>NZ_FQXJ01000046.1 GCF_900129935.1 Desulfosporosinus lacus DSM 15449 | reverse complement strand
CTTGGTAGGACCATCATGGAGCCAAAGTTGAGATCCTGCTCAAATGATATGTGTTCAGCAGAAACGATAAATTCTATTAACCCATTCTTATTTCGAAGCATTACATGCAATTCATATTTTCCGTTTGTTTTATATATTCAGAACTCCATTGTTCTGGTTCCTTGATGAAAGACCATTTGCCACCTGCCATCGAGGAACTTCCAAATTGAACTGCGCAATGAATTCCTCATTTCTTCTCTAGATTCATTGGATTTAACTGCCCGATAGGTAGCTAGTACCACATCCGGCGCTAAGACTTTCACTTGAAAATCCTCAATAACCACTGGAACTGCAGGAGAATGAGGTAATTCCTCAACAACTTGTAATTTGTCGAATGTGCGCCCGAACGCCCAGCGGCGAGCTGATCGAAAAGCGGGATATTAAGGTTGTTGGAGCCACGGAAACCCCTTGGATTTTCTGACGAATTTGGGACCGTACATGCAACCGTACTCCTACAGATCGGCCGCTACCTTAACAACGACAGCGTCAACCGCGATTTCCCAGCCTGAAGTATCCGAAGCTTCGGGGATGTGCTCATGCTCTCTGTCCATCATACATAAATGAAACCCCAGCCTGGGCCCGGCCCAGAAATAAGCCTGAATAAAATCCTCCCCTTCGAAACCGCAACCCGGCAGGTCCGGGAAAACAACCGTATAGTTGCCGCTTATTTTATCCCGCTCTATAATGGCCGGGAAAACATATTTTCTCCTCATCATCCACCATTCCTTACTGCGCATCTTCGCCGGGACGAGCTTGTCTGCTCCACGTCTCATCCTTAAGCCACACATTCAAATGATCGTAAACTTTATTCTTATAAGTGATATACGTCTCCTTGTCATTGGGAGCGATTTGGAGCAGCTCATGTTTTACTTCCTTAATGGTTTTATCCAGGTTTTCACAGAGGAAAGCGATATGGTTGGCCCTGACCTTGAGCGACGTATTAATGAAGTTCGTTTTCATCCTCTCGTAGCCCTTGGCGGATGAGCTTTGTTGGAGCGATTCCAGCGAATCCTTCAGCTCTCTGGCCGTTTTATCGAGTTCCGCTTTGGACGTCTTGACGTTCTCCAATTGGACCTTCAGATTGGCAAGCTCCGCAGTCAGCTCGGTGATGATACCGCTTTGGTCTTTCACTGTTTTCTGGAGGTCTGCGTTCTCCTGCGAGGCCCGGTCTTTTTCTTGCCGGGTCTGCGTCCGTTCATTGACCGCTTGCCTGAGTTCCTGTTTGGTCATTCCCTCGATATCCATATCAATGATGAATTGCGCCCGTTCCTCCTTTGGGATCCCTAAAAGAAGCACCGCCTGGCTGTAGTTCAAATTCGGATCCGGATCCGAATTTGAGGAGGTAAGCTGTTCGGCTCCGTACTCTTTGAAGATACGCATCAGTTTATTGGCCCTGCTCTGGGAGAAATCGACCGACTCCTCCAGCCACTTGCCCCATTCTCCATAATTGAGCAGGGCCTTGGCCTCTGTCAGCCGCCTACCGATCTCGACGGCAGCGGCAAGGTATATCTTTTCAGTCTGGTATTTGATCATGTTAATTTCAGCCGCGATCACATGCGTGGTACGTTCGCTGATGACATCAGTTATTGTATCAGTTGCTGTATCAGTCATGATATCCACACTCCTTGGGACTAATTTCACTCATAGGATATGTGGCCAGGCTTAAGAGTGTGACAACCTCAGTCGTCAGGCTTTTTTTAATGCCTCCAACCCTGTAGCCGGCGGTCAATCATTCTCATAGTATATTAGGACAAGAGTGAACAAGCTCTGATGGAATAATCCTGATACATGTTTGACAGAGAATAGTCCTTTTCGGACTTGTTCAAGGTCACGAAAAAGACATCCAGACAAGTACCTCCGCTACTACCTGATACAAGCAGCCAACCTTGTTCGCCGTTATGATAGTGATTACGCCTCCTTTTATGCTAAAAAAGTACTCCGAAGCTCTGAAACATCAGCACAAACGTGCTCTCGTCTTAACTGCTCGAAAATTGGTGCGGTTGGTCTTTATGCTACTAAAGACCAAGCAACTGTACACACCACCGGAAAGGAGGGGATAAAAACTTTTTTCTAACCGGGATCTTATGAACTGACCTTGTGTTGGCTTACATATAAGGGAATTCAGCAAAGGGTTTATTTGGTGTGCCCATTTCTTACCTTTCCCGCGACTTTACCTTAATTAATTTCCAATTATTCATTTTTCCCATATTGACATATTACCGCTAGGCTTGTCGTTTTCAATATGTGATTTTAAAACTTCAAACTTAACAAACTGATTGGGATAAATATTTCTTACCTCATCCCACTTCATATAAAAACGCCTTCCCAGAATTTAGCATAAATTATGCATATCCCATAAAAATCAAAGCTTCAATAGTTGTTTTTCCGACACAGCTTGCTCCACTGAGAAATAATCCCATTCACTTTTCACGCTTCCTCCATCGACAAAAAATGACCGCCCCTTAGCATGTTCCGCCAAGTACAAAGCCTGTTGCGGAGCGGCGGTTTCAGAAATTGTCGCCTAAAGTGATGAACGTAGATGATAAATATCTCTTATCGGGGGGCGTCCAAACAAGCGGGCGTATTCTCGATTAAACTGGGAAGGGCTTTCGTACCCGACGCGAAATCCTGCGATGGCAGCATCCAGGTTTTCCGTAAGCAGCAGTCGTCGTGCGGTTTGCAAGCGAATAATCTTTTGATATTGAAGCGGACTCATTGCCGTTACTTTTTTGAAATGTCTATGCAAGGTCCGCGGACTCATGTTGACCGTTCTGGCCAACTCTTCAATGACTAAAGGCTCTGAATAATTACGGTTGATCAATTGTATAGCTTTCGAAATACCTAGTGCGTAGCTCCCGATCACGGCAAATTGTTTCAGCAGCTCTCCTTTCTCGCTTTGAAGCACCCTGTAAAATATTTCTTGCATGATGAGAGGAGCCAGCACCTCAATATCAGAGGGAGTCTCCAAGAGCTTGACCAAGCGCAAAATAGCATTTAGCAAGTCCGAGGTGGACGGATTCAATATGATTCCTCGTTCTGTCTTATTCTTATTATGAGGACTGGATTTCTTGGTTAAATCGAAAAGCATATCTGGATGAAGGGTTATTTGTAAGCTTAGGTACGGATTGTTTGGTGATGCTTGGGTGATTTGCCCGATTACAGGCAGATGAACGGAAGAGACAATATAACTCCCTGGATCAACAAAATATCTCTCCTCGGCTAATGCAACAGTCTTCGAACCTTGGACAATCATGTAAAGGGAAGGAAAGCTACTGCTGTGTGTTGGTTCCGACTGCTGTGATATACGTCTGAAATAAAGCTCTGGAATTGCTGTCTTGTGTACGCCATCCTTAGGGGTATGACTAGAAATATATCGGGCTAACTCAGAAGTAAGCAGATTCATGTTTATTCACCAACCTTTTAATCCCAATCTGCTAAACACATTATATCTAAAACGGGCAGGATCAGGCAAGATAACGGCTTGAATCGTCTACCGTATTCAACTTGATCTTTCTTATAATATAACATGCGAGGAATAAATGTATGGAAGAAAGAAGGGATGAGTGTGTCAGGAATGAAAGGTAAAGTAATTGTCATCACAGGCGCAAGCAGTGGGATCGGTGAAGCAACGGCCATGCTGCTTGCCGATAGAGGAGCACAAGTCGTACTTGGCGCGCGCCGATTGGATCGGCTTGAAGCTTTGGCTAACCGCATCGTTAAGACTGGCGGTAAGGTTGCTTATGCAGCTGCTGACGTGAGACGGTCCGAGGACCTATCCAGCCTTGTACAATTGGCACGCGAGAAATTTGGTAAGCTTGATGTTCTTGTCAACAATGCCGGTATCATGCCAATTTCTCCCCTTGACGATTTGCGAGTCGAGGAGTGGGAAGCCATGATCGACATCAACATTAAAGGAGTATTATACGGGATAGCGGCAGCACTACCAATCTTTCGGGGTCAAGGCTCCGGACATTTTATTAATATTGCTTCCACGGCAGCCTATCGAATTCTACCTAATATGTCGGTTTATGCAGCCACAAAGCTTGCCGTTCGTGCGATTTCTGAGGGCTTGCGTCAAGAGGCCGGCGATAAGCTGCGCGTAACGATCATTTCGCCCGGATTCACACGAACACCCGGATCCACACGAACCGATGTCCTGGAAGCGATAAAGGATCAGGAGATGAAAGCAAAACTCGAAGCTTATCAGAACATCGGATTATCCCCATATTCAATCGCTAGCGCCATAGCGTTCGCGATTGAGCAACCGAATGCGGTTGATGTCAGCGAAGTTGTTGTCCGCCCCACAGCGCAAGGATAAACAGAGCGAAGTTGCCGAATTTTGTTGCGGCAACTTCGCTCTGTCAATCGCCGTAAAGCATTACTTATAATGTATAATTTTCAAAAAGGAAATCTTTTAGACTCTTGCTTTTATAGAAATAAAAATCACCTAAGACTGCAATCTTCATATCGTAGTTAACAAACTTTTGCAAAATGTCTCCGGCTATCTTCGTGCTCAGGTCAAAAAAGTCCTCACATATTGCTGCTTTATTCAAAATCACGTGGTTACATCCGTTTCGTAGCCAACTGTTTCGTCAACAGTTCTTCTTCATTTTTGTTCTTTTACTGAATACTGTTCTATGGCTTCTTCAAATGCTGACTTTAGTTCGCTGACACTACTGCCTTCATAACTGATTGAATCATTTATGCCTTCAATCTTGCCATAGAAAATCTCGTCTTCTGTGCTGTAATGCACTGAACCAATATAATCTTTGTATATCATCACATTTTTCATAATCAAATCACTCCCTGATTTTTCAACTCTTCAATCAACTGCTCGATTTGATATGTCTTCAATTATATTTCCCGGATGCGGTCTATGGAGTCTTATAATATGTCCTGCCAGTGGACGAAAGCAACCCTCGACCCCGAAGTACGCCCCCTGTTCTCTTCTTTGTAAACCGAATTTTGCTAACAAACTTCTTGCTTCACCATATTCAAAGTCGATAGGACTATTAAGCAATCTCTCTATAAGTTTATCTCTTTTGCTCATCGTGCACCTCTTATCTTTAATATTATCAAAGATCAAAATATGCAACTAAATATTAGTTGCATATTCTACTGCGTTATTAACTTAGTGAGCTGAGCCTTCCGTTAGCCAAGAATGCATCACTTTTGGGCTAGAATTGGGTCATGCGAAAATAGTTTTAGAATTGAGATATTCAATGTAGTACATAAAATTTAATGATTTCTTTAATTCGTTCTATTATATAGTAGCTTTTCGTGTCATTAGTCCAAAATAGTCCCCAATCTTTTTGGCTATATAACTGTGTCTGAATTAGATTTCAGACGCCGGTTTCCTCTATAACAACTCAATCAAGTCATCTATCGTAAGTTCCGCTTGTTCCAAGATGCTCTTTAGAGTCTTTAGGTCGACGGTAATTCCAGAGTGTACTGGCACACAAACCAGATTTCCACTGGAACGACGTAAGTAGTAGTGACTTCCTCGAATGTGTGAAACTCTAAAGTCCGCTCTCTTAAGCGCAGCTACAACATTTTTTCCCTCAACTCTCGGTAGCCTAGGCATAATTAGTAGCTCACCTGCACTTCATCCATTTCCACAATAGTTGAGGAAGGAATCGGCAGACCTTCGATCACTAAGGCTTCGAGAAAACCTGCTATTGCTTCCTGTACATGCTCAAGAGCCTCTTTTCGATCACGTCCCTGAGTAACGCAACCTGGAAGTTCAGGGACGGTTACAGTGAAGCCGCCACTTTCATTTTTTTCGAGGATAACTTTAAATTTTCTTTGCATAATTGAATACCTCCGCATTACTTATTTTCGCCTGAAATATATTCTAGCATGTTGCTTGGTTGGCAGCTGAAGGCGTCACAAACTCAGGAGCTACTTTTATTATCTTATGCCTCTACTGGCTTATCATCTGATTTCTTCTTAAAAAGATTTTGAAGAATATCTCTCAGTTCGTTACTACGAAACATAATGCGATATACTCTGCTGTTACTTCTTGGTCTTGCACTTCTTGGCATTTCCTCTCACCGCTTAAATATCTTTTGTCCATATATTACCCTGTTTTTTATCTTGTGTCACTTCTCTTATCTTGTGTTAAAGAACCGTCCCCTGTCTGCTATCTATCCATGACCATGAACGTTTTTGTCTTATAATTCTGGAGGAGTTTGAACTTAGGTCATAATTGACGCTTACGTACAAGCTAAACAATAAGTGGATAAGTTGGTGTCAGGTGTCAGGTGTCAGGCACCACGCCCCCCACTCCCCGTTCAGCATTGCCTGGCACCAATTTTATTTATGAACCAAAGACTTTTTAAAAAATTTCAGTTTGATTATGGCCCTAGTCTGTAAAGTATAGCCCGTCGGAAACCTCACCGGCCGGAATACCCAGTTCCCCTACCTGTTGGAATCCTTCGACAGAAAACCATCCTTTACACCGTTCGCGGTAGTTGCATAATACCATTCCTTGTCATCGCTGCCCACCAGCAGCAATTTATCTCCGAGTACCACACGAACCGCCACCTCTTGACTGCCCGGAGCCGTGAGACATCTTTAACTTGGCATCGTGTAGATTACTCATAATTCTATAATTTAATTAATGTACTTGAAGCAATAATCATGCCATTCTTATTTTTCAAGTTCCTCAGCTATAGTTTCTAGGTTTTCAATAATATTTAGATGCTGAGGACAGACCCGCTCGCAGTTTCCGCAGGCAACGCAGTCCGAGGCTTGACCTTTAGCGCTAAACCTGGTTGCAAGTCCATAGTGGCCCTTCGCACTGACTAGATCATTATGAATCATCTTGCGGTTATACGCCGCAAAAATATTGGGAATGGGTATATTCTGTGGGCAGCTTTCTACACAATAGTTGCACGCTGTACAGGGAATACTGGGAATTTCACTGATCGCTTTCCGCGCCTTCTCAACAACAGCAAGTTCATCTTGATTAAGCGGTTTGAACGTTTCCATAAAAGATACGTTGTCCCGCACCTGGTCTATTGTCGACATTCCGCTCAGCACCGTAATAATGTTGTCTAGAGAGGCCGCGTATCGTATAGCCCATGATGCCAGCGAAACATGTGGATTGGCATCTTCAAATATTTTTCGGATGCTTTCAGTCGGATTCGCCAAGATACCGCCCTTAACCGGTTCCATCACGACGATGGGTTTATGATGCTTCAGTGCCACTTCATAGCATTTTCGAGCCTGAATTGTGGGACTCTCCCAGTCGTCGTAATTCAACTGGAATTGAACAAACTCCATCTCCGGGTGCTCGGTCAAAATTTTATCTAAGGCGTCCGCATTGTCATGGATTGAAAAACCGATATGCCGCACCAGACCTTTTTCCTTAAGTTCACGGACATAATCCCACATTTCGAAATCATCAAAACATTGCGTACGACTATCTCCCAGATTATGGAGCAGATAGAAATCGATATATTCCAAACCGGTGCGCTTCAGTGAAGTCCAGATCATATTCTTGGCCACTTCTGCGGTTTTGACAATCCAAGCGGGGCATTTGGTCGCGATTTGAAAGCTTTCGCGGGGATAACGGTCAACGATTGTAGCTTTCATTGCCTCTTCTGATTTTCCACCGTTATAGCCCCAGGAGGAATCAAAATAACTGAAGCCTTTGGACATAAACAGATCGACCATTTCCTTTGTCTGTTCAATATCAATTTCTTCACCTATCATCGGCAGCCGCATAAACCCGAAACCTAATTTCGGAATCTTTTCACCTAAATATACCATACAATACCAACCTCCATATTTATTGCTGTATCTATCTTTCTAGGTTATAGTGGTTTCTCCATTTTAAATTCTAATTTTTCTTATCTAATTTTCAAAAGTATAGCTCCTTTTCATTAATACCTTCTTTTGATTTCATTATACGGCATTATATCTTGACTATGAAGTGCCTATAACTTATGATGGCTTCAACTAAAAGTTTATGCAGAAAGAAGTGCCACATTGTGATGAAACAGATGAATACATTTATCCAGGTTGCGGATAGTGGTAGCTTTTCCAAGGCTGCCGAAAAGCTGTTTATTTCACCTACAGCAGTGATAAAGCAGATGAATCTTTTGGAATCGACCGTTGGTGTGCCCCTCTTATATCGGACAAACCATGGCATACAGTTATCGGATGCTGGAACGTCCTTTTATAAAGACGCAAAGGAAATTTTATATTACACCGAAGCCGCTATCTTACGCGCGCGGAAAACCGTTCAAGACAATACACATATCATCCGTGTGGGATCTTCTTTGCTTAACCCGTGCAAGGTGTTACTGGATATCTGGAATGAGAAACGCGTACATTATCCGCAGTTTAAAATAAAAATCGTTCCCTTTGAGGACGAGGCAGATGCTCTGGATGAGACATACCTCAACCTAGGCAAACACTTTGACATTCTTGTTGCACCTAAAGTTATAGCGAACTGGAGAGGGCCTTTTCAAGTACTGAAGCTTGGTGAATATCGCTTTTCTTTTGCGGTATCGATTAGGCATCATTTAGCTCAGAAGAAAGCGCTTTCCCTGACAGATTTACATGGAGAGCAATTGATTATTGTAAAACGTGGCACTAGCGGTTTGATTGACAGCATTCGTGATTTTATAATGGAGCAGCACCCAGAAATCCAGATCATAGAAGGACCGCAGCATTACTCCATCGATATATTTAACAGATGTGAGCAAGGAAATGAGGTTCTATTGACATTAGATGCTTGGGATTCCATTCATCCGTCTTTATTAACCATCCCCAGCGACTTGAATTTTGCGAGTCCATATGGACTTCTATATCCAACAAAACCGTCATCCGCAGTTTTTGAATTTATAGAAATTCTTAAAGCCGCAAAATTTGAAGCTTTCAACTTTCGAAAAACATAAGTGCTTTGAGCTTTTGGTCCCAGGGGATGCAGGCAGGTCACAAAAACACCTTCGACTGTGTCAAGGCGTTCTCCGAGACAGATTTCACAAAAGATCTCAAGAAGTTCGACCTGCCGACACTGATCCTTCACGGCGACGATGACCAGATCGTTCCAATTGGTGCGGCGGAATGGAGTATAACATGAATAAAGCAGAAGAAGCGTTATGAAATGCTCCTCCTGCTTTATTATTTTCCAACCTAACAATCACAGCCGAATACAACGTTGTTGATCAATCCAAGATTACTCCTGATTTTAGAACATACCAAAGCACTGCTTACAGATAAGTTAAGCGCAAGCGGCAGAGACATCACCCCAGAGCAGATCGTGGAAAAATCTAAACTCGTTCTTGCCAATACGACTGCTTTCTTTAGTGGTTTTATTATATCAGGTTCATTATCTTTTCAAGAAATCTTGTCGAGTTTTCCTAAACCATTATATTCATCCCCTTGGAATTGGCTGGATTGCCGCACTGAATGCGATCAATTTGTTATGGGTACACCAAATTAAGACGATTATCCATAGTGACTTTGAAAATCAGCAAGGGGCATCAATAGGCCATCTGTATGGTCTAAAATCTTCACCTTCCCTGGCCCGGCCACATATTTTATAAATAAAGTTATAAAAGGGACGGGCAGACAACATGAATAACTCAATTGCTGAACGCACGCCGCTCGTTATCGCGGCTGAAATCAACACCATTAAGCAACAAACTTCCAAAGTCCTGCTT
>NZ_FQXJ01000048.1 GCF_900129935.1 Desulfosporosinus lacus DSM 15449 | reverse complement strand
CTCCTGTAGCCCCAGTTATTCCTGTCGCTCCGACCTCTCCTGTAGCCCCAGTTATTCCTGTCGCTCCGACCTCTCCTGTAGCCCCAGTTATTCCTTGAGACCCGATTTGATCGAGTTCTGCCGACAGAACTCGATGGGCAGCTACCAAATTCCCAGCGGAATCTTTTCCCCAAGCTGAGACCTTTACATCATCAGTACTGACGATAAACTGGAACTCAAACGCATTCAATTGAGCATAATAATCTCTAGTTGCAACTTCTCCCTCAGCCAAGACAAACGCCTCTGAAACATACATAGTTTTTATAGTCCCGGTCACGAAAAATCCTAAAATATCAATGTTGGCTGTAGTTGTAGCGTCATTTGTGATCTTTACTGTAAACATTGACGTTGGTCTTACACCAGTAACCGGAGCATTTTCGATTAATCCGGTAGTTAATTCAGTCATCATCTCTTCTCCTTACAATAATAAAATAATTCATTGTAAATATGATAAGCGTCTTTATGAATATCCGACTTGTATCCTAAAATATCCTTGGGACAATTTTCCATATCATGGGCTTTTATTATTGTATTGTACGAGTCTCTCTTTTGTTACCTTATATAACTACCTATTCTGTTGGTATAACCCCACCAAAGAGACTAGATAGTGACTCCGATTAAACTGCAAACAGTAAATTACTTTGCATTAATCAAATAACTTCTAATCATAATTTACCTATGTAAGTACATAAGTTATTGTTTCCTGACACGTTTCAAACAAAAATATTAGAGGCTAACTCCTAAAAGTCATAAGGTATTCAAAAATACAGCAACCTTTGAAGCAAAATAAAATTATTTGAAGAACACCAAACAAGATTCCTGCATTTACCAACTTCGATATTAAGGCATATGCAAATATAATTTAGCAAAAGAGTTATTTTTTAGTTCTCATACCCTTTGCGTGTATTTGATTTGTTGTCTACGTATAATTTTTTCCATCTCTTCGTTTGTCCCAAGAAAATAAGAAACCAGTTTAGCGCTCATAGAGTTACGAGTGCTGAACTGGTCTCCATCTGTGCGGTAACGTCCTAAACTTTTTAGCTAGTATTATCTTTTTAAAGTATCAATGAAATCAACACCAAGCTCACGCCATAGTAATCCCCGGCCTCTTTTGTGACGGAAACACAAGTAGTGGGCTTCGAGCAAACTTACATCGAAATCCTCTATTACCTTTAAAGCAGAACTCTCATCACGGAAAATCTGTTAATAAAACATATGACCTTCCACACTATTCAGGTGATCACTATCAATAAAGATAATTATCGGAAGACTATTCCCAAGATACATCGGTAAACACAAATGGCCCGTCACTACAGTCTATGAGTAGTTGTTCTCTATTGAGAAGCTTGCCATCGAAATCATAAATAAACTTGTAAAAGTCCAAATACTTTAGAACTTGACGCGCCATGACCAAAGCCTCATCATCTAAACAATTTTTACTCTCAGAACTATCGTTGTTACAGTTTTTGAGTTTTATTTCTTCCCTTAAGCGATAAATGTGAAAAGATAAAGTATCGTTGGCCTAAACGAGTATAAATAATAGTGCATCGATGGTATGAGAGAATATTCTCCACCTTCAATATCTATCTTAATGAAACCAATGTCCTTAACATCATATTCGGTTACAAAATCACTTATCGTGATGCCCCTTATGTTCAGTAAAATTATCATAGGAAAGCGTTCGGAATAACACTAGACAATGAATCTCCAGGTTCCGTTCTTGTATATAAACGGACAACACCAGATTGCTCTGTCAGTGCAGCATTGACACAAGTTACTTTTGGTATTAGGGAGGAATTAAGTTCCAAATTCCTAGCAAGCTCTTGGAATGCGCCATTATCTGGTTCCACTGCATAAACATGCTTTGCCTTGCACGCACAATATAATGCTGTAGGTCCTATCCAAACACCAATATCGAGATATGATTTATCAGGTTCTAAGAAGTAATCAAAAACTTTAAATGTTCCTTCTTCCCAAAAATTATTGAGAATATGGTTCCATATCCACCTCCGTCTTGTGTCAGAAAGAACTTTAAAACAAACTCCGTTCTTTATAACGTCCATCGTATTAAAGACGTGGCTCTACGAAACTTGCTTTTTGGTCTCTAAATTATAGAAATTAGGCTATCTTAACGCTTAGCTACCAGACAACCCAATTATTATCTGCATACATATTGTCTCAATCTCTTCATACTGATCTGGTCTAGTCAATTTTCATTGATATTATTATATTATGGACTAGTTTACCTGCAGAAAATTTACAAGTATAATTTAACTAATCTTTTTTAAAGGTGAAAGCAGAATACTCGGCCGCTTTCACCCTTTAAGGTATCTATTTCTGGACTATTTCAGATTTGACTATGCTCTATAATTTATAAATACAATTTAGTAGATTATGCCTTTTCCTGCCAAGCCAGTTGAACCTGACGCTTTCTGCAAATCGTTAAACCAGGTGATAGCGGGATCGTCATCAGCTCATAAGATGACGATCCCGTTTCTCTTAATAACTCCTCTACTGCTAGATAAGCAGTCCCGCACCATTCAGGTTGCATCATTTGCTCATTTCCAGGATGGGTATCATGCAACAAAATCAAACCATGTGGTGCTACAAATGGAAAGAAATCTTTGAAGTCCTGTAATACCGCCTCTTTTGAATGATCTGCATCGATAAATAGCATATCAATTTTCAATGGGTTACTCATTACTTCCTTGGCAAAATCCTGGGTCGTGCCCTTAAAAAACCGTGTTTTCGAAGATTGTTGCATATAACTGCCGGATTCCGCACTAATGTCCACTCCAATTAATTTTTCCGCAAAGGGAATTATTCGATTGAACAGCGCACAATGATATAGTCCTAGTTCCACGTAAACCTTTGGACGGACAAGGCTCGCCAGGTGGACGATAAAATCTTCATGCCAGTTTAATACCAAATTTCTCAACCCTTTCCTCTTACTTATTAGCTAACCCCAACACACCCTCTAGATAATTCTTGTTGTAAAGAACCTGCGTATTTTCTGGGCGATACTTCCTAGCTATCTCGTTATGCTCATAGGCCAACTCATGTTTACCTAAACGGTCATAGCAAACACACAACTGTAAATGTGGTAACCACGTCCAACAGGCCTCAATTACGGGTCCCCAGCTATCAGTTGGCTTTTCCAATTGAGTCGCTAGTTTATACCAGAAAGCCCCTTTTTCATATTGTTTAGCACCTAGAAAATAAAAACCTAAGCGACAACAAAACTCAGCCCTTGGAGTTGCATATTCAAAGGATTTCAAGATATATTCCAGTTCTTTATCCTTCTCGCCTAACCTCTGGAAACATTCAGCCAGTTTTCCACAAGCAGACAAATTATCCTCAACCCAACCTTGTCCTGTCTTTAAAAATTCTTGATAAGTCTCTATCGCTCGTTTGTTGATTTTATGATCAAAAAGTTCATTGGCATAATAAAATAAATCTCTTGGAGAAAACAATTCCCCTCTTGCTTTACGCTTCTCATATATTTTCAGATTGCGATTAGAATCATCATTTGCCGAACCCTTGTGTGTTACACAAATATCCGAGTTCAAAACAGGTCCATACACTTCTAAATACTCGTGTACCGCCCCGATCCAACGAAAGTTCTTACTCCTTCTGACCAAGCGGTTTCTTCTTAAACTAAAAGTAGCTACTCCCGATTGGTCGAACGCTAATAGGTAGGGCATATTAACGACGTCCATTAAGGGATCCAGGTTTTTTTTCAGTTTCAAAAACTGGGCACGATCAAAATCAGCTAAGACATCATCTGCATCCAACCAAAGGATATAATCCATTGTCGCATTACTAAAAGCAAAGTTTCTAGCAGCGGCAAAGTCATCAATCCAGGTAAAATCAAAAATCCGGTCCGTGTATTTTCTCACGATTTCTTTTGTTTTGTCTGAAGAGCCAGTATCTACAATTACAATCTCATCCGGTATTCCCTTCACTGAGTCTAAACATCGGGCAATAGTAGCTTCCTCATTGCGTACAATCATACACAGACTAATGGATATGGAGTTATCGGGCATCTTTCCTACCACCTCATAGTAATGATTTTAGGGGCATACTCTAAGGTATTCGCCATACTGGAAAGTGGAAGCTTGACAACCTTTAAATACCTCAAAAAAGAATATCATTCAATGACTTGACGTGTTTTAGCTCAATGAACACATGTCGAAAGTAACTTTCATTGGTTAAACGTAGCCATAATCCAAACGCGACTATTTGGGCCGCGTTTGGATCAACTGATTATGATAATTCTATGGTGTGAATGTGATGATGTTTAGATCAATACTTGTTCCTGTAGATGCTGAGGTAATGTTAGTAACCGCTGTGACGATGACTCTAACACTATACGTTGAACTAGCACTAGTAGCTGGAACTATATCTACATACGTGTTTCCTAAGGGGAATCTTTGAGTGCCTGCTGCGGATAAGTTTCTATTTACTGTCCTGGTATTAATTAATGTTGCATCTCGATACAATCGCACCTCAAATACATATGCCCAGTTCGCTGAAGTAACGAATTCAACCGCGAAAGCATAATCAATTTTGAGTTGCTGATTTATCACAACGCTTTGCGTTACACTTGCTACTGTTACTTCGGTGTTTAATGGTGGAAAGACCGGAATTGGGCCAATTGCATTAGTAAAGGCTAATGTTGGCACAGTCCCCGTGAACCCTGTTGCTCCTGTGACACCTGTTGCTCCTGTTGCTCCTGTTATTCCTTGAGAACTAATTGGATCAAGTTCTGCTGGCAACACACGATGAGCAGCGACCAAACGCCCAGCGGAATCTTTTCCCCAAACCGAGACTTTTACAGCATCCGAGCTAGTGATGAACTGAAATTCAAAAGCATCCAAATTTGCAAAGTAAAATCTGGTTGCAACCTTCCCGGGTCCCAAGGCAAAGTTCTCCGATACATACAGTGTCTTCACAGTCCCTGTTACGAAATAACCTAGGATTTGGACGACAGTAACCGATGTGTTATCGTTGGTGATTCTTACCGTAAGCGATGAAGTTGGTCTTACACCCAAGACCGGTCAATTTTCAATCAATCCAGTAGTTAATGAAGCCATAGACTTGTCTCCTTATATAAATACTTAATAATAATTTCTTCCCATGAGTTAACTCTACAATTGATTACTAACAATAAATTGATACTAGTAGTCAGCCCATCAACAAATATTAACAACACCAACCGCAATCCTTGCCCAGATACACAGGGTTTTTAAACATACCATGGAGAAATATGGCGTGATAAATTCCATATTATGGATTGCTCTATTATATTGTTTTTGTCCTCTTTTGGTTCTCGATTCCGTTATGATTGTTTCGCCTGAGTTCGGCTTTAAAGGATTAATTCTAGGCTTAATTTTTGTCCACGTACCTCAAAACAACTGAGTAGGAGCGAATCATTCGCCCCTACTCTGTTGAAATCTATAATTCTTCACTTTTTACCAACATTCATTCCATATTATATTAGGTTCTGCTCCCCACATGCCTGTAGCCATTCCACACATATTGCTTTACTTTTCCTGCCGGGACAATTGAGTCTGACTTTTTCTGCAAATCGTTAAACCAGGTGAAACCGGAATCGTCATCAACTCAAACGATCCTGTTTCCTTCAATTTGAGACAGCCTCTCTTCCTTATCCAAAAGGGTTTTAGATACAAGCCGAAACCCTTTTGGATTAGCATGTGACTATTTTACGATAATTCCTCTATCTACCTTTGATCATCGATTTGATTTGATTAAAGTAGACCGAAGAACGGCTAACCCATTTGGAAGTGATTACATACAATATCAAGAAACTAAATTATTTCCTAGGAGATTAACTTATGGATTATGAAATAGTAATAATATCCAACAGGCCTCACCTAAGCCAAGAGGCGCAATTATGTTTAACAGGCCATAACAGCAGAGTATTTGACGGCACGAATTATCCCTCGTTTTCCAAGCTTGTTAACGATTGTATAACCTCCAGTGAATATGAGACAATTATAATCAGTAACGATAAAGCTAGACCAACTCCGAAGGCGGTAGAAAAGATACTTTTGATGTTGGAAGATGGTTGGGGGATTGTTGCTCTTTATCGATTTGGTTTTTTTGGTTTTAAAAAAGATTTAATAAGAAAGATTGGTTTCTTCGATGAACGCTTTATTGGCGGTGGTTATGAAGACGTCGATTTTGCGAGGAGACTGAAAGAGGCAAATATCGGCTACTATGAAAGAGAAGAAATCGACTATATCTATTTGCCTACCTCATGGAATTACGAAAAATCAGCCTTCGCTAGAAATCAATACTTTACAAAATGGAAAGAAGAAGGAAATGTTATAACTAGGCAATTGGCTGAAGAAGATTACGAGTATGACCTTGGTCCTTTCCAAAACACAAATTTTATAGATTTTGAAAAGTCAATTTTATTGTCATATCACGGTAGTATTAAGGAAATAATTATGCAAACCAGTATTTAAGCGATAAAATTCATATTTAAAAAAGTTCTCTAGAATTCATTATAACCATTAACAATCTCAAAGAGAGGAAGCATATTTCAATGCCTTCACTCTTCAGTGTCTTCGTCATTTAAGATTGTTGAGTTTCTTAAGTTTAGGCTTACGGATTTTCCTGCGAAGCCAATTGAACCTGACGCTTTCTGCAAATCGTCAAACCCGGTGAGAGCGGGAAGAGACCTTTCTCCAAAAGTGACTAGTATCACCACCACCCGCTCAGCGGGTGGTGGTGATACTAGTCCTATAAGGGCAGGTACTATACGAAGCCTCAAGGCTTACTGAAAGATCCGCCAACTGTAAAGCTTCTCCCGACGCCTCCAAGGAGGCAAATCAAGGGCTATCGCTTTAATCCAAAATATCTTTCAATAAACACAGAGAACTTGGTTAACAATTTATAGCCCCCAGTTCAGTTGAAACATCATGCGAGAATCAATTCTTTTCATAGTTAAAGCTCTTTGGAACCACCTGCATAGCAGGTGGTTTTCGTTTAGACAAAAAGGAGCCCCTTGGCGTTAGCCAAGGGGCTATCAGTGATTAATCCAATTAACGATAGTCAATTGTAGGGATCAAAAAGTGCTCCAGTTGAGTCGTATAAATTATGCGCCAGTCGCTCCAGTAGCCCCTGTTTCACCAGTTGCTCCTGTGGCGCCAGTTACACCGGTTGCTCCTGTGACTCC
>NZ_FQXJ01000043.1 GCF_900129935.1 Desulfosporosinus lacus DSM 15449 | reverse complement strand
AGGGCCAAGGATACTTGGAGCATAGCTCCTGGGAAAGTAGAATCCACACGGCAGGAGAATTCGTCATGGGACGCCGTGTGGCGAAAGGCTTGTCCGCCTTTCGTATCGCCAGGTAACAAGCGACAGACTATCTCTAACGAGATAGTTTTTCTGTGGTTTGCCCTGCATGGGCATAGTCTAAAGGGTGAAAGTCCCTAACACACCCTGATAGTGGGAAGTGTACAGCCAAGACCAAGGGTGTCCATCGCGAGGTGGATGAAATAGGCGAATTCCAATTGGCGAACTGCCCATTGCCCTATCTTGTGCCAAGTACTATCCAACAAGCGTTTTGAAAGGATTGGATATCTCGGTTTTAAATCAATGTTATTCTGCGAAGTAACGTGTAAACTTTGGAAGCGCCGCATACCGAACGGTACGTACGGTGCTGTGGGAGGTCGGCTACTCAAATAATGGGTAGCCTCCTACCCAATTGATACCCAAGGCTTCACCATCTGAAGCCCGTCTGCGTATGCTGTCATTAAAGCTATTAAAAAGGCGGGTGTCAAAATGGAACCTATCACTGAACGTACGCCGCTAGTCATCGCGGCTGAGATTAATAGGATCAAACAACAAACTTGCAAAATCATGCTTACCAATGCCATCGAGATTGGTAAGCGCCTGAAGGAGGCCAAGGCCCTGCTCTCCCATGGAGAATGGAGAAAATGGCTGGTGGAAATGGAGACAAACTGTTCGCTTCCGGCGATAACAGCGGCAAGTCAAATTCGCCGGCGTCGGCGAATTTGACCTACTACCAGGTTCTGCTCCTGCTGGGAATTCCGGAAGATGAGCGGGAGAAATGGTTGATAGGCCAGGTGTGGAAGCGCGGTGACGTGTGGAGCTGACTGGTACTAATCGGTCGAGGGCTTGACCTACTCGTGGCTCGTAGTTCGATATTAGTGGTTCGAAAGAACGAAGGGATAAGGCCTAATTATTGTTTTTCGGGAATCAAGGAATATTTTTCGACAAGAATAAACAGAGCAATACTTGTAAAATAAACTATCATCGTGTTGAACAGATTCCATCCATCCTGAAACACCAAAATATTCAGTTTCACAAGTATGACTTGGCCTACAAATGCAGTAATAAATGGGACTATACTCCAGTACCATTTCTCCAACGCACATACAAATAGTACTAATAATAAAGTTTCAACTAACTGATAAGTAAAAATAAACATGGTACTAGACAAGTACCTATCTTGAACCCAATTCACATTATAGTATTGTTTTCCTAAGAGCAGAATTACTGGAATAGGAAAGTGTAGAATGACAAATCCAACGAAGTAGAATGTACTAATTCGATAAAATCCATACTCAATTTTACTTATCTTCTCAAACCAAAATTTGGTAATGATTTGGTAGATAAAAATTGCTAGACCTGTCATGTAATATTTCCACCAATGATGCTCATATATACCTAGTCTTAAAAACAAATACTCCAATAGTAAATATAGAACGGTGATCAAAAAAATCCATCCATATCCTAAGGAGCAGGTTGCGACCAAGAGAGCTGTACCGGGATAGAAAGTCGAATTAAGTATAAGATGCCCTAGAATATTTTGGGCCCAAGGGTTTGAGAAAATACCAGTTTTATAAGCATAACTATTAAATAAACCAAGTACAACAAATTCGCCTATCCATGTAACACATACAGAAAATAAGAAAAATACAAGAAAAGTAGAGAGTTTAATGTCTTTTCTCTTATATACTGTGAATGCAGTAGTTCCTAATCCAATTATTGCGAGCAGATAATACCAATATATGCTTGCCATGAATACCTCCACTTAATCCTTTGGAAAATCAATAATATTTAGCTTACCCTAGCTTTCTTTAATCAATCCAAACTTTTTTGATCGCGAGGAAGGTTCATATTATCTTATCTAAAGGTCATTCAACATATAAAAGTGTGCTCCCATCATATTGAAGGGAGCACACTTTTATATGTTTGGAGATTAATTAAGTCCTATGAAAGGCCACCAAAGTTGTGCAGTTATTATCATAACAACCAATGAAGCTATAGTGAGCCAAAAGCCCGCCCTTAACATATCAATAGAAGTGTATACACCAGTAGTATAAGTTACGACACTGGGAAGGGTTTGGACGATGAGTAGAAATCCAAATAATGTAGCGATGTTTATTGTTATCGCCACCAGGAGTGGATTCAATCCGAGTTTTAGGGCGATTTGCAACATGATTGGTGTTAAAGTCAGAACGACAGTAGAAATGTTCGTAACTACGAGGTGATAAAAATGAGTTAAGAGGATTAGTAAAAATACTAATAACAGAGGGGTAGATAAACCTGTTTGCAGTCCTGGTAAAGACAACAATTCCCCTGCTAAGAAATCTGCGGCGCCGGTGTTATTGAGGGCGGAGGCCATAGATAAGCTAGCACCTATCATAATGATAGTTCCCCATTCGATTTCTTTCAATTTATCCCAGCCAACAATTCCGATACCAGGTAAACCCATGAAAACAGTAGCTAATATTGCAGGAACAGCAGTCGGTAATTTATGAAATGATTCAGTCATCCAAAGAACGACGGTTATAGCTAAAATTATAAGACACTTCTTATCTTGACTTGATAGCCTTCCTAATTCCTTTAGTTCAGTACGTAACTGATTGACCTCTAAATATTTTGTTTCGGGAGGAAACAACCTTGGAAGGATCAACCAGGTAATCGGGATCATAAATAGCCATATGGGCCAGGTGATCTTGAACCAAGTGAAATAGTAAATGTCTTGCCCGAGAATATTATTTATAAGATCAGCCGTTAAAACATTTGCCAGAGCAGCTGGCAACAGACCTACTCCACTTATACTTGCTCCAAAAGTAAGCCCAAGGATTAATAGCTTTGCAATGTTTGAGCTCAGGGACAGCTTCATTGAAATAATGACTGCCATTACTGCAGGCAATAGAAGAGTTGTTCGTACGGCAGTTCCGGGAATGAAAAAGCTCAATATTTGTGGAGCTAATAAAACCCCCAATAAAACCCCATAAATACTTCCTCCAAATCGGATAATGGAGTAATTGGCAAAGCGTTTCCCGAGAGTGGTACTATTAACTCCTTGAGACATCATAAATCCAGCCATGATAAGGAAAGTTGATCCATTAGAAAACCCGCTCAAAGCGGTATCAAGAGAGGTAGCATTAAGGATGGGAAGAGCAGCAATCACTAATAGAGAGGTTAGTGCCAGAGGGATTGGTTCCAATACCCATAGCCAAACTGAGGCCCCCGTTATGCCAATTGTGGAGCGGAGGGGCCAGGAAAGATTATCGGGAAGAGTAAAGATGATTAATAGAAAAATAGGAAAAACAGCTAATAATTCTAGATAAACTTGCGTTTTAGAATACATCTCAAAACTCGCAATCGTCGGAAATTTTCAGACTGGAATGTATGAATATAGTTTATCATTAATTCTAGAAGAGGGAAGACTTTTGACCATATTGGTTTAAATCCAGCTTACTATTGTTAAAACTTAATCTATAAGTCTTTATAGCGGAAAAATGCTCAACACATTAAAGGAAAGCTAAGGTTTTTGTCGAATAATATACAGTTGAACATTTTAAACGCAGAGGAATGGTGATTTTTGGCTCGTTTAGAAGATGAACTCACAAAAAAGAATACTAAAATCAATGGTTTTTCTAATATTTGGCTTAAGTTATTTGAATGGATGCGTACTCTTGTCATTTCTGGGCTGGGGCTTAAGTACAGCGTGTTTATATTCACGACTTTGGCAATGTTAACTAAGTCTATCCTATTCATTGGGCTTATCAATAATGAGAATGCAACCAAGTATGATCACATGAAAGCTTTTTATAGTTTCAGCTCTTCCCCTCCTTTAGAAGTTTATGCCTTCTTTATCATTATACTATTGAGTTTCGCCTTTATATTTAAGGGTAAGGCCCGTTTTTGGTTTCTGTTTAGTTGTAATGCCTTATTTTCCACTCTGCTGATTACCGATTTAATGTATTATCGAGGGTATAGCAGCTTTGTTACTCCATATTTGCTAAGCCAAACAACAAATCTGGACAATCTTTTTAGCAGTGTAATATCAATGCTTCGGCAAATTGATTTTTTATTTATCCTGGATCTTTTGATTTTATTTGGTATCGGCATAAAGCATAAGACCTTGTATGTTAGGACTCAAAGAAATATTTATACTCTCTTTATCCTTTTTGGACTTTCAGTAGCGTATATTTATTATCAGCATGTCCAATTGGATATTAAAGGTAATGACGGCGAGATGTTGTTTAGAGTTGCTTGGTCTCCAAATCAGACGATGTCTAATCTTTCGCCGCTAGGGTACCATGGTTTTGATATTTATAACTATCTTAAAGACAGTAAGGATGCTGAATTAAAACCCGAGGAAAGTGAAGAAATCAAAAAATGGTTAGATCAAAACCAAGAGAAACTGCCAGCAAATGAGTATAAGGGAATATTCAAAGGTCAGAATCTCATTATGATTCAAGTTGAGTCACTCGAGACATCTGTAATAAATCAAAAGATTGATGGGCAGGAAATCACTCCAAATCTCAATAAACTCTTAGCGAATAGTTATTACTTTCCTAATTTTTACGAACAAGTGTATAATGGTTCAAGCTCTGATGCCGACTTATTGGCTAACACTTCTGTTTATCCAGTTCGTACTGGTGCTACCTTTTTTCGATTTCCTTACAATACCTATAATTCTTTGCCTAAGATTTTAAGAGAGGATGGGTATAACACCTTAGCTATTCATCCAGATAAGGGTTCATATTGGAATTGGATGCCTGCCTTGACGGCCATTGGTTTTGAAAAGACGATGGATGAATCACGATTTAATTTGGATGAAAAAATCGGATTAGGGCTCAGTGATGGAAGCTATTTCAGACAATTAGCGCCTATCATTTCGGAACAAAAACAGCCTTTCTACAATTTCATGGTAACTTTAACAAGCCATAACCCCTTTGACTTGCCAGAACAATATCGATCACTCATATTAAGCGAGGAGTTTGATAAGTCAAAGTTAGGAGGTTACTTTCAAAGTATTCGTTATACCGATGAACAGCTTGGCATTTTTTTAGAGTCACTTGATAAAAGCGGAGTATTAGATAATACAGTGGTTGTGATCTACGGGGATCACACAGGAGTGCATAAATACTATAATGACGAAGTCAAAGAAGTTCAGCCGCTTGAAAGCTGGTGCCTCGATGACAGTAAACGAATCCCGCTTATTATCTATCATAAGGAAATGAACGGACGAGAGATCCCGACTAACGGAGGACAAGTTGATACAATGCCCACGATAGCCTATCTGTTGGGAATTAACGAAGACCGTTACAGTAATACCGTTTTTGGACGAAATTTGCTTAATACCAAAAAGGATTTTGCCGTTTTATCAACCAGATTGTATATGGGAGAATCAGAAAACAGCACAGAATTTGAAAACCATATTAAAGGAATTGATATCGCAGATCTTGTGATTCGAAAAAATTACTTTAAAGAAGCCGGATATAAATAAGAGGACTTTGACATTTTGCAACGAAATACTTTAGTCATTCACTTCTATGTCAGTGAAAGTATAGAAATGGTGGTGCCTAACTTGGTAGAAAAACAGCGCGTGATTCAAGAATACGTCCCAGGAAAACAAGTGACAATGGCCCATATTATTCCAAACCCACAAGGGGATATTCATGAACGATTAGGGATTGTGACTGCAGGCGCCATTGGAATCATGACGATTACTCCCAGTGAGGCAGCGATCATTGCTGCGGATGCTGCGAGCAAAGCAGGGGATATTGAACTTGGGTTTCTAGATCGCTTTACGGGTTCTCTTGTGATTACAGGGGATGTTTCCAGTGTTGAAGCAGCGTTACGAGCTGCCGTAAATACTCTCGTCAACATTTTAGGGTTTTCAGCAGCTGAGGTGACAAGAAGTTAATGGGTAGAATACTTCTTATCGGAGGAATCGGTGCAGGTAAAACCTCTTTGAAGCAAATGCTTTTGAATGAACAAGTTAGCTATCATAAAACACAGATGTTAGATTTTTCTCATACTTTTATTGATTGCCCGGGTGAATATCTTGAGATCCCCCGCTTTTATCATGTTTTAATCGATGCCAGCCATCGGGTCTCAGAGATCTGGGCACTTCAAGATGCTACGAAAGAAAGGTCATTTTATCCACCGAAATTCTCAAAGGTTTTTCGCAAGCCCATTATTGGAATCATCACAAAGATGGATTTGCCCAAAGCCAATATTAAACAAGCAATTGCTTTTTTAAATTATGCAGGAATCGAAGAACCTTTTTATTCAACATCCATCATGGATGAGGTAGGAGTTGCTCCTTTGCGTAAGCGATTGGAGGAGTTGAATGAATTGCGCAACCATTAGGGACTTATGTATTGAATACACAAACCTCACCGAAGAAGATATTAAGATATTAGAATCAATGGCTCTTCAAATTCCAAATACTGCTGAAATGACAGGGACAGACATCTTCATTGATGCCCCCCTGAAAGACGGAGTAGATGCCGTGGTATTAGCATGGGCCTACCCTAAAAATAGATCGTTGTATAGGCATAGTGTCGTGGGTGAATTAGCCTTAGCTACCAGCGAGCCTGCAGTATATCGAACACTGGAGACTGGTGAAACTTGTCGTGATGTTCGAGGAGTCAGCCAAGAGGGGATTCCAATAGCCCAAACAGTTGTAGCTATTCGCAATCCTGCAGATGGCGTGATAGGTACACTTATCATGGAAAGAGATATTTCCGAAGAATTAAGACAAGAAGAGCAAGTAGAGTTTTTAACGCAAACGGCCGAACGACTAAGTAACACGCTAATGCACTTGTCAATGACTGGTTCACAGTTTGAAAATTGGGTTGGAAACGGAATATTTGTCCTTAATAAATATAGTAAAATTACGTATGTAAATAAAAAAGCCGCCAAGATTTATCAGGATTTTAAGGGCTTTGAGGCTCTTGGACAAGATTTCTTGTTTGGCATGTTCAATTGTTCTACTTTAAATGAGCTATTAGATACTCTGCAAAACCCAGCCGAGTTTTGTATTCTAGATAAGAGCTATCTTTTTGAGGCGTATCCCTTGGTGACTTATGGCGATTTAAGCGGGTGTGTAATATCTTTTAGAGATATTACAGATCTTCGGGAAAAGGAACGAGAATTAAGTGCTAAGAGTACAGTCATCAGGGAAATACACCACAGAGTAAAAAACAATCTTCAAAATGTTGCAGCTTTGCTTCGTTTGCAGATGAGACGATCGGATTTAGACATCGTCAAAGCAGAGTTTTCCGCAAGTATCAATCGAATTATCTCCATAGCAATGGTCCATGATGTTTTTGCCTGCCAAAACTGTGATTCCGTTGATTTAAGGGAGCTTTCACAGCGTATTTTGAGCGCATTGTTAGAAAGCTCTATGTCGCCCGAACAGAGCATTAAGGCTCATGTTAATGGACAAAACCTTCATTTGCCCAGCATTAAAGCTGTTCCTCTGGCTCTCGTCATTAATGAACTCTTAACGAACAGTTTTAAACACGGGGTTCGTCTCTTAGATAAAGGGATTATTACACTTGATATTATTGAGAAAAAGGGACAAATACATCTTACAGTAAGAGATAATGGACCAGATCCGGAAGTTCCTTTTGATAAAGTTAAGCAACGACGCTTGGGTTTGCAAATCGTTGACTCATTAGTGGGAGAACAATTGGGCGGAGAGTTCAGAATGGAACGAATAGATGGAATGACGGTTGTAACAGTAAGCTTTCCAAAACATAGCTCGGAGGGACAGTTATGAGCGAACTATCCATATTGATTGCGGATGATGAGGCCTTAATTCGCTTGGATATTAAAGAAATGTTACAAGGGGCTGGTCATATAGTTTGCGCAGAAGCAAACAATGGCTTGAAAGCAGTTGAGTTAGCTAAATCTTTCGCTCCAGATTTAGCAATTCTCGATGTAATGATGCCAGGGTTGGACGGCTTGGAAGTCGCAAAGATCTTACACTCGATGAATATACCTGTCATATTGTTAACGGCCTATAGTCAGTCCAAATTTATTAATAGAGCAGAAAAAGTTAGTGTGTACGGCTACCTTGTTAAACCTATAACCGAACGTGATCTTTTACCTGCAATTCAAATTGCTTATGCTCGTTGGAGGGAGATGCAAGATGTACGCTCAAAATTAGAAACGACTCAGCAAGAATTGCATAGTCAAAAACTAATTTCTCGAGCTAAAGCAATTCTGGCAACTCGTGAGGGAATAAGTGAATATGAAGCTCATCAATTACTAATCCATCAGGCCATGGATTTGAGAATTACAGTGGTTAAACTTGCTGCACAAATTATAAAAATGGCAGTTTAGATAAATAAAATGACTTTTAAAAAAATTCTATAATACAGTGCTCACAAAGAAGGAATAATGAGTAAGATGGCGAATAATATTTACTTATAGATGGGATCATTTTTACCTAGTGAAGATATTTGTCTTACAAAGGAATAGCGGGCAATAATGCCCTTTATTACACCCTGAGTTATCGGGGTGTAATAAAGGGCATTAATTTTTTTCTGCTTGAAAAGAAAGGAGAAAGAAGCATGTAGGTTATATGCCCTTGCTAGGTAACAAGTGTTTCAACTAATAAAATTAAAGGAGGTTTTTTTGTGACAACGGAGACTAAACTCGTAACTCCAGGATCAGACGCACATTTGTCCAGAGTACTTAAACCAATTCACCTATGGGCTCTTGCAGTAGGCTTAGTCATCTCCGGAAACTATTTTGGCTGGAGCTATGGATTTGGTGCAGGTGGGCCTATGGGATTAGCCCTTGCTCTAATTCCAGTTACGATCTTTTATGTAACATTTATTTTGTCATACTCAGAGCTGGCAACAGCAATACCTCATGCTGGTGGTCCTTCTGCCTATGCACGTAGAGCAATGGGACCCTTTTGGGGATATATGAATGGTATCAGTTGTTTAATCGAGTTCGTGTTTGCTCCCCCTGCCATTGCGTTGGCTGTCGGTGGGTATATTAACTTTCTCATTCCATCCGTACCAACATTGACGGCAGCAGTCGCCGCTTTCTTATTTTTCATTTTTGTGAACTACTTGGGAATGAAAACCTCAGCTATGGTAGAATTAGTGGTTACCATTATTGCGCTGGTTGGTTTAGTTATTTTCTGGGTTGCCGCAACTCCTCACTTTTCGATGGCAAGAGTCATGACAGCACCTCTCCTTCCTTTTGGGATGAAAGGCGTTATGGCAGCTGTTCCTTTTGCAATCTGGTTCTATCTCGCTATTGAAGGCGGAGCCATGGCTGCGGAAGAAATGGTGAACCCACAGAAAGATATTCCTAAAGGTTTCTTAAGTGGTATGGGAACTTTGATGGTCATGGGCTTTTTAACCCTCTTCCTGACGGCAGGTATTGCCGATTATAACTTAGTCTCAGCAGTAGACTTTCCTTTGCCCATTGCTTTAGCCCAAGTCTTCGGCGAGAATGCCTTTATTGTTGTTTTAGTCAACATCATTGGTTTATTTGGCCTAATTGCTTCCCTGCATGGGATTATTGTGGGTTATTCACGTCAAACTTATGCGATGGCTCGAACTGGCTATTTGCCCAAATTCCTCGCCTATGTTGATCCTAAACGTCATACTCCAGTCTGGGCATTGTTAATTCCTGGACTCGTTGGATTGGGTGTCGTTCTCACGGGTAAGACAGCAATTGTGATTACCATTGCAGTTATTGGCTCGGTTGCTCTGTATATGCTTAGTCTAATCAGTCTGTTTATCTTACACGCTAAAGAACCTAATCTAAAAAGACCATTTAAAGTATGGTATCCAGTAATCCCAGCCATTAGCTTTATTATTGGTATTTTTCTAACGATAAGTGTCGTTATTTCAAGTGTGCCAGCTTTGAAATGGGCAGCGCTTGTTTATGCCATTGCCATCGCCTACTACTTCATTTGGGGCAATAAGAATATCAGACCGTTTGAAGAAGAGTTCGGTGTTTTAGATGAACTGGATGCCTAATATGTATCCGGGGAGAGGAGCCATCTTAATAGAATGGCGTTAGAGAAACATTATGGCTAAAGAGATGACTCTAGTCAGTGTGGGGATCGATGTCGGGACAACAACGACTCAGTTGGTCATTTCGCAACTCACCTTAGTCAATGTAATGCCAGGCAGTCAAGTACCAAAAGTAGAAATTACCCATAAAAGTATTTCCTATATGGGTAAGGTTCACTTCACTCCCTTTGAAGACCGCAGGCATGTTGATGGTACTGCGCTTCGAAAAATTGTCGCTAAGGAATATGAGAAGGCAGGAGTGAAGCCTGAACAGATTGACACAGGGGCTATTATCATTACTGGGGAGACCGCTAAAAAGGAGAATGCCTCGGAAATCATTCATTCTTTAGCAGATTATGCGGGAGATTTTGTTGTAGCAACGGCTGGACCAGATCTCGAAAGTATGATTGCAGGGAAAGGATCGGGAGCCGAGGCGCTCTCCAAGCGCTTACACGCGTGTATCGCCAACATTGACATCGGTGGAGGGACTACGAATATTGCTTATTTTGATCGAGGGAAGTGCATAGGGACAGCGTGTATCAATGTCGGTGGACGCCTTTTTGAAGTGGATCCAATTTCGCACCGCTTAACTTATGTTTCCTCACCCGCTCAGAAGATCATGAATTATTGTAATCCGAACAATAACCAAATTTCTAACGGGAACGACTTAGTTCTGATAAAAAACTGCTTAAATAGTATGGTGGAATGTGTCGAACGAGTCATTTTTCAAGAACCTCTCCTGCCTCAGGACAATTATTTGGTAATGACGAATTTGTTGCCGGATGTTAAGATCGACGGCGTGGTCTTTTCTGGAGGAGTTGCAAAATATATTTACTTGCCTGGAATCAAGGAATGGTGGATTCACGGAGATGTTGGCCCACTCTTGGCAGAGGCATTTCAGGAAAGCCGGATTAATAAATCCCTGCCCGTACATGAGGGGGCTGAAACAATCCACGCTACAGTGCTCGGTGCAGGAGCCCACACTGTGAATGTATCAGGATCGACAATTACGGTTAGCGAGCATACACTTCCGATACGAAATGTGCCTGCAGTGTACCCGGAATTGGATATGACGGGTAAGTTTTCTTGGCTTAAAGACGCAGAGAATTACACTGACTCTTTATACAGAACAGTCGCTCTGATAGTTCCAACCTTGCCCAATACGGACTTTCAAACGATTCTTAGCTTAGCTGAAACTCTTGCCTGCGAATTGCCATTAATCAAGGGAGAGCCTAAAGTAATCATTGCCCAACAAGATATTGCTAAAGTACTTGGACAAACCCTGCAAAGACTTCTTCCAGCCAGTCCTTTGGTTTGTTTAGATGGCATAGAGCTGGCCTTTGGAGATTTTCTGGATATTGCTAAACCGTTACCCTATCAAGATGCAGTTCCAGTGATTGTCAAAACTCTAATTTTTGCCCGATAATACTTTTCCACGGAAGGGATGTGAAATCGTGAATCTGAAGACACGACTTTTTGGTCAAACCTTTAAGTTTAAAGATGTAAAAGATGTTTTAGCTAAAGCAAACGAAATTAAGTCAGGAGATATTCTCGCCGGAATCGCGGCCGAAGATGCAGCAGAAAGGATCGCGGCCAAACGAGTCTTATCGGAATTAACCTTGGAAGATTTACGCAGGAACCCGGTTGTACCACTGGAGGAAGACGAGGTGTCACGTATTATTGATGCCGATGTCAACGAACCGATCTATCATACAATTAAAAATTGGAGTGTTGCAGAGTTTCGGGAGTATGTTCTTAGAACCGAAACTAATGGATCTGCCCTCCATAGGATTAGTCGCGGTCTCACCTCAGAGATGGTCGCTGCCGTGGCCAAACTCATGAGCAATCTCGATCTGATATTAGGTGCTGCCAAAATTCAAAATTTGGCTCATTGTAATACAACGATTGGCAAAGCAGGGTGTCTGGCTTCCCGTCTTCAACCGAATCATCCTACTGATGGGGTTGATGGAATTTTAGCCAGTTTGCGTGAAGGATTGTCCTATGGTGTAGGAGATGCAGTGTTAGGACTTAATCCAGTTGACGACTCTGTACCCGCAACCATCCGCAGCTTGGAAACCCTCTACAATTTTGTTGAGGAGTGGCAGATACCTACTCAGGTTTGTGTTTTAGCGCATATTACAACTCAAATGAAGGCCTTGCGAAAAGGTGCTCCGGTTCATCTGCTCTTTCAATCTATTGCAGGGTCTCAGATTGGAAACGAAGCTTTTGGGGTCACTAAAGAAATCTTAGACGAAGCGTACACCCTGGGATTAAAAGAGGGGCGTGCAACTGGACCTAATATTATGTATTTTGAAACAGGGCAAGGTTCTGAGCTTTCGTCTGAGGCACACCATGGTGCTGACCAAGTTACCTTGGAGGCACGCTGTTACGGTTTAGCTCGTCATTACAACCCCTTTTTGGTGAATACGGTTGTTGGTTTTATTGGTCCGGAATACCTTTATGATACTCGCCAAGTGACTAGAGCAGGTCTGGAAGACCATTTTATGGGTAAACTTACGGGCTTGCCAATGGGGGTTGATGCTTGTTACACCAACCACATGAAAGCAGACCAAAATGATATTGAAAATCTTGCGACTCTACTTGCGGCGGCAGGTTGTACTTACTTTATGGGGATCCCTATGGGGGATGATGTGATGTTAAATTACCAGTGCACTAGCTACCATGACATTGCGACGTTGAGAGAACTTTTTAACCTAAGACCGTTGCCTGAATTTGAAGCTTGGGCGGAATCCATGGGAATCCTGGCTAAGGGTAAGCTTACAGCCCGTGCCGGTGATGCAACGATATTCACAAGGTAAGGGGGGATAAGAAAATGAGCTTAGAAGATAGTGTTCGCTTAATCGTTGAAGAGTTGCTGAAAGGAATGGAAAAGGAAAAAATCCAAAGTTCAAATAATAAATTACCTTTAGCAAACTCATCAATTATAGACGAATGTGAGATAACAGATTTAGCAGAAATTGACTTGCAACGTTATTTACAAGTGCCCAATCCGGTCAATAAGGAACTTTATGAAGAAATGAAGCTTTCGACACCTGCTCGTATCGGAGTATGGCGAAGTGGACCCCGTCCATTGACGGATACATTACTTCGATTTCGCGCAGACCATGCAGTAGCGCAAGACTCTGTACTTGGAGAGGTTCCAGAAGAATTTCCCGCAAAGTATAATATGGTTTCCATTCAAACCCTATGTAAGTCAAAAGATGAATATCTTACTCGGCCGGACTTGGGAAGAAAACTTGATGAAGAAAATTTGGAGATTCTCAGAAAAGGATGCCTAAAAGGTGCTATGGTCCAAATCATCGTTTCTGACGGGCTTTCCAGCAAAGCGGTTGAAGCTAATATTCCCAATCTTCTTCCAGCCCTAACCCAGGGTCTTGAAGGAATGGGCGTGAAACTCGGCATTCCAATCTTTGTTCGTAACGGTCGGGTAGCGGTTATGGACACGATTGGTGAAGAGTTGAAACCTGAAGTTGCTGTAATCCTGATCGGAGAACGCCCTGGATTGGGAACCGCTGAGAGTATGAGCGCTTACATGGGATACAATCCACGACTGGGTATGGTTGAGAGTGAGCGAACCGTGATCAGTAATATCCATAAAGGTGGGACTCCGGCAGCGGAAGCGGGAGCGCATTTAGCCAGCTTAATCAAAAAGATTCTGGATGCTAGGGCGTCGGGTGTTAATCTGGAGTAGAGGTTGGCAATATGTCTACTAAGCATAATAAATATAGATTTTGATTAATTTGCTAGGTGGTATCTCAAAAGTGGTGTATGGTTAATTAAGTTGTCCTTAAAAGTGGGATAGAATAAACGATATTACCAATTTATAAAAATAAGAGAATGAAAGGAGAGAGCACAATGGCTATAAGAGCAGATCTCGTAGCACTGGGTATGGTAGAAACACGCGGAATCGTTGGAGCCATCGAAGCAGCTGACGCCATGGTTAAAGCTGCTAATGTAACCCTAATTGGGAAAGTAAAAGTAGGAGGTGCCTTAGTGACGGTCATGGTCCGAGGAGACGTCGGTGCCGTCAAGGCCTCGGTTGATGCCGGAGCCGCTGCCGCTGAGCGAGTTGGAGAACTAGTCAGCTGTCACGTCATCCCGCGTCCCCATCCGGAACTAGAAGACATCCTGCCTAAATTACCAGTCATCGAAGAAAAGCCCAAAACTAAAAACGCTGAGAACACAAAGTGAACTCGTTAATTAGTTAAATCGTCGGAACTAACAATCCGGCATTAATAGGGAGGCAAACCATGATAGAGCCCATTAAGCCAAAAGTATTAGCAGTCAGATTAATACCTAATGTGGCCCCTGATCTCGCCGAAAAATTGGGCCTAACTGGCTATCAGCGTTCCATCGGCATGATCACAGCCGACATTGATGATTCAACCTACGTAGCCTTAGACGAAGCGACGAAAAAAGCTGAAGTCGAAGTCGTCTATGCCAAAAGTTTTTATTGTGGAGCAGCTCGAGCTTCAGGTCCGCTGTCGGGAGAAATCATCGGAATTTTAGCAGGTCCAAATCCAGCCGAAGTGCGTGCCGGAGTTGATGCCTGCATTGACCATCTGGAAAATGAATGCTTCTTCTATACCTGTGATGGAGGAAAAACCGCATGGTTTCCGCACACTGTCTCGCGAACCGGAAGTTATCTCTCTAAACTGGCAGGAATCCAAGAAGGGGAGGCCCTGTCTTACCTTATCGCGCCCCCAATCGAAGCAATGTATGGTTTAGATGCGGCACTAAAAGCGGCGGAAGTTACAATGAAAGCATTTTACGGGCCACCCACCGAAACTAACTTCGGCGGCGGGCTTTTAACCGGATCACAGAGTGCCTGCAGATCTGCCTGTGAAGCCTTCCAGAGAGCTGTCATCGACGTCTGTGAAAATGGCCTGAAATTTTAGCATAAAGGGAGGTGCAGCTAGTATGGAACTCGATCGAGACCTATGTTCCTTACAAGAAGCCCGAAATTTAGTACGAGCTGCGCGCGAAGCCCAAGAAGCTCTTAAAGACTTCACGCAAGAACAAGTGGATCATATCATTGACATGATGCGGGAAGCTGGGGAAGCAAATGCAGCACGATTGGCCATGATGGCCGTCTCAGAAACGGAAATGGGAAATTATGAAGACAAATGCTTTAAAAACTACTTTGCTTCGCGTACTCTATATGACTTCATAAAACCCATGAAAACCGTGGGAATCATTCGTGAAGATCACGAACAAAAGCTATGGGAAATCGCCGAACCCGTCGGCGTTATCGCAGGGATTATTCCTACGACCAATCCCACCTCAACCGTTATCTATAAAGCCATGATCGCCCTTAAATCCCGCAATGCGATCGTATTTTCCCCGCATCCCAGTGCTGTTCGTTGCACAAACGAAGCCGCTAAAATCATGCATCAAGCAGCCGTCGCGGCCGGTGCTCCGGAAGGCGTGATCGGATGTATCCTAAATGTCTCCATGGGTGCCACTAATGAACTTATGAAACACCCCAATGTCGCTATGATTCTGGCCACTGGTGGAAGTGCCTTAGTCAAGGCAGCCTACAGCAGCGGAAAGCCCGCCCTAGGCGTTGGCCCTGGAAACGTTCCGGCCTTCGTCGAACGGAGCGCAGACCTCGCCAAAGCGGCCGAATATATCGTCATGGGAAAAACCTTCGACAATGGAACCATCTGTGCCTCTGAACAAGCCATCGTTGCTGAAGACTGCATTGCGGATGAACTTATAGGCCAACTTAAACGATTTGGCGCGCATTTCCTAGACTCTGAAGACGTCAAAAAAGTCTCTAAGGTCGTTATGCTCCCAAACGGAGGTGTTAATCCCAAAGTCGTCGGGAAAGACCCAAAATTTATTGCCCAACTCGCAGGAATTAATATCCCTGAGCGAACCAGATGCCTAATTGCTCCCTTAAGCGGTGTTGGTCCCCAATGGCCTTTGTCCTACGAAAAGCTCACCACTGTCCTCGGATTTTACCGAGTTGCCGACTGGCATGAAGGGTGCGAGCGTTGCTTCCAACTTTTAGAAGCTGGCGGAGTGGGTCACAGTCTTGCTATGCACAGTAACAATGAAGAAGTTATACGAGAATTCGCCCTCAAAAAACCCGTTAACCGATTGCTCATTAATACCCCTGCAGCCATGGGAGGTGTCGGAGCCACTACCGGCCTAGCTCCTTCGTTTACCCTAGGGTGTGGAACCTGGGCAGGATCGAGCGTCTCAGAAAACGTCACGCCCCTGCACCTACTCAATATAAAGCGGGTCGCCTGGCATCTGCAAATCCCAGACCGCAAACCTGTCGAACCCATGACCTCTGGAGGAAGCAATGAGAGAGCCCAAACGCAGAATCAGTCTCAAACACCGCAAGTTGATGCCCGCATGGTTCAAGAAATCATTAAACAAGTCATGCAACACTTAAATAGGTGAAAAGCTAACGACGCAAATTTAAATGTTGACGATGGTTCGTAATTTGATTCGAAAAAATCTTATAAAATTGGAGCCTGAGTTTTAAACCACGAATACCGAATTGCAAAATATCGATAAGGCATGGAGCAAAAGCCTCGAACCACGAACACCGAATATCGAACTACGAATTTGGGAGGGAATAAAAATGGCACAAGATCGAAGTGTAATAGCACTAGGAATGATAGAAACCAAAGGACTAATCCCAGCGATCGAAGCAGCCGATCAAATGTTAAAAGCGGCCAATGTCACATTGTGCGGAAAAGAGCACGTCTCAGGGGGATTGGTCTCAGTTATGGTACGAGGAGATGTCGGAGCTGTCAAAGCTGCCGTTGATGCCGGAGCTGCAGCAGCCCAACGAGTCGGAGCTCTTCTCAGCGTACATGTTATACCGCGCCCCCACCAAGATGTTGAGTATATATTACCAGTCGGTGACAACAAAGTTTATGGGGAATAATAAGTAAACGTCAAATGTTCGAGCCAGAAGTAAAAGGAAATATTCTTACCTCTGGCTTTTGATCTCTGACTTCTGTAATGAGGTGAGGACTTGATCGTCACAGAGTATGAACTAAGAGCCAATTGGCATAAAACCAAAGCAAAAATTATTACATTACCGCCTGGGAGCGTAATTACTCCTTCGGCGCGAGACTTTATCCGCTCTAAGGGAATTGATGTCCAAATCGAAGGAAACGGGCTTCAGGATATTCATAAAAGTACCTTTTCCAGTGCAAACCAAAGCATCGATAGAAGCAGCAGACTGCAATCTTTTCAAGAACCAAATGTACTTCGTGAAACCCAAGCCCAAGCTATAGCTCAAGCTCAAGCTCAAACAAGTATTTCTTCGGGCGTTAAACCCGAACACATGACCCATTTGCGCACTGGTGCCTTAGTCACCAAGACCCATCCGGTGATTGCCTACCGAGGACAACTGGACCTGTTTCAATGCGAACTTGTCGAAGCCCAAGGCTTTTTCCTGCAGGCAGGGGAAGAGGAACTCATTCTGAAATTAGAAGAAATCTCTGTCCTTTGCCGAGAACTGATGGTTAGTGAAGTTAAACAGGAGCCCTTTCAATGGGCAACTCTGATGGGGCTAACCCCTGAAGAGTTGCGGGAACGATCTCATCATCCCAAAAAGTATTTTGGAATCGATCACACTCCCTTAAGCTATTCCCATGGACCCATCGTAGCCAAACTCCATCATTTAAGAGCCAAATCACGAGAAGTCGAACTCTATGCCAACCGAGCTTTCACGGATGAAACCGGGGCATGCAGCAGGACGGATCTGATTCAGGCCTTAAACCGGCTATCCAGTGCGTTCTACATTCTTGCCTGTGAAGCAAGAAGTCGGAAAACCCAGGAACTTAACGAAAAACGGGTTCCCTTGGGAACCTCGAATCGCCATATCCACCTCTCTCAGGTCGATCTGGAGGCCCTCTTCGGCAAAAACTATGCCTTAACAGTTCAAAAAGAACTCTCTCAGCCCGGCCAGTTTGCAGCTCAAGAAACTGTAACCATAGTTGGACCTAAAGGAAGTTTAGAGAAGGTCCGTGTCTTAGGACCTGTGAGAAAAAACACGCAAGTGGAAATCAGCGTCACGGATTGTTTTAAATTAGGCATCAAGCCAGTCATCCGAGATTCGGGGCAACATGAAGGAACTCCCGGGCTTCAGATCGCAGGTCCAGTCGGTAAGGTCGACCTTAAAGCAGGGGTCATGGTAGCAAGCAGGCACATCCACCTGCACAGCAACGATGCTAAAGAGTGGTCCCTAAAGGATGGAGACCGTGTGTGTGTAAAAGTCGAGAGTCAGCGTCCCATGGTCTATGAAGA
>NZ_FQXJ01000041.1 GCF_900129935.1 Desulfosporosinus lacus DSM 15449 | reverse complement strand
TTCTGTTCTTTAAGAGCCCGATTCAGCTCACGGATGGTTATATTATTAACATCCTGCTCCAGGATAAATTCCTCCCGCTCATCTTCCGGAATTCCCAGCAGGAGAAGAGCCTGGTTGTAGGTCAAATTCGCCCACGTCGGCGAATTTGACCTGCCTTCCCCCGCGCCGTCGGGGAATAGTTTATCTCCATATTCTTTATAAAGCTGCATCAGCTTGTTGGCTTTGCGCTGAGAATAGCTCACCGATTCCACCAGCCATTTTCCCCATTCTCCATGGGGGAGCAAATCCTTGGCCTCCTTCAGGCGCTTGCCGATCTCCAGGGCATTGGTAAGCATAATTTTACAAGTCTCTTGTTTGATCCTATTAATCTCAGCCGCGATGGCCAGGGGAGTACGTTCAGTGCTGGGTTCATTCATTTTGATTCCCGCCTTTTAATAGCTTTTAGGACAGCATACGCAGACGGGTTTCGAATGGTGAAAGCTTGGCTATGAACCCGGCAAATCACCTTCCAAAATTGGAAATCTGGTGACAATTCCGGCTAAGATCATGTCCGAAGCAGGCAACGTCAGCTGGTTGGGACATTCATTATATTTCAGGGGTAACCTCCAGTGATACAAGTTCATAGTATATAGGGACATGCCGGAACAGCCGGTTTGTCAAAAGCTTAGAAAGGAGCAAGCAAATGTCAATCATCGCTGAAGCTTTGAATTCGGCACTGATAGCAATTTACCAAAACAACTGCCGGCCAAGTCTGGCTTGGCCGGCAATTCCGGTTTCTTGAGCAATCCCTCCGCTCATCATAATTAACCTTTTTTCCACTATGATAACACCAATCATTCCGCAGACAATACTAGCCAGGATACTGGCAATGACTGCATTTTGCAGAAACTGATATTCCAATAGTGCGTTCATCATGCTAATTGCCCTCCCTATGCTCTTTCATCAACCGGTGAGGAACTCCATGAGCAATAAGATCAACGGGACACCATAGAGACTATTGACAATGCTTTCACTACTCGCTTGATCGGATCTCGTAAATTTATGCAAAGGCGTTAAGTCCTGGTTTTAATTTCCCCATTAGCACGACCTCTCGTGTTGTTATGGGAAAGCTAATATTTAATCCGCTAAACTGCGGTACATATCCTACCAAGCCTTTATTCTTGCCAAAAGCTTGGCCATAGATCTGAATTGTTCCAGGGAGTCAGCTTCTTGGGTTTCTCTTACTTCCAAGTTGAATTATAGACATTTTAGGCACCGCCATGCCAACAGTTTGCAGTGGCAATAAAATCTCTGCCGCATTCATTGAGAGTTAGTTTAATGATGATGACTCCTACACTCTTCCTTAATTATGCTCAACAACCTATTTTCGGATAATTCAAGTGCATCCTTTACTGAATGTCCAGCTCCAAAATATCTCGTTACTTGAGCATCAGCAAGTATATTAAATGCCGTTTGATTAATATTTCCTGTAATCACAGCTTCACAGTTATACTCTAATACTTTTCGTGCAAGATTTTCTTCAGGTGAAGTTCCTGATAATTCTTCCGTTTTTATAATAGTCACAGTTAAATCATTCATATTAACAATTAACATGTACAAGCATAGTTCAAATTTCTCCGATACTTGACTCTCTAAACTTTCACCATCTGCCGCAACTGCAATATTCACTGTTATCCCTCCATTTTTCTTCTAAATAGTTTTTATTTTTTCAACAATGACTTGTTCTTTTTCCTTCATGCCAGAAACGATCTGGTGTGCTTGTTCTTGAGTGTCGGTTAGTTTTCCAAACATTTCAATGGTCTGGTATGTTTCTGCGAGGGTTTGAGGGTTAATCGTGACAACGGGAATTTTCAGATTGCGGATTGCTTCTATGTCCTTTTGATTATCCATTAAACCCATAACAATAAGGTCAGGCTCTAATTCTAAAATCTGTTCGGAATTCGGACGTATGCCGTCCTCAAAGACATATTCCACCTCTTTCTGAACGCCCACAGGATAATTATCCCATTTTGTGACACTGACTACGGTGTCTCCTGATCCCAAAGCAAAGAGGGTTTCCGTGGCAGAAGGAACCAGAGAAATAATACGTTTCGGTTGTGCGGCAAGGGTCACACTGCCTCCCGAATCATCGTTGATAGTTAGAGGATACGTTGTTAGTGTGGTTGGAGTCTCGCCGGCGGGCATATTTGCTTTTGGTGTTGTACTTCCACAACCAGTGAGGAAGAGGGTGAAGCAAAGGATTAGAGCCATTAATGTGAGACTCTCTTTCTTTGACATAAGTTAACTTCCTTCCTTTTGATCATCAGAAAAAAACATAAAAACCCTTCATAAAATGAAGGGTGGATTAAAATGATTACTGCCACCCATTCATCGTGAGTAAAGCATATGAGCAATCAGGTCTCCTGGCTTAGGTTCCTCGTTTAGTGCCTCCTTCCCAAGTTTCCTCAGTGGATATGGCACAAACTCCCCCTTACAGTGGCGGGACCGCGCCGGATTTGAACCGGCTTCCCTGCTGGGATTTTTCAACTCAGAAAAATCCCTTGCTCATTAATTAATTTAAAATCAAACTATCACATAAGCAATATATAGTCAAATTAGCGACCAACAAAGGTTTCCCCCTTTTTTTCTAAGCTTGATCCAATCGTAAAACTCCCACCGAAGTCTTGATGTTCAACTTAAGTTGAACAAGTTCACTGACTTCTTATAGATTGGCAAGATAAATATTGAATCAACTAGTCTTTCTACCCCCTGCCTGACATAGTCATATCAGGGATGGGGGTGGGCAAATGTATTCCAATGTCTACCAATTATTTGTTTTAACCTTTATAATTCATCTAATAGATACCTTTGCTTACTCTGTACGGCTTAATGCTGTTAAAAGCAGGCAATTCGCCTTATCGACGACACTTTTTAACTTATTCTATTTAATCTCTCTTACCGCGCATACATTACAAGCTCCTTTGATTGGAAGTTTGATGGATAGTGCCATTAGTCAAAGTGTTAACCCTCTTCCCTCCCTACGCAATATCATTTGGGTCGCGACGGTAGGAACCTTTTTCGGTATAGTATTAACTCCGACCTTTTTGCACGTCTTTTCCCGAGCTGTAAAAAGTCTTGAACAGTCAGGATCTGTACCATCTGTTGTCATGGACGCTTTAAAATTTCGCAACATCCATAAATTTAAGGAGAATATCACTTTGCCTTCCAAAAAGATGGTCAAGGGACTGCCGTTTAAGAGAATACCTAGCGAGTTGTTAGCTCTCAATGCTCTCGTAACTGGAGTCTACACAATCGGTGTTATGTCAGCCTATTATGCCGCTTTACTTGTTGATACTCAGCATCGCCTAGCGGCTTCAGCTTCGGCAGGAATAATTAACACTGCCGCAAATATTATTTTTATGCTCTTTATTGACCCCAAATCTTCTATCATTACTGATCAGGCGCTAAAAGGGAATCGTCCCTATGAAGATGTCAAAGCCCTTGTCGTTATGTTGATGAGCGCCAAGCTAATAGGAACTGCACTGGGACAATTGCTACTTATCCCAGTGGCTCATGTCATCGTAAATGTTTATAAGTGACAATTGAATATAATACAGGGTAAATATTTTAATTACTACGAAACTTTTATACAATAACTCATTTTTCGAAATGACTTACTATTTCAACCATTGGTTGAAATAATGATTAGCTTATTATTTTCCACCATCTTAATGCAAGTATCGACTGGTCTATTTTAGGCATGTGAAGCAAAAAAGCAGGTCGACTCCTTGCTTCGGAGAGTCGACCTGCGCTACAAACTGGAATTTATCAATCCATTATGCTTATAATCTCTTAGATTAGGTTTATATCAGCTCCACAGTAATATCTTCACGTCTTTTTTCATGAAACTCCATACGCCACTCCACATCGTCCACCGGCTCAAAGTGCAGTGCGGAGCAGGCTGCATTGAGCTTGCCTTGGCCGCTGCCGCCGAAAATGATGGCAGTCGGAGCATCTGCGCCACCAATGATGCCGATGCAAATGCTGCCCGATGCCTGGGGCTCGTTGGGATTGGTGCGCTTTTGCCGAGGTTGGTCGGAAGGAAGGCAATCAGTGACTGTGAATGCACCATCAGGCAGATCCGGCGCGAGAGTATAGCTCATCACAGTATAGTGCGTCGGAAACTCCTGATCTTGGCTGTCAAAAAGCTCACGGGACATTTCCTGCTGCTCATACTCCTGCACGGTCAACGTATGCTGTGCGCCGGTGGTCGGGTGTATAAACTCAATGCTCTCACCGGGCGCCGGTACATGGAAGTGCGGTCCCGACATAGTGACAGGCTCCTGCATCAGGGTTACGCTGAGCGTCGTAATCTGCGGTTTGCGTTTCTTCGTCCAAGGAACAGCAGATCGCCAGATTACCCAGCCATAGGCAGGATCAAGGCCATAATGCTGGGTCACGCTCTTGGCCTCAAGGCCGTTGCCCTCTGGGAAGCAGGGATTCCATGACAAGCCGCAACCATGAGCGCCTGAAAGAACAGTTCCGTTCAACACAACTTTCGGATTTATATTGAAGGCCAGGGGATTTTCTGCGTGGATCTGCATCCGCTGTTCATCGGTAAAGTCGGTTCCTTCGTTCTCAATAGAGAGATTCCACTTGTCCATATAGGAACGGATGCGCTCAACTGGAATCTGTAGGCAAAAGTCCACGACCAAGCCTTTAGTGCAGGTGTAAATCGCTGGAATATGCCAGACTTCATCGTCCCAGACAAACTGCCTATCGAGAGAAATTTCCTTGCCGGCTCTTTGACCTCCATGATGCCCCCAAAAGTTGCCGTCAAAGTAAACCTTCCATTCGGGTATCTTCGGCTCGACAGGAACCCACTCATAGTAATCTTCCGTATATTTGAGGCGACTGTAATCAAACTCGGCCTGCAGCTCTTTGATATAAGCAAAGGGCTGCTCCCTAGGCGCGAGCAACATCTTCTCCCGAATGACATCCAGCACGGCCTGCTGTTCCCCGGTGAGAGGATTGTCCTGCAGGAAGGCGTCAAACTGCGCCTGATCCCAACAGTATACCTGCTCCAGTGCCGCAGCATCGCCGCAAGCCAGCAGGAGCCGCAGAAAGTCCCTAAAATCTCTCGCCACCGGATGCACATAGTTTCCCTGTGTATTCATCGGGCTGACGGCAAACACCATCTCGCCAAAGCCACGCACGAAGCAATAGTGGATACCATCCACACCGGCCCAGCCGATCACTTTCGCACCCTTGGGCGTGCAGAAGTAGTTGCTTTCGCTCTCGCTACGCTCCAAGCCAAGGCGGGAGCCGTCAATATTCAGTTTTAGATATCTTTGATAAGTGGTTGCCATCATGACCTCACATTCTATGTATTCGCTGACTAATCAGGATTTATCGCAATGTAGGACAAAATAACTACAAGACATTTTTACAACAATTCTCCCACGGAAGCGTGGCTATGCATCTTGATTAAGGGGTTTGCAATTCCTAGAATTACTCTCACCTAGAATTCAATAATTTGCCTAAATATTCCTTCTTTCATCTCCTATAGTATCCATATTTTTTTACTCAGGCAAAAATCGCAGGTGGTTTCACTTATGGTATCTATGATAAAGACCACCGACATATGGATCGGTGGTCCTATTTTGTTATTTCTTTCGTGCTCTAATCACTAAAAAATTAGGTTTATGTAAGTCTTTTGCAGAGGAAGGATCTCTTTCAAGAATTTCCGTTGTAGGAACGGGCTCCAGCATTTTTTCAATAGTAAAGCCAGCATCGATTATTTGATAAATCGCACGGATGTAGAGAAGCCCTATCCTCGCGAGAAATTGAGATAGAAAGTTTGTTATTTGAAGTTGACCGTTATTAACAATCGTATTATAATTTAGGTGAACGAACGTACACTCAGAAAGGGGTATTGAAATGCCTATCCCCAAATCAAGTCAAAACAAAGAACGTCGGCAAAAATTTTTGGAATGTGCTATTGATCTATTTATTGATAAAGGATATTTTAATACTTCTGTCCGCGAAATAATTATTAAATCCGGTTTTGGAACTGGTACCTTTTATAATTACTTTATTGATAAGGAGGATATTTTAAAAACGCTTCTGGAAGAATTCGCGGATCAAATTATTTCAGGCCATAGCACCTATTACACAACCGAAAAAGATTTGTACAAAAGATTTGTAGAAACAAAACGTGTGACCATGGAAATCTTCGCCCAGAACGAGAAGTTGTCAGAAATATATAGTCGAGTAGCTGGCACAAGCGAAGCCATTGACAAATGCCTTAAGCAGTTTGAGGATAAATTAATTGGGTTTTATATTAGGAATATTGAGTATGGCATTAATAAGGGTGCTTTTAATAACGTTTCGGTCCCGACCGTCGCCTACGCCATACTGGCAGTGGAAAAATTCCTGTTGTACAAATGGATAGTATTAAAGGATATAACTAACGAAGAAATGGTAGAAATGGTTGTATCTTTCCACGAAACCCTGGCTAAGGGTTTAGTCAACAATAAGTAGTTATTCTAAAGGGGCTTTTGTTATCAGTGTTTCAACAACAGCCATTTTTGTTTAATGAAGAAGTGAACGTCCGTCCGTACGTTCGCTATTTAACTTACCTGAAAAGAGAGGGGTTATATAATGAGGTTGACTCCAGCAGGTGAACTTACAAGGCGGATTACTGCATTGCAAAAACTGTTGCAGCAAAAAGGCGTTGACGGTGCGTTGATCGTGGATAGCGTGGATATGTTTTATTTTGCGGGCATCGCTCATCGTGCCTACCTGTTTATTCCTGCGGAGGGCAAGCCCTTGTTGATGGTGAAAAGAAGCTTTACCCGTGCCCAAGGAGAATCGGCGTTGGCAGATATCATTCCCTTGGCTAATGTGAAAGACTTGACTAAAATGCTAAATGAGTATGGATATAACAACATAACTACCTTGGGTCTTGAGCTGGACGTATTGCCTGCGGCGCTGTACCTGCTTATTCAAAAGCTATTTGAGGGTGCTCAGATTGTAGATGTCAGTGGATTAATTCGTTCTGTGCGCATGGTTAAATCATCCTTTGAGCTGGAGGTGCTCCGGGACGCCGCCCAACTTAATTACACTCTATTTTCCCGGGTCAAGGACTATTTAAAAGAGGGTATTACTGAATTGGAACTGGCGGGTCAGCTGGAGATGGTGTATCGCCTGGCAGGACACTCGGGCAGAGTAAAAATGCGGGGATTTGACCAGGAAGTTTATTATGGCCACGTATTGTCCGGCATTAATGGGGCCATACCTAGTTGTATGGAAAGTCCTACCGGTGGACTGGGAGTGAGCATTTCCTTCCCCCAGGGAGCAGGCTATAAAAAAATAGCCCGCAATGAGCCAGTTATGATTGATTTTGTAGGGGTTAAAGACGGTTATTTGGCAGACCAGACCCGGATATATTGTATCGGTCAACTGCCGGATAAACTTGTACATGCTCATGAGACAGCTTTACTCATTCAAGAGGCCGTTAAGCAGATGGCTGTGCCGGGGGCGTTGTGCGAGGACATTTACTGGCATGCGATGAATATGGCGGCCGAATCCGGATACGGAGAGCATTTTATGGGCTATTCCGAGCCCGTGGCTTTTATTGGACATGGCATAGGTATAGAACTCAATGAATGGCCGGTGTTGGCCCCAGGTTTTAAAACCCCACTGGAGAAGAACATGGTCATAGCCATAGAGCCAAAATTTATTTTCCCGGAAGGTGCTGTGGGAATAGAAAACACGTTTCTTGTGGGGGAAAAAGGACTGGAAACGTTGACGTTGTTTAATGAAACTATAATTTATATTAAGTGAGGCTTTTGTTCTTGGGAGGTTAAAACAATGGCCCTTATTTTTAATGCAGGAGTGAACGTGCGTACGTTCATCTTCGACTGATGATTGACCGCTTTCAATGCAATCGGTTAAATTTGCTCCCAGCCGAATCTATCGCTAAACAGATAAGCTTGTAATGGCAAATGGAGGTAACCCTATGTTTAAATCAGGCGTTGGATTCCATTGCAATGTTAACAATTGTGAGCGTACTTTGGAATTCTATACCGAGAAACTTGGCTTTAAGGTGCTGTTTAAAGATGAGTACAAGGGACAGGCAATGGTGACCACAAACGACGAGGATTACTATATCGGGTTCGCTGAAACTCATTCAATTGTCCCTTCTTCGACGTGCATTTCTTTCGAAGTAGAGGACATCGAGCAAGTGGTTTATACACTACGACAAAAGGATGTCGAGTTCCAAGGTGATATTTTTGAGATTCCTGGCGTGGTCAAACTGGCCACGTTCAGCGACCCCGACGGATATAAACTGATGCTTTCGGAGAGAATCGTGATAAATAACAAAAGCAAAGGCTAGGACCTCTATTCCAATTTCTTCTCGTCAACAATAGTACCAATTTTTTTAATAATACCTGTTAAACATTTGAAATTAAGCACTTCAAAACGCAAACCCGTTAGGCACAAGAGGGTCCTCTTATTTGCTGAGATATTAATTACTTGTAATAATTCGCCTTGGAAATTAACTTCCATTATCCCACTCAACTGCTTCAAACCTATGCTTTTGGATACTTCCAATTATTGGACTAACTGGAATATGGATTTTCAGCTAATAGCGGAATCCTGCGCCAAATGAGAAATAATACGGCATATTAGTGCAACTTCTTATGCTATTAATCTCCGTTAAATTATGTATGAGATAATTTTGGAAACATGAATTGATTGCTTTTAATAAATTGCAGATCTTTTCCCATTGCAAACAGAGTGTCCTCGCCTTCAAGCAATATTGTTTCATAAGAAAAAGTATCTTGAGGGGTAAAGAAAAGAACTATTTTTTTTACGCTCTCATTTGATAATGGTTTCAGTATTCTGTTTAAAGAAATACTTTCAGTGCAAAAAACATCCATTACTTCCATTGTGTTTTCCGTAAAATCTGCAATTACAACGGCATCATAATTTTCTAAATAGTAAACGTTATGTTTCATAAATGAGGTGCAATAAAACATAATCAGTTCTGCATTAGTGCACATAGAAACTATAGAAATTGGGACGGCGTGCATTACCTTATCAATTACGAACCTTCTATTGTTCTCATCAGACATATTTAACTTTTTGACAGAAACATCAGCATATGTATGAATTGAGTCTGCCTTTTTTACACATTGATATTGCTTTAATTCTTTAAATCCGAACTTAGGATAAAAATTTAACACGGAGTTATTCGCAAACAAGTATATCAAATCGCATTTGTCCCGATAATCCCCAATCGCTTTTTCTGTCAGCACACGCGATAAGCCTTGCTCTCTGTAATCAGCATTGGTCATCACGGTTCCCAGTTGAATATACCGCTTTTCTTCTCCATAGACTCTAAAATTCATTATATTAACGGACACATTTGAAACAATCTTATCTCCATCTAGCAACGAGTATGGTATATACTGATTTTTCCAATATCCGTCTTGGTACCACTGTTCAAAATCGAATCCAAATATTTTTTGTGTTAAATCATTTAAACTCTTTCTGAGTTCGTTACTTTTCCCGTATCCAATAGCAAGTTGATACTCTTTCCCGTTGATGTTTATATATTCCATGTGAATGCTCCCCCAACGTGAATATAAATGATCTTTACTGCGCTATATTCTACGAATGTGCTTTAAACCTGAGGTTTATATAATTTCCAATTATTGGCCTTAGGGGTATATGGATAATGTGAATTTGCCTAACATATTATTCGAATTTAATCTTTTCAATTTCAAATATACTGTATAATATATTGTTAATAATCTGAATTCCTTCTCTTAACAGCTCTTGATCTAATGCACTAATTTCATGTGCAGCTCTATTTCCAATCATTCGAATTTTTTGTAATATGTTTGACTGAGAATCGGATATGATACTGCTTGCCCTCAAATTGTCAATTTTATCAGCCAAGTTCTTACCATTAATTGCTTTCTCATCGCATATCGCCTCAACGGTTATTCTCAAACCGATAGAACATAATAAATACATTTGTTGTATATATGCTACGTATACTTCTGTAAGTATATAGCTTACGGTATTCGGGATATTCGTCAATTTTGGTAATTCCAAATCATCCATTCTTTGCAATGGGTCCGGATGTAGCTGATAAATCACTTTTTGTTCATTGTCGTTATTAATATATTTAACTTCTCGTAAAAATGAAATTGTATCGCACCCATCACATTTTACAATGAAGTGAGTACAAATATTTGTAGCACTATGTTTTTGAATATATTCTAGGGCTATTCCATCATTCTCTAAAACACTATGATTTGTTTTGCACCTGCAACGGTTGCAAAAAGTTTTTTCAGATATCCTAATCAATTTAATCCTCCTTGAAATTGTAATACTATTTTCTAAAAAGCCCCCGTGTTTCTTGAAAATAACATCGAGCTTTATGAGGACCGAGGAACACGTGATATACATTATGACAATACTTATTGAACTTCCTATTATTAGCCTAACCTGAATTTGAATAGCGGGAAGTTTTTATTTCATGAAGATACAGTATAAACATTAGCAGAGTTAATCTCGCTTTTATCGTTATTGGTATTCTTTTATTTGATTACTTTGACCCTACACGAAATAACTCTTCTAACGCTTTCGGCTTCTGTTACAGAATCATATTCTTTCTGTTCCTTCAACGAGTAGCTTGTAATATAATCAACAGTTTTTAACCTTTCAGCTAATTTCTGATTCTCTGGTGTATTTGCAAGCTCAACAACATGCTGTTTGCTTCTGTCAAGAAAATCCGAATACCATTTCTCTAGTTCAGCAAAACAGGAATGCATAGCATCGGCGTCTAATAGCTCCAGATGCTCCAGCATCAAGTTTTGCTTACCAGATTCATCGAGACATCCCCAAGCTGCATTGAAGATCTCCAAGTTGATGGTTAAGCCCATTGCCTGCAAATTAGCTGCAATTCTGTTGGTCATATACTTAGTGCTATAAGTATCAAGAAGTGTTTGAGTTGTTTCTGCTTCAATCCTATCGCTGAACAGCAGATTCTCCAAGAGTTTAGAATCCATCTGAATATTGTCACTCGCGGCAATGTAATCAGCCTGATTTTGCAAAATAAACTCTACACATAAATCTGGGAATGACTGTTTAATCTCTTCATAACGGGCTACTGTGAATTCAAAATACTTGCAGCCAATCATAATAGATACTCTGCTCACGGCAACAGAGTTCAAGGCAATCTCAAAGTTATCCATCCTAACACATGGCAACAGGATTTCAAATGCTCCATCAGCAATCTCTATAGCAATGAACCCTCGAATGAAATCATCACCGATACATTGACTGTCAGCACTTACTAAATCTTCAGTATGGTTTTCAATATAAGTTAGCAAGTCCTGAGTGAATTTGAAGACTGACCAGTATCTATTTACATTTTCCCATGTAGGAAGAATCTTATTGTTTTTCAGCAATGTATCCCATATGCCTTTTACAGCAGTTTTCTTTTCAGTTATCTGGTCATTACAACAGCATGTGATATCGCCCATGCAAAATTCTACATGCTCAATTATCCTGACACACAGCATTTGGTTATCAATGCTTCGCTCTAATAAATCAACAATCTGCTCCTCTTCATCAAAGACGTGTTCTTCAGTCAATACAATTGTCTCAATATACTGCGAAAGATTTTCTCTTACATATTCAATTAGATGGGCATAGCCAAGCTTGATAATCGTCGTATAATTTTTAGATTTCAAATCAGGGACAAGGGCTTTGTTTTTGTATTCCACAACATGCTGAATCATAAACTGGTTCAGTTCATAGCAATTATTATCGAATATATAATCCAGCACATCTTCTGGCACGTTTTCGATGGAAACCCTTCTGAACTTCACATGAATGTCCTCAATTACAGCAATAACTTTATTACTTCCTACAGAAGTCAACTGTTGAAGGATATCTTCGTTCTGCTCTATGAAGCCACTCATTTCATTATTAGCATTCATCGCAACGATTGCTTCAATGTCTGCATTTGAAATCACCAGAGCGAGGTAATGGATTTTTCTTTCGTAGGTTAACACTGCATTTTCTGCTACATACCCCCACATATTAGGCCAAATAGAAGCGAGCAATTTGATGAAATAACTTTGATGCTCTGTCAAATCCACGAATTCATCAATAAACTTCCAACTCTGCTCATCCTCATCAGCCAACTGCTTCATGAAGGCATTTAGCTTTTCACTATGGTCATCGGAAGATAGTATACATTCCAGAAGATCAAAATTATAAATTGCTTTTTGCCTAAACTCATATATTTGCAGTCTTTGAGCAACCATAGGAATTTTGGTCAGACTATAGATAAAAGGCTGTGATTCCATGTTTTTCACTGCAAGGATGAAATTCATATCTTCTTTGGTAATACTGTTACCCTTAAAGTAGTTGATATAGTTCGCATACTTCTCATCTATATATCCTCTACGGAGCAGGAACACCAGCAGCTTGTTTTCTCTTACCTCACTAGACAGCACTTCTTCGACATCAAATTGCTCAACGAGTCGTATAAGTGACCAGCCAGAAATATTGTGAATTTGTATTTTAAACTGCTCAACTATTCCCTGTTCTTCTGCAATGCGGCTTTCTTCAATCAACTTAATTCTTTTTTCTCGTTCAAAGTAAGATGCACATACCTCTGAAAGTCTGTCACAGGAGAACGACTGCCCTCCATTTCCATTCCAATCATAATAATAACCGGTGCATCGGTCCGAATTGCTCCATTTTGATAAATTGAAATTGTTTTGAATGATTTCACTTGCACGAGCAGTACCGCTATTAATGATTTGATAGGCCATACCCCTCCAGTTAGTTATCTCGCACAATAACACACTTTTCAATTCTTTGATATTTTTAAGTGCTTCAGACTGTATTCCTTCCAACACTTCTGTTGATTTGTCTATTTCGCTCTGGATTGCGGTTTGCTTCAGTCTCAAACATTTTTGCTTATCAATAAACGCCTGCTTAATAATTCCTCGCTCCATCTGAATATCTGCAAAGTCACAAGGATAGAGATTTTTGAATATAATCAGGGCCATCATGGGCTCATCGTACAACTTCAAGCCCTGCCCTGTACGAAGAGTTTTCTTATAAACAATGAATTCATTATAAATATTTTGGAGGATTCTCATATCCGATATATATGGAGAAACATCCAATACAAAGCTCTGGGAGATTTCATGTGTTATATCTATTTCTTGTGAATCATCAAGCTTTTCTAAAAGAATCTCTCCAGAATTTGTTGAGTTGATGATTGGTATTACGGGTACAATGAAATCAAAAAACTTTGTTCTGTCCGTGGCAGAAAAAATATCATCTTTAACAGCATACACAAATACAATCGGTTCTTTAATAACATTATAGTTATTTAATAGTGTATTCAATTCACGAAGATGAACAAATATCGAAGAGTCTTCCAAACGGTCAAGGTCCTCAAAGAATACAAGCCGATATTTTGTTTCTTCAAAAAAATAGACAATTTCATCCATATTCTTATCAAAAACAGTTTCATTTGAGTCTTCTTCACTTTTCACAGTAGCATCTACTGGGAGTTTTATCTCTTTTACTTTGAAATGAGATAAAATCGAGCGATACATAACAGCAGCAACTGCAAGTATTCCTAAAACCAAAACTCCGAACAATAGCAATGATGCTACAGATGGCAATTTAATAGAAGAACCAGCTGTTATTATTTTATCTATAGAAGAATTAAATACCTCAGGGAAGAAAATGTATTCCATCAAAGAGATTATGGTGCTTAATCCAATCAAATATCCCCAGATGTGTTTCCATCGAATTTTATGGAGCTTTCTATATCTACTTTGCGGTATCTTTTTATAGTCCACTTTATAAAAAAGCTGCTTAAGAATCCCAAGCTCAATTTCGTTCTGTCCAATGTCAACCTTTTTGGGAGTTTCATCTTCATTCACAGCGTTCTCTCCAAAAGTAGCCATCGATATACGGAGAGACTTTTCTTTTTCCGACGGATGCTGCTTTAAATAAGTCTCAATGATACTGCTTTTACCTGCACCATAAGGACCGGCAAGAGCTATGTTTTTTACTCTTTCGTTGCTTAGTGCCCATTCCAAAGCATTCAGATACTCATCTCCATTTGTGACTTTGTCAATAGGAGCCAAATCTGAATATTCTGTTTTATCTATCTTTTTCTGCCTTTTAAAAGACAACTGAGCCTTTATCTTATTAAGAATGGATTTCATATTTTTCTCTCCACCATTTCAGTTTTCTTATCATTATTCATAGACCGTAAACTAAACTTCCCATTATTGCTATAATCATTCAGTTATATGATCTACCGATTATTAGCCTTATGCACCGTTTGTTTAGCCTCGAAGGCCTCCGCAGAGACTTTCTTTTGATACCATTTAAACATCTTATTAATAATTGATATTATGTTTTTACATCAATAGCCAAAATGTTTAAAATTAATTCAAAAGGTATTGAAGACTCTTGTGGCCCTTCTGCCCCGGCAACCAAAGCATATTTAGGATAGAAAACTACTAGCGCATTTTTGGTAAGATAAAAATTATTGGGGTCATAACTTCGAATATTTTTGTAACCAACACCAGAATAAGCGTCCTCAAAATTATAACCGCTGCCGTAGCCCGATTGTTTGTTATTATTAATTTTAGACATAATTTGTTTTGATACAAAATCATATATTAAATTCATGTATTCATCTTTATTCACCTTAAATATATCCCCAAGGTTCAATTTCTTTCCTGTATTTAAATTGAACGAATCTCCTTCTATGCCAGCCCATCCTACACCACCGGCCCCACCATTGAGGTCTGCTGATATCGAAATGATTTCCCCCAATACAGCCTCAAGCTTGTAGTCAGCACTTCTATACCAATTATCTTTTTTACCTTCTACTTTTCTATTAAATTCTTTTAAACTATCAAGTGGAAGCTCATCATAGAAAAATTTTTCTTTACCAATAAAATATTTATTTATCTCAGGTATTCCGTCGTAATTCCCATCGAGTCGTGGTAACTTTAAATTTAATTCTGCATAACCGTTTACGTCATTGAAATATTTTTGGTTAACGTCAAACGTTGAAAAGTTAACCGTTTTATGGACTGAAATTGACGATACTTCAGAATAACTCGAATTTATATTCCCAGGAGCAGTACTTTGTTTGTCTGTACTACTTGGTGTACTGTTTATCTCATTCGTACTGCCTGGAGCACTCTTTATAACTGAATTATCAGTAATTACAGCTGGATTATTTGAATTAATCTTTGAACCCAATGAGCAACCCGAACTTGCCCCCAGCAAAAGAATTATTATTGCACATAACAAAATCTTTTTCATGAGCCCCCCCTTGTGAAACATTCCTATAAATACCAATATTTCTTTAACCAAACTTTTTACTTTCAATTATAGTCTACAATTATTAAATATTGACCTTTTGCTAATAATTTGTTCCTTATTCAACGTCTCCTCTTATAATAAAGCAAATCCAGCTCGCCAGTTTATGGATTTTGTGAAGTTCAGTTAGCAGGAAATTACTGTAACAAATTAAGAACAATGTTCAGTTTTTACTAATTCAAATGCCCTGACAACCTTCCTCCTCATCATCTGTGCAAATGTATTCTAATATATCACCAGGCTGACAGTTTAGGGTTTTGCAAATTGCATCAAGCGTTGAAAATCTAATTGCTCTTACTTTACCAGTTTTTAGGTTTGATAGGTTTACGTTTGAAATACCAATACTTTCAGCTAACTCATTAAGTTTCATCTTTCTCTCAACTAAAATTCTATCTAATCTAATGATAATTGCCATAGCTAAACACATCCTTATAGCGTTGTGTCAAATTCATTTTGAAGATAAACTCCATATTTGAATATATCTGCTATGACAAGAATTAGCCCCCCGACTAACACTCCACTTAAATGAATGTTTGACAAGTTTAACATGTATACTCTTGTAACAAGTGTAGAAAACAAAATACTAGAAAGAATATCAGCAACAACTGAATAAACAATTATTGAATATGCAAGTTTTTTAAGCCTTTTCACATTATCCATAATGAATGGGGTTAGGTCATTCAAAGTAGACTTAAGAATATCAACTACTTGATATAAGCCAAATAATGTAATAGAAACCTTAATAAGAATTGAGAATAAACTACTTATTATGGCATACTTAGCACTAAACGTAGGAGTATATATAGGTTGCATGATTTTATATGGGATATCAATAAAGAATGAAGAACTATTACTTAAATTATAAGATACACGCCAATTCAAGTTTCCTTTAACTGCCGTAAATCTTTCTGGTGAAGCAATGATTGAAAAAACCACAGCTATCAAGATCCCAATAAAAATAATAACACCGATTAGTAAAATAACTGATGTAAAATTATGAATAGTTCTTGCCCTCTTCTTAATATGTGAATGTCAATGAATTTCTTTACCACTTGACACTGAATTTGTTTACCAGTAGTGACAGTGAAAAAGTTTACCACTTTTGCTGTTTTGACCATGAAATTGTTTACCACTTAGTCCCTAAGTATAGGGAAACCCTGTTCATGCAGGATTCCCCATGCAGTTAATTATCGCTTCCTTGATTTGAGTGTTCGGATCGGTAAGGATGGTCAGAGTTCATGTTCAGAACATGAGACTTAAAGGTCAAACGATCAATTAAGGCGGTTACCATGGTGGTATTTTCAAACATAGTTACCCAATCTGAGAATTTGAGGTTTGTCGATACAATAACGCTTCGTCGTTCGGCTCTGTCTGCTATTACCTTAAATAGCAATTCCGATTGATGACGATTAAAGGTGAGATAGCTCAGCTCATCGATCACTAATAAATCAATTTTGGAAAGCTGTTTCTCTATCCTCATGAGTTTCTTGTATTCCTGAGCTTCAATTAATTCATTGGAAAGGTTAGCTGCTGTGTAGAATTTCACGTTCATACCTTGCATACAAGCTTTTACACCCAGAGCAATACTGAGATGAGTTTTACCGGTGCCAGGGTTTCCAATCATTACAACGTTTTGTCGTTTACTGACAAAGTCACAGCTAGCAAGTTCATATATGAAGGCCTCTGAAAGGTGCTCAAATTGGTTACAATCAAGTTCGTCCATCGTCTTTATGTATGGGAAGTTCGAGGTCTTAATCTTGCGTTTCTGGCTACTTTCCATGCGGGAATCAAGCTCCATTTTCATCAATGCCAGTAGAAATTCTTCATAGCTTTTGTCACTTCCCAGTTGACGAACTACGTTGGCATAATGATTGAAAGTGGGTAACCGCAGCTGTTTCGAATAAAGTTCAATGGCTTGTTCATGAATATCATTCATTGATTAGCCACCCCGTACTTCTCATCATATTTCTTTAAATCAGTTTGGATAATTCCAATCTCATTCTTAAGATATATGACGGAAGACTTTACGGGTTCATTTAAATAAGTTCTTACCATATCGACTGTAGGAACAACTCGACTCGGGATAAGTCGCTTGATGGCTAGGATTCGTTCTTCTCCATAATCCACACATAACCGGAGGAGTTTAACCATCTCTTTGTTTCCGCCGGGTAGTTGACTACCCCAGTGCAACAACTCCTGGGTGAGGGTCTCCTTAACAGGCCTGGCATTGGATACTGAGCGAGGCTTTCTCTCCAGAAGATCAATGTAATGCTCTAAGCGATACTCCGTCTTACCGGAGCCATATTGACGAGAATAGGTTGTAATGACCGTACCTTCATGCAATATACCAATACTATTTGCATAGCCTTTTATCGTAACGTCCTTACGAAGATAGTTCGTAGGAACAGAATAGTTGTTTTTCTCGTAACGAATCGTGGAAAAGTCATCGACCTTGGCTATGGCGGTTTTACTTGTATCAAACCGGTATTTAGGAATAGCATTTAAGAACTTGACCTCTTCTTGGTACATCACATTTACAGGGTTTTGTCGGTGTTCAACCTTGTGCTTCTCCCGATAGTTGATACAATCGCTCCAAAGTTTACGATTCAATTCTTCCATATCAGCAACTCTGGGGACAGGCACCAGGAAATTTCTTCGGGAATACCCGACTAAGTTTTCTACCAGTCCTTTTTCGTTGCCACTAGCCGGATTACAAAAGTCCAAAGAAAATGCGTAATGAGAACTAAATGAAAGATATCTATCTTGAGGCTTTGCATAAATGCCAAATCCTTCTTTTACAGCTACTTTAGCATTATCAAAGATTAAACGCCTTGGCGTGCCACCAAAGAAATCGAACATAAGTTGCTGAGCCTCTAAGAATGATTCCAGGTTGGCAGCTTTGTATACTTGAACAAATATATCGCAGCTGTAGCATAATCTGCCACAGAATGTATACAGCTTGGTCTTATGTCCATCAATATATACTGTAGCTTCACCCCAGTCGATTTGCACTGCTTCTCCGGGGGCATAAGAAAGAGGAACACTGCTCTGTGGTGGAACGGTTCTTTCGGATTTAAGATTTCTAACGGCTCTACGTACCGTGGAATAAGAGCCAGTGAAATCTCTTTCAGAGACTAGTCGATCATAAATCCTCTTAGCTGTGTGCTTTTGCTTTTTTAGATTTTCTTGTTCATCTTCTTTAAAGCAGCTCAGAATAAACGATTTGATGGCATCAGTGATTACATCAGGTTGTCGCTGATAAACTTTTCGAACGTCTGGATGAGTGGATCCTTCACAATACTTTGTAACGGTTGGTCTTGAAATCTTTAAGCTTTTTGCTATAGATCGTATGGATTCTCCATCGATAAAACGGGTACGAATTGCTGAATACATGTCCACTTCAATGATCACACCTTTCATTCCTCCCCGTAGAATATTTGATTATTATTCTACAGGTTTTTATGACAGGTGGTAAACTAATTGACGATCAAAAGGTGCTGAAGTGGTACACTTTTACATTATCATTCACACTTAATATTTATGATATTTTCTTTGCTCATAATATCCCCCTTCCTAAATAAAGTATAGAATATCATATTCGAAAGTCAATAATTATTTAATGATTATCGTTAATTAAAGCCTGATATTAGTCCTTGGCAGTAATGAAATACTTACTTGAAAGACGAGAGGCCACTTTGTAAACCAAGAAGCATTTTTTGTAACCGACAACTGAATATTTGTAAACGAAAAGGCCTTTAAAGGCCAGTTAAAAAAGCTTTAAGAGCCGAAAGGCTCTTTTTCTTATGTCCAAAAGGAAAATAAGCAGCCATTAAGGCTGCTGAATTATTATTTATGATTTGTTTGAATTCCTAAATGTTCTTTTAAGGCTTCCTGAAGAATGGCTGAGAAATTCACATTGTGAGCTTCCGCCTCTTCATTAAGCCATGAGGGAATCGATAGTGTTTTCTTTACAGCCTTTGAACTCTTATGCCGGCGATAGGCTGTCATATCGATATCTATCATTGTCGTAAACTGTCCGTCATCTAAAGGAATATCCCTTGCCCTTGACGGATTTGGGATGACCTCATTTTCGTCTATGAGATAATCTAACCAAGTCGCTAAGGCATCACGTGCCATATAAATAGCGTTTGCAAGATCGTTGCCCTGACTATTGGTTCCGGGCAAATCAGGAAACCGTATAGCATAT
>NZ_FQXJ01000040.1 GCF_900129935.1 Desulfosporosinus lacus DSM 15449 | reverse complement strand
AGAAACTGTAACCATAGTTGGACCTAAAGGAAGTTTAGAGAAGGTCCGTGTCTTAGGACCTGTGAGAAAAAACACGCAAGTGGAAATCAGCGTCACGGATTGTTTTAAATTAGGCATCAAGCCAGTCATCCGAGATTCGGGGCAACATGAAGGAACTCCCGGGCTTCAGATCGCAGGTCCAGTCGGTAAGGTCGACCTTAAAGCAGGGGTCATGGTAGCAAGCAGACACATCCACCTGCACAGCAACGATGCTAAAGAGTGGTCCCTAAAGGATGGAGACCGTGTGTGTGTAAAAGTCGAGAGTCAGCGTCCCATGGTCTATGAAGACGTGTTGATCCGAGTAAGTGACCAATACCGTAAAGAAATGCACCTGGATCTGGATGAAGCCAATGCGGCACTCATCGATTCAGCGAGCCAGGGCAAACTCATGGGGGTATGACCATGAATGAAGAACTGATCAACCAAATCCTGCGCCGTATCCTGTCTGATCCAACGTTGCAAGGATTACTTCAAGAAATTAAAAATCAAGAGGAGAACAATGCGGTTAAATCCGAAGCTTTAGTCCTCTTAAACTATGTCTCGGATTTTCCGCGCCTTCTGACCGCGGTTCAACAACGATGGGGATATGACTATAAGCTCAGCATTTTACCAAGTGACCAAGTTTATTTAGTCAAGCCGGAACTACCTGTCGGCATGACATGGATTACTGCTGAAGATGCTTTGAGCAAGTCAGACTGGCAAAAATTAATCCTGCCCGCGTGTTCTCTAAACACCTTGGCCAAAGCCGCCTTGGGTATTCGAGATAACCCCATCTGTGAGATGATTGGACGCGGGATAAGCAAAGGAAACTCCATCGAACTAGTGACAGAGTATCTTTGCTTAACCTCTCAAACACCGCCGGCCTATCGCGAACTATACGAAGGATATATCCGGAAGCTGCAATCTTATGGAGTCATGACATGTGCGAACTTAGAAGAACGAGGTCCATTAGCCTTGAGATCTGTTCTAATGGATCAGACAAATCAATATGAGCAGACATCTGTGACCTATGAACCGAAGAAAACAGGCTTCTATACAGAAAGTGCTCCCTCGCTGGATGAGATCCGCTTTGAAAAGAAATTCTTAGGAGATAAACAGGCCTATGGATTCCCCGAAGGTTCAACGATCCTCGTCAAACAAGGGACTGTCATATCACCGTTAGCCCGGGATACCCTAAAGTTGCGCCGAATTGAGCTGTGCATCGAGAAGGAGGAAGGACAACGATGATCCTAGCACGTGTCATAGGAAATGTCTGGTCAACCCGTAAAGAAGAATCCTTGCGTGGCTTGAAGTTCCTCGTTGTCCAACCGGTCACCCTCTCTTATCAAGAGGATGGAACACCAAGACTTCAGGAATTTGGGAATTCACTAATCGCTGCAGACAAAATCGGAGCCGGAGAAGACGAAATTGTCATGGTAGCCAGCGGTTCCTCGGCCAGGCAGGGTCTGGCAAATAATAGCATCCCTATCGATGCAACTATTGTAGGCATCATCGATAAAGAAACCTTTGAAGCGTGAGCTTAAGTAGGTGAAAAAATGAGTGAGATTAAAAAGAACGAGATAAGTGGGAAAGTTCGAGATGCTGGTGTCGTTGGCGCAGGCGGAGCTGGATTTCCAACGCATGTCAAGCTTTCTGCCCAAGCAGAGATAGTTATTGTCAATGCGGCAGAATGTGAGCCCTTGCTTAAAACCGACCAACAACTGGCGGCACGCTATCCTGAGCTTCTCATTAAAGGCTTAACCCTAACCATGGAGTCGACGGGTGCCCAAAAGGGGATTATCGCCTTAAAAGCTAAATACAAGGATGCGATAGCAGCCTTAGAACCCTATATCAGGAACAAAGACAACATAGGGATTTCTATTATGCCCGATATCTATCCGGCAGGAGACGAAGTCATCACCATCTGGTTAACCACTGGAAGGCGAGTTCCACCGGGCGGAATACCATTAAACATCGGAGTCGTTGTCAATAACGTACAAACCCTGATCAATGTCGCCAAAGCTGTCGACGGAATCCCCGTTACCACACGGACTCTCACTGTCACAGGAGCCGTCAAAAATCCTATTACTGTCACCGTCCCCATCGGAACGTCTATAAGAGATGTCCTCAAGCTGGCCGGCGGCGGAAGCGTGGATCTATCCTATATCAATGGAGGACCGATGATGGGAGCCCTCATCACCGACCTTTCAGTCCCTGTCACCAAAACCACAGGCGGGCTGATAGCCTTGCCAAACAATCATATGCTCATCCAACGTAAACGAATGACGGTTGACAACATTTTGCGCATAGCCAAAACTGTCTGTGAACAGTGCAGTTTCTGTACTGAGCTTTGCCCGAGACACATGATTGGACACGAACTTTCTCCCCATCGCCTCATCCGTGCGGTGAACTACAAAAACATCGGAGATCCGTTGTTGGTAACCAGTGCCTTAACTTGTTCTGAGTGTGGTGTGTGTGAAGCCTATGCTTGTCCGGTGGGAATCTCACCGCTGCGAGTGAACATCGCCTTAAAAGCAGAGCTCCGAGCCAAGGGCATTAAATATCAAGGAGAACTCGGGAAGGAAGACCCGATGGCTAAACACCGTTTAATTCCATCCGCGCGTCTGATGGATCGCTTAAGACTTCGACCATGGTACAAAGAAGCCCCTTTATCCTTAGACATATATGAACCCGACGAAGTCGTGCTAAAGTTGCAGCAACACATTGGTGCTCCTGCAGTCCCTGCTGTCAAAGTCGGAGACCTTGTTTCTGTCGGACAACTCATCGGAGAAATCCCAGAAGGAGCACTGGGAGCAAAAGTTCACGCTAGTATTGAGGGAACCGTGACTCAAATCACCCCTCAAGCTATAACGATACGGAATGGTGGTGCAGCCAAATGATTCATGCCGTAGGGCTGGTAGAATTAACAAGTATAGCACAAGGCATAGAATGTGCTGATATCATGACCAAAACAGCCGATGTGACCATTTTAGCAGCAAAAACCATCTGTCCGGGAAAGTATATCGTCTTGGTCAGCGGAGATGTATCAGGGGTACAGCAATCCGTAAACGCCGGAGTCGACTTAGGAGCGGAGACCGTGGTGGATTCCTTTGTCATCCCTAATGTTCATCCCTCCATATTGCCTGCCATCGGACGCGCCAACACATTAAAGGACATTAAAGCCTTAGGGATTATCGAAACCTATAGTGTGGCATCCTTAATCGAATCCGCGGATGCAGCCGTAAAAGCTGGTGACGTTGAGCCTCTGCTCATCCATCTGGCCTTTGGAATCGGCGGCAAAAGCTACACCCTGCTCACTGGGGAAGTAGCCTCCGTTAAAGCAGCCGTCGAAGAAGGAAGCGCCCTCGCCATCGAAAAAGGACTTCTCATCCGTCAAGTCGTCATACCAAGACCCGCTAAGCAATTGATTGAAAGCTTGGTTTAATCACGAAAACTTAAACATCGAACCACGAATATCGAACATCGAACCACGACAAGGAGGTGTACTATGGGACGATTTATCTCGGCTAACGTTTTACGAGATATGGCCAAATTAGACAAAAATATTGTTTTGGAAGAAGATAGTGTGCTGACTCCCTCGGCTAAAGATTTAGCCAAAGAGTTAGGGATTACGATAAGCAAAGGGAGACAAGAAATTATCAGTCATACTGTGGGAGGGCAATCGGTCGGACAACTAGTGAATTTACAATCTAGTGTTAAAGAAGTCTCAGTTTCCTCTGGAACTGCCACAGACGCAGAAAGCCAAAGCGATGACTTAAAAAAAGCGGTGCAGAGAATTCTCGGTGAGGTTCTCAAACCTGCCTGTGAAAACCCTAAAGCAACCCATGTCAAAGGGGAAACCGTAGTGATCCAGCCCTTTCCGGAAGCTCCTCCGGGGCAAAAGGTGGGACTTGTCGACGTCATCGACTCACGCGTGGGAAATCTTGCTTCAGGTTTCATGACCTTTGATCATTCTAAGCTGCCATGGTTTCTAAATTATGATGAAGTAGATTATGTCATAGAGGGAGAGTTTGTCCTTGAAGTCGAGGGGCAAGTCTTTCGCGCTAAACAAGGAGATGTGGTTTATATTCCAAAGGGAAGCCAAGTGGTCTTTTCCTCTCCGACCTTTTGTAAAGTTTTCTATGCTACCTACCCAGCTAACTGGGCAGATTTTTGCGATTAAGGACATTATGTCAGATTGGGGGATCGTTCGATGATTTTAAAGGCGAAAGTTTATAATAAAATTTTTGCGTTCCAAAGTCTTAAAGAAGTTATGGCTAAGGCCAATGAAGAGAAGTCTGGGGATGAACTGGTCGGAATTGCTGCGAAATCAGCTTCTGAACGAGTGGCAGCAAAATTGGTTCTCAGTAATCTTACCCTTGAGGACATTTACAATAACCCGGTCATTCCCTACGAAGAGGATGAAGTCACTCGAGCAATTTATGATGGACTCAACTTAAGAATCTATCAAGAGATCAAAAGTTGGACCGTCGGTTATTTGCGCGAGTATATTTTAGACCATAAGACAACCGGAGAAGACTTAGCTCACATAAGTCGTGGTCTTACGAGTGAAATGATTGCTGCTGTGGCAAAGTTAATGTCTACTATGGACCTTGTCTTTGGGTCGAAGAAGATGCGCGTTCAATCTCACTGTAATACGACACTCGGTGTGCCCGGAACTTTGGCTTTCCGTTGCCAGCCAAATCACCCAACCGACAATGTGGAAGGGATGCTGGCTTCCCTTAAAGAAGGATTAGCCTATGGCTCAGGGGATGCAGTCATCGGAATTAATCCGGTGGAAGACAATGTAGAGACGGTCACTCGCCTCTTAGATACGGTTAAGAACTTCATGCTAAAATGGGAAATACCCACTCAAAACTGTGTTCTGGCTCATGTGACAACACAGATGAAAGCTATTGAAAAAGGTGCTCCTGTAGACTTGGTTTTCCAAAGTATTGCCGGAACGCAAAAAGCTAATGATGCCTTTGGGGTAAGCGCCGCCATTCTTGATGAGGCCTTCGCTTTAGCACAGCGTAAAGGAACGGCGACAGGGCCTAATCTTATGTATTTCGAAACCGGACAGGGTTCAGAGGTTTCTCTTGATGCTCACCTTGGCGTAGATATGATGACGCTGGAAGCAAGAACCTATGGATATGCACGCGGATATCGTCCATTTATGACCAACAATGTTTCTGGATTTATTGGGCCTGAGACGATTTATTCAGGTCGAGAAGTGATCAGGGCAGACTTGGAAGATTTATTCATGGGTAAGCTGCATGGGTTGCCGATGGGGATTGCTCCCTGTTATACAAACCATATGAAAGCAGACCAAAATGATCAGGAAATGGGAACTCTCCTTTGCGCTATGGCTGGTTCAAACTTCTTCATGGGAGTTCCGGGCGGCGACGATGTTATGCTGAGTTATCAGGATACCAGTTACCATGATGACGCAAGTACCCGGGAAATCTTAGGGTTACGGCCGCTTCCTGAGTTTGAGAAGTGGTTGGAGAAAATGGGCATTTTAGAAAACGGCAAACTGACAGAGAGAGCCGGAGACCCATCCATTTTTGATAAATAGGGGAGGCGAATCTAGGTGGCAGTCGCGAATAATGAATTAGAGAAAGTCATTATCCAAAGTGTTATGGAAGAACTGGCTAAGAAAGGGCTGCTTTCACAAAAGGGAAAAGACCACGTGATGGCGGCGGCGATGATGGATACGCCTTTAGTCCCTAACACAGAGTCCGAGGAAATGGTTACATTCCCTCCACAAGAAGAAATGCAGATTTCAAACCCATTCAATGCAGATGCGGTTAAGGCTATGAAAAAGTTGACCCCGGCTCGGATCGGAATTGGCAGAGCCGGAACTCGCCCCAAAACTATGTCCTTGTTAAGGTTTTTAGCAGATCATGCAGTAGCTCAAGATGCAGTATTTCTCGATGTTTCTGAGGGATTTCTTCAACGGATGAACTTAATGTCTGTGCAAAGTGCTGCTGTTAGTAAAGATGAGTTTTTACAAAGACCTGATTTAGGACGTCGTTTATCGGAGGAAGCGGTGAAAATAGTCTCAGAAAAATGTGAAAAGAATGTCCAGGTTCAGATTCTGATCGTTGACGGACTAAGTTCAACTGCCATTGAGGCTAATATTCCGGATCTATTGCCTGCGTTGATGCAAGGGCTGAAATCTGCGGGAATAAAAGTCGGAGCTCCCTTCTTCGTGAAGAATGGGAGGGTATGGGTTCAGGATCATGTGGCATCTATTGTCAATTCTGAGGTGATCATTTCTTTGATAGGAGAGCGTCCGGGACTGGGAACTGCGGAGAGCCTCAGTGCTTATATGATTTACCGACCCAATGAAACTACTGTGGAAGCAGATCGTACGGTTATCTCCAATATTCATAAGGGCGGAATCCCTCCTGCTGAAGCCGGGGCTCATCTGACAGATGTTATCCAACAAATTCTGGCCGCCAAAGCGAGTGGCGTTAAGCTGAACCAGCAAAAATAGGGGTGGTGACAAAATGCCCGAATCGACTAACCAAAAGATCACGAGCGTGGGCATTGATATTGGAACCACTACTACCCAACTGGTGATCAGCCAATTGACCATCGAGAATACAGCTTCAGGAACTTTAGTTCCTCGCGTGGAAATTACGGATAAAGAAGTAATCCATCGCAGCAGGATCTATTTTACCCCCCTCTTAGACCGAGACTTGATTAATGCGGTTGAGGTCTCGAAGATTGTGGAAACTGAATATAAGGCTGCTGGGCTGACTCCTGAGATGATTGACACAGGTGCAGTGATTATTACCGGGGAAACGGCAAAGAAAGAAAATGCTAAAGCGATTATCGATGCTTTAGCAGGATTTGCGGGTGACTTCGTCGTGGCCACTGCCGGTGCTAATTTGGAGGCAATCTATGCGGGTAAGGGATCGGGAGCTGCCTTATATTCAGCCCAGAGGCATCAAGTCACAGTTAATATCGATGTAGGTGGTGGAACCTCCAACTATGCCATGTTTCATGAAGGTAAGGCTGTTGATTCTTCCTGCCTTAATGTCGGTGGACACTTAATAGAGTTTGAGCGACACGGGGACCGAATTACTTACATTTCTGAGCCGGCTAAAATCGCTTTAAAACATACGGGACAAAGGCTTCAGCCAGGGGAACGAGTGACTCTTCCTCAACTTCGTCCTATTGTCAAGGCTATGGCTGGGTGTGTTGTGGACGTGCTCAAGACATCTGTACACACTGAGTTAACCAAGGAACTGCTAATGACCCCTCCCTTGCAATTAGCTCACCCGATTCGAAAAGTAATGATTTCCGGCGGGGTAGCAGACTATGTCTATGCTTTAAATGGACCGACGACCATGGCGGAAGTGACTGCTTTCGGAGATTTTGGGCCGCTTCTCGGCTGGGAGCTTAAAGTATGTTTGGAGAGAGATGGGTTTGTCTTAGAAAAGCCGGCGGAGACAGTACGGGCAACGGTCATCGGAACCGGAACTCAGTCGGTCAATTTAAGCGGCAGTACCATCCATCTTCAGGAAAATACATTGCCTATTCGCAATGTCATGGTTATTTCTCCATTTACATCTTTGATACCTGAAACACCCCAAGGCATAGCAGAAGTCATAAAAAACGAAATCCTTCGGCTCCAGGTCGATCACTTTGAAGGAATTGCAGCTATCGCCATGAAAGGGCCGCGAACCATGTCCTTTGCAAATATTAATATCTTGGCTCAAGGGTTGCTGTTGGGCATGCATGACTACTTATGTAAAGCTAAACCCCTCATACTTGTTGTCGAAGCAGATTGTGGGAAGGTTTTGGGACAGTGTATAAATGCTTCAGCTAATAAACCCCTTGAATTGATTTGCATTGATCAGCTTGAAGTGGATAATTGTGATTATATTGATATCGGTAAACCTCTTATGGGCGGCCGAGTTGTACCGGTGGTCCTGAAGACCCTAGTCTTTAATCGCTAACTGATAGAGCTCAGTGGCGTTCATAATTTAAATGAGAATTATTTGGTTCGGCGACTGGAGGCTTAATACATGTTCAGTCGCTTTATCATTGGTTTCATGAGTATTGAAGGATTTTGTCTGTTTAAAGCGAATTTTCTAATATAGATAACATTGCTTGGTCGAAATCTATTCTCTTTAAAGATATCCTTTTATGGAAGGATGAGTTCAATGCTCCAACCATTAGATTCTAACCTTCTGGATCCAAAACACCTCGAGGAAAGCTTGGGTAGCTTTCACAATGCAACAGGGTTACATATTGAGGCTATTAATAATGAGGGTGAGACTTTTTCGGTACCGGGAAACTTTGAACGAAGTGAATTTTGCCGTTATATTCGTTGTCAAGCTGAGGGAGAAAGGAGATGTCAGGATTCTTATAAACGGGCTAGCTTTGAGGCTGCCAAGTGGGAAGAACCCTATTTCTTTCGTTGCCATGCGGGGTTAGTTATCTGGGCTGTCCCAATCATGATTCGAGGGGTCTCTCTGGGAAGCATTATCTGTGGACAAGTACTAATGTGGGAACCGGATCACTTCTTCTTTCAGGAACTGAAGAAACTAAATGCTGGAATCGAGAGTTTTGAAAGGTTAAAAAGCATGGCGTGTAAGCTTGAAGTCGTTTCGCCATCTCGCTCTCAAGCCGCTGCTGATATGCTTTTTGTAGTTGTGAACCATTTGGTCAAACGGAACATCAATAGTCTGGAGGAAATTGATGCAACACGATTGCAGCAACAACAAATCCGACATGAAATTGAGGAGCGCAAGCGGAAGAATTTACCGGATCTTAGTGATTATGACGATTATTTAAAGAAAGAGCGCAAGTTTTTGCGCTATATTCGGTTAGGGGATAGAACAAGGGCCGATCAGACTCTCCAAAGTCTTTTGACTGATCTTTATACAAAAACCGTGGGAGATCTTGAAACGGTCAAAGTCAGGATTCTTGAATTAGCGACCTTGACATCCAGGGCGGCAGTAGAAGGCGGAGCAAATGCAGAGCGTATTATGAGGCTTCTTAAGGAATTCAATAAGGAAATTGAAGGTATTGAGCGAGTGGAAAAGTTTTTCTACAAAATTCAAAGGATTGTAGAAACCTTCCTAGAGGGTATATTTACGTTAGCAGATAAAAAACACATTGCTATAGTTAAAAATGCACGGGATTTTATAATGGAGAACTACGCTCTGCCTCTTACAGTAACTGATGTAGCTCAGCACCTCTTTATCAGTTCCTCTCATCTTTCAAGGTTGTTTCGAGAAGAATTGGACTGTACAATTAATGATTACTTGACCCGAGTCAGAGTGGAGCAAGCCGTTGAAATTATGAAAAAACCCGAATTCAGTGTTGCCCAAGTTTCTAATGCTGTCGGTTTTAAAAACCAAAGTTATTTTTCTAAAGTCTTCAGGAAATATATTGGGGTTACTCCCCTTACTTATAAAAACAGCTTGTATTAGAAGGTGAGAGTTATGGTATTTCAAGCAATCATTAAATCTATCGCTACTGGGGACGCTGAACAAAGCATGGTCTTGACCCAACGTGCTTTGGCGCAGGGGTTTTCTGCGGAGTCCGTTCTGGAAAAAGGTCTAATAGCCGGAATGGATCGCGTGGCTGAGAAGTTTCGCGAGCAAAGGGTTATGGTGCCTGAAGTCCTCATGGCTTCTCGGGCAATGCATGCGGGTTTAAGTCTTGTGGAACCTTTATTAGAGAGTTCTGAAAAGAAAAGCACCGGCAAAATCGTTATGGGAACAGTAGCCGGAGATCTCCATGACATTGGATTAAGTCTAGTCAAGATGTTAGTCATGGCAACCGGTATTGAGATTATTAACCTGGGAGTGGATGTAACCCCCAAAAAGTTTGCCAGTGCTGTGCGTAAAGAAAAACCTCACATTCTGATGATGTCGGCATTGCTCACTACCACCATGACTATGATGAAAGATGTGATTGACGAATTAGAATCATTGGGAATTCGCAAAAACCTAGTCGTGATTGTGGGAGGTGCACCTGTCGACGCGGGATTTGCTAAGCGAATTGGTGCTGACTATTACTTTGAAGATGCCTTTGAAGTACGAGCCTTCTTAGTTGAAAACTTGACGAAGTTAATCTCTAAAAAAAGTCGTTGAAAAAGAGGTGGATATTTTTATTTTTGAATGAAATATCTACCTCTTTTTTATAATGGTTTTTTGCCTCGACAAAGAATATTAATATGTGCGGAATAGTAGCAATATTCAAATGATTGTAATGAGTCAAAACGAGCAGAAATGTGTTAATCAAAAATTATTTTAAGATGCTATGATTATAGCAATAGAAAACCTCCTTGATCTGTTTTGTTAATTAAGGTTTCATTCTTTCATTTCATCCGAGCAAATTTTATTAGGAGGATCAACATGAACACAAGTAAAATGAGACATCTCGAAGAGCTAAGTGTTAACCAAACGTTTTCTATGTTTACACAAAGTGAAGACCTCAAAAAAATTGCTGCTCATTTCTTCGAATCTATGGAATCAGTCCTAATCCGTAATCAAATTGTTGATGCCCTGCAAAGCTATGATCTCGGGATTGTTACTGCGGTCTTCGAAATATTTGGTGGGTATGTTAATCGAAGTTTTGGTATTTACACAGAGAAAGACGGAAAACAGTGCGAATACTTTGTGCGGAAATACAAATATGGTATCACAGCTCCGGAAATAGTTTTTGAACACTTAATGATTGACTACTCTAAAGCTCATGGACTGGATATTGCAGCCGGGTTAATTCGTACTAAAGATGGAGAAACCTTTGTCAAGAAAATTGAAGGGGTAAATGGAAAGGGAACGGATATCTATTTTGCTGTGTATGAGTTTCTGGAAGGGGATGACTTATACACCTGGGATACTCCAAACTTAAATGATGAAGAGTACGCCAGTGCAGCAGGAGTCTTGGCAACGTTCCATAATGCTGCCAGAGATTTTGATCCCCAAGGGCTGGAGCGAGTAGAACCGAAGATTATGGAATTTCTCCCGACTTTGCCAGAAAAATATCAAGAGTTAGCACAGAAGGATATCGACACGAAGTTTCACAAATATTACAGGAGTAAACTGGACTCAATTTTGAAGGTCGTCGAGAGTTCCCATATTCCCCAGGATGTGCTGGAAAAAATGCCATTAACCCCTTGTCACAATGATTTTCATGCGGGTAATTTGAAATACGTGAATAGCAAAGTTGTAGGAATCTTTGACTTTGATTGGTCTAAGATTGACCATCGGCTCTTTGATGTAACTTTAGGGATGGCATATTGCTGCAGCTCGTGGCAAGATGAAAAAGATGGGGTGTTGCTTCTCGATAAATGCGCTATTTTTCTTAAATCTTATCAGCAAAAATTGATTGAATTGAAAGGACTAGAACCTTTAAATGCCGTAGAAATTGAGTATCTGCCCACGATGATCGCCGCCGCAAATATGTATTTGATTAATTGGGATGTAACAGCATACTATGCCGGAACTGATCTGAATGAATATGAGTATATTGCCTATCTGCAGCATAATGTTCGGTTGATGAATTGGATTGAAAAGCATAAAGCAGAGATATTAGAAGTGGCAAAATCCATATTGGTGTAGTCGTTTCAAACCCAATAGTTTGACTGAAAGCATAGATTCGAGCAAAAGGAAAGGGGATTTTAATTGTGGAGTTCACTAAATTATTTAGTCAGTCAGAAGTAGAGCGCGTACACGAGGCCTCATTGGAAATTCTGGAGAACGTCGGGATGATGGTTCGCAATCAGAAAGCACTCACAATCTTTGCCATAAATGGTTGCCGGGTCGACATGGAAACAATGATGGTTAAGTTTCCCCGTGAGGTTGTTGAGAAAGCAAGAAAGACCTTTGTTCCTACCTATACTTTTACTGCTCAAGATCCAAAATTTGATGTCACAATGCCCGGCGATCGACCGATTGTCGTAACAGGGAGTTCCGCTCCCAATATTATTGATCCGGAAACAGGCGAAGAACGTCGCGCTACCTCTGATGACATTGCGAATATAGCCTACTTAATTAATGAACTGCCTGGATTTGATGTCTTTTCAATATCAACTCTGGCGGACGATGCCCCAGAAGGACAGTTCAGTCTGTCCCGTTTTTATCCTGCCTTGAAAAACTGTAAAAAGCCTGTACGAAGCAATACTCCTAACATGGAGGACCTTAAAGCAGTACTGGAGTTAGGAGCCCTGATCGCAGGAGGGGAAGAAGAGTATCGTAAGCGTCCATTTATTAATCACCATTATTGCCCGGTTGTTTCTCCCTTGACCTTTGATGTGGAGTCTACTGAAGCAGTTATCTATCTGCTTGAAGAAGGACTGCCAGTCTATGGAACAATTGTTCCAAATGCCGGCATGACTTCCCCTCTCAGCTTGATGGGGACTTTAACCCTTGGCAATGCAGAATTCCTGGGACTTGCAACCCTGACTCAAATGATTCGTCCGGGAGCCCCCATGATCTATGCTGTCTTGTCCACAGTTGCGGATATGCGGACCGGAGCCTATGCACCTGGTGCAATTGAAACCGGAATGTTGCAAATGGCGCACACAGAAATGGCGAGATACTATAATATTCCCTCAGGCGGATATATCGGTTTGACAAATGCCCATTCTAATGACGCTCAATCAGGGTATGAGACAGGAATGAACACTACAGGGGCTTTGCTTGCAGGAGCAGACTTATTCAATATGGGGGGGCTTTTAGGGAGTCTGATGGCCTTTGACTTTGCTAAAGCTGTGATCGACAACGAAATAGCCTTGATGCTTAAACGGATGAAAAAGGGTTTTGAATACAGCGAAGAAAACTTGTGTTTAGACCTGATTGCGAAAGTTGGCCCCGGCGGCAGTTACATGGATTTGGATCATACTATGAAAAATATGCGAACCATTGCCGTTTTGCCTAAAGTGGCAACAAGAGAAATGCGTCGCCGTTGGGAAGATCAAGGGAAACCGGACGCTCACAGCCGCGCAATGAAAGAAGCCGCAAAAATCTTAAGTAAACCGAATAAGTCGCGCTTTTCAGAAGAACTGGATGCTAAAGTACGCGGCCATTTCAAAGGACTTGTTGCAGGGGATGCTAAGTGGAGCCTTTAATCTTTATACAACGTAACGGTCTTGTGACTGAAAGGAAAGGGAGATAATAATGAGCGTACAAAATATTTATGCTGGGGTAGTAGAATTTAACATTGATAAAGTAGTGTCTCTTGTTGAAGCTGAAATTAAGAATGGCACGGATGTCTCGGAAATACTAAGCAATGGATTAATTGCGGCAATGGACGAAGTCGGACAACGCTATTCTGAAGGGGAATTCTTTGTTCCGGAAATGCTCATGGCTGCTAAAGCCATGAAAGCTGGACTTGAGGTGTTAAAACCATTATTATCACAAGGAGAAAGTGAAAAAAAGGGAACGATTATTATCGGAACCGTTAAAGGGGACTTGCATGATATTGGCAAGAATTTAGTCTCCATGATGATGGAAGGCGCCGGATTCGAGGTTTATGATCTGGGTGTAGATGTGGATACAGAGAAATTCCTGGCCACCGCAAAAGAGAAAAAGGCCGATGTCATCTGTATGTCCGCTTTATTAACGACAACCATGCCCTTTATGGAAGTAACTGTGAAAGCTATTCGCGAACAAGGGTTAAGCTTTAAGACGATGGTTGGCGGAGCACCCGTGTCAGAGGATTTTGCTAAGAAAATCGGCGCAGATGGTTGGAGCACTGATGCCCCCGGAGCGGTAGAGACTGCTCGTAAACTTACCGCTAAATAAGACATCCTATGAGATGCTCCTAAATAGTCCATAGAAGCTAAAAACTTCAGAACTGACTTCTGAATTTAAGTCTCATCGACTTAGTTTTGAAGTCAGTTCCTTTGGTGTAAGTCTATCCTGACTTATTTTTAAGTATCTGAGATTTCAGAACATAATTAATTAAGCTCAAATAGGGCCCTGGAATGTTGAAAACTCACTGGAAATCAAGTAATATTTAGCTAAGTTTTCACAACAAGATTATTGGCACGAAATTTGCAATATTAGTCTCTTTAGAAATCCCAGTTTTAAAGAAATAATAATTAAGAGCTGAATATGAGGAGGAAAAATTCATGTTAGTAGTAGGAGAATTAATCAATGCAAGTCGTAAGGCAGTCGGAGAAGCCATCAAAGCACAAGATGCTGAATATATCAAACAGGTGGCTAGGGATGAACATGAAGCAGGTGCAGATTATATTGATGTCAATGCCGGTATCTTTGTCGGTAAGGAACCTGAATACCTGCAATGGCTTGTAAAAACAGTTCAAGAAGCTGTAGACGCACCTTGTTGTATTGACAGTCCGGACCCCAAGGCTATTGAAGCTGCTCTATCTGTACATAAAGGTATTGCCATGATTAACTCAATATCCTTAGAAAAAGAGCGCTATGATGCCTTGATTCCTGTCATTGCAGGCACCGACTTAAAAGTTGTAGCTCTTTGTATGAGTGATGAGGGTATGCCGGAAACTATGGACGCTCGTCTAAGAATTGCCGAAAAACTGATTGATGGGCTTGTCAAAAACAATGTGCCGATTGAAAATATTTATGTGGATCCGTTGGTTCAGCCAGTCTCTACTAACAGTACCTTTGCCGTCGAATTTATTAATTCGGTAGAGGCTATCATGACTCGCTTTAAAGGAGTTCACACGATTTGCGGTCTGTCCAATGTATCCTATGGTTTACCAGTGCGTAAATTCATGAACCATGCCTTTGCTATTATGGCTATTGGCAAAGGTCTGGATGGCCTCATTATTAACCCTCTGGACAAGATGATGATGGCTAGTTTGGTTACTGCTGAAACACTTGCCGGACGAGATGAGTATTGCGTCAACTATCTCAAGGCTTTTCGCAATAAACAATTTGAGTTCTTAGGTTAATATTGTTTTTAGTTCAATCAAACTTGATAAAAATGAATACATCAGGTTAATATTTGTATAAGATCCCCTTCTCTATAAGAGCAGGGGATCTTATACAATCAGTTTATTTTAATACCCGGTAGTTTGGATTTTCAAGGAGGTAGAGGTGTGGCGCTCGTAATGTTTGATTATGATGGGGTTATTGTGGATTCCCTGGAGGTTTTTATTTCGCGTTTTTCACAAGCCTGTCTTGAGAATGGGTTCCAGGGAATCAATGAACCAAAAGATGTCATTTCATTATTCGAGGGTAATGTTTATGAGACGATGATGAGTCGAGGGATCAGTGAAGTTGCCATAAATGACATATTGAAGAGATATGAAATATTACAAGGTGAACAATTGACAGACCTTGAACTCTTTGACGGCATGGGAAAAGCCTTACAGAGGATCTCGGAAAAACACCATGTATACGTTATTACTTCAAATCTTTCCAGTGCAACCAAAGAGATTTTGAACAGGAACGGAATTACTTGTTTTGAGGATGTTATTGGCGCAGAAAAAGAGAAAAGTAAGATCAAAAAAATTCACAACACTATGGCATTGCATCCAGGCATCTCGGCCTATTACGTAGGGGATACCAAAGGGGATATGATAGAAGGTAAACACGCTGGTACACAAACCATTGGTGTGACCTGGGGATGGCATACTCCTCAGAAAATTAATGAGGGCAACCCGGATTTTCTTGTTAATTCCCCGGAAGAACTTGCGGATTTTCTGGTTAAGGTATGAAGTAAAGAAGGAAAATAAGGGAATAGATCGAATTGTATAAATAAGGCATTGAATTCATAATAATGGTATAAGGCAGTTTTGTGCATTAGGCCGATCAATATGTTCTGCTTGATCTTCGTTTTTAGGGATTTTTTGACCTGAAATTCTTCCAGGAGGTAATTATGGAAATAAAAATACTCCCAAATCGAGTTATTGAAACTAAAGATACAGAGACTTTAATGGAAGCTCTCGTTCGTCATCAACTTCCCGTTGATAATATCTGTAATGGTAAAGGAACCTGTGGTAAGTGTAAAGTTCGAGTGCTGGAAAATCTTTCAGTGCCAAGTCCTCAGGATTTAAAACATCTTAATGAGGCCGAACTCCAAGCGGGATTTCGACTTGCTTGTACTGTGGTTCCTGAAGAGGGCATGGTCATTCAGTTGAATTTCGTAGAAAGTCAGGATCGAAAAGAAAGTGCACTCTTAGGAATGAAAGCATCTGTCTTAGATCCGCGGGTGGAAAAGATTTGTTTGACCATCAGTAAACCTTCACTTGAAGATGAACGGGGAGACTGGGATCGCCTGGCAGATGCTCTCAGCACTTCCACAGGGAGGAGTTATAACTCCCCGAGTCTGTATATCCTTAATAAAGTGTCAGATGTTTTGAGAGCGGATAAGTATGTCCTAACAGTTACTATTTTTGAAAATGAGATCTTGGAGATTGAGCCGGGAGACACTGCCAAGAGATTGTATGGAGTTGCCGTCGATATAGGGACAACCAGTGTTGGGTTGGCCTTATATGACTTGATCGAAGGTGACCTCATAAAGGTCGTCTCAATTGAGAATGAGCAGACAGCATATGGGGCAGATGTTATTTCTCGTATTTCCTTTGCTAAAGAAAGCCAAGAGAATGCTTTGGCCATGCGCAATGCCGTCAGAAGAACCATTAATCATTTATTAAAAGAGCTTGAATTAAAAACTGATGTAAGAAAGAACGAAATCGTCAAGATGTCTATAGTAGGCAATACGACGATGCATCACCTCTTAATCGGCTTAGATGTGTCACATTTAGCGGTATCGCCCTTTGTTTCTGTTTGCAATAGACCGTTAGAATTCTCAGCGCAGGAATTGGGAGTAGAAATCAATCCTCAAGCTAAAATATTCCTCTTGCCTAATATAGGAAGTTTTGTAGGAGGGGACACAGTAGGGGCTATCGCAGGGGCTCCTGAGGTACTGGAGCCGGGAAATCACTTACTTATTGATTTAGGCACTAACTGTGAATTATTTTTAAAAACAGACAACTTGATGATGGCCTGTTCTACAGCAGCCGGACCAGCCTTTGAAGGAGCGGGAATAGCCTACGGAATGAGGGCAAAGCAGGGAGCCATCGAAAGTGTAAGTATTACTGACAATGGTGTGGACGTTGAAGTAATCGGGGGACAGGAACCTATCGGGATTTGCGGATCAGGTCTTATTGAAGCGATTGATGAGATGCGAAGAGCCGGAGTAATAAATAAACAGGGGAAAATTGCTGTTCCTGAAACAGCGGATCATCTTTCAGCTGAGCTTCGCAATCGGATACGGCCTGCTGAAAAAGCACGTGAATTCATCTTGGCCTACGGAACAGATCAAAGATCAGATGTAACCATTAGCCAAAAGGATGTCGGGGAATTACAACTGGCTAAAGGGGCAGTCTGCGCAGGAATTAAAACTTTGGTTGAAATGGCGGGCATTAGTGTTGCTGAGCTGGATTCGGTTATATTATCCGGGACCTTTGCCACTTATCTTAAAGCTAACAACATTTTGAATATTGGTCTCGTACCGGATATCCCGTCTGAAAAAATTAAAATGGTTGGGAATGCGGCTCATGTCGGTGCAATACGGACACTTCTAAATCACCCGGAGATGAATATGACAGAAGAATTATACAGGAAGATTCGTCATATTGAACTAGGAGGCAGTGCCACATTCTCCAGCTATTTTATGAACAGTTTATACCTTGAACGATTGAGTTAGTTAAAAGTTAAGAAAAAACTGAAAATGGCTTAAAATATTGTCCAAGAAGAGTTATAATGGTTAGAGAATAAAAGGACAATCTTCGGAGTATTAATAGGTGATAAGGGAGAGGAACAAGGAATGGAAAACAAATTTAAAGAGTCATTACTTGACAAAAACACCCTATCCGTCACATGGGAACTCGTACCAGGAAGAGGAGCAAATGAAAAAGCTCAATTAACCGCCATCGCCTCGGCAGAGCAAGCAGCTAAAGGCGGCAGGGTCCATGCTCTTACTATCACGGATAACCCTGGTGGTAATCCGGCAATTCTTGCTGATTATTTGGGAATGGAGATCCTTAAATTGGGGATCGAACCATTAGTACATTTTACCTGTAAGGATAAGAACCGGAACCAGATGGAAAGCCAACTTTATGCCTTAGATCGTGCAAAAGTTCGTAATCTCTTAGTTATGACCGGAGACTATACGTATTCAGGGTTCAAAGGACGCCCTAAGCCAGTTTTTGACCTGGATCCTTCTAATACCTTACAACTGATTGCTGATATGAATAAGGGCTTAGAAGTTCCGGGTATGAAGGGGCCAACTTATCACGCTCCCAGTGACTTTTTTGCGGGCGCGGCTGTTTCCCCATTCAAGTCTACTGAGGCTGAGCTTATGGTTCAGTACTATAAGTTGAAAAAGAAAATCCAAGGCGGCGCACAATTTGTAGTTACACAACTGGGGTATGATGCTCGTAAATGCCACGAAGTCATCCAGTTCCTGAAGGTTAATAACCTGGATATTCCCGTTGTGGGAAATATCTACGTTCTTCCTTATGGAGCGGCAAATGTTATGAATCAAAACAAGTTACCGGGTTGTGTCGTCACGGACAAACTTTTAGCAGAGCTCAATGAGGAAAAAAGTGCCGCAGATAAAGGGGTTGGCCAGCGGATGTTGAGGGCCGCCAAATTGTACGCCATCTTGAAAGGTATTGGTTGTGCAGGAGTTCATATCGGCGGGCATAACCTTAAATATGAGCAATTAGAGTACATTCTTGACAAAGGGGAGGAACTTTATCCCAATTGGCAAGATCTAGTCAAAGAGTTTGATTATCCTCAAACCAATGGGTTCTATTATTTTGAAAAGGACGAGAAGACGGGTCTGAACACAGATCGACCTACGAATCGTGCTAACCGCCCCTTAGACGCACCTGCCGGAGCGATGAACTCGTTGATGAGAGGAATGCACAGTCTCATGTTTACCCCTAATAAGATGCTTTTTCCCGTGATGCGCAGTATGTATCATGCAGCAGAAGGTAAGAAAAAAGCCGAAAAGAGACTTCACGCCCTTGAGCACATTGCCAAAGTTGTCATGCTTGATTGCAAGGATTGCGGCGATTGTGCCATATTGGATATAGGCTACCTCTGTCCTATGTCACAATGTCCAAAAAATCAACGTAACGGTGCATGTGGCGGAAGCTTGGATGGCTGGTGTGAAGTTTTTCCGAAAGAGAAGAAGTGCGTTTGGGTCAGAGCTTATGCCAGACTGAAGAAATATGGAGAGGAATCAACCTTAGACGTTCCTCCGGTACCGCCTGCTAACTGGGATTTCTATCAGACGTCCTCTTGGTCTAATTTCTATTTAGGAAAAGACCACTCAGCACCTCTCTTGGGTATCAAACCCCCGGAAAGCAAAATTAAAAAATAAGTTTAGTGCAAGGTTCACCGCGAATTACTGCATTTTATAAAGGAAGTTAAATATAGGAGGAGCAATATTATGGCAACAGGAATTATTAAAGCCGGTGCTTGTGGTTTTACTATTAATGTTAAAGCAGAGAGCGGTGATGGTCACAAAGTAAAACTCGAGATATTAAGTGACTGCCCGAATTACCAAAAAATAGCTGCAGAACTGGTTGAAGTCGATGCCTTTGAAGAGATTTTCAAGAAACTCCATATGGGAAAAGTTTATGAAGTCTTTGCTAAGCATAGCCCCCATCCCAGTTGCCCAGGTGTTTCTGGAATTATGAAGTCGATTGAAGTTGCGGCAGGCTTGGCTTTGCCACAGAATGCAAGTATTAGCGTAACTAAGGAATAATTTTTTTTATATCGAAGGGATATCGCAGAAGGCCCATGGATGATTAATAAGATCGTCTATGGGCCTTTTTTCTGTTGCCTACTTACTAATAAAGATCAGCAACCCGGACAAGGTGATCTTTGCCGACCCGGATATCACTAAAGGGGAAGGGATTGGCTTTGATCCAGTGGAGTCCGTTATAAGATGGCGGCCACGCAGCCGCCGTTTAGAGGTCGATCCGCCTAAACCTGGGGCGGATCGAATAGATCGTTAGTCGAGGTATCAACCACCCGGATATCCCGTTTTCCAACCAGATCTCCGCCGGTCGTAGTGAAGATGTTTCTGGATATAACCGTATCCATTACAGCTTCGGCTTCAGCCTTCGTCAGATCTGCCCGTGGATTGGGCAGCGTGATTGAAAAGGTCTTACCGGCAACAGTGGTAAACGTCAACCGAATTACTTTATTGGTTGTAACTGCCAAGGAATCACCCCCTTTCTTGCAAATATTAGGATAGTTACTCTTTATTCAGTTCAAAGTTTTTCCTTAGGAGCACCTGCAGCAGCGGATAATCAACCAGACTGAATAATGCCTCAGCTACATCATAGAGGTCATCTTCCGTAGCGTCGTGTTTCACACCATTCAAGCCTTTCTGTCTGATCACCGGGGCACCGGCGGGTGTCAGTTCGAGCTGGTATTTCGCAACCAGCGCCGAATCTAAGGGCAACGCTTCCACGGCCATGCTTTTCGCCTCCTTTCTGCGCACTCTCAGGCTGAGTGTACTCTGCCTGTCCTATAGCATATGAGTCAGATCGGCCGGAGGTTACAAGGGGAAGGGAATATATGAGAAAGTTTGGGACTGAAGCCAGAAGAACCCTGCTGCTGCGGCAGCAAGCTTCTTATAAATAGGCAGGTTGTCCAAGAATCGACAGCGCTGTCGATTCTTGGACAACCTGGCTATGTGCTTGTCACACTCTTAAGTCCGGATACATATTATGTAAATAAAGCAAGAGCAGGGAGGAAGTTGTGATGAGCGATTTAATCAATGGCCGCACGCCCTTCGTCATCGCGGCTGAAATAAATACGATCAAATACCAGGTGGGGAAAATCTTTCTGCAGAGTATCATCGAGATTGGGAGCCGCCTGAAGGAAGCCAAGGGGTTGCTTCAATATGGGGAATGGGCTAAGTGGTTGGAGGAATCCGTGAGCTATTCTCAGAAAACGGCGGAAAGAATGATACGGGTTTTCGAGGAGTACGGGCCTAAACAGCTAGAATCCTCCGACGCCCAATCTCCCACCGCCGACACCCAGGCGCAAGTACGGCCGGATTTGAACTTCACCCAGGCTCTTATTCTCCTCGGAGTCCCGGAAGAGGCTCGGGGTGAGTTCATTGCCGAGCTGGATATCGATAATATAACCACCCGTGAGCTGCAAAAGAAGGTCAATGATTGGAAACTGGCCCGGGAAGAACGGGATCAGGCCCAGCAGGATAACACCGGACTCCGGAAAGTAGTGGATGAACAGGCGAACCAAATAACCCACCTGACCAAGGCTAACGACAACCTGAGGACCAAGTCGGAAGAGTTAAGTGAGTCCAACCGGGCTCTGGAACAGGATACCGAAAAGAAGCAGGCGGAGTTGGAAAAAGTAAAAAATAGGGCATCTTACAAGACCGTCGAAAATATGAGCAAGCGACTTACTCAGGTGTATAACAAGGCCGTGGCTAATAAAGTGGCTTTTTTATACGAAAACCTGGAAAAAACATTCAAGGAGCTGATGGGGGAAATGAAAGAGCTCGCCGCCAAGGAACCGGAGACCCATAACCTGTTCAAAAAGAATGTGACTGATTTCTTGATGAAGTCGTTGAAGGAGAATGTGCATACCGAGAATGAGCAGGGATAAGGTTTATCAGGAAAAGAATTTAATATCAAAAGGAAATTCAGTGAGCTATTGACAGGAGGATTTAGAAAAGTTACAATGTATTTCGATAGTTATCGAATCGTTATAGTATGAGTTTGGAGTTGGAAAATGGACACGAAAAAAGCGGCAAAGATATTTAAGGCCCTATCGAATCCCAATAGACTAGAATTGTATTTTAAAATTGCTGAGATGCATGAATCCAGTTTTCCAACCGATACCGATTCGGAATGCTTTGTTACGGATATCATCCGTTCGTTGAACATTGGCGCTCCGACTATTTCACATCATATCAAAGAGTTGGTAAATGCAGATTTAATTAGTACAGAGAAAAGAGGGAAATTTTTGATCTGCAAAGTAAATGAAGAGCTAATTGAGGAAGTTAGTAAGTTGTTATCATTACAGAAGCAATAATTAACGCAACTTAAAAAGGCATTACGGTTCGATAGTTATAAAACTATAGAAGTGTGGGCCTTTAAACTATTTATTTTCACCCATAAGAAATATTAGGGTATTTCGAACATTAAAGTGTTTTAATTCTATACGACAAACGAACGATTAAATTAATGGAGGTACATTATGAAAGTGTTTTATTTTACAGCTACTGGTAACAGTTTAGATGTTGCAAAAAGATTTGGAGGAGAAATTTATTCGATACCAAACGTTTTAAGGGGTAATCAATTTCATTTCGAAGACGAAAAGATAGGGATTATATTTCCCTGTTACGGCTTTGCAGCTCCAAAGATTGTCCGGGAATTTATTGAGAAGGTCACCCTTAAGAGCCCTTATATTTTTGTCATCATGACCTATGGAAACAAGCTGGCAGGTGGTGTCAATTGGTTTGTACGGTATGCTGAGGAAAATAATATTCATGTTCAATATGCAGACGGTTTACTCATGATTGATAACTATTTACCATTTTTTGATATTGAGAAGCAAAAGCTGAAAAAGAAATATACAGAAGAAAATTTGAGCCGTTTGTTAAATGATGTTAATCAAACGAAGCGATATATTAGGAATAGGTCATTCACAGATTCAATGTTGACCAAAGGGATTCAGTATTTCTATAAAAGAAAACCAAACTTTAATACAGATAAAGATTTTTCTGTCGGGAACGACTGTAATCAATGTGGAACGTGTGTAAAGGTTTGCCCGCGTAACAATATAAAACTCGACCAGCTTAAACCAGCCTATGGGGGGAATTGCGAATTTTGTCTGGCGTGTATAAACCTTTGTCCGCAAAAGGCGATCCGATTAAAAAAAGAAAGTAATCCAAATGCACGTTATTTGAATGAAAATGTTACACTTAAAGAAATTATTGCGGCAAATAATTAAAACAAGGTTTGGTCATATGCTCTTTCTCATCCCCGGGCATCCTACAAATTACGAATTAATGAGCCAATATCTTGTGAAAAATGGAATTTGAGCGATCGGTTATAGCTAGGCAATAACATTTCAGTAGTTAAAGAAGAAATAGTAGATGGCAGTCTAATCCAGATAAGAAATGAGGAGATGAATCATGATCTTGAGGGTTATGCTTAGTTTGGTTATCGGGATTCTCCTGGCTGGTTTTCTATTCCTGAAATATCATCCAGTCTTTGGTGGAAAAGCATCTAAGGAGAAAGTTAACGCCTTAAGTCAATCTAAAAATTTCGCCAGGAATAAGTTTATCAATCAGATCCCGACGGTAATGGATACTCGAATAACGACGATGGTTGGCATATTGAGAGATTTTATGAAAGGTAATCCAAACGTTAAGCCAAAGAGGGCAATTCCGGTGGAGCCTTTAAATTCAGTCATTATGCCAGATAAATATACAAAAGTTACATGGTTTGGTCACTCGACTTTATTATTGGAGATGGACGGGAAACGATTATTATTAGACCCAATGTTTTCTCAGACTCTTTCTCCCTTTTCTTCGCTCGGGGGTAAACGCTATAGCAAGATATTACCCATCGAACTCGAGGAGCTACCTGCCATTGATGTTGTCATTCTGTCTCACGATCATTATGACCATTTGGATTATCAGTCAATAAAGAAACTGAAAGACAAAGTCAGTCAGTTCTATGTTCCCCTTGGCGTTGGAAATCATTTGGCAAGATGGGGTGTCGAAGCAGAGAAGATTAAAGAGTTCGACTGGTGGAATGAATATAAACTTGATGGTTTGACATTGGTTTGTACTCCGGCTAGGCACTTTTCAGGTAGGAGTGTGTTCGATCGAGATACCACACTGTGGAGTTCTTGGGTGATCGTAGGGCAAGAATCACGGGTCTATTTCAGTGGAGATACTGGTTATGGTCCTCATTTTGCAAAGATCGGAGAAAAGTACGGACCTTTTGATTTAACTCTCATTGAATGCGGTCAATATGATGAACGATGGTCTGCTATTCATATGATGCCAGAGGAAACAGTTCAGGCTCATTTTGATGTAAAGGGAAAAATTCTGATCCCCATACATTGGTCAGCCTTTACGTTAGCCTTTCATGATTGGACAGATCCCATTGAACGGGTAACGAAGGCAGCGAGAAAACGCAACTTAGACATTTCAACACCCAAAATTGGGGAAACAGTGTTGATAGGCTCGGTGGAGTACCCTAACTCTATTTGGTGGGGATAATTATACAAGTCTGTTATTCCTGCATATCCTGGCGGAGATATTAGTATGCAGTATCATCATTATCCCAAAAACACAATATGGTAACGGTAAATGACTGTATTTAAATATAGCTTGATGAAACAAATATTTAATGCGTTGGTTTGAGAAGTGAAATTCTCACACTGACGCATTTTGTTCGAGTTGAAGAGTTTGAGGTAGGTAGAAAACTATTTTACTGTAAGTCGGAAAGCGAAGTCAGAAAAAGTGGTGTATAAGGAAAGGGTACTGAGCGGCGTATTGACGGTGATGACTTTGATTATGGCACTTCATATGTTACAACTAGTCCTTATTGACAATTAGAGGAAATAAAAAGCTTAGTATTATGCTTTAAGTATGGGAAAGTTAAATAAACGAGGATTAGAAATACAACGGAAGTAAGGTGCAACTTGAATTTTCGCAGTGGAAAGGTATAAATGTTAAAAGCTGAATAAAAAATTAGTGTTTTTGCAGAGATCTGGAAGTGGTATGCATCTCGTGTAATCATTACTAGAAAAGAGGGAACCTATGCAAACAAAACCTGTTGCCCAATTTAAGAACATTAAAAAGAGAATTGGCAGTAAACTTATCATTGATGACATATCCTTTGAGGTTAATGCGG
>NZ_FQXJ01000039.1 GCF_900129935.1 Desulfosporosinus lacus DSM 15449 | reverse complement strand
CAAAGAGCTTTCACAAATACTTTCCGCTTTAAACAGAATAGATCCTGAGATAAAGGAAAATTACCGAGAGAAATTGCATACCATGCTTCAAAACCTGGCTAAGCATGTGGAAGTGTGGCCTCCCATTATCACTTCAAATTTATCGATTAATACCACCCATTCCAGAAGGAGTTAATATTTCGATTTTAGTTATGGCCGCTAATGCCTATTCTTTACCACCATACTTGAAAGTAACTCCAGTTCCTCTATCCTTTCAAACAAGGCTTCTCCACAAGCACTTGCGTGTTTGTAACTTAAAAAATCGCCCTTCAATAACCAACTCAAAGACCTTTCAAAATGCTCAATGATAACATCCTGATTGATACTTACCCTTCTTAGTACCGTATCTTTGCCAAGGACTTCCTCGGACAGATCCCTTATCTGAAAATCTATATTAAAACCCTCAAAAGCTGTGAGCGCCCGTCCAAAATCATGTAAAGCCATATTCTTTCCATCTACAACCAGATAAACTTTATTTTCTTCTTCAGCATGTTGAATCCGGCATGTCCCAACGCTATTAAGGCTATATCCCTTGTCGATTTGAATTGCATTATCTACAAAACACCTATCTTACAAATGTGCAAGCGTTTTATATCCAAGACCAGTCAATATCTTCTGATGCAAATGTTCGATTGCCACTGCCTGATTTCGACGGCGGCTGCAAGCTAGACCCTCTCAGCCTGGTATTTGATCATATTAATTTCAGCCGCCATTACCTGGTTGGTGCGTCCGCTGATGATATCAGCTTGAGTTACTGTATCAGTCATATATCCAAACTCATTGGGGTTAATTTCACTCATTAGGATATGTGGTCATATCTTATATTCAAGGAATCTGAGCGCTGGGTTAGTCATTCAATTAAACCAATTATTACCATTTTGCATAATTCAACATCCTTTTCAATCTCACCTTCTAAGTGGATATAAATGGGCATACTATTATTGAATAACCCTTTGGCAGGTGATATGATATGGACAAAGATAAGAAAAATAGTATTACTGAGGAGGGAGAAGCCATGGCTACTCCTTTAAGCAAAAAGAAAGAAACAATTAAAGAAAAGTTAGATAGAATTAGTTCTAAAGCTTCTGTCCTTACTGGAAAAGACGGTATGATCGAACTTGATCCTAATAATCCCCAACATAAAGAGTGGTTTGAAGATGACAAATGTAAAGGGAATTAACGTCCTATGCCTGATTCAAAAGATATTTACTTAGTTCGAATTCACTACAAAGGGCAATTAGGAGCTTTCAAGTCCAGACCTGTGCTAGTCATAAATAATCTTGGCAATGGATGGGTTACTATTGCAGAGATTACGTCAGTTCCTCCGAAAAATCCTCCCTCTCACTATGATAAATTTAAAAAACCCATAATAAGATGGTCTGTTTACGGTTTGGCTAATCCTTCATTTATCAAATGTAAAAATATCCACAACATCGAAACATCAAGACTTTTTCAGAAAATCGGCATTATTGACGATGACGAGTTTATGCATATAATTGAACAAATAGATTTACATAACTAGACCTCAACGGAGGTCTAGTTATTAACGCTGGCTTTCACTTTTTGTGGAAAATGATATCGGGGTTCTGTCCAAGATCTCAGGCCTGTTTTCAGGCAAAGCCTATATTTAGAAAGTCTCACAGTGGGCATGACAGAGGATGAAACTGTTTCCAGAATGACCATAAGATTAATTAGTGACGATGAGACCTTTGAACAGATTAAGAAGCAATTAAATCGCTGCATAGAAGTCATCAAGGTCATCGATTTTACGAATAGTCCCATTCATATGAAGGAATTGCTCTTTGTTAAAGTCAGAAAATGCTCTAAAGGGGATCTGGGCGAATTGTTCAGAATTGCTGAGGTCTTTGGTGTTTCAATCATCGATTATGATAAAGAAAGTGTCTTGATGGAATGCGTTCAAACAGAAAGCAAGAACAACGCTCTGCTTACTCTCTTGAGCAGTGATTTTCAAAGCATTGAAGTGGTTAGAGGCGGAAGTGTGGCCATAGAATCTATTAGTATCACTGAGCGGTGATTCCAGGGTCGTTCATTCTCGTAAAAAGGCAGATGCAGACTGCCTAGAAAAGCTAGCATAGAGACTCAATAATCTGGTTGATCAACTACTTGAGCTTGAGGCTCAAATGTCCGACCCTGGAATTTCTTGTAACTCCTCAAGACATGCTTCGTTGCAGCATGAACGGGAAACTATTGAAAGCCTGCTTTGTTCCTCACCCAAACATTACCAAGTCCTCACCTGAAGCCACCTAAACTTCTTCCAGAAATTTCACCTGGATCTTACCCTCCAAAAGTTCTTCAAACTTTTGGGCTGCTGCCTGAAAATAAGCTGAACTCCCATGGGCTTTGAAGGCCTCCTTATCCTTGTACTTTTCAAAGAAGACAATTTCAGTCGGGTCATTTTTTACCACATGAGGTATGTACATCAAACAGTCCTTTTCCTTAGCAGAACTTCTTTGGCCAATTGCGCACAAATTTCGGCCACTTCAGCCTCTTTGCCGGTTTTTACCTTCAAGGTTGCCATTAAGGTCAACAATTCCATCACTCCTTTGTTTTTACTCGGAACGCAGTAACTATATTCAACATTCAGGCAATTTCCTCCTGCAAAGTAGCGCTGCATTTTGCTTACTCCACTTTACACAAAAGTATCAAATGGAACTTCCGTCAAGACTCTCAATTAATTTCTGATCATAACCACATCAACACTGGCCATAACTGAATAAAAAAAAGTGCCTCTATCGTTATCAATATTACGATAGAGGCATTAGTATCGTAAGCGGTGGAACATATACCGTGTGCGATAAAAAACCAAGAAGTGTACCTTACACATGAATAGTAGTTGTACCTACCCCTTCTCCCCTCGACTGTGTTAAGTCTAAGTTCACCATGAAGAGTTAGTTAAATCTTACAGCTTAATGCTGACCGCCTTTTGCGCATTAGACAAACCCAGGCTCTAGGCGGGCTTGAGTGGTTAGAATCAAAACGGCCCCTGTCAAAAACAAAGTCAAATGGAGCCCCATCGATCTTGTTGGAAAGGATGTCATTCACAATAAAGGTACATTTGACATTATCAATTGAAGCCTTCTCTACGGCCTTCTGTATTGCAATCTCTGAAGTATCAACACCTATTACATCAAAGTTGTTTTTGGAAAGCCATAATGTCTAGTCAACATCTTTTTAAATTGCCTTATAGGGAAGTGCTTGGTTGAAGCATAAAAAAACTGACGTGTTGCAAGCACGTCAGTCCAGCAGATTGTCAAGCTAAGTCCCTCTTTCTATTCCGTAATTAGGCTTTCTACATCGTAAAGCCGTGGTGCCTTTATGCCGTACTTTCTGGCTTCTGAAATAACTTCCTTTACGGCATAACCAACTTTAGTGTGGTTATGCGCTACAAGAGCATAGGTCATGCTTTTAGGTGAAAAAATAACGTTACTCATAAGAAATCCAATAGCTCTCGATGGTAGGTTGCTCATCACTTTTGTCATAACATCAAGTTTTGAGCCTTTTGCTTTCAAAACTTGGATAAGTTCTTTCATATTACGACCTATTCCAAAGAGAGCTTCAGGTGAAGAAATTACGTTTTCAAAACTGCCACTTTTTAAGACTTCGACTTCCATTGCAGCGTTTAAGGCGAAGTGATTCCAGAGCCAACTTTGCAGGTCCTTTTGAACCATTATCTTGAAGCCTGTCCCAACAAAAAGCTTGCGAACCTCTAAATCTCTTTGGGTAGGCTCGGATTCAAATGTTCCAAACTGCACTGTCTTGTAAAGCCCACCGTAAAGAGTGTTTCCTTCAAATCCACCGCCGGCACCGGGGAAACCACAAACAATTTGACTGAGTGGAATCGGCTGAACAGCTGATTGAGGGTCTTGCCAAAAGTTATTGAAAAACAGAACTGTTGCATTTCCAACTCGTGGCGCAAGGTACTCTACCACACTTGATACTTGCTCGGGGTTGACACTCATAAAAATCAGGTCATAGTCGTGATTTTCCTTTATTTCTTCATGTGTTACAATAGGCCAGTTTTCTTTGACTAACCGGTCTTTTCTGCTTCGCCTTACATCCCATAGTTCTAAGTTTACATGTGAACCATATTGTGCCTTCCGACCTTCACGAACATAAAACTCAACAGTATGGCCTGCCTTTTCAAACGCCCAAGCGTACAGGGTTCCTATAACACCGCGACCAAAAAATAGTATTTTCATAAAGCATCCTCCCGAATGATCACGTGTTGATTTTTCAACACGTGTTTGATATTCTTAGCATACTGATACGTGGAGAGAATTTCAATAGTTACATTCGTTCCAACTGTTGAGAACTGAACACATTGCGCTAATTTGTTGAATATCTGGAGGAACACTTTGTGGATAGAAGAATACAAAAAACAAGGCAGTTGATTATGAATACCTTCCTCGACCTTTTGGCTGAAAAGGGATTTGAGAGAATAACCATTAGTGACATTGCCGAACGCGCAAACATAAACCGAGGGACTGTTTATCTACATTACGTGGATAAATTCGACTTGCTTGACAAGTGCATTGAAACATATGTTGAGTTGCTACTAAATCACTGTGCCAATAGTGCTGATACCAATCTAAGCGCAAGCGCATTTCAAAGCGTATTTGAATATTTGGAGAAAAATTTTACAATATACAAGTTGCTGCTTAGCAATGAGGGCGTTGGATTTTTCCGCAGCCGCTTATATGACATCATTGCGCAAACAGTAACCGAGGTTATCGGTATAAAGCCAGAAAACAACGCATTTTCAAATGGTGTAACCACTCATTTTTTGACTTCAGGGTTTATTGGCGTATTGGAATGGTGGATTAATAATTCTATGCCCTGCAATGTTCAGGAAATTACTGTGCAACTTATGTTTTTGCTAGAACCATACACCAAGCGCCTTGTATCACTCTAGCCAAATTTGCCGTTAGGGTTCTCAGCTAACTACTTCTTTAATTGAATCCGACCTTTCACCAAAGCATGTTTCTCTGTCAAAAAGAATTGATTTCATTTTTCTCTCTTCAGTGTTACCCTGTGTGACCCGGTTGCATATTTTACAATCCGTGGGTATAATATTATAAAAGGACTGACGTGTTGCAATCACGCCAGCCCGGCAGCTTGTCTAACCGTACGGTTAGCCCGAATTGGAGTTATAAGAAATAACCGCCATCCTAGCCTGGGGCGGTTATTTCTTCTTCATGATCATAACAACGAGTGTAGCAAATGCAATCATTAAATACATCGCCTCAACCATTGAGATCATCCTACCACCCCCTTTCTAAAAGGGTGTGGCTAACCGTCCCACGACAACCTGTTGCAAGTATTAGAGCATAATCTTCCAACAAAAAGATGTATCTTATCCCTGACTATTCACAGGGTTCAGACCGCCTCATAACACGAGGCGGTCTATTTGTTCAACACCCAGGCAATTTCTCCTTCAAAGATTAATTCTCCCTGCCCACACGGAAAAGGAGAGTTCCAAGGCAATGCTTAAGCAACCAGACCCAAGATCTGGAGAAACAGGTGGATGACTTTAAACTAAAGTATCAAAATTACCTAAGCCACTTACTTCTCGCAAACTAATAAATTTTGCTGATTTTACATTTTGTTCGCCATCGATATAGGCATTATTATAATCAGCGTTTATAAGCAGATTATTATCCATATTTGCAGCCAAATAATTACAAAACGATTCCTCGTGAATTCATTCTTGGATTCATATAATCAGGTAAGGGCTCCCTAAGCCTGTAAATATCGACCTCTACTTCCTTCCCTAGGTATTCACTATAGTCCAGGCCGATATTTTTGGAAAGCTCGTTATTGTAAGCCCAGTATATCTTGACAGGATACTCTCCCGCATCGTGTTTCAGGTTAGACGGGAGTGTCACATTCATTGAGTTGACTCGATAGTCAATCGTCCAATTATACTTTTCAAATAATTCTTCAACCTGATTGTCTATGTTAGGATCAAACTGTCTATATTCTGTAAAGTCCTTGGAGGTTCGCATTCTCCTGCAATGCCTGGTCTTTTTCTTGCCGGGTCTGCATCCATTCATTTAGAGCTTTCCTGAGTTCAGCCGTAACATACGATTTAATGGCAAAATCCTAATAATGGAAGCATCAAATACCCTATAATGGATAAAATAGCTCAAATAAGTAGCTTGATTATTAATATCCTAACAGAATGAATTTGAAAACTGGTGTCATACTTGTCCCTATAAGGAAAGTGAGGATACAAAATGAATTTGGAAGAAAAGGCCAAATTGATTCATGAATTAGCCAAAAGTCCGAACAGAAGCTCAGTCGTACCGCAGTCAGTAAGTACTAACTCCGAAAACGAGGCAATAACAAAGGTGTTTTCTGATGTAGAATTGTCTGATGAGCTCTTGGAGCCTGAAATCAAACCAGACGTTTATTGGGCTTAAAAGAGAAACCTGTTATACATGAATTTGGATCAAATTTTTGCAAAAAAAAATGAAGCATTTATTGAGTGAATCTGAGCTAAGCATCAATGTTGTAACTATAATCAATAATTGGTTAGATTATAATTATGAAATCAGAAAACGGTTTGCGTGGGCCCAATTAACGCTTACAGTTTGCGATAGTGCTGGCGGGAACTTCGAAGTAGGACTTCAAGGCGCTGTCGCTATGGAACTTTACGCCTTGGCAGCAGATATCTTGGACGATATTCAAGATCAAGATAACAACGCTCTTCCATGGCGTAAAGTTCCTCTTGGGCAAGCGATTAATCTAGCCACTTGTATACTGGTTCTTAGCTACAAAGCCCTTTCAAATATATCTAGCAGTCATTTCGAGGATGTAAGCAACGTCTTTAACCAGATGGGATTACAAGCGTGTGACGGCCAATTTCAGGAGTTTTCAAATGACATTAAAGAGAGTATCTCCCTTAAAGAATACTTCTCCATTATAATGAAAAAATCCGGAAGTATAACTGCAGGTGCATGTAAAATTGGAGCGATCTTAGGAAACGCTGATCAAACACAAATCAACCAGCTCGAACAATTCGGGATAAATTTAGGGGTAATGAGTCAAATCAAAAACGATCTCGCTGATTTCTTGGACTTGGAAACCAAAAATGATTTCGTTAGTGGTAGAAAAACTCTCCCGCTCGTTTATCTTTTAGAGGTTCTGAGCAAGGAAAAAGCTGAAGAATTAAAGTCCCTTAGTTCTTTGGCCAAGACAAGTCCGGATCAGTTTGGGTCAAAAGAAAAAGAACAGCTAAAAAAGCTGGTCATTAACGAAGGTACTATCCATTATTCTCTAGTTATGCATGAGTTGTATAAGCAACGTGCAATTGAGATTATTGCAGGCATCTCTATTACGAAAAAAGGAAAAGAGAAGTTGATTAAGCTTGTCCGATAAAATGTTCAAAGAGCTAACTTTGCGAATTGCTAATGCCACTTTTATTCTAGCTTGCCTGCTGTATACTACAGTTCTTTTCAACCACCCGTATGTCGGTATTGTCCTTGAAAATATCGAGGGGGAGTGGAAGGTAACTTTCAGCGATCCTCATGGGGAGAGTTACCGGTCAGGGGTCCGTGTAGGAGATACGGTTATTGCAATTGATAACGTCGATCCGGGTGCACATCCCTCTACTCAAAAATGGGGCGAGGCGGAAGGCGCTACTATGCTAACCGTAAAACGCCCTGGAGAGCCATTGAAAGTTGTTCGAATGGTAAAACAGCCTTTTGCCTCTGTATTGTTAAGCGGACTTCCCATGATAACGTTGGGGTTTGTATTCTGGATTGTAGGTCTTGTAACAGTGTTCAAACGACCTTTTCTTGTCCAAGCTCGTGCCTTATTCTGGTTAAATTGGCTAGTAGGATTAGCTATCATCATAGCCCCAGCATCAAGTCGCGGATTGATATGGGCTAGAGAACTAGAGTTAATTAGCTTCTCCCTCGTGCCCGTTCTCTTGGTGAAGTTTATTTCTGTTTTTAGCAGCGTATACCCTAAATGGAATAGGTTAATAATAAGAGTTTTATACCTTATCGCCACACTCGTATTTACGCTTCTAGCTTTAAAAATATTTGGGGTCGATTTCACCGTTGGATTAATAAGGAAACTGGCATTAAGCAATGGGTTAATTGGTACAGTTACCGTGTTATGGTATTTGATCGTGCTCATTAAACTACCCTCCGATAAACCTGAGAAAAATCAAGTTGCCCTTCTACTTGCTGGATTAGCAATGGGGTTGTTGCCTTTTCTAATACTTACTGCAATTCCGATTCTACTTAATGTTAATCCACTTATTGATCCTCAGGTTAGCGCTCTCTTTGTCGTGATTATCCCAATTACCCTTAGCTATGTTGTGGTCAATAAGAGCTTGCCGGATGGAGGGGAATTTCTTGAACTTATAATAAGCTCTTTTTTTTATGGCATCCTTACAAGTGGAATTCTTATTTTTTATTTACGGGCTATAGGGATAGTTAAAAGGATAACTATTGAGACTTATCTCTCACTGTTGTCTTTAACTATAATGGCGCTAGTTATTTTCAATTTATTTAAAGCTCTATTACATAATTCAGTTAATAAGATCCTTGATACTCATAAAGATTATGGCACTAAAAGAAAGAACGATGTACTAAGGGAAAATCTATCTTCTATGAATGAAGGTATAGTAGTGGAATCATTCGCGAACCAACTTGGCCTTGAGGAGGCCTTTGTCATAGCAGAGGATTCGGAAGGTTGGTATACAAAAAGCGCAATAGGTCAATACCTTGATAATACATCCGATCAAGAAATCATGGAAGAATATTATCGAAGGGCTAAATACACAGGTCATTCCATTGAAACCTTTTCTAGTGATTTTCCGGCAGAGATGTACATAGCTTATATTTCCAACGATTTTACATGCAGTATATTCTTCGGTCACCGTAGTTCCCCTGTTGTATTTGAGTCAAAAGAAATACCGTTACTAACATCAATGTGCTATCAAATAGGCCAACGACTCAAAGCGAACCATATCATCCTGCAATTGGCTAGGGAGTCGAAGGTTTTAGAGAAAAAGACACGGGAATCTCAAAGAAGAAGTCAGGGATTAGAAGTAATCAATCGATTATTGTTTTCTAACATGGAGGAAGAAAAGAAAGTTTTAGCGCGGGAACTACATGACGGATCCCTACAGATAAGCTTAGATCTAAACCGAAGGATGAAAGAACTAATTACTGGTTTTGCTACTGAAGACAATAATTTTCATACCGCCGTACTAATGCAAGAAATGATAGAGGACTTGAATTACGAACTTCGTTCAATATGCAGTAATTTGCGTCCATCTTCGTTACGGGATTTGGGCCTCATTCCAGCAGTCGAGGTACTATTTCAACAAGTAATGCAAAAGGAGCTTTTGGTAATATCCTTAGAAATAATAGGAATGCGCAGAGAACAACGGCTTTCAGAAAATATTGAAGTGGTAGCGTTTCGCCTGTTGCAGGAAGGAATAAATAACGTCGTCAAGCACTCAGGCTCTTCCAAAGCAATTGTTTCCATCGCTTTGGAAGATGAGAGAATCGAACTAATAATTAGTGATTCCGGTAAAGGTTTCGATCCACAAATGATTGAGGATTGGTCGCTAACGGGCAACCATTTCGGAATAATTGGAATGAAAGAAAGAATTGAAAGCTTGGGTGGGGAAGTTTATATCACATCAAAAATTGGTCAGGGAACTAGGATTAGGGCTTCAATTCCGATATAAAGACCCTAATGCTATGGGTTAGGCAAAGTGAGAAGCACCGATATTTAAGCAGATTACTAAGGATGAGGTGAATATTATGGTCTCTAATTCGAAGAAAACCATCAAAGTGGTAGTAGTGGATGACCATACACTTTTTGCGGAAGGTACTGTATCATTGCTATCTTCCGAATCATCTATTTCTGTAGTGGGGACGGCTAAGAACGGAAGTAATTGTTTAGAAGTTATAAAGACTGAACATCCTGACGTAGTATTATTGGATATTAATCTTCCTGATTATTGTGGTACTGACTTGATAGAGAAAATTAAAGACCTAGACTCAAATATCGGTATTATTATGCTAACTGGAGAAAACCCAGGAGGGTATATTAACGCCTCGTTAAAGAATGGAGCCCAAGGATTTCTTCTTAAAGACTGTTCAAAAGCTGAAATGATCACTGCAGTATTACAGGTCTCTAGAGATGAGTTCTATTTTTCTCAAAACATGGCTCCGTATCTTGGATCTGCAATTATTGGCGAAGAAAATAGAACGAATAAAATAATTAAGCCCGATAAAACTTCTTGCACATCACTTACACCGAAAGAAATAGAGATAATAGAATTGATCGCCCAGGGTATGCGCAACAGAGAAATAGCTACCACACTGGGGATCAAAAACCGCACTGTGGACTGCCATGTTAGCAATATACTGTCAAAATTGGACGTTAAAACCCGGTTAGAGGCCGTATTAACTTATATGGAAGAGAAAGAGTGAAGTGGTAAAACTGTTTTAAGACAATATGCGGCCAAGGCAAAAATCTGTAGAAATACCTAGATTATGTTTGTCTTACCTGTAGAAATTACCTAGGATATTAATTTTTAAGCCTTATAGTTTATACAGATGTAGTTATTCTAGAACGGATTTATACTAAATATACAGTGTTGCTACAGAAAATCCACTAAAATCTTGTCTTCTTAACTTATCAGGTAAACTAGAAAGTATCGTATCAAGGAAGAAGAACATGAAGGAGAGATTATGCATATTATTTCTGCAATGTTATAGCAGCAGGATAAGGTAGCAATTTATTTTTTAAAATTAGGTTTTTGGACAACAGTTTTATGTGAAAAAATTTAAATTAATAGGAAATTGGAGGAAAGATATTGAGAAAGAGATCTCTAATTACAACCTTGGTAGCAACTTTATTAATCATAACTGTGTCTGCTTTCCCAGTATTGGCAAATGCTCCCGCAGGTAAACCTATAGCTACACCCGTTGATACTACTAAAAAGATAACTGATATCAAACAAGCTATTAATCTAATAGAAAATAACTTTTTGGGCGAAAACAAAAACGGAACATCATTCATTAAAGACGGGGCCGATAAATACATCGACCGAATAACTCTAAATCAAATTACTTCAGGAATGAATAGCATCAACCAACGAATAGCTACAGGGGCTCTTTATCGAGATTCAATTACAAATCAATTAAAGAAAAGTGATACGATTGACGCTATAGTTCAGCCGATGGCTGTATCATCTGACATAACTGGATCCTATATCTGGCATTGGTATGGTTTTGATTTTGTAATGGAAGCATATAGTTCTAATCTATTTGGTATTGAATTAGGTAAGCAAGCTGCAGTAATAGCCGGTTCAGCATCTCCATTCTGGGCAGTTCCCCAAATTGTCGTTATTGCCACAGTTGGTGTTTCAGCGATTTTAGTTATGGCTGCTAATGCTCTAACTGGAGGCGGTAATGGTAGAGGAAGCATAGCGTTTTTCCTTGGTGACCCGTCATGGGCACAAATAACCCATGTCGATGTCAGATAAATTTTTTGCACAAAGAGCACTGTATTAACGATAAATACGGTGCTCTTTGCGAATCGAATGGAGGGTATTCTATTGAATAAAAGAAATAAGCTTTTTACTTCAATTAATATATTTAAATTTCTAATTGGTGTCTCTGTTATGATGCTCGCATTATACAACCTTTTTATTAACTCTGCTGCAATAATAAATTCAATGCTAATTATTCAATTATTATTTGCTTTATTGCTAATTGTTAGTGGGATTCAAAGTCTGAAAGATGATAATGAGAACAAGAGGAGAATAGCTTATGCATATTTTATTATTGCACTAGTAGTTTTAATTTTAAATTTAGTTACTTTTTTAAGAATATTAAAGATTTAAATCTACTGTTAAAAGCTGATTCCCCCTAGAGAATGGGAATCAGCTTCTTTCTGGAATGTATTGTCTATCTATCATGGGCAACCCGTAGCACTGTCTAAGATGCTTGAATTAAATATCTGACGGATACTTTAATTCCTATGCCGCAAAAGTTCCCTAATTACAGGATGCGTTGTCTCATAATCGGGTAACGCCAACAACTGTTCAAGCTTCAGACACTGTTCTTCCCCAAAGGAGAGTCCGCTAGTTACATAGTCCAAATAGGTCACGACATCCATTCGGTAGGGCTGTGACTTTGTCATACAAGCATGGATGGAACAATCCAAACCATGAAACTCGAATTATTAAATCGAAGAAATTTAAATTTGAGAATATCGTTTTGCAAAGGGTCCTCCCAATATGTTCCGCCGAAAATGTGAACCGGTAGCATATTTTACAATCTATGGATATATTAAATCACATCCACCCGCTCAGCGGGTGGTTTGCTCTAGCCCTATAAGGGCTGGGTACGGGCTGAGCCTTAAGGGGTTGCGGGGCTATTTTTTCTTATTCTTTTCTACTGGTTCACCCGTAAACGGGTCAACAAACTCTTTAATGGTTAGCTGATCTGCTGCGATATCCTCTTGTAATTGTTTACGGATATACTGTTGTATCGCCTTTTTGTTCCTTCCTACTGTATCCACATTATATTCTCTACACCAAAAATGCCTATTCCTATACTTGTACTTTAAGTTCGCATGCCTATCGAAGATCATCAGCGAGCTTTTTCCTTTGAGGTATCCCATAAAACTGGATACACTTAGCTTCGGAGGGATGGACACCAACATATGGATATGGTCTGGGCATGCGTTAGCTTCTATGATTTCTACTTTCTTGTAATCACACAGTGTTCTTATTATCTTTCCTGAGCGATCCGATCGGCCGCCGGATTCTGCTTCTTGAACATGAAAAGGCCTTTTCCCACTTTAATGGGAAGAGGCCTTTTGTGTCAGCATTTACTTTTTTATGACATCCCATTACTCTGCTGTTTTCTTTTCTTCGCTCTGACTTACTGTAGTTTCACTCTTTGGGGGATTTCCGTGATGTTCATGGTGGCAATGCCCATGCCCTCCACCATGATGAGCATGATGTTTATGCATCACTTTAAAAAACTGATGAATCGGGGACTCGCCGCCGGGATGTTCGAACCCGGCTTCTTTAGCTTTCTCTCTAAAATTCAGGAAGGCTTCAAAGGCTTCTAATTTTCCTCTTAGTTTTTCTTTGTTACCCTTAAGAGTTACTGTGAAGCCTTCATCGTTTTCAGTAAAGCTGAACTCAAAGTTCTCTGAACTCATTAATAAACACTCCTTTTAGATCTTATATTTTCAATTGATATGAACCTCATTCTAATAACTACCGAAACCAGTCCTATTCAGCGCAGACATTGTTATTTAGGGATGAAAACGAGGCTTTTGAAATCCTGAAGATTCACCCCTGCTCCTGCCACCATGCACCATTCTCTTTCTTCCCGAAGAACCTGAGTTGAATTTCAGAAAGGAAGCGAAGGTAAGCCCGGCAAGAATAATTAGTATTAATCCCACCTTAAAATACGAACCTTCGAGCAAAACAGCTCCTGAAATCAAGAACCCACTGCTCATAATCGCCCTTACAATCCGGCTTGTCTGGTCCATCTGGCTCTGTAAAAGATTCGACTCAAAACTCCTAGAAGGATGAAGTCTGATCTCGCCACCTTCGAGACCGGCAATAAGCCGATTTAACTTTTCGGGCAAAGTAACAACCTCTGTCAGGGTTTTTTTGGCCTGATCGATAATAAAGCCTGTAGGGCTGTTTCCCGCTCCTTCCCCGGCCAACAACTCTTCCGCATAGGGCCGAAGGGTCTTAATAAGATCAAGCTGAGGATTCAGTCCTCCGCAAATCCCCATGATTGTTAACAGGGACTTTCCTAAAAACAGGGTCTGGGCCGGAATTTGAAAAGGCTGAGAATACATAAACTCTCGCAGCTCCAAGAGCAATTCTTCAGAATTGACGTTTCTCAGATTAGGATCTTCAAAGACATTAGCTAAGATCAATTTTAGCCCTTTCGCTAAAGTCTGTTTGTCCGCATGTGAGCGAAGGAATCCCAGTTTCTCAAAGACGGTTACCATTTGATCCGTATCTTTTTTAAAGACCGCTAGAATAAAGGCCATCAATTCTTCCCGCATACCCTTTTCAATCCGCCCTACCATTCCAAAATCTAAGAATATAAGAGTACCATCCTCTTTAACTAGTAAATTTCCGGGATGGGGATCAGCATGAAAAAATGCATCAGAGAGTAATTGCTGAACATAAGCCGAAATCAAAGTATCTGCCAGTTCTGCCCTGTCAATTCCTGCCCCGGCCAGGTTCTCGTAATCGTTCACCTTACAGCCTGTGACGTATTCCATCACTAAGACATGCTGAGTCGTGTACTCCCAATAGACTTCAGGTACGCTAATTCTCGAATCCCCTGAGAAATTTGCCCGGAAGATATCCGCGTGTTGACCTTCCTTAATGTAATCCAGTTCATCCTGAGTAGTTTCTACGAACTCATTATAGATCTGCTCCAAATCCACCGCAGCACGTATCTTGGGGTAGCGCTTGGCAAAGGTCACCATAAAGCGAAGGGCGTTGAAGTCTGTCTGAATGATTTTCTCAATCCCGGGTCGCAAGACCTTAACGGCTACTTTATTGTGTCCCTGAATCTCAGCGACATGAACTTGCCCCAAGGAAGCAGAAGCAATCGCTTCTCTGGAAAAATTTAAAAACACTTCAGAAATCGGTTTGCCATATTCCTCTTCAATCCGCTTAATAATTTCCTCGGTACCTACCGGCTTAACAGCGTCCTGCAGCTTGGAAAGTTCATTTGTGTATTCCTCTGGCAGAACATCCACCCTGGCACTAAAAAACTGCCCTAGTTTGATAAGCAGTCCACCCAGTTCCGTCGCCGTCTCTGTAAATACAGAAGCTTGTTTCCTATATACCTCTTTGATTTGCTTCTGATAGTTTTCGTTACTCAGAAATCTCTTTTTCTTATTTATCCACCAGAGCTGACATACGAATTGGAGGAACATGGAGATAATCCTTCGCAAGCGTTTATCCTTAAAAAATCTAATGACGATCGGCATCTAATTCCTCCTAGTTACAACCTTGCACTTTATGTTTACTTAAGTTGAGTCAGACTTTAAACATTTCTCTTTCTCCCGGTAATGCCCTGATTAAGCCTTATTCTTTGGTTTTATTCGGATCAGAATCCTTTTCACAAGAATTAAACAGCTCTTCAAAGAACCTACTTTTTCTGAACATCATATCGGCAAATCTGGTCATAACATCTGATTTAAATAAGATTGATAACCTTCGAAAAACTCACTGACCTTTAGCTCCTGTTTAGTCTCGATAAGATCATAGAGCTTGCTGATTATATTACGCTTTGTATTAATGGCATTGCGAATGTTCTCCAGAATGTAGTCCTGGGCTTGTTTTTCCAGTTGGATGGAGCAGCCTCTGGGCACATTGGCAAAACCCGTCTTGATTTCCTGTTCAATGGTTTTGCGAGATCTGGATAACAAGGCTTTAAAACGGTCTTCAAAGGAATACTTCTGGTGGGCTTGCCCTACAAAGTCCAAAACCGTCAAGGCTTCTTTTCCCTCACAGAGTCTTAGCCCCCTGCCTAACTGCTGCAAAAAGACAGTTAAGCTTTCCGTGGGCCGTAGAAAAAGAACCGTATTCACTTCAGGAATGTCAATTCCTTCATTATATATATCTACTACAAAAACAAAGGTGATTTCCTTCGTGACCAGGCGCCGCTTCACGCTATCCCTCACAGCGCTCTCCGATTCCGCGACTAGAAACTCTGAAGCAATCCCCGCTTTGTTAAAAACCTGTGCCATAAATTCAGCATGCTTTTTACTTAAACAAAAACCAATTCCGATGATTTCGGAACGATCCAGACAATATCGTTCCAGGGCGTCAATAATAAAACCAACTCGTTTTGCGGCAATGGCTTTTTCGAACACATAGAGGTTCTCTAGTTCCCTCTCATCGTAATTCCCAAACAACCCATTGAACCTGACTAAGGTCAACATTATCTGTCACACCGAAATAATGAAAGGGACTGAGCAATTTCCGTTCAATAGCTTCCCATAAGCGGATTTCGGCAGCAACTCTGCCCTGGAAATAAGTATAGATGCTTCGTCCATCCGCTCTCTCAGGCGTTGCCGTCAGTCCGAGTAACACCTTCGGTTTATAATACTCTAAAAGTTCCTGGTAGGATGGGGCGGCAGCGTGATGGAATTCGTCAATGACAATATAATCGTAAAAATCAGGGGAAGTGACCTCTGTCAAATCCTTCGAGTTAAAGGATTGGATGGAGACAAATAAATGATCAAAGTAGTCCGGCTTCAGACCTCCCACCATCATGGTGCCAAAGTTAAGATCCTTGAGTATCCCGCGAAAACAAGCCAGACTCTGGCTTAAGATTTCCTTTCGATGGGCGACAAAGAGCAGTCTGTTGGGTCGATTGGGGTTTACCCTGCAAAAGTCCCGGAAACAAAGGCAGCGATAACGGTCTTACCCGTTCCTGTGGCCGCAACCACCAAGTTTCTAAAGGAGTGATGGACTTCCCGCTCCGCCTTCAATCTGTCCAGAATTTCCTGCTGGTAATAGTAAGGTTTCAGATCAAAGTGAAACCCTAAGGCATTCGCTTCATCCTGACTGTTTCTTCGCTCAGACTTTAAGGCTTTTCTCAGGCGCTCTGAATCAAGGGCTAGAATAAAGGGTGTAAACTCAAGATTATTCCAATACCCTTCAAAGGTGGCCCGGATTTTCTCTAAGATATTCCCGGAGTCATATTGGGATAGCTTGATATTCCATTCCAAGCCGCTGGTCATAGCCGACTCAGAGATATTTGACGAGCCGATATAAACAGTGCTGAAGCCGGTATCTCTCCAGAAGACATAAGTTTTGGCGTGAAGGCGGGTCCGTTCCGTATCATAGGAAATATGTATTTCCGTGTTGGTCAGTTTACTGAGCTGTTCCACGGCTTTAAAATCCGTAGCTCCTAAATAGGAGGTGGTAATAACCCGCAGTTTGCCGCCGCCCATGGTAAACTGGTTCAGCTCATTGAAGATTAACCGCAAGCCGCTCCACTTGATAAAGGAAACGAGAAAATCAATTCGGTCGCTGCTAGGATTTGAGATCATGCTGGGCTCATGGACTGCCCCAGTGAAGAGAGAGTTCTCTGCAATAGAAGTCTATGGTCTCACGATTTTTCCCGTGGCGGGTAAAGCTTTTGCTTTCTTTCTTGTCTACTAGGGCTAATAAGAGCTGGGCGTCCTGATTTATAAGGAAATTCTCAACTCGTTTTAAGCCCATGCAGAAACACGTAAGGATAACAGGTGCCATTACATTGATCTGTGTTGAATCGCTTACATGTTCTGCTTAACTTACAGTCCACTGAAAATCAGCCTCCTACGCTCCATTTCTCAACAGTCATGTAGGTGGGACTTTCAGTTTGTGACATAAAAAAAGAGAGGAAATTTATTCCTCACTGTGCTGAGCGTTTTATTCATTTGCAAATATTATATTTATTATTTATTTCCATTCTCATCGTTAACAAATAATCACTATAATACTTTCCTCTTCAGTTAGTTATTATATACATTACCGCTCCCATCAACTTTGTCACCAGTAAAGCTCATGCTGAATCTCATTTTAGCATTGCTAAACGTTAGAGATTGTCCGTTTATTACAAAGGAGTAAATACCTGTTCCACTATGCCAAGCGTATCCCCAAACAGTATCACCGTACGTATGAGGTTGAACAACCGCATATGAAATATTAGGAGTAAAAGAATAGCCGGCTGACGGAGCCTGACCCCCTTGAACTAATACCTGACTGTATACTGAATTTACATTAAATGAATTTATGCTGTACATGGTAGTAGTTAATCCTGTAAATGACCAACTGCATAGTGGAGTAAGAGCCTGGGGAACCAACTCCTGAGAAGTAGTTGTCGGAGCAGTCGGGGTTTTAGGACTAATTCCTGTAATTAGGTTTTCACCTTTTATCACTTTATATTTAGAGTCTTCTAACGAGTTAGGGGTCAAAATAACCTTCCATTGTCCACTATCATTACTTAACGTGAACGGCACTTGGGATGAATCTCCATTTTTAAACGTCAATTCCGCTATAAATTTATATGAGGTTGGCGAAAGCACTTCCTGTGACAGAATTTTGTAGTCTGCAAGTTGTTCTGATTGCTTGTTAAGTATTTCAGTATAAAATTCAACAATAGAAGCGTCGGGACTTACCCGTGAATCATTGGATAGAGCAACCATTTGCTTAATATCACCTTTTTGAGTAGCCAGCAAATATGAAGATAATACACTATTGGCTTCTTTAGTGCCACTATTGACTTCGGCAGTACCATTAGCTAAGGCATTCATTGGCAATAAAGACATTAACAGCATAACGATTACCAATACGACACTTGCTTTTATTTTAATAAAAATTCCCTCCACTTTTCTTTTTTGTATCAGATTTTTGTTGTGCTATTCTCCTCCTTTCCACAGATTTTATAATTCCCTTACCTGACACGTAAATTATGTCTAGTAAGTGACTTATTAATTGTCACTCTCTGTAGATTATGCTATTTGTTCTTTAGAATTTTTTGACGATATGAAAGCTGACATCAATATTTGAGGACCCAAGCACATAATAAAAATAATTGCTAAGGCTTTAGGAACATTCTCAAACCCACCATAGCTGCCATTCACTCCGTGGTTGTACATGTAACAATTAATTTGGGTGCCTACCACGAATAGAAAAAGTCCAGCAAAACTCGTTATAGTAGACACTAGACCAGTTTTAACACTTCTACTGATTCGGTATACGACAAGGAAGCTAATGATATTGACAACAACCAAGAGCAGAGCAAACCTAATACGAGGGAATACCTCCATAAAGTAAATAGCTGTCAGGATAAAACCTTGACACCAAATTATGACTTTACTTATATTCCTTGGAGCAAAAATAGCTGCAAGTGAAGATATGATTACCAACACTCCGACTAAGTAAATTAGTTCTGCTAGAATTGGGATATTTACCCCAAGCACTATTTGGTCTCCCACCCCAATAATTCGTAATAGACTGTTGCCCATATCCGCTGTTCCCAAAATACCTAGAACTAAAAGTATTCCTATACCCATGCCAACAAGCCTAGGTCTATGAACACGGTCAAGCTGCTCCCCGACAACAATGGGATCGCCCATCTCAGCAATTGCCTTGTCTGTTGCCTCTTCATCATTAAGTCCATCATTAATGAAGGCGTTCTTTTGATCGATTATATGGTTTTCAATTTCCTCTAAAACAGAAGACTGAGCCTTTTTCCAACGTATCTGTCGGCACACGGCTTCTAAATAATCGGTAATTTTGCTAGGTTGTTGCAAAACCCGCACCTCCTAAAACAGCATTTACAGCAGCAGTAAATGTTTCCCATTCTTCTTTTTTCTCGTTCAAATGCTTGCGACCTTTTTTTGTGATACTGTAATACTTTCGTACCCTCGCATTATCAACGGTCTCTTCGTAAGAAGTGAGCATATCCTTTTGCTCTAAGGTGTGGAGCAATGGATATAATGTTCCTGCTTTTAACTCAAAAGTATTGTTTGACTTTTTTCTGAGTTCTTCAATCATCTGGTAGCCGTACATATTTTTTTCGTCAAGTAGCTTTAAGATAAGTATGGTGGTACTTCCAGTTAAAAGACTTTTATTAATTGCCATATTCGGGCCTCCATATGTAGATAATCTATATCACTATAATATATAGAACATCTACCTATGTCAATACAAAAAATACAGGAATGGGAAACATTTCCTCCAACCGTAACCCCTTGTCGTCCAGAAGGGCTGTTGTTAACCCAACGTATCTCTTTCCGTTTACTGTGTTTGTAGCACAGTAGATAATACCATTGAACTCTTTCAAAATATAAACCCACACACGCTTTCGTTCTGAAAGTCATGTAGGAATAGGAAGTCAGGCCGTTTCGTGACATAAAAAAAAGAGCATAGACTTCGCTAGTCCCGCTCCCTGTGTTAAATACGAATTACTCTTCAATTATCTGGATGTCGCCAAGAAATGATTGGTCAGAGTATCTCTCGATTGTACCTACTAAACCACTGAAAAATCCTGTCTTCTCACAACCTTTCTTACCCATTATGCTGCTATTGCTCATAGGATTAAATCCTCATCTGAGTTTTCCAGTTCATCCCACTTAGAGGTAGCAGTCTTAGCTTTCTCTGTAGCTGTAAATACTTCTAATGCTGGTGTTGCCATCCAACCACACACTGTTATAAAGAATTACGTTAGGTATCAATTTTTGATACAAAGAGAATCTTAAAACCCTGAAACACTTAGTATGACTAACTTTCCCTTGTATCAATTTTTGCAACAAACTATCAAAAATCGACGGAACTTGTCGTTCCGTGCAGGGTCCTGGACCGGACGCGGAACGACAAAAAGTGACTGCCTGTAAGTATGTTCCGCCGAGTAATAACCCGCAGTTTGCCTCCGCCCATTGTAAACTTGGTCAGTTCATTGATGATTAAACGCAAGCCGCTCCATTTGATAAAGGAAATAAGAAAATCAATTCGGTCACTGCTTAGAATTTCCTTTTTCAGTTCGGAGATCATACTCGGCTCATGGACCGCCCCAGTAAATAGGGAGTTCTCTGCGATAGAGGTCTCTGGCCTTACGATCTTATCTGAGGCAGGTAAAGCTTTTGCTTTGCTTGCTTTCTTTTCTACCTGGGCTAATAAGAGCTGGGCATCCTGATTTATTAGGAAACTCTCAACTCGTTTTAAGGTCTCTTGATCCTTTTTGAAGCTAAAGCTTCCTTTCTGAATACATTCGGCTATGTATTGTAAGATGCCATTACATAAATTGACACGGTCTCTGACCACAGAGTCGCCATCTTCGAGATAATTCAAAATCTCACGCAGAATTTTCGCAAGGTATTCTGCCAGAATCTTAGAAGACTCAGCTGAATCCAGGGGCTGAGTATCTTTGACGAAAAGTTGCTGATCTACTTTATTCAGGTTTTCGTTGATGATTCCGTTAATGATTTGCTCGTATAGGCCATAGATGATTTCGGACATAATGCACCTCTAACATGGGACTGGAATAAGTCCTAACTGTGGATCGAAAAAACCCAAACTGTTTTTATGCTATTGCAAATCTTCACCTATCACGGACATAACTGCATTTACTAAAAAATTGCCCTTCTTAGGGAGGGCGAAATTATACCCTTGACGCTACTCTTAGTCATTTTTCTTCTAAATTTCCCCTAAGGTTATTAAAATTAGACAGGAAGCATTGAAGTTCCCTTGCCTAAATTTTAATTAATCTTCCTTACATATTTTATAGACATCTATAAAAAAGTCCTGATTCGCCCATTTGGAGACATCCCCCACAATATAAAGGTTCTCTTTTGCACGGGTCACTGCTACATTTAGAATATTAGGTTTAGAGCTCGCCCATTGAATCGCGCCCTGCCCTTTCGATCCGGAATCGACTCCTAAGCAGATAATGACTGTGGTGGCCTCTCTTCCCTGAAAGGTATGGACTGTTCCAATATTAGAATAAATCCATGAATTGATTACCTTTTTGTTTACTGTATCTTTATCTTTACATAATTCATGATATAAATAATCATTATCACGCAAATATCTTATTACCCCTGATTTTACACTTCGGAATGGGCTAATAATAAAAAGCGATGGGCAACTATCCACTCCATTTGCTTTCCACTCTGATAAAAATGCTTCTTTCACAATGGATAAAACCTGCTCTGCCTGCGCGCGTACAAAATGTTTGTTAACAGCCTGCCCCTGTACATCAATCCAATTACAGACTGGTTTTTCAATGTTCTTTGTTCCATAAATCATCTTTCCGTTATAGGCTATAATATTGGCAATATTAAAGATCTTGCGCTGACATCTTCCGTGAACAAGTAAGGGGGAGCCAATAAAGAAATCTCTGTCTCCGATGGATCGAGATCCTACATATACGTTGGCCTCATCCGCAAGACTTTGAACACTCGTTTCTTTACATGCAATAAAACCCGTTTGTTTAAAATATTGTTTAAAATATTGTTTAAAATATTGTTTTAAAAATTCCATGGTAGTGTCGTGAATCGTAACTACCGGTTCAATCTGCAACGGATCACCGACTGCGATAACTTTTTTAGCCCTCCAAATTGCTCCTGCTGCCGATTGCGGAAATGCCTGCCCTGCTTCATCAATCAGTAGAAGACCGAACTCTTCTTTCCCTATATTTTTCAGGAAGCTGCCAACCGATGCAAACGTAGTAGAGATAACTGGCACCACAAGCATAAAGCTCTGGAATAGTATCCCTGAAAATTTCTGCATCTCTGCCTTTGTCAGCATTCCACGGTGCTGTATTCTGTGCTGCCTTACGTTCCTCTTCCGAATTTTCACCCACTAAATCTGACAAAAAGCTGTCATCCGGTAATAATCCTTGGTATCGCTTGCGTATTGGCTCAACGAAATTTTGACAATCGGATATCTGCTGCACTAATGTCAATCGATCATTCTCAAGTTGTTCCTTTATCTTATTTACCTTTATCATCGATTTATTTAACGCAGCAATTTTATCTTCTTCTGCTAATTTTTGTTTAAGTGCATTTTGCCGCCTTTTTTCAATGATATTATATTGCTGAATCATTTCATTTTTAGGTTGAAGTAAGCATCTTAATCTGAAAAAGGTCAGAATATTTCTGATCTCCTGCATCTGAGACGTGCATCTCGCAAAATCGTCATCTAATTCTGCACATAACACTTGCAACTCTTCCTTTTGCGCCACCAATTCATCACAAAACTTAGCGTTCTCTCTATATTGATTTTCCTTATCACGTTGATCTTTTAAATAACCATTTATTTCTTTCAGCTTTTGATAACAGGCATTTATTTCTCCATATTCTGCTTGTACTGCCTGAAGGGCTTCAATAAATTTACTTTTAGCCTCTTTCCAATACTTCTCACAATCAGCAGGGGTTCTCTTCTTCTCACCATTACCAGTATGTAGATCCAACAAATGTTTATTAAATTTAAATTTTTCTTTTTCCTCTAGTTTAATCGGCCAGAACTCGTCCATAAATTCGGCACAATTTTTTCTGTTTCCCAGAGCAGCTGCGCATATTCCCCATGTCTCGTCATCTAAAATCCGATTAGATAAATCATCAAAATAGGTATATTGATCTTTATATTCCGATTTAAGCGATGACTTCTTAGGTAGTTCTATAGTAATATTCTTTACTGCTGCATTATTATTGGAGGCTACTAATATACCGTATTCTTTGAGACGATTGTCTATATCCTTTAAAGTACTGTCAAATCCTTTATAGGTGATTGTGCCTATCTCATTTGTGAAAGCATCATCCGGTCTTTCAAACTCTGAAAGCAGTAATGCTCTTTCCACCAGATTAGCTGCTATAATATCTTTCAAAAGGAACGTCTTACCCGTTCCGGGAGGCCCATTAACCGAAAATATTTTTTGGGTTAGTTTCTGTCTATCCATTGAAATATTAACTGCAACCTGCTGCATACTTCTCGCTGGATAACCATTCGGCCATTTTCCATATGGCAAATGACTAGGATCAAAAATTTCAAAAAGAGCCTCTTTATTAGTTTCAATATTAATCCGCTCTGCTGCATTATGCTCAACATAGGCATCTAAAGAAACCCCAAAGTTGTTAGTTTTTACATTCGAAATAATTCTTTCCAAATCACGGGCAAAGAAGCTGTTCAGCAAATCATTGGCCTTAACAAGTTCATCGACCGACGCGTTTTCTTCTTCGATTTCTTTATCAGTCTTCACTGGGACAGAGGGATCATCTTGTTTTGTTTGCTTTTTATCACCAATGACACGATCAATGCGCATCCAACACTCAGCGAATTCAATTTTCCAACCTATATCTTCACTTATCTTAATTATGATTTCGTTAAGCAAAGGATACGTAATCATGGATTGAGCCAAGGATAGTTTTCTAAAACTTGCATCGCCTCCGGCGAAATTCCCAGGACTTTCCCTTGGCTGATGGAAAATTGCCGGCAAAAATGCCTGACTAATAGAGGAATGTCTCCAAATCGTTCTCTTAACGGCGTTAAGTTAAGCGTAATAACGTTGAGACGATAATAAAGATCCTCGCGAAACGTGCCTTCCTTAAGCATCCCCTTTAAATCACGATTAGTGGCAGCAATTACCCTTACATCCACGTTAATTAAGCTTGTTCCTCCCAACCGTCGAAACTGACGTTCTTGAAGAACTCTTAGGAGCTTGGCTTGTAAGCCAATACTTAAATCACCAATTTCGTCCAGAAAAACCGTCCCAGTATTGGCTAATTCTATCAAGCCGGGTTTAGAGGCATACGCCCCTGTAAAAGCACCCTTTTCGTGCCCAAAGAGCTCGCTTTCCAGCAATTGATCCGGCAAGGAGACACAATCAACCGCCACAAAAGGGCGGCAACTTCTTGGACTATTAGAATGCAGACTTCGGGCAGTCAGTTCCTTTCCTGTACCACTTTCACCAAGAATTAAAACATTAGCTTCAGATTTGGCCACTTTACAAATCGTTTCATATAATTCTTTCATTGGTGCACTTACTCCAATGGTATTGTGAGAATTACTCTCTTGCATTTGTGACTTCAGAGCACGATTTTCCTCTTTTAGTTTGATCTGGTCGATTGCTCGCTCCACAGTGAGTCTGAATTGGTCCAGGGTGAAGGGTTTAGGTAAATAATTATACGCTCCGGCCTTCATGGCATCAATTGCAGATTCGATGGTGGCGAAACCGGTTATCACTATAACGGGTATGTCCTTATCAAACTCCTGTACCTCGCGTAAAACGGTCAACCCGTCCTTTTTCGGCATTTTTATGTCTGTAAGTATCAGATCGGGTCCATGTTTCTTGATCATTTCCAGGGCCTGAACGTTTCAAAATACGCGAGCAGTTTTCCAACATTTCTTGTTCATCATCAATTACGAGAATTTTATATACATAAAAGAATAAATATCCACGGTATCATTTTGCGATAATGCTTAATTCCCACGCTTTCCTCCTAGATAGGTTCTTTTCTATATTTCAGCCAATTAATATGTCACCATAGGGGAGTATAGTGATTGGGTTTCCAAAAGTTTTCCCGAAGCATCATAGATTTTGGCGGTGGCACAAACCCGGTAAGTCCCATGAACAACGTAGTACTCCCCTTCTACTGAGGCAATCGCGGCCCCGGTTGCCGACGCTGTCCATGTCTTCATTTTACTCCAGCTACTGCCGGAGGATTTTTGCAATTCAGCAGTTACCACCGTTGTGTAGGAGTCAAAATAGCCGGCGGCAGCTCCTAAACAGGTAGCCAGGCCCGATGAGCTTATGGATAATCCCGGATTTAAATAGGAAATGTACGTAAATTGAGGAGAAATAATTCCTTGTGGATTGACGTTTGCTGCCCCATTATCCGCGTAAACCGGAACTGCTGAGACAAGGGTCATAAGGAGCACAAGAATCATACAGAAAAATCGTTTCATAAACTAAAAACCTCCTTTGAATGTCTTTCATTATATAAAGACAAGCAAGGAGGTTTTTTGCAACACATGTTTTAAATTTTAATTTATATATTTTACTCCTTCAGAGATTTTCATCGTCACATCCTGGTTTGTCTGAGCACGAATCATAAATATACGGCTATTCATTTCCCATATGATTGTCACCACTGAGTTCTTTTCCACCAGTGTTCCCTCATGACCGTTGATATCGACAGTTTTAGTGACTGAAGCATTCCCCGTATCCAGCGCGGGCCTGTTGCCCTCAATTAACTCTGTATAAGTAATCAATCCTCCCTGCTCGTTCTTAAATTGGATTTCATTGTGAATTTTACCTTTAGAAATATTGGTGGCTTTATAGCCCTCCGGTATATAGGTCGGCACATAGGCTTGGCTCCAATTGACAACCGCATTGCTTCCCTTCAAGCCATTCTCACTCTCCTTTAGTTCAAAAGACGTATATTGCTGCCGGAAATCCTTTAATAGATTGAGCGCTTTTACTCTCAATGCCTGCACGCTTGCGACGGTGGTAAACATGATGACAAGCATGATCAGTATTGCTGCTGCCGCTTTGTTTAAAATGCCCAACATTCGTCTCCTTGCGGTATAAGTTTTTGCCTTGTTTAACCGGGTGTCCAGTTGCAGGCTGAATTTTTGAAGTGCCTCTTTTGAAGGAGCGAATTCGGGATCATTTTTGAGTTTTTCCTTTTCCTCCAGGAAAAGCTTTCCTTCCCTTTCGGCAGCATCGTGCATAACCAGCTTAAACAAACTGTCATCATATTCTTCAAGGAGCTTTTTTCGGATCTGATCCGGACGGTTATTTGGCATGATTATTCATCTCCTTGCCCATCATTTGTTTAGCGTTTCTGCGGGCTCTTGTTAAATACTGCCGGACGCTATCCGGAGCGATATTGAAAATTGGCGCGATTTCACTATCATCCATATCCAAAACATATTTAAAATACAACAGTTCTTTTTGCTTTTCAGGAAGTTTCAATATGGCATTTCCCATTTCTTCGATTTCTTCCTGATGAATAATCCTGTCCACTATCGTATCTTCACCATCTGAAATAGATTCCGCCATGTCACTTTCTTCTCCATAATACAAATGTTTTGTTTCTACGTCTCTGTGTTTAATAAAGTTGATAGCCACACTCCTAGAACTATAGACGATATAAGCGGCCGTTTTGCCACTATTTAAAGTACGAATTAGAGAGATTTTGTCAACTAATTTTAAGAAAATATCATTAATCAGGTCCTCAAGGTTGTCCAAATCATGAGTAATATTATAAACAGTCTTCCGTACAAGACCATAATAATCATGATATAAGTTCAACATAAAGGCCTTATCGCTATCGTCGGCTAGTGCCGCGATTATCATCATTACCATCAGATCACTTCCTAATTATTGCTTTTGTAAAGTTTTTCCCAAGAAAAATATCATAAAGAGTTGTCTTTATAGTCCCTACCGAAAGCTTGTTGATCAAGATATTTATTTCAGGCCTTTAGAGGTTAGTAGGTGATCAGTCTCTTTAATATAATCTGAAACAGATCCCAAGCCCCATTGAAGAATACCTCTTCTTTTTTTATTTCAGAATCTCCTGCAATCGGGATGCGAGTCATCAGGATTTCCCCAAGATAATAAGAAGCTCCGATATGGAATAAATTTTATTAAGGTGAGAATTTTGGACCGTACACGCAACCGTACTCTGCAGATCGGCCGCTACCTGAACAACGACAGCGTCAGCCGCGATTTCCAGCCTGAAGTATCCAAAAGCTTCGGGGATGTGCTCATGCTCTCTGTCCATCATACATAAATGAAACCCGAGGATGAATTGCGTCCGTTCCTCCTTTGGGATCCCTAGAAGAAGCACCGCCTGGCTGTAGTTCAAATTCGGATCCGGATCCGAATTTGAGAAGGTAATCTGTCCGACTCCCTACTCATTGACGATACGCATCAGGTTATTGTGACGTTATCACTTATGCCACCCGAAATTTATACTTTCTAACTGGCACAAAAAAATAGCCCCACACTTTTATAGTGTAGGGGATAGCTTTTTCTGATTCGACAGGCACCGGTGTTCCTAGGGCCGCCTATAGGGGGCAGCCCCCCCTCGATCAGTAGTCTCAATCTTTTAGCACTTTAACTTCGTCTTCCGTCATACCTGTTGCTTTAGCCACCTTAGAAATCTCCATTCCCAAGTCCAGAAGATTCTTCGCAACTTCTGCCTTACCTTCTAGCTTTCCTTCTGCTCTCCCTTCTACTCTCCCTTCTGCCCTACCTTCTGCCATTCCCTTCTGGATTGCTTCCCTCAAGCGGAGTTCTGCTTCTCTGACGGCCGCCTTCTCATCTAAAACTGCCTTGCGTCTCGCAAAGTACTCTTCTCTCACATTAGGATCATCACTTGACTTCTCCCAGGCAGCTATGGCCTGGTGCAAAACGGGATCTTGCATTGCAATCTCCTCCAGTATTTTTAAAATTTCCTGATTTTCTGAACCCTCCAGAAGCAATAACCATCGAACTAAACCATTCTCCCAAGGGCTAACCTCTCTTCGTCTCCACTTGGAGACCAATTTAGGCAATTCCATGAAGTGCATTTCTAAGGCTTCCGTAAGTTGGAATCTCTCTTCGTCTTCGTAAAGATGAAATACACTGTGGTAGTTCTTCGTCTGATTCAAATAGTTAAAATCTAAAATGTT
>NZ_FQXJ01000019.1 GCF_900129935.1 Desulfosporosinus lacus DSM 15449 | reverse complement strand
CCCTCGTTTCCAAGGGTTGTCCCGGCTTTATGGGTAGGTTACCCACGCGTTACTCACCCGTCCGCCACTAAAAACTTCTCTAAGTAAACTTATTGAAATTCTCCGTTCGACTTGCATGTGTTAGGCACGCCGCCAGCGTTCGTCCTGAGCCAGGATCAAACTCTCCAAAAAAAGTTATTTCACTTCAATGAAGAAGATGATTCGCTCATGATTTCTTTTGAAACTCTTTCGAGTTTCTCTCATTGGCTGTCCTTGTTGTTTAGTTTTCAAAGACCATCATTTTCTTTGGCTGTTTAAGGCCAGAGTTGTATCTTAGCATTTTCAACTCTCGTTGTCAATAGCTAATTTCTTAACCTTGAGTCAGATGCATAGAGTAGTAACTCTTGCCTTTCTGATTTACCAAGTGCGTTTGAGGCACCCAGTCATAATACCATTTTCATGATATGCTGTCAACGACTATTTTAACTCCTATTGCTCTCAAATATTCACCTCAATGGAGCAAAGTCATTATAATATCATAGATACTTACGTGCCCGTCAATATGGTGTTTCAAGATTAAAGAACTCTATTTCTAGGTCCTTTCATTTCAAGGGGTTTGGATACCGTACTATATTGTAGCATTTGCATTTATATCATTTTTATACTCTGAATAAATTCCGCATTAATAAGTTCGTTACCTTTTTTCGTTTCTACTTCAAGCCAATTTTCATTGACACCTATTATTATTCCCTTGACAGTAGTTCCAAAAGTCCCTGTGGATATCAGACATTTCTTGCCGATGTACTTTTTGATGAGCTCGTTAGTCATTATATCTACACCTTTCCTCTTCCTGATTTTTAACAGTACCGCCTTATGCACCGCACGTTGCTGTGGCAAAATGATAAAAAATATTATGAACAATGGCAAGTAGATTGCAATCCATGACCCTGCGTTCAATAGACCTCATCCTTCACATTAAATAGAATAATAATAGATTAAATGCCATCGACCCAACTAACCAAATACTCGGTATCTGGTGGTGTACTGATGCTTCCGATATCCCTGATCTGCCATTTTCCACTGATACCTTGTTCTTTGGCAGTCAGTTCAAAATGACACATGGCAATACCCATATCGACTCTTTGCAAATCGTGAGCCATAAATTTAGCATAGCCCTTAGTGTGTTGGAGAAAGAAATGACTCTTATTAGTATCCTTCACAAACCTCCACGGTTGCTTATTGGAAGCTGAGGGTGCAAGTCGAAGCATTTCCAGAGGGGTTTCGTATTTCCCAGCCGCCGACTTAGACAAATGATGCCCAAAATCACTATTGAAGAAAAGCTCGCTCCATCCTTTTCTGTTCTTTGATCCGGCAGTAAATCTCATAGCAGAATCGATCAAACTCTTTCTATTGCTAGGATAACCAATCGGCGAGATACATGGCAAGATCTCATGATCTTTTTGCTCAATCGCTTTAGCAAATTCACTTTTCTTAAAAGTACCTCCAAGCCAACAAGTACCTAACCCCAAGGATGTAGCATATAAAACAACCTTCTCAAAGGAATATCCAAAATCCTCCAAATCTCTGTCAGCCTTTTCAACTGCGGCAACAACATAGGTCGATGCACCTTTTATCACCCCATAAGTCCCTAGCTTTACGCTCGATTCTTTACGAGCAAGATCACTTTCAATGAGCTCAAATCTTACATTTCCTCCAAATGGACCCCTGGAGGTTAAAAAAAATCCACGCAACTTATCCTGAATCTCAGGCGTTAATGGTTGCTCTAAATAAGTCCGGACAGAAATTCTTTTTTTAACTATTTCTGTGATCGATGATCCAAATAGTAGTTCATCCGACATACCAAAACCTCCAAGACTTTTATTTAACACCAACCACTATCTTTGTAAGCACCTGTTTACGATACCCATTTCTAGGTTGCAAAGGAAATGCTTCTAGCACACTATTATAGCAAATACTGGAGATTATAAAAGTTCTTTTACATAATGACTCTTTTCACAATCTACGCCCGGAAACTTAAACTCTCTAAACACTTACTATATTTGTTTATCAAAGTTGTAAGTGTTTAGAGAAAAATAGACCCCGGCTTAATACCGAAGTCATCTAGAGAATTATAATTACCTATGAATTTTCGAGATTAGAACTAAGATACTGGAGGAGTAGCTTTCTTCTCAGACTTCTTCTTCATTTTCTCCTTGTTCCTAGGACTTTTGTCTCCCATGAAAAATACCTCCAATCTCACATTAACCCTAGTATTGCAGGTAAAACATTTTTCCATACATAATCTGTGCCTATTCTCGGCATTAGGGTATAAACCACATATCCAGGGGTTAAATCTTATCCCCCCTACATAAGGTTCCTTCAAAAAAACTTCTTAAACCTTTATGCTAAAGTTTTCATCAGCACCTTTACCCTCTAAGCATTGATGATTTGTCGCTGGTTAATTATTCATCGTTTCTAGCTTGCCACTTAGTGAGTAAGCTAACAATCCCTAATACAATAAATAATACGATTGAAAACACAAATAAAATCATCGCACTATTATCCCCAGTTGAAATTGGTTTTTTCAAAGAATCCATGTTGAGATAAGCAACTGTTCCAGCCACGAATGCTGCCCCCCCAATACCAAGGGCAATTCTTCTACCTATATTCTCATTTCTATTTTTAGGTCTAGGTCCAACGTAGGAATTATTCCATATTATTCGAGTCAAATAATAAGTCATACACCCTAGCATAATAACGAAAACATTCATGGGATACTGAAGCCAGCGGAAACCAAACCCACTGAGCCCAATGTCAATCAAAAGAAGGTAAAAAAGTAACATAAACGCTTGATTCCCAACCATGTTTCGTTTTTGAACTTGCATTTCATCTAAGTTAGTTCTACTCATCTTCATCTTCCTCCCAAAATAGTTGATCGAGGGTTTTCCCTAATACTTTGCAGATAGAAACGCACAACTTAATAGATGGATTATAATCCCCTTTTTCAATGGCATTAATAGTCTGCCGAGTTACTCCCGTGGCATCTGCCAGATCTTTTTGTGACATGTCTTTAGCCGCCCTTGAAGATTTCAACTTCAAATTTTTGCTCATTCCAACACCTCAAGTATAATAGTAATACGTATTTATCTTTTTGTCAATTATATCATACATTTTGTATTATTAATTTGCCACAGTAAAAGGCAGCAAAAGCAGCAACAACAAAAAAAGAGCAAAAAACTCCTAGATGCTTATATCTAGGAGTCACTAAAACCTCCGCTAATTACCACATGGCAATATGCCCATCCGCTCTTGGCTCAGTGCCTCCGGCTAATATCCCATCTGCGGTTCTCCAGATGATTTGACCGCGTCCAAAACTGGATGTATCCATCGACCATTTTATGTCATGTCCCCTGCGGACAAGTTCCTGAGCAATATGCTCTGGGAAAGAGTGTTCAATCTCAATGGTTTTCCCATTAATCCATTGCCAACGAGGTGCATCAAGGCTTGCTTGAGGATTCATATGATAATCAAGAGTGTTCATGACAACCTGGACATGTCCTTGAGGTTGCATAAATCCTCCCATAACTCCGAAGGGGCCAACTGGAAGGCTATCTTTTGTTAAGAATCCGGGAATGATAGTATGGTAAGGCCTTTTACCCGGTTGAAGACAATTAGCGTGGTTGGGATCCAGGGAAAAATTATTCCCGCGATTGTGAAGGCTAATCCCCGTCTCTGGGACGACCAATCCTGAACCAAATCCCTTATAGTTGCTTTGAATAAACGAAACCATATTTCCCTCCCCATCTGCAGTTGCCAAATAAACCGTCCCCCCTTTCGGCGGGTTTCCAGGTTCGGGCTGAAGAGCTCTTTCTCCAATTAGCTTTCGGCGATCCGCAGCATATCCTTCCGAAAGAAGACCTTCAATATTTAATGACATCTGAGATGGATCAGCTATGTATTTCTTCCCGTCAGCAAATGCCAACTTTAGGGCCTCGATTTGAAGATGATAGGAATTTGCACACTCTTTCATCTCAAAATCAAACCCTTTTAAAATATTTAAAGCCATCAACGCGACTAATCCATGTCCGTTAGGAGGAATCTCCCATACGTCATAGCCACGATAATTTACGGAGATCGGGTTTACCCATTCAGGCTTGTAAGCAGCTAAATCTACTTTCCTCAGAAAACCGTTGTGACGTTGAGAAAATTGAACGATCTTATCAGCTATGTCTCCATGGTAAAACGATTGAGCCTTTGTTTCAGCAATCGATTGTAACGTTCGGGCCTGATCCGCAGACCTCCAGAGCTCCCCAATTTTTGGAGCACGCCCTTGAGGAGCAAACGTTCGAAACCAGTTCTCAAACTGCTCGCCTTTAAGCTTATGAACATATCGGTCAAAGGAGATCTCCCAATTCCTTCCTACCGTCGGAGAAATGGGGTAACCTTCTTCCGCATACTTTATGGCAGGTGCCATCACCTCAGTTAGGGGAAGCTTACCAAAACGGGCTGATAATTCGGCCCAAGCTGCTGGCGCTCCCGGAACGGTGACAGGGAACCATCCATAAGCAGGCATTTCTTGACACCCGGCATTTTTTAAAGTCTGCATGGTGAGCTGTTGAGGTGCAGGACCACTAGAATTAAGCCCATAAAGTTGACCCTTTGTCCATACTAAGGCAAAGGCATCTCCTCCAATTCCGTTCGAGGTCGGCTCCAAAACCGTCAGGCATACGGCAGCAGCAATCGCTGCATCTATCGCATTTCCGCCTTTTCTCAAGACAGATAACCCAGCTTCAGCTGCAAGAGGCTGGGCAGAGGCTACCATACCGTTTTTGGCGTAAGCAGTCATTCGGCGGGACGCATAAGGATTATGAAGTGTGTTAAAGTCGAGCATTAAGATCCCCCTTCTAATTAGTTATTAATCACACTCTGCTATTATGGTTAATAACTGGACAAATACTTAATTCTTTATATTATAATAATGTTAAAATAGCAATATTGAAAAGCAAAACTCTTTTTAATTTAGCTTTGATTTGTCATACTTTTGACACATATCCTGGCTATAATTCAGTCATAAGGTTAAATTAACTAATCAAAAGGAGCGAAACAATCATGAGAAAAATGAAAACTTACATTGCAGCCGCCACAATTGTAGGGCTTTTAGGGGTGACAGGAACTGCTTTTGCAGCAGTAATCGGTCAGACGCCTGCAGAAATTACAGCAGGATTAACTTCTAAAACTGTCGAACAGGTCACGGCAGAAAGAGCAACAGGAAAGACATACGCTACTATAGCAGATGAAGCAGGTAAGTTAGACGAGTTCAAAGCACAAACTCTTGAGCAAAAGAAAGCAATCCTTGACCAAAGAGTAGCAGCCGGCAACCTTACTCAGGAACAAGCGGACGCTATTTATAACTCACTGAAGACAAATCAAGCCACCTGCGACGGAACAGGCAGTGCAGCAATTGGAAAAAGTACGGGAGCCGGATTTGGTCTGGGGCAGGGCCAAGGAGTGGGTCAGGGTATGGGGCGAAAAGGGAATAATTCAGGTCAACGCACTGGAGGGGGCTTTGGGGGCGGAATGGGCAGTGGAGCCTGCGTGAACTTCTAAGCAGGGTTTAAAATGAAAAATACAGCTAGGAAACTATCATGTTTCCTAGCTGTATTTAATTTAGATCATACTTCATTAACCAACCAAAGAAAATCATTGCTTTTCTTCTATCTACTTTCATAAGTGAAATGAAATATCTATGCCTTCATATTTAAAAAACTTAGTTAAAATGGTTTTTTATATGATATTGAGGTGAAAATATGGTAGTGTAGAGGGAGAGTTTTCCCCTTTTAGTGTTAGCTTAATATGATTAAAATACACAGGAAATGTTGTGACAAGAGTGCAAAGATTGGAACCGGCGTTATGAAGTCATATAATGCATACCCTATTGATGAGGAGCATCAAGGTCTTACGATTGAGGTCTACCTAAAACAGGTTCAGAAGTATTCAGGAAGAAAGATTCAGAAGCTAACCCGACTAAAAGGAATCTTGCTTAACAAAAAGCCCGTTTTCTTACAGAAGAAGGTTAAAACGGGAGATATTTTACGAGTACTGTCCCTTGAAGACTCGTCCTACGGAGTTGAACCGGAGTCAGGTCCAATTGAAGTCTTGTACGAGGATAGTTATCTAATAGTATTGAATAAGCCCTCTGGTCTATTGGTACATCCTGCGGGCCAAACTTCCCGGGGTACGTTAAGCAATTACCTTGCCCATTACTATCAACAGCAGGGAGCAATCTGCACAGTTCGTCCAATACACCGCCTGGACAGAGAAACTTCAGGGTGTGTTGTATTTGCCAAAGACAGCCATACCCAAGCCTTATTAGATGGCTTGCTGAAAGAAGGAATTCTAAAGCGCACTTACCAAGCCGTGGTTCATGGTCTTATGGATCCTCCAGCCGGAACCATCAATGCCCCAATCGGCTCACACCCTACCAAGCCGAACCGGCGCGCGGTAAATCCCAAAGGGGACCAAGCTGTTACCCATTACAAAACGATTCGGAGCTTTTCTGAAGCTTCACTGTTAGAACTAACTCTAGCCACCGGCAGGACTCATCAAATCCGTGTTCATTTAACTCACGTTGGGCATCCAATTATCGGAGACAGGATGTATGGAAAAGGCTCGCCATTCATAACGGGTCAAGCTTTACACGCCTCATTTTTACACTTCCCACACCCGGTTGAGGAGCGTGAAATTGCAGTTGAAGCTCCATTTCCAGCAGATTTTTTACGAGTACTAGAAAATCACTTCAGTTGTAACCACGAACCAGATAGTTAAAGTTAATCACTCCAAAAATAGGGATAATCTCATTTTTCATAAACAACCCCCCCATTACCACGTCATTAATGGGGGGGTTGTTGTAACTCCTGATAATTTGCAGATCATTTACCCTCCACTGGAAGGACTGAGTAATGCCAACTCATCGCCATCCTTTAGTAGCACAGAAAAACGCTTTTTACCATTGATGTGTTGTTTATTGACAAACATAATTGCCTGACTCAGCCGATGTTCAGAGATGTTTGGACAGCTTTGCATGACCTGATTTAACACCTGCTTTACTGTGCCTTCTTTTACAATCAGCTGCCTTATATTACAGTCAACACAAATCAACCCAAAAAACTTAACAGTAATCATATACTATAGCCTTCCAAACCTAACTTTTTCAGTCTGCGTCTTGTTGGCACACCCTGTTCATCCCAGCCTCTGATTTTGTAGTAATCTTTAATCATTACATCCAATTTCACCTTACTGTCAGCGTCATCTGCCCTTTGAAGTTCACTTATAAGTCTCTTGGGGAGGGTATCGTCACTACTCTTCAAACCTTGTCTAATATTGATAATTCTTTCCAGGTTGTAACCCCGTTCTCCGGTTTTGATAAATCTTCCGATAGTTGTTTCAAAGCCTGTCACTGATTTAATTGAATAAGGATGCGGCAGTATACCCTTTACGTTAAAACTCATTAACCAAGAATGGTTATGCAAAAAGGCCACTAACCAACCAAAAGAAGGTATAACTTTGTTAATAAACCTCACAAGAATATTATTGGGATTTTTTATCAGTGCCCGTGGTAATAACGAGTAAGTGGTAAATAAACACGTTCCACCAGCTGATACTGCTTCCATGAGATCTTGAAAGAAAATCGTATAGGCAGCTTTTCCCTTGGAGATCCTCCCGCTAACATTCAGCCCCAGTCCTTCAAGCACAACAAGGTAACCGCCATTTAAGTGACAACCTCCTCTGTTTGCTGTTGCATACCCAAGTCCCATCCCCTGTGCAGCCCGAGGTTCATATGCGGCAATCTCCAGACCTTTGACATTCATCGCAAAGTCATTGCCGCCATATTTATCTGCAATACGTCTTGTTCCTTCTGCCAATACATCACCAATTCCTTGCCGAGTTGCAACTTTTTTAACTAATTCCTCCAGACCTATACAGTCGCCAAAGTTCAAGCCACTATTCCATAAGCCTTTTTCATTGAGTTCCATTGCAAAACCAACACTGCTCCCAAAACTAATGGTATCCATTCCATACTCGTCGCATAGATGATTGAGGTTTAAGATACTTTGCATATCATTGTTAAGCAAATTGCTGCCTAATAACCCCATTGTCTCCAACTCAGGTCCTTTAACATTTTTCCCATAGGCTTTGACCACCCTGCCACATTGAATTGGGCAAGTAACACAGCCCTTATTTTTTATTGTAAAATCTTGTCTTAATGTTTCACCATTAATCTTTTCAAAATCCTTATAATTGCCCCTTGAATAATTCTTAGTAGCAAGTTGATTGCGAAAATTCATCATACTTACAAGCGACGCAGTTCCCAGCTTTGGCAACTGTTCCCCAGTAAGTAGATGTGATTTAAGCTTTTTAATCCAATTCAGGTTGTGTTTTTTTAAATTATCCCTGTCGTAAATTCTTATGTTGTCTGTTCCACTCGCAATAATACCTTTAAGATTTTTGAAACCAAAAACAGCGCCAACTCCCCCACGCCCCGCAGCCCGCTCCTCGCTGATAACAGCTGCATACCTCACCATGTTTTCGCCGGCTATACCAATGACGAATTTACCTATGTTTTTTCCACCCAACAAATCTTGTACTTCGCTTGTATTTTTTCCCCATAAATGTTCAGCATTTTTAATGGATATATCTTCATTCCGGATATCGATATATACCTTTCCCTTACTTTTTCCGCAAATGACCAATCCATCATAACCCGCACGCCGGAGATGTAATCCAAAGCTTCCGCCACAATTTGAGGAAACTAAAAGACCTGTTAAAGGGGAAATTGTGGACACATTAAACCTGGATGAACACGGTGATGTTGAACTTGTAAGAGGGGAAGTGGTGATTACAATAATGTTCTCCTCAGAAAATGCTTCCACCTTGCTCTTGAAAGAATCATAGATAATCTTAGCAGCCAGAGTCTTGCCTCCAAAAAACATTTCTCTGTCTTTATCAGACACGGGATAATCCTCAACTTTGCCACTGCTCAGATTTATCTTAGCAATTTTCTCAGCATAACCAAACATAATTACCTACTCCTTAATAATAAGATAAATTCTCATTATATCCTCTTCATTCATAATCTTTGGCACAGGATAAAGCGGGTTGCTTTCTGCCAAAGCACGTTTTACCATTAAAGGAACATCACTCTCAATAATGCCGTTCACCTTATTGGGAATCCCCATACTTTCATTGAGCTTCTTAATTGCATTAATAAAGTTAACTGATTTTTGTTCACTGTTATCGCCTGGTTCACTTAAACCAACCAAATCGGCAAGCTTAGACAAAGGTTTGTGTACTGACTTGCCATAGTATTCTAAAACATAAGGCAGGATGATAGCATTAGCCAGTCCGTGAGGAACTGAGTAAAATCCACCAAGCGTATGGGCGATCGCATGGACATAACCAACATAGGCTCGTGTAAATGCCAGACCAGCAAAAAACGAAGCCTCTTGCATATTCTTACGCGCAGCAAGGTTTTGGCCGTTGGAATATGCTTCATAAATGTTTTCGAAAATCAACTTTACTGCATTTCTACTATACTGTTTTGTGGCTTTTGTGTTACTCCTGCCGATGTAAGCTTCGACGGCATGTGTCAAAGCATCAATCCCGGTTGTCGAGGTAATATGTGGCGGCAGATTAACCGTAAGCACCGGGTCAAGCACTGCATATTGTGGAATTAGAGCGGTGTCATTGATTGCATACTTTTCATGGGTCCTGTTGTCCGTAATAACTGCCGCAATTGTGGTTTCACTGCCAGTACCGGAGGTTGTTGGAATAGCATATAGAGGAGGGATTTTTTTCAAAACCTTAAATAACCCCTTCATTTGAGGAATGCTCTTTTTCGGTCTTGCTGCACGTGCACCTACACCCTTTGCACAATCAATGGGTGATCCGCCGCCAAAAGCTACTATACCTTTGCAATTGTTTGTATTGTACATCTGTAATGCTTCCTCAATATTATCAATAGTTGGGTTCGGGACAGTTCGATCATATACTATAAAGTCAACGCCCTCATTGCTCAAGCCTTTAAGCAATCCATCCATAAGTCCCAGTGATACAATCATTTTGTCAGTTACTATCAAAACGCTGTCAATACCCTTATTTTTAATTAGCTTTGGCAACTTGTTCAAGCTGTTTTCTCCCTCTATCAACTCTGGCATACGCCAAGGCAACAAGTAAGAAATCCCTTTGAAAACGCATTGATAAATCCTGCAATACAATTGATACATACATATCACCCTCCCCCTCTTAAACATTGAGTCTCCTTAGTCACGTCCAAGATCCTGCCCTTGTTTGAACTCCCACTAATTCTTATGCTTTCGCCTAAAATTTACTTATCTTTTAGTTATTTATCCAAAAATATGATCACTTTTGTTATAATACCATTCTCTACTCCTTTTAGTAGCTTCTATCAGTCGTCCGACCGACCGATAGAAGCTAAATAATTACTTAACCTTTGATAATATTTTAGCAATCCCATCAATTGGAATCGTTTCCTCACCAAGCCTGCACTGAATTGTAAATCCGTCAATTGCAGCCAATATTATATAAGATAATACTCTATAGTCTGTTGAACTTTCTTTTAACACCTTTCTTAACCCATTTTCCAGTGTGATTCTCCATTCTTTATACTTTTCCCTAAAACGTTGATTAAGGGGTTCATTGCTCGTTACTGCATCGCTAATAAGATAAAGATGCAACTTTCCCCTGGTTTCAGCCGTCGATATTCTTTCGAATACCACCCTTAATACTTCCTCCGCTATAAGGTTATGCTCGATATTGTCAATCCAAGATAAAAGCTCTTCGGTAATTTTTTTAAGATGAATATCTGCAATGTCGTAAATAATATCACTCTTATTAGAGTAGTAGTAATATAATGTTCCTTTGCTTATGCCAACTTCTTTGGAGATATCAGCAAGACTGGTATTTTTGACACCTTTCTGGGCAATCAATTTACTAGCTGCCTCAAGTATGCTTTGTCTCGTACTGATTAGTTGACTCCCGGTCTCTTCTTTACTCATTTTTCACCTCATACCATTACCCAACTAACTAAAAACATCTGGGCTTCATTTCGCAGTAAAAAACCCCACAATTCCCCAAAACGGAGGGGAATTGTAGGGTTTAACTATACTTCTCCTCTGCCTTAAAACCTATAATCAGTTCGTTATTCCGTACAACTAGGGGGCGGATAATAGCCTTTGGATTTACAGCCAAAAAATTGGCTACAGCCAATTCGTTAGAGTCCTCAAGTTCTTTCCCAAGTTCCTTGTAGGTTTTGCTTCTCTTATTCAGCAAACTCTGAACGAGAACACCCCCAAGTTTAGCAAGGTCAGTCAGTTCTTCGACGGAGAGAGGGTTTTTCACAATATTGCGGTATTCAAACTTAACATTCTGTTGCAGAAGACCCGCTTCTGCTTTACGGCAAGTCGTTCACTGGGGAAAGCAATAAAATGTCAGCATTTTCTTTTTCCTCCTATGTCTAGGGTATATACCGTCTCTCCAAGAACTTGGATCTTATATTTAGAAGTAGGATGTACCATCAAAATATTTTTTACAACCCAGTTTGGCAAGAGGCGAAAGGGGTGCATCGAATCTTGTTTATGATTATAAGTTTATTATTATGTCCTCAAGAGCACGTTTGGGCACATGATGTATCCCTTGCTGGTCTCTCCAATACTTTATGTCTCCTGATTCGCCTAGCTTGTCTATGACCACCACTTCTTTAGGTTTACCCAGGGCAATCACTGTTAAAATAGCAAAATGGTTAGGCAGATCTAATTCTTGAGCTAGTGCAACACGGTCAATCGAATTAAATTGGCATCCTCCTAAACCTTTTTCGACAGCACCTAACAATATGCTCTGAACAGCAATTCCGTGGTCCCAAAAGAAACCTTTACTAATCCTTTGATCATGAAGCACGACCACGTATGCACTAGGCTGCTCCCCTTCTTGAGGCCCATCCCAGTCCTTAAAATAACCAGCCCATTTTAAGGTTTTAAAAATTCGATTATTAATTTCGGGTGTCTGGGATATTATGTACTTTAGCGCCTGAAGATTCCCCCCCGTTGAAGAAAGCCTTGCAAGATCAACGAGGTCTTTTAAAGTCTCACAGGTTACCTCTATGTCCTGATAAAATCGGCGATAGGTCCGATTTTTTTCAATGAGTTCACGAATCATATTAAATATCCCTCCAAAAAGTTATATCTATCAGCGTAGAAAATTACAGTTGGACCGTCTCTTTGTTCTCAATAATATTATTTCCGTGGCAACCATTACCTTAAATGTCTCATGCCAATAAGATCTTACTTTTTTATTCGGCTTAAGGCCAAATCCAAGGCCTCTTTAACCGTCTGTGCATAATCCAGTTTAATGCTTTTTCTTTCATCTAAATACTCTTCTTCATACGCTATAGTCCTCACTTTTTTAGCCCATCCGCCTGAAGGTTCCAGAATTACAACAGGTTTAAGGTTCAGGTATGCCGCAGATAATTCCCCCAGTGTGCCATTACCTCCACCCACCATTATTAAGGCATCCGAAGAATGAACAAGAATTAAGCTCCGATAATCAAAACTTAATCCTGTATTAATAGGAATGTCAATATATTTATTGGCCCTATCCATCGTATCTCCCGGTAAAATCCCTACTACTAGACCATTAGCCTCTTTGGCTCCTTTAGAAGCACATTCCATCACACCGTTTGTACCACCCGTTAAGAGAATTGCACCTCTAAGAGCAATTTCCCGCCCCATTTCTTGGGCCAATTGTTGCAGTTCAGCAGATATGTCCCCTGATTGCCCGATAACCCCAATGCGTATCAAAATACTCATCCTTTCCGAAAAATGTATAGCCCTTGTATAATATGTCACTGAAAAGTAACATTATGCTAGCGTATTTTCGCCCCGAAAGGTATGAGCCCAAGTTTAGCAAATTTGAAATGCTGAAGCCCAAAAGGTACACCAACAATTGTTATACAAAATAGTGCACCTATAATCAGATGGGCTATGGCAAACTCCCATCCAAAAACGATCAGCCAGATGATATTAAAGATTAATCCGCCAGCTCCAAAATGTCCTAGTTCTATTTCTTTTCCAAAAGGCCATAGTACAAATACCGAAATCTTGAAACATTGGAGGCCAAAGGGTATACCAATGATTGTTATGCACAATAAGGCCCCTGCTAAAAACCATAAAGCTGAAGCAATAATACCTCCAATTAATAGCCAAATAATATTGCCAATTATGTTCATTTACGCCCTCCTTTTATTTAGTCATCACAGTCTGCAGTACAGGTAATCCATAATAAACTAGGGCAATAATAAATACTATGCTAATGGCCAACTTAAATAACTTCTTAAGAATGAAGCCGACAGTAGCGATCACTAAACCTCCAATTAGTATTTCTTGAAATCCTAACCCCCCGAAGAAATTCTCCATAATTCATAACTCTCCTTCTAAAAGTTCTATAATACATTCTATATCACACTCTCCAAAGAAGGAAGACCATATGAAAATACTTAAATGACTGCCATTCATGAAAAGATCAGCACGAATTTAAACCCTTCCCCGTTAAAGGGTAATCCATATTGAGGCATATGAGATTGTTGTTACAGAAATGCGCAACAATGGAGGAAATCGGGATTAAATATAGAATCTAAATATTTAAAAGTTTCCGAACATCCCTTTTTCCGTCAATTACTAAGTTGCTATTTGCTGAAAGGAGTTTAAAGCCTATGTCAAAGCTAGATAATCCGCTAAATATATACAAGTTACTTCCAAAATCAAATTGCAAACTTTGTGGAGTAGCGACCTGCTTGGCGTTTGCCGCTGCTGTAATCAGGGGCGACAAACGTCTCAAAGAATGCCCTCATCTGGAGAACAATACAATCGAAGAACTTGAGGGTAAGATTATCAGACAAATGACTCCTGAAGAGCATCTGAAGCAAGTACTCGTCCCGCTGAAAGAAGAAATTGTCAAAGTAGATTTTTCTGCTTCAGTGAAACGATTGGGAGCTAAGCTTTCAGGCGATAAGATAACAATTAAGTGTCTTGGCAAAGACTTTACAGTTGATTCTAAGGGCACTGTTATATCTGACTGTCATATTAATGTCTGGGTAATTGTACCTTTACTGAACTATATCATCAGAAGTGCGGGAATTGATCCTTCTGAAAAATGGGTTCCTTTTAGGGAGCTTAGCAGCGACACGGTATGGGATTCATTTTTCGAACAAAGGTTTGAAAAACCTTTAAAGCAACTAATAGATAGCTATCCCGATCTTATTGAAGATTTGATTTATATTTTTAACGGAAAGCCAGTAGAAACTAGTTTTACCTCCGATATTTCGCTTGTATTATACCCTTTGCCAAAGATTCCCTTACTTATTTGTTACAAGAAACCAGAAGAGGATCTAGAATCTAAGCTCAATGTTTTTTTCGATAGCACAGCGGGAGACAATCTCCAGATTGATTCAATCTATAGGCTTTGCGTTGGACTTCTGGTAATGTTTCAAAAGATCTCTTCGAGACACATATAGACATAAAACTCCTATTAAATGTTCTTCACAAGCTGTAATTGATTCATCGGAGTTCCGACGTCTAACCTTCCCAATTCAGGTCTGCCAAAGATCCGAGCATTTTCATGCGTTGCCATACCATAGACCTCCAGCCTTGGGATTCCAGACTGAACCATCCAGTCTATCTCATCATACAAGCTCTCAGCGTGAGGCACTTGATAAGCGCCGGCATCTGTGCCAACACCCAGCCGGACGTTTAAACAATAAGCTTCATGGATTTTTGCCAAGTGAGCCTCCAGAATACGTTTCAAAGTATCAACTTCATGTGGGGAGTAACGATCGGATGGATATTTCAGTATATTCCCTATCGGTGACACCGTTGGAACCCAAGCAATGCTCTTTTCTCTCATCCGCTCAAGATCTTTGGTCGTCATATAATATCCGTGTTCAATTGAATCAACTCCAGCTTCAACAGCTAATGAGATTCCCTCTTCCCCACTGGCATGAGCCATGACAAGTATTTGACGTTCATGAGCCGCTTCGACGATCTCCCTTAATTCCTCTACCGTCCACTGATTAGGACCCACCCTCGAAAAATCATCAAACCGAATCAATCCTGTAACGATAACTTTAAGTTGGTCTATGCCTTGGTTGAAGAAATCACTCTCCTTTTCCTGCCATTCCCTAAGGTCTTGAAAGCCCCGACCAAGAAAACGGCCATACATTCCCGCTCGACCCACAGCCTCGTGAACTGATATGACCTTAGGCCCAGACCACAATCCTTCATTAACCTTGTTTTTTGCTTTCCAGGAAAAGCCCGGTAAGTCTCCGCCGTCTCGAATAGCAACAATTCCCATCTCCACATATCGCTGTAAAAACACTTTAATGTTGTCCTCAATCAATAGAGGCTGATCCCAATTTTCTAAGCACTGATAAAAATCCAGGCTGTCTAAAGCTAAATGAACATGGGCATCTAGCCATCCAGGCAAAAGGAAATAGGAGCTCCATAGCAACGACGGTTCAGTGTGACTTTCTAAATGACTTAAAGCCTTCAATGAGTTGACCTTGCCATCCTTCCATTTTAAAAGCACAGGTTGAGAACACATACCCCGTTCATGGCTCCAATACCCTGCGATGATCGTTTCCCCTTCATCGGGAATTTCCAAGATTTTTCGTTCTGAACTGCACGAAATGTACACCCTATTTATCTCCTCTCTATCCTAAGTAGAAGTTATTCTCAATCTTAATCTTTCCTGCCAGATATTTACCTAAAAGAGCAAGAAGCACCCAGTTAAAGGGTTTAGCTTCTTGCTCTTATTTACACCCGGACGCACAGTCTTATTTTAGTTCTTCAATCAATGCCTTAAAGCCGGGCAGTGCTTTCACGATTGTTTCATAAGCAACACAATAGGCAATTCGGACATAACCGGGGCATCCAAATGCAGACCCAGGAACTATGAGAATATTTTTCTTATTAGCCAAACTGCAGAATTCGGCATCGTTTTCAATAGGGGATTTGACAAACATGTAAAATGCACCCTCGGGTTTAATACATTGGTAGCCATAGGACAAGAGCTCCTTATAAAGAAGTTCCCGATTCCTATTATAAGCTTCAAGATCCACCTTTGCATCCAAGCATTTCACAATAACGCGCTGAAATAATGCCGGCGCGTTAACAAAACCTAAGATGCGATTTGCAATATTGGCTGCAGAAATAATATTTTCAAAATCGGCTGCTTGATCTGAAATCATTAGATAGCCTATTCTTTCGCCGGGAAGCGAAAGTGATTTGCTATACGAGTATCCGACGATGGTATTTGCATAATACTTTGACAGGTATGGTACCTCAGCCTGATCGTAAGCAAGCTCTCGATATGGTTCATCGGCAATCAGATATATATCTGTGCCAAATTCCTTTTGCTTCTCTCTCAGTATTTCAGAAAGCTTGATTATAGTTTCTTCCGAATAGATAACCCCTGTTGGATTATTAGGAGAATTGATGATAACCGCTTTGGTTTTAGGGGTAATTTTATCCTTGAATTCTTTAAGATTTGGTTGAAAATCAATCGTATTAGGCGACACTGCAATTAATTCACCATCGAAGTTTTTGACGTAGTTTCTGTACTCTCCGAAAAAAGGGGCAAAAGTAATTACCTCATCCTTTGGATTAAGTAAGGTTTTCAAAATAACATTTAACCCGCCTGCTGCGCCGACGGTCATAAGAATACTGTTGTGGGTAATTGTGGTACCAAATTTATCATTGATAGATTTGGCAATCGCTGCCCTAACTTCTTCATACCCTGAATTATTCATATACCCGTGAATACCTATAACATTTTTATCATTTACAATCTCTAAAATTGCCTTCTTCACTTCTTCAGGCGGTTCAACATTGGGGTTTCCAAGGCTAAAATCGAAAACATTTTCCGCGCCGTAGATTCCTGCTAACCTTTTACCCTCCTCAAACATTGCCCGAATTACAGAACTGTTTTTTACCTGCTCATGCATTTTTTCTGAAATCATACCACTCAAACCTTTCTTCTTTAACTAATATTGGAAATTGTGGATAAGTCGAATATAATTAAATTGAAAAATAAGTTCCCTTCAAGATTTCGATAAAAAATCCGATAATCCTGCCAGCACTATATGATTATTGTCTGCTGAGACTGGGGCTCAAGATTTCTCAGATAAAGCGCTTGCTCTAATATCCTTTATGATTAGCGTTCTTTATGTTTCAAGCCGTGAAAATAATAATAAAAAATCGCTGTGCAAAAAGCCGCCGCAATTTTTACAAGAAGATCCATTGAAGTGTCTTCAAGTCCGCCCTTTACCATGTTCGTATTAAATAAATAATCCCCTATAAACTCGAACATTTCCCATAGAGTGCCTAGGGCAATTGCAACACTAAAAGCAACTATTACTGCAAATAATCTGAATCGTTGCTCGGAAATTTCTTGTCTCTTTTTGAAAATTCCTTCTATCAAATAAAGTGCTATGATAACAGCATAGCTCCCAAATATTGCATGGAGAAATAAATCCCACCACCAAAATATTACATAGAAATTCTTGATTTCCCCCAAGAATTGTGCAAAAAAGATAAATACTAGGGCTATTGTTTGAAAGCCAGAAGGTAGAAGTATGTTTCTTTGATTAGCAATACGGGTAACTATAAAAGGAAAAATAAGACAAACGACAGCGAGCATTGCCAAACTCAAGTTCTTCCATTGTCTAAATGCAATATCTTCAATAGCCGTATATATAAGAATTATCTCAAAAAACAAAGCCATTCCAAGTGACAGAGTACTGTATTGATTATTCATTAGAGCAAGACTCCTTCCGAATGGAATCTCTGGGGAGGCCCTTATCCTGATCTAATTTTCTACTCCAAATGATTCACGCATTAATTGCCAAGCCGCTTTTCGGTAGGTGGCTGTTAAACTTCCCAAGGATGACATAATACAATCTTTGTCTAATAAAATAGCGATTTTTTCTTCTGAAAACAGTGTACCCGCCATCCCCATAATGCTTTCCTGAAAAATTTCAAGGCCATTAGGTAACTGAGTTAGTGCCACACCTGTTCCAACAATCCACCGAATATTACTTAAATCTCTCTCCCCACAATTACCCGAGACACCACTATGTCGTTTTAGAGCAATTGTTATTGCGGCGGAAGTTATCTCAGCGCTAAAGACCATCTGTTCAGGTGTTTCCGGTCTGGATGTAATAAGTTTTTCCCATTCTTCTCCATGATGTTCTACGATTCTATTTTCACCTATCAGCTTTACCAAGGGTAAAGGATTAATAAGAACTCCCAAATCCTCTTCAACCGTTCGTTGGGGCATTAGTCCAGAAGTTAGCGAATACAAGTTTGTCGCTATCGCACCAACATCAAGTACCAGGACTTCTCCAACTTCCTCATAGATCAGTTTAGCAGCTTTCATAATAGCTTCAGTAGCCGGTAAAATCCCGCCCGTAAAAACAATTGGTCCATTCACTTTCATTGTGTGAATTTTCGGCACTGAACTTACAGCATAAAAAGGTATATCCCCTAAACAACCAACAGGTCCGATATCTTTCTCTAAGTCAGTAAGAGCAAATTGTAACCCAGTTCGATAATCCCCATCGTATTCAGTCGTCAGAGAGATCCCTTGCCCTAGTAAAAGTGGATTTTCCGTGTCTAGATTGGCAAATGCTTTCACAACTATTGTATCATCACCAATTTCGGCGACTAATACCTTTTGCATACTCTCTCTCCTCACTTAGGCAACTTATTGGCATCTATTATCCTACCCCAAAAAAGAAAAAGTACCCGAAACGGTTTTTAAACCTGAAATATAGATAAGGTTATTTATGGAAGTTCAACCAACAACTTGTACTATATTTTTAGGTAGTCAGCATGTATACTTCACTGTACGAGGCCTTAAAGATAGTAAGCAACAGGAAAGGGGTAGTACTAGTGAAAAAAAGTATTTTATTAATGACATTAGTTATAATAGCTATTATCGCCTCAGCTTCCGTAACCCAAGCTGCAACATTAAAGGCAGGCTCAACAGGTTCAGAAATCATTATGTTGCAATCAGAGCTCCAATCCTTAAATTACGATGTTGGTCCGGTGGACGGAATTTTCGGAAGTAAAACCAAAGCCGCTGTTCAGGCATTTCAACGTGACAATAATTTATTAGTTGATGGAATTGTCGGTCCACAAACACAAGAAGCCTTGAAAAAAGCAACTATTTCTAATTCAGATGTTTCAAATGCAAGTATTTTAAAAGCAAATACTTCGCCTCAGGAAAAAACTAACCAAATAATAAGTACAGCCAAAAGTTTCTTAGGCGTTCCCTACAAATGGGGAGGCACCACTCCTTCAGGCTTCGACTGCTCTGGCTTTACCCGTTATGTTTTTGCCAGCCAAAATATTTCTTTACCGCGTGTCAGCATTGATCAATATGCAGTAGGAACCCCAGTAGCCTTTAACAATCTTATTCCAGGTGACTTGGTTTTCTTTAACCTTGTCTCAGGAAAGCAAGTAAGTCATGTAGGCATCTATATTGGAGATAATCAATTTATCAGTGCAACCAGCAGTAAGGGAATTGCTATTTATAGCTTTACTCCCTATTGGGCAAATGCCTATGTGGGAGCGAAACGTATCTATTAAACATTCCTCAAATATTTAAAAGCATTATACAGAATTAACTTGCTTACCCAGCTTGACGAGTCAATCTAGTTTCGATGAAAGTTAACGTTTTCACTAAATAACATCAAAGGCCACGCATACGCGTGGCCTTTCCCATTTCATTTCATATAAAACTCAACTTCTTGTTTCGCCATTTTTTCTTCCCAATCCATTTGTAACAACGCTAAATCATCTTTATAATCGGTTTTTGTTTCATCCTTGTCATATTCGAGATTCTCTAACACCTCAATTGTAAAGCTCTCTTCCCCATATTCTTTCCATTCCTTTTGTAACTCTCGGTTAGGATAAGCACCCAATTCCAATTTGAACTTGATGCTGTTTAGGGTCGCTCTCAAATTTTGTGTTCCTTCAATTAGACATTTATTATTGTGCTTAGACCGGATAATTAGTACTCCCATATCCGGTTTCATTTGTAGATATTGTTGTTTCAACTCTTTCTTTCTGTCCATTAGTTTAATAACCCATCTCCTTAAGAATCCTGCTTAGAGTACTCAACCGTTCCCCCATCAGCTCGTCATCAATACTCAGCGCCTGGCTGAACAACTTTATGTCTTCATTAATTTTTTCATTATCTGTACATACTGCTACTGTCATAGCGTCACCTTGTAAGCCCACCCGGTCTATGACAGGAGTTTCAGTATCGTATAATTTTTCATATCGATAAGCCTCTCTGAAATGCAGTTTTGCTCTGCATATTAGAATTGCAAGATCTAGGACACGATGAAGGGGTAGTTCCTCAGACTGTCTTGACCATTTTTCTCCCGTATATCTCCATACTTTAGCTGATACATCTACCTTACCTCGATCATTCCACTGGGCAAGTCCTAATGAAAGACCTTTTGCATCTGAATTATAGGCATATCTGCCATCAACATTTTCATAATTCTCCGAAATAATAACTGGTTTATGCTTTAAAGTGGTCGGTATTTTCATTATCTCTACCTCCAAAATTTTGATCAACCTTAGTAATTTAGTAAATTACTAATTCACTGTATTTAGTATAGACTTTCTGACAAGCAAAGTCAAACAACATAAAAGACCGCCACAAATAGTGACGGTCCCTAAAAGTTACTTGCAATACTTGTACAGACGCGACGATTCAAATATTAGAGGGTCCGGTCAAGGCCGTTTGCCTAAAAACGTTTAATTCGCCAAGATCAAAGCGGCATTTGGACAGTAGTTGGCTATGACCCCAGGTAACCCTGCTCGCATAGAGGCTAGTTTCAAGGCAGAAAAAAGGGGTTCCCGGAAGTGTATTTTGAGAACCCCTTTATCATATTCTCCGTAATAAGCAAGCCCAAAATGCTTGCTTTCTAAGTATTATGGGCTTGGTTTCCGGTTATTCAATCGCTATACTAATCTAAAAAGTTGCTCTTTGTTAATCGAATCATTTCTACTTTGGAATCTGCTTTCACATCCTGGTTTAACAGCGAATTATCATCTTTGTCTAAGTCAAAAATAATTAACTGCCCATCTCCCAGATCGTAAAAACCTTCAAGTCTACCTTCCCCGTGCCGACTTTCTAACTGTTTATAATTCGGACCGTAGTTATCAAACACGTCTTTAGCCATATCTCCTATTTTACTTCCCCTATTTGTCGGAAATTGTGCCGAGGTGGTCTCAATTTCGAGAACCTGTCCGGAGTCCTTTCCTACAATAACGGTAACTCCTTTATCATAGGTTCTCTTATTCCAAGACTCTGGAAAATGACCTGGCTCTTCGTGGTACTCCTCCTTAAAGACACTTCCTAATATCTCATTAACCTGACTTTGACTGTCACCAAGTTGGATTTTTCCAATGCTCGGGCGCATATCAGTATCAGCCTGTTCATCTTTCAGGATTGTAATCTCATCAGCTGTTGCCTGAACCGGATATGACTCAGCAACTGGCCCAATGAACCTCACTTCCACTTTTAGGTTTTCCTGCAAAGCATCGAAATTGGAATTCACTACATTGTCCGCAGATTTTTCATTGATCTTAGTCTTTTGGGTTACTTTAATTGAAGCCTGGTCATAAGGCTTAGAGCCTTTTTCCCCTTCGACTAAAATAGTTCCAAGAATCTCCCCTGATTGGTTCTTAGTCAACTTGATGACGGTACCAACAATATCTGTTTTATTGGTACCTTGTAAATCTCCAGGATTTTGGGAGTTAGCTGAACCGCATCCAGAAAGCGTAAATATCCCTACTAAGGAAATAGCAATTAATTTAATTATTTTCATAATTTCTCCCTCTGCAACTAGTTACCACTGTCGCCCCGGATCATCAGCCATATTGTTAACAGTACCTGCAGGATGAAGCACAAGATAATGATCCATCACAGGATCAGAATTGCTAGCAGTCGTCAGTGGGAATACAAACTCTATCTTAAATTCCGGCCCAGCTGTATAACCGATGATTTCTTCTCCATTAACTTTCACGTCATAAGCTGGAGTTCCATATACTTCTTTAGTTTTCGCAAGAGAAAGCTGCTTCAGCTGTTTATCAAAGGATCGAACCTCAAAAATCCGGGAACCTTTGTTAAAACCAAACACGGTTGCCTTGTTCGAATAGGTAGCATAGCTTCCTTTGGCAGCCGCGACCCATTCAGTTTTTTCCGGCTCTCCCCATTTACTCTTTACATCTTCAATGACGGTTGTCTTCACAGGAAAATCATTATTAATAACTTTCCCTTGCTCCGCTAATTGCTTCATGTTTAGCAGTAACTCCTTCGCCGCATCTGTTGTTTGGGGTGCAGAAGACGATGGTGGCATTTGCGACGGAGTTTGCGAAACCGAGTCCGTTGGCTTTGAGGAATCAGAATTTTGGGGATTTGATGGTGAACACCCGACAATCAGTGTCAAAGCCAGCGTTGCAATCATGTACTTTAAGAGTCTCTTTTTAGTTGCAATACTCATGATCTTTCTCCTTACTTATAATTGAGTGATGGTACATTTCCTTATTAATAGACGTTATCAGACCCTTAAATCTGACGTTAAACATGTCATAATTTTCTATAGATCATCTTGCGCAACCACTTAGTCCTCATTTCAGGATGTCAAAATCCTGTTAAATGAGCTAGTTCCCAAATTAAATCTCTGATCTCTTTTTCACCATCGACCACAAGTAGGGGTCCTTTAGCCATGCGCGTAATCCCTCCAATTTTACATAAAAAACCAGATCGAAAATTAAGCCACCTAATACTATCGAGGATAAGAGATCTAAAATTACATGTTGCTTAATAAATTGGGTCGCTAAAATAATTAAAATAGCGGTGATATATACTACAGTTACATTTAAATAATTTTTAGCAGGATACTTGTTAATCGCTTTAATCATTAAAAAGCTCAATAGAACATGAATACTTGGAAAGGCGTTAAAGGGCTGGTCATTATTATAAACAAACGCAATCAGCATAGTCAAAAAGTCATTACCCACAAGATCGGGCCTAGGAACATTTGTTTGAAAAAAGAAATAAATCCCATAAGATATCAATAATCCAAGATTAATTGACAACAACGTCCGGTAAAAGATTTTTTTATCTTTAAAGCAAAAGTAAGTTAACGTTCCAAATATGAAGAAATACCATGATAAATAGGGCAAAACAAATATTTTTAGAAATGGAACACCTTGGTCTAAGTCGGTAACTAAGCTATGGGTACCCCGGTTAGCATTATTGAGCAAAACATAAATAATATTCAAAATCGGAATTGACAACATTAAACATAGAGGCATGAGATTTTTAATGTTCTTTTGCATCTCTTTTAATCTTCCTTTCGACCGATAACTATATTCAAAATCAACCGGTTTTTTTCTTATTTCTTGGATTCCTCATTAATTCAAGCATATTATTCACAGTCTGTTCTGCGGAGTGACCGAGTAAAGCGTATGACGCTTTCTCCCGCATTTCCTCAATCTCCTGTGGATAACTCAAGAAGCGACTAAGTAATCCTTCTAATTCCTCTTCTGTACCAGCAATCTGTCCCGCACCAATGCGTTTCACAAAATTTGCATTTTCTTCTTCTTGACCTGGTATGGGCTGATAAATCACAATCGGTAAGTGCTTCGTCAGCGCCTCAGTAACCGTTAAACCTCCGGCCTTGGTTATGATCAAATCGGTTACTGACATTAGTTCTTCCATGTTATCTGCGTACCCTAACCGTACCATGGGATTACGAGCCTTTGCAGCCACTTCATGCAAAGAGTTATACAATTTTTTATTATTTCCACAAACAATAATTGACTGTACCGGAACCTCTGAATCTGCAAGCTTTTTGCAAATTCTTTTTGTACTTTCCATACTTCCGTGCGCTCCCATTACCAGAAAGGTAGGCAAATCTTGTTTGATACCCAGCTTGGAGCTAATTAACTCTCGATCTATCTTCTTTTCAAATTTCGGACTAATTGGGATTCCTGTCACGTGTATCCTTTGCGAGAGGATTCCCTCTGTCACTAACATTTCCTTAACTTCTTCACAAGCCGCTATATAGCAATCCACACCCGAATGCACCCAATGACTGTGAACAGTGTAATCCGTAATTACTGTGATCACTGGAGCCTGGAGAATATGTTCTAGCCTCAGCTGAGCTAGAATCGAAGAAACTGTAGGATAAGTGCACACAATAAGATCTGGATTAAATTCCTGAATATATTTGAGGAAATCAGATCGACCTAATTGGTTCAAAAAACACTGAATCCTTGAATTAGGACTAAGCTTCGATGTTCGATAATAAAATTTCCCCCAAAGCTTTGGTGAATGTTTGATCAACTCAAAGTAGAGTTTTTTTACCACGCTATTAAATCGCTTACTCAAAAAATCACCAAAATCTAAATGAGTCACAATTGCCGAAGGTTCCTTGATACGCAGTCCCTCAATAACTGCTTCAGCCGCCCGCAAATGTCCGTTTCCAAATGCTGCAGAAAACACGAGAATCCTTAACTGCTTCAACTTTAAACCCCCTTCTCAATAACCTTCTTTTAAAACGATATTAGTAATATGAACCACCCAGGCTATATAGCGACGCACCTTAAGTGAACTCGTTAAACTAAAGTTATACATCGAGACTTCGGTGGGACTCTACCCCCATCGAAGCAGCACACTGGGTCCCACTCCCACTTGTAAAAGCGAGAGTCTGACGATTTGATAAAAGGACATCATTTAGGTCATACCTGCATTATAAGTTTTAGTTCTTAAAATAATGTTAGGCTAATTCTTAGGAAATTCTTAAAATTAGGTTAAAAAATCTTTGGACGATTGACTGGGATTTAAAATTGACAATAGCAAACTCACTCATAGTTACCTAACGTAAAAATATGAGCTAATACTAAACTCTATATTTTTAGACGTAAAGTTTTGGTTTTTAACTTCATATTTTACTTTTTTCTTTATTTCAAACGGTGACATAGCTGTCAAGATAACGTGATAGGGGGACCTTTAGAAAGCATAAAATGAATGTTTAATAGCCCAAAGGACCTGTACCACTTTTCGAGTGATCACAAGTCCTCTTTAATAACTTAGCGAATTCAGTATAATAATTGGTTGTATTTCCCTCGTAAAACCCTAAATCTCATGATCTCTAGCTTATCAAGAATTCAATAGGATAATCCAAAATATGCATAGTTACAGTTCAGGCTTTGAGATTGGCTTTCCAGCCTCAATTAACACTTTGTTACCCAGCAAGAAAAATCCCTGAATAAACAGAAGCAAACCAGTTCCTATCAGGAGCCACTCTATTTTAATGATGTCAGCAAGTGGTCCAAACAAAAGCATTCCTAATGGCAACATCGTGCTTGCTATCATCCCTAAGACACCAAATACTCTTCCTAGAAAATTAGCCTCTACTTTCTCCTGTAATAATACCGTAGAGGGTGTATTAAAGAGCGGCAACGCAATTCCGGCTAACCCCATGATAGTTAGATAAATCCAAAAAACAGGAACAACTCCAAGGGCAAAGGTACAGACTCCAATAAGGAGGCTTGCCAATGTCATCGAGTGAATCCTATTTTTAAAACCACCCCAAGAAGCCATAATCAGGCCACCCAAGATCATGCCAATAGAAAAGGTTATTTCGATGGCCGTTAAACGCCAAACATCGTCACCAAAACTTCGTGCAACCTGCAGCGGCGTTAAAAAAGAAACAGGTGCAATTAAAAAAAAGAAGAATGTGCAAAACAGAAAGAACCTCTTGATATACGCATGATTTTTAATGTAGTTAAAACCTTCATGCATATCACTGAAATAGCTCGTTGTTTGCTTTGCTTGGGCTTTCTCATGAACAGGAACATGCAAAAACAAAATTAAAACCAAAACCGCAATGGCTGCTGTAAAAACATCTATAAAGAAAATCATTTCGATGGTAACCATGGTGAGCAGTGCACCGCTCACCATAGGAGACATCAGCATAACTATAGCTTGTATACTTCCGTTTGTTGCGTTAACCTTAGTTAGTTTATCCTCCGGTACAATTTGCGGAAGGAAGGCTCCTATCGCCGGCATTTGGATCGCTGACCCTAGAGCTCGTATGGCAGATGTCACAAAGAGCAACCATAGCGAACCATATCCCGTCAAAAACAATATAGCTAAAACTAATGTTGATAATGCAATCATAGAATCGGAAAGAATAATTAATGTCTTTCGATTATAACGGTCAGCCCATACTCCTGCAAACGGAGAAAGAAGCAAGGTCGGAAGAAAACCGCAAATAATGGCTATCGTCATCATGATACCTGACTGTGTTGTTAATGTGATGTGCCACATAATTGCATACTGAACCAGTGATGATCCAAAAAGTGATATGGTCTGGCTAGTCAAAAACAGGATAATATTCTTTTTCCAATCTATATTCAAATCTAAAATGTTTCTCTCCATCCTTTACCTTGTGAAATTCATAATGACGGAACAACGTCTCTAATTCTATTACTCCAACTTTATAGGCTCTTCTGCCTGATTACAACTTAATATATGTTATTATTTCTTATCAATTGTTTTTTATAAATGATGGACAAGAATTTGTCCTATAACACTCACAAGGTTGTGGATTTATTCACTTACTACCCATTCGGAAAAGTACAATGAGATCTTTAATAAAGTCTTGAACATTAAGACTCTCAGGCTTCGCCTGATTATACCATTTACGTACAGTCTCTATTATCCATAGCGGAAGGGCTCTTCCATCAAACAAGTGGTAATATTCCTTATATCCTTCTTTCAAGTATTCCCACCTTTTATCGTTTCCCGGTTTCATATATTCAGAGACATCCAGAAGTTTAGCTTTGCCTTCGTGGAGGAGTATGTTCTTTAAATGAATATCTCTAGGATTTAATCCTCTGCCGAGTACATAGTTTATCGCATTATCTACGTCTTCAATAACCTGCTTTGGGATATGAATGCCTTTCAAGAGACAATCGTACAGAGTTATTCCCTCTTCAAAACGAATCACAAGAAAATTAAATCCTCTGCCATAATACACAGGAAAATACTCCGAGTGACCTAGTTTTAAATAAACCTCATTTTCTTGTTCTAACTTACCTAATTTGTCATTACTAAACACTTTGTAAGCGTAGTGTGGCAAATACAAAAAACGAAATACCGCGGCATCTGTTCCTACACCTACACACTCGAATTTGTTAGAATCTCCCTTTACTGTAACAAGCTCATTTTCTCCATTAGATATGACTTTTAATTTACTTAATTCTCTCTCGACAATATCCCATTCCATTAAGCACACACCCTTTAATCCAATGTTGCACCGGGTCTTCGCAATTCCCCGAATATGAACTTAACTATCACTGAATCTTAAAATTACCTTTTATAGAATTGTGGCAGTCTGCACTAAAGGCCGCCAGTAAGTGGCGGCCTTCTATTCGCACCAGTTATTTTACTATTTGTCCATCCCCATAAACAATATATTTGATCGTCGTCAATTCTCTCAGACCCATTGGTCCACGGGCATGTAACTTTTGAGTACTTATTCCAATCTCAGCTCCAAAGCCGAATCGCCCACCGTCTGTGAAACGAGTTGAAGCATTGACATAAACAGCGGCTGCATCAATTTCTCTTAAAAACCGCTGAGCCCTTGTGTAATTCTCAGTGATAATCGTTTCAGAATGTTTGGTACTATATTTGTAAATGTGATCCAGGGCACCATCAAGCCCAGACACAACTTTAACGCTTAAAATTAGGTCCAGATGTTCTGCCACCCAGTCTTCCTCTATAGCAGGAACGGCATAAGGCAAGATTTCACACGTTCTAGAACAACCTTTTATTTCGACTTGATTTTTCCTAAGCTCCTCTCCAATTAGTGGGAGAAAGTTTTCTGCGACTGCATCATCTATGAGCATAGTTTCCAAGGCATTGCAGACTCCTGGATTTTGGGTCTTAGCATTTATAACAATGGGAATGGCCTTTTTATAATCTGCATCTCGATCAACAAAAGCATGACACATACCAGTTCCGGTTTCAATCACTGGTACGGTGGCATTTTGTACCACTGTTTGAATCAGCCCAGCACCCCCTCTGGGAATAATGACATCTACATAATCATTTAAACGCATCAGTTGTTGGACCCATTCTCGATTAGTCTCTGTAATCAATTGGATACATCCTGACGGCAATCCGCTCTCTTCAGCAGCTTCCGCAATTACTCTTGCCAAAACCTTATTGCTTTCTAAAGCCTCCGACCCTCCCCTGAGAATGACCACATTTCCAGATTTCAGACACAAGGCAGCGGCATCGACCGTCACGTTGGGTCGTGCTTCATAGATCATCGCCACAACCCCTAAAGGAACCCGAGTCTGTTGAATACGCAAGCCATTCGGACGCGTCCAAACTTCCCCTTCTCCCACAGGGTCTCGTAATGCAACAACCTCTTTAAGGGATTGACTTATCTGTGCAATGCTCGCCGAAGTCAACCTTAAACGATTGACAAGACTCTTCTTAAGACCTTTCTCTTCAGCCGCTTGAACATCGAGGCTATTTGCCTTAAGAATTTCTCCCTCATTTTTCAGGAGCGCCTCGGACATTAAGGTTAACGCATCATTTTTGGACTCTGTACTGGCAAAAGCCAACTGACGAGCCGCTTGTTTAGCTCTTTGCCCAATTTCAATTAATTCTGGGTGAAACATAAGCAGTGACCTCCTACCATAAACTTAACCTTCTTATCAATTATTTGAGTAATTAATCCACCATAAGTGTCATGTTGTCACGGTGAACTACTTCTTCACCGTCAAAATCTGCAATAAGTTGATGAATTTTCTCAGAATGAAGTCCTTTTACCGTCTGAACTTCATCATTACTCAACTCTACCACTCCTCTGGCAATCTCCTCTCCCTGCGTATTGACTATCCGAACGATTTCTTTACGTTCCCAAGTCCCCTCAGCAACTATAATTCCTTTCGCCAGCAGACTTTTGCCTTCTTTCACAAGGGCCTTGGCTGCGCCATCATCGACTTGGATACTGCCTTCAGTTAACCCTGCATAAGCAATCCAGCGTTTCCGACCTGCAAGACGATGCTTTAAAGGCTGAAAATATGTTCCCTCTGGTCCTTGACCCTTGGTCAAGAAGGTGAGTTCTCGAAGTCGCGTAAAATTCAAAAGCAGCATCCCAATTCCAAAACGAGTAGCTATTTTGGCTGCCCTAAGTTTAGTGACCATCCCTCCAGTCCCTAGTAAGCTTCCTGCCCCGCTCGCCATGCTTTCAACTGCAGAGACCTCTGTTACTTCTTTAATAAGCTGTGCTGACTCATCCTTTTTGGGATTGGCGGTATACAAGCCATCCACATCTGTTAAAATAACCAACAAGTCTGCACCGACAAGCCCTGCCACTAAGGCTGACAGAGTATCATTATCTCCAAAACAGAGCTCATCCACTGCAACTGTGTCGTTTTCATTAATAATAGGCACGACTTGTAAACGCAGTAATTTCTCCAGAGTATTTTGAGCGTTCCTATAGTGTGATGATTGTGCCAAATCTATACGAGATAATAAAACTTGAGCCCCTACAATACCATGCCGTTCGAGATTTCGAGTATACATCTCTATTAGTACCCCTTGACCCACAGCAGCAACGGCTTGTTTACCTGCTAAATCCCGGGGCCGAGCTTGGAGCTTCAGTTGACCCATTCCTGCCGCCACCGCACCCGAAGAAACAATAATGCACTCCACCCCATTTTCCTTTAGGGCGGCGACTACTGAGACGATCTCAGTTATGGCTTGTTCATCTAAACCACCATGAGGATGGTTCAAACTGCTGCTCCCAATTTTCAAGACAACCCTACGAACCTCACTTAATGTCACTCTGAATACTCTCCTTCCAAATCTTCCGCGCGCCGTGCACAAGCCTTTGCCGCATTCAGCACGGTTTCAGCCAATTTCTCATCCGTAAATACATTTAAAGCCGCATACGTCGTGCCATTAGGCGAAGTCACTTCTTCACGCAGTTTTCCCGGCGATTTATCGCTTTCTGCGATCATCTTCCCCGAACCAATCAAGGTTTCAAGAACCAATATCTCAGCCTCTTCTTCGCTAAGCCCTAATTCTACTCCTGCTTTTATTAAGCTCTCGGCGAATAGATAAAAATATGCTGGTCCGCTTCCACTAATTGCTGTTAATGCATTGATGTTTTTTTCTGGAACCCACATGATCCGCCCTGTAGCCGAAAAGATCTTCTCCCCTATTTCGGCCTGTTCTTCTGTAACATTATCACCGCGTACCAATCCAGTCATGGAATGAAGCACTGCCGTTGAAGTATTCGGCATTGCCCGTACCACAGCAACCCCCGGCAAGTATTTATAAAAGACCTTCAATGGGACACCCGCTGCCACACTAATAACCAGTTTATCCTTCAATGGAAAATCCTTTAAATCTTTAAGGACAGCTTGAACATCCTTCGGCTTCACCGCAATGATCAAGACGCGAGAATCTTCCACGAGCTCCAATAATGGAGCTGCAATAACATTATATCTATCAACCAAGCCTTGGAGCCGTCCGCGATTGGAAAGATTCGTCACTCGAATCTCAAGTGAACTATTTGACTGCTTAAGACCACTTATCATAGCCTCCGCAATATTTCCCCCACCAATAAACCCAATAGACTGAGTCATTCTTTACACCCTTTCATAACCCTTTAATCTTATCAACCTTGGCCAACCTTTAATAGCATACCAATCCTGCCGATCCAGTAAACCCAACATATGTGAACGGGCAATTTCCCCTGACTTTCACAGACCCAAAAGACCTAAAAAAAGGCCCCTTTCATCCTCATCAAGGACGAAAGAAGCCTTCCGCGGTACCACCTTTATTGCCAATGCCAACTCTATAGTGCCAGATTGATCCAACAACATTCCGCATAACGGTGGAAAAACCGTCCGATTCTTCATCAGAGCATCACGACTGGGGTTCTGATATCGAAGGCGGAAAAACTCTCAGCAATTGCTTTTCTCTCTGAACACCACCGTCTACCATACTGGGTCGATCCCATGCTTTATTCAATATCTAGTTAACTATACTCTATCTCATCCATCCAAATATTTCAAGTGTCAATAAAAATATTAGCTTATGCAAACCGAAGCAAACACGACCTACTTCAGCGCCTCAACCACAGCATTGCCCATTTCTCGAGTTCCTAGTACTTTATCCCCTGGTTTTGCTAAATCAGGAGTTCTGTACCCCTCTTGCAAAACGCGTTCAACCGCTCTCTCGATTTTCTGAGCTTCATCCTCTAATCCAAACGAATAGCGTAACATCAATGCTCCCGAGAGAATTGTAGCTAAGGGATTGGCAATATTCTTACCAGCAATATCCGGTGCCGAGCCATGAGCTGGTTCGTAGAGTCCTTTACTCCCGTTTAAGCTTGCCGAGGAGATCATTCCGATCGACCCCATTAGCATAGACGCCAAATCTGTAAGGATATCTCCGAACATATTTTCCGTAACGATAACATCAAATTGCTCCGGTAAACGAACTAATTGCATAGCTGCATTATCCACATACATATGAGTCAATTCGACCTCTGGATAATTTTTTGCAACTTCAAGGGTTATCTCTCTCCAAAAACGAGAAGATTCTAATACATTTGCTTTGTCTACTGAGCAAAGTTTCTTACGTCGCTTAACTGCCGTTTGAAAACCTAGTTCTACAATGCGTTTGATTTCTTCTTCTGTATAAATCAACGTATCAAATGCACTTCTTGGGTTTGTTCCTCTCCCTTTCTCGCCGAAGTAAAGTCCGCCAGTCAATTCACGAAGAACAACCAGATCAACGTTCTTAACTACTTCGCTGCGAAGAGTCGAGGCATCAACTAACATGGGTAGCATTTTTATAGGACGAATATTGGCAAACAGCCCCAAGGCCTTTCTAATCGGGAGCAGTCCTCCTAACTCTGGACGTTGCGGAGCAGGAAGGGTATCCCACTTAGGGCCTCCTACGGAACCCATTAAAACCGCATCGGCTGCTTGAGCCGCCGCTAATGTTGCATCTGGCAAAGCCTTGCCCACTTCATCAATCGCGGCTCCACCTATCAAGCCATACTCAAAATTTAGACTGGTAGAATTACCTTTCAAGACCGCTTCTAACACCTTAACGGCTTCCGGAGTAATCTCTACCCCAATACCATCTCCTGGAAGAACTAGTACATTAGGCATTTTTTCTTCTCCCTTCAATATAAGGAATAAGACCACCAGCACGTATCAATTCCTGCATAAAAGGAGGAAAGGAGCGAGCTCGGAACTGGCTATTTGTTGTCCTATTCTCGATAATACCTGTCGCAAGATTTACTTCTATCTCATCTCCCGGAGAAATTCCGGCTACCGCTTCAGGGCATTCCATAATTGGCAATCCAATATTAAGCGCATTGCGATAGAAAATCCGCGCAAACGACTCGGCAATTATTACTTTAATACCACAAGCTTTAATGGCGATCGGAGCATGTTCGCGCGAGTAACCGCATCCGAAGTTTTTGCCGCCGACCATAAGGTCTCCAGACTTAACTTCCTGAGCAAACTGTGTTCCTGCATCTTCCATACAATGTGCTGCCAAATGCTCAGGAGTGGATTTATTTCTCTAGTATTTCAATCCACCCTCGTGAGAAGGCACGGTTTACAGCCTGGAGATAACCTCGTACACTTGCTTCAATTATATCTGTACTTACTCCACGCCCAGCAACTAAATTCTCACCAAATTTCACACTAACCGTTACTTCTCCTTGGGCATCTTCTCCACCATCGAGAGCTTGCAAGGAATAGTGAATCAATTTACCTTGGGTTCCCAGAACTTTATCAATGGCTTTAAATGCCGCATCAACTGGTCCATCCCCACACGCCGCATCTGCTAACCGTTGCCCCTGAAACATGAGCCCGACAGTAGCCGTAGGAACCAGATGGGTCCCGCTTGAGACCTGCAAATAATCTAAGTTTATCAGATCCGTTTTCTCTTTTTGCTCGTCTGCCAGGGAGAACAAATCTGATGTTGTTACTTCTTTCTTGCGATCTGCCAATAGTTTAAACCGAGAAAACAGCTCTTCAAATCGGCCCTCTTCCAAATTCAGCCCAAGATCTGTCAGCCGTTGCTGAACCGCATGTCGCCCTGAGTGTTTTCCTAAAACGATAGATTCAACATCAATCCCTATCACACTTGGTGACATGATTTCGTAAGTGGAACGTTCTTTAAGCATTCCATCTTGGTGAATACCCGATTCGTGAGCAAAAGCGTTCTTACCCACAATCGCCTTGTTATGTTGAATCATCATGCCTGTTAAACGGCTTACCAATTGACTGGTTCTGGCAATTTCCGCTGTCACAATACTAGTTTCAACATTAAACTGGTCCTTGCGGGTGTGCAAAGCCATGACAAGTTCTTCTAAAGCCGCATTCCCTGCCCTTTCCCCGATCCCATTAACCGTACACTCTAACTGATGCACACCTACCCCAACAGCGGCCAGGGAGTTCGCCACCGCCAGGCCCAAATCATTGTGGCAGTGGACACTGACTTTGACCTTCTCAATCCCAACTGTACGCTCCATGATCGATTGCAAAAATGCAGCATACTCTTCGGGTGTAGCATACCCCACAGTATCCGGAATGTTAAGGACCGTTGCTCCTGCTTGAATAACCCCAGAGAAAACTTTAGCTAGAAAATCCACATCACTGCGGGACGCATCTTCGGCACTAAACTCAATGTCACTTACTTTGGATTTTGCCAATCGAACTGCCTGAATGGCTTGTTCAAGCACATCGTCGGGGGATTTTTGTAATTTATAAAGCATATGAATCGGTGAAGTGGCAATAAAGGTATGAATGCGCGGAGACTCTGCACCGGAAATTGCTTCCCAGGCACGTTCAATATCTTTGGCATTGGCCCGCGCAAGGGCAGCCACACTTACGTTTCTTACTTCTTGAGCAATCCTGCGCACTCCCTCAAAATCTCCAGGGGAGGCAATAGGAAATCCTGCTTCGAGAACATTAACCCCTAGCTTACTTAATTGATGTGCGATTTGCAATTTTTCATCTGCGTTAAGTGCTACTCCTGGAGATTGTTCACCATCTCTAAGCGTAGTATCAAAGATCTCGATCCGGCGCATCCCTTTAACTTCCTTCCCAGATATATAACTTTACTTTAAAAAGCGTACTCTATTCGTGCTTTTTCAACCAACTCATCATCCCTCTGAGTTGTTCTCCAACCTTTTCAATCTGATGATTTGCTTCGTTACGAGTCATAGCATTAAAGGCCGGACGATTTGCTTGGTTTTCAAGTAACCAAGCTTTTGCAAAACGACCGTCTTGAATTTCTTCAAGCACGCGTTTCATCTCTTTACGGGTTTCTTGGTTAACAATTCTCTTACCGACAGTCATATCTCCATATTGAGCAGTATCTGACACTGAATATCTCATCCAACTCATGCCACCTTCATACATTAGGTCAACTATGAGTTTTAGCTCGTGTAAGCATTCAAAGTAAGCAATTTCCGGCTGATATCCTGCCTCGACCAATGTGTCAAAACCTGCTTTAACCAGTTCAGATGCTCCTCCACAAAGGACTGCCTGCTCACCAAAAAGGTCAGTTTCTGTTTCTTCTCCAAAGGTCGTTTCCAGAACTCCCGCTTTGGTGGAGCCAATTCCCTTAGCATAGGCCAAGGCTAATTCTTTGGCTTTCCCAGAGGCATCCTGATGAACGGCGATCAAGGCCGGCACTCCAGCACCTTCAGTATAGGTTCGGCGCACTAAATGGCCTGGGCTTTTTGGTGCCACCATAAAGACATCGACATCGCTTGGAGGGACAATTTGTCCAAAGTGAATATTGAATCCGTGAGAAAAGACTAAAGCCTTTCCTGACGTAAGATGCTTTTTAATCTCTTCATTATAAACTTTACTTTGGGTTTCATCTGGAAGCAGAATTTGAATAACATCAGCTCGCTTGGCTGCCTCTTCAACTGTCATAACTTCAAAGCCTGCTGCTTGTGCACGTTCTGTACGAGCACTACCTGGACGAAGTCCGATTACAACGTTAAGTCCTGAATCTTTAAGGTTTTGAGCTTGTGCATGTCCTTGGCTGCCATAACCCATAACTGCGATTACTTTGCCTTTTAATAACTCCAGATTAGCATCTACTTCGTAATACATTTTTGCCATTTTTATAACTTCCTTTCAACTTTAACCTTTTCTAAAAATAAACCATGTATATTATACTACACAATGGAAATCTTTCTCTATGCTTCAGATCGCAAAATTGCAACCTTGCCAGTGCGAACTAACTCAAGTAATCCATAAGGTTGAATTGCATGGACAAACGCATCAATTTTCGGGATATCACCCGTTAACTCTACGGTAATATTTGTCCTTCCCATATCCACAACCCGACCTCGGAAAATATCAACCGTTTGAAGCACCGCGGATCGTGTTTCCGTGCTGACCTGAACGCGAATTAAAGCCAGTTCTCGATCGACGACACTTTCTCCAGTCAAATCTGAAACTGAATGAACAACCACTAATTTACTCAGTTGATTCCTTACTTGCTCAATAATTTGATCATCCCCATTAACGACAATTGTCATTCGCGAAAGCTCCGGATCTTCCGTCTGACAAACCGTGAGACTATCGATGTTATAGCCCCTACGCGTGAACAATCCTGCCACCCGGATCAATACACCAGGATTGTTTTCCACAAGGACTGCAAGTGTATGCAACATATTATCACCTCACTATCATTTCAGTAATGTCTTTACCAGGTGGAACCATGGGTAAAACATTTTCATGCTCTGATATTGTAATGTCTACCAGAACTGGGCCAGGATGTTTAAACGCCTCCTCAATGGCACCGCGTACCTGCTCTGGGGAATTAACACTGATTCCACGAATACCATAGGCCTCTGCTACTTTAACAAAATCCGGGTTACCTTGCAGTTCAATCTGACTATACCGCTCATTATAAAACATTTTCTGCATTTGTCGAACCATCCCAAGAACCCCATTGTTTAGCAAGATAATTTTAACAGGAAGTTTATTCTGAGCAATTGTCCCTAACTCTTGGATCGACATCTGAAAAGATCCATCCCCGGTTATCAATACGACCTTATCCTTCGGACGAGCAATTTGTGCTCCAATTGCGGCAGGCAACCCATAACCCATCACACCAAGTCCGCTGCTGGTCGCGTAATTGCGTGGATTAACTGTCGGATAATATTGAGCAGCCCACATTTGATGCTGTCCTACATCTGTAGTGACAATTGTATCTCCTCCGGCAATTTCTCCCAAACATTCCATGACCATCGGTGGGGTGAGTCTGTCCTTGTCATACTGTATAGTGTTTTTTTTCCTCCAGTCACGCAACTGATTCCACCAGTCTGTCACATCAGGATTTGCGAATCCCGGCAAAGCTTCCAGAATCTCTGCCAAGACTTGGCGGGCATCCCCAACAATTTGGATCTCTGTTTTTACTACTTTGCTGATCTCTACAGGATCGATGTCGATATGAATAACTTTAGCCTTAGTCGCGAAACGATGCCCCATGCCACTTGTTACACGGTCGTCAAAGCGCACACCCACAGCAATAAGCAAGTCACAATCATCCACAGCATAGTTTGCAGTCACAGTTCCGTGCATTCCTACCATACCAAGTGAATTAGGATGTTCTAACGGAAGGCTGCCAATTCCCATTAAGGTTGTGACAACCGGCACTGCCGTTTTATCTGCAAATAGTCTTAAGACGTCTTCGGCTCCGGCAGTGACAACTCCACCACCTGCATAAAGCACTGGCTTGCGAGATTCTGAAAGCACCTTGGCCACTTCTTCAATCTTACCGTTGTTCGCTTGTCCAAATACTTTGTACCCCTTCAATTTCATCTCGTTTGAAAAGGGAACCACATTTTCTTGAGCTAGAACGTCCTTCGGAAGGTCGATGAGAACGGGCCCGGGGCGACCGGTCCGCGCTATATAAAAAGCCTCTTTAACAATCCTAGGCAGATCCCGCGGATCCTTAACCAAATATGAGTGCTTGGTAATTGGCATGGTGATCCCGATGATATCCACCTCTTGAAAAGAATCTGAGCCGATGGAACCCGTAGAGACCTGTCCTGTCAAAACAACTAATGGAATAGAGTCTAAAAAAGCATTAGCAATACCTGTCACCAAATTCGTAGCTCCCGGTCCGGAGGTGCCTAAACAAACCCCTACTTTCCCGGTAACTCTTGAATAACCATCAGCTGCAAAAACGACCCCTTGTTCATGACGTCCTAATACATGTCGAATTGGACTATCTAAAAGTGCATCATATAATGGAAGTAACACCCCGCCCGGATAACCAAAAATGACGTCAACACCTTCTTGCTGTAAAGCATTCAATAAGATGGTGGCCCCTTTAATTCCAGTTCTTTCTTCACTCATACATTTCCCTCCCTAAACGTTTGCTTCTAACTGCTGTAAATATCAGGACCATTGACATGAGTATGCGCCCTAAATGCCTCCAGAAGTTGCTTAAACGTTGGACCGGGAACACCATCCCCGATCTCACGTCCATCTGCATTGATTACCGGAATCAATTCAGCTGCCGTACCAGTGAGAAAACACTCGTCAGCGGTATATAAATCATGACGAGTAAATAGCTCTTCCTTCACTTCAATTTTAAGTTCTTTAGCGAGCTGAATTACAGTATTTCGCGTAATGCCCTCTAGTATTCCTGCCGAAAGAGGAGGGGTCAATAAGACGTCATTACGATAGATAAAAATATTATCCGCCGTCCCCTCTGCCACATATCCATCTTGGGTGAGCATAATAGCTTCTATGACACCAGCCTGAGTGCTCTCGATTTTCGCAAGTATATTGTTAAGATAATTAAGAGATTTAATTCTAGGGTTTAAGGAATCAGGATTGTTCCTACGGATGGCCACAGTTTTCACTTCTAAACCTTGCTCATACATACTTGGCTCAAAGAGCTTAATTTGTGCAGCTATACAAATGATAGTAGCCTTTGAACATTTTCGCGGATCTAGGCCGAGGTCACCTTTACCTCGTGACACCACTAAGCGAATATAAGCATCTTTTAAACCATTTTGGCGGAGCGTTTCCAAAATGACCTCTTGCATCTCTTTCTTATTAATACCAATGGTTAAGTTGATCGATTTCGCAGATTCATAGAGGCGTTTTAAGTGTTCTTCTAATTTAAACACTCGACCATGGTAGGCGCGAATTCCTTCAAAAATACCGTCACCATATAAAAAACCGTGATCAAAAACGGATATTTTTGCGTCTTCTTCAGAAACAAAAGAACCATTCAAGTAAATAATCAGACCCATCTAACCAACCCTCCAATAAACTAGTGTAAAAATTAAAAACCTCAAGCGCAGTCCCCTAGTAACGTGGAACTTTCCGCTTGGGTTTTTTCTACCCACGGTGTAAACCCATTATGGATTCTGTACCGCTTGGACCAGTCAGGTTCTCCCCGGTCTGTTGACCTCTAGCCCTTTTTGGGGGGGAGTATATCCTCGGAACCCTAGGTACACTTCCTTTTCTGTTATATTACATTTGTATTGAGAACTTTGTGTATATGATACAGAATACAGTCTAAAGTGTCAACCCTAATTTACTAATATTGTGCGAAATTCCTTTAGAATTTCCTTGTCAAAGCTGGATAGAACAATGTATAATGTCCACTATGCAGATACATTTGTTTTTTTGAGAGGAGTAAATTATCATGTCCATTAAAATAGGTATTTTGGGGTTAGGCACTGTTGGATGCGGTGTAGTACAAGTATTGCAACAGAATGCAGTCGACATTCAAACTCGCACCCACTGCGACCTTCAAATCAAAGCAATACTTGACCGTGACCTTCAACGTGCAAGGGATATTAGCGGAGACTTTCTCCTCACTGATCAACCGGAAGCAGTTCTTCATGACCCTGAAATCGACATTATTGTGGAAGTAATGGGAGGAATTGAACCTGCCCGTACATTTATCTTAGACGCTTTGCAACATGGAAAAAGTGTTGTTACCGCAAATAAAGATCTAATTGCAGTTCATGGTCATGAACTTCTTGATGCCGCCAATGCCGCAGGGAAAGATCTTTACTTTGAAGCAAGTGTCGGAGGTGGAATTCCGATTATTGCGGCTCTAAAAGAGTCCCTGGCTGCCAATCGAATTACACATGTACTTGGAATCATCAATGGAACGACCAACTACATCCTTACTGCCATGGCCGAACAGGGGCGCGAGTATGCAGAAGTCTTAGCTGAAGCACAACAATTGGGGTATGCCGAGGCTGACCCTTCTTCGGATGTTGATGGCCTGGATGCAGCACGCAAACTTGCTATCCTTGCTTCTCTCGCATTTAATTCACGAGTTGCTCTCAGCGACGTCTTTGTAGAAGGTATCTCTAAAATCACTCGCGAGGATCTGACCTATGCTGCTGAGCTTGGTTGTACTATCAAGCTTTTAGCCGTTGCTAAACACCAAGATGAAGGTATCGAAGTTCGAGTCCATCCGGCTATATTGCCTCTTTCTCATCCCCTCGCCTCTGTAAGCGGTGTTTTTAATGCTATTTATGTAGTAGGAGATGCTGTTGGAGAAACTATGTTTTACGGTCGGGGAGCAGGTTCACTCCCCACAGGCAGTGCGATAATATCCGATATTATGCGCATAGCACGCAACATCCAATCCAACTCAACTTCTTCTATTAATTGTACTTGTTACCTGGACCTGCCCCTTAAGGCTGTCTCGGATTTCTATACTGCCTTTTATATCCGTTTGCTTGTTAAAGACGAACCCCGTGTCCTTGCTACCCTAGCTTTACTTTTCGCTGAAGCGAACATTAGTTTTGCTTCCATTATCCAAAAACCTCGCGGCGCGGATCAGGCAGAAATAGTCCTCGTTACTCACCCCTGCCGTGAAGGAGCACTTCAAGAAGCCCTTGATTCTGTCAAGGCCTACAGCAAGGTCCTTAGCATTGACAATGTCATCCGTTTTGAGAAAGAGGACCAGAAATCATAAATATCCCATTTAAAATGAGGGAGGAATATGATGTTCCGAATAAAGATACCGGCTACTTCCGCCAATCTCGGACCTGGTTTTGATTGTTTAGGAATGGCCCTTCAACTTTACAATACGATCACTGTAGAAACTAAACGCCCCTTTCGAATTTCTTTAACTGGTTCTTACAAAGAGGGCATCCCAGCAGATGAAAGCAATCTTGTCTGGCGAACTATGTGTCATTTTTGGGACCTTATCCACTACCCTGTCCCAACTGTCGATTTAACCTTTGAAAATTGCATTCCTCCTGCTCGGGGTTTAGGCAGCAGTTCTGCAGCCATCGTTGGAGGACTTGCGGCTGCTAACGCAATAGCCGGATCACCTTATACAAAGTTAGAGTTACTACAGATAGCCAATGCCTTAGAGGGACATCCGGACAATGTTACTCCCGCATTATATGGTGGCGTGACTCTATCTGTTCCCACAGAAAAGGGAGTACTTCCAAGAGTCTTAGCTCAATCCCCTAATCTAAAGGCGGTTGTTATTATCCCAGATACACCCCTCAATACCAAAAAAGCGCGCAGTATCCTGCCGCCGCAAGTTCATCGAAAGGATGCCGTTTTTAATATTTCTCATGTTTCGCTGCTTACTGAAGCCTTCATTCGTGAAGAGTATTCCCTTTTAAAGGAAGCCATGTGTGATAAGCTTCACCAAAGTCAACGCGCTGCGCTTATTCCCGGCTTACTAGAAACATTGGAAGCGGCTCTTCAAGCTGGGGCTTATGGTGCTGCACTTAGTGGATCCGGCCCTACACTGTTGACCCTCATTCCCAGAAGCTTTACAGAGGATGTCTCCCTAATCATGACAAATATGTTAGAAAAGCACGGCATTAACGCTGAGGCTATGGTCCTTGAGATTGATGCGAACGGAGCTTCATCAATTTAGGCAACTTTTATGTGTTCCATATAGTCAATATAGGACTTGCTCTCACTGCAGAACGTCTATAATCTTTGCTTTATCTAATCATCCAGCCCGCCTTGAAAGGTGGGCTTTTCTTTATTTCGCCCTTCATTTGTCTTTGGTTGCAGTATATTAAAAGTGGACAAACGCTCACTAACCTTATGGTCTGGTCGTATAAACAATTGGACGTAATCTGACATATCCTAATAGAAACACAATCTTATTTTCAGCGCTTAGAAAGGAAGAATCCTATGAATAAAAATTATAACTCAATTCAATTATTCAAGAAAAATAGGGGAACGGATGGCTCATCTCCTGAGCAACTAACTAAAGAAGACTTGCCTGATCCTGAACAGCAACTATCTGAACTCATTATTCGACCACTGGAGTCAAAGGAAAAGGAAAATTCCTCAGGATCAACTTCTGAGCCATCTCCACTCTCCCCGGGAATTTCAAAAATACTGGAAACACTGCTTCCCATATTTAACGCCAACCGCAAAGATAATTTCCAACTGGACTTAGAAAAATATAAAGATATACTAAAGTGGCCAATCTGGTCAATTTTCAAGAAACCACAGTAATTCCAGTATAAAGAAAATTGACTAAGGACTAACCAGCCGCTGTTTGCCGAATTAATGTCAGCATACAGCGGCTCTAATACTTCAGTGAATAGAGACAACCTCATGAGGATCAGCAGATTTTAAACTGTCTAAGTATTTGACTGCCTGCAAGGCCGCTGTTCCGCCTTCTCCAGCTGCCTTAATCAGTTGATAAGGTTGGCCTGTGCAGTCTCCCGCAGCATATAAACCCGGCATACTTGTCTCTAGTTTGTGATTGACCTTAATAGCGGCCTCCTCCATTTCCAAGCCAGACACCAACTGCTCGGCAGGTAAGGTGTCTCTCAATATAAAGACCCCATCAACGATCAATTGTTCCTCCCCTAGGTCAAGTTGCTCCACCTTTTGATCCCCTGTGATTTTCTTAGCTTTGCCTTTTTTAATCTCAACTCGTGGATCAAGCTTCAGTATTTCACTGTAATAAGGAATATAGTAGACTTTAGAACAAATATTTGCCATATAGTTAGCTTCATCTTCCCCTTCTTGATTGTAAGAAATGATAGCTACCTTTTTATCTTTATATAAGGGTCCATCACATGTTGCAATAATTATGGTATCCGCTTCAAAGGATTTTTCTTTGCCCATCAGTGTATATGGCGGCCCAGGATAAATATTTGTCACTTTAAACGGCGTGATTGGTATGTCCTTTTCCTTTACGTGGTCTAGGAACCGCTGCCGTAATTCTTCCCCTCCAATTTCCGGGAAACCAAGCCAGTTGTCCACTTGTGGAGCTTTCGAGAGTTTGGGACTGCAAAATTCAGAACCCAGTAATACAAAATCACGATTTCTAATTTTAGCATTAAGGGCCGCTGATAACCCAGCTGGTCCGCACCCTATAATAGCTAATTCATAGTGATCTTTTAGTGCATGAAGATCTTCTGACATCAATAGTATCCTCCTTTATATTATAGAACGGCTTGTTATAGTCTTTCCCAAATGATGATAATACATAAAGACTAAAAAGGATTTTTCAGTCTTTATACTTCTAAGCTTAGTTTCAGGTTTGTTTCTTTTTCATGTTCTAGTGATTGACGGTTTGCCTATATACATAGTAGAATATACACAATAAACCTATGTGCACGGTGACATTAGCTGAGGAGTACATATATGAACGAAAATATTGATAAAAATACCTTAACTATCCCCATTGAGCGCTCCATTCAAGCTGAATTACTTCTTCTCCTGGGACAAAAGGCTTCTCATGGGTATGAGCTGATTCAACGCTTGAACGATGCAGATTTTAAAAACGGAGAGGCAGATACTGCAACAGTCTATCGAAATCTAAGACGTATGGATAAGGATGGCCTTATTAACTCCCATTGGGAGGTTGGTGAATCCGGCCCAGGCAGGCGACTTTATCAATTAACTCCTCAAGGGGAGAAGTCTTTAAAGATTTGGGTTCAATACATCTCTCAACAAAAGGCCAAGCTGGAGATTTTCTTGCAAGCTTATAGCCAGTATGAAGAATCTTTATTTAATGAGGAAAATGGGGTGCATAAACCTTGAGCAGTTTATCGAAAACTCTCAGAATTATCCATGCTGGTGCCTTACAACAAGTGATAAGAAAATGTGTTAAACACTTTTCCAGCCATAATGCAAATCTTACATTTGAGGCGACCGGAGTTGGTTCAAGGGAGGGAGCGAAGCGCTTATTATCTGGAGAAAACTATGACATTATTGCCCTTGCTGATCAGGCACTCTTTGCGGAATTGCTGGTCCCCGATTTAGTGAAAAGTTATTATATTTTTGCAGCTGATCAAATTGTGATTGGATATAGTCAACTTTCTAAGGGGAGCGAGGAGATTAATCAAGGGAATTGGTTTGAAACTCTACTTGATCCTCAAGTTACTTTTGCCCGTTCTGACCATCATCTTGATCCTTGCGGCTATAGAACACTGATGGTTTGGCAATTGTCTGAATCCTTCTATTCAAGACCTGGCCTATACTCAAAAATGGAATCAGCCTGTATCCCCTACTCGCTTTACCCTAAATCATTGGATCTTGCAAGTGCTCTAGTTAATGGTAAGGTTGATTATGCTTTTCTTTATTCTTCTGAGGCTGAACAGCTGGGACTTCCCTATATCACCCTGCCGTCAAAGGTCAACCTCTCAAACCCTGCTCATGCAAATTTTTATGACCAGGCGGCTGTATCCGTAGAAAGCAAAGTCCCCGGGAAGAACATTATCATCCATGGTAAACCCATTGAATTTGCAATTGGCATATCTAAAGAAAGTCAAAATCTTGAATTGGCTCAATCCTTTGTCGAACTGCTGACTGGACCTGATGGCAATTCAATATTAGAAGAATGTGGGCTTATCCCCTGCTAAATTTCTCTGTAATGACACGAAAAAATGCCTGTGACTATTCTCTTGTGAAATGCGATACAAATTAAGGGAGGCATCAGCGTGGAGATTAACTCCAACAACGAGAATAAACCTTCTTCGGAACTGCCCAGATTGGTGAGCCTCTTTGAAATTGCCACAACGGTTCTTCACATTGGACTCGTGTCGTATAGTTTAGCCGCGCTTGGTGAAGCCAAGAAATCCCTTGTCGATAAGAAAAACTGGATGACAGATGAGGAATATCTAAACGGGGTAGCTCTTTCCCAGCTCTTGCCCGGAGCGCCTGCTGTAAATCTAAATTCATACATTGGCTATTTCCTGAGAGGTTTTTCTGGAAGCTTAGTTGCCACGGTTTTTTTCGTAATTCCTTGTTTTATACTCATGGTCATTCTTACCCACCTTTATCTGAACTATAACGATATCCCCTTAGTAACCGCGTTGTTTAAGGGTGTAGGTGCATTAGTTGTGGGCCTTGTGCTAAACACCATTATCGATCTCTGGAAAAGAGGGGTAAACTCCCCTCAATTAACGATTTTGGCAGTTAGCGGTTTTCTTATGATTTATTTCTTGAAAGTTAATATCATTTCACTTCTCCTTGTTGCAGGAGTCACAAGCCTAGTGTTTACTTTCCTGACTATTCACTTTTCCGGTTGGAAAGCTTTGATGGATCAACGGTTTTGGATGGCGAAAAAGACCTCTCAAAAAACCGTCATGACTGTTAAATTTATGTTCAGCAAAAAAAAATACATAATTATGTTAATTATGCTTTCAACGCTTATTTCTATTAATTTTATTATAAATTTTAGCAACCCGACTTTTCAACAGCTTGGAAACACCTTCTTTAAGATCGGGGGATTAACTTTTGGGAGTGGCTATGCAATGCTCCCATTTATTCAGGATTCAATGGTCAATCAATATCATTTCCTTACTGATCAAGAATTCGGGGTCGCCCTGGCCTTAAGCTTACTAACTCCTGGTCCGGTCACAGTAATTTCTGCCTTTATCGGCTACAAAGTGGCTGGATTATTTGGGGCAGCCCTAGCTATGGCCAATATGTATTTACCTGCTTTCGCTGTAGTCAATCTTATTTCCGATCTTTATAATCGAGCTGGTAAGACTGATATTATTAAAATGGTGATTACCGGAATTGTAGCTGCCTTTATCGGCACCTTATGGGCTGTAATAATTAAATTAGCTGGGAGTTCCTTAATCGATTTACCGACCATCGGAATTGCCTTAGCAGCTTTTCTCGTACAACGCTTTACTAAGATTGACACTCTCTGGATCATAATCTCCGGAGCTCTACTCTCACTCCTAATCTTTTAATGAAACACGAAAAAAGGACAGGACACTACCTTCAATGACCCTTGTATCATTGACTTAATCTTGACAAGGATCGGTCAAGGATTGTCATAGACAAATAAAAGGTTAAGTGGACGGTTGCAATTAACGACTTTTATATTTATAGTCTTAAGTAAATAATTCACTAAGTTCATCGAGACCACTATCTGGTCTCGATTTGTAATCTACGGTTAAAATAAGCAAAAAAACAAAGTAGAGTAATTGGGTGGTGAAATTGAGTGTACTGTGATCTCTTAATAAAGAATGGTTTTATTATTGATGGTTCAGGAAAGCCTGGATTCTATGGTGATCTAGCTGTATCTCAAGGAAAGATCATCAAAATATCAACCAAAATCGAATTCCAAGCTGAAAGAATCATTGATGCTTTTGGCTTAACGGTATGCCCTGGTTTTATCGACCCCCACGCGCATGAAGAGCTTACCGTTTTATCCAGTGGTAGGTTTGAAGAGTATTTACGTCAAGGAGTAACGACGACGATTAGTGGAAACTGTGGGCATTCCATAACTCCCTATTCTTCGGATAATATTTATAAGTATATGGTTAAAAAAGGGCTTATATCAGTAAAAACAATGGAACAAAATAAGCGTGTGGGATTGGCCTGGGCGGATTTTCTCAGTTATACAGATGTTATCAAGAACAAAGGAACCAACTTGAATATGGGATTTCTCTTAGGGCATGGTACTTTAAGATGGAGTATTATAGGGGACACAAAGCATAGGAAACCAACAGCCCAAGAAGAAAGCAAAATTATTCATTTGGTTGAAGAGGGCATGGAACAAGGCGCCTTAGGGATCTCAACCGGCCTGACCTATAGCCCCAGCAAATATGCTGAAACAGATGAAATCATAGAACTTGCCAAGGCAGTAAAAAAATACGATGGAATATATACATCCCATATTCGAAACTATCTGGGCACCTTGGAAGCCGTCCAGGAAGCTGTAACTATTGGCAAAGCAACAGGCATACGAGTACAGGTGTCCCATCTGACGCCGAATTGTCCTGAGGGATTTGATGAAATATTAGTTGCCAGGCAACAAGGCTTGGAAATCGCTGTTGATACTATCCCGAAGAGCAGTGGACACTTCAGGAGAAAAGATCGCTTATTTCAGTATTTAACTAACTGTGATTCCATCCTGACTTCCGAAGAAAGACGCAAATTAATAAAAAGAATACGTTTTAAAGAGCACCTCATGGCTATCAATACCGGGGATCCGTCCATGGAAACTCGAACCTTAAAGGAACTTGCGATAGAGAGTAAGATGAGCGTTAATGAACTACTCCTCGATCTATTAGAAAATGATCGTCATGAACTGACCTTCTGTCACGGAGGACTTATCCGACAGGATTTCCCAGGAACGCCTTATCCTGATAGCATAGCCCAAAATCCACTGGTGATGGTTGGTTCGGATAGAGTATCCGGGGAATTCGACGACCCTTATGCCTGGTATGAATTATTTAGAAAAGGTTCATTTCCGCTATTTATTAGTTTGTGCAGACAAAGCGGTGTGAGATTAGAAGAGATTATCCGAAGGATTACTTCCTTACCCGCACAACAATTCCGGTTGAGTAATAGAGGTACGCTCTCTACAGGAAAGTCAGCCGATATCACCATCATCGATATGGATAATTACTCTTATCCCTTCAACCCTGAAATAGACTATAAAAACCCCTTTACTATGGCTAAAGGGGTTAAGTATACGATCATCAATGGCAAAGCAGCCTTGGATGATGGAACTATAAAACAATTAAATTCGGGCCAATTATTATCAAGAAATGGCAAAGTTTTATGAAGAATACTAATACTATTACAATGATTCAAATTTTAAGGTTCTAAACGAACTTTAAATAAATCGGTATAGACTCTTTTTCCACTTATAGCCCTGCTCTCAAATAAAACAACTTCCTTTACCAGGAATTCACCCAGCGTTCCAGATTGAACAGTAGAAATATCTATATTGTCAAGGTTGGGACGAGAGGCCAAGGTTACATGCGGTTTAAATTGCCGTTCTTCCAATTCAAAGCTCTTGTTTCTGAGTTCACTATGTAGTTCATCCCTTAGTCTATTTAGTTCAGTTAAACTTCCATTTACCGCGGTCCACAATGTATGAGGACGTTTAAAAGAAGGAAATGCCCCTAATCCAACTATATTTAAATCAAAGGGTTTAAAGTTGCTCGCGACTCTAGAAAGTGTTTCAGTAAGTGCTGGAATCCTACTGGCATCTAATTCCCCTAAAAACTCCAGGGTTATATGAAAATTATCTTGTGATTTGAAGGACCCATTAACCCCGAGAAGTCTTAGCTCTGACTGAAATTCAATCAGGGCTTGTTTAATTTCAGCTGGCAAATCCACTCCAATGAATAATCTCATACGGTATTCTCCTTGTATTTTAGTTCAATCGACCAACCTTATTATTTAATAAGGCCAGAAACTCTTTCTTTTTTTCATGATTCTCAAATATTCTAGTCGGAATAATGTGTGCTGAATCAGCATTTACATAGATAAAAATATGTTCTTTGTCTTCAACAATATTTTCTACAGCATTGAACGGTGTCCTTGCTTCACTGTGTTGACTATTATCAACGATTTCAGTTTCAGATATCGCCAAATTATGAGTTCCAACCACACTATGGTTTTTTCCCTCAGCAAGCATCTTTGAGATTTTCCTTGAAACGATCTTCCTTATACGTTTTGGGTAAAATGCAACCCAGTATATATACAAGAGAATAAATACAACTAACCAGTACCCTAGCGGCATATTCGTAAAATTCCTAATTATGAAAGGTAAAATTAAAAAAGATAACGAAAAAACATACCGTTGTAAAAAAAACGACCGCCTCGCTAATTTAGAATAGGTAATATGGAATATATTGAAATCAATGAGATCCTGTTTATTTAATTCGTACGTAAAATTCACATCGTTTCTCCTTTCATTTCCTACAAAACTAAAACACCCTTTTCCCTTAGATAATGAATTGGTATTTCATGTTTTCTCTCCTAAACAATATCTAATGACACTCTCTGCGTGTATCTTAGCAGTATTTAGGAACGGAATATTAAACTCATCCTTTGTAAGAATAAGGGGTAATTCTGTACAGCCCAAGATTAACCCCTCAATCTTTTCCTCATTAACCGGTAGTAATCTAGTGTGGCCTCCGGCCCAAAACCACCTATCATCCCAATTTTCTTCACCAATCATACCCTCCCTTAAGTTCTAGTATGACCCAAGTTTTGCTGCCCAACCTTTAAATCCTTATAAGGATTAGCCCATTTATAGAATATACTTCAACTCACCGTCAGACGATCCTTAGCCTTTTAGGGCTTCCATGATTTACAATATTTCCGACCCTCCTAATAGCTTGTTTCCCAACGTATAAATATAAAGATAAATTTGTTGAAAATACGGGAAGAATGCTTTTTAATAGGAGGAATATAATGGGAATATCGGGGAAGCTATCCGATTTAAAGATTTTGATAGCTTTATTTGGAAATGCCTCTATAAAAGAAATCATTCAGTTTAAAGAATTAAGAAATATAACCAATCCTAAAGTTGCTTAAAGCTAATCTCACTCGCTGAAAATCATTTCAGTTTCTTCTTATACCCCTTATGCGTGTCAGGATTATATCCTGCGGATTCGTAAAATTTACAAGCATCAATTCTATTAGTGTCTGTGACAAGAATTATTTGTGAGCAGCCTTTTTCGACAGCTCTTTTTTCAAGCTCCGATATCAGTCCTTTCCCAACCCCATGATTTCTATATTTATTATCAACGATCATATTTTCCAGCACCATAAAAGGTTTGCAACCTCCATACAGCTCCCCACAGATAATTCCCATTACAGAACCTATTAGCTGATTGTTTTCTACAGCACTAAGCAATAAGTATGAATCATCCTCCTGAAACTTGCTGAAGTTTTCATACATACTTTCAACCGAAGACTCTTCATTCCAAAATTGCTTGTATAGCACTGCAAGTTGAGGAATATCTTCTGCAATCATGTCTCGAATTATCATTTTTTCTACCTCCACCATAAGTGTACCTATTTTATCTTTTTTTTCATTCTCTCCATATAATGTTCATTAAAATATTATAGACATTGGACATCATACAATCTATAATATAATTATACAACGCATTATAAGAGAGGTGTTTATAGAATGAATAGTGATGCAGTAACCAAGACTTCACCACACCGCGCATTGTTTCATGCGCTGGGATTGACTAATGAGGAAATAGAACGTCCCTTAATCGGCATTGTAAGTTCTCAAAACGATATCGTCCCAGGGCATATGAATCTCGATAAAATCGTAGACGCTGTAAAGTTGGGTGTAGCCATGGCTGGAGGGACTCCTCTTGTTTTCCCTGCGATTGCTGTATGTGACGGCTTGGCGATGGGACATCAGGGCATGAAGTATTCTCTTGTCACTAGAGAATTGATTGCCGACTCTACTGAAGCCATGACACTTGCTCATGCCTTTGATGCACTGGTTATGGTTCCAAACTGTGACAAAAATGTTCCTGGATTGTTAATGGCTGCAGCAAGATTAAACGTTCCAACCATATTCGTCAGCGGCGGACCGATGCTTGCAGGCAAAGTGGATGGGCAAAAGGTTAGCTTTTCCAGTGTTTCAGAAGCAGTCAGTCAATTTCAAGCAGGAAAAATTACTAAGGAAAAATTACAAGAATTTGAAAATAAAGGGTGTCCAACCTGTGGTTCCTGTTCAGGCATGTATACAGCCAATAGTATGAACTGCCTTACAGAAGTATTGGGAATGGGGTTGCAAGGGAATGGAACTATCCCTGCGGTTTATTCTTCTCGTATTCAGCTGGCAAAGCGCGCGGGTATGCAGATTATGGAGTTACTGAAAAAGAATATCCTGCCAAGAGATATTATGACTAAGGATGCCTTTGAAAATGCTTTGACCTTAGATATGGCCTTGGGTTGCAGTACCAACAGCATGTTGCATCTTCCTGCGATTGCTCACGAATGCGGTATTGAATTAAATCTTGAAATCGCTAATGAAATTAGTGACAAAACTCCTAATCTATGCCACCTCGCGCCTGCCGGGCATAACTTTGTAGAGGAGCTCGATGAAGCTGGCGGCATTTACGCGGTTATGAACGAAGTCAATAAATTAGGTTTGCTTAAAACAGATTTAATAACCTGCTCTGGTAAAACTGTAGGAGAAAACATTGCAGGTTGTCTGAATAAAAATACTGAGGTAATCAGGCCTGTCGAAAATCCCTATAGTAAAACAGGTGGGATTGCTGTATTAAAGGGAAACCTGGCTCCTGATTCCTGCGTTGTCAAGCGTTCCGCCGTGGCCCCAGAAATGCTTAAACACGAAGGCCCGGCAAAAGTATTTGACTGCGAAGAAGATGCCATGCAAGCAATTACTTCCGGCGGAATCACAGCAGGAGATGTTATTGTAATCCGGTATGAAGGCCCTAAAGGCGGACCAGGCATGCGAGAAATGTTAAATCCCACTTCGGCTATTATGGGATCAGGACTTGGAGGAAGCGTCGCACTGATTACCGATGGGCGATTCAGTGGGGCCACCAGAGGCGCGGCAATCGGTCATGTTTCTCCTGAAGCAGCGGTAGGAGGAAATATCGCCTTAATAGAAAACGGAGACACTATCCAAATTGACATTATGGCAAATGAAATCAATTTTGTTATAAGTGACGCAGAACTAGAAAAACGAAGAGCAAATTGGAAGCCAAGAAAGCCAAAAATTGTAACCGGATACCTTTCGAGATATGCCGCCCTGGTAACGTCAGGAAACAAAGGCGCAATTTTAGAAATTCAAAAGCAATAGCATAACAAGCAAAAAGCAACCAGCAACCAGCAACCGCATTCGGGTTTCGCTGGTTGCTTTTTTTTCGGCAAGTTTGACGGTTCTCTTAACCACCAGCTTAACTCAACGATAATTTTTCTTCCCTAATTTCTTTTTGCGCTTTCTTACTGAGTTTTCCTACAACTAATTCATAAGACATATCTATCATTTGTTTTACGATATCATCGGGCACATCGCCATCTAAATACAAAGAATTCCAGTGTTCTTTATTCATATAATAGCCTGCAACGATATGTTGATAATTTTCTCGCAGGGATCGCGTAAATAAGGGATCGCATTTCAAGGTAATAATCGCCTTTTTATCTTTATCTCCACCTTGCATAGCAAACATTTTTCCACCAATAAGATATCTTGTCGCATCCCATTCCACCTTGAAATCCTTTTGTGATCCTTTCTTAGAAAGACAGTACTCGTCAAGCCATTCATAGTTCATTTAAAATCGCTCCATTTCACTTAATTCGATAACTTTTGAGCATAGATGAACATGTCTGTCGTGCAGCTGCCGTCACTTTCAGGGTATAAATCTCGGTGAAGCTGCAGTATCCTTAAATTGTTCTTCCCTAGTGTTTTCTGAATAAAGTCTTCCGAGTAATAGTTGAAGAATATGTAATCGTCAGGACTAAAACTAGTTGTTTCAAAACCCGATTTCACTCCCTCCATACAACTCAAATATAAGAAGCCATCCCTGCTTAATACTGCACTTATATCATTAACAAGTTTCTCAGCTTCCTCATTTAATAAATGGGGTAAACAGAATGATAATACAACTGCATCGTATACCTCATCATTTAAATTCAGGTCTCTGATATCTCCAACCAAGAAGTTTACCTTTGGAGATACGACGTTTGCTCGCGCACGATTAATCATCTCTGCTGAAAGATCGATGCCTAAGATCTCAAAGTCTTTATTTGATTCGATCAAGAGCTTTGCAGCATTTCCAGGACCACATCCTACATCTAAAATCTTTGCACCAGGCAATAAAATATCGCAGAACCCCTTTAATTTACTCTTATAACTCTCGAAATCCATGAACTTGCTTTGATATGAATCCGCATGTTTATCGTATGTTTCTATCGTCTTCAGCGTTTTATCCAAATCCAATCATCCTTTTTTTCCTTGATAGGAGTTACCATACTAGATGGCATAATCATCTGAAGAAACTTACTTGACTTGGTGTCCGGTAAAAAAAATAGGATCTGCCTACTTATCCCTCACTCATAAATTTGCTAAAAGCTTTGCAAACTTTTTATCTGAGAGAATTTCATTTGTTACAAATTCTCCGTTATAAAATAAACTATAAGTTGTAAATGGGGCAGGTGCATTTTGGGCCTGTTCAGTTGTTTGATACTTTACCACTCGAAAGGCTATCCCCTTGCTCTTTGCTGTCTCCACAATTAAGGACACATATTTTTCAGTAAAGGGACATTGATTACTGTAAAATAATACAAAACCCTGTTCACCTATTTTTGCATCTTTTGCACAAGACTTAAAGCATGGCTTCTCAATATTTTCTTCAAATGGAAGATACATAAGTTCATAGTAAGGTAACGCAGTATCCGCTAACAAAAAGCCTTTATATTTGAAGTATTTGGGGTCTGACAAAAAGGTCATTTTACTTTTTGAAGAAAGAACTGTTAATCCCTTCTTTCCTTTTCTTTTGCTGTCGTCAATACACTCATTTAAAAGTTCATTGGAGATTCCTTGACCCTTGTATTGGCCTGAAACCCATAAACAATTAATGAACATATACCCTTCAGCGTTTATGGGACACCAAGCTTTTTCAGCAGGTATATATTCAATAAAGACTTTTCCTCTGACATCCCCTTTTTTAAATACAAGGCCATCTGCAAAACGTTCCGCCATCCATGCTTTTTTCGACATAACTTGACAGTCGTTGTTATCTGAAATAGCACAGCAAATATGTTCTTCTTCAAGATTATCCTTAGTAATTGTAATGATATTCATCAACATTCCTCCCTCGCATACGCTTTATATGGCCTGTTGGACTCAAGCATACAAATAAATTGGAATTACTGTAAACTCATTATTATATAGTTTTGCCCACTGACGGCAGCATTGGTTCATACATCATGATTGCGTGATTCTCTGTGATGAATTCATCACCTATTTGCTTGTTGACAGCGTCAAGAACCTTTCGCCTAATTGCATTATGACGTATGTAACCCCCCCACCATTCATGAGTAATCAGATGGTCACTTTCATAAACCTCATATTTTTGAGTCAACAACTGCTCGCTTCTCCATTCTCCACGTAGTTCTGAGTCGCTTATCCAGAGCAAAAGTTGATAGTTTTGTGAAGTATTATTTCTTATTTGTAAGTCAATATAATTGTAAACAACAGTAGCCCCGCTTCCGAATGGTTGTGTCCGGTTGCTATCAGGAAAAACGTCATGTGTATGGCGCCAGCGTTCTGTGACGGTTAACGGTGTATGAATTGCCATCCAATATATGAGATTAGAAAGTTGACAAAGGCCACCTCCCACCCCCGGACAAAATGATCCGTTTGTCAGAACCATCCCTTTCTTAAATCCCTTTGCCTTTGAAGGTTTACCAACTAGACGCCAGAGAGAAAATGTTTCACCTGGCTTTAATATTAAACCATGTATTTTAACTGAAGCCAGTTTTAGATTAGTTACCTTGTTTTGCTGGAGCCACATATCTACATTTCTCAGGCGTCTATATAATGGAGTGCTATGGCTAGCGATAAGATACGGAAGAGGAGTTTCCTTGAAACCAGACGCATACTTAATTGATCGATGAAAAATCCACTGAAAATAGCGACGCCAAGTATAATACAACTTCCCTAGGAGCATACGTAAATCTGAACGTTTGACCGGACGCTCAGAGTGAAAAAGAGTATTAAACTCCAAGTCTACCCACTCCCCTCATGATCAAATGTTCTCACTTCCAAAAAGCAACTCTATTTCGTTATATTCGTAATAATCTGATATTCGATGTATTGAAACAATAAGTACGTTACTATACTGAAACTCGCAATTAACACCAGCAAAAGAATTACCCTAAGTTTTTCGCTAACTCGTATCGTCGTTACGATCTTATAGAACAGAAGTAATGGTACCACTAGATATATTGCTACTGCAATTGCTAAGCTCATACTCAACCAACATCAACCCCAACCACACTTCGTAAATTACAATCCGAATCAGATAGATATTATGCGAACATGTTCATATATAATCTTGACATCCCATTATTTTAATCCGGTTATAATTATTGCAAATACCTAAAACTATCCTAAATTAGAAATTCGACAAACATCTTACATGTCCTTCATTAAATTCAATTATTAACCTATACACCCAGAATTGAAACCATCTCCAGCTTATACATTAATCCGACTAGACTTCGGTGCTTTTCAATAAATTATGTGCCAGAGAAGGCAAGACCTAGCTCACTCCAGCAATTCTAGCATTCTAAACATACATATTAACATCGGAATCTCCGAATCGTACTTGGCAAAATAAAAAAGCCCCCAATATTGGAGGCTCCCAGCCGAAATTCCGTCTTGTTTAGACCACTATTCTGAACATATCCCACAATCACTCTGCTTTTTCTTATAATCACTGATCTCTTTTCCCGTATCACTTTTCACAACTTGAGTATCGGGATCGACGCTCTGTTTTTCTGAGGTCGCTGCAGGAACAACACAAGGAGGTTTTAACGGCGACATAAGACAAGATTTATAGCCACCGGTGAGATTTTTAACGTTATATCCATTTTGGGTTAAGATCCTGGAAGCCACATACCCTCTGAGCCCAATTTGGCAATATTCCAAGATCTCTTTAGTTTTATCGAGTTCCCCTAACCTTGCTCTCAGACTATCCACTGGAATGTGGAGTGCTCCCTCAAGGTGTCCATTATTATATTCTGTTTCTGTACGGACATCCACTAAGATCGTATTTTCTCGGTCATAATCCAAAAATTCCTCGATCGACATGATATCCACTCTGCCAGCCAGGACATTCTCCGCAACAAAGCCCGCCATATTGACGGGATCTTTTGCTGATGAATAAGGTGGTGCGTAGCAAAGCTCCAATTCCGTCAAATCTGAGACAGTTCCACCCAGTCTTATAACCGTTGCAATGACGTCGATTCTCTTATCTACACCATCACTGCCTACGCCCTGTGCTCCTAAGATTTTACCTTCTTCATTAAAGATCAGTTTCAAGGTCATCATGAATCCTCCAGGATAGTATGAGGCATGAGACACTGGATGTACGGTAATTGTTTTATAAGGAATATTAAGGTGTTTCAGAGTCCGCTCATTATTCCCGGTACTAGCTGCTGTTAAGCCGAAGACCTTAATAATCGAAGTACCTTGAGTTCCCTTATAAGAAGTCCTTAGACCGGCTATATTGTCCGCTGCTATTCGACCTTGTTTGTTAGCAGGCCCTGCAAGCGGAATCGTTGTCGCTTGCTTGTTGACAAAATCAACGACTTCGATGGCATCCCCAACTGCATAGACGTTTTCCACATTGGTTGCCATGTATTCATCGACTAAGATATGGCCCTTAGGACCGATCTTAATTCCACTTTCTTTAAGAAATCCTGTATCTGGAACAACTCCAATGGCCATGATCACAAGATCCGTAACCAATGTTTTCCCACTGTTAAGGCTTATCTCCACACTGCTTTCCTGATCCTTAAATGACTTAACCCCATCATTTAAGATAAGTTTGACGCCATGATCGAAAAGTTCCTTTTCCATAGCTCCAACTATATCCGAGTCGAAAGGTGCCAAGACATGTGGTGCTGCTTCAACTAATGTAACGTCAAGCCCTCTATGTTTTAGGTTCTCTGCCATTTCCACACCGACAAAACCGCCGCCAATGACGACTGCACTATTAGTTCCCTCTTTGTCCACATAGGCTTTGATCCGATCAGTGTCCGGTATGTTCCTTAATGTTACGATTCTCTGACTATTGACACCTTCTATAGGAGGTTTAATCGCTTTTGCGCCGGGGGATAAGACAAGGTAATCATAAATCTCTTTATAAGTACCATTGTTCTTGGTTCTGACCGTTACTACTTTATTACGGGTATCTAAATCAATTACCTCGCTGTTGATTCTTACGTCGATATTAAATCGACTCTTCATGCTTTCAGGAGTCTGGACTAAAAGACTCTCTCTTTCTTTTATGGTCCCTCCAATATAATAGGGTAAACCGCAATTTGCAAAAGAAATGTACTCATCTCTTTCAAACATAATAATCTCCGCAGTTTCGTCGAGTCTTCTAAGCCTCGCTGCTGCAGATGCCCCTCCAGCAACACCACCAATAATCAAAACCTTTTTACTCACTGCTTATCCTCCTTAGGTTCTGCAATTTCCTTTTCGACTATCTATTTGATCTTACAATTTTGTAGCCTCATTGTTGGTCATCAAGCAAGCGCATCAACCGTTCTCGTTCCTCTTCTAAGTCCTCTCGTTCTGCCACCATTCTTGGTTGCACTGAATGAAAGGGCCAGCGGGCTTTTAAGTCGGCTAACTTTTCCTCCACATCTTTTAGAAGCAGCATTAGCTTCTGCTGATCTTTACAGGGTTCTTTTTTATTGATCCATTGTCCTTCCTCATCCATTCGATTCCCTCTCCTCTGACGAGGTAAACGTAATTGCGCCATGCATACACGATTCCATACAAGCCTCACACTCAATACAAATTGCAGGGTCCACAACTGGCAGATGTGAAAAAATAGTGATCGCTTGAACAGGGCATGCATTAACACAGCGTTTACACCCTCGACACAGTTTTTCTAAGATGAACGCGGCCATCTATCTGCAACTCCTCTCATTAAGAGAAACACACGGTTTCTCGCTTAGCAGCCTGCTCAGCCAAAGCCGCGAGGAGCTGAGTTTGGTGCTCCTTGGGACCCTTTATCTCCACTTGACCCCATGACATTGACCGTTGTAAACCGCTGTTTTATTTGATCTCCGCCACATATTGGGCAACTCTGTTGGTCTTTTTGACTAATCGTACAAAAGATCGAAAACTTATGCCCACACGATTGGCACACCAAATCATAACTTGGCATTTGATTAAACCTCCCTTATTGACACATTATTTAATTTAATCTTGAGAATAATTTTAGCCACTGTTACAATAGCCCATCCCTATAATCACAGATCCTGCTACTTACTATTTTACTTCCTCCCCCATATACCCCCATACCGTATCATATTTATAATATATTCGCCTCTCTTTAATTTGTCAACACTTCTGACCTATTCATTCTCTTTACCAATTTTCGGATAACCGTGTACTATTATATCTGGTTTATGGTCCCTTTGACCGCAATCCTACATTTAATGTTTCCATTACAACATTGTTCCATCCATACTGTTAAATAACAGTATGGATGGAACGAGTCAAAAAAACTCTATTTAAACTCTAAATTCATGGGTTTTCGGCGGTGCGATTGTGACACTTATGACACGAATCTGCCCCTTGATCTTCAGGGTTCTGTTCGCATTCACTTCCAATCACCAAGGGTATCTTGAACGTTTTCCCGGTCACCCGACTACTTTGATTCCAGGCATCTCCCTCATGACGCAAAAAAGGTAAATCTTCCCCCTTAGACGTCACAAGAATTTCATCCCCCATTTTTAACGTCGGAAATTTCGGATTCGTAACCTGCTTTTGCATTTGAAGAGCTAAGTCCTCCTGACTCTCAAGTTTCTTAGTCAGAGGAGGTTGATCTTTAGTTCCATGACAATCGAGGCATTGAATATGAACAGCCTCATGTTGGGATGTGTATAATTCCCCATCTCCCATGGTATCAAGTCCAGTATGACAATCAATACAGTCTAGACTCACTTCACATCGGGCAAAGAGTTCACCGGGCAAATAATAATCACTCACGCGATCCGTCCAAGTTAAGTCTCCAGCCTGCCAATCCCGTGTGACTTTGTCGATATCAGGCCGTGCAGTAAATTTCATTTGAATTGGATCATGGGTCCCTTGGTTATGACATTGGTTACATTGAGTATAAGGAATTTGGGTTGTCAGGCGGTGAACCATTCCACGCCCGCTTTGATTCTCCTTAATGGTCGTATCATTGCCGATATAAGTATGAGTTGGGTTGGTCAAGACATGGCAGGCTTCACAACCATTTCCCAGAACGTTTCCGTTCGCTTCGCCCTTTTGATTACTCAGGGATGTTGAACCTTTTGAAGCCTCTTGTTCTGTAGTCGCTAGGAGAGGATTATTTGCGGCCAAGAGTAAATCTCCTCCGCTTTGATGACATTGACTCAGACAACTCTGTTGAAATATTTCTTCATTAGGTCGCCCCTGCAACGGATTTGGATAAACAAAGGCCCCTTCGCCTTTGCCAAGACCTGAAACCTCGCTGGTTTTATCAAGCCCAAATATCCGGCGCACAACACTTAACTCTCCAGCTTTCGTGGACATAATCGAGGCTTTCACTGTATCCACTTGATTTTTAGCCAGCTCATGATTCCCACTGTGACAGGCAGCCCCATTAGGACCTGTCCCCCCGCAACTTAAGGATGCTACATCTAAGGACCCTGGATGCCCGCCTCCATACATTTGAGCATGGGCCGTCCTTTTGTCCAGCGACCGAGGGTTTCCGCCATGGCAAACTGCACATCCCAGGGTATTACTGGGATGGGAGTCCGATATCTCTTCAAGCCCCAGGTGACAGGTTTGGCAACGTTCAACTTCTCCATTCGGAAGCACGAGATTGACGATCTCAGGTTTTCGATTTTGATAACTGGCGATTTCTGCTTGTATTCTCTTTTGCTCGTCAGCATCACTAATCGTTCCGAGTTCAAATTGCAGCTTAGATGTTTGCTCAGTAAAATACTCTGTTTGATAATCAGCCCATTCCTGAGACTTAGACTGTTTCAGGGTTAGAATAACCATCAATATTAAGAAAAGACTTGCTAATAAAAATGCTTTCTTCATTTTAAGTCCACCATAATTCTTTGACGACAAACCACAACAGAAGGGCACAAACAAAAACAAAGAGAGTCATAAAGATTCTTTGACCCCACTTTACACCCAAAACATCAACCAACCAGGGCAACCCTGAAATTCCGGCAATAATTAGAATGGGAATTAGCAGAGCCCCGACCCGCGGTGGGAGATATAATAATAAAATTTGAAACGGACCAAAAATCCAGGGAGCAACAGCATGGGAAACAGATGGAGCCTGATTACTCGTGCCGACACTAGGCTGGAACATTAAAGCCAAGCCTAGGCAAAATGCCAAGAAAAATAGTGCAGCTATTCCCTCTTTTTCTGTAAGGTGTTTAAGCGGTAAACGTGCCATATGGACTCCCCCTTAGAGCGGACGTACTCCCCCGTCACGACGAACACGCCAGAAATGATAAAGTTGTAATAAAAAAGCAACCATAGGCAGGGCAACACAATGCCATACATACACTACAAGGGTACTTCCACTTAACACAGAAGGTTCTCCAAACAAAATCTGAGCCAACCCGCTCCCTATTAGTCGAATTAATCCTAATATGTTTACTGCTACAGTGGCGGCGGCACCACTTTCCTGTGATCCAATTAATAAGTATCCTGTAAAATCTAAAAACAATACGAAAATAAGCAACCCCACTCCAACAAGCCAATTCAACTGTTTGGGAGGTTTATAGGAATGTGTCCAAACGACTCGCAGCATATGAAGGTTTACAGTTACCACCATGAGTTGCCCCGCCCAATAATGCAAATTCCTGATGACTCCACCATATGGAATCACCGATGAAATAGTTAAAATACTACTGAAAGCATTATCTCCTGGTTGATAATGAAACATAAGCAGGAGACCCGTCACCCCGAGTACGATGAAGGCTAGAAATGACACCCCTCCAAGGCAAAAGGTATAAAGTACCCTGAGCGCTCCCTCCGGAACAAATCTTGGTCTAATATGATTCACAAAGTTTTTGCTATCATTCATACTCGAGTATCCATTCCTACTATTTTTGAAGTATTAATAATCAGCGAACCGTCCGATTGAGATTGGACAGCGACTCTAGGCAAAGCCTTAGGGGCAGGTCCTGATACAGTCATACCTTCTTCATCATAAATGCTGGCATGACAAGGACAAATCCATTCTTTCTTTTCTGCATGATAGTTTACCTCGCAGCCAAGATGAGTACAGGTGGCTACCAACGCCATGACCCCAGAGGAATCTCTTTTAACCCAGACACGAGCAGCGGCTGTGTTTTGCCAGCCGCTGTTTTCTGAAAGTGGTTTTTTATAAACCACCAGGGGAGATTTCTGTCGATCCTCTTTACTTGTGAGATACTTAAAGAGAGGTTCAATAGTCAAGGCAGCTGAAGCGATGACCCCGACCCATGCTAAACGCAACACGGCACGTCTCGTCCATTCTGACTGCTTAGGCATGTGCAATCTTACCTGGTTAAGAAACCTGGTCAAACCTAACCTTTTCCTTTCCTGTAATTCTATGACCTTCCAGGTTTAAGTAAGTGAACTCGTTCAGCTAAAACCGAACATCGAGCTTCAGATACGGGAGTATTGCCGAAGTTGCTATCCACAAAGGATACCTTCCGACTTAGGAAACCTACACCGAAGGCACAGGCTCCATAGAGCATTAAAATGACTCAATATTTAGAACCAGCTATTCGTTTGCCCAGCATAGGTTATGACATACCGCACGAAAAATCCTCCAAATAAGACCAGGAAACTGCTGCTGATTGTCACAGGCCAAACCCATTTCACTGGGATTTTTCCCTTAAGTTCCATTAACTCCATGAACAAAGGAATGATCAACCCAAGTCCGACGATTAAAAGCCAGAAAACCCAAGCATAGTTTCCAACCAACAAACTGTTAAAGGCAATTGACTCACTGGCTGAGCTTAATCTGCCCATTACAATCATTATTAGTATAATCAAACACTCTAGGATTATCAATCCGGCATCAGCTTTAGTCAAGACGTGTAATTCTTTGTGCCGAGCCCGTTTCCAGGGGCTGAGATTCGAAATCAGGATCACTGCAGCAACCCCAGTCGAAAGTGCAGAAACTAAGAACAGTATTGGCAGCAGCGGAGCATTCCAGATCGGACGTACTGCTGCATTGAGAAGAAGACCTGTATAGGATGCAACAGCAATGGATAGAAATGGCATTAACTTTGTCAGGTGCTTTTTCCATCGTTTCAATTGCTGTGTCTGACCTATTTTTTGATAAGTTTCTGGAAGCCAAAGGTAAAGGTAAACAAAGCTCAACATCGTGAAAAACAGAATGATCCAACTCCCATAGGACATCGGAGAGCTCAGTTCCAGTGTTAAGAATAACTGATAAAAATTAAACGGGCTTCCGAGATCAAGTACCAGCACGCCTAATCCCAAGGAAATCGGGAAGGGTGACAGATAGGCCCCCCAGCGGCTGACTCGTTCAAATTCTTGGCCACCGTAGAGAAAAGCGAGATTCGAGGTGATCATGGCTCCAGCACTCAGTCCCGCAGTGAAAAGATAAATGACAATCATTAATCCCCAAGTTAATTCCACTTAGTCCACCTCCTTAGCCCGTTATTTCCCATCGGGTATATCTGGAACAGCTTCGTCAATATAATAAATATTAGGGCCCGTTCCCACCTCTTTAAGTAGGATTCTTGTCGGATATTGCGCTATGAGCATAGAGACAACACTGCTTGGGTCGTTGAGATCCCCTGCCAGCCGGGATTTTCCCAGGCAAGTTTGCACACATGCAGGCTCAAGTCCTTGCTCAAGGCGATGTAAGCATAGTGTACACTTATCTGCCTTTCCAGTTTCAGAATTGGAAAAGCGTGCATCGTACGGGCAAGCTGTAAGACAATATTTACAGCCGATGCATTTCTTATCCTCGACAATGACAATCCCATCAGATCGTTTTTGTGACGCCCCTGTCGGACAAACCGAGACACAGGGCGGGTTATCACAATGCATACAATTCCCCGGTTGAAACACTTCTGAAACCTTCGGGAACTGTCCTTGGACTCCACTACTCTTCACCCAATTGCGCGTATGCCCCAGTGGCACGTCATTTTCTGAGCGACAGGCCACCATACAGGCATCACAATCGATACAGCGTGAAGTAATGATGACAAATCCCATGCGAACAGTCATTTTTTTCCCTCCTACACCTTATACCTTAATTCTCATCTTACGCTTTACTCACAGTTACGAAGGTTTCACTTAAAGCTGAACCTCCAGAAATCGGGTCTGTGATGGTTTTGTGGAGGGCTGAATCACTTGCCCCTAAACCATAGGCTGCTTTAAGTCCTTTGCTCACGTGCCCAAATCCACCGACCATGAAAATACAATCCGGTCTTATCCCCTCTGTTACATAAGCTTTAATACTAACCTTTCCGACCTCACTCTCCAAAACTACATCATCGTTCATCTTGACTCCTATCTTCGCAGCAACTGAGGTATGCAACCAGGCTCGATTTTCCGGAAATACTTCTAATAGCCAACGATTATTTTGCGTGAACATTTGGGTATGCTGCGCAGTTTTGCCAGTTAAGAGATAGTAATGGTCTTTTTCAGGTCGAGGCGGTTCATTCCAAGTTGGGACGGCCTTCTTGCCCATTTGGGCCATAATGCCCGAAGAGATTTCAATTTTGCCGCTGCTTGTCTGGAACTCAAAATCCTTGGAGTGATCTTCTTTAAAATCTTGCATTTCATAATGTCCCACCCGTTGTAATTCCTCTAAATCTACCGCAAAAGGCTTAAGCTGTTGAGCCAAAAGATCCTTTTCATCCTTAAAGGGCAAAAATTCCCCAAGGCCCAACTTATCTGCTAACTCCTTGTAAATCATTAAACTGCTTTTCGTATCATAGAGAGGCTCAACCACCGGCTGACGAATAAAGATTTTGTTCTTAATCGGAATCAGGCCATCAAAGCGTTCGAGATAATAGGATTCAGGTAAAATCACATCGGCATAATACGCTGTGTCACTGGCTTGAATATCAATCACTGCCACAAAATCCAGCTTCATCAAAGCATTAATAGTTTTTTGGCGTTCAGGAATCGAAAGAACTGGATTCTGTCTAGAAATCAGCCACCCTTTGGCCTCATAAGGCTTGCCGGTTAAAATATTATCCCGCATTGTTTGAATCACACCATAGGCCAAGGGTACCATGGGATATTGCCACGGCACTCCATCAAGACGTATCCCTTGAGCGATTGGAAAAGCTGGGTGAGATAAAACTCCAAGTTTTAAAGTGCTTAAATCCTGGTCTGGAATCAACCCTCCAGGCTGTGCCCAATTCCCTATTAAAGCATTTAGCACGGCAATAGCTCGCTCGGTTTGGAACGAATTTACAAAATTAGACGTTCTCCAGTTAGGATGCGCTATCGCTGCCGGTGCAGCAGAGGCGAAGTCCAGGGCAATCCGACGGATCGTCGTCGCAGGAATTTCACACTTTTTCTCTGCCCATTCCGGCGTATAGTCTTTGACCTCAGTAAGGAGGTCCTCGAAGCCTTGAGTATATTGATTAACAAAAACTTTATTATACAATTTTTCTTTAATAATTACATTAATCATCGCCAAGAAAAATGCTGAATCTGTGCCAGGACGGACAGGCAACCACTCAGTCGCTTTAGAAGCAGTCTTACTAAAGCGCGGATCTAAAACTACAACCTTGACACCCCTAGCCACCATTTCAATCATTTCTTGGGTTTCACTATTGGATATTCCCTCGGCCAGATTTCTACCGGTAAAAATCATATACTTGCATTTCGAAAAATCCGTACCCGGTTGAGGGGTCCCATAGGTATATAAAAACCCCGTCGTCATTGAATTGAAGCATAAACTCCTTTGAGTCCCATAATTCGGAGTGCCATAAGCCTTGAGGAGAATCTCAAAAAACGGTTGCGAAAGGTTATCTGTTGAATTAAACATCATGGCCTTAGCGCCGTATTTATCTTTGATCTTTTTCATTTGCTCAGCTGTATAACTCAAAGCCTCATCCCATGATGCCCTGCGCCACAAACCGCTGCCCCGTGCCCCTGCTCGAATGAGTGGGAACTTAATGCGATCCGGGCTATACAACGTTTCGATTCCTGCATTGCCACGGGGACATAATCTTCCCAAGTTGTTGGGGTGATCAGGGTTCCCTTCCAACATTTTGACGACACCGTCTTCAACTCTGGCGATAACACCACACCGCCATACACATTGCTCGCAGATTGTGGTCACAAGCTTTGTCCCTTTTACCGCTGCCTGATCCGATATTCCTTGTCCCAAGTTGGATTCGGGCCTAAGCAGACCTATCCCAGCGGCTGCACCAAGAGCAGCCGCAGCCACTGAGCCCTTAATAAACTGACGTCGGCTGAACAATTGGTCCCATGTATAGACTTTAGACACATTGCCCCCTCCTTTCCCATAAAGTGAACTATTGTTTTGCTATGCCGACGGATATACCGTTTTAATTTCTCTTAAATCTCTTTGGAAGCACCCAATTTCGTCTTCTTAGAGTTCTCTGCAATTTTAGAAGCCACATAAAAAACCAGGGTACACAGGACAAAAAGTCCTACAAACAACCAATGGTTAACATGAAAGAGATCTTCGAGGGTTTTTTGACCATAATTTCCAATGGTCGAAATCTTCAAGAAAATCGATTGATAGGTCACCCCAAATAAAATTCCACCCGTCAGAAAACCCAAGAGTCCAGGTATTAGGTAATCCAAATTCCCCTGACCACAACCTGTGATCAACGTCCCCGGTCAAGTGCCGGCGAGAGCCATCCCTACCCCAAAAAGCAGTCCGCCGAGAAGATTGCCTAGTATATAAGTGGAAGAAACCTGATCCATCTGGAGAAAGCCCAGATCTTTCAAGGTGTAGATACCTACAAGCCCTACCGAAATCCCCGTCATCATAAACTTCATGACCGTATTATCTTTAAAGCGAAATTGATTAACGATTTTATGGTAGTGTCCCAATCCCGCCTTCTGAAGAGCAAAGGCAAAGAAGAAACCAATCACTATGGGGACGACATATGTCATCATCTTAATAATCCCCCCCGTACAATAATTTGGTTGTAATAATTCCAGAAATAAATAACCCTGCAATAAAGATTAGACCCGCTGGAGAAAGCTGCATTGTCCCAGAAATAGCTAAGCCACTGGTACACCCTCCGGCAATACCGGCAGAAAACTCAATAATCACCCCGCCGATAAAAATCATAGTCCAGCGTTTTAACTTACTGGGCCCAAAGGTTTGTGTCCATTGTTGATCCGGCATCATCCGAAACTTAAAATCTTTGGACCAGAGACTTGACGTTAAGGCTCCTAAGATCATGCCCACAAATAAGAGAATCTGAAAACTCACCACAGGGGGCATCTGGTATTTGAAGTACATTAAGTTAGCCCAGCTGCTGTCAAAGGCCTTCAATAAGATACTGTCTATGTTTTCGATACCACCTGATGAACCAATAGTTTTGCCTACCAAAACATAAGACCCAATAGCTGTTAATCCCAACAACACTCCGGCCGACCAAGGCGACCACTCTTTATCTTTCATTTTCTTACTAAACCCCACGATTTTGCTCACTCCCTTCATTCTTCAATAAATCGCTCAATGAAGAAACGGACTTCAGATCCTTCTCCCCTAAAGTTCTAAGCTGGAACAGAACATTATCTGGCAAGTTAGAAACTGCTTGTAATACCTGAGGACCACATTCACTTTTTAAAATTTTCTCAAGAGAAACGACGGTCTTAATATCTCCCTCTAAAAGCTGATTGAACACTTCCTGAACTTCTAAAGGAAGTGAGTTAAAGGGAACCTTTTTCGTTCTTCCTGCTAAAAATGCCCAAGGCCATAACCCCTTTTTCCATCTCCAGATCAGGCCCCCCAGCACTAAAAGCATCACTGCATTGATAATACCGATCAACCAGCCTAACCATGGGATCTTGTCTGTTACGTTAAAGTCAATTACATCAAAGTTGGTATTCATACCGGGGGGAATTTGGGCAGCAGCTGCTGATGGGGTTACACTACCGGACTCCGTTTGATTCGTTTCAGTTCCGGTCGCTCCTGAACTCGTCCCCGAAGTCGGATTACCCGCTGGAACACCTGTCACCTCACCGCCATATTTTACAACCCGAGTGGCAGTATCTGCCGGATGACAGGATGCACAGCTTTCATCAGGTTGTGTCAAAGGATTAGCCACTATCCCAGCATGAGATTTTGTCTTATCGGTCTCGGTCGCCGCTCCCAGATGACAGGCTTGACAAAAATCAGCGAAAGCATGCTGAGTATGCCAATCACCCTTTTGGGACACGGGATTTTCTCCCTTAACCTCATGACAGGTTTTACAGGAGGTGGTCGATGCACCGCAGGCCGCTTCGGTCACTTTCGGATTTTCCACCCAAAAAGTACCAATAAGAACAATGCCGAATACGCCAAATATTAAGGCTAATAAAGTGCTTTTTTTCTTTTTCAAGTTTGCCCTTCACCTCACAAGTTAATTTATACTTTTATCGGTATACTTAATTGCTTTAAATCACCTCCGTCGGACAAATGTTAGTGGGGGTTATATAAATCCTTCTTGAGATAATGTTTTAATCCCCCTCCCTCGGGGGTAGGTATTTATTAAAGGATACATCTAAAAAATGCTTTGGTCAATATGTTTATAACTGCCCAAAAATATAATATTCTGAGTAATAGGTCAAAAACAAGACACTTAAAATCTTTACCTTGTATTATGATGATGCTATCAAGTCAAAGGAGCGATCAGTCATGTGCGACGAAGATTTAAGAACACGTCTAAAAACATTGTCCGAAGAGCTTAAAGAGTTAGAAGAAGAACAAAGCTATGTCCTAAAGCAAACCGGGTTGCATCTTCCTGGACATACTGTAAGGCGATATGAAGCCGAAGTTCAAACCTTAAAAGCATCTATTGCGGAGATAATTGCAGAATTAGAACTTCGCAAATAACCATTAGCCTCAGAATCAATAAAGTGGGCGCAGCAAGACTAAGATTCGCTACGCCCACTTTATTGATTTCATAATAGTAAAAATAGGGTTAAAACAACTGTAAAATTAGTTGCTCCAACCCCTTAAGAATAAATAAGTATAAAAAAGACGGTTAATTACGCTAGATTCTTCTCACTGCCCATTTTAATCTGTTCTGCCAAGCTACGCGCGATCTGATCAAAGTCAGAGGATTGATAATCCTCTATTTTACCTGCATCTGACAGTGTAGCTAAAGCTGGATCAAGGGGAAGTGCTCCTAAGAAAGGAATAGAAGAACGCTTAGCTTCTTCCTCCCCTTGAGGCTTCCCAAAGACTTCTATCTTTTTACTGCAATCCGGGCATTGGACATAAGCCATGTTTTCAACTAATCCATAAATCGGCGGTTCATAGTTTCTTACCATTTTGATAGCTTTTCTTACCACCATATTGGCTAAGGCCTGCGGACTTGTCACCATCACAACCCCATTGATCGGTAAGGATTGGAATATTGTGATCGCTACATCCCCAGTTCCAGGAGGCATATCGATTAATAAATAATCCAGTTCTCCCCAGATTACATCCTTCCAGAACTGATTAACGACTTGAGTAATCAATGGTCCACGTAAGATCACGGGATCATCTTCATTTTCAATCATAAGATTAAGTGACATAACTTTAATTCCGCCACGACTGGTAGGTGCAATAATCCCACCTTGGCTGGCTCCAGCTCTTTCCTTAATTCCAAAAATTTTAGGAATGCTTGGACCGGTTATGTCCGAGTCTAAAATCCCTACTTTAAACCCTTGACGCATGAGACTTACGGCTAACATACCTGTTACAGAGGATTTACCAACCCCGCCTTTACCACTCATGACTGCAATAACTTTCTTAACATTACTAGCTTTCTGAGCCTTGGTTAATTCGGGCGCACTAGAACAACTTTCTGTGTTACATGAGCCTGCAGCAGCACAGCTATTACATGATTCGCTCACTTTACTACCTCCAATTCTAAAATAAAAACTATTTACCCTTACATGGATGAGTAACCAAAATTTATCTTACTCCCCAAATTTTTTATTTGTCAAGGTTTGTCCACTTAGGTGTTAATCACGCAGGAAATCTTTTTGAGCATATAATTTAATGAGTATAAAAAACAGTTTAAAGCAGATCCGAAATTGAATAGATTATTCTTAGTGGTGACCGTGTCCATGCTCATGATCATGATCGTGTGCGCAAACAGAGCCGGTACTGACAACCTTACCTAAAGCATAACGATTTGCAACATCAACCACTTTTCCAGAAGCACCCGAAACGACTTCGAGCCCCACTGCATTAAGACCATTGATCATGCCTCCACCGATACCACCACAAACAAGAGCTTCGACGCCTTTACTCTTGAACATATTGGCAAGTCCTTCATGCTGATGCTGAAGACCCGTAGAACTGAGTAATTCTACAAAACGAGCTTCAGTTCCCTCAATCTCAAACACCGTAAAACCTGCTGCCCGTCCAAAATGCGGATCTAAATCCTCACCATTTGTTGGAATTGCAATTTTCTTTGACATAAATAAGCCCTCCTAATCATTATTTACGTCACTCTAAGCCTGTCTGTAGCAGATTTAGAGAAACGTTTGAATCTGTTCTGGTCAATTCAATGTCTCGACTTAATTCAGCTGAACTAATTTTACTGCTTTCCAGGCTTTGATTGCTTCTAGGAGTGTCCTCCGCAGCAACCGGGCTTGCTATGACCATCGTGATGCCGGCTACTGCAAGTATGTTTACTTCCGTTTCCAAGTTTCATTTTTTTCATGCTTCCACACTCTGGACATGCGATTTCATAGCCGTGTTTACCTCCAGTCTCACATGGTTCAACTTCCCAGACATGTCTGCATTCAACACATTCGAACACACGATTTTTCATCAAATAGTGGCCACCTCGAATGATTATAGGTCGGCCTTCTATTAAGGCAGCAGCAATCTTTGACCTGGCAGCACCTAAAATTCGCTGAAACGTAGCTCTGGAAACCCCCATAGACGCTGCACAATCGACTTGATCCAAACCAACCATGTCTTTAAGACGAATGGCCTCTAATTCCTCAAGCTTAATAACTATTTCTTCCAAACAAGATTGTCCAAGAGGAATAAAAGTTTGGCAAACTATTGCATCGTCAATCAGGCCACAACAACGTCGCCTTGGCATTAAATCAGCTCCTTTTGGGCATATGCTCAAATAAAGTATATCAAATATACTGAATAAAGCAATCAAAACTTAGACAACTGCAAAAATTATTGACAGTACTATTTTAATTCTATTATTTCACTGATCTTTACTCTTATCCACTAGATATCTAATCAAAGAAAAACCGCCACTCATTAAATGGTGACGGTGAAGGCCCTAGTTCATTGATTAAGTTTCATAAGGGTCTCAATCGCGTTGTTCAGAACCTCTTGGCGATCTTCCCCAGAATCAATGGCATCAATCAGACATGAACTTGCATAACGTTGTGCTATTATGACAGAAGTTTTATGTACTGCAGAGCGAACAGCTACAAGTTGTAATAAAATTTCCTCACAACTTTTCTCTTCCTCTATCATGCGTTCTACACCAGCTATGTGCCCACGAACAGTCTTTAACCTTGTCAGGATTTTTTTTACTTCTTCGGGATCGACCTCTTTCAAATTGACACATTCCTTTCGCAAGTTAATTTAATCTTATCTTTTCTTTTGGGAACCTTTTAAACTAACTTGTCAGGTTCTTACATATCATTACAGCTGCCTAATCTAGCTATGTACGATAAAGTTTAATGTATTTCTGATAACTTTTCAAGACACGATCCACATAACCCCGAGTTTCATTAAAGGGGATATCCTCAAGTCGAATATTTTCAGGGTCAATCTGACCTGATTTGATCCATTCTTGTACACGTCCTCTACCACCATTATAAGCTGCAATTACTAAAGGACGGTTATTCAAAAACAATTTCTGCAGACTGGCAAGGTACCACGTTCCATATTGAATGTTCTTCTCAGGATCGAGTAAATACTCCTCACTATATGCTTTATCTCCAATACTTTCAGCAATAGATTGCGCAGTACTGGGCATCAACTGCATTAGCCCTTTAGCACCCTTGTGAGATTCAGATCGAGGAAGAAACTTGCTTTCTTCTCGGATTACGGCAAGTACAAATAATGGATCGACCCCGTATTGTTCAGCATATTTTTCGACGACGGTCCGGTGTGGATAAGGATAGATTATCTTCTGCAAATCTGATATTTGCAACACACTATAAGCCACAAGGATTGATAGAACAATAATAATACCAATATTCCGGCCACTAATCCAACGCTTTAAAATCCTTTTAGCCATCCCATCTCCTTCTCACCTAGGAAAGGTCCTTATTTTTAGTCTATTTTCATAGCATCGACTATTATGAGCAATTAATCCTTTTGTCTTAGTAGTAATTTTTGCCACACATCTTCAAGTTGACCTATTGTTTGACTCTCGCTCCCAGAATTGTCAATTATAACATCCGCCCGCTGACGCTTTTCATCTAACGATCCTTGAGAAGATATACGTGCTTCTACCTCACTAAGACTCAGCTTGTCCCGCGCAAGTACACGAGAAATTTGCAGGTTCCGCGGTATCCATACAACCCAAACTTCGTCCACAAACTTTTCAAAACCTGCTTCATAAAGCAAAGGCACATCCCATACACAGATCTTAACTCCTGTATCTCTAAGTGCATCTCTCTCTTCATTCATAGATTGTACCACGCGAGGGTGCACGATGCGCTCTAAGCGCTTTCGTGCATCCTCCTCCCTGAAAACCAGCTTCCCTAAACTGGAACGATCGATTTGCCCATTCTCATCTAAAATATCTGCGCCGAATTCCTCGATCAGTTTCAAAACCGTTGTCTGATCCGATTGCAACAAACGGTGCACCGTTTTGTCGGCGTCTAACACTGGAACCCCCTGTTTTATAAACCATTGGGCTACTGTAGATTTACCACTGCCTATTCCACCCGTCAGTCCAATGTTCAACACTTCTTTCTCACCTCAGATCAATTTCCCCAATCCGATCAAGATTAAAACAGCACCTGGCAAATATTCCGCTTTATTTGTCCAGTATACTGGAATTTTACCCGCCATTTCTTGGCCTAAACGCAACATCATAATTTGGGTTAAAGCTACGATTCCGATAACCGATAACGTCATTCCCGCCATCGCGGCACCTATTCCACTAGCAAAAGCATCTATCGCCAGAGCACACCCCAACAATAAGCTTTCTCGCAGACTGATTACTCCTGAACCATCAACATCCGCAATATCAGGCGTCTTAAGTACTTGAATTACTAAGCCAAAAAACCGCAGCTGGAATCGAAACACTGGTTCCAATGCTGGCTTTGGATGGGTCACAGCCATCGCGGGTACTGCTTCGGGAAAGACCTCCTCATTACGATTCCAGATAGCTTTCCCCAATTGAAAGATCCCTAAGGCCAATAAAATTGCAGCTCCCAATAAACGTGCCTGAATTAACTCAAGCCATAACGTTACCCAACCACCAAAAAGCATCGATACTCCCATTGCCAAAACTGTACACATTGCAATAGCAATAAGCGAATTTATGGGTATTCGAATACGACGTAATCCATACGCCAATCCGACTCCAAATCCATCCAGACTTAAAGCCACTGCCATAAGCATAGCTACTCCCATAATATGTATCCCTCCATCTTGCGACTTCAGGATAATATATGGATTCAAAGGCTATTTGGTGAAATCAATCATTTCCAGCAATCCATTCTTCTAAGGCACTATCTCTACGCGACTTTACTTTCTCACACTCTTCATGAAGCCTCATTGCCAATTCGTAATTTGTATCCGCCATAGCGAGTTCCGCCTCTAACGCTAGGAGGGTTTCTTCTAACTCTTCAATTTCCAGTTCAAGTTGCTTCATTCGCTTCTTTTCACGCGCCAAATTACGGCTTTCTTGCTTATCTTGGTTGCTTGGCTTTAAAGCCCGTTCGATGGGAGCAGCACTCATTTCTTCTTGTTGTTTATATTCCTTGAACCCTGTGTAATCTCCCTCGAAAAGCAACAGCCCTTGAGAGGTGAGTTCCGCAATTTTATTAACTACTTTATCTAAAAAATAACGATCATGGGAAACTACAAGTACGGTTCCTTCGTATTCTTGAAGAGCTTCTTCTAAAACCCCGCGGGTTTCAACATCAAGATGATTTGTCGGTTCATCAAGCAAAAGTAAGTTTCCTTGCTCTAAGAAAAGCTTGCATAAAGCCAAACGGCTCTTTTCTCCCCCACTTAGCACGTTAATCAGCTTAAATACATCATCTTTTCTAAAACCATATCGAGCCAGTAGATTTCGGATCTCCGGGTCCTTTAATTTGGTGACATTCCGGATCTCATCCATTACCGTCCCTGACGTGCCTAAATTCTCATGTTCCTGTGAATAATAAGCAATTTTTACATTTGCGCCCAAACGGATGGTTCCCTTAAATGGAGCCTTTTGGAGAATAGCCTTGAGAAGGGTAGTTTTTCCGATTCCGTTTTTTCCCAGCAGGGCTACTTTGTCTCCCCGTCTCAAATCCAATTGCACGTTTGAAAAAAGATTTCGCGCAGCAAAGGAAATCGATAGATCTTCTATTGAAAGAACTCGATTTCCGCTTCGGCCTCCACTTCCCAGTGAAATAGAAAGTCCGTGATCCACCTTGGTTACCTGAATTGGCTTGAGCTTCTGGAGTTGACTTTCCCGTCCGCGCGCCTGCTTAGAATTGACTCCCGCCTTATTTCTGCGGACATAATCCTCAAGTTTAGCAATTTTATTTGCTAAGCGCTCTGCTTCTCGCCCTAATGTCTTGGCTTCTAAAATCTTCAATAATTCGTATTCGGAATAATTACCGGTATACCCTTTTAACTCGCCGTTTTCCAGACAGAAAACTCGCGAAACTATACGATCTAAAAAGTATCTGTCGTGTGAAACAATCAGCAAGGCACCAGGATAATCTCGCAGGTATCCCTCCAGCCACTCCAGAGCCGCAATATCTAAATGATTCGTCGGTTCATCTAATATCAAGAGTTCGGGAGCCCGAAGCAAAAGCTTACATAAAGCTAAGCGGGTCTTCTGCCCTCCGCTCAACCTAACAACTTGAGAATTGATCTCCGCTTCAAGTCCCAGGCCAGCCAAGATTCTCCGCACCAAGGCTTCTAAAGCGTAGCCCCCCTGACGTTCAAAGGACTCGGTCAAGGCAGCATATTGTTCCATGACTTTCTCACTCGGAGTCAAGGCCATCTTATCCTCTAACTCACGCAGTTGTTCCTGCATTTGTAATAAATCCGCTCGTTCTTGGATTACACACTCAAAGACGTTCCCTTCGTCCTCCACAATAGGAGTTTGAGGCAGGTACCCATAGGAACCCAGAATTTGGACCTCTCCACTTTCTAATCGGACATCTCCTAAGCAAGCCCGAATCAGAGTTGTTTTACCCGCTCCGTTCGGACCGACCAAGGCAGCCTTTTCCCCATTTTCTAAAGCAAAACTGATCCGCCGAAAAAGCGGTTCACCTGATATATCGACGCCGCAATCCCGGCTAAATAAAACACTCATTTTTCTCGCACCCGCTCCATTGCTATTCGTGACAGTCATTTTCTTTCGATTTACTATACCATACACATTGTTTTCTAACAAACACTGATTGTGCTTTAATCATTTACAGTCAGTCTTCAAAATAATAGTAGCCCCCGACTAGGGCTACCATTAGACTATTTATTGGATTACCTGTTGTTATCTCCCGTTGCAAAGCTTTGTGTAGAAGTATAAAAACCAAACAGCATGGTTTTGCTCATCAGCTGCAGCTCTTTTAAACTTTTCTTTAATATATGGGTCCGGAGCTTTTCCAGCAATATCGAGATAGAAATCTACTGTATTTTGCTCATCTTTAAAAGCAAACTGTAATCCGTCCTTATAGCTTACTGGACAGCTTTCTGTTATCTGGGGTATCGGCTTAGTTCCTGTTATCCCTATATATATTTGACAAAACTCTTGATAATGGTTAATCTCATCCTTCCTAATCTCATGTATTTGCGTTCTTTCTTCCTCGTTCGGAGCTTTTGCCGCTAACTCGGTGTAACAGGCAATCGCACTGTACTGTCCATTAATCGCCTTTAAAATATCTTGTGTTAAATGATCAGCATTTAGATACATAAATCAGACACCTCCCAACATAAACTTTGCTGGGTTATTCTATCTAACTTAGAGAAGGAAAGTGCCTGACAATGGTTAAACTTTTAAATTTTTAACGTTTTTTAATGTATTGAAACATGTACCTCTCAATCAGAACTCCAACCCCAATCCCGACGGCATAAGAAACCAAATCACTCCACAAAAATCCATACCCTAAAATTAGCCCGCCAATCCTAGTCTTCCTTAAGGAATCAATCCATTGGGAATGGTATAGTTGACTAAATTCAATGCCGAAGGAAAATAAGAGTGCTCTCACTGTGACTACTCTTGTTTCACTAGCCTTAAATGCGAAACCGCATAAGAAAAAAATCATGAGTCCCCATAAAACATCGCCTAAATACAAATTAACCCAACTCGGAAAAAATATTGAGAAACGTCTGCTGCATAAACCAAGGATCATGACAGTTATAACCAGGAATAAATATCTGAAAGCATCCCTCTTAACTGACAACGGCAAAACCTATCCTCTCTTAAGATATTAGCTATTTCCTATTATACTAACCCGTATATACACAACCTAATAATAGTTTAACGAAACCCCTGCTCCTATTACCTTTCTCCTAAATAATAATAAATGAGGTCCAGTGAAGGTGGTTGTTTCTTCAATTGCCTAAGCATAGTGACAACTTGCCCTCGGTGAGAAGTTGAATGATTGTTAACATGAAGCATCTGTTTCCACAATTCTAAAGAATACGATATCCCTGATAAATTCTTATAATTAATTTCTTCAAACAAATCTTTTTCCGTTAATGACACCAAAAATCTGTCAATCTGATTTCTAAAATCACCCCATCGATCAGCTAAAGTAGTGTAAGTCCCCTTAATACTCCATTCCAGATAGTATTTTACATTCTTAGAAAAACAATTCTCGTACAAAACCTCTTTCACCATGAAAAATATCAACTACTTCTTGTGTAAACATATGAGCTGAGTACTTTTCCAACTCAAACTTTTGTAAAATTCCAAAGCCACTGTGTTGTTCCGATCAGCCAAGAGCTGTAACCGCTTTACTCCCTTAGCAATAGCCCAACTTTCAATAGATAAGAGTAACCCCCGACCGATACCTTTTCCCCTATACTCCTTATGTACCACCAAATCTTCGATAACTGCTACAAATCCGCCTTCTGCAGTAGAGACTAAAATCTGAGCAGTGCACATTCCTACGACCTGTTGATTTATTTCCGCAACCATAATGCAGCGTCTCGTATCATCATTCAGCATCATTTCAAGACCACTGCGTTGCTTGAATTCTTCAACTGTAAAATCACTTTCTATAGAAAACAGGATTTCGAGCAGCCCAATGAGACTGTTAACATCAGAGTGGACAGCTCTTCTAAGTATATAATTTGACGCCATTTCTTAAAACTCTCCTAACTAAACGTACTTTGATGCTCGCTGGACTATTTGCGCTAAAGTTCTATCTTATTATTGTTCTTGAGTGTTTCTTTAATTTCCTTTATATCTGAAGCAATTCTAAACACCATCATCCTTATCGTCTTCTAATAGCAGCTTTAACATCTTCTGAGTATTGTTAACAAAAGCTCGCATAACTTGATAATGTTCGGTTTTTTCATAAGTTACATGTTCAAATCCCTCTTCAATTTGATAAATTAATGAATGAGGATAAGCCATTATGATTGGGGAATGAGTAGCTATAATAAATTGAGAGCCTTCTTCAATTAATTGATGCATTCTTGTAATCATTGACATTTGCCGCGAAGGCGATAAAGCCGCTTCGGGTTCATCCAGGATATATAAACTTTCACCGCAAAATCTATTTTGGAAAACAGCAAAGAATGACTCCCCGTGAGATTGTTCATGTAACGATCGGCCGCCATAAGCGTGGTTCAAGTTTAATTTTTCAACATTGGTAGCAAAATTATAGAAACTTTCTGCTCTTAAGAAAAAACCATCTCGTGGTCTTTTTACTCCTTTAACAACCTTTATATATTGACTCAAGTCTGAATGAGTGGCTCTAGAAGCAAAATTAAAATTCCTAGTCCCACCTTCAGCATTAAATCCAAATGCCACAGCTATAGATTCCAGGATCGTTGATTTCCCAGTACCATTTTCTCCAACAATAAAAGTTACTTTTGGATGAAACGATAAGGTGTCTAAACTCTTGATTGCTGGTAAATTAAAAGGATATTCAGTGAATGAAGGAACTTTGTCTCTATTTAATTCAATATATCTTATGTACCGGCCGACACTATTCGATCCAATCTTAAACATCTCCCAAAAATATTATTCTCAGACACCTTTCCGGTTCCCCAAAGCATTCTCTAAAGCTGCTTTTAACTTTGGAAACTTGTATTCAAAATCAGCACTGAGTACTTTTTTCGGTACAGCTCTTTGTCCATGCAATAACATTTCCGCCATCTGACCTAATGCGATTTTTAAAAATATTTCCGGAACTGGTAACCATAATGGTCTAGCTAGAACTTTACCCAGCATCTTGCTGAATTCTCCCATTCTTACCGGATTTGGAGCAACAGCATTTATAGGGCCAGCTAGCTCCTGATGTTCGATTATAAACCTTATCATACTCGTTAAATCTCGAATGTGTATCCATGAGAGCCATTGATTTCCGTTACCTAATGGTCCTCCGATAAAGTATCTAAACGGTAATGCCATTCTCTTTAGTGCACCTTCATTTCCTAAAACTACGCCAATCCGGATGGTCGCTACTCTGGTTCCAGTATTTTGAACCTTGTATGCTTCATTTTCCCACTCTCGGCAAACTTGTGCTAGAAAATCCTGTCCCGCTTCTGCAGACTCAGTTATCTCTTCATCCTCACATAGCCCATAATATCCAACGGCTGAAGCATTAATTAGAACTTTTGGCTGAATAGTACCATTATTAATTGCAGCAACTATTGCACCAGTCGTTCTAATCCGACTTGCTCTAATCTCGGCTTTCACGGAATTGGTCCATCGACGACTACCGATTGACTCACCTGCTAAGTTAATTACAAAGTCAATTTGATCCAACTTATAAATTGAAGATAGAGGAGCAATATTATCCCATTCTATCACCTGAATTTTATTGCCAAATTGGTTGACTGTTTTTTGGTGATTTCTCGTTACAACAGATACTTTATATCCATTCATAAGTAATTCTTCTATTAGGTTTCTCCCGACAAAACCTGTACCACCAAAAAGTAAAACATTCATTTTTTACCGCCTCCAGAATGGCTTCTAAATCCGGGTCGAAGAATGATCTACCGAGTTTATTCTTCCGCAGTCATATTTTGGTGTTAAATTACTATTCTAGGTGGACCTAGATATACCTTTTATTTATATGCCTTTTTTCAAGCTCACATCACGTAGTTTAGCTCTTCTTTCTATACTAATATATTTATGGAAAGGAAACTAAGGTTATCAGAACAATTTCCGGTCTATTGTAAACCCTTATTGGTAGAACGCTTTCTCCTAAACCGCCATTAATAATCATGTTAGTAGAACCGGCAGTAAATTGACCGTAATCTAACTCAGGGAAAAGTCCTTGCCCTGGTACTGCCACTGCACCAACCAATGGAAGTCTAACTTGTCCGCCGTGGGTATGTCCCACTAAAACTAAATCTATCTTGCGATTAATAGCTTTAGAAAATATGTTAGGAGCATGTGCTAATAAAACCTTTGGTTCAGAATCCGAGACACCTGCAATTGCCCTCTCTAACTGATCCCTTCCTAGATAGGGGTCGTCGACACCCATTATCCAAATATGAGAATTGCCTATATTATATTTGAAATGCCCGTTTTCCAATATGTGTACCCCTTGGTCTTCCAAGGAAGATTTGATTTGGTAGTTTGTCCACCACTCGTGATTTCCAGAAACAAAAAATATCGGTTTAGATTGCAACCCTTTCACTAATGATATTGCTGGTTTCATACTAGGGTTACTCTTATCAACTAAATCCCCAGTAATTGCAACCGCATCAAATTGCTGTCGATTAATCAACTCGATTAAATCTCTTTGACTATCTCCGTATTCCTTGCTATGTAAATCAGTCAAGTGGAGAATGGTGAATCCCTGGAACTCAGCTGGTAATTTAGAAATCTTAATCGTATATCGTTTTACTGCAATCGAATGGAGATCGAAATATAGATAGGATAATGTTGCAATCCCACCTAAGATAAATGTTCTACGGGATAAGAGCTTAGCTTCCAAAATCAAACCTCCTTCAAACCCCACTCCGATAGCGTAATGACATATTACGTTCTGCGAATTTGCGAAGTCTGGTTACAACATTCATACCTTCTCAGATTTTGGGAATGCGCTGTTATCTGATGCGCGGCAAAGACTTACCCAAATGTTTTCGTCAATTACTTATGGTTCTTTAATTCTTTCAGAGAATAAACGGTTCCCCGCCATTCTATACCACCTCGGCTTAGCGCCTTTACAGTTGAATTTATTACTGCACTAAGATACAACAATGCTGATATAGGATGAAACAAAACATAACTACGGGAGATATCAAAAAGCTTTGATAAGTGATTGTAGACAGCAAACAAACTGAGGAGAGAAATACCACACAAGGCTCTTGCCCAAACTGAGCCAAAGAACAGACCAACAAAAGGGTAGACATTTGTAACTAAACTATATATGCATAACCCTATTACGGCTGAAACCTTATAGTTCATAGAAGCGAATAGGTTTTTTTCAAAACCCTTAAGCGCAGCAAAGAGGTTTTTATACCATTTTACAGTAATAAAGCCTTTACTCGGCAACCCGAAACCCTGTTTGTATCCCTTATTTACCACGAGTCTTCCAAAAGAAATGTCATCAACCGGCTGTGTCGCTATTATTTCATAGCCTCCTATTTCATTGTATACTGATTTTTTTACTAAGTTAAATGAACCCACTCCAACCTTCTTGGTAACCATAACCGTAGCTGTAAGTGCAAATGCAAAGTATGCAAGAAAAGCACGGTAGAAAACACCTCCATAATACATATCAGGAGCAATTGTAAAATGATCGAGTTTGTGTTCCAAAGCATAACCAACTGTTTGTTTCATACTTTTGGGAGAGAACATGACATCAGCGTCAGTAAAAAGCAACCACTCACCTGTAGCCTCTTTCACTCCCCGAAAAATAGCATGGTTTTTACCCAACCAGTTTGGTGGCAAATTATAAATAGTAATAACTTTCAGTTGAGGGTACTGAACTTTAAGCTTCTCCAAAACAACCCCAGTGTTATCGGTAGATCGGTCATTTACTACAATTACCTCTAATTGAGGGTAATCTTGACTGATTAACTGTCTAACCGCCTGTTCAATGGATTCTTCTTCATTACAGGCTGGAATTATTACTGATACTAAAGGGTAATTTGTTTCAAAATACGAACAATCATTTATATTGAAAACAGGTAGGGTTTTCAAATATCTAAACCATAGCACACTTATGCTTAGCCAGTATGAGGCAGAAATTATAGCAAATGCCATGATAAGAATATCCATATTTTTCAACCTCTTTCTCCTCTTTGAATAATAAAGCCGTAGGGTTAACATTACCCAAGATCATTAAAATATATATTTCCACTTCCTTCAAAATTTTTTATAAGCTAAACATTCCAGTCCACTTTTTATGTTCCTAGCGGTTTCAGATAACGTCCCGAGGGTTTGCGACGCGTCCCAACCACTTTCATCTTTGCAAAGTGTCGCAAACCCTCTGTTATCTGCAGTATCCGAGCTTGCATATATCTAACATATTCTGCCTTTTGGTCATACTTCCTTTTTTGTCGGCAATACTATTATTTGAAGCCAATTTGAAAAGGTGGTACAATATGGATATTAAGAAAGATTCACATCTGCATGAGAAAGGGAGTGGTAAACTCATGGCAGCTCCGATAACTTCAACGCCTGTTTTAAAAGGTAAAGATTTAGTTGATTTAGTAACTGATTTGAGGAAACCCGATATCAATAGGGATCGAAGACAAAAAGCATTAAAAGCCCTTAAGATTGTTACGAAAGGGTAGTTTTCTTATGTTTTATTGTGAAAATGAATTCGAATATATTTTACAAACTGTAGTTCTTGTTCCATACTCCCCGGGATATAAACTCGGGGATTTTGATTGTGGAACTGAGGATTATAATCAATTTCTAACAAATGATGCTCAATATTATGTAGAACAAAATATATCTCAGGTTAGGCTCTTAATACATAAGCAGACCGCTGACCTAATCGCATATATGGCACTGAGTACAGATTCTTTCCTATTAGATAAGGAAGAGAAAATAGACATCGAACTCGCGCTATCAGTATGCGGTATGATGTGTTTCAAGGCTAAGATTTTAGTCCCTTAAATATTGGGGCTTTTTATTTTTCTCCGATATAGGATATTGCAGATAACTTCCCGAGGGTTTGCGACGTCGGGTTACTACCTTCATATTCTCTCAGATTTTGGGAATATGCTGTTAGACGATGGCCCAAGCCCCAAATATAGACATGCACTGAACATTATCTGCTCAGTGCTTAATCAATTACAATATATTCTTGATCATAATCTTTAGTTGAGGTAGCTCGTTTTGTACGACATTCCACACAATTTTTAAACTTATTCCCATATAATCATGTATTAGCACGTCACGAAGCCCCGCCATTTGCCTCCAAGGAATTTGGCTATTTTGTTCTTTTATATCTTGCGGAATATTCTTAGTAGCTTCACCTATTACCTCAAGATTCCTTATTACCGCATCTTGAATGAGAGTCGACTTCATAAACTCATCTTTTCCTGAGAAAGTATAGTTTTCTATCTTTTCAATAGATTCAAATATACTCTGGAGAAAAACTTTAACGTCTTTCATATCGGTCTGGCCTCCAGAAGAATTCTATCCTTTAAAGTCCAGTGCAAAGAATCATATGTTACGATATCTACATGTCTTCCTAAAAATTCTTCAAGGTCATACTTCAAAGAGATGATATCAAAAAGAGAACAATCATCCTGGCATTCTACTAAAAAATCGATATCACTCTCCCGAGTTTCCTCTTCTCTAAGGACTGAGCCAAATAATTTGACATTATGCGTTTTATATTGTGTTGCTAAGCTAATTATTTGCTCTCTCTTACTTAAAACATCTTCAATAGCAGGCATTTTATCACCTCAGATTTATTATACCTTATTTTACCACAAAGAAAAACTACTATTTGGGCTTTCGTCTAACGTCCCGAGGGTTTGCGACGTCGGGTTACTACCTTCATATTCTCTCCGATGTTGCAAACCCTCTGTTATCTGCTGTGCCGGCAAATTCAGGCTGCAATTCATCAGTAGACACGCTAGGATAAACTCATCTTACCTTTGCGTTTGCTAATGAGACCACTTTTCCAAATTAATTGTACGTTCATTTGTGACTTTAATGGATGAAATTCTGGGATCAAGTTTGAGGATATCATCTTTAGACAAGCCGATTGTCTTAAAATCCAGTGAGCCCTTGATTTCGATGGAAGACTTCGGGGCTATTTCGTTATTTACAGTAACGGTCAGTTGTTTGGTAACTAAAGTCTCTTCAAATTCCTTAGGCAAAACTAGGGTGACCTCCTAAATAAACGCTGTATCCTTATCGTTATTGGCCAAGTGAACTCGTTCAGCTAAAGCTGAACATCGAGACTTCGGTGGGGGAGTCTACCCAATGTCATCAGGCTATCCTTACATAAATAGGAAATAGCCCTTTA
>NZ_FQXJ01000038.1 GCF_900129935.1 Desulfosporosinus lacus DSM 15449 | reverse complement strand
GTAGAAGTAAACCCCGTAATATGGGGCGTAAAGCTCCTAAGCATTCCCTAAATCAAAAGAGATGTTTGTAACTCACTTTCCGAAAATAATAACCCATTTTGATTAGACGCTGATATCAAGGGCCAGCATTCAAGGACTTGTAAAAATTTAGGTTACTAGTCCCGAGTATGTTATACCATTTTTTAAAAGATGTTTGATTGACTACCCTTTATACTTTAAGCAATCTTTCAAAGATGAGTTTTCGATTAGAGTGAAGGAAATATGTTGTAAATTATTGGCACTATAGCTTACTGACATTGGGTTTTTACCCCACCTGAACCTTAGAAGATGTTATCCAGGAGCTTAGTGCCACTTATCCGACGTCCATGGAGGGACTAGTGTCGCTGTAGCCAAGGATGGCGGGAAGCGACCCGCCGCTTGAAGAAGCGGAGGGGTTAGTGGCAGTTAGCTATCGGATAAATCCTGTAATCATGATAATGTAGCATACCACCGGAAAAACCCTCATCATTTATTTGACGATGTGCAAACCAGCTAACTCAGAGAAAAAATGACGCTCTTCTGGGAAATAGGTTAAACCTACCCCGGAAGAGCGCCGTTGCTCAGGGAAAATAAGAACGCTCTTCAGGGAATAGGATAACCTACCCTCGAAGAGCGCCGTTGCTCAGAGAAAATATCTTACCAATAAGTCATTCATAAAGCTACGATGGTTTTCTTGAATTAACTTACCATCACAATATATGATAAAATTTTACTAGTCAATAGTTTTGAACTATTGAATATTGTATTATGCCATCTTTCTTCCCGCCTTACAATACATACAGGTTTTCCCTGAGGATAAGCAGTTCCCGCAATCATTTCCGACGAAGTTTTGTTTGCTGTTTGTGACCAGAAAGAACCCGGCATAACTCTTTATGGGCGACATAAAACCACTGTCGAGCAATTTTAAACTGATTTTCTCGCCATCCAATATGGCAAAAAATTGCTCCAACTGTGAAATATCCATACCGAAAAATCCCGGTCCAAAATTATCTGAAACATTCCTGTCTTTATTGCTACTTAATCCCTGCAAATATTGTCTTAATATTTCCTGCCCGGCGTCCATGTATGCATTTTGCCACATATCATAGTAAACTTGATTCAGGATACTGGCTTCGCTCAAATTTAGTTCTCCAACTGTTAACAGGTAGATGTATATTCGTTCAATTTCCTCGCTGGGAATCTGAGCAAGAGCATTGCAAGTAAACAGTTTTCCGTCCAGCAGCATATTTATTCCATCAGCACAAGTTTTTTCGTATTCTGAGATCAGAGCCTTGATTTCCAGCTGATGGTACACATCATTCAAACTTCTTAATGATCTTTCAATTATTTTCTGGGGTACAGGTTTTGCCCTGTTATACCCGCACATGTCTCTAAAATTCTTTTCCGCGAGTTCCTTTCCCTGATCCTTATCTAAACGAATCACATGGTTTTTCATACCTACAGTCTCCTTCTATCAAAACACATTATCACTTTATTTTTAAACAAACACCATCCAGAAAAACATTGCTTTTCGAATAACGCTGGATGCCACTCTGCTTTTCCCTGTGCATCACCTATTTTCTGGCATCCGTAAATACCGTCTGGGAATATTTCATCAGTTTCCATTCCGGGATCTTGCACTTTTTGCAGGGATTTTTACACCAACGATTGCGCAGCCATCTTGCGCTCCGGCTATTCTTCGAATCCCACGCGACAAAGGATTCTCCACAGTGTGTCGTCACCACCATGGTCTTACCTCTGCTTTCTAATGATTTTACACCGTGAAGCGTTCCCGATCGGGACGGCCATAGTTTGACCTTATTGATCAATTGGAATAGCCTCTGATTTTTATAGATATACCTTACGACTTTTTGTTTTTTGGTTTCCTTTATCTTTTGGTCCATATCTTAATCCTCTAACTGTTTCATACAATTAAAATACATGGTCATGATCCCAAGCTCCAATGGATTATGTATTACGGTGGCTTTTTCTCTGGCTGCAGCCGTCACTCCGCAGGGCATACCCGGTGCCGCAATGATTGTCTTTTCGGTCACGTCTTTTCCCGTAATAAAATCGCCTGTCGTACCGGCATCGATGATATAGGTAAACTGCTGGATTGGAGCCGGCGAAGAAACCCAGACGGATTGATCTAAGGTTGCTGCCAAGGAAGCCGCTTTGTTATTGTCCAAATCGCAGATCACCGGTATCGAATGCTGTTCTGCGATGTAATGGGCTGCCGCTTGTCCCACCGGGCCGGCTCCGATTATCAGCACACGTTCCTGCAGAGGATTTATCCCCTGTTTTCTCATAGCCTCGATGATTGCCGCTGCAAAGCCCCTTCCCGTAGCCCAGCCATTGTCAGAGTGCACGGCACTCCCAATCCCCAAGGCCGCGCACACGCAATCGTCGGCAAGAAATGCGATCCCGCATTTTGACAGATATGCTTGTTGGAGACCGGCAACGTCCGTTTTCTCCGCAATCAACGTTTCCACCCGGCAGTGATGAAGAATGGCTCCCACCGCTTGTGAGAATCCGGTGATAATGCCCAGCCCGCTCGTAACGGAAATTACTGCGGTCTTGATTCTCTTTCTATTTTCCGTTAAACCCACCGCTTTTTGAGCAATTTCTTCCATGGTATAGCCTGTTTGTCTGATAAACAGATCTTCATAATCCTGAAGTTGTGTTTCAATCAAATCAATATCAGATTCCAGCAGTCTCGACATACCTCCGTACTCCTCTCATCATTCAATAAACTCCCAGTCCTCGATCCCCAACCCTTTCTTCAATTGCTGAATAAACATGAGAAATGTTTCGTGCGCTTGCAGTCCGGTTTCCCCGGTGACGATAATAATTCCTTTCCAGTCCTTGCTGCCTTCTTCATAGTCGGTGATAGCTTCTGTGCAGCCAAAGAATCCTTTGCGAATCTTCAATTGGCGGCAAGAGCCAATGATATGTTCTCCTGTGACTTTGATTTTTCCGTCGCAAACCTGTATCTGCTGGTACAGACAAACCTGTTTTGCCGGAAGAATCCGGATGCTCTCGGCGTTTCCTAATGCCAGCTCGGTCATCATTTCCACCATGTTCATCCCCGTTGAATGATATACGCTGATGGGGGTCTGGCTTGGCAGCCTTGCATCGATCTCTAGTATTTTCAGTTTTCCCGCCTGGCTGATCACTTCAATGTCGAAAATGCCCTTAATTTTCAGGATTTCCGCCAGCCTTTGACCGATCTCCAGCATCTGTTGCTTTTCCTGGGCTTCCAGATTGGCAGGAGCAACGATTCTTTTGCAGTCATATTCGTCGTCTACTATAACTTCTGTAATCTGCGGAAAATAAAAATGTTCTCCGTCCCCGATCACTTCCAGAGAATAAGAGGGACCCTCCACATATTCCTGAATGACAGGATGAATGTTTTTATGGGTTTTGAGGTATTCTTCTACCTGGCGACGACAATAAGCCTTCTTTACATGCTTGCTGCCACTTTCCCCGTCCGGCTTCAAAATAACAGGGAAGACACAATCTGGATATATTGCGGGTATCGGCAGTCGGTTTTTTTGAAAAAGTTCAATGGAGCGATGTTTGGAACGGGAAATATTATACGCATTCACATCAAACATGACTTTAGTGCCCATTTTCCTTCCGTACTCGTCCACTTTGGCGATGACTTCATGATCCTCTATTGCCGGCAGCACGACATCCGCTTTCAAAAACAGTGGGAGTATCTCTTCTTCATCAAAGACGTCCGCTTTGATGAATTCGTCTGCCAGATCTCTGCCGGGAGCATCCGTATTGTGATCCAAAGCCGTAACATGATACCCGGCCTTTTTCGCCAGATATATTGCCTCAACTCCTTGCAATTTCGCACCGATGATCAGTATCTTTATCATGGAATCCCCACCTTAACCGCAAATGTAATCATCGGCACATTTTTCGCTGCATGCCATATCTATAGTTCTTCTCTCCGCAACCCAACGGCTATAGTCCTGGGCCGTGGCATTCTCTAAATTACATTTCTTCAATGTATTCTGAATCCCCGCCACCGTACGGAAGCCCTCATCAATGTCATTTTTACAGTTTGCAACCCCCGCGAACCCCTTCCTAGGCGGAATGATGGAGGTCACGATGTTCGCCCCAGCCATCAGCCGCTTTTCAAGGCCACCCAACCCTTCTATATCCATGGATGCCGGGATCAATACATCCGGGAATAGCAACCTCATGACCGCGATATTCATCAGTTCGTTTTGATATCCCTGATTCTCCGCACCTTCAAACGGTGCTCCCTCTTGCGGGACAAAGGTCATAGTCCTCATTTGCCTTGCTCCCAGTCTTTTCATCTCTCTAAAGGAATGAACCCTGTCCTCTAAGGTGTCTCCGATTCCGGTCAACAAGCCTTCCTCAATGAGCATCCCCAGATCTCCGGCATATCGTTTCGCAATCATCCGTTTTTCGTAACTTTGCCCTTGCCGCAGCTGTTCAAACAAGGATATTCGATGTGTCTCCTGATACAACGCATACCAATCGGCCCCCGCCTGCTCGATCAACTCTAAACCGTGCTGGTCCAGCACTCCCGGTGATACCATGATAGACAGACCGGTTTCGTCTTTTACGGCTTTCACAATTGAGGCCAGTCTCTCCGGATGTTCTGTATAAAACCTATCGTCTCCCGTCGTCAAATCAATCAAATGCACTCCGCACTTCTTCAATTCCACGGCTATGTCAACCACTTCTTGCAATGTTTTGCGATACCGTGGAGAATTGGAGTTTTCTTTTCTGAAATAACAAAACGTGCAGCTGTTCTGACAGTACGTTGAAAAATATACGAAACTATATAAAAAGACTTTATTCCCGAATACGGCTTGCCGTACCTTTCTTGCGGCCGCAAAAATCTGCTCCATTTCACTTTCATCCGTCCGACTCAATAAGTATACAATTTCCTCGGAGGATATTTGATTTCCTCGATGGCATTTTCTGAGTATCGTTTCAAGCATTCCGTAAGCCTCCTACTTAACTGTGTCAATTCCCGACGGTAAAGAACAGGCCCTGACCGACGTTCCTTATTTATTTATTAAGAATTACCTCGTTCCTGCTAGAGACTTCGCTTTAGCAATAGCGAATCCTTGAAGCGAATGGCTACCAAACTTTGTGAAAGCGCTACATGCATAAGCGGGGCTGAGCACACGATGTGCGAAGCCGCCACTGAGCCACGGATGGCGAATTGGCGGGAACCCCGCTCTCTTTCATTAAGCGATTGAACAATTAGTTTGGTCCACGAGCGACTAGATGAGCGGTGCTAAAGCGAAGTCTCCTGCCAGCAAGGGAGGACCCGGAGCAATATACTTTCTGATTGGTACAAAAAAATATAGCTATCCGCAAGTGCTAAACATACTTCAAAGAGACATACCAGAATGTTTAGACCTTTCAGACACCTATATACCGAAACCCATTATGGCGGAGAGTCCCGGAGTCGCACCCGGCTGTACGGATTTAGAGTCCGCAAGATCACTTCGATCCACCCTCCATATAGTCATCTGCCAACAGTCCGCAGATCGTACTTACGAACCCCCTGAGTCAATAAGCGTAAAACCCACAGACTGCCGACAGATTAATACCGTAATAGCATTTATGCCTGATTGAAATTAGTCATTCCAATATGTCAGGCCTAAATCAGTCATAATTTTAACAGCTTCATCGTAAACCTTGATGTATTCCTCGGTCGGAACCAGTTTCTTTACATCATAGCATTCCTGGAAGGTTTTCCCCGCAGGCGCCGTTTTATAATCCTTTTCATACATGGAAACTAGTTTGTCCAACATAATGTTTACTTCATGAAGATCCATTCCCGCAACTGCATGTGCTACTTCACCCATGAAACGGGCTTCCATGGCTGTAAAGAGGTCGGTGACCACACCTTTACCGGCAGCGACACCGGACAAGATCTCTCGTCCGCTGACTGTATCCGTAATAGCCTGAGCCGCCGTCTCCAGTAAGCACATGACTGTGCAGGGACCTGCTAAAGTGTAATACTGATTTCCCAAGATCAGATGGGTATTCTCTTCAATGGCACGAGCTGCGTGACCAGCAACGGCAAGAGCCTCTCTCGTCGTTGTTATGCCCCAGCGCACGTGCACCGGCCCATCCAGATGCCAGGTGGCCTGTAACATTACAAATGAGTTTAAAGTTGTAGCGACATCAACGATTGTGGTCTCTTCCAGGCCACCTGCGTATCCGCCGAAGATAGGCATCTGTTCTACCATTACGTTTACACCAGCTGTAGCGTAATGTGCTCCGACAACCAACGCACCTACGTCGATTTTGAGCTCATTCAGCTGAGAAACCTCATGTGAATCAGATGGCCTCATGCCGCCTTCAAAGTCAGCAGATATGACCCCTGCAGCACTTAATGATGTCTCATTGCCCTACGTTCCCATGCCTTTGCGTCCGGCTCTGAGTTGTGCCTCGCGCACTTGTAAAGCCTCTGAACGCACAGCCATTATCTCCCACGGAGAACCGGGCGACGGGTCCTTACCCATGACAGTCTGCAACACACCGTCAACTATCGTATCGATGATCCGTTCTTGCGCATAGGACTGGTGGATTGCCAGGAACAGTTCCTCAGAACAGGGAGAACCCGTTGGGCCGCCCTGAATAACGGGAGCTTTCGACGAATCATAACTCCTAGGCACCACATTTATAGCTTCTCTGCCTTCACCGTAGGTGAAATGGTTCGGTGCGGCTTTAATGGCATGGAGCACCTCATCCTTTGTGTACTTGATTACCCGTCCGGTATCCATGCAATAAATGCCGCATTCAACCAGCATTTCCAAACCTGCCTTAAACAGCTTATCTATAAGTTCTTTGTCCTCCGGAATAATTGTTTTTTTGTCCATTTTTATTCCGTATTTATCTTTTAATTTTCGGGCGGTCTGCGGTATTAATTTGAAATCCCAATCTTTTTCGTTCATTTTGGGTCCGCTCTTTGCGCGATCATATACGTCAAACACCGTAACGTTTTTCCCTATTGCCTTCATTAATTATGCGCCTCTTTTCTTTGCAATCAAATCTTTTGCCATTGCAGCTACCTCTGAAGCCGTATCGGTGTAACCGTCTGCTCCGATTTCATTACACCACTTTGCAGATACGGGAGCGCCTCCGAACATGACGATGTATTTATCACGAATTCCGTCTTCCTTGAGAGTATTGACAATTTCCTTCATGGACGCCATGGTTGTCGTCATAAGGGCGGAACCGCAGATAAGATCCACGCCGTATTCTTCAGCCTTTTCGATAACTAAGTTCACCGGCACGTCGCGTCCAAGGTCAAATACTTCAAAATTGTTGGCCGCAAACATTGTACTTACTATGTTCTTGCCAATATCGTGAATATCGCCCTGCACTGTGTGAATAATTACTTTACCACTGGAAGCATTGTTTTTCTCCTCGGTAGACATTGAACTCGTCAAGATATTGACAGCGGTTTCGAAGGCCTCGGAAGCCATCATCAAATCAGGAACGAAAGCCTCGCCTACATCGAACAAGTCACCCATAACCGCCATGCCTTTCGAGAGGCCCAAGCTGATACACTCCAACGGATCAAGGCCCGCTTCAATGGCCTCATTAGCTGCTTCTTTTGCTAAATCGGGATCCATTTCCACAACCGAGTTTTTGAGTTTTTCATAAATATCTTGGCTCAAGTGTGTTTCTCCTCCTTTGATAGATTTTTTCTCATGTGCCAAATCTATATGCGAATTATAAGATACCGTTCCTCAGCTTCAAAGATACAATTTTAGAATTTTTTCGGGATACAATTCCCAACGGACTGTGGCTGTCGATTAAACAATGTAGCTTTTTCACATAGTCAATGAAGAATACACTTTGGACGGCTCGCCGAAGAAATTGTATCCTGAAAATCCTTTCAAATTGTAGCTTCACAATTTTTAGACCATAATTTATACTTTCGTTAATATCTATCAGAAACTAAACTCATCACAGCAAAGACAAAGACGCTCTACCAGCTTATCGGAAGCGTTTCTTTGTATACATTGCCCTGCATTTGACGCGGGGTTTGGTGGATGAATTTTCATTTCAAAACGTCAGGAGGATACGGAAAATGGGTAAAGAATTGCTAATGAAGGTGTTGAATCACGAGGATACTAACGGACAGCTTCCCTGGATTCCTTTCGCGGGTGTCCATGCAGGAAAACTAAAAGGTTATTCAGGAAGAGAAGTCTTAACTGATTCCGCCAAATTGATCGAAAGTCTGCGGGAAGTATACAAGCTTTATCAACCCGACGGTATGCCAATTACATTTGACCTGCAACTAGAAGCCGAAATTCTTGGTTGTGAGCTTATGTGGGCTGATTACAACCCTCCCTGTGTTGTGTCTCATCTGTTCGACAAAGAAAAAGGGATTCCTTGCAAATGCAAATTCCCGACACCGGAATCTGGACGGATACCCGTTGTCTTGGAAGCAATGCGCGTGATGAAAGAAGAAATTGGCGATAAAACCGCGCTTTACGGTTTGATCTGCGGACCATTGACACTGGCCTCGCATCTTCGCGGCAGCGACTTTTTTAAAGATATTAGAAAAGATCCTGATTACGTCGTACAGCTCACGTCCTTTTGTGCTGAGTATGCGCAGAAAATGGCCGACTTATATATTGAAGCTGGCATGGATGTGATCGCTGTTGTCGATCCGTTGGTCAGCCAGATTTCTCCGAAGGTCTTTGCAAATCTGATGCACGAGCCCTTCAAAGCTGTCTTTGACTATATCCGTTTGAAAGGGGTAAAGTCTTCCTTCTTTGTGTGCGGGAATGCTTCTTACCAAATAGAAGTGATGTGTGAGACCCATCCGGATTCCATGGCTGTCGACGAAAACGTCGATATGGTTGCAGCCAAAGCGATTACGGATCGGTATAACATTGCGCTGAGTGGCAACATTCCGCTGACAACCACCATGCTTTTCGGTACCCAACAGGATAATATTAAGGGCGTTCTGGATTTGATCGACAGTATCGACAACAAACACAACCTCATTATCAGTCCCGGCTGTGATATGCCATATGATGTGCCTCTGGAAAACACAGTTGCCTGTGCTTTGGCTGTCCATCATCCGGATGACGCCCGTGCCATGGTTGTCAACTATTCCGCTAGCGACTTTGACCAGATTGAAATCGAGATTCCCAATTACTCAGCCATGGATAAAGTATATATCGAATTGTTCACGTTGGATCCGGAACAATGTGCCGCCTGCACTTATATGGTGAAAAGTGTAACCGATATTTTTGATGAGATTAAAGATATGGCTGACTATATTGTGTATAAGTACTATATCAAAGAGGACATTGCCAGAACCGCTAAAATGGGACTGAAAAATCTTCCCACTATGTGCCTTGACGGAGAAAGTGTGTACATTTCCATCATTCCCGATGGAGATGAATTGATCGCTGAGATAACCAAACGCTACAATGCTAAGCACAACAAATGAGAATGTGCCGATTTAAGGCATATGAAAAGAAATAACAAGTCATGATGCCCAGGATATTTTGCGTCAGACAAGGAGGTGTGTTTCCCTCATAGTGGGGCTATTAGGGGAACATGCCGACGCAGTATGACACGAAATAGACGGGCAGACTGACTGGTTATTTCCTTGAATGTGCCTATATTTCAGAGATGAAAGAATGATGCTTTATGACACAACTGATCCTGCTTACAGGCTTTCTGGGTACGGGAAAAACCACGCTTATGGAGCGCTTGCTTCATTACTATGAGGACAGCCCTGTGGGGGTTATCGTCAACGAATTCGGTGAAATCAATATTGATGCCCGTTTGCTGGAAAAAGACGGGACTATTATGCGTGAGTTATCCAACGGCTCAATATTCTGTTCCTGCATCAAAGAGAACTTCATCAAGGCTCTTATCGATATGTCGTGCCATGAGTTCGAATATTTGTTTATTGAAGCATCCGGATTGGCAGATCCCGGTAACATGCAGCAGATTCTGGAGGTGATCGAGAAATACACTGTTCATTCCTACGACTATTCAGGTTCTATATGTATTCTGGACGGCGAAGCTTTTCTCGAATTGAACAACATTCTTCCGGCAGTAGGGAACCAGTTGACCCAGGCGGGGGTTGTTCTTGTAAATAAAGAAGATCTGATTTCTCCCGCAATTAAGGACGAAATCCAGGCTGAAGTACGGAATGCCAATACCCATGCCCCTATATATTTTACCAGTTACTGCAATATCGATATCAATACATTAGTAATGAATTTGCAGCCTTCAAAATCGGCAAGCCTTGACAGTACCAATACGCCGGAAAACAGGCCGCAGACACTTGTCATCAAGGTTCTGCCATCTGTTACAATGAAAGAGCTTCAGGGTTTTCTAAATTCCATTGCGCCCTATACTTATCGTATGAAAGGTTTTGTAACCGTGGGAGATACCAATTATTCTCTGAGTGGTGTGCGCTCTCATATGATGATCATGCCCTGGACCAGAGATATTCCCTCTTCCGAAATAGTAGTTATTTCCGCTGTTGGGATAGGCTTGACAGGGGCCATAGCAAACGCGATAAACATGAATGCCCCCAAATCCATAAAGCTATGATAAATGATTCTTAATGCCCGAGTTGAAATGACACCACTGCACCATCGTGTGGTGTCATTGCATCCTATAACGCAGGTAAAATACTAGAGAGCTGCCCAATAATGATGGTAGCTCTCTAGTATTTAATATCGTCCAGCCCAAGGATGAAATTATCTATTTTCAGGAGAGTGTCAAGGTCTTCTAGGTCACTGTAATTTCTATCTGGTATAAAAAAAGTAATAGGGGACAGGTGAAACAGTACTTAAGATGAAGGGTAATGGAAAAGACCATGAGTATAAACTAAAAAAAAGGGTCATTTTAATAGGTGAAATAGAAAGTGAGGAGGAAGTTTATCGATGCCAAAAATACCTCAACCCACGTTTCCGGCACAGCATCAGGATCAACAACCTGGATTTGAATCATGGATGAATCCGTTACCTATTTCAGAAGATGACTCGTATGTGGGAAGCAATAAGCTAAACGGAAAAGTTGCCATAATTACTGGAGGAGATAGTGGTATCGGTCGTGCAGTGTCGATAGCATATGCTAAAGAAGGGGCCGACATCGTGATTGTCTATTTTAATGAACACGAGGATGCTCAAGCAACGAAGAGGCGTGTGGAGGAATTAGGGCGCCGTTGCCAAGTTCTGGCAGGGGACATCGGAAATGAGGCCTTCTGTTTACATGTGGTCGATCAAACGATGCAGACCTTTGGTAAACTTGATATTTTGGTCAACAATGCCGGAGAACAACATCCTCAAAATAGTCTGCTGGATATTACAAGTGAGCAGCTTGAAAGAACCTTTCGAACGAATATTTTTGGTTACTTTTATCTAACTAAAGCTGCTTTGCCCCACCTGAAAGCGGGGAGTGTGATTATCAACACTGCTTCCATTACCGCATATGAAGGGCATGACCAACTCATCGATTATTCTGCAAGTAAAGGGGCCGTGGTTTCCTTCAACCGTTCTCTGTCAGAATCACTTTCTAAATTGGGGATTCGGGTTAATGGTGTTGCGCCAGGTCCAATATGGACGCCATTAATACCTGCTTCTTTTCAAGCAGACCAGGTGGCGACTTTCGGAAGTACAACTCCTATGCAGCGTGCCGGGCAACCGAAAGAGCTTGCACCGGCCTATGTATTTTTGGCCTCGGCTGATTCCTCTTATATGTCTGGACAGGTGCTTCACATCAATGGGGGGACAATTATTAACAGTTAAAACCTTGCAATTTGGACTAAGCTGAGATTGTGTATTAACCTGTGAAAACCACTCGGTTTCTGGAACGGGTGGTTTTTTTCTTGTTAACCTCAAGTTAATTGTGACTCATATAAGTATTTAAAGTCGATTGTTAAAAACGACAAGAAAAAGTCATTATGAGTCACGAATGACTGACAAAAGTCCTTCATGACTTGAATTTTAAAAGAAAATAAGCTAAGTTAGACATTGAGCAGGAAAATGATCTTCAGGAAATTCTGAACAAACTGATATAGCCATTCAAGAAAACCCAAGACAAATGCAGTTAAGCTGTCCTATCTAAGAACTTTAGTTAAAACTATGAAAGTAATAGCTAATTATAAAGGCGCTTAACGCAATCTTGGCATCGAATTTGCATTATATCAAAATGTATTTCATTGGAGTCTTGAAGTCATTCACACATGGGGGGTAGATCGGATTGATCGCGTGGACTCTAAATCCGCGTAGACGGGTGAAACTCCCGTACTCCTCGCCAATTAATACAGGGGGTAACTTAAGTGAGCATTACATGGACGCCAATCCAAAAACAACGATTCCAAGAACTAAACGCTAGTGAAATACTTCAAGAGATGTGTTTCGAGACTCAGCATGAACGGGATAGAGCCTACCAAGAGCAAGAACGTCTTTTAGTTGGTAGAGGAAAACAGAAGTTACAGGAAATGTTAGAGACCACAAGACGTCCGCCTTTGAGTGTACTTGAACAACAACTTGTAGAAGCTTTAACGAAAAAGGGATTTGTTCAGGTAGTAACTCCAACGATTATCTCAAAAACAGCCTTAGCAAAAATGTCGGTGTCAGATGATCATCCGCTTTTTTCCCAGGTCTTTTGGCTTGATTCTAAGCGATGTTTGCGTCCGATGCTGGCACCTAATCTATATACATTGTGGAAAGATCTCTTGCGATTATGGGAAAAACCAATACGTATCTTTGAGATCGGTACTTGCTATCGGAAGGAATCCAAAGGATCATTACATCTGAATGAGTTTACCATGCTTAACTTGACTGAATTAGGCTTGCCTGAAGATCAGAGGCATCAAAGATTGGAAGAGCTGGCGGCTCTGGTCATGGATACCGTGGGAATTGACGATTATCAGTTGGAATCAGAATCGTCCGTTGTTTATGGAGATACATTAGATGTTGTTTTTAAAGGGATTGAGTTAGGTTCAAGTGCGATGGGGCCCCATCCGCTTGATGATCAATGGGGGATTTTTGATCCATGGGTTGGCATAGGATTTGGTTTAGAACGGTTACTAATGATCAAGGAAGGATCCCAGAATGTCCAAAGCATGAGCAGGAGCCTTACATATCTTAGTGGTGTACGGTTAAATATCTAATGAACTGAGAGAGATATAGAAGGAAGGCTTCAGGATCGGTGCATTAGAATTTACTAATTAGATGTTAGAGAAAATTCTAATATGAAATGGGAGGATCAATAATTTATGACTGAATCAATTATGATCGAACCCTCCATATCGATGGAGCATATCGGACGGATCTACAAAATGATTAGTGAAATTCCTTTCTTCAAAGATGCTAGAATAAGTGCAATTGAAATATTACCCGGGGGGTTAACGAATAGTAACTATAAAGTAACCATTGATGAAGTGACGTATGCGGTAAGGCTTGCCGGAGCAGGCACTATTGAGTATTTAAATCGACCAGCAGAAAAACATAATGCTCAGGTTATGGCTGATATTCATATTAGTGCTCCTATTATTTATTATGATGAAACCACTGGAAATCAAGTGTGTAAGTACATCGATGATTGTAAAACGTTACATATACCGGATTTTAAAGAGGAAGAAAGTTATCTGAGTATGGCGGCTCATGTTTTTAAAAAATATCATGATTGCCAAAAAGAATTTATTTCTGTTTTTAACCCATTAAAAGAAATTGATGCTTATATTCAATTACTGGCAGAGAAAAACTTTGAGTTTTATGAAGGCGCCGAAACCATGGAGAAGAAAATTGCGGAAATTAAATTGCTATTCAAGAATAATCCTCCTCCTCAAGCGCCTTGTCACAATGACCCACTTTGCGAAAACTGGTTGGACGACAAAAAGAACTTTTATCTTATTGATTGGGAATACGGTGGAATGAACGATCCATTGTTTGACTTAGGAGCATTATCTATTGAAGCAGAACTAACTGATGAACAGGAACGTTTCTTCTTAAAGGAATATTTTGGGGGGGATTTAACTGAGAAACAATGGGGCTCTCTCATTATTAACAAGTTCTTGTGCGATGCTTTATGGGCTTATTGGGCAGTACTACAAATTGCTATGGGTAAATCAAGAGAAGAGTATTGGCCATATGGCTTAAATAGATTTAATCGTGCTTATACATTAATTCACAATGGAAGTCTGGACCGAGCCATTAAAGCTAATCAATAAGATTCCCATTTCAAATACGTCTCGTTAAGAAAAGGATTCTGTAATAGTAAAAGGGTTGCAGAGCATTTCAATCCTAGGTCTGATGAGTTGGCAATTTCAAACAAATATCTACTCTTTACAAATGACGGGATACTGAAATAGGTATCCCGTTTAATAATGTCTTCTAATTCTTAAGGGCAATTTTTGAGTTAATAATGACTTATAAAAGTTTTGTTTGGACTTGGATGTCGTCTTTTTTATAAGTTCTTGGAGTTAGTCAGTTGATAATTCCTTTGTACAATGAAGCAATGTTAGGCTGATAGCCTTCGTGTACAGGGATCTTAGAGTTCGTAAAGGAGAATCTTATGAGATCGGTAAAATATCAATATCTTGGCATAAAATTTGCAATAATGAGAGATCAATATCTGAGTTTGAAACTCAGCAATAAAATGACTGAATAACAATATCAGACTTTGAGAACTCTGTAACAAAAAAGAAGGTGATTTAAATGATAGTTTCTATAACTTCTAAGCTGGATGAGATCCTGGAAAAAGCTGTACAAGAGAATCCTTTAAGCAGAGAGGACCTTTTGTTTTTGTTGAAGTTATCAGAAAAAGGTGATCTTGAAAAGGTGTTCGAAGTTGCCCGTCAACTCCGTACACGCTACTTTGAGGATAAAGTATTTATTTATGGATTCGTGTATTTCTCGACTTATTGTCGCAATGAGTGTGCCTTTTGTCTCTATCGTAAGTCAAATCAATCTCTAAAGCGGTATCGTAAAACGGATTTAGAAATCATGGAGACTGCTTTAAGTCTCGTGGAATCGGGGATACATTTGGTGGATTTGACAATGGGAGAAGATCCGCTTTATTTTGATAAACTAGAATCGGGCTTTGAACATTTGATAAGAACAGTAGAACTGATCAAAAAAAGCACAGAAATTCCAATCATGATCTCAGCGGGAGTTGTTCCTGAAGAGGTATTAAGAGAATTTAAAGCAGCAGGTGTCGATTGGTATGCGACCTATCAAGAAACCCATAACCCTGATCTATATCATAAGCTCAGACTTGGTCAAAGCTATACTGAGCGAATGGAACGAAAAAAGTTAGCGCACAAATTAGGTTTCCTTATTGAGGAAGGTTTACTGACCGGTGTGGGGGATACAGATGAGGATTTAGTTAATTCGCTGGAGGAAATGGGACGTTTAGGAGCCGATCAGCTTCGGGTCATGAGTTTTGTTCCCCAGAAGGACACTCCTATGTACCACTACACTTCAGTATCTCGGCATAGAGAATTGCTAATTATCGCTATTATGCGGTTAGTATATCCCGATCGTTTGATACCGGCTTCATTAGATGTAGATGGTCTGAGTGGTTTGGCAGATCGTCTTGATGCCGGAGCTAACGTTGTTACATCTATTATCCCTCCACATTCCGGCCTGGCCGGAGTGTCCAATCATTCTCTGGATATTGAAGACGGAAATCGAAGTGTAAATAAAATTGTTCCCGTGCTGGCTCGACATGGTTTGATTCCGGCCAGCAGAGACGAATATGCAGAATGGGTCCTTAAGCGTAAAAACCGTATAATTCCTTGGGGAGGAGCATAAGCATGCGGGTTGTTGTTGTTGGGGGTAAGCTTCAAGGGGTTGAGGCGGTCTATCTAGCCAAGAAGGCCGGATGGGAAGTAACCCTGGTTGATAAGGATACTTGTGTTCCGGCTGTTGAGCTTTGTGACCATTTTTATTCTATTGATGTTACAAAAGTGGTAGAGTGGATAACTTTTCTTAAAGATATTGATCTAATTATTCCTGCCTTGGAGAATCAAGTCGCTCTAGACAGCCTTATAAGAAGTGCAAAATATGCCAATGTTCCCTTAATGTTTGACGAGGATGCTTATGCCATTTCTTCTTCAAAGATTAAGTCCAATGAATTGTTCGCCAGTATTGGTGTTCCGGCACCGCTCGCTTGGCCGGAGTGTGGTTTTCCGCTTATTGTAAAACCTTCAGAAGCAAGTGGAAGTGAAGGGGTTGTAAAACTCGAGAGCAGTCAAGAATTCCATCGCTTGTTTGAAAAGGGTATGAAGGATTGGGTCATTGAAGAATACCTGGAAGGTCCGTCGTATTCGCTGGAGGTTATCGGTTTTTCTGGAGTCTACAAAGTCTTGCAAATTACGGAATTGTATATGGATCAAGTCTATGATTGCAAACGGGTTGCGGGTTCGGTTTCTTTATCAAATCAACTCAGGGAAGAGTTTGAGCAGATCGGATTAAGTTTGGCTGAAAGCTTAAGTTTGAATGGAATTATGGATGTGGAGACTATACTGCATCGAGGACACTTAAAGGTCCTTGAGATTGATGCTCGACTTCCGAGTCAAACTCCGATTACAGTCTATCATGCTACTGGTTTTAACATGTTGGAAGTTCTGGGCAATGCCTTTGTCCTAAATAAACCTTGGCAGGAGTTTGAGATTAGTGAAAAGCGTGGCGCAATTGTAGAACACATTCGTGTCGGAATTGACTGTCTCGAAGTTTCAGGTGAGCATATTATGGCGGATGCAGGCCCTCTCTATCTATATCCGGATTTCTTTGGAGCCCATGAAGTACTTACTAACTATTCACCAGGCAAAACGGAGTGGGTTGCAACCCTGATTATTACCGGAGCAGACTTGAAAGATGCTTGGACTCAGAGAGGTTTGGTCATTAAAGCGATCCAAAATGAATGGGGTATAAGGCATTATATTGACCGTTGCCCCGAGTTTGATGAGAGCCATAAGTTTATTAGAAAACTTGGCTAGCGCCGAGCTGCAGGCGAAGGCGTTCGCCTTAGTTGCGATTATACTTTCTGACTGTAAAAAAGGTTTATGGGAGTTGAATCCTAGTGACACGACTGAAGGAAAATGATGTTGACCAAATTGCCGCAACTATAGCCGATTATGATGAAAACCTCTTGAGAATGACGGGTTGCTCTTTAAAAGAGATAGCTAGGTTGGCATCTGGCAAAGGAGCTGACTACCTCGTTGACCGGAGTTTGCAAGTGGCGGTAATACCGATGACCTGTGGTCAAGGGATTATTGGAGGCTTTGTTGAATCAGTGGCGAGTATCATTACTTATTTGGGCGTTAAAGCTTTTATCACGGAAAGCAGCGATGCCGGAGGGGTAGCTGAAGCAGTACAAAGGGGCTCGGACATCTTATTCATGGCTGACGATGATCGATTTGTGGCTATTAATATAAAAACAGGTAAGGTTTCTGACAATGGAGAGGCTACAGGAAAAGGGTATGTTGCAGGTCTTGAGCGGATGTGTCACGGACTTGCCGGTAAAAAGGTATTAATCCTTGGGGCGGGTCCGGTGGGAAGCAGTGCTGCTTTAGCGCTAGTTCGTTTTGGAGCTGAGGTTACTATTTTTGATACCATTTTAACCGCCAGTGAGCGTTTGAGCAGCACAATGGAAAAGCTGGGTTGTATTGTTCAGGTTGAAACTGATTTGGAGAACTCATTAGCTAGGCATGAAATCTTAGTCGATGCCTGTCCGGCTGAGAATATTATTCAGCTAAGGCATATTACAAAAGATACAAGGATCGCGGCTCCGGGAATTCCATTAGGGGTGCAGGATTTAGGGGCAGAGCAACTGGCTGCTGAGCGGTTGTTGCATGATCCTCTCCAAATCGGTGTAGCTACTATGCTGTGGGAAGTTCTTTGAATATTTGGGACAAAGGAACTGTGGATGGATTGGAGTTGTATAGATGGCCATAGATTCGTCAAAAAAGCGCTATTACCGTAAAAACGTAGATTTCTTTAAATTTGTAGAAAAACTTAAATTATGGCCCTCAAGAAGCGGGACCCTGCATGGCATTAAGAGTATGACGATTAGAGGAAATCGCGCCGAAATTATTACTCATTGCAATGAATCATTCCAGATCTACAATTCTAAGAATAGCCGTGCTGCACGTTGCCTGAGAAATAAATTGTTCTTTAAGGCCTGTGGGACCTGCAAAATTCCACAATGGAAACTAGAAAAATACTCTTCAACATTTGTCAATCAAAACTATGGATCTCGTTTATAAATGTACCTACGGTTACTTTCACAAGGTAGTGAAAAGTAATACCTAGATTGTTCCCTCATTGATAATGCTTGTTCTTACCCTTTTGTTGGAAAGGCGAGCTTTATTATAAAGGCCATTACCTAGGCGACAAAAGTGGTAAGCACAGGTATATGGGCTAAATCAGATTTTTGCCTTGATGAATACTTAAAAGAGGAGGAAAATTAGTAATGGGTAACTATGCGGATCTTGCTAAAAGTGTTATTGAGGGACAGAAGGATCAGGTTTTGAGTCAGGTTAAGAGCCTTATTGAAGCCGGGAACAGCCCGCTGGAAATTGTAAACGAGGGTTTAATTGCTGGTATGAATGTTGTTGGGGTTCGATTCAAGGCAGGGGATATGTATGTACCGGAGGTTCTCATGGCAGCTAAGAGCATGAGCGGCGGACTGGAAATTGTTAAACCCCTAATCGCCGTTGCTGACCAAAAAAGCCAAGGGAAAATCCTACTGGGAACTGTAAAGGGAGACTTACACGATATTGGGAAAAATCTTGTTGGTATGCTGATTGAAAGTGGCGGTCTCGAAGTTATTAATATGGGAGTCGATATTTCGGCTGAAGATTTCATTGATGCTGTTATTGAGCATGAACCCGATATTGTTGCCTTGTCCGCTCTGCTAACTACAACGATGCCAGCGATGCAAGACATTATTGAATTATTAGAAGAAGAGGAACTCAGAGACAAAGTAAAAGTGATTATCGGGGGAGCCCCGGTTTCTCAGGAGTATGCTGACACCATTGGTGCGGACGGTTATGCCCCGGATGCCGGCTCAGCGGTTGAACTTTGCAAGAGACTTATGGCGTCTAAATAAATAGATGCTTAAAAGACAACTGGTTATTTAAGGGGGTGATTTGTCGCTTAATTTGAGTTGTCAGGTAAACCAGTTATTTTTCTTATAGCTCTTTAAAATATATGGAGGTGATTTTTTTGACATTCAGAGGTATACATGCCGGTTCCACCCGAATGGATGGGATCGGACTGAATATGTTTACCAACGATGAGCTGTACGATGTCCATTTAGCCACATTGGACCTGCTTTGGGATATCGGTGTAAGAGTTGAAAGTGAAGAGGCACGTGAAATGTTTTATAGTGCCGGATGTACTCTTGACCGGAACACAAACATTGTCAAAATACCAGCGCACTTAGTAGAAGATGCTATTCGCTCAATACCTAAGACATTTAGGGCATGTGGAAGAAAGCGCGAAAATGATTGGCTGAATGAAGGGAATCGGACCGGTTTCGTTAACTTTGGAGAAGCTATCCGAATGATTGACCCATATACTCGGAAACTGAGAAAACCATTCAAAAAAGACGTTGATGATGTAACTCGTTTCTGTGAAGCAATGGATCAGATTATTGTCTTTGAAAGAGCTTTGGGACCTTCAGAAGTTGATCCTGACGTAGCGCAAGTGCATATTGCGGAATCATTTTATAACTATTCCACAAAGCATGCCTATATCGGGATGAATCGCCCGGAAAACATGCGCGCAGTTGCTAAAATGGGCTATGTTGTTTCTGGCGGAGAAGACAAATTCCGTGAAAGGCCCCTTTTCTCACAAAGTACAGACCCGGTTGCTCCCCTTGTCCATGCTAAGGGTGCAACAGATACGTTGCTTCAAGCAATTCGCTTAGGCGTTCCTGCTAAGATTAACTCCATGGGTCTTGCTGGTGGAACGACTTGTGTTAACCTAGCGAGTACACTAGTGACACATAATGCCGAGATTTTGAGTATGTTTGTCTTAGGTCAGCTTGAAAAGAGAGGGTATCCGATGGTCTATGGAACTTCCACGACCATGATGGACTTGAGAACAACCGTCGCCTGCGTAGGCACCCCTGAACTCGCTCTTTTCAGTGCAGCTTGTGCCAAACTTTCTCAATTCTATAATATTCCTGTCTGGGTAGCCGGTGGATAGACAGATAGCAAAGTACCTGATGCCCAAGCAGCACATGAGTTTACCCTGACCGCTTTATTACCAGCGTTAGCAGGCGCTAACATGATATATGGTCTAGGGATGCTCGAAGGTGGCTTAACTTGGGACTACGCTCAAATGGCTATGCAGAATGAAATGGCTCGCATGATTATGCATACCATTAAAGGTATTCCCATAAGTGATGAGAAAATGGCCTTGGAGGTTGTCCGTTCGGTAGGTATCGGCGGAGAATTCATTAGCTGTGATCACACTTATGCGCATTACAAGGAGCTGTCCAAATCTGAATTGTTAGATCGCAAGAATCGAGAGAACTGGGAAGCAGCTGGCAGTAAGGATATTGTCGAAACTTCTTATGCAAAATCGATTGACATTCTTGAGAACTACGAAAACCAAAATCCTCTTCCAGAAGACATCCAACGCCAGTTAAAGGAAATTGTTTTAGAAGCAGAAGCAGAAACGACAGAGATTAAGGCGAAGGAAAAAGAAGCTAGAAGAAGACCACGAAAACCAAAATTTTAGAATTTCGCAAAGAGGCGGTACATTTACCGGCTCTTTTTCTTTTTTGACTTAGACAAGTTGAAATTGACTCGATATAGGTTTTAGTTATAAGGTATATCAACGAAATCATCATGGTTAGGGCTTCCTGCTGTTGACTTTTTATATGGCACAGTTATTGCATTAATCAAAGTAAAATAAAAATTTTTGACTATTCAATAATTTATGGGAAGATTGAGTAGAGATTTTTAGTGAGATGGAAGGTGAGAGTATCTTAAAATGAACAGGTCGGTTGATCAAATAATTCAGTTTGAAGGAGTGATTATGAATGGGTAATGCTGATGTAAGTCCATTGTGGTACTGGTTAGTTTTCATAGCATATATCGTTTTTCTTATCGCGGTTGGCCTGAATGCCTATAAAAAGCAGAAATCGGCTGCTAGTGCAGAAGAAGAACATAATGATTATTGGATCACTGGCCGCAGTCAACCAGCCTATATGGTCGGTATGTCTGTAGCTTCAGGGTGGATGTTAATCGGGATGATCACGTGGATGACGTGGGCCACCTACGATCTGGGTTTATCTGGTTTATGGGTCGTAGCAATACCATGGTTTTTCTCGAATATTTGGCAATTTTTAATGGCTCGTCCATTAAGAAGGATCAAGGCTATATCACAATGCCAGATGCTGGAAAAACGATTCGGACTGCCAGCGAGGATCTTGTCCGCTCCAATCAATATCTTTTCTTATACAATCTGGTCAGCTGCTGAGCTTTACGCTGCATCGCTGATCATGGCTCCGGCTCTCGGGATATCTATCGAGGCGATGATTATTATTTATGCAATCCCTATTGCCATGTATATGTGGATGGGTGGTTTCCGGTCAGTCATCAATGCCAATGTAGTGCAGTTTTTCATGGGCGCAATAATATTGATTGTAACAACAGTCGCTATATATTTTACTGCAGACGGCATCGCAGCAGCTCAGGGTACAACGATTTGGAGTATGTTGCAAGCACAGCCAATAGTAAATAGTCTTGCTTATCCAGTTGATGGTGCCAAGAATTCAGCTAGCTTTTTTGCTTATGTCTCCTTATCATTCCCCTTAATTGTAATGCTTGGACTGGTGCCGGGGTGGGCATCGGCAGAAGATTTCTGGTTAAAAGCGCAAGCTGCTAAAAGCACAAGAGAAGCTCGTCTAGGCGGGATATACAGCATCCTTTTTAATTTAGTGATTATTGTCATACCTGCCGCGATTATTGGTTTTTTGGGCCTTATCGTGTTTCCTCCTGAAACCACAGACGGAGTTGTCGGTGCTGCAGCGGCTCTTGGGGATAAGGGCGCTTATAACATAATATCGACTTATATTAATTCCTATATGCCCCCATTGCTTAAAGGGTTGTTAATTTTCTTGTTGTCAGCTCACACGATGTCTACTGTAGCCAATTACAGTAATATCACAGCGATGAACCTGTCCTTCGATGTTTTACAACCTCTGGTATATAAGAAGAGAAACTGGTCAGATGCCAAGATTGTGAAATGGTCACGCCTGGTTACAGTATTCATGATTGGAATTAATATCCTTATAGCCTTGCTCTATAACAGTCCGATGGTGGGAGCAACTCTTAATGATGCTTATTTCTTGTCATCAGGTTTGCTTACGGCAGGTATCTCAGTGATGCTTTATGTGTTATGGTGGAAGCGTGCTACACTTTTAGGTGTCATGTTAGGTGGATTATTCGGTACTCTGGGAACCTTCATCTTCTTCGTTTTGGAATACAAGGTCTGGAAATCCGTCTATAATACTCCAGTATGGGACTGGATATTCGGGCAAGGAGCAATGGCCAACTCATACTTGGGCTACTGTGTCGTTGGTTTAGTTTGTGGTATGGCCGGCGTTATTATCGGTACCTACGCCTCCCCGCCTCCGACAAAGGAACAGCTTTCGGCTATTGCAGATAAGCCTATTGATAACAATGAAGAATTCTTTTTAGGAATGCATTCCTAATGATCTAAGAATTAAGATTTTCTGGTTAACAACAAAATGGCTAAGGAATCATTCCTTAGCCATTTTGTTAACAAATTTAATATTTGGGTTTGTAATGCTTTTCTGTAAATATATAAATTCTTAGAGATACTAGTACGAACTAAGAGAGGGGTTTTGAAAATGCTTGCTGCAGATTTTTCGAGATTTGTGCTTGTTCCCTTATTTGTGCTTAATATGGGTGCAATGGTTGTAACCTTACATATGAAAAAGAAGATTAAACCGGAATTCTCTGGCAATCTAAATAAACTTTTTTTTGCAGAAAATATAATTGGCTTATTTTGTTCTATTGCCTTAGGTTATATTGCCTTTTTTGTTAAATAATAAGGAAGTCTAAAGAGTATTTTTCAGTTCATGTTAATCGGTCCGTTTAAAGTCATGTTCTTCCGATGGAAAATATTTTCGTATCAGACGACTTGCTTTACTTTGGCTGATATCCAAGAATTTAGCAACCTCATAGGAGCTCCCTAACTCTTTATAAGCTTGTAAGATCAGGTTTTTTTCCACATCACCCAGTGCATCATCAAGGGAAAGAGGTTTCTTTAAAATAGATGGTATAGGGGTTGTCTGACGCTCTATTGAGGTGAGAAATGATTTAGGTAAATCATATTCATCAATAACTTTAACCTGAGTTACAACGATTAAACGCTCAATAATATTTTCTAATTCTCGAACGTTGCCTGGCCAAGGGTATTCAACAAATAAATCATAGCATCTCTCGCTGAATTCATGATCCAATTTATATTTTTGATTAAATTTTGCCAAGATTTCCTGAGCTAAAGGAATGATTTCCTCTTTTCGTTCCCTTAAAGGGGGAAGTACGAGCTCAAATATATTTAAGCGGTAATATAAATCTTCTCGGAAATCTCCTTTTATGATCATAGCTTGTAAGTCACGATTGGTAGCGGCAATTACTCTGCAATTGACATGCTGAATCTCGCGACCTCCTACTTTGAAGTATTGATTTTCATGGAGCACTTGCAAAAGCTTCGCTTGCATGCGAGGAGACAGTTCGGCAATTTCATCTAGGAAAAGAGTACCCTCATTTGCCAACTCGATTAAACCGATATTTCCTTTAACATTGGCCCCGGTAAAAGCTCCTTTAGAATAGCCAAACATTTCTGCTTCCATGAGTTCTGATGGAATTGAAGCACAGTTAACAGTAATAAATGGTCCGTCTTTGTTAGGGCTGTTATTGTGTATATATTTAGCCATGTGTCCTTTACCGGATCCGGATTCACCAAGCAACAGAACTGTTGAATTAACTGAAGCGATTCGTCGGACAAGTGTCAGAAGGATTTCCATTTTTGAACTTTTACAAACGAATTCGGGGATTTTAGTTTCTTTTTCTCGAAGGACGGCAACTTCTTTTTTATAGCGCTTTAGCAGCTGAATACTTTTCTCTAATTCGTGTCTGATACCCTCAGATTCAGTTACGTCTCTGGAATTTTCTATGATTAGCTCAATGTTACCATCTGAGTCAAAAATTGGGGTAGCTGTTGTGAGTAAGGTTTTACCCGTACAGGTTTTTTGCTCGAGGGTAATGCTCATTTTTTTATCAATAGCAATAGGACTGACCCGAGGACCCCAATATTTTTTTTCGGAAATTTCTCTTGATTTTTTACCGATAATTTCAGAGGCTTTTACACCGTAGTGTTTTTCGCAGGCATTATTCACATAAACAACGATTCCGTTAGCATTTGTAACGTAAATCTCGTCGTGGGAATTGTCTAGAATTTTTTTCAACGTGTTTTTATCTAACTCTTCTGGTTCAATACTCATCCTGCTTTACCTCCTGCGTTTGAGTATGTTTATCTTTAAAGTCTTTAAACAGACTCCTTTGAATTAATTATTTATTGACTTATATGTATTTTGTTTTCGACTTAATTCTTAAAAAACCTCTTAATTTTTGTCCGCTTATGCAGGATAATTATCAGTTCACGGGCAACTACTTAAATTAAGCGAATTTCCTTTGTTTTTTACCCTCGGATAAGTTCAAAGTCAGGATAAACTGTTAAGTATTTTACATTTATGAGTTCAGTTGGATTCATACAGCTCTTCAGGGTATATTAAGGGTTATTCCAGACAAGTATATGCTTGTCGAGGGGCGGATATTTCCCATCCTGTTTAAGTAAGCTCAATCCAACCAGTAAGACTTACTATTATGCAATTTTTATTCCAGGGGGTAATTAGTTTAAGGTCTCTTACACGGGCTCTATTAAATTGCTAATAGTTGGAGCCTTCTACAATTTCTTTTATTAAAATTTGTAATTCAGTGCCGCAGTTCTTCTATTCATATATAAGCAGGTTAATTGTTCCTTCCTATATATAACTGTCGCCATGTTAATAGGGATTATATCTGGCTTAGCCGATAATTGCCCACTTGTTAATTTCATAATAATTGTTCTTTCTACTGTATTGATTTGTCTCTATTGTTTTATATGGGGTGTCAAAAGTATGTCTGCTTGGACACTTGAGTCAATATGAGTCAAAAATGACTCATATTCGCAGATTATTATGAAGTTTACGAGGTTCTTAGAAGAATTGAGTGAAATCTCTGTGATTATTGATTTGGATTTCCGGAACTGGGAAAACGAACAGGTTCAAAAGACAGATAAAAGACGAAAATTTTAGAAGGTTTTACTGGCACAGAAAAGAAAGTTTGTTCTTTACCACCTTAATCTTTAAAGAAGAATCAGATATTGGAAAAGAATTGCTGGTTCAGCAGCGAGTGGGACACGCTATTTTTCACAATCGTACGATAATCAAGTGATATATGGTTCGCCGAGTCATAGCTGACTTGTCTGAATTACTTGAATTGGCGTCTTTTCCTGATAGCATTGGTTTAATTGAATACTTATTTAATGGCACGGTTTTTGCATTAGTATATAAACCTACTATGTATGTCTTTTACTATCAAGTACTACAAACGCTTTTAAGTTATGAATAAGTTCATCCCAAGGATTAATTTTGTAAATACACTTTAAACGTGGGAATACAGCCGTTGTCTCAACGGCTTTGAGTCATAGTTTAAAACTGGAGCGGTCACTAAATTAGGTCGCTGAGTCAGCACGATGTATTCCAAAGGTAATTGATTTAGTTGAAAGGAGCAAACACAAATGGCTATAAGAGCAGATCTCGTAGCACTGGGAATGGTAGAAACCCGTGGAATCGTAGGAGCCATTGAAGCGGCTGATGCCATGGTCAAAGCAGCCAATGTAACCTTGATTGGGAAAGTAAAAGTAGGAGGCGCTTTAGTGACTGTTATGGTCAGAGGAGATGTTGGAGCCGTTAAGGCCTCAGTTGATGCCGGAGCCGCTGCAGCAGAGCGAGTTGGAGAACTCATTAGTTGTCACGTTATTCCTCGCCCACATCCGGAGCTTGAAGCCATTTTGCCGAAGTTGCCCGTTATAGAAGAAAAACCGAAAACCAAAAACGTTGAGAATACAAAATAAATAGTCGGAACTAAGAAAAAGGTCCGGCTTTAATAGGGAGGGTAACCATGATAGAGCCCCTTAAGCCAAAAGTACTAGCCGTTAGATTAATCCCCAATGTGGCCCCCGATCTCGCCGAAAAGCTGGGCCTCACCGGCTATCAACGTTCTATCGGCATGATCACTGCAGACATCGATGATTCAACCTACGTCGCCTTAGACGAAGCCACGAAAAAAGCAGAAGTTGAAGTCGTCTATGCTAAAAGTTTTTATTGCGGAGCCGCCCGAGCCTCAGGTCCGCTGTCGGGAGAAATCATCGGAATCTTAGCCGGCCCAAGCCCGGCCGAAGTGCGCGCCGGAGTCGATGCTTGCATCGATCACCTTGAAAACGAGTGCTTCTTTTACACCTGTGACGGAGGAAAAACGGCTTGGTTTCCGCACACTGTTTCGCGTACCGGAAGTTATCTTTCCAAACTGGCCGGAATCGAAGAAGGTCAAGCACTGTCCTACCTCATCGCGCCCCCAATCGAAGCTATGTATGGCTTAGATGCAGCGTTAAAAGCTGCGGAAGTGACCATGAAAGCCTTTTACGGACCACCCACCGAAACTAACTTCGGCGGCGGACTCTTAACCGGCTCGCAAAGTGCCTGCAAATCTGCCTGTGAAGCCTTCCAGAGAGCTGTCATCGACGTCTGTGAAAACGGCTTGAAATTCTAAGATAAAGGGAGGTGCAGCTAGTATGGAACTTGATCGAGACCTGTGTTCCTTACAAGAAGCCCGAAATTTAGTACAAGCTGCGCGCAAAGCCCAAGAAGCCCTTAAAGACTTCACGCAAGAACAAGTGGATCATATCATTGACATGATGCGCGAAGCTGGGGAAGCAAATGCAGCACGATTGGCCATGATGGCCGTTTCTGAGACCGGAATGGGAAACTATAATGACAAATGCTTTAAAAACTATTTTGCTTCCCGGACCTTGTATGACTTCATAAAACCGATGAAAACCGTGGGAATCATCCGAGAGGACCGCGAACAAAAGCTTTGGGAAATTGCTGAACCCGTAGGAGTTATCGCGGGAATCATACCGACTACTAATCCCACCTCAACGGTCATTTACAAAGCTATGATTGCTCTCAAATCACGCAATGCCATCGTCTTTTCGCCGCATCCAAGTGCTGTACGCTGTACGAATGAAGCTGCGAAAATCATGAATCAAGCTGCAGTCGCAGCAGGAGCTCCTGAAGGAGTCATAGGGTGCATAATGAATGTATCAATGGGGGCTACTAACGAACTCATGAAACATCCAAATGTCGCTATGATTCTGGCAACTGGTGGAAGTGCTCTAGTTAAAGCCGCCTACAGCAGTGGAAAACCAGCCCTAGGTGTCGGCCCTGGAAATGTACCTGCCTTTGTAGAACGAAGTGCTGATTTATCGACAGCGGCCGAATATATCGTCATGGGAAAAACTTTTGACAACGGAACCATCTGCGCCTCTGAGCAAGCCATTGTTGCTGAGGAATGTATCGCCGATGAACTGATAACTCATCTTAGGAGACAGGGAGCTCACTTCCTGGATCCCGAAGAAGTAGCGAAAGTTTCCAAAGTCGTTATGTTAGCAAACGGAGGAGTCAATCCCAAAGTTGTAGGAAAAGAACCTAAGTTCATAGCACAACTGGCAGGAATTAATATCCCAGACCAAACAAGATGTTTAGTAGCCCCCTTAGCTGGGGTGGGACCCCAATGGCCTTTATCCTATGAAAAGTTAACCACTGTTTTAGGTTTTTACCGAGTAGCAGATTGGCATGAAGGATGCGACCGCTGCTTCCAACTCTTAGAAGCAGGCGGTGTAGGCCATAGCTTAGCTATGCATAGTAATAATGTAGAAATTATTCGTGAGTTTGCGCTCAAGAAACCAGTCAATCGATTACTCGTCAACACCCCAGCGGCTATGGGAGGTGTCGGAGCGACTACCGGCTTAGCTCCATCGTTTACATTAGGGTGTGGAACTTGGGCCGGATCTAGTGTCTCTGAAAACGTTACCCCCCTTCATCTGCTCAACATCAAACGAGTCGCTTGGCATCAAGGAATGCCCGAACGCAAACCTGTTGAACCCATTAATCCCACAGGAAGCTGCGAGAGAGCTCAACAACAAAACCAAGCCCAAACGCCGCAAGTCGATGCAGAGTTGGTGAGAGAGATCATTAACCAAGTCATGCATCACTTAAATGGTATGAAGTGCTAAATCGGATGACTCAACCCATCTCAAGTCGAAGAACCTGCTCCCATAAAAATAGGCCCTTGAAACTGGATGGATCAAGTTCATAAAACATTGAACCCAGCGACCCTGACATGGAGCGTAAGCCTCGAACCACGAACATCGAACTACGAATTTGGGAGGGAATAAAATGGCACAAGATCGAAGTGTAATAGCACTCGGAATGATAGAAACAAAGGGACTGATCCCAGCGATCGAAGCAGCCGATCAAATGTTAAAAGCAGCTAATGTCACATTATGCGGAAAAGAGCACGTCTCCGGTGGATTGGTCTCAGTCATGGTGCGAGGGGATGTTGGAGCAGTAAAAGCTGCCGTCGATGCCGGAGCAGCAGCAGCCCAACGAGTCGGATCACTCCTCAGCGTACATGTTATACCGCGCCCTCATCAGGATGTTGAGTACATTCTTCCGGTCGGTGATAACAAAAGTTATGGAGATAAATAAGTAAACGTCAAATGTTCGAGCCAGAAGTAAAAGGAAGTATTCTGACCTCTGGCTTCTAACCTCTGACTTCTGTAATGAGGTGAGGACTTGATCGTCACAGAATATGAACTAAGAGCCAATTGGCATAAAACCAAGGATAAACTGATCATATTGCCTCAGGGAAGTGTGATAACCCCATCGGCAAGGGACTTCATCCGCTCCAAGGGAATTGATGTTCAAATTGAAGGGAACGGACTGCAGGACATCCACAGGAATACCTTCTCCAATTATTCCCAAAGCATCGATAGAGGGAACAGGCCTAAATCTGTTCAAGATCCAGATGCACTTCAGGGACCTCAAACCCAGATCAAGACTAATTCGAATTCTAATACTCCTCCTGGTGTTAAACCCGAACACATGACCCATTTGCGCACTGGAGCCTTAGTCACTAAGACCCATCCGGTGATTGCCTACCGAGGGCAGCTGGACTTGTTTCAATGCGAACTTGTCGAAGCCCAAGGCTTTTTCCTGCAGGCAGGGGAAGAGGAACTCATTCTGAAATTAGAAGAAATCTCTGCCCTGTGCCGAGAACTGATGGTTAGTGAAGTTAAACAGGAACCCTTTCAATGGGCAACTCTGATGGGGCTAACCCCTGAAGAACTGCGGGAACGATCCCATCATCCCAAAAAGTATTTCGGAATCGATCACACCCCCTTAAGCTATTCCCATGGACCCATCGTAGCCAAACTCCATCATTTAAGAGCCAAATCACGAGAAGTCGAACTCTATGCCAACCGGGCTTTCACGGATGAAACCGGGGCATGCAGCAGAACGGATCTGATTCAGGCCTTAAACCGGCTCTCCAGTGCGTTCTACATTCTTGCCTGTCAAGTAAGAAGTCGGAAAACCCAGGAACTTAACGAAAAACGGGTTCCCTTGGGAACCTCGAATCGCCATATCCACCTCTCTCAGGTCGATCTGGAGGCCCTCTTCGGCAAAAACTATGCCTTAACAGTTCAAAAAGAACTCTCTCAGCCCGGCCAGTTTGCAGCTCAAGAAACTGTAACCATAGTTGGACCTAAAGGAAGTTTAGAGAAGGTCCGTGTCTTAGGACCTGTGAGAAAAAACACGCAAGTGGAAATCAGCGTCACGGATTGTTTTAAATTAGGCATCAAGCCAGTCATCCGAGATTCGGGGCAACATGAAGGAACTCCCGGGCTTCAGATCGCAGGTCCAGTCGGTAAGGTCGACCTTAAAGCAGGGGTCATGGTAGCAAGCAGGCACATCCACCTGCACAGCAACGATGCTAAAGAGTGGTCCCTAAAGGATGGAGACCGTGTGTGTGTAAAAGTCGAGAGTCAGCGTCCCATGGTCTATGAAGA
>NZ_FQXJ01000021.1 GCF_900129935.1 Desulfosporosinus lacus DSM 15449 | reverse complement strand
CTTGATCATCGGGGCCTATGCTATCGGTTCACATCAAGGATTCATTTACACTCGGCATGACACTCCGGAGTTAAGAAAGAATCTTGATATTGCCCTGGCCCAGGCGGAGGAATACGGACTTCTGGGAGAAACTATCCTTGGCTCCGGCTTTGACTTTAAGGTGGAGGTACATTTTGATGTCGGGATCTTCGTATCAGGCGAGTCCAGCGCCTTAATGAGATCAATCGAAGGGAAGGCTCCCGAGCCGAGACCGAAATATATCCGGACTTCGGTAAGCGGTATTTGGGATAGGCCCAGTAACCTGAACAACGTGGAAACCTGGGCCAATGTGCCTCTGATCATCGGGAGGAGCTCAGAATGGTATAACAGTATAGGGACCGAAGGGAGTAAGGGTACAAAACTCATCTCCTTATCGGGTCATGTCTGTAATTCGGCGGTGGTAGAAGTTCCCATGGGTACCTCCCTCCGAGACATTGTCTACGACTTTGGCGGTGGAATTCCCAAGGGAAAGAAACTTAAGGCGATTCACTTTGGAGGACCCATGGGGGGGACGATTCCCGAGAGTCTCATCGACAACCCTTTGGATTTTGATGTGCTGTCAAAACTGGGAGCCTCAATGGGCGCAGGTGACATGTTGATGATGGATGAAGATACTTGTTTAGTGGAAGTCGCCAGGTACTTCCTTGAGTTCCTCTCGGGTGAATCCTGCGGCAAATGCGTTCCCTGCCGTGAAGGCATCCGGCAGATGCTTAATATCCTGACGAATATGACGAAAGGCAAGGGAGTAGAAGGGGATATTGAGCTTTTGGAGGAATTATCCGAGGTCATCGGCGAAGCGGCCCTTTGTTCCTTGGGCAGGAGTGTTCAAAAACCGTTATTGAGCATGTTAAAACACTTTAGAGATGAATTCGAGGCGCACATCAAGGAGCAACGGTGTCCGGCCCATTTCTGCAAGGAACTGATTGCTTTAGAGGGAGCGTAGAAAAATGAGTGAAATTATTTTACAGATTGACGGAAAAGACGTCGCGGCAAGTGAAGACATGACCATTTTAGACGCAGCAAAAAAGGCGGGAATATCGATCCCGACACTTTGTTACCACGAGGAACTGGAAGCTTATGGAGGTTGCCGCTTATGCACGGTTGAAGCAGACCTTCGCGGTCGGACCAATATCGTGGCTGCCTGCCTTTACCCGGTGCAAAAGGACTTGGTCGTAAGAACCAGGTCGGAAAAGATCGACAGGATTCGAAAAATGATCTTGGAGTTATTGTTGGCTCATGCCCCGGATGCCTTTGATTTGCAGGAGTTGGCTAAAGAGTACGGCGCAAACAAGGATCGGTTTGAAAAAGATGCTTCATTTTGCATTCATTGTGGTCTATGTGTAAGATACTGTGCCGAGGTCAAAAAGAAGCACGCTATTACATTTGTGGATAAAGGAAAAACTCGGGAGATTAGCTTCATCCCGGAGATATCCGCCAAAGAGTGCTGGGACTGCAAAGAGTGTTTTCCCCTTTGCCCGACAGAGGCATTGCAAGCAGCGTTTGTTTTAGCTAGAGCATTCACGTTTCCCTCATCTTTTTTGGAGTCCGCGCCAGCGAAATAGGCAACGATTTAATACTCTTGTGGGACGGAATCAAAATACTGGTTCGCCGGTTCCCTCACAGTTCATGATACTGGTCGAAGCGGTCCATCGGACCGGACCGCAACCAGTTGTCATCTATTAACATTTTCCATCCGATCTATTTTAGAAAGAATAAAGAAAGGCGAGGTAATTGTGAGAAAACCAACAGAATATGCTAAACAATTAAAAAGAATGTATTCTATAGAAGATGGAAGATTGAAGGGAGAAGGTAATTGGGAGAAACTACCCTTATTTTGGTTCCTCTTATTTTTAACATACAAGTGCACAAGAAGATGTAACTATTGTTATTCTTTTAATCAAGTTGGTAATGACAATACGATGGAAATGGATGAGAATACCTTTTCAAGGTTATTGGAGTGGATTCCAGAAGTCTGGAAAGCTAATAACGTTAAAGTGAACTCTATTGGTTTCCTTGGTGGGGAACCATTATTGAGAACGGATAGAATTAAGAAAGTCATGGATTCAGTCTATAAAAATACGGATGGTATGCAAGGATATGTTAATACGAATGGTGATTTAATAGATTCTGTGAATTGGGATGATCTTGAAGCTATCCAATGGATGACAACTAATATCACAGATATAGGTATTGAAGAACTAGCGAGAAGAATGAAGATAATTAGTGAAAGATCCAATGTTATTGGGCAAACGATAGTTGCTGTTTTGGATGATTATAATCTGGAGAGAGTCCTGGATATAACGAAATTTGGAATAGAAAATGGATATCGTTTAAGATACAATTCGAATCTATACAGAGGATTGGATACTGAATATAAGGAAAGATTGTTGAAAAAATATCATATGCTATGTGATTTATTGGAGAATTTTATTATTAAAGGATACGATGTGCATACTACTTTCTTATTAGATACTTTAATTCCTTCATGGGATATTGAATCTTCTCCATACCCTTGTGGGAAAAGGATTGCTAAGGTATATCCTGATGGAACGATAGGGCCATGTATTAGAGACCATTCATTAAAGGGTGGAACAATATTTGACGCAAATCCTTTAAGTAAAATACAATGTGACACATTTCATTTTGATCATAAAGAACGAGACATCCCGGATGAGTGTAGGGTGTGTGAGTCTAAAACTGCCTGTCAGGGAGGATGTCCGCATGATAAATTGCTGTTGACTGGTACTAGATCAGGAAAATCGGTTACTTGTGATATTCATAAAGAAATTATTCCAAGATTAAGATATTTGGATAACTTGAAGAAGTAGTTATTCTATAAAATATGTGGATATTACTATAGCAGCGCGGCCTGTGCTTCTAGACCACAGGGTTGTAGAAAAAAACTTTCAGCTTTCATGCTTGGAAAAAAGAACATAAAATTAACACAGTATGCTTAGGAACTGGAAGTACTATGCTCTCGCCTAAAGAGAGGGCGTCACTGAGCTTTTAGAAGAATTAGCCGAACTGTATGTAGGCAACATAAAATGACGGGATGAATCCCGTCATTTTATGTTGCCTACAATACTTTATCACCAGAAATTAGAGTCCTAAGGAGCTTTTCGAATTTGCATAAGTAGAAATAAAAATCGGTGATAAAGGGGGAAAACTAGCTCTCTTCGTCTGGAGGGTGATTGCAGAAGTACTCATGCTCAAGAAGTTCATGAAACTCCTCCGGCACGGGCACGGCAAACTTAGATGCGGCTTCATCACGAGTAGCCATTATAAAAACTAAATCATAACTGCCGTCCGGATTTTTGCGAGGCCGCCACTGTTTGAATATGGATCCTTCGCGGTTAATGTGGTCTTGCAGGACATTATCACACCAGGTGAAAAAGCATTCCTGCAGGTTATTGAGGTACTCTAGCATTATCGTATCCCCCTCGTGCATGTTTCTTTGATTATCAACATTATGACATAGTCTGTATTCTGCTTTCAATTAGAAATGCCTGTCCGCCTCATTAATGACAGCGGTCATTGATGATCAAGAAAGATCGGGTTTTGCCTTGCCTTTAAAATACGGTTTTTATTTACCGCCGGATATAGCGACCGCCACTGTATTAAGATTGTTTCTATTTGTAAATGTCTTAGTTCGAAAAACAGAGGTTCACTAATATCATTCTGCCAGTAAGCAGTAGTTGTATGCGCCTAAGTAGAGATTGTAATTATTGAGTCCCCTGCAGACAAAGAGTTTACATATGTTATACAATCCTTTGAACAAACTGGAAAACGAGTTTGTTCAAAGGATTTTCTTTTCAATAGGCATTCTTGCAATAGGGATTATCACTCTTTAATTGTAATGCATACTAATTAATGATAAAATCAAATATGGAGGTGAGCGGAGAAATGAGCGAAGAAAGTAAAATGTGGCAATGCCAAATTTCAAGTTGTGGGTATATTTATAATCCGGAAAAAGGGTGTAAGAAAAGTAAAATACCTAAAGATGTTCCTTTTGAGGATTTGCCGGACACTTGGAGATGTCCGTTATGTGGGGCTGGTAAAAAGATGTTTAAACCTGTATGAATAGATTAAGATTGGTTGGTTTAAGGACAAAGCGCTTAAATTAATGATTTTAATGCTTGCAGGTACTCGTTATATTAAACGAGTACCTCTTTTGCGTTCGAAGTTATAAGGAATTAAGCGGGCAGAGCTCTGTATTTCCATCCTATGGTATAAATGTATAAAAGAAAGTGGATTGTAAAACATATATTATTGATTGTGTTGAGTGCAAGCGCGATGCGCTGAGCCTTGTCAGGCAGTGATTTGGTATGTATTGGAGCAAAAAAGTTCTTGAAAGAACATGGTTTTCCTCTCAGACTGATTGTTCCAGGCTGGTATGGGATGGCTTATGTTAAATGGGTCACACGTATTACTGCATCATCCATACCCTTCAAGGGGCCGTTTCAAGCAATTGACTATCCAGAAGCTGGCTGCTTTTGGTTTTAAAATTGAAATATAATTTATGAAAGAACGAATTTCTATTGGTTTGGAAAATATTAAAGCTCCTGCAATGCAGGAGCTAAATTACATAAACATATTTACATAAGGGGTAAAAGCTTAAGTCAAATTGAAAATCGTTAGAGTTTGCAATTTTTTGAGTTCTTGGTAAAGGACGTCGCTTAGAGAAATGTCTAGGGCGTTAGCTAAAGCCGCTATGTAAAACAGTTGTTTTCCCAATTCTGCAGCAATTATATCTTGGCAGTTATCACAAACGAATCCTTCGAGTTGGCTGTCCAAGAGCTCCTTTAAGTCAGCGAGGCTTGCATCTGGGGGTATGGTTTTCTTGCGTGCATTCACTGCGTGGCAACCACAACTAGTCACAGATTTGACGACGGCTCGGTTAACACGCGCTGAAGTTTCTTGTCCTTTGGACAAGATATCCAGAATGCTTTGATGCCGGATTAAGAGGGATTTTACCGTGTCTTGGAATTGGTCAGTGAGTTGCTCCATGTGTGCTATCCTCACTCCTTTCTGCCATCTCTATTATACCGAGGTGGCTGGTCAGTTGTCAATTTTCAACAGTAACAAGGCTAAAAAAGGTAAATTGACAGGCTAAAGACTTGTATGATATAATTTTAAAATTTTGACCCGGGCTACGTTCCTTGCTATAATAATAGATAAGGGGGTGGCCGAATGTTTAAGGTTGGTGACAAAGTTGTCTATCCGATGCACGGTGCCGGAATTATTGAGTCGATCGAAGAACGGGAAGTTCTTGGAGAAAAAAGCCAATATTATGTCATGCATTTACCAGTAGGGAATATGAAGTTGTTTATTCCCTTGAACAATGTGGAGAACCTTGGCTTAAGGCAAGTTATTTCTCCCACTATGGTCCAAGACGTATTAGAGGTGCTTAGGACCAAAGATACGGCAGCTACCTTAGCTTGGAATCGGCGCTATCGGGCAAACTTAGAGAAGATCAAGAGTGGAAACATTTTCGAAGTTGCCAATGTTGTTCGAAGCCTTGCTCAAAGGGATAATGAAAAAGGACTCTCTACTGGGGAAAAAAAGATGTATGAAAATGCTTGCCAAATTCTTATTAGTGAACTCGTTTTGACAGAGGGATCAGAAGAAGAAGCTGTCAGACAATGGCTATCATCTGCTTTGATTTTGGCTTAGATTTTTTGTTGATTGAATTATTGGCGTCTTATTGAGGTCATGGCTGAAAAGTATTTCGTTGCACGACTCGAATAATAGATTCGAGGAAAGCATCGCTAGACTTAAATAAGGATTTGTTGTAAGATAACTGCCATGACTTAGACTGGACGTTCAAGAGTTAAGCATCGCCATGAACCCCGTATTACTAAATCAAATGAGCTTGAACTTAGAGCACCGCCAGGACTCATCGGGAATGGTTGAGATTAAAACACCGGCATGGATGGCAAGGTGTCGTATTGGCAAGGGATCGCAAGGAAAATAGATTTAAAGTCGAGCAAGAGAATCCCTTAAAAAGGGTTAAATTGCCTTTGGTTGAAAAATAATGAAATCCAAAGTATAATTGGAAAGACTTTTAGTCAAAATAGGTTAAAAGGAGGTGAAAAGATGATTCGCAATTTGATACGCGGGATCATCACTCTGTTATTAGGGGCGGTAGGATTTTATCTGAACTATATTCTTTTTAGCCTCGGCTTTTTAAAAACCCTTGGATGGGATGGGTCGCCTGTATGGACATACGCCATAATGAGTATTTTATTTGGCATTATCGGATTTTTAGTTGCTCCTTTTAGTATCCGATCTTTTCTTGCTTTAATGCGGTGGATGGATTCGAGGTTAACTAGAGTTCCTACAAATGATCTTATGGGTGGGGCCATCGGGGGGATCATTGGACTTATTATTGCAAGTTTATTTGGAAATTCATTTGTTAGTATCAAATTCTTCGGACCGCTTTTGGCAGTCCTGCTGAGTCTGTTTTTAGGTTATCTGGGTTTGACAATTGGAATGAAACGGAAAGAAGATGTCCTAAGTTTTCTTAATTTTTTCCCTAAATTTCGTGATCGAGGAGACAAGACGGATAAAGGGGACAAGAACAAGGACGGCAAGGCTGGCCGTTCCCAAGAGTCGGTAAGCTACAAAATTCTTGATACCAGTGTAATTATTGATGGCCGGATCGCCGATATCGTTAAAACCGGATTTTTAGAAGGAGTCTTGCTAATCCCAAGTTTTGTGCTCGAGGAGCTTCGACATATTGCGGATTCTTCAGACTTACTAAAACGAAATCGAGGGCGCAGAGGGCTTGATATTCTTAATCAGATTTCCAAGGAAACTGTCATCAAAGTGCATATTCATGAACAAGATTTTGACGATATTAATGAAGTTGACAGCAAACTTGTCCGGTTAGGACAAGTATTAGGGTCGCCTCTGTTGACAAACGATTATAATCTTAACAAAGTGGCCGAACTTCAGGGAGTTAAGGTTTTAAATATTAACGAATTAGCCAATGCACTTAAACCCATTGTATTACCTGGGGAAGAAATGTTGGTTCAAGTCATGAAAGAAGGAAAAGAGCCTGGTCAGGGTGTAGCTTATCTTGATGACGGAACGATGATCGTTGTGGATATGGGGCGGAGGTTCATGGGGCAAAACGTTGTTGTTTTAGTGACAAGTGTTCTTCAAACGGCAGCCGGGCGCATGATTTTTGCCAAGCCAAAAGCTACCTTGGAAAAAAAGCCGATGGGCCTTCGTTCGACGGATGAGGTGAATGCGATTGGCTAATATTGGGATCGTCATTCCGGCAGCCGGTCAAGGTAAACGGATGGGGGCCGGATACAACAAGCAATTCTTGATGTTGATGGAGAAACCAATTTTAGCACATACGGTAAGACTCTTTGAAGAATCTGATTTTGTCTCGGAAATTGTAATTGTTGGGGCAGAAGGTGACATCTCGGTTATTAAAGAACTTGTTTATTATCAGGAGTTTCACAAAGTTGCGGCGGTCTGTATAGGTGGTGTGCTGCGACAAGATTCCGTTCGTGCAGGGGTTCGAGCTCTAAGTCCTACTATTCAACGGATAGTGGTGCATGATGGGGCGAGGCCCCTTTTAACATTACAAGCATTTCATAAATTTCTTGAAGAATCACGAGAGTACTCTGCCGCCATTATGGGGGTTCCTATTAAGGATACTGTAAAGCGAGTTGACATAGCAGGAAAAGTGCTTGATACTTTGCCGCGAGATTATTTGCGTGCCGTCCAAACACCCCAAATTTTTGACCGCGAAATATTGGAAGAAGCACATCAGCAAGCAGCTTCCGCAGGATACTATGGTACAGATGATGCATCTTTGTTAGAATGGATGGGGCATCCTGTACAGATGGTAGAAGGTATGCAGGAGAATATTAAGGTGACTACACCGGAAGACTTGTTGTTAGCTGAACGGATACTTACGCAAAGGCGATAGCGCAACTCGATATTAGATGTTAGATATTCGAAGCGCGAGGTACGATATGATATGCGAGTTGCAAAGTAAGCTTGCTATAGAAAAAAGGCGGTGAATTGCCGCATCGGCTTAGGGGGTCGAACTTCAAACCGTGAGTAGCGAGAAGGGGTGTTAAGTATTAAAGTAGGAATCGGTTATGATGTACATGCTCTGGTGGCGGAGCGGTCATTGATTCTTGGAGGGGTGGAAATTCCCCATGAACGTGGGTTATTGGGACACTCGGATGCGGATGTGTTGGTTCATGCGATTATGGATGCGCTTTTAGGCGCCTTGGCCTTAGGAGATATTGGAGGTCATTTTCCGGATCATGATCCAAAATATCGAGGCATTTCAAGTCTTGCTTTATTGGAGCATGTCATGAAACTTATTGAGTCACAGGGGTATCGTGTCGGAAATTTAGATAGTATCGTTATGGCAGAGCGCCCGAAGCTTGCCCCGTTTATCTCTAAAATGCGGTTTAATCTTTCACGTACTATGCATATCGAAGAAGCGTGTGTTTCGGTGAAAGCGACAACTACAGAGCGGTTGGGATTTGTGGGAAGAGAAGAAGGAATTGCTGCTCAAGCGATTGTTAGCTTAAAAAAGGTGGAGGAAGAATGATGAAAATTCGTGTTCGATTTGCACCCAGTCCAACAGGTCCACTTCACATCGGAGGGGCAAGATCGGCTTTATTTAATTATTTATGGGCTCGCAAAAACAAGGGGACATTTATTGTTCGGAGTGAGGACACTGATTTAGAACGCTCAAGCAGAGAATCTGAACATAACATTTTGGAAGCGCTTCGATGGCTGAATATTCAATGGGATGAAGGGATTGAAGTTGGCGGGGAGCATGGTCCTTATCGTCAAACGGATCGCTTAGGACTTTACAGGGAGTATACAGATAAGTTGCTTGCCAGTGGGCACGCTTACTATTGTTATTGCACGGAAGAAGAGCTGGAACAAGAGAGGCAAGCATTAACTGCCAAGGGGGAGACTCCTCGATATTTGGGTAAGTGCCGTCAATTATCCGCAGAACAACGAGCTGCCTTAGAGGTTGAAGGGCGAAAACCTGTGGTACGCTTCCGTGTTCCGGACGGACAGGCAATCCATATCCCCGATCAGGTTCGTGGGGATGTTGTATTCGAAAGTAACGGGATTGGGGATTACGTTATTGTTAAATCAGATGGAATTCCCACCTATAATTTTGCAGTTGTTGTTGACGATATTTCTATGGCTATTACGCATGTGATCCGGGGAGAAGAACACCTTTCTAATACCCCGCGACAGGTTCTTATTTATGAAGCGCTAGGGTCTCCTGCCCCTCAATTTGCTCATATTTCTCTCATTCTTAATACGGAGGGAGGAAAAATGAGCAAGCGGGATGGGGATACTGCGGTTATAGACTATCAACAAAAAGGGTATCTTCCAGAAGCCATTGTTAATTTTATTGCCCTGCTTGGTTGGGCGCCATCAGGAGAAGAAGAGTTTTATACCCTTGATGAATTGGCAAACGTTTTTTCATTGGATCGGGTTTCTAAGAGTCCTGCCGTTTTTGATAGGCATAAGCTGGATTATATTAACACCCATTACATTAAAGAGTCCTCAGCTGAACGCTTAGCAGAACTGGCTCTGCCTTATATAGATGAATTAGGCATTCTTCCATATGAGGAGCGGTCAGCAGAACAACAGCAGTGGTTAATTAGCTTTATTAATGCTATTTCCGAGAAAATATCTCATCTGTCTGAAGTAAAGGATTTTATCCATTATTTCCATGGCGATATTCCCCTAGAGCCTGAAGGTGAAGCTTTAGAAGTGTTAAAAGGAGAACAAGTTCCTAGTGTTTTGACCTTGTTTAGGGAGAAAGTGCAGGGAACAGAGTTGCTCTCTGGAGAAACTGTAAAAGTGCTATTGAAGCAAATGACAAAGGAATTAAAACTTGGGGGTAAATTTGTCTACATGCCTGTTCGGGTAGCTTTGACCGGGCAAATGCACGGACCGGAGCTCTATGATATCATCCCATTGTTGGGGCTTAAGAATGTCCTGGGGCGAATTGCGGTTACAGAGGCGAGATATTTAAGTTAGACCGGCCAACCCAGTGATTGACAGAGTTTGCAGACTGCCTTATAATGGGATTCAAACTATAGTTTTATAACTCAATTATGATTTAGGACGATGATGAGAAAGAGTACAAAGAGGAATTGCGACTAGCGAGAATGGGATAGTGGAAGCCATTTGCAAGGAGTATTTGGAAGTGCGTCTCGGAGTTGATTGGAAGAAATTTGAAGTATTTCAATCCGTATTGGCTGCGTTAAAGCTTTGAGCTGGAACGACATGTCGTTCAAACAGAGTGGGACCGCGGAACCTTTCGTCTCTGGACGAAAGGTTCCGCTTTTTTGTATTTAGATCCATTATAAAGTTAAGTTGATGTCTGGTAATATTTTCGGGAAAAGGGTGAAGCTAAGATGTTTGGACAGATGAAACGCGATATACAAGTGATTTTTGAACGAGATCCTGCAGCAAGAAGTATTTGGGAGGTTGTATTTTGTTATCCTGGGTTTCATGCTGTGCTTTTCCACCGAATGGCTCATTGGCTGTACCTTCGCAATCTGATCCTCATCCCGCGCATGATCTCTCAGCTTTCCCGCTTTTTAACAGGAATAGAAATCCATCCGGGTGCAAAGATAGGGCAAGGGCTTTTCATTGACCATGGAACGGGGGTGGTCATCGGCGAAACTGCGGAGGTCGGGGACAATGTTACCCTGTATCAAGGAGTTACTTTAGGCGGGACAGGCAAAGAAAAAGGAAAAAGGCATCCGACTATAGGGAACAATGTAGTCATTGGAGCGGGGGCCAGGGTATTAGGTTCCTTTAAAGTTGGAGATAATGTAAAAATTGGAGCTGGGTCGGTTGTTAATAAGCCTGTTCCCAGTGATACTACAGTGGTAGGTGTGCCGGGGCGGATTGTCCTCCACCATGGGGTGCCGATTAAAGATCCTGATTTAAGACACGATGACCTTCCGGATCCAGTCAATGAGATGCTGAGATGCCTAATGCAACGTGTGGAATATTTGGAACAAAGATTAAAGGAAGAGGAGAGTCGATACAATGTCTTTGAAATTATACAACACCATGACTCGGCAAAAAGAGGAGTTTAAGCCCAGAGAGAGCGGGAAAGTTGCTATGTATGTATGCGGCCCGACAACCTATAATTACTTCCATGCGGGAAATGCAAGAATGTTTGTTGTATTTGACATGATTAGGCGTTATTTTTTATATAAAAAATATGATGTTCGTTATGTCCAGAATTTTACGGACGTGGATGATAAAATTATTCAACGAGGTAACATTGAAGGGATGGACCCTTTGGCCTTGGGCCAAAAATATATTGAGGAGTACTTTAAAGATGCCGAAGCACTCAACCTGTTACCGGCAACCGTTCACCCCAAGGCGACAGAACATATTCCTGAAATGATCGAGATTATTCAAGGTCTTATTGATTCAGGCCTAGGTTATGAAGTGGAGGGGGATGTTTACTTTGCGGTAGATCATTTTCCTAATTACGGGAAGCTGTCTGGCAGAACGCTTGAAGATATGAAGGCAGGAGCAAGAGTTGAAGTCGATGAGCGCAAACGACACCCGATGGATTTTGCACTTTGGAAAAAGGCTAAACCCGGAGAGCCTTTTTGGGAAAGTCCTTGGGGTAAGGGGCGTCCAGGCTGGCACATCGAGTGTACAGCTATGTCGTTAAAATATTTAGGGGCAGGATTTGATATTCATGGTGGGGGGGAGGACCTCGCATTCCCACATCATGAAAATGAGATTGCCCAAACGGAAGGTTATTTGAAAGGAAAGACCTTCGCCCGGTATTGGATGCACAATGCGTTTCTTACTATTAATCAAGAAAAGATGTCTAAGTCCTTGGGCAATTTTTTCACCATTCGCGAGTTGTTAGTGAATTCTCCGGGAGAAGTCATTCGCTTTTATTTACTGGGAACTCATTATCGCAGTCCCCTGGATTTTAATGACCAAAACTTAATTATGGCCCAAAAGGGATTGGAACGGTTGCAAACCAGTGTCCGTTTGGCACAAGAGGCCCTGGGCAGGGAAGGCTCTGCCAAAAACCAGCAGAGCCAAGCTGAGTTGTTAAAGGCTTCTAAAGAGGCGCGTGAAGCGTTTGAAAAGGCAATGGATGATGATTTTAATTCAGCACTAGCTTATGCAGCGCTCTTTGAACTGGCTAAAACGATGAATGGGTATGTTCAGGAGAATCCTGTACCTTCGGAAGAATTGGCAGAAGCCCAAAGGACTTTAGTGGAGCTTGGAGATGTTTTAGGTTTTGACTTGCTTCATCCGGCTCAAGTTCATATTGAAAACGATGAGATATTAACCCAGGTTATGGATGCCGTCTTGCAAATCCGTTCAAAATCACGCCAAAAAAAGGATTGGGAAATGGCTGACTTTATTCGCGATGTTCTGAAAGAAAAAGGAATTATTATCGAGGATACACCGCAAGGTGCAAGGTGGCAAATAAAGAAATAATTGAAAGGTGACTTATGCGAAATTGGCAGGAAATGAATGCCTTAACTCTAGCTTATTTAGGAGATGCAGTCTATGAACTTTGGGTTCGTACACATTTGCTGGAATTGGGGCATGAAAAGGTCAAGGAACTTCATAAACAGGCGATCAGCTATGTTCGGGCCAGTACTCAAGCCCAGGTTTTGCATGTGCTTCTGCCCGATCTTGATGAGGTTGAGCAGCAGGTTGTTATGCGCGGGCGGAATACCAAGGGCGGGCATCCTAAAAATGTAGATGTTGTAACCTATCGACATGCAACAGGGTTTGAAAGCCTAGTGGGTTATTGGCAATTAAGCGGACAAACAGATCGTATGCGGTGGGCGTTTGATAAAGTGGACGAAATGCTTCACCATGAAGAATTGCCTAATAAACTTAAACAATCTAAGGGAGCATTCCTGATGGAGCTGGATAAGGAGATTTAGTTAAGAAGATGATCGGAATGCTAGGTGTGCGAATATATAATTATTATGTATGAGTGAGGGGTCTATAGTGAGTAAAGCGGATAATATTTTTATTGCGATGTGTACTGATATTCTTGAAAACGGGATTTCTTCTGAGGGTGAGGTTGTCAGAGCCAAATGGGATGATGGCAGACCGGCTAATACTGTTAAGAAATTTGCCGCAATCAATAGATACGATCTTTCGGAAGAGTTTCCAATTCTTACATTGAGACCCACAAACTTAGTAGCGGCGATCGATGAGTTACTATGGATTTGGCAAAAGAAATCTAATAATATCAAGGATCTGAACAGCGATATTTGGAATAGTTGGGCTGATGAAGATGGGTCAATTGGAAAAGCATACGGATATCAATTGAGTGTCAAACATCAGTACCGTGAAGGGGAATTTGATCAGGTCGACAGGGTACTGTATGACTTGAGACATAATCCGTATAGCAGAAGAATTATGGTTAATATGTATAATCACAGTGATTTGCATGAAATGAACTTATATCCTTGTGCTTACAGCCTGACCCTAAATGTTACTGGAAGGAAGCTTAACGCCGTATTAAATCAACGTTCTCAAGACATACTGGTTGCAAATAACTGGAACGTATGTCAGTATGCGATTCTTGTACATATGTTGGCTCAAGTTAGCAACCTGGAGGTTGGAGAATTGGTACATGTTATTGCGGATGCCCACATATACGACAGGCATATACCGTTAATTACAGAACTAATTCAAAGGGCCCCATTTCCAGCACCCAAGTTATTAATTAACAAAGATAGAAAAGACTTTTATGACTTTAAAGTTGGGGATTTTGTGTTAGAGGGTTACCAAAGCGGTCTACAAATTAAAAATATTCCCGTTGCTATTTGAAAAGGAGAGTTTATGAAAGCTATTGCAGCCGTAGATTTGAATTGGGGAATTGGGTACAGAGGGAATTTGTTAAAACGAATTCCTGAGGACATGAAGTTTTTTAAGCAAATGACTTTAGGTAAAGTCGTGATTATGGGAAGAGAGACATTTGAGTCATTGCCGGGACAAGAACCTCTAAAAGACAGAGTTAATATTGTTCTAAGTAAGAGTGAGCACTTTAACAACGAAAAGGTAACATTATGTCGTTCTCTGGATGAACTGTACTCTGAACTGGAAAAGTATGATACGGACGATGTTTTTGTGGTGGGCGGGGAATCGGTATATTCTCAACTTTTAGCATCTTGTACTGAAGCATATGTAACTAAAATTGAGGAAAAATATGTAGCAGATAAATATTTCGTTAATTTAGATAAGAATAAAGCGTGGAAATTAGTATCTTCCAGCAATTTACAAAACTACGAAAACATTGGTTATAGGTTTGTGAAATATGTATTAGTTGGCTAAATGCAGTTTGGTGAAGAAACTGGAGTCTGTCGACAAGGCGTCTGCAGTTGTGGAAAAATAAAAACCCTCGATATAGAAAGAAGTGAACTACTTGAACGAAGAAATGGTTTATGGGAAAAATCCTGTGGTGGAACTTCTGAAAAGCGGAAAACCCGTTAATAAAGTTCTTCTTGTCACGGAAGGTGCGGGTAGCCGAAATCAAGAAATTATCTCGTTATTGCATGAACGAAATATTCCTTACCAATTTGTGGATCGTCAGACTCTTGACCGTTTAACAAATCGTGAACGGCACCAGGGAATGCTGGCCTATGTGGCAGCGAGGGAGTATGCAAGTATAGAGGACATTCTGGCCTTAGCTGAGGAGCGGCAAGAGGCCCCGTTTATCTTAATGCTGGATGAGATCGAAGACCCTCATAATCTGGGGGCTTTGTTAAGGACTGTAGACGCTGTAGGGGCCCACGGGGTTATTATCCCCAAGCGGAGAAGCGTAGCCTTAACAGGAACGGTAGCCAAGACATCCGCTGGGGCTGTTGAACATGTCAGGGTAGCTCGCGTTAGTAATTTGGTTCAAACTTTAAACGATTTAAAGAAAAAGGGATGTTGGGTTTCCGGTGCTGAAGCAGGAGGAAAAGATGCTTTCAAGGCAGATCTAACAGGTCCGCGGGTAATCGTAATTGGTAGCGAAGGTAAAGGAATAAGCCGTTTACTCCGAGAAAATTGTGATGAGATTGTAAGCCTGCCTATGAAAGGAAAGATCACTTCCTTAAACGCTAGCGTTGCTGGATCTGTCATGCTTTATGAAGTTCTCAGACAGAGAATCCACTCCAATTAAAAGTTATTATTACTTAAATTACCAAAATATGAGTTAACTGAACTTTCCCAAGGAGATATGGCAAATGTGAATTTATTGTGTACTTCCGCACTATTTGCCATATCCAGAAGCTTTATTTTTCACATAATTTGGAACCTTGAATTCGTATCTCGATCTAGAACCTCACGAATAGCGACAGAACAACCAAAACTTCGCCTTGACGCTTTTCTTTAGGGTCGAGTATAATGAGGATGTTCTCGTGGACGAGGGCTAGCCGAGATTGCGTCTTCTTCGTGACGACATTGTAGGGGGGATCAACTTGACTCTTCAAGCCCAACCAGAACTACCGGAGTGCGAAATCATCGACGTTATCGTGGATGAAGAGGTGGTTGAGCTTGCCAAGGAAGGCGACGCTGCAGCACTGGAGTATCTAATTAACAAATATAAAAACTTTGTTAGAGCTAAAGCACGTTCTTACTTTCTTATTGGCGCTGATCGTGAAGATATTATCCAAGAGGGTATGATTGGACTCTATAAGGCAATACGAGATTTTCGCGGGGACAAACTCTCTTCCTTTAGAGCCTTTGCTGAATTATGTATCACACGACAGATAATTACTGCGATTAAAACTGCGACAAGGCAAAAACATATTCCGTTAAACTCATATGTTTCCTTGAACAAACCCATTTATGACGAAGATTCGGACAGGACTCTGCTCGATGTAATCTCGGGAACCCGAATCACAGATCCTGAAGAACTAATCATCAGTCGGGAAGAATTTGACGACATTGAAGAAAAAATGGGCGAAATTCTTAGTTCTTTAGAGTGGAAAGTACTTATGTCATACTTGGAAGGCAAATCTTATCAAGAAATTGCTGTAGACCTGAGAAGACATGTGAAATCAATCGATAACGCGTTGCAACGGGTTAAGAGAAAGCTCGAACGATATCTTGAACGGAGAGATGGATAAATTTACATATTTCTTTATTGATAAAAAGACTTGCATTATCAATAAAGAAATGGTAAACTACGTAAGTGCCTTGGGGTGATGATTGTCGCACACGGGAATTAGTGCCGATGTAGCTCAATTGGTAGAGCAGCTGATTTGTAATCAGCAGGTTACAGGTTCGAGTCCTGCCATCGGCTCCATGACTTAATGAGGATTGCATGAAATAATTTAGCAATAAACATTTATAACTGCATGGTAACTTCACAAGGGCTGACAAGTGTAGTGATCACACAGGACAACTAAAGCGGTACGTCGCGGGGTGGAGCAGTGGTAGCTCGTCGGGCTCATAACCCGAAGGTCGTTGGTTCAAATCCGGCCCCCGCAACCAAGTATGATTTAGACAGCAAAGCTGTCTTTTTTGTTATACTGGTTAGAAAGTATAACATATCACCATCCCTGAAACTTGCCATTCATGGCGGTGTTCAAATCTAAACCATATTGGTTGAGTCTTGACTACAGGGGCACTCGTCCGTCCTAAGCGAGTCAAGCCAGCGTCAGCCAAGTTTTCTTCATAAGATGTTTTTTCTTGACAGTAAAATTATCTTATGATAAAGTATTTTGAGTAATGGAAAAAATACAGCGTCCTACCGTTGTCCGGGAGGTGTTCGTGAATGCGTGTTGGCATTATTTTAGCGTGTACGGATTGCAAGCACCGTAACTATGCTACTATGAAAAATAAGAAAAATAACCCAGATCGCTTGGAAACTCAAAAGTTTTGCAAGTTTTGCAAGAGCCACACTCTGCATAAGGAAACAAAGTAATTTTTTTTTTGCAAAGGTTTATGTACGCCAGGAGGCGTTGTCACGGAGTCGATGATGTGGATGTCTGTAAGGATGTGAAGTGATGGGCGAGTTGAAGAAACCGGCCAATACTCTGCGACAGAAAGATAAGGCGATGGAGTATTTCCGCGGGGTTTTGAGCGAACTCAAGAAAGTTCATTGGCCAAGCCGCAGGCAGTTGCTTACCTACACAGTAGTTGTGTTTTTTGCGGTAGCAATTGTATCCATTCTAATGTGGATTGTTGATAGCGGTTTAAGTGCGGCCTTGACCAAGCTGCTGCCCTAAACATAAGTTTCAACGGCAGTGTCTGAGGAGGTCCCTGAGAAATGGCAAAAGATTGGTTTGTGATTCATACCTATTCTGGCTATGAGAACAAGGTTAAGATGAATCTTGAAAAACGTGTTGAATCTATGAACATGGAAGAAAAGATTTTCCGAGTGCTTGTTCCCATGGAAGATGAAATTGAGTTCAAAAATGGTAAACAAAAGATTACCAAGCGCAAGGTATATCCGGGTTACGTCCTCGTCGAGATGGAAATGACGGATGACTCATGGTATGTTGTTCGTAATACTCCGGGAGTAACAGGGTTCGTTGGCTCTGGGACTAAGCCTATTCCGTTGCTTGACAGTGAGGTTGTAACCATTTTACAACAAATGGGGATGGATGAGATTCAAACTCGGATTGATTTTGATATTAATCAAAGCGTTCAGGTTATTGCTGGTCCGTTCAAAGATTTTGTTGGGGTGGTTCGAGAAATCCTTGCTGACAAAGGAAAGCTGCGGGTTGAGGTATCTATGTTTGGAAGAGAGACACCCGTTGAACTTGAGTTCGCACAGGTTCAAAAATTAGACTAATAAATGTTATCCTAACAAGGGGGTGTAAATGACAATGGCAAAGAAAGTAATTGGGTTGGTAAAATTAGCGATTAATGCAGGAAAGGCAACACCGGCACCTCCGGTTGGTCCAGCTCTGGGTCAGCACGGCGTTAATATTATGGGCTTTTGCAAAGAGTACAATGAACGTACGAAAGATCAAGCAGGGCTTATTATTCCGGTAGAAATTACTGTATACGAAGATCGTTCCTTTACCTTTATTACCAAAACTCCACCAGCAGCAGTATTGCTTAAGAAAGCTGCTAATATTAATTCGGGTTCTTCTGAACCGAATCGCAAAAAAGTTGCAGCCGTTCCTAAATCAAAGATACGCGAAATAGCGGACATTAAGATGAAGGACTTAAACGCAGCAAGTATTGAAGCGGCAATGCGCATGATCGAAGGAACAGCGCGGAGCATGGGAATCGACGTAGTCGAAGGTTAAGTGAAATTTTGTGGGAGGGCTAAGCCCGCATAACCACAAGGAGGTTAATAGAATGGCTAAAGTAGGGAAAAAATATCAAGAGGCTGTAAAATCATTTGATCGTATTGCACTCTACGAACCAACAGAGGCTTTATCAATTGTAAAGACTAACGCTAAAGCTAAGTTTGATGAGACTGTAGAAGTTGCTTTCAAATTAGGCATTGATACCCGTCATGCAGATCAACAAATTCGGGGTGCCATTGTACTTCCGAACGGAACAGGTAAAACCCGCTCCGTGTTGGTATTTGCTAAAGGGGAAAAGGCCAAAGAAGCAGAATTGGCAGGAGCAGACTTTGTTGGAGCCGAAGACATGATTGCCAAGATCGAACAAGGTTGGTTCGGTTTTGAAGTAGTTGTAGCAACACCAGACATGATGGGAATGGTTGGTAAACTAGGTCGAGTACTCGGACCTAAAGGCCTTATGCCAAACCCGAAAACTGGAACGGTTACCCTTGATGTAACTCGTGCGATCAAAGAAATTAAGGCTGGTAAGATTGAATACCGTGCGGATAAGGCTGGCATTATACATGCACCAATCGGTAAAGCCTCATTCGGTGTGGAACAACTACTGGAAAACTATCGCGTGTTAGGAGAAACTTTGCTTAAAGCGAAGCCTGCAGCTGCCAAGGGTCAATACATGCGGAGTGTCACAGTGTCCTCTACCATGGGACCGGGTGTACGCATTAACCCTGCAAAAGCAGTCTAAACACAGATGTGCTTGACAGTGTTCTATAAATAGGATAAACTTATCAGGAATTTAATATGTCCGCTGTAGAAAGCAGGTGCCGAAAGGCTTAATGTCCTGCCGAGGTTGGAAGATTACGCCGAAAGATATTCATTTGGCATTCTTAACCTCTGCAAACGCGGAGGTTTTTTGCTGGGTTTATCTATAGGGAAGGAGGTACACAGAATGCCTAACATCGAAGAAAAAAGTCTGGTAGTCTCGGAGATTAAAGAAAAGTTTCAAAAGTCTTCAGGTATAGTTTTGGCCGATTACCGCGGTTTAACTGTGGCCCAAGTAACGCAACTGCGTTCTCAACTGCGTAATGCTGGAGTCGAGTATCGGGTTTTGAAAAACACCCTCGTACGTCGCGCCGCTGATGAGTTAGGGGTAGAGGGGCTTGATTCCTATCTTAAAGGACCGACAGCGCTCGCCTTTAGTGCAGATCCTGTTGCTCCGGCCAAGATATTAATGGACTTTGCTAAAGCAAACAAACTCAAAAAGTTTCAGATTAAAGCTGGAGTATTAGAGGGGAAAGTTATCGGAGCCGAGGGCGTTAAAGCTCTTGCTGATCTGCCTTCTCGCGAAGTCTTGCTCACTATGGTTCTGCGCGGTATGCAAGCTCCTCTTACAGGTATGGTTAATGTTCTTCAAGGACCGATCCGTAAAATGGGTTATGCGTTGGAAGAAGTACGCAAACTTAAGGCTGCTCAATAGTTTTTATCATCTAGATAACAATAATGTTTTATAATTTTAAGGGGGAAATTAAAAATGTCTAAAGTAAATGAAATTCTCGAAGCCGTAAAAGGCTTAACTGTTCTCGAATTGGCTGAACTCGTAAAGGCTTTTGAAGAGGAATTTGGCGTAAGCGCTGCTGCCCCAGTAGCGGTTGCAGGCGTAGCATCTGCAGCTCCTGCAGCAGATGCAGCTGAAGAAAAAACCGAGTTTGATGTCATGCTTATGAACTGCGGAGCTTCCAAAATTGGCGTTATTAAAGTAGTTCGTGAAGCAACCGGCCTAGGGCTTAAAGAAGCAAAAGACCTCGTAGACAATGCACCAAAACCAGTTAAAGAAAAGGTCTCAAAAGACGAAGCTGAAGCTTTAAAAGCTAAGTTAACTGAAGCCGGTGCAACCGTCGAAGTTAAGTAAGAGTTTATGGCAGAAGGTACTCTCTTGTAGAGAGTACCTTCTTTATTTTGGATAGGCAGTATATTTGAACAAAATTGTACTTTCAGAATAGAATAGTAAAATATGAATTGAAGACGAAAAGCTAAAATATTTTCTTGACAGAGGGGTTCCGTTTTGTTATACTTTATAAATGTTACTATATGTAAATGGAATTTATTACTTAATCCATCCATGCTATGGTAATAAGTTAAAAGCATTAGATAATAAGGAGATATTATCTTTGAAATTGTCGGAATGATAGCGGAACATCATAAACAGTTAAGCGAGGTTCTTTTAAAGGCCTTGCTTTTGGCTGTATATGTCAATATATTATTAGACCTCAATGAGAGAAAACCACACTGAGGGGTGAAACGTAAATGTTCTATCCTGTTAAGGTTGGGACACGAGAGCGCTGGAGCTACTCCAGAATCCGTGAAGTTCTCGACATGCCAAATTTAATTGAAATCCAGCAAAACTCCTATCGTTGGTTTCTTGATGAAGGGTTGCGCGACATGTTTCGCGATATTTCACCGATTCAAGATTTCACAGGCAATCTCGTTCTAGAATTTGTCGATTATAGCTTAGGAGAGGCTAAATATCAGGTGGAGGAGTGTAAAGAACGCGATGTTACATATGCCGCGCCACTCCGAGTAAAGGTTCGCCTGATCAACAAGGAAACTGGAGAAGTGAAGGAACAGGAAGTCTTTATGGGGGATTTCCCGTTGATGACAGACAAAGGTACCTTCATTATTAACGGTGCCGAACGTGTTATTGTCAGCCAACTTGTTCGATCGCCGGGGGTTTATTATGCCGAACAAATTGATCCCAGCGGGAAAAAGCTCTATGGAGCTACAGTTATTCCAAATCGTGGGGCTTGGCTAGAGTTTGAAACGGATGTTAACGATAATATCTTTGTAAGAGTTGACCGAACTCGGAAGCTTCCAGGCACTGTCCTTATTCGTGCCTTAGGATATGCCAGCAACGGTCAGATCTTGGAGTTATTTAACGATAATGAATATATCCGCGCTACTTTGGAAAGGGATAACTCAGAGTCGACAGAAGAAGCATTGGTTGAAATCTATAAAAGGCTAAGACCAGGCGAGCCGCCGACGGTTGACAGTGCACGCTCATTATTGGAAGCATTGTTCTTTGATGCTAAACGCTATGATCTGGCCAAGGTTGGTCGATATAAACTCAATAAGAAACTAGGGCTGGATATCCCAATGGATGTACGACATCTAACTCGCGGAGATATCGTGGCCAGTGTTCAGCGAATGCTTGCCTTGATGGAGGGTGAAGGGCATAAAGACGATATTGACCATTTAGGCAATCGGAGGTTGCGCTCTGTAGGGGAGTTGCTTCAAAATCAATTCCGAATTGGATTATCTCGTATGGAACGCGTAGTGCGCGAACGAATGACGATTCAAGATGTTGAAGTGATTACTCCTCAAGTATTAATTAACATCCGACCTGTTGTGGCTGCCATTAAGGAATTCTTTGGCAGCAGTCAGTTATCTCAATTTATGGATCAAACAAATCCGCTGGCAGAGTTAACGCATAAGCGGCGCTTAAGTGCTTTAGGACCTGGAGGATTGAGCAGAGAACGTGCAGGTTTTGAAGTTCGTGACGTCCATCATTCTCACTATGGCAGAATGTGTCCTGTGGAGACGCCGGAAGGACCAAACATTGGTCTGATTGGATCTTTAAGTACATTCGGACGCATTAATCCTTATGGCTTCATTGAAGCCCCTTACCGCAAGGCAAATAAGGAGAGCGGAAGCGTTACTGATGAAATTCATTATTTAACGGCTGACGAAGAAGAAAAGTATGTTGTAGCACAGGCTAATGCGCCACTTGATAAGGATGGCAATTTTCTAGGGGAGAAAATTGATGGTCGTCATGGACCAGATTTCGTGCATGTGTCTCCTAACCAAGTTGACTATATGGACGTCTCTCCAAAGCAAATGGTATCCATCGCTACAGCACTTATCCCCTTCTTGGAGCATGATGATGCAAACAGGGCTTTGATGGGTTCAAACATGCAACGGCAAGCAGTGCCGCTTTTGCGGACGGATTCGCCTTATGTAGGGACTGGAATGGAATATAAGACTGCTAAGGACTCCGGTGTTTGCGCAATCACTAAACGAGCTGGGGTAGTTGAGCGGGCGACCGCTGACGAGATCATTGTCCTCGGTGATGATGGGATGACAGAAAAGCATAAACTGCTTAAATATTCTCGTTCTAATCAAGGAACCTGTATTAACCAGCGACCCATTGTTATGAAAGGGGAGCGGGTAGAGGCCAGCCAAATCATTGCGGATGGTCCATCAACTGACCATGGAGAACTCGCTTTAGGCCGCAACGTTTTAGTAGCTTTTATGACATGGGAAGGGTATAACTACGAAGATGCTATCTTGATAAGCGAAAAGCTTGTTCGAGAGGATTATTATACATCTATTCATATTGAAGAATACGAATCAGATGCCCGCGATACTAAGCTTGGACCAGAAGAAATCACTCGCGACATTCCGAATGTTGGGGAAGATGTTCTGAAAGATCTTGATGAGCGTGGAATTATTCGTATCGGAGCTGAAGTTCGTCCGGGAGATATCTTAGTTGGTAAAGTGACACCGAAGGGTGAGACAGAGCTAACGGCAGAAGAACGTTTGCTTCGAGCTATTTTCGGGGAAAAGGCGCGTGAAGTGCGTGACACTTCGTTGCGTGTACCCCATGGAGAAGCTGGAAAAATTGTCGATGTTAAAGTGTTTACCCGCGAAAACGGGGATGAATTATCCCCTGGTGTAAATCAACTTGTTCGTGTCTACATCGCTCAAAAACGGAAAATATCTGTGGGTGACAAGGTGGCGGGACGCCACGGTAACAAAGGGGTAATTTCACGCATTATGCGTCAAGAGGATATGCCTTTTATGCCGGATGGCACGCCGATTGAAGTAGTCCTTAATCCATTGGGCGTTCCTTCTCGGATGAACATCGGACAGGTGCTTGAGACTCACTTAGGCATGGCGGCTAAGGCCTTAGGGATACGTATTGCAACCCCGGTCTTTGACGGTGCTACTGAGGATGATATTTTTGAAACTTTAGAGAAGGCCGGCATCTCAAGAGATGGGAAGACGATGTTGTATGATGGACGGACAGGAGATCCGTTCGACAGCAAAATCACTGTTGGCTATATGTATGTTCTCAAACTTCACCATTTAGTTGACGATAAGATTCATGCCCGTTCCACAGGTCCATATTCCCTCGTAACCCAGCAACCTTTGGGCGGTAAAGCTCAATTCGGTGGGCAACGCTTTGGAGAAATGGAAGTTTGGGCGTTGGAGGCTTATGGAGCAGCTTATACTTTACAAGAAATCCTAACGGTTAAGTCAGACGATGTCGTTGGACGTGTAAAAACATACGAAGCGATTGTTAAAGGAGAGAACATTCCTGAACCAGGAATCCCCGAATCGTTTAAGGTTTTGATTAAAGAAATGCAGAGTTTGGGACTTGATGTTAGAGTCTTGTCAGCAGATGACAGGGAAATTGAGATTCATGATACCGATGAGGATATAACGGAAACCGCAAAGGAACTTGGCATTGATCTGCATGAAGAACTCCCGCTTCCTTCAACTCGAATAGTTGGGGCGAAGGATGAGGAAGACACCATGGTCGACGAGGAAGATCCTCTCGATGAATTAAATGTTGAAGTCCTTGAGGAAGAAGATATAGATCTTGGCGATCTCAAATAGTCCCCGGACGAAAGGAGCGATAAGGATTGCTAGACGTCAATAACTTCGACCGTATGCGTATCGGTTTGGCTTCTCCGGATATGATTCGTGAGTGGTCATTTGGAGAAGTAAAGAAACCTGAAACCATTAACTATCGGACCTTAAAGCCGGAACGTGAAGGTTTGTTTTGTGAAAAAATCTTTGGCCCTACTCGAGATTGGGAGTGTCATTGCGGAAAATATAAACGGGTTCGTTATAAAGGGATAGTCTGTGACCGTTGCGGTGTTGAAGTAACCCGTTCAAAAGTTCGTCGTGAGCGTATGGGGCACATAGTTCTTGCTGCACCGGTATCTCATATCTGGTATTTCAAGGGAATCCCGAGCCGTATGGGGCTGCTTTTGGACATGTCTCCTCGCGCTTTGGAAAAAGTCCTCTATTTTGTCTCTTATATTGTGACAGACTCTGGTGATACGTCTCTAATGAAGAAACAGCTTCTGACAGAAACAGAGTACAGGGAATATCGTGATAAATATGGGGATCGTTTTCAAGCCAGCATGGGAGCGGAAGCGGTTAAACAATTGCTCGCCGAGATGGATTTAGACAAATTAAATGAAGAACTGCGAATAGAGCTCAAAGAGGTATCCGGACAGCGGAAAATCCGTGCCATTCGTCGTCTCGAGGTTGTGGAAGCCTTTAAATCTTCAGGAAACCACCCTGATTGGATGATTATGGACGTTGTTCCTGTGATTCCACCCGAACTGAGACCAATGGTCCAGTTGGATGGCGGTCGTTTTGCAACGTCGGACCTCAATGATCTCTATCGACGAGTGATTAATAGGAACAACCGCTTAAAGCGTCTCTTGGATCTCGGTGCACCAGATATTATCGTGAGAAACGAGAAACGGATGCTCCAGGAGGCGGTTGATGCCTTGATTGACAATGGCCGTCGCGGACGTCCTGTGACTGGGCCGGGAAACCGACCTCTTAAGTCTCTCAGCGATATGTTAAAAGGAAAACAAGGTCGTTTCCGACAAAATCTCTTAGGAAAACGTGTTGATTATTCCGGACGTTCCGTTATCGTTGTTGGACCAAATCTTAAGCTTCATCAGTGTGGTCTGCCAAAGGAAATGGCTTTAGAGCTCTTCAAACCCTTCGTGATGAAAAAGCTTGTCAATGAGGGCCATGCACACAATATAAAAAGCGCTAAGCGCATGGTTGAGCGGGTGCGGCCTGAGGTGTGGGATGTTCTCGAAGAAGTAATCACGGATCATCCAGTTCTCTTGAACCGTGCACCAACTCTTCACCGCTTGGGTATCCAGGCATTCGAGCCAATCCTGGTTGAAGGCAGAGCTTTACAGATCCATCCGTTAGTTTGTACAGCGTACAATGCTGACTTTGATGGTGACCAAATGGCTGTACATGTTCCGTTATCAGCAGAGGCTCAGTCTGAAGCAAGATTGCTTATGTTGTCAGCGCATAATATCCTTAACCCCAAAGACGGACGACCGGTGGCCACTCCTACTCAAGATATGGTTTTAGGATCGTATTATTTAACTATGGAGCGTCCGGGCGCCTTTGGAGAAGGGAAAATATTCAAAGACTATGACGAAGCTGTTTTAGCTTATGATTCCAAAGCAGTTCACTTGCAGGCCAGCATTAAAGTTCGCCGGGGCGGAGAACTCTTGGAAACAACCGTTGGTCGATTGATATTCAATTCTGTCATTCCTCCTCAAATTGGTTATTTCAATGAAGTAGTAGGCAAAAAGGGCCTCGCTGACATTGTAGCTAAAACTTATCGCAAGGCGGGCTATGAAGCTACTGCTAACTTATTAGACGGGCTTAAGAGTCAAGGGTTTAAATTTTCCACTAGAGCTGGAATGACTGTCGGATTGACAGACATTACGGTTCCCAAAGAGAAAACAGAAATTCTCGCCAAAGCAGACATTGCAGTTGCTAAAACCGAACTTCAATATAGACGTGGTTTGATCACGAATGAAGAACGTTATAATCTGGTCATTGATACATGGGCTAAAGCAACTAAAACTGTAACCCAAGCTTTGATGGATACCTTAGATGTATTTAACCCTGTTTATATGATGGCGACATCAGGTGCCAGAGGAAATATTCAACAGTTGAGACAATTAGCAGGAATGCGGGGACTTATGGCGGACCCGTCTGGACGGACCATTGAGTTGCCAATTAAGGCTAATTTCCGTGAAGGACTCACAGTTTTAGAGTACTTTATTTCTTCTCACGGTGCACGTAAAGGTCTGGCAGATACTGCTTTGAGAACGGCTGACTCAGGTTATCTGACCCGTCGATTGGTAGATGTCTCTCAAGATGTGATTGTGCGCGAAGAGGATTGTGGAACATTAAACGGCATTATGGTCGAGGATATTAAGGACGGTCCAGAAATAATTGAACCATTAGTAGATCGTCTTGTCGGGCGCTTTGTATTAGAGGAGCTACACCACCCGGAAACAGGAGAAGTGCTTGCTGTACCGGATACTGAAATGACAGAAGAACAAGCCGCGGAAATTGCTAAATGCTTTGATACGGCGATAATTCGTTCAGTCCTAACCTGCAAATCGCGGTACGGAGTCTGCAAGAGATGCTATGGTCGCAACCTGGCTACAGGACGCCCAGTAGAAATGGGAGAGGCAGTAGGGATTATCGCTGCCCAATCCATTGGAGAACCCGGTACTCAGCTGACCATGCGTACGTTCCACACCGGAGGGGTTGCGGGAGACGATATAACCCAAGGTCTTCCGAGGGTAGAAGAGCTTTTTGAGGCACGTAAACCTAAAGGGCAAGCGATCATCTCAGAAGCTGTTGGAAAAGTGTCAATCAGCGAAGTTAAAGGGCGACGTGAAGTGGATCTCCTAACTGAAACTGAAGAACACATAGTCTATACGATTCCTTACGGTTCGCGCCTTTGTGTCAAGGAAGGCCAGATGGTCGAAGCTGGGGATGAGTTGACTGAAGGAAGTATTAACCCCCATGATATGCTGAAAGTTAAGGGTCAACGCGGTGTTCAGGTCTATCTTCTAGGAGAGGTTCAACGAGTTTACCGTCTGCAAGGGGTAGATATTAACGACAAGCATATTGAAGTGATGGTACGTCAGATGTTACGCAAGGTAAAAATCGACGATGCCGGGGATACAAGTCTGCTTCCCGGTGGGCTGATAGATGTTTTTGATTTCCAAGATGAGAACGCACGAGCTATTGCTGAAGGCGGAGAGCCAGCGGTCGCGCACCCAGTACTTTTAGGAATTACCAAAGCCTCATTGGCTACGGACTCATTCCTTTCGGCGGCTTCTTTCCAAGAAACTACTCGTGTTCTTACTGAAGCGGCTATAAAAGGAAAAGTAGATCCTTTGCTTGGATTAAAAGAAAATGTCATTATCGGAAAGTTGATTCCTGCCGGAACAGGCATGTTAAGATATCAAAATGTAAAATCTTTGGAAACAAATCCGACCGAATTGTTGACACGCTAGAACTCAAATGCTAAACTACTATAGTGTGATTAAGGGGGAAAGCATTTTGATGCTTGATGAAACCTTCAAACACGCCAAACAAAAAACTGTTGGGTTAAAGCAAACCCAACGAGCCCTTGAAAAAGGGTGCGTTCGGCGCGTTTATATGGCTAAAGATGCCGAAACGCATGTTCGTCGCCCTATTTTTGAATGGTGCGAGAGTCATAGCGTGGAGTACGTTGAAGTTCCTACTATGAAGGAATTAGGGAAAGCGTGCGGGATTGAAGTAGGTACAGCAATAGCGGCCATATTGCGAGAGTAACGCCCGTCTGGCTACCCAATAAAGCTGAGTTTGGAATTGCTTGTTAAATGCTGCAGCAAGCAATTCCTTGTATATTGATTTCATTAGAAAGGAGGCGGAGACATGCCGACAATTAATCAACTTATCCGTAAGGGACGTGCCACAATCGAAAAAAAATCAACAGCTCCGGCTTTACAGTGGGGATATAACTCACTTAAACGTAAGCAATATCCCTCAGGAGGATCCCCTCAAAAACGAGGAGTTTGTACTAGGGTTTATACTACCACTCCTAAAAAACCTAACTCAGCACTCCGGAAGGTTGCTCGTGTGCGTTTAACTAATGGGCTTGAGGTAACCACCTATATTCCTGGAATCGGACACAACTTACAAGAACACTCCGTGGTTCTTATTCGTGGCGGTCGTGTTAAGGACATTCCTGGTGTGCGTTATCACGTTATTCGTGGTGCTTTGGACACAACTGCTGTTCAAAAACGTTCGCAAGGTCGTTCGAAGTATGGTGCAAAACGTCCTAAGAAAGCCTAATAAGTGCTCTTAAATTGTCTCGAAATGTTAATATTATGATACAAAGGAGGTTACCAAATGCCACGTAAAGGATATGTTGCCAAACGCGATGTTCTGCCAGATCCGATTTACAAGAATCAAACTCTAACCAAGTTTATCAATCAAATTATGTTAGATGGTAAAAAGGGAACGGCTGAAGCAATTTGCTACGGCGCATTTAATATGATTCAGGAAAAGTCTGGCAAAGATCCTCTTGAAGTCTTCAGTACTGCGCTAAAGAATGTTATGCCGGTATTGGAAGTAAAGGCACGCCGTGTTGGGGGAGCAAACTATCAAGTCCCTATCGAAGTACGTGCTGAGCGCCGTACTACCCTAGCTCTGCGTTGGCTTGTCGCTATGGCTCGTAAACGGGGCGAGAAGACAATGCAAGAGAAGATTGCCGGAGAATTACTTGATGCCTCTAACAATACAGGGGGTTCAGTAAAGAAAAAAGATGATATGCACAAAATGGCTGAAGCAAATAAGGCTTTTGCGCATTACAAATGGTAATTTGAGACACACTGATTTTGACAGAAAGGGGGATTCTCAATGGCAAGACAATTTTCACTAGAAAATACGCGCAATATAGGTATTATGGCTCATATTGACGCAGGAAAAACGACAACAACTGAACGTATCCTTTTTTATACCGGACGTGTGCATAAAATTGGAGAAGTTCATGATGGCGCTGCGACGATGGACTGGATGGTCCAGGAGCAAGAACGCGGTATTACTATCACCTCTGCGGCTACAACATGCCAATGGAAAAACAACCGGATTAATATCATTGACACACCAGGGCACGTGGACTTCACTGTGGAAGTTGAACGCTCCTTGCGTGTACTAGACGGTGCTGTAGCAGTGTTTTGTTCAGTCGGTGGCGTAGAGCCTCAATCGGAGACTGTATGGCGTCAAGCGGATAAATACAAAGTTCCGCGGATCGCTTTTATTAACAAAATGGATCGATTGGGTGCGGATTTCTTCCGCGGAGTTTCCATGATAACTGACCGATTGGGTGCTAACCCTGTACCGATCCAATTGCCGATTGGTGTTGAGGAAAACTTCAAAGGAATTGTCGACCTAGTGACAATGACATCGACAATCTATACAGATGACCTAGGTACGACTGAAGAGCATAGTGCGATCCCAGAAGACCTAGCTGAATTAGCCAGTGAATACCGTGAAAAGTTAATTGAAGCGGTTTCTGAAACAAGCGAAGAACTCATGATGAAGTATCTTGAAGGGGAAGCACTCACAGAACAAGAAATTCGCGACGGCATACGCCGCGGAGTCATCGGGAACAAATTTATCCCGGTCATTTGTGGTTCTGCATTCAAGAACAAAGGAGTTCAACCTTTGCTGGATGCTGTAGTTGATTATATGCCATCGCCATTAGATGTACCGCCAATTAACGGAGTACATCCTGATACCGGGGCAGAAGATCAGCGGACAGCCTCAGATACTGAACCTTTCTCCGCTTTAGCCTTTAAGATCATGGCTGACCCATTCGTGGGTAAACTTGCATTCTTCCGGGTCTATTCTGGAGTTTTAGGTGCCGGTTCTTACGTCTACAACTCGACTAAGGGCAAGCGCGAACGCATCGGACGGATCCTTCAAATGCATGCCAACCACCGCGAAGATATACAAGAAGTGCGTTCAGGTGATATCGCTGCTGCCGTCGGCTTAAAGGATACCTCGACAGGGGATACCTTATGCGACGAGAAGACTCCAATCATTCTGGAGAAAATGGTATTCCCAGAGCCTGTTATCTCTGTATCGATTGAGCCTAAGACTAAAGCCGACCAAGAAAAAATGGGCGGGGCACTCGGCCGTTTGGCTGAAGAAGATCCGACCTTTAGAATGCACACCGATACAGAAACTGGGCAGACGATCATCGAAGGAATGGGTGAACTTCATCTGGAGATTATCGTTGACCGCTTACAGCGAGAATTTAAGGTACAATGTGATGTAGGTCGTCCACAAGTTGCTTATAAAGAAACCATTCGGAAGACTGTTAAGTCCGAAGGGAAATTTGTTCGCCAGTCTGGTGGACGCGGTCAATATGGACATTGTTGGATCGAGTTGGAACCTCTTGAGCCCGGTAGCGGTTTCGAATTCGTTAACAAGGTAGTCGGAGGAGTTATCCCTCGGGAATACATTAATCCGATTGGAGCCGGTATCGAAGAAGCGATGCAAAATGGTATTCTTGCTGGCTATCCTCTGCTTGACATGCGTGCAACAGTGTATGACGGTTCTTACCATGATGTTGACTCTTCAGAAATGGCCTTTAAGATTGCTGGATCTATGGCATTTAAAGCCGGTGCGCTCAAAGCTGATCCTGCGATCATTGAACCGATCGAGAAAATCGAAGTGACAGTTCCTGAAGAATATATGGGAGATGTCATTGGAGATATAAGCTCACGTCGTGGTCGGATTGAAGGAATGGAAGCGCGTGGCAATACTCAAGTTGTTCGTGGATTTGTTCCACTTTCCGAAATGTTCGGGTATTCAACCGACTTACGCTCAGCAACTCAAGGCCGTGGAGTCTATGTGATGCAGTTCGATCACTATGAAGAAGTCCCAAAAGGCATTGCGGATGGCATTATTGCTAAGCGCCAAGGGTCATAGGCGAAGTTTGAGGCGCGAAGCACGAGCTTTTGTTCGGGCTTCGTAACCTCCCTGAATCATATAACTTTATAGTATATTAAAGGAGTGATTAAAATGGGAAAAGCTAAATACGAACGTACAAAACCACATGTTAACGTAGGAACCATTGGTCACGTTGACCATGGTAAAACTACTACGACAGCGGCAATCACCGTTGTTCTTTCCAAGCACGGTGGCGCTGTAGCTACAGCGTTTGACCAAATCGACAAGGCTCCTGAGGAACGCGAACGTGGAATCACCATTTCCACTGCACACGTTGAGTATGAGACTGACAATCGTCACTATGCACACGTGGACTGCCCAGGACACGCTGACTATGTTAAAAACATGATCACTGGTGCGGCTCAAATGGACGGAGCCATCCTCTGTGTTTCTGCCGCTGACGGCCCTATGCCACAAACCCGTGAACATATTCTCTTGGCTCGCCAAGTAGGTGTTCCTAGTATTGTAGTTTGGCTTAACAAGGTAGACATGGTTGATGATGAAGAGTTAATCGAGCTCGTTGAAATGGAGCTTCGCGAACTCTTAACTGCCCAGGAGTATGATGGTGACAATGTTCCTATCATTCCTGGTTCTGGTCTAAAAGCCCTTCAGTGCGGTTGCGGAAAACGTGATTGCGAATGGTGCGGCAAGATCTGGAATCTCATGGATGCTGTTGATTCCTATATCCCAACTCCAGAGCGTGACACTGACAAGCCTTTCTTAATGCCTGTCGAGGATGTCTTCACTATTACTGGACGTGGAACGGTTGCTACAGGTCGTGTTGACCGTGGTAGAGTTAAAGTCGGTGACGAGGTTGAAATCGTTGGTTTGACTGACACTGCCCGTAAGACTGTCGTAACAGGCGTAGAGATGTTCCGTAAACTCCTTGATTCAGCTCAAGCTGGAGATAACATTGGAGCTCTCCTTCGTGGAGTTGAGCGTAAAGATATTGAGCGCGGACAGGTTTTGGCTAAAGCCGGATCAATCAAGCCTCACACCAAGTTCTCTGGTGAAGTATACGTTCTTAATAAAGAAGAAGGTGGCCGTCATACCCCGTTCTTCCATAACTATCGCCCACAATTTTACTTCCGCACAACAGATGTAACTGGAGTAATCACTCTTCCAGAGGGCACTGAAATGGTTATGCCTGGCGACCGTGTAACGATTGAAGTTGAACTTATCACTCCAATCGCTATGGAAGAAGGACTTCGCTTTGCTATCCGTGAAGGTGGCCGTACTGTTGGTTCAGGTATCGTTGCAAAAATTAACAGCTAAGAAATATTTTTTAGACTTAATGACGAGAGGAAAAGTCACTTTTCCTCTCGTCATTAAAAGCCAGTCAGTAGTCGCCAGTTGACGGAAGGTTGGATTAAATGAGAAACACACTTTCCGGCCTCTGACTTCTGACACCAGGAATGGCGTAAAAGGTTGCTGGACGAGTGACTCCGCTTGGTCAGGGAATTTTTACGCTCGAAACCCGTATAACGGGAATTATGAGGAGGTTGTAACTTATGAGCCAAAAGATCAGAATTCGGCTTAAAGCATTTGATCACAAAACACTTGACCAATCAGCAGAACGCATAGTTGAAACTGCAAAACGTACGGGCGCACAGGTTAGTGGACCAATTCCTCTTCCAACAGAGAAAAGCATCTACACCATTTTGCGCTCGCCACATGTCAATAAAGATTCACGGGAACAATTTGAGATGCGCACTCATAAACGCCTAATTGATATTCTTGAACCGACGCCTAAGACAGTGGATGCGCTCATGCGCTTAGATCTGCCAGCCGGTGTGGATATCGAAATTAAGTTGTAATTGGCTAAAATTAGAGTAGCAAATCATTTAACTTTGTGATATACTATCGTTATGTTTGTTGTGCGAAACACCCGGTAGCGTGGAGTTGCTACCGGGTGGCTGGCATAATATAAATAAAATAGCGCTCTCGTGCTCTAGAGGAATCTAGCGCACTTCAAAGCGTTTAGGAGGTGGCATTCGTGTCAAAAGGAATTTTAGGTAAAAAAATTGGTATGACTCAGGTTTTTACAGCTGAAGGACGTGTGGTTCCGGTTACTGTCGTTGAAGCGGGTCCTTGCCCGGTAGTGCAGAAGAAAACGATTGCAACAGATGGCTACAACGCTATCCAAGTGGGCTTTTCTATCCTTCGCGATGGCTTGAGCAATAAGCCTCGAAAAGGACATTTCCAAAAGGCTTCTCTTAAGCCTATGCGATATGTTCGTGAGTTCAGAGTCAATGATATCGAGAGCTATGAGGTTGGGCAAGAAGTGACTGTAGATCTGTTCACAGTTGGCGACAAAGTTGATGTTGTAGGTACTTCTAAAGGGAAAGGGTTTGCCGGTATGATCAAGCGTCATAACGCAAGTCGCGGACCGATGGCACATGGATCCAAGTATCATCGTCGTTCAGGTTCCCTTGGCGCGAAAGGCCCGGCTCGAGTCTTTAAAGGTCGTGAGTTGCCAGGACGTATGGGTGGCGAACGTGTAACAGTACAAAACCTGGAAGTTATCCGGGTTGATATGGATAAAAACTTGATCTTGATTAAAGGGGCTCTCCCTGGAGCGAATAAGTCGTTGCTCATTCTGAAGCCTTCTGTCAAGGCGAAGTAACACTGGGAAAGGAGGAATAAGCAATGCCGAAAGTTCAAGTAGTAAATATGCAAGGCGCAGCTGTCGGAGAAATTGAACTCAGTGAAAATGTGTTTGGAATTACTCCGAATGTCCACGTTCTTCACTCAGCAGTTGTCTCGCAATTAGCAGGAGAAAGACGGGGAACTCAGTCTGCTTTGTTACGCGGTGAAGTTCGCGGAGGTGGACGCAAACCGTGGCGTCAAAAAGGAACGGGCCGTGCACGTTCTGGAAGTACGCGCTCTCCATTGTGGAGGGGCGGCGGTGTAATCTTCGCTCCTAAACCACGCAAATATGGTTTTAAATTACCTAAGAAAGTACGCCGATTAGCTTTGTACTCGGCGCTCTCTTCGAAAGTCTTAGAGCAACAGCTGATTGTCCTTGATGATTTAAGCATAAATGAGGCAAAAACTCGAGAGATCGTTCAAGTGCTCAAAGCTCTTAATATTGATAAGAAGGCTATGATTGTGATGGATAATGCTGATGAGGCAATATTCCGTTCAGCCCGTAATATCGAGGGTGTAAAAGCAATGGATGTCGCTGGAATGAATGTTTTCGACCTGCTTCATCATGACATCCTAGTGATGACCAAAGCGGCAGTAACTAAAGCAGAGGAGGTGTTAGCGTAATGCGCGACGCACGAGATGTCCTCAAAAGTCCGGTAATATCTGAGAAGTCCGTAGGACTTGTTGAAGAAAACAAATACACCTTCTGGGTAAATCCAGCTGCGAACAAGATTGAAATCAAAGCTGCGGTGGAAAAGATGTTTAAAGTATCCGTAGTGGAAATCCGTACATTATCCGTAAAAGGTAAAATGAAGCGGGTTGGGAAATATCTTGGCAAAACATCGAACCGTAAAAAAGCGATTGCTACGCTTAAAGCTGGAGATAAGATTGAAAACTTCGCGGGCCTGTAAGCAGCTTGAAGCAAAGGAGGATAATGAAGACCTATGGCAATAAAGACTTATAAACCTACCTCTCCAAGCCGTCGAAATATGACTGGTTCGACGTATGAAGAGATTACCAGAACTGAGCCTGAGCGCTCTTTAGTCAAGCCTTTGACTAAGAAAGCGGGTCGTAATAACGACGGTCGCTTGAGTGTTCGCCATAAAGGCGGCGGACATAAGCGAAAGCTTCGTATCATTGACTTTAAGCGCAACAAAGATGGAATTCCTGCTCGTGTTGCGAGTATTGAATATGATCCAAATCGTTCAGCTAACATTGCATTGTTGTTTTATCAGGATGGCTTTAAAACCTATATTTTAGCGCCTAATGGCTTAAGTGTTGATCAGATGGTTGTTTCTGGTCCGGATTCTGACATTAAAGTAGGCAACTGCCTACCGCTTCAGAACATTCCAGTCGGTACTTTGTTACACAACATCGAAATGAAACCTGGCAAGGGTGGACAAATGGTTCGCTCAGCTGGTGGATCAGCTCAACTTATGGCTAAAGAAGGATCTTATGCAACCTTAAGACTTCCATCGGGCGAGATGCGAATGATCCGTATTGAGTGCCGAGCAACTATCGGTGAAGTAGGAAATCTTGACCATGAGAACATTAATATTGGTAAAGCCGGCAGATCACGCTGGATGGGCATTCGTCCTACAGTCCGCGGATCTGTAATGAACCCTGTGGATCACCCGCACGGTGGTGGTGAAGGCCGTAACTCAATAGGTCGCAACCCATGTACTCCTTGGGGAAAACCAGCTCTGGGTGCAAAAACCCGCAAGAAGAAGAATCCGTCGAATCGCTTTATTGTGAAGCGGCGCAGTAAGTAGTCGAAAGGAGGCCCATGAATGAGCAGATCTCTGAAAAAAGGACCTTTCGTCGAATCTCGTTTACTCGAACGGGTAGAAGCGATGAACGAATCAGGTGACAAACGTGTCATCAAGACTTGGTCCAGACGCTCAACAATTTTCCCGCAAATGGTCGGACTCACCATTGCGGTTCACGATGGACGAAAACATGTTCCGGTCTATGTTACAGAAGACATGGTTGGGCATAAACTCGGAGAGTTTTCGCCTACTCGCACCTATAAGGGCCATGCTGGCAGCGAAAAATCCAGCGGCTTACGATAATTCGAGAGGAGGTTAAGGCACATGCAAGCAAAAGCAGTGGCAAAATATGTACGTATCTCTCCTCGTAAGGTACGCCAAGTTGTTAATTTGATTCGTGGCAAAAAGATCAGTGATGCGTTCGCAATCCTTCAGTTTACCCCTAATGGATCCACTGATGATGTGACCAAGGTACTGAAGTCTGCAGTCGCAAATGCAGGGCATAATTATGACATGAATGTTGATGATCTGTATATTACTGAAATATGTGTGGATCAAGGACCGACTTTAAAACGTATCAAGCCTCGAGCTATGGGACGTGCTGACCAAATCCGGAAACGGACGAGTCACATTACCGTGGTTGTAGGCGAGAAGAAGGAGGGCTAAACTGTGGGTCAAAAGGTTAATCCCAAAGGCCTCCGCGTCGGAATTATCCGGGACTGGGAAAGCCGTTGGTATGCAGATAAGAACTACATGGAACTTCTTCATGAAGATTTGAAGATTCGTGAGTTCGTAAAGAATAAACTTAAACAAGCGGGATGCCCTAAAGTCGAAATTGAGCGGGCAGCCAGTCGTGTTAAAGTATCTGTCTACGCTGCAAAGCCTGGTATTGTTATCGGACGTGGTGGCACTGAAGTCGAAAATCTGCGCAAACAACTTGAAGCCATAACAGGCAAGCAAGTAGCAGTAAATATCGTAGAAATTAAGAAACCTGAGCTTGACGCCCAATTGGTTTCAGAAAACATTGCACTACAACTTGAGAAACGCGTATCCTTTCGTCGGGCCATGAAGCAAACAGTTGGACGGACAATGAGGCAGGGCGCTCAAGGTATTAAAATTCAATGCAGCGGTCGTTTGGCTGGAGCCGAAATTGCCCGAACCGAATGGTATCATGAAGGAAAAGTACCCCTTCACACCCTGCGTGCAGATATTGATTACGGATTTGCCGAAGCCAATACCACGTACGGAAAAATTGGTATCAAGGTTTGGATTTATAAAGGTGAGGTTCTACCCGCCAAAAAGGCCGTCGCTCAGGTGGAAGGAGGAAACTAGATGCTAGTCCCAGCCAGAGTGAAACATCGGAAACAACATCGTGGACGCTTATCAGGTAAGGCTACACGCGGTAATAAAATCACGTTTGGTGAATTTGGCCTTATGGCTATGGAAGCAGGCTGGATTACGAATCGACAAATTGAGGCTGCTCGTATTGCTATGACCCGTTACATTAAACGTGGCGGTCAAGTTTGGATTAAAATCTTTCCGGACAAGCCTATTACAGCTAAACCTGCTGAAACACGCATGGGTAGTGGTAAAGGTTCCCCGGAATATTGGGTAGCTGTAGTAAAGCCAGGCCGTGTAATGTTTGAATTAAACGGCGTAACGGAGGAACAAGCACGCGAGGCCTTACGTCTTGCAATGCATAAACTCCCGATCAAGTGCAAGTTCGTTACCCGTGCAGATCAAGAAGGAGGTGACGCAAATGAAAACTAAGGATTTCCGAGACCTAACGAATGAAGAAGTATTAAAGGAAATCGACGAGTTCAAAACAGAACTGTTTAATTTGCGTTTCCAGTTGGCAACGGGACAATTAGATAACCCGATGCGAATTCGTGAAGTCCGCAAAGGAATAGCCCGCGGTAAAACGATTCTTCGTGAGCGCGAGTTAAAGATTGAACGTGCCTAAGGTGAGAAAGGAGGCATTTTAACGTGGAAAGAGCCCAACGTAAGGTTCGATCTGGCAAAGTTGTCAGTGACAAGATGGACAAAACTGTTGTTGTGTCAGTTGAGATCACAGAGAGTCATCCGATTTATAAAAAATCAATCACACGCACAAAAAACTATAAGGCTCATGACGAGAACAATGAAGCCCGCATCGGGGATACTGTCACGATCATGGAAACACGCCTCTTAAGTAAGGATAAGTGCTGGCGCGTAGTTGAGATAACTCAGAGATCAATTGCTCTCTAAATCTTTGATATTTAGTTCGGAAGGGGGTCAATGGAATGATCCAAGTACAAACTAGGCTTAGAGTTGGCGACAACTCAGGCGCTAAAGAGTTGATGTGTATTCGTGTGCTCGGCGGTTCAATGCGCCGATATGCAACGATTGGAGATATTATTGTTGCTTCTGTTAAACAAGCAACGCCAGGGGGCGTTGTTAAAAAGGGAGACGTTGTTAAGGCTGTAGTAGTACGAACGAAGAAAGAAATTCGGCGTACCGACGGATCTTATATACGGTTTAGCGAAAACGCGGCAGTCCTCATCAAGGATGACAAAAGTCCTCGCGGCACCCGTATCTTTGGACCAGTAGCGCGCGAGTTGCGTGATAACTACATGAAAATTATTTCCTTAGCACCGGAAGTTATCTAAGACCCATGATGGGTGGAGGTGAAGAAAGTGGCTGCTACTAAGCATAAGGTACAACCTAGCAAGATACACGTTAGAAAAGGCGACTATGTCATGGTAATCAGCGGCAAGGATGCCGGCAAAAAAGGCAAAGTCATTGATGTGATTCTTAAGAAGGGCCGTATAGTGGTTGAGAAGGCCAACATGATCAAGCGTCATACAAAACCTTCTCAAAGCATGCCTCAAGGCGGCATCGTTCAAAAAGAAGCTCCAATGGCCAGCTCAAATGTAATGTTATATTGCCAAGAGTGTAAATCCGTGACTCGTGTCAGTTATAAGGTAACGGAAGACGGTAAATTCCGCGTCTGTAAAAAGTGCGGTGTGAATCTACCGGATAAACACTAATCGCGAAAGGAGGGACCTTAGTGGCTCGTCTGCATGATAAATATTTAACCGAAATAGCTCCTGCCTTACAGCAGAAGTTTGCTTATAAAAATGTGATGCAAATTCCAAAAGTTGATAAAATCGTTATCAATATGGGTGTTGGTGAAGCGGTTCAAAACTCCAAAGCGATTGATTCCGCGGTTGGTGATCTTATGAAGATTGCTGGACAAAAGCCGATTGTCACACGAGCTAAGAAATCTATTGCGGCATTTAAGCTTCGCGAAGGAATGCCCATTGGTTGTAAAGTCACTTTACGTGGTCAACGTATGTATGAATTCATGGATCGACTCTTAAACGTGGCGTTGCCTCGTGTTCGAGACTTCCGCGGTATTTCAGCAAAGGCGTTTGACGGACGTGGAAATTACACCTTAGGAATCAAGGAGCAACTGATCTTCCCTGAAATGGAGTACGATAAGATCGACAAGCTTCGTGGGATGGATGTAGTCTTTGTAACAACGGCAAAAACCGATGAGGAAGCGCGAGAGTTGCTTCGTGGATTCGGAATGCCATACCGTGATTAGAGAAAAGGAGGTTCAAGAACGTGGCTAAGACATCAATGGTTGTCCGCCAAAATCGTGGACAAAAATTCGCAGTACGTTCGCATAACCGTTGCAAGCTTTGTGGACGTCCCCATGCTTACATGCGGAAATTCGGAATTTGCCGGATTTGCTTCCGGGAGTTGGCTCACAAAGGGGAACTTCCTGGAATCACGAAGGCCAGTTGGTAAAACATTGTAAGGAAGGGGGACGACTGAAGTGTCAATGTCAGATCCGATAGCAGATTTTTTAACTCGTATCCGCAACGCGGGAATGGTTTATCACGATAAAGTTGAGGTGCCAGCATCTCGTATTAAGAGAGAGCTTGCGGAATTGCTTAAATCAGAAGGGTACATCAAGGATGTAGAATTCATTGCCGACGACAAACAAGGCGTGATTCGGATGTATTTGAAATACGGTCCAAACCGTGAGCGTGTTATTACCGGGCTGAAGCGGATAAGCCGTCCGGGACTGCGTGTTTATGCGAAAAAGGATGAAATTCCGAAAGTCCTTGGTGGACTTGGAGTCGCAGTTATTTCAACATCCAAGGGGATAATGACAGATAAGAAAGCCCGAAAAGAGGGCCTTGGTGGAGAAGTAATCTCCTACATTTGGTAATTTTCTAAGGCGGAGGTGCAGTGAATGTCCAGAATTGGCAAGCGCCCCATTGGAATACCCAGTGGTGTGGACTTCAAAATAGAGAGTAACGTTGTTACAGTTAAGGGTCCGAAAGGCACCTTAACAAGAGAAATTCATTCATTAATGAACATTGCCGTAGAAGACTCACAAATCATTGTTACACGGCCAGATGATCAACCTTTAAGCCGTTCTCTGCATGGACTGACTCGCACGTTAATCGCCAACATGGTAGAGGGCGTTACGAATGGGTTTACCAAGGGTCTGGATATGGTTGGGGTTGGATATCGTGCTGCGAAGCAAGGAAACAAGTTGGTTTTAACGGTTGGAAAATCACACCCAGTTGAACTTACTCCCTTTGAGGGGATTGACTTTGAAGTTCCTGCACCCAATAAAATTTTGGTTAAAGGAATGGATAAAGAACTCGTTGGTGCTTTTGCCGCTGTTGTTCGCTCCGAACGGCTGCCTGAACCCTATAAAGGCAAAGGTATTAAATACGAAGGTGAAGTCATCCGTCGTAAAGTAGGTAAGACAGGTGGCAAAAAAGGCGCCAAGAAGTAATACAAATTAGGCAAGGGCAAAATCTCTTGCCAACGTGAAAGGAGTGTGTTCCCTTTGATTAAGCGCATTGATCGTAAGGCTATTCGCTTGAAAAAGCATAAGAGTATCCGCAAGAATGTTATCGGAGTTGCCGAGCGTCCTCGCTTAGCAGTGTTTCGGAGCTTGAATCATATTTATGCTCAGGTTATCAATGACGAGCTCGGAGTAACACTTGTTGCGGCTTCTTCTCTCGATCCAGAGTTCAAAGCAGCAGAATTGTCAGGTGGTAACACCGCTGGCGCTCAAAAGGTTGGCGAACTGGTTGCGAAGAAAGCCCTTGAAAAAGGAATCACGCAAGTAGTATTCGATCGTGGAGGAAATGTCTATCACGGGCGAATCTCAGCATTGGCGGAATCAGCGCGAGAAGCTGGACTCAGCTTCTAAGCTTGGGTAAAGGAGGAATTTTCAAATTGGCGAAGTTCGAAGCTAATAAATCAGACATGATTGAAAAGGTTGTTCATATTGCCCGTGTGGCCAAGGTTGTTAAAGGTGGACGCCGCTTTAGCTTTAGCGCTCTGGTTGTGGTCGGAGACGGCAACGGACGTGTTGGTGCTGGACTGGGAAAAGCTGGAGAAGTTCCTGAAGCAATTCGTAAAGGAATCGAAGATGCTAAAAAGAATCTCATAAGCGTTCCTATGCACGGAACCACAATTACTCATCCCATCAATGGAATATTTGGTGCGGGACACGTGCTGTTAAAGCCGGCTTCCAAAGGAACCGGAGTTATTGCTGGAGGAGCTGTTCGTGCAGTTCTCGAGGTTGCCGGAGTTCATGACATTCTAACGAAGTCATTGGGTTCAGCAAACCCGCATAATATGGTTAATGCGACGATGACAGCCTTAAAATCTCTCAAACGTCCAGAAGAGATTGCCAAACTCCGAGGCAAGACCGTAGCAGAAGTTCTAGGTTAAGGAGGGTTGGTCATGAAAATTAAAGTGACACTAACAAAGAGCCCAATCGGATATTCTAAAGCACAGCACAAAGTGTTACAAGCACTTGGCTTAGGAAAAGTTGGATCAAGTGCAGTTCATGAGGACAGTCCTGGGATTCTGGGAATGGTTCATAAATGCATGCATTTGGTTACGGTAGAAACACTAGCTCAATAGAAGGAGGTGTAGGCCAGCATGAAATTGCATGAACTAAAGCCTGCTGAAGGATCAACACATGCACCTAAGCGCTTGGGTCGCGGCATTGGTTCCGGACATGGTAAAACTTCCGGTAAAGGACACAAGGGGCAAAATTCGCGAGCAGGCGGTGGAGTACGTCCGGGTTTTGAAGGTGGACAAAATCCTCTGTTTCGCAGAGCGCCAAAGCGCGGCTTTAATAATATTTCCAGAAAAGAAATTGTTGCATTGAATGTTCGTGACTTAGAACGTTTTGAAGATGGTGCTGAAGTTACGATTGAAAGCCTCTTTGAAATTGGTTTGATCAAAGCCGCTAAAGATGGCGTTAAGATTCTGGCAACAGGGGACTTGACCAAAGCACTGACCGTCAAAATTGACAAAGTCAGCCCAGCAGCGGCAAAGAAGATAGTTGCGGCGGGTGGAAAAGTAGAGGTGGAGTAGGATGGCTGTCGATTCCCTGAAGAATGCATGGAATGTAGCGGATCTCAGGAAGAAAATCGGTTATACCTTGCTGATGTTCCTGATTTTTCGTATCGGAGCACATATTCCAACTCCCTTTATTGATCGAGAAATGCTGAACCAAATGTTTGGTTCTGGTGCCATGATGAATTTCATGGACACGATTTCTGGAGGATCCTTTAAAAGTCTATCTGTATTTGCTTTGAGTATTACCCCCTATATTACCGCATCCATCATTCTTCAGCTTCTGACGATTGTCATTCCCTCGCTTGAACGGCTTTCTAAAGAGGGCGACTATGGGCGTAAGAAGATAACACAATATACGCGATATAGTACCGTTGCTCTTGGATTCATTCAAGCATTTGGACTTACCTACGGGATCAGGGCTGCAGTTAATATCCCCAGTCCAGCTATGAAATGGCCGACATTCCTGCTGATAGCACTTGTTCTAACAGCTGGAACCGCCTTTCTAATGTGGCTCGGAGAGGCAATCACCGAGAAGGGGATTGGAAACGGTATCTCACTCATCATCTTTGCAGGAATTGTTTCAAGAGTCCCATCAGCAATTACATCCTTGTTTGAGATGTTAAGGGTAGGGGAAATCAATGCTCTCTCACTTATCGGATTGTTGCTCATCGTTGCCTTTATCACAGCGGGTGTTATTTATGTTCAAGAAGGGCAACGTCGTGTAACAGTTCAATATGCGAAGAGAGTAGTCGGTCGTCGAGTGTATGGAGGCCAAAGCAGCCATATTCCGCTCAAGGTTAACCAAGCAGGGGTTATCCCAGTAATTTTCGCAATGTCCTTGCTTGCTTTCCCACAGACGATTGCGTCTTGGACGCCGACATCAGGTTTCGCAAGATTTGTCACCACATGGTTTACCATGAATGGCAGCATTACCTCAATCCCATACCTACTGCTCTACGGTGCGCTCATATTATTCTTCACGTACTTCTACACTTCTATCACCTTTAACCCAATTGATGTAGCTGATAATCTGAAGAAGTATGGGGGATTCATTCCCGGCCTTCGACCTGGGCGACCAACGGCAGAATATTTGTCTAAAGTATTAAACCGTATAACTCTCGCAGGTGGTTTATTTCTAGCTTTGATTGCAGTCCTACCGACACTAGTTATTGGACTTACAGGACTCAAGAACATCTATTTTGGTGGAACATCCCTTCTGATCGTGGTTGGGGTTGCCCTCGATACGATGAAACAAATTGAATCCCAACTTATGTCGAGGCATTATCAAGGATTTATGAAGTAAGAGGAGGAAGAGCAATGAAGATAATATTAATGGGTGGCCCAGGTGCAGGTAAGGGAACGCAGGCAAATCCGCTCGTAGAACGTTTTCATTTCCCACATATTTCAACAGGGGACATGTTTAGAGCAGCTATTAAAGAGGGAACTGCCTTAGGTCTTAAGGCTAAATCCTTCATGGATGCAGGCGGCTTGGTTCCTGATGAAGTGACAATTGGGATTGTTGAGGAGCGGTTAGCACTGCCTGATTGTGCGGATGGATTTCTTCTTGATGGATTTCCACGGACACTTGCTCAAGGCAGTGCTTTAGCTGGTATTTTAGAGCGCCTTGGCATGAAGCTCGATGGTGTTATCAACATTGAAGTTGACGAAGAGGTGTTAATTCCCAGATTAACTGGACGACGTGTATGCCGGAAATGCGGATCTTCTTACCATATGATCTTCAACGCTCCTGAGCAAGAAGGAGTTTGCGGTCAATGTGGAGGAGAGCTTTATCAGCGTTCTGATGACACTGTTGAAACAGCTAAGAATCGCTTAAATGTTTACAATACGCAAACAGAACCTTTGATAGCTTTTTACGAGGAAAAGGGACTGTTAAAGCGTATTAATGGGGATCAAGCAATTGACCAAGTGTTTCAGGATATTCTGAAAGCTTTGGGCTAATCAGCATGATTGAGCTGAAAAATGCGAACCAATTAGTTCTAATGCGTAATGCAGGGCGGATCGTGGCTGAGACACTTGCCCTTATCCGTGAGCACGCTAAACCCGGTGTTACAACTCTGGAACTGGATCGCATAGCTGAGAAATATATTCGTGCGCAGGGTGCCATACCAGCGTTTAAAGGATATAATGGTTTTCCGGCAACGCTGTGTACCTCTGTAAATGAACAAGTAGTTCATGGAATACCCGGTTTAAGGATTCTAGAATCTGGAGATATTATAAGTATAGATTGCGGTGCACTCATAGAGGGATACTTTGGAGATGCGGCTGTGACTTTACCAATTGGAGAAGTTGGTGAAGACCTCCAAAAACTTTTGAGAGTGACTGAAGAGTCCTTGATGCAGGGTATTGCACAAGCTAAAGTAGGCAATCGCCTTTATGACGTCTCTAATGCGGTTCAAACGCATGTTGAAGCAAATGGGTTTTCAGTAGTGCGCGATTATGTTGGGCACGGGATTGGAAAAGCCATGCATGAGGATCCTCAGATCCCGAATTTTGGCAAACCAGGCCGGGGGCCACGACTCGAGGTTGGTATGGCCTTGGCTATTGAGCCCATGGTGAACATGGGTACGTATGAAGTGCAGACGCTAAAGGATCGCTGGACTGTGGTTACGAAAGATAACCGGCCATCGGCCCATTTCGAGCACACAGTTGCAATTACGGAAAATGGCCTAGAAATTCTAACTCGATGTTAGGTGCGAGGCGTAGGGAATGCCAGAGGAGGGGTAAATAATTATGTCAAAAGAAGACGTGATTGAAGTTGAAGGTAAAGTTTTAGAGCCGTTGCCAAATGCCATGTTCCAAGTTGAGTTGGCGAATGGACACAAGGTATTAGCGCATGTCTCTGGAAAAATCCGCATGAATTTTATTAGAATTCTGCCGGGAGATCGGGTCACTGTGGAGCTTTCCCCTTATGATCTGTCTCGAGGAAGAATCACATACAGGTTTAAGTAATGACCAAAGGGAGGGATTACAGTGAAAGTAAAGCCTTCTGTTAAAAAGATCTGTGAAAAATGTAAAATTATTCGTCGCCATGGTAAAGTCATGATCATTTGTGAAAATCCGAAACACAAGCAAAGACAAGGCTAAAAAGTTTCGGTTGCGCGGCTGATTGGAGAAAATCTCCAATGCACCGATTTTATATTGTTTCCAGAACTGAAATAGTGGAGGTGTAAATTTTAGATGGCACGTATCGCTGGAGTTGACTTACCGCGCGAGAAACGTTTAGAGATAGCTTTGACCTATATTTTTGGGATAGGGCTACCAACTTCACATAAGATTCTCGCTAAAACGGGTGTAAGCCCGGATGTCCGAGTGCGTGACTTGTCAGAAGATGAAGTCAGCAAGCTTCGGGAATTTATTGATAAAGAGATTAAAATTGAAGGCGACTTGCGTCGCGAAGTTTCCCTCAATATCAAACGTCTTATGGAAATTGGTTCTTATCGCGGGCTGCGCCATCGTCGCGGACTTCCGGTTCGGGGGCAACGCACGAAAACCAATGCCCGAACCCGTAAGGGTCCGGCTAAGACTGTTGGAGCAAAACGTAAAAAGTAATAAGGGGGGATAACCGAGATGGCACGTAAAGTTGTCCGGACAAAACGCCGGGAACGCAAGAATATTGAAAGTGGAATTGCTCATATCAAATCTACTTTCAACAATACCATGGTGACCATTACGGATACCAGCGGGAACGCACTCTCCTGGTCCAGTGCAGGTTCTCTTGGATTTAAGGGTTCTCGTAAGAGTACACCTTTTGCAGCCCAAATGGCTGCCGAAACCTGTGCTAAAGTTGCAATGGAACATGGCTTAAAAGATGTTGAATGCTATGTAAAAGGACCTGGAGCTGGACGAGAAGCTGCTATTCGAGCCCTGCAAGCTGCAGGTTTAGAAGTTAATTTAATTAAAGACGTGACACCGATTCCACACAATGGCTGTCGGCCACCGAAACGCAGAAGGGTATAGGAGGTGTGTAATCATGGCTAGATATACTGGACCAGTCTGTCGCTTATGTCGTCGTGAAGGAATGAAGTTATTCCTTAAAGGAGAACGTTGTTATACTGGTAAGTGCGCGATCGACCGTCGTGCTTACGCTCCTGGCCAACACGGCCAAGCCCGTGCAAAGAAGCCCACTGAGTATGGTCTTCAGTTGCGAGAAAAACAAAAAGCACGCCGCATGTACGGCGTCATGGAAAAACAATTCCGTAGTTATTTTGACGAGGCTGCCCGTCGTAAAGGGGTAACCGGTGAAAACTTGTTGGTTCTGCTGGAACGTCGACTTGATAATGTCGTTTTCCATTTGGGTTTTGCATCATCGCGCCCAGAAGCTCGTCAACTCGTTAATCACGGTCATTTTACCGTAAATGGTAAAAAAGTTGATATCGCTTCCTATTCGGTACGTGCTGGTGAAGTCATTGCTGTCAAAGAAGGCAGTAAGAGCTCGCCACGTATGAAACAACTCCTCGAAAACCTGGGTACGCGTTCGGTTCCCGGTTGGTTGAGCTTGGATGCCAATACTGCTGCTGGAACTGTAGTTGCACTGCCTACTCGTGAAGATATTCAACTGCCTATCCAAGAACACCTCATCGTGGAGAAATACTCCCGTTAATGTTGACGTTCAACCCATTTGGGTCGGATGGTTTGTATATCAAGTTCTCGAGAAAGAAGGTGCATTCCGATGTTAGAAATCGAGAAGCCCAGAATCGAGTGTATCGAGCGTTCTGAAGATAACTCCTATGCAAAATTCATTGTTGAACCTCTTGAGCGAGGATATGGGATCACCTTAGGAAATTCTTTAAGGCGGATTCTCCTGTCCTCTCTCGAGGGATCAGCGGTAACATCAGTCAAAATCGAAGGAGTACTACACGAGTTCTCAACGATTCCGGGTGTTTTGGAAGACGTTACAGACATTATTCTCAATTTGAAGTCTCTTGCTCTGAAGGGCTATACGGATGAGTCTAGGGTTATACGTATTGAAGCCCAGGGTGAAGGGGTTGTCTTGGCAGGAGATATTATAACTGACCCAGATATTGAGATTTTAAACAATGACTTGAAGATTGCGACATTAGATAAAGATGGTCGGCTATTTATGGAAATGACGGTAGAACGCGGCCGTGGCTACGTTCCTGCTGACAAAAACAAGAAGCCAGATCATGTCATCGGAGTTATCCCCATTGACTCCATCTTTGCCCCGATTTACAAGGTCAACTACACGGTAGAGGATACCCGGGTTGGTCAGATCACAGACTATGACAAGTTAACCCTTGAAGCATGGTCTAATGGCAGTATTTCACCGGAAGAAGCTACCAGTTCGGCAGCCAAAATCCTAAGTGATCATCTGCGCCTTTTCATGGGACTCACTGATAAACTCAATAGTATTGAGGTTTTGGTGGAAAAAGAAGAGGAAGCCAAAGATAAAATCCTCGAGATGACGATTGAGGAATTAGATCTGTCTGTTCGTTCTTACAACTGCCTGAAACGGGCAGGGATTAACTCTGTTGAAGAGTTGACCCAAAAAACGGAAGAAGACATGATTAAAGTACGTAACCTTGGTCGCAAGTCTTTAGAAGAAGTGGAATTTAAACTTAAGGACTTAGGTTTATCTTTCCGGCCTGCTGAAGACTAATTCGGTGCAAAAGGAGGGGAATGTAATTGGCTTACCGCAAGTTAGGAAAAAACACTGGTCATCGCGGGGCAATGTTGCGTAACATTGTCACTTCCCTGTTAAGACATGAGCGTATTCAAACGACAGAAGCACGCGCCAAGGAACTGAATGCTATTGCTGAAAAGATGATATCACTTGGCAAGCAAGGAGATTTGGCTGCCCGTCGTTTAACAATGGCTTATCTAATGGATGAAGATGTTGTTACGAAGTTATTTGATACTATCGCGCCGAAATATGCTGACCGTCAAGGCGGCTATACTCGGATCATGAGACTCGGCTTACGTCGAGGAGATGCTGCCACAATGGTAATCATCGAACTCGTATAATGCGGTACTTAAGGGCTGGGTTGCTTACAAGGTTAAGCATTCCCAGCCTTTGTGGTACACCTTAGTATGTAGCGGAGGCTATGCTTATCATGCGAAACATTCGTCTAAAACTAGCCTATGACGGAACAAACTATCATGGATTCCAACGACAGGATGAAGCCCATGGGCCCACAGTTCAGGGAACCTTGGAATCTGTATGGGCGAGACTCATCGAGGAAAAGATAACTCTAGCTATGGCAGGTCGGACGGATGCGGGGGTGCACGCCTCCGGTCAAATTGTAAATTTCATGACAGCCGCTAGAATTCCCGAGGAAAAAATCCCTAAGGCATTTAACAGTCTGCTTCCAAGGGACATTCGCATACTCGAGGCGGAGTGTGTTGCGGACGAGTTTAATGCCCGATGGTCAGCAAAATGGAAGCGCTATGATTATCTGATTGATAATAAGCGTGTACCGGATATATTTAAGCGTCTTTATGCATCCCATATGCCCATACCCTTAAATACTGACTTCATGCAACAAGCGGCTGCCTTTCTGGAAGGACGACATAATTTCAAAACCTTTGCAGCTGCAGGTGGTGATAGTAAGAGGTTTGAACGAACGATTTATAGGTGTCAAGTAAGAGAAGAGGACAACCGATTAATTAGAGTATCCTGCGTGGGAGATGGGTTTCTATACCACATGGTCCGTATTATTGTCGGAACACTTATGGAGGTAGGTAAGGGACGTACTCTCCCTGGAGAGATTCCCGAAATCATTGCCAGTCATGATCGGAAGCGCGCTCGCATGATTGCACCTGCGCACGGCTTAACATTAGTCCATGTAAATTATACGGATGAAAGCCCATTTGAGGTCTTTAAAGAGCTTTTTAAATAAAGCTTGACATTAGGTTCAATTTTAAATAGAATATCAATATGAGTTTTTATGCCTTGGATATGATTGAGCCCCATGCCCTTGGCATACGCAAGCATGATTGAGCCCCATGCGAGTGAGGAAAAACAGCAAAACTTCTAAATTGGAGGGAAAGTCATGTCCACGTTTTTTGCGAAAGCACAAGAACAGGAGCGTAAATGGTATATTATTGACGCTGAGGGAATCCCCTTGGGTCGTATTGCTACTGAAGCAGCACGTCTCCTGAGAGGTAAACATAAACCGACATTCACCCCTAATGTTGACACGGGGGACCATGTCATTATTATTAATGCTGCAAAATTAGTCTTAACAGGTAACAAACTAAACGATAAAATGTATCGTCGTCACTCAGGATATCCTGGCGGGTTAAAAGAAGTTCCTTACAAAAAGTTAATGCAAATCATGCCAGAACGAGCTATGGAACATGCTGTGAAGGGAATGCTTCCTCATAACAAGTTGGGCGCCCAAATGTACACTAAGTTAAAAGTGTACAAGGGAGATACACACCCCCATCAAGCTCAACAACCTGAAATCTGGACAATTCAGTAGGAAGGAGGAAGTAAAACATGGCAACTCAATTACAATACGCAGCGACTGGACGACGCAAAAATGCAATTGCTCGTGTTCGTCTTATTCCCGGTGAAGGAAAATTCATCATTAATAAGCGTGAATTAGCGGAGTATTTTGGTAAGAAAACTCTGGAAATGATTGTTCAACAACCATTTAATATTACAGATACACTTGCTAAATATGATGTTATTGCTCTCGCTCATGGGGGGGGAACTACTGGCCAAGCTGGTGCGATTCGTTTAGGAATTGCTCGTGCTTTGTTAAAGGCAGATATTAGTCTCCGTCCAAGTCTTAAGAGAGCTGGCTTTCTTACACGTGACCCACGTATGAAAGAGCGTCGCAAATACGGCTTGAAGAAAGCTCGTAAAGCTCCACAATTTTCGAAACGTTAATACAGTGCAATTCAAAGGAAGGGATTTATCCCTTCCTTTTTGTATTAGGAAACATATATTTGCTCACAATAGAGTTATCCTTTCACTTGTAAATTGGATACTTAAATGTTAGAGAAAGGGTCCTATATTGTCAGGTGAATGTTCATTATCCGAAAAGATAATAGTTTGAACTGGGTTAGTAAAACTTTTTGTGACAAGCCAAACGAATATTCTGGAGGTCTCCCCCATAAGGTAAGACGGAATAGACTAGGGGAGGGATAGGAATGAAACCGATTTGGGTTATAAGTGTGAAACGCCGCAAGATATTTTTAGGAATTGTGCTTACACTTTTTTTGACGTTAGCTATGGTAGCTGGATTTAGTGGACAGGATAAAGAAATATGGAGCTGGACCTTGGGAGATCGAGTCATGGTAATTGACGCCGGTCACGGAGGTGTGGATCCCGGTGCCGTTGGAATAAGCAAAGTATTAGAAAAAGATATTACCTTGGCTGTGTCCAAACGCTTGCAAGCGTTGGTTCAGCAAAGTGGAGCTAAGACAATTATGGTTCGCGAAGATGACCGAGACCTAGGTAATTCTCAAGGGCTTTTGAGGCGGAAGAGAGAGGATTTAGCCCAACGCATTCAATTGGCGATGGACTCTAAAGCTGAAGTATATTTAAGTATTCATGCCAATAGTTTTCCTGATGCGAAACTCACAGGGGCACAAACATTTTATCATTCAGATTCTCCGGAAGGAAAGCTCTTAGCTCAATCGATTCAGCAAGAGCTAAACAGTATGACAGATACCAAAAGAGTTGCTAAAGGAAATCAAGATATTTACGTCTTAAAGAAGGCAAATCAGGCAGCCGTGACTGTCGAACTAGGATTTCTTTCAAACCTTCAAGAAGAACAGTTGTTGACCACTCCCGAATATCAACAAAGGTTAGCAATTGCAATTTTTCAAGGTGTAAGTACTTATTTTAGTAAACAAGCTGGTAATAAAGGTTCCAGATAAATTAGAGAATTTCGTTGAATAATATTAGTTTTTGCAGGGAAACTATTTTCTTTTCGCGAATGTCTAATTAAAATAAAGATATCTGTGAAAGTAGGGAGTATTTGTGGACATTCTGCCCATTATATTATTTCTTCTAGGAGTTTGTTTCTTATTTTTGGGTTGGCGTTGGCAGAATCCACCCAACGAAGAAGCCTTGACAGCCTTGAAAGGGTTAGCGTATTTGAAGAGAGAAGTTATTCGGGTCCAAGATCAGGTTTATGAGCTCGAAAGTAAACTGTTAGAAGCTAGAGTGAAAGATATTCAAGAAGTTGAAAACAGAAAAATTATATCTATAGAAAAAGAAACCAATGCGGAGGAACCTAGCCCTGAGGAACTTGAAGCTGGAGAAATCCAAGCCAAAGAAACTTATGATTTTAGTTTGTTTAAAACGCAAAAAGAGATAATGCAAAGTGAAGTTGAACCCCACCCCCATCTCTCACCAAAATACCAAGAAGTATTGGAACTCGCCGCAAATGGGCAACGTATACCGGAAATTGCCCAACGTTTGTTTTTAAGCCAAGATGCGGTAAGGATGGTATTGCGAATGCAACCAGATGGAGGTAAGAACAGTTGAAAGTGACACGATCCTTTTGGCTTGGGTTAGGTTCAGGGCTAATTTTGAGTGCTATGTTGACTCTGCTCTTCTCTCCACAGCAGAAGCCCTCAGATGTTCAATTAAATCCACAAACAGCGCTTCCAAAAAATGAATCGACAAAAGAACCTGATTCTCCGCCGCCTGTTCAGCCCATCGAATCTGATCAAAAAGAAAGTCTGCCGCCTGATCCCCAAGTTTCACCCCAAATTGATCGGGATTTTGTTATTCCGAAGGGAGCCAGTGCTGAACAAATAGCTGATTTGTTGTTTGCTCAGGAATTAATTAAGGATAAAGAGGCTTTCTTAGCGTTTACTCGTCAAATGAGAGCAGAGCGGCGGTTTAGAGCAGGAACTTTTAAATTGTCAGTAGGTCTTAGTGAGGAAGAAGTGATTTTTAGGTTGCTAAAGTAGGGGACTTGTGTGACACAGCGCTCGGTGCTTACGACGCAGAGCAAACTAACCGTTTAAGCTCTCCTGGCTTAGGGGAGCGGGGTTCATCCTTCGGCGATAGTATCATTTTAAAGAACCCGCCTACGGCGATAATCTATCCTACGCCGGTATGTATTCCTTTGGGGATCACGGCTTCGGCGATACTCTCCACTGGAGACTATCGTGCCAGATGATCCGGCAGTGTGCTATGCCATCCATGGCGCACCCTGCACTAGGCACGTCCTGTGCCGTCGTCCTCAGGCCATGGATGGCCAAGTGTCCCCGGAACCCACGAAAACACTGTTTTCGCACGGATTAGCCTTCTTGCAGGATGGCGGGAGGGGACCCTGTACACTGGCCGCGTCTGGGGCCGGGAGCATAAACGGAAGTTTGCTATTCTGCTTACGTAAAGACGTCGCGCTCGTGTCACACTGTGTCTTGGGTCTTGGTACGAGGTACGAGGAGCGTTGCTTAGGAGAAGGCACATTTTATGTGCACCTTGGGTCTTGTGTAAAGGTGTGCAAGCCGGGGTGGGCGTGATTTTGAATTGAATATATGCTTGCAAATTATTTGCAAGCTTTTTTCTTTTTGGGGAACATTAATATGTATCGAGAAATTAGGCAATATTTTGAACCAAGGGGCTTGGCATCTTTGCCTAAAATCACTCGGAGTAGCGAATAAAAGCAGGGAGTATAAAGCTATGCAAAAAAAGGTCATTAGGATTATTGGAGTACCTATTGATTTGGGTGCAGATCGTCGTGGAGTGGACATGGGTCCAAGTGCTATTCGATATGCTGGTTTAAATGCCAGATTAAAGGGGCTAGGTTGGAAGGTTGAGGATTACGGCAATCTGGAGGTTCCGGTTCCTGAGACGCGTGTAATCAAGGACAAGCGTCTTAAATATCTGGAGGAAATCGTTACGATTAATGAACGTCTTCATCTCATAGTCTCTGAGGCAATAAAGGAAGGGGTGGTCCCCTTAATCCTTGGGGGAGACCATAGTTTAGGAATTGGGACTCTAGCAGGATTGGCCTTAAGTGAAAAATCGTTTGGATTAATTTGGTTTGATACACATGGTGATTATAATTCCCTTGACACGACTGAAAGTGGTAATATTCATGGTATGCCCTTGGCAGTAGCTAATGGGATCGGAGCTCCGGAATTAACGTCCATTGGCGGGGCAAAGAAAAAATTGCGTGAGGAAAATACCGTGATTATTGGAGCGCGTGAAATGGATCCTCAAGAAAAGGAACTGCTTCGTAAGTCGAAAATAACTGTTTTTACGATGCGAGATATCGATCAAGTAGGAATGACGGAAGTGGTCAAACAAGGGATTAATATTGCTTCACAAGGGACGGATGGGATTCATATCAGTTTTGATTTGGATGTGATTGATCCTGAGGAGGCCCCAGGTGTTGGAACGCCGGTAGCAGGAGGAATTACATATCGGGAGGCACATCTGGCGATGGAACTCTTGGCTGACTCAGGACGTATTTCAAGTATGGATGTCGTAGAAGTGAATCCGATTTTAGATAATCATAATAAAACAGCTAAGCTAGCCGTAGGGCTAATATGTTCAGCTTTTGGAGAACAAATTTTCTAAGGGGTGAAGTAAAATTGCAATTGAGATATTTAAATATAGAGTATTTTCTAAATTGTTCGTTGCGAATAAAACAGGTTGTAGGTTAAAATGGTTATAGTATCTTGCGCAAATCCCCTTGAAACTTTTTAGACTATTAAAACGTATTAAGAGTGAGAGGATAATGCGAGTTTAAAAGTACTCAGGATAGGAGCCTAAGTTAATGGAAGATGCCGAGGTCATTCGGCAAGTACTAGCAGGTCATCACCAACAATATGCTGTCCTTGTCCAACGTTACCAGGAGCCCTTGATTCATTTCTTGTGCCGAATCCTTGGTTCAGAAGAGGATGTTTTTGACTGCGCTCAGGATGCTTTCCTGGCAGCCTATCGAAATCTGAATCGGTACTCAAAAGAATATCCGTTTCGGGCCTGGCTATATGCCATTGCTCGTAATAGGGCTCTTGATCTTTTGCGTAAGAGGCGTAAAGAAGTTTTAATAACTCCAGATGAAAACACAGTTGATCATCAACCTGGCCCAGAGGAAATATTGTTGGCTAAAGAGCAGGCAACCCTTTTATCTGAGGTTTTACATGAACTTCCTGAACATTACACTCAAGCACTCTATTTGCGTTATCATCAAGAACTTTCGTACAAAGAAATAGCAGTAGTGCTGGAGGTTCCTGTAAGTCGAGTCAAGACATACATTCATCGAGGAAAAGAAAAGCTTCGCCAGAACCTGGAAAGGAGGGAGACCCATGGAGGAGAAGGACAACCTGCAATGGATTAAACTGTTTAGAGATGAACCTATTCCCAAAGCAGCTCTGGAAAATTTCCAAGCTCAGCTCATGGCTCAAATTGCAGCACAACCTGTTGATTTCGGAGCAGAAAGTCGCCTGGCTGCGCGGCGAAAGTGGGGGTTAGGGTTAGCTTTTAGCTTAATGTTTACAGGATTATTGCTGGGGACAGTTTTATGGTTCGGAAGCGAAATGCTTTATCAAGGGCTGAATTCACTGCTGGTTATGTTCGCTGGGTTCCCTTATGTTTCAGAGTTTCAGCAATTTGGACAGCGAATTCTACAAAGCCTCATATTATTTAAAGAGCTAAAGATCGGGATAGATCTCCTCTGGGGTGTTGTTTCTTGGCCATTAATGGGGGTGCTGTGTGTAATAGTTGTTTTTAGAAACCCTCATTCTATTTACGAAGATTCTACAATCGAAGAAGCATAATTATTGAATGAATATGAATGGTTGATAGAGCTAAGTTACTAGAGATAGAATTTGAGGAAAGAGATGGATTACCCATGGATGCAATTAAGGCTTTTTTTAGAGATCAGGCCCTGCATTTACGCAAAGAAGTATGGGAAGTTTCCCGCCAGATAGGGGAGCGTCCTGAGCTTGGTTATAAGGAATACTTTGCGTCCAATAGCCTAAGCAGTTTTCTGCAGAAGCATGGGTTTATAGTGGATCGTGGGATTGCTGGGATGGAGACCGCTTTTTTAGCAAGATTTAAGGGTCCGCGTCCAGGGCCGACAATTGCATATTTGGCAGAATATGATGCCTTGCCAGTTATAGGGCATGGTTGTGGGCACAACTTGATAGGAGCGGCCAGCGCGGGAGCAGCGGTGATTTTAAGTAAGAGTTTAGAATTAGCAGGTGAGGTCTTAGTAATCGGTGCTCCAGCAGAAGAGACCAGTGGGGCAAAAGTAACATTGGTTGAGAAGGGGATTTTTAAGGACGTCGATGCTGCGATGATGTTTCATCCTGGCAGTCAAAACGTCCCTGTCATTTCCAGCCTGGCTTTAGACGCTTTGGAGTTTACGTTTCACGGACGTTCTGCACATGCTGTAGCAGCGTCTGGTTTTGGAATTAATGCTTTAGATGCCGTGATTAACTTTTTTGTCGGAATCAATGCACTCAAAAAGCAGGTTTCACAGGATGTGAAAATCAATGGGATTATTACAGAGGGGGGGACAGCCCCGAATATTATTCCGGAACGTGCGGTGGCACAGTTTTATCTGCGTGCTCGAAAACGTAAAGAATTGGATGAATGGAGAGAGCAAGTAATACGTTGTGCCGAAGGGGCTGCTTCCATGGTTTCTGCAAAAATGACTTGGCATAAGTTTGAATTTTCATATGATGAAATGCATACTAATCTATCTTTGGCTGAATGCTTTACTAGAAATCTGGGGGAGATGGGTATCCATCAGATAGCTTCTCCTCAAACGGCAATGGGGTCAGTAGATATGGGAAATGTCAGTCGTGCTGTTCCGTCAATCCATCCCTATTTAACATTAGGAACAGGCACTGAGATTCCTCATACTCGGGACTTTGCCCAGGTATCGCTGTCACCAGACGGAGAAAGATTAGTTTTGTTGGCTATGCAGGTGCTAGCCTTTACAGGCTGGGATGTTTTAAGCAATAATAAGTTGTTGCAACAGATCAAACGTGAGTTTCTCTTATTGACTAAAGAATGAGAGAGCATAAATAGTAAAAAAATAGGAATTATAAATAGAATAAAAAAGTCATTAAGAAAGGGATGGCCCTTTCTTTTTTACGATAATGGTTGAATGTTTATGCAAGTATATGTATAATTATTAAAATAGAAATGATTAGAGAGGGTGTTCAAGATATGAAAGTCGGTATTCTTGGCGCTACAGGATACGCAGGACAGGAATTGGTGCGGCTATTACATCGCCATGAAGAGGTGAAAGAATTATATCTGGGCTCGTCCAGTGTAGCAGGAGAGGATTATGAAACAGTCTACCCACATTGGCTAGGTCAAAATATAGGGATCTTGCAAGACGAAAACATACCTGATATGGATGTTCTCTTTTGTGCTCTTCCTCATGGGTTGACGGCAGAAAGAACAAGCACATTCTTGGCGCGCGGGATTAAGGTAATTGATCTGGGTGCCGATTTTCGTTTGAATTCAGCAGAGATTTACGAGGAATGGTACAAAATAAAACATCCAGCTTCAGAATTACTCAAAGACGCGGTATATGGATTACCAGAGCTTTATCGTGAGAAAATTCAGGGACAATCTTTAATTGCCAATCCAGGTTGCTATCCAACGGCAACTTTGCTGGCGCTCGTTCCCTTGTTGCGTAAGCAATTACTTCAAACAGGCTATTTGATCATTGATGCCAAATCCGGTGTATCGGGAGCAGGACGAGGGGTCTCGTTAGGTACGCACTATGGCGAGGTAAACGAGAACTTTAAAGCGTACGGGGTTGCAAGCCATCGTCATACGCCAGAAATAGAACAAGAGCTGTCTCGCGCCGCAGGGTTGCCTCTAACTGTCAACTTTACGCCACATTTGGTTCCTATGACGCGCGGGATGCTGGTGACAATTTATGCTAAAGTATCAGAAGGGGTTCAAGAAGAAGACCTGCGAAGCTGTTGGTTAGACCAGTATAAGGAAGAAGAATTTATTCATCTTTTGCCGCCGGGGACTTGGCCCCAGACAAAATTCTCCAGTGGGAGCAACCATGCTTTTTTACAATTGACGTTAGATAAAAGAACCGGGAATGTGGTCATTGTTGCTACAATTGACAATCTATTAAAGGGTGCAGCAGGGCAGGCTGTTCAGAATATGAATCTCGCTATGGGTTGGCCTGAGGCGCAAGGGCTAAAGGCAACAGCACTATGGCCATAAGACATCAAATTGGGGGACGGTTCTTAGCACAAGCAACGATTTTGATGGACTAAGTGAAGGAGCGTGTGAATTAAGTGGATAATTCTAAAAAGGCTTGGAAGTTAATTAACGGCGGTATAGCAGTCCCTAAAGGGTTTTATGCAACTGGTGTCCAAGCGGGTATTAAATATAAGGATAAGTATGATGTAGCACTAATTTTTTCCGAGGTGCAAGCACAGGCAGCTGGAGTATACACTCGAAATTTAGTTAAAGCCCACCCGCTATATTTAACCCAACGCCATCTGGAAAACGGTCTGGCACGTGCTATTGTCATTAATAGCGGCAATGCCAATGCTTGTGTTGGCGAGTTTGGCGACCAAGCGGCATTTGCCATGGCTGAAGTAGCAGGCACATTTTTGGCAGTACCGCCCGAGGATGTTCTGGTGGCTTCCACAGGCGTAATCGGGGTCGAAATGCCGCTTGATAAAGTCCTGAATGGTATTCGGATGGCGAGCTCGTTGCTTCTAAATGATGTGGTCAAAGGAATTCGCGGTCAGAAGGAAGAGGCCGATGAAGGGGCGCATCGAGCAGCCCTGGCAATTATGACGACGGATACGATGGTTAAGGAATATGCCTATGAGCTTTCCTGTTCACAGGGAGGCGTGATTCATCTGGGTGCGATCGCCAAAGGGTCTGGAATGATTCACCCTAATATGGGTACTATGTTAGGCTTCTTGACGACAGACGCGTTTCTTCCGTCCGAAGATTTACAACATATCCTGCGTGAAGCGGTGGAAGAAAGCTTTAATATGGTGACCGTCGATGGAGATACGAGTACAAATGATATGGTTGTCTTAATGGCAAATGGAGCCTCTGGAATAACTCTGAGCGGGGAAGACCGAACCAATTTTGAAGAAATGGTTAAATCAATGTGCATCGAACTGGCAAAAGATATTGCTCGAGATGGAGAAGGCGCTACTAAGTTAATGGAAGTATCAGTTTCTGGAGCCAAAACCAAAGAGGATGCTCGTAAAATTGCTCGGAGTATTTGTGGCTCCAGCTTGGTTAAAGCTGCACTCTTTGGAGAGGATGCGAACTGGGGGCGTATTTTGACCGCAGCAGGATATTCAGGAGCTGAGTTCAATCCCAACATAGTCGACGTCTTTTTAGGGAAATTAATTGTTGCTCAAGCGGGAAAAGGTGTCACTTTTTCGGAAGAAGAAGCTAAAGTGATTCTAGCGCTTAAAGAGGTTCATATAAGTTTAAATCTTCACAGCGGGGAAGAACAAGCAACTGCATGGGGGTGTGATCTGACCCATGAGTACGTCACGATCAATGGGAGTTATAGGACTTGATCTTGAGGTTCATAAGCTGTGATTATGACTGAAGACTGAGGAGTAGTTCTAAGGTTATAAAACTAAGATCTAAAGTCAAGAAGTCAAGTGTTGAAATTGGAGGTAGAAGAGATGACCCCGATGGAACAAGGATTAGGAAAAGCACGGGTATTAGTGGAGGCCCTTCCGTATATCCAGAAATTTGCAGGAAAGACCGTCGTGATTAAGTATGGCGGACACGCCATGGTTGATCCAGTTCTAAAAGAATCGGTCATGTTAGATATTCTTCTTTTGCATTCTGTAGGAATTCGTCCGGTGCTCGTTCACGGCGGTGGACCAGAGATTAACTCAATGTTGAAGAAGGTCGGAATAGAAAGTCAATTTATACAGGGTTTGAGAGTCACGGACGCTCAAACTATGGAGATCGCTCAAATGGTCTTATTAGGGAAGTTGAATACTGAAATGGTTTCTCTCCTCAATCGCTTTGGGGGGAAAGGTGTTGGATTATCAGGGAAAGATGCTAAGTTGCTCATGGCTGTTAAGAAGCCGATGCAGATGCCAAATAGTCTAGGGAAAATGGAAGATGTTGATCTAGGGCTTGTGGGAGAAATCCAAACGGTTACTCCCGATATATTGAACACGTTATTGGGACAGGGATATATTCCCGTTATCTCTCCGGTTGCCAGCGGCGAAGAAGGGGAAACTTACAATGTCAATGCTGATACAGCTGCGGGGAAAATAGCTGAGGCGCTAAAGGCAGATAAGTTGCTTCTTTTAACAGATGTACGAGGAATACTGAGTGATGTTTCTGATCCTGGATCACTTATTTCTACGATTTCGGGAGGGGAAGTCACTACCCTCAAGAAACAAGGAATATTAAGCGGTGGAATGTTGCCTAAAGTAGAATGTGCAGTCTCTGCCTTAGACGCCGGGGTTGGCAGTGTGCATATCCTTGATGGACGACTAAGCCATGCAATTCTACTGGAATTATTTACAGATGGCGGGATTGGCACAATGTTCACACGATGACTAACCGCCACTAGACTCTCAGTTATAGTTAGAGATAAGTGGCGGTTAGTCCCTCGATAAGTTCAACTAAACTCCAGGTGGAGTGGAACTCCACTGAAGTAAGTTTCCTATATTTGATAGATAGGGGGATGAAATGAAATGTTAGAAGGCTTAACAAGCGAAGCGATTATTGAGCGCGGGAAAAATGTGGTAATGAATACCTACGGACGATTGCCTATGACGATGGTCAAAGGGGACGGGGCATGGGTTTGGGATTCTGACGGAAAGCAATATTTAGATTTCGTAACGGGACTAGCAGTTAATTCCTTGGGACATAGCCATCCTGCGATTGTCCGTGCTATTGAGGAACAGGCTAAAGAAATTCTGCACACCTCAAACATCTACTGGATACCGAATCAAGTTGCTCTCGCTGAGCGCTTAGTGAAGCATTCCTTTGCGGATAAAGTGTTCTTTTGCAACAGTGGTGCAGAAGCTAATGAAGCAGCCTTCAAGCTCGCTCGTAAGTACGCCAGGAAAAATTATGGTGAGCATAAATATGAGGTGATTTCGCTTGAAAACTCATTTCATGGGCGAACCTTAGCCACCCTTACACTAACTGGACAGATAAAATATCAGGAAGGGTTTGATCCACTTCCTGTCGGCGTGACTTACGCTGCCCTAAATGATATTGAGGGTCTAAGAGCAAAGATTGGTGACAATACGGCGGCAGTCTTTATCGAACCCATTCAAGGAGAGGGAGGGGTAATCCCTGCTTCTATAGAGTTTCTCCAGGCAGCGCGTGAGCTATGTGACCAACATGGAGTCTTGTTGATTTTTGATGAGGTGCAGTGCGGAGTTGGCCGGACTGGAAAGCTCTTTGCCTATGAGTCGAGCGGTGTGGTCCCAGATATTATGACTTTAGCAAAAGCTTTGGGCGGAGGAGTACCGATTGGAGCAATGCTAGCCACAGATAAAGTTGCTAAAGCTTTTCAGCCGGGAGATCATGCGTCAACCTTTGGAGGAAATCCTCTAGCCACTGCGGCAGGGTGTGCTGTTTTAGATGTAATGCTTGCAGACGGATTTTTTGAGGGAGTTCAAGAGCGCGCAGCGTATTTCCAACAAGGACTAGAGCGCTTAGCACAGAAATATCAGACGGGCGGTCCGGTCCGAGGACAAGGATTTATTGTGGGGTGGCCCGTCTCCAAGTTGGGTCCCGAGATAGTCGAGGCCTGCTTGGAAAATGGGCTTTTGATCAACTGTGTTGGAGGAAAGATATTACGATTCCTCCCCCCGCTTACTGTTGAGAAGCAAGAAATGGATAAAGCTTTGGGGATTTTGGACGAAACCCTTTCGAAGATTTGGTAAACCAGAAATCGGAGGTCAGAAGCCAGAGAATCAGAGGACACGTGAGCTTATGTAAGCATTAGTACAACTAAGGCGACCGCCTGCGGTCCCTTCCCGCCATCCAGCAAGAAGGCTAATCCGTGCGAAGACAGTGTCTTCGTGGACGCTAGCCAAGTTTTCTATATACTAGCCCGAAAGTATAACTAGCGTTAATACTTTCGGAAGCATAAGTGCAACTGAGGCAATCGCCTGCGCCTGCAAGAAGGTTAACTCGTGCGAAGACGGTGTCTTCGGACGCTAGCCAAGTTTTCTATATACTAGCCCGAAAGTATAACTAGCGTTAATACTTTCGGAAGCATAAGTGCAACTAAGGCAATCGCCTTCGCCTGCAAGAAGGTTAACTCGTGCGAAGACGGTGTCTTCGGACGCTAGCCAAGTTTTCTATATCCGAGGAGGGATGGAATGAAAGCAGCACTCATACTTGAAACTGGGAAAATTTTATTAGGGGAGTCTTTTGGGGCGACGGGAGAGGCTTTTGGAGAAGTCGTCTTTAACACTGGAATGACCGGTTATCAAGAGGTGTTAACCGATCCATCATATGCTGGACAAATGGTGTGTATGACGTATCCACTCATCGGGAACTACGGGATCAACAAAGTGGATGACCAATCGGATAAACCACAGGTCCAAGGGTTCATTGTAAAAGAGTCCGCACGTAATCCCAGTCATTGGCAGATGGAAAAGAATCTTTCCAGGACCTTGGCGCAATCCGGAGTTGTAGGAATAAAGGGGATAGATACCCGTGCCTTAACGCGGATTATTCGAGAGCATGGCGTACTGCGCGGTGTTATTACCACCGAGGCAGAGGGATTAAATGAATGGGCCCCCCGCTTGAAAACGTGGTCTGTTCCAACCGATGTTGTGGCTAAGGTCAGTACTCCGAAGCAATACACCTTACCAGCTGTCGGAACCGAGAAGGAATTATTTCATGTCGTAGTCATGGATTTTGGGATTAAGAAGAATATTTTGCAGGCGATGCAAGAAAACGGGTTTCGTCTGACAGTTGTTCCGCATACAACCCCTACAGAGCAGATCCTTAATCTCCAACCAGATGGAGTCTTTCTATCCAATGGACCAGGGGACCCTAAGGAGGTCATAACGGGGATAGAAACGATTCAAGGGCTGATGGGCAAACGCCCTATCTTTGGGATTTGCCTGGGACATCAACTTTTATCCCTCGCTTTAGGGGGAGACACCTATAAGATGAAGTTTGGGCATCGGGGCGGAAATCAACCCGTACAAGATCTAGAGTCCAAACGAGTGACGATTACTTCGCAAAATCATGGCTATGCCATCTCGGAGGAAAGTTTGGGACAGACTCCTCTTTACGTAACCCATCGCAATCTAAATGATCAAAGTGTGGAAGGCGTCAAGCATCGGGATTTACCTGTTTTTTCGGTTCAATATCATCCGGAAGCAGGGCCTGGACCGAGTGAATCCCTTTATCTTTTTGATGAGTTTGCGCGATTAATGCAGGAATGGAGGGCTGGTTATGCCTCTTAATCCGTCGTGGAAGAAGGTCCTTGTCATTGGGTCTGGGCCGATAGTGATTGGGCAAGCCGCAGAATTTGATTATGCAGGGACCCAAGCGTGCAGAGCTCTTCGTGAGGTAGGGGTGGAAGTAGTACTGGTTAACAGTAATCCAGCAACCATCATGACGGATGTGCAAACAGCAGATATTACCTATATCGAACCCCTGTTACCTGAAATTTTGGAGCGAATTATCAGCAAAGAACGCCCAGATGCTTTACTCCCTACATTAGGTGGTCAAACGGGCCTGAACCTAGCTATGGAGTTGGAGCGCGGCGGGCTTTTAAAACATTATAACGTGGACCTCATAGGCTGTGACTCGGAAACCATTTACAAAGCAGAAGATCGAGATGCATTCAAGGAAACAATGCTCACGCTGGGAGAACCGGTGGCTGAAAGTGTAATTGTAACGACCCTGGAAGAAGGGGAGGAGTTCGCTAGTAAGCAAGGTTTTCCACTGATTGTCCGCCCTGCCTATACTCTTGGAGGAACAGGCGGCGGGATTGTCAAAAACGCCAAACAATTGGAGGAAATTTTGCAGAAAGGGCTGCAAGCCAGCCCCATTGGGCAATGCCTTGTAGAGCGGAGTGTGGCCGGCTGGAAGGAAATTGAGTATGAAGTCATGCGAGACGCGGCAGATAACTGTATTACGATTTGCAATATGGAAAATATCGACCCGGTAGGGATACACACTGGGGACAGTATTGTAGTTGCCCCGTCGCAAACCTTAAGTGATGTTGAATATCAGATGTTGCGTGCCTCATCCTTAAAGATTATTCGGGCTCTGGGAGTTAACGGAGGGTGTAATGTTCAATTTGCCTTGAATCCGCTAAATAAAGAGTATGTTGTTATTGAAGTAAATCCTCGGGTCAGTCGCTCAAGCGCACTCGCCTCTAAAGCGACCGGATATCCGATAGCCAAGATGGCTGCTCTTTTGTCCGTCGGCTTTACTCTTCCAGAATTGACGAACCCTGTGACAGGGCACACCAGTGCTTGTTTTGAGCCGGCCCTTGACTATGTGGTAGTTAAATTCCCCAGATGGCCTTTCGATAAATTTCCTGCCGCTGATCATCGTCTGGGTACGCAAATGAAAGCAACCGGAGAGGTTATGGCGATGGAGCGGACGTTGGAAGCGGCCCTCCTAAAAGCGACTCGATCTTTGGAAGTTGGTACTGTTGGTCTTCGGATTAAGGCTTCCGGGGGCTGGACAGAGATGGAGATTGAAGACAAACTTACTACGGCAGATCATGAGCGTTTTTTTGCGATTCCCGAAGCGTTTCGCCGAGATTGGTCTATACTTGAAGTACAGATGCTCACCCAGATTGATCCCTTCTATTTGCATAAAATTAAAGAACTCGTTTTACTGGAACAGCGCTTACAAAATGAACCATTAACCACTGAGTTACTGCGCCTGGCAAAGGTTCTAGGGTTCTCTGATTTAGCGATTGCCAAGCTTACGGGACGCTCGGAAGAGACGGTTCGTGCCATGCGTATGGACTGCGGAATCATTCCGGTTTATAAAACCGTTGATACGTGTGCAGCAGAGTTTGCTTCGGCAACCCCTTATTACTATTCCAGCTATGAGGAAGAGGATGAGGGCAAGGTAAGTACTGGCCCAAAAGTAGTAGTTTTAGGTTCAGGCCCTATTCGAATTGGGCAAGGAATTGAGTTCGATTATTGCTCTGTACATGCGCTTACAGCTTTGCAAGAAGCAGGTGTAGAAGCCATTATGATCAATAATAATCCAGAAACGGTATCCACAGATTTTGATATCGCAGATAAACTGTACTTTGAGCCGTTGACCATTGAAGACGTGCTTCATGTCTTGAATAAAGAAAAAGCGGATGGAGTCTTAGTCCAATTTGGAGGACAGACGGCTATAAATTTAGCGGGCCGCCTGAAGCTTGCCGGCGTTCAAGTATTAGGAACCCCGGTTGATGCGATTGATATGGCTGAGGATCGAGAGCGTTTTGCTGAGTTATTAAGCCGTCTAGGAATCCCTCAATCTGAAGGACGAAGTGTTACTTCAGTTGATCAGGCCAAGAAAATTTCTGAGGAGCTCGAATTTCCAGTGATCGTCCGCCCATCCTATGTGATCGGAGGTCGAGCCATGCAAGTGGTAGAGAACTTAGGTCAACTGGAAGATTATTTAAGGCGCGCGATCAACCTGTCTCAAGAACATCCAATCTTGGTGGATCGGTATTTGGAAGGAAAAGAAGTCGAAGTTGATGCAGTTTCAGACGGAGAGACAACTGTAATAGCAGGCATCATGGAGCATATCGAACGCGCCGGCGTCCACTCGGGGGACAGTCTGGCAGTTTATCCTCCCCAGAGTTTAACTCCCGCAGAAATTGAACAAATTGAGGACTTCACCTGTCGTCTGGCAGAAGGAATCGGGATTAGGGGACTTATCAATATTCAATTTGTTGTCGTGCGAGGTAAAGTGTATGTTTTAGAAGTGAACCCTCGTGCAAGCCGTACAGTGCCGATTCTTTCTAAAGTCACTGGGATTCCTTTAGTCAACTTGGCGGTGCAAGTTGCCCTTGGCAAAACCTTAAAGGGAATGGGCTATGCTCATGGTCTTGCGCCTGAAGTACCGTTCGTCGTGGTAAAGGCCCCTGTCTTTTCCTTCGAGAAGTTGACTAAGGTCGAAACCTCCTTGGGACCTGAAATGAAATCAACGGGTGAGGTCTTAGGGATGGACACACAATTTGGGCATGCGTTGGCAAAAGCCTTTGCGGCCTCCCGTATTCCGTTGCCTAATGATGGGAATATTTTAGTATCCGTAGCAGAAACGGATCGTCCAGAAGCTATTACTCTGGCTCGACAGTTGGCTCAGTTAGGGTTCGGCGTCAAAGGAACCGGAGACACTGCCAAGGCTTTGGCCCTGTGCGGGGTAGAAGTCGAAGTTGTAAGTGAAGCAAGCGAGGCCCTTCAAGAAGCCATCAGGCAACGAGAATTCTCCTTCATCCTCAGCACGTCCACTAAAGGAACCCCGGAGAGAACGGGTTATTTGTTGAGGAGGTTAGCGGCTGAACACGGGGTGCCTTGTTTCTCGTCAATGGATACGGCGAAAGCGGTTGTACGAGCGTTTCAAGAGATACGGAGTAATACCGCTCCTCAGGTGCTTTCTTTACAGGAGTATTTGGTTATGTAGGGGAATAGTTAATGGATACAAGAGGCTTTAAGCTCAGCGTATTATTATGAAAAATGCAGGTCAAATTGAGTGTGAACTCATTGACCTGCATTTTTTCTTAGCTTTCTTCTATCTGGAATTTGCGGCCATTTCAGGAGTGGCCTTATTCGGTTATAGACCCAACGTGATTCCTTCGTCAAGAGGGGTCCCAGTATGGCGAGAATAAGAACATACAAGGCGGCAAATGGTTGCAACGAAGTCAATAATCCGCCTGCTTTCGCAAGAGTGGCTAAAATGATAGAAAACTCACCCCTCGAAATAATAGTCAGACCAATATTGAGTGAGGCTCTGTAGGAGAGACTAGCTTTCCGCCCAGCCCAAACACCCGACACAACATTGCCTAAAAGGGTTAAAATGACAGCAGCTACTGCAGGCCAAACTGCCCCGCCTAAGGCAAAGGGGTCGATACTTAGACCAAAACTAAAGAAGAAAAGGGCACCAAAGAAATCTCTAAAGGAAACAATTAAATGCTCTATGCGTTCGGAATGGTCTGTTTCTGCCAGAACCAGACCAATTAATAAAGCTCCGATGGCTTCAGCAATGTGCAAAGTTTCGGAAAAACCCGCTACCAAAACCAAAATAGCAAAAATTACAAGCATAAAGGTTTCGTCGGAAGGGATATCCAACCAACGGTCTAGTTTTGGAACCAACTTATGCCCCACGAACAAAAAACCACCGATAAATAAAAGGGCCATTAGGGCGCTTGTTACTATCTCTGAAACGGAGGTTGAACCGGCAAGAACCAGGCCGGAAACAACAGAGAAATAAATAGCAACGAAGACATCTTGAAACATCATCAAACCCAAAATGATCTCAGTTTCATCATTAGCTGCTCTCTTTAAATCAACAATTACTTTCGCTACAATTGCGCTGGAGGAAATAGTCATAATCCCTGCCACAACAAGTATTTCCTTGACCGGCCAACCCAACAGTAAAGGAAATATAATAGCTATGGATAAGTTAATAACCATATAAATTATCCCGGTTCTGATTATGGATGGACCTGCAGTCAAAAGACGTTTAATTGAGAACTCCAACCCTAAGGAAAACAGGAGAAACAGCACACCTAAACGTCCCATGAAGTCAATTAACGGGGCGCTCTGAATAAATCTAAAGTCAAAGACGCTTATGTGAGGTGCCTGTGGACCAACTACCATGCCAGTCAGAATTAGAATTGGCACAATAGAAATCCTGAGTTTACCGGCCAGAATTCCTGCACCCGCAATTAAAGCCAGTGCAAGCCCTATTTCCAGTATCAAGTGTTCCATTATTGAACACATCCGTGAAATAATAGTTTTTTACACGCTTTAACCTGGTGCTTTTCACCAAGAATTACAACTGTAGCGCCGCTTTGAAAGGTTGCCTCGGGACCGGGATTGACTATTTTGCTCTGATCATGTTCTACTATTGCAATAACTGTCCCGCCAGTATCCTTTCGGATACGCATATTCCCGATGGTTTTTCCTATAGCATAAGCATCAGGCTCAATTTTGTACCATTCTATAAGCATATCGCCTAAGGCAACATCCACAGTCTCTAATGCTTTAGGGCGATAATTCATTCCTCCGAGTATAGCGGCTATATTGCGCGATTCTTCGTCATCTAAGGTTACCATCGAGATAGAATCATCCGGGTCCTCACGATAAAAATGATAGATTTCCCTTCGTCCGTCATCATGTACCACGATAACGATCTTTTCTCCGCTGCGGGTTTGGAGCTGAAACTTTTTGCCAATACCCGGTAAATCTATTTCTTTAATTAATTTCATGTTGTCAACCTCCATCATTACTCAAACAAAAGGGAAGGCATAATTTCATATAAAACAGGTATTTTTCAGGTCTTTCATTGTCGATTTCTCTAGGTTTAATTATATAAGTATTTTATTCGTTACTCCTGTCATTAGCCTATACAATTCTGATTTTCCTGTCAACATTTAGTGGTTAAATCATAGTTTTACCAAATAAAATAGGTAAAACCTATCTCAAGTCAGATAACTGTAGAAAACTGCTAATCATACCCATGCATTGCTTATAGAGAAATGATAAAGAAGATTTTGTCACAATTCGTTAGCTACACGAAGTAATGGTTGCAGATTTAAATAACAAGGTTTTCATTAATGTTAGTGGAGATAGTTATAAGTGGTCAAAAGTTTGAAATAATATAGCAATACTCCTCGATGATATAATAAAGTTGTAATGGAGTTCGTCTCAGAAGGAGCTTTTTTGTCCTAGACTAAATAAACTGACTTTTGCCGGCCAGAAATGATTGCTTTCTGGAAGAACGATAAGCCGTAGCTGTTAAGTTAAAATAATCATCTAAAAGATGGACCCAACCAACCATTATTACGATAATAAGACTAAGGAAAAAAGAATTTAGCTATTGAATTATTATACATGGCCTTGTATAATAATTCATATTAAAGGAGTGGGTGCAATATGAAAACAATCGATAAATCACTATTTAAAGGACGGGACTTTATTTCCCTTCATGATTTCAATCAAGATGAATTAAGTTTTATTTTAGATGTAGCTAAAGACCTTAAGGCAGAGCAAAGAGCTGGACGCCCTCATCCAATTCTTCAAGGAAAGACGCTGGGAATGGTATTCACGAAGTCATCAACGCGAACTCGTGTTTCTTTTGAGGTTGGTATGTATCAACTTGGGGGGCATGCACTTTTTCTAAGTGGACGGGATATCCAACTAGGAAGAGGAGAGCCCATTTCTGATACAGCACGTGTTCTTTCCAGGATGGTCGACGGGATTATGATTCGAACCTTTAGTCATCAAGAGGTCTTAGAGTTGGCAGAGTTCTCTACGATTCCGATTATTAATGGACTTACAGACCTGCTTCACCCTTGTCAAGTCTTGGCAGATCTCATGACAATACAGGAGCATAAAGGTCGCTTAGAGGGCCTGAAGCTTGCCTACGTGGGAGATGGAAACAATATGGCTCATTCTCTAATGTTTGGCGGTGCCAAGATGGGATTGCATGTTGTCATCGCTTCTCCTCAGGGTTATAAGCCCGATCCACTAATTATTGCCAAGGCTCAAGCTGATGCCAAGGATAACGGTGGTTTAGTAGAAGTTGTAGATGATCCCTCAGAAGCGGTAAAAGGGGCCGATGTGCTTTACACGGATGTTTGGGCAAGTATGGGTCAAGAAGCTGAGGCAAAGGAACGTATGGAGGCTTTTAAAGGCTATCAGATTAATTCAGATTCGCTGAAACGGGCCAATCAATCTGCTATTGTGTTGCATTGTCTCCCTGCTCACCGTGGTGAGGAGATTACGGAGGATGTAATTGAAGGAGCCCAATCCGTCGTCTTTGACGAGGCAGAAAACCGTCTGCACGCTCAAAAAGCGATCATGGCGTTAGTTATGGCTTAATGTATTTCTCATTAGCTTTAGATTTCTGGATGACTTGCGTGTAATCTAAAAAGTATAGTAGTATACTATACACAATACTTGGACATTTACTTTAATAAAGAGGGAGATTAGAAATGAAAAAAGTTGTTTTAGCGTATTCCGGGGGATTAGATACTTCCATTATTATTCCTTGGCTTAAGGAGACATATGGGTATGAAGTGATTGCTATGGCCGCTGATCTTGGGCAAGGAGAAGAGCTGGCTCCCCTACAGGAAAAGGCGATTAAAAGCGGTGCAAGCAAACTGTATATAGAAGATCTGAGAGAGGAATTTCTTACGGAGTTTATTTTTCCAACGCTAAAGGCTGGAGCAGTTTATGAAGGAAGCTATCTCTTAGGGACCTCGTTTGCCCGTCCGTTGATTGCTCGTCGTTTAGTAGAAATCGCGGCAAAGGAAGGCGCGGTGGCGATTGCCCATGGAGCAACAGGCAAGGGGAATGACCAAGTCCGTTTTGAACTGAGTGTCAAAGCGCTTAATCCAGACTTGGAGATCATTGCACCATGGCGGATTTGGGATCTCAAGTCTCGCGAGGATTGCATTGACTATGCCCAAGCACGTGGAATTCCTGTTCCAGTGACTAAGGACCGTCCGTATAGCATGGACCGCAACCTTTGGCATTTAAGCCACGAGGGAGGGGATTTAGAAGATCCTTGGAATGAACCAAAACGTGACTTATATTTATTAGGAGTTTCTCCCGAGGATGCACCAGATGAGGCAACCTATCTCGAACTGGGATTTGAACAAGGGGTTCCTACATCTTTGAATGGCCAGAAAATCGCCCCTGTAGCTTTATTGGAAACCCTCAACGAACTAGGCGGCAAAAATGGGGTCGGAATCGTTGATATGGTTGAAAATCGGCTTGTGGGCATGAAATCGCGCGGTGTCTATGAGACTCCAGGCGGAACGATTCTCTATATGGCTCACCAAGCGCTGGAACGTCTCACGCTTGATCGCTTAACGCTCCATTATAAAGAACAAATTGCTTTAAAATATGCTGAAATCGTGTATGATGGAGTGTGGTATTCTCCGTTGCGCGAAGCCTTGGATGCCTTTGTTAATGTGACCCAGAAAAATGTTACAGGGACAGTACGGGTGAAATTATACAAAGGAAACTGCACTTTAGCAGGTGTGAAATCTCCTTATTCTCTCTATAATGAGGCATATGCAACCTTTGGAGAAGATGGTGTGTATGATCAAAAAGATGCGGGAGGCTTTATTAACCTCTTCGGGTTGCCACTTAAAGTAAGAGCTTTAATGGAGAAAGAATCAGGGTTGCGTAAATAAGAGCAGTGAAAGAGTAGCGCCGGCACCCGGCGCTTTCTTTTTAGTACTAAATGGAGTAATACAATAGATGAAAGGGAGATGTAACGTGAAGCTTTGGGGCGGACGTTTTGAAAAAAGTACAGAGGGATTGGTGGAAGACTTTCATTCCTCAATTCGTTTCGATCAACGCCTGTACAAACAAGATATTCAAGGAAGTATAGCCCATGCAAGAATGCTTGGGACGGTCGGAGTTATCTCTGAAGTGGAAGCAAACCAATTGATACAGGGGTTGACTGGAATACTAGAAGACATTCAAGCGGGAAAAGTTGAGTTTGAGATTGGTGCAGAAGACATCCACATGAATGTCGAAAAGCTTTTAACCGAGCGGATTGGGCCCGTAGGAAAAAAACTGCATACGGGACGCAGTCGAAATGATCAGGTTGCTTTAGATTTAAGACTCTTTTTAAAAAGTGAAATCGACCAAACTAAGAACCTGGCAGAACAGCTAATTCAAACTCTTCTCCTATTATCAGAAGAGCATCTTGAAACATGGATGCCTGGGTATACTCATTTGCAAAAGGCACAGCCTATTACGCTGGCGCATCATCTGATGGCCTACGTGCAAATGTTTTTACGTGACTTGGGTCGACTTAAAGATACACGGAAACGGTTAAATATATCCCCACTGGGTTCAGGCGCTATGGCTGGAACGACGTTTCCACTTGACCGAGAGCAAGTGGCCATAGAACTGGGATTAGATGGAGTCACCTTAAACAGTCTCGACGGAGTGAGCGATCGGGATTTTGCGCTGGAATTTTTAGCAAGCGCGTCGATCCTCATGATGCATTTGAGCCGACTGTGTGAAGAACTGGTTATTTGGTCCAGCGGAGAATTCCAGTTTATCTCGATGGATGACGGGTATTCAACAGGGTCCAGTATCATGCCTCAAAAGAAAAATCCTGATGTCGCAGAATTAGTGAGGGGAAAAACCGGACGCGTTTATGGTGATTTAGTAGCACTCCTAACCGTTATGAAAGGGCTTCCGCTCGCTTATAACAAAGATATGCAAGAAGATAAAGAACAGGTCTTTGATGCAGTGGATACAATTCAAAAATGCTTATTGGTTGTAGAACCAATGATAAGGACTATGCAGGTAAATCGAGACACGATGGCCTTTGGGGCAAAAGGCGGGTTTACCAATGCCACAGATTTAGCAGATTACATGGCTAAGAAAGGGATACCCTTCCGGGAAGCTCATGAGTTAGTCGGTCGCATAGTTTTACAGTGCAGCAAAAAAGGAATTGGCTTGGAAGACTTAAGTTTAAGCGACTACCAAGAACTCTCCCCAATTTTTGAAGAGGATCTGTTTAGATCGATTGGAATCGAATATTGCGTTCGTGCTCGAAAGATTACAGGCGGCCCTTCACCAGAAACTGTTGCTGAGGCAATCAAGGTTAGTCGTAAAGCTTTAGAAAACTTGCTTTGGTAGGGTCTACTGACTTAGGTTACCAGGTCTTGACTAAACGAAATATTATGTCGAACGGAATAAACTGAATAATTGTTAATAGAGGATATGCGCGGAAAATAAGTCTTAACTTGGAATTGTGTACTTAAAAGGAGTATTCATACCGGTATGGGGTTTTAGAAAAGTCTGTACCAAGCACCATCAAAGGATATAAACCAATGCTTTTCAACAGAATGAGGATAATAACTGTGTACAGTGTGGATAAACCTGTGGATAAGGTCGAAATTCAATGTATTTATGGTGGATAAGCATGGGATGAAAAGTGGACAATTAGACTTTTCTTGTGGATAACTATTTTTCTTGTACGCGAAAATCCGACATAAAAACACAAAAACCTAAAGCAAGGCCTTTAGGTTTCCTTTTATATCTAGCATAAAGTAAAAGTTTACTGTTAACAGTCAGGAAAATATCACTTCTTTTGCTAGTATAAATGTAACTTGGTAGCGCTGGCGGTCCTTTTTTGTCGGCATAGAACGTGTCAAGTTTCTTTATTTTTAGCGTAAAGCAGGAAAATCCTGCATAGAGGTCGAAATTCTCACGCATGATTTTAAAAAGATATTGCATCCTATAGTTATATAGAAATAAATCGAACTATGTTTGAAAGTACGAAGCGAGGCATAATCAATGGAAAACCGAACAATGCTCACAGATCTTTATCAATTAACTATGATGCAGGGTTATTTAGTTAATGGTTGTCAGAATAAAGAGGCAGTATTTGATGTCTACTTTCGCTCGTTGCCGTTTAAAGGGGGATATGCTTTGGCGGCAGGGCTTGAACAAGTCGTTGAATATATTGAGAACCTCACCTTTGGGGAAGCGGATTTGAAGTATCTGAGAAGTCTAAACTTATTTAACGAGGAGTTTATTAGTGAGCTGAGTAACTTTCGCTTCACGGGGGACATCGATGCGATTCCAGAGGGGACTCCTGTCTTTCCGTATGAACCGCTATTGCGTGTTAAAGGGCGTATTTTTGAAACTCAGTTGTTGGAGACTACTATTCTTAACTTAGTTAATTTTGAAACTCTCATTGCTACAAAAGCCTCCCGTGTAGTTACGGCTGCAGATGGTGGCCCAGTGATGGAGTTTGGCTTGCGGAGAGCCCAGGGCCCGGACGCAGGGGTCTTAGGCGCAAGGGCAGCCTTCATCGGTGGATGTCAATCCACCTCCAATGTCTTAGCAGGGATGCGTTATGGTATCCCTGTGGCAGGAACCCAGGCGCACAGTTGGATTCAATGTTTTCCAACAGAACTGGAAGCATTTCGAGCCTATGCCCATACTTTTCCGGATCTCTGTTTGTTGCTTGTAGATACATACAATGTCCTCAAATCTGGAGTTCCTAACGCGATTAAAGTAGGGCTTGAGCTTGAGGCAGAAGGGCATCATTTCCTAGGTATTCGTCTGGACAGTGGAGATTTAACGTATTTGTCTAAAGAAGCCCGTCGCATGCTTGATGAAGCAGGACTTAAGAATGCTATTATTGTTGCATCAAATGATTTAGATGAGGAAACTATCTTCGCCATTCGAGCCCAAGGGGCAGCGATTAATTCCTGGGGCGTTGGAACGAATCTCATTACATCCAAGGATAACCCTTCTTTAGGGGGGGTCTACAAACTGGCCGCTGAAGGAGAACCGGGTAATTTCCATCCTCGTTTGAAGGTCTCGGAAAACATTACTAAGATCACTAATCCTGGAATTAAGAAAGTTGTGCGCTTTTACGATAGAGCAGGCAAAGCTATGGCAGATCTTATTGCCTTGGAAGATGAAGTTTTTGAAGAAGATAAACCGCTGACAATTTTCGATCCTATTCAGACGTGGAAAAGAAAGACATTGAAAAATTTCCGAACCAAAGAACTTTTGAAGCCTGTCTTTAGAGATGGAAAACGAGTGTATGACTTACCGAATCTCAAAGAAATTCAACTTTATGCTCGAAAAGAATTAGACTCTTTCTGGGATGAAGTGAAACGATTGACGAATCCCCACCGCTATATTGTAGATTTGTCGACCAATCTCTTTGAGTTAAAACAACAATTACTTTTGACGATTCACAATGATATTAAAGAAACGAACAAGGAGTGGAGTAAGAATGTGGACAGATAATGAATTATCAGCACGAATTGATCAAACGGTGGAATGGTTACAAAAAAAAGTTACTGAAGCCAAGGCTAAGGGAGTAGTGGTGGGAATTTCTGGGGGGGTAGACTCTGCTGTAGTCGCGGGGCTCTGCAGTCGAGCATTTTCGGAAAATTGCATTGGAGTAGTTATGCCCAGTCATTCTAATCCAGATGATACAGAAGATGCATTATGGATTGCAGAAGGCTTCGAAATAAGAACAATAGAGGTAAACCTGAGCGGTGCCCATACACAGGTCATGGGGCAAGTCAAAAAGGGCTTGGAAAGTATAAGTTGTAATTTAGTGGCTGAAAAGATGAGCCAAGGGAATTTGAAGGCTCGTTTACGTATGTCCACACTGTATGCCGTGGCTAATGCCATGAATTATATGGTAGTAGGAACGGACAATGCACCTGAGAGCTACACCGGATATTTTACTAAATATGGTGACGGCGGTGTCGATCTCTTACCGATCAGTTCACTCACAAAGACAGAAGTGCGCGCTTGGGCGAGGATGTTGGGATTGCCTATGAGAATTGCTACCCGTGTACCGACTGCGGGGCTATGGCCGGGTCAGACAGATGAATCTGAATTAGGAATTACCTATGATCAGATAGATCGCTATCTGCTGGGGGAAGAGGTCTCGCCTGAAGTTCAAGAACGTATTGAGTCTCTCCATCGTCAGAGTGAACATAAACGTAATATGCCGCCAAGCCTTGAGCTTCCGAAACTTAAGAGGTTAGATTAACGTGCGTATAGGAGTAGACATTGACGGAGTAATTTCCGATAGCTATCCAATTTGGTTACAGGAGTTAAATCGCCACTACGGTAAGAATATACCGTTCATCGACGATTATAATATGCATGTAGCTTTTGATGTAACAACTGAGGATATGAACGACTTTTTCGAGACCAATATAGAACGTTTGCTCATGATGCCAGAACCTGTACCTGGCGCAAAAGAAGGGATAGAAACTCTTCTTCAAGAAGGACATGAAATAATTTATATCACAGCCCGAACCCCTGAACAAAAGGATCTCACAGTGCGCTGGTTTGCGTTAAGAGAAATCCATCATAAGCATGTGCTCTTCACAGGGTTTGGCAGTAAGGTGGACTTCGTTAAAGAATGGGGAATCGAGGCCTTTATCGAAGATTACCAAGTAAATGCTAAATTAATAGCGGAATGTGGGGTGCCAGTGTTTCTATTAAATGCAAGTTATAATCAAGAAGAGCTTCCTCCAGGCATTACCCGTTGCCATAGTTGGGAGGAAATAATTACAGGCATACAAGAACTCTGCCCGAAAAATCTTTAACGTTTAAAAGGCCTTTCGCCACTTTATTGTGAAGTGTATGAAAGGCCTTTGCTTTATCATAAATCTAATATTAACTAACGATTTCTAAGCCCACTTTGTAGATATCCCCAGCCCCTAAAGTAAGGACAAGATCCTCGGGTGCGAGAGTTTCATTAAGATAAAGCTTAATGTCATCCAACGTTCCAATGTAGCGGGCCTGAATACCTTGCTTTAAGATCATTTCGGCCAGATTTGGGGCAGAAACAGTGTAATGATCAAGTTCTCGCGCTGAGGCAAAGATATCTGCAATAACAACTTCGTCTGCCCCCTGAAAAGCTTGCGAGAACTCAAGTAAGAGTTTTTCCGTTCGGCTAAAAGTATGAGGTTGGAAAATAGCACGGATGCGACGATCAGGGAAAGAAAGGCGAGCCCCCTCTAAGGTCGTGCGAATTTCTGTTGGGTGATGGGCATAGTCATCAACGATTAGGGCCCCATTTGTATTACTGCCGACATGTTCAAAACGGCGTTTCGTCCCATTGAATTGACTCAGACTAGATAAGATTTCTTTAATGGGAATACCAATTTCATAGCATAGAGCAATCGTTGCCAAAGCATTTACAATGTTGTGTCTTCCCGCGACATGCAGATCCAGATCCCCCACATACTGACCTTTTATAATGATTTTCATAGAGCTCTTTTCGTCTTTAAACAGGATTTCCGTTGCTCGTATATCTGCAGATTCAGACAGACCAAAAGTCGTGACAGGCGCATCTGATTTTAGGGATTTCCGATTTGGATCTTCATCCCATACGTAGATATGACCGTGTTCAGGTACCTTTACAGCCAGTTCGGCAAATGCAGAGATGACATCCTCGAGATCCTTAAAGTAATCGGGATGATCAAATTCTATGTTCGTAATGATTAAATGTTCTGGAGAGTAATTAAGGAAATGGCGTCGATACTCACAGGATTCTGCTAAGAAAAATTCCCCTTTTCCAGTATGTGCATTTCCACCGATGCTGGGGACATCACTGCCGACAACAATCGTTGGATCGAATCCGGCTTTCAACATAACAAGGCCCATCATGGCTGTTGTTGTAGTTTTTCCATGCGTTCCAGTAACACAAATCCCGCGTTTTTTGGCAAGTAAATGCCCAAGATATTGTGGATAACTCAAGACGGGGATATTTAACTCCAAAGCCCGGGCGATTTCTGGATGCTGATTGGTATAGGCGGCAGAGGTGACAACCAAATCAGCGTTTTCTACGTTGGTCGGAGAAAAACCCAAAACAGGAATATTAGCACGTTTTAAGACACTATCTGTATAAAAACTTTCTTCTACATCTGACCCGGTAATAGTTGCTCCGTCAATCTGAGTGCTGATTTGAGCTAAGGCGCTCATCCCGGTCCCTTTAATACCAACAAAATGAATATGTAATGCCAAGGCGAATCGTCCCTTTCATGTATAAAACTCTACCCCCCATTATACCCAAACTTTAAGCAAAAAGTATCATTTTATTTGAGGAAAATTTTTACTAACGGTTGTTTGGCGAGGGTTTTCGTTCATAACCAGTGACCATGGCTTGAAGACGGCTAATATCCTCAGTTAGACTTAGATAAATGTGGACAGGTATTGTCGCTAGAAAATAGATTGTGGTAATAAACTTAGTCCATCGAAGTACCTGAAAACCTCCTATTAGCCGCCAAACCCATATAAGGTGTTCCCCTTGCCAATAAGACACCAGGCCGAGAAAACTTGACAATAGAAATAATACGAACCATGAGAAATAGATCAATAGTTGTCCACTATTATACTTTCTGGCTGGCGGCGGAGAAGAACGCAGGAAAAAATAATAGGACATGAGTTGGGGGAAATGCCTGAGATCCTGGACTTTAGGGATCAAAGAATCGTCCCAACGGATTAAAGCGTCCGCAATGCGTATTGCTAGAAATCCTAATGAAAACCAGCCAAAAACTATATGGGCAGTCAAAACTTTACTAAAATTTAAGGCTAAGAAGCTCGCGGGTTTATGTAACTGGAGGCCAGATAAAATTACTATAGTTAGACTTACGGCGAATCCCCAATGAAAAATTCTAACCCAAAGGGGCTGAGATTGGACAATTGTTCCTTTCACGTTACTTTTCTTAAGCTCTTTTATAAGAGGTTTTCTTAATTTAACATGGTGTTTCATGTTACTACCTTGCCTTATACGTACATTTTATTTGAATAGTTGATTCACGCCTCAGTAGAACGGTGAGTTTGGGACTCTGATTCAATTCAGACTTGTATTTTTAAGGCGCGTGTTTTTTCTCCATCGATAATATGGACACTGCAAGAAAAGCAAGGGTCGAAGGAGCGAATAACTCGGCCTGCTTCCTTAAGATCTTCGGATTGTATTTTTAAGCCGAGTAATGATGTTTCTCCGACACTACGGGTTCCGGCTTCATCACGTGCACCAAAGTTTAGGGCAGAGGGCGTAATGATTTGATAGTGTTTGATCCGCCCTTTTTCTACTGAAATCCAATGTCCTAAGGTACCGCGCATGGCTTCATGGAGGCCGATACCTACCCCAGAGTCTTGTTCCATTTTTCGATCCAAGGTTTCGGCCCCAGGTTCGAGACGTTTAAGCCATTCTAAAGTGGTTTCAGCTATTTTTTTGAGTTCAAGTGCGCGTACCCATGTCCGACCGAGTGCACCATGGCCGATAACCTTTTCCTTGTTAATTACGGCCCGTGCCAAAGGACCTACTTCTACGGGTTGACCTCGGTAACGAGGGGATTTAACCCAGGTGTATCCTTTGGCTTGACTTCTGTCGGGAACCGTATCCTCTTCCATGGGATGAAGAGGTCCGTGAGGTTTATACCAAGCGTTTGTTACATCTTCTGTGACATGTTTTTCATCAAAGCTTTCTCGTTTTCCCTGAAGAATGACCCCTTGAGGGAAAAGTGTGCTTCCTTCTGGACTTGTAAAACCCCCGACTGACATATAGTTCCCGATTCCTTTGCCAAGGTCAATGTATTCAGGATAACGTTCCATAATCAGGGTAACATCCGGAAGCAGGACATCGTCGATAAAACTGAGGATCATCATCATATATCCTCGATAACGGTTTACTTTATCGGCATCGACCTCCATACTGGCCCCACCGGGAACGATACCATGGCCATGAGGGGCTTTGCCTCCGAAAACCGCAAAGGCTGCATGGGCATCTCGGGAGACTTCTAAAGCCTTAAAATAGTGCTCAGTCATTGTTGTATTTTCTTTACTTGATAAACGCAAATCTGCTTCTGAATGGGGAAGAAATGGACCAATATCTGGACCGCGGAAATAGTCGGGTAAGGTATACAGATAGATGTGACGAATATGGTTTTGAATAAAGTCACTGGCTAAAATCAGATTTCGTATTAGTAGCCCATTAGGAGGGACGTGCATGCCTAAAGCTTGTTCTACAGCCAGTGCCGATGTAATAGCATGGGCAGACGAACAAATGCCACAGATGCGTTGAGTATAATACGGCATGTCCATGGCGGAGCGGCCAATTAGAATTTGTTCAAACCCACGATAAAGTGTATCGGAAATGAAGGCGTCTTTGATTTCTCCTTCTTCGAGCCAAGCTTCCAATAACATAGGATTGTGGATTCGAGAAATCGGAAAGATAATTTTCTTTTCTAGCATATTCACTCCTAATTATTTAAGTCTTTTGAGCCGATACTGATGGGAAGTCTTGACTTTTTTAACGATAGGTCGATGTTGAGCTTTGACAGAGGTTCTAAGTAAATTCTTCTGGATGCGACCTTTATAGAGAGATGTTGCGACATGTCCAGTAATAGCTGCGGAGGTTAATCCTAAAACCCCAAGCCCAATCTTGTCCGTGTTTACTTTTGTCCCTCCCGGAAAGGGGATGTCGGGCAAGTGCGCTGTAAACGGGGACATAAGATCGGGATAACCGGGTTCAGTGCAACCGATACACGGCGTATTACAGCCAATCGGCCAATTGAATCGGTCATTCCAACGGCGAATCGGGCAATCTGCATAGGTCACCGGACCTTTACAGCCAATGCGAAAAAGGCATTCTTTCTGCCCGATATCTGTGGCAAAAATCCCCTGATCATAATCGCGCCTGCGAGGGCAGCGGTTATGCACAGTTTCACCGTAAAAGAGTTTTGGCCGTCCAAACTTCTCAAGCTCAGGTTCACCATATAAGGCCAAATGGAGCAAGGTGCCCATGATCCAATCTGGATGAGCTGGGCAACCGGAAACATTAATGACTTTTCGTTCAGGCAGAATATTTTGAACTCCAGTTGCCTGAGTTGGGTTGGGATAACCGGCAACCGGTCCGCCGTAGGTAGCACAACTGCCGATGGCAACAACGTATTTTGCTTTTAGTCCTATGCGGCGAACAAGATCAATTCCAGTGATAAACTTACCATCATCATACGCAACATGGTTATAATTACCGTTGTCACGCTGGATCATGGATCCTTGAACAAGAAGAATATATTCGTTGGGCATTTTTTCATAGGTTTCCTGAAGGACGCCATAGACAGCATCTCCTTGAGCTTGATTCATGCTCCAATCATAGCGCCAATCGACTATGTTGGTAAGAATATCAGAAAAGGTAGGTGTCCAAATATTATCAAGAGAGATACTGTCTCCGGTACAAGTACCAGTCTCAATCAAGATCACGGGAAGTTTTTTCACCTCACCAGTTGCTACGGCTTCTGCTAGAGGAGGAGAGATAAGCTGATAAAAATTTCCTAATACAGCACCTTTGACCACTAATTTGAGAAAGTCACGTCGGCTTAACATATCTAATCCTCCTTGAAAGGATATTATTTCCTAAAAGAGAAGATTAAACTCAATTTTACATAAATAATGTGAAAATAATATTGACGAAACCGCTAAAATAAAGTAAGATTACTATCGTCCGTAAAATGCCGATGTGGCTCAGAGGTAGAGCAGCTCACTCGTAATGAGCAGGTCGTCGGTTCGATTCCGACCATCGGCTCCATAGGAAAGCGAGACCCCGCAAGTAATTGCGGGGTTTTTGTGGTTTGCCCTGCATGGGCATAGTCTAAAGGGTGAAAGTCCCTAACACACCCTGATAGTGGGAAGTGTACAGCCAAGACCAAGGGTGTCCATCGCGAGGTGGA
>NZ_FQXJ01000035.1 GCF_900129935.1 Desulfosporosinus lacus DSM 15449 | reverse complement strand
GCATTTCAAGGGAGCATGGGATTGGCGCAAGATGGAATTGTCGGGATAAAAACCTGGACTGCACTGGGCGTAGATTGTCATACACCAACCCCGCCGCCGGGAAATCAATGTCCTACTCTTGAACAAGGGAGCATTGGACCAGCAGTAGTAAAACTGCAAGGACTCTTGAAAACAAGAGGGTTCTATGCGGGCAATGTTGATGGGATCTTTGGACCTATTACTAGAGCGGCTGTCCTTGCTTTCCAAGAGTGTATGGGTCTAGTTACGGATGGAATCGTCGGTATTCAGACCTGGACTGCTTTGGGAGTAGATTGTTGTTAAATTCTGATAGACTCTCGGGATGATTTTAAAAAGCAAGAACCCCAAATCCTTACGTTAAGGCTTTGGGGTCCTTCTTTTTTACTTTGTTATCTCTTTTCTCGCGGAACAGAATTGTTTATACTACCTTGCGGACATTTTAGAAATCCCACGTATATCGAGGCTATGCAGGTTCACTAGTAAAGATGCTGCATCACGGCAAATAATGTCGGGAGTACGCAAAAGAACCCCATCAGCTTCTTTAACTGTAAACTCATCCAATTTTAGACGTACATTAACCTCGTGGAAAGAATCACTTAAATTTCCTATCAATAAGTATGGCCTCTCCCTCAGCTCAAAAAAGCTCTGAGTCTTGAAGCGCACAAACAAATTACCAGATCGTTTACTTTCCCCAACGTGCTCATACCAACTCCTAGTCACTTTGTCTAAGTTGCTGTAGTACCTACAGGAGCCTAAATAGAAATCCGTCCACTTTTGATCGTATTCATCTTCTGCAAAATATCTCAAATTAAAAAATACAAAGGAATTTCACCGTCTAAAAGAAGCAGGCCTAACCCGTATACACTCCGGAATGGAGAGTGGAGATGACGAGGTTCTGCGTAGAATACAAAAAGGGTTTACAGCCTCAGAAATGATTGAAGAGGGTCTTAAAGTGTAAAAACTGATTAGCGTATTTCGTTTTATATGAATAAATTAATTTGGAAGAAATTGCAACAAAGTATAACAAAAAAGATATTATTACAACAATAAGTTATACAGAATATAACAAAATATAGAATTATACTCCATATTGTAATATAATAAATTCTATATTCATCTTGAAATGTTTAATAGTGGAGATTTTAAGGGCAATTGGGTCTATAATGTGGTCCCTTAGAAAGAAGTGATTCTTTGGCTGATTCGCAAAACCATGTTACTTCTAAATTGACCGGAATGTTCTTGGACAAGCATTTAGAACAACAATTTCAGGAGTCATACTTAACTAGGTCTAAAAGCTATATGCGAAAAGTCGCTTTAATAGTAGGAAGCATTTTTTTCTTGTACTCATTTTATGATTTTTCATCAAACAGCCAATTCATGGTTCTGGTTGTCTTATTTCTATGTCGTTTGACGTTCCTTTGGTTATCAGTGATGTTTTATTTTAAGCCAGATTATTTCCTGAAGTCCACTCCTTTTTTAAAGATCACTATTTATCAACTCATCTTTATTGTGCTGTTTTTTATAATTGTTATGAAATATGAGGATTATCATTTTCTTATCCAGGCTTTTTCGATTAATGTGATTGTTTTAGGGATTTTCTTTCTAGTACCAAATTTACTGCACTATAAAGTATGTCTTTCACTTTTCGCATTGCTTGGTTATATGGTTATTACTCTGACTAAATATCATCCACCTTTGCTTGAGTTTGGATCGGTCTTTGGCTACCTGTCACTGGCAATCTTTTTTAGCAGCATATCCTCATACAGTTTGGGCAAGTACATGAGGCTTGATTTTGTTAATAAACAATACTTTAAAGAGCTTTCTACGAAAGATTCATTAACCAATATATATAACCGACTGAAGTTCAACGAGGCGTTGAGCTGTGAGATTGAAGGAGCTAGGAGGTATGGGAATTCCTTTTCTCTTATTATGTTTGACATAGACCATTTCAAACAGTTTAATGATAAAAATGGCCATATTTTTGGAGATATAGTTCTTATAGAAATAGCCAATCTTGTGAAAGGATTAGTTAGGGGAGTTGATGTCTTTGCACGTTGGGGTGGTGAGGAGTTTGTAATTCTTTTACCTCAGACCCATTGTCAAGAGGCCTCTGCCCTCGCGGAAAGGTTGCGAAAATCAATCTGTAAAGAGTCAATGAAGAAAGGAATGGCTCTAACCTGCAGCTTTGGTGTTACATCATTTTGTAGTCAGGATGATGAGGATTTAATTATGGATCGAGTTGACCGAGCCTTGTACAAAGCAAAAGAGGGCGGCAGGAATGCTGTTGTTTCCGAGCATAACTTTCATTTAAGGTCCTCTTCATGAGAAAGAACCTCATTCGATACCCTGACTGTTGCGGTTCTAATTCCATTACACGATCGTGAGAGGGATCGGTAATGAATTTTGGTGTATAAGTTCTAGTATAACTTTTAACAAAGTGAATATAAAATGTATGTTGTATTTCAGATAATTAATGTATATAATAACGAATATAAAATCTCATGTTACGGAGGACTCATCATCTTAATTTAATATAGTGAAAAGTAAACTTGCTGAAAAGTAAGGACACAAAGCCATGAGTCTAAGGTATAAGTACTATGACAGTCAGGTTGCCAAAGGTAGAACACCGGTATGGGTGATTTTTAAGCTGTGGCGCTTTAAACGCTACAGCTTTTAATTATATACATAAAAGTCGTATTTTGCAGAAATTGATCAAAAGGAGTCGAACAGGTGAACGTTAAAAGTATTCAAACAAAGTTGCTACTACTCTTGTTGCCTCTTGTTATCGTGGTATTAAGTGTTCTAACTGGGGTGAGCTACTACCTTTCCAAACAGTCCCTGACCAAGAGTGTCGATCAAACAGCCATCGCGACGGGAACTGATTACAGCAATCGCGTTCAAGCCGATATGGAGCTTATGCTGTCTCGGCTCAAAGACCTAGGTAATCTAGAGGAAATTCGTACAGGTTCCGACAAAGTGCGGATGGTTCAAGCTATGGCAGAGGCCAAAGAACGATTTGGTACTTTTGATGCCGTTGTTTTCGTGGCACCTGATGGATCAGGGCTCACTAGTACAGGAGCTACGGCCTCCTACGGTGATCGCGACTATTTTAAGAAAGTTATAGACACCAAGCAAGCAGTTGTATCAGACCCGCTCGTTTCCAAGTCAACTGGGAAGTTAGCAGTTGTCTTAGCGGTTCCTGTCAAGAATAATGATCAGTTCACTGGGGTATTGGTTGGAACATTTTCGGTGGAAAGAGTGTCCGCACTGATTAAAGATCTGAAATTTCTAGATAGTGGCTATGGTCAAATTGCGGATGATTCAGGCATGATCATAGCTCATCCAAAACTTCCTGAAGCGATCGGCAAACTGAATCTTTTGGAGAAGACTATTAATCCTGAACTTAAGTTAGCAAAGGCTGAGCTTGACGACCATCTGATTAACCTGTTTAAGTCGGCAGCAGAGTCGGGGAAACAGCTAAGCGGAGCATATACCTTCGTTGATAATGTGCCAAGGATTGCGGTTTTCACTCCAATCGACTTGCCGGGCGGACAACGCTGGATTATGTCGGTGGCGGCGCCCGAAGTCGAGGCTACCCGGGAAACCACTAGCTTGACCCGAATGATGCTGATAATTGCCGTAGTTTGTTTATTGATTACGGGACTTGCAATTGTATTTATTGCAAGAAGGTTCACAAAACCTGTTTTGGTGATTCGAGATGAGTGTCTGCTCTTGGCCCAAGGAGATTTTAGAGAGCGTGAGACAGGGGATTTTGCGGAAGACGAAATCGGTCAACTGGCGAATGGTTTCCAAAAGATGAGGACGCATTTGCATGAAATGGTCACTATGGTCAGCTATCAAGCCGAGCAGTTAGCTGCTGCCAGTGAAGAATTAACGGCTAGCGTTGAACAATCGGCTCTGGCAGCGAACCAAGTAGCAACGTCAATTACCGAAGTGGCGACAGGTGCAGAAGAGCAGTTGAGGGCTGTTGATGAAGCTTCAGCAGTAGTTGAGCAGATGTCAGCCAGTATTCAACAGGTTTCAGCGACAACGACAGAGGTGGCTGGACAATCGGTCCAGGCTGCCAATAAGGCCAACGAAGGGAACAGCTCGGTAAATAAAGCTGTTTCTCAAATGGCAAAGATTGAACAAACTGTAAACAGTTCGGCCAAGGCGGTCGCTGAATTGGGCGAGCGCTCAAAGGAAATTGGGCAGATTGTTATTACTATTTCTGGCATTGCAGAACAGACAAATCTGTTGGCCCTTAACGCCGCTATTGAAGCTGCACGGGCTGGTGAACAAGGACGAGGTTTTGCCGTAGTAGCTGAAGAAGTGCGTAAACTTGCCGAACAGTCACAGGAAGCAACAAAGCAAATAGCCTCACTGATCGGCGAAATTCAGGGAGACACCGATCAAGCTGTCCTGGCCATGGGTAATGGCACTCAGGAAGTTACCTTGGGAGCAGAAGTAGTTAATGCTGCTGGACAAGCTTTTCAGGAAATCACAGAATTAGTGACCCACGTATCTGAACAGGTGAAAGAAATAGCTTTGACCATTGATGAGATGGCTATTGGCAGCCAACAGATAGTAGGATCTGTGAACCAGATTGATGACATAAGTAAAAAGGTTACTGGCGAAGCCCAGACGGTATCGGCTGCTACTGAGGAGCAATCGGCGTCCATGCAGGAAATAGCCTCTTCCAGCCAGAGCCTTGCTACGCTAGCCCAGAATCTTCAGGAAGCTGTTAGCAAGTTTCAGGTTTAAATGCACCCATCTACCCCTACAGGCGATAAGAAGGCAGGATGCAATTGTTTTGCTTCCTGCCTTTCTTTTTGCTACTCTTTTATAAGAATTTTTGTAACTTCTGCAATGTACAATGTATGATGGTCAACCTCAGGATACCATTTTTCATTAAGCTCTTGATCAATAAAAAACTCAGGTTTATATTCTTGGGCATAGAGTTTCTTACAAAGAACTGCGATACTTGCTTCTTCAAAATACGGAATATCATCGGTATGAAGAACAGTTAACTTGGAGTTTTTAATTTTATCTTCATCTCTGCCAGACTTTGTGCCAAGATAACTTAACGTTGTTCTAAAGCTGTTATCCAAAAATGTGATCGAAAATGTCTTAGAGCTATCCACAAACTCTTTAGTGTAGCGTTGTGGGCGGAGAACAATATAGGCAACATTTTTACCCCACATTACCCCAAAACCGCCCCACGAGGCAGTCATAGTATTAATCTTTCCATCTTTTTCAGCAGTAATGAGCATCCAATCCTTACCTATTAACTTAAACGGACTTCGCTCAAAAAGTTCTGGGTTGATCTCAGTGAATTTGGTCATCGACATTAGCTCCCTTTTTTTAAAATTTTCGGATGAACAATCCTTATGAAATGTACTATGCACTTAGTGCTGAGAAATGATGATATCTTACTCATATCATACCAAATTATCCTGCTAGTATTACAGTGTACTGATGGAATAATTCTGGTTACCGGTTAACGATTGATGGCGGATTATTTAAAGAAAGTAAATAGGACATAAATTAGTTGACAAATATAGTTGCTGTATCTACAATTGTTGTAACTATAATATTTTGTGCATAAAATAAAATCTAAAACTATAATAAAGGAAGTGTTAGCGTGAAAAGCAAGATCGCCAAGGCCATTAAACTTAAAACTCAACCGGTAGCCGTATTTCGCACAGATCTGAAACCAGAAGGAGCTCTGCAATTTCAGGAGGGAAAGTGGGGCTGTGTTATCTCAATGTTAAATGCAGCAACTAAGGGCCGGAGCGCAGTGTTTGACTCTAAAACCTCTGGGTGCAGGGGCGGAGCAGTAGGGCTGGGCTTTGAACAATTTAAATTGGGTTTTACGGAGTATTTTTTGTCTACTGGCGGGGTAGGCGGCATGGAAGGAGAATTTTATAAAAAGAATCCTGATGTTGCTGCCAAATTTGTAACGGGCTTACCGGTAGTCGAGGCAAAGAAGTATATTGTCTTTAAACCTTTGGCAGAATTAGGGGAGGGTGAAACGCCAGAGGTTGTTATTTTTCTAACCAATGCGGATCAACTTTCAGCACTGGTGTACTTTGCCAATTACGATAAAGCAACTCAAGATAATGTAAAAGTGGATTTTGGTGCAGGCTGTCATCAGTCAATACTTTATGCATTAGATCAAGTAGAGTCGAATAACCCGAAGTGCTGTATAGGTTTAACCGACCCTTCGGCCCGTAAATTTATCGATAAAGATGTCCTTTCTTTTAGCATTCCCTATAAACGCTTTTTAGAGTTAGAAGAGCAAGTGGAAGAAAGCTTTTTGACCAAAGAAACGTGGTTGAAAATTGCTGAAAGGATCTAGCGTGGCGTGCAAGGGGGTATTACCCCCTTGTTCTTCTAAAAGGGGATAATATGTTGAACAAAGTTTGCTCAATTAAAGATTCATGATATTATTATTCTTTAGATGTTTACGAATGAAGAAGGGGAATATATGAAAGATTTTAATATAGATGATTCCTTGGGTTTTATTGTTGCTAAAACAAACTATTTTATGAAAACCTATTTTAGTAAGTTAATCAAAGACAACGGCTTAAATGTTACAACAGAACAATGGGCAATTCTAAATGCTATTTATCATAATCCGGGAGCATCCCAAACTGACTTAGCCCGTGCATGCCTCAAGGATAAAACAAATGTCACAAGAATCTTAGACTTGTTAGTGAAAAAGGGGTATGTTGTTAGAAATATTGATATAAATGACCGCAGGATTTATAGTATAACTCTTACAGAACAAGGCGAAAATGCCCTAGAACTGCTGATTGAAATATCAAATAATGCCAACAAAGCATGCATTTCTGATTTGAATAAAGACGAATATCAAGAGCTTGTACGCAGTTTGAGAATAATTTCCAGCTCGATTGAAAAGCTGTTGTAATCTTTCATAGAACATAATTCAATATTTGCAAGTAACCCCCTCCAGTTAAAATGTAACAGGAGGGGTTATTTATATTCGCTGTGAACAGTTCTTTGGAACTCCTTCAATGATAAAATAAAAATCGAATTGGAAAATTAATATTCTGAATTGTCAGCTAAATGACTAACACTTTAGGCCCTAAAAGTGTATTATAGAAGAAATGAAGTATAGGAGGGTAATATATGACAGAGGAACGCAGTGCAAGATCACTGGAGGAAAAAGAGATGTTTTTCCCTCCTAAGGAATTTAGTTCAAATGCCGTAATACAAAACTCAGAAATTCATGAGCTAGGGCAGGACCGGAATGAGTTTTGGAACGAACAAGGGAAACGATTAGACTGGTTTAAATCATGGGACACTATTCTAGAATGGAACTATCCATTTGCAAAGTGGTATGTCGGCGGAAAATTGAATGCAGCTTACAATTGCCTGGACCGTCATTTAAAAGGAGCGCGTCGGAACAAAGCGGCTCTAATATTTGAAGGAGAACAGGGAGATCGACGAGTCTTCACCTATCAAGATCTTTTGCGGGAGGTTTCCCAGTTTGCGAATGTACTTAAGTCTCTTGAGGTAGAAAAGGGAGACCGAGTGACAATTTATATGCCTATGATCCCGGAGACAGTTATCGCGATGCTCGCATGTGCCAGGATAGGAGCAGCACACTGTGTTGTATTTGGCGGGTTCAGCGCAGAAGCCTTGAAGGACAGGATTCAGGACTCTCAGTCAAAGGTTGTAGTGACCACGGATGGAAGCTATCGACGAGGAAATAGTATCCCGTTGAAAGCTAATGTGGATCGTGCACTTCCCTCTGTAACTTGTATAAATAATTGTGTAGAAAATGTAATCGTCGTCAAGCGGACCGGTCAACCTGTCGATATGATAGAAGGACGAGATATATGGTATCACGAAGCTGTCGAGAATGTTTCGATAGTATGTCCGGCGGAAGCAATGGAAGCGGATGATATGCTCTTTATTCTTTACACGAGCGGAACCACAGGAAAACCCAAAGGGGTGGTTCATACGGTAGGCGGCTATATGGTTGGGGTGTCGACAACACATGAATGGGTATTTGACCTTAAAGAAGAAGATGTATATTGGTGTACGGCGGATGTTGGTTGGATAACAGGACACAGTTATTTGGTATATGGGCCATTAAGTAATGGTGCAACGGTCGTGATGTATGAAGGAGCCCCTGATTATCCAGAAAAGGATCGCTATTGGAAAATCGTTGAGAAATATAGGGTTACAATTTTATATACTGCCCCAACTGCTATTCGTACGTTTATGAAATGGGGAGAAAGTTATCCCTCGGGCAGAGATCTTTCAAGTTTACGACTCTTGGGCTCGGTTGGTGAACCGATTAATCCGGAAGCTTGGATGTGGTACTATAAACATATCGGACGAGAGCAATGCCCCATAGTGGATACCTGGTGGCAAACGGAAACGGGTATGATCATGATGACACCCTTACCAGGAATTACCCCCCTAAAGCCTGGATCTTGCACTATCCCATTTCCGGGAGTCCATATAGAAATAGTTGATCACGCAGGTGATCCTGTACCGAAAGGTAAGAGTGGATATTTAGTGGTTCGTGAGCCATGGCCAGCGATGCTTAAAACTGTATATGGTGATGATAAACGATATGAAGATACCTATTGGAGCCAATTTAAAGGTTTGTATTTTACTGGGGACGAAGCGAAATGGGATGAAGACAGTTATTTTTGGGTGACTGGGCGCGTGGATGATGTCATTAATGTCTCCGGGCATAGAATTGGAACGGCGGAAGTGGAAAGTGCGTTAGCTGATCATCCATTTGTGGCTGAAGCGGCATGTGTGGGCAGAACACACGAAGTAAAGGGCCAAGCGGTGTTTGCCTTCGTTAGTTTAAAAGAAGGAATTGCGGTTAATGATGAGCTGGTTGATGAACTAAAAGCACATGTTGTCCTGAAAATTGGTTCACTTGCACGGCCGGATGACATCTTTTTGAGTACTGAATTACCTAAGACTCGAAGCGGGAAAATAATGAGACGTCTTTTGAAAGACATCGCAGAGGGTCGAGAAATAGGGGATACCAGCACCCTGGCAGACGTTGGAGTCATTAATTTTTTGAAAGAGAATATTGACGCCCGAAGAATTCCTGAAGCGAAGAATGCTTCGATGAAATCAAAGAGAAATATGGTTTCGATTCCTGACACTGCCACGTTTAATCGTTGTAATGATGAGCCTTATGATGGGTACAGTTATACAGTATGGTACTGCACTCCTCCTATGGATGGATCACGACATCCAGTTACACATTTTTATTGCTTTCAGTGGATCGAAAGACTAAAATTTGTGCCTGAGGTTGCCTTAGCGATTACAAATATCATGTTAAACAACAAAAATGCTGCCGAAGCAATATTCGCGGATGGAACACCGGATTTTAGTCATGCGGTGATCAACGAGGGAAATATCAAAGATGACTTATCAGAAGAGGGGCAAATCTGTTTTTGTGGTTCAATGGGCTAGAGACAACGACGTAAACTTTACAAGAGAACAAGGGTTAATTCTAATTGATGAGTATGGCAATTCAGGGCAGGGATATCTTAAAATGATTAGCTATTATGTTGCCTAAATAATAACACAAACGTAACAAGAATCCTGGATTTGTTAGTAACAAGAAGACTATTATTTAGAAATGCAGATTAAGAATGGATGCGAAATTAATAAAGCTCAGGGAGATCTTACAATCAAAAAGTAAGATCTTCGTGAGCGTTTTTAATTGTAAACATACATCTTAGAGAAGGAGAAGCATACTACTATTTTCAACTGAATTTTCTGATAAAGTAAACCTCATTTTTACGGGAAAGTGATATAATGTTCTGGTAAATGAAAAGTAAGGAGTTGAGCGCAGTGCAAGAGGTTTTTATTTTATCTGGGGCTCGGACACCCATAGGAGATTTCGGCGGCTCATTAAAGACCCTGCTCCCTAACGAACTCGCCTTGTTTCCGGCACAAGAAGCTGTGAAAAGAGCAGGTATAGTCGATAAAAGCCAGTTTGATGAGGTGATCTTAGGAAACTGTATCCAAAGGACAGATGAGCCTAATGTAGCAAGGGTCGTCTCATTAAAGGCTGGTTTTCCCAAAGAGGTAACCGCATTTACTGTCCAAAGACAATGCAGTTCAGCGATGCAGGCCATCGTGTCCGGTACGCAGGAAATTCGCTTAGGAGATTCTGAACTAGTCTTAGCCGGAGGAGTAGAATGTATGAGTTCTTCTCCTTATTTGCTAAAAAGTACACGCTGGGGACAACGGCTTCAACATGGAGAGATAAAAGACTCGGTATGGGAACTATTAGAGGACCCGATCGATCATATCTTGATGGGCCAAACAGCAGAAAATTTGGCAACAAAGTACGGTATTACCCGAGAAGAGCAAGATTTAATAGCGCTCAGAAGTCATCAAAATGCCCTGAATGCTATCAAGAACGGTCGGTTTAAAGAGGAAATCGTACCAGTCACCATCGCCTTAAAGAAGGGCAAGTCAAACGTTGTAGATACAGATGAACATCCGAGGGATGGTTTAACCATGGAGGATCTTGCTAAATTAAAGCCAAGTTTTATCAAGGATGGTACCGTCACTGCCGGAAACAGTTCGGGACTCAATGATGGGGCAGCTGCGGTGGTACTGGCCTCAGAAAGAAAAGTTAAGGAACTTGGGGTTAAGCCACTAGCTAGAATAGTGTCTTATGCAGTTGCCGGAGTTGAACCTGAACTCATGGGGTATGGACCTGTGCCGGCCGTTAAGAAGGCATTGCAAAAGGCTAACCTGACCCTGGGTGATATTGATCTCTTTGAGGTGAACGAAGCCTTTGCGGCACAGTATATTGCTGTGGAGAAATTATTGGAGTTGAATCGTTCGATTGTTAATGTCAATGGAAGCGGCGTTGGGTTAGGACATCCGGTGGGATGTACCGGAGCTAGAATCGTTGTTACGCTTCTTTATGAGATGATGCGCAGAAACCTAAGATATGGTCTGGCTACTTTGTGCATTGGGGGCGGCATGGGTAAAGCGTTGATTATTGAGCGTGTTTGATAAAAAAGAGATGATGAAATTAGGTATTGTTATGATCTGAAGGCACTCAAGAATTGAGTGCCTTTTACTGACTATTGTGCAGCGAACTCAGATCTTTCAGATGTCGGATTATATACTATTATGAATGTCAATGATAAAATACTAAAGTATAGTTGGATAACGGAATTATAAAAGTGGGAGAGTTAATTTGGTAAACGAAAAGGAATTCTTTGCAGATATCGAAAAAAGCGGACTTAATTTAACAACACAACAAAAAGGGGCAGTCATCCATGATCAGGGGCCGCTATTGCTCTTGGCTGTTCCAGGCGCGGGAAAGACGACGGTTCTAACAGTTCGCATAGCTTACTTAATACGAGTAAAAAGGGTGGATCCCCGAGCGATTCTTTGTCTGACCTTCGGACGGGCGGCCGCAAAAGAAATGCGTGAGCGATATTTGGAAAGGTTTGGAGTTAAGGCTGACACGGAAAACCAAACTAACAAAGAAATTAAATTTTCAACAATCCATAGTTTCGCCTATGAAGTGGTTCGGTCAGCCTTTCGTCAAAGGGACACTCGGTTCGAGATTATTGAGGAACAAAAAGGCGCTGAAAGCAAGACAGGGGTCCTGCGTAGAATCTATGAAAAGCACAATGCTTCAGCAATTACGGACGAGCAACTGGAAGGGTTACAGAATATCATCTGTTATGTAAAAAACACTTTAAGGCAGCCTGAAGAGTTTAAGAAGGCAGATATCAAGAACTTCCCATTAATTTATAACGACTATGAGGAGTATAAGAGAAATAGTCAGCCAAGGTTGATCGACTATGATGACATGCTTTCCATTGCGTTCCAGGAGCTAAATGAAAACACTAAGTGTCTTGAGGCTTATCGCAAGCGCTTTGACTATATACTCACTGATGAAAGCCAAGACACTTCTCTTCTCCAACATAAGATCATTGAAATCGTCGTAAAACCTAAAGGCAATATTTTTGCAGTCGGGGATGATGACCAGAGCATCTTTGGGTTTAGAGCCGCCGAGCCGGAGTATTTATTAAATTTTGAACAAACATATCCTGGTGCAAAGATTCTGCGCATGGAACAGAATTTCCGCTCAACCCCTCAAATTGTGGACGCAGCCCGTGGGTTCATTCGTTCCAATAAGTTGCGTTTTGATAAAGAAATGTTCACGAAGAATCCTGCGGGAGACATACTTCGAATAGAGCACTTTACAGGAATAAGGGAGCAATATCAGTTTTTAGTCCATGAACTTAGAAGTAAAAAAGATTTGTCAAAGATAGGGGTGCTTTACCGCAATAATCTATCTGCAATTTGTTTGGCTGAAGAGTTAAGCAGGGCTAATATTCCCTTTTATATGAGAGAGGCAGGCAAGCAGAAGTTTTTCTCACACTGGGTTATAAATGATATTCTAAACTTTTTGCGCTTCTCTTTTAGTGATAAAAGCTTGCCAATCTTAGAGAAGATTTGGTCTAAGCTTAATTGTCATATTAGAAAGCAACAACTCGATTATCTTAAGCAAAGGGCAATTGACCGCTCAATCTTTGAGATCTTAGCAGAACAACCAGAGGTTACGTCAAAGCGTAAAAATGAGTATTTAGAACTCAAGAAACAATTTAAGGTGCTTAATATACTTCCTCCTGCAAAGGCCATCCGTTTTATCAGAAGCCAGTTGGAATATGATAAAGCGATTGAACGAATATGTGACTCGTTAGGGTTTTCTGAAGAGTATATCGGGAGTCTCCTGGATATTCTAATCTCAATTGCTCAAAATGAACCTGCCATAGTAGAATTTGCCAAACGCTTGACCTTACTAGAAGAGCAAATGAAGGTTTCTTATAAAAATAAGCACAGTAATGCTGTGACACTTTCAACGATGCATTCGGCTAAAGGATTAGAATGGGAACGGGTTTATCTGCTTGACCTCGTTGAAGGGGTTATACCTGAGAACGACCAACGTGGACAGAAAGAATTATTGGAAGAGGAAAGGCGCCTGTTCTATGTAGGGATGACCAGGGCTCAACAGCACTTAACCTTATGCTCCATGGATTATTATCATAATAAACATGTGAAGTCTTCTCGTTTTGTTCGCGAGACTTCTCTGGTTATGAAAGGGGAAAATCCGGAAGAAGTTATCCGAAAAGAAACTGCAAATATGACCAGTGATTTTGTTGTTGGTTTAGTAATAGAACATAGAACCTTTGGAGAGGGTATCATTGCGAAAGAGGACGGAAATATGATTCTGGTTCACTTCAAGGATGGTTCCCAGCGTTCCTTCATGAAAGACATCTGTGAAAAACAAAATCTGATATGGGCAGTTTAAGAACAGCGGTAAATATGAAACCTAATAAGATGATGGGCGGGAATGACTATTAACAGGTGTTTGTTGAAATTATCCGTTCTATAATTTACAATGAATATTGTGGCTTTTGTTTCAGTAATCTTAAACGTGGAGGAAATTAAGTGAAAAAATTCGAGGCTTACCAGATTATAGCTGAGGAAGTTCAGAAATTTTTTAATGTTGACGCTGCCGTTACACTTTTCGATACTGAGAAGATAGTTGCTTATTACCCGGGAAAAACAATTGATACTAGAGCCAAGCTTGGAAATGCACCTACGCCAGGCTCAAATGTTTTGGAAGCTCTTACGAGTGGACAACGCGTTGTACGACGGGTGTCGAAAGAAATTTTTGGAGTACCTTTTGTCGGTATCGCTCAACCGATCTTTGAAGAGTCAAAGATCGCTGGCTGCCTTGCTATTGCTTGTTCCCTTGAGCATTATGACAATCTTCTTATAACCGGTCAGGAAATCCTTGAGTCTGTGGTCACGATTTCTTCATCAGCTCACAATTTATCAGCTGCGACTGAAGAACTGGCGGCTACACTCAGAAGTATGGACTCAGAGATTGAACAGGTAAACAAGGAGATGCGCAGAACCAACGAATTAACACAGGAAATCAAGAAAATTTCCAAACAAAGTAAAATTCTAGGGATCAATGCGGCGATTGAAGCTTCTCGGGCAGGTGAGCATGGACGAGGGTTTAGCATTGTTTCAGAAGAAGTTAGGAAGCTTGCCACGGATACAGACTCCTCTACTCAAGCAATTGAAAGAAATGTCCAGGAGGTTCAATCATCCGTGGGGCTTTTAATTGAGGCTATTAAGCAACTAACGGAGGTAACCGAAAGTCATGCTAATGAAGTGACGGAAATTGCCAATAGTTTGGTAAGGATAGAAGATTTGGCCAAGCAACTCCTTAAAATGGGTCAGAATTAAACAGTCTAATACAGGCCTCGAATACACATACAGCGGGGGTATCCAGAATCTTGGATACCCCCGCTGTATGTGTATTCGAGACTAAATTTGAGCAAATGTTAGCCTCATCACCGGCTGTTCTTCTAAAAGTTTTCCGATTTGATTGTAACTTGATCAGTATATAACCCTAATTTCTTGATTAGATAGGGGATTGCTTTTTCAAAGCAGACGCCATATCTTTTTTCCAGTTCTGCTTTTTGAGTCAAACTTATGCACATATGAGTATAATCTACGGCTATTTGTGTTGCTTCTTCAAGAGGAAAATTATTTAAAAGCGCTGATAATAAGGCGCTCCCAAATACATCCCCTGTGCCATGAAAGTAACCGTCAATCTTATCATTGAAGGAATAACTAATCTTGCCTGTTTCGCTATTAAAGGCGGCTGCTCCTAATTTGTCTTTTTCAAACGTAACACCCGATAGTACAACCATTTTTGATCCCAGGGAAGATAGTTTTTTTAAGGTTGTTTCAATATATTCTTGTGAATAATTTTCCCCAATATAATCCTCATCTAATAGGAAAGCTGCTTCAGTCAAATTTGGGACGATAATATCTGCCTTAGCGCACAATTTGGTCATGCCCCTAGCCATTTCTGGCGAATAAATGGAGTACAAAACACCATTGTCTGCCATCACAGGGTCAACCATAACCAAGGTATCGTTACTTCTAAAAGTGTCAAATAGGTCTGCTACTAAGTCAATCTGTTCAAAGGAACCCAAAAACCCGCTGTATAAAGCGTCAAAATGTAAATTAAGTGATTGCCAATGATCTGAAATAGGTTTTATATCTTCCGTTAAATCTCTATATGTAAAACCTTCAAAACCGCCAGTATGAGTAGATAGAATCGCTGTAGGCAATACACTTGTGTCAAACCCTGCTGCTGAAAGAATGGGCAGGGCAACCGTAAGTGAACATCTGCCTACACAAGAGATATCGTGAATTGCAGCTACCCTCTTTTGTTTGTTCATAAACTAATAATCCTCCTTGACAATTAATATATTGATTATAGAATATATCTGTTACCTCTAAAAGTATCAGTTTTCAATATATGTATAGTAACAGTTTGGAGGGTGCCTTTTGATTACTTTGCCATTATGTACGAATAAAGCACCATTATATAGGCAAATTTATGACTGGTTAAAAGCTGAAATTCAGAGTAAGAATTATAAGCCTCATGATAGAATTCCTTCAAAGAGAAAACTATCTGAGCATCTTTGCGTCAGCATTAACACGATTGATACAGCATACAGCCAGCTATTAGATGAGGGATATATTATAGCTGTCCCAAAGAAGGGATACTTTGTTTGTGATATCGACGTATATCACAGAATAAATGTTACTCAGCAAGAAAACACTCTAAATATAAGTATGTCCAATCTCAAGATTGATTTTTCTCCCAGTGATATTGACCACCATGCATTCCCCTATAAAACATGGAGGAATATTTTTAAAAGTTGTTTTAATGAATTTGACCATAGCATTCTAAAGAGAACTATGGCGCAGGGAGATGTGAATTTAAGGCGAGAATTAGTTGCTTTTTTACATAGCTCAAGAGGGGTAAACTGTGATGAAAGACAAATAGTTATTGGAGCAGGAACCGAGAGTTCATTGCGTACCTTGAGCCTTGTCTTAAGCAATAATACTTCTATAGCTTTGGAAAACCCTGTTTATCGAAAGGCATATAAAACCTTTGAACACATGGGACATGCAATTTTACCTATACCTATAGATGACAGGGGAATAGAGATTGAACCTCTTAAAAACCTTTCTAATGTGGCGGTTTATGTGACTCCGTCCCATCAGTTTCCTCTTGGAATCAGCATGCCTATAGGCAGAAGGGTTGAGTTGCTTAATTTTGCGAATGAAGCGGATGGACGATTTATAATTGAAGATGACTATGACAGTGAATTCAGATATATTAGAAAGCCTTTACCATCCCTGCAAAGTATCGATCAAAATGGTAAGGTCATATATGTTGGCACATTTTCGACTTCAATAGCGCCATCCATTAGGATAAGTTATATGGTATTACCGTTAACATTGCTTAAAAACTACACTAAGATATGCACTGAATTCGGTTCTGAAGTATCGATTCTTGAACAAAGAATTGTCGCGAAATTTATTGCTGAAGGTAATTATGAAAAACATCTTAATAAAATGCGCAAGCTATATAAAGATAAAAGGGGGCACTTAATTAGAGAATTATCAATTTTTGGTAATGATATTAAGATTGTTGGTGAGAGCGCAGGGAGTCATTTGCTAATAAAATCAGCAATAAGTAAAAGTGAAAACGATATGCGAAAAGCTGCAACTGAAAAGGGTGTCAAGGTCTATCCTATCTCTGATTATTTTATTGGCCAAATGTTAGAGAAATATGAGAATACATTCTTATTAGGTTATGGCGCATTAAGTAAAATAGAAATATCAGAGGGCGTAAAGTTATTATACGATGCTTGGAATTGTGGTGATTGAGGGTTTTCACGGAGTTGCGTGAGAACCCATTTTAAATTCTAGGCATATAAGAATTTATTATCATAATATATTGTTATTATTACTATAGGTATAGATAATAGATGAGAACCATTAAAAAGAGGTCAGATTACTATAGTTACAAGGATAATTGAGATATATTTAACGGATCATCATATAAAAAATTAATGATACTATATTCTGGATCTATAGACAGAGGCGGATAGTTGTGCTAATATTCGCTTAACGAAGTATTGTCATCAGTTCCCTGTTGACAAACTATGAACCAAGAGGAGGACGAAGAACATGTGGAAACTAGCAGCATCACGTAAGACGGGAAGAAAACGCAGGTATTGCTCTCAGATTCAATATTGTTTGCTAGTCCTTCTAGTACCAATGCTAATCTTTCTACTAGGGGCAGGTGCCTTAACTACACAGGCACACACTAATTCGCCACAATTCCAGAAGCAACAAACCGCACTCATACCTCAGCAAGAGGCATATGCGTTGGGGGAGGCTTTTAAGATAGGAAACCTTCAATATAGAATAAACGATATCAGGACTTCAGACGTCAGTGGTTATGATAGGTCTGCAAGAGAAGATAATACGTACCTTTTTATAAATCTTACGATTGAAAATCAGGGAAGCACTGATATCGAGGTTAGAAGTATGATAGGGTTTAAACTTACAGATCTGTTTGGTAAAAAGCAAAACTCCAGCATAAAGGCTATTCCGGTCTTTAAGGATGCTATAGATGGGACAATTAAAGCTGGAGGAAGGATGACAGGTGAACTAGGGTATGAGGTATTAAACAGAACTCAGACTTTTAATTTAATGGTTATTCCTGATCCTTTAAGTTCTAAAACTGTAATTGCAAAGGTTCGTATCTTGATGCAGTGAACTAAGAACTTTTCGCAACTCAGGCTCCCCTCTAATGCACTATGCGATAGAGGGGGATTTTTTTATTGTTTCAGGGGATTTTTCCGCCAAAACGTTAATATTAAATTTAGCAGAAAAGTATGTTTCTATTTAATTGAATAGTCCGGAAAATTATCGGATATAAGTGAAAATTAAAGTAAAAAAAATATTTAAAACGAATTAAAAACTAATTGACAGAAAAATGTCGACCAAGTATTATGATTGTATATATAATAGGAGAGTAAATGTTTACTTTCGACGGAGGGGACGCTGTTGTCGAAACTGATACATACTAAAGAAAGCTTAATTTTATCGACGATTGAAGTTATTAGTGAAAAGGGTCTTCAGGGGCTTACGACCAGGGAGGTGGCGAAGAGGCAGGGTATCTCCGAATCAACCATATTTAAGCATTATAAATCGAAAAACGAACTGATTCTGGCGGTACTCGAATATTTTTCCCAATATGATCAGGCAATTATCGAATCATTAAAGCTTAGAGATTATACGCCGATCGAAGCAATTACTTATTTTGTAGAAGCTTACGTAACGTATTATGAAAATTACCCTGAAATAACTGCAATTACCCTATCCTGTGAGGGATTAATGTGTGAACCAGAGCTCAACGCTGTGGTTTATAATATTTTTATCAAAAGGTTTAATTCAGTCAAATCCTTAATTACGGAAGCTAAACATAAAAAAGTACTTGCAAAAGAAGTAGATCCAGGAAGTATGGCCGATCTTATTATCGGCTTAGAAAGAGCAAGTGTATTGAGATGGCGCATGGATAATTATAATTTTTCGTTAAAAGAGCATACTTTATCTGCTCTAAAAATGTTATTGGATGCTTTTGCATTAGGATAGGGTAAGTAATCCCAGTTAATATGAGGAGTGAAGTTAGATGAAAAAACTACTTATTGTTGATGATGCGGCTTTCATGCGGGTTTCCATTCGAAATATGCTCCAGAATCAAGATATTGAAATTGTCGGAGAAGCCGCGAATGGCTTAATTGCAGTTTCAATGTATAAAGAGTTGCGCCCTGATGTTGTGACCATGGATATTACCATGCCCGAAATGTCAGGTATTGAAGCTCTCAAGTTAATTAAAGCATTTGATCCTCAGGCTAAGGTAATCATGGTGTCATCCATGGGTCAGGAGGGGATGGTGAAACAAGCAATAATTAGTGGAGCAAAAACCTTTATTGTTAAACCTTTTAAGGAGGAATTGCTACATAAAACGATTTCCAAAGTGTTGGGCGTATAATAGGTAATTCCAAGTCAAAAGGGGGTGATTAAATTGACTGACCAGTATCACAATGAGCCCATGCTGGAGCTCTTTATATTTGAATCAATGCAACTGATTGAGCAAATGGAGCAATTAATCATTGCCAATGAGAAGTTTGAATCCTACGATTCCGATGCAATCAATGAGATTTTTCGGATAATGCATACAATTAAAGGTTCCTCAGCAATGATGCTTTTTAATAATATTTCTACCTTAGCCCATTCTATGGAGGATGTATTCTTTGTTCTGCGTGAAGACAAGCCTCAGAATATTGATTCCTCTCAATTATCAGATTTAGTGCTTGAGGGTATTGATTTTATCAAAGTGGAAATTGCAAAGATCAGAAATGGAGATGAAGCGGAAGGGGATGCTGCTGCCTTAATTGAGAGTTTGCGAATCTTTCATGCCACCATTAAAGCTCAGAATTACACGGTTAGTGATCAAGAAATAAAAGATACAGCAACTTCACAGGGAAATTCTGCCCCCAAGAAGCAGCAATATTATATAAGTAAAGTAAGAACAGAACCTCAATCCTATAGTAACTCATTTCAGGCCACTCTTTATTTTGAAGAAGATTGTGGAATGGAAAACCTAAGAGCGTTTGGGGTGGTTAACGATCTGGGGGATCTTGTTAAAGAATACTACCATATCCCGGAAGATCTAGATCATGAGGACAGTGCAGAAGTTATTCAGGAACAGGGATTTACACTGTTTTTTAAAACGGATCGCTCTTTGGAAGAAATCCATCGAACTCTGAGCCAGACAATCTATTTAAAGGACCTTCAACTAACACAAGTCAAGAATAGTGAACCATTTGACGATCTTCATGAAGAAAGGAAAATCTTATTAAACGACAGTGCTAAAATTCCCGCCTCTTCGTCTCGTGAAGGTATAACGAATGATCAAAAAGAAAGCTATTCTTCAGCATCTCAGCAAAGTATTATAAGTGTCAGTGTAGCCAAGTTAGACCAGTTAATGGATCTGGTTGGGGAAATGGTGATCGCTGAAGCGATGGTGACTCAAAATCCCGACCTTAAGGGCTTGGAACTTAATAACTTTGAAAAGGCAGCCAGACAACTTAGAAAAATCACCAGCGAGTTACAGGATACTGTCATGTCTGTGCGCATGGTGCCTTTAACAGGTACGTTCCAAAAAATGAACCGTACAGTTCGCGATATGTGCAAAAAGCTCAACAAGGATGTTAGACTGGAGTTGATTGGTCAAGAGACCGAGGTGGATAAAAATATTATTGAACATATTTCGGATCCCTTAATGCATCTTATTCGCAATTCGATTGATCACGGGATTGAAATGCCCTCAGATCGAGAAATGAAGGGGAAACCCCGTTGGGGAACGATTATCTTAGAAGCAAAAAATGCAGGAGGGGATGTCTTAATCATTATACGTGACGATGGAGGAGGCTTTAATAAAGCTAAAATCATGTCCAAAGCACGTGAAAAGGGATTGCTTCAAGTTCCCGAGGACGAAATCACAGATAAGGAAATCTATAACTTAGTTTTTTTGCCGGGATTTTCAACGAATGAGACTGTTACAGAGTTTTCTGGACGCGGGGTTGGAATGGATGTCGTGGTTAAAAATATTGAAGCAGTAGGGGGAGCAATTACGGCGGATAGTGTTCCCGGAAAGGGAACCACCCTTACTCTTAAAATTCCACTAACCTTGGCTATCATCGATGGTATGAATATTAAAGTGGGGGATTCGCGTTATACCATACCGACAACCGCGATTAAGGAATCCTTTAGGCCAAAAACTACGGATATCATTGTTGATCCGGATGATAATGAGATGATAATGGTCAGAGGGCAGTGTTTTCCTATACTCCGCTTACATAGAAGGTATCATGTCAATACGCTTGTTACTAATTTTGCCGACGGAATCATTATTATGGTAGAACAGGATGATCAAACTCTTTGTATCTTTGCAGATGAGTTAATCGGTCAGCAGCAAGTTGTCGTTAAATCACTTCCTGCCTATATTAAACATACCAAGAAGGTCACAGGACTCGCAGGGTGTACTTTATTAGGAGATGGAAGTATCAGTTTAATTCTTGATATTGCGGGGCTGTTCACTGTCAAGAAAACCGGGTAATTTACTCGTAACTAATCTCCTTGAGTCGGCCATCAACAGCAAGGATAAACGAGAATGGGGTTAGTTCTCAGGCGGAAAGGATAGATTGCATGTCAGAGAATGAGGCAGTAGACAGTGAAGATCAAGTTGAAGACACGCAAAAGGGTAAATTCCTCACATTTTGTTTAGGGAATGAGTTTTATGGAATTGAGATTAAATATGTAACAGAGATAATTGGGCTTCAGCCTATCACGGAAATTCCGGAAATGCCTGAGTATATCAAAGGAATCATTAATTTGCGGGGAAAGATTATTCCTTTGATGGATGTAAGGTTGAGGTTTAGAAAGCCTTTCAGAGAATATAACGATCGGACATGCATTGTAGTCATTGATATTAGAGAAATCCCGATAGGTCTTATCGTTGACAGTGTTTCTGAGGTGATCTCAATTTCGGATGAAGAAATCGTTTCTCCGCCAAGTCTGAACAAAGAAGGAAATAAATATATCAGAGGTATAGGCAAGGTGGGGAACGATGTAAAACTTCTTTTGGATTCTGGTAAACTCCTGACCGATTTGGAAATTGAAAATCTAGAAAATATTTAAGTAATAGGGAGGAAAGGGTTCATGAAGTGGTTTTATAATATGAAAATCGGTGCAAAAATAATTAGTTCTTTTGTTCTTATAGCTATCTTAGCGGGGGTTGTTGGTGTTGTTGGCATAATCAGCTTGAAGAATACTACAGCCAATTTCGGCAACCTGTTTAATGTATATGGCATAGCTACTGCTGACGTAGGAGAAGTCGGTTTAGCCTTCCAAGAAGAACGGAGTCTCATTAGAGATGTGCTTTTTCATAACGCAGATTATTCAAAAAGCCTCAACACGTTGAAAGAAAAAGACGCTATTATTGATGACGGATTAATAAAGATGGGAAAAAACATGCAGACGGATCAAGGGCGTGAAGTTTTTAAAGTATTGTCTGATAATCTAGCAAGCTATAAAGAAGCCAGAAATAAGGTTTTCCAATTAGTCGAAGCGAATCAAAACGAGCAAGCCATTGCTTTGTTTTACGGAGAAGCCTCTGCTCCAACTGTTAAAGTACAAGAGGCGATTGCTATACTATTTCAATTAAAAATTGATGGCGGCTTGGATAAAACTACAGAATATGGCGCGACAGCCAATAGTACTATTCAAGTAATGACGGCAGTTGTTGTTATAGCGGTTATCATTGCTATCATTCTCGGAGTATTTATATCAAGAATTATCAGCAAACCAATTAGTGAACTTGTCAGTGTTGCAGAGAAGATTGCGGATGGAGACTTAGATGTAAGCATTCGGGCTAACACAAAGGATGAAATTGGTATTCTGTCATCAGCCTTTGAGCGTATGTCGACTAATCTTAATGAGGTGATGACAAGCTTCAATACCGCATCCGAACAAGTAGCATCCGGGTCTAGACAGGTATCTGCTTCTAGTATGGCTCTCTCCCAAGGTGCAACTGAACAAGCCAGTTCTATCGAAGAACTAACAGCTTCCATCGAAGAAATATCCACACAAACCACGCTAAACGCCCAAAATGCCAGTCAAGCGAATGAGCTTGCCGAGGCGGCAAGACAAAATGCCATTCAAGGTAATCAGCAGATGAAAGAGATGCTTCAAGCTATGGAAGAGATCAATGAAGCTTCTGGAAACATCTTCAAGATTATTAAGGTAATTGACGAAATCGCTTTTCAGACCAATATTTTAGCTCTAAATGCTGCCGTCGAAGCCGCCAGGGCGGGTCAACATGGTAAAGGTTTCGCCGTGGTTGCGGAGGAAGTAAGAAACCTTGCTGCACGTTCTGCAAATGCCGCTAAAGAAACAACTGCCATGATTGAAGGTTCTATGAAGAAGGTGGAAGGCGGAACTAAAATCGCTAATGATACCGCACAAGCACTTAACAAAATTGTTGAAGGGGTTAGTAAAGCAACTAACCTGGTGGCAGACATCGCGACTGCATCCAATGAACAAGCTTTGGGAATTAATCAAATCAATCAAGGTATCATGCAGGTCTCAAGCGTGGTTCAAACCAATTCAGCTACTTCGGAAGAAAGTGCTGCCGCAAGTGAGGAACTCTCAAGTCAAGCAGAACTGTTAAGAGATCAAGTAAATAAGTTTAAGTTGAGGAAAATCAATGGGTCCTCCTATAGCGGATTAGAAGACCTTAACCCAGAGGTATTGCAAATGCTGGAAGATATGTCCCGGAAGAAAAGGTTCAATAATAATTTTGATAAACAAGGATATTCCGGAGCTGGGGTAACAAACAGTTCATCTCAAATTTCTCTAAGCAATAACGAATTTGGAAAGTACTAACTTCAACTAAAGTTATATTTAAAAAATGTTCAGGTTTGTGACAGAGGTGGTAGACCTTGTTGCAAATATAGTTTTTAAAAAAGGAGAGCCTTAAGGGCTCTCCTGAAACTAATACAGCGAAATTGATTAAGAAGGAGGTGTAATAATGCTATGCTTTCAATAACAGACCAGGAGTTTAAACAACTAGCTGAGTATATTAGAGTAAATTATGGTATCTTTTTGAAGAAGGAAAAACAAACTCTTTTAATGGGCAGGCTTAGTAATGTATTGATAGAAAAAAACTTCCAAAATTTTAATGATTACTTTCATTATGTTGTAACTGATCGAACCGGGGATGCAATCGTAACGCTCGTTGATAAAATAACAACTAATCATACCTTTTTCATGCGTGAGGTCGATCATTTTTTCTTTTTCAAGGAAAAAGTACTCCCTAATCTCATTAGCAGGTCAAAGGAGAGAGACTTACGCATATGGAGTGCAGGATGTTCTAGTGGTGAAGAACCATATACCTTAGCAATGATCATTGACGAGTTTCTTGGTGTGGATAAAAAATGGTGGGATGCAAAAATTCTAGCCACAGATATTTCCAGTAAAGTTTTAGATATTGCCATTAACGGGATTTATGATAACGAGGGAATTGCCACACTGCCGCAGTCTTGGAAACTAAACTATTTTGAGAAACTAAATAATGACAAATATGTCCTAGTTAATAAGATTAGGAATGAAGTAATATATAGGAAATTCAATCTCATGGATGTCGTTTTCCCTTTCAAAAAGAAGTTTCATACAATTTTTTGCAGGAATGTCATGATCTATTTTGACAAGGATACAAAGATGAAGTTAGTAAAGAAGTTCTACGATTCGACTGAGCCTGGTGGATACTTGTTTATTGGGCATTCAGAATCTCTCGATCGGAATGAGACAGAGTATAAGTATATCATGCCGGCTGTCTACCGAAAGGAACCTTGAACATGAGAAAAATAAAAGTGTTAGTTGTCGATGATTCTTTGGTTTTTAGAGAAGTATTAGCAAGAGGAATTTCTACTGATCCTTATATTGAGGTGGTAGCTAAAGCAGTTGATCCCTTCGATGCCAGGGATAAGATCCTAGAATATTCACCTGATGTCATGACCTGTGATATTGAAATGCCGAAAATGAACGGGATTGAATTTATAAAGAGACTTTTACCCCAATATCCGCTGCCTGTTGTTGTCGTTAGCTCGGTTAGTATGGCTGTCTTCGAGGCGATGAAAGCAGGAGCTGTAGATTTTGTGACTAAGCCTAATGTTCAATCAGTTCAAGATGTTCATGGGTTTATTCATGAATTAATCCAGAAAATAAAAGTAGCGGCAAACGCAAAAGTTTCCAGGTTGTCCACACAGAGCAAAACGAATATGGTGGAGGAAGGCGCTTCAATGGAAGGGAGTCTCATAGCCATTGGTGCATCAACAGGAGGAACAGAGGCAGTTTTCAGGATTTTAAAAGATTTGCCTACTCAAATGCCCGGTATCGTCATTGCCCAACATATACCTCCGGTATTCTCCAGAATGTTTGCTGACAGGCTTAATAACTCAACTCAAATGCAAGTCAAGGAAGCTGAGACGGGTGATTATGTGGATCAAGGAAGTGTACTGATTGCCCCCGGCGGACAGCATATGCGGCTAAAGAAGTTCGGAAATCGATACAGAGCAGAGTGTTTCGAGGGTGAGAAAGTGAATGGACACTGCCCTTCGATCGATGTTCTCTTTGAGTCTGTGGCAAAGGAAGTTGGTAAGAGTGCGATCGGCGTTATTCTGACGGGTATGGGGTATGATGGTTCAAAAGGGTTGCTCAGTATGAGAAGAAGGGGCGCAAGAACTATTGGACAGGATGAACAAACATCGGTAGTTTATGGTATGCCGAAAGTTGCCTTTGAAATCGGGGCGGTGGAAAAGCAGGTCTCTCTTGATACTATGGCCCAAGCCCTTGTATCAATCTTAGGAAATAGAGATTGACAATTTATCATAAAGGGGGTGTTGAGGATGGACATGAACAAAGAAAAGACGGACTCAAACAACTTTGAACTAATTTTCAATACCACTCCGATAGGAATGTTTTTACTGAATGAATATTCGTTAATTGAAAAGGTAAATATTGCTGGGTCAGAGTTTTTGGATCACAATCCCGAGAATGTTTTCGGTAAACGTATTGGCAATGGACTTCATTGTTATGGCAGTACAGAAAATATTAAGGGGTGTGGCTATGGGGTACAATGTCAATCATGTCAATTGAGATTGGCTGTTGAATTAGCCTTTAAGTCAGGACAACCTATAACCCAGTTGGAATACAGTAAAGTTTTGATACAAAATGAAAAAGAAAAGAAATTTTGGTTCAGGGCAAGTATTACCCCAATAATGAACGTGGGCAAACCCAATATGGTCATAGCCTTGGACAATATTACAAATAGCAAATTAGTCGAGGATACAGCAAAAAAGTATCAAGTTCTTTTAGAACAAGCACGCGATATAATTATATTTTTAGATATGGGAGGAAACATATTAGAAGCCAACACCGCCGCGGTCCAAGCGTATGGTTATACGAAAGAGGAACTTCTATCATTAAAGGTCTTTGATATCCGAGATCAGCATGACTTTACTTTAGAACAAATGAGACAGGCGGGGAATCAAGGGATTTTATTCGAGACTTGCCATATTCGCAAAGATGGCAGTGCCTTTCCTGTTGAGGTAAGCATTTATGGTACTTTTATCGAAGACCAACCAGTCTTGGTAAGCATCATTCGGGAAATAACTGAACGTTTACGGGTAGAAGATCTATTAAGGGCTAGTGAAAAAAAGTATCGCAGTCTCTTCGATATAGCCTATGATGGTATCATACTTCTCGAGATTGAAGCGGACGAACCCCTAAAGACAAAAATTATTGACGTGAACAAGATGGTATGTGAGAGAACGGGATACAGCAAAGAAGAGTTTCTCAATCTCAAGATTGCTGACTTTTGCAGAGAAAAAGAAGAGCTTTTCAAAACTATTATCAGTGAAGTGACTGCTAAAGGGCAATACAGGTTTGAGAGTACTTACTTTACTAAAGATGATGAAGAAATACCAATTGAAGTTAACTCTCAGCTTATCGAGATGGACGGGAAGAGATGCATTTTATCGTTTGCTCGAAACATCGCTGAGCGAAAGAAAACACAAATTGAATTGCTCAAAAGCGAGGAAAAACAAAGACTTTTGTATGAACGATATCGTTCGTTAATTATAAATATGCCCGACAGCTTTGCTCATAACAAAGTAATCTATGATGAAACCGGAAAACCCATAGATTATGAAATCCTGGAGATTAATGAAGCATATGAAAGAATATTTCGAGTATCTCGCAAGGAAATTATTGGCAAGAAATATTCGGAGCTTTTTTCTGGCGAAGATCCTCAGTTATTCGACCAAAGGATGGCTGAATATGGGGAAGTTGCATCAACAGGACTTCAGCTCGCTTTGCCAATTTACTATTCAGCTTGGAGTGAGCGTTGGTTTTCCGTGAAACTATATAGTCCTGAACCCGGTTATTTCGTCTCACTTATCACAGATATGACAGAACGCATACATGTAGAAAACGAACTTCAGCTAGCAAAGAATAAAGCAGAAGCTGCTAATCGTGCAAAAAGTGAATTCCTAGCGAATATGAGTCATGAAATTCGCACCCCTATTAATGGAATCGTAGGGATGATTGATTTGACACTATTAAAGAATATAAGCCAGGAACAGCGAGGTAACCTTGAAATCGCTAAAGACTGCGCAGATTCCTTACTGACAATCATTAATGACATTCTTGATTTTTCTAAAATCGAAGCAGGTAAATTAGTGATAGAAAAAATAGGATTTAATATCCCTGAATTATTGGAATTAACGATAAAAGCACATTTGCCCTTAGCTATGAAAAAGAAGCTAACCCTATGTTGCGACTGCTCCAATGCGATCCCGCAAACTTTGATAGGGGATCCCAACAGGCTTAAGCAAATATTAAACAATCTTTTAAATAACGCTTTAAAATTCACTAAATTCGGAGGGGTTGTTCTTTCTGCTAAAGAACTAGAAATAACAAACGAAATGATAGAGATTCTATTTTCCATTTCGGATTCAGGTATTGGTATATCACCCCATGAACAAACTAAGCTCTTTAAGAACTTTAGTCAGGTGGATGGTTCAATTACAAGAAAGTATGGTGGTACTGGTCTAGGTCTGGCGATTTCTAAGCAACTCGTACAGATGATGGGCGGAACCATATCAGTGGAAAGTCAAGAGGGGAAAGGGAGTACTTTTAGCTTTAGTCTAAAGTTCATGCGATCTGGCAAACTAAATTATCCGACACAAGACACCTGCACCATCCATTCTATGAGACCATTGAGAATACTCATTGTAGAGGATGATAAGGTCAGTTTAACGGTCTTATCTTTAATGCTCAAAGAAAAAGGGCACTTTATAGAATCTGCCACGAACGGGTTGGAAGCTTTAGCATTGCATGCTGAAAATCAGTACGATGTAATTTTCATGGATATTCAAATGCCGATAATGGACGGGATCGAAGCGACTGCCAAAATCCGTGAGAAAGAGGGAGAGAATCAACATACTCCTATCATCGCTTTAACAGCCTATGCCCTTGCTGGAGATCGAGAAAAATTTCTAGCCTGTGGACTGGATGAGTATATGCCCAAACCTATCAGGATGGGTAAATTATTCTCCCTGTTAGAAGAGGTGGTGAATCGAAATATCTCAGCAGATAAACTGCACGCTGTGCCTAAACATGAGGTAAGGATTAGTGAAGATGGAGTAGTACTGAATATTGATTCTGAGATGCCCTTGGAATATGATAAAGATGCCATTATCATAGAAGTTTCACGAGATATTGAGGAACTTCGATTTGCACTAAGCTATGAGGATATTAATCTCACTGAAGAAATTGCACATAAAATTAAACATAATTGTAACTTGATCGAAGCGGATGACCTTAAAACTTTAGCGTTTAAAATTGAATTGGCCGCCAGACGCGAAAACCAGGAGGAAGCGAATAAATACGCTCAAAGTCTAAAAAGAGAATTTGAAATTTATTTATGCCTAAATAATTGAGAGGGTGAAAAAGATGAAGATTTTAATTGCGGAAGATGATTTAGCTAGTCGGCGGTTCTTGTCAAAATTCCTTGGGCAGTATGGTGAAGTGGATTTGGTAGTTGATGGGTTGGAAGCGCTTGACGCATATTTGTTAGCAATTAAGGAAAAGGCTCCCTATGATTTAATTTGCCTGGATATTATGATGCCTAAAGTAGATGGGGTTAAAGTATTGAAGGCCATCCGCGACTATGAGACTAAACAAGAGTTTGCATCTGAACAGCGGGTAAAGGTCATTATGACGACAGCTTTAGCAGAAACTGATTATGTTAATCAGGCTTTTGAAATCGGGTGTGAGGCTTATGCCGCTAAACCAATCGATACAAATAAAATGTTAGAGGTCATCAAGAAACTGGGACTGATTTAGCACTATTCCAAGCCTTCAAATTGCATATTATAGTAATGGGCATAGATGCCAGCCTTTTCGAGCAGTTGTTTATGACTGCCTCTTTCTTGGATGCCTTCATCGGTAACCACCACAATTTCGTCCGAGTTTTTTATCGTACTCAGCCTGTGGGCAATCACGATGGTCGTCCGATTTTCAGAGAGCTTTTCCAGAGAATTTTGAATGTAGCGTTCACTTTCATTATCTAGGGCTGACGTAGCCTCGTCTAAGATTAAAATGGGAGGGTTCTTTAAGAACACTCTGGCGATTGATAATCGTTGTTTTTGTCCACCAGAGAGCCTGACCCCTCGTTCCCCAACATAAGTATCATACCCCTCGTCAAGAGACAGGATAAACTCATGAATATTGGCTTTTTGGGCTGCCTCAATAATTTCGGCTTCTGAAGATCCGGCCTTGCCATAGGCAATGTTTTCTCTGATTGAGCCATCAAACATATAGACATCCTGCTGCACTATCCCGATAGCATTTCGTAAAGAATCTAGCGTCACGTCTCGGATATCATTTCCATCAATGGTTATTAATCCGGATGTTACATCATAAAATCTTGGCAACAGAGAACAGAAAGTTGTTTTCCCTCCCCCCGATGGTCCGACTAGGGCGATGTTCTTTCCTGCTTTTATGGTTAGACTCACATTATCTAAAACATTGGAATCATCGTCATAGCGAAAGGAGACATTCTTGTAATTAATTTCTCCTTTAACGTCTGTCAAAGGTTTAGCTCCTGCTTTGTCCACAATATCTGGCGCAGTCTCCAAAACCTCAATAAATCGTTTGAAACCAGCGTAGCCTTTTTGAAATGATTCAGTATAATTTATTAATACGTCTATGGGATTGATAAAGAGGTTGACATAAAGGACATAAATCGCCAGATCGGAAATTTTTAACGAACCATTGGCTATAAATACCCCCCCGGAAACAATGATCACAACATAGAGCAACCCTTCAAAAAAAGAATTCCAAGCGTGGAAATTACCCATCAATTTGTAGATTCTAATTTTAGAGTCCAAAAAATCGTGGTTGCTTTTTCTGAATTTTTCTCTTTCTACTCGTTCATTGGCAAAGGATTTGACAACTCGGATTCCAGATAAACTATCTTGCAGGCTGGAATTTACAGCGGCAATTTTCACCCTGCTATCTGCAAAGCTGGGAGCCATTTTAATGTTTTTGTAAATGGTGAAGACCACCATGACCAGCGTCACCACTAATAAAATCAGGGTCATTTTAATATTAATCAACATTAAGATACTAAAGGAGCCAATGATCTTTAGCGTGGAGATAAAAATATTTTCTGGCCCGTGATGAGCAAGTTCGGATATATCAAACAAGTCTGCGACCAATTTGGACATCATTTCTCCAGTATTGTTTCTATCATAATAAGAAAAGGATAACCGCTGAAATTGATTGAACAGATCTTTTCTCATATCGGTTTCCATCTTCGCGCCCATAATGTGTCCCCAGGAAATAATGAAATACTGGCAATAATACTTAATAACATACATAAACAGCAGGGCTATGCCGATAAATCCTATGGCTTGCAGAATTATTTCTTTATCTTGAGTAAATAGATTTTTAGCTAGATAACTAAGGATTTGTGGAAAGGACAGATCGATAATGGAAACAATCAAGGCACACATGATGTCGGCATAAAACAGGTATTTATAGGGTTTATAATATTTGATAAATTTCTTTAAAATAGCCATGACTAGGATACCACTCGCCTTTGCTTCGGATTTTGTTAGTATCAAACAACGGCTGCTTCTCTTTGGGTAGTATCAGCGATTGGTTTAGCAGCAGGAGCAGGCTTTTATTTCTCATCCTTTCTTGTAACGATCTTAGTTTTTATCACTTTAGAGCGTTCTATTGAAACCTATTTTTTCAAAGATAAGCAAGTTTTAAGCGTGATTGCTGTCAATAAAACTTGTGCAATCATTGCCGTATTGTTGGCAAAGCTCTCAGTAATTCATTAAACTGCATAACTCCATCTTTAAGTGTCCATATTATCACACTAGGTTGATTAATCAACCCTGAAGACAATTATTTGAGGTTTGATTTGTAGGGTATACCATAACACAAAGAAGAGACGTTTTAAGGCGTCTCTTCTTTGTTTATGGTTAATTCTTCGTTAGATAGTTCTCGATAGTATACTCAGCCATGCGATCTTGAAGTTTTCGCTGATTAGTTACCTCGCTTAATTTAGCGAACTTGCTTTAAAAGTTTAGCCATGTTTTTACCAAGGGTTTGAAAGGTCTGGATGCCTTCATTATCATTTTGAACATCGCCTGGATCACGGGATAAGGTCATATTCCAATAACTTGAACTGCAAATGACCATTTCGGCTATGCCAAAGAAGAAGTTAATAGCAGAGTAGGTAAAGGTGGATCCGGCTCTACGTACGGAAACGACCGAAGTTCCAACTTTTCCCCTTAATAAGGCACCTCCGTTAGACTTTGATACATAACCACAACGGTCAATAAGAGCTTTTACTTCCGTACTCACATTACTGAAGTACGTGGGGGAACCTATAATGATGCCATCTGCCTCTTCAATTTTCTGGATGAAAGTATTCATTTCATCGTCCTTGCGTACACATCGGTTGTTCATCATTTCGCTACATTTGCCGCAGGCCAAGCAACCAAAGACTTTACGCCCTCCCAATTGGACAATTTCAGTCTCAATTCCTTCTTTTTCTAATTCCGCTAAAACCATTTTTATGCTTTGCGAAGTATTGCCATTGACCCGCGGACTTCCATTAAAAGCTACAACTTTCATAAAACAAACACTCCCTGCTATTTAGCCTTGGTCATTGCCTGATATGATAATAAACGATATAATAATAGTTAGCAAGTACGTACATTTTCGTACTATAGTAACCAAATGTATACCGTGTTAGTTCGAGGGAGATTATACTTATACGAACTAAAGACTCTTGATAGACTAAGGAGTGAGACTTAATGATCAAGTTCAAGAATAATGAGTATCAATGTTCCATGGAATTGACGTTGGCCCTCATCGGTGGAAAGTGGAAAGCCCTTATACTCTGGCATTTAGGGGATAAAACCTTAAGATACAGTGAAATGAGAAAAGCTATCCCTAATGTCACACCCAAAATGTTAACTCAACAGCTTCGGGAGCTGGAAGACAGTGGTTTGGTCAAGAGATTGATTTATACACAAATCCCGCCCAAGGTTGAATATTCTCTGACTCAAGCAGGTCAGAGTCTCCTGCCTATTTTAGATACCTTGTGTAAATGGGGACAGAACTATGCTAATGATTATGAACAAAACGAGCTAGTATTAAAACTGACCAAAGAGGAATAGAAGGACCCCACTTCTATTAAAAGTGGGTGTTCCTTATTCTGTTTCGGTGACATAAGTCTCGATGTTCGGCCTTAGCTGAACGAGTTCAATTCGATCAAATATCAATAATAATAAACTATATTATTGGACATTCTAAGAATGTTTCCGGCAATAAAATGAATGAGGAGGTCTGGCATATGAGAAGACTGGCTGCAAGCATTTTGGCTTTGGCTTTGTTGGTTCTAAGCGCTGTGCCCGCCTTAGGGGCTGTTGATCAAGATAAATTGAAGGAGATTAAAGCTCTCACTCAACAAATGAACAGCATCAAAGTTCAGATTATTGATAAGGAAGTAGAGGCTGGAATCTTAGATCAAACAAAAGCCGATAAAATCAAGAACGCCATGCAAGAACGTCAACAAAGAATTGAACAAGATATCGACAAAGGCGAATTTCATGGTTTTGGGCAGAAAAAAGGCTGCGGCCGTAAAAACTCTAATGCTCAAAAGGCAGAGTAAACTCATTCACTAATAACCGATGTCGGATAACAACGGTAAGGGGCGAACTCCTAAGTAACGATAGGGGTTCGCTCCTCTTTTGGTCATTTAAGGAAATGCCTGCATTACCTCAGTCGTTGTTACAATACCAGATATTATTAATTGACAAAAATGGTATTGCATCATACAATTCCTTTATACCATAGGAGGGTATAGAGGGGTCTCGGCATTTCTTATTAGAAAGGGATAAAGTATGAACCAAACTATTACTATCGCTTTATTCGTGGGAGTACTAATAATCTGGGTTTATATCAAAAACACAGGGAAGATCAGTCACTTAAAAATTGCACCAAAAGAAGCAAAGAAGAGATTAGATACGGAAAAGGGGATCATTCTTCTGGATGTTCGAACTCAGGAAGAATTTCTGGAGAATCATATTCCCAAAAGTACTTTGATTCCTTTAAACATTTTAGCCCAGGAAGCTGGTCTAAAATTGCCAGACAAACAAGCCACGATCTTTGTCTATTGTCGGAGTGGGAGTCGAAGCAGAGCTGCTGTAAGGATATTATTGAAGCAGGGCTATGTTAATGTTTTTAACCTGGGTGGCATAATACACTGGCCGTTTAAAACAGTTTCTGGCAAGAAATGATGGATTTTATTAGATTATTTGAATAAGAAAGGAGGGTTGGCCATAATTATGCCAATCCTCCTTTTTTATCTTCTTTTATCATTTCCTAGACGGGGCTGTTGCAAAATTGAGCTAATTTAGCGAAAGATCTAAATTTCCCAAGGGTTGAAGTGTAGTTTTGCGTATAACCCGGTCGGGCTTGTACCAAGAATCATACGCGCGTAAGATTCTTGGTACAAGCCGAAGAGAAGGCTTTCACCCTTGGTCGAGATGCCCAAAAGCAAATCAGCCCCAAAGGCTTCACTATGCGTCCTCTCGGGCTGATTTTTTGTGCAGGTCATTTTCCAACGCTGTTTTGCAACAGCCCCGTTCCTTATTCTACTTCGGTGGGGGTAGACTCCCAATGTCATCAGGCTATCCTTACATAAATAGGAAATAGCCCTTTATAATTGCAAAAAATGTTTTAACAATAGCAAAAAACGCTTGACATTTCAAATCGGCCACCATAATCAGAGTGAATACCATTTATTGGTATATCAATTTGATAGTGGTGATAAGAATGATAGGAAAAAAGACATTTTTAG
>NZ_FQXJ01000032.1 GCF_900129935.1 Desulfosporosinus lacus DSM 15449 | reverse complement strand
ACCTACGAATGCCAGAGTCAAAGTCTGGTGCCTTACCGCTTGGCGACACCCCAACTATATATTAAGCCTGAGCATTTGCTCCAGGACCTAACACCTTGGTTGCGGGGGCCGGATTTGAACCGACGACCTTCGGGTTATGAGCCCGACGAGCTACCGCTGCTCCACCCCGCGACGTATTTAGTGTTCAACGCACTATGTTCGTTAACCGAACTTTTGTAATCCTCGTACCTAATATCAACATAGTGTATTATTTCTAAGATCTAGAGTTCTCAGCGAATCATCTTCGTATTTCGAATCACGATCTTCGAACCTTCGATAATGGTGGGCAGGGATGGATTCGAACCATCGTACCTCGCGGAACAGATTTACAGTCTGTCGCCTTTAACCACTCGGCCACCTACCCATTATTATTGGAACGCTTAAATTAATGGCGACCCCGATCGGACTTGAACCGACGATCTCCTGCGTGACAGGCAGGCATGTTAACCACTACACCACGGGGCCAGCTTCGATGTGAACTCTATTATTTGGTGACCCGTACGGGATTCGAACCCGTGTAACCGCCGTGAAAGGGCGGTGTCTTAGACCGCTTGACCAACGGGCCATCTAAGAGACAATCTCCAAAATTCGGAGGCGACCAACGACCTGTTTTTTAGCCTGGCCGGATTTAAATATTAGCATTTTTAAATTAAGTTGTCAATAACATATTGCTGCATTTTTCTAGTTAATCTGCGTCTTTTCTTCGGCGCTCAGTTAGATTAACATTTTTAGTACATGTTGTAAACTGTTATTTCTATCCAATGTCGTCCTGCGAAGTTTTATTTTTTGCATCATAATTTATCAAATAATATACGTATAAATAATGAGTGACTGTAACCTCTAGTCGGTTGCAGTCACTCATGCCCTCAATTACTAAAATTTACGCAATGTGTAAATCATGCATGACTTTAAATTCAGGTGTCGTTAGTTTCAATTTTCTTGCTTAATAAAAGCGTTTTGAAGAGTAGCAAATTCTGAGGAAAATATTTTCTCCGGATCCAAAATAATAATCATTCGATCGTCAAATTTTCCAATACCTTTAATGTAGTTATTATCACCAGCACAAATGAAATTCGGCGTCGACTGCACCTGCTCATCATTTAACTTAACAATATCTGTTACCTCATCTACAATGCAACCGATAGTAGAGTCGCTGGCGTTTAACATGATGAATTTGCTCTCATCAGAGATTTCCTTTTCAATTAACTCAAACTTATTTCTTAAGTTAAATATATAATTCACGTTTCCACGCAAATTTATCATACCTTCTATCGACTTATCAGTTCCCGGCAATGTCGATATTTTAAACTTCCTTGCTCTTAGAATCCCGTTAACAGCTTTAACGTCAATTCCATATTCTTTGTTGTCTAATTCAAATATAACTAATTGAATACTCAAAAATTTCCCCTCCCTTCAACAACTTTCAACTTATAGATTATTTGCTAGATTATTTAGTTGCTCAGTAAGATTTGAAATCTCCATAACACTAACTGTCACTTGCTCTATAGCAGCAGTCTGTTGCTCTATTGTTGTTGTTGTTTCATTGCCCATAGTTACCGTTTTATCTACGGATTCTTTTATACTGGTTGTTAAATCTTTAATTTTACCCACTGTTTCCTTCGAATCAGCTGAAAGTTTCCTGATTTCTTGAGCAACAACTCCAAATCCTAGTCCAGCTTCACCAGCTCTAGCTGCTTCAATCGCCGCATTTAAACCTAATAACCGCGTTTCATCCGCGATATCTTTTATGAAATCCATAACTGCATCAATTTTCCCAGTTACAATATTTACATTTTTAATTTCAGTATTGAGATTTACTTGATTTTCACTTACGGTAGTTGCTGATGCAGCCAGTTGCTCCATAGTTGCCGATATTTGCCCCAAGCCATCGGTAAGCATATTAGTTACTGATTTAAGCTTCATCTGTTGATATGCAATATGCGACATATGATTTGCAACTGTAAATAGCACATTAGCCGCGGCTTCTATACTTTCGCGAGATAATGTTCGAATTTCTTGTACTGCTTCGATATATCCTTCCTCATCTACACCAATTTCGTTCGCAATTTTACGATACTTCTCATCGTTCGGAGCATCAGTTAATACTTGTCCCCCCAATATAGTACCAATGAGTCGGCCTTCAAGCATAATCGGTGCTGCAAAGTCAATCAAACCTGCGTGACATTCATAGACTACTGGTTTCCCTGTTCGTGCAGCTTCTTCACCGCCTTTGCGGTGTGATTCCGCGCAGCGTTTGTCACCACATTCTGTAGAATGTGTATAGTCCATACAAAATCGAGTGTAACTACTAGGCTTAGTAATAGGGGTCCCATCAGGATCAACCGATACACTAGCCAAGCCTACTCCTTTAGCAAAATCATCTTGAAATTGCTGCAAAAAATCAATGTCAATAACATCTTTGAGCGTTACAGCACTTAAATCTAAGTCGTAGCCTACATTTTTCTCTTGATATCGAACCATTTTGATTCCCCCAATTATTTTTTAAAATACGTTTTGTTATATACCTGAAAACGTTGAATAATTTTTATAATCTATGATTCTACGCATTATCTGGTTTTTCCTCTTTTATCTCATAATTTCGCCTTTTAATTCTATTTATCATTTTCTTTAGATGATTTACGACATTTTCCGCTTTCAAAACACCTTACTCAATTGTAATCGAGTATTAAAAATGCCGGTGAGGTAGGTTCCCTCAACCGGCAGATGGAGGTTCAATCAATCTGTTACAAAAAAAATGTTATTAGATAACTGTTGCTTACAAAATAGCTAATTAATGGTATTGTATAATGTGAGAATTAATTTTTAATTCAATCTATTTATGCCATGGATGCACCGGATTCGAATAAACGTCCGAGAAATGCCTCCCTTAGGTGGCGATATTTGAGAGGAGAAGAACATGAAAACTAAGATTACTGAACTCTTACACATTGAACATCCGATAATTCAGGGTGGGATGCAGTGGCTGTCACGAGCCGAATTTGTGGCATCGGTGTCAAATGCGGGAGGATTAGGCCTTATTTCTGCCGCAACATTTCCCAGCAAAAAAGAACTGATTGAGGAAATACGCAGAACTCGAGAATTAACGGATAAGCCATTCGGTGTCAATATCACCATCCTGCCGGGGGTAGGTCAGAAGGATAAAGCAATTCAATATTTTGAAGCTGTGATCGAGGAGAATGTGCTTGTTGTCGAGACTTCCGGTCGGAGTCCGGAAAGTTTTGTACCTGAGCTAAAAAAGGCTGGTGTTAAATTAATTCATAAGGTGCCCTCAATACGTTTTGCAAAAAAAGCGGAAAGCATTGGCGCGGATGCAGTGATCATCGTAGGGTATGAATGCGGAGGCCACCCAGGCATGGATGATGTTACTTCATTGATATTGACGCCAAAAGCAGCAGACACCTTATCAATTCCGGTAATTTCCGGAGGAGGGTTTGCCGATGCCCGTGGTTTAATAGCTGCCTTAGCTTTAGGGGCGGAAGGAGTTGTCATGGGTACCCGTTTCCTGGCTACTACAGACTGCTTGGCTCATCCGAAATTTAAAGAATGGATGATACAAGCAGAAGAAACAGATACAGTAATAATCGAACGGTCAATTCAAAATACTGCTAGAGTAATGAAAAATGTTACAGCAGAAAAAGTTTTGGAAATGGAGGCCAGAGGAGCCACTATGGAAGAGATCCTTAAAGTTATTGGCAGTGGAGTGCGACGCCGTTGCTATATAGAAGGGGATTTGGACGGGGGCACAATTTCTATGGGACAGTGCGTAGGTTTAGTTTATGACATCAAATCTATCAAAGACTTAATCACAGATATTATCACTGAGTCAGAAATCGTCTTGGATAGATTACAAAAAATTCGAAGTAATTGAACCCTATCTGCAAAAACATCTTTCCCAAAGTAGACCTTCAATCAAGACATTCCACATGCTCTGAGACGGTAAATAAATAATTTCTAACCTATAGTAGCATTTATACTCTACTGACTTTCCCTGACACCTTTTCGATAAATAATGTTACTAATTCCGGGTCAAATTGAGCACCTGCATTCTTTTTTAACTCTGCGATTACAACTTCCTCCGGCAACGCATTTCGATAATTCCTCTCACTGGTCATTGCATCATAGGCATCCGCTATAGCTATAATCCTTGACACAAAGGGTATCTCTTCCCCTATTAAGCCTTTTGGATATCCTTTCCCATCCCATCTTTCATGGTGATACAATACGTAGTTAGCAATGTCAGACATATCATTAACTGTATTAAGTATTCTATAGCCTATTTCTGGGTGACGCTTCATTTCTTTCCATTCTTCGTCTGTAAGTTCACCTGGCTTATTGAGTATATTTTCATCTATAGCTATTTTCCCTATATCATGCAGCAACCCAACTGACTTAAGTTCTTCAATTTCATAGTCCGGCAGGCCAAGTGCTTCTCCCATCATTTTGCAGAGAGTTGAAACTCTGTGAGAGTGCTGTTCTTCCCTTTTGTTTTTTTCATGAAGTGTATTAATTATAGCTTTAATTGTTTTCCCTCTCATACTTGGACTCTCAAAGAGTTTTGACTTATACATATGATCTTCAACTTTTTTGAATATTTCTTGAATCTTTTCTTTCTCATTTCTTTTAGTTTCATAACCAAATGAAATGGAAATATCTATGGCGCCTACTTTTTCTTTTAATGACAGATCATTGATACGTTTAATGATTTTTTCTGTTTCAGAAGAATCTGTCTTAGGTAATAAAATAATAAATTCATCCCCTCCCAGTCTGGCAACTATATCATCAGATCGGCATCCCTTCTTTAACACTTTTGCTACTTTTTTAAGGAGCTCATCGCCCATGACATGTCCGAAAGAATCATTAACAAGCTTTAAACCGTTTAAATCACCCATAACAATGGTCAGAGGAAGGTTTCTTTCTGTATCCAGTCTCTTTAGTTCCTCTTCGTAAAATCTACGGTTATATAAACCCGTTAGCTGATCGTGATAGCTTAGATACTCAATTTCTTCTTGCCTTTGCTTTTTCTCAGAGAAATCTCTAATTACTAATACCACCCCAATAATTTCGCCGTTTTCTTGCATAATTGGTGCGACATTTTCTTCAATAGGTCGCTCAATACCATCTTTTGAAATTAATATGATATGGTTGGCTAATTCAAGTATCTCACCGCTTTCAAGGACTTTTTTGACTTTGTTTTCACTCTTTTCTCGTGTCAACTCATTTACGATATTAAATACTTCATCAATCGGTTTTCCCCTTGCAGCTTCTTGTGTCCAACCAGTCAGGAATTCAGCAACTCTATTCAAAAGCACGATATTACCCTTATTATCAACAGAAATTACTCCGTCTCCGACAGATATAAGAGTTGTTTCAATAAGATTTTTCTCACTTGAAAGAGCTATTTCCAATCGTTTGCGTTCTGTAATATCAGATATAACAACTGCGAACTCTTTATGTCGTGGAGAATAGGCAACTATCTCGTAATACTTGCCTAGTTCTTTTGCATAGTTCTCATATTGGAGCGGCTCACCGGTCAATGCTACATGACCATATTTTTCTATCCAGTAACTTTCCGTACCTGGCATTATTTCAAGTACAGTCTTACCTAGAATATCTTCATTTTTTAGTCCAGTTAGCCGCTCAAAACTTTCATTTGCGTCAATAAAACGATAATCTATTGCTTTTCCCGCTTCATCTAATATAACTTCATGAACTGCAAGCCCTTGTTGCATTTGCGTAACAAGGAGCCGGTATTTTTCTTCGCTTAATCTAAGTTCTTCATGTGCCAACCTTTTTTCAGTTACGTCTATCAGCAAATAACTTGTAAGTTTGTTTTTGATGTCAAATTTGTTTTTCTTAGTGTCAAACCATTTGATCTCATTATTAATAATGAATGAAACTTGTCTGTTATTTAGGTCGTTATGATTCAAATTCTTATAAATGTCCTTAAAACTTTTTTTCTGCTCACTTAAAAAACTATTCGCGTTGACATTTGAACATACAACTTCATTTAATTCATTAACTAAAAAAGCTGGTTCACCAATATTATCAAATGTGCTCTTCCATCTATTTATTTGCAACTCGAACATATTATTTTTGATTTCATTAACAACTAATAACAGGCATACTAATATTATAGTCACTGGCACTAGGTCAATATATCTATTAAATCCTAATAAATAGAATAATATTGCAAGCCATGGAATCTGAAATGAGGTAAGTACGTAGAAAGTACTATTTTTTTTGTTCTTTTCCTTAGTGATTTTATATGTTTTTAGTAGCAAAATGTTTGAAAACACTAAGAACACTGCAACATATCCCATCAGAAGATAATAAGCCAGTGAATAAAATGGATTTGTTATAAAAACAAGCCCTATAATTGCGAAGAAAGCTAATAAAATAGCTACTATTTTTTTCGATATTTTGAATTTTGTTAAATCTGCAACATAATAGATTCCAATGGTGAGGATTAGAATCATACCTAAAAACTGAAAAATACGAACCATCAATAAAGTGTCAAAAGATACTGAAGTGATTTCTAATAAATATCCAAAGAAATAAATTGCAGTCGCAAACATAAGAAGTGAAAAATAGTTAACGTGATTTCCTCTCTTTTGCCTAAGCAGTTTTATCCCGGTTATAATATAAACGGCGGATATTATGGGAATATAATATACAAGTAATTTTATGATCACACTTTGATTATTAATCTTAGTTCCTCATTCCTAATTTGATAGACTTTCTCAGTATCTCTTTAACAAAAGGATGTCAAGAAACATCATTCAAAAATAACTTCCAGAATCCTCTTAATATATAACATATTTTCCCCTCATCCTGCCACCCTCATACCATTTTACAACTGCACCTCTAAAGCAAAAATGCGTTGGCTGAGATTTGTTTTTTTGTCGAGCAACAGCAATTTTTTTACGAAAACTAATCAAACAGCGTCTGCACATAACATTTGGAATTAATAACGATACTATATACTGCTTGATACAAACAAGAGATTGGAAAGATAAACATGGATCTAATTTTAACTATTTTAGTTTTGGCAATTACAATAAAATGGGGCAATTTTAAAAATTGGCAGGCATATTACCCAACATTTCTCTTTTGGGCATTAGGGAATTTCCTTTACCTCCATCTAACACTAGCTAAACCCTTATGGCTTTTTACCACACCCATATTGCCGCGCCAGTTAGCTGAGATTATGATGTCCTTGCTTATGTTTCCTTGTTTTCTTCTGTTATTTCTACCCCATTTCCCTCAGAAAGGAACCCTTAAAAAAACCGGTTATATAATTATTTGGGTCTTTATTTTTTCCGGCATCGAATATTGGGCACTAAAGATAAATCATTTTGCTTATTTCAACGGTTGGCGATTTACATACTCGGTGATCTTTAATGCTTTCATGTTTACACTGCTTGTCATTCACTATAAAAGTCCTTTATGGGCATGGCTAATATCAATTGCCACTACTTTTGTCCTCATGACGTTATTCCAGATCCCATTCCTAAACCAATAGTTCTTCGGTCAATCTCCTATTTTAATAACTTTGCTCATAGAATAAGCCGCTAGATTTATCCAATTTATACCGTTAATTCCTCAAGGCAGTACAATTCTAAAATTTAATAATTCTTGGATATTGTGAGAAATATCTGGGACACTAGGGTTGCACTTATTCAGAAATGGAGGCATGATATTTGTCTGGGGAAACAATCGGGATGTTACTGGCGATTACTTCGGGTATGCTGTCTTTAGTCGGACTTATCTCCATCTTTATATCCATGAACAGTCAACATAATGTACAACGAAGTCGGGAAATCCTATGGAGCATTTTCACGTTGCCATATAAGAAAAATCTTTTTCTCGAGAAAGGTGCTATTGGTCAGGAAGTCTTTCGAACGTTTCTTTTATACGAACAAATAATCAATGAAAAAAATACGTTTTTACGCAGAATAATAAGTTTCGCTCAAATCACGTTGACATTTTGTGGGCTTATATGGACAACTATCGTGGGTTATCTTTTGAAACAGTCGTTTTCGTCCGTCGAGCGGAGCATCTTGCTTTTTTGTGTCATTCTCGCTGATATATTTGTCCTGTACTTTATAATAAAGATTTTCGGTCTTCTGACAAGCACCAGCAAAGTTGGGCGACTACCAACTGTTAACGAACTATTAGATGCAGACATCTTAACAGCAGGGTCAAATATAATCACTTTAGCATCAGTGTCATCACAATTAAAAATCGTTAATTCGGAAATTTATATTGGTTTTCCTATTCCGTTTAAAAACCTTATGGTCCATATTTCGATTCAAGATACAGTTGAGTCATCGGAAAGTCCAGTAGAAAAGAATTATAATTTTGACCTTGTCAACGGTATCAAAGATTTTAAGAAGCTTGACTATCGGGAATTCAAGCTTCTTGATGACGACTATTGTTATTATCCTATTTATGATCTTTCGGCATTTGAAAAAGGAGTTGCACAAAACAGTATTTTTGCTAAAGTCGAGTTACTTAGCAAACAAGGTTATGTATCTACAGAGTTTTACTTTGAAGGATTACTCACTGTCAACAATACCAACTTTGTTATTTATCCATATTCATTTATCGAACGTTTCATCAATAGGAAAAGTGAGTTAGATCCTTTTAGCCGATACATTAAACGAAGTGGCAAATCCATTGACAAGGAAACGGAATGGTTCAATACTGGTAAAAGCTTTCTCGCGTTGTTTGACGAAGAATAAAACAGATAGAGCCGCTGTTGAAGTTCGGAAACGAAACATTTTCGTTAAAGTGTCCTATGGAAAATTTCCTTCCCAGACAAAAGAATCAGGAGCTATCCTGACTCTGAGAGATGATCATTCATTATGTATAAATCAAGGTGAAGCTATCCCTTAGCACTATGGATCAGCTTCACCTATTTGCTTAGGAATTTATCAATTATTCTGTTATAAGTTTCAGGTTCCTCTGCCATAGGTACGTGACCTGAGTATAGCATTTCAATAAAGGTCGCATTTGGTATTAGAGAAGCACATAGCTTTCCTTCAGAAGGAGGATTTAGCTCATCATATTTACCACTGATAACAAGAGTTTCTGCCGTTATCTTATGGAGTTCACTCAGATAATCGAATCCTTCTAAAGCTCTATTTGCTATTGCAGTTTGTTGAGGCGTTAACGAACTTTTAAGAAGTTCTGGATTCTTTGAAAATATATCCGAATCATATGCGATATGTTTATGGAAAAAAGTTCTTTTTTCTTGTTTACTTAGTCCCTCTAATTCCTTTGCATGCTCCTGAATAAACCTCCGTGTTGAAGATGTCAAACCATTTGATTTCGGAACTGTCAAAATTAGTTTGTTTATTCTATGGGGTTGTTTAATTGCCACACCTTGTGCAATATAACTTCCCATAGAAACTCCATAAAGATTTGTCATCGTAATTTCGAGCCTGTCTAATAGTGATAACACATCCTGGATATGATCATTCAAAGTGTAACTGTCTGGTTTATCAGATTTACCATGTCCTCGACAATCTAATGCAACTGTCTTATAGGATTTAGATAGTCGTTGGACTTCCCCTTTCCATTGAGTATTATCGCAACCAAGTCCGTGTATAAGAATTAAAGGATATCCCTCGCCTTGTATATCTATATTCAAATTTATTCCATTTATTTTAATTATCGCCATTCCGCCCCCCCTAACTGCTTATATTTAATTTATTACTCACTAATATAACCATATCCTCACCAATAACAATACACCAAAACACATTCGCAAGTACTTATTCAAATATTCTGATTTTTCTTTCTTCTGGATACCTAAAACTTAATTTTTGTCATATGCTGTAACTAACACAAGGTTTTTATTCATTGAGAGGAGTGGATTATAATGTTGCTCAAGAATTTAATACTTGCGTATTCATACTGCGATGTTTGTGGGGAAGAAAAAAAGACTGAGATGGTGTGTTGTAATTACACGTATACCAATGAGCTAGATGATATTTCAATTACTGAGGAGTCCTGCTGGAGTATTTGTAACGAATGTTCAAACTCTTTAAACCAAGCATAGGTGAATAATTATATGCAAACTATGGTAGCCTTTCTTCACAAAGAAGATTTTAATCCGAAAGAGCAAAAATCGCGCTCAAATACAAGTGTCATCCTGATAGCACCAGCATTCTATGCAAAGACGTCTGGTGCTATTATTTATTGATGACTTCTCGCATAGTATCTTGCAGATTAGGTAATCATAAAAAGGCAGTCATAATTAGATAGGAGGGATTATATTGGCCAAACCTGATAATCGGGCGGATAATGAGGTGCACCTGCAAGAGCATATCAACCACACTTTATCTAAATTACATGCTGCTGAGGATTACCTGGATGAACATGCAGATGAGATTAAAGCTGATGAGAAGCAAGCTATTGAAGCAAAAAATGACCGCCGCAAAGAGAGTATTGACTATTTCATAGCAGAAAAAAAAGATGAAGCTCGTGATTAAGATTTTACTTCTATTTGCATTATACACATGCAGGCAGCCCCTTCCATTGCGAAGAGGCTGTTTTTCTAATTTGAATACAAACCTAAGATATTTATTCGATTATTTTCAGATCACAGGGCTCGTATGCAAATTCACGAGGTAAGATATCTAACCGCACTACAATAAAGATTCCAATTTTATCGCGATCAACTCGTACAACTGTTCCAACGCAGTGATTAAACGTCTCCACGCGATCTCCTACTTCAAATTGGCGTTCATGGCGGAGGAATAATCCTGTTTTTTTGGATTCAATCATATAGTACCCTCCCCTTTTTTCATGAATTAACAAGGCTGTATTGCCTTTTGAATTTTCTGAATAATCCAAATATATTTTATCATTTTTATAGTCCTTTGTCTATACGTTAATTCTACTTATAGCGGGAGATCTTGAATTCTCCAAGCTTCCCGTTTTCGGCGTTTTCAAAAAATTAGCTGATTAAAAAACCTAGCGAGAGGCCATTTTAAGTGGTAAATAAATCAGGGCAGCCAAAGCTGCCCTGTGAATTCTTGAAGAATTAATTATGACTAGGATCTGTATTTCCATTAGTAGGGACATCCGTCTTTTCCGCTATTACCTTAGACTTTGGTGTTATTATTCCTGGTTTAGGAGTATTTCCTTGTGGTAAGTAATTTGTATTGTTGCCTTTACCTAAGGTTGCCATGCTTTAATCTCCTTTACATCTAAATTAAATTTAGTCTCTGCAAAAGACAGAATTCTAAACATTATTTATGTCAAAATAGACAATAAAAAAAGTAAATAGCCTCAATCGTGAGTCGGTCAAACTCTTTTCCGAAACGGTGTGCTTTATCAAATAACAGTTCTTCAGTAGGATCAAGAAATCCACGTACAAATTTGGCATGTTCGCCCATTATTCGATTCCAAAAGGCTTCTTGCTCGACTGCCTCTCCTACTAAATTAAAGTCTACTCTTTTTTGAATCTTCATAAGTGCTCTTAGATAAAATTGGGCTTCTCTGTTTATATGATCCAGTAATAGAGGATAACTGTGCGTAAAGGTTACTGTCTATTTTTGTTTAGATACTTTTACAGCATTCCAAATGCTTGCTGCAAGTCCACCCCAAATGACAATTATACCGATTAACATCATCACAATTGCACTGCCGCTCATTATTTATCCACTCCTTTATCTTCAGAGTACGCGGCTATATCTAAATCTTTTGCTCCCCACTTCAAAGAAGCCAAGATAAAGCCAACAATGATCGTAGCAATTGCAACTCCCCAACCTGAATAAATAAGAAATGTAGTCGGATAACCTTCGTAATTGTTTTTTAGGTTGTCGATAAGATTTAGTACGAACATATAACCTAATACTGCTGGGGTCACTATACTTAAGCAGATTCTCCACCATAAACCTGTACGCAAGTCCGAAATTGCGTTAGCATGATCTTGGAATGGCTTTAAGTTCTTAACGACCCAAGCAACAGTAACAACAGAAACAAGTCCTGCTAATGCAACACCAAATGTGTTAATAAAGTAATCGACTGCATCTAAGAAGAATAACCCTCCTTGAGTTGCAAATAAAATCGAAATTAGTGCTGAAAGGCCGCCACCTATTATAACCGCCTTTGTACGTGACAATTTGAATTTATCTTGTACCCCAGCAATGAACGTCTCAACAATCGAAATCAATGACGATAGCCCTGCAAAAACTAACGAGCCAAAGAATAAAACACCAAAAAGCCCATTTAAACCCGGAAAAGAGTTTAATATCTCTGGAAATACAACAAACGCTAAGCCAATACCTGCCGTTGCTACCTCTTCAATAGGAACATTTGCTTGGGTAGCCATAAATCCTAAGGTTGAAAAGACACCAAAACCTGCCAAAAGCTCAACACCTGAATTGCTAAAAGCTGTAATGAATGCATTGTTGTTAATATCAGATTTTCTAGGTAAATAACTAGAATAGGTTATCATAATTGCAAATGCAATCGATAAACTGAAGAAAATTTGCCCATAAGCTGCGACCCAAACCCCTGGAGAGGCAATTTTGCTCCAATTCGGTTTAAACAACGCTTCTAGACCAAGAGTAGCACCTTCTAACGTAAGTGCTCGAATCACAATCATTAAAAACATAACAAGTAACGTAGGAATAAAAATACGGTTTGCTCTTTCGATTCCTTTTTTAACACCTTTAAACAATACTCCTAAAGTAATTATCCATACAAGTATTAACGGGATAAATACTCCCTGAACAATTGAGCCAACAGAACCGACCGCGGCCTTATTAACAATATCAACGCGCTGTAAGTATTCCCCCATTAAAAATCCACCTGTATCTTCTCCCCATTGCAACCCCACTGCAAAATACGTATAAGCCATTGCCCAAGCGATAATAACGGAATAGTACGTAGAAATTACGAAGGCTATGGATACTTGCCACCAACCAATCCACTCTGTCTTCTTATTCATGCGGGCGTAAGATAAGGGTGCAGAACCACGATATTTATGACCCATTGTAAATTCCATAATAAGAAGTGGAATGCCAGCGGTTAAAAGTGCAAATAAATACGGAATGAAAAATGCGCCTCCGCCATTATCATATGCCACATACGGAAAACGCCAAATGTTTCCTAGTCCAACAGCTGAACCAACGGCTGCTAAAATAAAACCAGCCCTCGTTCCCCATTGCTCACGACTTTCCATGTTCTTTGCCACCCTCTCTATTTGTTTTTGTATTGGATACTTAAGTGTATTCTTATAATTATCCCCACCCAACTGATTATTATTAGTTTTTCTGATATGCGCTGTTAGAATTACCCTACCGACAACGAGAAGCTGCAAGTACAGTTGCCCCAGGCCCTAGCCCTCAAAGAGTCAATGAGCCAAAAGAATTAACAATTTACAACATCGTATACATTCGTAACCTTACAGTAGAACAATAGGCACTCTCATCAGAGAGTGCCTATTTGATGCAAGAACTAACGATCGTAACACATATAACCTGTCTCACAGAGCCCTCTTACTCCCTTAATATTCTTTGCATATTCACGAACTTCTTCCGGAGGATGCCCTTCTTTTACATAATCAAGAATACGTTTGACAAGCTCTACGCTCTTGACCTTTTTACGAAAAGGAGCCTCTCTTCCTACAATTTTAAGGGATGTTATGCCTAATTCTTCATATTCAGGCAGAGTACATAGACCGCACATACCTAATGGATATCCGTTTGATCCTGAAAGACCACCAAAGTTCTTAATACCAACCCATAACCACCTTTTGTACTCATCTACGCTCTGGCAAAAGGACTCCTCTACCCCTTTAAAATTCCTAGCCTTCCTTATATTTCCGCCAACTTCCTCTCCATCAATCGAAATAAGCTTATAGGCCCAGGCTGGGTTGTGACAAAAGGCTCCGCCGTAGGCATGGCTTACATTGCAATACCCTTCCTCAAAGACACAGCCATCATTCAGAATAAATACTTCGTACTCCATATCCGTTCCACCAACCGCAATGATCTTTCTTAAGGTATTCACATCCAAGTAACGAGGAAATATGATCCGTTCCACTCCAAGCTTTCTAAAGAAATTGACTGAGGAACTGTTTAAAACGGCAGCCAGGCTGCTCACATGAATGACAGTATCCTGTTCTTTTTCCTTTAGGGTGCGGATAAGCCCGGGATCAGCCACTATAAACCCATCAACAACACAATTCCTCCTTACTTCTTGTACAAAGGAGAGGATTTCTGTTGCGAGTTCCTTGACATACCCCGGCTGATTTAGAGTTAGAAATACCTTTGCTCCATTATGATGAGCCTTATCTACAAGTTCACTCAAAGTATCTAGATTGCGAATGTTCGCTTTTCCCGGCCCACGTCGGCTAAGCCAAACATCTTGACCATGCTTATTTTCCCAGGCCTCAAGACTTACGCCGCAATAGAGCTCGTCAGCGCCCTTCGAGGTAAGCACTTCTACCTCGTGGATCGAGCTTACAGGTGCTAAGATTTTCACTCTACCACCTCCTCTTGTCATTCTATACAGCATGTGAATTCACAACGGTTCAGGCTGAAAAACAATCCGATTCACCCCGGTACTATCTGCACTGTCTATGGCCTTTGCTACGGACTCCCTACTCAGACGATAGAAGATGGTATTTCCCTTTTGCATTAACTCCCAATCTGCATTTTTTCTAACCCGTCCACTTAGATCGGTCATCTCCAGCCAATAGGGCAGGCACTTTTGATCACACCTGCTTGATGACCTGAATTTATCCTTTACTTCCACCCCCCAGGACTGAATGAGGCAAAGTCGACCTGTTGTCACAACTCCAAAAGGAAGATAAAGGGATGTTTGATAGCCCCAATCTAAAAGCTCTGGATCTAATCCTTGGGGTGGATGATCTAATTCAATGCGCTTTACACTATACTGATCGAGTAAGTTCTTCATTCCAAGCCCTGCTAGGCAACTGGTTTGAAAATAGTGGGTTTTCTCTGAATTAGACGAATTCATAAGGTTCTTCGGTATACGGGGATCCCTTAACACCTTGTTCAAGAGCCTCCCTAAAATAGGAGTGAATGTTAGTTGTTCATCAATTATCCAATCGAGCACTCCCCAATCATTTATAACAACCTCAGACTCAGGTCTTTCTTTGGCGAGTTGGGACAATAGCACTTTTACTTTAGTCAATCCCTTCTCAGTTACATACGGGGTAACACAAGTGAAATTCATCCCTTCCTCTTCTGAGAGGTATAAGGCTTTCTTCATATCTTCTTTTCCTGAAATTGCTTTTTCGCAAAACTCTTGCCCATAATAAAGGCGGGTAAATCTTATAAAGCCGAATCGGTCTTCAAAGTCCTTTTTTAAATCATTCAAAAGGCTTCCTTTAGGCCCAAACCAAAGGTCTTTTAATCTTGTCGATGTTTGAAGACGAGGAATGGCCAATGCCCACTCCATAACATGCACCTCCGATACTAGGTTAGGCACTCATCATACCTAATATCTTATGCCCTTAGATGAGGAAGATTTCAGCCTTCTGCTGAGCTTTATGTTGACCTTCCGGAATATTAAGGGCTTACGATCGAACGGGAGAATCATGTGCTTTGGAGCTGCAACTCAAAACAAGCGAACCCACAGACTACCTCTGTACGTTCGCTTGTTTTAATCAATTTCGAGACATCCACTTTCATCCCCGATAAGATTATTCGTCTTCAACGAGCCATTCATTATCGCCGTGTTTGATAAAATACTGACCATTCCGCTCGATCAGGTTTTTACATAACTCAGAATAGGAAGGGCGAGATAGTTTCGTATCACGCTGCCAGAACAGAGAGATATAGGGGATATTGTTTTTCATGACAATATTGCCAGGAGGCAGGGGGAATTTTCGGCCATCATTAAGCTGTATCGTAAGCTGACCAACCTGCTCGGTTACTGATTGAACGAAAAAAGGAACATCCTCCACCCTCACAGGGTACAATTGATTCTGCCAATCTATATGATATTTATCATGACTATCTTTTTTCAGATTGGCAGCAAATAACTTAATAATTTCTTTATTGATCATGAGTACACCATCGGCATACCATAGTCCATCCTTATCAATAAAAAGTTCGGGGGCTCGTAAATTTTCCAAGGTTTTACCTCCTTGCATATAATCCTAATATCACAGCGTACTAAGCCGCAGCTCATAAAAATACTGTACAATCGGATGCTTCAACTTCATATTCTCAGTCATGCTTAAAAGTCGCTTTTTCCCGACCCTTCTATCCACCAAAGCCAATATATTCAATAATATATCATCGCTTTCTATATTTTCTTCTATAGAAGCAGCCAAAAACTTATTTGCTAAAACATAAAAATTTGATTTACATAATGCCGACTGCGCTGACAATATCGTCTTCGCATATTCCGATATTTTTCGTTTTCTCGCAATTACAACTAGGCGATCCTCAGGGACTGTCCCGTTGGTATCTTTTCTGACCGCTTCAATTTCTTCTTTGTCGATTGGAATTATAAGATTCGGCTCATTCTTTATTTCCTGCTCCGTTTGATACCATCTGATCAAGGTAGTGACATCACTCATATTGAAGACATTCTTTTTATTTACCGTAATATAACAAAAGCCTGCTTTATCAGGTAAATAACGGTAGCTGGTTGCACAGTATTCAACCCTTCCATATAATGCAGGACAAAGAAAGCTCTCCAGAATTTGCTTCATTTTGCTCCAGGCCATGTATTCCTCCTATCTTTGCCGTTTTTTTAATATCCATCGTTTAGCCCCTACATTTTTTACCACAATTCGATAACTGTCGATTTTCTACACCTGGCTTCTTGAATGTTGTGTAATCATAAAACTTCCATACGGGTTACTCGTTGCACAAGCCATACACAAGGGTGGCTCTAAGTCGTCAAACACTTGCTTGTTACATGAAGTGCAAAACCGTCGCTTTCCTTGATACAAAAGAACTTTGCCAGTTAGCAAACGATAGGATAAGGATTTAACTTCCATACTTATTGCTTTTGAACGGCATATACTGACACATCTTTGACAGTGGACGCATTTCAGTGGTTCATAAATCAAGGTTAACTGTTCCTTGGTGTCCGTTTTGGTTAGTGCTCCCTGCGGGCAAATCTCTGGACATTCACCACAATTTGTACATCGTTCGCTCACCTTTAATGCGGGTAAAGGGAGTACCTCAATTTCGGATTTTAAGGATTTCCAGGTTTCCTCTAAAAACTGCCTAGTCTTTGGAATAAGATAGGGCTCAAGGAAAGTATTCCCCCCTCGGATTTCTTCAAATTTCTCACGTCCGATGTCCCGCCAGCCCCTACTCTCGTTCTGGGCTTGAACTGACACCGTTGATTCGCTGTCTCCATCGTCAGCTGCAACCTTTATCAATACCGGCGGATGATCTTCCCATGCGTTGTGTAATTCTATAAAAATCTGCACACTTATTCCGCATGCTTTTTTATCCGGACAATCTGTACACACTCCGGTGAATATAGTTAATTCCTTCTCCCGGGCATATAACATTAGGGCCAGCCATAAATCCCGGTCAAAAATCCCCAGACAAGGGATTTCATGACCTGCCGGAATTGCTTGTGGGCAGTTTAAAACATTCTTCTCTGAATTTTTGAGATACTCATAGAGCTTATCCATCTCGCGATACACAAATCCATCGCTGGGACACACCGCGGTGCAAATCCCGCACTCTGTGCAGCGCTTAGCATCAAGTTCACGATAGATGGAAATGGCTTGATGGGGACAGGAGTCGATACATAACCGGCAAAGATTATCAGAGGCCCTTTTTGCATTGAGACAATTATTTTGATTATAAACAATCTGACAATTATATATCACTAAAGACACCTCTTCTGAAGGGTTATTCAATTTTATTTATAACTAAAACTATAGCACAGATATTTAATTTGACCTGGCATAAGTTGAGTTGACTCTTTCAAAAGCTCTTTCAAGCAGAAGCTTATCTAACCTCGTACGTTTAGTAAACATTCTATCTAGATCTAGTATATCTTATATCGTATAAATTTGGGCAAGTCATTAATTAATATATCCACTCAATCCCTCTGAAATTAATCAGAGGGATTAAGTGGATAACTTAAGCTAAATGCTTATTTTGCGGTGGAAGCGTATTTACCATCTTTAATCTCAATATCATCGGCATGTTCTGACTCATGATTGCCCAAGATATTGAAGTTTTCGGCTAAGAATAGGTAGGCTAAACAAGCTATTGACACTAGTCCTAAGCTGACTATAAACTCGGACACGGCAGGGACATAAGACCCGCCGTATTGGTTCAGATATTTTCCCATTCCTGTGAACAGTACATCAAACCTGTTCATAATAACTCCGCTGACGGTAAGTATTCCAAACCAAATCAGGCCTTTACGGGTGCTGGACAAGGAACTGAATGCTATGATTATGGGGATTATTACCCCAAAAGTCAGTTCGCTCAGGAACATAATACTAGGCAAATCAAAGGCAAAAGCATTGGCAAAGGTCCCTCTTACCACCATATCCGTGATCTTTAACATCAGATACAAGATCATAGCTCCGGCAGATATTTTGACCAACCCTCTTAAAACAGGGATTTCTACTTTATGATTGAGTGCCTTCCCGGCTAGAGAGCTTTCGATAACAATCATACCTGCCCCGACGAAGAATGAGGATAACAGGAAGAACACCGGCAGAAATGCTGTCCACCAGAGTGGGTTCACTTTACCTACCATTAGATAAAACAGTTGACCCAGAGATGATTGGTGCAAGGTTGGCAGAGTAATACCGATTATCAGCATTACAGGCATTGCTTTCTTCAGGTATTTGTGAGCCCCTTTAAATACTTTCTCGGTTCCTACTTCGCAGAATTCCAAGATCTGAATCACTGTATAACAGGAAATGCACCAAAAAACTTCAAATAATACACTGGCATGTCCCCATGATACATAAGGTCTCCAGAAGTTGAACCATTGTCCTACTTCAATCAATAAACCGAGTACAACAACAATATAACCTAATAATGATGTCAACATTGCACTTCTTGCGATGGGATAAAACTTATCACGGCGAAGTACGTATACTATAAGGGCTGTTCCATATCCGCCTCCTGCCAGAGCTACCCCCAACAATACGTCAAATGAAATCCAGAGTCCCCATGGCCACTGGTCGTTAAGGTTGGTTGTCGCTCCCAAGCCTAAGACAAAACGCACTAGGATTACTGCTATAGCTGCAGCCGCTATGCCCGTAAACACCCATCTCATGGGGGTCATTTTAAACTTCCACTTCACGGTGGACTTTTTAGCGCCTGCTTTACTTACAACGGTAGTGACGAGTTCCATACATTTCCCTCCATTCTATTTTTGCTGTATTAATCTAGAGGTTCCTTGCCCTTATTGTTATATACATATAATCCGGCTAATATGGCCGCCCAGCCGACTCCCACAAATGGTGTAGCTTTCATATATCCTTCTGTATAAGAAGGCAACGGCTTGGATGTTATATCCGTTCTGAATCTCATCTGCTCAAATGGCGTATCCGAGATATATAGCCAGGAAGTTCCTCCTGCTTCTTTCTCTCCAAATACTCTATCGACATAACCGTTTTCTTTAATTCTCTTTTTTGCTTCGGCCAGCAATTCCTCTCTGTCCCCAAAGATAATTGCTCCTGTCGGGCACACTGAGGTACATGCGGTTTCCTGGTTATTAGCAACTCTTGTGGCGCACATCTGGCATTTCCTTACTCCAGGAATGGCTTTCTTCCATTCGTATCTCAGTACGTCAAATGGACATGCCATCATGCAGTAGCGGCAACCTACACACAGACTCTGGTCATAGATAACCGGTCCTTCAGGAAGCTTCTGGAATGCCTTGGAGAAACATGATGATACACAGGCAGGATCTTCACAGTGCATACATTGGGTTTTGACATATCGTGCGACGGATTCGCTGTCCTTCTCCAGGTCATAACGATTTATTGATGTCCATTCTTCAGGCCATAAGCCATTGTTTGGTTCCTTTGCTCTGTCGATAGCAGTCTTGTTCTTCTCCTGCTCATCCCATTCAAGTTCGTTCCACAATTTACAGGCGACTGAACAGCTTTCACAACCTATACATTTCGGTATATCTACGAGTACTCCCTTTGCCATTTTTTCCACCTCCTAAACTTAATATAGTTTGTTTTCTTCGGACTTTTTAGGAATAAAATCATCAGCTCTGGAAACATAATGTGTATGCAGAAGTTCTTCTGCTTTTTCGCTCATCGGAGCGGTTAAGAAATCGGCATAGATTTGTTTGATCTCGGGATTATCGTGACTGTTGCGCAGTTTTGCCTTGGCATCAATATTGTATAAAGACGCAGCACGTCTATTGCGATCTTCGTCTGAAGGAGGTGATGAAGCACGGGGTTGACCGCCGCCATATTCACACCCTCCGGGACAAGCCATTATTTCCATGAAGGCCCAGGGAGCATGACCTGCTTTCATCTGATCCATTACCTTTCTGGCATTAGCCAGACCGGAAATTACAGCAACTTTTACATCTCCAACACCTGGAATATTAACTGCTGCTTCTTTAACACCCTGCATTCCTCTTACCGGGGTTAAATTCCAAAGCGCCGCGGGTGGCTGTTGCCCGGTTATCAGGTAATAGGCAGAACGCACTGCAGCTTCCATAACGCCGCCGGTCGTGCCGAAAATTACTCCTGCACCTGTTCCGGTACCCATCAACTTATCATACTCCTCTTCTGGAAGAGATGCGAAATCGATACCCGATCGCTTGATCATTCTGGCAAGTTCCCTTGTTGTAAGAACTACATCTACATCAGGGGAAACATTACTGTCATTTAACTCTTTGCTGGCTGAATTCATTTCCGGGCGTTGACATTCAAATTTCTTGGCTGTACAAGGCATGATGGCAACTGAAAAGATCTTTTTAGGATCTACTTCTTTCTTTTCTGCGAAATAGGTTTTAATTAAAGCCCCTTCCATCTGCTGAGGAGACTTGGCTGATGATAAATTAGGAATAAGCTCAGGATAAAAATATTCCACAAACTTAACCCAGCCCGGGCAGCATGATGTCATCTGCGGAATAGGGTGATGCAATTCGCCGGTGACACGCTTAACAAGCTCTGTGCCTTCTTCCATAATGGTCAGGTCAGCTGTGAAGTTAGTATCAAAAACTACGTCAAACCCTAATTTTCTCAAGGCGGCAACTTGTTTGCCCTGAACATTAGTTCCTACAGGCATACCAAATTCTTCGCCCAGACCAATACGAGTTGCCGGCGCAGTCTGCACTACAACTGTGACGTTTGGATCTGCGAGAGCTTTGAATACTCTATTAACATCATCCCGTTCTGAAATTGCTCCGGATGGGCACCATTGAATACATTGGCCACAATTTACACAAACGAATTCCTTTTTAATGGGTAGTTCATAATTTCCAAAAACCGATTGAATTTTCTCACATACTTCGATACATTGGCCACAAAGAATACACTTTTGGTCATCTCTGACAATAGCCGGGTTCTCTGGATCAATTGGAACGCGACCGCGAACGCTGGTTGGCCAGTTGCCTGGTGCATTGTATTGGGTCGGCATCCAGCCGTTTCCACCAATTGCTTTATCGGGTGTAATTGGTTTGCCACAACCAGTCAAGTTTAACGTTACACCGACTAAACTTGCTCCTCCAACAAACTTAAGGAAAGAACGTCTGGACAAACTTTTTACTCGTCCTACTTTGCTTGCCATGTGTTTTACCACCTTTTTTTATTGAACTCTCTTTGCAAACATTATTTAGATATTTTTAGAATTGTCTAATAGGTGAAAGTATTCACTTGTTTTTGTGAACTTTTGCACTTATATACACGTTGGGCAATTAAATAATAGTTGTTTAGTACAATTAAATCTTGGAGTATTATGACGAGTTTCCCTCTCAAGGAAAGAACAATTACCTCACGAGTTGAACAATATAACTATGATTTGTTAAACTAATCTCTAACATGGGTAATAACTTTTTCTTATAAAACAATTTTTGAGAAATTTAGATAGAGCTCCTTTCTTACAAAATGCTTATTGAGTAAACTCAACTCTTTTTATTTTAATATCTGAATACCATCTGTCACGTTAAAGTACATAAAAAAAGTCTTTTGTCTATAAATAAAACATTTAGAAACTTTAAACTAATTGTCAACTTGTAATTTAAAAAGATGCTCAAAGGGCCTTTCAAACAGCGGTTTACATGTTAACATGTAAGCCGGAATATTCATTCTATCCTGTGCTTCTTTCTTATGATTAAAGTTTTTTTAGTAAATACCCATATTAATAAGCATAAAAGGAAGCGGTGTATTTAAAACACAACTTCCTCTACTCTAAATTTAGATAAAATTCAATTATCGAGCATATGTTAAACTTAATGCTCCAATAAACCGTAGCAAATCTCAGCTATATATCCTTGTCACTTTCCTTTATACATTTTTGACCCATTCTCTCCGTACTTTATAAAGTCCCCAGCTGCAAAGACTAAAATCATCATTCGCTTAAGTCTGCATCTAAAGTCAACAGAATACACGAGAATTTCAACCTATTATAAACCTTTCGTTTCGTCATACAAATAATCAACCACCGTCTCAAGGGGGTCAATATTGCCATCCTTAACTTTATAATCCAACTTCTTCCCAACAAGACCTGAAAGCAATAGAGCTATTTTTTTGTTTATATCGTTAAAGAGAGGGGGAATATCGTGTTCAACAACTTGAATGATTCCTTCGGAATTGATTTTTAACTTACAAAGTAAGTCTGCTGCATCCCACTTATCTTCATTGTAGTAGTCCTTAAGGACGAGGTCATAACTCCATCCTCTTCGAACATTTCAGAATCTACATAGCCTTCAACAGGCATAACTTCTTTGATGGAACAACGAACAATTGGGCTATACCTGTTCAAGTCTCAGGCCTTACTAACGTCAAAGTCATAACCGCAGGAAGTGGTCATACAATGGCTACACTCCAGGACGGAACTGTATGGGTTTGGGGTATCGATCGTACCAAGCCATCAAATCACTCTCCTCTCGGTTATGATATATTATTAAGCCCGACACAGGTGCCCGGCCTAACTAATGTTCAAGGAATTTCTGCCGGACCAGGTAATTATATCGCCTTAACGACTGATGGCACAATTTTAACCTGGGGTAATAATATACAAGGGATTTTAGGAAATGGTACCGGAACTAAGCTCACGACTACCCCTAGTCCGGTAGTGGACACCCTTCTTCCAACCAGTACCAGACTTGCTGGTTATGACCGATTTGATACCTCTATCGCTATTTCTCAAAAAATGTTTCCTGCTGATTTTAGTACTAATGCCGTTCTAGTTGCTACCGGCTATAATTTCCCAGATGCTTTAGCCGGAGCAAGCCTCAGTGTGTTAGAAAATGCGCCTCTTTTGCTGGTTGACCCTTATGGTGATAATCAGAAAATAATCGACGAGATTAAACGAGTTCTAATCCCAGAGGGTAAAATCTATATTCTTGGCGGAACAGCAGTCGTATCTTCAGCTCTTGAAGCTGAGCTAAAAGATGAGCCATATTACCACTTTACTGTTCAGCGTCTTGCTGGTGTAACTAGTTATGGAACTGCTGCCAAGATCGCTAAACAAATTATGCCTTCTGGAGGCGGGGAAGTCATCATCACTACCGGAGAAAATTTCCCGGATTCTCTGTCGATATCCCCTTATGCTTCTGCCCTAGGTATCCCAATGGTTCTCGTTCAGAAGAACAACATCCCCGCTGAGCCTCTAGCCTATCTCAAAGATCTTAAACCAACCGAAATTACGATAGTTGGGGGAGTGGGTGCGGTTAGTGCTCAGGTTGAGCGACAACTCCAAGATCTTTTCCCAGATGCAAACTTCCGACGTTTTGGAGGCTTTGACCAGTATGAAACCTCAGCTATGATAGCCGATGCTCTCTTTGGTGACCTAAGTCCTAATCTTTTTGTGGCAACTGGTACAAATTTTCCTGATGCTCTAGCCGGTTCAATTTTTGCTGGTTCGGCCCTATCCCCTATCGTTTTAGTTAAACCAAACGAGATCCCTGAGAAATTAAGCTCGGTCTACCTCAACACCCTTTCACCCAAGAAAATCGTCGTCTTAGGTGGTACAAGTGTCGTTTCTGAAAATGTATTTAGCACTCTCAAATCCTTGCGCGACTAATACTGCTTGTCATTCATGCTGTGAGACACGTCAATACGACGAATGGCGGTACTTGGACCTTGGAGCAGTATACCAATTGGTTGACTGATGCTGGTTTGGAAGGTGCGAAATTAAACGAAGTGACCGGCCTACAAATCATTTCAGCGGCCTTCAAATGATCATTAAAGTACTGACTAACAAAGACCGATCATCATTTGATCGGTCTTTGTTAGTCAGTACTGCGGTATATTTCAGCTAGTTCTCGCTAAACCTTGAGATAAGTTGGTGTCAGGCATCAAACACCAGGTTGTGGTTTTTTAGGGAGTTATGCTCTTAAGATAGGTGTTCATATTCTTGTTTAAACGCGTTGTGTAGTGCATAAAAAATTTAATAAATACCCCGGTGATAAGGGCAGAAAATAATGTGCCGATACCGATAGGGCCGCTAAATAGGAAAGCAAGTATTACAAGGACAAGGCTCACTAGTGCCCGTGAAATTGCGACATTAAGACCCGTTAATTCATTGATGACTAGCATAGATCGATCCATGGGATTTGGTGCAAAGTCAGCTTGTAAATTAACTGCAACTCCTAAACCCACAAACCCTACTCCAAGTATTAAGCAAGAAGCTTGACCAAACAATGTTATAGGACTAATCAAATCGCCCAATACAAAAAGCCAAAGGTCTATTCCCATACCCGTAATCAAAGAGGTAAGTAAGGCGAAATATTCAGGCTTTCGGCGCTGAGCTGCTGCATTAAATAATACCAGAGCTAGACCTACAACAATTTCCCAACTTCCAATCGTTAATCCAAAGGTCTGAAATAATCCTACTAGGAGTGCGTCAAATGGGGAGGTTCCCATTAACGAACGAATTGTTAATGCTATCCCGAAGGTCATGATAACAATACCTGAGACGTAGAATATAAAACGCTGACGTGACTGAAACATATATTTCCTCCTCAACCTGCTGGAAATCTTAATCCTCTCTGTGACTTCGAGGATTAAGATTTACTGATCATTTTCTTTGTTAACTATTTCTTTAATCTGCTGTTTCGCGACAGGAGACAATGCATCTACCAGATAATTACGATCTATTCCCTTTGCCTCTTGATATTCCTGCTTTAGTCTTTCATTAGCCCCTTCGATCTCAACCTTCAGTTCTCTGGCGGATAATAAGGCGCCTCCCGCCCCCCTGATAATGAGTTGCTGTAAACCATCTGAGGTTGCAACTGTAATATTATATTTCTTCTGATTAACATAGGCGAACTTTTCGATATACTGGTCCGCCGTTTGTGCCTCCCTGGTATATACCAAATGGATATTATGATAGTCCATTACTTCCTCAAAATGCCCCTGAACACGATAAGCATCAAACACAACAATAATCCGGCATTTTCGAATCCCCTGATAATTACTTAGAGTATCAATCAATTTCATTCTGGCACCATCCATATTATCCTCTGCAAGCTCTTTCAGTTCAGGCCATGCGTGGATAATATTATAACCGTCCACAAGGAGATACTCTTCTTTGTTTTCCTTCTCTCCGACATAGGTAACCGGTTCATAATAACTGTCCCGGGCTGTTTTGCGGGTTTTCCAGGCAGATTTCTTCCCTTGGTTTGCATAGAAAGTTTTATTGATAATTTGGTCAATCTCCTCTAAACTGATCCACCGCTCTTCAGTGTATGAGGCCTGGTTTAGGGCTGTTTCTATCGACGAGTCTTCTTGCCGAAGATAGCTTTCAACATGCATATAATCCTTGACGGCATCCCATTCCACCAAAAAGCCCGAACCATGGGCACAGAATACCGATCCTGTCGGATTTACCAGGTCCCTTTCCGAATCATAGCCGGTATTTTCTATGACCTCGTCTGCATTATGGCATGGCTCGTACCCTTTCAGGCTGCAAAACAACCTGCCCAGTCCTTTGGTGTAGGCCATTACCTCTTTCTGATAATTCCTCATGGTTACAACGGGGGCACTCCCCATCAGAACTGCTGTCTCACCATTGGTCTCGGATATTTCGCACGTGCCGTCCATTTTCTCGATGTCACTCATAGCTCTTCCCACCATTTTTGCGGGCAATTCCAGCTGAAAAGCATAAAACGGCTCCAGCAATATGGACTTAGCCTCCTTTAACCCCTGGCGCACTGCACGATAGGTAGCCTCTCTAAAGTCTCCTCCATCGGTATGTTTATTGTGTGCTCGACCTGAAACTAAAGTTATTTTCATATCTGTGATTGCCGCCCCAGTCAGAACTCCTTTATGGGCCTTTTCTTCCAGATGGGTTAAAATAAGCCTTTGCCAGCTTTTACTTAAGCTATCCTCACTGCATTCCGCCCCAAACTGCAGACCGCTTCCCGGCTCACCCGGCGTGAGTATCAGGTGGACCTCCGCATAATGACGCAAGGGCTCGAAGTGCCCCACCCCTTCGACGACATTAGCAATCGTCTCCTTATAGACAATCCTTCCTTCATCGAAGGCCACACCCACACCAAAACGGCTTTGTATAAGACTCTGCAGAATTTCAATCTGTACCTCTCCCATAATCTGTGCCTGTATTTCCTGCAGCTGTTCATCCCAGCCAATATGAAGTTCCGGCTCTTCCTCTTCAATCTGACGCAGCTTAGGAAGCATCACTCTTGGGTCACACCCTTGGGGCAGAAGAATCTGATAGGACAGCACGGGTTCCAATACTGGAGTATCTGAAGCTTCCTCTATCCCTAAACCTTCTCCGGGCCTGGCTTGGCTAAGTCCTGTTACTGAGCATACAGAACCTGCCTCTATCTCATTCACTGCCTCGAATTTCTGTCCGGAATAGATACGAATTTGATTAACTTTCTCTTTCCAGATCTTATTCGTTAAGACATCTTTCACCTTGAGTCTTCCACCTGTAAGCTTCATATACGTAAGACGGTTCCCCTGCTCGTCTCTTGCTACTTTGAATATTTTAGCCCCGAATTGATCGGGATAAGAAGGGGTCATGGCATACTTCACAATACCCTGCATAAATTGCTCAACGCCCTCTAATTTTAAAGCGGAACCAAAAAAGCAGGGGAAAACTTTGCGCCCAGTGACCGCTCTTTTAATCTGGGAAGTTTCAATATGTCCCGTTGCCAGAAAGGTTTCCATCATTATTTCTTCACACATGGCCAGTTGGTCATAGAAATCCTCCGTCTGTACTTCTCCAAATTCAATACACCCATCATCCAACTGATTTTTCAATTCTTTCATTAACTTGTCCTTATCCGTCCCATTCTGATCCATCTTATTGATGAATAGAAAAACCGGTATCCTATACGTGTGAAGGAGCCGCCATAGTGTTTTGGTATGCCCCTGCACCCCATCCGCACCGCTTATCACTAAAATGGCATAATCCAGCACCTGAAGTGTTCTCTCCATTTCAGCCGAAAAATCTACGTGTCCCGGGGTATCTAGTAAGGTAATCTGAGTCTCACCTATTTCGAAGATCGCCTGCTTGGAGAAAATGGTGATTCCTCTTGCTCTCTCTAGATCATAGGTATCTAAATAAGCATCCTTATTGTCCACCCTGCCTAATCTGCCTATTTTTCCGCTCAGATAAAGCAGACTTTCAGACAATGTCGTCTTGCCTGCATCCACATGTGCTAATATTCCAATGACTAATTTGCCCATAATCTATTTCAAATCCTTCTGTTTGTCAGTTTCTCAAAATCACAGCCCCTTTAGGCCTGAATGTCACGTATCCATTATTATGATACTAGTAAGTTTGGCATTTGACAATTTTATCGTGAGAAACATAACCAAAAGCCCTTCATCAGGTCACAGAGGTATGAATCTATGTGCCAATCATAAAAAACTAGTGGCTATTGAAAAGAACGACAAGAACCCCTTTTTGGTGTCCATAAAAACAAGTAAGAGAGTAAAATTTGCTATTTCAGCAAATTTTACTCTCTCATTGTTTTCAAAAGTGAAAAGGAGCTGCCTTTTCACTGAATGTCCACAGACATCATTATGCCCCCCTGTTTTTACGTGTAACTTTCGGCAGCCAGTCTATCATAGCGCTTGGTGAGCGCGTAGATCCTTTGGCTTTCAGTCCCTGCCTTTTGGCAGGACCCTAATTGTTGAATTATTGTGTTTTCGCCGACTCAGAAGGTGTAAGCGGTGCTATTTCAAAATCTAATTCGTCCTCGCTCAATCTTTTAATCGTTCCTACAAAGATTCCAAACATATCTGTTTCAAGCTCAATTATATTATTTGTTTGCTGCATAACACATGTAAGCGAAAAATCCAGCTTATCACCCCATGCAAATTGGTAACCCCCTGCAGAACCTTTTACAGTGGCTGGATTTTCTCCTTTTGTGGGCATAAGGAACTCGGCCGTAGACACATCAGCAAGTCTTTCATCTATTTTATCGTCTTGTGTAAGAGCGGCAAGATCAGTTGGTTTCAATACAAATGTAAAACCATGTGCCTCATGGCTGGTCTTATACTCTAAGAAATCGATATTTTCCGGATCCTCCAATTTTTTCTTCATATCAGTGAAACTGGTAATATAAGCTGTCCCGGTAAATTGGCCATCATAAGGGGAATCGTTATGGTTGGTGGCAATCATCCTCATTATGTTTTCCGACATAATTTCGCTCTGCCCACCTAAACTGCCCATATACGGAGCCGTTATAGTTTGATCGATTTTAATAACCCAACCGCCTTCAGCGGTAGGTTGTTCTACACCCTCACTATCCTTTCCCGTGACTGTTTCCCCGCATCCCGAGAGAGAGAACATAAAACAGAGCATCAGTGTTACCGCAATCATCTTATGTTTCATCAGTCGTTTCACCTCGTTCTTATTAAGATCGTTCATATCTAAGCGGCATTTACCTCATCTCGTCTTCTGCGTCTCTTTTTGCTACCACGACAAAACGCCCATTTTCTGTGTGATAACTGCATGTGGACAGCGTAATAAGTTCATCGCCATATTCAGGAACACTTCCGGTGTCATACAGCGACAGCGCCTTGATGCTTTTAATAAATTGATTGTAGCTTTCCTGATCCTCGGCATCTGTGAACTGATAATACTTAAATACCTGCTCGGTTTTATTGTATACCTTGGAATAAAACACAGCGACAATGCGGTAATTACCTGGGCGGTATAGGGTATCGAAACGGATGAACGGATGCTCCCTGCAAAACATTTCGTCCTTATAGGCGAACAGCCCTGCAAACATCGCTCCGTTTCTCATATTGTGACCATGGATGATCAGATTGTCGCTCGGCCACATAAAATCACAGGCTGTGTCCAAAATTGGCAGACCATTTTTTTTGGCATTCTTATCAAAGCCTCTGTCAAGATAGTACCCCTCATTATCAGGCGTTTGCATAACAGGGTAATCAATTTCCGTGCCGTCAATCGCAAGCCAACCGATCATGTCGTTGTTTTGCTCGTATAGCATTTTTAGCCCCGGAAGTATGACAGGGTGCTGTGGTAACAGGGCGGAGGATGGCTCCGGTAGAAAAGCCTTCGGCATATCGCATGGCGACATTGCGGCGGTGCTTTTTGCCTTCCTCAGGGCATCCATTTCCCATTGCAGCGCTCTATGTTCCATAAAACTGCTTGCCAAAATTCCCGCACATACGGCGAACAGAGAGGCAGAAATGACGGCGGCGATAATCCACAGTTTACGTTTTATGCCGACCACCGCCTTTCTGCATTTTCTATATATTATGCTTTTTTGAGAGCACGTTTGGCAAAAATGACCGTTGCTCCAAGCAAAAGATTCGCTGCAGGGAACACAAGATACAGTAGACTATCATCGCCGGTCTTAGGCACATCGTCGAGCTTGGTTTCCGTTTTGTCCACCGGAACTACGGAGGATTGAGCTAGAGAGGGAGCTACAGCGGGAGTTACAGAGGGAGTTTGTTGTTCCGGCTTTGGCGCTGTTTGTGGCTGGTCTGCCGGCTTCTGAGGCGGGACTGCTCCAATCGCCACCTGGTTGGAAAATGCCGAGTAGATATAGTCCCACTCGCCAGCGCCCTCTCCATAGTAGTATTGATAAAAGAGCTGCAGTTTTAAATCGTAGGTATGCTTGGAGATATCGATCGCACTGACACTTTCATCTATCACAGGGTAAACGCTGACCTGATAGCTGCCGGATTTCCCAGCCACAGAGGCATCTTCGTTCTCTGTAATGACATCCAGATATCCTCCGTCCCATTTCTCAAACGCTCCCTTGTCGATACTCACATAGTAGTCAAGGAATACGGCGCCATCGGTGGGGCGGGTCTTGTCAAGTTCCAGAACGCTTTGAGGTATCTTCACTTCCAGCAAAAAATAAGGCTTACCGCTCTCATCGTTTTTAGGCTCGATTTTTTCCACCATGGGCGGCTCAATTGCTCCGGGAACACCCTCTGGAAGTGCCGCGAAGGCGGTGGTGGAAAACAAGGCGGTCATGATAAGCGCCGCCGCCAAAGAGGTAAGGGTTTTAAAGGATCTTTTTCTCATAATGATTCTCCTTTTCAAATTTATTTGGTATTCTCTTCTGTCAGTAAAAACAGAGGAGAATGAATCCCTAATCCATTTCGCACTCCCTATCTTGGCGTATGCTTGAGCGTAAACTCGTAAATACCCGTGCTGCTTTCTTCTGTGCCTCTGATAGCTTCTGTCATTTGATCTAAGCCATTTTTTAAATTCATAGGTATTGAAAAGTTTATTCCATCATAGTTTTCTGAGAAAAGATTAGCGTAAAGGTAATGGTTGCCGTTTAATGAAAACTGAAATCCATCTGACGCTGTGTAATTAATTGTGTCAGGAGCTATTCTGTTTATTGACAGCTTTATTTCGTATTTATCTTTATCGGTACTTATGAGATAAGCATGCGCCTTTACTTCAGTGGGTGAGTTTGCAAGCTTTGTATCCCGCTTACCGTTTAAGGTGTAGTCCGTAAATTCACACTGACCCCCTCCGGTCAAAAACTGTCTTTTATGCGTGAAGGTCTCCATATCAAACTCAAGCAACACTTCACCCGACGTTTTCCAGACCGATGTGTCGCCCTCACTGTCCGTATCTGTCACTTCCCCTTCAATCGAAAGCGTAAAGGTGAGAGCATCCCGCAGCTTCTCCTTGAATTTCTCCGAAAGTTCCATGGTTTGATTAAAGTCCTGAGCTATAATTGCCCTCCCCTGCAGCAAGGCCATTACCTTGCATAACGCCGTGTAGTTGTGGTTTTTCTTTATCCTTTCGACCTGCTCTTCGGCGGATCTCTCCATCCAGTCGGAGAAAGTTTCAAAATACGGATTAAAAGAGGCGTCCATCCCCAATCTGTGGGCCGCTTTCAGCACGATAAATGACAGGTTCATCACCGGTACTAATTTCTCATTGTCGTTTTTATAGGTACGGATCAATTTGTCCACCTTTTTGATCAGCCGTTCCTGCAATTGCCGCGCATACTCAATGGATTCTTCACTGCCGCCCATCAGATGGGTTCGGTTGCCAGCTGCAAGCATTTTTACGATCAAATCCTTTTCCGGCTGCATGACCAGACTGATGTAGAGACTGACCGGCCGCCTTTCCGACAGTATGTCGCAGGTAAATTCAAAATTGGGCGGAATGGGAGGAACGGAAACAGGCGTTTTTAAAAAAGCCTTTACTTCTTTGATTGTTTCGGCATAGTCTGCCTCTGCTTTTTCAGCAAGCTCCTGCAGCTCCTGCTCCGAGGTTGGCGTGTAGGTGAAGTAGGAAGAAAAATGCTCAATTTCGGCAATAAGGGTATTATTGGAAAATACTGCTTTTGAAAAATTTAAAGCCTTTCCCTCAGATGTCCCTCCTAACACACAAGACTGCTCAGATACGAGGGGCCCCCTTACATTGAGATAAACAGGATTGATAAAATGCAGCCCTTCTGGTTTCAGCACCACACCTCCGATTTTGTTTCCATTTAAGACATCCTGCTTGACATCACTTACCAACTGCATCGATATTGTTTCGTCATACATCAATGCATTCTGCGGAATTACAAGCTGCCATTCGTTTCCGTCCGGATCGGCGAGGCTCAAGGTTTTCGCTCCCTGGGACGGTCTGTATTCCTCCGATACGGTTGTTTTACTTAATGTGAAGGACACATCGCCCAAATCATTTATTTGTACCGGTTCCTGTTCTGACAATTCGCTGCTTTTGCACCCAGTGACAAGGGTCAAAAAAAGAATGGAGAGCAAAGACATTGCGAGTATTTTTTTCATTTTCACTCCCCCACGTGCTTTTTAAGTAATTCTGATTAGCCGCCGTCCGATCTTTCCCAGTCATCATCTATTTTGGAAAAATACGGCAACCTGATTTCCAAGCGGAAATCAAATTGTTTATTTCACTTTTTCCATAATTACGCTTGCCAGATTTTTATCTTCACCGGAAGTCCAATAAGCGTGTACCCAATCGCCGCTTTCGTTATAAGCCCTGAAATCAATGGCGCTTAGACTGCCGGTTTCATCGATGTCTTGGGTATAGCCATTCTCCTTCAGTTGTTTTACGTAGTTTTCAAAATCGGCTTTTTCGACATATTCCAAATCCACGGAAACAGACTCGCCGTTTTTCAGGACATCAATAATTTTCCCCTCCAACTCAGGAATTCCGATCATATACTCGGAGGGCCAGGCAGCCAAATCCGTCATATCCACAGGCCTGGCAGAAGATGTCCCGCCAGCGCTGTCTTTAGCTGTGTCTTTGTGCCGGAAGGAGATCACACCTTCCTTTGGACTTACATTGTATAAAAAATCGACTCTTGCACCGGTTGTATCCTCGCCGTTTGCGGAGATCAGATCGTCAGCAGCTACCTTCAAACCTCCCGCATAGCCAAGTTCCTCAATCTTTTTCGCATACGCACCAGCCTCTTCTTTGGACATTTCTACAAAGGTCACCGTGCATTGCTTTGTTGCTTCATCCCTAATGACAGCGGTGATTTTCCCTTTGGGTTCAGGGAGATTCCCCATAAGATCCTTTGGCCACTTTAAATCCTCTCCGAGATTAATAGAAGGTTCATTCTGCGCATTCCCTTTGTTTTGGGTTGCACCACCGCTCTGACTCGTTTTATCTGCGCCGCAAGCTGCCAGCACGAGAATCAGACAGAGCAGGATTGCTTCTAATCCAGCTATTCTAAAATACTTTTTCATAAACATCCCCCCTACTTAATGAATATCACAGCGCCGTGAGTAATTTGGCCTCCATCTTCTGCGATGGGAAAGAAAATTGCGCTTTGATGCTTTGAGCAATCTGCCTGCTTACTGGAACTTTCTCTGATAAACATCGCCAGTGGATCAAATAGATTCGTTAGAAAGCTGGTTTTCCCAGAAAATACATCCTCTACAGCATCAAGAATCTGAAAGTTTGAGTCGGTAATACGGTTTAAAATATTATGCATTTTTACACATGATTCGGTTATATATAACCCTGTTTCTTCCGTTAACGCATTGCTGACAAACACTATAGTACCATCCTGCCGAAAGACTGCCATGGGGTAGATAAATTCTCGGATTGTCTGCGAGAATAATCCCTCCTCCAGAATCAGCTCCTGAAATCGACCCACCACCATATCCTGGACATGCTTTTCTTTTCGCAGGGTATTTAGCGGCTCGACAAGCGCCTCAATGGCCTGCTCTTTTGTCTTTTTTTCTTTCACCGCAGGTACTCACCTCCCCTATGTGCTTGCTGCAAATCAAATATATAACCGTTATAGGGATCGAGATAGTAATCCAGTGCTGAGTTTCCGTAATTTATGGCTACATTGCAAACAAAAAGAGCCTCCATATAACGATGGAAGCCCTTTTTCCTGTGGTTTTCAGGTCTAAATTACTGAATTTCGGTATTGAGAAGGTGTCATACCTACCTTTGCTTTGAATACTCTCGAGAAATTTCCATCATAATCCACGCCGCAGCTTTCGAAAGCCTGCGTCACAGACAGGTTTTTATCACATAGCCTTTCCTTGATTTTGCAAACCTTGACATCCTGATAATAACCGTATGGTGTCATGCCTGTATGCTTTTTAAAAAGCCTGGTAAAGTGGTATCTGCTCAGCTTCACAACGCTTACCAATTCATCTATGTCGAAGTCCTCCAGCCAATTGTTTTCTATGTATTCCTTCGCCTTCACCATTTCCTCTTTGCCATCATACAGCTTGGATGTAACAAAGACATGCACCACATAGGCCAGTCGATCCTGATCGTCATAAATTGGGTAACAGATGATGTTCTGATAGCAGCTGTCAAAACATAATTCGCCCGTCTCAAAGCGATCAATAATCCCTCGGATTGGCATGTTCAAATTTTGAAAATGTACGATTTCTCCTTGAAATGACCTTGCGATTTGTGCTCTGACTTCTTCTCCCCACTTATCAATGACAGTATCTTTCAAGACATTGAATTTTCCAACGATATGATCTTTAGAGGGTATATGCATCACCCTTAGACACGCTTCATTCGTTAATACCATCATTCCATCCGGAGAGTAAACATGAATGGGATAGGGGAAAAATTCTATAATTCTTGAAAGCATAGCATCATTTGCGTTCAGTGATTCAAACGGCAAAGCAAAGCTGTTTTGTATATCTTCCTTTGATTTACGATTATCTTTTTCACATGCTTCAGCCGTTTCTCTCAAAATACGAGTTTTTTTCCGCCTTCCGTCATCTGGTTTCGGAGCATCTTTTGGGATGAGCCACAGATTTCCTTTTTTTGTTGCACCCTCGATACGGCCCTCCGCACAATACAACGTCACTATTCTATTGCCGAGTCCCCATTTTTCACCGACTTCCTTTATTGTCAGATACTCCACTCTTACCGCGACCTTTCGCTGCAGATCTTGTTATTAGCATGTTGCAAGCCTTCGCATATTGCAATAAATCGCAATATATTATTATTCAGGCGGCAAGACTTTTAGGATAAAGGTAAGTATGAGTTGTGCTATCTTCTTTATAAGTGTTGACTTGTCCGTTCTGGAAATAGCTGTTTTACATTTTTTCTCATCTGCATGATTAACAGCTCGAATAAACCTGCCTTTGTTTTGAATAACTTCCCGGTTTTGAGTTAGCCATTACTTAAGACTGGCAGTGATTATACCCATCTTGTAAACCTCTTCGGCAGTGCACCCCCTTGAAAGGTCATTAACAGGAGCGTTCAGACCCTGGAGAATCGGACCGAAAGCATCAAAATTTCCTAGTCGCTGCGCTATTTTATAACTGATGTTCCCTGAATTAAGATCCGGGAAAATGAAGGTGTTAGCCTGACCCGCTACTGGCGAATCAAAAGCTTTTGTTTTAGCAACAACAGGAGAGAAAGCTGCATCAAATTGCAGCTCACCGTCGACTGGAAAATCAAGGCTCATTGCTTTTAATTTTTCCACAGCATTACGCATCATATCGACAGTCTCACCTTTACCGGAGCCTAATGTACTGTAGGAAAGCATAGCCACCTTCGGGTCTACAGCAAAATACCTTGCTGTTCTCGCTGTTTCCACAGCAATTTCAACCAACTCATCCTCTGTGGGTTTAACGTTGATAGCGCAATCGGCCATGAGATATGTTTCCTCGCCATCCGGAGTAGAGCGGTGCAGAACAAAACAGCTTGAGACAAGCTTATTGCCAGGCTTTGTCTTAATAATCTGCAAAGCGGGGCGAACCGTATCAGCCGTGGAATAAGTGGCTCCGCCCAGGAGAGCGTCGGCATAACCCATCTTTACGAGCATGATGCCAAAATAATTGGCTTTTGACAAAAGAGCACGGCAAGTAGCCTCATCCACTTTTCCCTTTCTCAGGGCATACAATTCAGCAGCCATTCTATCGATACCTGCATAGGTGAGGGGATCAATAATTTCAATCCCGTCTACAGGCCAACCGATGTCTTCGGCCCCAGCTTCTACCTCAGAGTGATTGCCGAGAAGTATTGGCACGAGGATACCTTCCTTATGCAGGCGACTTGCTGCCTCAAGAATCCTGGGATCAGATCCCTCAGTAAAAACGAGCGTTCGCTGCTTCCTCTTTAATAACGCAATCATAGGTTCAAACATAGTTCATCCCCCGCCATTTCCCAATCTATTGACTATTCACCACTTTCTTGCATCACTTCCAAATAGTATATTAATTATTCTGAAATTTTAAAAAAACCGTAAATATACTTCTCGGATAAGATCGCATCTGTTATTCCATAATAATTTTATTTTTAATTTTCACACTTTTCATTGTCATCTTTTTATCATACTATATAAGCTAAAATTCAATAACCTTCACATCCCCCTGAATTAGGGGGATGTGTTCTTTTATTCGCTATCGTTTTCCTCAAGCAATCTCGTATAGTAAAATCCACTTGTATATAATGCTCCTGCAGGATTATGAGCAAGTACACGATCCTTAGTAATAAGCGTTGTCACAGGTGCCTCTGAGTACTTAATAAATATTGAGTCATGACCAACACATAGCCCGACTATCACATTTAAGTCTGTCTTTTCTTTATTAAGTAACTTTGCCTGCAAAACAGGATTACATAAGGATTCATGACTGCCCTTTTTAATTTTAAACTCTTCGTCTATTCCGATTTCTGTTTTGTCAGTTGAGCTTACTTTACAGATCACACAATAACTTTCCAGCCCTTTTGCATTAAGTATTTTTGCAAAGGTTTTAGCTTCACTCATTAATCCAACACAAGTTGCGATCCCAATTTTTTTTGCTTCGATTCTTTTAGCAAAGAGAATAATTTCCTCTACACGAGTTATCTTACCAAAGTATGTCCCCTCAATTTCTGCTGCCGCATGGGAGAACTTAGAAACAAACTCATCCTTTAGATAAAGCCTATTCGCTTCTTCGATCATTTCACTATCAGTATTCGTTGTGAGGCAGAATTGCGGAAAGCTTTTTTCTCTCCTATAGCAATTTACAGGTCCGCAGTCTGCGCAACTTAGATTCTTTGTTTCTTTACTCATTTTCCAACCCCCTTTTTAAACTGGTCCGATATTCGACTGATGTTGTGTCACCTCTGGTTTTACCAGCAGAAATTAAACCCATTCGAAAGATTCTTCAATTTTCTTTGTTTTCCTTCTTTTTGTCAAAAATAAGCGCCTAAAAATTATTATCTTCAGTTGTCTCCATAAGACTTTGGAAAATAAAAAAGGCAGACTGCAAATTAGTATACAGCCTGCCTTTACTTAATTTATTCAGGTTATGAGGTGTTGACGTTGTTTTCGCAATTGACAACCCTAAGCCATACCCTTCGGTTTCCTGTGTTCTGGCGGGGTCTGCTCTATAGAATCTGTCAAAAACTTTCGGCAAATCCTGTTCTGCTATTCCTTTCCCGCTATTTTTTATAGAAAATATAATGAAATACTCTTTTTATTTTGTATATGTGTTAAATACTCTCTGCTTAGCACTTGCCCTGCTGCAATCTCAGGTTCAATCAAGGCGACTGCAATATACTCATATATTCTCCGCAAATAGCGCAGTCTGTCGATATTTGTAACATAGCGTAACGCCCGCCTGCCGTATTTACTGAAGCTCTCACACTCGCCTGGGGACCGGAATATTTTATAGCATGTTCTGTAAAATATCACCAGTAAAGGGAGTATAACCAGAATGAGTGTTGTATTATCTGCCCGAACGTCGGCGCAAATCGCCTCCGAGATTAACTTAATTAAAAGCCGGACCGACAAAATCATACTCCAAAACTGCGTTCAAATCGGGCACTGCCTGACGGAGGCCAAGGCAGTGCTTCCGTATGGGGAATGGGGGAAATGGCTGAAGGAAGAAGTCAGTTATTCCCAGCGGACAGCCGAGCACCTGATGCGGATCTACCGGGAATTCGGGTCCAAACTCGCCTCCCCCGGCGAGGACTTGCCAGATTCGAATCTGGATTCGAATCTTAGTTTCTCCCAGGCGGTCGTCCTCCTGGGCATTCCGGCGGAGGAGCGGGAAGAATTTATGGCTTGCCACGATGTTGAAAATATGAGCAAACGGGAACTGCAGGCGGCTGTTCAGGAAAAGAAACAGCGCGAGGAACTGGTCCCGATCGTAAGGGTAACCCAAAAGCTTAGAAAAATACAGCCCAAAACCGTGCTGCCAACCGCCGAAAACAGGAAGTACGACGAGCAATTTGCCCTGCACCGCGACAACATGCTCAGCGCCTATAATGAGCTGTTGAAAACACTCGTTGCCCAGAGCAGGATAGACACGGCGCGGAAGGAAATCAACCGGAAAAAGGCCTTGGAGATTGCGACCAATATGGTTAAGACGCTGCAGGAATATCCGCCTGCGATTAGAACAAATATGGATATTGAAACGGATAACCCGGGATAATGCCATACCTCTCCGGGGTGTCCGTTGATCCCCATCCACCCGCTCAGCGGGTGGTTTGCTCTAGCCCTATAAGGGCTGGGTACAGGCTGAGCCTAAAGGCTCGCTGAAAGTTCCGCCAACCGCACTCTGTCACGAACTACCCCTAAAGATGTTGCGGGGCTATTTTTTCTTGTTCTTTTCTACTGGCTCACCCGTAAACTAAACCAGCTTCCGATGTTAGCTTTTCAAGATTATCAAATATCTTCTCTTCATCCCAGTTCCACCATTGAAGCTTTAGTAAGAACTCAACTTTTTCATCACTGAATCGTTTCTTAATAAATTTGGCTGGGTTACCGCCATATATTGTATAAGGCTCAATATTTTTTGTCACAGTCGAGTTAGCGGCAATAATAGCACCATCACCAACTTTAACACCCGGCATGATCGTAACATTTTGCCCTAGCCAAACATCGTTGCCAATCACCGTGTCCCCCTTGAAAGGCAGATCCTCTCTTGCAGGAGTGACCTTTTCCCACCCATTTGCAAAGATATTAAAGGGATAGGTTGTAATTCCATCCATTCTGTGGTTTGCGCCATTCATGATAAACTTAACACCCTCGGCAATGGCACAGAACTTGCCAATGATCAGTTTATCCCCCAGGAATTCGTAGTGGTGTTCTATATTATCATAGAATTTCTCCGGAGATTTTTTGTTATCGCTATAATAAGTGTATTCCCCAATCTCCACATTGGGTCTTTTAGGCAGATTACTTATATAGCAAACCGTCTTTATCTTTTCATTGGGATAAAGTTTTTTCTTATCCGGTCCGGGCATAGAATGCTTCCTCCTTTTTCAAATCTTATAGACTCAGTAAATCAATTTACCGGATTAAGTTCAATTTATTATCTTTGATTTCATAAACCAGGTCAGCCACATTATCAAGCAGCCGCTGGTCATGGGTGATAAACACGATAGTTCCCGCATATCCCTTCATCAGTACTTCCAAGGCCTCTAAGCCGGGCAGATCAAGAAAGTTGCTCGGTTCGTCCATTAACAGGATATTATACCTGCCCATAACCATTTTAGCCAGCTGCAATTTAATCATTTCGCCGCCGCTTAAAACCGCTAACTTTTTGCCAATATCTTTTTGGACAAAACCCATCGAGGCCAGAACTGAACGGATTTCCGATATAGTGTAATCACAATCCTCCTGAATAAATTCCATGACCTCCTGATTACGGTTGTACTTATAACCGTTTTGGGCAAAGTAACCTATTTCAGCCTTAGGAGAAATTGAGATACCCTCTTCACGGTTTAATATCATTTGAATCAAGGTTGTTTTTCCGGAACCATTCCCTCCTGTCAGTGCTGCTTTGGCCCCAAGGGGGATGTTGAACGATGCGTTTTCCAATAATACCTTATCTCCAAACCTTTTGTTGATTTCTCTACCCATAATCGGATAGGGATTATGAAGTTCAAGGGCTTTACTCTGTCGAAAACGAATGGTGCGGATGGCTTCCGGAGCTTCCGCCTCCCCCAAAGCAGCAATCCTGTGTTCCATGGACTTAGCGGCATTAAACAGTGTTTTTTGCTTGCTCCCCATGGTTTTCTGATGTCCTAAACGCCCGCCGCTTTCGGAACTATTTTTCTTTGCTGCTCCTTTCTCTTTGCGATCAATTTTGCGTGCCTGCTTGCGCTTTTCCTCAGCGGCTCGTTCTAATCTGTCCCGTTCAGCAACAAATTGTTCGTATCTCGCAGCCTGGCTTTGGCGTTCTTCCTCTTTTTGGCGAAGATAGTCAGAATAGTTCCCCCAGTACTCTTTGACACTCCCCTTGGATGAATCCAGGGGATTCCAGGTTCATCATACCGGCTTATGCCGTGTACTCCCCAAGCTTAAACCGCGTGTCCCGCGGCAAAGAAATTTATCCTGCCAGCCTTAATCCTTCTCTAAGGATATTTTTGGCCGCGTTTTCATCTCGATCATGATACATGCCGCAAATTGGGCATATCCATTCTCGCAGGTTTAAGTTTTTTACATCCTTATTGCGATAACCACATGCAAAACAAAGCTGACTGGATGGGAATGTTTTGCCGATGATCGATAA
>NZ_FQXJ01000033.1 GCF_900129935.1 Desulfosporosinus lacus DSM 15449 | reverse complement strand
CAACTGGAGCTACAGGGGAAGTCGGAGCGACAGGAACAACTGGAGCTACAGGGGAAGTTGGAGCGACAGGAGCAACTGGGGCAACAGGAGAAGTTGGAGTAACGGGTGCCACCGGAGCCGGAAGCACATTATCATCAGCCCAATCCAGTAGTTCGTTAGCTCTTCCCATTACCACTGAAGTATCTGTTCTTTCCCTTCCAGTAACCACTACGACAGGACAGACATTGAAATTGGACTCAATGTCAGAAGTAGAAATAACAACAACCGCTAGCACTAATTATCAATATACTATTAACTATGAACTTTTCCTGGATGGAGCATCTATTGCTACAGTAACAGTTGAAAAAGACACTGATAGCCAATCGGCAACTGCACGTCTATTTGGTGAAATCCCTAGCTTGACTTGGATTGATACCCCGACTGCCGGATCTCACACCTACGAAATCAGGATTACAGTTACGGGTACAAACCTTACAAGCGCGGTTGCGCTTACTAGAGCACTAAATGTCCTTATCTTTGGATGATAATTACAAGATAGTACAGAAAGAGGGTCCCTAACGTTGGGACTCCTTTTTCTGTACTATCTAGTGTCGGAAACTTTCATTTATTGTTTAGTCGAATGCTATAGCTAAAATCATATCTATGAATGTGGAAGGAAAGATGGCCGATTAGTAGATAACCATCAGTTTGTGTACGATTGTGCGCATCGCCCAGCGCCTAGAGCAAGGAAAATATTTATCGGTAGCACATATCTTATCAATAGTTTGGATTAAAAGTCTAAACCAAACTATTGATGAGATATGTGGGAGGTTACCTATTGTCGTTTCGCACTAGATGAGTTGGTAATAAAGGAAAAAATATTAAAAAAATTAAGCAGTAAAGACTTTCTATAAATGAAAATCCTTACTGCTTTAGAGATTACTTTAGGCTCAGCAAGAAAGCTTCTACTTGAGCTGCAGTGCGTTGCCAAGACCAGGCCTGGGCGAAAAGATGGCCTGAGGCGGCTAACCGCTGGCGTTCAGTATCCTGGGTCAATAGATAATAGATTGCTGAGCTTAGCTGATCGATGTCACTTGGGGGAACTAACAAACAGTTTTCACCGTTGCTAGCGTAATCACGATTTCCGCCGCAATCTGTGGTTACTACAGCTGTACCGCAAGCCATTGCTTCAAGGGGTGGTAAGCCAAATGCTTCAAAGTAAGAGGTATAAACGAAGAGGTCTGCCTCTGCATAGAGCTGGGCAAGCTCTTGGTCTGTTGTCGAGGTTTTAACCCGACAAAGCACAGGGCTGGAAAATTGGGCACCCTCTGGAAGGGATACGGTTAACTCGAAATTAATCTGTTCCTTTAAACGGGTGACAGCTTTTAAAAAGTCTGAGCCGCCTTTCCACGTATACCCTGAGGTAGGGTCACGCATGATGTAAAAAATCTTCTTGATACCCGTTTGTTCAGACGGTTTAGGGTAAGGACGGAATGTCGAAGTATCTACTCCACCAGAGATAACTGTGCTTTGCAGACCAGTTTGTTGGAATAGAAGTTGGCGGTGCCACTCCGATATTGACATGATTGGAGCGCCGATTAAATAACTCTGTTTTGCGATTTTCGAGTCAGGAACCCAAAGAGGTTCATATCCTAGACTTAAGCGTACTACCAGGCCATTTCTAGACTCGAATGCAGGCTTAACAGTTAAATAGAAATTTGGGATTATGAAATCGGCTGAAGGAATGGAGGAAGGGGTAAGTTCTTTTACTCGTCTCAGTTTGGCACGCAAGGGCCAGACTTGGAGGCCCTTTTCGGGCATAATGACTTCAATATCATGTCCTTTATCAACAAGGGCATTAGCCAGGTGATAAATAAAACGCGCCCCGCCGCCCATTTCTAAACTGAGAACAGGAAACACGATCTTCATAGTTTGTCCTCCCTTTACTTTACGGTACTACATATTATGCAATCAAGTAGGCGATTTGTGTGTCAGATGGTACTTTAAGGAAAATTTTGAATACCATAATAGAGACAGAAATTAAGATGGAAGGATGTTCAGCCTGTGACAGTCAATGTCGTAAATCATAAGGATTTCCTTGGTGCGATTAATGAACTTCTATCGAATTCTCATACGGTCCTAGATGTTGGTTGCGGAATAGGTGAGACCCTCGGAAAATTTAGTTGCCCAATAAAAATCGGGGTTGATGCTCATCGCCCTTACCTAGAGAATGCTAAATCGGGTGAGCAGTTCTTAAAAATTAATTTCATGGCAGAACGCCTTAGTGAACTGTTTCTGCCTAAGTCAATAGATAGTGTAACGTTGATTGATGTCATTGAGCATTTCAAGAAAAACGTTGCTTGGGATGTCCTGAGCCAAGTTGAAGAGATTGCTTCTAAAAGGGTTATCATCTTTACTCCAAGAGGTTTCTTCAAACAGCTCGACATTGACCATTATGGTTTAGGGGGAGAAAGCTTCCAACGGCATCGATCAGGATGGGAGGTGGAGGATTTTCAAAAGTATGGCTATAATACTATAATCTTTAGTAAGTTCCATGATCAGAGTAATAAAGCGTTTTTAGAAGTATACGGAAAAGACGCTGAGCCTGTCGATGCCCTCTTAGCTTGGAAGGATTGTTAGACAGAAGTATTATTGGTGCAAATATTGAATTTAGGTGCGCGCTAGCTGAAAAAGTAAGGCTTCTAATTTATCAGCAGCGTGCCGCCATGTCCAGGACTGGGCGAAATGTAAGCCGTTAAGGGCAAGTTGATTCCTTAAAGTTCCTTGAGTTAATAGATGAGCCAATACAAGGGTTAGTTGCTGAATATCGCTGGGGGGAACAAGTAAACAGTTCTGTCCATTTATGGTATAGTCACGGTTGCCCCCGTTATCCGTAGTTACGACCGCAGTACCACAGGCCATCGCCTCTAAAGGTGGCATTGAAAAGGCTTCGAAGTAGGAGGTCGAAACAAAAATATCTGCCTGAGCATAGAAGCGGGCCATTTCGCTGTCAGACTGCGCATTCACTATTTCATAGGGAAGGGGTGCTGGGTAATTTGCCCCTTCCGGAGCTACAACCAGAATGTCAAAGGGAGGAACTAACTGAGTTAAGCGCTGGCAGGCTTCCCAAAAATCTTCGGCACCTTTCCAAGTATAGCCATGTTCCTTGGAACGAAGGATATAAGCTAGTGAATAACGTCCTCTAGAAAGAGACTTTTTGGGGCTGGGACAAAAAACAGAGCTATCAACCCCTCCAGGAATAATGGTGCTGTTTTTCCCAGTTCCTTGTAAAATTAATTGCCGATGCCATTCAGATATAGAAATGATCGGAGCATCGATATGGTAAGAAGCTAAGGCTTTTTCCCTTTCTGGCACCCATAAAGGCTCATATCCAAGGCTCAGTCGAACGACTCGGCCTTTTTTTGATGCCCATGCAGGGAAAACAGTGGGATAAAAATTGGGAAGTATGAAATCTGCAGGCGGTATACTATCAGTAGTAAGTTCTTTAACACGGGTAACCTGTGCTCGCAGGGGCCAAGCTACAGAGGCCTTTTCAGGAAGCACAATTTCTACGCTGTGCCCTTTATCAACCATTTCATTTGCCAACTGATAAATAAAGCGTGTCCCTCCTGTTTCCAAACTTACAACTGGAATAACTAGTTTCATAATTTGTCCTCCATAAATTTATTGTCTTTTTAGTGTATGTCACACCCAGCACCAAGGTTGCAAAATCTGACATCCAAATCGAATGTTAAAGGGATTATTTCTGAGAGATACATCCTCTGTTGTGTCAACAAGGAGTGGACTGCCATAACTTATAGTGATGATATTGGGGGAGGATGGATCCAATAATGAAAATTTGTGTCGTTGGATTGGGTAATATCGGGTTTAATCTGTTCACCTATCTAGACCAAAAATTCTCTGGAGAGGTCATCGGGGTAGATGTGAATGAGAGTAGGGTTAACGAATTAAGACGTAAGGGTCATAGGGTGACCACTGATTATAGGGCTTTAACAGGGATTGATGTTTGGTTAATGGCTCCTTCCACCGGTAATCAAGGTCAAAATTTATTTTCTGCCTTAGAGCATATGATCATCTGTCCGGGTTCTTTAATTTCCATTGAATCGACATTACCTCCAGGTACCATGATGCGCATTCGAGAATTCTTAGAGCAAAGAGGATTTAAATTAGGAACAGATCTTTTTTTGATTCATGTTCCTCATCGGGTAATGTTTGGAGTTGACAAAACCGTTTGTGATACCCCAAGAGTTATGGGGGCCTTTACCAGAGCATGCCTTGAAAAGGGGCGTGAGTTTTATAATCCATTGGTTCCCCTTCTGGTTGAAATTGCGGATGTCAGAGTGGCGGAATTGTCAAAAGTGGTTGAGAATGTAAAACGCTATGTTGATGTAGCTTTTGCCCAAGAAATATATGGATATTGCGTTACGAATGGAATGAGTTTTGATGATCTAAGAATGGCTGTCAATAGTAAGAACAACGTCGAACTTCTAGCCACTGACTGGGGAATTGGAGGGGAGTGTCTGCCTAAAGACATGAATTTCTTAAGAACGGTGTGTCCCTCAGCGTTGTTGGAAGGGGCAGAACAAGCGGATCAGGACTATAGGGAGCGGATCGTTAAACAGGTGGGCAGTGGCAAAGAAGTCTGGGTCAGAGGTTTGAGCTATAAAACGGGAGTCAAGGATCTTGCGCATAGCAGGGGGGTTGATTTGGTCAGAGCTTTAGAAGCTTCCGGTAATACTGTCAGGGTAGAAGATCCCTTATTTTCGCCGGATGAGCTAAGTGCAGCAGGCTTTAATCCCATTGATGAGTTAAAGGGCAATTATGATAACAAAAATGAGAATCACCTAGCAACCAGGGTAATATTGGATCGGCAAAAGGCCTTAGAGATTAAATGATAGGGGTCAAAGGATCCGAAAGACTTGTAAGCATTATGATTCTTTGTGGCTACAAAATGGTAGAAAAAGGAGAAGTGACATGGCTAAAATTTTAGTAACGGGCAGTAAAGGAACCCTAGGTTCACGATTAGTAGAAGTACTCCAAGATCGGGGACATGATGTTTGGGAAGTTGATTTGCAACATCATCTTGGAGATAAATATATTAGGGCGGACATCTCTGAGTATCGCCAGTTAGAACGGGTATTTGATCAAGACTATGATTATGTTTTCCATTTGGCGGCTGAATTTGGCCGTATTAATGGAGAGCATTATTATGACACACTATGGAAAACAAATGTTATTGGAACGCGCAACATTTTAGAATGGCAATTGAAGAAGGGCTTCAAATTAATCTTTACAAGTTCTTCTGAAATCTACGGGGAAGCAATGGAGCCCATATTAACTGAAGATTTGCCTTTGAAAAAGACAATCATTCAGCATAATGATTATGCGTTAACCAAGTGGGCAAACGAAGTACAAGTAATCAACTTTGAAAAGAAATTCGAATCTCCTATTGTTAGACTGCGGTTATTCAACGCCTATGGTCCTGGGGAATATTATCATTCCTATCGCAGTGTTGTTTGCCTCTTTATTTATCGAGCATTACAGGCAATCCCATATGAAGTTTTTGAAGGTTACTACCGTGTCTTTATGTATGTAGATGATCTAATTCCTACCATAGCTAACGCAGCTCATAACTTTAAACCTGGTGAGGTTTATAATATTGGGGGAACTGAATATCGCAGCGTCAAAGATTTAAGTGATTTAGTTCTAAAATATACTGACGGTAACCCAAAATTGGTTAAATATCTTCCGGAAGATAAACACAATACGGTTAGCAAACGGCCAGATATCAGCAAAGCAAAAACAGATCTTGCACACGGCCCTAAAGTGCTTTTAGAAGAAGGATTGCCCAAGACCGTAGAGTGGATGAAGAAGATATATCCGATGACTAACCTCCACTAAGACTCCTAGAAGCAGATCGTTAAGTGCGCTAAGCCTTTGGATTAGTTCAACTAAACTTTGGATGGAGTTTGAAGCTTCATCCAAAGTAAGTTATCTATAAATAAGGAGGGAATCCGCTAATGCTAACGCCAAAAGTTAGTGTCGTTATCCCCACATACAATCACGCCCAGTATCTTCCCTATGCTATAGAAAGTGTCATTTATCAAAGTTATAAAAATCTTGAGGTGATAGTAATAGACGATGGATCCACAGATGGAACATCTAAAGTAGTGAAGAATTATAGCTCAAAAATTAACTATATTTATAAGGCAAATGGAGGAACGCCCAGCGCTTTAAATCTTGGTTTATCAGTGGCAACCGGCAAGTATATTTGCTGGGTCAGTGCCGACGACGGTTTAATAGGGGACAAGATTTCTAAACAGGTAGGGCTGATGGAAAGTGATCCTGGATTGGGATTTAGCTACACTAGCTTTGTCGTTATTGATGCTAATGGTACAAAACAATATGATGTGAATTCAACTTTTTATCCCAACAAACAGGAAATGGTTACAAAGCTTATGGAGGGTTGTTTTATAAACGGATCTTCCGTAATGATGAGCAGTTCAGCGTTGAAGACAGTAGGGAATTTCGACGAAGGCCTGCCTCAAGCACATGATTATGATTTGTGGCTTCGATTCCTTCGGCATTATAACTGCGGGTTTCTGGCGGAATCTCTTTTAGCTTACCGCTGGCATGGTAAAAATATGAGCGTACATCCTGATGAAGCATGTTCTATAATTGTTCAAGAGAGAGCAAAAAGGTTATTTCCAGAGTGGTTAACTTAATATCGGAAGTGGAATGATGGGGAGCGGTATGATTCGCATTCCCATCATTCTTCTTTAGTCCACAGATTTACATAGAGCAATAATGATATTAGGAACAAAAAAGGGGACAGGTAAGTACATCACTGAGACTGCCAAAAATACGTTCCCTTACATGTACTTTAAACATATACTATATAACTTGAAGATCATCTATTTGATTATTTATCGAATAGATTGTGTTAAAGAACTTCTAAATGTATAAGTATCCAGGTAGTAACTGAAGAGGATAATCCGCTTTAAAACTAGTATCCTCAGTTACCATAGTAAGGAGGCATATAATGGTTTCGTTAACAACCGGATTGATTGAGAATACTGGAGTTTCCGGTGTGCGACCCTGTACGACGCTCTTAGCGACAATTTCTAATACCAGCCTAGTAAGCGCTACTGTTCGAATAAGTGGTTATTATTGGACTGGAATGGATAAGAAAGAGTACGTTTTAGATTTATTAACTGTGGCGCCCGGAGAAATTGCAAATAATAACTTTTACGCAAATTTTGATGTTTTTGAATTCCAATTTATCTCTATCTCTGATTATGTAGAAATCTCAGTTCGAGGGAAGAGTGATGCTGGAGGTTTGACCGCAGTTTATAATATGTTGCCTGCACAACTTTTTCCAATAGGTATGGAAGGAATAGCAAAGGAAGAGTCGAAAATGACGATTCCCACCGCCCTTAACCGAGTTTACGTTCTAAACTCTAGCCACAACAATGTCTCAGTTATTGACGGAATCTCCAATACCTTCATGGGTAATGTAATAATTGGTTCAGGGCCCTTCGGTGTAGGTGTTAATCCTATTACGAACCGAATTTACGTGGCAAACTTTGGCAGCAATAATGTCTCAGTCATTGACGGGAACTCTAATATGGTTATAACCACAGTTACTGTGGGTTCCAATCCGGTAGGTCTGGGTGTAAATCCTGCCACCAATAGGATATATGTAACGAACTGGGGTAGTAACAGTGTCTCAGTTATTGATGGATTGACCCATGTTGTTATTTCAACCATTATGGTAGATGCATCTCCAGAAGGGGTGAATGTGAATCCAGCAACGAACCTAATCTATATCACAAACCATGGCAGCAACAATGTTTCAGTCATCGACGGAAGCAATAATGTGGTCAAAACTATCATAAATCTTGGGATCTAAACTAAGGATTTGCATAGTAAAGGGCAAGAAAAACTTGTTTTGTCTTAATTAATTGTTTTATACTGAAGGGGAATCCTGTGATGAAGATTATGACAATATTAGGTACTCGTCCGGAAATCATTCGCTTAAGCCGAATTATTCCGCTCTTAGATCAACTTTGTGACCATATCTTAGTGCATACTGGGCAGAACTTCGACCGTACTTTAAATGATATATTTTTTTCTGATTTAGAATTGCGATCTCCGGACTACGTATTAAATTGCGAAGCATTAAGCTTAATGGGGCAAATCGGTGAGATACTCCGCAAGTGTGAACAGGTAATGCTCAAAGAGAAGCCTGACCGCTTGCTTATTTTAGGGGATACTAACAGTGCTTTGGCGGCGATGGCTGCCAAACGGTTGCGCATTCCGGTTTACCACATGGAGGCGGGTAACCGCTGTTATGATGACCGGGTGCCAGAGGAAGTCAATCGTCGGGTAATCGATCATTGCAGTGATATTTTAATGCCTTACACGGAACGAAGTCGATTTAATCTATTGAAGGAAGGGATCGACGGAAAATGCATTTATGTAACTGGGAACCCAATTGGCGAGGTTCTCGGTTATTATGCAGACAAAATTGAAAAAAGCAGAGTTCTACACACGATGGGGGTCAGCACTAAAGACTACTTCCTAGTGACGTTGCACCGTGCCGAAAATGTGGACGACCAAGAACGCTTGACCAAATTCATAACTGCTTTGCATAAATTATATGAAGAATATGAGATGCCACTTATTTGCAGTCTGCATCCTCGTACCCGTTCTCAATTGGAGAAACAAAGTAAGACTCTTGCGGGGGTTGGAATTCAGGTCGTAGAACCGTTAGGGCTATTTGATTTTGTTTCTTTAGAGCAAAATGCCTTCTGTGTTCTCAGTGATAGCGGAACAGTTCAAGAGGAATGTTGTCTCTATAAAGTTCCAAATGTTACGTTAAGGGATGTGACTGAGCGACCGGAAACAATAGAGGCTGGAAGTAACCTAATTGCTGGTTGCGAACCAACAGACATCTCGCGAGCAGTAAAAACGGTTTTGAGCCAGGGGTATGACTGGAAGCCTCCACAAGAATACATGAAACAAAATGTGAGTAGAAAAGTTATAAAAATCCTAATGGGTCGTTAGGTATATTGGATTAATAAATACTTTCTATAAATATGAAGCTGTTTCCTTACGAAATAAATTTATAAGGAAACGGTTTTTTCTTTTTGTAGGGTAAATAATATAAGATGAAAGATTTAGATCTAAAGCGAAAATGAACGAAAAATAATGATTCATGAAATACGATTAAAGAATTAAAGGAATTATAACAAAGAATATCGAAATTCTAACCATAATAAATATTATTCCTTGTCATATTGCATCAATTTATGGAGGGGCATTAATGTCTAATCACCGAGAAATGATGGATGAAACAATGGATACCTTAAGGACTCTCTTTAACATAATCGAAGATTATGTGTTTATTGTCGGCGAGTCTGGAACAATTATTGAGGTGAATAATTCTGCAACGCAAAAGCTGGGATATTCTATTGAGGAATTGCGTGGAGCAAATATTTTGCTCATTTATCCTCCTGAGCGACACGATGAGGCTTTTAGTGCTGTTCGAGAAATGATGGAAGGCAAGTTATACAAAAATACGATCCCTCTTTTCACAAAAGAAGGAAAATATATTCTTGTAGAAACTCGCGTATTCATTGGGAAATGGCTGGGCGAAAACGTAGCTTTTGGAATCTGTAAAGATATTTCCAGCTTAAAAAACCAAGAGCGCTTGTTAAGTTCTATGATTGATGCAACTCCTGATCTTGTGTTTTTCAAAGATACTAATTGTGTCTTTTTAGGATGCAATAATGCTTTTTCTGATAAATGTATCGGATTAAGTAAAAAAGAAATTATAGGTAAAACCGATATGGATTTTGCTAAGGATAAAGGGCTTGTTGAACTTTTCCATCAGAGAGATAACGAAGTATTTGAAACAGGAGAAACGAGGATTAACGAAGAGCGAATATCCATGGCTAATGGTAGTATGGCTGATGTTGAAACAGTAAAAACACCCTTTTACGATGAGAGTGGCAAAATAGCAGGGCTTATTGGCATTGCTCGAGATATTACTGTTAGAAAAAGCGTAGAAAAGCAATTGAAGGTGCAAACGGAATATGCAGAGATGCTTTTAAATACTGTTCCAAGTGCGGTTTTTTCAATTGATAACAATAAAAAGATATTAAGTTGGAATAAATGGGCTGAACATTTAACCGGTTACTCGCAGGATGAAGTCGTTGGAAAAGACTGTAGCTTGTTTTCCAATAGTCCTTGTAATGAAAAATGTGGATTGTACTTGAAAGAACCAGTTATTGGGAAGGTATGTACAATTAGAAATAAAAAAGGTGCAACGAGATATATTTCTAAAAATGCGGCTCTTTTAAGAGATGAGACAGGGGAAATCACTGGTGGGATCGAGTGTTTTGATGATATCACTGATAGAATACAAATAGAGGAACAGCTGCGCGAAAGTGAGGAAAGATATTCTGCGATCGTGAACTGTGCTCCCGAGATAGTGGCAATATTCAAAATGGGAACGATTGTCTTTGTAAATGATGCAGGCTTAAGTGCTTCAGGCTACGAAAAAAATGAAGTAATAGGACATAATGTTGAGAAATTCATATCGAAAAAGTCTAACGAGCTGATTCTAGCTAACATGAAACGAAGGATACAAGGAGAAACAATTGGAGATTTCGAGATAGAATTTATCAATAAAACAGGTGCAGTTACCAATCTAATCGTTAAAACATCGGCTATAACGTATGAAAATGAGTCGGCTGTTCTTGCTGTATTAATTGATATTACTGAGAGAAAGCATGCCGAAGAGGAGTTAAATAAAAAAGAAAAAATACTCTCTGCAGTTGCAATGTCTATCAAAGAGTTTTTGGACTGTAGTGATTATCTGGTTGCCGTAAAGAATTCCTTTGAATTGCTCGGTTCTGCTACACAGGTAGATAGAATTAATCTGTTTCAAAATACATTTGATCTGGCAGGAAATCAGTATACAAATCAAAAAGTTGAATGGCATTCAAGCCTGTGTGAGCCTTTGCTCAACAATTGGGACCTGCAAGGTATTCCATTTACCAGGATAGATGGCTTTATAGAACCACTTATAAATGGAGAAGCCTATTTTGGAATCGTAAGAGAACTTAAGAATGACAGAACCCGAGAAGTTCTTGCGGCCAAGGGTATTTTATCGATAGCAGTAATTCCTATTTTTATCAGAGGGAATTTCTGGGGATTTGTGGGTTTTGATGATTGCACATATGAAAGAAATTGGTCGGAGGCTGAATTTTCTGTATTAAGAGCTTTTGCAAATTCTTTGGAAAGAGCTGTCGAGAGAAGCATAATAAATGAAGAGTTGGAGAAGTCGAAAAAGGCTGCAGAGACAGCCAGTATTCTAAAAGGCCAGTTTCTTGCGAATATGTCCCATGAAATCAGAACCCCTATGAATGGAATTATTGGTTTTATTGAACTCCTATTCAGGACGGATTTAACAAGAGAACAATGGGGATTCCTCGGGCAAATAAAATCAGCTTCTGACGCACTGCTCCTGCTTATCAATGACATATTAGATTATTCTAAGATTGAAGCGGATAAGCTGGAACTGGAAAATATCCTGTTTGATATTCATTCTCTAGTAGAAGGATCAGTGAACCTTTTTGTACCTAGAGCAAATGATAAAGGTATCCGAATCAATCTGTTCATCGCTTCAGATGTCCCGAAGGTACTGTACGGAGATCCGGGAAGATTGAGACAAGTTTTAAATAATTTAATAGGTAATGGTCTTAAATTTACTGAAGAAGGGGAAGTAAATGTCAAGCTTATCCTTGTAGAGGATAATGCACAAAATGTTAAGATCCAATTTCAAATTAGTGATACCGGGATAGGAATAGATAAAGAAGTATTGCCAAGACTTTTTACTATATTTTCCCAGGCAGATGCCTCAACAACCAGGAAATATGGAGGTACAGGTCTGGGGTTAGCAATTTCCCATCGAATTATTAATTTAATGAATGGAAAAATATATGTAGATAGTGTTCTTGGTAAGGGTTCAACTTTCTATATAGAACTAGATTTAAAAAGATATAATCCATGGAGCATACTCAATTTGGACAATACTCAAATGATAAGAAGGGAGCTGCTTGAAACTGCTTTCAGTGGTTCTGGCTCGCAGGCACGATCTTTCGAAGACTGTATAGACGAAAAGTATACAAATAAAGATATGACCAATAAATCGGCATCAAAAGAACAGTACAATGTATTGCTTGTAGAGGATACTCTAGCAAATCAAAAGTTGGCAACTGTTATGTTAAAGCAATTGGGCTATAATGCTGATCTGGCTGAGAATGGGCAGAAGGCAGTTGAGATGTGTAATATTAAAAAATACAATATAATTTTGATGGATTGCCAAATGCCATTAATGGATGGATATGAAGCATCTTCCATAATAAAGAAAAATGAAGGGTTGAATAGAGAAACTGTAATTATTGCCATGACTGCTCATGCAATGGCGGGTGATCGTGAAAAATGCATTAATTCAGGGATGGATGATTATTTTAGCAAACCAATAAGTATGAATAAACTTGATAAAATGTTAAAAAAATGGCTAGGAGATTAGTGCTGTTGGCACTTAATAGGCATTTGACATTAGGGCTGTATAATATAGAGATAAACAAAAGGGGAATTCAATTAATGAGGCAGAGAATAGTCGATATAGCCGGGTTTAAAGAAGACGTCGGTCTGGATTTTGAGACGCTAAAAGAATTGTATATGATTTTCGCAGATGAGATAAAAAAAGAGAAAGAAGCGGTGAATATACATTTAAGAGATGAAGAAGTTGGAGAACTTAGAAAAGCTGTACACAATATAAAAGGTATTGCCAGCAGTTATCGAACTCTGAATGTCTTTGAGAGTGCAAGGAACTTGGATGTTAAGTTAAAGAACCAGGAACTTGAAAACATTAATACTTATGTATCAGAACTGAATGAAGGAATAGATGAGGCAGTTAGAGAAATTGTCTGCTATTTTAAGTAAAACAGCTTTGGTTAAGACTTAATATATTTTTATAAAATATGTAAATCAAAATAATTACAACGGCTTTTTAAAATAACCAGAAAGGTTTATTTTAAGAAGCCGTTCTTTTATGAAATTAACATGTGGTTTGATCTGCTTTTAGAATTATTATGCCTTTAGCATTTGATTCAATGACCTATGGTACTGTAGAGGTGCTTTAGTCTCAGCTAGAATAAAGTAATAAGACTAGAGCTAAACGAAATTTCAGAGAGGGTTGGTGATAACATGTCAAGCATTGAATCATTAAGGTATAAGCTTTATTTAGCCTGGGAGAAAGGTTCTTCTCAAGAGATACTAAAAGCTAGTCAGGAGCTTGATGTGGAAATCGTAAAATATATGAAAAGCTCTTTAGCAGCCCAAAAACTGATAAAAGGACAGGTTAAACATAAGATAACAGCATTTGATAAAGAAGGAAAATGTGGACATGGCTGAAATGCTCGCAGACGAAAAATTGTATTGAGCGATAAAGATTTCGGGAAGTTCTAGCCAGGCATTAGTTTAGTAAGAACATAGTATGTAAGCCTGAAACAAAATAGAAGGGAGTGCCGCTGACTACTAGAAAAGTAGTTTTGCGACACTCCCTTTATAAATTACTGTTGTAAAAATTCCTGAACATAAAGGTTCCCATAAGCACTTCCATAGGCTATTCCAACGCCCACATGTGTAAAGCGGGGATCTAGGATATTAGCTTTATGACCCGGACTTTGCATAAGTGCGGCCATTGAACCCGGTACGGATGTATTGCCGGAAATGTTTTCTCCGGCCCAACGTACTGTAATGCCTGCTTCCTGCATCATGGCCCAGGGGCTGCCGTAGGTTGGAGAGGTATGACTAAAGTAGTTGTTAACTTTCATATCGTTTGCCTTAGCTCTCCCCACTGCAGTTAGGCGCAGGTCTGCAATTACCGGATTTAAACCGGCGGCAATCCGTTCCTGATTGATCATGTCCACCATGAGTTGTTCGTCAGCCGTTAATGCTGAGACAGGAGGAATTGAGTTGCCCGTTTGATTAGTTGGAGGAACAGGTGCGGGAGCAGGAGTAACTGGAACGGGGCTTATTTGTTGATAATTTTTTAAGGAAATAACATTTCCACTCTGGTTGGATGGTAACGGTCCAATATTGACATGCGTTGGTGATGACACAGTCGGAGCCGGAGCCGGAGCCGGAGTTGGGGTTGGAGTTGGGGTTGGAGTTGGGGTTGGAGTTGGGGTTGGAGTTGGAGTTGGAGTTGGAGTTGGAGTTGGAGTTGGAGTTGGAGTTGGGGTTGGAGTTGGAGTTGGAGTTGGAGTTGGGGTTGGGGTTGGAGCCGGAACTGGAGCCGGAGTAGTTAAAGGCGCAGAAGATTTCAGCGTAATAACAGAGCCTGATAATTGACGAGGAGCGCCAATAATCAGAGCGGCTTGGACCGGTAAAGCTACCGTCGTCATCAGCACCCCAATTTGAATTCCCATTAATACCTTTGCTGCTTTTTTCACTTATGTACCTCCTTGTGCTTGTATATTCGAGACAACTGCAGTATACCATGTCAAGTTGCCTCCTGGAACTGGTATATTATAGAAGGGGCATCAGACCTTTTAACCTCTATTAATTTCCCTCGAGCAATAAAAAGCGCTATAATAAAACAGATACTAATTAGTAATTAATTATTTACGTAATTGATTTACATAAGTTAAACTTCTGTTCAAGGTTACTGGAATAAAGGAAAAGAAAGGGTGAAGTATAAGTATGGCAAAAGAGATGCTACTCATCTTTGCTCATCCTGACGATGAATCCTTTGCCTTAGGCGGAACGATTGCTAAATACGCCGAACAAGGGATAAGGATTACCCTAGTGGTTGCGACCAAAGGAGAGGCTGGTAAAGCGGCAGGGATTTGTAAACCGGAAGAACTAGGATTAGTTCGAGAGCAGGAACTTCGGCGTGCTGCAGACGTCTTGGGGATCTCTGAGGTCATCTTTCTAGGATATAAAGATAAAGAAGTTCCACTCTCTCCGCCCCTGGAAATAGTAGAGAAGCTTGTTCGAGTTATACGTAAAATTCGTCCCCAAGTTGTGATTACCTTTGGAGCAGACGGTGCCTCGGGACACCGCGACCATCGGGCGATCCATTACTTTACGAAGGCTGCCATTCGACTGGCCAAAGAACTCATAGAGCCGGAATGGGGAACCCCGTATATTTTGCCTCGACTTTGCTATGTTCAGTCCGGATGGAGGCTTTCGGAGGATGTATTACAGGAAATTGACTATATTATCTCGATCGAACAATGGGCTGAGAAGAAAAAGAAGGCAATCATTGAGCATCGAACGCAACTGTTCTCTCAACAGAAATTTGAGGCAATGGACGAACGAATAAAGCAAAATTATTATAGCCGAGAGTATTTTCAATGTGATTTTGAATTAAGTGTCTTTCCTGGACGTGGTGAGGATATCCTTGCAGATTTGGAGAGGGTGGATTCTTAAGTGAAAGAAAAGGTAGTACTAAAATTTTGCCCAGACTATACAGCGGATGTAGAGAAGAGTTTGAGGGAAGGACTAACGGAATGGGGCGGAATGTCTACCTTTGTGAAGCCTGGGCAAAGAGTTTTGCTTAAAGTAAATCTTCTCATGAAAAAACGGCCAGAGGAAGCAGTCACAACCCACCCTAGCGTTGTTGAGGCCGTGGTTCGCCTCGTTCAGGAGGCGGGTGGGATACCTATTATAGGGGATAGCCCAGGCGGGCCCTATACAGTAAATGCACTGCAAACGATCTATGCAAAATCGGGGCTGCATGAGGTTGCAGAGCGGACTGGCGCAATTCTAAACGAAGATATTGGGCAAACAACGATCCAATATCCTGAAGGAAAAATCATTAAAAGTTTAACTGTTACAAACTGCGTCTTAAATGCGGATGTAGTTATCCCTATCTCAAAGCTTAAAACACATGCCATGATGACCTTCACAGGTGCAGTTAAAGTTCTGTTCGGGGTAATACCTGGACTCTTAAAAGCAGAATATCATCTAAAGATGTTTAAAATCTCGGATTTTGCAGATCTCTTGGCAGACATTGCTACTTGGGTAAATCCAACCCTAAGTATCATGGATGGGGTTGTGGGGATGGAAGGGGATGGACCCTCATCAGGTAAACCACGAAACATTGGAGCACTGATTATGAGTACTGACCCTTTCGCCTTAGATGTTGTAGCTTCAGATCTAATTGGCTTAAAGCCTGAAAAGGTTCCCACGCTGATGGCAGCACGTGCACGAGGTTTTACAAGCCGACTCAATGAATTGGAATTGAAAGGGGACCCGCGTTCTCTTTGGCGAATTGAAAATTTTCTAATCCCTAAAGCAGTATCCACTAATTTTCTGGATATGGTCCTTTTGCCGCAAAGTGTAAAGAATTTTGCAGTTAACCGTGTACGCCCTTTTCCAATGTTCGAGCACGAGAAGTGTGCAGGGTGCAGAGACTGTGTCAATAATTGTCCGCCGAAAGCATTGAAAATGGATGAGAATCAGCGGCCTGTGGTTGATTTGCAAGCTTGTATACGTTGTTTTTGCTGTCAGGAGCTTTGTCCACATCATGCAGTAAAGCTCTTTAAACCCTGGCTGGGGAGAAAACTGCTAAAGTAAATACCGGGGTATGCTAATGCTAGATTATCGATCTGAATTAGATTAAGAAGTATGTATTTGGGCGGAGGGTGTTAATAAATGGCAGAAAGTGCTCTAATAATTGATGTGGGATCAGGCACCCAGGATATTCTTATCTATCAGCCGGAGAAGAATCTGGAAAACTGTCCGAAGTTTATTGTTCCTAGTCGGACCCAAATTGTAGCAACCAAGATTCGCAAAGCTACGGATCGAGGAGAGGGAATCTTTCTGCATGGGTATTTGATGGGTGGAGGGGCAAGCTCTGCGGCACTGAAAAAGCATGTAGGCGCAGGTCTCAAGGCTTATGCAACTGCTCAGGCGGCAGTGACCTTTAATGACAATTTGGCTGTAGCTGAGGGAATGGGAATCGTGCTTTGCGAAGAAGCGCCAGAATCGGCAACTCCTATTTGGCTGGGAGATGTTGACACATCCTCTTTGCGACAAGCGCTTGAAGCATTCAGTCTTAACTATCCATTAAAAGCAGCGGTTGCAGTCCAAGATCATGGATTTAGCATATCTGAGAGTAATCGAACTCTTCGGTTTCGACTTTGGGAAGAGTTCGTTATGCAGGGGGGAGACTTGCGAAAGCTAGTTTTCACTCAGGATATTCCAGAGGTATATACCAGAATGCGTGCAGTTCGAGAGATTATTCCGGAGGCAGTCCTGACAGATACCGGGACAGCGGCACTCTTGGGAATAATGGCTGATCACTATGTGAAACCTCACTTGGATCAAGGAATCTTAGCGGTTAATATAGGAAATTCACATACTCTTGCCGCCGCTATTCGAGGTGAGCGGGTGTATGGAATATTCGAACAACACACTAGTATGCTCAATCCAGAATCTCTTGCTCATCTTATTAGACAATTTCAATTAACTAAATTAACCAATGCGGAGATCTATGAGCAAGGAGGGCATGGGGCGACCATTCATCCTGAAATGAGCCCAGGCTGGGATTTTGTTGTGGTTACCGGCCCCAGAAGAAGTATGGCAAAATCCCTTCACTGGTATGAAGCGGCACCCTATGGGGATATGATGTTAACGGGGTGTTTTGGAATTCTGGCTGGCATGGGAATCACTGAGTAAAAAAAGTTTTAAAAGGGCAAGGACTTTTTACACAAATGGAGAATTTAACAGAGAGAGTAAACACTCTCTTTCGCAGATTTGAGACATTAGAAACGGGGGAGGACCATGGCCGAATTCTTATCACAATTTCGTAATTTTGGACTGCGTAGCGCTATTGATATCATTGTTGTGGCAGTGGTCTTCTACCAGTTTTATATGCTCATTAAACGCACGCGTGCTGTTCAGTTGGTTAAGGGAGTAATGGTCCTTTTAGTCGTATTCTTGCTGGCGAAATTTTTTCAGCTAACAAGCATCACTTGGTTGTTAGATAAACTCATTCAGATGTTTGTCATAGCCATTCCTGTTGTTTTTCAGCCCGAACTAAGAAAGGCTTTAGAGCAATTGGGACGAGGAAGATTTTTTACGCGTCATCCCTCAGCACCGGGCGTGGATACCTTAGAACAAGTTGTAGAAGAATTAGTGCGTTGTACACAAGTCCTTTCCAAGAATCGGATTGGGGCTTTGATTGTGCTTGAACGACAAACAGGAGTTCAAGATTTTGTTGAAACGGGAATTAAGATTGATGGCATGGTTTCATCTGAGTTTTTAGTTAATATCTTCATTCCGAATACTCCGCTCCATGATGGTGCAGTGATTATTCGGCGGGATCGTGTAGCCGCTGCGGGGTGTTTTCTCCCATTATCTGAAAATCCCAATATCAACAAGGAATTGGGAACACGCCATAGAGCGGCATTGGGGTTGACAGAAATTACGGACTCCTTGGCTCTCGTTGTCTCGGAGGAAACTGGGGCCATATCGATTGGGATAGATGGTGCCTTGACTCGTTTCACAGATGAGAAAACATTACAGGAATTATTGCTGAGGGAACTCGATGTTAAAACTATCTCCTCATCAGTCATTCCATTTTGGAGGTGGTAGTCATGCTGGAGATATTTCGGCGAAACCTCGGCGTTAAGGTGGTTTCGTTCTTATTTGCAATCATATTTTGGTTATTTGTGCTTAACCAAGAAACTCCTGATAAGCTACTCCCTGAGCAGACTCTGACTATTCCACTTGTAGTCAGCGGATTGAATCAAGATATGGTTGTTATGACCCAGCTTCCTTTAGTTCTTGTTCGTTTTCAAGGGATTAATCCCAGTGCTAATATCAAAAATATCTATGCGGTGGTTGATCTTTCCGCCGGAGTGCCTGGGGAAAGTACTTATGGCATTAAAGTAAATGCGCCCCAAGGAACTAATGTCGTTGACCTTCAACCAGCCAATATTAAATTAAAGCTAGATTCTGTCCAAGAGAAGACGGTTCCAGTTCAAGCCATTATTTCAGGTACCCCTGCGACTGATTATCAAGTGGGCAACCTGATTATTAAACCTTCTGCAGTCAATGTACGCGGACCCAGTTCTATGGTGGGTACTCTAGACAAAGTGATTGTGGAAGTCAGTGTAACAGGAGCTAATGAGACGGTTCAGGTTTCTCGACCAGTAAGTTTTCGAGATAAAGAGGGTAAGCCAATTTTCGGACCGAACCCGGGCATGGATATTTTAAGTGCCTATCCGAGCAGTGTGGATGTGATTGCTCCAATCATAGCGAAGGAACTTTCTTCAAAGATGATTCCGTTGAAAGTTACCAGCACTGGGATACCGGCCCCAGGAATGGAACTTCGGGAGTTAGTCCCCTCTCCGGCCAGTGTACAAGTTTTTGGTACTTCTCAAGCTTTAAAAGAATTTGACTCAGTGAATATTGGTCCGGTAGACATTACTAATCTAGCAGAAAATAAAACATTTCAGATTCCAATCGAGCAAGTAACGTTACCGGCGGGAGTTTCCTTTTTGAGTGGGACAACCTTGAGTGTTATCGCTCAGATTAGCCCAGGACCCATTCAAAAGAGTATTTCGCAGGTTGCGGTTAAAATTCATAATATTGGAGAAGGACTAGAGCTAGAACAGCCTATTCCTCCTGTTGATATTGTTATCGAAGGCCTTTCTGAGAGCGTAAAAGACGTAAAAGCAGACCAGATCCAGCTTTGGGTAGATGCTTCTGGTCAGGCAGCCGGCAGCTATAAAGAGGTTAAAGTTTTCTGGCAGCTCCCTCCGGGAGTAACAATGCCCACTACACCGCAAGTTAACTCCTTCCTATGGTGGGAGTCTTGGGAGTGGACAAATACGTGGATTTTGTGTGGTCGAATTTGAGAATCCCTGTAGAAGAGGATGTTTTCTTAACGACTATGATGGCTCGTAAGCTAAAAGTATCAGAGCATAGTATAAGCGGTCTTCGTTTCCTGCGGCGTTCCTTGGATGCTCGTAAAAAGCCTCATCTTGTTTTCGTCTATACGATTCAATTCTCGCTTGAAGTACCTAGAACTGAGGGGAATCGAATTTTAGCGCGGGTTACAGGATTAAAGGAAGCACCTATTGAGGTTCCCGTTATATGGACTAAGCCCACTAATAGTCTAATTCATCGTCCTGTAGTGATTGGCGCTGGACCGGCAGGATATTTTGCTGCCTTGACCTTAGCACGAAGGGGATATGCTCCGCTTGTACTGGAACGGGGTGACTCAGTCGAGGAACGAACACTCAAAGTTAGGGGATTTTGGGATACTGGGAAGTTAGATACGGAGAGCAATGTACAGTTCGGGGAAGGCGGTGCCGGGACATTCTCGGATGGAAAGCTCACAACACGAATTCAAGATCGACGGATTTCGGATGTTTTAGAGACCTTCGTCAAGCATGGAGCCCCTTCCGAAATTCTATATTTAGCCAAGCCGCACATTGGGACAGACATACTTAAAGATGTGGTCAAAAGACTTCGACAGGAAATTGTGTCTTTGGGTGGAGAGGTTCGTTTTCGGGCTAAAGTAACTGGATTACAGACCTCTTTAGGCCGTCTAAGAAAGATTATCGTCAACGGAGAAGAGGAAATCCCTGCCGAAGCAGTCATACTAGCTATTGGGCACAGTGCCAGGGATGTTTACAAGTGCTTATTTGACATGAACCTTACTTTGGAAAAGAAATCATTTGCTATTGGTTTGCGGGTTGAACACCCGCAGTCGCTTATTAATCTGTCCCAGTATGGAGTCGAGGAACACCCGCATCTCGGACCAGCAGACTATCAGCTGACTTATAAGGATGTGCGAACAGGCCGAGGAGCCTATGCTTTTTGTATGTGTCCGGGAGGAAAGGTTGTGGCAGCTGCTTCTGAAGAGGGAGGGGTTGTTACGAACGGTATGAGCGGCTATGCTCGGGATACGAAGATTGCCAACAGTGCCATAGTTGTGACTGTAGGAGCGGACGATTTTCCCACTGCGCATCCGCTAGCTGGTCTGGAATTCCAAAGATCATGGGAACATAAGGCGTTTATTGCAGGCGGGTCAACTTACATGGCTCCAGCTCAACGAGTTATAGACTTTTTGGAGCGGCGCATTACAAATAGTTTTGATTTGATACCTACTTATTCGCCGGGCGTTGTATCGTATAATCTACATGAAGTGCTACCGGATGCTATCGGAGATGTGTTAGAAAGAGCACTTCGAGTTTTCAATGGGCAAATAAAAGGATTTACTGGAGAGAAGGCGACTTTAACCGGGATCGAGACAAGAACCAGCTCTCCCATCCGAATTGTAAGAAATGCTCAGGGGGAATCCTTAAACCTAGCAGGGCTATATCCAGCAGGTGAAGGAGCGGGATATGCCGGGGGAATTACAAGTGCTGCCGTAGATGGGATAAGAATCGCCGAATTTCTTATGGCGCAATTTGCTCCTATAGAGTAAACTAATGTAGTTGACTTTAATCATTAAGAATAACGATGTTGAAGATTAAGAACATTTTGCAAGAATAGTAATACACTAGATAGGAAGGGAGGGAACGATTTGGATCGACTCTTTGGAACTGATGGGGTGCGTGGTGTGGCGAACAGTCAGCTGACCCCCGATCTCGCCTTTCGGCTTGGTCAAGCCGGCGCTTATGTACTTAGCAAGGAGCATCCACACCCCCGAATCATAATCGGTAAAGATACCCGGATCTCTGGAGATATGCTGGAAGCGGCACTTATCTCTGGAATTTGCTCTGTTGGAGCGGATGTTTTGCGGGTAGGAATATTACCAACGCCTGGAATCGCCCTCTTAACGCGTACTCTTGATGTTAGTGCCGGCGTCGTAATTTCGGCGTCCCATAATCCTGTACAAGATAACGGAATTAAGTTTTTTGATTCAACAGGGTATAAATTACCAGATGCTGTCGAAGATGAGATTGAAAGAATCGTAGTAAGTACAGAAAAGCCTTGGCAGACTCCGATTGGTGGAGAGATCGGACGGGTCATTGATGTAACCGATGCAGAATCGCGTTATAAAGATTTTCTTAAGTCGACTATCGGGCGTCTGGATGGGATTAAGGTTGTTTTGGATTGTGCCAATGGAGCAGCATCGTTTGTTGGTCCCAAAGTATTACAAGAGGTTGGGGTTGAGGTAATCTGTATTTGTAATACACCCGATGGAGTAAATATTAATGCAGATTGTGGTTCAACACATCCGGAAAGGTTACAAAAGGCAGTTCTGGAACACGGTGCAGATCTTGGATTAGCAATGGATGGAGATGCCGACCGCCTCATTGTGGTAGATGAACAAGGAACTATCTTAGACGGGGATTTCATCATACTGATTTGTGCCTTAGCCCAAAAATCGAAGGGGAAATTAGCTCAGAATGCAGTCGTGGTTACTGTCATGAGCAACTTAGGCTTACACCTTGCCTTAAAAGGGGCAGGAATCCAAATCTATGAGACACAAGTCGGGGACCGCTATGTTATGGAAGAATTAATCAGAACCGGTGCTCAGCTCGGCGGAGAGCAGTCTGGTCATATAATTTTCCTCGACAGCAATACGACAGGGGATGGATTATTGACTGCCCTTCAGTTGTTATCTGTGATCAAGGAACGACAACTTCCGCTATCCAAGCTCGCTTCTCAAATGCAACGTTTACCTCAGGTTCTCCTCAATGCCAGAGTTCAACATAAGGAACGTTTGATGAAAGATGCCAGAGTGCTTGCCAAAGTACATGAGGCTGAAGAAATACTCAACGGTCAAGGCAGAGTATTAGTTCGCCCCTCTGGAACAGAGTCTCTTATTAGAGTAATGGTTGAAGGTCCGGATCAACAAAAATTAAAAGAATTAGCCCAAGAGGTTATTAACACTATTATGCAATGTGATGAATAAAATACCAGTAGATAACTTTTGGATTTCGCTTATAATTATTCATGTGCCTTTTTTAGTTAAGCATTATAGCTTAATAAGAGGCACATGAACTAACCAGTTCGCAATATTATCTCAGGCCGAGCGATTAATTGGAAAGAAGGTGATGCTATACGTAATAGATAGGTAAGGATGCTTTTTGGATGGACAGTTGAATCAGTCAGGCAATAATATAAGCGCCAGGACCTTAGCGGTTATTTATTTAAGGTCGACGAGGAAGAGGGTTATCGAATGATTCGGCGGATCCCTCTCGGTGGCTTGTCACCGTAAAGCTTGCTTAAAACCGAAGAGTAATTTTCGGGACAAAGGCTAAGCTGACAAGACAAGGGGAAGATGTGTTCAATTTGATCCCCCTTGCTTGTGTTGCCTAGAATATGAATCAACAAAGTCGTCCACTTAGGCCGGCTTTTATTATTTTTTAGAGCAAAGGGAAGATTCCTAAGTTTCAGGTTAAATTATGAGTAACGGTGCAGGGGAAGTGTTTTGTTTTTAGAGCTTTATGTAAGAAGCGTTCAAAAGAAAAATCTTTGGGTTTGCACATAAAGAGGACAAAGATGGTAGGTACTAATATTTAGAGTGAGAGGGGTAAACACATATGTGTGGTATCGTCGGATATATTGGAAAACAGGTGGCTATTCCCATTTTAGTGGACGGTTTGAAGAAATTAGAGTATAGAGGGTATGATTCAGCAGGGGTAGCCGTCTTAGATTGTGAGAAAATCGTGGTTTCTAAAAGTGTAGGGAAGCTAGTGGCCTTAGAAGAAGAACTAGGACAGGCTTATTCCCAATCTTGCATTGGGATTGGACACACTCGGTGGGCGACACATGGTCGACCCTCTCAGGTCAATGCTCACCCTCATTGCGATTGCAAACAGGATTTTGTGGTAGTGCACAATGGAATTATCGAAAATTACTTGGAATTAAAAGATATGCTCATTGAAAAAGGGCATAAATTTGCCTCGGAAACTGATACAGAGGTTTTGGCCCACTTACTTGAAGACTACTATGAAGGAGACTTCGAGGGAGCTGTGCGCAAGGTTCTAAAGACGATCCGCGGGTCCTATGCAATGGTCGTTTTAAGACGCCTAGATCCGAATAAGCTGGTGGCTGCCCGCAAAGACAGTCCCATGGTGGTCGGGCTCGGAGACGGAGAGTTTTTTGTAGCTAGCGATATCACAGCGATTTTAAACTATACTCGTAAAGTCTATATTTTAGATGATGGCGAAATGGTAGTTATTACAGAAGATGGGGTTAAGGTATCAGACTTCGAAGGTAACTCTCGTACGAAAGAAGTCTACGACGTAAAGTGGGATGCGGTGGCTGCTGAGAAGGGCGGATATGAGCACTTCATGCTCAAGGAAATCCATGAACAACCTAAAGCCCTAAAAGACACGATGTTAGGACGCTTGGAAGAAGATAAGGTTATTCTTCAGGAAGTAGATTTAACGCTTGAAGAATTAGCCCAAATTAATAAGGTTTATATCGTTGCTTGCGGTACAGCCTGGCATGCAGGATTGGTTGGCAAGACATTGATAGAACGGTGGGCACATCTTCCTGTTGAAGTAGATATTGCTTCTGAATTTCGCTATCGTTCCCCCCTTGTGGATAAGCATACCCTGGTTGTGGTCGTGAGCCAGTCTGGCGAAACAGCCGATACCTTAGCGGCCCTGCGTGAAGCTAAAAACCGCGGTGCACGTGTAGTTGCGGTCACGAACGTTGTAGGCAGCACAGTATCCCGTGAAGCTCATGATGTGATCTTTACTTGGGCCGGCCCAGAGATTGCAGTAGCTTCGACGAAAGCCTATACAACCCAGTTGGAAGGAATGGTTTTACTGGGACTCTATCTCGCTCAGGTCAAAGGAACGTTGCCCACTGAGAAGATCGGGGAGATTATCACTGCTCTGAAGAGAATTCCAGCTCAGGTTCAGGAGCTTTTGGATCAGGCTGGTCTAATTGAAGAATTAGCAAAGTCGTTTGCTAAAGTAGAGAATACCTTCTTCATTGGTCGTTCATTAGACTGGGCCGTCGCCATGGAAGGGTCTCTAAAACTGAAGGAAATCTCCTATATCCACGCCGAAGCTTATGCGGCAGGCGAGTTGAAACACGGCACATTAGCCTTGATCACGGAGAATACACCCGTAATTGCGTTAGCTACCCAACGGGATGTGTATGAAAAGACTATCTCCAATGTCAAAGAGGTAAAAGCCCGGGATGCTAAAGTAATCGGCTTAACCTACGCAGGAAATACCAGCATGGCAAAATCAGTTGATCATGTGATCTATATTCCGGAGACCATGGATGAGCTTTCACCGATTCTTACAGTTATACCGCTACAACTTTTATCGTACTATGTATCCGTTGCTAGAGGGTGCGATGTCGATAAACCGAGGAATTTGGCGAAGAGCGTGACGGTGGAGTAGGGTTTTGTGGGGTTATATTGGTGTTGTGGTGCAAAAAAAATACTGTATCTACAAAATAAATGTTGTAACTGGATGCTAAATACTGTGACTAAAATTATGAATAAATATGCACCTGGAATGTGAGAAATCAAAAAGTTTGAGAAAAACGTCGAATAGTTTGATAAAGTAATAAGGTCATATAATAAGACGCTTACCCCTTAAGATTAAATTGAAGGGTTAAGCGTCTCAATATATAGTTAAGTGCGTTTATCATGATAAATATTAGCACCTATAGAAGCAACAACCATAATAGAAGGTACAATTGCCACTCCAACAAAAATCCCTAGTAAGCCATTATATATTGTTGCATCCGTTAAGCCATTATATTTTATGACTCCTATGGCAACCATCAATAACGCAGTCAGTACAAGAAATAAATTAAAGGTGATTTTAAAAGCACTGCTTTCAGCCTTGAGGGTAACTAATTTTCTTCTTTCATCGGCATTTTGCTCATCTTCTTTAGTACGCTTACTATTCAGACCTCTATATACCTGACTGACACCAAATAGTACACATAAAATAGTGAAGAAGATACTTTTAACATTGCTTACAGTATTCAAATCATCCGGATCATTTATTAAAAGTATAAAATAAGCAACTGCTACTAGCAGAAAGGATACACCACTCCAAAAGCCTTTTTTATTATATATTTTCATTTTTTAGATTTTCCTCCAAGCTATATAATGTTTCAATCGTAGTATTAAAAACTAAAGCGATTTTATATGCCAACATTATAGATGGATTGTACTTCTCTTTTTCAAGTGAAATAATAGTTCTATTTGAAACGAAAACCAAATCAGCCAATTGTTGCTGCGTCATATTTTTACTAATTCGAAACTCCTTAATTTTATTTTTCAACGATTTACCAACTTTCTATAATGTGAAGTGTGTTTCGCGTGAAGTACACTTCGCATTATAGTTGTAAACATAATATATTGTCAAGAGAATTGCTCTTGTCCAGCTTAATAAAAATCTTTGAATTGGGTCCAAGGTTAATCGTATTTGCAGGGAGTTCTAAATTTTCCCGCTCCTCTAGTTAATCCAGATATAATTAAGATTATAAGCTTTGACAAACTGGGTAAACATAGATATTAGCCTGAAACCTCCTTTTATTGTATATTATGTTAAATTGATTCGCCTTGAGGTCAAAAAGGATGATTATAATGGATACACTTTTATTTGGCATATCTGGTCTTCCGTTAGGAAACGGTTACACCAAATTTAGTTATGCTAGTGGGATAGACTATGCTAAGTCAATAGGGCTTGATGCAATGGAGCTCCTTTTTGTCAGAAACGTTAATGTTACGGATAACAATAAGGGCCTTATATTACAAGCTAAGTTAAAAAATGATTTTTATTTATCAGCACACGGCTCCCACTACATAAATTTAAATGCCAATGAATCGGATAGACAGGAACAATCCATAGAAAGGATCTTAAAGGCTCTGGAAGGTCTGGCCAAAGTTGGAGGGAGGAGTTTAATCTTTCATCCAGGCTTTTACTTGGGAGTCCCCAAAGAGGATGCGTATAAGACCATAAGGGACAATTTATTACGCCTTCCCCTAACCGGGGTGGATTATAGATTAGAGACAACTGGAAAGGGAACGCAATTCGGCACACTTGAGGAACTAGTGTCTTTGTGTAAAGAAATTAGCTCGTGTAAACTATGTATTGATTTTTCACATATACACGCAAGATACAATGGCAAACTAAAAGGGTTTAATGATTTTGCGATAATACTTCAGTATGTCTTTGATGAACTCGGAAAATCGGCTTTGGAAGACTTGCATATTCATATGGGAGGCGTAAATTACAATGAAAAAGGTGAGCGGAACCATCTCCCGTTGTTAGAAAGTGACTTCAATTATGTGGATTGCCTAAAGGCTATAAAGTACTTTAACGTAAAAGGTTGCATAATAGCTGAAGGTCCTATGGTGGAAAAAGATGCACTGTTACTAAAAGAAACCTTCGAAAGGCTTTGATTGTTGGTTCCGTCGCACGTTGGTGGATGAATGTTCTGAGAAAACTTTTTGTTTAGGGGTTCGCACTTTTGCGCAGAATATACAATTGAGCGTAGTGATCGAAGGGTTTGCGGATTTGTCGCTGAGAATGCACTGGGTATTCTAAGAATGTTTGAACTAGCGGTTATAAAAGGCGCTTTCGTAAAAATGATTAGAGACTAGCATTTATTTTTTTGAGACTTTATGTTACAGTAATTAAATTGCAAATATAATTTTTTCCTACAAAATATTTGGTAATGAGGAGATTAATTATGGAACACGGACTAGAAAAAAAGTACGGTCTTATGACTGCTATAGCGATGGTTATTGGTATTGTAATCGGCAGCGGTGTATTTTTCAAAGCAGAGAAGGTTTTAACCGCTACCGGTGGCAATCTTCCCCAGGGTATCTTGGCCTGGATCATCGGCGGAATAATAATGATTGTCTGTGCCTATGTTTTTGCAACGCTGGCCACTAGATATGAGAAAGTGAATGGTGTTGTTGATTACGCTGAAGCTGCTCTTGGCGGTAAGTACGCTTATTTTATTGGTTGGTTCATGGCGGCTATCTATTACCCAACTCTAACCTCTGTACTTGCATGGGTCTCTGCCAGATACACGTGTGTTTTGCTAGGATGGGATATAGTAGGGGCTGAAGCGATGGCCATTTCTGGTTTTTACCTGGTTGGAAGTTTTGCATTAAATGCACTTTCTCCAAAGCTTGCTGGTAAGTTCCAGGTCTCCACTACCATGATCAAGATTGTACCTCTTGCTTTGATGGCAGTTGTAGGGATAATTGTCGGTCTAGGAAACGGCATTTTGGTTAGTAACTTCACTAGTGGGGTCATTGCTAATGTGACTACCGAATACCCGCTGTTTACTGCTGTTGTTGCTACCGCTTTCGCCTATGAAGGCTGGATTATTGCAACTAGTATCAATGCTGAATTAAAGGATGCAAAGAAAAACCTCCCTCGGGCACTTACCTTTGGGACAATGTTTGTTGCTTTGATTTACATCCTGTATTACACAGGACTAGCCGGGGCTGTTAGCAACAGCGTTATGATGCAAGGTGGCGAAACGGGAGCAAAGCTGGCATTTTCCACTGTATTCTCTAACATGGGAGGTACAGTTCTCTTCGTATTCGTAGTAATTTCTTGCTTAGGAACGTTAAATGGTTTGATGATGGGTTGCACCCGCGGTTTCTACTCTTTAGCGGCTCGAGATATGGGTCCTGAACCAAAAGTTTTTAAATGCATCGACGTAAACACCAATATGCCGACTAACTCCTCAATTTTAGGGCTTCTGCTAAGCGGCGTTTGGCTGTTGTACTTCTTCGGTTCAAATCTGACACCTGCTCCTTGGTTTGGCCCGTTTAGTTTTGATAGTTCTGAACTCCCCATTGTTACCATCTATGCCATGTATATCCCCATTTTCATTATGATGATGGTTAAAGAGAAGTCTCTGAACTTTTTTAAACGTTTCCTCATGCCGTCACTTGCGATCTGCGCCTGTGTCTTCATGGTGATCGCTGCATTCTATGCTCACAGCAAGGCAGTGTTCTACTACCTTATTATTTTCATCGTAATTATGGCATTTGGGATGATTATAACCCCTAAAAAGAAATAAAGTTGGGGTTGAATATGGAGGAGATAACACAGTAATATTTTTAGTACGTTATAGTGTCTTTTGTGTTTCCTTGGACGGAATGTTCTGAGGAAACTTTTTGTTTGAAGAAAAACGTTTCTTTCCTTAGCGGGGGAAGGAAGAAGGTCGGGGGGGTCTTTCAAAGTCACAGGTCTTTATAGAAGCAACACTTGAAATCTCCCTGATATTTGTATAGATTTATAAGTAGAAGGGAAAATGGCAACGTAGAAACTGTTTGACGTTTGCATTAAGGCGAGGATTTGTGAATTTTGATACAATAAAAACAGACAATGCGGTCGAAAGAAAAATCATTAATGGAGGTATTCATGACTGGTGTTTGGTATTTTCGAGATAGTGAATTTCCTGATATAGAAATAAAATCTTGTAGTGATTCAGTTCATTCCTCCAAAAAACATGCTCATGAAGAGCTTTCAATAGGTCTGGTTGAAAAAGGGATTAGCGTAAATGAGTACGAGGGCCAAATGTTTGAAGCAAGTCCGGGTTATCTGGTTATAATTCCTCCGGAAGTCATTCATAAGTGTTCACCTCAGAGTTATGGGTGTTGGCAATTTAAGATGTTATACATACGTCCTTCATGGCTAAAGGTAGCGTTCGGCTTACAAACCATAGATTATATTTCAACGGTAAAGATGTTGGATAAGAATAATTTGAAGCAAACTACAAATCTGTTTCGAATATTACTAAGTAAGTTGCCAACGATACAGAAAGAAAGTTGTCTAATTCGGGAGTTACCCAGACTGCTTAGTTTTGGATTTCTCCTTGAAGGGGACCAAGAATCCTTCGATAATCACAATATTAGGGCGCTTAAACTCTCCCGTGAGTATATGGAGGACAATTATTTAGACAGAATCACTCTGGACAACCTAGCCAACGTCTCTGGACTAAGTAAATATCATCTTATAAGACTATTCAACAAAATGTGTGGTATCTCTCCACATGGATATTTAACGATGCTGCGGATTAACCATGCCAAAAAGGAGTTGCTTAAAAATATTTCTATTGCTGAAGTAGCGGCTAATGTAGGATTTTATGATCAGAGCCATTTTTCTAAAACATTCAAACAGTATTTAGGTATTACACCGGATTATTATAGAAGGGCTTAACTAGAACATTGGAACAATTTTTTCCTATATTCTTTCTTTATATAGGCCGTAAAATATGATAAAACGGCTAAGGAGGACAGCGGATGAGCGGGAGAACGTTATACGGGCATTTGATTGCGTTGCTTACAGTATTTATCTGGGGAACAACCTTTGTTTTCACGAAAATTTTACTAGATAATTCAACCCCAGTTGAAATACTATTTTATCGATTTCTAATAGGGTATTGCGCACTATTTTTGCTTTACCCGAGGACCCACAAGACAAAAGGACTGAAAGAAGAACTATTGTTTTTTGGATTGGGACTATCCGGAGTTTCATTATATTTTCTATTAGAAAACACAGCTTTGCAATTCACACTAGCTGCCAATGTAGGGCTTCTATCAGGGACAGTACCTATTCTGACGGCAATTGTGTCACATTTTTTTACAACTGATGAAAGGTTTAGCAGAAAGCTCGTTTGGGGTTTCTTAGTGGCCTTCGCTGGAACGGCCATGGTAATTTTTAACGCCCAGGTTGTATTGAATTTGAATCCCTTGGGAGATTTTCTGGCACTGATGGCACCATTAGCCTGGGCTTTCTACTCAATTTTGTTGAAAAAAGTAGACCATAGTTACAATCCTATTTTTGTAACCAGAAAGACGTTTTTTTATGGACTTCTTACAGTGATTCCAATCATGATTTTTCAAGATGCGAATTTTATACCGGAGAAAATAGCTTCCCTTCAGTTTAGTTTAAATATTGGATTCCTCGGCCTGATCGCTTCAGCTCTATGTTTTGTTACCTGGAACAGAGCTGTTGAGATAATTGGTACAATCAAGGCAAGTAACTATATCTATCTAGTTCCGCTGATCTCAATGGTCACTTCGATTCTCGTATTGAATGAAAAGGTTACAAATTTGGCAGTGGCGGGCGGTTTCTTAATTCTCACCGGTGTATACATATCTGAATACGGTTTTAAAGCAGAATGGTTATATGAGCTTGTGGTCAAAAAAACGGATGACCTATCAAAGCAATCTTAGTAATGTGGTAAGCAGATCTAGAAATCATCGTAAGACTTTAGCCGGGCAGATGATTGTTAGGAAACAGCAATTTTAGTTGATATAATCTTAGCGGAAGATACATCTGAGTGTTGTACTTACGGAAGTCATTATGAAATATCAAAACGGATTTATATGCTAATTTTGATCGTCTCTGAGTATTGGGGACCCAAGAATTTTAATGGCAGACTCCTCCCTCCTCAAGGTCTCTTCAATATGTTGTATTTCTTCTATTTGTTGCTTATAGATAGAGACATCCTCTAAAGAAACCATGCGTTTAGTAAACTCAACCTGTTCTTCACTAAGACGAATACGGATAACATCCGGAGGTTCATTTTGTTCAGGAGTGGCCGAAAAAGGGAGTTTCTTCTCTATAACGAGCTCCTCGTATTCTACAGTCAAAGTAAAGTTTTTTTCCTCGGTGAAGGATTCCCTATAAATCTTAACTTCACCTGTTTGTATCCACTTTTTTGCTAAAACAAGCTGTTCTTCTTTAAGCTGCAGCGTCACATCAATAGTGGAACTTTCTCTGTCAATTGGTATGTCCATTAAATATCTTTCTCTCCAATCATTGGGAAAAACACCTCACCAATCACGGATGAGAATTGGTGAGGTGTTTTCTGCGTTATTTTAATGATTAATTAATGATATTGTTGATCGGATACATTATCAATGACATCGGGGTTACCAAATTCTTTAATCCGAGCTTCCTCTCGTTTAAGGGTCTCATCTATATGCTTTGTCTCTTCGATATCATGTTTATGCGCTATTACTTCCCCTGTTATTACAGTGCGTTTACCTACATCAACTTTCTCTTGACTGACAGGAATTCGAATGGTTTCTTCGGAGGTTATAGGTGAATCACTCTGTTCATTGTTTAAGGTTCTTCTTTCGATCACTATTTCTTCACGTAATACAGGAACATCCATAATCTTTTGTTCTTCAATAATTTCTTTACCAAACTCTACTTCACCTGTTTGCACTCTACTTTTGCTAATATCAAGCTCCTCTTGACGGAGAAGAAGCTTTGCTTCCTCAGTCCTTGTTTCGTTCTCATCAACTTCGTTTTTCACATCTTTCGCATCGCCGTTTCCAAAAATATCATCCAATATACCCATTTATTAAATACCTCCTTCTTTCTATCCATTTATATAATACCCTTCAAAAAAGTCTATTATCCGAGTAATGTGGAATCAATTGCATGTTACATTTGTTGTGGCTCAACGTGGGTGAAAATATAAAATTACAGCAGTATGATATATCCATGTCCTATTATTGAAAATAAGGACAGATAAATACCCGTTCCGCTTGGTTTATTGAGATGGATAAGGGAGAATGACATCGTTTGTATATGTAACGAAAAAGGAGTTATCGCCAGAGTTAGGAAACATATCGTGTTGATCGTTTGGGTTAGATTATAATGTATCACATACAGAAAATGGTCATCGAATTTGAAGATGAATGTTTTCGACGCTGAATCAGCGTCTTTTTTCGTTCTTGCATATTCTATGGAGGAATTTAGAAACAGATGAAGAATATTGAAGTGAGTGGTAAATTTTGGCTGACTCTTCATGTTGAACTTAGACTTAATCAAGTCAAGCGGAGAAGGGGGAACTTATTATGGTTTGGCTCAATGTTGATAGACCAACTAAGAAGTGTACCTTACACATGAATAGTAGTTGTACCTACTTACTAAAGAAAAGTGAGACCGACAATAAAGGAATAGGAAACTTGAAACGAGATGGCGGGTGGTTGAGTTTTACTGATCCAAAACTGGCAAAGTTATATCATCAAAGTAATTTGCCTGAGTATGAATTCATTGACCATTGTTAAACAAAACAACCCTCCACAAAAAAGGGAGGGTTGGGTATTTGTAGCATAGAAAAGGTCTCCGATTAGAATACAATACCCATTGCAATAAGCATAAGAATTGAAATAACTATGATACCAATACCTGCACAACATATTAACATCGGCACATCCTCCTTTTCCAGTATATTACATAATATTCTTCCCCTCCTTACTTGACACAAAATGGAAAAGGAAGAATAACGTCAAAAATAAACCAGCGTAATCTGACTATGACTGATTTCGCTGGTAATTAAGGCGAGGGTATTCGCTAGCGACTGTAGCGGCCTTGGTAACCTGGGAAGTTGTGTAATTCTTCGGGTTTAAGGAGTCTAAATCCCATTTTAGTCCAAAATGCACGAGCCTTAGCAACAGATCCAAGAACGATGTACTTGAAGCCCAAATCACTAGCAAAATCTTTAAGCCATTTGATACAGAAAGTTCCAATCCCCTTTCTTAGAAGCTGCGAAGGTAATGTTAACAGGTCTACGTAAATGCCTTGTTTAGCGTTGCAAAAATGAAACCAGAATTGAGTAAAGTCTTCTTCGTTTGGATCATCTAAAACCACAATATCAGTCCCGTAATGCATTATCTCGAATTGAAGTTGGTAGTTTATATTTAAAGCGTCTTTTAAAAATTCTAGCTTGAGTTGAGCGTTCTCGTAGAACAAAAGCATATCTGGCTCTCTCGACGTAAGCGCTGGCGGCTCATAAACGAAAATCCCAGTATCTTTTAGATCGTTGGGAAAGCAATAATCTGAGAATGTTAATTCATTTACCCCATGCTTGGTTTTATGAGATTTGATTCTTCCCCACAAACAACGCAATTCTTGAACAACATATAATCCACTCCTCTCAGATGAAGAATCTTTATGTTATATCATATGAATGAAATAAAATATATAACAGAATATTTGGATAATTATTTACCGACTAACATACTTATTTTTGGATTAATTCTATTGAAAATTGCCAACCTGCAGGGTTATTGGGTAAACATTATGCTATAATGAGTAACTAAAAAGAGCTACCCAGAGGGCGGCTCTCCTTTAGTTTTAATCTAACTCCTGGTGTCGTTTTTAGCATTTGCTTGATTTTCGCTCTCTTCCGTAGGATAAGGGACATAATATGAGTAGGGATCACACTTGGCAAAATAGGATAGCATTTTAGAAAATGATGTTTTAAAAGTCATTTTTATCACCTCACAATATTTGTTAATTATAATATTTACTCTATTTATCGTACTATGCAAAAGCATAAGGATTGAATTCAATGCGAGGTCTAAGCTAATAAGTTTAAGAGGAGGAGAGTGAACATTGGACAAATACGTTTTAACATTGGAAGAAGCCGTTCTATTGATTATCGATATTCAGACAGATTAGTTCCTGTTATGAAATATGGAGAACAAGTTATTCAAAACACCAATACGATAGTCTCTGTTGCCAAAAAATTAGGGGTACCAATAATTGTCACAGAACAATACCCTAAAGGCCTAGGCAAAACTGTTTCAGATGTAAGTAACAATGTCGAGGGAGCGTTAACCTTCGAAAAGACTACCTTTTCAGGTTGCACAAGTGAAGTAACTTCCGCACTAAAAGACTAGGACGAAAGAAGATTTATTATTACTGGAATGGAAACCCATGTTTGTGTTTTTCAAACGGTAAGGGATTTACTTGCCAACGGTTACCAGGTTTTCGCAGTAGGTGATGCAGTGTGTTCACGAACTAAGAGAAATTACCTGAACGGGTTATCTCTTATGTCGTCTATGGGAGCAGTAGTTACTAATGCAGAAACAATATTCTTCGATTTTATTAAGCAAGCGGGAACGCCTCTATTCAAGGAACTTTCCAAACTGATAAAATAGGGTTGTTTCGGGTACATACGAGTCATATTCAATAGTGACTATTTTAACCATATGGGATGTTATGAATACTATCTAAGTGCACAAATAAAGATTACAATCGGAAAATCAAACATAAGGAAGTTCATCTGAAGATGGAGAGTATTAGAAGCCTACTCGATGGTACACATAATCGCTTAAGAGCAATTGAATTATAACAGAATGTATAGGGGCATAAGACACTTATAGGCAAGGGGCGAGCTTGGAAGATGACGATCAAAACAGTTTCGATTATAGGCTTAGGTGCTTTAGGGATAATGTTTGCAAAGCATTTTTCCGGTAATTTACCCAAAAATGATGTGCGTGTTATTGCAAATCAAAGCCGCATTCAGAAATATGAGAGGAATGGAATCTTTTGTAATGGTGAGCGTTATAATTTTAATTATGTTTTACCTGAAAGCAAGCAAAAGCCTGCAGACTTATTGATTTTCTGTGTGAAATTCAATCAATTGCAACAAGCGATTGAGGACGCCAGGCATCAAGTGGGAGAGCATACAATCATTCTTTCGGCACTTAATGGAATTTCCAGTGAAGAAATTATTGGAAAAACTTTTGGAATGGAAAAAATGCTTTATTGCGTTGCTCAAGGGATGGATGCAGTAAAAATTGAAAACAAGTTGACATATAGAAACATGGGAATGATATGCTTTGGTGAGAAAGAGAATACAGTCTGGTCTGAGAAAGTAACTATTGTTGCAGAATTTTTCAATAGTATTGATTTTCCTTATGAGGTGCCGATAAATATGAATCATCGTTTGTGGGGGAAATTCATGTTAAATACAGGAGTTAATCAGACCGTAGCAGTGTTTTCCACAAATTATGGCGGTATTCAAGTTGAGGGTGAGCCTAGGAATGTTATGATAGCTGCAATGAGGGAAGTTATCGCCCTCTCTTGCAAGGTGGGTATAAATTTAGATGAATCAGATTTAACGTATTGGTTAAATGTCCTAGCCAACTTAAATCCTCTGGGGATGCCGTCTATGCGTCAAGATATGGCAGTAAACACTAAAACTGAGGTAGAGCTTTTTTCAGGAACAGTTATCGAATTGGGAAGGCAATATCACGTACCAACACCAATAAATGATTGGCTGTATCATAAAGTATTAGAGATGGAAAAGGACTTTTAGAAAATCAAGATATTCTAATGGGTGTTTAGCGTTACTTTCTACCAGAGATCAATAGAGGCGGAATTGTCAGGTTGTCTATTTTTAGGATATAGCATCCTGTTGCATCACATTTTTGATGTATCAGAGGCGCGATTTGCACTAATCAGATAAATAAATCAAAGGCAACCGCTGGATCGATTAGCGGTTGCCTTTGATTTATTTATGCAAAATACTTTCGACTAACTATACTAACTCTCCTGTCTCGCAAAAAAGGGGTATACATCGCTCGTTAAATACAGGTTTAGCTATCCGGCGGAGTTATGCACTTGTAGGGATATGGTTTTTTTGATGATTACACTAATTCCTTAACTTGGAAGTTCTATTTAAAGAGTTTTTGCTTATCCACTAATAAATAATCACACAAATAATATATCGATTGAACATTAATCGATATATTATTTGTGTGATTTACGATTCTATCCTTTGCTCTTCTGTAATTCGCTAAGACGATTATTAAAATAGGTTTTGACTTGCTCAACATATTCCGGTTTTAGGGAGAATTTACTGAAGTAACAACTAAAATCCCTATCTAAGCCGTAAGTTCCAGACTCAACCCATTCCTCATCAAGTGTACAGGTCGCTTTAATCTGATCGTACAAATAGCTAGAGCCTGAGAATGTTTCAAATAGATTATTCAACTCGTTATCTATCTGTGGATGCGGTAGAATAACATTAAAAGGCTTTTTATAGTTGCCATATTTATATGTACCTTCTTCTTCCCAGACAAAAGGTTCTTCGCAAGATTCCAAGATAGCTTGACAGGTTTTAATCATTCCTTCTATATCTTCAATCTCTAAGGACATTTTTAACACCTCTGAAATGATTTTTGTTTAATTATACTATGATATAGTGAAAAAATGAACTTTATGGTTTATTATGAAAGTTTTCAATAGGAAGAATGTTTAATGAAAGGGGGCAGTTCAATAATGAGACGGCTATTTGGAGATTTTTTGTGCTGACAATCATTGCTAGTCTTGTATAAAAAAACTATACTGAAGAATGTAGTTGTTCTTAGGCAAAAAGCAAAAGGAGAATATGATATGAGTATGAAGTTCATTAAACGAATACCTACTGCCGATGAAATAATAGAGGAGATACCTTTACCAAATCACATTAAAGATATTAAAGAAACCAGGGATAAGGATATAAGAAATATTCTCGAGAATAAGGATGAAAGGTTTATCCTTATAATAGGCCCATGTTCAGCGGATAATGAAGATTCTGTCTGCGAATATATTGGGAAGCTTGCCCAAGTTCAGGAACAAGTAAAAGATTCAATTTTGATTATACCTCGAATCTATACAAATAAGCCTCGAACGACTGGTGAAGGTTATAAAGGCATGGCCCACCAACCAGACCCGAGTAAAAAACCGGATTTATTTGAAGGTATAAAAGCGATAAGAAAAATGCATTTAAGAGCATTATCTGAATACTACATGCCTGCAGCCGATGAAATGCTCTATCCGGAAAATTATACCTATCTTTCAGACGTTTTGGGATATATTGCAATTGGTGCTCGTTCGGTGGAAAATCAGCAACACAGGCTAGCTGTAAGTGGAGTTAATGCACCTGTTGGTATGAAAAATCCTACAAGCGGCGACCTGTCTGTAATGCTAAATTCTATTATAGCAGCGCAGCAGGGCCATACTTTTACATATTCCGGATGGGAAGTTGAAACAACAGGCAATCAGCTTACTCATGCAATTTTAAGAGGGGCTGTCGATTCTAATGGCAGAAATATTCCAAATTACCATTATGAAGATTTAATTCGTATTGCTCAAGATTATGAAAAACTACAACTTTTAAATCCGTCAATTATCGTTGATACAAACCACGCAAATTCTATGAAATGTTATTCAGAACAGCCTAGAATAGCAAGAGAAGTTTTGATGAGTAGAAAATATGACACTCTGCTTAAGAAAATGATCAAAGGCCTCATGATTGAAAGCTATCTAGAAGAAGGTAAGCAAGGTATCGGTGAAAATATTTATGGAAAATCGATAACAGATGCATGTCTTGGATGGGAGAGCACAGAAAAATTAATTTACAATATTGCTGAAAATGTTTAAATTCAATTAATTCTAAGTGGAGTTGATTCATACTTTGGAATTTTTACAGACGTTTAATTTAACTATTACCCAGTGGACTTGGATCTTCGTTGCGGCATTCCTGATAGGGTTTTCAAAAACCGGAATAAGTGGATTGTTAATGCTTGTCATTCCTATATTGGCCGTTGTATTTGGAGGAAAGGAATCAACGGGTGTTATTTTGCCTATGCTCATAGTGGGCGATTTGATTGCGGTATGGTATTACCATCAGCATGCCGAGTGGAAGGACATAAAAAAACTATTGCTTTGGACTTTAGTTGGACTTGTATTGGGTTTAATTGTGGGGGAATTTATCAATGATTCACAATTTAAAACCCTCATAGCTATAATAGTTCTAATATGTCTAATTAGCTTGGTTTATACCGAAAAAAAGGGGGACAGCTTGAATGTTCCGAAGAAGTTGTGGTTTTATGCGCTAACCGGAATTCTAGTCGGTTTTACATCGATGATTGGTAACGCTGCTGGTTCAATTTTAACCATTTATCTGCTGGCGTTAGATTTTAAGAAAGAAAGTTTCATGGGTACTACTGCTTGGTTCTTTTTAATTATAAATTTAACTAAGCTTCCTCTACAAATTTTTGTGTGGCAAAATATTTCAATAAAAAATATTCTGCTTGCCTGTGGTTTGATACCCGCTATCGCAATAGGTGCTTTGGTGGGAGTGGTTATTATAAAAAAGCTCAACGATAAAATTTTTCGATATATTGTAATAGCTATAACAGCTATTGCATCAATAAGGCTTTTTATGTGAACGAAGCATCAAGATGTATTCGTGTCATGAAAATGAATCATGATAGTTTGAGTAGGAAATGACGTGGAGGATACCTGTTCTCACTTAAGAGCACCCCTTAAGTAGGTGGGGTGCTCTTCTTCTTTAATGTTTTTCGAGTCGATTGATTACCCGTTGTATAAGGATTCTTGAAATATCTATTTCGTTTTTGTCATTAAATGCCTTGGTCATATATTGAGATAGTTTTATTGAACCGTATTTACTGACCATTCTCATGATGATCTGCCTTGTTTCTACACTTGGCTCAATTCCTGTTTCTTGTTTAAATACTTCCAATAACTGTTGGTCTTCGGTTGTGGGCATACTCCATTTACCCAGTATGGCCCAATGGCGAACCATTCCTATGAGATAGCTTAAGTGTTGTTTGTCTTTACTTTTTTTGGCGAATACACTTATGGCATCGTTTAGATAATCGTAGGCATCTATTTGTCGGCTTTTCAGTTGGTAATAGAGCTCCCGCAATCCCTCTTTATCTTCTAGGGATAGATTAAGTGAAATGCGATTCCGGTAAAGCTGGAGAATTTCATTGATTTGTTGGGTGTCTGGATCGGCTGACGGCATTATAGTTAGTTGTGTTTGTTTCAATTATGTTAACCTCCTGCCATTATTTTTGACAAATCAGGCAAGATGTAATCACTGATCATTACAATAATCCTTCATATGAATTATAAGCCTGTATCTCAACTGAGTTCACTCAAACTATGTAATTTAATATATCCAAGTGCCCAACATGTAGGCTGGCATGTTTTGTTTGTTTATGTATAATAAACTAAATCCAAGGAACATCATTTTCTTTTTAAGCTCCTCGGAAACAATGGGGAGGCCTTATGGGGACAAAGGTATCTACTCTCTACGAAACGTTTGGCCTGGATAAAAATAACAGTAGACAGCACGCTCTAAAGATGATATTCTAACAAAGCGTCAAAACGACGCACAGGGGATTGAAAAGCTAAGAGATTAAAAATCTTTGAACTTTTTAACCAAACAAAGTTAAATTAGCTATTGACAACGAGAGTTGGAAATGCTAAGATACAATTCCGGCCTTAAACAGCCAAAGAAAATGATGGTCTTTGAAAACTAAACAACAAGGACAGCCAATGAGAGAGACTCGAAAGAGTTTCAAAAGAAATCATGAGCGAATCATCTTCTTCATTGAAGTGAGATAACTTTTTTTGGAGAGTTTGATCCTGGCTCAGGACGAACGCTGGCGGCGTGCCTAACACATGCAAGTCGAACGGAGAATTTCAATAAGTTTACTTAGAGAAGTTTTTAGTGGCGGACGGGTGAGTAACGCGTGGGTAACCTACCCATAAAGCCGGGACAACCCT
>NZ_FQXJ01000030.1 GCF_900129935.1 Desulfosporosinus lacus DSM 15449 | reverse complement strand
TTGAGGATCTACTTCTATCAAAAGGTGGACATGGTCGGGCATGATCTCCAGTTCTATTAGTTCAGATTGAAGTTCTTCGCATATCTCCCTTATCAACTCCTTTAAGCGAACTTCAATTTGACCAACCAAAACCTTCCTACGATACTTTGGACACCACACCACATGGTACTTGCATGAATAGACAATGTTGTTGTTAGATTTGTAGTTTATATCCATATTTATATTATACCGCGCATACTTATATAATACAATTAGAACCTAGAATTGCCTTATATCCCCATAGTTGAAACTAGGGGCTTTACGGCAACAAGTGGTAAATAGCATTAGAAAACTTGATTATTCTCAAAAAAGATTAAGGAAGGTCTTTCGACCTCCCTCTCCTTTTCTAAGCAACTCTATTATTTTTTAGCCTTTTTATAAAGCTGAAAGGTTAAGGTATCCCCTTCTACAAAACTGCGAATTAGGATATAAGCGTCTGTGTTGTTTCTGAATTTAAAATCAAGAATAGGAAAGCTTACGGTTGCATCCTGTCCCGGAGGTACATAATCTACAGGCAGGGAATGAGGATGCCTTTCAGTAATTTCTAAATGAGCAAGAGTGACTGCATTGTAAAGAGTAGAAGATACTTGGCAGATTCCGCCCCCGAGTCCTGGGGTGAAGGCGTCTCCCACTATGACCATTGCCTCTTTATAACCTGCTTCAACGGTTCGTTCCCCCACACCCTCGTTGAAGGAGAAACGTTCTCCAGGTGCCAATAGTTTTCCATCAAGAGCCTTTACAGCAAGGCGAATGTTCTCGGTACGATTGACCTGGTTTAGATCAAAGTGAGTAGAGTATTGAGCGATTGGGACTGACACCGCTTCTTTGACAGTAAGAGTAAGTTTAATCATTTGACCATATTCTTCTACGGCTCCCTCATAAACACTTGACCCAATTTTGTTGGTATCGCCGAACTTCGGATTCCACTGAACAGGCACCTCAATAGCATCGCTGTTGTAAAGCTTAGCCTGAACTGTTGCCGGTAAAGAATACTCTTCATTTTGAGTAACTATTGCAGTAATATCCGCTATTGAATGAATACTAGTTTCTTTCGCTTTTCCCCATATCAAGTCTCTCGAACTTTTAATGATCTCATCCGTTACAACTCTGCTTCCCCCAAAGGAAACCAGACTTGGATTTAAAATATTCGCATAAAATTTAGCAAAGTAACTGGCTGTTGAGTTCGGTAGTGTCGGTACTGAGGGGTCTATAAATATAATAGGATCTCCTGTTTTGGCTGCCACAACACTGCCTGCCAAAGCATCAGCAAAACTATACCCTGTGGCCAGATAGATTGTTGAAGGATTAGGTGCAAAGGTTTCTGCAATGATCACATTCGTATCAAACTGGGATTGTCCCGTTAACCGTTCGATATCAGCCCGAGGTAACAAACTAATGATTTCGGATTTTATATTATCTGAGATTACTCCTTCTCCCCCAGTTATGTATACTTTAGAAGGCTTCTTTTCCAGCAAAAAGTTCTTCATGTCTTGAGGAAGGGCATCCTGGGGAGATAACAAAATCGGCCAGCCTTTATTAGCTGCAAAACTGGAAATACTTAAAGCATCGGAAAATTGTTCTCCGGAGGATATCACTACAGTGGATATACCTGTATCATGGAGCGAACCTGCTATCTTATAAGATGTATCATACCTGTCCATACCAGCAATTCGAAGAACATTTTTGATGCCAAGATCATTAAGCTTAGTCTCGAATTCCGTGCTTATTATTCCAGTACCGCCAATGATATAAACCCTTCCAGTTGCAACAAGATGTTGAGTGACATAATCAAAAGCATCCTTAGAGTTATCGACCGATGAATCCACTAATAGTATAGGCGCTTCCTTTTCATGGGCTAGGACACTTGCCGATAAAGCATCTGCAAAATCGTTTCCTGTTGAAAGGATTACATTCTTAACCTTTCCGATACAATAATACTCAGCGATAACCTTTGAGGTCTCAAATCTTGTTTGTCCGTACAGCCTATTAGAGCTGACTATTTGTGGTGAGTCAGCCGCTGGACTCAAATTATTAGTGGCAGCAACCGCTGGAGTTCCTACAAAAATGCAACTACATAGAAAGAAGATTAAGATTAAGACCATTATCTTTTTGTTCATCTGATGCTACACTCCTTCAATTTGTATCTGGATAATTATCTCATCTTGAAGAAGTGAAGTATGTCGTAATGAGCATCGTATTAACGTACTTTTTAATCACAAAAGTGTCCCATTTATACGAATAACGTAGCTATTTTCTCAGAATAAAAAAATTAATAAGAAGATGATACTAATTATGTTGGAATTTAATATAATCCCTAACCAAATTACTTAATTAGAATAAATAAAAGTCCAATGCCGGATGTCAAAGTTTCCTAATTCTTATAATCAAATTATCTGTTATTATACCGTGTAAACCTCAGCGAGCTTTTCGCACCGGCAGATGCAACCGCAGGACTCTGATATATTTTTAAGCCTATCTTTTAGTCATTTCGATTCAAAGAATCCCGCAATATAAAAAACCGACTTTTCTTTTAGAGAAAAAGTCAGCTTCGGTATATTTTTCCAATCATTTAGTTAGGGACATTTACTTGAGAAACAATTCATTTTGTTTTTCCTTGCTTTATACTCTGCAAAAATCCATATCGTAATAGGTATTATCACTTGAAAAGGAAAAGCATAAAAAGGATAAACTTTGAAAGCCCAATATTTCATCATCATACTATTATCATAAATTATATATGAAAGATAGATCATTAATAATCCAGTCTGTATCACTATTGATCTGTAATCCTTTAGATTGAACATTTTCCCAATCCCTTTACACGCAACTAACAAACAGATTGAGCTTTTTATAAAAACTCCAAAAACAAAAATAAAGGCCACAGAAACTTCTATTCTTTCGATGAAATTACCGATCTTAATACTGCCTACAGCTGCATATGAAGGAAAATAAAAACTATCACGCATATTTCCCAACACTGCGAGGTTTCTAATTGTAGTAATAATTATAATGAGTGCTGAAATTAATATTCCCCAATAATAGACCTTAAAAGGTGACTTTTTTGTTTTTAGGGAACCAAATACTCCTATGAATAGGACAGTTTCAGCAAAGGGAAATGAAAGAGCCGAAAATCCACCTTTTAACACTGGGATTAAGCCACTCCCTAAGATAGGTTTAAGATAGTTTAGATGAAGTTGAGGTATTGCCAGCAATTGTACTATGACAATTATTAAGAATAGGATTGGAAGAAAATAAGCAGTGGTTCTTCCCATCACTTCTATTCCTAACCTTACAGCGACAATACATAATAATCCCAAACAAAACAAGGGCACAAACATCGGCGTTTCAGGCATCGCTACAATATTGATGAATTCGCCAAAGTTGCGAAGCACCAAGGCCCCAAGGTGAAAAGCATACCAGATATACATGATGGCAACAATTTTACTTATCCTTTTTCCAAGTGTTAGCGTCAGAATATCAAATAAATCTTTTCCCTGGAAAAGTGATAGTATTCTTGAAAAGACAAGAATCATTGGCATAACCATAATTAAACCCACTACTACAGCGATCCACGCATCGTTATCAGCTTCTCCTCCAACGCCAGTAATAAGTGAGCTTCCAATAACGAATACGATTATAAGAAATATGGCTTCCTTGTCCGAAAGTTGCTCTTTCTGCATGATAAACCTACTTTCCGAATATAGAAATAATCAATTCCCGAATTGGTCCTTCAGGGCTTGGAACCTCTACACCCAGACTCAATAACATGGCAATTGTAAAGGATGAAATCCCCAATACAGCATTTACCCAAAAGTCATGCCAAAGTTTTTGCTTGTATAAAGGGATAAACTCATATATAACCCAAAAAGTATAGCCTATTATTGGCAATACAAACATATTGTTAGTCACCTTCTTTAGAAGACTTCGATAACATTGCGCTATTTTTTATATGCACTGCCGTTTGAACGTTCACTTTTAAATCTTTAAAAACCTCGTCCCAATTGTTGCCCACATCATTCCAAACTTGTGCATCATTTTCCCGTAATTTTGCCCCAAATCCAAATATATCCGCATTATATTCGGACTGTATTTTCTTAATTAAAGATTCAATTCGTTCTTTTAACGTATTTTCAGCACTTTCTTCCAGTTCCCTTCGTCCTTCTTCATTAAAAATAGTCTCTGAGCTATTTATTTCATCAATAGCCACTGTTGTATCAATATTTAAGTTTATTTCAATATCCTGATCATCTGAAACAGGCGTAACTTTTGTTTTATTCTTAAATATTTCAAGAGATACTAAGGTATGTACGTCGTTTGCTTGCATTTCTTCGATTAATACTCCGCCTTTGACCTCATCTCTAATGAAAGTCAAATCTTTAGTTTCTTCACCGTCTAGAAAGCCTACCAGCTTATCGTTTTTGATGATTGCAGTCCCCATTATTTGAGGATACATCTTCCCATCCTTTTTCAGTAGATTTACAGTAGGAATTATTGTAGAAATCCCTTGAGTTTTTGATTCAATATTAAACTTTAAAATATCCATCATTGGCGCTTTACTTAAACTTACTTGATTTTTTATCATTTCTTCCAATACAAAAGACTTGATATCATCTGTACTTCCCTGTCCAGCAAACACTTCCTTGGCTGATGTTCCTTTAGAAATCAAGATCCGAACATCCTCCCGCGTCTCAGAATCACGATTGTACCACTCAATTACTTCTGTTACCCCTTGACTTGCAATTTCCTTACTTAAAATAATAACCTTTGCATGACTCCAATAAAGTCTTTTTCCGGATATGGATATGATATTTCTCGCAGCATCAAACATAGTCTTTCCTTCCATGGTTATCGTTTTTGACGTCATATTTGTATCCTTGCCAGCACTAACCTGGATAATTTCAACCGTTATTTGAAATTTATCTTTTTGCCCTTTATCAACAGCTACACCGGCTACAATTGACATTTTATCGACTTCCCTGTAATTCCAACAGCCAGTAGTGACTGTTGAAATTATCAAAATCATCAATGCCAGCAAGGGTATTCTTGTTTTTTTCATATGAGCTATTTCTCCTTGCCTAGCCTCGAGGACTGTCTAACTAAATCATTCGCTGCAATAATTTTAGGCCTTAAGGTCATGGCCCACCATGGAGCACGAATCCAGGCATCCTGTCCATCATGGTCTTTAGCTCTCGTGACGTTCATCATGTAAGGAACACCAAAAGAGCGGATACTCATTAAATGCAGATAAAGAATAATAATGCACATTAAGAATCCGTAGATTCCTAAAAATGAAGCTCCTATTAATAGAAAAGTCCGGAAAATAATAGTCGCGCTTATGAAATTCATGTTGATCAACGTCATAATACCTGTCAGAGCCGTGACAATAATGACAGGAGCACTTACCAATCTTGCTTCTACAGCCGCCTGGCCTAAGACAAGTGTACCAACGATGTTTACTGCCTGACCTACAGAAGATGGCATTCTGGTACCGGCCTCCCGTAACATATCGAAGATAAAGAGCATTATAAATAAGGATACTACTGTTGGAAATGGAACTCCCTGCCTTGAAGAAGAGATGCTCAACAGCAACGGTGTAGGCAGCATTTCCTGATGGTAAGTGACAAGAGACAGAAATATTGCAGGAATAGTAATGGAGGTTACTGCAGTAAAACCTCTAATAAGCCGATTCATGGAGGAAAAAATGTAGTTATTATAGTAGTCCTCATTTGATTGAAAATTCTCAACAACTAAATATGGAACGGTTAATACAAAGGGACTTCCATCAACAAATAAAGCTATTCTGCCCTCCAAAAGCTTGGCTGCAATAACGTCTGGCCTTTCGCTTGAACCTATGGTCTCAAAAGGAGAATAAGGTGCATCTTTGATCAGTTCCTGAATATACCCTGAATCAATAATACCGTCGATCTCTATCTTATCCAGACGCAGCTCCAATTCGTTTAATATACCCTCCAGCGCCAAGCCTTCAATATAACAGATGCAGGTCTTAGTATGTGTTCTCTCTCCGATTTCCTTGAACTTGACCTTAAATTCAGGATTTTTTATTTTACGCCGTACCAACGACAAATTTAACATAATTGATTCTGTAAAGCCTTCCCTGGGTCCACGGATAATTCTTGAAGAGGTAGGCTCTGTTATCGGCCTAGTCTCCCCGCCTTTTGAACTGATGATTAACGCTTTATCGTATCCTTCTAACAAAAAAAGCGTATCTCCATTAATAATCGAACTAACCATTTTGTTAACTTCAGTTTCCAAAGTCACATTATTTGAAACTATAACTTTCTTCTTCAATTCTTCTAATAAGTTGTTACTCTCGATATTCTCCGATAAATCATTGCTGAGAACTGGCTGGATAATATTCTCGTTAATAATTTCTGCATTAACCATGCCATCTAGATAGAAAATACAGCATTGCGCACTTTGTAACCGCTTATTTTGAAATCCCCTTATAATTAATGTTTCGTCATTTTTAAAGATATTTTTAAACAATGATATATTATCATCCAGCGATTTATTCAATCCTGAATTCTCTGAATGGTTTTTTTCCATACTTTTAGTGGTAGTTTCCAGATTCCTCTTTTTAATTCTTTTAATCATAGCATCTCCCGATAAATTATTAACAAGTTTTACTATTATATCCGATTTTCCAATATCTTAAGTATGTTTAAAAAATTTGTCATACACGGTGTAAGCGTCTTCAATGGCGTATTGCGCGGACTCATGATTACCCTTAGCTCCAGCCGTCACAAGTATATACTCCCTGCCATCCTTCTGGGCAAGGCTTGCCAAGCATAGCCCGGCTTCATTGGTGTATCCGGTCTTGCCGCCCAAAATTCTCCCGCCATCAATCGCTGGATTCTCCAGATTTTTAAACAGTGTGCTATCAAAAGTAATCCCGCCGGAATGTACATTTGTCGGTGGGGTGGAGTAGTGTGAAGCTGTAAAGACTTTTTCAAATGTGTTGTTTTTTAGCGCATAGCTCAGAAGTATGGACAAATCCTTGACGGTCGTGTAGTGCTTATCGTCGTGAAGTCCTGTTGTATTGGTAAAATGCGTATTTCTCATCCCGAGCTCTGCTGCTTTTTGATTCATTATCTCAACGAACTCTTTTTCTGATCCCGCAATATGTTCAGCAAGGCCAATACAGCATTCCCCTCCGCTCGGCAGCATTACGCCGTAAAGCAAATCAATTGCCCGCACTCTTTCATTCGCTGTAAATCCTGCCATTGAAGCATCTGCTTTGTATAATTCCCGAAACATGGAATTAGGAAGAACTATAGATTTCTTTAAATCCGGTAACTTTTCAATTGCAACGATTGCCGTCATAATTTTGGTCAAAGATGCCGGGAAAACTTTTTGCTTAGAGTTTTTCTCCAGCAAAACTTTTTGATTATCCAAGCGAACCAGAATCGCATTGGAACTGTGCAGATTGTCTGTGGATATAAAATCAGCAGAATCAAATGTTGTTGATACGGGAACCGATCCGGCTTTATCACCGTCAATTTTTCCGAACAATGATTGACCGGTAAGAGTAATGTTAGATTTGAAAGCGATAACAATAACACCTATCATTAACAGAAGGGTCCAAAACTTTGATTTTCTTTTTGTTTTTCGCATTATAAAAAACTCCTTATTCTGTGCTGTTTCTATTTAAGCACTGAACAAGGAGAGATGTTGGAATTTCCTCTTATGAACTTCTTAAGAATTACTTATGACGGAAGCTTTACCGTAAATATAGTATGCTCCGGGTTACTTTCTGCTGAGATCGTTCCACCATGAGCCGCGACGATTTCTTTGGCAATCGCCAGGCCCAACCCTGCCCCACCGGTGTTTGTTGAACGGGCAGAGTCCAGGCGGTAAAATTTTTCAAAGATCGTATCCAACTTATGAGGAGAAATCGGATCTCCCTGGTTAGTGAAAGTTAGTATGACATTTTCCCCCTGTTGATCCGCCATGATTTCAATAACACTGTTTTCATAACTATAGGCAATTGCGTTTTTAAGAATATTGTTGAAGACGCGAATAAGCTTATCTGCGTCTCCCACAAGGATGAGATCATCGGGAACATGAATAGCAACCTGTTTGCCCTGTGGTGTGAGCATGGGGTAAAACTCGTCAGCCATCTGCTCAAGCATAAAAGCGAGTTTTATTTTGCCTTTATTCAAAACAATAGACTGGAGATTAAACCTTGTAATTTCAAAAAACTCATTGATTAATTCTTCCAACCTGTAAGCTTTCTGTAAACCTATCCCTACATATTTGGCTTTTTGTTCTGCCGGCATATCCGGTGCTTCATCCAACAGACTCAGGTAACCGATAACTGAAGCAAGCGGTGTTTTTAAGTCATGTGCTAAATAAGTAATCAGATCATTTTTTCGCTGCATTTCCGTTTGCACAAGCTGCTCGTTCTTTTGGGAGTTTGCTTTTATCTTTATCAGCTGTTTTTCGATTTCAGAATATTTTTCCGGCAAGGTTAAATCATAACTATTTGACTTGATGAAGGAATTAATTGAGTCTGTAATAAAGCTGATGTCTTTTTTGCTTCTATAACGTTCATAAAAATACGCTGAGATCCAAATGCATAACGCTAAAAATATTAACAGAGCGGAAAATACAAAAATCAAAAATTCTTTTATTTCAGACCATCTTCGAAAAATAACCCCTATCTTTTCGTTACTTTGATATCTTGCTTCAATATAAAATCTATTAGAAAACCATTCATAAAATACTCCATTAAATACTTGGTCCACCAGCCACACCGTAACTATACAAAACAAGATAACCCCTAAGAAGATAAGTGAAGCTTTTATAATGCTCGTTCTGTTATTGCTCAATTTTGTAGCCGACCCCCCACACGGTTTTAATGTATTTTGGATGCTCTGCGGAATCGTGCATCTTTTCCCTCAAATGCCGGATGTGTACCATCACTGTGTTATTGCTGTTAGTGAAATACCTCTCCCCCCAAACTTCGTGAAATAACTCTTCAGAACTGACTACGCGACCCCGATTGGAACCCAGCACCCACAGAATAGAAAACTCCGTGGGAGTAGCGCCAGCGGCTTTTCATTTAAAGTACATATGTGAGTGTCCTTATTTAAAACCAACCCCGAAAATCCGATCAGTTTTTCTTCACGTACTGATTCTGCAGCATTATATTTGGTAAACCTGCGCAGCTGTGCTTTAACACGAGCAACAAGCTCCAAAGGCCGAAATGGTTTTGTCATGTAATCGTCCGCACCCAGGGTCAGTCCGGTAATTTTATCGATTTCTTCTTCTTTTGCTGTCAGCATAATAACAGGAAAATTGTGCTTTTCCCTGATCTTCTGGCAGAGGGTAAAACCATCAATGTCCGGCAGCATGACATCAAGTATTGCAAGCTCCAGTTGTTCTGACTTTATGCACTTGAAGGCATCTTGGCCGTTATAAAATTTGTAGACTGTAAAACCTTCATTTTTCAGATAAACTTCAATTAGATCCGCTATGGACTGTTCATCGTCTACAACTAAAATACTGATGCCCATAAGTACCACCCTCTTCTTCCTGCTTGTAAAGGCTTGTAAATAAAACTTCTATCTTCATATCATGTTACCGCGAAATACATGATATTATCATAACATTTTTCTTATTAAAACCTTAAGATTTTATTAATATGGTAAAACATATTATCTAAGTAGAAAGGGGCCGTCAAACTTTTCCAACGATACAACTAAAAACGCCCGGAAACCGGACGTTTTGTTTACTGTTCAATACGCTTTTGAGATGGACTAATCTTCATTTGTACAATTCAGTTCCAAAATTAAAACATGCCTTAAGTCTCTCTTGGGCTACTTCCTCTAACACCTTCTTTGACGTTCCAAATACAATTGCTGTCACGTTCAGGGTAACCATGTCAGCAGTCCATTCACTCCACCCTTGGGAGTGTTTGATATTAATGCTCCTACCTGTGGAAGATAACCATAAATTCTCCAGACCTTCAACAAAAACTTTTATATGTCCAACCAAATAAGCCTTATCCTTTGACCAATCACTAATCTCTTTAACCCATAGAATGAGAGATTGTTGAATCTTTTCGGACGTGACCTTTTCTAAAAAACCCAAGGTTTGGGTTTCGGAAAAGATTGCTGGGCCAGAATGCTTAGTTGACCACTCACTCACAATAAGTCACCGCCGTACGCCAGATTTGCGGATTAACCTCATCATGCGCGGATATTGCATAGAAAAGCGCTGAAGGATTTATCCTTCTAATGCTTTCTTTGACGCCACATACTTGCTCAGGTTCTAGACAATCGATCTTGTTCAAGAGAATGATGTTGGCCTTAACGATTTGCTCTTCTATTAAATCGGGCATGATCGTCGAAAGTTCATCCCATCGCTCTGCATCAGCTACAACAATCGTCTTCAAACTATCAATGCCCTTACCATACTTAGCGATCGTTTCCGCGATTGTATGTGGGAAGGCCATTCCCGTTGTCTCAATGATCACCCATTGTGGCGACAATTCCTCCTGAATTTCATTGAGACATACGGTAAGCTCTGCGTTTAGCGTGCAACAGATGCACCCAGCAATAAGCTCCCGAACATTTAGCCCCTCTGCTTTGAGGATTTTATCGTCAATACCCGTCTCCCCAACTTCATTTTCAATAATTACCAAAGACGGTTTATCACTTTCCAACTGTTGTTTCGAAAATCCTTTAACAAGGTATCGAGCGACCTGCAATATAATTGAAGTTTTTCCGGAACCTAAGAATCCGCCAAAAAGTAAAACATTCATTACTTTTAACCCCTTATGAATAACTAAATAACACAAAGTCTATGTCAACGACCACGTCGTTATATAGTGATTTTTTAAGTCCAACCTATATTCTATTTTAATTAAATTGAGAACACTCCACGAATAATCGTTCATAACCTTTTGTCACGCTCAATTCGAGATAATCAAAGGCTTTGGCAAGCGTTGCCATTTCTTGACGGGATTCAAGAGACATCAATGCCAGATAGGCCCCAGTTTTTGAGGAATTACCGATATAGGTGATCCTATCTTTGACAGCCTTTGGTAAGATACCCGTCCCTACCAGACTTTCCACAGGAAGATGAGCGCCGAATTGACCGGCCACGATCACCTCATCCAGATCCGCAAAGGTGAGATCCATGGCATTTACCAGCGCTACAAACCCTGATAAAATCGCACTCTTTGCCAGTTGAACTTGGCGAACATCCCCTTGGGTAATCAGGATTTTCGTTGGGCCCTCTCCAATACAAATTCGCCTTTTCTTGCCGTCGAGGTCGATATAGGACAGTCTCGGGTCCCCACCCTCTAGGTCCTCAGGCTTAACGATATTTCCGCGGACAGTGATAAAATTATGTTTCAGCAATTCTCGTATAGCTGCCAGTATCCCGCTGCCACATAAGCCTACCGGAGTTTTGTCTCCAATAACCTTCAAAATAAAGCCCTTCTCTGTATGGAAATGGACTTCCTCGATGGCCCCGTCGGCGGCACGCATACCGCTGCTGATATTCATCCCTTCAAGGGCAGGTCCCGCAGCACAGGAGCAGGACACTAATTTTCCCCCGTTAGAAAGAACGATCTCCCCATTGGTCCCGATATCGATAAAAAGCACTTTATCTTTCCTGTCGTGGAGCTTGGCCACATAGGCTCCCGCCACGATATCTGCTCCGATATAGGATGATACAGCTGGCAAGCAATATACCCGCCCGAAGGAAGAAAGGGCAGTCAAGCCAATCTCTTTCGCTGAAATATCTTTCTCCTCTACAAAAATCGGCGCATAGGGAGATTTCCCAATCGATAGCGGATCAACTCCAAGAACCATATGCATCATCGTGCAATTAGCCGCAATGGCGACTTCATAGATGAGTGAAGAGGAGAGTTTTTGCCTTTCACACATGGTCTGGATCATCTCATTTAAGGAATCAACAATGGCTGTTTGTAACTGATTCCGCCCCTTCTTGCCATGATCGAGAACATAGGTAATGCGAGTCAGAACATCCTGACCGAAATTTTTCTGAGCATTGATAGCCGCTTCGCTATCAATTTCTTCGCCTGTCTTTAAATTGATAAGTGAGGTTACAACGGTTGTAGTTCCTATATCTACTGCAACTCCGTAAAGCAGCTCACTGGTATCCCCTTTTTCAAGACCGATAAGCTGGTCTTGATTAAATACCCCAGTATACGTTCCCTCCCCCATGGAGATTTGGCGAAGTACGTCCCAGGGCAAATGACTGATGTCCAGCGCCTTTTCAAACAGCACTTCATAGGGGGTTTGGTCTGTCAGGGTGGGCTTTGTTATCTCAATGGGCTTTTTCCAGATGGCAGGATTGCGCTGATACTCTGGTACATAACCGCCAGTCAGAACCGGGTGGTTTTCCTCCTGATCGATGATGTCGATCTCCAGATCTGTATTTGGATAGATGAGACAGGCTAAACGAATACCTTCCTCGATCTCTTTTTGGGTAAGGCGTTTTTCCTCGTCAACAGATAGAGGGGGAAGATCCCCTCCTAAATGTTTTATCTTACACTTGCCACAGCTGCTTCGTCCCCCACAGGGGCTTTCAATGAAAATCTGCTGGGCAATAAGAATATTTAAGAGACTGTCCTTTATATCAGTATCATAAGTAAATTTTATATTTTGTCTTGGTAAAGCAATTGTACGCATACTAAAACCTCGTCTTCCAATACGAAGCCCTCAAAATTCTAAGCTTCATGACTACTTTGCTGAACGATTTGTAACATCGCCTGTATATTTTCCAGAGAAGACTTAGTTCCCAGACCACAAGCAGGCGCGATGATATCCGACCCATCATCCATCACCTTTTGGGTCAAAACGCGAATGCGATCTGCATCAGCAAACTCCAGAGCATAGGTACTTACATTACCAATCATAATCTTACCGGGCATCACTTTTTTCGACTCTTTGATGCTGACAATAGAGTCGAAGCTATGAGCATCGGCACGAATTTTATTCAGTTCTTGATAAACTTTATGCATTTGTCCGCAGATGTGCACGATGATTGGCAGTTCCGGATTGATCTCGTGGAGCCCATCAATCAACTGATTTACATAGGTCACCACATATTCGTCAAATAAACGGGGTCCTAAGATTTCCCCTGTGCCACTGGGGTCAGAGATAGCTATCACATCTGCTCCTGCTTCGATCTGAGCCTTGCCAAAACTAATGAGCCCTTCAGTGACAAAACTCATAAAAGCATGCGCATCTTCTCTATGGCGTCTTAACCCCTTATAGTAATCTACCGGTTCAATCAGAGAAGCAGCAACACTTACGGGTCCTGAGAGATTGCCGATAATAGGCACGCGATTATCATCTTTTTTCAGAATTTTAATGGCATCTAGCACTATTTTTGCACGTTTGCCATAGGGGTCTAAACGTGGTAATTTACCCCATTCAGAAAGATTATCGATGACATAGCCTGTGACATGGGGTTCATAGACAGTAGAACCTAAGTCCACTACGGCACCCATCTGTTCTGCTTCGATAGTCATACAGAAGGGCACGCCATAATTTTCGAAACAACCATAATCATACACAGCCTTGGCTAACCCTGCCATTTTGATAGGATCTGTATGCGCTTCCGGCCAGTGGATATTTGCCTTTTCCATCAAGGCAGTGACCACCATATTCATCATACCACCCGGGCAAATACAAGGGGAGCGATCCGTATCCTCACCCTTTAGAGCTTTTAAAAGTCTTTCTTTAGAATTCATGGGTACTTCCTTTCTGTCCTATGTTCTAAGCCATTCCCACTAATTCTTTCGCCAAGGTAACTGCCCCAATGGCATTGACAGCATAACCATCAGCGTTGATTTGATCACAATAAGCCTGGGAAATAGGTCCACCGCCGATCATAACTTTTACCTTGTCTTTAAGTCCTTCTTTTTCCAACATCTCCACGACTTCTTTCATACCTGGCATGGTGGTCGTCATCAAAGTGGAAAGACAAATTAGCTGCGCATCCACTTCCTTTGCTTTTTCGACGAAACTTATCAGGGAAACATCTCTGCCCAAGTCATACATTTCAAACCCTGCCGTCTCGAGCATAATTCGCACAAGGTTTTTGCCGATATCATGGGTATCCCCTTCTACCACGCCGATAACACATTTATAGTTGACAGCGTCAGCATCCTGGTCCAGAGGCAGATGAGGTCTTAAAACTTCCAGACCATTATACATAGCATCTGAACACACCAAAAGATCGGTAACGAAATACTCTTCTTCTTCATACATTTGACCAGCGCGGTTCATCCCATCTACAAGACCTTTAAGGACCCCGTCAAGTGCTTCGTAGCCTGCATCAATATATTCCTTGGCTGCATCTGCTGCATTTTCATCTTCCATTTCAAATACACAATCGGATAATTGTTGTAATAACTCTTCTTTTGACTTAGCCATATCCTTCACCTTACCTTCTAAATTATTTCTATTAATTTTCATCAATGGGGTAGCGTCCATATTTGCGAACCGCTTCCATCATATAGTCAATATTTTCAACAGGAACATTTTGCGTAATATCACAGCCGGAAGCGACGATATAGCCTTTTGGGCTGTCTTTACCCTTGAGGATGCAGGTTTTTACGGATTCGAAAATATCCGATCTAGAGCCCAGCATAAGCACATCTACAGGGGGTACATTGCCCAGTATGGGTAAACGTTTTCCCACTTGTCCTTTCACATATTCCAAGTCCACAAGGTTATCAATGCTGAGCATATCCGGTCCTGTATCCACCATGTCCATTACAATCTTGGTCGTATTACCACATATATGATAGCAACACATCCCCCCCAATTCATGAATATGGTTCATAAGTTCAGTTGCATAGGGCTTTACGAATTCTATATATTGGCTTTTTCTGAGGAGCGTACCCGATGCTATCGGATCACACATAACAATGATGATTCCCCGCTGGATATATTCTTTATAAATATCTTTAAGGGCATCGGTACACAGGCGAAGGAGCCGGTGGATAGATGCCGGATCTTTACGGGTTGCCCTTAAAAGATTTTCAGTGGGATAGATACTTGATACGGCTGTAAAAGGACCTGTAATCAGAACGCCTGTCGGGATCTCCCGGCCCATCTTTTCTTGACAGATTTCACAAGCCTCTAAAGTTTTCGCAAACCAAGGATCATTTTCTTTTTTTGTCTTGTCAAAATCCAGTTGGTCGATATCTTTAAGGTCTTGCAAAACGTGATGCACAATGGCAGGCAGACTATCCTCAGGATCATTCATTTCTGACCCCAGTGCGGTTCCTACGCCGTGAAGGCCATATTCGATAATCATGAGATCATTCCCATAACGCTTATAACAATCGATTTGCGACTGGGCCTGCAGTTCCGCCGAAGCACGTTTTTCTCGATGAGTTATCCCCGCCACTCTGTGTGAGATGGAAACTAAGATCGGCATTGCAAGAATGCGATCCATTTTTTCCCCTTTAATGAAAGCTTGAAGCCGTTCATTGGGCGTCATTTGGTCTTGTTCATGCATAACAATTCCTCCTTATTATTCCTATTTATTCGATATTAAGGTGTCAGAAGCTTTAACGTCTTGATCTGACCATCTTTAAGGACAAGATTACGGTTATGGATACAAGCATTACCTACCAGTTTAACTTTACCGCGAAGTTCCAAACAGGCTTGGGCATAGGACATGGGCTTTGGCAATGTGTAGCTTTCCCACTCAGCCATTCCCAGCGCTACTAACTGAAGAGAGGCCTTGGGACAGAGATGCATTACTACCCGTCCTCCAATTAATTTTAGTGATTCTTCTATAAATGGTTTTGAAAAATGATGACCCTGCTGTTCAAAATATTTTGGTCCGAGGATATTGAGTCCTCCTACCGGATCTTCAAAGGCAATGAAATCCACTCCAGCTTCTAGGGACTTTTCGATATAACGTAACAGCTGGAGGCGCATCTTCTCTACTACTGTTTCAAGCACTTCCGGCTTTTTTCTCCAAATCTTAAAGAGTTTACCGACATCCATTAAATTATTCAAGGTGGTCATTGGACCACAGATCTGGATGCCAACGGTTTCCCTTGATGCTTTAAGTATTTTAACGGCTGCCAGGGTTTCTTTTAATCGACCTTTCTCAAAATCCAGATCGGTTAACCCCAACAAATCTTCTTCATCTCTGTACACCGGTGCTTCGCAACGCGGTCCAATCTTCGCCGTTCCCAGCTTGATATTGCCGCCATAGTTCTCCGCTTCCACAGTATGACAGAAAGGCACCATACTGAGGGCGCCTCCTTCTGCTTCCCGCACTGTGCAAGCAATCTTTGCTATCCCTTCTCCATATGTATAAGCTTCAGGAAAAGGCAACCCAACCTTTTTCACCACTTCCTCTGTAAAACCGCTGGCATCTGACCCTTGGGGGCATTTAAAATCTGTAAATGCGATCATCGGTCCCTCCTAACCATTGTCCAAAAGTAGTATAAAGTATTAGAATCATATAGCCTTTCATTAATCTCTCTATATAACTAAATAATTATAGCACAACTCTTTAAAAGTTAATACGTAATTAAAGCATGATTTTCTACCTTTAGAACCCATTCTTAAATGTTCATTATTTTAAACATACTAATAGTATGTAATGTCGAATATTCGAACTACTCTCAACCATCTATGGTTCACTTCAACAATAAAGAACGGCCTCCAACTTAGAGGTCGTTCTTTATTGCTATAATACGTTCTAATAATTTTTTCATTCTCCAATAGAGCGCAACACGCAGGGGTCTGCACTAAAACGACGACCTATGATATCAACTCCACGGTCGGAGGTATGAGCAAATTCTGTTGCCTGGTTACTGAACCGACGATTCTGCTGGTCGACGAACCGACCGGTGCTTTAGATCAAAAAACCGGGGCTCAAGTCATAGAATTGCTCTTCACAAAAGCGCCGGAAACATTAGAGTAGATATTGCGGATAATGGAAAAGGCATCTCAGATAAAGATAAGCTACGTATTTTTGATAGATTCTATAAGGCTGACGAATCACGTTCAAAGGATGGTAATGGCTCGGGTCTGGCAATAGTAAAGAAAATCGTTGAGTTATCCAGTGGGAAATTCTCGTTGAAGGACTCCCGTTCCTCCTCGGGAATTCCCAGGAGGATAATCGCCTGGGTGTAACTCAAATTCGGAATCGATTCCGAATTTGAACTGTCCTGTCCGGCGCTGAGCTTGGCCCCATACTCTTCATGGAGGCGCATCAGTTTATTGGCCGTACTTTGGGAGTAACTCACCGAGTTCTCCAGCCACTTTCCCCATTCTCCATGCTCAACCATGGATTTGGCCTCCGTCATACGCCGTCCGATCTCCACGGAGCTGTAAAGTAGCATTCTGCCTGTATAGTCTTTAATACTGTTAATAATCTGTGGCGTCCGCTCGGTTATCTCGGTTATCTCGGTTATTCCAATTACCATGATTTTCGAGCTCCTTTGCTTATTATCAGCTTTTCCAGAGGAAAAGCTCCCATAAGACAAGACGGATTCGAACAACCTTACCCATAGCCTATGGATTCAATCCCTCACTTGTGACAAAAATTAGGACAAAACCGTCAGCGCCTAGGCACTTTACGGTTTTGCCCTTATTTTGTCATCATTAAACCCCGGACAAGGCGCATAGGATAATAAGAGCAAAGTCAGAAGCTTATTTGCTATTGATGATTCTGATAACACAGCGGATATCAGGATATTCGAATCAACGAATACGCGTAAGGCATTACTTTTTCTGCTCATTCCACATTTCCTCTCGAACTACTTCCAGTTCATTAAGAAGGTCTTGTTCGGTAATACCTTTCTGTTGTGCCTCTGTACCCAGGGCATCTTGTAATTCACGCAAGGCAATTAGACTAGCCTTCGTAATTACAACCTTGCCGTTGTCCTCTAAGAATGCGACCCTATCACCTTCGTTTAATTTCAACAGGTCTCGAATGGTCTTCGGAATCGTAACCTGTCCTTTGGAACTAATCCTTGATATTTCCATAGAGGAACCACCTTTCTATTCTTTACTTCTTTACTTTCTTTACTTTTATTATACTACTAAAATTGGTAGATAGGCAATTTACATAATTCTCCTCATTCTGTTACAGTCGGACTAATGTCTAATACCATTAAAAAAACCACATAAAATGGTTTCCCAATCAGAAACGCTCATAATGTTCTCCATAATTTCGAATATCCAATTCAAGAGCAGAATGCAAATACGGTTTAAGTTTGCCAACCCTGTTACTGATAACAGTAGGAAGTTAATATTTCTTTCATAAGGAATCCATTATTTTTTCACCACTCCTAAAAAGTAATCAAATGTCATCTATAAAAGCCCTAAAAAAACAGGTCAGAAAATGCATATTATTCCTACAAGGAGACCTCTCGAGCCTTAGCGGCCCGAGAGGTCTCCTTGTAGGAATATTTAATGAAGAATTTGAGGCACTGTCATTGTGATTCTATGGACGAAATTGTTCCCATACCCCTTTGCATTCCATGGTGTTGCCATTGGTTGGCTATGACCGTTACTATCTTCAGCGCGGGCCAGCAAGGTATAATCGCCAGGTACCGTGAAACTGACCGGATACTCCAGCATTACTATAATCCCCTTCGTTAGTGAGATAGACATAGTCGATGGCCTGGAAGGGTCCTTTAAAGGGAAGTGAGGTCGCCGTGATTTGAGAGACCCATTTAACATGAGCCATGCCGTACCAACCGGGGACGATCAAGCGTAAGGGGAAGCCATGTTTATGAGGAATCGGTTCATCATTCATTTTTAAGGCCAAAATGCATTCGTTAAGGAGAGCTTTGTCCATAGGGAGGCTGCGCTCAAAATTAACCGGACGATCCATATCCGGTCGAAGGCCTGAATCAAACCCTGTGAAAACCAACTCAACTGCCGATGCCTTCACTTTGACCTGATCCAGCAGATAAGCTAACGGAACTCCTGTCCATTTGGCATTACCGACTGCCCCGGTCTGCCATTGCTCACCTGGTGTGGGTGAGGTTAGCAAAGCCCGTTTATTACCTGAGCATTCAATGGTTACATATCGTTCAATCATCGGCATTTGTTTGAGTTGCTCGTAAGTAAAATTCAAGGGTTTTTCCACTTCTCCTCCCCATACCAAAGCCCACGACTCTAACTGAATCGTAGGATATGGTAAATGGTTGCGAGCATAAAACGTTCATTGGGAGTTATCCGGGTCATAACACTGTTAATGGGTGATTTCCAGATTCTCCGGCATCACTTGATGTGGAATTAAACCAAGCTTATCGTTGATAGCTCCAGGTAACTCTTGATTTTCCACAGGCGTCCCCTTTCTTGTTTACAGACTCGCTAATACTTTTCCGAGATATTTTCGTAAGCGAAGAGTATTAGTGCACACTCTTCGCAGATTACGGCTTTAAGACTACCTTAATACAATCATCCAGCTTCTGGTCAAACAATTCATAAGCCTTTTTCCCATCATGCAGCGACATTCTGTGAGTAATAATGTCGGTAGCATCAAATTTATGCAGTTTGATTAAATCTAAAATCCGATCTATGTAGGAATGCGCAGGACATTGGCCCATCTTTAAAGTTATGTTTCTCGAAAAAAAATCTCCAAATGGGAAGTTGTTATATCTGGCACCATATACCCCGACAACAGATACTGTTCCCCCTTTGCGTACAGCTTGAGAGGCAATTTCAATGGCAGACTTGGAACCGCCCTGGATTTTCAAGGCAGTCTCAAGCTTTTCAACAGTGGACATTTCTCCATCCATGCCTACACAATCTATCACAACATCTGCTCCACCATGAGTGATCTCTTTGATAAATTCTCCGGTATTATCATGATTCTTAAAATTCAGGGTTTCCACCTTATTAAACTTCCTGGCATGATTAAGCCGATAGTCAAGATTATCGACTGCAATAATTCTACCGGCTCCCATGTAAGCTGCCCATTTTTGAGCCAGTAAACCCACAGGACCACACCCTAAAATGACAACCGTATCACCACTCTTCACGCCCCCGTTTTCAACTCCCCAATAAGAGGTTGGGAGAATATCTGTTAAAAAGAGCACCTGTTCGTCCGTGAGCTCTTCGGGAATGGTCCTAGGGCCAACATTGGCATAAGGTACCCTCAGATATTCGGCTTGACCGCCATCATATCCACCCATGAGTTCGCTATAGCCAAATATTCCTCCTACTTCACCGTGCTCGTTGGAATTATCGCATTGACTCCACAAATCGTGATTGCAATACCAACAGTGTCCACAAGCCACAGGGAAAGGCACAATGACCCGGTCACCTTTCTTGACCTTATTAACCTCCTTACCGGTCTCTTCAACGACCCCCATAGCCTCATGCCCAATAATAAAACCCTTCGGCATTTTAGGAATTCTGCCACGAATTAAATGCAAATCTGACCCACATATCGTTGTGGAGGTTACTTTAACAATAATATCATCCTCTTTGACAATTTTGGGGTCTTCAACAGTCCGTACCTCCACGTTTTGAACACCTTGAAATGTAATAGCTTTCATATTGCTCTCCTTTATAACCCTCTCACACAAATTCATTCTGAATAGTCTTTGACGATGGGTAATCAATTATTCCACCCTAAAGCTCTGGTAGCTGACCAACCATTGGTCCTCATTTATCCGCAGTATTAGAACCTCTCCAAGGATCATCTCTAAAATCCTAAAATAAAAAGCAAGCCTATTCATATTCATGGGCTTAAGGACGAATTAGTCCATAAATGGGTGGTAACTAGAAAAGAACTGATTTGAAATGGATAATTCTCATAAATTTTCTAAGTTATAGTTCATATTGAGTTCATACAACAAGGTTAAGATGATGTTCGTGGGTTCGAGAAAATATATTGGAGGGTATAAATAAATGACTAAGAAAAGAAAATCAAACCTTAAATGGATTGTTACGGGGGTTATCGTGGCGGCTGTTGCGGGGGTAGCCTTGACCTTTCTCATGAAACCAACACCGTCACCCTATGAAAGCGTCGTTGCTAAAACGGGAGACATTACAACCTACTATTCCTTTTCTGGAAATGTTGAAACCAAAGATCGTCAAACCGTCACTTCAGAAAAGGTCATGCAAGCCTCTGAAATTTTAGTCAACGAGGGAGATGTCGTTAAAGAAGGAACCGTCTTAATTAAAACCACAGCCGGAGAAGAACTAAAATCTAAAATCAGTGGAGAAATTGTTAACATTAACGTAGAAGAAGATGCCCAAGTGATGGCGGGAACTAAATTATTAGACGTTGTCGATTATGATAATCTCGAAATCAAAGTTAAGGTCGACGAATACGACATTGCAGCCTTAGAGAAAGGTAAGGAAGCATCTGTTACAATTGGAGCAATCAACCAAGAAATTAAAGGCAATATCAGTTCAATCTCTAAAGAAGGACAGATTATGAATGGAGTGACCTTCTTCACCGCGACAATCGACCTCGAAAAAAATGAGAGTATTCGTAATGGCATGTCAGCAGAGGTAAAGATTATCAGTAATCAGGTGAGTGGAGTTGTCACATTGCCTATGACGGCTATTCAATTTAACGAGTATAACGAGCCCTATATCCTTAAGCAAGGTGAGAATGATACCGTTGTCAAAGAAGAATTAACCACAGGTATTAATGATGGTATAACAGTGGAAGTTAAAAGTGGGATTGTGAGCGGAGAAACCATCCTCTATACCAAGATTGCAGCAACCGGAGGATTGGAATTCCCCGGCGGAGGGGTAAATGGTACAGGAGGTAACGTTTAATGACTGAAGTCCTGAACATGCAAAATATCTTTAAAAGCTTCTATATGGGTGAGGAAGAGCTGGAGGTCTTGCATGACGTAAATTTAACCGTCAATTCTGGTGAATTCCTATCTATACTTGGACCCTCAGGCTCTGGGAAATCTACCATGATGAACATTATCGGCTGCCTGGATGTCCCGACATCGGGTAAATATCTGCTCTCTGGCAATGAAGGGGATTGGACAAAGAAAAATCTTAATTTAGATATTGACCTTGAAAAAATATCCTACTTGGGGGATGAGCATCTCCTTCAACAGGTATGGCTTAACCTAATTCAAAATGCCATCAAGTTTTCAAATCAAAATGGTGTTATTAGAGTTGCTCTTCACAAAAGCGATGGAATCATTAGAGTTGATATTGCCGATAATGGAAAAGGCATACCAGATAAAGATAAGCAACGTATTTTTGATAGATTCTATAAGGCCGACAAATCACGTTCAAAAGATGGTAATGGCTTGGGTCTGGCACGGTTTTCCTTTCTTCCAGCATGTTTGTCATTGATGGCACTCCAATAGGCTCGTCGAATAGGTCATTGGAATTAATACCGTAAATATTTGCTCGTTGCTTTTGATAACTGCTTGCTTATCATCTTGTACAGACTGTACATACGGTCACACATTCCGTATAAACAGGTATCTTTTTCATGTTTTAATCTAGCTTGCCCATCAGCATTTATGAAAAACTTAATCATCTTACAGCCTATACGGTATCATGTCATCAATTTTTAATTTTGTGCTGAAACATGACTCCATATAATAGGATTTGTTTTAAGTTATTTAGACGCTACTCTTTGCAATACCTGTATTATTGAATTCGCTAATAATATTTGTTGTTCATCTCTACTTATAGTAGCTTTATTATCGCCTATTTGAAAACTGTAATAACCAAACTGCGAATGGTTTCCGCCTTCTATTTTTACCCAATTAGTATGAGCTGGCAAATTATTTGCATATTCAATATTTTCCTTTTCACTTGCTAACCCGTCATTAGTCGCAAGTATTTTTGTTACATCAATATTTAAATTTGAAAGGTCAAACTCTTTTGGATGTGTTGTACCCATTAATATTAAGCCATCCATAAGTTTATTTTCGTCTTTAACAAATTCTGCTGCTAACGCTCCTCCTCGTGAATGCCCTGCCACAATCCAATGATTTACTTCATCATATCTTTGAATTAATTCCTTGCTGAGAGAAAATAGTTCATTTTTCTGGGATTCAAGAAACGCTATTCTAAATGGTAGTTTTACAATTATAACCTTATATCCGTTCTCTGAAATTTTCCTTGCCAAAGGTACGTAGGCTTTAGGATCGACAAGTCCACCCGGATAAAAAAGTAAAGCAGAAGTATTTAAGTCTTTTAGTGGAGTGAATTCTATCTTAATTGAATCATTTACAACTTTTACAGCATCGTTGCTTTGCAATAAAGTTTTATCGACGCCTTTAGCTTGAAATGAAACAAAAAGCAAGATAGTAAAAATTATCCCACATAATATCCAAATTTTTCTTAATAATTTTCTTATGCTTTTGACTTTATTCTTCATCCTAAACACCTTCCTACTATGCTAAATAGCTACAAAATCGTCCTCTATCGTAAAAAGGCGCGCCAACAATGTTAAAGTAGAGAAAACCCTAAAAAAGATGCAGGACATATTTTAACAATAAATAAATCCCTAATAGACCAAAGATAATAATTGTACCAATAGCTTTTCCTGAAAAAAATCTATTCATTTTTTATTCCCTTTTATATCAAATTTAAGTATTAGTATTCCTACAAATGCTATACAAAATACAATAGTTATTGCCAGCATTAAGCTTGAAGATGTTTTATTGTTTAAGTCCATGCCGAAAAAATTCCTAGAAATAATAATGCTGACGTGATAATAAAAAGTTTTTTCTTGATTGAAGATAATATTTTTTTATCATCAATTTCTTTTATAATTGGTAAAGCATTACTATCAAACTCAAGTTTACAGCTCACACAGTCTTTTACCGCGGCAAGAGAGAGGATATCTACTTTACGATCTCTTAAAGGTGGAATAAGAATGGGGACCACATTTAGCCTGTAATATAAGTCCTCACGAAACTCTTTTTCTTTAACCATAACTTCCAAATCCCTGTTTGTGGCCGCAACAATTCTTACGTCTACTGGACTTTTAGGGGAAGAGGATTATCTAATACGGTATATTTCAAGTGTTATATTCATTCTTGCAATCCTTCCACAATGATCTTTCCGTTTTCAAGTGGAAACACATAGTCCAAACTCTTTATATCTTTATGTCGATCATAAGTCTTTCGCCATTCTACCGAAAAATCATTCTTATATTTAACTACAACAAGCTCTGTGTCCGACCAAATTGAAGAAACATAAGCGGGCTGAGGGATAGTTTTAATTTCTCTGATTGCTGTAACAATGAAACCACCGTCCTGAGTAGGCATAATCTCCTTGGCAACAAACTTTAAATCCTCAAGTATTTTCTTTTCCTGACCCTTTTTATCGAGAATCAGCATGATTCCTTGATTTTGCTGTCCTGAAGCAATGACAATATCCCCATTTTTCAGGTTGGACATCGTACTTCCCCAATCCGTATACAGATGCGATTTTTTCCACACTCTGTTGCCACTTTTATCAATCTGAATCAGGAATCCTTGTGAACCAGGTGCGCTACCCACACCTTGATCATCCCCTAAAACATAGTTACGGAATCCTTCTGTAGCAGGGATACCAGCCCTACCTCGATCAATACCCAGAAGATAGATAAAACCATCGGCCAGCGCAAGCTGGTCATAGACGAATCTTTCTTTCTCCTTGCTTTGGACTACCCATTTACAAGTAAGGTTTTCGTCCAGACAGGCTACAAAATCAGCGTAAGGCAGGTCTTCCCTAATCCCGAAATCTCCATCCCTCGATGTCGTTGTACCATTAATTATGATCCCAAGTTCCTTGTCATATTGAGCAAACCTGAGATTCTCAAAACCATTTCCTCCAAACCCTTTTTGTTCTAAGACCTTACCGTCCTTGGAGAGCTTTGTAACCACAATATCAGCTGCTCCATTGCTTGTCTGCTTCCCGTTATTACTTAGCCATTGCCCTACTGCAATAATTTCCTCCCTCTCTGTTATATAGAGATAACGAAGTAAATCACCAGAATAATCCTCAAACTCCTGTTTCCAAAGCTCCCTTCCATCCTTATCGCATTTAATGATCAAGCTTTTTTCAAAAACTAAATCACGGTCCCTTGAATGAGGATAAGTTTGAACCGAAAAAACATAACTTCCATCAGGATAGGCCACTAGGTTATTAAGCTGTCCCGAAATTGTAAGATAATCGTATTGTTTATCCCATAAAATATTCCCCTGCTTATCAAGCTTGCGAATTTTTGGCGTGTTCTTTGGGACTTCAGAAGAAACATAAGACAGCAAAGGACTAGTTTTATATCCACAAAGTATCCCGTCCGTTGTTTCCCGGACGATAAAACCTCCCAAAATGTCAATATTCATACCCAGCTTTATTTCAGGAACAGCCTTCGGGTTGATATCCTCGAGCTTAACATAATTTGTTGTCACCCCACTGAGCGTATGCCAGAAACCGGCATCTAGTAAAAGCTTGCCGGCATTATCTTTATCACTTGGCATAGCATTGGGGTCGGGGTTGCTACTTGATGTTAATAACAGAATAGAAATAAGTACTGCGATAATTGATAATTGCAAACTTCTTTTTTTCATTGCTTATACCTCACAATATTCATAACTCGCTGCTTGACCGCTGTCCCGCCGAATGCGACTTACTCCAGATGATCTCCATCAATCGCAGTTCGGAATCGAATAATCTGATTTGTTCCAATAAAAACGCTCCAGACTATTGCAATAGTTTATACCTTTATACTATTGCAATAGTCTGGAGATGTCAAGAAGCGTCTCAGGAATAATTGGTGGCATAATTCCTCCTTGATGTATGCTAAAACCTGCTGATAACCGTCATCACTCCTGCTTGTAGTGACACTTATGAGCTAAGTCATCACACAAGTCCGCCTTTGTTAGTACAATAACGGGAATTGCTTTACTATCCCAGGCAATGGAAAGATAACGCTCTAGTCTGCGAAGATTAAAATCATTGTTGAGTGACATACATATAAAAACAGTATCAATATTAGCCTCTACTTAAACTATTTCAAAAAGATTGATAATAATGTCCAAGGTTATGATAGTGTAATAGATATGCTCAAGTATGTTCCTGAATTTTAAGGACCGGAATCAGTCCGGTTAGTTAAAATATCTCAAGATGTTTGGTCAAGGGAATAAATAGTGTCGGCACTTGGGGAGGCATACGAATGGATCGAGGTTTGCTACGCGGCGCAACATTAGTTCTGCCGGATCGAATTTGTTATGGGGGAATAATCTGGCAAGATGGAATTTTGAAGGAGATCTTTGAAGAAGCATCGCAACAAGCATTTGAGGAAACAACAGTGTGGGACATGGAAGGGGATCTCTTAATCCCCGGTTTAATCGATACGCATGTGCATGGAGCCGGTGGCTGCGATGTCATGGATGGTACCCCAGAGAGTTTGCAGACCCTAGCTGAGGCTCTGCTTAAAGAAGGTACAACCGCTTTTTTGCCCACAACGATGTCATGCCGCCCGGAAAAACTAAAGAGGGTGTTGCAAAATACCGCGGATTTTCAACAGGGTCACTTCCTGGGCGCGGAAATCTTGGGACTACATTTAGAAGGTCCCTTTATAGCAGAGGAGTTCCGAGGCGCACAAGCTAGGGAACTAATTTGGGATGGAGCTGGGGATGGGAGTGCACAATTCTTGGCTAACCTCCTTCGCGAGTTTCCGGGTCTCGTGAAGATCCTGACCTTTGCTCCGGAAAGACCGGATGGACGAGACCTTACTGAGGTTTGCCTAGCGCATGGCCTAATCCCCTCTGCCGGACATACCGCTGCAGATTTAGCTCAGATGGAACTGGCAGTAGAGTGGGGTGTTCGGCACATCACTCATGCGTTTAATGCCATGCCCTCAATTCATCACCGTAATCCAGGCCTATTAACGAAAGCGCTGCTGGATAATAGTATTACTCTAGAGATCATTGCTGATGGGGTGCACATCCACCCCGCTGTGCTTGAACTGGTATTGAGAAATAAACCGCCCGAAGGAGTTTGTTTGATATCTGACGGCACTCGAGCCGTAGGTATGCCGGATGGGGAATACGAACTTGGGGGACAAAAGACCCTTGTTCGCCAGGGTAAAGCCCTGTTGCCCGATGGGACAATCGCCGGTAGTGCCTTTCCCTTACGCCAAGGTCTAAAAATATTGGTACAAAAGCTCCGATGCTCCTTGCCCGAAGCTGTGCGTTATGCAACCTTAAATCCCGCCAAACTTTTGGGGATTGATAACCGGGTTGGCAGTCTTGAAATCAACAAGGAAGCAACGTTTATCCGACTGTCATCGGACTTTGAGATTAAGCAGGTATGGTTGCAAGGCAGGTTAGTTTCTGAGACTAAGGTAATCTAGGAGGAGCAAAATGGAAATCATTTACGCACAGGATAATTTGAATTTAGGCCAAATGGCCGCTCGTTGGGTGGCGCGTGAAATCTTAGTATGCCCGAATCTAGTGTTGGGTCTTCCGACAGGAAGTACGCCGATCGGCATGTACCACTATCTGACCCGGCTTGTCCAAGAAGGGATCATTAGCTTTGCTCAAGCCCGTACCTTTAACCTTGACGAGTATGTAGGCTTAACTGCTGATCACCCTCAAAGCTACGCTTTCTTTATGCGTGAACATTTTTGGAGTAAAGTTGACTTGCCAAACGTTAATGTAAATATCCCTCGGGGAGATGTTTCCAATTTAGCAGTAGAATGTCTCAGGTACGATGACGCGATACAGAAGGTCGGCGGCATTGATGTTCAGATACTGGGTCTAGGTCCAAATGGCCACATTGGTTTCAATGAACCTTCACATAATATGGAAGTTCATACACATGTTGTGGATTTGACAGCGGCGACAATTCAGGCAAATACACGATTTTTTCCAGATTCTGACGCCGTTCCCCGCCAGGCGGTCACTATGGGGGTCGGCAACATTATGCAAGCGCGAAAAATCCTCTTACTAGTCAGCGGGGAGAGCAAACGAGACATTTTGGCCAAAACCATCAATGGACCTGTGAGCACAGAGGTTCCCTCCAGCATTCTGCAACTGCACGCTGATTTAACCGTGCTCACAGATATTAAGCTTCGAGTTCACTAGTTGTGGTTCTTTGAATCATATTTTCTGAGGATGAAACAGATTTGCCCAATAAACTCTTTAATTCGATGCAATTCACTCTCACGACTGCCGGTCCTCCACGCCTCACAGTAATCCATCAGCCAGTATTCCAGCTTACCAGCTAGTTCATAAGGAGCATCCAGCGGTCGTACATTCTGCCCGTACTCCCGTTCTTTAATGACCAGCGTCAATTCCTGCATCAGTGCTACCCCACGGGCTGCCAGATAATACTCCAACATTTCCTCTTGACGGTCTGCATAGGAACCTATATTATTCTGTTTCAGGTAATTGAAGATTTCCGCACATCTGGTAACTGCTGTTTTAAGTTGATTCTCTGAAACCTTCATCATTTCTTCTTTAGCTTTATCATACAGGCAGATTCCACAATCAGTGTAGGTCTGATTGTATACCTTATAATCCCTGAAAAATGCCAGATTGTTAAAAATAATAATGTCTTGATGTGAAAGTTCGCGCAGCAGTCCCACCAGACTTTCTTTGTGGTCTCCATATTCTACCAAGGAAATAGCCTGATCTATGACTTTAAACTCCCTGTCGTCCTTCACGTTCCAGCCTTGTGCTGCGCCATAAATCATACCGGGAATGGCAAGGGCGGGCATATTAATGTGACCGCAATCCCCCCAGTCGGTATTCAAAAATCCATCCGCATGATACTGATCCCCTAACTTCGCCATCTCTCTGATGTTGGTAAAACTCATGTCATAGGCATTCACCAAGCGACTGTATCCGGATACGCTAGGACATACATACTGCTTTAAGCCTTTGTCGGAGAAGATTTTCACAGTTTCTTCGTTAGCACCATAGTCGTAATACCAATTGAGGCAGGTAACCTGTGCGTTCAAATTACCCAGATGCTCAGGATGGCTCTTGATAATATCTCCCCAAATCATCACCTCTTTGCCTTTGCTTTGCAGATAACTTACTAATTGGTTGACATAGAAAAGATACATCTCTCCGTAATCCATTTCCTGAGACAGACAAGCACTTTTCCCTTTGCCCAAATCATAGGTTTCATCACAACAAATGTTTATTTTATCACTTCGAAACAAGGGTAGGTATTGGTCCAGAATACCCTTGATAAGAGTAAAGCTTTCGGGGTCGGCCACATTGAGGATGTGGTATCTCATGCGGTTATACCATGTAAAGGTCTCTCCCGGCCCGTTGTCCATTTCTCTGTATTTACCAAAGCTTTCTGAACGGAGTAAATCATACAAATGTCCAAAGGTGGCTACGCAGGGTACCAGCTCAACCCCTCTTATATTGCAGTAACAATCCAACTCCAGAATTTCCTCAGGGGTAAAAGGATCCGTCTGCGACCAAATTTCCTCAAAGCCATCTAAGCGTAAACAGTTTTCCATATACAACTGAAGTTGATTAATTTTATACAGTGCCAAGCGATCGACCAGCGCTTTCAGGCTTTCCATAGTGGGCACTCTTCCGCGGCTAACATCAAGCATATAGCCTCTGTTTGAATAGGATGGTTCATCGACAATATCCACGCAGCTAATTTCCCCACGGGATATCTTGCATAGCTGAATCAACGTCGCTGCCCCATATAGGAAACCACGGTTGGAAGAAGCGACAATGGTAATTTTATTGGGTTTCACTGTCAGCGAGTAGGCTTCTTTACTACTTTTACTTTCCATATCATCCTGTCGAAAGTAGATACAGTTTTCATTAAGCTGGGTTGCATTTGGCAACACCTTTTTAATGGGCAGTGTAATTGCGATAACCTTTTTGATTTCCTGCTGTAATAGCTTTGCCGTTTCCAAATCATGATCATCCTGTGCCTCATCTAACACAATGGCAGTAGAGTGGTCTATCAAAAATAATCCATTCTGTACAGTAATCTTGCTTGGCAATGGGATTAAATACATCCTGCTGCCTCCTTCATGGCAAATTTCTCTTTAAAATATGATCCGTCGTACTTGGCTGATTCCGCTCAAGAGAGCCGCTCCAACGGATGGGGGATAAATAGGCTTGAGTAATTGAAGGCCAGTAAACTCCTCTTGAAGCGTGGATTGAAAAGATAGTTCAAGGCTTTCCCAAATACAACTAATCCCACCAACCAGCCCCAACTCCAGACCTTTTGTTTTCCGCAGGAGAGCCCTCGTCAGTAACCCTAAAGCCCTGCCGGCCTCAACAAGAATCGATTGAGAGATGCAATCTCCCATCCTGGCGGTTTCAACAACAACCGGAACCAAAGCCGCAACTTCTTTGTTCGTACGTTTACTCCGGTAAAGCCAGTCCTTAATTTCATACACTTGCGCTAATCTCAAATGCTCAGTTATAGTAGTTTCTAATAAACTTTTAGGGCCATACCCATCGAAAGATGCTGCCATTGCTGTCAGTGCTTTTCGCCCAATATCATAGCCGCTGCCTTGATCCCCGATGAGATACCCCCATCCGCCTACGCGAAAAACTTCCCCTTCATTATTAACCCCTAAGGCCACGGCCCCTGTTCCCACCGCCAAAACATTTCCGGAAAATTCCCCTTTAACAGACATTAAAGCCCCAAAGGAATCGTTCTCTAGAACCACCGGAACCTCTGGGTAGGGGATCATTGTTTCCTGGGCTAAGATCATTAACCTTTTCTTTAGGCCGTCAGCCATGATCTTCCAGTCCTCCGGGGTGTCAATACCGGCAAGACTGATTCCGATTCCCTCCAGTGTTTCCTCTTGTAAGGCCTCGCCAATCCCCTCTATTATATGTTGAACAGCTTGTTCCATCCCAACCACATGGTAATTGCTCGCTGGCTTGCGCAGGCTACGAAGCACTCGACCCGTTTGATCCAGCGCAACAATCTCTGTTTTACTGCCTCCGCCATCCACCCCGATTTGGATTCCCATCCATGTCACTTCCTATTCCCATTGATGTTAAATTATAGCACGAGTTTCCTATTGATATTGCAGACACCTAGATAGTTGAGATCTTCAACTCAAAGACAAAATGCGTTGGCGTGAGAATTTCCTATCTCAACCAACGCATTAAATATTTCTTCATCGAATTCTTCGAGTATTAATTCCTTATTATTCATCTGAAACCGGATGAGCCTCTTTAACTCACTTTTCAATTCGTAAAATAATCACTTCAAAATTCGCAGTCATCTTCTTGATAAGCTCAGCCTATTTTCCAGAGATTCTATGCTGTTATTTACGAGCCTTACTACAATGACTTCCCATACTCTTCTGCTTTTAAAAGTGCATCCGTTGCTTCAATATCACCTTTTTCACTAACATTCGGTACTGCCAACACGCCTTTCTCTTCCCACTTCATATAGCTGGCAATTTGTCTATAGGTAGTTATTATCCCGTCGAATATTTTCATACCCTCATCTCCCCCGCATACCAGCAGAAGGCATTCCTTAATTTTCAGAGGGGTTTTACAGTTATCAACCAAATATGCGTTCATTTTATCGATAGCAGCTTTTATTTGTGCAGGAAAACCAAACCAATATAAAGGTGTGGAAAAAACGAGGACATCTGCTGCTTCCAGCAAAGGAGCAAGCTCATTAAAGCCATCATCAAAAGAGCACGGTTTTCCTTTCTTCCAGCATGTTTTACAGGCTTTACAGCCACCGATCTCTTTCCTCGCTGTTTCAAATTTTACAACTTCATGTCCAACTGATAGTGCTCCTTGGATAAAAGCATTTGCCATCCTGTCACTATTTCCGTTCCTTCTTGGACTGCCGGTTAATACCAAAATGTTTTTCTTGTCCACTTTATTTGCCTCCCGCTATTACTGCATTTATTTATGTTATGCATGCATGTCAATAAATCATCGTCAAAACACCTGTGTCTATCAAAGTTCTTATCTTGGGGATTTCTTCATTAAATGTTAGAATCCTGCCAAACCACTCTTAACTTGCAAACTCTTTAACCTTACCATCCCTGATATTAATTATCCGGTCTCCATATCCAGCGGCTCCCCTTAATACCCAGAATTAATTGGTCGAGTGCGTGTTTGTCCCCATTCATCGCTCTTTCAGCCAGGGCATTGATTGTATCTGACACCGGTTTATACCTCCCTGAAATTTGTTTATGTATCTTTAGACAACGAACTTTTTAAAGTGTGACATAGTTTATAAAATTTTTATTATAACAGCCATTCGACATACTTCTCGATAGCCCTTCTAGCTTCGCAAATATTACCATGTTCCCATTTCAAGCTGAACCGCTCCCAAGGATCATATGGATATTTTGGGTTAAAGGTCTTTGGCAGTCTAACATCCCCTTTCCCCTAGAAACTAGCTATGTGAGAACTCATTAAATCAAAAGAGTCGGATAGATTGCATATCCGACTCTTCTTCTATATAGCATAAGCTGTGATAGTAAAGCGCCCTTCAGCTTCTGCAGAAACTAAAGAGCGCTATTTGTCCGTTGATGTCAGCTGAATCCAGGCGCTCTAAGCCAAAAGCATACTAATACATCCGTATATTTTCAACTTACCCTTTTACAACAATTGCCGAGGATTCCCTTTGGAACATTTTTTTGCAATCATCCAACAAGGTGTAAATAACCGGCACTACAAACAATGTAAGAATCGTTGAAGTAATTAATCCTCCAATAACCGCATGGGCCATTGGTGCGTACATCTCCGAGCCGGTTGCTTTCGTAAATGCTGAAGGCAGCATGCCGAAAATCATAGCCAAAGACGTCATCACGATGGGACGCAACCTTACCAGTCCGGCTTCTACCAAGGCTTTATTGATTTCTGCTCCTTCGCTTCTCCTCTGTCTGGCATAGTCAACAAGCAAAATGGCATTCTTGGCAACCAGGCCCATCAACAAAATGACCCCGATCAAAGACATGACGCTTAGCTGACTGCCGGCAATAAACAGTCCAAGTATTGCTCCGATAATAGCCAATGGAAGAGCAAACATAATCGCTACCGGATCAATAAAGCTTTCAAACTGGGCTGCCATAACCAGGAATATAAAAAGAATCCCCATTCCCAAGGCTATCACCAGCTCAATAAAGCCATCTCCCATTGGATCATCAGCCAGCACAAGAGAAATACCCTTGGGCATCTGTAGTTCATGATTGAGCTTTTGCAAATTTGAAGCTGAAAAATCATCGGTAGAAATCCCTGTAACATTGGCTGAGAGTTCAATTTGTCCAGTCCTGTCATACCTCTGCAGGGTGGAAGAGGTGGTTGCAAAAACCTTGCGGGTCACCTGATCCAAGGCAACCATACGCTCATTTGATCCTGAGACATAGATCCCGCTCAAGCTGCCTAAGTCCACGCGCTGATCATCTTCCAGGGAAACCCTCACATCATAGCGGTCTTTTGCTCCATTAAACTTGCTCACGGCGACACCGTCAAAGAGGGTATTTAGGGTTTCTCCTACTGCAGCCGGATTGACTCCCAGATCTGCTGCCTGATCACGATCCACATCCAGCTGTAGCTTAGGCTTTCCTGCCTTATAACTAATGCTTACATCCCGAGCACTGGGATCTTCCCTCAACATCTGTTTTGCTGCCAGGGCAATAGTTTGCATCTGTTCGTAATCATTTCCCCTGATATTAAAGGTGACATCCTTAGCGGTGCCCGACCCCATTGAAGCTGTATAAATGGCCAACTCTATCCCAGGAACTTTTTCATAGTCGTTTCTCATTTTCTCAGCGATCTCTCTGGTACTGTCCTTTCGTTCCTTTTTATCAGACAGCTTTACGAAAATCGAGACTTGATCCTTTCCTACTGTAGTATACATACTCCGTACTTCAGGATATTTTAAAGCAATACTTTCCAGGTTCTTAGCTTTTTGTCCTGCCGCCTTCAGGGATAAACCTGAGTCCAGCCCCACATCAATGGTAAGTTCCCCCAAGTCTGTGGCAGGAAGAAAGGTGAACCCCAGCCCGGGAACTAAAGCGATACTTCCCGCAAACATAGCGAAAACCAAGACCAGGGTTTTCAGCCTGTGGCGGAGGACTACCTTAAGTAATTGTGAATAATTTCCGGCAAGTTTATCAAACCTTTGGTTAAACCACCCTAAAAACTTGCCAATAATCCCTTTTTCCCTTTTATCCTCTGCCTTGAGCAGTTTAGCGGACATCATGGGTACCAGAGTAAAGGAAACGAACAATGAAACCAACATACTAAAAACAACTGTCAGGCCAAACTCAATAAATATTTTCCCTATAAATCCGCTAACCAGGGCAACGGGGAGAAAGACAGCTACGACGGACAGGGACGTGGCAAGTACTGCCAGACCAATTTCAGAAGTAGCATCTTGGGCTGCTTGAAAGGGAGATTTACCCATACCCAGATGGCGCTCAATATTTTCTATGACAACTATTGCGTCATCGATCAGAAGTCCGACGGAAAGTGATATGGCCATCATTGACATGGTATTAATGGAAAAATTCATGAGCTTCATGGCAATAAACGTGGTAATGATGGAGATAGGAAGAGAAATTGCACTGGTCAAGGTGCTTTGCCATTTATTCAAGAAGAGAAAGATAATGGCAACTGCCAGGATACACCCTTCCAGGACAGTTTTATTAACATTGTTGACCGTGTCCTTTACTGCCTGGGAATTATCACGAACAATGTCAACCTTTACTCCTTCAGGCAGCAGTCCGGCAATCCGCGCCAATTCTTCTTTAACGTTTTCGGATACCTCTACTGTATTGGCCCCTGATTGTTTGATGATATCAATCCCTATGGCCGGCTTGCCTTGATAAAAGCAGAGAGATTCCCTATCCTTCATTCCATCGGTCACTTCTGCTATATCACGCACTCTGATCTCAGATCCGGCCCGTTTGGCAATCAGAATATTATTAAAATCCTCAACCTTATTGATATTACTGGTTGTACTAAGAGATATTTCTGTGCTGGCATCCGTCACCTTACCGCCCTGCATCTCAAGATTATCACTTTGCAGGCTATTGACTACTTCTGACGTAGTTAAGCCAAAGGAAGCGAGCTTTTCCTTATCCAGCAGAATATGTATTTCCCGTTCTGTATTACCTTGGATGTTTACTGCACCAACGCCTTTAACCGTATAGAGACCCTTTTTTACTACATCATTGACTAATTGAGATAACTCTTCAGTTTCTCCTGTTCCGGATACTGCCAGAGAAAAAATAGCTTCGGCAGACATATCAAATTTGGCAATAACCGGCTCCTCAACCTCTTGAGGCAACTGCCCTCGTATGGAGCCGACTTTATCCCGCACCTCTTGAACCGCCACATCTGCGGATTTATCCATAGAAAACTCCAGGACTGTATTAGACACTCCCTCAGTGATAGTCGAACTTATATGCTTTACTCCGGAAATTTGTCCTGCTGCTTCCTCTACAAGCTTCGTCACCTTAGTTTCGAGCTGCTCCGGCGATGCTCCCCTTTGCTCAACAGTTACTGTAACGTAAGGTATATCCGCCTGAGGCATATCATTGACCGTCAACCTATCGTAGGAGAGAATACCAACTACCAGGAGGACTACGAAAATAACCGTAATAAAAACAGGTCGCTTAATACTGACATCAGCTAAAATCATTCTTATCCCCCCTATTCCGCAACTACCTCTATTACGTCTCCATCCTGCAATGTGGTAACATTAGTACAAATTACACTCTCGCCTTTTTGCACACCGGATTTGATGACTACCACATTTTCCTCCGTTTCACCAATGATTACACTACGTTTACGGGCAATCCCTTGGTCATTAACGTAAACGTAGCAGCTGTCTTCATTGCCTGCTAAAGCTGCTAGGGGAACTGTAGCTATTTCAACCTTTTGGTCATTAACTATTTCCGCCTTGGCAAAACTTCCGGGCTTGAGGGCCTGGTCTGGGTTATCCAACTGAATCTTGCCTTTAAAAACCCGTGAAGATGGATCAGCGGACCCATTAATACTTTTCAGCGTTCCCTCATAGACTAATGGTTCCCTCTCCCCGATGGTTACTTTAGCCTTTTGCCCAACTTTGATATCCTCCAGATTTGTCTGCTTTACTTCTATGACAGCATTGATCGGTGAAATGTTTTTAACTTTCCCAAGTATAGTTCCCGAATCCACATTCTGACCCAGACTCACACTTTTTTCATCCATCATTCCGCTGATTGGCGCACTAATAGTGGTATAGGCTAAAGAATCCGTAAGGCTTTCCACATTGACCTGCGCTGTAAGGACGTTAGCCTTTAAGGCCTCGACGTTTGCTTTCGCCACCTTTACAGCTATTTCTGCCTTTTCCAGCTCAACCTTAGCAATTCCATTATGATCAAAGAGTACTTTCAGCCTCTCAAAATTACCCTGTTCCGATTCCAAATTCACTTCCGCACTTGTCAAACTTGCTTGAGCAGCAGACAGTTGACTTTCTGCTGCTCTAAGATTATTTCCGGCCTCCTTTTCCTCAAGTTTAACCAGAGGCTCTCCCTGATGTATGTACTCACCCTCTTCAAACAGAATTTGAACAACCTTTCCTCCGACTTTACTGCTTACGATACCTTCCTCCGACGCTTCCAAGGAAGCCTTGAATTCAATTTCTGCTGCTTTTTCAATAAAATTCACTTGCTGAACCATGACATAAACCTTATTATTTACAGCTTCAATAGTAACTTGCTTATTTTCTGCTTCAGCTGCTCCCTCCTGATTGCCTAACAACATAACACCTGTCATCAGAACAACCAAAACAGCAATAGAAATAATCACTTTTTTCTTCGTTAGCATTGTTTGACTCCTCCCTGTATGAATTGCACCGGTAATTCGCTCCCCTCGAAAATCGGCGCATTCCTGAACTCAGCATAGAATAGGAATTTAAACGGAGCGTAAACAGAAATACAATTTCCGAAAAGCTTTTAAAACATAAAGAAACTTGGCGGAAAAGGCAGCGGCCTTAGTTGCACTTTTGTTTGGACGAAGACACTGTCTTCGCACGAGTTGACCATCTTGCAGTTGAATAACGAAAATTTTGACTTTCTAATTGAATAAAAAAACGGCTGCAGGATAGTTCCTACGCCGTTTTTGCCCGATTTTCTGTTTACTCCTTGATGGGTAATTTAACCTGGAATACTGTTCCCTTTCCTAACTCACTTTCCACAGTAACCTTACCTTTGTGTAAATTTATAATCTTTTTCACCAGGGCAAGTCCCAGCCCACTTCCACCCAATGAGCGGTCACGGGATTTATCTACTTTATAAAATCGCTCAAAAATATGCATTTGCTCAGCTGGCGCTATACCGATACCGTTATCGGAAATGTTACATACCGCGGTTTCGCCGTCTTGTTTTAAGCTGACGTTAAGCTCCCCATTTTCAGGAGTAAATTTTAGAGCATTCACCAAAAGGTTGATCCAAACCTGCTTTAGCAGATCCTCGTTTCCATAGGCGGTTATCTTTAGCAAGGTTGTTTCGGGAATAATATTTTTTGCTTTCCATTGCGGTTCTAAGAGTAAGACAACGTTTTCAAGTTGTCTGTCCAACCGAAATGGGGCTTTGGTGATAGAGCTGTCCGACCCTTCCAAGGCCGACAGCCGCAAAAGATTATCCGCCAGTTTGGATAATCTCTTACTTTCCTCTTCGATGATCGCGGCATATTCCTGCTGCTTAAGCGTCGCTCCGTCCTTGCGCAGCAGTGCTGCATAGCCGCTGATGGATGTCAGCGGTGATTGAAACTCATGGGATATGTTGGAGATAAAATCCTGCCGCAGCTGCTCCATGGAGCCCAGTTCTTTGGCCATCTTATTGATGCTGTCAGTGATTTCCAGAAAATGCCCATGTTTATCCCGCTCAATAAAGACATCAAAATTACCCTGGGCTATTCTCTCCAAAGCTTCAAGGGTTCTCCGCGCAAGGCGGGTTCGATCATCTTTATGTATAAACGCCACTAAAATAAAACTTCCGACAATCAGAACTAAATTGATAGTACCGTAGAGCATATCCGACCACGGTTCCGGCGGTCTTCCTATGAACCGGTAAATCAGCAGCATCAGCAGATAGCTTGCTACAAAACACGCCGCCAGCATGCACGCAACAAAACACAGCCAAAGCAAGTTTTGCAACCAGCTCTTTTCATTCAAGAGATCACCTCCAGACGATAACCCAAGCTGCGGATGGTGAGAATTTGAAAACCGAATCTTTCAGGCGGAAATCGGTCGCGCAGCCGTCCGACATGAACATCCAAAGTGCGTTCATTGCCGTCAAAATCGAACCCCCAGATATCCTCAATCAGCTGATTGCGGGATAAGGTTTTTCCCGGGAAGCTGCCCAGCTTAAAAAGAAGTTCAAATTCCCGCAGGGGAATACTTAGGCGTTCTCCGTTGGCGGAAACTGTATGGCTGGTGTTGTCCACGGTAAGAAGGCCTATCCCAATGGTTTGCTGGGATGCGATTTTATAGCGTTTCAGCAACGCTCTGCTGCGCAGCAGCAATTCTTCCGCTTCAAAAGGTTTTGTCAGGTAATCATCCGCACCCGATCCATAGCTTTCAATTTTTGAGCCTATTTCACTTTTCGCCGTCAGCATAAGGATCGGCATATCCTGGTAATAATTGCGGGCATTCCGGCAAAACTCCAAGCCATCCATATTAGGCATCATGATATCAGCTACGCAAAGATCTATTCTTTTTTCGTCGAGTTTCAGAAGTGCGTCCCGGCCGTCTGCAGCTTCATAAACCTCGAAACCGGCATCCTTCAATATGGTACTTACCAGTCGGCGAATATAAACATCGTCATCAACCACTAATATTTTAATCATTGCCACACCTCATTTTTGTAAAACACAAACTAATATTTACGATAATATATGTTTTTAAACAGAGTGTAAACAAGACCAACAATATAAATAGAAGCTGCTCTAACTTTGCAATTAAGAGATTTTCTCCCTCCAACTAACCTTTGTCATCTCTTTTGACCTCAGCACTTAGAATATTTCTACATACCCTTCTGTTCCATGGGTCATCATGACCAGAGATGGTACGCCCTGTAACTTGTACCAAGAATCTTACGCGCGTAAGATTCTTGGTACAAGCCCGACGGTTAACCCTGGCAGCACGCAAAAACAAGCGGTTTTGAGGTCTGACTCATCTAGATTAGTCAGACCTCAAAACCGCTTGTTTTAACATTGCTTCATTTGTGCAGCTATACTTAGACTTTCTCACAGTGGTTTAAACTAAAAATCCAGAGCCTATTGTCGCTCTGGATTGCAGCCTTCAACTGAATATAATTGACCAAATCACTTATTCTCTACAAATTGAAGTTTGAATCCATTGGGATCATTAATGAAGAAAAATTTTGTATGAGGATTGGGCTGAAACGGTCCGCTTTGAATTTCTATTCCTCTATCTTTCAGGAATGTCATAAATTCATCCACAGACTCTACTTCGAATCCCCAAGAAATATCTGTCCCACAATTAATTTTCGTATCGGCTGCGTTACAGACCAATTCAATCTTTGTTTCTCCGTCTCCTAAAAAGGCTATCTCAACGCCTGGCCCGGCAGGAAACCTATTAACTAATTTTAAGCCCACTATTTCCTGATAAAACTTTAAAGATTCCTCTAGATTTGCGACCCTTAATGTGCTCCAGCAGAATTTCATAGGACTAATCCTCCCTTAAATTAGAATTGTTACCCTATAATTTGGACATAGCTCTCATTTTCTTAAGATGAGGAAACCATACCGCATTTTGTCAAAATTTCAAATTGACACTTGATTTCCTTCGTTGTTATTTAGCGTCTTTAACCTTACTGGTAATTATAGGTATTATGGTAGCTACTACCAGAATCACTAATATCATAATTGCCATACCGTTAGAAGCAGCGAAGCCCCTTGGCTCACTCCCTTTTATAACACCTAATACTTGAAGTATTATACCGATAAGTCCTATTATAGAACCACCAGCTACCAGCCCGGAAGATAAGCTTATTCCATTAGATACTTTAACTTCTTTTTCCTTTTCAGATGTAGAAGTTCTTTCTACAAGGGAACGAATTAAGGCACCTACTAAAATTATGGAAGTTGTAGAAATTGGTAAGTAGAATCCTATAGCAACTGTCATTATAGGAAGGTTTAGAAAGAATAAAACGATTCCCATAATAACACCAAAAATAATCATGGCCCAAGGTAATTTTCCTGAGATTATACCAGCCGTTAAGGTTGCCATTAAGTTAGCTTGAGGCAGGGCAAAGGGAACGTTATCACCGGTCATGGCAAGTTGATTGGAAAGTAATAATATAGTACCAGTTACAACTACAACGCCAACGATACCCGCTATGGCGAAGTATTTTTGCATTTCGTTTTTGTCTCCGCCTATTATGAAGGCAACTTTTTGGGATTGGCAGTAACCGCCGGCTGTTGCTATAGCAGTAACGATAAATGTACCAAATAGAAGTAAAGATCTGTTGCTTTCAGGATTTGTCCATCTCATTACAACGAATAAAAATGTTACAAGAACTAAAGAAGCTATAGTCATACCAGATACAGGAAGGTTGGAAGTTCCTATAGTACCTGTTAAACGACCAGAAACTATGACAAATAATAATGATAAGAATAATGATAAAACAGAAGCAGTTATGGCCATTAGTATGTTACCGCCGGATATCAAGAAACCGGCAATAAGACCTACGATTATACCACAAAGTAGTATTAAGTTTGTGACAGATGAGCTATCATCAGTATTTGACGACTTAGCGTTGAGAGTTTCTTTAATTGAAAATATTATAGTGGGTATTAGCTTTACAGCACCAATTAAACCGCCGGAAAGCATCATACCTGCGCCGATATATTTTACATAACTACCGGCTATATCACTAACTTTCATAGCGTTTATCGCAACTCCCGGATTATTCCATACGTTTACGCCACCTTTTGCCAGATCAGAGAAGTAACCTATTAGAGGCAAAATACCGAAGTTAGATAAAATGGAACCAGCAAACATAGTTAATGAAACTTCTATACCAACTATGAATCCGATGCCTAATAATAAGGGATTAACTTCAACTTGAAATTTCCACTTATAAAAGGATTCGTTTACATAGCTTATAACGTTGTTAACTAAATTTAAAAATGAACCCGTTATAATAATTATGACACCACTTATTCCGAACCCTATTCCCATGTACTTAAGAGATTCTCCAGCGCTTTCTGAAGCTACAAGTGTTTCAGATATAGCCATTGACTCTGGGTACATTAATTCACCGTGTTCTTCAACGATTAAGTAATTATGAACTAGGGAAGCTATGGCTATACCGAATAAGACGCCACCTACACCAACAACAAAACCTTCTAAAAAAGAAGCTTTTGAACCTATTAAAATAATTGCCGGCAAAACGAATATCATACCACTGGCAATTGATTCCCCGCCACTTGACATACCTTGAATTAGGTTTTTCCCAAGAATACCTTTCTGTTTAGCAAAAGCAGCTATTAGTGCGGAGCCTATTATCGAACCTGGAATACCGGCTGCAACTGTAAGACCCGATTTCATCCCTGAATAGGCCGTAGAAGCTGCAAACAAAGCAGCCAAAACAATACCGATTGTTAATACTGCGGCGTTTCCACCAGATTTTTTAGAATCGCCGGAAATGAAAGGTACATAGTCTTTTCCAGCTACGCCACCATATGCATCTTTAGATAACTTTTTATCCATAATATACCTCACAACATATTTTCTTTGTAGTATTGTCACCTAGTTTCAAAAATATTTATTTTCAGGCTAAATATCAGTTGGGAATTTTTCCTTCTTGACTATAATGCCTGAAATTCGCGGAGATATTTTCATAGAAATCAAGATAATTCTTAGCATCAATTTACTGAAATCCAGCCCATGAGTTTAACACTATGTGGATAATTCACTGTGCAAACTATGGCGTACGGCGAGGAATTTCACAGTCTCCAGTTTAAAAATTGCCTGTTTTGAGATGGACCAATCTAGATTAGCCGCCTCAAAACAGGCAATTTTTAATCATATGAATCGTATAAACCGCCATGTCCAAATTTCCAGGTCTCACAAGCTTGGTTGGCGCTTGCCGCTAGGTAACCTCTATGTTATGATTAAATTAAGGTAAAATGTGGAACTTGACAGAATAGAAATAGAACTCTTTAACCAACTTTGTTAGGAGGTGATCCTTGATGAGCCGACCTGAACAGAATCTTGACCGTAAATTCACTTATAATGACTATCTAACTTGGTCGGAAGAAGAACAGTGGGAGCTCATTAACGGAATTCCTTATAATATGACTCCCGCTCCATCGACACAACACCAGAAAATTGTTACTACGCTCATAGCTCAATTTTACAACGCCTTTAAAGACAGTCCTTGCCAAGTTTTTGGTGCCCCTTTTGAGGTAAGATTACCCGAACAGGAGAAAAAAAGTGACGATATCTTCACTGTTGTACAACCTGATTTAGCTATTATCTGCGATCGAAATAAACTGGATAATCATGGATGTCTTGGTGGCCCTGATCTCGTTATTGAGGTAACATCTCCATCAACTCTACGTAAAGACATTAAGGATAAGTTTTATCTCTATGAAAAAGCGGGGGTAAATCAATATTGGATAATCTACCCCGAACAAAAAACTGTCGTAGTTTTCAAATTGGACAAAGAAGGAAAATTCGGTCGCCCCGACATCTATTGCGAAACTGATCTAATACAATCTGAGATATCTAGGTCGATACGTATTGATTTATCAGAGGTATTTAAAGAGTATTGACAAAGTGGAATCTCCTCCATTATTTCACAGATCCTTTTTTTCCTTTATCCACACAATATGGGATTATCCTACAAGAATCAGATCTTTCTCCTGGGCTTGTACAAAGAATCTTACGCGCGTAAGATTCTTTGTACAAGCCTGGTTGGTCATCCCCACCCACCTGGGGGCACCCGTTAGTCCGTAATCTATGCCAAGCCGAAGGCTGTGTCACCATTGTTACAAATCACATCCTAGACCTGGCCGGACTCACTGCCCTCGGCGCTTCTTGGAATATCCAATTTAAAAATTCGGGGTTTTGAGATGACTAATCTAGATTAGTCAGACCTCAAAACAGGCATTTTCAATCATCTTACTGGGTGTGCCATTATTCCATGAATATGTTCTTTTGAAAAATTCTCCTTGACTTATCTTGCAAAAGCGATAAGCTTTTCATCAGGAGGCGATAGTGTTGGATGATAAGGTAATGGATCTTCTCGCAAAGATCCTTGAAAACCAAACCGAAACTAATTCCCAACTTATTGAACTAACCTCCCGAGTCCGAAAAATAGAAACACAAGCTGAAAATGATTTAGGCTATAAAATTAAAGCATTATATGATGCTCGCGAAATACAAAATGAGAAAAATGATACTATTATCTGTGCCCTCGAAAGAATCGAAACTAAAATTGAAATCTTGCAAATGGAAACAGCCCATGTACGCAAAATAAAATAGAAAGTTTGAAGGAGTTGTCCACGACTCCTATTTGTTTTACCCTTTAAAGACTCAAGTGGAACCATGGATGGCAAGCATCAACGGGCTTATTTTTTATTCTCCTTCCAGTGTAATAATAAGGATGAATTGATAATCACCGCGACTGAACCGGCATTATGTACCAGCGCGCCCATAACAGGTCCGAGAAGTCCTACCATGGCCAGAATAATTGCGACAAAATTCAGTGCCATGGATATGGCCATATTGAACTTGATAGTATTCATCGTTCGTTTTGATAATGCAAGCAAATGGGGAATACTCTTTATATCATCACCGACCAGGGCAATGTCAGCTGCTTCCACGGCGATATCACTGCCGATACCTCCCATAGCAATGCCCACATGGGCTTTTTTTAGCGCAGGCGCATCGTTTACACCGTCGCCTACCATGCAAACCAACTCGCCGCCGCTTTGATACTTTTCGATTATAGCCATTTTATTTTCGGGCAGGCATTCAGTATGGATATCCTGAATTCCTGCGATCTTTGCCATATGAGAAGCGGCATGATGATTGTCACCCGTTAACAAGACGTTCTTAACCCCTAATTTCTCAATCTTCCTAACCACATTCACGGCATCGGGCCGTAACGTGTCCGACAAGGCGATAAAACCCGAAGGTTGACCGTCCACAGATACAAAGATGATGGTGCAGCCGTCATTTCTGTATGTATCCGCCTTGTCTACGATGGTTGGGGGTAAGAGGATAGAGTTATCACGCAGCAGTTCTGCATTCCCGGCCAGTATCGCGCGGCCGTCTACTAGGGCGGAAACACCACGCCCCGCAAGCATTTGAAAATCGCTGGGTTCCGGTAGGGATGTGTTTGAGGCAAGCTTGTAATGAGCGACAATGGATTTTCCTAACGGATGCTCGGAACGCAGCTCTGCGGAAGCCGTCAGAGACAGCAATTCAGCAACAGTCAGGCTGGGATCAAAGCTCTCGACGGCTGCGACATCAGGTTTTCCATAGGTGAGGGTGCCTGTTTTGTCAAAGGCAATTCGCTTTACTGCAGATAGTCTTTCCAAGGCGTCGCCTTCGCGGATCAGGATACCAAATTTCGTGGCGTTGCCGATACCGGCCATAATAGCTGTTGGCGTTGCCAACACCAAAGCACAAGGACAAAATACCACCAAAATGGTCACAGCGCGGATTATTTCATCTGTCATTAACCAGGTGGCTCCGGCCGAAAGCAAGGCAATAACTACAATCCAGGTAGCCCATCTGTCCGCAATCCCGACAATCTTCGCTTTGCCGGCGTCCGCCGACTGTACCAGCCTTATCATTCTTTGCAGGGAGCTGTCCTCGCCAACTTTTGTAGCCTTCATTTCGAATGTGCCGTACTGATTGACCGTACCGCTATAAACCTCATCGCCCTTGCTCTTGTCGACCGGTAGACTCTCTCCGGTCATCACTGCCTGATTGACCGAGGTTTGACCGTTTATAATGATGCCGTCAACGGCGATGGTTTCGCCCGCAAGCACCCGGAGGCTATCACCAACCTTAACCTGCTCGGCAGGGACAATAACTTCTTCCCCATTCCTGGCAACCCTTGCAGTTGTAGGAGTGAGGTGCACCAGTTTTTCAATACCTGCTCGGGCTTTTGCCACAGTGCGTTCTTCCAGATACGCACCGATTGCCATAATAAAGGCGACTTCTCCAGCTGCAAAAATTTCGCCAATGATAACCGCGGCAATTAAGGCGATGGATACCAGCACGTCGGCTTTAATATCAAATTCGGTAACGAGGCCGACAACAGCCCCCTTGATGATCGGTATCCCGCACAATAATATTGCCAACCATGCGACATCAAAGGGTAAATCCCCTACATTTAAGAAGCTGATTACGACGGAAATGAACGATATCACAAGAAATAGGACTGTCCTTTTTTCCTCGTCTTTTAATAGTTTTATCAACTATATCATCCTTTCATACACCTATCTTTTTACCGTTTTCAGTTAGAGCAATTAAGTTAGTCCTTCTATCTTCCTGGGTTGCTTTAGCGTTTTGCAAAATTTTTAAACCTTATACTCAGTTATAAGCCCCTTGACCTAAGTAAGAAATTCTTACTATTTGATAATCAAGATATATTATGATAAAAATACCCCCTCAAAACAAAGTGTTTTCAGTAGGTTTACAGATATTGTTAAATTGGGGATAGACTTTACTGACCCAGTTAGAAAGTCTCCATATTTATCTTTTTAAGGGTATCATGAAATTGCCTTATTTCATCTTCGCTCAAAACTGAGACCATCTGTTCCGTTAATTGTAGGTGGTAGTTATGGTGTTCTTCAAAAGCCTTCTTCCCTTTTTCTGTTAATACAATTAAGTTAACCCGTCTATCTTCCTGAGTTGATTCACGTTTTGCAAAATTTTTCTTCTCAAGCCTATCGACTGTAACCGTCGTAGTTCCCGTAGTAACTCCCAGTTTTTGAGCTAGAGATTTCATATTCATTTTTTCGTGTTCTCCCAATACCTCTAAGGCATGAGCCTCTGAAATTGTTAAATCACTTGCACGTACTATTGAATTTTCCCAAGACGAAAACCCGTTAAAGAAAAATAAAAGTTCATTGGTTAATTCCTCACTCATAAGCCATCCTCCGAATTTAGTTATATCATCTTATTGTTTGATATTCAAGTTATATTATACTAAAAACATCCCTCTCTGACAATCCTTATTACAATTCGGAAACAAGTTACCCACTGCAGAGTCTTAATCCTCTTCCAATCGTACTGATTTTCTCAGCAGCCGCAAGCTTGTACGATATCCACCGTCCCGAGTTGTACTCGGCGAAACTTGTCGTTTCGCGAAGGGTCATAAAAAAAAGCATGAACACCTTGCAAATGCGAGGGCTTTCAAGCTTTTTATGATTTTCAACTGTCAAAGATGAGATTATCTCAAACCCTCACCAGCAAAACGATGAGGGCTGTACTGCTCCTGACCCTAAAACTCACCTTTCGAATATCTTATAGTCACAATAACAACCTGCTCTTTCGCTTCGTCAATACGGTAGACAATGTTGACACTCCCCTTGGATGAATCCAGGGGATTCCAGGTTCATCATACCGGCTTATGCCGTGTACTCCCCAAGCTTAAACCGCGTGTCCCGCGGCAAAGAAATTTATCCTGCCAGCCTTAATCCTTCTCTAAGGATATTTTTGGCCGCGTTTTCATCTCGATCATGATACATGCCGCAAATTGGGCATATCCATTCTCGCAGGTTTAAGTTTTTTACATCCTTATTGCGATAACCACATGCAAAACAAAGCTGACTGGATGGGAATGTTTTGCCGATGATCGATAATTTCCGTCCATACCATCTCGCTTTATAATCCAGCATT
>NZ_FQXJ01000029.1 GCF_900129935.1 Desulfosporosinus lacus DSM 15449 | reverse complement strand
ATGTTTGATCAGCTGTCAGCTCGGCAAGACCTCTACAGTCCGGCATTCCAAAAGGTTGCCTTTGCCTTGATGATCGTGGGTTTTGGATCCCTCATTTCCATGTTCCCCTTCCACTCCTGGTCTCCTGACGGTTATGCCGGTGCGCCGACCGCCGTGAGTATGATTCACGCCGGAGTCTTAAAGAAAATTGGGGGCTATGGATTAATCCGTTTAGGTGTTTATGTCCTCCCGGTAGGAGCGAGTTTTTGGGCACCGTACATTGCGACCCTCGCTGTGATTAGCGTACTCTATGCGGCCTTTATCGCTCTGGCCCAAAAGGATCTGAAATATGTCGTCGGATATTCCTCCGTCAGCCATATGGGATATGTTATTATCGCCATCGCTGCCTTGAACCCAACAGCGGCAACAGGTGCTGTGGCGATGATGTTTGCGCATGGGGTGATGGCAGCGCTCTTCTTCTCCATGATCGGTTTTATCTACGAGAAGACTCACACTCGCAACATTGCTGATCTGGGCGGACTGGCTCATCAAATGCCACGCTTGGCCATTGGTTTTATGATTGCAGGTATGGCCTCGCTGGGATTGCCTGGGACGGTTAATTTCATTGCAGAGTTCACCATTTTCATGGGTGCCATTAAAGCGTTGCCCGTACAAACGGTTCTGGGTATAGCCGGGATTATCTTTACAGCCGTTTATATCTTACGGACGATAGCCAACGTACTGTTCGGACCGCGCCGTTCGGAATGGGATCATCTCACCGATATTCGAGGACCTGAACTCGTTCCGCTCGTCTTATTCGGGTTTGTGATCTTTGTGGGAGGAATTTTCCCGAATATTTTACTGGGAATGATCGATACCGGAGTTACCTCCTCAGGCCTGGCCAAGGTACTTGAGATGGTGAGTCAGGCGAAGATGGGAGGGTTGTTCTAATGTTCAATATCGCTACAGTGCTCACGCCTGAAATTGCGCTGGCCGCGCTGGCCTTGATTCTGTTGGCCATTGGACTCCTGATTCCAGCTGGCGCTCGAAAAGGGATGATGCCACTCACTGTTTTCTCGTTATTAGGGGTTCTCAGTTATACTCTGTATGACTTTTTCTACGGACAGGAAGCGGCGTTCTTGGACGGACTCTATATGCATGATCAGTTCGCAGTCTATTTCAAAGTGCTCTTCCTGGCGGCTGCCCTGCTGGTTGTCCTCTCTTCAGGGGGATATGTGCAGAAATTACCGAAACATCGCGGAGAGTTCTATTCGTTACTGTTACTGGCAACGTTGGGTATGATGCTTATGGCTGGAGCAGGCGAACTGATTACGATGTATGTTGGTCTTGAGCTAATGACCATTTCCTTCTACATTCTGGTGGCCTATTTGGCAGATGATGCTCGTTCCTCGGAAGCTGGAATCAAGTACCTCGTGCTTGGTGCCACCTCATCGGCCATCTTACTCTACGGAATCAGTCTCATTTATGGATTAACTGGATCGACTGAGCTGGCCCAAATTGCGAGTTCACTGGGTGGAAACCTCACGCCGGCCTCGCTCTTGGCGACGGTCTTCATCTTGGCTGGATTGGGCTTTAAGATTTCCTTGGTGCCGTTTCACCTCTGGGCACCGGATATCTACGAAGGTGCTCCAACCCCTGTCACAGCGTTCTTGGCGATTGCCTCGAAAGCCGCAGCTTTTGCTGTGCTGATTCGTGTTTACCTCTTAACCATGAACAGCCAAGCTTTTTCAGCAACGGGACAAACCCTGTTGTTCGTCATGGCAGCGATTACGATGATTGTGGGTAACTTGATTGCCATACCCCAAACGAACCTAAAACGATTATTAGCATTTTCCAGCATTGCCCAAGCAGGATATTTGATGGTGGGTATTATTGCTGAATCCACAGCGGGGATCAAAGGTGTCCTCTTCTATGCGATGATTTACGTCTTCGCTAATATGGGATCCTTTGCGGTAGCAACGCTTGTGGCGGAGAAGCAAGGCAGTAGCGAGATCAAGGACTTAGCTGGATTCTGGCGCCGTTCCCCATTAGCAACGGTGGTTATGACAGCATCCTTGTTATCTCTAGCTGGAATACCACCCCTTGCAGGCTTCGTAGGGAAATTCTATCTCTTCTCTGCGGCGATGGATCAAGGGTATGTAGCGATTGCCTATATCGGGTTCGTCATGAGTATGATTTCCGTATACTATTATCTCTCAGTGATTAAGGTAATGTTCCTTGCCGAAGGGGAGGGCTTACCGGATGTTCCTGTCCATGGAGCGATGAAGTTTACGATGGTCTTTACCATGCTAATAACCATTGCAATCGGTCTTTACCCAACTCCTCTTGCTCAAATGGCGATTGCGGCAGCCCAGAGTTTATTTTGAGTTAAATGATTTTAGTTACGACTATGTCGAAAAGAGATTCTCAGTTGTTAACTGAGAATCTCTTTTGTAAAGCAGGAAAAAGCCCACACAGCGTGTCGCTGAAGGGATATATCAGATAGGCCAATTATAAAAATGGACCTATCTGATATATCCTGAGGTTTGGATTCAACTAATTGAGTGACGACCATAAAGGTATCATGTCACAGCAACTATAACTAGAACTAGAACTAGATGTTCGAGGCTAGACCGCCGGCCCAAGGATGGCCAAGTGTCCCTATAGCCAAGGACGGCGAGAAGGGACCGCCGGCGGATGGCCAAGGTGTCATGGTGACTGGATGTCATGAAATAAGGTGTTGAGAAGCGACATCTTAAGTATGTGAGCCTTCTGTAGGTAAGATTAAATAAATTTGTAAGGTTATAATTGGGCAAAGGAGCTGTCTAATCTTTGTGGAGAATAAACAATCTCTAGGTAAATCCGGCGAAGAATTAGCAGTACGTTTAGCAGTAGAATCCGGTTTAAATATTATCGCACGAAATTATCGATGTCCCAAAGGGGAAATGGATATTATTGCCCGTGATGGAGAAGTACTAGTATTTATAGAGGTACGCACCCGTCGATCAGCTTATAGAGGGTGGGGCGAAGAAAGCATTACGCATCATAAGGCACAACGATTACAGGCGATTGCATCTTATTATGTATTGCAACAGGGATATTTGAACTGGCCAAGCCTAAGGTTTGATGTAATTGCAATTCGTTGGGTTGGAAAGCAACCAGAAGTGAATTGGATTAAAGCTGCTTTATAAATACATAGTTTAATCACACAATATTCACGAATAGATGTTAAACTTTAATATAAAGACAATGAATTATAATTGTTAATCGGTAGCCAAAAGGAGCGTTTGTAAATTGGATCCGATTTTAATCGTTGATGATGAAGAGAAAATTAGAAGTTTGGTAAGGTTATATCTTGAACGAGAAGGCTTTACTGTTGAAGAGGCAGAGGACGGTCGCATCGCATTGGAAAAGTTTCGAGCAGGCCAATTTTCATTATTAATTGTAGACCTTATGATGCCAGATATTGACGGGTGGCGTGTTTGCCGTGAAGTTCGGGAGATTTCTGCACTCCCTATCATCATGCTGACTGCTCGCGGGGAAGAGTTTGACCGTGTCCTGGGCCTTGAACTGGGTGCAGATGATTATCTGGTCAAGCCATTCAGCACCAAAGAATTGGTTGCAAGGGTTAAAGCCCTCTTGCGTCGATCTAGAGGTCAACTCCAGCCTGTGTCTTCAGAAATAACAGTGGGTCTGCTTAGTATTAACAAAGAACGCCATAAGGTTAGCATTGGCGAGGATTCTATTAATCTAACCCCTCTAGAATTTGATTTACTTTATTTCTTAGCGAAAAATCGAGGGCGGGTTTTCTCACGTGAACAGCTTATGGAGACCGTATGGGGATATGATTTCTATGGAGATGCCCGTACAGTTGATACTCATGTCAAAAAACTGAGAGAGAAGCTGTCCCATCCCAGTGTCAAAGGGATGTTAGTTACAGTATGGGGTGTGGGATATAAATTTGATCCTGATCAGGTACATTAAATGGTTATAAAAACACATCGTTCATGGTCGATTTCTATGAAACTTTGGTTCGCTATGACTATTTTAATCCTTGCAGTACTAGGGGGATTAGGGTTTACACTTACATGGCTCTTTGGGGATTTTTACCTGCAACAGAAGTTAAATTCCCTTCGATCTGAAGCCATTGAGATTTCGGCGCAACTAGCCACTGAGCCTAGCTGGAGTGGACGGTTAAACCTGTTAGAATCTCTGAAATTAACTTCTGGAGCGCAATTGGTGCTGCTAGATCCACAAGGTAATCTGGTGGTCATGGCAGGATCGATTACTCAGCAAGGGTCACAAAACAGTATAGAATGGTTTCCTAAAGGATTATCAGGAAGCTCAATAAGCGGATGGTCTAGAGATTTACGACCTTCTGATTTTTTTACCGAGGGATATTTAGAACAGGTTTTGTCCGGTCAAACTATTTCGATTAAGGCCTTGCCAGTTAATGGAGGGGCGCAAGCAATGTTGCTGGCTGCTACCCCTGTAGGTACAAACCCTGTAAGAGGAGTTGTGTTATTGGGGAGTTCTCCAATCCCAATTCAGGAGAGCATTGCGACCTTTCGTCGCTTAATCCTCTATGCTTCTTTAATTGCTGTTTTTTTGGCCACAGTCATTAGTCTTATTTTTGCACAGCATGTAACTCGTCCTCTTGGTTTGATGCAACGGGGAGCAACGCGAATGGCTAAAGGCGACTTTTTGCCCATTCAAGGTGTGACCAGCAAAGATGAAATCGGAAAGCTAGCTGAGGGCTTGAATTCGATGGGTGAAAGCTTAAAGAACCATATGGCATGGCTTTCCCAAGAAAAAAACTTGCTTCAAGGAATTGTCGAAAGTATCAGTGATGCAGTAGTTATGATGAGTTGCAATGGCTCAATTCTTTACGCAAATGACTCAGCTAAAGCCCTATGGCAAGAAAATGACATAGAGGTTACCGAACGCAAGATCCAAATTGTAACCATCCTTCAAACTATGGCCCAACGGGAAGATCAGGTCGAAAATTTTGAAATGGCTACTATAGGAATTCAAGTGTTGCAGATCGTTATGGCTCCAATGGCAGAGAACGAGGGGATACGCGGGCATGTAGCTGTTTTGCGTGATGTCACTGCTTCTTTGCGGGCTGAAAAGTCTCGACGTGAGTTCTTGGCCAGCGTTACACATGAACTTAGGACTCCACTGCATTTAATCCAAGGGTATTTGGAGGCAATCCAAGATGAAGTTATACCAAAAGACCAGAACGAAGAATATATTGACTTAGTCTTGGAAGAAGCCAAACGTCTGGCCCGCTTAGTGCAAGAGTTACAAGAAATTAACTGGCTCGAACGGGGACAGGTTATTCAACCTGTTGCTATCGACCTGGAGAATTTTATGGTAGATATTGACCAGCGCTTTCAAGGCAGGGCGCAAGAGTTGGGCGTGAATCTGGAAATTTGTAAGGGATCTGGGCAACTTTTAGCAGACCCTGATCGTCTCTTACAAGTATTTATTAATCTTTTAGACAATGCTTTGGGTCATACCCCACGTGGAAAGACGGTTAGGGTATTAATGGTGGAGGAGCAAAATGAGATATCTTTGGCAGTTCAGGATGAAGGGGAAGGAATCCCCAAAGAAGCTTTACCCTATATCTTTGATCGCTTCTTTAGAGTGAATAAAGCACGGTCCCGAAAAGATGGGGGTATGGGATTAGGACTAGCGATTGTGCGCCAAATTGTGGAAGCACATGGAGGTAATGTTCGTGTAGAAAGCGACATGGGAAAAGGAACGACCTTTTGGATTTCCCTTCCGCGGTAGTAACTCATTATAAAAGGTTCATCGTCCCCTTCTGCTTAAAATGTGGGAGGGGACTTTTTCATTTAATAAACTAGAAAATGTTTAAATAACTAACAATTTTTGATTAATATGGAAGGAATATATAAAACTAACGCGAACTTTCTATCTTTAAGGAGGGATCGCATGTTCGCTGCAGTATATGGAATGACTGTCCTCGGCTTGCAAGCTCACTTAATTCGAGTGGAAGTTGACGTCGCAAATGGCTTGCCAAGTTTTGACATAGTTGGCCTTGCAACCACGTCTGTAAGAGAGGCACGAGATCGAGTAAGATCAGCAATACGAAATTCGGGCTATCAGTTTCCTTTACAAAGGGTCACGGTAAACTTAGCTCCTGCAGATTTACGTAAAGAAGGATCAGGTCTAGATCTGCCGATAGCGATAGGGATACTTGCTGCAACAGGACAATGCTTGTCATCATCACTTGAAGGATACGTTTTTTCTGGGGAATTGTCTTTGGAAGGTACACTTCGTCCAGTTCCAGGGATTCTTACGATGGCTATTTCATTAGAGCGAGAAAACCAATCCTTTATTCTAATCGTCCCACCGGAAAATTTCGCGGAAGCTCGTTTGGTGGCAGATTTAGAAACCCATAGTTCAGCTTCTCTGGATCAGATTATAAAGGCAATTTCAAAGATGGGTGACTTCGAAGATGCTGTTTTATCTAGAGTAACTCAACCTGAATTAAGCGGGACTAAGGTTGACTGGTCAGATATTCATGGGCAACAACAGGCTAAACGAGCTTTAGAGATTGCTGCAGCAGGCGGGCATAATGTAGTGTTGCAAGGGCCCCCAGGGTCTGGGAAAACTCTTCTGGCAAAAGCTTATTCGGGGATACTTCCCTTGTTGAGTGATCAAGAAAGCATTGAGGTCACACAACTTTACAGTGTTTCAGGTATGTTAAGTTGCAACGGATCATTAGTGCAAGAACGCCCCTTTCGAAATCCTCATCATACCGTGACCAAGGTTGGAATGATAGGCGGGGGGAGGAATTTACGCCCGGGTGAGCTTAGCTTTGCAAATCACGGTGTTCTATTCTTAGATGAATTTCCGGAGTTTGCACGCGAAGTCTTGGAGTGTTTGCGGCAACCACTGGAAGATCGAGAGTTGACAATTACGCGACAGGCAGGGAGTATTACCTATCCTGCCCAAGTAAGTGTCATAGCCAGTATGAATCCCTGTCCGTGCGGTTATTATGGTGATCAAGGCCGAGTGTGTTCGTGTACACCGATGCAAATCCAAAATTATCGCGGGAGGCTCTCCGGGCCACTGTTGGATAGGTTTGACATGCATGTTGAAGTACCAAGGCTGAATTACACTGAATTAAAGAATAACATTGATAATGAGTCTTCAATTGTGGTTAGGGAGCGAGTGATGGCAGTCCGTCAAATACAATGGGTCCGACTGGGGTCTGTAAAAACCAATGCGGAGATGACGGCAAAGGAAACTAAAGAATTTGGCAAGTTGACTCCGAGTGGGGAGTCTCTCTTACAAAAGGTTTTCGACAGTCAACATCTAAGTGCCCGCGCTCACGATCGGATTTTAAGGGTTGCTCGCACGATTGCTGACCTAGGTGGATCTTCAAATATTCTTCCGGAACATTTAGCTGAGGCAATACAGTTTCGTTCTTTATAAACAGTCGTGAACATGGAATTCATCTGCTTGATACAATAGCGCTTGGCCTTGTCTATTAATTCTCAACCCAGTTGAGTAAATGCGAAAGCCATATCTCTTTAACTAACCAAATTAAGCAGTGCACTAAGTTATATGGTTTTATAGTATTATGAAGTTGTAATAGTCGCTTTTCATCATTGTCTAAGTACGTTTTTTAGCTAGCTTTCTTTTTCAGGAAGTCTTTGAAGGTGCCGGGATTGCTCACCATAGGAATGTGGCCTTAAAATTTAGACTTGGGATAAACGGTTTTAGTAAAAAATTTCACTTGTAGATAAGGATAAGCTTATGATAAACTTATTGGTAATAGTTGGCTATATAAAAAGATAGAATATAGTGGAGGAGGAAAAATCATGATTGCTGAAGTAGACAAAGAAGAGTGCATTGGGTGTGAATCATGCCCTGAATTCTGCCCTGAGGTATTTAAGATGGAGGCCGATGGTCTAGCGGTAGCTTATACAAATCCCGTTCCCACTGAGTTTGAGGAAGCCGCTAAAGAAGCTGCCGAGGGTTGCCCGGCACATTGCATCAGCCTTACATAGATGATCGGATAAGCTTAAAAATGCAAGAAGAGGATGTAACGAGAGTTTTTCGTTACATCCTCTTCTTGCATTTTTAGTGAATAACAGGTTTCTACCAAATTGTAAGGGCTCATCGGTCATGTTCTGGATGAAGATTATCAAATGGATCAATTGCGTTACGAAGATGCAATTGGGTTAAGGCCCGATGTTTATGAAAGCGAATTGATGAGAGTGAATATGTCTAGATTACAATTCGAAAAAATATGTAATTTTCTGTTTCTAATTGTACAATTGATTTCGAAGTACGCTCTAAAAAATATTGCTTTAGGGCACAAAGTAAATAGAAGAATTCAAACTGAATTAGAAATTATGAATTTAAACAGAGAACTAGAGCAAAGGATAAGCAAAGAACCGCCCAACTTGAAGAAGAAATAAATAAACGTCAAAAGGCTGAACAGAAAATCAAGATACTAAATGAAGTACTAGAAAACAAAGTGATTGAGCGAACAAACCAGCTACAGGATATAAATTCTACGTTGGAAGAGGAGATTATTGAGAAAATTCGGTCAGAAAATGAGTTTGAATAAATAAATAAAGAGTATTTACCGATGCCTTATTTGATAGTGCTCACGGGATGATTTATCTCTACGATGATAATAGCAGGTTGGTGAGATGGAACAAGAAACATGAGAAAATGACTGGGTATACCTCAGAAGGAGCTGGCTCAAATAAATATATTAGATTGGTATGAAGGAGATGAAAAGAGTCAAAGGTCTGTACTGAAAGGAATCGAAATGATTACTCAGAATGGATTTGGGAACGCCGAGGCCAATTTACAAAAAAAGACAGTACAAAAATAACGATGTTTCTTTCTGCTAGTTCGGTAATTATTGATGAAAGACATTATTTTGCGGGAATAGGAATTGACATCACGGAGTGGAAACTGTTACATAAAAGGCTCCGCAAATATCAGGTTCTGGCTGAAAAGGCCAATGATGCTGCAGTAAGAATCTATGGATATACATATACCGAACTTTTATCAATGACAATCTTCAACTTAAGGAATAGTAGCACATCAACTAAAATAATTGAGCAAATGGATTTAGCCGATAAAGATGGAATTATTTTTGACACGGTTTATCCAACTAGGACTGTTTTTGGATAGCCGCTTTTTTCTTTGCTTTATGATTTTTTTTAAAAAGAAAACAGATAATGGTTTTTTCATATGACTGAATAGCTAAGGGCAAAGCTGACTTAAAAATATTTCCATATTACGGAATTCGACATGTCCAAATCTGTTGTCCTTTCATATATTAATAGTGAGAGTGAAGGGTAAATCTTTGTAACTCTACTCTAACTTAATTTAGGAGGATAAAAATGGCTCTCTTAAACTACAACAGAAGTATTCTAACAAATCAAGCGAACACGTCCGCTATTGTGCTTACTGGGATAGATCAACTAATTTTGGAATTCGGTCTGTTTGTATCTCAAGCAATAAACTTTGTCGAATTGCTAACAACGGTCGGGTGGATTGTGACGGGCACAAGTCCTTTGGAACCGAATCAACCAATTATTGAGCTTACGATTCAACAAGATGGTGTGGTAGTAGCATCAATCAACCAAGAGTCGATTCAAGATGGAGGAGATACACCTTTAGAGAATTTGTCTACGTTCCAAGCTGTACTGACCAATGTTCCTGCTGGTCATCACGTCTATCAATTGTTTGCTCGCAACCTTCAGACTGTTCAAGGGACTATAACTATCAATGGGCCAGCTAATATCTCTGGTAAAGTAATCAGTTAACCCAAACGAGAAGAAGCAAGGGGATTCTCTCTTGCTTCTTTATAATGTATAGAATGAATACCAGAACCGTTTCTAAGCCATGGGATATTCAAGAGATTTGTCTTTGTCTTAAGGATTAAATGCTAATGCATCAATTGTGCTTCATAATAGCAGGGATAATCCATAATCGAACAGCGTATCCTAAGCAGTAAACAAACGAAGAGGTGATAGAAATGTCATTAATCTCTAATGAGCCATACCGTATGTTAGATCCTTTTTGGAATGAGATGGATCGGGTTTTAAGGCGTGGAAAAGAAAGCTATACAGATGGGTTGTATCGTATAGATCTAGAAGAAACCCAGAAAAAGGTTATCGTGACTGTGGAAATTCCGGGCATCGAAAACCCTGAAGATCTCAGAATTACCTTAAATGAAAGTCAACTGATGATTCAGGGCGAAATTCGAAAAATAATACACGAAGAAGATGATGAAAGCGTCACGCGTCATACAGAAAGGTATTTCGGGAAATTCTCAAGAGTGCTGACACTCCCTGCTTTGGTTAAAACTGATGGAGCTCACGCAAGTTACCGGAATGGCTTGTTAAAACTTAGTTTTTTAAAAGACGCTCATCCAGCGGCACGTCGTATAGAAGTTGATTTTCACTAATTGTTTCTAGAATCAGAGGTACTTAATCTTTAGTAAAACTACAGTTTATAAAAAGTAGAGCCGAGCATTAAATGCGCTCGGCTCCGGGTATTACTAAGTTTAAACTGACAAAAGATTGGAGTCTCTAATTATTAAGTCATGTTCTTTCCGGGCAGATTACGTTCGGCCATTTCAATAGCCATTTTCACCATATTGCCGCAATTCCTTGAAGAAACTCCTCCAAATCCTTCTTGGTGAAGGGTTCCCGCAAAACCTAACTCTTGAGAAATTTGTTCTTTCAATGCGTCAGACATGATGCTGCTACGTCGTCTTGACATAAAGGAAACCTCCTTTCAAATTGGGGTCAGTTTCTTTCAACAACGATATGATGAAAGTGTTATTAGTATACCTTTTTATCAAGACAGTATGTAGTTAACTCTTAAATTATATTGGAAATTTAGGAATGCATTTGAATTTTGCTTCTTGAGAGTTCATTGGCTTTTTAGTAGAAAAAGGATATAATGTGAGAAAAAATAGCAATGGAGTGAACCTTATTGCCACTATTGTTTGGAACCGCTGGTGTCCCGCTTTCCTCGAAGGATCGTTCCAGTGAAGGAGGGGTACGCCGTATACGGGAGTTAAATCTCGGGGCCTTAGAAATAGAGTTTGTCCAAGGAGTTCGGATGGGTGAAGAGAAAGCAAGAAAAGTTGGTATGGTTGCCAAAGAGGATAGCATCGCTTTAAGTTGTCATGCCCCTTACTATATAAATCTCAACTCCCGTGAGCCAGAGAAAATTACGGCAAGCAGGGATCGAATAATACATACCGCACGTATTTCACAGATTCTTGGTGTTCGGAGCGTAATTTTTCATCCAGCCTTTAATCATGATAATCCGTCCGAGGTGGTCTTAGAACGGGTGGTCAGAGAACTGTCACTTGTACGGGAAACCCTCAATGCAGAGGGGAACGATGTCGTCCTTCGTCCAGAAACTACAGGTAAAGGGACTCAATTCGGGGATCTTACCGAAACTGTCAAAATTGCTAAAGAGGTTCCAGGGGTATTGCCCTGTATCGACTTTAGCCATCTTCACGCGCGAACTAATGGAAGGTATAATTCCTATGATGAATTTTGTGAGATATTAGATGTGACTGCTGAGAGTCTAGGGGATCGATGGGTGAAAAATGTTCATTTTCATATATCTGGAATCGAATATGGACTCAAAGGTGAGAAACGCCACCTTGTTTTGAAGGAATCTGATTTGCGCTTTGAAGAATTGATGAAAGCTTGTCATAGTTTTGGGGTGGAAGGATTAGCAATTTGCGAAAGCCCGAACTTGGAAGAAGATGCATTGCTCTTACAGCAGACCTATCGGGCACTTGGGTAGAATAGTGAAAAGTTCTGTTAGTCAAAGTATGGGTCTTTTGTTGTAGCTTAGTGACTTGCAAAGTGAACTCGTTCAGCTAAAGCTGAACATTGAGACTATCGTCACCGAAGTAGAATAAGGAATACCACTTGAAGAAGTGGGAGTCACGGAATTGATAAAACCTCATAAGAAGGAGTTAGGTGTAAAGGAGTAGGAGGAGATAGGATGAATTATTCTGCAGCTCATGAAGTGGCGCTTGAAAAGTTTCGTGCTTGTTCCTTAGAAGATATGGCACGGTGCTCTGGCTATTCTATTAAGGATAATGCCTTAATTATTGAATTTTTGGGACAGCATTTTAAGATAGACTATCCCAGCGGGAACTTTGTGCCTATTCAAGCTTCAGACAGTGAATTGCCGATTGCTGCTGAAATATTGATTCTGCATTACATTACAAATCTCGGTGAGCCCTTCGAAGTTGGGACACTCATTTCTTACAAAGAATTACCGGGGGGAGCCATTTATATAAAACCGTTTAACGGTCGGGCCATTGATCCGCTAGTCCGAACTTTTGGTTCTGATCCGGATAGCCTGCTTAAAGTAGTAACATATTTGGGTGGGCAATCTAATGGGCTTGGAGATGTAGGGGTCACATTTCGAGTGTTCCCGCGCATTCCTTTAGCCTTGATTCTCTGGAGAGCTGATGATGAATTTCCGGCGTCTGGCAACATTTTGTTCGATGCCTCTGCTCCCTCAATTCTGCCGACTGAAGATTTTGCCGTCTTAGCCAGTATGGTTGTTTTTGGACTTAAGAGGATTAAAGCGACGTTATCGGAGGGCATTGCCTAAGAGACTTTCTCTCAACGATTATTTAAACCTATTGCAAGCATTATTTCATATGGAAACTCAGAAATCCCCTAAAATCCGAGCAAGATTTTAGGGGATTTTTCTCCCGGATTATAAAATTATACTCTATCGAGATTCGGAGGCATGTCATGGATAAGATTGTTTTGGAAAAAGTCAAAGAAACATTGTTTATTTGACTAGCAATTCACTTTACACTGTAGGGGCTTCCATGCCAAGTTGACCCCAATCTTCTCGAGATGGTCCCATAATCCCAGGTGCCTTAAGGCCTGCCTGTCTCATTAGGACAGTCATTTGCCCTCGATGGTGGATTTGATGATTAATAAGTACATTTAATGTAGTTCCGATAGTCCATGATTCTCCATACATATCCCGTTCTTGTAAAAGAGTCTGATCATTCCAATGCTTTTTAATTTCCGTAAGCATGGCCTTATTGACTTCTCTGTACGAATCGGCAATTGTTTTTGCTGTATTCGGTACTGGGGCATTCTCTTTAATACCACCAAATAATAGACCAGTTTTCTCGAGCATCTCAGGGATTGTTGTCACAATATGCCAAGCGATGCGTCCTAATGTGCGATCATCTATGGTAACGGATTGATTAAGGGAGTCGTCGGTTAAACTATCTAGAATTTTTTCGGTTGATTCCGATTCCTTTTCCCAACTAAGCAAAAAAGTGGCTAAAGAAGTAAACATATACATATTCCTCCTAATATTAAATTGCCTTAATATTACCAGTATCCACCTAATACGTCAATAAATCTAAGTCTGTGTAATGACAGCAGGGCCAATAGTATGATAATTATCCTAACCTTACAAATGAAGGAAAATGGAATGATCTTGACGAATAGAACTCTTCGAGAAAGTTTCGCGAGGAGTGAAACAGTAAAGAAAAACTAAGTTTGATTTTGAACTTTGTCTATAAAAGACAAAGTTTTTTGTTTTAATAATCAATTTTTCAAGAAAGAGTTTTTCGCTTTCTTTTAGTTAAAATAGGGCAATCTTTTTAATACAGTGGTTGCATTAATACTTCCTTAGCTGTTCACACTAAGTCAGGGAGGAATGTTATATGCATACGTTATGGAAAGGATCCATTAGTTTCGGCTTAGTTAATGTTCCTGTAAAAATGCATGCAGCTACAGAATCACAAGAGTTTAAGTTTAATTATCTGCATGAAGACTGTAAGAATCGCATACGCTCGATCAAAAAATGCCCTGCCTGTGATATAGAGGTTGGTACAGACGATTTGGTAAAAGGATTTGAATATGAAAAGGATCGGTATGTTGTTTTAAGCGAGGATGACCTGGCATCGTTGGAACAACCTATGAGTCGTTCGATCGATATTCTAGATTTTATTAACCTTCCGGAGATTGATCCGATTTATTATCAAAAATCGTATTATCTTTCACCAGAAGAGACTGCCATGAAAGCCTATAAATTACTGTGTCAATCAATGGAGGAAAGCGGGAAGGTCGCTTTAGCTCGGGTAACTATGCGTTCCAAACAACATTTAGCCTGTTTGCGGGTTTTTGAAAAAGGTCTTGTTATGGAAACAATGCATTACCCGAAAGAAATTCGTCATATGGATGTTGTTTGGGACAGTGTGGTTCCGACAGAAGCAGAATTGACCATGGCAAGACAATTAATCGAGAACCTGGCGCGTCCGTTTGAACCAGAGAAATATCATGATGAATTGCATGAACAAATGGTTGAGCTAATTGAAAGCAAAATAGCGGGAGAAACCTATCAAGTAGATATGCCGGACAAGGGTGGAAAAGTTGTCGATCTTATGGAGGCTTTGCGAGCAAGTATTGCTCTGACAGAAAATGAAAAGGGTCAATTAAAGGCCGCGGACAACGAAGAAGGGCCTATTAAACCCCTTAAGTCTATAAAACGAGTTCAGGCTGAAAAACCAATAAAAGCAGTAGAATCCAAAGAGTTAGTTGCACGCGTTGAAAAAGGTGAAGAATCAGAGGGTGAAAAACTAACAGATCAAGATAAATCCACAGAAAAGCCAAAATCTACTTTGACCCCGCGAAAAAGGACAACTCGACGTGCGAAGGAAGCATAGAAATGGGAAATTAAATTTGCAGAATCGCTGCAAGAAAGGGCATCTAGCCCGTTTGAATAAGGGCTTGGTATTTTCCATAACCGAGATGAAACAATTCGTTGGGTTGAGCCCACCCTCTTCTTAAAACGCGGTTTTTAGAATGGACCGATGAAGGGAAATTGCGACATGCCTAAATTATTGAATAAGAGGAGTAAATCGGTCTCGGTTTCAGTTGAGGGAAAAACACTCTCTTTAAGCAATTTGGATAAGGTTTATTTTCCTGAGCCGGAAATCACCAAAGGAGAATTAATCCATTATTATATGGAGACTGCTCCGCTCATTTACCTCATTTGAAGCAGAGTCCTTTTGTAATTTTAAGCGCGTTGATGGCTAAGAATAATGATTTTTCTTCAATCTTGCATTATTTTGCATAAAGAAGGAAGATGCGACAATATTCTGCGCAGGAGAAGTATCCCTTTGTCCCGAAAAGGAGGCTAAGGGAGGATACAGGTACCATGGGGATAGAACAGGAAAAAACAGTTAGAGCAGCATTTCGTTCAATTACTGGCGTTGGAAGCCAGCGCTTGAGGGAACTTATAGCCTGCTTTGGCAGTGCGGTCAAGGCTTGGGAGGCTTCCACGAGCAAATATCTTCAATTGCCTAATCAGGAAAAATGGATTAAAGAAGTATTGAAGGCAAGGCAGTCAATCGATCCTCAGAGGATTGGAGAAACACTGCTAAAACAGGGGATTTTGATTATTACCCCAAATGAGCCTGAATATCCATGCTTACTAGCGGAGTTGTCTGATGCTCCGCCACTTCTTTATTACCGTGGGCAACTAAGAGGAAATATGGAGAGCCTGGCGATTGTAGGATCTCGAAAAGCAACAGCGTATGGTAAAGCAGTTGCTAAGATGCTTGCCCGGGATGCTGCTTCTAAAGGTATTGTCATTGCCAGCGGACTGGCTCGGGGAATTGATACTGCTGCGCATCAAGGGACCCTAGAAGCAGAAGGGATAACTTGGGCCTTTCTTGGATGCGGTCTTGACCAAATATATCCGCAAGAAAATAAAAGATTAGCGGAAGAAATATTAAAAAAGGGTGCATTAATAAGTGAATTTGAACCTGGCTCTCCGCCGATTGCAGCTCATTTTCCAGCTCGTAATCGCTTAATCAGCGGCTGTTCTCGAGGGGTTGTGGTCGTGGAAGCCGCGGAAAGAAGCGGGGCCCTGATTACGGTCGATTTCGCGTTGGAACAAGGAAGAGAAGTATTTGCAGTTCCGGGACCGATTTTTAGCGAGGTGAGCCGGGGGTCTCATCACCTAATTCGCCAAGGAGCAAAGATTGTTGAAGGTATCGAAGATATTTGTAATGAGCTGCCTGCATGGTCAAACTATGCGGGTCAAATTACGTTGTTCAAAGGAGCTTTGCCTCAGGGAGTTGATAGTTCTGACGCCGTGGAAAGGGTTTCAGAACATGAGACAATCTTGAGGCAGTTAAGTGATGTGCCCCTTCATATTGACCAAATTACAGTGAACTCTCCACTGACGGTATCGGCCATTTCACTGGCCTTATTAGAGCTTCAATTAGCTGGAAAAGTCACACAATTGCCGGGTCAACACTATGTATTAGCCAGAGAACGCTAGACATACTACTAAAAAGGCGTTAAGATAAGGCTTAGTTTTACCAAATGTTAACCAAAGTACTGAGAATAATCCAATCTGGATATAAGTGAAGTATAAGAATAATCTTAATGGTCCTAATTCTAGAGTTATTATTTGAGAAAACAATTCGAGTTCGAACTTCCGCGGCTTGTTTCGATTTTCGAAAAAATGATAATTAAGAGTTTTCTAAAGTTTATTTGAGGTGAAATAATGTCAAAAACGCTTGTAATTGTTGAGTCCCCCGCCAAGGCAAAGTCAATCAGCAAATTTTTAGGAAGCCGTTATACGGTCAAAGCCTCTATGGGGCATTTGCGTGATTTACCGAAAAGTCAATTGGGTGTGGATTTAGAAAATGACTTTGAACCAAAATATATTGCCATACGCGGACGAGGCGATTTAATTAAAGATCTGCGTGCTGCGGCTAAAGGGGCAGATAAAGTCTTCCTAGCTTCTGACCCTGATCGCGAGGGGGAAGCGATTGCCTGGCATCTTTCTCATTTGTTGGGACTTAACCAAAGTGATAAAAACAGGATTGAGTTTCATGAGATTACTAAACAAGCTATACAGTCTGCAATTAAACATTCTCGTCAGATCGACCAAGATCGAGTGGATGCCCAGCAAGCCCGCCGGGTATTGGATCGCTTAGTAGGCTATCAATTAAGCCCTTTGCTTTGGCGGAAAATCAAGAAAGGATTAAGCGCCGGTCGGGTCCAATCCGTGGCGGTCCGTTTGGTTGATGATCGGGAAGAGGAAATACGGGCATTTGTATCGGAAGAATACTGGAGTTTAATGGCAAATCTTCAATCTGCAGGAGGGAAATTTCTAGCAAAGCTGTTGAAGAAGTCGGGGAAAAAAATCTCCATTTCCAGCAAAGCTGAAATGGAGGCTATCTTAGCCGATTTAGCAAAGAAAGAGTTTCAAGTTTCCGATGTTCGTACGAAAGAGAAGAAAAGGCTTCCTGCGCCACCTTTTATTACGAGCAGCTTACAACAGGAAGCTCATCGTAAATTGGGCTTTTCACCAAAGCGTACGATGATGTTGGCACAGCAATTGTATGAGGGTCTTGACTTGGGCAAAGAAGGTACCGTTGGTTTGATTACATACATGCGTACAGACTCTGTCAAAATTGCTGAAGTAGCGCAAGAAGAGGCCAAAGAGTGGATTCTGACTAACTATGGAAACGAGTATTATCCTCCGGAACTGCGTCAGTTCGCCAATAAGGGGCGGGCTCAAGAAGCACATGAAGCAATCCGTCCCACTTTGCCATTGCGTACTCCAGATTTGTTGAAGGGGATTTTATCAAGAGATCAATTGCGTCTGTACCGCTTGATCTGGGAACGTTTTATGGCAAGTCAGATGAGTGTGGCCATTGTGGATACATTGACAGTCGAATCTCTTGTGGATGAATACTTATTTCGTGCTAATGCATCTACCGTTCGTTTTCCCGGATTTCTAGCGATCTATGAAGAAGGAAAAGATGAAGACGAGACAATGGATGAAGAGCAAAACTCTTTGACCCTTTCTGTTTCTCCGGGAGAAAAACTAAAACTGATTAAACTTCAAGAAAAGCAGCATTTTACAGAACCGCCGCCGCGTTACACCGAAGCCTCTCTCGTCCGTAAGATGGAGGAGGAAGGGATCGGAAGACCGAGTACTTATGCACCAACCATTGAAACTATTCAGACACGGGGCTATGTTGTTAAAGAGGAAAAACAGCTCCTTCCTACGGAACTTGGAGACATCGTGATAACCTTATTAAAGGAACATTTCCCGGATATCTTAAATTTGGAGTTTACGGCTAACTTAGAAGAAAAGCTCGACCTTATCGAAGAAGGAAAAGCTCCTTGGAAAGCTGTGGTCAAAGACTATTACACCCCGTTTTCCGTGACCTTGGCTGAGGCTGAAGAGAAGATCGGCAAGGTGAAGATTGAGGATCAGGTCTCAGATGAGATTTGTGAGAATTGTGGTCGAAATATGGTGATCAAGATGGGGCGTTACGGCAAATTCTTAGCATGTCCTGGTTTTCCAGAGTGCCGGAATACTAAACCTCTCTTTGAAGAAGTGGGCGCTAATTGCCCAACCTGTGCTAAACCCCTGGTAGTTCGCCGCTCAAAGAAAGGGCGTAAGTTCTACGGTTGCCTTGGCTATCCAGAGTGCGATTTTGTTTCTTGGGAAATGCCGGCTCCCGACCCTTGTCCGGAGTGTCAGCAATTGATGGTGATTAAATCATCAAAACGCCAAAAGAAGCACGTATGCACTAATCCGGAATGTCGCCATACAATAGTGCTTGAAGAAAGCTAGTATTACGAATGTTTAAGAACGTATAGGAGCGAATAATTAAATGCATAAGTCTATAACTGTCATCGGAGCAGGTCTTGCAGGTTCGGAGGCTGCCTGGCAACTTGCCGAACGAGGGGTTAGGGTCGATCTATTTGAAATGCGTCCGACCAAAATGACCCCCGCTCATCAAACGGATCAATTTGCGGAACTTGTCTGCAGTAATTCGCTTCGAGGGGCTGCAATCGAGAATGCGGTAGGGTTATTAAAAGAAGAAATGCGCCGTTTAGGGTCCTTGACCATGAGTTCGGCGGATCATAACGCGGTTCCCGCTGGCGGCGCTTTGGCTGTCGATCGGGAACTGTTTTCGAATGAAATTACTAAACGGTTGGAACAACATCCCAACGTAAGTATTCATCGTGAGGAAGTGCGTACGATTCCGCAAACTGGAATTACAGTAGTAGCTAGCGGCCCATTGACCTCAGATGACTTAGCAGAAGATATCCTAAGGCTGACAGGCGAGCAAGCCTTAGCCTTTTACGATGCCGCTGCGCCAATCGTTACCCTCGAATCCATTGATTTGGACAAGGCCTTTTGGGCTTCGCGTTATGATAAAGGAGAAGCGGACTACCTAAATTGTCCCATGACCCGAGAAGAGTATGATTCCTTTTATAAGGCGTTAATAGAGGCAGAGATGGCTGAGGTTCAAGGATTTGAACAAGGTAAGGTCTTCGAAGGTTGTCTGCCGGTAGAAGTAATGGCTAAGCGCGGTCCCCAGACGCTGACGTTTGGCCCTTTAAAACCTGTGGGGTTGGTGGATCCGAGAACTGGAAAAAGGTCTTATGCCGTCGTCCAGTTGCGCAAAGAAAACCAAGCGGGAACCCTGTTTAATTTGGTTGGGTTTCAAACTCATTTAAAATGGGGAGAACAAAAGCGAGTGTTTTCTTTAATTCCCGGTTTAGAGAAGGCCGAGTTTGTGCGTTATGGTGTGATGCATCGCAATACGTTCCTCAATGCTCCAAAAGTTCTTAAGGCAGACTTTAGTCTGCATCTTAAACCGGATCTTTTCTTTGCCGGTCAAATGACTGGGGTCGAAGGATATGTAGAATCTGCTGCCAGCGGGTTTCTGGCAGGCCTTAATGCGTGGCGAAGGCTTAGTCAGATGAACACCTTGGTATTTCCGCCTGAAACGACTTTAGGGGGCTTAGCACGTCATCTGGAGGGCTCTCCAAGTCAAAGTTTTCAGCCAATGAACATTAACTTTGGTCTATTACCTCCTTTAGCTGAACGGATAAGAGACAAGCGTGAAAAGAATACCAAGATTTCCGAACGGGCTTTGGAGGCTTTAGATGAGTTTTGTGCTCGAGAGGATATGGGGAGGCAAGTATGCTCGTCGATGAAGCTTTAAGTTTATTTGTGGGCCATCAATATTCGCAGAATCGATCGGAGTATACCGTTGTTGCTTATCAAACGGATCTGAACCAGTTTTTTAAGTTTGCAGCGCTTGAACTGGGTCAAGAGCCCGAAACCCTTACAGTGGACCAAGTCGATATCTATATTGTTCGTAGTTTTCTAGGTGCTTTGTCAGAACATGGATTGGCTAGAAAAAGCATGGCTCGCAAGCTCGCTGCGTTGCGCTCATTTTTCAAGTTCTTATGCTATAAGGAAATACTTCAAAATAATCCGGTACAGCGGGTGGCGAGTCCGAAATTAGGACGCAAACTCCCGCATTTTCTATATCTGGATCAGGTAGAGGGGCTCCTCGGCGCACCGGATGGGACAGATTTGTTGGGTTGTCGGGACAAAGTAATTCTTGAGCTTCTCTACGGTTCGGGACTGAGAGTAAGTGAACTGGTTGGTTTAGATCGAAATAATCTTGACCTGGACAGCGGATTGATTCGGGTTCTCGGAAAAGGAAGCAAGGAGAGAGTGGTTCCGGTAACCAACTACTCTATTGCGGCCATCAAAGCCTATTTAGGAATGCGCGCAGATCAAGATCAAGCGCTTTTGCTTAATTACCAAGGAACGCGTTTAACTGAGAGGTCTGTCCGCAGGATCTTGGATAAACTGGTCGCTAAGATCAGTTTGGAACAACACGTACACCCTCATATGCTTCGGCATTCCTTTGCTACCCATCTCTTAGATGGCGGGGCCGATCTAAGAAGTGTTCAAGAGTTACTCGGACACAAGAAACTCTCATCCACCCAAATTTACACTCATTTAACCCGTGAACGACTCAAAGAAGTTTTTAGTCAAGCTCATCCCCGTGCAAAAGTACCGAATAAAGATAAAAAAACGTAAGTTTTCTCAAAAAAATGTAAATTTACTACAATTCAACTTGACATGCTGAAATAGCCCTAGTAAACTTTATATAAGGGGGGTTTATTATGTTTCATGCAACAACTATTGTCGCTGTGAAGAAAGGGGAACACATAGCTATAGCGGGTGACGGTCAAGTAACTATGGGGCAGGCGACCATTATGAAACATACGGCCCGTAAAGTTCGTCGCTTATTTCATGGAAAAGTCATTGCAGGGTTTGCCGGATCCGTTGCGGATGCGTTTACTCTTTTTGATAAGTTTGAACAAAAACTTGAAGAATATCATGGAAATCTTCAACGTTCAGCTGTAGAATTGGCGAAGGAATGGCGAACAGACAAAATGCTGAGGAATCTTGAAGCCTTGCTTATAGTTGCCGACACGCAAAACCTTTTAATTGTGTCTGGTTCGGGAGAAGTGATTGAACCGGATGATGGAATCGCGGCCATCGGATCCGGTGGAAACTATGCTTTAGCAGCGGCGCGTGCCTTAACCAAGCACTCGGATCTATCAACATCAGAGATTGTACGGGAAGCGATGCTGGTAGCTGCCTCAATATGTGTCTATACAAATGAGCAAATTATCGTCGAAGAGTTATAGGGGGTGTGATTATGGATCACTTGACTCCGCGTCAAATTGTCCTTGAATTGGACCAGTACATTATCGGACAAAATACAGCAAAGCGGGCTGTTGCGGTTGCTTTACGCAATCGGTATCGACGTTCTTGTTTACCGGAACAGTTGCAAGAAGAGGTTATACCTAAAAACATTTTGATGATAGGTCCAACAGGCGTAGGTAAAACAGAGATAGCACGACGGCTGGCAAAGCTCGTACGAGCCCCCTTTATTAAGATCGAGGCAACAAAGTTTACTGAAGTTGGTTACGTAGGGCGGGATGTGGAATCAATTATTCGCGATTTAATTGAAATATCCTTGCGCATGGTGAAGGCAGAGCGTATGGACCAAGTTCAGGCTCAGGCTGCGGTCAATGCCGAAAAACATTTACTTGAATTGCTCGTTCCAGAAAAACGCACAGAGAGTTCATCAAACAACCCCTTTCAAATGTTATTCGGACAGTCATCAAATCAAGAAAAAGAACCTGACCTAAATCCTGAAATCGAAAAGGAGCGTAAGCTTGTAAGAGAACTCTTGCAACGTGGAGAGCTTGAAGAGAAGGTTATTGATATTTCAGTTGAAGAAAGTATGCCTCTTTCCGATATGCTGGGCAACAATAACATGATGGAAATGGGTTTGAATATTCAGGATATGATGTCTGGTATGCTCCCGAAACGCCACAAAAAGAGAAAAGTCACTGTGCGCGAAGCTCGAAAGATCTTGATCCAGGAAGAAGCTCAGAACTTGATTGATCATGACGAAGCTGTGCAGGAAGCAATTCGGAGAACTGAACAAGAAGGAATTGTATTCTTAGATGAGATCGATAAAATTGCTGGGCGTGAAGGTACAAGCGGTGCGGATGTTTCCAGAGGAGGAGTCCAACGTGACATTCTGCCGATTGTTGAAGGATCAACCGTTGTAACGAAGTATGGTCCGGTTAAAACTGACCACATCTTATTTATTGCTGCGGGAGCCTTCCATGTTAGTAAGCCATCCGATCTTATCCCAGAACTTCAAGGCAGGTTCCCGATTCGGGTAGAACTCGAGTCGTTAAGCGTCGCTGATTTTAAACGCATTCTAACAGAACCTCAATCCTCGCTTATTAAACAATACAGCGCTTTATTAGGAACTGAAGGGATAAACGTAGATTTTACAGAGAATGCTATTGATGAATTGGCAGAAGTAGCTTATAAAGTTAATTCTACGACGGAAAACATTGGAGCTCGCCGACTTCATACAATTGTTGAAAAAGTGCTTGAAGAATTATCATTTGAAGCTTCTGAACTGCCGGAAGACTACACGGTGACCATTAATAAGGAGTATGTTGAACACCGCTTGGGTAATGTGGTAAGAAACCAAGACTTAGCACGCTATATATTGTAGAAACACGTGAATAAAACTAAGAGGTAAATTAAAGGAGGATATATACTTATGGAAACAACATTATTAGAAAAAACAAGAACCATAAATAAGTTAATTCAACGGGCTGCTGGTAATCCTGTAGATTTTGAGGAGATGGCGAAAGTTCTCCGACAAGCAGTAACTGCTAACTGTTACATCGTGGGACGACGTGGAAAAATCCTTGGGTACAGTTTTATGGAGGGTTTTGCTTGCGGAATTATGGAAGACATTGTTGTGCACACCGAGCGGTTTCCGGAAAGTTATAATGAGGGTCTGATGAAAGTTACCGGAACTACTACGAATACGACACAAGTTGCCAATGGCTGTATCTTTAATAGTAACGAACCCTGTGGATTCACCAATAAACTGACAACCACTGTACCAATTTTAGGTGGAGGAGAACGAGTTGGGACGCTTGTGCTCGCTAAGTATGATGTGGAATTTAATGAGGATGATCTTGTGCTTGCCGAATATGGTGCAACCGTTGTAGGTATGGAAATTTTGCGTGTTAAGGCAGAACGTGCAGAAGAAGAAGCTCGTAAAAAGGCTGCAGTTCAAATTGCGGTAGGAACACTATCGTATTCTGAACTCGAAGCTGTTGAGCATATCTTTGCCGAGTTAGGCGGCGGGGAAGGACTTTTGGTTGCCAGCAAAATTGCTGATCGAGTGGGAATTACGCGATCCGTAATCGTCAATGCCTTGAGGAAATTTGAGTCTGCCGGAGTGATCGAGTCAAAGTCATTAGGGATGAAAGGAACTTATATCCGAGTCCTGAACGATTATTTGCTCGATGAACTGGAAAAGCATACTAAACACATGAAATAGGCCTTTTAAAGAGGAGGTATTTCGATGGAAGAACATGATTATGTTTACCAAATGAGACCCCTTATCATTCCAGGCCTCGTGTTTCTTATTCTATACCCCCTGATTATTGGGGGAGTGCATGTTTTCAGCAAGTTGCCAACCTTGGAACTAAGGGTACTCATAGGAATATATGTAATTTCCGGACTTGGAATAATCATCTTGTGGGTCGTTGGAAAGAGCAAACGTATTATTATGAATGGCGGGCAAATTGTCTTTAGTTCGTTGCTGGGCGAGCACATCCTTGAGCCGAAAGATATTCGACGGGTTGCCTTTTATTTTGATGATAAAGGGCAGGAGATCGCCCAGATTCGGACGAGCCAAGAGTTATATTATGTAAGTGAATTCTATTTCCCTTTTCCAGAGCTTATGAGTGATTTGGAGATCTTTATTCAACAGTACGACATACGTTCAAATCTCACGAGGTTTGCTAATTAAGCATAGCACTTTGAGGTGAATTTCGTTGCAAAGCCAATAAGAATATGCTAATCTAGTAACAGTGTGATTTAATGACACACGCAGTGGGATCAAGGTGCCAGTTCCTTGTCGGGAGGCAAGGGGTACTTTGAGATGAACCTGCGGTGGAAAAAACAAAAAGAGAGTAGGTATATCAATGGCTGTCATTTCTATGAAACAATTACTTGAAGCGGGTGTTCACTTTGGACATCAAACACGTCGGTGGAACCCAAAAATGGCGCGCTATATTTTTACGGAGCGCAATGGAATCTACATTATTGATTTGCAAAAGACTGTCAAAAAAGTAGATGAGGCTTATAATTTTGTTCGGAATCTTGCTACTGAAGGAGGTACCATGCTGTTTGTTGGTACCAAGAAGCAAGCGCAAGAATCAGTCAAAGACGAAGCTGCGAGATGCGGTATGTACTTTGTCAATGAGCGTTGGCTTGGAGGGATGCTGACCAACTTCCAAACAATCCAAAAACGAGTTGATCGTTTACGTGTTTTGGAGCGCATGGAAGCTGAAGGCGTTTTTGAAGTGCTTACAAAAAAAGAGGTTTCTGCACTGCGTCATGAGATGGAAAAACTGGAGCGCTTCTTGGGTGGTATTAAGAACATGAAAAAGCTTCCGGATGCTCTGTTTATCGTTGATCCGCGCAAAGAGCGCATTGCTGTTGCAGAAGCACGTCGTTTGCATATTCCGATTGTTGCAATCGTAGATACTAACTGTGATCCAGATGAAATTGATGTTGTTATTCCGGCTAATGATGACGCCATTCGTGCTGTCAAGTTGTTAACTGCGAAAATGGCTGATGCTATTATCGAAGGCCAACAAGGTAACGAGGAAGAAGCTGAGGAAGCCGGAGAAGCAGTCGAAGCGTAAGCAAAAAAGTAAAAGGCGAAGCGCGAGGTTCGAATTTCGAACCTCGCACGTTTCGTAACTTACTATTACTAATAAATACTTATAACAAATTTACTTATGGTTATCCTTTAATCATCACATATTGATACTATGCGTCGAACCTTGGCGCATTACGTATCGCTTTTATGATATCGAATAGGAGGGTTTAACATGGCAGAGGTTACTGCAGCTCAAGTTAAAGAGCTTAGAGAGCGAACCGGAGCAGGCATGATGGATTGCAAAAAGGCACTTACGGAATGCGGTTGTGAAATGGAGAAGGCCTGTGATTATCTCCGTGAGAAAGGACTGGCTGCTGCTGCGAAAAAAGGTGCGCGTGTTGCTGCAGAAGGTCTCATAGAGGCCTATATTCACGGTGGCGGACGGATCGGTGTACTGATTGAAGTTAACTGTGAAACAGACTTTGTTGCACGAGGGGATGAATTCAAGACATTGGTTCGTGATCTTGGTCTGCATATTGCAGCGGCAAATCCACAATATTTGAACAAGGAAGAAGTTCCTGCCGATGTACTCCAACATGAGAGAGATATTTTGAAGGCGCAAGCTCTTAATGAAGGAAAGCCTGAAAAAATCATTGAAAAGATGGTAGAAGGCCGAATCGAAAAATTCTATAAAGAAGTATGTTTATTAGAACAAGCTTTTGTCAAAGATCCTGATAAGAGCATTAGTGAGCTTGTTCTAGACAAGGTAGCTAAAATTGGTGAACGCATCGTCATTCGTCGCTTCACTCGTTACGAGTTAGGTGCTGGTATTGAAAAAAGACAAGATGATTTTGCTGCAGAGGTTATGAAAGAACTAAATCGATAAGTGACCTGACAATCAATCTAGAGAACACCCAGGTGTTCTCTTTTTGAAATGTGAAAGGTTTTCTCTCAAACGAATATAATTAGATTGATGGAGGTTAATCCATGGAAAAGCCACGGTATAAACGAGTTGTCCTTAAAATAAGTGGGGAAGCCCTTGCAGGTAATCAAGGTTTTGGCCTTCAACATGATATGCTGGTTTCCGTTGCGGAGCAAGTGGCTGAAATTCGAGATATGGGGGTTGAAGTTAGCCTGGTTGTTGGCGGGGGGAACTTATGGCGTGGTATTACGGGTAGTGCTCAAGGAATGGATCGTTCCCAAGCCGATTACATGGGTATGTTAGCTACCGTGATGAATGCCTTGGCTTTACAGGACGCTTTGGAAAAAGCAGGGTCAGACACCAGGGTCTTATCGGCAATCGAAATGCGACAAGTTGCAGAACCATATATTCGTCGGCGGGCCATTCGCCACATGGAAAAAGGGCGGATTGTAATTTTTGCTGCTGGAACCGGTAACCCTTACTTCTCTACGGATACTACGGCAGCTTTAAGAGCGGCGGAAATCGAAGCGGAAGTTATCTTAATGGCTAAACGGGTGGATGGGGTTTACGATTCAGATCCGTTTGTTAATCCTTCAGCTCAGAGATTTGAGCGTTTAAGCTATCTGGATGTCCTTAGTCGAGGTCTTGGAGTAATGGATTCCACAGCGACTTCACTTTGTATGGATAATAATATTCCGGTAATAGTTTTTGACCTTACGAAACAGGGTAATATTCGGCGTGTACTTATGGGAGAATCGATTGGAACTTATGTTGGGAGGGATAATCAATGATTTCAGAAGTGATTAAAGATGCGGATGAGCGTATGCATAAGGGAGTTGATGCATTGCGCAGAGAATACTCTACGATTCGCGCGGGTCGTGCCAATCCGAGTGTTCTAGACAAGGTCATGGTTGAATATTATGGATCGCCTACCCCTATTAATCAACTGGCTAATGTTTCTGCTCCTGAGGCTAGAATGTTGCTCATTCAGCCATGGGATAGAACCGTTCTTCCTTCTATCGAAAAGGCAATTATGAAATCAGATCTAGGGCTTAATCCGTCAAGTGATGGGAATGTAATACGTCTCATGATTCCGCAGCTCACGTCAGAGCGCAGAACGGAATTAGTAAAGACGGTTAAAAAGAAGGCTGAAGAAGCACGTGTTGCGGTACGTAACGTGCGTCGAGACGTCAATGATCAGTTGAAGAAGCTGGAGAAAGATCACGACGCTTCTGAAGACGAGGTTAAAAGGGCCCAAGAAGAAGTACAGAAAATGACGGATAAGATAATCAAAGAAATTGAACGCGTAATGGAAACCAAGGAAAGCGAAATCATAGAAGTATGATTCAGGCTTGGCTCGGTCGCAATTGGAATCAGATTAAGCCCGAAATTGAAAGGTTGGATAAACCTTACGCTTTCCAAACCACACGTCCTCATGGTAATATAGAATCGTGGGGAAACTGCCGAGTTGTTCGCGTCAGAGAGTTTGCTGACCGTGTGGAAATTGTATTAGCGCACGAAAAATTTTCGCAGAAACAGACATTGACCCCCTAACTTATAAGGGGGTCAATGTCGTAATTCGAGGTTCGCGACTCGTGGTCCGATAATCGAAGATCGTAGTTCGAACGCAAATTTCGAGTATGCCTTAGAGTGAGCAAGATTATGATAACTAGTAGTATAAAGTATAACGACTAAAAATCGAACAGCGAACAACGAATATAGACCATCGAACATCGAGTTGGGGGTGTAATGATGTGGCCTAAGGCTTGGAAACTAAATAAGGTGGATTCAAAGGATCAGATTGCACTGGAACGCCTTCCTCGCCATATTGCCATTATCATGGATGGGAATGGGCGATGGGCTAAAAAACGAGCACTTCCCCGTTCAATGGGACATCGGGCTGGAGTTGAGGCTCTACGAAAAGTAGTTAAGACCTGTTCTAATTTAGGAATTGAGGTATTAACGGTGTATGCGTTTTCTACGGAAAACTGGAGCAGGCCTAAGGACGAAGTGGGTGTGCTCATGACTTTGCTTACGGAGTACTTGAGAAAAGAACTTCAAGAACTTCATGAAAACAATGTAGTCATTCGTGCTATAGGCGGAATTAATGACCTGCCTCAAGAAGCCCAGCGTGAATTGGACAATTCGATAAAACGTACTCGAAATAATACAGGCCTTATTCTTAACCTTGCTTTAAATTATGGTGGGCGATCCGAGATTATTGACGCTGTCAAGAAAATAAGTAAAGATGTTTTGAATGGGAAACAGCAAATCGAAGATATTGATGAAGGACGCTTTAGTAATGCGCTCTTTACAAGAGGGTTGCCGGATCCCGACTTAATGATTCGGACCTCAGGAGAGATGAGGCTAAGCAACTTTTTGCTCTGGCAACTAGCGTATACTGAAATTGTAGTAATTGAAGAACTGTGGCCTGATTTTGGGGAAAAGGCTTTACTTGCTGCGATTATAACGTACCAGAAACGGGATCGCCGATTTGGTGGAATACATACAGATTGAGGATAGCACATGTTTATTAGAACAATGAGTGCACTGATTGGTGCCCCGATTTTACTAACATTAATCTATTTAGGGGGACCTTATACAGCTTTCTTGGTCGCTATATTAACCTTGCTGGCCTTGCGAGAATTTTTGCAAATTGGGGTTCAAATGGGTGTGAACCCTTGGTATATACAAACTACAGCAGCCACCGCTGTTTGGTTGACTAGTTTGTTCACTGGCAGGGAAGAATGGATAATGGCGGCTCTTCTCTTCTGGTTTTTGATATGTCTTGGTCGTATTGCCCTAACATATCCTAAGTCGCCGCTTTCGGAAGCAAACTTTAATTTATTGGCTGTCGTTTACGCAGTTGTCTTACTTTCCCATCTTTATTTACTTCGTCAGGTTCCGCGAGGAATCGAGTGGACTTTTCTTACAATCTTTTTGGTATGGGCAACGGATACCGGTGCATATCTTATAGGAAGACAATATGGACGCCGTCCTTTGGCACCTAACGTAAGTCCAAAGAAAACTGTGGAAGGTTCCGCAGGCGGATTGCTGTTCAGTGTAGTTGTAGCCATTGGAGCCTGGCACCTCATCGGTGGAGCTTCTTTGATTATATATGTCGTTTTGGGAGTAATTATCGGAATTAGCGCTCAAGTGGGGGATCTATTTGAGTCAGCGTTGAAACGTGGCGCAGGAGTTAAAGATTCTGGGAACCTCATTCCAGGGCATGGCGGGATTTTAGACCGCTTTGACAGTCTGATATTTGCCCTGCCATTGGTATACTATGGAATAATTCTATTATCTTGAGGTGAAGGTATTGAGTATCCAGAAACACCCTCTGTGGGCAAATATCAACAGGCTGGCAATTGTGACAAGTCTCCTTGTAATACTGAAGGTTTTTACATACTTTTTTCAAGACTTTTTGCCAGTTTTCGGAGAGGTTATCAGTAAGCTGTTTAGCGCTTTTTTGCCGTTTATCATTGCTCTCGTTATTGCCTTTTTACTCGAACCGCTCCTTGTTAGGTTAATGCGAGGGATACGAATTCGTCGGCCATATGCAGCAGTTCTTTCTTTATTATTAACGATTGCAGGATTAAGCCTTTTTGTTTTTGTAATTGTTGCCCGTCTTTATACAGAATTATCCGAGTTGGCCATTAATTTACCTAATTATGGGTATCTGGTGGATCTTGTCTCGAAGCAAGTAGAGACTGCGGAAAGGTTTGTGGAGGTAAACCCCCAAATCCAAGACACCTTGTTTACGGCGACACAAACTCTGGCAAGCACTCTTCAAGCATGGGCTAAATCGGCAAGTTCATTCTTACTTTCTTTTCTGACCGCTTTGCCGCGTGTATTCATTATTTTAGTCGTGTCTGTTGTGGCAACATTACTGATAAGTTCAAGTTATCCGAATGTAAAACAATTTATTTCAAACTTGTTTCCCAGCCGTTGGCATTTAAGAGCTCAGGCGATTAGCGAGGATTTGGGTGCAGCTGTTGTAGGGTATTTGCGGTCACAAGCAATCTTAGTTTCTGTAACTTCGCTGGCAACCATAGGCGGTTTACTGTTGATGGGAAACCGCTATGCAGTTACGCTTGGAGTTATGGCCGGATTGCTGGATATTGTCCCGATTGTAGGGACAGGAATGTTATTCGTGCCTTGGGCTGTCGCACTTTTTATTATGGGATCCTTCGGAGAAGGGCTAAAGTTGTTGCTGATGTGGATTGTTATCATGGTTGTGCGGCAGTTTCTTGAGCCAAAAGTTTTATCCAAAGCAATTGGAATTCACCCGCTTCCAACGCTTATTTCAATGTATGTTGGGCTACAATTAATAGGCGGATTCGGTCTTGTTGTAGGACCTGCATTTGTAATATGTTATGAAGCTGTGCGGAGAGTCAGCGTTTTTGGACCTCCAAAAGTGTAGATGATTAGTTGCCAGGATGACTTTACAATGAAAAATAAGCTTTTATTGAGCAGGAAGAGATGATTCGCGTTGAAAACGCTGACTATATTGGGATCCACAGGGTCAATTGGGCGCCAAACTCTAGATGTCGTCAGTCATGCCGAGGGACGCCTTAAGATTCATGCCTTGGTGGCTGAAAAAAGTGTCCAGCTTATGGAAGAGCAGGCCCGGTTATATCGCCCTGAAGTGGTCGTGATGATGGAAGAGACTGCTGCGCGTGAACTTCGTGGAAGGTTGAGAGATTTACCAATCAGAGTAGACCAGGGAATGGAGGGGATTATCAACTCTGTCATCGCTCAACAGGTCGATACAGTGGTTACTGCTCTGTCTGGCAGGGTTGGCTTGGAACCTACCCTAGCTGCGATTGATGCTGGTAAAACGATTGCTTTAGCTAATAAAGAAACCTTGGTGGCAGGCGGAGACTTAGTAATGTCTTCGGCTCGGAAAGTGAATTGCAAAATTCTTCCCGTGGATAGTGAACATTCTGCCATTTTTCAGTGTTTAGAGGAAAGTTCAGAAACTATTGAGAAAATTATTTTAACCGCATCTGGGGGACCTTTCTTTGGCTGGAACAAAGAAAAGTTAGCGACTGTCACTCTAGAGAAAGCGCTCTGCCATCCCAATTGGGATATGGGGGCTAAGATCACGATTGATTCTTCAACAATGATGAATAAGGGGCTTGAAGTGATCGAGGCGCATTATTTGTTTAATATGGAGTATGATGGGATAGAGGTGCTGATTCATCCTCAGAGTGTAATCCACTCTATGGTGGAATATCATGACGGCTCAGTGCTTGCTCAGTTAGGCAGACCTGATATGCGCTTACCAATACAATATGCCTTAAGTTATCCAACGCGTTGGAAGAATCCATTTGAACGGCTTAATCTTCGAGGGAAAACTTTAACGTTCCATGAGCCTGATTTAGATGCATTCCCTGCCTTAGCCTTAGCTTACCATGTTGGACGACGAGGAGGGACTCTTCCAGCCGTTATGAATGCTGCTAACGAAATTGCTGTTTCAGCATTCCTGCATGAGCAGGTCTCATACCTGGGAATTCAAGAAATTGTTGAAAAAGTATGCTCCGAGCACCATGTTTTAGATAACATGGATTTGGGAAGTATACTCGATGCAGACACTTGGGCTCGCAGGCGGGCAGAAGAACTTATTTCGATATTCCAAGACCACAAATTCGATATTTGATGACCATGAGAATGGAACAAATTACTCAAGATTTTGTATATGATGTTCGAACCACGAACTTTGAACCACGAACATCGCTAAAGGGGGGGTTAAAGTGTTAACGACACTCGCCATCGTTTTTGTTTTTGGAAGCATGGTCATGATTCATGAATTTGGACACTATATTGTCGCGAAATGGATTGGAGTCAAAGTAATTGAGTTCAGCTTTGGTTTTGGTCCGAAAATCGTGGGTTATCAAGGGAAAGAAACGCTTTACGCTCTGCGTGTTGTTCCTCTGGGGGGGTTCGTCAAACTTCATGGTATGGATGCAGAAATCGATGAAAAAGGCCAAGCGGTTATAGCCTCGAACAAAGATGCAAGAAGTTTTATGAATAAGCCCGTTTGGCAACGCATGGCTGTAATTGCGGCCGGACCTGTAATGAATTTTGTTCTGGCGATTATCATGTTTGTAAGTGTCTTTGCTTATATGGGGATTCCAGCACCAGACAGCAGTAATATGATCGGCACGTTGGTTAAAGATAAACCTGCTGCTGCTTCAGGGATTCAACCGGGTGACAGAATTATTGCGGTGAACCAAGAACTAACGCCGGATTGGGCTAGTTTGACAGAAGCCATTCATTCTAAGCCGGATCAAGTGCTAAGCTTAACGATAGAACGAGGCGCAGATAAGCAACGTCGAACTATATCTGTAAAGACGGAAAAGGATGCACAAACAGGGTTCTGGATTATTGGGATTGGGCCGGAGGTAACTTATGTGCATGCTTCAATTCTCGAGTCAACCCGCGTGGGGATTGGACGGTCAGTGGATTTCACAAAACTGATTATCGTTACCTTAACGCAAATGATCACAGGGAAGATTCCAGCAGACGTAGGCGGCCCGGTTATGATTGCTCAAGTCATTGGAGAAGGAGCTAAAGAAGGTTTTTCTAACTTATTAGGTTTGACGGGAATCTTAAGCATCCAATTGGGCCTTATTAACTTATTCCCTATCCCTGCCTTGGATGGAAGCAGGCTTGTATTCCTTTTGATTGAAGGATTAAGAGGTAAACCGCTTAATCCAGAAAAGGAAAATATGATACACTTGGTGGGCTTTGTATTACTTATGGGATTAATGCTTGCCGTAACTTACAAAGATGTCTTGCGCCTATTTGTCAAAGCCGGCTAATCTACAGGGGGAACTGAGTCATGATACAGAGAAAGATGACCAAACCAGTACAGGTTGGGTCTGTGACAATCGGCGGTGGGAGTCCGATTGTCGTACAATCAATGACCAATACGGATACCCGTGATATTTCCAGCACCTTGGCACAGATTCACACCTTAGCTGAAGCCGGGTGTGAAATTGTGCGTCTTGCTGTTTTAGATGCAGATGCGGCGAAGGCCTTAAAAGTAATCGCCGCAACAAGTCCACTCCCGGTAATTGCAGATATTCACTTCGATTACCGTCTTGCTATTCAGGCAGTTGAACAAGGGATTCATGGATTAAGATTAAATCCTGGCAACATAGGTGCTCGCTGGAAGGTACAAGAGGTAGTGAGTGCGGTGAGGGAACAACAGATTCCTATCCGGATCGGAGTTAATGCTGGATCACTGGAGAGGGAAATTCTTGAAAAGTACGGAGGGCCTACTGCGGCAGGAATGGTCGAAAGTGCTTTAGGGCATATTCGGATACTTGAAGATGAAGGTTATAATAAACTAAAAGTTTCTCTCAAAGCCTCTTCTGTCCCCCTAATGCTTGAGGCTTATCGCAAGATACATGAGGTTATTGATTACCCCTTACATTTAGGGGTCACCGAAGCAGGAACTGTACGCTCAGGGGTAGTGAAATCAGCCATAGGAATTGGGACACTGCTTGCCGAAGGGATCGGGGATACGATTCGAGTGTCCCTAACCGGAGACCCCGTGCGAGAAATTCCAGTGGCCTTAGAAATTTTGCGTGTTCTAGACCTGCGCCAGCGCAGCGTGGAGTTAATCAGTTGTCCGACTTGTGGTCGGACACAAGTTGATCTGGCCGCCTTGGCAGAGAAAGTAGAGGACCGGTTATTACTGCTTCCTTCGTTGGACAGGCCCTTAAAAGTTGCTGTTATGGGATGTGCAGTCAACGGGCCGGGAGAGGCTCGTGAAGCTGATTTCGGAATTGCCTGCGGAAAAGGTACAGGGCTTTTATTTCGCAAGGGAGAGATAGTAGCCCGTTTGCCAGAACACGAATTGTTAGCAGCCCTGCTCCGCGAAATTGAGGATTATGTTCGAGATCATATGAAACTTCAGTAGTCGTATTTAGTTTTACTTGTTAATTTATAGGAGCGTCAATTGACCAATGAAAAGGTAATTGATAAAAATTAGGTCGCGTTAAGTTAGTATTAGATCATAGGAAAAGTAGTAACATTAAGATGATTTTGGAAAGGAATGGACAACATGCTCGTCAGCCAACTATTAAATCCTACACTCCGCGAGGTTCCAGCTGAAGCTGAAGTCATCAGCCACCAATTGATGGTCAGAGCAGGTTTGATTCGCAAGTCTGCGTCTGGATTATACACCTTTTTGCCTTTGGGGTTAAGAGTATTGAGAAAGATTGAAACCATTATAAGAGAAGAAATGGATGCTAAAGGGGGACAAGAAGTCCTTATGCCAATTATGCAACCAGCTGAATTATGGAAAGAGAGCGGACGCTGGGATGTATATGGCGCAGAGTTGTTTCGTCTGAAGGATCGTCACAATCGTGAGTTTTGTCTTGGACCGACCCACGAAGAAATTATCACAGACCTTGTTCGGGGTGAAATCCGATCTTATAAACAACTGCCGATGCTCCTTTATCAAATTCAAAATAAATATCGCGATGAGCGACGCCCTCGTTTCGGTTTAATGCGCGGCCGTGAATTTGTCATGAAAGACCTTTATTCGTTTGATCGTGATGAAGCAGGCCTTCATGAGAGTTATCAAAAAATGTACGATGCTTATTGCCGGATTTATTCCCGTTGCGGTTTAACCTATCGTCCGGTCGAAGCGGACCCTGGTGCTATTGGAGGGACCGGTGGATCACATGAGTTTATGGTTTTGGCAGATTCTGGGGAAAATTCAGTGGTGTATTGTTCAGGGTGTGATTATGCCGCCAATACGGAAAAATCCGAGTGCCGTCCCCAAATTATCGAGGATGTATCTCCTGAAGGACAGCGGAAGTTAGTGCCAACACCGGGAGTCAAGACCATTGAGGACATCAGTAGGTTTTTAGCTGTACCGAAAAGCACCTTAGTTAAGTCGTTGCTTTATCAAGGGGACGAGAAGATATTTTTAGTGTTGATACGCGGAGACCGTACACTAAATGAAATAAAAGTAAATAATGCCTTAGGCGGGTTTGTATCCCTTCAACTGGCCTCAACCGAGTCGGTAGAGAAGATTATGGGTTGTGAGCCGGGTTCTGTAGGCCCTGTTGGAGTGCCTGATGGGCTTATGGTCATTGCGGACGAAGAGGTTCCCCTCATGAAAAAGGTTGTGTGCGGAGCGAATAAGGCGGATCATCACTATGTGGATGTTGTCCCCGGTCAAGACTTCCGTATAGATCAGGTTCTTGATTTACGAATGGTTGAGCCGGGTGAAGCTTGTCTTAGATGCGGTGCTCCACTCAAAGAGGCCAGAGGAATCGAAGTAGGCCAAGTTTTCAAACTGGGAACCAAGTATAGCAAAGCATTAGGAGCAAACTTTTTAGATGAAAACGGTGTGGAGAAAAGTTGTGTGATGGGTTGTTACGGTGTTGGAGTAAGCAGGACGATTGCTGCTTCCATCGAACAAAATCATGATGACTTTGGAATTATCTGGCCCATGCCGATTGCTCCTTACCAATGTATAATTGTACCAGCGAGTACCAAAGACACCTTAGTCGTTGAGACAGCTGATAAACTTTATCAAGAGCTCAAGGGTCTTGGAGTGGAAGTTGTTCTCGATGATCGAGATGAACGTGCTGGTGTGAAATTTAAAGATGCGGATTTGGTTGGATATCCGATAAGGGTGACCTTAGGAAGCAAAACCTTGGCCAATGGTCAGGTTGAACTCAGAGAGCGTAAATCTGGTGAGACTCATTTGGTGAAAGTAGAAGACCTCACTCAAACGGTGAAGGCAATTGTTGAGAAGGCCTTACTGTATTAACAAAACAGGGAGACACCTACTTACAGAAGCAGGTGTCTCGAACGTTGATTAATCTTGGAGGGTGAGATATGAACAGGAACACTCCAGTTTGGCGCCTTTAGAATCGTTTGTCCTTTAATTTTTTCTTGTATAAAGTTATATATAAAACTATAATGTTAATTAACTCCAATAAACTGAATATTGCTGGATGATATTTGCGGGAGAGTGGCTAATAGCCTGCCGAAGAGGTTGTGCTTTCAGGAGCTTGAATTCAAGCAGGACCGTAAATTGACAGGACTCTGGAGAGACCCAAATGATGGGCGCCGAAGGGGCAACGCAATGACGCTTTGCTAATCTCTCAGGCAAAAGGACAGAGTATTTTTTATGTTTTTTTTTAAAAGTCTCATTTTCAGGTGACTTCTAAAATAGACTAATAATGCTAATAATATCCAGAGTCAAATCGCTAAGATTTGGCTCTTTTTATATATAAAGTTGCAACTTTATAAGTTGCTAGGGCATTAGAAAGATAAATTAAGGAGGAACAAAAAATGCAATCATTTCACAACGCTATTATTTGGTTGAATGATTATCTCTGGGGACCCCCAATGCTGGTTCTGCTTTTCGGTACGCACTTATTCCTAACCTTTCGTACCCGATTTATCCAAAGACACATTTTCAAAGCCATCAAACTTTCTGTAACTAAGGACCCGACTGCTGAAGGGGATGTAAGTCAATTTGGTGCCCTCACTACTGCATTAGCAGCTACTATTGGTACAGGTAACATCGTTGGAGTATCTACAGCCATTGCCCTTGGCGGTCCAGGTGCAGTGCTTTGGTGCTGGCTAACTGGAGTATTCGGCATCTCAACAAAGTACTCTGAGGCATTATTGTCCGTAAAATATCGGGTTAAGACCTCCAATGGTACAATGCTCGGAGGTCCAATGTATGCACTGGAAAACGGTTTAGGACAAAAGTGGTTAGCTGTGTTATTCTGTATCTTCACTGCGATTGCCGCCTTTGGTATTGGGAACACAGTTCAAGCCAATTCGATTTCCTCAATGGTAAATGAGACCTTTAACATCCCTCATTATATCACCGGTTTCATTATGGCGGCTCTCACGGGTGTTGTCATTATCGGCGGAGTAAAATCCATTGCTCGAGTGTGTGAGAAACTTGTACCGTTCATGGCAATTTTCTACGTCCTTGGTTGCATCGCTATCTTAGCTTTGAATTCTTCGTACGTATTACCTGCTATTTCCTTAATCTTTGAATCTGCCTTTACCCCTCAGGCGGCTGGCGGTGGCTTCATCGGGGCATCCATTATGATGGCAGCTCGTTACGGTATCGCACGAGGTTTGTTCTCCAACGAGTCGGGATTAGGATCTGCGCCAATCGTGGCAGCAGCGGCTCAAACTAGAAACCCTGTTCGTCAGGCCCTAGTCTCTGCCAGCGGAACTTTCTGGGATACTGTGGTAGTCTGTGCAATGACCGGTATCGTCGTAGTGAGCAGTATATTGAGCAACCCAGCTGCAGCGGAAGGGTTAAAAGGTGCTGCTTTGACAAAAATGGCCTTTGCTCAAATCCCTGTAATTGGTCCGATTGTTCTAACCTTTGGACTTTTAACCTTCGTATTTTCAACCATTTTAGGTTGGTCTTATTATGGGGAGAGAGCCATTGAGTACTTATTTGGAAAGATAGCAATCATTCCGTACCGTGTAATCTGGGTGCTTGCCGTATTCTTTGGCTCCATAATGACTCTTCAACTTGTTTGGGATATGGCGGATGCTATGAATGCACTGATGGCCATTCCGAACCTTATCTCTCTGCTTCTCTTAAGTGGAGTTATCGTAGCAGAAACGAAAAAGTATCTTTGGGAAGACAATTTGGATGGCATTTCAACAGATCCTATTCCAACCATCAAAAAGTAAGTATTAAACCACAAAAAGGGGCCGTAACGAAACTTGAGATTTTTTCAAGCTGGTGGTGGGTTATCCCAAGAAAGAGGACTGTACACCTTTGAAGTGGTGAACAGTCCTCTATTATATAAGGGGATTAACAAATATAGTGGGGATGAAATAAACCGGAAAACAAGTTTCGTTACATCCCCTTTTTGTATAAAGCAAAGGGCAATTATATTACTTCCTTTTTCGTTGAGAGATACTGTAAATGAATAGTGATGTAAATGTCGCATTATGCGAGGAAATAAGCATACCAAGAAATCCTCTGAAAAATAAGCAGGTTAAGTCATTTAATGACTTAACCTGCCGAGGAAGGTCTGGGTTCGTTTTTCTTGGGGGTTACTAAAAATCTGAATAGGTGAGCCCTCTTCAACAATACGGCCTTCGTCTATGAAGATCACCCTGTCTGCTACTTCTCTGGCAAAGCCCATTTCATGAGTGACAACAACCATTGTCATTCCGTCCTCTGCCAATTGCTTCATTACGGTGAGAACTTCTCCAACCAGCTCAGGATCAAGAGCTGAAGTAGGCTCATCAAAGAGCATAATTTTTGGATGCATAGCCAATGCTCTGGCAATGGCCACTCTTTGGCCTTGTCCCCCAGACAGCGTCCCAGGGTAGCAGTTTTGTTTATCCAAAAGGCCAACCTTCGTGAGCAGCTCCCGGGCTGCTTTGACAGCAATATCTTTCTTCTGATTAAGCACGTGAACGGGAGCTTCGATGACATTCTCCAACACAGTCAGGTGAGGGAAGAGATTGAATTGCTGGAACACCATTCCCACCTGACGGCGAATTTGCTTGAGACTGCTTGATTTACTTTCCAGACGTACGTTATCTATCAAGATTTCTCCCGCGGTAAGTGTTTCCAGTCCGTTTAAACAGCGCAGAAAAGTGCTCTTTCCCGAACCACTCGCTCCGATCAGGACCACAACCTCACCTGCAGATACTGTCGCATTGATACCATCGATAACTCTATTCTTGCCGAAATCTTTAACTAGACCCTTAACATTTATCATTGACTTCTCTGGAAGACTAAGATTATCGACCTTTGACTTTTCCGGCATGAATGCCAAATTCATATCAATTCCCCCTTGTCCGGCTTTCTCTAGATAATCGCCACTCCAGACTGCGTAAAAGCGCTGATATCACTGTGGTCATCAGTAAATAGAGTACGGCGGCGGTGGTGTAGAATTCCAATGAGGCAAACGTCCTACTGGCAAAGCGCTGGGACGTTTGAAGGAGATCCGACATCGTAATGACTGAACATAGTGATGAATCTTTTAAAGTAATGATAAACTGATTGCCCAATGACGGTATTGAAATCCGCAAAGCTTGGGGGAAGATAATCCTGCGCATGGTTAAGAATTTGCCCATACCAAGGGAGAGAGAAGCTTCAGTTTGCCCTTCAGGAATTGCTTCAATTCCCCCCCGAAAGACTTCGGCAAGGTACGCCCCGCTGTTGATTCCCAGTCCTATTACAGAAGATGCAAAAGCACTTAATGTAATACCAAGCTGTGGTAAACCGAAATAAATGAGAAAGAGCTGAACAAGCAAAGGGGTTCCCCGAATCAGCCAAATGTAAAAATGGGCAATATAGCGCAGGGGGGTGTGAGATATCTTCATGAGAGCGGCAACGAGACCTAGAAGGATGCCAAATGCAATTCCCAGTACAGCAAGTTCTACAGTTAAACCTGCACCCTGCAACAAAAAAGGCAGATATTTAGGGATGATACTAAAGTCAAGATTCAAAGCAACATTCCTCCAGTCTGATCAGATCGGAAACCCCTTGCTGATTGACCTTCGGCGCTAACGAATATCCGCACTGAAATATTTTTCGCTAATTTTTCGATAGGTTCCGTCATCCATCATTTCAGCTAATGCACTGTTCACAGCCTCCAGTAATTTGGGACTGTCTTTGCGAATCGCAATGCCCATCTTCTCTGCATATAACAAATCGCCCACCAGTTTATAAGGGTAATTATTCTCTTTAATCGCGTTTAAACCTACAATCTTATCAGTAATAACAGCATCCAGTCTTTTGTTAGCCATATCATTAAAGGCATCCGGGTCACCTTTATAAGTCTTTACAGCGGCTCCCAGTTCTCGAGCTTTCGTTTCAAATGTTGTCCCCAGAACAACCCCTACTGTTTTGCCTTTGAGATCTGCCCCTCCACTGATTTTCGAGTCCGAGGGCACAATAACTTGGGCTCCTGAACGGTAATAAGGGGTACTGAAATCTACTTTTTCCAATCTCTCGTCCGTTATCGCCATACTACCTATGATCATGTCGAATTTGCTGGTTGTCAAGCCAGCAATGAGTCCATCCCATTCGGTTGCGATCGGTGCTGAGTTCACGTTAATTCTTTTGGCAATCTCTTGGCCTATTTCGACATCAAATCCAGTAAGCTCATTCTGTTCGTTAAAATAGTTGAAGGGCGGGTACTGACCACTCATAGCATAGGTCAATTTTCCGTCGACCTTAATCCGGTCCAAGGTTGTTTTAGTGGGCGTGTCAGAATTGCTACTTGATGCACCACAGCCGGTTATTATCAGCAAGATTAGGGTAATCAGGATTAGAACATTAAATTTTTTCATTTTCTCTTCTACCTCCTATGTACCTTTATTCATTTAATAGAGCAAAACTTCAAACCTCCTTCTAGACAAGCATAGAACCACCTCCAAAGAAGGTAAAAATCCTATTACAAACAACTTTGTCAATGTGTATAAGTTGTTTGTTCTTGAAGTATACCATATTTTAATCCGTAAAACCATTTGTATCCTGAAAATATCCTATTTAGAGGGTTTTATTACTTTAATAGACATATTAGAAAGTTTGTAAGACATATTTATATAAAAGTTTTTGTTGACATATATTTACCGACAACTTATCATGTTTAATAAAGTTGTCTGTTGCATTGGGATATTCTCACAAGAAAAGATAAGAGCTCGAGGCTATCCTGAAAATAAGGGTAACTGACGAGGAGGTAACAAATGAATGAACAAAGACGACGAACCTTATGGACTGATATAAATGATGAGCAATGGAATGATTGGCGCTGGCAGATGTCTAACCGGATTACAAACCACAAGGGATTACTGCAGGCTATGTCTGTTTCCTCCGAGGAAGCCGATCAGATTGAGAAGTGCCTGGAAAATTTCCGAATGGCAATCACTCCATACTATTTTTCTCTGATGGATCCTCAGAATCTAGAGTGCCCTATTAGAAAACAAGCAATTCCTTCACTTCACGAATTGAGCAAATCCTCATGTGATTTAGAAGATCCGTTGCATGAAGAAGCTGATTCTCCGGTGCCAGGATTGACACACCGTTATCCAGATCGAGTGTTACTCCTGGTAACTGATCAGTGCTCAATGTACTGCAGACATTGCACCAGAAGGAGAATGGCTGGACAAACAGACAAGGCTTTACCATTGAATCATTTTAAGCTCGCCCTGGACTATATTCGTTCTAACCCACAGATTCGTGATGTCCTGATCTCCGGAGGGGATCCGTTGACCCTTTCTGATGATCGGTTGGATTATATCTTATCCAACCTTCGTTCGATTCCTAATATTGAGATTATCCGCATCGGGACAAGAACACCAGTAGTTTTGCCGATGCGAATTACGGATAAGCTCATTCAAGTTTTGCAAAAATACCATCCAATCTGGATCAACACACACTTTAATCACCCCAAGGAGCTCACGATTGAAGCACGCAATGCCCTGAACAAACTGGCTAATATGGGTATTCCACTTGGGAATCAATCTGTATTGCTTAGAGGAATCAATGACTGTCCTGTGATTATGAAAAAACTGGTTCATGAACTTGTAAAATGCCGGGTAAGGCCCTATTACTTATACCAATGCGACTTATCCAGTGGGATTGAGCACTTTCGGACTTCTGTCAGTACTGGTTTGGAAATCATTGAAATGCTTAGAGGACATACCTCTGGCTTTGCTGTGCCTACTTTTGTTGTCGATGCCCCGGGAGGTGGGGGAAAAATTCCCCTTCAACCTAACTATTTGATTTCCCAATCAAATGACAAAGTAATCCTTCGTAATTATGAAGGAGTCATCAGCGTATATCAAGAACCAGAAGATAAAACAAGCCGTTGCAAGACATGTAAAAACACCTGCAGCAGTTCCAAAACTCGGAAAATTGGTCTTGCTAAATTGCTGAAAGGTGGACTGATTAGTCTAACACCCCAAGAAAACATGCGGCAGGAGAGGAGAAAAAAAGTATCCGGCGGATGCGGGGGTGGAGCAAATGCTTAATACTAGGGGCGAAGTAAGTTCCTCAAGTCTCATTTCTGTGGATGAGAGGAATAAACGCCTAGTCGTCAACGGATACACACAAGGAACTAAGCCTTCTCTATTTAGTCGGGAGCTTATTGATCTGGCAATAACAAAGGAACTGGAGAAAATTTGGCTCTGGGCCTTGCCTAGAGATGTACCTGAATTTTTAAGATGCGGTTTTCATATTGAAGGAAACATCTTTTGTTATAACTATGAGGAATTTGCGGTTAGCCTTGCCTATTACGTTTTTAAGGCAAGAGGACTTTCGGATAAGATACAAACAGAGAATGATATTGTGTATACGGTTAGGACGGAACCAATTAAACAGTCACAAAGTTTGCCAATCGGAATGGAATTGAAGATTTTAGATGAAACCTTTGCCCGGCAAATATCGCAAGTATTAACAAAAGTCTTTGTAAGCTATCCATCCCCGGTGGAAAGTTCTCAGTATATCCGTTCTTTGATGCATAATGGAAATATTTTTGCTGGAGCGTTTTCACAAGAAAAACTGATTGGCCTAGCAGCTGCTTATCCTGACTATCTTTTTAACCGTTGCGAAATGACGGATTGTGCAACGATTGCAGAGTACCGTGGACATTCACTGTCCGAACGTTTACTAGGTATTTTAGAGGATGAAGTTCAAAAGCAGGGCTCATTTATACTATATACATTAGCTCGCGCTCAGTCTTATGGGATGAATAGAGTATTCTATAAACTTGGATACAGATATCAAGGGCGACTGATTAATAATTGCCATATTGCAGGTTCTTTTGAAGACATGAATTTATGGGTTAGATAGGCCGGATTTCCAATCCATTGGGGAGCACAGACTTCCTTTTCTTAGGCTATGGTTATGGAAACGCGTGATATTTACGTTGAACAAAGTATTAAATCCCGTATTTTTGAGGTCTTTTTTAGGAACAATAAGTATCTAATTAAATTTTAAATTATTTTATTAATAAATAGTATAAATTTATAGTAATTTTAAATAATAAGCATTATAATGTAATCAGTTGTTTGTTCCATTTCCAGTTGAAAAGGGCATACTAATATTAATTGGGGAGGTTAGTTTATGGACGTTTTAGAGTTTGCAATCAAAATGGAACTTGAAGGAGAGAAATATTACACCGAGCAAGCTAAAATCAATAAGGACAATAGTTTAAGCACTGTCTTTCTTTTGTTAGCGAAAGAGGAAAATATACATGCTAAGATTTTAGAAAATAAGGTTAGTAAATTATCCTTCGATTTAGAACAAAGTGAAAGGTTATCTGAAGTTAAAAACGTGTTTAATGACCTGGGGACTCTTAAAAATGAACTTAAACAAGTTCCTAACCAACTTGATGTGTACAGGTCAGCTTTAGAAAATGAAAAAGAAAGTATAAACCTATATCGCAAGTACTTATCTGAAGCAACGGATAATGAGTCGAAAAAGGTTTTTGAATACTTGATAAAACAAGAAGAGGATCATTATGCAATAATTGATCAGATAGTTACCCTCATTAACCACTCAGAAGAATGGGTAGAATCTGCTGAATTCGGTAAAAGAGAAGAATATTAATAACCATAATAATGCGTTGTTTCAAAAAACCATCGAAATACTAACTTAAGCCGATTGAAGAATGAGATATCCTTAGATGCCACAGTCTTAAAGATAATAAACTGTCTTACTCACTGAAGAATCCGATGTGTCCTAATGCTAGTCGGCTAATCTTTGTTGATTTAAAACATCATACTGTAAAATGGCATATATCCGTTGCCTCAAAGTATCAAGGCAACGGATATATGCCATTTTACGTTATTGCCGTATGGACGTCAAAAGTCACATAGAAGTGAAGTTTAAACAACATACACATTGACATCTCTCTATATGGTCGTATAATAGACATAGAGAAGTGTCAATATATGTTGCGCAATTCTAATCGCCGAGGTGAGAATTTTGAAAGAGTGTTATAGGGTATATGCCATGTATTTGAAAGCCCTGTCAGATGAAACGAGGCTTAAAATATTTGACATGCTTTCCAATGGAGAACTGTGTGCTTGCGATATTTTAGAGGAATTCAACATCACCCAGCCTACCCTTTCGTACCATATGAAAATCTTAAGCGAAAGTGGTTTGGTAGACAGCAGGCGTGATGGAGTTTGGATGAAATACTCTATTAATAGAAAGAGCCTTGAAGCATTAAAACAGTTGTTTGATAACATTGGTCTAAACATGGATAATACATCGAGTCATCTGTATAAGGGGATGGATTTTTGTTGATATTTGAGTGGTTCAATAACCAAGTACTTCAAATGGAACGTTGGAGCTGCTATTCATAACTGGATTTCTGAAAACGTATAACTGCTCTTTCTTGTCCAAGATAAATGGTATTCAGTTTTGGTAGCAACCTTCGTAGGAGTCCCTATGTATGCGGATATTTTTGGTTAATTGCCGATCGCTGAGGCTTTAGTTGCAAAAGGTGTCGGTATTGGTACTGCCCTTGCTTTGATGATGGGGGTAATGGCTCTTTCACATCCATCAATGATATTGCTTAAACAAGTGGTCAAGACTAAGCTTCTCGTTGTGTTTTTGCCGGACTTGTGACAGTTGGAATAATTTTCATTAGTTATACCTTTAATAATTTGGGCTATTTGCTTATTTAACAACATCAAGTAATAACTTTTCATTTGCAATTTTTGATTCTGGAGTAATTTTAGAGATTCGCTGTGTTTTTAAATTACAACATGATTTAATTGGTCAAACATAGCAGCAGGTTGCACAGTTCTAACGAATATGCTATATTAGTATAAGGAAATTTGTAGTCTTGATGGTAAGGAGTGGGTTCTAGCCCGCTCCTTCGTTTGTCCAATTCGTAGCGTAAGTATAACATGAGGACATCTTCGTAAGACTATGAGGAGAATGTCCATTACGTTACGTTTTAAAGGAGCGAATTCATATGAATGAAGCAATAGAACAACAAATCGCGTCTATGGTTGAACCACTCGTAAGAGAAAATGGCCTCGAATTAGTCAATGTAGAGTACTTAAAGGAAGGTGCGCATTGGTATTTGCGCCTTTACATAGATAAAGATGGTGGCGTCGATATGGATGATTGTTCAACTATCAGCCACATTGTAAGTGAAATGCTTGATCAAAAAAATCCAATTCCGCAAGCCTATATGTTGGAAGTGTCTTCTCCTGGACTTGAACGTCCTCTCAAAAAGGAAGAGGACTTTGTTCGTTTTCAGGGAAGTTTGGTTAATGTCCACACCACTTCCCAGTTTCAAGGGTACAAGAAGTTTTCTGGAAATCTTGTTGGACTAATCAACGATGAGATCGTTTTAGAATACAATGATGAGCGTGTCGCCATTCCACGCACGTTGGTAAAGAAAACTCATTTGGCACTGGATTTTTAGGCTATTTTTTACAATAGAATAAGGAGGAAAAAGGAAAAATGAATATGGAGTTCATCGAGGCCCTTCACGAGTTAGAAAAAGGACGGGGAATTTCTGCAGAAATTCTATTTGAGGCGATTGAGGCTGCACTGATTTCCGCATACAAGAAGAATTTCGGATCATTACAAAATGTACGAGTTCTTATTGATCGTTTAACCGGTGAGTTTAAAGTTTATGCCCGTAAAACCGTTGTCGATCTTGTGGAGGATGCTCGGACTCAGGTTAGCTTGGTGGAGGCGCGTAATCTGGATCCTAATTATCAACTTGAAGACATTGTGGAATACGAAGTAACTCCTCGTGAGTTTGGGCGAATTGCTGCGCAAACTGCGAAGCAAGTTGTCGTACAACGCATTAGAGAAGCAGAACGCGGCATGATATATGATGAGTTTGTCAATCGTGAAGGGGATATCGTCACCGGAGTTGTCCAGCGGTATGAACAGAAGAATGTCATTGTTGATTTAGGGAAAGTAGAAGCTGTACTTCCTGCACAGGAACAAATACCAGGAGAAGGATATCAATCGTTTGAGCGTATCAAAACCTATGTTGTAGAGGTTAAGAAAACGACGAAGGGCCCACAGATTATGCTTTCACGAACACATCCAGGCTTAATAAAACGTTTATTTGAGCTTGAAGTTCCTGAGATACATGACGGGATCGTAGAAATAAAGGGAGTTTCTCGTGAAGCTGGAGCTCGCTCCAAAATCGCAGTTTATTCACGTGATCCAAACGTTGACCCTGTAGGAGCATGTGTTGGCCCTAAGGGAGTTCGCGTACAGACTATTGTCACAGAATTAAAAGGAGAAAAGATTGATATTGTAAACTTCTCAATCGATCCCCAAGAATTTGTGGCTAATTCCCTATCTCCCGCAAAAGTCTTACAAGTATATCCTAAACTCAATGAAAAGGTTGCTATTGTTGTGGTTCCGGATTATCAGCTTTCTTTGGCGATTGGAAAAGAGGGACAAAACGCACGATTAGCGGCCAAGCTTACGGGTTGGAAGATTGATATAAAAAGTGAATCTCAAGCCATCGCTCATAATATCATTCCCCAAGGACAAGAAGAGTATGAAAATTATGATGAGTATGGCGAATATGAGGAATACTCTGAATATGATGAGTACGCAGAATCCGATGGCTATCAAGAGTATCAAGAAGAACAAGAGTATCAAGAAGACACGGTTACACAAGGGCTAAAGCTTACCGAAAACACTGAATATAATGAGAATGAAACATATGCCGGATATGCAGAGGAGCTGGAGCCCCTTGAAAATGATGTTGATCCGATAGTTACTGAAGCAGTCCCGGATAAAATAGTTGAGGATTTATTAACTGGCATCAACGAGCGTCCTAAAGAGAAAAAAAAGAAAGGAAAGGGGTGATGGTATGAAGACACGAAAAGTTCCTATGCGGATGTGCTTAGGGTGCCAAGAAATGAAGCCCAAAAAAGAGCTTTTGCGAATCGTTAGAACTCCAGAAGGAATTGTAGAGCTCGATCCCACTGGAAAACGGAATGGTCGTGGCGCATACCTTTGCTCTAATTCTGTCTGTTTTCAAACCGCCGTCAAAGAGCGTCGCTTCAGGAAAGCTTTTGGAGTGGATGTAGATCCAGCAGTTTTTACTCACTTGGAAGGAAAAATATCTTTGTGAATACACGTACCCAATCTTTAATTGGAATTGCTCGGCGGGCCGGAAAAGTTGCTTCTGGAGATGCTCAAATTGAGGCCATGGTTAAAAAGAGAAAAGGGTTTCTTCTTATCATAGCGGAGGATGCTCACGGAGCACAAAAAAAGTATACTCTGTGGGCTAATGATATAAAATTACCAGTGTATATAACTGGTACAAAGCTAGAACTAGGACGTTCTATAGGACTTTCGCCGCGTTCAGCAGTGCTTATTTTGGATCAAGGGTTTGCTAAGGCTATATTACTAGCAAGGAGCTGATGCTTGGAGCGTAATGTGGGAGCCGATTATGTGGGGGTGGTTAAATGAGTATTCGTGTTCATGAATTAGCAAAAGAATTGAATTTTAGCAGTAAAGAAGTGATGACAAGACTCGTGGCTATGGGAACTGATGTGAAAAACCATTTAAGTACGGTCGATCAAAATGACGCAGATCGATTAAGGAACCAACTGAAAGGAAAGGAGATAAATTTGGAGCATTCTGAACACAAAAATACTGAGGAAAAAAGGCCTATAGTATCTGAATCAGCACAAGAAGGTAAGCTGAAAGAACCCCGTTCGGCAATAGAACGACAGTCACAAGGTCCTCGTCAGGGTACAGAAGGGCAGTCTCAAAATAATTCGGAATTAGAAGGACGTCCGCAAGGTCCGCGACCAGGATATCAAGGTCAGTCGCAGGGTCCGCGACCAGGATATCAAGGTCAGCCGCAAGGTCCGCGACCAGGATATCAAGGTCAGCCGCAAGGTCCGCGACCAGGATATCA
>NZ_FQXJ01000028.1 GCF_900129935.1 Desulfosporosinus lacus DSM 15449 | reverse complement strand
ACGTTGGACGGAATTGTTTGAAAACGAAATCATGGTTGCAGCCTTAATTGACAGAGTAACGTTCCGATCGCACGTATTGAATATGAATGTGAAGGATTCCTATCGATTAGAACAGACACTAGCAAGAGCAACTTAAGTGATGGAACCTTGCCGTGCGCGCCTGTAAAATCTCCATTCGGGCTACGCCCTCCTTCCGATTTTACAGGCGCATATCTATACCAATAAGTGGCTCAATATTCTTCCAGCGTTTTCACCAACATGGCTCACTATTTTACTGGCGTTAGTGGATCAACTTTTTTCTGGCGAGTGGCTCACTATTTTCTTGACATTCGCACTTGAGTCAAAGGCAACTGGGGTTGGGGGTATTGTTGTAGCTGCCCGAAGCCTTGAGGTGGATACCCTGGTGTGGTGTAGCCTTGACCACCCGCATTTTGTGGTCCGGCTCCTAAACCAAGATTCCCTCCAAAATTTCCTTGATATCTAGGCATTCCTCCCCCCAGACCGCTTCCGGGACCATTCATATTCATGTTGCGGCTATATCCTGGTGGTATCGGAAAACTGCCTTGCCCTCCCATCGTGGACGGAACTCTCTGACTCTGATTCAACATCCAAGTGGGAGCGCTCTCGCTAAATTGCCCCGGAGCAGGCGTTGGTTGAAAGAACTGATTCTGTTGGGGCATTGTTTGTTGATTCCAAAACATATTCATTCTATCTAAAGGCATAAGGTCACTCTCCATATCTCTGTTAAAATAGGTAATATATGGTAAGTTATTCGGAGCTATACCATTTCGCTACCCGAAAAAGTTGTCTTATATTATACTTTTTTTGAAAAGAGGTAGTCCTCCAAAATTCGCTAAGTGCAATGGGTGTAAATCGAATAATTTATTCATAAACTGCAAGCATTGTGTAATAAGAGCTTGTGCCATCAATCCTAAGGTAGAACACTGTAACGAATGCAATCAATATCCTTAATGGTATTGTAACTGAATTTAATTCATAATACCTTGCAGAAAAAACCATATGACCATGATGTAGAAATAGAGGGTGGTAATTTAAACGTGATCCGTTATTATGATAAATAGTAATCCCTTAATCTTCTTGGCCCTGCCAGTACCTCTCTGCCAATGAACAATGTACCGTCATCCTTTGTTTTGACATTCCATTTAACAAGTGCAATAAAACCATCAGCAATTTCAATTGCCGTTATACTACGTGGATGGACACTGCTTCCATCATTAAAATATAGAGGATTACCGATATCTGGGAACATAGGCTTATGAGTATGACCGGCAATAAGCATATGTTTTTCCTGTATTACCCACTCTGTAAGTTTATTTTCAACTGCATCTTTCATATGATAGTTTTTGGCTGTACTTGTTGGATCATTTACACCGAATAGCTCCAGGGGTCTCCATAAATATCTAACCAGGAATCTGGACAACCTCCACATTTCATAATCCATGAAACTTGCTTGATGCCCATGGATCAAGAGAATCTTTTGATCCGTCATTGAATGCCTTAAAACCAGGCCCTCATGAACCTTAATATTTTCGAATAAGGGATAGTACTTTTTGTCTCTTTCATCAAAGTATTGATATAAATTGTTTTTGACAAATTTATCATTTTTTTTGCACATGTCATGGTTCCCGAAAATTAAAAATAGCCTGCCCTCATTGAAGAATTTAGAAAGAAGCCAAAATGCATCACTATGTACGTAGATAATGTCAGAAGCTTTTTTATTCTTCCAAAGTTCATCACCATCACCAATCTCAATATAAGTATAATTTTCATTATAGTAATGGGTTAAGGCAGCGAAATATAGATTTTGGTTCTTTGAAAAATCATCTGCCCAGCTTCCATCACCCCTATGGATGTCGCTCATTAACACAATCCTAGAGGTGTCGTCAAAGGAAATTTCGTCTGCTGATTCAAAGACTTTAGAAATACGTTTTAACTTATTCATATATAAACCCCCACGAAATAGATGAGTTTTGAGATAAGGAAATCTTTGAGTAAAAATTACACAAGCATGATCTATTTCCGGCTTTGTTTAACTTAATATATTGTAGTAAGTTAAAAAAGGTGCTTTATTTGAGGGTTAGAATCTCATTCCACGAGAGCGACGTCTTATCCCTAAGGAGCATATTGATCATTAAAATTATCTTCGATTTTGTTTATGACGAGTCAGTCTTTGTAAGGCATTATGAAGACTCTTTAATTTGTCTCACTCGAAAAAAAGACAGTCTAAACTGTCTTTTTAATACCGTTGAATATTTAAATTAAGTAACAAGAGGAATACAGGTATTTGTTCCTGAGACAATAGAAAATATCTTTGGTCTAAAATATCTTTCCTGACTCATCACTGTCATTATTAGTATCGGTATCAATATCAGTTTCGATATCAGTACCAGTACCACTATTAGCATCAATTTCACGATAAATATCACTATTATTGTCACTATCTTTGTCACTAACAAATTCTTCTATTGCATAAACAGGAACGGTCTTTGTCAAAGCACCCTGCTGAATCTCAGAGACCAATGTTTTCAGGTTACTAACCAATTGTTTTCCTTTGTTAATCCAGCTCTTACCATTATTAACCGTCAGTTGGGTTTTTTCCTCAACATTTTGCCAAACACTCTGCGCTTTGTCTTTAATATCTACAGCTTTGTCTCCGATTGCATGGGCCTGTTCGACTAGATCTTGGCGCATTTCTAGTCCGCTTTTTGGAGCAAACAATAGGCCCATCACTGCTCCTGCTAGACTTCCAAACATGGCTGCCTTAATTACCGTACTCTTTTTGTTCACCTTATTATTTCCCACTTCTTATCCGCTCCTTTTAACGCCATGAAATTACAAATGTAACCTCTATCCTGTATATCTAGAAGTCTAGTTTGATGTGCAATCGTTGCTATCATGGTCGTAAGTTTACAAGTCTTATTTATTATATGCTCTCCCATATAAAATGCTTCTGGTTTCAATGGTTCAATTCTTAATTTAATGTTGCAGAGAAAGACTAACAAGGACATGAACACTACACCATAAGAAGACATAAGATGAAGTTAGAATATTACTTAACTTGTTGCCCGGATATAGGAGGCTGACAATGTTAAACAATAATATCATCAGGTCAGATAACAGGAAGGGACACCAATTTCCATTTACAAGTGTTGTGATACTGCAAAAGGATTCGACCGGGATTGTTCATGCTTGTCCGGTTTCAAAAGCGAACATAATTGGAAGTCGTACATATTCGGTTAAAAGCACAACAAAACGACTTTCTTCCAGTAGTGTAGTTGTCAGCAGAGTTTACCGAAAAATACCTCCCTCAGCGATTAGTTTGTCAATCAAGCCGAAGTATTGGCAAGGAACTTTAAAAGTTCAATGTGTTTCAAAACCATCAAATCCTGTGCTATTGACTAGTGCCACTTCGGTCAAGAGACTTATCCAGGTGCTCTGTATCCTTTTAACAGCAGGTGGTATTTTGTTAATTACCAAACCTAAAAAGCTGATAACTTTAGCTAATAGTTTAAGGGCATATTTATTACGGCCATGTAGGTTTCACAAAAAATAACCTGCTATTTTGCAGAATAGTGCTCCAATCATAAAAAAGTAGGCTGACTGTAACTCATAAAAGGTTAACAGTCAGCCTGCTTTTTTAAGCTGTCAAGCAATGTATTAGAGGAATTTAGCATCTGGTGAGGAAACTTATAATATGGTTTGTTTAGATCAAGCGTACAGAAGATACCAATTTAAATAATTGAACGAATGAATGGAAAGAATTCAAGGATGAATGATGTATTTAGGGAGGTAGAAAAATGATAGTAAGTCATAACCGGGACGTTTTAGGAACCCCTATAAACAATGATCAAATAAAAAATGCCGTCAAGAAAGTACTTATTTCTCCTGATCAAGGGTGGGAAGGCTATGTTATGCGCGAATTTGAGCTGGGTCAGGGAGGTTATACTCCTCGTCATACTCACCCTTGGCCACATATAAATTACATTCTCGAAGGTACGGGGTCTTTGTATTTGGATGGACAAGATTATGCGTTAGAAGCTGGGTCGTTTGCTTTTGTACCTAGCAATGAGTTACATCAGTTTACAAATACAGGCGATGGCAGATTTGCTTTCATCTGTATTGTTCCTGAAGAAGGAGATAAGTAGTCTTATAGGAACCAAAGGAAAAGAATATTACGAAGGCCCTTAGGAGTCACGTCGCCTTTTCGCCATGTTTCGCCGCAAATCTAGAATATAGTATTGGCAGAGACAAACATTTTGCGATGACAATTAGAAAATATACGGTAATTACTTATTGTTTAGAACTTATTTTGTGTCGGTGGCAGGTTCAATAATATCCGATAAAAAGGGGAATAAAGAGTGAGTAACCGTGAGATTGCAAGCCTAGCTTGTAAGATTCTTAGTATTTACATGATTATTCAAGGGATTAACGTATCAACCAATGTTCTTTCTTTTGCTGTTGCAATGTCCCATCAAATAACTCGTGAAAATTTGCTGAATATCAGTTATCCGTTAATGTATATTCTCTTCGGAGTTTTACTGTGGCTTCTATCGAGTAAGTTATCGGTAGTTATTGTAAAGAAGGAAACTCATTTTAACGAGGGGACAAGGATAAGTGCTAATGATATTCAAAGAATTGCATTTTCAGTTCTCGGTCTATTTTTTCCAGGTAATTCATTGCCTAGGCTGGTTTCAGTAATCCCCAGTTTTTCCCGGATTATAGGCACTCTTTTTTTGTTCAACAATAAACAACTATTTAAGAACAGTGCTTAAACTTAAGAAGGGGATGGAGATGTGAAAAACAAAGAGCGTATATTATGGATAAGTTCAATGGTGATAATCTTAGCCGTCTCTTTAATCATTATTTTTCAATACCAAATAAAGTTAAGCAACGCTGAGGAAAAGAAGACTAGTTTATTTAACGACAATAGTCAACTACAGCAAGAAAATGAAGATTGTGCCACTCAAGCTTCTGGATTGAGGAGCGAACTTGAGAAATTAGAATTAGGTAATTATGACCAAACTTCAATGCTTAAATTACAGGCTAAAGGATATACAGGTCAACTGAAAGATATTGTTGCAGACCTCAAGATGCATAGCGAGTTGATTCCCTATGAGGGTATTCTGGGTGGCACCATGGGTTTTTATCATAATGAAGACATACATGTTCTTACGGATAGGTGGGTATTCGCTTATTTTGATGATGGACATATTTCCGGATACATGCTGTTAAGTTACGATATAAATAATGGAACTATCTCATGGAAAGTAATTGATTCACACCTCGATGTTTAAGGGTACAGAAGTCTAATAGAACAAGAAGCACCTCGCTTGCATTTATTTGACGAACGCGTCTTTAACTCGGTGACAGGGCTTAGCAGATAAATTTATTTTATTTGTAATACAAATGTGACACGCGACATAATTATATTGCAGGGCAAAAAAAAGATAAGGAAGTGTCCTTATCGGTGCGAGCAAGGCAACCTTATCGGCCGGTGAGAAGTAGCTCGGTTTGGCGCTGGCTACTTTTTACCACTGAGGAGATAGTTCACCTCACAATAACTTTTATCACCTCCACGATTAAAACTAGTAAACTAACTAATAATGAGCAGGATCCGATCGCAATCATTAACGTCTCATATGTTTTCATGATCCAACTTCCTCCCTTCAGAGAGAAATTGGTTGCATGCCCGCAAATATGATAATTATGTCTATTACAAATATATATGCAGTAATGATGCCTTTAATCACGTTTCACAAAAATAAAGTCGTCCGTAAAGCGACTTTATTTTTGTTTGATTATTCTAAAAATAATTTCAACAACACTCAGTTGAAAGATGTTCCCCAGATCCCTTTTTCAAAAGGAAAGTTAAAGGAAATTTGCTTACGATAATGGAAAAAAATGTTCCCTCATCACCTGGAAGTGTTGAGGGAACGCCGTCTATTAGCGGGTGAAACCATACACATGATCTTAAGTAGAAAAGGTTGTTATAAGCCACAAACAATCTAAGTTATGGCGATTCAATAATTTCACATATTATACTGCGAAAATGGGATTGAAATAATCAACTAGCTTAAAAGCCAGCTTCAAAGCTGGCTTTTTGCGGTGTATTCTTTAACATCTTACAAAGAGAAGGCGAGAATAGAAACAGACAAGATATTCTCACTTTGACTATACTTAAAGACGTTATTGTTGTATAATAAAAAATAGACATAAAAAACCATAATATAATTTATTTATCTCACTGATATCATATCACAAATTCTAAATGATGTCAAATGGGTTTTTAAGATTCTGAGTTTAGGAGTGTGATCCAATGGACAGTTATAAAGAAAGTCATCAAGAGGAAATTGAGTATCTTAGTAACACAATAGCCTTTATTAACGAAGAAATGGAAAAGGAAAAGATTGATTTATTAGAGAAAAAGAGTGATTTGATTGCAGCTAGAAAGGATATGTATGAAAACACTGTTCATATTTCGAGCGACTTTGAGAGTCTTGTTGATATGAACCTATATCATTCGCAGATTAATAATCAAATCTCAAATTACAATATAAATTTACAGCGTATTAAGAAACTCAATAAAATGATAAGCTCTCCTTACTTTGGACGGTTTGACTTTATAGAAAAGGGTTCTAGTGAAAAAGAAAAAATCTACATCGGACTTTACAATTTAATGGATAGGAACACAGGTCAAGTATACGTTTATGATTGGCGTGCGCCTATTTCAAGCATATTTTACAGGTATGAACTGGGCGAAGCAATGTATGACACTCCGCTGGGGATTAGTCGGGGAGATGTTTCGTTGAAAAGGCAGTATCAAATTCGAAATTCTAAGCTAAAATATTTTTTTGATTGTAGTGTCAGGATTACCGACGAAATCCTGCAGGAAGTATTAAGTCATAATACTTCCGCCAAAATGAAAAATATTATTGAAACTATTCAGAAGGAACAAGATGTAATTATCAGGGATAGGGAGCATGAGCTTTTAATCGTACAAGGTGTAGCCGGGAGTGGCAAAACATCGATTGCCCTGCATAGGATTGCCTTCCTCCTTTATGAAGGTCTTAATTCCAATCTGCAATCTAATAATGTCATCATAATTTCCCCTAACGCCGTTTTTAGTCACTATATTTCAAGTGTTCTCCCCGAGCTTGGAGAGGAGAACGTGAGGCAAAGCATTTTCGACGATCTAGTACTAGATGCTTTTAAAGGCAGGTTTGGTGAAGAAACTAGGGATATGCAGCTTGAAACATTGATATATTCCCGAACGAAGACCTTAGGAGACCAAAGGCGGCAAAGCATCGATTTCAAAGGTTCGAGGATCTTTAAGCAAATTCTTGATAGACTATTATGGCATTATGGGCATCGTCTCATTGTCTTTGAGGATGTATATTATAACGGAACGATTATTGCGACAAGGCAACAGCTAAAGAACCGTTTTTTACACAATGAAATTGGTATTCCGATGGCAAAACAGCTCAAAATAATCGAAAAGACACTCTTGGAAAAGGTCCACCCCTTACAGAGAAATAGACTCAAACGCTTGGAAAAGATTGTTGAAAAAAGTGAAGGGCATGAATTTGAGATAAAGTCATTCAGCCGATTATTAGCTATTAAACAAGCCAAGGCATTTAGGGAACGAATCCAAAGATTTACGAACGTTGATTATAGGCAGTTGTATGAGGTGCTTTTCAATAACCATGGGCTTTTAGTTAAGCTGTCACAAGGTCTAGAACTTCCAGAGAATATTGAAGAAATTGTCACAGCAACCCAACAATACCTTCGTAAGGGACAAGTGCACTATGAGGATTATGCTCCACTTCTTTATCTTAAGTTAAAAATCGAAGGAAATGATTTGTTTTCCGAGATCAAACATGTGGTCATTGATGAAGCTCAGGACTATTCCCCCCTACAATATGAGGTTTTTAAGCTTTTGTACAAAAACGCGACTTATACGGTATTGGGAGACATTCAGCAGACGATTGAAAAGGCGATAGATCGTTCGCTATATGATGATATTTCTGAGATACTCGATAAACGTAAGACGGTTAAGCTGTCATTAGATAAAGGGTATAGATCAACTCGTGAAATCAACACCTTCACTCAGAAGCTTCTGGATGAAGGTGCCAAACAAAATTATTGTTCTATTGAACGGCATGGTGAAGAACCTTTAGTTCTCCATCAAGAAACATCTGAGTCGATGGATGAGGCTATCATCGGGGATATTGCTAATTATACAGAGCTAGGGTATGAATCCATAGCCGTAATATGTAAAACTCAAGATCAAGCAGAAAAGGTGTATTGTCGGCTGAAAGAGTCAGTGCAAATTACCCTCATTAAACCACGGGGTGGAGAAGTAATAAAAGGTGCATTGGTCATTCCATCTTATATGGCGAAGGGATTAGAATTTGATGTTGTGATTGTTTACGATGCTAATAAGGAGAACTATTCGAGTGATTTTGATAGAAAATTGCTGTACATTGCCTGTACGCGAGCGCTCCATCGACTCGTTATTTATTATAAAGGAGATAGAAGTCTGTTGATTTAATAATCAATTTTGAAAAACGAGGTTCTTAAAACAAGACCTCGTTTTTTTTACACCTTTTCATATTACCAATAGGCGATATTACGAGCTATATAGTACAATAGAAGGTGAAACAATAACTGAGAGAACACTAGACGGGGTATGATTAAGCTTAACGATCGATTAGAAATGGGAGTAGTGAAGAATGTATGACAATTTAGAAGAATGTATTCTTGATTTAGAAAAGGCTGGTCAATTGGTTCGGATTCGTGAAGAAGTCGACCCATATCTTGAAATGGCAGCAATACACCTGAGAGTCAATGCTGCTGGTGGCCCTGCACTGTTATTTGAAAATGTAAAAGGCTCGAAGTTCCGAGCAGTATCTAATTTGTTCGGTAACTTAGAGAGAAGTAAGTTTATTTTTCGGAATACATTAGGGGCGACACAGGACGTGATCGCGTTGCGCAATGATCCAATGAAGGCGTTGAAAAATCCCTTTAAACATTTCAGTTCAGGATTGGCGGCTTCCAAGGCACTGCCTTTGAAAAAAGCAAATAACACTTTGTCTGGGTTCAAGGAAATACAAGTTTCTGATCTGCCGCTTATTCACCATTGGCCAGATGATGGCGGTGCGTTTATAACTTTGCCTCAAGTTTATACAGAAGATCCGGAAAAGCCTGGGATTATGAACAGCAATTTAGGTATGTACCGTGTTCAGCTTAGCGGTAACGAGTATGAAATAAATAAGGAAGTTGGTTTACACTATCAAATCCACCGCGGAATCGGTATTCACCAAGAAAAGGCAAAAAAGCTTGGTGTTCCGTTAAAAGTCAGTATATTTATCGGAGGTCCTCCTGCTCATACCCTAGCAGCAGTTATGCCATTACCAGAGGGTCTAAGTGAGATGACGTTTGCCGGTTTGATTGCCGGACGTCGTTTTCGTTACAGCTATATTGATGGTTATTGCATTAGCCTTGATGCTGATTTTGTAATTACCGGCGAAGTTCATCCGGGTGAAACAAAGCCAGAAGGGCCTTTTGGTGATCATTTAGGCTATTATAGTCTTATTCACCATTTTCCTTTCCTGAGGGTACATAAAGTATTTGCCAAGCCCAACGCGATCTGGCCGTTTACAGTTGTTGGTCGTCCACCTCAAGAAGATACTGCTTTCGGCGATCTCATCCATGGGTTAACGGGCCATGCAATTAAACAAGAAATTCCTGGAGTGAAAGAAGTTCATGCTGTAGATGCTGCAGGAGTTCATCCTTTACTATTTGCGATCGGAAGCGAACGCTATACGCCGTATCAAATCGTCAAACAACCGACTGAACTTCTCACTATCGCTAACCGCATTTTAGGAACAGGGCATGTAAGTCTAGCTAAATATTTATTTATTACGGCCGAAGAGCATCAACCTTTAGATACCCATCGAGAAGTAGAATTCTTAACATATATACTCGAACGAATTGATCTGCATCGTGACATTCATTTCCAAACTAATACAACAATCGATACCCTTGACTATTCGGGAACAGGTTTAAACTCAGGCAGCAAGGTGGTTATCGCCGCCTATGGTGATCAAAAAAGAGATGTGTGCAGAGCAGTCCCGGAACAGTTGAAGGATTTACGAGACTTTAAAAATCCATGTTTAGTGATGCCGGGGATTGTTGCGATCGAAGGACCGGAGTTTGTAAACTATCCGCAAGCACAAAAGGAATTAGACGAGTTAAGCTTGGCTATACAGACAAAAGGTGAAATGCCGACTTGTCCAATGATTATCCTTTGTGATGACAGTTCATTCATCAGCGGCTCTCTGAATAACTTTTTTTGGGCGACATTTACGCGGAGTAATCCTTCCCATGATATCTATGGGGTTAATAGTTACACTGAAAACAAGCACTGGGCCTGTGACAATATGATCATTGATGCCCGCAAAAAGCCGCACCATGCACCGCCCTTAATTCCTGATCCGGAAGTAGAAAAGAACATCGAAGGTTTATTTCTAAAGGGAGCTAGTCTGAGCGAAGTAAAAGCAGACTGATTCAAGCATATATTTTTAAAGACTACAGTAGAAATGAAATACCTTTAATAAATAGTCATAGCTCAAAGACAAAGAGAAAGCGACGTGAGAGGTAATCCTCTCACGTTGTTTTCTGATCGGTACTATACTTCCACATGCTTCTTAAGAAGGTACACGGAAAAAACGAATAATAGTGATGAGAGTGCGAGAGAGATAAGAAAGGTTGTGACGAAATCACTCCCATTTATGCTAAAGCAAAAGCCTTGACCAGAGTGTGAGACAAAGGAACCCTTCTGTGAAGAAAGACCAAGGGCTTCAGCCACATAAAGGTTGGTCATTAGGCCAAACATAAACCAAATTATTAGAGAGCCAGGTATCCAATATGACCTTGTAAGGATAACCATCAAGGCACCTAGAGTAATTGAGAAGGGGCTTATAATGAGTAACCAACTTAGATCTCTTGCACAAGCCTGAAGCAAGTCTAGCAGTTGCATTTTAGGTGTAAAAACAGGCAACGTTAAATTATAAATTGACGCTATTATCATTATTGAAGCAAAGAAGATACCATACATTTTTAAAACGTGCCAGAAACTGGCAACCCATTTGGCACTAAGAAGTAAACTTCTTGAATAAGGAAGCGCCAGCCACCACCCTGTGGTCCCTTCTTGCCATTCTTTATTGACAACTAAGATGGCGCACCCAAATGGAGTTAAAATTAGCAAACACCTAATAATCAAATTAATGTCAATGTATCCCTTGGAAAAGGTTAAGGCAGCATTTATTAAGACTACTGCAAAAACTGCATAAACTTTACTTAAAAGAGATTGATGACGACGATATTCTTTTTTGAGTTTAGAATCATTTCTAACCAAAGCCAAAAATGCTTTCATCGAAATAACCCCCTGTAAATGGATTCGATAGATCCCTTTTCTTGACGCAGGGCTTCCGCATTTCCTTCTAAAACAAGTTGTCCCTTGTTCAGAAATACAACATGTTCAAACAAGCTTTCTGCCTCGTGTATTTCATGGGAGCTGATCAATATAGTCTGTGGTTGATCCAGCATAGAATTGATGAGCAGTTGAATAATGGTTTCACGGGACAATAGATCAATCCCGGAAAATGGTTCATCAAGGAGCACAAGTTTGACTCTCCGTGCCAGGCAAAGAATGATATGTAAGCGGGCCTCATGACCTTCTGATAAGGTGGATACCAGTACGTCCAAATCGAGACTCATGAGGTTGGCCATTTCAAGAGCGCGTGGCAGGTCAAAGCCTGGTAAAATATTGAGAGCATAGTTTAAGGCTTGTTTAATCGTATGGGATTTGTACCATTTTGCACGATCGGGGAGGTAGGCGATCTCTGCGTTTAACTTCCAGTGAGCAGGCTGATCAAAAATCCCGATACTTCCCTGTTGTGGTTTGACAAGCCCAACGATGGCTTTTAAAAGCGTCGACTTTCCCGCGCCGTTAGGACCAATAAGTCCTGTTATTTGGCCTGCTGGAAAAGATGCGGTTAAGTCATCGAGGGCGATCTTGGAACCATAGGATTTGCTTAGGTGTTTAATTTCAAGGGCACTACTCATGCCAAGCAACCTCCTTTAGTAAGGATTCTGTTGTTGATCGGTCGATCCCCAGATTTTTCATTGACGAGACAAAGGCAATCACTGCCTCACGTGCCAAGGCCTTTTTTACTAGTTCGACAGTTTCAGAATCAGAGGTGATAAAGGTTCCCTGACCTCGGCGAGTTTCTGTTAAGTGGTAACGATCGAGTTCTTGATAGGCTCGCATTACGGTGTTGGGGTTAAGTTTTAATTGGTGTGCAAGATCGCGCACGGAAGGCAACTTTGTTCCTAATAGAACGTCTCCTCTAGCTATAGTCTGGCGTATATGCTGCAGGACTTGCTCATATAAAGGTTTTGACAAATCCAATCGAAACTTAAAATCACCAACTTGTATGCTGTCCACTAACGGTCCCCCTCTAGATGATCTCTTTGTATTAAGTGTATTATATCAAATGTAACACTTAAGTTGAAGATTAAACACTGTATAATTATCCTAAATTGCCACCCAGGTGGTATACTAGATATGTCTAATAATGTGGTAAAATCACCTTTCACTATTACCCGGGTTCTAGTAGATATAGAACTAAGACTCCCCTTGTTTTACTGTCTGAGGAGGAGATGCTTGCGGATTTAAGGGAAGAATTTAAGAAATTATCTCTGGACACATCGTCCGGTGAAACAAAATTCCCTGCCGTTTCTTCTCCATATAATGGTGTCCGATCAGTTGAATATGCCAAGACCCATCTTGCGTCACCCAATCCTGCCTTCTATGATATTGGAGACTGGATAGGCAACTGCGCCAACTTCACCTCTCAATGCCTATGGTACGGGTTTGGAGATGATAACCGGGTTTAATGTTGCAGGACGAGAGAACATGAGCTCTCAGTGGTACGCAGGGCCAGGAGGCGGCTCTCCTGAGTGGGAAAATGTCGAAGCATTTTGGGATTATGCTACAAAACCTAGAGATCCTCAACAATCAGGGGTGCATGGTGAGATTGTAGAAACAATTTTTGGGCTGGATATTGGTGGGATTGTTCAAACCCGTTCAGGACGCTTCGATAACACAGATGAGCGGTATAGTCATAACCTGTTGCTGGTTGAAAAATCCACTCTGCTTTTGGCCCAGAATACACCCGATTGCTTTGTATATTATTCTGATTTAGCGGATGTAGATAACCGCTTTTTCAATCCCCGGTATTTAATTGAATAGGGGGTTGCTTAATAAAATTCCCAGTACTTTCCGTTTTGAGGAGCGTATTACAATGAAGAAGATATTAGTTGTTGTAGATTATCAAAAGGACTTTGTGAGTGGCAGCTTAGGCTTTGAAAAAGCCATTTCATTAGAAACAAGAATTCGTCATAAAATCAAGCAGTACAAACAAAACGGCGATGAAGTAGTTTTTACGTTTGATACTCATAATGACAATTACCTGCAGACACAGGAAGGAAAAAATCTACCCATTCTACATTGCGTTAGGAACACTGAGGGGTGGAATTTGTACGGTAAAGTTGCCGAGCTCTGTGATAAGACGTCCAAGAGGTTTGAAAAAATAACCTTTGGGTCATTAGAACTGGCGACTTACCTTACAAATAATGAATATGATTGTGTTGAATTGATTGGTGTCGTGTCCAATATTTGTGTGATATCCAATGCCATAATCGCTAAAGCAGCCTTACCGGAAGCTAAAATAATAGTTGATGCCTCTTGCACTGCCAGCAATGACGAGAGCCTGAATCAAAAGGCTTTAGATGTAATGCAAGGAATGCAAATAGAAATAATCAACAGATAAAGCTCCTTTTATGAAACCCAAATAATATTTTTTAATTACAAGATCAAGCAATGGACGCACTCAAAAATGAGTGCGTTTTTGATATGCACAATAAAGTCCATACAATACTATTTTTTGAGATTATATTGTCAATCGAAATATAATAAAATGGTTGACAATATAAAGGCGGAATATTTATTATTAGTTATACTATCAAACGGAGATGCATTATCTCAAAAAAATTTTATCTAGAAATCAGGTAAAGCACATAAAACTCTGTAGTTTGAAAATGAAAGCAAGCTCTATCAAGAATGAACGTAAAAAAAATATTTGGGGGCAGAGAAAATTACGAATACTAATACGAATTTTAAATGGAATTTCATAGAGAATACCTTAGAAAATTTAAAAGAAACTAATTTGTACCGAGGTATGAATGAACTGAATTCAGCCCAAAGTGCTCATGTAAACTTTCAGGGTAAAGACCTACTTATGCTGGCTTCGAATAGTTATTTGGATATGTCGAATGATCCGCAGGTGAAAATCTATACAAAGAATATTATAGATGAATATGGTGTTGGTTCAGGTGGCTCGCGATTAACGACGGGTACAACATCTATACATAAACAACTGGAAAGTTTACTGGCAAAATTTAAAGGCACAGAGGCCGCTCTAGTTTACAATACTGGATATATGGCAAATGTAGGAGTTATCTCGACACTTTGTTCAAAGGATGCCATTATTTTCAGTGATGAGTTGAACCATGCCAGTATTATTGATGGGTGCCGATTAAGTCAGGCAAAAATTGTAGTTTATCGTCATAATGATATGAATGACTTAGAAGATAAGATAATAGCCAATCCATGTTCCAGAGGATTGATCGTAAGCGATGCTGTATTTAGCATGGACGGAGATATAGTGAATTTATCACGGGTAGTAGAAATAGCAGAGAAATATGAGCTGTTTTCAATGATTGATGAAGCACATGCAACGGGAGTAATCGGTGAAAGAGGTCTTGGGACAGTGGAGCATTATCATATGGATAAAAAGCCTGATATTACAATGGGAACTTTAAGTAAGGCAATTGGAAGCGAAGGTGGATTCGTATGTGGGAAAGAAATTTTGATTGAATATTTGAAGAATAAATCACGCAGTTTTATTTTCTCAACATCCTTGTCTCCTGCTGTTATGGCATCGTCAATAAAAGCGATTGAATTAATACTGAATGAGCCTCAAAGGGTACAAGCATTGCAGGGGAATATCCAATATTTTTGCCAATGTTTAAGAGAATCGGGAATTGAGGCAGATTCGAAAAGTTCCATAATTCCTATTGTTATTGGTAATGAGAAAAAAGTAATGGAGATATCGAAGGAATTATTTGAACAGGGTTATTATATTTCCGCTATAAGATATCCTACCGTTAAGAAAGGAAGTGCAAGACTTCGAGTAACATTGATGTCAACTCATACCAAGGAAGAACTAAAGCGTACCGCCCAGACAATTGGGAATATTGTTAACAAGTATAAAGGGGTGACAAATGAACTGTATTCAACAATATAAAGAAAAGGTAATCAATGGAGCCTTGATATCAAAAGAAGAAGCCTTGATCATTGCAGATGCTCCTTTGGAAGAAATTTGTACGGCCGCAAATGAAATAAGAGAACACTTTTGTGGAAACAACTTTGATATTTGTGCCATCATTAATGGGAAGAGTGGAAAGTGTTCCGAAAACTGTAAATACTGTGCCCAATCATCGTTCTATAGTTCCAAGACAGAAGAATATTCACTGTTAAATACAGAAGCAATTGTGGAGCAGGCAAAGTACAATGACGAAAAGGGGGTACTTCGTTATTCCATAGTTACTTCCGGAAGGAAACTGAACGAGCAGGAAGTAAACAAGGTGTGTGAAAGCATAAGTGCTATAAAAAACGAAACAGGGATTTCTGTGTGTGCCTCCTTTGGACTTTTGGAGGAAAAACAGTTTATTAAATTAAAAGCGGCTGGTGTAAGCAGAGTTCATAACAACTTGGAAACATCCAGAAGAAACTTTCCAAATGTTTGTACTACCCACTCATTTGATGAGAAGATCGAGACCATAAAGGCTGCTCAAAGGGCAGGACTTAATGTCTGCAGTGGAGGTATTATGGGACTTGGGGAGACCATGGAAGACAGAATTGACATGGTTCTTACCATTAGGGAATTAGGTATCCGTTCGATTCCCGTGAATATGCTGAATCCTATTCCAGGAACGGCTTATGAAAATAATAAGAAACTTACGAATGAGGATATGTGTAGAATTGTAGCGGTATTCCGCTTCTTGGTACCGAGTGGATCCATTCGTCTTGCCGGCGGCAGAGGATTATTACCGGATAAGGGAGTAAAATGCTTCAAGTCAGGAGCAAATGCAGCTATTTCAGGAGATATGCTTACCACATCCGGAATTTCTATTGAAAAAGATATGGGACTATTAGAGCAATTAGGATACAAGGCTGTGTTGTGGAATGAGTAAGGGGATTTTTATTACAGCAACGGGAACAAATGTTGGAAAAACGTTTGTTACTGGATTAATGGTGAAAAAGTTACGTGAAGCAGGACACAATGCAGGATACTATAAAGTTGCATTAAGCGGGGCAGAAGTGACAGAACACGGCTTAATTCCGGGAGATGCAGACTCTGTTAATCGGGTAGCAGCTATTGGAGAAACGATGGAAAATCTTGTGACATACGTTTATAAAAATCCGTTTTCTCCACATTTGGCTGCCATAATAGAAGGCAATCCTGTGGAAATGGATATTGTTAAGGCCGCATATAAGAAAGCAGCAACCAACTATGACTATCTTACCGTGGAAGGCAGCGGAGGAATCGTCTGTCCTATTCGTTATGATGATACCAAGATTATGTTAGAGGATATTATTAAGGAATTGGGTTTAAGTACTTTGATTATTGCAGATGCAGGATTAGGGACTATTAATGCAACAGTTTTAACGGTTGAATATATGAGGCAGAAAAACATACCTATCAAAGGGATCATATTCAATCGTTATCATGAAGGCAGTGTTATGGAAGAAGATAATAAAATGATGGTAGAAATCATGACAGGGCTTTCTGTAATAGCTTTTGTAAAAGAGAATGATACCGAACTTAAGATAGATACAGACAAACTTGTTGCATTATACGAATAAAAACTTTGAAAATAGACAGTAAAGAAGGATATAAATGAATTTAGTAGAGAAGGATTTAAAGTATATCTGGCATCCCTGTTCACAGATGAAGGATTATGAAGAACTCAAGCCAATTATTATTGACTACGGAAAAGGAGTATATTTATACGATCATGAAGGTAAAGGGTACATCGATATCATAAGTTCCTGGTGGTGCAATCTTCTAGGACATTGTAATCCAAAGATTAATGAATCTATAAAGTTGCAATTGGATAAGTTAGAGCACGTTATCTTTGCAAACTTTTCTCATGAGCCGGCAATTACTCTTTGCGAACAGTTAATTAAGATTATCCCTAAAGGACTTAGTAAATTTAACTTTTCGGATAATGGTTCAGCAACTGTAGAATGCGCGTTAAAGATGAGTTTTCAATATCAGCATCAGACAGGACATGAAAAGAAAACCAAATTTATGTGTCTAACGGAAGGGTATCATGGAGAAACCGTAGGAGCGCTATCGGTAGGAAGCGTAGGTATGAGAATCTACCCTGCAATCTATTTAAAGAAACTTCGTGTATTATGTGATATGTATAATGTAATTTTAATTGCGGATGAAATCGCAACAGGGTTTGGTAGAACAGGAAAAATGTTTGCCTTTGATCATGCAGGGGTAAGCCCTGACATAATGTGTATTTCAAAAGGAATGACAGGCGGATATATGCCAATGGCTATTACTATCACGACAGATAAGATTTATGAGGCATTTTACGCAGATTATAATGAAGGAAAAGCATTCATGCACAGCCATACTTATAGTGGAAATCCTCTCGGATGTTCGGCAGCATTAGCTGTTCAGAAAATATTTAAAGAAGACCAGATATTAGAGAAAGCTGTAGTAAGAGCTGAATATCTTCACAATGCACTAAATGAAGCATTATTAGATCATCCGCATATAGGCGAAATTAGACATATCGGCTTAGTGAATGCTATGGAATTGGTAATCGATAAGAAGACTAAGGAAGCCTATGATTCTAAACTTAGAATAGGTTATCAGATTTACAAGAAAGCTTTAGAGAAAGGTCTCATCTTAAGACCACTCGGAAATGTGTTGTATTTTAATCCGCCATTGATTATCAATGAAGAAGAAATAGATAGAGCAGTAACTATTTGTGCAGAGTCAATTAAAGAAGTACTAGGCGATGATTTATGCTTGAGACAACGATCCCACACCAGCGCATTTTATTGAGAGTTAACACGCAAACTTGTTTCACTAATCTGAATCGTTTCTCCTCTTATGGAAGGATAAAAGAGCTAAATGTTGAATCTGTTAATAGTATAAAAGCTTATACTAAGCCGCAAACCTTGTAATATAAATTTCCGGACAAATATACCTTGAGAAGTAAGTGCAAGATTTTTTATCGTTTTTTAGGAGAACTTAGCAATTTTAATGCAGGATATTTGTAGATAGAAGTAGAATAATAGAAATTTACAGAGAAATGGCAATATTTATTGGCTCGGTAACGGCATATTTAAAAATTTAAGTAATAGCGAGAAAACCAGGAAATATTGAGGTGGTATTAAATAATGGAATCAATCTTTTTCGCAGCATTGACACCGGATATGGCGCAGGTAGCCAAGCAGGCGATGAGTGAGCTCAATTTGTCTTTTCCTATTGAAGTTGTAAGTTTTGATAAAGGACTAGAGGTGCTCAGAGCTAATTCACAGATGGATGTCATGATCAGTAGGGGTCTTATGGTTGACTTGTTAAGGAAAAATACTGACAAGCCAGTTGTGGGGCTTACTATGACTATCAGTGAGATGCTTGAAGCAGTGCAACGGCTGATAGCAGGTGGAGCTGTTAAAGTGGGTGTGGTGGCTCATAGGGGATTTCTGGAAATGGGCAATTCGGACTTTGTTGTAGGCGATGTGACGATACATGTGAGGCCATGGGACACGCTTGAAGACATACCAAAGATACTAGAACAGTTGAGTCAGATAGGGGTTAATGCCATCACGGGAGATAAAGGGGGGTACACGGCTGCCAAGGAGCAGCAGAGTTACATTGTGGACCTTCTGGAGTCGGGATTGTTAGCAGTGAAACGGGCTATAAACGAGGCGTTGAAAATAGCCCAAGCACAGGAACGAGAGCGTGAAAGGGAACGGGAGAAAACAAGCCGTTACGAGCAGGTGTTATCTGAACTCTATACAGAACTAGAAGAGTCGGCTTCTTTCGTAGAGGAACTAGCTGCATCCTCAGAAGAACTTGCCGCTTCAAGCCAGGAATCGTCCGATATTGCCCGGATAACCACTCAGGAAGTGAATGGCATCTCCGAGATATTAGACGTTATCCGGCGAGTGGCTCAGCAGACCAACTTATTGGGACTCAACGCCGCTATTGAGGCTGCTCGTGTAGGCGAACATGGACGAGGATTTTCAGTCGTGGCTGAGGAAGTACGCAAGCTGGCTGAGGAGAGCAACCGGTCAGCGAGAAATATTGATGATATGCTTAAAAGGTTTCGAGAGTCGGTCATTCACGTGCAGAAAAATGTTGAGCAGAGTAATGTGATAACCCAGGAGCAGGCGAAATCAACCCAAGTGTTGTCTCAGAAATTGGATAACCTTAGGGTGGTAGGAGAAAAGCTAACAACTATGTTCTAGAAATTTATAAATCAATAATTGACACAATTAAGTCCAGTAATAACACTGGGCTTTTTGCTTACAAAATCTTATTAGTGCCAAAAACAGTTTTTCTCGTTATACGGAAGGAGCCAGATTGAAATGAAGAGAGTAAATGCTTGATGCTGAAAAACACCAGATCCATTAAAGCCGTTCGCAACGGATAAAAGCCCGTTTGATGGAAGGGTATAATATATTAGCATAAGCAGACACTAAAAAAAGGTTGCCTTGTGTTGGAATCGAATGTAGAACAAAAGCATCATAGAATCCCTAGGGCATTTTTTACTATGTAAAAGAAACAACTAGGATACAATAAGAAAAAAGAGAAGGAGATGCGATGACAAGGGAAAAAGCGATAATAGAAACTGGATGGAACTTAGACAACAGTTATGCACGTCTGCCAAAGTCATTTTTCACCAGCCTCAACCCAATCCCTGTTCGCTCCCCCAAGTTGATTATTCTCAATTATCCGTTGGCAACATCCCTGGGGTTGGACTTCCAAGCGTTGAAAAGCATAGATGGCGTTGCAGTGTTTGCTGGCAACCGAATTCCTGAAGGCGCTTCCCCTCTTGCTCAAGCTTACGCGGGACATCAATTCGGGCATTTTGCCTTGTTAGGGGACGGCCGTGCACTGTTGCTTGGCGAACAGATCACTCCCAAAGGGGAGCGAGTTGATATTCAGCTTAAGGGTTCAGGTCCAACTCCATATTCCCGTCGGGGGGATGGCAGAGCAGCGCTTGGACCGATGCTGCGCGAATATATCATCAGCGAAGCAATGCATGCTCTTGGTATTCCTACCACCCGCAGCCTTGCGGTGGTGACAACCGGAGAGTCAGTAATCCGCGAAACCAAGCTGCCGGGTGCAATTTTAACCCGCGTAGCAGCCAGTCATCTGCGAGTCGGCACCTTTCAATACGTTTCAGAATGGGGCGCGGTCGAGGATCTCAGGGTTTTAGCTGATTACACATTGCAACGACATTATCCTGACGTTGCTGATGCCCCGAACCGCTATCTTTTGTTGCTTCAGGAAGTGATCAAGCGTCAGGCCGAATTGATTGCCAAATGGCAACTCGTTGGCTTCATTCACGGGGTGATGAATACCGACAACATGACCCTTAGCGGAGAAACCATTGATTATGGTCCCTGTGCCTTCATGGATACCTATTACCCGGCAACAGTATTCAGTTCAATTGACGTTCAAGGCCGCTATGCCTATGGCAATCAGCCGAATATTGCCGCATGGAATCTCGCCCGATTTGCTGAAACCCTATTGCCGCTGGTGCATGACAATCAAGAAGAAGCTATTAAACTGGCCCAGGATGCGATTTCGGACTTTACTGACTTGTATCACCGTAATTGGCTCGCAGGAATGAGAGCCAAACTGGGTATATTTAACGAAGAGATCGAGGATGAATCCCTTATTGAAGGTCTGCTCAAGATGATGCAGAAGTATCGTGCGGACTATACTAATACTTTTCGCGCGTTAACTTTCGACAGACTGGAGGATTCGGTTCTGTCTGGCACCCCAGAATTTGGTCAGTGGCGTGAGCAGTGGCAGGCCAGACTTGGCAGGCAACAGGAATCGAAAATCTCTTCGTATCAGTTGATGCGGAACGCCAATCCTGCACTGATCCCTCGCAACCACCAAGTAGAAGCTGCACTGGAAGCCGCGGTGAAACAAGAAGACTACAGCGTAATGGAACAACTTCTTGATGTTCTTTCAAACCCCTACGCACACTCCCCCGAACAGGCTGATTATTGTACATTGCCAGAGCTATCAAGCCAACCTTACCGAACTTTTTGCGGTACCTGATATAGAAGTATTAAGGACGATTCTTTCTTAAGTCATTCGAAGTTAATCACTAAGCATCTGAAGTTCCAGATTGTTTTTTAAGACAGTCTGGAACTTTTATTTCTCTTGTTTTTTCCTCGACCACGGAAGGAAATTATGTCATAGCAATTATTGACATATGTTCAATACGGAGTATAATTAATCATAAAGGGCATATGTCAATAACCACAAGGAGGTAAATATATGTCAGGTAGAGATGGAACGGGTTAAAAGGAAAGCAAAGGTGAAAGAAGGACGCTCCTTTTACTTTTGTCAAGACAATTGTACTCTGATGTCCGATGAGTATGAAACGATACAACTCATCGACTTAGAAGGGTTGTGCAGTAAGAGTTGCCGACCAAATGAAAATCCAACGAATTTTTCAACATTTTAATAATGATTAGAGAAAATTATCACATAAGTCTTTTAGAATTCTAAAAATTGTGTTCGCCTTATTTAACAAAATAATTGAGGAGGAGACATTATGATTGCTGTAGTAAACCAAGATGAATGCATCGGGTGTGAATCATGCCCTGAATTCTGTCCTGAGGTTTTTAAGATGGGGGCCGACGGGTTAGCAGTAGCTTATACAAACCCAGTCCCTAGTGAGTGTGAGGCAGCCGCTAAAGAAGCTGCCGAGGGTTGCCCGGCACATTGTATTGCTATTGAATAATTAAGTATTGAGCAAGGTTTCAAAGAGCTGAATTTGGGACTTTGACCAAAGTCAATCGGAGGTGAACATTAGTTGGGAGAACCAATAAGAGTTAAAAGTTTAGATCCGACCTTACGTGATGAAGTGGCAGAATTATTGAATGGCTATGATTTTTCTAATTGCCTTACTTGTGGTATGTGTACAGCTGGCTGTGTTTATAGCGATCTGCATAAGGATCAGGACCCTCGTAAATTCATACGCAAAGTAGTCCTTGGTATGCGAGAAGAAGCGGAAAATGATCCCTTTATTTGGAATTGTACAATGTGTAATCGATGTACCGTGGAATGCCCAATGGGAGTGAATATCAACGCACTCACGAGAGCCTTTCGAGGAAAAGTGGCAAAGGCGCCGGGTTATCTGCAAGTTATTGCTGATGATCATATACGGACAGGTAACCAGATGGGTGTTGAACAAATTGATTATGATGAGACATTAGAATGGATTGAAGAAATGATGCAGGAAGAGCTGAAAGATCCGACTTATAAGATTCCTTTAGATGTTCCTAATGCAGATTTCTTCTTTGGATTCAATGCTCGGGAGATTAAACATTATCCAGCTGATCTGCAAAGTATATTAAATGTATTTCACGCTGCCAAAGCAAACTTTACGATCAGCTCTAAACGCTGGGATGCTACTAATATTTGTTTGTTCACGGGTAAAAACGATGAATTCGATCAAATTTCACGCCCGATGTTTGAAGAAGCTGAGAGGCTAAACTCTAAGGAAATTATTGTCACAGAATGCGGCCATGCTTTCCGATCGACCAGAGTGTTTGCGCGTGATTACTGGAAAGGGAAACAGTTCCCTGTTCGCCATATAATGGAGTTGTATGCCGATTGGATTAAAGACGGTATATTAGTACTAGATAAGACCAGAAATACAATCCCAGTAACTCTACATGATCCCTGTAATACGGTTCGTAAAGAGGGGGTTGTTGAACCACAGCGCTATGTGTTGAGTAATACTGTAATGGATTTTCGCGAAATGTTTCCTAACAGGGAGTATAACCTTTGTTGTGGAGCTGGCGGAGGAGCGGGTGCCGTAGCTGAAACTAAAGCAATGCGTATGGTAAAAGCCAAACCTAAAGTTGATCAATTAGTGGCTACAGGCGCGACAATTGGATGTATCCCTTGCCATAACTGTATGGACCAGTTTGTTGATATGAATAAGCATTACAAACTGGGTATGAAAATGATGCATCTCACTGCCTTAATAGAAATTGCATTGGGTTTAGTAGATGAGGAGAAGCAATTTTTTCATTAAATTATTAAGATTTCGTCAGTAGTAATTGCCTTAGTTTAGGGGAATTAAAGCAAAAAGCACAGGCCAAGAAATTCTTGCTTGTGCTTTTTGCTTTATATTTTCTTGTTTTCCTGCTAACATATTGTTTAGGTCAGTCTTGACATCTAAAGGTTAGTTGAAGGTTGAAGTTTTCCAGGAGGACCAAGACACCAGATGTAGTGGATTTCGGAGCCTTTGGCTTAGACTTTTACTAAAAAGGAAACCATCCGTAGAAATCCAAGATGGTTTCCTTTTTTTAAGTTTACTGTGAACTGTATCACACATTATTCATCATAAAACTATATAATTAACGAGAAATAATTAGCACAAAGGAGAACTTATGTCGAAGCATAAAAACATTTACACTTGGCGCAGACTCATTCAATTACTATTCACCATTATTGTTGTCTTAATAGGGATTCAATTTATCCGTTTTGTTCACAGCATTACTAATCCAGACACCATGCAGTTCATTGCAAGACCGGCGGGAGTGGAGGCATTTCTTCCGATCAGTGCTTTAGTTGCTTTAAAATCATGGCTCGCTAATGGTATATTTGACCGGATCCACCCGGCTGGACTTGTGATATTTTTGGCTGCCATGATCGTATCTCTATTATGGAAGAGGGCATTTTGTTCTTGGATTTGTCCTTTTGGCACATTATCTGAGGGTTTAGCTTTATTGGGTAAAAAGATGTTCAAGAGGAATTTTATCCTGCCAAACTGGCTCGATTATCCTTTGCGCTCTCTAAAGTATATAATTCTTGCTTTTTTTGTCCTTTTTATTTTTGTGCTCATGGATGGAGCTTCAACCTACATGTTTTTACAAACTCCCTATAACATGGTCGCGGATATTAAGATGTTAGACTTTTTTAGGAATATGACTTGGGTAGGATTCAGCGTTGTCATCGGCTTGATGCTGCTTTCCATCCTTATTGAGCATTTCTGGTGCCGGTATCTCTGTCCCTATGGAGCGTTGTTAGGTTTATTGGGCATGTTAAGCCCTTGGAAGATACGAAGAGAGCCCCTCTCATGTATATCCTGTGAAAGATGTTCGATCTCTTGTCCGAACCGAATTAAAGTTGATAAAGCACTAACCGTTAGGTCACCGGAGTGTACAGGGTGTTTAGATTGTGTGGAGCAGTGTCCAGTAAGCAACACTTTAAGATTTGACCTTCCTAAGACTGCGTTCCCTTTGTCACCAAGGATGTTGGCTTTGGGAGTAGTTGCTTTATGGATCGCTTTGGTCGGCGTTGCTAAGCTGACTGGATATTGGGAAACGAGTATCTCAACGGAAATGTATAAGATGTTAATCCCAAGTATGGACCAGTTAAATCACTTTTAAGGTTATAATCCATTCGTAAAATATGCTCCAGAGAATATTAAATACTTGGAAGATAAGTGGCAATGATTTTTACTTTCTTAAAAGTGAGTTTCGATAGAAGAGATCGTAACCATAATGCTAAGAGGAATATCTATGACAGCCTCGGAGAAGGAATGAAATGGTGAAGGAATTCTAATAATGCCAAAGAAACAGTAAATCCTATTATGAGGTGGCCTAATGAAGAATGAAGCAAATCTTTTAGCAAAGTTTCTTGCCGGCAAAACGAGGATTATTTAGAAAGGATGTAGTATACTAAACTAATAACGATCTGATGTAAATAAGTGCAGACTGAAAATGGAGATTTCATATATGGTGACCGACCAAAAGAGCTTATCTCTGAAAGAGAAATTATTTGTAATTATTTTCAAGGCCGATACTAGAGCTGGACGGGCTTTTGATATTGCACTTCTATGGCTGATACTAATAAGTATTTTAAGTATCTTTTTGGAATCTTTGCCGCGTTTATCTAAAGATTACCTAGAGTACCTTTATCGGATTGAATGGGTCATCACAGTTCTGTTTACGATTGAATACATTGCCAGAATATGGATTGTAAGAAATAAATTAAAATACTTGAAAAGTTTCTTCGGCATCATAGATTTGCTAGCCATACTACCGGCATACTTAAGTATTTTTATTGCCGGAAGTCAGTTCGCTTTGATCTTAAGGATTTTTCGTTTGTTACGGGTATTTCGAATCTTAAATCTTGGAAGATATGTCGGTGAATCTTATTCTTTACTTAATGCGCTGAAAGCCAGCAGGTATAAAATCATTGTTTTCCTCGAAGCTGTTTTGGTTATCGTAGTAATTGTGGGAACACTGATGTATTTGATCGAAGGAGAGACCAGTGGTTTTGATAGTATACCTATATCTGTATACTGGACAATCGTAACGCTTACCACGGTCGGTTTCGGCGATATCACTCCGATCACTCCACTTGGAAGGGTAGTAGCTTCCTTGCTGATGCTCCTTGGTTATGGAGTAATAGCAGTTCCTACTGGAATTGTTTCTAGTGAACTGGCGAGAACTAGATCAACAAAGGGTAATGGGCGAACTTGCCCCAGTTGCAGTATAATAATTGAAGATGAAGATGCAAACTACTGTAAGAATTGTGGACAAGAACTAAAACATTAATATATCCAGATCGCTCTATTTGGGCGGTCTGGTTTCGTTTTTATCAATGTTAACTTCTGTTATCGGGAGGAATTAAAGAAAAGATGACGAATATTGTATGCATAACATATAATCTGTAGGTATCACTCGAATTATCAGTCATCAGCTTTTGTTGATCAACAAAGCTGGAATTGTTTTAGATTGATTATTTGCTGGAGAGGCCGGAGTGTTCAGCCTAAGGATTTAATAAAAGGGAGATAGATGATTGAACAAGGAAGATATTGCCAGCATCCGTAAAGAGCTAAAAACAAATAATTCTAAATTAAAAATTAAAGAAATATGTAGCTATTTTATCAAACAAGACAGTAAGGATATCCTCTGTTCTGAAGAAATATACTTTGATATGATGGACGAACTAAAAAAAGAGTTGTATTTAAAAAACTTTAAAAAAGTATTGACCGGTAAGATTGATTCAAAAATTTTTGAGTTAGAATTCAAAAACAACAAACTGGGCGAAAATCAAACTCAGAAGCAAATGCTTCATATTTTGAAAACAAATAATTTCAAAGAAGCGACCCAAACTCTCGTAAGTAAGATTCTGGAAGAAGCTTGCGAAAAATATGAGCTAGATTTTATGATTAGTTTTGTTCGAGGAGAAGTTTATAAGTCAGTTAAAAATGAAGATAACGGTGAAGTGGATAATGACGTAGCCTACTCCTTGGGGTTTTTTATATGCAGTGTCTGCCCTGTTATCATTCCGAAAAACTCACTTAATTTTGATTTCATTGAAAGAGAGTTTAGCACCAGTGTACCTGCAAAAGCTATCATTAATACAGCCTCTCCTTTTGAGGGTTTTATGTTCCCTTCGTTTAGTGAAGATGCTGCAGAGACTGACAAGGTTGTTTACTATACCCAAAAAGAAAACAAGCCCAATCATTTGTTTGTAGAAAACATTCTCGATTGTGATTTCAAATCGACAGCCCAGGCTGACAAAGAGCGGTTTTTTGAAGTTGTTCGAGACATTGTAGGGGCCGAAATTGAGCCGGAAGTTGTTTCGAGCATTTATGAAGAACTTGGTCGTCGACTTGACGTAGAGGAAGAAAGCGGAGAAGTTTCTTTAATAGGTTTGAAAGATATGGAGAGAATTTTGGAAAATAGCGGAATTAATACCGCAGATAAGTTGAGATCTTCGTTTCTGGGAATTATGGGTGAGGAAAACTACGAGTTTAAAGCCTCGAGTATTACCCCTAATTATGCAACGAAGTCGATTAAAATTGACAACAACACAGCGTCAATTTCCATTGGCCCCCAGGATTTAAAAAATGTTAAGCAAGTAACCAAAGACGGTATACGATATTTGATGATTAGAATTGATGACACGGCCACGCTTGAAGGCTTTGATTTGGTTACTGAAGAATTTTAACATCATAAAACTTAACCAGATCGTTAGATCTGGTTTTTTTTATTTACTTAGATTATTTACTGATCTTGGCAGGAAGTCTAAGAAAATATGTGGAATATTAAATTGGTCTCGATATTAAAATCGTCGATAATTGGAACGTTAACAATTGTTATGATTAGAAAGTTCTTACACTTAAGAACTTAAAAGGGAGTTTATTAAAATGCATTATACAGGTACGATCTATAGACCACCCGCCGAGGCTAAAACCTTACTATTACAAGTTACAGTCGGATGTTCACATGACCGTTGTACATTTTGCAGCATGTATAAGGATGTCCCATTTCGCATCGAGCCTATAGAGCAAATAGAGGAAGATTTAAGAGAGTTTCGTTCCGAGCGCCCTGATGCGAAAAGGGTCTACCTTGTCGGTGGTGACCCCTTTGTTTTAAGCTTTGAACGACTAAAAATAATTGCTGAAAAAATCAAAGAATATCTTCCCCTCTGTGAAACTATTTCCATGTATGCTCGGATAACCAATATTAAAACAAAATCAACGGAAGAACTCAAGGCACTGCGTTCATTGGGGATTGATCATTTGTATATTGGAATTGAAACCGGTCATGATGAAACTTTAACTCGAATCCATAAAGGGAATACGGCTGAGGAAGCTATCATACAATGCAAACGACTAGAGGAAGTCGAAATTACTTATCATGGAATTTATTTGAATGGCTTAGCTGGTCATAGCAAAGGAGAAATTAGCGCCTTAGAAACAGCCGAATTTTTTAATCAACTAAAGCCCAAAAGTATAGGGATAACCTCCTTAACCCTGATACCCGGTACAAACTTATATGAACAAAAACTCAAAGGTGAATTCCTCGAGGCTACAGAATTTGAACGTGTTCAAGAATTAAAATGTTTTATCGAACATCTGGATACAAACACTAAAGTCTTTGCTAATCATGTATCAATGGCTACTCCCGTGGTTGGCAAAATCCCCGAAGACAAACCCAAGATGCTTAAAGTGTTGCAAGACACTATTGACGATTTTGATGAAGATGAATTAAGGCAATATCGAGAGCAGTTAAGACAGTTGTAATGAAGTCTGCCGAAAAGCTGAATAGGATGATAAGCGGTGTCCAATAATTCCACTGCGTATTTCTTGCTAACCGAATAATCATTACGAAGATGCCTTAACTCATTTAGGAGGATTTAACTATATGGATATAAAGGTAAGGGAAGCAGTCATAAACGATTATGAAAGTTTATGTGAAATTTATGTTGAATTGGATGAGCAACACAGGTTAAATCATCCTGAACTTTTTATTAAACCTGAAGATTACGCAAGAGCAAAAGAGTACATATCGGAAATCATCAATGATAGTAATAAGGCACTTTTTGTTGCCGATATTGACACAAAAGTTGTGGCTTTTGCAGAATGTTTCATTCAGAAGTCGTCTGAATTCCCAGTTATCAAGAAGAGGGAATGGGTACAATTAGATGGTATTGCAGTTAAGAGAGCTTATCAAAATTATCATATCGGTTCTTTACTTTTAAGGAAAGTTGTTGAGTGGGCTAAAAGTAAAGAGATAAAAAGAATCGAATTAAAAGTATATTCCTTCAATAAGTATGCTGATGAATTTTATTTAAGGAAAGGTTTTAAAGATTTAAGTAAGGCTATGTATTTAGACTTATAGCATTTGTTCAGATTAGCATACGAATTTTAGAAGGCGTATCCGGTTTCACGAGGTCTGCCGGTACTTTTTTAGAAGCAGATGACCCCGAATGAAAATTTGTTTTTGTGGTCGTCTTTTTGGGCCTGAAATGAATTTTAAAGTTTTGGGGGGAAGAGTATTGTACAACAGTGAATTGGATGAAATGTTTGATGATGAAAAATTAACAATGGCAATCAAAAAGAGGATAAGGAAGTCTTCTATAAAAATGATTTTCATATCACTGGTTGTGATTACTGTAGCATTTATTGCAATCTATTTTGCTAATCTAGCCATAACACATAAGTTGAGTAATGAAATCTTTGGCTTTAATGAGAATAACATTAAGCTTCATGTACCCAACGGTTATATTAGCAAGTCCACTGATTCTATGGGTTTCTTAGTGGGGAGGAGTGATTATACAGTCTCCAGAGATGTAGCAGCTAAACCTGTGGTTCTGGAAAATAAGGTTTCTGCCTATGGCTTGCTTACGCCACTTGTTCTCGGAAGGAGCCAGGGCGTGGGAAGTTTTGCAGGAGAATGGTCGGTTGATTATTGGGAAAATGGATACAGAAAAATGATCTTTTTTAATCCGGAAATATCCTATAAAGAATATAAGAATGATCTGGACGAGTTGGATAAGGTCTCCTCGGATAAACTTATTGAGTTAGGACTATCCTTTGATAAACCATATATTGCAACAGATATGCCAACTATACTACCTTTGGTTAAGATATCATGGTATTGGGTTGATGCCTTTAGAAAAGAAGATTCGGATCGACACAAAAAACAAGCAACTGAAAACGACGGTAAAGCAACCTATATTAGAGAAGATGATGCCTTAGGAGTGAGCGTATACCACGATCTTAAGGACTTTAACGAGGGCTACAATAATCTCCGTGAGTTATTGAAAAGCAGTAAAGATAACAAGTATAACGAAATCTATAACGAACTTGTCGCAAAAGGCTACACTGATTCCTCCAATGTTCCTATTTTAGGGGTGATCGTATATGGAACGAAGGATGAGCTTAAGTTGCTTATTGACAATCCACATATTAAGGCTTCTTCGTTTGGGGTGGTTGTAGATAAGTATTAAGATGAGATTATCTTACCTGGCTAATCATTTGATGATTTATAGAGAGAAGGATTAGTATGGCACGTAGGCTAATAAGCGAGATACACCCAATACTCTATTTTTTATCAGTCTGGTTTCGAAGATTAGCAATATATTTAAGATGGTGTTTCGAGGATAAGACGTTTGCTTCGTTGCAAAGTTCCGAAAGATTACCATACAGAGTCAAGAAGCATCAGTCAGTTCTGATAAGGAAACTTGGCGACACAGACATACAGTTGCAATATAACAAAGTTAAAAATCTTTCGATAGCGATAAAGCGAATTGATGGTATTCTCATCAAGCCTGGTGAAACATTCTCTTTTTGTCAATTAGTCGGATTAACCACTAAGCGGAAGGGATATTTACCTGGCATGCTATTGTCTTGTGGTGAAGCGAAGCCCGGCATTGGCGGGGGAATCTGTCAAATCGCCAATTTAATCCATTGGCTGGTTATTCATAGTCCCTTAATTGTTACGAAACGGTTTCATCATAGTTTTGATCCATTCCCAGATGACAGAAGGGTATTGCCCTTCGGCAGTGGGGCAACAGTCTTTTACAATTATATAGACTATCAGTTTATGAATTGTACTCCGTATACTTTTCAACTGAGACTTTGGCTTTCTGATAAATGTTTAGAAGGAGAATTAAGGATCGATCAGAACTTAGATTTTGCATATCACGTATTTGAAAAAGATCATCAGTTTCTTAAGATTGGGGAGAAATACTACCGAAAAAATGAAATATGGAGAAATAAGATAGTAAGAAGGAAAAGTGGAGAAATTATCGAGACTGAATTAGTTACAAAAAATTTTGCAGAAGTCAAATATGTTCCGGAAAATTATAAAGAGGTTGAAGGTTGTGACATTATTTATGGTTTATCTGATAATGGAAAAAATGGGTTTTAGGGAATGCCGTTATGACTAAACGCTTAAATCCAGTTGCTTATTTTAGCATTCTGCTGGGAGCCGCTAGACCTTTAAGGCGTTATTATATATAGTAATGTAATCTTTCTAAAATTGTTTGATTGGAGTTTAAAAGAATGCCTTTTATGATTAAAACTCAAAGTGATGTCTTGAAATTTGCACTTCCCCTGTACGATTATCTCAATCAGCATGGATATGCTGAAGAAGCTAAGGCGATGGTCAATTTGGTGGATTCCTGTTATCCTCAGGACGCTCAAGCATTAGAGGCCCATCGGAGGGCATTTAAAGAAATCAAGGAAACGGTTCACGACTTGCCATCTCATTATCACCTAGCCCTTGATGATGCTTTAAGAATTCTGTCAGAATAACTTGAATTAATTTAGAAGCCGAATAGGCTTCTTTTTAATCACTAAGAACTTCTAAGTAAAAAAGGAAATCGACTGACGCATAGGCTAGCTATACTTAATACATATTTATCAATACTAGTATTCTTTTACTAAACTATGATGTATAATACTCATATAATCGCTTAAGCGAATATATGAGTATTATACTTAAAAGAGGTGATTGAATGGAAAAGCTGTTAGATGCCTTAAAGGCCCTCTCTGATGAAACTCGGTTGAGGATTCTAAACCTGTTATACGAAAAAGAACTCTGTGTTTGCGATATTATGGAAGCCTTACAAATCTCACAAGCCAAGGCATCAAGGCACTTGATTTATCTTAAGAATGCCGAATTGGTGAAAGACCGTAAACATGCCCAATGGGTCTACTATTCCATGGCTTTAGATGAACGTATGAAGTTCATGGATAGCTTGGTATATGATAACTTGAGGAATCTGGAATTATATCAAAATGACTTGCAAAACTTAAAGGATTGGCTAAAGCGTAAGAATATTAAATGTGACTAGATATAGGGAGGATGATTGAAATGGAGAATGTTGATAAACCCAGGTTGTCGTTTTTAGACAGATTTTTGACACTATGGATATTTATCGCAATGGCAGTCGGTGTCTTTGGTGGGTATTTCTTTCCTGACTTAGCAAAGTCACTAAGTGAATTCAGCACCGGAACAATATCATGGCCGATAGCTGTAGGTCTTATCATTATGATGTATCCCCCCCTTGCCAAGGTGAAGTATGAAGAGATCGGAAAAGTTACACAAAATAAAAAGATCTTTTCCTTTTCGCTGATTCAAAACTGGATTATAGGTCCTATCTTAATGTTTGTGCTTGCTATACTGCTACTTGGCGATAAACCGGGCTTTGCTATTGGACTTATTATCATAGGTCTTGCCAGATGTATTGCAATGGTTATTGTTTGGAATACCCTCGCTAAAGGTGATAACGAATATTGTGCTGCTTTGGTTGCCCTTAACTCTATCTTCCAAATTCTTTTATACACAGTCTATATTTATATATTTGTCACTGTCATACCTAAGTGGCTGGGGCTTTCCTGGGGAGGCCAGGTGGTGGATGTTTCGATGTGGGAAGTAGCAAAGAGTGTACTTATTTACTTAGGTATCCCTTTTGCAGCGGGTTTTATTACAAGGTTTGGATTGATAAGATTCAAAACAAAAGAGTGGTACGAAACGGTATTCATTCCTAAGATATCTCCCTTGGCTTTGATCGCCCTTCTTTATACAATCGTCATTATGTTTATAACAAAAGGAGAGCAAATTATTCAAAATCCTGGAGATGTCATTAGAATTGCAATACCTATGTTAATTTATTTTGCAATAATGTTTTTTGTAAGCTTTTATATGTCTTTTAAAGGCGGTTTCAGATATAACCAAACTGTAACCTTAGCTTTTACAGCGGCAAGTAATAATTTTGAACTTGCCATAGCAGTTGCTGTAGCTGTCTTCGGTATAGCATCAGATGTTGCCTTCACTGCAGTAATCGGTCCTTTGGTTGAGGTGCCAGTCATGATTGCTTTGGTAAATGCCGCACTCTTCTTCAAACGCAAGTATTTTAATGAAAATGGTCTGCCAAAGCATATATTTGAAAAAGGGGTTTGAATTATGCCGCAAAAAATTAAAGTAGCCTATATTTGCGTTCATAACTCATGTCGGTCACAGATGGCAGAGGCGATATCAAAGCTAATTGCAGCGGATAACTTTGAGGCCTATTCAGCAGGGACTGAAACCAAGCCACAGCTTAATCAAGATGCAGTTGAAGTAATTAAAGAGATTTATGGTGTTGATATGAACACAACCCAAAGATCAAAATTGCTCTCAGATATTCCTCCTGTGGATGTTGTAATTACCATGGGATGTAACGTCAAATGTCCTTTTCTACCGTGTAAATACAGGGAAGATTGGGGACTGGATGATCCGACGGGTAAGGATAAGCATGAGTTTATAAAAACTGCTCAAATGATAGAACAGAAGGTTATGGACCTGAAAAGCAAAATTAATAATTTATGGTAGAGTATCAAGGTAATGTCGAATTTCTCTAATCTTTCAGGCACATTTCCCAAACGTATCACCTGAAATTAAAAAGTAAGGAAAATAAGATATAGAGGGGGAAAAGGTATGATCGAAATTGAGGTGTTTGGAATCCGAGATGAGGAACCTGCAGGGATTTGCAGTTGTGGCGGTTCCTGTGACTCGAGCCATGAAAAGACCATGGGTGAAATGTTCGAGCAATTGAAACGATTTCTACTGCATAGTGATGTGGCTAAAGAGGTGCAGATACGCTTCCTTGATGTACTAGAGGATGATTTGAGTGGCTATGACACAGCCCATATGATGTTCAAAACCGGATATGCCTTGCCTATGGTCGCAATAAAGGGGAAGGTATGCTTTTATGGTGGGATTAGCGATTCCATGATTTATGAAGAAATCAGAAATATGCTGGTTTAATTTTATAGGTATCTTTGGATGTTTACAGAATTATGATCTCTAGGCACTTTGCCTAGAGATCTCGCGCACATATAAATAATAGCCCGATAACTTGATGCTATCAAAATCAAGGTTATCGGGCTATTTTGCACTGCCATGCAGGCGTGAAAAGAAAATTCAGGATACTGAAGCAGGATTTAAATGTTCATAAGCAAGTAGTGTTTCGACATTATGATTGTAAAAACAACAAAAATATAATACTATGAATACATTATTAAAACACATTTATGAAAGTCGGGGATAAGATGACAATTAACAGAGTGAATAGCATTGAAGTGAGAAAGATCAATCGAAATGCTATCTACAAATTTTTATATAAGCGGGATCCTATCTCTATTCAAGAAATAGCTCAGACTCTAAATATGAGTTTACCCACCGTTACCCAAAATCTTAAAGAATTACAAGAAAGAGATTTAATTATTGAGACTGGTTTATTCGAGTCTACAGGAGGCAGAAAAGCAAAGGCTATTACGTTTAATAGTCATAAATATGCAATTGGATTAGATATTACCCGAAATCATGTTGGAATTGTATTAATTGATTTAAGCGGAAAGTTGATCAAAAATGTCCGAAAGCAATATCCATTTGTCAATTCTAAAGAATACTTTGCAGGAGTTGGAAACTTAGTACAGCAATTCATTAGTGATTGCACAATAGAAAGTTCGAAGATTTTAGGTGTAGGTATTGCCTTACCTGCAATATTATCAGCAGATAAACAAAGGGTGAATTACGCAACGGTTATCGATTTCAAAGGGGGAAGCGTAAAGGATTTTAGTGAATTTATACCATATCCATGCATTTTGAGTAATGATGCAAATGCAGCAGGATTTGCAGAACTATGGAATGAAGACGATATACAAAATGTGGTATATCTCTCTCTTAATAATAGTGTGGGTGGATCTATTATTATAGGAAAGAATATCTTTTCAGGACAAAATCAACGCAGTGGTGAGTTTGGACATATGACAATTGTTCAAAACGGTCGCCCTTGTTACTGTGGACAAAAAGGATGTGTTGATGTATATTGCTCAGCTAAAATCCTATCAGATAGCACAAACGGGAATATTGCTGAGTTCTTTAAACTTCTAAGATCAAATAATGAACCTCAAAGAACTCTTTGGGAAGAATATCTCTCGCACTTGGTCATCATTATCAACAATTTAAGAATGCTCTATGATTGTAATGTAATCCTAGGTGGGTATGCTGGAGCCTATATGGATGAGTACATTGATCAATTAAGAGAATTAGTATCAAAAAGAAATTCGTTTGAGGTAGACGGAAGTTATCTGCATGTCTGTAAATATAAGTTGGAAGCAACAGCCGTTGGCGCAGCCCTGCAACATGTTGAAACCTTTATCAATAATATTTAAATATATTTACTTAACGTACTCAACCCCTGCAAGGAGTACCAATTCTAATAATGTTATCATCTTTACTGGATAACTTAGTAATTCCAGGCAAGATGATTTTTCATGTTTGTGTTGCAGAAAAATGGAAAAACCCATAGAGTTCAGATGACAAAATTAATTCAGAAATGTATAACTTTACTAGTCAAGCACAGGTTGACTTAAGTGAAAAAAGGGATATAATTTTATTAAATCTTATTAAAACATATTTACAAAAGTCTTATATAAATCACGGAAAAATAAGTTCGTTTTTTACAAATGTTTAAGTGGTGAAATATGAGGGATGTTAAAGAAGACTCTATTCTGATTTTAGAATCAGCATGAGAAAGGATTAAACAAATAATCTCATGGGGGAAGAAAATGAAAGAAAATTTTAAGCTGCGAGTATCACAGATTGAGAAATCGTTTCCTGGTGTTAAGGCTCTCGATAAGATTGATTTCGCTGTCAAAAAAGGGTCTGTTCATGTATTGTGTGGAGAAAACGGGGCAGGAAAATCAACATTAATGAAAATCATTAATGGAATTTATCAACCGGATAGTGGTCAGATTTACATGGACGAAAAACCAGTGAAAATCAATAATCCTATCCAAGCGAGAACTCTAGGGATCTCCATGATATTTCAAGAGATGAGTTATGTTCCTGAGATGACAGTTGAAGAGAATCTTTTTCTTGGAAATCTCCCCGTCAAAAGGTTCGGTAATGTTAATTGGAAAGAGGTAAGACGACGCACTAAAGAGCTCTTACTGGCTGAAAATCTACCCTATTCTCCGACGACCCCACTTAAAGATCTTACTATATCAGATATTCAGATGCTGGAAATCATTAAAGCTATTTCCTACAAGTCCGATATCATCATAATGGATGAGCCCACCTCGGCGATCACACTTAAGGAAGTAGAAAAACTATTCGTTAAGATAAGAGAACTCAAAGCTAGAGGAGTAAGCATCATCTATATATCTCATAAGTTAGATGAAGTTTTCCAGATAGCGGATGATATAACAGTGTTAAGAGATGGAACGGTTGTAGAAAGCCACCCTAAGGAAGAATTGGACATCGAAACGGTTATCGCCTTGATGGTGGGACGTAAACTTACCACGACCTTTCCAAAGGAACACGTTGCTATTGGGGAAGATATGCTTCAGGTTGAAAACTTGAATTGCACAAATGTGTTCCATAATATTAATTTCCATGTTAAAAAAGGGGAAATTTTAGGATTTGCCGGGCTAATGGGTGCCGGAAGAACCGAAGTTATGCGCGCTCTATTTGGCCTTGATCCAAAAACATCCGGGGTTGTAAAAATTAAAGGCAAGGAAGTTACGATTAAAAACGTGCGTCAGAGTATCGATCATGGGATGGTCATGCTTTCAGAGGATAGGCGACGATACGGAATAATTCCTATGCGATCAGTCAAGGAAAATACGACCCTTTCTAATTTGAAAAGTGTTTTTTATGCTTACAGGAATCATAAAAAAGTTGAGAAGAAACTAGTCTCCGAAATTCTTAATAAGATGAGAATTAAAACACCAAACATAGATACACCTATAGCATCACTGAGCGGAGGTAATCAGCAAAAGGTTGTTCTCGCCAAATGGATGATAAGAAATCCGGATATTCTAATCTTGGATGAACCTACTCGAGGTATTGATGTCGGCGCCAAGTTAGAAATTTATAAGCTTATGACGGATTTAGCTAAAGAGGGTAAAGTCGTAATTATCGTTTCTTCTGAACTCCCTGAGGTCATTGGGATGTGTGACCGGATTTATGTCATGGCCAAAGGAACTATCACAGGGGAGATAAATCGAGGAGACTTTTCTCAAGAGCTCATTATGAGATATGCTACCGGAACTTTGACAACTAAGGGGGTGAACTGAAATGAAACTAGGAAGTAATTTTTGGAGTACTGTTAAAAAGAAATACAGCATTTATATGATTCTAGTCGGGTTATTCATTGTATGTTCACTGGCAAATCCTAATTTTTTGTCAGTCAATAATTTAACCAACATTTCAAGGCAGTTATCAGTTACCACTATCCTGGCACTGGGTGCGACGCTGCTTATCATCAGTGGAATGCTGGACTTATCATCAGGGTCTGTCCTGGCACTTGCCGGAGTATTTGCAGTATCTACCTATAAAGCGACAGGCTCTTTGTTATTAGCACTTAGTGTAGGTATTCTGACTGGGATTGTATGTAACGTAATCAATGCCATCATGGTTAGTACCTTTAAAGCACCTCCTTTTATTGCTACATTGGCAATGCTTACAGTGGCTCGTGGTGTGGCACTTCTGTACACGAAGGGACAAAACATCCTTCAATTGGGAAAATTTACGGAATTAGGACAGGGATCAATTGGAGTTATTCCCATTCCTATTATTTTTCTAATAGCGATTGCAATTCTAACGTGGTATTTGTTGAATCATACTCGATTTGGACGTTCTCTTTATGCTGTCGGAGGTAATGAAGAAGCGGCTATTGCCTCAGGGATTAACGTTCATAAGGTTAAATACACTGCTTTTATCATTAATGGTATTTTTGTAGGGATTGCGGGTGTTTTATTCATGTCCCGTGTCAATGCAGGTCTTCCGAATGGCGCTATCAATTATGAGTTTACCGCTCTAACCGCAGCTATTATCGGAGGAACGAGCTTTTCGGGCGGTATTGGTACCGTAGGAGGAACCCTTGCCGGTGCGTTCATTGTCGGGTTTTTAGATAACATCATGAACTTAAACAATGTAGATTCTTATATGCAACAAATAGTTCGCGGCACCATTATCGCACTTGCTGTAATCTACGATATTCGATCAAGGAACCGCAGAGCAAAAGCTACGTTAGTCAAAGCAGAGGATCTGGGAGCAGATAAAAAATAAAAACATCAGTTAAGGCTTGTTTAATGATGAGAAATAATCAAATTCTTAAACGAAGTATTTTATGAACTTAATTAATGAGCCTTGCTGTTTAAAAATATAACTTTACAAGAGAGAAGGATGGAGAAAAAAGATGAAGAAAAAACTGTTAAGCGTAGTTTCAGTGTTATTAATGGTGGCTTTATTAGCCGGTTGTTCATCAAGTAAGCCAACAACGCCTGCTCAGAGTGACTCGTCCAGCGAGAAAACATACAAGGTTGCCTACATAGCACGCGCCCAATCCGATTCATTTGCGGCTTGGCTTGCTAATGCAGTTAGAGATGAAGCTAAGAAATATCCGAATATTACCCTAGAGGTTTTCGATGGTCAGGCAAACGATGATAAAGAAAACTCTATGATTGAGAATGCTATAACCAACAAATTCGATCTAGTTATCGTACAGCCAAATAGTGGCGAATCTCAAAGACCTTATGTAGAAAAGGTCGTTAAAGCCGGTATCTTTGCTATTACAACTAATGCACGTATTTCCGGTATTGAAGGTGCATCGTCAGTTGATGCTCAACCTTATGAGCAAGCAGCGGTTAATGCACGTGCAGCTTTAACACAAATTCCACAGGATGCAAAAGTCGTTGTCCTAAAAGGACCTTCCGGTAACTTCCATGCCGATGAGCGTCGTGCCAGCTGGCAAAAAGAGTTCTTTGACAAACGCCCAGATGTTAAAATTGTTGGTGAGCAAATCGCTAATTGGAACAAAGATGAAGCTATGAAGTATATGGAAGACTGGGTTCAAGCTAACGATAAAATTGATGCTGTTATTGCCATGAATGACAACATGGCTGCCGGAGCACTTGAAGTAGTTAAGGACAATCCAAAGTATGCAAAAATGTTTGCCTATGGTGTTGACGGAACTGCTGAAGCATTGTTCCTTATTAAAGAAGGCAAAATGACGTCTACTTGTTTGCAAAATGCTAATGAACTTGCAGAGAAAATGCTTGACGCAAGTAACAAGCTTTTAACTGGCGCAGAAAAAGAGATTAACACTGATATTGGTAACCCCCTGGTTACTAAGGAAAATGTTGATCAATACATCGAAATCCTAAAAAAATCCGGAACAATTAAATAATACGTTTAAGGGCTCTCTGGAGTACGCAGGACATTCTCCCTCAGGGATGAATGTCCTGTTGGCTAACAGCTACTCTAGCGTTTATATGTGCTTGCACCATTATTAACTAACTACATTACTCAAGGAGGGGTACTCAATGAAAAATAGAGCAGCCTACATGACCGGTCTCAACAAATTGGAAATCCGTGAAATCGAAGTCCCTGTACCGAAAGAAAAACAAGTCCTTGTAAAACTTGAATATGTAGGGGTTTGCGGGTCTGACGTGCATTATTTGGAACACGGGAAAATAGGAGATTTTATCGTCAATGGTGATTTTATACTTGGTCATGAATGTGCGGGAACTGTAGCTGCCATCGGATCAGGCGTAGAAAATCTCAAAGTTGGAGATAAAGTAGCCTTAGAACCGGGATGTACTTGTGGTCAATGCGAATTTTGCAAAACAGGCAGATACAATCTTTGCCCGGATGTAGAGTTCTTAGCGACACCACCCTATCATGGTTGCTTAATGGACTACATTGCATTTCCGGAAAACATGGCCTTTAAGCTGCCAGAAACCATCTCAACTAAAGAAGGTGCGCTTGTTGAGCCATTAGCTGTTGGCATGCATGCTGCAGCCCAGGGTAATGTTAAGTTAGGAGATTCAGTGGTGATCCTCGGCTCAGGTACTATAGGTCTTGTTACACTCCTGGCGTGTAAGGCGTATGGCGCAACGGATATTACAGTTGTGGACGTTATTCCAAAAAGGCTGGAATATGCTAAAAAACTGGGAGCAACGACCGTTTTAAATACCAAAGAAGTGGATGTTTTAGCGGAAATCGATAAACTTACGAACAAAAAAGGCGTCGATATTGTTATCGAAACTGCAGGGGCTACCCAAACAATTGCTCAAACCCCTTATCTTGTCAAGAATGGTGGATGTATCGTTCTTGTTGGCATGGCACCTCAGGATACTATCGAATATAACTTTGCAAAAATTATGGCTAAAGAAGCGGAAATTAAATCCGTTTTTCGTTACAGAAATATCTATCCTCAAGCGATCAATGCAATTTCAAAAGGGATTATTGATATCTCTGGAATTATTACCCATGAGTTTGATTTTGAAGATGTTGCCAATGCTTTTGACTTCGCGATTAACCATAAAGAAGATGTTGTTAAAGCTGTTATAAAAATCGGCTAATCTATTGGTACTAATATTCGTAGACTGCTAAACCAGGAGGGATGCGCGATGCAATATTTACTTGGCGTTGACTTAGGGACCTCGGGTACAAAAACTGTGTTGTTTGATCTTGCCGGAAACGCCATCTCTTCAAAGACGATTGAATACCCATTATATCAGCCAGCAAATGGTTGGGCAGAGCAAGACCCTTCTGATTGGTGGAATGCGACATGTAATGGTATTAAATACGTTGTCAATGAGAGTGGTATTGATACATCCGGAATTGCCGGAATAGGTCTTTCCGGACAGATGCATGGGCTTGTAATGCTCGATAAGAATGGAATCATCTTGAGAAATTCAATCATTTGGTGCGATCAGAGAACAGACAATGAATGCCAGCAAATGAATAAAATAATCGGTGAAAAAAGGCTCATAGAAATTACGGCCAATCCTGCACTTACAGGTTTTACTGCTTCCAAAATTCTCTGGGTTCAGAACAACGAACCTGAAGTTTATGAGAAATGTGCTCATATTTTGCTTCCTAAGGATTACATCCGCTATATGCTTACGGGTGAATTTGCTACAGAAATGTCAGATGCGTCAGGTATGCAACTGATGGATATTCCTAATCGTTGTTGGTCTGATGAAATATTATATAAATTCAATATCGACAAGTCTATGCTGGGGAAGATCTATGAATCACCAGATATTACAGGTAAGGTACACAGAAGGGCAGCAGACTTAACAGGACTCCGAGAGGGTACAATCGTTGTGGGCGGTGCAGCCGACAACTCTGCTGCCGCAGTTGGTACAGGGGTTGTAAGGGCAGGGAATGCTTTTACGACCATCGGAACTTCCGGTGTAATTTACGCCATTTCAGATGAGGTTTCCATTGACATTAAGGGCAGGGTGCATACGTTTTGCAGTGCCGTACCAGGGAAGTGGACGGTCATGAGTTGTACCTTGGGTGCTGGCTTATCTTTGAAATGGTTGAGAGATACTTGTTGCTCTGAGGAAATGATGGAGGCTGAAAAGCTAGGGGTTGACCCCTATGTTGTCATGAATACCTTGGCCGAAAAAATTATGCCCGGAGCAGGGGGATTAGTTTATCTGCCTTACTTGATGGGGGAACGCTCTCCTCATCCAGATCCTTATTGCAGAGGGGTATTCTTCGGATTGTCTGCTTCGCATAATCGCGCTAACATGATTCGTGCAGTAATGGAGGGGGTAGCCTTTTCCCAGCTTGAATGTGTTGATGTCTTTAAGGAAATGAGAGTTAACGTCGAAGAGATGATAGCCTGTGGTGGCGGAGGAAGAAGTCCCGTCTGGAGACAGATGCTTGCCGATATGTACGGTTGCCCTGTAAGCACGATCAAAGCGGATGAAGGACCTGCCTTTGGTGTTGCGATACTAGCAGGAGTTGGAGCAGGAATCTATGATTCAGTAGAAAATGCCTGTGACAATTTAGTTATCAAGAATAGCATCCAGAAGCCAAACCTTTCCACACGAAAGGTGTACGACGAGTATTATCAGCTGTATAAGAAATTGTACGTTGATTTAGAGGGGTCATTTAAGTATTTATCTAAACTCCCAAAATAAGTCTGTGAACGGCAGGATTATAAGAGATCTTTGTGAGTGAACCTACTCAGTATAATGACAGGGGTTATAGCGAAACTAATGTTTCGCTATAACCCCTTAAGCTTTCTCTGAAATACCTCAAATCTATATTTCCTAGGTGTTTCAAGTTAGCCCGACGAATTCAATTCTTCTGATTTAGATATGTTCGGGCTCTTTTTGTTGTTCCTTGTAATATTTATGTGTTCTCGGAAGGATTTTGAGGAAATAAGTGGAATTGTATAAAAATACTGGACAAATAATTTAGATAAGGGAAGATTTGACTTGATATCACTTCAAAATTCGTACTTATTCTTAATTGCTATCCTTAATGTTTTAACAACACATACTTTACTTACAAGAAAAAAATCCTTTAAATTCTGTTTGAACACCTTCTTATTAATCACGTTATTCATTTATATTACTAATATTTGTGCGAAACAATATATACAAGATCCCATAATTATTGAATATGTATTATATTTAAATTCTTTTTTATACATATCGTATATTAATTTGGTATTTGAAGAATCAATAACAAAAAAAGTATTTGCAATGTTTAGCATTTGGATGTTTTCAACAATATGTTTAGTAATTGCCATATCATCTGTACAATTATTTTCTGGTATTGATGATCTGAAATATTTTCTCAACCTTATATATATTTTTAGAATTTGTATTCAGGTATTATTGTTATTAGCCACTTATTTTTTTATAAGTGAACCTTACAAAATGGTTCTTAACAAAGTATCCAATAAAACCATAAGCTTTATGTCTCTCTACCCAATTCTTGCATTTTTGTTATTACTTAATAACTATACGATATCATTCGAACATTCGAAAAGTTTTAACCCTACATGGGACATGCTATTGTTTTTAGTATTTATCATTTTAGGATATGTATTTGTTTATGCAGGGATATCCTCAGCATCTCAAATAATATCACTGCAATATAATATGGAAAAGCTGGAGTGGGTTTCAAACACAGACCCCTTAACAGGTTTATTCAACCGAAGATTTTATGAAGATGAGTTAAAACGGTTAGATACAGAAAGAAACCTTCCTATGACCATTGTTATGGCTGATGTAAATGGGTTAAAACTTATCAACGATTCCTTTGGACATGTCATGGGTGATGAGCTTCTTAAGAAAGTAGCAGAAGTGATAAAGAGGGGATGCCGAGCTGATGACATCATTGCCAGACTCGGAGGGGATGAATTTGTTATTATATTACCTAAAACGGATGCTTTTGTAACAGAGAAAATCATTAAACGGATCAAGGATCTGTCATTAAAAGAAAAAGTAGGATCCATTGATGTTTCTATTTCCTTTGGTTATGAAACCAAGAATAATGAAGAAGAAAATAATCGAGAAATATTCAAAAAGGCTGAGGACCATATGTATAAGAAAAAACTCTTGGAGAGTCCAAGTGTGAGAGGGAAAACAATGGGTGCTATCATTAATACGCTTCATGAGAAAAACAAAAGAGAAGAGGCGCACTCACATAGAGTTTCAGCGTTATGCAAAAGCATGGGAGAAGTACTCGGAATGCCTGAGAATGATAATGAGGAACTTATGACGGTTGGATTACTACATGATATAGGCAAAATAGCTATAAACGAAACTATACTTAATAAGACTGGTAACTTTACAGACGATGAATGGAAGGAAATTAAGCGCCACCCTGAAATAGGCTATAGAATTCTAAGTACGATCAATGATATGTCCGACATTGCTAACTACGTATTGTATCACCATGAAAGATGGGATGGGAAAGGGTACCCAAAAGGCTTAAAAGGAGAAGAGATCCCCTTTGTGTCTAGAATATTAACGATAGCGGATGCTTATGATGCAATGACTAGTGAGAGAAGTTATCGGAGTGCATTACCAGATGAATTAGTAAAAGCGGAATTACATAGAAATGCAGGTTTTCAATTTGATCCTGAACTGACAAGTGTATTTATCGAAAAAGTATTAGGAAAATCAATGGCTATATATAGTGATGAGCCGGAGAAAAATACAGCACTTTCAACGTGACAGAGGCACGTGGAGTGCGTGGTAATGCTAAACAATAGAACCAGGGACTCACTTCAATGTTGAACGTCCGGTGCTATTGTCTAGAGTCAAAAAAGGAAATTAATTTTTTCTGGTAAGTGATATAGTCAGTTCTTTGATATTGGCCATACTTAAAGAGTTTTAATATGGCGTTAATTAAAGTGGTTAAAAGCTCAAATAATACAGTCATGGTCAATAAAATTGGGGAGTGGTTCATTTGAAACGAGATGCAATAATTGGTGGAGTCATGGGGGTAATTATCGGTGACGCTTTAGGGTTACCTGTCCAGTTCATGACGAAAACAGAAATAAAGAAAAACCCAATCACAGATATGAGGGGAGGAGGTGCCTCTGGACTTGAACCGGGAGCATGGTCGGACGATAGTTCCCTTACACTCTGTCTGGCTGAAAGTCTGTATGAGGTGGGCTATAATCCTGCTGATATTGCTCGTCGCTTTGTAATGTGGTATCGTGATGGCTATTTGACTCCGTTGGGCAAGTCCTTTGATATAGGCGGAACTACAGAAATAGCCATGAAGAGATTGATCCATGGGGTCGCTCCATTTAAAGCGGGTCCTACTGATGCAAAAAGTAATGGGAATGGAAGCCTGATGCGAATTCTCCCAGCAACCCTATTTTTCGCCCATGAATCTGATTACACTATGATTCAGCGGATGTGTGAAGTTTCCAAGATAACCCACGGACATCCGCGCAGCCAATTGGCGTGCAGTTTGTATTCTCTGTTCGTGAGAGAATTACTAAAAGGGAGCAGTCCCCAAAAAGCCTATGACACTATGAGACTTAAATCTCAAACTGTGTTTTTTATAGACCGCAAAATTGGTAAGCAATTAAGTCATTTTAAACGTATTATTAGCGGTGAACTTCCTGATCTTGATGAAAGTGATATAAAATCGGGGGGCTATGTCGTTGAATCCTTGGAGGCTGCTCTCTGGAGCTTTCTCACTACATCGTCGTTTGAGGACGCAGTGCTTAAAGCAGTGAATTTAGGTTGGGATACGGATACAGTGGGAGCAATTACGGGTAGTATGGCTGGTGTTCATTATGGGTATTCGAATATTCCTGATCATTGGCTGAAGAAACTATTAGACTATGAAAAAATAATGAGTCTAACTAATCAATTTGCAGAACGGGTATTACAAACAAAGTAATCAACTTATGGCGTGATATGTTTAGAGTTTTCAATCACAATTCAGATTAGCTGTTGACAACGTAAGTTAAAAATGCTAATATGAAATTCCGGTTTAAACGGCCACTCAATCTGGCGGCATAGCCAAGTGGTAAGGCAGAGGTCTGCAAAACCTCTATTCCTCAGTTCAAATCTGAGTGCCGCCTCCAATCAATTTGCCGATGTGGCGTAACTGGCAGACGCACGGGACTTAAAATCCCGCGGAGTAATATCCGTACCGGTTCGATTCCGGTCATCGGCACCATACAGACTACTTAGCAAACCCCGAAATCCTTTGATTATGGATTTCGGGGTTTTTTATACGTGGGATGGAAGAAAGGTTATACCCATACAAGGATGTCCTTAATTAGGGTTTGCTAATTTCTCGAAAAGTTTAGATTTTGCAAGGATTTGCGGGTAGTTCTGCGTAATATATGCACGAAAGAACAGCCTTTGGCGTCAAAAACCATGCACATGGAGTTAAAAACGATGTATCGTAAACCAAATAGTTAACGTCAGACCCGGCCGGGCTTGTCCACAATTCGACAGCGCTGTCGAATTGTGGGACAAGCCGAAGAGAAGGCTCCCATCCTTGTCGGGATTGCCCAAATTCTGATTTGGATATTGAGGCGTAATAGCTATTAGGGGCTTCCGTCGTTGTATAGCTTTTGAATTAAGTAGTTCTCTATAATAACTTCAGGACAAACATAACTGACATCCCAAGACCCAAGGTAGCGATGATATTACGGCTCTTATAGGCCACAAAAGCGGCAGCTATGCCCGCAATCAGGTAATCATTGTATAAACTAATATCCAAATATCCCTTGGGCGAAAGTAACAAAGGGACAATTAAGGACGTCAATATGGCAACTGGGACATATTTTAACCATCTGTTTAACCAAATTGGAACCCCTGTAAACCGGAACAAAGCTAGTGCTCCAAATCTGGTGAAATATGTAACCAAGGTCATCCCTATAATGATGTATAAAACTTCACTGCGCATGTTCGCTATCCCCCTCTAATAAACCCCCTATTAAACTGGCTATAAGGCAGGCGATAATAATATACCATTTACCCGGTAAGTACAGGGCAGCAATTACTGAAACCACTGCAGCTATAGCGAATACAATTAGACTGATGCGGTCTGCCAACAGCGGTATCAGCAATACCAAAAAAGTTGCCGGCATGGCAAAATCAAGCCCCCAAGTTAAGGGGTCGGAAATGTAGCTTCCCAAAACTACCCCGGTAATAGTAGCTAAAACCCAAACTAAATAAAGCACAATACTCACAGTCAATTGATAGGGCACGCTGTATCTGGTCTTGTGAATTCGGCTAATGGTCAAGGCATAGGCTTCATCGGTCAAAAAGAATGCCAGGAATGCTTGAAGGGGAAAGGGCAGTCTAACCATATAGGGTGCCAAGGATGATCCCATGATCAAGTGGCGTAAGTTTACCAGTAAGGTTGTAAGCATAAGAATTCCCCAGCCCGTTATGCCTGCGCTCAGCATGGTAATGCCAATAAACTGTGACGCACCTGCAAAAACAAAGACAGACATTAGAATAGTTTCTATTCCTGACATTTTTGCTGTAAGCCCCATTATCCCGCAGGTGATACCAAAGGGCACTACTCCAAGCACCACTGGGGTGCATTCGCGAAGTGCAACCCATACTTCTTCCGCTAGTTCGTTCTTACCTGAGAGGAGATTTGATAGCAGCATAATCATCCACCTACCTTTAATATTTCTTTAAATCTTAACGAGAAACGAAAATATTGTAAATATCCAATTATGCTTATATAATATAAATTGGATACAAAATAAGGAGAAATGCCAAATGGACATATCCAAATACCTAAATAGCACAGAGTTGGATACCTCTAATAAGCAACCCCTCTATCTGCAAATTTCCTTACTCATTGCTGACAAAATCCAAAAGCAAATCTTGCCTTCAGGTACGAAGCTTCCCCCTGAACGGGAATTAGCTGACCTCTTTGCTGTAAGCCGTACAACTGCTATCAATGCCTATCGTAAGTTGGAACAGCAGGGATTGGTATGGACCAAAGTAGGCAGCGGGACTTATGTAGCGCAAGCACGTGATTTAGAGTCCTTATCTGAAGTCCCCTGGCCCCAACTGTTTACTGCCTATCCTCAAAACCCTTTAGCGTCAATCCTGAGGGATCTGGTTTCTACTAATGCTCCGGGTACTATATCTCTGGCTGCAGGTATGCCTGATCCAGCCCTTTATCCTCTGGAAACCTTTACCGAGTTATTTAACCACAATATTGGAACTGTCCCCCCTGCAGATTTTGGACATATTCCTACAGAAGGTTATTACCCATTGAGAAGGGCAATTGCCGCAATGTTGAGCGAGAAGGGGATACCGGCTTCGACGGAGAACATACTAACTCTCTCAGGATCCCAACAAGGCATATATTTACTGAGCAAAGTATTATTGGAACCTGGCGACTATGTTGTGATGGAAACACCAACGTTTATCGGTGCTATCCAAGTTTTTCAGGCTGCAGGAGCAAGGATTTTAAGCCTCCCTTACTCGGAAAAATTTTCAATAGAGCTGTTGGAGGACTTTCTAATTCGTTACCGGCCGAAATTGTTATATATCATACCTACCTATCAAAACCCGACCGGCAGGGTAATGCCGGAACAAGAGCGCAAAGATTTGGTAAAACTCGCAAAACGTCATCGGCTTGTTATAGTGGAAGATGATCCTTACAGCGATTTGTGTTATGGTGAACAGCCGCCTCAGGCTCTTAAAGCAATGGATTCCTACGGAGGAGTAGTTTATTTGGGAACTTTCTCGAAGATCCTATTCCCAGGTTTACGTACAGGCTATCTTGCAGGTCCGCCTGTTTTAATCAATCGGCTTGCCTTGGAAAAACAGTTTATTGACTTGCATTCAAGCAACATAGCCCAATGGCTCGTGACCATGTTCTTAAATGAAGGGAAGCTTGCAGAGCATCTGACCAAGGTTCGGAGAGAATACAAAAAACGCCGAGATACAATGGCAAAAGCTCTCCTGCGTTTGTGTGTAAAAGATATTGATTTTAAGGTGCCGGAGGGAGGGTTTTACTTTTGGTGTAAGTTAAAACAAGCGGGTACTTCCCAACAACTCCTACAAGCTGCTGCAAAAAACCGAATTTCCTTTGTGCCTAGCGAAGCTTTCCATACAATGCCCACCCCTGATAATGAGTTTCGTCTCTGTTTTACGACTCACAATGAAACCGTTTTGCTTGAAAGTGTGCAGCGCTTGGCCAAAACCTTGACACAAATAACAAAAAAGATTAAAGATAACGATGCACCTCCTTCTTCGGTATGGCCGATTATTTAACCTAGCGAGGAAGAATCAGACAAATAAAACGCCCACCCTTGTTGATTTCAACAAAGGTGGGCGTTAATTAATTTCCTACCTAAACTTTATCAATTCGGCTGAACGTTTAAGTTGTTCATCTAGAACCTTAGCATATATTCTTGTTGTTCTGGGGTCGGTATGTCCTAAAGCGTCTTGTACAATTGCCAGGTTTTCCGTTTCACGGAGTAGTAATGTGGCAAAGGTTGAACGCATTTTGTGTGCGCTAAAACCGTCAGTATTATGTCCCAATGTTTTAAGAATTGCCATATATTTTGTTATGAGATTTTGTACTGCTCTTGTACTTATGCGTTTTCCTTGCATAGAGAGAAATAATGCCTCTGATTTGCCTTGAGCATATCGTTGTCGTTCATTTTGAAGATAATCGTCCAAAGCTTCCTTGATCTCACTATTAAAGTATACGACTGTTTCTTTATTTCCTTTGCGAATAACTTCAAAGTAGCCTTTACTAAGGTTTGTAGTTGTGAGATTAAGATGACAGAGTTCGGATAAACGCAATCCTGTACCAATAAAGGTAAGAAATATTGCGTAATTGCGTTTTTCAGTATATGCGTGATATTTGAGTTGTTCCTTAGATAAACCAACACCGTTCTGTAAAACGTCAGTAAGGTCAGCAATTTGATTAGGCTCAAGAGCTTTAGGAAGCTTTTGGTTGACATTAATCGGGTCTAGCTTGATAGTAACATCTTTAGAAATCATATCCTCGCGCAGCAAATAACGATAAAGGGATTTAATGACTGCTTGTTTGCGAGCGAGAGCGCGCACACCATTATTGCGTTCAACGCTGGCCCAGC
>NZ_FQXJ01000050.1 GCF_900129935.1 Desulfosporosinus lacus DSM 15449 | reverse complement strand
AAATGTCAAGCGTTTTTTGCTATTGTTAAAACATTTTTTGCAATTTTAAAGGGCTATTTCCTATTTATGTAAGGATAGCCTGATGACATTGGGTAAAAACCCCATCTGAACCAAGAATATTGTTAATATCCAGAATTGGAAAGAGAGGGATTTCCATGCTCTTGCTGGATAAAATTGGACCGTTTTTGTATGAACAGCTATTTGATGCTTTACGGCAGAGTATTATACAAGGTGATCTCAAAACAAACGACGCTCTTAAGCCGATTCGTGTATTGTCGGAAGAACTACACATCAGCATCAATACCGTAAGCAGGGCATATCAGCAGCTACTGGAGGAAGGATATATCCGGTCGGTTCAGGGAAGCGGCTATTATGTGGAGAACTTGTTAACTTTACCAAGATCGAGCGTGTTATATAGAATGGGACAAAAAGAAGTAGTACGGGAGTCTATTGTTCCGCTGAAGTATGATTTCAATTATGAAAGCATTGAGTCAAGTTTTTTTCCATGGACGAAGTGGAGAAAGTATATGCAGGACGCAATGTTGGAGGAATCCTGTTCCACGAAAATCGCATATGAATGCAACAAAGGAAATGTAGAATTACGGAAAAGTCTGTGCGATTACATCAATAACAGTCGGGGTGTAAAATGCAGTTGGGAGCAAATCGTCATTTCCGCCGGCACACAATATGCTATGGACATTATTACCGAAATATTACATGAGAAAGTACATACGATAGGTGTGGAAGACCCCAGCTTTATTGGAATGCAAAGAATAGTTACGAATAAAGGATACTCCATCAAAGCCCTTTCCATGACCGATCTAGGAATCGATATTGATGTCCTAGAAAACTCGATGTGTCAGCTACTTTACTTAACGCCATCCCATCAATTTCCTACCGGTGTCACTACATCCTTGCCAAAACGTTTGCAGATTTTGGAATGGGCGCAAAAGAACCGGGCCTATATTATTGAAAATGATTATGACAATGAGTTTTTATATGGAGAAAAACCCCTTCCCTCTATTCAGTCTTTGAGCACTGGGCAGAATGTGATTTATTTGAGCACATTATCGAAGGTTCTCTCTCCGTCTCTTCGGTGTGCGTATTTTGTCCTCCCATATAAACTTATGGAAATATATGAAGATAAATACAAGTATTATTATTCGGCGCTTCCGACTTATAATCAGAAGGCACTGGCGTATTTTATCAGAGATGGGCATCTCGAAAGACATGTACGCAAGATGTCACTGTCAAACAGAAGAAAATACGGAATATTTAACAAAGTGATAAAAGAATATCTTGCAGGTGTCGTTAAGATTTTCCCGGCGCCGGCAGGTTCTCATACCTTGATACAAATTCCGGGATGTACAAGTCAAGAAGGTCTGATCACGAAGATGAGATTGAGAGGCTTTGGAATTTATGGGACGAAAGACCATTGGCGGAACCAGCAAAATTCACCGGAAAACATCTTCCTCTTTGGGTTTAATTCTATACCGGAAGAAGATCTAGAAGGAGCTTGCATCGAGTTTGCTTGTGCATTGAAGGAAATTATTAAAACATTGGAAATGTGATGGTACAGACGGAAAGAATAAAAAAAGATCGAAATTCAGAGTTCTTCTGTTTTGTTCCGGTTCATTTCTATCATTGCTTTATCTAGTTTTATTCAAAACTTCATTATAAAGGACCGGGGCAAAATAAAGCCTCGGTCCTTTACATTTAAATCATATTCCCCTTTACTGGTAAATCTTTCAGTTTAAGAAACCACAGAGAACGCTTTACATATTGCACAAATGTGATATCATATTAATATCGATATGAACTCAAGGAGGAATTAAAATGATTGAAAAAAAAGCTTGGGCTGTCAATGGTTATCTTGCTTTGATTCTTATGCTTGCCCTTCTGATCGGTGGAATTGCCTTAGTTGTCCAGGAAAATTTCGTGGTCGGTATCCCTCTAATTATTCTGTCCCTCTTCCTGGCAACTGGAATTATTGTCGTTCAACCTAATAAGTCCTATACCCTGGTCTTTTTTGGAAGCTATCTCGGTACGCTCCGCGAACCTGGCTTGTGGTTAAGTGTTCCACTAGCTATACGCAAAGGAGTTTCTTTACGGGTTCGAAATTTTAACAGCAAAACTCTCAAAGTCAATGACATTGAAGGTAATCCAGTTGAAATTGCTGCCGTCGTCGTCTTTCGGGTCGTTGATACCGCCAAGGCAACTCTTGATGTTGAGAAATATGAAGGATTCGTAGAAATCCAAAGTGAAACTGCCTTGCGCCACGTAGCAACGCGTTACGCCTATGACAATTTTGAAGGTAAAGGTTTTTCTTTAAGGGGTAATCCTGAAGAAGTATCCACTGAATTAATGAACGAACTCCAACAACGACTTAAACTTGCGGGAGTCGAAGTGACCGAAGCTCGGCTTACCCATTTAGCCTATGCGACTGAAATCGCTGGCGCAATGCTCCAACGTCAACAGGCTTCCGCCATCCTCTCTGCCCGCCAAATCATTGTGGAGGGCGCCGTCGGTATGGTTCAGATGGCCATTGAACGAATCGAAAAGGATGGCGTTGTAAAACTTGATGAAGAGCGCAAGGCCGCTATGATTAACAACCTGCTCGTTTCCATCGTTTCTGAACGTTCAAGCCAACCTGTCATAAATACCGGAACCATGTATTAATGTGAAAATTTGCTGCACTAAGCGACTTATGCATTCCGATAGTACAAAATTTGCAGCTTGATATTGGATGTGGATAACAATGGCAACAAAAAAACAATTCCCCTTACGCCTTGATCCTAAACTTTATGTAGCTTTAGAACGCTGGGCAGCCGATGAATTCCGAAGTGCCAATGCACATATCGAATTTTTGCTCCGGGACGCAGTCCGACGAGCAGGACGTTTACAAGAGCATAGTAGCACTGAAGATTCGCAGACGTCAAAAGAGGTATAATAAAAAGAAACTGGAGCGCTAGCAGTGTTCCAGTTTCTTTATAAGAAAAATCGTCTTTGAGTTCGCTATTATTGATTTTAAGCCAAGGGAAAAAAAAGCCAGATATCCATAAATGAATTTAAGTAGCTACATCTCTTTTCATAAAAACATACCAAGAGATGAGATTGAAGACTATAAAATAGACCGCCAGTACCATCAAAGAGAAGGTCATCGTCATCCC
>NZ_FQXJ01000045.1 GCF_900129935.1 Desulfosporosinus lacus DSM 15449 | reverse complement strand
TGCCAAGGACTTAATCGATGCGGGAACCGTGACCCTCAGTGAAGCGGTGTGTACTCGGGATGATATTATGACTTATTTGATTAGTAAAGGCCTGCCGCCCAATACGGCGTTTAAGATCATGGAGCTGGTGCGTAAAGGAAAGGCTTTATCGAACCCTGAAAAATGGGCTGAATACGAAGCTTTAATGAGGGAGCATAAGGTCCCGGACTGGTATATTGATTCCTGCCGAAAAATAAAATACATGTTCCCTAAAGCCCATGCGGCTGCTTATGTTATGATGGCCTTCCGCATAGCCTGGTTTAAGGTGCACATACCCCAGGCTTATTATGCAGCCTACTTCACCATTCGAGCAAAGGCTTTTGACGCTGAATTTATGATCTTCGGCAAAGAAAAGGTTAAGGCCAAGATGAAGGAAATTGAGGAACTGGGTAATGTTGCCACCCCTAAGGATAAGGATATGTACGATGACTTGGAATTGGTTTTGGAAATGTATGAAAGGGGCTTTAAATTCCTGCCCATTGATTTGTACAAATCCCATGCCACAAAATTTCTCCTTGAGGAGGATGGCTTAAGACCGCCCATCAACAGCATATCCGGCATGGGAACAGTGGCAGCCGAAGGTTTATACAACGCTGCCCAAGAAAAGCCCTTCAATTCCGTAGAGGATGTGAAGAAACGGGCTAAGATCGGGAATGCTACTATAGATTCACTGCGGAAATTTGGCTGCTTTAAAGGAATTCCGGAAAGTGATCAGATGAGTCTTTTTGATGTGATTTAATAAGTGATTAAATACTGAAACACTAAGCCACCGTTCACACAATGAAAAACGGTGGCTTAGTCATTTCCTTAAAATTCCTGATGGATTTGCTGGATTCTCAGGACAAGTTTCATCTTTTGGTTTGGAAGATTATGCTATAATATTTTAATAGGTTGTCGAGGGACGGTTAGCCGGAGTTAACCACTAAATTGCTAACGTTATGGACTAATTCGTATTTTATCTCTACAGTTGGAGGTGCGCCGTCAGCAATCGTGAAGCAGTATATTGAAAGCCAAAAGGTTTCAGAGAGGAGAGGTAATGCCTTGCATAAGGCTGCAGGTTAGAAAGAACGGAAACTTTACTCGCGGATTGCTATATTAGGAAAAGATGCCATACCGGATTTAATGAGTGTTGTGGATAATGGCAGACTTTTTGAAGTATAGCAAGCGATTGATACATTAGGTGCTATTGGGGATAAGACCGATGAACATAGTGCATTGCTACAAATTGATGAGTTCGAGATATCGAAGTATGATACTTGACGAAACTATTTTGGCAGGTGAACAGAATGGACTATTTTACTGTGAAAGAAGCAGCTGAAAAATGGGGAATCACAAGCAGAATGGTGAACTATTATTGCTCAGAAGGCCGCGTTGAAGGCGCTGAAAAAAAAGGTAATCTGTGGCTTATACCCCAAGACAGCAAGAAACCATCCCCTGGCAGGAAGCTCGTCGGGGAGGGATTTTTAGAGGTCAGCTGTACGGCGGAGAATGACCTTATGCCTGATTTAGCAATAAAACGAACCGCTCAAATTACTGAAACAAAGCTCTGTCTGCCAAGATTGAGCAAAAACATAGTTCAACGAAAAAATATTGAGAAAAGGCTTGGCCTTCTGCCGGAATGTAAGCTCGCCCTTGTATCTGCGCCTGCAGGATATGGAAAAACTACGGCTGTAGTGAATTTTCTTGAGAATTCGGATGTAAGATATGCCTGGTTATCAATTGATGAGACCGACAACGATCCGGTAAGATTCTGGAATTACATAAAAGCATCCCTTGCCCAATGCCTTAAGGATGAAGAAATTTTAAAGGATGTCTCAGTCAATGCGGAGCTTGTGACCTCCAATATTACCGTAGATCTGATGATTAACATTTTCAGTGGCATCCCTGAGAACATTGTCCTCGTAATTGATGATTATCATCTGATTCATAATTCAAGTATTTTAAAAAGCGTAGAGTACTTTGTGAAATATTTACCTCATAAGCTTGGCATGATAATTCTTAGCCGCCAAGAAAATGAGGAACTGTCTAGGCTCTGTTCTAAAGAAACGGTCATCAGTCTCGGTATCAGAGATCTATCCTTTAGTCTGAAGGAAACCAATGAGTTTTTTTTACAAAGGGCAATTCGATTAACTGAGGAAGATATTGCACTACTGGATAAAAATATAGAGGGATGGGCGGCGGGACTTGTAGCGGCATCCTTTTCCCTAAAGGAGAGTCAGAGTATCTGTACGTCGGTTAAGGGTTTTTCTGCAAAAGACAGAAATATCACCGGGCTGCTGGAACAAGAGGTTTTCAGGGAGTGCCCCGACGCGGTCCGGGAGTTCTTTGTCCATACATCTTTTCTGGACAAACTTTCCGGCTCGCTTTGTGCTTGGGTAACTGGCAACGCCCAAAGCGCTAAATTACTGCGTACACTCTCCAGGACAAACAGCTTCATCATTCCGCTGGACCGTGAGGATGAGTGGTTCAGGTACCATCATCTCTTTCAGGAGTTTCTGATGTCAAAGCTCCTGGAGGAGGGGTTTTCTTCTCGCAGCACGCTCTATAACCATGCGGGACAGTGGTATCAGGAGCACGGATTTATCAGGGACGCCATCAACTGCTATTTAAAAGCGGAAGAATATGAGAAAGCCTTTCCACTTGTATGGGATATTTACCTGTCCCTTACTCAGAGCGGCGAATACTCAACCTGGCGGAACTGGATGGAGAGTATTCCGGAAGAACTCAGTGAAAGTGACGTGCAGGCCTGCACCGGCTTGTCATGGGTTTTTTCCATGGAGAATCAGCTTGATAAGGCGGAAAAATGGGCCGGCAAGGCACAAATATGTCTGGACCGTATCAAAGACGGCCTTCAACCAGCGGAAAAAGAATTTCTTGAAGCAAATATTACCATGGCTCGTGCCAATACCGCAGTTTTCAGAATGGATGCCGCCGCTGTGCTTCTATATTACAGGAAGGTTTATGATTTAAAGCTGTATACCCCTATTGTTGTAGGAGAGATGAATCCCGGCGAGCCGTATCTTATAAAAACAGCTTACGGTTTTAAAGGAAGAATGAGTCGGGTCTGTGAGGTCTATGAAAGCATTATTGAGGATGCGCCGAGGGTCTTGGGTAATTTTTCTGCCTATTTTTCCGTAGTACTTGCCGAATTCCAATACGAGCGCGGAGATCTTGATGCGGTTTATAACACTCTGGTAAAGAGCATGGGCAGAATAACTGGACTGAAGAACCCCGGAATTATCATTCCCTGCTTTATTACGCTGGCAAAATTAAAAAAAGCCAGGGGTGATTTGGACGGAGCGCTTAACATCATAGAATCAGGCAGAGCCATCCTTGAAAACAGGAAGAACGTCTGGAGTTATTTTTTCGATGTCTTCACAGCCGGCCTTTTTATAAGCAAGGGAGATGCAGACAGTGCGGCAAAATGGATTGCTACCAACCGCCTTGGAGTATTTGACGCTATTTCCGCTTCCCGTGAATTTGAATATTTTGTTTTTACAAGATATTTAATCTTGATTAACCGTTTAGATGAAGCACAGATTTTACTGAGCAGACTTGTGGACTTTTCAATCATGGAAAACAGGCTGGGAAGCCAAATTGAGGCCCTGTGCCTTTCTGCGATTTGCTCCAATCGGCTGGGCGAGACTTCAAACCCGATGCAGGCACTCCACAGAGCGCTGAAGCTGGGTTATGAGGACGGCTATGCGCATACCTTTGTCGATGAAGGTCAGCCCATGGCCGATCTGCTGGCAAATTACCGGGCATGGATCAGGCAGACCGGCAATGATCAATATGACAGGTATTCCAGACATCTGTTGAAGCTGACGAAAGAGAACATCCGAATACATACAGCAGCAGCCTTGCATGACAAAGCCGCGAACTCCGGCGAAAAACCCGCTCTGAGCGTATTGAGAGACAGGGAGCTTGCGGTTTTGAAGCAGCTTGTAGAGGAACGCTCGAATCAAGAGATAGCGGAAAAGCTTTTTATCTCACTCAGAACGGTAAAACATTACAACGCACGGATTTTTGAAAAGCTTGGGGTCAAGAATCGGCTTGAAGCGATCATCAAAGCTAGGGAGCTTGGAATCAGTATTTAAGTGAGGAAACATATGCAAATAAAGCAGCTTTGTTCAAATAGTCTTGGACAGGTTGCTTTTTCTTTTGGAAAAAATTGTACCTTGGTACAATTACAAAATTATAAAGTAAGGAATAACATGGCAAATTAGAGATTACTTATTTAAAGTAAATATGACGGAACTTTATCGAAAGTAAAGCGAAAATAAGAAGTGTAAATATTGGGGGATGTTAGAATATGAGCAAAAGAATTATCGCGTTGTTGTTGACTGTCATCATGGTAATAGGATTTACCCCATTGCATGCATACTCAGCCGAAATTACCGGCGAGGGGTATTCTTTTGATTCCGTCAGCAAAACATTGACCATTGCCAGCAACGGCGGGACGACAAATTGGCAGAATGACCCTGGCATAGATAGAGGCAGTGTTAAAAAATTACTCATTGAAAATAGCGTGACTGCTATTCCGGAGAGTGCCTTTCAACGATTACCATTACTGATATCGGTTACCATTCCCGACAGCGTAATTTCAATGGGTGATTGGGCCTTTGAATGCGATTTTGGGCTGGTGGCTGTCACCTTTCTCGGAAGTACTGCCCCGAGTTTGGGCCAGGGCGTGTTCAGCGATTGTAAAACGGGTTTTCGGATTTACTATCCGGACGGAGGCACCGGCTATGACAGTCTCGGCTACACCGCCTACAGTGCTCCGGTCGTTGGCGATGGCTACTCCTTTGTTCCGGAAACTGGTAGGTTGACGATCTCCAGCAACGGCGGCACGTCGAACTGGGGAAGTACAAACAAAATCCCAAGAAATATAATTACGTCGTTGGTGATTGAAGAGGGCGTGACTTCCATCTGTGAATCTGCTTTTGAAACCTGTTCGTCCCTGCGGGAAGCTGACCTCCCCGACAGTCTGACTTCTCTTGGGATTTATGCATTCAGTTGTGCCGCTCTGACGGAAATAACCATTCCGGACGGCGTGACCGTCATTTCTGATTCGGCTTTTTATGGTTGCCCGTCGCTAAGTTCGGTTACGATTCCGGACGGTGTCACTTCCATCGAAGACTTTGCGTTTACATTTTGTCCGCTGACAGCGCTGAATCTTCCTCAAAACCTGACTTCCATCGGCAGTAATGCATTCATGGGCTGTCGATCCTTAGCGACGTTGACTATCCCTGACAAGGTGACTAACATCGGTGCTAATGCTTTTTCAGGGTGTTTTTCTCTACAGAAAGTCACAATCCCGGCTGGGATAACCTCCATCGGAAATCAGGCGTTCTCTTCAGGTACTTTGCTTGCCTCTGCAACGTTTAAAGGGATGAGCGCTCCCACATTTGGCACTAGTGTGTTTGCAGCATGCCAAGCCGGCTTTACTATTTATTATCCAGCCGGCGGCACCGGCTATGACAGCCTTGGATACACTGCCGTGCCAATCGCGGATTCAACGCCCCCCGTCGCACCCGTTATCCTCTCTCCTGTTGACGGAAGCACTATAAGCACCAACCTGCCCACGTTCACCGGAACGGCCGAAGCGGGGAGCACCGTTTCGGTTTTTCTGGACGAAATATCCGCAGGCACGACAACCGCCGATGCGGCAGGCAACTGGAGCTTTACACCGGTGGCGGCTTTGACTGACGGTACGCATAACTTAAAGGCCACGGCAAAGGATGCAGCTGAAAATGTAAGTGAGGATTCGAATGTTTGCACGTTTACAGTGGATACGGAACCTGTGACGGTAACATCGGTAACGGTGAAAACAGCACCGGACAAGACCACTTATACGGCAGGAGAAGTCCTTGACCTTACCGGCCTCGTGGTGACACTGCATAAGAGCAACAGTACAACAGAGGATGCAGCCTTCGTTGAATTCGGTATAAAAGGAATTACAGTTAGCCCGGCGAACGGCACGGTACTTTCTAGCGCTGATACAGCGGTTACCATCACCTACACCGCAGATAATAAGTCGGTGAACCAGGCTATAACAGTCAATCCGGCATCGGAACCCGTGACAGTGACATCGGTAACGGTGAAAACAGCGCCGGCTAAAACTACCTACACCGAAGGAGAAAGTCTTGACCTTAGCGGTCTCGTGGTAATCCTTCACAAGAGCGACAGTACGACCGAAGAAGCAGCTTTTGCTGAATTCGGCACAAAAGGCATAACAGTTAGCCCGGCGAACGGCACGGCACTTTCTAGCGCTGATACAGCGGTTACCATCACTTACACTGCAGACAGTAAGTCAGTGAACCAGGGTATCACTGTCACTCCGACCCCTGCCGAAGATAGTGATGCAGCTATCAGCCTGACAAGCGTAAATTACAATCAGAACGAACCTGCCGATGTTAGCACCACCATCACCTGGAACAGCGCCAGTACGGTGACTGAGGTGGTTTACGGCATAACCTCTTTAACCACGCCTGAGGGATATGTTGTTACGGGAAGCGCAATAACTATCAGAAGCAGCTATCTGGAGACCCTTGGGCTGGAGAAAGGCGATAAGGCCGAATTTGAAATATCCTTTGATAAGGGAAACTCTGTCATATTCACCGTCAACATTGTTGACAGCTCAGATACTACCCCGGTCAGCCACAGCATCACCGTTGAAAACGATGGTCACGGCACAACAAATGCCAGCCCAGCTTCGGCTTTGGCGGGTACGGAAATCATCCTGGCAGCAACACCGAACGATGGCTACCACTTCAAGGATTGGCAGGTCATCAGTCCGATAGGATTAACCATTGTCGAAAACATTTTCATCATGCCGGATGAGGCTGTAACCGTAAAAGCCATCTTTGAGGAAAACTCTGTGACAAGTTATACCCTTACCGTAAACGGCAGCTACGCCTCCGAGTCAGGTGCGGGTAGCTACGTCGAAGGTGTGACGGTCAGCATTAACGCAGGAAGTCGCAGCAATTACACATTCAGTGGCTGGAGTTCAAGTGATGGTGTGACCTTTGCTAACCCGAACAACGCTGCCACCACCTTCACTATGCCGGCAAGGAATGTGAACGTCACAGCTGCATGGAGCTATAATGGGGGGGGAGGCGGTTCCACAGGCGGTGGCGGTTCGAGTTCTTCGACGCCGACCTATAAGGCGGATATTGTCGCAGGCAACGGATCGAAGACGGCCCTCCCGGTCACAGTCAATAAGAATACCGGAAGCGCATTTTTAGACGTAAGCTCTCAGGGAAGTCTCACATCAGGCGAGAATGTTATCACGCTGCCCTCAATCTCCGACGTTGACACCTATTCAGTCGGCATACCGGTTCCTTCTCTGTCGACGCCTGACAGGCAAGGCATCTTGACGGTTAATACTGGTACAGGCGTGCTGACAGTTCCGTCGAATATGCTGACAGGCGTTTCCGGAGCAAGCGGAAATAAGGCGGAAATCACCATCGGTCAGGGAGATAAAGCCAGTTTGCCAGTGGATGTAAAAGCCGCCGTAGGTAACAGACCGTTAGTACAGCTCACGCTGTCAGTCGATGGCGAACGGACCGACTGGAACAATCCCTACGCTCCGGTAACGGTTTCCATACCCTACACGCCGACAGCGGCGGAGCTGGCGAATCCCGAAAGCATCGTCATCTGGTACATCGACGGCAGCGGTAATGCGGTTTCCGTACCCAACGGCCATTACGACCCGGCGACCGGAACCGTAACCTTCTTTACCACCCATTTCAGTCATTACGCAGTGGCCTATGTGCCTAAGACCTTCAGCGACCTTGCTGGTGTGGAATGGGCAAGAAAGGCCATCGAGGTCATGGCCTCCAAGGGCATAATCAGCGGAACCGGCAAGGATGTTTTTTCCCCAAGTGCAAACATCACCAGAGCCGATTACATGGTATTGCTGGTAAATACTCTGGGACTTACGGCCGACTTCACGGATAACTTTGATGATGTAAAGCCTGGTGTTTACTATTATGACGCTGTGGGCATTGCCAAAAAGCTGGGAATCGCTGCAGGCAGTGGAACCAACCGGTTCAATCCAACAGAAAGCATATCCAGGCAGGACATGGTTGTGCTGGCCGCCTGCGCTCTTGAGAAATATAAAGGGCTGAAAGCGGCAGATAACAACACAGTTCTGGAGAAATTCAGCGATAAAGGAGATATCGCCGAATATGCGGCAAATAGCCTGGCTGCTATGGTTAATGCAGGATTGGTAGAAGGCTGCGAAAACAAGCTGAATCCGCGTTCGTCTGTTACCCGCGCTGAAGTGACGGTATTCCTCTACAATATCTACAACAAGTACCCGGAAGCTCAGGTCATCGCTGCTCCTACGCTTTTAAGATTTGCGGGGCAAAGTAACATTGAAACGGCTCTGACCGTTGCCAAGGCAACTTACCCGGATAAGGCAAGCAATGCTGTTTTAGCCACAGCCGATAATTATCCGGACGCTTTGGCAGGAAGCGTCCTGGCCTATCAGCTTGACGCTCCCATTCTCCTCGTAGGTAGCTTGGAAGCAGATCAGGAAAAGGTCATAGATTACCTGAAATCCAATTTGGAGCCGGAAGGAACGGTTTATATCCTGGGCGGCACCGCCGTTGTCCCCAGCAGGATAGAGGAGAAAATACAAAATAGCGGCTTTAATCACATTACCAGAATAGCCGGTGAAACCCGTTATGATACCGCTGTTAAAATAGCGGAACAATTGAAGGTCAAGACAGGAACCCCGGTGGTGCTGGTCAGCGGAGAAAACTACCCCGACGCTTTGGCTGTCAGCAGTATTGCAGCACAAAACCAGTTTCCCATTCTCTTAGTTCAAAAAGACGGGATTGATGAAGCTGTGAGTCAGGAGATCGCCGCGATTAAGCCGAATAAAATTTATATCATCGGACTGCAGGGAGCAATCAGCCCAGCCGTGGAAATTCAAGCGGCCCGGCTTACCAATTTGGCGGCGGAGGATATCGTAAGGATCGGCGGCGCTGACTGTTTTACGACCTCTCTGGCCGTAGCGGAATACTTCAATTTAGGGAGTCAGACCGTCTGCATAGCCACCGGGAACAATTTTTCAGATGCTTTGGCTGGCAGCGTCTATGCGGCTAAATATAAGGCTCCGATTATCCTGACGGATAAGAACCTTCCTGAAGAGATAATGGAGTACCTCGAGTCCAGAAAACCAGCTGAAATGGTTATCTTTGGCGGAGAGGCCGTGGTCGGCAAGGAAATTGAGCAGATGCTTAGAGAATTGGCAGATGTATAGAGGAAAAAGGTGGGCGCGCCATTATCAATCTTTCGCTTCAATGGGGATAAAGAGCCGGATATTGACTTGAATTTCTCAGGAGAATATCAGGCCAAGGCCCATAAATATACAGAGGTCATCTTTGGCAAGGGTACAACCTTTAAGGCCGGAACCATCGGTACTATCGCCGAAAAAACAGCCTTCGGCTACGTGAAAAAATATTATGAGGAAAAAAGCCGTACCGTAAACAAGGCAGAAACTCTGAGAGTCTCCAAAGGCTGCACCGGGATAAAACGAACCTCAGGGCAGCACCCGGGAGGAATCATCGTCGTGCCGAAGGGACGAGAAATCTTTGAATTTTGCCCCGTTCAACATCCTGCCGATGACTCCAATTCGGACATTATAACCACCCATTTTGATTATCACTCCATTGATTCCAACCTCTTAAAGCTGGACATCCTGGGTCATGACGACCCGACGGTCATCCGAATGCT
>NZ_FQXJ01000034.1 GCF_900129935.1 Desulfosporosinus lacus DSM 15449 | reverse complement strand
CAACCAGGCTCTTCTCCTGCTGGGAATTCCGGAAGATGAGCGGGAGGAATTTATCCTGGAGCAGGATGTTAATAATATAACCATCCGTGAGCTGAATCGGGCTCTTAAAGAACAGAAGCAAACCCTTCCGGAGAAAGAGCTGGCTCAAGTCACACCTCTGCCTAATAATTCCGGGGGAATCAAGATAGAATATCAAACCGTCAAAAAAACCGCCAAACCAATAAGCAGGCCAAAAACTGCTGCCTCCCAAGCCTTTACCACGAAGTATGAAGAAAAATGCATCGCTTGCCGCCAAACTATCGCCGATGCATTCCAGGAACTGCTGGAAGCCCTCTGCCAACTGGCCAGACTTGATCCGGCGGTGCAGGAGAAATGCAGCGAAGACGCGAGGGAGCTTGCTGGAAATATGGTGGAAAGGCTTAAAGAGTGGCCGCCTGTTACCAGGACGAATATGACGACGGTTGAGACCTACGCTACCCATGAAAGATGGTAAATTCGAGATACGGAGATTCAGGGTCCGTCAAACGCTATTTATATGGCACGTGATGCCTTAGCGACAAAGAAAACATTATCGATTCCCTTATGGCTTAATGAAGAGGCGGAAGCTCACAATGTGGATTTCTCAACCATTCTTCAGGAAGCCTTAAAAGAACATTTAGGAATCCAAACAAATCAAAAATAATAATTACAGGCAGCCTTAACCGCTGCTTATTTTTCTTTTGGACATAAGAAAAAGAGCCTTTCGGCTCTTAAACCTTTTGCAACTAGTTAAACAGTCACCTTCTTCCGGTATACAAAAGCGCAAGCAAAGGCGAGGGAATGTTAGCTCGCTCCCTTGCACACGCGAGAGATTTTTTCCTTGTGCAGCCTAAAAAAACAAGATACAAATATTGTCATGGTGCCTAACGGTTGTGTAGGGTGCTCGTATCACTTTGTGCAGGGCGGATATGTTCGGGGGCTGCCACATTTGGTCTATAAATGCAAAACGGCGGAGACATTGATTGACGATGCCCCCGCTGCTGGTTACGTTCTCTTGCTCAGTTTATACATTTTAATTAATAATTGTAAAAGCTCTTGACAGCTTTATTCTATTGCAATAGAATAAAGCTGTTTCATTCTATTGCAATAGAATGATTAGTGGAAGGAGCTCGCTTATGGAAATCAAACTTTTTGATTCAGAGCTAAAAGTCATGGACATTCTCTGGAAAGAAGGTGATACAACAGCGAAACGAATTGCAAAAATTTTAAAAGAACAGGTGGGCTGGAGTAAAACCACTACCTATACGGTTATTAAAAAGTGCGTTGATAAGGGGGCTATTGGACGGTATGATCCCGATTTTGTCTGCCATCCTCTTGTCACAAGAGAACAGACACGGGAACTGGAGACTACAGAGCTTATCAACAAAATGTATGACGGCGCTGCAGATCAGCTCGTCGTTTCCATTTTGGGCCGGACGAATTTATCGTCGGAAGAAATCAAAAGACTCAAAGAAATTGTCAGCAAACTGGAATGAGGGGATGGTTATGGAGATATTGAAAATGAGCCTTTCGGCTTCCGTTTTCATTCTGGCAATTGCAATTATCCGTGCCTTTGCGCTGCACCGGCTTCCGAAAAGGACGTTTTATGTGCTTTGGGCCGTGGCACTGTGCCGCCTGCTCATTCCTTTTTCCGTTTCCTCACTCTTCAGTATTTATACTCTTGCTAACATACTAAAAACGCACTTTTCAACTATGGATACGACCGTTACAGGTATGGCTCCAATCAATATTGGAACGGCGGCAGAAACGATAAACGCTTCGTTGGCGAAAACGGCCTCGAAAGACATATCCATCTTTATGGTCGTATGGGTTATCGGCTTGTTAGCCTGCGCCTTGTTTTTCCTTGCCACGCATCTTCGGTGGCGTAGAGAATATAAGACCGCCCTGCCTGCTGAAAACGAATTCGTTAAGGCTTGGCAACGAAGCCATCCAACAAGGAGAAAGGTGGAAATCAGGCAGTCGGATAGACTAGCTACCCCGCTGGCTTACGGGATATTTAGATCGGTGATACTCCTTCCCAAGGGCACGGACTGGACGAACGAACAACATTTGGAATATATCCTCATTCATGAGCTTGTACATATTCAACGTTTTGACACATTGATGAAGCTCTTCCTCGTTGCTGCAGTATGTGTACATTGGTTCAATCCTTTGGTATGGAGAATGTATGTATTGGCAAACCGGGATATTGAACTGTCCTGCGATGAAGCTGTTGTGAGGACTGTTGGAGAAAATATGAAGTCCGCTTATGCCTTGGCTCTTATTGGGCTGGAGGAAAAGAGAAGCAGTATAATCCCTCTTGTGAACAATTTTAGCAAAAATGCTATTGAAGAAAGGATCGTTGCGATTATGAAAATGAAGAAAACTTCAATTATAACTCTTGTAGCAGCTGTTCTAATAGTCACAGGGGCAAGTATAGGATTCGCGACCGAAAGCCCTGCTTCAACAGCAGCTACCACTTCGTCCCGTTCAGAGTCATCCACTGAAAGGTTAGCACGGATCGAAACGAATACTCCTTCCGCCAGACCTGTTAATGAGAAAGCTCTGCCGGAATATTGGAAAATGGGGGCCCTGAATGATAAGGGAGTGCCTTATTTGCCGCTTGTAACCACGGCTGAAAACTTAGGGTATACGGTAAATGTAGTTTCTAAAAATATAGATAACCCTCAGTATCCAAACACTGTTGAATATAACTACGAGCTAGTAAAAGACGGAAAATCCCTTGGTATTGCCAGTCTAGATATTTCAGATGGCAAGGTGGTAACATCTATGATTGATGGAATCTTCTGCAACACACATGATCAGGCAACCCATACCAGTATTGTATTACAGAACGATACGATCTACATGCCCGCTCAGTTCTTCAAGGAGGCCCTCGATACCGTTAATAAATTGCCGTAAATAACATTCTGTATTTCCTTCCTCCAGTCGACGGTTTCCCTGATATTGAGCAAAGCATCATGGACTAGTGCATAATGCCTTCTTAAGTACAAAGAAATTGTACTTTCAACACGGTAACACCTTGTTGAAGCAAAGGACCTCTGGACACTTGGTGGCCTCAGAGAAATGCAGTAAACAGAGACTGATAACGTATCTCTTAAATGAAGGCTAACCCTTGAGTAAACTAAATAATCAATGGGCGGATATGGTGCCAACATTTAAACCTAGGGTTATATGGGAAGGCTCAAGGGATAAACCTGGGGTGAGAACCGGACTCGGGAAATCCGACTGTCCGGGATCGCAGGAGGGCTCTGGGAAACGTGGCCTGCATTCTGTAGATGCGTGCGCCCAGTTTCTATCCCGACAACACCCGTCCGTTAGGCGAAATAACTCTTGCATTCAATTCCACCTGTTCAGCGGGTGGTTTGTTCTAGCTTTATAAGGGCTGGGTACAGCTGAGCCTAAAGGCTCGCTGAAAGTTCCGCCAACCGTACTCCGCTCCGAACTACCCCTAAAGGGGTTGCGGAGCTATTTTTTCTTGTTCTTTTCTAATGACTCACCCGTAAACGGGTTAACAAACTCTTTGATGTTTTTCTAACCTTCCACAGGATTAATATGCTATATTTAAGTTAGATTACACTAACTTAAGTATAGCAAGTAAAGTTATTGAAAGAACAGGAGAAAATCAAATGCTTATTAAGCAAGATCAATCGCCTGACTGTTGCAGCGATAGCTGCTGCCACAGCCATTCTTCCGATTCTAAAAAAGACTGCGCTCATTCTCACGACCCTATGACAATCACCAATGAGGAAATGGACGTTTTGATGGATCTTGTGCAGTACAGTTACATACCGGTCAGCCGCTTTGTTATGAGTAGCTGTAAAGAGGAAGAAGCTAGATTTGTTTCTTTCGCACCAGTGTATATAAATGCTCTTGATGACAGCATGGAAATTGTGAAAGAGATTGGAACGGTTTTGTCAGAGCTTGAGAAAAAGCAGCTTATCTCTCTCGACTACGATATTCCCCTGGAGGACTATGACTACACACTGCATTCAAACTCGGTTCTATTTGCATACTTCACAGAAACGGTTAATGAGGGGAAGAAAAACCCGAGCTTTCTTTGCGACACAGCAGAAATTGAGCTTGGCAGCATAGCGCTCACTGAGTTGGGTGAGAAAGTCTCAGTGCAGATTAGGCATGAATATAACGCTGCCAATAAAGCAATTAAACCATAGGTGTGATTTTAGTGATATGAATGACGTTTCAATGCATTTTATAACAAGAACAAAATGACAATACATGGAGAAATACTGAATGATTATTATTATCTAACTCTTGGATTCATACTGACGGCCATAATTACTACTTTATATTTTATACTCAATATTGGTAATGATTTATACCTATTAGAATAATAAGGGTGGCAATCCCATCTCCCGCCTACGCACTCACTATGGTGAGCAAGGCGGCTTAGAGGCGGGAGACTTTGGTTGCAAGTTAAAAAAACCACATACAAAGATATTGACTTTCATTATCAATTACGGTAAAATCAAGGTACAGCAAATCAGCATCACAACGATTTGTGATAAAGCAGATAAGCAAGCAAGTAATTAACATAATCAAATTATCAAGGAGATGAGCATGATGTCTTTAGCGAGAGGAAAGTTAAATACGCCTTATACAGTGAATTGCGTTAATACTGATCACGAAGATATTCGTGAGTTCTTATTTACGCTGGGGTGTTATCCTGGTGAAAAAGTAACTATTATTTCAAAATTGGCATCTAATTATATAATTAATGTCAAAGATGCAAGGTACAGTATAGACGAGGATTTAGCAAACGCCATTATGGTATAGTCTATTTTGTTCTATCATTACCTTAGGGTAGTGTTAAATAAAAGTTAGATGAAACTAACTATAGGGTAGTGCTGAATAAAAGTTAGACTAAACTAACTATTTAAGGAGGAAATCATGAAAATCGCTTTAGCAGGAAATCCTAATAGCGGAAAAACAACATTGTTTAATGCTATTACGGGTAAGATCGAGCATGTAGGAAACTGGGCCGGGGTTACCGTGGAGAAGAAAGAAGGGGATGTTAAGCAGAGCCTTAATCCAAGGAACGAAGACTTGATTGTGGTGGACTTACCCGGCGCCTACTCCATGTCACCATACACGAGTGAAGAGTCCATAACCAAAGACTTTGTCCAAAACGAAAATCCGGATGTTATTCTCAACATAGTTGACTCAACAAATTTAAGCAGAAGTTTGTTCTTTACTACACAATTACTTGAACTAGGTATACCCGTAGTAGTTGCTCTAAATAAGAGTGACTTGACAGATAAAAAGGGCAATACAATAGATATTCCGGCATTGAGTGATGCCCTTAAATGCCCTGTTATTCAAACCGTATCGACAAAATCGGCAAATAACGGTTTGCTTGAACTGCTGAATGCTGTAATAACGGTTGGCAAGGCAAACAAAAAGCAAATCTCTCCAAGTATTGGCGTAAAAAAAGCTTCAACAAAAGAAGAATTTGAAAAGGCTGATAAAAAACGATATGCCTTTGTAAACAATGTCGTTACGGAAGTCGAGAGAAGAAAGGTAAGCTCGGAAAAGCAGACCATGCAAGACCGGGCTGATAGGATAGTCGCACACAAATGGCTGGGGATTCCGATCTTTGCAGTAATAATCTGGCTAGTTTTCTCGATCTCGCAGTCCTGGGTTGGACCACTATTTGCAGATATTTTTGTCGGATGGATAGACAAGGTGTACGAAGGTGTAGCTTCTCTACTAGGAGAAAACATAAACCCTGTTGTTGGTGCCTTGCTTCTTGATGGTATCATTGGCGGTGTCGGTGCTGTCATTGGATTTTTACCCCTGATTATGGTGCTATTTTTCTGCTTAGCGCTATTAGAAGACAGCGGATATATGGCGCGTGTAGCTATCGTTTTTGATAGATTCTTTAAAAAAGTTGGATTATCAGGCAGATCTATCATACCTATGATTGTTGGTACCGGTTGTGGTATACCTGGAGTTATGGCAACGAGAACCATTAAAAATGAAAGACAAAGACGTACTACTGCGATGTTAACCCCATTTATGCCTTGTGGAGCCAAACTTCCAATAATTGCACTTTTTGCCGGTGTTTTTTTTAACGATAATAGTTGGGTTGGAACTTCGATGTACTTTCTTGGGATTATTGTAATAATTATAAGTGCACTAATTATTAGAAAAATTACAGGAGATTATTCTAGGTCATATTTCATAATGGAGCTTCCTGAATATAGATGGCCAAGTTTAAAGCGAGCTTCCATATCCGTATTAATGAGAGCAAAAGCATTCATTATTAAAGCAGGTACAATTATTCTGGTTTGCAACGCTGTAGTACAGATATTACAAACATTCGACTGGCAACTCCAAGTAGTTGCAGAGACTGCGCCGGAGACAAGTATATTGGCAAGCATTGCATCACCCTTAGCGATATTATTCATCCCGCTTGGCTTTGGCCTGTGGCAGTTTGCAGCAGCGGCAGTAACAGGATTTATCGCCAAGGAAAATGTCGTCGGAACCTTAGCTGTTTGCTTTAGTATAACGAACTTTATCGATGTTGAAGAGTTAGCACTTGTTGGCGGCAGTGCAGAAGTAAGTGCGATATTCGGTATTAGTGCAGTAGCCGCACTTGCTTATCTGGTATTTAATCTCTTTACACCCCCATGCTTTGCGGCGATAGGTGCCATGAGGTCTGAAATGGAATCCCCTAAGTGGCTGTGGGGGGCTGTTGGTTTCCAACTGAGTATGGGTTATGTATTGGCTTTCCTTGTATATCAGATCGGTACTTTAATAACTACTGGTACATTAGGCGCAGGATTTATCGGAGGGCTAATCGCTGTGGCTATTATAGTAGCGAGTGTGGTTTACTTTATGAGAAAAGGCAGTAAAAGCACACAAATATCGGCCGAAATGCAGTCGGTGAAAGTATGAGCACAGTTGATTTTATAGTTATTGCTGTAGTAGCCGCCCTAGTTGCCCTTGCCATATATAAAATTGTCATGGATAAGAAAAAAGGTGTAAAGTGTTCTGGATGCAGCGGGTGCTCAGGATGCTCGGATAAGCACCCACAGGAATAGCAGCCAGCCGACCTTCTCCAATATGAGTTAATTATTGGAGAAGGTTTTTCTGTCGAGTGGAAATCGGTTTTGAGAAAGGGTGTTATTTTGGACTTGTCCACAGGTCGAAATGAAGGTGTTCTGAACAGCACCCGTTTTTTGCTTGGAACTTGAATTTGTGTTGTGTTTAATTGACTATAGATGTGTTTGGTTGTATTATTGTGCTGGAGGTGACCTCATGAAGAAATTGTTTACGGCTCAGGAATTAGCGGAGATGCTTAATCTGTCGGTAGAAACGATCTGGAGGTATACCCGGCAAAAAAAAATCCCCACGATTGAACTGGGAGAGAAACAATACCGCTATGAAAAGGAAGCCGTGCTGGCTGCTTTGGCTGGAGGGAACCTATCTGTTAAAGAAGAAGGTCATGTATACGCCAAGCAGGGTAATTATACCTATGAGGATTATTTGAAGCTTCCGGAAGAGCCTGGCTATCGGTTTGAGATCCTAGAAGGATTTCTGGTAAAGGAGCCATCGCCTTCTATGCATCATCAGCGATTATCGCGAGAACTGGGACGTCGGTTGATGACTTTCTTTGATAATTATGATCCGGAGGGAGAACTCTTTTTTGCTCCCTTGGATGTTACTTTGAACATCAGTAATGTAGTACAGCCGGATATATTATTTATCTCCGGTGCCCGCAGGGAAATTATGCGTCAAGAACGCATCGACGGTCCTTGTGATTTGGTGGTGGAAATTATGTCCCCGACAAATCGCCGGAAAGATCGCTTACGGAAGATGGAGATTTATCGTAAGGCAGGGATCCCTCACTACTGGATTGTGGATCCAGAGGAGGACACCTTGGAAACTTTTAGGCTTAAGGACGGAAGTTACACCCTGGTATTTGCAGGGGGACCGGGCGACAAATTCACACATCCTGATTTTCCGGGGTTGGCCCTGGATCTGGACAGGGTATTTCATAGACCTGTATTTGAGTGATTTTCCTCAGACTTCTTACTTATTACAGCATGGCCACTTGAGCAAAGCCTCGAGAGGCCTTTTTTAGAGATGGTTTTCAATTTTACCTCAAACTCCAATAAGCACATCCATCGGCATGTGCTCATTGGGGACTTTACTTATTCTTATTGACTGGTATGATTAAAATAAGTATTTAAGTGGTATTAAAGGAGCTTCCAGATGTCAGATCAAAACCGCGTTAAGCCCCAGCGATTGTATGCGAGGGTGTGGAGTAGGGTTTATCAGTTATTATTTTTGGCTTATACAACAGTTCTTATCTGGGAGCTGTTTCTTGGAAAATATCGTTCTCATGGTGGGCCTAGACGCTATAACTTAACTCCCCTGAAAACAATCGAGAGCTATATTGAAAACTATGAGAGTTTTGGAGTCAGTATCGTCCTAATTAATCTGGCAGGCAATATTGTGGCGTTTATGCCGTTGGGATTTTTGCTGCCTCTTATTTTCAAAAGAACGCGGCGATTGATCGCTATAATAGGAATCGCCCTGCTCACCAGTATTACAGCTGAAATCTGCCAATATATATTTAATGTCGGAGGCTTGGATATCGATGATGTACTGCTCAATACGTTTGGTGGGGTATTGGGTTACTTAGTCTACCAGTCTTCAAGGAAATTGTTGCCTCATCGTAACTGATGGATTTCATAAGTAAGAAAATGTCCCGGAGATAATAGGTAGGATGCCATTGGCTGTGCTTTGATTAATTACCTGATCAGAAGCCGAGCCTATTGTGAAAAAGTAAACAAGGAGGAACGTAATGACTTATTTAAAAAAACTACTTGTAATCTTACTGGCAACATTATTCGTTGTCACAACCATCTCCAGTACAGTGGCAGCCCAACCGAAGACTCTCTATCAGACTAGTTCCCAACATACCATCACTGATGGAGCAACTTTAGAACATATTTCACGGTTTACAGCAGACGGTTGGTTAAATATCAAAGTTTTACGTATTGATACCACAAATCCTAATATCAAAATAGATACCTTGGCTAATAACCAGACCACGGATCAACTTTCTACAATACTTGCCTTAGCGGAGGAAAATGGCGCGGTTGCTGCCGTGAATGCCAGTTTCTTCAATCCGATGGATGGAGGCACCGGATATCCTGACGGACCCATTGTACGATCCGGAGACCTCTTAGCCACATCTGGATGGTACAATCAGAACAATGATGAAATGGCTTCCCTCTCTCTCGATAATGCAGGTCAGATACTCTTTAACTACTGGAAAAACACCCTTACCTTAACCGGACACAACAATGCTTCATTTGCTGTGTCTCAGTACAACCAGCCTAGTCGTCAGCAATATAATGATATTACCGTGTTGGATAATAAATGGGGACCTGCCACCCTCGGCGCCTCTGAAAAGTATCCTGATTTAGTGGAAATCCTTGTATCCCAAGGACGGGTGATAGAAATTCGGCAAGCTTTGCCTGCCGCACCCATGCCTGACAAAGGTTATGTTGTGATTTCCCGGGGAGAACAAGCTGTCGAACTTATGGATAGCTTAAGGACGGGAAATCCAGCACAATTCACCGTTACTTCCAACCCGGACTGGTCCAATCTGCAAATGTCAGCAACCGGGTCCTCCATGCTGGTCAAGGACGGTCAGATTCCCGAGACCTTTTCTTTTAACACTGTCAGTTTTAATAATAAGAACCCTCGAACCTTGGCCGGAAGCTCAGAGGATGGAAAACAACTGATTTTAGTCACGGTGGATGGCAGACAGGATAACAGTGTCGGTCTCACTCAGACCGAGTCTGCGCAACTCATGCTGGAATTGGGAGCCTACAATGCTCTGATTTTTGATGGCGGCGGATCTACTACCATGGCAGCTAGAAAGTCGGGAACTTCCACCTTGGATATTGTCAATATACCTTCTGAGGGTTCTTTGCGTTCTGTTGCGAACGGTATCGGAGTTTTTTCTCAGGCCCCCTCCGGTCCGTTAGCTGAGCTGATCTTGGAAACTGAGGACTCTAATGTTTTTGTTCATAGTTCGAGAAAATTTACACTTAGGGGAGTGGACAGTTTCGCTAATCCGGCAGAGGTTAATCCTCAACAGATAGAATGGAGTGTGAGCGGAATTGAAGGGAGATTTATGGATAATCAATTTCAGCCCACTTCTGCAGGCAAGGGTAAGATAATTGCCAAAGTCGGAGAATTAACAGCGGAGTTGGATATCCTTTCATTAAGTGCTCCCGTCAAGCTTAAACCTAGTATAGATAAGTTAGAGATACCTCTTGGACAGAGCCAAACCCTTCAGGTAACAGGCTACGACCAACAGGGCTTCAAAGCGAAAATTCAGCCGGAAGACGTTCAGTGGGCAGTAAGCGGAGAAATTGAAGATTTCAAAGAGGGAATTCTTAAGGCCACTGCAGTCGGTGCAGGATATATCGAGGCAAGTGTCGGGGATGTTCATTCCTATATTGCTGTATCGATCTATGCAGATTCTACCAATACAATCTATTCCTTTGAAGACTACCAGGCCTCCTTCCAAGCCAACCCGCAGATAGCCCGAGGTACTTTTGAGCTTTCCAAAGATCAGATTCATGGAGGAAATACTTCCGGAGAATTAGTCTATGACTTTTATGAGAAGCAAAGTTCAAGTGAAGCTTCCTTAGTTTTCACTGGAGCAGGGCTTGAGCTCGATTCTGACACTTCCCACTTAGCCGTCTGGGTATACAATACGCATAAAAGTTCAAACCGGGTCCTCGGTGAAGTCCTAGATGACAAAGGGGGAAAACATCCGTTAGTAATTGCGGACAAACTAGATTGGATAGGTTGGAAGAGAATGGAGGTTTCCCTGGAAAAGATCCAGACGCCAACCAATTTTGTGAGACTCTATGTGCAAAATCTTGATCCTGCTGAGGGCTGGGGGAAGATTTATTTTGACGACCTTACGGCAAAGGTGGTCAACCATCCGGAAATAGATCAAAGCCAAACCCCTCAGGATACAATCCCTCAAGATGAGGCCAACAGGAGAACGAATTTTAAGTCAGGTCCTGAAAGTTTTAAGTTTTCAGTTTTTGGCAGTAGACAGGAAAGCTATAACACTATGGAAGAGCAACTGTTGAACAAAATGACAAAGTATATAAATAAAAAAATGGACATGGCGGTTTATACCGGAAGCCAAGCACCATCCGCTGTCAGAAATATTGAGAAACCTGCACTAATTACTGAGACTGAATATAAAACCCATAATTATAAGAACAGTAGCTTCATTCAGTTGGATATCAGCAAAGGTGGACTTCGGAGAAGTGACCCTGAACAATGGCTATGGTTGTTCAAGGAGTTAGACAACCTGAGTGGCAGCAATGCTTTTATCGTCATGTCAGGCGCTCCGGCTACTTTCATTAATGCCAAAGAAGGCGATTTACTCAAGGATACCTTGGCCGAATATCGGGAGAAAACCGGAAAAAATATTTGGGTCTTGTTTCAGGGAAATGTAAATCAAAGTGAACTGGATAGGGGAGTTCGGTATATTTCCTGTGCTGGTTTTAGTATTCCTGACTTTTCTCCAGAAAAGCCGACTTCAGCAAAATTTCTTGAAGTGACGGTAATGGGCAATGATATAACCTATGAATTTAAAAGTCTTTTGGGAGAGAGATCATCCCAATAGGTCATTGCTGTGAGGAGAGTTTTTCGTGAGTATGGAAGGAAGTTGGTCGGACTTCCTTCCATGGGACCACTTCTTAGTTACAATGATTAATATAGAATACATAACCAATATAGTCATTATGTCAGAGTAGAGAAATAGTTAAAAGGCTTAGGAGTGCTCATTTGCCGCATTCCTAAGCCTTTATGTTATAGATCTTTTTCTTCAAAGATCGTCCTAGTTGTTAACCTTGTCCATCCAATTGAATTCATCAGGGACGCTGCCATACTGAACTCCTGTGACAAAGTCAAATAGTTTTTTCGAGAATTCACCGGTTTGATTATTGTTGATCTTGATTTTTTGCCCTTTCCAAGAAAGCTCACCGACAGGGGATATGACTGCAGCTGTACCAGTGCCGAATACCTCTTCAAGCTCTCCTTTGGCATGGGCTTCATACACTTCTTCAATAGAAATCTGACGTTCAGTTGCTTTCAAGCCCCAATTTTGGGCTAATTCCAGCACGGTATGACGAGTGATTCCGCCTAATATACTGCCGCTTAGCTCTGGGGTGATGATTTCACCATTAATCTTAAAGAAGATATTCATCGTTCCTACTTCTTCAACATATTTGCGGTGGACTGCATCCAACCATAAGACTTGGTCAAAACCTTCCTTATGGGCTTCGGCTTGAGCGGATAGGCTCATGGCATAATTGGCTGGAGTCTTGGCTTGTCCGAGTCCGCCTTTAGTAGCGCGAACGTACTTATCTTCTACTTTGATGCTTACCGGATTAAAACCATTATCATAATAGGCTCCAACAGGAGAAAGAATAATAAACAGTTTATAAGTACTGGCTACCTTGACCCCAATGTAGCCATCGGTAGAAATGATGAATGGTCTTATATAGAGCGAGGTGCCCAGTGTGCCGGGGATCCAGTCTTTTTCTAATTCCAATAGCTTAAACAAGCCCGCTTGAACTTCCTCAACGTCAATTGGGGGTATGCAAAGATGACCAGCTGATCGATTGAAGCGATTTAGATATTGCTTTGTTCTAAATACTGCGATCTGATTGTTTGCGGCTCTAAAGGCTTTCATCCCTTCAAAAATTGCTTGCCCATAATGAAAGACAATGGTTGCAGGAACGAAGGCAAACTCACCATAGGGAATGATCCGTGGAGAATGCCATCCTTTGCCGGTCTCATAATCCATGACAAACATATGGTCTGTAAAAATTTTTCCGAAACCAAGTTTGTCATCAGTGGGTAATACTCCTGGTTTGTCTACTTTATTTACGATAATATCCGTCATAACAATTGCCTCCAAAACTCTTTTAGGTATCTTATAAATCATAATCCTTGTAAGACAGTTGTTCAATACTAAAGATAAAAAATGTTCGACTATTGACCATGTATACTGTGTACATGTTTTCTGGATAATATACTTTATGTACCGCTATATGGTATATTGTGAACCTTGTGTAAAAATAAGGTAGATTTTCGTGCGTCAATAACTATTGATTGTGATCATTAAGAATCATTTAGTGATAGAATAAAGTATCAATCCCTATTGACAGATTTAATCTAACAAGATACAATTTCCTAAACACAAAACCTTTGAACAAGAGAAGTATGAAAAGTTGGGTGTATCCAGAGAGTTGCAGGCGGTGGAATTGCAACAGCATAGATTTTTCTGAATGGGCTTGTGAGGGCAGCTTGAAACTGCGATGCAGGAGTAGACGCTGACGGGAACCCCGTCCGTTATCAGTGGGGTGCATATGATAGTATGCAAAATGAGTGGGCGATTCTATGAATCGTCAATCAGGGTGGTATCGCAGAAGTTTAAAAGCTTTTGTCCCTTTAAGGGGCAGAAGCTTTTTTATTTTACCCTAAAACTCAATGAGATTAAGAAAGGAGTTCTCATCATGGTATTAAGAGGTGATATCAGATGGTCTTTGTACTAAAGCAGAATGTTTCGCAGGAAAAGATCAGCCAATTTGTTCAGAGGATTGAAGCTGAAGGATATTCCACCTTTATAAGCACGGGAACTGAGCATACTGTAGTCTGCCTGATTGGAAACACGGCAAAAATCGATGTTGACTTTATCGTTCAAACAAACGAAATTGTAGAATACGGTAAGCGTGTGACTGAGCCTTATAAAGCTGTTAATCGAACAGTCCATCCGGATGATACTCTTGTTAAAGTAGGAGATATAACCATAGGAGAGGGCTTTTTTCAAGTGATTTCTGGTCCCTGCTCAGTAGAGAGTGAGGAGCAAGTTGTTCAAATCGCCAAATCTGTCAAGGCCAGTGGTGCAACTTTGCTGCGAGGAGGTGCATTTAAACCGCGCACTTCACCTTACGCATTCCAAGGACTGCAGGACATGGGTATAAAATTTCTTCTTTCCGCTAAGCAAGAAACTGGGTTACCAATTGTTACTGAGATTATGAATCAAACCCAGTTGCCCCTCTTTGAGGAAGTTGATGTAATTCAAATCGGTGCACGCAACATGCAAAATTTTGATCTGCTCAGGGAAGTTGGACGATGCAAAAAACCGATTCTTCTAAAAAGAGGTTTATGTAATACCATTGAAGAGTTTTTAATGAGTGCAGAATATATTATGTCTGAAGGAAACACGCAGATCATATTATGTGAAAGAGGAATTCGTACTTTTGAAACTATGACAAGAAATACGTTGGATCTTTCGGCTGTTCCATTATTAAAACAGAAATCACATCTGCCAGTGATTGTAGATCCGAGCCATGCTGCCGGAATCCGCAGTTTAGTTGCTCCTTTATCCAAGGCTGCCATTGCGGTTGGAGCAGATGGTCTGATGATTGAGACCCATAATAACCCTGCAGAGGCTTTGAGTGATGGTGCTCAATCACTGGATCTGCCCCAGTTCTCAGCTCTTATGGATGATTTGAAGCGGAGATTATCTTTTGAAGGCAAAATCAATAACTAAACCGTTCTAAAAATGCATATAGTGAATAAACCGATGAAGCGGAGATAACGTTATAACGTGCACTTACAGAGAGCGGGGGGAGCTGGAAACCCTGCAGAACGCAGTATAGCAAATGGACCGTTGAGGGCGCAATGAAACGGGTTTTACCGGAGTATCCTGCGACGTAACACAAACGTTAACTTGTGGGGAATATGTTGGTATTCTTATGAGAGTGCAGGAATAAAAATTCTGCAAAGCAAGGTGGTACCGCGAGTGAATTAAGCACTCGTCCTTGACAATAATGTCAACGGGCGAGTGCTTTTTTTACTGCCCAGAAAAATAATTTTCGTTGCATACTGCAAGTAGGGCTAATACGTGCGAAGACAGTGTCTTCGTCTGGAAGCATGAGTGCAACAATGGCGACCATCGCCTGCCACTAAAAGAAAGGAGTGAATCATTTGTTAAGACCAAGCTTAGATGATGCAAAAAAGATTGCCCAAGGGTATACGATACTACCCGTTAGCAGAGAGATTTACGCAGATATTAAAACTCCTATAGCCTTACTGAAAGCCATTGATTCTATCAGCCACCGATATTATCTTCTGGAAAGTGTGGAGGGTGGCGAGGCTTGGGGCAGATACTCGTTTTTAGGGTTTGATCCCGTCACCCAGGTGACTTGTAAGGATAACAGAATTGAGATCAATAATGGTACGCTTTTTAAGCTTGAGGGGCAAAATCCAACAGCGGTGGTCAGAGAAATTTTGTCTCAGTATAAAACCCCCCATTTTGATTTTCTCCCTCCCTTCACAGGAGGATTTGTCGGCTATTTTGCTTACGATTTCATCAAATATTTCGAAAAGACACTTCAACCAAAAAGCATAGACATCGATAACTTTAATGATATGGAATTGATGCTTTTCGACAAGGTGATTGCCTATGATCACTTAAAACAAAAGATCATTATCATTATCAATGTAAAAACTGAAGCCTTAGAAGAAGGCTACCGGAAAGCCAGCTTTGAAATCGACAATATCATTAAGTTAATAAAGCAGAACATTTCGGAGGCAGTTAGCAAGCCCGTCTTAAAGTCTGAGATTCAGTCGGACATTTCAAAAAGCAAATATGAAGAAATGGTCAGAAAGGCAAAGGAACATATCTTCAATGGGGATATTTTTCAAGTGGTACTATCGAGGCGTTTTACAGCTAAAATGGAAGGCAGTTTGATGGACACTTACCGGGTTTTAAGGACGACAAATCCTTCGCCGTACATGTTCTTTATAAAGACCAAAGATGTTGAGATCGCAGGGACATCACCTGAAACTCTGGTAAAGTTGCAAAATGGCAGATTAGCAACCTTCCCGCTTGCCGGGACCAGGCCGAGAGGAACTACGGACGCAGAGGATAAGCAGATCGAGGAGGAATTAATGCAGGATGAAAAAGAGCTGAGCGAACATAACATGCTGGTAGACCTGGGAAGAAATGACCTGGGCAGGATCAGTAAATTTGGCAGTGTGAAAGTGAAAGATTATCTTAAAGTTTTACGTTTTTCCCATGTGATGCACATTGCTTCAGAGGTGAACAGTGAGATAAGAGAGGATAAAGATGCCTTGGATGCGATTATGTCAGTATTGCCGGCGGGGACTCTTTCAGGAGCACCAAAGATCCGTGCTTGTGAAATAATCGATGATTTGGAGAATGCTCGTAGAGGAATCTATGGCGGTGCAGTTGGGTATATCGATTTCTCTGGGAATATGGACACTTGTATCGCCATTAGAATGGCCGTCAAAAAGGATGATAACGTATATGTTCAGGCAGGGGCGGGTATTGTTGCTGACAGTGTTCCTGAAAGTGAATACCTGGAGTGTGAAAATAAGGCGATGGCAGTCATACGTGCCTTGATGCTTTCTCAGGAGGTGATGGACTAATGATTTTACTGATCGACAACTATGACAGCTTCTCCTATAATCTTTATCAACTCATTGGAGAAATAAACGATGATATTAAAGTGATACGCAATGACGAGTTGAGTGTTTCGGAAATTGAAGCTCTGCAACCGACTCATATTGTTATTTCTCCGGGACCGGGGTTTCCTGCCGATGCCGGAGTTTGTGAGCAGACTATTTTAAAGCTCAAAGAATCAACCCCAATCTTGGGGGTCTGTCTTGGACATCAAGCGATCTGTGAGGCTTACGGGGCAAAAATAGTTCATGCTAAAAAAATGATGCATGGTAAAAAGAGCAGTATCCATATTGCTAACGGCAATGAGATTTTTAAAGGGTTGCCGCCGATCATCGAAGCAGCCAGATATCACTCATTGATTGCTGAAAAACAAGGCATTCCCGATGAACTGCTGGTGATTGCCGAGGATCAAAGCGGGGAAATTATGGGCGTGAAACATCGGGATTATGAGGTGTATGGGGTTCAGTTTCATCCGGAGTCTATACTGACGCCGAAAGGAAAACTGATCATTGCAAACTTTCTAGGGTTAGGAGGTGTAAGTAAATGATCATGAATGCGATTTATAAAATAGTCAATGGACAAGATCTTGATCTCAATACAACGAAGGCCGTTATGGAGCAAATCATGAATGGAGAGGCTACCAATGCCCAAATCGGATCATTTCTGACGGCCATGAGAATGAAAGGAGAAAGTATCGAGGAAATAACCGCTTGCGCTATGGTCATGCGCGAAAAGTGCACGAAACTAAAAACGGGAATGGATGTTCTGGATATTGTTGGGACAGGGGGAGATGAAGCGAATACCTTCAACATTTCCACAATCAGTGCTTTAGTCGTGTCTGCAGCAGGTGTACCCGTAGCCAAGCATGGGAACAGATCTGTCTCGAGCAAATGCGGAAGCGCTGATCTGCTTGAAGCTTTGGGAGTGAAAATCGATATTAACGCGGAAAAAAGCGAACAAATTCTGCGTAAGATCGGTTTGTGCTTCATGTTTGCCCCAACCTACCATGCCTCAATGAAATATGCCGCACCGGTCAGAAGAGAATTGGCTGTCCGTACAATCTTCAATATTTTAGGTCCACTGGCGAATCCAGCCGGAGCAAACACCCAACTTTTGGGGGTTTACGATGAAAATTTAGTAGAGCCTCTGGCCAGGGTACTATCGAATCTGGGAGTAAAGCGTGCCATGGTGGTACATGGACATGACGGCTTAGACGAGGTTACGTTATGCAGCACGACGACTGTTTGCGAGGTCTTTGAAGGCAAATTAAATAGTTTCTTTCTTGATCCGGAACAGTTAGGTTTTAAAAAGTGCACCCCGGAAGAACTGGTGGGCGGAAATCCTGATGAAAATGCTAAGATTGCTTTAGATATACTGAATGGAGAGAAGGGACCTAAGCGTGATATCGTCTTGCTAAACACTGCGGTCTGTCTATATATGTTCCATAGCCATACAACCCTTCGGGATTGCGTAAGGTTAGCGGCAGAAATCATTGACAGTGGGAAGGCCAAAGCCCAACTGGAAAGATTTATTGCCCTATCGAATGAGGTAGAATTATGATACTGGATCAGATAGCCCTATATACAACCGGAAGAGTAGATGCATTAAAAAAGGGGAAATCATTCGATAAGATAGAAAAAGAAGCGCTGGCTATTAAAAATGAAAAACCTTTCGCTTTCGAAAAGGCCTTATCAAATAATGAGATGGCTTTTATCTGTGAGGTGAAGAAGGCTTCTCCTTCTAAGGGGATAATCAGTGAATCTTTTCCATACCTAAAAATCGCTCAGGAATATGAAAGCGCTGGTGCGAATGCAATCTCCGTACTGACGGAACCGAAATTCTTCCTGGGCAGTGACAGCTACTTGAGCGAAATAAAGGCTCAAGTGAACATCCCTGTTCTGCGTAAGGATTTCATTATTGACAGCTTTCAGATTTACGAGTCAAAAATTATTGGTGCGGATGCGGTACTGCTTATCTGCAGTTTGTTGGACACAAACAGACTAAGTGAATATATCAAGATAGCCGACAGTCTGGGACTGTCAGCACTTGTGGAGACCCATACTGAAGAGGAAATTAACTCTGCCCTGAAGGCCGGTGCAAGGCTTATTGGTATCAATAATCGGAACTTGAAAACCTTTGAAGTTGACTTGAATACGACGGCCACTTTAAGACATCTGGTGCCAAAGGAGGTGCTGCTTGTCTCTGAAAGCGGCATCCGGAAAGCTGAGGATATTATGAGGCTACGTAAAAGCGATGTTGATGCGGTGCTGATCGGAGAGGCCTTTATGAGAAATGAAGATAAGGCTGCTGTCATGAAAAACCTGCGAGGCAAACGAGGGGAAGGCCCATGACCAAAATAAAGCTATGCGGCCTGACCAGAGTGTGTGATATTGAGGCGGTTAATGAAGCACAACCAGACTATGTGGGCTTTGTCTTTGCCAATAGTAAACGTCGAATTACGCCAAGGGAGGCCTTCGGCTTAAAAGAACTACTGGATGATAAAATTCAGACTGTCGGGGTTTTTGTGGATGAGACAATAGATCAAATCTTAGATATCTGTTCTATTGGTATTATTGATTTTATTCAACTTCACGGACAGGAAAATGCGACTTATATGGAAAGGCTCCAGAAGGAAAGCGGAAAGCCCGTCATCAAGGCGGTCAGAGTGCGTTCAAGGGAAGATATCAAAGCAGCTGAGAAGTTGAACTGCAACTATCTCTTGCTAGATGCCTTTTCTGACAAGAGTGCAGGCGGAACAGGGGAAACCTTCGATTGGAAGGTTGTTGACGCAGTTCAAAAACCCTTTTTCCTGGCAGGCGGACTTAACAGCGGAAATATATTACAGGCGATGAGTGCGGTCAAGCCGTTTGGCGTAGACATAAGCAGTGGAGTTGAAAGCGATGGATTTAAGGATAGGGGTAAAATACTAGAAATAGTGAGATTGATTAGGAGTGTATAAAATAAGCAAAGCACGCCGACTTTCTTCGGCGTGCTTATTGGCTATGGCTAATTTTGCTTTATTTGAAATAACGGTCAAGTAATCCCTTGAAGGCTCTACCGTGACGAGCTTCATCCTTACACATTTCATGAACTGTATCATGAATTGCATCTAAATTGAGTTTCTTCGCTAAAGTAGCCAGGTCCTTTTTCCCTTGAGTGGCACCACATTCAGCTTCCACCCTTAGTTGCAGGTTCTTCTTGGTGTCTGCATCAACGACTTCTCCTAAAAGTTCAGCAAACTTCGCTGCATGTTCTGCTTCTTCCCAAGCAAAACGTTTGTAAGCTTCGGCGACTTCAGGATAACCCTCCCGATCCGCTTGACGGCTCATCGCTAGGTACATACCAACTTCTGTACATTCACCGGTGAAATTAGCTCTTAATCCTTCGATGACTTCTGGGTCAACCCCTTGAGCAATTCCTACTTTATGCTCATCAGCCCACTCCATAATCCCTTCAACTTTCTCTGAAAACTTACCCTTCGGTGCCTTACATTGGGGGCAATTATCGGGAGCCTCATTTCCTTCATGAATGTAACCACAGATAGTGCAAACAAATTTTTTCATTAAAATCCTCTCCTCTTTAAACATTAATTATTTTATGGGGGTCATTTAGGCGCTCTTTACATTTCTTATTATATTATAATTATTATAAAAGTCAAGATGTTTTTTAAAAATACTTTTCTAAGCCCCATTAACCTCACTTGATGGTACTTTGAGTGCCGGTCTTTCCTACTGCAGATGGCTGAGGAATATTGCTCGAAAACTCGAATCATAAAGAAGAAATCAAAAAGCCGGATAATCCGGCTTTTTGATTGTCAGTTAATAGTGTTATACAATACAATGGTAACTTCCTATATGTTCATGCATTTCATACTTTCTTAATCTCGCTAATATTTATATCCGCTCCACAGCTTGGACAAAGGTAATGATAGCCAGGGATACTCATCTCGATCGACTCGATATCATTGTCGCTAAAGTCATTAATCTTGTCTATACCGAATTCCTTTAGCGTTACCGAATCCCACTCAATCCCACTATGGACAGTATTACAGTAGGGACATTTATAATTCATGGCTAACACTCACTTTCTTACATTCAATCCGTTCTAAGTTGTCTCTTAATTAATATTTTTGGCTAGTTTTCTCATTATACTGCGAGCTTGTCGGTACTTCTCGTAGACTTCATTTGAAGGCGGTTCATCTCCATAAATCCGCCAACCTTGAGTTCTTTTATAGGGAAGGGGCAGAAGTCCCATGAAACCCAGGACATCCTTCAAGGGATATCCTAAAAAAACTCCGACCTCATGAGGAAATTTAAGCGATATTATCCTGTGCTTGAGAAGACTCAGATAGGCGTCCAGCGAGTATTGCTTAGGATAGTTCATAGTTATTAAAAATTCTTGAACAGGTTTTTGTCGCAATACCAAGTCTAACTTCTCCCTTTGATAAAAAATCACTTGCATACGCCCGTTTAGTTCTCGGATTTCCTTGATCTGCAGAGCTTTTCGTTGAGTAAATAATTTTTCGAATTCGATCCATTCCACTTCATTCTCTAAGGACACATTTAAGAGCACAGATGGTTTTATGCCCAAGACCAAAGGGGCAAGACTCTCGACTAGAAAGAGACTTTTCTCATGATAGGTTTTAGCCTTCGCCCAAGTTATGAGTTTCCCCAAATGCTTAGTATTAAGACGATCGAACTGTTCTTGCACGTTTAACTCCTTATATAAATTTAGTCGTTATACTCTATATACTCTACGGTCAAATATTATTTATTCTCTAAATTAGATGTAAAATTTTATAGAGGAACTTTTTATTTTTCATTAGTTACAAATCTTTAACAGGGTACTTGTAATCCTATCGCAACATACATATTCCAATTCAATTTTTTAGTAATAGAAGGTATATTCATTGACAAACACGAAGTTTAAATTTGGCAAAATAATCTTCCTGGGATTATTTTTTATTAAGATGTATGATAATAAGATTAAGAGAAGCTTTGTTAAGTTCGCTGGATGACTACTGACACAATATATATTTCAGTTATTGTTTTTAACAATAAATAAACTTTAAAGGGGCGCTATTCTTGGAACGTATCTTAATCAAGACCCATCAATTGACTAAACGGTATGGTCCCGTTTCGGTAGTCAAAGGTCTTAACCTAGAGGTTAAGGGCGGAGAAATATTCGGGTTCTTGGGACCGAACGGTGCGGGTAAAACTACCACCATTAAAATGTTAACCGGCCTGCTCGATCCCAGTGAAGGAGAGGCTTTTATTTGTGACTATGATATTAGCAAACAGCCTACTAAAGCTAAGGCGCTGATGGCCTATGTGCCTGATCAGCCAAAATTATACGGTAAGCTGTCAGCACGGGAATTTTTATATCTTATTTCTGCTCTATATCGGGTTCCTAAAGATGCCATGAAGGAAAGGGCGGAACAACTTCTGGGCATGTTTGGACTTAGAGACCGAGCAGATGAATTATTAGAAGGATATTCCCACGGTATGCGTCAAAAGGTAGTGTTAGCATCAGCACTCATCCATCAGCCCAAAGTAATCCTTCTTGATGAGCCCACTGTCGGACTAGACCCTGCAAGTGCCCGCTTGTTGAAGGATGTCTTACAGGAGCTGGCGCGGCAGGGGGCAGCAGTTTTTGTTTCTACTCATATTCTTGAAATTGCCGAGAGAATGTGCCACCGTGTAGCAATTCTTAAGGACGGTCAGCTGATTGCTCAGGGGAGTCCGGAAGAACTTCGCCAGAAGGTTGGGCATGGCGGGGAAAGCTTGGAAGATATCTTCTTGGAGTTAACCGGAGGTAATGAAAATGCTGATTTAATCAAGAGTCTGGAGGAGGGATAAATCATGAAAATAATATTGCCTCCTCCTTTAAGCGATCCGCCACAAAGTCATTCTTTTGTACAAGACTTTATGCTGCTGCTTAAAAACCAAATGCGCGTGAGCTGGAATAAGATGCGTCATAGGCCAGTGGGCACATTGATTGGGATGGCTGTCCTTTTGCTTGGATTGCTCGCCATCCTAGGTTCTTTGGGTTATTTTGCTTATGGAGCCTTAAAGACAATGCCTCCTCAAACTGCCAAGGGGTTTCTCTCATTGTTATTTATGGTTGGATTAGTCAGCCAAATTTTCTTTGGAATTACCGCCGCATTTGCTGCTCTTTACATGTCTGATGATTTAGAACTTCTATTCATGGCACCAGTCCCCATCAAGGTCGTTTTCGCTGTAAAGTCCCTGGCAGTTATCGGAAGTAACTTATTGACAGCAATATTGTTTGCTTTCTTACCGGGAGTCTTTTATGGCTTACTCTTTCAAGCTGGGGCCGCATTTTACATCCTGGTTTTCTTGGTAGGTATGGGGTTGTGGGCCATGGGGACAGCGATAGCTGAACTAATCAATCTGATAATCATGCGCATTGTGCCCCCGCATCGAAGTAAAGAGGCCGTAGGCTTTATTGGAGCTTTGGCAGGAATTTTAATTGCCCTTGTATTTCAAATTCCTAATCTGTTGCTCAACAACCAGAGTGATATCAACATAGGTACTTGGATAGCTGGGCAGGAGCAAATGCTTGGTGCAATGGACTTTTTCCCTTGGGGCTGGGGTTCGCTTGCTTTAGTTGCAGGAATTTCGGGAAACTTCCTTGTCGGACTGGGATGGAGCTTGTTGATACTCTTAGCGGGTGCATTTCTTTTTATGATGGCATTCAATCTTGTCGAGCGGGGATTTCGCCGAGGATTCATTTCGCTTAGTCAAGGAGAAGGCGGAAGACGTCGTAAAAAACGAATTGTTCCAGCGAGTGGGGAAGAGCATCATCAACAGGAGCTGACTTCCTATTTAGTGTTTAAAGAAGAAGTTAGCGGTACTGCCTCTCCCTGGTTGGGAATGTGGGCGGTAGCCAAGAAAGATTTGCTTTCCATGAAACGTGACACTCGGGAATGGTTCGGTTATTTGGTTCCCTTGATCATCATGCTTTTCTTTGTCGCTCAATTTCTATTTTCCAAAGCAGAATCCAGCAGAGCCTCCTTAATAACGGTTTTAATTATGTACACTATTATGTTCAGCGGTAATTTGGCTTTACAATCTTTTGGCAGGGAGGGTGAATCCGACTGGCTTCTGAACAGTGTTCCACTTGCAGGATGGCCGGTGGTATGGGGGAAATTAGTGGCTGCTATTCTACCAACGTTGTTGTTGATGGAAGCCTTGTTAGTCGGCACTGCTTTAGCAATAGGGGTCTCCACAACATTAACTTTGGCACTGGCATTTGGAGCTGTGTTCCTTTCCCTGGGGTCAAGCGCCATCGGGCTCTTTTATTCCATTAATAACTGCCGCTATAATCCAGACTCTCCACAACAGCGTATTTCCCCTGGGGCGACCTTGTTTATGTATCTGATCAACTTATTCTTTACACTCCTATTGGCATTAGGTTTAACGTATATTTTTCTGCCTGATGAGTTAGTCGCGATTCTTCGGGATCTGCCGCCCATTACCTTTGAAGGCGGTTTTTTGTCAGGGATAATTTATGTGTTATATCTCTTGAGCCGGCCGTTACTGTGGTCGACAACTTTGCGGATTTTACTGGGAATAATCGTAACGGGTGGAGTATGGGCCTTGATGTTTTTTGGATTCATGGCAGCTACAGTTCGTCAGAGCAGGAAAGGTTTTCGGGTTGAACTCGTCACAGGCGGAAAGAAAAAGCGAAGTAAAAAACGTTTGTCTCAAGAAAAGCCTTGATAATTTAAGGAGGGGTCAATGTTGGACATAGCAGCCATGTCAATAGTACTTAGTCATAACAAGGTTCAGGAACAGGCGGGTTTGGCCGTCATGAAAATGGCAATGGATGTTGCTGCGAATCAAAGTGAATCAATAATGGCTCTGGATGTGAATGCTAAGGCCATGGAGACGTCTGTTCAGCCTTTCTTAGGAGCTATTCTAGATATTCAAGTCTAAAAGGACAAGAGAAGGAAAACAAAGAGACAGGTGCGCTGTTTCAGATTGAAAATATGCAGCAAGGTCAGAGTTTTAAATAATTTTTAGACGTTAAAAGTCCGCCTAGTGCGGACTTTTTTATTAGTCGAACTTCCACGTTGCTGGCGGGGGACCACTGATGAACGGTGATGAATGGAACTATTGAGTCTGATTTTTTACCCCTTGATATTCTGATTACTATGTAATAGAATGTCACGAATGTCTTTTGCGAATTAATACTGAATAAAGCAACTTGTGTTATCTTATAATTAAGATAGAAATCTGATTGATGGGGTAGAAGAGTTTGAAATCAATTATGCTTGGAATATTAGCATCGTTCTTTTTTGCAGTGACATTTGTCTTAAACCGTGCTATGGACTTGTCAGGTGGAAGTTGGATCTGGAGTGCAGTTCTAAGATATGCCTTTATGCTACCGCCCCTGCTTGTCCTTGTTTTGGCAAGGAGAAATCTAAAACCTCTCTTAATAGATATGCGCCAAAGACCTAAGATTTGGCTTGTATGGAGTACGATTGGCTTCGGGATTTTTTATGCACCTCTTTGCTTGGCGGCTGATTATGGACCGGCCTGGTTAGTGGCAAGCATGTGGCAGATTACCATCGTGGCTGGTTCTTTACTTGTTCCATTTTTTCATACTGCAATTCAAACAGAAACAGGGTTGAAGAAAGTCCGCTCTTCTATACCTGTGAAAGGCCTTGCCATTTCATTGATCATTCTATTAGGTATTGGTCTGATGCAACTGCAACAGGCTCAGGTTCTTACGGCTAAAGAGATAATGTTTGGAATTTTGCCCGTTTTAGTTGCGGCATTTGCTTATCCCTTAGGTAATCGTAAGATGATGGAGGAGTGTGCAGGACGATTCGACACCTATCAAAGAGTCCTTGGAATGACGCTTGCGAGTCTGCCTTTTTGGCTCGTATTATCCGTAATAGGGGTAGTACAAGTCGGACTTCCGAGTGGTAATCAGACAGTGCAATCGGTTATTGTGGCACTTTCATCTGGTGTCATCGCAACGATTCTTTTCTTTTCGGCAACTGATATGACCAAGGGAAATGTTCACAAGCTTGCTGCAGTGGAAGCAACACAGTCAGGGGAAGTAATCTTTGCCCTTTTAGGTGAATTGCTAATTTTTCAGGGGCCGTTTCCGACAATGTGGTCGATGGCAGGAATGCTTCTTATCGTTCTGGGCATGATCTTACATAGTTTCTTCGGACAAAGGGAGAAAAGCTGATTGCCCTTTACGAAAGCTTACAGCAGTGTTCAATAATATTCATCACAATTGCACCGAATACTCCTCCGATGAAACCTTGTACAGCTCTATCTCTCAAATGGCATACCTCCTTAATGTGAGATATTATAGCTTGTATTTAAATTAATATTCAAGAGAAAGTAAATTGTTAAATAACAGTTATACAAAGCACTTGGTTGAGGGGTTAATTCCTACTCTTTGCTAAATAAGAGCCAATAATAAAGGAATAAGGGAATAATCCGTTAATCTTCGGTAAAAGTAAAGGTACACTGAAGTTAAGTTATAATTATCTTATTTGCTTCATAGCAAGGATATTGGCCCTCGAAACTACTCTCAATATTAAGTTGCTTATATTTTTAGTATAAACTATAGAATGGGAGCGATTTCATGTCACTAGGTAACGCTAAAAGAACTGCTAATAAAGAAAAACGAAGAGAACTTAGGGAACAATTATCCCCAGACAAAGAGGTTTCTAGAGACCGAAAACTAATAAAAGAAGAAGTCACTCGCAGACTTGTCTCTGGAGTACAAACGATAAATCTTGAATATGACTCTCTCTATAATCAACAGAAAGCAAGCCTAAATAAGGACTGTGAATTACTAAGTTTACTCTTTCACAGGATGTTTTTTTACAGGTTAAATGAGAAACTATCCGGACTAAACTGTGACCATACGCTGCGTTTGAGCAAACAAATCCTTACTCAAATGCAATTAAGCAGAGGAAAAATTAACGAAATCTTTGAGGTGTTTAAAAAAAATGATGGAAATTGTGATTGTGAGATTCTTTACAATATCGAGAGCCAATTGATAGGTAAATAGCCTTCAATAATAAATAAGTAGGCTAAAACCGATGTCGTACCAATAGGAACTTGGGAAGGCGTTGACTTCAAGCCAAGCCATGGGCTGTCTAAAGGACATATAAACGGTTGAACCAAAGAAGATGATTTCTGTATTAAACAGGAGTCATCTTTATTCAATTTCATGGAATACCTGAAAGGGGATTATATTAGCGATCTAGTGGCCTATAGTCAGAAATGATACTGTGGAAAATTCTATGGCCAAATAATAACCTTAAGAGGTAATTTCATAAAAATGTCGAATTATAGAATAATATGGAGATATATATGAGAGAGGTTAATTTATGCCTAAGAGAATTGAGCATTATAGCATGGATAAATACCAAGAAATTTATTTCTTTAGTCCGACGGCTATGATTATTATAGATATAGATACAGGGGACATTGCAGAAGTGAACCAAACCGCGATTGATTATTATGGTTATACCACTAACGAATTCCTGAGGCTGAAGATATTTAACCTAGACCTAGGGGAGCCGTCAATAATCTCTGAGTGGATGAAGGATATGAGCAGGCCTAAAACCTTGATTAGCAAACATAGACTCAAAAGCAGTGAAATTCGAGATGTAGAAATCTCTTCACGAATCATTAATTTAGAAGGAAAAAAACATATTATTTTATCAATTGTAGATGTAACGGAAAGATTGCAGGTTGAAAAAGAACTGAGGGAGAACCGTGATCGTTTAGAACTGGTTCTCTCTAGTACAAAATCAGGGATTTGGGATTACGATATGATTAACGATTCCGCCTATATGGATAAACAATGGAAAGGGATTCTTGGTTATGAAGAACATGAGCTAACTGGTGGAGCAAAAGAGTGGCAAAGTCGTTGGCATCCCCAAGATAAGGAGAAAATTACTCTGGCAGTACAACAAAGCAGGGATGGAAAGACCGATCAATATGAAGTCGAGCACCGTATGCGTCACAAAGATGGTTCGTACCGATGGGTCAATGCCACAGGGAAAATCATCCACAATGAAAAAGGGCAACCAGTACGGGCAGTCGGAGCCATGACTGATATTACCAAAATGAAAGAAACAGAGAGTCGAATATTAGAAAGCGAAAATAAGCTAAGGGACTTTGCTCAAGCTGTTCCTGATGCCAGTGCCATCGTTGACGAAGATGGTCGCTATATAGAGGTGTTTGGAAACAGTGGAGAGCAAATGGAGCCGAGTATAAAAATGCAGGGAATGACATTTCATCAATTGTTTCCTCAAGATCTTGCAGATTTGATGCTGGAAGATGTCAGAAATGTCGTAGCAACCGGCGAGAATAAAACGATGATTCGAGAAATGTATTTTGGGTCTGAGAAACGCTATGTTGAAGGGCGTGTAGGTCCGATGCAATACCGGATAAACGGGAAGAGGACTGTCGTTGTAGTCATATCTGATATTACGGGGCGTCTTGAAGTTGATCAAATACTTAAATTCACATATGAATTGCAACGAAAAAGCGATTTTATAAATGACATTCTTAGTGGCCTGATAATTGGCAATGAAAAAACACTCATAATGGCCAAAGAAATTGGGATTAATTTCGATACTCCGTTATACTGTTGCTTAATTGATTTCCAAGAATCTAATGTAAAAAATAAAAACGGCCAAAATTCTAAACTCTCAAAGAGTCAAATGAATCAAATACTCTATCTTATAAGTACTCATACAAACTATATTGTCTGGGATAATCGAGATAAAATAGGGGTATTGTGTCAGGACGGAAATTCACAGGAATCTTGGGAAAAAAGTATGAAAGCAGCGTCTGAACTTAAGGAGATAATTAGCAGAGAAAAACTGAATTTTGATATTATAATAGGAATAAGTGATATCCATTGTGGTGCCAGCAGTATAAAGAATAGTTATCAAGAAGCAAGCAACACTCTTATATCAGCACAATGTCAAGTACAAGATCAAGGGGGAATCTATCACCATAAGGATGTGGGGCTTTTCCAGATTCTTTCTTTGATTTACGGAAAAGACTATTCCTTAGAATTTGTTAAGAAAATGGTTGGCCCTCTTATTGAACACGACTTAGAAAAAGGATCAGACCTTTTAATTACTCTAGAAGAGATTCTGCAAAATAATAACCTAAAAGATGCTGCGAATAAGTTATTTATTCATTATAAGACGTTGTTTTTTCGCAAACAACGCTTAGAAAAGATCCTAGGCGTGTCCCTCGATAATGTTGATGTCAGGTTAGCACTTGCTACTGCCATAAAATTACACAAATTGATGCTTAGTAATCCAACACCTAGATAAAATAAGGTAGATACAGAAATGATACCCACAAAAGATACCCACAAAAGATAAGAATACGTATTTATTTGTTGAAAGTGATATCCACGAAGGATATAGAAAAGAGGTTTGATTAAATTTATAATATAGTAAGAGAATTTTATTTAAATTGATAGTGAAATCCGAAAATATGATGAATTTTTTCACGATATAATTAAGAATAGAATAAAATTCTATTCTTAATTTTTTATAGATATTTTTTATAATTATAATGTAAAGCATTTTGCTTTACCTTTAAAAAGGAAGATGAGTTATGAAAAGAGTTAATTTGAAATTTAATGCTAAAATTATTTTAACCGTAAGTTCTTTGCTAATATTTCTAACCGTTGCTATTTTATCAGATGTCTATTATAGAGTTAATGATATGGTAGAAAGAAATGTGAGTCAACAAATTCAAAGCAGTTCAAAGAGCGGTTACAGACTACTGGATGAAAAGTATCCAGGTGAGTGGCAAACTGATGGAGATAAACTCTTAAAAGGGACGAAAATAATAAATGATGATAACGAGTTGGTAGATGCGATAAAAAGTGATACGGACTCCATTAGCACCATTTTTCTATATGATACAAGAATTGCTACTAATGTTATGATAGATGGGAAAAGAGCGACGGGTACTAAAATGTCTGAACAAGTGGCAAATAAGGTCATAAAACAAGGAGAAATCTTTGAAGGGGATGCGATTGTAACAGATAAGCTTTATCAAACAAAGTATACTCCGATTAAAGACTCCAATGGCAAGACAATTGGCGCTTTTTTTGTTGGAGTAGAAAAAGGCAGTGTAGCAGCCCAAGTAAACAAAATTATTATTTCTATTGCCACGTTTTCCATAGTTGCCATTATATTAGGAATTATTATTTCGGTGCTCCTTGTTAGAAGTATCTCTAAAAACATTGCGAGAATTCATAGTTCCCTAACCAAAATTTCTTCAGGAGATTTAACAAATACCTGTGAGGTAACTTCAAACGATGAAATTAAAGAAATTGCAGATGGACTGAATAGTACGATACAAAACATTAAAAATATGATAATGAATGTACAAAGTGAAGCGAAAAATATAGAAGTTGTGGTAAGCAGTGTTTCGGAAAATGTAAATGCTCTAAATTCGGGTTTAGAAGATGTATCTGCAAGCACTGAAGAATTGTCTGCGGGTATGGAAGAAACTGCAGCTTCAGCAGAAGAAATGACAGCTACTGCTCAAGAAATAGAGAAAACTGTTGAATCATTAGCTAAAAGTGCTCAAAGTGGTGCATTAGAAGTCTTGAAGATTAATAATAGAGCATCACAAACGAAAGAAATGGTTAATGTAGCACAGAAAAAGGCCTTCGACATTTTCTTAGGGACTAAGGATGAACTTGAAATAGCTATCGAAAATTCAAAAATAGTTAACCAGATTAGCATTTTATCTGAATCCATAATGCAAATAACCGCACAAACTAACCTTCTAGCCTTAAATGCGGCAATAGAAGCGGCCAGAGCGGGAGAAGCAGGAAAAGGTTTTTCAGTAGTTTCGGAAGAAATCAGAAAACTCGCCGAGCAGTCCAAAGATACTGTCATTAAGATACAAGATATTACAGTCAAGGTTATTAGTGCGGTGGATGGTCTTACTAACAGTGCCAATAGATTGCTCCAATTTGTGTCGGCAGATGTTCATGACGATTATAGTACAATGCTCAATGTTGCGGACAGGTATAATGAAGATGCAAAGTTTGTAGATGATCTCGTTGCGGAGTTTAGCTCTGCTTCAGAAGAAATTTTAGCTTCGATGAAAGAGGTTTTCTTGACGATTGATGGAGTTTCCAAGGCAGCTTATGAGGGAGCTGGGGCAACGACAAATATTGCTCAAGAGGCCACAGATATCACACTAAAATCCAATAGTATTTTAGAATTAACAAATAGCTCGAAGAAAAGTACCGAAAAGTTACAAGAAGAAATTTCCAAGTTTAGGTTTTAAAAAAAATAGCCTATCGACTATGGTTCTAAAGTTAGCCTAATATTAAGTGCTTGAATATTTATTAGTTTTTAAGGCACAGACTTTATGTCAATTGAGCAGATTATCTATCCATAAATGATAGATAATCTGCTTTTTTTCATAAAAAATATATCTATGATGGATCATAGAATTCAGGATTCATTAAACCTATAATAACAGTAAGAATAAAAACGTAAATAAGTTTAGAAAGATAAAAATCATGCTATAATTAAGAAAAAATTTGCGTAATTATTTTAAAATTACAAAGTTAAGGGACGTGAATGAAATATTATTCTCTAAAAAAATATCAAAGGAATCTTCGATAGGTGACGAAAAGTCAGATTATGAAAAGTTATATCAGTGTTTAAAAGGGTGGGATTTCACACACAAGATCGATATCGACCTCCATACTTCAAGTCCTTTATATCCGGCTGTTGAAATTTTGAACCGTGTTATCTCCGAGCAACAAGACTCGGCAAAGCTCACATTAAAAAATCTTGATAGAGCAGTGCAAGACCTCACTAGTATGACGTCGATTCGCCAGATGCTAAAACAAATTCATGAACAGACCATGCAACTGGGGAATCTTTCGGCGCAGGCCGAAGAATTAGGTGCTGCCGCCAGTGAGGTTGCCGTATCAGCAACCAATTCATCAGGATTTGTAGAGGAATCAACCAAGGCTGCAGTTTCTGGAGGACAAAAAATTGAACAGGCTATCCAATTTGTGGAGCATTCCTTTGATGAATTTGAAAAAGTTAGTCAGCAAGTTCAGGAAGTTATGAGTTCAATGCAGGAGATAGAGCAAATTGTGGGTGTGATATCAGGAGTTGCGGACCAAACTAACCTGTTAGCTCTCAATGCGGCCATTGAGGCAGCTCGGGCGGCAGAACATGGCCGAGGCTTTGCAGTCGTTGCAGATGAAGTGCGTAAATTAGCGGAGTATACGAAAGAATCAGTTTCCGATATTAGTCATAAAATTACTGACTTAAGCCATAATTCAGTAGAAACAACAAAAAAGATTACGTCACTTAGTCAGACAATGCAGAGTGGAAAGTCTGTGATGCAAGAGGCTGCCGAGTCCCTGCAACAAATTATTCGAAATTTCGAGTCGGTTGCTCATGACATTCATAATATTGCAGCTGGAAGCGAGGAACAAAGTGCTGCAAGCGAGGAATCTTCAAGGAGTATTGGTACGGTGTCCCAGGCTTCGGAGAATATCAATGATATCGCTATGCTTACAGGCCAGGGGATTTATAACCTCAGTCGAGATCTGCAAAACATCAGAATTGAGCAGATTCAGAGAGTCCCTGAAATGGATATTTTCCAAGCGTTAGAACTCTACAAGACGGACCATCTGCTCTGGACTTGGCGGATATACAACATGATATTGGGCTTTGAAAGCATTAAGTCTAGTGAAGTTGGTAATCATCATGATTGCCGTCTGGGAAAATGGGTAGATAATCTAGCAAACAATAAATGCGCCGATTTACCTGCAATAAATAATCTTAAAGTCCCCCATAAACAAGTCCATGAGTTAGCCCGCCAAGCAGCTGCAGCTTTCGAAGAAGGAAATTCTGCAAAAGCAGAACAAATTCTTGCGCAAATGACCCAGGCATCTCAAGAAGTTGTTGACATCTTAAATCAACTTCAATCTGAATGTAGAGATTGATTGCTAAACTTGTATGATGAATACAAAGTAACCCTCAAAGTGATTAGGTAGGATCACTTTGAGGGTTACTTATATGTAAGACTATTATGGAGCGTATTGACATCAACAAAGGATTAAGCTAGTGTAAAATTTGAAAAGGCCATATTCAGTAAGGGAGAACCACTAATGGAGCACCTGACTATAAGAGATCATACTATTCCTTATGAGGAACGAAGGAGTACTCGTTATCGGAGAATAACACTGAGCATTCTTGAAGATCGCGTTCGCATTTCAGCGCCCAAAAATGTGTCTGCCAAGCAACTGAAAGACTTACTAAGTGCCAAGCAGGAGTGGATTTTAAAGCATTGGCTTGTGAAGCAAGATGCGATGAAAGGCCCCGCAAGATATATCGATGGTGAACAGTTTTTATATCGTGGAAATACCATTGAGTTAAAAATCATAAGGTATCCACGTAAATTGATTAGAGTTTTTCTGGAGGGTCATTCGCTCGTGGTCAACTTGCCTATGGATTTACCAGAACAGGACTGTGCGTTCAATATCATGGAAGCTCTCAAGTTATGGTATAAAGCGCAAGCGCGCAAGATTCTGCAGGACAAACTTGATGAACAGGCCAAGAGAATGCAGGTTTCCTTCCAAACATTTCGACTTAAGGAACAGAAGACAAGATGGGGGAGTTGTTCAAGTAAGGGTAATCTTAATTTGAATTGGCGTATTATTATGGCCCCTGATCCAGCGATGGATTACATTGTTATTCATGAGCTGGCCCATTTAACCCATCTCAATCATTCTAAGCAGTTTTGGCAGAGGGTTGCAGAGTTTATGCCGGAATACGCAGATTGGAGAAAGTGGTTTAAGGATCATGGGCAAAATTTAAGACTGTGATGACCAAAACCAAGAACAACGTATAACTCCCCCTAGAGCACTTATCATATTACTCTTGGGGGAGTTATGATTATAAGAACTTCTATAATCGAATAAGCTTTAGAAAAGAAAATTTTAACCTGTGTGGAGCAAGAATTCTCCACCTCGTTAGGTGGGGGATGAATCGCGACCTTCGTTCTTCGCCAGATACTCTATAGCTAACTTCTCCAATATCTTACTAACGTCTGTTTTCTCTAATATTGCCTGTATCTTTAGACGTTCTATGATACTTTCCTCAAACATTGTAGTAAATTTCTTTCGCATTGCCTCATTCTCCCTCTTGTCATGAACGTATAAACGTATACAATGGTATTATAGCAAACAGGAGGTGAAAGTACAATGTTGAAAGGTTTCAAGTACCGTATATATCCTAATCAAGAACAGCGAATCTATTTCGCAAGAACCTTTGGATGCACTAGATTCATATACAATCGCATGCTTGGAGACAAGATTGCCCATTATGAACAGACCCATGAAATGCTCAAAAATACTCCGGCACAATACAAAGACGAGTTCCCTTGGCTCAAGGAAGTTGATAGCTTGGCATTAGCCAATGCTCAACTCGATTTGCAAGCTGCATACGGTCATTTCTTTCGTGATCCAAACGTAGGATTCCCTAACTTCAAGAAAAAGACCCATGACAAAAGCTACACCACGAACAATCAAAAAGGTACAGTTAGGATTGATAATGGTTACATCAAACTTCCGAAACTTAAAACAAGGGTAAGGATCAAACAACATAGAACATTTGATGGCGTGATAAAGTCTTGCACGGTCTCGCAAG
>NZ_FQXJ01000047.1 GCF_900129935.1 Desulfosporosinus lacus DSM 15449 | reverse complement strand
AAACACGAGAATAGCAGTTGCTCGAAAGAGGTTACTTACTTGAAGATAGATTGGAAATCGAAAACAAACAGTAAGAACGCTTAGTGGAGATAGATAGGCAATACAAGGCACAAGCACATCTCATTATCAACTGAACCGCCGTGTACCGAACGGTATGCACGGTGGTGTGAGAGGACGGGGGTTAGTCACCCCCTCCTACTCGATTGTCATCCTTGCCACTTTATCTGGGGCGTCTTAAATTCGTCGGCGCCGACGAATTTGGAGAGTCGGGGTTCCACCCGTTCGGATCCACATTGCTGGAGTTTGCGTCGCAAGTCGCAATGTGGCGAAAGGCTCCCCTTCGCCACGAAGTGTTTCTTTGGGGTGGGTGGCTCGGCGATACTCATCCTACGCCGATTAGTATTCTTTGGGGATCGCGGCTTCGGCGAAACCTCCACTGGAGGCTTTCGTCACAGGACACTATCGTGCCTTTCGTATCGCCAGGTAACAAGCGAAAAACTATCTCTAACGAGGTAGTTTTTCTGTGTATAATGTCACACTACATAAACATGAACACATAACGTGTCCCAAGGCAAAAGGAGCTAATACTCTATGCACAGAGTATTAGCTCCTTTTATTTCTAAAATAAACCTGCGGGTCCTCTGTTCGATTCAAACTGGCAAGAGTATAGGGGCGTGTAAATGATAATAGTTATCATTTACACGCCAAAAGAAATGTAGTAAAATATACAGTAAAGCGGTTTAAAGAAAGCCTTCTCAGGATTTTGATGCAACAGAATAGTCGTTGATCTGCAAATCATAATGATTTTGACCTTTTATGTAATAACAACTTACATCGCCTTTTATGACAAGGGATAATTAATTTTTTCCAAGCGCAGCAGAACTTATAAAATACTAAAAGAAGTTCACCCATTAATTGATAATAGTTATCGATATACTTAATAATAAAATATGAAAGGATTGTTGTTTCAATGAGAGTGGTAGCAAAAAATATAAAATATTGGAGCAATACATGTGATAGAAAATCGATGGCTGAGGAGGTAGCACAAGGAGTTAATGAAATATATGATAATTTGCAAAAGGGCGAGGTAGGCAAAATCTCTAGGAATCTTGATTTACAGGCGACTGCCGAGAATAGAAGTTTCGTTACGATTAGCTCAGAAGACTTCTGGGCCGATGGACAGTGGTTAAGTTACTGGGAAGAAAGAATGAAGGCTTTTGGTGTGGTAGTGCAACCAGAGGGTTTGATTATGAACAATAAAGGTAATTCAAATGAATAATAATATAAAAGTTGATGAGATAGTGAATATGGTGAGTCTCCAAAATATTCAGGATGACAAGGATTATTTATGCTCGACCATAGCTTACTGGACGGCGCCAACCATTGCCGGGAGAAAGCCGTCCAATTTGCTTTCTTTCTCGCATAATTGCCGTGATCTTTACAGTCTTTGGGAAGCCAATAAAGAAGAAATAGTGGCTAAACTACAGCTAGAATACATTGAAATTCGAAAATGCCCCAGAAGAGTACTTGTGATTCTATTTAATAGGTTACTATTAAAACAAACTTTATTGAATGATAAAAACAGAAATTTCCTTAAAGCCTTAGGATATCCGAATAAGTTAGTTTTGGACGAGTACCTATCTTTGCTTAAAAGGCGATTCGAAATGTCTTGTCCGCACGAAGTTGGAATCTTTCTAGGCATTCCACTGGAAGATGTTGTTGGCTTTATTCAAAATGGAGGTAAAGGTTGCTTGCTAAACAGCTACTGGAAAGTATATCATAATCCTGAAAAGGCTAAGTCAATTTTTGCCTCTTATGATAGGGCTAGAGTAGATGTGTTTTCCTCACTCCTATATGGGAAGCGAAGTTTCGCCCCAATTCAGACACAGTGATAGATGCTTATTACTTTATATAATAATAAGTAAATTACAGCAGAGAAATATATTGAGAATCCATTGAAGAAACAAGGAGAGGGATAGCAAAAACAAGATAACTGGTTTTGTGACGAAACTAGATTTTCAGCCCTCTAAGGTATTTATCGAGTGTTGCTTTAAAATCCTCCGAATTTACTTGTCCTAAGTCCAAAAAGTTGGACTTATAAGATGTATAGTCAAAGTTATTGCCGAACTTTTCTCGAATGAGTGGTTCGTACTTCAAGAGTAAACGATTATTCAGGTTATATTGATGGACTTCGGTGGATGAGCCAATCATCTCGGATGTGATTGGCAGATGAAATTGAATAGCTTGAATGTAAGATAGATTACGCTCGATTACTTCTTCACTCACAATACCGGAATGAGCCGCAAGTTTGGTTTTTGCAGGGAAATGTTTAATGTACTCTAGAGTTTTGATAAATTCATCGAGATCATAGTAATCAAGATAGGGAATAGGAAATTCAACAAGATCTCCGACAAATAATACTGAATCTCTCCGATCAAAGCATAGCGAAGAATCAATCGTATGCCCTGGGGCATAGATGAATTCAATATCCTCATCTTCTAAAATAAGCTTTTCGCTGAACGTAAGGTTAGGATACTTAAGTTGAATTTCTCCGTTATGGAATTTTCTTAAACGGTTCAATTCATATTCGCCGATCTCTTGCATACGTGTTTTTGCCTTTTCATGCCCAATGACCTTTGCACTTTCGAAAGCACAATTTCCCCAGATATGATCCCAATCGGAATGAGAATTAAAGACTAGGAGTTCTTTGGATACTATCCGGTTCAAGAGATATTCCTTTATGATATTCATAGATAGCGGACCTAAGTGCGTATCACACAACACATAATGATGATCTCCTTTGATTAAATACACTGAAATATCATCTTCGTAGGTGAAGATGACACCTCTTGTTCCTATTTCTTGAATAATCATTATGCCCCTCCTCCAGAATGAATGATTATCAACATTATACCTTTTAAAGGGACGTTAACAAAGATCTGGATATACTCATTGAAATAATGCTATCTTAATATGGTCTCAGTTAGCCATCTTATCCTTTTAGCTGGACTTGCCTTGTAATTGCGGGAATGAGGGGAGTTATAGAGGTGCGGAAGTTTGATGAGGATACTGGTTTTAGTCATAACTGGTCTAAAGCCAATTTCTTATTAGTTTTCTAATGAACTTAAATTCGTTTTGTTTCGCTGGTTAAAGGGTAAAACTAATAAGATCGCTCAGATGCTTCAATTTAAGAACGAATTATCGTGGTCATTGGTTGTGAGAATCTTGAATCCATACTGGTGCAAAAGGAAGTGTATTTATGCTTGGCTTAGCTTTAGAAGGCGGCGGTGTAAAAGGCGCCTTTCATATGGGTGCCGTAAAAGCGTATTTTGACGAAGGTTATTATTTTGATGGAATAACAGGCACGTCCATTGGAGCGCTCAATGGCGCCATTATTGCGCAAGGGGATTTTGAGATTGGGTATCAATGGTGGCAAAGGATGGATACTTCCTTTTTATTTGATATTGATCAAATACAGATACAGAAATTTTTAAATAGAAAAATTGATAAGGATGTTCTTTCTTACATGTTCTCAAAAATAAAGGATATCTTCGAAAACAGAGGCCTTGATACGAAAAAGATACGGGAAACATTGAACAATATCGTTGTGGAAGAAAAACTGCGCAGATCGAAAATTGACTTTGGCTTAGTTACAGTCTCTGTCTCAGATTTGAAACCTTTAGAGCTTTACAAGGAAGACATCCCTTACGGCAAGTTAGTGGACTATTTAATGGCAAGTGCAAATTTCCCCGCATTTAAAATAGAACCGATAGAGGGCAAGTTCTATATAGATGGAGGTTTTTATGATAATTGTCCGATCAATCTTCTAATCAGAAAAGGATATAAAGAAGTAATAGCGATAAGAACTTTGGGAATAGGACTAACAAGAAAACTAGAAGATGCAGATGTAAAAGTGACCAATATTATCCCCTCGGGAGATTTAGGAATGGTTTTGAATTTTGATCAAAACCTTATTCAGACAAATCTAAGAATGGGCTATTTTGACACCATGCGTGTCATTAGAGGTCTTAAAGGTAGAAATTACTATATTGAGCCTGTTGACAACGATTCGATTTTCAACAGTTTATTGTCTGTGTCAGAAGATGCAATATATGAAATGGGTAGAATCATGCATTTACCGCAGATGGAACCAAAGAGACTGCTTTTTGAACAAGTGTTGCCAGCTTTATCACGTATGCTTGGTTTTTCTGCCACCTCTACTTATCAGGATATTTTGCTGGGAGTTTTAGAACACATGGCAGAAGGAAATGGAATCGAAAAGTACAAAATTTGGAGTCTATTAAGTTTTTTGGAAGCAATCAAAAGCAATAACAGCAATGGAGTAAGCACGCGCAGTTCCATCGTTTCCGAGATCGCAAAAACAACAAAGCTTAAATTAAGTCTTTCAAACGATGTTGCTTTGAAAGAAATATCAAAGATATTTCTTTTAGAGTTAAGGTTAGGGTGGTTTTAACAAATAGTACATTGTCCAAACCTTTATCGCGTTAATCTTCACTAACCGATCCAGATAACCGTTTCTTTACTGTATTATAACTCGGTAATAATTTTCCTCGAGCAATTCTTTGATTGTATGTACCTGGGCCGGATCGATAGTCTCCAATTCGAGCTCTACCTTGGCATAACTGATCGGTATATCCAAGGTTTCCCTTCGGTGTGTAACTGCCAGGACATTGGCCCCCTTGCTTGCAATCAACTGTAAAAGTTGTGCTAAAGCGCCAGGCCGATCGCTAATAACAGTCGTAAGAAAACACTTTCGCCCATTCTTGACAAGTCCTTTGTCGATCGTGCGCGCAAGGATGTTAACATCGACGTTTCCTCCACTCAACACGGCAACCATTTTACGATTTTTATAATGAGATAGACTATGTATGATCCCAGCGGCTGCAGTAGCACCAGCACCTTCCGCAACCACTTTAGCACTTTCCAAGAACAAAAGCATTGTACTGGCTATTTCGTCCTCGTCGACGGTTACGATATCGTCAACATATTGTTTTACAAGTTTAAAGGTTAGATCACCGGGTGTTTTCACAGCAATCCCATCAGCAATGCTTGGAATGCCATCGATTGTCATTACGCGATGATTGGCTATCGATTCTAACATCGAAGGGTTGTTTTTACTCTGTACCCCTATTATTTTTATAGCAGGATTTAAAGTCTTTAGTGCTAAGGCGACACCTGAAATCAATCCACCTCCGCCAATTGGTAAGATGACGACTTCAACGTCGGGTAGCTCATCAAGGATTTCTAAAGCAATGGTTCCCTGACCTGCAATTACCAGTGGATCATTAAAAGGATGAATAAACGTCGCTTGGGTTTCTGACTGAATGCGTCGGGCCTCATTATAAGCTTCGTCATAGACTTCGCCGTAAAGAATGACTTCTGCACCATACTTACGTGTTGCAGTTACTTTGGAAAGAGGAGCATGCAAAGGCATGACAATTGTTGACTCAATCCCGTAAATAGTTGCAGCTACAGCGACACCTTGGGCGTGATTACCTGCAGAAGATGCAATTACGCCATATTCCTTTTCTTTGTCAGTTAGATTAGCTATTTTGTTGTACGCTCCTCTGATTTTGAAGGAGCCGGTGCGTTGAAGGTTTTCCATCTTTACGTGGACTTGATTACCACTGAGACTACTCAAGATGGGATTGTGGACTAACGCTGTTTTATAGGAAATTCCTCGGAGTGTCGCTTTTGCCTTTATAATGTCTTCTAGAGAAATGTCCATAGTTTAGTTCCTTCCTGAGAGTATACTATATTTCATTTATTATAGTTTGTTCATTTAGAGTACAATCTATGAGGAAATATAATGGAATCAAATAGACTGTGGTTATCTAATTTCTTTCCTGATGTAGTATTGAAATATCAATAATAAGAGCCGTGTTCAAAGGAACACGGCTCTTATTATTGTCTAAAATGGTCGATTGAAGAGGAGAGGGGTAAGCGTCAGGCCGATGGAGGATACAGTGAGGGAACTAATTTTTTCCAATATGCGTGAATATTATTAGACACCTTTGGGGCCACAATTTATTTTTGGTACTTGTCGATGTTGACTTCGCAAATTAAAAGGAAAGCCCATGGTCTATCAAGAGCGAAAGAGTATCTTATCAAAAGATTATTATGAAAATTAAGGGATAATGATTGACAATTATTTGCATTAGAACTATACTTTCAATTAAGTAATAATAAATTAATAATTATTACTTAATTGAAAGTAATGCATACCGAATCTTTTTCGTGATCTGCCAAGAGTTTAAAAGAAAAAATTATGAGGAGGTTTTTAGCATGGAAAATGAAAATTTCAACAGAATGCCTTTGATAGGAGACGAAGCACCGTCTTTTAAAGCAAGAACAACCCAAGGGGATATTAACTTTCCGGAAGATTATAAGGGGAATTGGGTAATTTTGTTCTCCCATCCTGCGGATTTCACACCAGTCTGCACGACTGAATTTATGACATTTGCAACGATGATTGATGAGTTTAAAGAGTTAAATACTGAACTGATAGGACTTTCAGTAGATTCCTTATATGCACATATTGCCTGGCTTAGAAAGATTCAAGAGCTTGAGTATAAAGGGATGAAAAATATAGAGGTTACATTCCCATTAATAGAAGATATAAAAATGGATGTAGCAAATAAGTTTGGTATGATTCAGCCAGGGCAATCCGATACACAGGCAGTAAGAGCAGTATTTGTTATCGATCCGCAAGCTAAGATACGTTGTATCCTTTATTATCCTCTTTCTACTGGTAGAAATTTTGATGAAATTAAGCGAATCATTCTTGCACTTCAAAAGGCAGATAAAGATGGAGTTGCAACTCCTGCAGACTGGAGACCTGGAGATGACGTGGTTGTTCCGACAGCAGGATCTTGTGGCACTGCAAAAGAAAGAATGGAAAATCAAGATGATGATACTTATTGTCTTGACTGGTTTATGTGTTTCAAAAGAGAAAAATAGTGGTTAGACTTAATTGTTAACCATTTTAACCGCTGATTGAACTGCTGCGTGCAACTCATTCAGCGGTAATTTAGTTATTTATATGACTTATACTGACAGATTAAAAAAGGGGTTCCGAGAGTATTCGTGCAAATCAAAGTAATAGTAGATGTAATCCAAAATCATGGCAAAATGAAGGTAACAAAATGAATAACTGAAAATGAATAAAAAAACAGTTGACAGCACGGAATAAATGAGGTATTCTAACAAAGCGCCTAAACGACGCACGGTGGTTGAACTGCAGCAGAACTTCGAACTGTTCAACCGAACAATGTAAATTAGCTATTGACAACGAGAGTTGAAAATGCTAAGATACAACTCTGGCCTTAAACAGCCAAAGAAAATGATGGTCTTTGAAAACTAAACAACAAGGACAGCCAATGAGAGAAACTCGAAAGAGTTTCAAAAGAAATCATGAGCGAATCATCTTCTTCATTGAAGTGAGATAACTTTTTTTGGAGAGTTTGATCCTGGCTCAGGACGAACGCTGGCGGCGTGCCTAACACATGCAAGTCGAACGGAGAATTTCAATAAGTTTACTTAGAGAAGTTTTTAGTGGCGGACGGGTGAGTAACGCGTGGGTAACCTACCCATAAAGCCGGGACAACCCTTGGAAACGAGGG
>NZ_FQXJ01000031.1 GCF_900129935.1 Desulfosporosinus lacus DSM 15449 | reverse complement strand
ACTCCAGAGAAAGACAGAGCCAGATAGAGCGCACTGTGCACAATGTTCTTGGAGGTCACAACACTCCAAGCTGCTGCAATCGACAGAATCGCAAAAATAAAGAAAACGATTGTGCTCACCCTCACTCCACCTTCCCGCTTGATATGTTCGCTTGTTTGGAACGCGCTATCATGTCCCAAAGTAATTCTTGGCGATGGTAGACCGCATTCTCATAGACTTGGCAGAGTTTAAGGGCTTTGGTTGGGCAGGCTTCCGTACATAACCCGCACAACAAGCAGCGGCCCATGTTCATATGGTAAGTCTGTAATACTTTCTTATTTTTCTCATCCTTTTCGCTGGTTAGAATAATAACCTGATTCGGACAAGCGTTGATACAAAGCCCGCAAGAAATACACTTTTCAGGTTCAAGAACCATAGAACTCCGTGTACGGGTGGGAAGAATCGGCTTTACTTCAGGATAATATTCTGTAAGATTAGGTCCGTAGAGACGTTTAATTGTAATACTCAAGCCTTTTAATAAACCTTTACCAAACACTCTTTTACCCTCCAATCCGCACAATGAATAAATCGTAAACATAAATGCCCAGACCTGTTAAGAAGATATTGACTAACGCTAAAGGAAGTAAGATCTTCCAGGCAAAATGCATAAGATGATCGATTCTCATCCGGACAAAGGTCCACCGAACCCACATCATTAAGAAAATTACTAACCAGATCTTGAGAATAAACCATAACCACCCGGGTAGGAATTCAGGACCGTACCAACCACCCAGGAACATCGTAACAGCGATTGCCGATGTGGCGACCACATTACCGTATTCGGCCAGCATGAACAATCCCCACCTAAGTCCGGAGTATTCCGTGAACGGTCCGGCGACGATCTCTTGTTCTCCTTGGACATGATCAAAAGGAGCCCGATTAGTCTCCGCAATCCCAGCTATCAGGAAAATTAGAAAAGCCAAAGGTTGAAGGAAAATAAAAGGAATGGTTTTCTGAGCTTCAATAATGGCTGATAAATTAAAGGTCTGAGTAATCATGACTACCCCTAGTAAAGAAAAGATCAAGGGTATTTCGTAACTGATCATTTGAGCTACTGCCCGCAGTCCCCCTAGCAAAGAGTATTTATTATTGGATGCCCATCCGGCCATTAAGATCCCCAAGGTTGTTAATGAAGAAACTGCAAAAAAGTAAAGTATACCCAGGTCAAGGTCAATGGCGACCATTTCTTCACCAAAAGGAATGACACCAAATACCATCAAGGTAACACCTACTAGCATCATGGGAGCCATTTTAAAGAGGAATTTATCGACATTGGCAGGGGTAATATCTTCCTTACCCAACATTTTCACCGCATCAGCGATAAATTGGAACCAGCCGTGTGGCCCAAGTCTATTGGGACCTGATCTCTGTGATACCCAGTGGGCAAATTTGCGTTCCACCAAACTAAGAAACAAAGCTGCAACGACCATAATCAAAAAGAGCATAATAAATACGATAATATTAATGCTCAAGTCAGCTCCAAACGAGTGGGAATCGGCAAAAAGTCCACGGATGGCGGCCGCAATATTTACAAACAGATTGTTTAAAGCGTCCATCTTCTTCTCCCCTCATTGAAAATTTCTTACTTATCCACTTCCCCTAAAACAAGATCCATAGATGCGAAAATAGTCACAAGATCTTGTATCTTCCAACCTTTAACTATCTCAGGCAGCATTTGAACGTTAACAAATGCACCGGTACGAATCCGAACTCGAGCCGGTTTCGTCGACCCATTACTAACAATGTACCAACCCATTTCTCCCTTAGGGTTCTCAACTCGGTGATAAACTTTGCCAACCGGCGGCTTAAGCACCTTAGGAACCTTCGTCATCACAGGGCCTGCTGGGATGTCTTTGTAAGCCTGTTCGATAATCTTTTTACTCTCTTGGATCTCCAGCAGTCGAATAAAGTGCCGGTCATAGGTATCGCATCCATACAACACCGGGATCTCGAAATCAAACCTGTCGTAAATACCGTAAGGCTCAGCCTTACGCACGTCATACTGTACTCCAGAAGCCCGTAGATTGGCCCCAGTTATCAGCAGATTTTCTGCCAATTCCTTAGGAAGAATCCCAACACTTTTCATGCGTGATTGAGCAATCTCATTCCCGAAAAAGATACCATAGTACTCCTCAATCATCTCAGGCATATCCTCTAGAAAACTCTTAAGGGCAGGCATAAACTCCTCCGGAACATCTTGACTGACCCCGCCGATTCGGAAGTAATTGGGAGTCATACGATTGCCCGCCGTCATTTCAAACAGGTCGAGGATCCGCTCGCGGTCACGGAAACAATAACTCCAGGGAGTCCAGCCGCTAATATCTAAAGATCCACTCGCGATCATAACCAAATGACTGGCAATCCGCCCTAATTCTGCAAAGATGATGCGGAGGTACTCAGCACGCTCAGGCACTTCTGTATCCATCAATTTCTCAACTGCTTGGACGTAACCAAGACTGTTATGTGGACCTGCCAGATAATCTAAGCGGTCTGTGTACGGAATAAACTGAGTATAAGTTCGACTTTCTGCCATTTTTTCCAGACCACGATGGAGATAGCCGATTTTGGGTTCAACTTTAGTAACAACCTCTCCATCCAAATGGACCACCATGCGAAACACGCCATGCGTACTCGGGTGTTGGGGGCCCATGTTTAAGGAGTACTCTTGAGTTCCTTCAATCATCATAGTTTCCCCACCTATTCCCCTTCTTTTCTTACTCTCATAACAGCACGTTGTTCATGACTCTCAATCACATAATCCTTCCGCATTGGATATCCTTCAAAATCATCCCACATATAGATACGTTTCAAATTTGGATGTCCTCTGAATTGCAAGCCGAACATATCGAAGGCTTCACGCTCTAAAAAGTCTGACCCCTTCCAGATCTGAGTAACTGAGTTAATCACAGGATTATCCCGCTCAACTCTGGCTATAATACGTAAACGCTGAGGACCGCGAAGACTGGATAATTGGTAAACAACTTCGAGGTGATCCCCCAGATCCATTCCACATAGGTCATGCAAAAAATCACATGGGACATCTGCAAAGTTCTTAGCATCAGTTAAAGCTTCTAATATGTATCGGCCATCAACAGTTAATTCAAGCTCGCCCATGTTCTCTTCAACTTCTCCGTTAAACCTGGCAGCTAATTCGCTCACTCGGACTCTCAAAATATCACTTACCATACTTAATTAACCTCGCCTTAGCAGGATTTTGGATCTTCTGTTTAAGTTGTAACATCCCAAAAATCAAAGATTCCGGCCTGGGTGGGCATCCTGGTATATAGACGTCAATCGGAATTATGCTATCCGCCCCCGGTACCACAGCATAGGAGTCTGCAAACGGCCCCCCTGAGCAGGCACAATTGCCCATGGCAATAGCCCATTTAGGCTCTGGCATTTGATCATAGATACGCCGTGCTACTGGTGCCATTTTCCTCGTCAATGTTCCTGCCACAATCATTAAATCAGCTTGTCTCGGCGAAGCTTGGAACACCTCATACCCGAAACGAGATAAGTCATAACGGGGATTTCCTGTTGATGCCATCTCAATCGCACAACAAGCCAGACCGAATGAATTAGGCCAAAAAGAATGCACTCGGCCCCAGTTCAAGAACTTTTCTATGCTGGTAAGCAAAATATTTTTTTCTTCCATAGCCTCAGCATCGCGCAGCTCCATCTCCCTTTTTACATCCACTCCAAAGCACCTTCCTTCCAAGCGTACCAAAAACCGACGATGAGAATAATCATGAAGACAAACATTTCTACAAAAGCAAAGGTCCCTAGTTTACGGAACGTCAATGCCCAAGGATACAAAAAGATTGTTTCTACACTAAAGGCGGCAAAGACAATAGCATAAAGAAAGTAGTTACTTTTGAATCCAATCCAGGCCTTACCAATTGGCAAATTACCACATTCATAGGTTGTTAATTTTTCCTTATGCGGCTTATGGGGTGCCAGCAGATGCACAATAGTCATCACTACGATCGGTAAAACCACTGCAAACGCAAGTAACAGTCCCACTGCAGCAAAATTATCTGACATTTTATTCTCTCCTTTCACTCAGCTTTAGTGCCAGTTCACTTCCTTTCGAGATGTAAGTTGTAACCTTATTCCCTCCTTCCTTAATACCTACCTTAAAACTGATATAACTCCTCGTTAATATCAGTCTCGGCACTGATTTATTGATAAACTAGCCCTTATGAAGCACGTTTCGACACTCCCCAAACGCCGTGGCTAAAAGGATATTACAATAGCTAAAAGTATATATCTAGCTATTAGTATATACTTAGAGAAAATTGACTTCAATTGATAGATAATTTTATAACTTGTAAAATTACCCATTATGTTACATAAACTGCCAAGTAAATTAATTAAATACTATATCCCCGCATAATAAGCGAAAAAACAACTTTAAAGCGTTAACTTCAACAAATCGCTGTCTCTAAGAACACTAGTATTTTAAGATCCTGTCAATGAAAAAACCTTCGGTCCCCTTCTCCAAATGGATAAGGGGACCGAAGGAAATTCAGTCAAAAGGAACACCTATGTCCTGGCATACTCAAGGATCTTGGCTTCTACATGGCTCAACCACCGCACATCGGCTTCCGCGTGATACAATGCCGCATCTGTGAGAAGATCAGTCATCATATTCTCCCGGTTAATCCCACCTTTGCTCAGGCGGTACTTAGTTTCTGTCAGTTCTCTCATTTGCTCCATGTATATTTGAGTCTGTCGTTCAAGGAGTTGGAGCGCAAGTTCCGGATTCTCCCTGCTAATGAACACTAATTTTATAAAGAATTCATCTCGTAAAGCCCTTGGTTTGGTAGCCGGTTCTTGGAGCCAACGCTCTAACTCCCGGACCCCTTGCGGGCTAATATCGTACACTTTCTTGTCTGGCCGAAAACTTTGCTCTTCTTCAGTTCCGCTAACGAGTCCTTCTTTATCCAGCCTGTCTAGTGTGGTGTAGATTTGTCCGTAATTAAGGTTCCAGAAGTTCCCTATTCGCGCATCAAAAATACTTTTTAGTTCATATCCATGGCGTGGGGCTTCTTTTAAAATACCTAAGATGGCGTGTTTAACCGGCATGACTTACTACTCTCCTTATTCTGTTTATTCTTTTATGTACCGATTGGAAAGTATACGTGGCCGTCTACCTTACAGACCCGTTCCAACAACGCTTCATGGTAAACCTACTTGATTACTGGAGAAGGTCTGTAATCCCTGGGTAATCACAATGTCTGACGAAATTAAGGTGTTAACCATAGTTTCATCCTCTCTGCCTATATGGCTAAAAGTATATATCTAGCTAATAATATATATGTCACAAGCTCGAAATTCAATATCTTTTCATAATTTGCGAATTCCTCAGTGAATAAGCTTCAAGGCCATCATTGCATAAAAATAAGGACTTCACGTCATCAAAACGAGAAGCCCCTTGCAGACGCCGATGAGTCTCTCTTCTATAATTCTGCAGCGCTCTCTAACAGAGCCACAAGCAAATCCACAGCAGCTTTAACATCACGTGTGTCAATCATTTCAGCCGGGCTGTGCACATATCGAGTCGGTATGGATAACACTCCTGAAGGTACTCCTCCCCTGGACAAATGAATAGCTCCAGAATCTGTCCCCCCATACTCTAAAATCTCCCACTGGAAGGGAATATTTCGTTCAGTGGCAACCGCTGCCATCCAACGCTTAATTTGTGGAGAGGTGATCATAGAACGATCGAGGACTTTGATCCCCACACCACTTCCTAACTTAACAGACATAGTATGTGCTTTAGGGGTATCTCCGGTAGCTGTGACATCCACAGCAATTGCTAAGTCAGGTTCAAGAGCATAGGCAGCCGTTTTGGCACCGCGAGTCCCAATTTCTTCTTGCGCCGTAAAAACAAACGCCAATTCATGAGGGGACTTAGTACGTTTAAAGGCTTCCATTGCTATAAAACAACCAATCCGGTCATCAAGGGCCTTGGCTATGATTCTAGATCCGGATTCCACGAAATCTCCCATAAAAACTGCCGTTTCTCCTATGTGGACAATCTGTTCCGCTTCTTCCCGCGAAGATGCGCCAATATCCAGATAGAGTTTATCAAGTTTGAAATCGCTCGGCTTATCTAACTTTTCAACTCCAACTGTTCCTACCCTCCCCTTACTCAACTCAACTCTCTGTCCAACTAAGTTAGGGATGCGCACTCCACCGAGGGGGGTAAAACGCAAGAACCCCTCTTGATCGATATGAGTGATCATCAAGCCGATTTCATCCATATGAGCAGCAACCATGATTTTTTTACCAGTTCCATGACGCGTGACGATGAGATTTCCTAAAGTGTCTGTCTTTAGTTCGTCACAATAAGGCCGCAACTGAGTGGATATATATTTCGCGACCAGCTCTTCGGAACCTGATGGGCCAAATATCTGTGTTAAGTGTCCGAGCGTGCTATAGTCCAAATTTATCACCTTTATCCTCCTTATCAATCACGATAACCCTCAGCATAGGCGGAAAATCCTTTTAATAGTTCATAAACGAGGTTAAGGCAAGCTGTATAGTCCTTTTCTGAAATCACCGAGGCAAAAGAATGAATGTAGCGACACGGTACACTTAAAGCAATCGTTGGAATTCCGGCTTTGCTGACATGGATAGGACCAGCATCATTTGCCCCGCTGCTTCCGCGCCGAAACTGTAAAGGAATTCCCTTTTGACGAGCCACGTCCGTTACCCATCGGATAAGTTTGGGGCTGTAGAGGGTTGCTCTATCAATGAGTGAGCAAGCAGGGCCCTTACCCAACTCGGTAACCCATCCCTCTTCTTCGCGATCAGACACATCGGCAGCTACTGTTCCCTCAATAACAATCGCAAAATCCGGAGCAAGGTGATAAGCAGCAACTTTGGCGCCTCGGAGGCCTGCCTCCTCTTGCACTGTAAACGCAGCAACAAAAGGAAAATTACTGTCTTTCTTCAGCAGGTCTGCCAAGATGGCACACCCTGCCCGATCATCAAAGGCCTTCCCCTTGTAAAGGCCCTCCCCGAAAGGTTCGCATTTCGTCATGAAGTAAGCGTAATCACCCAGTTTCACCTTACCAGAGGCGTCATCTTTAGATTTAGCCCCGATATCAATATATAGTTGGTCAAAGGTCAAAGCCTTTTGACGTTCAGATCGTTTTTGTAAATGGATGGCTTTGGCCCCGATGACCCCTGTTAGGGATTCGTTAATTAGTACGGGTTTGGCTACAAGAATTCGGGCATCAATTCCCCCGACAGGCCGAAATTTGAGGAAACCGTCACTGGTTATATCGATGATCATCAGCGCGACTTCGTCCATATGAGCCGCAACCATAACCTTTGGACCAGTAAGATGTCCGTTTTTCACCGCAATCAAATTTCCCATTTTATCGATCTTAACGGAGTCGACAAAGGGTTCAATGTGTTGACGCAAAAAATTGCGCACGTGGCTTTCAGCGCCAGAAGTACCATTTAATTCACTTAAGCCCTTTAATAACATAACAATCCCTCCAGATCGTCCGGTAAGGAGGCTATAAAGTGGGCCAGCAGTTTTCCAGAGTTAACTACATCTTGCATATCGAGAGTTTCCACTGAGGTATGCATATACCGCAAGGGAATTGAAATCAGCCCCGTAGGAATCCCCGCTTGGCTTACTTGAATAACCCAAGCGTCCGTTCCGGAATGTCCAGGAATTGGTTCTATTTGAATGGGTAAACGATGTCCTCGAGCAGTTTCTGAGAGCTGACGATAGATGGCGGGATGAATATTGGGCCCGAGAGCCACTGCAGGCCCCTTACCTAAGTCAATGGTGACTTGGCCCTTCGTATCTGGAGTACTGGCGTGAGTAACATCTATTGCCACTGCTAAATCCGGATTAAGCGTATAGGCACTGGTAATCCCTCCCCGAATTCCTACTTCCTCCTGAGTTGTCGCTACTGCAATCACATCGTGGCCGTGATGCAGGCGGGAGAGTTCTTCCAGGCAAACCAACATAACCACGACCCCAGCGCGATCATCAAAGGCTTTCCCCGCTATCACGTTATTAAGTAAAGGATATGTTTCTCGCCTGAGGGTAATGATATCCCCTACTTGAATAACCTCATTAAGCTTTGTGGGTGAAAGTCCAACATCAATAGTCATATCCTCCATCTTAACGGCCTGATCCGAATCCAGACTTTCTAATAGGTGTGGAGGCAAGGAGCCGATAATACCAGGGATAGTCCGGCGCCCATGAATAAGTACTTCTTGGGACAAGAGGGTTCGCTGGTCTACCCCGCCAATGGAGGTAAAGCGCAGAAAACCATGGGGATCGATCTTTGTTACGATCAGACCGATCTCATCCATATGCGCAGCTATCATTATTCTTTTATTAGGTTTGCTATTCCCTCTTTTAAGGGTATATACATTGCCAAATGCGTCGCATTGTACTTCATCAGTTAACGATTTAAAACGCTCCATAACCAAAGAAGCAATCGAGACTTCGTGACCTGAAACCCCTGAGCTTATCGATAAACGATTTAGAAATTCTGTCGCACTCCGCATTTGTGCGTTGATCAAACGATACACCTTCTCCCGAAAAAACTGCTTCATTGTGGTAATATTTATATATTACTTCGCTTTACAATTCAGAATAACCTGCAAAATCATTATCTCAAACAATACAGGATCTTCTTTAAAAAGTTTTAAGATTCACAAATTGATACTGTAAACGAATGATGCGGAAAAAATATAAGACACCGGTTTTTCTGAACCGATGCCTTATATTTGTAATGAAACTTTATATTAGACTTGTCAATGAGTTTGCCGAAGCCGCCATTTACTGGCATACAACAGCATTTGGCTTTGATTCATCGATTAATGCAGTCTAGTTTCAATATGATTTAAGTTAATTTCCGGAAACATACGATATTTTCCATCTAGTTCCTCGGAGGTTTTTATAGTTGGCTTTATATAGTCATTGGCTGGCTCCACATCAAACAGAGAGTCATCACCAAGCTTAGCAATGGTTGTTCCACAGATAAGCCCATAAAATGCGTTCGTCAAAACATAAGACAAATTGCTAGTAGCATCTTTAGGTTTCATTTTATTCCACGGCAAACTACTTTGTATCGCCATTAGAAAAGCTCCATGAGTGACCCCTGAGACTATGCCTTTTAAAGCATATAAGTCCCTGCCGGTTTTTGTGATTAGACTAGTGAGAAGTCCTGCCCCAAAAATACTAGCAACTCCATTCATGATAAACCCTAAAATTTGTCCATTCTTGGATTTGGAGTAGAACCTACTAGGTACAAATAATCCAGCGGCGGTCTCCCTATATGTTCGCTTTGAGTATCCTAATCTTTTCGATAAGTTATCAAATAAAGTAACCCCTGCTAAGGCTAATAGGCCCGTAACTACTGTCAAAAGGTATCTATCTTTAATTTTTTGCATTCCCTGAAGCCTCCTCTTTAATTTAAGGTTAGTTATATTTTGGTTTTTTAGCGAGATATTATACTTAAAAACTTATCAGGAAGTTATCTAAGGCCCCTTAAAAGGGGTTTGGTAATTCGTTAAATTACTGACTCTTCTTAGGGAAGCTTGGGGAATAATCGTTAAAATCTTTATTCTTTGATTTCTAGCCTTTTCGACATTCGCCCCGTATTCAATACTTTGGACTTAACAATCACCTCAATCTTGGCTTCTTGAAATGTCTCCCGCCACTCCTCCTTAACTTCTTGCCAAGCATCGGGGTTGACTTGATGTAGTTTTTGCATAAAACCTAAAAACTCAGAATCGAGCTCTTTTGCCTTCTTAATCGTGCTCATACATATCTTCTCAATAGTTTCATTAATGATTTCTTCTTCTTTTTTAATATTTTCTTCTGTTAGCTCGATCCCACCAGTTTCCCAAATAGTTCCTTTAAGTTGCACATTCACTGTAAAGGAAAGCTTCCCCTCCTCCATCTCGGGTTTTACATCAGTTTTTGAAATATTAATAGTATACGTAAAGTGGGTCTCCCCGTCTTGTACCGGAATAATAATACTAGCACCTGTAATTTCTTTTTGGCACAAGAATAAAAAACCGGTTGCTTGCTCTTTGCTTAACCACCCAACTAATTTAGGGCCTCGAAAGACACCAAACCCCTCAATTTCGATTGATTTCATTTCTGATTCTTCTTTATCTGGATAGACCAGATTAATTTGAGGTAAGTACGCATCTCGATCCTGACTGAGCAGACATTCGATAAATTGTACTGAGGTCACCCCCATCGCCGTTCCAAACTTTCTTGCTTTATCTTCAACAATCCCGGTTATTTCCTTAGAAATTGTGCTTGCCAACTCAGGCTCTGCTCCCAGGATGTCAAGAGCTTCTCCTTTGGTAACAAGGAGAAAAGACCGCGGACGATCTTGAACATGAGCCAAGTGAATGCTCATTACCTCCTCTACGCTTTCTTTAGCGGCTTCTTCTCCAATGACAAAAGAACTCATATGCCCAAAAAAAGGAAAACGAGGCATTCGTTTCAGGTATTCGAGATCTGCCTCCTGGATGGTCATCCCTGTGCCTTTCACTAAAATCTCAGTGGTTCCTTTGGCTACCTCATCTTTTTTCTGTGCTAAAGGCTTGAATATCTTTGATGAGACTTGCCACTTATCGACTCCTCCTTCGGTGACACGGTCAAGTCCGATTAGGGTTATAATTGCCAAATCTTCAACTTCCCGGCTGCTCCAGCAACCGGTTAAGAAAATGACTGAACTTAAAAGGCTAAAGGTTATTCTCCGAATGACTTTACCTTTCAAGATTTCGATCACCTTCCTTTTTTCCACGAAGAATTGCTACAATTAAGAAGAGAAGCGGGAACCCAATTTCACCTAATAACCCTAGGGGGGGAACGAAATTGATGAGAATGTTTATGAACTGTTCGATGTTCTTGAACCCATAAACTGATCCGATAACAACAATTCCTCCCAACGGATATAATACGATTTTATATTTAACAGGAAAAACTTGGGTAGTGATAAAGCTAGCTAAATAAGTAAATAAGGAAATTTTAATTACCATGCTCGTGATCCAAATAATAACCAGATAGCTTTCAAGGCGTTGTACATATTTACCAAATTCCAGAAAGCGGATAACTGACCAAAATGGGAAAGTTAGGGTGCTTGTTAATACGGATCCAAAGATCGAGATCGTAAAAAGAATCATTAGGATCGAGAGTGTTGTAGATATTAACAGGCCTATTAAGCCCTTTTCAAAAATCTCCTTAGGCTTATTGATTTGAGGATAGATAAAGGCTATAAAAATAACTTCCCCGAACCATGAAGCCGGAGTCCAGGAAGCTGCAATGATTGGTTTAATTCCTTCTTCCAACAAGGGCAGCAGGCGAATCAGATCAATCTTAAACCAACCCAAGATAAAGCTGACTAGGAGAGCCGTAAACAACAAGGGAAATACAAACTGGTTCATGCGAGCGATCACTTCAAGTCCCTTTGACGCGGCATACACTCCCACAAGAACAAAAGCCAAACTTATAACCATTGGAGGGGTTCCTGGAAGAAGGGTAATGGAAATGAATTCCACAAACTGTCGTGCAATTAAGATACATCCACAAAGAAACCCCACTAGATACCATACGCCGAGGAGTTTTCCTAAAAACCTGCCGAGAATTATTTGAATGTATTCCGGAAGGGTATAGCTCGGAAAGCGCCGCCCTAAGTGAGTTACGAGCCATAATGTGACAACTCCTGCTAAAGAAGCAACTATCGGAACAATCCAAGCAGACTGTTTCGCCTTTTCTGCAGTTGCACTCGGAACGAATAAAATAACGGTGGATAAAATAATGGTAATGATCAGCATCGTAACTTGTGTTCCAGAAATTTTTTCTCGGTTTATGATTCCCCCCCTCCTTTATCCGGCTTAGTAGGGCCTTGGGCATTGCCCTCCCGTATAGGCTCCTTGCTTCCAAAGAAACGGGGACGAGTTATCATGGCCCACCAAGGTACCCGAATAAACGTGTCTTTTAAGTCTTTTGGACTGAGTGGGGCAAAAGGGGAAAGATAAGGTACCCCGAAAGAACGCAGGCTGCACAGATGAACCAGAATTGTCATTAACCCAAGCATAATTCCCATTCCACCCAAGAGAGAGGCTAAAATTAAGAGAAAAAACCTTAGGATGCGTATACTGATTCCGGCTGCATAACTCGGTATAGTAAAGGAGGCAATTGCAGTCATGGCAACGACAATAACCGGAATCGGCGCAACATACCCAGCGTTAACAGCCGCCTGTCCGATCACTAAGCCACCGACAGTGCTTACAGCTTGTCCAATCGTTTTCGGAAGTCGGACTCCTGCTTCACGAAGGAGCTCAAAGGTAAGTTCCATGAGCAGAACTTCTGCAGAAATTGGCAAAGGAAGATCTTGACGAGCACTGGCAACATTGGTTAAAAAGGTCGTAGGAATGAGCTCTTGGTGAAAAGAAAAGACTGCCACAGTCATGGCTGGAAGTAAGAGGGCAATATTCAATGCTATAAAACGAATTATGCGAACAAATGAAGCAAAAGGCGAAGGCGTATAATAATCCTCTGCTGCTTGGAGAAGGCTGACAAAGGTACAGGGAACAATAAGGTTCATAGGCGTGTTGTCGACTAATATAACCACTCTTCCCTCTAATAAAGAGGCTGCACTTCGATCCGGCCGTTCCGTGGTTTGAATCAAGGGAAAAATCGTAAAGGGTTCGTCACCGATAAGCTCCTCAATATAACCACTCGCTAGGATTCCATCAATTTCAATACGCTTGATGCGCCTTCGAACTTCTTCCACTACTTTATCGTTGGCAATTCCTTGAATATAAAATACTCCAATACTGGTTTTTGTAAGAGAGCCTACCTTAAATAATTCTAATTTTAAGCGACTGGACCGAATTCTTCGCCGAATCAAACTTGCATTAACCTGCAGACTTTCAACGAATCCATCCTTTGGACCGCGAACAACTGGTTCAGTGTCAGGCTCGTTTATTGCGCGACCTTCCTTTTGTTGTAGGTTGGCAAGAATCGCATGGTCTGAACCATCTATGACCAGTGCCACGTTTCCATTCAGTACGGATTCAACAAGGTCTAACATATTCGTGGTTGTTTGAGCGTCTGTTAACGAAAGTACTTGTTGAAGGACAACTTTGTGCAAAGAGGCGAGGTCAGCGGGAGGAGTTTTTAAAGCACCTAAATCATTTAATAATGGTTTTAATAAATCAGCGCTGATCGATTTTGGGTCACATAGCCCTTCCACAAAAACAAGCAAAACCCTAGTCTTTTTACTTGACGGGGGTTGGACACTTAATTGCCTAAATACAATATCAGCACTATTTTCCAAAGCTTTTTGTAATGTTCTCAGATTGTCTTCAAAGCATGTTGATAAGGGCTGAATCTCCTTCGATGGATTCAACTTCTTTGAGGCCGAATCTTTTTTCTGTGTACCACCTAAAACCTTTATTAATAGTTGTTTTAACATATTTTCAGCATTCCCCAAAAATTAATTTCTTAGGTAATTTTCCGTTTTATAGAAAATATATGTATGTCCCTCACTTGTCGTTTAGCAACCCTATAAACTAAACCTTACTTTCCTTTGGTTAAAATTAAATACACCTGCATTCCGACCTTCTATTCATTCTTTTCTGAATTTAATAACTTCTCTAAATCCAAACTACTAGGTTCAAAAAAGTTGTATAATTAGAACGTTGTTTTGAAAGTAAACACAGATTACTTGAATTAGAGGTAAGAAATAATGAGTATCTTTGAAGTCATTATGTTGATTTGTTTTGGTGCAGCTTGGCCCCTTTCCATTTATAAGTCTTACACCTCCCGATCCACCGCAGGTAAAAGCCTAGCTTTTCTAATTGTTATCCTGTTTGGATATGTTGCTGGAATTTTGCATAAAGTTTTTAACCAGTACGATGTAGTTATATATTTATACCTGCTGAATTTCATAATGGTATTAACCGACCTTTTGATTTACTTACGCAACCGACGAATGACCACTACTCCCGACCACCGTCATAAGTCAAACACATCCCCTCCTGCAGTGTCAGCTAAATAAGAAAAAAAGCCCTCCCTTTGCCGTGATATACGGAAACAGGGAGGGTTCTTTATTTCTCAACTTCTGGTTTCGCCTGGTCATACCACTTTTTCCATTTCCAATTTGATTGATACTAATCATGGATTAAATCGTCATGTAAAAAATGAACGCTGCCCCTGCTCAATGTTATAATAGCTGGACACCAGGCAACTCAGATGATATTATTAAGTTGTTAGGAAAATTTAGTAAAATTATTTTACAAGGTTTCCCAGGTTTAACACCCGCCATTAAATCTCCTTACCCTGCGCTATTGACTATACTTAACCCTGGAATGATGACCTTGCGGAACCGCCTAACGCGGTTCCTTTGTTTTTAATATGAAGAACAATCCAGATAAATAGACTTACAAACAGAGATAAGAGAACGTAGAAAGGAGAGATGTTCATGAGATTACTCATTGTTTCAAACAGGCTGCCGTTAAACGGGGTTCAACAGAACGGCAAACTCATTTTTGAGCAAAGCGCGGGGGGGCTTGTCTCAGGCTTGAGCGCCTATTTAGATTCCTTGAAAAGTACTTCGGCCCAAGATATAGAGTATATCTGGATAGGGTGGCCCGGAATTACTGTGCCTGACAAGATGCAACCGGAAGTAAAGAGCGTCTTAAGCGATCTCTGCGCTTCCCCTGTATTCTTATCCGAAGAAGCTATGGATAAATTTTATCTGGGTTTTTGCAACAAGATTATTTGGCCTTTATTTCACTATTTCCCCACCTATACTGTTTATGACAAGGATTATTGGTTCCAATACCAAGATGTTAACAAAATCTTTAGAGATGCCGTGTTAGAGGTCATTAAGCCAGGGGATATCATCTGGGTGCACGATTACCACCTTATGCTCCTGCCAAGCCTGCTTCGGGAGAAACTTCCTCATACTCCCATTGGGTTTTTTCTGCATATTCCGTTTCCATCCTATGAACTCTATCGACTGTTGCCAGCTGCCTGGGGGAATGAAATCTTGCGAGGACTCTTAGGCGCTAATCTCATTGGCTTTCACACTCAGGAATATGCTCAGTATTTTTTACGGTCGACGCTTCGAATTTTAGGTTATGAACATAAACTTGGGCAAATCCTATCCCAGGATCATGCAGTTAAAGTTGATGCCTTTCCCATGGGAATTGACTATCAAAGATACCACTCAATTCCCTCTGGTTCAGAGTTCGGACATAACTTGAAGGAACTGGAGCAATTACTTCATGGCTTTAAGGCTATTCTTTCGGTGGACCGCCTGGACTACAGTAAAGGCATCAGTAATCGTCTCCAAGGCTACAAATTGTTTTTGGAGACTAATCCCCAGTGGTGTGAGCAAGTAGTACTGCTCATGATCGTAGTTCCTTCCCGCGTTGGAGTTGAACATTACCAGCAAATGAAACGACAGATTGATGAACTTGTGGGCGAGATAAATGGGCGCTTCGGCACTCTCAATTGGACCCCCATTATTTACCAATATAAGCATTCGCCGCTTGACTCTCTGCTGGCCATGTACCGACAAAGTGACGTCGCATTAATTACTCCCTTAAGGGATGGGATGAACCTAATTGCTAAAGAATATGTGGCTTCGAGAACTGATCAAACCGGAGTACTTATTCTGAGCGAAATGGCAGGTGCCGCCAAAGAATTAGGAGAGGCTCTGATCATTAATCCCAACAACCTTGAAGCAATTGCTGGAGCATTACAACAAGCTTTAGCAATGCCTGAGACAGAACAGAAAAAGCGCAACCAAGTCATGCAACATCGTCTTAAAGGGTATGACGTTGTGCGTTGGTCAGGTGACTTTATTCAGGAACTTTTGCAGGTCCAGAAAGATCAATTTTTCACCCTCCCCTTGGACCAGCACAAACAGGCCTTACACACTGCTTTTCATCAGGCCGATAAACGCTTGTTGCTTCTAGACTATGACGGAACTCTGGTGCCGTTTACAAACAACCCTGACCAAGCCAAGCCTGATCAGGAACTTTTGGATCTTCTAAAGGATTTATCAAAAGCGGGTACGGAAGTTGTTATTATTAGTGGCCGGGATCGTGGAATCCTTGAAACTTGGCTGGGCTTTTTAGATATTACACTGGTGGGAGAGCATGGAGCATGGCTTAAAAGACGGGGAGAGCAGTGGAGTTTAAGCAAACCACTAGTTAACTCCTGGAAACGCCAGCTCATGCCTATGCTCGAACTGTATACCGACAGACTCCCTGGTTCATTTATTGAAGAGAAGGAATTCTCTCTGGCTTGGCACTTCCGTCAAGCTAATTCGGAGCTTAGCGCCGCCTGCGCACGAGAACTCATGGACGAATTGGTGGCTTTCACTTCTAACGTTGATATTCATATACTACAAGGCAATAAAGTTATTGAAGTAAGAAATTCTGAGGTGACAAAAGGCTCAACCGGCCTCTCTCTTGCTCTGAAACAAGACTATGATTTTATTCTGGCTATCGGGGATGATACTACGGATGAGGACTTATTCGCCATTCTAGCACTTGAGCATTCTTGGCCCGGGGTTTTGGCTCCTAAAAAGTTTACCATTCGGGTTGGCACAGACAAATCTCAAGCCAGCTACTTTCTGCCAAATTATGTAGAAGTGAGGAAAGTGCTTCAAGAACTGGCTGACATGGAATAAAGAACAATTGGAGGATTGGCCTTAATGCCTAAAAAAAAGTGGTGGAAAGAAAGTGTCGTTTACCAAATCTATCCCCGCAGCTTTAAAGACAGCAATGGGGACGGCACCGGAGACCTTAAGGGAATCATCTCTAAGCTTGATTACCTGCATTACTTAGGGGTTAACGTGCTCTGGCTCTGCCCAGTTTATCATTCTCCTAATGTGGATAATGGGTATGATATCAGTGATTACAGGGGCATCATGGATGAAATGGGTACCATGGCTGACTGGGAGGAACTGAGGGACGGACTGCACAGCCGCGACATGAAGTTAGTGATGGATCTAGTCGTCAATCACACTTCAGACCAACACCGTTGGTTTCAAGAGTCTCGCTCAAGCAAAGACAGCCCCTACCGCAGTTACTATATTTGGCGACCAGGCAAAGACGGCAAGGAACCCAATAACTGGTCCTCAGAATTCGGCGGTTCCGCTTGGGAGTTTGATGCCTTGACTGGAGAGTATTATTTGCACGTCTTTTCCAAAAATCAACCTGATCTTAATTGGGAAAATAAAACGGTACGTTACGAAATCTACGATATGATGAGGTGGTGGCTGGATAAGGGGGTTGACGGATTTCGCATGGATGTGATCAACATGATTGCCAAACACCCTGACCTGCCTGATGCCCCATCCGTTGACAGCTCTCCTTATCAATGGGGAGGCCAGTTCTTTATTAACGGCCCCCGCTTGCGGTATTACCTTAGAGAAATGTACGTTAAAGTTTTGTCTAAATACGATATTATGACTGTGGGGGAAACCCGTTGGGTCGACGCAGATATGGCGCGCATTTTTGTCGATGAGTACCGCCATGAACTTAATATGCTCTTTCACTTTGAGCTTTTAGAACTAGATTACGGACCCAGCGGCAAGTGGGAGAAAAAGGCCTGGGAACTTTCGGACTTTAAGCGCATCCTCAGTGACTGGCAAAAGAAACTCGCTGACAGCGGCTGGAACAGCCTCTTCCTCAGCAATCACGACCATCCCCGCATGGTTTCCCGTTTTGGCAATGATAGCACCTACAGAGTGGAGTCGGCAAAGATGCTCGCGACGTTGCTTCATACCCTCCAAGGGACACCTTACATATATCAAGGGGAAGAAATCGGCATGACCAATGTCCGTTTCCCATGTATTGAACATTATCGAGACATCGAAACTCTCAACATGTATGAAGAAGGTCTGAAGAATTCCAAAGACCTGAAGGAATTAACGGAAGTAATTTGTGAAAAGGGTCGGGACAACGCCCGCACCCCGATGCAGTGGAATGACAGTTCTCAAGCCGGCTTTACGGAAGGAACTCCTTGGATTAGTGTAAATCCTAATTATCAGGAAATCAATGTCGAGCAAGCCCAGCAAGATCAAAATTCTATCTTGCACTATTACCGCAAGCTTATAGACCTGCGCCGCCGATACCCCCTCTTTGTGTACGGGGATTATCGGCTGATTTTACATAAACATACCCGAATTTATTCTTATCTGCGTCATTGGGAAGAAGAAACTCTCTTGGTTATTCTAAATTTCTTTGAGGAGAGTGCCGTTTTTACCCTTCCGGAAAGAGTCACCTTTAAAAACGGCAGACTGCTGATTGCCAATTACTCAGACATTAACGAAAAAATTGTTGCGGAAGACCTTAATGAACTCTCCCTGCGCCCATACGAAGCGCGTGTATATTTGCTTGATTAGCAATACAGTCCTAAAACTGAGAAACATCGATTGTTCGGGGGAAGTTGAGTCCATCGGAAGGAAGGATGTATGCGTTTGCTAAAGCAAGTTTTAACACAACTAGAGAATGAATTATCAATCTCTCAGACTCAGATCTTAACGATTGCCGCTCTTTTTCAGGCGCACATGGAGCAAGGGTTAAGTGGACGTGTAAGCTCCCTTAAGATGTTTCCCTCTTATCTTCCGGCTCCGAGCGGTTCCGAGACAGGGACCTTTCTGGCGTTTGATTTTGGTGGTTCGAATCTTCGGGCTGCTGTCGTCAAGCTTAAGGGAGAGGGAAATTATCAGGAGCAGTACAGACTAGCCCGGCCTTTGTCAGAACCCGAGTCTGGACGGGATTACCGTTCTTCAACTGTGACTGCTGAAGAGCTCTTTGATTTCCTGGCAGGGATCATTCAAGAAGTGCTTAATAACTCTCCTGAGAATCTCAAGCTCAGTTCTAGCACCTCCGAGCTGATCAGCTTGGGTTTTGCGTTTTCTTTTCCCTATCGCCAACAAAAGTTAGAGGAAGGAGTTCTCCTCAACTGGAACAAAGAAGTTAAGACTTCCGGGGTGGTCGGAGAAGACGTCGGCAAATTGCTCTCTGCAGCTCTTATGCGCCGGGGACTTGGCAATGTCGTTAGGCCTGCTGCCATTATCAACGACACTGTGGCCAATTTTTTAACCGCCGCCTATCAGGACCCAACCGTAGACATCGCCTCGATTGTTGGCACAGGGCACAACACCTGCTACCTGGAACCAGAAGCTCCAGGCTTTCCCACTCCTATCATTGTTAATACCGAGTCCGGAAATTTCTCTGCCGCTCCGGAAACCACCTATGATCAAATCCTAGATCAGCTAAGCGATAACCCAGGGGAGCAAAAATTCGAAAAAAAGCTCTCCGGCAAATATCTCGGAGAGCTTTTTCGTCAGATTGTCCTGGATTTTTCTCAGCGGGGGCTGCTTGGCAGACTTAATAACCCACCTGCCCCAGCCGACTGGAACCAACCCTATTCCATAAGCGGCAAAGACCTTGCTTTAATTTGTCTGAATGAGGATTCTCACTCACGCCTTGTGCCAAAAGAAATGGATTTCGCTCTAAAATACATCATTAATCTACTTATAAAACGTTCATCCCGGCTGGTGGCGGCTAGCTTGATCGGGGTTGTTCGACATCTAGACCCACACCTCAACCATCATCACAGTGTAGCAATTGATGGTTCCATGTATAAAGGGATGCCTGGCTATGCTCAGGAGCTGACGACTGCTTTAAACGAAGTACTAAAGAACAAAGCCAGTCAGGTCACCGTTAAATTGTCTGCTGGAGGCTCCCTTACCGGTGCAGCCATTGCCGCAGCTTTAGCAACGCAAATCAAATAGTCACGGCAATAAAGCCCTACTTCATTTCTATATCTATTTTCATCATTCGCATAAAACATAAGAATTTTCTTTCTTAAATTATATAATCATACCAAACCTGCAAAATATCTTGTTGCTGATCGTTCTCCAAAAAGAGCATGTGTTATCTTAAGAAGGTAACACATGCTCTTTTTTTACATAACATAACATAACTTAACAGCTTAGCCAAATCTCAAGATTAAGCTTTGCCAAAAATGATTGGAAAATTTATATGGCAATAAAGGCATGTTTATATAAGCAGAGACTCGGCCTTACCCAGACGGCCGAGTCTCTGCTTATGACAATTATCGAATTGTATTAAGCTGACCACTTATTTATCTATTCCTTAACAAATATATAATCTTGTATTTACACATAAATTATATAATGACTTATGTGTAAATATGGAATAGCAATACGTATTTCAGTGCCCCTTGATAATTCGTTCATTTTGAAAGGAGATTCTTAATGTACAGTCTGACATACGGAGAAGTATCTTTTAAGGAAATGGTTTCAATTATCAAAGCTTATTCGGCTCAGGACCCACATATGGAATTTGTAATTGCTGTGGGAACGGATAGCCAAAACTCGAACATTACGAAGGTACCTGTTACAGTAGGTATCCATAAAATAGAAAACAAGGTAGGAAAAGGCGGGATTTATTTTTATGAAATTATTGAAATTAAAAAGATTAATAACATAAGACAAAAGATATTTTATGAAACAAATATGAGCATCGAGTTAGCTCTAAAATTGAGCCAAACCTTTGAGGAAAGTAATATTCCACACGAAATCGAAGTTCACGTGGATGTAGGATACAATGGTCCGACTTCTCAGTACGTTGCGGAAATTAAAGGATGGGTTAAAGCTTGTGGCTTTCAATGTGTGATTAAACCAGACTCTTATATGGCTTCAAGCGTTGCAAACAGGTTATCGAAGTGACTAATATAGTTATGCTTCAAATTGATCTCTAAGGCCTTGCGGCAGGTATTCAACAGCTTCTTCCCATATTAATGGCGAACGGAAAGCTGCAACTAACAGTTTTCCACAACGGGATCCGGTATCGTCTTTTCTTCGAATCAGAAGCCCTCCGCCGCGTTGTTCCAGAAAAACCCTGGCTGCTGCAACATCCCATTCATGAACATTTGAAGAAAAAAACAGATCGTATTCTCCATTGGCAACCTTGCATAACTCAAGGGATGCACACCCCAAATATCTGTAAGCCTGCACCGTGGACAACATTCCCAAAACATCCATACCCATACCCACAAAATCTCTCATAGTTCTCAAACTAATGCCCACAACTGCTTTGTTCAACCTCTCCTGCCGATCAGGCAAGATATCTAAGCGATACCCATTCATTATTGCCCCTTCACCCTGCCCTGCAGCGAACATAACCCCGTTAGCCACATCAAAGACCAGGCCAAAAATCGGCTTTTCGCCTAAGTACAGGGCTAGTGATATGGCGTAATCCTTGCCAAAACGGTAGTAATTGATGGTGCCGTCGATGGGATCGATTACCCAGGTATAACCGCTAAGATCCGAACTGGCCCAGGTCTGGCATTCCTCTGCTAATATTCCATGACCAGGGTACTTTTCCAGGATAGCCTTTACTAATAGTTTCTCAATAAGTAAATCATGTTCCGTAACAAGGTCCATCTGGGATGTTTTTTCCCTCACTTTAATGACAGAACGTTTATGTTCTTGTTTTAATTTAGTCCCAGCAGAATGTATCAAGATATTAGCAAAGTCATACATTTCTCTTTCTTCAACATTCATAAAACTTAACCCTTTCTGGACTGCATTTTTGCAATAACGTGTTCTTAGTTATGCTGGCAAAAAACAAAAATATACCCAGAAATAAAGGCCATCACTTATTTTTCCTGGATAACAGTTCGTTGATACATCTTTCATCCAGTTCAGGGCATCCCAATTCAACCGGCTTCTCACCATAAAAGCCATGAAAGTCCGACCCGCCTGTTATGATCAGATTGTGTTTTTGGGCATAGCGCAAAGACACTTGACGGTCCTCTTCGCTATGACTGGGATGGTATGCTTCAATTCCTTCCAGTCCTAACTCCACCCAATCATCAATCGCATCGAAATTTCTAAGCTGGCCCGGATGAGCAAGAACGGCTATCCCTCCAGCCTCTCTGACAGTCCGAATCGCCGTCTGAGCGTCAACGTATTCCAGCTTAATGTAGGCAATTCCTTGAGGCTCAGAAGTGCCCCCTCTTTGAAAAAGCTTTTTGTACAGATCACCATAAATGCTCTCAGAATAGCCTTTTTCCAGTAAAGCATGCATTATATGCTGTTTATAGACACCGGTTTCCCCTTCATATTTCTGAACAGCCTCCCAAGATATATCATACCCTGCAGCCATAACCTTTCTCACCATATCATGAGACGCCTGGTTTCTGCTTTGGATGAGAGATGTGCAAAGCAGGTCCAGCGCAGGATGTCCGGGTTCAATATACATGCCAAGTATATGCGCTCTCTTATTTCTCTGGTAATCATAGGCAGATATTTCTATCCCCGGCACGATGCCTACCCCTATTTCCTGTCCAAGAGATACCGCTTCCTGTAAACCTTTAGTGGTATCATGATCCGTAATGGCCAGATGTGTTATTCCCTTTTTCTTGGCAAGTCTAATAACTTCATCAGTGCTGAGGGAGTTATCCGAGATTTTTGTGTGCACGTGTAAATCAATCATTTTTACCAACCTCAATCATAAAACTGATTCCATGCTGCCGGAAACCAAGTTGCTCATAAAACTTATGAGCTTCTAACCTTTTTTTGTTACTGGAAAGCATAAGTTTGTAGCAGTTTTCTTCTTTTACCTTTTCCATGACGAATAGCATCAGTTTGCTTCCAATAGCGCGTCCTCTATACTCCTGACTTACGATCATGCTTTCTGCAACAGCGAGTTTTGCACCCTTATGCCCTAAATTGTCAAGGATGATCAGACTGCAGGTTGCAATAATTTGTTGGTTTTCTTCAACCACGTAAACTTTATAGTAGGGATATTTAGCCATTTCCCGCCATATTGCCTGAGCCTCACCGGAACTTATCCCGTCTTCTCCATCCATACTTTTTAAAAGCTCTCTTACATCTGGCAGATCAGACTCCATTGCCTGTCTGATCAACATACTATGTCAACTCTTTCCGGTTTATTTAATACCTGGGAGTCGGCTTGAAAAACAATATTCCCGCCCACTAAGGTTTTCCGAAGTATGGGATAATCCTGATGCATTTCAACAATCAGCAGGTCAGCCGATTTTCCCACTTCTACCGTTCCCACGTCATTATCAATCCCCAATGCTTGAGCAGGGTTCAAGGTCACCATTTTAACTGCTTCAGTGAAATTAATCCCTTCCTTGACCAGACTAAAAACTGCTGGCAGCATAGCACTCGGTAGATAGTCAGAACACACAATATTTGCTGCCTTGTTTAAAATAGCATCGATCGCTCTCATGTTATTGCTGTGAGACTTGCCGCGGATAATATTGGGAGCACCCACGCAGACATTAATTCCCTGGGATCTGGCGTAAACGGCAGTATCAAGGTTGATAGGAAACTCACTGACTGTCCCTCCACACGTAAGCAGAGTATCGATTTTCCCTCTTGTATCATCGTCATGAAAGGCCAATCTAATCCCTTGATTTTTGGCGACTTTAGCCAAACTGACAAGTTTAAACCAATCAATCTTGGCCCGGCACTCAAAAGTCTTGTCTATGAATTCTTCAACTTCCTGCTCCTTTTTGCCATGCTGTTGTATCGTAAAGTTTTTAAGCGCTTGGGCATCTTTAAACTGGCCCTGACCTGGAGTATGATCCATATAGGATATCAGATCTATGCTCTTATCCTTAATAAGGCCTTCCAGGGTACTAACTCCCGCTAGAAAGGTCAGCTCATATCTGAGGTGTATTTTATGATTGATCATTGGCCGAGTTTGTTTGAGCTTGTTTATGGTATTGATAACCTCTATAACCATGTCAACGTTTCGTACTCCCCATTCGTCACTCATGGTAAGAGAATGGTACATTGTTGTAATACCGCTGACGGCAAGCTTTTTTTCCAACTCGTAGAAGGCCATATTGATAGGAAATAAGGTGTTTGGCCTTGGTTGTATCTCTTTTTCGATCGAATCACTGTGCAGATCTATCAATCCAGGCATAACATAACAACCTTCAACATCAATCATCGTGATATCTGAATAACCATTAATTCTCGGAAAATCGTTTTCTACCACCTCTGAAATTCTGTTACCCTCAATAAGGATATACCCTTTAACAACTTTCTCAGGCAAAACAATCTGTGCGTTATAAATGCATATTCTATTTGTTTTCATCTATTTATTCTCCTTGCGTTACAATGATATATCTACTCTAGTACCACTCCGTGCTAGTGAACTCCTTCGCTAAAGATGCAGACCAGATTAAATACTTTTTTGCAACTTCCCTTTAATATTCGTAGAAAAAACCTCAAGAGCAATCGCAATAGCTATAATGAGATAGGTGATAAAACCGACTTCCCTCAGATCGAAATAAAAACCGCCGGCCATGAACAGATCAAAGCCAATTCCTCCTGCTCCGGCAGCCGCGCCCATGGCGACGGCGTTAGCGAAATTGATTTCAAATCTCAAAAAAGTCCAGGAAAGCAAATAGGTAACTGACGAAGGGATAACCGCCTGAAAAACAATCTGCCACCAGTTGGCACCGCTGGCCATCAGCGCTTCGATAACACTTCTGTCCAAGTCTTCAAACGACTCGGAATAAGCCTTCGTTAAATAGCTGATTGAATGAAAGCTCATGCCGATTATCGCGGCAGCACTGCCCAGTCCGGCGGCCACGGCAAAAATTAACACCCATAAAATTGTTGGCACTGCTCGGATGATAGCGACAAAGCCTTTAATAAGATTGGTAACTTGCTTGGGAGCCAAATTCTGGGCGGCCAGCAGTCCTAATAACAAAGCGACAATTCCACCGATCAAGGTTGTTAAGAAGGCCAGCCCTAAAGTCACCACAACATTGTAGAAAGCTTCTCCTAAAGTAAAACGCTGAGCATAGGGATTCAGAAACATCGTCTTAAAATTGACGAAGGTATCAGTAAAACCCTTGAGAACATCAATACTCTGATAATCAAGCGTTGAGAAAAAATAGATAGTCAATACTGTTAAAAACAGTACTACTGCCCGCATGGCGATAGACGCCCTATCCAGGAGTTTGATGGGGCCAAAGTTTATAGTATCTTTAGTTAGGAACAATTCTTTAAAGGGGGTATGTCTATCTTCATAACTGCTTAATTGCTCACAAATGTTATTTGTTTCTTGAGCAATTAATTCTTTAAATTGCATCACAAAATCACCCTCCTGATATTATTTGATACAAGTTCAATGACAATAACAGTAATCACGATCAATAACACAACTAGGCTGGCTGCATGGTAATCAAACCTTTTGTAATATAAATCAAAGGAGAACCCGATACCCGTTCCCGTTAGAACTCCAACCAGGGTAGCGTCACGGATATTGGTTTCAATCATGTACAATAACCAACTGATCATTTGCGGCATGCTGGCTGGCAGTACTGCCTGAAAAATTATATGAAAATAACTGGCCCCCGTCGCTTGCAAAGCTTCAATCGAGTTATTGCCCACTTCATCAATCGTTTCCATAAAGGCACGTGTCAGAAACCCCAGAGAACCAAAAAATAAGGCTAGGTAACCCGTCAGGGGGCTTTGGCTAAACGAAATCATCAAAACCATAGCCCAAGCAACAATGGGTATATTCCGAAAGAGAGAGGCTATTCCCCTACTTACAATACTAAATATGCGGTTAATTCTTGTCGTCTGGGAACCTGCCAAGGATAAGACTAAGGCAAGAACTGCTGCTACAGTTGTTGCCGCAATGGACATCAACACTGTTTCCTGCAATTTGGGTAATATCTCGGGCAGTATCCTTAATGACTCGGCATCAGGATAGAAATTGCTTCCTCCCCAGACTACTGCCTTAGTGATGCTGGTAAAGCCTTTTATCACATCATATTCAGTGATAACAATCGAACCAACTGAAAGAATCAGTAATGCTAAAAAGAATACAAAACTGTCATTTCTTCGTTTAGTAAAAATATCATCCCGCATGTCTTTCTCCTAGATCGAACATCAAATCTTCGGACTCTGAACCATAAATATCCCGAATCTGTCGAGTTGTCAGATCACATGGTGCTCCGTCAAATACAACTTTCCCCCTGTTAACACCGATAATTCGATCCGAATACTTTAGGGCTACTTCAACTTGGTGCAAATTGACAATGATTGTTATCCCCATCTCCTTAGAAATATTTCTTAAGTGATCCATAATAACTTTCGACGCATTGGGATCCAACGAAGCAATCGGCTCATCGCATAAAATTATTTTGGGATTTTGCACCAATGCTCTGGCAATGCCAACCCGCTGTTTTTGGCCGCCGCTTAACTGGTCGCACCTCTTATACATTTGCTCATTCAGGCCCAAAATCTCAATAATTCGGTAAGCCTGGCTTTTTTCCTCTTGGCTGTATCTGCCTAAGACCCCCGCCAGGGTCGATTTATAGCCAAGCCTGCCGTGAAGGACGTTCTCGATAACTGTCAAGCGGTCAACCAGATTATAATGCTGAAAGATCATACCGATCTTTGTTCTTAGCTTTCTTAACCTTTTCTTGCTCAAACTTGAAGAAATTACGCCGTCAACAGAGATTTCTCCGCTGCTCACTTCAACCATCCTGTTAATACAGCGCAGAAGTGTCGACTTACCTGCTCCGGAAGGACCAATGATAGAAACAAACTCGCCTTTATCGACAGAGAAACTAACATTATCTAAAGCACAACATTCATTGTTATAGTTTTTGGTGACATTTTTTAATTCTAATAACGCCAATACTACACTTCCTTTCTCTTATTAAATGAAAAGAGAGGGTCAAAACAACCTTGCCATTATCTCATCATGGTTATGGTTGTTTCAACTCCCCTCCAATAAACCTAATCCCAGATAGTCTCTTGGATCTTATTAGTTATTTGCTCAGTTCTCTGATCGGGTTATACCAAGCATCTTCAGTGGTAAGAAAACGCTGCGGCGCTTTGAACATCCCTTTATATTTAGAATCCTTTGGCAAGAAAATCTTTTCATTCTTGGTAACCTCATCCGAGGTAAGCGCTTGAGTGATTGCGTCAATAGTTTTCTGGCTTAAAGCTCCGGTATTGACAGCGATTGGTGCATTAATGACTGGGGTGGATTTGATGACTACATATTGCGTACCAGCTAGTTTGCTGAACGGATCAGCAGCGTCCTTCTTGACTGTATAGACAGCTCCCGGCGTATTGTCTGTTCCTGAAGTGAGATCCACATAGTTGACTACATCAAAATCGTCGACTGCTGAGACATCGGATTTATCTGTGAGTAAGTTGACTAAAGAAAGTTGATGAGAACCCCCGAAGATTACTTGACTGAAAAATTTATCACTGCCCCCTTGCAGCAGATCTTCTGCCTTCAGGGTCTTCCATTTGTCTTGCTTAGAGAAATGGGAAACGATTCCTGCTGAAGGTACTTTAAATCCAGAGGTCGAACTTGTTGATACAAATGAAATCTTTTTCCCTGCTATGTTATCTATGGCATAGTCTGAGCCGGATTTGTATTGATCTTCATTGCCTTTCTTAACGAGCAAACGACTATAGTACATAGCATCTTTCAAAGTACCTGAGTCTCCGCTGTTGACCACGAGGGGAAGAACCTTAGGATTTTTTTTGTGAGCCTCAACATAAGATTCTCCTCCTACAAAGGCAAGTTGGGCATTGCCACTGGCCAGGGCTTCAACGGTAATAGCGTAATCTGTCGTTAATTTGTCTACCACTTTTATACCAGTGGCCTTTTCAATGACGTTGCAGATTTCTGCCCGAGCATCTTTGAAATCATCGGAAGCATTATTCGGTAACCAGGCAAAGGTGATGACTTCAGGATCTTTGACATCCGTACCTGAATTCGACGAAGAATTTGCTGATCCACACCCTGTTATAAGAGACAATATTAAGATGATAACAAGTGCAAGTAAAGTAACTTTTTTCACGTTTATTCTCCTCTCATTTTCGGAGTTGAAACCTACCGAAGCAAGTTTCCTAATCCGATACCTTGAATTTACCATTTCTCTAACTGCTCTTTAATTTTACCTGACCATAGTTAAGCCCCCATTATGAAACTGTAAGATTTAAGTTAAAGTTCAAGATCAGCCAGTTTCCCATCACGCATTGTGTATTCTCGCGTACAGAGGTTTTCCATGAATTCAATATCATGGAATATCCCGATCATAGTAGTACCTTCTCTTTTCAATTGCTCGATAAGTTCTCTTACTTTCAATTTGGAGGCAGGATCCAAACTGGCAGTTGGTTCATCCAGCAGTAACAACCTTGGACGCTTTACCATCGCTCTAGCAATATTCAAACGCAGCTTTTCCCCTCCAGAGAAGGTACCGGGATAACAATCCCATAATTCTTGATCCAACTCAAAATGTTCTAACATCTTAACTGCTTCCAATTCTGCTCGTTCTTCCTCATACCCCATCTCCAAAACTGCTTGCTTCACAAGTTCCCTCGCTGTTGTCCTAGGCATAATGTTTAAGAATTGCGATACGTAGCCAATCTCATATTTCCTCAGATAAATCATCTGCCGCTCCGATAATTCTGCCAAGTTAATAAGTCCAAACTTTTTGGAGTGATACCATATACACCCTTGCTGTGGCGCGTAGGTACGATAAATACACTTAAATACCGTTGATTTTCCACTGCCACTTTTCCCAGTGATACCGACAAATTCACCCTCTTTTAAATCAATACAAACATCGCGCAATGCCTCAATATGCTTGTTTAAATTATGGATGACAAACGTTTTGGATAAATGCTCAATCGCCAGTATCTTTTCCATTCAATCACCCCCCGCATTAAAATACTTATCTGTGAATTCGTCAATGGGCAGGCAAAAATCATCCAACCTTTCTTTAATAATTTCATACGACCAATCCCACCACTTGATTTCTTCCAGCTTTCGAACGCAATCTTCAGTAAATCGTTGCTTAATTGGTTTGGCAGGCACTCCTGCCACTACCCGATAGGGGGCAACATCTTTAGTCACAACCGCGCCACTGCCCACTACTGCCCCGTTGCCAATCGTTACACCAGGCATGATAATCACCCCATGTCCAATCCAGGTATCGTGGCCGATCTTAATTTTTTGCTCCATTCGCCACTGGAAAAACGATTCATCGTCCGATTCAGCCAAGTCATACTTCATCCGCCGATAAGTAAAGTGGTGCAAGGAAGGCCTTTCCAGAGGATGAAAGACCGGACCAATCCGCACCATATCTGCAATGTTGGAAAACTTGCCTACATCAACATTTTGCAATGTACAAAAACGACCTGTATAGGAAAAATCATCTAACTTAACATTTTCAAGAACATTATAAATCCCGATCTCTGCATATTTACCTAACTCAGCATTGGACACTTGACAGTTCTCATTAATAAGTGGTTCTGTTCCCAGCTTTTTAGTCATTTCCATCCTCCTTTTCGCACTTAATCAGTATAAAGATGACACTTCTGATGGGCTCAAACGTCCATAAGCAGTTCAGTAGAACTTACCAATCGCCTGTATAATAATCACCTTTACCGTCCATAGGCTTCCTACAACAGGGACTGTACTAAGTGCTGAGTATATCCATGCTGGGGATCTTCAAGAATCTGATCTGTCAAACCCTGTTCAATAATTCTTCCATCCAACATAACCATCGTCCGATCCGCCAGCATTCTAATAACACCTAAATCGTGAGATACAATGACCACAGTGATCTGTAGCTCCCTTTGGATGGTCTTGATTAAGTCAAGCACACTGGCTTGAACAGACAAGTCCAGCCCTGTGGTAACTTCATCAAGTAAGAGAAGGGGTGGATTGTTAGATAACGCTTTGGCAATTTGCACCCTCTGCTGCATTCCTCCGGAGAAGTTCTTAGGTGCTTCTTTCATGCGATATATTGGTATGTTTACGTGCTCCAGCAATTCTTTCCCCCGGGCTTCCATCTTGCCGACATGTCTGTTTCCAGCCGCAATCAATTTTTCTGCGATATTGCCAATGGATGTAAAGTTTATTCTTAAACCCAAAAGAGGATTCTGATAAACTTTTCCCATCATATGGTTTCTAATGTATCGTTTCTGTTGGGACGATTCTGCAAATACATCCGTTTTTCCATCCTTGTAGGAACTGATATAGGCTTCTCCGCTGCTTACCTCTTGATCAAAATAGAGACACTGCATCAAGGTCGATTTCCCGCTGCCGCTTTCCCCGACCACGCCTAAGATTTCTCCGGCATACACCTCGAACATGATATTCTGGCAGGCATAGACCGTACCGCAGACAGGACAATAATTTTTCTTCAAGCTGTCCTCATTTGATCCTTTGCAGCTCGGACACCCCTTGCCAAATTGTTTATTAAGATTGTTTATTGACAAAACAGGCTGTTCAAACTTAATCATTACAAATCCCTCATCCTGCTGATTTTTGATTTAATCTTTGCAAACAATAGCTGGTATCATTACATTGATAAAAGGTTTCACCCGTTAAGTCATCCAGCATTTCATCCAGAAATACCTCCTTGGCGCCGCATAATCCACAGTATTTATTTTTAAAACCTTCAACTTCGAAAGAAAAGTCTTCAAAGGCAAGGGATTCAACTCTGGTATACGGAGGCACTGCATAGACCTTCTTTTCCCGACCTGCACCCAGCAGAATCAACGCTTGCGAATGATTCAACTTAGGATTATCAAATCTTGGGATAGGGCTGGGGGCCATAACATACCTGTCATGAACCATAGCCGGATGATCCGCCCCTGTCGACATAGTCCCGTAATTCATAATTTGCTCAAATAGCATGAGCCAAGCACCGCTATACTCCTGTTCCGCATGAAGTTTTTTGGTTTCTAATTCACTCGGCTCATAATATCTCAAGGGTTCTGGCAACGGCACTTGAAGAACCAGGATTTGACCTGCTTGAAGGGGTATTTCCGGAATTCTGTGTCTCGATTGAATAATGGTTGCTTCGCTCGTTTCGTCCGTTACTTTGATACCAGTAGTTTTAGTGATAAGTTTTTTAATATTGACGGCATTCACTGACTCATCTGAACCTTGGTCAATTACCTTCAAGATGTCTTCCTTCCCAACTAGAGAAAGGGTTAGCTGGAGCCCCCCTGTTCCCCACCCCCTGGCAATCGGCATTTCTCTGGAAGCGAAGGGTACCTGGTACCCCGGAATAGCAACTGCTTTCAAGGTTGCTCTTCTAATCTCTCGTTTAGACCCCTCATCGAAAAAGGCAAAATTGTACTCGATTCTCATATCTTCATCTCCTCAAGGTTTTCACTGTTGGCATTCCTTACTTTTTTGTCTTACGTACACTGTCCAGCTTAGACTGGAATGTCACATAGTGAGGTAATTTGAGATGTGAAATGAACCCTGTGGATTCAACGGAATCAATATGCAACAGGACAAACTCTTCATTATGGGTCGGATACTCTGGATTAGCAGTTTCTAGACAACGGTCCAAAATGCTCATTGCGATTGCTTTAGTTTCATTTTGCCCATAACAAATGCCGTAGCCAATCTCAAATTCAATCTCTTTTTCTCCGTTTCCCTTTTGGACTTCTGCGGGAAACAAAGTCTCTACTTCGGTGACTTTGATTTCTCCGATATAATAAGCATCCTCGTCTTCCTTCTGATCCTGGAACGGACTATCTACATAGATGGGCAGCTTGCCTATTCTCAATTCCCCTACTGTCGGATGCAACGCCCCATAACTGCGCAAGGCTGCATATCCTAAGGAAGTAACTGCCCCTGTCTGCCCCCTGGTCAAGATCTGTAACCGTTGACTGCGGCTGGTCGGAAAATGCAAACTTTCTTTAGTAACATCATCTGGCTCGTCAGAATTAATTTCGAAAGTGGGGATCAGTCCTTCCTCCCGTAAATAATCCAAGGTTTTGGGCAGATTGGACAAATCCGCCTGATCATTGTCAACTCCTCTTTCTAAGGCATACTCGCGTAACCATTCAAGGGCATCGTGCTCGGTTTCCTCATTCAAGTCAAAATCAATTAACCGATGAGTGTAATCATTCGCAGTCCCTAGAATCTGTCCCCCGGGAATTTCCTTAAAGCTCGATGAGATTCTTCTCTCCACAGACATGTCCTCTGATTGAACTGTCCGGGAGTAATGTTTGCGGGGTAACGTTGAACGATAGGCTCTCAACAAAAACACAGCTTCTTCAGGGCTTCCTTCCGCTTGTTTAATGGCCATGGCTGCCAGAGTTTCACTGTAGAGGCTGCTTTCTGACATAACCTGGTCGATCAGACAACGCATACCACCTTCAATTTGCTGAAACTTCAGGACGGTACCCTTTTTAAGCCGCTCATACTTCAGGCGTTTAATTGATTCTTCGATAGCTTGAATTCCGCCTTTGACTGCAACGTATCCCATTTATCCAGCCACCTCTTGCACTATTTGAGTTGTTCGCGGAAGACATAAAATGTTAGTATCCCTATCTGTAAAGATTAGATCGATTCCTAAGGGATACTCCGAGTTTTTTTCTGCTCGTAAATCAACCCAGCTGTAGTTTGTTTTCACTGAGATATAGCTTTCTATTTCTATCCCTGGACCAATTAAGGTTAAATCTCTGTCATTACTCACTGAATCAGCCTCAACGATAATTGTTGCCGCTTTGTGAGGGTCATGCAAATCTCCTGGACAAGCAGAGTTGATAACCTGCTCAAATTCCTCCGGATCCGCATCCTTTAAGACTAGAATAAAATCCGCACTCTCTATTTCTGTTGCTTTGGCATAGGTCAACTGATTTATTAGTTCAGCAATTTCAGCCTCACGTTTGGAGCATACTTTGAACTTCACTTCTGTATCAAACAACATTAATACCATTACTAAGGCTGCAGGAGGGATGAAATCGTTGATCTCCATGGCAACCTTGCTGGCCTGATCTCGAATATTGCTGATCAAACCCGGCCTGGACATCGAATCAAGCGTCTTGCGGTAAGCTTCTTGAAGATCATGCACCAAATCCAATTTCATCGTCGTTTTCCTTTCTATAATAAATTCTTTGCCTAATTAAATTCCTTACCTAATTAAATTCCTTGCCTAAAGCTAAACATTCATAGTGTCAAAGTTAACTTTCGTCTTTAAGACCTTATTCATAAAAGTTTGATTTTCCTCATTGATGCGATTCTCCTCAATCAACAATACTTTTGTCCAAGCGTCTGTCTCCGCTAAACTTGCATTATACGCTGCATCAATAACTGCCAGGTTGTGGGCCAGCTCTGGTTGATGCCCTTGGACCATGCCGATTCCTAAAAATCCGTTAATCATGACCTTGCACTCTGTAATCAATACTTCCCCCAGATAAAACAGGCTCTGTTTGGCTTTTTCCCTAGCCTTGATCATAACTAGACCATTATTGCTTTCCTCAATTGTCTTAACCTCATAACTATCTTGTATCTCTTGTGCCAATTTTGCAGGAACATCTGATGAACCTTTGATTAATATCATGGTTCTTCTTTTTCTAATCATCAATCAGCCTTCCTTTGCAAGTGTTTTCGAAGCTGACGCCGCTAGGATTCTGTTTTTCGTTACAGTTCAGCAGCGGCAAGTCCCTGGATAAGTTCAGGTCTACGTAATTATCATAACTTGTTGCCAAGTTGGCCGATGTTAAAACTTTGTAAGCACCTCGTTAAATCTTTGTAAAGCATCTTTCATTTTTGTTTGTTGATTTCGTGAACAGTGTTAGGATTAGCAGGTTATTATAAACTGGGGTTTCCAAGGAGCCATAGGTTCGGACGAGGCAGGCATTGTTACCCTTATGCAACCGACCCCAAACCCAAACATAATAGAGATGATTAAGATTAAAAAAACGCCCTGGATGCAAGTCATTGGAAAAAAATTGCCGTATGCTTTTAAGCATACGGCTAGTCTTGAGAGGGATTTAAAGATGAACTTCGATGTGGTTAAAACCTCTTGGGGAAGCTATCAATCTACGGTATAACATAGGAAAAACAATCACTTCTATACAGAATCTTTATGTACTCCAATACAGTGCCGGTCTCTTTATCTGTGCAGCCGGATTCCAAGACCAAAAGTGGTATTAAATAAGTGCAATTTAAAAGTTTGCGTTGGGATTCCCTGGGAAAGGAAATACTTAAGATGCTGGGCTTTGAGCAAAATTCAGTATATCCTTTGCTATTGTAATATTTAAACATAGATGTAATATCCATACCCACAGTATCGATATCCGTAAATACAGATTTGGCAACATAGGAGATATGAAGGGCGATAGGCTGTTGATCAATATACCTCAATCTTCCCACTTTGAAAATCCTGTCACCTTCATCCGTTTCTAGATAGTCATAAATCCTCTTATTGTATTTGATCTCCCTGCAAAAGATTGTTTCCGAATGGAAATCGTACCCTTTCTCGATCATTTTCTGGCTGAAACTCACATCACCCGAAAGAACAAGCTCAATCTGTTTAGATCTGTCTTTGACATAGCTTCCTTTCCCCTGCTTTTTATAGATATACCCCAATTCTTCGAGTCTTTCATACGCCTTCCGGGCCGTAATTCTTGGCACTTTGAATTGATCTGCTATCGTATTTTCCGATGGCAATTTATCATGGGCGATGTATTTGCCTGAGACAATCATGTAAACTATCTTATCCACTATTTCCATTTCATTTGACATGTCATACACCCACTTTCAAACCTATTATACTAAAATACTTTCAATATGTAAGTTAGGATCTTTTAACAAATGTTACACAGAAAAGGCTGGTAAGGCTTATACTTTCAAATTGCCAGAAACTGAACCTAACTTTGATTGTCTCTGGAGACTGGCAGTGCAGAGCTGTTGCACAAGAAACTAAAATTACTCAGCTTAAAAAAGCTGAGTAATTTTAGTTTCTTGTGGTCTATCTTTTTTTACCGCAGATTATCTAATTTATACTTACACACTGTTCTCGCGCTTTGCGATAGTTTATTATATCATCGACCGTAACCACGGGCATCTCGTGTTTTTCGGCAAAGGCTACGATTTCAGGCAGGCGCGCCATAGTACCATCCGGATTTGTCAGTTCACACAATACACCATAAGGTTTTAACCCGGCAAGCCGCATTAGATCTACATTCGCTTCTGTATGCCCGGGACGCTCCAGTACCCCTAGGGGCTTGGCCCTTAACGGAAACATATGTCCCGGGCGGCGAAGATCATCTGGACACGCTTGATCATCAATCGCTGCTTTCACAGTTGTTACACGGTCAGCGGCTGACACACCTGTCGTGACACCGTTTGCAGCTTCAATAGATACCGTAAATGGAGTTTGAAAACTGCTCGTGTTATTTTCTACCATCATAGGTAAACCTAAGTCGAGGATCTTTTCCTCCGGCAGGCACAAGCAGACGATGCCACTGCCTTCTCGAATTAGCATGGCCATTTGATCATTAGTCAAGAACTCCGCAGCAAAGAAAATATCTCCTTCGTTTTCCCTTTGTTCGTCGTCAGTAACCAAAACGCCCCGGCCTCTCCGCAATGCGTCGAGCGCTTTCTCTACTCTTTCAACTGAGTTTCCAAAACGGGTTAATAAAGTCTGATTCAATGTAATGCGCCTCCTATGTTATAGTCGACTTACTCGAATCAGGGCATACAGACAGACAGCAAGCAAAAGCCAAAAACTCCACCTTAGAATTCTGAAGTGTATTAGATTATGCAGACTACCTTATCCTCTTTCATCCGGACTATACCGTCGGCACTGGCCTTGCACCAGTTCTGCTGACCTCTTCAAAAAAGAAGAGCGCTCGCGGGCTCCCTAGATAACTAGGATACCGCCGGTGGGGACTCTAACCCCGCCCTGAGAATAAGTCATTTAACATTTAGTATACTCTTACTCAATCGTTTGTCCAGCCATTTCTATCCAACTTTTTTCCAGAAGGTTACTTCATATTTTTTGTCTAGAATTCCTTTTCCAATACTACAAACTTCATTTCTCAAAGAACTTCGATCTATACATATCAAAAGTATATAGCTCTCTCACAGTTAGGTTATTGATTTTTATGATATAATGATAGGATATGTTAATTATTTTATTCATAAAAGAGGTTTTTTTATGTTAAAGGTTCTAATAGCAGATGATCAAAAGCTTTTACGGGAAAGCTTTAAAACTATCATAGAAAACAATGGGGATATGAAGGTTGTTGCTTGTGCTGCGAATGGCAGAGAGGCTTATGAATTATGCGGAGAATTTAGCCCTGATGTGGTGCTAATGGATATTTCGATGCCTTTGTGTAGCGGGACTGAGGCTACCAAACTAATTAAGTCTAATTATCCACAGATCAAAGTTCTTATAGTTACAGCTTCTGATGATGAATCAGATGTTTTTGAGGCTATAAGTAATGGAGCCAACGGCTATATTTTAAAGAATGTTGGTACAGAGGAATTAATGCTTGCAATAAAAAGCACTTTCCATGGTTTGCAGATTATGGATAAAGACGTTTTCAGGCATGAATCATTCAATACGTGCCCCAAAGAGACAGTAAAAGTACAAACTAACAAAGTTGCCGTTAATGATATCAATGTCATTATTACAGATAGAGAAATGGAAATTATTCGGATGATTGTAGAAGGAAAAGACAACAAAGAAATTGCTGCCTCCCTGTTTATCGCTGAAGGCACCGTCAAAAATACCATAACTACAATCATCTCAAAACTTCAACTTAAGGACAGAACTCAACTCGCTGTATTTGCCATAAAAAATCATTTGGTATAACTCGCTGCGCTGCCTTCTGCTCCCCTTCAGCGGCTGTTAATCAAAATACTTTCCGATTTTTTCCTTGAGCACTTCCATTGTGACTGGTTTGCTAATATAGTCATTCATACCGGCTATAATACATTTTTCTCGATCCCCCTCCATTGTATAGGCGGTCATGGCGATGACTGTCGTATCTTTATTCAAAATACTCATCTTTCTGATTTGATCTGTCGCTTCATAACCGTCCATTACAGGCATTTGACAGTCCATTAGTATAAGATCATATTTTTGGGTATTACAAATCTCAACCGCCTGTTTCCCATTAGTTGCCAGATCTACTGAATAACCGAGTTTTCTCAACATGGTCATTTCTAATCTCTGATTTGCCAACATGTCTTCAACGAGTAAAATAGAAATGTTACTTATCGGAGGAATCTCTTGACTTATGGAGTGCCTTGTAATCAAATTTGCCGTCGAATCTGGAGTTTCTAAAACGATGACCTGAGATATAACGTTAATCAATTCCATCTTTCGGACAGGTTTTGTAAGGTAGCCTGCAAATCCAATCGTTTTGGCTAGCTTTGCATCTCCTTTCTGAGTTGCTGAGGTAATAAGGATAAGTCTGATATCTCTTAACCTTTGAACCTTTAACAACTGTTCTCCAAATTCATAACCACTCATCCCATACATCATATAATCTACAAGGACAACGTGGGGTAAATCTTCTGCGGATAACCCACTAAGGATTTTTAGGCCTTCTATGCCATCTTTTGCACTAATAACCCTGCATCCTGTCTCAACGAGATATTCACGGAAAATCATCCTATTACTTTTATTATCATCGACGATCATTACTTTTAAATTGTTTAAGCTAATAGACCTAGGTTTCTGCTCATCTTCGAGTTGCCTTTTTTCCAGTTCTATTGTAATGATGAAGGTACTGCCTTTTCCTAAAACGCTGACAACATTGATATTACCGCCAATAAGCTCAATTATTTTTTTTGATATTGCTAAGCCAAGGCCAGTTCCTTCATACTTTCGTGTTGTAGAAGCATCTGCTTGTGTGAAGACTTGGAATAATTTTTGCTTAGTTGTCTCGGACATACCAATGCCCGTATCCTGAATTTCGATCTTTAAAAGCACCTTTACCTGACTTTCTTTCAGTAGTTTTACTTTAACTGCCACCTCACCCTTATGGGTGAACTTGACAGCGTTACCTATAATGTTATTTAATAATTGTCTCAATCTGCCAGGGTCCCCTTGAACTCCACTGGGTACTCCACTCGCAATGAATAAAACTAATTCAATATCTTTTTCATTCGCTTTAGGGGAAAATAAGGATACTGATTCTTCTACAAGTCTGTGAAGATTAAACGGAATAGTCTCAATCAACAACTTGCCGGCTTCGATTTTGGAATAATCCAATATATCATTAATTAATAAAAGCAGCGCATCTGTAGATGCTTTAACCTCCGCCAGGTAACTAGCTTGTTCTCTTTCTAGCGGCATTGCTGAGAGTAACTCAATATAACCGATAATCCCATTCATGGGCGTCCTTATCTCATGTGACATATTAGCAAGGAACTGACTCTTCGCTACATTTGCTGCCTCAGCGGCTTCCTTTGCCTGCATTAACTCTAGTTCTGTTTTTCTCTCTTGTTCCAGACTTATGATAAATTTATTAAACCATTTACATAACTCCCCAATTTCATCATTAGATGTTGTCTCTATGCGTGTTTCAAAATCCATAGTCCCTTTTTGTAATTCTTTAAAGGAATTTGTAATTTTTTTAATAGGCACCACAAATATTTTGGAAATTACCAAAGCGAATAATAAGATAAAGAAAAACGAAATCAATACGAACAACATATTATATCTACGGATATCTTCGACTTTATTTAAAATACTTTTTTCAGATATAAGGGCCATAATCATCCATTCGTTTTTAATCGACTTGTCATAAATAACTTGTTTTTTATCCCCTCCAACGCTGGTATTAAACCTGCCTGAATCATTATTTATGTATTTAAGCAGCTCGCCATCTTGTACGCTTCCGATCCATGACTTAACTGGATGATACACGATCCTGTTTTTCCTATCCAAAATCATATATTCCGTATCCTCATATGTACTAGTAAAATGATTATAGAAAACATCAATATCATAGTTTATCAAAAGTAAGCCTATTGGCTTTTCTGTGAAAGTGTTGGGATCGATCTTCTTAAGAACTTTCCCGATAATAATAACTTTATTATTTTTAGATTTTAAGTTAAGGTTATCTTCAATGCCCTGCCAGAGAATTGAATCTCCTGAGTTTATCGCTTCAGTTAACAAATTCTCTTTTGCTTCAATATTTATTTCCTGAACGTTTAAGGTATCTCCGACGTGATAGTGTTCCCCTCTCAGTGAGTATATATCAATCGATATTAGCCCTTTAAGATTAGTAAAACCACTCAATAAATACCCTATTTGGGCTTGAGTTGACAGTCTTTCAAAATCAGTGACTTCTTTTTCGTCCTTAGCCAATACATCTTTGATCTCTTCAATACTTGACAGATTAGCAATTAACCCTTCGACCTCTCCCATGATAACCTCTAGATTGCGTCTCTTCTCTTCCATCAAATTTATTGAGGATTTATCGATTTCATCCTTTAAAATGGATTTGGACTTACTATAAGACATTAACCCAAAAAAAACCAATGGAACAACACAGGCTAGCACTAGATAAATTAAAAGCTTTTGAGCTATATTAAATTTAATTGGAAGATTATTAAACATAAAATAATCCTTTCAAGTAAGATTACTAAATGACCTAATTAATAGTCGACTTCGTAACTAATTTAACATCAATAATACTTTCCTGCGGTTGTTTTTTTCCGTTTAACATTTCAAAAGCAAATTTAACGCCGCTATAACCTTGAATGTCTGCCTGCTGATTTATTGTCACTTGCATTGTTCCTTTAGTAATAGCAGCTCGCGCCTCTGCTAAGTCGTCAAACCCAGCCACCAGTACATCATTCAAGTTAAATTCATCTAAGTATTGTATAGTTCCTAAGGCCATCATATCATTGGCGCAAAAAACTGCTCCAATGTCAGGGTATTGGGTAAACATTGATGAAGTAATATCATAAGCTTCATCAATCTTCCAATTTGCCGTTTCCATCGCAACGATTTGAATGTTCGGATTTTCTCCAAAGGCCTTTATGGCCCCTTTTTTGCGTTGTTCAGCATTATTAGCGTTGCGAATACCTTCTACTATTGCGACTTTCGTCGGTTTTGTGATTTGGTCACTTATGTATTTTGCTGACTTATAAGCCCCTTCTTCGTTATCTACGCTGATAAAGGGAATATCTATTCCTGTGCTTTTCAAAAATGTTGGGTCCAATTTGTTATCAATATTGACAATCGAAATATTTGCGTCATATGCTTTTTTCAGAACCGGGATTAAATCCGTCGAACTTCCCGGTGAAATGACTATTGCATCCACTTTTGAGTTGATAAGTTCTCCCACGACGGCAATCTGTTGCTCGATTGAAGTTTCTTTAGCCCCAGTTTTCACGATCAAATTAATACCTAACTCGTTTTCTGCTTGGCGAGCTCCTTTCTCCATCTCAATAAAAAACGGATTCGTCAGGGTTTTCATAACTAAAGCGATATTCTTTTTATTCTCGTTGCTGGAACCAGCAGTTTGCTGCGAATGCGAACGAGTTGGGTCTGAACTGTTAAAAATCTCTTTACTGCATCCTGCAAGAGATAGGGTTATTAGAACAGATACGCATATTAGAACTCTTTTCATCCAAACGCTCCTTTAGATTATGAGTAATCATTTCTCGAACTCATAAATTGCTCAATATTGCCTGAATAATTAGCTATACTCACATAATATCTAATTTACTTGGTATATATCAGTATCAAATGGCATTAATTCAAATGCCTATGGCACATTTTTCATTAATTATCCATTTTTATAGTTATTTTAATTACGTTCTCAAAAAGTGAACTCGTTCAGCTAAAGCTGAACATAGACTTCGATGGGGGAGTCTACCCAATGTCAGTAAGCTATAGTGCCAATAATTTACAACATATTTCCTTCACTCTAATCGAAAACTCATCTTTGAAAGATTGCTTAAAGTATAAAGGGTAGTCAATCAAACATCTTTTAAAAAATGGTATAACATACTCGGGACTAGTA
>NZ_FQXJ01000025.1:58433-59679 GCF_900129935.1 Desulfosporosinus lacus DSM 15449 | reverse complement strand
CTTCCTGTGGCTCCTATTGCTCCCGTAGCTCCTGTTCCTCCCGTGGTACCTGTTGCTCCTGTACTTCCTGTGGCTCCTGTTATTCCTATTACTTCAACAGGACCTATAGGATCAAGTTCAGCTGGCAGTACGCGATGAGCTGCTACCAAATCTCCAGCGGCATTTTTTCCCCAACCTGAGATCTCGACAGCATCAGAGCTTGTTATAAATTGAAATTCAAATTCATCTAACTGAGCGAAATAGATTCTTGTTATAGCCGCTCCCGCCGCTAAATTAAACAACTCTTGAATATACAGGATCTTCGTATTCTCTGACACGAAAAAACCCAAAATTTCAATGTCAGCGGCACTTGTATCGTCGTTAGAAACTTTTACAGTAAACGTTGTCGTTGGTCTTACTCCGGAGACCGGAGTATTTTCGATTAGTCCGGTAGTTAATTCAGCCATCCTCTTATCTCCTTACATTAATAATAAATTTTTGATTTTACACTTACTACTATTTAACCAAATAACCTCGATGTTCTGATCATCCCTCAATTTTTAGCCGCATTTATTGTATTGTATTAGTTCTATTTTTGTTACATAGCTATTTTAATTGGTGCAACTACAACTCCTGGAGAGCTGATCTGCTAAATCAAGTCCCTTGGTATTACCAAGGGACTAAGAAAAGAAAAACAATGATTAAGAATCTGCTAGTAAGCTTAGTCTAATTTATTAATAGTCATTTGTGCACCAACCTCAGGCGCAGCAGCTAAGGTTAACCCAATACCAGAGGTATTCGTAAGTGTAATGACATCACCCGCTGCAAGTGTTAGAATGGCCTGACCTGTTACTTGCCCAGCACCGACCAACGCACCAACTACGGTGGATGGGTCTACTACACCATTCACTTCAATCGCTATTTCCGAACCTAAACCTAACGTTATGCTTACGCTATAGTCAATCTGATAGTCACCGGCAAGTAACACGGTCACTGGGGCAGTACCCGCAATGTGAGTTTCATTAACAAGCGGGCCATTACTGCTAAATATCACATCTGTTCCGGGAAGTACAGCTTGGGCCACTGCGGAAAGATCATACACATAACCAAAGGCTGCCAAACCCGCTCCAGTTGCTCCTGTTGCTCCTGCTACTCCCGTGGCTCCTGTTGCTCCTGCTACTCCCGTGACTCCTGTCGCTCCTGCTACTCCCGTAGCTCCTGTCGCTCCTGCTACTCCCGTAGCTCCTGTTGCTCCTGCTACTCCCGT
>NZ_FQXJ01000025.1:0-58253 GCF_900129935.1 Desulfosporosinus lacus DSM 15449 | reverse complement strand
GCTCCTGCTACTCCCGTGGCTCCTGTCGCTCCTGCTACTCCCGTAGCTCCTGTCGCTCCTGTGATTCCCTCAGGCCCAATTGGATCAAGCTCTGCAGGTACTAAACGATGGGCCGCGACCAAATTCCCAGCGACATCTTTTCCCCAGCAGGAGATCTCTACTGCATCAGAGCTAGTTACAAACTGAAATTCAAATTCATCAAACTGCGCGAAATAAACTCTTTCTGCTACCTCACCTGGAGCCATTATAAATAACTCCAAAACATAAAGTACTTTCGTAATCCCTGTCACGTAAAATCCTTCAATAAAAACGGTAGCATCACTCGTATCATCATTAGTAATCTTCACAGTGAACGTTGAAGTTGGTCTTACTTCATTAACTGGCGTATTTTCAATCAATCCAGTAGTTAATTCAGGCATTTCCTCGTCTCCTTTCATTTTTTATTAGAATGGGTCAACTTCTTGAGCAACCACCCGATGAGCTGTAGTCAGATTTCCCGCAGCGTCTTTCCCCCAAGCAGTGACTTTAACAGCCTCTGTGCTCACTATAAATTGAAATTCAAAAGCATCAAATTCTGCGAAATAGTTTCTCTGAGCAACGCTGCCTGCAGTAAGCGTAAACGCTTCTTGTACATACATCACTTTTGTCGTCCCACTTTGAAAGAATCCTTCAATTAAAACATCCACAGTAACAGTGTCATCATTCGAGATGTTTACCGAGAGTGTGGAACTCGGTCTAACACCCGCAACCGGGGTGTTGTCAAATAAGCCCGTTGTTAAATTAGGCATATTTCTTCTAACCTCCTTGAATATGGTTTATATATTGTATTGTACTTGTCCGGTTTTGTTACCATTTAGGGGAGTGCTTTGGTTACTTCCAAATTAACTGAAGAAAGAATTCCAGTGTCATTTTTACTCCATACAGAGACTTCTACTGCCTGAGAGCTAACAAAAAATATGAACTCAAAGGAATTAAATGGGATAAAATAATTCTTCAAGACCACCGTTCCTGTTGTAAGAGTAAAAAACTCTTCTACATACTTCACTCTTCTGGTTTTGTTCTGGAAGAATCCTTCAATTTGAATTGCTACTGTAGAAGTATCATCATTCGAAATATTTACCGAGAGCGTGGAATTCTGACTAACGCCCTCGACCAAAGCGTTATCCAACAAACCCGTTGTAAAATAAGGCATATATTTTCATACCTCCTAAATTATGGGTTAACTTATTGTATTGTTCATGTCCTAAATTTGTTACCTTTAGTAAGGTTAATCCTGGTACAAATTCGGTTGTTGTACATATTCTATTTGTATAAAATGGATTACCTTGATTAGATAAATTTAGGTCCTGTATAAAAAGTAGATTATGTCCTATTTTGATATCAGAGAGGAAGATGAAAAGTGTCTTATCTGAAAAATTGCTCTCATCAATGGACTCAACACGCTCCTTTTGTCCCTACCTGGGTTCGAGAGACTCCATCTCCAAAGGTGTGCCCTCAACCAATTCCGCCAGTCTCTCCAAATCCGATTTTTCCAAGTACTGCAACACTTCAAATATGTACCCCTTTACAATTTGAGAAATTAGGTCCAAATTCAGTCTTGGTTACGGTATCGATCCCCGCGGAGTCGATCATCACTTTACCCACAAAGGCACTAGAAATTAAAATGATTAGAAAGAACCTAAAAATAACGCAAAGCCGCTTCTTTAATTGCGTCCCATCAGAACCTGGAATACCACGCGATACTCCCAAGTTGTTTCTCGGAGGTCTTGTGCGCAAGGATATTCAATATTCAGAAGTGGTACACCAAACTTCGACCACGGTAGCAGGCGTTATAAAAGATTTCGTAGTGGATATACCCATTTCATGTGTCATCGACCTGGGCAGGCACCTTATTTTTCCGCCTATCCATTATAATCAACAGACAGAATACGGCTTTGCTAAATCCACGCCTCTTCCTTCAGGTTTTTCATCCAAAGACCATATGTTATCAAGCGACCTTACAGAGTTTAATACCTTGAGTCAGCAATTTTATAACCAATTACCAACCTGCGAACTGCTCTACAGTCAAATCAATGAGATGGACGATGCACTTGACCGACTACCGCTTCACGGTGGACCCTTTGAAGAATGTACTTTTACAACTCTGCAAGAAAAGATGATCATTTTGATCCAACTCCGACTCACCTTCCCAACCCGAATTAATCCGCATAATCATTGCGACCATGACAAGGATCATAAACACAATAGAGATGATAAGCATCGTAACCATGACAAAGAATGCAAGTATTGCCATCCTAAGAAAGATAGATGCATCGATTCCAAAGTAGTGTTTAATAGAATAAGTGCTATACTAGCGAAGCTTACTCAAATAATAAAGGGGCCACATGTGGCCCCTTTATTATTTGAGTACAAAAGCATGCTTTTATTATAGTTTTCCCCACTCTTTTCCTTCGTTTCTGACAATTTTACCAATTCTAGAGAAGTACAGATTTTTATTATAGTCCCATTCTGGAGGGCCTCCACCCTTATAATAACCGTCTGCTCTCGGATGGTACAAATGGGCGGTTGTAGCATCTGTCCGACAGTAATGACAACCATTTGCCAATAATCGGTCGATAAAATCCCGGTCATCATAAGCAATTCCTGTAAAATCTTCATCATAGCCCCCGATCTCCATGAATTGAGTGCGATGTAAGGCCATCAGAAACGGCATTCTAGTATCTAAATCTATACAACTGTTAAATGCAGCCATGTCAAAAATTCCGTTATTTTTGTTTATACTCTCCAGAAGATCCCCATTCCGATCATCTTTTCCTACTGGAATGCCCAATAACTTAGGATTATCTAAAATAGGCTTGGTAAGCCTAGCAATAGTATCGTCAACGTGAAGCATCTCTGCACAACACATGACTAAAATATCCCCCGAGGATTGCTTCACCCCAATATTAATTGCAAAGCCGGGTACTCGCCAAACCGGGTCGCCCAGAAGATTCCTTTGTCCTGTAAAAATATACTTCAAATTGAGCTTCTCTTTGAACTCGTCGCAGATTTCCTCAGTTTCATCTTGCAACCCATCATTAACGACAATTGTTTCAAACTCAAAAGGCATTGTCTGCAGAGATAATGAGTAGAGCCCCCACCTTAACAGATGCGTTCTCTGATAAGTCGTTATAATTATTGATACTTTATGCAGCTTTTCTTTTATCGCATTAGTTTTTTTAATCATAAGTTCTTTGAAGACATCTTCCAGTAACTGCTGCCATCTTTGCATCGAATCCTGTGGAGAAAGCTTCTTCTCCATTATAACTTGCCTCGGAGTAAACGTTAGTTTAGGTAACTCTTGAAGAGCCCCTTCGAAATCCTCCCCAAATATACCACAATGAGCCTGATCCTCTGAGCTAAAATCTTTAAAAATACCTATTCTTCTCATAATTAAGGGCACATCACATAAACAAGCTTCAATAGCCGCCTGGCATTGGTTTTCGATTGGTGAAGCATTGATAAGAAAATCGGCACAGTTTAAAAGTTTAACAAGCAGAGTTCGAGGTACTCCAATAAAGAGTCTTACATTGCTGGCGATAAAAGATCCAATGTTTTTAGAAACTAAAATCCAAGTTATTTCAGGATGACCTGCTATGCAAGCCCGAACTTGGCTCCACCCGTTGCTCTCAGAAAAGTCCCCGACAAAAATCCCTATTCGACCTGGGCCAAAACCAAATTCCTGGCGAACCTCCTCTTTATTCATCGGCTTAAAAAGTTCCAAATCAACCCCACCAGAAGTTATCTCAAAATCATACTCTGGATAAGACAGTGCCGTTTGGATAGAATTCGCAACCAATTTATCTGCCTGACGTAAATTTTTCTCTTGCTGTGCATTTGGCATACCCATGGATCTTAAATCGTCCTGCAAGAATGCTATAGTGTAGCGTGATTCATCGACTGTATTCATAAATGTTGCATTTTGAAGAATCACTTCTACGTTTGGATAATGTTCTTTAATATATCTACGAGCATTTTCTGAATAATCTCCCTCGGACCCAACAATATCCCTGTCTATCCTCACTGACGCAGGTAAGAATTCACTGATAAAATCCCAAAATAACGTTGCCTCGATTGATCCTGCGATACGATCATGACAGACCGCAACCTTTATTTCCTTTGCTTGAGTTACTGCGGTTTCCGTACTATCCAGTTCTCCCCACTGAAAATGATAAGCTAGACTGTTAAATACCGTTTGATGCCTTATTCCTATGGTCTGAAGTTTCAGCATCAAGACAGTATCCCCTGATATACACGCTTCTCCCCGTCGGGCAATTACGGGATTATTAAAATCGCTTCCTAGTACAACCTGTCCTTCCGGATAGCCCCCCACCTGTTCAAAATGTTCTTTCCGGATTAAGAGGGGCATAAATAGACCGCCATCTAATAATTTAGGCTCTGCCAGATCATGTGCATACTCTTGAAATTCGCTTTCTCGATAGGACGAATAATTCCTGCCAAAATCTTTTTCCACACCGTATTGACCACTGCGCAACTTCCCGGATTCTACTAATCGGGAGGTAACACAGTTATCCCCGTTATAAGCCTGCCACAGATTATCTAACCACCCTGGCGTAAAGGCCATATCCGAATTTATGAAAACAACAAAATCTCCTTGAGCCTTGCTGGCCGCAAAATTATAAGCACGGTAAACATTATTGACGTACCATTCCTGTTGCTGCTGGGAGGTATTTGTGAAGATATAATGAGGTATATAGTTTTCACTTAAATAACTAAGCACCGTAGGATTGGCATCATTGGCGACAAAGAAAAATTCTTTATCCGTCATATCCGTATATTTATAGACCTGCTCGTAAGCAAATTTCAGCCATTCTACACTCTTATAGACTAAACACACAATGGAAAATCTAGGCCTGAACACTTCTTCCCGGTATTCTTCCACATAAGCTAAGGACTCTGCAAAGGTCAAAGGTTTGGGCTCGTTGTCATCAAGGTAGAGACCCTCAGGAATGAGTTCTTGGCGAACTTTTTCTACAACGAGCTTTTCCTCGCTAATTAAGCGATCAAGCATATCATAACCGCGTTGTCCGTGCGACCTGTAAACTAGATATTTATAAGCTAAACGTTGCTTCGAAGAAAAACCATAGTGCAATACTTGAACATCAAGGGTCCAGATCGCCTTACGAATTGTCGATGGAAAAAGGGGTTGGTGCAGTCCAGGCTTTGTATCATTAAAGCAGATACCGGGCACAACTCGCCAAAATCGGCAAAACCAACCCTTATCATATAAACTGTCTAACCTTTGCCAAGAATAGCTTCGCCAAAGGTTTATTTCATGCATGTTCACAGCATCTGCCTGATTTTGGTCACAAAGTGCGCACAATTCCTGAAGCTTTTCAGCAGCATAAGCTGTTAATACCTCGTCTGCATCCAACCACAAAATAAAATCCGGATTCAACTTTAAAGCTTCTTGGAGCAGAAGTTGCTTATGACTTCGTTCATTGACAAAATCATTTTTGATTCCTCTAAGGACATGCGGGGTTTGTTTAAGCATATATTCATAGCTACCGTCTGTGCTGCCGTCATCATAGACAACTAAATCACTCACTGCGGGTAAAACATGCTTTACGAATCGTTCTAAATTATCTTTAGAAAGCTCATTATAGATTTGACAAATACAAGCAATTCGATATATTTGCTTCATCGTAAAAATTCCTCAGTTTCTCCATTTTCTTGATCTACCATCAAACCATGTTTATGCAACAGGGCTACTGTCTCTTCATAAGTCATGAGCGAATCACCCGAACTATACTCCTTGGACATGGCCTGCAGACCGGGTTCCGCTTCAACCAGTTCTGGAAGCATTGGCTTAATTGCATAATAATCGCCACGATCATAGGTTCTCCAAGCCTCTTCTTCTGAAATCATAATTTCGTGGACCTTTTCTCCAGGGCGAATTCCCGTGTAGGTTATGACAATCTTCCGATCTTCCATCAAGGCTTTCGCGACATCTTCTATCAAAGCTGCAGGAATTTTGGGAATGAATATTTCCCCGGGCTTCGCGCCTTTTAGGACAGCAAAAATGGTATCCACTGCGCTCTCTAAAGGCAACAAAAATCTTGTCATTTCCTTAGTTGTGATAGTAACCGGCCCGCCATGCTTGATTTGTTCATGAAACAAAGGAATTACCGAGCCTCTGGAGGCCAGCACATTACCATACCGTACACAAATAAACCTCGTCTTGGGCAAAGTCACATTGGCTGCGATAAAAATTCGCTCTTGCAAGGCTTTCGATATCCCCATGGCATTAACTGGCTTGCACGCTTTATCTGTAGAGACTCCTACTACGGTTTCAATTTTAAGGTTATTTTCACGAATGGCTCTGATGATATTTTCCGGCCCCACCACATTGGTCTGCACCGCTTCAAAGGGAAAATATTCGCAAGAAGGGACTTGTTTAAGAGCCGCGGCATTAATCACGATATCCGCTTCCCTTAACACAGCGCAGACGGAATGATAATCACGGATATCCCCTATTCTAAACTCGATTAAGCGAGCAAAATTGTCGTAGATCACTTCATCAGTAACGTTTTGTTTATGCTGGTATTCAACCCGCATAGCGTGTTGCTTTGCTTCATCCCGCGAAAAGATAATGATTTTCTTAGGGGAACCTAGTTCCTTACTCAAAAGCCGCCGGGTTAACACCTTGCCGAGCGAACCGGTGCCACCCGTAATTACAATTACTTTGTTATCAAAAATCTTCATTTTTATCCCCCTTGGCCTTACTGTTTTGATAGGGGCCTTGCAAATAGTCCAGATGCATTCCTCGGACTAAGTCTAGCCATGCAGGTGGATTATAGCCCGTTTTGGAGCGGAAGCGCGTTGAATCTAACGATCGATCAAGTCTAATACTGTCCTCTGGTTCTATTTCCACATTTTTTCCGTACTGAACCTTGATTAGTTTGAGCAACTCGTATTTGGAAATCGGATTAGATGATACGTGGTAAAGCCCCATCATTTCTGAATGAGGGATAACATAATCACGAATAATGCGAGCTAATTCAATGGTCGGAAAGCCGGAATAGATGACCTCCCGGAACCCTCTAACCTTTGCTTTTTGACTAAGAAACCATTCAACTAAACCATAGTTTCCTTTTAATTCATGCCCAATAATTGACGTACGCAGGGTAACACAATGGGGATAAGTTACTTCACCGAGAAGTTTTGTTCTGCCGTATAGATCATCGACATTAGAAACATCCCCCTCCAAATATCCACCCTTTACTCCATCAAAGACACAATCTGTACTGACATGAATCAAGCGCGAACCTGCAGTACTGCAAAGCATTGCAATTCTGTGAGGTAAAAGTGCGTTAGTCGTAATCGTCGCCAGCGGTTCTTGGGCCTTTGGCACCTGCTTTATCACTCCGATACAATTCACCACTAGGTCTGGTGAGACATCCGAGAAAACCTTTGTCAGGCTGTCTGAATTCAAAACATCGATATCTTTGTAAACCTTATTTAGCAAATCCGTCGGTAACCAACCGAAAAAGTCCTTTGCCGAGCGGACTGTAGTATAGACATCTAGCCTAGCGTCTTCTGACAGACAACGAAACAAGGTATGCCCTAACATCCCTGACCCTCCCAAGATCAATACCTTTTCCATGCCCCTATTCACACCTTTCAGGGGAAGGCCCCGTTTCTTTTCCTTTTTTTCTTCTTTATCTTAGAACGAAATCTCTAACTGTTACTTCAAACTCCTTTTAAGGGAGCTCCTTAAACACCTCTTTCGCCTTTTCAAGATCAGCAGGTGTCCCAATATCAAACCAAAGATCATCACTTTCATAGCTTACGACATTTGCATGTTTCGAAAGAAGAGATTGGACTAAATCAGGCATATCAAAGCGTTCATTCTCCGGAATTAAGGAAAGAATTCGCTTATTTATAACGTATATCCCCATGCTGGCCCAATAGTTAAGAGTTGGTTTTTCCGAATAAGCGGTCACTTGACCATCCTTTATCTCTAAGACTCCAAATGCTGAATAAACGGCCTTCTTGTGTACAGCGACCGTCATATCTGCTTGCATAGCGACATGGTACTCATACAGCGCTCGAAAATCCAAAGTAGTTAATTCATCACCATTGACCACTAAAAAATCATCTTTTAAATTAGGAACAATTTTCAAAGGACCTGCCGTACCTAAAGGGGCAGTTTCAATAGAATAACGAATATCGAGGCCAAAATGACTGCCATCCTGGAAGTAAAGCTTGATGAAATCTGCAAGATATCCTAAACACATTATTATTTCATTGACTCCCGCGCATTTTAGTTGATGCACAAGAATATCCGCTATCGGTTTATCCCCAATGGGAAATAGGGGCTTGGGCAAAATTCGGGTATAAGGATCTAGTCGTGACCCTCTGCCTCCCGCTAAAATAATAGTTTGCATAATATCCCCCTTACCTTTTAAATCTGGTATTTCCCAATCTGAAAACGATTCATATGGCTGGCAATCCAAGCAACCGTTCTCTTGACCCCTTCTTCCAGAGACACCCGAGGTTCCCACCCGATCGTCTCTTTAGCTAAGCGATTATCGGCTAAAAGACGGTTAACCTCGCTCCGGCTCGGGCGTACTCGCGCCTCATCCACTACGATTTCTGCCGTACTCTGAACAATTTTTATAATAATTTGGGCTAACTGGCCAATCGAAATTTCCCTTCCTGAACCAATATTTATAACTTTTCCAAACCCTTCTTTACTCTGGGCTGCTTTCATAAAGCCATCTGCTGTATCTGCGACAAACGTAAAGTCACGCATGGTTTCTGTGTTGCCAAGACGTATTTCTTTACAGGCCAAGGCCTGAGTAATCAACGTCGGTATGACGGCTCGAGCAGATTGTCGCGGTCCATAACAATTGAATGGCCTTACGGTTACTACCGGCAAATCGAAAGAAGCGTAAAAACTCTCCGCTAACATATCTGCCCCGATCTTGCTTGCCGAATATGGAGACTGACCTTGAAGTGGATGAGACTCGTCAATAGGGACATAGAGTGCAGATCCATAGACTTCACTTGTTGAAGTGTGTACAACTCGCTCCACTCCATGATCGCGTGCTGCTGTCAAAACATTAAAAGTTCCCATAATGTTTGTTTCAACAACCTCGCGAGGATTTTTATAGGAATATGGAATTCCTACTAAAGCACCTAGATGAAAAACAGCGTCACACCCCTTAACCGTTCGTTCGATGACATCTGCATCACGTAAATCTCCGGCAATTATTTCGATTTGGTCCAGTAATTTTGGTTCTAAATCCTCAAGGTTCCCACGTCCATCTCTAGAATTATATCGAATAAAAACACGAACTTTTGCTCCCGCATTGACCAAGGCCTCCGTCAAGTGGCTGCCAATAAATCCTCCTGCTCCTGTGACCAAGACCTGTTTTTGCTCCCACATTGCGCTCTCCCATCCCCTCTTTATCCAGTAATTCATATATGGTATGTCAGTTTTTGTCTATCTGACACCGCATTTATTTTCCCTTAACACGCTCCAAGAGGGTAAGATATCTAGGCGCAAGCTGAGACCACTTAAACCTTAATGCATTCTCACGCCCTCGGATGGAGAGTGATTTTTGAAGCGATGGGTTATCGATAAGGTTTCCTAGAGCCTCTGACAACTGAGAGACATTACCTGCCTCAAAGGTTAAAGCGCAAGCGTTTGGTACAACTTCTGCCAGACCCCCAGCATTTGAGGCTATAATTGGAGTCCCAATCGCCATTCCCTCTAAGGCCACTATTCCATAGGCTTCACGTCGGCTAGGAACGATGAGAGCCTCAGAACTCGCCATCCATCGTCGTACCGCCTCATTTGACTTTCGACCGTGAAAATGAACGTAAGCCTCTAGCCCCAGGGACTGAACAAGTTGCTTTAAATAACTCTCATAAGAATCTGTTCCCTTACCCACAATATTTAATTGAATTTGCCGGCCGCTTCTTTGCCGAATTGCGACGGCCTTGATCAGATCCTCAATTCCTTTATATTCCAACAACCTTCCAACGTACAGAAACTCATTCATACTTCCTGGCCGCCAACGTTCTAAAGGTATGGTTATACCGAGCGGTAAGACCTCTGTTTTGGCAAGATATTGAGGAAGATGGCTTTCTAAATACTGTCTTTCACTCCGACTTATAAGTTGAATGCGTTGACAACGCATGAACAACTCTTCCTGTATCTTAAATTGGGCTTGTAACTCAGGCTCTGGTGAGTCTCCTAACTCTTTGCGTAAAAAGGAATATACCGAATATAAAATCGGAACGACTCCTTGGGACAGGGTATACACTAAGGGAGTAAAATTAATGGCATGGCTGTGAATTATATCCCATCCTTGACAAATCTCCGGAAACTCCTGACAAACTACATCCGCCTTGATCATCCCCAGATAACCAAAATAATGACTGTTACGAGGTAAGCCCAGGACTTTAATCCGTTGTCCCAGTGAAATCCAGCCCGGTATATTCCAATCGCTGCGCGGTACTATTACGGTTTGTTGTACACCCATGCCATCAAGCATATGGACAATTCCTGTAACCGCTGTTCCTGCGCCACCAAAGCTTTCACCTTCAAATTCATTAGTTAATGATAAGACCTTCAAAAAGTCACCCCCATATCTTTTGGTGGTGTCAACAATTCTCAAGGTTGACTATCTGTAATAATTTATGCACAAGCCTCCCGACTTGTTAGAGTTCTGATCTTTAATTCCTTAAATCTTTTCAAAAGCAAAAGAAGTCTGCCAGTTGCTACATCGACAGACTTCTTTTGCTTTTAAGTTCCCTACTATAATACTAATGGCTCCAGAGAACATTCACTATAGTCGCAAATGCTCCTGCCAAGGCTATCACAAAACCTGACCACCAACGACGGCTAGTTTCAGTTCCCTTTTTATAATCCTCAAAGTCCCGTTTTGTAATATAGTTGCCAGCCAGAAGCACACGCATATCGTTTACGACTGCCGATACGTCCTTAACAGCTTCCTTGATTTCTCCAATATCCTTCTTAATCGTCTGGACCTCCTCTTCCATAACCGACCCTCCTACTCAAAATACAGACATCCCTTTCCTTTCACTTTATAATATGATCTCCTTGATCAAATGGTACTAGCCCTTCATTCCCTCTTAATCTCTTTCGACATATCCTAATACTATGTACGGTCATTTTCCGTAAAAGGTCAATGAGGAGGTTACAAATGCCTACGATTATTTACCCTCCCTCAATCCCCTGGAATTGGATGTTTCAGCGCCCGCAACAGTTACTGGGTCGATTTTCTTCATCCGGCCAAACTGTTCTCTATGAAGACCTTGGAAACTTTTCAAACCCTAAAACAAGTCTGTTATCACCATCTCTTCTCATCTGCCAAGGAGTATCAGCAATGGCTGTTCCCCATCCCAGACCACGCATCCTTTGGTTGACTGTTCCCTCTCACATCAATTTAATACCAAACTATGACCCAGACCTCGTTATTTATGATGCAGTGGATGAGCCTAAAGAGGAGTTTGCCAGTTGGGCGCCCTATTATCCCACCATCCAAGAAAAAGCAGATATCATTTTTTGCAGCAGTAGCAGTATTTATGAACATTTCCTTAATAAGCATCCCCATGTCTACCTAGTCCCCAACGGTGTAGACTACGTCCATTTTTCACCCGCTCCTCCTTACCGACCAACAGATCTTCCCTCAGGCAAACCTATCGTTGGGTATAGCGGAGCGATTGCCCCTTGGGTAGATTGGGAGTTGCTTAAAATAGTGATCGCAGATAATCCGGAAATCAACTTTGTTTTTCTGGGGGCTCTCTTTCAACTTAATAAGTTCCCATTAAAATTTAAGAATGTTTTTTATCTCGGACTAAAATCTTATCAGGAACTTCCAACTTATCTCCACCACTTTGATGTGGGACTGATTCCCTTTCGTCAAACAGAAATGACGAAAGGGTGCAATCCAATTAAGCTTTATGAATATTACGCAACGGGAATAAGAGTTCTAGGCACACCGCTTCCCGAGCTGCTTACTATTCCTAAAATCAATCTTGAAAGCAAACCTCACCTGTTCTCTCTGCGACTGCGACATCTATTAGCAGAAGATGACATGAACAAAGCGGAAAGAATGGCCTACGCTCAAGCTAACGATTGGAGTGAAAGGGCCGGTCGAATACTTCACTATATTTTCAATAGGGCTAATACAAATCAAGAATAGCGTGTAACACCCTAATCCACGAGCGAATAGTATACGTTGAAAGCTACTAAGTCTACTCGTTTCTCGAATCAAAAAAGGGGGGAATACACACATGCTATTTGAAACCCATGCATGGGTAACGCTCGACAATGCCGTCGCCATATATAACGTCTACAGCGATGTGCTAGTCGCTACCATTCCTGTGGGGATTGCTCCAGCTTTCCCTAGACGCACGCCGGATGGTACCAAAGTTTTAGTTCCTAATTTCGGAAGCAACACCGTCTCTGTCATTTGCACCGCTGGAAATCTAGTCTTAGCAACGATCCCAGTAGGTCTTGCCCCAACTTCAGTCGCCATCGACCCTACTAGTACTACAGCATATGTGACAAACTCTGGAAGTGGAACTGTTTCCGTTATTAGCATTCCAACTCATACTGTAGTAAGCACCATTACGGTTGGTTCAGGACCAATCGATGTCACTATTGCCCGTGATGGCAGTCGTGTCTACGTAAGCAATAGCGACAGTAATACAGTCTCTGTCATTAATCCAGTAACCAATACCGTCATCGCAACAATCCCAGTAGGTACTTCACCGAATGGTCTGGCTGTTAGTTTAGACAATACAAAGCTCTTCGTTGTTAACAGCGGCAGCAACAACGTTAGTGTTATTAACACAGCCACAAATGCTCTATTGAGCCTTATTACAGTTGGCTCGAATCCGCAAAAGATTGCTGCAAACCCTGTAAATCCCGTCTTTATGTATGTAAGTAACTTCGGATCAAACAGCGTAAGCGTAATCTCGACCACGGGCCTTAACGTTATAACAACTATTCCAGTTGGAGTAAATCCTCTCGGCCTGGATGTTACCGGCGATGGCACACAATTATGGGTTGCTAACGAAGGTGACAGCTCAATAAGTATCATCAATACGCTAACCAATACTATCGCAGCTGCCTTACCAACATCATTCCCGCCAAGAGGTGTTACCGTCGGAAGAGTTGGTTCAGCTCTATCACCTAGTGATCCCATCGATTTGACAGACCCTTATCAACTTGAAGAAATAACCGAATCTGTCTGCATTATCGTTGAAAAAGTGTATGCCAGCTGTTTGCAAAGGGAATGCTTCCCTGCCTTCATCGTTGCCTTACCAGTTGGTGGTGTACCTCCATTTACCTTTGTAAGTATGACCTTTGCTACTGGGGTGATTGTTCCTGGCAGTGTCGTCATTACACCAATCCCTGCACGGCCTAACTTCTCCAGAGTTCAATTCACCATTCAAATTCCCTACACGTTAACTTTAAGGGATTCAACCGGAGTCTTGTTTACAGTCACAGGTACCCTTCCAGATATCAACAAAGATATCGTCATGTACTTCCCACCAACACGACCAGAATTTGACTTTAACTTGCGCGTTGAAACTAGAACAGAAGTGCTAACCAGTCCATTGTTTACGACAACATCGATTCAAATTGCCATTGGAAGCTTTGTCATCACAAAGGTTACAGGCCTTGTTCAACTCCTCGTTCCAGCCTTTGGCTTCTGCCCAGAACCTCCAGTTTGCGAGGAATTCCCGGAAATCCCAGAAAATCCGTGTATCAATTTCTTTGATGTCAATCTCACACCATTCCCAAGTGATTTCTTCCCGCCACAACTGGATACTTGCCAATAACTAATCAACATGTGTTGTTCACCCTCTTATCTTATAAATGGTTGCCCTTCCAGAGAAAGGGCCGTCCAAAAACGGCCCTTTCTTATTACGGAAAGGATCACTTAAATCACGAAAAAAGGAAGTGATCATATTGGCTGTCTTAACTCGAAACACTTTAAGCCCCCTCCTTCTAACCTATGAAAGCGAATCTTCATACTTACATATCGACTCTCAAGGATGTGCGCTGTTTATTGCAAACAATTATGAACCCACTTATCGAATCCAGGAACCGCTTCTATTAGCACATGGGATTATGACTGATTCTAAAACCGTTCATCTTGTCGTACTCAAATCAAGTGGAGATCTCTGTTACACTCTTATTTCTGGAGCAGGTACACCCCAGACAACCCTGATTGCCAAACTTGACGTTCGCGGTACACGATACCGCAGGCTTTTTCTGTTTCCGCAAGGCAAGGTAATACATATCTTTTACGCATCTACTCACAAATCCATCCCTGAACTTTGGCGTATTGAGCACCGATTTTGGAACGGAAACACTTGGCACAGTACCCATATGGGAGAGGTCGTTCATCCGCGAGAACCGCTTTATCATGTTAACTTAGACAGTCAGGGTAATCTTCATCTTTGCAGCGTAACTTTCCAAGGGCGGTATTCTCTTCTATTTACGAACCGTTTTAACGGAACGTTTCATATATGGGGATCTCCAACCGAAACATTGAAAATAGCCGGTGAGGTCATGGATATGGCTGCACTCATGACAACCGACAATGTTCATCATCTCTTTTGGGTCGTTAAAACACCCACTGGACAGTTTGAACTCCGCTCAGCACAACAGCTGGACGCCCACGAATTGTCAAGTATTTGGCATCCGTCACTAGCTCCGATTAAAACGTTTAATACTCCCTGCAAAAATATTGGGGCCCTAGAGATAGGTGGAGTTTTATGGCTCCTTGTTTATACCGGGGAAGAAATCCTCATGCAAAACGATGGCAAAGGATGGAAATTACTTTACTCGCACACTCCTTCTAAGCAGAACCTGCAATGGGTTCATAAAGATAGAAAGTACTTCCATCAAACTTACTGGTTAGAAGATCAAGTAATGAGGCACGCTCCAGCCTATTACCGAGAATTAGGCTTCAACGTTAATTTTCAGACTCCGCCGCCTTCACCCAGCTACCCTGTTCCTAACCAAGTTCGCTCTCCTATTTCCACTCCAACTCCCACCCCTGCTCCGCCTCCCGTGCCGGCCTTCTATCCAGACCAACTGTCATCCAATTGTGACCCTCTTCCGAACATCCCTGCAACCATAAACATCCGCGAATTAAATTCACCAAACCCGCCAGTTATCCCCCCTGAACCTATTATCAAAATGCTAAATACTCCTGGATCAGCTACTGAAATACCCAAAATCTCTGAAGTACATGAAACAGTTGCAACCCCAGAAGTCACTGAAATAGTTGAGCCCCATCAAACTCCAGAAGCTCTTGTTCCCGAGAACCTTACCGAGGAGGTCCTTCATCCAATGCCAAGTAAAGAATCGGATCAACTCCAATCTTTGATCAAAACAGTTGCCCATCTCGAACAAGAAAACAACCTTCTCAGTCTTGCGGTAAAAAATATGCTCTCCAAGTTTGACCAAGTAATAGAAGTAATTTCCGAAAATGCTCTTCAAACCAAACAAGAAGATCCACCACCCTTTGATGAACTTGAACCGGTCAAGGAAGCCATGTCCAATCTAGAAAAGGAAACCCAAAGTCTTTCTCAAGTTATGCGTGTCATGTTGGTCAAACAAGAAGAGCGTGACTCATCACTTGAAAAACTCGAAACCCAGATTTCTCAACTTCAATCAGAAAAGGATGATCTTAAAACTAAAGGAGGTTTTTGGAACAAATGGATCACCTAGATTTAAGCACCAATATCGCTGATATTCTCTGTACGTATCCTCAGACAGCCAAAACATTTCGTAAGTTTGGAATACTCACATCTGGTTGAGGGGCGAAAAGCTTACTCAATATGAGCGTTGAGCAGGCTGCTCAACGATACCGTGTTAACTCCGCAACCTTGATTAAAACCTTGGAAGTTGCTATTGAACAATCTAAACATCAATGGAGACACAATTAATGAACGTTCTCTTTTTAAATAATTCATCTTTATTGTGCCAAGGACTGGCCTCCGGATTTTCTCCATTCGATGACATTCGCTATATTCCAGTTCACCAATCAGGTTGGGAAGATTGCTTAACTAATTTATTAAAGACCTGGAGGCCTAAATTTGCTTTAGCTGAAGGAGTTTCTATCTCCACAGTGGCCCAAAAACTATTTCCACTTTTACGCCGGCACTCCCTTCCCTTAATCTATTGGGCCATTGATGATCCTCCGGACTGGCGCCTTATGTCTCGACCTTTGGCACGTGGGGCCAGTCTGGTTCTTACCCCTGCGAAGGAATGTCTAGCGCTTTATCAGCGGGAGAAAATACAAGCTCACTATTTTCACTTTGCTTGTAATCCCTCTTTTCATCGGCCGACGGAATCGTCAATTAAGTATTCTTGCGATTTACTTCTCGTTGCCAATTACTATACCTCATATCCTCAACGCAGGATTGGTTTAGAAACAATCCTTACTCCCTTGCGATCTGGACCCTTTGATTTAAAGGTTTTCGGGAATGAAGACTGGCTGTCGAACAAGGATAATTACACGTTGGAGCCCGGATCGTATCAAGGATATTTACCCTATGATCAGCTACCGTGTGCTTATTCTTCCGCTAAAATTGTATTAGGCTTAAATTCTGTGACAGACTCTCCCACTATGATGAGCATGCGAACTTTCGAAGCCTTAGGCTGTCGAGCCTTTTTCCTAACCCATTGGACACCTGCCATTGAAAACTACTTTAAAAACCATGTCCATCTCGTCTGGAGCCGTCATCCTGACGAAACATTAGAACTTGTGCGTTTTTACTTAAGCCGAGAAGACCTGCGAGCAAAAATTGCTCGCCAAGGACAAGAAGAAGTGTACCGCAACCATACTTATCAACAACGCATCCAGTCCGTTCATAAGTTTCTACAAAAGTTATAGCCTATCATCTCTTAATAAACATAATTTCTGATTTTCTTCTGAATTCCAGTTGTTTGTAATTTTTCGCAGTTTCGCAGTTTCGCAGTTTCGCAGTTTCGCAGTTTCCCAGTTTCCCAGTTTCCTAATTACATTCCTTGCCAAATCCTTCATTGCCACTTACCCATCGAGAATTTTTCGGGAGGATTCTTTATGAAAGTACTTTTCCAGGCTCGTCCAGACTTTATGAAAAACCCTGCTGGAGATACTGTCCAGATCGTTTCAACCGGGCAAGCACTAAAAGACCTTGGTATCGAAGTGCATTTATCTGCTGATCCTAATATTGATCTTTCCCCTTATGACCTCGTTCACATTTTCAATATCACTCGCATCAAAGAAAGTTATATGTTTTTTCTCAATGCCCAAAAGCAAAAGAAAACAATTATTATATCCCCTATTTATTGGCCCCCCAATGCCTACCTTAAACGTGAAGGTGCAAGTTCTAATGCCCTTGCAGTCTGGAAACACATGCAACCCATGCGGGCTCGCCTCTTGGGGGAATGTGATCTCTTACTCCCGAATAGTCAGATCGAAATGGATGTTCTTCAACAAGACTTCCTCAAACTTGCTTCTTACCAAGTAGCACCCAATGGCTTTCCAGATTCATTCATCGGAGCAACCCCAGAACTTTTTCGGGAACAGTTTCCTGATCTCCCCAAAGAATTCGTTCTCAGTGCTGCGCGAATATCCCCTCGTAAAAATCAACTTTGGTTAGCAAAAACATGTCATGAACTTGGTCTGTCTCTCGTCCTCTTAGGCCCAGTCAATGACCAAAATTATTATAAAATGGTGACAGCTTTTTCAAACGTCACACATATGGGCACTCTGCAGGGAGCACTTCTTGCTTCAGCTTATTCAGCATCTAAAGCCCACGCTTTACCAAGTTGGTTTGAAACCCCAGGCCTATCCAGCCTAGAAGCCAGTGCCTGTGGTACCGTTGTCATCTCTACAGATCAAGGAAGTCCTAAGGAATATTTTCAGGACATGGCCCTATATGTACACCCCCTGGATGACGCGAGCTTACGCACTGCTCTTGAACAATCCTATAATGCCTCTCCTTTGCCTTTGATGCAGCATATTCAAAAACATTATCCTTGGTCGAGAGTCGCAGAGATAACCTTGGAAGCTTATCATAAAGTGCTTAACTAAGACTTTATGTGAAAATAAAACGATAAAGAAGAAGGTACGCCTTTGCCTTCTTCTTTATCTCATTTCAAACTCCCATTGATCCAATAAAAGTTCTTCATAATATTCCAGATGAATAAGAGTCCTCTTTTTGAACAGAGGTGTTCTTTTTGCGGATAGATGTTAAATATCTTTAATATGAACCAATATCTTTTCTGCCAAGGTTCTTAGATCACTTTTCATACGCTCTGCTTTTAGACTAACATTCAAAAAATCCAACACCCCAACCACTGATCCACAGTTGGTGCACTGTACGAAGAGCACAGCTCGAGTGGTTCCTTCTAGATTATTGGCGTGGACAACCTCAAATTGATTGCTTCCACATTTCATGCAGCTGGATTTCGCCATATAAGCACCTCCCTATTTACCGTCTGCCTTCATAGTCGTAATAGTTTATGTGTTTATGGAGGTATTTGCCTCAAAGAGACAAGAAAAGGCCTAATTCATCTAATCGTGAGACTCCCACTTTCACAAGTGGGAGTGGGAGACCAGAATTCTTACTTCCTGATCTCCATTGGGCTTTCATACTCTATAATTCTCCCTGAAAAAAAACATTCAAGGTAACCGCACTAGCTGCATTCACAGCACTATAGTAGACTCGCGCATACTTTAGAAATATTGAAGAAACTAACGTGGTCAAAGAGTTCTGATTAATTGTAACCGGGCCCGCTTCATCTAACCAGTTTACTCCATCCGGGCTAATCTGCATTGTTACCAGTGCTTGGGCGTTTGTTGCTAATGATTCGTTGACGACACCGAAGGTCCAGGTTTCAACACCCAAAACATTGTAAGTTGTATCCCCGCTTCCTGCCGTATCAGTGATATTCGCAAGAGTAGCGGATACATCTGTCGTCGCACTGACCATAGATAGTCCTGCGGCCGTGATAAGCAGACCTCCGCTCGGGGGAGTGATCGCCAAACCTGTTGACGTAATCGCTAAGCCATCCGTCGGCGGAGTAATTGCCAAACCGCCTGTTGGAGGAGTTATCGCCAGCCCTTCTGCCGCCGCAGTTACAGTCAAACCATTCGTCGGTGCGGTGATCGCCAACCCCGTTGACGTAATCGCTAAGCCGTCCGTCGGCGGAGTAATTGCCAAACCTGTAGAAGTGATCGTCAGATTACCTGAGGAATCCGTGTTTAAGGCTGCGTTATTACCTCCAAAAATTTTTACCTTTGCCTGATCGGGATTGTCCTGAAAGATTTTAAAATTCGCCATGCCTCTATTTTCCCTCCCTTTCCCTTGTAATCTATATTTATCCAGATTACATGCTACATGTTATTCTTTTTCTCGCCGGAAAGTTTCTGTTTTTGTATGCATATATTAGTAAAACGAGAAAGAGAAGAGATGAGAGGCAAATAAGCTATGGCCGAAACGATCAGTTTGTGCATGATTGTTAAAAATGAAGGACAAAGTCTAAGGCGATGTTTAAATAGCCTGTCCGGCCTTGCCGATGAGGTTATTGTTGTCGACACAGGGTCTACAGATTCTACGTGTGAAATCGCTCGCCAATATGGTGCTATCCTGCATCATTTCCTTTGGAATGATAACTTTAGTGATGCTCGGAACGCTTCCTTGGAACTTGCTCAGGGAGATTGGATTTTATTTTTAGATGCAGATGAAGAGCTATCGTCCGATAGTCGGGAGACTTTAATCCGCTTAGTTCAAGATGAAACAGTTGAAGGCTACTTTGTTAAAATTAAGAATTACCTTGGCAAAGAAGGTTGGATTGAAACTGTGTCTGACCTAGTGTTTCGACTCTTTCGCAATAAGAAGGAGTATCGCTTCCGTGGAGCAATACATGAACAAATCGCCGATGTGATATTAGAGAACAACTCTAAGGCCCGTTATCAGATTGCAGAGGATCTTACAATCATTCATCACGGTTATTTAGACGAAGTCATTAAGGATAAAGATAAGAAACAGCGTAATCTAATGTTGATTGAGAAGGAACTGATGCTTAACCCCACCAATCGATTACTTCAATATCATTATGGTGTCGAACTGTTTCGGGCTGAACGATATGCAGAGGCGGCCAATGTCTTAATCCAGTCAGCAACTGACATTGATCCAACTACGATCTTTCTTCCCAAACTCATCCGCTATATTGTAATGGCTCAACAGTCTTCAGACCAACTTCAAGGGGCACTTAATACTGCTGCCCTAGGCCTTAAACTCTTCCCCAACTACGCAGATCTTTACTTTTATACCGGTCTTATCTTGCTTGACCTAAAATTATATGCTCAGGCACGAAATGCATTATCTCAAGCACTCTCTATGCCTGAACAACCGCCGCAATATTCCTCCTTTGGCGGGGTTAGGGGGTTTAGAGCTTATTACTATCTTGCACAAATTGCGGAATCCTTTTTAGATGAAGAAGAAGCGCTTAAATACTACCTCTGCAGCCTGCGTGACAACCCCAACTTTACCCATGCTTTAGAACATCTCGTCAGCATACTAAAACCAACCAAAGAACCCCTTTATACAATGGAATGTCTAGAAAAGGTCTGTGACTTCTGCACTCCAGCCGCTAATCGACTAATGGGAGATATCTATTTCAGACATGGAGCCTACGGTCTGGCCCTGCATTATTTAGACCAAGTTGAGGCAGGATTTCCTATTTCACCAGACATCAAACTCAGAAAAGCCATCTGTCTGATTCAGGAACGGCGATTCTTTGAGGCATTAAGACTCCTTGAAGATTTCTCTCTCGACAGCCCTGAATACCCTATAGCCACTGTCAATAGGTTATTTTGCTTCTGGATTCAACACAGACCTCAGAAAGTCCGCCCCCTTTGGCAAGAGTTGCATGCCCTTGGATTAGAGCCTGATACAGAACATGTCATTTCCCTTTTTCCAGCCTTTTCTGAAAAAACTGCATCTTCTCCTCATTTTATTTTGGGACCAGATGGGATGTCGCTATTGCTTGATATTGTCCAGCGTTTGGTCGCTTTAAAAGAGATCAATCGAGCAATGTATTTCTTACATGCTCTTCACCCAAAATGCCTAACCGAATATTACTCAAAAATTGCCCAAATCTTTGTGGATTATGGTGAAGAAACCAGAGCAATCCCATTCATACAATCAGCTATTGAAAGGGTTCCATCAGCTAAAGCCCATTTCCAGCTCGCCGAAATCTTCTCTCACCTGGGACGACTTTCAGAAGCAGAACAACATTATAAACAGGCTCTCCAATTAGATCCGGATACTCCCCGTTACTATGTTCGTCTTATAGAACTGTATACCACCCGGCGACAAGCCATTGTGAATGAAGCTTTACAAAAGTATCCCGGAAACGATATCTTTAAAAAGTTATCGGAGGAGGTTTCGTCCAGCGATGAACCAGCGGATTAGCCTCACCATGATCGTCAGAAATGAATCAGCTCATTTAGCCAATTGTCTGGAAAGTATAAAAAACGAAGTTGACGAAATTGTTATTGTCGATACAGGGTCTATTGACGATACCATCAATATTGCTCAGCGTTATACCTCAAATGTATACTCCTATCCTTGGAACAACGATTTTAGTGCCGCTCGAAATTTTGCCATTGAACATGCTTCAGGTGATTGGATTTTTGCCATGGATGCCGACGAAGAGGTTGAGTGCCCAGATATTAATTGCCTTCATACCTTGTTAAAGCTAGAAAAAGACAAGGAAGCTTTCTTGCTTCCTCTTCTTAACCCCATCACAGATTCCACGCAGGAATACAATACCTTTTACGTGCTTCGGTTGTTTAAAAATAACGGGTGTTATAAGTATGCCGGCAAGATTCATGAACAGGTATTCCTTTCGAATCATGAAAAAGTCGGGTTTACCACACAGCCTATTTTGAAGCATAAATTTCTACCCCTAAAAATACGTCACAAAAAAAGAAACCGTAACCTTAACTTATTGAAAAAAGCCCTAGAAGAAGATCCTCATAACCTTTTTCTACACTACTACCTGGGGGTTGAGTGGCTCATGCTTGGTAAAGCGGGCTATGCTCTGCCTTTCTTACAAAAAGCTTATCACGGTCTAAACGATGACCATTTGCTTTTCCGGGCTCCTGCTCTAAAATATCTCCTTTTATCCTTTAAAGAATTAGGCCGGCTTGATGAGGCTTTCTCCCTTTGTCTTGAAACAAGCCTAGAATATCCAAACTTTCCAGATCTCTTTTATCTTGGTGGACTCCTGCTCGAAGAAAAGGAGGAATACCTTATTGCCCTGAAGTGGTTTAATCATGCTATTTCTTGCGGTCCTCCCTCTGCACTGTTTAGCCATTTCACAGGCACTGAAGGTTTTTTAGCTTACTATCACTTAGGCTTTTGTTATGAAAAGATGGGAAGGATTCTCGAAGCCAGAAACGCTTATGAAACAGCCCTCAAGCTCAATCCTAAGTACCACTTCCCCCTCTATTCACTCTTTTTGAATCTGCTTAGCGAAAAAGGCCCTTCTCTTTGCTATCATCATCTAAAAGAGCTTGGATTCCTAGACGATCCCCTTTTCTGCCTCACTTCAGCCGAGCTATTTTTCCTCTCTAATCATTCAGAGCAGGCTTTTCGCTGTCTGGAAACCCAAAAAGACAGTTTTCCAGATAGTGAACGCTTCCTTTTTTACTACAGTAAATATTGTATCTATTCTGGCAGAGTTAAGGCCGGTTTTGAGTCTTTAGGCCAGATTACCTTGCAAAGTCCTTTTTACGACTCTGCCCAAGCACTCTCTATAGCTGCGCTCATCTTGCTCGGTGATCTTTTAAAGGCTAGATGCTTGGCAATCACGCATTGGAAAAATCATTCGACCCGGGGCGATGCTTACATTTTCCTGTGGTTAATCCGATTTATGCAGAAGCATCCCCTTCCCACATCTCCGCTAAAGGTTCGGGAGAAAGAACTTTTAGTCTTAATTACTGAACTGTTCGTTGATTATAAGCGTTATCAATCCCGTGAGTTCATTTATAACCCACTTGTTGAGGCTTATGGCTTAGGTCTTGAAACACTCCTAAAAACCACTGAAAAAAGTTTCCATTGGCTTCTCAGGGACTATGACCAACGCTTACAGGATCTTAAAAATCGTTTTACTGCTAAATATGGCAACAGACAGTTGATGGTTGATTTATGAAGACTAAAGAAACCGTCAGCTTATGTATGATCGTCAAAGATGAAGAAGACTGCATTCTGACGGCCATTCAAAGCGTTCAATATTTAACGGATGAGCTTATCGTTATTGATACGGGCAGTATAGATAGTACACCACAATTAGCTCTCAGTGCAGGCGCAAAACTATTTCACTTCGATTGGACGAAGAACTTCTCTATGGCCAGAAACTTCGCCCTCAAACAAGCCTCTACGGATTGGATTATTGTCCTAGATGCAGACGAAGTTCTTGAAACAATAAACCCTGAGACCTTTTACGTACTCTTATCAGATAGCCAGGTAGAAGGATACTATCTCCGAATCAGAAACATTCTCGACTCGTCGATGAGTGAGTCCAGTGATCAGGTGGTACGTTTATTTCGGAATAGACCAGATTATCGATTTGAGGGAGCCATTCATGAACAAGTTGCCCCTTCAATTCTTAGAGCTAATAACGGTTGTGGTTTAGCCTCAGTTCCACTCACGGTTCATCACTATGGTTACCTTAAAGACCGTCTGGACTATAAGCATAAATTTTCTCGAAACAGCCAAATCATTACCCAGGAACTTAAGCAAAATCCAGAAAACCCCTTCCTGCTCTACTGCCTTGGGCTGGAATACTATCAACAAGACTCTATCCTTGAGGGGCTAAAACATCTTACAAAATCCCTAACCCTCCTGTCAGGTAACGAGGGTTATTTTGAAGATGTTCTTCTCAATATTGCACTTGGCTATCTCCGCCTTGAAGAAGCGCCGAAATTAATTGACTTCTTAAGTAAGGCTTTGAGTATGTATCCTGATCAAGCGGATTTTCTTTATCTCCGTGGACTTGCTTATCTTCAGGAAACGAGCTACTTTCAAGCGGCTGAAGACTTCCAATTGTCTCTGCATATCGGAACGATGACGCTGGCGACCTTTGACCAGGTATGTTGTCTGCTTGGCGACGTCTATCAATCTTCCGGTGATTTTCCCCAAGCTCACGATGCTTACACTCGTGCCCTCAAATTCGCACCCGCTTCCCCTTATCCCTTGCAACAGTTCATTAGCCTGATTCGGAAAGGCTATTCGATTGATTGTCTATTACAGGGTTCTTTGCAAGTTGAGAACTGGCCGAAAACTGAATCCTGGTCAGAATTGCTTGCAAATGTGACCAGCGAGAGCTTTAAACTCTACCTAGTTATGCTCTTATTAACCCTCTACCGAACGCTTAATACCAAACCTTTTTCTCATCAGGAACTCTTAGCCCTCCTTAGCCATTTTCCTAAAGTTTCGGAGCTTAGAATAACTGAATCCGATCCTGATATGACACAAAATGTTACCCGCGAATACTTGACGCTCGCGCTTAAGGAAATCCTGCTCTGTAGTATGGCCATGATAAAAGACATGGAAGCAACTAATTCCAATGCCAAAAACAGAGTTAATAACCTCTTGAAAAAAGCGCTTTATATTCTTTGCCACGTAATTGAATCAAGGGAAAATCGGTGGTGTAGATTGATTTTCAGGAAGGGGCATAAATGATGAACTATCGTGTTCTCCTAGCCAGTCCTGTCAAACAACAGGAGGAAATTCTCTCTGAATTTTTGGATTCACTTACACGCTTAGATAAAAGCCAAGTTGAGCTTAATTTTATCTTTATTGATGATCATAATGACCATAGTTTGCTCTCTCGCTTTGCCCTTGGGCAAACTAATGTCCGAATTCTCCCTGCCGATACCAAGAGTGAATATCTTTGTGACGAGTCAACCCACTATTGGCGAGAGGAGCTAATCTGGAAAGTTGCTCGTTATAAGGATCGCTTTATAAAAATAGCGCTCGATGAAGGTTATGATTACCTTTTCCTCGTCGACTCCGATCTCAGCCTAGATCCAAAAACCCTAACCCATTTGCTTTCGTTAGGAAAGAAAATTGTGTCTGAAGTCTTTTGGACAAAGTGGAAACCTGAACTCATCCCTCTTCCCCAAGTGTGGATGGAAGATCAGTACACCTTATATAAATCGGGGAGAGAGCCCCTCAGTGAAGTAGAAATAACCCAAAGGACCCAGGAATTTCTTCAAATGCTCTCTCGTCCTGGCACCTATAAAGTAGGGGGCTTAGGAGCCTGTACCCTCATTAGTCAACAAGCCCTCAGTCGAGGAGTCTCCTTTAGCGAAATATACAACCTAGGACTTACTGGAGAAGACCGCCACTTCTGTGTACGTGCGGTAGCTTTGGGACTAGAACTATATGCAGACACCCATTACCCGCCTTTTCATATCTATCGAGAATCAGAACTCGTCAAACTCCAAGAGTATAAAGGAAACCTGGCTTGCGCCAAGCCACAAGTGCCGGTGGAAGCCTTTGGTTGCACTAATTCCACCGATTCCACTTGCACAACTCGAGCTACTGGCGAAAAACCGATCAATAGCGACCTGCCACCAGAGCAATCTCTTTATAACAGATTTCAGCTCCACACTCTCCAAACCGTGAATCCAAGCAAAATCACTTTTTCGATGTTAGTCCACAATGAATCCGGTCGCCACTTAGAAAGAGTCTTAAAACAAGCCGCTGAATACATTGACCATGCCGTTATTTTAGACGATGCCAGCAAGGACAATACTATAGAACTATGCCAGGAAATACTGCAGGGAATTCCCTTAACTCTCCACTCCAACAAGGAACCCCTGTTCCATAATGAAATACTCCTTCGTAAACAACTCTGGGAAATAGCCGTAAGTACCCATTCGGAATGGATAATCATTCTGGACGCTGACGAGATGTTTGAAGATGATGGCCCTAAGCAAATTCGCGAGTTACTAAATCACTCTTCAGCTGTCGATTACATCAGCTTTCGTCTCTTTGACCTTTGGACAGAAAACCATTATCGTGACGATCTACTTTGGCAAGCCCACAAATGGTATCGGCCCTTTATCGTGCGCAATATTCCCGATTTCCAAGCTAAATGGCAAGAAACCCCCCAACATTGTGGGAGGTTTCCTAAAAATATCACGGACTTACGTGGTGGCACCAGCCCTCTCCGAATCAAACACCTAGGTTGGGTCAGACCCCAAGACCGCTTGGCCAAGTATTACCGTTATAAACAGCTTGATCCCAATGGCACATATGGAAATTTAGAACAATATCTCTCGATCTTAGATCCCAGCCCCAATCTAGTCCTATGGGAAAAGTGAAAACAATAGGACTTGACTAAAACAGTAACGCATTATAATATAATCCTAAATAAAAAAAGCACAAAATGGGGTACACCACCGAAAGGGTGTAATTTCATTTTGTGCTTTTTTATATGTTTTTTTAAGGAGGCAGACAATGAAAGTAAACGGAACCCTTATTACATTAGATAAAAGTCAAACCTTATTTGATTTTTTACAATCTCAAAGTATTGATTTTAATACCATTGCTGTAGAAAGAAATGGTGAAATTATTCCAAGGTCGACCTACCAAAACGTTGTTCTTAGCGATGAAGATACTCTGGAAATTGTCCGATTTGTGGGCGGAGGCTAATTAATGATAATAGAAGTCAATGGAAAAAAGCTGGATTTAGTATATCAGACGGCCTTTGAGGCAAGAGACCAAATTGGGAACGAAACTGATATCGTAATTTTAAATGGTTTTCAAATAGAAAAGGACAGCAAATTATCCGAGAATGATACATTAACCCTCATTCGTAAAGGCACCATGCCTAAGCAGGCAGAACTAGAGAGCATGATGATGGCAAGGCATACGCCAAATGTACACAAAAAGGTAAAAGAAGGCAAGGTAGCCATAGCCGGATTAGGCGGCCTCGGGTCCAATATTGCAGTTATTCTTGCCAGAATTGGTGTAGGGCAGTTGTTTCTGGTGGATTTTGATATTGTTGAGCCAAGCAACTTAAATCGTCAAAGTTATTATATAAGTCATTTAGGAATGCCAAAAACTGTGGCACTAAAAAAGCAGCTTAAAGAAATTAACCCCTTTATTAAAATAATAACTCAGAATGTAAAAGTCACAGAAGATAATATTCTAGAGCTTTTCAACGGTTATGACATTATTTGCGAAGCATTTGATCAACCGGAAGCGAAATCAATGCTGGTGAATGTCTCCTTAAATCAGCTTTCTAATATCAAAATAGTTTCTGCCTCCGGCATGGCAGGCTATGAAAGTTCCAATTTAATTAAGACAGTAAAGCCGATGAAACGTCTATATGTGTGTGGTGACCTGGAAAACGGAGCAGAAATTGGAAAAGGGTTAATGGCACCTAGAGTTCAAATTTGTGCCGGGCATCAGGCTAATATGGTTCTTCGACTATTGTTAGATATTGAAGATGTTTAAGAAAGGATGTTTTAGTGTGAGCGAGAAATTAATGATTGGCGGACATGAGTTTCAATCAAGATTTATCCTTGGGTCTGGTAAATTTTCCTTAGAACTGACAAATGCAGTTATCGAAAACGGAGGAGCTGAAATAGTAACTCTGGCGTTGCGACGTGCTAATTTAGACGGTCAAGAAAATATTTTGGATTATATTCCTAAAGGAATTACATTGTTACCAAACACCTCCGGGGCAAGAAATGCCGAGGAAGCCGTTAGAATTGCCCGTCTGGCAAGAGAAATCGGTTGCGGGGATTTTATCAAATTAGAAGTGATTCATGATTCTAAATATTTAATGCCGGATAACTATGAAACAATCAAAGCAACCGAAATTCTTGCTAAAGAAGGATTTATTGTTATGCCCTATATCTATCCGGATTTAAATGTAGCAAGATCATTAGAAAGTGCTGGTGCAGCATCAGTAATGCCTTTAGGTGCACCAATCGGAAGCAACAAAGGGTTGTGCACAAAAGATTTCATACAAATCTTAATCGATGAAATACATTTGCCGATTATCGTAGACGCTGGTATAGGCCGGCCATCCCAAGCCTGTGAAGCTATGGAAATGGGTGTTGATGCTATTATGTGCAACACTGCTGTAGCAACAGCAATAGATGTGGCTTTAATGGCCAAAGCCTTTAAACTGGCGATTGAAGCTGGTCGGGCAGCCTATCTCGCAGGCTTTGGGAGAGTATTAAATTATCGGGCAGAGGCATCAAGTCCTTTGACTGGGTTTTTGGAGGACTAATTATGAAAGCAGAGAATGTAAATCATATGAACTATCTAGATGGCATGGAAGTTACTGATTCGGTTATTATGGAAAAGGTAATGGCATTAGTAAAAAAATATGACTATCACCAATATACAAGTAACGATGTAAAAAAAGCATTAATGAAAGACCATACAACGATAGAAGATTACGCGGCAATATTATCCCCTGCAGCTATGCCCTATTTAGAAGAAATGGCAAGTAAAGCAACAACCAAAACAAAAAAGCATTTTGGTAATTCTGTTTGCCTGTTTACCCCCTTATATATTTCTAACTTCTGTGAAAATCATTGTGTCTACTGTGGATTTAACTGCAAAAACAAAATAAAAAGAGGCATACTTTCCTTCGCGGAAATTGAAGAAGAACTTAAAGAAGTAGCCCGGACAGGTTTGAAAGAACTTTTAATTTTAACTGGGGAGTCTCGACATAAGTCAGGAGTAGAGTATATCGGTGAAGCAGTTAGGTTGGCAGCCAAATACTTTTCTACAGTCGGCATTGAAATATATCCCTTAAATACCGATGAATACGCCTTTATAAAAGACTCTGGTGCAGATTTTGTTTCCGTTTACCAGGAAACTTATAATACGGATAAATATGAACAAGTACATTTAAGAGGGCCAAAAAGAATTTTCCCCTATCGTTTTAATTCACAAGAACGTGCATTAGCAGGTGGAATAAGAGGCGTCGCTTTCGGAGCACTCCTCGGACTGGACGACTTCCGAAAAGATGCCTTCGCAGTAGGATTGCATGCGTTTTTCATTCAACAAAAATATCCCCACGCAGAGATCTCCTTCTCCACCCCGCGTCTAAGGCCTTATATCAATAACGAGAAGAATAACCCTCATGATGTCCATGAAAAACAACTTTTACAGGTGATGCTTGCCTATCGCCTCTTTATGCCCTTTGCAGGCATTACTATTTCCACCAGGGAAAGAGCGGGTTTTCGCGATAATGTAATAGGAATGGTGGCAACAAAAATATCTGCCGGTGTATGTGTCGGTGTTGGAGGGCACAAAGAAGATGAAAAAGGAGATGAACAATTTGAAATCTCCGACTCACGAAGTGTGCGCGAAGTACATCAAATGATTCTCAACAGAGGGCTCCAGCCAGTTTATACAGATTACATAAGGGTTTAGGAAAACCATATGTTAATTTGTGTAACCAATCGAAACGATTGTAAAGACGATTATTTAAGTCGAATAAGTCAATTGGCCAAAGGAAAACCCCATGCCATCATGCTGAGAGAAAAGGACTTAAGCTTGACAGAATATGAATACCTGGCAGCTAAAGTAAGCGAAATCTGCGACTTGCATGAAGTCCCCCTTATTATCAATCAAAATATTACAACCGCCACTAAACTTAAACTCAGAAATATCCATTTATCAATCTCTGACTTAAGACAATATAAAAGTGAAGTCAGTGAATTTACATTTGGCACCTCAGTGCACACAGTGCCTGACGCCAAGGAAGCACAAGCATTAGGTGCTTCCTACATAATAGCAGGGCATATATTCTCTACAGACTGTAAAAAAGGAGTCCCCCCAAGAGGTCTTTCATTTCTTAAAGAAGTTTGCACTTTAGTCACCATCCCTGTCTTTGCTATTGGTGGAATTACAAAAGATAAAATAGAGGTTATTAAAAAAACGGGGGCAAAAGGAGTATGTGTTATGTCCGAATCTATGACTTGCACAAATCCAGTTAACCTTACAAACGACTTTCGATTCTAAGAAAATATCGGAGGTAAGGCAACGTCTCTAAGAAAGTAGCTTAACAAACTTCCAGTTAAGCGCGTTCCCAATATGACATTCATAGACGGTGCACATGAAATGTGCCGTCACCCAACCCTTCCGTTCCCCCAACCCAAGCCCCGGACGCCGTATAACACCGCGACGTCTTTATGAATTAGCTTAGCAATCCAGTTAATCGTTCCCAATAAGACATCCATTGACGACGCACATGAAATGTGCCGTCACCCAAAACCCTTCCGTTCTCAGGACCCAAGCCTGGGACGCAGTATGACACGAGCGCGACGTCTTTACGTAAGCAGCTTAGCAAACTTCCGTTTAAGCGACCGACCCGAAACACGGGGCAGTGTACAGGGATGTACACTGCCGCCAGTGAGCCACGGATTGCTCATCTGGCGGGCACCCCGCTCCCCAAAGCCAGTCGCTTAAACGGTTAGTTTGCTCTGCGTCGTATGACCGAGCGCTGTGTCATACAAATCCCCTCTATCGCTTATTATTCTTACTAAACGAATGGAAAAAATCATGCGCGAAATTTGCTCCCTTTCCTATAACAAGTCCGGTAATCACAATACCTACCCCAGGGTTAGAGATCTTAACAGCTAATAATTCTAAGGCATTAATACCACTCTGAAATGCAAGAAGAACCCCACATGCTAAACTCAAAAGTTCCAAAGTAAGGGGCCTAAACTTATCTGGAAAAAAGGGAATAGCATAAACTATATCTTTAAAAATCTCAACGACTTTCTCCACTAGAACCGCTAACATAAAAACCAAAGCTAGTCCGTCCATAAAAATCTCTCCTCTGAAATCAGCTCCCCTTTCATGTTCCATAATATTCCTGAACTCTTATAATGTTCTTATTCAAGGGAAGAGAGCAGGAAGGGGACGGTTCTTTTGCTTCTTTAATATTTTTCCAAGTATGTCCTGAGTGTACTAAACAAAGCGTGAACGGCCTAAGATTCCCCCCCCCCTATCCTTGGGCCTGGAACCATACACTCAAAGGGTTGGGCGATTGAGAGTGATAAATAAGGCGGACGTAACGAAGAAAACGATTTGGAGTAAAAACCGAAAGCGCTCCCGGTAATATTTTGCATTCCAAATCATCTGCTGTCCAGATTGCCCCATCTGGGCTTATTTGTAATTGTACCACGACGACTTCTGTTCCCGTATTATGAACCGCATAGGAAAAGACAGTTACCTCAGACACATCCTTTGGCATGGTTGCAATAGAAATATTAGTTGAAGTCACTGATTCAACACTTTGAAGATACTTTCTTCCAGACATTTTAACTTGCAGGGAACCATCCAAGGTTGAGTCAATAGAGTTTCCATTACTGCTGTAAATTTTTATACCATCACGGGAAGGTGTCAAATCACGTACATCAGCTTTAATAGGAGTTCTTATATCTACAGGCATGGGAAGCGGACTAACAAGTCTCACGGAGACCGGGGCTTGGATTTTCCCTATAGAATCGATGTGCCGGACATATACTTGCCCCTTTTCATCAAGCCGTAATTCTCGCTTCGGGTAGAGCCTCCAGCCTTGAATCTCATGAATAGAAATGATTCCCTCACCTAGGATTCCAACCTCAACTCGAAGTCCCGTTACACCTGTTGGCGTGGAAAAAACCCGTGTAAATTCCTCCAGCTCTGAACTAGGGCGCACGGTAAATAAATATTGGCTGACAGCACCAAGGTACACTCGAATATAACAAGAAACCTCTGCTGGCTCCGTTTGCAGGACTGCCCTGAATTCCCATCGTTGCCCCTCTCCAGCAGGTATCACAACATTATTCTCAAGAATAATACCCGCTCTCGGTCCCGACGGATGCATAATCTTTATAGCTCTTGAACCATTCGGGGTGCAAACCCACTCCCACTTAGTTGCACCGTCTCCACCGGTTTGAGCCCATCCATCTGGAAAATAGAGATTACTCTCTTGTTCTAATAGGAAATGACTATTATAAACTTGGTTTTTATCAGTCATTTCCGTCCCACCTTCATAGCATTTATAATCTACAAATTAGAATCTGATAATATGACATATTAACAGGTTATGTGAATATTGTTAGTTTTGAGCTTGAACCCAAATCCTCAAGGAAGTTAAATTCTCTGCCTTGTATGTTAGTCTTGTATATCGCAAAAACTTCTTTGGAGAAATGATCACAAGTTTTCCGGGGCCGACCTCGTGTGGGTTATCCTCTGCAGTCCAATGGATTCCGTCAGGGCTAAGCTCTGTATCTACATATGCGAGGTTGCATCCGAAATTGCAAACAGCAAAGGAGCAACGAAGAAGTGCTGAAATATCGCGAGTAATGGTTGAGGATATTGTTTCACTAGCGGTAACCTCTTCGAGGCTTTCATGAAATCCATGTCCGTTAATCTCCACCTGAACTCGTCCGGATACTGATGTCGCTATTGGAACTTGGCTATTTCCGAAAATCTGCACTTTGTCTCGAATCGGCGTCAGGTTTCGTACATCAGCATTCACATGTGCTTGGACATTGACTGGAATCTTCAGGGGAATTGGGGTTGCAAGTTGAATCGGTTTAATTATTTCTCCTATCGTCTGTATAGAATTTATATAAAGAATCTCTTGTTTAGGCTTCTTCACGCGCCTTTTCATACGGTTCGGAGAGAGAGAATATGCAATTATTTTGTATATACAGAGAGACCCTGCCCCTAAAATCCCTGTCTCCAGACGTAAGAAATCCACGTCATAATCAGCACTAATGACTTGCTGAAACTGTTCCTGCTCCAACCCGGCTCCAAAGCGATACTCCCAAGGCTTAGCTACATCCCCTTGTGAAGAGATGGGATAAATACGTAAATAAGCTTGTGCATTAGGCCTATCTGCTTTTAGGATAATTTTAATGATCCATTCCTTAACGTTATCAATCCCTAGAGAAGCCTCCGGACTTTGGATGATTCCAGCGCGAATGGCAGTATTATTACTAATCTTCAAAGCTGACATATCCCAAGGCTCATGCTTGAAATTCCAGCTAGATTCCTTATTTCCACCGATTTGAAACCAAGCTTCCGGAAAATCGTCTTTAGTTTCGCTTTTTTTTAGAAAATTACCATTAGGTACTCTATTGAATGTCCCTTTTATATTTCGTTTCATCCTTAACCCTCCTATGATTGGACGATTAATAAAGTACTGTCAACTTAATCCTATAGGGTAAAGTTTAAAAATATCACTAAACTGGAAAACCCAGAAAACAATAAACCTTAACCTCCTACGCTCAATAAGGCAAAAAGTTGCTTTTGAACATAAGTTAAAGGGATTAGCTTAGAATCGCTAATCCCTTTAACTTATGTTATGTTGGGGCTTATGATTAAGTATTACTGGAATTCAATACCTCTGTTCGATTAAACGGCGTACCCAGTTGCTTTTGCGTCTGCGCCAGAACTTGTTTCAAAACCGCCAAATCTGAACTTTTAAGATAAGGCTCCTTACCCTCCTGCACCTTGCGAATTGCATCTTCGACCGCTACAACGCGAAAACGACGACGGCGCCCTTTATCCAGATAGCTATGTGAATAGGTTGGAGTATACGATACATTTTTCAGAACGGTTTGTCCTCTCGACATGTCCTTTTGAAAGTTTAAGTTTAAAATAACTCCGCTGTTCCTTTCGACTCCACGTTGATCTCCAATGAAATTGCCCATTGAGTAAATAACAAACTTATCTTGATTATTAATTTTCATAACTTCCATAGGCTGAATTACATGTGGATGACTGCCAAGGATGACATCCACTCCGGCCTCTAGAAATATCCGTGCCAATTCTCGCTGTTCCTCAGTGGGCTGGAGGCTATACTCAACTCCCCAGTGCAATACGAGAACGAGAACATCCACTTTCGGTCTTAATTGATTAATTTCCTTTAAAACAGTCTCTTTATTGAGGAAATTAAAAAAATAGGGATGTTCTTTTGGTACAGGGATACCATTGGTCCCATAACTATACGCTAAATAACCGACGCGAATTCCGTCTAGATCCTTAATTAAAAAGCTTTCCTTCTCTTCTTGACATTGATATGTCCCAACGATGTCTAAACCTGCATCTCTTAATACGCCCATGGTCCGGATTGCTCCCAAGTAACCCCTGTCTAATATATGGTTATTCGAAGTAATAACCACGTCATATCCTGCTTCTTTAAGAGTCGCAGCCATTTCATCAGGACTATTGAACTTAGGATATCCAGTGTACCCAGAACCTCCACCAGCCATTGCCGCTTCAAAGTTAGTTGAAGCATAATCTCCATACTCAATCAAGGATCTAACAGGTTTAAAAAAAGAATCGAATTGGAATGATCCATCAGCCTGTTGCCCTGATGCAATTTGAGTATTATGCATCAGAATGTCCCCAGTCGCTACTAGGGTAACCGTTTTTTTGACAGGGGGTTTGGCTTTTGTTGCGTCGGATAACTCTCCGACTTCATCAGCGCCTTGCTTTGAATTTTGAATTGGAGTTGATGATATAACCGATTGGACCCCACATCCCATTGATGCTAAACATAAAAATCCTATAATAAGAAGAATAAGTCTCATGCGTTTCAGAAAATATCACTCCTTTACAATAATTTCTATATGCAACAGACTGTCTCCTTCCTTATTTCTAGAATTTATATAAAAAAGTCTTTAAAGCTTCCCTTAACCAACAAATTAACTGCTTTTATTAAAAACTCCTAAAAACTGGGCATTGATTCCTCCTTCAATTCGTGCTAAATTTGTATTGTACCAATTATATAAAAGAAATTTAAGACATTAGCGCAAAAACTTAAACCTCCCGACGGGGAGGTTTCTTTCTATGTGTCTTTAAATTTTAATTTAGAAATTTTGTTTAGACACCAAGCCATTGGGGCCGGTCATGACTCAGAAAGGAATGATCGAGATTAGCGATCTATGGCTGGCTATATAAGATGCTGACTTAGTGTCCCAGTAGCCAAGGATTGCGTGACGAGACCTTCCAGAAAATCATCACTGATTAGCACAGTCAGTTTATACTTCTAACTAAAATAAATGGTATTGGTATTATTTTGAAATTCAGGCCTTGATTGGCAACAGCTTTACACTTCCCCAGACCGCTAAACGGTCATCTTTGATGACCAAGATACCCGTAACTCCTTCAATCTGAGAAGCAAATGCAATGGCCCTTTCTAAATCATCCGTCGTCTGAACAAGGTTCCCAGTTGCAGTAGCAACAGCATCCGCTAAAGGCACCGAGGGAGAAAGCACGACTACGGCGTCAGCTTTGCCATAGCTCAAGGAATGACCGACTTTACCAGATGAAGTGCATATTCCTAGCGGAGTTTGGTTCGGTCTGATTTCAATTGCAACAAGATTAGACAGCGGTGAATCCCCTGCAAAAATCCCGACTTTGCGAATCCGGCTTGTACGCATGAAGATATCCCCACCGTTTTCTACGATCACATCCCGGGAGCGCTTCGCAATAGATTTCCCAACCCACTCTGCCACCGCTCCTGCAACCGCGGCCATCGGCCCAACTCCAGCAAGTCTCCCGGCCTCCGCCATCCTCTTAACAATTATAGGAGCATCTGGCAAAACTGTATATGGAGTTAAAGAGCTTGCAAAACCAGGATCCTTTTGAATATAGTCTTCTAGCGGTCTGCGACAGTCTCGAATGATTTCCGCTGCCCACTCAACCAGTTCGGAAGTAAATCGTTCTTTCCGTATACCAATATCCAAATCAGTTTCTCTTACGGCAAGCTGGAAATGAACTAAATCCTCTTGACGATGATCTTGGCGATAACTGCGTTCCGTAAAATCCAATTACAGACGGACCTCCATAGCCCACATTGGGCAGACTTTCACACATAGTTGGCAAAAAACACATTGATCCCCATCAAAGCGTACTTCCATAGATGGGCGTTCCATATATAAGGCACCTGTTGGGCAAACCCCTGTACATGCTCCGCACATGACACATTTTTCGTCATTTCGCACGATTTCCTGAGTGAGATTCTGTACCGAAACTCCTAAATTGCGCAAATAGTTAAGCCCGTCTTCACTTTGATCTCCGGTAACCTCTAAGATCATCGTACCTTCTTTTTGAGGGTTGACGTCTGCTTTCACAATATTAACCACTAAATCATAATCCTTAACCAAACGATAAACGATGGGTTTTACCGAGATATCTGTTCCAAAACGCAACACTATTCTCTTTGGCGACATAATAATCAATCCTCCTTTATACTGTGAGCGGTAAAGCCGTCAGCGGGTGAGGGAAGAGTTTTGACTGGTTCAGTCAACTGAAATTCCCCTTTCAGAATCCACCCTTTTAAGGTTGCAGCGATTTCACGAGCCCGAGGCATACTTGACAAAGGAGCAGTAGATATTTCCTTGCCATTGACAGTGATCTTCCCACTCTTAAGGTCTGCATAACTGACATATCCCAGATTACCCGGTGTAAACGAAGGATACGCTTCTCCATAGTCGACAACGGGTGCAAATAGCTCTTCATCCTTCTTAGCGGCATACCGAGCAATTTCTTTATTTAGAATCGGTATGGGTATGCCAATTCCAACACTGAGCGTTGCACCATATCCTAGATAACTTGTACCCACAAGCCATCGCGGGCTCATCTGTTTTAGATCCCCAGTGACAGCCAGTGTCCCTCCTGCACTGCCAAGTTCTTTTCCCTCAACATCAATCATTGATGGAAAATGTTGAGTGCCATTCCACGCAACATATCCGATCCCGCCGCCGAGAAAGATCTTAGTTCCCACTCCAATTGTCTTAAAATGTGGATCTTTCAAAAGTGGACTCAGTTGTCCGGCGGTAGAATAATTGGCGTTTCCCATATGAGGTTTGATCATTCCCATATATGTGTAAATGGTACGATCAGTTAAATTTACCGCACAGTTATAGTTCTGATAGGCATTTCGAGGATTAAATAGAATAGCCTCATTTATATCATCAAGGGTTATGGTTGTTTCGAGATTTCTACGCGGGTAACAGTCTGTACCATATGCCAGCGCTTTTAGTTTGACTGGCTTACGAGCAACGAGGTCCGCAATTACATGACCCCCGCCATATCTAAATTCACCTGGATAGTTGCTGTTTAGCGGGTCATCTTCGTGCATCTCAGTTGCTCCGATATAAGCGTCAACAGCAGCAATCCCCGTATAAGCGGCAACACCGTTCAGCCAAACTTTTTGCATTTTCATCCGTGGTTTCGTGTGCCCGAAACTTAAAAAGGCACCTGAAGAACACATTGGAGCAAAAGTTCCGGTTGTTACCACATCAACTTCTTGAGCTGCTTTGGTAAGGCCTTTTTCTTCCACCAGGGTGATAAGCTCTTCTGCAGTCACAACAATTGCTTTGCCTGCTTTGATTTTAGTATTGATTTCTGCGTAAGTCTTTTCAACACTCATAATTATCTCCACCTCCAGATTTGTTGAGCCAGTAGATTAACTGTTAATAATCTCATTAATATATTTGGAATTTTTCCACTAGAAAAGACCTCTTCTGTGATAGAAGAGGCCAAAATTTCATTATTCGACACTCCTCTTATCTGCCAGGAAAATCTTCTCCTGCAAGAATTAGCACCATGCTTTCTCCACGCTAAGACATAAATCGCGCGTATCAAGCTGGTTGCCGGGTTTCATAGGGCTAGTCCCTCCACCACTCCGGATAAGAGCCTATTAATTCAATTCATTATGCTGAGTCTAACATTTAAGCTAATGTCCTGTCAATATGATTTCTAGATGTTTCTCCAGATCTTAAATCAAATTAACTGTAAATTATTACATATACTAAACATAATATAATCGACATATTCCTACATATAATAGTGTTAAGTTTATTCTCATTTTCTTCATGTAGTTAGTCCTCTTCTTTGATCTCCTTAAAATTTAGGGAGATCTCTTTTCTATTGTGTTAGATTCATGTCAAGGCGCCCTGGGAAAGCATATTTTAAAAGAGAGTATTTTTCAGGGAGGTTAAAGCGATGATTAGTCCAACCCAACATGCGCCAGATTTTGAAGCAGAAGCATACGCCGGTGGCAACAAAGTGACGATCCGACTCAGTGATTTTCAAAACCAATGGGTTCTCTTATTCTTCTATTCGAGTGATTTCACCTTTGTCTGACCGACTGAATTGGCAGCCGTGGCTGCTCAGCAAAAAACATTTCAAAAACTTGGTGTTCAAGTTTTAGCCATTAGCACTGACAGCGTTTATTCTCATAAAATCTTCGCAGAAACATCCCCCTCTGCACGCACCATAAATTATCCGTTATTATCCGACCGTTCTCATTTCATAACTAATCAATACGGAGTCCTTAGAACAGACTTAGGAATTTCCTACCGAGCAACTTTTATTATTTCTCCTGATCGCCAAGTAAAGTACACCAGCCTCTATCCACCCGAAGTTGGTCGTAACGTCGCTGAAATTATTCGCGTTATTCAGGGACTGATGTATGAAGAAACTACCGGGCTGGGTGTACCCGCTTACTGGCAACCTGGAATGACTGGAATCTTAAAAGATTTTAAATTCATTGGAAAAATCTAATTCAAAGCTCAACATAAATACCTGTTCATAGGGTATCCTAAACGTATTCGAACGTTAAGGGAGGCATTCTATGGAGCAGGATCAATCCCCCAAAAACAAACGAAGGTTTCCAAAACGTGAAGATCTGCCCTACAGTCATCAACCAGATCAAGATGGCAGAACTGATTATGGCAAAGATCAAGAGACAAACCAAAAAGGATAAAGGCATCTCAAAAACTTGATATTTCCTTAAATATCTAATGTGAAAGGAGGAAACACATGTCTAATCGAGCAACCGATAAAGCGCAGACAGGTAAACCTGATCGAGGTAAAAACTCTCCTTTCAAGAAAAAAACTCCTCAAAGCCGGGCATAAGCCCGGCTTTTCGTTTAAAAGAGATATAATCTAAAAAAGCATTCTGATATAATGGAGTAGCCTAGACCCTTTTCTGTCCAAGAATAAACAATTAAGGTGGTGGTAATATGAAAAAAATTGAAGCAATCATTAGACCAGAAAAACTTAATGACGTAAAGATCGCTCTATCGGACCTGGGTGTTAATGGGATGACTGTCTCTAACGTTTCGGGGTTTGGAAATCAAAAGGGCTACACCCAAATTTACCGCGGTCAAGAAATCGTCACAAAGCTCTTAGTAAAGATAAAACTGGAAGTAGTGGTTTCATCTAAGAAAATCGATGAAGTCATCGAAGCCATTGTTAAAACATCGAAAACCGGTGAATTTGGAGATGGTAAAATCTTTGTTTATGACGTAGTGGATTCAGTCCGCATTCGAACAGGCGAACACGGTGAGGCGGCTCTTTAGATATACACATTTTCGCTAAGTTCAAAGTCTGGATAGGCCTTTTCTCTATGTTGAGTTAAATCCAATCCATTAACTTGTTCGTCATCGCTTGCTCTAAGGGGGGTAATCAAGGCTATTCCCTTTAGAATGAGAAACGTCATCATTCCAGCAAATATATATGTAGCTAACACCGCAAGTAATTGTATTAAAACCGGTTCAAATCCGCCTCCATTAATCCAACCGTTTTTTCCTTGTGGATTAAGGCTTAAATCAGCAAAAATTCCAGTAGCAATTGTTCCCCAAGTTCCTCCAATTCCATGAATTCCGAAGACATCCAAGGCATCGTCATATCCTAGCTTAGCTTTAAGAATGCTGACTGCTAAATAACAGACTCCTCCCGCGATAAATCCAATAAGCAGCGCACTAACCGTCGAGACATATCCCGCTGCTGGTGTGATGGCTACCAGAGCAGAAATAATCCCACTGACCGCACCGAAGACGGTTATTTGGCGACGATGAAGCCATTCAACCAGCGCCCATCCGATCATGCCGGTTGCTCCGGCTATTTGAGTTGTAGCAAGCGCAAGTACCGCGACGCCATTTGCTCCCATTGCACCTCCGGCATTAAATCCAAACCAACCAAACCATAATAGCCCGCCTCCAAAAAGAACGTTGGGCATATGATGGGGAATATTCCACTCATACCCTACCTTTAAACGCTTACCTACAACAAATGCTGCTACTAATCCGGATACACCAGAAGCTACCTCAACGACCGTACCTCCCGCAAAATCCAATACTCCCAGATTGCGCATCCATCCGCCGATTCCCCACACCCAATGGGCCAGAGGTATATATACGAACGTGCTCCAAAGAATGATAAACAGTAAAAATGCTGTGAAACGCAATCTTTCTGCAGTTGCTCCACTTATCACAGCTGGTGTGATAATCGCAAACATTAGTTGGAATAGGAAGAATAATAAATGCGGAATAGTCGGAGCATAATCAGGGTTGGGAGAAAGCCCCACTCCTCTAAGTCCTATCCAATCAAGGCCACCTATTATATGACCGTGATCCGGTCCGAAGGCTAATGAGTATCCAAATAATACCCAAATAACGGTGACTACCCCCATGGCAGCATAACTTTGCATCATAATGGAAAGCACATTGCGTTTTCTAACCATTCCCCCATAGAATAATGCCAGACCAGGCGTCATTAGAAAAACTAGCAGAGTACATATAACCAGGAAAGCAATATCCCCAGTATTTAATGCTGTCATTATTAATCCTCCTCGTCTCTTTAAACTTACTGAATAATACCCTAGTGAACAATGATTGGCTCAGAATAAAAAAGAGGCTCTAAAAGAGCGTTTTAATAAACGCCGTTTTAGAGCCTCTTTGCTCTCTAGATCCTGCCATTTGCTGTTAACTTTATTATAGTTGCCAAAAATAAAAGTGTCTATAGATTTTTTAGATTTATAAATATTCACAAAGTATAATGCTTACTTGATAAATAAAAGGGAGACTCCTCCCAGAGTTATTATTGCTCCAAAAATCTCTCTTGGCAATACCTTTTCTTTAAAGATAAAGATTGCCATTGGGATAATAAGTATAGGCGTAATTGAAGTAATTGTCGATACAATTCCTGTTGGTGCATGCTGTACAGCCAACAGTCCCAATGACACTCCGATAAACGGACCAAAAAGCGACCCTATCGAGATATATTTCATCGCCTGCATATCTTTCAGTGCTGAATACACATTTTTCCAATTTTTGGTTATCGTAATTACGATAGCAAATCCTATAATAGCTGAGATAATGCGAATTTGAGTTGCTGCAAAAGCATTGTAAGAGCCCATGCCAAATTTACTAAAAACAAGTCCGAAAGCTTGTCCTAAAGCACCAATAAAGGCGTATACTAACCCTTTTATCGGATAAGAAAACTTAACCATCCTGTTCTCTGGATTTCTAGTCAAGATGACCAAGGCGATCCCACAAATCGTCAGCATCATACCAGTTAAACCCAATAATGAAATTCTTTCCCCCATCATTATAAAACCAGTTAAGGCTGTGATAGGTGGTACAGCTGACATAATTAACATCGACAGACGCGAACCAATTAATACAAACGCCTGAAATAAAAACAAATCTCCGATCACAAAGCCAATTGTTCCCGAAATGAATAACCAGAACCAGGTTGAACCTGAGGCATCCAGTGGAAGCATCATTCCTCGAGTAAATAAATTAAAGACGGAAATTAGGAGTAAGGCTATGACAAGTCGAATTAGATTTACTGATATTGAACCCACTCTTTTTCCCGCTGATTCAAATGCAACCGCTGTAATAGTCCAACACAGAGCAGTTACAAGTGCAGCAATTTCTCCTAAATGTGATTGGAGCATTTCTCTTCCTCTATTCCATTTCAGCTCAATTGTTAGCCTCTTTAACTCAGCAATTATAACATAGTTAGTTATATATTAAACCCCCCACTCAGTAGCAAATTTAATTTTTCCACATCGTTTTACACACCTTTTCATAGAACTTTTATCCAAAAAATCATTCAATTCAATTACTATAAGAAAATATTAAAGGCTTTCGGCATTTGTCATTGCCTAAGCCTTGCTTTACTTCATAGAATTAAATTCTCTGTTAAATAATTCCGATTACTTATATCAAGCTATTTCCCATAAAAATAATTCGAAATAATTTGGGATATCTTCCTCAATATAGATGTTTCCTCACTGTCTGATATCGTCTCCTTAGCCATTTCACCGTAGATTCTGACTACGTCCTGGCCATACCCATTCCCTGGAACTGCCCAACGGCCGTTAAGCTCTTCCCAGTTTGGACAACTTCCTCTCTCAACCAAATCAAAGCGAGGATCTACCTTCTGTACTCCTGCTGGCAAAGGTTGCGTTGTGGCGTATGCAAAAAGGTGTTCTAAGTGGGCCAACACGCCTTCTTCCTGTGACGAAAACGACGCACCTTGAACCCCATTTCCAACAGCTCCGATTCCACCGAAGTTGTTTTGATCAGCCTTCACAACCCCAGTATATCTTAGGTAGCCAGTTTCTCTTATCATTTGTGCTACTGCGTAACCCCATCTTATGCCAAGAATTTCTCCATTCTTCTTGTAGAAGGGGATAATATCTGGTGCATTAGAATTATTCTTCAACAAAAACTGTCTACACTGCTCAATTGTAATGGTTTCTTCACCCATAATGGGAGTTCTCGAAACATTTGAGTTAGCCGAATACTCAAAGACGTTTATATTATCGGTTGTTCGCTGTACCACCCCACCTAAAGCCTGCCCGCTGTCAACTGCTTTTTTCACCTCAGTAATTGCACTCTCTTGAGAACTTAAAGCCATAGTCTGCTTGCCATCTAAAATGACACGATACATAACACTAGGGGTTGGTTGAGTTGAAATTGCTTCCTTGTATATAATCCCAAAGTAATCACAGATCCCTTTAGCGTGAGCTATTGCAAGCGCCTGACGAAAATTGGGTTCCTTTAATTTTGCCGCATCGGTTGCTGTATCGATAAACCCATTTTCCGTTAAAATTGCAGGCATACTCGTTTCCCTAAGCACCATGACATTCTGAGTTTTTACTCCACGATTTGCCCAGCCACCAACCTGAACAAGATATGGCAACACCTTGTTGGCTGCTATTTCCGCTCGTCCACCGGTACTTATAACGAGTACCTCAACCCCTGTGCCCCCACCAGCATTTATATGGACCCCAACAAATAGGTCTGCTTTTCCTAATTCCGCGCTATTAACTCGCGCTCCCAAATCTCCTTTTTGGTCATTCTCATAATGCCCTGGAGCATAATCTCCGTCACGAGTCAGAATAACACTTATACCGTTGAACTCAAGCAATGGCTTTAATTTAAGGCATACGTCCAGTGTTAAGTCCTTCTCTTTCAGTCCGTTTCCGATACCCCCTGGATCATAACCGCCATGCCCTGGATCAATACATACTTTCATGTCAAAACCTCCCCTTTCACTCTATTCAACGAGATTGGGAAGTGTTACAAACTTCGTGGTTTTTTTTGCTACAAGCAGGTATTCCATAAGATATGACGAATAGTTAATTCTATTATAAAACACAATCAAATTAAGGACGGTGTATTTGTAACAATGAAAAAAGGGCTTACAAAATGGTTTACTGGAATGATGATTGGAACACTGCTTTTGACAACAGCGGGATGTGGAGGGGGTTCCGCTCCGGCTGCGAATTCTGTGTCAGAAGGTGCAGGGACTGCTAAGATCGGTGTCGTTGCCTATCTGTCTGGGGGGGGAGCCGCCTATGGTCAGTCACAGAAGGAAGGTCTGGACCTCGCTAAGGATGAAATTAATGCCCTAGGAAAGGTCAAAATCGAGCTCGTCTACGAAGATTCCCGTGGGAACAATACTGAAGCAATTAATGCGGTCAATAAATTAATTAACAAAGATAATGTCGTAGCACTTATTGGGCCGACCCTGAGTGGAGAAATGTTTGCGAGTGGGCCGATTGCTAATCAGTCAGAAGTTCCAATCATGGGAACCTCAACCACGGCTGAAGGGATAACTGATATCGGGGAGTTTGTCTTCCGGAATGCTTTACCAGAGTCTTCAGCAGTTCCCCAGGCCGTCAAGATGGCTGTTGAAAAGTATAACCTAAAAAAAGTAGCTATCATGTACTCCAGCAATAACGACTGGGCTGTGTCCGGTTATAAGACGATGGCGCAAGCCCTCAAGGATAACGGAGTGGAAGTGTTAGCTACCGAGACCTTTGCCGATAAGGATACGGATTTCTCCGCTCAGCTGACAAAGATTTCCTCATTAAAGCCAGATGCCGTCATGGTATCAAGCCTCTATCAGGAAGCAGCCCTCGTTTTAAAGAAAGCCCGAGAAATTGGGATTACTGTCCCCTTTGTAGGTACGAATGGATTTAACTCTCCAGAGTTAATCAAGATCGCCGGACAAGCAGCAGATGGGGCGATTGTTGCGAGCCCTTGGTACCCAGGGAAGGAAAGTGAAAAAATCACAAAGTTTGTAACAGATTATAAAGCAAAATACAATAAAGTGCCCGACCAGTTTGCTGCCCAATCTTATGATGCGCTATACATCTATGCCAGCGCTTTGGAGAAAGCCGGGTCAAGCACGGATCGCGCAAAGCTGCGTGACAGCCTTGCAACCATTAAAGATTTCCAAGGTGTAACAGGAAAGTTTGCTTTTGATGAAAAACGAAATCCCTTGATGGACGCTACTGTTTTGATCGTTAAGGACGGTCAGTTTACGGAACTAAAATAAACTTTGGGAGTGAACGTCTTGTTCTGGCAACAATTGGTCAATGGCTTAACATTGGGAAGCACATATTCATTAGTCGCTTTAGGATATACCCTGATTATGGGGGTCCTAAATATTATCAATATGGCTCACGGAGAGGTATTTATGTTCGGAGCTTTCGTCGGATTATTTCTGGTGAATTATCTGAAGGTAAATATCTTTGTAGCCATGGCTGGTGCCATGGTGGCCAGTGCGTTGCTAGGTATTCTTCTGGAAATGCTGGCCCTGCGTCCCTTGAGACGCCGGGCCGTTTCCGATCTGGCTCCTTTAATTAGCACAATTGGGGTATCGATCTTTCTGGAAAATCTAGCTTTAAAGATCTTTGGGCCGCAATCACAGGCCTTTCCTGCGGGAGCATTATCAGGAGTTCAGTTGCAACTGGGGCCGATTCGAATTACCCTTGTCCAAATTGTAATTCTTGGGATATCCTTCGGCTTGATGTTTGTTCTTCGTTTTTGGCTGTCTAAAACTCGTGTTGGCAAAGCCATCCGGACAACTGCTGAGAGTATCGAGACTGCCAACCTGCTCGGTATAAACACTAACAAAATTATCTTATTGACCGTTGCACTCGCTTCAGCATTAGGTGGAATTGCAGGAGTTCTTGTTGGACTCTCTATTAATGCTGTGGAACCTACTATGGGATTAAGCATGGGCTTGAAAGGGCTCGCTGTGCTGATCCTTGGTGGAATGGGAAATATCACCGGAGCGATGCTGGGAGGTCTGATTCTAGGAATCGCCGAAGTATTCACTGTAGCTTACGGTGCATCTTCCTATAGAGATGCCGTAGCCTTTGGTATAATTATTTTGATTTTATTCATTCGTCCTCAAGGACTTTTTGGGAAACGACAAGGGGGACGATTTTAAATGGATATCATACTAAACCAATATTATCTTCAAATTGTTATATTTGTGTTGGTGAATGCCATCCTCGGGGTGAGCATTTATATGACGCTCTCAACCGGACAGTTATCTTTAGGAAATGCCGGCTTTATGAGCATTGGGGCTTATACTTGTGCGATTCTGACTGTAAAAGCAGGCTTTCCCGTCTATCTGGCCATCCCTATCGGTGGTGCTGCAGCAAGTTTCATTTCACTTATCATTGGATATCCGGCTTTACGGCTCACTGGGATTTACCTGGCTATCGCCACGCTCGGATTTGGAGAAGTTGTTCGAGTCATCATTTTGAACTTAAAAATCACTAATGGTGCCTTAGGGATATCCGGAATTCCAACCCTTGGAACAAAGATCAGCAAAATGTTGTCTTCCTTTGGTTTATCGCGGTTTGGAGGATTAACTGCTCAGCAGACCAGTAACTTGCTGGTTTTAGTTGTTCTGATTTTCATTCTCGCTTTTCTGGTATTTTTCTGTACAAGACTTAACCGTTCACGGGTCGGTCGAGCTTTTGCATCTATTAAAGCCGATGAGTCGGCAGCCGAAGCTATGGGAATCAATACGACCTATTATAAACTGCTTGCCTTTGCTTTAGGAGCTTTCATCGCTGGGATGGCCGGCGGTCTGTCTGCCCATTTAACCTTTTTCATCGGGCCAAAGGATTTTGCCTACCACCGTACCGTTGAAATCCTTTCTTTTGCTGTCTTAGGTGGAAGCGACCTAATTATTGGTCCAATTGTCGGTGCATTACTGCTAACCATGTTGCCTGAACTGTTGCGTTCGGCATCTGAATACCGCCTGATGATTTACGGCGCACTAATGGTCATTATGATGGCCTTTCGTCCTCAGGGACTCATTAGTGAGGAGACGGTTCGTTTCTGGAAACGCAAGCTTGGAAGGAGGATTAAGCAATGACATTAGTCCTTGATCAAGTGAGTAAAAGCTTTGGAGGTTTGGCGGCCTTAAGTGACATTAGTTTTAAGGTCAATGACGGAGAAATTATAGGAATTATTGGACCTAATGGTGCTGGAAAGACGACGCTCTTTAATCTAATTACTGGGATTTTCCCTCCTAGTGAGGGGAAAATAAGCTACCACGGTAAAAACTTGTTAGGATTACGGCCGTATAAGGTTACAGCGTTGGGCTTAGCTCGGACATTCCAGAATATCCGTCTGTTTGGCCATATGAGTCCGCTGGACAATGTCATGGTCGGGGCACACTGCAGAACTAAAGCAGGCGTATGGAGAGGATTATGGCGTACTCCCGCTCAGCGCAAGGAAGAGAAATCAACCAGAGAACGAGCCCAGGCTCTGCTGCAGTTGGTAGGGATTGAAAATGACACAGATTCTCCCGCGGGGTCGCTCCCTTATGGGCAACAACGCCGCTTAGAAATTGCCAGGGCACTCGCAACAGAACCCCAGTTAATTCTTCTCGATGAACCCGCTGCAGGGATGAATGAGAGTGAAACCGAAGACCTGCGTCTTCTAATAAAGAAAATACAAATGATGGGGAAAACCGTCGTTTTAATTGAACATGATATGAACCTAGTAATGAACGTCTGCGACCGACTCGTGGTGATTAATTTCGGACAAAAGATTGCCGAAGGTACTCCGGCCGAAATTCAGAAAAACCCATTGGTCATTGAGGCGTATTTAGGCCGGGAGGAGGCGTAGAGATGCTGAACATTAGCGGTTTGTCAACGAGTTATGGCAGTATTAAAGCAATCAAAGGGATAGACCTGGACGTTCCCCAAGGCTCGATTGTGTCCCTCATCGGGGCGAATGGAGCTGGAAAAACGACTACAATGAACTCTCTTGTTGGGCTTCTCAAACCTCAAGCTGGGCAAATTAAGTTCCTAGGCCAGGAAATTCGAGGTTTGGCCCCCCACAAAATCGTAAACTTGGGAATGTCTCTGGTGCCGGAGGGACGTAAGATTCTAGCAGGGATGACGGTTCTGGAAAACTTGGAAATGGGAGCCTATCAGCGAAAAGATAAAGAAGTTCAGGCTGATTTAGCGAAGGTTTTTAGGCGTTTTCCAATCTTAGAGGAACGTAAACAACAATTAGGAGGAACGCTTTCTGGCGGACAGCAACAAATGCTGGCGATCGGCCGTGCTCTCATGGCCAGACCTAAGCTTCTATTGCTCGATGAACCCTCCATGGGCTTGGCACCTCTAGTAGTTTCAGATATTTTCAAAGTTATTCAAGAGATCAATCAGGAAGGTACAACCATACTTCTCGTTGAACAAAATGTCCGTCAAGCCTTAAAGATTGCTCACTATGCCTATGTTCTGGAAACAGGAAAGATCGTCCTGCATGGAAAAGCTGAAGAGGTTGCCAAAAATCCTCGTGTTATGGAAGCCTACTTGGGCGGAGCGAAGGCAGATACCTAGGAAATCAAGTTATTTCGTTTTATTCATTGTTTTAATCCCCCCCTTATATCCATAGGCGTGGGGATTATTCTTTACAAAGGATTTTTTATTTATGCCCGCCGGTCCAACCAGTAAACCGAAGAGAGGAGAAAGTTTACCATGGGAAATAAAACCTATAAAATCGTAAAAAGCAAAGTCGCCGAAGGGCTCCATGATATGGAATCTCGGAAGGGTAGATTTAGAGCTTTTGATGCGATTCGCCCAGCCATGTTGAAGATGGTCCCCAATTATCCCGAGCTTTCTAACCGTTTGCGCAAAATCAAAGAATACAGTATGGAGCATTTGGATGAAGTGATCGCAAAAGCACAACGATCATTGGAAGAAAAGGGCTGTAAAGTATATCTAGCTGAAACTGCCGAAGATGCTCAGAAGTATATTGCAAGCCTCATTCCGGATCAAGGCTTGGTCGTCAAGTCCAAGTCAAATGCCGGTAAAGAGATCAATATTTCACATTACCTCGAAGATCGTGGCGTGAAGGTCGTAGAAACTGATCTTGGAGATCGAATTAATCAGCTGGCAAAGTGTGAAGCGAGTCATTCACTGGCACCAGCTATACATATTCCTATTGAAAAGATAACCAAACTCTTTTCTGACGAGGAGGGAACCCAATTAGAATGCACTCCCGAAGCGCTGGTCGTTTCTGCCCGTAAAGGACTCCGTGATTTTTTGGTTAAAGCTGATGTGGGGATCTCCGGAGCGAATGCGATTGCAGCAGATACGGGGAGTGTTTTCGTAACTGAGAATGAAGGCAATATTCGGGCGGTTTCAATGATGCCTAAAGTTCACATTGTGATCGCAGGTGTGGAAAAAATCGTCTCTTCCCTTGAAGATGCTATGCAAGTTGTGCGAGCCGCAGCGGTTTACGGCGTAGGACAGGACATAGGAACCTATGTTTCCGTGATCTCAGGAGTGAGCGAAGCTCTTGATCCTGATCTTGAGGAATATACGCACGGTCAAGGCCCTAAAGAAGTGCACATCGTTTTATTGAAAAATGGACGTAAGCAAGCGATTGATGCAGGATTTGAAGAGTCCCTTTATTGTATCAATTGTGGAAGTTGCTTGAACTTTTGTCCAGTCTATGCGGAAGTTGGCGGCAAATACGGATATAAGTATCTTGGGGGACGCGGCTTAGTCTTTGCTGCCTTCCATGGTGACTTGGAAAAGTCTGAAGAAAATGGCTTATCTCTCTGTATCGGTTGTCAAAAGTGTCAAACTGCCTGTCCCGTACAGATGGCGACCCCAGCAATGTTATGGAAACTTCGGCAAGATGCTGTTGCAAAAGAAGGGGTAGGTTGGAAGAAGGATTTAGTCTTCTCGATGTTAACCAAACCCCGAACACTGCCGGTAGTAAGTAAACTAGCAACAACCTTCGGGAAGCTGGCTTTAAAAGAGTCTGATACGGGGATGACTTCCCGTTTGACGTTCAATTCATTCGGGTTACCGCAAGAGCGCGTGATTCCTCGATTCTCAGACAAGTCCTTTATGGAAATCGCTAAACCTAAAACGATTGCTAAACCAATTAAAAAGGTTGGTTTTTATCCCGGTTGCGTCGTAAATTACACGGAGATAGACCTTGGAGAAGCACTCCTTCATGTTTTAGGTGAAAATAACGTTGAGGTTAAACTCCCCAAAGAGGATGTTTGTTGTGGAATTCCTAGTATAGTGAGTGGAGATTTAGATCATGCCAAAACCATGGCTCTAAAAAACATCGAGACTTATAGTTCTTTTGATATGGATGCTTTGGTTTTTGTTTGCCCGAGTTGTGCTGTCGCTTTTAAAGAAGAGTACCCTAAACTGTTTGCGGAGGATTCCCCTGAGCTTCAGGAAAAGGTAAAAAGACTTGCTCTGAAAGTGAAAGATATCAATGAATTTCTTATCCAAGATATTGACTTAAAGCTTCCTGAACAGGGCGTTATGGAAAAAGTAACCTACCATGATCCTTGTCATCTCGCTCGAAGTATGGGTGTGAAAAAGGAACCCCGGAAAATCATCCAGATGATCCCTGGGGTGGATTATGTGGAAATGCAGGATGCCGATACGTGTTGTGGGTTCGGTGGTTCGTTTAGCTTAAGTTTCTATGAACTCTCGCAACGGATTAACGAAGGAAAGTTAAAGACCGTCACTGACACCCAGGCTACCACCCTGGCGACGAGTTGTCCCGGATGTATGGTTCATTTCCGTGATGGGATTGCTCAGAGCAAAATGAAGCAAAAAGTTTCTCACGTGGTTCAGATTCTTAGCCGCGCCTATGGGAGGAGATAAGCAGAATGAGCAGTACGAAAGTTCGAACTATCTTAAAGCAAATCAGTTCTCGCCGCGACACACTTCTTAAAGAGTATCCGAATTTGGCTAGCCAAGTACAGGAGATCAAAAGCACGACTGCGGCTAATCTTAAAGAGTATGTGAAAAAAGCAACTTCTTCCCTCAAAGGTAAAGGATGTCATGTGATCTTTGCTAAAAACTCCACCGAAGCTCAAGAGCAAATCCTGAAAATCCTGGCGGGTCATCAGAGCGTAGCCATGAGTAAAAACTCTGTTTTCACCGAAATTGCTCTGAGAGAGTATTTAAAATCAAATAATGTTGAGATTCTCGATACCGACCTGGGGGAAAGAGTTGCCGGAACTAAGGTCGAAGCACACCCTTGGATTGCCAGTATCAATACACCAATCTCCAATAAAGAGTGGGTAGCCCAAATTAAGAATGAGATCAAACAGCAGGCGGCCCATATGCAATATGGTATTACAGGTGCAGAGGCTATCATTGAACAAAATGGAACCCTGGCCCTGTTAGAAAGTGAGGGAAACGTACGATTTACCTCGAATCTTCCATATAACCATATCGTGGTGGCAGGAATCGATAAAATCGTCCCCTCTCTCGAAGATGCTTTGAGCGTTTGTCGGGCGATCAGTGTATATGGATTAGGTAGAGATATTCTTAAGTATATTTCCTTTATCAGTGGCCCCAGCAGAACAGCCGATATTGAGTTTAGAATGGTCCAAGGTATGCATGGTCCCAAAGAGGTGTATGTCATTTTACTGGATAATGGACGTTTGGCAACATCTGAAAATCAGCAGTGGGATTTACTTAAATGCCTTCACTGTGGAGGATGTCTCGTCGATTGTCCAAAATATCTTGAAGAGGGATTAGAGAGGGGCTACTATTACTCCGGCAAAAGAGCAAACGTCTTAGCAGCTTTTTTGGAGGGCTTCAAACAAGCTGAAGATCCGGATTGTGGAGACTGTTCATTGTGTAATGAAAACTGTCCTGCAGGTATTCAAGTTTAGCTCCGTGCGCTTATGGGAGGTTCCAATGCAGTTTAAAAAGATTACGAAACCTCTGCGAACGTCTCAAGAGGTTTTAAAACAAATCAATAACTTGATTATCGAAGAAAAGCTCCGTCCCGGCGACCGACTGATGGGTGAAAGGGAAATGGCTGGCGAGTTGGGAGTTAGCCGGACCACTTTGCGTGAAGCGCTAAGAACTATGGAGTTCTTAGGATGGGTTGAAATTAAGCCTGGAGGCGGCACTTTCATACGGAATGCACAGTTAAATGACGTTATTAGCCCTTTAGCTTTAGCTTTATCGGTAGAGCCGACACGAATAGATGAACTGTGGGAAACGCGTATTACCCTTGAAGTCGAATGTGCCGGTTTAGCAGCATCGCGCGCCTCGGAAGAAGATTTGCAAATAATTTCCCATGCCCTTCGTGATATGAAGTCATCATTAGAAGATCTGGACGCTTATGCTAAAGCTGATATGCGGTTTCACTTTCTGATTACGCAAGCTTCCCAGAATTCGATGATGAATCGACTGTTGCAGACGTTTGTAGTCCATATTTTAGAACTCATTAAGAAAGCCGGACCGCTCCGTTTTAGTCATGACATCGGGGGACTATGCACGATTCAAGAACATATCTCGATCTATGATGCTATTGTCAGTCACAACGCGGAACAATCAAAGATTCTTATGAGAAAGCATCTTGAGAGCTCAAGGAGCGAGGGCTAGTCCCCACGAACATTCTCAGGACAAGCTGAATAGAATATAGAAATACACCCCTTCACTCTTATGACTAAACCGTAAGGGGGTGAATTGACTTGATTCTAGGAGTGTTATTCCTAATTATTATATTGATTATAATAATTAGCAGGCTCAGAGAACCAGCTTAGTTTTACAGTTCGGGCTTAGGTATTAAACCTAAGCCTCTTTTTTTATCCTATGCATTGCTCTTTTAAAAACCATTCATGCCTACAAATTTTTGCCAGTATTCTTTAGACTGAAATAACAAAAAATAGATTTGTTTACAAAGTTAAAAGGAGGTTCATATAAATGATGGGAATGATGAAACGCAAAAGCAGTTTATTCAGTCCTCGCTCTTTAGTTATCCATGCTATTGGTATTAGTGCAGCGGTTTGGTTAGGCAAAGTCTGGGGAGATAATGATCGTATGTTTGATTGAGACAGAGCCGTCCGAAAGGGCGGCCATTTTTATTTACACCTGAAGAACAAAAAGGAGAGCGATTAGGCTCCCCTTTACTGCTTCTCTACGTTTTACAATTTTCAGGTTGTCTTTATCACCTTAACTAATCGATCATACATGTAGTTTGACATTAGCTTATACCCCTTGTCATTTGGATGAAGTCCATCTTTCATCAATGCGTCCAAGTCAACTAGATCTTTAGGAAATGCACTCCAGACATCTAATAAGTTTGACCCAGTCTTAGCCGACACATTAATAATTGCTGTTCTGATACCCATAAATGAAGATTCATCTAATGAAACCATTGGAGGTTCCACAATGCAAAATATATCTGCCTTAGGAGCTTTGCTTTTAATAATACGGATTAACTGAGTATATTTTCTACTAAACTGGGATGGGGTATAAAAATTTCTATCATTTCTCCCTATACATATAAATACAACGTCTGTACTACTTTCTATTTCTGTTGCTCTCGTTAAGCAATAATCAATAAGAACTCCTGATAAAGCTTTGTTATCCCACACAATGTTGTTTGAATACGTCTTGTACAAAGATCTTCTTAGATCTTTATACCAACCATTTTTTATGGGATCTGTAGCACCTTGACTAACAGCAATTGAATCCCCAAGAATTACGGCTTTAACTCTATCGTTTTTTAACTTTCTAATCCCTTTCAAGGTCTGAACTTTAGCGACCGTCGCAGTACTCACTGCTCTCTCTGCTGCCTGTACTGTTTCTGAAATACCGAAACTTAAAGTAGTGAACACCAGTGTTGCGGATAATACATACATAATTATCTTCTTCATTGTCTTTACTCACTTTCTTGTGTGCATAATACTACAATTTTCTAAATTACTTCGTCATAAACCAAGCATTACAGAACCACAAATATTCGCTACTAATTTGAAATTGCCGAAGGACTAACTAATGAATACTCTCAAATCCTTTAACTTTCCAGTCCCAATCATCTCATAACTTTCTCGAGAAGTAAGGGGAAACTTGTCGAATTATAGCAAAAAACTCCCATCGTAACCGACGAGAGTCATAAGTACGCATTGTTCAGTCGATCCTACGTATCAGATTTGAGATGAACCGACCGGAAATGGAGCGCTTTCCGTTTTCCAAAGACATCACAAATTTTTAGGTACTATTTTTTTTATTTCCAAAATAATTATGTAACCTTTTCCCACCTTTTTACACTCAATATATTAAATCATTACCCATGCTTATTATAACAACAGCCTCCGCCTCCTTGAGAATTTATTAACAATCCCTTTTTAAATACCACCATGTTCAAGGCATTAATAAATGCCAGTAAAATTCCCGGGATGATATGTTGTATTGTTTTAAGGCTGGGTTTTCATCAAGCGCCGTTTATAAATTAGATTTGTACGATAGATAAAACGAATTAGGAGTGATAATTTTGCTGAGAATAGTGAAGGGAATATTGTATATATTAGCGGCCTATAAATGGGGGGATTGGAAAAATTGGAAAATATACTATCCAACTATCCTCTTTTGGATATTAGGCGATTATATTTATGGATACCTGACTTATAACTATCCCCTGTGGGAACTGATTTCTCCTGGAGGAAAGGTTACCTTTAATACGATGTTTGTTGATTTTATCACCTTTCCTGCAACAGTCCTACTTTTTTTGGGACGTTTCCCCGAAAAAGGAAGTATAGCTAAAAAAGGCATTTTTATATTAGCCTGGGTAGCACTATTTAGTACTATTGAATTTATCGCACTCAAAATAGGACACTTCAGATATTATCATGGATGGAATTTATATTGGTCTATCGGCTTTAATATCTATTCATTTCTGCTTTTAAGAATTCATTTTAAAAATCCTCTATTAGCATGGTTTTTTGCGGCTTTATTGGGCATCTCCATAATATTCTATTTCAAGATACCGATCAGCAGCATGAAATGAATTTATTCATTCGCGCATTCAGTTTAAGGCATAAAAATAACGCCCCCTTTTCCAAGGCGTTTGTCACTTTTGCAAATGCCTAAGCCAAAAAACAAGCGTGACTCCAATCGCCCTTGTTCCTCAATCTTCATCGTTCATGTGAGCTCCGTGATTAAACAATAATAGTAACCCAACTACAACTAAGTAGGGGATTAACCATTTCATAAAGATTCCTCTTTCACCATTTTATGACTTATTCCGTTAATATAGTGTTAAATAAGTATATTTCCTTTGATCATTTTCTACAAGGTCCGTTAGTCCTATCTTTGTAAAATGAGTCTAACAAACCCCCGCGATCGCTTGAAGTGATCTTATCATGTAAACTTGTAGGAAACTGTTTGCATAACTAATCTGGTAAGAATTATCATCACGATGGCTTTAAATTTTATTTAGTAATAAAAATTTCTAATCATTTATCCTCTTCTTCGACTCTCATCAGTATTCCTTGGTATCTATCTAAGGCGGTATGCAACTCATGACATGCAGCCATGACTTCTGGATTTGTACAGCATTTATCCTCTTTTACCTTGATCGTGCTTGAACGTAATTCTTCGATTTGATTTACTATTTTATCTAGTTCAGGCAAAGTAATCCCTCCCAATTAGTTAGGTTATTAGTATGCCCGCCTTTGAAAATAAAAGTGGTAAATACAATTCAAATTTCTTAGTGCAAATTCGAAGGAAATAAACATCATTCCTGTAATTCAGGGGATACTGTTTAAATAATAAGTTAAATAAGGAGGGGTCTTTTTGAGCCATAAAGATGAGGCTACAAGAGAAGCTTTAGCCAGTGAATTAGGAGAACTTAAGGACAAATACTCCCATTTGCAACAGGCTTATACTAAGTTAAGGCACCAAACTTCTGCATCACAACACGGACAACCTGAGGATAAACTTTATCGGGGAACAAATCTTGAGGCCGTCAGTGAACTAGGCCATTCTTGATAAAACAGAAGCCCTGTCTATCAACCGTTCATCATGACCTGCTGATAGACAGGGCTTCGCTCTGCTGATTACCTAGCGACTTCCACTGCCAATTTTAAGAGATTGTTTAGGGGCTATCTTCTAAAATCGTAGGCCATTAACACTTAATGGACATGTCGCATAGTATACATCAGAGCCTTCTCATCTTATGGAATCCCCAAGTGAGGAGGTGAACAAATAATGTTTATCTTTGGATTCCTAGGGTTTTTAGCGTTTTTAATTGTATTATTACTATTGATTTCTCCATGGTTTGGGCTCATAACAACAAGAATGATAGCAACTACAACAGCATAAAGGTTGGCCTAGGGTAATACCTGGGCCTTTTACCTTGGCACTTGTTCCCGATCATACCTACCAAGAACAACCAATGGACATCAAGGGGGTGGCGTCTGGTACTGCCGAAATCATGGTGAGGACCGAGGATGGAGGTTTGAACGAATTAATTAAACCTAAAAACAATGGGAAATATAAATGCAACAATTGCTGTCCAAATGAAATAAACATAGAGATAATCTGTCTGCCATTTTATTATCTTAGTGAAATCAAATTTCTTCTTGAAGTACCCAATATATAACCAGGCAAGTCCGGCCAGGTTGCCCAGCAAAGCCAAATTCTCCCCTAGCGCGGCCAGCTTATTGGGGGTAATGCCAAAGGCTGACAAACGGAAAAGTATGGCCGATAAAGCAACCCCGTCGATAACCAGTGCCGCCATGATCAAGGCTAGATTCAAGTAATCAAACAGATTGGCTGGCTGGCGAATATCTCTCGCCGAAATGACGTACAATACCAACCCCAGTACTAAAGCCAGCATAAAATCGAATCCAATTAGGAAATTTCTTTCCATAAATGGACTATTACCAGTAATAATCATAACTATTAAGAAAGCAACCATAATTATCAGGAAGAGCGGACTGAATATTTTGGCCAAAATGGGTGCAAAATTCTCCACCACGCTTTTTTTGGCCTCTACTAAATATACAGTAATCATTGCTGCCGCACACCCTCCATAAATCAGTAAATACTCTGCAAGAAATTTTTGGACGTCAATTTGGATTGCTTCGAAAATTACTAGCGTGAACAGGAATAACACCATTACACCTGCCATAACTAATACACCATAGATAAAGGCTTCACCTGTGAAGCGTATAAAATTCATTCTCCCTTTGCTGCCTTGCCACTCCCTGCCTATATAAGTTGCTCCGACGACCAACCACAAAAACAAAGGAAGATGAACAATGGTAAGAACTTCTGTATGGTGAGGATCAAATGACGGATACACATTGATAATCACCGCTGCTAGGATAAAAATCCCCAGTATCGTCGCCCATGTTTTTAACTCTGATTTCCTCTTGATTAAGAAAAATGCCGCAATAAAAGGTAAAATAAAGAAACTCAAGTTTTTAATGAAGAATATTTTAATTTCACCGTCTTGATCGAGTAATCCGAAACCAAAAAGTTCGGGAATTTTGAACAGTGTCCCGGCTAGCAATGCAAAAATCACCACCAGGGTAATATCGCGCCGATTCAGCTGCTTGGCCAGTGAATCTATCGGATCTACCAATAAATGTTTCCATAGGCTTTCAGTATTTACTTTGGCAAACTCATGTGAGATCGCATCGACATTTCCTAAACGTTTGACACTAATTAAGAATGCTTCATCTGGCGTGAGTCCTGCTACAATTAAGTCCTCGATTTCGTCCCTCAAATGATTTTCCAATTCATGAATATCGGCATCGCTCAAATTACCATGGGCTCTTAAATGATCACTCCACGAATGAACCTCTGTTTCCAAATCAAACATCTTGATCCTCCTTACAATTACTTTCTTCATTCCATGTCCTGGCAAGAGCATTATTAACTATTTCCCACTGCTTTTTTTGCAGTTCCAACTCGGTTAACCCACTCTCTTTAATCCTGTAATATTTACGCTGCCGGCCTGCCTCCGATTTACTCAAGTAAGATTCAATTAACAGATGTTCTTCCAGACGATGTAATACCGGATACAACATACCTTCCGTCCAAATTAGTTGATTCTCAGACATCTCTTTCACGCGCTTGATAATCGCATAACCATAACTGTCATTTTCCTTGAGAATGGCCAAAATGAGTGGGGTAGCAGAGGCGGCTACCAAGTCTTTAGATACATTCATTCAATCCCCCCGCTATACCTAATACTTCTATGCATAGTATACCTAGATGTTCTATGTGTGTCAATTGTAAGACCAAAAAATTAAATGCGTTGTTGAGAGAATTTCTATCATCTCAACCAACGAAGAAAAGCGGCCTCGAGAATTCATAGACACTAGAGACCAAAGACAAAGAAAAAAGGCGTTGCAACAACGAAAAAAACTGGGTTGCAACGCTATTGCAACGATAAGCAAAAAATTAGCCTATTCCGTAAAAATCGAGTAGGAGGGGGTGACTAACCCCCGTCCTCTCACACCACCGTGCATACCGTTCGGTACACGGCGGTTCAGTTGATAATGAGATGTGCTTGTGCCTTGTATTGCCTATCTATCTCCACTAAGCGTTCTTACTGTTTGTTTTCGATTTCCAATCTATCTTCAAGTAAGTAACCTCTTTCGAGCAACTGCTATTCTCGTGTTTCAAGTAAACAACCTCTGTCTCATTTCAACCGTCGAGCCCTTTTCTCCGTCTACTTTTATAGATTTCTTCGATACTACGGCTCGAACTGACTTCT
>NZ_FQXJ01000024.1 GCF_900129935.1 Desulfosporosinus lacus DSM 15449 | reverse complement strand
TGACAAAAGCTACACCACGAACAATCAAAAAGGTACAGTTAGGATTGATAATGGTTACATCAAACTTCCGAAACTTAAAACAAGGGTAAGGATCAAACAACATAGAACATTTGATGGCGTGATAAAGTCTTGCACGGTCTCGCAAGTACCAAGTGGTAAGTATTTTGTCTCAGTTTTAGTTGAATGTGAGATAGCAACATTACCAGTGTTGAACACGAAAGTTGGTATTGATGTTGGATTGAAGACCTTTGCTGTCATGTCCAATGGTAAAAAGATCGAAAACCCTAAGCATCTTAGAAGATCAGAGAAGCGACTTGCTAAATTACAGAAAGACTTATCGAGGAAGAAGAAAGGTAGTCGTAACCGCAACAAGGCAAGGATCAAGGTCGCGTTACTGTACGAAAAGATTGCCAACCAACGAGCAGACTTCCTGAACAAACAATCCATCGAGATCATTCGCAAAAACCAAGTGATTGTTCTCGAAGACCTTCGTATCAAGAACATGGTCCAAAACCACAAACTTGCAAAAGCAATATCGGAAGCATCTTGGAGCGAGTTTCGGAGAATGATCGAGTACAAAGCTAACTGGTATGGCAGAGAAGTAATAATTGCACCATCCAACTATGCCAGTAGTCAATTATGCTCAGTATGCGACTTCAAAAACGTGTTAGTCAAGAATCTGGCGTTGAGAGAATGGGATTGCCCACAATGCAATACTCACCATGATAGGGATGTCAACGCAAGTCAAAACCTACTAAAACTTGCCATATAGACGGTGTTTTTGGGGCAGGTCATGTCCTTTGAGCTTGGGTAAACTTGTCGCATCGGCGATATTGACCAAGAAGCTCCCACTTCAAATTTCAGCAGAAATTAAGTGGAGAGTATGTTCACTCTGCTGGATACCTTCTCCTTGCAGGATAACATTTTCCTGCCCCTGGTGCTCTCCGGCAAGTCCTATGAGGAGATGAGCCGGCGGCTGGAGCCCATTGCCCGCAAGCTGGGCATCGGTGATATCCTGGCCAAATATCCTTATGAAGTGTCGGGAAGGCAGAAGCAGCGTTGTGCCGTAGCCCGCGCCCTGATTACCAAACCCCAGTTGATTCTAGCGGACGAACCCACCGGCTCCCTGGACTCCCAGGCCGCTGAGAGCTTGCTCCGCCTGTTTAAAGAAATCAATAATGTTAATTTTCGTGGATTGCGGAAATTCTATTAAGTTTTATGATGAAATTTGAAACAGGAGAGTTGCCCCGTTTTATAAATATATTTTTTGTTTAAGCTTTTCTGCTGTCGAAGGTGAGGCAGTATAAATCATTATTTTCAAATCTGGACAGTTTGATACCTGCAAATTCACATGTTCAAACTCCAATTCTCCAATTAGAGGGTCATTCCATAATTTGTGACAATCAGTAACAGTTTTAACTTCATAGCGAGGCCACCAGGAATTGAATAATTCACTTTCTTGCTTGAATTTTTCAATCATTTCGTTTAGCCTCGAATCCTGAGGGTATCGGGCACAATCTGCCCTGAATCTCGCAATCGCGATTTTGGCCTGTGTCTCCCAATCTGAGTCTCTTTCTTTTTTGAGTGGATCAATTAAAACTTGATGCAATATGTTCGGCTTTGGGTTTATGTCGGCAGAATATGAAGGGAATCGAAATAAAAACTCTGCTGCATGATTCCATAATAGTACATCCCAGTATATATCCATGACATACGCAGGATTAGGCTCCAATGCGAAAACAGTTCGTTCCAATCCTATACTGATTTTTTTATAGATTTCTGATTCTTCCATTTCATCCGATTTAGATAATAGAAAAAGATATCGGCGTTCATCATCCGATAATCTTAAAGCAGTAGCTAAACTGTCCAATACCTGATAAGAAGGGTGCGCGTCTTTTCCTTGCTCTATAGATGTGTACCAAGAAACACCGACATTGGCAAGCTCCGCCACCTCTTCGCGGCGAAGTCCTGGTGTGCGGCGGCGTCCCCCTTGTGAAGGCAGTCCAACCTGTTCCGGTGTAAGGCGTGCTCTCGTCGCACGCAAAAATTCGCCCAGCGATTGTTGTAATGTAATCTCTTTCATTTATTTCCTCCTCATATCCTACTACTTTTAATCGTATGATAAGCACAGTATGGCTCGATTATTTTAACCCTGGTATATTAACAATATAACCTAAAGATAACTGATAAACAAAAACTATCTGGATCGGAGTGAATTAATTTATGAAAATATTTGTTACTGGGGCAACAGGTAAAGTTGGGAGTCGTCTCGTACCGTATTTACTGAAGCAGGGGCATACTGTTAAAGTTCTGGTGAGAAGTGCTGAGCGGGCAAGCACACTCAAAGAGCAGGGTGCAGAAGTGGTCTTAGGTGATCTTGTCTATAATGAGAATCTCACTGAAGCCATAAAAGGGTCCGATGCCGTGGTGCATACGGCAGCCCAATTTCGGGGTGTTATCAATGAAGAAGCAACTACGGCAATAAATCTGGATGCAACTATCGCTTTAGCTCAAGCTGCGCTGGATGCAGGTGTCACAAGATTTGTTTTTACAAGCACCAGTAATGTCTATCGTGACCTGACTGTAAACAGACCCTGCAGAGAAGACGATATTCTTGTGCCGGCTACGCTCATATATCCCAAAACAAAAATTGCGGCAGAGGAAGCATTGCTGAAATTGCATCGTGAACAAGGGCTCGATGTTCGTATTCTGAGGTTTGCATTTGTTTATGGCGACCGTGATCCGCACATTGAAGAATCTTTGCCTTATATGATTAACTGGAACCCGCTAAAGAAAATGTCCATGGTGCATCATGAAGATATTGATCAAGCACTGCTGCTTGCTGCCAGTACACCCGGTGTTGGCGGTCGCATATACAACGTTGCAGATGATAATATTATTACTATAGGTGAATTATATAAGCTAAACGGAGGACCCGAGCAGGAACCCACAAAAGACGGGTGGCTTTCGTCTAATATTTGGGAGTTGACAGAAGACACAGATCGCATTAAAAACGAACTTAATTTCCGCCCGAAATATCCTTCCGTTTATACTGCCAAAGATATGGGAGCCTTATAATAGTATGGGGGATGTAATATTTCATTGACTTAAGTTAAGAAGATGACATCTAAGTGAAATGTGGATATTTTAAGGCTTCTTCGAATTCAATACATCTAATCGAATAAATAGTTGTATTATCCCACAACAAAACAGGACCTTCTGTCGTAGTTACTATTCTACGATAGAAGGTCTTTTTCGTCATTGTTCGTTTTTCCTGGGCCTGTTCACTAATCTGTAATTAGGAACTCAACACATTGTGCTAATTTGTTGAATATCTGGAGGAAACTTTATGGATACCTTCATCGACCTTTTAGCTGAAAAAGGATTTGAGAAAATAACCATCAATGACATGCCGAACGTGCAAACATAAACCGAGGGACTGTTTATCTACATTACGTGGATAAATTCGACTTGCTTGGCAAGTGCATTGAAATATATATTGAGATGCTACTACAGCACTGTGCCAATAGTGCTGAAACCAATCTAAACACAAGAGCATTTCAAAGCATGTTTGAATACTTGGAGAAAAATTTCACAATATACAAGTTGCTTCTTAGCAAGGAGGGCTTTGGAATTTTCAGCAACCGCTTATATGCCATCATTGCGCAAACAGTAACCGAGGTTATTGGTAGGCAGCAAATCGACTCTTTACATAGGTAAATATTTCAATTAAAATAGAAGCGAACAAATGTTTGGCATAGGGGAGTTACATGAAAACTGTCACAGAGATAGCCATTTTTAATAACTTGTACGTATTTGGCAATTAAGACGAAAAAGCAAGAACTACAAGTTTAGATTTGAAGGGAGGGTACATATGAATACTGATTTTGTAAACTTAACAACAGAAAACCTTGTCAATGAGCATTTATGCTGCATTATCCGCAGTAAAAAGCCCCATCAAGGTATTGACGCCAAGCGACAATGGCTTTCAGACCGGCTAAAGGACGGTCATGTCTTTAGAAAGTTAAATGCAAGGGCTACGGTTTTTATTGAATATGCTCCTCTTGAAACAGCTTGGGTTCCCATAATTGGTGACAACTATTATTATCTGTATTGCTTATGGGTTTCTGGTAGTCACAAAGGAAAAGGGTATGGGAAATCGCTGATGGAGTATTGTTTGGCTGATGCCAAAGAAAGGGGGAAATCCGGCATTTGTATGCTTGGAGCAAAAAAACAAAAATCTTGGCTTTCTGACCAATCATTTGCGAAGAGGTTCGGCTTTGAGGTTGTTGATACTACCGATAATGGATATGAATTGCTTGCACTTTCTTTTGACGGAACAACGCCAAAGTTCGCACAAAATGTTAAAAACCAAGTAATTGAAAACAAAGAGCTAACAATTTATTATGATATGCAATGCCCCTATGTCTATCAAAACATTGAGATGATAAAACAGTATTGTGAAATGAATGACGTTCCAGTATCTTTAATTCAAATGGAAATTCTAAAATTTGCACAGGAAAAGTATTCGAATGGAGAAACTACTTTGCAAATGTTGGATGATTATATTGAAACTGATGCACTTTATTTGTTGGATGAACCGGAGGTATCCTTGTCACCAGCAAATCAAACGTTGCTAGCTGAGAAGATAAATGAAATGTCAAGGTTTTTAGGATGTCAGTTTATTATTTCTACGCATTCACCATTTATGCTGGCGACGTTATATGCAAAAATCTATAATCTTGATTCAAGGGAATTAGAGGTTGTAAATTGGGCAGATCTTGAGAATGTGAGATATTTCTATGATTTTTTTCAGAGGCATAAAAATAAGTTTAAATAAGATAAGCTTCACTAAAGGGATACCAGATAAGTACGACATTTTATTGACTACTCAAGGCACGTTGAGTGCGTGGTATTGAGCCAACTGTTTGGAGGATTGCTTATTATATGCGGAGTTTTGCTACTTAAATTAGATAAATTGGAACGACCCTATCCTTTCAAACGTCATTTGAGCCATAAAGCGTAAATTTTTCTGCTGTGCGCCAGGGCATGGCGATTAAGTAGACGGTGAAAGTCCGTTATGGGGGTATGTTACGACTGTGGTTTCAAAAGCGAATGGTTTGCTCTTAGGCAAATGGAATAACAAAGCAGGAGGCTTTTGAGTAAGATGTTAAAGATAGAACCTTCTTTTAGACATAATAAAAAGCACCCGAAATTGAGTGCTTATATGCTATAATTCATTTGCAACATTGGTGGTGTTAATACTTTCATTCCATAAACGGAAATAGACCGCCTCTCACCAAAGGTTCGGTCTATTCCGCACTTTTGAAGCCGTCCGCTCTTTGAGCGGCTGTTATATTGGAGTCATGCGCTAACATGAGTCCTCTTTGATTATATTATACCACAGTTGATTCAAAGTATCACTATTGATAATGTTAGACGATACTTATAAAATTTAAAGTTAGATACCATTGGTAATTATTAAGAAGGATGGTAATAAAAAATGGAGATTGATAGTATTATTTTTGATTTAGACGGCACACTTTGGAATTCCATAGCAGGAATTTGTGAGGCCTGGCAAACGGTCTTAGCCAACTATCCTAACATTACAAAAGCAGTAACCCCAGAAGATATGCAGGGATGCATGGGGCTGCCAATGGATGAAATAGGCAAGAAGTTGTTCCCGGAATTAGATGAAGATGATCAAAAGAAATTAATGAAAGAATTCTGTGAAACAGAACAAGCTCATTTAGAGGAACATGGCGGAATGTTATACCCTAAATTAGAAGAAACCCTTGAAAAGTTAGCTCAAAAATACAAATTGTTCATAGTCAGTAATTGTCAGGATGGTTACATCCAAGCCTTCTTTAAGGCCCACAGCTTAAATAAATACTTCAGTGATTTTGAATGTTGGGGTGTAACAGGGCTGCCGAAAGGGGAAACCAATAAAATCATCATAGCAAGAAATGAACTGAAAAAACCTATTTATGTAGGAGATACCATGGGAGATGCCCAGTCAGCCGAAGTGGCAGAAATTCCGTTTGTATATGCAAGATATGGCTTTGGTAAGGTTGAAGAATATGATTATGTGATTGATTGTTTTGAAGAATTGTTAACGATAATATTCGCCTGAAAAACCGAACACTATAGCTTTCTTTGTCTAACTGCTTGCTTCCAGTTAATAAAGGGAAATAATAGCTTTTCTAGTATTCGAGAATGAAGACAAAAGAAGGAGGCGCCTAAAGAACTGAGTCAAGTATGGAGAGTGGGGCAAGTGGTCAATGAACGAACGCAGACCCTGCAAGAAAAAGACCGGGCCTTACAGGTCAGTCCTAAACAAAAATAATAGACCAGGCATATAGAGCCTGGTCAGATTAAATCATTTATGAATTCAAAAGCTAATAAGTTTTATTTTCATTTTCTATTTAGACGCAATTAAACGTGGTTTAATGATCGGTTCCGCTATGTCATAATCATCTTTACTTAAAATTCTCCGAATCAAATCACGATTAGTTAACAGTTTAATTAAGATATTCTCCTCTTTAGTTTTCTTAATGCGGGCATCTGTGAGAATATTAAGAGGGCGATAAAGGGGGCTGTCTTCTATTTGTAATGTCTTAAACACTTTTTGATCACTTTCTTTGCTGACAGTTAAGGCGGAAATGATGGTTATACCTAGTCCGGCAGCTACGGCATGTTTGATCGCTTGAGTACTTCCTAACTCCATTGCTATATTTAACTGCGCAGGATCAAGTCCGCTCTGCTTTAGCATAATCTCCATCACCTTACGAGTTCCGGAACCCTCTTCTCGGGTCAAGATGCGCTCGTTCAAGAGTTCTTCGAGTCTAATAGTTTTTCTCGCTGACCAAGGATGGGAATTAGGAATAACAACTACCAACTGATCTTCCCAGAAATTTTCAACATTTAAATTTTTGTTCTTGTCCACAGGCCCCTCAATCAAGCCAATATGCATTTTTTTTTCTAAGATATCTTGGGATATGGATTCAGTATTGGCGATTTTAACCTTAAACTCAACTTCCGGATGAATTTTGTACAAAAATGCTATAAGATGCGGAAGTATATATTCGCCGATCGTCAAGGTTGCGCCTAGACAGATTACTTTTTTCTGATTCTTAGATAGAGCTTCGATCTCCTCTTTGGCAGATGCTAAGATATCCAGAACACTTTGAACATAACCGTAGAAGACTTTGCCCTCTTTTGTTAAACTTACGCCTTTATTTGATCTGTTAAAAAATTCTGCTCCATATTCTTTTTCAAGACTTTTGATTTGTAAAGTAACGGATGGTTGGCTTATGTGAAGTTTCCTGGCAGATAACGAAATATTGTTAGTCTTAGCTACTTCTTGAAAAATAAGCAAGCGTTCATCCATAAATATGTTCTCCCTTCGCAGTAAGCTAATCCAAACACTGATAATTTCGTCCAGTATTAATCCTAAGTGTATCCTGAATCTCTATTTGAATTTCCTATCTGTAACCAGCAAAATATCCGCAAAACCGAACAACTGAATCCATACAAACCACCCAATCATAAGGCTTTGACACTATAATAAAAAATATCAAATTGCCTTAAGTATTACTGTCGTTAATTTGACAATTTTTTTGTCGTTGTTTCGACAAAAATCTGCTAATTGTTGTCAAGAAAGTTCATATTCGAATTCAAATCCGAATTTAAACTACAGCCAGGCGGTGCCTCTATTAGGTATCCCAAAGGAAGAACGGGCTCAATTCATCATCGATATGAATATCGAGGGAATACCAACAGTTATCGGACTCAAGGAGCAAAATAAAGGTAAATACATATTTTTAGGCGAATAATAATCTGACCATTAGGGATTAAGCGTAGGAAAGATTGCTTGTTTTCTATACTTGTTTTCTATATATGAGAGGGAGTGTCGGTTTGCTAATCAGAAAAGCAGAATATGAGGATTTAAATATAATCCTAGAAATATTTAAGAATGCTATTAAGATAATGAACGACAACAATATTAACCAATGGGATGACCTTTACCCGACTACGACAGATCTCGAGCAAGACGTATTAAATGGACAAATGTATGTTGGAATTAAAGATGGCGAAATAGCTTCCGCTTTAGTGATTAATAATGAATGTGAAGAAGAGTATAAGTATGGCAACTGGAGATATGACAATGACAAGTTTGCTGTTGTACATCGACTGTGTGTTAACCCAAGCTACCAAAATAAGAAAATTGGGAAAGACACTATGATAAAGATAGAGGAGATATTGAAGACAGAGGGAATTCAATCTATAAGATTAGACACGTATTCTCTAAATCCATATGCCTTAAAAATGTATCAGACGCTTGGATATCAAAAGGTAGGAGACGTTAAGTGGAGAAAAGGATTATTTTATTTACTTGAGAAGAAATTATAAAGGACTTACCTGAAGGCTGTTATCCATATGTCGGATATGTTAAACTATTTAAAAGGTATTTTTTAACAGGGAGTGATTACATGCCAATTCCGGAATCCGAAATTCAACAAATATGAAAAGGCTGGCGTAAAAGAATACTGGATTGTTGAACCCGAACAAAAGATCGTGAGCGTATTCGTGCTACAGGACAACAATAGATACGGTAGGCCGGATGTACTTTCAGAAGAAGACCAAATTACAGTAAGTATATTCCCCGATCTCGCAATAGATTTAAAACCAGTTTTCATGGGTACTTAATAAACGAAGAAGTCAGAATTCCTTAGCGTACAGGAAATCTGACTTCTTCTATCTTTCAACAGAATTAAGGCGAGAAATTGATGAGATGATAACCTCAATTAGAGCATCCATTGATGAACTCAACGGGTGGAATAATTAATTTCTTTACAGATAAAGGGATATAAGGCCGAACTGTCAAGCTGATACCGCCAATGAAGCACTGGCCATGATCGAGGACGCCAAAAAATGCTGGTTGGAGTCTTGTATTGAGGATGGCGTCGAAATTCCTGAGCCTACTAGAGATGACTACTCAGGAAGATTTAATGTACGGGTCCCAAAGAGTCTCCATAGACATTTATCAGAACTCGCCAAAAAGGAAACTATAAGTCTTAATCAATTAATCCTTTATCATCTTTCGAGGAGTGCCGGATTTAAAGGTTAGTGAATTGAAGCGGGACCGTTGCAAAACGAACAGAGTTCGTAGAGCATCTGCCTTAAATTTTAAGGCATCTGCCTTATTCTGCAGATACCTAATTCATCAATACTCTCTTTTATGAATCCCAATACTGTTTGCGTACCTACTATTCGTTTACCGCGCTCGAAAAGCTCGTAATGACTTAAATATTAAATATGGAGTAAATTTATGGACATTTTAGCAATTATTATATTCATCACTATCTTCTTATCGTCATTTTTACAGTCAATTACTGGATTTGGTTTTGCAATTGTGGGTACACCGCTGTTGCTGTTTTTTATGGAACCGAGGCAGGTTGTTAGTCTGATGACCATCGGCGGTATATTACTGAACCTTATGGTTATCTATAAGACAAGAGGAAGGTCAGATTCAAAAGTGATATGGCCATTGTTTACGGCTAGTTTGTTTGGAACTATACTTGGAGTATATGTACTTAAGGTTATAAACGCTTCTGTACTAAAGCTTAGTATTGGTATTTTGATTCTATTGTTAGCATTTTTAATGGCCTCAAATTATGTTTTCACCATTAAACGTGAAAAGTTAGCGACAATTTTAGTTGGTATTGTCAGCGGTTTTATGGGAGGTTCAACAAGCTTAAGCGGGCCACCAGTTGTATTTTTTTTAACGAATCAGCAACAAGATAAGGAAGCTTTTCGTGCAAATCTCGTTCGCTTTTTTTGCTTTGGTAATATTGCCACTCTAATCATTATGTATTACATGGATGCATTAGATACAGGCATATTTTCACATCTTATATATGCAATTCCTGGAGTTCTAATTGGTGTATGGTTGGGAGAAAAGACCTTTGCCAAAGTAAGTCCTAAATTTTTCAGATGGCTGACCTTGTCGATTATATTTATTTGTGGTGTAGTTAGTGTTGCTAGCGTATTGGTTAAATGATTTAGCTAACAGGCAAGATGAAGGGTAATTCTAATTAGCCTGTTACTGCCCCCCCTCACTCAATTGAGTGAATTAACCTAAGTATGGATGACAACCCCGCATCAGGAGCTGCTTGAAGCCCTCGGCCAAAGGGCAAGGTGCATAAGGAAGCAACTACGAAACAAAAAAAACAAGATAGACGGCTAACAGATAGGTTATGTTTTCCACCCCCCATAGCTCTCTAAAACTTTTCTGGTTTTACAGATGTCATCAGCGGACGCACCACCCAGGTAATCGCGGCTGAAATTAACCTTGATCAAATACCAGGCTGAGAGGATTTACCTTGAGATCGGAAGGCGGCTGACGGGGGCCAAGGCCCAGCTCTCAAGTATGGAGAATGGGGCAAGTGGCTGGAGGAGTCGGTGGATTTCTCCCAGAGCAGGGCCAATAAACTGATGCGTATCTTCAAAGAGTACGGAGCCAGACAGCTTACCTCCCTCAAATTCGAATCCGGATTCGAATTTGAACTACAGCCAGGCAGCTGAAGGATTCGCTGGAGTCCCTCCAACAAAGCTCATCCGCCAAGGGCTATGAGAGGAGAACTTCATTAATACCACACTTAAGGTCAGGGCCAACCATATCGCCCCCAATGACAAGGAGACGTATGTCATTTATAAGATAAAGTTTACGATCGTTTGAATGTGTGGCTTAAGGACGAGACGTGGAGCAGATAAGCTCGTTCTAGCGGAGATACGCAGTAAGGAATGGTGTATGATGAAAAGGAATTATGTTTTCCTGGCTATTTTTGAGCATTGTACCACTTTTTTTAAAGGATGCCAGCGGAAAATTGTGTGGAGATGATATACAAACCCTCCTTTTAGATATAATAAAAAGCACCCAAAATTGAGTGCTTGTATGCTATAATTTATTTGTAACAGAAAAAGGCTTGCAGGGCGGTCGGCATTCCTCCGAAGGGAGGTGATGCCGTGGAAGTATACCAGACTTTGATGCTGATGATTTCATTTGGAACATTGGTAGTGTTAATACTTTCATTCCATAAACGGAAATAGACCGCCTCACAACAAAGGTTCGGTCTATTCCGCACTTTTGACGCCGACCGCTCTTTAAGCGGCTGTTACATTGGAGTCATGCTACTAACATGACTCCTCTTTGATTGTAGTATACCACAGTTGATTCAAAGTATCACTATTGATAGTGTTAGACAATACTTAAAAATTTAAAGATAGTTCATTGGCCAAGTACAAATCAGGCGTGAGAGCATATAAGTCCGAGACCGATTCCTTACGCGAAATAAGCGGCCTGCCCGATAATCGTATAATTGTAGGATTATCGGGCAGGCCGCTTATTTCACGGTATAGAAAGCCAGCAATTGAGAAGGCTCGTATTGTTGTCAAATCCACCTTCAGCCTGATTTAGTAGTTGAATAAATATGGTCTGTTCTATTTATTATTTAAAAATTTGCGATATTCCTTAGGGACATTCTCCGTTTGTATATCATCATGAATTGTACAGGTACCTGCTTCCTTAGCGGCTTCATAATACCAGCACTTGTAATTGAGCATAAAATTGACAGGAGCGGGTGTATTTTCTGACGAAGATACCCTCTATTTTATGCCCTTTTTTGGGACTCAAATTTAAAGAACACATCCCTGTTGCTTAAGTCTAATGCTTTCCTCATAGTTTTCTCACAAATTTCTCACAATTGCCCCTTATACCTAAGTATGAAAGAAAAACTATTATTAAAAAACAGGGAGGTTATCTATGAAACGATTTATATCCATTCTTTTACTTATTGGGTTGACAATCACATTGTTGGCCGGATGCAGTAGAACTTCCGGCGATAGTAATGTCATGCCTATCGCTCCGGATGGAGGCTCGGGCAGCGGTAACGGCACGGAAACAGCAGACAAATTGGAGCATCAGACTGACTCCAAAGACGCTCCCGTTGTCTATATGACCACCGACATCAGTTCTGCAGGCTTGATGGCAATCTACAAAGAGTTGGGTTTTGAGGCAACAGGCAATGTCGCAGTAAAGCTGCACACAGGCGAACCACCCAACAGCAATTATCTGCGGCCTGAGCTTATTAAAGACCTTGTGCAGTCTCTAAAGGGCACTATTGTCGAGAGTAATACAGCCTATGGGGGTTCTCGGACAAGTACAGCCATGCACATGCAGGTGGCCAAGGACCATGGTTTTACTGAAATTGCCGACGTGGATATTATGGACGCGGAGGGCGAAGTCGCCTTGCCTGTTGTCGGCGGTAAAAACTTAAAAGAAAACTTCGTCGGTTCACACTTTAAGAACTATAATTCATTTGTTGTTCTCTCTCACTTCAAAGGTCACGCCATGGGCGGTTTCGGCGGAGCGATTAAAAACATTTCCATCGGCATCTCGTCCAAGGGTGGAAAGTCCTGGATTCATACAGCCGGAACAACGAAGGACAGCCCTTGGGGCGGACAGCAAGATCCCTTCCTGGAGAGCATGGCGGAAGCCGGAAAGGCGGTTTCAGACAGCCTTGATAAAAAAATTGTCTACATTAACGTCATGAATCGTCTCTCTATTGATTGCGATTGCAATGGCAATCCGGCCGAGCCGGATATGCACGACATTGGCATTTTAGCCTCTGTTGACCCCGTCGCGCTGGACATGGCCTGTGTGGATCTTGTGGCTGCTGACCCAGACGGCAAATCCCTGATGGAACGCATCAATTCCAGAAACGGCTTACATACCCTTGACTATGCAGCTGAAATTGGTCTTGGCAGCCTTGATTATAATTTGGTGAGTATTAGATGATTGATATCCTAAGACGGGAAGGTATTTATCTCTGGTTTTACTTTTCCGTCCAGTTTGAACAGATTTTCCAGTACTGGGCAATGGGAATTGTCTTAGGATCAATCATTTCAGTCTTTGGAAAACAAAAAATCCACCGCTTATTTAGCGTCCTGCAAAACAAAAAACTTGGGGGACTTGGGGTGATCCCGGCCAGCGTGCTTGGGATCGCCTCTCCTCTTTGCATGTATGGAACGATACCCATTGCCGCTTCCTTTTCGGAAAAGGGCATGAGGGATGACTGGCTGGCTGCCTTTATGATGAGCTCTATTTTGTTAAATCCCCAGCTCATCATCTACAGCGCATCTCTTGGAACAACGGCCCTCGTTATCCGTATCGTATCCTGTCTGCTGTGCGGAATCGTGGCGGGGTTGTGTGTAAGGCTCTTTTATACCAATAGAGGCAGAAGCTTTTTCAACTTTTCAGGATTTTCTGAACCAACGAACCGGGATACCGACCCCAATCCGCTGCTGCGGCTGCTGAAAAATATCTGGCGCAACCTCAGGGCAACCGCCCCATATTTCTTGCTTGGCATCGCTTTATCCGCAGTGTTTCAGCGTTATGTACCTTCCGACGTCTTTGCAAGCCTGTTTGGAAAAAACGAGGGGTTCGGCGTGCTGATGGCCGCCACTATTGGTGTGCCGCTATACCTCTGTGGGGGCGGGACGATCCCCCTTTTACAGCAGTGGATGGTGTCCGGAATGAGCATGGGCTCTGCTACAGCTTTTATGCTCACCGGTCCGGCTACCAAGATTACCAATCTTGGCGCGGTAAAGATTGTTTTAGGCGTCAAGGGCTTTGTGATCTATATCCTGTTCTGTATGGCGTTTGCTTTTTTTTCCGGCATCTTTATCGACCTAATTCTGTAAAACAATTACTAAAAAGCACCACGAAAGGGAATGGGCGTTGTTATTGAGTGAACTCTAAGTGTTGCGATATCGAATATACCCAAATCAATGGCTTACATCAAAAGCGAGGGATTGTATAAGAAATGAAAAGACGGACTTTTTTAGCCGGGATTCTGGCATATTTTCTAGCAGGCTGTGGCCTAAGCAGCAATAATAGCCTACTAGATAATGAAGCAATTCCGGTATTAGGAGCGTTTCCATTGTCCCCCGCTTCAGAAACAGACGATGGACTTAAGTCGAGTCAAAACAGTGTTCGATTTGCGGTGATCAGTGATATCCATATTCTTCAAACCGACACGGCACCGATCAAATTTCAAACGGCTTTAGAGGATCTTCTTATGAATCAACAGCCGCCTCTCGACTTCGTTGTATTAAACGGTGATCTTGGCGATGGTACCCCGAAGGACTATCAAAAGCTTAACGAAATTCTTCATTCTGCGCGGAGAAGTACGGGGAAAACCACTCCGATCGTGCCCACCATTGGAAATCACGAATTTTACAAAGCATTTCATGATCCGGACAGCAATGCTTGGAATGCCAATACGTTTCCCAATCAAGAGACGGATTCCCAGGTAATACAACGTTTTTTGGACTTTGCCGATCGAGATAAGGTTTACATGGATCGCTATATGAACGGCTATCATTTTATCTTTCTTGGCTCTGAAAAGTCGAGGATGTCGGATCCTAAGATCGGGGATGCTGCGTATCTTTCGGAAGCTCAATTAACATGGTTGAAATCAAAAATCTCCGAAAACCTTACACCAGGGAAACCTGTCTTTGTCTATTTGCATCAACCCGTATTTTCCTCCCAAAGTGAGGCGCAAAGAAAGTACAACTTAGTGGTTCAACAGAGTGAACTCGCGGAAATCCTTCATTCGGTACCAAATGTTGTTCTCTTCGTCGGTCATTTACACATCCGATTAGGTTCACCGGACTCTTTTGTCAAAGACACGTTTACAATGTTTAATAGTGCCTCTGTAAGTCGAGTATGGCCCGCTTCCTCCGAGACCAGTCAGGGGTTAGTTGTCGACGTTAAAGAGGGAGTTGTCAGTGTACAAGGTCGTGACTTCCTACAGCATGCATGGCTACCCGAAGCGGAGTATCAAATCAACGAATAATCGGAGAAACGTCCTTATTTTGGGCTTGCCCAGTTTGTGGTTCTAATAATGTCGGACAGATAAAGATTGGGGCAAACGCCGTCGTAAATAAAAATATTCCGACTGCGGTGAGGCAGTGGAACAGCAACTTCGAGATACATCTGCAAACCAGACGATTGCTTTAGTAGAATACTTTTTAGAGAATTACAACATTGATAAGTCACAGGTATATGCCAATGGATTTTCCGGTGGAGGAGAAACCATGTCCCTTGTTATGGGAAAGCGCCCGGAGTTATTCACTGCTTATTTGCAGTGTAGTTCTCAGTGGGATGGAAAATATGAGCCGGCTGTTAATAGCCGTACACCTGTGTATTTTGCTATCGGTGAAAGTGATGAATACTATGGATCAGATCCTACAAGAATAGCATACAAAAAGCTGCATGATTTATATGTGGAGCAGGGGCTTTCAGAAGAAGAGATAAACGAACTTCTGGTCCTGGACATCAAGGATCAAAAGTACTTTATAAGCCGTGGACAAAGAAATCAGCATGCAGGTGGACTATTATTTGCCTTCGATGAAGAAATCATGGGATGGTTTTTCGGTAAATAGACGGTGTCCAATTCCTGCGGGATAGCTTAATATCAAGTAAGAGTTCATGGATTAGATTAGACTGTTCCATGAACTCTTTTCGAGTTATAACCCAAGGGTTTATACTGATGAACATATATAGACTTCTGTGTATGTTCAGTTATTTTTATAATATAAGAGAACAAAAGGGAAATGTCAGGAAGGAGGTACCTCTTAATGAAAAAAGCATATTTTTTCGTGGAGTGTTCTCGAGCGGAAGGGGATGTAACCTCATGCCTGAAAGAGATCGCCATGGCAAAATAAAGTTCTGTTGCAAAGTTGTCAAGTTATAAGTTTGAAGAGATTGCGAAGGTTCTGGAAGGGTTACCGCTGGAAATGAGATTTGCTGAGAAAGGCAATTCTAAGGTTGTCAGCAAATGGTTGGAGAGACTTGGAATTATAGATTAAGGAGGCAAGAGAAAATATTATGAAGAACAACAAATTGATGGGTTTCCTTGCAATGGCTATGACGGTAGCTTTTCTTATAACCGGATGTGGAAATAATGTGACGAATAACGCCAAAGAAAATAACAGCGGAGCTTTGGTTATAGCAAAGCAGGGCATGTTTTCCGCAGGTGGAAAAACTGTAACCTCAGACGGTAAGTTTGACTATAAAAATCAGTGGGAGGAGACTGGAGCCGGCCAGACTTCTCATGTGGATCATGCAAATGTGCTTTATCAGATTCCTGCGAAGGAAGCAGGACTGCCGATGGTGTTTCTGCACGGTTATGGGCAATCCCGTATGGGGTGGATGACAACCCCAGATGGACGTGAGGGATGGTCAAACATGTTTCTGAAAAAGGGACACAGCGTGTTCCTTGTGGATGAGCCGAGACGTGGTGAGGCCGGACAGACCTCTGTCGCTGGTACGATTAGTACGAAGACGCTGGATCAGAGATGGTATACCCAGTTCAGAATAGGACGCTGGGAGGATGGGAAATCCATCGTTAACGAAGGCTCACAGTTCCCAAATGATGAATATTCTGTTGATCAGTTCTTCCGCCAGATGACACCGGATACAGGAATGTCCTCTGATATGGGCGGAGATTTTGATAATGAGACAGTTGCAAGAGCTTTAGCGGTAACGATTGATGAAGTATATAAAAGGACTGGAAAGGACTCGATTCTGGTAACCCATTCGCAGGGTGGCGGTCCTGGATGGACAGCTGCAAAGTATACAGATCACATTGCGGCAATCATTGCCATCGAGCCAGGCGGTGCACCAAGAGCTGATTCAGACGCTTTTAAAGCTGTCACCGAGAAGAATATTCCAGTTACCTTTTACTTTGGCGATTATATTGACAATGGAGATCCTGCTATTCAGGCAACCGGTATGTGGAAGATGATGCGTCAGGCCTGCTATGATTTTGCTGAGGCATATACCGCGCAGGGTGGGAACAGTACTGTTGTGGATCTTCCAAAGGAAGGTATTACAGGAAACGATCATTTTATGTTCCAGAATCTGAATAATGGTGTGATTGCTGACCATATTGAAAAATGGATACAAGAAAATGTTAAGTAAAATAAGGAGAAACATGAAAAGGAAGGTACACTCACGAGGCTTTACTTGATTGAGCTAGACAGTGAGGGCGCTGAGTATTACCTTGATGACAAATAATGGCTTTAAGGGCAAATAAGGCTGGCCAACCACTATATGTAGTGGTATTTGAGTAAAAAATAGCAAAAACCGGGCTAATTAAAGTGCATTTTTTAGCCCGGTTTTTTTGGGTTATTTAATAGATGACAATGACCTGGTCGGTAGGCTCCTGCAGAGCATTAAGTCCGTCAAGGATGATCTGATAGAGATGCAATTCATGTCCGGAATCGTGGTGAATCAGTGAATTTCAGACTATGATTAACTTAACACGGAATAACTTTTATATAAATCCGCCTCTTTTCTCACAGAATTCACACATTTTAAGATTAAGATTAGGTTGGAGATATGTTTTTCGGTGACATTTAAACGGATTCCATTGAAGATAAAAAAAGGACAATTAGAGGAGGAACATTTTTAAAACTAAATTAGTTATGTTGGGTTCGGTAATGACTGTCCTACAGCTATTGTATCATAGGCATCTCATAGACCGTTGATTACCAAGAAGTATACGAGCAGACACACTTAAAATCGTCTGCAAATCTTATTATACGAGGAGATTACCAAGATGAGAAAAGCTGCAACTATTTTGGCCATCCTGCTTAGCCTGACGCTTTCCGCATGCGGAAGCAGTGGCGGCCAGGCATCTGATGCACCTACGGTTAGTGCGGAGCAAAGCGCAAATACCGGCGCAAGCACGCTGGAAGACAATAAAGAATTGATTTCTGTCAGTGGTGTTGTGAAGACGAGTGATGGCCTCACCTTTCCAATGGGAAGCGCCATTAACTTTCCCGGTGCATTTACAGGAATAGCATACATAGCGCCCCTAATCAACAATGATGAGGAGTACAACTTTCCGCAAACCAATAACGTGACATTTGAGCCGGGAGCCAGAAGCAACTGGCACAGCCACGGCGGAATGGTGATTTTGGTTACCGGAGGCGTAGGCTATTATCAGGAAGAAGGCAAGGCCGCGCAAATCATCCGTGAGGGCGATGTGATTGAGTGTGCGCCCGGAGTGAACCACTGGCACGGGGCCACACCTGACAGCTGGTTCTCGCAAATGGTGATCTATGATGTCGGCTATTCCGGTGGAAAAGGCAGCGAGGAGCCGGTTACCGACGAGTATTACGCCAATTTGGATGCCAAAGAATATGCGGGACGCAAGGTCACTGCTGACAACAAGTTCATGTTTCAGCGTGGTGAGCAGTCGATGACCATGGATACCTTCAGCGGTCCAGTGTATCTCTCTTCTATTATTGGCGAAAATGTTGCCGGTGCGCCAGGCTTGCACTATGTTGTGTTTGAACCGGGTGTCATCAATAACTGGCATACCCATGTGGGCGGTCAAATCCTAATCGCTACGGATGGAATTGGTTATCATCAAATTATGGGCCGGCCAGTAGAAGTTCTCTATCCGGGCGATGTGGCGTTTTGCCCTCCCGGTCTGAAGCATTGGCATGGTGGCAGTGCAGATACGAGTTTCGCCCATATCGCCGTCAATACAAATCCGGAGCGAAGCGGCGTAGAATGGTTCGACCGCATTTCGGAAGAGAAATACAGCCAGCTGCCAACCGAGAAATAAAACAACGTGATTGGACACGATGCAGCTGTAGGATAGCCATGGGCCCAACCCGATAATAGGCATAAAAGGCCGCACAATAGCTAACTCTTTCGTATTCTTACTTAATATTTTACTGTTTTTCCGCCAGGTCTACCTCACTTCCTATTGACGGGGAGACGGTCCTATTCAATTCAGATCTACACCTTCCTTTTTCTTCATGGTGGGATTAACATGCATAAACTAGCCAGGAGCGGGTGTGTTTTCTGACGAAAGGGTACCCGCCATTATTATGCCCTTTTTAGAACCCAAATTAAAGGAACACATCCCAGATGCTTAAGTCTTATTCTTTCCTCATTGTTTTCTCACAAATTTCTCACAATTGCCCCTTATGTTTAACTAGGTTAAGAAAAGCTATTATTAAAAACCATGGAGGTGTTGTATGAAACGATTTTTACTGGCAGGAAGTAGAGTTTGAATAAAAAGGAGATTTATATGAAGAAGACAAAGTTATTAAATATAGTCATGGTTATGGTGATTTCTGCCAGCCTCTTGGCAGGTTGCAGAAATTCCACAGAAAATCAGCCAATACCATCTAACCCAGTAAACAAAGAAACCGTGGATACAGCAGCGTCACAAACAGATGGGGTTGTAAAAACAACAGCGGGCCTTCTACAGGGAACAAATAATAATGGTATTTATACTTATCTTGGAGTTCCTTATGCAGAGGCAACAGAGCGATTTGTCCCTGCAGGTGAAGTTAAACCTTGGGATGGCGTTCGTAAGGCAGACGCTTATGGTGCAATGTCACCACAGGGTGCCATTCTTGGAATGCCAATCAATAATAATGAGACTGGGACAAATAATAATTGTCAGAATCTGAATATCTGGACTCCCGGAACAGGCGATGGCAAGAAACGCCCAGTTATGGTTTGGTTGCATGGCGGTGGCTTTTCTATAGGAACAGCCAATAATGCTATGAATGATGGAAAGAATCTAAGCCAAAGTGGAGATGTTGTGGTTGTATCTGTGAATCATCGTTTGAACGTATTTGGTCATATGGATCTTTCTGCTTATGGTGAGAAGTATAAATACTCTGGCAACGTAGGAACTACAGATATTGTGGCAGCATTAAAATGGATTCAGGATAATATTGTAGCGTTTGGAGGTGATCCGAGTAACGTTACTGTTTTCGGTCAGTCAGGTGGTGGTGCGAAAGTGCTTTCTCTGATGACCAGCCCCTATGCAAAGGGACTTTTCCAAAAAGGAATCGTAGAAAGTGGAGCAACAGAAACCATGGGTGTTACATTCTCCACAAAGGAAGAAAGTCAAACATTAACAGAGCATATTTTAAAAAATCTTGGTATTACACCGGATAACCTTGAAAAACTCCAGAATGTTTCTAACAGTGCTTTGCAGGAAGCTTCTACCAAAGCATTGCAGGATACGGCCAATACCTATAAAATCCCTGCTGCTTTTACCAATGATTATGCCATGGAATGGGGACCAGTTATTGATGGAGATTATATGCCGACCAATCCTGTAACAAAAGACGGCTTTGCTGATGCAGGAAAAGATATCCCTCTTCTTATAGGAAGCAATTTGAATGAGTGGACAACGATGGTGCCATCCAGTGCTCACACTAATATGACAGAGGAAGAAAAAAACGCCTTTGCCCAGGCTTATCCTAATGAGAATGCATCCGGAGCGAAAAATGTAGACACATTTATCCGTTTGCCGATGCTAAAGATTATGTCACATAAGGCAGATCAAGGCGGAGCACCTGTCTATGCCTATGTGTTTACGTGGGAAGATGCTACGCGTGGATCAAGTCATGGTGCAGAAATTCCATTTGTGTTTGATAATGTAAGTGGTAATGCCGATCTACAGAAACTGGCTAAAACAGTTAGTCAGGCATGGATTAATTTTGCAAAAACAGGAACACCAAGTGCAGAGGACTTACCGAAATGGGAAGCATATGATCGTAAAAACGGAGCAACTATGATTCTCGATACAGAATCTGAGCTGGTGCATAATCATGATAAAAGCCTTATGAAACTATTGGAACCAAATTATAGTTACTAAATGAAACAATTATGAGTGGCTGTTGGAAAAACATTGAAGGAGTTGGCAATATGCAATATAGGAATTACAGAATGGCATTTGTAATCTTTTTGTTGTTCATTGTACTTCTTATAGGATGCGGTAGAAACACAGCAGATGCGCAGATTTCTTCATCGAGAGCAGAAACAGGCAGTGAAACTGCCAAAGAAGGACAGGATGCAGTGACAGAAACCGGTACAGAAGCAAGAGCGGATACCGAGAGATCCACAGATGCAGCAGTGGACAATATAGTGATGAGCTACACAGCGGACACAAAAGTATGGGATGTCATTGATAATCCTGCCTTTGATGAGTATGGGAGACTGATTTTCCCTGCCGATAAGACGATTGACAAGGGTATGACTCTGAGTGAGGTCGGCAGTATCCTGACCTGGTACAACTATGTGAATCCATCTCGGACAGTCCAAATTGTAAATTATATGAAAACCAAAGCAGAGGCGGGGGAACAGATTTTTTTTGACATCTACACGGATGAAGAAAAAGCCACTGATCCAGCCAAGAAAAATACCGGGCTTTTCTTTTTTCGGGGAAATCTGGGAGAGAAATTTGCCATTGTGAATGCCGGTGGCGGCTTTGCATATGTAGGAGCCATGCATGACAGTTTTCCGCAGGCCTTGGAATTATCAAAAAAGGGATATAATGCCTTCGCTTTGATTTACCGACCGGGAGCAGAGACGGCCTGTGAGGATCTTGCCCGAGGGATTGCATTTATCCATCAACATGCGGATGAGCTTGAGGTTGACACGGTGGAGTATTCCCTGTGGGGAGGCTCTGCAGGTGCGCGAATGGCGGCTTGGCTTGGATCATACGGAACAGCAGCCTTTGGAGAAGGGGAGTATCCCAGACCTGGAGCGGTCATCATGCAATATACGGGACTTTCCGAGGTGAAAGGAAATGAACCGCCGACCTACGCATGTGTGGGTACCAGCGACGGTATTGCAAGCTACCGAACAATGGAGAGCCGCATTAATCGGATCAAAGCCAAGGGAACAGACGCAGAGATTGAGATTTTTAATGGTCTACCCCACGGGTTCGGACTTGGCCAAGGGACGGTTGCAGAAGGATGGATAGATCATGCGATCAGATTCTGGGAGAATCAGATGGATTGAGAAGGAGGTGTGGAGTATGAGATCAAAAAGAATAGTCGGAATTGCGGCAGTGTCGCTGTTGCTTATCGGTTTAATTGGGGCATTTGGCAGCCGGAATGCATCGGATGTTACTTTGGTCTCAAATGTACAGGATAATGCAGTCATTGAAACAGTACAGGAGGCAGAAACCGGCATGAACAGGGGAACCGGAACTAAGCATCCAGTTCCGCAGGAACTTGATAATATTCCGGAGGAGTATTATCAAGCGGCAGATCAGCAGGGAACTTTGGCGGAGCTTACCTACACCACCTATGAATCGATAACGTATGAACAGAAAAGTAAGAAGCTTACAAAACGGGCAATCGTATATCTGCCATATGGGTATTCTGAAGAAAATAAGTACAATGTATTTTATCTGATGCATGGCGGGTGGAGTAATGAAACAAGGACCCTTGGCACTCCGGATCATCCGAATTCCTTTAAGAATGTCATTGATCATGCCATTGAGAATGGAAAGGCAGAACCGCTTATCATTGTATGTCCTACCTACAATAATGAAAGTCCGGAGGACAGTGCAGACTACACGTTGGCGTTTTATACTCTGACGGTCAATTATCACAATGAACTGATAAATGACCTGATTCCTGCTGTGGAAGGAACCTACTCGACCTATGCGGAAAGCACATCGCCGGAGGATATTAAACATTCCAGAGATCACCGTGCCTTTGGCGGATTTTCGATGGGATCTGTTACCACATGGTATACCTTTGTGAATTGTTTGGATGAATTCCGATATTTCTTGCCGATGAGCGGTGCGATGGATTATGAGGGCAATGATGTCGATGCGGCAGTCACTGCCTCCGGTCACAGCCCGGACGATTTCTTCATCTATGCGATGACCGGAACGGATGACTTTGAATGCGAACATTTCACAAGACAGATTAATGGAATGCTTGGTATGCCGAGTGGAAATTTCATATCGTCCGATAGTAAAGAATCTGGAAATATCGCATTTCGTATTAAGGACGGATATTCGCACGATGGTCGTGCAGCGATGGAATATACCTATAATGGCCTTAGGTGGTTTTGGAACTAAGGAAGATGTGAAAAGTGAAATATCGGTGAACTACTTTTCGACATCTCTAGATGCAACACTCGTCTTACATAAAAGCAGGATTGGCCGCTTGGTTTTGGCGCCAGTGTAATTATACTGCTCCGCGCAGAGATAGATCATGGGGTGAAGCAAAGAAAGGAGAATGATTCACTATGGATAGGAGAAAGTTTATTGGAGGTTTGGGAGCAGGACTATTATCTTTGAGCTTAGCGGGATGCGGTGTAAAAACTCTGGGGAATAGTGGTGAGACAAATGGGAATAATGGGGGGGCCAGCGGGGATGCCGCAGGCAATAAAACGAAACCTGTAACAGCAAGTGTGTATGACAGCAAGAAACTTGTTATAGCGCAAGGTACTGATCCTGATTCCCTTATCGAAAAGGGGTTAAGCGCTCTTGGTGGAATTGGACTGCTTGTGAAGAAGGGATCTTCCGTAGTTATTAAGCCGAATTACAGTGTTCCCAAAAGACCGGGAGCGGATGCAATTACTACCAATCCCCTTTTGCTTGCTGCATTGGTCAAACAGTGTCTGACGGCAGGTGCTAAGGAAGTAAAAGTTATCGATTTTCCGTTTGGCGGTCCCCAATGTCTTGTTCTCAGCGGGATAAAAGATGCAGTTGAAAAAGCGGGTGGCAAGGCTTTTGATATTGGAAAACAAAACGATTTTACAGAGGTTGACACAGGCGGAGTGACCCTGAAAAAAGTCATGTTTTCCAAAGATGTCTTAGATGCTGACGTTCTAATAAATTTCCCCATTCTGAAACATCACGCGATGACTAAAGTTACGATGGGCTTAAAAGGGATGATGGGTCTGGTGCAAGACCGCCAATATTTCCATCGCACAGATCTTCATCAATGTATTGCTGAACTCACGGCTTATCGCAAGCCAGATCTTACCATACTGGATGCTATCAAAGGTATTACAGACAGAGGACCAATGGGACCGGGAACAATTAAGGAATGGAACCAGGTTGTCTTTGGAGTTGATCCCGTGGCGTTGGATGCTTATGGAGCGAATTTATTCGGCTTAAAACCGGAGGAAATTGCCTATATAACAGCGGCAGCTAAGTTAGGTGTAGGAGAAATAGATACACAGAAGATTACTGTTCAGAAGGTGTAAATACATGAAATTTAAATTGGTACAGTGCTTGCGGTATGCGTTGCAAGGCATATCGCTCACTTTTTTTGTTTATCTTTTTACCGCTTTGGTTTACCCGCTTGAGTGGCAGGCAGAGGTCTTAGAATGGTTTTCTCGGCTTGACCCCTGGGTGTTGATCAGTTATTTGCGCTGGCAGCACAGCGTACCGGTATGGGCATGGTTGCCGCTGCTGACACTGGTTGCAACTCTTCTAGTGGGGCGGGTGTTTTGCGGCTGGCTTTGCCCCTTTGGTGCTTTATTAATGCTTGTTGACAAAATAAGCAGGGCTGTATTTAAAAACAGGGTAATTAATAAAATTAGGATAAATATATTACACCGCTCACAGCCTGTGCGCTACGTTTGGTTCCTGTTTTTAGCAGTGATCTTTGTTTTGGGCTCAAACTGGGTACTCTTTTTAACTCCGTTTGGACTATTCAGCCATGAGATCGTGCGAAGCTTACAAGGAGCAGTTCCCTGGGTGCTCATTGTCATTATTGTCGGTACTTTATTGTCCTCCCGGCTGTGGTGCAGTGTATTATGTCCCACAGGAATACTGCTGTCGTTAGTGGCAAAGCTGCGCTTATTCCGTTATCAGGTTGACGGTAACTGCATTCGGTGCTCTAAATGCGCTAACATATGTTCCGTAGATGCGGCGCCGCTTGATATTGGGGCGGCGAAAGAAGGCTGTTTGGTCTGTGGAGACTGTCAAATGGTTTGCCCGACAAAAGCAGTTCACTGGCTCCCGCTATTCGGTAAAAGCTCCAAAACTGAGAAGGAGGTCGCCGCCGGTAATGCAGAGGTACAGAATAATCCTTCGCGTCGCCAGTTTATTAAAATCACAGTCGCTGTTGCTGCAGCCGTGGCTTTATGGAAAAGCGTCGGGGCGACAGCAAAAAACGTATTGCGTCCGCCAGGGGCCCTTCAGGAAGCGGATTTCACAGCTGTATGCAACCGTTGCGGCAGGTGCATTAAGGCATGTTCTAACAACGCGCTGCAGGCGATGCCTCTTACTTACGGCTTTGAAAGTTACGAAACACCTTATATCATCCCTCGCCAGGCCAACTGTGTTTTATGCTTTAATTGCCAGGAAGTATGCCCAACAGGGGCGATTGCTAAAGTACCTTTGGAAAAAATTCAGATGGGTACAGCTGTACTTGATCAAGAGCGTTGCATTGCCTGGGTTGATAATAAACAGTGTATTATATGCGGCGAGCAATGTCCGGTTCAGGCAATCGAAGGCGATGAACATAACCCGCCAATGGTTATAGCCGATAAGTGTGTAGGCTGCGGTACTTGTGAAAAAGTTTGCCCGGTTGAAGGCGTGGCCGCGATTGTTGTGCAGCGCACGAAGGGAATGGGCATTTGACCGATCCTTCAGCAAAATGGTATCTTAATTTAGAGAAAGAAGGGATCGTGATTCCAAAATTACTAATTGTCGATGATGATATACATCTTCGAAAGCTGGTGCTCACCTATGCCGAACTTGACGGATTCCGATGCGAGGAGGCCGAAAACGGCAAAACAGCCATCGGAAAAGTAAATAGCACACAGTTTGATATCGTGGTGCTGGATGTCATGATGCCAGGGCTCGACGGTTTTGAAACTTTGGGGGAAATACGCAAGGAGAGCCAGGTTCCGATTATTATGCTGACTTCCCGCAGCGAGGAATACGACAAATTATTGGGCTTTAACCTGGGGGCAGACGACTATTTAGCTAAGCCATTTAGTCCAAGGGAGCTGATGGCCCGTATCGGCGCAGTACTCAAGCGCAGCGGCAGTAAGACAAGTGATAAGCTTGTTTTTGGAGAGCTTTGTATCTCTCCCGGATCAAGAGTAATAACCGCCGGTGAAAAGGTATTGAACTTGCCACCCAAAGAGTTTGATCTACTCTTATATCTCGTACAGAATGAACGACTTGTCCTCAGACGGGACCAGCTGCTGAATAATGTCTGGGGATATGACTACTATGGTGATGTCCGTACGGTAGATACCCATATCAAATCACTTCGGGAGCACTTAGGAGATTACCGGAAAACTATTCAAACCGTCTGGGGGGTTGGGTATAAATTTGAATATAAGTAAAATCCGTAAAAGATCGCCCTTCCGCTCCAAAATTGTAGTGCGTTTGTGGTTAATTATGATGGTCTTGGTGGTGCTTAGCGTCGCTTTTATGTGGGTTGTGCAAATATTTTTGTTTCAGCAGAACTATGTAAACGCCACTGTATCTGAGGTGGAGAGTCGGTTGGAGCCTATTATGGAAGAATTGAAAATAAAAGATCTCGCCAATAATGAGCAAATGATACTATCACTAAGCAAAGCCACTAACGGCAAGATGATGGTGATTGACGGTGACGGAAAGTTAATCTCCCTTTACAGTGCGGGGCATAAATTGGATACACAATCCATGGCAGATATGTCCGGTTTTATCAAGTATTTAAAAGAGAGCCAGGAATATCAGCAGATTTTGCTGGGAAAATCTTATCATAAAATTGTGCGCTATAATACCGAGCCGATAGCGCTGGAAATTGGAATTCCAGTGTCCTACGGCAACCGACAAGCATCGGTTGTTTTATATCATTCCTTGGATCAGCTGCACACCGTGCTTCAGATCAATCGCAATCAGCTGGTGATGTTGAGTATCATCCTTACACTTGCTGCAGCTATGGTTGCCGCCTTATTATCTCGACGCTTCGTTAAGCCAATTCGAATTATCAAGGGCACTGTAGACAAACTTGCCAAGGGCGAACTAACGGCAACACCGGGGCTATCCCTAAACGATGAACTTGGGCAATTATCTGATTCAGTAGAAGAGCTTAGTCAGGCCCTCCAACGAGTGGACATTCTTCGTAAAGAGGTCATCGCCAACGTGTCCCATGAGCTGCGCTCACCTCTGGCCCTGATCAGGGGATATGCCGAAATGGTGCGGGATATCAACTGGAGAGAGGATGAAAAGCGCAATGAGAACCTTAACCTGATTATTCAGGAAGCCGGTCGAATGAGCGAGATGGTCAGCGACATCATGGACTACTCTCAGCTGCAGGCAGGGTATATCCAGCTAAAAAAGGATTGGTACAATCTGTATGAGATTGTGGAGTCGGAGATAGCTAATTGTGAACAGAGCACTGCCGAATATGGAATTACGATCAGATTGGAAAGCACGCGGAATGACATTCCTGTTCAGGTAGACGCGATGAAAATCTGTCAGGTGATGAGGAATCTGATGAATAACGCCATCAATCATACTGCAGACGAAGGAATAATTTCCGTAGTGATTGAGAACCTGAACAGCAAGATCCGGGTATCCGTTATCAATCCCGGTGAACCTATCCCGGAAGAAGACCGCTCAATCATCTGGGAAAGATATCAGCGTAGTCAACATCAAGGCGGACGAAAAAAGGGGACTGGGATCGGCCTTTCAATCGTCAGCACATTCTTGACGGCTCATAACATGCAATATGGTGTAGATTGTGAAAACGGTTTAACTTCCTTTTGGTTCGAGTGTTCAAGAATGTGAGCGAGAACTGATCTTTGCCAATTCTTGACTTCAAGTTATCTCGAAGGGGATACAATAAATTGAGCATAGTAAAATTAACTGTGTAAAGTTAGTTCTGATCAATCAGAGGGCAAAAGCAGGATAAATTCGAATAAAGGAGAAATTGGAATGAAGTATGTAGAATTAAACAATGGTGTCAAGATGCCCATTTTAGGATATGGAGTATTCCAAATTCCAGACCAGGAAGAATGTGAAAGATGTGTACTGGATGCAATAGAGGTAGGTTACCGCTTAATCGATACAGCACAGGCTTATGGTAATGAGGAAGCTGTTGGAAAAGCTATTAAAAAATGTAGTATTCCAAGAGAGGAATTATACATTACTACAAAAGTATGGATTTCCAATGCAGGCTATGAAAAGACAAAGGATTCTATTGAAGAATCATTAGCAAAACTACAGCTGGATTATTTAGATTTAGTATTAATCCACCAGCCATTTAATGACTATTATGGAACATATCGTGCAATGGAAGAACTATATAAGGAAGGTAAAATTAAAGCAATCGGTGTAAGTAACTTTTATCCAGATAGATTAATCGACCTCATTCAGTTCAATGAAGTTGTTCCGGCAGTCAACCAGGTTGAAACACATCCATTCAATCAACAAATAAAAGCCCAGGAAATCATGAAGAAATATGGCGTACAAATTCAAGCTTGGGCACCTTTTGCGGAAGGAAAAAACAACTTATTTGGTGATGAAACGTTAAAATCAATTGGAAATAGATACAACAAATCCAATGCTCAAGTTGCCTTGAGATACCTAATTCAAAGAGGTGTAGCAGTAATTCCTAAATCGGTTCATAAGGAAAGAATGATACAGAACATTGATGTATTTGATTTCGAATTGACAGAAGAAGATATGAATTTGATTGCTGATTTAGATACAGGGGAAAGTTTATTTTTCTCACATTATGATCCACAAACAGTTGAATATTTAACAAACCTAGTGCGATAAAACTAAGTGATGCTATATAAAAGGGAGAAGGTGATGATGTTTCATGTACAAGCTACAGTTAGATACTTTTATTAAGGTCGCAGATTCAGGAAGCTTTTCCAAAGCTGCGGAGGAGCTGCATATTTCTCCTACCGCAGTCATCAAGCAAATTAATCTGCTAGAGTCCGACTTGAATTTGAGGCTGCTTGACCGTACACATCGGGGGATCACTTTGACCGAAGCAGGAAAGTCCCTATACAAAGACGCAAAATACCTCATTCAGTATTCTAAGGACTCGCTCGTCAGAGCAAGAAATGCGATGCAGGGTAATGAAAATATTATTCGCATCGGCACTTCGCTTATGACGCCGACCCAATTTCTGATGGAGCTGTGGCCTAAAATACATGAGCATTGTCCGGAGCTGAAGTTTCAGCTGGTTCCTTTTGAGAACACACCGGAAAACGCCAGGGAAATCTTAAAAAATTTGGGGCAGAATATCGATCTTGTAGCAGGTTTGTATGATGGATCAACTTTAAAACACCGTGGCTGCGCGGCATTGGAGCTTTCCAAAGAGCCGATTTGCTGTGCTGTGTCCATTCACCATAGGCTTGCCGCAAAAAGCATATTGACCGTTTCGGATTTGATCGGTGAAAATCTGATGTTGATTCGGCGGGGCTGGAACAGTTATGTAGATTTACTGCGGGATAATATTTGGGAAAATTACCCCCAAATCAATGTTGTCGATTTTCCTTTTTATGATGTAAACGTCTTCAACCAATGCGAAAGCGGCAAGGATGTTCTGATGGCAGTTGGAAATTGGGAAAATGTTCACCCCTTACTCAAAATCCTGCCTGTTCAGTGGGATTATGTCATTCCTTTCGGATTGCTGTATTCGCCAAACCCATCACCGCAAGTCCTGACATTTATTCGTGCTGTGGCACAGGTTTTTGAATTGGATCTGTAAGTGAAATACCAAACAAGAGTTCATGGAGAAGATCGTTCCATGAACTCTTGTTAAGTTTGGACATAACCTTAAGGTTTATACTAATGAACATTTAGAGACTTCTGTATAAGCTCAATTATTCTTATAATGATCAAGAGGTCTTGCCGCTGATATTCTGTTTATCCAATCGTAAGACTCCCACATCTAAAAGTGGGAATGGCCCCCGTACTCTGCTTCGATGGGATAGACTCCCCGCCGAAGTCTCGATGTTCAGTTTAAACTGAACCATTTCACTTAAGGTAGAGACGCAGCAAAAGGAATGGTTATAAATATGAAAAAGCTTATTAAGATAGTGTTATATTTTTTCGGTTTTTTAGCTTTACTAGTTGTAGGAATTACTTTATTTATAAACTTATACCCATCTTTCGGTGGAAATCCATCTAAAGCGGAAAAAGAAATTTATAGCCAGTTTGATAATTATGTTAACGGGAAGTTTGTTAATGAGGTTCCAACAGTGTTGAGCATGAGTTCCTCAGAATCTGTATCGGCGAATAAGGATGCTGTTGCCGAAACTACAGACCGTAATCCGACTGGTGAAATTCCTGTTTCCGTCATTGATTGGAACAAAATTAAAAGCGAAAAAGATAGTTTAACTTGGTTCGGGCACTCTGCTTTTTTAGTTAGTATCGATAATAAAAAACTACTGATAGACCCTATGTTAGGTCCTATTGCCTCACCAGTTTCATTTGCAGGCATTAAAAGGTATAAATATAGTGAAGATATGCTAAATATTATTGACGAAATGCCACCGATTGACGCAGTCTTTATTTCTCATGACCATTACGACCACTTAGATTATCAATCCATTGTTAAGCTTAAGAGCAAAGTATCACATTTCTTTGTTCCTATTGGAGTAAGTACCCATTTGATTCGATGGGGTGTTCCAAAAGAAAGAATTACGGAACTCAATTGGTGGGACGAAATGGAGCACCATGGTTTAACCGTTGCCTTGACACCCTCCCGACATTTCTCTGGAAGAGGGATTTTTAATCGAGATACTACTTTATGGGGAGGATGGGTCATTCTTGGCAAAAGCACACGTTTATACGCCAGCGGAGATGGTGGATATGGATCCCATTTTAAGGAAATCGGAACGAAATATGGGCCTATTGATATGGCATTAATTGAAGGAGGTCAATATGACCGACGTTGGGCGGATACTCATATGACACCAGAACAATCTGTCCAAGCAAATTTAGATATAAATGGCAAGAATATGATGTTGATGCATTGGGGAGCGTTTACATTAGCTAATCATGGTTGGAAAGAACCAATAGAACGAGCATTTGAAGGAGCAAAAAAAGCAGACGTAAACCTAATAGCCCCTCAAATTTGTGAAACTGTCCTATTAGATTCAGACCTGCACATTCCGTCTTCCGCATGGTGGAATTTGAATGCGGAAAACCAAGTAGCTAGTGAGGCAATAGGGAAATAACGTTGGATATATCTAGGAAATAGCGGGAGTATATAATGAATAAGGTGGATATAAGAAATCTGCTTCAGAAGGTAAAGAACGAGGAATTAGAAGTCGAAGCGGCGATAGATATATTAGAAGATTTACCCTATAAGGAATTGGGCTTTGCTAAGATTGATAATCATCGCGAAATACGGGTAGGATGCCCTGAGGTTATCTATTGCGAAGGAAAAACAGTCGAGCAACTAAAAAGTATCATCCAATATATGCTGACCAAAGAAAATAATATTTTAGCAACTCGAGCTAGCGAAGAAATGTACGAAGCAGTAAAAACTATTTGTGCAGAAGCCAGATATAACCCTCTAGGAAGAACAATCACAATTCAAAAAAGAGAAGATCCTCTCACAGCTAGTAGTTATATTGCCATTGTTTCAGCAGGAACTTCTGATATATCCGTAGTAGAAGAAGCAGCCGAAACGGCCATTATTCTTGGGAACCGTGTGGAAAAAATTATGGATGTGGGAGTTGCAGGCATTCACAGACTTTTAGCAAAAATGGATATCATTCGAGGGGCAAAGGTTGTTATCGTAGTCGCCGGAATGGAAGGAGCACTTGCCAGTGTTATAGGAGGGCTTGTGGATAAACCCATTATTGCTGTCCCAACAAGCGTTGGATATGGAGCAAACTTTGGCGGTCTTTCGGCACTTTTATCCATGCTGAATAGCTGTGCAAGCGGTGTTAGTGTCGTCAATATCGATAATGGATTCGGCGCAGCTTATAATGCCAGTATAATTAATCAATTATAAAATTTGCGGATAAATCAAAAGAACGATAATTGACAAACGGTGTAGGAATTGCCGCATAAAGAATAATGAAATGGATTCTTCAGAATCATTTATGGAGAGGAATTATTAGATGAAGGTACTCTATTTTGACTGTTTTTCAGGGATCAGCGGAGATATGACCCTTGGAGCATTGATGGATCTGGGTGTTGATGAACAGGTCTTCAGAAAAGAGCTTGATAAGCTTAAGCTTGAGGGATATAAGCTTGTTATAGGTAAAAGCATAAAAAATGGGATAACCGGTATGGATGTCAACGTAATTTTGAGCGACGATGAAGAGGATCACCATGACCATTATCAGCACGAAAACAACCATGTTCATGAGCATCATCACCATAAGCACAACCACAGTCACTCTTTCAACCATCATGCACGAAACTTGAGAGACATTGAGGCGCTCATTGATGAGAGTGGTGTATCACAAAGCGCAAAAGATTTCAGTAAAAAGGTATTCAGGGAGATTGCCGCAGCTGAAGCCAAAGTACATGATAAAGACATATATGAGGTGCATTTCCATGAAGTCGGAGCAGTTGATTCCATTGTAGATATTGTTGGCACAGCCATATGCCTTGACCTACTTGGAGTTGACAGAGTATATGCCTCAAAATTGTATGATGGACATGGCTTTATAAAATGTCAGCATGGCACTATACCGGTTCCTGTACCGGCGGTGATGCAGATGTTGTCCCAAAGCGGAATACCTTTGGTACAAACTGATATAAGTACAGAGCTTATCACTCCCACCGGAATGGGGATAATCAAGTGCCTGTCATCAGGTTTTGGCAGTATGCCGCCAATGTTTGTAGACCGGGTAGGCTATGGTATGGGAAAAAGAGAAACCGTCGGCTTCAATGCCTTAAGGCTCCTTATGGGTACTATGGATGAAGTTGATAACGATACTCCTGAGGCGGTAGCCCTTCTTGAAACCAACATCGATGATATGAGCGGCGAAGCATTGGGCTATACGATGGAACAGTTGTTTGAAAATGGAGCACTTGATGTATTTTATACTCCCATTTTTATGAAGAAGAACCGCCCTGCAGTTATGCTGACGGTCATTGCCAGGATTCAGGATGAAGAGAAGCTTGCCGATATGATTCTAAGGGAGACAACGACCCTGGGATTAAGAAGAAGCAGATTCAATAGATATTGTATGAACAGAGAGATCATCAAGGTATCTACAGAATTTGGTGAGGTCAGGGTAAAGGTGGCTTCGAAAAATGGTTTTACTAAATATGCTCCTGAATATGAAGATTGCAGAACTATCGCCAGAAAAACAGAGAAGACTTTTATAGAGGTTTATAATGCAGTTTTGAAACAGGTAGTTAAGGAGTGAGCCTTCGTACTTCAACCGACAGGGCATCTACAACTACCACGCGGCGGCTAAGTTCTTTTATTTATTCGTGCCGTTGAACAGGTTATTAAATTGAATCAGTAGATAAAATATCAGATAGAAGTTCATGGAGCAGACTGTTCCATGAACTCTTTTTACATTTGATTATAACCCAAAGGTTTATACTCATGAACTTATATAGACTTCTGTATAAGTTCAATTCTTTTTATAATGTAAGAGAATAATCAGGAAAAATCTTAAGACGGAGTACCTGTTAATGAAAAAAGCATATTTTGTCGTGCTCATCCTGTTACTAATGCTGTTTTTTACGGGCTGTATGGAGAACAGCAGTATGCTTAAACATTAGCCGATACCATCCGATATGAGCAGTCAAGAAAATTCGAAGGGCGGATTAACGAAAGGAGTATTAATTGCAATTCGTAGGATTTGCCACCAATATCAGGGGGACTTCCTGTGACGGTAAAACAGAAGAACCGCTTGCGGCAAAAGGCGTTAAAGCCCTTTCTGAGTTTATCCGTGAGACAGGTTAAAAATTCAAAACAAGATAGGAGAATCTCAATGAAAAAAATATCAGCAATTTTGCTATCTCTGATTATAATATTTTCCATTGTTGGCTGCAGCAGCAAAAAAACACCCTCCTCTGACAATACGCAAAAAGCTTCCTCGGACTCTGCGCAAGTATCGTCTGAGGAAGCAACGCCGAAAAGCGAATCGTCCACTGACTCCTCTGGACAGTCCGCAACTAAAAGCTCCAACTCCTCTGACAATACGCAAAATTCTGCTTCGGAATCTACAACCGTATCGCCTGTCGACTCTACACCAAAAAGCGAGTTGTCGAGTGACTCCTCTGGGCAGTCCGCCACTAAAAGCTCCAACTCCCCTGACAATACGCAAAATTCTGCTTCGGAATCTACAACCGTGTCGCCTGTCGACTCTACACCGAAAAGCGAATCGTCCACTGACTCCTCCGGACAGTCTGCTACCAAAAGTTCTAATATACTAATTGCCTATTTCACTATGCCGGAGGATGTTAACACAACCGGTGTGGATGCAATTGCTTCAGCCAGTATTGTGGTAAAAGTCGGAAAAGCATTAGGCAATACTCAGTATATGGCCCAAGTGATTCAGCAAACAGCCGGTGGTGATTTGTTTTCAATTGAAACGGTTCAACAGTATCCGTTGGATCATGACCCGCTGGTTGATCAGGCGGCTGCTGAACAAAAGAACAATGCGCGTCCCAAGCTTGCTACCCATGTAGAGAATATGGAGAACTATGATGTAATTTTTCTAGGGTACCCCAACTGGTGGGGAGATTTGCCTATGCCACTTTACACGTTTCTTGAGGAATACGACCTCTCCGGCAAGACTATTATCCCATTCTGCCCCCACGGCGGCAGCGGATTTTCCCGCACTGTCAGCACAATCGCTGAAATGCAGCCCAAGGCAACTGTAAGCAACGAAGGATTGACCGTTTCCAGAAATAATGTGGCTTACTCTGAAGCTGATGTGAAGGCATGGCTAAAGGACATGGGTATGTTGAAATAAGAGGGAGGATATAAATATGTCTACATGGTTAATTACGGGTTGTTCCAGCGGCCTCGGCCGCAGTCTTGCTCAGGCTGTGCTGAAACAGGGGGATAATGCAGTAGTTACAGCAAGAAAGCTTTCTGCTATCCAGGATATTGTAGACTCTTATCCGGATACAGCATAGCTCTTCAATTCGATGATTACTCCCAATATGCCGCTTCTAAATTTGATGAAAACCATAAAGTTCAAGTCAGGGCTGAAGGTTTTCCCATAGATTGTCAGAAAGCTTTTGAGATGGGGGCCCGATTGATGGCTATCTAAGCTTGGGAGGGCTTCTATTCCCGACAGAATACGGGATTCCCGCTAAAGAAATGTGGTTGAAGGAAATTGATTCTCCTCTGTGTCTAATTACCGAAAGGAGTATTGCCTACTATGAATAATTTTGTTTTTGAAAACTCAACAAAGGTTTATTTCGGTAAAGGCTGCGTAAAAGAGTATCTTGCCGACGCCCTGAGGAGTTATGGAAATAACGTTCTGCTGGCTTATGGCGGTGGTTCCATTAAAAAGAACGGTATTTATGACGAGGTAACCGCTATATTAGAAACTGAAGGAAAAAATATCATCGAATTTTCCAATATTATGGCCAACCCTACCTATGAAAAGGTGCTAGAGGGTGCTAAGCTTGCCAAAGAGAATCAGGTCGATGTCATTCTCGGTGTAGGTGGCGGCTCGGTGATGGATTGCTGCAAAGCGGTTGCTATGGCGGCTGTCAGCCAGGAGGATGTCTGGGGAAATTTTTGGGCAAGACCCGGCATTGTGGATTTTGAGCCCTTACCCCTTGGTGTGATTGTCACCGTCTCAGGTACGGGAAGCGAGATGAACGGTGGTGCGGTGATTACCAATGAAGAAGTCAAGGTGAAAACAGGACGTGACTACCCAAAATGTAATCCCAAATTCGCCATGATGAATCCCGAATACACCTTTACCGTGTCCCCAAAACAAACTGCTTCCGGCGGCTTGGACATTTTAAGCCACATCATGGAAATCTATTTTAGTGAGCCCAATGAGGACAATGTTTCCGATGGCATCTCCGAAGCGTTAATGAAAAGCGTCATCCGCAATCTTCCCATTGCCTTGAAAAATCCGTCAAACTATACGGCTCGGAGTAATCTCATGTGGGCATCCACTATGGCTGAAAACCGAATCATAAAGCTAGGGAAAAAGACTGACTTTCAGGCCCATCAAATTGAGCATCAGCTTGGCGCCTATACGGATTGCAACCACGGCTACGGCTTGGCGGTACTTCATCCGGTCTATTACCGTCATATTTACAAGCATGGACTTTCCAAATTCGCAGGCTTTGCCACCCATGTCTGGGGGATTTCCTCTGACGGTAAAACAGAAGAACAGCTTGCGGCGGAGGGTGTTGAGGCCCTTGCTGAGTTTATCCGTGAGATAGGTTTGCCCACTACTCTGCGGGAGTTGGGCCTGACAGATAAGGCTATGCTGAAAGAAATCGCCGATTCCTGCAACATATCTTCCGGAAGCTATAGGCGAATGACCCAGGAAGAAATATTAGATATTTTGACAGAATGCTTTTAAATCAACAAAGAACTCTTGACAGATCTGAAGTTTCTTAAGGTTAAAAATTCAAAACAAGATAGGAGAATCTCAGTGAAAAAAGCAACAGCAATTTTGCTGTCTCTGATTATGATAGTTTCCATTGTTGGGTGCAGCAACAAGAAAACACCCTCCTCCGACAATACGCAAAAATCTTCTTCAGACTCAACAACCGTATCCCCTGGCGACTCTACACCGAAAAGCGAATCGTCCACTGACTCCTCCTCTGGACAGTCCGCTACCAAAAACTCTAATATACTGATTGCCTATTTCACTATGCCGGAGGATGTTAACACAGCCGGTGTGGATGCAATTGCTTCAGCCAGTATTGTGGTAAAAGACGGAAAAGCATTAGGCAATACTCAGTATATGGCCCAAGTGATTCAGCAAACAGCCGGTGGCGATTTGTTTTCAATTGAAACGGTGCAACAGTATCCGCTGGATCACGACCCGCTGGTAGATCAGGCGGCTGCTGAACAAAAGAAAAATGCGCGTCCCAAGCTTGCTACCCATGTGGAGAATATGGAGGACTATGACATAATTTTTCTTGGGTACCCCAACTGGTGGGGAGATTTGCCTATGCCACTTTACACGTTTCTTGAGGAATACGACCTCTCCGGCAAGACCATCATCCCATTCTGCCCCCACGGCGGCAACGGATTTTCCCGCACTGTCAGCACGATCGCTGAAATGCAGCCCAAGGCAACTGTAAGCAAAGATGGATTGACCGTTTCCAGAAATAATGTGGCTGACTCTGAAGCTGAGGTGAAGGCATGGCTAAAGGAAATGGGTATGTTGAAATAAGAGGAGAGTATATGAATAATAAGAAAATGAAAAACAAAATAATTGCTGTCCTGTCTATACTGCTAATCATATCTTTAAGTGGCTGCAGTACTAGGACAGAAACAAACACAAACACTAATAGTACCGAAAAGCAGATTGTCCGATCGGGAGACAAAAAGATATTACTAGTTTACTTCGCTGTTGCAGAAAACAGTGAAGTTGATGCAATTTCTTCTGCCAGTGTGCGTGAAGTGAATGGAGAAGCCAAGGGAAACATCCGTGTTCTTGCAGACACAATTCAGAGAAAGGTGGGTGGAGATTTCTTCTCCATTGAAACTGAACAGGATTATCCGGGAGATCTAAATCCACTGATAGATTTTGCTGCCAAAGAACAGAAAGCAAATGCCCGGCTAGAATTAGTGTCCCATATTGAAAACCTGGACAATTACGATACGATTTTTATCGGTTACCCAAATTGGTGGTATGATTTACCCATGCCTCTTTACAGTTTCTTTGAGGAATATGATTTCTCAGGAAAGAATATCATACCTTTCGCCACGCACAATGGCAGTGGGTTTTCCAATACGATAGAGACTATTAAGAAGCTAGAACCGAATGCCGCTGTTATGAAAGGATTCACCACTAGTCAAGTCGATGTTCTGAAGGTTGAAGCTGATGTGGCCAAATGGCTTGATGAAATGGGAATATAGAAATGACACCAAAGCTGAAATTTAAAATCACCCTTGATATTTTATTAACTGTGCTGTTGCCAGTTCTTATGGCCCATATGTTAACGGGACAGAAAGTACATGAATGGGTTGGAGCGCTGATGTTCATGCTGTTTATCCTTCATAATGTCCTAAATGCCAACTGGTACCTAAATCTATTCCGGGGGAAATATACTCCGCAGCGAATCCTGCAAACCGCTATTAATCTGATTGTGGTTGCAACTGTGCTTGGGTTGATGATAAGCGGCATAATGATGTCACGCCATGTCTTCTCTTTTCTGCCCATAAACGGGGGGATGGCCTTGGCCCGGAAACTGCATATGTTGTCAGCCTATTGGGGCTTTTTGCTGATGTCGCTGCATCTGGGTCTGCATTGGAAGATGATTATGGGCCTAGTCTATAGGTCATTAGGAGTTCAGTCGGCCCCTCACCCATATAAGGCAGTGCTTCGACTGATATTAATCCTGATTGCTGCTTATGGGGTGTATGGGTTTGTTAATAACGATATTGCCTCTTACCTGCTTTTGAAAATCGAGTTTGCATTCTTTGACTCTGAGCAGTCGGCAATGCTATTCTTTGCAGAATATCTTGCTATGATGGAATTGTTTGCCTGTGTTGCCTATTATCTTTTAATGATTTTGCAGAGATATACTCTTAAAGGAAAACAGACCCATCGTTGAAATGACATTACTAAAATATCCACATTAGAGGAGCTTGAAAGTTGATCTTAACAAGAAATGTAAAAATAAGGCTGGCTGCAGTGTTACTGTTAATTCTCCTAACAGTGATATTGACAGCCTGTAACACAAATGTTGATATGGAAGATCAAGCTGATGGATATGAAGCTGATACCTTTGCTATGGGAACGGTTATTTCTCAAAAGGTATACGGTGAAAACGGCGAACTGACCAGCAATCAGGTAATAGAAAAGATGAAATACCTCGAAGGACTTCTGACGTTTAATGCCCCTGTAGGGGATATTAATGAAATAAATGTGAATGCTGGGATAAAAGATACTAAGTTGGATCCAGAGACTATCAAGGTAATAAAAAAGGCACAGGAAGCAGCCGAACTAAGTAGCGGAGTCTTTGATATTACCGTAGGCCCATTGGTGAAAGCCTGGGGGATAGGAACAGATTATGCGCGTATTCCTGCACAGGAGGAATTGCAAAAATTACTTCCTCTGGTTGATTATAGAAGTTTACAGGTTGATCAAGACTCGGCAGGTCTGAAAAAGGCTGGACAATTAATCGATTTAGGGGGCATTGCCAAAGGATATGCAGGAGATGCTGCCATTGAGATCTATAAGCAGAATGGCATTGAGTCAGCCTATATTAGTCTTGGTGGGAATGTCGTAACACTAGGCAGCAAACCAGATGGGAGCCCATGGAAAATTGGAATTAGTAATCCCCGGCCTAAAGGAAGCAATGCAAATCAAATAGTTGGCGCTGTCAAGGTAACAGACAAAGCTGTAGTAACAGCAGGAAACTATCAACGATACTTTGAAGAAGGCGGGCAACGATATCATCATATCCTCGATCCAACGACAGGGTACCCTGCTAAATCGGACCTCATGAGTGTAACCTTGGTCACTGACTCTTCTTTGGCAGCAGATGCTCTGGATACAGCTGTTTTTATTTTGGGTTTTGAGAAAGGAAAGGAGCTCATCCGTAAATACGGAGGAGTAGAGGCTATTTTTATCACCCAAGCTAAAAAAATTTATGTTACCGATGGATTGAAGGATAAATTTGAATTTCAAGATGAAAGCCAAGAATTTGAGTATGTAAACTAAATCATAACCATGAAATGGGGTATCAAATTCCAATATGAAAGAAAGGCCTAGCTTAAAAAAAGGCGATATTTTCTTATTAGCGCTTGGAATTATGGTATTAATACCACTGTTATGGTTCTATTTTAAAGATGGAAGTCAAAAACCAAGTGCTGGCCTTAAAGCAGTGATATAACACGCGATGGAAAGCGTATGGCTGAAATTGATCTTAACAGTGTACAGGAACCTCAAACTTTTGAATTTAAAGATGGCATAAGAGTGCTGATTGTGGCCGAAAAGGGTTCGATTAAATTTGTAGAAGCGGACTGCCCCGATAAAATCTGTATCAAGACAGGGACCCTTACTAAACCTGGTGATAGAGCAATTTGCTTGCCTAGTAAAACGATTGTAAAGGTAGAGGATGATTGAAGGGATTATTAATGGCTAAAAACAGAAAATACGCTGTGATTATAATTTTGGTCACTAATGCGATAATAATTTCATTCCTGGAATCGTTTATTCCAATTCCCATCCCGGTGCCTGGAGTAAAGCTGGGATTGGGGAATATCATCACTATGATAGCCATTGTTTTTCTGGGACTGAAGGATGTCCTCTTTATCGTAATTGTCCGAAGCTTTGTAGTGGCTATCCTGACGAGGGGTGTCGTAATGCTAGTCCTGAGTTTAGCAGGCGGTATCTTGAGTGCAATTGTAATGTGGTTTCTTTTTAAGAAGCTGTCGAGACTATTTAGTGTTAAAGGGATTAGCATCGCCGGTGCTATAGTACATAGCACCGCACAGATCCTGGCAGCAGGCTTTTTTTTGGGTCAAGCAGTTGTTATGTATTATCTTCCGGTTCTAATTGTTTCGTCCATTATCACAGGTTTAATTACAGGAAGCATTGCTGAGATTGCCATAAATGAAGTGGCTGTAAAAGGGGTATTCGCTGATGATTACAAAACAAAAGACCAACAATTTAGAGAACCTGGACGGTCTGATTAAGTTCGTTTTGACTGCAGCGCTGGCCTGTTTGCCGTTCTTTATAGAAAAGCAGCTGAATTATGTTATTCTGTTCGTTTTTTTATTGGGCCTAACCTTTGTTTTAAGAGTTAACTTACGAACCTTGATGGTTAGTGCTGCTTCATATTGCCTAATTGTTTTACTGCCTTATTTTTTTGGACTTTTGCTTAGCGGCATTTTATATTTAATGACTGACAACTCCTTATTTGGAGTTTACCAGGGATACTATGAAGTCTCGCTAAGACTATTCAGATTGTCTGTAGTTTGGTATGTTAGTATGCTTTACTTCCAGACTACTTCTATTGAAACAGTGATTGGGCTTCTGGATAGACTTTTTTCTCCGTTAAAATTTATAGGTGTTCCTGTTCCCGATTATTTAAAAGTAGTTATGTATGTAGTTATAGAGTTGAGGGAAACGGGAACCGAAGTCGTAAAGAATCTCAGAGAAGGTATGCGTTCTAATATAGGGAGTAAAAAAAGGAAGTTCCAGATAAATATAACAGGAGTATCACAAATAATAGTGTCATTGCTCGTAAATTCTTTTGAAAAAATAGATAAAGTACAGAGCTTCGTTGAAAATGCCAATCCTGAGGACTTATACGGTTATAGTTTTAAGCTAACTAAAAGGGAAATAGCCGCCATATCAAGCTTTGTCTTCTTAACAACTGTGGTTTCCATTGTTGAAAATGGATATTGATAATAAAACTTTGTGAAATATAAACATGCTGACTTACCCATGATGATAGTGGAATGGGAAATAGTTAGAAGCGATATTGAGTACCTAAAATAAAGGAGGAAAAGAACTTGCAAAAGCGTAAATTAGGAAAAAGCGGCCTGGAAGTTTCGGCAATCGGGCTTGGTTGCATGGGAATGAGTCATGGTTATGGCCCGGCATCAGACAAGAAAGAGATGATCTCGCTGATCCATGCAGCTCTTGACCGGGGTGTTACTTTCTTGGACACTGCCGAAGTTTATGGGCCATATGTCAATGAGGATTTAGTGGGAGAAGCCCTTGCCTCAGTCAAGGGAAAGGTGGTCATCGCTACCAAATTCGGGATTAAAGAGGTGAATAGCAAGCAGGTACTGGACAGCAAGTCAGAGACAATTAGGCGATCCGTTGAAGGCTCGCTCAAACGCCTTAAAGTCGAAGCTATTGATCTATACTATCAGCATCGTGGAGACCCCAATGTACCGATTGAGGAAGTGGCGGTCGTAGTACAAGACCTAATCAAAGAAGGAAAGGTCAAGTATTGGGGGCTTTCAGAAGCAGGAGTGGAAACAATTCGCCGGGCACACGCGGTTCAGCCGCTCACGGCAATTCAAAGTGAATACTCGATGATGTGGAGGAGTCCTGAAGAGGAACTGCTGCCGACGCTGGAGGAACTTGGAATTGGCTTCGTTCCTTTCAGCCCCCTGGGCAAGGGATTTCTGACGGGAAGATTTGATAAGAATTCGACCTTCGATAGTTCGGACTTCCGCAGTATCGTTCCCCGCTTTACTCCGGAGAATCTCGATGCAAACTGGGGTTTGGTCAATCTTATCAAGGAGGTCGCGGCAGGCAAAAACGCAACCTCAGCTCAGATTGCTCTAGCATGGGTGCTGAGCCAAAAGCCGTGGATCATTCCCATTCCCGGCACTAGGAAGCTGGAGCGTTTAGAAGAAAATCTAGGCGCAGCGGACATTGAACTGAGCCCGGAGGAGTTGCGCGCTTTAAACGAGGCACTCTCAAAAATCAAGATTTCGGGAGATCGTTATCCGTCAGGTTCAGAATACGCCAAAAGAGCGGGTAACTAACGGGAAAAATCCCTAGGACTTCAAAAAGTCTTAATCTACCAAAAACTAACGGAGGTAAGTGTGAATGAATGTTTTATTAGTGAACGGCAGCCCTCACGCCAAGGGTTGTACTTATACTGCCCTTGAAGAAGTGGCAAAGACACTTAATACAGAAGGTATTGAAACAGAGATCTTCCAGATCGGAACCAAACCCTTAGCAGGTTGTATTGCTTGCAAAACTTGCGCCCAAACCGGACGCTGCTCATTTTCGGACCGTGTCAACGACTTCCTTGATCTCGCCAAAGATGCCGATGGATTTATTTTTGGTTCTCCTGTGCATTACGCGGCCGCAAGCGGTGCAATCACTTCTTTCATGGATCGGGTATTTTATGCAGACTTGCTTTCAGGCAGACAGTCTTTTTATTTAAAACCGGCAGCAGCCGTTGTTTCCGCCAGAAGAGCAGGGACAACTGCCACTTTTGACCAACTCAATAAGTATTTCACCATTTCGGAGATGCCGATAATTGCTTCACGCTATTGGAACATGGTTCACGGTGCCACACCGGAAGATGTTAAAAAAGACTTGGAAGGATTGCAGACCATGCGCGTGCTGGCAAGGAATATGGCATGGTTTCTAAAGTGCAAGGAGGCTGGCAGGAAGGCCGGTATACAGCTCCCGGTGAAGGAAGAAAACATCTTCACCAATTTTATTAGAGAATAAGCTGATTTCTCAGTTGAGAGTTAAGAAAACTCTGTGTGCTAATTTTTAAGCTCCCCTTAGCTGCAAACAAAATGAAATCGTCTTCTCCTAACAATAAGCTTTCCATAACATGACAGTTATGGGGAGCTTATTGTTATAATTTAGCGAGTTGATTTTCCTTATTACGAACTAAATTTTTTTACTGTGCCCTAATACGGTTTTGTCGTTCTGACTATTATTTTCTGATAATAGTAATATCCGGCAGGAATATTTAGGAAAGTGATAGAATTTCTAGTTGAAAGAAATTAAACTCGAAAGCCATTTTACAATATGAAAAAGCCACTCTTTTCGGAAAGATCAAAGAGTAAAAGAATGAAAGTAAAACTTTGGAGGTTGGCACGCATCACTTTAACAGAGAATTTAGCGCCACTTAGCTAATATGAAAGAGGAATTGGCACGGCGCAAATTTTTAAACGTTAGACGACATGCCTAAGATATTTTGAGAGAGGATGTATTTGAATAATTAATAGAATCCCACTAGGGCCCTATACTGAGACCGTCTTTTCTAAAGATGAGTGTGGCTATCAGGAAGTATTAGACGATTTTGTAATGCTACAAAGGTCAACGTTCTCACTTTCAACATCTCTGCTCAGGGTGGTAATCTACTAGAATTACTTGAAGAGCGTCAGTATCTTTGACAATAGTTCATCCAGTTTCTTCTTGTCTTACGTCTTTACTGGAGTAATAATCACTGCGTCAGGGACAGCCATTCCGTTGAAACTCAGTCATAGATGCATTTCAATTCCGGCCTTGGCTTTTCTAAACACAGCCCAAGGATGCTTAGAAAGGTACAAGCTGATCGTCGATGCAGTTCCTGTTATTCATGACCGTTAGGCTAATTATAAGAAACCCGGGTAAGGACGCGAATGTCTATACTTTGAAGTTGAGGTGTATTAAAAAAGACCTTAGAGAGCGTAAACCTTCGGCCTGGTACACTAAAGCAGTTGTTTGCGAATTTGATTTACATGTAATTCCTCCTTCCATATTAAGAGGTCGAGCATTCTGATGCATAATCTTATTATAAATAAAGGAATACTTGTTATTTTGCTGAAATATCGACTGTAGTATTACCCGAGCTACAACCTTTTATTGTTATTGGTAACAACCAGTTCTCGGATAGAGAGTATGACCGACATGTGTCGAATACTACCTATGGAATTGGAGGGTTCTGCGATACGCTTCGGTAATACATCGTTAGGCAACATATCGTGTTAGATCGATCGCGCCATCCTTGGCGCGAGACGGTTTATTGGGTTGTATTATGGTTGTGAGGGAGATTATTATGAGCGAAATTTTAAAAGAACAAGTTGATGAATATATTGGAACTCAATTGGAATGCAAAGTAGTTAGTTCAAAGCCAGAGACAACAATAAGCGATATGGGACATGAAGTAACGATTTGGAATGTAAGGACAGATAAAGAAGGGGCTTGGTGGGTTGCGACTGGTGGAGGATTACCAATGAATCTATATTCTCAAGACCAGCCTTATTATTTTACAACTGATGAAGTATTTTCTTTTCATTTTGGCTTGATGATGAGATTGATGTACAGCGAGGAAACAAGGCCAGAACATGTTGTAGATTTCATCTCGAGAGAAGTGGGAATAGCAGCTGATATTAGAAGAAAACTTAAGTTAACTGCTGAAAAGCTGAATGAGGCCGTCGAAGTTGAGGAAATTCAAGCAGTAGGGGTTATGTGCCGAGAGACATTATTGAGGTTAATTGATAGCTTTTCAAATTCGGACATTATAGTAAAGAATTTAGAGGATTTTAAAAAAGCTGATTTTAAGAATCGAATTGAATTAACAATCAATACATTGTTGCCTGGGTCGAGGAATAAAGAATTTAGAAAGAGTATAAAGGATTTAGCTTATGGAGCATGGGATTTGGCAAATAATATTACACACTCTTCAACTAGGACAATACATGAGGCACGAGTATGTTTAACACTTTGCACTTCAATCATTACTTCGATAGAGCATTTATTATTAAATTATTTTGATGTATTATCTGGTGAACAGTGTAGAAAATGTGGCAGCAGAGATTTATTCATTGCAGAGAATGATGAAACTGATGAGCTGCTTATAGTTTGTGAAAAGTGTAATTATGGATATTTAAAGCAATTCTAAAAGGATTCGGGGGTGCGCCATCCGGGCGCACTGTGAATAACGGGACACGATACGTCGCTTAATAGCTTATTACCAAAATTTTGTATTATGAATGTAATAACCAGACTTCGGTAACGCGCGGGACGTTGTACTAACCCATTTTTAATCTGGGGTCAATGTGCTGTAATATGGAAGAATAAGAAACAATATTTAGGAGGATTGGTTAGTGTGTCAAAAAAAGAAGAGCAAGTAGAGATTATTGAACCATTAGATATCGCGGTTAGACAAACAAATTTACCCCAAATTAGTAACTTTGAGGCTTCACTAATGGGTCTATTACAAAAGCACGGATTACCATCGCAATCAATATTAGTTCCAATTTCACAAAGAGTAGCGGTTTTTAATAATATCGGCATTGTAGTCGACCAAGTCGAGATGGAACGAAGGAGTACATCGGTTTATATATCTAAGTTTATTGCTGCAGTTGCTAGTGGTCTGTTTGATGCAGCGTTAAACTACCTATGGGACGAAACTATCTCTGATTTAAGACGTAGAGTCGCTCAATACGATTTGTCTTACTTTTATGATAATGCTGTTAGCAATCCCGAAAAACGAAAGAAACTCGATAATGAAAATGACCTAGTTAAAATTGATGATAACGAGCTTATTCATGGTGCCAGGGAAATAGAATTAATTTCAGAGTTAGGCTTCAAACACTTGGACTTTATTAGATATATGAGAAACTGGGCAAGTGCTGCTCACCCTAACCAGAATGAAATTACAGGTCTTCAATTGGTATCTTGGTTAGAGACATGTATCAGAGAAGTTATTTCTCTGCCGTTATCTAATATTGTAGTTGAAATCAAACGATTACTCAGTAATATTAAGACTTCCTCAATATCAGATCCGCAGGCAAAGGAAATTGCTGCTTTTTTTATGAATCTAACACAGGATCAAGTGAATAATTTAGCATCTGGATTCTACGGCATATATACTCGAACAACTACAGATTCTCAAACCCGCCAAAACATTCATAATCTTCTTCCATTCCTTTGGGGTAGGGTAGATGAAAAAACCCGACAACAGTTTGGAATAAAATATGGTAAATTCGTTGCAAATAATGATCAGGATGAAAAAACATTAGCACGACAGTTTCTTGACTTGGTATCGGGTGCATCCTATATTCCAGACGATTTACGGGCTGTGGAAATCCAAGCCGCAGTTGAAAACTTAACCGCTGTCCATTGGGGTCATAATAATTTTTATAATGAACCTCCATTTGCACGTGAACTTAAAAGACTTGTCGGACAAGTTAAAATCCCTAAGCAGATAAATCATTATTATGTATTAGGTCTAGTTGAAGTATTTTTAACAAATGGAAATGGAGTTGCTTGGAATGCTGAAGTAGTTTATATAGAATTATTAGGAAAATTTGACCCTGACCAAGCACTTCTTGCCATATTGTCTTTTGATGATGAGAGAATTAGTAGTCTTCTACAATTTACCTTGTGCCAAAAAAAGTTCAAAGAATTATTAAACCTGATGAAACAAAAGGTTTCTTCTCCTGCTGTTAAAGAGCTTATTATTGATATTGAAACCTCTGGTAGACTTGACAGACTAAGGGATGACCATCGGATTAGAGAGAAAGTAGATAATATTTTACGCATTATTGCTTAGGAAAAAATGGGCATCGTATAACAGACTAAATATGAGAAAATATGAAAGTAATAACCAGATTTCAGTAACACTCGGTATGTTAGTACGCTAAGAAAGCTTGGTATTTCTTACAAGGTAAAAGTCCTTGTTGGGCAAGGCCTAAACCAGCCACACATATCGAGTGTTGCGCCGAAACTGGTAACAGCAATGAAGTGTACACAGAGAACCATATAGGCCATAAGGAGGACCATAACTCCTGAAGCACATTCAGCCTCGTTAACGTGTGTTCGCAAACGGACAAAGTGCAGGTAACCACGTGTTTAACGTCACGGAAGTCAATATAAAGGAATCATTAAAGGTGAGACTCCGGAGGCCTGTCGGGGTCAGAGAACATGGCATGTATAGTGAAAGAGATCAGGAATTTGGGAGACCCAGTTGGTTCCGACAAGACCGGTAAGACTTACCAATCGAAAAAAGGAAGACTGAAGACCAGCAGGGAGTCGGATTAACTCACAGTACTCTGAGGTCGGGATAACCGGCTACATGGGGAAGGGTTAACAAGAGTATGCAGCCTGTAAAGGAAACCCGCACCGGATATGTCGGATCGGAAATATGCTGGCAAACCTCCCTGCGGGGAATAGCAAAAAAAGCAACAGTAAACAAAACTCACCTGTTTGGAAACTTATATAAACTGCTTACCGTCGAAGCACTGCGCATACTATGCCCGTTAGGCTAATAATGATAAGTTCCGATAAACTAGGTTAAGGAACAAAAAATGGGAACTGTGACGCATTCGAAAATGTGTATTAAAGATCATACATAATTTAGTTATGTTATGGAGGTGTGAATATGGAAATCAGAAAAGCAACGCTTCACGATGTCAAACATATCAGCCGTATTCACGCGTTAAGCTGGAAGTCGGCTTATAAGGGAATTATTCCACAAGCTTACTTGGATGATCTTAAAGAAGATTTTTGGATATCAGCTTTTGAAAATTGGATAAAAGATGATGTATTAACAACTCAGATTTTTTTTGAAAACGACAGAACTATTGGCTGTGTTACTTATGGAAAATCTAGAGATAAATCTCTGCCAGATTGGGGCGAAATTGTTTCTATTTATCTTTTGCCTGAATATTTCGGTAAAGGATGTGGTAATAAGCTGTTAGAAATTGCTTTATTTGATTTAAAACAATCTGGCTATAAAAACATTTACTTATGGGTACTTAAGGAAAATCTAAGAGCAAGACATTTCTACGAAAAAAATAAGTTGCAATGTAATAAAGATGAATGTATTTGCGAAATTATGGGAAAACAACTTACTGATATACGGTACATTTATTCTTTTGAGAATTACACCCAATGGCCATGATCTCTGTAAAACAAGTCGAATTTTTCTGATTAAGCGTAGGGTACTCGGTAATTGCCTGGTTCCTATTATCCATATTTAGGTAATATGATTTTCGAATTCTCAACCGGCGACCGTCCTTAAGTATTGCTCGAGGGGAATGAATATATATAAAGAATTGAAATTATCAATAATGATCTGTGAAGATAATTTTATACATTGTTAATCTTCTGTGCAGAATCAAGAAGATACATGGTTTATGCTTAAAGAAAAGTAATAAAATGTAAATCATGATTGTAGTAAAGCCTTCGCCGTCTCGGTAGAAGTGCTTTTTATCTAATTAGACAAGATTCCCCTTACTTCGTGGGCATCTTATGAGATGATTAGATTGTCTTTTAGGTCAGATAACAAGGGGTTAGCAACATCGGGAGTAGTCATCGTGGGACAAGCCCGACATCGCTAACCCCTGAACGTTATAAGTAATACCAGACTAGCTGGTGCACCTAGAGTGGTATTTGCCCACATAAAAAAACGGCGTAGGCTACTAAGGAGGACGTTTTACAATGATAATATTCTTGCCATACTGCAAGACCTCTCGCGATATAATAACAGCGATAGAGATGAGGCGAGGCATTTTATGAGACATATTCCGACCTGTCTTTATATCGACACTGAGTTCTTCAAAAGACAAGGGCTCCGTTTTGACACAAAGGCATTTACCGTCTTAACGGGGACATTTGCCAAAGGCGGTCTACGCCTGCTTATTCCGGTGATTATGGAGCGCGAGTTATTTCGTCATTTTGAAGGAGAGGCTGAAAAGGCCGCTAAAGCCGTCACAAACGCTCATAAGTCATACCCTGTCAACAACTTGGCCCTTGTTGATCTCCCGTCACAAAAAGAGCTGGAAAAGAAATGCATAGAAGAGATGAAACGCCAATGGTCTTCCTTCAAAGAGCATTTTGTCGTTGAGAAGCTACCTATTGCTGGCAATCTTGAAGATGTTGTAGACTGGTATTTTGAAATCCGCCCTCCTTTCTCAAAAAGTAAACTGAAAGAATTTCCAGACGCATTTATTATCAGCGCACTAGACCAGTATCATAAGCAGCACCATGCAAACATTGCCGTCATCGGTTTTGATGATGACTTTAGGCAAGCCTGCGCGAGCAGGCGCTTTATCTTGTATTTCCCTGATCTAGGAAAGTACATCGAGGCGTTTCAACCGGAATTGTCAGGAGAAGAAAGATTACCAGGTGACGTTGATCTTACTAAACCCATTACAACCGAAGATCTGACGGAAATGAAGGCCATACTAGCACGCGGGAGCCAGGTGACTCCAATTGAAGTTGAGCGGGTCATGCAACTGTTGGAGAACAGAGGATCTAATTACGATTTCTTTTTCCAAAATGCTAACGTTGCTGTTTGGTTAAACCATCTTTCGGAAAGAGGATTTTTTCTCAATCCGCCCGACGTAGAGCAGACCATAGAAGGACATTATGTTGTTCCATCGTGGCCTCCCATCGAGTATCTGATACGCATTTTTGACGCTGCGCCTGCTGAGGTAATGGATCAAATTTCAAGGATTCCGAATACGGATAATTTTCGAGTTTTGGAAGGAATCTTGAAGATTGTGTTAAAAGCTGACTCGGCTGAGGCGGTCTTAATATTTTCTCGATTTATTACATCCTTTATTGGAAACTACCAATGGGGTCATGAACTCATCATTAGTTTGCTGAAGAAGTCATTTATTTTTGATTCACAGCTTTCCGAAGTTGCACCTGCCTTATTACTCAAGATTGTTGAGTTCCGTAGAGATCCTCGTGAACAGGAAAAGCGGTCCCGACGTAAAGAAAATCCGGAAGCTTGGAACACTTCGCTAGAACCGATCCCGCGTTTCGATCAATGGGAATATCAACAAATCCTTGAAAAAGGTGTTCGCCCCTTGGCCGAGCATGAGCCATATCAAGTTGCCCGCATCTTGATTGACGCGGTGGCAAGCATGATCCGGCTGGGAATGGATCCGGAAGATTTTGACAAAGGGAGAGGCCAGGACTATTCGGAAATCTGGTGTCGGAGGTTAGATAAACCGGATCGTGACTATCAGGATGTGAAGGAAACCCTGGTGCAGACACTGACCTATGCCTGTGAACAGGTCTATGACAAAGCTCCGGAATCCATTGACGCCCTGGATCAGGCATTACGAAATCATCGCTGGGAGGTGTTTAAGCGTCTGCGTCAGCACCTTTATGCATCACATCAGAGTGACCAGACCCTCCAGTGGATACGGGAAGAGATCCTCGGGCATGATGATTTTTCAAAATGGGAGCACCACTACGAATTCCAATTGATGATCCGCAAGGCCAGCGAACACTTCGGCCCCCGATTGCTCAGTGAGGACGAACGAAAGGGTATTTTCGATGCCATTCTCAACGGGCCTTCGAAAGAGGATTTCCGTGAATGGATGGGTGAGCGTTACTGCGATGAGGCTTTTCAACAACGCCAGCGCTATTTCCATCGCAGGCAGCTACGCCCATTTGCAGCACTGCTAAGCGGAGACGTTCGGCGTTATTTCTATGAGCTGGAAGGCGAAGCCCAGCTTGAAGCTGTTACCGATGACAGCTATTCACCCAACGGCAAGGTAACCAGTGGCTTTGTCAACTACCGGAGTCCTAAGTCAGCTGAAGATCTCGAAAACCTTACTGATGAGGAGCTTCTGACCTATCTGAACGACTGGGACGAGGAGCATCATGACAAGGACAATTGGCTAATTGAAATCAATATCTCCGCGCTTGCTCGAGTCTTTCAGTCCCTATTCAAAGAGAAGATTGTGCAAGATGTAGAACTTATGGCTTTCTGGATGACGAACCGTGACAGGATTGAACGACCGATCTATGTCACCGCAATACTCAAGGCCATGCTTGAATTCATCAAGGAGAAGAATTTTGACAACCTGGACCAATGGATAGAGTTCTGTGCTTGGGTATTGTCGCATCCAGACTCGGCGCGAGTGGAAGGTCAACCCGAGCCGCGAGACGAATCACGTGACCATCCAGACTGGAGCAGCTCACGCAGGGCCGTGGTTGATTTTATCGACGCCTGCGTAAACAAGGATACGAATGCGCCTGTTACAACAAGGGACGGCCTTGCCGATCTTCTTCGACAGGCGTGCAGTCAGTTTGACTGGCGACTTGACCATGACTGCCCTGTGCTGCTCAACCAAGATGACCCAATCACCGAGGCTATCAACAACACCCGCAGTCGGGCACTCGAATCACTTGTCAATTTCGGTTTTTGGGTTCACCGTCATTTACCAGTAGATAATTTGCCAGAAGTGACTGACATCCTCGCGAAGCGTATAGCAAACGATGCTGAAATCCCGTTGTCCCGACCTGAACATGCGCTATTGGGGTTGCACTTCGGAAACCTCTGTGCCCTCAATAGGGATTGGGCAATTGAACATCGAGAGAGCTTTTTCCCGCAGGGAAATAAAGTTGTTTGGCGGGATGCGTTTGGCAGCTATATTCGCTTCAACCAACCGGTCAAGCTTACATTTGAAATCCTGTTGGGTGAGTTTGAATACGCGATAGAGAACCTGAATGCTCTAACGGCAGAAAAAGACAACAGTAAGGAGTTTGTCGACAGGTTAGGCCAACATCTTTTCACCTACTACCTTTGGGATGTTTACCCTTTATCATGTGATGGAAGCCTTCTGGAGCGCTTTTATAACAAGACCAACGACGACCGGAAACGTTGGGCTCAGCTCTTCGATCATGTTGGTCGCTCACTGAGAAATAGCGGCAGACATTTGGATAAAGTTTTGACCGATCGCGTTATCGCCTTTTTCGATTGGCGCGTCGAAGTAGCTGAGCCGCTGGAGCTTCAGGAATTTACCTTTTGGTTGGAAGCTGAATGCCTTGACCCTAACTGGCGTTTGCAATCTTACTCGAAAATTCTTGATCTTGAGCGTGGGAAGGATGTAAGGCATTCCCTACGGGTAAGAGCTTTAAACAAACTGCTTCCGGATCACCTTGCTTTAGTTGTCGAATGTTTTGCGAAAATCACAATTGCCATGGACCAAAGCCCCCAGATGTACATTTCTGCCAACGATGCAACGCCTATTTTAAAGGCTGGCTTGAATGCTGAAGACCCTCAGGTTCGCGAAAATGCTGAACACGCCAAGGAAAATCTGCTGCGGCTCGGCCACTTTGATTATTTGGATGTTGAATAGGAGAAGAATGAGATGACATTTGCTCTAGACTTCGTTATGGGAGCTTTGTGGGATCGTAAAATTCAGCTAACAGGCAGTTCTCGGAACTTAGAATAAATAAATGTTATATGACACTTACACTTAAATTCAAAATAGATAATTAATAATTATTAGAAGTGAACAGCGATTAATGCTTGTTTAATGGAGTTTTGGAGGAATTATTTCATTTTTGATGTGGCACATGCATGTTACAACGCAAGGGTAGCTTCCTCTTATACATATTCAGTTAGGCTAATAATGCGAAGTTATTTACGATAAATCTAGGTTTTGGGTATTCATATAATAGGCGCATAAACAGGAATTTATTGTACTTATGTAAATCTGGAAAGCCAAGTATATATGAAGGAATAAGGATGCAGATATTTGGAATTTATAGAATGGTGTAATCTTAATAATGGATTCGTTTCACTATTGCTTTCGGCACTCACTTTATTTGTAAGTATTTTGGCAGTTATAGTCTCAGTACACACAGCTCGTTTACCATATAAGAAAAAATACTTGTTGTGTGTGGAAGCTGTGTTTCGGAGGACGGAGTCGGGCTGCATATAACAGCAACAAATGTGGGAAATCGTGATATAAATGTGAAAACGATAGGTTTTTGATTGGGAAAATAGTATACATCAACAAGAATACGATCTTTGAAAGCCAGGTGATACTAAAACTGGGTGAAACAACTTCTCAATATTTCCACATAGAGGGAATGAGAGAAGTAATCGAAAATAAAAAGATTAATACTTCAACTAAAGTATTTGCATTTGTTGAGGACAGCGAAGGAAAAAGATATAAAAAGATATTAGTAAGAGCTGGAAAGGTATAGGATGGATAATTTCGAACGATGTGATTATTGTGGGTTATTGTTGCAACATATTGGTATATTACAGAATGAATTAACACAATCAGAACCTGAGACCAATAACAGATATGCAACTCTATTGGAATTGAAAAGTTATTACTGGCTTATAAAGGCATTTTATAATAAGGTTTTAGTCCAATGCGATTGTGAATATAAGAATAGATTTTGTTCTATTTTAAAAGATTTGTTAGAACTATTTGAAGAAAATGAAGTGAAGCTTGATGCAGATAAAATGAAGTGCGATATATGCCGAATTCTGCCATGTGAATTGTTTTCTCTTTTGGATGCAGCATGCAAGATTTCTAATCAACAGGGCTTAGAATCAATGTATGCAGAATTGCATTATCATGTATTTATTTCATGGATATACGAAGATGATCATCTTTCTTTTGCTTCAAAATGTACATATTTTGTAACAGCAGATACAACTTTATATGACAAAGCAAAGGAAATATACGGATTCCTAGGAATAGGAACAATTCCAGTTTTACTAGATGAACTTATGGATATGCAAAATGATATATTAAAATTTATCTAACAAGGATTATCTTAACAACTTCCAATTTATCGTTGTGATTATGAGCACAATGGGAAGTAAAACTGTTTTCTATCAGCTTAATATTAGCCATATTGTGTTAGTTTCCTTAAACATAGTTACAGACTTAGTGAAAAATAGGGATTATTTATCCTTGGATGTACAGGCATACAGAATAATATTAATTGGAGGAGCTATGAGAGTTACCACTGAGATTATAAGAGATCGAGTTGGGAACATACCAGCATTCGACGTTCGTATCGAATTATTCAAAGATACAGGTAGCATACGTCTTTTGAGACTATCAATCACATCCTGCCAGCGAGACAATGAGATAATAAGATTTTCAAAAGCTGTATTTGACTACGGAAAATTCGTATTCATAAAAACATGCTGGTCGGGAGAGCAAGTGGTTGATTTATTTGATCACATGCAAAAAGGCCAGTCTTTTGAAATCGAGGGCTTTACATCTGTTTTTTGGGAAGTCAAGGCATCAGGAATTGAGTTTGATACCTATAGGGTTTTTAGTGGACAATGGTTTTCCCTACCAAAGCGAAAATACCCTTATGATCTTTACACATCAACAATTGATATAGATAATTCGCCCGAATTTGAAGCGTCCCAGCCATTGAATAGTAACGGAGTGCCATACTTTCCAACACTTCAGGACGCAGAAGCATATTTTCTGTTTGACACATTCCTCCAAGAAATGAATCAATCTCGTAAACAGATTCATGTTATCATAGATGATCAACGAGCTAGATTCAAAAGAATAATTGTAACCAAACTTGGTTTGAGAATATCATTAGAAGGCAATGAATTGTCAAGTTGTGAATTAAAGCTCTTTGGCAAGCGTCCTGGATTAACAAATGTTCGACCAGTTTCTGAGACCAATGAAGTTGAAATTCCACTGGAAGCTTTACCCATGGAGCTAAGTGTTCTTCTTTCGATTGGAAATGAATCAGTCGACAAACGATATATATCTGATAAGCCCTCATTTTATGCCCCGACTGAAGGAATTACTATAGAGAAAGACGAGCAAACAAGTATAGATGGAATATTGATGCTTAGAGGAGAAAATCAGTATATTGATTTTAAACAGGAATATACAGATAAAATCTTATCTACTGTTTGCGCCTTTGCAAATGCAGAGGGTGGGTCAGTATTCGTTGGCATAACAGACGAGGGAGAAATTCTCGGTTTACAGGAGAAATGGGATGACTTGCGACTACGAGTAGAGAATGCAATATCTGATCGAATGCTTGGGCATGTAAAAGTGAATTATATACCTTTCACTTATATGATATCGACTGACGAAAGCAAAATAGTTTTGGAGATTAAAGTTGAGGAGGCAAATGATAAGCCTATTGCCTTACGTGATGGAAAAAAAGAAAAATACTATTTACGACGGGATGGAACAAATCGAATTATAAAGAGGGATGATTGGGCTTATCTAATTCGCAAAGAGCGAGAAGTTACTTAGGCATTTTGGTATCCTTTGGGAAGCTTTGGAGTCTCCAATTCTTCCGCAATATTGTTATCAATAAGATGATCCTTAGTGGCTTTGTGGTGAATGCGTGCCAGATTAGATCATCCATCCAAAAAGCTACAAGACTACCATTCAGTGAGGTGTGACCTATGGAATCATTTGAGTTCGAGCAAGAAATAATTGATTTAATTGCTTTGAAACAGGAAGGAAGTTATTGGGATTTTAAACGAGAGTGGCATCATACCCTTCCTGATTTGCTCCACGATATCATCTGCATGGGCAACAACCTTGAAAGCCGAGATGCCTATATCATTATTGGTATTGATGAGGAAAATGATTACATGGTGGTTGATACTGCTAAGGACAAACACAGGAAAAATACGCAAAAGATAGTTGATTTCTTGCGCGATAAAAAATTTGCTGGCGGTATTCGTCCAACTGTTTATGTCCAAACCATTTTCCTGCAAGGTCAAACTATTGACGTCTTGGTTGTAAAAAACGATTATAATACCCCATTTTATTTAGCAGAGAGCTATCAAGGCGTATATGCTAACAACATTTACATCCGAATGATGGATAGTAATACGCCTAAAACTGCCTCTGCGGATAGAAACCACGTTGAGTACCTTTGGAGAAAGCATTTTCGTTTAGATGCCAGCCCTATAGATCGTGTCTTGTATTATCTAACTATTCGCAAGAATTGGCTGAATGCTCACTCGGAAACTTCGTCAATTGAGTATTACAAATATTACCCAGAATACACGATTGAGCACAGCTCGGCTGGTGAGGATAGAGATGGTTATGTATATTATCTATTCAACCAAACAGACCGACGTCCACATTGGTACGACATAATCATCCGCTTCCATCAAACGGTTATCGCTTCGCTTGGAGGTGCTGCGTTGGATGGGGGACGATATTTTACGTCAACTCCGAAAACAGAAGGGATACGATTTAACCGGAGCTCTATGGACTATGATATTTACTACAAATACTTTATAAAGGGTACTCTTGAATATATCGTTCATTGTTATTACTACGAAGATGACGGAGACGAGGCTCGGCATTCTCATGATCGCTTTTTGGAATGTGTATTAGTTTTTGAAACCAAACAAGAAAAAGAAGAATTTGAGGATTTTGTATTTTCGCACCAAGATCAACATGCAGACTTAGCCAAAAAGGTACATCTACCGTATTTCCCCAATTTGGATGGATATAGAATGAGCGCCTTCAAGCGAGAATACGCCAATGCGTGTGCCTTAAAAGAGTTGCTTGACAATTTTAGGAATGGTGTGGTGACTTCATGAAGTATGTATGGCACTGCCGGTTGATTCAGTAGATGAAGCAACAAAAGATAAGCTGATTCTTGACAGATGAAATATTTTAAGTACTACATAATCGGTAATGACTGTACTTCCCATTATCAATATACACATTAGGCTAATAATGCATATCTCGGTAGAGGCCGAATTATAGCAATAATGCGCAATTCATACTTGTGTTTATCCCGATTAAATATAGGATGGTCACTGGATACGAAATAATGACTGCTGAAAAAAGAGTGAAGATTCCACAACGGAGGGGCGATAATGGAATTCAATAAACTTCCCATGAACTCAAAAAAATTGCTTGATGAAATTGTAAAAGCTGAGAATCCTACACAGTTGTTATGTGAACGCTTTGAAAAATCATCTTCTAAAGAAGATGAAGAGCTACGCAACCTTATTAAGGAGTTGTGTCAATCAGAATATATCAGGATTCCTATGTGGGCTGATAACAAGCCATATCATGTTGTTGTTAATAACTCTGCAAGGACATATGATAAGCAGCTTGCGGAATACGAAGAAGAAAAAAGGGCGCAGAGAGGAACAATATATATTGGTACCGTTAATGATAAAAGTGTGAAACTTGGTAACGGAAACAAAATTAGCAACTCTAATATTGCTGGAATTATTGAGAATCATTTAGACAGTGCGTCACCAGATGTGAAAAAATCATTCTATGAAAAACATCCTGTTATTTGTAGCTTTTTGGTTTCTTTCGTGGCAGGAATTGTTCTGCTTTTTACGTTCTGGTCAAATATTGTTGAGTTAATAGAAGGAGTATTTTAATGGCAAGGAGTAAGATAATACAGGACTTAGCAAATAGCAAAGTCGACACAATGACCGCTTTGAAGCGTGCAAAAGTTTTGCTCTCCGAATTAGGAAATAGTGAATTGCTAAATTGGATCAACTATGAAATCACAGGATATCCTAGCGAAGTTATACTTCCTGATTATAGAATTGAACATGGTAATCTCATAGGATCATATTTTAAAGGTTCAATGGCATCACATATGAAGTGGACTAATGTTTCCCTACCATTAGGAAAAATGCCAGATGATATAAAAAAAATGATTCTGAGTGTGCAGTTTCGTGAAGGTGTAGATGCTTTAAAGAAATTATCTAAAAGCAGTGTAGATGGCAGTGGTCAATTAAAAAAAGTCATTCCCGCAGATTTCTTCCCTGCAATCGCAACATATAATGAAGATCCATACATGATGATTACATCTGCAAAAGTACTGATCGGTCCCCAATGTATTCAGAATGTCTTTTCAGTGATAGAGAATAGATTACTGGATATTTTGATCTTATTGGAAAAAGAATTCGGAAATCTGGATGAATTAGATTTAGACGTGTCAAGTAAGACTCCAGAGGAATTGCAGGATATTACTAATAAAATAATTGTGATTGTTTACAATGATCACAGTGTAAATATTGGTGATGGCAATAAAATTACGAGATCCGATATTGCATCATCTATAAAAAATAAACTCGATTAAAATTAATTATTATTTTGTTAATTATTAATTTGATTTTCTGGAAATAAATTGAGAAGAATGAGGTGTGAAAATGAAGCTTGAAGTACGATTTTTTGAATTAAGCAAGAACAGCAAAAAGGCTACAGAAATTTATAATACCTGGCTATTTATAAAAAAGGATATTTCTAATCAATTAGATAATGTATCAGTATATTTTCCGCATTTTAGTTTACATGATTCAAGCCATTCTGAAACGATACTAAGTCAGATAGAGAGGATATTAGGTGATAGGATTAATGATTTATGTTTTTCAGATATATATTTACTTTTACTAGTGTCTTATTCTCATGATTTAGGAATGGTGTTGCAATATAGTGAGGTTGAAGAATATTTCAGAAGTGAAGAATATGTTAATGATTTAACTAGATTTTCGCAAGATGAAAATAATCCACTATATCGAACATCAAAGAGACTTTTAGAAGTTGATATTGTTAAAAATGGAATGAAGAAGGAGTATATAGATTCTCTAAAAATATACGAGGATGTGTTAAAAATTGTTGAATTTCACTTTAGGTATAATCATGCTTACAGAAGTTCAGAAAAACTAGAAAAATATCTTTGCGGTAAATTACAGATTAACAGGGTCATAGGCATTAGAATTATTCGATTGATTGCAAAGATATGCGAACTACATCAAATGGATTACAATCACATTTTGGAATTGCCGCATTCAACAAATGGAATATCTGATGATTATTGTCACCCCAGGTTTATTGCCTTTATGCTTTGTTTAGGTGACTTGCTAGATCTTGATACAGACAGATTTAACGAGTACTATTTAGAAACAACAACGCCATTACCTAATGAATCAGAGTTGCATAAAGCAAAACATGAGTCGATTCTCCATTTTTTAGTTAACACAAGCGGTGTTGAGATTATTGCTGAATGTGAGATTAAAGATGTATATAGAATATTACAGGGTTGGGTTGAGTGGATAGATGATTTGTTGAAATTTGGAGCTTTGAATTGGAGTCGTTTAGTACAAAATGATTTTGGTAATTGTCCTGCTTTGATCAAAAGAGAGATAAGTTTTAAAAATAATAAAAGTTGGATGCAGTATAATAATTTGAAATTCTCAGTTTCACAAGATAGAGCTGTTGAGCTTTTGGTAGGTGCAAATATTTACCGCTCAAAGTTTGTATTTTTACGCGAGATAATTCAAAATGCAGTAGATGCTTCCCTTATCCAATTGTGGAAGAAATACCAACAACTTGGTGAAGTAACAAGTATATTCAAAAATAATTATTATGAACGATTGATTGAGGAATTTGACATATCATTAAAAATAAAAGATGTGTGTGGACAAGTCCTGATTGAATTAAGAGATAAAGGGACTGGGATTTCATTAGAAGACATTCTAAGTATTTCCAAAGTAGGAAACAAGAGTAGAAATCACGAGATTCTAAATGAAATTCCTGAGTGGCTAAAACCGGCTGGAGCTTTTGGTTTAGGGCTACAATCAATTTTTATGGTTGCTGATGAATTTGAAATCATCACTAAGACTGAAAATGAAAAGGCTAAGAAAATTAGATTTGAAAGTACCACCACAGGAAAGGGATATATTGATATTGAAGACTATAATAAACCATTTGAAAGAGGCAGTTGCATATTTGTTAAAATTAGTAATGAAAAGGTTTATTACGATGATTTATATTGTTCAAGATTTGCTTATGAAACCGAAAGCAAAACTAAGTTGATCCAACAACATATATATAGTATATACAATAATAAGTCAGAGGGTAGACCTATTGGTATCAGTAGAGAAATGAAGTTAAAAGAGTATGTAAACGTAGATTGGCAAATAATTCTAGAAGATGGTAAAAAAGTAGTTGATGAAAGATTATATACTACTATTTTTGATGAGAATTTATTGAAAATCGTAAAAGGTAAGCTTGTCATTGAGGGGAATACACTACGTTATACATATTTTGATCAGGATACCTTGACAATTTGTTCATTGAATTTTATAGATTTTTATGATGATAATAAAACGATAATGTTCGATGCTTATGACAATAATTTTAACGCATCACTGTTTTATAAACATGAATTTGTAAAAGATGAGATTATTAAAGAAAGGATTGGCCTTTCGCATAGTAGTCAATATAAGAATTTTGATTTTTCTGTTAATATATTAAGTGGAAATGCTGAGAAGCTGCTGACAATTGATAGAAAGGGAGTTAAGAAAGAATCAGAACAGTTAGTGATTGAAATTGTAGAAAGATCAGTGATGAATACAAGTAAGAAACTAATAAACGATTTAATTACTAGTAAAGAAAGCTTTGGTTCTTTAATATTTAAAATTTTTGAGTTAGCAATATATTACGATTATAGGGTTGAAGAGTTCTATAGCGTTTTTTATGATAATATGGTGCAGTATTCTTTAGGAAACTACCTATCAGTGGAAGCAGATATTAATTCGAATAAATATAATACAATAATTAGATTTGATGAACTATATAAGAATGAAATTATCTTTGTTTGTAAAGAAATTCCTGCTAATGGTGATGGTATTGAAAATAAGATTATTGATTTAGGTTCTGAAAATAGAGTTTTCTGGTTGGAACATAAATCAATTCAAACTCCCAATTATGCTAGACAAAAGATGTGTGTGTCACACAAAATATTAAAGGGATTTCTAGGTCAGTTAAAGGGGAAAGTGTACTTTTGTATAAAAGTAAAACCGTTTGGAATTGGAAATATTAGGAATGATTTTGAAAAGGATGACTATTTTGTATTGTATGATTTTATCTTTGCATTAATAAATGATTACCGAGTTATGCTAGGTAATCACAAGTTTCCTGAGATTGGTGTAGCAACGGGGTATAGTAGATATTCAAAAGAAACTCTTCAATATGAACTAATTTTACCAGAGAAACAAAGGATGATAGTAAAGGATTATTTACTTGGAAAGTGCGACGAATTTGACGAGAATGCTATGATACAAGAAGTTATTACATCACATGAATATGAAAAAACGACAAGTTATATTACTCGTATGAACGATTTATCAATTGAAGTTGTAAATGAAAAATATATACTTTTTATTAAAGAGTTACTTGAATTAATTAAAAATAAAGAGAAGATGTCTCCATATGTAGATGAATTCCTAAAGGAGATAAATCTAAATCCCAGAACATTATATCAGTCAAGTAGTAAACTTGAGGATGTGCTATATTCAAATGATTATATAATATAGACAATAGAATATTAGTTTGAATACTAGTCTTAAAAACTTCATTTTATATTGTACGGAGAAACTTATTACAAACGATGAGTAATTGCGTTAGGGGATTGTTCATTTTTTGATGATGTGACAGTTTCATTACCCAAGTGAGAAATTAGAGAATATGAAAGCAACTTCCCGTTAGGCTAATAATGGGAATGTAAACGATTAAAGTGGAATTTCTAATTATTTATATTACGGGAAACAGCTCGTGGTAGCGCAAGATGGTGAAAGCAATATGCTTTTCACAGTATTGGGAGTACAAAGTCCTATGTATATAAATGAATGATGCGATTACTAAAGGCAAAAGATTGGATGGTGCATTTTGGAGATAAAAAGTATTTGCGAAAACAAAATGCAGTTCCTGGATTTACTCTTGTTAGCTGATGAACAAGAATTCATGATAGACAAATATTTAGATCGAGGGGATCTTTTTGCCTTATATGATAGCGACTTGAAAAGCGTGTGCGTAGTTACACGGGAAAGTGATGATGTATGTGAGCTTAAAAACATAGCCACTTATGAAAAATGGCATGGTTATGGGTATGGCAGCAAACTTTTGCATCACATTTTTTCACATTACAAAGCCAAGTACATGACTATGATTGTGGGAACAGGTGACAGCCCATGGATATTACGGTTTTACGAAAAAAACGGTTTTAGGATTTCGCATAGAGTTAAGGACTTTTTCATAGACAATTATGACTACCCAATGTTTGATAACGGTATTCAATTAGTGGATATGATTTATTTGAGTAAGGCTCTATAACTTAGTCAGCATTCACTCAAAGGCGCAGAAACGCATTATCGTAAGAATGCTACGTAACGATCAGTTTTTTATTATTTACCCTCGACAGATACTACAAATAGAACTATTTTTCAACTTTCTGTAATGAGCATAATGGCATGTTAATAGATTCTGGATGCGCTTCATATTATCCATATACTGGTTAGGCTAATGCAGGAACGAATATTAGCCAAATTTTAATTCTTTATTAATCTACACAGGGGGATAGTGGAATGAAATATACTTGCACGTTGATTGCAGTAAGAAATATTGAGAAAGCAAAGCAGTTTTATCACGATGTTTTAGGGTTAGAGGTTGTTGCTGATTTTGGGGCAAATGTTACTTTGACAGGCGGTATTGCATTACAGACAGCTGATACTTGGAAAGGCTTTATTCATAAGCAAGATGAAGAAATCGTTTTCGGAAACAATGCATGCGAGTTGTATTTTGAGGAAGATGACATGGACAACTTTGTTGCAAAGTTAAACATTATCAAAGGTATCGAATATATTCATCCGCTCTTTGAACATTCGTGGGGTCAACGAGTAGTTCGTTTCTATGACTTGGATAAGCACATTATTGAAGTAGGGGAAAACATGAATATTGTTGTTAAGAGATTTATCGAAACTGGACTTTCGATTGAAGAAACGGCTAATCGTATGGGGGTCCCAGTTGATTATGTGAGGTCGTGCTCAACGTAAAAGGTAAGCATACTGGGATATTCGGAAACTATCAATTAAGCTAGCATTATCGGTATTGCAGCATGCTAATAATTGGAACAACTGGATCACCTTGGTTCGAAAAATATTTAGTTTACAGTACTGAAGAAGGGATGTCACTACATGAATTATAAATATTAATTTAATGCGAGGCAGTGTGAGTGCGAATGTCAAGAAAATAGTGAGCCACTCGCCAGAAAAAAGTTGATCCACTAACGCCAGTAAAATAGTGAGCCATGTTGGTGAAAACGCTGG
>NZ_FQXJ01000044.1 GCF_900129935.1 Desulfosporosinus lacus DSM 15449 | reverse complement strand
ATGTGGCGAAAAGCTCATCCTTCGCCACGAAGTGTTTCTTTAGGGAAATGAGGGAAACGAGGTTGCAATGCCAGAATATAAGGGAAAAGTATTACTTTTCGTCAATACTGCCAGCAAGTGCGATTTTACTCCCCAGTATAAGGCTTGGAGACTGTTAAAACCAGACTTGGCCGGCAGTTTAAATGTTGCTGAGGTTACGCCGGAGTGATACCCAAGCTTTCACCATCCGAAGCCCGTCTGCGTATGCTGTCATAAAGCTATTAAAAAGGTGGGTGTCAAAATGAAGGAACCTATCACTGAACGTACGCCGCTAGTTATCGCGGCTGAGATTAATAGGATCAAACAACAAACTTGCAAAATCATGCTTACCAATGCCATCGAGATCGGTAAGCGCCTGAAGGAGGCCAAGGCCCTGCTCTCCCATGGAGAATGGGGAAAATGGCTGGTGGAATCGGTGAGCTATTCCCAGCGTACAGCCAACAGGCTGGTGCAGCTCTTTGAAGAATATGGAGATAAACTGTTTGCTGCCGGCGATGACAGCGGCAGCTCAAATTCGTCAGCGCCGACGAATTTGACATACTACCAGGCCATTCTCTTGCTGGGGATTCCGGAAGATGAGCGGCAGAAATTTATTCAGGAGCATGATGTTGAAGATATGACCACCCGGGAACTGGATCAGGCTCTCAAAGAACGGAACCAAACCGCTTCGGAGGAAGAGCGGGCTCAAGTTACCCCCATGCCCAATAATCCTGGGGATATCAAAATAGAGTATCTAACCGTCAAAAAAAACGAAAAACCCGTAAGCGGGCCAAAAACTGCACCCTCCCAAACCTTTACTACGAAATATGAAGAAACATGCCTCGCTTGCCGCCAAACCATCGCCGATACCTTCCAGGAACTGCTGGAAGCCCTCGTTCAACTGGCTAGACTAGATCTGGCGGTAAAAGAAAAATGCAGTAAAGACGCGAGCCGGCTTGCTGAATATATGGTCGAAAGGCTCAAAGAGTGGCCGCCTGTTCCTACGACGAATATGAAGACGGTTAAACCTTACGCCACCTATGAAAGGTGGTAAATCGAAGGGCAAGGTATAAGTACGGGGATTGAAGTTATAGGTGCGGCCATGAGGTAAGCGTCAAATAACTTGGAGGACCGGGATGGATCGCGGCTTCGGCGAAACCCTCCAATTGAGGATTTCCTGCCTTTCGTATCGCCAGGTAACAGGCGAAAAGACCACCTCGAGGTGGTCTTTTCGCCTGTTTTATTTTGTCGGGTGGTTTTGATTATTCAAAAACAAGATAATCCACTAACTTATAATCCATAGAGGTTTTATCTCCATTGATATTAACCCAACTTATGTGAAATTCAATAGGACTAAGTAATTCTTTCAATTTGTCATCAGTTAACTCCCTATAATATAAAACATAATTTCGTTCGGCAAACGACAACTCTTGGTTTTCATTATTTTGATAGGCTTCATTTCCGAACCATAAACGATCTGAGGTTAAAATTTGTCTAAACTCAATAGTACTGGGAACGACTAATTCCTTTCTTGTAACATTTTTACCGTTGGCGATCTCTATTTTAAGTATGAGATTTCGAAAATCATCGACTTTAGGATCTTGAATGCGTTGAGTCCCAACTCTCTCGAACTCATTTTTTGATAAATGAGTTACTTTTGAAACTATGTTTATTGTAGGTACTTGGACTTGAGGTTCATTAACTGTCGCAATAGATCCATTATTGTTAGAGCATCCGCTCACTAGAATTGTTATCGCTAATAAAACACCTGTAAGAAACTTCATTAATTCCGACTCCTTAATTTTAAATAAAAAATTTTATGCCAAGCATAAGGAATTAGGATTATTTATTGACCATAGTTTTTCTGACACCCTTAAAAAATTATAGTAAAAAGCCCTCCCTGCCTCTCACAGAAAAAGAGCATCGAACATTCCGCTGAGTACTTCAAAGAGGACTTTAGGGTCATTTACATAGTAAATATACCATTAATTAAGGAGTTGTGTAAGGTTTAATTACTTTCTTTAATAACTAGAGAATAGGATTTGTGGCGATTCAGGGGTTAAGACACTCAGCAGCATAGAAATTATAGTTAAATAATGCATTTGACAAAATTGGTCACTATATATTATTATCTGAATAGTAATAATATATAGAATATTAAGAAATATAAATGAATGAACACACATTCAAATTGAAGGAGGAATAAAGGCATGGAAGAAGCTACCTTAGAAAGACCTTGGTTTCGCTTTTATGAGCCGAATGTTCGGAGACAGGTAGAAATTCCTGAATTGACTTTAATGGGTATGTTGAAACAAACAAAGTTAAAATTCCCGGATAACCTGGCATTAATCTTCGGGGGAAAGAAACTTACGTACAGCGAGATGGATGTTCTCATTGAGCGGATGGCTAAGATGCTTGTGCTAAGAGGGATAAAAAAGGGAGATCGAATTTCCATATTTATGCCTAATAGCGTTAACTGGGTGATCTCATTCTTTGCAATTCAAAGAATAGGGGCAGTTGTCGTGCAGACCAACCCACTATATGTGGAAAGCGAACTAAAAGCTTTATTACAAGATTCGGGGGCAACAGGGATAATTTCTATTCCGCAGCTTTTGCCTCGTATTGCAGCAATCAAAGCAGATGTTGGACTAGAATTAATTGTCTTAGACTACTTAAGTGGATTTTCTGGCTTAGCTGGTTTAGGATTAGCGGATAACTCAGTGTATGTAGACCTCGAGGAACAACTCTTAGATCTAAGCTTAGATAAATTAGTCCCCCCTGAATGGGTATCTCAGGCGGATGATATTGCAGTATTACAGTATACCGGTGGGACGACCGGAACTGCTAAAGGCGTTATGTTAACTCATCATAACCTTGTAGCCAATGCACTCCAAGCATGGGAATGGATTGGGGGTCAAGAGGGAAAGGAAAGAGTATTAACCGTATTGCCCTTGTTTCACATATACGCTTTGACTGCTTGTATGAACTTAGCAATACTTTCTGGAGGGGCAATGATAATTTTGCCTAGATTTGATATCGATGCTGTGCTCCAACACATCAACGACTATGAACCGACGCTTTTTCCTGGTGCGCCAACCATGTACGTTGCAGTAATTAATCATCCGAGGATCAAGGAATATAAGGTCTCCTCTATTCGGTGCTGTCTAAGCGGATCTGCCCCGCTTCCAAAGGAAGTAGCAATTCGTTTTGGTGAATTAACTGGTGGAAGATTAGTCGAGGCTTATGGTTTATCTGAGGCATCGCCTGCTACTCATTTAAATCCGATATTCAATGCCCGAGTCGGCTCAATTGGGGTTCCGGCACCCAATACGAATTCGAAAATTATGGACCTAGAGACAGGTCTGAGGGAGCTTCCACCTGGGGAAATCGGTGAATTGGTTGTTAAAGGAAATCAAGTCATGTTAGGATACTGGCAAAGACCTGAGGAAACAAAGGATGTCTTAAGGGATGGTTGGCTTTATACCGGAGATATTGCTTACAAAGATGAAGACGGTTTTTTCTATATTGTCGATCGAAAGAAGGATATGATTATAACGGGTGGTTATAATGTCTATCCCCGCGACGTAGAAGAAGTTTTATATACCCACCCAGCCGTAAGAGAAGCAGTGTGTGCTGGAATTCCCAATCCGTATTGGGGAGAAATCGTTAAGGCATATATTGTTGTTAAAGAGGGATCGAGTGAAACGGAAGAAGAAATCTTGAAATACTGTCAAGGAAAACTAGCTGGATTTAAAATACCTAAGAAGGTAGAATTTCGTGAGAGTTTGCCGAAAACGGCTGTCGGCAAGGTTCTGCGACGTTATTTAGTTGACGAAGAGCGAGAAAAAATATTACAAAAAGAAAGAGCTGCGGAGGCTCAGGTGGTTGCTAACCAAGAAATTGCAGTGAGTATGTAACTTAAAACTACATCAGAATTCTTTGTACGATTTCCAAGGCATTAAAAAACAGGAGTCATCTTTTTTATAAGCTGACTCCTGTTTTTGTTGCGGTAGATATATGAATTGAACGAAGGACAGGACCAAAGCTAAGTTAACTTAGAGTTACTTCTTAGATCGCAATGCTTCCTCTTTTGAAAGTCCATGCCCGTCTCTGGAATCCATGCTCGGTTGATCTTCAGGACGAGATGGAATAGGCTTGGTATTAGGATTAGCGTTTCTTTCTGGGAATTTCTTTATCACGAATTACCTCAACTCCTTCATATATAATCAAACTAATTTAGATAACGAAATTATTTTGCCCCTTTTAATTATGGAATACTACTTTTCACATTAATTAAATTAATACTCCTATTTAAAAATTAAAGGAAGAAAAAATCAAAAAAATAAAGTTGATAGATTCAATCATAAATAAGACTTAAGACCTGTTGACACACAACATATAGTGTGATTAAATTAAACTCGTACTATATGTTGGGGGTTGAGGTTGTGCACTGTCCATTCTGCGGAAATGAGGACACGAAAGTTCATGATTCGCGTCAGGTTGAAGAAGGAACAGCGGTCCGTAGACGCAGGGAATGTGAACGTTGTTTGCGTCGATTTACCACCTTTGAAAAGTTCGAAGACTCACCATTAGTCGTTGTAAAAAAAGAAGGTCGACGAGAAGGATTTTCTCGATCTAAAATGATGGCCGGCATGCTCAGAGCTTGCGAAAAGCGATCGATTTCCATCGATGAAATCGAGGAAGCAGCCTACGCAATAGAAAAAAAATTGCGTAATCGTAATGAGCGAGAGGTGTCAAGCTCCGAAGTTGGAGAAGCAGTTTTGGAACAGTTATTTAATATGGACGAAGTTGCCTACATACGTTTCGCTTCTGTCTATAGACAGTTTCAAGACATACAACGATTTATGGAAGAGCTGCATGAACTTATTGAAAAAAGAGGATCTATCAAAAAGAGAAATTAGTCTGAGTAGTGATAAGGAAAGTTGGGGGTATTGAGTTGAGTTTCGAAGGACAAGCACCAAAGACATGGCCGAAGGCTAATTTAACGCCTAATGCACGGGTTGTATTAGCAAAACGGTATTTAAAACAAGAAGATGGACAAGTAATAGAAACCGCTGAAGATATGATTTATCGAGTAGCTAGTGTGGTTGCCCAAATTGAGGAGGAAAATTACGGTAAGGGTAAAAAGGAAATTCAAGCTCTGATCAAAGATTTTTATAACATGATGGCCAACCTCGAGTTCATGCCAAACTCACCTACGTTAATGAATGCAGGTCGTGACCTCGGACAACTCAGCGCTTGCTTTGTGTTGCCAATTGAGGACAGCATGGAAGAAATTTTTGATGCAATAAAAAATGCAGCCATTATTCATAAGTCTGGTGGAGGGACTGGTTTCAGCTTTTCTCGTTTACGCCCCAAAAATAGTATGGTCCGTTCAACCGGTGGAGTAGCCTCCGGTCCAATTTCTTTCATGAAAGTATTTAATTCTGCCACAGAAGCAGTTAAACAAGGTGGTACCCGTCGGGGAGCCAATATGGGAATTCTTCGTGTCGATCATCCAGATATTATAGATTTCATTCAGTGTAAAGAGGATAATAAGGAAATTACAAACTTTAATATTTCTGTGGGAATTACCGAGGAATTTATGCTAGCCGTTCGAGAAGAACGATCTTATGATCTCATAGACCCCCATACGGGTAGTGCTGTCGGACAATTGTCCGCGCCAGAGATCTTTAATATAATTGTAGACCATGCCTGGAAAAACGGTGAACCTGGAATTGTTTTCCTCGATCGTTTAAATCAAGGAAATCCAACCCCGCTGTTAGGGAAGATTGAAGCTACGAATCCATGCGGTGAGCAACCATTGCTTCCAAATGAGGCTTGTAACTTAGGGTCAATCAATCTTAAACTGATGGTCATCGAAAAAGAAGGGAAAATGGTGATCAACTGGGAGCGTTTAAGTCAGGTAACACGTTTGTCGGTTCGCTTCCTTGATAACGTAATAGATGCTAATCAATACCCTCTGCCAATTATTGATAAGATGGTCAAAGGAAATCGTAAAATTGGTTTAGGTGTCATGGGATTTGCAGATATGCTTATTCTACTCCAGACCTCATATTCTACTGAAGAAGCAGTTGAATATGCAGAAAAGGTTATGAAATTTATCCAAACCGAGGCCCGTATTGAGTCTCAGAGATTGGCTGAAGAACGCGGAACTTTCCCAAATTATGAGGGTTCTATTTATGATGGGGTTATGAAGCTGAGAAATGCAACCCTAACGACTATAGCTCCTACTGGAACCATTTCCATGATTTGTGCCGCTTCGAGTGGGGTAGAACCTTTATTTGCAGTTGCCTATACTAAAACTGTAATGGATGGGACAGCTTTGGTGGAAGTAAATCCGCTCTTTGAATCGTTTGCTAAAGAGTTTGGTTTCTATTCCCAAGACCTTATGGAGAAAATCGCAAACCTGGGAACCGTCTTAGGTTTGGCAGAAGTTCCAAATTGGGTACAGGAAGTCTTTACTACGGCCCAAGAGATTGCTCCTGAATGGCATATCCGAATTCAAGCAGCATTCCAGAAATATACTGATAACGCAGTATCTAAAACGATTAACTTTGCTAACTCTGCGACACGGGAAGAAATTGCGGAGGCCTATCGACTTGCAGATGAACTTAACTGTAAAGGCCTGACAGTTTATCGCGATGGAAGTCGGGAAGAGCAGGTGCTTTCCACGGGTACCGCGACAGTACAATCCCAAGATGAAAAGGTTGCTGGGACTAAGGCACCGATCTCTGCTCCTAAAGTACCGTTTGTCCCCGAGGTGAACACAGTCGTTCCTCGACCACGACCGACTACAACTATAGGGGTTACGGAGAAAATTAAAATTGGGTGTGGAAACCTATATGTAAGTGTTAATGCAGACGAAAAAGGAATTTGTGAAGTGTTTACGAATACTGGTCGTGCCGGAGGATGCTCATCCCAATCCGAGGCTACTGCCCGTCTGATTTCTATAACTCTGCGTTCCGGCCTGTCAGTAGATGCAATTACAGAACAGATCAAGGGAATTCGTTGTCCTGCTTGTATGCGGCGAGAAGGGGTTAATGTCACATCCTGCCCGGATGCTATTGCTAGAGTAATTAGAAAGTATAATGACGTCGGGATAAATTTCACTAAGTCTCAAGCGGGCGTGCAAGAACAAGTGCTAGCGACCGAAAAGGCTGATGTTGTAGCAGGACAAGGGAATGTTGCGGCAGAAAAGGGCACTACAAAAAAAGCCCATGTAAATGTTGCCCCAGGAAATGCCTGCCCAGAGTGTGGAATGTCGATCAATCATGAAAGTGGTTGTGTTGTCTGCACTCACTGCGGCTATTCAAAGTGTGGATAAGATTAATGTTAACTGATAATAAAGTCTGTCACTAGATAATAAAGTCGGACACTATTGGACAATGATATTTTGTCGCTTGGAAAAATTAATAAGGATTTGGACTACCCCAAACGCATCTTAGCCAATAACTGAAATACCACGGTTATTGGCTTTTTGTTTTTGGTTCTTCAAGGGCTTACTCTTTTCCCTTGAGTCCGATAAAGTACGTTATAAAAAGAGCAGCCATACTTATATTGTAAAACAGTAAAACAATACGTAACCCAATGTTAAGTAAACAAAGGGAGAAGGTCTTTACCTTAATAGAATCGATACCGGTCAAAATAATTATTTTAATCCCATTTTTACTTGGATAGGGATTAAAAAATTTTATCCTCCTGAGAGGGTTTTCTTATGATCTACTTGAATTAACTTTAAGGAGGAAAAACAAATGTCACATAATAGGTTCGATTTGGATGTCTTTGAAATCCTCGTGAAGCAAAATTATAAAAAAGTCTATCAAACCATTTATACTTATACGAAAGATAGTCACATATCGGAGGATGCGGTTCAACAGTCTTTTATAATAGCCTATAATAAGCTAAATCAATTAGAGTCCAAGGATAAATTTGATTCCTGGGTTATTTCTATTGCTTTAAATGAGGCGAAACATATGTTAAAGAATAAAAACAAAAAAAAGATTACCCCGATAACAGATTTTCACATAGAAACACTTTCATATAGTGGAGAAGACAATATTGATTTTAAAGAGGATATAGACAATGAAATCTTAGTCATGAAGTATTATGCTGACTTAACCTTGCAGCAAATATCCGACTTATTAGACATTAGCCTCTCGAATACGAAAGTAAGATTACATAGTGCAAAAGAAGCATTTAGAAAACTGATAAATCAAAATAAGGAGGTGGAGCTTCAATGGCCTTATCAGAAAAGGAACTTGAGCGAATAATAGAAAGTCAGTTATCAAAAGAGTTAAATGCCGATATTGAGGTTCCAAATATAGATGATCAGTGGCAGAAGATAAAGCAGCACATATTAGAAACAGAAAGTATTCCAACCAAACAAAAAGTTTTCTTAAACCGAAAAAGAATAGTTGTTGCCGCAGCAATTCTCATTTCAATAGGTTCAATAAACTTCCTATACCCACATAATGCAAATGCTTTAGGGGGGAAGATAGGTGAGTTTTTTGACTATATAGTTGGAAAAACAACAGTAAATAAAATTGAGACTTACAAACCGGGTAATGATCCTGATATGCCAAAGATACAAAATTTAGGTACTAATGTAGAAAAAGAAGTTACTTTAGAGCAAGCCCAAACCTCGATTCCCTTTAAGTTGGCCACTCCAAGTTATCTGCCTTCTGAAACTAATATAAGACGAGTTACACTTACATCTCTAGGAGCAGATGTTTATCAGATTTCTATTGAGTATAATATTAAGGATCAGGTAATTCTTTTCAATCAACAAAACAGTGCTAACGGAACTTCACGGGGATCGTTGTATGATACAGATGATACTGTCGTTAAGGATCTAATGGTTAATGGTAGCCCCGCTATGCTATTTATGAGTAAGAACGGTTTAAATACATTGAATTGGCAACTAAGGGGTCTCTTGCTTCAAATTAAAGGAGAAATAACCGAAGAAGAAATTATTAAAATTGCATATTCTATAACCTAGAAAACCACGGCGAAAGCCGTGGTTTTAAACTAAAAATACATTTTTAATAGGTCGAGACATCTAGGATTTGTCCCTTATGCCTGATACTAGCCTTAGATATTATTGAATATATAGTGATTGTGAGTATGTTTGACCACTTTCACTTATACTGCCATCAAAGGAAGTGTGTTGTGCAAATACTCTATAATAACCACTAGACACCCTTATTTGTTCCCCGCCAGATACTAAATCTGAATTGGTTTTAGTGTAACTATAGCTATCAACTGTACGCCATGTGCCATTAGATAGATATTGCAAGTGTAATTTTAACCCTATTTCTTTAACGGGTTTATAGGTTGAAGTAAATCCAGATATGTTGATTGTACCGTTACCATTATTAACCAGTCTACCTTCTCCTCCAGAAATAGTTTCGTAGGCTGCTGGGCTTACTACCCCACTTGCGCTCATTTTGGTTTCTGCGGCTCCTAAAGCTACTTGGATTCCTAGTAACAATGAGATAACTAGAAATATTGGTATAAGTTTTTTCATTTGAATTGCTCCTCTCTATATATTCTAATATATAGAGTATAAAAGGGGGCTAAAAGGTTACAAAACTTTACAAGTAATTCGTTAAAATTTTTAAAGATTTTTAGCCCTATAACTTACTTGGGATAAAATCTTTTGTCATAACCTTAGTTATCGGACGTTAGAGTCGTAAAATCTCCGGTTCTTGAATCGGAATATTTCCGATTACGCTATTATTAAGGTTTGTCACAAGGTGAAAGGGTTTTACAACTAAAAAGAATTTTTCAGTCCGTAATTTTCAAACTATAAATGGAATGCCCTTATTGTAATAAAAGATGGTCGTGGGAATCTGAAACCGAAGAAAAGAAATCATATTGCTATAATTGCGATGCTAATAAGTCTTCGTTTTACTAGTATTAAATAGAATAATTCAAATCCCTCGGACCGTAAGGGTCCGAGGGATTTGAATTATTCTTGATTATATTGTATAATAAAATATATTAATTAGAGATTGGAGATGGAAAGATGCGTAATTTTTCTTGCTAAATATCTAAGCATAATGAAATACGGAACCAGTGGCAGAAACCGCTTGTTTTGTTGTGCTTGATGCAAGAAAGTTACTATTTCTTTTCACTCAAATAATACATCCTTACCATACCCTAAATGGGTCTGGCTTTGCTGTGTATTTGCGAGCTGCAAGAATTTAACTTTCTTGCAGCTCATTAATTTTTTGCACAGGAGGACAAAATTATGTCTCTAATAAATGTTACAAATCTGACCTTTGCCTATGATGGCAGTTATGATAACATTTTTGAGAACGTTAATTTCCAAATAGATACTCATTGGAAATTAGGATTTACGGGGAGAAATGGTAGAGGTAAGACAACATTTCTTAATTTGTTGCTTGGTAAATATGAATACAGCGGTAACATTTCTGCAAATGTTAGCTTTGAATATTTTCCTTTCAATGTAGTAAACGAGGAAAGGAATACCCTTGATCTAATCAGCGACATTTTTCCGGATTATACCCACTGGAAATTGATGCGTGAACTTTCATTACTAGAAGTTTCTGAGGATGTTTTGTATCGTCCTTTTGATTCATTATCCTTCGGAGAACAAACGAAAGTATTGCTTGCGGCGTTGTTTCTTAAGGAGAATAGTTTTCTGTTGATTGATGAGCCAACCAATCACCTTGATATGACTGCAAGAAAACTTGTCAGTGATTATCTCAATACCAAAAGTGGCTTTATTCTGGTATCACACGACAGAGCATTTCTTGATAACTGCGTTGACCATATTCTTTCAATCAATAAGACCAATATAGAAATCCAAAAAGGCAATTTTTCTTGTTGGTGGGAAAATAAAAAAAGGCAGGATAGCTTTGAGTTTGCAGAAAACGAAAAGCTTAGGAAAGACATTAATCGCTTGTCAGATTCCGCTAAACGAACGAGTAACTGGTCGAATGAAGTGGAAAAGACAAAAAAAGGAACAACAAATTCGGGTTCCAAGCTGGATAAAGGTTATGTCGGTCATAAGGCCGCAAAAATGATGAAACGCTCTAAGTCAATTGAAAACAGACAACAATCTGCTATTGATGAAAAGTCTAAACTTCTCAAAAATATCGAAGACTCCGACAGCCTGAAGATTTCTCAGCTTACTTATCATAAAAACCAACTTGCCGAACTTGAGAATGTTTCGATTTTTTACGATGAAAAGATAATTTGTAAAGTAGGCTTTACTATTGAGCAAGGTGACCGAATTGCGCTTGTGGGTAAAAACGGCTCAGGGAAATCAAGTATCATTAAACTTATTTGTGGTGAAAATATAGCCTATACAGGCACTTTCAGAAAAGGGAGTCAGCTTAAAATATCCTATGTTTCACAGGACACATCGCATCTTCAGGGCGATTTAACTGACTTTGCTGCAAACAACAAGATTGATGAAAGCCTTTTTAAATCCATTTTAAGAAAGCTTGGTTTTTCCAGAGTTCAATTTGAAAAGGATATGTCAACTTATAGCGGTGGCCAAAAGAAAAAAGTACTGATTGCCAGTAGTTTATGCGAACAAGCGCATCTATATATTTGGGATGAACCACTTAACTATATTGACGTGATTTCCCGTATACAAATCGAAGAGTTATTGCTCAAATATCAACCGACTATTTTGTTTGTAGAGCATGATAGGACATTCAGCGAAAATATTGCGACAAAGTTTGTAAATATCTGATGACAGAAGATAGCTTTCTGCACAGTCCCATGGGGTTGCAGAAAACCAATTTACCCTCTTTTTATGATATGATTTCCATAAAGAGAGGGTAATTCTATAATATAGGCGGAGGAAATGCTGATTAGAAAAAAACAAAATTGAATATTGAAATAAGAATTTCACCTCTTGCTGATGTGTGTATGGTATACTCATATAGATTCATGGGATTGCGTGCGAATGTCAAGAAAATAGTGAGCCACTCGCCAGAAAAAAGTTGATCCACTAACGCCAGTAAAATAGTGAGCCATGTTGGTGAAAACGCTGGAAGAATATTGAGCCACTTATTGGTATAGATATGCGCCTGTAAAATCGGAAGGAGGGCGTAGCCCGAATGGAGATTTTACAGGCGCGCACGGCAAGGTTCCATCACTTAAGTTGCT
>NZ_FQXJ01000022.1 GCF_900129935.1 Desulfosporosinus lacus DSM 15449 | reverse complement strand
AATATCATCCCGAGTACACACCGCTTCACTGAGGGTCACGGTTCCCGCATCGATTAAGTCCTTGGCATTTCCCAGCCAGACATCCGTACCATGGGAAAGTCCGGATATACAGATTAGATCCGTGAAGGCTTTGGGCCTGGTATCTAAAAGCATTCCTCTGACGAACTTCGTGCCAAACTCAGGAATTCCAAAGGTTCCGACCTTAGAATTGATCTGCTCCGGGGTTACCTCTAAGGCTTCGGTGGAGGAGAAGATGGACATGGTCTCCTGATCATCCATGGGTATGGTTAGCGGGTCCACGCCGGTGATATCCTGAAGCATTCGGATGACCGTCGGGTCGTCATGACCCAGGATGTCCAGCTTTAAGAGGTTGGAATCAATGGAGTGATAATCAAAATGGGTGGTTATAATATCCGAATTGGAGTCATCGGCAGGATGTTGCACGGGGCAAAATTCAAAGATTTCTCGTCCCTTCGGCACGACAATGATTCCTCCCGGGTGCTGCCCTGAGGTTCTTTTGATCCCGGTGCAGCCTTTGGAGACTCTCAGCGTTTCTGCCTTGTTTACGGTACGGCTTTTTTCCTCATAATACTTTTTCACGTAGCCGAAGGCTGTTTTTTCGGCAATCGTACCGATGGTTCCGGCCTTAAAGGTTGTACCCTTACCAAAGATGACCTCTGTATATTTATGGGCCTTGGCCTGATATTCTCCTGAGAAATTCAAGTCAATATCCGGCTCTTTATCCCCATTGAAGCCTAAGAAGGTCTCGAAGGGGATATCGATGCCATCCTTGGCCAACTTTTCTCCGCAAACCGGACACACCTTATCCGGCAAGTCAAAGCCGATTTTAACCCCATAATCGGAGAAATCCGAATACCGGCAGCTGGAACACCGGTAATGGGCCTGCAGGGCATTGACTTCCGTAATCCCGGTCATATAAGCCACCACCGAGGAACCTACCGATCCTCGAGAACCCACCAGATAGCCATCCTCATTGGATTTCCAGACCAGCTTTTGAGCGATGATATACATGACAGAGAAGCCATTTTTGATGATGGAATCCAGCTCTCTGTCCAGCCTTTGCTGAACAATTTCCGGCAAAGGGTCTCCATAGAGGGCATAGGCCTTCTCATAGGTAATATCTTTAATGGTCTGCTCGCAGCCTTCAATATGCGGCGGGCACTTCTCCGCCGAAATAGGACTGATCTGCTGGCACATATCGGCCACCAAATTGGTGTTGGTCACCACCACCTCATAGGCTTTTGTCGCTCCTAAATAGGAAAATTCCTCCAGCATCTCCTCGGTTGTTTTCAAATATAAGGGGGCCTGATTATCCGCATCCTTAAAGCCTTGACCCGCTTCCAGGATTCGCCTGTAAATCTCATCTTCCGGATCCAGGAAGTGAACATCCCCGGTGGCGACCACAGGCTTGTTTAATTTTTTACCCAGAGCCACAATTTTGCGGTTAATTTCCATTAAATAGTCTTTGTCTGGCACCTGCTCTGTTCTGACCAAATAATCATTGTTCCCGAGAGGCTGAATTTCCAGATAATCGTAGTCCTTAGCAATGGCCTCAATTTCCTCATTGGATTTTCCAAGCAAGATGGCCTGGTAAAGCTCGCCTTCACTGCAGGCACTGCCTATGATTAAGCCTTCAGAGTATTTTTTATAAAGGCTTTTTAAGATCCGCGGTTTTTTATAAAAATAATCTAAGTGGGAATAGGAAACCAGCTTATATAAATTCTTTAATCCCACATAGTCCTTGGCTAAGATAATGGCATGATAGGTTTTAAGTTTCTTATACTCCACGCTCTTAGCGTCTGCATCGGAGCCATAGAGATCGATATCCTCAAGGGTTTCCGCTCCCCGTTGTTTTAGTTTTTCCAGCATAACCTTAAAAACTTTAACCGTGGTATCCACATCATCTAAGGCCCTGTGAGCTACCTCCACCTTGAAGCCCAGGTTCTTAGCGATTCTTCCTAATTTATAGGTCTTGTAATCCGGAAAGAGCTCCTTGGCCAAGGACAAGGTATCCAAATAGGTGTAATCAAAGTCACAGCCTAAAACCCGGGCATTATGCTTTAAGAAACCCAAATCAAATTCAGCATTATGGGCCACCAACACGCTTCCCTCTATAAATTCCAGCAGTTTAGGAAAGACCTGGTCTATGGTTTCGGCATCTTTTACCATATCATCGGTGATGTTGGTAACCTCTACAACCCTAGCTGGAATGGGCTTTTTCGGATTAACAAAGCAGCTGAATTCGTCGATGACCTTTCCATCTTTTAGTTTCATAATTCCTATTTCTGTGATTTTTTCCGTTACAGCTGAAAAGCCGGTAGTCTCCAAGTCCAACACGCAATAGGTAGTATCAATACTCTGGCCCTTGGCGTTAGTTACCGAGGACTTTTTATCCGGAGCCAAATAGGCTTCCACTCCATAGATAACCTTCATGTCCGGATTTTCCCGTCCTAAGAGCTTATGGGCCTCAGGAAAAGACTGCACTACGCCATGATCCGTAATGGCAATGGATTTCATACCCCAGCTCATCGCTCTTTTAATTAGATCCGTGGCACTGGTCATGGCATCCATCTGACTCATCTGGGTATGCATGTGCAGCTCGACCCGCTTCTCCTCTGCCCTATCCAGACGTTGAGCCTTCCTCATGCCTGCTGTTTCTACAATGGTATTGGCAATAAGCTCGATTTCCCCGGAAAACTGGCTAAAGCCGGCATTTCCAGCCAGCTTGACACCCTTAGCCTTTTTAAGCCTGGGTACTATCTCACCATCTTCACCGGGCTTAATGAAGGCCTTACAGGTCATGGAACTCGTGCCGTCATATAAATCAAAGGAAATTAAGGTTTTGCCGCTTCTTAATTCCTTGGCTTCGATATTGGATAGTTCACCCTGGATAGCTATCCTGCCCTCATCCGGTGTGATGTCCGTAATTTTAATGACCTTGTCCTTGATAGTCGCGTTTCTGCCTAAGATCAAGGAAGGATCGCCTTTTTTTCCGTCCTTTTCTCCTTTAATTTCCGGCTTTATTGGCCCAGCTTCCTTAGGGAATTCAGAGGTATATTGGCTTGGTGTGGCCACTTCCCTTTGAAGAAGCATAGTTTCCTTTTCTTGTGTATCTTCTTGCAGCCTTTTTAATTCTTCACTGCTTACATTATCCACAAAATTGATTTGATAGGTGGCGTCGCAGAGATTTTTTATGTCCTCTTGAATCTTTTTATCGTAACCCCTCGCTTTTAATAAGTAGGATACTGCCATTTTAAACGTAAACTTAATCGAATGATTTTGAGCTATTTCATAGTCACAAGTTTTGAGTGCCCCTTTTAAGACCGGATGTTTGTCGGCCAACGATGACAAAATACTTTCCAGCACCTCTTCTAAGGGCTTTCTATGGGTTCCCTCAGTGTAAACGACGGTGATGAACGAATCGTTTAAGGCTAATCGTTCCCTTATAAACTGATTTAGTGATTCAATCTCACTGAGTTCAATATGTTTATCAGAGCTGATTTCCATCTCCAGGGTTTTCGTACTTTTAGTTAAGACCACTGCTTGTACAATAGCAGTATTAAGGTTACCCTCTGCTTCATAATCGCTAAAAATTTCACTTATTTTTTTCATGTACTTCGTCAGTCTCTCCTAAAAATTTTTCCGGTTTAGACACACACACACACACGAAGACACTGTCTTCGCACGTACTAGGCTTTCCAAAAAGACACTGTCTTCGCACGTGATAAGCCTTCCTCAAAGACACTGTCTTCGCACGTGTTAACCTTCCAGCAAGACATGTCTTCGCACGAATTAGCATTCCAGAGAGTATACATTAAAGTTATACTTTCCGATTAGTAAAAAATAGACCGACTTGGTTTTAAATCTTGTCTTATCTAATCTTATCATCAATGACCTGCCTCTGAAAAGGAAATTTTTCAGAGACGGTCTTTTTAGAATGAGATATTCTTGAAGTTCTTCGCCCAACTTTTCAATGACAGCTTGTTGTCCGCTTTGTTCCGATGATCTGAGGGATTTTATCGAGAATAAGTTTATTGTAGGCCAGTAGGCGACCTAAGCACATAAAAAAAGCATCCAACCTGTCCTCAAGATTCTTAAAACCTTGCTTTGACATAGCTTGAATGCCCATTGAATTTTTCAAATCGATCCACAACCGAAATTAGCTTACAGATCATTTAAATAACTCTTCAAGATTAATACTAAATCCCTTCAAAATCTCTGAATGGGCTATCCCTGTTTCCTTCAATACCTCTACCTGGTGATACTGCCCTTCCTCATTTAAACCATAGATTTGTACAGTATTTAAAAGAGGATTAACAATCCAATATTCTTTAACCCCATATTGCATATATAAGTTAAGTTTCTTAACGAGATCATGCGCTTGATTTGCAGGAGATATAATTTCAAAGATAATTTCAGGTGAACCAACATATTTATTTTCGCCAAGTTTCGTCTTATCACAGATAACTGATAAATCCGGAATGACCACCTTGATTTTTTCAGTTTGATCCCTTTGGTCATCATCAGCTGTCCTAAGCTCAATGTCAAAGGGTGCCGGGAAAACTTCGCATTCCTTTCCTTCAAGGAAATTAAATAATTTTGCATGTAATCTACTGGAAATCCGCTGATGCTTCGTCGAAGGAGGTTGAGTCATATACACAATCCCATCAATGTATTCTTATCTACTCTCGGAATTTTCCTTGAGTTTATTATATTCAGCGATTGTAATGACTTGAGGTTCATTTAGGCTCACTCATAAACACCCCTCATCAACAAAGATTGATGTTTTTCCATATTATAACACAATCAACCTACACATTCTATCGATCTCCTCGTTAACACTTCATGCTGAGCATGCTTGATGGCCTGAACAATGAACAAACTTTTGAAATTCGTTCTGAGCTAGAATTAAAAGTTTATTAATCTACGTCTGCGTGGAAGACCAAAAGCGGCACCGCAGATTCCTCCTAGAATATGAGATATATGAGCTATTCCATCTTTCGATCCAACACTTAATATCTCGCCCCCAAGATAAATAATTATAACCAATATGAGGGTGAGTGGGATTTTCCCATCCTTCATGCCTGCAACTGATGATAAGACTATCATCATAAATACAATACCACTTGCACCTAGTAATACAGTACTCGAAAATAAAATAACATGAAATAATCCAGACACCACCGCAGTGATCGCAATCATTATTAAAAAAGATTGCGATTTATATTTTTCTTCAAGTATGGGACCTAACACCAGAAATAATACCATATTGCTGGAGTAATGGCTCCAATCCGCATGGCCAAGCACATGACCAAACAATCTGAAGTAAGTCAAAGGATCGGTCCAAGATGATCGATAGACACCAAAAAGCAAATTTGTAGTTAGTCCGTCTGTTATATAGCCTAACAACAATATAACTAGGGAAACAAACGTAAATGTCAGGGTTACCGGTGAATTATATTGGAGTTTTCCCCAAAATTCTTTCATATATTTCGCCCCTTCCTTATTCAATAACAATATTTTTTTCAGTTTTTAAGTCGATTCAGATCAAGTATAAACCTATTTGGTGGCAAAAAATACACTCAGGATAAGGACTTAAAGAGAACCTAAGAGAGGCAGGCCAAAAAGATATGCCTGAATCTTTTTTATCTTCCTTCAGCCTTTCCATAGGTGAGCTGGTTGAATATTTTACAATCTATGGGTATAATATAGAAAAAGGACTGACGTGTTGCAATCACGCCAGCCCGGCAGATTGTCTAATCGAGGGTTAGCCCGAATTGGAGTTATAAGAAATAACCGCAGTCCTTGCTAGGGGCGGTTATTTCTTCTTTATGATCATAACAACGAGTGATGCAAATGCAATCATGAGATACATCGCCTCAACCATTAAGATCATCCTACCACTCCCTTTCTGAAGGGTGTGGCTAACCGTCCCTCGACAACCTGTTGCAAGTATTATAGCATAATCTTCCAGACAAAAAGATGAAACTTGTCCCTGACTATCACAGAGTTCAGGCCGCCTCATAAAACGAGGCGGCCTGATTTGTTCCTGAGCCAAAGGTTAAACTTGAAGGACTCTGTTCCTCACAGCGATGCATATAGTGAAACGGAAATATATGATACCAATCAATTTGTTCTGGACACACCAAATTCAGACGGATATCTTTCCTTTCGCTTATAGGGGATAACTATTCTGATATGCCCCCCGGTGCCGTGCTTTGTTGTGGTATCGCCAGGGATGATTCAGCCCGCAAATAACAAAAGCGCACATACATCTCTGATATTGCGTATACAGGCAACATTAAACCAGCACCTGCGGGCAGGTTCAAAAATAGTTGGGAATTGAGTCTATCGAACAATTTAAGAGTTCATTCCAGCTAACATCATTGCAATAAACCATGCAGACGCTTTTTTCGTATCTTTGAAATTTTAAAGGCAATATTTTAAAGTTAAATCTTTTATAGAATTCAGGATTTATATCTGAAAACAAAAAAATAAAGGAATCTTCTTTTTCTTTTAGTATGCAGTTTTTTAACAATTCCGTCGCATAACCTTTGCCGGCGTGAATTTTTGGTGTTAATACAGACCCTATGCCATATGCTCTTTTTCCAACAATATCCTTAAGCTTTAATATTATCAGAGAGCTTACAATTTCGTTATTATCATCTATGACATACCTTGTACCATACACATCTTCCTTGGCATTATCGATACAATATTGTTCAAATGTCCTGTTTTTGCTCCACTCCTTATAACCCTCACTGAATATAAAATTTATCTCTTGAGGCAGCGCCTGTCTGAAAATCATGTTAGTCTCCTTTTTAAGTTTTCCATATGGAATGATACTACAATTCAATATAGTAAACGATAATGTTCTCATAGTTTCCGTTGCCAAGCAAATAACCCTTCGGGATGACTCCTAATCTATGAAATCCCATTTGCTCATAAAGATGAATTGCTCCGGCATTAGTACTGACCACCGCATTAAATTGCAATAGCAAGAAACCGGATTCTCGCGCCACTTTCATGGAGTGACGCACCAGCTTTTCTCCAATATGATATCCTCGATAATTTTCACTAACAGCATAAGAGGCATTAGCAATATGTCCGCATCTTCCTATGTTGTTGGGGTGTAAAATGTACACCCCCAAAACTTGATTCTCCACTGTTGCTACTCCAGTAAAGGTTTGAGAGTCAAAAAGAATTTTGGCCCCCTCTTCACTAAGTTGTTCTATTTGGGGAAATGCATTGGCTTCTTGAACGACATGATTCCAAATTTTCACCATTGAAGGTATATCGGTATCCTGATATTTTCGTAGGACTACTTCCATTTCCAAACTCTCCTTTGTGCATGAAGGATTATTATTCCCTCATACAATTGTTCCTCTTCAAATGCCTTTATCCCTTCTTTTTTTGCTTTTTACAATGATAAATTTCAAAGGAGGCTGAATAAAGAAACTGATTTAATCACCTACTCGCAGGCTGGTAGTAATAAATAGTAATCTCGTTGTGTTAATCACGGCCATGACCACGGAAGAGGTTAAATAAAATGACGCCCCCATCCAGGGGCGTTATTTTGGTGTCAATTCAGAATGCATCGTTCAATATAATCTGTAGAAACTTCACCCCTGAGGTAAAAGGGATTGCTGAGCACTTTCAAATGAAAGGAAATAGTTGTTAAGACGCCTTCGATTCTAAACTTCCTTAAGGCCTTTTCCATTTTTCCGATAGCCATCTGCCGGGTTCTCCCGCGGCCGAACGAATTTGTTCTTTCACGATATCAATTCCAGTGACCATTTCTGTAACCGGGTGCTCTACCTGGATTCTGGTGTTCATCTCCATAAAGTAGAAATTATGATCCTTATCCAGCAAAAATTCTACCGTTCCAACGCTCGAATAATTCACTGACTTGGCTGCTTGAACCGCCGTTAATCCCATCTTCGCTCTCAATTCCGGTGAGATTACACTGGAAGGTGCTTCTTCCAGTAATTTCTGATGGCGTCGTTGCAGCGAGCAATCCCGCTCCCCCAAATGCACAATATTCCCCAAAAGCTCTGGTTTGATTCGTTTCCTGTTCATTTTTCCAGTATTCCACTATGACCGACGGACCCCGATGAACGATTTCTCCGACCTCGCCTTTGCCCAGAATATTCCCTTCTTCATCCATGATCTCTGTATCGATGATCAAACTGGACTCGCCCCAATAAGGTCCGAGCTTTACTAACTGATATTCCGGCTCAACATTGCTCTTACCTCCTTTGAATCATATTACGAATAGAACTATTTACAATAAAATATCACAAACCTATTCAAGAAAGTTAATGCAATATGGAATATTATGTCATCAACTTTTCTCACTCGCTAATCACCTAAATCTCCTTACAAAAAAGTTAGGGCCCAGCCATTAACGGAGGCCGAACTGGGTCTAAGACAGACTTGGCATCAAAAAGATTCTTCAGAATTGCTTCCTGATTATACAGTGCAATCCCATCAATATGCCTCCGGTCCATCATCACATAGTCGGTAGTAGCTTTCAGATAGGGAGTGGGTCCCACCGAACAGAGAATATTGAATCCTTGATCAAGCAGGAACTGGAATTTAGGATTCCCAGGCAACACCGAGCTGCCAAATGGATAAACATAGATATTGGTTGGGCCGATTAGGGATTCCACTTCTTCTTTCCAGCGCAATGTGTCTTTCTCCAGACTTTGATAAGACTCCGCCCGGGCATCCAGATGGCTGTATCCATGCGAGGCAAACGTCCAGCCGGTTTCTTTAAGCCGTTTAATTATGGTTAAGGCAGTCTGCCGTTCTTCCGAATAGGAAGGGGAATCCAATTTATTGGTATTGTAACCCAATATCCCGTAATAACCTGTCAAGGCCAAAATTCCCTTGGCTCCCTGGAAGGAAAAGTCGGGATGTTCGGCGACAAAGGCATCGATAATCGGGATAATCTCATTGTCATGGGAGACGACTTTTTCTCCGCTTGGAGATACGGAATAAGTCGCCACATTGCCCTCAGAATCGAGAATCAGTTTGCTGATCGTCCCATTGGTTGATTTGTAATCCGGATAATTAACATCATCAACAGATAAGATGAGCGGTTTCTTGTTGGGAGGAAGCTTTAGCTCTTTCCTCACCAAGACCGTTTTCCCGTCCTCTGCTTTTTCTTCATATAAAGCATTTGCGTTGACCAAAATATAATTGTTGGCATAAATCTGGTCGAGAATCTTTTTAAATTCACTTACAGTCACAAAATACTGATTAAATCCATTGGAATCCGCATCCCCATCGAAAGTCAGGGACGGATAAGCCAGCAGCGGATGGAAAAAAATATGCTCAATCGGTCCCTTATAAGAAATCAAACTTTTCTCTGCTACCTGCAATTCCCGATACTTTTGAAGATCGCTTTGTATTTGTGCATCATCAGGGTAATAAGCTGACATATCCGTCAGGAGTCTTATGGCTTCCTGTTGATTACCCTGTTTGCTTAAGCTCCCTGCTTTATCCAGATAATAAGAGTACATTTCCGTAGTGGATTTCTTGATCTGGTCCTGGGCAGTTAGGTAATCCGCTTCATTTATTGAGGTTATTCTTTTATAGAGTTCTATAGCCTGAAAATAATCCTTATCGGCATAGGCTGTATTCGCCATAAGATAACTCTCCCGTTCAGCCTCAAGTTGGGCCGCACGCGCCGCATCTTCAATTTGCTGATCCTTTATGGCTTGTTGGCGCTCTTGCTCCTGTAATTGCTGAGCATGCAGTTCTGTCTGGGAACGGATTTGTCTCTGTGTTTCGTATTGGTTATACATGATTGGTACAGTAAAACCTGTTATGAGAACAAATCCAAGAAAGGCTATAATAATTGTCTTATGTGCGGAAAGATTCAGGTTTGTTTGCAAGATGATCATTCCTTTCGCTCATAATTACTGCTATATTTCTCTATATTAGTGTAAAATTCGCCATATAATCTTTATCTCCTGTTATTAGAACAACAAATTCGGCTTTGAAGTGCAACATAAAGACAGCACCCTTAGACAGGTTTAACGTGTCTAAGGGTGCTGTCTTTTCAACCTCCATAGGTTGTGAATCAACAACTCTTCAAAGGAGGTGTTTAGTTTGGAAGAAAAACCCCATTACTCAGGTAGTCAAATCATACTAATTTTGCACTCTATGTTTCGTAACATCATCCCAAAATTTAGATATACTGGAATAATTGTTGATTTTTTAACATTATAATAATATTATGTTCATATATCATTATAATGTTATGTAAAAGGAGGGATAAGACAGATTTCAACGTTTAACATTCCAAACTCTGATTCTAGAAAAGGGAGGAAGAACATTGGATAGTAAAAAAGGCATTATTTTTACAGGAGCAGTTATCGGGATACTGGCAGTTGTCCTGGTTCGCTTTGGTAACCCTGTGAACATGGGAATCTGCATCGCCTGCTTTATTCGAGACACTACGGGAGCTTTGGGCTTACATCGCGCGGAAGTTGTTCAGTACATACGCCCGGAAATTATCGGGATTATCTTAGGGGCTTTTCTGATATCTTTGGCCAAAAAAGAATTTGACGTTCGAGGAGGCTCATCCCCTTTTATTCGCTTTATACTTGGTTTTGTGGTTATGATTGGTGCTTTAATGTTTTTAGGCTGTCCTCTCCGCATGGTCTTAAGACTGGGAGGCGGCGACCTTAATGCTCTATTTGGCCTGGCTGGATTTGCTTCCGGAATTGTTGTCGGCATTATTTTCTTAAAAAATGGCTTTAGTCTTAAGCGAACTTACAAACTGTCCCAACTGGAAGGTTACCTTTTCCCCCTGTTTAATGCCGGGCTTTTTATCCTGCTCTTAACAGCACCCGCTTTTATCTTCTTTAGCAGCAAAGGTCCGGGAGCCGGGCATGCGCCGGTGTGGATTGCTCTTGCTGCAGGATTGATCGTCGGGGTCTTAGTGCAAAGAACCAGATTGTGCATGGTCGGTGGTATTCGAGATGCAATTCTCTTTAAAGATACTTATTTAATTTTAGGATTTATCTCGATCATTGTTTTTGCCAGCTTAGGAAATTTATACTTTGGCTTTTATAAGCTCAGTTTTGCCGGTCAATCCGTTGCTCATGCTGATGGGGTATGGAATTTTCTAGGTATGGCTCTGGCAGGTTGGGGTTCTGTGCTTCTGGGAGGGTGCCCCTTAAGACAACTTATTCTGGCTGCCGAAGGAAATGTTGATTCCGTCATTACAGTTTTAGGAATGTCTGCCGGAGCGGCCTTTGCTCATAACTTTTCCCTTGCCGCCAGTGCTCAAGGCCCTTCCCCAAACGGAAAAATCGCAGTACTCATTGGTTTTGCTCTCTTACTTGTGATTGCTTATTTCAATTTAGAACGAGATGCCAAAGCAACTGTCCAAGGAGGTGTTAAGATTGGCGCAAATTGATACTAGAGGAATGTCCTGTCCCCAACCGGTTCTGATGACCAAAAAGGCCCTCGAAGTTAACTCGACTGAAGTCACCGTCCTGGTTGATAGTAAAACAGCGAAATCGAATGTGGAAAGATACTTGAACTTAACAGGCTACACTATTAATACTGTCGAATTGGACGGCGAAACGAATACCTTTGAAATATCAGCGAAGAAGAAGTAGTAGTACTATGACTTACATTGTGCTCTTCTACACGAACTCTTCCGCCATCAAATTCGCCAAGTTCATTAAAAGGTTTAACTATCCGGGAGAATTGATCCCTCTACCCCGCAAGTTGACTTCCAGCTGCGGCATGGGCGTAAAATTTGACTTTACCGGGAGTCTGTCCGAGATTATTTCCGGGGAAATCGAGAAGATTTATGCTGTTGAAGGGGATCGGTACCAATTAGTTTATCGTGCTAAAGAGTGAATTAATAATAGTAAGGGCTTCGTTAAACGACCAAGCCCTTACTAAAGGAATGGTGTCATGAATGGATTATACTTAGATAATGCAGCCACCTCTTTCCCTAAGGCTCCCGGGGTGGCTGAGGCTGTTGCCGGATTTCTGACCAATAACGGCTGTAATATTAACCGGGGACTTTACGCGGCATCCTTTGAAGCTGCCAATATTGTCTATGAAACACGGGAACTTCTCTGCAGCTTGTTTAATTTCCCCAAGCCTGAAAACGTAATTTTTACTAAAAATATTACGGAAAGTCTTAATGTCATCCTTAAAGGGTTGTTAAAACCGGGAGATCACGTGATTGTTTCTTCGATGGAACATAACGCAGTTATGCGGCCCCTGGCTTCACTGGCCGAAAAAGGGGTTGAACTATCAACGGTTCTCTGTAATAACAAAGGAGAACTTCCCACCGGCGACTTAGGTTTGCAAATTAGGTCTAATACAAAAGCGGTTATTATGACTCATGCTTCCAATGTCAGTGGTACGATACTGCCTTTAGAAGAAGTCGGCCGACTATGCCGGGAGCATAACTTGTTTTTCATTGTTGATTGTGCACAAACAGCCGGTTTCTTAACTATAGATTTTCAGACGCTTAAGGCGGATGCCTTGGCCTTTACAGGGCATAAAGGTCTCTTAGGCCCTCAAGGAATAGGCGGCTTTTACCTTAATGATAAATTAGCCTCTCTGATTGAACCCTTGATCGAAGGGGGAACCGGAAGCGCATCCGACAGTGTTCTCCAACCAAGCTATCTGCCCGATCGTTTTGAAGCGGGCACCTTAAACTTGCCGGGGATTTACGGGCTCAATGCCTCACTTAAATACTTAAGCGCCGAAGGGGTTCCTGCCATAAGAGAAAAAGAGCTGAGTCTTGTACAGAGGTTTATAGAAAATGTGCAAACCCTGCCGGGTATTCAGATCCTTGGCCCCGACCCAAAACAAAATCGAACAGGGATTGCCTCTCTTAACTTTTTGAATCACGATAATGCTGAAGTCAGTTATCAATTGTTTAAGGAGTTTGGGATTATGACCCGCTGCGGCCTTCATTGCGCTCCCGCAGCCCATCAGACACTTGGTACTTTCCCCCAGGGAACCATACGCTTTAGTTTCAGCCATTTTAATTCCATTCAGGATGTAGACTATGTGATTAATTCATTAAGAAGGAACTTTTTCACTTCCTCAGCTGCGATATCGCAGGCTATTGCTGCGACGCTGAATCCCACGCATACTCCTCTTTTTTAGAGATCCCTTTTTGGTTAAAGAAAATCAGGCAAGGCAAGCCGCCGTTTCATTGTGAACGGCGGCTTGCTCTTTTACAGACAAGAATTCTCAGCCTTTTATATAACAAACTAAATGTGATAACATAATAACCAGAAAGAAACTAAAGAAGCCGAAGGGAAATTTAAAATGACCAATCAAAATTCAGCCGACATCATCGCTAAATTTGATCAAGTTTATTCAGTATATTCCGATTTTACAAATGTCACCGAAAACTTGTTAAAAGGCATACTTCAGCTTAAGGCATCAACGTTCACTCCATCACTTCCCGTGTAAAAAGCCGAGAAAGCTTAAAGAGAAAGGTCAATCGGGAAGATGATAAATACACCAAGCTGGACGACATCACCGATTTAGCCGGGATTCGGATTATCACCTATTTCGCTGACCAAGTGGATCTTATCGCGGGTTTCGTGGAGGAGGAATTTGAAGTGGATCGGTCAAATTCCGTGGACAAGCGGGAATTGATTGACCCTGAGAAATTTGGCTATCTATCCCTTCACTATGTGGTCAAGCTCCCCTCCTTTAGACTTCAGCTTATCGAGTACCAACGCTTCAAAGATTGCAAGTTGGAAATTCAAGTCCGCTCTATCCTTCAACATACCTGGGCTGAAATTGAACATGACTTAGGTTATAAAAATGAACACGCCGTTCCCCGAGAAATCCGGAGAAGCTTCTCGCGACTAGCTGGATTACTGGAGTTGGCGGACGAAGAGTTTATCAAAATCCGTTCCAACCTCGCTAATTACGAGGCCGAAGTTGAAGCTCAAATCGAAAAGACCCCCACTATGGTACTTATCAATCAGGCCTCGCTTAAATCTTATGTTCAAAAATCCAAACATATCCGCAGACTCGACCAGAAGATTAGTCATATTGTCAACGCTGATTTGGAATTAAAGGATCGTTTTTTTGGCTATCTCACTACCGTCTTTACTTACCTGGGAGTTAAAACCATTGGGGAACTCGATGAAATCGTTCAAGACATCGGAGATGATCTCTTAAATTTCCCTCGCAATGGACTCAAAAACAAACAGGGCGAGAAGGTCAATTGGGGTACCTCATTATTCTACTTAGCTTATGCCATCGTCGGCCGAAGAGGTTCCCCTAAGCAAGTATCTGATTATCTTGAGTACTTCAAAATCGAAACCCCAGAAAGCCGGCAGGACCTCATCCAACAAATCATGGCAGCCTATTCTTCGAAAGGAGTGCATTAGCACGACAAACCAAAAACACAACTCTATGACAAGAGCAATTATCTTGGTAGGCGAGGACGTGTGGGGTTCCGACACAAAAATACATAAGAAATACCCGCAATCCTTGGCAGGGGCGGTTATTTCTTATATATGATCAAAAACAACGAGTGTTGCAAATGCAATCATGAGATACATCGCCTCAACCATTGAGATCATCCTACCACCCTAACCGTCCCTCGACAACCTGTTACAATTATTAGCATAATCTTCCAGGCAAAAGGATGAAACTTATCCCTGACTATTCACAGGGTTCAGGCCGCCTCATAAAACGCGTATTACTTAGTAGGAAAGAAAATAGACTTTACTTAAATTTGTTAATGGCCTGTTGTAATTCATAAGCTAAAGTAGAAAGACCTTGGCTTGCATTCGCAATTTCGATCATTGATGCTGTTTGCTCTTCAGAAGCTGCCGAAACTTGCTCTGTACTGGCGGCATTTTCTTCCGCAATACGATCTAATTTCTTTAAGATGTTAATAAGTTGATTCTCTTTCTTTTTCATACTTTGACCAGAAACATTTAAGTTTTCAATAATTTCTTTGGTCTTTTCTTCGGCTTTGGCTATTCCTTCAAAGCGCTCACTCGTAATCTTAACACTGCTTTCTTGCTTCTCAGCAATGACTGAACTTTTCCCAATGATTTCTACGGCACTTTGTGAATTCGATTGTAACTCATCTACTACGGAATTAATTTCGCTGGTCAAATTGCTAGATTGTTCTGCTAACTTCCGAATTTCTTCTGCCACAACGGAAAATCCTCTTCCGGCTTCACCAGCCCGGGCTGCTTCAATAGCTGCGTTTAGAGCTAACAAATTAGTTTGATCTGCTACATTCTGAATCTGTTTGCTCGCAGAATAAATTTTCTCTGCACTTACATTCGTTTTAATAATCCCTTCCTCTATCCGATCGGTATAATGTTCTCTTTCTCTTGTGCGCTCTATTAGGTCTGTTATAGCGATTATACCTTCGTTTTTCATTCTTTCAACTGTTTCAGCTGAATTATTTAGATCACTCAAATATTGTTGATCTAGTTCAATAATCTTACCTAACTCCGAAATCTCATTGACGCCGTTTTCTGTTTCTAAAGCCTGGGTGGTTGCACTAGATGCAATTTGTTCGATAGTTTTAGAAATTTCTTCAACAGCTCTGGCTGACTCTTGTGATATGACTGTTAGTTCTTTAGAAGTTATCGTAACCTGGTTCGTTGTTTGCAACAACCGATTCAAGATCTGTTTTTGACTGACATTTGTCGCTTTGATTGCTTGTCCGAGAATACCAAACTCATCTTTTCTATTGACCAAACCCTTGACGATTGTTTCGGTTAGTGTATTTTTGAACCTATTTTTATACAATACGACATCCGTTTGTATTTCTTCAATCTCGTTCAAGACAATGTCTGTAGGAATAACTCCCAGAAACTTACCTTTAAAAATAATCGGCATAACAACACTCGCCATTAAAATCTTCTTGCCTTTAATATTTTCCTCATAAGGCTCAGTTATTGTGATTTTGCGGGTCTTCTTTGGCACACTGTACCATGGCTGATTATAGATATCACCGAGAGTAATGACCTTAATGCCTTCATCCTCATCACGGTAAATATAGGCTGTAAAAGTACCTTTATCATAGCAATCTATATTTTGGAAACTGCTGTCTCTCTGGTCAAAAGCATTGGGTTCCCAAAAAGAACTTAAAGCCATAAATTCGTGATTTTCCATTAACAATTTTTTTTGCATATTTATAAGCATTTCACGGTCAAATTTATTACTTTGAAGAATTGCCATTATTTCGTCATTTAACTGCTCAACCAATTTTACTCCTTTTTCTAAAACCATGTAATCCCCTAGTGATCCCCGCTTCAGATATTCTATAGAGTAATCTAATAACTCGAAGGTTTTTCTTATATGTAATAAGCAAATAGTCATGAAGCCGCCGATACTAACTAAAAGTAATGGAAAAGTAAAATTGCTTTTCCTAAATATGAGCCCTAAGAGAAGCATAACCCCAGAAAATACTATAGGTACAATGTAACGTTTCAACCAATTACTCAAAAAACTCCCCCCTCTTAATCTTTCATAATTAAAAAAGAGCTCTTCATATAACCCCGTCTACCAGGGTTGAATGAAGAGCTCTATTGCCCACTATTCCTTTTTATATTTGTGTAGTTTGACGATCGAAAGTAACCTTTTCAGCTACGTTCCTTGTATACCCATGAATATCTTCGTTAGTTTATAAATTCTTTCGACATGTTTTACGAAATTCCTTCAAATGTTGAAAGTATACACTTTTAAGTGACCACCCTATTGGCAGTACAGCAGTTCTTGACCTAGGGCATTCTCATCGCAATGTTTCAATTGCCTGCTTCGCCCATTGCGAATCCTGAAGTACCGCGCGACCGACGCCGATGAGGTCAGCTTTTTCATCTAACAGCAATTTCTCAGCCGCTTGGGGTTCAGTAATGCCGCCAGTTAGAATGACTGGGATGGATACTACCTTTTTAATCGCTTCAGTCAGAGGGGAGAAATAGCCTTGCTCAGAAATTCCCGGAGATTTATAACCTAAAAAGCTACCGGAAATATCGAGAATGGTGATGCCTGCTTTCTCGAATTCTTTGGCCGCTATCTGGCTATCTTCAATCGTGATTCCGCCTTCCTTATAATCGCAAGACCCTAACCGTAAGAGTAGTGGGAAATCATTGCCCACAACAGCTTTGACTGCTGCGATAACCTCCAGATGGAGGCGAAGGCGATTATGAATAGTTCCACCATACTCATCGGTTCGCTTGTTGCTCAAGGGGGAGAAAAATTGGTTAAGTAGGTAGCCGTGGGCAGAATGGATCTCCACTCCGTCAAAACCTGCTTCCTTTACACGACGAGCAGCATCCTGAAAAGCTTGGACGATACCGGTAATTTCCTGTTTGGTAAGCTCTTTAGGGGTATTTCCATTCCAAGGATGGGGAACTGGGGAGGGAGCAACCGGAATCTCTCCAATGACTTCCTGAGTGGTGGCGCTTCCAGCGTGATTAATTTGCATCACAGCCTTTGAACCATTGCTGTGAATAACCTGGGCTAAACTTCGTAATCCTTCCACCAGATGATCATTAGCGACACAGAGTTGATTCTTGCTAGCTTTACCTTCGGAGCTTATGAAGCTGTGTTCAACTATGATGAGCGAGAAATAGCCGCCCTTCGATTTTTCTTGATAATAGTCGAGGACCGCCTTGCTTACACCACCGTCCGCTTCGGACTTGGCAGTGGCCATGGGAGGCATAATCAGACGATTATGCAGGGTCAACGAGCCCGCGTGCAATGTATCTAGTAAATGAGCCATAAAAAACCCTCCTTAAATTTCAAACTTCATTCCCATTGAGAAGGCCTATCCTATCTGATCTCCTATACGATAATACGATTGATACATTTTTATAATTTCGACTGCAACGGGAATTAATGTGAATGATTAGTGTTCATTAATTCAGTATGAACTGTTTTCAATAATTCTGGAATTTCTAAAGTCTGAGGGCAATTTTCTGTGCAAATTCCACAAGACACACATTGATCCGCGCCGGTACCTGCAGGTACCAAATTACTTTGATATACAATTGCGTCTATTACATGTGATTTCATAAGCTGTTGGCTGTTATATAGCTTAAATATTTCAGGAATTGCTACACCTTGTGGGCAGGGCATACAGTATCTACAACCAGTACAGCCAATGCTGTTTTTGGCTTCATAAGCCTCACGAATCTTTTCAATCAAATTCAAGTCCTCTTCTGACATAACATTTGGAGCTGCATCTTCAAAAATTTTCAGATTATCCTTTAATTGCTGTAGAGTGCTTGTACCGCTCAAAATTACGGATACTTCTGGCATGTTGTAAAGCCACCTAAAACACCATTCTACCAAAGAACGCTTTTCTGGATATTGATTAATTAAATCCTGTGCTTCCTTTGGAACAGTATTTAGGATATAACCCCCTCTAAGCGGTTCCATTATAACTGTAGCTAAGCCTTTATTGGCAGCATATTTTAGGCCTTCGAGACCCACTTGTTGTTTCACATCCAGTATATTAAGCTGAATTTGAGCCATCTCCCATTCATAGCTGTCAACAATTTCTTTAAATGCCTCTAAGGTATTGTGAATAGAAAAAGCTTTATGAGCTATTTTCCCCTTTTCAATCATTTTATCTAAGAAAGTCAGACCATCAAATTTCTTAACCTTCTCCCAATGACCATGATTCATATTATGCAGAAGATACACATCAATATGATCTGTTCCAAGTCGTATTAACTCTTCATCCAGATACTTTTCGAAGTCATTATAGTTCTCGATATTCCAAATAGGGCTTTTAGTCGCTAAATAAATTTTATTTCTATAGCCATCTTTTAAAGCTTTTCCTGTTATGATCTCGCTATCTTTGTAAACAAATGCGGTATCAAGGTAATTCACTCCATTATCGATAGCGTAACGTACCATTTCAATAGCTTCTTTTTCATCAGAAGGAAACCGCATGCAACCAAGTCCAAATCTAGATACTTTCATCCCTGTTTTCCCATATTGTACGTATTCCATCTTTTCAACTTCTTTCCATTTTATTATGTGTATTCGTTTTGAAAATTTATCTGCCGTCATATCCTGACCAAGTATGCAAGACATGCTTTGCAAATCATGTCATTTTTCTTTTAGTTAGTATATCTCCACTTTCCCAGAATTTTAAAAACTCCTGTTAAGATAGTTTGATTGTACATCTTAGAGTTGACTCGAAGTCAACAATTTATTTGTTTCCTAATTGTTTCCTAATTGTTTCCTAATTGTTTCCTAATAACTACATAACTACCCAATTTAACAACCTGAAGTAATTCTTCATAATACTCCAGAAAAATTCTTTCATTTGTATAGTCCTTCAATAAAGCTTTATCATATTCGTAGGTTCCGTTAACCCAGTGGACACCAACTTTGTCTTTCCCAATATAGTGAATAGCTGCCATTACTACATCAAATTTTTCCTTTACAATTTTCTCAAATTCTTTTGGGTAAACGTATGGCTCTCCAAATTCAATTCCTGATAAAACATAGGTTTTATCTCCAACCTTTTCTCTAGTGCGCTCACCGAACGTTAGCCCAAATTAGAAGTATAAGAAATAACCTCACCTTGTGAACGGTAGCTTACTCTTTTACAGACAAGAATTAACTCCCATATAACCCTATATAAAATGCCTATTCCAAATTGGCCTGCGCAGGCTATTTTAGAATAGGCATAACTTATCTTATTTCAAAATGGCCTGGGTTCTGACCTTGGCGTATTGGGCTTTTCCAAGGCCCTACGCGCTACGCCAACTGCTGCCGCTCCCTGTTCAATAAGCAATATCAAAGTTTATTTACAAAGCAGCAAAAACCGGATTAAGATCAATTATCAAGTCAGGTAAAGCGCTCACGGTTATTTTTTCTTCATCTGAATAAACATCTGGCCGTCCATAGCGCTTATTCTTCTGTAAGGTAAATACGCTCACGAACTTACCATCTGGTTCAATGATCCAATACTCTTTAACCCCGGCCTTTTCAAATTTATTAAACTTCAAAAGCTTATCTTTCCTTGCCGTTGAAGGAGATGATATTTCCATAATTAGGGTGGGAGTACCATAATACCCAGTACCTTTTAAACCAGCATGATCACAAATGACGATAAGATCAGGCTGACATACAAACGTTGTTTCTTCGTCTTCTTCATTTAATTCAGGTATCCTTAAATCGAAAGGCGAAGCAAAAATTCTACAGGGCTTATTCCGTAAGTATTCACCAAATTGCAGCACAAGTTCACTGGATATGGCTTGATGCTGCCATGTAGGAGCAGATTGCATATAGGGCACGCCATCAATTATTTCCCATCTTTCTCCATCATTCCAGGTAAGATAATCTGCATAGGTATATTTTTTATCACTACCATGCGGAAATATTGACATTAAAACTCGCCCCCATAAGATCAACTATTCGATTATCTAAATAATTTTAAGCATTACCATATTATAACACATCATCAGTGGAGCCTCAAAGAGCAGTCTGTTCAGAATGGAGTTTAGACTCACCGGGGAGTTAATTCTCTTTGACATAAGGAACTCCCAATTTAGCAGGTACACTAAAGGATTTTCTGGAAATTGTTAAAACAATCGTCATAATATAGGGCAGAGCAATAAATAATTCATTGGGAAATAAGGCACTGTTTCCTGTCGACTGCATATAAATTGCAATTGCTTCGGCAAATCCGAAAGCCAGGGTACCAATAACTGCTCCTTTGGGATTCCAATTGCCTAAGAAGCAAATGGCAAAAGCAATCCAACCACGACCACCAATAATATTCGTCGTAAACATGCCCAGAAAACCAATGGAATAAAAAGCACCGGCTACTCCGCCCATAACCCCAGCTAAAAGCACCGTAAGAAAGCGAACCCTAAGAACATTGATACCTGCCACATCCACCGCTTCAGGATTTTCCCCGGCGGACCGGATGGTTAAACCGATAGAAGTTTTATAGAGCATGAAATAGGAGAGAGGCGCCAACACATAGATAATGTAGGTCAATATGTTTTGATTAAACAGGATTGGCCCAAGCAGCGGAATTTCTGAAAGCAGGGGAATGGGAATCGTTGCTAAAGGATTAACGGTTAGCGGAGTTATAGGAACTCCAAAAATGACCCGGTACAAAAATGAACAAAGGCCTACTACCAAAAGATTGATGGCCACCCCGGTCACCACTTGATGCTGCTTTAAATAGATGCAGATCCAGCCATATAAACTTGCCACCAATAAACCGGCCAGCATGGCCGCTAAAAATCCTACGATCAAACTGCCGCTTAAATACCCTCCCACAAAACCGGCCCAGGCTCCCATTAAAAAGATCCCTTCAATCGCCGTTACCATCATCCCTGTTCGTTCGGCAATGACTTCTGCTAGAGCTCCAAAAAGCAATGGCGTCCCCATCATAATTGTTGCACTTAACAAATAGATCATTTTGCCACCGCCTTTTGTAATTTGCGTTTTTCCCGGTTATTTTCCAACCAGGTCCGAACAAAATACGAGAGAATGACAAACACCATCACAAAGCCTTGCATCAATTCAATGATACTTGAGGGAATCCCTGACATCTGCCCCATAATAGTACCGCCAACCTTCAAGGCACCAAATAAAATAGCGGCAAAAATTATGCCTATGGGGTTGCCATTGGCTAAGATTGCAATTCCAATCCCAGCTGCTCCAAGGTCCGGATTAAAGCCCTGAACCAGCATATGCTGCACCCCGTTAACTTCCGTAAATCCGGCCACTCCGGCTAAGGCTCCACTGATAAAAAACGCCAGCATATAAAGTTTCTTGGCATTGATGCCTGACATTTCCGCAGCTCCCGCATTATACCCGACGGCCCGGATGCGATAACCCAGCGGGGTCTTGTAAAGCAGAACCCAAACCCCAACACAAGCCAGCACTGCCAAAACAAAACCAATGTGCAGCCTGGTACCGGGGATGATACGAGGCAGCCAGACAGAGGCAGCCAGCGCATCCGTTTGAGGGTATTCAGCTTTCCCTTCTATGAGAAAGGTTCGCAGCAAATAATTCATAATGGCCAAAGCCACATAGGTGGACATCATACTCACTAAAAATTCATTGGAATTGTACCTGGCCTTGACAAAACCGATAAATGCCCCCCAGAGGCCGCCGCCAACAATGGTTAGAAGCAAGGTAATAATCAGGACCAGCCAACCGGGCAGGATGTTCTGAAGCAACAAGGATCCAGCGGCGGCAATTACCGCACCAATGTAAAACTGCCCCTGGGCACCGATATTGTATAAATTAGCTTTGTAGGTAAAAGCAAAGGCTAAAGCAGTGAACATTAAGGGGGTTGCTTTCACAAAGATGTCAGCAAAGGTATAGCCGTCGCGCACCACCGAGGTGATTAATACGCTATAGGCGTTAACAGGATTTTTGCCCAAAAAAAGTAGCATCAACCCACTGGCAACGAGTCCTAAGACAATGGCCAGGATATTGGTAATCAGGAGATCTCTTAGCTTAGCCTGCATCATTGCTCACCTCTCCTTCGCGAAATCCTGCCATTAACAGACCAATCTTTTCCGTGGTAAGCTCCGCACTGTTAAATACCCCTTGTATTTCCCCCTTATACAAGATCGCAATCCTGTCAGAAAGGGCAAAAATCTCCGAAAGCTCAGTGGAAACCAGTAAAACACTTTTTCCTTTGGCACGTTCCTTAAGAATAACTTGGTGAATGTGGTTAACCGCACCCAGATCTAACCCTCTGGTCGGTTGATCGAAGACGATGACCTTCTCTCCATTATCCACTTCCCGGGCTAAAACCACTTTTTGTTGATTGCCCCCTGATAAACCACGGGCAATGGTCTCCGGTGAAGGAGCCTTAATTGAATAGTCCCGGATCTCCTGTAAGGCGTATTGATTAAGCTTTTTCTTGTCAATAAACCCACGCTTTTGCCATTTTTTATCGTAACTACTCTTCAGCAGCATATTCTCGGCAATGGACATATCCATAATCATGCCATCACTGCTTCTGTCCGCAGGAACATAGCCAATTCCCAAGTCAATCCTGGCTCTGATTTTTCGTTCAGTAATATCCTCCCCATCCACCAAGACTCTTCCCTTTGTCGGCAAAATAGCACCACACACTATTTCACAGAGTTCCCGCTGGCCATTGCCGCTAACCCCTGCAATCCCCAGAATTTCTCCTTTGTGCAAGGTCAAAGAAATATCCTTCAAGGCCGGAACCCCGGTTTTCTCCTGCAGGGTAACTTGTTTAATTTCCAAGCGAACTTCCTGATCAAGAGATTCCTGCCGGTCATCTTTAGTTACCCAATTTAAATCTCGGCCGATCATCAATTTAGATAATTCCAGTTCATTGGTCTCAGCCCGTTTTATATCTCCATAGACCCTTCCTGCCCTCATGACAATAATCCGATCCGCAACACTCATGACCTCTTTTAACTTGTGGGTGATAAAAATAACCGAATTACCTTGGGCGGTAAAATCTCTGACAAAGCCCATGAGGTTTTCAGCCTCTTGAGGGGTGAGAACTGCCGTTGGTTCATCCATGATTAAAAGATTGGTTTTTTGATACAGGGCCTTTAAAATTTCGACTTTTTGTTGAACACCCACGGCCAAGTCGCGGATATAGTCATTAGGATTAAGCTCAAAGCCATAAAGCTCAGCCAGCTTTTTGATTTCTTCCCGGAACAATTTATAATCAATTACTCCCTGGACATTACCCAGGATAATATTTTCGGTCACAGTGTGAGCAGGCACCAGAGAAAAATGCTGTTGGATCATGGAAATCCCCAGCTCCATGGCCTCCTTGGGCGAATCTATTTTTATCTCTTTCCCATCTTTAAATAGCTTCCCTTCGTCAGCCTTATATAGTCCGTAGAGGATCTTCATAATCGTACTTTTACCCGCTCCGTTTTCTCCCAACAAAGCTAAAACTTCACCTCTTTGAATGGAAAAGGAAACATCTTGATTAGCAATAACTTTGGCAAAGTATTTACTGATCCCCCTAAGTTCAAAAAAAGCTGTCCCCACAATTTCACCACCTATTCAAAAAAATAGAGGCACCTCTCGGAACCGCTATTTTTTGCTTTATTCATTTTATCCCTAAGTCTTTATAACTAAAACCACTTCTACCCTACTCTGAAAAAAGACTCCAAAGACATGCTGAAGTATCCCGAGACCCGCAAGAAGGGCAGATTCGTCCACAGGAGCGAACCCATTGCATGGAGAGGCATTTAAGCCCATAAGCGGCTGCGGGGATTGCGAAGCCATGGTTAACATCAGGTACTACCCGGAGGTTTGGCGTAGCTCCCGTAGCCGTGAGTGGGCGAGCCTCGGAATGCTGCGGTGACGAAGACACTGTCTTCGCACGAATTAGCTTTCTTGCAGGATGTGGCGAAACTGCCCGACCCGCTTGACCCGAAAGAGCGCCCATTTTCATTCATCAGTGGTGCCGCATAGCAGCATAAGGGTCTATTTATTGACAAACATAGCGTTAAAATCAACTTCACCTTTTTTGGCTTTCTCCATACCTGCAGCTACTTTGTCTTGAACATCTTTACTGATGTTGGCTGTATAGACCGGCTTAAAGATATTCTCCGCAATTCCTGCTTCATGGACTTTGTTGCCATCTAAACTGCCATCCAGATATTTTTGAATAGCCCAGACATAAAAGGTTTCAAAATCAAACACCACAGAACTGACTACTGTATTGGGATCAATGGTTGTCTGATCTCCCGAGAAACCGATGAACTTAACCCCTTTTTCTTTGGTAGCCTGGATAGAGCCTAAGCCAACCTGATTGGCATAAACAAACATCACATCGGCGCCATTATCAATCATTGTAGCGGCCATTTGTTTGCCTAAAGCTACATCATCCCAGCTGTTAGCATAGGCACGAACTGCTTTGGCACCTGAAATTCCGCGCTCTTTGGCGAGATCCACAGCAACCTTTTCATAGACATCCAGCAAATGCTCCATAGCCTTATTGGGGAAACCGCCAATTGTGGCAAACTGACCGTTTTTGCTGACTTCTCCAGCCATTAAGGCAGCTATATAACTTGCCTCATATTCTTTGGGGAAAATCGGAGCGACATTTGAACCCTTACTAACCATACCATTGACAACACAAAAGGTTGTTTTCGGGTAGCTCTCCGCAACCTTATTGGCTGCTTCATCAAATTGAGTACCTGCTGCCATAATCAGGTTATACCCGCGCTCGGCATAATTTCTAAAGGTAGACTCATAATCAGCCGCCTGTACGTTTTCCACGTATTCCATTTTTGTGCCCAGAGTTGCATTGGACTTAACCAGCCCGGCGTAGTTTGTGGCATTCCAGCTTTGATCGTTAATAGGACCGGGTAATATCAGAACCATTTTGTAATCGCTTGCACCTTTTTTACCTGAATCTACTGTGGTGGTGCCACATGCTGTCAGCAAAAACAACATTAAGACGGCCAAGACAGCTGCTGTCAATTTGGATCTTTTCTTAATCATTTCTCTTACCCCCCAATATAATCTAGTTGCCTGCCAAAGGATTAGGATCAGCCCTTCAAATCTTAGCCTAATTGTAACAAAAATAAGCCGCTCTGATAGTAACGGTCATGTCGAGTTTCTAGCACTATCTTGCTGCAGTACACCAGCCCTTGTCACTTTCTTAACATTTAGCACTATTTTGCTTTAAGGCTGTTTTTTCTCCGCTCATCCTCCGGAGTAATTCCCATATACTTCTTGTAAAGTCTGGAGAAATAACTTGGGTTCTGGTACCCTACCCTATAGGCTATATCTGTAATTTTAAAATCTGTATTGATTAATAGTTTTCGCGCTTGGGTCAGTCGATAATTAATCAGGTAAATACTAAAGTTTTCGCCGGTTACCTCTTTAAACAAGCGGCTAAAATACTCAGGAGACCTATACACCTGGCCGGCAACATCCGCCAGGGAAATGGCTTTGTCGAAATGTTCATGAATATACATTAAGGCCTTTTCAATAAATTGGTTGTTGGTATCAATATGCTCACCGGAATACTCTATCAAGGTTTTTTGGGCCGCACGTTCTAACTGATCCGCAATTTTTGGTCTGTCATATTGGGTATAACGATCCTCTTCAATCTTAGCCAGTATTTCAATTAATTCCGAGCTTCGTAATTCAGACTTTAAGATGTATTCCTTAGCACCGCAGGTAATTGCTTGTTTAGCGTAGGAAAAATCAGCGTAATTTGTCAAGATAACAAATTCCGTCTGAGGCAGTACTTTCTTAATATTTTTCATCGCCGTAATTCCATCCATTTTCGGCATCCTGATATCCATGATCACCACATCAGGCTTCTCTTTCACAGCCAGCTCTTGGGCCTGCAAACCATCAGAGGCGATTCCAACAATCTTTAACTTGGTATTTCTATCTTTCAGACAATAGTTCAGCCACTCCCGAATGGGCAGTTCATCATCTGCAATGACAATTCTTAACATAATTCCTCCTAAGCATAGTGTAATTTAAGTATCACTTTAGTTCCTTCCGGATCATTCTGTTCAATGGTCAAACCATAGGCACCTCCGTAAAGAATTCTAATTCGTTCATGCACATTTAAAATTCCTACTCTGCTCATTTGAACCTCTTTATTAAAGATCTCGGTAATTTTCTCCTGGCTCATGCCGATTCCATTGTCGGAAATCGTAATATATAAATCATCATCTGCTAATTCAGCTTCCACCTTAATCACAATCAATCGATTGACCTGCAAGCCGTAAAAAATAGCATTTTCAATAATTGGCTGCAGGATAAAGGAGGGGATCTGAGCATTTAAGGTGTTTTCAGCCAGTAAAAATTCTACGAGAAAGGCGTTGGCATATCTCATCTTTTGTAGAACTACATAGTCCTCCAGGTGCTTAACCTCATCCCTTAACAGGACGAATTCATCCCCGCGGGACAGTACCCTGCGCAACAGCTTAGAAAAATGATAAAGCATTTCCTCCGCTTCTTTGTTTTTCCCCATTTCCACATAAAAGCGAATGGAGCTTAAGGTGTTATAGATAAAATGGGGGTTGATTTGAGCTCGCAAAAAATCAAGCTCCAGCAAACGTTTTTGGCGTTCATTGTTGACATTTTCTTTAAGCAAAAAATTCACCCGCTGAATCAGTTCATTAAAGGAAATGGAGATTTCCGAAAACTCCTTATAAGTACTATCCTGAATTTGAATGGAAAGATTACCATCGTTGAATTCAGTCATTTTGTTTCTGAGTAAACTTAAGGGTTCAGCAATCTTTCTTGCAACAACGCATAGTACCACACCCGTTAGTAAAGTGCATAAAATCCCAAAAGTAATTAAAAACAACTCAATTTTTTCGAGAGGGAGCAAGGCACTTGCTAAAGAAACCGACTCCACAAGGTACCAGCCGCAACCGCTGATCGGTTGAGAAATAAAGAGCTTATCCTCTTGCAAATAATAGTTATTCAGCTTGTTTTTGCTGTTAGCTTCCACAAAGCTATTCAGTTTTTCATTGATTTTGCTTTTATCTTTGTGAGAAATGATCAGCCCATCCTGGTCAACGATAAAGAAATCTTTTTCTTCATTGGTCAAGCGAATATAATTATCACCCAGTAGTTTTTCATTGACGTTTAACAAGAGCACCCCATAGTCTTGTTTGGAAATATAGTCTTCAACTTTTCTGGCTACCTGGAAATAATAATTATATCCCCCTGTGGCAGTAAAGTAAGACTTGATGGGGAAAATTCCACTACCCTGTCCATTTTCCAGAGCTTTGTCAAAGGCTGCTAAGTCAGCTTCCTGATTGGAGGACATGGAATAGGAGGTGGAATAGGTATTGCCGCGCTTATCGATCAAATGGGCGTCGATGAGCATGGCCGTACTTCGATAAGACCAGATGTAACCGGACATAATTCCTTCAATTTTCAGAAGCTGTTCCTTGTTGGCACTCTCTCCGCCTGAGCTTTTTTTCAGGGATTCAATAATACTTGTATCATAGGCAATGCGGCTGGCTAGAACTTCAACATCCTTTAATTCCTGATTGATCCTGATGGCAATCTGCTGAAGCATATTCGTGTTCAGCTGAATCACCTCTTTAAGAATCACTGATTCCGCATATTTATAGGTTGAAAAAGCCAAAAAGGCAATGAGGCATTGGAGAATAAGAAACAGCATAATGAATAACTGCAGAATTAGGCTTCTTTTTTTCATCATAATAATTTTCCTTTAACCTGGAATTCTTAGAGTAACACTACTCAAGAAACAAATTCGACAAGGCTTAGAATTACCCTGCACCCCTTGGGGAAAAGCAGTAACTATTTAGGGCTCCTTCATCTTCCATGCAATGCTGACTGGTACTGAAGTAAGTAATCCTTCCCTCTTTGGAGCCTTACCATATGTGGTTCGGTTGCATATTTTACAATCTCTGGATATAATATAAGAAAAGGACTGACGTGTTGCAAGCACGCCAACCCAGCAGATTGTCTAACCGAAGGGTTAGCCCGAATTAGAGGTTATAAGAAATAGCTGCCATCCTGTGAACTGAACCCTGTCCAACGGACAGTATTAAAAAAGCCTATCGTAGAATTTCATTGATTTACGCAATTTGGCATCTTTTTCGAGCGGTGTCAGTTTCGTTTTGAGCTGAATACGTTCATGAATGAAAGAAAATAAGCATGGCCCAGAAACGACAACGTTGTCATTCTGGGCCATGCTTTACTTCTCCCCATCCCCATATGGAACGATACTCTATTCCAACAAAAAGATAAATCATATCTCTGACTATTCACAGGCTCAGGCCGCCTCATAACGAGGCGGCCTGTTTTGTTCCTTACAACAATGTGTTGGGAGTGGACTGTGGCTACGTGCATTACTCCTCTATTTTATCAGTTTAGAGAGTTCCTTGAACAGAGGTGTACCTGATTGCTTAATCAAATCAAATAATACCGTTTCTGTGTTAGTCTCTACTGCTCCCATAGATGTCATCAGGGATAATCCATTTAAGTAATTCTCCTTGGTTCTTGAACACACCGCATCACGCACTACAAAAACCTGATAACCATTGTCAAGTAAATCCCTTACCGTTTGAAAAACACAAACATGGGTTTCCGTTCCGGTAATAATGATTTTCTTTCGTCCCAGGCCCTTAAGTGCCGAAGTTACCTCACCGGTACAGCCTGAAAAGGTAGACTTTTCGTAGGTTAACGATCCCTCGAGATTGTTGCTTACCTCTGAAACGGTCTTCCCTAGGCCTTTGGGGTATTGTTCTGTGACGATGATAGGAGCACCTAATTTCTTGGCAGCGGAAATTAGTGTATTGATGTTTTGAATAACTTGTTCGCCGTATTTCATCACAGGAATTAATTTGTCTTGAATATCAATGACCAATAACACTACTTCGGACTCTTTTAAAAAATATTTGTTCAAGTTGGTACCCTCCACTCTACTTTCTTCAATAACTTCGTTGAAGTAAGTAATTCATCGATTTGCTTTATCTCGGAAATTATTGAGATATTGCCTTTTCAGGGGATGCCGGTATTCTTGAGTATCTTATTCGCCGAACTTTCTACTTTTCCTTCTACCGATCACTGAATATTTCAAAAATAATGTCAAAGGGCACCTGTCAGCACGAAACACACTAGTAAAGGAAATTACAATGGGTATGCATAACATAAGTGTACGCATACCCAGGTGGTCCAAACATTACTTCAGTTCTTTTAGTCCTTCGGTTGCCATAACTATGGCCGCCCGATCTTCCGGTCCACTGTAGGCTTCAGTGTCTATAATCCATCCCGACCGCTGTACCAAACTCTGTTTCCTTCACAAGCAATTTTCCGAACAAAGCACGAGCTAAGCTAAGGGTTGTTGCTATTCGACAACAATAAGGAGTTCTCCAGCCTTGACCTGCTGTCCTTCCTTAATATTTACCGACCTGACAACCCCTGAGATAGAACTCGTTATCCTTGTTTCCATTTTCATAGCTTCGACAACCACTAGGGTTTGATTTTGGGTTACCTGATCTCCTTCTTTTACCATTAACGTAACCACAGTCCCTGGGATAGTGGATCCAATCTCATTCTTATTGTCAGGGTCTGCCATCTCCGTCAAACTATATTCTCCGGACTGGCTAAGAATGTTGATGTCGCTCCAGTTCTTGTCCTTGATTTTGATTTCTCTTCTATTCCTGTTGACTTCAAACACCAGAGTTCTGTATCCTTCCAGATCCGGCTTTCCAATGGAGCGGAGCTTGATCATTAGACTCCTTCCTTCTGCGACCTCAGCCTCGATAATCTCTCCTTCATGTAGACCATGGAAGAACACGTCGCTCCCGAGCCTGCTCAGGTCTCCGTATTCGGCAACAATTTTCAAGAATCCTTCAAACACTTCCGGATACAAGGCATAACTCAGGATATCCTTCTTAGTTGGTTCAAACTCAAATTTATCCCTTAGGTGATTAGAGATTTTGTCAAAATCCTCATCTGGGAGCAGTTCACCCGGACGCTCAGTAATGGGTTTTTCCCCCTTCAGGACCAGCTTCTGAAGTTTCTCTGGGAAACCTCCCATGGGCTGGCCCATCATCCCCTTAAAATAAGCTACGACAGAATCAGGAAAGGTCATATGTTCTGCTTTCTCGTAAATATTTTCTGGAGTGAGGTTATTTTGGACCATAAATATGGCAAAATCTCCTACGACTTTCGAGGACGGAGTGACTTTCACGATATCCCCTAACATCTCGTTAACTGTCTTGTACATTTCCTTAATCTCGGTAAATTTATGCCCAAGCCCGAAGCTTTCCACTTGAGGCTTAAGGTTGGAGTACTGCCCTCCGGGAATCTCATACTTATAAATTTCAGCAGATCCCGATTTCAAGCCCGACTCGTATTTGCCATAAACCGGTCGTACTGCTTCCCAGTAGTCAGACACCTTTTGGATTCCTTTTAAATCAATTCCCGTGTCCCTTTCCATATTTTTAAGAGCTGCTGCGATGGAATTCAGGGCCGGTTGGCTGGTAAGTCCTGACATGCTATTAAACGCAGTGTCCACAATATCTACCCCCGCTTCCACAGCCATGAGTACGGTTGCCACCCCATTACCTGTAGTGTCGTGGGTATGAAGATGAATGGGAATACCGATCTCGTTTTTCAAGGTGCTGACCAGTTTATAGGCCGCATGAGGCTTTAAGAGGGCCGACATGTCTTTTATACACAGAATATGGGCACCGGTTTTTTCTATCTCTTTCGCAAGCTTGATATAGTAATCTAAGTTATACTTTTCCTTCTTACTGTCGAGGATGTCTCCCGTATAACAAATACAGGCTTCAGCGATCTTCCCGTTCTTTAAGACTTCCTCGATAGAAAGTTCCATGCCTCTCAGCTCATTTAGAGAGTCGAAGATTCTAAAGACATCAATGCCCGTGACTGCTGACTCTTTAATAAATTCTCTGATGACATTGTCCGGATAGTTCTTATAGCCTACCCCATTCGCTCCTCTTATGAGCATCTGGAAGAGGATATTGGGGACTCGTTTCCTCAGCAGTTCCAGCCTTGCCCATGGAGACTCTTTGAGGAATCTGTAGGCCACGTCAAAGGTTGCGCCCCCCCACATTTCAAGAGAAAATAGATCTTTGCCGTAGGCTGAAGTTGCCTTGGCAATCTTAACCATATCTTTGGTCCTGATCCTTGTCGCCATCAGCGATTGATGGGCATCCCGCATAGTCGTGTCAGTAAGCAATACCTTCTTCTGAGATTTTATCCAGTTGACAAGCCCTTCAGCACCTTGAGCATCAAGGATCTGCTTGGTCCCACTCAGATCGTTCAGACTGATACCTTCGGTTTTGGGTACCTTGGGAACGTCATAATCCTGCTTTAACCCCCTCGTCTCATTAACTACCACATTGCCGAGGAATTTCAGAAGCCGGCTTTCATCATCCGATTTCTGGGTAAGGGAGATTAAGTCAGGATTTTCCTCGATGAAACCGGTATGGCATTCTCCGTTCAGAAACTGCGGGTGATTGAGAACGTTGATCAAAAATCCCATATTGGTCTTGACCCCGGTAATCTGTGTCTCCGTTATAGATCGGATGGATTTCTTGATGGCATCCTGAAAACTCCTGGACCAGGAGATGTTCTTGACGAGGAGGCTATCATAATAGGGACTGATTTCAGCGCCATTGAATCCGCTTCCGCCGTCCAATCTGATCCCGAATCCCGAGCCCGTTTTGTAGGATTCGATCTTCCCAGTGTCAGGAGCGAAATTAGTCGCGGGATCCTCTGTCGTGATTCTGCATTGAATGGAATACCCATTGAGCATGATATCCTCCTGAGAGTTTATCCCAATCTCAGGAGAATTCAAGGCGTATCCTTGGGCGATCAGGATCTGTGCCTGGACGATATCTATTCCCGTAACCATCTCTGTAACCGTGTGCTCAACCTGGATCCGCGGATTCATTTCAATGAAATAATAATTTCCCTGGTTGTCTACCAGAAATTCAAGGGTTCCGGCGTTTCTGTATTTTACAGCCTTCGCAATCTTCAGAGCGTCCTGATAGATATTATTTCTAATTTCCTGAGGGATGGAAAAGGCAGGTGTGAACTCCACGACCTTCTGATGCCGTCTCTGGATTGAACAGTCCCTTTCAAACATGTGTACTATATTGCCATACTTGTCCCCGAGGACTTGTACTTCGATATGTTTGGGTTTTTCAATGAATTTTTCCATAAAAATATGATCAATGCCAAAGGCTTTTTTCGCCTCGCTTTTAGCGCCTAAGAAGCCAGACTCCAGCTCACTTTCGTCTCTGACGATCCGCATTCCCCTTCCGCCGCCTCCGGCAGTCGCCTTAAGCATCAGAGGATAACCGCATTCTTTCGCGTGCCTTCTTGCCTCAGCCACAGTTTTAATATCCTTCTCATAACCCGGAATAATCGGGACTCCGACTTTCTTAGCGACAATCTTTGACTTGATCTTGTCGCCCAGCGAGTCCATCATCTCTGCAGTCGGTCCAATGAATTCGATACCTTCCTGTTCGCAACGTTTGGCAAATTCGGGGTTTTCTGACAAAAAGCCGTATCCTGGATGGATTGCATCTACGCCCTTTTTGATTGCCAGACTGATGATTTCCTCAATATTTAGATAAGCGTCAACAGGACTTCTTCCTTCACCGATGAGATAAGCCTCATCGGCTTTGCTTCTGAAGAGGGAGTATTTGTCTTCGTTGGAATATATCGCGACAGTCCTTACTCCCAGCTCATTACAAGCTCTAAATACCCTAATCGCGATTTCGCCTCTATTGGCTACCATCACTCTTTTAAAACTACTCATAAATTTCTTCCTCCATACTTTTTTAAACACTCGACTTTGCCAAAGGTACTTGATACCAAGGGCTTTTCTTTGTGTTAAAAACAAATTTAATGTATTTATTATACTTTATTTTTCCGTTCTTCTTGCCATATTAACAAATGTATACACGAATACTTGCCAGCATCCCGAATATTCTCTTTTTGGCACCTCGGCTGCCCCATATTAGTGTTGTCTTTTGAGTGAAGATCGAACATGACCCTAACTAAGTTTGGTTTAGCTTTAACTTTAGGCTATATTTAAGAACTGTGTTGATAAAGGAACAATTTTAAATGGACCCCATTCTGGAGTCCATTAATTCACAATTTATTGTTTTCCATTGATTCCGCTATTGCTTCTTTTCAACGGGCAGCCAGACTTCGCATCGGTAATCCTCCGCCTGTTGATTCCCTTCAAAATAGACTTCGATATCGGGAGCATTGGCGTATTCGTAACCGGAATTGGGCAGCCATTCGCTCACAATACGCTTTTGCAGATTTTGTATAGCTTCGGGCATGGCCCCGATACATTCAAAGATAGCCCATGTGCATTCCGGGATATGATACTCCGCCATTTCTTCTGGAGTTTCCTGATCGGTAGCCACGGCAATGTAATAATCGAAATCCTTACCGTTCATGCACGTGCTTACTCCAAGGATGCCCTTCGGCTCTCGGTTCATCAGGGTGCAGAGTCTCGGGATAACGCCGCTTTGCGCAGTCTTTTGCCAAAACAGTGGCACCTTGGCGAAGGAGTCTTCAATGTTCATTGAATAATGCTCTCTGACACCTGCAATTTTGAATGGGCTCTTTTTCTCGATTCGGTAGTTCATCTCAGCCTCTCCTTTGATCGTTATTTTGAAGCTGATGGGTGGATAGGCTTTCAGCGTAACGCCTTCTGCCCTTGCCACGGACGGGGCCATACCGTGAACGCTCTGAAAAGCACGGTTAAAAGCCGTCGGCGATTCGTATCCATATTTGAGCCCAATGTGGATAATTTTTTCATCACTGTTTTGCAAATCGAATACCGCTCTCGTCATCTTTCTCCTGCGAATATACTCTGAAAGAGGTAGGTCCGCAAGATAAGAAAACATACGCTGAAAATGAAACGAGGAACAGCGAGCGATCTGCGCGACGCGCTCCAAATCGATTTCATCTTCCAGGTGTTCCTCCATATAGTTTATCGCTTCATTCAGGCAACTGAGCCATTCCATACCATCACCTCACAATCAAAGTATATTAAAACCCGTATCGGCCGTCCTCTCTTTTCCTGCACGGATATCAGAGGCCTGCAACATTGGAGTCCAACTAAACAGGATCAGAACTCATTCCCAATTCTCCACACTGAGCCGGCCAATTTTCCGAATTGTGGACCGTTTCGATTCCTATAGAGGAAAGCACTACTATTATTTATTGTACTGGTACGATAATCTTCTGCCCTGGAAAAATTAAGTGAGGATTTTTTAATTTATTAAGTTCCTGAAGTTTTTGCCAAGTCGTACCGAATTGCTTGGCAATCCGATAAAGTACATCACCAGGCTTAACGATATAAATGGTTGGATCTATAGTAGGCCCTATGCCAATGGCTTGTTTCTCGACAAATCTTCCCTCCACTAGGGGTTCTACGACTTGCTTAGCCTGAATGTAGTTTATTACAATCTCGTCTAAAGCTGGATATTCATTAACAATTGCGTCATCAGCTAGCATTGTATAGCCATCTCCGCCGCTGGCCATGAAATCATTGATAGCCAATATATAGTCTTGATTCAAATCTAAGGGGTTCCCTTTAAAAATAATCCCAGTCACTTTCTCTCCAGCCGACTTCGAGGGGTCAATAGTATACTTAATGCCAGATACGTGGGGGAAGCCGCCGCTAAGCTCAGGATAACTCTTTAGACCATTCTCCAAAGCAGCCTTGATATCCGCACCTTTCACTTTCTTGGTTACGATAAAATTACCAAAGGGTAATACGTTAATAATTTGACCCTTAGTAATAGTTCCTGCTTCAATGCTGGCACGTATCCCTCCACCATTGACAATTGCCACGTCCGCTCCAGACTCACTTATTATTGCATCAGCAATGAGGTTACCTAAATTAGTCTCACCCTTGCGGACACGTTCCCGTTCACCCTCTAATTTGACGGCGGTTTTTCCAATAACTTGAGACAGTATTAGTTTATGTTCAGCCAGTATCCCGTTAATAGTCTTTAGAACGTCTTGATCGTCTGAGGTTTGTTTAGCTTCTTCTTTGGTGACCAATTTAGCTTGTTTGCCAATTAATTTATTTCCTTCAAACGTTAGTTGGACAGTGCCCAGGTTCTTATCATATTCTCCTGCACTTACAATCAGAGTGTTGCCGACCATCATGCCCTCATTCAATGTAGTGTGACTGTGACCATCTACAATGAGATCAATCTCAGGTACTGCCTGGGCAAGTTTTATACTCGTGTCCTGGCTAGATGGATCCATACCGAGGTGCCCTAAGACAACCATAACATCCACCTTTTCTTTAAGTTCACTTGCCATCACTCTGGCCTCTTCCACCGGGTCTGTGAACTTAAGACCCGCGACATTCTTAGGATGGGTTTTATAGGCCGTCTCAGGGGTGGACAGACCAACAATACCAATCTTGATACCCTCTACCTCCTTAATGACATAGGGCGGCAGAACTCGCGTGCCATCAACCGTCTTCACATTGGCACTCAAGATTGGAAAGTTGGTGATCTCATCGAGTTCCAGTAAACGCTGATAGCCATAATTGAAATCATGGTTACCTGGGGTCATAGCATCGTAGCCCATGATATTCATAAGTTTAGCGATACTCTCACCTCTTACTAGGGTAGCAACCGTCTGTCCGTGAAAGGTATCCCCCGCATCAAGGACTAATGTATTGGGGTTTTGGGCTTTGAACTGCTTGAACATAGTGGAAAGTTTTGCAAAGCCGATCCCATCATACTCTCCTTCAACCACCCTGGAATGTGTATCGTTGGTATGCAGAATAGTAATCGTCTTCAGGTCCGCCACCCTCGTACCGCTGCTAGCCCCAGCGATTGTGCAAAAATTAATGATCAATAGCATTGAGATAATAATAGAACTAATTAGCCCTTTTGTTTTTTTCACTGAAACCTCTCCTCCTCAAAATTGCCTTCTGGATTATTTCCATATGATTCCTCCATTTCCTTCTATATTTAAATAACATTTTAAGAAACGTAAGATGGGTGAGGCTTACACAGCACCATAACGCTTAAGGCAGACAATATTACAATAGGTTATGGCTTTTCCAGTTATGCAATGTTTGGCGGCTCAAAGGGCGCCAGTCAGTTTTAAATCTGATTGGCGCCCTTCAAATTCGCAAATTAGTCTATTGTATCTTCCTAAGCCATAACCAATTCTTTGGCTTTTACGGCGGCACTACCGGCATCGGGAGCAAAACCATCGGCTCCAGTTGTTGCTGCGAATTCTGAGGATATAGGCGCGCCACCGACGATGACCTTGAATCCTGTCAATCCGCTGGCTTTGATCGTTTGAACGGAATCTTTCATAGCCACCATGGTTGTTGTAAGAAGCCCTGACAGTGCTACTAAGGTGACGTCATTATTTGCCTTGATGGCCTCAATAAATTTAGCGGCCGATACATCTACACCAAGGTCAACCACTTTAAATCCTGCACTTTCGATCATCATGGCAACCAGATTCTTACCGATGTCATGGAGATCGCCTTCAACGGTACCAATAATGCAGGTACCTAAAGTGGAGGCACTCCCGTCAACGAGTAACGGTTTCAATACTTCGACCCCCTTAGACATAGCTTTCGCAGCCATCAGCATTTCAGGCACGTAAACTTCCCCTGCGGAGAATTTGTCACCCACGGCGCCCATGGAAGCAATCATTGCCTGAAGAATGTCTTGCACTCCCTTTCCATCATTTAATGCTTCCTGTACCAAACCTGGTACGAGTTTCGCTTTTCCTGCCTCTAACATTGCTTTTACTTCTTCAATCTTTGACATTTCTTAAGTCCTCCCTATTTGTCTATTTTTACGAGAATATTTCAAATTCATTTGTTTGCAGGATTCTGGTAAAAACTCATTCCATATTTGAAATGTTCTTCTATAAAAGGTTCGGCAAAGGAAGCAAAAGCTACACCCATCGGAAAAGCTATATAGCTTCCTCCCTGAGCTAATAAATCAACCGCTCTTCTGTATTCTGCTTTTATCCCTTCGGGGGTTGAATCCGATCTTTCAAAAGCGTCTTGATTATTAAATCCGCCCACAAACGTTAATTTATTACCATATTTTTTTTTCAATTTCCCCGCATTTATATTGCATGCCTGAATAGGATCAAGGGCATCGACACCGATTTCAACTAGATCCGGAATGATTGGTTCAACAAATCCGCAGCTGTGATGTTCATAGATCATCCCGGCTTCATGGCAAGCTTTGACTATTCTTGCTAGTTCCGGTTTGATTAATTTCCTCCAGGTATCAGGTGACATGAACATTCTGTCATTTGTGCCATAATCATCATGAAACATAATAACATCCAAATCATAATATTTGCCTATTTTCTTAAGATACTCTATTTTCCAATCTGCCATGGCTTTAAAATATTCGCGGCACTCCTCCGGCTCGGCAGCTATCGCCATAAGGGCATTTTGAAATCCCATACAAGCATGCAGTCTTTCAAACGGACCGTTTAAGATCATAGCCAATCGCAGGAGATCTTTTTTATCTTCATCATAAATTGAAGAACCATCTTCATTGGGGGTAATACCTTTTCCTGTCAGCAAACCAAAAAAATCACTATGTACATCAATATCTGCCTGTTTCACCCAGTCAATCCCCTCAAGATCAGGAAATTTAAGTTTATCACGCCACTCGCTGATATCTTCGAATAAATGAACACCAGGTGTCGGCATTGGCGCATTTATGGGTGCCGGTTCAAATGTCCAATCGCATCCCCAATAATCTTTTCCTCTTGTAATACCTGTGTAGCGTTCCAAATCAGGACAACACTGGATCATTGAAAAATCCGTCAAAAAACAAGGAATATAATCTGGGGTTTCATGTCTATACGCCTTTAAAGCATTTTCACGTTTGGTCATCATTACAAATACCTCCTAAAACTAATTTTGTTATTTTCATAATGTTATAAAAATGGTAACATGTTGATATTCGCTAAACTATATTCAAAAGTATAGAATTAGTAAGCACGTATAGACTTCAATTTGTAACAAAGTAACAAATTGATAAAACAAGAGGATAAGTATATGAAATTAAGCATGTGGATTTTGTCTGACTGGCTGAAAGATTATGAGCCAAAAACAAGAATCATCCATGGAGATCCTGTTCTTAAAAATGTAAGATTGTTTTCCTGCGCTAAAGCTACCCAAAAATCAAATGTTTATATTGGCCGCGCCAGGGACATACTGGGCAGCGAGGAAAATAAGGTAATCTGTGTTAACGGACAAGATATGATTTTTCTTGAAACAGAAGACATAGAGCAAGTGTTAACTGATATATTAAACGCATTTGATTATTATAATGACTGGTTTGAAAAACTGCAGGAAAGTATTACGAGTGGTTGTTCACTGCAGTATCTTATAGATTGCGCAAGGAATTTCTTTGACGAAATAATTTCGATGGCTGATCCCGGTTATTCAAATATTACGTTAAGTATACCTGCGAACATGGACATGTCCGGTGATTTTTATAAGGATATGCTGCGTAATAAAGCAATGCAGCAGCTTGACATAATTATGGAGATAAATCGGGACAGCAGGATACGTGAAGTAAACAGAAAGGACGCCTACATCATTGACAGCAAGCTGTTGCCCTGCAGACTTATCTGCGCAAATCTTGTCTGTAATAACCAACATTTAGGCTGGATATCTATGCTGGAACGAAATCATCCTAACACCCAAGGCCGGATGGATATTTTTTCGGCTTATGCCAGGACTCTCGAATCGTGGCTTAGCTGCAACAAAACACAGAACGAATTTAAATCCTATCAACAATTCTTTCTCGATTTACTTAACGGACGCCCCGGAACAGAATCAACCATAAATCAACATTTTCAGGCTATTGGATGGGATCCTTCGGATGATAAAATGATTGTAAGTATCAATTGCATAATAAAAAAAGATATCATGCTAACGCTTACAAGACGTATAGAAAATTGGTTTCCTGCCTGTTTAGGTGTTTTTTATAAAGATTGGATCGTGGTCATTTGCAATCTTGCATTAATGAATAAATCTGATTTTAGGCGAAAATTTAAAGAGATAACCGAACCCAGCGATTGTTTCTGCGGAATCAGTTACATCTTTAATGATACTGCCCAAGCACCACTCTATTTTGAGCAAACAATAGTTGCCGCAAAATACGGAAGTCAGGAATCTGGCAGTCTGAACGAATGTTCCGATCACGCTGTTGCCTATGGGCTTGACATAATTAAACAGAATGTCCAAACTGATATCAAACACCCTGCAATTAAAATACTGCAAAAATACGATAAAGATACGAACTCTGATCTTTCCGGGACACTAAAAAATTTTCTTGAAAATGAACGAAATTACACATTAACAGCAAATATCCTCTCCATCCATAAGAATTCATTAAAATACAGACTTTCAAGGATTAATGACTTAACTGATATTGACTTGGATACTTATGATATAAGGTTACATCTGCTGCTTTCGTTTTATCTTAATTAAAATATACAATCAAACAACTAACCCGTAGACTACAACGTAAAACCGCCCCACAGCAAGGGCGGTTTTCATCTTTTTCATGTAGTTTTTTCATCATAAAAAAGCAAATTCCTAAAAAAAATCGCCGAGGTGCCCTATGACTCAAAATAACTTCAATTTGGATTTCGAAAGCTTTCAGCTATTGCTTCTACAGATGGCACAGCAGCGTTCGGTCGATGAATTGCTACAATTGGTTACATCATCTCTGGCATCGAACTGTAACGTGGCCCTGGCTAGGGTCTGGATGATCACCCCAGGGGATATTTGCAACACCTGCAATGAGTACGCGGTCTGCCAGGACAAAAGCAGCTGCCTCCACCTGATGGCTAGCCGTGGGCTCTCCATAGACAACACAACCAACTGGAACACAAGGTGAAGAGTTATGAGCTATAAAAAATTCTGTTTATCAATTCCGAGACTCCCACTTCTTTAAGTGGGTGTTCCGATTTCTACTTCGGTGGGGGTAGAATCCCCTACCGAAGCCCCGATGTTCAGCTTTAGCTGAACGAGTTCACTGTCCCTGTTTAGTCTAGTCATTTTTAATTATTTTCCGTTTTGTATATAACAAACAGCAACGCCTCCTTCATCTTCCTTGCATTGCTGACCGTTACTGAAGTAAGTAATCGTTCCCTCTTTGTAGCCTTTCCATATGTGAACCGGTTGCATATTTTACAATTCATGGGTATAATATAAGAAAAGGACTGACGTGTTGCAAGCACGCCAGCCCGGCAGATTATCTAACCAAACGGTTAGCCCGAATTAGAGATTATAAGAAATAACCGCCATCCGGCTAGGGGCGGTTATTTCTTCTTCATGATCATAACAATGAGTGTTGCAAATGCAATCATGAGATACATCGCCTCAACCATTGAGATCATCCTACCACCCCCTTTCTCTAAAGGGTGTGGCTATCCGTCCCTTGACAACCTGTTGCAACTATTATAGCATAATCTTCCAGACAAAAGCATGAAACTTATCCCTGACTATTCCAAGGTTCAGGCCGCCTCACAACACGAGGCGGCCTGATTTGTTTCTCATTCCTTGCAGGACTCCATTGTTCTGGCCCCTTGGTGAAAGACAATTTGCCACCTTCCCTCGATAAACTTCCAAATTGACTGGGCTAAAGTCTGTCCCGCGGGGCTGTAAGGGACTTTAATTTAGAAGGGTAGTTCGGGCAATTCTGTAATTGGAATCACCGGTTTGGGATTAGCAGAATGCTCTCCGATAATTTTCTCCATCCAAATCATGTCATACCAGTTTCCAAACTTGTATCCGCATTTTGTGAAATGGGCGACTTTCTTATATCCTAAACGCTCATGAAAATATGTACTGGCATTGCTAAGATAGGCATTCTCAGTCGATGCATAGGCTATACAGGCATTCAAGTTAAGGATATTTTGCCTTTTCAATATTTCTTCCAAAGCTAAATATAATTTTTTGCCTAACCCTTTCCCTTGACAATCCTGACTCATATAGACAGTAGTTTCAACAGCCCAATCATAGGCAACTCGCTCTTTAAATGCGGAAACATAAGCATAACCAATAATCCGATTGCTGTCTAACGCAACTATATAGGGATATTTTTTTAAGGTATTATTAATCCTTTCAGCAAATTCTTCAAGAGAGGGAATATCATATTCAAAAGAGATTGCCGTATTCTTTACATAGGGAGCATATATTTCCAGAATTTCTCGGGCATCCGCCTCAGTTGCCAGACGGATTGTAAGTCTTGTATTCATTAGTTCTACCTTCTTTTATTAAGTGTAAGCTCTATTCATTTATACAAATCTAGAATATCATAATTTAACAATCATCCAAACAATTCAATTAGCTCGACAAAGTTAACTTAAACTCACTCCAATATGTGAGCTGGTTGCATATTTTACAATCTATGGATATAATATTAAATAAGGACTGACGTGTTCGAGCACGCTAGCCCGGCAGATTGTCTAACCGAACGGTTGGCCAGATTTACAGCCTATAAGAAATAACCGCAATCCTGGTCAGGGGCGGTTATTTCTTCTTCATGATCATAACAACGAGTGTAGCAAATGCAATCATGAGATACATCGCCTCAATCATTGAAATCATCCTACCACCCCCATTCTGAAAGGGTGTGGCCAACCGTCCCTCGACAACCTGCTGCAAATATTATAGCATAATCTTCCAGACAAAAGCATGAAACTTATCTCAGGCTATTCCATGGCTCAGGCCGCCTCATAACACGAGGCGGCCTGATTTGTTTCCTTTAAACAACTGTTTAAATTCCACTTCCAAACCACGAATTCAAATTCCCCAACCCTCGCTGAATCAAACGCCGGGAACACTGGAAGTAGAGCACTGCTCTCTTGTTTACACGTCAGAACTTGATGAAGGTCTGATCAAGGAATCAAACTGGCATATCGGCAGCAGCGAGAAGCTAATAGAAGCGAAGTCGGAATCAACCGTAAAAAAGCTTCCTAATCTAATTAAGTTCGACAACCTTGGGACAGTGAGGAACATAAGTTTGAGAGCCAAAATCGAAACGGAAAAGGATAGCTCCTCGAATAATCAAGTCAACGTTTTTTACAGGTACCTTATAAATAAACCTGAAGCAGTACCCCATCTAAAAGTCATCTACAAAGGCCCGGCCACATAGTCTATCTATATAGTTATGGCAACGCCGTTGAGATAGGCCGGTGTCTGACTGAAGCGTATGCTTACTCAGTTACTCCCAAAGCACCGCCGCCAGACTCATGCAAATTATGCAACGTTGCACAATTTAACATACTCCCAACCCTTATCCTCTTAGGTGTTCCGGAAGAAGAGCGAGAGAAAAACTAAAGCTATATTTGGGGTAGCCAAACAATATATGAAAGGGTGAAAAAATTATGGACTTTCAGAACGAAGGTAAAATTAATGACTACCGCGTTAATTTCCATAATGGCGGCAAAATCATCAGCGTTGAAGTAACCTGCTGCGGCAGGCATATCGGGGAAATGCACTTCAAAGACGGTGAACATAAAGAATGCTTGGTTTGCGGGACGCTGCATACTTTAAAGCTGCAGCACAATCACTTTCATATTCGTCAGTCCAAGCCCAAGATCATGGAAACTGAGACTCTATAACCAAGAAGAATGTACAAATAATGGATTTGTGAAGCTATGACAAAATATAATTAATTTTTGCTTCTTTGGGTAGAATTAATAAAAACTCAAGGAGGTAATTTTAGATGAAGATTATTAAAAATGACCTGAAAGAAATCAGGGAAAAACTCATTTGTGAGCATTTGTTAAGCCTTAATGAGAATAACGATACATTTGCAGTTGAATTGGATGATCTTGATATAAGGATTTATTCAACGTCTGAAAATGACGACGCAATTATTTATTTGAAAAAGGAGTTTTTTCACAGAAGTACGTGTGAACCTGTAGGGCTTAATAGTTCTCTGATTATTTTTTACGACCTTAATGAAAGGTATCGACTAATATTCAATGCGGATGATACATTTACTATCAAGACATTGGATTAATAGTTATAGTAATCTTCTTTCCATGAACTTTCTCTTCTCTAAAGCCATTTTTAATTCCGTGTTTTTACAGATTTATCCACAGCAAACCTATACAATGATTATCAGTCTTCATTGAAGAAATCCCTGCCTTAAAAGCAACGCGAGACAAAAGTTGTCCCGCGTTGCTTATTTTTTTATGCTCAATATTAGTCACTATTTCGTTTTACAGCCCGAATTGCATCTGTGAAACTATATGGTGGAAGAAATCACACCGAATATATAATCGATCGGTAATCGGATAAACCTCTAGCTCTCAGGTTTTCTACAATATCATTGACGGTAACCACATTTGCAAACTCGTCATCAGTAATGGTTATCTCGAATTCATCCTCCAGATCTCCAATAATCATCGACATATCTATAGAATCCACAAATAAGTCTTCCCGCAAACGGCTCTCCAGGGTTATCTTTCTCTTCTTCCTTTGTAAAATATGATTTAAAGTGGATAGTACTCTGTCTTCCATTTTTAGTCACACACCTTTCCTCGACGCTTAAGAAACATTGTGTTGGCTGATTCAAATTCTAATTCACCTTTTAAAAACCGACTAGACTATGGTTCCATTTTACAATGAAGGTGTTATTTTTGGAAGAGTAACCATTTTCATATTTTACAATCTAGGATATAATATCAAATAAGGACTGACGTGTTGCGAGCACGCCAACCCGGCAGATTGTCTAACCGAACGGTTAGCCGGATTTAGGGGTTATAAGAAATAACCGCAAACCTTGCCAGGGGCGGTTATTTCTTTTTCATGATCATAACAATGAGTGTCGCAAATGCAATCATAAGATACATCGCCTCAACCATTGAGATCATCCTACCACCCTAACCGTCCCTCGACAACCTGTTGCAACTATTATAGCATAATCTTCCAGGAAAAGATGAAACTTATCCCTGACTATTCACAGGGTTCAGGCCGCCTCTAAAAACGAGGCGGCCTGATTTGTTCCTAGCCAAAGGTTAAACTTCAAGGGCTCTGTTCCTCACAGCGATGCGTATAGTTTCGTCGTTCAGTCTGCATTTCTTTTTTGCTTCAGCCCATTCTGCATCCTTTTTATATTACTGGCCATGCAGTGTTCCTTTCAATTCAACATTCCTTACTGCGCATCTCCGCCGGGACGAGCTTGCCTGAGTTCCTGTTTGGTCATTCCCTCGATATCCATATCGAGGATGAATTGCGCCCGTTCCTCCTTTGGGATCCCTAGAAGAAGCACAGCCTGGCTGTAGTTCAAATTCGGATCCGGATCCGAATTTGAGAAGGTAATCTGTCCGGCTCCCTACTCATTGACGATACGCATCAGTTTATTAGCCCTGCTCTGGGAGAAATCCACCGACTCCTCCAGCCACTTGCCACACTCTCCATATGGAATCAGATCCTTCTTCTCGCCAGTTATAATCCCAATTTCTCAATTGTGACGTTATCAGTTATGCCACCCAAAATTTTATACTTTCTGACTGGTACCCAAAAAATCGCCCCACACTTTTATAGTGTAGGGGATAGCTTTTTCTGATTCGACAGGCACCGGTGCTCCTAGGGCGGTGGGCAATTCGGCACCGGCCAGAGCTGACTGAATGTTGTTGAATAAACCAAAGCTGATCTCTGCCAACTTATACAACACCCTCAAACGTTGTTTTGAGAGTTTAAGTGATTGTAATTTACGAATATTGTATTAACCGCTTCAGCTGAGCAGCTAAGTATATGCCAAGATCGATACAGATCGCGCTCTGCAGCAGGAACTCTATGGAAGGATCGTAAAGGATAGTAGCATTGGCCTTGACTTCGTCATCTCCCTCCCAAACAATAACACACAAAGGTACTTCCGGAAATGCTCTGAACACTACGGATGTATCGCCAAAGGGACCCGCTTGACCGCCCAAGGAGCGTGCTGCTGTCATTAATCGACCAGCCTGATGTCCGAACGCCTCGATGACCACTGAGATAGCCGTTTTATGAAACGCTGTATAAAATATCATTCCGCCCGGTATTTCTTTAACGCTAACCCATCTCGGAGAGGATTCCGGCAACGGCTGCGAAAAAGCCAAGTAATTAAGGATAACAATCGTCGCCACCACATCAGGGACATGTCCGTCTGCTTTGCGGCAAATTGTCTCTTTAACGCTATCCGCGATATACTCCTCGTCAAAGAAGATTACATTGAACTGATGAGTGTCGCTACTGTATGAAACAGCCCGTACAGCGGTGATTTCGTCAGGGTCGCGTTTCTTGATATCCTGCCAATATTTTTCATAAACAACCCGGTAACCGGATTCAGTTTCAGTTTCAGTTTTCGTTTCCTTGTCGCCCATTTTTCCTTCACATCCTCGCCGTCTTTAACATCAATTTTCACCCTAAGCAATTTAATTAAGCATTCAATAATTTTTCTGAATATTCCTGCCCAAAAATATATTATTTTTCAGCTTGAAATATGCCCCTTCTATTTACCGCAACCAACCACCTGCGTCATTCTTAAACCGATAAATCCCCAGGAGCACAAAGCATCATTTACTTTATTAAGACTTGATGGACGGATTTGCCTCTTAACATTTAAACCCTCCAATCGTTGAGATATTGCCATTGCTTATACAATCTTAACAATCTGGTTCGAAGTCTTTAAAATTTCCATGGGCATCTTTTCGTCGAGCTTATAGGTAATGCTGATGGGGGCGGAACCTTGGTGGGAGACGTATTTGGCCAGGCCTAGCAATCGGTAAACTTCAGTGTTGCCGTAGGCGTCTGAGCGTTCTTCACGGACAAATAGGAGCACTCGTGATCCGTTTTCGCGCATGGTGATGTAGCGCTGACCAGTTGGGCTAATGTCTGAGGTACGACTTTGAGATTGCCAGTGAAAGAGTTCTTCATTAATCGCGTAATCTTCATATCTTGTAGACTCTTTATAGTGTTTTTCGGACTTGTTGAGTGTGACAAAAAAAACGTCCAAGTTATGACCGCTGAAATACTTGGCACCTTCTCTGAAAGCTTTTACTGAATTGATGGAATTCTCACCAACGGCTGCAAATACGTGGAGTGTTGAATAGGACGCATGCAGTTCAAGTGGGATGTCAGCTTCTATCGCAACTTGTTTAGGCAAATGGTCTATCTGTTCTAAGTTGTATCTGACCACATCTTGAATCTCTTCAATCATCTCGTGAGTAAACTCATAAACCCCGAGCATAAACTCTTGAATGGTGCCATGCCATTCCGTGTTGAAAAGAGTATAGTAAAACTGCGTTGCAAGACGAATATCTCGTTCCCTAACCAGTTCAAACGGACCATTAAAATAATTCTGGATAAACTGCAAAAGCTCGACAGCATTAAGCTTAGCCACCCTAACCAACGCTCCTTTTAGAGACTTAATGCTAGCGAGCGGACTTCTAGAATCCATGACATAAGCCTGATTTACTAGTTCCGAGAAGGTGGTAAAACGGTAAACCTCAAGCGGCTCAAGATCGTAGCGTTTTAAAAAGTTAAGAAAAGTGCACTCCAGAACGCTATTTACCCTAAAGTCTTTCATTAACAGCTGCAATTTTCTTCTATTAATATACGCCGATTCAACGTTCTTCAAGATTCGTTCTTTAGCCAGTCTTTCCAGTTGGATATGGCAATTATTCGGTAAGGTAGTAAAGCCCTCGTTTATCTCTGTAACAAGGGAGCCGCGGGTACGGCCGATGAGACTTTGGAATTTAATACGATAGTCATACTGCATATGCGCCTGTCCTATAAAGTCGAGAACGGTGAGAACTTCCTTATCTGGATGAAGCCGCAGACCCCTGCCCAACTGTTGGATAAAGACCGTAGCAGATTCAGTTGGTCTCAAGAACAAGACCACGTTGATTTCTGGAATATCGACGCCTTCGTTATAAAGATCCACGACAAAGATGACCTTAATTTCACCTTTGAGTAGCTTGCCTTGAACTATCTGCCTTTCTTCCTTGGAAGAATCGGCATCCAAATGCATCGCAGGGATACCACGCGTATTAAACACTTGGCTCATATAACGAGCATGGTCCTTAGTGACACAAAAGCCAAGCGCCTTCATCTTGACAGTCGAAATGACATACTGATCTATCGCCTTCAAAATCCCACTATTACGCTGCTCGTTGCCAATGAATTTAATACCGAGTTCTGCAAGATCATAGTGCCCACTCTGCCATTTAATTTGACTCAAATCCGTCTCGTCTGAGACTCCAAAATAATGAAAAGGGCATAGCAAGTTTCGATCAATGGCTTCTCTTAGCCTTATTTCATAGGCAATCCGATTATTAAAGTCCGCTAGAATATCCACACCATCCATCCGCTCTGGCGTCGCAGTAAGACCCAATAAAATCCGGGGCATAAAATGCTCAAGAACCTTGCGATAAGAACCGGCGGCGCCGTGGTGCGATTCGTCTAAAACTATGTAATCAAAGTGTTCCGGCTCAAATTTCAAATACTGTCCACTACTATTAAGGGTCTGAATCGAAGCAAAAACATGCTGATAATCTTGAGGTTGATACCCACCTACCCAAAGCTCACCAAAATTCGCATCCCTAAGAACACCTCTAAAAGCTGACAAACTTTGTTTTAATATTTCCTCTCTATGCGCCAAGAACAAAACTTTCGCCCCTGGCTTTTCTTTATAAAACCGCTTGAAATCAAAGGCCGCAACGACTGTTTTCCCAGTGCCCGTAGCCGCTACTATCAAGTTCCGATAAGACCCATAAACCTCACGTTCAATTTGCAAACGATCTAAAATAGTCTGTTGATAGGCATAGGGTATAATATCAAAATAGTACTGTGGACTATCAGAATCTTGTTTATTTGACTCTTCCTCCAGTGCTACTTTGAGTCTTTTGACATCCTCAAGTTTTTTCGGATCAAAGCTTTGAAACTCCCCAATATTCCAGTATGTTTCAAAGGTGATCCGGTATTTTTGAATCAGTTCGACTGAGGAATACTCAGACATCTTAAGATTCCACTCAGTCCCCTCACTAAGTGCTGCCTTTGAAAGATTAGATGAGCCAATATATGCCGTACTAAAACCCGATTCCCTATGAAAATAGTAAGCCTTTGCATGTAACCGTGTGCGGTTAGTGTCATAAGAAATTCGAACCTCTGTATTTGGAAGCTGTGCCAATAGCTGCACCGCCTTAAAATCCGTCGCGCCCATATAGCTTGTGGTAATAACGCGTAAAACTTTGGTCTTCGTATGTTCTACCAAATCATCATAAATCAGCCTTAGACCGCTATGCTTGATGAATGACACCAACAAATCAATCCGATCTGCCGATGCGATTTCTCGCTTTAGCTCCATATAAACAGGCGGTTCATGATCACCACCAGTAAACAAGCTACTTCTAGCAACGGAAGACACCGGCATAAGCTCCTTAAATCTATCCTTTGAAAGTAGTTTCTCGGTAATTCCCCTTAATAAATGATCCTCGATAATCTGAAACTGACTGAGTTCTTTATCTTTAAGAATCCCACCGAGGTGTTCAATCACTTGATTCACCACGTCTATTTGAAATGACAAATGTTCAGGCTTTTTATAATGCCGTAACCCCGATTCGAGGACAGTTTGTATGTACGCAGCTAAAATAGACCCTGAGCTAACAGGATCTAACTTATCTTTATGAACGCCCTTTAAAACTTCTAACTTATTAAGGGTTTCCTCTAAAGTTTTATTAATAATAGATTCGTAGAGTTGGATGTTAGACATAGAAAACTCCTTAGATGATGTGTTTTTTCCGAATTATTTATTAGAACGTCTTTTGCCCGACCATACTTTTTGACCGTTTTAGTATAAAAGTCAAGTTCTAAAGTCACACGAAATGAATAACTGGAATTAAAAGGTTTAATGATACGTTCAAAATATGGGTCTTAACGAATGTTCTATTTGACAGATAAAATATAAAGAATGCATACAAACTTATATATTTTTATACATGAAGATATTGCTTTCTTTTATCCTAAATCCATTGTTTTTGTAAAATATTACACTTGGATATCCACGCTCAGTATTTAGAACCAAACATGAATAACCTTCCTTTTTGAGTTCAATACCTACAAAGTTCATTAACTTGCTACCGTAGCCATTTCTTTGGTGTTTTGAAGATATAAAAAATTCGTCAATAAAAAGTTCTTTAGCCGCCAAAAAGATATTTCTTCTTCCAAATAATCCTCCAACAATAAGACCGTTTTCATCACATATAACATAACAAATTGATATTGGGCTTATTGTTAAGTCTGAAATTCTCTGTCGAACACTTTCAGGATGCCAATCCTCTTTCCAAGGTTCTTGAGCATATGTATCAATATAAACACCAATAATTTCTTTAGTATCTTCAGGCTTAAATTTTCGCACTCTTTCCATTTATCTCCCCCAGACCAAATGCACTCTTCATGGCTAAGTCAAAAATAACAAACTTAATGATGACATAGTGAAGTCTATTACGGTTCAATTTGTCGTTTAATTTCTCCTAGTACAATCCTGTACCCGACATTCGTAAGACAATACGTGTTATTGGTTCTAATGCCTCTTCAAAAGTATCAAACTCCATTTTGCCAGTTACTTTTCCTCTCTCTTGATAATGGAAATACCATTTTCCGTTTTCCTCGTAGAAACGAATTCCATCAAAATATGAATTTCTGGTTAGGAACGTTCCGGTGGGAAAGCCATTTTGCCTAACATAATGTACGACCTCCTCAATGGACACATCAAACACCTCGGAGTAATTGCTATACACCATCGAGGAGACTCCCAATTGTTTGCAAGCATATTTAAGTGGATTTCCTGCTAATAGAATTTTTACTTGTACTTCTTTAGGATCCATTATTACTTCCCCTTACACCACCACCAAATTATCAGTGAGCGGATAATCTGGCATCCTATTTCTAATAACTCGTAAAACTGCAAACACTTTCTATAGCCTGAATTCTCCTTAATTCTGTAAAAACCCTGCCAACAACTGTACCTTTTTACAATATTCTTTAAATTATACTCTATCAGCACAGACCTTCTGCTGATAATCAATCTTGCATAACTTACACTGCGTAAACCATAACACTCAGCTCAGACAATTCTATGTGAAAAGGATTCCATGCATTGCTGACCGTTACTGAAGTAAGTAATCGTTCCCGTTCCCTCTTTGTTGCCTTGCCATATGTGAACTGGTTGCATATTTTACAAGTTGAAGGACTCTGTTCCTCACACGATGCAAATCGTTGAACGGAAATATTGGCTACCATTCAATTTGTTCTGGGTAGCGTCAATCAGTCAATTGCATCGGTATTATTTGATGAAACAAGATGGATTTAATTGGCATTTGAGCAGATTCCCATAAACAGGAATAGTCCTGTTGAACAGATGAATCCTCAAGGATTATTTTGCCAAAAGGAAATATCATTCGCTAAAACGAATTAACTCCTGTCCTACGGATCAAAAATAAGCTGCAATAGAAAGAGAGAGTGACTATTTGAAAAAGAATAAAGGATTCTTCGCACTCATGATCATTGTTTTTATGTTATCTTCACTATTTACTGAACAACCAGTCTATGGAGCTGCCAATAATTTCATCGCGGCATCCGGTGGCTCACAGTCTATGCTGGCTCTTAACTCAGACGGAACCGTCTGGGGTTGGGGAATCAATCAAAATGGACAAATCGGAGACGGCACTACAAATACAATACCCTATCGAGTAAAAGTTACAGGACTGGCAGATGTTAAAGCCATTGCTTCCGGTACCGCACATTCGGTTGCTCTTCAAAAGGACGGTGAAGTTTTTACCTGGGGTTCGAACTTTAGTGGTGAATTAGGAAACGGAACCCTTACCGAAAGCCATCTCCCTGTCCAAGTAACCGGTTTGTCAGACGTAAAAGCGGTTTCTGCCGGCACTTTATTTACTGTGGCATTAAAAAGTGACGGAACCGTCTGGGCCTGGGGAAATAATAGCAGTGGAGAGCTTGGCAATGGCACCACCAAATCTTCAATAACACCCGTACAAATTCCCAGTCTGGCGAATATTAGCGCTGTATCTGCCCAAGGAACTCATGCTCTTGCCCTCACTGATGACGGATCTGTTTGGAGATGGGGAGACACTATTTCTTCTCCTGAAAGAGTTGAAAGTCTCTCAGACATTGTTGCAGTATCTGCAGGATATGATCATTTCGCTGCCCTTAAAGCCGATGGTACCGTCTGGGCTTGGGGAGAAAACCGTAGCGGTCAATTAGGGGATGGAACGATAACTTCTCGAACTAGTCCGATTCAAGTTCCGGGGCTGACTGAGGTCAAAGCGATTTCTGCTGGAGTTCGTAACACAATCGCCTTACGCCAAGACGGTACGGTTTGGGTTTGGGGGATCGATTTCACTAAACCCATGGATCAGCCGACAGATCTAGGTTATCACCTAAATTTAACTCCTGTTAACGTTCCCAACCTAACCAATGTCCAAGGGATTGCCGCCGGTCCAAGCAGTTATCTCATCATAACCACTGAAGGCTCCATGTTAACCTGGGGTTTTAACCACGGGATTTTGGGAGATGGCACTGCCAATAACCGTACAACTCCCAGCCCTGTAGTGGACTCCCTTCTTCCTGACAATATGCGGCTTGCTGGTTATGACTTAATTGATACTTCTATAGCTATTTCTCAAAAAACCTTCCCTGTTACTCACAGCGCAGATGCCGTACTGTTAGCCACCGGTTATAATTTTCCGGATGCTTTAGCCGGAGCAAGCCTGGGAGTGCTGGAAAATGCTCCGCTCTTACTGGTCAACCCTTATACTGATAATCAGAAAACAATCACCGAGATAAGACGAGTTCTAAAACCTGGAGGCACAATCTATATCCTTGGTGGAACAGCAGTGGTATCTTCGGCTCTTGAAGCCAAGTTAAACGATAATTCCTATCATCCCTATAATATTAAGCGTCTGGCAGGTATTACCCACTACGGGACAGCTGCAGAGGTTGCTAAACAAGTCAAGCCTTCCGGAGGCGGAGAAGTCATCATTGCCACCGGCGAAAATTTTCCGGATGCTCTGTCAATCTCCCCTTATGCTTCTGCAAACGGTATTCCAATGATTCTCGTTGAGAAAAACAACCTCCCTGCCGAAAGTCTATCTTATCTTAAAGACGTCAAGCCGACGGAAGTCACCATTGTTGGCGGCGTAGGTGCGGTGAGTGCTGGGTTGGAGGCACAAATCCAGAACCTTTTCCCAGAGTCGAACATCCGACGTTTTGGCGGTTATGACCAGTATGAAACCTCAGCTATGATTGCTAAGGCACTATTCGGCGACTCAAGTCCTAATCTTTTTGTGGCAACCGGAACAAATTTTCCAGATGCCCTCTCCGGCTCAGTAATTGCCGGCTCGACCCAATCCCCTATCGTTTTAGTAAAACCCAACGAGATTCCTGAGAAAGTAAGCTTGATCTACCTCAACTCCCTTTCAAAGAAGACCGTCGTTGTCCTGGGTGGTACAAGCGTCGTTTCCGAGTCTGTCTTTAACACACTTAAGTCCAGACGCGTCCTCGATCCCGGTAATATTCAAAGTAACCTGCATAACTCCGGACTAGCTGCCGCAAGTAATGGATGGATATATTACCGGAGCGGTCAAAATAATTCTCTATTATATAAAATGAAACCTGATGGCTCAGAAGCAACTAAAGTTCTGGACGATAGTTCAGAACATCTGAGTGCCATAGGCGATTCCATTTACTTCTCAAATGTTGTTGGATTATACAAAAAGGTCCTAAGTGAGGACTCCCCTAAACCTAATCTTATTTCGTCTGCAGCTATGCCTTATGTCTTCGCGGACGCTAAACAAATATACTATGCCAATGACGGGGGCCTCTTCATCGACGGCGATGGCTTTATGGCTTCAAAGCAAATTTTGAATAATTCCAGAAACGTCTTTATAAACTCCGGTTATATCTATTATCAGATGGCATCAGCAATGGGTCCTAATCCAATTTACAGAGCAACTATGGATGGGACAGAAGAAACGTTGATCGTTGATGATAATGTAAAATCCTTTAGCATCAGTGACAATAAGCTTTTCTATATCACTTATAACAATGGAAAAATATACACCACAAATATCGACGGTACGGAAAAAAGGGAAGTTACCAGTGATGCTGCCGGAGCTTTAAATGTGCATAATAGCTGGATCTACTACAGCAATAAAACAGATGGGTACAAACTTTACAAAGTTAAACTTGATGGTACCGGTCGGACAAAAATCACGGATAAGGATGAAGTATCGGCTATAACGATTGTAGGTGATTGGGTGTTTTTCACAAGAGGATTATCTGTCATGTCAATGGATCCATCGGTATATATGATGAAACAAGATGGATCTGAGCTTCAAAAGATATAGCCTCACTTAAACTATTCAAGCCACCGTCCATGAACGGTGGCTTGTTGTTCTATGTAGCATTCTCTTACAAAATTTCATTAAGTTTGGGATAAACCCTAAGCACATTTCGATAAAATACAGCTTCGTGATACTCTTCAGGTATAACATGCTTGATAAATTCTACATAAGGCTTAATAGGTACAAGTGGCCAATCTGATCCAAATAGAACTTTATTATAGCAATTCGAAATGACTAAGGCTTGTTGTATATACTCGACGTAAAGCCTTTTATCTTTGATTTTCATCACGTGCTCTTTATTCCCTGCGATGAGTCCGGATAAGTCTGTGTAAACATTATGATTCTTGGCGGTGACCTCTGCTGCATCAATCATCCACGGGACGCCCATATGACAGATCACAAACGTAACGTCCTCTTGTTTTACAGCTAACTCATCAATGGTTAACGGATGGGAATATTTTAAAAGCCCTTTTGGGGATTGTGTATCCCCACAATGAATCGCCACGGGAACTTGGTATTTGCGAGCAAGCTCATAGATGGGATCATAAATCGAATCATACACGTAATATGGAAAATAACCGGGATAGAGTTTAATCCCTGTCACTCCCCTTTTTTTAAGTTCTCCTTCAATATAATCAAGTTCTTTATGATCTTCCTTAAGCCTTTCAGGATTGACGCCTATACAAGAAAGTAAACCTTCTACAGTCCCATCTGCCAAAACAAATTCATCCGGACTTCCCGAAGGTTGGTTGGGCTCCCGACTGGGCGTTGACATGATGATTCCAGCTACAACACCTGCTTGTTCAAACTCTTGTCTTAGCCCTTGAGCACTAAATTCTACTTGTGATATATTTTTCGCCGTTTCATTAAATCCAGGGCGACAAGAAAAATGCAAATGGGCATCAATGATTTTCAAAATACCATCCCCCATATTTGGTTTCCTATCTTAATTTTAAATCTATTTTCTTCATTATATCATATCCTCGTTTTGTTATTGGTCCTGTTTAAATTTCGCTAAAGCATCAGCTAAGGCTGTGTTCACAGGGATATTGGACTTTTGGTTTTGCAATACTTAATGCTCATCGCAATGTTTCGATTGCCTGTTTCGCCCATTGAGAATCCTGTTGTACCGCGCGACCGACGCCGATGAGGTCAGCTTTTTCTGCTAACAGCGATTTCTCAGCCGCTTGGGGGTCAGTAATGCCGCCAGTTAGAATGACTGGGATGGATACGACCTTTTTAATCGCTTCTGTCAGAGGGGAGAAATAGCCTTGCTCAGAACTCCCCGGAGATTTATAACCTAAGAAACTACCGGAAATATCGAGAATGGTGATGCCTGCTTTCTCGAATTCTTTAGCCGCTATCTGGCTATCTTCAATCGTGATGCCGCCTTCCTTATAATCGCAAGCCCCTAACCGTAAGAGTAGTGGGAAATCGTTGCCCACAACAGCTTTGACTGCTGCGATAATCTGCAGATGGAGGCGAAGGCGATTATGAATAGTTCCACCATACTCATCGGTTCGCTTGTTGCTCAAGGGGGAGAAAAATTGGTTAAGTAGGTAGCCGTGGGCAGAATGGATCTCCACTTTAGAAACTGGGAATCCCAAACTGATCCGTCTTTCAATCCAAAAGTTGAAATGGAGCAATTTATTAATTTTTTGGGCGAAGCCTATTTGTTAAAGAAATAGTTTTTAAGACCTTTTTAGGTCTTATTCTGACGAAAATGAAAAATCACCCTGGACACAGAGACAAAGAAAAAACCCGACACAGCCGACAGACCTAAAATTCCTCCCGCTACCATAGCCCTGATCAAAAGGATTCATAGGAAAATCCGTTGCTTTCTCTCGAGAAAATTCATGAAAAGCTGGTAAACCTCGGCATTGCTGGCACTCCCGCCCAAATTACAATTGAAAAATATATCCCCAAGTCACTAGGTTTTCCAAGCGAAAAGCGAATTCCGTCTTGGAAAACCTTTCCAGTTACTCACAGCGCAGATGCCGTACTGTTAGCCACCGGTTATAATTTTCCGGATGCTTTAGCCGGAGCAAGCCTCGGAGTGCTGGATAATGCTCCGCTTTTACTGGTCAACCCTTATACTGATAATCAGAAAACAATCACCGAGATAAGACGAGTTCTCGAACCTGGAGGCACAAATCCAAGACCTTTTCCCAGAGGCAAACATCCGACGTTTTGGAGGTTATGACCAGTATGAAACCTCGGCTATGATTGCTAAGGCACTATTCGGTGACTCAAGTCCTAATCTTTTTGCAACATTTAAACTGTTGCCAGTAGCTGTAAAATAAAGTTCAGGCCGCCTCCAAACAACGAGGCGGCCTGATTTGTTCCTTGCCAAACGTTAAACTTCAAGGGCTCTGTTCCTCACAGCGCTGCTACCTATCTATTTCTTCCGGGTACTCCAAATTCAGACCCTCAACAAGCCACGGAACCCTCTTGCGGCATAGTATGATTCTGCACCGTTGTGATACACGAAGACATTGCCGTAACGGAAATCCGCAAAGATGGCACCACCGAGCTTTCTAATATCAGAAGGCGTTCTTATCCAACTCGATGTCTTAGTGTCGTACTTTCCATGTTTCTGAAAGTTCCGGTATTCTTCCTCTGTTAAAAGCTCGATGCCCATAGCAGCAGCCATATCAATAACGTTGTTTTTTGGTCTATTTTCTTTCCTTGACTCCAAAGCCTCATGGTCATAACAAAGGCTTCTGCGGCCTTTAGGACTTTCTTCAGAACAATCATAAAAAATGTATTGGCCGGTCTTTGTATCACGACCAAGAACATCCGGTTCACCGCCTGTTCTTTCCATTTCATTGAGCGACCATAGTTTTTCTGAATTATCTTCTATCTTTGCTTGTACTTTAGCCCATTCAATTCCTTCATGACGATTCATGTTTTTCTCAAAACGTACTTTTAAAGTTCCGAGTAGTTCTTCACGTTTTTCCGGTGATAAATCCATTTTATTTCTCCTTATCATAAAAATACTTTCCTATTATATATTCCATTTATGGGTCCATTTCAATCAAAAAGGAGTTGATGCTCATTCTATATAACCTCTACGTTGCAACAATTCTTTAGTTTCATTCCAGAGTTTATTTTGCATTGTAATATCTCTGCCAGGGTATGCAGGAATAATAGACTAGCCAGTTCCAACATTAAAATAGTCGCCGGTCACTCCTTGATATTGTGACTCCACAACTAAACGAATAATAATCTCAGCTCCTTTACGTGGATCTCCGATATGCAAAAATTTCAAAATTCGTTCTAGAGCAGAAGCAAACCAGAGCTCACGTCCGAGACCGGTCACATTAAACCCTGGATTTAATGCATTAACAGTGACTCCCGTTCCAGACAATTGAAGTGCCAGTTCTCCAGTAAACATAATATTCAGGAGTTTAGTTTTCCCGTATAGCGCAGAGGAACCTCTTGTAGTTTAATCTCTTTTCCAATCCGCCGGACATCTTCCATTAATGACAGGTCTCCGTAAAAAAAGAACCTCTGTCTTTGGCGCAACATCGTTTAGCATTTTTTTGGTCGTTTCTGCCCTCTGCTTACTCAGGCGATGTCCAAAAACATCAAAAAGTACGAACTGCACATCCATCAATAGTAGAAAGCCAAGAATCCAAACGTTTTAGAAGAGCAGTTTACCACTTATGGGTAAGCTGCTCTTCTTTTTTTGTTTATATATTTACTCTTTTTTCTTATATAGAAGGGAACACCGCACTCAGATCTACCGTTAAATCTGGAAATATTGATACGGTAATTTTTTCCTCTTCTGTGTAGATTTCTGGCCTGCCATACCTATCGTTGCTTTGCAATAAGAATACACTTACAAGCTTACCTTCTGGCTCTACAATCCAGTATTCTACCACTCCAGCTTTCTCATACTGATTAAACTTGGTAACCCTGTCATGTTTTATCGAGGATGGAGAAATTATTTCAATTATCAAGTCAGGTATACCTTTACAGCCTTGTTTATCAATTTTAGATTTATCACATACAATGGTAATGTCAGGCTCAAAAACATTCTTTATGTCTTCATCTCTCTTTTCGTCACCCTTAGGTAACCTAACAGAGAATGGTGCTGCATAAACTTTACAAGGTTTTCCCTTTAAGTAGACTGAAATCTGAGTAGATAAATTCATTGATATCTCCTGATGCTCCGGTGAAGGGGTTGCATGCATATAGGGAACACCATCAATAATTTCTACTCTTTCATCTTCAGGCCAAGCTAGGTAGTCTGCATACGTGTATTGTCTTTCTTCTTGGGGTACTGGCATAATAACACTCTCCTTTATTCAGGATAACTTTGTTCTGCATATAGTTACAAAACTTATATAATCATTAACTGTGACTCACTAGCCACGGAAGCCAGACATTTATCAATTGGACGATACCATTATACCATGAACAGGTAAATATTTCCGTAAGTAAGAAGACCAGAACTACACACGGCGGTCGGCATATTTACCACAATGGCAACTAACAGCAATATACACCTGTTGCATTGAAGAATCAACCCTTCTTAAGAGTCACTATAAAAAATTGAATAATCCCACCAAGCTCATATATTTCATTTGGAAAGTTAATTTGTGTCGAAGAACTGCTCTGCAAAGCGCCTGGCCTCCAAAAAACACAGACGGAAAAATTGCGCTTAGTTATTTGAGATAAGTAAAGTAATGGAGGCTTTCGCATCAACACGCGAAAGCCTCCATTACTTAAGCGGTAAAACATATAACGCAGGAATTATAGTTTCCCTTTATTAACTGGAACCAAGTAAAGCTGTACTCTTACGCGGCTCCTCGAGGATTGTGGGCAACTTAATAGCGCATCCATTTCCACATCTCGGCTACACTGGCTGATTTTCCATACATTAGCATCCCTACTCGAAATAATTTAGCGGCAGCTTTAATCACCAATAATGTCGTCACTAATAAGATGATTGCCGCAACAACAAGTTCCCAGGTAGGAACCTCCGCTAAACCAAGTCGCAGTATAGTAATGGTCGGGCTGGTTAAAGGGAAAAAGGTACCTATTTGAGCCGCCAGACCATTGGGGTTCGAAATCACCGGACCAACAAATATAAATCCCAGCATGGGTAACATAAAGACCATGCCTTGGGTATTACTGGCACTTTGCATATCGGTCATAGTTGAACCAATGCCCACAAAAAGCGCAGCAAATAGCAGATAACCCGTTAAGGCAAAGAATATCAAGATTGGTAATTGACCCAGAGAAATCATTGCCAAGATGGGCATATCCAGAAAATACCAAGCTGCCGACAATCCAATAGAAAGCCAAAGCGCCAGTTGGAAAATTCCCAAGAGAAAGTGACCGATAATCTTTCCTTGCATTAAGTTATCCGAGCTTACCGAGGAAAGGATGATCTCTGCCATTCGATTCTGTTTCTCTTGTAAGGCACTTTGCAAAAGCATGGCGCCTGACGTGAAAATCAAAAACAGAACGATTCCTGCTAGGGCTATTGATACACCAATTCGGTTGGGTTGATCTCCACTGCTCTCACCACCGATTTGAACTGATGACAGAAGGGCGGTCGAGGTTAAGTAGGCGACCTGCTCCCGTTCTATTCCTATTTCTTGAACCCTTAATCCTTGTAATAAATTACTTAATAAACCTTGTAGCTCCTTAAACATGACTCTTTTTTCAGCACTGTGAACTTGAACTTGACCTGTTTTTAGAAAGGCTTGGTTCAAGACAAAATATCCCGCGGCTTCTTCTTCTAAGACTAATTCATCTAATTTTGCTTGTTCCCCTTGATACAGCACAAACTCAAGATTTGTATCCGGTGCTACTTTCGCTAATTGCCCGAACTCAGAGATTTCATCAATGACATAAAAAACTTCCTGTTGAGGCTTATAGCCAGTCTTTCCAGTCGGATATGGCAATTATTCGGTAAAGTAGTAAAGCCCTCGTTTATTTCCGTAACAAGGGAGCCGCGGGTACGGCCGATGATACAGAACTTTTAACTCACGTTTTACGGTTGTTTCATAAGTTCTAAATCATATATATTGTCAAGTTGCTTGTAAGTTTCACAAATTACCCTATCGAATTCTCCCTTGTTGATGTAAGCCTCATTGATCCCTCTAAGTCCTTGGCTAATACCTTCTCTAAAGACAATTCGTGACTGATTCTTATCCTCTACCAAAAAGACTTTACTTTCATCAAAAATGTCGACACGCGGAACTATATCGAAACGTGCCCACATTTCCTGAAGTCCGACCTCTTCGTACTCGGAATCTTTGTAACCGTATAGAACATCATTTAATCTATTAAATAACTCGAACTTACTCAAGTGAAACAGTTCCTCATGTATTCGTTTTCCATTATCACGAATCATATTGTGTAGATGGAACATTACATCCCTCAATGAAGTGCCTAGCTCATAATCACCTATTTGCTTGCCTTTAATAAAATAACAAATTCCTCCAAACATCCATACGCCACCATAATCCGAAGCTAATTCGTATTCAATTGCAAATTCCGATTTGTCACCTATAATCATAAATCCTCCAACTTAAACAATACTTATATAATGCATTTATTTACCCCCAAAACCCTGGCTTTAATTCAATCCTCTCGTGAATCCGCTCTTATGACGCCAGCCCGGCAGATTGTCTAACGAAACCGTTAGCCCGAATTAGAGATTATAAGAAATAACCACATGGGCGGCTCGATCTACTGGTGTCGCCTTCTCTAAAGTTTTATTCTGCCCGCGTCAATTTTCCGGGGATTTTGAGCAATTCAGCCTTTTCCAGCTGCCCGCCGCAGGTATAATAGTAACCATTGACCTGCCAATCGAGCATGTATTTCACACCCGCTAAATCGATCTTGGTGAGTCCTCCGGTTGCTTTCCTGCCGTCAAACTCAAGTTCTACGGGTTCTTGGCTAGCATTTGGAGGTAGATTGGTATGCGGAACCGGCCCTTGGGTAACAATCAACAGCGGGTTCTGCTCACCGAGGACGAAATACATACTGAGCAGAGCACCTTTACCCTCTTTTACTTCAATCCATTGGTGTTTGATCTTATAATTCTGACCAGGCAAAAAATAGGGTACTTGATCAAAACGCTCTGCTGCCTCAGTCAGAGTTATATCCTGAGGAAGATTGAGGACTTGAGTGTTCTCCTCCTCAATAGTTACCCCTTCAGGAAGATCCAGTTCAAACAGGGAATCAGGCAGTCCCTGATTGAGGCGAAGCTCCCTCACTTCCCGGCGGTTTACCAGCTCTCCTTTGACATTATAATATTCCGTTCGTATCGGCATCCAGGTTTCTTTGTCCATCCAGTGATGAGTATTCATTTCCCCCAGCCCGGGAACTTCTTCACTGAATTGCACATGAAGAACCGGCCGACCTTGCAGGTATTCCGTACCTAAGATCCGGCTGGATTTATTCTCGGCCATGGCCTTGAGGCTGTCCGGAAAATTAAAGTTGCCGCGTTCTCTGTACTCCTGGCTTAAGATGAGTTTTCTGACTTGGCGCTTATCGGCAAGCCAACTCAGCATCATTCCGTCTTTCATAATGACCGTTATGGGCCCGGTTGCCCCACTGTCCCCGTCTGTCCGATAGCAATCAGGCTTCTTGAACCAGATATGGGAGGTCATGGTCGTCGGTTTTCCCTGCTCAAAGGACGTAGCATCCACGATTTCCTCGTAATCCTCTGTTTTCTCTATCACCGCCTGCACCTTATCCTTAATCTCGGCCACAGAAAGAGTTATTTTACCGGTCAGGGAATGCAAGAATGTCAAAAAGTCTTTCTGCTTTTTCATCTCCTGTTGCCATGCAGGGTTTTGCGACAGTTCTTGTTCAAAGGCCTTTCTGTCCGCTGCTTCCATGGTTCCTTCCAAATAGTCGCAAATTCGGTCCTTTATATCTGATGACTCTAGCATCATGTCTACTCGCTCCTTTGGCTTTTTTCTATAATCTTTCAGGGTCTCCTGCAGACGGACCCGGGCCCGAAATAACCGGGACTTGACTGTTCCCAATGGAAGATTGTATTCTTCCGCAGCTTCCCGTAAATTCAATCCTCTTAGATCAATGTCAAGCAGGATTTGCTGTTGTTCCAGAGGAAGCCTTTTAATCGCCTGCCCCATTTCCAACCTCAGCGTGACAGCCTCCTCGACAGGCAGTTCCCCGGTGTTCAGCAGTTCAGCTGTTATCCCCGGCATTACCCTGCTGCTGAAACGCAGCAACAGGTACACTTCATTGGTTAATATCCGCCGCCACCAACCGGTAAAAGCAACCTCATCTTTTAAGCCAGACAGGTTATTAAAAACCTTCAGCATCGTGTTTTGTACGGCGTCCTGGGCCAGATCTTTATCTCTCAGCAGGCAGAAAGCCTGTTTGGAAGCCTGGGGATAGATTTCCCGGATTAATTCTTCCCAAGAGTCAAGGTCACCCTGCCGAGCCCTCCCAATCAGATCTTTTTTCACGCTTTGATCCTCACCTCAACTATTTCAATTTGAAATGCATTTCAGTACTTAGGATTCACAATGGGGTTAAAAAGTTCCACTGTTTTAAAAAAATAACAAAGTAATGTATAATAAAAATAGCAAACGCACGTTCGATGGTCAAGCTTAATCTTGGATGCTTGCCCTGGTTAAACAAACCTATTATTGAATTTAGTTGAAGAAAGTGGTGACTAACAGGATGAGTGACATCTTGGCGGGACTTAATGAACAGCAGCGACAAGCAGTAACTGCCACGGAAGGCTTCATACGCGTAATTGCGGGTGCTGGGTCGGGTAAGACCCGCGCACTGTCGCATCGGTTTGCCTATCTTGTCAATGAGATTGGCATTATGCCGTCCAACATCCTCTGCGTCACATTTACCAATAAATCAGCCCATGAGATGAAGCATCGCATCCGCCGGCTCTGTGGCGACAACGATACCGGCTATATCAGCACGTTTCACAGCTTCTGTGTGACTGTTTTGCAGGAGGACATCAACGCTGTCCACTATCCGAAAAGCTTTCTTGTCCTTGACAATTCTGATATCAACGACATGCTGAAGATCATTTATGAAGAACGCGGCCTCACCTTGCGGCATATGACCTTCTCTAAAGCGAGAGACATGATCGAAATCCGCAAGTTGTTTAAAGATCCGGAGTACTACAAATTTATGGTCTCTCTTTCCCTTGAAGAGCTGCACCTCAAGTATCTGAATGCCGCAGAAGCGGAGGACATCATCTTCTGGGGATACCTGTATCAGGAAAAAAAATGTTTCGGCCTGGACTACAACGACCTGATTAAATATGTACTTCACATCTTCAGCGTGGACGAAAGTGTCCGGCTGAAGTGGCAGCAGCGGCTGGAATACATCATGATCGACGAGTATCAAGATATTGACGAGCTGCAGTATCGGCTGATGAAGGTGCTGTGTGATTATCACAAAAACCTTTTTATCGTAGGCGACCCGGATCAGACGATCTACACCTGGCGCGGTGCCAAGCTGAAATATTTACTGGACTTTGACCAGGAATTCCCCCAGGTCCGCACCATCATGATGATGGAGAATTATCGCTCGACACCGCAGATTCTCGCTGCAGCTAATTCTTTAATCGGAAACAACAAAAACCGCATCAACAAGGTCTTGCTTCCTATGTTGCCGGGCGGGGCTCCGGTTGTTTACCATCATGCCAAAACAGCGGAGGAGGAGGCCAAATGGATCGCCCTTCACATCCAGGAACTGGTTGCTCAGGGCGTAAAGCTGAGCGACGTGACAATCCTCTATCGCGCCCATTTCATCTCCCGTACGCTGGAGGAAGTATTTCTGAAAGAAAAGCTCCCCTACACCATCTATAGCGGTGTACAATTTTTTGGCCGGATGGAGATCAAGGATACTCTCTCTTATCTCCGGCTGATTGTCTATAAGGACGATCTGTCCTTCCTGCGGGTTGCTAACGTGCCTAAACGCAATATCGGCCTGCGGCGCATGAAATTTTTGAAAGATTATGCCGCCCAAAATCAATGCTCCCTTTACAGCGCTCTCGAAAGAACCATCGACCAGGAAATTTTTAAGGGCACGAAGGCCAAGGGGTTTCTCGATTTAATCGAGAGTTTTTCCGCAGGTTATCAGAATGTGCCGATTTCCGACTTGTTCAATTCGCTCCTTGACCAAAGCGGCTATGAGGCAATGCTCCGGACGGAAGGAAGTCAGGAGCGGCTGGACAATTTGGCAGAGCTCAAACAATCGGTTTATGAATACGAGACCACAAGCGGAGAGGAAAACACCTTAGAAAACTATTTGTCTCATATAGGGCTGCTGACCAATACTGATACAGCTGCCAACAAAAATACGGTTAAACTGATGACCATCCATACAGCAAAGGGCCTGGAGTTTCCCTATGTCTTTCTTTGCGGTCTTGGGGAAGGCGTGTTCCCCTCTAAAAAGACCGCGACGCTTGAAGCCATGGAAGAAGAGCGGCGGCTGGCCTTTGTTGCCTTCACCCGTGCGGAAAAAGCTTTGTACCTGACTGATGCGGAAGGACGGAACTTGGACGGCTCCTATCGGTATCCCTCCCGTTTCATTTTCAATGTAGACAAGGACCTGCTTGTTTACACGGCAGAACTTGATGAAGGTCTGGTCAAGGAATCAAATTGGCATATCGGCAGCAGCGAGAAGCTAATAGAAGCGAAGTCTTCTGAGTTTACTTTTCGACCCGGCGACCGTATCGTACACGGCATCATGGGCGCCGGCGAAGTCATCGGAATCAACCGTGAGAAAGCTGCCTACTTAATTAAGTTCGACGACCTTGAGACCGTGAGGAACATAAGCCTGAGAGCCAAAATCGAAGCGGAAAACGGGAGGAATTAACTAAAAACTAAACGGCAGCCAATTAGACAAGATACCTCTGCCCTGTCAGAGATTCCACCGTCGTCCGACTCTGAGACTACCAATAGATCAAATCCGAAAGGCTTACTCTAGCCACCTTAGATGTGATCTGATATACTTAATTTGGGCAGTATCATTAGAACTGCACCTCTTCATAGGAATCATTTAAATACTGCCTGTATCCATCGCGGACCGGGACAGAGGGATAAAACAATTCTATGTTTGAAAAGTCCCTTCTGCTAAAGGGACTTTTTTTGATGCCAAGCTTGTTTTGTCACCTCTCCTGAAAAAAGGAGGAAAAACAATGAAATCCACCAAAGACTTCTGGGAACTGAAAAATCAGAGCAAGAAAATTGTAATGGTTACAGCCTACGATTATCCCTCAGCCAAGCAGGTTGAGCAAGCTCAGGCGGACGTGATTCTTGTTGGTGACTCTCTGGGCAATGTTGTGCTGGGTTATGACTCAACAATTTATGTAACAATGGAAGATATGCTTCATCACGCTAAAGCGGTCAGACGCGGGGCTCCCAATACCTTCATCGTCGTAGATATGCCATTTATGAGCTATCACCTTTCAGTCAGAGATACACTTTTAAACGGTGCAAGGCTTATTCAGGAAACAGGAGCTAATGCAGTGAAAGTGGAAGGGGCTGATGAAGTACTCCCGCATATAAAAGCACTTGTCAAAGCAGGTATACCTGTGGTATCCCATCTGGGGCTTACGCCGCAATCCGCTGCTGTTCTCGGCGGATTTAAAGTGCAGGGCAAAGATGCCGAAGCCGCCAAGAAAATGTTAGAAGATGTAAAACGCTGCCAGGAAGCAGGAGCCTTTGCAATTGTTCTTGAATGTATTCCTCAACAGCTTGCCCAGGAAATATCAACGTCCTTATCAATTCCTACTATCGGAATCGGGGCAGGTGTCCATACCGACGGACAAGTTCTTGTTTACCATGACATTCTCACTTATGGCGTGAATCGAGTTCCCAAATTTGTCAAATCCTATGCAAATTCGGATGAACTAATGACTGAGGGCTTACGGACATATGTAAGTGAAGTAAGAAACAAGCTTTTCCCTGGCGACCAGCACAGTTATACGCTGAAAGAAGAAGAATTAAAAACTCTTTACGGAGGCAGGCAATAACATTTACCTCTCCCTAAATTAATTCAATTACTCCTTCATTTTTTATATCTGCGAATATCTAAATGCCCATCCTTTTGTTATCTTCCTCCGGTCTTACCTATATGTGAGCCGGTTGCATATTAACAATCTCTGGGTATAATCTAAGAAAAGGGCTGACGTGTTGCCAGCACGCCAGCCCGGCAGTGCCTCAACCATTGAGATCACCCTGCCACCCCCCCTGACTATTCACAGGGTTCAGGCCGCCTCTAAAAACGAGGCGGCCTGATTTGTTCCTAGCCAAAGGTTAAACTCCAGGGGCTCTGTTCCTTCACTATCAATCCTCCAACTGCTTTTATCCGATTCCTTTTTTAGAATAATAAATCTGGTTTGCTTCCCGCTGTTAGAGGTTATGTCTTTTTTAAATTTAAAATCTATTGTTGCTGCATACTCCACAGCCCCCTTTGGATTACCCAAGCCGCTTACTTCTCGTAAACTAATAAATTTTGCTGATTTTACATTCTCTTCACTGATTCTTTTTGTTGAGTTGAGTTATGCTCTAAAAAAACATACCATCTGGCATAGACATTAATATGTGGGTCCAAGTTAAGGTACAGTTGGTCTTTTCATGAACGTCATCATTATGTGGGTTAAGATTCCTCTTTCGATATAATCAGATTGCTCCAAAGGAAAGGTACATTATAAAAAAATATCCTGCAACATCAAATTTGCAGGTACATGTTTAACTTTTCTAGATCAATGATAAACCCAGCATTTAGCAGCATATCCAATCCTAAAAGTCCATTAATATCTTCGTAAATGTAGCTTGTAAAATCCAAGGAACAATTATTAAGGCAATATTCTCCGACCTCAACTTTGTCCACTTTCTTTACAAAAGAATGTTCTTTCCCCCCTATGCCATAAGAGGTAACAATTTCATCCTCACCACTTACTAGTATACCTATTTCATCAACACAATCTTGGGTTAACAGAGAATGTGAGGCACCTGTATCTATTACAACATTGCTTATTTGCTTCGTTTTCCCTCTATATGTAATTTTAATATTAGTAAAAAGCAATCCATTTCTATATTCAATGCGCATTCCTTAATGCTCTCCTCAATCCAATTCTCGTTCTCAACTTTATCACTGCTACTTCATTTGCAGTATGATAAATCAAAACATTATCCTTAGATTCCAAAAGCTCACGCGTTGCTTTATCATCCGCTATAGGCCCAATTACGGCTATTTCATCCACATACTCCTTGTCATTTTCAATATGTGATTTCAAGACTTCAAACTTTACAAACTGATTGGGATAAATATTTCTTACCTCATTCCACTTCATATAAAAACACCTTCCCAAAATTTAGTATAAATTAGTATATCATAAAAATCAGAGCTTCAATAGCCAACATCCAGGCCAGCATAAATGAGGGTTGTGGTTATTCTGAGCTCGGGTGTCATGATGAAAGACCATTTGCCACCTGCCATCGAGGAACTTCCAAATTGAACTGCGCAATGAATTCCTCATTTCTTCTCTAGATTCATTGGTCTTAACTGCCCGATAGGTAGCTAGTACCACATCCGGCGCTAAGACTTTCACTTGAAAATCCTCAATAATCACTGGAGCTGCAGGAGAATGAGGTAATTCCTCGACAACTTGTAATTTATCTAATGTGCGCCTGGAAACTCCAAATTCAACAAAGTCGTCAGCTAGAAGCAATGAAATTTCCTCTCTAGAGCCACGAATTATTGTGACCGCAAATATATTCCGACCAATAGAGAAATTGTCGAAGTCAAACATAGCATCATAGCCTATTATGACATTCCGGTATATTAATACTACATCCATATGACTATCTCCTTCTAAGTTGGTAAAACTAACCATACAGTATTGAAACAGCATTTGGAAGGTGATATGATATGGACAAGAAGATCGGTATTGATACAGAGATCAAGGCAAATAAAGTAATTAAATTCTTTAGAGGAGGGAATAGACATATGCATGCCGTAAAAGCAAGTCCTATAAAAGCAACTGTCATAGAAGGTCATTACGCTCAAGATGTGATAAAAGAGCTGATGAGTAAGCCCTCTCCTAATGCTATTATTAAAAATAAAAGGGCTTCAGATCTAGTTAAAAAATTAAGGAAGTAAATTTGATGTTGCAAAATATATATAATTTGCAAGACATGATTAAATTGGTTGATTTGTCTAAAGGTTATAGATTGAGTGATTTTGTTTGTGAATTTGAAGAGTATAACGAATTTTTAAGAGATGAAGCATTGGGATTGCAGGAAGCTGAAATTTCAAAACTTCATCTCTTAATTAATAAAGAAAACGCTGATGTTATTGCATTTATGTCGCTGTCGACTGACTCAATCAAGCTTTCTAATTCAGAAAAAGATGTACATAAGATTGGGTTTGTTAATTTTGAAGCAATACCTTCAGTGAAGATTGGTAAGTTAGCCGTTGATATAAATTATAAAAAGAAATATAAGGGCATCGGATCTATAATGGTTGAATTAGCTAGAGGTATAACTGAGGATTTGAGGGAAATCGGAGTTGCATGCCGATTTATTACTGTAGACGCAGATACTAAGAACAATCCTAGTGTTGTTGACTTCTACTTAAAACAAGGATTTAAACTTAATGAGAAATATAAAAGAGACAACACAAGTATGAGATTAGATATTTTCTCAGATATTGAAAATTTAGAAGAGACCGGTACAAAATAGCTTGGCAAATAAGATCTTCGAGAAATCGGGGGTCTTTGCTCGTTCCCAAAAACAGTCATATCCACATTCACAAATTTGCTCATATCTCATATCTCTGGTCATTTTCAGGGTTTCGTCGTTCAAGTCTGCATTTCTTGCTTGCCTGCTCCACGTCTCGTCCTTAAGTCACACATTCAAACGATCGTAAACTTTATTCTTATAAGTGATATACGCCTCCTTGTCATTGGGGGCGATTTGGAGCAGCTCATGCTTTACTTCCTTAATGGTTTTATCCAAGTTTTCACAGAGGAAGGCGATATGGTTGGCCCTGACCTTGAGCGACGTATTAATGAAGTTCGTTTTCATCCTTGACGTTCTCCAATTGGACCTTTAGATTGGCAAGCTCCGTAGTAGCTCGGTGATGATACCTCTTTGGTCTTCCACTGATTTCTGGAGGTCTGCATTCTCCTGCAGGGCCTGGTCTTTTTCTTGCCGGGTCTGCGTCCGTTCATTGACCGCTTGCCTGAGTTCCTGTTTGGTCATTCCCTCGATATCCATATCAAGGATGAATTGCGCCCGTTCCTCCTTTGGGATCCCTAAAAGAAGTACTGCCTGGCTGTAGTTCAAATTCGGATCCGGATCCGAATTTGAGGAAGTAAGCTGTTCGGCTCCGTACTCTTTGAAGATACGCATCAGTTTATTGGCCCTGCTCTGGGAGAAATCCACCGTCTCCTCCAGCCACTTGCCCCACTCTCCAATATGGAATCAGGTCCTTGTCCTCGCCAGTTATAATCCCAATTCCTCAATTGTGACGTTATCACTTATGCCACCCGAAATTTATACTTTCTAACTGGCACAAAAAAAATCGCCCCACACTTTTATAGTGTAGGGGATAGCTTTTTCTGATTCGACAGGCACCGGTGTTCCTAGGGCCGCCTATAGGGGGCAGCCCCCCCTCGATCAGTAGTCTCAATCTTTTAGGACTTTAACTTCGTCTTCCGTCATACCTGTTGCTTTAGCCACCTTAGAAATCTCCATTCCCAAGTCCAGAAGATTCTTCGCAACTTCTGCCTTTCCTTCTGCTCTACCTTCTGCCCTACCTTCTGCCCTACCTTCTGCCATTCCCTTCTGGATTGCTTCCCTCAAACGGAGTTCTGCTTCTCTGACGGCCGCCTTCTCATCTAAAACTGCCTTGCGTCTCGCAAAGTACTCTTCTCTCACATTGGGATCATCACTTGATTTTTCCCAAGCAGCTATGGCCTGGTGCAAAATGGGATCTTGCATTGCAATCTCCTCCAGTGTTTTTAAAATTTCCTGATTTTCTGAACCCTCCAGAAGCAATAACCATCGAACTAAACCATTCTCCCAAGGGCTAACCTCTCTTCGTCGCCACTTGGAGACCAATTTTGGCAATTCCATGAAGTGCATTTCTAAGGCTTCCGTAAGTTGGAATCTCTCTTCGTCTTCGTAAAGATGAAATACACTGTGGTAGTTCTTCGTCTGATTCAAATAGTTAAAATCTAAAATGTTGATTGTGACCGCCTTCGCCAGTTCCTTGTAGGCCATCCCTTCACGCATCTGCCTGGAGTACATTTGCGCCCAATAATACAGCGAGCGTTTCTCTATGTCGTATTGATTGCTTAATTGGATTTCTATGTTAATCTGCATTCCTTCAATCGTCACAGCACGAACATCAAGAATAGACTTCTTATCGTCATGGTATTCTTTGTTCAATTCCGGATTCTTAATCGTTATTCCTTCAATCCTACTTTTCTGTGGCAACATCAGCGCAGCATTAAGAAATGCAATGAGAATTGCTTCATTCCCCTCTTTGCCGAAAATAAGCTTAAAGGCGTAATCGATCTTAAGATTGATAAGCTCTTTCACATTTCTCTCCGTCCTAACTCACACTTCATGGTACCCTGATATTATAATTAGAGTCGGCCATTAAGCTCGCACCTATAGCCATATTATACCATAGGCATTAAGGCCTTTAAACTAGTAATTAGATATTCCCAGCAACCCGTTGAACCTGACTGAGGTCAACATTATCTGTCACACCAAAATAATGAAAGGGACTGAGCAATTTCCGTTCTATGGCTTCCCATAAGCGGATTTCAGCAGCAACCCTGCCCTGGAAATAAGTATAGATGCTTCGTCCGTCCGCTCTCTCAGGCGTTGCCATCAGTCCGAGTAACACCTTCGGTTTATAATACTCTAAAAGTTCTTGGTAGGACCATCATGGAGCCAAAGTTGAGATCCTGCTCAAATGATATGTGTTCAGCAGAAACGATAAATTCTATTAACCCATTCTTATTTCGAAGCATTACATGCAATTCATATTTTCCGTTTGTTTTATATATTCAGAACTCCATTGTTCTGGTTCCTTGATGAAAGACCATTTGCCACCTTCCATCGATGAACTTCCAAATTGAACTGCGCAATGAATTCCTCATTTCTTCTCTAGATTCATTGGATTTAACTGCCCGATAGGTAGCTAGTACCACATCCGGCGCTAAGACTTTCACTTGAAAATCCTCAATAATCACTGGAACTGCAGGAGAATGAGGTAATTCCTCAACAACTTGTAATTTGTCGAATGTGCGCCCGGAAACTCCAAACTCAACAAAGTCGTCAGCTAGAAGCAATGAAATTTCCTCTCTAGATCCACGAATCTCAGGTTGTAACAGCCTATCTTCTAGATTATAAATTTGTTCGAAGAGTGATGATTCCATTTTCAATGTCCACCTTTCATCATGAAAAAAACTAATATAGTTTCTCCGCGTAGGATTTAGCCAATTGCTGATCTTCCGTGAGAAGTTTGGCCGAAGGCCCCCAAACGGCAGCCAATTAGAACATCTTCTGGCTATCATCAAGGCCTTAAAGACGACTTAAGAAAGGCAAGCAAAAAAGAACTGACTGTATTTTTTTACCTTCCTTCAGTTTTTACCCTATGTGAGCTGGTTGCATATTTTACAATCCATGGGTATAATATTATAAAAGGACTGACGTGTTGGAAGCACGCCAGCCCGGCAGGTTGTCTAACCAAACGGTTAGCCCGAATTAGAGGTTATAAGAAATAGCCGCCATCCTGGCCGGGGGCGGTTATTTCATCTTTATGATCATAACAACGAGTGTAGCAAATGCAATCATTAAATACATCGCCTCAACCATTGAGATCATCCGACCACCCCCTTTCTAAAAGGGTGTGGCTAACCGTCCCACGACAACCTGTTACAAGTATTATAGCATAATCTTCCAGACAAAAGGATGAAACTTATCCCTGACTATTCCAGGGTTCAGGCCGCCTCATTGAAACGAGGCGGCCTGATTTCTTTCCTTTAAACAACTAGTTTCTTTTCAATCAAAGATTTCTTCAGTTGGTAGTAGAAGGTCAACGTTTACAACTGCCGGCGGCAATACGTTTTCCATCACCATCCCTGATCCGAGGGAAGACCTGGATAAGGCTGAAGCCGAGGCTGTTATGGACACGATCATTCAGAAGAATGTATTCCTTACGTCCAGCGATGAGCTGACCGGAAAGCGGGATATAAGGTTGTTGGAACCACGACCAACGACTTATAAGACCCGCCGCAAGCTTAGGTGGAACAAAAAAAGAAAGGCGGCCTCTTGGCCGCCACTTCTCGCCTAACTTAACTATAATTCCTCATAAATATGCCCATTCTGCCTGAGATAATCATACAGGGGAAGTGCAAATTTATAAACATCATCCGGAGTTCTAACTATAAAAGACAGTCCACATACCTCACTTCAAATTTTAAATTTAAACTTTTATAACATTATCTCACTGGTTGTGATGTCACCCAATGTTTCCCATAAACCTTGTTCTTTCCGAATGTGGACGATTCACAATGCCAAGATTTATTTACATAGAAGGGACTTGAGAAATAAAGGATTGTTACAATGGGTAATCCAAAATATCCCATAGATAAATTCCCTGCCTTTTTAATCATCATCAAATTTAAAAAGCAAAAGAGTACCACTCGCAAGTTGGTCACTCTTTTGCTTTGATACACTTATAAGAACTCAGATTAATGCTTTCCACCAATCCGCGTTTGCTGTAATTTTCTACAATTGGACATGCGTTCATCCCCTTGGAATTGGCTGATTGCCGCACTAAATGCGATCAATTTGTTATGGGTACACCAAATTAAGACGATTATCCATAGTGACTTTGAAAATCAGCAAGGGGCATCAATAGGCCATCTGTATGGTCTAAAATCTTCACCTTCCCTGGCCCGGCCACATATTTTATAAATAAAGTTATAAAAAGGACGGGCAGACAACATGAATAACTCAATTGCTGAACGCACGCCGCTCGTTATCGCGGCTGAAATCAACACCATTAAGCAACAAACTTCCAAAGTCCTGCTT
>NZ_FQXJ01000006.1:89052-374495 GCF_900129935.1 Desulfosporosinus lacus DSM 15449 | reverse complement strand
CTTTGCCCGACAGAGGCATTGCAAGCAGCGTTTGTTTTAGCTAGAGCATTCACGTTTCCCTCATCTTTTTTGGAGTCCGCGCCAGCGAAATAGGCTACAGATTCTATGTTATTGAACGTGAATTAAACGACGGAATCAAATTGGCACAATAATTGCATTATTTAGTAAGTTGTGATTATTTTTAAAATAAAGGAGGACTAAAATGAAAAAGGGTTAGAGTGGGACAAAGGAATAATGAAAACTATTGTCAGAGGGAGCAAAGAAAAATCCCTTACTTATGCAATGAAAAAGTTAGTGAGCAGTTGATAATTATTTTTAAAAGAAAGAGGAGGACCAAAATGAAAGAAGTTGTAATCGTCAGTGCTGTGAGAACTCCAGTTGGTACTATTGGCGGGACACTCAAAGGGATAACTCCACAAGAACTGGGAGGCATGGCCGTAAAAGAAGCAGTTGCCCGGGCAGGAGTGAGCCCTGATTTAGTGGAAACAGTTATCATGGGTTGGTCACGACAAACAACTGAAGCAGCAAATATTGCACGCAATTGCTCGCTTTTGGCAGGAATACCGGAAGAAGCCTCTGCCTATACAGTGCATTGCCAATGTGCTGCCAGTTTAAAAGCTATCAGCAATGGAACCCAAGAAATACAGACCGGAAGAGCGGACGTGGTAGTAGCCGGGGGTACAGAGAGTCTGAGTCGTGCGCCCTTTTATCTAAAAAATGCTCGCTATGGGTATGGTGCAGGTGATGGAGTTTTAGTTGATTCTCTAACAGAAGCTGGACCTGGCGGACAACCCGCTTCGATCTACGGTGTTGTTTCAATGGGTGATACAGCCGAAAATGTGGCCGAACAATTTAATGTTTCGAGAGAAGATCAAGATCAATTTGCTTTTCAGAGTCAGCAAAGATGCCAAAAAGCTTTGCAATCTGGAGTTTTCAAAGATGAGATTGTACCAGTTGAAATTAAATCCCGTAAAGGCACGGTTATTTTTGATACAGATGAAGGTCCAAAGGATACTTCGCTGGAAAAAATCGCATCACTAAAACCAGTGTTTAAGAAAGGGGGATCCGTTACTGCCGGTAATTCCTGTGGTCGAAATGATGCTGCTTCGGCAATAGTTTTAATGTCTGCTGACAAAGCCAAGGAACAGGGTATTAAACCATTGGCTAGAATTGTAACGGATGTAACGACTGGAGTCTCTCCGCTGATTATGGGGATTGGTCCGGTACCGGCTGTGCGTAAGGCTTTAAAACAAGCTGGACTAACTTTAGACGATATTGACTTGATCGAATTAAATGAGGCTTTTGCTTCGCAATCCTTAGCCGTTATTCGGGAGCTTGGTTTAGATATGGAGAAAACAAATGTCAATGGTGGAGCAATTGCTTTGGGTCATCCGATTGGAGCAACTGGAGCCCGCTTAATGACGACTCTTCTTCATGAGCTGCGCAGACGAAAGGGTCGCTATGGTATGGTTACCCTTTGTATCGGCGGCGGACAAGGGATGGCTACTATTATTGAGGCTCTGTACTAAACTAGAACTAAGGATATTACTGGCTGAGAGAAGCATTACCGCGTTGCTCGCGGCAATGCTTCTCTGGTTTTTAATCAAAAGTATGATTGGGGAGCAATGGGATGCAGATCTATGAGTATAAAATACCAATGCCAGATATCGGATACAACGCAAATGCCTACTTGATAAAACAAGAAAATAAAAAATCAATTCTAGTGGATGCAGGTCCAAATTCACCACAGGCACTGGATGCCCTCGAAGCTACTCTTAAGAAAGCTGAAGTCGGCTGGGATAATATCGAGCATATCTTGGTAACACATGGGCACTATGATCATTTTGGCTTTGTAGCGCAAATTGCGGAGCGTTCAGGTGCCTTAGTTTGGGTTCATCCTGCTGATCGCAATAAATTAACCAGTGCACTAAAGAACCCATTTTTTATAGACCCGGAAGCGGCAATTCCGTTTTTGGAGGAGCTTGGGATTCAGAGGACTAAGATAGCGGGTCTGATAAATGAGGTGGTAACCTTGGAGGGCGGGACTAAGCCTTTGCCGGAGTCTTCTATCCGCTCTTTGGCCCAAGGATCTGTCTTGAATTTATCTGGTCTGACCATTAAGGTGATTCACACACCGGGGCATACACCTGGTAGTTGTTGTTTTCAACTTGTAGAAAATGGCGCAGTGTTCACTGGTGATACATTGCTTCCGGAAATTACTCCAAACCCCATTTTTGATCTTGAAGGGGAGGAGAGAGACTTAAGCTTGGTAAGATTGCAGGAGTCTATGACTAAGATTCGCCTGCTTAGGGCTTCTAAAGCTTATCCAGGTCATGGTAAACCAATCTTATCAATTGACTCAGCCATTGATCGCCAGTTTACCCATATGGCTAAACGCAGTGAACAAGTCCTTGGAATTCTTGGCATTTATGGCTTGAGTACATTTTCTGTAACTAATAAATTGTTTCCCAGCGACGGCGGGCGGTATCATACTTGGTTGGCACTTTCTGTGACGCTGGGGCATTTGGGTTGGCTAAGAGTTCGAAATTGTGTCCGAACTAGGCGTAATGCAGGGATAGTATATTGGGAAGCTCAGTGAGCGGCATATAAACCGAGTCATATTCGCATTATCATGATGCAGGTATGATTCGGTAAAACTCTGATTTATGCGGACTTTTAAGAGGACAATGATAAACCCACTGCAAATTCGCAATGGCGTTCATCATTGTCCTCTTAGATGCTGTAGACATTGAACCGTTGACGGTGGCTATTCGACGATTAGACAGTTAAGATTAACAAATCATAACTTAAGTGATTTAAGAGTAGTAAAATGGCACCGGAATTGCAAATATATTAAAATATTATAAATATACTGATAATTTTGGTCAAAGATCTCGACTTACTGTAGGTTGAAAGAGGTGAAAGATAGCTTAACCACAGATATAGGGATAGGATCAAGGGTGTTTTACATTAGCATTGATACTATGATAAATGCGTCAAATGCGAGGATTGAGGGTGTTTGGAATACTTCGGCAAAATCATTGAGAATTAAGCCGATGATTGAGATGAAGAGATTACTATGTCTTCATTATTGACAGGCAGATGTATTTCTAAAAATCTGAATTTTCATAACATTTTTAGAGGAGGAAATTTAGAAATTATGAATCGAATTCAAGAACTCTACAACCGCAAAAAACGAGATGCTTACGAAGCGATTAAACTAATCAAGGATGGAGATTGGATATGTTTACCTTTGGGAATTGGCGAACCACCGACAGTTTTAACCGCCTTATCAGAACAACGCCGCAACTATCATGATGTTAAAGTAATGCAAATGTTTGCTCAAAGGAAATATGGTTACTATGATCCCGAAACAGCGGAGAACGTTCGTCACGTAGCTCTGTTTGTTGGCGGTGCGTCTCGAAAAGGTGCTGAAGAAGGCTGGGCAGACGTTATTCCTAATAACTTTTACAGTGTTCCAAAGTTAATTAGGGATGATCATATTAAAGTTGATGTAGCAGCTTCTATGGTTTCCCCTATGGATAGTTTCGGTTACTTTTCTTTAGGTGTAGGAGCGGATTATTCCATGGCAGCAATTTCCAAGGCGAGGGAAGTGATTGTAGAAGTAAGTCCTGAGGTGCCTTACGTATATGGAAACAATAAAGTTCACATTTCTCAGGTTTCTGCAGTGGTAGAAAGTCAATTTCCATTATTTGAAATTCCAATTGCTCGTACAATAACCCCAGTCGAGAAGGCTATTGGAGAGTACGTAGCTGAATTTATTAAAGATGGTGATACCCTGCAAATTGGACTTGGGAGCATTCCTGATGTTGTAATCACGCAACTGCAAAACAGACATGACCTTGGCATTCACACAGAAGTGATGACGGATTGCATTCTAAATTTATTTAATGCTGGTGCAATCACAGGCCGCAAAAAAAACTATCTACCAGGTAAGATGATTTGTACTTTAGGACAAGGCACCCGAAAACTATTTGGCATGATGGATCATAATCCTATGGTCGAGATGCACCCTGTAGACTTCACCAATGATCCTTATCTTGCCGGAAAAAATAATAATCTAGTTAGTATTAATGGCTCGATTCAGGTGGATTTTCTGGGACAATGCAATTCGGAAACCATGGGAGTTAATCCTTTTAGCGGAACTGGAGGTCAGGCTGATTTTGCGCAAGCTTGCGCCCGATCCGAGGGAGGAAGATCTTTTATTACTCTTCCATCAACAGCTAGTAAAAATACGATTTCACGTATCGTTCCGACTTTGTCCACCGGTTCTGCAGTAACTACAACAAAGAATGATGTTATGTATGTTGTAACTGAGTATGGTGTAGCCAAACTTCGCGGGAAGAGCAGAAAACAACGGGCGCAGGAATTAATTGCTATAGCCCACCCGGATTTTCGGGCAGAATTGACGATGGAAGCGCGAAAGATGAATTTATTATAATTTCCACTTTCTCAAACACAACCCATGTCCATTCAGGGGGGTACTCGGTACCCCATTTTGTGTGCTTAAATACAGCGGACCTGAGTAGTTATAGTTATCTTAATTTACTTTTTTCTGTTAAGTGTCCAACTTAGGTACACCGGTTGGGGTGAAAGGAGATGGAACAAATGACCTTAGAATTCACTGACAGAAAACCCCGCAAACCTCGCATTGATTTTCATGTTCATATGGGGTTATACACCTATTCCCATCCGTGGGTGACTGAATGGATCAAGCAAGCTCATCCTGAAGGGTACGAAGACTATATTAACCGGTATAACGATCCAGGAGCTTTTGAAGACTTGTTATCGTCAGAAGGGGTTGATTATGCCTGCGTGCTGGCAGAATTAAGTTATATTACCACGGGGATCTGTACTAATGAGCAAGTAAGAGACTTTTGCCGGGGGAGATCGAAGTTAATACCATTTTGTGACATTAATCCTTGTATTTTTACGAACTTGGGAGATGAACTGCGCCACAAGGTGGAAGATGAGGGTTTCCGGGGATTGAAATTATATCCCACCTACCAACATTATTACCTCAACGACCAGAGAATGTACCCGCTCTATCAGGCCGCTCAAGATTTAGGCATTCCCGTCCTGATTCATACCGGTTCCTCAGTCTTTAAGGGCTCTCGTATGAAGTATGGAGATCCCCTGCACTTGGATGATGTAGCAGGAGATTTCCCGAATTTAAACTTGGTAATGGCCCACTCGGGTCGCGGGTTCTGGTACGATAAGGCTTTCTTTCTCTCTAAACTTCACTCAAATCTCTATATGGAGCTTGCGGGTCTTCCTCCTGGAAAATTACTGACTTATTTTCCTGAACTTGCTCGCAACACTGATAAAGTCATTTTTGGCAGCGATTGGCCGGGTATGAGAGGGATTAAGAGCAACATGGAAGCTATTAGCAAGTTAGCATTGCCCGCGGAGGGGGTAGAAAACATTCTTGGTGGCAATGCTGCTAAGTTGTTGCGACTGTAAGTTGGACTAAGATAATAGTTCACTTGGCGACAAGCGATAAATATGTTTCCGAAAAAACCTGTATTTGCCTATAACATTTTAAGGACATGTTATAGGCAAATACAGGTTTTAAGCATGTCATGTAACCATCGAATACCGTGTTACACAGTCTGCTATTCAAGAGCACCTAACTTAACCAGCCGCTCAGCCAACTTCGTAATCGCTGCCATAGCTGCTGATAATTCGGTAGCCGCATTTGCTTGGGAATCAGTAACTTCACTCAATTGACTGATGGATTCAATCAAGGTATTGACTGATGCTTGTACAACCTTAAGGTCACTTTCTATCTCTTGAGTTGATACTTTGGTGGTTTCAGAAAGTTTTCGCACCTCCTCGGCCACTACCGAAAAGCCTTTTCCTAATTCACCGGCCCTAGCAGCTTCAATCGAAGCATTTAAGCCAAGGATATTGGTTCTCATTGAAAGGTGATTGATTTTGTCCTTTACTTTATTGGTATGTTCAACCTCTCTAAGAACAAGACTGGTTTCCATTTCCATATCTTTTACAGTCGCCGCAAGTTCCTCAGAAGAAGCTGACAAATTTTCGGCAGTTGTACAGGTTTCTTCTATAGCTGCCAAGATCTCCTTCCCTGTATTAATTAAAATCTCATACTTATCAACAGAAATTAAAATGATGACGCAACCAACTACCACGCCGTTTTCATAAATAGGATGGCCTATTCCTATGTAAGGAATTCCCAGAACTTCTCGCGGTACGCGTCTAAGAATACGCTTACCGGTACGCATGGCTTCGTCTGAGACTCCTCCGTTTATATTGGAGCTCCCAACTTTTACGTTTAGCTTTAGCTTCGGTGAAGGATAAAAGGCCAATACCTTTTCTCTGTCACAAACTGAAACCGCTACATCACCATCATAAAGTTGAGGAAGCTCACCTGCGACTTCTAAAAATGATTCAAACTTCACATATTCAACTCCTTTTTCAGATCTTACTCATAAAATAGCTTTAATATTGAATATTCGTTGTGATTTGATCTATTCCTGTCTAAATATTAAAAATATTTAGTTTAATGCAAATTCCTTTGTATAGACTAAATCTTCTGATTACACACCTATCCATGTGTGATAAAATAAAGGTGAGGAAAATTCTAACAGCGAAAAATATCAATAAGGGGAGATGTTCCATGAAGGTTCGTGACATTATGCTCCCTAATAGGGATCAATTACGGCCCCAAGACAGCATACGTAAAGTGATGGAACTGCTTAAAACTTCTAAACTTCTTGGAGTGCCTGTCGTTGATGAAGTTGGACAACTCATTGGCTATTTTTCATTGTCGACTCTATTCAGTTGTTTATTGAATGATTTAAGTATTGATACTCCAATAGAAGCGTACTACATCCGGGAGGTTGCATATTTTCGGGAAGATAAATCCTTTAATAACTTGAAAGAACTGACCCACTGGTTGCATACAGTTCGAGTTGGACAAACTCCTGTTGTTAATATGGCCAACGAACCGATTGGTGCGATTACCCAAGCAGGTGCGGTTAACGAACTCTTAGATCAAACGGAGTATTTATATAATGAATTGTCCAGTGTTATAGAGAATGTCCCTGCGGGAATTATTGCAACGGATGATAAGGGGTTTATCACCTTAGCGAATCAATACGCCAAGAATATCTTACAATGGATCGGAGGGGGTAAATATATCGGCGAATTTCTTAGCGAGTTGAAAGATGATTTTGAACCTGTTGTTGAAGGGGCTTGGATTACACCTCATAAGATTGAATATCAAGCGCTAAAATTAATTGCTACTGCTGTCCCCATCTATCAAAATACAATAATAAAGGGGGCAACCTTTGTTTTACAAGACCTGACAGATGTTGAAGGAATTGCCCATGAATTAAAAATTGTCAAGGAACTCAAGACGACTCTAGAGACTGTTTTAGAGGTTGCTTATGAAGGTGTAGCGGTATTAGATGAACAAGGTCGGCTCAACATGGCGAATGCTAACTTCTGTAAAAGAGTTGGTAAGTCAAAGGAAAAGATCATTGGACAAAATATCAATAAATTTGTCCCTCTAACGGACAACCAGTCCCCTTTGCAAGTATTGGAAATCGATACTAAACCCTGTGTCATCTCTACTTTGCCCTTTACAAAAGAAAGCAAAATTAAGGGAACAGTGGTCAAGATATATGAAGATTTAGATCAATTAGCAGATGTAATGCAACAAGTGAATCGGATTAATATGCAACTAAACTATTACAAAGATGAGCTGTTAAAGGTAAATGGAACAAGTTATACAATCGGCAATATTATTTGCAGTAACGAGCGCACTGCTAAGCTAAAAACTCAGGCACTTCAAGTAGCACGGGGAAACTCGACTATTCTTATTACCGGTGAAAGCGGTACTGGGAAAGAACTGTTTGCTCATTCCATTCATAATGCCTCTGATCGACGTAAAGAACCTTTTATAAAGGTTAACTGTTCGGCCATTCCCGGTGACCTCGCGGAATCAGAATTGTTTGGGTATGAGGACGGAGCTTTTACCGGTGCGCGCAAACAGGGTAAACCAGGCAAATTCGAGTTAGCAAGTGGAGGTACGATTTTTCTTGATGAAATTGGAGATATGCCATATTTACTGCAAAGTAAGTTATTAAGAGTCATTCAAGAAAAGGAAGTTGAGCGAGTAGGTGATGTTAAGACTCGTAAAGTTGATGTTAGAATTATTGCCGCTACGAATAAGGATTTAAAACGTCTTGTCGCTGAAGGGAAGTTCAGGGAAGATTTGTTTTACAGGTTAAATGTGATTGATTTAAAGATACCCCCTTTGCGTGAGCGAAAAGAGGATATTCCAATTCTGGCAGATTATTTTATAAGTAAATATAACAAATCATTTAATAAACGAGTGGATGGGATCACTGAAGGAGCTTTAGAAGTTTTCGATCATTACAATTGGCCAGGTAACATCAGGGAGTTAGAAAATGTGATCGAAAGAATATTGAATTATGTGGAATATGGCTTAATAGATCTGCAAGATTTACCTGATGAAATCATTCAAACAGAGAAATTTAGCGGGATTGCAGGTCTGAGTTTAATAGGGCAGAGCCTGGCCAATATAGAACAAGTAGCAATTCAAACTGCCTTGACTGAGGCTAAAGGCAACAAGTCTAAGGCGGCGAGGTTGCTCGGTATAAGTAGGTCGAAATTGTATGAAAAGCTTTCACAAATGCCTGATATTTTAGTCGATCATAGAAGTTTATAGAATAATAGAATTTATTGTGTTGTACGAGAAACATACAAGTGTATGATTCTCGTACATTTTTATTGGCAGGATTAGCTTTAGCCTTAGCAAGAATTACTGACTTGCGAGGGCTAAGGCTATTATATTTTTTAAATATAGGGTTGGCACAAGTATTGCAATAATATTCAGATAAGTGTGTCGGTTCAGAATAAAAGCACAGATTAACTTATTTGTTGATAATGATCACAGATGAGACTCGGGATATCTTCATAAGGGGGTGAAGGAAGTACGCATACTCTGCCCTTAATTATTTTGAGTTAAAGTCAAGGAGGCTTAAATAGTGGATAGAGGGAATGAATTTGTTAAATGCCAGATAGAGGAAAATATTGCAGTGGTGACAATTGATCGACCACCCGTTAATGCTTTAAATCCGCAAGCTTTAATGGAGTTCCAATCAATTTTTGATAATCTGGCCAGGGAACCTAAGGTTCTGGTTGTGATAATTACCGGAGGCGGTAAAAAAGTATTTGTGGCAGGGGCAGATATTGACAGTTTAAGAGCTGAAACACCTGAAACGGGACTGGTAACGAATTTGCGTTTTCAAGACACCTTTACTAAGATTGCCAATTTCTATAGACCTGTGATTTGTGCGGTCAGTGGACTGGCTATTGGCGGCGGCTTTGAAATTGCAATGGCTTGTGACATTGTAATCGCGGACACGAGTGCAAGTTTCAGTTGCCCCGAAGTAAACTTAAGCCTTATAGCTGCAGGTGGGGGTACTCAAAGATTACCGCGGCAAATTCCAGTTGCTAAAGCTAAGGAGCTACTCTTTACAGGCCGGAAGATGAAGGCCGAGGAAGCTGAAAAGGTTGGTTTTGTCAATCAAGTAGTGCCTGTAGGTGAGGTTCTTAACACCGCAAAAGCTTTGGCTAAACAAATTGCAAGCAGAGGTCCGATAGCTGTAGCTATGACAAAAAGGTGTATAAATCAAGGGTTAGATTTACCTCTTAAAGAGGGTTTGCAATTAGAGGCGGTAGAGAGCGCTTCTAATTTCGGTACAGCCGACTTTATCGAAGGCGTAGATGCTTTCTTTGCCAAAAGGGCTCCGGAGTTTAAAGGTTAGTAAACTTGTTTCAGCAAAACGTGCAACCTTAACAAATACTATCGTGCTGAGGATCGGGTTTCGTCAATACCCTGTCCCATAAGGAACACGTCTTGGCGGAGGCAGAGTGTAAGAGTATTTGAATGAGGTGCAAAGGGGTGGATACAAATTGGGGACTTACCGTAATCTTATTTTGGAGAACAGAGAAGGCATTTTACTGGTGACTATTAATCGAGCGGAAGTAAGAAATGCTCTTAATTGGGAAACATGGGAGGACATTGGGCAGCTAGCCAAAGAGATAAACAATGATGAATCAGTTAAAGTAGTCATTATTACGGGAGCAGGAGACAAGGCTTTTGCGGCTGGGGCAGATCTTAGATGGCTTTTGGAACGGCCATCTATTGAAGCGCTAGAACCCGGAGTACAAGGAGTTTTGACAGAATTAGAAAATACAATAAAACCAATCATCGCTGCTGTTAATGGTTTTGCCTTGGGAGGAGGGTGTGAGCTTGCCATGGCTTGTGACCTTAGAGTTTCAAGTGAGCGAGGTAAGTTTGGACTTGTCGAACCGACCGTTGGAATTCTGCCAGGTGGTGGTGGAACCCAGCGTCTGCCACGTTTGGTCGGCAAAGGGAAGGCTAAAGAACTGATTTTTACCGGGGATATCATTGATGCTGTTGAAGCAGAACGAATTGGTCTGGTAAATAAAGTTGTCCCTCACGACCAGTTGCTTGTTGCATCATTTGAAATGGCAAAAAAAATTACCGCTAAAGCACCGCTTGCTATACGAATGGCTAAAAAGGTAATTGACATGGGAATGGCCACTGATTTCCCTACAGGGTTAGCCTTAGAAAAATTAAGTCAAGCTTTCTTGAACGGAACAAGTGATCGTACTGAGGGCATGACGGCTTTTCTAGAAAAACGGAAACCGAATTTTCAAGGAAAATAGGTTTGTTAAGATAGTAAAAATACTTACAGAAGCTCATCAGGGGATCTGGGGTTTAAGCTTAATTTAGTTCAACTGACCAAAGATTACAGGCAGTGCAACAACTAATTTAAGTTAAATAAAAAATCTAGGAGGAAGTATGATGAAATTTGCTGGCAGAGTAGGGATTGTTACCGGGTCTGGGCGAGGGATTGGCCGTGGAATTGCTTTAGGTCTGGCTGAGCAGGGCGGCACAGTGGTTGTAGTTGATGTTGACATCAAAAGCGCTGAAGCAGTAGTCAAAGAGATTGAAGCTATGGGCGGCAAGGCCATGGCGGCTAAAGTTGACATCACGAAAAGTGCAGAAGTCAATGACATGGTCGCTAAGGTGATCGAAAAGTATGGTAAGATCGACATTCTAGTTAATAATGTTGGCTGGAATAAGGTCAAACCATTTGTTACTGGGGATGAAGAGTTATGGGACAGAGTCATTGCAATTAACCTAAAAGGACCAATCATCTGCTGTCGAGCAGTTGTTGATAACATGATGCAAAATAACTATGGCAAAATCGTCAATGTGTCTTCCGATGCCGGACGGGTAGGTTCAACAGGTGAGTCTGTTTATTCTGCCGCGAAGGGCGGGGTAATTACCTTTACCAAAACTCTGGCACGGGAAATGGCTCGTTATAAAGTCAATGTTAACTGTGTATCCCCTGGCCCTAGTGACACACCATTTTTGGCAGAGGTTAGTGCCGAGAATCCTAAGTTAATGGAAGCAGTCAAAAGAGCCATTCCTTTGCGTCGCCTAGGTGAACCAAAAGATATAGCTAATGCGGTTCTGTTTTTTGCCTCGGATGATGCTGAATATATTACTGGGCAAACCCTTAGCGTCAGTGGCGGATTGACCATGCATTCTTAATAAGATATAAGCCATAAAATTCTATATTTCAAAATAAAATTCTGCAATAAACCAAAATTAAGGGAGGAAATTAACAATGAAAGCAAGTGTGAAGTATGTACCACTAGACAGAGAATTTTCAGAAATCTTGTATGAGAAAAGAGACGGGTCAGCTTGGATAACTATTAATCGTCCAGAAATCATGAATATATTAACTTATGACCTGGTACTTGAATTGACTGCCGCTTTTGAAGATGTGGAAAGAGATCAGACCATTGGAGTATGCGTCTTAACAGCTGCTGGCGAAAGAGTGTTTAACGCCGGTGGAGATATTGACATGATGAATGCTCTTGATCATGTAACCGGTCAGGTTTGGAACAATGCCTTAATGAAGATGTCCACGATAATGCGCAATATGAGAGTTCCGATCATTTTGGCCGCTAATGGTTATTGCATCGGTGGCGGTAACGAATTAAATATATTCTGCGATATGACGATTGCCGCTGAACATGCAAAATTTGGTCAAGCCGGACCGAAAGTAGGAGCTTGCCCAGTATGGGGAGCTACGCAGATGTTACCGCGGATCGTGGGTGAGAAAAAAGCACGAGAAATGATTATGATGTGCAATATCTATACCGCGCAAGAAGCTTTAGAAATGGGTTTGGTTAACAAAGTAGTTCCTTACGCAGATTTGTACACTGAAACTCAAAAATGGTGTGATACCATCCTCGATCGCAGCCCGCAATCGATTCGGATAGCCAAAGTTTCCTTGAATTTCGAATCAGATATGATGTATCCTTCCTTAATGGCCGGCTCAGTTTACCTAAGTTACATCTGGGGTTCAGATCAAGTCCATGAAGGATTTAACGCATTCAAAGAAAAAAGAAAACCAAATTGGCGCCAATTCAGAAAGAATGCCGAATAAAACAAAGAGAGTCAAACAATACCAGAAAGTATCCTGCCAAAATGTGCCCAGCAGGCACATTTTGGCAGCGATTGTTAACTCCCGTGATTTTAGAAAGAATGTGGGTAAAAATTAATTGATAGGGGAGGCGAAGATTTTGTCAAAAGAGATTAAAAATATTGCTGTTGTTGGCAGTGGGATAATGGGAACTGGAATTGTTTATGCGGGTTTGGTCGGTGGATATAATGTAACACTTTACGGGAGAAGACAGGAGGCGTTAGAACAGGGCAAGGCTTACGTTCAGAAAAACCTTCAAACTGGTGTGAAAATTGGTAAAGTAACCCAAGAGACCATGGATAGTTGTCTGGCGCGAATGAAAGTATCGAATGATTTAGAGACTGCCGTCAAGGATGCAGATCTTGTTATCGAAACTATAGCAGAAAATATTGACATGAAAGGAGAAATCCTTAAACAATTAAACATAATGTGTCCCGAAGGGACTATAATAGCGACCAATACCTCGTCTCTAAGTGTTACTGCAATTGGCTCCTTCGCAAAGAATGCTGAGTTGGTAATAGGAATGCACTTCTTTAATCCTGTTCCAAAAATGAAATTAGTTGAAATTGTTAAAGGTCTAAAAACAAGTGATGAGACGGTCCAGGCAATAATAACCGTTGCTGAGCAGATGGGTAAACAAACTGTGGTTGTCAATGATGCCGCTGGGTTTGCTACGAGCCGTTTAAACGTCTTATTGGGGAATGAAGCATTTTATATGTTGATGGAAGGGGTTGCTTCGGCAGAGGATATTGATAAGGCTGCCAAAATAGGTCTTAACCTGCCTATGGGGCCCTTAGAAATGAGTGACATGGTCGGACTGGATACTCGATATAAAGTCCTTGAGTATTTACATAAGACCTTGGGAGAACGCTTCAGACCTTGCCCATTAATGAAGAAGTATGTGGATGCCGGTTTACTTGGACGTAAAACAGGCGAAGGGGTTTTCAAATATGAGAACAAGTAAAGAGTATCGCGAAAAAATTCTTTCTATGCGTCCTAATGTGTATATGAATGGAAAATTAGTTGGTCGCGATCATCCGGATTTTGAGCCGGGGATTAGAACTCTGGCGTTAACCTATGATTTAGTGGACGATCCGGAATACGCCGATCTATTAACAGCCACGTCTCATTTGAGTGGAGAGAAAATCAACCGTTTTACACATATGCATCAATCGACTGATGATTTGCTTAAAAAACAGGAAATGACTCGGAAATTGTGCTTAGTATGTGGACGTTGTATCCAACGTTGCATGGGAATTGACGCTATGAACGGTCTTTCCTTGGTTACTAAGGACATTGACAATGCTAAAGGTACTAACTATCATGAGCGCTTTCTAAAGTATTTGCGTTTCTTCCAGGATAATGACTTGGTAGGAAATGCTGCGCAATCGGATGTTAAGGGTGACCGGAATTTAAGACCGCATCAACAAGCTGATCCAGATCTATACTTGCACATTGTAGAGAGACGTGAGGACGGAATTGTGGTACGGGGGGCTAAAGCCCATAATTCTATTGCAGCCTATGCTGATGAACTAATAGTTATCCCTACAAGAGCGTTAACCAAAGAAGAAGGGGATTGGGCAGTCGCCTTTGCGATTCAAGCTGACGCACCTGGAATCAAGTTGATCAGCCTTCCCCATAATCATCGGAAACGCAAGCATCTTAAAGCTCCGATTGAAGACTATGGAACCATGCATGCTCTTACGGTTTTCGACAATGTCTTTGTTCCATGGGACCGAGTGTTCATGAACGGGGAGACAGAATTTGCCGGACAATTAGCTTCCCAGTTTGCCACCTATCATCGGCATAGTTATACTGGTTGTAAACCAGCCTTGTCAGATATTTTCCTCGGAGCAACGGCTCTGATGGCGGAGTATAACGGCATAGGCAAAGCCTCGCATGTTCGGGATAAACTGGCAGAATTGATTACCGTAGGCGAGTTAGTCTATGGCGCTGGAATTGCCGCCTCGGTTAAGGGATTTAAAAGTGCATCCGGTACGTTTGCCCCTGATGTTGTTTTCACGAATGTCGGACGTTATCATGCTGGAGTCAATATATATCATGAGTTCGAGACTCTGGCAGATATCGCTGGGGGACTGGCAGCCACGTTGCCCTATGAAGAAGATTTTTACAGCCCGGATACAAAAGACGATTTGGAAAAGTACATTATGCGCAAATCTGATGTCTGTGCTGAGAATCAGCACAGGGCGTATCGTTTAGTTGAAAATCTGATTGCGTCCTCGACAGGGGCGGCAACAGGAATCAGCGGTATTCATGGCGGCGGTTCTCCGGTCATGGAGAAGATTGCTATCATGAGTAAATACGACATACAGGCACGTAAAAATGTTGTTAAATACTTGGCGGGGATCAAGGATTAGGGACAAGGGCAAGGGACTAAACGGCAGGTGGAGCTAAATAGCTCCACCTGCCATTTAGTCCCTTATCTATTTTCGATGACGAACCTGTACTTCGTTACCCCTTGAGGGCGAAACGATTATTACTTAATTCACTCGAGAAATAAGCACCTCTCAACTTGTAAAGTGTGAGTCTTCCCATTGGATGAATTGGCCGTCGATTTTTGTGCTATTAGGGGTTGTGATGAGGGGCCTTTGTGTGGTAAGATAGCTTTAATCTTGATTTCAGGATGGTTGGGAAGCTTTGTTTGGCAAAGCTTGTGTAGAATGGCGGTCTGGGGTTTCCGGCGAGGGCTTCGCGTGAAGGGCTCGTCGAAGATGATGAAGATAGGTAGGATAGTAGGATGGGCGCGAGTTAGAATTAAGGCACCTTCTATTCAGGGTGCTTTTTTGTATATCTAAAATGACTCGTGGGGCTTGAGGTTATGACAGTCAAGATTTGACTTAGCTCAAAGAGCTAGCTCAATGCATAATAATGTAAAGCAAGAAAAAAATGGTAATGTAGGATGGTAGAAAGGGGTCGGAGAAATGATTGTTGTTATGAAAATGGGTTCGACGGCAGAACAAATTGAAGAGGTTTCCACACGCTTAACGGAAGAGGGATTCAAAATTCATCTTTCCCAAGGAGTGGAAAGAACAATTATGGGGGCAATTGGGGATCGCACGCGACTTGAAGCCCTTGATTTAGAAGCATTGCCTTGGGTAGAAAAAGTTGTGCCTATTCTAGCTCCGTATAAACTGGTTAGCAGGGAGTTTCACCCTGCAGATAGTATTATTCGCATTGGCGACCAGGAAATTGGCGGCAACAGGGTCCACGTCATGGCTGGGCCTTGTGCAGTTGAAAGCAGAGCTCAGATTTTGGAAACAGCACATGCCGTGCGCGAAGCAGGTGCGACCTTCTTACGTGGTGGGGCTTTCAAACCGCGCACTTCCCCTTATTCCTTTCAAGGGCTAGAAGAAGAAGGATTGCGCTATTTGGCAGAAGCTCGAGAGCAAACCGGCCTATTGGTGATTACCGAGGTTATTGATGCCAGAGATGTTGCTTTGGTGGCTGAATATGCTGATGTACTCCAAATTGGTGCTCGGAACATGCAGAACTTTATCCTCCTCAAAGAAGCAGCCAAGTGTGGGAAACCTGTTCTTCTTAAAAGAGGGCCATCTGCAACACTGGAAGAATGGATGATGGCGGCAGAATATATTATGGATGGCGGAAATTATCAAGTCATGTTCTGTGAGCGGGGGATTCGAACCTTTGAAAGTTATACCAGAAATACGCTTGATTTGAGTATGGTTCCTGCTTTGCATGCTCTGTCGCATTTACCGGTCATTATTGACCCCAGTCATGGGACTGGAAAATGGCATTTGGTCCATCCTATGGCTAAAGCTGCGCTTGCTGCAGGAGCAGATGGCTTGATTGTTGAAGTTCATCCTCATCCGGAAAAGGCCGTTTCAGACGGAAAACAATCCTTAACACCTGAAAGGTTTCAAGTTATGATGGCTGATTTAGCAAGGCTTACTTCTGCCTTAGATCGAGAGTTGGGGGAAGTGAGTAAGTGTGTTAAATGAAGCTTTAATATCCACGGACAATGAGGTGGATTTAACACCGGGTTGGCAAGGCCTTCGGTTACCGAGGGCTTGCATCCTCGGTTTAGGACTGATTGGCGGGTCTTGGGCAGGAGCCTTGCATCGGGCCGGCTGGGATGTTTTTGCAGTTGATTCAAATAAGGCCAGTATCGATGAAGCTGTGGGGCGAGGGTGGCTCCAAACAGGGTGGACATCTATGCCGAAATTCTTAGACGTCGATTTAATCGTTTTAGCACTTCCTCTGCAAGAGTTGGCAATGGGTCTTGATCAATTAGTGGGAAAGATTACCAAGGGGACGATCGTGACAGATGTAGGAAGTGTAAAGGGAGAAATTTGCCACAAATCGATGATTGATTCTAGAATGGATTTTCGCGACTTCCATTTTGTAGGCGGTCATCCTATGACAGGTTCAGAACAATCCGGTTTTGGTGCTGCTAATTCTGACCTTTTTCGAGGGTATCCCTACGTCTTAACTCCAGCAGAGGATTGTCCACATCAAGTGGTTCAAAAACTCGTGGAAACTGTACAGGGGTTTGGAGCTAAGGTCATTTTTCGAGATCCTGTCCACCATGATGCAGAAGTAGCAATGGTTAGTCATATCCCTCATTTATTGGCGGTAGCCTTAACTTTGGCAACGCAGGATGCGTCCAAAGAAGGAGGAGCAGCCTTGGCGTTAGCTGGTCGGAGTTTCAGGGAGTTAACGCGTATTGCAGATAGTTCTCCTGAAATGTGGAAGGAAATCATGGTGCGAAATGCTGAGGCAATCTTAGGGGGGCTTGATCTGTGGGAACAAAAAATCAAGGAATTAAAGGAGTGCCTTCTGGAGAGGGATGGAGAGATGATAGCTGATGCATTTCGAAAGGCACATAAGGTAAGGGCAGAGATAAATTGATTTAAGTCTGTGTTAGTAATATAACTACTTTAGGGGGTCAATTTCTATGCGAGGCGTATTTATTAAACCTGTCACGAATTTGAAAGGTGAAATTAGAGTTCCTGGCGATAAGTCAATTTCTCATAGGGCGGCACTTTTTGGCGGAATGGCCTATGGAGAAACACATATATCCAATTTTCTTTTGGGCCAGGACTGTTTGAGTACGCTTCGGTGTTTAAAACAACTTGGAGTCCCATGGGAAAGACAGGAGAAAGAAGTTTGGATTCGCAGTGAGGGCATGGATGCATGGCAAGAGCCAATAGACGTTCTTGATGCCGGTAACTCGGGGACGACTTTGAGACTAATGCTTGGAGCGCTGGCTGGCAGTCCTTTTACCGTCACAATGAACGGAGATGAGTCCCTTCGGTCACGGCCCATGCGTCGAGTTACAGACCCTCTTAAGCAGATGGGTGCTCGGATTATGGGACGAAGGGAAGGTAACTTGGCTCCTCTGACTATGATGGGTGGTCAGTTACAAGGGCAAAGCTTTAGAACTCCCGTTGCTTCTGCCCAAATCAAATCCGCTATCCTTCTAGCTGGATTGAGAGCAAGCGGAGAAACAAGCGTAGAGGAACCTGCACTCTCTAGAGATCACACTGAACGTATGCTTAGAGGATTCGGAGTTGATGTTCAGAGTAATCAGACCATAGTAAGGGTCCATGGGGGCGGGCGTTTAACCGGCCAAGCTGTTTCTGTGCCGGGAGATATTTCATCGGCAGCCTTCTTCCTTGTCTTAGGGAGTTTAGTTGGGCAAGGTGAGATCATCCTGCCGGATGTCGGTATAAATCCTACTCGTACAGGAATCTTAGATGTATTAAAGGGTATGGGTGCGGATATTGAATTGTTCAATGTCGAAGAAGTTTGTGGTGAGCCTAGAGCTACCATACGCGTTCGCCCTGCGAAACTAAAAGGGATCGAAATTGCTGGGGACATGATACCGCGGCTGATAGATGAAATCCCTATCCTGGCCGTAGCCGCTTGCTTGGCTGAAGGGGAAACTGTTATTCGGGATGCTGCAGAACTAAGAGTTAAAGAAACTGATCGAATAAGTACCGTCGTTGGCGGATTAAACGCCTTGGGCGCTAAGGTTGAGGAATTGCCGGATGGCTTGAGGATCCAAGGTCAGACTTCATTGTACGGTGGACAAGCGAATAGTCTTGGAGATCATCGCTTAGCGATGGCGTGGGCTATAGCCGGTATGCTATCGAAGGAAGGGGTTAGTGTAGAGGACATGGCTGCCGCTGATGTATCTTTCCCTGACTTTTTGGCAGTGATTAAGAAAGTAGCTGGATGATTTAATGTCTAAAAAAGAAAGTGAATCTAATCATAACATTGAAAAGGGATTTCTTTACGGGTTAAGCCAATCTCTGACGATTGCCATTGGATATGCCCCAGTAGCCATAACGTTTGGTATTTTGGCGACGCAGTTCGGCTTAACCTTTTGGGAAGCCGGACTGATGTCTTTCTTTGTCTACGCAGGTGCTTCACAGTTTATTGCCATTGAAATGATCCATCAAGGGGCTACCCCTTTGATGATTGGTGTTACTACCCTGATTGTAAATATTCGTCATTTTCTGATGAGCTTATCGGTTGTTCCTTTTTTTCCAGAAAGGACGCTCCTGTGGTCTTTGGGTTTAGCCCAAGGACTCACAGACGAATCATTCGTGCTCAATACAAAGGTTTTGAAGGATGTAGAAGGGGAAGAAAACCGTCGACGAGTCATGTTGGGGATTAACTCAGGGGCTTTCGTCACTTGGGTAAGTCTAACAATTTTAGGTGGTCTGATTGGGAAGTGGTTGCCTGTTCAGTTCTCTGGTTTTCAATTCGCACTCTTAGCTTTATTTATTATATTGACGACGATGTCGCTGTCTCGTAAAAACTATGTGACATATCTTATCGCAGCAGTCCTGGCGGTTGTTTTGAAGTTGCTCATTCCTGGAAAAATCTATTTGATTATAAGTGTGATCCTTGCGGCAGGGATCGGGGCATGGTGGCGCGGGAGGAAAGGCTCTCACCGGGTCGGATTAAACAGCCAAAAGAGCAGCTAAGCTGCTCTAACTAGAGAAGGGAAGGTAGTCATGTCATTCCAACTGCTGGGAACTATTTTATTAATGACTATAGTCACTTATGGTTCGCGTGTTTTGCCATTTCTTTTGTTTAAAGGGGAGAATGTTAAGGGCTTTGCGCGAGATTTCATAGAGCTTGTTCCGATTGCCTTACTTGCTGCTTTAGTTGTTCCGGAGTTGGTGACACCCAGCGGAACAATCGTCATAATGAAAAATCCTTTTCTTTGGGCAGGGATTTTGACATTTCTTTTTTCCAGATTCGTTCCAAATCTTTTTTTAGGAATTCTCTTTGGGATGACCGTGTTCTGGGGATTGGATAAATTACTATTGTAAACTAAAAGTCATTCTCTAAGCAATTGGGGAAAATTCTATCTAAAGTTATAACCGTGCTGTTGTTTTGCAGCACGGTTATAACTTTTTTCTACATTAGCGGTGCGAAAACACGAAGAATAGAGCTGCTCAGCCGTTTATACCATTTAACAGCCAGACAGTCCTCCACTGTGACGGATTGGCATTGTTCCAAGGTCTTAAGAAAGTCCGCTGTAACTTCTAAAACACTTTGTGTCTGATAGAGCCAGACACCGCACTCAAAATGCAGGTATAAACTGCGGTAGTCCAAATTTATTGTACCAACAACTGCTAACTTGTCGTCTACCGCAAGAGTTTTAGCATGCAGAAAGCCGGGGGTGTACTCGTAGATTTTTACGCCGCTTTCCACAAGGGCATCATAGTTTGAACGGGTCACAGCATGGACATACCATTTGTCCGTGATATGTGGAGTAATGATTCGGACGTCCACATTCCGCTTAGCAGCGGAGCAGAGGGTGGTCATCATCATATTGTCGAGAATGAGGTAGGGTGAATTGATGTATACGTATCGCTCAGCTGTGCTGATAAGATTCAGATAAACGGTTTCTCCTAATGATTCATCATCTAAGGGGCTGTCGCCAAAAGGCTGAACATATCCGTCAGAGACAAAAACTTTTTCGGGACTGGCGACAGGTCTATATTGCTCATAGTCCTCATCTGTTTTTTTCTGTTGACTCCAAAGAGATAGAAACATGACAGCAAAACTCCAAACAGCTTCCCCCTGAATGATGATAGCAGAGTCTTTCCAGTGCCCGTGTTTCACATAAGAATTAATATACTCGTCTGCGAGATTGATGCCGCCAGTAAAGGCGGTATAGCCGTCGATGACTGCAATCTTGCGATGGTCACGGTTGTTCATGCGCGCCGACAGAATCGGGATAAAGGGATTAAACACACAGCATTTGATTCCCATTTTTTCAAGTTGTTTATCATAACGATAAGGCAACGTGAAAAGACACCCGACATCATCGTATATCACTCGAACATCGACGCCCTGACTGGCTTTTTCTACGAGAATATCCAATATGGAATTCCACATGAGGCCCTCTTCAATAATGAAGTATTCTAAAAAGATATATCGCTCAGCTTTTTTCAGTTCCTTTAATAAACGGTCATACATTCTTTCGCCTGGTGTAAGATACTCCGAAATTGTGTTTTGATAGACAGGACAAAAGGAATAGTTTTCAATATAGCGTGACTGATTTGCTGCACTCAAATCGCGTGTTTGAATATCCTTAATAACAGCCTCATTTTGGCCTAGCAGTTCAGTCATCTTTTCTTGAATCACACGCATTTTCCGTTTAGCTCGCTTGCTCAATTTATTTTTTCCAAACATCAGGTAAAACAATCCGCCGAAAATCGGGAATAGCATAATAGGAACAATCCAGGCAATTTTATAGGCGGGATTGGTCTTGCCGCTTAATATCCTCAGTACGGCTACTACACTAAGCAATGTACAAAAGGCATAAAAATAAACAAAGTAGCTGCTAAATCTTAAAATGAACATCACTAAAGCAAATATTTGGATCACGATAGGCAAACCAACTAAAAAGATCCTATTGAATAGAAGCTTTAATAACTTCTTCATACCCTTCACACCTCAAATTTCTAAAAACATGCTCTCGACTTAGGATACCGCTCTCTAACTCAGAGATCAACAGGGTTTTTTGATACATTTACTGAATTGAGGCATCAGGGCGTGTGTTGTTGTAAGAAAACATAATCCAAGAGCACATAGACCCAGCTTTAACTATTGACTAAATAAAGTATACCCTATATTATATATACTGTAAATATATTGTAGTGTATAAGTGGAGGCCGAAGATGAAAGGCATGGTATTTGAAAATGAAATATGGGACTTTTTACGAACTATCTCAGAGTGTATGGCAAACGCTTTCCGGCCAATTGTTGAGGAATATGGATTAACAATAATGCAGACTCGCATTCTTGTTGAAATCAAGGAAGGAGGCCCTCACACGATAGGGAGCTTGGGCGCCATCGTTGGAATCACAGGAGGGAATGCTTCTTCCATGTTCAAGAAGCTTGAAAAGGCTGGCTTTTTAAGACGCATTCGAAATCCTGAGGATGAGCGGTATGTTCAATTGGCGCTTACTGAAGTTGGAGAAGAGACAATTAAAAAGATTGAGGATGTTCTTGAGCAAAAATACGGAGCTTTTCTAAAAAACAAGGACAAGGAAGAATTTCAAACTATCTTCGAATGTATGGGCAAAGTAAGTTCTTTTCTAATGGAAATGAGTAAATTTATACCAGATAAAACAATGGAGTGAGAATATAATGGATGAAAAAAACCCCCCCAAAAAACCCTTGATTTATTACTCTTTAGTTGCAATGGTTATTCTTTTGTTACTGAATGCCTTGGTTTTCCCCGAGCTGATGAAGCAAAAGGTCACCCAAGTGGACTATGGCAACTTTTTAACACAAGTAGAAAAAGGATCTGTGCTTGAAGTGGAAATTCAGGATAATCAGATTGGTTTTATTGCTAAAAATGAGTCGGGTGAGGAAATCGTATATGCCACAGGAGCGATGAATGATCCGGATCTGGTCAATAGACTTCATAATGCCGGTGTGAAATTTTCTCAGGTTATTCCCAAAGAAAATTCCCCGTTGCTAAATTTTCTTTTAACATGGATTTTGCCCTTAATTTTGTTTGTTGGGATTGGGCAATTGTTGGCAAGGCAGATGCAAAAACGGATGGGCGGCATGAATGCTATGACTTTCGGTAAAAGCAACGCCAAGATCTATGTTCAGGCACAGACGGGAAAAACCTTTGCCGACGTGGCGGGACAGAATGAATCGAAAGAAGCGCTTGCTGAGATTGTCGATTTTCTTCACAATCCAAAAAGGTATGCTGAAATTGGTGCGAATCTGCCCAAGGGAGCTTTGCTTGTGGGCCCTCCCGGGACGGGCAAAACTTTACTGGCAAAAGCAGTAGCCGGAGAAGCGAAGGTTCCCTTTTTCTCGATTTCAGGTTCAGAGTTTGTAGAAATGTTTGTGGGTATGGGTGCCGCAAAAGTGCGAGATCTATTTAAGCAAGCCAACGAAAAAGCCCCCTGTATTATTTTCATAGACGAAATTGACACGATTGGTAAAAAACGGGGGAACGGCGGGTTCGGAGGAAACGATGAACGTGAACAGACCCTGAACCAGTTGCTTACTGAGATGGACGGTTTTGATGGTAAAAAAGGTGTCGTGATACTTGCCGCCACTAATCGCCCCGAAACTTTAGACAATGCCTTGCTTCGTCCAGGCAGATTTGACCGTCGAATCCCAGTGGAACTTCCTGATCTGGCAGGTCGGGAGGCAATTTTAAAGGTTCATGCTCAGACGATTAAGATGGATGAGACGATTGATTATAAGGCTATTGCACGAGCAACCTCAGGTGCTTCGGGCGCTGATCTGGCTAATATCATCAATGAAGGGGCACTGCGCGCAGTTAAATACGGCAGAACCCGTGTCGAACAAGAGGACTTAGAAGAATCTGTTGAAGTTGTTATTGCGGGTTACGAACGCAAGGGCGCTGTTATCTCCCATAAGGAAAAAGAGATTATTGCTTATCACGAAATAGGACATGCTCTAGTAGCAGCGAAACAAACTGATTCTGCACCGGTGCATAAGATTACTATCATTCCAAGAACGTCGGGTGCACTTGGCTACACCATGCAGGTGGAGGAAGGCGAGAGGGTACTGATGAACAAGGAAGAGGCTTTTAACAAGATTGCCACCTTTACAGGAGGCCGAGCAGCGGAAGAACTGATATTCGGTACCTTTACAACCGGGGCTTCCAACGACATTGAACAGGCCACTAAGATAGCGCGGTCAATGGTTACACGGTTCGGTATGAGTAAAAACTTTGATATGATGGCTTTAGAAACAGTGAATAACCCATATCTAGGCGGCGATACTTCCCTTTCTTGTTCTTCTCAAACGGCGGCCAAAATCGATGAGGAGGTTCTTGCTATCATTAAAAGTGCCCATGAAAAGGCAATCTCAATTCTAAAAGAGAATACTGATAAGTTGCATGAACTCGCTCGCTTTTTATTGAATAAGGAAACCATTTCGGGTGATGAATTCATGGCGATACTGTCCTGATTTCGACGATAATGAACTCGTTTAGCTAAAGCTGAACATCGAGACTTCGGTGGGTGACTCTACGAAGCAAAATAAGGAACACCCACTATAGAAGTGAATGTCTTCTTTGAATTTGATAAAATGAAATATTAAACCCACGGAAGAAACAAAAACTTCTGTGGGTTTTTAGCACTCGTAGGGGTAGTTGAATGAAGATTACCAATGTTTCTTTGGAAGAAATACCTTTTTACATGTTACAATTGATTGAGGTTTTAAAGCTTTATACGTGGAGAGCGGAATAAATATAAGTGTAACTGCAAAGATTGGTAATTATTAATCTGATAAGTGGAGGGATAGTTGTGCCAAAGGAATTTACACACTGGCATATCGCCCGTGAAGCTTTGCAAAGAGGGGCTCCGATAGAGGTAGGAGAGATCATTGCGAGTAATCCTGCACTTTATTATATTGGTGCCATAGCCCATGATATTCCCTTTTATGATTTGTCCGAGCCGTCTGAAGTGAGCATTGAACGTATTGCAAACCAGTTGCATGGCGCAGCTGGGGAGAATACTTTGGCCCCGCTTTGTGAAATCATGGAGAGGGCACTTAGCCAAACTAATAAACAAGGCTCTTTTGCCTTTCTGCTGGGCATGTTGACACATTATGTTGCGGATAGTATGTTCCATCCCATGGTTTACTATATGAGTGGAAACTATTTTGCGGATGATTTAGAGGAACGGAGTAAGGCCGTCTTTAGGCATCGTCTGTTGGAAACAGCTATCGATCTTTGGTTACAGACGATTGAGCCAATGGAGTATCCAGTAGATCTAAATCATTTGTGGCGTGAAGCGGGCGAACCCGGACGACAAGCCCTTAAGCTCCTTGCAACACACTATACTTATCAGGGGGATAAGGGCATACTAATTCATTTTATGAAGGCATGGCGAAATCATCGCTTTCTGCAAACTGCTTTTAGTTGGTCAATCCCTTGGCGGGCGTTAACTATTTATCGTCATTATGGGCATCCAAAGGCAGAAAAACTAGAAGCTTTGTTCTACTCACAGCCTTTGGACTTATCATTCTTTGGAGAATCCTTAAGTTGGTTGCATCCCGTTAGTGGAGAGTCAAATGAGATGAGCTTAAAACAGCTCTATGATTTGAGTGTTAATAAGGTGATAATTTTATTTGAACAGTTAGCCAAGCACCCTATAGAAAAATGGCATCTCCACCTGCGTGAGCTTCCGCCATTATCCTTAGACAGCGGACTCCCATACGTACCAGTAGCGCAGATGAAATTTTTCCGGACTGAGCCCATTGAACATCATTTACGGTCTGATATTAGAACGCCTAATTAATGATTTTTTTCTTGTTTATACATTAAATAATATCGAGTTGAAATCCTCTGAGTATAACTTGCAGTAGAAGAGTTATTGACCGAATACCGTTTATTGGTATGATATAAGTAGAAAACTCCGAGATCAATCTCGGAGTTTCCGTTAGCTTGATGTAGTGAGGTGTTATACTGGATTTAAATTTCAAATGGAATAAAGGAATACAAATTTAGTTATTGAGGATAGGTATTGGTGGGCGTGGGATTGTCCATCATATCCATCTCATCGTCGTCATCCTCATAGCATCCACACCCTCGAGATACAATCGTGAGACCATACCTTTCAGATTTTCGTCCGAGCAAAAAGGCGACAATAAGACTGAGCAAAAAAAACATCCCATGGGTATGATAGTGTTTTTGATGAAAAAACATTTTAAATCCCTCCTTTTGATTAGAATTGCCGCATTGGGTTAGATTCATCCGAGGAAATATTGGGAAATAGAGTTGGAGGGTTGTACATGCGTTACGATATTTTGTTGTGGGATTTAGATGGAACTTTGACAGATTCTAAAGAAGGAATTACTCGCTCAGTTCAATATGCTCTAAGTCGGTTAGATTATCCTATCCCTGAAGCGGATGACCTCGATTGGATCATTGGACCACCATTAAAAGAGAGCTTTAAGACTTTGCTTCAAACCACGGATGAAGCTTTATTGAACCAAGCGATCATAATTTATCGGGAGCGTTTTCGAGAAATAGGGCTCTATGAAAATATAGTTTATCCGGGAATTCCTGAATTATTGTTAGAATTAAAGGAAAAGGGTTGCAAGCATTTGTTGGCGACATCGAAGCCCAGGGTCTTTGCAGAGAAAATTCTTCAACATTTTTTACTCGAAGAGTATTTTGATGTTATTATGGGAAGTGAGTTAAATGGTCAATTTGCAGAGAAGGAAACAGTCATTGAAGAAGTTTTAAAAAGGGTACCTGGGAGTTCATTGTCTAAAACTGTGATGATAGGAGATCGGAAATATGATGTTCTTGGAGCCAGGGCTAACCAAATAGATGTTATCGCTGTAGGTTATGGGTATGGGACGGTTGATGAACTTCAAGATGCAAATCCTGATTTTATTGTTCCAAGTGTCGAGGGCTTAGGTGAGTTACTACTCAATGATCTTGTATAAATTTGACGATTTACATATCCTTCCCGCCATCCGTGGACTCCAGGGACACTTGGCCGTCCATGGCCTGCGGATACCGGACTGCGGCGTCTAGATAGACATATTTTTCGTCTCTTTCTTGTCGTACCATTCCTACGATACCATTGTCTTTCCCTTTTTCTAGGTATTGGTGAACCACAAACTGATAAGCACGCTCATCCCAGGGATCTAAAAAATCAGTTACTGTATTGAAATAGGATTCTATGGGAATTTTAAGATGATGGTGATATATTTGTAAGGTTATATCCGATGATTTCATAAAAGTTCCTCCTTTTAGTTTAGTCTGGGAAAAAAACGGGAGAAATATGTGTCTACTTTAATGGAAGAAGGAGAGTGAGTAATGGAAAAAACTGATCTGAATTTAGAAAACATTGAGCTTCCGCCTAGGGGCCGAAGATTGAATTGGGTAGATCTGGCTTTGGTTTTAGGCGGGGTCGTGGGCATATATATAATCTTGGCTTTTGGAACGTTCTGGTTACTGGAGCAATGGCCCCATGAACGTGTTTTAATGTATCTGAATGCTTTTATGACTCAAGTGTCATTTGCCCTTTTGATCTGGACACTAAAAAAAGCTCGTCATTGGACCTGGGCAGATTTTGGTTGGCAGGGTGTGCCAGTAAGAATGATCATCTCGAGGGTCTTAGGATTATACGCACTGACTTGGGTCGTAAATATATGTTATGCTATAGCTCTTTTTAACTATGGCTTTACTCCTCCGGAAACAGATGTTTACTCCAAGCTGTTAGGACAGGTTTCCTGGTATACCTTGATTCTTAATTTGCTCTTAGCAGGTGTCTTAGCTCCCGTTGTGGAAGAAACACTATTTAGGGGAGTTATCTTTGGAAGCTTACAAGCGTACTTTGGAAAGTGGACGGCAGCAGTAATTAGTGCTGCGATTTTTTCCGCTCTTCACTTCCAGGCCTATGGATTTCTTCCACGCTTTGTTTTAGGCATGATTCTTGTATATCTTTATGATAAATACAAATCTCTCTATCCTTCGATGGGACTGCACGCGTTGAATAACATAGTTGCTACCCTAATCGCGGCTAGTGTATTGATTGAATAAAAAGGAGCAGACGGGATGAAGAGAAGGCAACAACAGGCATTACAAATTGCGATTGATGGCCCTGCCGGCGCGGGGAAAAGTACTATTGCCAAGATCGCAGCTAAACAATTGGGACTTTTTTATGTAGATACCGGGGCGATGTATCGAGTAATTGCTTATAAAGTCCTTAAAAACAGAGCCCCAATAGACGATGAATCTATGGTAAGCCAAATTGCTAAAAGTACAGTGGTTGTTTTTGATCATTCGGATAAAAGGATTGTTTGGTGTGACGGAGAGGATGTTACTCAGGAAATTCGTTGCCCCGAAGTATCACGTGCTGTTTCTGTCGTGGCAGCCTATCCTGGGGTCAGAGAACGTTTAGTGGAACTTCAACGCATGGAAGCTGAACGCGGTGGCGTAGTTATGGATGGTCGTGATATTGGTACTTATGTTTTGCCAGAAGCGGATATTAAATTTTTTTTAACAGCAACTCCTGAAGAGAGGGCAAGGCGTCGGTGGATGGAACTCCAGAAGGCGGGAAAAGATGTGACGTACCAAGAGGTTGCCATAGATATGGCTGAACGTGACCGCCTTGATACAGAGCGAGAAGTTTCTCCGCTAAAGCCTGCCAAGGATGCGATCATCCTTGATACGACGGGGTTAAGCATAGAAGAGTTAGTTTCAAAGATTCTAGCGTTGGTGCAGGGGGGTTGAGCAATGACGTTATATAGTTTTGCCAAGAGGATGTTTCGACTGCAATTTCGGTTAATGGGCTGGAAAGTTCAAGGTGCGGACAATATGCCGAATGAAGGACCCGTTATTTTGGCAATCAACCATGTCAGTATGTGGGATCCTGTTGTTGCTGCCTGCAGTATTCCTCGTCAGGCCTCCTTTATGGCCAAAGAGGAATTATTTTCCATACCTATTTTAGGGACTATTTTCTCTAAGCTGGGTGCGTTTCCTGTAAAAAGAGGGCAAGGGGATATGAATGCTATTCGCCAATCTTTGACAATCTTAAAAGGAGGAGGCGTGTTAGGACTTTTTCCGGAAGGAACACGATCAAAGACTGGAGAGATTCAGAAGGGTATGCCGGGAATGGTCCTCCTAATGGAAAAAAGCCAAGCATCTGTTGTTCCTGTAAAGGTGAGCGGAACTCGCCACATGTTTACAAAAGGCTGGGGAAAAATTACTGTTGTTATCGGGAAACCGTTGACTGCTCAGATGTTAAAGGCTCCGGAAGGAGTGGAAAACCGACGAGAATGGATTGCCGAGAGAATAATGCAGGCGATGATCGAATTGCCTGAGGCAAAGTAGATGGTACGGATTAAAACTGCCTCACTTAGCAGGATTTTTGGTGCGTAATAGAGAATTAGTTCTTTACAATTTTTAGGGAGGTTCTTGGTTTGAAAGTCAAACGCGCAACAAAGGCTGGATTTTGCTTTGGCGTAAAGCGCGCCCTTGAAATGGCTGAACGGACAGCGGAAACGTCGCATGCTGTATCACTTGGACCGCTCATTCACAACCAACAGGTTGTGAAACGCTTATCAGAACGCGGTATTCAAGTTGTTGAGGATTTGGACGAGCTGACAAGCCAACAAGCCTTGATTATAAGGTCCCATGGTGTGGCACCGAGTGTTTATCAAGGGGCTGAATGCAAGGGGGTCCAAGTGGTTGATGCTACGTGTCCCTTTGTTCAGAAAGCCCAACGATTGGCTGCTGAGTCTGCTCAGATGGGGCAACAAGTTATTGTCATGGGAGATAAACTTCATCCTGAGGTACAGGGAATCCTTGGCTGGGCCGGAGAAGAGGCCATACCTATTCAGACGGTTGAGGAAGCTAAAGAGCTTCCGTTTTACCCTCATCTGGCAGTTTTAGCTCAAACAACTCAACTGGCAGAGAATTTTGCAGGAATTGTCGCTGAACTTAGAAATCATACTGACGATTTGATCGTCCATAATACAATCTGTAATGCCACGGCAGAACGTCAAAAAGTTGCCCGAGAATTAGCCGAAGCGGTTGATGTTATGGTGGTCGTCGGTGGACGAAATAGTGCTAATACCCGAAAACTGGCGAGCATCTGTGCAGAACGCACAAAAACATACCTGATTGAAACCGCGGATGAATTAGAAAATGTTTGGTTTGAGGATGCTAATAATGCGGGCTTGACTGCAGGGGCTTCTACCCCAGATTGGATAATCGAGGAGGTTTTCAAGAAAATGTCAGAAATGAATGAGCAAGAAATGGAAATGTCGAGTTGGATAGATAATTGTCCAGAGCTCCATCCCGGCACGAGGGTTACCGGTACCGTGGTGAAAATTACAAGAGAAGAAGTTTTTGTTGATATTGGATGGAAATGTGAGGGAGTCATTCCACTTGGTGAGCTGTCAGTGGCAAGGAAAACCCGCCCTGAGGAAGCGGTGGCGATTGGAGATCAAATCAGCGCAGTGGTTATTCGTGTGGAAAATGAGGAAGGTCATACAGTCCTGTCTAAACGAAAAGCGGATGAAGAAGGGGCTAAGGATCACTTAGAGAAAATTGCAGAAAGCAAAGAAGAGATTCAGGCAGAAGTCGTTGAGGTCGTAAAGGGTGGTTTAGTAGTAGATGTAGGGTTGCGCGGTTTTGTTCCCGCATCCCAAATTCAACTGGGATATGTCGAAGACCTCAATCAATTCATGGGTCAGACTCTTCGCTTACGTATGATTGATTATGATCCATCAAAGCGTAAAGTGGTTCTTTCACAAAAGGTAATTCTAGAAGAAGAGCGAGCGGTTAAGCGCACACAGTTGCTCGAATCCCTTAAAGAGGGGGACGTAGTGAGCGGAACGGTCAAACGGATGGCTGACTTCGGTGTGTTCGTTGATATCGGTGGGATTGATGGACTGCTTCATATTTCTGACTTAGCCTATACTCGAATTAAGCATCCTTCGGACATGCTTAAGATTGGGGATGAAGTGGAAGTCCAAGTGTTGAAGCTTGAACAACAAACCGGGAAAGTGTCCTTAGGGCTAAAACAACTTAAAGAAAGTCCTTGGCTTCAGGCGGCTAAAAACTATCCGGTCGGATCTACAGTTAATGGCAAAGTTGTGCGTATTACTCCCTTCGGAGCATTTGTGGGGCTTGGAGATGGCGTGGATGGGTTAGTTCATATTTCTCAATTAGCTGATCATCATGTTAATAAAGTAGAAGATGTGGTTAAAGTTGGGGATATGGTGTCTGCTAAGGTTATGGACTGTAAGCCGGAGGAAAAGCGAATCAGTTTGAGTATTCGCGAGGGGATCACAGACGCTGCTAAGGAAAATGATCAACAAGCTTTAGATTTACAATCCGAAATCAAACCATTTACGATTGGTGATGCCCTAGGAAAAGAACTTCAAACAGAAAACCATGATTCTTAATTAATTAGCACTTGCTGTTACGGCAATCTCTATAAACGGCTTCAACCCATCCCTTGGTGATGCTCTATCCTCGACATTCTTGTTCGAGTCTTGGCTATGCTCCTATCAACCTCTTTGTTTGAAATGGCCACTGCATCGGTGCATTTAAAAATGACTTCCTGTTTCTAGACACAGGAAGTCATTTTACTGGCATATCTGGAGGAACGTGTCTTTGTTGATATAAGATTGTGCCGACCTGGATTAAGTTTAGAAGGAAGGAGATTCAGATGGCTAAACGACAACGGAAGTTGCCTATCGATTTTCCGATATTGTATCTTACACTGGCGATTTTAGCCTTTGGCTTAATTATGGTATTAAGTGCCGGGGCGGTGCGCGGTTTCAATGCAACTCAGAACTCATATCACTATTTTTCTCAGCAAATGAAGTGGACGCTCGTTGGTTCTGTTTTTGCCTTTATAGCTATAAAGATCCCCTATGGGTTTCTGCGGCGCTTCGCTGGGATTGGGGTCTTGGTTAGTATGGTTTTGCTCATTGCAATTCTTTTTACGGATGCAGGCATAGAAGCTGGCGGTTCAGCCCGTTGGATCTCAATTGCGGGAATTACAATCCAACCTTCAGAAATTGCAAAACTGGCTATGGTTCTTTTTTATGCACATATACTTGATCGCTATCCGATCCAACGAGGGAGTGATTGGCGTGTTCCATTGGGCATCCTCATACCCACCACTGTCCTTATCTTGGGTCTCGTTTATAAACAGCCGGATTTAGGGACAACCATGGTTATTGCTCTAACTTGCGCAGTGATGCTCTTACAGACGGAACTGCCGACAGGCTGGTTCGTTGCGGCGGTGCCGACCTTGGGACTACCGCTCTTATATTTTATCTATAATACGAAGTATCAATGGGAACGGATTTTGGTTTGGTTAGACCCTTGGAAAGATGCGATGAATAAAGGATATCAAATTACAAATGCCGAGATCGCCTTTGGCTCAGGGGGCTTGTTTGGAGTTGGGTTAGGACGAAGTTTGCAAAAGTATGGTTTTTTACCCGAAAATCATACAGACACCATCTTTGCTATCGTTGGTGAAGAATTAGGGTTAATAGGTACGATGTTCTTATTATTTCTCTTTGTTGCCTTATATGCTCGGGCTTATCATGTTATAAGTGAATGCCCTGATCGTTTTGGCAGGTTATTAGGCTATGGAATAACATCCTCTTTGGCGATCCAGACGACCATCAACTTGGCAGTTGTTACCGGCGTGTTGCCGGTAACCGGGATTACGTTGCCTCTGATTTCTTATGGCGGGGCCTCTCTCGTGATAACTTTAGTAAAACTTGGTCTAATCTTAAATCTCTCTAGATACCGAAAAACTGTTACCAAGGGGTCACTTGAAAAGAACCTCTCTAATATTTCTGTGTAAACCCTCTCTAAACGGGAATAATATGAAAAGGAACGTTTAGGAGGGGTAATATGCTTTTTCCTTATGGAGAATGGGTAATTCTGTTCTTAACACTTTTAACTTGGGCAGAGAAAAAAGCCTCTCGACGATTTTTTCTCTTGTTGACGATTGCCTGGCTTATAGGAAAATGGGTTGAGATATCCCTTGCTGTCACCATGCCTTGGCACTGGCATTTTGCACGTCTTGCGGTTATGTTGGTATTTTGGGTTTGGTCAATGCGACAAGCTGAACGCTGGCTTTTGCCGCTGTTTTTTACCAGTTTAATCGTTGGCGTAGAGACTCTGTTTTTCGTCAATGAACCAGGAGTATTTCCCTATGGAGAGTGGATGTTTGCGATTGCGCTGGTTTTAGTAGCGTGGTTGAGTGCTAAGTCCTTTTGGGGAACAGCCGCTGCTTTAACTGGAAGTGCGCTTTTGAACCAAGCCTTTGTTCGTTTTACCTACGACGGTATTATAAGGTATATTGGCTTGCCTAATGAATTTACTTGGAATTTTGGAGTGGGACTATTTACTGCTTGGGCAGCCTTAGCTCTAGGGTGGCAGTATTATGCCGAGAGGGAGTTGCGTAGAACGGAAGCTGATCTAATACCGTCAAAAAGCTCAGGAACCTATGAACCCTCGGAGGAAAGTAAGTTTCGATAGCAGAAGTCTCAGATGTTCAGCTATAGCTGAACGTGTTCACTTGTAGTATACTTGTAAACGATTAAGGCTGAGATGATAGGCTCTTGATCTGGAATGTCAGGAGGATGAAATGTTTTGCCTAAAGGGCTTGTAGTCGCAGCGGTCCATTCAGGGAGTATCGCTGAAGAAATGGAAATTGTGGTCGGAGATCGTGTTCTGGCCGTAAACGAAGAAGAGCTTAATGATATTATTGACTTTCAATTTGGCATCTCGGAAGAGGAATTCATGTTGCTTATTGAAAAGGAAGATGGTGAACTTTGGGAGCTTGATATTGAGAAGGGGCCAGGGGAGTTCTTAGGATTAGAGGTCGAGACAGTAAGTGCCGAGGGTCTAAAAAAATGTGTTAATAATTGTTCCTTTTGTTTCGTAGCTCAAATGCCTAAAGGAATGCGCCCTTCTCTTTATGATAAAGATGATGATTATCGCTTATCCCTCACTCAAGGAAGTTTTATAACCTTGTCGAATTTAAGTGAGGAAGACTTATCCAGAATTACATCTTTACATTTGACTCCGATGTATGTTTCAGTTCATGCTTGGAACCCAGAAGTGCGAACTAAACTCATGAAAAATCCCCATGCGGGAAAACTGCCTGAGCAATTTAAACGCTTTGCAGAGGCTGGAATCGCAGTACATACTCAGATTGTCTTGATTCCTGAACACAACGATGGGGACGTGTTGAAAGAAACCATTGAACGGTTAGCCGAGCTTTATCCGTCGGTGCAATCAATTGCAGTTGTACCCGTGGGATTGACTCGCTATCGTGAAAAGCTTACCTCGTTGCGAGGCTTTTCAGCTGATGAAGCACGTCAAATTCTGGATCAAGCCGAGAAGTGGCAGAAGGACTTCTTTACCCAGACAGGTCGGCACCTCGTGTACTTTTCAGATGAATTTTATGTGCTGGCCGGGAGAGAATTTCCAGAGTCAGCAGTATACGATGACTTTCCACAATTAGAAAACGGCGTAGGTATGGCTCGAAAATTTATCACAGAAATTGAAGCCGGGTGGGACTTGCTTCCGCATGAGGTCTCAAAACGCTGTGTACACCTTATAACCGGAACAGCAGCCCATGACCTTTTTGAATTTTGGAATAAACGTTTGATGGATCGAATCAGCGGCTTAACACTGACGATGCATGTGATACAAAATGATTTTTTTGGCTTATCGGTGACTGCTGCAGGACTCCTGACCGCCCGGGATATCGCCCGGCAATTAGGAGATCTGCAAGGGGAAGAGTTTCTTATTCCGCGTACAATGCTCAAAGCGGATGAAGATATCTTTCTTGATGATATGAGTGTGGAATGGTTAGAACAGAAGGTTAATGGCAAGGCAAGGATTGTTGAGAACGATGGACTTGCATTTTTAGAACATGTGATTGGATATTCATTGGAGGTGGAACGCTTTGAGTAAACCTGTTGTAGCTATAGTGGGTCGTCCAAATGTAGGGAAATCTACATTGTTCAACCGCATTACGGGCGGACTGGTAGCTATTGTTGAAAATATGCCGGGAGTAACAAGAGACCGCCTTTATCGCGATGCGGAATGGCTGGGGCGAAAGTTTGCTTTAATTGATACGGGGGGCATCGAATTTAAAGATGAGGGGACACCGATTTCTTCACAGATGAGAAGGCAGGCAGAAATTGCCATGGAGGAAGCGGATGTCGTGATATTCGTTGTAGATTCCCAAATTTCTCCTACGCCGGATGATGATTTAATTGCCCGGACGTTACGCCGCTCGGGTAAACCAATCTTGCTTGCCGCGAATAAAGTGGAAGATTTTGCTAAGGCAGAAGGTCAGTTATATGACTTCTTAAGTTTAGGGTTGGGTGAAGCAATTCCGATTTCTGCGGTTCATGGCATGAATACGGGCGACCTGCTTGACTTAGTGATTTCAAACTTTCCCGAGGATGATGAGGAAGAATACGATCCGGACGTCATTCGCATTTCTGTTATAGGGCGTCCAAATGTCGGAAAATCCTCTTTGGTCAACATGATGCTGGGAAAAGAGCGCGTCATTGTCAGTAATGTTCCGGGAACCACTCGGGATGCGATAGACACTCCTTTTGAACACGAAGGCAAACATTATATACTTATTGATACGGCTGGAATGCGACGTAAATCACGCATAGACGAACTAACAGAGCAATATAGTGTAGTACGTTCCCTGCGCGCAGTTGATCGCTCAGATGCAATCCTAATGCTTATCGATGCCATAGATGGGGTTACTGAGCAAGATAAAAAGATTGCCGGCTATGCAGATGAGGCGGGTAAAGCCATTATTCTGGTCGTCAACAAATGGGACCTCGTTGAAAAGGATGAAAAGACGATCAACAAATTTGAAAAGACGATACGCGAAGAATTAGGGTTTATGCAATATGCGCCAACCATGTTTATCTCTGCTAAAACCGGACAACGGGTTAATAAAATTCTGGAGCTTGTGGATTTCGTGGTCGAGCAAAATTCTACTCGTGTGACTACTGCGACTTTGAACACCTTACTGAGAGAATGGATTCATTCTAATCCCCCTCCGTCAGATAAGGGACGACGCTTAAAGGTGAGGTACCTGACTCAAGTGGGAGTTAAGCCGCCGACCTTTGTTTTCTTTGTTAATGATCCGGAACTTATGCACTTTTCCTATAAACGATATTTGGAGAATCAGATGCGAAAGCACTTTGGATTTGAGGGTACTCCGATCCGAATTGTAATTCGACAAAAAGATGAAGAGAAGGAGTAGGTCATGTCACGTTACCTTATTTTTATCTTGGCGTATTGCTTGGGTGCCATTCCTTTTGCCTATTTAGCGGGCTTGTTTAAAGGGATTGACGTACGTCAGCATGGTAGCGGAAATATCGGCACAACAAATGCCTTTCGCCTTTTAGGAGTGAAACTGGGAATCATGGTGCTCTTAGGGGATTTCATGAAAGGGGCATTGTCTGCCTACCTCGGTCTATGGGCTTTTGGGCCCTGGGGAGGTATTATCGGCGGGTTATTAGCAATGGCAAGTCATAGCTGGAATCCCTTTTTTGGTTTTCGGCCCAGTGGGAAAGGCGTGGCAGCCGGGTTCGGAATCATTACCATTTTGATGTGGAAAGTCACATTAATAGCAATCTCCGTGTTTATACTGGTAGTATGGTTGACACGTTATGTTTCTATGGGTTCGGTTACGGGTGCTCTCACGGTTCTTATCATGGTCTTTGTTTTTCCGGAACCGTTTGAATATCGGGTTTTTGCGGTGGTCGCTGTCTTGGCAGTACTAGTTCTTCATCGGGCTAATATTCAACGTGTTCTGAATGGAACAGAACATCGATTTGGGACTAAAAAATAAGCGGAGACCGAGGCCCGAATAAGTCCCGATAGATCGAAGAGCAAAAGACTGAAATTGAGGTTGAACGAACCACGAACCACGAACTTCTAATATCGAATATCAAATATCGATACGGGGGGAAGTAAATGCCTAAGATTGCAGTTTATGGGGCTGGGAGTTGGGGAAGTGCTTTAGCAGTTCTTTTGGCGAAGGCTGGTCATCAGGTTGCGCTTGTTGGCCGGCATGCAGATGAAATGGAAAACATGAGAAATCAACACGAAAATAAGCGTTATTTACCAGGTGTTGTCCTGCCTCAAGGACTTTTTCCTACAACAGATCTCTCTTTTTTAAACGCCGATCTGGTTGTTTTGAGTGTTCCATCTCATAGTGTTCGAGAGGCTGCTTGTTTGATAAATCCATATTTGAGGAGAGGCTGTATTGTTGTCAATACAGCTAAAGGGATGGAAGAAGGAACACATCTTCGCCTCTCCGAAGTGTTGGTTGAGGAGTTGCCTAACAATCCGGTGGCTGTTTTGTCTGGTCCCAGCCATGCTGAAGAGGTCGGCAGGGATATGCCGACGACTGTTGTAGTTGCCTCTGATGTAGAGACTGCGAAAACTGTTCAAGACATGATGATGACTCCCAAGTTTAGAGTCTATACCAATCCGGATGTTATCGGAGTTGAACTCGGTGGGGCTTTAAAAAATGTTATTGCATTGTGCACGGGTATTGCTGAGGGGTTAGGGTTTGGAGACAATACAAAAGCGGCTCTGATGACCAGAGGATTAGCAGAAATTGCCCGTTTAGGCGTAGCCTTGGGAGGGAATCCGCTGACCTTTGCCGGATTATCAGGTGTTGGTGACCTCATTGTGACTTGTACCAGTCTTCATAGCCGTAATCGTCGAGCCGGAGTCGCTCTCGGTCAGGGCAAGCCTTTAGAAACTGTGCTGAAAGAGGTTGGAATGGTCGTTGAAGGAGTAAGAGCGACTCGTATAGCCCACTTTCTTGGGATTGAGAAAAATATCCCTATGCCTATTACGGAGCAGGCCTATAAAGTTTTATTTGAAAATGCCGATCCGAAAATTGCCGTTGCAGACTTGATGTTGCGCGGTAAACGTCACGAACTTGAAGAAGTTGTCGAGATGAGCTGGTTAAGATAATATACATATTTTAGTGATTAGGAACATAGACGTAGAAGAGGTTGTTTAAATGCCTTTTCTGCGTTTTTTGTTGTACTAGTCAGAAAGTATAAACTGACTGTTACCAGTCAGAAATGATAACTTTCTGGAAGCATAAGTGCAACTAAGGCTGTTGCCTGCGCCTGAAAGGCTTAGCACCAGCCAAGTTTTCTATATTTGTCATATTTGCCCCAAACAGCCAATATACTTATACTGCTTAATGTGCTAGTCCAGTTATTGGAATCCACGTGTTACTGGGAGGTGGAAGGGGAGATAAGGTGGAGGCCCTTCCCCAAATTTTGGGACAGCACTCAAAAGGGAGGGAAATTAACAATGGAAAAACTAGACATTTTCAGGGATATCGCAGAACGAACAGGAGGCGATATCTACCTCGGTGTCGTTGGGCCAGTCCGTACGGGAAAGTCCACCTTTATCAAACGATTCATGGACCTCCTGGTCTTGCCCAACATCCAAGATGCATTTGAGCGGGAGCGGGCTAAGGATGAGCTTCCTCAAAGCGGTACTGGAAGAACGATCACAACGACGGAGCCTAAGTTTATTCCATCAGAATCGGTGGAAATCGTTGTACGAGACTCGATTCACATGAATGTGCGATTGGTTGACTGTGTCGGATACAGTGTAGAAGGTGCTTTGGGGTATGATGCAGAAGACGGCGAAGAGCCGCGCATGATGAAAACATCATGGAGCGACGAGCCTATGTCTTTCCAAGATGCAGCTGAAATGGGAACACGTAAAGTAATTTCAGATCATGCTACGATCGGAGTTGTAATAACTACCGATGGATCAATCACTGATATCCCCAGGGAAGCATACCTAGACGCTGAAGAACGGGTAATTACTGAGCTTCGCCAACTAGGAAAACCGTTTGTGGTAGTACTGAATACGACACGTCCTTATGCAGAAAATACACTGGAATTAAGCCGTTCCTTAGAGGAAAGATATGCAATACCTGTTATTCCTGTGAATTGCCTTGAGATGGCCCAAGAAGATATAACGCAGATTTTGGAAGAAGTGCTTTATGAATTCCCTGTAGCTGAAGTAAACATTGACCTTCCAAAATGGGTTGAGGAGCTTGACCCCTCTCATGCAGTTAGAGCTGCTTTTGAGGATACTGTCCGCAAAGCAATTGACGGAGTAAGACGTCTGAGAGATATTGACCAGGCCTTAGACGCCCTGTCTGATTGCCAATACGCCCAAGATGTTCTCCTCAAAGAGATGAACTTAGGCACTGGTATTGCCAATGTAGAAATCACTGCTGTTGACGGGCTCTTTAAAACTGTCCTGCAAGATCTTACAGGGATTGAAATTGAAGGCGATCATTCCTTACTGCGTTTAGTTTTAGACTATAGTAAAGGTAAGAAGGAATGGGATAAACTGTCACAGGCTATCGAGGAGGTTCGAATTAACGGATATGGTGTAGTTACACCACAACTTGAAGAAATGTTCCTTGATGAGCCCGAACTAGTGAAGCAAGGCGGACATTATGGAATCAAACTCAAAGCGAGCGCTCCATCGTTGCATATTATAAGAGCAGATGTTACAACCGAAATTACGCCTTTGATTGGTACAGAAAAGCAAGCAGAAGAGCTCGTGAAGTACATGCTGGATGAGTTTGAGAGTGATCCCAAGAAAGTCTGGGAATCGAATATTTTTGGCAAATCACTGCATGACTTAGTCCGTGAAGGCATCCAAAATAAACTTTATCGGATGCCGGAAAACGCTCAGAACAAGCTCCAAGACACCTTGCAACGGATTGTTAATGATGGCAGCGGAGGCCTGATCTGCATAATCATTTAGGTTATTGAATCAAAAAGCATTAAGGATATAAAAAGGACGTTGGAACGCAACTTATGCGTATCCAGCGTTCTTTAGCTTTTTTATTAAGAGGGAAGTGAAAAAATATTCAGCAGATATGCATAGAGATATTGTAATTTTTTCGGAAAGTGCTATATTGTAATTTGAGATCAAAATCGGAATGCATATATGCAGAGGAAATAGAAGTATTGGAAGAAGTGATTTAGTGGTCTAATTGAGAGACGATGACAATATCCAAGGTTAACTAGAATATAATGAATCACATTATGCATTATTGATTATATATGCAATCGTGCATTGGCGATCGATAATTATCAAAGTTTTCAGTGCTATTGGGAGTGAATTCATTCACAGGGCAAACTAAGAAAAGTTTACTGCATCTGAGTGGCAGTTTTTCTCAAGTGAACTCGTTCAGCTAAAGCTGAACATCTAGACTTCGGTGACGTAAGTCTCCAATACGATAGTCTCCGCTGGAGATTATGCCACCGAAGTAGAATAAGGAACACCCACTTGAAGAAGTGGGAGTCTCGGAATTGATAAATAATATCCCTTTTAATTGAGTAGGCTATCTGGTAAGTCGATACATGGATGTAGGGACAAATGATTATTGTAAGGAGGATGAAATAATGCAGGCGTATATTGCAATTGTTGTATTTATGATTGTTTATGCTTTGATTCTTTCTGAGAAAGTCCATCGAACAATTGCCGCTTTGCTCGGGGGCATGCTGCTGATTCTCTTGGGGGTATTGGCTCAAGAAAAAGCAATTGAGCATATTGACTGGAATACTTTGGGACTGTTGGTTGGAATGATGATTGTGGTAGGTATTACACGTCGAACAGGAGTTTTTGAGTATCTGGGCTTGAAGGCGGTTCGATTAGCTAAGGGGGAACCAATTAGAATTTTAATAGCTTTGGCCAGCGTCACGGCCATACTTTCTGCGTTTCTTGATAATGTTACAACGGTTTTATTGATTGTTCCGATAGTTTTTAGCATTAATGATAAGCTCAATCTTAAGATAATGCCTTTTTTAGTAGCCATGATATTTGCTAGTAACATTGGCGGAACGGCTACTTTAATCGGGGACCCCCCGAATATAATGATTGGAAGTCAAACGCATTTGGGATTTGTTGATTTTATAACCAACTTAACACCTGTTGTTATAGTCATTCATGTCGCAACCATGGCGGTTTTTTATTTTATATACCGGAATGAAATGAAAGTATCGAATGAACTTAAAGCAGATCTTATGAAGATCGATCCTCTTTCGGCGATAAAAGATTCTGCCCTCTTGAAAAAATGTCTGTTCGTCCTGGGTCTTATTTTAATCGGCTTTTTCACGCATCAAGCCTTAGATTTAGAATCGGCGACGATTGCTTTATCAGGTGGTGTCCTCTTAATGTTTATTACTAAAGAAGAGCCAGAAGAAATTTTATTAACCGTTGAATGGCCCACAATCTTCTTCTTCATTGGGCTTTTTATTGTGGTAGGCGGTCTGATTGAGACGGGTATAATAGACAGTATGGCCCATTGGGCAATCACGGCCACAGCTGGAAATTTCACACTGACAGGTATGCTGATTTTATGGTTTTCGGCTATTGCCTCTGCCTTTGTGGATAATATCCCTTTTGTAGCGACTATGATACCTCTTATTCATCAAATGGGCGACTTAGGGGGAATTTCGCAAACTGGTTTGGAACCTCTCTGGTGGGCGTTATCTTTGGGAGCCTGTTTAGGCGGAAACGGAACTCTTATTGGTGCTTCTGCGAATGTTATTGTTGCGGGCATGGCTGAGAAAAATGGAATCCACATCCCTTTTATTGGCTTTATGAAATTCGCGTTTCCCTTGATGTTGCTTTCGATTTTCATCGCTATGATTTATCTTCTGATTTTTTATTTTTAAAATCTTTTAGTAAGGAAGAAAATGCGTTTCGGTTTGTAAAGTCGGATGCATTTGAATTTTGAGTGAATTAGGTGTAATCAAAGTTAAAAGATTGGAACGCAAGAACTGTGTGATCTTGCGTTCTTTTTTGATCAAATACAGGGAAAAGATTATAGCTAGTTCGAGAAAATCATCCTGCATTTGCGCATATTAATTATTGTAAATTTCAGATAAATAGTATATTCTAACAATGGGGAGATTTCTAGTATGCAGATATGATAAGCGGGTAAATGTTTAGGTGCATACATTAGTCAAGGAATAGCATGATTATATCAAGAGTAATAAGTGACTAAACCCTGAAACGATATTTATTATGCAAAAGTAATAATTAATGCAATTAAGCATAGTAAGCATAAGGGCTGTATTCTGAGTAGGAGTAAAAATAATATTTTGGAGTTGAGAAGTGATGGCAAGACGGGAATGTTTGAAGTTCGTAAAAACCCCTAATAAGGATAACGATAGTCATTTGCTCTATCAGAAAGACGGCTTTTTGGCAAGGATTATCCTAAACAGACCAGAGAAGTATAATGCCTTTTCCTTGCCAATGATTCGAAAATGGGCGGAAGCATTACAAGACGCTCAAGATGATCAAACCATAAGGGTTATCGTGGTGACAGCCAAGGGTAAGGCCTTTTCAGCTGGTGGTGACATTGAAGCCATGGCAAACGGAAAAGGATTTGTTGGATGTGATGATCAGGGCGAGACATGGGGGAATAAAGCCATTGACCGGAAACGAGCTTTAACAAACCACGTGCATAAAGTTGCTCTAACATTAGAAATGATGGATAAGCCTGTAATTTGCGGTATTAATGGAATTGCTATAGGGGCAGGCCTTGATATGGCGTTGATGTGCGATATTAGGGTAGCTGCAGAAGATGCTCAACTTTCAGCAGGTTATGTTAAAGCAGGAATTGTGCCAGGGGATGGTGGCGCCTTCTATCTGCCTCGTTTGGTAGGAGTTGCAAAGGCCTTAGAAATCTTATGGACGGGGGATTATATTTCAGCTTCTGAGGCTAAAGAAATAGGAATGATCAACAAAGTTGTCCCTGCTCAGGAATTAGAGCAGGCCACCTTAGAATTGGCAAGGAAAATTGCTGAATCTCCTCCAGTATGCGTTCAAATGATTAAGCGGGCAGTTTATTCCGCGCAACGAACAAACGATTTACGGACGGCTTTAGATCTTATTTCATCACAAATGGCAATTGTTTCCGAAATGTCCGACCATAAAGAAGGATTGAAGGCCCTTATCGAGAAGCGTAAACCGATCTTTACCGGCCAGTGAACTCGGTAAAGCTAAGCTGAACATCGAGACTTCGGTGGTGATACTCCCCACTGGAGAATATCGTCACCGAAGCAGAAAAGGAACACCTACTTACTACTTACAAGAAGTGGGAGTCTTCTTTGAATTGATAAATAAGGGCGGAGGGGAATGGTTTGTTACGTGTGGGCCAAGTAATGTCACGACTTTCCATATGTCTTTATAAATATCATACTATTGGGGACGCGATGACAATAATGATGGAAAAAGAAGTTGCCGGCTTGCCTTTTCTTAATGAACAAGGTTATCTTTTAGGTATGGTCACTAAAAACCAGATTCTAGAAAAGGGCATAGAAAACTATGTCGCCGAAAATAAGGCCGCTGATTATCTTACGAATCGCTTTCTCCCCCTAAACGAAGAAACGTCGTTAGAAGATGTTTGGAATTTACCTTTTGATATATACCCGGTTTTAAACAACCTGGAAGAGATTATTGGCGTAGTTTCTAAGTATTCGTTATTACAAGCATATTTTCAAGAGGTTCGATCACGAAGTCAAGAACTTGAGGCGGTCTTTAACTCGGCGCACAATGGTATTTTATCGATTAATAAACAAGGAATTATTACCTCCCTCAATCCGGCTGCAGAAAAACCAACTCGCACAACTAAAGAGGAAGCAGTCGGACGTTTTTTAAACGATGTTATTATCCCTACGGGTCTCTTGGAGGTTGTACGTAACGGAATACCTGAATATGGGGCTAAATTCCAAGTGGGGCGCAGACTGTATATCTCCAATCGGACACCGATTCTTAAAGATGGAGAAGTAGTAGGGGCGGTAGGGGTTTTCCAAGATGTTTCTGAAATAGAAAAGGTTTTACAGGAATTGCAAAGTGTAAAGCAGCTAAATGAAGAACTGCAGACAATCATTTCGTCCTCTTACGATGGGTTAATTATTTGTGATGGACAGGGTGATATTCTTCGTTGCAATCCTGCGGTGGGGAGAATTCTGGAAGCTTCATGGGAAGAGTTAGTGGGGAGGCCCTTTAAAGAGCTTGTGGATAAAGGCATTTTTCAGAAAAACATCATACATCTAGTTAAGAAGCAAGGTGGTTTTGTCAGTATCTTGGAAAGACCTTTTGCTAAACATTCCCTAGTTATCACAGGCAACCCAGTCTTTAGTGAAGAAGGGGAAATTGTAAAGATCGTAATTAACATAAGAGATATGAGCGAGTTGGAGTTTTTACGGGAAGCACTTGAAGAGAGTAAACAACTATCTGAAAAATATCAGTCACAGATCGCTCAGATGAGGAATCATCAGGAAGCTGGGGCTGAATTAAGGTCCTGTTCCGTTATCATGAACAATGTCCTGGATCTGGCGTTTAGGGTAAGTCAAGTTGATTCGCCTGTGGTATTAGTCGGAGAACAAGGGGTAGGAAAGGAGGAAATTGCCAAATCAATACATATCCAAAGTAAACGAAGCAAAGGGCCTTTTTACAAAATTAATTGCAGTTCATTGCCAGAAAATCTTTTAGAGATTGAGCTGTTTGGTCAAGAGATCTCTAATAGCAGAAATATTGCAAAACCGGGAGTATTAGAGTTAGCTAATCATGGGAGCGTTTACCTAGAGGATATCGATAAGATGCCCTTAAATATACAAGGTCGTCTAGTGAGAGTTCTTCGTGACAAAACATTGCAGGAAACGGATGAAAAGGCTGCCATTTCCATAGATACTAGAATTCTGGCCGGTACAAACAGACCTTTAAAGGAGCTAGTTGAAAAAGAGCGCTTCCACTCAGACCTCTTCTATACGCTTAATATTGTACCAATTAAAGTTCCAGCACTGCGAGAACGGAAAGAGGACCTAATTCCCCTCGTTCTTTTTAACTTGGAGAAGAATAATAAGCGCCATGGGTTTGAGAAGATCTTTTCTCCGGAAGCTGTTCAGTTATTGTTGGATTATCCTTGGCTTGGTAATATACGGGAGATGGCCAACTTGATAGAGAGGCTGGTAGTCACTTCAAAAGAAAAGGTTATTTCTGGCAGAGAAGTCGACGGCGTACTTTATGAAATGGAACAGACCCCTCTGAAGACAATCACTGTGACCGGGGTGGTTCCTCTTAAGGAAGCCATCGACGATTTAGAACAACAGCTTGTTACCTTAGCTATGAAACTTCACGGAACTACCGTTAAAGCTGCTGAGGCGTTAGGGGTCAATCAATCCACGGTTGTACGGAAGTTACAGAAATCGAAACACAACACGGGGGGGTAAATAAAGGAGGAGGCAGTATTATGAAAAAGAAAACTAATGCGATGTATTTTAGTGCCACAGATACTACTAAAAAAATAGTATCCAGAATTGCAGAGAAAATCTCAGAGAACCTTGACAAGCCAAGTGCGGTAAATGTTATTGATTTTACTCTGCCTGATGTCAGAAAAGAACCAGTGTCTTTTACAAAAGAAGATATCGTTGTTGTAGGAGTTCCGGTATACGCTGGAAGAGTTCCCAATGTATTATTAAAATATTTAAACTCAGTTAAAGGTAATGATGCCTTAGCTATTCCTGTAGTTGTTTACGGAAACAGAAATTATGACGATGCATTAATAGAACTTAGAGATATTCTCGAACTTAACGGTTTTAAGATTGTTGCTGGCGGTGCTTTTATAGGTGAACACTCATTTTCTAAAATGCTTGCCAAAGACAGACCCGATGAAAAAGACATGGACATAGCAAGTGATTTTGCTATTCGAATATATAAAAAAATTACCACTCAAGATAATTTCCAAATTCTTAATGTAAAAGGAAATACCCCTTATAGAAAATATTATATGCCTAAAAATAAAGATGACAGCCCAGTTGATATTAGAAAGGTTACTCCAAAGACAAATAGCAATTGTACTGATTGTAAGCTTTGCGCAGATGTCTGTCCTATGGGTTCCATTGATCGTGAAGATGTCAGTAAATTAAATGGAATTTGCATTAAATGCGGTGCTTGTATAAAAAAATGTCCGTCTCAAGCAAAGTTTTACGATGATGCAGATTATTTAAGACATAAATATGAATTGGAAATTGATTTTGCAGCTCGAAGTGAACCTGAATTATTCGTTTAACTATGGTATACTTTTTAAATAATTATAAGGAGATGATACATAGTGGTTCGAGTCGCCGATCTGGAATCAGGGAACTTTTGGAAACATATTGGCATGACAACCGTTGTTGGAGTTGATGGAATAACTCGAATACAATTAACAGTTAATGAGAACCTGAAACAGTTTTATGGAAATCTTCATGGAGGGGTTATTGCTGCTTTGATTGATTCAGCTATTGCCGTGGCGGTCAATCAACAATTAGACCCGGGAGAAGGTGCTTCTACTGTGGAAATTAAAATAAATTATTTGCGTTCAATCAGTGAAGGAACACTTTGGGCTGAAGGAAAGGTTATTCAAAAAGGCAGAAAGATTGTGGTTGCCCAAGGTGAGATTAAGAATGAAGCTGGTCAAATACTGGCCGTAGGTACCGCGACATTTATGGTCAGGCAAATGGCTTGATAATGAAGGCTTGGCGCTAGCCAAGTTTTCTTTATAAACAAAGGGAGTGTTAAGTGAATGACTCTGCGCGAGGCTGTGTTGCAGGCATTAAAAGAGAAAAAAGGGGAATGGCTTTCAGGAGGAGCTTTGAGTGAAAGCCTGAATGTATCTCGGACGACAGTTTGGAATCAGATCAAGGCCTTGCTAGCTGAGGGTTATGAAGTGGATTCATCCCCGAAAAAGGGATACCGGCTTTGTTCTCCCCCGGATATCCTGTCCCCTGTAGAAGTGGGTCCCGGGCTTACCTGTAAAGTATTTGGTCAAACGGACTATTTATATTACCAAGAACTTGATTCGACCAATAACAGAGCCCGAGTCCTGGCATCTGAGGGATACCCGGAGGGTACTGTAGTAGTGGCGGATATGCAGACAGCCGGACGGGGACGCCGCGGTCGGAGTTGGTACTCGCCAAGCAACCAGGGAATATATATGTCGGTAATTCTGCGACCGGTCTTGCCTTTAAAGGAAATCTCGAGAATTTCCCTCTTAACTGCTGTGGCTGTGGCAGAAACTTTCGAAGAGGAGTTAAACTTGCCAGCCCGCATTAAGTGGCCTAATGACATATTGATAAATGACAAAAAAGTAGCTGGTATACTGTCCGAAGCAGTCACCGACATGGATGGCATTGAATATATCGTGGTCGGTATTGGCATGAATATAAACAACCAGCTTCAGGAATTTCCTGGTGACTTTCGAACTGCCGCCACCTCTGCCCGGGCCGAAGATGCACGCCCAGTTTCCCGGGTCAAGGTGTTGCAGGGCTTGCTGGCACGGCTGGAAAGCCATTATTTAGACTTGCTGGCCGGCAGTTTTGAGGGAACCCTTAAAAAAGGCAAAAGCCTGTCAGTGGCAATCGGACAAGTGCTAAGACTGGATACAATCAACGGCTTTCTGGTGGGTAAGGCCATCGATATCGATGAAAATGGATTTCTCTTGCTCCGAGACCAGTCTGGTATTGTCCATACCATAATTTCTGGGGAAATAACAATCTTGCCTCTCCATCCCGCTGAGGTATTGTCAACCTAAAAACAAACTTTTGGTTGACAATATAATTGGAAGATATTATAATAAATTATTAGATTCACAGTTGCTCAGATACTAAGGACTTGGAAAGAGTTGCAGGGGACTTGTGACAGGGAAAGTTTCCTGTCGCAAGTCCCCTGTCGGTTTCTGGTACTAGCAGCGGAATGCCGCAAAAACTCAAATAGAGGGAGATAAACAGATGGTTAAAAGTAATAATTCCCTACGGCGTATGGTTTACGCTTCCATGTTCGGAGCCTTGACTGCTGCCGGCTCCTTAATAACCATCCCCATGCAGCCGGTGCCCATTACCCTACAGACTCTTTTTACGGGCTTGGCCGGAGTCCTTTTGGGCGGATATGCGGGTGCATTGAGCCAGTTTGTCTACGTACTTTTAGGTGTAATCGGCCTGCCCGTCTTTTCGGGGGGAAAAGCTGGTCTTGGGACGCTGATGGGTCCTACGGGTGGCTACCTGATTGGCTTTATTTTAGCCGCTTACGTTATCGGTAAAATGGTAGAAGCCAAGAAAGAGCCGGGTTTGGCATGGCTAGGTTTGTCCCTGGTCGTAGGCAATCTGGTGATTTATACGCTGGGAGTAGCACAGCTATCCCTAGTAGCTCACTTATCAATACCAAAAGCACTGCTTGCAGGCGTAGTTCCCTTCTTGGTTGGTGACGTGCTCAAGCTGGTCGCGACGGCTTTAATCGGCCTAAAATTACGCAATCAAGTTAAAATCTAGGGGGGCCATGAAAAATATGATCAGGGTTCATAACCTGACTTATGCTTATGAAAAGGGTGACTCACCGGTTCTCAAAGACCTTAATCTACATATAGCTGAAGGCGAGTATATTGCTCTTATCGGCCCCAACGGTTGTGGCAAAACCACCCTCATTCGGCATTTAAATGCCTTACTGATTCCTTCTGCCGGCGAAGTCCAGGTCGATGAGTTAAGTACGCGCAACTCAAAAAGTCTTCTGGAAATTCGGCGCCGGGTAGGGATGGCTTTTCAGAATGCTGATAATCAGATTGTAGGCATGAGTGTAGAAGAAGATGTTGCTTTCGGTCCTGGCAATCTTGGCTTAACGCCAGTTGAGGTGCGCCGGCGAGTGGATGAGGCCCTAACCAGAGTAAGTCTGATCGGGCTGCGAACCCGACCTCCCCATACACTTTCCGGAGGCCAGAAACAACTTTTGGCTTTGGCTGGTCTACTGGCTATGGAACCGAAAATTATTGTACTTGACGAGCCTACCGCTTCGCTGGATCCGGAAAGTAAAAAGAAGGTACTAACCTTACTGCGGAAATTGAACTCCCAGGGGCTGGGTATCATACATGTGACCCACAGCATGGACGAGGCCGCCTTAGCGGACCGGGTGCTGGTGATGGATCAGGGCGAATTGATTGCTGATGGAAGTCCAAGAGACATATTGAGCAGAGTGGAGTGGCTTAAGACGCTGGGCCTGGCCCCACCCCAGATCACCGAGTTGATGTGGCGACTGCAGCAGGGGGGAGAAGATGTAAGTACCACCATTTTTACGGTTGAAGATGCGGTTAAAGAAATAACTGCCCTGCTGGAAAGACTAAGGAGTTCAAGCGATTTCTGTTTTCCTAGAAAGGCGGATGGACATGTATAGGCTTGGGCAATACGTTTATTTAGAATCCCCTGTTCACAGACTGGACCCTCGAGTCAAACTTATAGCAGTGATAGCTCTTAGCATAATAATTCTACACGTGAATCTTATGGGTCTCACAACAGCCAGTGCCATTGCCTTAGCCATCTCGCTGCTTGCTCGTCTATCCTTGGGATCAGTGCTGAAAACTTTGCGCCCGGTACTGCCTTTCTTTTGCTGTCTTTTCTTGCTTTATATATTTTTTACTCCGGGGCGCCCGTTGCCACCGTTTCCTATCGGTCCGATGCAAATCACTTACGAGGGTTTAAACCTTGGGATTTTACAGGTTTGGAAGTTCTTGCTGCTGGTGGCTGCGGCCTCCATTTTGACTATGACTGCCACGCAATCTGAGATTACTATGGGGCTGGAGCGACTCCTGCGGCCCATAAGAGTTGCTGGAATTTCTTCTCATGATGTTGCTATGTTATTATCTTTAGCCTTAAGGTTTATGCCCGCGTTGCTAGACGAAATGAATTGTGTCAGCCAAGCTCAATTGGCTCGAGGCGCGAATTTCAATCCACGACATTTAAGCGGGAAAATTAGAGCGATTCGATATCTGGCAGTCCCTTTAGCGATTAATATTTTTCGTCGTTGTGATGAACTGGTTGACGCCATGGAAGCACGGGGATATCAGCAAGGCCACCGTACCTACCTGCGCGAGCTGGTCTTATCCAGAAGCGATTATTGTTTAATAGGGGCAATCATTATATTATCGATAGCGGTTGTAGCCGGGTAAAATAACAAGAACGTCCCATTTTCAATAGGGACGTTCTTTTATTGTCTAAACGAAAACCACCTGCTATGCAGGTGGTTCCAAAAAGCTTTAGATATGAGTAGAAAAAACTACCTACCATTGTTAAAATAGTGCCAGTTTCGTCAGCCGCACTATAACAAAGGCGGTAGATATCCATTGAGTGCAATTAAGGAATATGCCAGCGACTGCGGCTTGAGGCCAGACAAGTTTTTTTGCGTTTTGGTTAAGATAGATTATACTTGCCCAGTTTTTCATAAAATGCCGATCGGCTCATTTTAAGGAGACGGGCAGCCGCACTCTTGTTGCCCTTTGCTTTTTTCAAAGCCACCAAAAGCATTTCTTTATCAACATCGCTCAATACCGCTCGATAGGAGGAGGGTTCATATGCCTTCTGGCCAAATTGAAAGATCTGGGCAGAGAGGTGTTCTATTCCTATTTCACCCTCCAAAACGTAATTGGCAGCTCGCTCGATGGTATTTTCAAGTTCCCTGATATTGCCGGGCCAAGAGTGAATCAGTAAAGCATCTTTGGCAGCTTGGGTTATGCCGACGACATTAGATCCTAGAATTTCGTTATATTTCTGAATAAAAACCTGAGTTAAAGGCCATATATCTTCGGAACGTTCCCGAAGCGGAGGGAGGTTGAACTGAATGACATTTAGACGATAAAAGAGATCTTCTCGAAAAGCTCCTTTAATTATCGCCTCCCGCAAATCCTTATTTGTGGCGGCAATAATACGAACATCCACTTTTTGAGTCCTGATTCCACCCACTCGCATAAATTCTTTATCCTGCAAAACCTGTAATATCTTAACCTGTATAGAAAGAGGCATATCTCCAATTTCATCAAGGAAAACAGTTCCCTCATGGGCTTGGGTGAAATACCCGGTCTTACCTTTTCGGGAAGCGCCTGTAAAAGAACCCGGGGCGTAGCCAAAGAGTTCGGATTCTAAGAGAGATTCCGGAATGGCGGCACAATTAACTTTAACAAACGGTTGATTTGCTCGGGGACTTGCGGAATGAATGGCATGGGCAAACATGTCTTTACCTACGCCGCTTTCCCCGGTCAAAAGAACCGTTGAACTGCTGCGAGCAATCCGATGGGCATCCTTTTTCATCTTAATAAAGGCCGGATTTTTTGAAACCAGATTATCAAAGCTATTTCCACGCTTTTCGAGTTCATCGCGATAATATTGGACTTGTTGCCTTAATGACAGCCATTTCCGGGCTATTTCTTCAGTGAGTCTATTATCATCAAGATAGACAGTACTGACCACCCCTACGGTCTGAGTCTCATCGTAGATAACCTTGTTAATAGGTATATGAGAAACAATGCAATTTCTGCCGTTAATGCTGCATACTTCTACTTCGGTAATGCCTGTTTTGCTGACCTCGGCGGGAACTCCGCTTGGTAAAAGCTTTTTGATCGGCATTCCAGTCATTGCTTCAGATGTATTTGCAATAAGTCGGCATCCACTTTCATTAACATATTTCACATAACCAGAAATATCTGAAACAAAAACTCCATCAGAGGAAGCATTAAGGACTCCGTCAAGATTCGTCTGCAAGTCTTTAACGATTTCCAGTTCTCGGGCCATTTGTTCCATATCCGATATATCTACAAAAGCAATTTTTGTGCCAATCTGAATATTATCTGCCATAATTGGCATTTGACTAACAATAACGGGGAGATCCTGTATTATCTGCTTTACTCCCCGGCTGCGATTACTAAATAGCTTAAGATCAGGGAGCACATATTCCAGGTGCAAACCCTTGATCGAGGAAGAGATCAGTCCGAACATCTTTTCGGCGACAGGATTGGTCCGCAAAATTTTCCCATTATTATCAATAACGATGATACCTTCATAATTTGCGTTGAATATAGATTCAAGCAGAACGTTTGACGTCATGATCAACTTCTGACTTCCCCGAAGATATTCTGCCGTTCCAATCATTCCAACTGGCGCACCTTGATGATCAACAACAACCACGTAATCAACCAGGCTTTGGCTGGAGCGCACTACCATGGATACTTCATCATAGCATAGGTCACATGATACAGAAATTGGTTCATTAACTATGTAAGGGGTACAAGGATCATCTAAGCTAGAACCATCCAGCAGTGCCTTATATAACCTCTTTTTGGGAAAAACCCCAATCAGCTTATCGTTATTATCAACGACTGGAAGAGTATCCAGCCTGGAATCCTGGTAATATTGGATTACAGTTCGCAGAGAATCATTTGGATGAATAACAATAAACTGTTTGTTCATCATCTGCTTAACGGTTAGCCATGAAGTGTAATTTAAGTTTTCAGGAACCACCATTATGCTATTCTCCTCCCGTTGTTTAACAATACTTAAGCATATGCCAGTCTTTTTTCTGAATAATTAAATTATACTATAAAATTAAGCATTATAAAATGCATTTTCTGCATTATTCCAGCCAAGGTTGTATTTATCTAAATAGAAGACTATTAAAATCTTTTTCTTATACTAACATCTTCAGCGAGGAACTCCTGCAGTGATCCATCAGCCAATCGCACGATTAGTCCTCCTTTTTCACTTATATCTACGGCCAGCCCATGAAGGCAAGAGTCGCCTTTGTTAACGATAACGTTTTCTCCTAATGTAACGTTGTTCTTAATCCACTTGTCGCGGAGATAGGGATGTCCAGCTTTTACAAAGCCCTGGATATGTTCATCCCAGCTAATAATAAACTGTCTAAGTAGCTTGACGCGGGAGACGTTTTCACCCAGTTCTAAGCTTAGTGAAGTGCTGGTTTTCTGACAATCCGAGGGGAGATGATGGATTCCTAAGTTAACATTTATACCTAAGCCGATGATTATATACTCGAAGTTAGATTTGGAAAAACTGCTCTCCGCAAGTATGCCGCAGACTTTTTTATCGTTTATGAAGATGTCGTTAGGCCATTTGATTCCAGCCGCGCAGCCAGTAACTATTTTTATGGTTTCGGCAACAACCACTGCGGTTAAAAGGGTAAGCTGAGGCACAAATTGCACGCTGATTTGAGGTCTTAAGATCATGGACAACAAAAGCCCCTTACCGGGTGGGCAATGCCACTGGCGTTGCATCCTGCCACGGCCGGCGGATTGGGACCTGCTCATCACTATGATGCCCTCGGCAGCTCCGGATACAGCCATTTGTCTTGCGACACTGTTGGTTGAAGTTAGCTCTCGAAATAAATATATTTCCTTGCCTAGCAGGCTAATGTGCTTATGAGGTAAGCAAGCCTCTTCAAAAGACCTGTGTTCCATAAAAAATCTAAATCCCCCTTCATAGATCAAGAATAATTGAAATTAAAATATCACTTTAATGTGCTTGCCGTCAAATAGTTAAGTTTGTAACAACGATGCAAATGTGTTCGTAAAACCGGAAACTGTCCGCCTAACCATACAATTTAAAGAACAGGTTTTGGGTGTGTTGAAGTTAACAATAAGATTAAATATTAAAATTTTGCGGACGGACAGGGGGATTCCCCCCACAGCTATACAAGTAAATCATAGTTGGCATAATTATTGCAATATTCATACAAAGATAGGAACTGCAATTGTATTGCCTCATCATTGGAAAGCAGTGGCGCAGGTAACTTTATGAAATGTTTTAAAACCTTAGACTTTCGGCAAAAGCACATTAACAAATAGGCGGAGGTGAGATAGGAGCTAAATATTCTTGTGATTTAAATTCCTGCGTTACGTCTGAAAGCAAATTCTAAAGTGTAATAATAAATTACAACGGGGAGTGGAAATTATGGATTTTGGATTAACTGAAGATCAGCAAATGATACAAGATATGGCTCGAAATTTTGCTCAAAAGGAACTGGCTCCTTTTATCGAAGAGGATGAAGAAAACCACTATTACCGCAGAGAAATTCTGAGTAAATTGGGCGATTTGGGGATGTTGGGTTGGAGTATACCTGAGGAGTACGGCGGAAATGGCATGGGTTGGATGGAAGGCGTTCTGGCTCTGTATGAAATAGCCAAGGTTCATACCTCTTGGAGACTGGCAATCAGCGGCAATTGCTGGGGTCCGGCTATGACGATAAATCAGTATGGTACAGAAGAGCAAAAGCAAAAGTATATTCCGGGGCTGGTAGATGGTTCATTTGTAGGGAGTTTTGCTATAACCGAAGCCAATACTGGTTCCGATGTGGCTAGTATGAAGACCTTTGCCGAAGACAAAGGAGACCATTGGTTAGTGAATGGTTCAAAAATGTGGATTTCCGGAGGACATACTTCTGATGTCGGGCTTCTCTATGCCGTTACTGAAAAGGGCGCGGGTGTTAAAGGATTATCATGTTTTATCGTTGATTACAATAAAACTCCTGGCATTACCAGAATTCCAATTCTCTCGAAGGTGGGAATGTGGCCTGCACCAACCTCTGAACTGGTGTTTGAAAACGCTGTGATTCCGAAGGAAAACCTTTTAGGTCCGCTAAATAAAGGCTTTTTAATATGCATGTGGATGTTGAACAACACTCGCATGGGTTGCGCCACTGGTTCAGCAGCGCTTGCAGCAGCTTGCTTGGAAGGTGCAGTTCAATATGCTAATGAGCGTACTCAGTTTGGTCAACCCATTGGAAAGTTTCAAATGATCCAAGCACAACTTGCGGAAATGAAACTAGAAGATGAAGCAGCTAAATACCTCGTTTATCATGCTGCCTGGTTAAAGGATAATAATTTGCCCAGCCAGCAAGCAACTTCCATGGCTAAGCTGTACGGTTGTATTGCAGCCGTTCATGGTGCTAACATGGCCATGAAAATTTATGGCTCCTATGGTTATTCAACTGAATATCCTTGTGGCAGATGGCTCCGCGACGCTAAGCAGTTTGAAACGCTGGAAGGGACTTCCAACATTCATATGCAGATTATCGCGGGCATCGAACTAGGTTACCAACCCAATCGGTAAGTCCGCTAATAGAAACCACAGCTAGCGAAGATCGATTTCAAGCCCTTGCAGAGCAAGGGCTTGAGGCATTAAACTATAATCTGTAGTCCTGAATGAGTTAGCAATTATTGAAAGCCAAAGATGAGTACTTGGATCAGGACTTGGAACAAATGAAAGTGGAGGGGCAAGTATGAAAACAATCATGGTTATAGGGGCTGGACAAATGGGGGGCGGAATCGCTCAAGTTGCTGCCCAAGCAGGCTACTCTGTTATTTTAAATGACATTAAGGATGAATTTGTTGAACGGGGTCTCGGCATCATCCAGAAAAACCTTAGTCGCAGTGTTGAAAAAGGAAAACTTACTGCTGCAGATAAAGAGGTTATGATTGGTCTTATTACTAAATCAACCTCTCTGCAAGATGCGGTAGCTGCTGACTTAGTTATCGAAGCCGCTGTGGAAAATATGGCCATTAAAGCCCAAGTGTTTTCTCAGCTTGACGTCATTTGCCCTGAACACACGATACTTTCGACCAATACATCCTCATTACCCATCACAGAGATAGCAGCCTTTACCAAACGTCCGGATCGAGTGATTGGAATGCACTTTATGAACCCGGTTCCGGTTATGAAGCTCGTCGAAGTTATTCGTGGCTTGGCCACCAGCGACGAAGTTTATAAAACGATAGAAACCTTAAGTGAGAAAATGGGCAAAACACCAGTGGAAGTCAACGATGCCCCCGGATTTGTTGCCAACCGGGTCCTAATCCCCATGCTCAATGAAGCTGTCTGTACACTTAATGAGGGCATAGCTTCGGTGGAAGCAATTGACAATGTTATGAAGTTAGGGATGAATCACCCCATGGGTCCATTAGCGTTAGCAGATCTAATTGGACTGGATACCGTCTTATCCATTATGGAAGTTCTGCATGAAGGGCTAGGGGATAAATATCGCCCCTGCCCGTTACTTCGTAAGTACGTCAAAGCCGGCTGGCTTGGACGGAAATCCGGTCGAGGTTTTTATAACTACCAGGCTTAGTTATAAGTTCAATATCTTGTTTTAATGTTTAGTGGAAGATCTCCCTGGATCAAATGATATTAAGTTAGTGAAACTTAGTATAACGAGGAGGACAAACCATGGAGTATAATAATCTTATCTTAAAACAAAACGGTGCTGTCGCCATTTTAACTATTAACCGGCCTAAAGCCTTAAATGCCTTGAATGCAGACACACTAATGGAACTCTCTTTTGTGCTTGATGGGCTAGAGAAGAATTCCAGTGTCAAAGTGGTGATACTCACAGGCAGTGGAGAGAAGGCCTTTGTTGCGGGGGCAGACATAGCTCAGATGAAAGAGCTTAACGCTTTAGAAGGCCGACGGTTCGCTCAATTAGGGCAAACAACTTTTCGTAAGCTTGAACTTCTGTCTCAACCAGTAATCGCCGCAGTTAATGGATTCGCCTTGGGAGGTGGATGCGAGTTAGCCATGGCCTGTGATATCCGTTTAGCGAGTGAAACCGCAAAATTTGGTCAACCAGAAGTAACTCTGGGAATCACGGCCGGATTTGCAGGCACTCAGCGTTTACCTCGCCTTGTCGGTTCCGGACGGGCTAGCGAATTGCTATTTACAGGGGACATCATTGACGCCCAAGAAGCTTATCGCATCGGCTTGGTAAATCATGTCTATCCATTAGAAACCCTTATAGAAGAAGCCCTAAAGCTTGCCAACCGTATTGCTGGGCGTGCTCCCGCAGCAGTACAGCTAAGTAAAAGCGCCATCCAGCGTGGAAAGAACATAGATATTGACAGCGGACAAGCCTACGAAGCAGAGGTTTTCGGCCTCACCTTCAGCACAATCGATCAAAAAGAGGGTTGCTCAGCCTTTTTAGAGCGGCGTAAACCAGATTTTAAAGGGTGTTAATAACCTTTTCTAGGTAATTGAGAATGTCTAACTCGAGTCGAACATTATGAAGGAGTTGATTATAAATGAGAGAAGTTGTTATCGTAAGTGCTGTTCGGACACCTGTGGGTTCTTTTTTAGGCGCCTTAGGGCAGATCTCGGCAGCTGATTTAGGTGCAATTGCTATTAGGGAAGCGATGAAAAGAGCCGGTATTACAGCTGATCAGGTTGATGAGGTTATTATGGGTAACGTGTTGCAAGGCGGGCTAGGACAAAATCCCGCTCGCCAAGCGTCTATTAAAGCTGGAATTCCACAGGAGGTTCCTTCATGGACACTTAATAAAGTATGCGGATCCGGAATTAAATCTGTTGTTTGTGCTGCCCAGGCCATTATCTCCGAGGACGCTGATATTGTTATTGCAGGCGGGATGGAGAGCATGTCCTTAGCGCCTTATGCGCTTCCCAAAGCACGTACAGGGTATCGGATGGGTAATAGCAGCTTTATTGATACTATGATTATTGATGGATTAACTGATGCCATGAACAATATTCATATGGGCTTAACGGCTGAAAACATAGCAGAACAGTTTAGTATTTCTCGAGATGAACAAGATCACTATGCGGTCTCCAGTCAAAATCGTGCCGAGGAGGCTATTAAAGCCGGGAAATTTGAAGAGGAAATTGTATCCGTGTCCATTCCGCAACGCAAAGGAGATCCCCTCGTTATCTCCCAGGACGAATTTCCACGTTTTGGTGCAACCTATGAAGCTCTTGCCAAACTAAAAGGCGCTTTCAAAAAGGAGGGAACCGTCACTGCAGGGAATGCTTCGGGGATCAATGACGGGGCTGCTGCTGTCGTCGTTATGGCTAAGGAGAAGGCAGTGGAACTGGGCTTAACCCCTCTTGCGACCATCGCATCATGGGGTTCAGCAGGTGTAGATCCCTTAATTATGGGAACTGGGCCTATTCCGGCTAGCCGTAAGGCATTAGAAAAAGCGGGACTGAAAATTGAAGATATTGATCTTGTGGAGGCTAATGAAGCATTTGCTTCTCAAACTTTAAGAGTTGCTAAAGAGTTACAGCTTGATATGGCGAAAACGAATGTAAACGGTGGAGCAATTGCTATCGGTCATCCTGTGGGTGCTTCTGGAACTCGTATTCTAGTAACACTGTTGTACGAAATGAAACGTAAAAATGCCCGTCGTGGATTAGCCACATTGTGTATTGGTGGAGGTCAAGGGATCGCCATGATTGTAGAACGTTAAAAGACCTGTGCATTGTCCTTTATTGATTGCAGGAGATGTGTCCTGAAAACACAACAGTTGAAGAAATTACATCTTTAAAATGGGCATGCCGCGCTAAAAGCGGAAGATTGATTTGGCTATTAATCAAATATACGGAGCTAGAATCATTTGCCGTTACAGTTTTTGTGAGAGTAGTCCTAAAAGAGCATCCTGATCAGGATGCTCTTTTTTCTTATGATTAAATAACAATCAGTTTTTACTAAGTATCTTGCAGATAAAGAGTAAACAAAATAATCTGATAAATTGGCACGTATATTGCATTACACATTAAGAGGATCTTATAAATAATATTTGAACTAATGATTGATTAGGTGGTGAAGCCTGAACAAAACTGTCAAGAACTGCTCCAATTGGCCGTAAGAAGACAGGTTGCCTGATGTCGGACCCCAAGTCGTGGCCACTGAGCTTAGGAATTATGCGTTTTGACAAAAGGGCTAAGGTATGTATTTAGCTGAAGGAATTACCCAGCGGCAGATTCGAGAAAATATTGGTTTTGAAATGGATGTAAGCAGAGGTGAGGAAGCTGAACCTCCCAGTCAGGAGATTCTCGATATTCTCTTAAATAAAGTAGATCCCCAGCGCTTAATGGTTTAAAGATATGCCCTGCTAAAAGGCCTAATGACGTTTAATTAATGCAGGAAAGGGGGGGAGTATATGTCATTGCCGCTAACTACTTTTATCTCAGGAATATCTGGAGTATTTATAGTTATGACATTTTTACTGATAATGATTAAATTAAGCTCTAAACTTGCAATAGCCTTAGAGAAGAAACAGGAAAAACAGGAATCATAAGTGCAATGATGCTAACAAGTTAATTAGTCAGAAAGGAGTTTGGAAAAATGGAGTTATTACAAGGCATGTGGACGTCCATGGCTTTTGACAACCTCTACTGGGGTAATTTTGTCATGTGGACCATTGCGTTAACATTTGTTTATCTCGCTATTAAGAAGGGTTTTGAACCCCTGCTGTTATTACCAATAGCCTTTGGTATCCTTTTAGTTAATCTTCCCTCAGAAATCATGACACCCGGGGAAGGACTGCTTTGGCGTTTTTACCATTATGGCGAGGAGTGGGCTATAATTCCTCCCCTCATCTTCCTGGGCATTGGCGCCATGACCGATTTTGGTCCGGTTATTGCCAATCCCAAGACTCTGCTGTTGGGTGCAGGTGCTCAGGGCGGGGTGTATGTTACCTTCTTTGGAGCTTTGGCATTGGGCTTCGATATTAACCAGGCGGCTGTCATCGGAATTATTGGAGGTGCGGACGGCCCGACCACTATTTTTCTAGCATCTAAACTGGCTCCGGAAATGATGGGTATATGTGCGGTGGCTGCTTACTCCTACATGGCTCTTGTACCGGTTATCCAACCACCGGTGATGAAATTACTTACCACTGAAGCGCAAAGAAAGATCCGCATGAAATCCTTACGCAAGGTATCCAAACTGGAAAAAATATTCTTCCCTATTATTACGGTTATAGTTATTACCCTTGTTGTACCAGATGCTGCTGCCCTGATGGGTATGTTCTGTTTCGGTAATCTTTTGAGAGAATCCGGGGTGGTAGATCGTCTGAGTCTTACGGCTCAAAATGAATTGATGAATATTGTTACCATATTCTTAGGCATATCAGTTGGGGCAACTATGCCGGCAGAGGTGTTTTTGAGTCCTAAGGTTTTGGGTGTATTTGCGCTGGGTTCGATAGCATTTGCTTCTGCTACTGCCACCGGTATAGGGTTGGCACATCTAATGAATTTATTCCTAAAAGAAAAGATCAATCCATTAATTGGGGCTGCTGGTGTTTCAGCTGTTCCGATGGCAGCTCGGGTAGCTCATAAAGTAGGTTCAGAAGCAGATAAGAAAAACTATCTTTTAATGCATGCCATGGGTCCTAACGTAGCCGGTGTTATTGGTACTGCGGTGGCAGCAGGCATGTTCATCAGTGTATTAAAGTAAACTAATATTTGTTCCTGAGGTTAAGGAGATTATCCGACCAACAGCACAATATAAACCGGATTAGGATTAATCCTTAACTTTAGTATAAAGAGAAAAAAGATTTTAAAGGAGGAAAATTTATAATGGCAAACATTGAATGCCCGATGTCAGGTAAAGTTTGGAAGATCCTTGTTAAGGTGGGAGACACTGTTGCTGAAGATGATGAAGTAATCATTCTCGAAGCTCTGAAAATGGAAAATCCTATATATGCACCCGAAGATGGCGTTGTAAAAGAAATCAGCGTTAAAGAAGGCCAGCAAGTCACTGAAGGTGATGTACTAGTTGTATTGGAATAGTCCTTTTAGATAATTAGGTGCAAAGATTGGAAGTTGAATGATTATTCAGCTTCCTCTAGCTGTATATCTAAATGAGATTTAGAGTGATCGCTTATGCGCGCTTATTTAAGCAGTACTTTGTACTTGAAAGGAGTGTTAATTAGTGAGTGAATTCGGATATTCTATGCCTAGATATTTTGCGAAAATGAATGATCTGGGGACTGTATTAAAAAAGGTAAATACGAAAAATGCCGAAGAACTGTTAACAGTTGAAGCTGAAATTGATGCAGAAGTTGATCGGATTAAAGGCGGTGGAAAACCTAGCGATAAAATAAATGCCGGTGGAGAATGGACTGCATGGCAGCGTATCGACTATTTGGTCGAACCAGGTACATGGTGCCCGTTGCATACTATTTACGACCCTACCGCTAACGAAGAGGGTACTACTGGGGTTATCGATGGAATTGGAAAAGTTAACGGCAAATGGGTAGTGGTTATTGCCTCGGATAATAAGTATTTGGCTGGTGCTTGGATTCCGGGACAGGCTGATAATATTACTCGAGTAACTGATATAGCAAAGAGAATGAACCTGCCATTAGTTTGGATTTTGAACTGCAGTGGTGTTAAGCTGAGTAATCAAGAAGAAGTATACGCAAATCGTATTGGTGGTGGAACTCCGTTCTACAGACATAATGAACTGGAGCAGTTGGGTCTGCCGATAATAGTAGGTATCTACGGCACTAATCCAGCTGGTGGCGGATATCATAGCATCAGCCCCACCATTTTGATTGCTCATAAAAAAGCTAACATGGCTGTTGGCGGTGCTGGCATAGTGGGCGGTATGAGTCCGAAGGGTTATGTGGATGAAGAATCTGCTCAGGCATTAATTGATGCTACCCGCGAATTTAAATCCACTCCTCCAGGAAGAGTTGAAATTCATCATGGTGTAACTGGTTTCTTCCGTGAAGTCGCTGATAGTGAAGAAGGCGTTTTGGACGCTATTAAAAAGTATGTAGGGGCTTTACCTGCTTATAAGCCTGAATTCTTCAGAGTTGCTGATCCAGCCGAACCTAAATTCTCCGGTGAAGATCTCCGCAGTATAGTTCCTGCTAATCAGAGGAGAGGCTACGATATATATGAAGTATTAGCTAGGCTCTTTGATAACAGCGAGCATATGGAATATAAGCCTGACTATGGTCTGGAAATGTATACCGGCATAGCCAAAATCGATGGTTTGCTTTGCGGTTTCGTTGCTAATAAACAAGGCGTATTGAAGAATTATCCGGAATATACTAAAGAGTATATAGGCATTGGAGGTAAACTCTATCATCAGGGTCTGATCAAGATGAGCGAATTTGTTACTCTCTGTAATCGCGACAAACTGCCGATAGTCTGGATTCAGGATACAACGGGAATTGATGTTGGTGATATAGCAGAGTCAGCAGAATTGTTAGGCCTGGGACAGTCTCTGATTTATTCTATCCAAAACACTGATATTCCTCAGATGGAAATTACCCTCAGAAAGGGTACCGCTGCTGCTCACTATGTATTAGGTGGACCTCAGGGTGCTAAAACTAATGCATTTAGTATTGGAACTGCAGCAACAGAGATCAATGTAATGCATGGGGAAACTGCTGCGGCAGCTATGTATTCCCGCAGATTAGTTAAAGATCAGGATAGTGGTAAATCTCTGGATGGTACCATTGCCAAGATGAATGACCTGATTAAGGCGTACGCTGAAAAATCCAGACCGGCATACTGTGCTAAGAAAGGCTTCGTTGATGAAATTGTTAAGATGCCAGAATTGCGTAACTATATTAAGGCATTTGTCGGGGGAGTATATCAAAATCCAAAATCTATATGCCCGGTACATCAGTTGATTACTCCTAGAGCCATTAAAGACCATATGGACGTATATGTAAATAAAAGTACGGTAAGGGATAATTGATTTTTTAAAAGTATAAATAAGCGAGCTGGTATAATAAAGCCGCTTTATTTACATGCAAAATCTGATTCAAAGGACTAAAGGGCAGAGACATTTCAACCACGTGCCGCAGGATTTCTGGCGAAAGAGGAGTTGTTGGATATGTACAAGGTTACAAGTAAAGAACTGAATTGCAGAGCCTGTGGCAAGACTGTCCTGGAAAATGCTTATCATTGTCCGAACTGTGGCGTTGGAGCTCCAGGAATATATAGCAGATGTCCTAAATGTAAGTCGGAAAATTATATCTATCATAAATATGGCTATGCGATTATCCGAGCTCTATTAGCCACCTGTGTTTGTGGCCCACTCGGTCCGGTCTTTGGATTTGTGGGTTACAATAGAACCGAATGTATTTGTCTTACCTGTAATCAGGGATGGTTTCCATTTTTAGAAGATGAACAGCTCGGACCCTTTAACACCTTTGTCGGAGAAGAAGGTAAAATGAGCAGAAGATTTAAGAAAAAAACCACTAGAACCTCTGTTCAATTATAGAAAGATCTGTTGCAGCATGCACTCACCCTTTATGAGAATGTTTTTTGGGTAGCAAGGGTTAAATATTTAATGAGACGATAAAGAAACCTTAAGAGATCAAATGAGGACGTAATGAAGTTAGCGAAGAGCGATTTCATACGTCCTCATTGATTTACATGCTATGACTATATCGTTTTATTGAGATTATTTCTCCCACCAAGATATGGAGAAACTTGAACTCGATTTACACAATGAAAATTAATAGTCAAATTACAATGAAAATTTAGAAATTTCAAATAAAGTGTATAGACTTTGAAAAGGATGGTGTGATATAATTTTTATAGGAACATTGTTCCTATAATAGGAACAGGTAATTAAATGTTGTGGAAATGATACCGTATATCGGTATCGTGATAAATCAGAGGAAGGAGTTGAGAAAAACTAGGTTTACTTATCCAAAATTAAAGAGGAAAAAATTATTGGAGGAGGGCGAATCTAAAATGCACAAAAAACTGGCGTTAATTATGGTAATCATTATAACTTTGGCTCTGACGGGGTGTGGAAGTACCAGTTCTACTAGCGAAGGTCAAACTACCGGAAAGATTCAAAAAGTAAACATTGCTACGGGGACGACTTCGGGTGCTTATTACCCAATAGGAAATGCCTTGGCTAAAATTTGGTCGGACAAGGTTCCGGGCGTTAAAGCTTCGGCCCAGTCAACCGAGGCAAGCGCGGCTAATATGAATTTCTTGCAACAAAAGGAAGCCGAAGTGGCTTTTACTATGGCCAATGTGGCTGTGTACGCTTATGAAGGCCAGGATACATTTCAGGGACGGCCCAACAAGGAGCTGCGCGGTATGACGTTCTTATATCCTAATGTGACTCAAATTGTCGTACGCAAGGATTCCGGAATCAACTCGCTCAAGGATCTTCAAGGAAAGAGATTTGCCCCAGGGGCCACTGGGAGCGGAACGGTAACCAATTCTAAAGAAGTCTTGGGTGCCTACGGGCTAAATTTCTGGGAGAAGGATAAGAGTAATGTGAAAGCGGATTACGTCGGATTTACTGAGGCAAGTGAATTATTAAAAAATAAGCAAGTCGATGCCGCTAACTTCTCAGGTGCCATGCCCTTAGCGGCGATTATGGATGTCTCTAACTCGATTGACATAAAGCTGATTTCTCTTGAACCAGAAATGATAAAAGAAATAATCACCCAATATCCCTTCTATTATGAGGTTGTCATTCCTAAGGGAACCTATAAGGGGCAGGAGGAAGATGTACACACCGTAGCCTTAGCCAATCTACTACTTACCCGGGCCGATCTCAGCGAAGATTTAGTCTATAATCTTACGAAAGGTATTTATGAAAACTTGCCGGATCTGTTGAATGCCCACTCTATCACTAAGAACATTAAGAAAGAAGATTCCAGTAAAGGGATGGGTCCTCTGCCCTTGCATCCTGGTTCCATTAAGTACTTCAAGGAAATCGGAATAATGAAGTAAGGAAGGCGGTGAACAGTGCATGAACGACCAACAAGGAAAGAGTGACGATAAAGAGGGGACGAGATTATCAGCCGATGGAATCGCCTCAGAAGAAGTCGTCCAAGAACTCCTGGAAAAATACGACAAGGAATCTCAATTTCGGAAGTTTAAACCCAGAACAAAGCTTGCGTTATTAGTCTCAGCAATCGCTGTTTCATTTTCTCTTTTTCACCTGTGGGTAGCGGGTTTTGGTGCGCTGGAAGCCATTAAGTTACGCTCCATTCACCTGACTTTTGTCATGGTGCTGATTTTCCTGCTCTATCCTGCCCGTAAGAAAGGGATGAGGAGCAAACCGGGCATTATAGACTGGATCATGGTAGCTCTTAGTATGGTAACCGGTCTTTACATGGTATTTGCCAACGAGCAATTAGCACTGCGTGGTGGTCTGCCGATTACCCAGGATTACATCATGGGCGCATTAGGCATCTTGGTTGTGTTAGAAGCCGGACGCCGCGCCCTTGGCAAAGAGTTGCCAATCCTCGGCGTACTGTTTCTCCTCTATGCCTATTTCGGTGAATACGTCCCTGGTACCTTCGGGCACAGTGGTTTCAGCCTGAATCGGATTATAGCTCACATGTATATAGGTTCAGAAGGTATCTTCGGTGTTGCACTCGGTGTTTCGGCCACGTTTATTTTCCTTTTTGTGTTATTTGGTGCTTTCCTTGGGGAAACTGGCATGGCCAAGTTGATTAATGATGCATCAATGGCTATGGCCGGAACCTCACCGGGCGGGCCAGCCAAGGTCGCTGTATTTGCAAGTGGAATCATGGGAACCATCAGTGGCAGCGCGGTAGCTAATGTAGCTACGACCGGTGCCTTTACCATCCCCTTGATGAAGAGCGTCGGCTATAAGCCCCATTTTGCTGCGGCAGTAGAGGCCGTAGCTTCGACTGGTGGTCAGTTAATGCCTCCAGTCATGGGAGCAGCGGCTTTTATCATGGCGGAATTCTTAAACATCCCTTATAAAGACATAATGATTGCCGCACTGATACCAGCGTTTCTCTATTACTTAGCGGTCTTTGCTATGGTACATCTAGAAGCGCTTAAGACGGGATTAGTGGGCGTATCCCGTGAGAAATTACCCATTATGAAAGTGGTTTTAAAAGAGCGGGGTCATCTCGTATTGCCACTCATTGCGATCGTTTACCTGCTTATGAAAGGTGTAACCCCAACGTTTGCGGCTTTTTATGGGATCTTGGTTGCCATTGGGGCCAGCTTCTTGCGGAAAACGACACGCATGAGTTGGCGCGGGCTTCTAATGGCGCTGGAAATGGGGGCTAAAGGGAGCGTGAGTGTAGCTATTGCCACTGCAGTCGTCGGGTTTATCGTCGGGGTATCTTCACTGACGAGCTTAGGCATTACGCTAGGAGACAATATGATTGCCTTTGCTCACGGAAACTTGTTTGCAACCTTAGTTTTGACGATGATCACAGCCATAATCCTAGGCATGGGAATGCCCACCACTGCAGTCTATATCGTGGGTGCTACTATTGCTGCCCCGGCTCTCCTGAAACTGGGGATTGCTCCGTTGGCCGCTCACCTTTTCGTATTCTACTTTGGCAATATCTCTAATGTCACCCCTCCTGTGGCCTTGGCTGCCTTTACAGGAGCAGGGATTGCTGGTTCAAGTCCAAGTCGAACGGGGTGGGCAGCAGCTCGCTTGGCATCAGCTGGGTTTTTGATTCCCTTCATTTGGATCTATTCACCAGCCTTAATAGCACAAGGGAGTATGACCGAGGTGCTTTGGTCGCTTGTGACAGCAACTGTGGGGGTTATTACGCTAGCTTGTGCTGTACAAGGTTATATGCTAAAAGCAACTAATACTATCCAGAGAATATTATTGTTTGTAGCTGCCTTTGGGCTGATTAAGCCGGGATTAATTACTGACACGCTTGGTATTTCGGTACTGATAATTGTATTCCTCTGGCAACGGTTTCAGTGCAATTCAGTTAAGGCCGGCAGTGTTAATGTGTAGTATTTAGTTAAGTTTTAGTTTGTTGTAATTTGCAGACCAAACTTAAGGAAGGGATACACTAACAGGCTGAGCTTAGCAGGCTGCCAGAATAGGGGTAGGCCGTTAAGTATCTGAATATTGTGACTTTCGAGAGGGGGACAGAGGAAATGGATTATTTTATGGAGCCAACAGGGGTTGCTATTATAGGAGCTAGCCAGGATTTTAAAACCATTAATGGTAAAATCCTTAAATATTTACTTAAGCATAAATATCAGGGCCAGATTTATCCGGTAAATCCAAAGTACAGAGAAATTGAGGGGTTGCCTTGTTATCCTTCAGTTGACGCAATTCCAGAACGAGTAGATTTAGCGCTGATTGCTGTGGCCGCAGCGCGGGTGCCCGGAATTTTAAGGGATTGCGGTGCCAAAAAGATTAAAAGGGCTGTCATTTTTTCATCTGGATTTTCTGAAACCGGGTCAGAAGGTAAGAAAATTCAAGAAGAAATTATCAAGATTGCTCAAGAATTTGAGATGCGCTTGATAGGCCCAAATTGCCTGGGTGTCCTCAATGTCTCTACAGGGCTGATCGCTTCTTTCAGTGCCTCGATGGAATTAGACAGCATCAAGGAGGGCCCGGTAGCTTTAGTATCTCAGAGCGGTGCTGTTGGTTTTCTGCTGTTTAATCTATTGCAAGATGCTGGTGTTGGAGTAAACTATGTTATCACTACTGGCAATGAAGCGGATGTAACTGTTAGTGAAGGTTTGGCCTATTTGGTGGAGAATCCGAGTACTAAAGTAATCTTAACCTATTTGGAAGGTTTAAGGGATGGAGAGACCTTTAAAAGGACAATTGAAAAGGCTGCAGAGGCAGGTAAACCAATTATTGCCTTAAAAGTTGGCAATTCTGCCAGCGGTCAAAAAGCTGCCGCTACTCATACGGCAGCCTTAACCGGCTCAGGAGCCGCCTACAAAAGCTACTTTGATAAAATGGGCATCATACAGGCCAAAGACAGTGATGATATTATCGACTTGGCTCAGGCCTTTGTGCCCGGAAAGTTGCCTAAAGGAGCTAGGCTGGGTATTGTAACAATGTCAGGTGGAGTTGGTATCTTGCTGGCAGATCGTTTAGAAGAAGTTGGGCTACAAGTACCACAATTAAGCGAAGCATTGCAAGAAGAGGTGCGCAAGGTCATTCCGGCCTTTGGTTGCGCTCAAAATCCAGTTGATGTCACTGCCCAATCTCTAAACGAGGGAGAAGAGTTTAAGAAATGTTTAAAAATTCTCTTGGAGTCAGATGAACTGGATATGCTGATCGTTGCTATAACTATGGCTACTGGGAAACTGGCAGAAAAAATCGGCCGTGACGTTGCCGAAGCGGCTTTAGAGACAGATAAACCTCTAGTTGTCTGCTGGAGTGTAGGGCAAGTAGCTAAGCCAGGATTTGATGTCCTAAAGGATGCGGGTATCCCCCTCTATCACTCTCCAGCCCGGGCGGCTAAAGTCATGGGGGTTTTATACAACTATGCCAGATTTAAAGATGGCTGGAAAACAACCGTTGCAGAAAAAATAAACATCCCCAGGCAAACCAAAGTCCAAAATGCCCTCAAGGAAAGTAACAAAGCTTTAAGTGAACATGCTACAAAGGAATTGTTAGAACTGTACGGGCTCCCAGTTACTAAAGAATATGTTGCTAAGAGCGCGGAAGAAGCTGTAGCCATTGCTGAAAATATGGGCTACCCGGTAGTGATGAAAATTGACTCTCCTGATATTTTGCATAAAACAGAAGCAGGAGGAGTTGCAGTAAATATTAACTCAGCACAAAGCGTAGAAGCCACCTTTAATGAAGTCATGAAAAGGGCCCTAAATTACAATCCTCAAGCCAAAATCAATGGAATCTTAATGCAGGAGCAAGTTCCGGCAGGAGTAGAGGCAATCATTGGGCTTCAGAGGGACCCGGTTTTAGGTACTCAGATCATGTTTGGTCTCGGTGGGATCTTTGTAGAGGTGTTTAAAGATGTCGTATTAAAGCCAGCACCTTTAAGTCGTGAAGATGCCCTTGAGGTGTTGAATCAGATCAAAGGAGGTGCTCTCTTAAACGGTGTCAGGGGCGGACAGCCGGCAGACAAAGAGGCTTTAGTAGAAATATTGCTTGGAGTCAGTCAATTAGCAGTAGAGGCAGGAGAGGATCTGCTCAGTCTAGATATAAACCCAGTAACGGTTCTGGCCCAAGGCCGGGGCGCAAAAATCCTGGATGGGGTGCTTGTCAGTTCAGGTTTGGACAATAACTAGATTCAGTAAATTACCTCTTGCTTATTAGGACCATATAAGCATGGGCCTGTGGTTTATCTCCGATGAATAACTTAACCATGACTAGCAGTAACTATCTCGGTTCAAGTCGGACTGCTTCTGAAAAGATTGAAGGCGTGCCAGGGTCCTTGCCTGACCATCTGTGCCGTATAATTCTTGGCCGGTTATATCAAGCTCTTCTAAATTATTAGCCTTTGGTTTAAAAATCGTTTTATGCTTTAAACGCTAAAAGCTTACTAAGAGTTGAATGTTCTTGCAATACTCACACAAATTAACATATAATATGCATGAATCATTATTACCGGATAAGGTTAGAAGAGTTAGATAGGGGCGATTTAGTGGCTGGCAAGACTAACGATTTTTTAATTGTCAGTAAAAATATTTTGTCGGAGGCCATTTTAAAGACTGCGCAGGTGAAAGAACTCCTTGTAAAAGGAGATGCCGATACAATTAACGAAGCTGTGGAGCGTGTAGGGCTTAGCCGAAGCGCTTTCTATAAATACAAGGATGGCGTATTTCCGTTTTACGAGGCTAGTCGTGAAAGAATCGTTACCATTTCCTTGATTCTAGAAAACAAAGCTGGTGTGCTTTCTCACGTTCTTAACTTTATTGCCTCAGTAAAGGGTAACGTTCTGACAATTAACCAAGGGATCCCCTTGCAGGGAGTTGCCAATGTCTCGATTTCCATCGAAACTGCTGGAATGGAGGATACTCCGGAGAACCTTTTGACTGGGCTTGGGGAAATTGTTGAAGTAAGAAAAATTGAAGTTATCGGTCAAACTTAGGGTTGCGATTTTGGAGTAAATATGGTATCCTTTAAAAGCCTTAACAAGAGGGCATTAATCGGGGCGTGGCTCAGCTTGGTAGAGCGCTACCTTGGGGTGGTAGAGGTCGCATGTTCAAATCATGTCGCTCCGACCAGTAATATCAAGGCTTTCAGCCTTTTGGGAATATGGCAAAACACCAAATTAATACAACCGTTTTTAATTAGCTTTTTCTAACTAGATTCCTCCCATTTTGGGGGGATCTTTTTTATCTTTTTAAGTAACCCCATTCATAGTTATAGAGGTTTGGACTTTTACCTCTGGCATGACGTGTGCGTAAGTGTCACCTGAAGTGCATTCCTAATATGCCGAGGGATTTGGGGCATCATCGATGAGTTGCCTCACATGGTTGAGTCAAGTGTTGACCGATCTTTAGTGGTATTTATATAAATGATCATTGATATAGATAGTTGTTTATGCTAAACTCAATAACAAAAAGGTGAATGCAATGGAAGATTACATAGAGGAGCAAACATTTTTTAAAGCTTTGGCAGACGCGAATAGGCTAAGGATAATAGAAGTTCTTTCTTTGGAGTGTAAGAGTGTCAATGACATATCAGAGTTAGCTGGGCTTTCACAACCCTTGACCTCGCACCATTTAAAGGTCTTGACGAAGGCCGGGATAACCCGTGCTGAAAGCAGAGGAAGCTTTAATTATTACTGAATAACTAACCCGGTGATCTGGAAGATCATAAAAGACTGTCGAGGTTTTTTGCAATCCATTCGGTGAAAATAAGGGATTAAATCCTATCGTTGCTAGCTTTACTGTACAAAAAAAATGAATTTGGGGTGTTGCTATGATTGAAATGTTCAATACTACTCAACCATCAGCAAATTGCTGAGCTCCGAAAAATGATGCTGGTCAGCATCAATTGGAAACCAACACGGAAAATTGCCAAATCTGTGGTCAATCGCTGAACTACTTTAGTGTGGGTAAAGAAATGACCTGTCAACAATGCGGAAAGAGTGAGATAGGCAACATTAGCTGTCCAAATGGGCATTACATATGTGACGATTGCCACGGGAAACATCTTTTCGAAATCCTTTTGAAGGACATTCAAACAACACAGGAACAAAATCCCTTTGCGATTGCTGAGCGCCTCATGAGCGATGAAAGGGTGCCAATGTTAGGTTGTGAGAACGCCTGGATCGCAGCCGGCTCTTTCCTCGCGGCACTTAAAAACGAAGGAACGCTTAAGATAACCGACAATCAGATTAGCGAAGCTTTACAACGAACGAAAAGACAAGCCATCGGCGGATATTGCGGTTTAACGGGTGTTTGTGGCATTGCCCCAGCCATTGGAGCCTGTTTTAGTGTTATTCTAGGAGCGGCGTGTCCCAAGGATCAAGAAACAGCAAAAACCATGACTGTTGTTGGTAACATCGTTCATGCTATTGCCGCTCTTACTGGTCCGTGCTGCTGTAAGGCTTTTGTCAGGGTTGCCCTCACTGAGGCCGTAGCATCTGCTCGAACGTTCTTTAATGTCTCCCTGGCTGCACCCGATCAGATTGTTTGTACTTATAGCGCACGGCACCCTCATGAATGCCGAGAAGATAAATGCCCGTATTATAAGCAAACGGATAAGGCAACAGAAATTTTTAGCATTTCAAGGGAGGAAGTGAAGCAGGTGCAACATGAGTTAAGCAAAGTTGAACAGCTCCAGAAAAGAGCAATAGAGCTGGGTGCTCAGGGCGCAAAGCTAATTCAGACAAGTTCAATTGCCGTTGCGGAATGGGTACAATGGAAATGCAAATATGGATGCCCCTTTTATAATAAGGATTCATTGCATCCGCCTTTATCGCCAAGCGCGGAAGAGACCAAAAAGGTGCTTAAGGAATATGATAAGGCACTGTTACTTACGGGTTCCGATGGACCGCAATTATCTCAGCACGCAATTAAGCTTGAACATGAGGCCTATGCTATGGGATATTATAAATCATTTGCTTTGTTGGCCTTGCCCTTCGGTACGGGCCCTTCCTGACAAACGGGGCAAAATGTGACTCAGTCTGAGTCACCCGTACCTCAGGGGAAAAACAAAGATGTCAGGCCTTTGATGGAGGCTTGTGGCATAGATGTATTTAAAACAGCCAGAGATAACGGATATCAGGTCGATACTAAAAAAGAAACCTATGGACAGTGGAACTATTTTGCTCTGGTATTGCTTGAATAGACATAATTATTTTATCGAGTGGCCGATTCAAGGCCGCTCTTTTTGTTGCCATAGCAGCTGGGCATAAGGCCTCAAAATATGTTGTTTAAAAGTGTCGTGTTAACGGCAATCTGGAAGGTACAACGTCAACTGAAAAAATGATGCAATATGTGCGATGGAAGAATGGTGTAAATCAAAGCCACTCCTGGAAAATCAATCGGTTTAAGGTAAACCGTATAGTCGCTATGACGGAAGAGAGTTATCTTGAAGATAACATTCATGGGATATGAAGGCTGGGAAGTTTTTTGGAATTCTCGAAACTATATTTTTCATTTAACCCTTTAATCCAATCATCTGTAGAAATCACCTTGGAGAACCGCATAGCTTGAGTAACAAGAATGGCATTGTGAAGTTCCTTCGCTGTTATTTTTCCAGCATAATTTGATACATCCATAGTGCCGGTAGCATCTGACAGAAATTCAACTGAGAAACCTAGATGAACTGCCTGTCTTGCAGTTGTATCGCAGCACATCTGAGTCATGTATCCACAGATGACAACTGTATTTATACCCATTTTCTTCAATAAATTCTCAAGTTCGGTATCTGTAAAACTTCCCGGCAATTTTTTATCAATAATGCATAAATGTTCTTTTTTGAGGATCTCATCAAGAATTTTCCATCCTCTACTGTTTTTAACAAAAGTAGTAGCATTCTTTTGCGGTGCTTCATGTCTGATTAGAATCACTTCTATTTTATTTCGATTGGCTGCATCTACAGCTTTAAGGACATTATCGAAACTATCTTCAGGATACGTAACCGGCATCTTTCCGGTAAAATATTCATACTGTACATCAACCACCATTAATGCTCTATTCATTCATAATTCCTCCAAACTATTCCCCTAAATCTTGTTTGAATTGTTTATCCTGCTAAGTCCTCTGCTATAATTATTATACAGACTAATGTAATTGTGCCGGGAAAGTATCCGACGTTTTTTGCTTTCTCCAGGAAAGGATTTATTGAGAAATGCTTGATAATACTGATTTGAAAATTTTAAAACTATTAAAATCAAACTGCAAAATGCAATTTAGAGATATTGGCGAAGTAGTTCATTTAACCGGACAAGCAGTTTCCAATAGAATTTCAAGAATGGAACATTTCGGAGTAATAAAAGGTTATACCGTTTTGCTTGATGAAAAAATGCTTAATAAATCCTTAACTGCTTACATAACCATTTTTATGAAAACAACTAATCATGAAGTATTTTGCGAATTTTTATCAAATAATGAATCGGTTTTGGAGGCTAATCGGATCAGCGGAGAGGGATGTTATATGCTGAAAATCCAAGTTAATTCCCAAGAGGATTTAAATGATTTTTTAGATTCCGTTTTGAAATATGGAAATTACCGAGTTAATATTTCTATCGGAAAAATCAAATAGGGGTTGGAGTTTTGCCCAACCCTAAAATACTTTATTAGAGTAAATTTGCCGCAAGATTTTACCTCACTTATCTCCATTGTTAATTATCTCATGTTAATTATCTCAATCTTGTATACCAGTTAAACACATATTCGAGGTAAACGAAGCCTTGTTTGCTTTCGACCAAGTACTGCTCGGAGGCTAATGTCGTTCTGAAAGCGACCTATTAGCCTCATTATGTTACCTATTCGGTTAAACGCATGGTGTTTTCAACATAGGACTTAAAATATGTTGCGGCAGGCGACATATACCCATTTGTTCGCCAAACCATTTGAATGACTATTAAACAACGAGGTTCACGGACACGAATCAGTGAAATTTTCTGCATATCAAGTCCAGGCATTAATGGGATGAGTGCAACGCCAAACTTTGCTCCAACAAGTCCAGCAACGGTCCGTTCTTCAAAAGCTTCAAAGGACATTTTCGGATGAAACCCAGTATCATTACAAAGCCCTTCAATGACATCATGTAGTGCAGATTCAGGTCTATAAAGAATAAATGGATCATTGCGGGGCAGTGGGTAGGCAAAGGTTCTCAGAAAAAGATTCTTATTTACTCGGCCATTGCGTTTCTAATTGGAATGTTCCTTTTAAGTCAAGCCCACTCGAGTGGCGTTATTTTGATGGCTGGAGCTATTATTGGTATCGGTTATGGTTCGGTAACGCCAATATTTCAAACACAAATCATTAGTTCGGTGGAACCTCAGCGGATAGGAATCGCTAACTCTTTATTCTTTAACTCGATGGATGCTGGAATGGCAATTGGTGCGTATACTTTAGGCATAGTAGCGGGTGTTACAGGCTATCCTAGCATTTATGAGGTGGGATTTGTATTGATTATCGTTGCTGGCCTTCTATATTTTGCTCTAACACAAAAGAGAAAAACTGAAGCGAGTGAGTTAAGTCTGTCGTGACTCTTCTTTGCTTATGGTGGTTTTCTGAATCATGCTCAGCAGAAGATCAACTGGTTAACGGCTTATGTCGATATTTTAACAGAACAAGAAATCAAATTACGTAAAAAATTTAAAGGGTGATTGCATATGATGGACAAAAATAAACTAGCTAAGATTAAAATATTAAAAAATGGGCCGTATCTTATCACGGGAAATGTTCCTTTGGCGGAAAGGATCATAGTTCCTAAGGGAAAAATCTATGAATATAAAAATGGACGTGAATTGCCGCAGAGTGAAGAATATGCTCTCTGCCGATGCGGTCAAACAAAGAATGCTCCCTTTTGTGATGGCTCACATGAAAAAGTCGGTTTTATCGGAGAGGAGAAGGCATCAAGGGAGACGTTTGAAGACCGGGCAGATTTGTTTGAGGGTCCGGCTCTCGACCTTCTCGATGATAATCGATGTGCCTTAGCGCGTTTTTGTCACAGGAAAGACGGAAATGTATGGGAGCTTACCGAAAACTCGGATAATCCGAACTATAGAGCAGAGGCAATTATTGCAGCATCTGAATGTCTAGCAGGAAGATTAGTTGCCTACGATAAAACAGGAAAACCGATTGAACCTAAGTATGAACCTTCCATAGAAATACTTCAGGATGCCGAAAAAGAAGTCAGTGGCCCAGTTTTTGTTAAAGGAAACATTCCGATTGAATCTTCGGAGGGTTTCACCTATGAAATCAGAAATAGAGTCACTCTATGTCGCTGTGGCAAGTCAAGAAATAGCCCATTTTGCGACGCCACACATATTTCAATAAAATTTTCTGCTAAGTGAGAGTGTTATCGGTTTCCGGTATGTATTGCTGCGATTGACCGATAAAAGTTTAAGTCATGTGGCCATCTCGGCAATTTAAACATTCAATGACTAGCGGATCTACCTCTATAGTTTAAAGGGTGTTGTAGTTATATTGGCATGCAAGAAACGCCCTCCTACGCTGATTTTTAAACGTTAGGAGGGCGCTTCTATTTTAAAACCCTTATTTTTAGACCCACATCCTTGAAGTGTAATGCAATTTGTAATATATTATATAGAAATAATAAGTGTATATACACGTTTTTGGGGTGCATAATATATAGAAGAAGGCGATAATCAATGAAACATATCAGATACGATCTTAAATCTTCTAGCCCTTGTCACTGTTTGAATATAAGGCGCGCTTCCCGGGCGGTAACCCAATTTTATGAAAAGGTTTTGGAACCAAGCGGACTTAAAGTTACGCAGTATTCGTTATTGCGGAATCTAGAACGAGTGGAGTCAGTTAGTATGAGTGCACTAGCCAAAACCATGCGTATTGACCGAACTACTCTGAACCGGAATATTAAGCCACTGATGAATGCTGGTTTAATAATGGTTAATTCTGGAGAGGATTCGCGCTCTAGGCATGTGATGCTCACTGATGCTGGCAAAGCCGCGTTGGTCAACGCTTGGGCGCTATGGGGTGAAGCGCAAACATTATTGGAGGAATATTTGGGAGTGGAAGAATTAGATGTTTTTGAGAAATTGCTTTCAAAACTGGAGGCTCTGACTAGGTAAATCTGTGTTAGGAGGCGAGGTTATGTAGAAATGCTTATTATTGAAGATCTCTATCATTAAATTGGTGTATATACACATTATTACTAAATCTAATTTGACAAAATCAAACTCGGAACTCGTCGGAAATTGAGAGGAGAGACGAAGTATGTCGCTTACAACACAAATTAAAGAATTTGCCTTAGATATAGGGTACAGCAAGGTCGGCATTATTCCTGCCGAAAGCTTTCCTGAATACATCGCTGATTTAACCGATAGACATGAGATGTATTCATTTTATATCAAAGGACCGTCTCGTCCGTTGGTTGCAGCTGAACCCCGTTCGCTGATGCCTACGGCGAAGTCCATCATTACAACAGTTTATGATTATGCACAAAAGAGCTTTCCGAAGGAATTGACCGATAAAATCGGCCGTGTCTATCAAGCGAGGTGTTATAATGCACCAGATGAACGGATCAATGGAGCCAGACCACAACTGATGCGGGAATTTCTGCGCAAACTCGGGTGCGAAGTGGGTGATAAGATAAATTTGCCAGAAAGATTGGTTGCGGCTAAAGCAGGCATAGTAAATTACGGTAGAAATAATTTCGCTTATGCCGAAGGTATTGGCTCTTTTATCTATCTTACATCCTTCGTAGTCGATATAGAGCTTGACTATGATAGTCCAACCGTTGAGGTTGGTTGTCCGGAAGGCTGTTCTGCCTGCATGAAAGCTTGTCCTACGCAAGCCATTTATGAGCCGCTAAAATTGAATCCGCGCCGTTGCATTGCGTTTAATACATTCATAACGCAGGATCGTATGGTTGGAAGTCACATTGAACCTGAAATCCGTGAAAAAATGGGGACGAAGGTTCATGGATGCGACATTTGCCAAGAAGTATGTCCCCGCAATCAGACGAGATTAAAAGAAAAACTGCTGGACGATGAGTTTTTGGTGAAAGTGGCTCAGGATTTCAGTCTCTCACAAATGCTCAATATGACAGATGAATTTTATTCGACTAGAATACAACCGCTGATGTACAACTATATAAAAGAGAGGAAATACTTTCAGCGGAATGCCGCCATTGCTCTTGGTAATCTAGGCGACCCGGCATTTGTTCCCAATCTCGCAGTTGCCATGAATGATCCTGAAGATTTAGTACGTGGTTATGCCGCATGGGCTTTAGGGAAAATCGGTAGCAGATCAGCCAAACAAATACTTAAGGATAATCTTAGCAAGGAAACAACTGAATCTGTAATAGAAGAGATTAGGAACGCTTTATTTAGAAGTGAAATAAGGGGCGAACTAATCGACTTTAGTTGAACGAGTTCACTGGTAAAGACTTTACTTGGTTTCTGCCAGAAGCTTTTGCTTCATAAAGAGCTTTATCAACGATCAGAAATAACTCTTTCGGTGAACAATCAAGATAGGGAGCCACGGAAGTTTATGGCTTCAGTTTATCTAAAGGGTCGAACGCCAGCGAATACCAAAATGGCAATCAGAGACCACAAAGTGGTCTTTTTTCTTCCTCAAGTAGGCCTTGGTGCCTATGTAGTTGTGCCATGAACTCATCAACGGACTTTGTTATTTTGCAACGTCCAAGATTCGGTCAAATTCGTCTGCGCCGACGAATTTGAGCTGCCGCCGTCATCGCTGGAAGCGAACAGTTTATCTCCATATTCTTCAAAGAGCTGTATCAGCCTGTTGGCTGTGCTGGGAATAGCTCACCGATTCGACCAACCATTTTCCCCATTCTCCATGGGGGAGCAAGGCCTTGGCCTCCTTCAGGCGCTTGCCGACCTCGATGGCATTGGTAAGCATGATTTTAAAGTCTGTTGTTTGATCCTATTAATCTCAGCCGCGATGCCTTGCAGTGTACGTTCAATGATTGGTTCATTCATTTTGATTCCCGCCTTTTGGTAGCTTTAATTACAGCATATGTAGACGGGCTTTCGATGGTGAAGGCTTAGGTATAAATGCCAGGACCTAAAGGTTCTGGCTTTAATTTGTTTAATTTGGAAGGAATGAACAGGCGAGATGTGGAATTTCATATACAAGGCGCTGGTTGTCGGCCAAACATCATAGGGTCCTGACGAAGAAAGAAGTGATGAGATGAACTGGAGAAAGAAATTGCTTTTAATCGTAATCATTATTTCTCTAGGGTTTTGGACGCGAAGAAAACGACCGGAGGGATAAGTTAACGGCCTCGGCCTGCTGCAGGTCTTTCCTCGGATCAATACATAAGGTGTGACACTGCTCAGAGGCAAGCTGTCGTGCGACTGTTCCCAGGATAATGATTTTTCTACTGGGCGAGTATCTCTCTCAAAACATCTTTCCCATGTATGATACTCAACAACTCATCTTCCGTTCGTACTACGTCATTCCTGGTCTTGAAGTATCTGTTTACTTTCGTCGCAAGTTCCTTCAAATCTCCGTCAGTAGAGGAGATGAAATCTGTCACACACCTGCCTTCGTAAACGGCGTAAAGATACGGGGCTATGATGTATTTCACGTTGTGGAGCATAGAGTCCTCCACCCAAAAGTCGACATGAGGGAGGTCCCTCTTCTTTTTCATGAGCCTTGTGTACAATCCCAAACCATCTCCGCTAGATTCCCAGAAGTCCACATACACATAGTCGAACTGGTTCAGGAAGTCTTCGTTGTAGTAGTCGAAGGCATCACCATGAATGATTTCAAGTTTCTTAGCGGTTCTAAACTGTGGTCTGATGTATTTTTCAAACAAATCGATGACGTCTTGGTTGATTTCAACGACCGTCACACTTTCTACCTCGTCTTTCAGCAGCCAAAGATAGGGGAGGACCCCGATTCCAAGCCCTATGGTCAGGCATTTCCCATGCCCTTTTTCAGTACCCTCTCCCATGCTCTCAAGTTCGCTGATGGCAGGGGACATCCATATTTTCTTGCCTTCTTTTAAGACTGGCAAATCGATGTCTGCTTCAAAGTACCCGATGGGATGATGGTGAAACAGGTACTTTCCCATAAGCTGATGGAAATTCGTGCTTATTAAAGTTCTTTTCTTGATGGTGGCTTTCTCATAATTCACGGTCTCGGAATCCACGCTGTCAAGTTTGACGTCCTTGAAATATGGATTCTCGGTCAGGACTTTCAAGTCGTATTTCAAGCCCTCTTGAGGCACGTTGTATTTTCTTAATATTTCTATTAGATCCTTTTCCTTCTGCCGCGTAAGTTTCATCCCCATATAATGAGAAATAGTCGTAATGTAGTCACTCACATCAACCATGGAGCGTATGAGGTTCTTCATTGCTATATCAAGTTCCGTATTTCTTTCAAATCTAATCATCTTTTTACCTCGAATCTACTTAAATATTTTTTTGGTATTAAAAAAACGAGTATACTTTGCAACTGGACTTACGCCGCAAAGGCTACTCGCTGTTCATTAATTGTAGCATTATTTGATTTTCTTCGTAAGTAATTTCTTAAGGAGTATTAAGATTTACTAAGCACTCTCAAACTGAAGTGAGCAATTATTCATGATACCGACACCAAAAATTTTCAAAGAAAATGGATAGAACAATAAAAATACCGTCAGATTGAGAACAATCACTGCACTTAACCCAGACCAGAAAGACATACTATTTTCTCACTTGCTCTTTTTCGACGAGTGAACACCATTGACGATTGCCTTGGTTATTCTCGATTCAGCAATTAACTGACCTTCAGAGTCTGTGATTTTGACATTGATAAAGGCTAAACGACGAGTGCGTCTGGCAACCAGAGCTTGAAAGGTCACTTCACCTTCAGTCGTGCCTCGATAAATACTCGTCTGAGTGTCTATGGTGACGGCATGCTCGTCACTGGATAATGATGTTTCAATGGCGACGGAGGATGATACATCTGCCATGAGGTAAATTACGCCTCCATGCAACGAACCCGCAGGATTAATGGTAGAGTCCCCGACGACAATGATCAGGCTGGCTTCTAATTCCCCGACCGAAGATATCTTTAGTCCTAAAAATTTATGAAGGGGCAATTCTTCGATCATGCGTTTAAATGATGCAGCTAAAGCCTCATCCAAATTCCTATATACCTCCTCTTGGCGATTATTGATTGGTATCTCTTACCCTTAAACTTCGTGTTTAGATGCAAAGGGCATTAGCAATCTTTGCCAACAGGTTGATGATACCATAAAAAGATAAAATATAGAATACTCTAAATAATCAATTAACGAATAGAGGTAAAAGGCCTGTACTCATCTTTCATACTTCTAACATGTATCTCTCCATTTTTATTCGCTTTTAGGGCTATGCTTCCTTTATCGTTGACAGATGTTGTAACATTAGGCACTGCTAAGAAAGCTTGTTTTCATGATATGAACCTATATTAATCCCAATAAAATTACTATTTTATTAGACAAAGGTAAATTTTTGACTTAATGACTTTAAATGACCACCTAATTATTTTTCCAAGAATTAGGTGGTCATTTTTGAACGTCATTTTTGACCTTTTTAATCTTCCGATCTCTCTTTTTAGGACTGTTTAATTAGACTCTATCAAATAAAGACTGCTAACCATGAGGCTTGAACTATGGACCAGCAAAAGAATATGACCCAAGATAGTACAAGAACTTACTAACTCTGATGACTGCACTAGGAGTGTTAACAGGCATAATTATCGTGGCACAAAAATTGCATATATTTAAAATATACTGAATAATGCGAAATCTTGTCCCGGAAAACTTAAGAAGGAGGTATAATAGAGTTCATATCCCATAATTATTCTCAATGAAAGTGAGAGTGAGCCAATGAGTAGCTTACCCAAAGGGGGAAGTTTTCTCTTCGGGCAAACCAACCCCCAAGATATATTCACGCCCGAGGATTTTACGCTTGAACACAAAATGATTTATAGGACGACGGCGGGTTTTATAACGGATAGCGTTCTGACCAGAATGGATGAACTGGAGAACAAAAAAGAAGGTCTAATTAATGAACTTCTGGAGGCAGCCGGTGAGTTAGGTCTTAACGGTGCTGATATTTCGGAAGAATATGGCGGCATGGAGATGGATAAAATCAGCACTACCATCATTGCCGAATGTATAGGAAGAGCAGGTTCCTTTGCTCAGACCCAAGGTGGCCAAGCAGGTATTGGCAGTATGCCTATTGTCATGTTCGGAACCCATGAACAAAAGAAGAAGTATCTGCCGGGATTAGCCACCGCTGAAAAAGTCGGGGCCTATGCGTTGACTGAACCGGGAGCGGGGTCGGACGCTTTGTCTGCTAAGACTAGAGCAGACTTAAGTCCTGATGGAAAGTATTATATCCTAAACGGAACCAAACAGTTTATTACCAATGCCGGAATGGCCGATGTATTCATAGTTTATGCCAAAATAGACGGGGATAAGTTCACTGCTTTTATCGTAGACGGAGATTCTGAAGGTCTTTCTACCGGGGCGGAAGAACACAAAATGGGTATAAAAGGCTCCTCCACCCGATCAGTAATCTTCGAAGATGTAAAGGTGCCGGTAGAAAACTTGTTGTTTGAGATCGGTCGAGGTCATGTGGTGGCTTTTAATATACTGAACCTGGGCCGCTTTAAACTGGCAGCTACTTCTGTTGGTATGGCTAAATTTGCTTTGGAGCTAGCAGCAACCTATGCTAATGACCGCAAGCAGTTTGGCATACCCATTGCAAATTTCGGTCTCATTAAGGAGAAACTGGCCGAAATGGCGATTAAAATTTACGTGACCGAGAGCATGGTCTACCGGACTGGCGGCTTGTTAGAGAACATGATGGACAGTCTGGATACCTCGGGTAATGACGGGGGCCTGGTAGCTGCCAAGGGTATTGAGGAATATGCCCTGGAGTGCTCGATGAACAAGGTTTTTGGCACAGAAACATTGGGCTATGCTGTAGATGAAGGGGTACAAATCCATGGCGGGTACGGATTTAGTTCAGAATACACTATTGAAAGACTATATAGGGATGCAAGGATTTACCGTATTTTCGAAGGGACCAATGAAATAAACCGGATTTTGATTCCTACTACCCTGCTGCGTCGAGCGGCTAAAGGGGATTTCCCCCTTCAGGAAGCCATCGAAAAGCTTCAGGGAGAGATCGCCGCCGGAAGTTTGGTCAGAAAAGGGGAAGCGGGGTTAGTACAGGCAGCAAAGGATATCTTCCTGCTGACTATGGGTGCCGGGCTTCAAAAGTATGGGAAAGACTTGCAGAAACATCAAGAAATACTTGGCAGACTGGCTGATTTAGCGATTAGAGCCTTTGCTATGGAAAGCGCCTGGCTTCGGGCTCAAAAGGCAGGAGCCAATGATGGTGGGCCCAAGGCAAAACTTAAGCAGAATATGGCTATGGTCTACATTAATTCTACTGTTGGCCTGTTGGAATATTCGGCGAAAGAAACCTTGACAGCTCTTGCTGAAGGTGAGGAATTGGCAAGCCTACTGGATAATTTACAGAGGTTGACCAAATATACTACACGGAACACGGTAGCTCTAAGACAGGAGATTGCTGCAGCTATTTCAGAAGACGGTAAGTATGCAGTGTAGTTTTTTTGAGGAACTGTGTTATGTCTAAAGTGTAAAGGTTAATTAATAAAGGAGGATGTACAATGGAATTCAAGAAAGCAGCTGTTATTGGCGGGGCAGGCACTATGGGATCTGGTATAGTACAAACCATTGCTCAAGCTGGGATCCAAGTCTTACTCTTTGAAACAAATCTGGAAGTAGCTCAAAAGGGAAAGACAAAGCTGGACAAGGTCGTCCAGAAACTAGTGGATAAAGGTAAAGTATCCGCTCAAGATAAGCAGAATATGCTGGACAAGATCATTTTATGTGACAATTATCAAGCAATGGCTGACGTGGATTTGGTAATTGAAGCAGTTTTTGAGAATATCCAGTTGAAAAAAGAAATCTTTAAACAACTGGATGAAATTGTTAAGCCTGAGGCTATCCTTGCTAGTAACACATCCGCTCTGTCTCTGACGGAAATAGCCAGTGCTACCAAAAGACCGGACAAAGTCATAGGGTTGCATTTCTTTAACCCTGTGCCCGTAATGAAGTTGGTCGAGTTGGTAATGGGTCTGGCGACCAGCGAAGAAACTTATCAGGCTTCAGCGGCTTTTTGTGAACAAATTGGCAAAAAGGTGATCAAAGCCAAAGATACCACAGGTTTTTTAGTGAACTATCTTCAGATTCCGTTGCTTAACGGGGCGGTAGCAGCGTATGAGGCAGGACTATCCTCGGCTGAGGATATCGACAAAGCATGCGTACTAGGGATGAATCATCCCATCGGTCCTTTGGCTTTATTAGATCTGATAGGGCTCGATACTGCTTTAGACGTATTCAACGTTATGTATGAGGGAACAGGAGATATGAAGTTTTGGCCGCGTACTGTTCACAAGCGCCTGGTTCAAGCGGGACATCTGGGCCGAAAAACCGGCAAAGGCTTTTTTACCTACAATTAATAGGTAACGGGAGGAAAAAATATTATGGCTGACAATAAGGTCGTTGAACTTTTGATTACTGAAGGTGTTGGGATTATTACCATTAATAATCCACCTGTAAACGCTCTTACCTTGGATGTTAGAGAGCAATTGAAACAGGTACTGCAGGAGGTAGAAGGAAATGCGGAGATCCGTGCCTTGGTAATTACCGGGGGTGGAGCAAAGTGTTTTGTTGCAGGTGCAGATATTAAAGATTTTCCCAAGCAGATGGAAAGCGGTCCGAGAGATAATGCGACGATCTATAAAGAAATGTTTACTTATCTGGAGGAAACGCCCAGGCCTGTCATTGCAGCCTTAAATGGCCTGGCTTTGGGCGGAGGGTGTGAGTTGGCTTTAGCCTGTGACATTAGGATAGCCGATGAAAAGATGAAGATCGGTTTGCCGGAAGTGACCCTGGGCTTGATTCCCGGACTTGGCGGTACGCAAAGACTGGCGAGGTTGATCGGGCCATCTAAAGCTAAAGAATTGATGTTTACAGGAACATTCATTTCTGCTGATGAGGCTTTACGGATTGGACTGGTCAATCAAGTTGTGCCTCAAGGTACAGCCTTAGGAGAAGCTCTTAAGCTGGCTCAAAAGCTCGCTAAGGGGGCCGGTGTGGCCATGGGTTATGCAAAGCATCTAGTTAATAAGGGGACTGAGATTCCGTTGCAGGATGCACTGGAAATGGAAATGCAACATGTTGAAAAGATCTTTGGTTCAGAGGATCTGCAAGAGGGCATTGAGGCATTTATCAATAAACGCCCTGCAGTGTTTAAGAACAAGTAAATATCAGACAGGAATCATCTCGAGTTCCGGTGGGAGAACCGAAGGTATTTGACTTATAGAATATAGGGAGGTTTTCAAATGTATTCAAAGGCTTATATTCCATATGGGGGTTACTACAGTACACCCTTTGCTCGTTGGCAGGGGAGTTTGCAAAATGAACATGCTGTTGAACTGGCAGGGTCGACAGCTAAAAAATGGCTCGCCACCAAAGAAATTGATCCAAAGATATTTGAATACCTTGTTTTTGGTAAAACCATCGGACAACTGTATACATTTTACGATGCTCCTTGGGCTGCATCTCTAATGGGTGCCCCAAATATTCCTGGTATGCATATTAGTCAGGCCTGCTCTACTTCCACGACAGTTTTAAATCAAGCTGCTGCAGCGATCGAAACAGGTCTTTACGAAACCTCATTTTGCTTGCTGACAGACCGTTGTTCTAATGGCCCGTTCACAATTTGGCCTAACCCAAAGGGCCCAGGAGGCGAAGTGATTAAGGAAAGTTGGATGATGGATAACTTTGACGGTGGTCCCTGGGTCGGGGTTGCCATGATTCAAACTGCTGAAAACGTGGTCAATAAGGCCGGCGGAATTACAAAGGAAGACGTTGATAGGGTTACTGCCAGACGTTACGAGCAATATCAGGATGCTTTATCTAATGATCGAGCGTTTCAAAAACGTTATATGATACCCGCAGAATATAAAATAAGTAAAAAGAAAATGGGCATTGTTGAAGCAGATGAGGGGATTACTCCCACGACTCTGGAAAGTTTGACTCCCTTAAAACCAGTTATTCCAGGCGGGGTACACTCATTTGGCGCTCAAACCCATCCGGCGGATGGCAACTGCGGGCTTATTGTAACCACAAGAGACAAAGCGCGGGAACTGAGTACAGATAAAAACCTGGAAGTTCAGATAGTATCCTATGGTTATGCCCGTGCCGAACAGGCCCATATGGCTATGGCTGTAGTGCCTTCAGCAAGAATGGCTCTAGAAAAAGCCGGGATTGGCATCAAGGACGTAAAAGCAATCAAGTCTCATAATCCTTTTACGGCTAATGATTTGTATATGGCTAACGAAATGGGTCTTGATGTTATGACCATGAATAATTACGGTTGTTCACTTGTTTACGGGCATCCCCAAGGGCCTACCGTCGGTCGGGGAATTATGGAAATGATCGAGGAACTGGCTATTCTAGGCGGCGGTTATGGTCTGTTCACTGGATGTGCGGCCGGCGACACTGGTGCAGCCATGGTTATCAAGGTTTCTTAAACAGGATACAAGAAGCCCAGGGGGAAACCGGTTAATACCCTAATTGTGAATTCTAGCCTTCTTGGGGTTAAAGCAATCATTTAACTCCAGAAGGCTATACAATTCTATAAAAACATAAGTTCCTTGTGACATAAAACCTACATATAGATCCTTGTACCTTGTACACAGTCCTGACACTAAATATTAAAACAAATATTACAATGTCTTTTACAAATGATATTTTTGAACTCTAACCATGCAAATTATGCGATCTAGGCAAATTTCATGACCTATTATGCAACATTTGTTCATGAAAGATTAGAATCGTTCTAATATAAAGGATTGATAAAATCTTGGTCCAGCTTGTTGTTTAGTCTCAAAAAAGGAGTGGATTGAATGGGATTGGCAGGAGAAATAAGTAACCAGGAACTGCCCGAACAACTTCAGAAACGAATCATGGAATTAGAGCACCTAAATAGGGACTATTTGGGAATGCTTGAAAACTCTTATGATGGGTTGCTTATAGCGGATGGAAAAAGCAGAATTTTATATATCAATCCCTCGATAGAACGAATTATGGGGCTTAAGTACCCGGATTCCATTGGTCAAACAACCAAAGGACTGACAGAAGCGGGGATAACTGACGCCAGTGCAACGTTGAAGGTTATTGAGTCCGGTCAGAAAGAAACTGTAGTGATTAACTCGATTAATGGCAAGATTGCTCTAAGTACTGGTGTTCCAAGTTACGATAGTAACGGGAAAATCCACAGGGTCTATTGTAATGTGCGGGATATCACGGATTTGAATCAACTAAAGCAAAAACACCAGCAAACTCAAGTGCTTGCCTTGAAATATTTAGCAGAGCTTAATCAACTTAAGAAAAATAATAACTCGGAGATCATCGCCCATAGCAAAGAAATGCGCAAGGTTATTGATTTGGCGTATCGAGTAGCTAATGTTGACAGTTCGGTGTTGTTGCTAGGCGAGTCTGGGGTGGGGAAAGACTTAATTGCTAAAATAATTCATAAAGCAAGCCCGCGTAATGAAGCGGGTTTGTTTTTAAAAATTAATTGTGGAGCTATTCCTGAGAATCTTTTGGAATCCGAGTTATTCGGATACGAAACAGGGGCCTTTACCGGAGCCAGCAAAGAAGGTAAAGCGGGATATTTTGAGTTTGTCAATAAAGGCACACTTTTTTTGGATGAGATAGGGGATTTACCAAAAAACATGCAGGTCAAACTCTTGAATGTTATTCAGGATCAAAAAGTAACCAGGGTGGGAGGGGTTAAGCCAAGAGAGATTGATGTGCGGATATTGGCTGCCACCAATAAAAACCTTGAGGAAATGGTTATGCGTGGACTTTTTCGTGAAGATTTGTATTATCGATTAAACGTTTTGCCGATCACAATTCCCCCCTTGCGAGAGAGAAGAGAAGACATACTTTTAATTGCTCAACATTACGCGGATCATTTCAACAAAAAATATAATCTCAATGTGAAATTCAGTAAAGAAGCGATTGAAATCTTGTCAAAATATGATTGGCCGGGTAATGTGCGAGAGTTGACCAATTTAGTTGAGCGCTTGATCATTATTGCTCAAGAAACAGTGATAACTCCTGAACACATTCCCCCTAAATATCATTCGGCTTGTGAACCTCTAACGCTAGAATATAATTATCAAGCAAAGACACTTAATGATGCTATGGAAGAATTCGAAAATAAATTTATCGCTCAAATGATTTCACACTGCGGGAGCAGGGAAGAAGCAGCTGTACAGCTGGATATCAGTTTATCTAGTCTAACCAGAAGGATTAGAAGACTAAGAAAGTCAAAATTGACGCTCGTAAATGACTAATAGAGAGTTCTCAAACTAATAAGAATCAGGACGTAAAGAGAAGAAAGGGCCAAATACCGGCTTTAATTATCTGAAAATATTGAATATAAATTCTAATTGAATTGGAATGAATATTGCAACTATTAAATTATGCCTGGCCATGATGGGTCAGGAAAAGGAATTGTCGGGGTCGATAGGAGTTACAAAAATTAATGCGAAAAGGGGTGAGCACCAAGAACAATTTCGGAGTTAAAGCGGAGGGACGTACATTTATCTATCTCTCTGCTAAAAGCGTTGAACGATCTTAAGTGCTTGAGATCCAGCGTGTCAATTAATTCATCGGAATTATTAAAGAGAACGTTATAAGGAACGTTAGGGATGGTTTTAAACCATCAGCCCTATATGGCATTTATAAGGGGAGGTTACACAGGAATGGATAAGAAATCTACAATTTCTGAGATTGTTGATGATTTAGGCGTTTCAAAATATACTTGGACTGTTTATTTTTTAGTTGGTCTGGCGCTTCTTTTTGATGGGTTTGATTATATGATTGTTGCATATACAATGCCGCAGATGGCTAAAGAATGGGCGCTGACAAAGATCCAAACAGGAAGTCTTTCTTCCTGGAGCGTTATAGGTTTAATCTTTGGGGGAGTGATGTCGGGGCTTATCTCTGATTTCATTGGCAGGAAAAAGACACTTATTTTCTTTGTGGCATTTTACTCCTTGTTAACATTGCCTATTTATTTTGCGCAAAGTTTCCAAACATTTGCCCTGCTAAGGATACTTAGCGGTATTGGTCTTGGTGCGTGTATACCTATTGCCATAACAATGATGTCGGAGAATGCACCGACTAAAAATAGGGGTTATTTTATAGGATCAGTCATGAGTTTCTATGTCTTTGGCTGGGTAATTGCCGGTATTGTGGCCATTTACGTAGTTCCTACCTTTGGCTGGAGGGTTGTCTATCTTATCGGAGCGCTTCCTGCTCTGTACTCTTTATTATTGGTTTTCAAACTCAATGAATCTGCACACTGGCTTTTAGGCAAAGGGCGAGAAAAAGAAGCGTTAGGAATCATCAAAAAGATGGAGATAGCTGTTAAAGGTGTAGCAACTGAACGGGCTCTGGGTAGTTTAATTGCACCACCAGCTCGTAAAAAAGTTGGTGTGAGTGCTATCTTTGGTCCAGAATATCGCAAAGTGACTATGACTATTTGGGTATTGTACTTCTTTGGCACAATGGTGATATACGGAATATCAGGCTGGCTGCCTACCCTTCTTGTTGAAAAAGGATATGGTTTGGTTAAGGGTTATTCATTCGCCATTTTACAAAATATATTTGGAATGATTGGCGGGGCGGCTACCGGTTTTGTAGCAGATATTGTTGGACGCAGAAAAAACGTTATTTTTGGTTGGATATTCACAGCCGTAGCAATTCTCTTGCTGGGAGTTGCCGGAAACCAATGGCAAGTTGTTGTATGCGGTGTGATAGTGGGTTTTGCCATAAATTGGGCAATAAGTGGTACACAGCCGATCATGGCGGAAGCTTACCCAACCGAATTCAGAAATACCGGTGTTTCTTGGGCTCAGGCATTCGGTCGCGTTGGAGGATTTATTGGCCCAATTGGTGCTGGTTGGGTACAACAGATGGGTTTCGGATTTACTGGGACTTTCGTATACTTTGCCATCCCATCAGTAATGGCTGCAATGGTTGCATATCTCTTTGTTGTTGAAAGTAAAGGAAAAAGCATCGATAACATTTCCGGTGTTAAAGCCTAAAACATTCTGACTTACTTAGTTGCTTGGAAGACTATATCTGCAAACATTTAGTGAATTTACATGCAATATATAGCGTTTGAAATTAATCGGCACTATATATTGCATAATAAAATCACAAAATTGGGGTTTAGCAGCAGCAGAACACCTATTACTTTTATTTAACTGTCATGTATCATAAGGGGGAGTTTCTTTTGTATTCGAAATTCAAAGAACAATATAAAGGAAAGTTAAAGTCACTGGAAGAAGCCGCGAAGCTGATTCAATCTGGAGACAAGATTGTGGCAAATCAATTCGTCAGCGAACCGATAGGTATATTGAATGCAATCGGTAAACGGGCTGAAGCAGGGGAATTTGATGATGTTGAAGTCCTTGGGCTTGGGCCTACATCATCCACAGATTGGATAACACCTGAAATTTACCCTCACCTAAGGGCAAGTTCGGTGTTCATTAATTCTGCGAAATTGAGAGAAGGGGTAAGTAAAGGTTACGCTAATTATATTCCGGATAATGTAAGCGGTAATGCAGCTTCCTTTAAGTACAGGATTCAAGACCTTGAGCCAGGTAAGGCCAAGGTAATATCCGCTTCAGCTCCAATGGATAAGAATGGGTATTTCTGTACTGCAACTGCACCCCTATACTTTCATGATGTGGCAAAGATGGAAAATACAACTATCATCATGGAAGTTAACGAGAATCAACCCTATGTATTTGGGGATAACTTTATCCACATATCCCAGGTTGATTGTATCGTAGAAAGCAACCGACCACTCTTTACGATTCCTCCGGTGACAGAGGGCACTCCAGAGGAGATTGCTATTGCGGATTTGTTATTAGACATGATTGAAGATGGGTCTACAATACAGTTGGGCATTGGTGGGATGCCTAATGTATTGGGAAGACTCTTGGCAAATAAGCATGATTTAGGAGCCCATACGGAGATGCTGGGAGATGCCTATAAATACCTATGGGAATTAGGCGTCCTAAACGGAAGAAAGAAAACCTTGTGTCCCAATAAAATATGTGCATGTTTTGCTATGGGGTCAGCTGAAACCTATAAGTGGATGCACGAGAATCCGTCCATAGAGATGCACAGCACATCTTGGACTAATAATTCATATGTAATAGGTCAAAATAATAAACTTATTGCCATAAATCAAGCGGTTGAAGTGGATCTCACAGGTCAGGTGGCGTCTGAAAGCATCGGTCCGAGGCAACATAGTGGTACCGGCGGTCAGTTGGATTTCGTTCGGGGAGCACAACTTTCATCTGGAGGAAAAGCCTTTATATGCCTTCGTTCAACAGCCAATACTAAGAAGGGCCGAGTTTCTAAAATTGCTCCTTTGTTAAACCACGGAACTACGGTTACCGTTCCCCGTCACGAAGTTAATTACGTTGTAACTGAATACGGAGTTGCCCAACTGCGCGGGAAGACTATGAGAGAGCGGGCGCAAGAGTTAATTGGCATTGCACATCCTGATTTTCGGGACGAACTCCGCGAAGAGGCTAAAAAACTAAATTTGATAAACTGATACATCAATTCCATATTCCCAATTATTAATATGAATGTTCGAAAGACGGGTCTTAGAGGACCGCTAATTGATAGAAACTGGTAATAACAAGTTTCGAGAGATAGCCTTTTTGGGGTGGAAGCCAACCGAAAAGGTTACTTTTTTGCAGCAACAACAAAAGATTATTTTATCTTTTGGGGGGATATCAAAGAAAGATGTGGTATGCTTGAAGAGATTACAGGGTTATCCAGATTGCTTGAAAAAAATGGTTTCGGTACTGTAAAATTAATAAGCAAAAGGGTGAATGACCATACTTAATTTTAATTGGAGATCTCCCTACTTATATCTGATGCTTGTACCTTTTCTTTGGTCTACCAATTTTGTTCTTGGCAAAATAGTAGTAAATACCATACCACCTTTAACTATGAGTACGGCGCGCTTTACAATAGGAGTATTAATCCTTTCAGGGATAATGGCAAAATCAAAAAGCCCTGAACAAGGTTCTTGGCAAAAGGCCTTTATTCCGCTGCTTATAATGGGAATTTCCGGAGTCTTTGGGTTTAACAGTTTGCTTTATGCCGGCCTGCGCTATACCAGTTCTACAAACAGCTCAATTATTAACTCTTTATATCCTGTTCTTGCCGCATTGCTGGCTGCCTTTTTCTTAAAGGAGCGTTTTAATGCGCGTCAACTGATTGGTTTGTTTTTCTCAATTGCCGGCGTTTTGCTAGTTACTTCGCGGGGGGCTTGGAGTGGATTGAGCGGGATTGTTTTTAACCAAGGCGACCTGCTGGTAATTTTGGCCTCCCTAAGTTGGGCTATTTATTCATTGGCATCCAAGCTTGCCATGAAGCATCTTTCTGCCTTACAGGCCAGTACATACAGTATATACTTGGGGTTGCTTTTTCTTTATCCGGCCTCTATATATGAGCTGTCTATGGGCGCGCATGTAACCCTAAGTTGGTCTGCTTTCTTGGCGCTTATATATTTGGGTATAGTTCCTACAGCGATCACTTATATTCTTTGGAACAAGGGTATTCAAGCGGTAGGTCCTACTAAAGCTGGTTATTTCTATAACCTTCTTCCTATTTATACGGCAATTTTGGCTGCGGTTTTTCTAGATGAAAGTATCAGTTGGTATCATTTAGCCGGAGGACTGCTCGTCCTGTCAGGCGTATATTTGGGCTCTGTCGTCGTCAGAAATCAGACTGAGTTCCTACGTCCTTCGACTTGAGCGTGCTTGATGCTATGGGTAATTGATGCCGGGTTGTGTTAAAGGGCTTGTTCAGCACAAGTATTTTAGATGTCTTTCTCATACATGAGAGGGACATCTATTTTTAAGATTTTTCTAAAATAAAATTACGCGGTATTTTACTTTTTAACAGGAGAATTACAATTTATGGAGAAAGAGTAAAAGAAGCTGCTATTGGGCATATGCTCAAACTGGCAGCTAAGATAATAGACGTAACAGGTTACAGATTAAGTTTGAGGAGGGAATAACTTTGGAGAAATTTTTATTTGTCCTCAGTCGCGGACTTGAGGATCCGGTTCGTGCAACCCGGGCATTTCAACTTGCGAAGGTCGCCAAAGAAAAGGGTCATGAAGTTAATGTTTTCTTAGTTGATGATGCTGTGGTCTATGGAGTTTTGGGTTTAGCTGATAATGTTAAGGCACCGACCGGAGATGATGCGAAAGCTTATATCGACTATTTAGTCGAGAAGAAGGTAGCATTTTATATTTGTACACCTTGCGCAAGGTACAGGCTTTTCGGTGAGGACGAATTTATCGAGGGCGCAAAATTATCTACAGCGGCACACCTAATCGATTTAGCTGCCGAATCGAAAGTGTTTACATTCTAGTTTAACGGTTTACAGCGGGATGCAATAATGGTTTCAAAATGCTGGTATATGGCAGTGTTATTAAAGCAACTAAAGGAAACTCGCTTTAACTTTTAGTTTAATCCGGGTTTCCTTTATGTTGCCTTATAATATAGTTAAATTTAGCCAAAATTTAACACAAATTTCACCGAAACTTCACCAAATAGGAAGGAATTAGTAGTAAGCTTAAGATGTGGCTAAGCCACATGTTTTTATTCGAGAATTGAAAGGAGAGAAGTACAGCTTTGGCTAGTACGATTAAGTGAGACATTTTAACTATCTGACAAAAGAGGGTGCAGACGCCACCTTCTTTAGAGCTCCAGAGGTTTTCGATAATAATACTCATCGAGGGATTCTTTCCCATGCACTCGGGGCAACGCTTTATATGCCTGGAACCAGAGAAACAATAGCGAAAGATATAATCTCTAAAAAAAATAGGGGACTTGCATCAACCGTATTTTGCCTGGAAGATTCCATCGGGGATGCAGAGGTGCCTCGTGCCGAGCAGAATATTACAACCCAAGTACAAGAAATTTATAAGGCTTTGAAGGAGCAGGAGATCGAACCGATTGATCTTCCCCTCATTTTTATAAGGGTTCGCAGTGCAGAACAGATCCTCAGACTAACGGATAAGATGGGTGACAGTTCAAAGCTTATTACAGGTTTTATCTTTCCGAAATTTACGTCGGAAAGTCATGAATATTTTGAAGCTGTTAAGAGCCTCAATCAACAATCAGTCGGTCCTTTTTACGGAATGCCGATTATTGAAAGTACTCAAGCCATTTATCGCGAATCACGCATCCATGAATTGATGGAAACCAAGCGGCTCTTAGATAGCTATCATGACTTAGTTTTAAATGTTCGAATAGGGGCAACGGATTTTTCCGGGTATTATGGAATCCGTCGAGGACCAGATGTAACCATCTATGATATCACGGTGATCCGTGATTGCATTGCAGATATAATCAACATTTTTGGACGTGTTGAAAGCGATTATGTAATCTCGGGACCCGTTTGGGAGTACTTCTCAAATGGAGGAAGAGTTCTTAAACCTCAGCTTCGTAAGAGTCCCTTTGAACAGTTCCATGATACTCAGGGGAATAATAGAACTAAGATTAGAAGCCAGCTTTTAAATAAATATGTTGATGGTCTAATCCGAGAAGTGATTTTAGACAAGGAAAATGGAATTATTGGGAAAACCATCATTCATCCGAGTCATATCATACCCGTACAATCTTTGTACATTGTCGGGCATGAAGAATATTTAGACGCATTAAGTATCATTGAAAACAGTAATGGCTTGCAAGGCGTGACGAAAAGCCATTATACTAATAAAATGAATGAAGTTAAACCCCATTATAAATGGGCCCAAAAGATCTTGTTAAGAGCAAAGAATTATGGAGTGTTTCATGAACAACACAATTTCATCAGCCTCTTCACCGAAGATATATACGTATAACCTTGAAGGGCAAAGGGTATCCGTTGCCCTGGAAAGCAACCCCTTTGATTTTGACCCTCAGACTTTATTTTCATTAGCTGCTAGAAAGAATAAGAAACGAGGGTTCTTATTTGTAAGCAATGTTCTTGGTAAACATGTGCCTGTTGATCCTTTCGTCCCTTTGCTTGCAGGGTTTGCGCTTGCAGTACAATTCATGAGTAAGATACATAACATCAATCATGTCGATACCCACGCTATTATACAAGCCCTGAAGAAGAATGAGGATACGAGAAAGGTTTATGAATCCGTAATCACAAAATCGCGCTTTGCCTTGCCCCAGGAAACATTATTTATTGGCTTCGCCGAAACAGCGACAGGACTGGGGCATGCAGTGTTTAGTGTGTTTGATAATGCACATTACCTTCATACAACACGCGAAGAAATACCGCTGTTGCCAGTTGAACTTGACTTTAGTGAAGACCATTCCCATGCTGTTAATCATCGGTGTTATCCTATCGACCCTGAGTTATTTAGAAATCCAAAAACTATCGTTCTCGTTGATGATGAGATTACGACGGGAAATACTGCTTTAAATATAATTAGGGCAATTCATTTGAAATTTCCCAAAACGAATTATGTTGTCTTATCTCTCTTAGATTGGAGAACGAGAGAAGAAAGGGACAATTATAAAAAGCTGGAGCAACAGTTGGATATTGAAATTGATACTATTTCCCTTTTAGAAGGGGAAATAGAGGTTAGCGGCCAACCCTTCTGTGAGCAAATGGGTCAAAGTAACCTTGTGTCAGAGACTGATTTCCCAGAAGGTTTCCCTTTAAATCAAGAACAAAAATTCCTCAACATCCAGGATGTGATTTCGGTTTTTTCTATAGATTCAAGGGGTAACAGCAGCCTGTCACCGTATCTAAGGTTAACTGGGAGATTTGGACTGTCAAGCAGGGAGGACCGGGAAATTCTGCCTTTAGCAAAGAGGATTGCTGAATCCCTTAAGCGCGATAGGGCAGGTGGAAAAACTCTTTGCCTGGGAACCGGCGAATTTATGTATTTGCCCATGCTCATCTCAGCTTATATGGGAAATGGAATAAGGTATCATACCACTACGAGGAGTCCAATCTATCCCTTCCCTAAAGCTCAGTATGGGATTCAAAATGGTTTTGCCTATAACTGTCCTGACAATGAGAGTATCACTAATTACGTTTATAATATCCCCTTAAACTATTATGATGAGGTGTATTTGTTCCTTGAAAGAGAAGTTAGCCCCGAGGGATTAAAGTCCTTGTTCAATGTCTTTCATAAGATAGGTATACCACGACTGGTTTTAGTGATTAGTTCTTCTTCAAGAGCCGTCCATGACTAACCTGTCAAGTAGCAATTCGCATAATAACAAAATGAAAAGAGGTGACTGTTAGGTGAACCATAAGCTCTTCACTCATCCCATTCCTGAACCTGAGCCAATGGGATGTTATAACCCTAAAGATGTGGTTTTTTTACTTAAAAATCTTAATGGCCTATTGACAGAGACTGATCTTCAAACTCGTGAGCAAAAAATTCAGTCTGGCGGTCATTATTCAGAAATGTTACCGATAGAGTATGAACCCACCAAGGACTATCTCGATCTTTTCTATCAAACACTTCATGAGAGTGCGACTAAAGTTGCCAAGGCAGTGGGTATAGTATCAGAACGTATTTTACAGAATAACGGACCAAAGATGGTACTTGTTTCTTTGGCACGTGCAGGAACCCCCATTGGAATCCTTATTAAACGTTACCTCTTAGAAAAAAAGGGCTTAGATCTGCCTCATTACAGCATTTCAATTATTCGAGGCAGAGGGATTGATGAGAATGCGATACTATATATTCTTCAGAATCACAGGGGTGCAAAAATTCAGTTTGTTGATGGTTGGACGGGCAAAGGGGCAATAACCGAAGTTTTAAGGCAAGCGTGCGCAGATTTTAAAGCTAAATACCAGTTCGAATTAGATAGTGATTTAGCAGTCCTTGCAGATCCAGGGCACTGTGTGAAAACCTTTGGAACAAGAGAGGACTTTTTAATCCCTAGTGCTTGTCTGAATTCAACCGTCTCGGGGCTGGTTAGTCGTACTGTATTTCGGACTGATCTAATTGGAGATAAAGAATTCCACGGGGCAAGATTTTATGAAGAACTTCTAAAAGGAGAAGTGTCTAATCTTTTCGTAGATACAATTTCTAAGGAATTTAAAGAGCTGAAACTGCAAGATGTGAAATTCCAGAATATCGATGACAATGCTGAGGTCTCTTGGCAAGGCTTAAAATCATTAACAACGATCAAAGAGAAGTATGGGATTAATGATATTAACTTTATTAAACCTGGCATTGGAGAAACAACGAGAGTTCTTTTAAGGCGATTACCGGATAGGGTTTTAGTGGATAGTATTGAGAACACGAAATTGAAACATATTATGTTGCTTTGTAAGGATAAAGGAGTTCCAGTTGAAGAGTATCCTTATCTTACCTACTCCTGTTGCGGCATAGTTAAACAAATATCATGATGAACAAAAAGATGTTTGCGAGCGATCTTGATCAAACTTTGATTTATTCATACCGATCAATTATCAACGAAAAGGTTGAGGTACAAACCCGCCCGGTTGAATGGTTCGAGGATCGATATATTTCTTATATGACTGAAAGCGCCCTAACTAAATTACAGCAGATTTCTAGAGAATTTCTTTTCGTGCCAGTAACAACTCGAACTAAACTTCAATATCAGAGGATAAACTTTCTTCAATATAACATTTCATATCAATATGCTGTAACTAGTAATGGCGGGACAATCTTTTATAACGGGATTGAAGATCGAGAATGGATGCGAAAAATTTCTGCTTCTAAAGATAATTGTTTGGAAGCGGAGGATCTCATCAATAGGTTTAATGAAATAAGACATCCTTCATGGGTAAATCCGGATTCCGGTAAATTAGCGGATGACTTATTTTTTTACTGTTTAATAGAACGTGAAAAAATTCCCATACCAGAGTTAGCTGCCTTTAAACTATGGGCGAGGGATAAAAACTGGGAGTTATCTATTCAAGGAAGAAAGCTTTATTTGGTTCCCATGAATGTCAATAAGAAGGCGGCTGTCCAATATATTAGAGCAAAGGAAGGGATTGAGCTGGTTATAGCAGCGGGAGATTCCTTGCTGGATCTGGATATGCTAAAAGCTGCAGATTTTGCTGTCGCACCAGCACATGGAGAATTGTACTCCCTTTATTCACAGAGAAATTCTGACTTGGAAATGATAAGATTTACTGAGAAAAGTGGAATTAAAGCCGGAGAAGAGATTTTAGATTGTGTAGATGGTACCCTGTCCCAGGGGTTAGTAGTATAAAATTCTTATTAATTGTAAAATATATAATGGTAAACATTGGGTGGAGAGGTAAAATAACTATGTCATAATGAAGGTGATTAGTAATTAATGAATTAATAATTGCTAGTTGCAAAATATGTGAAAGTTATGTGAAACATTATGATTTGGGTTTTTCCCCAAAGCTTTCCTGTGGTAAGATACAAGTATTCCATTATTTTCACATTTTGCTTGAAGAAATAAAGGAAAAAATGAAGAAGCAGAGAAGACAGATGATATAATACCTGGTATCTAAAAAAGGGGGATTCATAGTGGGAATTAATTTGCAAAAAGGGCAAAAGATTGATTTAACAAAAGGAAATCCTGGCTTATCAAAAATCATGGTAGGCTTAGGATGGGATGAAGTATCGAAACCGAAATCGGGAGGACTCCTTGGAGGCCTTTTTGGAGGGGGCAGCGGCGGAAGCGCTTCAATTGACTGTGACGCATCTGCGATCCTTCTCGATCCACAAGAAAAGCTTACTTCTAAAGATCGCTTGGTCTACTTTGGCAATTTGCAAAGTGGGGACAAGAGTGTAAAACATAGTGGAGATAATCTAACGGGTGCTGGGGATGGAGACGATGAGCAAATTAATGTGGAACTAAGCAGTGTCCCTAGCAGTGTACAAAAAATTGTTTTTGTCGTGAATATTTATGATTGTGTAAAACGCAAACAGGACTTTGGGCTGATTTCCAATGCCTTTATTAGGGTAGTTAATCCAGTAAATGGGCAAGAATTTTGTCGTTACAATCTAACTGAAAGCTATGCTGGCAAAACGAGCTTAGTGGTTGCAGAAGTATATCGTCACAACAATGAGTGGAAATTCGCCGCCATTGGTGAAGGTACGAATGATGCATCCTTAAGTGAACTTATCCGTCGATATCAATAGTTTAAAAAATATTAAGGGGGATAATAAAATGGCAATTAGTTTACAAAAAGGTCAAAAAGTAGATCTTACCAAAACAAACCCGGGTCTTACGAAAATTATTATTGGATTGGGTTGGGACGTCAACAAGTATGATGGCGGTAAGGATTTTGATTTAGATTCCTCTGTTTTTATGTTAAATCCTGAAGGAAAAGTCGCAGATGAAAAAAACTTTGTCTTTTTTAACAACCCAAAGAGTCCTGACGGTTCAGTGACACATACTGGCGACAATCGTTCTGGCGCTGGTGATGGGGATGATGAGCAAATCAAGGTTGACTTAGCACTCGTCTCTAGTAATGTATCCAAGGTTACCTTTGCGATTACAATTCATGAAGCCCAAGAGCGCAGTCAAAATTTTGGACAAGTTTCCAACGCCTATGTACGAGTGTTAAACGAAGCATCGGGTGAAGAGTTAATTCGTTACGACCTCGGTGAAGACTTCTCAGTTGAGACAGCCGTTGTGGTGGGTGAGCTTTATCGGAATAATGCAGAGTGGAAGTTTAATGCCATCGGCAGCGGTTACCAAAACGGCTTAGCCGGATTGTGTAAAGATTTCGGACTAGACGTATAAATCGGAGGTCGGAGGTCAGAAGCCTGAGGTCGGATAGTAATAGCTACATTTCTTCTGAAGATTTGATATTTAGCTTTGGCTGAATTGGTTTTCTAACTTCAACTTAGATAATAAAGATATGTCCTAAATGAATAATAAGAGGTGTTTTTTATGGCAGTCATTAGTCTTCAAAAAGGACAAAAGATTGACTTAACTAAGGGAAACCCTGGTCTAACGAAGATCATTGTCGGATTAGGTTGGGATACCAACAAGTATTCTGGCGGGTCGGATTTTGACTTAGATGCCTCGGTGTTCTTACTTGATAAAAACGGTAAAGCCGGTGGTATTGAAGATTTCATATATTACAACAACCTCGTTGGGGGTAACGGATCAGTACAACATACAGGGGACAATCTTACTGGAGCAGGTGATGGGGATGATGAACAAGTTAATGTTGATCTGGCCTCTGTACCTGCCCATGTGGAAAAAATTGCCTTTACTGTTACAATTCATGAGGCCGCACAAAGATCACAGAACTTTGGTCAAGTATCAAATGCATTTGTGCGCGTTGTAAACGAAACCAACGGACAAGAAGTCATGAGATATGATTTAGGTGAAGACTTCTCTGTAGAAACCGCGCTTGTAGTTTGCGAACTGTATCGTCACCAAGGAGAATGGAAGTTTAATGCTGTCGGCAGCGGTTTCTCAGGGGGATTGGCCGCCCTTTGCGCAAACTATGGTTTACAAGTAGGTTAAAACGATTCTATTAAGAGGATCAAAGAGGCGCTCTCATGATTTGGGGGCGTCTTTCGTGCGTGTAACGCGTACCCAATACGGTATTCTTGAGCTTGTAAAAAATGTAATAATTAGTTATAATTTTAGAATGCTTATTATTTAATTAATTAAAAAAGTCACAAATGTGCGGATCAGGGGGAAACATCAATGGGTAATAAGGAGAGCCAATCCTTTCGTCAATTATTTATGGGTTTAAGTATTGTATTGGCGGGAGCGGGACTCATCTGGGGAACGATTTTGACTTGTCGAGGGGGGGACTGGATTAAAACAGGATTTCAATTATTTACTGAAGCAGGAGCGGGACTTTCACTTACGTGGAAATTGGATGGACTAACGGTATTCTTTCTCTTTATCTTGCTCTTGGGGCAAGGGTTATCGTCTCTCTATGCCCTAGGATACTTAAAGGAGTATCAAGACAAGAACAAGTCTCTTTGGCCTTTTTTGATTAATTGGTTTTTATTTCTTGCCAGCATGTTTGGTGTATTGCTTGCGGATGATGGCTTTACCTTTTTATTGAGTTGGGAAATGATGTCTCTGTTTTCATTCTTCTTAGTTCTTTATGAACATGAAGACCCTCAAAATCGCAAGTCTGCTTACATATACTTCGTAATGACCCATGTGGCAACAGTATTATTGACCACGGCGATTTTGTATTTATATGCATTGACAGGAAGCTTTGCTTTTGAGGCATGGGCGAAAGCGGTTCCCACACTTTCCACAAGCCAACTAAATTTAATTTTTCTAGCATTTTTTATTGGATTAGGAACAAAAGCTGGTTTTGTTCCTTTTCATATCTGGCTGCCTTATGCCCATTCGGCTGCACCAAGTCCAGTATCGGCACTAATGTCTGGAGTCATGGTAAAGGTTGCACTCTATCTGTTTATTAGATTGGTATGGTTGACCTTGGGACCAGGCCCGGTCTGGTGGGGTTGGTTATTTTTGCTCGTCGGAGCTCTATCAGCAATTGTTGGGATATTATCTGCTTCTGTGCAGTCAGATCTTAAAAAACTACTCGCTTTTTCTACAATAGAGAATGTTGGAATTCTTGGTATCGCATTGGGTAGTGCCTTTCTGGCAAGATCTTGGAATAATTCTTGGGCAATGAATTTAGCGTTCGTTGCTTTCTTTTGGCATACTATTCAACATATGCTTTTCAAATCATTACTGTTTATGGGAGCAGGGAATATCATACAGGCAACGCATACTCGGAACATGGAACGATTGGGAGGACTGCTCAAGCGAATGCCCAAAACGGGTTTTGGAGCGCTTATTGGAATTATAGGAATCACTGCATTACCTCCTTTAGGCGGATTTTGGGGAGAATTTATGCTTTTTCAATCTCTATGGGTGAATACAGCTCACCTCGCAAATGGCTGGAGTAAAGTCTTCTTGCCTTTGTCAATCGGTGTTCTCGCTTTGGTTGGTGGATTATCGATTGCTACGTTTGTAAAGTGGTTTGGGATTTCCTTCCTTGGACAAGCTCGCTCAACAGTAGCAGAAAAAGCCAAAGAAGCACACCCTGTTCAATATATTACACCTTTGATAGTTGGAGGGTTGGCAGTTTTAAGTGTACTTTGGCCCTCGGCAATTTTAGCCTTAATCAATCTACCGCTTTCAGTTTTGAGAACTGGAGACGTGTTAGGAATAAGTTCAGCTCTCGGGACACCGCTTAACCTGTCCTCAACCTATCTGATCCTGCTGATTCTTCTGACAGTTATTGTTATTGTCCTGAGCAAACGAGGGATTCGTAGAGTTACTGCGACATGGAATTGTGGTGGGCCATTAACCCCAAGTCTCCAATATACTGCCGGTGGATTAACAAATCCTATTCGGGTCCTTTTTACTAAAGTGTTGGGTTCGCACCGACATGTGGAAGGAGATTTTGCAGGAACTCAATACACTCTGCGTTCTCTAACCTACGAAGGAAAACTCAAAGAAGTATTTGAGTATAGTTTCTATCGACCTGCGATTGGCGGATTAATTTGGCTGTCGTCTCATATCCGCAAGCTGCAGGCAGGGAGCATCCATTTATATTTAGCCTACCTGCTAGTTACAGTCATCGTCGTTTTGATTTTAGGAAGATAGGAGAGAAGAGATGGACGAAATATTCATGATATTAACCCGTCTTCTGATGGGAATAGGACATTTGGCGTTGATCGTAGTTGCCGCTCCGCTTGTTCAAGGTTTGATTAAAAAAAGCAAAGCGTTCTGGCAGATGCGGCAGGGCCCACCAATCCTTCAACCATACCGAGATTTAAGAAAATTATTGAAGAAGGAGGAACTGGTTTCGGAACATGCCTCTTGGATCTTCCTCTTAGCTCCTCGCATCGTCTTGGCTGGAACACTGATGGCAGGGCTCGTTATTCCTGGTGCTTGGGGTTGGGCACCATTCAGCGTATGGGGGGATCTCTTTTTATTCGGGGCAAGCCTTGGCTTAGTGCGTCTGTTCCTGACACTGGCCGGTTTAGAAGGGGCAGGAACGTTTGGAGGAATGGGCTCTAGCAGAGAACTTTTTATTGGATTATTAACAGAACCGGCCTTACTTCTAGGGTTAATCGTTTTAGCCTTCATAACTGAGGCGACCTCCCTGCAAGGGATCATGGTAGGTTTGCAAAGTGTATCCCCCTTGGATATCTCCAAAATTTTGGCCTTGATAGCCTTAGGGATGGTTAGCATTGCGGAGATGGGACGAATCCCCATGGATAATCCGGATACTCATTTGGAATTAACGATGATTCATGAAGGGATGCTACTGGAGTATTCGGGACCTTCACTGGCTCTGCTGAATTTTGCGGAACAGATAAAACAACTCTTACTGCTTGTTTTATTGGCGCAAATCATTTGGCCTAGCGGGTTGATCTCATTTAGTGATGGACTTTTAGGGACGCTCTGGGCTTTGGGTTTTATTGGAGTAAAGGTGGCAGCTTTAGGATTCTTCTTCGCCACGGTAGAAAGTCTCTTTGTTAAGAGGCGGCTTTTCCGAGCTCCTCATTATCTGGCAACAGGCACTTCTTCTGCCATTTTGGCCTTAATTTCACTCTGGATTATAAGGGGGCAGATTTAGGTGATGATAGGTATTTCTGACAATGAACTTAATTTAGTGCTGCTTGTCCTCTTAGTTAGCGGACTGATTATGGTCTATAGTGCCCGAGTTAAAAATGCCTTAAATTGGTGGACGTTACAAACCGTTTTCGTTTCCCTTCTTCTAATAGCAGAAGGCTATCATAACCATGCCATAGAGGTTATTATATTCGGCGTGTTGTTGTTAGTCGCTAAGGCTGGAGTTATTCCCATTCTTCTGCGACGGGTTTTGAAAGAGTCAAAGACAGAGTGGGTGGGTGAAATATACCTGAAGCGCGCATTGTCCTTAGTTTTTGCCGGGGGCTTAACGCTTATAGCCTATGAGGTGACAGAACCTCTGATGGCACTTCACTCCGGCTATCGTAACGGTTTAGCCGTCGCATTTGCCCTTATCTTCTATGGTCTTCTGCTAATGATGGCTCGCAAAGTTGCTATAGTCCAAGTGCTGGGAATCTTGCTCATTGACAATGGAATATTCCTAGCGGGATTTTTCCTAACCCAGGGGATGCCTTTGTTAGTGGAATTGGGCGCAGCTTTTGACATTCTCGTGGGGATCGTGATTATTGGAATTTTGTCTAAACAAATGCTGGAAAATTATGATTCACTAAATGTTGATCACATGAGGTCATTGAAAGGATAGTATGCGATGTTTATTGGAGTGGCGGTAATCGCGGCAGTAGGAATGCTATTTTCGGCAAAGGATACCTACTTAAAACTATTGAACAGCGTGGCTCTTGTGTTGTTAACGTTGAGTGGAGGATGGACCATAAGAAAGACGTTAAGCCAAGGGTCTTACGCCTATGGGACAGGTATATTTTATTGGGACGCACTGAGTGCTTTACTACTTGGCGTCATTATCATGATTGCTGTATATGTTATTCTATTTTCCTTTGGGTATATGGAAGAAGAAGTCCATGAGAAGAAATTCCCGAGAACGCGGCTGAAATGGTACTATTTCTGGATTTGGATTTTTATGGCAACAATGCTTTTGGTCGTAAGTACACCTAACCTGGGCATTATTTGGGTAGGTATTGAGGGAACAACCTTAGCTACGACTCTCTTGGTTGGCTTTTATCGAAACAAGCAGGCGATTGAAGCTGCGTGGAAATATGTAATTTTGTGTGTTGTCGGTATCAGTTTTGCCTTACTGGGTACTATGCTGCTTTTTGCCTCTGTGGCACCGCTCTTGGGTCAGAGTTTAAGTGCGTTGGATTGGCGAATGCTCCCCAAGGTAGCTGGTCAGTTAGACCCGACTTTATTTCGCTTAGGTGCTTTATTTGCCATTGTGGGCTATGGGGCGAAGGTGGGTTTTGCTCCAATGCATGCTTGGCTTCCTGATGCGCATAGTCAGGCCCCTTCACCGGTCAGTGCTTTATTATCCGCAGTTTTACTCAATTGTGCTCTCTATGCCATTTTACGTTGGTACAGTTTTGCTCGGTTAACTGCTCTAGGCCCAGATTTTGTAGGAACGATACTTATGAGTTTCGGGTTTTTATCATTGGCGCTGATGACAGGGTTTATCTTGTTGCAAAAAGATATCAAACGATTATTGGCCTACTCTAGTGTTGAACATATGGGAATTTTAGCTATCGGTTTTGGGTTGGGTACTAAGGAGGCTGTTTGGGGGGCCTCACTACATCTCTTGCTTCATGGCCTTACCAAGGCAAATCTATTCGTCATTGTCGGAAGACTTGTACAAAAAACTGGAACAAGGCAAATGGCTAGAATTCGTGGGATTTTTAAAGTTCTGCCTTATACCGGAATGATCATGGTGCTTGGATTATTGAGTATTACCGGAACCCCGCCGTTTGGAACATTTCGTTCGGAAGTAAGCATCTTATCCGGACTATTTAAAACAGGTCATCCACTACTGGGCTTTTTTAGCATTCTATTTCTCACGGTGATCTTTGCGGGGTTTCTCTATCATTTCCTCCAGATGCTATATGGTAAGCCAAGCAGCCGGCATCAGCCTGGAGAGAGCGTAAGTACACTTGCTTTGGCGATCCCTCTTTTGGTAGTCCTTTTCTTAGGCATGTTTATTCCCCAAAGTCTGAATCAGGCACTGAATCAGGTCGTCAAAGTAATTTTGGGAGGAGTTTAGGATGCAAGGCTTACGGGAGTATTTACAGAGTTATCATAGTTGTCCGGACATTGAGATAGTAGAATGGGAAAAACAAGAGGGAATTGTCGACGTGCCCCCCCGTGATCTTCCGGAAATATTGACCTATTGTTTAGCTATGAGGCCGCGTCCAATTTGGTTAACACATGTTGTCAATGATGAGCGACAGTTGGGGCGTGGATTTTGTCTTTACTTGGTTCTCCATTTTCCGGGAATGGATTTTTCTCTTACTCTAGGAGCCAAAGGAATCAATGATGAATTCCCCTCACTGGCCAAAATCTTTCCGGCCCTAAACTGGTCAGAAAGAGAAGCTCAAGATCTCTTTGGTTTACATGCTGTTGGACATCCTGACCCGCGCTCTTTGGTCTTACATCCGGGTTGGCCAAAAGGCTTCCATCCCTTGCGCAAAGATTACAAAACAGGGGAAGAAGGCAAGAACTTTAAACGTGCTCCACTAGTTTTCCCAGAAATGCATGGAGACGGAATCTTTCAGGTTCCGGTTGGTCCGATTCATGCCGGTATTATTGAACCGGGGCATTTTCGTTTTTACGCTATTGGGGAACCAGTGTTGCATTTAGAAGCTCAGCTTTTTTACACTCATAAGGGAATAGAAAAACTTGTAGAAGGTAGAAGCATTGAAGAGGGTTTGCGCATTATAGAACGAGTTTGTGGGGTATGTGCTCTAAGTCATGGTCTTGCATATTGTGAGGCTGTTGAAAAACTTGCTAATGTGAAAGTCTCACGATCAGCCTTACTATGGAGAACGATCCTCGCTGAATTAGAGCGAGTTTATAATCATATTGGAGATATTGGTAATATGTGTGCTGGAGTCGGCTTTGCAATAGGTAACGCCAATGGTTCACAAAGCAAAGAAAAGCTTCAACGCCTAAATCTGAAATTCTTTGGCCACCGGTTTTTACGGGGAATGGTTGTTCCCGGAGGAGTAAAGTCAATCCTAAACTCGAAAGACTGCCAAACCCTTTTGAGTCAACTGCTTGAAATAGCAAAGGATTTTGAAGAGTGGATACCGCTTCTTCTCCATCATGACGGTTTCAGGCAAAGAGCAGTTACGACGGGTGTGTTAAAGTCGGAAAGCGCAGTGGATATGGGTGTTACCGGACCGGCAGCACGCGCGTCTGGAATTGCTAATGACTGGCGAGAGCTCCATGCCCACCTTCTTTATCCAGAACTTAACCTTCAATCGATGGTTGAGCAAGAGGGGGATTGCTGGTCTCGGCTAGTGGTACGGGTTAAAGAAGCGAGAGAAAGTTTTAGATTCTTACAAACTTTACTTGAAGAGGGTATGACGGAGTCAGAGGGCAAGAGTGATACTTCTAACCCGTTTTCTTCCCGTAAACTTAGGCCATGGCAACCTGCTTGGGGATGTGTAGAGTCCCCTCGAGGAACTGATGTTGTGTGGCTTATGGTGGATGAAGAGGCAAAAATTTATCGTTGTCGGATTCGATCTGCCAGTTATGCTAACTGGCCAGCAGTACCGCTAACAGTACCTGGAAATATCGTTCCTGACTTTCCGTTAATCAATAAGAGTTTTGAATTATGCTATAGTTGTTGCGACCGCTAGTCGAAAAGGGGAGATAACATTGTTGAATTTGCTGCTCCGAAAACTAAAAATGGGACGTCTCACTGAGAAGGGCGGAAATTCGCTAACAAACCAAAAACCATCTAAATTGCCATCAAGCTTTAGGCAATCCCTACAAGCTCGGCATTTAGATTGTGGATCTTGTAATGGGTGTGATTGGGAACTAACAGCACTGGGTAACTCTTTTTATGATCATCAGCATTTAGGAATTGACTTTGTGGCGTCACCCCGTCATGCAGATCTCTTAATGTGTACTGGACCGGGTTCTACCCAGTTATTGATGGCTGCTCATGAAACCTATGAAGCGATGCCGAGGCCGAAATGGGTTGTTGCTGTCGGCGACTGTGCTATCGATGGTGGAGTATTCCGGGGAGCATATGCTTGTGAAGAAGGGATAGGTAAAGTTTTAACCGTAGATGTAGAGATTCCGGGCTGTCCTCCAAAACCTGAGGATATTATTAAGGCTTTGTTGGAGTTTATGGGGAAGAGATAACATCCTTTGGGACTTAGAACTTTGCTCTAGGGACCGTGGTGTGGGGACCAGAGAAACATAACAAAAAAGAAATATCCCTGGAGCTCGTTGTGGCTTCCAGGGATATTTCTTTTCATGATTGTTCAAGATACCTTCTGCAACTGTCATTTCTAAACAGGGGAACTAATCCCCATGTTTTGTTGTTTAAAACTTAATATCAAGCTCTTTTATCTTTCTGTAGAGCGTATTTCGTCCAATCCCAAGAAGCTTAGAGGCTGGCGCGATTTTTCCCTTGGTTTGGGTTAGTGCATAGAGGATTGCTTGTTTAGTATGTTGATTAAGCAAGGGTTCGGTTGAGGCTGACGATTCAGATTCGCCTAGGTTTTGCAGGATTTCGTCTGGTAAGTCAGCTATCGTTAGAAGAGGGCCTTCTGCTAAACCGACCATGCCCTCAATACAGTTTTCCAATTCTCGGACATTACCAGGCCAGTTATGGGACAATAAATGAGTATATACTTCCTCTTGAACCCCTAGTGGAGGAAGATCAAGGGATTTACATGTTTTATCGATAAAATACGGAACAAAGTCTAAAATGTCTTCAGAACGTTCGCGTAATGGAGGTAATTCTAAAGTGACGACTTTCAGGCGATAGTATAAATCCAGACGAAATTTTTCCGCAGCGACTAGGGCATTAAGGTCCTTGTGGGTTGCTGCAATAACTCGTACATCTATTTTAATCGACTTTGTATCTCCGATTCGAGAAACTTCTTTTTCTTGGAGTACTCGAAGGAGTGCAACTTGAACATTTAAAGGCATATCTCCAATTTCATCAAGGAAAATAGTCCCTTTGTTTGCTAATTCAAATTTACCGGGTTTTCCTCCCCTGCGCGCTCCAGTGAAGGCACCCTCAACATAGCCAAATAACTCACTTTCGATGAGTGAGGCTGGGAGTGAGGCACAGTTTAAGGCGACAAAAGGTCCTTCGCTGCGTGAGCTAAGTTGATGGATTGTATGAGAAATAATCTCCTTGCCAGTTCCGCTTTCTCCGTGAATGAGCACAGAAGAGTGGGTTGAGGCAATTTTGGAAGCTCGTGCCAAAGTTCGCTGGGAAAGCTGGCTGGTTCCTATCCACGTAATATTGGACAGAGGAGCTTTCTTTGAGATTTGCAACGTTCCTACTGCGCCCAGTGATTGACCGGCTTCATTGACTACCTGATTTAAGTGGGAGGTAATTTCTTTCCCTGAGCTATCTTTTAAATGGAGATTCAGGGAATGTCCGTTCAACATCCATCCTTTTGGTGTACTAAAAACTTCGCCAGCGAGTCGCCCAATGATATCTTCTTGTCTGCGGCCAAGCAGTCCGGCACCGTAGGAGTTGATGTTAGTAATGACGCCATTCTGATCAATAGCCAGAAATCCTTGTTGCAATAGTGAGGAAGCTAACTTGGACCCTTCTTGGTAAAATCTCAATTGGTTTTCCAGCTCGAAAAGTCGCAAGTTTTTTTCGATCATACTCGCACCCATCATGGCAATATTTAAAATCTTTTGACGGTCTGGATTAGCTTCACCGCTAATATCTAAAACCCCAAGAGGGATACCCTGGCTACTTTGAATTGGGGCAGCCCAACAGGCCAAAAATTGATTATCGTGTACAAAGTGCTCCCAACCAAAGACAGACATGGGGGCATTATCGCGGAGGGCAGTTCCAATGGCATTAGTCCCTCGGATTTCCTCACGCCAACTGGCACCGGGACTTAGATTTACTTTTTGAGCTTTACTCATAAAGGGCCCATCTCCGACGGCCTCGATGATGTAGCCATCGTTATCGCCCAACAGCACTGTATAATTAGTATTTCCAAGCAAGCTGAAAATGTAAGGCAAAACGGGTTCACTCGCTCTGATCAGGGTGTCTTGTGCCTCGCGGCGTTCACTTAAGCGTGGAGTAGAAAGAATATCCTGATGAGAAATTAGAGTATGGTCTACTTGATACTCAATGCTTCTTTGCCAGGAACGATAGATGGTAGGAGATACTTCGGATTCAACGCTCTCGCCATTTATAAAACGTTTCCAATAGTTATCCATATATCGCTTTCCCTTTCCTCTCTGACATGTTTTTTTTGTCTTTATAATTGTCACAATACCATATCTATTCAATTCAAACAACTAGTCCGAAAAATATAAATATTTCGTTAGTGTTCCGTATTGGAACACATTATCAAAGTAAACTGCTCAAATATGGAACGCTTTTAGTTCGGCATACCAATAATGTCCCGCTAAATATCCGTAGAGGGCACTTTTATGAAAATAAACTTGCTTGTTTTAATTTGTTCTAATTTGTTTTATTTTGATAGAGTTAGATTTATTTGAAAATTTAAAACTATTTTTTTGATTGTTAAAAATGGCATGAATATTGCTATATCTCTATATGAGAGAAAGATTTATTCTCTTAAGAAAAGGTTTAGTAAAAATATTTTATAGAAATAAGGGGGAAGATTCATGGGTGGGTATACTGGGAAAATATTAAGAATTAATCTCACAGAAGGAAAAACTAGTACTGAGCCGTTAAACATGGAACTTGCAAAGAAATATTTAGGCGGGCGGGGGCTTGCCGGCAAAATGTTTGCGGATGAGGTAGCTTCAGATGTAGATGCGCTGTCTCCTGGGAACAAGTTGTTCATTGCTTCCGGAGTGCTGACTGGTACAAACGCCCCAACTCCATCACGGTATATGGTTGTGACCAAGTCTCCTCTGAATGGGGTTATCGCATCTTCGAATTCTGGGGGATATTGGGGTGCAGAACTCAAATTTGCCGGTTATGATATGCTTGTCTTGGAAGGCAAGTCAGATCATCCTGTCTATATTTCCATTAAGGATGGACAAGTGGAAATCAAGGACGCAGGCAAGGTTTGGGGTAAGGATGTCTATGAGACAACTGATGCTTTAAAACAAGAATTTGGAGATGACAAAGCGAAAGTTCTAGCCATCGGACCGGCTGGGGAAAATCTTTCCTTAATGGCAGCGATTGTAAATGACCTCTATCGGGCTGCAGGGCGTACTGGGGTAGGCGCTGTTATGGGATCTAAAAACCTCAAAGGGATTGTAGTCCGCGGAACAGGAAAAGTAGAGAATGCGAATCCTGACCAAATGAAAGAAGTCGTTGCTAATTCCTTGAGGAAAATTCGGGAAAATGGCGTAACAGGACAAGGGCTCCCAACTTACGGATCGGCTGTGCTTGTCAATATTATCAATGAAACAGGAGTATATCCGGTCAATAACTTCCAAGGTTCCTATGATCCTGAGGCAGATTTAATCAGCGGAGAAACCTTGACTGAGAAATATTTACTTAAGAAGCATCCTTGCTATCGTTGCCCCATTGCCTGTGGCCGCTATAGTAAATGGGATGGCAAAGAAGGGGCAGGCCCAGAGTATGAAACTGCTTGGGTCTTTGGTTCGGACTGTGGTATCCATGACTTTGATGCAATTCATGAGGCCAATGATTTATGTAACAAACTAGGTTTAGACACTATTTCTGTCGGTGGAACAATCGCTGCGGGAATGGAACTCGTTCAGCGCGGCTACATTAAACCGGAAGAACTTGATGGTACACCGTTAGAGTTTGGCAATGCTAAAGGCATGGTTGAATGGGTACGAAAAATTGCTTATGTTGAAGGATTGGGAGCCAAAATGGCGATGGGTTCTTATAATCTAGCAGAAAGCTATGGCGCCCCGGAACTTTCAATGAGCGTTAAGAAGCAAGAACTGCCTGCCTACGATCCACGTGGCATACAAGGGCAAGCCTTATCCTATGCAACAAGCAATCGTGGAGGATGTCACGTTCGCGGGTACATGATTTCTCCGGAAATTTTGGGGCTTCCAGAAAAACTTGATCGTAATTCCCTCGAAGGAAAAGCGACATGGACTAAGATTTTCCAAGATCTCACAGCCGTTATTGATGCTGTAGGACTCTGTTTGTTCTCTTCCTTCGCACTGGGCTTAACTGATTATACGGCACTCGTAAATGCTGTGACTGGTTTTAATTATACCGATGAGGAGCTTCTAGCTTGTGGAGAACGAATTTGGAATATAGAGCGTTTACACAACCTGAAAGTTGGATACTCTGCTGCCGATGACACCTTGCCTAAACGACTATTAAACGATCCAATTCCTTCCGGTCCTTCAAAAGGACAAATGCATAACTTGCCTGAGCTTCTAGTACAGTACTATGCTGAACGCGGATGGGATAAAGCAGGTGTACCAACTCCAGAGCGTCTAAATATGCTGGGAATATAGGATTCTCAAGCATCGGTTAGAAATTCGAAACTAAAACTGTTGTTACGAACTTAGACTAGACGGTAATCGATGAACAAATATTGAGGGGGGACCTTTTCTTAGGGTCTCCCCTTGAAGTCATGGTATAATGGAACAAATAATCATCATCTGCAAGATGTGCAAATAACTATCGGCTTTCCAGGGTATATAACAGAGAGGGGGGGAGTGAAATGCGTGTGACGGTTAAACTATTTGCGACATTTCGAGATGGTCGTTTTAAAGTTGAAGAGAAAAATCTTTCAGAAGACAGTCGGGTTCTTGATATCCTCCAACTGTTAAATATTTCACCGGAAGAAGTCGCCATTTGTTTGGTTAATGGCAAGGATGTTAAGGAACAGCACCTCTTGAAGGATGGAGATACTATTGCACTCTTTCCACCTGTAGGAGGGGGCTAAATGACGATAGAAGGTCGTTACGTTCGAAACAAGAAAACTTTGACTGATGAGGATCAGCATAAATTAGCAAACTCATGCGTTGCAATCGTGGGTTGTGGAGGGCTTGGAGGGTATATAGCCGAAGAGCTCGCCCGAATCGGGGTTGGCCGATTAGTGCTGATTGATGGGGACCGCTTAGAGGTTAGTAATCTCAATCGCCAGATCATGGCGACCGAACTGAATATCGGGCAGTGGAAGGTGGAAGCTGCCCGGGACAGATTGCGCAGTGTAAATTCTGAGGTGAAAGTGGAAATTATTAAAGAGTGGTTTAAGGAGGAAAAGGGACCGGAAATGTTTCAAGAAGTCGACTTGGTTTTTGATGCTCTCGACTCCCTAGCTACTCGAGTCGAGTTGGAAAGGGTCTGTCACAGCCTTAAGTTACCACTGGTTTTTGCTAGCATTGCTGGGTGGTTTGGCCAAATAGGAGTTAGTTTACCCGGGGATTTTAGCGTCTTGCGCTTATTTGGGCGTGGGGAACGGGGAGTAGAGAGTACTTGGGGCAACCCTGCCTTCACCCCCGCTGTCTTAGCAAGCCTGAGTGTAGCAGAGGGTGTAAAATTATTGGCAGGACGTATGCCTGCCCTGCACAGGGCATGGTTGCAGGTGGATTTACTAACTATGGAATTTGAACGCTTTGAAATTAATAATACATAATTTTGTTTTGGGTTTACTATTTTAAAAATAAATTTTGCCTTATTCTAAATGACAAAAATATGATCGTGGAAGGTGTAATAGAGCATGGGAAGCAGCAGTGAATTATTTAAGGTCCAAACGTTGGCTGAGGCAATCGACTCATTAAAACCCTATGTTCTCTCATTTTACCAGCGGGCAGAAAAGATACCTTTGGCTGAATCACTGGGACGTATTCTAACGCAGGATATTCCGGCGACCTGTGTCTTGCCTCATTTTCGTAAATCTACGATGGATGGGATGGCTGTTCGAGCGGCAGATACATTTGGTGCCAGTGAAAGTATGCCAGCCTTAATAGAGTGTCGTGGCGAAATACGAATGGGTGAGGCTCCCTCAAAACCACTGGAACAGGGGACGGGTCTACTAATGCCCACAGGCGGAATGCTTCCTGAGGGAGCGGATGCAGTTGTGATGGTTGAACGGCTTGAACACTTTGGTGAAACTCTTTATGGTGTCACGAAGGCCGTTGCACCTGGGGAAAATCTCATTGACATTGGGGAAGATCTGGTCGAAGGGGAAATTATCCTTTCTGAATTTACGCGAATCAGAGCCCAGGAAATGGGACTCCTGGCGTCTCTTGGGCTGGCTTATGTTCCGGTATTGCCCCGTTTTCACGTCGGGATTCTTTCGACTGGGGATGAAATCATTCCTCCTGAACAAGAACCTTTGCCTGGTCAGTCAAGAGATATTAACGGCTATACCTTGCTGGGTCAGGCCTTAGCAAGCGGTGCAGATGCTCGCTATTACGGAATAGTTAAAGATGATTTGGCAGAGCTCCGTAAAATGCTTGCCCAGATGTTAAAGGAAAATGATGTTGTTTTGCTCTCCGGCGGGAGTTCGGTGGGGTTACGCGATTTATCGGCCCAACTTATCGGCGAATTAGGAGAGCCGGGACTGCTTTTTCATGGTTTAGCACTTAAGCCAGGTAAGCCTACGATCGGTGGGGTGGTTGATGGCAAATTAATTTTCGGACTTCCGGGACATCCTGCCTCGGCGATGGTCGTTTTTGACACACTCGTTCGGCCGTTGTTGGATGGTTCTTTGTTAAACCCCCAAGTTGATCCTCTGCCAAAAGGAACTTTATCCCAAAACTTATATTCAGGAAGCGGCCGTGAGGAGTTTGTACGAGTTAGGCTCATACCGAAGGGTGAAGGATGGCAGGTTGAGCCGGTTCGAGGAAAATCCGGCTTAATAAGAACAATGGTACTAGCTGATGCCATAGTACACATTCCCTTAGATACAGAAGGTATTGAAGCAGGGAAAGAGGTCTCTTTCCGGCTCTTGCGTTAAAATATAACTGTCTTGAAGAGGAGGTAAAGAAACTTGGAACGACAAATATATCTTGAAAATACGGCTTGGCAAGAAGGTCTAAAGTTAATGATGGACAAGCTTTCCGGGCGTTGTCTTCCCCAAAACGAATCGATAGATGTTCGTTTAGCATTGCATAGAATCACGGGGGCGATTGTCAGAGCCAAAAAAAGTTCGCCTCATTTTGCGGCTTCAGCGATGGACGGATATGCTGTTAGGGCTAAGGATACCCATGGAATCTCGGAGCGTGAGCCTCGTTGGTTAGAACTTGGAGTTCAAGCAATTCAAGTAGATACTGGTGATCCGCTTCCTGAAGGAATGGATGCAGTCGTCATGCTCGAAGATGTCTTGGAGTTGGGCGAAAAGGGAATTCTGCTCCAAGCGCCTATCGTTCCTTGGAATCATGTTCGCCCTGTCGGGGAGGATATTGTTGAAGGGGAAGTGCTGCTGCCTATTCATCACCGCATTAGGCCACAAGACCAGGGAGCATTACTGGCTGCTGGGGTCATAGAGGTTGAAGTCCGATGTAAACCACGGGTAGGAATCTTGCCGACAGGTGATGAAATTCGACCGGTGGAAGTTGATTTGCAGGTGGGAGATATTGTAGACAGTAATTCGACAGTGCTTGCTTCCTTAGTGGAAGAATGGGGTGGATCTGCAACGATATGGCCCATTACACCAGATAAACAAGAGCAACTGGAAGCTGCAATCTTGCAAATGGCAGCTTCTCAGGATATTCTAGTCATCATTGCCGGATCATCCCAGGGGCGGGACGATTATACGTCTCATTTAGTTGGCAAGCATGGAACCCTTTATCTGCATGGTGTTGCCATTAAACCAGGCAAACCTGTTGTTTTAGGAGAAGTTCAAGATAAGCCTGCTATTGGGATTCCGGGCTATCCGGTGTCGGCTTACTTGACCGCGCATTTATTTTTGGAACCTTGGGTGAAGCATTATCAAGGTTTGGGTAAAGATACTCAGACTTCCTTAGATGCTGTGATCAGTAAAAAAGTCTTTTCCTCACTCGGCAGCGAAGAGTTCGTGAGGGTTAAGGTGGGGAAAGTCGGAGAGCGTTGGGTCGCCGCTCCTTTGAGCAGAGGAGCGGGTGTCACCATGAGCTTGGTACGGGCGGATGGGATGCTCCGGGTTCCTCGCTTACAGGAAGGGTTTCACGAGGGAGAAACAGTGCCAATAGAACTTTTGCGCCCTATTTCGGAGTTGGAAGAAACTCTCGTATGCATTGGCTCCCATGATCTTACCCTGGATGTTTTAAGCAGTCATATGAAGGCTAGAGGCGGGTATGGGGGGATTGCTTCAGCACATGTAGGGAGTCTTGCAGGAATTCTGTCCTTGCGCAAAGAGGAAGCCCATTTCGCAGGAATTCACTTGCTTGATCCTGAGACAGGGGAATACAATCACGCCTATTTAAAACGGTTTTTACCGGGAAGAGATATCGCCTTGATGAACCTGGTCTATAGGACTCAAGTTCTTATCGTACCCAAAGGTAACCCCCTGAATATTAAGACCCTGGCGGATTTTACTAAGCAGGGTGTTCGATTTATTAATCGTCAGGGCGGTTCCGGGACACGAGTGCTTTTTGATTTCTTGCTTCAGCAACAAGGGCTTAGCAAAGAGCAAATTTTAGGGTATGAGCGAGAAGAATTTACGCATTTAGCGGTTGCTATAGCAGTTGCCTCGGGGGCAGCCGATGTTGGATTGGGTATTCAAAGTGCGGCGGAAGCCTTGGGCCTAGACTATGTTGTCATTGGAGAAGAACGATATGATCTGGCAATTCCGCGCGAATACCTTGAGGAACCCCGCATGAAGGCGATGATTTCTGTTATCCAAAGCAAGGCCTTCCAAGAGGACGTTCTGGCACTTGGCGGGTATGATGTTCGAGAGACTGGGGTATTTTACGCCTAATCAATCGCTTTCGTCTTTAATATTGTCGATAATTTAAATTTAAAGGCACCTTCCTAATGATGGGGAGGTGCTTTTAAATTTGTACGGTGATAGGTCAAGAGCGAATGCTCCATGTATATATTCCACAATTTGGCTATTACTTTTCGACAAATTGTTCTAATTAATAGTGCTGTTTTATGTGTGGAAATACATCTGGATCGGCAAATATGGAATTGTCGAAATATTGGCATGAATATTGCATAGATCATAAGTATATCCAAGTAGAACAAATAATATCAAACTAAACCAAATTAAAAAATTGTCGCTAATGACAAGAGAAAAAGAAATGGAGGTTTGGAAATTCGACAAGACAATAACTCGATAGACTTAATGAAGTAACCAGAACAGAGAGTAAATGTGATTCAGAAAAGGAGAGAAAAAGATTGATTAAAAAACATGTCATTATTAACGGTGTCCCTCAGACATTGATAGTAGATGGTGAAGTTACCCTAGCCAATGTGTTGCGTGGGCAACTGCACATGACCGGAACGAAAATTGGATGCGGAAAAGCTCAATGCGGTGCCTGTTCTGTCATTGTGGATGGAAAAGTCATTCGGTCTTGTGTTACAAAAATGAAAAGAGTAGCTGATGATGCTCAGATTACTACGATTGAAGGCGTAGGTACCAAGAAGAACTTACATCCCGTACAGCTGGCCTGGATGGTCCATGGGGCTGCTCAATGCGGTTTCTGCAGTCCCGGATTTATTGTTTCTGCTAAACAACTCTTAGATGATAATAGCAATCCTACAAGAGAAGACGTCCGCGACTGGTTCCAAAAACACAGAAATGCCTGCCGTTGCACAGGCTACAAACCCCTGGTTGATGCGGTTATGACTGCAGCCAAGTTGATTCGCGGCGAGATGAAGACCGAAGACCTATGGGAAAAACTGCCGCCCAGTGGCTCCATCTGGGGAAGCAATTACATTCGTCCATCCGCTTTGGCCAAGGTTACCGGTACTTGTGACTTTGGCGCAGATTTAGGGGTTAAAATGCCTTGTGGTACTTTGCAGTTAAAACTGGTTCAGGCCAAGGTTTCTCATGCCAATATTATATCTATCGATACCTCTGAAGCTGAAAAAATGCCTGGTGTATATAAAGTTATCACCCATAAAGATGTCAAAGGCAAAAACCGGATTACCGGCTTAATCACCTTCCCGAATAACAAAGGGGATGGTTGGGACAGGCCGATCCTTTGCGACGAAAAAGTGTTCCAATTTGGTGACGCCATCGCCATTGTAGCAGCCGATACCGCTGAGCATGCTCAAGCTGCAGTTGACAAAGTTAAGGTAGAGTTGGAAATTCTCCCTGCCTACATGAGTGCCCCGGCAGCCATGGCAGACGATGCTATCGAGATTCATCCCGGAACTCCTAACGTTTATTGGGAAACCAAGGTGATTAAAGGCGAGGAAACAGCTCCTCTGATGGAAAAAGCAGATATAGTTGTTCAAGACGACTTTTATGTAGGACGCCAGCCCCACCTGCCCATCGAGCCTGACGTTGGTTTTGCCTTTATTGATGAAGAGGACCGCGTAGTGATTCATTCCAAAAGCATCGGCATTCATCTCCATCAGGCTATGATTGCCCCGGGGCTCGGACTGGAACTAGACAAATTGGTTATCGTACAAAATCCCTCTGGCGGAACCTTTGGTTATAAGTTCAGCCCAACCATAGAAGCCTTACTTGGAGTAGCTGCGATAGCTACAGGTAAACCTGTATTCCTGGAGTTTGACTACTATCAACAAATTACTTACACAGGGAAACGTTCACCGTTCTTTATCAATCTTAAATACGGGGCTACTAAAGAAGGTAAACTGGTTGCCATGGAAGCCGATTGGAGCTGCGATCATGGTCCTTATTCCGAGTTTGGCGATCTGGTTACCCTGAGGGGCAGCCAATTCATTGGTGCCGGTTATATGATTCCCAATATTCGCAGCAATGGCCGCACAGTCTGCACAAACCATGCTTGGGGTTCGGCTTTCCGGGGTTACGGATCTCCGCAGAGCCTGTTTGCAACCGAGGTATTGATGGATGAACTGGCGGAAAAACTAGGGATGGATCCCTTTGAGCTGCGTTACAAAAACGTATACAGACCCGGAGATACTACTCCTACCGGCAGTGAGCCTGACGTACACAGTATGGTGGAGATAATGGATAAACTTAAGCCTCTCTATGATGCAGCTAAGAAAAAGGCCGAAGCTGAATCCACTGCCGACAAGAAACGCGGCGCCGGCATCTCTCTCGGCGTCTACGGTGCCGGTCTGGATAACCCCGACGGTTCAGAGGCTTGGGCTGATTATACGGAAACCGGTGTCACAATTTTCAACGGTTGGGAAGATCACGGCCAAGGTGCGGACATGGGGACACTGGCTACTTCCCATGAGGCGTTGCTTCCCTTGGGAATTAAACCTGAACAAATCAAATTGGTCATGAATGACACCTCTAAAGTTCCAGCCAGCGGACCTGCCGGTGGCAGCCGCTCGCAAGTAATGACCGGCAATGCCATCAAAATTGCTTGCGAAGAACTGTTAAAAGCAATTCAAAAACCCGATGGAACTTACCGTACCTATGCAGAACAGGTTGCAGCAGGGTTACCAACCCACTTTGTAGGCAAATATAGCACTCCAGCCGGGTATAATGGTTGTGACCTCGAAACCGGACAAGGAGTCCCTTTCACCACTTATATGTATGCAGCGTTCCTCTCTGAAGTGGAAGTGGATGTCAAGACAGGTAAAACCAAGGTTCTTGGCATGAACGGAATATTTGATGTTGGCACCCTTGCTAATAAGCTAGTCGTTGACGGGCAAATGTTTGGCGGAATGGTACAAGGTATTGGCTTGGCCCTCAGCGAAGATTTCGAAGATCTTAAAAAGCATATCGATCTGGTTAGTTGCGGTCTGCCCTTCATTAAAGACGCACCTGACAAACTTGTCGTCGATTATGTGATGACTCCAAGAGAACATGGTCCCTTCGGAGCTTCTGGTGCTGGTGAAGCACCGCTGACCTCTCCTCATGCTTCCATCATTAATGCAATTACAAATGCCTGCGGGGTAAGGATTACCAAGTTACCAGCCCTGCCAGAAAAAGTACTTGCCGGACTAAAGGCTCAGTAATAATTAGTTTTACCACAGGGGACCAAAAAATGTTTACACAAGTTTAGGTTCCCTGTGGTTACCCACAGAGCAAATATTTATAAAGAAGTTGGTGCTGCTATGGATCAGGTTGAACTGAGAAGGCTAGAAAGTAAGTGCAGCCAAGAAAATCCTCCCGCTTGTACAGCTGGGTGTCCAATCCATGTAGATGTTCGTAAGCTGATGCTGGCCATTCAAAATCAAGACTGGAAAAGCGCCGCATCAATACTACAGCAGAAACAGCCTTTTCCGGGAATCATTAGCAGGATTTGTGACCATCCCTGTGAGGATGTGTGTAAACGTAAAGATGTTGGAGCAACCGTAGCTATTTCTAACTTAGAAAGATTCTGTCTGGAAAACCATGCTCCCAAAATTGCCACTGTCGGAGCTGTTCCCCCTAAAAGCCAGACCGTTGCGGTGGTTGGCAGTGGGTTAAGAGGCCTGACTACAGCCTATGACCTAGCACGAAAAGGGTACATCGTTACTTTGTTTGAAAAATCAGATCGCTTGGGCGGAAACTTGTGGAAACATCCGGAGCAACAACTTCCAGCTCAGGTAATTGCGAACGAACTTTCAGTTTTGAATCGTCCAAATGTGACAATTGAGAGTAATACAGTAATAACCCGACAGGATTTGTCTCAACTAAAAGAACGGTTTGATGCTTTATATATTGGCTTTGCTGCACAATCTGAAGACGCCTTGGAACTGTTGGGTGAGAATAGCACAGTTGACCCGATAAGCTGCACTACGCCAATAGCAGGTGTATTTGCTGGTGGACAGCTTGGCAATAATTCTCCAATCAATGCTGTTGCTGATGGCCGGAGAGGTGCAGTATCTATCGACAGGTACCTGCAAGGAGCCTCTCTAACTGCCTCCCGCGATCGCGAAGGGGCCTTCGAATCGAAACTATTCGTCAACGTGAACAAAATCCCATCCCTGCCTGCTGTACCCATGAGTCATGAATCCGGGGGTTACACTGGCGAAGAAGCTGTCCGGGAAGCCGGTAGGTGCTTAAATTGTCAATGCCTTGAATGTGTAAAAGCCTGCAAATATTTGGAGTCCTATGGTGGTTATCCCAAAAAATATTTGCGGGAAATATACAATAACGAATCTATTGTCATGGGCACACGCCACGCCAACAAGATGATTAATTCCTGCACGCAGTGTGGGTTGTGCGCTGAAGTATGTCCGAATGATCTAGACATGGGACAGGTTTGTCTTGCATCCCGGGAAAGTATGGTTAGGAGAGGGAAAATGCCTCCCTCAGCCCATGATTTTGCCCTGCGGGATATGGCTTTTAGTAACAGCGAACAATTTGCTTTGACTAGACATCAACCAGGGTTCAATTCCAGCAAATACGTTTTCTTTCCAGGCTGTCAATTGAGCGGCTCATCTCCGGAACATGTGGAAAAAGTATATGCCTATTTAACAGAACAGCTTGCCGGAGGAGTAGGGCTGATGTTGCGCTGCTGCGGCGCTCCTGCGCATTGGGGTGGTAATCAGGGACAGTTTCAAACCAGCTTCGAGGAGATGGTTGCGGAATGGGAGAGCTTGGGTAAACCGCAGCTGATCGTAGCCTGTTCTACCTGTCACAGTATGTTTCGAGAAAAATTACCCGGAGTTGTCTCTCTTTGGGAACTAATAAAAGATATGGATTTACCCATTCAAGGGGCCGGTGCTAATTACGGTAAAGTAGCTGTACAGGATCCCTGTACTACCAGATACGAACAAGGAATACATGAAGCAGTTCGCCATATCTTACTCAGGCTAGGTTGTGAAATTGAAGAATTGCCTTATAGTAAAGAACTAACCAAGTGTTGCGGCTTTGGCGGCCTAACAGCCTTCGCCAATCCGGGACTTGCGCAGCAGATCGTTGAAAATAGGATAAAAGAAAGCACAGCGGACTATGTAGCCTACTGTGCCATGTGTAGAGATAGATTTGCTGCTCATGGTAAGCGTACACTACATTTATTAGATCTCATTTTTGCTGATGATCTGCAAAATGCTGCCACCAGACCTGATTCGGGATTTTCTCAACGGCATGAGCATCGGGCAAGACTCAAAAGAACGTTACTGCATAAGTTCTGGCAAACGCCGCAGGAAAGGGAAAGGGGTTATAGGACTATAAAAATAATATGCAATGAAGAAATAAGTAAGCTTATGGAAGAAAGACTAATTTTGATCGAAGATGTTCAGCAGGTAATAGAACATGCGGAAGGCACGGGAAGCAAATTTATCAATCCGGATAACGGCAACTATTTAGCCTATTTTCGCCCGGCCAGAGTGACATATTGGGTTGAATACCAACCTCAAGAGGATGGTTTTGTAGTCTTGAACGCCTATAGCCACCGGATGGAAATTGTTGAGGAAGTGAAGCCATGAATAAGACAGCAAATCTGCCGCCCAAACCTGTATGGAAGTGCGGAAAATGTGGTGGTGAACTAAAGCATGGTACGGTAAAAATAACCTATCTAGGAAATGATCTTAGAGTTGAAGAATTAAAATGCCTTAATTGCGGCTTGGTGTTGATCACTGAAGAGCTGGCTTTAGGCAAAATGTTTGAAGTAGAACAAAGCCTTGAGGATAAGTAGAGGGGGAGCAAGATGGCGGTCGATGCCTTTCGCCTTTTTCAATTGGCCACTCAGGGATTCTGCTGCAGTCAGATAATGTTAATTCTCGGTTTAGATGAACAAGGAAAGGAAAACCCCGACTTAATTAAAGCAATGCAAGGATTATGCGGTGGTATAGGCAGGTCGGGGAAAACCTGTGGTGCACTAACCGGGGGGGCATGTTTAATAGGTTTGAACGCAGGGAAGGGTAGTGCCAGCGAATTCAGCCACGCCAAAATTCACCGTATGATTAATGTCTTACTGGAGTGGTTTGAAGAAACCCATGGGAGTATCGAATGCTCAGGAATTTTAGATCACTCTCTGGATGAGGGCAATGAGTATCCTGTACAATGCGGCAATATTGTTTCAACCACCTTTAGTAAGGTATATGAAATTTTAGCGGTCTATGCCGAAGACCCTGAGTCGATGGACGAGGATTAAAGACTATGAAAAATGATACGTTTAAATTGTATGAGAGTGACCTGCTGAGTCAGACCACAGGGGATACTTTGAGACCGGGCGGGTTTGCTTTAACCGACCTGGGAATCGGAAAATGTGACTTGCTCCCGGGAGCACGGGTCCTGGATGTAGGGTGCGGCAGCGGTGCAACGGTAGAACGTTTAGTTTCTCAGTATCAGCTCCAAGCCATAGGGTTGGATTCTTCAGAGGTATTGCTAGAGAGCGGAAAGAAGAGGAATCCGGACTTAAACCTGATACGAGGGCTGGGGGAAGACCTGCCCTTTCCAGTGAACCACATGGATGGGGTGCTGGCTGAGTGTGCCTTGTCTGTGATGGAGGACCTGGATCAAGTTCTCAACGAAATTTTTAGGGTGCTTAAACCGAGGGGATGGTTGCTCGTAAATGATGTATATGCACGCAATCCTGAGGGTCTCCAAGGGCTTCGGGAGCTCAAGATTGACTCTTGTATCCGAAGAGCGTTACCCAAGGAGCAATTCGTTAATAAGCTTGTCGAACAAGGGTTTAAGATCGTTGATTGGACGGATCATACTAACCTATTGACCCAGCTGACGGTTGATCTAATCATGGCCCATGGCTCAATGACCCAGTTTTGGCTTAAGACCTCTTCATGCTCATGCTCTGGCGCAGACTCGGTTGAGCCCAGCCTGGTTCAGGTTGCGTTAAAGCAGGCGAAGATGGGATATTTTCAACTAATTGCCCAAAAGGATGATCACTGCAGTTAGAGAGGGATAGCATATGGACATAATGGATAAATGTTTGATTACCACGGCCGAGAGTTCGTGTACCGAGAGTTTGTGTCCTGAATGTTTGCAGAGGATTCCAGCGCAAAGAGTGGTTCAGGGAGAAAAGGTTTATATGGTGAAACAATGCCCTGAACACGGGGAGTATCGAACTCTGCTTTGGCGGGGGAACCCTCAATGGGATTTATGGGTCAGACCAACGATTCCAACCCCTCCCAAGGAGTGTTTTACCAAGGTTGAAAAAGGTTGTCCTTTTGATTGCGGCTTATGTGAAGATCATTACAAGACGACTTGTACAGCTTTAATAGAAGTTACCCAGCGTTGTAATTTAAACTGCCGATTTTGTTTTGCTAATGCAGGAACTGAGCTCGACGAACCTTCCTTGGCGGTCATAGAAGGGTGGTACAAAAACGTCCTTGCTGCCAGCGGCCCTGTCAATATTCAGTTATCCGGCGGTGAGCCAACCCTCAGAAATGACTTGCCGGCAATACTGGAGATGGGAAGGACATTGGGTTTTAACTTCATCCAGCTTAACACCAATGGCTTGCGACTGGCGGAAGATCCTGGCTTTGTGGGCCGCTTGAAGGAAGCTGGTCTTAGTTCCGTGTTTTTGCAATTTGACGGTACAGAGGATTCGATTTATCAGGCAATCAGGGGTCGCAGGCTCTTTGAGGTTAAAGCCAAAGCGATAGAGAACTGTGCCCAACATGGGATTGGGGTTGTGTTAGTACCTACCCTGATACCGGGGATAAACACTCATAATATCGGAGGAATCATCAAGTTTGCCCTGGAAAATCTTCCTGCAGTCCGAGGGGTGCACTTTCAACCTGTCAGTTATTTTGGGAGAATTCCTAAAGAACCCCTGGATCAAGACCGGATCACACTCCCCGAAGTCATTCAAGCCATCGAGGAACAGACGGATGGACTCATCAAAGCAGCCAACCTGAAACCTCACAATGGACGCTGTTCTTTTAGCGGCAACTTCACGAGACAACAGGATGGCAGCTTGAAAGCAATTATCAATAATTCGTGCTGTGCCGGACCGGAGCGAGCGGATGAATTAGCCAGAAAAACACGAACCTTTGTGGCCAGGCAGTGGTCAGGAGCAGAAAAGCTAACAATTGAGTCTCCCGTTAATAACTCATGGGATAATCTAATCCAACAGCTAAAAACCTATGCTTTTTCCATCAGCGGTATGGCCTTTCAAGACGTGTGGAATCTGGATATTGACAGATTAAAGAATTGCTGTATTCATGTGGTAAGCCCTGAAGGCAAGTTAATTCCTTTTTGCGCCTATAACCTCACGGATAAGTTTGGGCACTCAATTTATCGAAGGGAGAGATAGGCTTGGGCATTAAAACCACCTCCCTGGAGGGTTGGATAAAGCACAAGATTACCGGAGAAAGTTCAGGCGTCTTAACCCGAAAGTTGATTGAGGACTATCAGTTGGGCAAACTTCAAGAAACATTCAACTTGGTAAGCAGTAAAAGTCGATTTTATCAACGTTTGTACTCTGGAGTAGATTGTAAGCTGTCAAGTTTACAAGACATCTCAAAACTGCCCTTTACTTCAGCCGAAGATTTAAAGGATAATCCTCACGATTTCTTGTGTGTTCCTCAAAATGAGATCGACAGGATTGTCACTTTGCAGAGTTCCGGTACCACGGGTAAACCTAAACGTCTGTTCTTTACTGAGGCGGATCAGGAATTGACTATCGATTTTTTTCACCATGGCATGTTAACCCTGGTAAAGCCCGAGGACAGGGTTTTGATAATGTTACCCGGAGATACACCGGGAAGTGTCGGGGATTTATTGCGTATAGGTTTAGAAAGAGCAGGAGCAACAGGATTTGCTCATGGTCTGGTTACGAATCCAGAGTCCACCCTGGCACAAATTAAACGGGACAATATCAACGTATTAGTAGGGATACCTACTCAAGTATTGAGTTTAGCGAGGTATAAAGACTCCCAGGGCAACGCTCCCTCTTTGAGTTTGAGAAATGTTTTATTAAGTACAGACCATGTACCTTGGGCTATTGTGCAAGAACTCGAAAGGGCATGGGGGTGTAAGGTGTTTAATCACTATGGCATGACTGAGATGGGGTTGGGAGGCGGACTGGAATGTGAGGGCTTCTGTGGTTACCACCTCAGGGAAGCAGATCTCTTTATCGAAATTATCGATCCCAGTTCAGGGCTGCCGGTTGTGGATGGGCAACTGGGCGAGATAGTCTTTAGCACTTTAACCAGGTCAGCTATGCCTTTAATTCGTTATCGTACGGGTGATATTTCTAGGTTTCTGATAGGCCCTTGTACCTGCCACACGGTACTAAAGCGACTGGAACGAATAAAGTCCAGAGAAAAGGTTTATCTGACTTCAGCCGATTTCTTAACCATGGCAGACTTTGATGAGGTTTTGTTTGCCCTTGATAACGTTCTTGATTTTGAGGTGTCCCTAACAGAGAGCCTGCTAGAAAAAGCAAACTACTTACAACTCGATATTCAGCTAAAGGGACCTGTTTCCTTTGAAGCGAAAAGAAATGTTCAACTGGCTTTAGATAAAATCCCTGTACTAAGAGGTGCCAAAGAGAGTGGCAGTTTGAGGGTGCTCTTTTATCTATTCTCAAGCTCTGAAGTGACAGTTAGAAAAAGTACAGCTAAACGACAGATTCAAGACAAGAGAGGGAGTGCCTAAATTGCTGGCTGAACCAGAGAGCAAACCAGGTGAGGATTTCTTAGCAGCGATCATAGTTGCCGCAGGATACTCTTTTCGAATGAAACGCTTTAAACCACTTTTATCCTTGGGGGGAGACACAGTCTTAGAGAAAGCTGTCAATAGTTTTCTGAAAAGCAGGATTAAGGATATCCGAGTGGTGGTTGGGCATCGGGCCAATGAATTGTGTCCGGTTTTAGATAGATTAGGAGTACAGACCATTGTTAACCCCAATTTTTCGGAAGGAATGTTCTCTTCAGTAATTGCGGGCGTTAAAAGTTTATTACCAAAAGTTAAAGGATTTTTCCTATTACCCGTCGATAATCCCATCGTGAACAGGGAGACTTTGGAAAAGCTTCAGAGCACGTTCTTCACAACGGAGTTAGGCATTATCTATCCAACTTATCAGGGAACGAGGGGACATCCCCCCTTAATTTCCAGCCGCTATGTGAACAAGGTAATGTCTTGGGATAAACCGGGGGGAATGAGAGCTTTATTGGAACAGTATGAACATGATGCCATCAATGTTGAGGTTGATGATCCGGGTATTTTGCTCGACATGGATACACCGGAGGATTACAGGCAGATGCTGAAGTACTGTGGTTATACCGATACCCGGGTCCCCACAGAAGAAGAGTGTTATTCAATCTTGAAAAATGCTGATACGCCTGTAAAGGTCTTTAATCATTGCAAGCAGGTAGCTGAGTTAAGCAGTGCCATGGGAAGCCATTTAATAAGGTACGGAAGTAATCTGGACCTCGAATTAATCAGGGCAGCTGCCCTGTTACATGACTTGGCCAAGGGTGAGCCTCACCATGCCCAAGTTGGAGCCAAAATGCTTGTCAATTATCCAAAGGTAGCAGAAATTGTTGCAGAACATACGGATATTTGTCTGAACCCAGGTGACTCCTCCATAACAGAAAAAGAAATCGTCTATTTGGCCGATAAGCTTGTCATAGATGACAGGATTAGTTCACTCCAGGCTAGATTCTCCGGCCCCATAGAGCAGTATAAGAACGATCAAGAGGTAACGGAGAAAATTAGGCAACGTTTGATTAACGCCGAAAGAATTCAGACAAGAATAGAACAAATTATTAAGATACCTTTACATGAAATAAGGAAGGTTGATCTGGGGGGACAAGGCTAATGGAAAAGGAAATGTACCAAGGACTTAAAAAAGCGAGTGACAAAAATTTGGATGTGGCTCTAATTACAATTATAAGTGTGCTGGGGTCAACTCCCCGTAAGCCTGGCGCTAAAATGTTAGTGTTTGCTGACGGAACCACTGTGGGAACCATCGGCGGAGGATGTGGAGAAGCAGAGGGGCGGCGGGAGGCTCTTAATGTTTTAACATCTCACGCTCCGAAAGTTCATTATTTGAATATGACCGCAGACATTGCTCAGGAGGAGGGAATGGTTTGTGGAGGAATCATGGGATTGTTCATTGAATATTTAGGTTCTCAGAGCCCGGCGGAACAGATCAGTCTCATGAAGGATTATCTGTCAGCTGTCAATGAAGCTGCAAATCCTGTTCTTGTAACGGTGATTGAGGCAACTGAAGGGCGATTAGCAGGCAGAAAAATGTTCGTTAAGAATAACGGGGAGGTAACAGGTGATCTGGGTTTAGAAGAACTCACGAGAGTGGGACTGGAGAGCATTAAATTAGGGGGTAAACGGTGTCAGCCGCTCCTAGTTAGTTTAGATTCTGAGTTTGAGCCGTGTGATACCACCGTAAACAAAGCAACATTCCGGTTTTTGGTGGAGACCCCAACTACGGTTGTCCAATTGTTGATTTTAGGAGCAGGCCATATTGCACTTCCCCTCGCCACCATGGCCAAAATCGTTGGCTATGAGGTTACGGTGGTTGATGATCGTCGCTCCTTTGCCAATTCGAATCGTTTTCCTACAGCTGATAGGATCATATGTGATGATTTTGAACGTGCCTTAGATGAAATAACGATTAATCCGCAAACTTTTGTCGTCATTATTACTCGTGGGCATCGTTATGACAAAATGTGTCTGTGCAAAGTAATTAATCAGTCAGCCTCCTATATCGGCATGATCGGCAGCCGAAAGAGGGTTAAAGCCTTGCTCACAGAATTAGAGGAAGAAGGAATTCCCAGTGAAGCCTTGCAAAGGCTGCATTCACCAATCGGTCTAAAGATAGGGGCAGAAACTCCTGAGGAATTAGCCGTAAGCATTCTTAGTGAGCTGATTAAGGTTCAGCGGGAGTCGAATCAGAACGGTAAACTAAAATGAGCATAAAAAAGCATGGTTAGAAAGCTTATTTATTTAGTCAGACACGGGGATATCGGACTAGAAAAAGAGAAACGCTATATTGGACAGTCTGATCTGTCGTTAAGTGCCCTTGGTCGTGAACAAGCCGTCCTATTGAAGAAAATATTTAGCCGAGTACCTATAGATAACATATATTGCAGTGATTTATTAAGAGCCCAACAAACTGCGGAGATCATTGCCTCTGCCCACCCTATTATTCCTACTGCTTGTGCGGAGTTGCGGGAATTGCATATGGGCACTTGGGAGGGAAAATCCTTCTTTGAAATTAAAGCTAAGTATCCTAAAAAATTCAAAGAACGTGGTGAGGATATCGTGAATTACAGTCCTCCCAAGGGAGAAAGCTTTGCTGACTGCCATAAAAGAGTAATACCAGCCTTTGAAAGACTTACCCAATCAAATGAAAGGACAATTTTAATTGTTGGGCATGCAGGGGTAAATAGAGTGATTTTATGCCATATACTAGGGATACCTTTAGAAAATGTCTTTCGACTTGAACAAAATTATGGTTGTGTTAATTTAATCACCAAGGAGGGTTCACAGAACCGATTGAAATATTTTAACTATGATAATAAATCGGGATCTATACAGAATGGATTAAATTGTTCATAAACAATTTAATCCATTCTTAGTTTAAACATCGATTTGTTAATCTGTATTCGACTATCAAAAAGTGTTCCAAAATTTAACTGTGTTCCGAACAAAGTGAGTTAAATTAGAACAGTAAATAGTTTTAATTTAGGATAAAATTAGGACTATTTTTAATAATACTCTTAAATACTCTTAAGAATCAATGCCTAGGTCCCGCCAAAATTAAATATTCAGATTATTGGCATGGGTCTTGCAATACTCTAAAGACAAGCGTAGCAAACGCAAGAAGAAGGAGGCAAACGAATATGTCAATTGTTCATCAAGTTTATGGGTATTTCATGCCTACAGTTAACCTTATGGGTGCTGGAGCAGCACAAGAAACAGGAAAGCAAGCAAAATTACTGGGTGGAAAAAAAGTTCTGCTAGTGACCGATGCCTATCTCGAAAAAATGGGTATGGCTCAGGAAATTGCTGACATAATTGAAAAAGAAGGCGTCAAAGTTATAATTTATGGTGGTGCTGAACCAAATCCAACCGATAAAAACGTACATGATGGGTTTGACATCTATACTAAAGAAGGATGTGACCTGATCGTTTCAGTTGGCGGGGGATCTTCCCATGACTGCGCCAAGGGGATTGGCCTTGTTGCAGGTAATGGCGGAAAGATTAATGACTATGAAGGCGTAGATAAATCTCCGTTGCCTATGGCTCCAATGATTGCGATTAATACCACTGCTGGTACGGCAGCTGAAATGACGAGATTCTGTATTATCACGGATGCGGCACGACATATTAAAATGGCTATCGTTGATTGGCACGTAACTCCTAATGTTTCGATTAATGATCCCTTATTAATGATGAAACAACCTCCTAGTTTGACAGCTGCTACCGGAATGGATGCGCTCACTCATGCGGTTGAGGCATATGTATCTACAGCCGCCACACCACTGACCGATTCGGCCGCCTTAATGGCATTTAAACTAATCCCCAGATATCTGCGTCGTGCTGTAGCAAATGGTGATGATTTTGAGGCTCGCGACAAAATGGCTTATGCCCAATTATTAGCTGGAATGGCCTTCAATAATGCTAGTTTAGGTTATGTTCATGCAATGGCCCATCAATTAGGTGGATTCTATAATTTACCTCATGGGGTATGTAATGCAATTCTTCTTCCCCACGTCTCACGCTTTAATATGATCGGAAATCTCGATCGTTTTGCAGAAATCGCTGAGGCAATGGGAGAAAATATTGATGGACTTTCTGTCAGGGATGCAGCAGAAAAATGCTTAACTGCAATTGCTACATTGTCTGCTGATGTTGGAATTCCTTCCGGGTTGAAAGAACTGAATGTCAAAGAAGAAGACTTTAAACTAATGGCTGGCAATGCCAAATTAGACGCTTGTCAATTCACCAATCCTCGTACTGCGACACTTGAACAAGTAATTCAAATCTATAAAAATGCTCTGTAAATGGCGTTCAGTCTAGAATAAAATAAATATGGATTTATTAACTAAAACAAAAAGCTCGCTGGGGAATTTTCCCAACGAGCTTTTTGTTATTAATCATTTAATATTCTTTTAGAATACTCAACTTTCGCTGAACGATATTCACTGATTATTTTCCAAAGGAACAATGGGGATAGGTGCAGACCGGGCAGTCGAGACAAAGTCCGCCACTTCCAAGTTTGACAATGTCATGGCGTGTCAATCTCTCTCCCGTGAGCAATCTTGGAGCGACTAAATCAAAGGCCGTTGTCTTAGAATACATGACGCATCCAGGTAATCCCATAATGGGGACATCTCCCATATAGGCAAGCAGAAACATAGCACCAGGTAAAACAGGCGCACCATAAGTGATCAGTTCCGCTCCCATCTCTTTAATGGCTGTCGGGGTGACATCATCAGGATCGACAGACATACCGCCGCTAACTAGGATCATTTCTGCTCCCTTAGCGAGTTGATCACGAATGCTGCCTTGTATCAGGGATACATCATCACTGGCATAGGTTTGCTCTAAGACGGTTGAACCCCAATTTTCGACTTTTGAGCGCAGTACTGGACCGAATTTATCCTGAATTCGTCCGTGAAAAACTTCGCTGCCGGTTATCGTAATGCCGACCTTTGCAGGCTTTAGCGGCTTAACTTCCAAAATAGGAGTTGTAAATGTCTGGACGATTTCCTCTGCTTCGAGAATTACCTTCTCATCAATCATTAGAGGAACAACACGGGTTCCCGCGACTTTGGCACCTTTTTTCACAGGGTAATGATTGTGAAGTGTAGAGAGAATGACCCCTTCTATGGTATTCAACGCTAAAATACCGTCCACTGAAGAGTATAGAAGCCCATCGTGGGCAGCCATTAGGGTGATTTTTCCTTCTTTGGGCTCGTCAAGGGTTAATCCGGAACCAGATACTGCGTGGGCTAATCGCTCCGCGGCTTCATTCTCATGTATAAGGCCGGGCTTTTGATCCCAGACGTAAATATGTTCTTTGCCCATACTTAAGAGAACAGGGATATCCTCTTCACTTATAACATGTCCTTTGCGAAATCGAGGGCCTTTAATAACACCTGGGATAATTTGCGTCATGTCATGAATAAGAATGGCACCAACAGAATCACGCACTTTAATTTTTTCCATAGGGGCAGCCTCCAATACATCATAAAGGTAAGTTTGTATGATACATATTTCAGTCAGCTGAAAAGGCCAAAGAGTAAGGCGTGACGTGACACAAATGACCTGTTCTTACTAAATGGTATCGCATTCTCAGCAGGAGGTCAAGTAATGGGTCGGTTCTAATCTCTGGAATTGGTAAAAGGTTCTTATACTATTCCCAACAACTGTGCTAAACTGATATAATAAAAATGCCTTTGAAGTGAAGACGGTTCCAGAGGGAGAGAACTTATGGATAAACAATTGTATCTTGGTCTAAAAAAAGTATTTGAACAAAACTTAGACGCTGTCCTTATTACCGTAACCAGTGTACTGGGGTCTACACCTCGCAAGCCCGGGGCGAAAATGCTAGTTTTTGCGGATGGTATGACAGTTGGTACCATCGGTGGCGGATGTGGAGAAGCCGAGGCGAAACGGGAGGCTCTCAATGTTTTATCAACATACGACTCTAAAACGTATAGTTTGAATATGACTGCAGATATAGCCCAGGAGGAGGGGATGGTCTGCGGGGGAATTATGGAATTATTCATGGAGTATATGGGTACTCATACCCCCGTGGAAAAGGCGGATCTTAATAAGGATTATCTTGCAGTTTTGGAGAGTCATAATAATCCGGTACTTGTAACTGTGATCGAAGCGGCAGAAGAGTCATGGCTGGGAAATAAGCTTGTCATTAAGACTAATGGAGACGTTGCGGGCGATCTAGGTAAAAAGGAACTAAATAATATAGCGTTTGAGAAAGGCAAAATAGGTAGTAGAAAATGTCAGCCATTCTTAATCTGTTTAGATTTTGAGTTCAATCCGTGTGAAAGCTCAACCCCAAAAGCAGCTTACCGCTTACTGGTTGAGCCACCGACAACGGTTGTACAATTGTTGATTTTAGGCGCAGGACATATTGCTGTCCCGCTTGCAACAATGGCTAAAATCTTAGGGTATGAAGTAACTGTCGTCGATGACCGTCCATCCTTTGCCAATGTCAACCGATTTAGCACTGCTAATAAAGTTTTATGCGCTGACTTTGAAAGAGCCTTAGAGACTATTGATATAAATCCTCAAACATTTGTCGTGATTATTACCAGAGGGCATCGTTATGACAAGGTTTGTCTGAAGAAAGTAATTAATTACCCTGCCGCTTATATCGGTATGATTGGCAGTCGAAAACGGGTTAAATCATTACTCGCTGACTTGGAAGAGGAGGGAGTAGCCAAAGAAGCCTTGCAAAAGCTGTATTCTCCTATAGGTCTAAAAATTGGTGCGGAAACTCCGGAAGAAATAGCTGTCAGCATTCTCAGTGAGTTGATTAAAGTTCAAAGGGGAATTGGAGAATAAGCTGCTAAGGGAAAAGCAAATATAAACGATATGTTTTTATCTTTAGTTGAACGAGTTCGCTAAAAAGTTTTATAAAGGATAGGCTGTAACAAACTGAAAAATATTTGTACAGCCTATTCTTTATGGTAATTGGATAATGGGTAATGAACGTTGGATCGGTTCGTGGGATGAGTTCACTAACTTGAGAAATGCGCAAGGAAACGGTCAACCTCTTCTTTATGGCTATTCTTTAGGAGTTCAGAAGGTGGACCTTGGGCCACCACTTCACCATTAAGGAGAATCAAGGCTCTATTTGTTAAATGGGCAATGTCTTTAAAATCATGACTAACTAAGACAGTTGTCGCTTGAGTGGATTTAAAAACCTTAGCTAGGTCGATACGTAGTCCTTCTTTGGTGGGAGCATCCAGGGCTGAGAATGGTTCGTCAAGAAATAAAACATCAGGCTCTATAGCAAAAGCTCTTGCTAGGCTAACACGTTGAGCTTCCCCGCCGGAAAGGGAGCGTGCAGATTGTTTAGAAAGATGGATCACTCCAAACTGTTCCAACCAATAGTCCACCTTTTCTCGAATCCTTTCTTTGGGCAGGCCACGAATTTTGAGTCCCATGGCAACATTGTTAAAAACGCCAGTGTTTAATAAGAGAGATTCCTGAAAGACTATCGCAATTTTACGCCTAATCGTAAGTGGAACCGACTTAGGAACTGCTTGCCCCTGGAAATAGAGCTGTCCAGAAGTTGGAGGTTCCAAAAAGGCTAGAATTTTCAACAAGCTGCTTTTGCCAGAACCATTGGGACCGATTAGCCCAACACATTCTCCTGGCAATAAATGAAAATCAATATTTTTTAAAATAGTTTTATGGTTCTGTATCCAAATTATCTCCTGTGCTTCGAGCACACTAAGGTCCTCCTTGCTGTTTCTGTTGGAGTAGGGTTAAGCCCAAGGTAGCTCCATAGGCTAGTAAACATAAGATAATACTTAGGGCTATAGCGATGTCAAAGTTTCCCTTGGAGACTTCCAAGACCGTTGCTGTCGTTAAAACACGGGTATATCCTTGAATGTTCCCCCCTACTGCCAGAGACGCTCCAATTTCTGAAACAACGGCCCCAAAGCCGGCAATGATGGCTGCAAGTAAGGAATAACGAACTTCTTTTAGAAGTAGCCAAATATACTGGAGGCGTGTGGCCCCAAGTGCTTTAATTTGCAGCCGTAGTTTTGGATTGGTTTGTTGAAGAGCGGCACAGGTTAGGGCGGCGACAATGGGAGAGGCAATGATTGCCTGAGCGATAATTATGGCCGTTGGGGTATATATGATGTTCAAAAAGCCAAACGGACCTGAGCGCCAAAGGAATATTGAAACCCAAAGTCCTACGACCACCGGTGGTAAGCCCATTCCTGTATTCACGACACTTAAGATAAACCGACGGCCTGGAAAGGGTTTAAGAGCTAGGAGTGTACCGAATGGAATACCGATAAGCAGGCTGATAAAAGTTCCGGTACCAGATATTTTCAGGGTGAGGAGCGTGATTTCAATCACCTCAGGATCCTTGGTTAGGAGGAGGTGAAGGGCAGCTGAAATTCCTTGCCAAATCATTTCCATACGTTACATTTCCCTTTCGATGCAAGGATTAAATAATATGTAAGCTCGAAATCTGACTTAGCCCGCAAACCGCGGATTTAAGCAGATCTCGAGCCTTAGGTTTATGGCGGCTAGTTAACGGATAAAGAAAGTACTTATCTTAGATCCTTCAATTATTTACCTGCATCTGCGAAGAAGAGGGCTTGACCATATTTATCTTTGCCAAAGGATCCAATGGTTGATTGAGTATCTGCATTAATCATATAGTCGACAAAGGCTTTAGCACCATCAGCATTGACTTTAGGGAATTTTTCCGGGTTAACTTGCATGACATGATAAATATTTAAGAGAGAAGCGTCGCCCTCGAGGACAATATCAAGTTGTAAATTTTTCTTGGTAGCCAAATAAGTTGCACGATCGGTTAGAGTATACCCTGCTTTTTCCGAGGTGATTGTGAGAGTTTGTCCCATGCCTTGACCAGTGGACTGGTACTTATCTGCCGCTGGTTTGATATTAAGCTTTGTCCATAATCCTTTTTCCATTTTATCGGTTCCGGAATCGTCCCCACGGGTAACGAAGATTGAGGAACTATCAACAATCCGTTTAAAGGCATCTGCGATAGTTTTAGTTTCTTTTACTTTAGCAGGGTCCGCTGCCGGTCCAACGATGATAAAATCGTTATGCATTACAAGTTGATAGTTAATAGCCGATTTATTATCTACCAATTTTTTTTCTGAGGCGGGAGCATGGACTAACAAAACGTCAGCATCTCCTTTTTCCCCCATGGCTAAAGCAGCACCTGTGCCAACAGCAATAGTTTTAACTTTGTAGCCGGTTTTCTTCTCAAAATCGGGAACAAGCACATCAAGTAAACCGCTGTCTTGTGTACTGGTAGTAGTCGCTAAGATAATATCAGGTCTTTCAGGCTTTGGAGTCTCAGCTTGAGGTGCAGGTGTTGTTGGAGTTGGTGTCGTGGTTGTTCCACATCCGACGAGGGTCACCATGATGGCAATCATAAGTAGCACAAAACTAAAATTTAAACGGATTCGCAAGTTCTTTTTCATTTAAATATTTCCTCCCCTAAATAAATAGTTGTTTATATGAATGTAACTTATGCAGAAACGTAAGAGCTTCAGCCTTTAACGAGCCCCATATTCACAAGACCACAAGGGCTACAAATAGGCACAAAAACCGTCCCCCTGTCTTGCAATAGCTACAGCATCCATCGAGCCAGGCGGAACGCGTGTGAACGTGCAATGTCCCCCCATTACTATCAAGCCCCCAACAGCATGTTATATATTCAGAAGGATTTTCCCTGTTAAAGAAGTATCATACCCATTTTGTTGATGAACAGCTTGAATAAATCCTGGTGATTTTAGAATGTTAATCAGTTGTTGCCAGACCGGAGTTCTGGCGGTCTTTCCCAAGCAAACCAGATCATAACGTTCTTGAAATAATGGGATAAAATCGAGGCCCAGGCGTTGGGCGGCTGCTTTTACTCCGACTCCGACATCAGCTTGTCCGTTGGCAACGTGGCAGGCGACGCCAGAATGTGTGTTTTCTTCATTTTCATAGCCCAGTATTCGGCCAGGAGAAATCTTTGCCGCTCGAAGGTAGGCGTCAAGACGAAGGCGGGTTCCTGATCCTTTCTGGCGATTAATAAAGTTTAGACCTTCAACAGTGATATCATCCCAACTTTGGAGATTCAAGGGATTGCCTGGAGCTACAATAAAACCTTGTTCACGTTGAACCAGATTAACAATACATACAGATTCACCGGGGATAACATGTTTGACGAAGGAAATATTATAGTCCTTTGAGACATCGTCCCAGAGATGTATCCCCGAGATATCAGCCTCCTGCCGATAAAGTGCCATAAGTCCATCCATGCTTCCCTTAAAGGAAAGCGAGGATTCTACAGGGAAGGGAGCATGTTTAAGAAACTCAAACAGAAGTTCAACGACCGGATCGTGGCTTCCTATGAAGCGAATCGTTGGCGATACAGGAGGGGGTGCAGATATAGTAGCAGGCGGAGTATTGCCGGCACCATAGGTTCCTCTTAGGTATTGGTCTAAGACGGCAGGGTCAATTCGAAGCTGCCGACCAATGTGGTGCGCTGGTAGCTCTCCCCGTTTTACAAGCTCATAAAGAGTATACTTGGAAACCTTTAGAATTTTAGCTGCTTCAGCAGCCGTTAAGGTTAGGCTCAAATAATTTCACCTCTCTTTATACCTCGTCATTTTAAGTTTAGAATAACTGGTGCTTGCAAGTCAATAGAGATGATAGGATAAAGTGGATTTAATTTGCTTAAGCTGGTTATCCTAAAGTTTAGTTAGCTTCATCAAACGGATTCAGTTAAGGTTTTTGTCAAAATAATATGTGTCTTTAAGTCTGGTTTTAATTGTAAAGAATTTTAACGACACATATTGAAGTGAAGCTGAGTAGAATGATTTGATATGAAATAAAATTTTATTGACAAGACCGTACTTTATGCTAAAATTTAACGTGATGGAAATTTGGGGATGATCTGAAGAAAATGAAGATCGGGCCCAGATCTTTCCTGTTTTTTAGTAGAAAAGGGGGCAAAGATCACAATTGGCAAATTCTCTTGGACGTCATGTGTTGGCTGAAATTTATGGGTGTAGCTTCGACATTTTAAATGATCGTGAGAAGGTCGAAGCACTAATGGTCAACGCAGCTTTGGAAGCTGGTGCCGAGGTTCGTGAGGTTGTATTTCACAAGTTTAGTCCTCAAGGGGTGAGTGGTGTGGTAGTTATTTCTGAATCACACTTAGCCATCCATACGTGGCCAGAACTCGGATACGCGGCGGTAGACGTCTTCACGTGCGGGGACAGTGTCAATCCCTGGGATGCCTGTAACTATCTAACCGACCATTTCGAAGCAGGGCATATGACAGCAACAGAAATGAAGCGTGGTATTGTTGAGGATCCAAAGGAAGCGGTAAATATTTAGGAGGGATATTTATTTTACTCCGGACTAAGTTGAGTACGGATGAAGAAGACAGGTTATTCTTTATTACGGGTACTAGATAGACCTTGTAACTTACGAATATAAAGTTGCAGGGTCTATTTATATTTTAGGAAAAGGTACATATTCTTTCGATAATAATGTCATATTATCAGAGTATATTGCATAAATAGGGCAGGAGATTGAATAAATATATCGAATACATAATAGGTTAATGTCTGAGTGGGAAGGCAAGGAGCGATAAGATGGTTCCGGTAGATTTCAGCTTCCGTGGGGAACTGAACACAGTTCAGGCGCATTTGCGCGAAGAAATTAATTTTAAGCCAGCTGGTTTTGAGGAATTAGTACACCTAGAAATGAATGAGCTGGATCAAACGGTTAATCCCGCTATAGTATTAGCTGTCAGTGGGTCGTGTGCAGATAATAACCGTAAATCAGAAGCGTTGGCTGGTATTATTCAGTTTATATTTATGGCTAATAAGGTTCATAGGCTCATGAAGGATGATGATGATCTTGCTGAAGAGCTGAGACAATTTCCAGTGCTCGTCGGAGACTTGTTATATGGAAAGTTTTTTCTGGAACTTTGTCGAGAGAAGCTATTGATCTTCTTAGAACCCCTAGCTCAAGTGATGGGAACAATGAGCCAAGGGGGTATTTCGCGATGGCTTTCTCGAGATAAGAAGTTAAGCGGGGATGAGTTGCTTCAAATTATTGAATTAGAGAGTGCCTCCTTGGCCGGGACGGCTGCTCGACTCAGTGCTGAACTTGCGGGGGTCTCACTTCCTTTGCAAGAAAAATTGGAGGCTTTCGGCTGGGAAATAGGATTAGCATGGGGAGCTTGGAAGGAAAGCATGGAGGTTACCGTTGTCCAGTCAATTCTACAGCGGGCGAATGATATCTTAGAGGATATTTCGGCGGAATCACAACTTGAACTCTATCCTCTCCGTGAAGTTCATCAATATTTGGCCATGCAATTGAGTGGAGATTTATAAACCTCTTGAGATAGGATCGTAACGAACGGGGTGGAGTATGCATAAACTAAAAGTTTTCTTCGAAATGATTAAATTTGAACATACAATTTTTGCGCTGCCCTTTGCTTACTTAGGGGCCTTTTTGGCAGCGGAAGGTATTCCTTCTGCTATGAAGCTTTTGTGGATAACGCTGGCTATGGTGGGTGCTAGAACAGCCGCAATGTCTTTGAATCGGTTGGTTGATCGGCATATTGATGCGCGTAATCCTCGGACTGCCCAGAGAGCACTGCCCGCAGGCCAGCTTAGAGTGGATGAGGTTTACCTATATGTTGTATTCTCGTTTCTGCTTCTGGGCATTTCTGCGTATCAACTTAATTTACTGGCACTGTACTTGATGCCGATCGCTGTCTTTTTTCTAGTTTTATATTCTTATACTAAACGGTTTACTTGGGCCTGCCATTTAGTATTAGGAATTTCACTGGGCTTAGCGCCGGCAGGAGCTTGGATCGGGATAACCGGTCATTGGGCTCTGGCGCCTGTTCTCTTAGGGTTGGGAGTTATGACCTGGGTGGCAGGTTTTGACGTGGTTTATGCCTGTCAAGATGTGGAGTTTGACCGCAAGGAAGGACTGCACTCTATTCCGGCAGTTTTTGGATTACAGAGAGGGTTAGAGATTTCAGCATTTCTGCATACCATCGCACCGCTGCTTTTTATCGCTGTCGGAGTGGTCATGTCATTGAGCTGGCTCTACTATGCGGGGGTCGCCATCGCTATCGTATTACTTTTTCGTCAGCATCGTCTTGTCTCGGCAGACGATTTCTCAAAGATTGGAGTTGCTTTTTTCGACCTTAACGGTTACTTAAGCATCTTGCTATTTGTTTTCTCCGTTTTGGATATAATCTTATTGAGCTGAAATAAAGGAGGGGTAGGCTATGCCCTCGCTGTACGCGCAAAGCGAACTTTGGGACCTGATCGTCAAGGTTGAAGAGGGTCAACGATTGAACTTTGATGAAGGCTTACGCCTGATCAACAGTCAAGAGATTTTAACACTTGGATATATGGCCAATCTCATACGCGAACGTAAAAATGGCAACCAAACCTATTTCATTGTCAATCGTCCGATTGATTATATGGATATCTGTGCTTCCTTTGAAAAAAATGAAAACCGCTCTAACGCAATGATGGTCTACGGGGAAAAAACCCAAGAGGAATTGATTAAGCGTTTATTAGAACTGCGAACACTTCAAGACCAGACTAAAGAATTTCAAAGCTTTAGCCCAATTCCTTTTTACTCGAAAACTGCGAAATTGGAAGGAACTATGGGTGTCGGAAATACAACAGGGTATGAAGATCTGAAGATGCTAACGATTTCGAGGATTCTGCTAGAAAATTTTGATCATATTAAAGCTTTTTGGTTGATGTTAGGTACCAAATTGGCACAAGTTTCATTGGCTTTTGGAGTAGATGATTTAGACGGTACCGTTATTGAAGACCGAAGTACTTCTACGGCCGGGGAAGGGTCAGAGCACAGTATGAGCAAGCGTGTCTTGATCCAACTCATTCAAAAGGCAGGGAGAGATGCCGTGGAGCGGGATACTCTCTATCGGGTCTGCAAGACCGGCTAAGCTGGGAAGGAGGAGAAGTGCATGCAAACGGAACCCTTAAAAATTATTGAAAAACGTTTGGCTGGTGAACGGTTGTCCATAGCAGATGGAATTGAACTGTTGCAAAATGCGGATCTTCTTTCTTTGGGACAAGGAGCAAATCTCGTCCGAGGTCAGATGCATCCCCAAAAAGTGGTGACATTTGTTATTGACCGAAACATTAACTATACAAATATTTGTTCCTGTCAATGTAAATTTTGTGCTTTCTATTGTAAACAGGGAGATCCTGAAGGATATATTTTGTCACAGGACGAATTACATGCTAAAATTGAACAAACTATTGCAGTCGGGGGAACTCAGCTCTTAATTCAAGGAGGACTGCATCCAGATTTAAATTTAGAGTACTTTGAAAACCTGTTGCGTGATATTAAAGCCCTTTACCCCATTCACATTCACTCATTTAGCCCTCCTGAAATATGGGACCTTGCGAATAAATCTGAATTGCCGATTGAGGAAGTTATCATTCGCCTTCGAAATGCAGGGTTAGATTCCATTCCCGGGGGAGGAGCAGAAATCCTGGATGATCGCGTACGACATCTGATTAGCCCTAATAAGATTGGGTGGCAAAAATGGATGGACGTCATGACCACGGCACACAAGCTGGGGATGAAAACCACTGCGACGATGATGTTTGGACATGTCGAAACCTTTGAAGAACGAATTTTACATATGGTACGTGTTCGGGAAGCCCAGGACCAAACGGGTGGGTTTACTGCGTTTATCCCTTGGAGTTTTGCTCCTTCAAACACTTTATTGGGTGGAGAGAGCAGTACAGGGGTTGAATATCTTAGGACACTGGCAGTAGCACGTTTGATGCTGGATAATGTACCCAATATCCAAGCGTCATGGGTGACTCAAGGTGCTAAGATGGCTCAGGTTGCCTTGAGTTTCGGGGCTAACGATTTTGGCAGCACTATGTTAGAGGAAAATGTGGTTCGAGCTGCTGGCGTGCAGACGCGTGTCCCGTTACAGGAGATTATTCGTTGTATTGAAGATGCCGGTTTCCAAGCTGTGCAACGTAATACACACTATGAATCCCTAAAGGTGTACAGGAAGGAAGTGTAGGAGGATGCGCAGGCGCAAGCGACAGCTTAATGAGGCGAATTTGCCTTTATTGGAACATCTGAAAGCCTTACGTAAAGTGCTGATTATATCTGCCTATGCAATATTATTAGGTACTGTTATCGGCTGGTTTTTCAGTGATCGTGCCTTTGCCTATCTTGCAGATCCGATAATCCAACTACAAGAAATTACGTTCATAACGACAACGCCCTTGGAGCCAATGTTAGTCAAAGTTAAAGTTTCTATGCTCATTGGGGTAGTTCTGGCTCTCCCTTTGGTATTCTGGCAAATTTGGAGTTTCGTCCTGCCAGCTTTAAAGCAAAATGAACGGAAATACTTATATCTTATTTTTCCCAGCTCAGTACTCCTATTTCTCAGCGGAGTTGGGTTATGTTTTTTTGTGGTATTGCCGATTGGGCTTAAGTTCTTGCTTTTTGTAGGTGGTGATGCCGTAACTTCGTATACCCCATTGCTGACGAAGACCTCCTACATTGGTTTTCTTATGACAATGTTTTTAACCTTTGGGTTAGTTTTTCAACTTCCCATTGTCTTGTTAGTTTTAATTAGAATAGGCGTATTAACACCTCAGATGTTAGCTGCCAAAAGACGTTGGGCGATCCTCACGATTGTCATTTTGGCGGTAGTTGTTTCGCCAACTCCAGATTTACTGACCCAACTCCTCATGGCTGGGCCAATGTATCTCCTCTATGAAATGAGCATCTGGCTAGGCTATCTTGTTGCTCGCAGCAGAGAAAAAGAGTTAGCGTTAAAGTAAGGGGGGCAAAAACATGGGTTTAAGTGAGATCCTCTTAATTTTAGTTGTTGTATTGATCCTGTTTGGACCTGAGGACCTACCAGTTATTGCTCGATCAATTGGCAAACTTGTTTTAGAAATTCGCAAAGCAACCAATGAATTAACTAAAGAATTCCAAAGTACAATAAATACACCCAGCAATATTATGAATAAAGCATTTGAACAAACTACTGCGCCACGTGCTTCCGAAAAGGATACAGACGCATCCCAAAGCGGGGCGGAGAATCCTAAATCAGATGAAGAACTTCTGACCTACGAGGATGAAATCCCGAAGGACCCACTGGCGGAACTGCCATTAGATATGGTATCTTATGAAGAAAAGGGTGCGAGCAGGTGAATCGGTTTTGAAACAACTCTGGCTCTTCAATCAGATAAATTCAGATTTACAACGGGTTGAAAAAGAACTGACTAAATTCGTGGAGACGGGTTATCCGATTCTCCAAGATTCTGCTGTCCATTTATTGGCTGCCGGCGGTAAGCGATTACGCCCTGCATTTACGCTCTTAGCCGGTAAATTTTATGGCTATCCGTTGGAAAAAATAATGCCTGTTGCGATGGCTTTAGAACTTATTCATATGTCTTCCCTTGTTCATGATGATGTCGTAGATGCGTCAATGACCAGAAGAGGGCGGGCGACGGTTAAGGCGAAATGGGGCAATATCGTTTCAGTGGAAACGGGTGATTATCTATTGGCAAAATCACTGATGCTCATCTCGAAGATTGATCATCCAGAGGTGGCACGCATTTTAGCAGAAATCAGTGTTGAAATGTGCCAAGGGGAGATTCAGCAGATCAAATGTTCCTTTGACGTTGAGCAAACTCTAAAACAGTACTATTACCGTATTAAACGTAAAACAGCCTTATTGATTTCTGCCTGTTGCAAATTAGGAGCTTTGGTTTCGGGAGCCCCTAAACGACAAGTATGGGCCTTGGGGGCTTACGGTCACTCTCTTGGAATGGCCTTTCAGATTGTCGATGATGTTTTAGATATTACAGCAAAGGCCTCAGAATTCGGGAAACCAATTGGGGGGGATTTGCGTCAAGGGATAATGACCTTACCCATGATCCTTGCCCTAAATTCTTCCCCGGAGTCTTCCCAATTAAAGTCTTTACTCAAGAAAATGGATAAAACGGATGATGAAGTAGGGGAAACTATAGACCTTATTAAATCCACCGGGGCGATTGATCAGTCAATGCAGCTTGTGGATTTATATATTGAGAAGGCTAAAAGACATCTCCAGGAACTGCCTAAGATTCCTACACGTAAAGCGTTGGAAGAGCTGGCTGAATTCATTCGGACCCGCAAGTTTTAGAAGAAACCACAAGCTTATAAGTAAATTGATCAAGCCCTGCAGTTCGTCTGCGGGGCTTGATCAATTTTCAAGTAAGTTTCAAACATAAAATAAGCGAAAAGCCCTGTTAATACGGAGGTTGTCAATTAAAAATGAATGCATTCATTTTTAATTGACAACCTCCGTATCTGCAAATATAATAAAGTGAATTGATTCACTTTTTATCATATTGCAGTGGATGATACTGTATGTATGTGAACATTCACAAACGGGTTAAATCTCTGGGGGGATAAAAATGTTGCAGGAACTAAGCAGGCGCGAGAGAAAGAAAATTCAGACCAAAAAGACGATTGCAGGAATTGCTTTAAAATTATTTTTCAGCAAAGGGCTGAACGAAACTACAGTCGCGGAAATAATGGAGAAAGCAGCTCTTGGAACGGGCACTTTTTATAATTACTTCGAATCTAAGGAAGCTATTTTAAAATACTGCCTTGCTGAAAGAATAGAGAGTGCTAAACAAACTTGTGAAGATATAAAGACATCGTCTCTAAATGCAACCCTAAAATTATCCCAAATGCTGCAAGCCGTAGGAAAAACTCATGAGGAAAACCAGTTACTGATAAGTTTATATATGAAATTTTACCATAATCCCGATAAAGGTGATAAGAAGGCACCCCATGGGGAATGGTTTAAGGAGATTCTATCCACTATCATTATAGAAGGACAAGTCAAAAATGAGTTCAGAAAAGACATTCCACCTGAAATAATCATTGAGATGTTCTCTGGTATTCTTCAGTCCACAATGAGTAGTAAGCTGGAATTTTCCTTTATAGCTAATATCAATTATAAACATTCTTTGCTCTTAGAGGGTGTTATTAAGAGGAACGATGGCGAGGTGTGATAACTTCATATCCATCATTTTTTGGGGTATAATAAAAAACGTATGAAGCATTTGCTTGATTTTCCATAATAATGAAATGGCATAGCTAGAGAAGGGGCGATTTAGTGAAAGAACAACGCGAGGGCATTGTAGAGTATATATGGCGCGTGTTCAGCTCAATGAAATTAGGGCTGATATTATTAGGCTTAGTAGCTCTTGTCTCAGGAGTGGGAACTGTTTTTCCTCAAGTGAACTTGGACCCGGAGACGGCCAAGGAAGTAGGTCAGATCTGGCAAACTCTTGGTTTTACCCAAATTTACAGTACTGTTTGGTTTCGCTTATTAATGGGTTTACTTTGCATCAATTTAATAGTTTGCAGTATCCAACGTTTTCAGGGGATTTATAATCGAACCTTTGCCCTTAAGCCGCCTGTAAGTGTTTCAAACGTGTTTAGTAAGATTAAAGCGAAATTAGCTGGAGAAAGCGAACCTCTCAAGATTTCTGTTCAAGATGTACTAAAGCGAAAGGGATTTAAAGTTACAATCAATTCTGGAGACAATGGTTGGAGTTTTATAGCGATTAAACGGCGACTGGGAAATTGGGGATCACTTATTTCTCATATTTCATTTGTTGTTTTAGTCATCGGGGCGATCTTAGGAACAACCATGGGTTTTAAGGGCTTTATGATGAGCAGTGCAGGATCAACTGTACCTCTAAACTCGATTAGTGTATCCAAGGGAAGGATTAATCAAGATTTTAGTGTCCATATCTATTCAGCCGAGGACCGCTTTTTGGCTAATGGTGAACGAGATAATTGGTATACAGATATGGGGATTATTGAAAACGGAACAGAAGTGCTTCGTAAGACAATCTCTGTAAATCATCCGCTTACATATAGAGGGGTAACATTCTATCAATCAAGTTTTGCTAACGGAGCTAGCCTAACGGTTGACTTGAAGGATCAAAAGCTCCCAATTGTTTTGCAAGACCACGGCGGGAATTACTTTCAAGCACCGGGAACCGAACTCTATCTTATCGCCGCTGCAATTAAGAGCGATCCACAAAAGCCAATTATGCTTTATCAAGTCTATAGAGGGAAAGGTGTTCAACCTGTACAAACGGGGCAAATTAATGCAGGGGAAACTATTGACGTTCAAGGTGAATATAAGTTAACCCTCGAGGGAAATGCTGGTTTTACTGGATTGCAAGTAAAACAAGACCCAGGCGTGATGGTCGTTTGGCTCGGATGCGCCTTGTTGCTGTTAGGACTGTTCTTATCATTTTATTGGCGTTCGATGGTTGTACTGGGAGTTTTCGAATCGGGACAGGGAACAGATGGAGAACTGACAATGGGGACGATGGCCGGTAAAGTTACAGGTGGGGTTCAGCAAGAGTTTGATCGTTTGATTCATGACATTCAAGCAAAATAACTCATCATAAGCCTGACTGTCTAAAGATTAGTACAGAAAAAGGGAGGATAAGCACTGTGGATCAGGGATTGCAAAACCTTGAAACTTCATCATTTTATGTTATGTTAATGGCCTATACCCTTTGTATGTTGTTTTATTGGGCTTGGATAGGCACAAAAAAAGAACTAATGGGCAGATTTGCAACATATCTTACCATTGTTGGCTTAGTCGCTAACACTGCGGCTATCATCTTGCGTATGATTATTGCGGGACGTCCGCCGCTTTCCAATTCCTATGAGTTTTTGTTGTCGTTCGTTTGGGGGATTATATTTGTTTATCTGTTTATAGAGTATCGCTATAAGCTCAGGTCTCTCGGCGCTTTTGTCATGCCCATCGCTTTTTTAATCTTGATGTTTATTATCATGAGCATGGGACCGGAGGAGAGAATTGCCCAGGCGATTCCACCGGCACTTAAAAGTAAGTGGCTAACCTTTCACGTAGTTACAGCCATGTTTTCCTACGGTGCTTTTGCCATATCCTTCGGATTAGGAATCATGTATTTGTTGAAAATAGGGGAAGAGGGCAAAGGGAAAAAATCAAATCCACACGGAATAATTTCACGTTTCCCTGCCTTAGACATAATCGATGAGCTGTCATATAAGGTCATTGGATTTGCCTTTCCATTACTGACTCTTTGCATTATTACAGGTGCGATTTGGGCAAATTATGCTTGGGGTACATATTGGTCATGGGACCCTAAAGAGACGTGGTCGTTAATCACCTGGATTATTTATGCAGCGTACTTACATGCCAGGTTGATGTATGGCTGGAAAGGGAAACGGGCGGCCTGGATGACAATATTTGGATTTGTTGCGGTGTTGTTCACGTTCTTTGGTGTAAATTACTTTTTGCCAGGGTTGCATTCTTACGCGATTAGTCAACCTAATATACTTGTTTAAGATAATTGTACCGTTGATAATTCGAGAATCTATGAGTTTTGGCAGGAAATATGTCCAAATAGAACGAATTTAAATCTAGGAGAAAAGTGGAGAAGGTGACTATTGTTTATGTCGCAGTATTATCCCATATTCATAGACTTAAACGCTCTGCCGATTTTGGTCGTCGGTGGAGGAAATGTAGCATTAAGGAAAGTTCAAACCCTTTTGCACCATGGATCTTTGGTGCGAGTTATCTCTCCTCGTCTTGTTCCTGAGCTACGGGAGCTGATTGATGGAAAATCATGTTTTTGGGTTGAAAAAGAATATTCATCTGACGATATTCAAGATGCCAGGCTTGTTTTTTCATGTACAGAAATCGAGGAAGTCAACGCGCAAGTCTCACAGGATGCTAAAGCCCATTATCGCCTGGTGAATGTAGTTGATGATCCAGAGAAATGCAGTTTTATAGTACCTTCCATTATGGAACAAGGAGATCTGAAGATTGCAGTATCGACTGGAGGAAGTAGCCCTATTGTAGCTCGACAAGTGCGAGCAGAGTTAGAAGATTTATACGGTCATGAAATGGCTGAATATCTAACATTGCTTAAAAGTTGGAGAAATAGAGCCAAGTCTGACTTGCCTCCGGAAAAGCGAAGTATTTTTTGGAATCGCGCTACAGACGGAGAAGTTAGAACGCTTATTAAAGCTCAACGACTGACCGAAGCGAAAGGGGTGTTAGAAAAGTGTTTCCAGTCGCTATCGGATTAAATCACAGGAGCGCTCCTGTTGAAATAAGGGAAAAGATGAGCTTTCACCCTTCTCAAATGCAGAAGGCCCTCAAAGAATTAAAAAACTGTCAAGCAATTCAGGGGGTTGTAATACTCAGCACTTGTAATCGTACTGAAGTTTACGCAGCTACAACGGATGTAGAAACAGGGATTCGCTCCATCAAGGACTTTTTTGCCAGTCATCATGGAATTGAAGAAAATATCCTGGAGCAATATTTGTACGCTCATACCTTGTATGATGCCGTCCGCCACTTGTTTCGGGTAGTATCTGGGTTGGATTCGATGGTTCGAGGGGAAACACAAATCCTTGGACAGGTCAGTCAGGCCTATCAACAAGCAAATGAGGCAGAAGCCACTAATAAAGTGATCAATGTGTTTTTTCAAACTGCTTTAGCGGTAGGCAAGCGCGTACGCACAGATACATTGATTGATCAACATCCGGTTTCCATAAGTTATACAGCCGTTGAGCTTGCCAAACAACAATTTGGAGAGCTTGAAGGTAAAGGGATTCTTATTATGGGAGCCGGAGAAATGAGTACTCTGACAGCCAAACATTTGGTTTCAGCAGGAGCCACCACTGTTTTAGTGTCCAATCGGTCTTATGAAAAAGCCGTTGTATTAGCAAAGGAGTGCAGCGGTCGGGCGGTACGGCTTGATGATGTAGATCAGTATCTTGAAGAAGTGGATATAGTGATATCCGCAACTGCCTCGAAACATTTTGTGTTGCTTCCTGAGCGCATGCAGGAAATTATGAAAAATCGTAAGAATCGCCCCATGTTGCTCATTGATATTGCGGTGCCTCGAGATATACACCCGGAAGTAGGGGAAATTCCTCATATTACTTTATTTGATATTGATGATTTGCGAGGAGTTATCGATCATCATCATCAAGAACGTGAAATCGCTGCAATCAAGGCAGAAAAGATTATCGACGAAGAAATGGAATTATTTCTGAACTGGCACAATTCATTGTTTGTTGTACCGACGATTTTAGCCTTACAGGAAAAAGGTGAACAGATCAGAGATATGCAAGTAGAGCGCGCTCTGGGGCATTTGACAGGGTTAACTCCAAAACAGGAAAAGGTAATACGTTCTATGGCTAATTCCATCGTCAATCATCTCTTGCATCTGCCGATTATTAACCTTAAAGAGTATGCCAATACAAGCCAAGGTCATCTCTATACAGAAATATTACAGAATTTATTTGATTTAGATGTTAAAGAAGAGGGCAAACGCCCAAATCTGATGTTGAAAAAGAGTCATAAGCAAGGGTATCATAGGAGGGCTGAATGAAGAACATCCGCATTGGAACTCGGGATAGTCAATTAGCAATGTGGCAAGCCGAGTGGGTACAAAGTCAATTAACCGAGCTTTATCCTCATCTTAACTTTGAGCTTGTCTCCATGAAAACCAAAGGGGATAAGATATTGGATGTTCCCCTTTCTAAAATTGGGGACAAGGGATTGTTTACTAAAGAGTTGGAACAGGGTCTGCTGAACGATGAACTTGATATGGCAGTTCACAGTCTTAAGGATATGCCGACATTATTACCCCCAGGATTAATCATCAGTGCTTTTTGTGAACGGGAAGAACCTAGGGACGTTTTTTTGAGCCGAAACGGGGTCCCAATTGAGGATTTGCCCGAGGGCGCTATTATCGGCACAAGTAGTTTGCGTCGTAAATCACAGCTCAAGCATTATCGTCCGGATCTTAATTTTATGGATCTGAGAGGTAATCTGCAAACCCGATGGAGGAAATTGCAAGAGTCTGACATGGCAGGTATTGTCCTTGCTGCAGCGGGGGTGAAACGGTTAGGATGGGAAGAGCGAATCACTCAAATCTTACCCGAAGATATGATGCTTTCAGCAGTCGGGCAAGGGTCCATAGCTGTGGAAATCGACGAGAAGCGTTCAGATATTGCGGAATTGCTATCTGGTCTAAACCATATTGCCACTGAAAAAGCGGTAAAGTCAGAGCGGGCATTAATGCGTAAGCTTGAAGGCGGTTGCCAAGTCCCCATTGGGGCTTTAGGACAAGTGGTTAAGGGAGAAATTATTCTTCGGGGAATGGTGGCAAGCCTGGATGGAACTCGCTTGATTAAGGCGGAAGCCAAAGGGACCGATCCCGAATCAGTGGGCATCGAAGTCGCCAATCGGCTGATAGAACAAGGGGCTAACTCGATATTAGCGGAAATTCGATAGGGAAATTGCGTGCCCCAGTGCTTGATCTTACGATGCAGAGCAAAACTAACCACTCAAACTCCTCTTCTTTGGGGAGCGGGGTACCCGCCAAATGCGCCGTCCTTGGGCATTGGCGGCATCGTACGTCATTAATTAAAAATGTTTTCGATTTAGTATATAATTAAGCTTTGGTAAGCTGATTGAATAGGAGTGTTTGGTTTGAGTAAGGGATATGTATATTTGGTGGGTGCTGGTCCCGGAGACCCTAAGTTGATAACCATTAAAGGGTCAGAATGTATTGCCAAAGCAGATGTTTTAGTCTATGATCGGTTAGCTTCGCGGCGCCTTTTGACATTAGCCCGCCCTGATTGTGAACTCATCTATGTGGGGAAATCTCCGGATCGCCATACACTTAAACAAGATGAAATTAACCAAGTTCTTGTGGATAAAGGTCTGGAAGGAAAAGTCGTAACCCGCCTAAAAGGAGGGGATCCTTTTGTCTTTGGTCGGGGGGGCGAGGAAGCCGAAGCTTTACTTAACGCAGGGATTCAGTTTGAAGTGGTACCTGGCATCACCTCCGCTATTGCAGTTCCGGCATATGCAGGTATACCCGTAACCCATAGAGATCTGACGTCTTCTTTCGCAGTTATCACAGGACACGAAGATCCTACGAAAAATGAAACGAGCATTCATTGGGACCACCTTGCCCTATCCCATGGAACCCTTGTGTTCCTCATGGGCATGGAAAATCTCCCCTTAATTGCTCAAAAACTAATGGAGAATGGGAAGAAGCCAACGACTCCAGTCGGAATCATTCAATGGGGTACCAGACCAGAACAACGGACCCTCGTAGGGCAACTGGATACTATTGCCGAAGAGGTTAAAAAGCAGGAATTTACGAATCCCTCTATTATTATCGTCGGCGAAGTCGTCTCTCTGCGAGAGAAACTCCATTGGTTCGAAAAGAAACCCTTATTTGGGAAAAGGATCGTGGTCACTCGGGCGCGACATCAGGCCAGTGCGTTATCACAGGAAATCGAAGCTTTAGGCGGCGAGGCCTGGGAATTTCCGACGATTGACATTGTCCCACCCACTGACAATTCGCATATAATCAAAGCTCTGAATAATCTTGGACAGTTCAAATGGCTTATTTTTACTAGCGTCAACGGAGTCGAGGCGTTTTTTGAAGAGCTTAAGAATCAAGAACGAGATGTTCGTGATTTGATCGGCTTAGAGATAGTTGCTATAGGTCCGGCTACGCAAGCTGCTATTGAGAAAAGAGGGCTTCGGGCGGCCTATGTTCCGGAAGAGTACCGCGCCGAAAAGATTGTTGAAGGTCTTACCGGCCGTGTTTCAGCTGGTCAAAAGGTGCTACTGGCTCGGGCGGAAGAGGCGCGAGATATTTTGCCAGAATCGCTCAAGGCTATGGGCTTGGAAGTCTGGGATGTGCCAGTATATAAGACAGTACTCGGAGGAGCAAATCGAGAAGAATTGCAACGTATGCTTCGTGAAAAAGAGATTCATGTGGTCACATTTACAAGCTCTTCGACAGTGCGAAATTTTGTAGAACTTTTGGAAGGAGAAATCTCTTTACTAAAAGGTGTCTCTCTCTTTTCCATCGGGCCTATTACCAGTGGAACTGCTCGAAAGCTTGGTCTGACGATCTATAAAGAGGCTAACGAATATACAATTCAGGGATTAGTCGAAGCCTTATTGGAGGGGTGAAAGTATGATTAGTGTCACAAAGCTCTTATTTGATACGGAATACTTCGGAGACTCTCTGCGTTATAATAAAAACTCGCATGGTGCTCGAAATGGAACAACCACTCTTTCTGGGCCTGTGGTCGTTTGGAATTCGACCAAGACCTGTAACTTGAAATGTGCGCATTGTTATATGGAGTCTGATGCTCAAAAATATGAGGGAGAAATGACCACAGAAGAAGCTAAGCGCTTTATCGATGACCTGGCTGAATTCAAATCTCCCGTTCTGCTTTTTTCTGGAGGAGAGCCGCTGATTCGCCCCGATTTTTTCGAATTGGCAGAGTATGCTATTTCCAAAGGGCTTAGGGCCACACTTTCAACAAATGGCACTTTGATTACGCCTGAAGTGGCAAGCCGCATAAAAGAGATTGGGATCTCCTATGTCGGAATCTCACTCGATGGGCTTGCAGATGTGAACGACAAATTCAGAGGTAAAGAAGGAGCCTTTAAAGCGGCAATGCAAGGAATTCAAAATTGCGTCGCTGTAGACCAACGTGTAGGACTTCGTTTTACAATCAATCATCATAATATTAAAGAACTAGACAAGATCTTTGATTTCATCGAAGAAGAGAATATTGATCGCGTTTGCTTTTACCACCTGGTCTATTCGGGCCGAGGAAACCAAATGATTGCAGAAGATGTGACGCCGGAAGAGTCCCGTCAAGCGATGGACACGATTATTCGCAGAACTCGAGATTTCGAAGAACGCGGCTTGAAAAAGGAAATCCTAACGGTTGATAATCATTGCGATGGAGTATATATGTACATCCAAGCGTTAAAAGAGGATCCCGCAAGAGCTCAAAGAATTAAAGATCTAATTGGCCTTAACGGGGGAAACCGTTCGGGTATAGCTTTTGGAGAAGTTGATCCACTAGGATATATGCATCCGGATCAGTTCACCCAGCACATCTCGTTTGGAAATGTTCGCGAACGCAAAATCGCAGAGATCTGGACAGATGTGACCCATCCCATCATGGCTGGACTCAAAGACCGCAAAGCCTTGCTCAAAGGACGATGCGCAGCTTGTCAATACTTAGACATGTGTAACGGTAATTTCCGGACACGGGCGGAAGCTGTTACCGGTGATTTCTGGGAGTCCGATCCGGCATGCTATTTGACGGATGAAGAGATCGGGATAAAGTAATGATGATTTGACATGAAATTAAATTAATAGAAATGAAATTGAATGATATAAAAATGAAATTGCACGTTCACCAAAGCTTCAGGGAAGTGGTTCTTTGTGGTTGGCTTGATGGTTCTCTTTGCAATTTCATTTCATTCATTGGCTACGAAGGGGTAAACGACGAGGGTTAAGACGAGAGGGGGTCTATTAAAGATGGAATTGAAAAGGCGTCCCCGCCGTTTGCGGGCTAACGAGACTATCCGCAGTATGGTACGGGAAAACCATATCAGAATTGAAAACTTAATTTACCCAATGTTTGTGATGCCGGGAGTAAAGAAAAAGGTGGAGATTTCCTCCATGCCTGGAGTATTTAATTATTCACTCGATGAATTTATCCTTGCACTTCATGAAGTTGTAGAACTGGGAGTACCTGCTGTCTTGTTATTCGGGATTCCGGAGAGCAAGGACAGTGTGGGGTCAGGGGCTTACCATGAGCATGGAATTGTACAGCAAGCTGCACGATTAGCTAAACAACACTACCCAAATCTCTATATTATTACGGACGTATGTTTGTGTGAATATACGGATCATGGACACTGTGGCCTGATTGAAAATGGACAAGTATTAAATGACCCGACGCTTGACTTACTTGCCAAGACGGCACTTTCTCAGGTCCGTGCAGGCGCGGATATGGTTGCCCCTTCCGATATGATGGATGGGCGAGTCGCAGCTATTAGGGACTTGTTAGATAAAGAAGGTTTTTCTCATATTCCGATTATGGCCTATTCGGCTAAGTTCGCCTCCGGATTTTATGGACCTTTCCGAGAGGCAGCGGGATCGACCCCTCAGTTTGGAGATCGCAGAACCTATCAAATGGATTCAGCCAATGGCAATGAAGCTATGCTGGAGACGGATTTGGATATAGAAGAGGGAGCCGACATGATCATTGTAAAGCCGGCTTTGTCTTATGGAGATATTATATATCGAACTAAAGAGAAATACGGTGTGCCACTTGCGGCTTATAATGTCAGCGGAGAATACGCCATGGTCAAGGCTGCTGCTGCCAATGGGTGGATTGATGAGAAGCGCATTGTCTTAGAGGCCCTTCTGAGTATGAAGCGTGCCGGAGCAGATTTGCTGATCACTTATCACGCTTTAGATGTGGCCCGTTGGCTTAGAGAGGAGCGTTAAGCATGATTGTTTCTTGGAATACGACAAATGATTGCAATATGTTTTGTGATCATTGCTATCGTGATGCAGGTTGTAAAGCAGAAGATGAACTCAGCACATCTGAGGCAAGGACTTTGCTGGAGCAAATTGCTAAAGCGGGGTTCAAGATTATGATTTTTAGTGGGGGAGAGCCTTTATTAAGACCGGATATTGTTGAACTGGTGGCCTATGCCACCTCACTTGGATTGCGACCTGTTTTCGGAACGAATGGAACTCTAATTACCTTAGAGTTAGCGCGTCAACTTAAAGAGGCCGGTGCCATGGGAATGGGTATATCACTAGACTCTCTTGACAAAGCAAAACATGATAAATTCCGAAAATTTCCGGACGCCTGGGACGGGGCAGTGCGCGGGATGAAAAATTGCCGCGAAGTCGGACTCCCATTCCAGATTCATACCACAGTTATGGATTGGAATGCACACGAGGTGGAAGCCATCACGGATTTTGCTGTAGAAATGGGCGCAGTAGCTCACCATTTCTTTTTCCTCGTACCGACAGGGAGAGCTGTGTCCATCGAGGAAGAGTCCTTAAGGGCTGAGGCCTACGAAGATATCTTAACTCGAATTATGAAAAAACAGCAGACCGTCGATATCGAATTAAAACCTACATGTGCCCCTCAGTTTATGAGAATTGCCAAACAAATGGGGATTGATATGCGCTTTAGCCGCGGTTGTTTAGCGGGTACGGCTTATTGCATCATTGGACCAAAGGGCCAAGTCCAACCCTGTGCTTATTTAAATATTCCGCTAGGGGATGTCAGAGAGACTCCCTTTGATGAAATTTGGCGTAATAACGAAGTATTGCAGACCTTGCGTACCCTTGATTATAAAGGCGGCTGTGGATCATGTCAGTATAAACGTGCTTGTGGCGGTTGCCGTGCACGTGCTGCCTATTATAACGAAGGGGATTACATGGCCGAGGAGCCGTGGTGCTTATACCACGGAAGGAAGGGGGTTTAGTATGGATGCAACCGATCGCTCCTTACTGAATGCCATCCAAAATGATTTTCCGATAGCCGAATATCCCTATCGAATCTTAGGGGAAGCAGTTGGAATAGATGAAACTGACGCCTTTATCCGAATTCAACAACTTAGACAGGATGGGATTATTCGTCGCTTAGGCGGGGTTTTTGATTCTCGCCGTTTAGGGTATTACAGTACATTATGTGCCGGTAAGATCCCTGAAGAGAAAATCCCTGTTTTGGCTGAACTCCTTGACGGAATTTCCGGGGTGACACACAATTATATTCGTGATCACGCCTATAATGTTTGGTTTACTCTAATAGCTCGCTCACACTCTGTCGCAGAAAGCATCCTTCAAAACATCCATGAAGTGATGGGATTAACCGACATCTTTACCCTTCCGGCCTCCCGCGTTTTTAAAATCAATGTGAATTTCGATTTTGATCAGTCTATTGACGATATGGAACGCGAAGAAGGCCAGAATACTTCTGGGGATGATGTATTGCGCGGAGCGCATAAGGAGGAAGTCCCTCCTTATGAATTAACGAATGATGAGATTGTCCTAATTCGAGTAATTCAGGGTAATCTGCCGGATTCCCCAACTCCATTTACAGTCCTGGCCGAAAGTATCCATTGGCCTACTGACAAGGTTATTTCTGTTGCAAATCGTTTGTTAGAAGTAAAAATTCTGCGGCGTTTTGGTGCAGTTCTTCGTCATCAAAAAGCAGGCTTCGTAGCCAATGCCATGGGGGTTTGGCAGGTTGATCAAGAAGAGGCGGATAAGGTCGGGCAAATCATGGCACGCTTTAAGGAAGTTAGCCATTGTTACCAGCGGCCAACTCTTCCTGATTGGCCCTATAACATCTTTACCATGATACATGGTCGCTCTGCGGAGGATTGTGAAGACATTATGAAGAGAATTTCGCTGGCAACTGGGGTAAAGACATATTCTATGCTCTTTAGTGTTGCTGAATTAAAAAAGAGCAGTATGCAATATTTTCTAGAAGAAGAGGCTGATTAGAAAGGGGCTGCAAAATATTGGGTTTTGTAGATGAAAAAAGCCGACAAGCGTTTGCCAGGGCCCAGGTTGTTATTCCCGGAGGAGTAAATTCGCCGGTTAGGGCCTTCAAATCCGTAGGTCGTGACCCTGTATTTATAGATCGGGGACAGGGAGCCCATATCTGGGATATTGACGGTAATCAATATCTTGATTTTGTCGGTTCTTGGGGCCCATTGATTGTTGGACATGCTCATCCGGATGTTGTGGCTGCGATTAAGCGAGTAGCCGAGCGCGGAACGAGTTACGGTGCACCTACCGAAGTCGAAACTGTATTAGCAGAGGAAGTCTTGAAAGCTTATCCTTCTATGGAGATGATACGCATGGTCAATTCCGGAACGGAAGCGACCATGAGTGCCTTACGTCTGGCTCGAGGGGTGACTGGCAGGGCCAAAATCGTTAAATTTGAGGGTTGCTATCATGGTCATGCTGACCAACTTCTGATTAAGGCCGGGAGTGGGGCTCTTACCTTTGGTGTTCCAACCTCTCCAGGAGTTCCGGCCCAAACGGCAGCCACCACAATCTCTGCTCAGTTTAATGATCTTGAAGGGTTAAGAGAAATCTTTAAACGCGAAGGGGAAGAGATTGCTTGTGTAATCTTAGAACCAGTTGCAGGAAACATGGGTGTAGTTTTACCTGAGGGAGAGTTTTTACAAGGGGTTCGACGTCTAACAGAAGAGTATGGTGCTTTACTTATCTTTGATGAAGTAATGACTGGTTTCAGAGTAAGTTATGGAGGGGCCCAGGCCCATTATGGGATAGATCCGGATTTGACCTGTCTGGGCAAAGTCATTGGCGGGGGACTTCCGGTTGGCGCTTATGGTGGAAAGCGTCAATACATGGCCCAGATATCCCCTAGCGGACCAATTTATCAAGCGGGTACTTTGTCGGGTAATCCCTTGGCGATGAACGCCGGTTTAGCAACGTTAAAATTACTTCAACAACCAGGTACATATCAAAATTTACAAGCCAAGACGACTCGGCTTGCTGAAGGTTTAAAACAGCTTGCGCAAGAAGCCGGACTTCCTATTTGGACCAATGCCGTTGGTGCCATGTTTTCCGCGTTTTTTACAAATATACCGGTCAAAGATTATGCCAGCGCCTGTACATCAGATGTAGAACGGTTTGCTAAGTTCTTCAGGGGAATGTTAGAGCGTGGCATTTACTTAGCTCCCAGTCAATTTGAAGCAGTCTTTTTATCAATGGCACATACAGACTCAGACATAGACCAAACCTTAGAGCAAGCTCGGATCGTCCTTAAAACTCTCTCGTAAGAAGTCCTGAAAGAGAACAGAGGGGTAAACTGGGTTATTTATGGTAACCTTATCAGAGAGGTGTCTTCTGCATGAAATCTAAAAGGGTCGTGAGAACTCTTATTACGTTAGGCCTAATAGCAGCCTTGATAGCTGTGCTCTATGCGTCACAAAATAGCGATCCATCGAATCCACATTCATCGGTGCCGGAAGAAACTTGGATTCATGGCCCCAAAGGACACGGGTATGCTGTCATGAATAACCAGCAACCTTGGAAACAGTGCTATGAATGTCATGAAAAGAAAGGTTTGGGCGGCGAAGTTTATTGTCAGAGTTGTCATGATCAATCAGGTGTAAACGTACTGATACCCCAAAAACCTTCGCAGTAGTTGTTAGGATTTACTGATCCAACCAATATTTATTCACTGTCTGTTACTTAGGGCTTGCTAACCAACCCTTTTTTCTCTTAGGCAACCAGAATATTACGATTTTCCGCCTTAATATCCAACCCAGACTTTGGGCAATCCGACAAGGGTGGATTGGCGCTATAGCCCTCACGCTTGTATGGGGCTCGGCATATCCTATAGCGGGATCTGAAAAGACATTCCATAAAGGGATTGGCAGCCGGTATGAGGAGGGAAATTTCCAACAGGACGCCTGAGCAAATCCCCTCCGAGGTTAACTTTGTCAAGGAACAAAGCAGCAAAATGCTGCTTAGAACGCCGTTGGGATCGGAGGTTGTTTGACGGAAACCAAAGAGCTGGTACCCCATGGGGAATGGCTCAAATGGCTGATTGAATCAGTGAGTTACTCCCCCCGTCGGGGAAGAGAGGCCAAATGGTGCATCGATGCACCATTTGATTTTAACTCCATGTACACGGTTTTTGACGCCAAAGGCAGTTTTTTCATGCACATATTAAGAAACTACCTGTAAACCCTTGCAAAGTCTTGACTTTTCGATAAATTAGCAAGCCCTACTTACGAATAAAACGCTGAAAAAGATGATCTTTTATCAGCGTTTTTGCGATTTCCGATATTCTCGATTCTCTTGGAAGTGGTTTAAGACTAAACATATCATGCTGAAAACTAAGGCTAAAAGAAATGCAATTATTGGGCAGTGAGTAGCTTCGCGAAACCTTAGAGATGATCTTTCAAGTCTTGATAGAAGTTTGCCTTGGCTGTCTCGTAGTAGGGAGTAACCCATAAAAATGCTATCCCTAAAGTTATTACGCCCAATAGAAACCAGCCTAGGTAACTTAACCAAAACTTAAACAGTTCAGATTTAAAGCCAACCATCATGAGTTTACTTTGGTTTAATGCCTCAAAGGCACTTAGCTGAGGGTTATCTATCATAATATAGTAGGCCATGGAATATCGTAAAGCAGCAATAATTCCCGGAATGATAAGAAGAAGACTCCACAAAATAATGAAAATTGTCATGAGGAGATCCAGAACAAAGGCTTTTAGGAAAAACTTAAACCCTCCAAACATATCCTCAATGATCGGTCCTTCTTGCCTTACTAACTTGAGAAAATAGCCTGATACCCCGAGTGTTATTGGTCCGATCAAAATGAAGCTTAATAAATCAGCTAAGCGCGTCAAGGTGCTTGTATAAGGAACACTAATGAGTTCTCCATTAAGCCAAATAAATTGAACGGAATGTATCGCATTTACATTTCCTTCTGTAAAAGCAATTGTGAGTAGCCAGGCAATAAAACTCACAATTCCGGCTTGAAGCCATCTGTCCTTTAACTGTTCCCTCGCCCTAAGCTTCAGATCATAGCTTTCTTGAGGCATGTTTAGTCTCCTTTCATCTTGCCTGATTGATAGGCAGAGCTTTAAGCAGATATTATTAGAATTTCATTCAAAAATGGTCTATTATTATATAAGGCTCACTATACAAACCTTTTATTAAGTATGCGAGGTCTGCTCAATCGGTTACGCAACTAAATCTTTGAGGACCAAGATTAACTGCAGGACAAAGGCAAAAGTCAATCTGAACAAGTTTTAGTATAAATAAGTGTTCAGGCAATGAGTAAAGATACAGATAATAGCTAAGATAAGAGTAGAGACAAAAGACAGGGGGACAGTTATTTTGATTCGAACCTTCGGATTTAAGAAGGACTCAGACGCTTCTTTTAACTTCAATTTAGATAGTTTAAGTGAAAATGACTTTCAATGGTATTGGGTTGATTTTGATAATCCGAGTGAACCTGAAATAGACTGGTTACGCAAGTACTTTAATTTTCATCCTTTGTCTATTGAGGACAGTATTTACTCATTAAACAAACCAAAATTAGACTATTATGAGGGATACAGCTTTTTTATTCTTAATGCTTTAAAAAGTGATACTCTTGGCCCAACGGAAATATCCTTATTTGTTGACCAAAATTATATTATATCCTTCCACACAGAAAGCTTGACAGAAATAGATGAAGCTTGGGAACGAGTGACTGGAGAACGAAGCAATTGGGAAAAAGGGCCCTCATTCGCAGTATATCAAATTCTTGATAAAATAGTAGATCAGTATTTCCCGGCTGTTTATGAGATAGAGGATAAATTAGATAGAATAGACTCAAATCTGGATAATAAATCCAGCCATAAATTATTAGATGATGTATTTCAAATAAGAGGAGATTTACTGAAATTACGAAGAATCGTAACTTCGATGAGAGACTTGTTGTATAGAATATTAAATTCTGAGCGACTCCCCAGCTTCAAAGAGCATAAACTGTATTTTTCAGATATTCATGATCACTTATTAAAACTAACGGATATGATTGAATCAAACCGAGAAATAACTTCTGACCTGCGTGACAGTTATTTGTCGATGAACTCAAATTGGATGAATAAAAATATGATGGTATTGACGGTGATAACCACCATTTTTATTCCGTTAAACTTTGTAGCCGGAATTTACGGCATGAACTTTGAAAATATGCCGGAATTGAATTGGAAATACGGTTATTTCATAGTTTTAGGAGTAATGATCGGTATCGGTATATCTATGTTCCTGTGGTTTAAACGCAAAGGATGGTTTAATACATAATAGTGTCTTTATAAAATATTGTGAAAAATTATTATATTAATCCCATTATAGGTTAAAAATGGTATAATTGAAACTATGTAATCTTAAAGTAATGAGGGGGTAAGAATATGATTAAAGTTATTGCTAAGCTAACGATTAAAGAGGACAAGATTGAAGAATTAAAGAGCATCATTCCTGAATTGGTTGCAGAAACCAGAAAGGAAGATGGATGTCTTAGTTATCAGTTGTTTCAGGATGTTAAAAATAAAAAGATGCTAAGTTTTGTTGAAGACTGGGAAAGCAATGAAGCGTTGCAAAGACATATGAACTCAAAACATTTTCAGGAAGCAATGCCTAAGATAGCTGAACTTCAAGAAAAGGAAATGGAACTTAGCGTATGTACATTAGTTATTTAAACAAAACCATATAGTCATAGTCACGCTGCAAACATTAGCCGGGGAAAAACTCTTAGTTTCCCGGCTTAAACTATTACTAAGACTTTTGTACTTGTAAATTTGAATCTGTGAAATAATAAAGGTAGAATCAGACATAAGGAAGGTGAATACCATGAAATTTAAAGAGTTTGCTTATATACGGCCAGATTTAAGAGAGGTAGAGACCAAGTTTTCTGACCTTTTAATTAAGTTCGATCAGGCTGAAGATTTTCAGCAACAGGACGTTGTGATGGTAGCGCTTAATAAGCTAAGAAGCGAATTTGAGTCAATGGAGCAACTTGTACATATACGGCATACCATTGATACTACGGACCCTTTTTACGAGGAGGAGCAGGCCTTTTTTGACGAAGGAACACCGATTTATCAGGGCTTGATCTCCCGATATTATCGGTCCTTGGTCAAATCTAAATTTAGAAAGGCCTTAGAAGAAAAATGGGGAAAACAGCTTTTTGTCAAAGCCGATCTAACAATCAAAACCTTTGAACCAGAAATCATTGAAGATTTGCAACAGGAAAACAAACTATCTAGTGAATATACCAAACTCATTGCTTCGGCGAAGATAATGTTTGAAGGGGAAGAAAGAAATTTGCCGGGGTTGGTTCCTTTTCAGCTATCAACTGATCGAGCTACGAGGAAACGTGCCAATGAGGCTAAATATGCTTTCTTTAAGGCTAATGAAGTAAAGCTGGATGAAATCTATGACGGCTTGGTTAAAATCAGGACACGGATGGCCCAAAAGCTAGGTTTTGCAAATTATATTGAACTTGGGTATGCCAGGATGCTTAGGTCAGACTACACACCAGAAATGGTGGCAGACTTCCGTAAGCAGGTTAAAGAGTCTATTGTCCCAGTGGGCAGCAAGTTGCGAGAACGACAAAGAAAACGGCTGGGGTTAGATACTCTGCCATATTACGATGAGAAATTCAGTTTTCAAACAGGTAATGCTACTCCTCAAGGGGATCCTGAATGGATAGTGAGTAACGGTCGACGTATGTATAATGAATTGTCAAAAGAGACCAGTGAATTTTTTGAGTTTATGGTGGAAAATGAACTGATGGATTTGGTAAGTAAAAGGGGCAAGGCGGGGGGAGGCTATTGCACTTATATTAGTCAATATCAGGTTCCCTATATCTTCTCGAATTTTAATGGTACATCAGGGGATATTGATGTTTTGACCCATGAAGCAGGACATGCCTTTCAAGTTTATTGCAACAGAAATTTTCAAATTCCCGAATATCATTGGCCAACATACGAAGCATGCGAGATCCACTCGATGAGCATGGAATTTTTCACGTGGCCTTGGATGGAACTTTTCTTCAAAGGGGATACGGATAAATATAAGTTTAGCCATTTGAGTGATGCTTTACTGTTTATCCCTTATGGGGTCAGTGTGGATGAATTTCAGCATTTTGTCTACGATCACCCAGAGGCCTCTCCACAGGATCGAAAAGCTGTCTGGAGAGAGATTGAAAGAAAATACCTGCCGCATAGAGATTATGAAGACAATGACTATCTGGAAAGGGGCAGTTACTGGCATCAGCAGGGACATATTTTTGGTGATCCGTTTTATTACATAGATTATACCTTAGCTCAAATATGTGCCTTCCAGTTCTGGAAAAGGTCCCGTGAAAATAGAGAATGCGCTTGGACAGATTACCTGAGGCTTTGTCAGGCCGGGGGCAGTCAATCCTTTTTGGAACTCGTTAAGTTAGCGAATTTGGTTTCACCGTTTCAAGATGGTTGCATCTCCTCTGTGGTAAAGGTCATTGAAAACTGGCTTAATGGAGTAGAGGATTCAAAGCTCTAATCAGTAACTAAGGAGTGCGTGAAAACTCAGTTCTAAATTCCAAGCGGTTACAACAAAAAGGCGTCCCCTTTCCACTATCAAAGTGGAGTGAGGACGCTTGTGCTGTCTTGTATGTACTAACGTGGTAATATCCAGGTTACACCTGTTTCTTGGATGGCAACCTTTTCTATTTGGCCGGATGCCGCTTGACGGAAACGGGTAATGGGTTCATCCATGGGCTCTCTGGATAGGTTAAAAGCTCCCCAATGCATGGGGATAATCCATTTCGCCGACATTTCCTCGGCCATTTTCCAGGCCTGTTCAGGAGTAGCATGTTTAGCTTCAAAGGACTTTGGCGAGTAGGCTCCAATACCCATTATAGCTATGTCAATCGGTACCCCACTCAGTTGTTGTTGAATGAGTTCAGTGTAGCCTGTGTCCGCTCCGAAAAATATATTAATACCATTTTTAGATAAGAGGAGACTATTCGCTTCCATACCTTTTTTCCAAGGTATCCGGGCTCCCCAGTGTTTACCCTCGATAGCCTTAACTGCGACTCCAGCTAAAGACTTACTGTCTTGCCAATGCATTTCTTCGATGGATTTAAACTTCATCCCCTTCCACAAGGGTGAGGTATTTTTCGCGGTAACAACAGAGGTATTTGGTGATTGAAACTTCCGTAAGGTTGGATAATCGAAATGGTCTGTATGAGCGTGGGATACAAGTAATAAATCAATAGCACCCACTTCGTCGCTGCTCAGGGCGGAAGCTATATAACGGCTGGGCCCTATTGTCAGATCACCAAGGGGTGTAATACCAATATTTGAGTTTAAGGCAGGATCAATAAGGATTCTTGTACCAAAGAAGTTGATTAAAAAGCTGGCGTGACCAAGCCAAGCTACCGTGACTTCATCATTTAACCATTTACTGGGAGCGGGAATATAGTTGGGCTTTATTAATTTTTGTCCGGACTTTTCCCCACTTCGCTCGCCTAAGACATTAGTAATAGCGAAATAACCTCCTGTCAATCCTAGCGTGCCTAATATGCCCAGGTTGATAAATTCACGACGCGTGTATGGTGTCGGGGGTTGGTGACGTGACTCCGGGTCAAATAAAATACCTTGTTTCAAGAGTATCACTCCTGCATGCAAATGTGACTATAAACTCATAAGTCCGTATTTCTGGGAGATAATTCTTTGCGCGGTGTCAAAGGATATTACAAATTCTCAAGGAATAAACGGACTACATCTGCTCCACCAACGATTGTCCCTATTGAGCCTCCCAAATTTGCCATAGTGACTATAATTAGAATCCTCGTCACCTTATTATTCCAGAAACCTTTAAGACTAAAAACATCCTCAGAAAGATTTTCAAAGTCTCCTACACTGGGTCGACGAATATAAGCTTGTACAATGCCGGCAAACCATCCGGCTGCGATTAGTGGATGTAAGGTAGTTATTGGAGCGACTACAAAGGCTGTAAGAATAGTAAGTGGATGACCAAAAGCAAGGGCAGTTCCCAGTGCGGCAAAAGATCCAGTCCATAGTACCCAACTTATTGTTTGCTGAACTCCAGCAGATGGATTTGCAATGAAAGTATAAATAATAACCGCCATAATAAGAAGTGGAATCGACCAACCAATAACTTTAAGAACCTTTGATTTAGCAGGAACTTGAGATAAAAGCGCTAAATCGTGCTCTTTTTTCAGTTCTTCTTTGATACCGGGAACGTGTGCCGCCCCTAAAACAGCAAGAATCTTATTACCCGGAGCTTCTTTAATTTTCTGAGATAAATACTGATCTCGCTCATCAATAAGAGGAAGCTTTAATTTAGGGAAGCTTACTGTAAACTCATTAAGTATAGAATTAAGCATATCTTGAGATTTCATCTTTTCAAGATCCTCTTCTGAAATGTCTTCGTCATCGAATATACTAAAGAAAATCCCCGTTAGAAGCTTAGCTTTTCCCCAAAACCCTACCCCTTGCCAAATACGAGCAAAGGTTATTTGAATATTTCTATCAGCTAGTACAAGGGTAGCACCTATTTCTTTGGCCGATTCAGCCCCTTGAATCATTTCTTGTCCTGCATTAATACCAAATTGTTTTGCTATACGCTTTTGAAAGGAGGATATTACAAGATTAATCAAAAGTAATGTGGCTTTCTTTTCTTTAATAATCTTAAAGATATCCGTCTCTTTCCACTTGTTACCCTCAATAATCGTTTGATATCTAGGTTCATCCAACTCAATACATACAGAGTCCGGCTTTTCGAATTCAATAACTTGCTTCACTAGTTCGGCGCTTTGTTTAGATACATGCGCAGTGCCAATAAGTATAAATTCTTTACCTTCTAAATTTATTCTAGTAATGTTTTCATTTTCTTCAAACATAGACTACCTTCCTTTATGTCATTATTTTCTAACCATTTTCTCATTTTTCATCACATATTTCATTGTACTCTAAATTACCTGTTTTCTACAAATCAGTTCCGGATGGATTGACCCCAAAGAGCAAAGTATTTGGCCATATTTACTTCGTATTGAGCATATCAATTTCTGATTTAAGCTGTTTTGTATATTTCAAGACGGTAACGAGTCTATTTATATAAGGATGCTATGAGGTTGAGCAGTATAAGCTAACGTATACCTTTAAAAAGCGAAGGAAGAGATGGCTTAGCCATCTCTTCCTTCGCTTTTTAAAGGTCGTTCCATTTCAGTGTTATTAAGAAATTACTGAACAACTTCGTAGGATTTGTCAGCACTCCATCCTTTGCTAAAACCAGCCATACCGAATCCAAAATTCAGACTCTTTGTGGGGATGCCATAGATATTAAGCAAGGAGTCGGTCTGTCCAGCTGTTTGGCCGGTATAACAATAGACAACGACAGTTTTCCCTTTGCTGTTGTCTTTGATCGAATCAAGGTTTTTAGCGATGTCTGGACCGTAGGGAATATTCACAGCGCCTTTAATGTGACCTTTGGCAAAATCTTCTGCTTTGCGAACATCAACAATGTAGTATTTGTCAGCCTCTTTAACTAGGGCCTCTTTCATAACCGGGAGATCAATCTTATAGGAGTCTTTTGGCATTTCATAAAAATACTTCTGGACTGCCTCATCAATTGCTTTACTTTTACTAGCAACTGCAGGAACCGTTGGCATGGCAGTCGGTTCTGTTACAGTCGGATACTTCTGTCCTAACCAACCTCTGTTCTCAAAGCCTGGAGTACCACTGCCACCCATACCTGAGTTTAAGGAGAGGGTCTTAATTCCGGCAACGTTGAGAAGAGAATCTGTTTGACCAGCGGTCTGTCCGGTATAGCAAGCAACGATTAAGGTTTTGTCTTTGGCGATGGCACGAATATTGTCGAGGTTTTTGGCGATATCTGGGCCGTAGGGTACGTTAATGGCTCCCTTGATATGCCCTTGAGCATATGCATCTGCTTTGCGAACATCCAATACTACGTATTTATCTGGGTTTTTGTCGAGCTCATCCTTTAAATCTTTCTCAGCAATCTTATAGGAATTCTTCACAGTGGAGCCCATGTCATTGAAATAAGTTTCAACGGCCCCTTTAATTGCCTTTACTGAGTCCTCTGCAGGAGCAGATGCGGTTGCTGCTGGTGGATTGGTAGGGGTAGTGGCAGCTGGCTGTGTTTGACCACAACCAGTAACGAGAAGACCGGTAATAACAAAGAGGGATAAGATGGGTGATAGTTTTCTTTTTAACATTTAAAAACATCCTTTCAAATTTAAATTATATTCTAAGCATTATTAGAATATGTGATTTTAAATTAAATATTCGACGCAAATGTGAAAAAACCTTTTATCACAATTAATTTAAGTATATAAATATTTATTATAAGTCTATAATATTAATTAATAGGAGTGTTATTTCCTTTAAATGCAAAGGTTTAATATATAAAATAAACTTTAACCTTATAAATATTTATTATAAGCCTATAATATTTAATGATATAGGATTTAAGTGATAATTTGAAGGATAAACTTGCTGTTTAGCGAATAGATATAGCAATGGTCTCTTAGCGATGATTAAGAATCATCCTAATTAGACTTGTGAATTAATTATTAAGAGGAGGGCGAAAACTTTGAAAGCTAAGTCGGTGTCAATGCAATCCATAGGTTTGACCGTTATCTATTTATTGTTATTAGGTTTTGGCATGACTTTTTTAGTCGGCTGCGGTAATAGCTCGTCAACGACGGGTACCGTCGACAAGGGGCAAGATCCGCCGAAGACTAATGTTAACCAGAATGCCAACCAACCGGTCCAAGGCGTTCCCGCCGAAATACCGTCAACAGCCAACATATCCGTCGATGATTTGGAGGCTGTCCTAGAGGATAATAAAGAGTTGCAGTTAATTGACGTTCGTGAAGCCAGAGAATTTGCTACAGGGCATATTAAGATGGCTTTTAACAGACCTTTGGGTAATCTGGAGAATAGCCTTGCTCAAATTAGTAAGGACAAAGAGATTGTATTGATCGATCTTAATGGTAGTCGTGCCCAATCAGCTTGGCATGTGCTGGTAGAGAAAGGCTACGACCAAAGCAAAGTTAAAGTCTTAACTGGGGGCATGTTGCAGTGGAGAGGGATCGTCAGTTCAGCCGGTAGCAACAGCGGTGCTGACACTAACAATAGCAGTGAAACAAATACTAGTGGTGGTAATGCTGCAGAGCCGAAGCCTGAGGTTCAGGAAATGGTAGGCGGTTGTTAGTCAAGTTGAAGTTGGGAAATCAAGTCTGGCATGATTTTGTGAGGGATGGAGGGAAAACTATGAAACGAAGAAATTTCTTAAAGGGCGTACTTTATGGAACTGGCGCTACCATGGCGATCGCGGGTGGGTTTGGTACCTTTAATAAACTGGGCTCAGTCAAGGCTGAGGCCATAGGTGAAGATCTTGAAACAACGGTTTTTTCTTCCTGTGAAATGTGTAGAAACCAGTGCCCCATTGCCGTTAAAGTCAAAGACGGGAAAGTTGTCAAGATTGATGGTCATCCGGATGATGCAGCTTTCGGTGGCGTAATCTGTGCTAGAGGAAATGCAGGTCCGTCACTGCTATATGACCCCCAACGGATTAAGAAACCGATGATTCGTACGGGTGAACGAGGGGAAGGGAAATTTAAAGAAGTAAGTTGGGACGAAGCATACACCTATATATCTGATAAATTATATAACGTTAAGGATCAATACGGCGGGGAAGCGATCGCCTTGGCCAGTCGTAAAGGACCCCATGATTGGTTTTTCCGGTCGATTGGCAAAGCTATGGGTTCCCCGAATGTGTTTTCACATGAGGCGACTTGCCCGATGACTCGATCCGTGGCCTTAGACACTACCTTTGGGAATGAAGCAATTGCTGCTGATTATGCCAATACAAAGTATCTTATCTCGATTGGTCGAAACTGGTTTGAAGGAATTCACGTTGCTCAGACCAGAGCTGTTTCCAAAGCACTTAGTAATGGGGCTAAACTGGTAGTACTCGATCCGCGTTTTAGTATTACTGCCTCGAAAGGAGAATGGCTTCCTATCAAAGCCACCACTGATTTGGCCTTTGTGATGGCTATGGCCAATATCATGATTGATGAAAATCTCTATGATAAAAACTTTATCTCCCAATATACAGAGGGTTTTGAGAAATGGGCTGAAGAAGTAAAGGATAAAACTCCTGAATGGGCAGAGAAAGAAACTGGAATTTCGAAAGAAAAAATCATCCGGATAACCAGAGAGTTTGCGGCTGCCAAACCTCAAGCTATCTTAGACTTTGGCTGGCGAACAGCTTATACACCCAATGACTATCAACTGCGTCGGGCAATTCTGATCGTTAATATGATGATTGGAAACTTAGAAGTTCCAGGTGGATATTATCGAACCAAACCCGCAAATTTCTTGAAAGATTTCCCTGATCAAGCCGTTTACGCTAAAGGGTTAGGGAATATTACACAACCGAGTTTCCCTAAGGCTTCCCAAGGACGAATTGATGGCACAGGCGTCAAAGGCACACCCGGTCAAATCATTCCTGCCTATGATGGGGCCGTGGGGAAAATTGTAGAGAGCATCTTAACTGAAGAGCCCTACCCTATCCGGGCATGGCTTGTTCATCGATTTAATCCCTATATATCCCTCACTGAAAGTCCAAGGGTTTTGGAGGCGTTCAAAAAGCTAGACCTTTTGGTAACTTGTGATGTTTATATGACTGACACCGCTTATTTTTCGGATGTGGTATTGCCGGAATGCACTTATTTAGAACGCTCTGAACCAATTTTTGATATGTCGGGATTAACGCCCAAATACGTAATAAGACAAGCTGCGGTACCACTGGTTTATTCGGATACAAAACCATACTGGCAGATTTATAAAGAGCTTGGCGAAAAAATGGGTATTGGTGATTATTTCGAATTTAAGGATATGGAAGACTATATGAGTCAACAACTCCGTCCTACTGGTATAACCTTAGACAAAATGAAGGAAATGGGGGTTTGGACTCCTCCTGGGATGAACGCGTTCTATGTTCGAGCAAGCGATGCTAATGCATCCTTGGATAACGTTTTGTCCAACCATAGCAAAAAGATAGAAATCTTCTCTGTAGATGTTGAAGAAGCAACAAAACAAGGTGTTCCGAAATATATCAGTCATCCTCAACCAGAAGAGGGTAAATTCCGTTTTGTCCAGGGTAAAGTAGCGGTACACACGAATGCCGGAACGGCGAATGTCCCGATCCTGAATGAGTTAATGCCGACAAACACGTTGTGGATGAATCCTGTAAGCTGTACAAAACTCGGCTTGAAAGATGAAGATGAGATTGTTATAGCCTCTGGTCTATATGAGCATAAGGGTAAAATAAAAATGACTGAAGGAATTCGGCCGGATACCGTTTTCTGTTATCACGGTTTTGGTCGAGTTTCACCGGAGCTTAGAAGAGCTTTTGGCAAGGGGATTAATGGTAATCACTTAATCCCTAATGAAATTGGGGAAGTTGGCAACACCGTTACATCCACCACGTTCGTAACGGTTCGGAAAGCCTAATGGACAAAAGCATGATTGCCGAACTGTATTTGTCGTTTGCAGCAGTTTTTCATCGACCAAATCCAGACGTTTCGGATCATTTAGAAGAGTTGGTTGATCTTTGGTCTGAAGTAATTCCAGAAATAGACGAAGCGGTTCAAAAATTAGCAACCTTTTGCAGGGAATTTCCACCAGGGGAGCAGCGGCTCAATGCTTTATGGGAACACTATATTCCACTTTTCGAAACGGGTGAAGTTGAAGCCTCCCCTTATGCCTCGGTTTATAGCGGGGAAAAAGGTTTAGTGTTAGGTAAAGAGGCTTTTAATGTTCAACAATTCTACGCAAATTGTGGGTACGTTATGGGAGAAAAAAGTGGAGAACTTCCTGACCATTTAGCGGTGGAATTAGAGTTCTGTGCCTTGCTGGCCCGAAATGGACAGTCTGAAGCCTTGATGGAGTTTCAAAAAAAGCATTTAACCCCTTTTTTAAAAAGCATTTTACCAAGGATTAAGAATTCTGATCGTCCAGTTTACTCTGATATTGCCACAATTCTTGAAATTAGACAGCTAAATTTACAGAAAGAGGGTGATTTTGTTGGCTAAAAAGTATACTATGATCATTAATCTGGCGAAATGTATTGGCTGTCAGGCGTGCACAGTCGCTTGTAAGTTCCAAAATAATGTACCAGATGGAAAGTTTAGAACAAAGACTCCGGCAAATGAGCTGAAGGGAACCTATCCAAATGTTTCGATATATTTTGTAAAAGAAGCCTGTCAAATGTGCCAAAAAGCACCTTGTGTCAGTGTTTGTCCAACAAAAGCTTCTTACTACAATGAAGACGGAGTGGTCTTAGTCGATGAGGACAAGTGTGTTGGTTGCCTGTATTGCATGACTGCCTGTCCCTATGATGCTCGTTTTCTCAACAAGGAAACCGGTGCGGTAGACAAATGCACCTTTTGTTACGAATTAAAGGTTTCTAAAGGGGAAAAACCTGCTTGTGTTTCAACCTGTGTCGGAGGTGCTCTCATCTTCGGCGACCTTAATGACCCGCTTAGTCAAGCTTCTCAGTTCTTGGCAAAGCATAAAGGAGAAGTTCGCAAACCTGAGTTAGGCACTCACCCAGGTGTTTATTACATTTATGAAGGGGTGGTGAAATAACATGGATGTTATTTGGGGTGTTAGTGTCAATGAAGTTGCTTGGGGTGGATTGATTGCGATTTATTTATTCCTGGCAGGGATTGCCGGCGGAGCATTCTTAACTGCTTCATTAACGGATCTTTTCAGCAAACGATATCCTAAAGTAATTCGGTCAGGGGCTTACACTGCTGTAGTCAGTATCATTATCGGTTTGGGGTTATTAGTTGTTGACTTAGGTCGACCGTTAAGCTTTTGGAAACTCCTTCTGAATGTGAATATGGGATCTGTCATGTCGATCGGTGTTTTTATTGTCTCGGGTTTTACAGCTTTATCAGTTGTTTATGGGTATCTTATATGGTCGAGCGCAGCATCGCAAAAACAATTTAATATGACTTCCGCGAATACTGAAGTAACTCAAACTTCTGTAGTGCAGGGTCTTCAAGCCTTTCGTAAACCGGTGGCTGGCTTGGGAGTTTTGTTTTCTATTGGGACTGCGACCTACACGGGTTTCTTATTATCCGCTGTTACAACCAATAACTTCTGGTACACACCATTTCTTGGGATTGAGGCAATTCCATTCTTGCCGATTCTATTTTTGGTGTCTGCTTCTTCAACTGGTTTAGCAGCAACTTTGATAGGTGCTTTTAACGGCGGGGATCTAACAGCCTATAAAAAAGTTGACATGGTTCTCATCATCCTTGAAATGGTTTTACTCTTCATTCTTTATCTATCGGTTGAACCAATATTCTTTAGTGGAAGCATGGCTACCCTGTTCTGGTTAGGTGTCGTTACGGTAGGATTAATAGTTCCCTTACTTTTATCATTTTATGGAATTACTAAACACAAAAATGTGATTTTACCAGTTTGCGGAATGGTTGTCCTTGGGGGATTAAGTTTGCGATATTTTGTTGTGTATACTGGGCAGTTGTTTTAACTGATATTGTCAGGTTATATAAAATCTCAATAGTTTTATTCTTACTTATACGGGCTTAGAGCTCGTTTTCTTTTAAGCATTAAGGCATGATTCTACTAAAAGTAAAGTATTAGTATTAAACTATCCACTATGGGTTTTACGCAGTAGAATCATGCTATCACTTCAAAAGTCGAAAAATAGATTAATAGCATATAATAGAATTGGAAAGATTAGTCTAAACAAATTATCCTTGCTAAAGTTTAAAGAGAAATGTACGAAGATCGTTATTAAAGAGGGTGGACCAGTTGACAATTGATCAGTCACTCTATACTAGGCGGCAAGTATTAGGTCTGGGACGAAAGACTCTGCTAGTCCTAGGGGTAGGTTGTCTTTACCCTGTCAGTCGCTTTCTAAGAGCTAAAGAAAATTCACTGGCCGTGGCCCGTATCGCCAGCAGTGAGATGCCCTTGAATATAAGTTGGCAACGACTGGGCCAAACCCGCTTTTGGTTGCGGCAAGGAAATGATGGAGTGGAAGCGATGTGGGCTAGTTGCACTCATTTGGGGTGTGAGGTGAGCTACGACTCTGTACAGGATCAGTGGATTTGTCCCTGCCACGGCAGCCGCTTCGACAAGGATGGGCAGCCTGTATTAGGTCCGGCGGTGATTCCTTTAGTTCGGGCGGAAGTGAAGGAGAAAGACGGTTTTTATCTGCTGCACCAACCAGCAGTATAGGACATTAGACGGCTGTCAAATAATATCTTCACTGCTAATACCGCTGATCTTAACTGGTAGGCAAAGTGATTAGCAGGGTAGGCAATTCTGATTAAGCCGGATGGGGAGAATAAGATGGGAAAGCAAGGAAACTATTCCTTTACGGGACATATTCGCCCCCGCCAAATAAGAGCGGGTGCTCTACGGTTAAGAGCCACATTCTGTTTGGGTGGATTTTCTTTTTTGGCCTTTATAGTATTGACTATTACGGGTGTGTTACTCTTGTTCTATTACCAGCCCGGAGATAGGGCCTTTGCTTCTCTGAGTGAAATTAATTCGGTGCTGCCTTACGGGGGATTCCTTCGATCCCTGCATTTCTGGGCAGGCCAGCTGATGGTGATCAGTGTTTTTCTGCATATGGTACGGGTTGTATGGTCAAGGGCTTACCGACCTTTACGCGAGCTTAATTGGATTACAGGGGTAGTGCTTTTTGGCTTGACAGTAATCTTAGATTATTCCGGTTACCTGCTTCGAGGGGGGCAAGAAAGCGGGGCCGCGGCAACTGTTGGTCAAGCTTTGTTTACATCGTTACCAGGGGGAAAAGCTTTGGCAACTGTTTTTTTTGGACAACCATCCCCCCTCAATGGTAGTACCTTAAATATGTTCGTTTGGCACGTTTTCATTTTAGCAGGTGCCGTTGGTTTTCTGCAGATGTTTCATTTTTGGAGGATCCGGCGAGGCGGGGGGGTTCGACCTTTATAAGATGGGCTCTGTAGGTGGAGACTAGATTAGGGTAAAGAAAACTTATAAAAGCGGACATGCTCTGACGTGAGGAGAGAATACATGGACCTAATAGAAAGTGAAAGGCCGCAAGTGCCTGTGGAGGTTGAGCAGAGCGGAAGTCAGGAAAAATTACCGTTGATTGAATTACAGGTGAGGGAGTATATTGGTACTTTTCTTTGGTTGGGCCTTTTATTTGCATTAACTGCTGGATTAAAAGTGCCTTTGGATAGCTCACCGAAGGCCGCGGCGATAAGTATATCCAAAGCTCCCTGGGTATTTGGCGCAATCCAGTGGCTTTTACAAAGGTGGCCAGCGTGGCTCAGTGGGTGGGTTCTACCGCTTCTGTCAATGTCAGTATTATTAACCCTTCCTTGGTGGGGACGAAAAGTGGGAAAGACATGGGCCTGGATAATTTTCCTGATCCTAAGCTTGGTTTGGGTAGGATTAACTTTCGTATACTGGTCAGAAAGTATAAACTGACTGTACCAGTCAGAAATGATAACTTTCTGGAAGCATAAGTGCAACTAAGGCTACCGCCGACGCCTGAAGCTGCAAGAAAGCTAACACGTGCGAAGACGGTGTCTTCGGGCGCTAGCCAAGTTTTCTATATATACGTTTATGGGGTGAAGGAGGATTTTCCGGCATGACCAAGCGATCACGATTAATAATACTGCTGGGGTTAGCCATCATTTTTTGCCTCACAATGGTTTTCTTGGCGGTCGATTCGTTTAGCTCATCTCCTTGGCAGGATTGGCAAAGGAAGTATTTCCAAGCGCAGATTGAAGAGCTTCAAGGAACTATGTCCACTGTTCAAGGAGAAGAGCAAGTAAAAAAACTGGCACAGGAAATTAAAGTGTGGCAGGATAAGAAGCCAGCTCTGCAGGAGATACGCCTATCAAATGGTCGCATTGAACGTTGTACTACTTGTCATTTGGGAATCGAAGAAATTTCTGTTTCTCACCCCAGTGATAGTATTGGCTGTACAGTTTGTCACGGAGGGAATGCCCTGTCTGTGGATGAGCAGACTGCTCATGAGGGGATGTATGGGGGGGGGCATCCTGGTCAGTTAGAGGTGACTCGCATAAGTTGCGGAGGGAACTCGGAAGTAGGGCAATGTCATAGTGGAAATCGGCAAGAGTCTGACAATCAAGTAGATTTGCTGACCACTGCCTTGATGGCCAGCAAAGGAGGAGAACTTTCCATGACCAGATATATGCACGGGCTGGATATTCCGCCACGGGTGCTGCTGAAACCTGGAGAGACCGCGGCGGATTTCCCAGCGCCTTTTAACCAGCGTGGGGAAGAGCCGAAATTCCAGCAGAACTGTTTAGCAGTTTGTCACCTGACCGGGGGAGAACTACCGGGGCAAGAAGTTCAGGCCAACGGGTGCGAGAGCTGTCATGTATTAAGCAATCCACAACACACCTATGAGGGAAAGGATGTCACCATCCCTCGGTCAAAATCAGGTTATGGGATGTCCCACTCTCTAACCGTGCAAATCCCTTACACCCAGTGTAATCAATGTCATAATCAGGGAGATTATAAGGTCGATACTATGGATTTTATTCCTCGCCCTGATTTAGAACGTGTTAAATCTTCGCCACCCCCGGATAAGGAAAGTCTGGAGACGCGCTGGCAGAATGTATATTCCCCGGGATTGGTCTTTACTAAATGCGAAGTCAACTTGGACTGTGTAGACTGCCATACCCGCCAGGAGACTATGGGAGACGGGGAAATGTATTCTTCTGAATGGAAAGCGTTGAAAATCCAATGTCGGGATTGCCATGGAAGTACGGTTAGTAAGCCCATTGAGTGGGAGATAACGGATAAATCCGATATGGCCTGGGTAGAAGCACGCATCAATCCAGCCTTTCCATCTCTCGAAATGGGGGATGTCATTCTGAAGACGGCAAAGGGCGAGGAATTAGCTTACGTCCGTCAGGAAGACGGCAAATGGTTCAGTTATCGTAAAACAAATGGGGAAAAATATCTAATTCCCCAGGTTATTGATAGTCAATGTCGTCAGGACCCGGATAAGCAGTCTTCCGATGACTGCCATAAATGTCATGATGTCTCGAAGGATAAACCTTCCTCGGGAGGAGAATGAGACTGCAACTGAAGCGATGAGGGGGAAGAAGTATGTGGCAGATAGTCTGAAATGAACGGAGGCCAAAGCTTGGTTGATTGAATTCTATAGTGCTTGGCTATACAATACTGATATATGTTTAATTCCTTAGAAACTTAGAGGATGGTGAAATTGTATTGGATAGTAACCAACTCAAGATCTTTTGTATGGTAACGCGTCAACAAAGTTTTTCAAAAGCAGCAAAATTATTGCATATGAGTCAACCGGCCGTTAGCACACATGTTAAAAATTTAGAAGAATACTACCAGGGGCAATTGCTTGACCGAACTCCACAGGGCGTGACGCTTACCAAGGCTGGCGAAGTCTTTTATAACTATGCACAAAAGATCCTTGACCTTCAAGACGAAATGGAACAACAAATCGAAACTGTCTTCAAGCATGAAAACAATCAAGTCATAATTGGGGCAAGTACCACTATTGGAAATGTCTCTCTTCCCTGCTCGATCTATTTGTTTAAAGAACAATACCCGGAGGTCGAGCTTTGCCTAAATATCGCCAATGCCGAAGAGGTCCTTAGTATGGTGATTTCTGATGTCGTTGATATCGGTGTTGTGGAAGGGGACACAGAGTCTTCTACCCTTAAATCCCTTCATGTTGCTTCGGATGAATTGGTACTTATTGTCCCTCCTCAGCATCCTGCTGAAGGAGGCGTTATCTCCCTGCAAGACTTCCTCAAACAACCGCTAATTATGCGAGAAGATGGATCAGGCACACGTAAGATTTTAGCAACAGCTTTAGCTCGTCATGGCTATTCTGTGAATCAGCTGAAAGTGATTACCGAGATGAAGAATATCTATGCCATCAAATCCGCCGTTGAGGCAGGATTAGGGGGATCAGTTATGCCACTGCTCGCAGTTCGCAAAGAAGCTTACACGGGGACGCTTAAAGTCCTAAGGATTATGGACATGGAGATGCCTCTCATCTTTAATATTGTTTATCCTAATAATCGACCACTTACGACGAAGGCAAAGCTGTTTATTAAATTCCTTACGAATCCTGAAGAAAGTTGCCTTTGTTGAAAATAGGAACAAATGTAAAGAGACAGCGTCGGCTGTCTCTTTACATTAAATATTTAAGGAGAAGTTTTGATCCTAGCCATGTTCCTAAAAAGACCGCGAATGCAAAAATCCATCCGGTAAGAGAACTAGAAGCAATTCCATTTAACAGGGCGCCTACATTGCAACCATATGCAATTCGTGCTCCGTATCCCATGAGCAGTCCACCGATTAAAGCAGAAAAAAAGAACTTTTTATCCCGGATTGGTCGAAAGCGAACTTGTGAAGCCACCAATGTTGCCCAAAAAGCACCCAGCAACAAACCGAGGTTCAAATAGGTTCCTGAGGCAGCCATTAATCCCTCAAAGGTAAATCCTCGGTCACTGAGAACTCCAAGGTTAGTACCGATCCATTCCGCCCAAATTTCTATATTCCAAGTAACTCCCCAGGGTTGACGCCTCACGATCAGCACAAGTATGTTTAGGAGACCTAAAATAATTGCCCCTATCCAATAAGCCCAAGGGCCATGGATGATTGTCTGTAAAGTCTTTTTCATTGCTGCACACTCTCTTTAATCATGCGTTTTTGTCAGCTCAAGATGCCATATTCCATTCGCCACTTCTTTTTCTTCAATAATATATCGATTGGCTTTTGCCCATACAACAATTCCCCTTGAGGTACAACTGTGTTCAGTTTCTAGGACCAAAATATCCCCGCATTGCATGGACGACAACTTTTTTTTTGCTTTAATTAGGGGAATTGGACACATTTCTCCCCATATATCAATTGAAAAACGAGTCATAGCTTTCACCTATTCCCCTAATTGTTTTTTTTGCCACCATCTAGCTAACTGCCATAAGGTTAATAAAACGATTAATTCAAGAATAAGGGTTGGAACCCAACCGAAAATGTCCGGCAAAAAAATTCCTGGCCATTCACCAAAGGTATACCTCCAGCTTTTCAACGATCGCTCTCCTAAAACTGAGCCTACAGCTAAACCGAAAAAAGCCAGCATCTGCATGGCAAAACCTTCTCCGATACGGATTATAATTCCGGTTGAACAGCCGCCAGCCAGCACCATCCCTATCCCGAACAACAAACCACCGACAACAGTGTGCACGCCCATGGGAAAGATATTAAGGGATAAGGGGATATTACTCTGCGAAGCTCCCCAGGAAACCAGGGCAAAACCAAGGATACTAATTCCTAAAAGCAAAAGAAAGGCTCGAGTGAGTTGAGTCATACCAATCAATATGGGATCTCGTAATGCAGACACAAGACAAAAGCGAGACTTCTGTAAAACAAAACCCAAACTTATCCCTAGAGCCGTAATTAGCGTAAGACGGATACTTATTTGAGAAAGGAGAAGGAGCAACAATGTGAGAAAAAGGATAAACCCGATATTCCATTTCCTTTGGGAATGAAAAGCACTATTGATCGACACTGACCAATCTCCCCCTCACATAGTCACCTAAAACAATATAGACAATAAATATCATATCATAAATATTGTTGTCAAGCTCAGGCTATAGAGGAAATTGATAGATAAATTTCTTCCATTTAGACCATATTTTTTTAGGAAGTATCTCAACTTCTGCTAAGGAAGGAAGTTTTAACAATATGAAAAGCACGTTGATTGTCCACGTCAACGTGCTTTCACTATGATTCCTGTCATGTTTCCTCTGTGAATAAGGCGAGGGAGGATGGTGACAGGAAAGTTTAGGAAATTCCTTCCCAACAGCCGGAGGGACTACTGTTTAAAGAAGGCACTTCCTACATTAAGTCCTCCTTGGAGAAACGCCACCTGAGAAATACCTTTACTTTGGAGCATGCATGCAGCTTCGTAGCCCCTTATTCCTAATCCGCATACGGTTACAATTAAAGAATCCCTGGGGATCTCTTCCCAACGTTCTCGGAGTTCGCCTAACCCAATCACCATGGTCCCATCAAGGGACAGCGGGTTAGCCATCACTTCGTCCGGCTCACGGATATCAAGAATACAGAGCTTTTCTCCAGCCGCTAAGCGTTTGGTGACGTTTTCCGCTGTGATTCCTAACGCTATCCCCTGACGCATGTTTTCTAACGTTGTAGCAGCATGTATGAGCACATCAATAGCGGTGGCAAATGGCGGTGCATAGGCTAGGTCTAAATCGATCAAATCTTCTGCCTTAGCGCCAAATTTAAGCGCGGTTGCCAGTACATCAAGTCTCTTGGCACATTCCCCTATGCCACAGACTTGGGCGCCAAGTAAGCGGCCATTTTCCTGTTCAGCAATTAATTTAATCGTGATAAGAGCATGCATGGGATAATAGTGAGTAGCATCAAGGCCGCTGCTCACACTGGTTACGACATTGTATCCTCGATTGCGAGCCTCCTCTTCGCCTAATCCCGTGCGACCGATAGTGAGATCAAAGGCTTGAAGAATAGATGTTCCCTCGACTGGGGCAAAGCGAGCGGGGATTCCAGCAATATGATCTGCGATAACGCGGCCTTGCTTGTTAGCGGTCGAGGCCAGCGGAATATAAACAGGTTCCCCGGTAAGGAGATGACGTTGTTCGGCACAGTCTCCGCCAGCATATATAGCCGGATCATTGGTCATCTGATGCTCATCGACTTGAATTGCTCCTGTGTTGCCAATCGTGAGCCCGGCCTCTCTGGCGAGACCAATTTCTGGACGAACGCCAGTGGCGATAATTACCATTTCCGTTTCAATTGTTCCTTGTTCTGTTATGACTCGGCATACATTGTCTTCAGCATCTCCTTCGAAAGCCTTCACTTTACAGGAAAGTTGCAAATCAACGCCATGTCCCTTTATTTTTTGCTCAACCAGTTTGGACATGTCAGAATCAAGTAACTTTGGCAATACCCGAGAATCTGCCTCACAGATTGTAACCTTCAAACGAGGGCTAACTAGTGCATCCGCTGTTTCTATTCCGATTAACCCAGACCCAATTACGGTGACATGCTTCACCTGCTTTGTTTTGATCAAATCCTTGACACTCTGGGCATCATGCGGATGATGCATGGTGAATATCCGTCCTAACTTAACGCCAGGAATTGGCGGTATACTCGGCTTAGACCCGGTTGCGAGAACTAAATAATCATAAGGCAAGGCATCCTCGAGATTTGTGAGCAAATTTCGGACCCAAACTCTTTTATTAATCCTGTCAATTTTTATAGCTTCTGTTTGAGTGTAAACTTTTGCATTCTTTTGTGCCGCAAAAAATTCCGTATCTCTAATTACACCGTAGGAGGTCGTCATTAAATCTTCTAATCGGGGCACTAAGTTAGCGACATAAAATGGCAGTCCACATCCACCGTAAGAGATTAGACTTCCTTTTTCTAGGATGGTAATCTCAGCATCCGGATTAATACGCCTTAAACGTGCAGCCACTTTAGGACCAATAGCAACCCCGCCTACAATAATTACTTTCATGAAAGCTCCCCCTCATTAAATTAAGAAATACACAATCATTATTCCAAGAACTCCAAAAATGGTTTTTCCATACTCACAAGTGCATTAACCATCAATTCTACTAAACCGCCATATTGAACATTAAATTTGTCTGTCGCCTCGTAAAACTCTAGAATGTCGCGAATAGCTCCTTTACAATTAGAACAAGGTGCACACACATATTTAGGCAGGGCAGTATTTTCCATACTATCCTGAAAGGCTCCGAGGATCTGGTTAAACTTCATACGAGAGCTTACTTTGTTTCTCCATTCAGAGAAGTTCATAGAATTCGTAATAGCAAAACCACCGCCGCCGCCACAACAATAATTGTCAACACCATGCGGAGTCATCTCTCTAAACTGAGGACATATGGCTTTTAAGACATTTCGTTGCGGTTCCACAATCCCCATTCCTCGAACATAATTACAAGGATCATGGAGCGTTACAGGAAAGTTATTTTTTCTGGGATCTAACCTTAATTGTTTGAGCCTGACCATATCCCAAAGAAGAGGGAGACAACTCTCAACCGGAACTTTAGCATCTGCAAACACCATTCGATCCGCTATTAGCGCCGAAGCCTTATGAGCATGTCCGCACTCTGCAATGACTATTCGGTTGACTCCTAGTTCTTTGGCAACTTTCATCTGTAATGTGGCCAGAGCTTTTGCTTGGAAATCATCATACCATATCCCGTAGTTTACATTGTCATATCCAGCGATTTCACTGCTGAGTGTCCAATTCAAACCAGCTTCTTCAAAGAGAATAGCAAAAGCGATAGGGTTTTCCGGCCAGGCCATGTACTCGCCCGCATTATGGATCAGAAGAATATCAGCACCCTTTTTGTCCATGGGAAATTTGATTTTTAAGCCATACTTCTCTTCGATATCCTCTTCTAAAAACTCTATCGTATCTAAGAAAGCCGGTTTGCTAACTCCCGTAGATGAACCGGTTTTTATTTGGAGAACCGTTCCTTTGGTATGGAGGGGGAGAGGTGCAATGCCCATCTCTTGGCTGAAAATTTTACGGATTTCTTTCGTGAGAATGGCATTATCTAAGCCCAATGGACAAGTCTGAGCACAACGACGGCAAAGATTACAGCGATAGGCTAATTCTCCAAGCCGAGCAATTGTTTCCCAATTTACATCGATATCAGCTCCGACAAAACTGCCTAGAAGCTTTCCGCTTTTGGTAAAGTACTTCTTTACAATCTTGCGAAGAACTTCGGAGCGGAAAATTGGGCGATACAGCTCATTGTTTCCCGAGGCTTCGTAGATATGACAGGCCGCTGAACACGTATCACATTTTGCGCAGTATTCAAAGGATAATAAGAGGGGCTGGAGCACTCCATTGTTGGCATCTGAAAAGCTTTTTTCTAAGCCATTGAGGAATTTCCGTACAAATTCATCCTCTTCAGCTTTGGTTTTTGGGCGAATCAACGTATCGATTCCGACGTAGCCATCCAAAGATGTACAGAATTTTTCTTTCCATGCGGGTTTAGGATCAGTTAAGGGCGGTTCCATTCCTGGTTTATTATAGGGCGGAAATAATGGCATTAGCTGTTCAGGTTCAAGTTTGATCAGTTGCTCATCTGATCGTCCCATATCTTTTGGGCGTAAATCTCTTTGATTGATCATATTTAACTCTCCTCTTTCGACAAGTTAACTCTCCAAAATATGTAGTTATTCCTTGGGCTGCGTCTTATCGCCTAATAACGAAGTGAGTAAAAAGATAATCTTAATATGATATAATTCATGTCAATATAGTTGTATAGTTATTGACATATGCCCCATTCGATTTTATTATACTCTGTATTGAACATATGTCAATAAACGTTTTTTATTATCCTAAGCATTGAATTTCTTAATATCTGGAATAGTTGTGCTTTTAATGGAGGGAGGTAAGGTGCAGCAAATAAAAAGTCTGAATTTACGCTGAGAAAGAAGACTTTCTTGGTGTTGAGGGAGGTCACGAATAAACAGAACACTTAGTTATTGACATATGTTCAAAATGGAGTATAATTCAATTTGTAAAGGGCATATGTCAATAACTAAAGGGGGGCGGTAGTATGCCGAGAAGAGATGGAACGGGTCCGATGGGCGGATCTATGAACGGTGCCGGTTTAGGCCAAGGGTCAGGTTACAGAAGGGGCCCGGGTAGGAATTTCACAAAAGATTTAATAGTGCCAAAAACGCAAAAGGAATTGTTGCAAGAGCAAAAAGAACAACTTGAAAAAAGGCTTGCTGATATTAGCAAGCAATTGGAGATTTTATAACTGGTAGTTGAAAGCACGCCTGCAGGCTTGTAACTTTCTTAATGAAATAATTGAGGTGTACGAATTATGCCAAGACCCAGAAAATGGAGAAAAGTTTGTTGCTTGCCGGAAAGCAACAGCTTTGGGCCCCTTAATACGTTAATCAATCAAGAACATTTTGTAATCATGACAGTTGATGAGTATGAGACGATACGGCTCATTGACTTAGAAGGTTTTACCCAGGAAGAGTCTGCCGACCAAATGAATATAGCACGTACAACCGTCCAGCGCATTTATAATGATGCGAGGAGAAAACTGGCAGATTCCTTGGTCAACGGAAAAATGTTAAGAATTGAGGGCGGTGATTATAAGCTGTGTGACGGACTCGAAAAAACATGCGGTTGTGGTGGCTGCCTCAGACATAAATGCGATAGAAGTTTTAGGCTTGAGGATAATGGAGGTGAGTGATCATATATTCGGAGAAAGTGATAGAACACTTTATGTGTCCACAAAATGCTTACAGTATGCCTGATGCCAATGCTCAGGGAGTATGTGGGGATTCTTCATGCGGAGATGAACTCATCATTTTTCTGAAAGTACAAGATAATTATATTCAAGAGATTAGTTATCTGGTGTTTGGTTGTTGTGCATCAATTGCAACATCTAGTATGACGTCAGTATTGGCTAAAGGAAAAAGCCTGGAGGATGCTTTGGCTATTACCGAAGAAGATATTATCCAGGCACTGGATGGTCTACCTGAAGCTAAGGTGCATTGTTCAAATCTAGGAGTTAGTGCTTTGCGTGATGCCATAAACAATTACCGCGAAATCACCAAAGACAAGTGTTAAGGAGGATTCTCAATGAAAATTGCAATTCCAGTCGATGACAAATCCATGGAAACAAGTGTCAGCCAATCCTTTGGTCGCACCCCTTATTATCTGATTTATGATACCGAATCGAAGGAGAGTGTTTTTTTAGATAACAGCGCAGTAGCCAGCCAAGGCGGCGCTGGGATCAAGGCTGCCCAGACGATTGTAGACAGCAAGGTGAGCGCTTTACTTACTCCTCGATGTGGGGAGAATGCCGCAGATGTTCTCAAGGCAGCCAATATCAAATTATACAAAACTGTAAATGCTTCTATTCAAGACAATATTGATGCATTAAATGACGGAAAGCTATCCTTGTTAGAAGATATCCATCCTGGGTTTCATGGTCATGGAGGCTAATAGCATGAAGATAGCTGTCCTAAGCGGCAAGGGAGGCACGGGAAAAACACTTGTATCTGTAAATCTGGCTTCGGCAGCTAAGGATGCTATCTATATAGACTGCGATGTTGAAGAGCCAAACGGACGTCTTTTTTTTAAGCCCAAGAACATTGCATCAGAAAGCGTTTCAATTAAAATTCCTTTCGCAGATCAAAAGCTTTGTGTTGGTTGCCGGAAATGCATTGATTTTTGTAAGTTCAATGCTATAGCCTTTATCATCAACAAGGTGATCGTGTTTGATGACGTTTGTCATTCTTGTGGAGGGTGCGTACTTTTTTGTCCGGAGAAGGCCTTGACGGAGAAAGATAAAATTATTGGAGAAGTTCAGAGTGGTGTTTCAGAAAATGTCAGTGTCATTACTGGGATATTAAATACGGGTGAAGCATCCGGCGTCCCCCTTATCAAGAAGCTCCTGAATAACAATTTAGCAGGGAAAGAATTGACCTTTATAGATTGTCCACCGGGGAGTGCCTGTATTGTCATGGAAAGCATCAAGGATGCAGACTATTGTATTATGGTTGCCGAGCCCACCTTGTTTGGAGTACATAACCTCAATATGGTTTATGAACTGGTAAAGTTGTTCAAGAAGCCGCATGCCGCAGTACTTAACAAATGTCTGGAGGGAGAAAATCCTGCTGAAGACTTTTGCCGAGAAAAAGATATTAAGATTTTAGGCAAGATACCCTTTGACAGTGAGCTTGGAACACTGAATTCCAATGCTCTCATCTCAGTTAGAGAGAACCAGAAGTATCGTGATATGTTCTCTTCTATGCTTCAAATTGTGGCTAAGGAGGTGCAACATGAAACAGTTGCTAATTCTTAGCGGCAAGGGCGGTACGGGAAAGACAACAATCGCCAGTGCTTTTATTCAGTTATCAGAGGCTAAAGTGTATGCAGATTGTGATGTGGATGCACCTAATTTACATTTAATAATGAATCAGGCATCCGTTGCCAAGCGCTCAGGCTATTATGGAATGCCCAAGGCACATATTGATCTAAATGAATGTGTGCAATGTGATTTGTGCAGGCAAAACTGCCGCTTTAATGCTATTCAGGCGGATATTGATTATAAAGTTGATTACTATGCCTGTGAAGGTTGCGGCGTTTGTCAAGCCCTTTGTCCCGCAGGAGCTGTATCGCTCAAACCTGCCCTGGCAGGAGAATTAATGCTCTACGCCAATGATTCGGTGTTTTCAACTGCAGAGCTTAAAATGGGGAGCGGTAACTCAGGGATGCTGGTCACCGAGGTGAAAAAGCAGATGAAGTCAGGGGCTGCAGATGCTGGGCTTGCAATTATTGATGGATCTCCGGGTATAGGATGTCCGGTCATCGCCTCGCTTAGCGGTGTTGATATGGTGCTGATTGTTGCAGAACCTTCTATCTCAGGCATTAGTGATATGGAACGCATCATTAAAACAGCGGAAAAATTCCATACCAGAATCGCCATTTGTATTAATAAATATGACACCAATATTGAAAACACAAAAAAGATAGAGTGGTTTTGTCAAAAACTCTATCTGCCTTGTGCAGGAAGAATACCCTATGACCCGGATGCTGTTAAAGCAATCAACCAAGGTCAGAGCATTGTTGAGATGGATTGCGAAGCAGGACGTGCTGCCAAAGCTGTTTTTGATAAGACAATTAAACTGTTATTCAATGAATGTTTAGGGTTGTAAGTTTGAATATGACTAAACCGATCAGCTTAGCAACTTGATAAGGCATGTATGAATCTTTTGATGGGGAGTGGCTTGGCAATAATATGTAAAAATTAGGAATAAATGGAGGAATGTAACATGAAAATCGCAGTAGCAAGTAATAATGGAATGGTTACAGAGCATTTTGGTCATTGCGAGAGTTTCAGTATCTTTGAAACTGAAAACAATCAGATTGTTAAGAGTGAGTCCATCCCAAACCCCGGGCATAAGCCGGGCTTTTTACCGAACTTCTTAAACGACATAGGAATTAATGTTATTATTTCAGGCGGTATGGGTGGTGGCGCGATCCAAATATTTAACGAGAAGGGTATCGAAGTAATTACAGGCGCAAAAGGGCTGGCAAAGGCTGCAGCAGAGCTCTATTCACAAGGCAAACTTAAAACTACTGGCTCAGTTTGCCATGAACATCAGCACCACGATGAATGCGGACATTAAAGGAGCTATAGGGATGACTGAAGGTAGTGGACAAAATGAACGTTTTGATAACAGACATTAATTAAGCAAGATTCAACAGATGTTGTAATGGGACAATGGTAGAGTAATTCAATGCCTCCTGGCTAATACTATTTTAGCAAGGAGGCAATTTTATTGGGGGTTTATCGCTGGACTGATTCGCTGTAATTCCGATGGTATACTAAGTACTTAATCAACTCTGCCTTAAAGTAAGCAAGATATCTAATAAACGTTTTTGTTATAAGTATGAAATAAACTCATTCAAATTAAGATATATTCTATTCTCCCAGTACTCACAACAAAAGCCCTATAGGAATAATATGGGATGTGAGGATGGAACTGGGAGGCGACCGGTTTGGAAGCTGAGGAACGGGTTTGTTATATCGAACGTTTAGAAGAATTAAGAGATTCCAAAGTCTTAGTCTATTTTTCTTATACACCGTTAGATGATTCGATCTTGGTCCCCCTATATAAACAGTTGAAAGAAATAGGGCATACTAAAAAAATTGATTTAGTTCTACACAGTTATGGGGGAGCGGTGGATACTCCTTATAAAGTTGTGATGTTGATTCGAGAGTTTTGTGAAGAATTTGCCGTAATTGTTCCCTTTGTTGCCAAATCAGCTGCTTCGATGCTTGCCCTAGGGGCAGATGAGGTAGTGATGGGACCGATCTCCGAACTAGGCCCTATTGATCCATTGGTTAAGCATCCAATTTATAAAGACGTTTTAGTACCCGTTCAAGCAGTTTGGCATTGCTTAGATTTTTTTCAAAGGTTAATTGTCAACAGTTCTACCCCTGAAGTTGCAACCGATATTGCTGCTCCAATGCTTGCTAAGCTTGATCCTTGGCTTATCGGGGACTACGAAAAGACAATCAAGGCATCAAGGCAATATGCAGAAACATTATTATCGCGCTATATGCTTAAAGACTCTCCTGAAAAAGTTTCCATCGTGACCCATGCTCTAACAGAAGGATACTTTTCCCACGGATATCCAATCGGACGTCGAGAAGCAAAAGAACTAGGGATTAAAGTAACTGAAGCACATGGAGAACTATGGGATATTATTTGGAATCTGTATCTTGGCTATGAAAAACTTTTTAAAGAAAACGAATAAAAGGACTCGCGTAGGCGGTCTTTTTATTCGTTTTCTTTAGTTTCCAGTGATAACATATTGCAGGTTATCCATTAATGAGGTAGGATAAACATAATGCTTGGTTTTGCAATTTAGTTATGTTAAGTATATGATTAGATGATGAGTAGATAGTTTTGGAGGTGCCTGAATATGCTAACAACGTTTGGATTAATTACTCCAGTGACTGCGGGAATCGCCCTTGTAATTGCTCTAGTTATTTTTGGACCAGGAAAACTCCCGGATTTGGGGAAAGCCCTTGGAAAAGGGATTAAAGAATTCAAATCCGCTACTGAAGGTGATGACAAACCTGAAGAGGTCAAAGAAGTAAAAGAAGTAAAAGAAGTTAAGACTGTAAAAATCGAAAAAGAGTAATAGTCACACAGATAGAGAAAGACGGAGCAGAAGCCCCGTCTTTTTGCTTGTATAGAAAATTTTATTTAAAGCTGTAAAGAGTTAAACTTATCTTTAGTTTTTTGAACTTCTTGAGCTTGAGCATCACTAGTCGGATACCATCCTTTTTGGTTCATTACATTATACAGGTTTTCATGAATACTATGTTCTTCCGTTAGGATATCCTTTAAGTTCTGCCTTAAATTAGCACATGTCGATTCGGTAATGAACGTATTAATGGTAGAAGATGTGTGCTTTTCAGAAGTCAATAAATCTGTCAAAATTTCCTGCTCAGACAACGTATTTTGCATGTTAAATCCCGCCCTTTCTGTTTATTGATGAGAATTTAAATAATTGAGCAATGTATCGTAATGTTTACGATGTTGTTGGGAGATGGAAGTAAGTTGGGAGCTAATGGCTTGGTCTTGAACGGATTGAGCTGCTTGGGCGAACTTATGAACTAGCAACGCTTCCGCGCCAAGTTGGTCATTTAAAATGGTCAGATTTTTTGCTGTTAATTCAGGATTTGAAGTATTCATTTGCATTCTCCTCTCAGTATATTTAACCTTTTATAGGATGTCACATTAAAGAAGAAGTATGTAGACTTGAAAATTAAATATAAGAAATATTACTTCAAATATATATCATCAGGAATATAAAATTGGGGTTGAAATGGATTAATTTGGAAACAATATTTTAGTAAGTTGAACATCAATCGCAATGCTCTAACCTCGAACATCCTTGTTGGGGTCATGGCTACAGTAACACTCGGAGCTGGTGTTAGTTATAGTTTTCTAAAATAAGGAGAAAATAAATATATGAATACTTCGGATGTTAAGCCCTCAAATAGAGTGAAGTTGATTTATCTATACGTAACAAAGGTCTTTCCTATTGTGAAACAAGAGCTAAATGAATGGAAGCAAAAAGCTAAAGAGGCACCTGATGCACGATTGAGTCAACAAGCCTTAGAGAGTATTCGCTTAAAAGCCTTTCACTGTCAAGGGGGGAGTATTTATGCTCTTTATCCAGGCATTAATAGGGCAGAAACTATTCGATTTATCGTAGCCTATCAAACTATGAGCGATTATCTGGATAATCTTGTGGACAGTCTTGAAGTGCAAGACGAAAACGCATTCTCACAATTGCATTTAGCAATGCAAGAGGCCTTAAATCCTGAAGCGGTTCCGTCAGACTATTATTTATACTATCCTTATCGCGAGGATGGTGGGTACCTGGAACAGTTGGTCAAAACCTGCCAAGAAAGTATACGCCAATTGCCATCACATAAAACAGTTCAAGAGGAAGCCATTAAGTTAGCCGAGCTATATTCTTACTTGCAAACTTATAAACATTTAGCAATGGATAAACGGGAAGCTAAAATGCTAGAGTGGATTAACCCTCATATATCTAAGGACTCTCAGATTACGGCCTGGGAATTTGCAGCTGCAACAGGGTCGACCTTAGGCATTTTCTGCCTGTATGCAGTGGCTCATCATCCCAAATTACCAATAGGACAAGTTAAGATGATTACTAATGCCTATTTCCCCTGGATATGCGGCCTTCATATCTTATTGGATTATTTCATTGATCTGCGCGAAGATCGCGAGACGAATCAGTTAAATTTCGTAGCCTATTACGATCATGCGGATATGATTTATGAGCGCATGCACTTATTTCTGGAAAACTCCCTAAAACAAGCACAGCTTTTGGAATATCCTAAGTTTCATGAAGTTGTCATTAAAGGACTTCTCGCTATGTATCTGTCCGATGAAAAGAGCATGGATGTTGACATTCAGTCTATTGTGAAGAAACTATTAGACAGGAGCGGGGTAGGAGTTAAGTTGCTCTATCGATTGTGTCGGCAACTTCGAAAAAGTAACGTTATTTAAATGAGGGACTGAAAGAGTCGATAACCTATAAATTGCGAGGGATCCATTATGGCTTTAAATTAGACCATAATGGATCTCTTTTATAGTCGCATGATTTTACACTCTGCGGAGTAAGATCGAATCAGCGAGATTGATCAGTGTTGTTTTATAATGGCTCGAAGGAATTGCATCCAGGCTTTCCTTGGCATGGTTAATACATTGAGTTGCGGTGAGATAGGCTTGATCAATACATCCTGTATTGATAAGAGCTTCTTTGATGCTTTGAGTGCCTTGATAGGTAATTTTACGAAGTTCCATGATTTCCTTTAGCCAGCTCCCATAAATCGGTTTTTCTAAGAGATATAGTATCGGAAGAGTAATGTTTCCATTGACCAGATCAGCTCCTACCGGTTTACCAAGGGATTCAGTATCCCCGTTAATATCCAGGATGTCATCAGTGATCTGGTAGGCATAACCTAGATTTAGTCCGTATTCTCTCATTAGACCCAGCTCTTCTGGCTTGGCACCTGCCAGGATAGCCCCAGATTGACAGCATGCTGCTAGAAGAATTCCGGTTTTTTTAGCAATCCGATTAAAATAACCTTCCGTGTTAACCGAGCTCGAAAATTGATCATCCGCTTGATGAACTTCCCCATGGCACATAGCTTGAATGGCATCAACCAGAAAGGTCATACTGGTTAATAACTGTTGTTTAGAAAGGATATTAAAGGCTTCAGCGAAGAGGTAGTCCCCAGTTAATATTGCTGCATGGTTACCATATTCCGAGACTATTGTTGGTTTTCCTCGTCGAGTAGCTGATTCATCAATAACATCGTCATGAATCAGGGAAGCCATGTGAATAAGTTCTGACGCGACAGCTGCTTCAATCATTAATGGATTTAAGGGAGCAAAACACATACCACTATAAAGGGTGAGGAGTGGTCGGATTCTTTTGCCACCGGATTGTAACAAACTTATACAGGTTTGTCGAATGAGACCATCGGCTTTTTGGAGTACAGTCTGTAACTGATCCTCAACAAAGAGGAGTTCCGTGAATTGGAGATTGGGAATAGATGTTTCTGTATTGATATAAAGTTGTTGTATACTCATTGCATCCGCCTCTGTCCTCTTTTTTGAAATATAGTAAAAGCTTTTATATTATGTCATAAAGCGGATGATAGGATACCCTAAGTAGAAATATATTTCTAAATCCTTAACCTCGTAATTATCTTAATGATACGTTAGCAATATGAGTAAGATTAATTCTATGGGGGAATCTAAAAATGTTCGAGCTATAGTTTGAATTAATTAAAGGAACAAAAAATACATTGAGGAGGCAAATTTAATGAGTAATGAAAATGACAAAGAACATGCATCTCAATTAAATCGTCAGCCCTGGGAACCGGCAGGTGTAGTGAGTGTAATAGAAGATGATAAAACGCCAAAGTACGGTGATGATGGCGGCAAGAATGCCAAGGGCGGCATGTTAACCTTAGAGGTTAAAGAAGTCTTTCACGATAAGGGGATCATGCAAGGGCTCAACAACACAAATCCAAAAGGGTAAGGCTAATAGCTGAATCATGTACTGAATAAATTAATTAAAAATCTCCGGCAGGTGTCAATATGATGGACACGTTGCCGGAGCAAATACGAGCATTTAATTAAAATTTCATTTGGAAAATATAGTAACATTCGATGACTCAGAGGTGAAATAATGCATAAAACAAGAATTTGGAATGATCTAATCAAGCCAACAATCTTGGCATACATAATAGCATGTGCAATCCCAGCAAGTATCGCTGGAACATATTATATTTACAGTCGTTTTTTTTAATCAAAAATATGGGGTTTTGTTTTTTTATTAGGGGAGTTTTAGGGATGGCTTATTAGCTTGTATATAAATCTTGAATACTAACATTAACAATGCGATAGAAATAAGGGTTAATGCTCCGGTAAGCCAAAAGGCTGTATGAGCCCCAAACCTATCTGCTGCAAAACCAGCAAACATGTTTCCAATCGGACTCGCCCCGGCAAAGACGAGAGAATAGACACTCATCACTCTTCCTCGATATTCATCTCTCGCATTAATTTGGAGGATCGAATTAGCTGTTGTGCTAAACCAAATATTAAAAATTCCGGTGATAATTAATAGTATCCCCGTGTAATAATACATTTTAGTAAAGCTAATTAAGATTAAATTAACGGAAACAACCACAGCACTGCCTATCAAAACATTAGCCTTTGGTCCGGATTTGCTGTTTAGGGATACCATTAATGCTCCTAAAAATGATCCCACGCCTAAGGCCGACATCAAGAATCCATAGACATATTCTCCTTGGTGAAGCACATTTTTCGTGAAGACTGGAATTAGGACATTGAAGTTAAAAACAAAAATTCCGATTATTAATACCATCATAAGGGTTTTAAGAAGGGGTGGCTCACCAGTTATATACTTCAACCCATTCTTTATCTCTTTAAGTATATTGTTTTCAACTTTCTTTCTTACATAAGGCGTGACTTTAATCTTAAGCAGGCTGACAAGAACCGCCATAAAGCTTAATCCATTGAGAAAAAAGCACCATTCTGGACCTAAAGAAGCCATGATTAAGGCTCCTATAGCAGGCCCAATAATCCTTGCCAAATTAAAGGTGGCAGAATTCAAAGCAATGGCGTTCATTAAATCCTGCTTGCCAGCCAATTCAATAGTAAAGGATTGTCTTGTAGGCATATCAACAGTGTTTAAGAATCCTAGTATTAAAGCCAGAATAAGTATGTATTCATAGCGGACTGTATGAGTAAAAACTAGCATAAATAAGGTGAAGGCCAAAATCATCGAAATAAATTGAGTGATCAGCAGAATGGTTCTTTTAGGATATTTGTCAATCAGCACTCCAGCAAACAACGAAAACAAAGTAATGGGTAAGAATTGAATAGCTCCTAATAAGCCCACCAGCATGGGAGATCCTGTCAAAGAAAATACAAGCCATGTTTGCCCGATACTTTGCATCCATGTTCCAATTAAAGAAACACATTGCCCGAGCCAATAAATTCGGAAATTATCATGGGTTAAGGCGGGAAATCTACGGCTTAACATCCTTTTAGCGTTTATAATGATATCCATAAGAATACACCTTCGTGTCACTTTAGGTTTTGGAATATGTGACTTAGTAATTATATCATAATGAATTACTGTTACTAAGGCAATTTTTGACCATAGAATATAATTCGAGTTGATATGGCATAAAAATCCTTTCAGAGACATTACTTTACTGATACAATAGGAAAATAAATAAGTAATGTAAGGATATGAGAATTATGAACGTGATGATTTTAACAAGCAGCCCGAATATTGATGGGTTGACTGCTGCCTGTGGAAACGCTGCTAAGGCGGGGGCAGAAGAGACAGGGGCAAAAGTCGTAATGGTAAACTTAAATCAGCAACGAATTGGCAGTTGCCATGCCTGTGGCAATGGCTGGGGAACTTGCCGCAATGAACATGAATGTCAAGTAAAGGATGATTTTCAGAGTTTACATGCTTCTATGGCGGATATGGATGCCTTTGTCTTAATAACCCCAGTTTATTGGGGAGAGATGAGTGAATCAGCGAAATCTTTCACTGATCGGTTAAGACGGTGCGAGGCCTTGAAAAAAGAGAAGACGTTCTTCGAAGAAAAACCAGTGATAGCCGTTGCCGCAGCAGGGGGAAGCGGTAATGGAATAACCTCATGTCTCACCTCAATGGAAAGACTTCTTACTCATGTAAAAGCTGAAAGGTTTGACTTTATTGGAGTAACTCAAAAAAATAAAAGATACAAGCTGGAAACTATTTATGATGCCGCTAAAGAGATGGTTTTAAAGCGAAAAGATAAGTAATACATCCTATAGAGTATGGCAAAAGCCATCACCTTGGTATTCAAGGTGATGGCTTTTATACATCGGAGGGCAAGAAGGCTAATTTGAAGCTTCCTGCTTCTTAAAATAATCAGAAACAGCAGTAGATTGCATTTCATCCCAGTTTTTGAATTTGGTTTTCTTCTTTATGAATACGTCAAAATCCTCATTGAGAAGAGCCATAAAGTCTTCCAGACTATTTACGTTAAACTTTCCAACAGTGAGGAGCTCACCAAAATTTGCAAATTGGGTATAAGTGCTCATGAAAGATGGTGTAAACAAATCAGTAAAGCTTACCATACCAAGTTTTTGCTCGGATTTTTCAGCGTTTTTTTCCAAGTTTTCAGTTAAACGGTCTAAATCAGATTTATTATTATCATTCATACGTTCTTTCTCCACCTTTACTAATGTTGAGTTTGTATTAATGACTTTTGAACAGCTAGATACATTATAATATAAATGACAATAGAGTGACAGTATTTAGCTTATTCCGAGTCATTCTTGAACGGGTGTTCTTCATTATTCCAAAACGTACCACCTTGTTTAAATGCATCAGTGCTAAGAATCTCCATTTCTCCTTCACGCAGAGCAGTATTAAAGAATTGTTCAATAGTAATACCAAGTTTAGTACATACATAATTAAGACGTTTACGATCTTCGTCAGAAACCGGGATCACAAGATATTGAGTTTTCATTATAAATCACCTCTAATCTAGTGATTCGATAGAAAGAGAGAAAAACCTGCCTCGCGGACAGAAAAACTCTAAATGGTTTAATTTGGATGCTTCGTCATGTAATCCTTAAGCCACAGTGTATGGAATTCTTCATCGAGCAGATAATCCATAAGAGTATTTCGAAGCTCAGAATAATGTTTATCTCTACTCTCGGTGATAAAAGTGCGATAGGCCTCCATGGCCTTGTTTTCCAGAGCAACACCTAGCTTGCAGGTATTACTGGCACCGCTTAATCCTACCATATCCCCAATAAAACCACCGGCCATTTCAAAGACTGAACCTACAACATTAGGCACTTCAATATTTGCCTTGTCTAACACCTGTGCAAAAAAATCAGCATGGCCACTTTCGATTTGTACCATTTTTTCAAACGCTTTACTGTAGTATTCATTTGTTGAAGCAGAGACTTGAGATTCATAAAATGCAACCTGAAACGTTTCTAATGTGTAGAACTCTTTTAACCGAAAAATCAACTTATCGTCCATAGTTATACCTCACAATCTAGAACCTCATTTCTACTTAGATTTTATCAAACATGGCTATTTTATCCCAAATAAAAAATACTTGGAAAAGCTTGGCCGTTTCTGTTAATATAACCTATAGAGTCAATAATTGTTCAATGTATACAATGGCCAAATATTCCTGTATTGGATTTCTGGTCATGGTTGGGTGGTATGCATAATACATATTAAAGAATCTAGGGGGTTAATTAGAAGATGGATACCAGTTCCAGTGTAGGTCGCTTATTTACCATAAATCCTCCTGTCGGTAGAAACTTGCCTGTAAGCAGGCTTGTAGAAATAGCATTGAATCGGCGGGAAGGAGTGCTGTCTAATACCGGTGCGCTTTGTTGTACTACCGGAAACTACACTGGCCGCTCTCCAAAGGATCGATTTATTGTTGAGGAGACTTCGGTGCGTAGTCAGATTGCTTGGGGAGAAGTTAATAAACCTATTAGCCCTGAGACATTTAATAAACTTTATCAGCGGGCATTGGCTTATTTAGAGACTAAAGAATACTTCGTGTTTGAAGGGTTTGCGGGGGCAGACAACAAATACAGTATGCCAATAAGAGTAATTAATGAATATGCCTGGCACAATATTTTTGTCCAACAGCTATTTATTAGACCGACTGCAGAACAACTGGAAAGCCATCAACCTGAATTCACTATGATATGTACTCCAGGTTTAAGAGCGGATCCTGAAACAGACGGAACGAATTCCGAAGCTTATATTATTTTATCCCTTGAGAAAAAGGTCATTATCTTAGGGGGTACTGAGTACGCTGGAGAAATGAAAAAGTCGATTTTTAGTGTCCTTAATTACTTAATGCCTTTTCGTGAAGTTTTGCCTATGCACTGTTCGGCTAATGTCGGAGCTAATCAAGATGTCGCACTTTTCTTTGGTCTGTCAGGCACGGGGAAAACTACTTTATCGGCTGATCCGGAACGCAGTCTAATTGGTGATGATGAGCATGGTTGGTCCGAAAACGGAGTATTTAATTTCGAAGGCGGTTGTTACGCTAAATGCATTGACCTGTCTCAAGAAAAAGAACCCCAAATTTGGAATGCCATTCATTTCGGGACAGTTATAGAAAATGTTATTTTAGACACAGATTGCAGGGTGCCAAATTACAAAGACAACTCTCTTACTGAAAATACGCGGGCTGGTTATCCTGTAACTTATATTGATAACGCTTTAATACCTAGTCTAGCCGGCCATCCGCGTGTGGTTGTGTTTTTGACCGCCGATGCCTTTGGGGCATTACCGCCGATTGCAAAGCTAACCAAAGAACAAGCCATGTATCATTTTTTGTCCGGCTATACATCAAAGCTTGCCGGTACGGAACTAGGAATCAGAGAACCTCAAGCCACATTTTCGACTTGTTTTGGAGAACCTTTTTTGCCATTGAGCCCGGCCGTTTATGCGGAAATGTTAGGAAATCGCATTGAACAGCATCAGTCTAAGGTTTATCTGGTAAATACCGGCTGGTCAGGCGGCCCTTATGGAATTGGAAAACGTCTGAATCTAACGTTTACCAGAGCTATGATAACAGCTGCTTTAAATGGAGACTTGGAGAAGGTTGCTTATCGTCCTGATCCGGTTTTTGGTATTCTAGTCCCAGAAGCGGTGAACGGAGTACCTGTTGAAATTTTAACTCCGCGTAATACTTGGGAAGACACTGAGGCTTATGACAAAACGGCAAACTCTCTCGCAGAGAGCTTTCGTCAGAATTTCCAAAGATTTGATGACGTTTCAGCTGAAATTCGTTCCGCTGGGCCCAACATCAAATAGAATGGGTTTGAAACGTTAAAATTACTTGAAGAACTTTCAAGTAGAATATATAGTAATATACCAAAACGGACAGCATTTGCTGTCCGTTTTTTTGTATAAAAGTCCTTTGGGTTGCACATTCTGTTCCAGGTTAATGTAATAATCGTTAATTTTCGATAAGGACCGTCAGAAAACAAGCACCAGAAACGTTATTACTATTATAGAAGAATTTTGGGGGGGATTTATATGAGCGGACTGGATTTTTTACTTACGTCCATTTGCTTCTCCGTTTTGGGCTATGGGTTATGCTACATTACTCTTTCATGTAACAATCAACTTAATACGCAAGATGAGCACATAGAAAATTCCTCACAGATTCTACACAAATAGGTCACGAAAATGCAACATATATAGATTATATTAATTATAGAGCCTTAAAAAATTAGGAAGGGAGATGTTTAAACCATGAAATTGATTATCACCTTACTCTTAATCGGTATGATACCCTCGTTTTTAAGAATGCTTCCAACGAATGAATACTCAGACTAATATGATGTCCATACATGAGTTAATTCCCGTTTATTAACGGTGATATAAGCTTCTTCAAAACAGAGCAATTGCCTGGATTCTTCTGTGGAAGCTATCTGAATAAGGTTTTATCAATTATTGAATTACTTAGAGAGAAAATAATCCCTGGAAGCTGAGCTTTCAGGGATTATTTTTATATGTTTTATGTTTTATGCTAGAGAGCAACCTGAAGAGTCTTAGGCTGTTTCCTCACTTCCATTCCATTTATCCTTCCAGCCATCCCATTTGGGGGCAGACGCCAGTTGTTTTTTCATTGATTTGCACTGTATAGTCCAAGGTCCGATACAAAGTGTAGGAATTTGCAGAGATAAATGAGTTATCATAATCCCTAAGTGTCTCCTAAATGCTTTACTCCCCCTGTCCTCTATAACATCAAATTCCTCAATAATTCCTAACACTTCGTTTATATTAGAACAAATTGACCCATTGGCCTTATTTTTATGTGATACAAAATACCCTATCACATCACAGTCGTTCTGCTCTTGTTCTTCCTCCGCCGGTTCCTCTTCTCTGAATTGAAGTCCATTAATGGTATCAAGGGCGTCTCTTAATTCTTCGGCTCTTTGTATTACCTCCATAAGATCATTGCCTTGTGTTATACAACCTTTAACTCCGATTATTTCTGCCAACCAAAGTCCTTCTTCATTAAGTGGGCTTGCTATAAGGGTGCAATTTTTCATTGCGGCTAACCTCCAAAAAGAAATTTAAGTTAACATTTCAAGATGTTATCTGGAAATACCTTCCATGAAAAGAAATTACTTTCCTACTATTCCGACTGATCAGGCCTTATTTTTACTGTGTTTTTATTTTGTCAGACATTTTTCACTGGCATTAGTATATTCTCGATTATGTAATTTATGGAACTGAGATTAAAACGATAATATATTCAGAAATATTTAACTTATAAAGTGAGAAACTATATTGTATAAAAACTGCAGGGGGAATTTAAATGAATAAGATTAAGGACCGCATTTTCTTAAGTATTCTAGCCGGTGGAATTGGAACGATATTTATGATGATTGTTGATCTAATAACTTCGCAGTCTGGATTATCTCAACGGTCATATCGCACAACGGCTGCTGGTGTATGGGTTTCTTCTCGAAGACAAGCGGACTCCTGGGAGGGTCAACTCTTAGGGTCAATCATGGCTTTAGGGCTAAGCATGATAGGTGCTTTTGGCTTAGTAAGTCTATTAACTAAATATGGCAAAGACAAGATAGTTCTCAAGGGAACGTTTTTCGGCATCTCATTTGGGGCAATTATCCAAGCATTGCTTAGCGGGTTAGTAAAAAACAAAGTATCGCCCAAAGATGCCCTGAGTAATTTGTGGTATGTAGCATCTAATGCAGTTTTTGGCATCACTACGGCTTTAGCAGCCTCAACCTTAGGTCACGATTCACTTTTCGATGCCGAACCTCGGAATAATTGGTTAAAACCTACTGAAAAAACTTCAGAAGAAATTGTGGCTAATAATCCAATGGCCGCTAGATAACAAAGGCATGAATTGAATTCCATACACCCATTTCAAACAAGCCTGCAGGTATACTGCAGGTCTGTTTGCGTTATAATAACTTCGCTAATGGCAAAAAAATCTATTTAGTTAAAAATGAGGTGCGGTGAATGTCCGAACAGAATAAATGGTGGTTATGGCGGGTATTGAGCACAATAGTCTTTTTGCTCTTGGGTGTGCTTGCATCTGCAACTGTAGCACAAGCCCAAGACAATTGTCGCCAATGCCATGGGGACGTAAGTTCGAGGATTGAGAGTTCGGTGCACAGCTTTTTAAGTTGTACAAGTTGCCATACAGGCATAACAGGGTATCCACATCCTGAAGGAGCCTCACTTGATAAAAAAGAGAGCGTTGCAACCTGTACAAGTTGTCATAAGGGTCTGGTAACGGATAGTTATGCCAGAAGCTTCCATGGCAAAGCTGTTCACCTTGGCAGTCAAAAGTCGGCAAGCTGCGCGGATTGCCACGGTGCCCACGACATTTTTGGACAAGATAACCCTCATTCTAAAGTCGCCAAGGGAAACATTCCAGAAACTTGCGCCAGCTGTCACGGTGAGGCATCACCCGGCTTTTCAGAGGGTGAAGAGCATTTCGAGTTGAAGCCTGCCGGAGCAGGAGCGCCTATGTACTATACAGGCAAGTTTTTCATCTGGCTGACCCTTATAATCATAACTGCACTGGTTATCCATATAGAGTTGCAACTGTACCATAACCTGCGTACAATTCGCAGGGAACGGAAAAGGAGGTGACAATCAGTGGAAAAAAAGCATGTTTTTCAACGTTTTGATCTCCACCTTCGTATTCAGCATATCGGGATGTTTACCAGCTTTATTGTTTTAACAATTACGGGATTGCCCATTAAGTTTGAGCAAAACCTTGTATCCCAATGGATCGTCTCGATATTCGGCGGTTTTGATAACTTGTTTGCTGTTCATCTGTTTGCGGGAGCAGTTATGCTGGTGGATTTTGTTTATCACTTGCTTTATTTAGTGATCTATCCCATGGTGACGAAGAAACTATCCCTGGCAATATTGCCAAAGGGCAAGGACGTTCTCGATGTGATTCACGACGTACAGTATTTATTAGGCCTAAGAAAAGATCCGCCTAAATTTGATCGTTACACATATAAAGAAAAGTTCGACTACTGGGCAGTATTTTGGGGTATGGCCATCATGGGAGGGTCAGGCTTAATGATGTGGTTTCCGCAGATTTTTACCCGCTATATGCCGCGGTGGGTCATTGATTCCACAAGATATGCCCACACGGATGAAGCAATCTTGGCTATCAGTGCTATTTTCATTTGGCACTTTTTCAACTCCCACTTCAGCCCCAGGTTTTTCCCAATGAATCATGTATGGTACAGAGGGACAATAACCAGAGAAGAAATGGAAGAAGATCATCCATTGGAGTTGGAAAGACTTGATAAGGAAAGCGAAGCATCCAGTTAGGACATAATAGAAGGAGGGCTGATATGTCACAATATTACAAGTACAGAAAAAGCCTGCCACTGACCATATTTCAGATGGTAATCTATCCGATTGCGCTTGTGTTAATTCTTATCTGGGGATTTCATTACATTTAAATGGAAAATGCTTGATAGTATAACTAACAGGGGAATTCAATTAAAAGGAAAGAAATTAATTTGGGTAAGATCATTAATAAAGCAGCCGTTTTAGGCTGCTTTATTAATAATAGTTGGTTAATTGCTAGGAAATCATTTTATCTATTGGAGGTATGTGATTATGAGTAATCTTATGAACAAGTGGAATCAATTGAGCCTTGTAAAACAAATAATTATAGGTTTGTTTATCGGTATTATCTTGGCGGTAACGATCCCAGAAGCAGCAAAACCGATTACAATTTTTGGTGCTTTATTTGTAGGTGCTTTGAAAGCAATTGCCCCAATGATGGTCTTCTTCTTGGTCATGTCAGCTATCTCACAACATAAGAGCGGTCATCAGACCAATATGAAGCCCATTATCTTCCTCTATCTATTAGGGACATTTGTGTCTGCACTGGTAGCGGTTGTTGTAAGCTTTATGTTTCCGGTAACCTTAACATTTGCTGCGGGCGCAGAGAATGTCACTCCTCCCGGCGGTGTAGTAGAGGTCCTCAAAGCATTACTGATGAATGTTGTTGATAACCCAATAAAAGCACTTTTCAATGCCAACTATATCGGTATATTGTCTTGGGCATTGATTCTTGGCTTTGCTTTAAAAGATGCGCCAGATTCTACTAAAACCATCATTTCAAATTTTTCCGAAGCCTTAACTAAAATAGTAAGGTGGGTTATAAAATTTGCACCGTTAGGTATCATGGGTCTCGTATTTGATTCAATTGCTACAAGTGGAATCAAAGTCTTACTTGGCTATGGACAATTACTTGCAGTTCTGATTGGATGTATGGTTTTTATAGCTCTTGTTGTCAATCCAATTATTGTTTACTTAAATATTCGTAAAAACCCATACCCACTTGTGTTCAAGTGCTTAAGGGAAAGTGGTATTACGGCATTCTTTACACGGAGCTCAGCGGCAAACATTCCTGTAAATATGAGCTTGTGCGAAAATTTAGGCTTGGATAAGGATACATATTCGGTATCCATTCCATTAGGCGCTACTATTAATATGGCTGGTGCAGCTGTTACTATTTCTGTTATGACCCTTGCAGCGGTTAACACACTTGGTATTGAAGTGGATATGGCTACGGCCTTAATTCTTAGTGTGCTGGCAGCTGTAAGCGCTTGCGGTGCTTCAGGGGTAGCTGGTGGTTCGCTATTGCTGATCCCGCTAGCAGCAAGCTTATTCGGAATTCCAAATGACATGGCTATGCAGATAGTTGGGGTAGGGTTTATCGTAGGGGTTTTACAAGACTCTTTCGAAACGGCACTTAACTCCTCCACGGACGTACTTTTCACAGCAACAGCTGAATTTGCTAAGTTACGTAAAGAAGGAAAAGAAATCGTTATTAAAAGATAGAAGTTCTCATGAAAAAGCCGACCGCATTCTTACGGTCGGAGGTGAGATGAACCCCTATTAAAAGTTTTAGGTTTCTTAATGATTTTACTTTCACTTATATTTAATGGACCATATTTCTCCCATTCGTCAGGTGTCATTTTCCGAGTGATGCAATCGCCTACCAAAGAAGGAGACTCTTCTTTTTCACTCAGCATTTGAGCGGTTAGTAAAGTACCAAGTTTGCTTGTTTTTACATACATTGCGCATAAAACCCCTTTCGACTTTTTTCTACAGTTTACAAGAGAAAGGATAGCATGAGCATATGTCGTTAGTCATATTTGAATAGGACTTTAAGCACGAAATTCTTATTACCCTAAGGAGAAAGTAATCTGCGTGTGTATTCCAATCTCTTAAAAATAAAAGATAACCCCATCTTTCAGAGGTTAATGAATAATAATTGATGCTAATATAATTTTTGCCTACATGAAATGGATTTTTGAAGATATAATTAGGAAACAGGTAGAAGACTATGCAAGACGGATTAATTAGCAACACTTGGAAAGTAAAGATAAAGTTGTGAAGCAGAATAAGGAACTCCCACTTATAGTGGGAGTCTTGTTTGAATTAGTGAAATAAGGGGTAGTATCTGGAATGAAGAAAGAGAGTAAGAGCCATGAAGAAGATAATTATATTTTTATTATCTGCAACACTGCTGTTAGCTATGGCCACTCCAACAGCTACTGAAGTTTATACCTTAACGGGTATTAGCAAGCTAAAAAGCGGTACAGTCAACGCCGTGATCCTTGGGGACTCAATTGCAGTCAGTCAAGGGGCTTCAGATCCTGCAACAACTGGATGGAATTCTGAGCTTAAAACGTCTTTAGCCAACAAATACTCAAATGACATAGTCTGGAACAACAAGGCTTCTTCAGGACATCTCATAGATTATAGCTTAACGAGAGCAACAGAGATAGTAAATACTACAGACGCTGTATTTATTTGCACAGGAAGAATAGATAGAAATTTTGACACGCCAGATCAGTTCAGTGAAAAATATACACAGTTAATCAATGATATTAAAACCAGAGCGCCTGATGCAGATATATTTTGCATCGTTGAACCTCCAATGGTTTCTGCAGACGAATCATTATTTCTAGGTATCAGAACAACAATTATTAATGTATCTGCTAAGACTGGATCGAACTTATTAGATGTATGGAGTGCATTTCCACAAGATCAAGTTACCTTAACAGACTATTTAATAGATGGACTTCATCCAAATGACAAGGGGTATAAGCTAATGTCAAGCTACATCTTTAATCAATTAGTTACAGGGATAAACACAGTCAGGTGAATTAACCCGTAATAGGACATTGCAGGCGCTTGCCACATTTTCGTACGGAATGTGGCTTAATTGAGGATGCGGGAATATAAGGCACTGATCAAATGAGAGGAGGAGCAGGAAGATATCACGTTATGTAAGAAGCCTAGGTTATTAACCTAGGCAAAACTATGAAGGGAGAACTACAGGGATTACTGTTATTAACACTAAAGAAAAGATTATTAATAATGCGACTATAAATCCTAAAAAACCTAAAAATGCTAATAGCTCTAAAAGCATTTACTTCACCCCCCTATTTGGATTCCCCATAAGAAGGAGAAGGCTTTTGATGTATACTATTCAGCATGTCCTTTGAATGTTCATGGATCAGATGAAGCGAGATAATTTAGAGTCTGGAGACCAGTACGAAGAAAGCCCAGGCAATAAATGCCCAGGCCCAAACCTTTAAGAATTCGCGGGTGCAGGTACAGTGATTTTTCCAATGAATCCGAGCAATCGAGTAATAATTCTCCACAATGCTACTATGACACGTAAAAGACCTAAAAGCATTCACTTCACCACCTTATTTAGATTCCCATAAGAAGGAGAAGTCCTTTTATATACTATTCGGCATGTCCGTAAAGGTTCTTGGGTTTATAAATAGAAAGGGCCTAGGTTATTATACCTAGGCTAAAATTCACAGCTAATCGTTAATAGTATCTGCATGGTTTTGGTGGTGGAGCTGGTGGTCTTCTGAGTCCTTGCAGTTCCAAGATGATTATTAATAATAGAACAATAATGATTATTAATGCTGTCAGCATACATTTCACTCCTTCTGTATTCGTTCGGATGAGTCTCTATACATGCTATTCAGCATGTCCTTTGAATGTTCTTGGAGGGGGTGAACCCCTGAGAGGGCTTCTTGAATTTATAATTTTCAGGCAATTTTCGACATGTTTTTGGACAAGGGTATGTAATAATCTAATCATATAAAGAAGGGAGTTGAAAATTGTGGCTCGTGTTACCACGTTTATATACGCGCAAGAACACTTGAATGAAATGAATCCTAATGGACCGAGAGTTCATCTGATTAATCCATTGAATGTTTTAACCCCTCCATTGATTCCTTGTCAATTTTCGTTTGTGATTGGAGTTGGTATTATTGATCTCGATACTAGCGTAGAGCATTGTATTAAGTATAAGTTTATTGGGCCTAAGCCAGACTCACTGGTGATCGTTGATTCCGGGGACAATATTATCATTCCACCTCAACGTAATATCAATAACTTGCCTCAAGAATTACTGGGCGTTTTTTTTGACATGAATTTAAGGAACACTATCTTGGGTACCAATGGAGAATATAGATCTGAAGTATACCTTGATGGTATTCTTTTGGGCGAGTTTCCAATTAACGTTTGGGGGTTAAAAGATGTCAGCGAAGATTAATACTGCGTATGTTACCTTGGACAAATGTAACTAAGTTCCCTTGAATCTTCTCCTGTCCTTGAGGAAATAATTATAAGATTAGATTTTCATATATGAGACTTCAATTAGTCAGAAAGAAGGCCTAGGTATTTATACCTAGGCTAAACTGTTACAGGTTTATTAAGTTGGGTGATTTTGGTGGTTTAGGTGGGACGGGTGGGCTAGGCGGTCTTTGGAGTATTGCTAACAGTTCCCATATGATGATTAACAATAAGATAATAATTGTGATTAATGCAGTTAGAATCATATACCTCACTCCTCTGTTTTAGATTCTCTAAGATTGAGATGGTTCCTTATGTATTCTATTCAGCATGTCTGTTGGATGTTATTGGAAGAGTAAAGAAGGGATGACCACGGGATTAAAAACATGGGAGATCGTTGACATTTCAATTGAATGTTCTTGGTTATTTAGACACAAAAAACAAACGCAAAGCCCCTGATCGTGATCAGGGGCTTTGCATGGTAAGTTTAAGTAACAATAGTATCTCTGAGGAGGTTGTAAAATATGACAGTTGCTAAGCGTCCGAACTTATCAAGTAATTATATAACGCTTCCAAGGAATTCTGTGGGGATCTACCTTTGCAAGAAATTTGACGATATCTTTTCGCCCATAGTAAGCAGGTTTTCCTTCCGCGTTTTCGCCCATTAAGATGATTGGCATACCGGGAAAAATATGACGATAAGCATCTCTTGCTGCTTGAGTTTCAACGCTGCTCTTGATTATATGAGGTTTAACTACCACAATAGCAAACGTAATATCCTGTTCCTTAACAATGGCACCATCGATTTGATAACTCATAATATCACCCCCTTAATAAAAAAAGATTTGGTATTTTATGTCCAACTAACAAAATTCGACATAAAAAGAAAAACCCCTGTTAATTAAAAATATTTAAAGAGTTGCAAATCGAGTAGCCCATGATTGCTTAACTCATGCCTAACTCTTCAAATCGCAGATTCTATCATACATTTCCATCTGGTTTACATATCGTTTAGTGTTGCAGGTCTAGCATGTCCAAGTTCATTATGGATAAATCATAGATAGGCGCTATTCTTGTAATTTTGCTTTATGTATTATAAAGCGGAGGGGACTTCATATTTAATAGGAAAGTTCTAGCTTCGAGTTTGGCAATATGCCTGTCAAGTATTCTTGTCACAGGAGGTTCAAATTCCCTACAGGAGGAATTCCCAATGTAAAAGGCCTAGGCATTAAACCTAGGCCCAGTTCCTTAACCCGCTACAGGAACAGGTACAGCGATTCGTCCGACGAGCCATAACCATGGAGAAATTAACAACAATAATGCAACTATAAACGCCAAAAATCCTAAGAATCCTAAGAGTCCAATTAAAAACATTCTACCTCACCTCCCCATAATAGGATCCAATAAGATGAGAAGGTTCTTGATATATTCTATTCAGCATGTCCGATGAATGTTCGTTGATTATATGATAAAAACAGTAACTTTTATGTGTCGATAGAATCGGGTTAGGATAACATCGTAGCCTCGTATCTTTACGATGTGTAAGAATGCAAAGGTGTGATCGATTTCATTTCTTCGATTGAGGAATGACGTGACAAGAACGGACGATAAATTGTTGCATAGCATACACGGGAAAGATGCGTTGAGAGCTGGATTTAATATAGTGTAAAAAATTATCCCTTTTATACTGCAAGGATTTGTTATAGAATGGGAGTAGAAGGTTTAATTAATCAGCACAAAAATTATTTTTAAGATAACAAGGAGAAGAAAATGGGAAAAACAATAGCTGAGAAAATATTTGATGCACACAGGGTAAATATGCCGTTTCCTGATACCCATGTATTAAAATTGGATAGGGTTTTCTGTCACGAGATTACCACACCGATTGCTATCACAGATCTTATGGCAAGGGGAATGGACAGAGTCTTCGATCCCACAAAGATAAAAGCTGTCATAGACCATGTAACGCCTGCGAAAGATTCTAAAACTGCTGAACAGGGAAAGATACTGCGTGATTGGGCTAAAAGGCATGATATCAAAGACTTTTTTGACATTGGAAGAAATGGTGTTTGTCACGCAATATTCCCGGAAAAAGGATTTGTAAGACCGGGTTATACAGTTATTATGGGGGATTCGCACACCTGTACTCATGGAGCGTTTGGAGCTTTTGCTGCAGGGGTCGGAACGACTGACCTTGAAGTCGGTATATTTAAGGGTGTATGTGCCTTCCATTTTCCGAAAACCATTAAATTTGTGCTTAATGGCACCTTAAAACCGGGTGTTTATGCCAAAGACTTGATACTTTTTATTATTAAAGAACTGACGGTTAACGGTGCAACGAACATGGTCATAGAATTTACCGGACCGGTTATCGATGCCATGTCAATGGAATCACGTATGACATTATGTAATATGGCAATTGAAGCCGGAGGCACTTGTGGAATATGCTATCCGGATATGACAACCGTGGAATACCTATGGGAATTCATTAAAGACGAATTTAGCACAAGGGAAGATGCTTTGAGAGAATACTCAAAATGGATTTCCGATGCGGATGCGTCCTATGAAAAAGTGTATGAATATGATGTTACTAATTTAGAACCAATGGTAACTTTCGGGTTCAAACCAGACCAGGTAAAAACAGTCAATGAAATGGCAGATACAAAAATTGATCAGGTTTATATAGGAAGTTGTACCAATGGTCGTATAGAAGATCTGAGGATTGCTGCAAGTATCCTTAAGGATAAAAAAATAAGTGACGACGTACGCGCTATTGTAAGTCCTGCAACTCCAGCTATCTATTCTATGGCCTTAAAAGAAGGACTAATTGAGATTTTCCAGAACGCTGGTTTCTGCGTTACAAACCCAACCTGCGGAGCTTGTCTTGGCATGAGTAATGGGGTTCTTGCTAATGGTGAAGCCTGTGCTTCTACAACAAACCGAAATTTTAATGGCAGAATGGGAAAAGGCGGTACAGTTCATCTGATGAGTCCTTCTACTGCTGCAGCTTCAGCTATTGTAGGAAAAATAACAAACTCACAATTTTATAAAGCGTAAGTATCGGAGGGAAAAATGAAAGAATTTAGCGGAAAAGTCTTATTCTTGGATAGAAGTGATATCAATACCGATGAAATCATTCCGGCAAAGTATCTTACTGAAATCACTAAAGAGGCATTGAAACCGTATTTATTAGAGGATTTGTCTCTCGCCGGATTTAACACTAAAGAAGATATTAAAGACAAAGCTGTGCTTGTAACAAGAGCGAATTTTGGTTGCGGTTCTTCCAGAGAGCATGCTCCATGGGCGTTTGAAGTAAATGGAATCAATGTAGTGATTGCTGAAAGTTTCGCAAGAATATTCAGACAGAATATGTATAATTGTGGTATGTTTGCCATTGAGTTACCTAAAGATAAGATCGAATATCTTTTTGAGAACTTCGCGGGGAAAGAGACTTCAATAACAATTGACATTGATAAAGAGAAGATCATTGTAACTTCATCGGATCAATCAGAAGAAATTGATTTTAAAGTCGGCGAGTTTGACAAGACACTTGTTAAAGAAGGCGGCTGGGTTGGTTACGCTGATAAAAACTATTGATTAATTAAGGCTAATTATTTATTGTGCTGTATTGCTTTAAACCTGCTTAACCATTTGGTTTTGCAGGTTTTTTATTGTACAGGAAAGTATAAGATTTTTGTTTTGTGGATAACTGATTTGAGCGCGTGCGACAGCACGCTTTTTTTATTAGAAAGGCGAAAAAATTACAAAGAATTGGGTAAAGAAATTGAGCTGTCCTTTTAATGATTTAGAGGTTGACTGGAACAGAATCAAGTCGTGATTGTTCAGGCGGCAGTGGAGACAACATTAAAAAACGCTGAAATCAGTTCATTTCTGAATGATTTCAGCGTTTCTGGGAAATGGGTATCATTGTAATGGATGTCTTCTTGGTCGAAAGAAGTTGAGGTATTCCGAACTTGGTGTTCCTAGGATCTCATTTGTATTGACAAGAACAATTGGGGAGAGGGCCGAACCGGCAAAGATTGAACCTGCAAGAGCATCCGGAAAGTTCAGATTTACGAGGAACTACTACAAACCTGCGAATAAAATGCGAATGCGGAGGAGCATTTAATAGTGGTTACTCTAGATTTATTTTAAATGAAAGCCTTGGAAATGAAGATTTTATTTAATTATAATTTGAAACCGTAACAATAAAAGTATAGATGAATAAAAATGCGATGATTATGCTCACAGAAATAATCGCTCTTTTGCCATCTTCTTGGTCTTCTTTTGCAGCACTATAGTCGTATGATGTCCTTAAATAAATGATATCAGCAGTTTCTCTTACGGCGGCCTTGAAGTTCCCATTTAATTTCTTGTTTCGGTTATCAATTACATAAGATCTTCCTCTCATAAGCTTCTCTCCTTTTTTAGATGAATATGTAAGGGCACCTTCTCTTAATGATAAAGTTCGCGAATAATTCTGAATTTCCTTCTTTTGTACAATATTAATAGTTTTTAGACTATTTAATAATAGATTTGTGATTTTAAAAATAGCAATGGTGTGAATTCAAATGCAGACGATATTGTTAACATAGCCCGCAATCGATTATTAAAAGCAGATTATACAAGTATAATAGATTTTTCATTGTATATTGGATCATTTTCCGCTATCTTGGAGGAGATTGAAAAGATATGTAGAAAGTACCAGAAAACATACTGAATAACACATTTTTCAGCACATCAAGGATGATAAAAACCTTAGGTAATGAAGATATTTTGTTCTTTGACGAAACGACTAGCGCGCTTGATAATCAGACCCAAGCGATTGTTAGTGAAGCATCTGGGAATGAGAGAAGCAATATGGTCGTTGAAAAAGTAGTTAAGAACGGTGCCTTTCGTAAACGAAAAGGATTAGTAATTGGAAAACGTTGCCCAGAGAGAGTGCATATGGAAATATTTCATTCGGACATGTAATGAAATCAGGACCCAAACGTATTAACCCATATGTAAAGTAAAAACGATGAAAAACGTGTCAAAGACACGTCTTCAAATAGAAACTTTGGAGGAAACAAATCATGAGTGAACAAAGCACCCCAAACCTACCCAGCTGGCAAGAGTTCCATAATGAACTGATTGTCAAAGCCCTAAAGGACGAGAGCTTCCGTCAGGAACTGCTCGCCAACCCAAAAGCGGTAGTGGAACAAGAAATGGGCAAGCTGAAAGAAGGTTCCAAGTTGCCTGCAGGCCTGGAGGTCAAGGTAATTCAGCAGCCAGCCAATGCGCTATACCTCGTCCTGCCTACAATGCCTGAGGAGCTTTCAGACGAGGCACTAGACAATGTGGCGGGGGGCAGAACCACGACTGGGTTTTTAGTTCCGATACCGTTTACGCTTTACGGAAAATAGCACAAAACCATAATGCATTTGTCCCGGAGGGGAAGCGTTTCTTCTCCGGGATTCCTTTTGTCTGTATATGCCGAGCAGCTTATTTCCCCAACAAGAACGTCTGCCGCTGGAATGCTTGGCATCAGAAACGCTATTTTCAAGGTCGTACTGGCGGTTACCGGGCCCTTGAACAGGCCCACTTCGCCACGGCCGTGGTGGCTTAGCTATAAGACTAACAGAAGGGTGAATTCAGCCATGCCTAAGATCGTAATTGGTTTAAAGGAAGGGATTAGTATTGAAGAAACCCCGGGAGGCGGGGTGGAACTCGATACCGGTTACATAACTCAGCCGCTGTCAAAGGCAACTCCCGGCACGGTCAAAGCCCTGCTGATACTGGCCGCCGGTGGGGCAACCCAGGAGGAACTGGAGGATATGGCCCAGGCTGAAGAGTGGTTTTTGTCCAATCTACCTCAGTACATAAAACAGTTGTCCCGCTTGGGGTTCCTCACCTGGTCGGTGATCAATGACGGGCAAAGTCTGGCTAGGTTGGTAGTGATCGGTCAGGGGTTTAATTTTCGTCTTTCGGAAATTGGCTCTGACCAGCGATTTGTGCTCTCTCGCTTTGCTTACAGTCGTTGCCTGAACCACAAAACTGTCCTTGAGACCCCTATTCAGCCTGTGCGGCTGGAACTTTGATGGCTGGCTCGGTATGGCCCTTTGGGGCCTGTTGTCCCGCCCGGTCACTTATCAGGAACTTTGTGCTGCCATTCCCGGAACGGATTCCGCAAACGTCAAGCTGTTGTTGCAGTTGTTTGGCGCAGCAGGGGTGAGCCAACCGGCGGACGAGGCAGGGGGGGGAATCCCGGAGGACCGAGACGAGGTCTTACGGCAATGGGAATTTCATGACCTCTTGTTTCATTCCCGGGTCCGGGATGGCCGACAGGATCAACCTCTGGGAGGGACGTTCCGTTTCTGGCCGGAGATGGCACCCCTGCCCGTTTGCAAGCCCCCGATGCGGGGAGAAATAATCGAATTGGCCAAGCCTGATCTGGAACATCTCAGAGAAGAAGATTATCCCTTCACCCTGGTGCTGGAAGAACGCCATTCCATTCGGGACTACGCCCCGGAAGCGATTACCCTCCAGCAAATCGGTGAGTTTTTATACCGCACTGCTCGGGTCAAAAGTATCCGGCCCGCTGACCCCCAAAGGGGAATAATGTATGAATCCAGTGCCCGACCCTATCCGGGCGGTGGCGCCTGCCACGAACTAGAGATATATTTAACGGTAGGAAAATGCGGCGGACTGGATTTCCGGCTTATACCACTATGACCCCTTGGTACACACCCTGACAAAACTCTGTAATGCCAACCGCTACACCGGATTAATCCTTAAGCAAGCAGAAAATAGTGCCGCTAAACACTGCCAAGCGCAGGTGGTGATCAACCTGACTGCCCGCTTCTCGCGCTTGTCCTGGAAATATAACTCCATCGCCTACGCTTTGATGTTAAAAGACGTGGGTGCGCTGTACCAGACCATGTACCTGGTGGCTACGGCCATGGACCTGGCCCCCTGCGCCTTGGGTGCCGGTCATGCTGACTGGCTGTGCCAAGCGGCGGGGCTTAATTACCTGGAAGAATCGCCGGTGGGAGAATTCCTGCTGGGGAGTAAACGTATTTAAGGGCATGTGGTTTTTGTAAGAATAGCCATAAACAAACCTAGTTTGCTAGCTGAAATATAAAGGAGTGGCAGGACGTGTTCTGGACAAGACCGAGATTTAAGCATCATTTTCGGGTGGACGTGGTGGCTGAGGAAAAGGCCGTATTTCTGTCATCTGACCAACAGCATTTCGTGCTCAAAGGCAAGACCTATGTGGCCCTGGCCCCTCTGTTAAACGGGATAAATAGCCTCGATGACATCGTGGCAGCACTTGAAGGAGAAGTGTCCCCACCCTCAGTGTGGTACGCCCTGGCGGAACTGGAGAAGAAGGGATACATCACAGAAGAGTCTGATTCTCTCAACCCTGATCAGGCGTCCTTTTGGAGTGCCCTGGGAGTCGATCCAGCCTTGGCCGGGCCGAAATTGGCTAAGGCCAAGGTCGAGGTCAGCGTGCTGGGTGAGTTGTCTCCGATCCCCTTTACAAATCTCCTAGAATCGATGGGGTTGACTGTGGCTGCCGAGGGCAACCTACGGGTGGTACTGACCGACGATTACCTGACCGAGGAACTGGCCGAGATCAACCGGGAAGCCCAAACGAAGGGCATTCCCTGGTTAATTGTCAAGTTCACAGGTTTAGAAGCTATGGTGGGTCCCGTCTTTGTACCCGGCCAAACCGTCTGCTGGGAGTGCCTGAGTGCCCGGTTGAAAGGGAATCTCAAGGTGGTGGAGCAGGCGGTGGACAAGATGGAGGGCCGGCAAACCGTCATCCCTGGGGTTAGAGGAGGCCTGGCCGCCGGGGAACAAGCGGCCCTTAGCTTGGCTGCTTTGGAAATCGCTAAATGGATTGTGAAAAATGAAACTTCCGCCCTGGCAAGCAACTTAATGACCCTAAATCTTAGTAAATCTGAAATTCAGTTTCATGCTGTCCAGCGCCTACCCCAGTGCCCGTCTTGCGGGAATGCTGACATGACTGAGGCCCGTCCTTTGGTACTGGAAAGCCGTGTCAAAACCTTCGTGACGGACGGCGGACACCGTAGCCTCAAGCCACTGGAAACTTATCAACAATTTGCCCACCTGATTGACCCCTTGACCGGTTTAGTGAACCAGGTCGTACGCATGGGGCCGGAAGAGAGCCAGGTCCATCTCTACTTTGCTGGGGAAAACAGGGCCCTGTACCATGGGCGCTATAACCTTAAAAAGTTAAAAGCCAGCCTGCGCTCCAGCAGTGCCGGCAAGGGCATGAGCGACGCCCAGGCCAAAGCCAGTGCCTTGTGCGAGGCATTAGAACGCATTTCGGGGGTGTTCAGGGGGGATGAGCCTGTGCGAAAGAAGTTCAGTTACCGTCAACTTGGTGATGAAGCTGTTCTCCTTGATGCCTGCCAACACTTTAGCCAACGCCAGTACGAGCAGCGCGAGGAGATTAACCGTCAAGAAATTAACTTTTATTATGTACCCGAACCCTTTGATGAAGAAGCTGTAATCGACTGGACCCCAGTCTGGTCCCTTACCCAGAAGCGCTTCCGCTACCTGCCCACTGAGTATTGCTATTATAGTTATCCCGAGGCCCGGTTTGCCTTGGGCGACTCCAATGGCAATGCCTCGGGCAACACCTTAGAAGAAGCAGTGCTGCAGGGCTTTTTCGAATTGGTGGAACGCGACTGCGTGGCCCTCTGGTGGTATAACCGCCTGCCAAGACCCGGGGTGGACCTTGAGAGCTTCAGTGAACCTTATTATGGGGAGCTCAGAGAGGAGTACAGCCGGATAGGACGGGAGCTGTGGGCCATCGATCTGACCTCTGATCTGGGCATTCCCACCTTTGCCGCCGTCAGTTGCCGGTCCGATGGGACGGGGAGCCAAGTAATGTTCGGTTTTGGCACGCATCTGGATCCGAAAATTGCTTTGTCCCGAGCGGTAACGGAAATGAACCAGTCACTTTCTACCTTGGATGTAGTAAATCGTGGTCAGGCACCCTTGGAAGACGAGACTACCCTAAAATGGCTGAAAGAGGCCACCCTGGACAACCAGCCGTATCTGGCTCCGGATCCTACTGTACCCGCTCAACAAGTTACTGACTACCTTCCGCCTTTCCACCAGGATATGCTGGAGGACCTTGAATACTGTCGGAGAATCATTGAGGAAATGGATATGGAGATGCTGGTGCTGGATCAGACTCGCCCGGATATTGGCATGCCGGTAGTCAAAGTGATTGTGCCGGGGCTCAGGCATTTCTGGGCGCGGTTTGCCCCGGGCCGCCTCTACGAGGTGCCGGTTAAGTTGGGCTGGCTGAAGAAGGCGAACACGGAAGACGAGCTGAATCCGATCCCAATGTTTTGGTAAGGTTGTTTAACGTATGTTGTAATGAAATCAGGACTTAAACGAATTTAATATGTAAAGTATTTACGAAAAAAATGAAATAATGATGGAATGCGTGATTGGCAAACACGTTTTCAAATAACATTTTTTTGAGGGAAACAAATAATGAGTGAACAAAAACTACTAAGCTGGCAAGATTTCCAGAATGAACTGCTTGTCGGGCTCTGAAGGACGAGAACTTCCGTAAAGAGTTGCTCGCCAACCCAAAAGCGGTCGTGGAACAAGAAATGGGCAAGCTAAAAGAAGGCTCCAAGTTGCCTGCAGCCCTGGAGGTCAAGGTAATTGAGCAGCCTGCCAATGCGCTTTATCTGGTTCTGCCCACACTGCTGCCCGAAAAACTTTCCGATGAGGCGCTGGATACAGTTGCCGGGGGCTGTACTTTTAACATATGTAAGCATAATCAAGTGGGGTGTAATTTAGAAGGACGTAGTGAAAAGCGAAGGCCCGATTTCTTTCTTATAGGGCTATTTTTCCCCATAATAATGATATTTGTCCCGGAGGGGAAGCGTTTCTTCTCCGGGATTCCTTGTGTTTGTACGCCAGTAATGGGTTGCACGGCTTTCCAGTGAAGTATGAAATCATAAAAAGCCGGATGCCATTGTGTTAATCCGTCATTGGTTAACTGGTCATATAAAGAATTGCAATAGCTTAGTGGTTACATCAAAAGATGTTGGAGAGGTGAGAAATGAGAACTTGTATTAACGAAATATCCTTCAGTGATTATTTGCTGGGCTTTAAGCTTGATCTTCCACCTATTGGAACTTATTACGTTAATCGTAGTTTGACAAATAATGCTCTTCTCTTAGGAGCTTATCTTGAGGATACTTTTGCAGGTATTGTTATTCTGGAATTTGCACATAGGCCTATATTGACCTATGTTTTTGTTGAGGAACGATTTCGAAGGCAGAATATTGGTACACAGTTAGTTGAGGCAGCTATGACCTATGCTCGAGATAAAGGTGCAGCAGAGCTTGGGGTTAATCTGATTCAGCAAAACGAATATGGTGAAGTCATGGACCAGATGCTGAGAAAAATAGGCTTTGAAATAATGGATTCGGCAACGATCATCCGCTATGCCAATGATGAGCACTGCAGTAGTAGATGGGCTGCATTTATGGAGGAAAAAGGGAAGCGTATTTGCAAGGCATTGGCAGGGCGTGGCTTTAAAACCTTGCCTTTCAGCGAAGTACCTTCTGTGAACTTTGATAAACTAAAAGCTGCTATAGGCGGAGAATTTCCTTCAAACCTTGACCCATTCAGCTTTATTCACAATCAAAACGATCGGATTGTGCCGGAGTATAGCTTTATTACATTAAAAGACGATCAACCTGTTGCCTTTGTCACGGTCACTACTGTGGATAATAGATCCCTAGTTTTTCAGCAATTATCAACGGCCTTAAGTCATCGAAGCAGAGGAGTTTTTCTCCTTCCCTTTGCGGCATTTATGGAAAGGTTCTTGGCAGGAGATAGTTATAGAAAGTTGTCTGCTGTAGTGCTTGACAAGAATGATAAAATGCAAAAGTTAATACATAGCCTCTTTGGAGCTCTTGCCGAAAGTATAAAAGTGCAGAATTATTATGAGATTAAGTTCGTACCATTTAATCCTGGGCAGTTCAAATAAGGACCCCCAATAACCTTACCTTCAGTAGTTGAGCTTAATCACGGTCGTGCAAAGAGGATTGATCTCGAAACCTTAGACAAACTTTGTGCTTTTTTGAATGTAGGGATAGGAGAGATATTTGAGCACAAAAAGACGCTGGCAATAAGCCGGCCCTTTGTCACACTTTCCTGGACAGGGACATATAGTACAGTGTGGGGGGTCGTAGAGGTCATTGGTGGTTGTATCAACGATTTTGATATCTCGTTTGAAGCAGAAACCCGGTGTGGCGAGCCGGGTTTCTGCTTTTAATGAGGGGGACAGATTGGGGACAACGCCAAGTTACTTTCGTTAATGCAGTCTTTAGCGAAGTTTAGTTGCTATACTTATCATGAAGCTGTGATTTGTATCTGTAATTTGGTAATCCGAAGGTTCCAGGATACACCACATTCGTTCACTGCACCAAGTACATCACGCCGGCATAAACAGAGATCACGACGCCACTTTCGGCCTTCTGCCGGAAGAAAGCGAAGTCATAAGTATTAGTTCTATAATACAAAAAGCAATTAACCCTTTGCGTACAGCAAGGGATTAATTGCATGTAAAAAACATTGGTTACTATTTTTTCTCCGTTAGTCCCTCGAGAAACAAAGCTAATTTGTATTTAAGGTTTTCCTCGAAAGGGATTTGTGAACGGCTAGTTATAGCTGATTGGATCAGGCCCATGAACATCTCAGTCACTATTTCAATTGGAATAGTGACTCTAAATTCTCCATTTTTCTGCCCTTCCTGAATAACATTTACTAAAAGGTCTTTAAACTCCGGACCATGTGGCGGTTGTATTGGTGATAGTGAATGGATACGATATAATTTAAATAATTGTTGATTATCATCAAATATCTTACCTAAAATCAATAATATTTGAGAGATTTTTTGTTGAGGATTAATCGATGATTGGTTCAGTTCTTCTAGCGATCTTTTAGCCTCACTGATTTTTTGGGCCAAGGCGTATTTGAGAATATCCTCTTTAGATTGAAAATAGTTATAAAAAGTACCTATACCAAAATCAGCACCTTCCATAATTTCCGCTACAGTTGTTTGCTCAACGCCTTTTTCTATAAACAGTTTAATTGCAACATCAACAATAGATTTCTGTACTTGCAGTTTTTTCCTTTGTCTGCGGTCCATTCCGTCCTCCGTAAGCTTATCCTCCAACAAACTAATTCAACAATGAATTTATTCATTATTAATTATAGATAGTTATTCTATCATCGTCAAATGTTAGCATAACCGTTCTACAGCGTTTGAGCATAGAGAGAGTAAAATCTTGTGGAGGAATTAAAAATGCATACTATTTAACAGAATTTAGGTATGCATTTTTATTTATCGTTGGTAGGTAGTTTTACCAAATTTCTTCGACTATCTGTACCGAATCCCTAATTACGTTACTACATATTCTTTCAAATATCCCTGACTCATGGGCGAGTTTAATGTTTTCCGGCTTTGTAAGATCTAAACCTATGAGATCTTTGCATGTATAACATCCATGCTTTGCCTTAATTCTCTCTATTAGCTCCTGGGCAAGATAGAAAGTATTACCTTGAGAATCTGCGTCGGAGAGGCCCTCATGGTTTCCGTGTTTTAATCCTATGGCTAAAATTGAGCCACTAACAGCCCCACAAATATCACCTTGACACGATATTCCTGCACCTAAACCAGTAGAAATTTTTAAGGCTAATTTTCGTTCTAAGCCAAGTTCTTCACTTAGTGTAGCAAAAACAGACTGACTGCATAAAAACCCATTTTTCATCATCATTACAGCCTTTTCAGAAACAGACATATTGTACCCTCCTTAAAATATGAATGTGTTCATGTTTGTATTATGTTCATATTCGTATTATATTCATAAACATTAAGACTGTCAATCAAAACTGAATGTATTCATTATTGAGCATAGATAAATAATGATGTATAACATTTAGTGGTTAAACCAGAAATATTGGAGAGAGAAATGTCAAAGAAAAAACGCAAAAGCGGCCATTACTGCAAGATTGGTTCTGAATATAAATCGAATGAGAGCTTTTCGGGTAAGGGACATGCAAATCACATCTGTAGAAGATGCAGTAAAAAGTCTCCAACTGAGCAAGCTGCAGAGGTTGACTATTCCAATGGCACAATACAGAAAACGAGTGGAACGCATGTTTATCTGCCAGAAATGGTAGAAGCGCTTTATTGGGGTTTTCAGGAATTTTTTGCTCCAGCTTATTCTGAAGAGGAAGAATGGGAAGAAGATATGGAGTTACAAACAGGTATTGAGGACTTACCATTCTGACTATCCGATAACCACCACTGTTTGAGGGCAACCTCGCGCTTTTATCCTGCGTCGAGCGGGGAAAACAATGGCTCTCTACATGGATTTTGTTTCATAATGACCGTTTGGGTTGGTTCTAAAAGGTGTTTGGCAGAATACCAATACCCCCTCTTCTCGTATGATCGATTGAACAGGGATCTATTCCTCTGTCAGATCAAAGCGGTTATTTCGGGTTACGGATACCAACGGGTATTCCAGCAAATCGAATAATGTGGTTGCTACTTCGTAAAGATCCTCATCGGACACGTCCATCTTTTCTTATGGAGCTTTTCCTCCGGAAAAGCTTATGAATAAGCAGAGGAGCTCGAAAATCATGATGAAGGGAATAAGCGAGGGGACGCAGCAGATTATCACGGCCGAAATTAACAGTATTAAAGATCAGACCGGCAGAATGCTGCAGAGCAACGGTCACTTGTTTTCAAAAGGACATCAATCCCTTCTCGGCCGCGATCATTCTTGGGACTTACGCTATGAATCAGGCGATTGCGAAGAATGATACAACGACCCAGGATTTGTTTGATCCGCCTATCGTATAGAAGCTTGTTTGATAGCCTGGGCAGGGGTATCGTTCGCTTGAATTCTTCTATAAAAAAGGAGTGCGCAAGAAGTGGAGAGGCGAATTTGCCTCTCCACTTCTTGTTATAGGTGCGCCACGCATAGGCGGTTAACTAGACGGTGAAAGTCCGTTATGGAGGTATGTAGCGACCAACCATTAGCTTAAGGCAAGGGTGTCCACCGCGAGGTGGAATCTGAACAGTACGGAGGGTAGAAATACCCAAAAAGAACGGAAAGAAACCTGCAGATGCTAAGAACCTACTCAATAGTTTGGATGAATAGATGAGAAGTCGCATACGAATGGTAACTTGGAAGCGATGGAAGAAAATACGAACACGGTTTGAAAACCTGATGAAAGCAGGCATTAGCAAGGGAACAAGCATGGATGTGGGCAAACACTATTGGCGTGTAGCCCATAGTCCTATTCTGACGAAAGCTCTATCCAACGAGCGATTCAAACGAATCGGATACCTTAGTTTCAGTGAATGTTATTCTGCGAAATAGCGTGTAAACTTTGGAAGCGCCGTATACCGGACGGTAAGTACGGTGCTGTGGGAGGTCGGCTGATCAATTAATGATCAGCCTCCTGCCCGATTCACTTGGAATTGTCGAACGATGCTATAGTTCATTACTTGCGTCTAAAAAGCAGGGCCTATGGTAAAAAAACTTTTTCATATCCAAGCGTTCAGACTTTAGCCGATTATTTTGGAGTTAATCGAGGACGATCCAACGCTGGTTGAAGGAACTGATTGACCGAGGAGCTATCACAAGAATTGAATGGTTTAATGATAAAACTAAGATGCAAACCAGTAACCGCTATCTGATCCGTGACATCTCTAAAATGGAGATGTCCACAAAGGGTGACAAAAATGTCATACTGGTGGTGACACAGATGTCGAACAAATAATTACATTCCCAAATTATCCGATAACATCTTGAGTCTTTTAGCAATATTATTATAAGTTTGTACTTGTTTATTATCAGGTTGTTTTACCTCAATATTAGTTATATGGACTAACAAATTATCTATTTCAGTAAGTTCTTCGTGCTTATTTTTAAGTGCTTCTAAATCAGATTTTTTAACTATATTTTTATTTAGTTTTTTTAAATAATTATTCATTTCTAATAGAACTATCACAACAGATTCTTGTATTGAAGGGTCAACAATCTTGTTTAATTCTTTGGAAGATGTAGCTTTATTATGCGAATTTAGAATTAAAATTACTTGACCACTATTATTCGTATATCCCTGTATTAAACCATCCAAGAGAATTAAATCCGACGTTGTTTTTGCGTCAAGCGCAAAATCGATAGAATCATTAAATTGCCATAGTTTTGTTGAATACTCATAATTAAAAACACTTTGCATCACTGAATAATAATCTGATTCTGGCACCATAGACCTCTGGTTGGTATTACAGCCTGAAATTAGAATAAAAGATAATATCAAAATAATATATATTTTTTTATTTTTCATTTTATATCACTCCTATTTATCTCTCAAAAGATCATACCTAGTGCCGCCCAAGATATAAAGATCAAAACCTTAGTTTTATACGCTAGATAAAAATAATGCCCCAAATCATTAGATATTAGGGGCATTACATTATGATAATTTATTTAATAGTAAATGGCATTTTCATCACCAATTCCCCAAACAGTTTCAGTACTAGCCCAATTTATCGATACACCAACTGAACCTGAAACTGCTCCCTTTCCTCCATAATCAACAGCTGGATTAAGAGCTGCTCCAGTAAATGATGTGGTATAACAACTATGATGATACTCTACAGCACACTCGATTTCCCCGGATGAGCCAATTGGAGTTACATACACTGATACATATTGGGTAGGTGTTGAACTTGTAAACTTTGAGTCATATGAGTTAAAAACAACCGTTCCATTACTAGAATTACTTGAACTTTTCAAGCTATTATAAGTACTGCTTGACGTACCCTTACCAGAAAATTTCCCCGTCGCCTTATCCCAATACACCACAATTGCATCGTACGAAGCGGGCCTAGATTCATTCGTATCTGGTGTATAGTACGTGATCATCCTATAATAAGAATCTGAGGCTCTTTTGGCTATTGCCATTTCTAACTCTAAGTTCCATGCTTCAAAAGATTGAATAGAAAAACTTTGATCGTTGCCTTTTTTGGGTTCTTGCAGCTCTACTCCAAGTTTTGATAAATTATTTTTTATCTTAGAAAAATCTTTTTCCTTAGTTAAGTAACCTACAATAAAGCTATCAAAATCACTATCAGATAATGAATTAACTTGTTGCTTAAATTTATTTAGATTTTCAGTACTTAAACTATTCAAATCTTGATTTGATAAATCAAACACTAATTTTGATGAAGGGCTCATGCTTGAAGTTGTTGCTGCAAAAGCAGTAGTTGATAATGACATGGCTAAACACATAGTGATAACAATACTCAAAAGTTTCTTTCTCATTATTTTACCTCCAAATTTTTAATTTAGTACTCATTTTGTTAACGGATATCATTGTGTTTGGGGAAGCGTGATGGTTTCTTAGGCTACCATGGAACAATTGCGGGGTAAAGTACGTTTAGCTGGCGAAGACCGTTATGCAACAGACCGAATGGGGTCTGTCTTTCCATCGGCAGTAACATTGTTGCTCTGGCGAAAATTTTCAAATGCCTAACGGTTATCGTTTCGGCTACCATCTACAATTCGATTCCTAAGTATACTTATTAAACATTTTAATTACCCCCTATCTCATAGTGAATAAAAGTAGATTCATACTATAGAGTGTTTTTCTAGGTGCTTTGGTTACATTATTTTTAAATTTTTAAGATATAACTCTATCTCAAAAAGCTTTATAGCCTTAGAAGTAACGTGGTAAAAAGTTACAAGTTAATTGTTAAATTTGCACCGGTACCTATGCACATCTATATGGTCGGGGACGTTTGCCCATACCTTCAAATATGTTTGACAAGGGTATAAGGTATTATCGTTGTTCTTCATAGATGAAGTGGCCAAGTACCGCCATTCGCTGCCAGTCTGAGATTAACGGCGGGCTCAGACCGTTTGAGATTAAGTTCGAAATAGGTACCTGCAAGTGGTTTTTGTGGAAGATGTAGGTTTATATAGCTGAAAGGCTTTTTCAGTAATCTTTCAGCCGGTCCTCAGGCTTGTTTCAGACTATTATTGCATAATGATATTGTTGTCAAACGGGTTTCTATCTTTTCTCAAATACCTCCTTCTCTTACCCCTCTAACGAGGGGCCTTTTTTATTTATACGCATGTAAAGAGGAGAGCTGTCCATGATGAACCTTACAGGCCCGGTTTAAATAAAGAGACCGACAGCTGCTGGATTGGCGTGATCATTAAGCTGTTTGGCAACCAGAAGACAACCAATGGAACCATATTCTTAAATAATTTCAAGAGAATGGTTTAAAAATATAACACAACAGTGAATAACTTGGCTATAGATACAGAAATAATAAGTATTGATGTTATGGTGATGTAACAATTCTTTGGTTTTGAGTAGGATAGGGTTCAAAATAAGTATGAAGGAGGGAGTATTTTCATGAATGCAATTTTAGGAGTAAGAATCCGAAGTTTGAGAGAGTCCAAAGGCTTTACGCAAGAACAGATTGCAGAAAAAATTAAGTGTTCAAGGCAAAAATATGCTAGGCTCGAGAAAGGTTTAATCGATATTTCATATGCTTGCCTTATGACTATTGCCCAAGTTTTAGGGATTAAAGTTGAAGACATAACATCGTCTGTCAACAATATTTCTCAAGAGCAACCCATGTTTAGAGCGAATAACGATTCAATTCAAGAAGATGAATTCGAATATATTAACAAGATGATTGATACATTTTATGTTCATCGAAAGCTATACCAGAGCGTGAGGCAGGTTAATGTCGATGAATAAAAGCAGGCAACTTGTGATAGAAAGAGCGGCTGAAAATGTAAGAGATGAATGTAATGTAACGGATTATGGATTCCAAAATATTTTTGAAGCAGCTGAAAAAGTGGGGTATCGAGTGATCCGATACCCTATTGGCGCTGAATCGTTTTTAGGATTTGCTTTAATAAAGGATACAGAAAGAATAATCTTTTCGAATTCATCGCAGATCTTATCACGGGAAGTTTTTTCTGTTGCTCATGAAATGGGGCATCAACGATTACACTTATCCGAGCAAGGTAAAACAATGATCCGAGATGATGATTTCAACGATAGAGATGAAGATGAAATTGAGGCTAATTATTTTGCTGCCTGTTTATTGATGCCGACAGATAAAATCCTTAAATTTATTAGACTAGAACTTAATGATAAGAATATCAAGATTTGGAATGGGTTAGACATAGCCAGGATTCAAACGACGTTTAATGTTAGCTATGATATGACGCTTGTTCGTTTGAAAGCACTAGGTATCTTAGATAATACTAGTTTAGATAATTTGAAATTAGAAAAGATAGAGAAAACGGCTGCAGCACTATTGAATGCAATCAAGGGTAATTCGGATTTGTGCAAATCCTCGGAAGCAAAGAAAATACCCGCTGAATATCTCGAATGGGTCATTTCAAATTATTATGATAAGTTAATTTCTAGGAAGAGTTTAGAAACCGCGTTAGGCTTTGTTGATTTAAAGGCAGATGATTTTGCAGACCCTTCCGAAGAGCTAAATGAAGATAAAAGCTTTGACGATTTGCTGAGGGGGATGGATTAATGGATGCGTCTCTTGACACAAATGTTATTATTCATCTCTATAATGCAGATTTCCAAGATCTTTTATTTAACAGATTTGAGAAAATTAAAGTGTATAAATTATTCGAACTCAAGAGTTGAAGAAGCACGCAGATGCTGAAGTCCTCGAGATATTTGATAAAGATGTTGAATCTGGGAAAATTGAGTTGGTCACGGATACTTATTTGAGAGAAATTGGAATGTTTGTAATGATATTATTAATGCCGCAAGAGAAATTCTGATAGTAAGCCCTTTTGTAACCAAGAGACGTACTCTACAAATGATGCAGCACCTGAAGATTGCTTTAGAAAATAAGGTGAAAGTCATCGTGATAACTCGGCCCATTGAAGATTTCAAAGACAAGGATACGAGTGGGATCTTGATCCGGAAGAACTTTATAATTCATGTCCCGATGTAATGGAACCCAAATTAGACAATTCAATACAGACAGCAAAAGGGTGACAAGGTTTTTGTCACCCTTTCCTGGACAGGGACATATAGTACAGTGTGGAGAATCGTAGAGGTCATTTGTAGTTGTATCAACGATTTTGATATCCCGTTTGAAGCAGAAACCCGGTGTGGTGAGCCGGGTTTCTGCTTTTAAGTGACCTTTTATCTGCGGGCATCTTTTTAGATCATATTTATTCTGTTTATGTGCAGGCTTATAAGAAAATGTAGAATATAAAGCATGAATAGTACTGGATTAGTTCATAAAGGTATCATAAAACTGCGCAGTTAACTCAGAAGGCTAGCGGCGGGACAACAGCCTGTCATCGCAAATCCCGATGCGTGAGGAAACTACTGCATGGGTTGCTCCTTATAGAATTTTTCGATCCCATGAAAGATGAAATAAATAACTCATAATGTGCATATTGTCACATTTTTAATTATACGAGATAATCAAACCATAAAATGGAAATTTAAAAAAGCTTTTGGTATCAATTGATTCCAAAAGCTTTGATGAAGATGTCTATATAAAAATTAGAGTAGAGCTTTTAGGTTCTGCTGGTAGATAATTATAAATGGTATATGTTTGAGAAGAATACATGATAATGTAAAAATACACCATAGGTTTTGCACTGGGTGACAGTTTCGACACGTTTCTAATTTAATCCATAGGTTTGCGGGCTATGACAGCTTCGCTGGTATTACCCCTAATTAGGTATCGCTAATATTGATACCAACAGATCCTCGAAGATCCTCTCCTTCATCTGCGAATCCTGGGCTTTTGAATAGAATGGGGTAACATTTACTGCCAACAGAGTTGGTTCAATGAAAGCCTCCAATATTGAATATGTTAAAATATCTGATCCAGCTGGTAATTGTACAGAAATATGGACAGATCTTGCTAACCTTCAATCAAGATCAGATTCTTATGACTCAGAGGGTCTACAAAATATAACAATAGTAAAAGAACAAGGGAGACGTGTTATCGTAATTGGTAATGTTGACGGAAAGGTAGATACTACTACTTGGTTAATTCCTGATAAAATAGCCTCTGAGAACAAAATCCTGTTAGGAAAATTTTTAAAAGTGTAAAGGATGATATTAAACAAAATTGGATTTTAGGGGAAGAGAAGACTCTTAACGGGAAAACATTGTTAGTATATAAAAATAAATACAATGATCAAACTCTAGATGTAGATGCTGAAACAGGCCTTCCAATAGCACGTCACAATTCGCTTACTCGTAACGATAAAAAGGTTGAGGGAACCCTGAGCGAAATATATATGAGTCCTAGCGAAGTTCCAGAGAACTTATTCAATCCTTATCCCAATATTAGCCCTAAGGAAGTAACCGCTCCCTTTGTAGATAAAAACTAATACGAAACTCTCAGGGCGGTCATTGTTGGATTTTATGGAGATTTTGAGAAGCCGAGGATTGCATTGGGGCGAGTATTCGGAAGAGCAACAATGCCAGGATGATGAGTCTCTTAGGAAGTTGCTTGATGAAATGGGATTTGCGAAATGATTAGGGTCGTTTGCAATTCCAGCCCAATCATAGGCCTTACTTCTTACAACAATCGGTGTTATTGGAATCTTATTGTTAGCCAAAAGAACGGAGAAAATTACAAACGTCAGACCTTATCTTGATAATTTGGTGCGGAGTGGTTACAGGATATCAAAAAAGTTGTATGTCGAAACGTTGGAAAGAGCAGGCGAATGAGAATTTTACCTGCTCTGTTCTTGCACCCGGATATTTTCCTTAGTCGTACTTATCATATTGAAACTTAAGAGGAAATGCGATAGTTCTTTGAGCTATAATAGTATTGTTAGAAAGCGTTCCGAAAAGGGCACTTTTTCTATTTGCAAAGTTTGGTAAGGGAAAGTTGGTTACCAGTTATTGGTATAGGGACTATTTTGTAATATAAAAGAAAGAAGCCGGGCAAACTGCCCGACTAGAGATTCAAACACTTACCGATTTTGGACATCAAGCCTTTCTTTAAGGCCTTCCTGTAGAACCTGCGAAAAATTAACACCAGCTTTTTCGGCTAGATCATTAAGCCAACTCGGAATGGTTAAGTTCTTTCTGATCGTACGATTATCGTTTGCCCTGCGGTATGCGTTGAAATCAATATCTACCAAGGTAACAAGCTCATTAGATTCGCATACAGGGTATAGAGTAGATGGTGATGGAATAGAGCGGCCCATATCCTCTTCGCAGATCCCCCAAAGCCCAATCGCATCACGGGCCATTTCTATGGCGTTAGCTACATCGGTGCCCTCGGTGTTAATATGCAAATCAGGGACAAAGACAACATAGCCTACGTCTGCCGGAGTTAAAACAACAGGATATACTTTTTTTATTAAAAAACACCTCCATATTTTTAAGCGGTTAAAGAGGCTTAGTTTAGCCCCTGTCGCTTGATAATCACTTTTGCTAGCTTTTCATCAACTTCTCTATGGCGAGGAATCGGTTCACTGTATATTCCGTTGGTGTACAAATCATGGTTTGCACCGTTTCTCAATAACCACCAACCATTATCAGTTAACTTATTTATTAATTAAGTCTTTCCGTTTCATTTCCTCACCTCTTAGTTATATTATACGCATTTGATGCGTATAAACCAAGCGTTTTATGAAAGATATCGCTTAAAAGAGCCTGGTAACTAGGCTCTTTTCTAATAGGCAAAAGGAGGGGGAACATGTCCAGGAAAAAGAATGGGTTCGTAAACGCAGGGAGATACTGACAAGAGATAATAACGAGTGCCAAAGATGCAAAGGTGAGGGGAAGTTCCACGTTGCGGAGTGTGTTCATCACAAGAAGCATCTAAGGAAGCATCCAGAGTTGGCGTTAGCTGATAGTAATCTTATTAGTCTCTGCCTTGGTTGGGATCCTTCTTTCTATTCCTCGAACACTTATGACATGGTTTGCCAAACCCATATGTAATAATTATTGCAGGATAGGGGTGACTCACTTGCTCTTACATAGTAAAATTCTTGGACAGCAAAAAGCCCAACGAGGAAAAAGCGATAGCTATCCCAGGCTCAGTAGCTGCTAAAACAGTAATAAATCCAATAAGAATCTATGTAATATTGAAGCTGGGCAGAAGGCTAGAGTTCGGATTTATACACTTGCACGGTTAGAAGCAGGACTTAGGGTTCCGATGGATGAGTTAGCTGGACAACATTAAGTTACTTTCGTTAATGCTGTCTTTAGCGAAGGTTGAGTTACATTTATTCCCTTACTTCAAAGATCAGAATATCTTCTCTTTTTCTATCTATTGAAGAATATTTATTATTTCATTGAGATAATCTCTGGCTGCGTATTAAAATAATTATAATTAAATTAGTTGGCACTTCCTTCTGTGATACAATTTTATAACCCCGAAAGAATCAAATGACAAAAATTGATATTTGTCATTTGATTCTTTCGGGGTTATACTATCTTTAAGGAGGTGACAAATACGACGAGTCAGTCGGACTTTTATGGAGAAGTTAGAAGTTTTAACAAAGGAAAAGATACTTGAAGCCACAGAAGAAACGCTTAAACGTTTTGGTCTAACAAAAACTTCTGTAACAGACGTTGCTAATGCACTTGATGTAAGTCATGGTTCGATATATCGTCACTTCAAAAGCAAAGCTGAGCTTTTTGAAGGTGCAACCGAAAAATGGTTGGATGAAAAAATCATTAAGCCGTTAACAGACGTTTGCAAGGATTCTTCGATGGTTGGGACCCAACATTTAAAAACGTATATTAAAACATTAATCGAATTAAAACGGTGTTACGCCCGTGAGGATGAAGAATTGTTTAAAATGTATGCCAAAGTAACAGAAGAATCCGCCGATTTAATACACAACCACGTAAGTCAAATTACAGACCAAATGAGTGAAATCATCTGCCGCAGTAGTATTAATGTTGATGACCCTCACCAATTAGCGCGGACCATTTTCCAGGCTACCACTCGATTTCACCATCCGGCCCATGCCTATGAATGGAAAAGCCCAACAATTAATAGTGAGTTTTCGAATGTTTGGGCTCTTATTGAGAACGGTCTTTCATGAAGTAACAACACAAGATATTGATGGGAATACATTACTTTAATTTCCATATAAAAATGTAATAAAAGGATTGATAGCCATAGTGAAACATTTAGAAGGAAAAGTTGCAATTATAACAGGATCTTCAAGAGGAATTGGACGAGTCGTAGCTGAACGATTGGCTGATTTAGGGGCTAAAGTGGTCATCAATTATTCCAGTAGTCGGGAAAAGGCAACAGAAGTAGTAAAAGAAATTGTTCAAAAGGGTGGACAAGCGATAGACGTTCATGCGGATATTGGGAAAAAAACTGATGTAGAAAAATTATTTTCAGAAACTATTGCTGCATTCGGCAAGGTGGATATCTTGATCAATAATGCTGGACTGATGATTACCAAACCTCTTGCCGAGGTAACAGAAGATGATTTTGATAAACAATTTTTTATAAACGTAAAAGGAACTTATTTTGCATGTCAGCAAGCTATGAAGCATATGGAGAAAAATGGACGTATTGTAAATTTTTCGACTTCAGTTGTTGGACAGATGTTCCCATCGTATAGTGTCTATGCTGGCACAAAAGGTGCTGTTGAACAAATTACTCGTCAGCTTGCAAAGGAATTTGGTTCTAAACAGATTACTATCAATGCTGTAGCTCCAGGTCCTGTTAACACAGAACTTTTCACTGCAGGGAAAACTGAGCAGCAGATCGAAGGTATGAAAAAGATGAATGCTCTCGGACGTATTGGTGAACCTGAAGATATAGCTAATACAGTCGAATTCCTGGTGAGTGACAAATCACAATGGGTTACAGGTCAAACTCTACGTGTGAATGGAGGATTCATTTAAATGATTAATTCTGCCGAGGATAGAGGGGTAACATAACAGTTATCCCTTTTTTCTATCCTTGAGAGAAGTAAAGGGATAAACTCTGGGGTGAAGCTCCATTTTTAAATGCTCCAACCCTAGTCATTTAGAAATTGATTTTGTTCGTTAAACTCCCATTTAAGAATGATCAACAGCTCATTGAATTTATTCGCGAATTAGCATTATCATATGGGTGGTTCTAAGACTTCCTTAGTGTTTGACTTCACGTAAAAATTCACAGCCTGATTCTCATTATAATTCCCGCTATAAAATCTAGACTACAGCGGCTCTCCAATACTGGACAAAAGTCCTTGGTTGGATAGTCTTCGACACCAGACTTTTACTTAGTACTTTGACACACTAAAGTACCATTGGGCTATACTATACCCTATAGCTAAAGTTAGGGGATTGTTGGTAAAATGAATATATTCCACGTCAAATATGAAAGGAATTGGGATTCCAATGAGCAAGTTAGAAGAAAGAAAAGCAGTAGCTAAAAGAAAAAGAACTACAAAAACAACAGCGACTGATGATAACACTGAGCAGATAGAACAACCGCAAAAGGCCGTTAAGAGCTACCCTGAACAAACGGATAAATTGATACAGCGATCTTACTATTTGACAGATAAATTGCAAAAGGCAATCACGATTAAAACTGCCGAAGGTGATCTTGACAAAAGCGGCGTTGTAAGGGAAGCGTTGAAGCTGTACTTAGCTGATATATTAGAAAAAATATAAATGAGGGTAAGCATATGGGCACACAAAAAGACAAGGCCTGGGATTACGCCTTAGGGATTATTAAGGTTGATGGATTAGAGCCTTCACCGGAATTTTTGGAACAGTCATATGCCTTCACATTTCCATGCCCAATATGGTGATCATAAGATAATTGTGGATATAGTCAATGGTTCGGTAATAAAGGGGATATTCCCATCAAAACAGCTAAGACTAGTACTTGCTTGGTGTGAGATTCACAAAGAAGAATTAATGAGAAATTGGGAAGCAGCAAAAGAACATCAAGACATCCAAAAGATTAATCCTCTTATCTAAAAAGGAGGTGTTATTATGTTCCATAGAGTTGTACAGGTGTTACCGACTAAGGATTTTAGGGTGTATGTCTATTTTGAAGACGGAAAGATAAAACTATTTGATGCATCTAATTTAATTACTAAGGGAGTGTTTCAGAGACTCCAGGATATAAGCGTTTTTATAGATACTTGTACAGTTTTGAACCATACATTAGCCTGGGACCTTGGGGGAAAATTTGACCCAAGTGGATGCTTGGATCTTGATCCGGAAGAACTTTATAATTCATGTCCCGATGTAATGGAACCTAAATTAGATAATTCAATACAGACAGCAAAAGGTTGACAAGGTTTTTGTCGGCTTTTCTTTTTAGCATCCCGCTTTATCTAACTAAGTAGGGCTTGCTAAATATTAAAAAAAGCTAGATTTCACAAGGGTTTGAGGGCATTTTTGTCGAATATTATGTGCATGGAAAAACGTAACTACCCCCAAAAAACCGTGCACATGGAGGAGAAAAAGATGTACCGTAAGCCCAGTTCGCAGATGACCATAGATGATTTCATCCTACCTTTTTCGGGTAAGCTCAGTGCCGAAAATCGCTGGGTTCAATTGGCCAAAATCATTCCTTGGGATGAAATCGAAGAGGAATACGCTTTTATGTTTCCAAGTGATCGGGGTAATGTGGCTAAACCTGTCCGCATGGCTCTAGGATCATTGATTATACAAACACGGTGTGGATATACCGATCGCGAAACCGTGCTGCAGATAACAGAAAACCCCTATCTTCAGTACTTCATTGGCCTCAGTGAGTACCAATTGACGAAACCCTTTACGCCAGTAGCGATGGTCAAGTTTCGGAAACGTTTTAATGCCAAACGGCTAGCCAAGATCAACGAACGTATCATCTCTGCAGAAGCTGCGCAAAGAGCCATACAAAGTGAAAAAGAGAAAGCGCATGATGAAGATCATCACGATGATGACTCGAAAGGATCCGGTATCGTTAATACAACTAAGCCTGTTGAAACACAAGAGGTAGAAGCGGCTACACCCGAAGTTAAACCTAATCAGGGAACGCTCATTCTGGATGCAACCTGCACACCAGCCGACCTGCGTTTTCCAACAGATCTAGCATTGTTGAACGAAGCCCGAGAAAAACTGGATGAGATGATTGATACCCTCCATAAGGCTTCTGTAAAAGTAGAAAGACGACCGAGAACGTATCGAGAGAAAGCACGGAAAGATTATCTAAACGTTACCAAGCAAAGGAAACCGAGAAAAAACCAACTCCGAAAAGCCGTGAAGAAACAACTGCAATACGTGAGACGAAACTTGGGAATCGTAGACCGGATGCTTCAAAGAGCAACTGCAGGAGCTGAGCCCTTGAGTCTACGGAAGCAAAAGCTTCTGGCGACCATTCGGAAGTTAGTTGATCAACAGACCGCGATGTACAAATCGAAAACCCACAGTATAGCGGATCGTATCGTAAACCTCTATCAGCCTCATGTCAGACCCATCGTACGAGGTAAAGCAGGTGCAGCCGTAGAGTTTGGCGCTAAAGTAGCCATAAGCCTAGAGAACGGTTACAGCCGAATTGAAAAGTTGTCATGGGATCCGTACAACGAAGCAGGGACGATGAAAGAGACAGTTGAGAATTACAAACGTCGCAATGGCTGTTATCCTGAAGCGGTTCTAGCAGATCGAATCTACCGAAATCGAGACAACTTGGCATATTGCAAAAAGCATGGCATTCGGCTCAGCGGGCCAAAACTGGGGAGACCGTTAAGCAAAGCCCTCATGAAGAAAGCCGAAAAAAGGATTGAGCGACAGGACGCTAGAGAACGCAATGCCGTAGAAGGTAAATTTGGAGAAGGTAAACGAAAATATGGGCTTGCCCGCATCTTTGCAAAGTTAGAAGAAACTGCAGAGTGTATGATTTCTATGCAATTCCTGGTAATGAACTTAGAGCATATGCTCAGAGTTCTTTTTGCCCAAATTTGGTTCTGGATATTTGGTCAAGAAACCGGTGAAATTTTGGTCAGTTAAGAAAAAATCGGGGTTTGGCTAGCAAGCCCTAATTAGAGATTTATGATGTTCTTAGATAAGAGCGGCCCTTGGGCCGTAAAATCAACTGCCATCGGCATGAGGCATTTTCCTCTCTGGCAGGCTTTAATATAGGGGCGGATCATACAAATCGGTTGTTGTTGAATCCTTTATATCTTTTTTGCCGATCAATTCACCGCCGGTGGAAAGTCGTCCGGATCAAGCTGTCCGCCAACAAAGCAGCTTTCTCTGTAACAATATAGTTAAAGAATTAGGAAGACTTGTTGAAGGAACTGACTAAGCTGGCTCCGGCGGACCCGAAGACTCACTGAAAAGTATAATCGCGTTTATATTTCTTGTGAGGAATTTTACTGCATACCTCCTACTCTGGCCATTCATGAAAGAGATCAAAAATAGTAAGAAATAAACGCAAGTCTACCTAAAAAAGCTCAAAAATAGTGGAAGATGTTAAAGGTGATGTAAAAGAGATAAAGAGGTTTGCTTTTGGAAAATCATGAGAATCATCATAAGCTGTAAAACAATAATACCCACGAGATTTACACGTGGGTATCTGATTTCCTTAACATCTTATAAGTGTTTTTAAGGAGGAATGGCAATAGTACGAGATACACAAATCTAAGTTCTACGGTTGAGAAGAAGAGGATGAAAACAATGGTAATTACCAAGTAAATGTTAAATAAGATTTTTATAGTTTCATTTTTAATTTTAAAAAATGTGTCATAGAGAATGAAAGAGAAAACACCGATAAACGGGACACTAATTATAATAAATTGGAAATTCGTTGTTTGCTCAGGATAGAATATAAAAGCAAAAACTACTAATATCAAAAATAGTATAGCAGAAGTTACATTTAATAATTTATCAATAACAAATCATCCCTTAATCAAAATATTTCAATTTCATTGTATCAGATTTAAGTCTGTTTATGAAGGCATAAATTGCCTCGGAATTGCCTTCATGGGATGTTGAATGTGCGAGTAAGGTTTGACGTTTAAATATGTTCTTGGTAGCTTTTTCTTATTAGTAGTTTGAGTAGCCAATCAAATTCAGACTTTCTAATTTCATATGCCAAGAATTCAGTGCAGTTCAATGCACAGAATCTAGTGCATAAGCACAAAAAACAAAAAAGGTAAATTGATTTCTCAATTTACCCTTAAACCCTTATGTGGTGCGGTCAAGAGGACTTGAACCTCCATGCCCTTGCGAGCACTAGAACCTGAATCTAGCGCGTCTGCCAGTTCCGCCATGACCGCGTAACAAAGATTATTATATGAGAAGACAGACGGTTTGTCAATAGATATATTCATACTGCTCCTCTTACTAAGGCACTTAATTCTCATTATGAGGAGCGTGTGTTCATACACAGAAGCCAAGGGGCAGTCCTTGGCTATAGTTATGACCCATACGAGGCCGCCAGTATGTAGTTATTTAAACTATCTTATCCCCAAGAGATGATTTATAATAATAAAAGACTTGAAAGGTGGCGAATTTATGGATCACAGAGATTTAGTCCTAGGTGAAGACGATGAGTTTAGATTTCATTGCCATGATGGGCTGGATTGCTTTAAAAAATGTTGCCGGGATATCAATATTTGTCTCACTCCTTACGATGTCTTGAGGATGAAAAATTTCCTGGGCCTTTCTTCAGGAGAGTTTTTGGATAAATATACTATTAAGGTGCCGGTGCATCACTCCGGCTTTTCTATTGTGCAAATCAAGATGTCCGAGGAGGATAACCTGAAATGTCCTTTCATCACACCCAAGGGATGCCGGGTTTACCCAGAGCGGTCCTGGTCCTGCCGAATTGCGCCGGTGGACATGCTGGGTGGGGGGAAATATTCTTTTGCTTTTGAAAGTTCCCGCTGCCACGGGCTAAATGAGACAAAGACACAAACCATAAAGGAATGGGTTCGTGACCAGGGTTTAGAGATCTATGAAGAAATGGAACAGGGGTTTAGCGAGATACCTAAACGCTTAAAACTTGCCGTCAACCGGGAAACTGATAAAGAGATTATTGAACTTTCCTTTATGGCCTGCTATGATCTGGACAAATTTAGGAGTTTTCTAATTGATAACCCTTCCTTATGTGAAAAGATGGATATAAATGAGGAGATACTAAACCTAATCACGCATGATGACGTTCAGTTAATGAAATTTGGTTTTAAGTTGCTATCTTCGGGACCAGACCGGTTGAAAGACCTGCTAACTGGTGGGGCTGAATTGAGAAAGATTTAGGATACAATATCTTAATATACAAGCGAATTGAAAAGCTCCTGCATTAACATGCTAGGGGTTTTTCCTATTAGTGAGGTAAACTATAGGTAGGTAGGTAGGTAGGTAGGTAGGTAGATGAACGATAGGTGTTCGAAAGATTAGGAGGAGATGGAAATGAGTTTGGGGATTTTTCTGGGGGCCTATTTCCTTTGGAATAGTTATGTTTTTGTGGCTATGGGAAGGGATAAACGCCGGGCAAAATTGAACCGATGGAGGATTTCCGAAGCCAGGTTGCTCTTCATGGGGGCGATGCTGGGAGGAGTTGGGCTTTATGCAGGAATGAAGTATTTCCATCATAAGACTACTCGCTTGAAGTTCACTATGGGAGCGCCTTTGTTAATTTTAGTTAATCTCATATTGATTGGGACTTTTTACTATTTATGGGGCTTTGGTTTAAAATTATATTAAAAAATTCTCAAAGTGATAAATTATTTAAAGGATATTATCATTTTGAAACGAATAATAAATAACAAATTAATCAATTTGTAAAGCAAAAACAAGATAGTTGTCATATTAACCGACTTTATGAGAAATAATAGTATTGATGGGGGTAGCTTAATGGTTGAACTTATGGCCGTTAAAGATTATGCGCAACAAATTGCTGAAGCAATTGCCACTGTTGTGAAAATCGATGTTGAGGTAGCGGATCATAATCTGATGCGTATTGCCGGAACAGGCAGGTATCACAAAGGGGTCGGTCAATCCATGGATCGGCAAGGGTATATATACCAGGAAGTTTTGCGGACCGGTCATCAATTCGTTATAGAAACGCCCGGCACTCATCCCCTATGCGCCCCGTGTAAAGCCCGGGGGAATTGTTCTGAGAAATACGAAGTCGTTTCTCCGATCAATGTGGACGATAAGGCAGTGGGAGCCATCGGTCTTATTTGCTTTAATGAAACTCAAGCTAAACTCATTCAAGAAAACCAACAATCCTATCTGATTTTCTTAACCAAGATGGCGGAAACTATTGCCCTAAAGATGAAAGAACAAGAGTTTTTGGCGGGTCTGGTTTCAGCCAATCACTATCTTAATTCAATTATCGATTGCTTAGAAGAAGGGCTCATAACCGTCGATCTCGAGGGAAATGTCCTTCACTATAATCAAGCGGCCAAGCGCTTGTTCAGCACTAATTTACTGACCCCGAGAAGTCATCTGAAGAGCTTGTTCATACCGCAAATTGTTGCGGATATTCTCAGAGCGGGGACTAATGTGAATGAAGTCGTTGAGCGGGAAGTGCATTTGGAAACTAAGAAAAATCGGGTTCAAATGATTTTGCGCGCCTTGCCCATAGATGGTGAAGAGGGAGTCAAGAGCATTGGCGTGACCTTGCGCCCATTTGATGAAATCGGACGAATTGTCCATAGGCTTTCCTTACAAGATGCAGGGTACACCATTGACGATATTTTAGGTGTCAGTGATACAGTTTGCCAGATTCGTGAACGAGCCAAGGTTGTTGCCGCAAGTAAGTCGACAGTCTTGATTCGTGGGGAAAGTGGAACAGGGAAAGAAATGTTGGCTCGCTCAATTCACAATCTCAGTTCCCGACAACAAGGTATGTTTATGGCAATTAACTGTACGGCGATTCCGGAAGCATTACTGGAAAGTGAACTCTTCGGCTACGAAGAAGGTGCGTTTACCGGAGCGCGCAAAGGGGGTAAAATTGGAAAGTTTGAATTAGCCAATAAAGGAACTCTCTTTCTCGACGAGATAGGAGACATGCCCTTGTTTCTGCAGGCTAAAATTCTTCGGGTGCTGCAGGAGCGTCAAATAGAACGGATTGGTGGAATAGCTCCGATTCCTGTCGATGTCCGAGTTATCGCGGCAACTCATCGAAACCTTGAGGAAATGATGGCTAAGGGAGAATTTCGTGAAGATCTTTATTATCGGATTAATGTGATTCCTATCGATATAAAACCCTTGCGGGATCGCAAAGAGGATTTGCAGATTTTGTCTGAACACTTTATTAAAGGGTTTAATCAACAGCTTAATAAAGAGGTTCGATTTATATCGGATGGATTCCGTCAAAGGCTATTTGATTATGGGTGGCCTGGCAATGTTCGTGAATTGCAAAACATTATGGAGTATGCCATGAATTTAGCCAAAGATGAAACCTTAACTGAGGAACATTTATCTCCGAGATTGAAAAAGATTGAGAGCCGGGCTGAATCAAATGAGTTCAACCTTGAAAAGGTTGAACGTGAGACTATCATGCGTTGTTATCAGGCCTTTGGAACAGGTGTGCAGGGTAAAGAAAGAGCCGCAAAGGCTTTGGGAATCGGAATAGCAACCCTCTATCGCAAACTTGCTCGTTACAATATTGAGTGATTTTGAAAAGAGAATTTGAAGCTTTGGTCTAATGAAAGATAGATCAAACTAATAGGTGTTATCATAATGATTGACACCTATTAGTTTGATAATTTTATTATCATTATGATAACGAGAGATTACTGGAGGTCAAGGCTGTTATCCAACTTTCGGCCTATCAATGTGATAAATATATTTACTTAACTTAAATGTAAACTCGGGGAGTTAACTGATTTTTCGACAGATGAGCCTGTTGGCATGAATTTTGCACGGTTACATATGCTAGAACCGTTAAAAGGTCAATAATTGTTAGGGACGGGAGGAAACAAAATGGCTTATACAGTTGTAGGGAAAAGCGTTACAAGAGTCGATGCTGTAGCCAAGGTGACAGGCAAGGCCAAATATACGGATGATTTTTCGGAACGGGATATGTTGGTTGGGAAAATCCTGCATAGTCCCTATGCCCATGCGATTGTAAAATCAATCGATGTAAGCAAAGCGAAGGCCTTGCCCGGTGTTGAGGCTGTTCTAACCTATAAAGATCTTCCTGAAATTCGATACGCTACTGCCATGCCCGGGGTGATTGAGGCTATTGCAACGGACGAAGTTGATGTTGCAGAACTAAAATATGGCACCGCGGGGCATCCTTTTTCTCTGGATGAAAGTCATCGTGACAAAGAAGATCGCTATATCTTAACTCAGAAGGCTCGATTCGTAGGAGACAATATAGCGGCTGTGGTTGCGACGGATGCGTTGATCGCCTCAAAGGCGTTAAAGTTGATTGAGGTTGAATACGAAGTGTTGGAAGCCTTAACCAGCACTGACGCTGCCCTTAAAGAAGGTGCTCCTTTGATCCATGATGACTGTGAAGGAAACATTCTGGCTTCAAACGGATACGCCATAGGGAATATTGAAGAAGCCTTGAAAGAATCGGATCATGTTATCGAAGGTGAGTACGAAACAAGTATTGTCCAACATTGCCATATGGAAAATCAAGTATCCCATGCCTATGTTGATTCGGATCGAAGAATCGTTATCATGACCTCGACTCAGATTCCCCATATTGTACGCAGGATAGTTGCCCAATCCTTGGGTATTTCCTGGGGCAGGGTGCGAGTAATTAAGCCTTATGTTGGGGGCGGGTTTGGAAATAAACAGGATGTCTGTATTGAGCCCTTGAATGTTGCCATGAGTTTGGCTGTGGGTGGCCGACCTGTGAAGCTGGAACTTTCTCGTGAAGAGGCGATGATTGATACCCGTACTCGCCATGCGTTTAAGTTTAAGATCAAGACCGGAATTAACAACGATGGCAAGATCAACGGAATTCATATAACGGCTGTTTCGAATACCGGGGCCTACGCATCTCATGGCCATTCTATTGCCAGCAGCGGCGGAGGAAAATTCCGCTACCTCTATCCCACAAAGGCGTTGAAATTTGAACCCATTACTGTTTACACCAATTTGCCCGTTGCCGGAGCGATGCGCGGGTATGGGACGCCCCAGATATTCTTTGCCTTTGAATCTCATATGGAAGATATAGCGAAAAAGCTTAAGATGGATCCTATCGAGATTCGGAAGAAAAATCTGGTTGAAGTCGGGCACGTAGACCTATTAAGTAAAAATAAGATTATGAGCTGCAGTATCCGGGAATGCATTGATAAGGGCAGGGAATTAATTAAGTGGGATGCCAAAAAGGCTTTGTATAAGGACCAGAGCGGAGACAAACGCCGGGGGGTGGGCATGGCTTGCTTCAGCTATGCTTCGGGGACTTACCCGGTGGCCTTAGAACTTGCGGGAGCCCGTATTGTTATGAATCAAGATGGCTCAGTTCAGCTGCAACTGGGAGCAACAGAAATCGGTCAAGGAAGTGACACGGTCTTTGCTCAAATGGTGGCTGAGGTTCTGGGGATTCCCATGTATATGGTGCACGTGATAAGTACCCAGGATACGGACATTACCCCTTTTGATACCGGGTCTTATGCTTCAAGACAAACCTATGTATCAGGGATGGCGGTAGAAAAGGCAGCTCTGGAAGTTAAAGAGAAAGTTCTTGCTTTCGCAAACAGAATGACGGATATTCCTGCTCATCTCTTAGATATCAAGGATCAATTTGTGGTCTTTAAAGACTCGGGGGAACAAGTCATAGCCTTAGAAGTTGTGGCGATGCAATCTTATTATGACAGAGTTAATGCCCAACCAATTACGAGTGATGTCTCGAATAATGCGCGAATTAATGCAATCCCTTATGGGGTAACCTTTGCAGAGGTAGAAGTAGATATCAAGACCGGAAAAATTAAGATTCTGGAAATCTTCAATGTTCATGATTCAGGCAAGATTGTCAATCCGCTTTTGGCCGAGGGGCAAGTTCACGGCGGAGTCAGTATGGGGATAGGTTATGCGCTCTCTGAGCAGTTGCTCTTTGATGAGAAGACGGGTAAACCTCTTAATAATAACTTATTGGACTATAAACTTCCTACGATCATGGATACCCCGGATATTGGTGCAGCCTTCGTTGAAAAAGAGGATCCAACCGGACCCTTTGGCGTAAAATCACTGGGAGAACCTCCAATAGTTTCTCCTGCACCTGCTATACGCAACGCAGTGTACGACGCAACGGATGTGGCTTTTAATCGGATACCGATGAATCCCCAACGCGTTTTTGAAAAGTTTAAAGAAACGGGATTAATCTAGTAAGGCGGTGATGAGATGTACGATATTAAAGGATACTATGATGCTGAAACTGTAAGCGAAGCAACAGCGTTGCTTGCGGATAACCCTAATCTGAAACTTATTGCAGGCGGGACGGATGTGCTTATCAAAATGCACGGGGGGCAACTTGAAGATGCCGAGCTCCTGAGCCTGCGCAAGATTAAATCCTTGGAGAGTATTAGCGTAGCGGAAAATGGGACGATTGTTATTGGTGCCATGGCTACCTTCTCTAAGATTTTTCACAATCCCATGCTGAAGGATTTGGTTCCGATTTTAACGGAAGCGGCCATCTCTATGGGCGGTCCGCAAATTAGAAATATTGCGACCATCGGCGGAAACGTTTGCAATGGAGCTACATCGGCAGACAGTGCCTCATCCTTGTTTGCCCTCAATGCCCACTTGAAGCTACAGAATAAGAATGGGGAGCGTGTGGTTCCGATTCGTGAATTCTATCTGGGACCGGGCAAGGTTGCCTTGAACCCGGGGGAAATTCTTACCGAGATTCTTATTGCACCGGAGGATTACAAAGGATTTGGCGGGCAATACATTAAGTTTGCCATGCGTGAAGCCATGGATATTGCCACCCTCGGAGTGGCGGTTGTTTGCAAAGTGCAAAGCGGAAACTTCGATGAGGTTAGAATTGGGCTTGGGGTTGCAGGTCCGACTCCATTAAGGTGTCTTGAGGCGGAGGAGTATGCCAAGGGCAAGAAAATTTCATCGGAAACCCTGGCGGAGATTGGAAAGCTGGCAGTTAAATCTGCCAAGGCGCGAACCTCTTGGCGGGCATCTAAAGAATACAGGGAACATCTGGTGGAAGAGCTCACGCAAAGAGCTCTGAAAATAGCCGTTGTCAACGCAGGAGGTGCGGAAGTTGTTTAAACGAATTGCCTTTACGGTGAATGGAAAAGCTTATAATTTCGAGGTGGATGTACGCGAATCCTTGCTGGATGTCTTAAGAAGTCATTTGGGTTTTACGGGTGCTAAACAAGGGTGCGGGGTAGGAGAATGCGGTGCTTGCAGTGTGCTCATTGACGGTGTTCCTTATGATACCTGCATTTACTTGGCGGTTTGGGCAGATGGCAAGGACATTAAAACCATTGAGGGTGTAGCTGAGAAAAACGGAGAGCTCTCTGATGTTCAGAAAGCCTTCGTCGAGGAGGGTGCTGTACAGTGTGGATTCTGTACCCCTGGCCTCGTCTTGACCACTACGGCCTTGAAGGAGAGCGGAAAAGATTACACCCGAGAAGAGTTGAAACGAGAACTTTCGGGTCATCTATGCCGTTGTACCGGGTATCAGAGCATTTTGAAAGCTGCTGAAAAGTCTTTAGAAGGACATGTTTGCACATGTGTTGACAGCCCTCATTACAAAGGAAAATAGCTGGAACATGCTTCAGGAGAAGCTACCCGACCCAAGCGACCCAAGTGAAGAATCTCCATCAAAACATAAGAATTGAGGAATGATAGGCAATGATGAGTGACAAAATGATCCCGATTCCCTTTAATAAACTGGTCAACTGGATGCTTGAAGAATATAGTCGAACTCAAACCATTTTTGGAGTTTCTGAGGTCAAATTTTTCCGAAAAAGCAATGATCAACAAATTGGGCTTTTTGGCGAAACTATGGATACTCCGGTTGGTCCGGCTGCCGGTCCCCATACCCAACTTGCTCAAAATATTATTGCTTCCTATTTAAGCGGAAGTCGTTTCTTTGAGTTAAAATCCGTTCAAATAATGGATGAGTTAGAGATTCCTAAACCTTGTATCTTGGCAGAAGATGAGTGCTACAACACAGAGTGGTCTACCGAGCTGCCGATAATGGGCGCCTTTGACGAGTATGTTAAAGCATGGTTCGCGCTCCATGTGTTGCAAAAAGAGCTGTTTAACCAAAGTGACCGACGTTTTATGTTCAATATGAGTGTGGGGTATGACCTCAAGGGAATTCAATCTCCTAAAGTCGATGAATTTATTGAGGGGCTTAAGGATGCCTCGGGAACTGAGATTTATAAGGAGTGTCTCGCTTCTTTACTTGAGAATGTTGGCCAGTTTAAGCAGGTCGATCGTGCCTTTATTGAACAGATTTCACCGAATATTTGTACTTCCATCACCTTGTCGACCATGCACGGCTGTCCGCCGGCAGAGATTGAAGCCATTATTAAATACCTGCTCAGTGAAAAGAAACTGCACACCTTTGTCAAGATGAATCCGACGCTTTTGGGGTATGGGTATGTGCGGAACACCTTCGATAAAATGGGCTACAAGTATATTCAGCTCAAGGAAGAATCCTTTACTCATGACCTGCAGTTTAAGGATGGAGTTGAGATGTTAAAACGCCTTAAGGTTTTTGCTAAAGAGCAGCAAAAAGACTTTGGGATCAAGATGTCCAACACCTTACCGGTAAAGATTGGCAGATCGGAACTGCCAGGGGAAGAAATGTACATGTCCGGTCGAGCCCTTTATCCCTTGACGATTAACCTGGCCTATAAGTTGGCCTCTGAGTTTGAGGGGGATCTCAAAATCTCCTATTCGGGTGGGGCGGATGCCTTCAATATTGATCGCATCTTCGAGACGGGAATCCAGCCCATCACTGTGGCTACCACCTTGTTAAAACCCGGAGCCTATATGCGCTTTAAACAAATGGCGGACATTTTAGATCCTCTCATGGATAATAAGGAGTCCGGCAAACTGGATATGGAGAAATTAAAAGCCCTTGCTGAAAGTTCCTTAAGCGATGCCAATCATCTCAAAGAAAAGAGAGATCTGGTCAATCGAAAAACAGAGCTAAAGCTCCCGGTTCTCGATTGCTTCATTGCCCCTTGTACAGTTGGATGTCCAATTGAGCAGGATGTTCCGGAATATCTGCGTTTGGTAGGGGAAGGCCGCTATGAGGAAGCCTTTGATGTCATTGTGTCTAAAAACCCATTCCCTTTCATCACAGGTACCATTTGTACTCATAACTGTATGACTAAATGTACTCGGTTAGACTATGATGAATCCGTGCATATCCGCGGGCAGAAATTAGTCGCCGCTGAAAAGGGCTATGATGCCTATATGCAGAAGTTCCCTGCCCTTAAACCGGAGTCATCGGCCAAAGTCGCCGTGATCGGAGCGGGTCCCTCCGGACTGGCTGCAGCCTATTTCCTTGCCAAAGGAGGCATGGAGGTTACGGTCTTTGATAAGCGAGAGAAAGCCGGCGGTACAGTCGAATATGTTATTCCGGATTTCAGAATTTCGAGAGAAGCGATCACTAAAGATATTAAGCTCATCGAAAGAATGGGTGTTAAGTTCGAATTTGGCATTGACTCAAATGTTTCGGTGGCTGAATACAAAGCAAAAGGATTCCAGTACGTTTATCTGGCCATTGGTGCAGGTAAGACCAACGATCTGGACATCAACGGGGATAAAGAGCGGGTCATGGGAGCAATTCCCTTCCTGGAAGCCTTTAATGCCAATAAAGATGCCCTGAAACTCGGTAAGAACGTGGCGGTAGTTGGCGGTGGGAATTCCGCCATGGATGCTGCTCGGGCTGCGTTAAGAGTCAAGGGTGTAGAAAATGTCTATATCGTCTATCGCAGAACCAAAGACTACATGCCTGCAGACCATGAAGAATTGATCTATGCAGAGGAAGATGGGGTAATCTTTAAGGAACTTCTAGCTCCGCTATCCTTGACTAAAGGGGTCTTGAAATGCCAGCAGATGGCACTGGGTCAACCGGATGCATCCGGGCGAAGGAGACCTGTGGCGGTTGAGGGTGCCTTTGAAGAATTGTTGATCGATACCCTTTTATCTGCCATTGGGGAATTAATCGATTATGATCTGTTGAAGAGCAATGGAATTGAAGTCGGGGAGAAAGGGAAGATTCTCGTCAATGAGGAAACCCTGGAAACCAGCGTGGAAAATGTCTTCATCGGCGGGGATGCCCTTGCTGGACCTTGGACGGTAGTTGGAGCTGCTAAGCATGGCACCATGGCGGCTAAAGCTATTCTGAAAAAAGAAGGGCTGGAATTCAAACAAGAGTTCACGTCAAAAATCTCCTTTAATCATGAAAAGCAATTGTTAGAAATTGCTGAAAAGAAAGCTGTTATGAAACCGGTTGCCGATGACAAACTAGAATCAGACAGATGTTTAGAGTGTAATAAAGTGTGTAATATCTGTGCCGAGGTTTGCCCGAACCGTGCCAACCTTATGATTCCGGTCAATGGCAAGGGCTTCACCAATCTGAATCAGATCCTGCACGTGGATGGAATGTGCAATGTCTGCGGAAACTGTGGAACCTTCTGCCCATATTCCAGTGAACCGTATAAAGTCAAATTAACTCTTTTCTGGACTGAAAAGGATTTCATGGACAGTCCTAATATTGGCTTCTATTTCTTAGGTGACGGCTCTGCCGGAGAATTTATGCTGCGCCTTGATGACAAAATATCCAAGGTGAAGTTTGATCAATCCGGCGATACGGATGTACCGATTGACGATAAGGTTGCGGCCTTTATCTGGACCGTCTACAAAGACTACGAATATCTGTATAAAGTTTTGAACTAATGCACATATTGAGAGAGGTCGAACTTTCGCGAGTCGACCTCTCTCGGGATTAAAACCATGATGGTTTATAGCAATTTTCTTTTCCGATAGTGGAATTTCTTTTGGTGATCTAAAAAAGCAATTCTTCTATCGAAAAATCTTATCATTAAGGTACGAATCTTATCATAATGATAAGACCTACATATTCGACTCTCTGCCCCATATACAGACATTTTTTGAAGGCGAAGACTTGAAAACCCTGAATTAAATTTATCTTTTTGATAAAGATAAATAGGGGCAAAAGTAGGAAAAGGTCGTTTCTTAGGCAACTTCAGTTTAATTAATCGAGTTGGCACGAATATTGCTACAGAAACAAGGTATAGGCGCAACAATGCTCCTTGCAAAGGACCCATGACCCAAAATTTAATACTTTGCTTGCGATCTTGTTAAACAAACGGGTATCTGAGATTCCTAAGAGGTCAAAGCGAAGTAGACCCCTTGAATTAGTTGCGGGACTTACTCAAGGATATCGATTATAAGGAGGTGACTGTTGGTTTAATTAATCTCACCGCACTTAAAATAAGGAGGAAAGTTAATAATGGCAAATACCAACAATGGAGTGGCACCAGTTGACGAAATGCTGCCTGCCGGAAAACTTTTTTTGTATGGATTACAGCACGTACTTGCTATGTACGCTGGAGCGGTTGCAGTTCCTTTGATTATTGCAGGGGCGGCAAAGTTAACTCCTGAACAAACTGCCTTTTTAATTAACGCAGACTTATTCACTTGTGGAATTGCTACCCTGCTCCAGACCCTGGGGATCTGGAAAATTGGAATCAAAATTCCGGTTATTCAAGGGGTTACTTTTGCTGCTGTAACGCCCATGGTCATCATGGCTCAGTCGGGCGGCATGACGATGATTTTTGGTTCAGTTATTGTGGCGGGGCTATTTACGTTTTTAGCGGCACCCTTCTTTAGTAAGCTGATCCGCTTCTTTCCACCGATTGTTACTGGGACTATTATTACCATCATCGGGATATCTCTCTTGCCGGTAGGTATAAACTGGGCTGCGGGCGGAATAGGAAATAAGAATTTCGGTTCGTTAACGTTTATCTTCGTGGCCACCGTTGTACTTATAAGCATTCTCTTGATCAATAAACTGTTTACAGGTTTTCTCTCCCACATTGCCGTATTGCTGGGGTTAATTATCGGTCTTATAGTAGCCATCCCCTTCGGACTTGTAAGCTTTGCGGGTGTGGCTGACGCTCCTTGGATAGGCATTACAACACCTTTCTACTTCGGTTTCCCAATATTTGATGTCGGGGCGATCATCTCTATGATTTTGGTTATGTTAGTTGTTATGGTAGAGTCGACGGGAGACTTTCTGGCTATTGGTGAGATGGTCGGCAAAAAGATCGGTCAAGATGAACTTACTGCAGGTTTACGTGCAGATGGCTTAGCTACTGCACTTGGCGGCGTCTTCAATGCCTTCCCTTACACTGCATTTGCCCAGAACGTTGGCTTAGTCGGTTTAACAGGTGTTAAGAGTCGTTTCGTCGTGGCAACCTCCGGAATAATTTTGGTCGTCTTAGGTTTATTCCCTAAGATGGCTACAATTATTGCCTCCTTGCCTAACGCAGTGCTTGGCGGAGCAGGGATTGCCATGTTCGGAATTGTAGCTGCAAGTGGGATTAAGACTCTCGCTAAAGTTGACTTCGAACGCAACCATACTAATATTTTCATCGTTGCTATCAGTATCGGAATTGGTGTTATCCCTGTAATGGTTCCAACATTTTTCCAACACTTCCCTTCGTGGAGTCAGACCATTATGCATAGTGGAATTACGCTAGGTTCAATCGTAGCTATTGTCCTCAATGCTTTCTTTAATGGAAGCAAAGGGGCAGGAGACTTAGACGAACTCAAAGCAAACGCTGGAATTCGTGAGTAAGAAATACTAGGGTGAGAGAGCTTTCTCTCTCACCTTTCCTGATTCCAAACAAATGCAACACGCATTGAAGGGGTTTTAGAAAATGACAGTTGATTTATCCGTTGTTTATTGCGGAATAAAACATGAAAGCCCCTTTATCTTAGCTCCGTCTCCGGCCACAGACCATTTGCATCTTTTAATTCAAGGGTTTGAAGCTGGTTGGGCAGGGGCGGTCTTAAAGACTGTTGCGGTTGATTCCAGAATAGTAAGTCGAGTTTTCCCCATGGTCACCCGAATAGAACAAGAAAATGCCTTTATCGGTCTTCAAAACATAGATCTCGTCTCAGAACATTCTGTTGAAATTGTTGAACAAAATGTGAGAACACTTAAAAAAATGTTTCCGAATAAAGTGGTCGTTCCCAGTATTATGGCCTTTACTAAGGAAGATTGGCAATCGCTAACTAAACGTTTTGTCGAAGCGGGTGCGGATATTATTGAATGCAGCATTTGGCATCCCCATGGTACTGAATGGACTTTATGTACTAAAGTACAAGAGCCTGTCGGAACGGAACAAATTGCTTCTTGGGTTAAAGAAGCAGCCGGGGATGTTCCTGTTGTCATCAAACTATCAGCACTGGATTCTGATATAATGGCCACTGCTGAAGCGGTTGAACGCAGTGGTGCCAACGGAGTCAGTGCCATAAATACAATAAAAAGCATTACCGGCGTGGATTTAGATACCTTAATTCCTTATCCTAATATTGCAGGGCTTTCAACCTATGGAGGACTTTCCGGACCTGCCTTGAAGCCGATCTCTTTGCGCTGTACAGCTGAAATTGCCCAAAAGGTTAAGTTGGATATTGCATCCAGCGGTGGAATTGCTAATTGGAAAGATTGTGCTGAATTTCTTCTTCTTGGCGCAAGCACCTTGCAATTGTGCACCTCTGTTTTACGGTTCGGTTTAGGGATCATTGATGAACTGAAGCCGGGTTTAGAAGGTTGGATGAAGGAAAAGGGTTTCCAGAGTCTGACGGAGGTAATCGGTAAGTCGCTGCCCTATTTGGTAGATCATTCCAGACTTCCGAGAGGCATTCAAGTCGTTTCCCATATTCAGAAAGAAGACTGTAATGGGTGCGGAGCTTGCTGCATTGCGTGCGAATCAGGTGGACATGGAGCAATAAGCATGGTTGATGGACTGCCTCAAGTTGAAGTTAATAAGTGCATAGGGTGCGGTATTTGTCGCTCTATGTGTTTGTCAAAGGCGATAACTTTAATCCGACCCAATGGTAAACAAAGCACATCGTTGTGAAATAATACAATGCCATGTTGTCGGATATTTTCATATTAGTCAGACCCTCATACCGTTACAACACCTTGCCTTCTGTGGCGGTACTAAATCTCGAGCATCTATGGGTTCCGGTCCCGGCTACGGGGACACTCAAGCACTATGGCACCTGTCATCCGTGACAGCGCTCTAATCTCGAACGTCCTGTTCGAGTCATGGCCGGCGCATAATGCAACTAACCCTTGTGCCTATGGCTGACAGAATGACTAATTCGTGCGAAGACAGTGTCTTCAGGCGCCAGCCAATTTTTCTAAATAGGTTTTAAGGTTATAACCACTTTAATATAGAGAGGATGATGGTTTAATGATTTTGATCGCTAATGGTACGGTTTTAACCATGGGCAAAAGTAATCAAGTGATTCAAGATGGCGGTGTTCTGATCCAAGACAGTAATATTCTAGAGGTTGGCTCAACTCAAGATTTACAAAAGCGGTTCCCTGATGCAGAATTTATCGATGCTCGCGGAAAACTTATTATGCCTGGAATGATCAATACGCATATGCATCTCTATAGCACATTTGCCCGCGGAATGGACTCTAAAAGCAAACCTCCTAAAACCTTCGGAGATATTTTAGAGGGACTTTGGTGGAAACTTGATAAACTATTAACCTTGGATGACGTTTATTACAGTGGACTGACTCCTTTGATTGAGTGCATCAAGACAGGGACGACCACAATTGTTGACCATCATGCCAGTCCTATGGCTATTACAGGCAGTTTATCCACATTAGCAAAAGCTGCTAAAGAAATGGGAGTGCGTGCTGCTTTTTGTTACGAAGTCTCGGACCGAGATGGAGATGCGATTGCCCAAGAGGGAATTAAAGAGAATGTCGACTTTATTGCCGAGTGTCAGGCTCACCCAGATCCCATGGTCGCTGGAATGTTCGGGCTCCATGCTTCTCTGACCTTATCCGATCAGACCTTGACAAAGTGCAGCGAGGAAGCTAAACGCTTAGGAGCAGGATTTCACGTTCATGTTGCAGAAGGAAAAGAAGATCTAGAAGACAGTCTCTCCAAATATGGGATGAGGGTGGTTGAACGGCTGGAGAAATTCGGAGTTCTGGGACCAAAAACCATTGCTGTTCACTGTGTGCATATCGATGATCATGAAATCGATCTCTTAAAAGCTTCAAAAACCCAAGTTGTGCATAATCCGGAATCAAATATGGGGAATGCCGTCGGAGTAACTCCGGTTCTAAAAATGCTCAGTGAAGGGGTTAAGGTAGGACTTGGGACGGATGGCTATACCTGTGACATGTTTGAGAGCGGAAAAGTGGCAAACATCCTTCATAAACATGCCATGGCTAATCCGAGTGTAGCTTGGGGTGAGGTGCCGCAAATGCTTTATGGCAATAACCCTGAGATTGCCTCAGACTTGTTTGGCGGGAAATTTGGCGAATTGACCGAAGGTGCATGGGCGGATGTCATCGTTGTTGATTATGTACCGCCGACTCCCATAGGGTCCAACAATTGGAGCGGACATCTCCTCTTCGGAGTTTCGGGACGGTCTGTTGAAACAACCGTCATTAATGGGCGCGTACGTATGCTCGACAGAAAGCTCATAGACATTGATGAAGTAGCTATCGGTGCTCGTTCCAGGGAGTTGTCTCAGAAACTTTGGAATAGAATTTGAGGTGATCTTGATGAAGAATGTATTAGGACTGCGCTGTATTGATTGTGGAAAGCAAGTTCCTGCTGAGGCGGGTACGTATACTTGTCCATCCTGCGGCAAAAAAGGCGGCATTATGGATGTAGAATACGACTACAAAGAAATCAATCGACTGACCTCTCGTGAGCAACTAACCCAGTCCAAAGACTATTCAATTTTCCGCTACCTGCCTTTTCTGCCCATTGGTCCGGACTCTGCACGCCCTCATCTGAGAGTGGGTTGGAGCCCTCTTTACAAACCTCAGGGTTTAGGGAAAAGTTTAGGTATGAGTAACCTGTATGTTAAAGACGACGGTCAGAATCCGACAGCTTCGCTGAAAGACCGAGCCTCGATTATTGCTGTCATTAAAGCAGTGGAAGAAAAGGCACCGACAGTCGCCGCTTCTTCTACCGGTAATGCGGCCTCATCTTTGGCAGGCAGCGCCGCTGCCATGGGTATTAAATCGGTTATTTTTGTTCCAAGCCGTGCACCCCAAGGGAAGATTGCCCAATTGCTGATTTTTGGAGCTACAGTGATTAGTGTTCAAGGGTCTTACGAAGACACCTTCAGACTTTCAGCAGAGGCGATTGAACGTTTTGGTTGGTATAATCGTAATGCAGCTATAAACCCCTACCTGGTAGAAGGGAAGAAGACGGTTGCTTTGGAGATCGCCGAGCAATTAAACTGGCAAGTACCGGATTGGGTGATTCTTTCTGTTGGGGATGGTTGCACTATCGCCGGGGTCTGGAAAGGCTTTAAGGACCTCTATAATGCCGGCTGGATCGATCGCTTGCCTAAAATTGCCGGGGTTCAGTCTACAGGATGTTGCCCCCTCGTCGATGCCTTCTTGGAAGATCGCCCTTGGACTCCCAAGGAAGAGAACACGATTGCCGACAGTATTGCAGTCGGAGTGCCGCGCAATCCGGATAAGGCCTTGAACGCTGTTCGTGAATCGGGTGGTACGATGGTCGCGGTATCCGATGAGGCTATCTTGGATGCCATGCGTGAACTGGGCAGAACAAGCGGTATTTTCGGAGAGCCTGCCGGTGTGACCGGAACTGCCGGGCTTAAGGTCCTGGTGGAAAAAGGAGTTATAGGAGCCGACGAAAAAGTCGTTTCTATTGTCACAGGTAATGGATTGAAGGACGTACAAAACGCGATTAAAGCAGTGGGCGAGCCCATCAAAGTTGAGCCTTCCCTGAAGGAACTCTTGGTGAAGTTGGAAGGGAAGGTCTAGTCGTGGTTCGATATTCGTTGTTCGAAGTTCGAACGGGAAGTGACGAACTGCGAACGCGATATACGAAAAGGACGACGTAAAAGTAATTCATGAATTGCCTGACAGAAGTAAACGATTACCTAATTTCGAATCACGCTACACGAATATTGAACCACGAATTGAAGGAGGTCAAATATGAGAAGCTTGATCAATTTAACCATTAATGAAGAGCAACTAAAAAAGACCGTTCAGAGTGTTAAAGAAAAAAATGTTGTTATTCCTACCTTGGCCCAAATGAAGGACCCAAATAAGATACCTGCATCAGTAAAAGAGAAGTTGAAGAAAACCGGCTTATGGGATGTTGACCCTATTAACTTGTTCAGAATTTCTTGGAAAAACCAACCTGTTAAAGATGGCGGCTTATTTAATCCCTTGCCGAACTATGTTGAAATCCCTTCTGAAATTTCAGGGGTTAAAGCTAGAATTATAGCTATGGCAGGTAAGTATTTCCCGACGGGTGCTCATAAGGTTGGTGCAAGTTTTGCTTGTTTAGTACCTCGCTTAGTGACTGGACAATTTGATCCTAAATATCATGAAGCAGTTTGGCCTTCAACCGGTAACTACTGCCGTGGCGGAGCCTACAATTCTGCCTTATTAGGGTGCAAATCGATTGCTATTTTACCGGAAAATATGAGTAGAGAGCGTTTTGAATGGCTGAAGACCGTCGCAGGGGAAATTATTGCAACTCCCGGCAGTGAAAGTAATGTCAAGGAAATTTATGATAAAACTTGGGAACTCCGAAGAACCCGTGATAACGTCGTGATCTTTAATCAATTTGGAGAACTCGGTAATCATTTATGGCATTATGAAGTTACCGGAAATGCTATGCATGATATTATCAAAGCTGAAATCGGCTCGAAGGGGAAATTTGCGGGAGTATGCTTAACTTCGGGTTCTGCCGGTACGCTGGGTAGCGGAGACTATTTAAAAGATCAATATCCACATGCTAAAATCGCTGTTGGCGAAGCCTTACAATGCCCAACCTTGCTGGATAATGGTTTTGGTGAACATAGAATTGAAGGAATCGGGGATAAACATATCCCCTGGGTTCATAATGTAAAAAATACGGATATGGTCATCGCCATTGATGACAATGACAGCTTAGGACTGTTCCGTCTCTTTAATGAACCTGCCGGCCAGGACTATTTGAGAGAGCAAGGGATATCTGAAGAGGTTATTGAGAAGCTTTCTTGGGTTGGAATTTCCGGTGCAGCAAACATCCTATCCTGCATAAAATTTGCCAAATACTATGAGTTGACCGAGAATGACATTGTTATGACGGTCCTTACAGACTCTGCAGAAATGTATCAGTCGAGATTGCAGGAAATGGAAGCGGAAAGAGGCAGTAAATATGCTTCGCTTAACGCTGCCATTGATCATAACAGAAACGTTTTGGGTGTTAGAACTGACAGCATGGAAGAGTTAACTTACATGACCAAGAAGCGTATCCACAACCTTAAGTACTACACATGGATTGAACAACAAGAGTATGATGTGGACGATCTTAATGCCCAATGGTATGATTATGACGAATACTGGGGCAAGTTGCACCAGATGGGACCGGAACTCGATAAACTCATCGAACAGTTCAATGAGAAAGTCGGTATTTCGAAATAAATATCTAAAATAAGTAAATCAATTCTCTAGAGGCAGCGGTTCTTGCACAGGAACCGCTGCCTCTTTTTCAAGGCTGCAGATATTATTCTGATTGATTTGCGGGATGTAGCCTCTGCAGGTTCTCATGATCCCTTGGTTCCGATTGTGTGCTGCGGGAACCAGAGTTTAGTGGATACCAGGATTGTCAATGGGAAGGTTGTTGTACGAAGGGGACAACTTCTTACTCAAGATACAGAGAGATTTGGAAAAAAGCCCATCAAGATAAAAGCACCGTTATCGGAACTAAGCGATGACGGTCTTTTTGCATTGTATGTAATAAAACCCTTTGTATTTGGAAAGAACTTCAAATATTGTTGGTGATATTTCCGGAGAAGCAGAATAGAAGATATTAGGGGGTGGTAATATGGCTTAGCAAAAGTTGATGGGCAGAATTTTTTTAGATTTAAGAAGAAAGGATGAAGAACATGATCGCAGAAGGTAATGAGCTTTTTAGGAAAAAGCCAGTACTCAAAAGCGAGGATTGGTGGGCTGTCTGGCTTGGGTTGTTTATTTTTTTATTGAGTATGGGGCCGGTTTTTGGGATGGAACTATTAGGCTGGGTGGTAAAAGTCAATGTCTGGGTAGATTCATCCAAAGCCCTCGCACCGGTGTCTAAAACCTTTCAAAATTTACCCGGCATTTATTCGGCTTTGTTAACCTATTTATTCTTGATGGGGATCACCACCATCGGCGCTGTTGCTATGGGCACAAAAGCAAAAAAATACATTGTTGGTTTCAGCATCATTTTCTGGATTACGTTTCTCTGTTTGTTTTTAGGTAACAATGGATACATCGCTGCAACTCCAGACAAACAAGCCAGTCTTAAAATTCCCTGGTCTTTGAGTCTGGGAGAAATGGGTTTTGTTATTGCTATGATTGTAGGATTAATTATAGGGAATTTTTTTCAAGGTTTTGCCAAGTACCTTGAGGGAGCAGCCAAGCCCGAATGGTTCATTAAAACAGGGATTGTGATCCTGGGTGCGGCTATCGGCATCAAGACGGTAGGTGCTCTTGGACTGGCCAACACGGTAATTATCCGGGGATTATGCGCTGTAATCGAGGCTTATTTAATTTATTGGCCGGTCACCTATTTTATTGCGCGCAAATACTTTAAATTTACCCCTGAATGGGCTGCGCCTTTAGCATCCGGTGTCTCTATCTGCGGGGTTTCGGCAGCTATAGCCACCTCCGCAGCCATACGAGCTCGAGCATTAATACCGGCTATTTTGTCTGCTGTCATTATTGTTTTTGTGGCCGTTGAAATGCTCATATTACCCTTATTGGCGCAGACTTGGTTATATAGCGAACCTATGGTAGCAGGTTCCTGGATGGGTTTAGCGGTTAAGAGTGACGGCGGTGCGGTGTCTAGTGGCGCGATTGCTGATTCTCTTATCCGTGCCAAAGCCCTTACAGACCTGGGGATTAAATGGGAAGAAGGCTGGATTCTAATGGTAGCTACCACCACCAAAGTATTTATTGACATATTTATTGGTGTGTGGGCATTTATTCTAGCAGTTGTTTGGTCAGTTTTTCGAATTGACAAATCCAAGACCAAGAACGTGGGCAGCAAGGTTTCTGCGGGAGAAATTTGGGAGCGCTTCCCTAAATTCATTATTGGTTTTGGCTTGACTTTCTTGATTCTGCTTTTGCTGGGTTTGAATAATCCCGGCATAGTGAAGCCGGCAACAGTAGGCGCAGACCAAGCAAACGCTTTGAGGACATTTTTCTTTGCATTATGTTTCTTCTCGATTGGTATGGTTACCAACGTACGTAAACTATGGGCAGCTGGCATGGGACGAATTGTAGGGGTATATGTCATCTGCCTATTTGGATTCATTATCTGGTTCGGACTGCTTGTCTCCTGGCTTTTCTACCACGGCATCACACCGCCGGTAATTGGAGGCTAGCTTTAAAAGTCGATAAAGGAGGTTTGGAATATGACAGAAAGCGAACTGCGTACTGAGGAGCATTCGTCGGTAAACGTTCAAGAAGTGCTCTCTGAGGATGAATGGTACCCTTTACTTCCTGTGGAGAAAAAACTTATCTCCATTACGCTTGGGCTGGGTTTAGTATTAATGGTGGTCTTTATCATAGTCTTTAAAGTATTTGAGTAGTAAGGGAACATTCCAAAGTTAATAAAGGAATGTAAAAGCTCATACAATTTATCCACTTTTCAGGCTGTTTAGGCAAAATGAAACCCACTAGATACAAAGTTCTAATCTAGTGGGTTTCATTTTGCCTATTACACAATAAATAGAGGAAGATCTAACGAATAATTGAACTTTATGATTTAATCCCACTTTGAAGAAATTTTTGGCAAGTTTAACCTTTTCTTAACATATACTTCGCTTATTATTAACATATCACTATATAATTAATATATAGTATAATAATATATGGGAGATTTTAAGGAGGACTTTTAAATGAAAAGCATAAAAATCAAAATGATATTGCCGATTTTTGGAATGTTCGTACTTTTCGTGACATTTATGATTATACAGGTTATCTCAATTAATAATAATCTAGAGCAGGTTAGAGAAATGGATAAGAAGTATTTTACTACACTTTCAAAAGCGGAAGAATTAAAGCTTAATGTAGTCCAAGTTCAGCAATGGCTTACAGATATAAGTGCAACGGGAGCAGCCGAGGGATTTGATGACGGCTTTGATGAAGCGGAAAAGCATGCACAAAATGTTGAAATGATCATTGCCCAGCTCATAGAAATAAATCCTGATAGAGAAGTTGAAATTAACGATATTGACAAGAAATTTACTCCTTATTATGAAACTGGTAAGAGGATGGCTCGAGCTTATATTGAAGGTGGCCCGGATGAAGGTAATTTGATGATGGAAGAATTCGACAGTACCGCTAAAGCAATAAATGATAATGTGGATAATTTTAAAACCGCTTCATCTGAACATATCCAATACTCAATAACTAAGATTGAGCAATCCATTCAAAATACTATAATTCTGGTGATAGTTTCAATATTTCTGGCAATTGTTATCACGATTTTATCATGGTTCTACATTAATAAGAGTGTCGTCAATCCAATTCTTGTGGTATTAAGTAAGCTGAAAGAAATGGCGAATAGTGAAGGTGACTTAACTAAACATATTAATGTACTTAGTCAGGATGAAGTTGGAAAGTTAGCAGAGAACTTTAATTTGATGCAAGATTCATTTAGAGAAATGATTAGGGTTATTACTAATGAGTCAGTGCATATGGGAGATAAGGTTTTTAATACAAATGAAACGATTAATCATCTTTCAAACTTAATTGTGGAAGTATCTGCTACAACAGAAGAAATATCGGCAGGAATGGAGGAATCCGCTGCTTCCGCGGAAGAGATGAGTGCCTCTGCAATAGAAATTGAATCAGCCATTGAATCAATTTCAACAAAGGCTCAAGATGGTGCAGAAAGAGCCTTGTTGATTAGCGATAGAGCAAATGAGCTTAGAACTAAAGCTGTTTTTTCGAAAGAAACGGCAAACAATATTTATGAAACAACTCAGAAAAAACTTTTTGATGCAATAGAAAGATCTAAAGAAGTGGAGAAGATTGGTGTACTATCAGAATCTATTTTGCAGATTACATCACAAACGAATCTCCTGGCTTTGAATGCAGCCATAGAAGCAGCCAGGGCGGGCGAAGCAGGAAGGGGATTTGCTGTGGTAGCGGAAGAAATACGGAAACTGGCGGAGAATTCGAAGAATGATGTATCGGAAATACAGAATGTAACGAGTGTTGTTCTGGATGCGGTTCGGAATTTGGTTACTTCATCAGAAGAAATGTTGGGGTTCATTAGTAATCAGGTGATTAAAGATTACGAAATGCTTGTTGTAACCGGAGAGCAGTATAACGATGATGCTATCATGGTTACTAATATGACCGCGGACTTTAGTGCCGCGTCAGAAGAAATAATGGCATCAGTGCAGACTATGGTATCGTCCATTACCGGGATAGCTCATGCAAGCAATGAGTCTGCCTTAGGCACAAGCAGTATTGCAGAAAAGGTCGCGATTATTTCCGGAAAGTCCCATGATGTCGTTGTACAGACACAGGATGTAAAGGCTAGCTCAAGCAAATTGGTCGAAATGTGTAAAAAATATAAGATATAGGCAATAGGCAAACAACTTGTCCGCTTAGTCAGGCTGTGTAGGCAAACTAAAACCCACTGGATGCTAAAGAAGCATTCAGTGGGTTCTGGTTTGATTATACGGAAGGTCTCCTAAAAGGTATCACCTTCGCTTTGTTTTTCCTGGGTGCGGTGGGGGTGTTACATGACTCGCAGCCTCCGCCACAGCCAGTTTTATTCCCAATAAATAGTTTACGCCAAAACACTTGCCATTTATGTTCAACTTGCTCCACACGTGTTTCCACCTCATACTGGGGTCCTTGCTGTTGATTGGCTAATCTTGCTTCGGTTGTGGCTACAATAGTTGCAATTCTCGAGGCTTGCTTTTCAGAGTCATAGAGAGTCTGTATTTTTACCCATTCAGTTAAATCCATCTTATAATCACTTCCTTAATTAACACTTCGTAATCAATGATAACCACTTAATCATAGATTGGAAGAATAATCGCAATAGAAACATGTCGCATCTTTTTAAAGGGGACAAAAAGAGGTGTAAGGGTCCCATTGATTTTATAATTGGAATTATATCACTCACATGTCAAAAAGGATATGCAGGAAAAATTCCTCTTGTACGAGCAGAACGGAGTAAGTGAATACTGGTTGGCATTTCCCTTAGATAAGGTTGCGGATGTATATGTTCTTAATAAGGATAACAAGTATCAACGAAGCGGGCTGTATCAATACCATGATAAAATCAAGGTTGAAATATTTGAAGACTTGGAGATTGATTTGGGTTTAGTATTTACGAAGGATAAGGAGATACTGCTATAGAGAAGTGCGCAGACATCAAAGGCATCAGTTTTCGCCTGAATGATTCGCATTTAATCCTATCCGGTTAATGAACACTTCTCTTTTTATGATAACCATTAAATTATAGAGATTGCCAGAATCTCAAAACCCCAAAAAAGATACCTGCTAGATCAAAAAATTATCTAGCAGGTATCTTTTTTGGGGTTTTGTATTCGACGTTGGCATGATAATTGCATTAAATATCTTAGCGGAAAGCCTAGTCAATGAATTCGTTTTAGGGGGAGATAGAAGGTTTATAGATAAAACAAGAAATTGTTTTTTTGATACCGTATTAAATGAGTCGTTTTATTGCACAATATTTAAAAAAAGAGGAGAGGTACTTTAAATGTCTGAAAAAATTAAATGGATAGAAAATAGTATGGTTAAACAAAACGGAACGGGTGCTTCAACAGAACTTTTTAATAAACAGGCTATAGAAAAGGCAATAAATTTCCACAGGACATTCCCGGATTATCAACCTACCCCCCTTCGTGAACTTAGCAAGCTTGCTAACAATTTAGGGGTTGGTGGAATCTTTGTAAAAGATGAGTCATATCGGTTTGGCCTAAATGCCTTTAAAGCCTTGGGCGGTTCCTATGCAATCGGCAGATACCTAGCGAAACGACTGAACAAGGATATTAGTGAACTGCCTTTCGAAGTTCTTACTTCCCCGGAGGTTAAAGAGCAATTGGGCGATATAACCTTTGCTACCACTACAGACGGAAACCATGGTCGTGGAATTGCTTGGACTGCTCGCCAATTACGTCAAAAGTCTGTAGTCTATATGCCCAAAGGCTCTTCACAATATCGTCTGGAAAGGATCAGGTCTGAAGGTGCTACAGCTGAGATTACTGATATGAATTACGATGATGCCGTACGAATGACTGCTGTAGAAGCAGAAAAGCACGGATGGGTAGTTGTTCAGGATACATCATGGGAAGGTTACGAGGAGATTCCAAGTTGGATTATGCAGGGCTACGGGACAATGGCGGCAGAGTCCATAGAACAGCTTAACAATCTGGGTATTGAGAAGCCGACTCATATTTTTGTTCAGGCAGGAGTTGGAGCTCTGGCAGGGTCTGTACAAGGATATTTTGCTTCCTTATTTAAAGAGGGTCGCCCAGAAACCGTGATTGTAGAGGCGGATCAAGCGGATTGCTTATATAAATCTGCTCTTGCAGCGGATGGCAGACCCCGGGTAGTTGGCGGTGACATGGCTACTGTTATGGCAGGACTTGCCTGTGGAGAACCTAACTTGATAGGGTGGAATATCTTGCGCGATTACAGTGATGTGTTCGTTTCATGCCCTGACTGGGTAGCAGCGAAAGGAATGCGTGTGTTGGCAAATCCATTGCTGGGGGATCCGAAAGTGATCTCAGGTGAATCTGGTGCGGTAACCGCCGGTTTGCTTAGCACGCTTATGATAGATGAGGGCTTAAAAGAGGCCCGTGAAGCTCTTCATCTGGACGAAAAATCCCAAATACTACTCTTTAATACAGAAGGAAATACTGACCCCTTTAAATATCGCAGTATTGTTTGGGATGGAGAATTACCGTCTGCAGGACGTTAATAATTAGTTCTGGAACTAGATCGAAAGGAAGCACACAATCGTTAAAGATAAGGTGCTTCCTTTCGGCTTTTCAATTCTTTTACTATTACATCCTTTGTTAAGTAGGAAGTAGGCGATATAAGGCGAATAGTTGTATATAATGTAGGTTAAAGCGAATAATATGAGGTGTAAAGCATGTTGTATTACCTGCGTAATATTAAGAGCACAGTCCAACAAACTGCAGACGCGATTGCTGCAGCGCTTAAAATTGAAGTTGAAATTGCGGATGCCGACTTAATTCGGATTGCCGGTACGGGGAAATATAAAAGCCAATGCGGTTGCCCAATGGATGATGGCTTTGTCTATCGGCATGTAATGAAAACAGGAGTTCCCGTCATTATTGACAACCCTGGCTTCAACGAACTCTGTCAGCCTTGTCCCTGCAGAGGGAACTGTATGGAGTATGCTGAGGTTGCCATACCCATACGGATTGAGGATCAGATCATAGGGGTTATTGGATTAGTGAGCTTTGATGAGGAGCAAACTCAGCGGCTAATGGACAATAAACAATCCCTGTTGCTTTTTTTGGAAAAGATGGCTGAACTTCTTGTTGGGAAGGCAACTGAAATCCAACAAAATCATGATCGCGACATTTTAACAAGCCAGTTAGTCACAGTACTGAATCTATTGCATGACGGCATTTTGTTAGTTAACGATCAGCAAAAAGTGACGCATTATAATACCCTGGCGGCTAAATTATTGGACATTGATGCGCAAGAAGAACAGGCTTTATATCACTTGTTGGATAACAAAAATCTTTGGCTTGCCGTTGAACGGGGAGAAACGTTTTCTGGTAACATTCAGGGGAAAAGGGTGGCTACACAACTATATTGTGACGTAGTGCCAATAAAGAAAGACGGAATTATTGAAGGCGCGGTAATTACTCTGAGGGATCTTCAGCAAATCAAGAAATTGGTCAAAGCGGCGACTGTGAACGATATTGAAACTCATTTTTCACAGATTGTCGGAAATTCTAAGAAGATGAAAGACTTAAAAGCCATGGCTTTACATGTTGCTCCCAGTAAGGCAACCCTCTTGATTCAAGGAGAAAGCGGAACAGGAAAAGAACTGTTAGCTCGAGCGATCCACCAGAGCAGTAAACGAAAAGGGCATGCCTTCATCGCCATAAATTGTGGTGCCATTCCTGAAAATCTACTGGAAAGCGAATTGTTCGGATATGAAGAAGGATCCTTTACGGGGGCTAAGCGAGGTGGGAAACTAGGAAAGTTTGAGCTTGCTCATAATGGTACTCTTTTTTTAGACGAGATTGGGGACATGCCCCTTCACTTACAGGTTAAGATATTGAGAGTGTTGCAAGAAAGAAGGGTTGAGCGAATAGGCAGTACTCGCTCAATTCCGGTGGATGTACGTGTCATTGCTGCCACTCACAGAGATTTGGATAACATGGTAATAACGGGGGAATTTAGAGAAGACCTTTATTATCGTTTAAATGTTATTCCACTGACGATTCCACCCTTGCGAGAACGTTTAGAAGATGTCCCTATATTGACCCAATTCTATTTAGATTATTATTCTGTAGTAACTGATAGGTCGGTTAGTGGAATCACCTCGGAAACTATAGAAATCTTGTCCCGCTATACTTGGCCGGGGAATGTCCGAGAATTGGGGAATGTGATTGAATACTGCGTAACCATGGTGGCTGGGGGAATGATTACCTCTGATACCTTGCCGAAAAGAATCAAGACGGAACATAAACCGGAAATGATAGATTCCTCGTTAAACCTCAAAGTCTTAGAACGGGAAACAATTATGAAAGCCTTAACCCTTGTTGATGTGAATGGGCATAAGGAAGATGCAGCAAAATTATTAGGAATTAGCAGAGCGTCTCTCTATCGCAAGATTAAGGAATACGAAATCGGTGAGAATAGAACTTTTTCCTAGTCAATTAAAGCGGGTTGCTATTTTCGCAGCTAAAATATGTTTCAAAGGTAGACTTTTGTCTCACAATGAGACTGATAAGGAAGAATGTCGAATTAACAGTCTTTCAGAGATTATTTTTATTTCAGGCGGATATTAAAGTGTCTCAGAATGAGATTGTAACAAAGTGATAATACAAAGATTTCTGGGGAAAGATACACCTGACCTAAGATATAAATGTTTTTTTTATTTAAAACTACTTGGCATGGTTCTTGCATTTATTAAACCATGTAAAAGGAAAGGTCGTTTTTGAAGTAAGGGGATCCAACAATTCACATTAAATTTAAAGCATAATTGAAAGGGGATAATATTTTGAAAATGGAATTCACGAAAGTTCTCGAACTGGCTAAAAAATATGAGCCGGAAATGAGTCGGTTTTTACGGGACCTAATCGCAATACCAGGTGAAAGTTGCGATGAAAAAGGGACAGTTCTTCGCATCAAAGAAGAGATGGAAAAAGTCGGCTTTGACAAAGTTGAGATTGATCCTCAAGGTAACGTTCTTGGTTATATTGGCCATGGTAAACACTTAATTGCCATGGATGCACATATTGACACAGTAGGCGTTGGCAGCTTGGAGAATTGGCAGTATGACCCTTATAAAGGGTTTGAAGATGATGAAATCATTATCGGCCGTGGTGCCTCTGACCAAATCGGTGGAATGGCATCGATGGTTTATGCTGGTAAGATCATTAAGGATCTTGGCTTAGAAGATGATTATACCATGGTTGTTGTCGGTTCCGTCCAGGAAGAAGATTGTGATGGATTATGCTGGCAGTACATTATCAAAGAAGACAAGGTTGTGCCTGAATTTGTTGTAATTACCGAACCAACCGATGGAAAGATTTATCGCGGACATCGTGGTCGGATGGAAATCAAGGTATTGACAAAAGGTGTTAGTTGTCATGGTTCTGCTCCAGAACGCGGGGACAATGCCATTTATAAGATGGCCCCAATTCTGCAAGAGCTGCGCAGCTTGCATGAAAACCTCATGGACCACCCATTCCTCGGAAAAGGCAGCTTGACAGTTTCGGAAATCTTCCACACTTCCCCTTCACGTTGTGCAGTTGCAGACAGTTGCTGGATTTCCGTCGATCGTCGCTTAACTGCAGGCGAATCATGGGAATACGCAGTTCAACAAATTAAAAACCTTCCTTCAGTAAAAGCTGCTAATGCAGAAGTTTCGATGTATATGTATGATAGACCGTCCTATACTAACTTGGTTTATCCAACTGAATGCTATTTCCCAACCTGGCTAATCGAAGAGGGACATCCTGTAACCAGTACTCTTGAAGATGCTTACAAAGGCTTATTCGGTAAAGATCCGGTGGTAGACAAGTGGACTTTCTCCACAAATGGTGTTTCCATCATGGGACGCTATGGAATTCCTTGCATCGGTTTTGGACCGGGACATGAAGACCAAGCACATGCTCCAAATGAGCGGACCTGGAAAAAGGAACTTGTGGATTGTGCGGCTATGTATGCAGCGATTCCTAGCATTTATGTCAAGGAGTATGCTGATAAGATGCCTAAGGATACTGAGAATTTAGTAGAGATTAAGAAGTAAGCCTATACTATTGATTTTGAAGTATCACATATTTTGTAGTCTTAAGTGGCTACTCTGCAATAAACATAATTATTAGGAGGAATTAATAAATGAATACAGTATTCAGAGGACGACATTTTATCAACTTAGAGGATTTTACTAAAGAAGAAATAGACACAATGCTTGATGTTTCGTTGGATCTTAAGAGAAAATTTGCTATGGGCGAAGATACTGATTATCTTCATAATAAAACCGGTTTCTTAATGTTCTTCGAGCAATCCACTCGAACCAGAAATTCAATGGAAGCTGGTATGGCTCAATTGGGCGGTCATGCTGGATTCTTGGATTCCAGCAGCATGCAAATTGCTCATGGTGAGACTGCGAAAGATACCGCTATTATTCTTTCTCGTTTTGGACATATGATTGCTTGCCGTTATTGCAACTGGGGTCGCGGTAACCAATACTTGACCGAGATGGCAAAATGGTCGTCAGTTCCGGTTATGAACTTGCAAGATGACCTTTATCACCCATTCCAAGGGTTGGCAGATTTGCTGACGATTAAAGAGAAGCACCAAGACTTGAGACGCAAAAAGATTTCGATCATTTGGGCTTATGCTGAAAGCCATAAGAAACCAATCTCTGTGCCTGTAACCCAAGTTCTTCTCTTCCCTCGTTATGGTATGGATGTTTGGCTGGCTTATCCAAAGGGTTGGGAGCTTCCTGAGTGGGTTATCACCCAAGCCAGAGAAAATGCTGAGAAGCATGGCGGTACTTTGACAATTACTCATGATGAGGCTGAAGCTTATAAAGATGCGGATATCGTTATTCCTAAGAGCTGGGGTAACTGGGTTACAGACCAAACCGGTGCTTCAGTTTCCGGTGCAACTGCAGTTATTGATGATGCCCTCGTTTCCAATAAGAGCTGGAAGTGCACTGAAGCCAAAATGGCTACTGCCAGCAAAGATGTTATGTATATGCATGCTTTACCTGCTGACCGCAACAATGAAGTTGAAGACTCTGTTATTGATGGACCACATTCTATCGCTTATGATGCTGCAGAAAACCGTTTGCATACAGCTAAAGCTGTTATGACATTGTTGGTAGGTGGAAAATAATTGTGAGTACACTAGCTGTTGTAGCAATTGGTGGGAATTCTCTGATTCGTGATAACGCGCATGAGTCCGTTGAGGATCAATATCAGGCTGTTGTAGAAACAGCCAAGCATATTGTCGGGATGATCGAGCAGGGCTATGAAGTGATTGTTACTCATGGCAACGGTCCACAAGTAGGGTTTATCTTAAGAAGGTCGGAAATTGCTAAGGATGTTGCAGCAATGCATCAGGTTCCTTTGGTCAGCTGTGGGGCAGACACCCAGGGGGCCATTGGTTACCAAATTCAACAAGCACTGGATAATGAATTCAAGAAAAGGGGTATGGATAAAACGGCTGTCACTGTTGTGACTCAAGTCGTGGTTTCTGAAAATGACCCGGCTTTTCAGAAACCTACTAAACCCATTGGTTCATTTTACACCAAAGAACAGACTGCAGAAATTCAAAAGGCTAACCCAACCTGGGTTATGATTGAAGATGCAGGCAGAGGGTATCGCCGGATGGTTGCCTCTCCTCAGCCTCAAGAAATTGTCGAAAAAAATGTTATCAATAAGCTAGTACGCGATGGCTATTGTGTTATTAGTGTTGGTGGCGGCGGAATCCCTGTAGTCAAGAGTGAGGACGGGTCACTGCGCGGTGTTGACGCGGTCATCGATAAGGATTTTGCGACTAGTCTTTTGGCCGCAGATATTAAGGCAGACGTCTTAATTATTTCAACGGGAGTGCCTACGGTTTATTTGAATTACGGCAAGCCTAATGAAAAAGCCTTAGATAAGGTGACGCTGGCTGAACTGAAGCAATATGTAACTGAAAACCATTTTGCTCCTGGCAGCATGTTGCCTAAAATCCAAGCTGTTATCAGCTTCCTGGAAAATGGCGGAAAAGAAGCGATCATTACCAATCCTGAATCGCTGGAAGAAGCTGTCGCAGGGAAGACTGGGACCCATATATATCCTTGATCCCATTAGTTCCTAAACTGGATTTAAATAAATAGAAAACTTGAGATGAAGAAGTTTAAATTCTTCATCTCAAGTCTCACAGACAATAGTAAAAAGAATATATTTATTCTATTTATTGGAATGAGAAGGGCAAATCTTTTTAAGTTGCTTTCTGAATTCAAAATATGCGCAGAAACGATTCCTCTTGGGAAACGATCTGCGTCAATTCTTTATCCAATAACTAACCGTCTCACTAATACCGGCTTTTCTTTTAGGAGAGTAGCTTCTCGTCATCGACGTGGCTACAGCGACAACTAGATCGCCCATGCCCGTGGGAAAAGTGGCACTAAGCTCCTAGATAGCATGTCATAGGTTTAATCTCGATTAATAGCCCATGAGTCAAGAATTTTGAGTATGCCACTATTACAGAGATCAGTAATCAGAGGCCGAAGGCCAGATGAATATTTAAAGAATCTGAATCGCCCTTGATAAGATAGATAGATTCTTCAGATTAAACACTGAGGAAGTTTCCATAATGTTTGTGACCCAAGATGAGGAGATTTCCCTTAAGGAGAAATGGACATGGGTATAGTATTAAATGGTGGAACTATTGTTACGGCTGCAGATCTATATCAAGCAGACCTCCGCATTGAAGGCGAGAGAATTGTGGCCATTGGCTGCGATATCAAGCAACCTGGTGACCAGGCAATAGATGTGGATGGCTGCTTTTTGTTTCCGGGAGGAATTGACCCACATACTCACTTCGATCTCCCCATGGGGGATTTTTCGACATCAGATGATTTTTCATCGGGTACAAAAGCAGCTGTATTAGGCGGGACAACAACTATCCTTGATTTTGCCACTCAGTTTAAAGGGGAAACTTTAAAAGAGGGCTTGATGAATTGGCATACAAAGGCTAAGGACAAGTGTTATGTCGACTACGGTTTTCATATGGCAATCACAGATTGGAATGACTCCATAGCCCAAGAAATGCCGGAGTTGATACGAGAAGAAGGGGTGCCGTCATTTAAGCTTTATATGGCTTATAAGAATGTCTTGCAAGTTGACGACGGGGCTTTGTTACAAGCTCTGCGCCAAGCCGGAGAATATGGGGCTCTGGTTTGTGTGCATTGTGAGAATGGTGATATCGTCTATGATTTGGTACATGAACATATAACCCAGGGTAAAACTGCTCCAAAATATCATCCACTGTCTCGGCCGCCGGTAGTAGAAGAGGAAGCAACCTCACGAGTTATTACCCTTGCTCAGTTGGCTGATGCTCCCCTCTATATTGTCCACCTGACTTGTAGCGGGGCACTTAAGGCAGTGAATGATGCGAAGTTAAAAGGGCAAGAGGTTTACGCTGAAACCTGCCCTCAATATCTCTTATTAGATGACAGCTATTACAGTGCCGAAGGTTTTAACGGTGCTAAATATGTGATTTCACCGCCTTTGCGTCCGGTTCATAATCAGGAAGTTTTATGGGCAGGCTTGAAAAATAGGGTCTTAGATGTGGTCGCCACGGATCATTGCGCACTAAATTATCAAGGACAAAAAGATAAGGGCCTCAATGATTTCAGCAAAATCCCCAATGGAGCGGCAGGAGTTGAAACCCGCATGGGATTGTTGTATACCTATGGGGTTTTGACTGGGAAGTTAACCTTAAACGATTTTGTAGCTCTAACGTCAACGAATGCAGCAAAACTCTTTGGATTGTTCCCACAAAAAGGAACCATAGCTCCTGGGAGTGATGCAGACCTTGTCGTTTGGGATCCCCGTATATCATCGGTTATAAGGGCTGCGGATTTGCATCAGCAGGTCGATTACACCCCTTACGAAGGTTTTAAACAGACCGGTCAAGCGATTCATGTATTCTTACGTGGAAAACAGGTTGTCCGGGATGGACAGCTAAAGGTGGATAAACCCACGGGGATATACTTATCCCGTAAGCCATTCCTTAAGAGAAAGGTTGGGTAATAATGTATACTATTGATATTAATGGCACAATTCATAGCGTGCAGGAGGATAAGAATCTGCTTGATTTCTTGCGAGATGAGGCACAGGTAACTTCACTTAAAAACGGATGTGGAGAAGGAGCTTGTGGTGCGTGCATGCTTTTAGTGGATGGTAAGGCTATGCGGGCTTGTATATTGACCGTCGCTAAGGCATCCGGAAAGAAACTTCAGACCGTTGAAGGGCTATCCGAGGGAGAAAAGGAAGCTTATACTTGGGCGTTTGCCGAAGCAGGTGCGGTTCAGTGCGGCTTTTGTATACCGGGTATGATTATCAGTGCAAAAGCCTTGATTGACAAGAATGCCAACCCCACTTCTCAAGAAATAAAGCAGAGTATTCGCGGAAATATCTGTCGTTGCACAGGATATATAAAAATTGAACAAGGCATTTTCTTGGCAGCTCAGGTATTACGCGGGGAAATAACCCCTAAGTCTTTACAGCCCGGGGCCAGAATCGGAACAAGTGTACAACGTGTGGACGCTCGTGAAAAGGCAATGGGAACGGGACAATACGTGGATGATATGCAGGTAGATAATATGCTTTATGCAGCGGTTTTAAGGACTAAGTACCCTAGAGCCATTGTCAAGGCCATCGATGTATCTGAAGCGCGTTCTTATCCGGGTGTAGAAGCGGCATTAACAGCAGAGGACATTCCGGCAGATCGCAATCACGGTCATATTTTTCCTGATTGGCCGACCATGGTTTCCATCGGACAAGAAACAAGGTATATCGGGGATGCAATTGCCATAGTTGCCGCTCAGACGAAAAAGCAAGCTCGAGAAGCCTTAAATTTGATTAAAGTGGAGTATGAAGAGCTCAAACCGATCCTGAGTCCGACAGAAGCCCTTGCTGAAGGAGCTCCTCGCATTCACGAAAAAGGGAATCTGTTAAGCACAACCAAGATTAAACGAGGAAATCCTGAGGAAGCGCTTGCTAATTCCGCACATGTGGTTACGAATCGTTATACAACCCCGCCTACTGAACATGCCTTTATGGAACCGGAAAGTGCTTTAGCCATCCCTCAGGAAGACGGAGGGGTCACAATTTACGTTGGAGATCAAAGTGTTTATGATGATCAACATGGGATAATGGCGATGCTTGGCTTGCCCGCAGAAAAGGTGCGTGTAATCAGCAAATTGGTCGGTGGCGGATTTGGCGGTAAAGAAGATTTAAGCGTCCAACATCATGCCGCTTTGCTAGCTATAAAAACCCAGAAACCTGTCAAACTAACCTTTACTCGCCAGGAAAGCATCTTAGTGCACCCCAAGCGCCATGCTATGGAATTGGAAGTTACCACTGGATGTGACGAGAAGGGGAAGCTGACGGTTATGTCCGCTAAGATTGTTGCTGATACGGGGGCTTATGCCTCTTTAGGCACTGCTGTTCTGCAACGGGCGTGTACCCATGCCAGTGGTCCTTATCAAATAGCTAATGTAGATATTACCGGGCTCTGCGTTTATACGAATAATCCTCCGGCTGGAGCATTTAGAGGCTTTGGTGTCCCCCAGTCCTCTTTTGCGGCGGAGACAAATATGGATCTCTTAGCAGAAAAAGTGGGGATTTCTCCTTGGGAAATTCGGTACCTCAACGCTCTCGAACCGGGGATGGTTAATTCCACCGGTCAGATTACAGATGAGGGAACTGCCATCAAGGAGACACTTCGTGCGGTTCGGGAAGTGTATGAGTCTCATCCACATGCTGCGGGAATTGCCTGTGCTATGAAAAATACCGGCATTGGAGTGGGTCTTCCGGATACCGGGCGGGTAAAAATTAAAATTCTTAATGGGAAAGCGGTAGTCCTGACCAGTGCTGCCTGCATTGGACAAGGTTTTGCCACTATTGCAACACAGATCGTTCATGAAGCAACGGGTTTGCCCCTGGAACAGATTGAAGTTGGTGCTCCAGATACCTGTTTGACGCCTAATTCCGGTACAACAACTGCTTCGCGTCAGACTATGTTTAGTGGTGAGGCCGTGCGTCAAGCTTCTCTGAAACTGCAACAAGCGATGCATAATGCTACTTTTGAGGACTTAGACGGGCAAGAATTTTACGGGGAATACTTTGGGGAAACCGACCCCATGAATTCAGATAAGCCAAACCCAATTAGCCACGTTGCCTATAGTTATGCAACTCATGTTGTTCTGCTAAATGAACAGGGAATGGTGGAAAAAGTGGTCGCTGCCCATGATGTGGGAAGGGCCATCAATCCGAAAGCCATCGAAGGGCAGATTGAAGGCGGAGTTTGCATGGGATTAGGCTATGCTTTGCGAGAGGATTTTCCTCTTCTTAATGGTGTTCCAACAGCTAAGTACGCCAAGTTAGGACTTTTGCGGTCGACAGAAATGCCTGAGGTTGAATCTGTGATTATTGAAAAGAATTCCTCTCCATTAGCTTACGGTGCCAAAGGAGTAGGGGAGATCGCCTCGATTCCGACGGCTCCGGCAGTTGCATCCGCATATTATAAGTTTGATGGCAAACTGCGTTGTTCCTTGCCACTGAAAGAAACTCCTTATAATAAAAAATAATTTTGAATTTTCTTATTTTTAGCGCTTGAACAATGTCTCAAACTCACGTAAACTATCCCTAAACAGTCTTTAGGAGTTAAACATGACTAGTTCGGCAACAAGATCAACGTTTAGTTCGACAATCGGAAGCGGCAGTCTTTGGAATATGACTCAGCATTTACCTGTTACCACATTCATCGGGGCTGGAGGGAAGACGACGTGTCTTCGATCACTGTCTCATGAAATAGCATCCGCTGGTTTGCAAGTAGTGGCAACTACTACGACAAAAGTCTATCCTGAGGAACACATGAACCCTTGGAGGAATCTCAATCCTCCCCCCAAAGAAAAGGGTGCTTGGTTCTGGTATGATAAACTAGAGGATGTAAGTGGAAAATGGCTTGGCCCATCAGTTACTGCGGTTGACAATGCTATCGCAAAGGATATTCACTCATTTGACTTGCACAACTTGAAGGGTCGGCGTTTTTGGGTGATTGAAGGAGATGGTGCACGAGAGCGCAAGTTAAAGTGCTGGGAGTCCTATGAACCGCAAATTCCTAAGTATACGGATTGTGCTGTGTTAGTGCTGGACCGGGGGTTATGGGGAGATGTTCTGCAAGAGGATCACGTTCATAGATCTCATAGGTGTAAGGATCTTCTCGGTCAGGTTTGGAAAGCAGAGAGTGCTTGGAGATATTTTTTAAGGTCTCCTGTCTTTGCTCCTCAATATGAGCAGATGTCTTGGGTTATTCTCTTGAATGGTCCGGGAAAAACTATTGAGAACAAAAAGATAATAGATCCAATGGATTCATTGGATCTATTACACGATCTTAAGCATAAATGGTTAGAAACCCAACAGAATGAGGTACCCTTCGAAGGGAGACCAAGTCATTTACGCCTGGCCGTGGGGGATGCCAAAGAGGGGGACTTGCGTTGGTTCGATTTGTGGTAATGGCCGCAGGTTTGGCTACTCGAATGGGGCGAGATAAACTTGCTCTGCCTTGGAAGAAGACCACTGTCCTAGGGCATGTTATTGAAACGATTCTTGAAACGATCAAACTACATAAAAGTGAATCAATGTTAGCAAAGATTGAGATTCACGTTGTCTCACGACAAACCATTGATACCTATGTTTCAGAAGAGGGTATTAGAGAGTTTAGAGAGCATGGCGGGATTTGGCATTATGTTCCAAGCCCTCAACCTCTTGCGCAGACGATTAACATAGGATTACAAACTATAAATAATCAAGTACATAGTTACGCTTTTTTACCCGGGGATCAGGTAGGAATTAATGTTCAAGAGCTCTCAGCCTGCCTGGGAGAGGTGCTTAGGTTATGTCCGGATTTCCTTGTGCCCATTGCCGGGGATACAACAGGTTCCCCTGTATTTTTTCATAAGCGATACCTCCCGGAACTATTGGCGCTCCGGGGTGAGCAAGGCGGAAGAGTTGTTTTAAATAAATATCCGGATCGGTGGCTGAAATTTTCTGTTAAGGAAAATTTATTTTGTGATGTTGATACACCTGAACAATATAACGCTTTATTTAACAAACTATAGTTTTGCTAAGAGAGTTAAACTTCTCAATAGATGTAATTCTAATGTCTGCTATTAAACAGTTAATATTTGAACCCTAAAGATAGGAGAAATGTGCGAATGAACAATAAACTGGTTATGAATGGGCCGGTGGTTTTAATTCGTGGGGCTGGGGAACAAGCTTCCGGCGTCGGTTGGGCTTTGGCTAAAGCAGGATTTAGAGTAGTAATGACGGAAGTGGCTGAGCCTTTAATGGTCCGCTGGCCGGTATGTTTTGGTACTGCTATTGAAGAGGGCCGTTGGCAAGTTGAAGAAATTATGGCTTGCCGTATAGCTTCTCCGACCTCAGATTGTGAAACTGCTTGGAAAGCGGGAGAAATCCCAGTCCTTGTTGATCCTGATTTGAAGACATTACCTGAGCTTAATCCTTCAATACTGGTTGATGCAATTATGGCCAAACTAAACATGGGGACAAAGCAAAGCATGGCCCCGTTAACCATCGGTTTGGGACCTGGTTTTACTGCTGGAGAAGATGTAGATATTGTTATAGAAACTAACCGAGGGCATCATCTGGGCCGGATTATTTATTCTGGGCCAGCTCAGCCCAATACCGGGATTCCGGGAGAAGTTAAGGGTATTTCTAAAGAACGTGTTGTCTATTCAGCCAAGACAGGGGTCTTTAAAGCTAAGCGGGCTATTGGAGAACAGGTTTTAGCGGGAGATTGCTTGGGTGAAATTGAAGACGGGATAGAGAATACCAAAGTAGTGTCCTTTATCAATGGGGTTTTAAGAGGGTTATTGAGAACAAATACCCGGATTTCTGAGAATGTAAAAATTGGGGATATAGATCCTCGTGGGAACGAAGAATACTGTTGGACGATTTCGGAGAAAGCACGTGCTATAGGGGCCGCAGTTTTATTAAGCATCCTGGAATGCGGTATCATTAGTCCCCTGCGTTTAAAAGGCTAGAAATTGTTTCATTCGTTTGAAAAAATAGGTATATTCTTATTGGCGAATGAAGTTTAATTCATTTTGTGGATCATTTTACCTAAAATGTAAGACAATTTTTTATATTTAAGCAGGATAACCTATATACAAATCGAATGTTTATATTGTAATATGTGTATTAGATCTTATGTCTTAAAACCGTTTTAGAGAATGAATCAGATTAATTGATTGCTCAATAATTAAATACTGAATTCTACTCATATAACCTCGATAATTGGTTCGAGGGTTTCTACGAGGCAACCGAAATTGCTTCTCTATGAGCCAGGGATGGCCATAGAGTCTTGCAATAGAGGTTGTTTTTTTGTGCTGTCAAATTATAGATGAGGTGAAAAAAATGAAGTATTTTCAACCGTACAGCGTGGAAGAGGCTATAGAAATAGCCCATGCATCCGAGTCTACTTTCTTGGCTGGGGGAACCGACCTTGTACTTCATATGCGTACCGGCAAAGCTCAGCCCTCTGGTCTCATAGACCTGGGCAAAATCTCCGTACTTCGCGAGATCAAAGAAGTTGACGGGTTTATCGAAATCGGGAGCATGGCCACCTTTGCAGAATTAGGAAATAGTGAACTCGTTGCCCAAAATGCCTATGCCCTATGGCAGGCCTGTCAATCCATGGGTTCTCCGCAAATTCGTAATCAAGCGACTTTGGGCGGAAATTTAGGTAACTGCTCACCGGCTGCAGATGGCTTGCCACCACTATTGGCGTTAGGGGCAGAGGTCCATTTGATTTCGCAAGAGGGGGAGGAATTTGTACCTTTATCCACTCTCTTAAGCCGTACACCACTCCTCGGGCAGAACACCCTCATTCGTGGATTCCGTATTCCTATCACTGGTTGGCAGAGTGGTTTTTCAAAATTAGGCAGACGCAGAGCGTTAGCCATTGCCCGTTTAAGTGTCGCCGTGGCTGTAGAAATAAATGGAACCCGAGTGGAAAATGTTCGCGTAGCTTTAGGAGCTGTGGGCAGACGAGCTTTCTTAAGTGAATCTCTTGGCCGGGAATTAAGCGGTCTGGAATTAAATGGGGCTTGGTTGGAAAAAGGGGTTTTGGAAGTCCAACAGATAGTCAGAGAAGCTTTGGGGGCGCGGGCATCTGCGCCCTATAAACGGACAGCGGTTTCTGGAGTCTTTCGTGAGGCGTTAGCGTCGATCATCACAGAGGGAGGGACACAGGCATGATAGAGATTAAACTTGTTGTAAATGATAAGCCTTATACTTTGGAAGTTGAACCAAGTGAACGTCTCATTGATGCTTTACGCAACCGTTTGGGACTGCTTGGAACGAAAGAAGGGTGTGGGGAAGGAGAATGTGGGGCCTGCACCGTGATTATGGACGGTAAAACAGTGAACTCCTGTCTTGTTCTGGCTGCTCAAGCTAACGGAAGTGTTATTACGTCAATTGAGGGAGTGGGAAATCGGCGCTCACCTCATCGTGTACAGAAGGCTTTTGTCGAAGTTGGAGCCGTTCAATGTGGTTTTTGTACCCCTGGAATGGTTTTATCAGCTAAGAATTTGCTGGATAAAAACTCGAAGCCTAGTAATGAAGAAATTGGAATTGCCATGTCAGGGAATCTTTGTCGCTGTACAGGGTATGATAAAATTTTGCGGGCTGTAAAAATCGCTGCTGAGGAGGGAAAAGAATGAAAACTTCAGTGGTGGGTTCCCGAGTTGTCAGAGAAGATGCCTGGGGGAAAGTCTTCGGGCAAACGAAATTCCCTGCAGACGTGAATTTGCAGGGGCAGATCTACGCAGTAGTCATTCGCAGTCCACATCCTCATGCCAGAGTTCTTGGGATTAACAGTGAACAAGCAATGAGCTTAGCTGGTGTGGTGGCTGTCTTAACGGCCAAGGATGTTCCTAATAATTCCCACGGTGTACTCTTTCGCGACCAGCCCGTCCTGGCAGAGTATATTCGAATGGTTGGGGACCCAGTGGCGGTTGTCGGAGCGGAAACAGAGGAAATTGCTCGAGCTGCTGCCAAGCTCGTAGAAGTAGAATACCAGGTTTTGCCGGCGGTGTTTGACCCAGAAGAGGCTATGAGGCCTGATGCGCTCCCTCTTCATCCAACCCTACGGCCGACAAACGTCTTATACCACATGCCAATTCGTCGGGGCAATTTGCAAGAAGGCTGGGCTCAAGCAGACGTCGTAATTGAAAAAGAGTACAGTACTCAACATGTGGACCATGCCTTTTTGCAACCCGAAGCAGTGCTGGCTCATGTGGATGAACGCGGACACATGGTGGTGGAAACAGCTACCCAATACGCTCACTATGATCGAGGCGAGATTGCCCATGCGTTAGGGCTTCGTTTTAGCCAGGTTCAAGTCAAAACCTTAGCGGTGGGAGGAGCTTTCGGAGGACGGGAAGATATTTCACTTCAGATTATGGCGGCCTTAATGGCCTGGAATACGCTCCGACCTGTAAAAATGGAAAACACCCGGGAAGAATCCTTTTATTCTCATTCCAAACGTCACCCTATGCGGATGCACTATAAAACAGGAGCGACGAAGGATGGGAAATTAGTTGCCCTGGAAGCTAAAATTATTGGGGATGCAGGTGCTTACTCTTCCTGGAGTATCAACGTTTTGCGTAAGTCTGCGGTACATGCCAGTGGACCCTATGTCATCCCGAATGTTTCAATTGATAGTTATGCTGTCTTTACCAACAATCCTTATTCTGGAGCCATGCGTGGCTTTGGTGCGGCCCAAACAGTCTTGGCCTATGAGAGTCAAATGGATCTCCTCGCGAAGGAAATTGGAATTTCTCCATTAGAGATTCGCTTGCGTAATCTTTTTAAGGTTGGAAGTACGACGGCTACAGGTCAAGTATTGACCGGAAGTGTCCCACTTGATCAGTGCTTGGCGAAAATCGCGCCTTATCTCCAAAGAGGGGGGGACTCTCAATGAAAAAGAGGGGAATTGGGTTAGGATGTTCGTGGTATGGCACGGGTTATGGGAACGGTTTCCCGGACGTGTCCAGTGCCTTTGTAGAAATTCATGATGACGGGTCAGCGACGGTGTTGACGGGAGCTGTCGACGTCGGACAAGGAAGCAACTCAATTTTTGCCCAAATCGCAGCGGAAGAGCTTGGACTAGAGTCCCAAGATATCTGTGTCTATTCCGGTGATACGGATGCAACCCCTGATTCAGGAACGACGGCAGCGACTCGGCAAACCTATAATACTGGAAATGCTGTTCTTAAAGCTGTTCGCCAAGCAAAATCCTCTTTGTTGGATTATGCTGCACATGAGTTCTCTTGCCCAACTTCAGAAGGAATAGAGCTTAAAGAGGGTTTTATAGGAGTCAAAGGAGACCCTTCACGCCGTATGCCCTTAGCTGACATGGTTTTTCAAGCCCGTTTAAAGGGTGAACGGTTTATAAGTGCCGAAAGTTCGACGGCGCGTTCGACTCCTGTCGATCCGGAAACCGGACAAGGTGCTCCTTACTGGCCATATGCCTTTGGATGTCAGATGGCTGAGGTAGAAGTAAATACTGAAACTGGTATGGTCCGTGTTCTCAAAGTGGTTGCAGTTCATGACGTAGGAAAAGCCCTGAATCCAACTCAAGTTGAAGGGCAAATTGCGGGAGGAGTAACCCAGGGAATAGGGTTTGCTTTGCTTGAGGAACTGGAATTAAAAGAGGGTAAAATTAATAATCCGGCCCTTTCCAGTTATTTGATTCCCACGGCCTTAGATGTGCCTAGTATAGAAGCTTTATTCGTGGAAGATGCAGAGTGCACAGGTCCTTTTGGCGCTAAGGGACTTGGTGAACCGGCAATGCTTCCAACAGTTGCGGCCATCATTAATGCTATTGATGATGCTGTGGGAGTAAGGATTACGTCTTTACCAGCGACACCGGAAAAAATTCTGCAAGGGTTAGCAGAGAAGAGGGAGGGTTTGGAAAAGTAAATTAAAGAATATAGGGTGTAAAGCAGAAGGATAAGAGCTAGGTTTAGAGTTACAGCTAATCGGTTTTAAAGTCAAGGCATTGATAGCCGTTGAGAGTTATGTTTCATTACAACAAAGTTTAATAAATTTAGTAAATTTAGCTTAAACTACCTGAAAATAGCATAAGGAAATTATTTTAATGGGAGGGCTGTCCATGTCAACCGTTACAAATAAGAAGAATCCATCAGATCAACCCGAAGGCTTTTTAGAAAAATTTTTTCATCTCAACGAATTAGGGACAAATGTTCGAACGGAAGTATTAGCAGGAATAACCACGTTTGTTACGATGGCCTATATTTTATTCGTCAATCCTAATATTTTGAAAGATGCCGGCATGCCAGTGGCTGCCACATTTGCAGCTACGGCTATTGCGGCTGCAGTCGGCACACTAATTATGGGCTTGTATGCTAACTACCCCATCGCCTTAGCACCTGGAATGGGGTTAAATGCATTCTTTACGTATGCTGTTGTACTTGGTATGGGACTTAGTTGGCAAACTGCACTCGGAGCAGTCTTTATTTCAGGATTTGTTTTTTTCCTTATGACGGTGACAAAAGTTCGGGAATGGATCATCGAGGGTGTACCTCCGGTCTTGCGACTCTCTATTGGGGTAGGGATAGGCTTATTTATTGCTTTTATTGGACTTAAAAACGGTGGTCTAATTGTTGCTGACCCAGCAACGTTTGTCGCTTTGGGCGATATGAAGTCATCTGGTGTCCTTGTCACCGTATTCGGGTTGATCGTTACGGGCTGGATGATGGCTAAGAACATTAAAGGTGGTTTGTTAATCGGGATCGCTGTTACGACCTTATTTAGCATGATAATGGGTGTCTCTCCGTTCCCAACTGGAATATCCAGTTTCATTTCAACTTCCAATCCTTTGGCAGCAATTGCACCGGTCGCTTTCCAACTTGATATTATGGGAGCAATAAGTTATGGTTTCATTTCGATTCTCTTTGCTTTTACGTTCGTTGACTTGTTTGACAATATCGGTACTCTGCTTGGAGTATCTCGAAAAGCGGGCCTTTTAGATAAAAACGGGAACTTGCCCCGTGCTGGTAAAGCTTTAATGGCGGATTCAGTGGGAACTATGTTCGGCGCGGTCGTGGGAACGCCTACAGTAACTTCCTATATTGAAAGTGCTTCCGGTGTAGCAGAAGGTGGTAAAAGTGGATTGACAGCAGTTACTGTCGCAGGTCTTTTTGCCATCTCCCTGATTTTTGCTCCTCTTGTCGGTTTGATTCCGGGACAAGCCACAGCACCTGTCCTTATTCTCGTGGGTGTCTTGATGATGAGCGAAGTAACACAAATTAATTTCGAAGACTTTACAGAGGCATTACCAGCCTTTATGACAATTGTTATGATGCCTCTAACCTTCTCTATTGCTCAAGGTCTTGCGTTTGGATTTATGTCCTACACGATTATTAAACTGATTACAGGAAGACACAGTGAAAATAACGCAGTCACTTATATCTTAACAATTCTCTTTATCATTCACTTTATTATCGGATGACATTAATCTGCCCAGTATGGTTTGGAGAGATGTGGCTGAAACACATCTCTCCATGATTGGGAAACACTGGTGGAATTTATGCCATATATAAAGTATAGTTAATCTTATCTGGGGCTGTAGCGAAATTTAAATTTGTATGCCAGATATATGTCGGGATTAGTTATTTTAATAAGAATCTCTAAATCTAGAATTCAGATATCGCATACAATAGAGTTGCCTAGATAACCTAATGCATGGCGTCGGTCGGCGAAGAGCGCCTTCGCAAGAAGGGAAAGGATGGGAATAGGATGCGTATTCTCTTTAAAAATGGGAATATTGTAACAATGAATGCTGGGCGTGAGATCATTCAGGGGGATCTGCTTGTAGATGGGTCTGAGATCGCAGCAGTTGGTGGTGTCATCGAACAACCTGCAGATCAAGTAATTGAGCTTAATGGCGATTTAATAATTCCAGGCTTAATTCAGACTCACATCCATTTGTGCCAGACATTATTTCGAGGTCAGGCTGACGATTTAGAACTTTTAGATTGGCTGAAGCTAAGAATTTGGCCGCTGGAAGGCGGACATGATCCGGAATCCTTATATGATTCTGCTTTATTAGGTATTGGCGAGTTATTCCTTGGTGGTACAACGACGATTGTGGACATGGAGACTGTGCATCATACTGAACATGCTTTTGAGGCTATCCTTGCCAGTGGCTTAAGAGCCCTGAGCGGGAAGGTTATGATGGATGACTGCAATGGAGATATTCCACCTTCCTTGCAAGAGAAGACGGAAGAGTCTTTGCAAGAAAGTGTCGATTTACTTGAGAAATATCACGGTAAAGGAAATGGACGACTCGAAGTTGCGTTTACGCCCCGCTTCGTTATTTCCTGCACCGATTCATTATTAAAAGAAGTTTCTAAGATTGCCCGTGAAAAAAATGCTTTTGTGCATACACATGCTTCGGAAAATCGCTCGGAAATCCAACTTGTAGAGAGTACGCGAGGAATGCGCAATATCATTTATTTGGATAAAGTGGGCCTAACTGGGCCAAAACTAATATTGGCTCATTGCATCTGGCTAGATGAGGCAGAAAAGGAAATTCTGGTCCGGACCAAGACGAGGATTTCACATTGCCCCTCTTCGAATTTGAAGCTGGCCTCGGGGATTGCTCCGATTCCAGAACTTATGAAACGCGGTGCAGAGGTTTCCCTAAGCGCAGACGGGGCACCCTGCGGCAATAACTTAGACGGATTCCGAGAAATGCGTCACGCTGCCCTGATTCAGAAACCTTTACACGGACCGACGGTCATGCCGGCGCGCGAGGTCTTTGAACTGGCCACTCTTGGCGGTGCTCGGGCCATCGGACATGAACATGATCTGGGAAGTCTGGAAGTTGGGAAAAAAGCGGATATAGCAGTGGTTAGCCTGCAAGGATTACACACATGGCCGATTGAGCATGTTGATGTTTATTCACAATTGGTATACCAGGCTGTTTCCTCCGACGTGCGACTCACAATGGTGGATGGGCAAATAGTGATGAAAGATCGGCACTTGTTAACGATTGATGTGCCGAAGCTTAAGGTTAGCTCTACGAAGAGTTTGAATCGTGTAATGCAAAGAGTAGGACTTGTTTAACACAGCCCTCGAACCGTCCCCCTTGCCCCTGAAAGGCTTGGCGTCAGCCAAGCTTTTCTCAGTATCTGTATGAATGGAGTGTGAAGTAGATGTTGAGCTTTAAGCAAAGAATGGATGAAGCCAGGGGGCTAGTTAAGATTGACTTGGTTCTAAAACGCGCTAAGTTAGTTAATGTCTTCTCAGGAGAAATCCATGAAACAGATATAGGGGTTCATCAAGGTAACTTTGTTGGTATTGGAAGGTTCGAGGAAGCAGAGAGGGTACTGGATTTATCCGGTAAGTATGTTGTCCCTGGACTGATTGACGGGCATGTCCATATTGAAAGCTCCCATCTTTGTCCGGAGGAGTTTTGTTCGCTTCTTCTTTCTCATGGAGTAACAACTGCTGTTGTAGACCCCCATGAAATTGCTAATGTTTTAGGGGGGCAAGGAATCCAATATATCCTCGATAGTGTTGAAGGGTTACCTTTTAACACCTTTGTCGCACTTCCTTCTTGTGTTCCGGCAACAGATTTGGAGACTTCAGGGGCTCGTCTCGGAGCAAAGGATTTATTAGAATTCGTTGATCATCCTAAAGTCATTGGTTTAGGCGAGGTTATGGATTATTTGGGAGTGATCCAAGCCGAATCGGATATGGTAGAGAAGCTGAAACTTCCTGTGTCCTTTTTTGATGGGCATGCTCCAGGAATATCTCCTCAGGATTTGAACGCCTATTATTTGGCGGGAATACATACAGAACATGAATGCTCAACAGTTGAAGAGGTTAGAGAGCGTTTGCGGCGGGGTTTCCACGTGATGCTTCGTGAGGGAAGTGCTGCAAAAAACCTCTTGGATCTTTTGCCTGCAGTGACTTCCCAAAATGCAGGACAATGTCTTCTGGTGACAGATGACCGTCATCCGAGGGATCTTGTCCAGGAAGGAAGCATCGATCATCTGGTTCGTCTGGCAATTAAGGCAGGAATGGACCCTGTCCAAGTAATTCAAATGGCGACGATCAATGCGGCTCGTGCAATCGGACTCTCTCATTTAGGTGCCGTAGCACCTGGATATCAGGCGGATTTTGTCATTCTGGATGATTTAAATGAGTTTAAGATTAATGAAGTCTATTGGCGCGGCATAAAACAAAGTGGAAACGGAGTGCGACCTAAATTCCCACCCTTGAGTGTTGCAGGACTCACTGAAAGTATACATATTGGGGACTGGTCCCCATCTAAGCTCAAAGTTTATACAGACAAAGAATCAAGATCGTCGAATGCTCGGGTTAAAGTTATCGGAGTTCAAGAACATTCTCTAGTAACATCTGCCTTAATTCGAGAACTGCCAGTTAGTTATGGCCTTATTCATCCAGACCCAGCCCAGGGTATAGCTAAACTTGCTGTGCTTGAACGTCATCATAAAACAGGAAATATTGGGGTTGGATTTGTCGAAGGTCTGGGATTAACAAAAGGGGCTATCGCTTCAACCGTTGCTCATGATTCACATAACCTAGTTGTCGTGGGAATGAGCGATGAGGAGATGAACCTGGCAATTATGACCTGTGTTGAGATGGGGGGCGGGCTTTGTCTTGTAGATGGAAGTCAGGTGATAGGAAAGCTTCCTTTACCGATAGCTGGGCTTATGACAGCTCAGGGCGCCGAAGAGGTTGCACAAATCCTCAGTCAGTTGCATGTGAAGGCGGTTAGTTTGGGGATTAGTGAAAGGGTAGATCCTTTTATGACCCTAGCCTTTCTTTCCTTACCGGTGATTCCTGAACTAAAGCTAACGGATTTGGGTTTGGTTGACGTAGAAAAGTTCCAATTAACTAAGGTTGTTGTGTAAAAATAGAGTTAATTGTCGAGATATCGAAATCTCATGGGACTAAAGGGAAAAATTATTGATATATCACTATTTATAAAAGGTTTTTAGTAATTTTTGACGAAGTAAACTTTTAGGACCGGAAAGGCACAAATTTGGATAGGGTGAAAGTTCATGCGTTTGGTAAATACTCGTTATGTTAAGGAAGGATCAGTCTTAGCACGTCCTGTGATCAACTCTTCAGGTAGGATTCTATTACAGGTTGGGGTTCGCGTGACGGCTTCCTATATTGAACGACTAATAGCTATGGGGTATGATGTCCTTTTTATTGAGGATGATCGATTAGAAGATGTAGAATTTCATATGTCAATTACCGGGCAAACTCGTGAAGCTGCTTATAAAACAATTAAAAATGTCAGCAGATATATTGAAAGTGGTCAGGAAAGCACCTTAGTGGTGGCTGATGTGCGATCGTCTGTTCAGCAAATGATTAATGATCTATTGTTTAGTACAGACATCTTGGGAAATTTGACAGAGATTCTAGGGTATGATGATTATACCTTTCACCATTCGATTAATACAACGATAATTGGACTTGTCTTAGGTATCGCATCAGGATATTCTGAACAGAAATTGATTGAGTTTGGCATGGGAATTCTCATGCATGATATCGGTAAGATCTTAATTCCAGAGAATATTCTCAATAAGAAAACCCCACTGACAGATGAAGAATTTGAGGAGATTAAACGGCACACCACAGACGGGTTTAACATTTTGCGTAAAAACAATGATTTTGGTTTGCTGTCGGCACACGTAGCCTTTCAACATCAAGAAAAATGGGATGGCACGGGTTATCCGAGAGGTCTTAAAGGATACGAAATACATGAATATGCCAGACTGGCGGCGGTTGCCGATGTATATGAAGCTCTGACCAGTAAACGGGTTTATCGCAAGGCCCTGGAGCCGAATGCGGCCTATGAATATATAGTTTCCCAATCAGATACCCACTTTTGTCCACAAACCTTAGAAATTTTCAAGAAACATATTGCGGTTTATCCCTCCGGTTCAGGTGTTCTCTTAAGTAATGGACAAAGAGGAAACGTTGTAAAACAGAACCACGCTTTCCCAAATCGCCCCTTTGTCAGGGTATTCTACGAGAATGAAGAGGAGCTTGACTCTCCGATTGATTATAATCTGGCAGAATATCCTTCTCTTATGATTACTACAGTAGATAATCGCTAAATATTGGTATTCCTTTTTAAAAGAGGAAGGGGATGTAACGAAACTTGTTTTTCAGTTTATTACATTCCTGCTTTATTTGTAATCCCCTTATATATTAGAGGACTGTTCACCTTAAAAGGTGTACAGTCCTCTATTTTGGGATAGGGCACCACCAGCTTGAAAAAATCTCAAGTTTCGTTACGGCCCCATCCCTTTTAGATATTAGGAGTTTTCCAAAAGTGTTCTGAATTCTTCGACCTGATGAACAGGTGTTTGACATGTGAAGTTTTCACATAAATAAGCTGTTACTTGACTTGGATCCAGGGGGTAATCCTTAATCCAGGGTACAGTGTCACTGAGACTTCCCTCTTGGTAGAGAACCGAAGCGAAGGGGCGAAATGTAGAAAAGAAAAGCTGGCGCATTTCTGGGAGTTCTTTTGAGTTGAGAGAACCCGCCAGAATTAATTCCTGAGAAGGGTGAAGGGCAAATTGAAGAGCTTGCAAAAAAGCTGTATACCCTGAGGGGTGTTCCTCTAGAACCGATCTAAAATCGAGAAGCTGTTGTTCCGCTTTTCGTTCCCAGCGCTCATCGCCAGTGAATCGAGCGAGTCGAAGCAGGTTGAGAGCGGTTATCGAGTTACCGGAAGGCAGAGCTCCGTCATAGCTTTCTTTTGGACGGAAGAGGAGTTCTTCAGCGTCTGAACCAGTGAGATAATATCCGCCGCCTTCGTCATCGAAAAAGAGACGATCCTGTTCCTCTTGAAGTTGAAGTGCGGTTTGGAGTATATGGGGTTTACCATTAGCCGAGTAAAGTTCCAGCAGGCCCCAAATCAAGAACGCATAATCATCCAGGTAACCCAGGTAGGCTGTATCGCCCTCTCGGTAGCGTGCCATCAGACGACCATCCCTGCGTCGTAACTGGGTAAGGATGAAAGTTGTGGCTTTTTCAGCAGCTTCCAGATAAGTATTACTGCCAAGAACTTGAGCCCCTTTTGCCAAGGCAGCAATCATTAACCCGTTCCAAGCAGTTAAAATCTTATCATCCTTGTGAGGATGGATTCGTTTTTCCCGTTCTGCAAAGAGAGCTTGGCGTGGATTTTCTAGGGACTGCAGAACCTCTTCCTCTGATAAAGAGTTATCCTGAGCCACTTTCTTGATATTTCCTAATAAAAGGTTGGGAATATTCTTCCCCTCAAAGTTTCCTTTAGGTGTTATGTCGAAAACGGCACAATATTTAGCGGCTGTCTCCTTGTCAAGAACAGCTTCAACCTCTTGGGGAGTCCAGACGTGGAATTTTCCTTCTTCCCCCTCGGCGTCAGCATCTTCCGCAGAATAGAACCCGCCTTCAGGGGAGGTCATGTCTCGAAGTACATAAGTGAAAATTTCCTGCGCAATCTGAGCATCTTTTGGAAAATGGGAAACTTGATAACTTTCTAAGTAAGCTAAAGCCAGTAAGGAATTATCGTAGAGCATTTTCTCGAAATGAGGAACTAACCATTTATCATCCGTACTATATCTTGCAAATCCGAATCCGACATGATCATATATTCCACCAAGAGCCATTCCATCGAGAGTTTTCCGGACGATTTCCAGGGCTTTGTCCTGAGGATGATCCTCTGCATAGCGAAGCAGGAAGGTTAGGGTATGGGGGGTGGGGAATTTTGGAACTTGTCCAAATCCTCCGTGACGTGAGTCAAAGCTTTGGGCTAAGGTGGAGTATGCTTTAGAGACTACTTCATTTCCCCACGATTTAAAAGACTCTGAACTGTCCTTGAGGTCTGAAATAGGGGTGGTGGTTTTATCGGGCAGTGAACGCCCTGAATGGACTGCAGCTACAATTTGATCCGCTGATTTTCGTAGTTTCTCCTCGTCCGTTGCCCAGAGAGTCCCTACTTGTTCTAAAAGTTCCATCATACCTTTATATCCGTAGCGCTCTGTTTTGGGGAAATATGTACCCGCAAAAAACGGCTTTTTCTCGGGTGTCATCATAATCGTAAGCGGCCAACCCCCTGAACCGGTTAAAGCCTGACAGAAGGCCATGTACAAATGATCAACATCCGGGCGCTCTTCACGATCCACTTTGATGGAGACAAAGTAGCGATTGAGTAAGGCGGCAATTTCGTTGTCCTCGAAGGATTCCCGTTCCATAACGTGACACCAGTGACAAGTGGAAAATATTACCAATTAGGAATACCCAATAGAAAGGAAAATCGGTTTGTTCTCAGCTTTGGCTTTATCAAACGCTTCTTTTCCCCAAGGAAACCAATCAACAGGATTATTTGCATGTTGAAGTAAATAAGGTGATTTTTCCTTGGATAGTCTATTGGGTTTATTCATAATAGTCATATGGGCAACACCTCCTTTTTTGCTATTTCCGCAGTTAATATACCCAAACAATACTTAACTAACGCATTAGTGGATATTGGGCATAATTACATTTTGTGTAATATTCATTATAATATAAAAGATGCACAAATTATACGAGTATGGTGGGAACAGAAAAGGAGAGCCACAATGCAAAGAATAAGGATTGCTTTAGGACACGATGATATATTCAGGGAAAAGTTATTAATAGCCATTAAAGAATACAAAATTACATTAAACACTTTAAATAAAGTAACTGAAATTGATATTAATTGGCTTTCAGATTATATAAACGGAAACAAAGAATTACTCGATTTGCCGCGTGAAAAGCAATTTCTTTTATTGAATTTAATTACTTTCTTATCCGAGGGAATACAAACAATTAGCGAGGATGAGAGAATTAAGGGTGTCATTGATTTACTTATACAAATTTTCGGACTTGAGTTAGAAACTATATCGCTTTATGCTGGACTAGAAAAACAGGATATTGAAGACTTTATGAATGATACTACTTCGATTGACTTTGAAAAGAAATACAAGTTAGCAACCGCTAGTATGATGTTGCATTATCTTTTTAAGAAATAAATATTCTTATTTTGAGGGTATTTTTATAGAACATGCTTTGCTAATTCTTAAACTCATTAGTACAAATCGGATGGCTCTCGTTGGGATAACCCGAAATAAAGAGAGCTGATACAGGAGGTGTAGCTAGGTGTATGATAATAATAAAATTATTAATGCAATGGAAAAATGCCTAAACAACAGCGAAAGAACTATTTTCAAGGCAAGGCATGGTATAGAATCTGTGCCTATGACATTAGAACAATTGTGTTCGCACTTCAACATCTCTCGCGATGTATTAAAATCGATTGAAAGTAAAGTCTTACGTTACTTAGAACAAGAAGAAAATTAATGATAACAGGTTTATTCTCTGTCTTCGCTTTCTGAAAAGCCTTTTTCCCAATTCATTATTTCAAGGGGGCAAGGAGGTGGTCAAGTTGCTTGCGAGTGAATATATGGAAACAATTGGAGCGGAACTTTATAAATTGTTGGGTACTAAATATCCGTTGACTCACTCGAAAGTGCCAAAAACATATTACAGAAGGCAAGAGTCAACGCTTTCAAGAAATATATTGATATAAAATCAGTTAAAATGCTATACTGAAGATGCAAGCTGGGTATTATCTAAAAGAGGTGAAAGAAAATGGCTACGGCTTCTTTCGATAGAAAAATAATAGTAAAAGATAAAACGGCTGTGGATGTTATCGTAAAAGGGCTAGAGTCTCCTGTTATGGCTAGCTCTTATTCTACTGTTGACATTTCACAAGAATTTAAAAGAGGTAAAAACGCATTAAAAAGGTTCTCATCTCGCTCGAAGAACTCTTATCAGAAGTAGGAGTAGATGAGACTCACGCTATTTTATCCACTTTTGTATGCACCAAAGACCCAGATGTGCAGTCTTTTCTAGCCACCAAAGCTACTTTATTTGAACAGATTTCAAAAAGCAGGACTTTTTTAATAGTTGATGAAGATTCCTTGGATGATGGAAATTTTAGAATATTGGCATATTTTAGTTTGGCACTAAAGTCTCTTAAGTTAGATAATTCACTTTCTAAAACTCGAATTAAGAAAATTGATGGGCTGTCAAACAAAATAGAGGATACCTCAGTCTATTTGCTTGGACAGCTCGGCAAAAATGAGCTTTATCATAAAGACATAGAAGGTAAGGAAATACTTGAGAAATATGTTTTCCCCCTTGTGATACAGGCTGTTAAATACGTAGGCGGGAGAATTATATTGATTGAATGTGCTAATAGGGAAAAGCTTATCAGCTTTTATGGAAATAATGGCTTTGTTTACTTACAAGAAGATGAATATGTTCAAATGATACGATTTTTGGTTTGAGTTTATTAAACCATTACGATTCAGATATAAATTAGAACAGATAATATTTGCTTTGCAAGATAAGACCCAGGGGTATAAATGCCCTTGGGTTTTGCAGTTAATAGGTTACGTGACACCAGTGGCAGGTGCTTAATCGACACCAAAGTCAGCTGTACCCAATGGATAAGAAAACAGGCTTATTTTCCGATTTGGCTTTTCGAAACGCTTCATCTCCCCAAGGAAACCAGTCAACAGGATTGTTTGCAACTCGACATCATCGCCGTTCTTGTCAAAGATCCAGTGAGCAACAATTCTCGTAGTTAACTAGACAGTAAGAAAAGCATAAAGTGAAGTATACCCTCCCTCGTTGTTAGACGCAGGGAGGGTATTTTAATTTCATCCTGGTTTTTTTCATCCATTAAAGGAATAATCAATATATGCCTGTTTAATATTCTTAAAGAGTTCTCTGGAGATTGGAATAGGCTTATCTGAAAAGGTGATTATTGCTTTATCGGTAAGGCGATGAATGCAGTCCATATTCACAATGTAAGAGCGGTGGGGTTTTATAAACCGTTTGTCCCTTAGCAAGTCGTTTTCGAGCTGGCTCATCGTACCATAGCTTTCCAAAACTTCACCACTTGTTAAGTGAAAGAATAATGTTCGCCCTAAAACCTCGGTATATTCAAGGTTATGTAATAAAATTTTAGTTAAACACGTTTTACATTTTACAAGGATTCCTTTTTCTTTTTCAACTGCAATATCAGCACAAGCCTTTTCTAAAATGGGTATAAGCCCTTCTTCTATGATTGGCTTTAGAAGATAATAAAAAGCATCTACGTTGTAAGAATCTACGGCAAACTCGCGTGATGAGGTTAAAAATATTATTTTAGAAAGGTTGTTTTTCTTTCTAATCTCTGTTGCAACCTCAATACCCGTCATCAAAGGCATTACAACATCTAAAATTAAAAGATCGTAGCTTAAACCATTTTCCATTGACATAAGCAAATCCAAGCTGCTCGAAAAGGTTTCGCATTTAATGTTGTATTTAGAGCTATGAGAAGCTTTAAACTTCTCTACGATTTGTTTTATTTGTAATAATTCGGAGTTATTGTCATCGCATATTGCAATTTGTAGCATAAAAAAGTGCCATTCCTTTCGCTGTGCTCAAAGGGACAAAAGCAAGATTGTCCTTCTTATGAGGGCTTTTTTGTTGTACCCTTTTATTCTTGAATAGAATACGAAGTCTTTCAACTTAAACCACAGGCTAGATTACATAATAAAGATCACTTAATTATAGCATTAAAATATAGTATGTGAGATTTTGTAAAGCTCAAATTTGATTTTTCGATAAGATCTTCTACATTTCATAACGAAAAACATACAGTTCATGAAGAGGGTAACTTGGTTCAAATATTCTATGATATGGTAAAAAGGTAGGCTAAAGAAGAGATGTCAGATAAAAAGCACCTGCACTCATAAAGTACAACATAGAGAGGAAGTTACGAGTGATTATTAAAGGAAGAAAATACTTTGTGTGGCCACTAGTTATGATTTTTTTATTAACACAGGTCTTTATAACCCCGGTCATTGCCCTATCCGCAGAAGTAGGCTCGGGAGCAGGGACAGCAAAAGACAGGATCGCCGGAGTAGACCGGTATAAAACAGCCGTAGCGGTAGCCCAGAAAGGTTGGGAGACCTCAGACTATGCGGTATTGGCCAGAGGAGATGACTTCGCGGATGCCCTTTGTGCCGCGCCGTTAGCCCAGAAATATGGAGGACCTATCCTTCTGACCCAACCGAAGCAACTGAATGCTGATACTCTCACGGAGTTAAAAAGACTAGGGGTCAAACACCTTTTCATAGCTGGCGGGTCAGGTGCCATAGCCCAAAGCGTCGAAGACACTTTACAAGCAAACGGGATAGCTACCATAGAACGGCTCTATGGTTATGACAGATATGAGACATCTGTTAAAATCGCTCAAAAGATCGGAACTACAAGCAAGGTAGTCCTCGCACCGGGGAATGACTTCCCGGATGCTCTTTCCATCTCAGGGATAGCAGCAAAGCTGGGGATGCCGATTTTACTTACAGCTAAAGACAGTTTACCGGCAAGCGTTGGCAACTATTTCCGGACCAACAGTATCACTCAGACCTATGTGGTCGGAGGGACAGCTGTGATCAGTGATGAGGTAGCCAACGGTGTACCAGCTCCCTCCAGACTTGCAGGCATTGACAGATATGCAACCAATGTAGCCATTCTGCAGAGCTTTGCTAGCGAACTTAACTTTGACAACATTTATGTCGCCACAGGCATCAACTTCGCGGATGCGCTATCCGGTGCAGTCCTGGCAGCCAAATCATCTTCGCCCTTGGTACTGATCGACAAGACTATGCCGACAGGAACAGCAAACTACCTTCAAACCAAACTCAAACTTTCCAGCAAAGTCTTCGGACTGGGTGGCAGTAGTGTTGTACCTTCTGCTGTTCTCACAGGCATAGTGAATGCAAAAGAACAGATCCCTGTAGAAGAGAAATACAGCACAGCAGGAACCTATGGACCGGAAACGGGAAGCAAGACCATCCAGGGCAGTGTCATCATCAGTGCCCGTGATGTCACCCTGAAGAATACCATTATAGAAGGAGACCTGCTCTTAGGCGGAAGTATCGGAGACGGTAACGTCACCCTAAGAGATGTCACAGTGAAGGGGAAAACCATCATTAATGGTGGCGGACCCAATAGCATCATCATGTATAACTTTAACGGTCAGACTGTCGTCGTGGACGTACCCGATGGTGGGAATGTGCGCCTCCTCGCTCAAGGAAGCACCAGTCTCGCCGGAGTCAGCATGGAATCCGACGGAATACTTGAAGAGTCAGGAACTAGCGGGAACGGCTTTGTGAATGTAGCCATTCCTGAAGGCGTTCAAGTCACCTTCATTGGAGCATTCGCGCAAGTAAACGTTGAAGCGAGCGGGGCAAGTATCAACCTGCCCACTGGCAGCAGCATTACCACGCTGAATGCAAATGCAGCATCCAATATTACTGGCCAAGGTCAGATTACCGCAGCAAATGTTAAGACCGATGGCGTGACTATAGAACGGACACCTACTAACACGACCACGGTAGCCAGCGGACTGACAGCGATGGTCGGTGGTACACTGGTGACTGGAACGAATAATTCAACGCCATCTGGGGGTGGTGGCGGAGGCGGAGGCGGTGGAAGTTCGCAAATATCTGTAACTGCTATTGGTAGTATCACCGGGACCGCTCAGGTCGGAGTTGAATTAACAGCGGGAGCACTGACACCATCAGCTGCAACAGTAGGTTATCAGTGGACAATATGTGACACAATTGATGGAACGTATACTGACATAAGTGGAGCAACAGTAAGTAAATACACACCTGTTGGAGGTGATGTAGATAAATTCATTAAAGTCGTAGCAACAGGTATTGGAAGCTACTCTGGCACTGTAACCAGTGTAGCAACGAGTGCAGTAGAACTAAATGACACCGCAAAAGTAGCAGCAGATAAAACAGCCTTAGTGGATGCAAACCTAAAGGGAGCAAATGCTGACTTATCGAACATCACAGGAGCACTAACAAACCCATTGCCAGCAACAGGCTCAGTGAA
>NZ_FQXJ01000006.1:0-87662 GCF_900129935.1 Desulfosporosinus lacus DSM 15449 | reverse complement strand
TGCGTTCCTGAAGAACTTCCTTACCAGTATAACTATAGGCTCGGGTGTTACTATTGGTGATTACTTGCTTTTGCTTTCCTTCCCCGACAGCACCTACAACAACAACTTCAGGGATGCGTATGTGTCAGGCGGTGCAGGCACGTATACCGGAACTCAAACTGGACCATGGACAAAGGTTACCACGGCAGTAGGTGGAGCAGCAGCAACAGCAGGCACCATGACAATCACATATACCCTGACAACTGGAACCTTTGCCGCGGCAGCTTCAACGGTAAGTAACTGGACAATTTCCGGAGCAAATGGGGCGGAATTAGGAGCAATAACAGGAGTTGTTTTATCAAATGCTAATACGACAGCAACCATCACCGTGACGAATAACGTTGGTGCAGTAGGAAAAGTTTACACAGTCGCACCGGCTCAAGCAACATTTGCGGCAGGCTTTATCGCTCCGGCAGCGGCAACGGTAGGAATAACAGTTGTGGCAGTGCCAACAGTACTAGCAACCGACGGAAGTTTTACGGATACAGATGTAGATGCGAATCAGGTAGCAGGAACCATAGCCTGGACAGCAGCATCACCACCAACAGGAATAACCGGATACAAGATCTACTGGGGATCCAATGCCACAACCATCTTGGCAGGAACATCGGAAGTACAGTATACGGTAGCAAACCCGGCTACAGCATCACAGCCAGTAGCTGCAAATACAGCATTACCAGCAGGAGCAACTCATTACCTGATTTATAGCTACAATGCAGAGGGCAATTCAACAAGCTGTCTGGCAGTAGCAATTACAGATTTGACCCAGGATGATGTAGACTTAATGACAGCTTGGAATGCATTAGATGCTGTATGGGATGATTCACATGATTCAAAAATCATGCGACCTGTATATGGAACAGATACGAATATATTAATGATGGCCAGTAACGTGGTAGATTCGGCAGTAGCAGGTGTAACAATAACACTGGGTTTAACTGATTCTGATAAAATAGGAGCGCTTGGAGCAATTACCTATACAGACGTAGAATCGAGACAAATAGCCATATTGCTAAATCTAAACAAAGGAACGAGAACGCCAATTTCCAAGAGATTGTATGTCGTGATACCGCCAGCGTTATCAGCTCAAAGTGGATCTCCGGCATTTACGGATGGGACGCCGGCAACATATGGCACCCAGATGACGGTAGGTGCAGGAAGCCTGACAACAGTAACACATTTAACTTACACCTGGTATAGTTCCGTAAATGCGATTTACGAGTCAGGAACAGATACATCACGAGGAACAGGCACGACCTATACACCGGTTGCAGGGGATGTTGGCAAATACCTCATCGTAGTAGCAACATCAACCGACGCAACAGGAAACGGAATTGTAGCAACAGCAGCAGTAGTAGCGCCTGAGGAAGTCAATGCAGTAGCCATTGATATTGATTTTGGTACCTATCACGTTCCCTGCATAATAATTAGTGTAAGTGATATTGGGATTGGTTCAACTTTCGATTTTAGTAAGATAAGTATTAAGAATACCAACGGGGAGAGCTATTCCCTAGCAGGTACTTATAGGTTTACTCCTGATATTAACAATCCATATTTTGGTGAATACAACTATAATGAGGATAAGCTAATAATAGCATTGACGGATGAGGATTTCGTTAGAATTGGTTCGATGGCATCTATCGATAATACGGATACCTTAAATGCCGCACAAGGATGGAATATTTTTAACACTGTGCAGGCGAATCCAGTGAGTGATATTTCGATAACGTGGATCTTAGACTAATAATCAAATAACAGATGTAACAACTTATGGTATACTAAAAACCAAATTGAAAAAGAACAGTTCCCCTGCGGGAGCAAGCAACGGCTCAGCAGGGGACTTTTCTTTGGGTAATTGTTGGGTCGGAAAAGACCTCCGAAGTTTGATCGAAGGTATCCTTTTCCTCCACGGGGCAGTACCTTCAGACAATCAGAAACAATTCTGATAATTGTACAAAATAGATCCGAGCGCCCTTCAGGGTGGTCGGATCTATTTGTGTCTTTGCGGGTGAGACCCGCTGCAAAACTTGACGTGGCTAACTGCAAAAGTTCGCTGGTGAACTGTTAAGCGTATCATGCCTACATCTCAGACCCTACTACAACCACACAGAGAAACCGCTTAGTCGTTAACCTTCGGCTCTACACAGGCTGCCGTTTGAGCGAACCAGTAAACATCTAAACGACGGATGTAGGTTCTGTCATTTGCCAAACACGACTTGTCGTTATTACGTCATGAGATGTAACTGTACTGGATTGAATAAATGTAAGCGAAGTAATAAAGTATAAATAGACAAAATTGCCGAGAAATAGGCAGATTAGTCGTTTGCATATGGAGGTAGTATGGTGCGATGGAGCTAATAGAATTTTTTGTTACCATTGGGTATAGTATTACCTTAATGTACATGCTGTTGGACTTTGAAGTAAAGCGCAAAAAGGATATCTACTTGATGGGGATATTAATGACACTATTACTACTCTGTGGTGGCTTTGTTTGGCAAAGCTTGGGTTATCAGAGTCTCATGATTCTGTACCCGATTTTTGTTCAGGTGCCGTTATTTATAGGATTCTGGTTCATTTCGAAGTATAAAGGAATAAAACTTTTATTTGTTCTTTTGACCGTAATTGTTTTATCCTCCCCTCCGATGTTGATCGGGCATATTGTTTCGACTTTTATTGGCTACAATAATGTGATCTTAAGGATTGTTTGCTTAACTCTGTACCTACCCATCACAGTGATTGTTTATAAGTATTTTCGTCCGTTATTTGTGTATATGCTGCGCAATACACAAAAGGGCTGGGGGATGTTTTGCTTAATACCGCTTTCCTACAATGCATTTACCTATTTACTTGGAAGGTATGACGTAACGATCGTGAGAGAGGCTCCGATTTTATGGCTTGACACATCGGTTGCTATTTTGATCATAGCAGCTTATGTGCTAATTTTGCGTCTTTTTAGGCAAACCAGAGAACAATTTATTCTGCAGAACCAGCAAACTATTTTAGCGATGCAGGTGTCTGCCATCCAGGAGCGTTCTGATACGATCAAAGAATCAGAGGAAAGAGCAATTATATATCGCCATGACCTGCGCCGCCATTTACACCTGATTAAGGGTTATTTAGATGAGAATAAACTTAGTGAAATTAAAAAATATATTAGTGAAATTGAAAAAAACATAATTAACACAGAAACAATCAAATATTGCGACAACAATGCTGTAAATTTAATTTTATCGGCCTATATAAATATGGCTAAAAATAAGAACATTATGGTAGAGTCTCAGGTCTATATTCCGAAGGACAGTGAAGTCTCCGATATGGATTTGTGTATTATTCTATCGAATGCCATAGAAAATGCAATCAAAGCCTGTATGAATATCAAAGATAGTAATGCTAGAAGGGTCGACATAAGCTGCAAGCCTAAAAATGATCGGCTGTTAATTCAAGTGACGAACAACTTCGTCGGCGAGGTCGAATTCGTGGAGGATATGCCCATCAGTGCGGAAGAAAACCACGGATTTGGAACAAAAAGCATAGCCGCAACTGTGCAAAAATATAGTGGCTTGTGCTCCTTTACCGCAGAACGTGGGGTTTTTAAGGCGAGAGTTATTTTGTGAGGGGAGATTTTATGTCCTTTGACGATGCACCTGTTTGTACATTTGATGACGTAAAAGATACATCTCATGCAGGTGATGAAATGTAGAAAGCTTTTTAGATTATAATTGCTATGTCAGTTGTTATGACGATAAAAAAATTGGAGGTAAAAAACACAATGAACGACAAAGCCAATAACATTTAACGTGGATTCTGAGGAAAAGCAGTTTTAGCCTGAGAAATACGCGATCAATGCCTGTGAGAATTATATTGTAAGGGGAGTATTGATGAAAAGAAATAGTATTAAGGTATTCATTACTGTACTTGCTGTAACAAGTTTTATGCTATTTAACACCTGCACGATTGCAGCCAACCCCTCAATAAATCTAACACAAACACCTGAAGTCACAAGGATTTGGGGTGCAGATAGGTATGAAACAGCCAAAGCGATTGCTGAAAAATATAGCAACGATACCGTAGAAAATATTGTCCTTGTTCCTGGTAATAGTTATGCGAATGCTATTCCGGCAGCAGTTTTAGCGTATCAAAAAAAAGCAGCATTTCTTTTAGTAGGGCCCAGTGCCAATCAAACAAAAGAAGCCTTTGATTTCATTGCCAAGCACTTAAATACTGTCGGCATGGTCTACCTTGTGGGGGACAGCGATCAGATAGGAAAAGATTTTGAGAGTAAATTAGCGGATATCGGGTGTGCAAACATTACGAGAATCAGCGGTGAAAACAAGATTGAAACAGACCATTTGATTGCCAAAGAATTGAGTGTGAAGATAGGGACACCGATTGTTATTACCACTAGTGAAAATTTTCCCGATGCGCTATCGATCTCCAGCTTTGCTGCAGCCAATGGCTGGCCGATACTTTTTAGCGAGAACAATCAACTACCGGATTCAATTCGAGAATATATATGCTCAATTAAACCTTCCCAATTCTATATTGCCGGGGGAACAGGGGCAGTATCTGCTGAAGTGGAAGCGGAGTTAAAGCTGATTCAACCGGAAGCGGAATTCATACGATTCGCCGGCAAAGACAGATATGATACCTCGCGTCAGATCGCCAATTATTTTGCTCCAGATGCTTCCAATATTTATATAGCATCCGGTCTCCAATTCCCGGATGCTATAACGGGAGGCATGCTCGCCGCCCAAACCAAAGCCCCTATATTACTAATCAACCCTAGTGCACAGGTTCAAGAACTTTCCAATTTTCAAACAGTATCAAATATCACCTGCTTCGGTGGGACGCAGGCTTTATCGGCTGAATTAGTAAGAGGATTGAGGCAGAAAAGCAGTGTAGTCAATCCTTATGTAGAATATAGCTATGAGCAAATGCGCAAGGACGTGGCAAAAATTCAAGAACTTTATCCTGAGGTTGTACAATTAGAAACTATAGGCCAATCTGTAGAAAATAGAGAGCTGTTACTCCTTAAACTTGGCAAGGGAGAAAAGAAAGTCTTTCTGAATGGCAGTATGCATGCCAGGGAATATATGACGACCTCTTTCCTGATGAAAATGATTGATGAATACGCCTATGCCTATACGTACGATGAAGCATTCGATAATTATAATGTCAAAACGCTTTTGGACAATGTAACACTCTACATCGTGCCCATGGTCAATCCGGACGGGGTCAATTTAGTGCAAAACGGGTTATCTGCCGTAAATAATCCTCAAAAAGTTAAGCAAATGCGTCAATTTTATCCACAATTGGGTTTTGCCAGTTGGAAGGCGAATATCAACGGCGTAGACCTCAATCGAAATTTTCCGGTAGGTTGGGATGTAAAATCAAGCGATACCAAGGTTCCAAGTTCACAAAACTATAAAGGAACGCAACCGATGACCGAACCTGAAGTAATGGCTGTCATGGATCTAGTTAAAAATAATAGCTTTAAGATTGTCGTGTCCTATCATACCCAAGGCGAGTATATTTTTTGGTCAGATAAAAACTGCGGTTCTTTTAAACATCTATTAGAACCGATGACAAACAGACTTGTAAGCCTCACCGGATATGAAAAAGGAGGGGAAATACATACCTCAGGAAATTGGGGTGCTGGGATTGCGGATTGGACCCGGTCACTAAAAATTCCGACCTTTACACTTGAACTCTGTCCATATCGCAGCGAAATTCCTTATCCTGATTCAGGGTTTGATGATGTTTGGGAAAGGGTAAAGGATACTGGATTGTTTTTTGCACAAGAGGCTATAGCGCTTCCGGAACAGTAAAACGTATTTCACTTATCATTGTTGATGGAAAAACCAATAAAACGAAAATTAGGCTCATTACAGTATAATGCAGGTCTGAAATAGTCCATCTTGGGCTGTGAATGCATACACTCCACCGTATTTTTGTGCTACCGCTGCAATGCTTTTCGTGCCAAGGCCATGGTTTTCTTCCGTGCTTACCGGCATGTCGTCAACAAACTCTACCTTGTCTTCGTAGCTGTTGGTGATTTGGATGAAGGACTTATTGTTTTTGGTTTTGCAAACAATTTTTAAGGCTCTGTCTTTTGGGTTCGGAATGTTTTTACAGGCATTTATCGCATTTTCAATAGCATTGGCGAAAATAACGCAAAGGTCCATATCGGATACTTCGTTATTCTCAGGGAGATTGATCTGAGTTTCAACAGTAATTAGTTCATTCTTAGCATTCGTAATATAAGAAGATAAAATCAAATTAACCGTATAGTTACTGCAATATTTTTCGACCACAGCACACTCGATGCTTCTTTCGACCTCTGTAATATAGTTTTGCGCCGCTTCCTTGTTGTTGTCTACAAGATAGGAATTGATCATATTCAAATGGTGTCGCATATCGTGGCGATACAGCATTGTTTTTTCTTGTGATTCTTCCAATGCTTCAAAATGAAGCTGTGCTGCGGCTACTTGAGTCATTAATAAATTCTGTTCGTTTTGCAGGGTGAGCTGTTCTCTGGTTTGTTTGAAAAATCTCAGAATCAGAAAATAAGCTGAAAAAACCAAAATAAAGAGCAGAACAGCAGTCTCTACATTGAATATAGTGACCACTTTGTCCAAATCATAAGTTCCGATAGAATAAATAAGCACGGAGTATGAAATAGGGATCATGCTAAATCCTAACCAGCCTTTATCGGTGTTGCGCATCATATAAAGAAATGATGGACGGATATGCTTGTAAATCATAAACCCTGTGGGGAGATACAGGATATAGACAACAATGTTGACAATTTCCATGCTGGAGCCAAAAAAATATGAAATAATAAGTCCAACCAATGAGAACGAAGTGGTTAAAGCAACGAGTGTCCAAAGAACAAAAAATACCTTGATTGGTTTGAACTTTGAGATAAACACAAAGGCTAAAAATACCGGAAGGTGGACAATAAGGGGGTATAGTCTCATGAAATGTGAATACCCGAAATTGAGCAAAACAAAACCATCACAAATTAGCACGGCAGTAGCATAAAGCCCCAACAGATAGCGGTTCTTCTTGTGTCTAATTTCGCAATCTAAGAGCATATACATCACGCTGATTGCGAAGATAAGACTGAAAATTACCCTAATATAATCCATCATACTTTTTTTCCTCCAATTAACTTCCAATCATTCATCTGCGAGCCAACTAATCTGCAAAAACTCCAGTTTTCCGTCTTGCAGGTAGCAATTTTCATCCTGTCATCTAAGTTCCATTCAATATTTAGAATTTATTATACCAGATTTGTGCAATAAGAAACGCCAACAATTACATTTCATTACCAAAAAGCAACATTTCATGTAGGAGTAGAATTTTAAATCAGTTTATAAGATTATAATGATGCCACAGGAAAAAAGAAAAATGCAGAATTCGGTATAAGTAATTATTACTGAAAAGGAGGGATTATAACTCGTAGTAATTACAATTCAAGTTGTAAATTTAGATTAGATATCATGGAATAATGTATATTCGGATATCTCAGTATCCTTCAAATCAAAAAAACATGGTATAAAATGGTATATTTAATAAAGGGGAGATTATTTAAATGAGAAAAGGTTTGGCAACAATTGCTATATTGCTTATCAGTATTACTATGTTAATAGGGTGTGGTAAAACCGATCCAGTGCAAGAGGACTTAATTAATTATATAAACAATCAAATGCCAACTTTGCTCGAGTTGCAAGACAAGGTAAGTAAAGAATATGAAGTAAGTGTGGAAAAGAATGTTGATGATGCAGCGGGAGCGGTTAAATTAAAAGATGTAATAATTCCTGCTTCTAATGAACTGCTTACAAAAGCAAAAGCAATTATTCCTGCAACAGAAGAAGTGCGTAAAGTACACAGTGAATATATTGAAGTAATCACTCAACAAGATGAGTCATTTAAATTGTTACTGCAGGTATTTGAAGCAGGTAAAAACAATGATCTTACATTAATGGACACTTTAAATGAAAAGTTAAAAAACATATCAGAGAAACCGAATAATTATTCGACAGACTTAGAAGCCTTGAAAAAGGAACATAAAGTAGAAGATGCCAAGTAGCATAAGTGGTGTTTATGCCAAAAAGTAAAGATTAGCTAGGGACAATTACCATCAGCACCAGAAAAGCCATCAGCTTCCCAAGAAGCAGCAAAACCCTCCGATTCCAAGGATGCAACTGTAATGGAGGAACTTAGAATGTTAAAGGAACTTGAGGGCAAGAATACAAAACTTTTAGAGGTTTATAATGAGGTTGTAACTTTAGCAATTAAAAATGGTTGGGATAAAGATGAATTAACATTAACAGAATTAAATGCCGTTAATGCTACCAGTCAAACATTTAACTCTATGATCAAAGAGCTATCCTCCGCTCACGGTGCTGACTTAGACGCAATATTAACTGAGACAGATAATTTAATCGCAGAATTAAACACAAATATGAGGCAAAGAGTTTCGGTGCCCTTCACAAATAAAGGGGATAAGAGAAAGCTAATCCCATACACCTAAGCAAAAAGGAAAACTAGACCTAGGAGAGAGACAAGCTCTCCTAGGTCTAGTTTCGCGTTTCGGGGAGAAGTTCGTTAAGCGCTTACCTATGCTTGCAGGTGCTTTATTATCAGACATCTCCTTATACCAGAACTGTAACGAAAAACGGATAAATTTACATTTCATGACGTAAGAACGACATATCAGTAGTTGGATTAGATTAAGACACCCACTTCTTTAAGTGGGTGTTCCGATTTCTACTTCGGTGGGGGTAGAATCCCCTACCGAAGCCCCGATGTTCAGCTTTAGCTGAACGAGTTCACCTACTTGGTTACCTTGTTTGGTAATGATTCTGTGTGCAATTCCTGGTGCTCCAACAAATTCTAGTAAATAACTAAAAAAGAAACTAGTGAGTCAAAGGTGAAACTAAATTCTGAGGGAGTACGATTTGTTAACGACATATTTTTGTAAAAGTTTTATAATTAGGAATAGCTACCAATAATTAAAAAACCAATTATATCACAATATAAAAGGAGGTTTTGCTTTGATGAAATTATTAAAAACAAAAGTAGTTTAATTATTAGCACAATTCTTTTTCCTGGGACTGTAAATTATAGATTAAAGCGTCCAGGGAAGTGTCCTTGTAAATGAATAAGAATACTAAAACTAAAACCATTACGGGTGTAATATCCGTTGTTCTTCTTGCGGTTGGCTTGGGAAATCTACATTTGCCGGAAAGCTGATTAATGAGAACCTCTCTGTTTCTGTCGTACGTTCTTTCTTGGCTTTTCATCTCTGAAGAAACGATCATTTTCTCTTTGGTCATTCAATTCCATGTCTTTCGGGGTTATGTTGGAATTTTGGCTATTCTCTTGCGTGTCTTCTATTGTTGTGTTAGATACAGCTTGGCCATATAGGTTTTGATATTTAGTTTTAGCAACCTGCAGCTGTGCGTCGCCCTTGTCACATCTTAGGTTTAATAAGGAACAGTGTTTACTACAGCCTGTGCAAAACATGTTCCCAAGGAAGTCTGATAGACTCACCGTTTGTCCATCCTCTTGTGTGTCTTGGAGTGTTGCGTTTGTTTGATCATCTTTTGTTTGGGGGTTCGTTGAATTCCGCGACGAAACAGTTGGAGGTGTAGTGGTGTAGCTTAGCCTCTTATCAGACCCTAGGATGGTTTTAGTGAAAAATAAGCCAATAACTACCGCTGTTCCCAGAGCTAGTACTGTTTTCATTTCACCATGAGTAACCATATTGCGCATAGACGCCAAAATATATTTCCGATGTAACAAAATATGTGTTGCTATAAGTCCTAGGAAGGCATATGAAACCAATTTATGCACGGTAACAAGGAGAACCGAATTTTCAATTGATCCAGAGGGGAAAATCACTCGGGAAATAAGAATCCCGGTGATGGTTATGATGCTAATACCCAGTACCAATCCTAAATTTAAAACGTACATTAACCTAGGTTTCATCTTGAATTTTGTGCTGAACAAGTTTTGGGTGAAGGTTTTAACCCACGACCAGTTCAATAGGATATGGGTCATAAAAAGGGCAAAGATAGAAAGCCCCGCAATTTCATGGAAGACAAGTCCTGTACCATGAGCATCTAGCAAAAGTAAAAACACCACTGTCATGAGGAAATCAAGTACTATCTTTATTGAGGTTTTACTATTCATCTTATCTACTCCTTTCAATCCCAATGAGTTTTTTAATTTTCAGTTGCGCTCCCAATATCTAGCTGTAAGACAATAATATTATGTAATTACAATCTGAAATAAAGCTGAAATAAAGCTGAGATTTAGCTGAATCTCAGCTTTATCGTTTCTGAAACTCATTGGGTTTAAAGAGAAAGAGTGGATAATGACATTTCAGGTTGATTTCAGTTTAGTCAATTATAGTTAATATCATGGCCAAAAAATAAGACTCCCTCGACTCCTTTAAATTCAGATTACACCCAAATCCAGCTGAATCCCAAACAATCCACTATCCAGGCTTCGTAGTGTGGCTGAATTATGAAGAAGGTCGTTGGTATACTGTTTGAGGCTATGAATCCAACCATGAATGTGCAGCTAATTACTACTGCTGAATGGGTAGGAAGGCTAAAAATATATTGTGTATTTTCTCGCAAAATGGCATGAAATAGATATTGGGACAGACAGGCCCACCGAGTGGATGAAATGATATACTGGAGTACAGGAAGTATGATAGTTGTTGCTTATATAATACAGAATTTCATGAGCGTAAAGGAATTTAATAGAAGCATTTAGCTTGCATTCTCTTTTCCTACTCTCTGGGCGAATGCCAAGTAGGTATTTACATAAAGGAGGACGACAGTGCGGATTTTACTTGTGGAAGACGATGCACACCTGGGAGAAATCATAGTTCGTGGTTTACGTGAGGAGGGATATCAGATTGACCGTGCGATGGATGGGAATGAAGCGGAGCTTTTTCATCTCACTCGTACTTACGGGGTGATTGTTTTAGATCGCATGTTACCGGATATACGGGGTGAAGAGTTGTTGCAAAAATGGAGGCAGGGAAACTGTAATACGCCTGTACTTATGCTAACCGCCTTGGATGCTGTTTCTGACAGGGTCACTGGCCTAAAGGCGGGAGCGGATGATTACCTTTGCAAACCTTTTGCCTTTGATGAATTATTAGCTAGGATTGAAGCTTTGCAACGACGCGGTAGTCTTAACACTAGCTCTGTCATTAAAGCTGGAAACTTGGAACTTAACCCTCAGACCAGGCTTCTTACCCTTCAAGAGCGTTCGGTAATGTTGAACAGGCTAGAATATGATCTTATGGACCTCTTCATATGTCATCCGGGCCAGATACTAGGTAAGGAGACTCTGGCTGAACAGTGTTGGAAAGAGCCCTGGGAAGCTTCCGATAACACAATTGAAGCTCAGATCAAAAATCTGAGAAAAAAACTAAGGTTAATCGACGATCGCGTATGGCTCAAAACTATCCGCGGTGTGGGCTATCGTTTGGAGGTAGTATGATTTGCGCCTGTGGAAAAATAGCTTACCCTTGCGTCTTGCGGTGATAACTGGCACCGTATTTATCACGGTGCTTTTCATGGCCCTACTTGCGTCCTATGTGACGACTGATTACTTATTGAAAAGCAGTGTAGACTCGGCACTAACTTCCTTGGCCCGATCAATTGCGGATAGTTTGCCTACCAAAGATTGGTCTCAAGAATTACCGGTCAGGAAGGGTGAGGAGCCTCAGGCCTACATACAAGTGGTAGACAGCCAGGGAACAGTGGTCTATGCATCGAATCAAGAGGTTCTTCTTCCTGTGGAAGGTGATTTGTTACAGCAGGCTTTACGTGGAGGAGAAATTTTTACGGATGCAGTTGAGCGCCATGGGCATCATGGACGTTTGGATGTTTCCGTACTTCCAGATTGGTCGCATTCTTTTTGGCCCGAAAAGGGAGGAGTGCGAATTATCTACTGGCCTTTGTCTGAGGGCAAAGACGAAAATTATGTACTTCAAGTCGGCCTGCCTGTAACGGAAAATGCTAAAATGCTGCTAAATTTAGGGAAAATATTGCTCGCAACGTCTTTGGGAGCTGTAATTGTTGTGGTTGGTATTTCAGCCTATTTGGTGTGGAACACCTTTAAACCGCTACGCAAAATTATTGCCGTGGCAGAGGAAATAGACGGGAGCACTTTAACTGCCAGGATTGAGGTTCCTGTTAGTGATGCCACACTAAACCATCTGGTGGAGGTATTAAATGCGATGCTAAAACGGCTGGAAACGGCCTTTGTGACCCAAACCAGGTTCGTGAATGATGCTGCTCACGATTTACGCACTCCCTTAAGCGCCCTTCGTTCCGAGCTAGAGATAACTCTACGACAACAACGAAGCGAAAAGGACTATATTTAGGCCCTAAAGGGATGTCTAACAGAGGCAGAATACATGGGCTCTTTAACAGACAATCTTCTTGCTCTGGCTAAGTTTGACAGTGGATTGAAAATGGAGATAGAACAAGCAATTCCCTTGGGACCCTTGCTGCAAAGAGTAAATAGTGAATTTGGGGAATTAGCAGAACAAAACCAAGTCACACTAATTATGAACTTGGAGAAAGACTTACGGGTAGACTGTAACCAATTGGCAATAGAACGATTGTTGAGAAACCTTTTACATAACAGCATTCGATATACTCCTGCAGGAGGGCTAATAGAATTGATTTTACGTGACAGAAGTAATATGGAAAGTCGTGGAGGTGCGGAAATAACGATCAGAGACACAGGTATCGGCATCAACCCCCAGGATTTACCTCATATTTTTGAGCGGTTTTATAGGTCGGATGGCGCCCGCAGGCGTGACGGAGGAGGGAGCGGATTAGGGTTATCTATTTGTCAGTCTATTGTAAAGAACCACGGAGGGACAATAGATATTCAAAGCGAGCGAGGAAGAGGGACATGTGTTACCATATGGTTACCTTACAGCTAGAGATAGTGCACAGGAGGGTAAAGATTAAGACATGGCTTTTGCCAAGTCACTTTTAACCTTGACCCTTTTGGTTTTAGCCTAAAAGTAAAACCAACTAACTGGCTAAGTATTGTTTTTAGAATTTGTACACAACAAGCATAATATAACCGAGGGGCGGCGAAAGTCGCTCTTTCTTTATGCCTAAAGCGTAACAAACCAAGGATATTTCAACATTACTAAGTATGAACTGCACTATCCGCGCCCTTAAAGACGCTCAGTAATAGAGGAAGCAGACAGGGCGCCCCCGACAGTCTTAAGAATCTCTAGTGGACGGAGAGATCATGAGAAACTAATCAGAATTTACTATATATAGGCAAAATTATGCTTGACAATTTTTTATTTCATACTATTATGAATATATAGACATATAGATGTATATACAAATAATTAAAAGGGGGATGTAAACAAGAAGTACACTGGGTTGGCTTAAGGTTGAGTTGCGTTAATAATTTTTTTATAGAAAGGAAGATATTATGAATGAAAAAAGGCAGTCATTAGTATTACTGGCCATATTTTCTTTCGGTTTTATTGCTATGGGTATCGGAACCATTACACCTGCCATAGCAAGTATAGGAGGAGCATTCCCGAATATAAGTTTCAGTACTTTATTGCTGGTATCCACGATTCCTGCACTTGTATCTATACCAGTTTCGATTTTAGGTGGCAGTGTTGCAGGGAAATCTGTGAAATATAGGACGTTGGTGCTCTTTGCATCATTGGTGTTCAGCATTGCAGGGGCAATTCCTTATTTTTTACATGATTTCACCCACATATTGTTAGCTAGAGGTCTTTTCGGATTGGGTCTAGGGCTTATTATGCCCCTGAACAGTGCTTTGATTTTTAATCTCGTGCCGCCTGATAAGCAGGCAAGTGTCATGGGAACCAATAGCGTTGTAATGAATATCGGAGGAATAGTGCTCCAATTGTTGGGCGGTGTTCTTGCCTCAGTAAACTGGAATTACAGTTTCCTAGCCCATGCCCTGGGTATAATCACATTTTTTATTGTTTTAATTTACCTTCCGGAGCCTCAGAAGGCAGAAACGCCTTTAGGGACTGAAGCGGTAAAATTAAAAATGCCTACTTCAGTAATAGGGTGGAGTATAGTATTCGGAATAATTACAATTTTAGACTATCCATCACTTACAAATATGTCTTCTGTACTTTTGACCATCAAGGCCAATGCTGCTGTTGCCGGTGTAGTCCTAATGTTTATGACTGTAGGAGGAATGGCTGCCGGAGCAGTATTTGGTAAAGTGTTTCAAAAATTAGGGAGGCAGACTCTTAATCTGGGACTTGTCTTTTTTATAGTTTCCCAAATAATTTTTTCTTTTAGTCAAAGTGTAACCTTATTTATAATTGGTGAAGTGTGTTTAGGTATTGGCTTAACCTTTAGTATGTCATCGATTTATATGCTCGCTGGTTCGTCAATCCATCCCAGCCAGACTCCGATGGCTATGTCCATAATTGTCTCAGGAATGAGTCTGGGTGGATTCCTTTCCGGATACTTTTATGCCGCTATTATGGAGCCATTGCATATCACTACTTTGAGATTTCAATACTACTTTGGGACAGCAGGATATTTAGCTATCTTAGTATTCTTCTTAATAGTATTTGCAATCAAAAAACAATCAGCACCTGTCGAACCTCCCACCCAACCCCATATTGCGAACTGAAAACCACTTTCCGCGGGTCAGAGCACATCATTTTAGGTACATGCATTATCGGTACAGTTGAAGGAGATCTTCATGATATCGGCAAGAAACTCGTTTCGATGATGATTGGAAGTGCCGGATTAGACATGGTTGACCTTAATTAGTAAAAGGGGAATAATAGGCCTGCGATTTAAGGAGGGGAATATATGTTATCAAAGAAACAAAATTTATTGGAGACAATTAAAGGCGGAAACCCCGATCGTTTTGTGAAACAATATGAGTTTATGCATTTTATAATGGAAGCTCCCGGCGGAAGGTTTCCTCAACCTGGTCAGACGATAAAAAACGAGTGGGGCATAACATTCAAGTGGCCGGAAGGTCAAATTGGCGGTTTCCCTGTGCATGATGATGAACACAAAGTATTGAAGGATATCACACAATGGAAAAAGTACGTTAAGGCACCTGATATTCCAACTTCGGATGAGGCTTGGGCTGCGGCTGTAGAGCATGCAAGTGCTGTTGATCGGAATGAGGAATTTGTAACAGTGTTCGTTGCACCTGGTGTATTTGAAATGACCCATCATCTTATGAGCATGGAAGATGCATTAATGGCTTTATATGAGGAGCCGGAAGCTATGCATGAGCTAATTAATTACCTTACTGAACATGAGTTAGCGTATGCAAAGGCATTAATTGATCATATCCATCCTAATTGTATTTTCCATCATGACGATTGGGGTAGTCAAAAATCCTCTTTCATTTCTCCCGCGATGTTTGAAGAGTTCTTTCTCCCAGCTTATAAGAAAATATATGGCTTTTATAAGGCAAATGGGGTCGAACTGATTGTGCACCACAGTGATTCTTACGCAGCTAACCTAGTTCCTTATATGATCGACATGGGAGTAGACATCTGGCAAGGAGTCATGACAACCAACAACACGCCTGAACTTATCAAGAATTATGGCAGCAAAATCAGCTTCATGGGAGATATCGACAGCGGTGTCGTTGATTTTCCTGGTTGGACACCCGAAATAATTGCTAAAGAAGTTGAGCGGGCCTGCAGGAATTGCGGAAAGTTATACTTTATCCCTTGTTTAACCCAGGGGGGGAGCTGGAGTTCATTCCCTGGCGTATACGATTCTACAAATGAAGCGATTGACAGAATGAGCAAAGAAATGTTCTAATCATTGAGGATTTCTTGAAGTGATGTATTTAGTGCAGAATTAGTAAATCCAAAGAACAAGAAAGGGGTTCAGCGTAGAAATGCTGGACCCTTCTTGTTCTTAAAATTCAATTTGAATCTGGTCACCAGAAAGCTATAAGATGATTAAAAATTGCCGGTTTTGAGGTCTGACTAATCTAGATGAGTCCAGCGCAAAACCGGCAATTTTTAAACTGGGGCTGTGGGTATGTGTAGTCTGGAAGCTTTTGAATTCATCTGTGGGCGAGGGGGTAGTGCGCATTAATACAGAAAAGACAGTCTTTACTGTCGTGCTTCCACAAAAGCAAGAACTAAAATACAGATCTCAAAAAAGGGTAAATTAAAGATCTTAAAAATGGGTAAAACACTAAGAACATACCGGCGAATGCGATGGCCATATAAAAACATGCCTCTTCACGAAGGAGCAAGGGAATTTTTTCGATATTGGTACTTTGGACAGAAACCTTGTTCTGTAATTTTGATAAATGTTCTTTCAGCAGCCTGAAAATTACCCATCCGATTAACGCTCCGAGAGTATTCATCAGTAAATCATCAATATCCGTTATTCTTCTATTGAACAATTGACTCAATTCTATTATAAGAGAGAATTTAATACCGGATAATGCTGTTTTCCGTAACACTTCATACTTTTTCCAAATAAATGGAAGCATAAATCCAAGAGGTATAAAAAGTAATATATTTTCAATGTATGGGCGAACACCCTCTGTAATCCAATAAAAAGGAATCAGATTGATCTCATCCGGTGGAAAATTCAACCCCTTTGGTGTTATTATTCCAAAGCTGTTATAAACAATGTCCCTTATGGAAGGAATACCAGTAAAACTTAGCACACCAGTAAGGTAGTACACAAAGATATATACGATTACAATATGTTCAATTGACAGTTTATTGCCAATCTTTTTGCTTTGAGAGGTCAGTAGTATATGGTATGGAATCAAGAATGGCAAAGTACTAATAAACCATGTAATCGACACTATAATAAACCTTAAAATCGTAATGATCACTAAATTCACCTCCGTTGTAATTAACTTGTTTATTATAGGATATTTAAAAAAGAGATGTCTTAATAAAACCTTAAGATAGGGTGATTTTCTCCTTAATAGGTTTTATCTTTATTTTTACAACTATTAAGACCCAGTAGTGTCTCAAAGAACATGTATGTCACAGGCTCCAGATACCGAGATAAGAAAATCTTAAGAAATTCATAAGCTAAAATTCCAACATCGCCTGCCTGATTTCGGTAAGATGAAATTGTCGAATCGGACAGGCTTTTATATTCCTGAACAAGCAATTGTTGTTCCAATCGCGGACGGGTGGTCAGTTCGGAAGAATTGTTCCATGAGGTAGGGGGGTGGCTATAAACTTGAAAAATAAGAGAGATAAACGAAGGAATGATTATACAAAATTAAAAAGGAAAGTATTTTTTCAAATGCTCCTTATTGTTTTTGCCACGGCTGCAACTGTTATCCTCCTGCGTTTTATAATTCAAAAAAACTTCAGTGTTGGAGATAGTATTGTACAATTTTTAAAGAATACGTTTTTTTTGCGTGATAGAGATGCTGTAATGCTTTCTCATCTTCTATTTCTTAATAATATGGAAGCTATTACACTTATTGTGATTCTCATATGCTTAGCTATTTTGCTTAAATTTTCAGTTTCTTGGTTTACTAACTATTTCGATGAAGTCAGTGCTGGAATGGATAGACTTGCTGAGGAATCCGATGCTGAAATCATATTATCACCGGAATTGGATTTTATGGAAAATAAGCTTAATCAGATAAAAAACAACTTGGAAAAACAAAAGAAAGCTGCTCTTGATGCGGAGCAGCGCAAAAATGATTTGGTAGTTTACTTGGCTCATGATATAAAGACACCTCTGACCTCCGTTATAGGATACTTAAGTCTTCTGGATGAAGCTCCTGATATGCCTCCTGAACAGAAGGCAAAATATGTCGGTATTACCCTGGAAAAAGCTAATCGATTAGAGCAACTTATCAATGAGTTTTTTGAGATCACAAGATTTAATCTACAAACGATTGTTTTGAATAAAGAAAAAATCAATTTACTGTTCATGCTCCAGCAGATGGCCGATGAATTCTATCCAATGCTGACTCCACAGGAAAAGCAGGTGTCCGTCAATGTGCCTGACGGCCTCACTCTGTGGGGAGATGCAGACAAACTGGCCCGTGTGTTCAATAACATTCTGAAAAATGCGCTAGCCTATAGCTGTGAAAACAGCGTCATTGACATTTCTGCCGGGCAGCAGGACAAAACTATTGTTATAACGTTTACTAATCAGGGAAATCCAATCCCGCAGGCAAAGCTTGAAACTATTTTTGAAAAATTTTACCGATTAGATTCTGCACGTTCCACAAACACCGGTGGAGCAGGGTTAGGTTTGGCAATCGCACAAGAAATTGTCACGGCTCACGATGGAACTATCTCAGTGGAAAGCAACCCGGAAAATACTACATTTACAGTAAAGCTTCCGTTATAAGAAAATCTTAAGTTCATAAGATGGACAATACCCATTTTGAAAATGAGACATGTTCCCTCATACTGATAGTTTGAGGGAATTCTGCTTTAGGGGGCTCAATTTACTCCGGATTATTCAGTTGCCAATTTTTTTGAACTAACATTTAAGCTGATTAAATTCATATAAATAAGCCGCAAGTCATTATAGATATCACATAATGGCTTGCGGCTGCTTTTACGCCCAGATTCAATTACTGCCTGCAAACATTAAGCTGCTTTCCGTTTGTATGCGCGCATGGCAAACAGATATGCAACAATGAGGATACCCAGGCACCATGCAAGCGCAACCCAAATATCATTTCCGACGGGCTGCCCCGCCAGCAGGGAGCGGATCGCTTCGACGATGGAGGTCACCGGCTGGTTTTCGGCAAAGGCACGTACTGCGGACGGCATCGTTTCGGTCGGCACAAAGGCCGAGCTAATAAACGGCAAGAAGAGAATCGGATAGGAAAAGGCGCTTGCACCGTCCACTGATTTTGCGGAAAGTCCCGCAATCGCCGCGATCCATGTCAAGGCCAGCGTAAACAGCGCGAGTATACCGGCCACGGCAAGCCATGACAAGACTCCTGCCGACGAGCGGAAGCCCATAATGAGCGCTACGAGAATGATGACGACAAACGAAATCGCATTGGATACCAGTGAGGTCAGCACATGCCCCCACAGCGCGGCCGAACGCGCAATCGGCATGGAGTGGAACCGTTCGAAGATGCCTCTTTGCATATCCATAAACAGACGGTAAGCCGTATAGGCGATGCCGCTTGTAATCGCAATCAGCAGGATGCCGGGCAGCAGGTAATTCACATAGTTGTCCGTACCGGTTTGAATCGCACCACCGAACACATAGACAAACAGCAGCATGAACGCAATCGGCATGATAGTGACTGTGATGATGGTGTCCATACTGCGGAAAATATGGCGCATGGAACGTCCAAGCATAATGCTCATATCGCTGAAAAAGTGTTTCTTGATCATTTCCATTTACTGCTCCTCCTTTTTGCCGATGATTGCGAGGAATATTTCCTCCAAGCTCGGCTGTTTTTCCACATACTCAACCTTCGCGGGCGGGAACAGCTTTTTCAGGTCTGAGAGCGTGCCGTTAGCGATAATTTTCCCTTCATGAAGAATGGCAATTCTGTCGGCGAGCTGTTCAGCTTCATCTAAATACTGTGTGGTCAGGAATACCGTCGTGCCCTTATTAGCAAGTTCTTTGACAACCTTCCAAACCTCAATGCGTGCCTCGGGGTCAAGCCCGGTGGTCGGCTCGTCGAGAAAAATAAGCTGTGGTTTTCCGATCAGGCTCATGGCGATGTCGAGTCTGCGGCGCATACCGCCCGAATAGGTGGAAACTCTGCGATCGGCGGCATCGGTCAGGCCGAAGCGGTTCAGTAAATCATCCGCGACCTGACGCGGATTTTTGAGGTACCGCAGCTTGGCGATCATGATCAAATTTTCTCGCCCGGTCAAGATTTCGTCTACAGCTGCGAATTGCCCGGTCAGACTGATCGACTGCCGCACATTGTCGGGCTTTGCCGCAACGTCGAAGCCGTTGACGGTGGCAGTTCCGCTATCTTGTTTGAGAAGCGTAGTGAGGATTTTGACAATCGTTGTCTTGCCCGCACCATTGGAGCCGAGCAGGGCGAAAATACTGCCCTTTTCCACCTCCAAATCTACGCCCTTTAGAACATGAAGCTGTTTGTAGGACTTTTGCAGTCCCTTCACTTGAATAGCGGTGTCTTTCATTTAGAATCGTTCCCCCTTCCGAGTTTTTTCAGTATGTCGCGGTTGAGCGACTCGCGCCAGTTTTCTGTGTAAGTGCTGGCGCTGCGCAGAAGCTCGTCGCAGAACGCGGCTACGTCCTCGCCGGTAATCTCCAAAACATGCTTGCCGTCCGCCGCACCGGCTTCGAACAGTTCTATCAGTCCATAATGGATCTTCATCATGTCATAACCGGATCCCGCCGCGAACTTCCACATGTGTCCTTGTATTTTCTTAAATACGTACTGATAGTCCTTCGGCAGAGCCTCCACCCTTGCCATCTGTTGCTTGTATTCGCGCTTGCTCTCAATAATTTGTTTGATATTAAAATAATTGTTGAAAAACTCAGACATTTGATTGCTCCTCCTTTAATTGGTTCATTTTCGAGGCGACAAATTCCCATTTTTCCCAGAACTTCCGCAGCTCCTCATGCCCCGCATCGTTGAGCGCGAAAAACTTTCGCGGCGGTCCCATATCGGATGGCTTTTTCGTAATTTCCACCAGCTTATTTTTCTCAAGCCGCACCAAGATGGTATAAACTGTCCCGTCCACAACGTCCGAAAATCCGAGGGCGTTCAGCCGCCGCGTGATCTCGTAACCGTAGATTTCCTCGTGGCTGATGATTTCAAGAACACAGCCTTCCAGCACGCCTTTGAGCATTTCCGTTAGGTTTTCCATCACAATCACCCCTTGCTATTCTGTATGGCAGATATTCAGTATTACTTACTACTGCTATAAAGTAACACGCAATAGTGCGATTGTCAAGCGAAAAATGCGATTATATGTTTTGAAATCTCGGTGCCGGAGCGCAGGCCCTATTTGCATTTATAATTATTATGGGTAACAAAATAGGTAGCACTAGTGGGGAAGCAAACAGAATTGGCAGGATAACATCATGCGGGGATAGATCATATGAACTTAAGGGGAAGCAGTGAGTTTAAATTCTCTGCTTCCCCTTAAGTGTCATTATGCGAAGGTATAGGTATGAAAGTTTGATATATAGCAAAACCGATTTCTGCAACGGCTTCCTTTGCCGGTCCTCATCGCTAAGGATATAATTGTTCACTTTTGCGCAACCGCCAAAGTCGCCCTCCAATGCAAAGACTCTGCAATTGTTATGATTCACAAGTGCTTCAAATACATCTTTTTTCAATCGTTGAAATTCATGATTGTCCCAATTACTTTTTTTATAAAATTTATTTTTCATCCTCCATCATTTTAGAATAGATTCTTTTTGCTTTGCTTCCCCATACCGCATATGCAATACCCATAACCAAAGACAGTACGACAGGAGCAGTACGAAAGAGTACAAATGGAAGCTCAAAGAAAAATGCCATCCAGAATAGTGTGCCCGTCATTTCCCAAAGTCCCTGTGTTAAAAATCCTATGTTTGCTAAACTAAAGTCGTAGATAATAAGCACTGCAATAAAATAGGCAATTGCAACAGTAACATTGGCATAACATATTTTATTAAGATGCTTATAACGCAAAGCAGCAGAGTCCTTTGTAGAAAAGATATCATCGTCTGCGTTACCGTCTTTCGGCAAAAAGTATTGATTTAAACTATTTTTTGTGCCGTAAACGTGCCGCCAGCCTGCATCCTCAAAAAGAGCCAAATAATCCTCAAAGTCAGCTTGTGTTTTAAATTTCCGGTAATCAACATGGTAGTACAACTCCTCCGGTGTACCCTCTGTAAAATGATAAAATCCAAAAGCGGAATGCTTTTTGAGAAAATATCCCTTTTTGGCCATTTCATTAAGATAAGCTTCCTCTTCTTTAAAATCGGCAAATACCTTAAACTTTCTCATTAGCTTTATGCCTCCTCTGATTCTATTTGCTGATAAACTTCTACTAAACTTTTCAAGCGTTCTATTTCCAGTGCCAAAACCTCAAGCCCCAAAGGTGAGAGCTGGTACATTTTTCTTCTGGAATCTTCTGAGGGTACGGACATAATCATCTTTTGCTTTATCAAATTTTCAATCGCTCCGTACATTGTTCCTGCCGCGACTCTTACGCGGCCATTACTTAATTCCTCAACTTTCTGCATTACTGCATAGCCATGGCCGGCTTTTCGTAATGCCAGCATAATGTAGAACGTTGTTTCAGTTAGCGGCAAATATTTTGATACGTTCATCTTCACACCTCATTTTATATCACTTAACTATATAGTTAAAATGTATATTTAGATTATATACAGTTGAACTGTATAAGTCAACGACAAAATAAAGAAAGCTGAAAAATGCACTAGCCTATAGCTATGAAAATTAGGTTTGGCAATCGCCCAAGAAATTGTCACGGCTCACGATGGGACAATCTCTGTGGAAAGCACCCCGAAAATACTACATTTGCAGTAAAGCTTCCGTCATAAGAAAATCTTAAGAAGTTCATAAGTGAAAATTCCAACCTCGCCTGCCTGATTTCGGTAAGATGAAATTGCCGAATCGGACAGGCTTTTATATTACTGAAAGGGGTTTCGGACATGAAAAGAAAAAGAATGACTCAGTTGTTTCCATTCTTACTACCGATCCGCAAGACACAAAGAAAATCATTCTTCTATGCCAAGATGTACTTTGACCGGAACCAGTATGCAAAAGCAAAGGCTCCAGAGTTTTTGCCTTTTTGCATCTATGAAACCAAGTCGAAGCTTCTCAATGAAAATACAGGCTTTGATATGAAATATCAGGAAAACAAGGTGTTTAATCTGCGCCTTGCCGCGGAGCCTGTCAATGGCCTATTGATCCGCCCTGGTGAAACATTTTCATTTTGGCGGGGTGTGAGATATGCCGAAAAAAATGAGCGGTATAAGGACGGTTTGTGCGTGGTGAATGACGAATTGGTCACGGTTCCGGGAGGCGGTTTGTGTCATCTCAGCAATTTGCTGTTTGGGCTGTTTCTGCATGCTCCCCTCACTATTGTAGAACGGCATTCTCATCAGCTTAAGGATTTTCCTTCTCCTGATGAGGATGAACCGGATGGTGTGGACGCTACAATCCACGAAGGGTGGTTGGATTTAAAGGTCAAAAACAATACCAATCTTACCTTCCAAATTGAAATATCCATCAATGGGCCTTACATATATGGCCGTATTTTTGTGGATCAGGCCAAAGGGTATAGTTACGAGGTCATTAATCGGGATAAGAGCTTTTTTAAAAAAGACGGGAAAACCTTTGAGCGGGTTTCTGTTTGTCGGCAGGTGATAGACAGCAAATCCCAACAAGTTATTTCAGAAAACTTGCTTTATACAGATGTATTTGAAATTGGATATTTGCTTCCTGAAGGAACTGCTATCACAGAAGAAAAGGAAATTTGAAAGGAGAAAGCAGCATGGATCGATTGAAAATCGCAATTATATTCGGAGGCTGTTCCGAAGAACATCCCATCTCCGTTAAATCTGCGCAAATGGTTGCTAAAGACCTTGATCTCGAAAAGTATGAACCCTTCTATATCGGGATTACGAAAAATGGGGTTTGGAAGCTTTGTCATTGCCCTGAGGCAAATTGGGAAAGTGGCAGTTGCCGCCCGGCTATACTGTCCCCGGACAGAAGCGTACACGGATTGCTTGTTCTGGAGCAGGGACAATACAAAACGATCCGTTTGGATATGGTGTTTCCCGTTCTGCATGGTAAACTTGGCGAGGATGGTGCGATGCAAGGTTTGTTGGAGCTTTCCGGCATCCCCTATGCAGGCTGCGATGTCCAAAGTTCTGCTCTGTGTATGGACAAATCCCTTGCTTATATCGTCGCTGGAAACGCGGGAATTGCTACGCCAAAGTTCCGGATTGTCGCGGCGAAGGAAAATATTGATGCCGACGGGCTTACTTATCCCGTTTTTGTAAAGCCGGCCCGTTCGGGTTCATCGTTCGGCATCAGTAAGGTATGTCGAAAAGAAGAAGTGCTGAGTGCGGTGGAAATCGCAAGACAGTATGACTCGAAGGTGTTGATTGAAGAGGCTGTTGTCGGTAGTGAGGTAGGATGTGCGATATTAGGGAAGGATGGGGATTTGATGGCAGGCGAGATAGATCAAATTTGTCTGTCTCATGGTTTTTTCAGAATCCATCAGGAGAATGAGCCTGAAAAGGGTTTCGAAAACGGGGCAGTAATCGTTCCCGCTGACATTTCGGCAGAGGCGCGCTTGCGCGTTCAGGAGACAGCAAAAGCCGTATATCGCGCCTTGGGATGCAGGGGACTTGCGCGGGTGGATCTGTTCCTGAAGGAAGATGGAAAAGTAATACTTAACGAGGTTAATACGTTGCCCGGGATGACCTCATACAGCCGTTATCCAAGAATGATGGCAGTCGCAGGGTTGCCCTTTGCCGAAGTGATCGACCGGATTGTGTCGTTGACATTGAAAGGAAAAGGACGATGAAAAATGGTTTTGTCTATGTCGACGAGTTTGTATCCGGAATACGTTGGGATGCTAAATACGCCACATGGGATAATTTTACCGGCAAACCGGTGGACGGATATGCAGCCAATCGAATTGTCGGTACGAGAGCTTTGTGCTTAAGCCTGGAAAAAGCACGAGAAAACGCCGCATCCCTGGGCTTTGGCTTGCTTCTTTGGGATGGTTATCGCCCTCAATTCGCCGTAGATTATTTTCTGCGCTGGTCAAAACAGCCGGAAGATGGCCGGACGAAACTAAAACACTATCCGAATATTGACAGATCCGAGATCGTTGAAAAAGGATATGTGTCCGCTAAGTCGGGCCACAGTCGGGGCAGCGCAATTGACTTAACGCTTTATCATTTAGTTGCCGGTACACTTGTTCCAATGGGCGGCGACTTTGATTTGATGGATTCAGTCTCACATCATGGAGCAAAAGGAATCACGCAAGTCGAAGCGAGAAACCGTCAATACCTTTGTTCGATCATGGAGGCCTCCGGTTTTATTTCATACGATTGCGAGTGGTGGCATTACACACTGAAACACGAACCTTATCCAAACACTTATTTTGATTTTCCCATCACCTAGTTGGAGCAGGCCTTAATGAGGGAAGCCGATAAGCTCGTGCAAAACGGGGTTATCCGGGAGAAGGAGGATATCTACTATCACAGCATCATCACGCAGCGCAAAGAGGAATACGAGGTCTATGAGAAGCTGACGCCGCGGGTGATGACGTCCGAGGGCGAGGTTTTATCCGGTGCATATGATACCGGCAACATCCCCAAAGGTGCTTTGGCGGGCATACCCGTTTCATCCGGAATCATTAAAGGCCGGGCCCGGGTCATTTTAAAAATGGAGGATGCCAACATAGAGGAAGGCGATTTTCTGGTCACTGTAACATTCTGGCCTAGCCAAACATCATTGCCGATCACTGTATCCCCCTTGAAAGGCAGCTCCTCTCGTGTAGGAGTAACCTTTTCCCACCCGCTTGTTCAATGCTTTGAAGTATACCCAGGAGGGGAAGATCTCCATTTATATGGAAAGGGAGGGTGCCCAAACCCTGGTGATCGCCGATACAGGGATCGGCATCGCCGGGGAAGACCACCGTGAAGAGCAGAATAGTGAGTTGGAAAATGAGAAAGGGTATGCTATAATGTAACTGTAAATATTTGTCTTTAGGAACGGAGGTGCTTATATGGAAAAACGCATACAGGACGAGCTTGAAATCATTAAGGGTATTATTATAAAAACTGTTCCGGTAGAAAAGATTTATCTTTTCGGGTCATATGCCGCCGGTGTACCGAATGCTGACTCAGACCTCGATTTGTATGTGGTGATGCAGGAAAGCGCGGATATCCGTGAAATCGACGCGACGCGCTTAATCTATAGAGCAATCCGTGACAAAAAGACCATGCCCGTGGATATCGTCGTTGGCAAGGAGAATATATTTAATAAGCGTAAAATAGCCCCTACCATTGAGAGAACAATCATGGAAGAAGGGGTTGTTTTATATGGACAATAAAACAGGAGCGCAGGAGTGGTTCAATCTTGCGGTGATGGATATGAGAAGCGCCGAATACTTAACCAACATGAAGCCTGTTCCCATCGAAATCATCTGTTATCACTGCCAGCAATCCGTCGAAAAGTATCTGAAGGGTTATCTTGTTCTAAACGGCGTCAATCCTCCGAAAACGCACGATTTAGATCAGCTGAATAAGCTTTGTTTAAAGTTTTCCGACGCCTTTGCCGACATCGCCGACCATTGCTCAGACCTGACGGCTTATGGTGTACAGCCGAGATACCCGATGGATTTGGCGCTGGAGGAAAATGATATGAATCATGCGTTAGCCGGAGTGAAAATAATACATGATTTCATACTAAACCAAACAATATGAGCGGTATGATAGATGCCATGCGGTCAAAGTAGCATGGCATTTTCTACTTCGGTGGGGGTAGAATCCCCTACCGAAGCCCCGATGTTCAGCTTTAGCTGAACGAGTTCACTAGCTATTATCAACGCTGCAGAGTGCTCCGGGATTTGCAGAAACAGATTATGTTCAGCCTGGAAGGGCTTCCTGAGGCTAAGGGATTATTGGAAAAGGAGTATCAGGAACTGATCACCGCCCTCTACCGGGATAAGATCAGGCTGGTTTTCCGGGCCGATAATGAGCGGAGGGATTTGGTGGATTATTATACCCTATGGTCCCATCAGATTCATCAGCAACTGGGATTGGAAGGATTTTGTCAAGACGGCTGAAAAGGTCATTAATGACAAGCAAAACGGGGGAACCCAGGAGATGTATGCCTTGGCCGGGATGGATGAAAAAAGACTGATTGACCACAAACTGGTTAATACGGATACAGCCCAGACTAACATTACGGACATGGCCTCCCGGGGTAAACTTGTTTTTAATTTCACTTCTCTTAGAGGGTTTTGGGACCTGCAAGTGGCCAAGGCAATTTTCAGCGAGGGTGTTCAGCTTTTAAAGCCCCCCGGAAACGTATTCTTTTCCACGGACTCCATGTATGGGATCAGCAGTAAATCATCAAATCAAGAACTGGCCTGGGAATTTTTAAAATTATTGGTTTCTGATGATATGCAGACTCAGGGAGGAATGCCGATTAATAAGAGTGTGCTTCCCCAAATTGCCCAGAATTTCACCCAGGCTATACAAAAAAATGGTGGGAAAATGAGAATTAAGGACGACGGCATTCCAGCTCAATCTATAACACTGCACCCCCCTACGCAGGAGGATGTCGATTATATGGAAAACCTGCTGAGTAAAGCGAAGGTCTACATCGGAACGGACCAGAAGATTATTTCGATTGTTCAGGAGGAAACCGCGGCCTTCCTTACAGGACAGAAGACAGCGGAAACGACTGCCCAATTGATTCAGGACAGGGTGAGCACATACTTAAATGAATAATGGCAAAAGTTTTTAAGAGACTATCGCAGAAAACTCTATCGGTTGATGGGTTTTTTAGTCGGAAATGCTGAAGCTTAAATCTTATGTTATGTACGTATTTTCGGTATATACAAATGTTGCTTAAGTTTTAAGTAAAAATATGGTATAATGAAATGAGGTGGTTTTCGGTGAGAGATTTAGAAAAACTAATTGATGAGGTTAACGGCTCCATGGCGATGGAAGGAATGCCACTTACGCAGTCTGATAAGGATAGAATCAGATATTGCGCAGGAAATGATAAATTGGTTGAGAAAACAATAGCTGAACTTGTCAAAAAACATACAGCTGCCTACGACTACGACCATGAACAACAATTATGATTACAGTTATGAATGGGACCATAAATATTGCTATCCCCATTCCAATGTGCTGATAAACAAGCTGAGGATTGAGGATGCGGAAAAACTTCGTATAGCAGAAAGAGAAATTACTTCTTTGCGAATTGCAAATGCCAAATTAAACGTTATACGAGGCGATTTTGATCTGCTTCATTTAAGAACAATCCACAAGTATATTTTCGGCGATATTTACGAATGGGCCGGCAAACTTCGATGTGTAAACGTGGCAAAAGGCAATATGTTCTGCAACTATCAGTTTATCGAACCAAATGCCCATATACTATTTCAGGAGTTAAAAAAAGAGAATTATCTTAAAGACGCTCCTCAAGATGAAGTTCCACTTCGTCTGGGTTTCTACCTTAGTGAGATTAATGCACTACACCCTTTTCGAGAAGGTAACGGCAGGGTGCAAAGACTCTTTATCGAATATCTGGCTGAAAATGCAGGCTATCGGGTAGACTTTTCTCAAGTGACCGACAAGCAGATGATTGAAGCAAGCGCTGCTTCTTTTCTGTGTGATTATGCTAAAATGAATGAGATTTTAATGGCGATAACCGAACCCTTTTCTGAATAACAAATATAAACAAGCAATCAAGCACAATGCTGTGTTTTTGGGGTGCTTTGAGCACGGACCGGGAGAGCGCTTGCTTCGCATTTAAGAGGCCAGAGATTCGAATCCTCTTATCTCCACTAAACAGCTATAAACCCGAACCCTTGATTTTGGGGGTTCGGGTTTTGTTTTATTGCCCTCATCAATACATACACCCAGGCCGTCCTCCTGTTGGGTTACCGAAGAGGAGCGGGAGAAATTTCTGGATCAAAACGATGTGGACGGCATGACGAAACAGGAGCTGCAGCAGGCCCTGAAAGACAGAGACCAGGCCAAGCAGGAGAAAGAGCTGGTCCTTCAGGAAAACGAAGTCCTCAAACAAGGACTGGAGCAGATCGACAGCACCATTACTTAATTCCTCACAGTAAATATTCCATTATTTACTTTGGTACGGATAATCTCAATACCTTGTAGTTCAAGTATTATTGTCGTAAAATCAAAGACGTTAATACTATTCGATATACCCTCTTAATTTGGTTTTTATTGGCGCAAAATTGTGGCAGGATGGACACAGAGCAATGTTATGAGGGGTATCCGCATGAGGGGAGAGGGAAGTCAGATGAAAAGGATGAAGAAAACCCTAGGGGTACTGGCTTGCATCTGCTGCGCCAGTCTGCTGTGGCTGACGGCTTGCGGGGGAAAGACCGACACAAACGGTCTGCAGACCGGAGAAAGCCCGGCCGGCATATCGGAAGGAATGAATGCTGATGCGGGAAGCGGACAAGGGGACAAAGCGGAGGCTGTTGAGGAAGGCTATATATTTAAGGACAGCGATTCAACCCGGCTGACAGAGGAAAATGTCCGTAACCTGGATTACCGTCTGCTATATCTTGCCAGAAATGAAATTTTCGCCAGACATGGCTATATCTTTAAGGATGAGGGATTGCAAAAGTATTTCGGAGCTAAAAGCTGGTATGCGAAAAATTCAGCTTTCAATAATGAAATCTCGGACATTGAAAAAGACAATGTGGAATTGATTGAAAGATATGAAACAGCACGGAAGGAACCGGCAAAAAGCCAGGGACTGCCCCTAGGGAAATATGCCCGTTTTGACCTGGATGGGGATGGGAAGCCGGAAGAAATTCAGTACAGCCTGTCGGAAGGAAGCGATTTCGACCTGACCATTAACGGTGTCGCCGTCCATGGCAGCGGTACGAATCTGGAAGAGGGTTTTTCCATTGTCGACCTGGACATTATGGACGGCGTAAAGGAAATTGCGGTCCAGGAGTATGGCCCCAGTGAAGATTATAGAACTACCTTTTATGCCTATGGGGGCGGGAAGATCATCGAGATGGGCCAGGTTCAGGGCCTGTGCGGAACTTACAGCCGCTTGCCCGGAGACGGGAAAGTGATGGCCCAGACGCGTTTTCAGATACTTCAAACATGGTTTTATGACGATGAATACCGCATCAATGAGCAGCATGTGCTGGAACACGTGGCAAAACCGCTTTATCTGTCAACCTTCAAGGAACAATACGTAACAGTCCAAAAAGCGCTGACCCTCTACGCGGCTCCGGGCAGTCAAGAGGTGGCGGTTCGTGTGGTACCCGGAGATAAATTGCTGCTGGTGGGCAGTGATGACAAGGAATGGTGTTATGCAACGACCGCGAACGGCGTAAAAGGATGGTTTTCTGTCGAAGGATTCCAACAGGTACGGGAACTGGGTATTCCGGCCGATGAGGTTTTCGACGGGCTAAACTTTGCAGACTAAGGTCATAATCAAACTAAAATATCAAAAATGGTGGATCGCCAATCCACCATTTTTTGTGTTCAAATATTATATAGAAAGTATTATTCTCAAGGCACATAGAGACGGTAGTTCTCCTGCAAAGAAAACATAAAGAGGATAAACAATAAATTCTGGTTATTCTTACAACGCGTATAAATGGGGTAGCCACAATTTGGCGTTTTATGACTTGCCGAGTCATGGCTATTTCCGCTTTTAAATCTACGGATTCCTTTGCAAATACAGTTTTTATTGTAATTTGAAGTCTGAGAATTTTTTCTCGTACTTATCGATAAGCGGGTAAAAAATGGCGGTTGTCATCATGCTTAGATAGGCAGTGATAAATCCAAAACTGAGTATTGAGAGGAGTCCCCCTAAGTTTAATGCGATCGGATGCGTTGCCAGGAAGACAGCTAAACCACACCAAAATCCTTGACAAAAGGGACAACTCAGGAGCTTCTTGAAGACATATCCTTTGGTTTTAAGGGTGTTTCTTATCCTTTTAAAAAGGACGAAATCAAAAAGGAAAAAGCGAAGACTTAAAACCAGCAAAAGGTCATAAAGCATGGTTACTCACCATTAACGTTTGCGCAGCGTTCTAAAAGGATTTTGAACTGGTCCGTCGTTAGGGATACTTTTCCTCCTAAGTCATCCGTAATAATGACCTGATTCGTATCGGTGTTGATTTCTACGGTGGGGCAGCAGCCCTGTTGGCAGAGGGTTAACTTGAACGAATCTTTCATGTGTCCCGCTCCTTTGCTAAAATGTTCCTTATAGTTTATTAACACCGGAAAGATTTCGTGACAAGGATCAGTACAACCACCGCTAAGCCAAGAGGAGCCATGTCAGCTTTGTTAGTTTTAGCGTGAAATACCAATGACTTTTCTATCCGAGCTTCGCATTCTTCATAGCCAATTATCCGAAGTTAGGCACAAAAAAATCAAGCTTGAGGTAGAGCTGGAAAAAAATTGACGTTCTGGAAGAAGGTGAGCAGGCTTTGAGGGATGTGGCCCAATTCTATCATACGGACCTGGATGATATCTACCGGAAGCAGCGGGAGAGTCAGGAGGGTGTTCAGGCTGTTGCCGGTATGGCAAGTATTGAAGATTTTGCCGACATCGACACTAAGACGATGCAGAAGCAGGAAAGCCATGGAAAGGTTGTGGAGAAGGCCCGCAAAGATGAGACAACTGCAGATGCCCTGGAGGTGAAAAGTTTAAACTATTGACACCATTTATGATTTGAAAACGTCTTTTCAGGACTGTTCCACCGGCTTAGGGGTACTTTTGGGGAGAGTTCTCATCTCAAATAGGATAACTGTAACTGTAATCAGAACAGACAAAGTATCTGCAATTGGAGCTGTTCTCCATACTCCCTCGATTCCCCATAAGCGAGGAAGGATGATCAGGAGCGGGATGAACAACAAGACCTGGCGGGAAAGACTCAGCAGAGTGGATTGTACAGGTTTGCCCACGGCTTGAAAGTAACTGGAACAGAGAATTTGGATACCTATGAGGGGGAGAAGGGCAAAGAAGGTAAGCATCGCATGGACAGTAAGCTCGGTAAGAGGCAGATCCCCCTTGCTGAAAAGCCCCACAATTTGATTAGGCCAGATCCAAATAACGATAAAGCCGACAGCGGCCATAATGGTACTGACAAACACCGATTTCTTTAAAGTTTCTTTAACCCGGTCATATTGTTTTGCTCCGTAGTTGAAGCCGATTAAAGGCTGAGCGCCCTGGCTGATACCAACAATAGGCATGAATATTAATGTAGCAATACTCATGATAATCCCAACAGCAGAAAGGGCCAGGTCTCCGCCATAGGACATCAGAGTTTTGTTCAAAATCATTTGTTGAACGCTGTTGGCGATCTGCATGGCAAAGGGAGCAAATCCGATTGAAAGAATTCCCAGAACAATAGGCATTTGCGGCTTGAGATTCCTTAAATAGATTTTAATCGTACTGCGGCCTGAAAGAAAATAACCAAGAACGAAAAGCGCGGATACAGTTTGACCGCATATCGAAGCTAAAGCAGAGCCTTTAATACCTAAACCGAGTTTAAAGATAAATATGTAGTTTAAGATCGTATTGATTACTGCACCAATGATCTGAGTCAGCATAGCATAGCGGGGGTTTCCTTCGGCCCGAATGAAGTTGTTCATACCAAAGGCAATCGATCCGGAGACTGAACCCAACATAATGATATGAGTAAAATCACGGGCATAGGGCAAAACTGCTTCACTGGCTCCGAACAGCTTCAATACGGGGTCGGTAAAAGCCAGATAAATTGCTGCCAGCAAGAGCGGAAGTAAAATAAGCAAGACAGTGGCATTGCCGACGATCTTTTCTGCTTCTTCTTTCCTCTGTTCGCCAAGGCGGATAGAAATCAGGGCTGTAGCTCCGATGGCAATCAACATGGACGTTGCCATCATGATGATCATAATGGGAAAGGCCACCGTTGTGGCGGCAATCCCGACAGATCCCACACCTCGACCGACAAATATCCGGTCGACAACATTATATAGGGCATTGACCAGCATTGCGATAATCGCCGGCAGGGAAAATTTCCAAAGAAGTTTACTGATCTTTTCGTCACGCATTTCTAAATTCTTATCCATATGTAGCTCCTCTAAAATTATTTTATAAAGATTTGCCGATTTCTCTATGCCTAAAATCACATTGAGCTTTTAGGCATAAGTATCTATGATTTGATCCATTTCCGCTTCCCTGGGAACATTGATCGAGTCCAACGGTAATAATTGCATTGTTGCAATTAAGGCAAGAGATTGATAGTTAGAATGCTCACCTTTTGAATAAATTATTGTATCTGAAAAGTGACCTAGAATCAACTGCAATTGTGATTTTTGGCATTAAGTCTCTCGATTATTGCCGTGTTTATTTTGGTGGTACTGCTTGCCTTCATTCCGATGAATAAACAAAAAAACGGCTCAATTGCCTTGGGGGTAAGGTGGTTTGAGCAAAACTTTGTCACTGCAACAACGGATGAATTAAACAACCGTTCCAGCTCCAATTACGATTCCAATGGTAATCTGCTGGATTCTACCGATGCCAGCAGCAGGAAATGGAAGCTTTCCCTGTACTCGTCAGAATGTTTCCGCAGGCAGGGCATACATAGAATTGAGTTTTATCAATCTTATCCATCTTGTTCACCTCGGTTTTATTGTATAGGCTGTATATCGTGGATACAATCCACGTTCCGTAGAGTCTACGCCGAGGAAGAAGAAGCAAAGGGCAGGGTCATGAACTTTCATGGTTTCGGAGGCCTGGTAAATAAAGAGCAACCACTGTCTATGCTGCATCATTTGCAAAGGCAGTGGTTGCTCATATATAGTCCGTTTACAGTTGATAGCGATAATCCGGTAACTTCATGCATGGCAAGCCGGTAGGGTTCTAATTATCCTTTTATTACTGTCAAAAGCATTTTAAAACGCTTTCGGGCCTCTAATCCGTGCGGTATACCTGAAGGCATAATAACTGTCTCACCGGCTTTGACAATTATCAGATCATTTCCAATCATAATTTCGGCTTCTCCATCTAGAACTTGAACAATTGCGTCTCCTGAAGTGGTATGAGTGCTGATGCCTTCTCCTTCATCTAGTGAAAACAATGTTACATTTGCTGTGGGGATCTGAGCAAGAGTCTTACTAACCACCTGCCCTGGTTGGTAGGTTATTAACTCTTCTAACTTGAGTGCTTTTGAAAACTCAATATTTTTTACTATATTAACCAATTTAAATTCCTCCTTAAATTCTTGTACTGTTATTTCTAGTTTAGTATTACCTAAAAAAATTATCCGTGATTGAAATCACTTTTTGTTGCACACCGGCAACTATTGTCTTTGGTCTGGCCATTAGCTTTCTTTCGACCCTTGCAAAAAACACAGGCGCACAAATTACAGCTGTCGATATGCTGCCGCAGTTTTTAGAAAAGCTTATGAAAAAAGCCATGGAGAATAACCTTATAGACCGTATTACAGCCAAAGAAATGCTAATGGATAATTTAACCTTTGCTGAAAATTCTTTGTAAGAACCGATATTGGACAAACCCCGACAATCAGCACCGCGGCGTTTTTGGCGCTGTGGTTTTGGGTGGTGCACCGGGAGTTGAGATTTAGAAAAGATACAGTAAAAAGCGCCGCAAGCCAGCTGGCCGCCTGCCGTAAGAAACACATGCAGACAGTCGGATTTGCAAAATGGATCGCTCAACAAATGGCCTTGTATTGCAAATTTTTACAGGTAAAGAACAAAAATCAGACTGATTGGCATTAGTTGACTAATTAGAAGTTTAATCAATTTGAAATTGCTATAGAATAACAAAGGGAGGGTTTTACTACCCTCCCTATACATGTATGAGCTGTTTTAAATCGTAAATAACTGTTTTCGTTTGCTTATAAAAGGATGAGGATGTATCTATCCTTCCTCACTTTAATTATAACATATAAAAAATTGTAAAGGCAGACTATTTGTTCTGATTTGCTGCTGCTATAATGCATAGTACGTTAATGAGATTTGTCGCCAGGGGTATTATAGAAAGGATGTCAGCAAAATTATTAAAGAAGGAATTGCCAAAGGAGGCAAACATATGAACTCTTATGTGCTCAGGTTTAAGGATATTGACAAAACAAAACTCAATGTTGTTGGGGGTAAAGGCGCAAACCTGGGTGAACTTTTCGGGACTCCCGGAATATGCGTACCGGATGGCTTTTGTATTTCTACTGAAGCCTTCCAAAGAACACTCTCGGAAACACCGTCGATTAATGAATTACTGGATCAGTTATCCCTTCTGAAGGTAGAAGACCGGGAAAAAATCGCTGAGCTTAGCGGTGAGATTCGCTTACATCTCGAAGAGACAGCCATCCCCGAAGATATTGCGGAAGAGATCACCCGCTCCCTCACAAGGCTGGGTGAAAAAAACGCTTATGCAGTACGATCCAGTGCCACGGCAGAGGATTTGCCGACGGCCTCCTTTGCAGGTCAGCAGGATACGTATCTGAACGTTATTGGAAAGGAAGCAATCCTAAAACATATCAGCAAGTGCTGGGCATCGCTGTATACCGAACGAGCAGTAACTTACCGTATTCAAAACGGCTTTGACCACCGTAAAGTCCTACTTTCTGTGGTTGTCCAAAAGATGGTTTTCCCTAAAGTATCAGGAATTCTATTTACTGCCGATCCTGTCACGGGCAATCGAAAGGTGTTATCTATTGACGCCGGCTTCGGGCTTGGCGAGGCCTTGGTCTCCGGATTGGTGAATGCCGATATCTACAAAGTGCAAAGCGGCAAGGTGACCGATAAGAAGATATCCGCCAAGAGATTAGCTGTGTATGCCTTGAAAGACGGTGGTACGAAAGAACAGGAAATCCCGCCTGAGCAGCAGAAAAGGCAAGCGCTGACAGATGAACAGATTTTGCAACTCGAGCGCATAGGTAGAAAGGTTGAAGAACATTTCGGTTGTCCCCAGGACATCGAATGGTGTTTGGCTGAGGATACCTTCTTTATTGTCCAAAGTCGGCCGATTACAACTTTATACCCCATCCCCGAAGCGAATGATCAAGAAAACCACGTTTATTTATCTGTTGGCCATCAACAAATGATGACCAACCCCTTGAAACCATTGGGAATGTCTTTAATGCAGTTAATATCTAATGGTCGCTGGTTTAAAGCTGGTGGAAGGTTGTTTGTTGATGTGGCACCAATGCTGGCTTCACCGGACGGCAGAAAAACCTTATTAAATAACATGAAACAACTCGAACCGCTCACAAAAGACGCAATTATGACCATCATAGAGCGAGATTTTATAAAATATTTACCAAATGATGGGGAAAATAAGAGTTCTGGTAATAGCGATAAAGTTAAGCCGCCTGCAGATCCTCAAGCACAAATCGAAAACAATCCGTTAATCGTTTCTGATTTGATTAGAAAAAGTCAAACCTCCATAGAAGAGTTGAAACAAAACATTCAAGGGAAATCAGGAACAAATTTAATTGATTTTATACTAGAAGATATCCAGGAGTTAAAGAGGATCTTGTTTGACCCACAAAGTTCAGCTGTATTTACGGCCGCCATAAATGCTTCACTTTGGATCAATGAAAAAATGAATGAGTGGTTGGGTGAGAAGAACCCAGCAGACATACTTTCTCAATCTGTACCAAACAATATTACTTCGGAAATGGGTCTGGCGTTAATGGATGTGGCAGATGTGATTCGTCCTTACCGGTCAGTAATTGATTATTTGCAAAATGTACAAGACGATAATTCTTTGGAAAAATTAGTAAAGTTAGATGGCGGACAAGTTGCCCGAGATGCAATCCTGTCTTATCTTGACAAATACGGAATGCGATGCAGCGGAGAAATTGATATTACTAAACCGCGTTTTAGCGAAAATCCAACAGCACTTGTACCTATGATTCTCAGTAACATCAAAAATTTTGAGCCTAAGGCCAGCAGTCGGAAATTTGAGCAAGGGCGACGTGTTGCTTCGAAAAAAGAAAAAGAGTTATTAGAGAGATTGAACAAGCTGCCGGATGGTGAAGAAAAAGTCAAAGAAACAAAGAAAATGATTGACCTAATCCGAAATTTCATTGGCTATCGTGAATATCCAAAATACGGCATGGTTAGCCGCTACTTTGTTTATAAACAGGCTTTATTAAAAGAAGCCGAGCGACTCGTACAGACAAATGTTATCCATGAAAAAGAAGATATATATTACCTCACTTTTGCAGAACTTCGCGAAGTCATAGCCACAAATAAATTGGATTTTAATATCATCTGCAAGCGAAAAGAAGAGTACAAATTATTTGAAAAACTAACTCCTCCCCGTGTTATCACCTCTGAGGGTGAAATAATTACAGGTGAGTACAAACGAGAAAATCTTCCGGTGGGCGCTATGGCAGGTCTGCCTGTTTCATCAGGAGTTATAGAGGGAAGAGCCCGGGTCATCTTAAACATGGCAGATGCAAATTTAGAAGATGGAGATATTTTAATCACCGCCTTTACTGACCCCAGCTGGACACCATTGTTTGTCTCCATAAAAGGCTTAGTTACCGAAGTTGGCGGACTGATGACCCATGGAGCAGTTATCGCACGTGAATATGGCTTACCGGCAGTTGTCGGAGTAGAAAATGCCACCAGACTGATCAAAGATGGGCAGCGAATTCGCGTGCATGGAACGGATGGGTATGTAGAAATCCTATAATGAGGAAGATGTTCAATCTCTGAAACTGGTCAAAGGAAACATGAGAAAGAGGCACCTTTGTACAAACGCTTTGAAGATTATTGACACGATGAACATTTCTAAAACGTTTATTACAGATGAAATTAATAAAAAGAGGTTAATCTTGGATTTCCGGTGAGCAGATAAAAAACGGGTGTATTTTCTAACGAAGATACCCTGTTTTTTTATACCCGTGGCATATGAGGATGCTATCCTCATATGCCATCGCCAAAGAGAACCGATTCTTTGAAAACGATTTTTCATATTCTCATAGACAATGCGGTTCCTGTGCAAAACAGTATATACCAAGTAATGTTCATGTAATTAAAATGAAATGATTACACATATTACCTAGGAGATATTTTAGTTCCTCAAAAATAACGGCTTGACGACCTAACTATTCTTCGATACTATATACCAGTAGTAAGCGATACTGAATACAAGTAACACAAAATAGCAAGGAGAGATTACGCTGGAAAACCTTACGGAAATGCTGAAAGGTGTGCTGGAGGGCTGTATCCTTGAAATCATCAGCCACGAGGAAATCTATGGTTACGAGATCACGCGGCGGCTGAACGCTCTTGGATTTTCGGATGTTGTGGATGGGACAGTATATACCATCCTGGTGCGGCTTGAGAAAAACAAGTTGGTGGAAATTACGAAAAAGCCATCCGATATGGGGCCGCCGCGAAAGTTTTTCGCGCTAAATGATGCAGGGCGCAAGGAACTACGAAAGTTCTGGGAAAAATGGGAGTTCGTATCATCAAAAATTAACGAGTTAAAGGAGGAAATATAATGAATTTTTGGGAAAAAGTTACAGGCAGCGACATGACTAAAGAATTGAAGGTCTTTGAATCGCGTGCTAAAAAATTGCCGGCTGATTATCAAGAGGCATGGGAAAAAATTAATGCCAATCTTTGGCCGCACTCAGATTTCGCCGGTCGCAACCTCATGCCAATTCTTGACGGTGTGCTTGGCATGCTCGAAGCAACGGCGGCGGACGGTCAGAGTGTTGAGGAGGTTTTAGGTGACGATATCAAAGGCTTCTGTTCAGTGCTGGCCGGCGAAGAAGGGGCAAAGTCTTATCGCGACAAGTGGCGCGAGCAACTTAGGCATAATATCACTAAAAAATTAGGTAAATAGGAGGATAAAATGAGAATACAAGATATCATCGAAGGCAAAAAAGAGTGGCGAGCCCACGTGGCGCGTGTCAAAGCGCTCCCGCAAGATTATCAAATTGTTTATAAAGAAATTCAAAAATATCTCTTTAAGGTGGGTCCTGTTGAGCTAACCGACGGGATGGGTTTGCTCTCGGGGATTATCGACCTTTTTGAAGAGGGCGCGGCGCTGGGGAAAGGCATTCTCGAAGTGACGGGCAGAGACGTAGCGGCTTTCTGCGACGATCTAATCAAAGATTCAAAAACTTACGCTGACATCTATGAAAAATCTGTTGACCAAGAAGTTAACGAGGCCATGAAAAAGGTTACTAATAAAATAAAGTAAAAGGTCTGAAAAAGTTACAAGAAGCTTCATGTTCTAAAGGGTGTAGATTTTGAGGTGGAGAAAGGCAGTGATAAAATTTTCACATTGGCGCTATAGCCCCCTCAGGGCCAAATGGTGCATCGATGCAACATTTGAACTACAATTTATAGAGCACAAAGAGATGCCGACAGCGGCATCTCTTTTGGTATCCGTAAGCCAAGGTTATGGCAGGGCATTTTCCAGTTTTGCTATACCGAACCTACTCAGCACAGTTCAGGCTTTGCAGAAACCTGAAGAAATCTGAAAACATATGAATGCCAAGGATGTTGTAAAAAGTTCTGATAAATTGCAGGGTTTAAGAACTTATCCGAAGAAGGATAATTATGAATAATTAAACATTGATTCAAACTGGGGCTATTTTAGAATTTAACAGGGATTCTAGACTTACGATTGGGGGAACCTTTAATGGGCTATGAAAGTACAGAGAGCGAGAATCTAAGAATTCTTATGAATGAACTTCGAGCTGTGCTTGACTGAGTGTGACAATATTGAATTCATCCGCAAGAATGTGCCAAAATGGAATTTCATAACTATTAACGGTTATAATTTCCGGGAATTTGGGACCTCCGGCGTCACTGAGATGGCTGTAGCATCAACTCACGGGATGGCCATCTTGGATGAAATGATTCGTCGCGGTTACGAAGTGGATTGGGCAGCTGAGAGATTAGCCTTCTTCTGGTCCGGAGGGATGGATATCTTCGAGGAGGTCTCCAGACTACGGGCCATGAGGAGACTTTGGTACAGAATCCTTAAGTATAAGTATAATGCTAAGAAGGATCGGTCAACCTGGATGAGATGTCATCTCCAAACTTCCGGTATAAGCTTAGTCAGGGAAGAACCCTATAACAATGCTATTCGCTCGGCTTTTGAGGCGCTGGCTGCTGTTCTTGGCGGGGTCCAGTCTTTGCATGTCGATTCCTATGACGAGGCAATTTCGGTTCCTTCTGAGGAAGCATCCCTGCTTTCTTTACGGACACAACAAATTATTGAACATGAAACAGGAGTTACCGCTGTTGTTGATCCATTGGGAGGTTCTTACTACGTAGAGGCTTTGACCAATCAGATGGAAGAGAAAATCTTAGCAGAGATCACAGAGATTGAGAACCAAGGGGGCTATGTGGAAGCTATTGCCAACGGCTATCTCAGCCGGAAAATCTACAATTATATGTATAAAGAACAAATGCGAATTGAAAAAGGTGAAATTAAAATTGTCGGTCATAATTACCAAAAAAGTGGTGAAGGAGAAGGTTTTGAAGCCTTCCATTATCCTGAGGAATGTGAGGCCAGACAATTACAACGCCTTGAGGATCACAGAAAGTACCGAGGTTGAAAAAGCCCTTAATGAATTAAGGATAGCTTGCAGAGAGGGTAAGAACGTCATGGAATATACTGTGAATTGTGCTCGAGCAGGTTGTACGGTGGGTGAACAATGGAAGATTTTTAAAGAAGTTTTTGGCCTTTGGAAACGGCCGGGTGTATTTTAAAGGAAAGGGGTTGACAACATTGGAAGCTAAAAGAATTAAAGTTTTAATGTGTTGTCTCGGACCCGAGACACATAATCGGGGAATCATCGTCGTGAGTACCATTTTAAAAGAAGAAGGGATGGAAGTTGTCTATATGGGCAACACCACTGCAGAAAATGCCCTGAAAGCAGCCATGGAAGAAGATGTCCAAATTATTGGCGTCAGCTCACTATCGGGAGCTCATTTGCGTACAGGCAAACACCTTTTGGAATTAGCCAGACAAAAAGGGATTGATAAAAGTATGGCTTTTGTCATTGGCGGAGTCATTCCGCCGAATGATGTTAAAATTCTTAAGGACATGGGTTTTTATGATGTTTGCGTTAGCGGCACGAAAAGGGATGAATTAGTGACTGTGATAAAAAATGCCGCTAATATTTTCTGCTGATCCAGCCATTACAGATGTAAAGCAGTGTTTATATGAGCTTGGCAGGAAAAGGGAGGGGCTTTCATGGGTAGATACGGATCATTGTTATTTCCCTATATCTCTTGTTTGCTGAATCTTCTTTATTGTTTTCCTTCCTACTACTCAAGGAATTGAGTATTAAGGCAGACACTCTTTTGTTTTGGAGTAGAGGAAATGCTCCATGTTTTTTCCGTTATAATGCTTTATAAAGGTTGTCTTTTTTTCAAAGCCTGCTGATTCAGCAACAGCTATGGAAGGGGCGTTATTTGTTTTGATCTGGGCATAGACCTCAGGTAAACTCATTTTCCTAAAAGCATAATTTGTCAGTGCCCGGACACCCTCTAAAGCATAGCCATAGTGCCAGTACCGGTGCTTGAGCATGTAACAAACTTCAAAAATACTTTGCTGATTGAATTCACAGCGATGGAGACCCATCTGGCCCACAAATGACCCGGTTGTTTTATCAATAGCAGCAAAATAGCCTGCGTTGTCTTGCCGGTAGTAGGATAATTGGGTTTGTATCCAATCAAAAATTTGATCATCAGTAAAGGTATGTTCCCAGGCGTACATGACCTTGGGGTCAGAGAGCATTTCTTTAAGGGAAGCAAAATCTTCGTGGGTTATTTGGCGAAACTTTAAGCGAGCGCTCTCTAGAATATATCCGGATGCGTCATGATTATTGGCAGTTTTCTTCATATTAAGCCCTTTCGAAAATTTGTATGCGATATTTCCTACTATAATATTATAAACACAAGACCCGCTTTTCACCTACAGAAGGCTAAGTTTAAACAGAGTATTAGAGATTACAGTCACATCAGCTAAGCAAATGCTATAACTGACAACAGTATTACTAAGTTTGATTCGAAGATTAACAGACCAGTTTTTTCAAACGTGAATCAACTCAGTAAGATAGAGGGGTTAACCTAATGGTATTAACAAGAAAAGATAAATATGGAGACTTATAATCTGACTCAGTAAAGTCTATCCCCAATTAAAAAGAGACAGGAAAAAGAGATCCGTAAGAACCAAAAATATAATGGCGAGTATGAAGCAGTTATAGTTTATGAAAACAGAACTCAAGGCATTAAGCTTGAAAGTGAACCTGTTCGAATTACTCTTACTGAATGAAAGGTTTAACCTAAATATAAAAAGAGCAAGCAATCCTTAAGGAGTACTTGCCTTGAAATGAAGTTTTGGCACTTATAACTAATGAGCACATATTATCTTCCGCAGCATTTCTTATACTTTCTTCCACTGCCACAAGGACATGGGTCGTTCCTACCGACCTTCTGGTTATACTTAGTTTGAACAGAGGGAAGTAAGCGTAGGTTTGATTTTTTGCGTGAAGAAAGTTCGTTAGGCGTATGGCCATAATTGGTCCATAAGCGAGTATTGTTGCGTACATCAACGATAAGTTGCATCATCGCACCCGCCTGCTCCATATTGTCAAAGACAACGCCAGCAGAATCCAACAAATCAAAAAAATTCTGTGTCCTTGCTTCCGCAGCACTCAGATCATGAATTTCATCGAGGATTTCCTCAACTACATCTAGATCGTCAATTAACTTTGAAAGATGCTGTTTTATAGTGATAAGCTGTGGAGTGACCTCGTAATACTCCCAGTCGGAATATTTAAGAAAGTCTTCTCTTTTTGGATTATATCTAGGTTTACCGCTTCTCTCTGATAACAATCTCTTTACCCCAGCAAACTCATCTTGTTCAAAACTATCATCAACTATGTACTCATCCCAAAAGCAATATCCTATATCATTGTAAACATTGTTAAGCAAGAGTGGAAACATTTCGTCAATGTTGGTTTGTCGCTCATTATGACTATTGAAAAGTTCGACGAAGTCATCCTGGCTGATGACGCCGTATAGCGAAACAGCGGCAATGGCGAATCTGTTTAGGAGGTCACGAAATCGCTTGTCCTCAAGGAAGTCCGTTTCAGAAATTATTCTAAAAGCAGCTCTAAGTTCTTTCGGTACGACGAACCACAGCTTGTCCTTGTGATAGAAGCATTGGAGCAACCCCATTTTTTGTGGTATATGATAGGAATCAATATAGACTTTGTCAGTTTGCAGGTGTTTTTTTGCAGCGGCCTTCTGGAAAAATTCCCACTCTATTTCATTGAGGGTATAAAGGCAGTTACGGAGGGTATCGGATTTCTTCAGCGTTTCAGCGATAGCAGGAATTAGTTCCGCCTTGGGGAGCTTGCCGTAATATTTAACTTGGAGCACTTTTCCGAGCTGGCGCAACTCAGTCATATTTTTAAGCGCGAGTATTTCTGTAAGAGAATAGAATGGTTCTGTCTGGGCGGCATTTTCTATGTTGATTTCTTTTAAAGCATCAAGAAAGGCTTTTTCCAGGTCATCGCGATTTGCTTGTTTTGACACAACTTTTACTCCTTTTGGCTACAGACTATCATTACCAATTTGGCCTAGACATGTTTATTCTATAATCGTTAATGAAATCCTTTTTAAGAAATAAATACTCATATCTTGATTGGTATTTTATAGAGAATTTAAGCATAATATAGATATTGTTCTTACAAGGAGGTAAGTTATGATTTGGGGATATGGCATTTTCGATAACGAAATCGCTTCAAATATTAAAGACCAGTTCAGAGAGTTCCTCAGTAAAGGACTATCCAGAGAGGAAGCTCTATGCGAAACCGTGTCTATTTTTAAAAACTACATGGAAGATGAATTAGCTTGTTTAGCACTAGCTTCTTTGCAAGTTCGTCATAATATATTGGTTTCCCTGGATAATCTGGAAAAAGCTCTTAAACTAGCCAGTGGAAAAGGCAGATTAAAGTGGGAGAATGAAGAAGGACGAAAACTAGTCTTGGAGAAATTCGCTAAAGAATTAAAAGAGTTTATATCGATGACTGGAGCTGAAAATAAAAAAGAGGTAGACTGTAAAACCGATGAAATAACAGAAGATATAGATAATCTTTGGGAGCATACGCCTCAATGCCGTAAAAGATTACTTGCCGGTTATATCATACGAGAAATTGCGAGATTTACGATTACAGGTGGTACACTAAAAACTCTGAGTGAACAATTAAAACTAGATGATGAAGGTTATACTTTTTTACTTCGTTGTGGTGGCCTAGCTGTAACCAACGCAATTGAAGACTTACTGGAAACAAAGCAGATAAAATTAGTTTAGTTACCTGTCATTGTAGGTCAACCATAAGCGTCAAAGCAAAAACTTGTGTAAACTGAGTTTTTGCTCTATCTTTGCCTCGTTTGTGAAACTAAAGATTCCTAATGTAAAAGGTTCTTGACATTTTGCGCTTTCATGATACACTGAATGTAAAGAACTCTTTACATTAGGAGGTGCACTATGAAATCATTTTTCTCAAAATTAGGCTTTCACAAAATGGATGAAATGGAAAAAAATATTGCGCTTAGCGCACAACGAAATGCTTTGATTTATGTTTTATTGGCTTTAGCAACGTGGTCATTCTATGAATCTTTTAAAGCGTATACACAATACACATCTATCAATTCAGCACCAAGTTTTTTATTAGTTACCACAAGTTTGGTTCAAATTTTCTCGCAACTCGTGCTGCAAAAAAGAGTTGTAAAAGAGGATGATGAGTATAAAGATGATAATCCACTTTTGAAAATTATCATAGTAGGTGCAATTATTAGTGCGGTTATTGTTTCGATTGGCGCTTGGTTAATCGTTTCTGGAATTTAAAAAATGAACAATAAAATCAAACAATTAAGGAAAAACAAAGGTTTGCGACAAGAAGACATAGCTGTGCTATTAAATGTTTCAAGGCAAACAATAGTTGCCATAGAAAACGATAAATACAATCCTACGCTGGAATTGGCTATGAAAATGGCCAGGTTATTGGATACGACAGTAGAAGAATTGTTTATATTAGAGTAACTGCGGCAAGTCCGTCAATGGACTTTCGTCAGATTTCTGTGTAAAATCTATATTTAGAAAATAAAATGGATCGAGTGATTTGAGATGGAAAATAAAATGAAAATGGGTGGACATCCTCAAGGAATGGGAGGACATCCGCAGGGTAAAGGTGGTCATCCAGGTGGGCACCCAGGAATGAACGTTGACTACAATAAGAACCCGTTCATCGTAATCTGGGAAACTACTCGTGCATGTGGGCTTAAGTGCCAACACTGTCGTGCAGATGCTCAACCTGATCCGCATCCAGAGGAGTTAACTCACGAGCAAGGTATCGCGCTCATCGATGAAATCTACGAAATGGACAACCCGATGCTAGTTTTCACAGGTGGGGACTGCATGCTTCGAAAAGACCTTTTTGAATTAGCAGACTACGGTATTAAAAAAGGAATGCGTGTTTCCATGAGCCCAAGTGCTACTGTTGAAGTAACAAAAGAGCGCATGGACATGGCCAAAGACGTTGGGATTTCTCGTTGGAGTTTCTCAATTGACGGTGCAGATGCTAAGACCCACGATGCTTTTCGTGGAATCGAGGGAACCTTTGATTTAACAATCGAGAAACTTAAGTATTTAAATGAAATTGGTGTTTCTCACCAAATCAATACTTGCATTAACAAAGCAAACTTACACCAACTTGAGCAAATGGCGGAATTGATGAAAGAGTTGAAGACGTCGGTTTGGTACATTTTAATGATGATTCCTACCGGACGTGCATCACTGGATGATTGCATAACAGCTGCTCAGCATGAAGAAGTATTCAAGTGGCTTTACGAGTTAAGTAAAAATGCGCCTTATGATATAAAAACAACTGCTGGTCAGCACTATCGTCGGGTTGTATTCCAACAACGTGCTAAGGAAAAGGGTACTACAGGTGAGGAAATCACGTTCGAAGGGACTAAGACACGTGACATGGCTCAGTTCATTGACGGTCTGGCAAGAGCACCAAAAGCGGTTAACGATGGAAATGGTTTCATCTTCGTATCACACACTGGTGACGTTACACCCAGTGGATTTTTACCATTAGTAGTTGGTAACGTTAAGGAAAATAGACTGCGGGACATCTACCGCGAAAGCCCTATTTTAAAAGACTTGCGGTCACCAGATAAGTACGAAGGTAAATGTGGTGTCTGTGAGTACAACAAAGTTTGTGGTGGATCAAGAGCACGTGCCTACGGCGCAACTGGAAACTATATGGCCTCAGAGCCATTCTGCGTGTATACTCCAGAGAAGATGAGAAAGAAATAGAGTTATATTGTGAACGCCTGCGATTTTTGTGGGCGTTTTTTGTTCCATCTATCAATTGGGGTTCCGTCATGAATTTATATTGAATTAGAATAAGTCACAAAACTTCCTATTGACACAAAAGGTTTATTGCAATAAACTTAAGTCAAGGTCTATCACAATAAACTTTAGTGGAGGTGCCGTTATGGAAAAATACAAGTTATTTGATGCAGAACATAAATTTGTATCTCTCATTTGGGAAAACGAGCCTGTGAATTCTACAGAGCTGGTACGGCTTTGCCTCGAAAAATTAGGGTGGAAAAAGTCCACTACCTACACAGTCCTCAGAAAATTAAGTGAGAGAGGAATCTTAAGAAACGAAGATGCGGTTGTCACTTCACTCGTAAAACGTGAAGAGGTCCAAAAATATGAGAGTGAAACATTGATTGAAAAAGCTTTCAACGGGTCGCTACCACAATTTTTGACCGCTTTCTTAGATGGGAAACGATTAACGTCCAAAGATGCAGCGGCACTGAAAACCATTATTGAGAAGTCGATCAAATGAATACATTACAAGTGGTTTTCACAACCATCCTCAACATGAGCATAACGGCATCCTTTGTTGCCATAGGGGTTATCATCGCTCGTTTAATGCTCAAAAAAATGCCCCGGATTTTTTCATATGCACTATGGTCGGCGGTACTCATACGACTTATTTTACCTGTTTCTTTCTCATCCACCTTTAGTTTTTTAACAGTGATTAAACCGGGAACGCAGCATACTACGGGAGCTTTAGCTTATGTGCCTTATAATATGGGTCTTATGCAAACTCCAGGTATTGATGTTGGTGTCGATAGCATAAACAAAGTGGTCAATAGTCCGTTGCCTCAGGCGGTACAAACTGCCAGCGTGAACCCCATGCAGATTGTTATGGCTGTTTTGAGTATAGTATGGGTGGTCGGTGTCGCTCTGCTTATAATATATAGTGTAATTTCTTATCTGAAGGTCATTAACAATGTTAAAACATCGACTCTCGTAAGAGATGAGATTTTCGAAACAGATAGAATCGTTACACCGTTTGTCTGCGGGTTCATAAAACCAAAGATTTATATACCAACGGATATTTCGCAAAGTGAGCTACCCTATATCCTGGCACACGAAAGGGTGCATATAAAACGGCTAGATTACCTCATCAAGCCATTTGCGTTTCTAGTCCTCTCAGTTCACTGGTTTAATCCGTTGATGTGGCTTAGCTTTTTTCTGATGAGCAAAGACCTGGAAATGTCCTGCGATGAAAGCGTTCTGAAACTATTCGGCGACGATGAGACTAGAGCCAATTACAGCAAATCTTTGTTAGCTCTGGCCACCGGTAAACGTCAGTTGATTTCCGGAAGTCCACTTGCCTTTGGAGAAAGCAACACGAAAGCAAGGATCAAAAATGTTCTAAGCTACAAGAAACCTCCTTCTTGGGTTGTAGTAGTAACGCTTATTGTTACATTTGTTCTAGTTGTGCTGCTTACAGCAAATCCTAAGAATGACCTGTTGGCAACAGGTGTTTACTCAGGCTTTAAAACGGAGACCTTATTGGCCAACAAAACTCAATACGTAGGTGACAACAACAAGGTTGTTGCACTCATTGATGCCATGCCCTTGCCCGCTGGTGTCGTACGTAATAGCGTAGAGCTTCAGACATCCGCTACGCCCTATAGTATGACCATTCATTATACAGTGAGTGAGTTGGAAGGCCAAAATAACACATATGCTTTTCATAATGCCATCATGCTCTTTAGCTTAGTGGACAATGTTGATGTAATTTACAGCTCAATCTTGGATATCACCAACAGTCCTAATACTTCTACGTCTATTTTCCCTCATACTAGGGAATATACAGACCAGTTGTTGGATGGTGATGTTCGCGACTACGCCAATAACACTAAGACACTCATAGAACTAATAGATCGCCTAAACGCACCACCAGATATAAGTAAGATCACTGCACAAGGTCCAAATAAAGATCAAATTGAGGCATATCTGGCAACAATCATGTCGTCTCCACTAATCTCGTCTAATCCACAGGATTATATCAAGGCACATGAAACTGAATACAATGCCATTCTCGCTATGGATCATAAAGCCCTGACCTATCTATTCTCCGAGTTTAAAAAAGGCGGACAAAATGGATTAAAGGGACAGATTATGATGAACTTATGTAGAACTATTCTTGGCGGCGAGGATATTAAGACTGCGGTAACACCCCCCCAAGATTGGTATGACAGCTATAAAGGTCATATACAAAGGTTGGTGAATGAAAATGGTATAGATTGGGTGCATCAAAAAGCTCCCAAAGGATCGCTAATCCGGTTATAGCTTAGAAAAGATTAAGGTAATCTTTAAGGAAAATATTGATTTCATTGGTATAGCAAAAAGCAATCGCTGAACCACATCATTATGGTCCTGTGATTGCCTTTTTGAATAGGAACTTATAGTGTTATTGTTCTTATTCGCGACACGATTAGAAGTATGATAAATCGATCAGCTCAAAGGCAGGAACGGAAAGGGGCAAAGCATTGCTGAAAGCCAAACTTCAGGCACCGATTGTGAATCATAGGATCATCAGCCGAGAACAACTGCAAAGGAAATTCCGGCGCGTCCTGGAATGCCATCTGACCCTGGTCACAGCCCCGGCAGGTTCCGGAAAAACCACCGCCGTCCTGGAATGGCTGGGTAAATGCGACCTGACTTGGGCCTGGCTGTCCTTGGACGGGGGAGACAATCAGCCCGTGACTTTTTGGCGTTATGTCTGTGCTGCCCTGGACAAAATAGTCGGCGGCATCGCCAAAGACACGGAATATGTGTGGGCCTCCTCGGAAATGGTCAAAGCCCATATCCACCTCAACATCCTCATCGACCGCCTGGCGGAGGCTCCAACAGATTTTTTGCTGGTCTTGGATGATCTCCATGAAATCAGCGAGCCCTCGATTCTGAAAGGACTATCCTATCTGATGGACTATCTGCCTGCCAAAATGCACCTGATTTTGATCAGCCGGAGAGAGCCGGAACTGGATCTGGCCAGGCAGCGGATCAAGTGGCAGGCTCAACGGCTGGGGGAACAAGATCTGCGTTTTCAGGAAGAAGAAATTTCCCGTTTTTACCAGGCCAGGGGCTATACCCTCCCTGAGGAGGAACTGAAAAAGGTGGAGAGCTACACGGAAGGGTGGGCCGCGGCCATGGTAGCTGTGGCCATGTCCATGGAAAATGCCGGCGGGGGTAACGCTCTTGCCGCCCTGCCCCAATCCAGCCGGGATATTGAAGAGTATCTCCATGACGAGGTTCTTAATACCTGGATGCCCGAGCGACGGGCCTTTGCCCTAAAAACATGCCTTTTGGATACCCTCTCCCCAGCTTTGTGTGAGGCAGTCACGGGAGAGGTGAGCAGTGCAGGCCTGTTGAAGGAAATCAGTGAGGGAAGCGGCTTCCTGAACGCTTTAGCCGGGCAGGATCAAACCTATCAATACCACCACCTGTTTAAAAGCTTTCTGCACAAGCTGCTTAGAGAGACAGCTCCCTATGAGATACCCCGCCTGCACAGAAGAGCAGGCTGCTGGTTCCAGGCCCAAGGCCGGATGCCGGAAGCCATTGAACATTTCCTCAACGGCGGCTTTTACGGAGAAGCCTTTGAACTGATGGAACACCAGAGTGACGACATTATCGATAAGAATGATTTCGGCAGGCTGCTGTCCTGGATCGAACGTCTGCCGGAAGGATACCGCAGGAACAGCTTTAAGATTGCCGTCATTTATGTCCTGTATTATGCGGAAAACGGCAGATTCGACTTGTCTCGGCAATGGCTGAACAGAATGAAGGCTATCCAAGCCGACCGTCAAGCTGTCTCCAGTCCTGAATGGAGCGGCTACAGCCGTACTTTATGCACCATGGTTGAGGCCAATCTGCTGGTCCGGGAAGGCAGCAGCGAATTTCTGACGCTGATCCTGGCGGCGGCGGAGACAGATGGGGGCAGACATTATAAAATGCCGGAATACCACGATTTCAATGCAGGGGACATTTACTTTTACCGCAGTCCCATCAACCGTATCGTTGGACTATTCCGGGAAGCCCCCGGCCAATACGCCAGGATGATCGAAAGCTACCGGGCAATGATCAGCAAAAATCCGGGCTACGCGCCCTTGGCCTGCGGAGAATATTTATATGAAAGCAACCGGCTGGAGGAGGCCCTGCCTTTTCTGCTCAAGGCTATGGAAGAAGGGCAGGAAGCGGATTGTCCGGGAGCACTTGTTCCGGCGATGGTGGACATCGCCCGGGTGAAGCGGGCTGAAGGAGATATTTCCGGAGCACTCAGCGTCCTGGAGAAATGTGCAAAGCTGCTTCCGGACAACCGAAAGTCTCACTGGATCTATTTGCTCCAGGCTTACCGGTGCAGGCTTTTAATGGACATTGGAGATACGGAAAAGGTCCGGGAATGGGTTCTGGCCAGCAAGCTGGATCTGTTCACAGAGCTCAGCAGGTTCAAGGAATATGAGCTGATCGTTTATGTCAGAGCACTGATCTTTCTGAACCGAACCCAGGATGCCCGGCTCCTGCTGCACAGGCTCCTCACCTTCACCGGGGACAACGGGAGGAGCCACAGCAGGGTGGAGGTGCTGAACCTGCTGGCCTTACTTGATTTCAGAAATCATCATACTCTCTCGTCGTTTAGGTATATGGATGAGTCCTTCGCCATTGGCCTGAAGGAGGGGTATGTCCGGAGTTATCTGGATGAACTCTCTCCCATGGCCCAAATCCTCAGGGCTTATCTAAAGTCCAGGCGGAAGCCGGCGGAAGAGCAGTTCCTGACCGAAGGCAGGGCTTGGGCCTCCAGCCTGCTGAAACAGATGCCCGGCAGCCTGCTGCCGACTTTGGAAGCCTGCGACCAGGTGGCCGGGAGAAAGGCCGGGAAGATATGGGAGCAGCTCACGGTTCAGGAGAGGAAGGTCCTGGAGCTGATGGCCAACGCCGCAACCAATCAGCAGATCAGTGACACTTTGGGTATCGGTCTCCGGACGGTCAAAACCCATACCGGCAATATTTATGGCAAGCTGGGGCTGAAAAACCGCAGCCAATGTCTTAAGTTGGTTCGGGAGTTGGGGCTATTGTAGTCGGCGGATCGAGCGGCGGGTTTAATGAACCGCTGCAAAAGTCAATAACGTCAAAAAAGGGGATGCGCAATACTGGTGCGCATCCCCTTAAGCTTTTCACAACCTATTATCCTAAATCACTCCAACTAGGCATGAAGCATACCGGATACTGATTCTAAGTTATCTTCCAGTAACACTCGGAGGATATAGTAGGCGTGGGAATGGCGATTGGGACTGTTGAAATAACGGTTAAAATCAGCGTCGTAATCTTTGGCATATTCAAAGAGATGATAAGCTAACTCCATTCGCAACTCTTCTAAAGTTTCTCCATCCGCAACTATATCGGGAATTTGTTCAATGCTGCCGGCAAATCGACCGTCTTTATCTTGTTCAAACTCTATTGTTAATTCATATATGGATAAGGCATCATTTAAAGTATCTTTTGAAAGAGCCACAATGACATCACGATTTCTTTTGACTACTTGTGGCTTTTAGCGAACTACGTCGTCGATAAAACCTCCAAAATTGGCTCTGACTTCGGACCCACTATTTGTGCTGTACATCTATCTATGCCTATTTTTGCAGTACTTTGGTACGATGTGCGCCGAGCCGCTCTATGCTACCATTTTCTTTAAATTAGGCTGTCCATCCATAGAGTAAACTCTGTGAAAACTCTGTCGAGCTGATTTTTGAGGCAACGGCAGGAACAGGTTAACCTCTTGGAACAGATTATTTTTGAAAAAGGTAGGAGAGTGAACGATGAAGCAGCGATGGAAATCGAAATTTCTGGCCCTGATTTTAGTTGTGATCATGACCCTGGGGATGCTGCCGGCTGCGGTTCAGGCAGCGGGAGGTACCGGTACCACCGGCATATGGAAGTGGAAGATTCTCGACGACGGCACCCTGGGCATCACAGGCTGTACAACACCCTCCGGCGGGGATCTGATCCTTCCGGCTTCCCTGGAGACCGGTTCCGGTCCGTTGGCTGTAACGTCGATTGAAGCCAATGCCTTTAAGAGCAGTAGCCCCCTTTTCTTTCCCTCGGATATCAAAACCTTTGTCATGCCCGACAGTGTGACGAGGGTGGGGGACAGCGCCTTCTACTGGTGCAACAAGCTGACATCCGTGACTCTTTCCGCCAATCTCCGCACAATGGGGGCTTCGGCCTTTTACAATTGCACGGCGCTGACGAGTATTACCCTGCCGGATACGCTGGAAAGCATCGGGGCTTCAGCTTTGGCTAACTGTTCAGTGCTGGGTGAAGTCAGACTGCCGGACAACGCTAGTTTTACCGCTCTGCCGGAAAAACTGTTCAACGGAGACACCCTCCTGAAGACAACGAATATCGCGTCGTTAACCAATCTGACCTCCATCGGTAGCATGGCTTTCCTGGGCACCGGAGTCGAAAATATAACCCTGCCAAATTCAGTCACGGTCATCGGCAACGGCGCTTTTAATGCCTGCTGGCATCTTGCCAGTATTAACCTGCCGGACAACCCCGGCTTCACAGCCATACCGGACAGTATTTTGGCCGAATGCAAGGCCCTGCAAAGTCTCACCATTCCCGCCAGCGTGACCTCCATCGGCGCAGACGCCCTTAATGGCTGCAACATGCTGAGCAGCATCACAGTTGCCGGAACTAACCCGGCCTTTACCAGTGAGGGGGGCGTGCTGTACAATGCCGCTAAAACCATCCTCATCTGCCACCCCGCCGGGCGCTCAGGAACGCTGACTATTCCGGACAGCGTCACAGAAATCGGGAACTACGCCTTGCTCAATTCCAGTCATCTGACTGCCGTCAGTATTCCGGACAGCGTAGAGCGGATCGGTGAGGGTGCTTTTTTCAACTGCAGCAACCCGTCCCTGACCCGAATTACTCTGCCGGACAGTGTTCAAAGCATCGGCTCGTATGCCTTCAACGCCTGCGTCGGCGTGACACAGATGACGATCCCCGAGGGTATTGAGATCATCGGTCCCTATACTTTTAATGGTTGCGGCAGACTGACCGGCCTTGCTTTGCCCGACAGCCTTCGAAGCATCGGCGACTTCGCCTTTTTAGGTTGCGACAGTCTTCCGGCGGTGACCATTTCCCCTAACGTAACCAGTATCGGCAACGGTGCCTTTCAGTTCTGCACCGACCTGCGCAAGGCGGTTATTCTCGCTAGCGGCCCGTCTTTCGGCAACGATGTTTTTAAATATACGGCTGTTGCCAATGACGGCATCTACGGGTTTGAGTCCTCGACGGCGCAAACTTATGCCCTGGCCAAGGGCTTTCCGTTCCACTCCTTATATACGGTTTCCTTCAGTGTGGGTGAAGGCTCTCCCGTTTCGGATCTTGTAGCCGCAGCAGGTGAAAAAATCCTTAAACCCGCCGACCCGGTCCAAGCAGGCTGTCTCTTCGGCGGCTGGTATAAAGATGAGGATTGTAGTGACGGTTGGGATTTTGACAACGACAGGGTGAACGAGGATACCATATTGTACGCCAAATGGACAGCGGGCACGGCTCCCACCATCACGACAACATCTCTCCCGGGGGGAGCGGTAGGTGACACTTACAGTCAAACCCTGGCAGCAACAGGGGATACGCCCATGACCTGGTCCATGGTCAGCGGCAATCTGCCGGTTGGTCTGACCCTCACAGGCGGTGACACTATTTCCGGCGTCCCCACAGCCAGCGGGACTTTCGATTTTGCCATTAAGGCGGAGAACATCACCGGCAGCGATACACAGGACTTGAGCATCACCATCAGCAAGACGCTCCTGAGTATCACTACACCCGTAGCCATCACAGGTGTGGCCAACGGTACGGAGAAAACGGCTGCGGCCCTGGGTCTGCCTGCTGCTGTAACGCTGATTACCGCTGAGGGTAATGTGAGCGGAAGCGTGACCTGGGATGTAGCTTCCAGTTCCTACGATCCGGCGGATACCGCTGAACAGACTTTCATCGTAGATGGAACAGTCAGTCTGCCCAGCGGCGTGGTGAACCCGGATGGTGTTTCCTTGGATGTGAGCATTAATGTGACGGTTCTGGCAGCAGTATCCACGGACAAAGTCTTAATCAGCGTAACGACACCGGCAGCCATCACGGGTGTAGCCAACGGTACTGAGAAAACAGCATCAGCGCTGGGCTTGCCCTCTACTGTGATACTGGTCACCGATGGGGGAGAAGTGAGCGGAGACGTGACCTGGAATGTGGCGTCAAGCACCTATAATCCGTCTTCAGGCTCTGAGCAGACCTTCACAGTGAACGGAACCGTAAGCCTACCCAGCGGCGTGAACAATCAGGATGGCGTTTCCCTGGACATGACCGTTAGCGTGACGGTAAAAGCCAGGTCGGGTGGCGGCGGCTCCTCCGGTGGTGGCGGCAGTACTCCCGATGATCAAAACTATACCGCGGATCTGGAAGTGACGGATGTGGCAGGAAACGGCACGAAAAAAACTACTCTGCCGGTCACGGTTGATAAAACTGCCGGCAGTGCGGTCGTAGATATAGGCAATCTTTTCTCAGAGGATGGGACCTCAGTGATCAAGTTGCCGCCAATGTCCGGTATTGATACCTATTCCTTCGGCATCCCTGTTCAGTCTTTGTCATCAATCGACGGGCAGGGGGCGCTGACTCTCCATACCGGTCTTGGCAGCATCACCGTACCGGCCGATATGCTGACGGGTGTTGAGAATGTGGACGGGAGCAAGGCGCAAATCACCATCGGGCAGGGGGACTCATCCGCTCTGCCGGAAACGGTCAGAACAGCCATCGGCAACCACCCGCTCATATCGTTTACCCTGTCGGTGGACGGAGAGCAGACTGCGTGGAACAATCCCGACGCGCCGGTCACTGTAGCCATTCCATATACGCCCACTCCTGAAGAACTGGCCAATCCAGAGCATATCGTGGTCTGGTACATCGATGGGTCGGGTAGTGTGGTCACCGTACCGAATGGACATTACGATCCGGACAGCGGAACCGTTGTCTTCAGCACCTCCCATTTCAGCGATTACGCCGTGGTCTATGATCCCGTTATCCGGCTTGCCGGAGTGGATGGGGTGGAGACTGCTCTGGCTATTGCCCGGGCGGCTTATCCTGGCAAGGTATCCACTGTCGTTCTGGCCACAGCCGGCAATTACCCGGATGCTTTGGCAGGTAGTGTCCTGGCCTATCGGCTCAATGCTCCCATTCTTTTAGTCGGCGATTCGGAAGCCGCGCAAAAGAAAGTTCTGGATTATCTCACTGCTGAGCTGGAAACAGGGGGTACGGTGTATATCCTCGGCGGCACGGCAGTTATCGGTCAAAGTTTCGCAGACAGACTCAGGGATGCTGGCATTAGACAGACTATCCGGCTCGCCGGAAACGAATGCTATGCTACCTCAGCCAAAATAGCGGAACAGCTGCAAGTTGAGACCGGCACCCCGGTGGTCTTAGTCAGCGGGGAGAACTATCCTGACGCTTTGTCGGTGAGCAGTATAGCAGCTCAAAGAGGATATCCTATTCTCCTGGTGCAGAAGAATGGGATACCTGATGTGGTTAAGGAGAAAATTGCTGCCATCAAGCCGGATAAGATCTATATTATCGGGCTGCAGGGAGCAGTCGGTGAGGACGTGAAAAAAGAGGCTGGGCTGCTCAGTGGATTGGCAGCGGAAGATCTCATCAGGATCGGCGGAGAAGACCGCTATGACACATCGCTGGCTGTGGCGAAATATTTCTTCCCCAGCTTGAGTGATAACCCCGGATCAGGTTCTCCTTCAGGAGTTCAGACCGTCTGTATCGCTACCGGCAATAATTACCCGGACGCTTTAGCCGGTAGTGTCTATGCCGCACAACATAAGGCACCGATCATTCTCGTGGATGTTAATTTGCCTGAACAGGTCATCCGTTACCTTGAAGCCGGAGGGTTAAGTAAAACGGCTATTTTCGGTGGGGAGTATGTAGTGGGGAAGGGCATTGAAGATCAGCTTAGGGAGCTGGCTGGTCAATAATATACAAAATGATAGCTGCGCCAAGGTCTACAGGTCTCGGCGGCAGCTTTTTTATTACAAAAAAATTTAGATTTCTCATACATATTTGTAGAGTTATTAACCAACTTCCTTTTTATGAGGAAGAATAAGCATATCACAACAAAGGCTTCCCCGAGATTTCTCTCAGGGAAGCCTTTGTCTCATTGGAGGTCGGCATAGTAAGAATTTAAATAGTCTTCGATACCTTTTATAACCATTTGAACATCTTTAAGAGTTTTTTCAGCGTCTTGTTTACTAGCAAGATAGAAATCATCATAATCACTGGCTAATCTCAGGTCCTGAGAGCTTGCGATTATCTTTCGGTACTCTTTTGGAAATATTCCGGGCTTCACAAAATTAATATTAAACCCACTTATAACTCCAGAATGTTTCCGCGAATCAAGTCCTAATGTAGCCAAAGCCGCCCTAGCTGCCTGAAAGAGGGAGTATTATGCCTTGGATAAACAATCCCGGTAATGTTCCAGCTTAAATAGATCCTCGGCAACTGCTAACCGTTCTTTAGCAGATTGCAATCGATAAAAGGCCAAATCTTTGGTTTCTATACGGTCCACAATGTTTCTCCTTCTTTTAGGACATTTTTAACAAAAGGTACCTGCATTGCTGACAACTGATTAAAGTATTCTCCTTCATAAATATTGAGCGAAATATTAATGTCATAACCCACATCGTCAAGTAAAAGAAAATCATAAAGTTTATCTCTGTCTACTTTATCGCGATTGCGAACTAGAATCATAATATCAATATCGGATTCAGGCTGAGAATCCCCTCGGGCTTTGGAACCGTAGAGAATCACAGAAATTAAGTTATCCCTACAAACATCGCGTATATGTTGAATTGTTCTGTCTAAAGCCGTTTGTTCTGTTTTAGTTAGGGATGCCATAGAATCACTCCCGACTCAGAGTTAAATCTATCTGAATTATAGCATGCAATATCGCTTTGCTCAATTCGTTGCTAAGTCCCATACTCACCATCTTCTTTCTCCAAACAGGAAGTGATATAAATCAGCAGAACACTATCGAATATGGCGAATATCTTTTGCTTAATCCATGCTCTTCACTAGTACAAAATTGTTGACCTTTGAAAGGAAATAGATGTAAGCTGTCGAAATCTATATTTTAACAGAGAAGGAAATCAAACGGAGGAAGTCGTTCGATGGCACAACAAAAAACTGAGTTTTCGGAACACATGTCATTCGAGTTTCTGGAGTTACTGCGCAAGAAAAATCCGGCGTGGCGTTTGTTAACATCATCTCAGGCTCCTTTTGTGGCATCTTTTCTCTATAGAGAATTTATTGCGGAAAATAAGCGGCAGATTGCCGAGCAAGAATTGATCAGCCGCTTGGAGGGCTTTATTGAGTTGCTCAATCAGGGGCGCGCTGACTCCCTTTTTCCCCGTTCGGGAAGGGAATATCTGGATGACTGGGCGAATGATGAACATGGCTGGCTGCGGAAATTCTATCCCCCGGGACAGGACGAGCCTTATTTTGATGTAACCTCCCTGGCCCAGAAAGCCATTGAGTGGCTTCTGAGTTTAAGACAACAGGTATTTATCGGTACAGAATCACGCCTGATCACAGTATTTGAACTCCTGCACCAGATTGTGGAGCGTTCTGAAACCGATCCAAAGTTACGCTTGGCCGAGCTCGAACGACGTAAAGCAGAAATTGAACAGGAGATCATCCGGGTGCAGAAGGGACAGGTGGAGCTGCTGGATGAAACGCAAATCAAGGAGCGTTTTTGGCAGGCGATGACGACTGCCCGAGAGATTTTGGCCGACTTCCGGGCAGTAGAACAAAATTTTCGGGAACTGGACCGGGGGATGCGGGAACGGATTGCCACCTGGGGACGGGGAAAAGGAGAATTACTGGAATCAATCTTTGCAAAACAGGATGGGATTGCCCAATCGGAGCAAGGAAAGAGCTTTGCTGCATTCTGGAAATTTTTGATGTCCTCAGCTTATCAAGATGATTTCAAGAGCACTCTGGATAAAGTCTTGCAGATGAAAGCGGTGCAGGAAATGGGACCGATCCGGAACATTCGCTATATTCACCATGATTGGGTAAATGCCGGGGCCCATGTCCAGGAAACGGTAGCTGCTCTGTCTCAGCAGTTAAGGCGGTATGTGGATGAGAACTTCCTGGAGGAAGAACGCCGGATCAATCAGCTTGTGCGGGAAATTGAGGGAAAGGCTGTGGCAATCCGCAATACTCCGCCCTCGGACTGGTCCATGGAAATTGACGGGGTAAAACCGGAAATCAGCCTTCCTTTAGACAGGCCTTTATTTTCACCTCCCCGGCGGCCGGAACTGAAGGACGACATCATGGATGCAGGAAGCGACGATGTTCCGGCGGAAGCGCTGTTCTCCCAGGTCTATGTGGATAAAGAAAAACTTAAAGACCGGATTGGCTACCTGCTGCAATCTCAGGACAGAATCACGCTTTCGCAAATTATTGGGCATTTTCCTCTCGAGCTGGGGTTGAGTGAACTTATTACCTATCTGGTCATTGCCAGCGAAAGCTCGCAAGCGGCCTTTCATCCCGACGAATTGGAGGAAGTATTCTGGCAGGATGAAACAGGAACCAGACGAGTAGCCAAGCTGGCTAAAATAAAATTTCAGCGGGTTTAAGAATTTGCCGGCTTGGAATTCAGGAGACTATGGATCGCAGGGGGACTAAATCATGAATGCAATGGATGATTTGGCATTGTCACGAACTGTCGTCGCACTTTTTAAAAATGTGGTATTTAAAGAAACGGATCAGGAGTATTGGGAAGTCATCCAGACCCAGAAAAACAAAATTGAAGATTATGTGGGTAAGATTGGCCTTACCCTGATCGTAGATGAGCTGGACGGTTATGGCTATTTGAAGCAGCGTTCTTACGGAGAAGGCGAAGAGGCCATTCCCCGTTTGGTACCTCGCCATAGGCTGAGCTATCCGGTTAGTCTTTTGCTTGTGCTTCTGCGGAAACAACTGGTAGAGTTTGATTCAACCACCGGGGATCAGCGGCTTATTATTACCAGGCAGCAGATTGCCGAGCGCCTGAGCTTGTTTTTGAAGGACACCACCAATGAGGCAAAATTAATGGCTGACATCGATAAGCATATCGACCGAGTGGAAAAAATGGGCTTTTTGCATCGGTTACGAGGCAACGAAGAACGTTTTGAAGTCCAGCGCATCCTCCGCAATTTTGTCACCGGGGAGTGGCTCAGCCATTTTAACGAGCGGCTTGAAGAATACCGGCGTTACGCCAATGCCGGTGAACAAAAGGACGGGGAGGTGGAGCCATGAGTTCGTTTAACTTGGAAGACCCAGGCAGGCTTTTTGGCCCTACACCGGGATTTCGCTTACATAAGCTTGAAGTCTATAATTGGGGTACTTTCGATGGCAAAGTCTGGACCTTTTCTCCCCAAGGAGAAACCAGCCTTTTAACCGGGGATGTGGGTTCGGGGAAATCCACCTTGGTTGATGCTTTAACGACCCTTTTGGTCCATCCGCGGAAGGTAGCTTATAACAAAGCGGCCGATTCCAGTGCCAAGGAGCGTTCAGTTACCTCTTATGTGCGGGGTTATTTTGGTCAGAAACGGAGCAGTGAAGGAAATGGTCAGCCTGATTCCTTACGGGACCCCAATCACTATTCCGTTATTCTGGCAACATTTTTGGATCAGGGTTTATCTCAGCATGTTACCCTGGCTCAATTTTTCTGGTTCCCGGATCCCCAGAAGTCTCCGGTCCGTTTTTATGTTGTAGCTGATAAAGAGATGTGGATCACCCAGGACTTTGCCAGATTTAACAATGAGGTCAGGGTTCTGAAAAAACGCTTAAAAGCCGGCAGCAGGGTTCAGGTCTTTGAAGACTACAGCCGCTATGCCGAGGTCTTTCGCCGTAAGTTTGGTATTGCTCAGGAGCAGGCTCTGGATTTGTTTCAGCAGACCATCTCTATGAAAAAGGTTGAGGCTTTAACGGATTTTGTCCGAACCAATATGTTGGAGGTTCCTAATACGGCTAAAAACGTGGATGACCTGATCAAACATTTTCAGGATCTGAATGGGGCCCATGAAGCTGTCCTTAAAGCCAAGCTGCAGATTCAGCTGCTGACTCCCCTTGTTGATCAGGGAAATAGCTGCCTCCGGCTTGAAGACAAACAAAAGTTGCTGAATCAAGCACGCCAGGCTTTAGCTCCCTGGTTCGCCGAGCGGAGGCTGGTTTTACTGAGCGCTGAAATAGCCAAACAGGAGCAGAAACTGATTTTGGCTGCTGCAGCACGGGAACAGGCAGAAGCAATTCAACGTGATTTGGCTGAAAATATCAAAGAAATTGAAAGAGCTATTTTTGCTAATGGCGGAGATGCTCTGGAAAGATTAACCCGGGATATTGAGATCGCCAGGCAAACTCTTAAGCGCCTCAAGAAGAATCTGGAGGCCTATACCTGTCATGCCCAAATCCTTAAGCTGCCTGTGCCGGATTCGTTAGCTGTTTTTCTGGCTAACCAAAGAAAATTAGCGGAATTTAAGCGGAATGAGGAAGAAGCGCAGAGAAGTCTGCGGGAGGATCTTAAGACTGCCTTTACGGAGGAGGACAAGGCAAATAAGGCGGCCGATCAAGTGGCTCAGGAATTGGCATCCCTCCGTTCCCGCACATCCAGTATTCCCCGGGAATTCGTTGAGAAACGCCAACAACTCTGTCAAGTTCTGCAGATCAGAGAAGACGAATTGCCTTTTGTCGGTGAACTGCTGGAAGTCAGAACGGGGGAAGAGAGCTGGGAAGGAGCTATTGAGAGGCTGCTGCATAGCTTCAGTCTGTCGTTGCTGGTGCCGGAGCGTCATTATCAGGTCGTCATGCAGTGGGTAGACCGGACCCATCTGGGGATGCGGCTGGTCTATTACCGGGTTCAGGATGAAGTACAGACGTCTGCTTCCGGGCGGCTGAATCCTTTCTCCGCAGCCGAAAAGCTAAAACTCAAGCCCGGCACGCCCTTCGGTGTCTGGCTCAGCAAGGAGCTGCGCCAGCGCTTTACTCATGTTTGCTGCGAGACCATGGAGCAATTTCGCCGGGAAACCCAGGCCATCACCCAATCCGGGCAGATGAAAACCGGGGGTAAACGTCATGAAAAAGATGATCGGCATGGGCTCAATGACCGCCGCCGCTATGTGTTGGGTTTTTCCAATCAGAAAAAAATTGCCGCTCTGGAGGAAAGCGAATGGGACTTAAGGAATGAGGCCCAATTTTATCATACGGAACTGGATGATATCTATGGGAAGCAGCGGGAGAGTCAGGAGCGCGTTCAGGCAGTTGCAGGCATGGCTAGTATTGATGATTTTGCCGACATTGACACTAATACAGCGGAAAAGGATATTAAAGAAAAAGAAAAATTAAAAAGGAAACTGGAGCAGGAAAACGATATCCTGCAAGGGCTCCAGAATCAGTTGACTGAATTGATGCAGAAGCAGGAAACCCATGAAAAAATTGTGGAGAAAGCTCGCAAAGATGAGACAACAATGGAAAATAACCGGGACGCTCTGCTGAAGGATAAAGTGAGCACTGCAAATACTGCGGCTGAAGCTACACTGGTAATGCAGGAAGAGGCTTACCCTTTCCTGGAGCAGCATGAGTCGGAGGCTTTGGGGAATACCGGTTTGACCCTGGACAATGGGAAAACACTGGAACGGGATTATCTGGATTGGATCGAAAGGGAACGTAATACACTGATCGACGAGATGGGACGGCTCAAAAATAGACTCGTTAAGGCGATGCAGGCTTATAATAATAGATATACTGAAGAAACAAGAGAGCTTGATTCCGATCTGGAGAGCTTGCCCGAATATGCCCGGATGCTGGAGCAGCTGCAAAGTGACGGATTACCGGCATTTGAACAGCGTTTTAAGCAATTGCTGCATGAAAATGCTATTAATCAAATCGCTTTATTCCAGGCCAAATTAAAACAGGCACAGGATACCATCCAGACCCGGATTGAACAAATTAACGGCTCCCTGAACGCCATCGACTATAACGAAGGAAGGTATATCCGTCTGGAGTATGCTGAAACCTATGATACGGATATCAAAGAATTCCGAGTTCAGTTAAAAGCCTGTACTGAAGGGGCTCTGAGCGGTTCTGAGGATGAACAATATGCTGAAACAAAGTTCCTGCAGGTGAAAGCTATCATTGAGCGCTTCCGGGGTCGGCCTGGGGAGACCGAAAGAGATGAGCGCTGGACCAAAAAAGTCATTGATGTCCGCAACTGGTTTTTATTTGCCGCTTCGGAACGATGGCGGGAGAGCGATGAAGAATATGAGCATTATACCGATTCCGGCGGAAAATCCGGAGGGCAAAAGGAAAAGCTGGCTTACACTATTCTGGCGGCCAGCCTGGTCTATCATTTTGGTTTGGAAGGGCAGGAATCCCGGCCCCAGTCTTTCCGTTTCGTGGTCATTGATGAAGCGTTTCTGAAAAGCTCGGATGAATCGGCCCGCTTTGGCCTGGAATTATTTAAAAAGCTGGAGTTGCAGCTGCTGATTGTCACTCCCCTGCTCAAAATCCCCACCATCGCCAAATTTATTGCTCATGTGGGCTTTGTCCATCATGATGATGTAAAACATCAATCCATGCTGCGGGATATTTCTATCCAGGAGTATGAGCAAGAGCGGAAGGCCAGGGAGGTGACTCAATATGTCCATCAAGTGGTCTGATTCGTTATGGATCCGAGAACAGTTGCGGCGGAAGTGGGATTCGGGCCGGATTTTGCAATCACTGCTGATGCCTGATGAGCTATTTCCCTTGCGCATTCCCCTGAAAAGACCGCAAAGAAGTGAGGTGAATGAGAATTTTGCTGAAATCTCCCGCTGGATCAAGTCCCTTAAGAAGCAGAGCAAGCAGGAGACCGGCTTTGGCTATGAACTGGTGAAAAAGGAAATAGTACACCGTCAATCGGGCCGGAATCTCCTGCCAACTCATGCCCTTATTCCCACCATGAAGGATGCCCTGCGCTTGTTAAGGAAAGAGCAGGAAGGAGACAAATTTCTGGAACTTGCCCGGCTGATTCGGGAGGAATGGCCTGTTTTGCAGGAATGGATTCTTAAACATCCCCACAGAGTACTGGCTGTTGGAGCTGACTGGAGGGGTATCCTGGCCGTGCTGAGCTGGTTCTTCAGTCACCTGCGCTGCGGTTTATATCTGCGGCAACTGGATATTCCCGGGATTAACACCAAGTTTATTGAGCAAAGAAAAGGGCTTCTGACGGAGTTATTGAATATTATTTTGCCTGAGGAAGCGATTGATCACAGCGCTCCTTCATTTGAGCTGCGTTATGGATTGCAGGCTAAGCCGGTGCAAGTCAGGCTGCGCTTCCTTGACCGGCAGCATTATCTTCAGGGGATTTCCGATCTGACGATTCCGGTGGAACAGCTGGCGGAATTCAAGCCTCCGGCTTCCAAGGTGTTTATAACCGAGAATGAAATCAATGGCTTATGCTTTCCAGATATCAAAGAAGCGTTGGTGATCTTCGGGCTGGGATACGGTGTTGAGGTGTTGAAGTCCGTGCCCTGGTTAAAAGAGAAAGAAATTTACTATTGGGGAGATATCGATACCCACGGCTTTGCCATTTTGGACCAAGTCCGCAGCTTTTTGCCTCAAGCCCGGTCGTTGCTTATGAATGAAAGGATATTGATGAGCCATCAGCATCTATGGGTCATAGAGGAGAAGCCTTCCTTCACACAGTTGAATCGGTTGACGGCAGATGAAAACCGGCTGTTGTCTTCCCTGCAAAACAATACTTGGGGCCAGGGAGTTCGTTTGGAACAGGAGAGGATTTCTTTTCAGGAAGTGAAAGAGGCGGTTGAGCGTTTGGATTAAAATGACGAATACGCTTAATGACTGGGGCAATGCCATGGGAACGAAACAAACTTTGGAGCCTAAAGTACCTGATTTAGCTCTAAGGATTTATTTAAAAAATCTTAATGTCCCTGATGGCTTTGATAAAAATGATCAAGGTTTCTTTGGTTTCTATACCTCAGAAAATATTATTATTGAAGGGGCTTGTTTGCAGCAATTGATCGATTTAGAATACGATATGAAGAGCTGGTTAGAGGGAACCCCTCTTGTACTGAATTGTAAATAGTTGACGATAAGATATGTTCAGCAAAATGCTTTTGCAATAATCAACTATAGTTGTCAACTCAACTCATTATAATTCATAAACAGACATCTTTGCATTATACATATAATTTGATGATTCCATTTATTGGTTTAATGATTTTCTTCTGTAGAGTTCATGAAGCTACACGAGTCCGAAAGAATTTAATCATAAGTTCTCTCCTATTTTATGGTTGATATACCACATTATGATTTCAAAATCTTAGTATTGAGCGTGTTAAACAATAAGAATTGATTATTATAAAATTATTATTTAAATAATTTGCAATAATACGTATAAAATACTCTGCAATTTAACAAAAAATAAAGAAACAAGTCTAGATCAAGAAAATTTTGTTGTTTAATTGTATTGATAAAACTAAACTAATAGCGTTGAGTGTGAACAAAGAAGCATTTTTTTGTATAAGCACGAAGAGATTTTTACAATGCTTGAAATTTAAATGTATTAAATGTTTTATAGATAACTTGTGCTATCAATTTCCTTTCATTTAATGCTATAATATTATAAAATTATGTATATTACAGTTATAAGATAAGATTGATATAAGGAACGGTGAAAGTAATGAATGACAATATTATTGAAAAGAATTTTCCTAACGAGAGTCTAATATTAGAAAAGATTGCTAATAGTTTAATTGCCAATTATGGGTTTAGGCATAAAGAAGAAGAAAGCCATCAAGAAGAAACTTATAGAACAGAAATTCGTAGACAGCGAGATAAAATACTCTATACAGGCGGTTTTCGCAGATTACAGGATAAAACGCAAGTAATGTCAGCAACTCTAACTGGAGATCACAGAACAAGATTAACTCATACGTTAGAAGTAGAGCAAATCGCTGTAAGTGTCGCAGACGCTTTGGGACTGAACAAAGATTTAGTATCAGCTATAGCTTTAGGCCATGATGTTGGACATACGCCTTTTGGTCATGCAGCCGAAAGAACTTTAAATAGACTATTAAAAGATAATGGAGGTTTTCACCATCCAATACAAAGTGCTAAATATTTATGGGAGAAATATGGTAATAATCTTATTGATGAAATTTATGAGGGCATATTAGTACATGATTCGGATATGTTTACAATAAATAAAGAAAACGCTAAAAATCAACTGCAATGGAGTGAGTATTGCAAAAAAGAACCTCCGTACACATCAGAAAAGTGTCTTTACTTTGAAAAGTTTTTAAATAAAGTACCAAGCACCTTGGAAGCACAAGCTGTTATTTGGGCTGATAAAATCGCTTATATTACTCATGACTTAGATGATTTTTTGCATTCGCCAATTTATACATCTGTTGTAAAATCAGAAGGTAGATCAAATACAATTGAATCCGAGTTATGTAAGATATTGGGGAATTTAACTGGAGAATCGCTTCCAGGAATTACGGCCTTTGAGTCACGAGATTTAATCAGAGCAATTACTACCGATTTAATTCTAGCAAGCTCTAACAATATAAAAGGTATTGATTGTTTGGAACAAGAGATGGTTCAGAAAAAAACCGAGGAAAGATTAAATCCAGAAGAAACAAACGACAAGAAGAGATATTTGAATAGTTTGATTATTAATTTCAATAATAGTTTTAGAAATAATTATTATGAACTGAGAGAGTTATTAAATGAAAAATATATTTTTAGTCCCGAGGTTCAACGTAGTGATGCTAAAGCTCAAAAAATTGTATCTTCTTTATATACAGAGTTTGTAGAAAATTACAAACTTTTACCATTAGAATTTCGTATTAAAATTGATGATGAAATCCGGAAGATAGCAAAAGAACTTTTAACTTTAAACGTTATGTCTGAAGAAGATATAAATGATATAATGTCAAAAAAGCTAAAAGAGATAGAGCTGATATTGAAAAACAAATGTTATGACGATTATGAAAAAACAAAAGCAAAAATTATTACAAGAATTGTAGCATCCTATATTTCCACTATGTCGGATACATATGCGGAAAATATATTTTGCAATTTAAATGCTAGCAAGGATAACTATAGTTTGTAGAAAAGAGGAAATTATGCCTATTTTTTTAAAAGATGATAAATTAGCATATATTAACGATATGGGATTAGGAAACATAGCACAATATATAAGCATAGATCCCAATGGTAAAATTAAGCATATTCAAATTAGTGATTATGCTAAAAATGAAGCTAACGTAAAACAATTAATTACGGCATTAATTAAATCATCTCGTTCTGGTGCAGTTAACATTCGTAGTTTTAGCCCTTATGCTATGAAAGGCAACAAGCTGGTTTACAATAAAATGATATGCGATCTTGAGGAAATTATTCAACAAGTCCAACAAAACTGTGCTGAAGGAAAATATTCAATTATAAATGAAAATATTGATATAAATGATGGTGGTGTTTCAGGAGTTGTGCTTGGAAATATAATCGAGTTTGCACCGAAAGATACACCCAAATGTGTAGACAAAGAAGGAGTATGTTTATTAGAAAAAAGCTTAGGTTATCACATCTTGAAAACTGTATATGGTTTTCAACCTGAATTCTGTTTTGGTGATGAATATCGTGTTGAATTTAGTATACATCCAAATAGAGAGGGTGTAAAACAGACACATACAATAGTATGGGAATATGAGCTGTTTCAAAATGCAGAACATGAGTTTAAGATAACATGGCCGAATAAATTCTCTAAATTTATAGGTGATAAAACTTTTGGATTGATAATTGCTGATTACTTAGGTATGAATGTTCCGTTTACTACTGTGATACCTCGTGAGGTGGCACCATTTACTTTTGGAAGAAAAACAGGACTTTTTGAAAAGTGGATCAGAACTTGTCCTATTGTAAAAGAACCCGGAAAATATTATTCAGGAAATCAGTGGATTGATCCATTTACATTAATGCAATCGGAAGAGTCAAAGGGAGATAATGACATAAATATTTCGGCTATTTTAAGCCAAGATGCAGTAGACGCAAAATATTCAGGTGGTGCAATAATAACAAAAGAAACAGAAAACGATGTAATTGAAGGGGTACAAGGCAACGGGGAGCAGTTTATGTTGGGACAAGATTTTAAAAATGATTTGCCGGAAATGGTAAAGAACGAATTAAAAGCAACAATGAATACACTTAGAAGCTACAACAATTTACTTGGGGATGTTTCTATTGAATGGGTTTATGATAATAAAGAAATCTGGATTGTTCAATTAAATCAACTCAAAAATAATGGATCTGGAAATATTATTGTCCCTGGCATTCCATCCTCTTATGAAAAATTTTACGTTAAAAACGGTTTGGAAGCTTTGCGTGACAGAATTCAAATTATAAAAAATAAAGATATTGGGATTGAAATAGTTGGAGATGTTGGGGTAACTAGTCATTTCGGTGATTTGTTAAGACAGTCTAATATACCATCAAGAATAGTAAATGCAAGTGAAAATAATTAAACTTACAAAAGCTAAATGTTTTACACCTTTTAGTTACACGTGGCGTTCCATCAGTTGAGAATAGCTACATTGACCTCTCGGGTACAATTGCCTTCACAAGGATTATGAAGGATGCTAGAAGGAAATAGATGCTCACTCAACTACTAGAGTTAATTGTGACTTACAAATGGTAAGAGTACGTCTTTGATGCGTATAAATCTATGATATCAAAAATCATTGGGAAGAAGATGTCAAGTATCCCAGAAATTCAGGCCTAACATCCCGTTCTTATATACTTTAACTTCTGAAGCGACAAGTCAGTTTTTTCCCCCTGACCCCTCTCCCACACCTTGCAATCCCCGTTAAAAAAGCTATAATTAGGAATAGGTGGAAATTAAAAAGTCGCCGTGACCTGAAAGTGTTGGCGCACTTCCAGGCACGCGCAGGTGAACCCAGCACCTACACGTAACAGACTGTCCACGACGACATTTTTATTATACAATGCTGCCCGTCTATGCACAAGCAAGGTTCCTGTGCTGCGGGTGAAGCGAGTGTAATGGGACGACGTCGGCAGAGGGCAGACTGTGCGGCTTCACGCAGCAGGAGATCAGCCTATTCCTGACCCAGACAGCGGAAAGGGAACTGTTCGCGTACCGGTTATGCGGACCGCTTTTCTGTTCACAGCCGGTTTACTTCCGGTTGATGGGCTCAGGTATTTAGGATTCAGCAAATTACGAAGCATAGCGCATGTGTAGGGTATAACAAACCTCGCATGCGCTTTTTAATTTCCCCTATAAAAGCAGACGGTAGGCCCGGGGCACAACCCGGAGCCTTGCCGCTGCTTGAAATAGGGGGTATAGAATAAGATGTTGGATTACAGAAAAATGTATTTTCAGCTGGCGGCTAAAGTAGCTGATGCCATGGATATCCTTTTAAAAGCACTGCAGGAGGGCGAGGCGGATTTCATGGATGCAGAGCCGTTTCCTGGGTTCAAAGTCGTTGCCATTAAAGATGAAGACCTTGATTCTGAATAGGGAAAGAGGATCACTGCTTGTACCAAGAATCTTACGCGCGTAAGATTCTTGGTACAAGCCCGGGCCAAAGGAAACCAATTATCAATGAAGTTACTATCCGGAAATTCCGGATAGTTCAAATCGAAGGCTCATGTCAAGTAGACCTCCCTCGAAGGTCGATATTTGAGTCAGATCCAACTTCAGTACTGCGGCCCCCGAACTCCTTTATTCTTCTCAATCTCCTTCACGACAGCGGGTCCGGGTTCTGGGGTCAGCCCCTGTGTGCCGATGGGCCTCAGTTCACTGTGAGTTGGTAAAAAATGTATCAATGATTGAATTTGACTAGGATAAAGGATATAATATAATATCTATATTTATGGGCAAGGAGGTGTTGGTGGGATGGCTACTGCAGATCAAATTAAAAGCTTAATTAAAGCTCATAATGATAATGACAATGATAAATTCAAAACTGTAGTATTGCAGATTGCTGCTTATGAGGCCAAACTTAACCACGAAACCCTTGCTCGGGAATTGAAGAAACTGGCTGAAAAAACTGGAAATGCCAGAGCGAATATACTTCATTTTAATCAGATGCAAAATAATCCTATGCTTTCAATGTCAATTCCAGCTGAAAGAATAAAGGATTTAATTGTATCTGACGAGATTCGTGATAGAATCAAAAGAATTTTAAATGAATTTAAAAATCGAAACAAATTGAGAAGTTACGGGATGAGTAATCGTCGTAAAATCCTTATTGAAGGGAAGCCGGGAACTGGAAAAACGTTTACGGCTTCAGTAATAGCTTCCGAAACAGGGTTACCCCTTTATACAGTCCAGATGGATAAGTTGGTTACAAAATTTATGGGTGAAACCAGCTCGAAATTGAGACAGATTTTTGATTCAGTTGAGAATTCAATCGGCGTATATTTTTTTGATGAATTTGATGCTATTGGGGCAGATAGAAACTTGGATAATGAAGTTGGAGAAATGCGAAGAATACTGAACTCCTTTCTTCAGTTTATTGAACAGGATAAATCAGAGAGCATTATTGTTGCGGCTACTAACAACCAAAAATTGCTGGATCAAGCATTGTTTAGGCGTTTTGACGATGTTTTGCATTATTCGATGCCAACTGAAAGCGAAGTAAAACGGCTGTATCAATATAAGCTTGCAGCTTATCAAAGTGATTTTGTGCCCTCTAATCAATTAATTGAAGAATCGCTTGTATTAAGTCATGCCGAAATAATCAGAGTATGTGAAGATGCTATTAAGGAGTCCATCTTGGCTGATAATAAAATAACCCAGGCCAAGATGCTGAACCTGGTTAAAGAAAGGTTAACGCTATATTCTGGAAAGGAGGCGTAACGGTTGTCGGTTGAAAAGAAGAATATCTTTTTGCATGACACAAACACATCCATTCCGTACGTTTCTCGTTCAACTCCAGTTGATAAAAATTATCCCCAACGAGAAAATAGTAAGGCACATGCTACGTTTATTGAGAAAAAATTGAACGAATGCTACGAGCGTTCAGCAACTCAAAAGCAAGTTGCTGCAATAAGATATAAAGAAGGCGTGTACCTTGAGTTTTCTAGCGCAGCCAAACATGATTTGGCAATTAAAAGCTTGGAAAATAGAACTCAGGGCATACGCCTTTTGAATGTAAAATCCGATGAAGAAACGGGAACAATTAGGGCAACGGTGTATATTCCTGCGGGAAAGGAATCCTACTTCATTAAAAAAATTGAAGCGTATTCTTCGGAGGTTACTGAAAAAGGAATCCCAAAACATAATGATTTAGTGCGCAGCATTGATGACATAAGAGTTGCGATGTTAGATTCGTTTTGGATAGGAAAACCAGAGGATATTCCCAACGAAGTCGCTCAATGGTGTGAAGTATGGATTAGATACGATAATTTATTTCTTGAAAATGCTTTAACTAACATCTCAGAGTGTTGCAGAACATTGGAAATAGATATTGATCATAACAAATTGATTTTTCCGGAACGTATTGTTCATTTGATAAAGGCCAATAAATCTCAATTATCTAACTTGATCAGTTGCTGCGAATATATCACTGAATTTCGCAGAGCACCCGAACCTACGAGTTTCTTTGATACACTATATGGTGTAGAACAACAGGAATGGGCTGAAGAATTGTTGAATCGAACAGAATTTATGGACAGTAATTCTTCGATCTGCTTGTTAGACACAGGTCTCAACAATTCACATCCTTTAATTTCCCCAGCAATTAAAAATATAAATACTGTACAAGCTGTTAACGATTCTTGGGGAACAACTGACCATATGGGGCATGGGACTGAAATGGCGGGGATAGCTTTATATCACAATTTAAAGGATAAATTGTTAGACCACAATAGGTTAGTCATTAACCATAAAATTGAGTCCGTTAAAATTCTACCACCAAAAGGAGAAAATCCTATAGAGTTATATGGGGCAATTACTGAACAAGCTGTTGCATTAGCGGAGATATCTAATCCGTCAGCGGATAGAACGTTATGTATGGCAGTAACTTCACCATATTATAATACAGAAGATGGCAGCCCTACTTCCTGGTCTGCTGCAGTGGATAGTATCACTTCAGGAGCAAACGAAAACGGCGAAAAACGCTTGTTTTTTATTAGTGCCGGAAATGTATTTCCCGCAGAACTTGCTAATAATGACTATCCGGATTCGAGTATTCTTCATGGGGTTGAAAATCCAGGGCAATCTTGGAATGCAGTCACTGTTGGAGCCATAGCAAATGATATCCAGATTTCAGACTCTAGTTATAAGCATTTCCACCCGGTTGCTGATGTAGGGCAATTGTCACCTTATAGTTCTACTTCCGTAACATGGAGTAATAAATGGCCAATCAAACCTGAAATACTTCTAGATGGCGGTAATATGGCTACAAATAATTCAGACTATACTGAGTGCGAAGATTTATCGCTTTTGACTACATATCACAAGCACTTAGTACGCCCGTTTTCAACTACTTGGGGAACGAGTTCAGCGACTGCGCAAGCATCATGGATGGCGGCACAGATTTATGCAGAATATCCTGGTATATGGCCCGAAACAGTACGAGCATTATTAGTGCATTCTGCAAGATGGACCCAAAGTATGCATAGACAGTTTTGCAAAGAAGATACCAAAACAAAGGGCAGAAAACTGTTGCTGCGTACTTGTGGTTATGGTGTTCCTGACTTGTCAAAAGCAATTCAGTGCGTTGATAATTCGGTGAATTTGATTATCCAAGGCGAGTTACAGCCATTTACTAAAAAGCATATGGATGAAATGCACTTGCACAATATACCCTGGCCAAAAGGAGTATTACAGTCTTTAGGAGAGACAAAAGCAATAATAAGGGCTACTCTTTCCTATTTTATAGAGCCAGGTCCGGGAGAAGTGGGATGGAAAGACAAGTATAGATATCCTTCCTGCAGTCTTCGGTTTGATGTTATCAACTCTAACGAAACATTAGACGATTTCAAAAAACGCGTTAATATTAAGATGCGTGGTGATGACAGAAAAGACAGTGGAGATGGAAGTAGTCGAGATTGGTATTTAGGTGTTGGAAATCGCGACGTGGGCTCCATACATTCTGATTTTTGTGAAGACTTAGCTGTTAATTTGTGTGATGCAAATTATGTTGCAGTTTATCCGGTTATAGGTTGGTGGCGAGAAAGAAGCCATCTCGGTAAATACAACGAGAAAGTAAGATATGCTCTTGTCCTTTCGATTGAAACACCTGAGGTTGAAGTTGATTTGTACACGCCTATTATTACTAAAATTGAAACCACTCAAATTATTGAGATTACAATCCCTAAATAAATATTGTAAAAGATTACGTCAGCCAACGCACTATCTATCCTACTGGTGGGAGAGTGCGTTTTTTGTCTCCCCATCGGTTATGTAGTATTACTTTAAGGAGATGCAAAGTTTGAAATCCTTGGCAAAAGCACGTAATAACGAAAATGAGCATGCCAATTGCGTCGTGCTTATTTAATTCTTCGAAAAAGATGTTGTTCTCGACGGGAATAAAGGGTGTTGCATTTATATAAACAATATATTGTCTAAGATAGCATAGAAAATCGCCAATGGTCTGTCTAAAAAATCTTGGTAAATGGTTATCTCCCCACAATGTTTATGTTGTGGGGAAAATTGGCATGCTTAAATTTGTTAAACCATGTAATATTTTTTATCTAAATGTGACTCATTATATGAAAGGGGGGTATTAATGAAACAAATTGAAACGCTGTATTTTGAATATAAACAAGATATCTATAGCTATCTGTTAAGCTTGACTCATGATCCTACCCTTTCGGAAGATTTGCTCTCAGAGACTTTTGTTAAGGCGATCTTCTCTATCGGTAATTTTAAAGGCAATTCCTCCATTAAGACTTGGTTATTTGGGATTGCCCGCCACCTCTGGCTGCAAAACCTGCGTAAAGCTAGACCTGCGGTGGAATATAGTGATCTTTTAGATGTCTATGTAGCAGACAGAAGCCTAGATCGCGTCATTACCAGGCAAATAGCCGATAGAGTCTATGAGCTGCTAAAAACCAAAGATGAGCGAACACAAAAAATAATCAATATGCGTGTAAATGGGATAAGTTACTTTGAAATCTCCGAGAGAATAGGTATTACGGAAAACTCAGCAAGAGTCATAGATTTTAGAACAAAAAAATGGCTTAAATCAGTTTTGGAAAAGGAGGGATTGATTTGAAGGCATCCTGTGAGATAATAAGGGATTTGATACCCCTTGTGAAAGATAATGTTGCCAGCCAAGAGAGTACTAATTTAGTTTCGGAACATCTAAAAAACTGCGAAAGCTGTAAACTTGAGTTTGGACATGAGGCATTGCCAATCCAAAAAGAGGTTGATGATAAAAGAGTATTGGTTTCAATTAAGAAAAAACTTTTTCTTATCTCGTCGGCCCTATTATTCTTTGGAGCATTTATTGGCATGGCACTAAATAAAAACACGTCTTCAAACTTTATGCCCATAGTAGTGGTTCTCCTAGGTACTGTAATTGTGGGGATACTGATATTCAAGTTTAAATGGAAGGGGGATAAAAGTATGAGTAGATTTTTTGTGGGAAAAGCTATTGGGACAATTATTGTCTTTGCAATACTGGGTATTTATCTATTGCTGAAATATTTGTTTCAGTTTTAAGAAGTTTAAACTTACTCTATGAGTCGGTTGTATAAAGGCGGTTAAGTCACAAAAGCTGGGACTTAACCGCCTTTATATTTTTGGACTTTCGCATGGAACAACAGCTATTCAAACTATGAAGGGAGGATTAACTATGATCCGGTTACAAGCGCTTGGCTCCATAAAATTAAACAACCATCAAATTGGAAACAAAAAACCAAGTATGGGTCACTGCATACATTGGCTTAATCCTCTATTGCAAGGATGAGGGGTTGGATTATCTGTATCTGCTTTATGAGCTTCGGAATGCGGAAAGGATGAACGGATTTTATGCTAAAGTTTTAAGAAAGCTGATAACGGGTTTAGGCAAGCGCTTTTGTTCCGACGGCTTAAAGCCCAAGACGTAGGTATGCGCAGCGAACTGCTGCCCACGGAGCGTTTCAACTCGTCCGGGGTAGCTTCGGCAACCACTCGTCCTTTGGCGATGTTTGTCTAAAACTTTCGGGAAGTTAAATGTAAAATTCGGCGTTTCGAAGTGACTAATCCAGATTAGTCACCTCAAAACTGCCGAATTTTTCCTTACATTCTTAAAGCAAATGTCCGCCGGACACTTCAATGTCCTGGGCTGTAACCCAGCCGAAATCATCGGACAATAGGTTCATAATCACCTTGGCAAGATCTTCGGGTTGGCCGATTCTGCCAAACACAGATTGCTCAGCCAGCGGCTGGATAAATTCAGGATGTTTATCGAATGCTCCATCACCAAAATTGCTGTGGGTAGGACCGGGGGAAACTGCGTTGACCCGGATTTTGCGGGGGGCAAGTTCTTTGGCAATGTAGCGAGTCCAGGATGAGAAGGCTGCTTTTATGGAGCCGTAGGCGGAGTAGCCGGGAAATGATTGGTTTTTGGCTGTACTCGTGGTATTGACGATGGCTCCGGCATCCTCCATGAAGGGGACGAGGAGTTGGGTTAAAAAAACCGGTCCCTTGAAGTTCGTATTTAGAATCTTGTCGAAGTACGCTTCGCTCATTTCAGTGAACATCATGGGCCCGCCAACGCCGCCATTATTAACTAGATAGTCAAAAGTCGTTCTGTTCCCAATTTCTTTGAGGCTCTTTTTCACTTCCAGAACGAAACCTTCGAAGGTTGATAGTTGAGTCAGATCTAACTTCAGTGCTGCAGCCCGAACTCCTGTATTCTTCTCAATCTCCTTAACGACAGCTTCTGCTCTATCCTGATAGGAATTGTAGGTGAGAATGACGCTGATTCCGCGCTTGCCAAGCTCAAGGGCGGTCGCTTTGCCGATGCCGTTACTTCCGCCTGTTACGATTGCTATTTTCATAAGGTCCTCCTTTTTGTTGTCCGATCTGAATTCTATTTTAGTCGTTTCTGCTCAAATAACCTAGATCCAATGGTGCCCTTTGATTGCCTAAAACCACCAAATGACGATTTTTAAACGCCGGTATTATCTGCTGTGTCAATATAAAAATAGCCTGAAAATGCCGCAAGGTTTCAGTCTTGTATTGGAAAACAGCAAGGCGTGTGATAGACTATGGATATGAATAACGTTTTAGATGAAATTATCGATCTGATGAAAGAAGCAGGCACTCGACCCATGGAAACCGGAGTACCGGGGCTAAGTATGATTAAGGGAGACATTCCCGCCCATCAACTTGCAGCCCTCTACAAGCCATTGATTGGTTTTACGATTCAAGGAACAAAGATTCTTTCCATTGGGGAGCGCAGCACTATTATGGCAGGGCCTTCATATTACGTGTTGCCGCTGCATGTTCCCGCAACGGCGAGTGTACATCCGGACAGTGAGGGTCGTCCTTACATGTCTCTTGGTCTTGAGCTGAATCAGACTGTCCTTCAGAGTTTATTAAGAGACCTTCCTGAAGATCTCATTCCAACTGCTTCTGAACATTTCGGAGCTTGTAAAATAGACCTTGAATTGATGGAGGCATGGCTGCGCTTATTGCGATTAACGAGAACATTAAGAGATATTCCCGCTCTTGCCCCGGCTTATGAACGGGAGATTCTTTATCGGGTTCTGATGGGACCCCAGGGATGGTATCTGAGGCAGCTTGGCTTGCAAGAAAGTAATTTCGCCAGGATTTCTCAGACTGTAAAATGGCTTCGCGTTAACTATACGAGGCAGGTAGACATCAGTGAGATGGCAGCAAAATCCGGGATGGCAATAAATACGTTTCACCGTCAGTTTAAAAGGGCAACGGGTTTAAGCCCGATTCAATTTCAAAAGCAATTAAGGCTTTTGGAGGCTAGAAACCTCATTGCCTTTGAGGGCTATGCTGTAGCCGGTGCCGCATATCAAGTCGGCTATCAGAGTCCCTCACAGTTTAATCGGGAGTACTCCCGATTCTTCGGTTCATCTCCAGCCCGGGACACTGAAAAACTTAGACTCATCGAAAACGCAAGGGATTAGCCGGCAGTTCGCGATAAACAGATCACCTCGAAACCTTAGCTGCAGGCTGTCATGGAAATAGGAGGAGTATTCAATGCAGAAAGTGTCCAGCGTCTGGCAAGGCGGCCAAAAAAACAGTGTTTTTTTTAACCAAGATGTTAATTTGCACATTGATGAGAAAGGACCGAGACCGACAGATCTGCTATTAGCAGGGTTAATCGGCTGCAGTCAGGGGGTTTTCCTGGAAATTATTGAAAAGATGAGGATTAAGGTCAAGAGCATTAGCATGGAAGCAGAGGCAGAGCGGGAACCCGAACCTCCGAAGTTGTTTTCAAAGATTGCTTTAAATTATCATATAGAAGTGAATGAAGGCTTGGAATCTAAAGTGGTCAGAGCGATAAAGCTTGTGGAGCAGTATTGTACTGTGTTTAATATCATGAAATTAAGCGCTGACATTGAGGTGTCATGTTCTATAAATGGGGTCAAACAACTAATTGATTAGATAATTAATTTAACTGAATACTGTAGAAGAGGCGCAAGACATAGACCAGGGGTTGTCGCAGTAAGCCAGCCCGAAAATAATCAAAGACGGCGACCGGCAATTGCCGGTCGCCGTCTTTGATCGTATTAAGTTATTGAAACGCTCTTTCCTAAACAATAAAATAGGGCATAAAGGAGCGTGAAAACAGTCCTGAATACAGAGGCTCGGCAATAATAGCCATCTAATTTAACTCCTTGTTTTATTGGCGACCGGATATTCGGCCTTTCTCTGTAGCTTATGGTTTTATTTTCACGGAGGTTACAGCTTGGTTGAAAAATGGGTAAAGAGGTAACAAATAAAGGGTTTAGGCGTATTTATTGTAACAGTGCGGGAGGGAACAAAATGAATATTTCGATAAGAAATGCGTTGCTTGATGATTTCGAAAGCGTTTATCCTCTGTTTAAGCAATTATGGCCAACCAAGGTGATAAATCGGTCGGCACTCAAGGCAGTATACGATAGAGGAGTGATTTCCCAGACGGATGAATTACTATGTGTGGTTTTAGATGAAAAAGTAATCGGTTTTTGCGCCTACGCAATTGTTAATAACCTATGGCAGGAAGGATATATTTCATACATCTATGCTATGGTTATTAACGAAAACCAGCGTGGGAAAGGATATGGTTCGGCACTAATTAACGAGTGCATACAGAGATCAAAAGAGCAAGGAATGAAACGAATAGAACTGGATTCCGGATTTCCGCGTAAAAAAGCGCATGAGTTTTACATTAAACTTGGCTTTGAAAAAAGAGCTTATTTGTTCTCGTATGATTTATGAAATTTGCCGGCCAAGAGACCTTGGCCGGCAGTCCAATGGAATCCTTTTGAGCCCCAGAGGGCACTCGGTGCTTTTAAGTCTGAGGCGGGTCGAGTAAATCATTGATGACGGTATCAATGACCTTCGCATCCTTGACCCCGGTGATGGCACCGCTGGTCGTGATCAAAATGTCTTTCGTTATGAGGTTATTCATGATAGTGAGAATTTCAGCTTGGCTCAAATCCTCCCGGGGATTGGGAATCGACAAAGTGAACGTTTTTCCGCCTGCCGTAGCGAAGCTGAGCTTAAGGATCTTATTCGTTGAAATACCCATGGGGCTGCCTCCTTTCTCTGATTGTCATACCCCTTATTCTTCCAGCAGACGGAAATTCTTTTTCAGCAGTACATCTATGACCGGATGAAGGGAAAGGCTGAACAAATCCTGGGCGATTTCATAAAGCGCTTCCTCTGAAGCATCGGACCGCACATAACTGATGCTTTTTTGGCGGTTCACCGGAGCGCCTGCGGGAGTGGTTCCGTCCTGATAGACTATCACCAGTCCTGAATTCAGAGGTTCAGCAATAATAGCCATCCAATTCAACTCCTTGTTTTATTGGCAGACCGGATATTCGGCCTGTCTCTGTATCTTATGGTATTATTTCCCTGGAGGTTACAGCTTGGTTAAAAAAATGGGGAAATCGAGCATGTCCCAGAACGCGACAACGTGTCGCGTTCTGGGACATGCTCGTGCCGGCTGTCACCTTCAGCGGGCGAATCATATGCTATGGGTAGAACCGAAAGAAGATTTGCCGGGTGCAGGAGAGGATGGATGGAATGATGGATGAATTGGCGGCCAACCGGACCCCCGTGGTGATTGCCTCTGAGATTAACACACTAAAGCGGCAGATGGAGAAAATTTTCCTTGCCCATGCCATCGAAATCGGGCGCAGGCTGAGAGAGGTGCGATCCGTACTTCCCACTGGAGAGTGGGGGCAGTGGCTGGAAGCATCGGTCAATTACTCCCCAAGAACAGCCCAGCGTTTCATGCAGCTCTTTGATGCTTATGGAGAATATTTTCTCCTGCCCGCAGCCGGGGAGTCCCCCCAGGATCAGGCGGTGGCTCAAGGCGGGGATGGGATTCAGATTGAAGAAACGGGCCGGATTCTGCCGCAGATGACGACGGCGCAAGCCCTGATTCTTTTAGGGCTTCCCAAGGAAGAGCGGGTTCAGTTCCTTATGGAGGCGGATGTGGAAAGCATGAGCACCCGGGAGCTGAAAGAGGCCGTTGAGCAGCGGCAAGAGGCGCAGAAGGTAAGGGAGCAGGCCGTGGCCGAACGGGATCAGGTCAGACAGGAGAGCGTAGTTCTCCGTGAGGATCTGGACAGGGAAAAGGATCAGAACGCCCGGTTGGCCGAAGAACGGGATAGCCTGAAAGCCGAAACCCATGAGCTAAAGCTGGAGAAAAATAGATTGGAGCAGGAGATTGAAAATAAACAAGCCTCCTACGACAAGCTGAAAGAGCGAACGGGCTACAAAGCCATTAAACAAATGGAGGCGACTCTGAATGAAGCCTATGGCAGGGCTGAGGCCAATAAAATCGCCTTTTTATATGACAGTCTCTTCAAGATCTTTAAGGAATTAGCCTATGAAATGACCCGGTTTGCCGGAACAAACCCGGAGCTGCATAACTTATACAAGGAAAAGATCGATGACTTTCTCCACAAGGCGTTGCGGGAAAAGCTCTGATCGGAAAGTTACTCAAGGCTCTACCCACTCTTGCCATTGCAGGTATTTAAGTTGCGCTATCAAATGGAGACAATCAAAAATAGAAGGAACCATACAGAACAAGAACTTAGGGAGTTAATCAAAAAAGCCCAACAGATTGTGGAAAGCATATCCAATGAAGCAGTTAGACTATTTCAAGCTGAGGAAATAGACGGAGAAGATCTGCACAAAATGCTCTTAGCAAATGAAGAACTCTTCAGATATTTAAACAGCAGATATGTAAACGATGAAAGGCTAAACGAGGAGGTGCTGAGCATGACGAGAACCTTGTATGATCCTATTGTGGCAGAAAAGGCCAAGCTAGAAGGTAAGTTGGAAGGTAAGTTGGAAGGTAAGCTGGAAGCTGCTCGAAACGCATTAATTGAAGGAATAGAACCAACCATCATGAATTGACTATTACTCACAGCATGCTGCATGAATAACCCGTCGGGCTTGTACCAAGAATCTTACGCGCGTAAGATTCTTGGTACAAGCCCGGGAGGAGGCCTCTCACTAATTTTAGTGAACAAGGTTTAATGAAATAAAGGATTTATAAGGAAACGTGGTAATAATATATAATTAATAAAACAACTGGGATTAATGAATTTTGATTAAGGGCTATATTAATGTTTTTGATTTAGGCGGTATCAATAATTGGCCATACGAAACAGAATCGGTTAAGCAATAACCGGTTCCTCTAAACTATTGCTCATTACAGGCGGTGGTTTATTTTGAAGTTCGTCATAATTTGGAAGCTGGTTTCAAGGGGTATGAAGGCCTTTGCAAAAATAGAGGGGGAATAATATTCATGCAGGTATCACATGGCGCAATTTATCTATGACAACGAGCAAGAAGATGACGGCAAACGATCAACCAATAGGGACACAGATTTCGCAAAAGTGCTGCTCAACCTTTTTAGCCGCATAACGCTCTAAAATAGGTCGTGTAGTGTCAGGAAGATAGCCGCTTTCGGATAATACAGGGAAAATTTCTGCCCAAGCCTGCTCTACAGCTTCGGCTGTGTGTTTCACTGTAAAAATCGCATATTTTCCTCCGGTGATTTCACCATACTGTACGTTGCCGCCTGGCGGAAAGTGTTTATCAGCAAGGAGAAGGCAAGCATCATAGCGACAATTCTCAGGCGGTGTTGTTTGTGGATTATCATGTGCAATGCCAAAAATCACCGCTTTACTGTTCATTAGGTTGTTAGCTTTTGCCCAGTGTTTCAATTGTCCCATAGTCCGGTTGTTTTCTGCACCATAAGCTCCTACTTGTCGTATATACGCAATAGAGAATGATGGGATGGTTTCAATATTCACGTGCATTATATGGTACTCTCTTTCATAAGATTATGGCCGGTCTTTTCTACCATATAATGCTTTAAAATGAAAGGCAAATGAATTTTTAAAATTATGGAGAACTCTCCAACGCATTAAAGTCTTTCTTTATCAAGAGTTATCAGTTTATTTCTGAAAAACGAAAGATGCGGGAAACAGGTGACAGAACGATGACAATTTCACCTTCTCAGTCCCCACGAAGTATTAAGGGAAACCCGTCTTTTGATAGCTAACTTAGAAGGTCCTTTCGAGCTACTCAGTGATCATATCTCGAATTTTGCTTCAGTTAATGGGAACATACCAAAGGATAAGCCAGAGATGATTGAAAGCATAGATAGGCTCTTGGTGGTACCAGAAGATAACTTTAGACAAGTGGAGTCCCGTTACCTTTAGATGGGTTGAACAAGAAATTAGGTGTTGACCAAACATGGTCGGCGACATGAAAACATACATTCTTTTCAGGATGGTAATGGACGGGTAGGCCGTATCATCATGTTTATAGAGTGCCTAAAGAATGATATACATCACGCAGGAAGTTTCAGACTATTTGATGCAAATAATTATTTTAATATTGTTGAATAGCAACAAAAATCTAATATAATATGGTTAATGCACCAACGGGTGGGAGGACAGGCATGAACAAAGAAGAACTGGTCATAGCGGGTTTCAGGGACTTATTTAACAAGCTGGTTTGGCTTAATAAGTCTAAGATGGAAGACAGTCTCAAGGGTTATAAGTCTTCTGAAGTACATTGCATCGAATACATTGGAAGAAATGAAGATTCCAACGGGACTAAACTTGTGGAGTCCTTTTATATGACTAGCGGTGCCATAAGTAAAATGACTAAGAAGCTCATAAAAAAAGGCATTATCGAAAGCTATCAGAAGCCGGATAACAAGAAAGAAATCTATTTTCGCTTGACTCCGCAAGGGAAAGCAATTTATGAAATCCACGAGGAACTGCACAAAGAGTTTCAAGAGCGGGATAAGGCCGTATTTGAGCAGGTAACCGAGGAACAATTTGACAGTATGCTTAGCTTCGTGGAAAAGTATAGCAGGCATTTGGATGCAGAAATAAAGAAACTGGGTGCAGATATTAAGTCGGAATCAATTTGAATAATAAAAACCACAGGCAGCCTAACTCTATTGAGAACAGGCTGCCTTTTTATTGCTATTATTTTTGTTGACAAGGAAGGAAAACTATAATAGGCTTAATTATGCTTCCAAGGAAGCGAAAACACAACTCTTGAGGGGAGAATTTAATGTTCCAATTTAGATCACCCAATGAACAGACCACAGAACTAACCGTGGATAAAAAGGCTTTAATATTCGGTCTTATGTCTGTGTTTCTTTGCGGAATCGGCTTCACGATCATAGCACCTGTCGTTCCATTCTTAGTGCAGCCTTATATAAGTAATCCGGGAGATCAAGCTATAGTTGTCACGCTGCTGACCTCTGTTTATGCAGTCTGCGTGTTTTTTGCGGCTCCCGGACTTGGAGCTTTAAGCGACAGATATGGCCGTCGTCCGGTACTCTTAGTTTGCCTTTTGGGTTCCGCAATCGGGTACGTAGTTTTTGGCATAGGAGGAGCTCTATGGATACTATTTGTCGGGCGCATCATCGATGGTATAACAGGCGGAACCATAAGCACTATCTTCGCCTATTTTGCAGACATCATTCCTCCGGAACAGAGAACCAAGTACTTTGGGTGGGTGAGTGCGGTTGTAGGTGTAGGCACTGTCATTGGCCCAACTCTAGGCGGATTCCTTGCTAAGTTTGGCTATTCTGTACCTTTGTATTTTGGAGCAATAATAACTTTATTGAATGTTGTTTATGGATTCTTTTATATGCCTGAGAGCCTTGACAAGAATAATAGACTGAAAAAGATTACCTTTACAAGACTGAATCCATTTACCCAGCTGGCAAACATACTTGCCATGAAAAACTTAAACAGACTGCTTGTCTCAGCCTTCTTACTTTGGATACCCAACGGATCTTTACAGGCAGTTTTTTCGCAATTTACAATTGATACTTTCAGTTGGAAGCCTGCCCTAATCGGACTCATGTTTTCAATTATGGGCCTCCAAGACATCATCTCCCAAGGTTTGATAATGCCAAAGCTGTTGCTGAAACTTAGTGATGCTCGCATTGCAATTCTTGGCATGGTTGCGGAGATCATAGGCTACAGTTTTATTGCAGCATCGGCTTTGTTTTCATTCTATCCTCTTTTAATCGCTGGAATGTTTATATTTGGTTTTGGTGATTCGATCTTTGGACCTTCATTCAATGGGATGCTCTCCAAGTCTGTCGATTCCAGTGAACAAGGAAGGATTCAAGGAGGCAGCCAATCTATTCAGGCTTTGGCAAGAATGATTGGGCCGATCATTGGAGGTCAAATCTATGTATCACTAGGTCATGCCGCACCCGCTTTTATGGGTATGATCCTTATAGCGGCGGCAATACCGGTTTTATATAAGAGAACGATGTAACTATATAAACTGCCTGCTTTCTTTAGGCAAGACGAAAGGCCAGCATTTTTGCAAGTTGCAAAGTGCTGGCCCTTTGTACCATTGTACATTATTTCGCTGCAAATGACAAAATTCGGGATTCCTCTGATCGATGCTCATTTTCGAGTTTGTTCAAGTGATTAAATGCCGATCTTAAAGCGATAATGGCAATGAGGCTAGAGATAAGATCAGACAGAGCACCTGCTCCCCATACACCATTTAATCCTAAGAAATTAGGTAATATAAGCAGGAGAGGTATCAGAAAAAGCACTTGTCTCGAAAGCCCTAAAAAACTTGCCTTCTTTGCTTCGCCAATAGCTTGAAAGTAGTTTGCTCCAACTATCTGAGCACTTAAAAGAGGAAGCATTAATAAGAATAGACGCATGCCGGTACTTGCCTTTGAAATAAGATCCGGTTCATTCGTGAAGATACTTGAAAGCATTACAGGAAAAGCTTGAACAACTATAAACGTTATTGTAAAGATTGATGAAACAGCAACCAGTTCGAGTTTTAATATTTGTTTAACTCTGTCAAAGCGTTTAGCACCATAATTAAAGCCTATGATTGGTGCAGCACCTTGTGTAACTCCCATAGCCGACATAAGGAATAAGACCATCACAGAGTTGATTATTGTCATTGCCCCTATAGCAACATCACCGCCGTGTGTTTTGAGTGCATTGTTAGATATGATGCTGACGACAACGGAAGATAACTGCATTATGAAGGGAGCAAATCCAATGCTGAGTATCGACTTTATAGTTACTAAGTGGAGCTTTAATTTACTTATTTCAATTTTCATTTGACTCTTTTCACTGAGGAAATGTTGTATTACCATGATGGATGTTACGAGTTGGGCGATAATTGTCGCCCAAGCTGCACCAGCAATGCCCATATCAAAAGTGAAAATGAGAATTGGATCCAGGATAATATTAATGAGCGTTCCAACAAGTACAATCACCATTGATTTGACAGGATGTCCTGTAGCCCTTACTACATTTAATAATCCTGTTCCAATGCCTTGGAATACAGCACCATAGAGAATGACAGTCATATAATCCAAGGCATAAGGCATAGTTGCTTCACTGGCACCAAATGCTTCAAGTATAGGAGTCATAAAAATGAGTCCTAAAAGTGTCATTAAAAGCATTAACCCTATGAGCAATGTTATGGCATTACCGAGTAACCCTTTTGCTTCATCCTTATTATTTTCTCCCAACTTAATAGAAATAAGTGCTGAGGCTCCTATTCCTACCAACGAACTAACAGCGAATAGCATCATCATAAACGGTAAACTCAATCCTATTCCTGTCATGGCAAGACCACCGATTCTGCCGACAAATATTCTGTCCACTAAATTATATAAGGAATTTATAATCATACCGCCAATAGCGGGAAGTGAAAATTTGAGTAAAAGCCTGCTGACGGGCATGGTAATGAGCCTATCATTATTCGTCTCCATAATTTACACCTCCTTCTTAACTGCCAAAACAGTATATATAGCATCATTAATTTTAGTTTTCTTCACTATATCAAAGCCAATTAAGAACAATGCTTTTTCGAGATCCTCTGAGCCAATACGAATGGACATTGGAGGCCCTTCGATTATCAAGTCGTCCTTTTCATACTCCAGACACAACAAGTGTCCTCCTGCTTTTAGTACCTCAAATATATTTGTGAGTGCTTTTGTCAGTGAACTTACTTCGTGGAGTATTAAGGATGCCATAACAAAATCAACACTGTTACTTTGAATGCTTAAGTTTTCAATATTATCTTGAATCAGTTCAATATTTGTTAGCCCTTTTTCCTTCGCCTTATCTTCTATGACGCTGAGCATACGTCTATCAGGATCCATAGCGTACACTTTGCTAGATGTGTTTTCTGCCATAGGAATTGTAAAAAAACCTGAGCCGGCACCGACATCGAGTAACGTATGATTTTTTTGAATTGGCATTTGGCTAATAAGTGCTTCCGGTGGTATGAGACGCTCCCTTTGTCTACTATCTAAAAAGGCAATTTTGTTTAAAAATTTTTGATCGGGTTGGTTGTGATGATGCATGTGGTTCATAATAATACCTCCTATAAAATATAATAAAGACTGTAATTATCTATAATTGTGGCAAAAAATGAGCAGTTGCAACTGCCTCTATTTCTAACTCATTTTTTACACAATGTTATAAATACGTTTTTCTTTAAGGTGGTTCACCATTTTCTCTTCGGCGTCTCTCATAACCTTTTCTATGTGACAAGCGCGATTCTCGTCCATTTCACAAGTGAAGAGAGCTCCGCTGCCTTCAATGGCTTGAATGACGTCATAAAAGCTTATTTCAGTCTTCGGTTTCCTAAGACTATAACCTCCATTTACTCCAGGTGTAGACTGAATAAGGTCAGCCTTGACTAATTGAGTTAGTATCTTGGAGAGGTAGGTAGGGGATATATCCATGTGGCTAGCTAAAGGCTGAAGGCTTAAATTGTCTTTTCCTTCTTGCTTAACGAAATAGGCCATTATATGCAAGGCATAATTTGTTGCTTTCGTATACTTCATAGTAGACCCTCCTTAAAGATAATAAAGACTGTATTTGTCTTTAATTATAAAGGATGAGTTTTGCTCTGTCAATAACAATTTATATAAACTTATCTCCGATAATATTTAATACAGTTAATTTTATAACTATATTAAATATATTTTTTTCAAAACCAGTTGCTGGATTTTTCTCGGGAGATACCTACCGCCAAGGAATAACCAAGTTCTGACGACATCATTTTTGTCTACTCAAGGCATACAGAATGATAAGATAAAACTAATCTATGTCAACTATAATTGAAGATAAACTTAATGCTTTCCCCCCAACTTTAACGCCTTTGATTTCCGTCCCAGAACTTATCCAGAAAGAAAGATATGCAACCACCTTTTGGATTTTACCCTAAAAGCAAATAAAGAGGGGGCTAGCCCCCTCTCGTAGTCGATAGAATGAAGGTTGTACCATTCTAGGTCAAATAATTTTCGATAGTATACTCGGCTAATCGTTCTTGAAGCCAAGGATCAAATTCTGTCGTCAATTTTTGATCTAACAAGATCTCTTTGATTTTATCGCTGCTTTCCTCAAGAGTGGCTGCCTTTGCTTCCGTTCTGGCTTCAATCTTAATAATGTGATATCCGTAGTCTGTCTTGACCGGATCACTGATTTGACCAACTTCTAAAGAGAAGGCCACCTCTTCAAATTCTTGTACCATTTCTCCTTTAGCAAAGAAGCCAAGGTTTCCACCTAGCTCTTTGGTACTTTCGTCCGTCGAATATTGCTTAGCTAAGTCAGCAAAAGCTTCCCCGGCTGCAATCTTTGCTTTAATCTCGTTGGCAAGTTCTGCGGTTGCCACTAGAATATGGCTGGCGTTTACTTCCTCGGCAACGTCAAGACTGTCTTTATTCGTATCGAAGTATGCTTTTATTTCGTCCTCAGTTATAGGATTTTGGGCTTCAAGCAGTCTGGTAATTTGAAGATTGGTCAGGATATTTGTCCTAAGAGTATCCAGAGTGATACCATTTGTTGCAAGTGCTTGGCTAAAGGCTTCTTCACTATCAAAGGATGCTTTCACTGTTGCAAGTTCCTTATCAATATCCGCCTCAGTAACTTGGATATTCTGTTTTTCGGCTTCTTGCTCAATGATACTCTGTTGAATCAAAGTATTTAAGGCATCACTGCCCCCTTGCTGAAGCAGAAACTCCTGCAGCTCTGTCTCAGAGATGGCCACCCCGTTGACCTTGGCAACAATGTTGTTTTGAGTAGCATAAACAGATCCGATTCCAATTACAGCAACTAATAGGATGGTAAACAGCCCTACGTAAATCGTCTTAAGTTTTTTAAATGTCATTTCTTTACTCCTTTAAATGTTAATAGCCTTGCTTTCCACATGTTCGATCAAATAACGATCTGCCAGGAGGTATAACCCGAAGGCAGTGGCCAACAATATAATGAGTAGGATTGCATCTTGCATTGTTCCTTTTAATCTTAGTATCGACGATGTTTAACCTCCCTTACCACTTGTTGCCGTAAAGCCCCTAGTTTCAACTATGGGGATATAAGGCAATTCTAGGTTCTAATTGTATTATATAAGTATGCGCGGTATAATATAAATATGGATATAAACTACAAATCTAACAACAACATTGTCTATTCATGCAAGTACCATGTGGTGTGGTGTCCAAAGTATCGTAGGAAGGTTTTGGTTGGTCAAATTGAAGTTCGCTTAAAGGAGTTGATAAGGGAGATATGCGAAGAACTTCAATCTGAACTAATAGAACTGGAGATCATGCCCGACCATGTCCACCTTTTGATAGAAGTAGATCCTCAATTTGGTGTCCATAAGGT
>NZ_FQXJ01000036.1 GCF_900129935.1 Desulfosporosinus lacus DSM 15449 | reverse complement strand
CTTGAAACACGAGAATAGCAGTTGCTCGAAAGAGGTTACTTACTTGAAGATAGATTGGAAATCGAAAACAAACAGTAAGAACGCTTAGTGGAGATAGATAGGCAATACAAGGCACAAGCACATCTCATTATCAACTGAACCGCCGTGTACCGAACGGTATGCACGGTGGTGTGAGAGGACGGGGGTTAGTCACCCCCTCCTACTCGATTGTCATCCTTGCCACTTTATCTGGGGCGTCTTAAATTCGTCGGCGCCGACGAATTTGGAGAGTCGGGGTTCCACCCGTTCGGATCCACATTGCTGGAGTTTGCGTCGCAAGTCGCAATGTGGCGAAAAGCTCATTCCTTCGCCACGAAGTGTTCCTTTGTGGTAGGTGGCTCGGCGATACTCATCCTACGCCGATTAGTATTCTTTGGGGATCGCGGCTTCGGCGAAACCCTCCACTGGAGGCTTTCGTCACAGGACACTATCGTGCCTTTTGGATCGCACAGGTAACAAAAAACAGACTATCTATAACGAGATAGTCTGTTTTTGTAATTCCAAGAAATTAAGCTTGAAAGAAGCACCGGGGTTTCACCGCGTCCCAAACAAGGGCGCTTCGTGAGGTGGGGAGGAATGAAAGGTAAGCTATTCTTTTAGAGGGCCTTGGAAGGCACAGGTGACCTGTGTGTTGGCTAAGGCCGATGTTTAAAGATTGACGGCAAGGAAACGAGCACAGACAAAAGGGATGCCTTCATTTGAGGCAACCCTTTTGTCTGTTTACTAGATTCTACTATTTGTTGTTATGTCATAACTGCATGTTATAAACTGGATGATTTCAGCTGGTCGGGGTGTTTCTCTCTTTCATGTAGACTTGCGTCATATCCAAAACGGAACTTTTGGTCACAATAGGAACAATGTACAAATTTCCCATCTGGTGCAGGGACTGGCATGATATCCACCTCCTTGCTTGCGATTTTAACCAAATATGATCGTTTTTATACTTAATTTTTACCATTAGTTGTATTCTGTTTTACATAACACTTTGCTAATTCCCTCATAGAATAAGGATGAGGTGAGGAAAATGTGGCGTAGACGGATAAGGATGTTCAATACAGAATTAGAGTGGATGAAACGTGATATAATACGACGTTGGCGCTTGGATACGCCTACAGGTGTAATGGGTATACTACTATTGATTTCAGCCCTATTACTTTTTGTTGTTATAGGAGGAGGATTTGCTTATATTTTTCGCTCATTTGTTCCATGGGTTTCTGGATCGCGTGTTGGAGAGGTTTACTGGTATTCACTTGGTTTTGGAATAAAAGCAAGTTTTCTATTTTTATTATTTATAGGCTCTTTAATTATGTTCTTTTTACTTAAACTAAATGAACGGCGCAGATGATATTGTTCTAACCTAATACTGATAAATTATTTAGTGGCTAACTATAAAATTATTATATACCTATTTAAAAGATATTGGTATAATATTACATGTACCCTTTTACCCTATAGACCTTGACTAAGTTAGGGTATTGGCTTTGCCTTTGCCTGGCTATAATTTTAGCGTATTTAAATAAGTCTTTAAGAAAAGTCAGTTGCTCATTGATAAATCTTATCTCAGAACTAGTTCTAAGTATAGAGGTAAGAAAATAGAAGTTAAGTACAAGCTAAAGATGGACAAACTGTCTATAATTGTCGTAGATATCTTCTTGCATAGGGGCCATTCCTATGTTAGAATTTTATGGGTTAAGAAAGGGGTTGAATCTGTGGATTTTCTATCAGGAATTACGGGTACGCAGATATTTAATGTCATCATGCTGCCGATTCAAATTATTATCATCTTTTTAACCTTTTATTACTTTATTCTTTCAATGTTTGGACTTTACAGGAAACCAGAGGTTAAGATACATACGCCTGAGAAGAGCTTTGCAATAGTCGTTGCCGCCCATAATGAGGAGGCTGTTATTGGGCCATTGATAGAAAATTTAATCCAACTTGATTATCCAAAGAAGTTATACGATATCTTTGTTGTAGCAGATAATTGTACAGATAAGACATCCTTAATTGCAAAAAACGCTGGTGCTATTGTTCACCGTCGCTTTAATACTGAAAAGCGAGGCAAGGGGTATGCCTTAGAGTGGATGTTCTATCGTCTATTTAGGATGGAGCGACAGTATGATGCAATAATTATCTTTGATGCAGATAACCTCGTTAAAGAAAACTTCCTATTTGAAATGAATAGTAAGCTTTGCCAAGGGCATAAAATTGTTCAATGCTATTTAGATTCTAAAAATCCATTTGATACTTGGGTAACAAATACATTTTCCATCGCATTTTGGGTAACTAATCGAATGTTGCAGCTTGCAAGGTTTAACACGGGTCGTCTCTCGAATGTGCTGGGTGGGACAGGTATGTGCATTTCCACAGATGTTTTAAAAGAATTTGGTTGGGGAGCAACTTCCTTAACGGAAGATCTCGAGTTTAGCATGAAAGCCCTGTCTTATGGAATTAAAACGACGTGGGCACATGATGCTGTGGTCTATGATGAAAAACCATTGACCTTTATCCAAGCTTGGCATCAACGGAAACGATGGGCACAGGGGCAGGTCGACGTAGCGGGACGATATTTTTTCCCCTTAATTATCAAGGGAATAAGAGAAAAGAAAATAATGTACTTTGATGCTGCTATTCACCTCTTTCAGCCTGCACTAGTAATGATTGCTACTTTCTTTATGTTGACGAATCTTATAGATGCCTTCCAACCTCAATACACCCATGTATTTACATTAGTAATGCCATGGACGGGGTGGCAGATATTATCTGCTTTTCAGTATCTTTACCCAGTAGCGGCCTTGGCACTTGACCGTTTACCTTGGCGTGCCTATGTAGGGCTTATTCTATATCCGATTTTCATATATAGTTGGATTCCAATCGTGTTCTTGGGCTTCATAAATCGTAAAGACAAGCAGTGGTCACATACTAAGCATACTCGCTCACTCAGTATCGAAGAAGTTATCGTAAAACAAAAGAAAATATCCTCGAACTAATATTAGTTGGTCTATTCTCCTTAATTTATATTAGTTTGAGTTGTTGAACGAGCAACTATCTCAGTCACATAATATTTCTAGTCAGGAATATTATGTGACTGGAAGTTTTCCAGATACCAGAGTTATCTTGTTAGAAATGTAAGGGTAAAGATTGTAGTGGTATTTGGAAAGGTTGCCATTAATTTATATATGTAAATATGAAAAAAGGCTTTGACACATTGCTCATTTTTGTGTATACTCATAATCGTCAGTTCTCGGGTGATTAGCTCAGTTGGTAGAGCGCCTGCCTTACAAGCAGGATGTCGGCGGTTCGAGCCCGTCATCGCCCACCAGACTTGATATTCGAAGTTGATTACGAGGTTTGAAAGACCCTCGGAAAAGACTTTGAAAATATAGGGGTTATGTTCGAAGATCCAAATATCGAATATTGTACCTCGAACATGAGTAAGGCCCCGTGGTGTAGTGGTTAACATGCCTGCCTGTCACGCAGGAGATCGTCGGTTCAAGTCCGATCGGGGTCGCCATTTTTGAATCACAGTTCGTGATTTCATGGTCCTGAGATCAGGCAGTGAACTTCGAACAACCAGCATCGATTATGCCTCGGTAGCTCAGTCGGTAGAGCAGAGGACTGAAAATCCTCGTGTCGGCGGTTCGATTCCGTCCTGAGGCACCATAATGCGGGTGTAACTCAGTGGTAGAGTGTCACCTTGCCAAGGTGAAAGTCGCGAGTCCGAATCTCGTCACCCGCTCCATAATCTCTGGCGGCATAGCCAAGTGGTAAGGCAGAGGTCTGCAAAACCTCTATTCCTCAGTTCAAATCTGAGTGCCGCCTCCAATTCATCAGCCGATGTGGCGTAACTGGCAGACGCACGGGACTTAAAATCCCGCGGACTTAACATCCGTACCGGTTCGATTCCGGTCATCGGCACCATATGGGTTTGTAGCTCAGCTGGTTAGAGTACCGCGTTGACATCGCGGGGGTCGGAGGTTCGAGTCCTCTCAAACCCACCATATGAAATTAAGATTATCTTTTGTAATAGACCTGTCTGTCAACAAAAGAGCTGTTAATTACTCATTGATTTAGGTCAATGGGTAATTTTATTTTACTTGGCCATCCATAGCCCGCGCCTTAGCATCAGCCAAGTATTCTTTATAGCAAAATTGCCTCAGCACTTAAGACTATATAACAAATAAGTTCTAGTCCGTTTGTGAGATGAATTGGTATACCTGCAGTGATCTTGAATGATATCATGCATGAATCTCTAATGACTATAATGTTAGGGAAAGGTGGTGGTTTTTATGCATTTACTTTCGCAAGAGAAGGCGCCGATTTACGAGGCGCTACTAAAATATAAATCTATGCGGGTTGTACCGTTTGACGTGCCGGGACATAAGCAGGGCAAAGGAAACCCGGAGCTTACAGAATTTCTGGGTGAGAAATGCCTTTCAGTGGATGTTAATTCCATGAAACCGCTAGATAACCTTGTCCACCCAGTTTCCGTTATCAAGGAGGCAGAGGAATTAGCTGCTGATGCTTTTGGTGCTCATCATGCCTTCTTTATGGTCAACGGCGCCACCTCGGGTGTTCAGGCAATGATTATGAGCGTTTGCAAACAGGGCGATAAAGTTATCATGCCGCGAAATGTCCACAGAAGTGCCATTAACGCACTTATCATCAGTGGTGCAATCCCCGCTTATGTTAATCCGGGTGTTAATAAAGAGTTGGGGATACCCTTAGGTATGTCCATTGACGATGTAAAAAAAGCCATTGCGGAAAATCCGGATGCCAAAGCAATTTTTATCAATAATCCAACGTATTATGGTATTTGCTCTGATTTAAAGACCATTACAGAACTTGCTCATCGGCATAATATGTATGTCCTTGTAGACGAGGCGCATGGATCACACTTCTACTTCGGGGCTAACATGCCGATCAGTGCGATGGCGGCGGGAGCAGATATGTCTGCAGTAAGCATGCATAAAACAGGCGGATCCCTTACGCAAAGTTCATTTCTATTGAAAGGTGATCGTCTTAGCACCGGTCATGTGCGACAAACGATTAACCTGACTCAGACCACCAGTGGCTCATACCTTCTGCTGTCTTCTCTGGATATCTCTAGACGCAATCTAGCTCTGGGAGGAAAAAGCATCTTTGAAAAAGCCTCTGCCCTTGCAAACTATGCACGGGAGGAAATCAATAAGATTGGCGGTTACTACGCTTTTTCCACAGAACTGATTAATGGAGATTCAGTGTATGATTTTGACCACACAAAGCTCTCTGTCCATACCAGAGAAATAGGGCTGGCAGGAATTGAGGTTTATGATATTCTTCGGGATGATTATGGAATACAGATCGAGTTAGGTGATATCGGCAACATTTTGGCAATCATTTCTGTTGGGGATCGTGCACAGGCCTTGGAACGTCTTGTCTCTTCTCTCTCCGAAATAAAAAGACTATATATAAGAGATAAATCGGGAATGCTTGATCATGAGTATATCAATCCAGAGGTTGTGATGGCGCCGCAGAAAGCATTCTATTCCGACCAACATTCCATCCCCATCAAAGACAGTACAGGGTATATAAGCGGAGAGTTTGTTATGTGTTATCCGCCTGGGATTCCTATTTTGGCACCGGGAGAACGCATAACAGAAGAAATCATTGACTATATCGCTTATGCCAAGGCTAAAGGGAGCTCCTTAACAGGTACAGAGGATATGTCCATTGAGAACATCAGAGTACTGGAGGAATAACAATGGAATTATGGTACACAGAACAACACACAGACAATGTTCGCTTTTCCATCAAGGTGGACAAGCCCCTCTATACAGACCAGAGTGAATTTCAAAGAATTGACGTCTTCCACTCCAAGGAATTTGGCAATTTTTTTACGCTAGACGGCTTGATGATGGTTACCGAAAAAGATGAATTTATCTATCATGATATGATTGTGCATGTACCTATGGCAACCAACCCTAAGATTAAGAATGTTTTGGTCATTGGTGCAGGGGACGGTGGAACAGTGAGAGAGCTGACGCGTTACAGTACCATTGAAAAAATTGACATGGTAGAAATAGATAAAATGGTTGTAGATGTTTGCAGAGAGTATTTTCCCCAGACCGCTTGTAAGTTGGATGATCCAAGAGTACAGCTTTATTTTGAGGACGGACTAAAATTTGTTCGGTCCAAGGAAAATACGTATGATTTGATTATCGTTGATTCTACTGATCCTTTTGGTCCTGGGGAAGGGCTGTTTACAAAAGAGTTCTATGGAAACTGTTATAAAGCTTTAAAGGAAGATGGAATTCTCGTCAACCAGCATGAAAGTCCCTATTACCAGGAATATGCTAAATCTATGCAAAGAGCTCATAAGCGTATTCGAGAGCTTTTCCCAGTTTGCAGGGTTTATCAGGCTCACATTCCTAGTTATCCGTCAGGTCATTGGTTATTTGGCTTTGCGTCAAAAACATATGATCCATTAAGCGATATTGATGATAAGGCTTGGAACAGTCTTGGACTCAAAACAAAATATTATAACACTGAAATTCATAAAGGATGTTTTGCTCTGCCTAACTACGTATTAGAATTACTAGTCAATGCAGGAGAATAAAATGGAGTTTCATATAGCCCATCCTCATAATAATAAAGCTTCCCTTAGAGGGAGGCTTTATTATTTCTCTCGTTAATGCATGATAGAAGAATGAAATATTGCATTTCTGGAAATATTAAGGAATGTCCGAAGGCATTTTTAAAATTAAAAGTGCTTAGAGATTGGCCCAACCGAAATATGGCTTAAAGAAGGTCATATACTCTACTATGGAGGGGTGCCAGTGGAACATTCCGTGCAATTAGGGACGCAATATTATCGGGAGAGTATCTGTGCACGTTTACGAGAACTGCGCGACCAAGAAGAACTCCCCTTTCAAATCATAGAACATCAGCAGGGGAAGCGCTGGATTATTCAGTGTCAATTTCAAGATTCTTCGTTGGAGGCGACAGAAAATGATGGTATGGTCCAAAAAATCCACCGTTATTATTTAGCAAATGCCTTAGCTGAAACGATTTTGCTTCATTGGGAAAAAGACCATGTGGCACAAATGCTTAAGAAAAGGCAATACTTAAAGCAAGAGAATTGGCAAATGTTGCTTAAAAAGGCTTTGGATTATTTGAATAAAGGTTTAGGGCAAGTTCGAGGATATCGTGTTAACCGCAAGACAAGCTTGGTTACACAAATATTGAGTTGTTTGGACCATAGTACTGTTTTTGACATTGAAGGGTTTTTAAGGTTTCGTGCCCAAGAGTACAAGAACGAAGTGAATAAGGCAGTAGAATTCGCCATTGATGAGTATGTTGTTGAAAAGGAATACTTAGAATTTATTGAACTGCTAAAACATTTTGTAGATAGTCAAAAACCACGACTGGAGTATTTGCATGTCGGGATGACATCACAGGGGAAGTTTCATCTTTATAACAAGGACGGAGTTAAAGTCACCCATCAGTTTCTTGAGGATTACCAACTCGACAATGTTAATGAGCTAGGGTATGAGGATTTATTGGTGAGTGCATTAATTGCTGTTGCACCCCGCGAGATTACTTTACATATTCGTTACGAAGGGTTTAAAGACACTCTAGAAACGATTAGGAATGTTTTTGGGAATCGCGTACATGATTGCAAAGGGTGTTCCTTGTGTGAAAAGTTTTGACAGATAAGAGAGTTCTTTGTTATAATAAAATAGTTCCTTGCTATTATGTGAAATAAGGAATTGTATTAATGTGCTAAACTTATCATTGAGCACACATAAATTATAAATCGTTGAAAGGGAGAGTATTCTGAACTTCTATCGTGCAAGAGAGGGAATGCCAAAGGCTGAGAGCATTTCTAACGAAAGTACAGGAGAAAACCACCCTTGAGTGTTGGGCTGAAATGAGTAAGCTCAGCCGTTCCCCGCGTTAAGGGAGATCGAGTGAAAGGTTTTATCGAGCCTTTCAATTGGGTGGAACCACGGGAGTAAACTCTCGTCCCTACTAGGGACGAGAGTTTTTTATTTTAAAGTCAGAAAGTATAAACTTGCGTTATATACTTTCCAAGCATAGGTGCAATTAAGGCTGCCGCTGGCCAAGGATGGCCAAGTGTCCCTGTAGCCAAGGACGGCGAGAAGGGACCGCCTGCACTTATGGCTTGGCGATATCCAAGTTTTCTAATAGATAAGGAGTGATTTTGATGATTCAGGTTACTTTAAAAGACGGCTCAATACGAGAGGTTGAACCAGGTACGACTATCGCCGAACTTGCAGCCTCCATCTCAAGGGGATTGGCCAAGGTAGCTGTAGCAGGGAAAGTTAATGATAAGATGAAGGATCTTTCCTGTCCGCTTACTGAGGATTCGGCGGTGGAGATCGTAACCATAGATAGTGATGAAGGGTTAGACGTCTTAAGGCACTCCACGGCACACTTGATGGCTCAAGCTGTAGGCAATCTGTTTCCGGGGACAAAATTCGGTATCGGCCCCTCAATTGCTAAGGGATATTACTATGACTTTGACTCTGAACATGTCTTTACTCCTGATGATTTAGCAAGCATAGAGAAAGAAATGAATCGCCTTGTCAAAGAAAAGCATGATTTTAAGCGCAGGGAGGTCTCTCGAACTGAGGCCTTGAGCCATTTTGGTGAACTGGGCGAAAAATACAAGGTTGAACTCATCGAGGGTCTTCCTGATGACGCCACGATTTCTATGTACACTCAAGGGAGCTTCACCGACCTTTGTGCAGGACCGCATCTGCCTTCGACGGCAAACATTAAGGCTTTTAAACTTATGAACCTGGCAGGTGCCTATTGGCGTGGCAGTGAGAAGAATAAAATGCTCCAACGTATCTACGGAACGGCTTTTGCAAAACCAGCAGATTTGGAAGATCATCTGTTTAAATTAGAAGAAGCAAAACGGCGTGATCATCGTAAGCTCGGTCTAGAACTTGATCTTTTTAGCTTACATGATGAGGGCCCTGGGTTCCCGTTTTTCCATCCTAAAGGCATGATTTTGCGTAACGCCCTAGAAGACTTCTGGAGACAGGAACATCGCAGACGCGGATATCAAGAGATTAAAACTCCAATTATTTTGAATCGCTCAATGTGGGAGCAATCCGGTCACTGGGATCATTATAAAGAGAACATGTATTTTACCCAAATAGATGATCAAGATTATGCAGTAAAACCGATGAACTGTCCCGGCGGCATGATTATGTATAAGACAAAAATGCGCAGCTACCGAGACCTGCCGCTTCGAGTAGGAGAACTGGGACTCGTGCACCGTCATGAACTTTCGGGTGCTCTCCATGGATTACTCCGGGTTAGAAACTTTACTCAGGATGATGCACACATCTTCATGCTCCCCTCTCAGATTAAGGAAGAGCTTATTGCAGTTATTGAGCTAGTTGATTATTTCTATAAAGTCTTTGGCTTTGAATATCATGTCGAATTGTCTACGCGTCCAGAAGATTCTATGGGCTCGGATGAGGATTGGGAAACAGCGACTAAGTCCCTTCAAGAGGCTTTAGAAGAGAAGGGTATAGATTACAAGATTAACCCAGGCGACGGGGCCTTCTACGGGCCTAAGATTGACTTCCATGTCCAGGATTGCCTGGACCGGACTTGGCAGTGCGGGACGATCCAACTCGATTTTCAAATGCCAGATAAATTCGACTTATCCTACATCGGAGAAGACGGTCAAAAGCATCGTCCAGTAATGATTCACAGGGTTGTGTATGGAAGCATTGAGCGGTTTATTGCTCTCTTAACAGAGCACTATGCGGGAGCTTTTCCTGTTTGGCTGGCACCGATCCAGGTACGTATCCTGCCGATCAGTGAGCGGCATCACGAGTATGCTAAATCACTTGCCTCGCGCCTCAACGAACTCGATATAAGAGTAGAAACAGACGAGCGCAAAGAAAAGATTAGTTATAAGATTCGAGAGGCTCAAACTGAAAAGATTCCATTTACGCTGGTCGTGGGGGATCAGGAAGCAGAGTCTAATATGGCTGCAGTTCGAAGGTATGGACAGGGGGATGCTGGAGAAAAAATGACGATCGATGCTTTTATAGAGCTCGTCCAAGAAGAGATTAAGAGTAAGAAGATGCTGAAAGCCAATTTCAAAGAAAAATAATCGAATTTGAACTATAGTGCCATATGTTGAGCTAAGATAACAGCAGTGGATTGGGAAGAAAAAAGAATGTCAAGGTTTGGAATTGACAAGAGGATAGTTTTGAGGTAAGATATTTGATGTCAAGCAGAAGCCATCCGCTTCTCACCTTACGGCGCTCGTCGATAAGGTATCTTCTGGTCCTGAGCTTAGTGTTTGCTCGTGATTGTTTAGAAGACGGGTGGTAAATCATCCGTCTTTTTGTTTTTGAATTTAATAAAATTTTTAGGAGGTGGTTTCTTATTAGCAAGGACTTAAGACTTAATGACGAAATCCGGGTTCGGGATGTTCGTCTCGTTGGTGAAGAAGGCGAACAACTTGGGATCATGGCGACTAGAGACGCACTGAACTTGGCAATCGAGAAATCGTTAGACCTTGTAGAGATTGCGCCGACGGCCAAACCGCCGGTCTGCAAGCTAATGGACTACGGCAAGTACAAGTACGAACAAGCTAAACGAGATAAAGAAGCTCGTAAAAAGCAAAAAAGCATGGAAATTAAAGAAGTCAAACTGCGTCCGAATATTGAGGATCATGACTTCGAGACCAAAGCTCGCAACGCCCAACGCTTTCTGCAGGATGGGGATAAAGTAAAGGTAACGATCATGTTCCGCGGACGGGAAGTGACTCACCCTGAGCTTGGCAGAGCTTTATGTATTCGACTGGCTGAGTTTTGCAAAGCAGAGTCCACAGTAGAGCGTGAACCAAAACTTGAAGGTCGAAATATGATTATGATTTTAGCTTCAATTAAACACGACTAATAGCAAAAGGGGGATAAAACTAAATGCCAAAGATGAAAACACACCGTGGCGCTGCAAAGCGTTTTAAGAAAACAGGAACGGGCAAAATTGTCCGTATGCATGCATTTACAAGTCATATTTTGGAGAAGAAGTCACCCAAAAGAAAAAGAAATCTACGTAAATCAACGATTATGCATAAAAGCGATGCAAAACGAATTGCCAGTATAATCGCTTATCTATAAAACTTGAGGTAAAAGGAGGTCTTCATAATGGCTCGTGTAAAAAAAGGCGTAACCAAGCATAAACGCCACAAAAAGATATTGAAGTTAGCAAAAGGATATCGTGGGGGAAAAAGCAAGCTCTATCGCCCGGCGAATGAACAAGTCCTTAAGTCTTTAGCTTATTCCTATGCCCACAGAAAAGACAATAAAGGCAACTTCCGCAAGCTTTGGATTGCAAGAATTAACGCAGCTGCCCGAATGAATGGCATGTCGTACAGCCGTATGATGAACGGTTTAAAAATGGCTGGAGTTACAGTCAATCGGAAAATGTTAGCAGAACTCGCAATTAGCGATGCTGCAGCGTTCACAGAAATCGTTAATGTCGCCAAAGTGCAAATCAAAGGATAAATTAGGGAGGGTGCAAATGCATCCTCTTTCTTTATATGAGGCTGGGTCCGGCGCATAGTTTCTGCTAAGTTGTCGCCGAAGACTTGGCGTAGCCGGTTTCACTACCCTTGGAGGTGGTTAGGATAATTGAGTCCTTACAAAACGAGCAGGTCAAATATGTAGTCTCTTTACAAAGGCGCAAAGCCCGTGAAGAGGCCCAATTGTTTATAATTGAGGGATGGCGATTCGTTGAGGAGGGCGTTCTCAGAAATGCGCCAATCAAAAAAGTTTTTGTTTGCTTAGAACGTGAGCCGTCAGAATGGCAGCCTCTGCTCGCACAGCTACGTGAGCGAAGCATTCCTTTTGAAAAGGTGGATGCTCGAGTTCTTCGTAAAATGAGTTCAACAGAAGAGCCTCAAGGAATCCTGGCTGTGGTACGTCAAACAAACTATACTTGGTCTGATTTACATATTGATTCAAAATCAGTCGTGCTTATTTTGGATGGAATTCAAGACCCAGGCAATCTAGGAACTATTCTGCGCACCGCGTTGGCTTCCGGAGTTCGCTATGTGTGCTTGACCCCAGGAACTGTCGATTTATATAATCCTAAAGTGTTACGCAGTACCATGGGGGCTGTCTTTTCCTTAGTCATCCTGCCGAGTCAACAGCCAGAGGATATTTTGGACTTTTGTCAGAGACGGGAATTACGGGTTTTGATGGGGGATATTCAAGGGGTTCCTATTTACCAGACAAAACTATCGGAGGGCCCCCTTGCCCTTGTTGTTGGAAACGAGGGCAAGGGCCCATCTCTATTATTTCGAGATGCGGATATCCAACGGGTTACGATTCCGATGGCCCAAGAAGTAGAATCCCTTAATGTAGCGATGGCTACAGGGATCTTGCTTTATGAGATTGTTCGCCAAAGGGGTTTCTTGTAAAACATAGAACGAATATGCTATAATTTTGTTTATTAACATACTAGAACGTATTCATAGTTAGTAAAAGCGATGATCAGGTTACAAAGGAGTATTTTCTTCTCAGGGAGGCATGGCCTAAGACTGTGAGCCAGCTAAGAAGGTATCCACCTCCTCATGTTTGAAGAGGTTAAATTTCGCCTGGGAGTGGCCCGCTGATTTGTAGGCAGGCCCGGTCTCCACCGTTAACAGGGACTTAAGTGTGGCTAATCAGCCAAACTAGGGTGGTACCGCGAGAATAGACTCTCGTCCCTTTCAAGGGGCGGGAGTTTTTTATTCTTTTCCCTGATGAACAGGAATTTTTGAGGTTGGAGTGCGGGGCAAGACTCAAACAGGACGTTTGAAATTGATTAAAGCCATTAACTTAAGTAAGAAATGGCTTAGATGCCTTGATAGCAAGTGTCAGTTAGAAGGATTCCGAGATGGATTTGGAAAGGGTGATTTACTTGAAGAGCGAAATACTGCGCATCAGAGAAGAGGCCTTAAAAGAACTTAGGGAGTTGGACAGCCCTGAAGCACTCCAAGAGCTTAAAGTGAAGGTCCTAGGTAAGAAAGGATCTCTAACCGCTTTGTTACGTCAGATGGGAAGTCTAAGCGCTGAAGAACGACCAATTATGGGGCAAGTTGTAAATGAGGTTCGTACCCGTCTGGAACAAGCGTGGGAAGAACGCAGTGAAGAGTTAGACGCGATGGCTCTACAGAAGAGATTGGCTACCGAACGAATTGATATTACTTTACCGGGAACTCGTGTAGCTCGAGGACATTATCATCCCCTTACACAGGTTATCGAAGAAATTGAAGATATCTTTTTGGGTATGGGATTTCAAATTGCTGAAGGGCCAGAAATTGAATCGGATTATTATAACTTCGAAGCTCTTAATCTTCCGAAGGAGCATCCGGCTCGTGAAATGCAAGATTCCTTTTACATCACAGAGGAAATTCTGCTTCGAACCCAAACCTCTCCCGTACAGATTCGAACAATGGAGAAACTGCATCCCCACCTCCCTGTGAAAATCATTGCTCCAGGAAAAGTTTATCGCAATGATGATGATGCAACGCATTCCCCAATGTTTCACCAAGTCGAAGGACTTGTTGTAGATCGTGGAATACGCATGTCAGACCTTAAGGGGATTCTCTTAAATTTCTCTCGTGAAATGTTTGGTGAGTCTAGAGAAATTCGTTTAAGACCGAGCTTTTTCCCTTTCACTGAGCCTAGTGCTGAAGTAGATGTTTCCTGTATGCTTTGTGGAGGATCAGGGTGCCGTCTTTGCAAGGGCACAGGATGGATAGAAATATTAGGATCAGGTATGGTTCATCCGAAGGTATTAGAAATGGGTGGATATAATCCGCAGGAAGTCACGGGATTTGCTTTTGGTATGGGAGTAGAGCGCATCGCCATGCTAAAGTTTGGGATTGAAGACATGCGGCTCTTATTTGATAATGATTTGCGATTCTTGCAACAGTTTTAAGGGGGAAAGGTCATGAAAGTCAGTTTGGAATGGTTACGCGAACTGGTTGATTTAGACCAGAGTGCTGAAGAGTTAGCAGAAACTCTAACCCGTGGCGGTATTGAAGTTGAGAATGTCGAGAACCTGAATAAGGGATTTGAGAAAGTAGTTATAGGTGAGATAGTCAGTTTGACAAAACATCCGGATGCAGATCGACTGTTGGTTTGTGCTGTAAATGTGGGTCAAGAGGAAGTAACGATTGTGACCGGAGCGCAGAATTTACTGACGGGAGATCGGATTCCAGTTGCCTTAGTAGGTGCAAACTTGCCAAATGATCTCTCCATCCGAAAGTCCAAACTTAGAGGGGTTGTCTCGCAGGGAATGCTATGCTCGCGCGAAGAGCTTCTGCTAGATGATACAATCGGGTTAGATCGGAGTGCGGACGGAATCCTGATTTTACCGCCAACTGCTCCTATTGGGGAGAACTTTGGGCACTATTTAGGTCTTGAGGATAGTATCTTAGATTTAGAACTCTACCCAAATCGACCAGATTGTTTGGCGATGGTGAATGTTGCACGTGAAGTGGCGTCTCTCACTCGGAAAAAGCCCCATTTACCGAAGTGGGCAGAGCAAAATCAAGTGCTTTCCCTTCCCGTTGTCAGGGATTTTCGGATTATCATTGAGGATCAAGAGTTATGTTGGCGTTATGCAGGGTTAGTGGTTGAAGATGTCCATATTGCGCCTTCGCCGGAGTGGATGCAACGACGGCTCAAAGCTGCAGGTGTTCGCCCCATCAGCAATATTGTGGATATTACAAACTATGTCATGCTGGAAATGGGACAGCCGTTACACGCCTTTGATCGGGATAAAATCGAGGGAGATGTCCATGTGCGGCCTGCACATCCAGGAGAAAAGATTGTTACCTTAGATGGCGCGGAGAGGACCCTGCAAACACACACATTACTCATTGCGGATGACAGTCAACCTTTAGGAGTGGCTGGAGTAATGGGTGGGTTATACAGTGAAGTGACGAAGGATACAAAGCGGTTAATGATTGAGTCCGCTCACTTTTCTTCAGTCAGCATCCGTCGGACAAGCCGACGTTTAGGGCTTAGATCAGAGGCCTCGAACCGCTTCGAAAAGGGTATCGACGTCTCTGGAATTGTGGCTGTGTTAGGACGGGTTTGTGATTTGCTCATAGACTTGGGAGCGGGCCGCCCTGTTGCCCTCGTAGATGAAGTCAGGCACCTCCCGTCTCGTCGCCAAATTACTCTGTCCACCGAACATACATCTACTGTCCTGGGAATTGAGCTAAAGATATCAGAGATCCGCCAAGTATTGGAGGACCTGAACTTTGAGTATAAGGAAAACAGCGGATTATTCCAGGTTGAGATTCCGACCTATCGCTCAGACCTTGAGATCGAAGAAGACCTTATGGAAGAAGTTGCTCGTCTGATTGGCTACGACCGAATCCCAACCACTCTGCCTCAAGGGGATCAGACTCAGGGCAGGAGAACCCCTGAACAAGAGTTTCGCCGTCGGTTGCGTAAAGTCTTGGCACAGTCTGGGATGGATGAGGTACTGACCTATACCTTCACCCGCGCAGAATCAGATGCCCAATGGGGAAGCGCAAAGCATCAGATTCCCCTGCTCAATCCTTTGCGGGAAGAACTTGGTGTAATGCGTACCTCTCTCATACCGGGGCTCCTTGATGTAGCCGCTCGGAATGTCGCACGTCGAAACATGGATGTGAGCATTTTTGAGATCGGAAACACATATTGGGGAGAAGAGCAACCTTTGAAGAAGCTTCCGCGAGAAGAATTGAGAGTAGCTGCGGTCGCTGTAGGAAAGAGTGAGAGGCATTGGCTGAATCAGCCGGTTAGTTATGACTTCTATTATCTCAAGGGGATTATGGAAGGACTGGCTTTGGAATTCGGGCTTAAACTGGAATTCCGTGTGGCAGAAAATCAATCTTTACTCCATCCGGGACGCTCTGCAGACCTTTATCTTCAGAATCAGTGTGTTGGTTTCCTTGGCGAAATCCATCCCTCTCTGGAAAAGGAATGGGGGCTCGAACGAGCGGTTATTTTTGAATTAGAATTGAGCACCTTATTTAAGCGGATCAGACAAACTGTACGTGCTCATTCCATTCCCCGTTTCCCTGCAATACTACGGGATTTGGCCGTCGTCGTGACCGTTGAGACTTCGGCTGAAGCAGTCATGGCCAAAATACGAAAGCTTGGCGGGGATTTGTTGCAACAAGTTGAAATATTTGACGTTTATACCGGAAACCCTATACCGGAAGATCATAAAAGCTTGGCTTTCTCATTACGTTATCAGTCCATAGAACGGACATTGACTGATGAGGAAGTAAATCTACTGAATTCGCGTATTTTAGAGGGAATTCAGCAGGATTTTGGCGCGGAACGGCGAAAATAAAGAAAAGATGCGCTGAGTGTCCCAGGAGCTAATTATGGCGAGAAGGGACACAGGACATAGAGAGCGAGGGGAAATTGTGGCACATGAACCAGTCAAAATCACCGTTGAGATTTTTGGGGAAAAACATGTGGTCCGCGGTGAGGGTACAGCACCGTATATTCAAGGATTGGCGCATGAAGTTGATAAGAAAATGCGTCTGATCGCTCAACGGTTGCCTCGCTTGAGTGTTCACCAGACGGCGGTCTTAACAGCTTTAAATTTAGCCGATGAATTGGCTAAGTTACGAGAAGAACAAGAAACCTTAATGCAACTGCTTGGAGAAAAGACCGAGTAGCCATAAAAAACACGACTAGTCTTAGTCGTGTTTTTCTATGTACAATTGAAAAGAACCGGAGAGCATGCTAGAGAAACCTCAATTGGATATTGGTATTTATTCAAAAACTTTGATACTCTTAGAACTGGAAGGGGGAAAATAGAAATGCGCATGGTGATGATTTTCGTAGATGGTTTTGGTATAGGCGGACAAGATGATAATCCCATCGTCGCTGCGAAAACCCCTGTTCTGGATGAACTGCTGGGAGGGCATCTCCTCTGGGGAAAACGTTGCATTACCCATAATAATACCGTCCTTAGAGCGTTAGACCCCACGCTGGGAGTATCGGGTACGCCTCAGAGCGCGACAGGTCAGACAACACTCTGGACGGGTATCAATGCAGCCAAAGCGCTGGGATTTCATCTTCGTGCTTATCCCAATCAACTCCTGGCGGAAATCATTGAGAAAAAGAGTATCTTTAGGCAATTAGCTGATGCCGGGAAGTCGGTTGTGTTTGCCAATACGTTTACAGATGCATACGATCAAGCCGTGAGGGCTGGGAAACGAAAACACACGGCGTCCACCCTCTCAGCTCTAGCGGGAGGTGTACGCCTAAGACGTGTTTCCGATTTAAAAGAAGGATTAGCAGTATATCAAGATATGACAAATGAGATTCTCATCCAATTGGGAGAGCAGGTAACCGTTATATCTTCGTTTGAGGCTGGCCAGCATTTAGGAAACGTGGCTTTAAACTATGATTTCACGCTATATGAATTTTTCCAGACGGATATTTTAGGGCACAAGCAACTTTGGAATGAGGCAATTGGTCTGGTTGAACGCATTGATAGTTTTATTGGAGGGTTTCTCTCAGTTATTGAGGAACAAGAAGACGTGGCCTGGATATTAACCAGTGATCACGGTAATATTGAAGATTTTTCTATAAAAGGGCATACCACAAATCCAGTGCCTGCACTATGTTGGTCTAGTCAACCCGTACAATGGCCGGAATGGGATACCCTTGAAGAAGTGACTCCAGGTATTGTTCAGTTATTAACTGAGGCTTGACTCATAATGATACCTCTATCCCATTCATACTTACTTGAATTTGCCCGAAATTTATCTCTCAATGAACATCGAGCACAAAAAAAGAGGGTAATCAATTTACCCTCTTAAAAAATCTAGGCTAGAATCATGCGGTCCGTATTCATGTGAGATCCGCTGGCTTTCTCAAACATTTCGAGCAAGCGACTTATTGTCATATTGTTTCGTTCTATTCCCTTAATGTCGAGGATCACCCGACCTTCGTGCATCATGATCGTTCGATTCCCAAAGGTAAGAGCATGGTCCAGATTGTGGGTAATCATCAAGGTTGTTAGTTGTTGCTGTTCTGTCACACCACAGGTTAATTCTAAGACCTTTTCAGCCGTCTTGGGATCGAGGGCCGCAGTGTGTTCGTCAAGAAGTAATAGCTTGGGTTTCTGTAGTGTTGCCATTAGAAGGGTCAAAGCTTGGCGTTGTCCCCCCGATAAGAGACTGACCTTATTGGTTAACCGATTTTCGAGGCCCAGGCCGAGCTTCTCTAGTTCTATACGAAATAAATCTCTTTCCTTAGGACCTATGGCTCGGCGTAAACGTCGGCCCTTTCCTCTGCGAAAGGCCATAATAAGATTTTCCTCGATGGTCATTGAGGCTGCGGTGCCGGATAAGGGGTCCTGGAAAACTCGGCTAATCAAATCTGCCCGTTTATGAGCAGGAAGACGCGTGATTGGTATGCCTTCGATGGAGATTTCTCCGGAGTCTACCATAAAGTTTCCGGCAATAGCATTCAAAAGCGTCGATTTTCCGGCGCCATTGCTCCCAATTACCGTAACGAAATCATTGGGTAAAAGCTCTAAACTAACTTTATTCAAGGCTATCTTCTCGTTAACGGTTCCTCGGTTAAAAGTCTTTAATACTTCGTGAACGTTTAGCATCTCATTGAGCCTCCTTTCCCGAAATCCCTCCACTCCATGACGCAATCTTTTTCCGGAGAGTTGGCGAAACCAAAGCAATAATAACAATGAAAGAGGTGATCAATTTTAAGTCAGTTGCTTCTAAACCTAACTGCAAGACAACCGCAATGATTGCGCGATAAAGAACGGCCCCGCAGATTACTGCGAGAATAGCTCGACCAATCGAAGAGGTTCCAACCAACACTTCTCCAATAATAACTGAAGCTAATCCAGCAATAATCATGCCGATTCCCATACTGGCATCGGCAAACTCTAGTTTCTGAGCGACATAGCTCCCAGCAAAGGCCACAAGTCCATTGGATAGACCCAGTCCGAGAATTTTCATGAGATCTGTGTTAACGCCGAGGCTTCGAATCATCAGTTCGTTGTCCCCAGTGGCTCGTAAGGCTAGCCCCAATTCAGTTTGCAGGAAAAAATAAATGACAGCACCTATCAATAGCACAGAACCCAAGCTAAGCACAAGGACACCGTACTCTTCCATGAACGGTAGCTTAGCAAAATCAGAGAAGATTGTCCTTGACCCAAGGAGTGAGATATTGGCTCTGCCCATTACTCGCAGATTAATAGAATAAAGGGCTGTCATTGTTAAAATCCCTGAAAGCAAGGGTGTGATTTTAAACTTGGTATGAAGTATTCCCGTAAATAACCCCGCCAGGGTTCCGGCAATAAACGCCATTCCAGTGGCTATCCATGGGTCAGTTCCTCCGACGATCAGCGATGTCGCAGTTGCTGCACCGAGAGTAAAACTTCCGTCTACAGACAAGTCAGCATAATCGAGAATCCGAAACGTCAGATAGACACCTAAAACCATGATAGCATACATTAAACCCTGTTCCATTGTACCGAGCGCTATTTGTGTGAACATCTTCAACACCCCAATTACATTTGCTGCGACTAATCAACTAAGATATTTACGCTTCAACTCGTGGTTCGAGAAACATGTGCTGGTACTACTATTTAACGATAGTTGCTTTTTTCGAGATATCCTCTGGTACAGTTATACCGAATAAATTAATAGCAGCTTGATTGAGTACTGTATCAAAATCTTTTTGAGCTTCGATGGGCATATCTTGAGGCTTCTCGCCTTTAACAACACGAAGTGCCATCTCCCCAGTTTGTTCACCTAATTTTTTGTAGTTAACTCCGATTGTAGCTAAGGCACCTTTGTCTACGACGCTGCTCTCTCCAGAAATGATGGGGATTTTGTTCTTTTGGGAAACCTGAACAACTGATTGGGCAGCCGAAACGACCATATTATCCGTGGGTACGTAGATGGTATCAACTTTTCCAATTAATGACTGACTTGCCTGTAATACATCGGCACTGGTGGTAACGGTTGCTTCAACAATTTCTAAGCCAAGATCGGCGGCTACTTTCTTTGCAATAGCAACTTGCACCTGAGAATTTACTTCCCCGGCATTATAGATGACCCCGACTTTTTTAACCGTAGGAACCAAGGTCTTCATCAGTTCAAATTGTTCTTTAATTGGATTCATATCGGTTGTACCGGTTACATTTTTTCCCGGTTTTTCCATGCTGTTCACCAGTTTAGCTTCTACCGGATCCGTGACAGCCGTGATCAAAATGGGGATATCTTTGCTGGCACTAGCCATAGCTTGTGCGGAAGGAGTTGCGATAGCTAGGACTAAATCTAATTTGGCGGAGGAAAATTTTTGGGTAATCGATTGGAGTATGGACTGATCCCCTTGAGCATTCTGATAGTCTACAGTAAGGTTTTTCCCTTCTTCATACCCGTTTTTCTTCAGTGTGTCCAGAAACCCTTGGCGAGCGCTATCCAAGGCCGGGTGTTCAACGATTTGAACAATTCCAATCTTTAGTGGCTTTGGCCCCTCTTTTTCGGCGGGGTTGGTTCCTGATTTTGCTGCACCACAGCCAACTAAACTAAGTAATAATACTAAACTTAATCCGAATGCTAGTATCTTTTTCATAATTATTACCCCCTTTTAATCTTGGACATAAAAAATACACCTCCGCAGGAAGTGCTTTGTGCCCAACTCCTACTGTACTACCATACTGCCAATATTTAATTAATTTTATCTTAAAGTATATGCCTAAGGGTGTCAACAAGAAATTATTGTTTCCGGGAGTCGCGATACTTTTAGAAGGAATAGGGGGGAATGGTACTCTCCCATATGTGCGAAGTGCTATGGGCTTACACTAATTGTACAAATTTAAGCTAAACAATTATAATTAAGATGTTGCCTAACTCGGTTCAGAGATGGGAATTAAAATAAAGCCACAATGTAGAAACAGGGGAAATTATAAAATGAATGAATTAGTAACTGAAAAATCTCTTTCCCTGGAACTTCTAGCTCCTGCCGGAAGTTTCGAAGCGTTTAAAGCAGCAGTAGAAAACGGAGCAGATGCGGTTTACCTTGGAGGGAAAAGCTTCAGTGCCAGAGCGAGCGCAGCAAATTTCGACTTAGAAGAGCTGCAAAAAGCTGTTCGTTATGCTCATGAACGACAGGTTAAAGTATATGTGACCGCTAATATTCTCATTGCAGATCAAGAGTTTCAAGAACTGTTGAATTATCTTTATGCCTTACACGAAATAGGGGTCGACGCCGTGATTTTACAAGATGTTGGGGTCGCGGAGTTAATCAATAAGATTCTTCCGGAAATGGATATTCATGCCAGTACGCAAATGACGATTAATACAAGCTGGGGAGTTCACCATTTAGAATCTCTGGGCTTTAGTCGAGTTGTGTTAGCCAGAGAGACCTCGGCTGATGAAATGAAATATATCGCAAACGAGACTCCGTTAGAAATTGAGGTTTTTGTGCACGGCGCACTTTGTATAGGCTATTCCGGACAATGCCTCATGTCGAGCTTTATCGGGGGGCGGAGTGGAAACCGGGGCACATGCGCACAACCTTGTCGGATGACATATCAGCTTGTAAATGACGAGAACCAGAACCTTTTAGCACAAAAAAACACAGGGGAACATTTGTTAAGTCCACGGGATTTGAATTTGGCTGAGGAGTTGGCTGAGCTAGAGCGAATCGGCATTCATTCTCTCAAAGTAGAAGGAAGAATGAAACGGCCAGAGTATGTGGCTACTGTTATTCGACTTTATCGGCAGGCCATAGATCGGATTGGAGATAAGAGAGAAGGGAATGGGGTCGCACCCTTGTTAACCCCTGGGGAACATCAAGAATTATTACAGGTGTTCAACCGAGACTTTACAAGCGGATATTTCAGAGAAAACCTCGGTGCAGACCTTATGAGTTACAGTCGACCGAATAATCGGGGAACGCGTCTCGGTCGAGTGACTCAATTCGAAGATGGGCGATTATCCATTAAGCTGGAAGCTGCCTTACACCCAGGGGATGGTATCGAATTTTGGACAGGGCGTGGGCGAGAAGGGGTTACTGTTGGACAGATTTGGAAGAGCGGAATTGAAGTTGCTGAAGGACTGCATGGGGAAACTGTTCAGATTGAGTTTCTCGGTATAGCGCACCCCGGAGACCGTGTTTTTAAGACGAATGATGCCTTATTAATGGAAAAAGCTCGGCATAGTTTCCAAGAGGGACGGGAGCAACGTAAAAACCCACTTACTATGCGGCTATCGGGGCACGAAGGGGATAAGTTGTGCTTAGAGGTGATGGACACTCAACGTAAGGTCACAGTATATTCGGCTGGCGTAGCTCAAAGGGCTTTAAAAAGGCCGCTGACATTCGACTATGCCTTCCAGCAGTTAGGTCGATTAGGGACAACTCCCTTTTGGCTGGACAAGTTAGAGTTGGAGACGGATGAGGGTATCATGCTTCCGGTGAGTGACCTGAATGAGATGCGTCGCTTAGCAGTTGAAGAGTTATTACAAATAGCGCCACGACAGAAGGTCGATCGCCAAACATATAAACAAAGAATTGAGTTGTGGAAGCAACGCCAGGCAGAGGAACGGACAACCTTAATCAATTTTCAGAAACCCATCCCCCAGATTTCAGTGGCCGTTAGTGACACGTCAACACTGCAAGCGGCTATTAAAGGGGGAGCAAAACGGGTATTGATTGGCGGAGAACATTGGCGCTCCCGGCGCAGTTTTTCTCTGGAGGAGATTAAAACTAGTTTTGCTGATTGCAGAAGACAAGGGGTTGATTGTGTCTGGCGCTTGCCACGGATCTTGAATCAGACCCAAAGTGACAATCTTCTCGCGGACTTTAAAAAAGCAGCAGAATGGGAACATAAACCTAAACTAATGGTGTCGAACCTTAGTGAGTTGGAAATGATGAAGAGCATTGATTCCAATTGGCCGTTTGAAGTAGATTATTCTTTAAATGTCTTTAATGAAGCGAGTCTTGCATACTTCTGGCGTTTAGGCGCAATGAAGGTAACCCTTTCACCGGAACTGCACCATGAACAGCTTGCTCATTTGGCGAAATGGCCTGGGGCAGAGGTCATAGTGTTTGGAGATCTAGAGATGATGGTAAGCGAATATTGCCCGGTAGGGGCGACCTTAGGTGGAAAAAAAGGGGACCACTGTGCAAGAACGTGTGTGAAAGAACCTCATTTCTTACGTGATCGCATGCGGTATGATTTTCCGGTTGAGACCGACGAAGAGTGTCGGATGCACCTTTTTAATGTAAAGATCCTTAACCTCTATGAAGAGCTTGCCCAAATACGGCGAATGGGGATTTCAACCATTCGTTTGCAATTAACCAGGCAAACGCCAGGGCAAATAAAGCAGATTGTTCGTTTGTTTAATGAAGCTTGGAATTCACTAAATGTCTCTAAGAAGAGCGCATGGACGTCGAATGACGGGATGTCTGAGTTAACATCCCTTTTCCCAGAGGGATTTACTAAAGGGCATTTTTTCCGCGGCGTGCTGTAGGTTTATCCCGGTCAGAAGGGCAGTCCCTTCTCGCCAAGACTTAACATTCGGTTGAGTCTTGGCCATTACAAAGGAGGCACTATGGAAATTGATGATAAAGTCCTTAATAAACTGGACTTTCCAAAGGTTTTGTCGCGTTTAGCAGAGTATTGTATTCTTCCCCGAGCAAAGGAATTGGCCATTGGTCTAAAGCCTTATGTTGATTTGGAATCAGTTCGCTTGGAGTTGCAAAAAACAGAAGAAGGAAAGAATCTTTTACGGGGAAATCCGCTATTTTCAGTGCGCGGGTCGAAAGAAATTCGTCCCTACATAGAGCGATGTTTGCGCGGAGGGGTAATTAATGGAGAGGAACTCTTAGAAATCCGAGATACTCTGCGTGTAGGACGAAAAATAAAGCAACTGCTAATGGAATTGAGAGAGGAGTTCCCCGGTTTATGGGATATCGTGTTACCTATTGAGCCGCAGAAGGATCTTGAGGATGAAATATCTCGCTGTATTTCTGAGGATGGGAAGGTGGCAGATAATGCTTCCCCAGAACTGGCAGATTTCAGAAGAGCCATAAATCGGTTGCAGAACCGCATTCGAGAAAGTCTGGAAGGGACTTTGAGGAATTCCAGCTATCAAAAAATGTTGCAAGACCCCATTATTACGCAACGTTCGGATCGATATGTGATACCGATCAAGCAGGAATATCGAGCGGCATTTCCGGGTATTGTCCACGATCAATCCGCGAGCGGGGCAACCTTGTTTATTGAACCTATGCCAGTAGTCCAGCTAGGTAACGAACTACGTGAAGTTATTTTAAAAGAGCAGCGTGAAGTCCAACGAATTCTGCAGATGCTCTCAGCTCAAATCGAGGTGAATGCCGATGAGATAGCAGATCTTCATGAGGCTTTAGCCCAATTGGATCTTGTCGTTGCAAAAGCACATTTAAGCGTGTCCATGAATGCCGGAGCGCCGGAATTGGTCATTGGGCAACAAATGAAGCTTGTCCAGGCCAGGCATCCGTTAATTAGCGGAGGAGTTGTCCCGCTTTCATTAGAATTAGGGATAGATTTCGACACGTTAGTTATTACAGGGCCCAATACTGGGGGGAAAACAGTGGCTCTGAAAGTTGTCGGACTGATGGCAGCTATGAATCAGTCTGGTCTCCAAATTCCAGCGGAAAGTGATTCTCGTATGGGAGTATTTACTCAGATTTTTGCGGACATTGGGGACGAACAAAGCGTGGAACAATCTTTAAGTACATTTTCAGGACATATGAAAAATATTGTGGAAATTATAAATCGCTCAGATGAACGTTCTCTGGTATTGCTCGATGAGGTAGGGGCTGGGACCGACCCAACAGAAGGGGCAGCTCTAGCCATGGGGATTTTAGCTGAACTGCATGAGCGAGGTTGCCGCACGGTTTCGACAACTCACTATGGAGCCTTAAAGACGTTTGCTTATGATACCCCTCGTGTCAAGAATGCTTCAGTGGAGTTTGACACTGAGACCTTGCGCCCGACATATCGGCTGTTGATTGGGATTCCCGGAAAAAGCAATGCCTTTACAATTGCGGGACGGTTGGGGTTAAGCGAGCGGGTCCTTGAAAAAGCTAACACCTTCGTAACAGAACGGGAGATGCAAGTAGCCGATCTAATTGAAAATTTGGGTGAAACCCACCGGGAGATCGAATTAGAGAAGCAAAAGGCTGCAACAGGGAGGCAAGCTGTAGAAAGGCAAAGTAAAGCTCTGGAAGAGAAGACAATCCGCTTAGATGAGGAATTCGAAATATTACTGTCCCTGGCTAAGGACGAAGCCAGCGAGCTTATTCGCGAGGCTAAACGTGAAGCTGAGGTTATAATTGAAGAGCTAAAAGCTGCTTTAAAGAAGGAAAACAAGCAACAGCAAGATATTGAAAAAGCTCGTCAGGGCTTTCGACGTATATCCTCAAAGTTGGATCATGGTCGGCAAGTAAAACGTTCGGGCAGTGAATTATCAGCAGATCAGATTATGTTGGGGCAGACGGTTTATATGACAAAAATCAGGCAGAAAGGGCAAGTCTTAAAGCTCCCTAATACTAACGGTGAAGTACTTGTTCAAGCGGGCATTATGAAAGTTATGGTACCACTGGCAGAACTAAAATTAGCCCAAGAGGAAAAAAAGGTTGCACCCAGGTATTCACGGCGTGAAATGGGTATGGGGGTTCGAAAGGCAGAGGAGATCCGCAGTGAGATTGATTTAAGAGGAATGCTTGTCGAGGAGGGAAGGGAAGTCTTAGACAAATATATGGATGATGCCGTTCTCGGAGGGATCGGTCAAATTTATGTTATTCATGGTAAGGGAACAGGGGCGATGCGAGCCGGTATTCAAGATTTTCTCAAGGGACATCCCCATGTACAAAGTTTCAGGTTAGGGGAGTATGGCGAAGGGGATTCTGGAGTTACGGTTGTTGAACTAAAGTAAGCTATAAACTTAAGCACATTAAAACAGCACTGAGAACCTTTATATTAAGGTTACAGTGCTGTTTTATTATATTTGCAAGGTTAATGTCAGTCAGTCAAGATTAATTTAACAGTGTTGGAAGACGGACCGATCTTTGATTCCTTCGGATCTTTAAAAGAGGCACGGAAGTAATAAGAGCCAGGACTGGGGGCTTTGTCGTTTATCGCTAGAGAGAAAGTGAGGGATCCTTTAGAATTGTTAATAGGTATACTTCCGATCGGCTGGCCTGGTCGTTGAATATGAATAACCGCAGAATATTTATCGTTTCCTGATAGGTTCATTATTGGGATGGTCACACGTGAGGTTTTTGCATCATAACTTACCTCGCCAAGCACGGGCGCCGGAAGGGAGGTGTCCTGCGGAAGATCATCTTGTGGAGGGGAAAGATCTGGATCGGGAATTTCATCTGTAACTGGATCAGGGGCCAACTCTGTAGGCAGTTTATAGGGTGCCTCATTGGAGGGCCATGTCCAAGACGGATCACGATTGGGTAAATTCAAGAAGGTTTTTGTGATGGTATTCTGGGAGTTTGGAGAAGCTAACATATTCGGATGATCGGCATCGACATCCTTTTGAATCCAGACGTCACTAATCCGCGTAGGTAAACTTCCTTGGGCTGCTATTTCAGTGGCGACAAATTCTGAAGGGGTTAAACTGCTGGGAAGAAGCCCGGACTTCGTATCAAATGAGCCACTGACAATCCCTGAGGGTTGTTCAAATTTCGATTGCACAGGAAGGCCTTCATGTGCCGCGGTCATGACTTTCTTCCAAATTTGGGCGGGAAAACCGCCACCATACACACTGCGCAAATAGTACGGTCCCGGCGTTCCATTTTTATCAAGGTCAGGGTTAGAATCATAACCCATCCAAACCACCCCTGCGTAGTTAGGGGTATATCCGGCAAACCAAGCATCTGTATTTCCGGTCCTATTTTTAAGGTTATCAGGCAAAGAAGACGTACCAGTTTTGCCGGAAACAGCCCAGTTTCCTATTTGGGCGCTAACTCCGGTGCCACTAGTTACAACGCTGCGTAACATACTGTTGATAATATAAGCAGTTGTTTCCTTCATAACGCGGTTTTTAGTTATTTTTGGAGAAATTACGATGTTCCCCTTGGCGTCTTTTACTTCTACTATTGCATGATCAGTGATGCTAACTCCGTTGTTGGCATAAACCCCATAAGCCGCAACCATGTCTTGTGTACTCACATGTGTAGTACCTAAAGCGAGGCTTAAAACTCGATCTTCTGGTGCAAGAGGGAGTCCGAGATTGTTTTTGCCAAATGCCCAACCATAATCGACTCCAATAAGATCCAAGAGTTTAACAGCATAGATGTTGACTGATTGTTCAACAGCATGACGCATGGTGATAAGACCCTTCCAGCCTTTAGTTGCTGTATCAAAGTTAGTTGGCGACCAGGATTTACCGTTTCCGCCGTCATAGCTTACGGGCATATCATCAAGGACGGTACCGGGGAAATATCCCCCTTTTTCGATAGCTGGACCGTAAACGACTAATGGTTTTATAGTTGACCCAGGTTGTCGTTTAGATTGCCATGCCCTGTTCAGTCCTCGGGGCGTATAATCCCGTCCGCCGACCATTGCTTGGATTTCTCCGGTTGAAGGTTCAATAACTGTTATGGCACCTTCGACTTTCGTGTTATTAATACCTTGAGGGAAATTTGCCGAGTCAGCAAAAGCAGCCTCTGCGGCACTTTGGATTTTCGGATTAACGGTTGTATAAATATGCAAACCACCACTGAAGATTTGTTCAGGGGTTAAATCGTAATTGGTTTCAAGTTCTTCTATAACGTAATCCACAAAGTATGGAAACTTGTAACTGGCAGTGGTTACTTCGTTTTTCTGCGCCCCTCCGCGGCTTTCTTTCATGGAATCAACATAGGCAAAAGGCGCATCCTTTTCTTTACTATACTCTTCAGAGGAAATTATCCCGGCATCCCGCATCACTCCAAGGACGATAGTGCGTCGAGCCTTGGCGTCTTCAGGATGAATATATGGATTGTATTGACTAGGAGCCTGTGGTAGCCCCGCCAACAAAGCGACTTCTGAAGGGGTTAAATCCTTAAGATCTTTACCAAAATAGGTTTTAGCAGCAGCTTGGATTCCAAATGAGGATTCGCCAAGGAAAATTTTATTAAGGTAAAAGGTTAGGATTTCGTCTTTTGTGTATTCTCGTTCGAGTTGAATGGCAAGAATTGCTTCCTGAATTTTTACCTGAAACTTCCGGATGAATTTAGTATCGTTAGGGTTTGCGATAAAGGCATTACTGGCAAGCTGAATAGTTATAGTACTAGCCCCTTCTCTGGTGCTTCTGGTTCGGATATCGTTTAGAGCAGAGCCAATAATTCGAATGGGATCAACACCAAAGTGTTGTTCAAAGCGTTTGTCCTCGACCGCTATGAACGTTTTCTTAACAAGGTCAGGAATGTCTGAATACTCGACAGTTTGACGATTTTCATATCCGTGCAATAGAGCAAATTCAACGCCATCCTTATCGTAAACATATGAGGATTGTTTAGCGTCACCTAGTAAGGCGGGGTCCCACTTTGGGGTGCCGGCGGCGGCAACGATCACAAAAATTGCCAAGACTGCTATAATAAGTGAAATAAAGGACGTAATTGATAAGAGAATAATTCGACGTTTAGAGGGGCGCTTGCGGCGCTGAGGACCACTTGGTTTTCTGGATGATGGCATTAAGACAACCTCCTGTAAATAAAAGAATGAGGCGCTAGACACTATTTAATTTTCTAGAATTATATCATACTTTTACTGTTACAAGGAAATTGAAATGATTATGGGCTGTTTCTGCGCTGTTTTGTGAGACATGTTTAAGAGTTGGAAGTTGCGAGCAAGCTAGAGAAACTGTATAATGTATTAAGAGTAGCTTATGTTTATAATGTCAATGGTATGATTGAGAAGAAACTTGGCGGAAGGCAACAGAGAGTCGGTGATAGGTGCAAACCGACCCAGAAACCAAGAGTTACACCTCAGGACTAGGAGATAAAAACCCTCGGGTCAGCCCGTTATCGCTGATTAAGCTGGATTTCCGTGAAATACGGGATTCAATGTGGGTGGTACCGCGGAAGTGTTTTCGTCCCTCAACCTTGTGTTGGGGGATTTCCTCGTTATTAAGCCAAGTTTTATATTTGGTAGAACTGTAGATGGGGATACAAGATGCCAATCGCGCCATATTAAATGAATAATAAAAGGGGGATTAAGTAAATGGACATTTTTAAGGAGTTAAAGGATCGAGGACTAGTCTATCAACACACAGATGAGGATGCATTGCGTAAAAGGTTAGCCAAGGGGCAGATGGCACTGTATTGTGGATTCGATCCGACCGCTGACAGCTTGCACATTGGACACTTGCTGCCACTTTTAGTCTTAAGGAGATTTCAACTTGCCGGGCATAAATCAATTGCCTTAGTAGGAGGCGGGACAGGACTAATTGGCGATCCAAGCGGCAAAGCATCGGAACGGACCCTAAATCCCCAAGAAGTAGTTGAACAGTGGGCTCAAAAGATTAAGAATCAATTTGGACGATTTTTAGATTTTGAAACCAAGGACAATCCTGCGATACTTGCAAATAATTATGACTGGCTGGGCTCTCTCCATGTGATTGAATTTCTCCGAGATATAGGCAAAAACTTTCCTTTGGGAGCGATGCTTGCTAAAGACTCAGTCGAGTCGCGTTTGAGCAAGGGCATATCTTTCACAGAATTCAGCTATATGATTCTGCAATCCTACGATTACTTAAAACTAAATGAAATGTACGGATGTGAGATGCAGATCGGTGGAAGCGACCAATGGGGTAATATTACCTCAGGAATTGATTTAATTCGTCGGACTGCGAATCAAGAAAAAGAAATGCACGGACTAACTTTACCTCTAGTTACCAAAAGTGATGGAACCAAGTTCGGGAAGACTGAAGGAGGAGCCGTTTGGTTGGATCAGGAAAAGATGTCTCCCTATAAGTTTTATCAGTTTTGGTTGAACACAGATGACCAAGATGTTGTTAAGTTCTTAAAGTATTTCACCTTCATATCAATTGAAGAAATTAATGAACTGGCACAAGGGGTGGAAAAGGAGCCTGAAAAGAGAAGGGCTCAGCGTGCTTTGGCGGAGGATGTAACAAAGCTGGTTCACGGACAGGAAGCACTCGATCGGGCAAAGAAAATCTCAAATGCTCTTTTCGGGGGAGGGCTTGGAAATCTGACTGCTGTGGAAATTGAAGAGGGATTTAGCGATGTGCCTTCAGCAACCATCCAAGCATCTGAAACAAGTTTAGTTGATGCATTAGTTCAAGTGGGAGCAGTGTCTTCCAAACGTCAGGCCAGGGAGGCGATAGAGAGCGGGGCTATCTATATTAATGATATTCGTCATAGCAATGTAGGATCAACTGTTTCCGAGTTGGAGCGGTTAGACGGAAAGTATCTCGTTATTCGCAGAGGAAAGAAAAACTACTATCTGATTAAATTTGAAGCATAAGCTTGTTAATACTGTACCGAATCGCTGACTTTGAGCAATTCGGTACAGTAGACATCTTATTAATATCTACGAAGAATTTTACTTTTAGTAATAAATGTGAACTGGAATTTAAAAAATAACCCTTAATGATGAAAAAATGACTTTTGAAGTTAAATAACTCGAAATAACGGTTGACAATGCAATAATCAAATGTTAATATATCCAAGTGCCGCAAAATTAACTGCTAAATTGAATTATATATACAGTAGTTAAATATGGTCAGAATAAATTAGTTGTTGACAACGAGAGTTGGAAATGCTAAGATATAAATCCGGCCTAAGAGACGCGAAAAAATGGCCCTGATCTTTGAAAACTAAACAACAAGGACAGCCAATGAGAGAAACTCGAAAGAGTTTCAAAAGAAATCATGAGCGAATCATCTTCTTCATTGAAGTGAGATAACTTTTTTTGGAGAGTTTGATCCTGGCTCAGGACGAACGCTGGCGGCGTGCCTAACACATGCAAGTCGAACGGAGAATTTCAATAAGTTTACTTAGAGAAGTTTTTAGTGGCGGACGGGTGAGTAACGCGTGGGTAACCTACCCATAAAGCCGGGACAACCCTTGGAAACGAGGGCTAATACCGGATAATCTTAGATGTTGGCATCAACGTT
>NZ_FQXJ01000023.1 GCF_900129935.1 Desulfosporosinus lacus DSM 15449 | reverse complement strand
TGCCGTTCCCATGGGACCAGTGATCCCTCACAGTATTTCTTAACCGTATTGCGAGATATCCCAAGCAATTTTGCTATATCCCTCTGTGACTTGCCTTCATGCTCATGTAGATAGCGTATCTTTTTATAAACATCCACTTCTATTGACACCCTTTCACCCCTGTACGTCAGCTTCTTACTGATCTGAACTATACAGGTTTTTTATAAGAAGTGGCTCACTTTTTTCCTGGCGTTACTCTTATTTTTGGCTCACTTTTATTTTAGCGTTTATAATTGCGGGCGGATCACAAAAGGGGATCGAGGCGCGAAGGAGTTCTATAATGATTAAGGTATATAGTAATTATGTTGCATGTGACACTCAAGAGGAAGCCCTCGAGGCTCAGGTGATTATAATTAATGCAATGTCTCATATTCCCAAGATTTGTGAGGATCGGGATATGTTTCTAGTCCAACACGAACTAGGCGAGTGTAAAATGCAGGAATTGTTAAATCAAAGAGGTTTAGCATGCAAGTAGAGCCAAAAACTCGCATTGGGCATGATCTTCAAGTCAGACTCATCCACCTGGTCATGATGGCCAGGTTTTTTTGTCTTAACTTCTCCTTACTATTCTTTATCTTTTTTAAACATATGTAACCTTTTGAACCTCTTTTATACTCTATAAAAAAGATTATTAATTTAGGTTCTCTATAAAACATAAAAGCGAAGAAAAGTTTAGATAACAGCACAGATGATCGTATTAAGGCACTGAGAAATCAGTGCCTTTCCCTAGAGTGGTTGAGAATACGCCCAAGAGGATGAGAGATCTAAGAAACTGCTGTAGAATTCGTCGATTTTAAAGAAATACATATTTGTTAAACTGTAATATAGCCATATTTTATTGAAAACATAAAATTTTGCGATATTTACAAGTCTAAAGATGAGCATATAATTAGTTTGACCGAACGGTCGGGCATCCATTGGAAGGAAGGGTAATATGGCAAGGCAGAAAGACAAAGAGGAAACAATCCTAAATGCAGCGTTTGAAGTGTTCAGTGAGAATGGTTTTACAAATGCCAGCATGAAGGATATCGCAGCGAAGGCAGGGCTTGGGAAAGGAACTCTGTATGAATACTTTCAGAACAAAGAAGATTTGTTCATCCAGGTAGTCAAGACTAAAACAGGTCATTTCTTTCATGAAATTAACAGAAGGATTAGCGATAAAATTACGCTGCGGGAAATATTGAACGAAATTATTATGTTTACTCAGGAAACGTTGGAGGAGACTGAGTTCTTCTTCAAGTTTATGGTGTTTGGAGAATTCTTTGAAATGAGTTGCGAAGTAAAGCAAAAGTTATACGAAATGATTTTGAGTAATAGAGAGGAGTCTGTAAATGTTTTACGGAAACACTTTGAAAAAGGGTCTGCAGATGGAATTCTCAGGGAATTTGATTGGAAGTTTGCGGCCAATTTTATACCGGAAATGATTGGAACTTATTGCAATTTTAAAATGCACATAATGGGTGATTGCTGGTCGCAGGACCAGAAAGACCTTGATAGGGAAAAAATGATTGATTTTATACTTAACGGAATAGGAGCTAAAACAAAGTAAGGATTGGATTCTTGATCAGTCTAATAAGGAGTGAAGGTATGAGTAAAAAGAGAATGATCTCAGTCGTGATTATGGTCGTTATTTTTATAGGCGGAGTTGCCATTTTTAATCGAAACGAACTTCAATCAACTTTTTTAGCCAAGGATAAAGAAGGTGGAGCACCAGTCTCAAGTAATAAGATTGCAGTGCAAGTAATCAGTCCGCAAGAGGCCACTCAAAGTGAAGGGTTATACTATAAAGCAACCTTGGAAGCTGATCAGGAAGGAATTATAAGTTCGAAGACCAGCGGAAAAGTAATCAGTGTTTTATTTGATGATGGAAAGCAAGTCACAGAGGGTGAGACACTTGTGATGTTAGATGACCAAGATATTAAGAATCAGATAAAGTCCGCTGAAAGCCAGTTGGAGGTTTCTAAAGCATCTCTGCAAAAAACAGAGGCTAGTCTGGAAAATATTCAACGATCATACGAGAGGATAGAAATACTGGCACAGCAAGGGGTTGTTGCACAGGCTGAACTTGATAACGCAGAAACTTCTCTGAAAATGATTAAGGCAGATATTGCTTCAAATCAAGCTAATATTCAAGCAGCGCAGACCAATATTGACAATCTGAAAACTGGATTAGCTGATATGATCATTCGAGCTTCAATCACCGGAGTTATGGACGAAAAAAATGTCAGTCTTGGACAGTTTCTTACTCCAGGAAACGTGCTGGGAAAAGTTAAAGATATATCATTGATAGATGCTGTTATCGAGGTAGACCAAGCTCTAATTCAAACAATAAAAATAGGACAAAAGGCAAGGGTAAAGCTAAATGAAGATGATTCTGATACTTATGAAGGTGTCGTAAAAAGCATCACCCCCTCTGCGGATCCAGCCTCAAGAGCATTCAAGGTGAAGATACAAGTGAATAATGAGAAGTTGTTGTTAAGACCGGGGGTATTTGCTAAGGCAATGCTGATAGATGATGTAAAAGTCCAGAAGTTTGTTATCCCTGTAGCGCTCATAACTGGGAAGGAAGGCGACTATTCCGTATTCATCAATGATAATGGAGTTGTAAAAAAACTTGCAGTAACCCTTGGAAACTTAGTAAATAATCAGGCAGAGATCAAATCAGGACTTCAAGGAAATGAATCGATTATATCTACAAACCTGAACATGCTTCAAGAGGGTGATGAGATCACGGTGGTTTCAGAATAGGGGGACAAAGGATGTTTATAACAAATATCAGTACAAAACGGCCTGTATTTATAACAGTTATCATTATAGCATTCATTGTTGTAGGTATGCTTTGCTATAAAGGATTAACCATTAATGATATGCCACAAGCAGACTTCCCCTATGTAACTGTTGCCATTGAACAGCATGGGGTTGCGCCCGACCAAATGGAAACCAATGTGGCCAAGAAAGTTGAAGAAGCCATAGGGCAAATTTCCGGTGTAAAGCATATTTATACAAATATCAGTGAAGGCGTATGCAACGTAATCGTTGAATTTGACCTGGCAAAATCGCCGGATGTTGCGGCCCAGGAAGTGCGGGATAAAGTCAGTTCGATAAGGAAGAGTCTCCCTAATGATATAGATGAGCCGATTATTGCAAAATATGATTTCTCAGCAACGCCAATCTTATCACTCGCAGTAAGCGGTACCGTGGATAACCGCGCCATCTCCAAGATCGTGGATGATGTCATCACAAAGAGCCTATATACTGTAAGTGGTGTTGGCTCGGTTAAGGTATACGGTAAAGAGGAAAGGGAGATAAAGATCAAGCTGGATCTAGAGAAGCTAGCTGCATATGGTTTGACTCCGGCCGAGATGGTGAGCGGCGTTCAGAATGGTAACATGGAAAAACCAGGCGGGAAGGTTACGGACGGGCAAAGTGAAATATCTCTTCGGACCGATAACAAAGTCAAGAGCCTAGAGGATTTTTACAATATTACTGTGGGGGTACGTTCGGGTCGTGAAATTAAGGTTCGTGATGTAGCAACGGTATCAGACGGAATTAAAGATAAGGACAGTATTTCTTATTATGATGGTAAAGAGGCCATAGGGGTCGATATTGTTAAACAGTCTGGTTCTAATACAGTGCTTGTGTCGGATAATGTAAAAAAGCAATTGGAGATTATCAAGGGAGTTCTTCCCCAAGGAATAACGATTGATGTCGTAGCGGATAATTCCGTGTCCATACGTGATTCGGTCAACGAAGTAGTAAAAACAATCCTTGAAGGGTGTATCTTGGCGGTCATTATTGTGTTCCTTTTTTTAAGGGAATGGGAAACGACCTTGATCAGTGGAATTTCCTTACCAACATCTATTGTAACAACCTTCATTGCCATGAAGGTCATGGATTTTTCTCTTAATACCATGTCCCTGATGGCCCTGTCTCTGTCGGTCGGTTTATTGATTGACGATGCCATCGTGGTAATCGAGAATATTGTCCGGCACTTACATATGGGGAAGCCGCCCATGCAGGCAGCCCGGGAGGCTACATCTGAGATTGGGTTAGCGGTTATGGCAACAACCTTTGCAGTGGTTGCGGTTTTTGTGCCTATCGCCATGGTTACGGGGATTATCGGAAAATATTTTATTGAATTCGGACTCACCGTAGCCTTTAGCATGCTGGTTTCACTCTTTATATCCTTCACATTAGTGCCTATGATGTCTTCCAAATTATTAAAGTCTGAGAGAAAGATGAAAAGAACCTTTGTGGGTCATTTTTTAGACTGGTTTAATGAGAAATTTGATTTGCTGGGAACTAAATATTCTAAATTATTAAAGGTTGTTCTTGGTCACCGTTTTATAACCCTAATCTTTACTATTGTAATTTTTGCTGTTAGCATGCGTTTAATTCCTTTGCTGGGTTTCAGTTTTATCCCATCCACTGATGCAGGGGGTATAAATATAAGCGTCAGTACAGACTCTGGTTTGACATTGCAGGCTGGAGGGGAAAAAGCCAAAGAACTTGAAGAAAGGATTGAGGAATATCCTGAAGTCACTCATGTTTATACTACAGTCAGTCCTGAAAAAATTTCAATTTATGTAAAACTAACTGAGAAACAAGAGCGAGAAAAGTCGTCGAAACAGATTGCCTCAGAAATCAGGGAGGACTTAAAAGGAATCTCAGGAGTTGAATTGGCGGTTAAGGCAAGTTCGTTAGGACCCAATGAGGGTAAAGATGTCTCGTTTGTTATCCTGGGAAACGACACGGAGGCAATGCAGGCTTTCGCACTGAAAGCGAAAAAGATACTGAGTCAAGATCCTCATGCCAAAGATGTAGCGCTAGATCTCAAAACTGGCAAAACGGAAACAAAATTAGAGGTTGATAGAGATAAGGTTTCTGATTTAGGTGTTGATACAGCACTTGCGGCTGCGACTATACAGGCGCTTTTTGACGGAATAGATGCCGGTAAATTTGAGTGGGCAGGGGATAGGTATAATGTGAGGGTATCGTTGAAAGACGATCAGCGTAAGAGCTTGGATAATCTGGATGGCATTTATGTAAGTGGTTCAGATGATCGACAGATACCGCTTGCCAATGTTACTAAGAAAGTTCTTTCCACTTCCTTTTCCACAATTCATAGATATGATAGGTTGTTACAGATTGAGCTTTCCACAAATGTCGAAGGAATAGCCACTGGGGACTTTCTAAACATGTATACGAACAAACTGACGAATGAGTTGGATATTCCACAGGGGGTTATCGTAAAAGTAGGGGGAATGAACGAGACTATGCAGGAAGGCTTCGGTAGTCTTGTAACCGCGCTTCTGATGGGTATAATGTTCATGTTCTTGGTTATGGCGATGCAGTTTGAAAGCTTTTTGGATCCCATTGCCATTATGTTCTCTCTGCCAATGGCACTTATAGGTGCGGTTCTTGGACTGTATATTGCGGGCAGTGAGCTGAGCATATTATCCCTCATTGGCATCATCCTTTTGATGGGACTGGTGGCTAAAAATGGTATTTTGCTCATAGACTTTACAAAGCAGAGAAGGAATGAAGGACTTAGTGTAAAAGATGCCTTGATTGAAGCAGGTGCAGTACGGTTAAGACCTATCCTCATGACGACTCTCGCCATGATCTTTGGTATGATTCCTGTTGCCACTGGTACAGGAGCAGGGGCAGAAATGCGGGCACCAATGGGGCATGCAGTGATTGGCGGCTTGATCACTTCCACGATATTAACACTCTTTATTGTTCCGGTTATCTATTCTCTGTTGGATGATATGAAGAAGAAGTTCCGCAGGAATACGAAAAAAACTGTATCCCCTAATTTACCATACGAAAATAGAGATTTAACGTTGAACCAAAATTAGTAAAACGAAAAAATATAGACCTCCCATTGTAGAATCTACTGTAGGAGATCTATAAAATTTAAGTTTTTCTGAGTTAATCTATTTGCCAGTCGATCGGTGATCTATTGTTAGAAATTAAGAAATTGTTTGCTTTAGAAAAGGGTTTGCTGCCAAAGAATCCTCTGCTGGCAGATAAGGGGCTTGGATGAGCGGATTCGATAATCAAGTGATGGGGGTTTGTAATGAGGTTTTTCTTAGAACGAGCGTTATTACCCCATAAGATAAAGACTACAGGGTCAGTTTTCTCATTAACTAAAGAAATAATCTTATCAGTAAAGATCTCCCAACCCTTGTTTTGATGAGAATTGGGCTTACCTGCTTCTACGGTGAGTGACGTATTAAGAAGTAGTACTCCTTGTTCGGCCCATTTTCTAAGAGAACCATGTTTAGGTGTCTGACAACCTAAGTCGGATTGCAGTTCCTTGAATATATTCTGGAGCGATTTTGGAAAGGGAACTCCAATATTCACAGAAAAACTAAGCCCCATTCCTTGACCGACGTTGGGATAGGGGTCTTGCCCTAAAATGACAGTCTTGGTATTTTCGTATGAGGTAAATACTAAAGCGTTAAACACATCTTCCTTTTTGGGAAAGATCTGTTTCTTTCGGTATTGGTTTTTCACCCAATCTAATAATTGAATATAATAGTCCTTTTTCATTTCATCAACAAGTAGTCTTTTCCAATCAGCTTGAACTGCCATGGTGAAATACTCCTTCCTTTGTGTTTTCTCTAAATATTTTGTGTTGACCATCATCAAACGGCTTCACTTTTCTCTTCCTTTATAACACAAAAGTGGCAGCGACGATAGCGCTACCACTTTTGTTATACTAACTAGGCGGGTCATCACTATGGCTTGGCGCCGGCCTAGTTTTCTATATAGCTTGTGCAGGGTTACTCTACTTCACTTCACTGAGCGGGATTCCCAGCGGTTACCCTTTTAAGATATAAAAAAGCCATAATTATGTCATAAACCTAGATTCAAGCCGATAGTAACAGTTAGCATATGCCACATAGACAGCTGTTATATTTTGATGTATATTGAAAGTTAATCAGGAAAAACCTTAGCAGAAAAAGCTAAGTGGAAGAAGATATATCAGATGCAGAAGATGACTAGAACAGATAATTAAGAGGAACTTAAGTAATCTATAATAACGCTCTGAAGATCCTTGATCTAAAGAGCGTTATTTTGACGGGTTAAATAAAAAACTCTGCAACTGCGAATCATCCTTAAACAGATTTCACTTAAATTTAAAGAATTATGCAATCAATCCGTCTACCGTGTCAATTAGTTCTTGTAATTCGAAAGGTTTAAGTATCAATCCCTGGTAAGAATCTTTAGACGGCAATATTTCCGCTGAGGGGATTGAACCCGTAATAAATGTGACTGGAATAAAATCTAATTCAGGATTTGCTCTCATCTTCTCAACAAGTTCTTTTCCGTTCATTCCAGGCATTTTAAGATCTACCAATATCACATCGGGTTTTAATCCCTTTTCTAAGCTTTCATACGCATTCATACTATCATTAAACGTGACAACTGTATGTCCTTCGTCTGTCAAGGCAAGTTTTATTACCATTGATATTAAAGGATTATCATCAATTGTGTAAATTATGGCCAATTCTCTCAACCTCTTTCTAACTTTTTGGAAATCTTAATTTTATTACTAACTATGATTATTAACTATACACCTTTAAAGTAGCAAAATTTGTTGTGGCATGTCGTTAACTTCAATACTTGTTTTTGTGCAAATGATAATCATAAAAGGATTTTGGCAAAAACATGTCGAAATGTATTAAAATGTATTAATTTGAAAGGAGGAAGATCATTGAACTTTCACCAAAAAACCATTGATGAGTTATTTATATCGGTAGGACAAGTTGTTGGGATCCATGTTTTCGTCATTGTTTTAGAACGTGCTTTATGGAAGACTCAATTAAAGTATGAGGAAGCTGCTATGATCAAAATCTCAGAGGATGGAGTTTCATTAAATGAGCTGTTTGAAATAGAACAGGATCGAGCCATCCTTGTGGTCCATGAGTTTTTGATTAATATAGTAAACACATTAGGTCATTTAGTTGGAAAACAACTGGCGAAACAGTTAACGGAAGAGCTTGAGGCTATCGATGTGTGAAGATAAAAAGTAGGTAATAGTAGTTTAATAGTAGTTTAAATAGGAGTGTTAGTATTGGATAGAGTTTCGACAGGTATCGTAGCACTTGATAAAATTTTAGATGGGGGCTTACCAAAAAGCTCGACCATATTGCTAGTTGGACGGCCGGGAACAGGGAAAACAATTTTGGCCCATCAAATGATGTTTAAAAATGTAGAGAATCAAAATAAATTATTGTATCTATCAACTCTCGCAGAACCACAAATTAAAATTATGAAGTATCAACAACAGTTTAGTTTTTTTAATACTGACAAAGTTTCAAAGAACGTAATTTATAAAGATTTGGGTGGTGTACTTCGCAAACAAGGATCAACCCAGACTATGAAGTTAATTGAAAGTTTTCTTAAGGAATATCAACCGGAAATGGTTTTTATCGATACCATCAAAGCATTTTCTGATATTATTCCTGATTCGATAGAATTTCGGGAATTTATTCTTGATCTGTCCGTTCGTTTAACAACTTGGGGGTGTACGACGATTCTCTTAGGGGAGTACTCGGAACAAGATATCGAAATTAGGCCTGAAAGTGCAATAGCTGATGGAATCATCTATCTCTATGGGACAGAGGAGAAAAGGCAACAAAAAAGATATTTGCGGATTTTAAAGATGAGAGGGACCAATCATTTTAATGGTGAGGCAGTTTTTAAGATTTCTAACGACGGAATCAGCGTATTTCCCCGTTTAAATCCTATGGTGATAAAACAAGATTACATTCAATATTCTATCAAGGTTCCAACAGGGGTGTCAAAATTAGATGAACTAATGGAAGGAGGCATTCCCTTAGCCTCCACTACCTTAATAACAGGGCCTTCAGGTTCGGGCAAAACCATGGTTGCTCTTAGCTTCGCCTTAGTAGCAATAAGGTCTGGGATTAAAACAGTTTTTGTTAGCTTTGAAGAAAATCCTTTGCAAATAATTAATAATTTTATGCAAATTGGTAACGACATTAGACCTTATATAGATCAGGGAATTTTACATATTGTCTACGTTTCTCCGGTTGAGCTGGATGTTGATGAACATGTTTATCGGATTCAGGAACTTGTACGTGAGATCGGGGCACAAAGGTTGATCATTGATTCAATCTCTTCATTCGAAATTGGAATGAGTGATAAGGTTAAATATACAGATTATATCTGGGCACTTACAGATTACTTTAAGGCCAATGGAATTACTGTTTTGCTTACCCACGAAATGCACGGTTCCTTAAATCCATCAGCCATGACAAAGCATGGAATTAGTTTTGTAGCCGATAATTTATTACTCTTATCCTTCAAAGAAGACGGAGGCACTTTGAAAAGGTATTTAAGAGTGGTGAAAATGAGAGGCAGTTGTCATTCCACAGAATTAAAAGAGTTGATAGTCAATAAAAATGGTGTATTAATACGTTAGTGACTGGGATCAAAAAGGGGTGCTCAGAGGATGTCAATAAGTACCGAAGATCATGAATTTCTAAAATCTGCACGTTGGCTTAGTTTTTTAGAATGTACTGCTCTGGGTTTACAACTCAATTTGACTATTGTATCGGCTAATGGAAATTTGATATTTCAATCATCGAGAATATGTTCTATATGTGAAAACCAGTTGGAAAATTCCTTGCCTATTCTAGATTTTAAATCTAAAGAGTATGTCGATGGACGAGAAATGACGGAATTAGATACTGATAATACCGTTATAAACTTTCAATTAGTGCCTGGACTCAGAATGATAGCACAAGAGTGTCTGTGTGCAAAGGAAACGGTACATCCCACATTAAAAGACCGTGGAGCTATTGCGGCTAAATTGATAACTAATTTTTTGATATCATTTAAGCATGAGTTCAATTGTGGACAACGTGCTCTGGAACTTTCTATTCTCCGCCAAATGAATCATATAGTATTATCCTTATTTCATGGAGAGACAGATGCCTTAAAAAGAAGCTTTGAACTAATTCTTAGTGCCTTAATCATCCTTTTAGAGGCTGAAGGCAGTTGGGTCCAATTTGAGAATAGCCAAACTGAAATTTTCATTAAGGGCGATGAATTTTTGGTTAATGCTTATCTAACAAGTGCTGAAGGGGTCGCTCAACAGGTCGATATTTCTTATGGGCAGTTCAAATGTAATCTAGGGGTTTTAAGCCCATTGGTCAAAGATCAATCAACTGAGCTGATTTCATTAATGGCACAGGAATGTGCCATTATTCTTGAGATAGATAACCTTTTTAAACTTCTTAACAATCAGTTAGCCAGAGTGCTTGGTGGAGTAAACAGTGGGATCTTCTTGGTTGATCAGAGGAAAAATATTACATATCTAAATAAAGCCGCTGAGAAACTCTTTAGTAAATCGTTTGTTAATTTAGTCGGGGTATCAATGCTGAACATCGAGGGGCCTTGGGTTTCAATCATTAATGCTGAGATCACTTTCCCGGTTAGCGGGCAGATGGAATCTCTCAAGAAGGATCAGGAAGATGAGAATCCTTGTTGGGTGGATTGGCAGGTATCGCCGATTTTTGAGAATAAGGTCATAGCGGGTTGGTTAATTATGCTTGAGGATCGATCCGATTATTACCGCTGGCAATCTGCTGTACGCAAAGCGGAACGTTTTGCGACTACGTCTATGATGGTGGGAACTTTGGCACATGAGTTACGAAATCCCCTGAGCGCAGCTAAAGGGCTTTTACAGTTAATGACTAGAAAACGGAATCAGGAACAAACTCAGGGTTATGTGGACTTAGTATTGCGGGAGATAGATCGGGTAACGCGTCTCCTTAATGAATTCCTTCTTCTGGGAAAGCCGGCCTCAATATTACCTGAACCCCTCGACTTAGTTACATTTATGGAAGAATTGCTCCCCCTTTTAGAGGGAGAAGCAATTGGTACAGATATTCAAGTTTTATTCAACTATGAAATGGTAGCACACATAAACGCTGATGCTGGTCAACTTACTCAAGTTATTTTGAATTTAGTTCGTAATGCGGTTCAGTCATTAGTTGAAAACGACATAGAAAATGGAATAGTCAAAATCTCCTTAGGTCAAGTGAATAATAAGGTTAGGGTTTGTATTGAGGATAATGGACCTGGGTTTGGTCCTGGTGTAATAGATCAATTGTTTACGCCGTTTTTCACGACTAAAGAAAGAGGAACAGGTTTAGGCCTTGCCATAGTTAAGGCAATTATTAATAATCACGATGGTGAAGTTGAAGCAAGCAATAGGCCTCAAAGTGGAGCAGTCTTTACAATAACCCTGCCGACTCCAAGCATTGAGGGTAAAGAAGTTGATGTAGCATTAATCATGAATGATAAAGTTTTAAGTTATCCATTGGAGAAGGCCTTGAAAGTCCTTGATTATCGCGTAAAGGTTTTTAAGATAAGTGATTTGGAAAAAGGTAATCTTAGTAACGTTTCGCCGAAGATAATTCTTTTTGAGGGATTAATTGATAATAATAAACTTGTAGAAGTCGTGGAAATACATAGAAGCCGGCCTGAGACAAACTTTATAGTTTTGGGAGATTTTTCGGATAAAACTGCTCAGAGTTTACTCATAAAGAATATAAAAATTTTAAAGAAACCAATTGAAATAAATCAAATAATCAGCACAATAAAAAATCTGGAGATAAAGCATACTAATTGATTTATAAGGGTTCGAAAGTCGGCCCCTCTAAGAAACAGGAAGTTAAGATCCTATTTCCCAGGGGCGCCTATTTCGGGAATTCAATTATAACTAGCCCATTTCTCTTTTATGAACTGTTTTTAATCAATTCCGAGACACCCACTTCTTTAAGTGGGTGTTCCGATTTCTACTTCGGTGGGGGTAGAATCCCCTACCGAAGCTCCGATGTTCAGCTTTAGCTGAACGAGTTCACTATTTTGCCTTACAGGATACTTGCCACATCACCCCGAATTTATCGGTAAACTTGCCGTATAATGGGCTAAAGAAAGTTTCCTGCAGTTCCATTTCAACTTGCCCATCTGTAGATAATGCTTCAAACATTGCTTTTGTGGCTTCTTTAGTATCAAATTCGAGTGAAAAAGAAATGTTATTGCCGGCATTGTAAGGGGTATTAGGAAAAGTGTCTGAAAAACGTATGACATGACCATCTTTTCTTAATTCAGCATGCAGAACGAGATTTTTCACATGATCAGGTACTGGAAATGCTGGATTTGGCGGGGCATCGCTGAAATGCAGGACTTGACTTTCTCCGCCCAAAGATGCTTGGTAGAAGTTGACAGCTTCTTCACAGTTTCCATTGAAAACAAGGTATGGGATTAACCAATCACTCATAGTAAAGCCTTCTTTCCTTTATTATGGAGGGTATTATGTTCAATATCTGTATAATTAGACATTCTGCCTTCAACTGTAAATTGATTAAAAATTATTTCAGTTGTTGTTGATTGAACTTTAGCCGAAAGAGTTCACAGCCTGGACTTGTTTATATGAAAGAGCGATAAATAAATTAATATCCAAAAACGACCACATCCATTTGTCTAAGACATGCTCTATAATGAGAATATATAGAGATAGTGAGTGAAAGGGGCAAGTGACCCATGCGGATTTTACATACATCGGATTGGCATTTGGGGCGTACCCTCGAGGGGCGAAGCCGGATTGAGGAACAGATGACGTTTATTGATGAACTTTGTATGATAGCTGAAGACGAAGCGGTAGATCTTATCTTAATTGCCGGTGACGTTTTTGATACGGTTAATCCTCCTGCCATTGCAGAAGAACTTTTTTATGATGCCTTGAATCGATTGTCTGCAGGGGGAAGTCGGGCTATTGTAGCGATAGCCGGAAATCATGATAACCCGGAGCGATTATGTGCGGCAAGCCCTCTTGCCGTGCGTAATGGAATTACATTATATGGCCTTCCCAAAGAGCTATTGACACCTGGTCTCTTGGACCAGCCTAATTTAGGACGGGTTACCAGGGTTGCAGCGGGTCAAGGGTGGGTGGAGTTACATATTCCTAGTTGCTCAGATCCGGCCATCATTGCTATGCTGCCATATCCTTCTGAATCTCGGCTTAATGAGGTTTTAAGCGAAAGCTTAGATGAAGAAATCCTGCGTGAAGAATACTCCAAGCGAGTACAGCAATTATTTTCTTCATTTAGTCAGCACTTTCGCCCAGATGCGGTTAACCTGGGCATGAGTCATCTCTTTGTTCGCGGAGGAATGGAATCCGAGTCAGAGCGTCCGATTCAACTGGGAAGTGCGCCGACTGTTGAGGTGAATGCGATGCCCTCCGGTGCGCAATACGTTGCCCTCGGCCATTTGCATCGTGCACAGGCTGTCAAAGGAGCGGCTGTACCGACTCGTTACTCAGGTTCGCCGCTGGCTTATAGTTTTTCTGAGACAGGGTATGCCAAATCTGTGATTCTTGTTGAAGCCTTTCCCAGTCAAGCGGTAACGACCCGAGAAATTTTCCTAAGCGCTGGTTACCCTCTTGTGAAATGGAAGGCTAAAGAAGGCTTAGCTCAGGTGCAACAGTGGATTGATGAAGGTAAGGATCGTAATGCCTGGATTGACCTGGAAATTTTTGTGACAGGCGCGCTTCAAGCGCAGGATATCCATAATCTGCGTAGGCAGAGGGAACGCCTAATTAATATTCGACCCGTTTTCCCGGAAACAGAGCAGATCGTCGCGGAGGCTCGCTCTAAATTGCCCATTGATGAACTCTTCAGTAAGTTTTACCAAGACCGAACAGGTGGAGCAGAGCCTGAGCAGGAATTAGTTGCTTTGTTTTTATCCCTAATTGACTCAGACAACACAACATCTCCATCGCAATCTACAGATGTGTTCACCCCTCAATCACAAATAACAGGGGCAGAGGAGGTTGAGTCAGCGTGAAGCCGATACGCTTAAGAGTAGCTGGTCTGAACAGCTTTAGGGAAGTACAGGAAATAGATTTTTCGAAACTGTGTGAAACGGGTGTGTTTGGAATTTTCGGTTCCACTGGCAGCGGAAAATCCACGATTCTGGATGCTATCACCTTGGCCCTGTATGGAACAGTGGAACGTGCAACCAACAATACTCAGGGAATTCTTAACCATGCGGAAGCCCAGCTTACAGTGGAATATAGTTTCTCATTAGCTGCAGGGGATCAAAGGACAACCTACCGTGCGGAACGAGCTTATCGACGCTCAGGGGAGCGGACGGTCAAGGCTTCGACCTGCCGATTAATTGAAATAGTCGGAGAGGTTGAAACTGTTTTAGCTTCCAAGGCAGATGAGATGACCAAGAAAATTGAAGATGTGTTAGGCCTAAATGTAGAAGATTTTACACGGGCTGTAGTTCTTCCTCAAGGGAAATTTGCTGAGTTTCTCACTATAAAACCCAAAGATCGAAGACTGATGTTGGAGAGGCTATTTTCCCTTGAAGCCTACGGTCGGGAACTTACAGCTCGTCTTTCTGAACAACTGGACAGTGCTAAATTCAACTTAAACGGTGTAGAACAACGACAACAAGGTTTAGGGGATGCTTCGGATGAGCGGGTTAAAGAAGCAGAAGCGGATTTAAAGGCTTCAAACGTAAAGGCTGATATAATTACGAGAGATTTGAAAAACCTAGAAATTATGTTTGATGAAGCAAAGGAAATTTGGAGTCTTCAAGAACAGTTAGAACAACTGCAACATGAAGAGGCCGAGCTTTCAATTCAACAACCCAAGATGGATAAATTAGAGGTGCGTTTAAGTCTGGCTGAACGTGCAGAATCGATCCGTTCACTTTTGGAAGAGATAGCTACGAGTGAGCAGCGATTCAAGCAAGCCAAAGAGCGGGCTGAAGGTTCAGATAAGGGGCTTACAGCGGCGAGAAACGAAAAGGAAACTGCTGAAGGTAAGTGGTTTGAGGCAAATCAAAAAAGGCAAGAAACGGAACCCCGCTGTTTGCGCAGGTTGGAACAGCTTGAGCAAGCGAAAGGTTTAGAAGTCGATATCCAGGCACGCCAAGGACGCTTAAACGAAACACGTCTCCAATACAGCGCGCTTGACCGAACTCGGAAGGACTTAGAACAAACGATTAAAGTTGCAATGGATAAAAAAACAGATGTGCAGAAGCAACAACAGGATGTAAAAAGCAATATCGCTCAAATCACGGTAGACCCTGCCCTGAGGAGGCAGGTTAGTGCATCGGCCCAAGCATTAGAAGGATATGAGATGGTCTCCAAGCAAGTGGACGACTTGCAAATAGACTTGGTCAAAAACTTGTCTGAAATAGAAGAACGGCGATCGGAGTTGCAGACTTCCCTGGGGGAGGTCCAGACTGCTCAGAAAATGTCAGAGCAGTTAAAGGCGACTTTGATGAGTATGAACCAAAACCCGCCAGTTCGTGAAGAAATCTTAACTGAACAGGCTCAAAGAATAGAACGTGACCGGCATAAGATTGCTAATATTGAGCGGGTTGAGCTGGAAGGAATCGAAGAACAACGGCGATTGCAAATCATCACAGGGGATCGCCAAAAAGCGGAAGTTGAAGTAGGAATCAGGCAGAAGGAACAGGGTGAGATTTCGCTGGCCCTTCTGGAGGCAACAGCATTCGCCGAAAGAAAAATCACCGAAGTGAAGGAACTAGAGCGGGAAAATCTTGCCGGGTTACTGGGTGAAAACCTGGTGGAGGGAGAAACATGTCCGGTCTGTGGTTCCCCTCACCATCCCAAGCCTGCTCACGGTTTAGATGATGAGATGTTGGACAGAGCGAGAGTTGAACTGGAGCAGGCATCAAGAGAGCTTCAAAGCTTGGAAGAGAAAAGTGCGGAAGGTACGATCGCTCTTGCCGTGGCCAAAGCTCAGTTGTTGTCTAAAGAAGAGCTGGAGCAAAAACAAGCTGATCTTTTAGCAACTAAGCAAGGTGCTCTTGTTGCTTATCGAGGAGAGTTGGCTGAAGCAGAACGCAATAAGGAAGTTCATGATTTAAAGACGCAACTAATTGAACAAGAATCTAAGTTGGCGAATGATCGCCGAATTTTGAACCAATGGAAAGCGGATCAAGAACAGTTAAACCGTCAGTTGGAGGACGCCCAGCATAAGCTAGCCGAAGTAGAAAAAAAACAACATCAAATGAGTGCTCAAATTGCTTTGTCAGAAGGAGTAGGAAAAGAGGTTCGCAATCGTCTAAACCAACTGTTGGAAGACCAAGTGCAACGAAAAGCAACCTTGGACAATTTGCGCGGCAAAATTGCTATAACGGAAATTTTGTCATTACAAAAGCAATACGCAAACTGGGATGAGATGATGGGTACTTTAAATCAGACCTTGTCCGGTCTTGAGGAAGAGTTGCAGAAAGCCGACGAGGCCCAGGAAAGGTTTACGCGAGAAAAGACGGACTGTGAGCTTGAACTTCAGAATTTAAGGACCATGGGTACTGAAGCCGCTCGTGATCTGTCAGAGTTACAGATGAAATGTGATGCTTTAATCGAAGGAAAGCCATCCTATGAGTGGATTGAGCAGGTTAAACAGGAATTGTTGCTTGTAACAGGGAGGGAAGAAGGATTTAAGAAGGCCTATGAGCAGGCCAAAGAGATATGGAAACAAGCAGAACAGACTCAGGCAGTTAGCCAAAAAACCCTGGAATTATCTCAAGAGGGGTTTGAAACAGCTCAGCGAAAGCTAGACTTGGGTCTTCAAACGGCACAATTCTTGACCGTGGCAGAGGCACAAAGCGCGTTATCTGAGGTCGAAGAGCGACTGAATATGGAAAAAGACATCTCGATCTTCCGTCAAAGGGTGCTGGTTAATAAGCAGAAAAGGGGAGATGTGGAAGAGGCGCTTAAAGGACGGATTCTTCGTCCTGAGGAATGGCTCGCTTGGCCGATTCGGTTAAAGGAGCTTAAAAAGGATTATACAGAAGCGATTGAGCAACGGGGAGCTAATCAACAAAGGTTAGAGAAGTTGAAAGTGGCGCATGAAGAATGGATACGCCTGGAATGTGAACGAAAAGCCTTTAGCCACCGCCAGGATTTACTCAAAACCTTGCAGACTGTTTTCAAAGGGAATGCTTTTGTTGAGTTCATTGCCCAAGAACAATTAGCAAACGTATCTCTAGATGCGTCCGAACGTTTAAAACAGTTAACAAACCAACGTTATGCCTTGGAGGTTGATGCCGAAGGTGGATTTATCATGCGTGACGATGCCAACGGCGGAGTACGTCGACCCGTAAGCAGTCTGTCAGGCGGAGAAACTTTCCTTACAGCTTTGGCGCTGGCCTTGGCTTTATCTACCCAGATCCAGCTTCGCGGAGAAGCACCGCTGGAGTTTTTCTTTTTAGATGAAGGTTTTGGAACTCTTGATGCTAATTTGCTAGAGACAGTAATGAACACGCTCGAAAAACTTCACCTGCAAAATCTGACTATTGGAATTATCAGTCACGTCCCGGAATTAAAGAATCGCCTTTCACGCAGGCTGGTTCTTACTCCCGCTGAGGCTGGCGGGGTTGGAAGCAAGGTCAAGTTAGAGATGGCGTAGCAAATTGCTTAATCGCCTCTAATCGCCCCTTTTTTAAGCAGGCGATTAGAGGCGGTTAGCAATCGAATAGGAAACTTGCCACGGAAGAGTGCTGAGTGGTTAGCTGTTTAGATAATTGTGCATAGAGTAATTTAATAAAGAAGTGACAAGTTGTCTTAGAAAAATAAATATTTTATTAATTTGAAAATTTAGGGTATTGACTATAGTGAATAAAAAGGTCATACTATCAAATATAAAACATAGTTTTATATACTAAAACTGGAATATCAATAATTTATGGTAATGAATGGAGGACTATTCGTGGCCGAGAAATATGTACAAACTCTTGAGCGATCTCTGGATGTTCTAGAAGTGTTAGCTCATGCTGAAGAACCATTGGGTGTCACAGAAATTGGAAATCGTATCAGTTTGCATAAAAGCACAGTTCATAGGATCTTACAAACTTTATGTCACAGGGGCTATGTCGACAGAAAAAAGGACAGTGAGCGTTATCAATTAGGGATTAAAATTATCGAATTAGGAATTCGCTTCTTTAATGACTTAGAAATTCGTAAAGTTGCTGCTCCTGTGTTAAGTGACTTAGTAAAAGTTTTAGATGAAGTTGTCCACCTAGTTCTTCCTGATGATGGAGAGATTGTTTATATCGATAGAGCAGAGAGCTCTCAAGTTGTCAGTATGCATTCTAAGGTAGGACGCAGGGCTCCAATGCACTGTACTGCTGTAGGAAAAGCTTTGCTCTCGACCTTGCCAGAAGAGGAAGTCAGACATATCCTTGAAGTTAAAGGCATGACTAAATATACTCCTAACACAATAACAGACCCTGAAGATTTGTTAGCTGGTTTGAGAGAAATCAAATTAAGTAAGATATCTATAGAGACGGAAGAAAATGAAGTTGGAATCATATGTTTAGGAACACCGATATTCGATTACTCTGGGCAAGCAATAGGGGCGATCAGTGTTTCAGGACCTGCTAGCAGGATTACTGAAAAAGGGATCAAGTGGATTGGCGAGGAATTAAAAACGTCGGGAGAGCTAATTTCGGCTAAGCTGGGATTTAGCTTTTTTCAAAAGTCATAGACAAGTCCGTGTTAAATAAATATTTCACAATTCATAATTTCGTCAAAATCCGCAAATAACTAAAATTTTTGGAAAGTTTCCTATTGACGATTTACTCAGATAGCGTAATAATAGAATTATAAAGTTTCTGAAACCATGTTTCAATATTCAAAACAATTAGACAGTATTTTGCGAAGAAAGGGGAGCTAATTCAAGGTTTAAGTCATTAGGAACTTACATCGGGGAAGTTTTGTTGAACTTATTCAGGGGTTTAGTCGCCGCTTAATGACTGACGGTTATAGATGATTTAGTATCGCTGTAGCCAAGACTCTAACCTCGAGGTTAGAACACCGCCATATACTGCAAGGTGCCGTGATGGTGAGAAGCGATCTCCGGCCAAGGATGGGATGGGCAAGTGTCGCAGTAGCCAAGGATAGAGAGAAGCGAAAGCAGGAGATTGTTGGCGTTTAGCCATCGGGTAAGAACACTGTAATGAAGGGGGAAGATCAGTGGGAGTATTAGCAGACGTATATGAAATGCTAAATACGTGTAACAAGTGTGGTGGTTGCCATACAGCCTGTAAGACCTATAAATTGACTGGGTCAGAAGAAATGTCTACACGCGGAAGAATCCAGCTCATCAAAGCTGTCGCCGATGGGAAATTGGAACCTAATGAAGAGTATGAAGATGCTATCATGAGCTGTTTGTTATGTGGAGAATGTGCAGTCACCTGTCCAAACGGTGTACATGGTAATGAACTCGTCATGGCCGCGCGGCGAGATTTAAAACTAAGAAAGGGAATCAAGCCATTTGCTAAGTCTTTTGCTTTAAAAACTTTAGCAAGTCCGAAAAGGCTGGGCATGGGATTTCGGCTTTTCGGAGGAATGGGCAAAAGTGTCCTCAATAAAATTGACGGACTGGACTATTTCCGTGGTATTGATATTAAAAACTTCCCTACGGCCAAGAAACCATTTTTGGAGCAGGTCCCGGAAAAGATTAAGGTGCAAAATCCGAAGCATAAAGTCGGATTTTATGTGGGTTGTTTTCTCAATCACTCCTTAGACCAAACCGCTCACTCAGTTGTGAAAGTGCTAACCAAAAATGACTGTGAAGTTATTATTCCTAAAGATCAAGTGTGCTGCGGTCTGCCGCAATATTGTTATGGTGACTACGAAACAGCGAAAACCAACGCTCGCAAAACCATTGATACCTTTTTAGATAAGTATAGCGATGCAGAAGTTGTGCTTACGGCCTGTGCGTCCTGTGGTTCGATGCTGAGACATGATTATCTGAAGCTCTTTGCCGATGAGCCGTCGTATTTGCCCAAAGTCAAGTTATTTTGTGACAAAGTAGTTGAGTTTTCAGAATATATGGCCAAGATTGGTGTCGATCAGAGCAAACTTCATAATTCAAGTCCACTGACAGTCACCTATCATGATCCTTGTCATATGGTTCGGGGGCTTAAGGCAACCAAGCAGCCTCGGGAATTGTTGCAAATGATTCCTCGGGTTGATTATAAGGAAATGTTTGAAGCCAACCGTTGTTGCGGGGCAGCAGGCTTAATCCAGGCCTTCTATCATGAGGTATCAACAGATATCACGGATCAGAAGACTCAAAACATCAAGGATACCAATGCAGATTTGGTGGCTACAAGTTGCCCAGCTTGCATGTTGAGACTTCAAGGCGGCATAAATAAAGCGGGACAAAAACAAAAGGTTATGCATGTTGCCGATGTAATGGCCAACGCTTACGAAGACTAATTGGATGCAAGAATTACATTAACTTTGTATATGGCTGACCATTACGATTCATCATGGTCTGGCCGAAAATCGAATATTTCCCTTTGCGGAACATGCTGACCGCAAGTTCTAGTAAATGAGTGGAAGGGCGGGTAGTCATGAGTGATGTCAATATCAGTAAGTTAAAGGGGATTGTCGGTGATGCCTATGTCATCGATTCCCCTTCCGAAATGGCTAAATATCTAAAAGGTCAAGGTAAGCCTGCAGTCGTCGTCTTACCGGCGAGTACTTCAGAAGTTTCGAGTATCGTCAAACTGGCGAATGAGAAGAATGTGAAATTAGGGGTAGGCGGGGCAGTCGTCGATACCCAGGGGATTACGGGCGGGATTGCGATGGTTATGTCCCGGATGAACCGGATTTTAGAAATGGATCATCTAAACCTTGTGGCGGTGGTCGAACCAGGACTTCTTCATAAAGACTTTATTCTTAAAGTTGCGGAAGCCGGATTAAACTTTCCTCCGGAGCCCTATGTAATCGAAACCAGTTCGGTTGGCGGCTGCTTTGCGATTGGAGATTCCGATTCTAAATCCTTTGAATATGGTCCTACCCGGACGTTCCTTTTGGGATTTGAAATGGTTCTCCCGACAGGGGAAATCCTGGAGATCGGAAATAAATGTATAAAAAACGTTTCCGGTTTAGATTTCATCCACTTTGCTGTCGGAAGCCAAGGGACATTTGGGATTTTCACCAAACTGCTGGTGAAGCTCTTACCTGTACCGGAAGCTAAAAAAGCAGTGATTGGAACCTTCGCATCCATGCATAAGGCGAATGCAACCTTCAATACCCTGATTAAGCGGAATGTGCATCCGACCCGGATGAATCTTATCAATGCATCCCTTGCGAAAATTGCAAAACCGGGAACGGAAGGGCAACTTGTGATCATAGATTTGCAAGGATTTAAAGAGTCGGGTAAAAACATCGCTAATGAAGTTGCTTCAGTTCTTACCTTGGGTGGAGGCTCTGATGTAAAGATCATTGAGGAGGGCGCTGAGTATGATCAAGTGATCAATGGTTGGCTTAAAGTTCGCGCCGAACTCAATGCAAAACCGTCGGAAATCGTGGAATTTGTGGTTGGCCCGATGAAAATGCCTCAAGCCCTGTCTCAGCTCGAAGCGCAAACGGGGGATCTAGGGGCTTATCCTGGCATAATTGTCGAAGGACTTCTCGGATATGTTTGTTTGGCTCTGCCCGAGGGAACGGATAAACTTGCTTTAGCCAGGAAAGTGAATAAACTGGCCATGTCCCTAGGCGGGAACGTGAAGGGCCTCTTGGGTCATAAGCTCAAAGCAGAAGTTTACAATGATGCGGAAATGTGGAAGCAAACCACAAGTTTGCTCAGTGAACTGCGTCAACAATTTGACCCCAAAGGGATTCTCAACCCTGGGGTAAGTCTAGAGGCTTAAGAAGAAGGAGGTCTGAATATGTTAAGCCAAGCGGTTGTTAAGCGGCTGAAGGAAATTGTTGGGGAGAAAAACGTGGTTACAGACAAAGTTGGTCTGTTGACCTATGGTTATGACGGCACGTTATTATCTGGTGAAGCGTTAGGAGTGGTTTCTCCGACAACAACGGAACAAGTCGTTGAAATCGTCAAATTGATGAACGAGCAAGATATTAAACTTGTTCCCCGAGGCGCTGGTACGAATGAGAGTGGTGGAACCATTCCTTCTGAAAAATCTGTGGTGATTAGCTTTACTAAAATGACTAAAATTCATGAAATAGACACTGAAAACTTTGTAGCAGTTGTTGAGCCTGGAGTGATCAATTTTGACCTTCAAGTTGAACTCGCAAAGAAAAATTTCTATTTTCCTCCCGATCCGTCCTCCTTTAAGGCCTCAACAATAGGAGGAAATCTAGGTGAATGCTCAGGTGGACCGAAATGTTTTAAATATGGGGTTACCCGCGATTATATGCTGGGTCTGGAAGTCGTTCTCCCGAATGGCAAAGTCATCCAAACGGGGGGGCGTAATTTCCAAAGTGAGCCGGGTTATGATTTGACTCGAATCATTGTTGGCTCGGAAGGAATCCTAGGGTTGGTCACCAAAGTTTTCGTCCGTATCCTACCGATACCTAGAGCCAAGAAAACAATGCTTGCTCTTTATGACAAAGTTGAAGATGCTTCTCAAACTGTTGCTGATATCGTTGCTGCCGGTATTATTCCGACAACCCTGGAATTGATGGATAATTTGCTTATCAATACGACTGAAGATTTTACCCATGCCGGGCTTCCTCGTGACGCTGGAGCGGTTCTAATTATTGAGGTTGACGGATATCCGGAAGATATGGACGGACAAGTCAAGACGATTGGTGAAATCGCCTCAAAAATTGCTAAAGAATTTAAAGTTGCTCAAACGGCAGTTGAAGTGGATCAAATTTGGACTTCAAGGCGCAGTGCTTTCGGATCTGTTGCTCGAGTTAGACCATCCTATGGTGTTAATGATATTACGGTTCCGAGGAGTAATTTCCCAAAAGCGATTGGGGGAGTCCTTAAAGTTGCCAAAGATTTTGGTGTGACAATCGGAGTTGTGGCTCATGCCGGTGACGGAAATCTTCATCCGCTGATTCTTTTCGATCAACGGAATAAAGAGGAAACTGAAACCGTTCATGCTGCTGAACAGGCGCTCTGTATGATGGCTCTTGATCTTGAGGGTACAATAAGTGGTGAGCACGGAATCGGGCTTGTCAAGAAGAAGTATCTTGATAAGGAGTTTACACCCGCTGCTATGGAAGCTTTTAGAAAGATTAAGAGAAGCTTCGATCCGAGCAATCGCTTTAACCCAGGGAAGATCATCGACCTATAAATTTCTCACTTCCTAGTGGCGTGTGGACACTGCTCTAGTGTTTATACACTAGAGCAGTTTTCTTTGAAGCTTTAAAAAAACAGTGCTTACATATACATATCAAGCGAATTTAATGGTGAAAAAGGGATATACTAAATTTTGGGTTTTATGAGTCCTTTTTATCATGGTATTCAACATAGACACCAGAATCTGAGCAATAATGGCTAAGCTATTATTACTGCATAAGTGCATGAAGATAAAAGGGGTTAAGGCTTGTAAACCGAAGTAATATCACACTGCTGATGTCTAAATATTCTGGATATCAGAAATTAAGCTGTGGCGGATGATTAAAAATGGATGGAGGCAAAAATGTGGAAAACCGAGTTTTTATGCTTGAAGATTTGGCTAAATTTGATGCAAAGGATCCCCAAAAAGTTATGGTTTATCAGTCCGATAAAACTTTAGGTGCTATGTGGTGTTTAGAACCAGGTCAAGAAGTATTTCTCCATCAACATCCTAATGCTGATGATGTGTGGATTTGTCTGGAAGGTGAATCGGGTCTCTATTTTGCGGGAGAAGGGCAAGAAGTAAAAATTAAAAAAGGCATGGCGATTCTTGCAAAAGCTGGACAGACTCATGGAATGAGAAATACGGGTAAAGACCGTTTTATATTTATTGGGATTGCTGGACCAGTTCCGGTAGAGACAGTGAAGTTATAATAAACGAGGCAAAAGAATTTGGATTTAAGCTATGAACAAAAAAGTTATTATTTTAATGACATATTCTTTGAAAAATAAGCAAATAATTCTGTTGACTAATGAGCAAATAAGATGGATAATGGTGCTAAGGGAAAATGAAACTAGGTTTTAAAGAATGAAACGATAACCTTTAATCCTTTTCCCCTTGTCAAATAACTATTACTTACTACGATGTGCTTGGGAAGCAATGTCTTATACGCCCCTCGAATCTTGTGTGAATACTAAGTGGGAAGGAGGGACATTTTCTTTTCAATGAGTGGGTATTAAAAATTGTCAAGAGGTATGTGTCTAGTTAGAAAAACTAATCTCTTAAAGCGACCTTAATAGTTGCAGAAAATTTCATTATGGAAGTGATAACGTATGGCAAAATTTCTAGAATTCCAGGGAAAAGAATGGCTTAGAAAATCAGGACTGCCGGTACCACAAGGACGTGTAGCCTCGACTCCGGAAGAAGCCAAAAAGATTGCCGAAGAGATAGGCAAAGCTGTTGCAGTAAAAGGACAGGTACAGGCCGGGGGACGCGGTAAAGCAGGAATTGTAAAATTAGTTAATACTCCTGATGAGGCGGCTGCAGCTGCTGCCGAAATTTTTGCTAAAAACGTCATGGGAGTACCTATCTACCAGGTTCTTGTTGAGGAAAAATTGGATATTAAAAAAGAGTACTATTGTTCGTTCGTTGTTAATGGCGCAAGAGAAGCTCGTTCCCCCATGCTCATGTTCAGTACTGAGGGTGGAATGGACATTGAAAGCGTTCCTGAAGAACTCCTATTTAAAGTCAACATTGATCCAATCAACGGGTTGCAGGTATATGACGCAGTAGATGTATGTGCTCGAGCTGGAATTCCGGCTCAGGATATAAGTAAGTTTGCTAGTTTTTTATCTAAGCTTTCCCAAGCTTATAAGAAATTAGATTGCCAAACACTGGAGATTAATCCCTTTATTATGACGGGTAGCGGTAACTTAGTCTGTGCAGATTGCAAAATGGAAATTGACAACAGTTCCGTGGGACGTCATCCGGAATTTGGGATTTCAATCGCGCGGGATTTGCCTGGTGCGCCTACTGAGTTAGACCTGATTGGCTGGAGTATTGAAGAAACTGATGCTCGTGGTACAGGCTTCCTTATGAATATGGGCTATGACGAAGTGAGCCCTGGTTATATCGGCTACCATCCCATTGGTGGCGGTTCAGCAATGATGGGCTTAGATGCCTTGAACCAAGTAGGCCTGAAGCCGGCAAATTATGCTGACACCAGTGGTAACCCAGTCGGCTCAAAAATTTATCGAGTCGCAAAATGTGTCCTTTCTCAGCCAAATATCGACGGTTATCTGCTTGGCGGGTTTATGATGGCAAACCAAGAGCAGTGGCATCATTCCCACGCTATCGTCAAGGTACTCAGGGAAGTTCTCCCGACGCAGAAACCCGGATTGCCTTGTGTGTTGTTACTCTGTGGCAACAGGGAAGATGAATCTCTGGAAATCCTTAGAGAGGGTCTTGCCGACCTGATGACTCCTGATGGCCCGGGAAAGAGAATCGAAATCTATGGCAAAGAATACGTAACAGATACCAAATTCATTGGACAAAGACTCTTAGCTCTTAGCAAAGAATATAGAGCTGAAAAAGAATCTCAAGGAAAGTAGGGGAAACCTGTGCTGGAATTCGCAGAAAAAAGCCTGACAGTTAGAATCGATACCAGCAAGTGTGATACATGCGAGACTAAGGCATGTGCCGAGGCGTGCAAAAAGTACGCGAGAGGTTTGCTTGGGATTGATGACCAAGGTAGAGCTTCGGTTGCACATCGCGATGCAGAAGAAGTTCTGCGTCTTGGAACTGAGTGTTTAGCATGTGAACTCGCTTGTAAGACCAAAGGTAACAATGCCATAACCATTGAGGTTCCTGTTAAGGGTTTGGATGAGTACCTTAAGAAACGTCAATAGGTGCAATAGACTATTGTAGGTTGTTATTGTATACAAAACGAAGCAAAATGTTAAATGAGGGATAAAGATGGGCATTTTGATCAATAAGAGTACTAAGGTAATTGTCCAAGGGATTACAGGTCGAGAGGGATCTGTACGGACAAAGTACATGAAAGAATATGGTACCAAAGTAATTGGTGGAACTAGTCCGGGAAAAGCTGGAGAACAGGTCCACGGCATACCGGTTTTTAACACCGTAAAAGAGATTGTCCGCGAGCAAGGTGAAATTGACTTCAGTGTTATCTTTGTACCAGGCAAAATCTTAAAAACAGCTGTTTATGAAGCAGTCGATGCTGGCGTTAAGAACATTATTCCATGTGTTGAGGGAACTCCGATTCACGATATCATGCAAATGATAGCGTATGCCAAGTCTAAAGGATCAAGGCTCCTAGGACCAGGGTCTATCGGAATTATAACACCAGGTGAGGCTGTGGTAGGTTGGCTTGGCGGTAATAAAGAATGGGCCAACAAATTCTTCCAAAAAGGGAATATTGGAGTTTTCTCTCGAAGTGGCGGCCAGTCAGGAACAATTCCTTGGTTGCTGAGAGAAGGCGGATTTGGAGTCAGTACCGTAATTCATACCGGGACAGAACCAGTCCTGGGAACGTCTATGGCGGATTTACTGCCGTTATTTGAGGCTGATCCAGAGACAAAGGGTGTTGCAGTCTATGCAGAAATCGGTGGTACTCAAGAAGAAGAGTGTGCTGAGGTTATCGCAGCTGGTGAATTCACAAAGCCTTTCGTAGTTTATGTAGCAGGTGCATGGGCACCGGCAGGTATGCGATTCTCCCATGCATCTAATATTGTAGAGCGTGGACGTGGATCAGCTAAAAGTAAAATGGAAGCTATTACGAAGGCTGGGGGATTTGTTGCTGAAACTCCAACGGATATCCCAATCATCTTAAAACAGAAGATTAAGGATTAAGGTCTAAAGCATAGTGTTGGTATCCCAAGGGTTTTAACCCTGGAAATAAAAAAATAAAATTATAGGGGGTAATACTAATGACAATTATGAGATCTGTTATGTATATTCCTGGAAACAATCCTAAAATGGTTGCAAAGGCTCCTGAATTTCCAGCTGACATTGTTACACTTGACCTAGAGGATTCCGTTCCGCCGGCTGAAAAAGAAGCTGCTCGTCAAATCGTTCGTGAAAACCTCAAATATGCAGGTACTGGTGGAGCAGAAGTATATGTTCGTATTAATAACTGGGAAACAGAATTAACTAACGATGATCTGGAAGCTATTGTTTATGAAGGTCTCAGTGGAGTAACTCTGGCTAAAACAGGGTGCGCCGCAGATGTACAGCGCCTTGATTGGAAACTTGAGGAACTCGAGCGTCGTCGCGGCTTAGAAGTAGGGACAGTTAAGATCTCTATGTTGCTTGAAACAGCTAAAGGAATTATCAATGCTGCAGAGTGCTGCTTAGCCAGCAAACGGAATGTGAATGCAATTTTCGGAGCAGTTGACTATTGCCGTGATATGCGTGTTAAACTAACCAATGAAGGCGTTGAACAACAATATGGCCGCGCTCATGTGGCTGTTGCTTGCCGTGCGGCAAGAATTGTGGCAATCGATGCTCCTTTCGTTGACTTCAAGAATATTGAAGCCTTTGAAAGAAACGTTGCTGAAGGACGTCAAATGGGCTATGAAGGCCGTATGATCATTCACCCAGGACAAATCGAACCCTCTAATCGTATGTACTCTCCTGATCCTGCTGATGTTGAGTGGGCTGCTGGTGTTGTGAAAGTCTTCGAAGAAGAAGGTATTGCTAAAGGCAAAGCATCCGTTTCTTTCAACGGAAAAATGGTAGATACCCCTGTGTACCTCAATGCTCTGGATATTATTGCTGCTCAAGCTGAAATCGATGCAAAAAACGCTAAGTAAGATAGTTTAATTATTGTTTGGTTACCTCTTCAACGAGGTGACCAAACAATTTATTTAGGAGTATCTGCTGTTGCGTTAAATAAAAAGATTATGAAAGGAAGATGCATATGTCACGTATTAAAAATCTTCGTGAAGAGGCTCTGGCTTTTCATGCTGTGAAACCAGGTAAACTCGAAGTAAGAGTAACATGCCCAGCTCAAGACAGGGATGATTTGACACTTGCTTATTCTCCTGGAGTTGCTGAACCAGTCTTGGAGATAGCTAAAGATATTGAAAATCTTGACATTTATACAAACCATGCTAACTTTGTGAGCATTGTTACCGACGGGTCTGCTATTCTCGGACTGGGAAATCTTGGTCCTGCAGCTTCCATGCCTGTTATGGAAGGAAAAGCTCTTCTCTTTAAAACCTTCGGAGATGTGGATGCTTTCCCGCTTGCTGTAAATACCAGCGATGTAGATAAAATCATTGAGATTGTTGAGCTAACGGCTCCTACCTTCGGCGGAGTTAACTTAGAAGACATTAAAGCTCCCCAATGCTTCCAAATCGAGGAAGGCCTCAAAGCTCGAGGGATTTTTAAAGGACCTATATTTCATGATGATCAACATGGAACTGCTGTTGTCACCTTAGCAGGACTCTATAACGCGCTTAAAGTTGTCGGAAAGAATATTGAAGACGTTAAAGTTGTTGCAAATGGTGCAGGAGCCGCAGGAATTGCAATTATTAAACTTTTGATGAGTGTTGGACTTAAAAATGTAATTATGTGTGATACCAAAGGTGCCATTTATCAAGGCCGCACAGTTGGAATGAACCCTTGGAAAGAACAGATTGCCGCCGCAACTAACCCTGATAAATTTAGCGGTGATCTTGCTGGAGCACTCGTAGGTGCAGATGTATTTATTGGTGTATCAGCAGCCAACGTTCTTACCGAAGAGATGATTAAATCAATGGCTAAAGACGCTATTTGCTTCTGTCAGGCAAACCCAATTCCCGAAATTTGGCCGATTGAAAAAGCATTAGAAGCTGGTGCTGCAGTCATTTCTACTGGCCGCTCAGATGTTATTAATCAAATTAATAACGTTCTAGCTTTCCCTGGCATGTTCCGAGGCGCTATCGATGTTAGAGCTACTGACATTAATGACGCTATGAAGATTGCCGCTGCAAAAGCAATCGCTGATTGTGTCTCTGCAGAAGAACTCAATGCTAGCTTTATTATGCCAAGCACTTTGAATCCGGAAGTAGCCCCTGCTGTTGCTGCTGCTACAGCTAAAGCTGCAATCGATAGTGGAATTGCTAGAAATCCTATTGATCCTGCCGTGGTAGCAGAAAACCTCAAGAAGAGATTAGCTAACCAATATAAATAGTATTGCACAAGAAAAAAGGGGCCTTTGAAATGGCCCCTTTTTTCTTGTGCATTTTTATAAGTTCCTCTGAAAGGTTGGGTATATTAATTAGGCGGTGTAACTCATATTTGTTATGATCGTTATAAGGCAAAAGAAGTTTGACCCCCCCAATGTTAACTGGTAATATTGGGGTTATTATTATATAGTTTGAGCCTGGCATCGTTGGTTAGAATATAAGAATTATAATAGGTAAAGGGGTAACAAGTATGCAAATACCAAGTGGTAAAATTAAACATAAAATGGAAAAGGATAATCATACTTATCTGGAGGTAACTGAGCCAGCTGAACTAATGAAGTTTTTAATGGTTAAACTTCCTACTAAAAGTCGGAAAGATATTAAATCTCTATTAGCCCATCGTCAGATTTCCGTTGACACTGAGATTATCACACAATTTAATCATCCTCTTGCAGAAGGGCAACAGGTCGTTGTAAATTGGGAAAAGGTCTTAATAGAAGAGCAACCTCAAGGTCTAACTATTGTATTTGAAGATCCTTATATCATGATTATTGAAAAACAAGCGGGGTTGCTCTCGATTGCGACTGCTACAGAAAAGGAGCAAACTGCCTACAGTATTCTAAGTGATCATGTGAAAAAACGGGACTCTAAAAACAAGGTGTTTGTATTGCATCGGCTTGACCGAGAAACCTCCGGCGTGATGATGTTTGCAAAAAGCGAAAAAGTGCAACAACTACTGCAAAAAGCATGGAAGGAAGCTGTCTTAGAGCGTACCTATGTCGTTGTTGTAGAGGGGATGGTAACAAAAGAGGAAGGAACGATTACTTCTTGGCTGACGGAGAGTAAGGCGTTTATTATGTACTCTAGCCGGACCCCTAATGATGGTCAGAAAGCGATAACCCACTATAGAGTTCTTAAGAAAAATAAGCATTATTCTTTGTTGGAAGTAAAATTAGAAACAGGCCGGAAGAACCAAATTCGTGTCCATATGAAAGATATTGGACACAGTGTGATCGGAGATAAGAAGTACGGTGCGACTAAGCACCCTATTGGTCGGATTGGACTTCATGCTCGAGTATTGGCCTTCAAACATCCAATCACGGGCGAAGTAGTTCGTTATGAAACGGATATTCCAAAGGAGTTTTTAAATTTATTTAAATGATAGCATATACAAAGTCAGGGGTGGAGGAGTTATATTGAAGAATCAAGAGATAGATCATTATCCTCTAGGTATCTTTTCATGGTTCGGTTATGTACTCCCTTTTCAAGAAAGGATTCGTTTGATCAAAGAAGCTGGATTTGCATCGACTTCTATTTGGTGGGAAGATGAAGATAAACCATGGCCGATGAAGAAGGAGAGTATGCCCCAGTTAGTTAGGGATATGGGAATATTAGTAGAGAATATTCATGTCCCTTTTAATGAATCGGGTGCGTTATGGTCAGAGCAGAAGTCCGTGAGAACTAATATTATTGAGAGTCATCTTACCTGGCTTAATGCTTGCGCTGACCATCAAATCCCAACCATGGTTATGCACTTGACAGAACAAGGAAATCATCCGGCTCCTAATAGATCTGGCTTAGAAAGCATGTTAGAACTAGTGAAAGTTGCCGAGGGGCTCGGAGTAAAAATTGCTATCGAGAACACTCTAAGGAGTGATAATGTTCCTTATATCCTAGAAAGAATTGATTCCGAATATTTAGGCTTTTGCTATGACAGCTCTCATTATAATTTAACAGATAAACTAGATTTTTATTTATTGGATAGATATGGAGGGCGACTGGTGTCGACTCATCTGTCAGATAATGACGGGCTAAAAGACCGTCATTGGCTCCCCGGTCAAGGTATTATTGACTGGACTAAAGTAGCCAATCATTTTCCAACCAGTTATCGTGGGTGTTTGACCTTAGAAGCTTATGCAACGAAGGAAGAACGTGAAGATTCACCGCAGAACTTTCTTGAGAAGGCTTATCAGAGTGCGGTAAGGATTCGTGACATAATAACAGAGGAAGCTAAATGACAGCTATCACACTACTGGTTATAAATCCCGAGACTCCCACTTCTTCAAGTGGGTGTTCCATATTCTACTTCGGTGGGGGTAGAATCCCCCATTGAAGTCTCGAGGTTCAGCTTTAGCTGAACGAGTTCACTAATCTGACAACCTGCAAATAACTCAGTTCCTTCTTTGAAGATGCCTAGCGGCATGGGGACCAGTACTAGAAAAAACCGGGTTCACACCCGGTCTTTTGATACGTCTTTCCCGATTTTATCAGAGTCATGAGGAAGGGGAATTTTCTCGGTGTTATCAGGTTTGCGTGACTTATTATTAGTTTTCTTTGCCATTACTGATTTTACCCTCCTTTAAAAGTTTCACAGGTAGAATCCCCTGATTAATGAATAACATGCATGTGCCTCGAAAATGGGCTGAGTTGAAATGGAGTTGAGTCGAAATATCTAATAGATTAGAGCGTGAAAAAGCGACCGCGCAGATGATGATTAAGCTATATTGTAAAGGTCATCACCACTCTGCAGACAGTGAATTATGTTCTGAATGCCAAGAATTGTTAGAGTATGCCACGAACCGTCTCAACCATTGCAAATTTGGAGAAAGCAAACCAACTTGTGCAAAATGTACAGTGCATTGTTATAAACCAGAAATGCGTAAAAAGATTCAAGAGACTATGCGGTATTCAGGACCTAAGATGATTTATAATCATCCAATTGCAGCAATAAGGCATTTGTGGGACGGATTAAGAAAGTAATCATTAAAATAGTAATTGATTATTTCTAAATTGAGAATTGAGAACCATTAGAAGAAGGAGCAAGTACCATGGGAATCAAAGAATATTCTCTGGAAATGAGAGGAATGCCACACTGTGATTTGGAAGAGTATTTTCTCTCCATCGGAGGAAAGTGGGATGGAAAGGGAACATATTTCGCCCCAAACTGGGAAGTTAACCTAAGTGATACATGGTCTTGTACCCTGGGGTCAATTCAAATCCCAGCCACACAAGTAATCTTTCGGGTTGACGAAGAGGATTGGCCGGAAATTATAAGGGCCTTTCGCTTACGATTCCTTTCAGCAGGAGGATAAAGGAACCCTTACCCCATCTGATCTTAGCCAGCTCCTTGCCAAAGCACATCGTCACTTAACCATCTAGGGTTGTTGGAAGATGTTATCCGATTTGGCATAAATTGCAGCCTATTTGAGAAACTACCTAAAAAGGAGTGTGAATTATGAAGTTCTCAGGAACCGAAACATTCAAAAACCTAAGCAATGCCTTTGCAGGTGAGTCTCAGGCACGTAATCGTTATGCTTTTTTTGCTGGGGTTGCTAAGAATGAAGGATATCAACATATCCAAGCTGTTTTTGAGGAAACGGCCGCTAACGAAAAGGAACACGCTAAAGTGTTCTACAAACTTCTCGTTGCACATACGGGGGAAGAAACTGACATTATACATGTTGATGCTGATTATCCGTTAGTTTATAAAGACACCCTGACAAATTTAAGGGCTGCTGCAGCTGGAGAAAAAGAAGAATGGTCTGAAATCTATTCTAAGTTCGCAACTGTTGCAGAAAGGGAAGGATTCTCCGATATAGCCAGAGTATTTCAGACAATTGCTGAAGTAGAAAAGCACCATATGACTCGTTTTGACCATTATGCTGATGGGATTGAAAAGGGCACAATTTTTAGTAAAGATACTGCGACTGTATGGAAATGTACAAACTGTGGCTATATTCACGAAGGCCCAGATGCACCGGATACATGTCCGGCTTGTGCACACCCTCAGGGATATTTTGAAGAACTGCCAGAGAAGTATTAAGCATCACAGCCGAGTAGGGATACCTACTCGGCTTTACAATAGGCAGAATTGTCTTCTCAAGTAGACATCATAGAAACCAAATAACGCTAAAACAATAATTCAAAAATTAATACTTGCAATTCTATAAAATATAAACATAATTATAGATACAACATTCTGAATATTACATAAAAATGGAGGAGAATAATGAGAATACCTATAGAAGAATTGCAAGAACGAGTTTCTAATTTACAGGTAAATCTCCAGAAAAGAGGGATCGAAGGAGCACTTTTAGTCCAACGGGCAGATACCCTCTATTTTAGTGGAACGGCTCAAAATGTTCATGTCTATAAAAACTGGAATGGTAGTAGCCATTGAACCCAAGTTTGTTTTTCCGAGTGTAGGAGTTGTTGGAATTGAGGATACGGTTGTTATCGAGGCTGAATTGGGTGCCCGATATTTATCGGTAACACCGAGGGAATTGATGGTACTTTAAGAAATGAAAGTGTTCATTTAGCCATAAGCTGTTAATAAAATGAAGTTGATGGTAAAAATTGATTCATTTTGTAGACATTTCAGGACAAATGTCCCTGCCTAAGCGGCAGGGATTTTTTTCATGGGTCGCGAATTATATAGAAAATCCCATTCTATGGGGCATGTGCCTTCGGTGCACTTATCCAAACTATCAGCTTGACTATGATTTGCGAGTTATAGTTTTTTAGCATAATAGTTTCCGAATATTAAATCTTTAAGGTCAAATTATCTTAGAAGAATGATCCGAGTAAGTGGAGGCAACCATGAAAGAGAAATATGTTTTGCTAAGTTCCAAGGAACTTGAACTTATGCTACAGGGCTCATTACAATGGAATGACGTATCCCCTCGCGTAACCTCGTCTAAAGGGGGAATGCGAAAGCTGGGTGAATCTCTAGAAAAACCGTCGGTCTCCCAACCTGCAAAGCAAGCAGAGGACTCTTTTTCGCAGAAAAAGGGAACTGATTCCAGGCGACTTGAAGGACAGCCTGTAATATGGCTGTTGGGCAGTGTTGGTGTTTTAACCCTATCATCATGGTTCTACTTTGTCTTATTTTCTGATTAGCAGTTAATAATTTCATAATTATTTAAGTGGGGGGGCTTGTTTATAAGAAATGAAAGCCTTCCCATTTTTTTTTGAAAAAATCTTTGCAAAATCATTAGAATTTGGGTATCATATAAATAGAAGGTCAGGAAAGGTCAATGATATGTGCTGCAGAAATATTACGTTGACAAGGAGACAAAACAATGGGAAACCTAGCGGATCGCATTGAAGAATACTTGAAACAGATCTTGGAAAAGACAACAGAAGGATACATTGTGCTGCAACGAAGCGAACTTGCGGGTGAGTTCTCATGTGTACCATCCCAGATTAACTACGTTCTCGACACTCGTTTTACGGTTGAACGCGGATACCTCGTTGAAAGTCGCCGAGGGGGTGGGGGATACCTGAGGATTATCCGCTTAGGTCTGGGAATTGAGGGGCAGTATCAACATGTTATAAGGCAATTGATTGGAGAACAGCTTTCTCGTGCTCGATCCAACGCTTTGGTAGAGAGACTTTTGGATGAGGAACTGTTGACGACTAGAGAAGCAGCCCTGATTAAGAGCCTGCTTTCTGGAAACAATTTAGGGGGAGAATTCAGAGATTGGGATACGCTCCGCGCGTGTTTAATGAAAGATATTTTAACAACCCTAAGTCGGGATGATTTGGTCTAAGGAGGTTTTGAAAATGCTTTGTCAGCATTGTAAACAGCAAGAGGCAATTATGCAATTGTTTATAACAGAAAACGGGAATACTCGTGAGGTGTATCTTTGCGAGTCTTGTGCTAAAAAAACCCAAGAAGTAAGTTTTGTCTTCCACCCCGCCATTGTGCCGGAGTTTTTACAAGCACTTTTTGGCTTTAATTCCACTGCAAAGGACCAACCAACGGAGACAGCATGCCCTAAATGTGGACTTAGCTTTTCCCAAATTACGCAAGTCGGAAAGCTGGGATGCAGTACCTGTTATGAGACCTTTGAAACTCAACTTGAGCCCTTACTGCGACGTGTTCATGGCGGAGGTCAAAATGTGGGTAAAATCCCTGCAAGACGAGGAGCAACTCTCATAAAACGCATGGAACAAAGAAAGCTGAAGGAAACTCTTCAAGCCTTGATTCAGCAAGAAGCGTTTGAGGAGGCTGCTGTAGTAAGGGATCAGATTCGTAAAATTGAGCAATCGGCTGGAGGGGAAAAAAGTGATTCGTAAAGAGCTTCTTTTACAGCACAGCGCCTGGATGAGTGAAACCGATTCTCCGGTCGTTATTAGCAGTCGGGTTAGATTGGCACGTAACCTTGAGGATTTCCCTTTTCCCCATGGTCTAAGCCAGGAAGGTGCCGCTCAGGTTGAGAAAACTGTTGCCCAAGTTTTAACCGATACAGAAGGGGAGAATAAGGAACTCAGTTATATACCTCTAACAGAACTGAATAGTATTGAGCAACAAGTTCTCATAGAAAAGCATTTGATCAGTCCGAGTTTAGGAGGGGCAACTGGAGCGCGGGGTGTGGCGTTAGCCCCTGATCACCGTTATGCAGTGATGGTTAATGAAGAAGATCACCTAAGAGTTCAAGTGCTTTTACCGGGCAATCAGCTTTTAGAATCACACCGTTTAGCAACAGAGTTAGATGATCTTTTGGAAGCAAAACTTGATTTTGCCTACAGGGAAAGTCAAGGATATCTTACGGCTTGTCCTACAAATGTAGGGACTGGACTCAGAGCTTCAGTTATGGTCCATTTGCCGGGCTTGGTTATCACGAAGCAAGTTCAGCAGGTCTTAGGGGCGGTAACTCGCTTGGGGTTAGCCGTACGGGGGTTATATGGCGAAGGCTCTCAAGCCTTCGGACACATCTTTCAAGTTTCTAACCAGATTACACTTGGGAAGAGTGAAGAGGATATTTTAACTCATTTAGATGCAGTAACCCGACAGATTGTTGAGCATGAGCTTCAGGCACGTGAACTTCTTCGTCAGCAAACTCCTATACACTTAGAAGACAAAGTCTGGCGGGCCAGGGGAACCTTACAAAATGCACGGTTACTCTCATCGGAAGATGCGATACATCTTTTGTCCCATGATCGGTTAGGAACAGATATGGGATTACTGCCCAAGACTAAGGATTGCTTTGCGACGTTAATCGTCGATACCCGTCCGGGATGTTTGCAATATATCCTCGATCGAGAACTTGACCCCAGTCAACGTGATGAGGAACGGGCTCGCTTGATACGAGAACGAATCGCGTGAAGCCTACGAAAAAACGAGACAAGATGCAAGCAGAAATTCTTAGCTCTTCACCGAACGCTAACTATAAATAACTGCGAACAGGAAAGGATGAAAGATTTATGAAGGGTCGTTATACTGAACGTGCCGAGAAAGTATTAGCTATAGCCCATGATGCAGCCAAACGAATGGGCCATCAAGTGGTAGGGACTGAGCACATTTTGCTGGGGCTTATTCAAGAAGGGGAAGGCATTGCTGCGCAAGCCTTGACAGGAATGAATTTGGACCTTGCAAAAATACAGAATCAGATTGAACAAATCACTGGGGTGGGTCAGCCTATCAAAGGGGAAGTTGGATTCACCCCTCGAGTAAAAAGGGTCTTGGAATTGGCGAATGAGGAAGCTCATCGGCAAGAGGTTAATTATATTGGAACAGAACACTTGCTTTTAGGTCTTATTATGGAGGGAGAGGGAATTGCAGCTCGCATCTTGGCAAACCTTAATGTAGGTCCTGAAAGAGTATGGAAACAAGTCGTTAAATTATTGGGTGGAGAATTGGATGAATCTTCGATACCTGCCCCAAATGCTATTCAACCTTCTAAAAATGCCGGTCCTGTGAACACACCTGCTTTGAATGAGTTTGGTCGCGACCTTACTTTGCAAGCGCGCGAAGGACGTCTTGACCCTGTAATTGGAAGAGAAAAGGAAATAGAACGGGTAATTCAGGTTTTAAGCCGGCGTACGAAAAATAATCCTGCGTTGATAGGAGAACCCGGTGTTGGTAAAACAGCGATAGCAGAGGGATTAGCACAAGGTATTGTTAGTAATAGAGTGCCGGAAATTCTAGTAAACAAACGAGTCATTACTTTAGACCTTTCGGCAATGGTGGCAGGAAGCAAATACCGTGGTGAATTCGAAGAGCGCTTAAAGAAAGTTATGGAGGAGATCCGAGCGGACGGAAACATCATTCTCTTTATAGATGAGCTGCATACCTTGATAGGAGCGGGAGCAGCAGAAGGTGCAATTGATGCAGCAAATATTTTGAAACCCGCTTTAGCCAGGGGTGAACTGCAATGCATTGGAGCGACAACATTAGAAGAATACCGAAAATACATCGAGAAAGATTCCGCTTTAGAACGTCGTTTCCAACCTATCACAGTCGGTGAGCCGACTGTAGAGGAAGCCATCGTGATACTCCATGGTTTGAGGGATCGGTATGAGGCTCATCATCGGGTGAAAATAACCGATGAATCTATTGAGGCTGCCGCCCGCCTGTCTGATCGTTATATTGCGGACCGCTTCTTGCCAGATAAGGCTATAGACTTGATGGATGAAGCAGCTTCGCGAGTTCGGTTAGCAAGCTTTACGGCGCCGCCTGATTTGAAATTACTGGAGGAAGAAACGGAACGATTGAAAAAAGAGAAAGAAGCGGCCGTTTCCAGTCAGGAATTTGAGAAAGCTGCGCAATTCCGTGATCAAGAACAAAAATTACGAGCGGAGTTGGCTGAACAACGTGGAGCTTGGCAAAACCAACGTTATAAAGAAAATGCTATGGTTACTGAAGACGACATTGCTCAAATTGTTGCAAGTTGGACAGGAATACCTGTCAAAAAACTTGCAGAAGAGGAAAGTGAACGTCTGCTTCATCTGGAGGATCTCCTTCATCAACGACTCATTGGACAAGAGGATGCAGTCACTGCGGTTGCTCGAGCAGTTCGCCGAGCACGGGCAGGGTTGAAGGATCCAAAGCGTCCAATCGGTTCCTTTATTTTCCTCGGACCAACAGGAGTCGGGAAAACCGAACTGGGGCGAGCTCTAGCAGAGGGAATGTTTGGGGATGAAAAGGCGCTGATTCGTATCGATATGTCAGAGTATATGGAGAAACATGCAGTTTCCCGACTTGTAGGAGCACCTCCGGGATATGTGGGGCATGATGAAGGGGGTCAACTTACAGAAGCGGTAAGGCGAAAACCCTATAGTGTTGTTTTGTTGGATGAGATTGAAAAGGCCCATCCTGAAGCTTTCAATATTTTACTCCAAGTTCTTGAAGACGGACGTTTAACTGATACTAAAGGAAGGACAGTCGACTTCCGAAATACTGTAATAATCATGACATCCAATGTAGGATCTTCCTTCCTTAAAAAAGAAGCTATGGGCTTTGCACCTAAAAAAGATGAAAAGACAGATTATCGAAATATGCGCGGATATGTAATGGAAGAGCTGAAACGCTCCTTCCGCCCGGAGTTTCTAAATCGAATTGACGAGATAGTGGTCTTCCATTCCCTCCAAGAAGAACATCTAGTCAAAATCTCTGAAATTCTAATTCGTCAGGTGAACAAGCGTTTAAGTGAAAATGGTTTAGCGCTTGAGGTTGAAAAAAGTGCTGTCGAGCTAGTTGCTAAGGAGGGAAACGATCCGATTTTTGGAGCACGTCCTCTTCGGAGAGCTATTCAAAGGTTAATTGAAGATGCACTCTCTGAGAAAATACTTCAAGGGGAATTTAAAAATGGAGACCGAATTCGTGTCGAAGCAGAAGATGGAAAGATGAAGTTTACCAAGATCTAATCTATGTGTTTAATACACGCAGATATTTGTCAAGGGATGCAGGGGCAATTTATGAATTGCCCCTGCTATATTAGGCATGGGGATGGTTAGTGTTAGAAGCACATTATTATTCAGGCATCAGATAGTGCCTTGGGAAATGGGGCGTTAGATGAAGATTAAGGTAATTTATCGGTGTTCTAATTGTGGGGCTGAAAGTCTAAGATGGTTAGGAAAGTGCCCAAAATGCGAGGAATGGAATACGTTTGAAGAATCAGAGAGTCAACTAAAAACGACGTCTTCGACAAGCAAGAGAAAAACATCTCCGAAGAGGTTATCGGAGGTTTTACCTGGCAATAGCGATAGAATAGTGACGAGCATTAGTGAATTTAACCGAGTCTTGGGTGGAGGCATCGTCAAGGATTCAATCATTATATTAACAGCACGGCCAGGTGCAGGAAAATCAACTTTGCTTTTGCAAGTAGCAGATGATGTTGCAAATAAGGGCTACAAGGTTTTATATGCTTCGGCCGAAGAGAGTGACAGTCAAATCAAAAATCGCTCTGACAGAATTCTAAAAGGAAGCAAGAGTAACATATGGGTATATTCGGATACTAGTATGAACCATGTTTTAACCTCAATTGAGGAACTTGATCCTGATTTGATCATTATTGACAGTATCCAGACGTTCACCCTTGAAGAACATAATTCCCGACCAGGTTCACCTATCCAAACAATGGAGTGCGCCAATGAACTTCTAAAAATAGCGAAAAATAACAGTCGTCCAAGGGCCGTGATAATGGTAGGGCAAATGACTAAAGATGATGAAATCGCGGGACTTCGTGCGTTAGAGCACTTGGTCGACGCTGTGTTAATTCTTAACGGAGAAAACGGGGAAGAATTAAGGGGAGCTTGGTGTTCGAAGAATCGATTCGGAAGTACAGGTGAAATAGGTTTCTTCTCAATGACTGAACAAGGAATGCTGTCCATCGATAACCCGTCAGAGTTCTTTATGACTCAAAGGGGAGAGGGACAAACAGTTTCAGGAAGCGCCTTAACTGTGATCAAAGAAGGAACACGCCCAATTATTGCGGAAGTAGAAAGTCTCGTATCCAAGTCTTTTACTCCCTATCCCTCTAGAATTGCAGAGTGCTTGAGAAGAGATCAATTAAACACCCTTATCTCTATCTTGGAACAGAGAGGAAAGATCAACCTATACGATAAAAATGTGGTCATTAAAACAACAGGTGGTCTTCAGCTCAAAGAACAATCTGCAAGCCTGGCTATTATCATGTGTATTGTTTCTTCTATTAAAGATAAAGCCATTCCCAATGATACTGTATTTGTAGCGGATGTTGGATTAACAGGAGAATTGAAAAAAGTTCCTTCAATTGAGGCGCGTATACGGGAAATAGACAGAATGGGTTTTAAGCGAGTCTATATAGCAAAAAATACGCTAAGAGATTCTTCGAGGTTTAAGAACCTCGAAATTATCGAGCTTAACACTTTGTATGAGGTCATTGTGGATTTAAATATGAGAACAGTGTCAAAGATAGAAACTGATTTTATTAGGGACTAAAGTAAGGATGAATAGGCATGACAAATTTAACCAAATTTAGACTTGCTTAGTGTTTATAAGCCCTTGTTAATTAGACAAAATTATAATAGAATTTTCATAAGGATATAAATTAGTTTTAAATTTAGAGGTGATGCAAATAGTAGTTGTAGTGCTTTCAATTTAATATTGGCATTCCTAGTAATTTCAATTGTCATCCCTAAGTATCTTATTTCATTAAAGGCAGAGTAACTAATACCCCTAATCTCTTGTCTTTTTGGACGTTGAGGAAGGTGGTCTAATGAGGGGCGATTTACAGGACTTACTAAATGCCGTTGAAACGAAACGCGATCAACTTAATAAGCTGGCTACATTTAATAAACTTACTTCTGAAGAAGTAGTTACTATTAGCCGTGAATTGGACAAACTATTAAATGAAGTAAATAGTTTGTCAAACGGAAAGAGAGACAAAATTGATAGAGAGCTATAAAAGGTTATCGAAGCAAAAGTAAGGGCTGTTTCAAAATAGAAATTTACATTTGTATTTTGAAACAGCCCTTTTTCTATGTAGAAAAGCAAAAGGACAAGTTTGAGATATTGAAGAGCGGTCGAAGGTTTTGGCATATTCTATATTTTCTGAAAATAAAGTCGATTTATGACCTTTTATTTTACTTACTCCCTAATTCTTTTTGTCCAAGAACTTTTTTATCAGTCATTTATGAACGCCAATTTTGACCTTCTTAGTCTTCTAATCCTTCTGGTTAGACTAGATAAACTGATATCCAGCTGTACGGCTGCTTCTTCCCTGCTCCCACAGTGCGTAATCATTTGAGCAATATATCTATTTTCGAATTCTTCCATAGCATCATTAAGTGTCTTTGCTTGATAATTATATTCTAGTGTTAGAGGTTCGCAAGCCGAATGGTATTTGGGGGGGATGTGTTCAGGAGTTATCACTGTTTCTTGAGCAATAATGATCAAGCGCTCAACTAAATTGGTCAACTCTCGCACATTACCCGGCCAATCATATTTTGACAAGATTTCAATCGCTTCTTTACTGAATTTGACATTGAGATTATATTTTTTGTTGAAATGATCCGCGTAATGTTGAGCAATTAAAAGTATGTCTTCTCTTCTCTCTCGCAAGGGGGGAATTGTGATCGGTAAAACGTTTAATCGATAATATAAATCTTCACGGAACAGTCCGTGCGTGACCATTTCCTCAAGGTTTTTATTAGTGGCAGCCAATATCCGCACATCAATCTCTCTTGGCTTAACCCCTCCCACCCTGGTTACTTTTTGATCCTGAATAACATTCAAGAGTTTGACCTGCATGTTTTTTGGTAAATCTCCTATTTCATCCAAAAATAGTGTGCCTTTATTGACAAACTCAAAATATCCCGCTTTACCTTCTTTGCTGGCTCCGGTAAAGGCTCCTGTTTCGTATCCGAATAATTCGGATTCCAAAAGATTCTCAGGAATAGCTCCACAATTAATTTTTAAAAACAATCCCGCTTCATTACGCGGGCTTGCTTTATGAATTATTTTAGCAATTAAGTCTTTCCCCACCCCAGACTCGCCTAGCAACAACACCGAACTGTCAACATTAGCTACTCGATACGCCAAATCAATAACCTTGCGCATTTCTTTGCTATGGGCGATGATCTCCGAGTTATTATTTTTTTTAAGTTGATTCAGTTCTGCTAAGTATTTCGAGGCAAGCACTTGAGTTTGCTGGTGTTTTTGCTTTAGTTGATTCAAATCCGTGATATCCCGCACATTACAATAGACCCTGTGGATTTTCCCGTTACTATCGTAACTTGGAACACCAGTACTTAGAGCAATCTTACCATTAATTGTGTTAATCACTACAGTTTCTTTCTGACCGGATTCAATAACCTTCAACGTTGCACTGGCGTCAGTTATCCCCTTTTCAATTTGCTCTCTTGTTGTTTGACCAATTGAATCCGGATATTTAAGCCCCATAATTCGTTCTATCGAGGGATTGATATATAAAATTCTACTTTCATTATCGGCTATAAGCAGACCATCATAAGAGTTTTCAAGCATCCCTAAAAGGTCCCGATTCTGGTGCTCTAATTCGTCATTTCGCTTCCGAAGATGTTCTAGTAGTTCTTGGTTAATTGTTTCTTCTACGTGACTCATTAATCTCACCCCTTATTTGATACTGTCGGAATAGACTAATTAATTAAATAGTCAATATATTCTAATTATATCATGATCAATCCCTGTGATGTAAATCAAATTGTACAACCATGCGTCAATTTAAACAAAAGTATATTGTCTCAATAATTTATGTGTGCCGCTGGATCTCTCCATTAATTGCAGCAAGGGGTAGCGACGAGTATGTTTTTCTGGCACAATAATTGCATATTTGTGGAATATACTGAATAATTAGAATTTTAATTTGAAAAATATGACGGAGGAGGTATTCATTGATTAGATAGTCAAGCTCATAAATATTCTCGATGAAAGTGAGATGAGCCAAAATGGGGAACTTACCCAAAGGAGGAAGCTTCCTTTTTCGACAAACTAATCCACAATATATTTTCACACCAGAGGATTTCACACTTGAACATAAAATTATTTACCGGAAAGCCAGCAAGTATGTTGTCTAATACAACGGCTTTGCCTAGTGAGATACGGCTGCAATGTCCAAGTTTAAACAAAAAGAGGAGGTTGCTCTAAGATGTTTTTGAATCACTTTGAGTATTTTGCACCAAAAACGCCGGCAGAAACCCTAGAATTGGTTGCCCGCTTGGGGAGTAAGGCCAAAATACTCGCCGGGGGCACCGATTTAATGGTGGTGATGAAGGCGAAGGCAATTAGCCCCGACTATCTGATCGACATCAATGGGGTAGAGGAGTTTAAAGGAATTTTTTGTGAGCAAGGAAAAGGCGCTGTTATCGGAACAAATACTAAGTTGGCTGAGATTCAATTTTCAGAGGCGATTCAGGCAAAATACCCTGCTCTTGCATACGCAGCTGGTGAGGTAGGTTCATCTCAGGTAAGGCATATGGCTAGTTTAGGAGGCAATTCTTGTAATGCTTCTCCGGCAGCAGAGACCCCGACACCCCTAGTGGCGATGGACGCGAAAGTGGTGCTTAGCAGTATTTCGGGGGAGAGAGAACTGCCCTTGGAAGAATTTATTTTAGGCGTCCGGGTACTGGACCTTGCAGAAGGTGAAATGTTAACAAAGTTCGTACTGCCGGAACCTAAACTGAAATCAGCATGCCGCTATGCCTACATGGGACGCAGAGATGCCATGGAAATCGATTGTGTCAATATGGCTGTAAATATAGAGCTGGAAGATGACGGTGAAACAGTTAAAAATGTTAAGCTTGTGATGGGGTCTGTTTATCCAAGGCCCTTGGTATCAAAGGAAGTTACTGCTCTCTTACTAGGGCAAAAGCTTACTGATCAACTGATCGAAAAGGCTGCTGAGGCGGCCCAAGGTGAAGCTAAACCGATTGATGATATTCGGGCATCTGCTGAATATCGCCGCGAAATTGTCAAAGTACTGGCACGCAGGTTGCTTAAAGAGGCTTATGCCGCTGCGAAGGGGGTATAGTTGATGAAAAAACTAATTGAATTAGATATCAATGGTAGGATTTATGAAGTAGCCATTGATGCCAGAGATTTGCTCATCGATGTCATCAGAAATAAAGTAGGCCTTACAGGCAGTAAGAAAGGCTGTGGAGATGGCGACTGTGGAGCCTGCACCGTGTTAATTGACGGCAAACCAGAGTTGTCTTGTATTAAACTTGCTATTGCCAGCCAGGGCAAGAAAATTACCACTATTGAAGGTCTGGTAAAGGAAGGCGGCCAGCTTCATCCGATTCAGCAGGCATACGTCGATCATGGTGCCGTACAGTGCGGTTTTTGCACACCGGGTATGATCTTGTCCTCAAAGGCGCTGTTGGACAGAAATCCTAATCCAACCAAGCATTATATAAAACACGAGTTAAGTGGAAATATTTGTCGTTGCACCGGCTATAAGAGAATAATTGAAGCAGTTGAAGCGGCGGCTAAGGTTTGGTCCAAAGAGGGGGTGCAATAATGGAGAAGAAAGATTTAAAATCAAAATGGAATCTGACCCCGGAAGGCTGGAATCTCGAAGGGGTACCCGCCTGCCAGGATGAGAATAGATATACCCAGGTGGGAAGAAGTGTACCCAGGATAGATGGCCCTATCAAGGTTAAGGGGGAAGCAATTTATACAGGGGATATGACACTCCCCGGAATGGTTTATGGGAAAATTAAACGCAGCACATACGCTCATGCAATCATTAAAAATATTGATTGCAGCAAAGCTCTGGAGTTGCCGGGTGTTCTAGCAGTCCTTACCGGAGATGAGGCTCCTAACAAATGGGGTATCGTTCCACAGGCAGCCAATGAGACTGTCTTAGCCGTTGGAAAGGTTCGGTTCTATGGTGAAGGCGTGGCTGCCGTTGCTGCCCTGGATGAAGAAACTGCCGAAGCCGCCCTGGAATTGATTGAAGTCGAATATGAGCCTCTGCCAGTTTTGCTCGATCCTTTTGAATCTATGGAACGCTCTCAGGAAGTGCTTATCCATGAAGATAGTAAGGGAAATATAATGCATGCTGGGGAGCAGGTCTATGGCGACGTGGATAAGGCCTTTGCCGGGTGTGAGTATGTTTTAGAAAGAGAGTTTCATACTAACTATCCGCAACACGGCTTTCTTGAGCCGCATTCAGCCCTTGCCAGTTATGACGCTCAAAACGGTCAACTGCATTTGTGGGCCAGCAGTCAAATTCCCCATTACTTACATCGACAAATGTCGATAGTATTAGAAATACCCATGAACAAAATTCGGGTTACACTTCCTACAATTGGCGGTGGGTTTGGCGGCAAAGGAGAAGCAGCGCCTTCAGAATTTGTAGCCTGCTTGTTATCAAGGAAGGTAGGCAGGCCCGTTAAAGTAGTTTACGATCGCCAAGAAGTATTTTATACGAACAAAGGCCGGCATCCATGCCATATGAAGGTGAAAATGGGTTTGGATAAGGATGGTTATATTCAAGCTGTAGATTTTGACAATACATTGGACAAAGGTGCATACTCTGGCTGGGGGATCGTTGTGTTGTTTTACACTGCCTCAATGATACATCTGCCCTATAAGGTTCCTAACGCCCGGTTTCGGGGAAGAAGTGTTTATACTAATAAACCCAGCACTGGGGCCATGCGCGGTCTCGGCGGGGTTCAACCTCGGTGGGCTTTGGAGTGCTTGATGGATGAAATGGCTGAAATGATGGGAATTAGCCCATACGAATTGAAACTAAAAAACGCTATCGAATCCGGACATACCTGCATTAATAATATGTTCGTACCGCATTCCGAGTTTAAGAAATGCCTTGAGACAGCGGTTAAAAAATCAGGTTTCCTGGAAAAACAGGGCAAGTTACCTTTTGGGAAAGGTATTGGAATGGCGGGGGGGTATTATATCACCGGCACAGCCTACACTCTTTATCAAAATTATAAGCCGCACACTACAGTGATGATCAGGGTAGATACAGAGGGAGGAGTTACCCTTCTTTGTGCAGCCGCGGAGATCGGTCAGGGGTGTAATACCGTCATGGCCCAGATGGTAGCTGAAGAACTTGGTATCCATTATGAAGATGTACATGTTCAGTCGGGAGATACAGAAATAGGGGCCTTTGATTTGGGAAGTTTTGCCAGCCGTCTAACTTATGCGGCCGGGGCTGCTATCAAGATGGCCTGCGTAGAAATTAATCAAAGACTAAAAGAAACCGCAGCCGGAATGCTTGGAGTACGGGCCGATCAATTAGTGATTAAAAATCATGAGATATATTCAATGTATGAGATCAAGAAACGGATCTCGTGGGAAAAGGCTGTTGAGGCCTATACCAGTATCAAGGGGACCTTGGTTGGTATGGGTAACTTTTCTCCACCCAGGCGCAAGGGAATTGATATTATAAGCGGGAATCGGGTTCAGGGCGCAAATATTGGTCACTCTCCTACTTTCGGTTTTAGTTCCCAAGTACACGAAGTAGAAGTGGATGTGGAAACTGGCCGAATCTATGTGAAGAAGGTAACTGAAGCCGGTGACTGTGGTACACCAGTTAACCCCATGAGTGTAGACGGACAGGTAGAAGGGTCCATCATGTTTAATATAGGAGCCTGTCTTTACGAAGATCAGAAGTTAGATGTCAATGGTAAACATTTAAACCCAAACTTCCACGATTACAAGACGCCAACTACTATGGAAATGCCAGAAATGGATACTAACATAGTAGAAAGTTATGATCATTCAGCTCCGTTTGGGGTGAAGGAAACAGGTGAAGGAGCTGTTCAGCCTACTTTCCCGGCTCTTACCAACGCGATTTATGATGCCATCGGCGTAAGATTTTACAACCTGCCCATTACCCCGGAAATGGTATTAAGGGCTTTAAAGGATTAAAAAGAGGGCAAGTTGTAACAATTGAGTAGTTTTACTCCTCGTCAGAAACGAAATATAAATTTAAACTATGGAGTAATGGGGCCGTAACGAAACTTGAGATTTTTTCAAGCTGGTGGTGGGTTATCCCAAGAAAGAGGACTGTACACCTTTGAAGTGGTGAACAGTCCTCTATTAAATAAGGGGATTAACAAATAGAGTGGGGATGAAATAAACCGGAAAACAAGTTTAGTTACATCACCATTACTCTTTTAAGGCAAAAGCATAGATTAAGTTGCTCTATTTGCCAGTTACTCATATGAAAGCTGATGGACTGAGCTAGGGCTTCAAGGAGCAATTTTGGAGCAGAGTCCTTGAGTCAGCGGAAGCAAAAGATTCTGCCGCCCATGAGGAAGTTAGTCGATCAGCAGACAATATCTAATTTTAGACCTTTAACACATATTGATTTAGTGATAATATAGAATAAATAAAATGTTATATATGGAGGGGAGAATTCGATGTGTATTGAACCATTGAATCTTTAACTTCGAACCAGATCATGAATGGGGACAACTTAAAAGAATAGGGAGGATAAAAGAATGGATAATAGAGAATTATGGACAGCCTTGGGTATGGATTTAGAGAAACACGATGATTTTTTGGCCCCTGTGCCAGCGATTTTTACGAGCTTATTTCTGGATCGCCCCAATCGCCCTAAAGCGATGGGGTATTTTGATATGATAGTCGGAGACGTGCATGGGATTCGAGTGCATGAACTATATGCTATGAAAGAAGCTGGCGCTAAGGTGTTCTCAACCTTTTGCGTCTATGTTCCGGAGGAAATTGTTGTTGCGACGGGGAGTGCCAGCATTGGACTATGTGCTGGGGCCCAGTATACTGTTTCTTCAGGGGAAAAAGTTTTGCCTCGCAACCTCTGTCCATTGATTAAGTCAACCATGGGCTTTAAATTAGATCGAATCTGTCCGTACTTTCAAGTTTCTGATTGGGTCATCGGGGAGACGACCTGTGACGGTAAGAAAAAGGCTTGGGAGATCCTTAATGAACACATTCCTACCTATGTAATGGACCTCCCACAAAAGAAAGACTCCAAAGATGCCCGCCTATGGGAAGAAGAAGTGCGTGATTTTGCATCTTTCATTGAACGCGAGACCAAGGTAAGCATAACCTCTGAAAATCTGGCTCAAGGAATTCAGAAGATCAACAATAAACGCCATGCACTTCAAAGGTTAGCTAACTTAAGAAAACATAACCCAGCGCCTATTCACGGCTTAGATGTCCTCTTAATCAATCAACTCTCCTTCTTTGATGATCCAGTTCGCTTTGCTGCACAAGTCAATGCTCTTTGTGACGAACTCGATGAACGGGTCAAAGAAGGGGTCGGAGTTGCACCCTCCGATGCGCCAAGGATTCTGGTGACTGGAACTCCGCAACCGCTTCCTGCTTGGAAACTTCATGCCTTAATCGAACAAGCCGGAGCTGTGGTGGTCGGTGAAGAAACCTGTACAGGAGAACGCTATTATAAGGATATCACTGAGCCTGCGGACAACCTAACGGATATGTTTGCCAATATTGCTAAGCGTCCACTAAAAGTGAATTGTGCTTGTTTTACCCCGAATCAAGGACGCATGGAAGATATAAATCTCATGGCTGAAACCTTAAAAGCGGACGCCGTGATCGATTTTAACCTCCAGTTCTGTCAGCCCTATGGCGTGGAAAGTTATTTTGTTGCTAAGGAAATGGAAAAGAAAAAGATTCCCTTCCTGCGGCTGGAAAGTGATTTTTCTGAAGAAGACCAAGGGCAACTCTTGACCCGGATAGAGGCTTTAATCGAGATGATTCGTGCATGAAACAGGCTGGGTTAGATCTTGGCTCGGTTAATACGAAGTTAGTGGTACTTGAAAACGGAGAACGAGTATACAGCCATGTCATACCTTCCCGGTTCGATTCTGTCCAAGCGGGTATTACTCTATTAAAGTCCTATGTCGAAGAACATGGAGAAAAACCTAAAAATCTTGTGGTCACAGGGTACGGACGGGTAAATTTTCCGGAGGGGCGGGTAATTACGGAAATTACCTGCCAAGCAAGGGGATGTCATGCGTATTTTCCGGAGTATGCCTACATTTTAGATTTAGGGGGACAAGACGCTAAAGTGATTAAGAAAAGCGCGGAAGGAAAAGTTGTTCAGTTTATCATGAATGACAAGTGCGCTGCCGGAACAGGACGTTTTTTAGATGTTATCCTCAAGGGATTAGATCTAACCTCCATGGAGATGGAGTTAGCTACAGAGGCAAAGCCAATGCCCATCAATTCTATGTGTACAGTTTTCGCAGAATCTGAAGTCATTACTATGCTGGCTAAGGGCATTCCAAAACCAGAAGTGATTGCAGGCCTCTTCAAAAGTACCGCAAAGCGTCTTGCCAATTTTGTGGAGTCTGTCGGACATCCTGAATGTTTGATATTCACTGGGGGCGGCGCATATTACAGTCTCTTAGTCCAATTTCTTGAACGGGAGTTAAAGGGGAACGTTGTGATTCCGTCTGAACCCGAATTAACTGCGGCTTTAGGTGCGGCATTATTAGCATAACAACTGAGAATAGCACTTGCTTAAGATGGCAGGTGTAATTCTCAGTGTGTTCCTGTAAGATAAAAAACAAACTTAGGAGGATCCTTGAAAATGGAAAGAGAAAAAATTATATCTGATGTAAGAAGCAAGGCGGGAGGGTGTTTCCAAAAAGGTGAGTTTTATTGTTCCGAAGCCGTGATTCATACCCTTAACGAATTTCTTAGTTGGCCCTTTGATCGTTCAATTGTCCGCCTGGCCGCCGGTTTTCCAGTCGGAATCGGTAGGTCTGGGTGTGTTTGTGGCGCAATCAGTGGTGGTGTAATGGCCTTAGGGATGGTTTACGGCAGGGATCCAGGCAATGCAATGGACAGTAGAATGTTTCCTGTCGCGGCTGAACTTCATGACCATATTAAGAAGCTATATAAGAGTACTTGTTGCAGAGTGATTACTAAAGATTTAGTCTTTAACTCTCCTGAAAGAAAAGCGCACTGTGTAAAAATTACAGGGGAAGTTGCGGCCTGGGTTGCAGATAAATTGCTTAATGATGAAGCGCTTAAAGATAAAATCCAACCCGTAGTTGTTTAGAATAGAGTGAAAGTATGATATACCTTGCCAGATCGCTTTTTTGCGTTCTGGCTTTTTTTTGTAGGATATGAGATTATTTTCGGTCCTGTCTAATTATAAAGTGCCTTGAAATATAGAGTGGCGCAGATGTATAATTAAATAATAATAAAAATATATAATTCTATAATTATATAGTATATTGTGTCCGCGCAAAGAGATCATGCAGTCTTGTCTTGAAGGGGGGACCTCATTGAACTACAAGCTATACCATTTTTCATTCAGGCGGGTTTGGTCAGCCATTTAGAAGTAGAAGAAAAGAGAAAGTACATATGTGATGTCATTAGTGTGGTTAAAGAAAGAGTAAGAACCCTGAGAGAACTGGCCGAAGCAAGTCGTTATTTTTTTCAAGAAATTATGAGCTATGACGAAAAGGGTATGGAGAAATACTTTATAAATCAAGAAGGCGTATGTACTTTGCTCTCTAAAGGTAGAGAGTGTCTAACGGCTCTAGATCATTTTGACGTGGAAAATGTTGAAAGCGTCTATCGCCAGTTAATGGATGAACTCAAGATTAAAGGCGGCATTATTATTCATCCTACGAGATTGGCCTTAACTGGTCGTACCGTCAGCCCTGGCCTGTTTGAGGTTATGGCTTTATTAGGGAAAAGGAAATGTATAGAACGCTTAGATAAGGCCATTGAATTTATTCGGAAAAAAATTAGAAAAATTTAATGGCGCCAAACGCTGGACAAATGCCTGACTGTACTAGAAAACTTCTTGGTTTTGTACTTGCCGAAAAATTTGAAAGGGAGAATGGATATGTTCTACCGATGTGCTCAAAACTAATTGAAACAAGATGTAAAAAATGGTAAGATACTAATTATTTTCTGGATATTATCTAATTAGTTCGCGAAATCAATATAGGTAAGTTTGCTCATGAGAATTCGAATACTTATTCCGTTATCGACTAGCCAAAGTACGAACGGCATCGACAGCGAATTCCGTCTCTTCTCGCGTGTTGAAATGGGAGAAAGAAAACCGGACGGAGCCGGATAGGTTGAGCCCATCGTGCATCAATGGTGCACAATGGGCCCCCGCGCGCACGGCAATGCCGTACTTCTCAAAAAGTAGACCGGCGACTTGAGCGGAATCATACCCCTCGATATTGAGAGAGACGATGGGTGTACGGAGAGGCGCAGCCAAATCGCCATAGAGCGTGACGCCGGGAGTATCTGCCAGGGAATGTGCAAACAGGCGCGCCAGTGTATCCGCCTGGTTATGGATTGTCGATAGTCCTGTGGATTGTATATATTGTACGCCAGCCAATAGTCCTGCGATCCCGTGTGCATTTTGCGTACCGGCTTCCAAAGCATCGGGCAATTCCCGAGGATGTTTGTAGTCGAAGGAATGATGGCCGCTTCCTCCAACATACAGGGATTCGGGCATGTAATTGGGTCCTAAACAGAGCCCGCCGGTGCCTTGCGGCCCGAAGAGGGATTTATGACCTGTAAAGCAAAGCGCGGATATGTTTTTCATATCGATAGGCAAAAGTCCAGCGCTTTGTGAGGCGTCTACAATGAAGTGCACGTTACGTGCTGCACATAATTCACCAATAGACTGTATATCGAATACGTTGCCTGTGACATTGGAAGCATGTGTAAGTACCACGGCCTCAGTATCTGGCCGGATGGCAGAAGAAATTGCTTCTGTCGAAATGCATCCTAAGATGTCACAAGGAATAATGGTATAATTATCCTGCCTGTATATGGGTCGCAGTACCGAATTGTGCTCTGCGGCGGTTGTGACGATATGTCCCTTGATTCCGGCAATGGCGATGTTTAAGGCGACAGTGGCATTTGGAGTGAATACAACACGCATAGGATCGTCGATAAGCCCAAAGAGTGAAGCCAAGGCTATCCGTGCTTCCATCAACATACGGAGGGCGTCAAGTGCTGGTGTATGCGCTCCGCGTGAAGCGTTGCCAAACGTATCCATGGCTCGTAAAACGGCTTTCTTGACGCTATCAGGTTTTATCAGGGTCGTAGCGGCGTTGTCCAGATAAATCATTTTTTCTCCAATCTGTACGCAGTGGTTATTTTATAATAGTATAATGCAAATATCTGTGTTAAGGAAGTGATTCTCATGATGAGTTTATTGTCAAACTGTACGTCGGGAGGTTGCGGGGCCAAGATTGGCCCAGGCGAGTTATCCAAGGTGTTAGCTGGTATGCCTGCTTTTTGTGACCCTAAGCTATTGGTTGGCTTTGATGCGTCGGATGATGCCGCCGTTTATCAAATTGATCAGGACACAGCCATTGTTTCTACGGTGGATTTTTTTTCACCGATGGTGGATGATGCCCGTTCGTTTGGTCGAATCGCAGCTGCTAATGCCTTGAGCGATGTATATTCCATGGGTGGTACACCGCTTTTTGCCCTGAATCTCGTTTGTTATCCTGAGAGAATGGAACTAGACGCCTTGGGTGAAATATTATTAGGCGGCGCGGAAAAGATCCAAGAGGCGGGAGCGGTACTTTGCGGCGGCCATTCTATCTATGACAAAGAGCCGAAATATGGGCTGGCGGTCACCGGACGTCTCGACCCGAAACGAATCTGGCGTAATAATACACCAGCTCCGGGGGATCAACTGATCCTCACAAAACCGCTTGGCATTGGCATTGTCATGGCTGCGCTGCGTGGAGAAATGGCAGATGAACAAGCAGTTCAGGCAGCGATTTCCTCCATGCAGCGGCTCAACAAATATGCGGCGGAGAAAATGCACAGTTTTCCGATCAGTGCTTGCACCGATATCACTGGATTCGGACTGTTAGCCCATGCCAGGGAAATGGCAGGGGAAGCCACATCGTTAGTATTATATAGTTCGGAGTTGCCGTATATCCCCCAGGCTTATACGTATGCCGGGGATTATCTGATAACTGCGGCTGCACAGCGCAACCGCAATCATATGCAGGGCTTTGTGGAGCTTGGCGATACACCGTTTGCCTTGCAGGAATTGATGTTCGATCCGCAAACCTCAGGAGGACTGTTTCTCAGTGCCCCGAAATCCTGTGCGCAAGAGCTGTTAAGTGCCATTCAGGAAGTGGAACCACAGGCTAGAATCGTAGGAGAAGTGCTCCTGCCACAAAATTCACCGATTTTAGTACGATAAGGAGGAGTATTCATGAATAACATTGATTGTCTTGGACAGGTCTGCCCTATACCGGTCATACGAGCAAAAAAAGCGCTGGAGGGCTTGGGGGAAGCTGGCGGCGTGGTAACTGTTTTAGTAGATAACGACATTGCCCGCCAAAATCTTCAAAAGATGGCAACGGGTCTGGGTTATCAAAGCGAATATGAGCAGAGAGAAAACGGTAATATCGAAGTTACCATCGTTGCAGGAGAAGGCTGCGCTGTGGAAAGCTGCGCGACAGACGGGGATTCGGGGCTCGTCGTCGCCATCGGCAGGAATACCATGGGCGAGGGCAGCCAGGAGCTGGGCCAAATACTGATCAAAGGTTTCATCTTTGCACTAAAGGAGCTTACGCCGCCGCCCACGCATGTTTTGTTTTTCAATTCGGGGTCATACCTTACCGGCAGTGAGTCTAACTGCTTGGAAGACCTGCGTGCTCTGGAAGCAGCGGGAACGGTTATTTTGACCTGTGGCACCTGCACCAATTATTATGAAATTACGGAGAAGCTAGGGGTCGGTGAGATCGCCAACATGTACGGCATCGTTACAGCTATGGCTGGGGCGAAGCGACTTATCAATATTTAGGAGGCTTTTTGTGTCTTATATTCTTACTTTCGCTAACACTCATGGGGCTATTTTTGCCGAAAAAACCCTCTTGCAGGCTGGCTATTCCGTAGGGGTGATGCCATTGCCCTCCGGCATCAAAGCCGGATGCGGCATTGCCCTTCGGGTAGCGGATCATCTTGTGGCAAAGGCTCTATTGCAAGAGAATAACATAGTTGTAGCGGCTGTCTATCAAGCATCGCTAAATTCACCGGACACTGTGTACAGCGAGGTCCTGGGATGAACGGAAGTCAGTCATTGGCATTCTGAACTAACACCAAAATAACGCCCTTGACTGGGGGCGTTATTTTATTTAACCTCTTTCGTGATCATGGCCTTCCGTTTATTTTATAAGCCTGCTTGTCCGGTGGGTACAGTCACACTCATAAGCTCGGCCCCATATTCTGTAATAAAGTAACAGAAGGAAGTCAAGGATCTGCTTATAAATACGGGGAATGGGGCAAGAGCTTGCCTCCCCCGACAGTGACGGCCAGCCAAATTCGTCAGCGCCGACGAATTTGACTTACACCCAGCTGCTCATCCTTCTTGGGATCACGGAAGAGGAGCGGGATGAATTTATCGCCGAGCATTATGTGGAGAGCATGACCAGATTGAATGGCAGCAGGCTGAAATTGAAAAGCATCAAAATCCTCCAATTAACCACTCAGGCCAAAAGCTTGGAGAAAGAGGTGAAGACTATAGATGAATATGGGATATTAGAGCATTTACTGACTTTATCAGATAGTAAGAGTAAATGCTTAGGAACAATTGAGTCATATATGCATTATTTAGATGCAGTTATGACTTGGCACAAGCTCTGATTAAGGAGTCTTTTTGTAGATAACGACAAATACCACTGCAATTTTGCAGTGGTATTATTATTTAAATTATTTAAATTTTCAAACAAATTAATTGATCTAAAACCGTTGGCTATTTGTTTTCGACAATTAGACAGTTAGTTTCAACTGATCGACAGTCAAATGATGTGAAAGTTAATTGAATGGCATAGCACTTGCTAGTATATAACCAAACAAAACTAAAACAAACTCAAACTACTTAAATTAAACTAAATCAAATTAAAACAAAAAGGAGGATGCGTACAAATTTCTAGGATATCAGTTGTTTTATTGTATAGAAAAAATTTACCAAAGGGGTTGGAACATGAGATACGCAGAGGCAGGATATAACTTAGAAATTGATCTAGCCACAGGAAACATTGAGAAAGTAGAAACTGACCCGAAATTAATGGAGCTTCATCTGGGGGGCCTGGGTACGGACGTCAAGATCCATTACGATAGGGTTCCTCCTGAGACTCAAGCATTTGATCCTGAAAATCTACTGATCTTCAGCGCAGGCCTTTTATGCGGTACACCTACTTTCAGTGCGAATCGTATGCTGGTTTCCACTATTTCTCCTCAGACGGGGTTACTGTGTTATCCAATGGCAGGGGGATTTTGGGCGTCGGAATTGAAGTATGCCGGTTATGACAAAGTGATCATGCGCAACAAGTCCCCAAAGCTGGTGTATATCTATATAAACAATGACAAAGTAGAGTTACGTGATGCTGCTCATTTGAAGGGGAAAGGCGCCCTTGAAGTTCAAGACCTTATAAGAGAAGAGTTGAATGAGCCGGATGCCCAGGTGTCCGCTATCGGCTTGGCTGGCGAAAATCGTTGTTTCGGGGCTTCCATTGAGCAATCCAAGTCGAGTGCCAGCCGGGGCGGCGCCGGTGCCGTTATGGGGGACAAAAACGTTAAGGCGATTGCCGTTCGTGGAACAAAGGATATTTACCTTGCCAATGGGCCTGAATTCATGAAGCAGTTGAAGATATTGGCGGATTGGATAGATCACCGCAATCATAATCCTCTTCCGAACAAAAATATCATGACGATCCATACCGGGGTTGGGTCGCCACAGGCTATGAAAATTGTTGATGAGAAATGGCATACTCAAGGTTTCGCTTGGGGAAATTCGCGCAGACGGAGAAAAACCTTTTGGAACGACGAAATTGAAAAGCAATGGACGGAGGTTCAAACAAAAGCGTTAAGGCGATTCATAAGTTGCTTTAACTGTCCCCAGCAATGCGGAGCCTTAATTACCCACGAGGATACGCCAAGATACATGGCGAAATGCTTCTCGAAACTTTCCTATATGTTTGCAGCAGAAATAGACGAACAGGGTTTTAATTGGGAAATCCTTGAGCCTGCTTTTCAGTATGGATTTGATTCATTTTCAACCCCACAAGTTTTGGCCATGGGTGTAGAGCTTCGTAAAGACGGCATTTTTACCGATGAGGATTGGGAAGGATGCCCAACCGATATAGCGGGGACATTTTTCTGGTTGCTTGACAAAATGGCCCGACGGGAAGGAAGAGTCGGAGATCTACTGGCTGACGGCTGTTATGGGGCGTGCCGAAGGCTTGGCTTGCCAGAAGGGAAGTATGATCATAATAATATTAAGAAACATGAGCAGATGTGCGTCAAACTGGGAATGATGGATCCCCTTTATTACCTTATGTATGCTACCAACGAGAAGGTAAGCATTACCCAAATGGAAGGGAACTGGCCCCAAGAGCCTTTTAGAGAAATGGCGGATAGAGAAGAGTTTGTAAAGGATTGGCCCCATCTTCCGGATGATCGGTTTAAGAAATGGTTCCTGGACTGGGAACCGCGGGGAGAATTCGCCAATCCATTTTATCCAACGAAAGAAATATCCGCTGAACTTGTGGATTGGATGGAGATGTTGCACAACATTGATGACGCCCTTGGGATTTGTTGCGGCATGGGATCGTTTTGTCTGAAGCCGGCCTATCATATCCACAATTACACGAAATTTATTAATGCAGCCACCGGGCTGAATCTAGATGAAGACGGACTGAGGAAAGCAGTCAATCGGAGCCGGAATTTACACCGTGCACTACAAAATCGGAGAGGCCTGAGAAGAAAAGATGAGGTGCCGCCGAAAGACCATTGGAAGCATAGATTTCCAGAGTATGAATACGAACTCTTATCCTATTATTATAACTTCAAGGGATGGAATATGGACGCGATTCCGACAAGAAAAAGATTAGAGGAACTAGATCTTGGTTATGTTGCAGACGATCTTGAGAAGAGAGGGATATTAAAAGACGACCCGGATCTGATTTATGTTCCCAATGATAACGTCTCGAGAGAAGAAAGCTCAATTTATCTGCAGGACGGTCAGTCGGACTTTTATATTCCCGATGATCACGTCTCGAGAAAAGAGGGATGATAAAAGATGGCCAAGATTAAGAAGAAAATCAGAACGATCAAGATTAATGCCGATTTGTGCAATGGATGTCGGACCTGTGAGGTAGTTTGCTCCGCCGGTCACGCTACACCGAGATTCAGCAGCAATAATCCGGCAAGGGCTCGTATTCATGTGATTACTCACCGACTGGAAAATATATTTCTTCCGGTATTCGCGGGTGAGAATACGCCAGCCCAATGCATGGGCAGGGAAAAGTATGTGATTGACGGAAAGGAATACGATGAGTGCTCCTTCTGCAAGGCTTCCTGCTCAGCCAGAGGCAGATTCATAGAGCCCGATTCCGGCCTCCCGTTAAGATGCGATATGTGTGAAGGTGAAGAACAGCCGCTCTGTGTTGAATGGTGCTTAAATAAGGTTCTGACTCTCGAAGAAAGGGAAGAGGAAGTCGAAGAAGAAGTGAAGCTGGGCGAGATGGAGCTTGGATTGCAATTATTAGTGGACAAACATGGCTTAGAAAAGCTGGTGGATACCATCGCTCGAATGTCCCAGAAGAGTTAAAACATTAAGGAGAAAGGAGGGGATTAGAAATAGTGGAGACAGTAGCTCCTTTCAAAGAGGCAATCGATGAAATTAAAGAGAGCGGTGCAGATGCCGTCAAATACTGCTATCAATGCGGAAAATGCGATACTGTTTGTCCCTGGAACAGGGTTAGAACCTTCAGTATGCGCAAGCTGATCCGAGAGGCAACCTTCGGTTTGACTGAGATAGAAAATGAAGAGATCTGGCGTTGTACAACCTGCGGAAAGTGTCAGCAGAGATGTCCCAGGGACGTAATGCAGATAGTCGACATGATAGCTCTGCGCAGGTTCGCCACAGGATATGGCGTTTTTCCTGAGGCTGTCAAGCCTGTCCGTGCTGCCAGCGCAGGGCTTTTTTCAGAAGGAAACCCCTTCGGTGAAGCGCGAGCCAAGAGGGCAGACTGGGCAGAGGGTCTTTCAGTCAAACCATTCACTGAAGGGATGGAAATCTTATATTTCCCCGGCTGCTACCTCAGCTATGACTCCAGATTAAAGAAGGTAGCTCGAGCCACAGTGAATATCCTCAATAAGGCGGGGGTAGATTTTGGAATACTGGGTACCCAGGAGAATTGCTGTGGAGAAAGCATTCGTAAGACGGGCAATGAGGAAGCGTTCAAACGCTTAGCGCGAGAAAACATCAAAACTTGGATCGATAATGGGGTGAAGAAAATCCTTGTTTCATCCCCTCATTGCTACCACACCTTCAAGAATGAGTATCCAGAGTTCAATGTGAACTTTGAGATTGTTCATATCTCCCAATATTTATTCGAGCTTATTAATGAGGGCCTGCTTCAGATTAACAAGGAGTATGAGAAAAAAGTGACATATCATGACCCATGTTACCTGGGCCGACATAATGGGATATATGATGAACCGCGAGAAGTGTTAAAGAAGATACCTGGTTTGGTATTGGAGGAAATGGATGAGTCTCGGGAAGATAGTATGTGCTGCGGTATGGGAGGGGGCCGGATTTGGATGGAAACTCAAAAGTCTGACAGATTCGCCAACCTTAGATTAGATCAGGCTGTTGGAGTTGGGGCTGAGGTGCTGGTTACTTCCTGTCCCTATTGCATCACCAATTTCGAGGATTGCAGGTTAGTCCTGAATTATGATGACGTTATACAGGTAAAGGACATCACGGAGATTCTCCAAGAAGTACTATAAAGGAAGGGGGACACACTTCCTGCGTAGGAATGCCCCCAAGAGGAGACGAAGGAGCGAAACATGCAAGAAGAGATTGGCATATTAGACATCCAAGGTGTGGCAGCGGACATAGTATGTGATCGCTTTTCGGACGAGGGATGGGTCAGGACCAAAGTTTACGTGCCTAGAGAGATGGAGCTGACAATCTATGTAAATGAGAAGGCCTTGGTCACTATCCTGTGCACTGCAGTCAAGCTGAATTATCTCGTCATCGGATACCTTTACGCAGAGGGAATTATCTCAGGCCTCGGCGATGTGGCGAGTATGCGGGTGAGTCTTGAGGAATCGCTGGCCGATGTGTGGCTTAGTAACCCCGATTATGAATTGCCAACGTTGCGGAAACTTGGATGCAGCGGCAGTTCAGTTTTCAAAACTCAGGGGCAGAAGGTTGATTCGGATCTTATAGCCACACCAATGGAGGTGCTGTCACTGATGAAGCAGCTGGAAGAGCAGATGGAGCTGTATCCGCTTAGTGGCGGCGTGCACACCTCAGCTCTGTCTGATACCAAGAACTTGCTGGTAGTGGCTGAGGATATCGGACGGCATAACACCTTGAACAAGATTCAGGGCGAATGTCTGTTGAGGGGCATATCACCCAGAGATCGGTTAATGCTGAGCACTGGTCGCATTTCTTCGGAAATGCTGCTCAAGGCGGCAAAGATGCAGGCCCCAATTGTTGTTTCGCGACACGCGCCGACAAAGAGCGCCATTTTGCTGGCCAGCGATCTAGGTATTGCTCTGGTTGGGCATGCGCGTGGAAGCCGCCTGGTGGTGTATTCCCACCCTGAGCGACTTAGCTGCTTATCAAATTAAGCTTGGCTAGCTTATCCGGCCGAACACGGACAGGGGCAAGGAAGAGGACGCACCTTTTTTTGGAGCAAGGCTTTAGAGTTGGCGGAATGTCCCAATTACTGAAAACGGATGAGGTGAGAGAATGTGGAAGAAGAACTGGAAGGATCTAAAGGACAGCTTGTTAAAAATCTAGCAGGCAGTAATTTTGGAGATGTAATGGTGGTCGGTGGAGGGATCAGCGGTATTCAAGCTGCTCTTGATCTTGCCACGGCAGGTTTTAAGGTCTACCTAGTTGAGAAATCACCGACCATTGGTGGAAAGATGTCCCAGCTTGACAAGACCTTTCCCACGAATGACTGCTCCATGTGCATTGAATCTCCTAAGTTTTCTGAGTGTAACAGGCATCCCAATATAGAGATCATGACCTATACTGAAGTTGACAGTGTAGAGGGGGAAGCGGGAGATTTCAAGGTAACCCTGATTAAGAAGCCCAGATATGTTATAGAGAGTAAATGCACGGGTTGTACTATTTGTGTAGAATACTGCCCTGTCAAGTCCCCTGATCGATTTAATCAAGAGATTTCAAAGAACAAAGCTATCCATATATATTTCGCTCAAGCAACTCCCCTTGTGTCTTATATCGATGAAAGTTGCCTTTTCCTTAAAGAAAAGAAATGTACAATTTGCCAATCAGTCTGTAAGTCTCACGCCATAGATTTTAATCAAACGGCGGAGAAGGTCGAAGTAAAAGTAGGGGCGATCGTTCTGTCTCCGGGCTTTGAGCCCTTTGATCCTAAGCTCAAGAATGACTATGGCTATGGAAAGTTTGAGAATGTGGTAACTAGTCTTGATTATGAACGGCTGTTATGTGCCACTGGGCCATACGAAGGGGAGATCCTGCGCGCTTCCGACAAGAAGCATCCCCATAAAATTGCTTGGATTCACTGCGTTGGTTCCAGAACGGTCATCCCGGGCGGTAACAGCTATTGTTCAGGCGTATGTTGCACGTATACGCAGAAACAGGTGATTTTGACAAAGGACCATGACGATGAGGCCGAGTGTACCATATTCCATAACGATATACGTTCCTATGGCAAGGATTTTGAACGATTCTACCAAAGAACAGAGAAACTTCCCGGGATTCGATTTGTCAGAAGCTACGTATCCATAGGAAAAGAGATTCCGGAAAGCAAGAATGTTACGATTAGGTATTCTACTCTTGAGGAGGGAGTCAAAGAGGAAGAATTCGATATGGTGGTATTATCCGTGGGATTGAATCCTCCGGCTGATGTGATGGGCTTGGCAAATAAGTTCGGCATCGAGCTCAATTCTCACGGATTCTGTAAAACCAATCCTGTTAATCCTATGGAGACCTCTCGCCCGGGAATTTTTATAAGTGGAGCCTTCCAAGGTCCCGTAGATATCCCCGAGTCGGTAGTGACTGCCAGTGGGGCTGGTTCCCAATGTGGTGAACTCCTTGACTATCGGCGAGGGGGTCTAGCCAAAGCCAGGGTCTATCCGCCGGAAAGAGATACTTCAAAAGAGGAGCCTAGAGTGGGTGTCTACGTTTGTCATTGTGGAGCGAATATCGGAAGAATCGTCGATGTTCCTTCCACCGTTGAATATGCGCTGACGTTACCGAATGTTGTCCACGCTGAAGACAGCCTCTTTATATGTTCAACTGAGGCTGCGGCAAAACTGTCAAAATCGATTCGGGAAAAAGGGCTCAATCGTGTAGTTGTTGCCGCCTGTACCCCCAGGACACATGAGCCGCTCTTTCGGGACACTCTTCGGGAAGCGGGAATTAATCAGTATTATTACGACATGGCTAATATTAGGGAACATTGCTCCTGGGTCCACTCGAAAGAAAAGGAGAAGGCCACTCAGAAGGCACAAGATATTGTCAGGATGTCGGTAGCCCGAGCTTGTCGTTTGGAGCCCTTGCAGGAATTTGATCTGCCCGTCAACAAGGCTGTCTTAGTGCTCGGCGGCGGCTTAGCAGGACTGACCAGTGCTCTGAGTGTGGCCAACCAGGGCCATGAGGTTTACTTGGTGGAAAAGGATACAGATTTAGGTGGAATGGCACGCAGAATCCATTACACTTTGGAAGGGCTGAATGTTCAACAGTATTTGAGTGATGTCATCCGTAAGGTTTACCAGCACCCCTTAATCCATGTCTATACCGAGGCTGCCATCGCAGAGACGGGCGGTTTTGTGGGGAACTTCGTAACAAAGGTGAAATCGAAAGGAAGGCTCGCCGAGATAAGCCATGGAGCAACCATTCTCGCTACAGGTGCTGAAATATACCAACCCGCTGAATACCTTTATGGTGAAGATGAAAGAGTAATGACCCACCTGGAGTTGGAGGGTAAAATCGCCCAAGGGGATGAAAGGCTGCTGAACTCCCAGAGTTTGGTGATGATTCAATGTGTAGGCTGCAGAAATGAAGACCGAAACTACTGTAGTAGGATATGTTGCAGCGAGTCTATCAAAAACGCCCTGAAACTAAAAGAGCTAAACCCCCAGATGGATATCTACATTCTGTTCAGGGATATCAGAACGTATGGCTTCAAAGAGGATTATTACCGGGAAGCGGCCAGTAAGGATGTAAGGTTCATCCGCTATGAGCCGCAGGATAAACCTCAGGTGGAAGCAACAGTCAATGAGGATGGCCGGAGTGTCTTAAGGGTTAGGGTGACGGATCTCGTTTTAGGGAAGAAACTGGAAATGGATGCTGATGCCCTGGCTTTAGCTGCTGCCGTTATTCCGTCAGCGGGAAGTCAGGAAGCAACCAAGTTATTCAAGGTGAATACGAGTTTAGATGGCTTCTTCCAGGAAGCCCACGTCAAACTAAGACCGGTTGACTTTAGCACAGACGGCATTTACCTGTGTGGGATAGCTCACTATCCCAAGCATATATCGGAAACCATCAGCCAGGCTTATGGTGCTGCAGGCAGGGTCTTGACTCTTCTCTCCCATGATACTGTGGTAGCCTCCGGCTCTGTTTGCGAGGTGAATGAGAGTCACTGTATTTCGTGTGGAGCATGTATTGCAGCCTGCACCTATGGTGCCATAGAGTTTCATGATACCCCCCAAGGCAGAAAGGCTGTGGTTAATCCTGTTCTCTGTAAGGGAGATGGTCTCTGTAACGCAAAGTGTCCAACAAGGGCTATTTCACTGAAGCACTATACCAATGATGAGCTCATGAGTCAGATTGACGCGGCGATTCCCAGACTTGTTGAAAGTCCGCTAGTGAACTCGTTCAACTAAAGTTGAACATAGAGATTTACGCCGAAGGCGCACATCCTCTGACGAATACTTCCGCTCCTAAGATGGGGCCTACCTCCTTGGCCGCGAAGTATTCCTGTCAGGAAAGGGCGGCTCGGCGGAACCCTCCACTGAAGGCTTTTGTCACCGAAGCAGAGTGCGAAGTATCAATGCCACTTGTAGAAGTGGGAGTCTCACGATTGGATGAACAAAGCCTGAATTACTAACTAAAGAGGTGAGATAGAATGAGTGCAGAACTTGCGTTTAAACCAAGGATCTTAGGCATGATTTGCAATTGGTGCACCTACGGAGGGGCGGATCTTGCGGGAGTATCTCGTTTTCAATACCCCACTTATATAAGGCTTATAAGGGTGATGTGCTCCGGCAGAGTTGAGCTGGAACATATACTTCGAGCTTTTTCAAATGGACAAGACGGGGTGTTTATCGGCGGTTGTCATCTTAACGACTGCCATTACAATACTGAAGGAAATTACGATGCCATAAGAATGGTGTTGCATGGTAAAAAGATATTGGAGCACATAGGGGTGAACCCCGAAAGATTAAGGCTTGAATGGGTATCTGCAGGTGAAGGAATCCGATTCGCCAATATTATGAATGAATTTAGCACGAAGATCGAGAATTTAGGACCTCTTGGCAAAAGCGAAGGGATCGACGAAAAAACCTTAAAGTCCAAACTCGAAGCAGTTACAAACCTAGTCCCCTATATTAAGCTGGTGGAAATGGAGCGACTAAGAGTAAGATTTAAATCGGATGAAGAGTATCATAGATTTTTCATCAGTGAAGAGTTCAACAGGTTATTTGATGAAACAGTAGGAGAGAAATTGGCAATCAGCCAAATTATTTCCCTCTTGCGAGAAGGACCCCAGACAACCGGAGAGATCGCTAAGGTTTTAGACCTGACCCCATCTGAAGTATCAAGACACCTGAATAGTTCGTCAAGGCAAGGATTAGTTAGGTATGAGGAAGGCCGGAAGTGCTTTGCCCTGGCCTAAGGTGAAAGAGCAGACCGTGGATTAGGGGAAGGAGGTCAGGACAAAGAAGTTATGGATAACGATGCAATTGATAAGATTTTAGATCAATATCAGGGCCAAGCCGGTTCTCTGATTCGAGCCATGATGGAGATTCAGGAAGAGGAACATTGGCTTCCCAGAGAAGTATTAGCGAAGATCAGTGTAACATTGGGGGTACCCTTTAGTCGGGTTCTGCGAATCGCTTCCTATTATAAAACCTTCAGTTTGACTCCCAAAGGACGTCATGAAATTCAAATTTGTACGGGCACCGCCTGTCATATTCGGGGTGCGCAAGAGGTTCTCGATGCGGTGGAAGAACTGACCGGAATTAAACCTGGCGAAACGGATTTGGATCAGAAGTTCAGCTTGGAGAC
>NZ_FQXJ01000026.1 GCF_900129935.1 Desulfosporosinus lacus DSM 15449 | reverse complement strand
TTCTGTTCTTTAAGAGCCCGATTCAGCTCACGGATGGTTATATTATTAACATCCTGCTCCAGGATAAATTCCTCCCGCTCATCTTCCGGAATTCCCAGCAGGAGAAGAGCCTGGTTGTAGGTCAAATTCGCCCACGTCGGCGAATTTGACCTGCCTTCCCCCGCGCCGTCGGGGAATAGTTTATCTCCATATTCTTTATAAAGCTGCATCAGCTTGTTGGCTTTGCGCTGAGAATAGCTCACCGATTCCACCAGCCATTTTCCCCATTCTCCATGGGGGAGCAAATCCTTGGCCTCCTTCAGGCGCTTGCCGATCTCCAGGGCATTGGTAAGCATAATTTTACAAGTCTCTTGTTTGATCCTATTAATCTCAGCCGCGATGGCCAGGGGCGTACGTTCCGTGCTGGATTCATCCATTTTGATTCCCGCCTTTTTAATTGCTTTAATTACAGCATACGCAGGCGGGTTTCGAATGGTGACGGCTTGGCTATGAACCTGGCAAATCGCCTTCCAAAATTGGGAATCCGGTGACAATCCCGGCTAAGATCATGTCCGAAGCAGGCAACGTCAGCTGGTTGGGACATTCATTATATTTCAGGGGTAACCTCCAGTGATACAAGTTCATAGTATATAGGGACATGCCGGAACAGCCGGTTTGTCAAAAGCTTAGAAAGGAGCAAGCAAATGTCAATCATCGCTGAAGCTTTGAATTCGGCACTGATAGCAATTTACCAAAACGGATCTACTCCCACCGGAAGCCCGGTGACCAGGCAAAAAAGCCTGAGCTATGTACGGGCGGATGCCTCCGAAGAAGCCCTTTTCGATGTGGCTCAGGCCTTATTCAGCCTGTCACAGCAGCCATTGCTGGACGTGCAGTTAAGAAAAAATTTCAGGCTGATAGAGGAGTAAACGTTTATGAAAATCCAAAGAAAAGGAGGTGAGTTTGTGGCTACAACCAATACCAAAGTGGTCAGGTTAAGTTTTGCCACCGAGGGAGGAAAGACGTTTACAATAACAATTCCCAATCCCCGGGAAGACCTGAATCAAGCTGAGGTCCTGGCCGTTATGAATACCATTGTCTCCAGCAATATTTTCATGACGACCAGCGGCGCTCTCACAGGCCTACGGGACGTTAAGGTCATCGGAACTGTTACCGATGACCTATTCGACCCGCCTCAGGCTTAAGAACAGCCTTTATCCCGACACTGACCTAACCTCAGCAACAAGCAAACTGCCGGCCAAGTCTGGCTTGGCCGGCAATTCTGGGCTTCTTGTAAACGCTCCTCAATGGCCCTAAATAACACTGTCTATGCACGGTTGAACTGAAAATTGAAATTAATAATCATTAACGCTATACTGTAATTATCCATGGGGAATATTCATCATGATTGCCGGGACCTATTTCGCTTCCTGTGAACAGCATAAACATTTACATGAGCACACTTCAGTTACTCATGAGCACCGACACACTACCATAAAGACTGGCATCATAACCACGAACATGATGAGCCTGTAAAAAGAGATCACAGCCACCGCCACACCCATAAAGCACTAGTACATGTACACAGACACACACCAGATATTCACCACTTTCATATGCATTGAGCTTTCTTCCGATTACATCAAATCTTACAGTGAATTAACAATATCCATTTTTTCTTATATTGCTCAAGCCGATGCAACATAATAGGAACTGTAAAACTAATTTTACATAAATATTGATTTTATAATCATTTTCTAGGATATTGTATCAATTCTATATAGTTAGATTCCCCTAACTGCTGATGAGGTATCGCAACTTGAAGTTGATATAACAAAATTCATATTATTGTTAAGTTAAAGGAGAATGTTTATTGGAAAAGTTGACATTTACCATGGAAAACTATTTAGAAGCGATATATGAGCTGTCCAGCGACGGAAATGGAGCAAGAATATCCGATATTGCTGAACGGTTAAGTGTAACGAAGGCAAGCGCCAACAGTGCCATGTCAACCCTTTCAGAAAAGGGATTGATCACAAATGAAAAATATAAAGAAATATTTCTTACTCCTTCCGGACGTGAGCATGCCGAGTTCACATCAAAAAAGCATCGAGTTATCCAGGAGTTTTTTACAAAGATTCTAAGAGTCGACGCCGTTATTGCAAACAGAGACGCTTGTGCAATTGAACATGTCATCAGTAACGATTCAATTTATGCCATGCAGGAGTTTATCCGTACAGAAAAGCTAAATCACACTACTCGGAATTTCAGAGGTACTCACTGTTCTAATCCAGGCTGTAATAATACAAAAAGGCCTTAGATACTCAAGCTTATTTAGAGCCTGCTCAGTATAAAGCCGGTCCACACAACCTGCGTACAAATAAAAAGACGCTATTTCTAGCGTTTTCCTATGAGTAAACTAATAATCGGCTTTGATTGTATCCCTACCTAAAACGGGTCTCTCAACTATTACCTCTTTATTTAGCTCTTTCAATAGTTTTGCAACTCCAACGTGCCACGTCTTATCCTCAGCGTATTTTGTATTTATCCAAACAATTGGGTCTATCGACGGTGGTCTATTTTTGCAAAGAGTTGCTACTAAATTTGCTGCAGTTCGGGCCGAATCCAGTATATCAGTATTGTAAACTTGCCAACTGCCATAGACATTAAATGGGTTATTTGCGATCATTTTAGCATTTTTAACACCTTTAGGAACGTAAGCTTGCTCCTGACCTGTAATAGCAAATAACAGTAATGGATTAATATCATATTCATGGGATGCTTGGATTATTGAAGAAAAATACGGTTCCTCGCAAAGCAAGGACCCCTTTCTGGATAAGAACTCGATTAAACTCTTATCATCAACTTGCCTGTATTGCAGTGCATATGTTAGTTGCTCATCAACACTTTTATGTTGAAGAGTATTCACTTGAGCAGGGAAAGCCTCAAAATTTGGCAGCCCAGCAAATCTCATTTGAGGGTTAATTCCGTTACCGATATTATCCTGCCTCTGAACAAATTGACTTGAGTTCAAGAGCGCAATCAACATTAAAGTGGTAACTAAAACTTGATAAGGAATATACTCTCCAATTGCCCTTCCTTTTAAATATTCATACGTTGTACGAACTCTCTCAACAATAGAACCCCTAAAATAGGAGGTATCTATCACAATGGTTGAATTAATACAATCATCTTCCAGCTTGAAGATTGATTTACCGATTATATGTTCTAATTCATAATCTAAGTACTCATTATAAGAATTAGCAACCTTTGTTAGTAAAAGGTCAATATGTTTTCCTTCGATTGGATTGCAACAATTTTTATTCAGCCAATTAGTGAGTGAAGCATTAAAATTCTCCCCTGTGTCTTTTATAAATAGACATGCACGAAATATATCTGAACCATTAATATTGTAATTGCCAGTTAATACAGCCCGTTGAAGAACTTCATATTTCACCTGATCTCTGATTCCTTTATTGAAGTCTTGTATATACTTATCAATCACTTTATCAATTGTATCCGCTAGTATTATAGATCGTTGCTGTATACTGGCTGCAGGATATTTTTTGTGAATATAATTTCTAAATGATATTATTTGATCACTTTGTAAAACCGAAAACTGTTTTAGTTCAGCTACAAACTCCAAGAAAACCATCCTCAAAAATTGATTTAAACAAGGCCAAGATGAAACTGTTCCTTAACCCTTCCACATCTTTCCTTAATATCCTTCTAAGATCGTGGGATAATCCAGAGCAGTCTATTATTTTAAAGAACTTTCTATTGCAATTGCCAGTTGGTCCGGACATGATGTTCCATTCTGACACTTAATCCCTTTTAATCTTTTCGCGACATCTGTTGCATCCATTCCCTCCACGAGTTTGGCTATTCCCTGTGCATTTCCAGGACATCCCTGAACAAACTTTACATTATTAAGTTTGCCATCATTAATTGAAAAGCTTATTCTTTTTGAACATACTCCATCTGGAATATATTTGATAATCTTGTCCATATAAAACTAAAACCCCATTTCAATAGTAAGAAATAAAAAACGTTTCGCGGTAATCGTTAATTAGCTCTTAATTTTCAGCCCTAAAAGATTCGAGAAAGATAGTACTTGCTCAGCGGAAACTATACATCCCTCTAGGTCCTCGACGGTTACCCCTAATCCATCTATTTTACAACTACTTAAATCAATTCCTTTTAGCTTCGCTCCGGACATGCCCGTTTGCTGTAAATTAGATTCGTTAAACCCCACTTTTAAAAACTTAGCTTTGTAGAAATCAGCATTGCACAACGTGCTCTTTCTGAAATTAACTTGTTTACAATCCAAAAACCGAAATAAACCATAACTTCCATTACAATTATCAAACAGTACATTCCGCAGAGCAGATTCGGTCATATTCGTTCCGACCATCTTACAATTAACCATCTCTACTTTATGTAGGACAGACTCGCTTAGATCCATATTTGACAAATCACAGTTTTCAAATCTAACATCTGTTAAATCAAGGTACCTAAATGACACATCTATAAAATTAACATTTTTAAAAGTCATTTGTTTAAAGGATACATGATCAGCAATTTGATTTTCAATTGAACAATTACTAATAATCCCTTGTGTAAAAGAATCCTCTGATTGGATCGTTTTATCGAGTGATAGGATATCTAACTCATTTGGGATATTAGGTGATAATATTTCAAAACAACTGGATTTTTTATTCTTCACTCTATAAACCTCCGCGTCAAAATGGATATCTAAAAATAACAAATTGTATTATTCTGCTTTAATAAGCAGTAGAGTAAAACTGACAGACGATAAATTTATTGTATTAACCGTTCTGACAGTTTTTCATTCATTATTTGGATCTCGACTATTAATCTTCTTCCTCTTGTTCCTCCCCGTTAATAAAGGCCAACATTGATGAACCTATCGGCGGACAACCCTTGCAATATTTTTTGCCGCGAGCGCTGCCTGCCGTACAATTTCCAATAAGATATACGTCCTCTCGGGCCGAATCTTCAGGGGTGAGGTCCCTGCCTGTTGCAATGGTGAACTTAAATTCTTTATCGAATTTATGCCCATGTGCTTTAAGAAACATCATCGCACCTGCACTGCACGCACTGCAGGTGCCTTTTTCAAGTAAACCAATATTCGGGTAAATGTTTGGCAACGTGGATAAATCTGAGGGGACAAATTTTTTGCTATACTTCATATAGTCTGCCGGCTCAACCTCAATGTCATCAATACCGGCAGTCCCGCAACGCTCTTGAACTAAATTTATATGGGATATAGAATTGTAGGGCATCCCCATCAGCATCACACCGACATAATCAGCTGCAGTGGGATCTTTACTTGCTACAACGAGATCCAAATTTATCTGTGTACCCGCGCTCGGTCCAAAACCCTCCATACAAATGGTCCCATCCATGACGGAATAGTCCGGCAACAGGACAGAGGCCATGTCGGCAATACCCCAATCCAGGCAACGCCCTTTAGAATCATCGGGGCAGGGTTTATCGATGCGATGCAGTATCATCTTTTCTCTTTTTAAAAGGCATCCCTTCATATTCTTAATACTTAAGGTGACACCTGTGTACATATGGGTTTTGATAACAGGTACGGAAACGACAATATCCGCTTCAAATACCAACGAGCAAAATCTCAGCTTATTTACCATCGTCCCATTAGGAATCTCTTTATCAATGGGGGCACAGTCATCTAAATTGACCAATATAGCCCCTTCTTCCTGACATACCGCTGTAATGCCAGCTGTCTCCATGGCTTCCCAGACGTTAATACCTGTTAAGGCGCCGTCTCCTACAAAGATTTTCCCAGCTTTTCTAGCTTTAAAAAATCTAATCAGTCCCCGAATAATTTCCGGATTGGTACAAAGGGCTGATTTTGCTGTTCCTTTACGCCCTGCGTTAGGCTTAATCAGAATCTTTTTACCCTTTGCATCATCTACAAACACACTTCCTATGGCCTCATAGGCCATAATATGCGGCTCAAAACCGTGTTTTACAGTAACTAATGCGCTCACTAAAAGATTGTTCCTTTCTTCTATGAAGCCTCCTCACCATGCAGGTTTGGAGGCTTCATCATTATCAACTTCTACAGAACACCTTTTTCTTTATAGTATTTCTCAGCACCGGGATGCAAAGGTATACCCGCATTGTCCTTCGCTGCATTATCTATGCTCATGTCTTTAACTACTTTATTGGTACTCTTAATACTGTCAATGTTTTCCCACAATACTTTAACCAGTTCATAACCTACATCATCTGGCACACTTTATCACAGATAAAGATGACGCATGTATCTTTACAATCTCATAAAACACAAAAACCGACCTTGTAAGGTAGGTTAAGCGATTAGCTTGTGATATTAAACGGTCAAATTCGCCCTCTCATTAACGATCTAAATTTTCGCAAATACCTAAATCATTATATCATGGACGTCTTCCACTTGACAAAAATATTTTCCAACTCACTCAACAGCTCTCTCCCCTTCATCCTAAAGACATATGTTTATTGATACAATAACCAAACTATAACAAGTTCTCGAATATCCATCAAAAAAACGCCAAAATCAGGCTTAACTGATTTTGGTAGGAATCAGACATTTAAATCCCTATGTTTATAAAATACATATGTGGCACTCAACAATACTGCAATAAGTAGAACAGACAAAATCATATAAACAGGTTCAAAGCCTTGAGAGGATATCAAGTTTTTCGCGTCAAAATATTTAAATGGTGTAAGGTATTTTAGTTTTTCTAACCTATTATTCAGATCTATTCCAATAGACAACATAAAAGTGATTAAAAGTATTCCGGCAGCGAGGGTTGGCGCAGTCTTTGGATGCTTACAGACAGCTGCAATGACGGTCCCTATAAACAGAAATATTAGCTGTAAGATAAACATTCCTAATATTAGTCTGGTTATGTCCCCAAGGACCGCTTCCCCTTTGCTATATTTTTGCACCATAAGAATTGAGGAAACAAAGGTTACAAGATTAAGGATTAATATATTGACAAAGGACGCTAATAGTTTCGAGCTAATAATTCTATTTCTGGAAATAGGTTTCGAAAATAAAAATTCTGCTGTTTTATCTCGTTCTTCCTTGGAAATTATATTAGCTCCCAACATAGCAGAATGAATCGTGGCCATCATCGCCAAGTAAATAAAAAGTACTCCGAAATAACCAATAGCCATTGTTAAATCGAAGGTCCCCATCCCCATTACAGCCTTTAAGGATTGTGGCATTTCTGCCAGTAAGTCATTGATAGATTGACCCGAGGCGGATAAGCCTGCATATTTGCCCATACTGCTTGCAATCATTAAGATTACACCAATACTCCATATAATAAGGGCTTTTCTATTAGCCCTCATTTCTCTTTTGAAGACATTCATAACGCTTCCCCCCTATAAAGATGAAATCTCACACATCAGAAAGCCACTATTATCTCAGCAGGTGTATCCATTTTCTCTAAACTGCGTGGATATCTCTTTTAGAATAAATCAAATAACTGGCTGTAATAGCAATTACGATAAAGGCTATAGCTACCATCATAAAGGAAGACTCATAACTGGAATTTTGCATGATATAGGCGAAATCAAAATATTTAAAAGGAGTAAGATAACGTAAAGCTTCATCGCCCGTTGTTGATACCAATGCTCCAATGATAAAGAAAGCGAATACAGTACCCAAAGAGATGGAAAGAACTGATTTGATCTTGGGAACTGCTAAAGAAATGAGAATACCCATGGCTAGGAAAAACAGTTGCAAAAAAAACAGAGTCAGAGAAAGCAGCAAGAGTACTTTTGTGCTGTACTCTTTGGTTTCTACCAGAGAGGCCATCATTGTTGCGGCTCCTAAGTAAAATACATTTGTGATAAGCAAGGAGGTGAAGGCAGCCAAAAGCTTGGATGTTACAATTTGTGTACGTGTAACAGGCTTCGTCAAAAGGAAATCGGCAGTTTTCTCACGTACTTCTTTAGATAGGATTGACACTCCTAAAATCATTGCCTGAATTGCACCAAAAAGAGAAATATACAAGAAAACATAAGAATAAAACCCTAATATTGAACCTATATTTTCCACAGACAGCCCTAAGGCCAATCTTATTTCCTCCGGAAAGCCTTCCATTAACTTTTTGAACGCTTCCGCTTCCTGAGAAATTGCGGGAAACATTGAAAGGAAAAGAATAATCAACCCGACTAAGGTGAGCGTCCAAGTAATTGTAGATTTCCTATAAGCCTTTAATTCATGCAGAAACATATTCATCCCATTTAGGCCCCTTTTTCATAGAAGTGAAGAAAGATTTCTTCAAGATCGGGCTCTTCAACCCAGACATTAATGATCTCAATCTCTGAGATCTTTTTCATGATCGTATTGATATTTCCTTTGAATAAAAAGCTGATCATATTTTGACTTACCACTAAATTGCTTACACCGTCAATATTAAAGTAATTCTCATCTAGCTTTACAGTTGTTTGAACTCTGATCTTTTTATAGTTGTTTTCTTGTAAGGCGCTGATCTTTTCAAGCTGTATGATTCTACCTTCTTTAATAATTGCAACACGATTACACATTCGCTGAACTTCACCTAAAATATGAGATGAGAAAAGGATTGTAGCGCCCTTTTTATTCTCCTCCTGTAATAATTCAAAGAATTTTTGTTGCATTAATGGATCTAAGCCACTGGTAGGTTCATCGAGGATAATTAGTTTTGGCTCATGAAGAAGCCCTTGGACAATTCCGACTTTCTTTTTATTGCCGAAGGACAAGTCATCAATCTTTTTGTTGAGATTTAGGTCCATGGCATCGGCCAACTCACTTATTCTTTTACTGCAATCTTTTTTGTAGAAACTGGCGGAGTATTTTAAAAGATCGATGACTTTCATTTTGTCATAGTAGAAAACCTCCGATGGCAGGTATCCTATTTCCTTTTTAATCTCCGGTCCATACTTTATACAGTCCTTCCCAAATATCTTAGCGCTTCCACTAGTGGGATAAATCAGGGCTAATAATGTACGAAGGGTCGTTGACTTTCCTGCACCATTTGGCCCAATAAAGCCAAAGATCTCTTTTTCTTCAACATTAAAACTAACATCAATAATTCCTCGTTCCTTACCGTAATTCTTGGTTAAATTATTAATTTCGATGACATTCATTTTGCTGCTCCTTTATTTAGATTAGCTATATCCCTTTTCAAATATATAACTATTTTTTTCATTTCTTTAGATTGATATCCAATTTTTTATATTTTAGTTCGAACTAATTTATATGGACACCAAAGTTATTTAGGTGCACTGTTTCTTCTTTAGTAATAGATTCCCTTGATTTAGGGGAATCTATCTAACCATAGGGGTACGGTCAACAGTTTTAAAGGAGCTAAAAGTATGGAATTAAGTTGGATTTGGCAAGCTGTTCTTATATTTTTCGTTGGGACCTTCATCTTAAGAATTGGCGGGAGAAAATCTATATCGCAAATGACAATATCTCAAACTATTGTGATGATAGGCTTAGGATCACTGCTAATTCAACCTGTATCCGGAAAAGGTTTGCTCATTACTTTTGCAGTAGCTTCTTTACTAACATTATTTATGATATTTACTGAATATCTTTCGCTTAAGTCAGACATTTTGGAAACCATTTTTTCGGGTAAAGCAGTCATGGTTATCGAGAATGGTAAACCAATTATAAAAAATCTAAAAAAAATCAGATTAACCATTGATAAACTTGAAACGCGTTTAAGACAGGCTGGAATATCTTCTATTGAAGATGTTCAATATGCAACGATTGAAGTGAGTGGTCAGCTGGGATATGAGCTTAAAGATAATAAAAAGCCTGTAACAAGGGAAGATTTCATGTTATTAATGGCCGAATTATCCCAGATTAAACAGAGCCTGGGATATACCGCAACACCAGGACAAACAAGCAAAAATCAAAGTAACAATATTTTTGTCGAAGTGGACAGTCATCAATTTGAAGGTAACAATGAGCCTTGAAGCACCCTGCCCAAAGTTATGAAATAATCCTTTGTCTTAAGCACCAAAGATCAGTCTTGATTCTTGTATCCCAATAAAAAGGTATATATGCTATCGGAAGCGAACAACTATATTCTTGAGTCCGCAAATTAATTAGCTAAACGCTAATAAGAGAGGGGTCTATGGAATGCTTATGAATTTGTCTCGGGAACGACTGGCAACCGTAAAGAATCCTTCACTCCAAGAGTATGGGCAAATTTATTTAAAAATCGCAGATAGCTTTAATGAATGGGTTAATCAGACGGGGCTTGTCTTTGATAAAGATATCTCTGAGGAAACATCGACAATCCTCCAGCGTCTCCAGACGAAAGGTGCGCTCTTTAGAAATGAGGGCAAAAGCATCTACGTTAACCAGATATCTCCTGCCTGCGTCGCCTGTCAAAAAGGGGTTGGCAGCGTTTCCTTATTTATTTCTCTGATATGTCACCGTGATTGTTACTTTTGTTTTAACAAAAACCAGGACAACTACGAGCAGTTTTCCAAGCAAAAGAGAAACTACCGCCAAGAACTGGACACCCTGCATCATAATGGAGGTAAGCTAGTCCACCTCGGATTAACCGGCGGTGAGCCATTGCTTCATAAGGCTGAAACCGTCGATTTCTTTCAACATGCTAAAGCTAAATTTCCACGTGTTTATACTCGTTTATATACATCTGGGGATTTAGCTGATGAAGATGTTCTGAAAGAACTTCAAGAAACTCACCTTGACGAGATTCGTTTTAGTATCAAAGTCGATGACCCTCAAATTTTACAACAGGACATCTTTCAAACCATAGCCTTAGCCAAAGACTATATCCCAAATGTTATGGTCGAAATGCCCGTCATTCCTGGAACCTTTGATACTATGAAGGATTTACTTTTAAAGCTGGACTCAATTGGGATTTTTGGTATTAACCTTTTAGAATTTTGTTTCCCCTTTAATAATGCTGAAATTTTTAAGAAAAACGAGTTTAAAGTCAAAAATCCTCCCTATCGGGTTCTCTATGACTATTGGTATGCCGGTGGGCTTCCAATCTCACGCAGCGAACTTGAATGTCTACAACTTCTTGAGTTCATCCTCGATCAGAAACTAACCCTCGGTGCGCAATATTGTTCCTTAGAAAACAAACATACAGCACAAATATATCAGCAAAATCACGATCAACGGGTGTCTAAGACGCTGTATTTTTCTATTAGGGATTATTTTTATAAGTCTGCCAAGGTATTTGGTGCAGACATTCCTAAAGTCCTCAAAGTCTTTAAAAAGCTCCATAACACAAATTATGTAATGAATGAAAACTATCAATTTCTAGAATTTCATGTTGAAAAGATCAAAGATCTAACTAAGTTGGATATAGAAATCGGGATCTCCTATAATGTAATGGAAAAGCGTGGTGACGGAAGTTATCTCCGAGAGTTAAGAATTGATGTGACCTCTCCAAAGGACTTCGACTTAAAGTTAGACCTATAAATTTCAAACATGCTGCTCATGGATCTCTAATGTCCTGAAATATGGATGAAGATGGAGGTCCTAAGTACCTAACAGACCTTTCCCGAACTAAGGTAAAGGTCTGTGTTATTGAGTTGGTTCAAGAATTTTTAATAAATCCGTCTAACTCCAGTAACTTCAGCAGTATAAGAATCTAGAGCAACCAAATCATCGGGGGAAAGTTCTTTCAAAGAAGTTTTCCCTAGAGCGCGCATGCCCTCTTTCATTTCCGCAACAATAGACGTTAGCAAATTGACAACACTTATTGCCGCCTGATTAACACAAAGATCCTTTGAGTTAGTAGGTGAATCATAGAATACCATCGTAGTTGGCGGTTCGAAAGGAGTTACCTTATCTGCTTGATCACTGGACGAGGCCATTAGGACAATTGAACCAAGATAAATGGCATCCGCGCCCAAAGCCAAGGCCTTAAGACACTCACCCGGAGTAAAATATCCCCCCGCAGAGATTATACTAATTTGTTCTCGCACTCCTCGCTCTTTAAAGAATCGATTAGCACGCACCAAAGCATTTATAGTAGGTATGCCGAAATCATCCTGTTTAATGGGGGTTGACCCATAGGATCCACCTTGAGCTCCATCAAGCACAATGGCATCGAATCCTAAATCTAAAGCGATTGCCAAATCTTCCTCTAAATGTCCTGTGGGCATTAGTTTTAAAGCTATAGGTATCCCTTTGGCTTTTTGGCGCAATGTCGACATAAAAATAGACCAATCCTGAGGACTATTAACACCCGGAGGTGCTGGAAGAGAAACTACTGATTGACCTGGGACCAAGCCTGCCAGCATTTGTGCTTTCCCTTCCATTGCTTCCACCTTATAGGTCCCTATTTCCGCGCCTTGCCCCATCTGAACTTCTAACATGTCCGCCAAAGCTATTTGTTCATCGGTTCTCCCTCCCCAAGGCCAGCGTGAAATTTGCAAAATGTATTTACCTGCCTCTTGCCGTTCCTCAGGAAGAAATGGTCCTTCCCCTGAACAAGTAGCTGTTTCCATAGTTTTAGCCGCTTTCGCCAGGGCTATTTTTTCTTGTTCACTGAGGGCTAAACCATAGGCCATCCCGCTTATCATCAAAGGAATACTGATACTAAGCGGTTTTATGGACTTCGGTCCAATGCTCACTCGCATCTCGATGCTGGCACTTTCTGGAAGAGAGAATTTCGACATAATCGAGGAAGAAAACATAAGCAAATCATAACCAGGGAAATGTTTGGGAGATCCTAACGGTCGTTTTAGAGTTTTTCCATCTTGAGCCCTCAAGTTTAACTCAATCATGTTTAAAACTGACATTCTTTTTAATGAAGTGATGATCTCCGCAATATTTTGGGAGTATTTGTCAGATAGAAGTCTTTGAATAATATAATCCCCTATTTCATTTAGGTAATAACGAAAGGCAGGTTTAGCAAAAAAAAATATTATCACCCCTAAGATAAGTGGCAAAAGTACCAGATTAGAAAATAGGACAGGGAACCATATTGAACTATCTAGAAAGGCTGCCAAGAACATCACTCCATACTTATGTCTGTCGTCTGTAAACTTTATTATTCCACCTTCTATGGACTTGAATACTGAGTAAAAAAATTCCTTTCCCGAAAATTATGGGAAAGGAATTTTTTTTACTTTACGCTTCTTCTGTTATTTTTCCAGATCTTGATTTACTGGAGCTTCTCCCTTTGAACTCTCTCCGCAATGTCCGTGTTTAAACGGGTGTTGTGCATGGTGCCCGTGATGACCACAATGCCCGTGTCCACCACCATGGTGTGCATGGTGTTTATGCATCGCTTTAAAAAACTGATGAATTGGAGATTCGCTGGCATTATGCTCAAAGCCCGCTTGCTTAGCTTTCTCTCGGAAATTCAGGAACGCCTCGAAGGCTTCTAACTTAGCTCTAAGCTTTTCTTTATCCCCTTTAAGAGTCACTGTGTAACCTTCTTCATTTTCTTCAAATGTAAACTTAAAGTTCTCTAAACTCATAAATACCTCTCCTTTTTATAATCTTATTTTAATTGATGTGAACCTCTACTTGATAAATTCTTTATGAATCAAAGCAAATCTTCAACGACCCGTTTCCTTAGGGATGAAAACGCGGTTTTCGAAATCCTGAAGATTCTCTCATACCCTTGCTTCTTTGACCCATTCCCTTTTGCCCGGAATTGCGTTTTAAAAATGAGGCGAAAGTCAAAGCTGAAAGGATGATTAGCATCAATCCGACCTTAAAATATGAGCCTTCTAACAAAATTGTTCCGGAGATTAAAAACCCGCTGCTAAAAATCGCCCGCACAATTTTGCTTGTCTGATCCCTCTGGTTTTGTATGAGATTTAACTCAAAACTTCTCGAGGGATGAACCCGAATCTCACCGCCCTCGAACCCAGTAATAAGTCGATTTAATTTTTCAGGCAGAGTAATAACTTCTGCAAGAGTTTTCTTCGCTTGGTCTAGAATGAAACCTCCAGTGCCTTTTCCCAATTCTTCCCCAGCCAGCAATTCCTCAGCATAAGGTCGAAGCGTCTTGACAAGATCAAGCTTAGGATTCAATCCAGCACAAATCCCCATGATCGTTAAGAGCGACTTTCCTAAAAACAAGGTCTGGGCCGGTATTTGAAACGGCTGAGAATACATAAATTCTCTTAATTCAAGCAGAAATTCCTCGGAATTGACGTTCCCCAGTTTAGGATCCTCAAAGACATTCCCTAAAATAAGTTTAAGCCCTTTCGCTAAGGTCTGTTTATCAGCATAGGGTCGAAGGAATCCCAGTTTTTCAAAGGCTGCCACCATTTGATCAGTATCTTTCTTAAACAGAGCCAGGACAAAAGCCATTAATTCTTCCCGCATGCCTTTCTCAATCCGCCCCACCATCCCAAAGTCGATGAAAACAAGGGTTCCATCTTCTTTAACTAATAAATTACCTGGATGTGGATCAGCATGGAAAAATGCGTCGGTCAGTAATTGTTGAACATAAGCAAAGATCAAAGTGTCTGCCAGCTGTGCTCTATCTAACCCAACTCTTTCTAGGGCCTGATACTCGTTCACTTTATAACCTGAGACATATTCCATCACCAGTACATGCTTTGTCGTATATTCCCAAAACACTTCAGGAACGCTGATTCTAGAGTCCCCTGAAAAATTGGCTCGGAAGGTATCTGCATGTTGACCTTCTTTAATGTAATCCAGTTCATCTTGTGTGGTTTCTACAAACTCATGATAGATCTGCTCCAAATCAACCGCTGAACTTATTTTTGGGTATCGCTTGGCAAAAGTCACCATGAACCGAAGGGCGTTAAAGTCTGTTTGAATGATTTTCTCAATGCCGGGACGCAATATTTTAACCGCTACTTTATTGTGCCCTTTTATCTCAGCGACGTGAACTTGCCCCAAAGAGGCAGATGCAATGGGTTCTTGAGAAAAATTCATAAAGACCTCAGCAATAGGTCTGCAAAATTCCTCTTCAATCCGCTTAATGATTTCGCCCGTTCCTACCGGCCTGACAGCGTCCTGCAACTTCGAAAGCTCACTTGTGTATTCCTCGGGCAGAACATCCACTCTGGAGCTGAAGAATTGTCCCAACTTGATAAGAAGTCCTCCAAGTTCTGTAGCCGTCTCTGTAAACACGCTAGCCTGTTTCCTATAAATCCCTTTAATCTGCTTCTGATAGTTTTCTTCTGTAAAGAATCGCTTTTTCTTATTAACCCACCAAAGCTGAAATACAAATTGTAGGAACATAGAGATAATCGTTCGAAAGCGTTTATCTTTAAAGAATTTAATGATAATTGGCATCAGTTTCCTCCTAGTCTTAAGCCTCGAACATTATGTTTACCTTAACTGTTATGCGCTGATTCTTATCTTTTTGTTTTATCCTGATCCGAATCCCCATCGGAACAATTAAACAATTCCTCAAAAAATTTGGTTTTTCGAAACATCATGTCTGCAAATCTTGTCATAACATCAGATTTGAATAAGATGACGACCCCTCTTCTCTTATTGCCAAGAACTATAAGTTTCTCACCCGGCAGGATACCGATTTCTTCTCTGGCCTCGGCAGGAATAACCACTTGTCCACGTTCTCCCATAACCGTTGAACCATAAAACTTACCATGATGCATCATTTTCTTACCACCTCTATGAAGTATGATACATCATACTTATCATACTTACAAGTTATTTTATCAATTCCGAGTGACGATAGTATCAATGTTCAGCTTTAGCAGAACGAGTTCACTCACACTAAACTTATCGTTACCCCGTTAGAATTATTTGGCAACCGCCAAGCCCAGCCACGCAATTCCAAACATTAACAGAACATTGGTAATTAGAGCACCTTCAAGGCGCTAAGCAAAGCAAAAAATCCTTTCCCAATTTGGAAAAGGATTTTTTGCTTTTGAAGAATCAATTTTTCTACGAGATCTTTCTTGTTTTAAATCAAGGCAACACTATCAATTCTGAGTATTTTTATCCTATCATGATAGACACTGCTGAAGCATAAAATACATATCTGCCAATAAATTCTCCAACCAGGATTAAGGCCACAGCTAAGAGAATGCTGTTTGCAGGAAGAATTTTTGCTCCTTTACTTTGCTTAAATATTACGTTTATTAACATCATAACTCCGATTAGGGAGAGTACCCACCTAAGGACTAGTGGGATCAGGTAGCTGCCGGATAAGAGCATACTGGAAGCTTGAGCTGCTGCGTCACCACTATTAAGATTGCCAAAGTATACTGGCAGGTAAATCAGAGGAATGATTAGTGCCACTGCTGCTGCATAGCCAACTTTCTTTAAAGCAGCCATTGCCTCAGCCGATAAAGTTTGCCCTTTAGCAATGTGACCGATCAGCGCCGCAGCTCCCGCATACCCCAACACGAGGGTAGCTCCGAAGAAAGCGATAAAGGTATGGGCATTGGACCAAGCCGGACGAATGGAATTGCTATAGATACTCGCCATGCTAAAAATGGTGAGCAGTCCGACTAGAGCGGTTATCCATCCCAAGGCATTGCCTGCATTTTCTTTCTGATAAACTTTGTAGGTGGCGAACCACAGAACAAAGAACAAACCAGCAGTCAATATTTCACGACTTAACCAAGATGAACTTAGGTTCAAGATGGATCGATAGGCACCCATTGGAGTCCCCAGGTGAAAGAGCGAGAATAAAAGGGCTAGAGCCATGATTGGCCCTACTGCCAGAAAACCGAAACTTGTCAGACGTTGAGCTGACGAAGCATCTTTTTTAGCCAACATGGAGCGAATGAGCACGAGCATAATAAAACTTCCTATTGCAAGCTGACTAATCAGGGTAAACATCATTAACGGCCATTCTTCAGCAAACATTGATCAGGCCTCCTTTTATCACTTTGCTTGAATTTACTTCATGGCTTCTTTATTTGGGTTAATCGTAATTGACGGGTGGGTTATTCCTGATTCCGGTAGTCCCTTGATATCTGCTGTATTGCCATATTTTTTGCGCAGTTCTTCGATATCACCAAATTCAAGGGCTCTCATTTGACAAGCATCTACGCAAGCGGGTTGTTCCCCGGCATCAATCAGATCCACACAGAAATTACACTTCCCTGATTTCCCTTTGGACTCAATATATTTGGGGGCTCCATAAGGACAGGACCAAGTGCACAACTTACACCCAATACACTTCTCTTCATCAAACATTACAATACCGTCTTTTTCCCTTTTGTACAGTGCTCCTGTCGGACAGTTCTTCGTACATTTAGGTTCTGCACAATGATTACAGGCCATGGAGAGGTTATACGCCCAAGGTTTTGGGAACTTTCCCCCTTCAAAATTATGAACTTTTCGGAAAAGAGTCCCGACTTCCAAATCGTTTTTATCATTACAGGCTATTTGACACACTTTGCAACTCGTGCAAATCGTCATATCATAATAAAATCCTAGTTGTGCCATTCTTCTTCACCTCTCTTAGAAAATGATTCGTTGAGGCCATTTGACATCTGGCTCAAGTGGCTTATTGTACTTCTCAACCTTAACATTACATGAATTATAGCCTGAATGACCTTGACCCGTAGCGATAGGTCCGTTAAGAATCCCGGTGCTTCCGGCCTTATCAACTCCCGCTTGTTCATCCATCTCAACCCAGGCCCCTTCTCCCAGGGCCACAACTCCCGGCATGATCCGTTCTGTGACATAGGCGGGACGGATTACGGAACCGTGACGGCTCGTTACTTTCACGATATCATTGTTCTTAATCCCCAAATTTGCGGCATCGCTCGCATTCATCCAAAATTCTTGTGGGAAAGCTTCCCGAAGCCAGGGAACATTGTCCAGCGTTGAGTGGGAACGTCTATAATAATGAATCGTTACAATCTGGAAATTATAGCCATCTTTTAAGCCATCTTCATATCCTTCCAAAGGTGGATCATATTTCGGGATAGGAGACTTTGTACTAAAACCAATTTTTTCGATCTTCTTAGAGAGGGAATCACAGTAGATTTCAAATTTACCACTGGGAGTGGCCAATTTTTTGCCAACAGGATCTGCCAAGAAATCTTCAAAACTCGTAAATTCTAATTTATCTCCACGAGATCTTGGGACTTGATAAATCCCTTTTTCTTTGAATTCTTGATAGGAAATTCGTCCGGTCTGAGGTGTCCCTTTTGCTCCAAGTTCCTGAATGTCTTCCGCAGTCAAAGTTACTAATTTCTCATAATCAGATCCATCCGCTTTGATGACCTTTGCACCTGCAATTGCATTGTATAATTGTTGCTCCTCAGAAATTGGGTTAACAATTTTGGTATCTACCCCTAAGCGTTTAGCGATTTCTGTCACAATCCACATATCACTTTTAGTCTCAAAAAGCGGTTTGATAACTTGTGTATGATATATGAGAATTTCCCGATTTCCTGTGAGTAAACCTCCCAGTCTCTCCCATTGGGACGTAACCGGTAATACTAAATCAGAATACCTGGCGTCAGTAGTCAAAAATAGATTTTGAGCAACTGCAAATTCAACTTTTTTATGAGCTTCAATCCCTCGGGTCGTACCGGCTCTCTGGTTCAAGTTATGACTAAACCAGTTCCAGATCATCTGGATATTAACGTCGACCATCTTTCCTTTGCTTTCAGTGAATTGCCCATTAAGAACCGCATCCCACATTTCCCCGCTATTGATTCGATTTTTAGCGATGGGATTGTTAACTTTAGGGATGCCATTACCCCCGGGTTGAACTAATGCCGGCCCGGCATTAGTTGCCGAGTTATGCATATTAGGACTAACTCCCGCGCCCGGAATTCCCACATTCCCCGTCATATAGGCGAGGGTCATCATGGCATGCGGCAAGTGTTCTCCATTATTGATACGGGCTGGTGCTCCCCCTGAAATGATAGCTGCCGGTTTAGTCGTGGCATATTCTTGAGCAAACTTTTGGATGATTTCTGCGCTGACACCACAGATCTTTGAAGCCCATTCCGCAGTCTTTGGTGTCCCGTCGTAGGTTCCAAGAACATAATCCTTAAAGTTCTCTTTAGGGTCTGCGCCCTCTGGCATATGATCAGCGTCAAATCCAATCGTGCAATTATCCAAGAATTTCTGATCGAGTAAATTGTTAGTGATGATATGATGAGCCATTCCTAAGAGCAAGGTTGTGTCGGTCGCAGGGCGAACCGGAATCCATTCGTCTCCCAAGGTTCTGGCAGACTCTGTATAAAGTGGGTCAATGACAATAAACTTCGCCCCGGCCTTCTTAGCTTGTAAATAGTTATAGGTCGGAAGGCCTTGACTTGATTGAGCAGGGTTTGCACCCCAGAGGATTATGAGTTTTGAATCACGCAATCTAAATCGGTCATTACCTGAGGAGGATCCATTATTCGGAAGTCCTGTAACAGTACTGTAAACGTCAGGCCATGATCCCCAGGAAACGTTCCCCCAACGCTCTGTGCACCCGCCATAGGCATTTAAGACGCGTTGCGGTTCCATTCCGCCGCCAGAACCGCCGGCAGGCGCAAAGAAGGCCGCATTTCCGTACTTTTCCTTGATTCGCTTAAGCTCACTGGCCATGATATCCAAAGCTTCATCCCAAGTAATACGAACCCACTCGTCCTTACCTCGAAGTTCTTTTTTACCGCCCCCGGGTTCCCAGTTCTTACGCTTCATCGGATATTTGAGCCGATCTGCTCCCAGAACCATTTTTCGGTGTGAACGTCCCCGAGCACAGCCCCTTTGTTGAGGAAAGTCCGGACTGTCTGGATGGGTATCGTCTGTTTTCTGTCGAAGGACAACCCCATCAACAACATATGCTTTGTTGAGACATCGACCCCCGCAGTTATGCCAGCACGCCGCGGTGATCCATTCTCCTTCTTTTTGGGATAACTCGGCAGCCTTTTCAGCATCAACCTTCTGCAACCCGCACCCCGGAAGAGCGACAGCCGCAACGGCACCTGCTGACAAACCAAGAAAAGACCTTCTGCTTAGCTTATGGGTAATTGCTTTATCGACCAGATTTGCCATATAAGATTCACCTCCATAGAAATTAAAACACACTCTTTTAGATTGCCAAGAGCTCCTCGATAGCTCTTTGATCTAATGACAAATATCCTGTCAGGATATTTGTCATTCCTTTGTAGAAATCCGTGGCAGAATTATTTACAACATCCTTGCCAAAGCGATCAACCCACGTTAGAAGGTGTTGTTGAAGGAAGCTTTTCTGATCCTCTAAAACCTCTGCATAACTCAAATCCCCGGACTTCATTTTTTCATAAAGGATAAGACATAGCTGATACATAAAATCCAGCTCCAAGCCAATATGGTCGTCAGCTTCCTGCTGAAATTGAACTGGGAGAAATAAATATTTTAGATAGGCCTCTCTAACCGCCAAAGTTTCCTTTTGAAAAAGGAGTTTGTCCTCATTGGCATAGGCCGACTCCCAAGGGGGTGCAACTAATTGATCGGGACCGATAAACATGCGGGTATAGTCCCAAAGCAGTTCTTCCGAGACGTCCTTACTAATCCCAACACTTGGGTCAAGTTGGTCAAGTGATTTTTTAACAGCCTCTATACCTTTGAGAATATATTCACTTTCTGAGGAAAAGGGAAATTGATCAATGGTATCCTTCATCAAGACTAAATACTCTTGTGACGGTTCCGAAGCAAAAGTCCTCCTTAAGACGTCATATGCGTAGGCTCTCAGCTCTATTAGGGCCAAAACGTTTTCACCAGCCGGTTTGAATGTCTTTTGAGCCATCATGCCATCCAACATATAAATCACCCCCATTCATTACTATTATTGCACATTTGGATTTGTACAAGAGTATAGATATCGCCTGATCTTTTTGTATGTAAATACAAAGACGGGGGTATGAGTGCTGAATAATGAAATCCCCCCATGCAGATTAAGTTCACTCTGCTTGGGAGGACCTATTACTTAATTATATCATCAAGTCATCATTCACTATTTGATCCAATACCTTAATTTTTCTTTGACAGGTCGAAACCGAATAGAGGGTTTCGTCAGTCGAATATCCGGAAAACCTTCTATAGTTGGCACTGTATTCTTAGGAGGCTGATCAGTATTTATGACGCTTAGAGCTCCAGTATGACACGCACTTACACACGCTGGTTGCAGGCCTGCTTCTCTGCGCGGCAGGCAAAACGTACATTTACTAGCCTTTTGTTTCTCTAAGTCAAATTGAGGTGCTTTATAGGGACAAGCAGAAACGCAGGTCATACACCCATCACAACGATTTATATTAATCATCACAATCCCATCCCTGCGCTTAACATAAGCTCTTTGCGGGCAAACCCTAAAGCATTCTGGACTTTCACAGTGATTACAGGAGATTGATAGATTGTTTCCCGTGCCTTGGGATGATACTCTGCGCCAATTGACATTAGCTGGCGTAGAGTTCTCATTTTTACAAGCCATCTCGCAGGACTTACACCCTACACACCGTTCTGCATTAAACAAAAAACCCATTTGCTCAGTCATATCTGACTCCTCACGATCTTTTCCACTTCGACAAAAGCATTATAAAGTGCAGCACCTTCACTTCCGCTGTACTTTTTCCCCATATCCGCAGATAAACCGGAAAGCAGACTATTCACGGGTTCTTTGCCGCCTTGATAAATTATAACTATCCCCGGTAATACTTCCTGATTTAACCTTGCTTTCCGAGTAACGCTTCCCTGAGCATTATAAATTCTAACCTCATCTCCATCCTGAACCTTTCTCAAAACAGCGTCGAATGGATTCATGGTTACATCATTTCTTCTTTCGTCAGGCCCTATCCACTCTAATAACCAGTTTTGAGAATGGATGCCCGTAATGTTTTGCGGGGTTAACAAACGGAGAGGAAAGGAAGGATCACTGCTTCCAGCCCAAAATCTTGGCAATGCCGGAAGTCTGTCTTCTTTGGCATCCTTGGAGAAAATTTCAAATTTACCCGTATCCGTTTTAAAATCAAGCCAGGGTTTGTTTCCGATTCGCAGTTTTGCTGGTGCTTTTTCAAGTTCTCTCCAACTCGACAGTCCGTAGAGTTCTAATATTTCCGGAGTAAATTCACTCTCAACCCATTCCTCAGCAGATCTCTCAGATGGAAAATTAGAGAAACCTGGCTGTAATTCATTTAACTTTCGAGTCAATTGTTGAGCAATTTCCAAATCACTTTTTGTCTCATAATAAGGTTCAATAGCTTTTTGGTTTAGGGCAGCCCAATGGTGCCAGTAACTCACATTAATATCCAAATCCTCAAACTGACTTGTCGCCGGGAGAACAATATCCGACACTTCTGCGGTTTTTGTCATGAATAAATCAACAGTCACTACCATTTCCAGTTCTTTTAACAACTTCGTCCAATCTTGAACCTCTTGGTCCTGACTCAATGGATTTCTGCCTGCAATCCACAAAAACTTCACCGGTGGATCCACTAGTGATAAGGCCTGTGATGGAAAATAATTTATATCAATAGTTCTCGTAACTTGACCATCATTCGGACCTTGATAATTTAATAAATTCAATGGAAAAAAATCTGTAGCGGGATGAAAATAATAAAAATCTCCGCCTGCTTTGCCAACATTGCCAGTTAAGGCACTCAACGCATAGATTGCTCTCACATTTTGACCGCCATTTTGATAGCGTTGTAAGCCAAAGCCGCACCAACTGGCCGCAGGATCATTTCGAAAGTATAGGTCTGCAAGTAACTCTACAACATTTTTCGCAACTCCAGTTATACTTTGAACCTCTTCTAAACTTACTTTCTCTGTAAGATAACTTTCAAAACTGTCCCAGCCTACAACATGTTCCTCAACAAACGATGAATCATACCTGCCCCCTTCAACTAAAACCTTAGCAATCCCTAAGGCTAGCAGTCCATCAGTGCCAGGCCGTATTTGGATATAATAGTCTGCAGTGGCAGCCGTTGCGGTATAGACTGGGTCAATGACAACAAGTACAGCCCCTTTATCTCTGGCTTGATTAATAAACTTAAGCTGATGAATAGCCGTCCATGCAGGGTTGGCTCCCCAAATAACGATTAGCTTAGAGTTTGACATGGCTTCAGGATCAGGACTTTTTCCCCCTCCAGAACTATATGTTACAGCATCCATTCCTGCAGACATACAAGGATTTCCTCTTAACTTAGTATGGGAACCAAAACTGTTAAACATTCCTTCTGTGGCATAATGTAAAATACCAACATTGCCTGAGCATTTGTTATAAGCGAGAGAGCGATTGGAACCATAACGATGATTCAAATCTAATAGTTTAGCGGAAATAAGATTCAACGCCTCTTCCCAGGTGATGCGCACCCAATTCCCTGACCCTCTGGGATACTGCTTTAGCGGATACCGCAACCGCTCAGAACTATAAACATAGCTGGTATAAGCATACCCTTTAGCACATAAACGTCCCTGGCTGTATCCATGTGAAGGGTCTCCTTCTACTTTAAGTAATTTGCCATTGACTACATGTGAAAGCATAGCACAAGTATTGTAACAGTTACGAGGACAAACATTCCTATACACCTTAACGTCGCTTGTCAATCGTTTCTCCCCCTTTCCCTGTGCAGCTTATAGGAAACTGAGATTATTTATCAATTTCTGATGCCACGAGAAACTTAATTTTAAAGGCAACCATAAGATTGAGCTTCGTGTCAATATCATCCAGATCAGCATCCAATATTTCTTGAATCTTCTTTAAACGATAACGCAAGGTGTTAGGATGTACATAGCTCACTTTAGCTGTCTCCTTTAAATCACATCGATGTGCTAAGAAGGTTTCCAGGGTTTTCATAAGATCTGAATTATTTAGAAGATCGTAGCGTTCGAGTTCTCCTATAGTCTCTTTGTATAGTTCTGCTAACTCATGGCGGTCATGATTATACAGAATCCTTGCTACCCCTAACTTAGTAAAAAAAGGGGTCCTCAAGCGTGAGTCCATCAACTTTCCCAGTTCCAAGGCGACTTTTGCTTCTTGATAACTGCGGAAGATGTCCTTTGGTTTTTTGTATATCCTCCCGATTCCTAAGCGCAATTCTCTAGAAGGTATTCTTTGCTTTACGAGACTTTCTATCTTGTCTGCCAATAGCTTTGTGTATTCATTTTGTTCCTGCTGACCATCCTTAGACCTAAAGAGGATAGCTATAACTTCCCCCTTTTTCTTTGTTAAAATTGGTTTTTCGCCCAGTTCATTCATCACTGATTGTACGCTGTCAAAAAGCACCTCAAGCTGGTCTCTGTCTCCTGAATAATAGTCGTAATCCTCTAATTCAAAGACTAAAACACATTGTGGTCGACTCAGATCCCATCCCCATAGTTCCCCTCTGGCAATGATATCCTCCCCAGATTCTATGTTGCCATAGAGAAGGTCAAATAAAAAGGCATCAATATACCTCTTCTCAGATAACGAAAACTCCTTATCTTTAGCTAACTGAACCGCCAAGACAAGAGATGTGGCTTCTCCCAAGCTTTGTATGGACATAGAATCCAATCCGTCATTGAAAATAATTAAATAACCAAGGATTTTATTTTTAATAAAACTGGGAAATTGATAAGCCTCATTCATATTGCTTCCCAAATTAATTTGATACAATTCCGGACTCTTTTCAGATCCAATATTACTACTTCTGATGAAGGAATGTCTGGGGTAATCCTTATGAGTGGAAGCAAGAATTTTATGAAATTCATTTGTCACTATAACAGGGGCTTCAATCACTTTGGCTAAGGCTTCAACTATACCCTCTACTCCAGATCCTTCTGCAATTATTTTTAATAAATCAGATTGCAATCTTTGCACTTCATGAATGTCCACAACATTCCTCCTCTCAACAGAGCTTCTTTAAGGGCTATATTCAAGCGAAAGTTGTACATTTTTACTATTATATCAGATATTATCGGTTTATGTTGGTGACAATGTCGAAAATAGGGATTCGATATCTTTGCAATTTCTTTGTCGCAAGGGTATCGCATTATATCAAATAGGAACAGATGGGGACAGGTACGTTGTTTTGACAATGGAAATAAACAACGTACCTGTCCCCTTTTTTCCCCCTGTTTCGGTTCTTTTAATCTGCAATTAAGGTTTTTATAATATCCATTCGAGTTACTATTCCAATGATCTTCCCATTCTCAATAACGGGCAATCGTTTGATTTTTTTACTAACCATTAAGGATGCTGCCTCTTCTATACTGGCTTCTTTAGAGATTTTCACAACATTGGGAGTCATAATTTCTGAGGCTTGCACTGCAATCAACTTTTTTAAATCGGATTCATATTGCTTAACACCCCGGTAATAAATAAGTGCTCCTAAAATTCCAAACACTCCAGGGATCTGTGGATTTGTTTCTTTATGTAATAAGTCTCCTTCACTGACAATCCCTACTAAATTCCCAGCAGTATCAACTACAGGCGCACCGGAAATCTTATTGTCATATAATATTTTGGCGATTTCCTTGATTTCCAGATCCATTTGAATGGTAATGACATTTGTTTGCATAACATCCATGACCTTCATAAAAAATCACTCCTTTTCTACATTTCCTAACATTGTAATTTCGCTTGCCATCCATTTATCGTATTGTATCATAATTTTTACATATTTGTTCATAGTCCCATGGAATTGCCTTCCAATAACCTAGCCACTATCTTTTAGCTGCCAGTTGCCCTTGAGCATCGTAAAGTGCTGCAGGATCGCCGTCATTGTTCCAGATATTTGATTCCGTCCAAAGTAAACTATCCGATCCCGCCCGTGCTTTCTCTCCACTTACAACTTTAAGCGACCCACCTGGAGTTAAGGTTGTATCCGCAGGGAAATTATAGATTTGATTGCCAACTTCACTCACTAATTTCCACCCGGTTAGATTAACCGCTGTATTACTCCTATTAGTAATGGTCACTGCTTCTCCTCTTAAATCAACATTCGATAACTCCACCAGCCCCTGTGAAGTAGAGGCAGAGGGTGTTGATACATTCTTATCAAATTTTATTACTTCTCCATCTGTCGAAGCTACAATCGTTCCTGATTGATCCGTTCTAAATACTTCAATCCCGGCCTCGGCAAATCTATCTAAAACAGTTGCTGTTGGATGACCGTACTCATTATCAGCACCCACCGAAATAATGGCATATTGCGGAGATACGGCTTTCAAAAATTCACTGGTTGTTGAACTTTTACTCCCATGATGGCCAACTTTAAGCACCGTTGCTTTTAAGTTTTGTCTATTCCGAAGCATTTCCTCTTCGGAAATATCTTCAGCATCCCCCTCGAAAAGAAAGGATACTTTACCATAGGTCACTTTTAGCACTGCGCTGTAATTGTTCAGCTCTTCATAACTGCTATTGTTAGGTGCAAGAAATATCCCCATAATATCCGGTCCATTCAAGCTCACTCCCGCTTTTGCTTGGACTTTCTTTGCGCCACTGATATTAACAGCAGCCGTAAAGTCTTCAAAGGTTCTGGTGTTAGGGCTTACATTTGGCATATAGACGGTTTTAGGAGGTATGCTTTGAATGACCGAATCTAATCCTCCTATATGGTCCTCATGAGGATGGGTTGCTACAATAGCTGAAAGTTCTTTGACCCCCTGAGATTTTAAGTAACTTACTACTTCTGGCCCATCATCATTATTTCCACCATCTATAAGAATTGACTCTCCGTCGGGGGAAATTAGGAGAATACTATCTGCCTGACCAACGTCGATAAAATGAACTTGCAATATTCCATTGGTTCCAGTAACAGTCTGAGCAGGAGCAATTTCCGCTCTACCGCATCCGGAAAGACCAAACACCGAGAAAATGATAATGGGTAAGATAAACTGTTTTATGCGAAATAACACTTGTTGCAAACTCCTCTTCTATTGATCGAAAAAGTTTTCCAGCAGACTTTTAGCATTTTTCGAACGCTGTTTTGTTGCTTCTGAATCAAGACTTACTAAGATGTTAATTATATCCCCTTCTTTAAGATCCGCTGTCAAGACACTGCGGGGTAAATTAAACGTGGCGCGATTATCGGTTTCAATAATAGCCCAGTCCCCTTCAAACCGATCTATGACATACATACCGCTTTCCCCCTTGTGATACTTTTAGTGGTTGTAAAAGGATTGATAATCATTTTAGATAGCACCAGTATATTCGGCTAATACTATAGAGTGAAGTAAAACCTATTCTGCGCAGAACCGGATCCTTATGACTTGACCGCATCTGATTAACCTAACCAGCAACTTGCTTATGTCATATTATATCAAGCATGGTCTTCATTAATAACTAGTGGGTCCAACTTGAAATCCAGACCCTTCCCCTGGCTTCAATCTAATTTCCTTAGAACTAAAAGACTCAAAAAAACGGAACCTTTTACATCCTGAAGACATAGATTGTATAAAGTATTTGATAATGATTATCTGTTTCAAACAAAGGAGGACTTGCAAAATGTGTGGTATCGTTGGCATGGTTAATTGGGAGCATGATCTGACTCTTCAAAAAGAAGTTCTAATCGGTATGACAAATACCTTAATTCCCCGAGGGCCTGATGCAGAAGGATATTGGCTTTCCCCACGTGTTGCTTTCGGACATAGACGGCTAATAGTGGTTGATCCCCAAGGCGGTCGTCAACCCATGATTCGTAAGCGTGGTGAATATACCTTTACCCTCATCTATAATGGAGAACTCTATAACACACAAGAGATCCGCCAAGAACTTATAAGCCGTGGTTATTCTTTCGAGGGACATTCTGATACTGAAGCAGTACTTCTATCCTACTTAGAGTGGGGACCCTCCTGCGTAGAGCGCTTAAATGGAATTTTCGCTTTTGGAATTTGGGACAGTAAAGAAGAACAGTTGTTTATTGCACGTGACCGCTTAGGGGTTAAACCGCTCTTTTATCGTGAGCAGACCGGTTCCCTCGTTTTCGCTTCCGAAATAAAAGCTTTATTGAAGCACCCTGACATTTCCCCTATCATCGGAAAAGAAGGTTTATCCGAAATCTTCCTCGTCGGCCCGGCCCGCAGTCCCGGAGTAGGTGTTTTCGAGGGCATTTCCGAATTAAAACCAGGCCATGTTCTGTTATACTCTAAAAACGGACTGCACATTCGCAGATATTGGGCCTTACCTAATAACGTTCATGAAGACGACTTAAAGACAACCACCGCAAAGATTCGTGACCTTTTTCTAGATACAGTAAAACGTCAGTTGGTTTCAGATGTGCCCATTGGCACCCTGCTCTCCGGAGGGTTAGATTCAAGTGCAATCACGGCAATTGCCGCGGAATCCCAAGCGCAAAACAATAAAGGGCCTCTGCCGACCTTCTCTGTAGACTATGCTGAGAATGATAAGTATTTTCTTCCTAATGCTTTCCAACCCGGAGCTGATGGACCTTGGATTGAACGAATGTCTCAGACCTTCGGTACCCAACACACAAACTGTTCCTTTAATATCCCTGAACTTGTCCAGGCACTCAAAGACGCTGCACTAGCCCGCGATTTTCCTGGAATGGCTGATGTAGATGCCTCATTATTACTCTTTTCCCGCGAGATTAAAAAGAAGATCACCGTGGGATTATCCGGGGAATGTGCCGATGAAGTGTTTGGAGGATATCCGTGGTTTCATCGTCAAGAGTCGCTGGAAGCTCAAACCTTTCCCTGGGCCCTTCATGTGGAAAATCGTTTACAAGTTCTATCTCCGGACCTTATTGAACGTCTGCAACCCCATGACTATTTGAAAACACGTTATGAAGAGGCTCTTGCCGAGATCCCCCAACTGCCGGGTTCTTCCGCTGTCCATCAAGACAGCCGAACTGTCAAGAAGAATCTTCAACGCGAAGCCCGTATCCGTGAGATCACTTATTTAACGATAACCCGTTTCATGCCTACACTCCTCGATCGCAAAGATCGCATGACCATGGCTGCTGGGTTAGAGGTGCGTGTTCCCTTCTGCGATCATCGTCTTGTTGAATATGCCTGGAACATCCCATGGGAGATGAAAGCCCTGGAAGGCAGAGAAAAAGGACTCCTCCGACATGCTCTTACCGGGGTCTTACCCGAAGATGTGCTTTGGCGTCGCAAAAGCCCTTACCCAAAAACTCATCACCCCAGTTACCTATTAGCTGTTCGTACCTGGTTGCAAGAAATCATCGAAGACAGCACCTCCCCGATTCTTCCGTTTTTAAATCTCCCTGCACTTAAGGATTTAATGAAGCTCTCAGATACTATTCCTTCGGGTCGTCCTTGGTTTGGGCAATTAATGGACATTCCACAGCTCTTTGCTTATCTGATTCAAACCAATTTCTGGTTGCAGGAAAACAAAATCCGTTTTTGTTAAGAATATTTACCATTTTTCTATATCTATAGGGATTAGAGGCCTGCAAAGGATTATTTGCAGGCCTCTAATAAATTCAAGGTTTGGTCAGAAGAGTCATGTTCTTTGTTACTTCGCTGGCGTTAAATTTTCAAGGGGCTTCCTTAGAATCTTAACTTTGGTAATTCTAAATCCCATAACCTCCATTACTTCAAACAGAATGTCCTCAAAGTAAATGACATCCCCTTTAACAGGCTTTCGTCCTAACCTCGAAAATATATATCCCCCAATTGTTGTGACCGTTTCTTCCTCTAATTGAATATCCATCATTTCTGAGACTTCTTCCATCAAGACGCGTCCATTCAAAAGATATTCATTTTCAGTCAGTTTCTGAATTGGAGGCTGTTCCAGCTCGAATTCATCATAGATTTCTCCGACTAACTCTTCCAACATATCTTCGATGGTGACCAATCCTGCTGATCCCCCAAATTCGTCAACGACAACTGCCATGTGGGTCCGCTGGCTTCGCATTCTCTGTACAAGATGAGAAATCGGCATGCCCTCAGGAACTGCCAGGACATCCCGTTTAATCTGACAAATATCTTTTTCGCCCGATTGTTCTTGAAGCCTGAGGATGTCCCTCATATGGACTAATCCGAGCACATGGTCTTTATCATCATCACACAACAAATAACGCGTATGTCCATAACTTTTGACGATTTTGAGAATCTCCTCAAAGGTGTCCTGTATGAAGATACACACCATATCTTGCCGTGGCACCATAACTTCACTAGCGTTACGATCAGAAAACTCAAAGACATTATCCAAGAGCTTCCCTTCTAATTTATCCAAATACCCGTGCTTTTGACTGGCATCAACTAGCATTCGAAGTTCTTCTTCGCTATGGGATAAGTCAGCCTCATTGGCAGGTTCGATTTTCCATATACGCAACACCAGATTAGCCAAGCCGTTAAGTAACCGAATTACTGGGTAACAAATCCAGTAAAAACCTTTTAAAAAGCCAGCTGTAGCAAGTGCCGTACTTTCCGCTTTTTGAATCGCTATTGATTTTGGGACAAGCTCACCTAAAACAATGTGTAACAAGGAAATGATCGAAAAGGCTATCGTTATAGAGATAGTATGAGTGTAAATTGTGTTCCAACCGGCGATACCAGCAAACAACGGTTCTATAAGGGCAGCAATCGCTGGTTCACCTATCCAGCCTAAACCCAAAGAAGAGAGTGTAATCCCAAGCTGACAGGCTGAAAGGTATGCATCAAGTTGAGAGGCCACGTGCAGGGCAGTTTGGGCTCTCGGAGAACCATTCTCCGCAAGCTCTGCCAAACGCGTCTTACGTACTTTAACCAACGAAAACTCAGCAGCTACAAAAACTCCATTTAATCCAACTAATAAGAATGCCATGACTATCATTATGACACTCCAAAGCAGACCGTCTATGATTTTTTATCCTCCTTTTAAATTCCAAACCTGACGTATTCCTTCACTTATTTTACTTATATAAGGTAACTATTATTCACTCTTCACCTAACACAAGAGGGCGGTCTACTAAAGTTTGCTAATTAAACCGCTTTATGGACGCCTGTCACTTCGCTGGTTTTGGTTTCCTGTATCTTTCTCTTAACCATAACCTTGGTGATTCTAAAGCCCATAACCTCCATAACTTCAAAATGGAAGCCATCAAAATAAACGACATCCCCTTTGACAGGCTTGCGCCCTAACCTAGAAAACACATATCCCCCAATTGTAGAGACTGTTTCTTCTTCTAACTGAATGTCTAACATTTCAGAAACTTCTTCCATAAGGACACGTCCATTAAGCACATATTCATTTTCAGCAAGTTTCTGAATAGGCGGTTGTTCCAATTCAAATTCATCATAGATTTCTCCGACTAATTCTTCCAGCATATCTTCAAGCGTAACCAGCCCGGCTGATCCACCGAATTCATCCACCACAACAGCCATATGAGTTCGTTGACTTCGCATTCTCTGTACAAGATGAGAAATCGGCATGCCTTCAGGAACTGCCAGAATATCCCGTTTAATCTGAGTAATATCCTTCGTTCCCGACTGTTCCTGCAGTCGAATAATGTCTCGCATATGGACTAAGCCAAGCACATGATCTTTATCATCATCACACAGCAGATATCGCGTATGCCCATACTCCTTAACAACTTCGAGAATCTCATCAAATGTATCCTGGATAAAAATGCAGACCATATCTTGACGAGGAATCATGACCTCACTAGCGATCCGATCAGAGAATTCAAACACATTGTCCAGTAATTTACCTTCTAATTTATCTAAATATCCATGCTTTTGACTGGCATCGACTAACATTCGCAGCTCTTCTTCACTATGTGATAAATCAGCTTCATTGGCGGGTTCAATGCCCCAAATACGCAAAACCACATTAGCTATGCTATTAAGCGCCCAAATAATTGGGTATAATAGCCAATAGAAAAATTTCAAAAAGGCTGCACTAGCAAGCGCAATACCTTCTGCATTTTGAATGGCCAATGACTTAGGGACCAGTTCTCCCAGAACAATGTGTAAGAAAGAGATGAGAATAAAGGCTATTGCTATAGAAACGGAATGAGTGTAGATCGTATTCCAACCGGCTAGGTTCACGAACAAAGGCTCGATTAGAGTTGCAATCGCTGGTTCACCCAGCCAACCCAGACCTAAAGATGCCAACGTAATTCCCAGTTGACAGGCTGAAAGATACGCATCAAGTTGCGAGGTGACATCGAGGGCGCTTTTTGCTCTGCGGGAGCCGTTCTCTGCAAGTTCCGCCAAACGAGTCTTTCGAACCTTGACCATTGCAAATTCAGCAGCAACAAAAACACCGTTTAATCCGACCAACAAAAAAGCAATTAAAACCTTTATGCCACTCCAGAGCAGACCGTCTATGATTTTTCTCCTCCTTTTAATATCTGAAAACCTGATTCATTATCTATTATCTTATCTATATATTGTTATTTGTACTTATGCTAAGAGATAATTATACATCACTTTTAGCAGTTATATCAAAGGTTTTTTATTTTCCTCTTAAAATCTTTAAAACAGTTTCATCCTCTTCCGTACCAATAATATGTTTCATCATATACTCGTAGCCGGATATTGAAGTAACCTCTTCGCGCGTAATCATATTATCCGGTTTCTCGTCCGAATGAGGGTGATCTGTTTGAATAAATAAATCTTCTAAGGTAAACGGGCCTGGCCGTTCCACCCCATTCTCCACTTCTTTTTCCAGCTCTTCTGCATGAGTTTCCTCATCTTGATGACCGTCATCACTGATCTCCAGTACATCTTCTGCCGCTTTATGAATCGGATACCTAACAATCACTTCCCTGTCAGTCTCTATTAATACCTGTTTCAAAGTCTCTTTAATAAAGGAAGTTCTCTTTTCCGGCTCAATTTGTTGTAAAGCTATCCAAAGATCCGCTTCAGATTCATCAAAATACAGGGGAATAAATAAGGGCTGAGAAGACATCATGCTGAGTGGTCCGATTTCTTGGTAATATTATTGACCAAAGTGGCAGCCATGATCCGAAATCCCGTGGCATTACCAAACTGAGGGTCTTCAATCAGCATTTTATTCTCCATTTGAATATATTCATAAACCATTTCTCCGACTTTTCCTGCAACAATAACCGTATGCAATTTACCGAGCATTGGTTTTAGGGCCTTTTTCACTTCGCGTGTGATGTCAGTCCCTAACTGAGTGAGCATACTCTTCATAATCGGATTTAGGTTAATTGTCCCATTATTCCAAGGATACAGCCCACCATTTACCCTGAAAATTTTATCCAGTTCTTTATCATCCGTTTCAATCGGATTAGCATGATCACTTGTCAATTCTTTCAACTTTTCAGCTACTCCGATGTAAGCCCATTTTAACCCTTTTTCGATACTGAATGAGTTGGGAGGGTCGAGCATGACGCCATCGTAAAAGGTAGCAATATCTGTTGTCCTAAAGCCCGGATCTATCACCACCACATACCCGCTAAATAACTTAGCGCTTGTGGGAATTCCATATTCGTTAAGGGTTTCCTTGATAAATACACCATAACTTTGGGGAAGCACACGAGATCGCAGTATATTTAGCTGACGGGTCGTTCCCTTCATAGGGCCGGAACGAAACTCAACAGAAAAAGATCCTTTTAACTCGGCCTCATACTTGTCCTTTAAGCTGGCATAATATTTAACCGGAACTCCGGTGCCCAAATATACATTCGCTTTGGGGCCCTTTTGAGCAAGAGCTAAAGCAACTACCAGTAATGCGGTAGCTTCTTCATCCGAGGATTTGTCTTCATCCCAACAATAGTGCGCTTCGTTTGGATTTAGACTCTCAGCTAAACTCCCCATAAAATAATGCTTTGCCACATCTGTGGAATTATTCTTAACGATAACGTCCAGTGATGCTATTTGTGTTTGTAAGTCTGATCCTTTACTAATTAGGGTATTTCCTAAGGTAGAAAAAATCCGTTCATTTCCTTTACAAATCACAGCAGGAAATAACACCTTCGTTTCTCCTGTGTCCAGTTTTATCGCACCGAATCCAGGATCCGCTCCAGCTACCAGTATATCGCTCTCAAACACACTTGTTCCTCCTATTCATATTCCTCTATGCAATTGCTAATAATATCAACTTACTAATACCTACCATTATATACGAAGGAAACACGCTTGTAAAAATGTCTATCCATAATTCTCGCAAATTCTCATAAATTTTCCTTGAGATTAAAAAAAAGTTGTGCTATTCTAAAAGAAAAAAATATTTCCATTTTAGGTGCCCCTTTGGGGAGAATAGGGAAGTTCGGTACAAAACCGACGCGGACCCACCACTGTACTCGATGAGCTTCGTCAACCACTGGTTTAGCTGGGAAGGTGACGAGTTATGCAATGATTCGATAGCCAGGAGACCTGCCTAAGATGTTACGTCTTTCCATAGTGTGGAAAGCGGCGGTGATGACGGTAAAGTCCCGACCACAGATTTTTTTGTGGTCGGGACTTTTCTATTTTACAAAATACGATATTATTAGAGGAGGAAATTACATGAAAAACTTAACGGAAGATCAACTCTATGCTCGGTTAGAAGAACTTACTGCAAACATCTTAGATCTCGATCAAGAGGCTATGGCCCAAATTCAAGTGCGCTTAGATTCACTTACAAAGCCTCAGGGAAGCCTGGGCCAATTAGAACATTTAGCCAAACAACTTGGCGGCATCCAACGAACCTCCAACCCTAAAATTCAGAAGAAAGCCGTCCTCCTAATGGCAGGAGATCATGGCGTTGTTGAAGAAGGGGTAAGTGCCTTTCCGCAGGAAGTAACTCCTCAAATGGCCTACAATATTATGAATGGCGGTGCCGCTATCAATGTCCTTGCTCGCCAAGCGAATGCAGATGTTTTTTTAACGGATGTCGGTATTGCCTTCCCCATAGATGGAAACATTATTCATCAGCGAGTGGCCAACGGAACTCAGAACATGTCTAAAGGTCCGGCAATGTCCCGACATGAAGCTCTCCAGGCTCTTCTCGTTGGAGCCCAAGTCGCCGAGGAAAAGATACTCGAAGGATATAACCTCTTTGCCACGGGTGAGCTGGGAATTGGTAATACCACCCCAAGTTCAGCCATTGTCGCCCTCTTCACAAATTCCTCCATTGAAGATGTCGTTGGACGTGGAACCGGAATTGATGACGCAGGAGTCATCCGAAAACGCCGAGCTATTGAAAAAGCTATTGAGGTCAATCAGCCGAACACAACGGACGCCCTCGATGTACTAGCCAAAGTAGGGGGCTTAGAAATCGCAGCCATTGCCGGTTCAATTCTTCAAGCAGCTGCCAACCATGTTCCGATAGTGGTAGACGGGTTCATCTCGACTGCCGGCGCACTTATTGCCGCCAAACTTGCCCCCAAAAGCGTTGCCTATATGATTCCCTCTCATGGCTCCGTCGAAATAGGCCATCGCAATGCTTTAGCAGGCCTGGGTCTGGATCCTGTACTTAACTTAAATATGAGACTGGGAGAAGGAACAGGTGCTGCCTTAACCTTTTACTTAGTTGAAGCCGCTCTTCATATTCTTGAGGAAATGGCCACCTTCGCTGATGCCGGAGTCAGTGAAAAATCAATCTAAATCTATGGAATACAGGAATACTAAGCCTTATTCATGTCTTATTCTTGTCTTAATCACAAAACATGGGAGTCGATGAATGCTATGTCTCAATTTACACTAGTTACAGGCGGTGCTCGAAGCGGCAAAAGCTCCTTTGCAGAACTTCTTGCCGCTCAGGCCAAGCGTCCGGTCATTTACATTGCCACCGCTCAGATTTGGGACGAAGAAATGGCCCTCCGCGTCAAAAAGCACCAACTGCAACGTCCACCCCATTGGCGACTAATCGAAGAACCTGTCAATATCCGTGAAACTTTGCTGCAACTTAAAGATGAAGATGGGGTCATTCTCCTTGATTGTGTCACCCTTTGGCTTACTAATCTGCTCTTGGCAGGACAATCACACCCCGCAACCCCTTCCTGTCCCGGCGGGGAAGAATTCTCGACAGATCTGGAGAACGGCCATGATGCCTTCAATAACTTGCTTGAACCTCAGATCTTGGATGTGGTGAAGAACGTTGCCCATCTAGCTCGAGAAATCAAACCGCGAGTCATCTTTGTCTCCAACGAAGTCGGCCAAGGAATTGTACCTGAAAATCCTTTAGCCCGAGCTTACCGAGATTTAGCCGGACGAAGCAACCAAATTCTAGCTTCAAGTGCTGATGAAGTATATGTAGTCGTGGCAGGTATCCCCATGGAGATTAAACACTCCGGCCAAAAGTTGCTTGCTTCCCTGCTCAAGGAGTGATTAATTTGCGTGGATTTCTAATTGCACTTACCTTTTTGACTCGACTCCCTTTACCTGCACCTAAAGTTGAAATTACCTCTGAAGAATTTTCACGTAGTTATCGTTATTATCCCTTGGTCGGACTTGTCATTGGACTAATTCTCTGGCTTCTGGCGAAAGGGTTAACTCTTTACTTCCCCCCCTTGGTTCTGGGTGCGCTCTTGTTGGTTGCGGAGTTAATGCTTACAGGAGGGCTCCATCTCGATGGGTTCATGGATAGTATGGATGGTTTATTGTCCGCCCGTAGTCCGGAACGCATTCTGGAGATCATGAAGGACAGCAGGATTGGGGCTCATGCCTGTATGGCTCTCTTTGGCTTACTGCTCCTGAAATTCTCCTTGCTCGCCAGCCTGACACCCTCTCAGTTTCCCATCCTCCTGGTTATGCCCATGCTCTCACGTTGGGTATTTCAGATTGGGATGGTCGGTTTTCCTTATGCCCGCTCCCAAGGGCTGGGAAAAGGCATTCATGAGACAACCCGCTGGCTTCCGTTTCTTTTCAGTGGGGGTTTAGTTCTAGGAGCCTCCTTTTATCTAGCTTCATTTGCCGGCCTTATCGCTTTTGGAGTCTGTGTCCTTGCCGTAACCCTTTGGGCTGCTAGGATTTCCTCCCTATTAGGGGGATTAACTGGTGACCTGTACGGAGCAATAATTGAGCTTTCTGAAGTTGTCTGTTTATTGGCCGCTTTTCCCTTCCTGCGATAGCGAATCAACATTCGATATTTTTTAAAATAAGAAGCGAGAGGTTAAAGGACTATGTTCACTAACCTCTCGCTTCTTATTTATTCTTTTCACAACTCAGAAAAGCTGTTTGTATTATACAAGTTAAGAAACTTCCGCAGGATTAATCTTAAATCGTTTATCATATTTTTCAGGATCTTTAATTTCATCGCCCTCGGTTGATCGCCAAGAGAAGCAGCAGGTATTGCATAAATACACTTCCCAAGCATCGTCTACTGGCGCCTTTGTCATTAGTTCGACAGTTTTAGAATCACATCTGGGACATAGCATCATTTGTTCCTCCTTTTCTTTGGCGCAGATTTTTTAAGTAATTCATCCAGAAATCAGTTTTTTCCGGTATCTCTATTAACTCAGTCTCTCTGCAATGATCCGGGGCAACCGGGGTAGTAGCATCAATAATTAGCTTTGTATGCATCCCAGCTGGTTCCGAGGATGGATCTAAGGGCATGCCTGGGCAATAGGGAATAGTCACAACATCTTTATCCACACGCACTCGCGTTGTTAAGGCCCACATAACTTGTTGTAAATTAAAGGGATCTACAAACTCATCAACTATAATAACAATTTTTGAGTAGGGCATCCCATGTGGGGTCGATAATAATCGCATGGCTACAGCTTTACCATATCCGCCCAGTCTCGATTTAGTAGATACAATAACCCCCATACCGTGGGTATAAATTGCATTTACAGCAACAACTTCAGGGAAATCCCTCTTAAGCTGTCTATAAAGGGGAATACACGTGTTAAGCGCCATCAAGTAATCAATTTCTGTCCACGGAATGCCCAGATATAAATTTTCAAAGATCGGGTTTATTCGGTGAGTAATTGTATGTATTCTGACCTCAGGCATAAGCCTTGCCCCAGAGTAGCTTCCCGGAAATTCACCGAATGGGCCTTCAATTTTCCTTTCCTTTGGGATAATATAGCCCTCTAAAACTATTTCGCTTCTTGCAGGAATATCTAAATTGCCGACCTCACTCTTGGTAAGCTCTATTGGTTCACCCTTTATTGCTCCGGCAAAGTCATATTCGGACTGAAAGTATTCAATAGGTGTACTGGACATGAAGTTTAGAACAGGATCATTTCCCAGACATATAGCAATGGGTAAAGGTTGATTGCGTTCTTCAGCTTTTTTAAGATGAATGGCTATATCATGAAAAGGTAATGGCAGAATGCCGAGCAAATCTTTGCCTTTCACTTGAAGTCTATAAGTACCAGCATTTTGTTTCTCAAAATTGTCAGGATCATCAGGGTCTTGGCTGACGATAAGCGCCTTTGATATATAAAATCCGCCATCATATTTGTTCACTCTAAAGAGCGGCAAAACCTCAAAAAGGTTAATCCCCCCTGTAATTTTAACTTCCTTAACAGGTGCGTTTTCCACCCACACTGGTTTTATAGGATAAGCAGACCAAGCTTTATCTAAAGCAAAGAATTGTTCTTTAACTGAGGTCTCTTTAGGAAGTCCTAACATAAGCGCATGATTTTGCCATGAACCATGAACATTTAAGACCACACTATATTTATACCCTTTTACTTTGTTGATAAAGACCCCGGGACCATTTTCCATATCTGGGGCAGCCCTGCCTATAGCACTTAAATCTGGTTCAGGCATGACCTCATCTTCAATACGAATCAATTGACCCTCTTCTTCTAATATTGCTAAAAATTCTCTCAAATCTTTAAACGTCAATTTCATCTCTCCTTTATTCATTATGCTGTACAGTAACGTCTTGTCTGCGAAATCGATATTAATCACAGTACCGCTGCAAAAGCATTATTGGATCATTCACTTCCCTGCATTAAAGAAATAAAAAGGTTACTATGAGTAAAAACAGACTTAAAACAAAAAGGCACGTATCTAAAATGATAGTGCTCCCAAGCGCTCCTTTGTCTGACGCTTTGCTATTTGCTCATATCCCAGACAAAACCACCTTGGCCTTGAGCAGATTTATTTATTACACATCAGACTGTCTGCTGCAAAATGCTTTTATCCACGTTGGAACACCCACTTTTATTAAGTGGGTGTTCCATGTTACTCCTTCAAAAATATATCTGAAATCAAATCAATGCCTATACAACATCCTTTTTCAATGCTTGAAGTACTGAAACTACAATAGAATTAAGCTTATTTTCCGCTGAGTCGGTTCTGGATGTAAATATCAGGGGCACGTTGGCACCAGACACTACCCCCGCAGCCGTATATCCAGAAAAGTATCTCAGTGATTTATCTAAAATATTGCCTGCTGCCAAATCGGGCATAACTAATACATCCGCACGACCGGCAACTTCGCTTTTTATCCCTTTATGCTGTACTGCTTCAAGAGAAACAGCATTGTCGAAACCTAGCGGTCCGTCCACAAAACAGCCTTTAATCTGCCCGCGCAGATTGGAAATTGTCAACATAGCCGCATCAACAGTGGACTGTATATTCGGATTAACTTGTTCAAGCGGCGCCACAATTGCAACTTTCGGTTTTTCAATTCCCAACTGATGACATAACTTTACGGCATTTTGAACAATCTGTACTTTCATACTGTAATCAGGAGCTACATTAATGGCACAGTCAGTGATCAACATCAGTCGATTTTCTTGTCTGTAATGGAAGATAGTTGATTGACTAATGATTGCCTTATCATTAATCATCCCCATATTTTTATTAAGAACCGCCTTCATAAAGGTGGCTGTCTGCAATAAACCTTTCATTGGCATATCTGCTTTTTTATCGGCAACAAGTTGAGCGACTATCTGGGCAGCCTTGGCATCATCCTTTTCTTCAATGATTTCCCAAGCAGTCGCGTCTTCCCCAAGTTCGGCTAAAAAAGTCCGTATTTTTTCTCCATCCCCAACTAGGATGGACTCAAGAATCCCTTCACGCTTGGCGGCAACAACTGAGGACAGCGCATCTAAGTCATGAGCCGCCGCTACTGCTGCTTTTTTTGTAATACTGTTAGCTTTAAGCCATGTTAAAATCTCACTAAAATCAGTAAACCCCATCTTTTCTCCTCCTATACCGATACAGCTTTAAGTGGCTCGTTACCTTTAAGAACTTCCAGTGCCCCAAGAGCTAAGGCATCCATTTCATTCTCACCAGGGTAAAAGATAACCGGTGCTACAAACCCAATTCTCTCTTTCATCCTCTCGGTAATTTTTTTCGAATTGGCAATCCCCCCCGTAATAATAACGGCATCGACATTACCTTCCAGTACAGCCCCCATGGCCGCAATTTCCTTGCAGGTCTGATAGATCATTCCTTCCAAGCACAGAGCGAAATAACTGTCTTCAGCCGCTTTCTCTTCTACCGTCCGCACATCATTCTCCTTAAGGTATGCTGTTAACCCCCCTTCTCCATTGAGCATTTTTTTTATTTCTTTATGGCTGTATCGTCCCGAAAAACACAAATTGACCAAAGAGCCTACTGGCAGACCACCTGTTCGGTTAGTAGAAAATGGACCATCACCATCAATGCCATTTGTAGCATCAATCATTTTACCCTTGCGATGTGCTGCAACTGTAATGCCACCACCCATATGAGCAACAATGAGATTTAAATCCTCATATTTTTTACCGGTATCATGGGCAAAGCGCTTACCTGTTGCCCGGTGGTTCAAGGCATGAAACCGACTCTCACGCGGTAGCTCAGGATGTCCGGACAAACGGGCTTCTTCAATAAATTCATCTGTTACAGGCGGATCAACTACCACCGGAAGAACATTAGTTCCTTCCGCCATCTTGTAAGCAATTTTGCTGCCAACATCGCAAGCATGTCTCCCATACAAACCCGAGGCCTGTTGTTCCAACATGTTTTCGTCGATTTTATATACTCCGCCTTCCAGAGGCTTGGTGTGCCCGCCACGAGCAGCAACTACATCCATCTCATTAAAATTCAAACCATTGTCCTTGAGAAATTCTTCAATCGCAGCGCGGCGGTAACCATCTTGTTCCAATACATCACCAAACACCGACAGTTCTTGTACCGAATGGTCCAGCGATGTTTTCAATTTGCATTCTTCGTTGACATAATAGGCCAGTTTACTTGAGGTCGATCCGAAATTGATAGTCAGTATTTTATATTGTTTCATATTAAACCAACCCCTTAATACTTTTTAAGTATTAGAATCAAGTAACCGAGGGCATTCTTGATTCTGTTGCGATATCTGGATACCTTTCAGCCAAACCTCTTAAACACTCTTGGCAGCCCACAAATTCAACAGCTGCCGATTCTACCTAATAAACCTTAAGATTTTTTACAATTCTTAGCAGACTATTTGCTGCTTCTGAAATAACTTCACCATCCTTTCTAAAATTCTCGTAATGCATTCATGACTGCTAGGGAATCAATGGAGATTTTCTTAAGTGAACTCTGTGAAATTCACGTGTGAAAAAAGGGTCTATTTCTGGCAGTATACATGCATTATCATCTGAGGCATTCTCTCTTAGACAATACTTAATTAAAAAAGATAAGGCGGCAACTATCGAAAGATATTCGACGCATCAATTCTAAATCCTTTAAATTTTCTAAATATTGTATTTAATACAGAACTATTAGAAATTTTAGCCCTTCCTTTTCTTTTCTAATATGGTTGAGCCATGTTTATCTTTCCTTGTGCTTTTTCTTTATTAACTCCGAGACACCCACTTCTTCAAGGGGGTGTTTCTTATTCTACTTGGGGGCGTAACAAAACTTGAGAAATTTTCAGGGTGGTGGTGCGCTATTCCAAAAAAAGAGGATTATACACCTGTAAAGTGGTGAATAATCCTTGAAAATATCGGCAATTCTCGAACAAAAGGGGTCTGTAACAAACTGGAAAACAAGTTTTGATACAGACCCGTCTCGATGTTCAGCTTTTGCTGAAGGAGTTCACCATTTTTCAAGCAATTATCCTTCTTAATTTAAATAGTAAATAACTTCAGCCTACATTGGTGATATTAACAAGAAGACTAGAGGAAAGGGATGGGGGTAGTGCTTCGTTATCTAATTAAAAAATCAAAATTTTTAAAGTTACTGAGCCAAAATGCCCTTGAACGTAAAAAACAAGAACCTTCACAAGATGGCCCAAATACCCCAACTAACCTTTCTCAAAGCCTTAAAACAAACCTGGACCTTATCAAAGGCATTATAGGAAACAATTATGACGTTGTAATACGAGAATTCACTTTTGAAAGGCAGCGGCAAGTCAATGCTGCCTTAATATATCTAAGTGGAATGACAGATCCGACGATTATTAATGAGAGTATCCTAAAGCCTTTAATGTTTGAATCACCTTTTACAATTAATTCAGCACCCAAACTTGACGATGTCGAGATGATTAGAACAACCATGCTTACGGTGGGAGAAGTCAATAAATCTGCTAATATCGATGAAATAGTCGATAGCTGTCTGTCAGGTTCGACTATTCTGTTGGTCGATAATTGTCATGAGGCTTTAATGATCATGACCGCGGACTGGAAGTCCCGCAGTGTCGATGAACCTAAAACTGAATCTGTTGTCCGGGGACCGCGCGAAGGCTTTATAGAAAGCTTACTGACAAATACCACCTTATTAAGGCGTAAAATTAAGAATTCGGATTTAACCATAGAATCCATGAAAATCGGGCAGCGTACTAAAACAAGTGTTTGTATTGCCTATATAAAAGGCCTTGCTAATCCCTTGCTCATTGAGGAAATTAAACGAAGGTTAAATGATATCAAAACCGACTCAATTTTGGAGTCCGGTTACATAGAACAATTTATTGAGGATGCCCCTTTTTCCATATTTTCTACCGTGGCAAATACAGAAAAACCCGATTCGGCAGCTGCCAAAATCCTGGAGGGGCGCGCAGCCATTCTAATAGATGGCACTCCATTTGCCCTCACCGTTCCAATGCTTCTGATTGAAAGCTTTCAGAGCTCTGAAGATTATTATTCCAGACCCTATTTTGTAAGCTTTATACGAATGATCAGATATTTAGCTTACGCAATTAGTATCTTGGCCCCTGCAATTTATGTAGCCTTAACAACCTTTCATCAGGAATTGATTCCTACTCCACTGTTGTTTAGTATGGCATCAGCCCAGGAAGGAGTACCTTTCCCAGCATTGGTAGAAGCCATGGGTATGGGAGTTGTTTTTGAGATCTTGAGAGAGGCTGGTGTAAGATTACCAAGGCCTGTTGGCCAAGCAGTTAGCATTGTAGGGGCTTTGGTTATTGGACAATCCGCTGTGACCGCAGGACTAATTGGAGCACCAATGGTAATTGTAGTTGCCCTGACTGCCGTAGCGAGTTTTGTGGTTCCAGCCCAAACGGACTCCGGAGGAATATTGCGAATACTCTTTGTTATCTTGGCTGGTTTTTCAGGAGGCTTCGGAATTATGATCGGTTTTATTGGACTCTTAATTCATTTAACTTCCTTAAGATCCTTTGGTACTCCTTATTTATCCCCTCTCGCTCCCCTTAGTGTCAGTGATTTAAAAGATTCCTTTATAAGAGCACCACTATGGGCAATGATAGCCCGTCCTAGAACGATCGGTTGGCCTGATCCTAAACGTCAGGAATTCCGTTTGAAACCCAGTCCTCCCTTAGAAGAAGATACTCAGTCAAAATAATTCTTTTAGATAGAGGTTATTTATGAAAGGGCTTATCAAAATTATCGTCACACTGCTAATAATTATAATTCTCACTCTAGGCACAACAGGTTGTTGGAATCGTCGTGAATTGCCTGCCTTAGGAATTGTCATGGGCGTAGGCATAGACAAAGCCGAGGGCACGGATAAATTAGAAATTACTGCGCAAATAATAAAAACCTCTGAGCTCAAATCGAGTACCCCTGAGGAAGGTGGCACTGGAAGCGGCAGCAGTGGGGCTGGTGCTTATTGGAATGTCAAGAACTCAGGGGAGAGCATGTTTTCAACAGTTAGAGGCTTTACGCATAGAACCAGCCGCAAATTGTATTGGCCACATAATCAAATCATTATCTTTGGTCAATCTCTTGCTGAACAGGGAATTCAAGAATACCTTGATTTCCTTCTTAGAGACCAGGAAACCCGTTTAGACGTATTAATGTTGGTCGCAGAAGATAAGTCAAGTGATATCTTAAGTGTAAAATCACACCTGGAAAAAATTCCTTCGGTGGGTATTTCAGACTTAATGGATTCACAAGCTGCAAACTCACAGACAAGTGTCATTCGACTAAACCAGTTTGTCACTCGCTTAATGAGTCCGACGACTGCACCGATTGCTCCAATCATTAGTGTTCAAGGAAAAGCAGATAATAAGGAATTGGCTGTTTCAGGCACAGCAGTTTTTAAACGCGATAAATTAATCGGTCAAATGAATAAAGAGGAAACTCGAGGCCTATTATGGGTCATTAATGAGATAAAGAGTGGAATTATTGATATTAAATGTCCTGACCAAGAAGGTACAGTGAGTTTAGAAATCATTAATGCCAAAAGTAAAATAACCTCAGAAATAATCGATCATAAGCCCTACATCAAAATCGATGTCAAAGAAGAGGGAAATATTGGCGACCAATCCTGTACAGCAAGTTTAGTATCCCCTGACGCGGTTGCAGCGATAGAAGAGAAAGAAAATGAGGCAATAAAAGATGAAATAGAATCTGCACTAAGCAAGGCCAAAAAGCTAAATGCAGATGTCTTCGGCTTTGGAGATATTCTACATAAGAAACACCCCAAGGAGTGGCAGGAGATAAAAGACGACTGGGATAAGATTTTTCCCGATCTTGAAGTAGAGATCCTTGTTGAGGCTAAATTACGCAGATCCGGTAACTTAGGACCACCTGCCGCACCACCAGAAAAGGAGTAATAACTTTAGATGAGACTTGAAAGAGGAGAAATATCGAGTTCCCAATTGACATTTTTGATAAGCTGCTTTATACAGGGAGCGCTTTTCCCATTATCGTTAGCCTTTCCAATTTCCAAACATGATACCTGGCTAGCTTTGATAGCAGCCTTTATCATTGGAGTATTTATAGTACTGATTTACATTGCACTTGCAAGCAGATTTCCGGGCAAAAACATCATTGAAATCAATGATCTTATTTACGGACCCTACTTTGGCAAGTTGGTTTCCCTGCAATATGTCTATTTCTTTATAATTTCATTATCCGGATACCTCTGGTTTATCGGTGATTTTGTGCTGACCTTTATTATGCCTGAAACTCCGATCATTGTAATTATGACCATGTTTACTTTCATCTGCGCCTGGGCGGTACGCAAAGGGATCGAGGTTATCGCCAGAATAAGTGTAATTTTCGTCTTTATTCCGGGGATTATTATCCTCTTAACCTTTGCGCTTTTGCTAAAAAACATGGAGTTTACTAATTTCTTACCCGTTTTTGAAGTACCGCTAGAGGATTTTATTCAAAGCACTAATATAATAATGCATATTTCGGTATGCGAAGTACTAGTCTTTTTAATGGTGATTCCTTACATGAACAAGCCAAAACAAGCAAAAAGGTCCGTCCTATTGGGAATTATTAGTGGCGGATTGATACTGCTAACTGGTATGATACGCAACATAGCTGCACTGGGACCCCTTAGTGAAATAGTAACAGACCCTTCTTTAATAGCAGTAAGCTTAATCAATATTGGGAAAATTATTTCTCGGTTAGAAGTTTTAGTCTCAATGGCCCAAATACTTTTGCTGTTTATTATTACCAGTGTTTTTTATTATGCTGCTGTTTTGAGCGTAGCTCAAATCACAAAGTTGCGATCATACCTGCCGGTAGTTATCCCTATTGGCATTATCGGTATAACTTTATCTCTCATATCCTATGATTCCAGAATGCAATTTAGCTATTCAACGATGTATATCACTCCAATCTTAAGTATGCATATTTATATTGTCATTCCTCTGGTATCCTTAATTGTAGCTAAGGTGCGAAAATTACCCCAAAGAAACGGAAGGAACTAATCCAGATGGTATTTTTGTTAGTATGTGTTTTCATAGGAGTTATCCTCTTTGAGGTCCCAAGTCTGATTAGGCAGAAACATTGGCGAGAATTGATAGTATTTTTGATTCTCTTATCAATCGCCTTTGTAATGGCCTTCTTGGAAACTATCGGCGTGAAGATCCCTAGTCCTGCCAAAGGATTAGATTATCTCATGGAGGACATCTTGCATTTAAATTATCATTAATTATCCGACTGCAAGCACAAAAATCTTCTCGGATATTCATAAATCGGCAACTGATCCAAACATCCTAATATCGTTCATAGAATACTAAAAATAAGGATAGAATTAAAAATCATTAAGGAATTATATGCTTGTGCACAAGGGTATAAATGTACAATGAAGCCCTTTTCGGTTAAACTATATATCATACATACAAAATTTTTTAATTAAGTACGGAAAGGGTGACCATGCTGACAAACTTTGTCCTCACTTTCTCGATTTACGCTTTTGCAGGCTGGGTTATGGAAACCATATACCGCTCCATTACCCAACGCAGACTGGTGAACCCGGGATTTCTTGCCGGTCCTTTTCTACCGATTTATGGATTTTTTTCGATAATGGTAATATGGACTTCCGGTCTCTTAGGCAACGTCAATTGGCTGTGGCAATTTGCTTGGTTTGTCTTTTTGAGTACCTTGCTGGAGTATTTCGCCGGTTGGTATTTCGAACGTTTCTTTCATCTGCAACTTTGGGACTATCACTCCGTTCCCTTTAATCTTCACGGACGGATAGCGCTTCCCTTCAGCTTGCTCTGGGGCGTCTTAGGTCTTTTGTTTTATCAAATCGTCAACCCTGCGGTTCAAGTCCAAATGCAGTTAATACCCTCTCCCGTCCGTGCTATTTTTGCTGTCATCCTGACAGCCTATGTCATCTGGGATCTTATTCACTCTACCCTGTTGCTTCGGCGCTTGGAACACTTTGTATCTGTATTCCAAGAACGATACGAGCGATTGGAACTTCCAACGTTCTATATAGCTTGTTCTCCATTTTACCGCCTCCTGCATACCTATCCTAAAATGCGTCATACTGTCCATGAAAAAATGGCTTTATTGTATGCCAAGCAAGAAGCCCTGGAACACTTCTTGAAACAACAGCGTAAGAAATTCTATAATCCCGATGGGGAAAACGACTCTCACTCACTTGACTAGGAAGGTGAAATCATTGAATTTATCCGAGCATGTCGAGGACATTTTAAACCACGAAGAGTATCAGCAGTTGGCCTTATTTACCCATCATCGGCCCTTTACTACTCTTGAACACTCGCTCAGAGTCGCCCAGATAGCTTATAACTGGTCCATACGTCTTGAAAAAAAAGTTAATTTAGATACCTATGCAATTACTCGCGGCGCCCTCCTTCACGACTTTTTCCTGTATGATTGGCATAAGCTCAGGCCGGACGGATCACGTTGGCATGGCTTTCGTCATCCCCGCATTGCTTGTCAGAATGCAGAACGTTGTTTTGAACTCAGCGAAAAGGAAAGAGACATTATTTTAAGTCATATGTGGCCGCTCACTCTCCGCTTGCCACGCAGCAAGGAAGCCTTTCTCGTCATGTTTGCTGATAAGATGGCCTCAATCCAAGAATTCCGTTTTAAATTCAAGCGACATCTCCCCCCCTCTGAACGGTATACGTCTCTACACCTTGTAAAACACGGTAAACTCGTGAAGCTAAATACTTCGGTTGCTACCCCCCATAACATTAATCCCCAGTGACCCTAATGTCTTGTGAACATCATAGAAGGTGAATAATCCATAGAATCTAACCGCCTGAGGATTACTAACGAAGGACGAAGGATTTAGTGCCACAGAAGTGAACTCGTTCGGCCAAAGCTGAACATCGAGACTTCCGTGACCCAGGTCTCCAGTACGATAGTCTAGGGTGGAGACTATCGTCACCAAAGTAGAATAAGGAAAAATACCCACTTGAAGTGGGCGTCTCGGAATTGATAAAAGAACGGCATGCATTGTTATAGCATGCCGTTTCTTAAGGAAGGTGACCCCTTGACCAAAAAACATTTTTCTTTCTTTACCATAGTGGTCTCCCTAACTTTTGTAATTATTCTTTATCCCAAACTCCAAAACCCCGCTGATTTACAATTATTTGTCACCCAGTGGGGATGGCTCAGCCTATTCGTAGACTTGTTAATTATTGCACTTCTGGCGCTCTTTCCAGTTGTACCCTTTGCCTTAGTCGCCGGGGTAAATACCCTGGTTTTCGGTTGGTTTAGTGGTTTTCTGCTTTCCCTTGGCGGGAGTTTGTTAGGTGCCTCAGCAGGCTTTTTCCTTGCCCGTACTCTCGGACAAGAATGGGCTCAGCCAAAGATAGGCAAGTTGGGGAAATGGGCCGCCCTGATCGAGGGAAACAGCTTTTCGATTATCCTTATCTCACGAATGATTCCGATTCTTCCCTCAGCAGCGGTCAACTATGCCGCAGGGTTATCCTTGATGACCTTTCCGGCGTTTTTAACCGCCTCACTTATCGGTAAAATCCCAATGATTGTTTGGGAATCTTGGATAGGACATGATTTTTGGCAGCTGACTGAAAACCCCAGTCGCTTCTTACTTGCCTTATTAATAGGTGCTCTGCTCTTTGGATCGGTAGGCGTCTATGGTTATTATTCAATAAAGCGTTGCAAAGATCTTTCACAATAAACCTAGTACCGAGCAAACGCTTTAGCAATCATTTGATAACCTGCCGCACTGGGGTGCGCATGATCCTGTCCGATAAACAACGATTCTTTCCCTTTGATCTCACGATCTAAATTCACAACGATAAATCCATAATGTTTAGCCCCCATGACAATCATAGCATTGGCATTGTCTATAATTCCTTGAACTTGTGCGTAGTAATAGGCGTAGGGTCCTCCTGGCAAGGGGTTATAAAGAGTGGCTACTTTTACCGTTGCTACCGGATTAAGAAGACGTATCTCTTGTCCGATTTGCATAAGAGTTTTGCTCATATTACCTTGGATAATGGGTAACTGAGATGTTTTTATTGGTTGATTGGGATTTCCAATCAGACGAAGCAAATCATTGGAGCCTATCGTAAGTGTAATTAAGAAAGCCTGGGCTAGTGAATGTCGGAGCCTTTGATTAGTTTTTAACAGATTAAGCAAACCACTGGTTGTTAAACCGTTTATCCCAAAATTAAGCATACTTAAATCAGGGTTATGCCTTCTTAGGAAACTGGCATATACATTTGGAAAGGAAAAGGGACTTTCCACTCCGTACCCTGCAGTAATTGAATCACCCAATGCCAAATATAGCTTCATTATCCTCACCACTTTCAATACTCAATCGAATTATTATAAGGTATGTATACTTTTTCTTCTCTGTCACGACCAGGAGAATAAACCGGCAAAATTTATGGGAAGATAATTGAAAAGCATTGAATGGTGTGGATTTAATGAAGAAAATCTGGGAACTTATTAAAAAAGGAAATGCCTCCTCTTTATACGCAGTACTCGGCAACCTATTCCTGGTCATTTTTAAAGGAATAGCCGCTTTCTTAAGCGGCAGCGGTGCTATGTTCGCAGAAGCAATGCACACAGGTGCAGATGCAGTTAACCAATTTTTTGTTTTTATCGGCAGCATTCTTGCAGAACGAAAACCAACACTCCGTTTTCCGTCTGGCTTCGGACGCATAATCAATGTTTTCTGCATGGGCGCTGTGATCGTCATCACTCTCATGGCCTATGAAACGGTACTGGAAGGAATTCATTTGATCCAACATCCCGCATCCATTGGGAGTATATGGCTTATTGTTTTAAGTTTGGGGGCCTCTATCGTTATTGACGGATACGTCTTGCTTAAGGCTATGCACGAGATTGTGAAAGAAACTCAGACGAAAGGAAAGGGCCTTAGCCTCTCGATGGCACTCAAAAATGTAAACCGCGCCTCTCCTGCAACTCGCCTCGTCTTTTACGAAGATCTCGTCGCCACATCGGGAGCAATTCTGGCCTTAGTAGCAATCCTAATGACCCGCTTCACTCCGATTAAGGTCTTTGATGGCATCGCTGCCATCATCATTGGACTCATGATGGGGGGAGTTGCCTTTCGAGTTGGATATGACAATATGGTCGGACTTATCGGCGTGTCTGCTCCCAAGGAAGTTGAAGACAACGTATCAAAAATTATCTTATCAGTGCCCGAAGTGACAGATATTAATAAAATGCGCATCCTTCAAGAGGGGCGATTCTATCATGTTGAAAGCTACATCGAACTGCTCCCAGGATTAACCTTGGCAGAGGCTGATGGTATTAAATCAAAAATTCGTGATCAATTGTTAGCCTTTAAGGATGTTACTGATGTTACCTTGGGCATCATTGAGGATACAGGCGTACAAGATTGGCCTAAAATCGGTTAGCTATTTTGACTTGAAACTATTCGCCAAAAACAACAAATTATGAGAGATACCTCCGTAAAAGAGGTACCTCTCATAATGTTTAAGCCCATTTATAATTATTTATGTAGCTCTTCATCTAAGAAGAGCTACATTGTTGCGAACACTAATGGAGTCTCACTTCATCCTCGTAGTTGTAAAAGGAATCCCCTATTCCATTATCATTCACCTTCGGCATTTCACCTTCCATCTGAGTCTCTAATTGCTTGTCACTGCCTTTGGGTAAAACTGCGTGATCCGTAAGGAATATAATAGTTGCCGACGAAACAAAGCCATAGACTAGATTATCAATTAAAGTAGTAATATGCGTGCTTGTCGAGTGGGCCTTTGATCTAAATACATTGTATCTTAACCCAAAAGAGTAAAGAAGTTCCCAAGTAAAGGTACCATATATCGCTCCTTTAAACAGGTAATTATCTTTACCTGTTTTCTTTAAAACAGCAAATAAGGGTATACCAATAATCGAACCCGTTATAAGGTGTAATATTTGCCCTAAAATTCGATTTTCCTTTAAAAGCAACCTGGAAGGTCTCATTAAAACTGATCCGGCAAACTGTGCATAAGTTTTTTCGCTTATTCCTGTTTTCTTGAACATCAAATTGCTTAAATCCATGACAATCGTCCCCATTAGCCCGCTGATAAACCCAATAGGTATTGAGTCTCTCATTTTCTTCCCAGAATTTATTAACTTAGAAACCTGATCAAGGCTATGTAATAACTTCATATTTCATATCTCCTTTCAATAGATATGGCTTAGTTTTTCTCAATAAAGAAAAACTATTTGAAATGAAACAGGAAAATATATACCAAAATTGCCAAGTGGAGGTAATAATAATTTGACATGTATATCAAGCAACTTACTTATCTGTCACCTCTAGTGGAAAAATATAACTTATAATCAAATACATTGAGTTTTAATATAGCAGAGGAAATAATTCTAGAACCTAGAAAACAGCCGAATACGGCTGTTTTCTAGGTTCTTAATGGAATTCATATAATCCACTATGACCATTAAAAAATGAATCATTCATAACAAAATGATGTGTATCACAACTTTGACTTCATGCCTCCATTATTTGTTAAAATCCCGCTGAAAAATTGCAGCAGATTCTCCTTCAAGCAAGCTATTGATATCCTCAATATTAAGACGGTTAAGCAGTTCTAGAATATAGGGGTTATTCAAGGGGGTATGGGCTTTCGCTAAAAGACCATAGGTATTAACATGGATAGTTCCTAATTCAGATTTCAGGAGCGCTTTGGGTCCGCCAACACATCCCCCAACACATCCCATTCCCTCATAAAAATTGGCCTGAATATCTCCGCGGTTAATCGAACGCAGGAGCTCTTTACACTCCTGGATCCCATTAGCTTGAACCGCCTTGATCCGAATAGACTTGTCCGGTCTAAGTTGATCCAGAGTATCCGAAATAGCTTTTGTTACACCGGCAGTACGGGCATAAATCCGTCCGCCAGTGGAAGAATGGCCGCTAGGAATATCCTCCATATCTGCTGGGTTAATTCCCGTCGCCTCGAAGATTTGATTAACTTCTTCAAAAGTCAGAACGGCATCGACGGCGTCCTTGATATCTTGTTCTTTAGCCTCTGCCTTTTTGGCAATACAAGGCCCAATAAAGACGACCTTCGCTTCGGGATGAAGTCGTTTAATTCCCCGACCACAAGCAACCATAGGAGATACTGAGGGTAAGATGTGAGGAATTAAGGTATGATAAACTCGTTTTACCATCCCTACCCAGATTGGACAGCAACAACTGGTTAAGACAAAATCTTCATCTGTATGAACTGTACGATCAAATTCAAGAGCTTCTTTTAGGCTTAGGATATCAGCAAATAACGCAACTTCCACCATCCCGTAAAAACCAAGATGCTTAAAGGCGGCTCGAAGTTGACCCATGGTAACACGATCCCCGAACTGCCCAATAATCGCAGGAGCTACAATTGCATAAACCGCGGTCTCTCTTTTCCTCAGAAGATCAATTAAAGGAATAAATTCTTTCTTATCGATTAGGTTATTGAGTGAACACGAATCGATACAATGCCCACAGTGAACACAGTTCCGATCTTGGATCACTACTTTCCCTTCCATATCCCGAACGATGGCATTAAAAATACATGCCGTTTCACAGTTATGTTTTTCGCCTGAGCAAGCCCCTTCACAATCGTTAATTTGAAAAACCACTTTGTCCTGGTCACCATTCCCCATGGCATAATAGATATATTTCTTCGTAGTTTCATTACCGCTTGCTTCAATTTCCTTGATCTCTTGCTCAAGATTATCATTGTAAGATGCTTTAACTAATCGGGTAAAAACTTCATCATAGGCGCTCACCATTATCCTCCATGCTTTCAAAAATCTGATTCAAGTAATGTATTATGTCCCTGATCCCGTGGGGCTATACTGCTATTAACTCGGACCTTCCGGAAAGTATGTAACGAAAAGTTATACCTCCTGGCTATTATAAAAAGACCTGCCAATTTAGAAGGCAGGTCTTTTATACGGGCTCTCAATAGTTCAAGGGTATTAGGGTATTGAATCTACATTATTTCACAATAAAAAAGGACGGCGCATGGCGTTCACCATACTGGCTCGAGGGGTGATTAACTATCTTGCCATTGTAGTAAAGCACCGTTGAAGATCCGCCGTCAAGATTAGCAACATTATAGGCACCGTTTTCAAGCATAATATCCTGGACATCTTTAAGTGTAGCACCGAGGGACCCAATCTGACGACCATCAATCACCAGCATTAAAATATTGCCCTCCTTCGTCTGCCCTATCGCTGTCCTGGGGGCAATACCCCATCCCCCGTCTCCATGGGTAATAGACGGTTTACCATCGACGACAAGGAAGGGGCTGAACGTTACGGCATCCCTTATATCCATCTGTTTGATTTGATTCAGAGTATAATGGCCAAGGACCAAAACATCGTCACGATTTAACCCAATGATATTGAATGATGAGACTGGGTCTTTATGGAGAATATGACCGTCCGAGATGAGAATGCCCAAAGGCTGACCGCCGTTGCCTTTACCCTCTGGATCTTCAAATGCACCCCCATTAATGACTGCAATTGCTCCATTCTCTTTGGCAATGTCTTCAGCTTTTGCTCCCATCTTGCCGAGATGACTCGTTGCCGCCACCTTGACACGTCCAGGATCCGTAATTTTAAGCAGATAACCTTTAAACCCCTTTTGGCTGATATCAATGAGCTCTATTCCGGTATTGTTGTCAGTTCCAGGAGTTTCAATATTTGAAGGATCTGAGTTGCCAAGATCAGCAACCTTGTTGTTATCCATTATCTTTTGAATCTCTGCCTCGCTGAACAAGTACGTGGCCAGGTATTGATGATTCAATGTCGTCATAGCGCTGGTCACCCATAATTCACGAAGCATCCTAAAAGGTTGGATAGGTGCATACAAAAATCCTAAAAAGCACAAGCCAAAGATTATAAAGAGACTGAGTATCCCCGTTAATAACTGCCTTAACCGTTTTTTCTTCCTGCTGTAATAGTAGATCCCTGCAGGTTTCCTATCAAGTCTCTCCTGCCATATCGGGTCTGAAGATTTAGGAATTCCAGTATTACTCATTTTACCTCCATCTCCTAGGGATAATCTTGATTCACCAAATAAGTATATTTTACACCATATTCTCTGATAAAGGTTAAACCAAATTATAGAAAAGTAACTGGATAGGGAAACCACAATGCTTGCCCAACAAAGAGCTTTGAAGTTATGACATAATATCTCCATACTTGTTATATTCAACCGAAATGTCCAAATAGATCATAGCAAATTCTACGAATTATTTATTGACAATAACTAATTTTATATGGTAATATATACTTTTGTTAATTACTTAATCCTGTGTTATACTTAAATAAGTAACTCAGGAGGTGTATTTATGTTTCAAATTGGAGACAAAGTTCTTTATCCAATGCAAGGTGTAGGTATTATTGAAACCATTGAAGAGAAAGAGGTATTAGGAAAAAAGAAGCTTTACTATACATTGAATATGCCTCAAATCAATATGCAAGTTATGATTCCTACAGAAAAAGCCTCAGCTCTTGGTATTCGTCAGATAGTGGAGCCTGACATCTTAGAAAGTGTTCTTACAGATTTCCACCTTGGAAATACAGATCCAATTATCTATGAAGACAAACGCTATTGCAGGGATCTTAACAAAAGTAAAATAAAAACTGGCGATATTTATAAAGGAACTGAAATTATACGTGATTTAATGCGGAAAAGTCAAAAGAACAAGCTTGGATCAGAAGACACAAATATGTTAAACAATGCCCGTCGGATGTTTATCAGTGAGGTAATGCAAGTCAAAGGAATTGCTCAAGAACAAGCTGACCATTTACTAGATGAAGTTCTTTTGATCCCATTAACGTAAGGTTATAGTTCTATAGAAGTGCAACTGCAAAAAAAAAATCCAGCAAAAAGCTGGATTTTTATCTGCATAAATATAATTATTATTGGGGCTTGTTAGCCGGCGCAATTGAAGAAGATATGGGAACGATTTTCTTTTCGGCCTTCTTCTTCTTTTTCTCCTTGTTCTTAGGACTTTTATCTCCCAAAGTAACTACCTCCAATCACTCATTAACTTAAGTATACTCTGTTACTGATATTACCGCCATCAGCCCTATACGCTAAAAAAGACCATAGACCGCTTCTTAAGCGGTCTATGGGTCCCTTACACAACTCTACCTCATTATTATCAGCCGGAGAAGCATATTCCAACCATATCCTGCCACTGTTCTAAATAATTGGATAATCAACTAAAATAAATGTCATTTGACAGGCATGATCTTACTTAGCAGTGTTCCCAAATTCTCTACGTAGATAGTGTTCATTGACACAGGTTAATGGCCCACGACCTTCAAGAACAGCAACGATATTATTAGCAGCGATTTCAGCCATTGCATCACGGGTTTCTACAGTGGCATTTCCAATATGAGGGGTTAGGATGACATTATCTAATTTTTCGAGTCCTGGGGTAATTGCAGGTTCTAATTCATAAACATCAAGTGCTGCACCGGCAATTTTTTTACTTTCCAACACTTCAAGCAAAGCTTTTTCATCAACTAGAGGGCCACGAGCGACATTGATAAGATAAGAATTACTCTTCATGAGACTCAGTTCTTTTTGACCAATTATATGGTGGGTTGCGGCAGAGTAGCTTAAACTTAAGGTCAAATAGTCTGCATTTTTAATAACTTCTTCAAAGGGCAGATATTGGAGACCTAGAGCTTGTTCTTGCTCAAGGGAAAGACGAGTTCTAGTATAATATACAACTTTCATCTCAAAGCCTTTAGCACGTCGAACAATGGCTTGACCGATATTACCCATTCCTATAATCCCCAGAGTTTTACCCGTAACATCAACGCCAAGGTGGTATAAAGGAGCCCAACCTTTGAATCTGCCTGCACGTGTTTCTTTATCCCCTTCAACTATTCTGCGTCCAATCGCTATGATCAAGCCCAGGGCTAAATCAGCGGTAGCATCTGTAGATATATCCGGAGTGTTAGTTACAGGTATATTCAGGCTTCCTGCGGCAGCGATATCAATGTTATTAAAACCAGCACCATAATTGGCAATTACTTTAAGATTAGGGTTAGACTTAATCAGCTCCTCGTCAATTTGGTCTGATAACAAGCAAAGCAAAGCGTCCTTGTCGACTAATTTTTCTTTTATTTCTTCTTTTGTAAGCAGATTTGATTGCTCATGCATCTCGACTTCATATTTCCGAACTAATATATCGTATGCCACACGTGGAATCATTCCTGATACTAATACTTTTTGCTTAAAGTTTTTATTATTTCTGTTCATAAAATTTCCTCCTAGTAATTATCTATTCTTTTAGCGTTTGTGCTAAACTTAACAAGCAACTCTACCAATGAGAACTACAACAAATTATGCCTGCTTGGTTTCTTGATATTTCATATTATACAACCTTTGAAACAAGGTTTCAATATACGAAACAAAAGTCCATTTCTTAAAATTATTCCAAATTCATACTCTTTCTTGAACTTTTAGATTACAGGCCTATTTTAAAAAATTATAATTATTTAATGAATGTATGAAGACCGAATATTTACTTTTTTAGAGATTTGATAATAACTTGGTTTAAATAAAATAAAATAGAACCGCCAATTTCTGATTGAAATTGACGGTTCTTCAGACTCCTAATTTTTAGGGATAATTATTCCCCTGTATAGTAGTTAATCAAGCATCCTTTTAGAATTATCTCCCTTTCATCTTTGGATAAATTTCTTAAGGATAATTCAATTTCTTGAATCCCCTTGGAACTTATCACCTGGGCAGGAATATTTTCATCCCCATTCAGTATTCTTTGTTTAATATTAGGAATAAAAAGGAGATCATCTACATGAAAGATCATTTCAGGATTAATTTCGATGGTAAAAGGTAACATGCCCCAGTTAACTAAATTACTTCTATAACGTTTCGTTGCATATTCCTTAGCTATATTAGCCCACCCGCCTAAAACCTTCTGACTTGATGCAGCCTGCTCCCTAGCTGATCCGTCCCCCGGTTTTACTGCATAGATGGTAGTTCCGATCCCAATTCTCTTCAATACATCTTCAATATCTGTAAAGTGTTGATTAGAATTATTTATTAATTCCTGGCAGATTTCTCTTAGTTGCGTTGAAATTGAATCACCCTTACCAGAAACGAGGCTCTGTCGTTCGATTTCTAAGGCTTGGACTTCTTTGGCTTTACTCACATATTCGGGATCTTTCCTCGATAATGTGAACTCAGCAAGTTTAAGGGGATTGGAGCGGTAGGACGATGTTTCCCCGGATGGAATTAATTCATCGGTAGTGGTGACCGGATCCATAATAACAGAAGCTACTTTTAAAACAAGGTTCTCCGGCAGAGCAATCATCCTAGGCCAATCGGCAATATTGGGCCCATATTTCAAATCCTTTTGCGTCTGGGGTTTACTGAAACCGTTATAGATCCTATTAGCGTAAATCTTATTATCAAATTTGTACGGTAAATCCGCAGCTGGAAAATCGAGGTCTGTTGCAGGGGTCAAATTTCCTCCATTAATTGCAGTTGCAGCAATTGATCGAGCATCCATCAGAGCCACCGAGGAGATCTGTCCATCTCCAGGTTTAGAGCCTTCTCTGTTGAGGAAGTTTCGGGTAGTATGTCTTATACTAAAACTTCCATTAGCTGGTACATCCCCAGCTCCAAAACACGGTCCACAAAAGGCAGTTTTGATAACAGCACCCGCGGTCATCATTTTGGCCGCTGCACCATTCCTAACCAATTCAAGATAAATCGGTTGACTAGACGGATAAACCCCTAATGACAAGCTTCCATCGCCAATAAAATGGTTGTCTACGATGGATGAAACATCAACCAAGTTCTCATAAGTTCCCCCTGCACACCCTGCCACGATGGCCTGATCAACCTTCAATCTCCCGTCAACAATATGCTCCGTAAGATTAAACTTAATCGCTGGATTTTCAATCTGTTTTCTGCCTTCTACTTCAATCATCCTCAGAATATCGTCGGTATTCCTATTCAGTTCGGCAATGGTATAAACATTACTGGGATGAAAGGGTAAAGCAATCATGGGCTCAATTTTGTCTAAGTCTACGATGACCGCTCCATCGTAATAAGCGATTGTTCCCGGTTCCAGCTTAGAATAACTTTCAGGTCGTCCATGAATTTCAAAGTATTCTTTTACTTTTTGATCTGTTTGCCAAATAGAACTTAAGCAAGTGGTTTCTGTCGTCATGACATCAATGCCGTTCCTATAATCCACAGATAAATTAGCGATTCCAGGTCCTACAAACTCCAGTACCTTGTTCTTCGCAAAACCATTCTTGAATACCGCACCAATGATCGAAAGAGCAACATCCTGGGGCCCCACTCCACGTCGCGGTTTACCTTTAAGGTATACTGCAATGATTTCCGGAAAGGTAATGTCATACGTTTTCTCTAAAAGCTGTTTTACTAATTCCGGCCCGCCCTCGCCTATCCCCATCGTACCAAGAGCCCCATACCTTGTGTGGCTATCTGAACCGAGAATCATACTTCCGCAACTGGTCATCATCTCTCTCACATACTGATGGATAACGGCTTGATGGGCGGGAACATAGATTCCGCCGTATTTTTGGGCAGCCGAAAGGCCAAAAACGTGATCGTCCTCATTGATCGTCCCGCCGACAGCACAAAGACTGTTATGGCAATTTGTCAGTACATAGGGTATCGGAAACTCTGCAAGGTGTCCGCTGGCACGCGCGGTTTGAATAATCCCCACATAGGTAATATCGTGAGAAGCCAAGACATCAAAGCGAATCTTTAACTTATCAACATCACCAGACGTATTTTTGTTAGTGAGAATGTTAAAGGACATGGTATTTTTCCGAGCACTTTGGCGATCAAAGTTTTGATTAGCATACGGAAAATCCTCAATATTCACCTGCCGACCGCCAGCATCATATAGAACTTCTTGTTCCCGTATCTCTAAGAGGTCTTTTCCATTGACAAGATACGTTCCATTATCAATTATACGAATCATATTGCCTCCCAAGAATAATTTTTTCGTCCTTTATTATATCACTACTTGGGATAAACCTCTTCTTACAAAAAGATTTATACAGTATACTTTCCTGTTTATCTTGTACAGTGTCAACCCAAGCCCTATTAAATATCATTCCCCTTGACACTCCCCTTGGATGAATCCAGGGGATTCCAGGTTCATCATACCGGCTTATGCCGTGTACTCCCCAAGCTTAAACCGCGTGTCCCGCGGCAAAGAAATTTATCCTGCCAGCCTTAATCCTTCTCTAAGGATATTTTTGGCCGCGTTTTCATCTCGATCATGATACATGCCGCAAATTGGGCATATCCATTCTCGCAGGTTTAAGTTTTTTACATCCTTATTGCGATAACCACATGCAAAACAAAGCTGACTGGATGGGAATGTTTTGCCGATGATCGATAATTTCCGTCCATACCATCTCGCTTTATAATCCAGCATTGACCGGAATTCAGACCAAGAAACG
>NZ_FQXJ01000004.1 GCF_900129935.1 Desulfosporosinus lacus DSM 15449 | reverse complement strand
GCCGCGGGACACGCGGTTTAAGCTTGGGGAGTACACGGCATAAGCCGGTATGATGAACCTGGAATCCCCTGGATTCATCCAAGGGGAGTGTCAAAACGGCAGAAAAGGCCGAACCGGAGAAATTTTTAGTCGTCGATGTGCGCAATGCACCGCCCCAAGTAATGAAACAGAAAGTGGCTGGCGCAAAACACATCCCGTTGAAGGATCTCGCAGATCGGCTGGGTGAATTGCCAAAGGATAAAATGATTGTCGTATACTGTTGGGATACTTGGTGCAATATGGCTGCCCATGCTGCCGTTATATTGTTGGAAAACGGCTTCGATGTTTTAGAGTTGACAGGCGGCATTGCGGCATGGAATACAATGAATTTTCCTGTTGAGCCTGTTGTGTGATATATAAAGGTTTAGAAAGTGCCAGTTAATAATCAATTGGGTAAGATAGGAATCTGAACACAAAAATACCGCCCATCTTGTCTATTGGGGCGGTATCCTGTGTAATGTGATAGTCCATATTTATTTTTGATATTCCCTTATTCCGCATAGAATAAAGACTTTTGCAGTTTTCCTAATACATGTGGTAAATAAGATAGCCTGTACAAAAATCAACACCAAGTTGTTGATTACAAGTTTTGGCATGGCATTCTATAGGGCACCGTAAATTGTCACTCCGGCAACCACCACAAGCTCCTTGGGTAAAGTGCTGTAGAAATTCGAGAAATATAGGATATTCATTATATTGCTCACACCTTTCTTTTAGTCACTAGTCCTCCCTAACGTAGGGAGGACCTATATTCAAAGGCTGTTATTCCATAGATACTTTTAAAATGCTTATTTAAATGGGTTAAATCAACAAAACCACATTCCGCTACTGCCGAATAAACATCTTTGGTCTTTTCTATTAACTGCTTTGCAAGTTCTACCCTGCAGTTTAGAAAATATTGATAGGGCGAAATTCCAGTACCGGCTTTAAACATTCTGATAAACTGGAATTTTGAAAGATCAAGTTCTCTACAAATGTCATCAAGTCTCAGTACATTTTCCAGGCTGCAATGAATCATATCCTTTGCTTTTCTGGTTAGATCATTATCCTTCCTGTAGCTCACAAGAAGATTGGGTTGGGTAAAGCTATCGGCAAGAGATAAAAGTAATTCACTACACAATGCTTCAGCTTTTCCACCTAATATTGCAAAAGAAAGGTTTAGGATTCTTTGTTGAAGCCTGTAATTATACACAATTGGAGAAGAGAAACGGACTATATCCTTCTTTTCAAGAATCTCTAAAAACAGTTCCGGCTTAATATATACCATAACATAATCAATACCTGTCTTATCATGTGCCATACCGTCATGCGGCTGTTCCGGATTAAAAAGCATAACACCATTTTGATAGGATGATTGAAAATTACCGTCTAAGTTATACTGCTGAATACCTCGCAGAGTTACACCTAATGCATACTCCTTGTGTGAGTGCTTTTTATATTTAAAATCAGCAAAGCTTGCTGACAACACAGTAACACCAATTGATTTTTTATATATAAATCTGTCCATATGAATCACCTCTTAATTATCTCAACTACCCCAGATGCCAGTATCGCAGAATAAACTAAAAATAATGCCATAACTATATTAACAGTCTTTTGATAGTTCTTCAAAAATTCCTTGAACAGTACACCGAAGAGAACCCATGTAACAAATGCGCAAAATCCAATAATTGTTATAGCTGCAACAAATACTGCAAGTGCTGGCGGAGCAGTATAATACGGCATAACAAAGCTTGGAATGACTGTCATTGTGAACAGTACGACTTTCGGATTTACAAACTGCGTTAGGAAGCCAGAAACAAACGTAGCGGTTTGTATCTCAGCCGACTCTGACACATCCATCTTATATATTTGATAAGCAAGATAGAGTATATAGAAACTTCCGATGATCTGCATAACAATGATAATCTTTGGTATTACTGCTATAAGTACAGTATTCAACACAGCGGAAATACCAAGTAATAAACCAAATGCAATTGTTGCTCCATATGAATATTCCATTGCCTTTTTTGTCCCAAAATTATGTGCTGTGGATAATATAACAATATTTGTAGGCCCAGGTGTAAATGTAACAATAACACAGTATATAAAAAAAGATGAAATATTCATGAGCAAACTCCTTTGAACGTATTTTCATGAATTATACATCTTTAAATTTAAGGCATATAGTATGTTATTGCAGAGTTAAAGGTTTGTATTAAAAACATCTTACGAATGCGTCACACTGAAAATTATTCTCATTTAATGGAAAAGTTTCTCTCTAGATGCTCAAGGTAATCTTCATGCTGTACTGCCAGCCAGTTCGTTAAATATTACCCAGTAGAAGAGATATCCAGCAATTGTGGCATGAATCCAGGGCGGGAATGTCATAAAAATAAGTCACCCTCAAGCAAATAATGCTAGGGGTGACTTGTTTTTATGCTCGCTTATGACGTGTGACGTTATCTGTTCCATTTTATAGATCCTCCAGACAGTCATCACTCAGTGGCAAAACATCTTTATGACGTTCAGCCATCTCATCAAAAAATGCATCAAATTCAGCATCCTGAGCATCAGTTGTCCTAAATTGATCCGCGTATACTCTATATTGACCAGAGGGCAATTTTAATCCTTTGAGTCTACCAGCGCGTATCCAGTTGACCACTGTTTGGTTTGATATTCCAAGCTTTTTAGCCACCTTACCTGTGTTCCACATTTCTTTATTCTCAAAACCAACAAAACGTAATGTCTCTTGAATGGATTGAAAAGTAAGAATTGGTAATTGAGCTTCTTTACAATCAATTTCTATCAACGCTTCGAGGTTTTTTCTCAGTTGTTCAAGGCTGCTTGAATAAGCCAACTTCTTTAAATATCTAGTCCTTAAAACTCGTCCTGCGCGTTGGGAATATTTTGTTTTTTTACCGTTAACTACAATTGAATCAATTGTTAAATCAACCGTTAATGGACGACGACTATGATATTTCCGGATTCCTTGTGTTGTTTGCATTTGAGACACCTCCATCTTAATTATAACCAAAAATCCCAAAAAAGCCAAACTGCTCGGGAACTGGGACGAAAAGCTATTTTAAAATCTTGAAAAGCTAACCTCAGAAGCTGGGTTGGATCAAAAATTGTGCTAGCCAGCGCCGTATTGGCAGAAGCCATGATCGTCATGAATTCGCTGATTGCCAGCGGGATATTCCTCACGGCACACGGCCGTTGAGAGTATAGTTCTGATGATGAATAGTGGTTTGAAGGGCAAATATGGCAGGTCAGCCACTATAGGTAGCGGTTTTGAAGTGAAAAACGGGCCAAATAGTGCATGTTTTGGCCCGTTTTTTTAGTAGTTTTATAGATGACATAGGTTTGTAGATAATAGACAATGCTTAGTTAAAAAAATAGTTAGAGCAATTGGACAAACAAGAATTGAAGATGTAAAGCAAACTGGGTTTAGAGCTAATTAGATGGCACGTAACTGTATGAATACTCCGGGTCAAAATGAGCCATCATTTCGGATTGAGAGAACCATGGTTCCAGAATTTCAGAGCCACCATTCCGGTTAAACAGCCAATTAAATATTATTCCTCGAAGTAGGATAATGGGAATAATTACATTTTATGTTAGATGGGCTATAATATAAAAGATGCACAAATTATACGAGTATGGAAGAAACACAGAAAGGAGCCACAATGCAAACAACAAGGATTGCTTTAGAACCCGTTGATTTAAGGGAAAAGCTATTGATAGCTATTAAAGAATACAAAATTACATTAAACACTTTAAATAAAGTAACTGACATTGAAATTAATTGGCTTTCAGATTTTATAAACGGAAAAAAAGAATTATACGGTTTGCCACATGAAAAGATTTCTCTTTTATTGAATTTAACTATTTTCTTGATCCAGGGCGGGAATGTCATAAAAACAAGTCACCCTCAAGCAAATAATGCTAGGGGTGACTTGTTTTTATGCTCGCTTATGACGTGTGACGTTATCCGTGTTGAATCTTGACGGTACTTTTAGCAGGGGTTATGGGCAGAGCAGCCAGTGTGGAAGGTACCCTGTGCCTGACAGACTTATAGATAGTAATTATCTGCCCTGAAACAAGACTCTTACTGAATGTAAGAATTATTATCGGACGCAACGGTCAAATTTAGAGGCATCCTTGCATGAGGAAACCTCCCGATTAGGAGGTTTTATTGTAATTGTTTCGTGTACCGTTTTAGTTCTTCGTAGAAGTTCTCACGAGTACCAGCAAGTACAATAACAATAGTTTCAGTTGGCTTTTCAACAAGTGTATAAGCGAGCTCATAATTGGTTTTATTGTAATATATATCGCAGCAGTAAATACCTGAAAGGTCCCCGCTTTTAGCTTCTCCGATGTAAGGATCAATAAGAATTTTGTCTACAGTTTTTTGGAAAAGATTCTTAAGAGGTTTTTCTTTGAGTTTTTTTATAAAACGAGCAGCGGGAGGCAAAACGATGAGTTTATGCATCTTCACTTATCCTCCGCGCCAAATACATCATCATAAGTGGAATGCTTGCTTTTATCCTTAGCTGCAAGCTCGGCCTCTGCAATTAGTCCTTCGACTGCTGGACGGATTTTTTTTCTTGCTTCTTTAAATCTGTTAAGCAACTCTTCGCCGGATAAGCCTTGGGAAATCAAGTCGGCTAAGATTTGTTCATCAAACTCACCGCCGCTCTCACGTACAGGGCGTATAACAATGGCATTATTCTGGATATAACACTCAACCTCTTTTTCGATACCAATGTCATTATAAAACTCAATTGGGATGGTTATTTGGCGTTTTTGAGATACCGAGATACGTTTTTTTAACATGTTGATTACCTCCCTTTAAATGGTTTGAGATATGAAAATTTCAAATATTCAATTTTTCTTTGAATTAATAATATCAAAGAAACAGGAGTAATCAAGGGGCCATTCAACTCAACAAAGAAAGGGGACCGGTGCCTGACACCAACTTATCATATTTAATTAGGGGTTAGAGTTTGTTAATAAGGTATTCATAGAAAGCACTAGGGCGTACAACTTCAACGTTGCCGAATATCTTGGGAAAGTCATCTACATTAGCTGTTAACAGTATGTTACAATCGTGTTCCAGTGCTCCAAACATCACATGGATGTCGCAGGGGTCAATATCCTTCAGTTTTTTACCTTCGTTGTCAAGGGTGATCAGCAGTTCCTCTTTTCTTTGACCAGTTCGTAACATGAATAGGTTATACAGGAAATGTCCTATTGGTTGGTTTGATTTTGTAAGGTCTATCCAGAGTTGCCGACCTACCTGAATACGCTCGATGTTTTCAAAGTTTAAGAGTGGGGCAAAACCCTCAAAGAACAGATCAATTTCCTTCTCGGAGTAAATAGTTCCTCTCATGCCCCTTCGGCAATTTGCTATGAATTCACATACTACAACTTCAGTAATTACTGGTTCAAATAATGTGGGAATCTGGGCAAGTTCCAGGAGTTTATAGTTTATACCGCGGGTAAGGATCGCACCACAGAGAACGGTTGTATCAAATAACACTCGATCCATATCACAAGTCCTCTAAATCGTCCTCATCAATTGGAGGTAAACCTTCTCGTTTTGTCCATAGTTGTTCAAAAATGACCTCTCTTTTAGTATCCTGTTCGATGGTAGTTCTAAATTGGTCTGCCGGGATCCGATAGTGCCCGCCAGGAAGCTTAATAGCCTCCAGTCTTCCCGCCTCAATCCAATTGATGACGGCTTGTGTAGATACACCTAATTTCTTGGCTACCTGTCCTGTCGATAACATTTCACTGTCAAGTTTAATACTATTTGCAAAGCTTTGTAGTATCCTAACTTGCACAGGATCAATTTCTAAAGCAGTAATCGTAAGAAGGGATTCAAGAGACTGTCTAATCCGCTTGACCTGACCCATTTGGACTGACTGCACTAAGGCATGAAGAGCATCAGATTTATCTTTTGCACGTACTTCCATGACTAAAACACCTCCTACTAGTATTATAACCAATTTCTCAAAAAGTAGCAAGAACAGTAAAATCATCAAAATAAGCAAGAATGTCAAGAAAGGGAAGGAACCCCGTGCTTGACAGTACAGGACCCAGGACCGGAGGACCGGTGCCTGACACCAACTTATCAACTTATTGTTTAGCTTGTGAAAGCTAGGGTTTCGAAACTTGCCTGAATGAGGGGCTCTTACTTCACGTGTCGCTCATTATCGGACTCGGAATGAATCAAAAAAAGGGAGCTGTTATCTTCAACATGAAATGGCAAAAGCAATAGAGCAAATCGGTGATGACAGCAGTTTCAAAAGCAAAGGGGCATGTGATGTTGCAATCATAGGCCTCTTTGCCTTTCATATTTTTATGTGTAACATAGAATAATTGAGTTACAACGAGGCTGATTTTAGCTAATGTGTTATGCATGTGGTAAAATGATAAATAATCTAGGGAAAGATTATGAGTACTTAAAATAAGTTGGAGGGGATTACTGATGAAGAAATGGTTAATTCCGGTTGGTATTATTGTCCTTCTGGGAGTGATGCTGATCTCAGGGTACAATAACTTGGTAACGATCTCAGAAGATGTCAATGGGAGCTGGAGCCAGGTGCAAAACCAGTTGCAGCGTCGAGCGGATTTGATTCCTAACTTGGTGGAGACTGTTAAGGGGTATGCTTCACAGGAAAAAGAAGTTTTTACTGAAGTTGCCGAAGCAAGAGCAAAATTAGCGGGTGCTTCAAGCGTGGCAGAGGCAGGTCAGGCAGATCAGGCTTTGACTGGCGCATTGGGAAGATTGTTAGCTATTTCCGAAAGCTATCCGCAATTAAAATCGGATGCCAACTTTCGTGCCTTACAGGATGAGCTGGCCGGCACAGAGAATCGCATTGCTACCGCTCGAATGGACTATAATAATTCTGTTCAGGTCTATAATACTAAGACCAAGAGGTTTCCGACATCACTTTATGCCGGAATCTTAGGCTTTGGGCAAAAGGATTACTTCAAACCAAGTGGTGATATAACCAATCCACCGGCAGTTGATTTTTCCAAGTAAAAGTAGACGAAGGGAATGAGACGACATGAAGAGGATGTCCCTTCTTGCGGTAATATTGTGGTTTTTACTATCGATGGCCTCTCCGTTAGGGGCAGCAACTCTGGCCATCCCTCAACCGAGCAGCGAATTTTTTGTTTTGGATCAGGCTAATGTTCTGGATCAGACGACAGAACAACTTATCATTCAAACCTCAGCCGCGCTGGAACAAAAAACTAAAGCTCAAATTGTGGTCGTGACTGTCAACAGCCTGAAGGATACACCACCTGAGGAATATGCCCTGTCAATCCTAAGGGGATGGGGGATTGGGGATAAAACCTTAAATAATGGGCTTCTAATCCTCGTTTCGCCAACGGATCGGGTCTCTCGGATCGAGGTGGGCTATGGGCTGGAAGGTGCCTTGCCTGATGCCAAGACGGGTCAGATTCAGGATGAGTATATGATCCCCTATTTTCAAAACAATGATTATAACCAAGGGATTTTGAATGGGTACAGTGCCTTAGCTCAGGAAGCAGCTAAAGAATATCAAGTGGCCTTGGAGATCAATGCCCCACAGGCACTGCCGGTTTCCTCAACGGCTGCTGCTGCAGAGGACAAGCCTTTGCCATTGTGGGCTAAAGTTATATTTTTCATCTTATTCATCCTGCTCATTTATGCGGATCAGCGCTTCTTTAACGGCTTCTTTTTTGGGTTGATTTTAGGAATGTTACTCAGAGGACGAGGAGGCGGTGGCGGTGGCGGGGGAGGATTCGGGGGCGGCGGCGGCTCCGGCGGAGGAGGGGGCAGCTCCAGACGCTGGTAACTGCGTCATTATTCGAACGAGGCTGACTTTTTACTCGCCGGAACGGCTCCCGCAAGGGGAGAGAATTGAAACCAATTCTCTCCCTGAAGTGAGGAAAATATTCTTGGCAATGATTTGGTCAAATCTGCCTTTGCTATTATCATTTGCATCTTTTTTATGCTTCATGGGTATCCCACCATTTTGTGATCCAACCTAAGACAATTCCGTATATCATAACAGCGATCCAATTTGAAAATACCGTTACCGGAGAGGCAATATGGAATGTTTCTACTTTGTATAAAGTTCCAATGGAATAGAGAAAAAACCAGATTACATAGCCAAAGCAAACAGCTCTTCCTAAATAACTTCCACTTCGTTCTGGAATTATGAAACTAACAAAGAATCCTCCTAAAAAGCCATTCCAAATAATTAAACTACCAAATGCTGCGAGAAAATCTAAAATGTCTTTTGCTGGCTGTCCTAATACAAGTTGACTCAATGATTCGAGCCATGTTACTTTAGCAAAATGCAGAATATAATAGGAGAATAAGTTCCAAGCAAGCATAAATAAACTTGAAATTATTCCGGCTAATGCCCCTCGTAACAATCTGTCTTTAAACAACAACGTCACCCCCCTAACTGTTTTAATATAAGTTTCCCTCCTAAACTCTTTTTATGCAAAGTTTGACATCTGGGGAAAAACAAGACCGGGGCCGGGTGTCTGACACCAACTTATCAACTTATGGTTGATTCAAACGATTAGGATAGAATTTTAGTTCACCATCGCATGCGACAATGGTATAATAAGGGATAATATTACTGTAAAGAAATCAGAATTAAAGGAGGCCTCGGAATGCCCGAGATTGCAAGATTCTATGGAATTATAGTGAAGTTGTTCTTTAATGATCATCTACCACCTCATTTTCATGCATCATATGGTGAATATGTCGGATTGTTCGATATCAAAACCCTTGATATGTTAGAAGGGGATTTACCGAATAGGGCCAAGAAGATGGTAATTGAATGGGGAAGGATTCATCAAGAAGAATTGATGAATATGTGGGAAACTCAAGAGTTCAAAAAACTAAAGGGCTTAGAGTAGGTGAACTTTATGATACCACCGAAAGTAAAAGAAGTTGTTGCAACAAATGATTATAGCTTAATTGTGACGTTTGATAATGCCGTTATAAAACAATACAATATGCAGAATATGATTGAGCAACCACGATTTCTTTCCCTTAAGAATAAGGCTCTTTTTATGACTGTGAGTGTTGATATGGGAGGATACGGTGTAAGCTGGGATTCGGAAATTGACTTAAGCGAAAACGAACTATGGACTCAGGGGATTGAAGTGTAGGTTAATGTAACATGGTGAGACCGGTGCCTGACACCTACTAATAAAAAGCAGAATTATTTGGTTAATTAGTGATAATTATGATATTCTTGGTTTGTACAACTGAATAGGGCGGGTGGGCGGCCGAACCCCGGAAAGGGGGTGAGGCTTATGAGTACGTACCAGGCATTGATGTTTGCCGTGGCGTTTGCGACTTTAGTCGTTCTAATAATCAACGGAAAGCAAAAGAGCAAGTAGCCCATCCCTTCCCCAGGGAGCTTCTTGCTCTTTACCCATTGGTAGCCGCTCACTGCGGCCAGTTTTACAGCCGGGATGTTGACACATCCCGGTTTTAATCTATACTATTTCTTAGCTAATTATACCCTATTAAAGTTATGGCATCAAGTTAGGTGAGATTAACAAAAGGTCACCACATAGCAGTTTCACTGTTTTTTCTGTTCTTTGTTGCATTGGGATTTTTGCCTCTTTAGCAAGGGGGTCTGCCCCCCAAACAATGGGAAACGTATTATAGGACACAGATGTTTTAGCTTGTGATAAACTAAATTATACTAGCTTATGAATTAAGCAGAGAGAACAACGGCGTTCAAGTTGTTTTCTCTGTTTTTTTATGTTTCAAAGTAAATGGGAGGAGTGAGAGATCATGTACAGGGTAGTCATTGTAGATACACAACATGAAATGGCAAAAGCAATAGAGCAAATGGATTTTTGGCGAATACGTCAGGATCTTGAACTTGTGGGGATAGAACAGGATGAGAACCATGTAATGGACTGTTTGCGAGAAATGAAAGCGGATATTGTCTGTGTTGTGACCAATCACCGTCATGTTCAGGATATTGCCTTGATTAGGTACATCAGGCAAAGGCTCTCCGACATCTATCTTATTTTAATCGGTGATGACAGCAGTTATGAACAGGTACGGGGCGGATTCTTGGCAGGGGCGTCTGATTATTTGGTGAGACCTTTATCAGAGGGGCAGCTCGACAGTGCCATCAGCCGGATCTATGAGGGATTTGGGGAGCAGTATGTGCGGGAAAAACTCTCCTTAAAGATCAATGCCCTGATTGAAAATATTTTCTTAGGCGGCGGAAACACTGACTTTATCTGTGAGAGTATTTTAGAACAGATCTATGCTGATTGGGGAAATGATGCCGTTAATTCACAAGTTGTGGGAGAACGGACTAAGAAAAAAATTTATGAGGAACTGATTCAAAGAAAAACCTGGCTGGAAAAATTTATTTACGATAAACGCTATACCTATCAAATGGGATTTATGGTTAAAACCAAAGAGAGAATTAAGCGGGAGTGGAAACGCGATTTTGCCCAGGCGGCTAAGGTGGTAAAAAAATATCAAATGCTGGACAATAAACTCATCTACCACATCGGAAAATATGTGGTGGTTCATGTTGATGAAAGGTTGTCTCTGGAAGACGTTTCACATGGTGTATTCTTAAATAAAAGTTATATCAGCCGAGTTTTCAAAAAGGTAGCGGGCATTAATTTTATCGATTTTATGACGGATGTAAAAATTGATCGAGCTAAGATTCTACTCCGGGATGAGGAGAGGAAGATTTTAGAGGTTGCTTCAACCATCGGCTATAATAATACAGAATACTTCAGCAAGGTTTTTAAGAGTAAGACGGGTTCTTCTCCTTCTCAATACAGAGAAACACTTAAAGTCTAAAGAATTTCGGGGTGGAGGTAAAAATATTACATGGTAAAAAGCTGGGCTCGCTCCTATAATAAGGAGCATAGAAAAACCAAAAACACAGCGTTCAAATGCAAAGGGGCATGTGATGTTGCAATCATAGGCCTCTTTGCTTTTTTCATTTTCTAAGACTAATAGATTTGGGCAGCCGATTCTGCCCAATATTCTAATCTTTGGGCTGAGCGTAATGTTTCTGATGATGCCAAGCATCACCGCTTTCTTTAACCTGATGGCCTTTGCCTGCGCGGCCTGTTACATTATCTCGGTTATTTCCTCCATTAAGATGCAAAAGGAGCATCCGGAGTGGAAGCGCCCCTATAAACTGCCGGGTGGTAACCTGATGAGATACCTGGCCCTGGTGATTTCTATGGTCATTGCCGGTTTCACTGCCTACGGACAGACAACCGAGTCTTGGTTCGGCTTTATAGGCTACATGGGCATAGGTCTTGTCTTATGGATTTGGATGATGGTTAAAAAGTGGCCTGAAGAAAGGGTTTGGATGATGACGCCGGACGGGGAAAAGGAGTTTTAGAAAATGGGGAAGTTATCGGGAAAGGTTGCCTTTATCACCGGAGCATCTAAGGGGATCGGAGAGGGGATTGCCAGGGTATATGCCAAGCATGGTGCAAAATTGGTTTTGGCAGCTCGCTCAAGCGCCACAGAGGAGCTTGCGCAGGAATTGCGTGAACTTGGGTTTGAGGTCATTGCTGTGAAGGTAGATGTCACCGATGTGGAGAGTATTCAAGCCGGTGTGGACAAGGCTATTGAAACCTTTGGTAAAATTGATGTGCTTGTTAATAAGGCAGGGGTGTGCAAACTCGGCAGCTTCTTGGAATCGAGCGATGAGGACAGGGATTTCCATATAGATGTCAACATTAAAGGGGTTTGGAATACAACAAAGCTTGTTGTGCCGTATATGATCAAGCAGAGCTATGGCAAGATCGTGATTATGTCTTCGGTAACAGGGGATATGGTGGCGGATCCGGGCGAAGTTGCCTATGCCACAACCAAGGCTGCCCTGATTGGCTTTACCAAAGCAATGGCTCGCGAAGTGGCGGATTATAATATTACGGTGAATGCCATCTGTCCAGGTTACGTGCTGACGCCGATGGTTAAGGAGATGGCGCTGCAGAGCAATCCTGAGAATCCACAAAGCGTTATTGATGGGATCGCCAATGCAATTCCTATGAAACGATTAGCCGATCCGGTAGAAGTCGGTGAACTGGCGGCTTTCTTAGGGTGTGATGAGTCAAGTTATTTGACTGGGACTCAAATGGTTATTGATGGTGGAAGTACTTTGCCGGAAACCTTTACTATGGGTGTTTAGCAGTCGCCGGATAGAGGGGGGAGCTGTCTATCAGACAATTATAGAAGAGAGCCTTTTTGCAGAAGGCTCTCTTCTTGACTTCAATTAAGATCTCTTGCGCGTATTTTCCTTTGATTATGGGTGTGAACTTCCATGAAGCTGTCTTGAATCGTGAACTAAGGGGCTCTTTCTTTGAATATTATGGATTTTGCTTGGGTGGAAAAGGCTTTCAAAGGGTGGCCTGTTAATCAAAACAAAAAATGTATCAATTAGTACTAATATTATTGTTTTGTCAGTATAATTGGAGTATAATTTGCTTATAGTATAGAGAGGAGTGATAAAGCCTTTGAAAGAGAAAGTGGAGACTAAAAAATATACGGATTTTACCCCTGAACATATAAAAAAATATCTTGATGAATTTAGAAAACTTATATTAAAGGGTAATTATTCGATTTCAATAAATAAGAATCGGCAAAAGAATACTGATTTCATTGAAACATATCAAATTGATACTAAAAAGGAAAGAGAAATATTTCTCGCTCTTCAATATGAGGACTTTTGCTATGCAGTTGATAATGAAAAAGAAATTGAGGAACAGCGCCTTGGTGAAATTCGTTAATGCTGTGTGTTGTATCTATCGGGTGAAAGAAAGTGAAACTGAGAGGAGCCAAAAACCTGATGGATTTATCACAGTAGATCTTTGGGGAAGGACCATCTTTTGGGTAACCCCGCGTTCATCTTCGACAATAATATGGAGGTGAATTCGGTGTATGTATTACATTAATAAATATCAGAGGAGGTCATAATAATGAAATTCTGTGAAAATTGTCGTGATATCGTAGAATTCTCGGTTAGGGAAGAAGCAATAACTAAAGTTATTAAAGGAAAAGAAATAACATACAAAGCAAAAGTTGCGTTTTGTAATGAGTGTGGCGAGGAGATATTTGTGGGTGAAATTAGAGACCTAAATCTTAAAATGCTTGATATTGCTTATAGGGAACATGAGCAACTTATTCAGGTATTTGAAATTGAAAGTATTTTGGAGAAATACAATATTGGCAAAAGGCCACTCTCAACTCTATTAAACTGGGGGGAAGGTACTTTAACTAGATATTTGGATGGCGATGTACCAACAAAACAATATTCAGAAAAACTTAGACTTCTCCTTGAAGACTCAGGATATATGATCAAAATATTGGAAGAAAACAAAGATAAGATCACTGAACGTGCCTACAAACTTTGTAAGGAAGCTATAGAAAAAATTGAAACAGAGATGTTGAGAGGTGACGGTAAAATTGACAGTGTTGTAAAATATTTCATCATCAACTGTGTTGAAATAACCCCTTTAGCGTTGCAAAAATTGCTTTATTTTGCTCAGGGTTTTTATAAGGCTTTTAATTACGAGTATTTGTTTGCTAATGACTGCGAAGCATGGGTACACGGACCTGTTTTCAGAAATGTATACGATAAATATAAAAATCGTGGGTATAACCCCATCGAGGATAATGTTTCTGAATACGACGACTTTGAGATTTCCGAAACTGAAAAAGAGATTCTTGATAGCATTATTGTCAATTTTGGATGCTTTAGCGGCAAAATTTTGGAGAAAATGACTCACATAGAAACCCCCTGGAGAATCACCAGGAGAGGGCTTGCAGAAGATGAGGGCTCTAATCGTATCATAAAAAAAGAGTTAATTTCCGAATACTTCTCTGAAATTAAGTCAAAGTATAACATGCTTAACTTTTCCGATATAAAGGACTATAGTTCGGATTTGTTCGTGAAACTTTATAATTAAGTGCTTGAAAAACTCGGGCAAAGTAGCAAGATTGGTCTTTGCTACAGCCGGATTTTTTGAAAAAATTATCATCGAAATGATTGGAGAAAGGCTCGAATGAGTACAATATATAAAGAACAAAAATAAGCAGAGTTCTAGGAAAAGAGGTACCTGGCAAAAGCAATAGAGCAAATCGGTGATGACAGCAGTTTCAAAAGCAAAGGGGCATGTGATGTTGCAATCATAAGCCTCTTTGCCTTTCATATTTTAATGTGTAACATATAATAATTGAGTTACAACGAGGCTGATTTTAGCTAATGTGTTATGCATGTGGTAAGTAAAATGATAAATAATCTAGGGAAAGATTATGACTTCAAACCAAGTGGTGATGTAACCAATCCACCGGCAGTTGATTTTTCTAAGTAAAAGTAGACGAAGGGAATGAGACGACATGAAGAGGATGTCCCTTCTTGCGGCAATATTATGGTTTTTACTATCGATGGCCTCTCCGTATATTTTGAAGGAAACCAGATACATTTAGACGAAATCGATATATTATTCTTATAATAATTCCGTTAAATAATATTAAAAAAATTGATAATTTTAAAGTTTCAATATCCATAGATACCACTTTCTAAATTTTTAATTTTCTAACAAAATTATACTAACAAAATTTGGTCTTGTCAAAAAGTACAACTTACCTCAGTAGTTTTGCATAAAGCAAGGTAAGCGTAAAAGTGTGTCCTGAATCTTCTGACCAGGCACTCTTAAGAGCTATACAAAGTGGAAAGAATTGTACTATTTTATGTTAGCCCATAAGACATGGGAATCAGTACACAAATCATTGAAAAGGCAGCCCCTTTTCACTTTCGAAAACAAATGAGAGGGTAAAATCCGCAGGAGAAATTGCGAATTTTACTCTCTCACTTATTTTTAGGGACACAAAAAAGAGGTTCTTTTAAAAAATAGTTGTGTCACATTCGACTGGGTGTTTAATAAGGGGGGCTCATTGTGTGATCGTGATCGCCTATGTTCCTCAATACGCATACAACTATTCCATCAGAGTCTTTCTCGAATCGAAAAGTAAAGCGAATAATCATATTCAAACTAGCTGACCACACCCTGTCAGTTCGGCCCAATTCGTGAATTCGAAATGATGGATGCCGCCAATCGTCCATGAATTGGTGCAATTTATCATTAAATAGGCTTTGGATATTTTTGGGTAGTTTATCATAAGAGCGAGTGAAGCGTCGTCTTATGCGTTACCTTTGGAGCCGTTCACGTTTTCGGCATGTTTCGCGGTAGATTAGGATTATAGTTGTAGGTAAGGACAAATTAAGTTCTTGATATTTAGATGAGAAAGAGTGTTTTAGGGGGAAATAGTATGGAAGAAAATCGATCTATGGTTAAGCTCACTATGGCTATCGTCATGATAACATCCTTCATCACCCCATTTATGGGCAATGCCATCAATTTGGGTATCCCACAGATGGCTCTGGAGTTCGGAGTTGGCCAATCTTTGCTGAACTGGGTCGTAACCAGTTATCTCTTGGCATCGGCTGCTTTTTTACTTCCCTTTGGACGTTTAGCGGATATTGTGGGTCGGAAAAAAGTCTTTACAGTTGGAATGTTCCTTTTTGCCTTAACGGCTTTAGGCAGCGGATTCGCTTGGTCGTTCTCGATGTTTATAATCTTTAGAGTTTTGCAGGGAATCGCCAGTGCTATGATTTTTGGGACCTCTATGGCGATACTAACGTCAGTTGTCCCACCAAAAGAACGTGGAAAAGCGATGGGTCTTAGCGCTGCATCGACCTATATCGGTCTCTCATTAGGGCCTGTATTAGGGGGCGTGATATGCAGTACGATAGGTTGGCGAGGTATTTTTTATTTTAACTTTGCACTTGCTTTAGTTGTCCTCTGCTTAACATTGGCTAAGCTCTCTGGTGAATGGTTGGGGGCAGTGGACAAATTTGATAAGTGGGGCGGTATTCTTTGGATCTTGGGCATATTGCTCTTTCTCTATGGGTTAACTGATATTACTGCGGGTTTCCAATATATGATAACCTTTATTCTCGGTCTGACACTTTTGATTGCTTTTGTTGTCTATGAAACTAAAATTTCTAATCCCTTATTGCCAATACGCATGTTTATGAATAATCGTGCCTTTACCTTTTCGAATTTGGCTGCTCTTATTAATTACAGTGCTACCTTTGCTTTAACCTTTCTGATGTCTTTATATCTTCAAAATGTACAGAATATCGAAACCTCTCAATCAGGTTTGATTCTATTGTCCCAGCCAATACTTATGGCCGCTCTTTCCCCTTTAGCCGGACGTTTATCGGATCGAATTAATTCCCAAATACTTGCTTCAGTTGGGATGGCTATTACCACTTTGGGACTGTTCTTTTTTATCTTTCTGGATGAAAAGACCTCTATTTTACTTGTTATAATTAATCTGGCGTTTATCGGTCTGGGCTTTGCCTTTTTTTCGTCCCCCAATTCAAATGCTGTCATGAGTTCAGTGGATCGAACGCTTTACGGAGTAGCTTCTTCTACCCTTGGAACCATGAGACTGCTTGGCCAGACGCTGAGTATGACGATTGTGGCCCTCATAACTTCTTTAAGTATGAAAAATTTAACCCTCGATTCACCAGATTATGTTACGAGTTTTCTGCAAAGTTCGAGAGCCAGTTTCACTGTTTTTTCTGTTCTTTGTTGCATTGGGATTTTTGCCTCTTTAGCAAGGGGGTCTGCCCCCCAAACAATGAGGAACAATTCTGATTGAGCCTTGGAAAGTTCTTCGTTGGAGCTTTCCAAATAATTTCCTTAATTTCCTTTTCTAAGTTTATTAAGAAGAGCGTAAGCCCGTTCATTGCGCTCAATCGCTTTTTGCGAGGGCTTCCTTTTGATTTCCGTTAGGATGTCTTGTACGTATTTTCCCTTGATTACGGGTGTGGGATTAACTTTTAATGCACTCATTTTCACTCGCACCCCTTCATGGTCGGTTTGATCTGTTACTTCTTTATCTTTATCCATATTGTACCACCCACTTTGCATAATTCTATACTCATATTATACCCATGATAATACGCTATAATAATTCTCGCGAGCAGGTCCGGTGCCTGACACCAACTTATCAACTTATCAAGATAAGTAGTGCTGATGAGACCGAGTAAACTTTACCGATCTCAACAGCATTAAATAGCTCTTGCACTATGGTGAAAACGATGGTCTCTGAACAACGCATATATAAAAGACATAGGACCTCTAGGAGGTTGCTATGCCTTTAAATCTAATGCTTTTTTCAGCTTATTAATTAACTCTTCATATTCTCCGGGTCCAAACTGGTGGTCAATTCTAAATAATAGTTGGCTTCTGCTAATCGTATGTATTTTATTGGTTCTTACATAGGTTTCTTTCTTAAGTTGAACCTTTATATCAAATTCTGACTTTGCAGGTTGACTTGTACACAAACAGATAACTACGTCATCATTTTTATCACATTGATTACTGAGTACAAAAACTGGAGACTTTCTAATATAATCCCTTATTTGAAATTTGGCAAAAAAAAAATCTCCATGTTTTGCGTTATATCGCAAATCACTTAGATCTACCATAAATCACTTTCAACTCTTCCTCATAAAAATCCTTGAAGTAATCCTCTTCTTCTATCATAACATTTTCCTCGGAAGGTGTGAGAGTAATCGGCTGTATCTTGTCTAATCCCAGTTCCTGCTCCATTTGGTCGACAATCAATTTATCGATCATTTTATTCTCTCCTATATACTTCATTGATAGCCGTTTTCGCGTTTCTATAAGAATACCATTAGCAATTACCATTTCACAATCCTCCTCTCTAAGCTAAGTATATAACTAAAAAAAGGAAGATTCAATACTATGATAATTTCTAGTTATAACCTAACCGAATTGACATGCTTTCAAACCTCGGTGCCTACACCAGCTTAATCCCAACTTATCAACTTATTTTATTCCTGTATCGAGAATCGCACGTGCTGGGTTAATGCGCAGAGCTTTATTCAACCAAGGAATAAAGAGAGATGAAATAATGTTCTCCGACTGTTTGATTGCTTCTACAGGTGTTGAATTAGATGCGGTAGTGCTTAGCGCAAATCGCAAAGACTTTGTTCATTTGGAACAGTTCGGAGTCAAGTGGCAGAATCCTATAAATATTTGAGCATACATTAATGAGACGTCTTGGTCTCTTTTTTTGTGTTCTACTGTTTACTCTACATCTACTACACCGAATGCAACTGTAGATGCAACTGGCACTATTTATACAGTTACATTAAATGACGCCAGTGCTTTAGCGGTAGCTGCAGGATCTGTTACAATTACTAACTTTATATAAATTAGGCAGTTAGTTGATCAAATAGCTGGTATAATATGAGGGTAAGGAGATATTGATTTTGATTCATGAGTCCTCCTTTCCTCCAAGGTACCACCATCCGAATATATATTGCGTGAAGATATATTAATAAAATGGGAGGTGCTGATTATGATAAGAAACATCATAAAGATTGATCCGAAAATGAAAAGAACAGTAAGATGTTCTCAATGTGATAGTCAAAATATTCAGGATTTATTTGAATCAACAGAAGATTGGCTAATGATGAGGAATAGAAGCACAAATGAATTAGTTGGAGTCAATTCCAAGATGTATCAAGAAGCATATGGTTATTTGTTTTGTACGAATTGTCTCCACAATGGCCCACCAATATATTTTGTAAGGGAAGAGCGATTGAACTGGCTGGAATGTAAATGGTGCAACAAAGAAACTGTTCACACAGAAGGTTCATGGGAAAAATTTTCGGGTCGGTTGAGCTTAGAGTGCTCTAGCTGCCGTGCGTTTAAGGTCTATAAGATTTCTGGAACTAATGAGCTTGAAGTGATCAGCGACATGGGTAAGCCATTCTGAGGGAGCGAACCTCGGTGCCAGGAACGAACCCAGAACCCAGTGCCTGACACTTGACACCAGACACCAACTTATCAACTTATTGTTTAGCTTGTGATAAATGGAATTGGGCTTAGTATTCTCTTTTGGGGTGAAGAAGGAGTGAATTGTATATGCGTTCATTATTACCTGGCATAATTATTGGTGTCCTTGGCCTAATTCTTTCCTTTATTTTAGAAAATTCGGATATAATTATGTACAGTCTGTTTATAATTGGATTCATACCAATTATAATATCGGGTTTTATGTCTGGGGCGTATGTAAGTGGTGATAGAGTCAGAGGGAATTATTCCGACTCCAAAGATTTCCACGAACGGTCAGTTATGTCAACCAAATTATTTTTATTCGGGATACCTGTCGTGTTGGCAGCAATAGCTATTCATTTTTTTTTTTTTGAAAAACTCAAAAATTTCGGATTGGTACTTAGATGATTCTATGGTAAAATATACAGGTTGAAAAATTGGTTTTTAGTGTTGTCCGGATTATAGTTAGTATTGCGAATAAGGACGCCTTAACTGTTTCTTGTTGACAAACGAGAAGTTAAGGAGTCCTTTTAGATTGCCTGGACAGGATTAGGATGACTGTAACTACTAAAAACCAAAATAATAATGAAAAGGTGATTAAATAGTGGAAGTCCGTGAACAATGGGGTACAAGAGCCGGTTTTGTTTTAGCTGCCGTAGGGTCTGCTGTTGGGCTGGGAAACATTTGGCGTTTTCCTTATGTAGCCTATGATAACGGCGGCGGCGCATTTTTTATTCCCTACTTATTTGCGCTTTTGACAGCGGGTATTCCTATGCTGATTATGGAGTTTACCATGGGTCATAAGTATCGGGGCTCAGCACCCTTAACCTATCTACGCTTGAATAAAAAGACGGAATGGATCGGTTGGTGGCAGGTAGCTATCGCTTTTGTCATATCTACCTACTACTCGGTTATTGTTGCCTGGGCCATGGCTTATGCCTATTTTTCCCTAGGGCTGCAATGGGGGAACGACCCGGGGGGATTCCTGATGGGGGAATATTTGCAGCGGGTGGATATTGTCAACGGCGCGCCCATTGGTTCGATGGGGTCGATTGTTCCCGGGGTTCTCATCCCTCTGATCCTGGTCTGGGTGATTAGCTTAGCAATCTTATTTAAAGGTGTCAAAAAGGGAATAGAGAATGCAAACCGCATTTTCATCCCCTTGTTATTGGTTATGTTTATCATTATTGTGATTCGCGCCCTGACCCTGGACGGGGCTATGATAGGCCTGGAAGCACTTTTTAAGCCCAATTGGAGTGAAATTGCTTCTCCGAAAGTATGGGTTGCAGCCTATGGCCAAATATTTTTCAGCTTATCCATTGCCTTTGGCATCATGATCACTTATTCCAGTTACTTGCCCAAAGGGGCTGACATTAATAACAATGCTTTTATTGCTGCTTTCAGCAATTCAAGTGTGGAGCTTTTAGCCGGCTTTGGGGTTTTCGCTGCCCTGGGATTTATGGCCAAGCAAGCCAATCTTCCGATTGAAGAAGTGGCAACGGCGGGTATAGGCCTAGCCTTTGTGGTGTTTCCGGAGATTTTAAACTCTTTCCCCGGTTTTAACGGGTTTTTTGGTTTGATGTTCTTCGGCTCCTTAGTTTTTGCAGGGTTATCCTCCTTAATTTCCGTTGTGGAGACCTTTGTGGCTGCTATCCAAGATAAGTTTAATCTGTCCCGGGTCAAGGCGGTGATGATTGGCGGCGGTCTTTCCTCCTTGGTATCCATTTTGTTTGCCACCCAAGGGGGACTGTTCTTCTTAGATGTGGTGGATTACTTTATCAACACCTTTGGGATTGCCTTAGCGGGATTGGTATCCGTTATTACTGTTTCTTGGTTTCTCAAGAAGTTAACCTCCTTCCAAGATCACGCTAATCTCACCTCAGACTTGCGCACCGGTTTGTGGTGGAAGGTCTGCTTACAAATAGTTACTCCGGGGGTCTTAGGGTATATGTTTATATTGAATCTCATGGATAACTTGAAAAGCAATTACGAAGATTACCCCGCGGCGTTTCTGCTCTATTGCGGCTGGGGCGTAGCCCTGGTTGTGATTGTGGTCGGCATTATTATGGCCGCTTTGAAGTGGAGAAAAAATGAAGGAGTGGATGAAGCGTGAGCGGAAGCGCCATTGTCATGATGTCGGTAGGCATTATCGTAATTTGGGGAGGACTGGCAGCAAGTATTTGGCATGCGGTAAAGGCCTCGAAAGAGAAATAAGGGGTATGTCAGATTTTCTCCGTCAAACCTTTCGTTAAAAAATCAAGTACTTTGTTTTTATACACTTCATGGGTATCCGGATCATTGGCAGATAATTCCCTCATTTCCCAGACCAGTTGCTTGAAGGTTTTGTCCAGGTTCTCGTATAAAAAGGCAATTTTATTGGCGCAGGTCTTGTGCTGCGCGGCAGTAAGGTTCTTATTGATCTTTTGGAGGCCTTCGTAAGATGTGCTTTTCTCAAGGGAGTTCAACTTAGTCTCCAGGGTTTGGGCCATGGTCTCCAGCTCTCCTTGGGACTTGCTTAATTGCTCTGCCTTAGTTTTCAGGTTGTTGCGCTCAGTGGTCAGCTGGGTTATTTGGCTATCTTGATCATTCAGGGCTTGCCGGAGATCCGCTTTTTCCTGTAGAGCCTGGTCTCGTTCCTGAAGGGCCTGGCTCCGATCCTTAACCGCCTTTTGCAGTTCGCGGGTAGACAGGCCTTCCGCGTCAATCTCCGCGATGAACTGCGCCCGTTCTTCCTCAGGGACTCCTAAGAGGATATAAGCCTGGGTATAATTCAAATTCGGCAGCTCTTGGTTTCCGTAGGCATTAAAGACGCGCAGCAGCTTTTCGGCGGTTTTCTTGGAATAGCTGCAGGACTCCTCCAGCCATTTGCCCCATTCCCCATAGGGAAGCAGGTCCTTGGCCTCCTTCAAGCGCCGGCCAATCTCTATGGCGCCGGCCAGGAGGGCTTTTCTGGTCTGGTATTTAATGGTGTTTATTTCAGTCGCGATTACGAGGGGCGTGCGATCTGAGGTCAAATCCTTCATAAGGGTGGTCATCTGCCTTTTCTGTTATTTATTTACAGAATATGTAGCCGGATCCATGAGTGTGCTAAACCGAATAAAACAGCCCGTCCGAGAAACGAATGCGCATTCGTTTCTCGGACAGGCCTGACACAATCAAGTTAGGCGAGCTTACATTTATCCTTCAGGTTGCTCATACATGTCTTCCGTTTTTGTATCCACGATCTTTATATCTCTCTTGGAAACCAGTCCTCCACCTGAAGTGAAGAAAATGTCCTTTGCGATGATTTCGTCCATGACGGTTTCGATTTCTGCGGATGTTATACCTTCTTTGGGTTGGTCAAGAGTCATGGTCACCGGTTTGCCTGCGGCGTTGGTAAAGGTCATCCGCAAGACTTTTTTAGTACTGATTGCCATTTCTCGGCACTCCTTTCCTTCTCGAATAGTCTCCTGTCTTCCTTAAACATGAGCATGCCTCCGATGAGCACTAGGCTTCAACAAGGTCGACGCGATTGTCTCTTCGCACTCCGATTAAGGAGTGATCCTGAAGTCCATAAAGGGCGGCAGCGATATCGTAAACATCTTGGTCTGTGGCAGTAGCTCTCACATTAGCGAGGCTGCGCTGTCTCAGTATGGGTGCGCCCTGCGGGGTTTGCCCCGTTTGAAGGGTAATGACTATAACACTGTCTCTGCTGCTGGCTATAACAGCCATAACAATCCAACTCCTTTCTGGAAATAATCAGGACAGAGAGGTTTGTCCCAGGTGTCTGTCCTACTCTATACTATATTAATTTCGGGCGAGGTTTGTTACTATAATTTACCAATTGTTCTATTTTGGGAATATTTTCACAAGGAGAAAAGGAAATGTATCACCATCAACATTGTAACTGTTAATATGTAATTACAATGTAGTTACCAAGAGGAGGGCTTGTAATGGAAATGGATATTATTAAAATTGGTAATTCTAAAGGAATCCGGATTCCACATGCTGTTTTAAGGCAATGTGGTATAGACTCGAAAGTGGAATTGGTAGTGGAAGACAATTGTATCATTATAAAACCGGTGAGCACCCCACGCAAAGGCTGGGCGCAGGCATTGGAACTTATGCACAAAAATAACGATGATGTTTTGTTAATCTCTGAGGAGATTGACAACGAAATGTTGGATGTATGGGATGAACCAAACCATTGAGCAGTGGATTGTATTAGATCAGATTCGGACGGTTGACAAAGCCAGGCTTTGCGATAAAATCGGAGTTTTGGAGGCTGCTGCAATTCTCAATGTGAAATGTACTATCAAGGAAATGTTAGTAGAGTAAAGTGGTTAATCATTATTCTGAACGTTGATAATTTTGATATACTAAATTAAGAGGTAAAATGTAAAGACGTAGCGAATAATCTCTAATGAAGTAACACTAGAGGTGAATCTTAATGAAATTTGCAAAAATACTTATGTCAATTATTCTAGTTCTTACCCTTTCAGGATGTGGAATTTTCAATTCCCAAACTCCGGTTACGACCAATTCTCAAACTCCACCGCCTGAGTCACAAGCATCCGCTTCGCAAGAACAACAAGAACAGACCGCACCAATCAGTCCCACACAATTGACGGATGTTTCGGCTTCCTGGATCGGAGTGGATCAGGATGTATTAGGCCCAAATGAATTAACCATCGATGAAAAACCGGATGGACACTTTCATGTGACTCTTCCCTTCGGTCAACCCTCAGCCGTAAAATCCATATGGATTAGGTATTCTGAATTTGGTAAGTCGTTGAAGTGGGGATGGATATACAATAAAAACCTTCCTCTCAACGGATATGCCATGGCAGTATTAGATAATAGCGGCAAAGCAGTATTGCCACAGAGCGACAATGGATATCGAGTTGATGGATTAACTGATTTTGATTTATATCTCTCGGAACTGGATAATCAAAATGGCCGAGATACCTTGAAGTTCGAAGAAGGACAAACCTTTAATCTCGAGATTGATTACGTCACTCAGAATAATGTAGAACAGCAATTTAATTCCTTGGTTAAAATTACGGCAACCAAATAGGGGCGTTTTACTATACAGATGTGAAAAGAGAGAAGCTGCATTTTCAAACTGCAACTTCTCTCTTATTTGTAATATTCGTTGGAATTTAATTCGATATTATAAATTCTTTAGAATATCATGATGTCCCACTGCACGTAAAACGATAGTATCGCTGGTTCTTTCAAAGATGATTCTAATATCCATATTAGCATAAGCTTCAATAAATACAGTTCCTTCAAGTTTATGAGTTTGCAATAAAGGATGCCTGGGATTTTCGGCCAAAAATCGAAGGGCTTTAATCGTCTGCTTTTGCTCTTTTGGAGACAGAAGTGAGAAATAAACGTTAAAACTATTTGTCTTGATTATTACTGGCATTAACAAGTTCCTCCAAATCTTTAATAGCATCCTCCATGCTTTCAAAAGATTTGTAGTTTCCATTATCTAAATCCTGCTGACTTTGTTGCATTTTCTCTTGCCATTGTTCTGTCCAAAAATACTTTTGCTTTTTATCAACCCATTCAATGGGTCTTAAAAAAATACCATCATCCTTTTTTTCGATTAGGATATAATCTCCCTCATTCAGATTAATATCTTTAGCAATTTGTGCCAGACTTACAAGCATTCTTTTTTGTACTTGTTGAACATTAGCCATAATATACTCACTCCTTCAGCTGAGGTGTAATTACAGTTTAGCTTAAAAATATCCGTATTGCAAATTATAAGCTTGTTCAGCTTCTTCCTTTATCTCGTGACGTGATGCCCATAAAATGGTATAATGCTTCCGAAGAGAGACTTGATTAATGCAGGGAAATTAATTCTAAAAGCACTTTTTGAGAATATTTAGCCACCTCCGGCTGGTACAATCAAACCAATGATGAAATGAGTATATTAATCAGAAATTCGCCCAAATTTTCAATAACTGAAAATCTGGGCGAATTTTCTGTACCGCGTATTTGTTCCGCCGTTTACCTTTTATTTATGCCTATCCATTAGCTCTAGATACTGAAATCCTTCTTGTCTAAATCATCATAATAGGATTTGATTGGGCTGTAATCAGGGGTATAGTTTTCGTCTTCAACAAGGGGTTCGTTATCGTCTAAGTAAAGAGTGGTTAAGTTTACAAGCCCTTTTAGGGGGGTGAAGTTGGTAATGTTATTGTCAGATAGATCAAGATAGGTGAGGGAGGTTAAAGTTTTTAGAGCGTTGACATCTTTAAGACCATTATCGTTCAGCTTCAGGGTTTTTAGCTTGGTAAGCTTAGTTAGTGCAGTAATATTGGTGAGTATATTATCGCCAGCATCAAGGGTTTTCAAGTTTATAAAGTTCTCTAACCCGCTTAAATTGGCGATGTCGTTATTGCTAATGTTTAAGGTAGAAATATCGATTATATCACTCTTATAGATTGATTCAGACCTGCTCTTATGCAATTTGCGTCGTATGGCATCATGTAACTCCGGATCAGTAAAGGTGATTTTCACATCTTCGGAAACTTTGAGGGCTAGACTGACTTTTTGAGTTAAGCCGTCAACGGTTCCTTGAAAGGTGTAACTTCCGGCCTTATTTAAGGGGACAATATTGCTGTTCCAGGTTACAGGATATGTTTCTGTGCTTCCATCGCTCATAGTCACTTCTATGGTATCAGGAAAATCATAGGATTCCCCCAGGATGATTTCAGCACTAATATTCGTCACTTTCGATACTTTGGGATAGATGGTTAATTTCAGATAAACGCTGTCGCTGTAGTTTTTTATCTGACCAGCGAATTCATAAGTTCCGGACTTTAGGGTATGGACTGAGGACAGACTCCAGGTGACAGGGACTTCTTCGGTCAATCCGTCTGTTTTTACGACGGTAACCGTTTTAGGGGGGGTGTATTTTTGCTGTTCTTGAATACTGTCAGTAACGTCAATCACTGAATCAATCTCGGCAGGGAGTTCAGCGAGGGATGATTCCGTTGAACTGCTAATAACACTTGTGCCTCCTAAGATTTTGAAATGGGATATAATTTTAGATTGGATATAGGTAAGAGTTGGGTAAGGAATCGTATCGCCATCGAATAAAATCAGGGGGTTCTTACCCTTTTGTGCTAAGGCGGAGGCGGTGAGGCCATCAGGAAAAGTTCTGCCTGTGGCGACGTAAACCGTGTCAAAATTCAGAGTGCTTGAAAACTGGTCAACCAGCTTAATATTTCTGTCATAAGGGTCTGAACCATAAATCAGCTCCGGATCAGTAAATTGGCTGATCACGTTGTCGCTTAAATCATAGTACCCTGTCACAATAATAGTGGAGGGGATTTTACTCTTAGCTAAGAAAGTTTTCTGGGCAGCCGTAAGATCCTGAGCCGGTACCAGGATGATGGGCATTTGATTGGCGGCTGCAATGGGTCCTAGAGATAAAGCATCGGAAAAATTTGCACCGGATGTTACAAAAACTCCCTTACTTAATCCGACTGATTGGGCTACGATGATGGATGTTTCATATAGATCATTGCCGGCAAGTCTCTCGGTGGCTATTTTCAGTAAAGAAAGCTGCCTTTCCACATCTCTGGAGATGACCGCTTGTCCTCCGATTATGTAAACTTTTTTGACCTTTAGACGTTTCAACTCGGCTTCGGTGTCAACATTTAAGGAGTAGGTACCTGTCAATAAGATGGGGGCATTATATTTACCCGATAATGGACCTGCACTCAAGGCGTCGGGAAAATCCTCGCCAAAGGCAAGAATAGCAGAATCTGATCCGGCAGGCCAGCCATTTTGACTGATGGCAACAGCTGTTTGATATTTATCATAGCCTGAAATTCGTTCCGATGTGGCGGCACTCGCTATAGGCGCGTAAGCGAAGACAAGAATGCTTATTAGGAAAAAGCTGAGAATAAAGTGTTTTTTCATGATCAAAATGATCGTCCTCCTTTTCCTATTATTTCTCGAAATATTGACTAATTCCTTCTTTTAATTTAAATAAATCCGATTTATCAATTCCGAGACACCCACTTCTTTAAGTGGGTGTTCCGATTTCTACTTCGGTGGGGGTAGAATCCCCTACCGAAGCCCCGATGTTCAGCTTTAGCTGAACAAGTTCACTCTAGACAAGAAAGGATCTAAAGTGTGGGGGAGGGAAAATTAAATAACTTATAAATTGATTTAATATCTATCATTTTAGACTCAATATGTTAAAATGGTACTAAATATTTAGAAATTTGTCGGACGTTGATGATTTTAAGGAGGTCTTTATTTGAAGCAAGATATTCTTTTAGAGAGTGGTATTAATGAATTAGAAATCGTTATCTTTAAAGCGGGGAACAGTGTGTTAGGTGTTAATGTTGCCAAGGTTGAATGCATTCTTACCCACCAACCTATTACTGATGTTCCAAATTCCAATAAGAATATCAGCGGAGTCATTAACTATAGAGGGCGGGTTATTCCTGTTTTGGACTTAATTAAAACCCTCAAGCAAAATTGTCCTAAAACTTCGAAGGAAAGATTATTAATCCTGATTAATATTAACAACAGTGATTTTGCTGTTGAGGTAAGTTCTGTCAGTGGGATCAGGAGACTGTCCTGGAAAGAAATTGAGACACCCTCCTCAATTCTCCTCAGTCAAAATGAAACCCCAATAACAGGAATTGTGAAGGCTGAAAACGATGAAATTATTTTAATGCTGGACTTTGAAAAAATACTGGGAGATATTGATCCTTCCTTGGCCTTGAAAGAATCCAGCGCCACCAAAGGACTGGAAGGGAAAAAACTTGTGGTGGCAGAGGACTCGACCTTCTTATTAAAAGTCGTTAATGAGTCTCTGTTAAAAGCCGGGGCCACTGTGGAGAAGTTCGGCAATGGCCAGGACGCTTTAACCTTCCTGGAGAATAGTTCTTTAGACGAAATATATTGCGTTATTACAGATATTGAAATGCCGGTTATGGATGGTTTAACCTTAACAAAGCAAATAAAAAGTAATTCCAGATTAAAACAGATCCCTGTTATTTTGTTTTCTTCGATTGCCAGTGAAGGGTTAGCCCATAAGGGCTTAAGTGTGGGTGCCGATGCCCAAATTACCAAGCCTGAAATCGACAAGCTGGTGGAGATGGTGATCAATATTAGAAAATAGGCTTTAAGTCTCTTGGCAAAGAAGTAAAGAGTAGGGGATGTAACTGAACTTGTTTTCAAGTTTGTTACATCCCCTACTCTTTTTCATTGTACATTTCCGCAGTCACCGGAGCGAATTCTGACAGCACTCTCTATATCGGAAACAAAAATCATACCATCGCCGATTTCTCCGGTTTGTGCTGCTTTGATTATTAGGTCAACGACATAATCGACAAATTCATTCCTCACGACTAGCTCAATCTTTGTTTTGATAAAGAAGTTATTCGTGATTGTGTATCCTCGGTAGATCTCGGTTCTTCCTTTTTGTAACCCACACCCTAAGGCGTTGGTTAGAGTCATCCCTTTAAATCCAAATTGTCCGATTGAATCTCGAATAGCTTTTAATTTTGAGGGATAGACGATACATTCAATTCTTTTCATGATTGAATCCCTGCGTAAGCATTAAAGATTTACAGAAGGTGCCTTCATTTCAAAGCCTGAGTAGGCTTCCATACCGTGTTCGCCGATATCTAAGCCCATGACTTCCTCTTCTTCGCTGACGCGTAAGCCAAGGGTTGCTTTAATGATGCCGAAAAGAATCAGAGAAGTGACTGCTGTCCAAGCGAAAACTGAGGCTACACCAATAAGTTGAGTGATTAATAAGGCACTGCCTCCTCCATATAAGAGGCCTCCGTCCACGGCAAAGGCTCCGACCATAATTGTCCCAAAACAACCACAGACTCCATGGACGGAAATAGCTCCGACGGGATCGTCAATCTTAAGGACTTGGTCGATAAATTCAACGGAAAGAACAATTAAGATTCCTGCCAAGGCTCCGATGACGGCTGCTCCAAGGGGATCTACCGCTAAACATCCTGCTGTGATGGCTACTAAGCCGGCTAAAGCTCCGTTTAAAGTTAAGGAAACATCGGGTTTCTTATACTTAAGCCAGGTGAAGATCATCGTCATTGCTGCACCTGCGGCAGCTGCCAGGTTTGTGTTCAAGGCAATTTTACCGATATCTGGGTTTGTTCCGGAGAGGGTACTTCCCGGGTTAAAGCCAAACCAACCAAACCAGAGGATAAATACGCCGAGAGCGCCCAGGGTGATATTGTGTCCCGGAATGGCATGGGATTTACCGTCTTTGGTGTATTTGCCAACCCGCGGTCCGATGAGAAGGGCACCGATCAAAGCGGCCCAACCGCCCACGGAGTGAACGACTGTCGATCCTGCAAAGTCTATCATGCCCCGTTCCATCAACCAGCCTCCGCCCCAGATCCAGTGTCCAACCACAGGGTAGATGATGGCGCTGATGACAAAGCTGTAAATCATATAAGAGATGAATTTAGTGCGTTCGGCCATTGCCCCTGAAACGATGGTGGCTGCCGTTGCTGCAAAGACAGTTTGGAAGAGGAGGAAGGCGGGAAGAGGGATCGATAATCCCAAGTGCTCAAAGGTATCGGACATACCGAAGCCGGTTGTGCCGAAAAGTCCTGCTTTGTCTATTCCAAACATGATGGCAAATCCAAATAGCCAGTAAATTATTGAGCCAATGGAAAAGTCCATTAAGTTCTTCATGATAATATTGCCTGCGTTCTTGGCCCGTGTAAATCCTGCTTCGACCATGGCGAATCCGGCTTGCATGAAAAAGACGAGAAATCCGGCAATTAGAGTCCAGATAGTATCGATAGCGATGGCGTTGCTTTCAACGGTAGGGTCGGCTCCTAAGGCAACCCCTGGGATCGCCAGGAGTAAAGCGGTCATGATAGTGAGGATAATTCCTTTGTTTACAGATTTTGTTTTCATTTTTCTTTTCTCCTTTCAAGTCGTGTATTTTTATGTTAAACAAAAAGCGCCTACGGGTAGCAGTACTTCTACCCATAGGCGCCATTGCCTAGCCATTAACCATTTAAACAGAAAGTGCCCTCAGGTTTCCCTGAGGGCATCTTTGACCTCAACACGTTTAAACAGGATTAATGATTTGACTCTATAGTAGCACTTCTTTAGAGAATGGGGAATAGGTTTTTGCCATGAATCCTGTATTCATAATTGTAGAGAGTTGTTTTCAAATTGAGAATAATTGAGGGCAGGCAAGCAGGGGTATTACTTTTAACAAGCGAATGATTTTCGTATGTGGTAGAATAATCTTGGATATTTTCAGGTAAGGTTAATGTTTCTGTTTCTGTTTCTGTTTCTGTTTTGAGACCTGAAACAAATCAAGGTTCACTAGGGTATATAACCATATTAGGGAGAGTTTAGATGATAGATATCCATAGCCACATCCTGCCCGGGCTTGATGACGGGGCCAAAACCATGGAAGAAACTCTGGGAATAGTTAGGCAGTTGCAACAGTCGGGTTTTAAGACTCTGATTGCCACCCCCCATGTCTTGGAAGACAATTTTTTGTCCCCGGCAGACATTCTGGCTTATACAGAACAGGTGCGCACGCGGGTTGCGGAAGCCGGAATTCAGATTGAGATCCTGCCGGGTTCTGAGAACTATATCTTCCCGGAGATGGGGAAGTGGGCATGTGACGGGAAACTGATGACCTTAGGAAACACGGGTAAGTATATTCTGGTAGAGCTTCCAATGCTCGAAATTCCTCAATATACGGACCAGGTGTTTTTTGAATTACAAGTTAATGGGCTGACACCGGTTCTTGCCCATCCGGAACGTAACAGAAAGTTAGTTGAGGCTCCGGAGCGTTTGCTGGAGTGGGCCAGAAAGGGGATTTTCTTTCAGCTGAACTTAAGGAGCCTGGATGGGCGTTACGGCCCTCAGTCCAAGGGTTTAGCTGAAATGCTGCTCGATAGTAATTTAATTCACTTTATAGGGTCTGATGCACACCGTGTGTCCCGAAGAGAGTCAACTTATCCGGAGACACTTCGGAGTGTCAGGGAACTGGTTGGCGAGAGCAGGTTCCGGGAACTGACGGTGACTAATCCCCAAAATATCCTTAGGGGGCAGGGGATGCAGTACAGCGGAGAGTGTGTTCTTATTGAGCCGGTTAAGAAGAGAAAACAAAGGTTTTGGAAGCGGCTAAAAGCAGCTTTTAGTAAAGGTCGATGTTGAAAACAGAGCGCTAACAATGTCATTCTGAGGATAGAAGGTTTGGGTTGAGTTATCTGGGGTTATATTTCTGAAATGAGAATTTAAGGGATAATGTGGTGGGTTTAAAGTACTGATTTTCTAGTCCATTCGTCCTGACCTTAGGAAATAGGCTTGTTGGAGCATTTGGCGGAGAGTATAATGCGAAAATAAGATGGATTTCTTAATGGGCCTTAAGAAGGAGTGAATTGGATGAATATACTAAAGAAAAAACTTGCCTTAGCGTTAACCCTAGCTCTCTGTGTCATGCCCCTTACTGCCTCGCTAGCTCTAGCTGAGACGGATGGGGACTTGAATGCACCCGTTGCAAATTTGGAAACTGCCCCCGTCGCAGAGAATGAGGTAAGTGAACCTGCATCGGATACTGAAGCGACCACTGATCCTGAAGTAACTGAAGAGACTGAAAGTAACACTGAACCTGAGGATACCGCGGAAACTGACGCCGGTGAGGTGCCTGACGGCTCGGAAAATGCTGAGGAGGATCTTCCTCCGATTCTTGATGAAAACGGAGAGGTTGTTTCACCTGGTACACTTCCGGATTCTCCTGTTTATTGGTTAACGACACTGATCGAGAAACTTCAAGTAGCTCTCACATTTGATCCGGTAAAGAAAACAGAGCTCCTAGAGGACCAAGCCCTAGAGAGAATTGCAGAAGCTGGGGCATTGATTGAGCAGGGAGATACTGAGGAAGCCGAAGGTGCGATCACTGCATATACGGAAAAGATTGCTGAAGCACAGGCTTTTCTGGCCTTGCTTACAGAAACAGATTCCGAGACGACAGTAAAACTTGAGACTGCGCTCAGTAAAACTCATGCCAATAATATTCAGACCTTGGGCGGGCTCTTAGAAAAGCTTCCTCCCCAAGCTGCTCAAAAGGTAGCCCTCAACGTTGTTCGTTCAATGGAAAAGAGCATCACCAAAATGGATAAAAAGGATCAACTAATGGTCGCTAAAGAATTAAGGAAAGCGACCAAAGGGTTAGAGGACAGTGAATTAAGCGAGGAAGATCAAGCGGCTTTAGAAAACCTCGATCAAACTCTTGAAGGGGAGGATGATCAGTCAGAGGAATTGGATGGAGTTGCGGTTGCCTCGGGTGAAACCCTTAATACTATGGCTTTAACGACGAGTGCTTTACCGGATGCTGATGCAGAGAAAAGTAAAGTATTGAAAGTAAAATCAGAAGCTAAAGCAGAACTTAAGTCGGCCAAGCAGCAGGGGCAAACACTAGAATTAAAAGGCGAAAGTGAAAGTTTGCCTAAAGAAGAGCTGAAAGAATCACCTGAAGAGAAAGCCAAATCTGAAGAGAAATCTAAAGATGAAGCGAAAGCTCAGGAACAAAAAGTGATAGAGCAGAAAGCTCAGCAAGAAGCTAAGCTTAAGGCAGAACAAGAGAGTGGGTCAAAAGAAAAAGATGCGAGTTTGGATAACGCATCTAAGAAGCCGGAGGGAGAGAAAACTCAAGCGAAGGCTCCCAAAGAACGAGATAAAGGAGACAAATCAGGGAGTAAGGAAAGATAGACCAACTCCATAAAACTCACCCCCGGCTTCGGATCAGTATTATTAGATCCTGAACCCGGGGGTCTTTTGTCGTAATTTGTTGGATAATAAAGGTAAAAAAATTCCCGAGAACCCCCCTAAATACTTCCTGACCTGCGAATTACTTAATGAGAGGCAATATTTGGTTCGTCTAAATTAAGGCCTCGCATGATATTTATGGGGAGGTAGAACAGTTGAAAAAGATTATTGGAAAATTAGTACCTATTGCCTTAGTTACATTCTTGGCTCTTCCGGCGGCAGTCCAGGCTAAAGGAGTGGAGGACTTCAAGATTAAGGGCCATGGGAATGACAAAAGCTATCACAATTCCTATATGAAGGCTAAATGGAGTCGGTTCGAGGTTCAGCTGCAAGGGGATGATGGAGAAGGAGAAGTCATCAAAATCATTGATAATAACCCGGTCTTTGATTATGAAATTGCTGGTGAGGAAGACAATGGAAGTTTAGCCAACGGAGATTCCGTGATAATTAATGTAATTAACCGTGGCGGAAATATTGTTAAACGACTCAATTATTCCATTGAGGGCCTAGAAGTAGTGGACGAAGACGATGACGATACAGATTCGATTAATCTCAATACTACCGGTCGGGATCTAGACACAACCTATGGGGCTCTTAGGTTATTAAATTTCAATAACTTAGCCAGTGGTGCCGAAGTCTATTTAACCAATGCTCAAGAAAAGCTGGGCACGACTAATCGTACTCAAATCGATTTCTACCGCGGCACGACGACGGATGATGAAAAGCCTCTCGGGGAGTGGGAAGAGCGCAATAAAGTGCGCTTCGGCTATGATGCAGAGGACGGCCAGGTTTGGGTTGAGCTGAATGCTGAATATGAGTACCGGGCAGAGTATAGTACTACAAAGGATGCGGATTTCGATGCGATTCAGTTTATGCTCTTGAATCGGGAGTCTGATTCGGTGGTAAAGCTCGAGAATATCAAGGTTAATGGGAAGGCGATTCCTGATACAGTTCTCATCGGAGATTCTGACTGGCCGAAGTGGAATCTAGAGGGGGATATTCAGAACTCTCACGGGAACTTTGTGGTAGAAGCGGAACTTGTGATCAAAGGAGATCAACCGAAGGGTGAGATTAATAAGTTAGAAGTGGTCTTTGGAAAGAAGTAGCGATAAATAAATAGATGGATAGATTGATAAATAGATAGATAGATAGATAGATAGCCACAAGATAGGAAAAGACAATGAGAACGCTCCCTCTAGTGATAGTGGGGGCGTTTTCTTGTCTTTTAGTGGGGATAAGTAGGACATGTGTGAAGTGTTAATGGACATAGAATACTGGAGGATAGGGTTTATACTTAAAATTTTGTGATATACTGTAATTGATAGTTATTGATACTAAATTATATCACTATCTGGAGGGCGATATGGAATTAAAAACCTTTACAGAGATGTTCAACGATAAGAATGCACTGGATTTTACTAAGCTTAAGTATAAATTTGGAGAGGATAATCTGGTGGGATATTTAGATACCCTTAATGGGAGTTTTTATCATAAGCTCCCTTTGCAGGATTTTAAGGGTAATTCCATTGTGTTGCTTCCTTCCAAAATCAACATGACGATACAGATGACAAAAACCCTCTCAGCCTCTTATTCAGGTGAAAAGTACAGTATACAGGCAATGGAGGATGAGATTATTTCCACTCTTTCCATTGAGCAGATTGTATCTTCAAGGGAGAGCGTAAGGAGGATTTTAAATGGCGCAGCGCCTGAAACAAGTAATGATAACAAAGTTTATGGTATTAAGCGGGGCTTAGATTTCATTGCGGATCCTTCGAATAAAATTACAGAGGAAAATCTATATCAACTGTACAGACTTGCGGTGGGGGATTTTTTAGACGACAAGGATAGATTGATGTTGGATAGGAAATATCGTCACGAAGCAGTGTATGTGGTTGGGCAAAAGATCGAGCATCAGGGGCTGGATCATCAGCAACTTCCAAAGTACATTGGGAATATGATCGAGTATATCCAGTGCGATGATAGCTTAGATCATATTTTGAAATCAATTATAATTCATTACTATTTTGCCTATCTGCACCCCTATTTTGACGGCAATGGAAGAATGTCACGATTGCTGCAACTATGGTATCTGGTACAAAAAGGCTATACCTCTTCCTTGTTTATTCCGTTTTCGTCCTATATCAACGAAAGTAAGAGTTTGTATTATAAGGCCTTCACTCTGATTTCGGCTAATTCAAAGCTGTCCAAAACCGTAGATGCGACGCCCTTTGTGAGCTTCTTTATAAGTAATGTTTTTACTAAGTTTCAGAAAAGAGAGGAGCCCACAAAGGTAATCGAAGAATTCAATATACTGCTTAAAACAGGTGAAATTACTGCTAAGGAGAAGGATTTATTTCATTATGTACTGTCTGCCTACGGGACTAATGAATTTTCAACCAAGCAGTTGGAAAAGGATTATAAAAACTCCGCTTATGCAACTATCAGAGCGTTTGTCCTCAAGCTCGAAAGCAAAGGGTTGCTAGTTTCCCAGAAATATGGGAGCAGGATACGTTATAGAGTAAAGTATTCGGAGTAGGTTAGGGACAAGGGGGCGTTCTTAGGCAAAAGTGACAAAAAGACAAGAGAGATAAAAGAGATAAAAGAGGACGGTTCTTTGTTCCGTAAATGGAGCAAAGAGCCGTCCCTCTTTTTCTTAACTGTTCACTTCTCATGGATAGTCCTAAATTCTATCAATCTTTAGTTTGCATTGTTCAAACTCGGCTTGCATTTTTTCTGATGGTTTAGCCGTGAGCAAGCTAACCGCGACAATGGCAATCAGGCAGGCGAAGAATCCCGGGACCAGCTCATAAAGGGTGTTTTTAAGGAAGGGGAAGCGGGTCCAGATAATTACTGTGGCGGAACCGGCAATCATTCCGGCTAAAGCACCCCATTTGTTCATCCTTTTCCAATACAAGCTTAAGAGAATGACCGGTCCAAAGGCTGAACCGAAGCCTGCCCAGGCATAACCCACTAAGCCGAGAATGGTGTCACTGCGCTGATAGGCAATCAGTGTGGCGACGACTGCCACAATGAGAACGCATAAGCGACCCACCAAGACCAGTTCTTTGTCCGTCGCTTCCCGGCGAAACAGGCTGTATAGATCTTCTGTCAAAGAGCTTGAGGTGACAAGGAGTTGGGAAGAGATGGTACTCATAATAGCGGCTAAGATTGCGGCTAAGAGGAAACCGGTAATAATCGGATGAAAGAGCAATTTACCTAACTCGAGGAAGACGGTTTCCGGATCGGCAAGTGTCATGCCCTTGTTGGCAAAGTAAGCGATGCCGAGCAATCCGGTCAACATAGCGCCAACGACGGAGAAAACCATCCAAATCATGCCGATTCGACGGGCTTTTACTATCTCTTTAATTGAAGAGATGGCCATGAAACGAATGATGATGTGTGGCTGTCCAAAATAGCCTAAACCCCAACCAAAGAGGGAGATAATACCTAGAAAGGTTGTGCCTTTGAAGAAGTCCAGGTAGGCTGGATTGATGCTGTGGATAGTATTGATGGAATGTTCAAATCCTCCTGTAGCCTGAATTGTAACGAGGGGAACCATTATTAGGGTAGTGACCATGATGAGGCCTTGGACAAAGTCGGTGATACTGACGGCTAAGAAACCTCCGAATAAGGTATAAGCTACGACGACTCCTCCGATAACCCAAAGTCCGGCATGATAATTTACATTAAAGGAGTTTTGAAATAGAACTGCCCCTGAAACGAGGCCTGAAGAGACATAGAAGGTGAAAAAGACAATAATGACAAGGCCTGAGACAAGCCGCAAGACTCTGGAACTGTCTTCAAATCGGTTACCTATGTAGGCCGGGATTGTGATGGAGTTGTCAGCAAGCTCTGTGTAGGCGCGCAGACGGGGAGCAACATACAGCCAATTGCAGTAAGCTCCCAGTGTAAGACCAATGACGATCCAAGCGGCGCTGATTCCCTGGGTAAACATGGCGCCGGGAAGCCCTAACATGAGCCAACCGCTCATATCCGAGGCTCCGGCACTTAATGCCGTTACAGCAGGACCAAGATTTCGTCCCCCCAACATGTAATCTGAGAGGTCAGTGGTGCGTTTGTAGGAGTAGTAGCCGATACCCAGCATACCTGCCATGTAAATAATAATTGCTATTAATGATTCCAAGTCCCATTTCCCCCTTTATTATGCTTTGTATTTTTGCGTGGGCTAAGTTATTGTACCATATTAGGGACAGGAGGAAAAAGATGATTAAGATGTTATGGATATGGTATGATGTGGATATAATTTAAGAGGTTCTAGTATAGTAATTGGTACCTCCTTCGCGCGCCATGTGTTCCTATTGGGAAAGGTGTTCGGCGATAGTCTATCCTACGCCGATAGGCATTCCTGGACTGCGGCTTCGGCGATAGTCTCCACTGGAGACTATCGTACCGGAGACTATGTAACCGAAGTAGAATGTGGAAAACCCACTTGAAGAAGTGAGAGTCTCGGAATTGATAGATATAATTAGGAAATAAAAATAAGCCCTTGAAGGGCCCAGTGCTGTGAAGAAGTTCTTGGAGGAAGAAGAATATTGAGTACCGCTTTAAAATTGATTACTGGCATCATAAACTACTTCCACGATAAATTAATTTGGTTGACGAAGTTCTTAGGTCTTAGCCTCAACGACAAACAACTTCATTTTTTGGTCATAGGGATTATTGGAATCCTTCTTTTTGTCTTGGTGCATAAGTTATTTAAGTATTTGGCTAAGTATAGTCTGACGGCAATTTCCTTTATCTATACCTTTACTGTTTTGGTGGTTTTTGTTTTTGCCATTGAGATTGGGCAAAAGGTAACCGGTCGCGGCAATATGGAATTTCAGGATATTGTGGAAGGTCTTTGGGGTTTCTTGGTTGCCTTTGCAATTTACATGGCGGTTGTCACTTGTGTTTATTGGGTGAAAAAGCTTTCTGGGCGTCTCAGGTAGGTATTATATAGTAGGATTGAGAGTTAAGAGTTAAGAGTTAAGAGTTAAGAGTTAAGAGTTAAGAGTTAAGAGTTAAGAGTTAAGAGTTAAGAGTTAAGAGTTAAGAGTTAAAAGTTAAAAGTTAAAAGCTAAGAGTTCGGCGTTAATTATATGAACAGATAGTCTTCGGTCAAGAAGTCAAGGCGAAATAAGCTATCACTAGTAAGCAGACTGCCACCGATGCTCCAATGATCAAAACTTCTTGGCGAGTTGGTAAACGAAATGGGGAGTCTTTATATTGCTTCCAAGGCATATAATATCACTCCTTACAATTTATGGTATATTAGTATTCGGCAGCTGTTTCTTGTTTTCCTTCTATGGCCATCTCGGATTGCTCTGCATCCATAGATTAGTTTTCTGTCTAAAACTTATATTTACGGCAAAAGAATGTATAATTATAAGATATAACCTTTCTGTTACATTATTTCGCTCTTTTGTTACAATAATGTAAAAAGGCTTCTGAATTAAAGAGACTAGGGAAATGCCTGCTAAATAACAGCAATAATATATGCTAAAGGTTGACAACACTAGTGCTCAAATGCTAAAATACTTAAATGTGGTGACTTCTCACCGCAACCGCTCGAATCAGGTATCAACAGGTTTTTACATAAAAAACCGACCTGCAATGGCGAGTCTAGGGCATGGGAGGTGTAATAAAATGTACGCAGTAATTGAAACCGGTGGTAAGCAGTTCCGCGTTCAAGAAGGCGACGTAATTTACGTTGAAAAACTGGATGCTAATGTAGGAGATGCCGTAACGATTGATAAGGTTCTCCTCGTGGAAAAAGACGGTTCGGTGAATGTTGGAACCCCAGTTGTAGCAGGTGCTACAGCAGTGCTGAAGGTTGTGGAGCACGGTAAAGGGGAGAAGATTATTGTCTTCAAATTCAAATCCAAGAAGAACTATCGACGCAAACAAGGACATCGTCAACCCTACACAAAAGTTCTTGTCGAAGCACTCCAAGCGTAAGCACCAAGACGGTATTCGTCTTGTAGTATGGTCAGATGATCAGGGGCAGATTCGTGAATTCGAGCTGTCCGGACATGCTGGTTTTGCAGAGGAGGGTCGGGATATTGTATGTGCGGGTGTTTCTGCACTGAGTATTGCGGCTGTCAATGGGTTGGAACATTTCTTGCCGGTTGCTCCTAAAGTACAGGAGGGGGATGGACACATCACCTGCCGGCTTATGGGGGTTTCGGAACAAGATTTAGAGAAGGCTCAGTGGATTTTGCAAACCATGATGTTAGGTATCGAACAAATACAGACGGCTTACAGTCAGAATTATATATTTATTGATCGAAGGAGGTGGACTCCATGCTAAAAATGAATCTTCAATTGTTTGCCCATAAAAAAGGGGTAGGTAGCTCACGAAACGGTCGGGACAGTAATGCTCAACGCCTCGGCTTAAAACGTGGCGACGGCCAATTCGTTACTGCAGGTACGATCATCGTACGTCAACGCGGTACGAAGTTTCATCCCGCCAAAAACTGTGGTCTGGGTAAAGATGACACCTTGTTTGCTCTGATCGATGGTTATGTGAAATTTGAGCATAAAGATCGATTGCACAAACAAGTTAGTATTTATGCTGAGCGCCCAAAAACACCGGTGGCTATCGCCCAATAAGCTGTCTCTTCATTACCCCTGGGTTTTCCCAGGGGTTTTTCGCATATTAGACATAAAAAATGAACTTATACCGATCCATAATATTAAATGACTTGTATATATGAGTACATATCGAACCGTAGTTCTGTAGCAAAATAAAGTGGCGGGATGAGAGGAAAACGATGACTATGTCAAAGTTAGAAGAAGTTCTTTTGTCAGAGTTGTTACAGTGGTATCGCCTGCAAAGACATGATTTCATGAATCACTGGCAGGTAATTATGGGTAATTTACAGCTTAATCGACCGGCCGAGGCCCTTTCATACATGCAGCAGACGGCTTCTGCATCCCTGGAAGAGCAAAAGATAGCGCAAATTCCAGAACCTTATTTAGGGGCAATTCTGTTGGGTCTTATGATTCGTCTCAGTCAGGAAAAGGTTATGGCCACGATTGATTTTCCTGAAGAGATGAAACAAGAAGAGTTTTGGAAAGATCATTGGCAGGAAGAATATGTGGAAGGGTTATACGGGTACACTAATGAATGCATGGCAACAGTTATTCAGTCCAGGGCTTTAAAAGACTTGAATGCTGAAGTGTACTTATTTGATGAACCGGGTGGCTTAGCCTGCCAGTTTATCTTATCCGATGAGGAGACAGTGCTCTGTGATCAATTAATAAGATTGAATAGAGCAATGAGTAAGCCTGAGGAAGTCGAAGATAAAATTGTTATGAGAGACTGCTAACAGTTAAGGAGAATCATGTATGTTTTATGATCAGGCGAAGATTTATGTTAAAGGCGGGGATGGCGGAGCGGGAGCTGTCGCTTTTCGTCGAGAAAAATATGTCCCTGAAGGCGGCCCGAGCGGCGGGGATGGCGGGCGCGGGGGCAGTATTGTGTTTGTGGGAGATGAGGGTTTAAGGACCTTGGTGGACTTTCGCTATAAGCGGCATTATAAGGGTGATCGAGGGGACCATGGGCAGGCGAAGAATATGAGCGGTCGGAGCGGCACGGACACTGTCTTGCGTATTCCTGTGGGTACAGTGGTCTTCGATGACGGGACCGGGGAAACGATTGCTGATATCATTGAACATGGACAGCGAGTGGTTGTGGCGGCAGGCGGTCGTGGCGGCAGGGGTAATGCTCGGTTTATGAGCAATACCAATAAAGCCCCCACCTTGGCGGAAAATGGAGAACCGGGGGTGGAACATTGGCTGCGTTTAGAGTTAAAACTCTTAGCTGACGTTGGACTGGTCGGGTTCCCTAATGTAGGGAAATCCACGATTATTTCCAAGGTGTCTGCTGCCAAGCCCAAGATTGCCGATTATCACTTTACTACCTTAGTTCCGAATTTGGGGGTAGTGGATGTTGAGGATGGGGAAAGTTTTGTTATGGCGGATATTCCGGGACTGATCGAGGGTGCTCATACGGGGGCCGGATTGGGTCACGAGTTTTTGCGCCATACAGAGCGAACACGCTTGATTCTCCATGTGTTAGATATCTCCGGCTCGGAAGAACGAGATCCTCTCGAGGATTTGAAAATTATTCAGGATGAGCTGCGGCTCTATAGTCCTGTGCTTGCCGAACGGCCGGTGGTTATTGTGGCCAATAAAATGGATATTCCGGGAGCGGAAGAGCATTTGCAGCGTCTTAAGGAAGCTGTTGAGGGAAGTCACGAGATCTTTGCGGTATCTGCGGCAACGGGGGCGGGTCTGCAGGACCTGGTCTATCACATTGCTAAGATCTTGCCGGATATCTCAGCGCCGCAAATTATTAGTCTTCCCACAGAGCACCGGGTTACGAAGGCTGATCCGGACAAGCGATTCGAAATTCGCAAAGAAGAGGACCTCTTTATTGTTGAAGGTCCGGAAATCGAAAAGCATGTTAAGATGACCTTTTTTGACCGAGAGGCCAGTGTCTATCGTTTCCAAAACATTTTAAAAATGATGGGGATTGATGACGCTTTGCGGGCGGAAGGAATCAAAGAAGGGGATCAAGTTGATATTGGTGGGGTTAAATTTGATTGGGTGTAGTCGTTAGGTCTTAGGCATTTTCGTTGGTTTGGGGGGGACAATGTGAGGAAAGGTCTCTGGTGGATGATTGGGGCAATGCTCTTAGTTCTTGCGTTAGCCTTTGGTGTATGGTGGTTTTGGGGGAAGCCTCAGGGTCCACTGCAAGTCAAAGCTGGAGTGGTCACTCCGATTTCGATGCAGGAAAACGTCTTTGCGACGGGGAGCGTGGTTCCGGTGTCCAGCCAGGAAGTCCGTGTTCTGACTCCCGGACGTGTAGCGAAGGTGGCTGTGAAGGTGGGGGATACTGTCAAGGCGGGACAGACTCTTGTTGCGCTGGACACTACTCTGGTCGATGCCCAAGTGGCCCAGGCGAAGGTGAGTGTCGAGGCAGCTCAGACCGTTGTAAATACCGCCCAGGCTAATTTAAACGAGCTGAAGAAGGCCCAGACAGCTGCGAGTACAGCCGGTTCACCCGATAGTTCTGTTGATGGGGCAGGTGTTGTAAGTTCGCTGCTTCCTCAGTTTTTAAGCGAACAGAATAGTACTCCTCAGGAAAACCTGGTAAGTCCGGTGGTAATAAGACAGGCAGAGGGCGCCTTGGCACAAAGTACGGCAGCCTTAAAACAGGCGCAGGAAATGTTGAAAGTTGCCCAAGTGCAACAGGGTCAACTAATTCATAAAGCCAATATGGCGGGTACTGTGGTTGAAGTGAATGCTCAAGAGGGTAATTTGTCTTCGGTGCAGGTGCCCTTAGTAGTGGTGGCTGATCTAACCCAAATGAATGTCGAGGCCCAACTGAACGAAATTGATGCTGGGAAGGTTCAAGTTGGCGGAAAAGTGAGCATTTCAAGTAAGATGTTAGGAGATGCGTCTGTTCAAGGGACGATTGTGGAGATTGCCCCGACGGCGGTCTCAAAGACTAGCCTTCAGGGAAGCGCTTCTCCAACAGTAGGGATAAAAATTCGTTTAGAGAAAGCTCCCCTTGAACTGAAGCCTGGTTTTACTGTGACCATCGAAATTATTGTGGCGACTAAGGAAGGGGTCTTAGCTGTTCCGCAAGAGGCCCTTTTTCAAGAAGGCAACAAAAACTATGTTTACCGAATCCAGGCCGGCCGTCTTGAGAAAACAGAAGTCAAGCTTGGGATTGGGAATGACACACACCAGGAAATCACCTCCGGCTTAAAGTCCGGTGACCAGGTGGTTTTAAATCCCTCCAATGATTTTTCGGAAGGAATGCAGGTCGTCCCTGAGGCGGGAAGTGGAGGCGTATGAGCCTTATTGAAGGACTGCGCGGAGCACTTTTTAGTTTGAGAACCAATAAACTGCGTTCGGGACTGACGATGCTGGGGATTATTATTGGGATTGCCGCTGTGATCGCTGTGGTCACCATCGGCCTGGGAGGCAAGGCTGCCATTATGCAGGAAATGGAGAAAAGCGGGGTTAACTTATTTGTATTGTACCCTAAGTCAGTTGGCAACAGCGGACAAAATGAGGGGGATCGCTTAAGTCTGCAGGATGGAGAGAGCTTGAAACGGGCCTTGCCCCAAGTCAAGATATTGATTCCCACGAGTATTGAATACACTGCCCTAGAGGTGAATCAAAAGCGTTCTTCCGCCATGGTGGTGGGAACCACTCCTGAATTTGCGGACTTGCGCAACCGGGATATAGCCAGAGGGCGATTCTTCTCTGAGGAGGAGTTTACAGCGGACCGTCGGGTGGCGGTCATTGATCAGACCTTGGGAGAGAATCTATTTGGGGCAGGAAATCCTTTGGGACAGCAGGTTATTGTCCGCAGTGTTCCCTGTCGGGTGATTGGGGTTTTGGCTAAGGATACCTCAGCCTTTGCCCAATTTAATGTCGGTCCGCAGAATGCCTATGCTTATATGCCCTGGGGAACCTGGTCGGATGTCTTTCAATCCCAGCGAGTAGACCAGTTGGAAGGCGCGACTTACCGAGAAGCGGATTTGGCAAGTACCATTGATAATGCTAAGCGTATTTTGAATGTGCGCCATGGGACAACCAATCAATATGAAGTTTTTAATGTCCAGCAGCTGGTGCAATCAGCGAATACGATCATGCGGATCCTAACCAGCTTTATCGGCTTGGTTGCAGGGATCTCCCTCCTGGTGGGAGGAATCGGAATTATGAACATTATGTTGGTTTCTGTGACAGAACGCACCCGGGAAATTGGACTGCGCAAAGCTGTAGGGGCCAAAGAGCGAGATATTTTATTGCAATTTTTATTAGAGGCTATTGTTTTATCTCTCATTGGTGGGATTCTGGGTATCGCTTTAGGGGTAGGGAGTGCGCTGATAGCGTCTCACCTTTTGAACTGGCCGCCGCTTTTGTCCGGCTGGGCGATAATATTTGCCGTGTCCTTCTCCATTGGAGTGGGACTCTTCTTCGGTTTTTATCCGGCTTTAAAAGCGGCCAAGCTCGAACCGATGGCGGCCTTGAGATATGAGTAAAGATTGATTTTAGGGGGAAGATTTCCGTGTTAACAGGAAAACAAAAACGTTATTTACGGGCCATGGGAAATGAAATGGTGCCGATTCTTCAAGTGGGGAAGGGCGGAATTACAGAATCAGTCATCACCCAAACGAACCAAACCATAGAAGCTCGGGAGCTGATCAAGGGACGAGTTTTGCAGAATTGTATGGAGGAGCCGAAATCTGTGGCCACTGAACTCGCTGATCAGACCGGGTCTGAACTGGTGCAAGTAATTGGTCGTAATTTCTTATTGTATAAGCCTGCCAAGGATAAGCCGGTTATAGAGTTGCCAAGATAGAAAAAAGAGATCGGATGACAATATATATGCCCTATAGTGTAGACTCCGAAAAGTCTATACTATAGGGCATTTTTGTGTCAGCCATCATCTGTTTATTCATCTTCCAATTCCTTTAAGCGACTGTCAATCTCTATTGCCCGTTCTATTTTAGCTAATTCAATGGCTTCATTAATATCTATGGAAGAGGAAGGCTTGAGGGCTCCCATGACTCCGCGAATTGACTTTTTGGTTTCATCTAAAATAAAAGCCAATCTGTCACCTTCTTTCATCTTCGAACTTAGAAAGACTAAAGGAAGCCCACTCGTGGCTTCCATTTTTGAATAAAAATATAATTTGCCCACTCGTGACAAACCTTTTTGTAATTAATTTATATCATGTATTATAATGTCTGTCAATATATTACTTTTTATCTTTTGAATTAATTAATTCATCAAGATGACGTTGAAGATTTTCTCTTTGCTCAATAAGCTTTCCAATATAGATATCCTTATCTTTTATTATATTTTCTAGTTTAACGGTATTTTTATAAATATCTATGGACTTAGCCAAAGCGATATCAACCTGTTTCATTTCCGGTGTCGTCAGAGTGGCAATATAATCGCCTAATCTAGCTTTACTTACAGTAACAATATTACCCAATAAAACATTCCCATCTAAAAGTATACTACCATCTTGATTATATCGAGTATTTATAGGAACTACAACGTCTAAAGTTGATGAAGTGTGTGTTATAGGAGCAACTATTGTATTAGGAGAATTCATATTCCCGTCAAATCGTTGAAGAACAACACAAGGGCGTTCCTTTTCTTCCTCGCTTCCAACACCCCTACCTAAATAACAATAATATACATTTCCTCGTTTTACTTTTCGCTTCGAAGCATTGTTTGATTGATGGTCTAAGTATAATTTAGATTTTAACCAATCTAAATACAGTTGCACCCTATCAAGTTTAACATCCAATTAGCAACTCCTCCATTCCATCAGACAATTTCGACAGAATATAGGAATATCCTTCATGTTGTGGAAAATATTACATTTAGCAAGATGGAACACAGTTAGGGGGCAAACTTTTGCTGACAATTAGGAAGGGATACGCGTTCTAAATATCGAATATTTAGAACAATTAAGTTCGAGGATCGTGGTTGGACAAGAACCACCCATGTTCCCCTTCATGTTCTGTAAGAAGAGAAATAGAGGAGTTTTTAGGATGACGAAATGTGAGTTTGTTTGTCCGGCGACGGTTGCGGAAGGTATTGAGACTATTTCTCGAATTAATGAGGACGTGGTTTTTATAAGTGGTGGCACGGATCTTGTCATTAAGTTACAAGGGGGGCAGATACGACCTGCTTGGCTTATGGATCTTTCCTTGATTCCGGAACTGAAATTCATTAAGGAAGTTGAAGGAAGGGTGAGGATCGGGAGCGGGACAACCTTTACCCAAATCAGTGAAAGTGATTTGCTGAGAGGGAAGGCTCGGTGTTTGAGTCAGGCAGCCTCTCAGGTAGGGTCTGCTCAAATTCGAAACAGGGCTACCATAGGCGGAAATATTGCGAACGCCTCCCCCGCCGGGGACAGCTTACCTGCTTTACTGGTTCTGGAAGCGTGGGTAAATATTGCCGGACCACAGGGTATGCGGAGAGTGCCCTTTGCTCAGTTCCAAGGGGGAGTGGGTCAAGGTTTGCAGCAGAAGGAATTGATAACAGAGATTGATTTTCCAATCTGGAAACCCGGGGGAAAAGCAGGAATTACTAGTGCTTTCGGGAAAATTGGAAGTCGTACTGCCGTCTCCATTGCTCGTTTGAATATGGCGGCAATGGTGGAATATGACCCAGAGGACCAAAAAATCCTTTCCTCAAGGTGGGCTGTGGGAGCTTTGGGACCTATCCCCTTTCGTTTAGAGGAGTTGGAGCGGGGATTACAAGGCAAGAAGGTTAATTCGGATTTTGCAGAGGAAGTTGCCGACCATTTAACAGATGCAGTTGATCGAGGGATTCCCGGCCGTGCTTCCCAAGAGTATAAACGTCAGGCTATTCGGGGCTTAGCTTACGATCTTATAGAGGATTTACTCCTTTAAGCATAAAGGGATTGTTCAAAAAAGAGGATATTGTCGTCGGCTGAAGAATTAACGGAAAAAGGTAAAGAACTAGGGGGTAGGAGTATGCCTCGTGATGTTATGGACCAAGTTTTCAGGCATCTCTTCAATTCAATTGACGAAGGGGTTATTGTTACCGACCCTGAGGGTAAGATAATCTTTTATAATTCTGAAATGGCTAAGTTAGAAGAGTTGTTATCCGAACATGTTGTCGGAAAGTATTTAAATGAAGTCTATGATGCTGTTACTGTGGAAAGCAGCGAACACTTGAGCGTTGTTTTAACTCGTGAACCGGTTTTGGAGAAGCATAAGACTTATTTTACGAACAAAGGTAAAGAGGTCACTATCATAGCCAGCACATTTCCGGTGATAGAAGACGATGAGGTTGTCGCGGTCTATTCTGTATGTAAAGATATTACCAAGTTTAAAGAATTGCTGACGAAGACCATGCAATTGCACGACCAAATCGGTCTGGAAGGGCAAGAGAATCGGAGCAGTAATGGAACTCGATATACCTTTGAATCAATCGTTTATGCCAGTCCCGCTATGCAGAATCTGGTTGCTTCGGCAAAAAAAGCAGCGGTAGCTGATGGATTCATCTTAGTCTTTGGCGAGACAGGAACAGGTAAGGAATTGTTGGTCCAAGCGATTCACAATCACAGCGCCCGCAAAAATGAGCCTTTTGTAGCGATTAACTGTGCGGCTATTCCGGAAACCTTGCTGGAAAGTATCCTTTTTGGAACGGCTAAGGGGGCTTTTACCGGGGCGGTAGACTCCAAGGGCTTATTTCAACAGGCTGGAAATGGGACTTTGTTTTTAGATGAACTTAATTGTATGAGTATTGCCCTGCAGGCTAAGATTTTGCGGGTAGTTCAAGAAAGAATGGTCAGACGGGTCGGCGGGACCATGGAGATTCCGGTGCACTGCCGAGTTATCAGTTCTACAAATGTTGATCCCTGGGAATCGGTGAATAATGGCAGTTTGCGTAAGGATCTTTTTTATCGTTTAGCGGTGATGACCCTTTTTATTCCCCCTTTGAAAGACAGGGCGGAAGATATTGAAGCCTTAATCCATTGGTTTTTAAATCGCTATCAAAAAATCTATGGTTTAGGTGAGGTTCAGATTGCTGCTGAGTTAAAGGATATATTTCTTAGATATCTGTGGCCCGGAAATGTACGGGAATTAGAGCATATTATTGAAAGCGCTATGAATATGCTGGATGGACGAAAGGTTATAACTGTTGACCATTTGCCACATTATCTGAGGGCGAAGTTTCTGAGTCAGGATGGAACCTTTTCTGAATTCTATAAGAAGGGGTCCAGCACCCTGAGTCATGTTTTGCGTGAGGTTGAAAAGCAAGTGCTTTGGGAAGCTTTGAAAAGCCATGACTGGAATATCACCAGGGCGGCTGAATCCATTGGAATTGCCCGGCAAAATCTCCAATACCGTATGAAAAAGCTGGGGATGCATAATTCTTAGGCAGGCAATAATAATATGCACTTGTCCTAAAACTGCTTCCGGCAAGGACTTCCTGTTATATATCAGCATAATAATTTGGCGCCTAGCTTTTGTTCGGTAGGGAAAAAAGCCATAAACTCTCAATTCTAAGGAATTAGGCATGGTTCTTGCAACAATTATTAGATTTAACGCTATATCCAATCGTAAGAATCCCACTTCTATAAGTGGGAGTGGGCCCCGTACTCTGCTTCGGTGGGGGTAGAGTCCCCCACCGAAGACTCGATGTTCAGCTTTAGCTGGACGAGTTCACTTTGAATTATCGAGTTCCCGCCTCTTTGAAGGGGCAGATTCTTTATTAGAATACGAAAGAAAGTGAGGTGATGGCGAGTGACCTTATCAGATTTTACTAGTTTTCTAATGAAGAATTCCAAGACTATTATGGAATACTCCGAAAATCATTTTACCTTGGTCTTGTTGGCGGTAGGGATTTCTTTAGCGATTTGGGTACCTGTGGGACTTTTGTTGACAAAAAGCGATAAATGGGCGGCTAGGGTCTTGGCTCTGGCGAACACCATATTTTGTATTCCCAGTTTGTCTATGTTTGCTATTTTAGTAACTATTCCCATGTTTGGCTTAGGTCGAAAGTCAGCTCTGCTGGCCTTGGTTCTCTACGCCATGATGCCCTTGATTCGCAGCGTTTATGACGGGGTTAAAAACGTGGATCGCAATGTAATCGAAGCGGCTAGAGGGATGGGTATGGGCACAAGAAGGATTCTCATCGAAATTCTTGTGCCTTTAGGTATGCCAATTATTTTTGCGGGTTTTCGAATTACTGTGGTCATGACCACTGGCATTGCGGCAATTGCTACCTATATTGGGGAGCGTAATTTAGGGCGATTTATTCAAGAGGGACTTATTCGTTCTAATACTCCTATGATGGTGACAGGCGCTCTGATTATCTCGGTGATTGCCATTGGTTTAGATACTATTCTCGGACTGGTGGAGAAAAGGATTGTTCCTAAAGGATTAAGAATTAGTCGCTAACTCCTCATCAGCATAGTTAGGTCGAACTGAGGACGGGATAGAGTTTGCGGAGGAGGATTCGGATGATTGAATTAGAGCAAATTACGAAGCAGTACCCAGGTCAAGCTATGCCGGCTGTGGATAAATTATTTCTCTCGATTCCTAAGGGAGAGATCTGTGTCTTGGTCGGACCCTCAGGCTGTGGAAAAAGTACAATTTTGCGTATGATTAACCGAATGATCGAGCCTACATCCGGGATCGTCAAAATTAACGGCGAAGATGTAACTCGTACTGATCCGGACCAACTGCGGATGGGGATTGGCTATGTCATTCAACAGATCGGACTTTTGCCCCACCGTACCATTGCTGAAAATATTGCCATCGTGCCACGACTGTATAAATGGCCGAAGGAAAAGATTAGGAAACGTGTTGATGAGCTTATTGTCATGATGGGACTTGACCTGGAAAAAACAAGGGGCAAGTATCCGGCCCAGCTGAGCGGGGGGCAAATGCAGAGAGTGGGAGTGGCCAGGGCGATGGCTGTCGATCCGCCCATCATGCTGATGGATGAGCCTTTCGGGGCAGTTGACCCGATAGCGCGGACGCATTTGCAGGATGAATTGCTTCGTTTACAGAAAGAGATTAAGAAGACCATTGTTTTTGTGACGCATGATATTAACGAAGCCATAAAAATGGGAGATAGGATTGCCATTTTTGACGCGGGGAAATTAGTGCAATTTGGGACTCCGGAAGAGATCTTAACCAATCCCATTAACGAGTTTGTCGAGGATTTTATTGGCCGGGATCGGGTTGTGAAAAAGTTAAATTTATATCTGGCTGAAGATGCCATGCAACCCATTGGGTGTGTGGTGAAGGGAAATGAGTTACATACTGCTGCCCAGAAAATGAAGGATGCCGGAGCTGAGGTGGCCTTCCTCTTAAATGAAGAGGGCAAGGCTTGCGGGCAAATTACGGTTTCTGATACGGAAGAGTTCGGGAGGGATATAGAGGGGCTGCGCAAACGAGTCCTTAGGACGGAAAAGGCTTTTGTCCAAACGACGACTCCTTTCCCGGATGCACTTTCTTTATTGCTGGAATATGATACGGATTATCTTGGGATTCTGAAGGGCGAGGAATTATGCGGGATGCTCTCTTTCAAAGGGATTAGGAAGCACGTTTATCGGAAAGAGGGTGAGTAAATGAAGTGGGAGAATTTCAGGTTTGCTCTTTTCGAGAAGGCACCGGAGGCTTTGTGGGAGCATTCCCTGATTGTTGTTATCACCATAACACTTGCAATCCTGATTTCTGTACCCCTGGGGATCTTCCTAAGCCGTCCGAAATTTAAAAAGTTCGGTCTTGTTACCCTTAATATACTTAACCTTTTACAAGCTGTGCCGGGGATTGCGGTGATTGCCTTGGCCTTGCCGATTCTCGGTTTGGGCATGAAGCCCGCTATTGTTGCTCTTTTATTTCAGAGTTTATTGCCTATCGTCAGGAATACAATTGCCGGTTTATTAGGGGTTAGTTCGGATGTGAAGGAAGCAGCCAGTGGTATGGGGATGTCTCAAAGGAGGATTCTTTTAGAAGTGGAACTTCCCTTGGCCGTGCCGATCATTTTGAGCGGTATCCGGACGGCGACTGTTTATGTTGTTAGTATAGGTACATTAGCTTCTCTTATTGGAGCAGGAGGCTTGGGCAATCTGATTATGGGCGGGTTAGCACTCTTCCGGCCTGAGTATCTGTTGGTTGGGGCAGGGCTGGGGGCGCTGATGGCTATATTTTTAGACAGGATGATTAATTATCTTGAGCATCGAATCACTCCTCCTGGTATGGGGGCGGAGTAGGTTTCGCCTCTTCGCACTGGTACCATCGCTATTCACTGTGCTCTCTATGCTAAGTCAATTCTTGGGTATTCTATCTTTGAACGTTCCACACTAGGGACGTCCTTTCCGTCTATCTCTTTAACTTATAGACGGGGTTGGATATGATTTTAGGAGCTCTTTGGAGGTTGTTTTGAGCTTCATGCAAAGGTGCTTGAGGGGAACGAGGGACGGTTTTTAAAAGGGCAAGAAGAAGGAGGGGGTAGGACATATAAAAAGTTTTTGGCAATATTATGAAATGAAAAGATGTATAATTAGCACAAATAGTTGAAAGGAAGGGGTATGTACATGAAGAAGAAATCGTTATTTCTCGTTGCAGTCTTGTCCCTGACATTAGCTTTGGGAGGGGTGTTCGGTTGCGGCGCAAAGGCACCTGCTGCCGGAACCGCTCCGGATAAGGGAAAAGAAGGACCAACTATTAAAATTTCGTCTAAGACCTTCACTGAAGCGGCAATTTTAGGAACACTGAGTCTTCAGTATCTGGAAGGATTAGGGTATCCCGTTGAAAACAAAATGGGCCTTGGTGAGTTAGCGGTCATCAGACCGGCTCTTACTTCCGGGCAAATTGATCTATATTGGGAATACACCGGAACAGGTGTTATGAATTTGATGGAGCATGCTCCCGTGTTTGAGGCTGAGGAAAGCTACAAACTCATCAAAGAATGGGATGCTAAGAATGGAATTGCCTGGTTAGAATATGCACCCCTCAATGATACTTATGGAATCGTAGTTCGTCCGGATGTCGCAGAAAAGTATAAGCTTAAAACTATTTCGGACTATGTTGCCCAAGTGAAAAAGGGAGAAACCTTAAAGTTCGTTGGCTTCCCTGAATGGGAAGGAAGAGCGGATGGGCTGCCTTCTTTTGAAAAGGTCTATGATTTCAAGATGCCTAAAGGGGATTTTGTTAATGTAGCGATGGGTTTAAACTACGAGACTCTTAAAAATCAAAAAGGGGATCTGGCTTTGGCCTTCACTACAGAACCAAGGATTGTTACGGATAAGCTTGTGATGCTTGAAGATGACAAAAATGCATTCCCGGTCTATAATGCTGCCCCTGTGGTTCGTCAGCAAATTGTGGATGCTTATCCTACTTTGGCTGCCGATCTTAAGAAGTTAAGCTCTGTGTTAGACACTCTGACGATTACTGAACTGAACATGCAAGCGGATGTTGAGAAGAAGTCCATTGATGAGGTTTCAACGACGTTCTTAAAGAGTAAAGGGTTGTTGAAGTAATTGTCGTCACCGAAGTAGAATATGGAACACCCACTTGAAGAAGTGGGAGTCTCGGACTTGATTAAATTGCCACTTTATACTCCATATATTTGCAAGGGGTATAGAGTGGCTTTATAACTTTTTCAACGTGAAAGGCAGGAATATTGATGGCTGTGATTGATAGGTTTGTGTCTTTGTTTGGTGTGCCGGAATTCGTTGTTTTCCATCTGGATCGGTTTGTGTCCGAGGGTGAGATGGGCCTTGTGGTTGGGCTTAATGGTGAAAAGTGTTCTGTCTCAGAAATTGTTGCAAGGTTGAATTGTTCGCTTGAAGATGCCCAGGTGTTATTGGATGCCTGTTATGATAAACATATTGTTCATAGGGAAGAGCTTGATGGGGAGCTTGTTTATTTTGGAGCCGATTTTTATGAGCTCTTAGATTATGTGTGTAAGTTTGATGAAGGCTATCCTTTGATTGACAAGGATTTGCGGAAGGCTTTGGATCAGTGGTGTTATCAGGTTTATGCCGAGAGGAATAATTCCTATCTGGATTCGCTTATCAATAAGGAAGTGGTAGATAGGGCTCCGGAGGCGTTTTTATTGATTGAGGACCTTGATGAAGTACTTGAGTCCGTGAGTGATATCAGGGTAGTTCCGTGTAATTGTCGTAAGTTAGCAAGCCATTGTGCTAAGCCGACAGAAACCTGTCTAAGCTTTAATGATTCCATAACGGATCGGACCTTTGGGCGGTCGCTGACGAAGGAAGAAGCCAAGGAACTGGTGAAGGCGGCTCATAAGAAAGGTCTAATGCATCAAGTGAACAGTGACTGGCGGATTAAGGGACCGACTTATATCTGCAATTGTTGCTCCTGCTGTTGTTATCCCTTGCGTTTGGCTCAAGAAAAAGGGACCAAGGGTGTATTCCCGGTGAGTCAAATCCTGGTTCAGAGGGATGACTCTAAGTGTTCCCATTGTGGTGCTTGCGCCAGGCGTTGTAATTTTGGGGCTTTTTATGTAGGAGAGGCAGAAGTGATTGTTAAGGGTAAACGTCGGAGCAAGGTTGAGTTTGACCTGACCAAGTGTTGGGGATGCGGGATTTGTGAAGAGGCCTGCCCTGCTAAGGCTATTTCTGTGATTGCAGGATAAACAATAAATTAACAGCAATAAATTTTAGCATAGCAAAAGATTTATGCGTTTGTGGAAGCGCAACAGTGAAGCGGAGTAAGAAGAAAGTAGAAGTGCAAAATATTTTAGCGCTTTGTTTTTTGCCTGTTTATAGAGTGGCTAAACTCTTAATTTTAAAAGTGAAGAAAACCCTTTGGGATACCGATATATTAATAGTAAGTGTTGAGTAAAAAGAGAAATCCACTCCCAGTCTAAGGGATGGCATAAATCTTGCAATATTTACAGCTATAGTTATAGAGATACCTTACTCGAAGTGTATAGGCCGTCATAGACAGAGTATAAGGGCAACTGAGGAGGCCGTCTTTGCTGAGACTTAGCTTTCAGTGGAGTTTTCGTTGTCAGGTATTGGAGATAACTCTGGAGATACACTAAGACCGACAAATTATGTTCAAAACTTGGAGAGGTAATTAGAGCAATACATCAAGAATTAGGAAAGGATAAGGTTAGGTTTTGTCCAAGTTTTATTAACCAGGTAACATGAATGAGAAAGATTCGTTCCAACAGTATAGAACAAACAACGCCATTATTACGCTGGGTGAGTGAGGGACAGATCGAGGAAATTCATTTTGCAACGTTAGAAGTCTTAGAACGAACCGGAGTTAAAGTAGATCACCCGGAAGCGTTACAGTTATTAAAAGATGCGGGATGCATTGTCAATGAGAATCGAGTTCGAATTCCGAGTTGGCTGGTTGAGGAATGCCTGCGCTTAGCACCGCGCAAAATTGTGGTTGCTAATCGGAAGGGTCAACGGGTTATGCCCTTGGAAAAGAATCGCACCTATTTCGGGACAGGTTCCGATCTGCCTTATACCATAGATTTAGAAACGGGTAAGCGGAGACGCTCCGGTAAGAGGGATGTGGAACTGGCTTGCCGAGTCATGGATTATCTGCCAAATTATGATTTTGTTATGAGTTATGCTATTGCCGCGGACACGAGCCCAAAAGTGAGCGATCTGCATCAGTTAGAAGCAATGGTTACTAATACCACAAAACCCATGATCGTTACTGCCCATGATGAAATCAATATGCGGGCGCAATTAGAGATGGCTGCTTTAGTGGCCGGCGGTAAAGAGGAACTGAGAAAAAATCCGTTTATGATTCTTTATTCCGAGCCAATCTCCCCCTTGGTACACACGAATGATGGAGTGGGCAAGATGTTTGCTTGCTTTGAATATGGAGTGCCTGTTGTTTATACTCCGGGAGTTTTGTCCGGGGCTACTACACCGGTTACGAAAGCAGGAACCATCGTTTTGATGAATGCTGAAGCGCTGGCAGGGGTGGTTATGGCTCAACTAAAACAAAAGGGAGCTCCGATTATCATCGGCGGCGGTGCTACTCCTATGGATATGAAGACCACTGCGACCTTGTATGGATCTCCGGAGACGATGATGAACTACGCTATTATGACTCAATTGTCACAGTTTTATGGAATTCCAAACTTTACGGAGGCTGGGTGTGTTAATTCTCCGATACCTGATGCTCAGGCTGGCATGGAAGCTGGAAATGGGATTTTGATGGCTCAGTTAATGGGTGCTAACCTGGTCCATGATGTGGGCTATCTGGAAGGCGGAAAAACCGGTTCCCTGACCTTCCTTACTATGTGTAATGACTATATGGACAATGCCCGTTACATGGGGAGAGGAACTCGAATTGATGAAGAGACCATGGCTGTGGATGTGATCGATGAAGTGGGACCTGGCGGGAACTACGTTAGCCATGAACATACCTTTAAACACTTCCGTGAAGAGATTTGGTCGTCTAAACAGTTCAATAGCTCATTCTGGGAGATCTGGGAAGAGCAGGGGTCTAAATCGATGGAAGACAAGGCTGAGGAATTAACCAAACACATCGTGGCCACCCATACCTCGGAACTGTTGGATGGAGCAATTCGTGAGGGGTTAAATGAGATTATTGCTGAGACGGAAAAGGTTAAAAGCAACAAGTAACAACTAAAAGAGAACATAGGAACTCCTTCAGCTAAAGCTGAACAAGGAGACTTCGGCATAGTCTTCTTTATGATAGTCTCCGGTACGATAGTTTCCTGTGGAGACTATCGCCGAAAGCGCACGGCCCGTAACGAATACAGTTGCGCTAAGGATAGACTTATGCCGAAGGGGCATATCCGCTGGCAGGAACAAATGAAAGGGGTTACACTCAATGGGAGTTGGAAGCTCGCACGGAAACGGACTGTTCTTTCGAACACTCACGGAAAAACAAGCAGAGGAGATTCATCTCGCAAGTTGTCAAGTTCTTGAAGACACAGGCATGGTTATTCACCATGAGGAGGCAGTGGAATTGCTGCGGCAAGCCGGGGCACATGTGGAAAACGGTAATCGGGTTTATTTCCCAAGTTTTCTGGTCAAGCAAGCATTGCAGTCAGCTCCTTCCCGTGTGACTCTGTATAACCGCAAGGGAGAGGCGGCGCTTCATCTTGAAGGGGCCAATGTTTACTTCGGTACCGGGTCTGATACCCTCAACTACCTGGATCCCTTCACCTTAGAGAGGCGGAGTTGGCGTCAAGAAGATGTGGCTAATGCTATTAGACTTTGTGACAAATTACCGAATATTGATTTTGTCATGTCCATGGGTTTATTGTCCGATGTAGACCCTCGTATGATTAATCGTGAACAATATGCCATTATGGTTCAAAATACGGAAAAACCTCAGGTTGTGATTGCTGAAGATGGGGATACCCTTCTGGATATTATTGAAATGGCGGCCTGTGCTGTGGGTGGGAAGGAGCGCTTGCGTCAGAAGCCTCTGTTTATGATTTATACTGAACCCACCTCCCCTCTTCAACATCCGAAGGAGTCCATCGAAAAACTGCTAATTGCTGCTGAAAATGGGGTTCCCGCGAATTTTGCCTGCGGTGGCGTAGCGGGAGCTTCCGTGCCTACTACAATTGCAGGGGCCTTGGTACAGGCTAATGCGGAAGCGTTGAGCGGCTTAATTATTCACCAATTGAAGGCTCCGGGGGCTCCCTTTATTTACGGCTATGGAAATTCGCCGCTTGATATGCGAACGATGCAGGCGGTTTATGGAACTCCGGAAGCGGTACTCTTTCAAGGGGGCGCTGTTGATCTGGCTCATTACTACCAACTTCCCTCTTGGGGCTATGCCGGGTGCAGTAATTCCAAGGTTTGTGACGAACAGGCTATCGCGGAGTCGACGATGTTTACCATGATGGGAGCCCTTCAAGGGTGCAATATTATGCATGATGTTTTCTATATGGAGTTTGGTATTACAGGTTCCTTAGAGTTGCTGGTTATTTCCAACGAGGTTATTGGCAGGACCCGCCGGTTACTGAAGGGGATCAATACTGATAAAGAGTCCTTGGGTGTAGAGTCGATCATGCGGGTTGGCCCGGGAGGAAACTTCCTTGGGGATGACCATACGGCCAAGCATTTTAGGGATAACTGGTTTCCTGATCTCTCGGACTTTAACAATTATGAGAATTGGACAGCCAACGGCAGTAAGACGATGATCGAACGTGCCAGGGACCAGATCAAACAAGTTTTGGAAACTCACCAGCCTAAGCCCGTCACCGAGGAGGTAAAGGCACAAATCGGTGAAATCCTCCGAAAAGCTAAAGAAAAGGTTGGGGAGAAAGCTTAATTTAGGGTTAGTTGATCATTTTGGGACATTTTTATATAATGTGAGGTATACGCACTTCTTGCCGAAAGCCTGTGACGGCTTGCAGGCATTTAGTACTCGAAGAAAAATACGTGAAAGTATTAATAGATCACCATGGGTGAGGGGATAAACCAATATTTGAGGAGGAAATCTTAATGAGTGATTTTACCAGCTTGGCTGAACTTGTGATTAATGGAAATTATAATGGGGCGAAGGATTTAACTCAGAAAATGATTGATAACGGCAATGATCCACTGGAGATTATTAATCAGGGATTAATGGCGGGCATGAATGTGGTCGGAGTTCGTTTCAAAGCAGGGGATATGTATGTTCCGGAGGTTATGATGTCTGCTAAGGCTATGAGTACAGGTATTGAACTCTTAAAACCGTTGATTGCTGACAAAGACATGCCTACCGCCGGTAAAGTGGTGATCGGGACAGTTAAGGGCGATCTTCACGACATCGGTAAAAAGCTGGTTGTTATGATGATGGAAAGTGCCGGATTTGAAATTATTGATTTGGGTGTAGACATAGATCCGGCTGCTTTTGTAAAAGCTGTTAAGGAGCATTCCCCTCAAGCTATTGGTTTGTCCGCTCTTTTAACAACAACCATGCTTTCGATGAAGGACACGATTGAGGCTTTAAAAGAAGAGGGCTTGCGTGATTCCGTTAAGGTCGTAATTGGCGGGGCACCTATTTCCCAAAGTTTTGCCGATGAAATCGGCGCTGATGGATATGCTGCAGATGCCGCATCGGCAACAGAGCTGTGTCGACGCATCATAGCTTAACGGCTATGTTTAGTGGGATTGGTATAGGGTTAGTTAGACTTGAATTTTTGATATTAGAGCATAAAGACGACGGTGAAAACATCCGTATAAGTGATAGGTACAGGAGTCCTAAAGGGCAACTGTACCTATTTCTAAAAATATGAATTAATTGGGACTTTCCTGCTTGGTTCATTAGTAAGGTAAAGCAAGGTTCTCTAAAGTGAACTCGTTCAGCTAAAGCTGAACATCGAGACTTCGGTGACGATAGTCTCCAGTACGATACTCTCCGGTACGATAGTCTCCTGTGGAGACTATCGCCGAAAGCGCACGGCCTGTAACGAATACAACTGCGCTGAGGATAGACTTACGCCAAGGCGCAGATCCGCAGACGAATCCGTTCGCGCCGTAGGATGGAGTCTACCCCCAATAACGAACACCCACTTGAAGTGGGAATCTCGGAATTGATAAATTTTAAGTGAGGAGTGAGCTGGATGATCAGTAATTATGACATCGCACAAGCCATGGCTGTTAAGCTGGACCCTGAATTGCCTGAGATGCAGGAATTTGTGGAAGGGATTAGACGGGCTCCGGATCGGGGGTTTAGCCTCTCTCCAAGTCAAACTAAAATTGCCCTTAAGAATGCTTTGCGCTATGTTCCTGAAGAATTACATGAACAGTTGGCCCCGGAGTTTCTGGAGGAATTGAGGACCAGAGGCAGGATTTATGCGTATCGTTATCGTCCGGCAGGGAAATTATCCGGTAAACCTATCGACGAGTATCAGGGGAACTGTATAGAGGGCAAGGCTTTTCAGGTGATGATTGATAATAACCTGGATTTTGAGGTGGCACTTTATCCTTATGAACTTGTTACCTATGGTGAAACAGGAAGTGTCTGTCAAAACTGGCTGCAATACCGTTTGATTAAAAAATATTTGGAAGTGATGACGGATCATCAGACTCTAGTCATGGAATCCGGGCATCCGGTGGGATTATTCCCCTCTCGTCCGGAAGCTCCGCGGGTGATCATTACTAATGCCTTAATGGTCGGGATGTTTGACAATCAGAAGGATTGGGAAATCGCAGAGCAAATGGGTGTTGCTAACTATGGTCAGATGACCGCCGGCGGTTGGATGTATATTGGCCCTCAGGGAATTGTGCACGGTACCTTTAATACGTTGCTTAATGCCGGGCGAATGAAGTTAGGAATTCCTCATGATGGGGATATAAGCGGGCATCTTTTTATCTCGTCAGGTCTTGGCGGGATGAGCGGGGCTCAGGGGAAATCTGTGGAAATCGCCCGAGGTGTGGGGATTATCGCTGAAGTGGATGAATCCAGAATCAAGACTCGCCATGAACAGGGGTGGGTAAGCAGAGTGTCTGCGGATCTGGAGGAAGTCTTCCGGATTGCGGCTGAGTATGTGCAGAAAAAAGAGCCCATGTCCATTGCTTATCAGGGTAACGTTGTCGATTTATTGGAGTATGCGGTAAAGCATGAGATTAAAGTGGATTTGCTCAGTGATCAGACCTCATGTCATGTTGCCTATGAAGGCGGATACTGCCCACAAGGGATCTCTTTCGAGGAGCGGACCAGGTTACTGGCAACCGACCGGGCGGAGTTCAAAAAGCTTGTGGATCAGAGCTTGGTTCGGCAGTTTGAATTGATTCGGACGTTGGTAGAAAGAGGCACTTATTTCTTCGACTATGGTAATTCTTTTATGAAGGCAGTTTATGATGCCGGAGTGAATGAGATTTCAAAAAATGGTGTGGATGAGAAGGATGGCTTTATTTTCCCGTCCTATGTTGAGGATATTATGGGGCCGGAACTGTTTGATTATGGGTATGGGCCTTTTAGATGGGTTTGTTTGAGCGGGAAAAAGGAAGATCTGCGTAAAACGGATGAGGCTGCCATGGGGTGTATTGATCCAAACCGCAGGGGGCAAGATCGGGATAACTATATTTGGATTAAGGATGCTGAGAAAAATAAACTGGTTGTCGGTACTCAAGCGCGGATTCTTTATCAGGATGCGGAAGGCAGGATTAAGATTGCCCTTAAATTTAATGAGATGATTCGCAATGGAGAGATTGGCCCGGTCATGCTGGGACGAGATCATCACGATGTGAGCGGAACGGATTCTCCCTTTAGAGAGACGGCGAATATCAAAGATGGAAGCAATGTGATGGCAGATATGGCTGTACAAAGTTTTGTCGGAGATGCGGCTCGAGGGATGAGTATGGTTTCTCTCCATAATGGCGGGGGTGTCGGCATTGGGAAAGCTATTAATGGAGGCTTTGGCTTGGTCCTTGACGGGAGTGAACGTGTGGATGAGGTTATTAAGTCTGCACTTTTGTGGGATGTAATCGGGGGGGTTGCTCGGCGGGCTTGGGCCAGGAACGAGCATTCTATTGAGACTGGTATTGAGTTCAATGAGCGGTATAAGGGTTTGGGGCATATTACGGTGCCTTTTATTCCGAAGGATGAGTTGATTGAGCGGGTATGCAAGTAGGGGCTTGTGTGACACAGCGCTCGGTGCTTACGACGCAGAGCAAACTAACCGTTTAAGCGACTGGCTTTGGGGAGCGGGGTTCATCCTTCGGCGATAGTATCCTTTTAAAGAACCCGCCTACGGCGATAATCTCCACTGGAGACTTATCGTGCCAGATGAGCCGTCCGACGACCATGGACGGTCTAGTGCCCCTGTAGCCCGAAGACACTGTCTTCGCACGGATTAGCCTTCTTGCAGGACGGCGAGAAGGGGCCGTGGCTCACTGGCGGCAGTGTACATCCGCCGGCCATGGATGGCCAAGTGTCCCCGGAGCCAAGGATGGCGGGAGGGGACCCTGTACACTGCCCCGCGTTTCGGGTCGGTCGCTTAAACGGAAGTTTGCTTAGCTGCTTACGTAAAGACGTCGCGCTTGTGTCACACTGCGCCCCGGGCTTGGGTCGACGGGGTCGGAACGATAGAACATGGCATGGGATATGAAAGTGGAGAAAGTGCAAAGTTTAGATTTCTTCGTTTAGGCTGGGAGGATCGATAAGTGATGGAATATATAAAGTGGGATAACTTAAAATTAGATACTTCAGAGATTTATCGGCGTATTGGTATGCCGGATGCAGATTCGAAACGAAGTGAAAACTTTAAGCCAACCATTGAGGAGATGCGAGTCAAAGCGTTAGGACTTGTTGATGCTCGCTGTATTTATGGTTATGTACCGGTGGAGGTTACGGGACCAGGGGAAATTCTTATTGCAAATCAGTATCCTGTTGGGGCCGCTGCCTCGTTCTTTGAGGGGGCTCAGGAGGTTTTAATTGCTATCCAAACCATCGGTTCCCGGCTTGAAGAGGAATCAATGCGTTTGTTTCAAGATGGGGAGATGCTTGATGGGATGGTTCTAGATGGTTGCGGGACTGTGGCGCTTGATGAAGCTTTAGAATTGTTAAGGGGCATGGTTGTCAAGCAAGTGTCAGACCGTGGCTTACAGACGGGGCATAACTTATGTCCGGGTGGTTATCAAATTCCCCTGGAAGCTCAGAAAATCTTATTTACTCTGTTGGATGGGGGAGAGCTGGGCATATCTTTAGGGGAAACGATGTTGATGTCTCCGATAAAATCTCATACTCTTGTTATTCCGGTTGGAGAAAAGCTTACGAAGCCGAACTTGTCCTGCGCAATCACCTGTGAGATGTGTGTCGAACAGCAAAATTGTGCCCATAGTCGCTTGAAATTTGGTAAGCCTAAGTCAGTAAAAACTGAAGATCAAGCTCCAAATATCTAATATCCTATATCAATAGGGTAGGGGTAACATAGCCAAGAGAGTTTGGAGTACTGTTCCGAGTTCCATTCTTGTCTCATCCGATGTTAAGATTTCCATGTTCAACTTTAGTTGAACGAGTTCACTGCTTTTCCACTGCGTATTTTTTTTAGATTTTCTAAATGACTTGAATGGAGCTGATTGTGTGATGTATGCGGATCTCTTGATCCATTCCGCCCAATTGATGGCGACGCTGAGGGGCTACTCGGACGGTCCGGCCTGTGGGGAAGGTATGTCTGAGATTGGTTTGATTGAAGATGGTGCTGTTGCTATCCGTGAGGGAAAGATTGTTGCGGTTGGCACTACAGAGGAAGTTCGAGCTGGCGGGTGGGCAGGACCTGATACACGGCAAATAAGTGCGCTGGGTAAGGTTGTTACCCCGGGGTTTGTCGATCCTCACACGCATGTTCTTTATGCGGGTTCTCGTGAGAATGAATTGTCTTTGAAGCTTAAAGGGGTTCCTTATCTTGAGATACTTAAGCAAGGCGGGGGGATTCTTTCTACGGTTCGAAGTACTAAGTTGGCTACTGATGAAGAAATTAAAGCGCAAACAAGCCGCCGGCTCCGGACGATGTTGAGTATGGGGACGACGACGGTTGAGGCGAAGAGCGGGTATGGCCTGATGGTGGAGGAAGAATTGCGGGCTTTACGTCTTATACACGAATTAGATGGAGAACAGGCGGTTGACTTGGTTTCGACGTTTATGGGGGCGCATGCGGTTCCACCGGGGTACAGTGAAGAAGAGTTTACAAACTACATAGTGGATGTGATGTTACCGCAGGTTGCTGTGGAAGACCTGGCGGAATTCTGTGATGTTTTTTGTGAGCCTGGAGTTTTTAGTCTCGAATCAAGCGAGCGGATTTTAGTTAAGGCGAAGGAGTTAAATTTTAAGTTAAAAATGCATGCGGATGAACTAGCTTCAGCGGGAGGGGCAGAATTAGCGGCAAAACTGGGTGTTATAAGTGCCGATCATTTGCTTCAAGCTTCGGATGAAGGAATTGCAGCTCTGGCACGACAAGGTGTAATTGCAGTATTGCTTCCGGCAACTTCGTTTAACCTTGCTAAAAATTCCTACGCCAGAGCGAGAGAGATGATTCGTGCAGGGGTACCTGTAGCGTTGGCTACGGATTCCAATCCCGGATCTTCTCCTACGGAATCCATGCCTCTTGTTATAACCCTGGCCTGTCTCTACCTCAGGCTTACTCCTGAAGAAGCTTTGGCTGGGTGTACGATTAATGCTGCCCATGCTATCGGCAGAGCAAATCAGGTGGGGAGTCTAGAGGTTGGGAAACAGGGAGATGTGCTTATTCTGGATATTCCCAATCTAAATTACTTGCCTTATCATTTTGGAAGTAACCCAGTTGAGACAGTAATTAAACGAGGAAAAGTGGTCTGGGGGGACTGAATCGAAGTTTATAAGTCTTTTTGCACAAAAAAGTCCCACGTTCTTTTGTCAAGACGTGGGACAGATCAGAGTCACTAATGTAAAGGGCGTTCACTACTTTAAATTAATTCCAGTCAATGTCTGAATGGCTAACGGTTTCTCCGTTGGCTATTTCTTTTTCGGATTGGGTTAATCTCTCTCTCTCAAGAGGCGTCAGCTTTGTGAAATCACTGTCCCAAGCAAGGACTATTCTTTTAATCATTTCCAATGCCAACTCCTGTTCCGACTCAGGAAGCATATCAATCATATCTATAATTCGCTTAGAAACTACGGACATACTATCTTCTCCTTTACTTGTAAATGTCCCCTCGTGATCCGATATCCTTAATTATTAAAATTTCTTCGTCATTAATATTAGTATACTCATATAATACCCGATATTTTCCTATTCGTAAACGAAGAACAGGAGGATTTATGCCCTGCATCTGCTTAATATCGCCCTTTGGTGGTACTTTAAGCAGTCCTTCTATTCCTGATTTGATTCTCTGCTTTACAGATTTATCAAAACTATTGATAGCTTTAACTGCAACTCTGGAATATACAACTTGCAAGCCCGTATCTCCCTTCATTTATAATCATTATACAATGCGATTACAATTTATGCCATCACTCCTTTCTTTTGTCTTTGAGAAATCAGAGAATGCCCCCACGTTCTTTTCTCAAGATGTGAGGCTTTAAATAGTAATGACGGTAGTGCCAAAAGTGCCGCTAGTTTTTTAACTTCAGGCCAATTTCATCCAGATATTGTGAGCCTTAAGTTGACAAATTTTTCAGAAAAGTATAATTATTCTTGTTATGTTTTTTATTAAAATAGATGCAAATAATGATAATTATCGCGTTGATGCCTAATAAGGGGTAGCCAAAGGAGACGTGTTACTCATAATAAATGAGTAAAAGATGGCTGGAATTATTAAATGTTTTTTTAAAATGAATATTTTTTGGCAGTAATCATATTTTTTCCATTTTCCGACAAAAGATTATCTTATACATCGTTGATGTTCTCAAGAAAATATATTAGAATAGCGGAGGATTCGATATTTTTTGAAACGAGGTTTTTGGATTGTGAAACAGATAATAGATGAGCAAATTGAAGAATTAAGATTAAAGATGCATGAAATTGCTTCAGATAAAAACCTGACGGATCATAGAGTTGTCAGTATAAGTTGCAAATTAGATGTATTAATTAACGAATTTTATTCCAGTCGTAAACTTGATCTAAGCTCAAAGTATCAGAGATCTTAGGGTTGCGTGAATCAAAATTCAAATGATCCCAGTCGGTTGAAGTCTGAATTTGAGGCTGTTTTTAGTTTCTGAATTATCAGTTAACTAAGAGCTAGCTTTTTTTATTTACTGGCTTATCATAATTATCATCTAAAAGACAACGCAAAGAATTAAAATAGGTTATAATCAAATGATTAAGACAACTTAGAAATGAATTTTTACAATTGATCAATGAGATAGCTTCGTTAAAAACAGGGGGAATTGCAACATGGAATACAAGAAGTTTTTAGAACGTTTAGAAAAGGAACTTGTCGTAACACTCGGATGTACTGAACCAATGGCGATTGCCTTTGCAGCTGCTCTAGCTAAAAAGCATGTCAAAGGAGATATAATTACTTCGGTGAGAGTTTTAGCCAGCCCTAATGTGCTCAAGAATGCAATGGCTGTGGCAATTCCCGGTGCCCAGGGCTGTGGAGTTGATCTTGCCGCAGCGTTAGGGGTAATTGCAGGAGATTTTTCTAAAGGGCTTGAAGTATTAGAAGGACTGACTCCTCGGGATGTAGAAAACGCGAAGACTATGATCGAGCAGGGGAAGGTTACGGTGGGATTAGCAGATACTTTGAAAAAGCTCTATGTTGAGGTGATCCTTAAGACCCCACAATCATACGCGCGAGTGGTTGTCGCAGACGAACATACTCAGGTTGTACTTGTTGAATTGGACGGGAATTTATTGATAAACAGGTTGAGTGCGGATGAATCTGGTGCAAGTGGGACCGGTGACAGTGGGAGAAGCGAGGATTCGTTTATCACGATAGACTCCATATGGGAGTTTGTTCAGCGGGCGCAAATTAGTGATCTGACAATTATTAAGAAGGCCATTGAACTCAATACGAATGTTGGGTTAGAGGGGTTATCGAATGCCTATGGTTTAGAGGTAGGAAAAACGATTAAAAATAGTGTCGGTAAAGGAATGCTTTCCGATGATTTAATAACTCATGCTATGGCTCTGACAGCCGGGGCCTCGGATGCCAGGATGTCCGGATGTACTATGCCGGTAATGAGTAATTCCGGAAGCGGAAATCAAGGGATTTCAGCGACTTTGCCTGTTGTAGCTGCAGGAGAGAAATTGCAGGTATCGAGGGAACAACTGATTCGTGCTGTAACGTTAAGTAATCTGATCGCCATTTACATTAAGTTAAAGATTGGACGACTTTCTGCTTTATGTGGTGCAACCGCGTCCGGGACCGGTGCAAGCTGCGGTATCGCCTATTTGCTTGGAGGAGGAAAAGCAGAAATAAAGTCGGCTATCCAGAATATGCAGGGCAATACGACGGGAATGTTCTGTGATGGAGCTAAGGCTGGGTGTGCTTTGAAGTTATCGACCTGTACGAGTGCTGCTGTTCAGTCTGCGATCATGGCTGTGGAGGGTAAAACTATTCAAGCCACGGATGGCATTATTGAAAGAACGGCTGAACAAACCATCGAGAACCTTGGACGGCTGGCTAATGATGCCAGCTATGAGGTGGACCGAATTATTCTGGATATTATGGTGCAAAAGAAAGTCGGCTAAGCTTCGTTGGAGATTATCATTTCAGATAGTCTTGTTAGTTTGAGGCAATTAGAATAAAAATTAGAAATCGATGGACAAACCGCTGTTGGACTTGTAAAATAGTGACAAATAGAGAGAGTTGAGATTCTAGGGGGGAGAGACGTGGATCAAGAAACTCGGGAGATGTTCGGAAAAGTTCTTGGTGTCCTTGAGGTTATACAGACAGACGTAAGTAGTTTGAAGAGTGACGTAAGTATACTAAAGACTGACGTAAGTATGCTAAAGACTGACGTAAGTATGCTAAAGAGTGACGTAAATACATTAAAGACAGACGTAAGTGATTTAAGGACAGACGTAAGTACATTAAAGACAGACGTAAGTGATTTAAGGACAGACGTAAGTATATTAAAGACAGACGTAAGTAATTTAAAGACAGACATGGATGTCATGCGTTCTCGTCAAGATGAGATGTATCTTATGCTGAAAGGGTCTGAAGAAACTCGTCAACGTATAAAGTCCCTGGAAGAAAAGAGCACCATTGCCGCAATTGAGAGGGAAAAATTGAAAGTCGAGTCATCGAAAATTGTTGGAGCTTTACGTCGCAGTGCCCATGAGATTTTAAAGGGATTAGCCGATGAAGAGGTTTCTTAGCAGGATTCTAGTTATATAAAAGTCCCATAACTGTGCCAAATTGATGCTCAGTTATGGGACTTTTATTTCGAAAGTCCATGTTCAAGTCTTGGCTAGAGGGACACTCGGCCATCCTTGGCCAGCGTGGTAAGTTGCTTTATTCGGCATCGTTTAAGGAACTGTGATATAATAAGGTGTTGTACAGCTTTTGCTAAGGAGAAGAGGGCCGGCATGAATGTCTTAACTGCTGAGAATTTGACGAAAAGTTATGGTGAAAAGGTTCTATTTACGGATATTTCCTTCGGGATTGACGAGGGGGAAAAAATAGGGATTATTGGAGTCAATGGGACGGGTAAGTCTACATTGCTTAAAATATTGGCAGGTAACGAGTGGCCAGATCAGGGCAAGGTTACCACGGGAAATAGTGTCCGCTTAGAGTACCTCCCCCAAAATCCGGAATTCGAAGACTCCGCGACGGTGTTGCAGCAGGTTTTCAAAGGAAATTCCCCGGTTATGAAATTGTTGCGAGAGTATGAATTAGCCTTAGAAAAGCTAAATGAGTATTCCGATGATCCGAAGTTGCAACAAAGATTAATTGATTTAGGCCAGCAGATGGATGAGTTGGATGCTTGGCAACTTGAAAATGAGGCTAAGACCATCCTGAATAAGCTGGGGATTTCAAGGTTTGATACTTTAGTGGGAACTCTTTCGGGTGGGCAGAGAAAACGAGTTGCATTAGCAAGTGCTCTCATTAACCCTACAGATATCCTGATGCTGGATGAGCCAACAAACCACATTGACAATGATACCGTAGATTGGCTGGAACAGTATCTTAATAAACGCAAAGGTGCCCTGGTTATGATCACCCACGATCGGTATTTTCTTGATCGTGTGGTGGGGCGAGTATTAGAATTAGACCAGGGTAAACTGTATCCTTATCCCGGTAACTATAGTCGCTTTTTAGAGTTAAAAGCGGAGCGGGAGGAGCAGGTTGAAGTGACTGAGAGAAAACGCCAAAATCTCTTTCGCAATGAACTTGCTTGGATGCGAAGAGGCGCTAAAGCCCGAACCACGAAGCAAAAGGCCAGGATTGAGCGTTTTGAAAAGTTGCAGGCTGATAAACCTGTGGAGTATGGGGATCGGATTGAAATGCCCACAGGGGCGTCACGTTTAGGTAAGAAGATCCTTGAATGCAATGAAGTGCGAAAAGAGTTTGCCAACCGGGGTGTGGTCATCAAAGATTTCAGCTATATTCTCTTGAGAGATGACCGGATAGGCATTATTGGTCCCAATGGGAGCGGCAAGTCAACATTGCTAAACTTGATTGTAGGCAACCTGACACCGGATAGCGGCAGTATAGAACTGGGCTCGACAGTCAATGTGGGATATTTTTCTCAGGAAAATACCTATATGGATCCGGAGCGTCGAGTGATTGATGAGATTAAAGCCATTGCGGAAGTGATTCCCACGGCAGATGGCGGTTTTATAACCGCCTCTCAAATGCTGGAGCGCTTTTTATTTCCACCGGCTGTTCAGTGGACACAGATCGGTAAACTCTCCGGTGGGGAAAAACGAAGGTTGTATCTTTTGCGGATCTTAATGGGAGCGCCAAATGTGCTCTTGTTGGATGAGCCGACCAATGATTTAGATATTCAAACTCTTACTATCTTGGAAAGCTATCTGGATGATTTCCCGGGAGCGGTAATTGCGGTTTCTCATGACCGGTATTTTCTGGATCGGGTTACAGATAAGATTTTTGCCTTTGAAGGCGACGGGAAAATCCGGTCCTATGCCGGAAATTACTCGGACTATCGTGAGCAGGTGTACGCTGCAGAGCAAGAAGCAGAACAGGCTGTCAAATTAGCTTCGTTGGCAAAAACATTCCGAGGCATGGATGCTGATTTAGATAAGGCAGGGTCAGAGAAGAAAAAAGAGCGTCCGCTGAAAATGAGCTATAAAGAGCAACAAGAGTATGCCCAGATTGATGCTCAGATTGCCCAAGCGGAAGAAGAATTACAAAAAATCAATCAAGACATGAATGATTCCGGCAGTGATTTTGGAAAGCTAACAGAGTTAGTCAAACTTCAGAAAACCCTTGAACAGAAGCTGGATGATTTGCTGGAACGTTGGACGTATTTGACGGAGTTGGCAGAAAAAATAGAACAAAACAAGGGATAAAATGAGGCGCATGCACGAGGCCCTATGTACAGGGCAGATTTGATTCAGCGATTTACCTTAAAATAATTGGAGGATAAAAATATGGATGAGAAAACCTTAGATCTGATGAAAAAGTTAGTGGAAGAAAAGAAACTGAAGAGTTCCCAACAAGGCGGCCCAATGAAAGCGACTCAAAAAATTGGGGAGAAGAGGAAGGGCATCAAACGACGCAAAGTCGGTGGAATGTTTGACAAGTAACCTGGTTTAGCCGCTTTAGGTTCCAGGGAAGATTTAGGCTTGGTGGAAGTTTATTAAGAATTAGATAATAAATATAGTTACAATTAAGGGAGAGAAGTTAAGTCAAATGAGCGTATTAAGTGTTGAAAATGTCAGCCATGGATTTGGTGGACGTAAAATATTTGAAGATGTTAGTTTTCGCTTATTAAAGGGTGAGCACGTTGGCTTAGTGGGAGCCAACGGAGAAGGGAAATCAACCTTTCTGGATATTATTACGGGCAAGCTTATGCCAGACAAGGGTAAAGTGGAATGGTCGAATCGGGTAACCGTCGGCTATTTAGATCAGCATACGGTTTTGACTAAAGGGAAGACCATCCGGGACGTGCTCAAAGAGGCATTTCAAGGGATGTATGACCTGGAAGCAGAAACCTTGGAAATGTATGATCGAATGGGCAATGTTTCTGAAAGCGAAATGAATAAGCTCCTGGATGAGGTAGGAGAGATTCAGAGCATTTTAGAACACAACGGTTTTTATATGATTGATACGAAGATTGAAGAGATTGCGAATGGACTGGGTCTTGGAGAAATTGGTCTCGAAAAAGATGTCGCAGATTTGAGCGGGGGCCAGAGGACAAAGGTTTTATTGACCAAATTGTTGCTTCAAAATCCCAGCATTTTAATTTTGGATGAGCCAACTAACTTTTTAGATGTTGAGCATATTGAGTGGCTCAAACGTTATCTTAATCAGTATGAAAATGCCTTTATCCTCGTGTCTCACGATGTGCCGTTTATGAATAGCGTTATTAATGTCATCTATCACGTGGAAAATGCCTTATTGACACGCTATACCGGAAACTACGAGCAGTTTATGGCACTCTTAGAAACTCGAAAGATCCAGGAAATTAAAGCCTATGATAAGCAGCAAAAAGAGGTAGATCGACTCGAGGACTTTATTGCCCGCAATAAAGCACGGATTTCAACAACCGGGCGGGCCAAAAGCCGGCAGAAACAGCTGGAAAAAATGGATCTGATTGAGCGGCCAAGGGAGAGAATTCAACCAAAGTTTAGATTTAAGGAAGCTCGATCACCGGGAAAGATGATTTTTGAGGCTAGGGGTATTGTACTGGGCTATGATGAGCCTTTGACTCGGCCTTTGGATTTGGCACTGGAACGCGGGCAGAAGGTTGCAATCCGCGGGGTTAACGGATTGGGAAAATCTACCTTACTAAAGACTTTACTGGGGTATATTCAACCTGTATCCGGTGAAGTTGAGCTGGGAGACTATCTTTACCCGGGTTATTTCGAGCAAGAATCCAGTCGCAAAAATTCTAAGACCGCCTTGGAAGAAGTTTGGGGTGAATTCCCCGGACTTACCAATTCCGAAGTGCGCGGGGCCTTGGCCAGGTGCGGTTTGACCAGCGAACACATCTCCAGTAAGATGATGGTCTTGAGCGGGGGAGAGAACGCTAAAGTTCGGTTGTGTAAGCTGATGCTGAAAGACGTGAACTGGTTGGTCCTTGACGAGCCTACCAATCATTTGGATGTGGATGCTAAGGCTGAGCTCAAGAAAGCAATTATGGAATATAAAGGGACAGTCATCGTCGTTTCTCACGAACTGGAGTTTTACGAAGACTGGGTGACGGATGTCTGGAATCTGGAAGAGTGGACCACTAAAATCGTGTAAGGAGAAGCACACGATTAGGACTTGAAACGAGTGGTTGCGTCCTGGGTGGCAGTTCGGATAGGATAACTGATCGGACTTGATTGAGCGGACGGACAGAATAAGAACACGGGTGCAGGAAGAACAATCTTCCTGCACCCGTGTTCTTATTTCAAACATATTTCCCAGTGTACTGGTATGTCTGCCTGATGTGGGCTCTGCTTCATTGCAGAGAACAGTGTCTCAAAGTTGCAAATTGTCTCATACGCTGAAGAGCGAGAAACTGAACAGGCTGTTAAATGGCTTGGGAAAAATTTTAGCTCGACAAGCTCAAAGTGACATCCATGGTAAAAATGGAATATTATAGGAAAAATAGAATTAAGGTGGTAAGTAAATGGCAACTATAGATGTTTTCCCTACAGATAGCGTTTATATATCCCAATTTTATCAAAGTACTAATTTTGGAACTGTTAATCAATTGTTTACAGGGCAATATCTTATAACTACGCCAAATCGTTGTAAACCGGATGCCTATAGAACGTTATTAAAGTTTAACGTTAATTTACTTTGTACAGATACAATATGCAGTGCTACACTTTTTCTCTTTGTAAATAGAAAAGATAAATCTGATACAGAGCTTTCTCCGCAAATTGTAACAATATATGAAAATGAAAGTGACTTTAATCAATTAACCGTAACTTGGGATACAGCGCCAAATATTCTTATTTCTCCTTATTCTTTTAATGTTACCGACAGTAACTTAGGATCTTATATCGGAGTTGATATTAAGGATTTAGTTCAAAGTTGGGCTAATTCTTGTCATCCGAATTATGGCATCACACTTATCGGAATTGAAAATAAAGAAGATACAATCATTGGATACGCAAGTACTGGAAGTGCCAATCCGCCTTTTTTGCTCATAAACTATAGTCCGTGTCCATGTGTATGTACAGGAGTAACAGGAGCAGCGGGGGCAACAGGAGCAACGGGGGCAACAGGAGAAGTTGGAGCGACCGGGGCGACCGGAACGCCTGGAGGAACAACAGGAGATACGGGGGCGACAGGAGCCACGGGAGCAACAGGAGCGACAGGAGCCACAGGAGTCACGGGAGCCACGGGAGCGACAGGAGCCACAGGGGCAACAGGGGCAACCGGAACGCCAGGAGGAGTAACAGGAGATACAGGAGCGACAGGAGCCACAGGAACCACAGGAACCACAGGAGCCACAGGAGCCACAGGAGCCACAGGAGATACAGGAGCAGCAGGAGCAACGGGAGCAACAGGAGCCACAGGGGCAGCAGGAGAAGCAGGAGCGACAGGAGCGACAGGAGTAGCAGGAGCAACGGGAGCAACAGGAGCAACAGGAGCCACAGGAGCCACAGGGGCAGCAGGAGAAGCAGGAGCAACAGGAGCAACAGGAGCAACGGGAGCAACAGGAGCCACAGGAGCTACAGGGGCAGCAGGAATAACAGGTGCAACGGGAACAACAGGAGCAGGACTGGAAGAGTTTGCTTATATCTATAATTTAGGCCTTCAAGTCGTTCCTTTGGAAGCAGATATATTGTTCAGTGATAACGGGGTAATTGTAGGCAGTATAACCCATGCCCCGGGAACAGCTCCAATTATCATTGGTACAGCCGGCACCTACTCTATATGGTTTAATGTTGCAGCCGTTGAACCAAACCAGTTTACCCTCTTCCAAAATAACGTTCCCGTCGCTGGTGCTACCTATGGCTCAGGGGCGGGCACTCAACCAAACCCAGGCATGGTAATTATTACAGCTGGTGCAGGCGATGTTCTAACCTTGCGCAACCATACCAGTGCGGCGGCGGCTACCCTGCAGACTCTGGCAGGCGGGACTGTGAGCAATGCAGATGCATCTATCTTGATTCAAAAAATAAGTTAGTTTAGAAATAACAGTTCGAGTCTTTTAGGAAGCGGTCTATCCAAAAGGATCATAAAATGATATTCACGTACCAGGAAGCATCTATCTGCAAACCAATAAGAATCTTCTCTAAGGTAAAACGCAGGTCAGGGTTGAAGATACCTTAACTTGCGTTTTACCCATATAATGTTTAAACTTCTTACCTAAATGCAAGGAAGCAATAGCTGATAATAGATTTTTCCTACGCACTAACTGTAAACCAGGTGTATTCACATCCTTTCCATTATAAATAGTTTATTGATTGTATATTGACTGTATACCAATCTCATTCCACGGTCGGCCGAATTACAGATAAGAGTTTTGCCTTTAAAAGGGGGACGAGAAAATTCGGTCGTAGCAGGAAGTTGCCAAACTGTCCTTATGCAAATGTGCGCTGCAGAACGAGAAACTTAAAAAGCGACAAATAATGACATGAGATTGAGTTTTACAACAATAACACGTATAATATTATAAAAATTATATTTTTGGAAAAATCTTGTTTTAATTGATTATAATAAAAAATTAAAATTATCACAATCATTAGGGGGAGACTGAGTGATATCAAATAGGCTTACGATCAGGCAAAAACTATACTTAGGTTTTGGCATTTCCATAGTTCTTATGTTGATGGTTCTTGGCTACACATATATGAATTTTACTAAAGTGTCTAAGGTTGTTGCGACAAACCTTTCCAATTATCAGGCATTGCGAGAATCTGATGCGATTTTAAGATGTATTTTCAATATTGATGCAGGGGGAAGGGGGTATATCATCACCGGGGACGAAAAATTTCTGGAACCCTATAATACAGGGAGGTCGGATTTTCAATTCCATTATGATGGACTTAAACGGCTGGTTTCTGGGAATGAGACACAATTGATAATGCTGGAAGATCTCAGCAAAGCATATCGACTATGGTTGGGGTTTCAAATGGATATCCTCGCCCAAAAGCGAATGGAAATACTTTCATCGGACAATAATACTCGGGTTCAACTTCAGAGCTCCTTTCTGGAGGGACCCCCTGATTTCATACCCGGATTGCCTCCGAATGGACCTGAAAAGGCAGAAGATCTTTTTCACTCAGATAAAGGGAAGGAATTAAGAGATAATTTAAGTGCCATTCTTGATGATATTAATAATGAAGGGAAGAAATTATTAGGAGAAAAAAGCGAGAACTTGATAACGACACAATTTAATACCTATCTATCAATCCTCATCGGAGGACTGATCATAACAATCTCGGCAATTTTAGTCTCGATTTTCACTTCATTATCGATAACTAATCCAATTAAAATGTTGATTGCCGCTACGGAGAACATCACAAAACATAATTATCAAACACCCATACAATTGACAACCGACAAAGATTTAGCCGTGTTAATTAAGAATTTTAATCTGATGCTGATTGCGATCCAAACAAGAGAAGATGAATTATGTGTTAAGAATGAAGCTATACAAGTACAAATGAACGAAGCTAACGAGGCAAATAAGTCAAAAAGCCAGTTTTTAGCGAATGTGTCTCATGAATTAAGAACTCCACTTAACTCAATTATTGGTTTCACCACCCGTGTTATTAAGAAATCCGGAGATATCCTCCCGGCTACCCAGCTCGAGAACTTAAAAATTGTTAAAGAAGAAGCCTATCATCTATTAGACTTAATCAGTAATCTTTTAGATTATTCTAAGATGGAAGCCGGGAAAATGAACATCCAAACTGAAACCTTTAGTTTAAATGATGCAATTGTAGAAGTAAATGATATGACAAAAACATTAGTCGAATCTAAAAACTTAGAATATGAATGTGAAATCTTATCAAGTGAAAATAATATGATAATGAAAAGTGATAGGCTTAAGATAAAACAGATTCTGATTAATCTCATAAGCAATGCCATAAAGTATTCCGAAAAAGGAACAATAAAAATTCAAGTTGAGAGGATTTCGAATGATTATTGTATAAAAGTAAAAGACCAAGGGATTGGGATTGCCGCTGAAAATCTCCAAAATATCTTTGATGAGTTCAGACAAGTGGACGGTTCTTACACCCGTAAAGTTGGAGGAACGGGGCTTGGACTATCCATAACTAAAAGTTTTGTTGAACTTCTTGGGGGTAGAATTGAGGTTACAAGTTCACTGGGAATGGGAAGTTGTTTTACTGTTTATCTGCCTATAGATGTATCGAGTGAAAATGTTGACCTTGAGAATTCTCAAGAAAATCAAGATAAGTAAATAACAACGGATTCGAAAAAAATTGGATCGGAGTCATGTAATTTGAATGGAAGAAAAGTATTGGTCGTCGATGATCATAAGCTGAATGTAAAGTTGTTAACGGATATTTTAGAAGATGAAAATTTTATCGTGTACTCAACGGATAATGGGTTAAGTGTTCTTGAAATGACACTGAAACTTCTACCGGACGTCATTCTGCTGGATATTATGATGCCTGGGTTGGATGGTTTTGAGGTTTGTAAGTTGTTAAAGGAAAATGATGAAGTGAATGACATTCCTGTTATTATGGTGACTGCAAAAGCAGAAGGAATCGATGTAAAAAAGGCTCTGGAGTATGGTGCCTTTGACTATATAAAAAAGCCTATAGATGAAATAGAAGTCATTGCCAGAATTCAATCAGCACTGCGGTTTAAAGAAAGTCAGGACCTATTAAAGGAACTGGCAATGAAAGATAGGTTAACGGGTTTATATAATCATGCATTACTCGTTGATTTGTTTGAGAAGGAACTTGCTAAACAACAAAGAAAAGATGGTGACATAGCATTTGTCATGATCGATGTCGATCACTTCAAAAGAATTAATGACACATATGGACATACCTCAGGAAATATCGTTTTGAAAGAACTCGCCAACATTTTAAAGAATTCAGTGCGCAAAGGAGATATCGTAAGCAGATATGGCGGAGAAGAATTTAGCCTTGTTTTACCTGAAATCGATAAACAAGGTACATGGCAGATGTGTGAAAGAATTCGGGAAAAGATTGAAGGGCTAAGCTTTAATATAGATGGTAAAGAAAATATTCATTTAACCGTGAGCATGGGTATTTTTCATAAAAATTCAAAGGATTATCTGACGGGAAGCGAAATTATTCAAAAGAGTGATGAAAAGCTGTATCAAGCTAAAGCGAAGGGCCGGAACAGGGTGGAAATCAATTAGGAAGAGTGGTAATCTCTTGTTGCAATATGGAACATTTTTTGGGCTTTGTAAATAAGTGCCCAGGCAGTCGCTGAATAGAGTAACCTCGTTCTTGGTATACACAGCCGATATACTATGGCATAATACATATGAGAGAGATTGTACTCTGCTAGCGAACTTTACATAAATAATAAGCTATCAATAAATTAAGCGCCGAAGTTGAGCAGCTTTAGACCATGGAGAAAGACTAATGAATAATCCAAAAGAAAAAGTGAATAGACTGGGAATTATGGGTGGGACTTTTGACCCGATTCATTATGGGCATCTGGTTGCTGCGGAAATGGCACGCGCTGAGTTTAAGTTGAGCAAAGTGTTATTTATACCGACGGGGACGCCTCCACATAAAGACAGAAAAGACATCTCAGCAGCAGAAATGCGCTATGAGATGGTGAAACTAGCTATTCATGATAACCCGGCCTTTGATATTTCACGGGTGGAAATTGAGAGGGAGGGGCCGTCCTACACGGTTGAAACCTTGCGTGTTTTACGCCGTGACTGGCCGGACCATGAGCTTTATTTTATTACAGGATCAGATGCTTTGTTAGAGATCTTTTCTTGGCGTGAGGCGGAAGAAATCTTTAGGTTAGTTCAATATATTGGCGCAGCGCGCCCAGGGTTTGATGCCAGTGATTTTTTTCTGAAGGTTCAACAGGAACATCCTGAGACTCAGGGTAAAATTCATTACCTGGAGGTTCCCGCCTTAGCGATTTCTTCGACGGATATTAGAGCGAGGGTCCGGCGTGGAGAGCCCATTCGTTACCTTTTGCCTGAGACTGTGCGTCTTTATCTTGAACAGCATAGACTTTATTCAGGTTCATGATGTGAATTAATTTATGCAACAAAAACACTATAAACTGCTTTATTTAGGTAATTAATGATTGTTTTTATTTCGCATACTCTGTCGGGATTTGATCATACTAAAAACGATCAATGATTAATACAAGATTGAGGTGACAGTTATCATGCCAACAACACTTTATGTCGGAAATCTTCCGTGGAATACGACAGCTGAAGAGCTTGGTCAATTCTTTAGTGAATATGGTCAAGTTGAAAGCAGTCGGATTATTACCGATCGTGAAACTGGCCGGTCCCGAGGATTTGGGTTTATCGAGGTTGAGGAAGCGGATGCAGCACGTATGGCGGAAGAGCTAAATGGCAAAGATTTTGGTGGAAGACCATTAACGGTCAACGAAGCTAAACCAAAACAAATGTAACCCTGCGACTGTATGGGAGACCTCTGCTTGTGGGGGTCTCCCATTTAATATTTTGCATCGTAAGCGTTTAGTTGATAAAATAGATTATTAAAGAGAATGTGTAGATAAAAGAGGAGCGGGGATATGTGATATTGCAGGTTGAAGTGCTAAGGGATCTGGCGGCCCGTGTTCTTTCAGAGGAGCGATTCAGGCATACCTTAGGTGTGGCAGATTGGGCAGAGCAACTGGCTGGTCATCATGGGTTGGATCCTGTCAGGGCTCGTTGTGCAGGGTTAGTGCATGATTTAGCAAAAGAAGTTTCTTTGAATAATCAACTTAGGTACGCGCGACGGTGGGATTTGCTGCATTATCCTGAGGATGAGAAGAGTCCCTATGTTTTGCACGGGCCGGTGGCTGCTTATTGGTTGGAACATTATTATGGGTTAGATGATGCAGAAGTTTTAGCGGCTGTTGAGAATCATACTTTAGGAAGACCGGGAATGGGACCATTGGAGATGCTCATTTACAGTGCTGATCTAACGGAACGTGATCGTGATTTTCCAAAAGTGGACATTTTGCGTCAATCCTTGTATGATAATTTAGAAAAGGGTACGTTGGCCTGTGTTGAACACACTTTAATATATCTGAGAGAAAGCAAACGCCCCATTCATCCATTAACTCAATTGACGTTTGATGATTTACAAAGGAGGTTAAATATTGGAACTGGATCAAAAAATACTCGATAAGGTTGTCGATTTTGTTGAAGACAAAAAAGGTGGGGACATTACCCTTCTGAGTTTAAAGGGGATTTCCATGGTTACGGATTATTGCTTGATTGTGACTGGAAATACCGCCACTCAGGTTAAAGCCATTACTGACCATTTGGAAGAAAAGTTGCCGGAGATAGGAATACCGGTTGTTCATCTTGAAGGATTGCCAACGGCCAACTGGGTCTTGATGGATTGTGGCGGTGATTTAGTGATTCATGTTATGACTCCGGATCAACGGGAGTTTTATCAGCTTGAACGTCTGTGGAAAGATGCGGAAGTCATGTCAGTGAGTCCCGTCGAGCATTAATTCTAATGAGCATATATTTTAAACACGTAAATGCTGGGATAGGGAGCAGTACTGTGGAACCCTCTTAAGAGAGGCGGCGGAAGGTGCAAGCCGTTATTGGGAACTTCGGGAACTCGCCCTGGAGCTGTGTTCAGGTTACAATGAACACCGGTGCGAACCGTTAAGATCGCTTAAGCACTAATGAAGATGGGTGGTACCACGGGAGTAGATCTCTCGTCCCTTTAGGGACGGGAGATTTTTATAGTTCAGGGCATTATAAATTGACAGTATCATTCAGAAATGACAACTTTCTTGAAGGCTTTCTTGCCTTCTATGAGCTGAGCCAGGGTCTTGGTTCTAGCCAAGTTTCTTATATTAGTTCAGATCCCTATGTTTCGGCAATACTAATGAGTGGATAAAATATAACTAATACTTATTTCAAATTAGAGAATATACAGTGAGTGACTTATTCTAAGGGGGAAGGTTTTTATGCAAGAGAGGTACTCGTTTCCTGAGATCGAATCGAAGTGGCAGAAAGAGTGGGTGGATAGCAAAGCTTACAAAACGGAGGAAGATTCCTCAAAGCCGAAGTATTATGCTTTAGCTATGTTTCCTTATCCTTCGGGAGATTTGCATATGGGGCATGTGCGTAATTATTCTATAGCGGATGTTATTGCTCGCTATAAGCGAATGACGGGCCATAATGTGCTTCACCCCATCGGATGGGACGCATTTGGCTTGCCGGCGGAAAATGCCGCCATTAAGCACCAGACTCCTCCGGCAGACTGGACTTGGAAGAATATCGCGAATATGCGGCGCCAGCTCCAAGAGATGGGGATTTCCTATGACTGGGACCGGGAAATGGCGACATGTCATCCGGGTTATTATAAATGGACACAGTGGTTGTTTTTAGAGTTTCATAAACATGGTTTGGTGTATAAGAAGAAGGCTGCCGTTAACTGGTGTCCTTCCTGTGCCACAGTGCTCGCTAATGAACAAGTTGTGGACGGCGGGTGTGAGCGGTGTGATACGCTGGTGACAAAGAAAAGTCTGGAACAGTGGTTTTTCAAAATCACGGATTATGCGGATGTCTTGCTTCAGGATCTCGATAAGTTGCCGGGATGGCCTGAAAAGGTTAAAACTATGCAACGCAACTGGATTGGCCGTTCTGAAGGCGTGGAAGTGAACTTTGCGCTGGAAGAGCGTCCTGAGAAGATCTCCGTATATACCACCCGAGTTGATACTCTTTTTGGGGTGAGCTATTTGGTCTTGGCTCCGGAACACCCACTCGTCCTTGAACTGGTGAGTGGGACAGACTACGAGGCAGATGTGTTGGCTTTTATTGAAAAAATGAAAGGTCTCAATGAAATTGCCCGAACTTCTACGGATGCAGAAAAGGAAGGGTTGTTTATCGGGGCACATTGTCTGAATCCCCTGAGTGGTAAAAAAGTGCCTATTTGGATTGCTAACTATGTTCTGTTGGAATACGGAACCGGAGCGGTCATGGGCGTGCCGGCTCATGATGAAAGGGACTTTGAATTTGCCACGAAGTATAGCTTAGAAATTAAAACAGTTATTGTGCCTCCCGGGAGCTCACCTGAAGCGAAGGATCAACCCCTCAAAGCGGCTTTCACAGGAGAAGGGATTATGGTTAATTCCCATGCCTTCGATGGACTCGGCAGTGATGAGGCTTTGGAACGGATTGCCGATGAAGCAGAGCGCCTGGGTATTGGTCAGCGGAAGGTTAATTTCCGTTTGCGTGATTGGCTGATTTCTCGTCAACGTTATTGGGGCGCGCCTATTCCTATGATTTATTGTGATTCCTGCGGAACCTTACCGGTTCCGGAGGAACAGCTGCCGGTGATGCTGCCGCCGGATGTGGTCTTTAAAGCAGGGGAAAATCCCCTTGCTACATCCCCCTCGTTTATTGAAACGACATGTCCTAAGTGCGGGGGCGCTGCTCGGCGTGAAACGGATACGATGGATACCTTCGCCTGTTCTTCTTGGTATTTCCTTCGTTATACTGACCCTCGTAATGATGAGGAGGCCTTTTCTAAAAAGGCGGTTAATCAGTGGATGAATGTCGATCAATATGTTGGCGGGGTAGAACATGCGATTCTGCATCTGCTATATGCGCGCTTTTTTACGAAGGGCTTAAGGGATTTTGGCTACTTGGAAGCGGATGAACCTTTCCAAAACCTGCTAACCCAAGGTATGGTTTGTATGAATGGCTCAAAGATGTCTAAATCCAAGGGGAATGTGGTTAGCCCCGGAGCAATTATTGGGAAATATGGGGCAGATACGGCCCGTTTGTTCATTCTGTTTGCTGCTCCACCGGAGAGAGATCTGGAATGGAGTGATCAAGGGGTTGAAGGGTGTTATCGTTTTCTGAATCGAATTTGGCGCTTGGCTGCTCAATATGAGCCACTTTTAAAAGAGCACCCAACGGACAGATGGGGGAAATTAGACCCAGTCAGTAAAGAAATGCGACGCCACACACACATGGCTATCCAGAGGGTAACCGTTGACATCGGAAAGCGTTATAACTTTAATACTGCCATTAGTACTATTATGGAATGGGTTAATGCTCTGTATATCTATAAGGAGCAGCCGACAGCGGATGCTGCAGTGGGTCGAGAGGCTTTGGAAGGGATTCTTATACTTCTTGCCCCGATTGCTCCGCATATTACGGAAGAACTTTGGCGAGAACTTGGACATACAGAGAGCATTCATTTACAGCCATGGCCTATAGTGGATGAAGCGGCTCTCGTACAAGATGAAGTGACGGTAATTCTTCAGGTGAACGGGAAAGTTCGGGAACGGATTCAAGTGGCTGCGGAAATTTCGGCTGCTGACCTGGAAAAACTAGTGCTTGCTCAGCCTAAAGTTGCTGAATGGACTGCCGGAAAAACCATCATGAAAGTCATTACGGTACCGGGGAAGCTGGTTAACATTGTTGTTAAGTAAAAAATAGTCTAAAAGGGTGAGTTTGCCAGAGGCAAGCTTGCCCTTTTTAACCTACGTTCACATACTACTGATGCAGGGTTATGGCATATATATACTAATGCTGGAATTATTGTCTATAATAAATTTCCTGAATAAGGAGGGATTGGAGCTTTATCGTAGAACTAATATAGATATATAATAGCTGTTTTTAAGGAGGAAAAAAATGAGATCGAAGATGAAAATGACTTGGCTTGTGGGATTATTAACATTAATGCTGGCAGTAACGGGGTGCAGTCAGAATCAGCAGGTTCTTTTTGATGCTTCTATGAAGATGCAAGATGTGACGTCTCTGCAACAGCAGACAACCATAACCTTACAATTAAGTGGCTCGGATTTTGATCCTGATGTCCAACAACAAATAGATACGGCTAAGGCATTTATGAATAATGCTAAACTGAGTTTGGATACTAAAACCAGCACTAATAAAGAAAAGACTGTTGTTAAATCACAAGTTGACATGGACTTGGACTTACAGGGTATGAGCTTCAATATGCCTGTTTGGGTAGACTCGGATTTGACCGGTGATACTCCAAAATTCATAGAGATTATTAAAATTCCACAAATAGCATCAGCATCTTTACCGCCACAATTTGCGGGTAAGGAATATATGGTGATGAATCCCTCTAATATGGGTGCATCTGAACCTATGAACTTTAGTCAGCTTACGGATTTCATTAATAATATGCAATCAAAACAAGTTGACTTTTTAACTAGTTATGCTAAACGCTTTAATCCGGATGTAAATGTGGTTTCCAAGGGAAGTCAGTATGTAGAAACCAACGATGGCCGCAAGTCGGCAAAACTTTATGAAGTGAAGCTCAACGACGCACAATTAAAGGAGCTTATCCGATATACGGTCAATAATTTCACCCAGGACGAAGAGGCAATGATGTTTGTTAAGGAGTTTATGCATTCAATCCTGGAACTCAGTCAGCTTCCGGAAGATGCAAACACCTTAAGCGAATTTGATAAAGCCTTTGAGGATTTTGATGCTGATAAGCAAGAGTTTCTAACTGAATTTAATAAGGTTATGGATCAATTTGACGATGTAACCTTTTTAGGTGATGAGGGCATCAAGTTAGAATATGCTATTGTTAATGGATATGTTGTAAAAAATAGCGGGATCATTGATCTTGAAGTAAATTTAGGCGAGATTAATCAATTGATGAATAATCTGACGTCACAAGAGAGTACATCTGAAGAAGTAAAAGGCAATTTAAATCTGAAGGTGAGCTTTAGTACTGTTACTTCGGGAATCAACCGCCCGGTTGAGATTGAAATTCCGGTATTAAATGAAAACAACTCCTTTGATTATATGGATTTTATGGAATCTATGGTACCTGCAGTAACTGCGGAAGGCTCGATGCGTTTGGCAGGGCAAGACAGCTACAAAACAGCCAGAACTATTGCTGAAGAGTATGAGAGCGGCCAATGCGATAACATTATCTTAGTATCCGGTCTCAACTATACAGATGCATTATCGTCTAATATCTTGTCCAAAAAATTTAATGCTCCAATTTTACTGGTAGGAGCTACGGTTGAGGAATCCTCAGAAGCATTTGATTATATTGCTAAACATTCGAAACCTGATACAAAAATACTTATCATTGGCGGAACTGTAGCGATTAATTCGGCCTTCGAAACAGAACTTATTAAAGGTGGACATGCAAACATTGAACGCATAAGCGGGTTCGATCGTTACGAAACAGGTATGGCTGTAGTGGATAAGGCTAATGTAGGGCCGGGAACGCCTGTCGTCATAGTTTCAGGGGAAAGTTTCCCGGATGCGCTTAGTTCTGCCAGTCTTGTAGGTTCAAAACAGTACCCTACACTCTTGGTTTCTCAGAACTCTCTTGCGGATAGAACGAAAACTTATATTTCCGGTAATCAGCCTACTGCCGTATATATTGTTGGCGGAGCGTCTGTTATTTCCCAGTCCGTAGAAGCTCAAATTAAAGAGTTAGCCCCTAATGCTGCTATTAAACGCCTTGCAGGAAATGATCGCTTTGATACGGCGGGCGTTGTCCTTAACGAGTTTTCAACTAATCCAAAAATCATTTATTTAGCAAATGGCTTTGATTTTCGAGATGCCATTGCCGGAAGTGCATTAGCGGCAAAGACCGGTGATCCGGTCCTTCTGATTGACCCTGCTCTTAGCACTCTGCCCCCAGCAACGGAGGCTTACCTCACAAAACTTAGAGATGCAGGTAACCGTCCTATGGTTCGGGCCTTAGGTGGATCGGTTGTTGTTCCAGACAGCCTTATAAAACAGGCTGAAAGCCTCCTTTACGGGAAGTAGGCATAAAGATTGGACAGGTGGGTCCGTTCTTTGTATTAAAATGCAAAGAACGGACCCTTTTTTATGCTTATCCTTAACATTTCTTTAACATACTTGATAGGCTATACTTTACACCCATGTGCTATAATTTTACTAACCAAGCGGATGAAAGTTCTTGGTTTGAATGCCCTCGCATCCTTGCTTTAGTCTTGACCCTTTGACACTTGGCACGGCTTGTGTGATTGACTATGCTCATTGATATTTCTCTGGGGGATACATTGAGGCCGTCTTCAGGTTTATGCCAATTCGGCTTGAGCGTCATGAAATTTGTTTTGCGAATGGTTAGTCAGGCAGGGAATATAGTATTAGAGAGATTCGGATTCTATATCGCAGTGGCAATAAGGAGATTGTGGAAAGATTTGGAATATAGTATAAAGAGATAGTTGAAGAAGGGGTGTATATAGTTGCAAAAAGTATATGTACTCGATTCAAGTGTATTACTGCACGACCCAAAGGCTATAGTTCAATTCCAAGATAACGAAGTTATTATTCCTTACGTGGTTTTAGAGGAAATAGAAAGTAAGAAGCGTCTCTTAGAAAATATTGGTCTGGCTGCTCGGGAGGCTATACGTTATCTGGATCGTTTACGGGAAAAGGGGCAACTTTCCAAAGGGGTGCTCTTACCAAACGGTGGTAGGATTCGGATCGAGTTAAATCATTACTCTAATGAGATTTTGCCCCTAAATTCGGATTTAGGGTTGGCGGACAATCGGATTCTAGCAGTCTCCCTAAGTTTAACCCGGGAGGAAGAACGCCCTGTTATCCTGGTCACTAAAGATATCGCAATGCGTGTTAAAGCCGATGCTTTAGGAATTTTAACCGATGATTATCATAATGACAAAGTGGCGTTGCCTTCTATTACGGAGGAGATATTAACTCTGCCGTTAGATGATCACGAAGTTGGGGCACTTTACCAAAACAAATACATTCCATTAAAGTCACCGCTATCTCCTAACCGATGCGTAAAAGCAGTTTTAAGTGATGGCAGTGTCTTGCCCCTTGTAACCTCTGTGGATGGGGATAAGCTCGTCTATCAAATGGGGAAGGGTCTCGCTCCTTGGGATATCAGACCTAAAAATTTAGAGCAATCCTGGGCCCTGGAAATGCTCAACAATCCAGAGATTAAATTAGTTAATTTGATGGGACCGGCAGGTACCGGGAAGACGTTACTTGCTTTAGCCAGCGGTTTAGAGCAAACTGTTCACGCTGAAATCTATGTTAGAATGCTTTGTGCACGCCCGATTGTTCCCTTCGGTAAGGATATTGGGTTTCTTCCCGGGGAAAAGGATCAGAAAGTGCGTCCCTATATGCAACCTATTTATGATAACCTTGAGTTTTTACTGCGGGCTCGGCGTGATAAAGAACGCGAAAGAGGCAGTGAATCGGTGGTTGAGAGCGCTATTGATCTTCTGATTAAAAAAAGGCAGCTTGAAATTGAAGTATTGACTTATATCCGGGGTAGAAGTATTCCTAATCAGTTTATTATTATTGATGAAGCTCAAAATCTTTCCGCTCATGAGGTGAAGACGATTATTACTCGTGCGGGTGAGGGAACGAAGATTGTGCTTTGTGGAGATCCGGATCAGATTGATCATCCTTATTTGGATAAAGAGAGTAATGGATTGGCACATCTGGCTCATCGGTTAGCTGGGCAATCTTTTTATGGTCAGGTTCGGTTGGTTCGTGGGGAGCGAAGTGAGTTGGCAACGCGGACGGCGGAGTTATTATAGGGGACTTGTGTCACAAAGCGCTCGGTGCTTACGACGCAGAGCAAACTAACCGTTTAAGCGACTGGCTTTGGGGAGCGGGGTTCCCGCCAGATGAGCCGTCCCTGGCTCACTGGCGGCAGTGTACATCCCTGTACACTGCCCCGCGTTTCGGGTCGGTCGCTTAAACGGAAGTTTGCTTAGCTGCTTACGTAAAGACGTCGCGCTCTTGAGACACTGCGTCCTGGTCTGGGGACGGAGGGGGAGACGGCACATAGATGTGCACCGTCCTGTTTATGGGGTCGATTGGATGAGTTGGTTATTCTGTTAAGTAGGGCTTGCTAATTTATCGAAAAGTCTAGACTTCGCAGGGTTTACGGGTAGTGTCTTAATAAATAATGTGCATGGAAAAACAGCCTTTGGCGTCAAAAACCGTGCACATGGAGTTAAAATCAAATGTTGCACCGGTGCAACATTTGGCCTCTCTTCCCCGACGGGGGAGTAACTCACTGATTCAGTCGGCCATTTAAGCCACTCTTCATGGGATATCTGCTCAACGGCGTTGCTAAGCAGCATTTTGCCGCTTTGTTCCTTAATAAAGTTAAGCTCGGACGCGATTTGCTCAGGCGTCCTGTTGGAAACTTCCATCCTCATACCGGCTGCCCATCCTTAGCGGATTGCCCAAAGTCTGAGTTGGATATTAAGGTGGAAAAATCGTAAGATTCTGGTTGCCTAAGAGTAAAAAAGGGGGTTTGTTAGCAAAAGCCCTAAGTAGAGACGTCGGGGGCGCTTGAGACACTGCGTCTTGGGCTGAGGACGGAGGGGGAGACGGCATATTCATGTGCGCCCTCATGTTTAGGGGGTGAGTTGGGGAATTGAGATTAATTCCAAACATATGATTACTGGAATCCGTATTTAGAAATAGATAGGGATTTTTTATTTTGCCAGTATTTAAAGGTCGGGTGAGCATTATTTTCTTTGTAAACTGCAAGCAAATCCACTAACAAAATTCTAAAAATACCTAATGCGACAGGATAAGTGAGTCTTCGCGGCAGGAAAAAGAAGGAATAAAGCGGAATTGAAGCAGACTAGTGGGATAATGATTTGATAGGCGGGGGGCATGGGTAGATGGATCGAAAGCTTCGCTATGCTTGGTGGTTTGTGCTGGTTGGCCTGGTAATTCTGGCGATTTGGAAGCTTTTTCTTCCTCATGGTACCTATGCCTATGTTCAAAAAGCGGATTCAAGTCGTGAGATTGTTGTGTATGTTGCGGGGGCGGTTGAAAAATCGGGACTTGTTCATTTAGCGCCTGATGCTCGTTTGGATGATGCTCTTAAGCAGGTTCAACTGTTGCCTGAGGCGAATTTAGAGAGTATGAATCCGGCTGAAAGGCTTAAGGATGGTCAAAAGATTACTGTTCCGCGTAAGGCTGTGGTTATTTCTCCGGATCTTGCTCTGGCTGGGAATTCAAGTGATCCCGGAGGGGTGGGTTCGGTGCCGGTTGTTTCTTCTGCACCGGTTGGGGTTCCGGTGTCGGAGGGCGGAAAAATAAATATTAATACTGCCGGAGCCGCGGAACTGGATAAACTGTCCGGTATTGGTCCGGCGTTAGCGGAGCGAATTATTCAATATCGGGCTGAACATGGCCTTTTTGCTAAGGCTGAAGATTTACAGAATGTTTCTGGTATCGGTCCCAAGACTTTCGAGAAGATGGCGTCTCAAGTGACGGTTGGACCATGAGAGATCCTTGGATTATTCGAGGGGTGGCTCTCTTGGTGGGAGGTCTTTCTGGGGCTTACATTCCGGTGCAAGGACGTTTTTGGATTTTTGGGATTCTTATTCTGTTAGGGGTACGCCTATTATGTTGGCGTCCTCGTGATTTTTTTGGGAGACTGTTTCGTCCGGAGATTCCATTGTTGGCAGCGAGTCTTTTGCTCGGTTTTGTTTATGGGGCACTTGGGGAGCGTTCTTTGGCAGAACCTCTTATTTTAGACCGTGTGGAAATTGTTGGTCTCATTAAGGATTGGAATGTTGCTAAGGATAAGGTTGTTGGAGTGATAAGCGTTAAGGAAGGGGAGGTTAAGGGGCAGTCTTATCGGTTAACTGTTTATCCGGATAGCTTGGGGGAGTTTTCTGGGGAGTGGAAACGGGTTCAGCCTGGAGATTATGTCAGTTTCAGGGCTCACTTGGAGAGGCCTAAGTCTCTTGGTACACCAGGCGGGTTTGATTTGCGCCTTTATTATGGAGTTAGAGGGTTAAGCGGAAGTATGTATGCACAAGGGGATGCGGTGCTTCTCTCTGCGGGAGAGCCGAGTCTGACTTGGAAGATTCGTCAGCAGGTGCGAAACAGGCTTTTGGCTTGGGATTCGGAGGAGACGGGGGTATTAGAAGGGATTCTTTTTGGGGATTCAAGTCGGATACCCGAAGTGGTTCAAGAACGATATAAGGTGACTGGTGTGCTTCACGTTTTTGCTGCTTCAGGCTCCAATGTTGCTTTTGTGCTAGGGTTTTCATGGTTGATTTTAGGCTTTTTACCCATGCGGATCAGGATTTTTGGTACGCTTTTGGGGTTGGTGCTTTATGCTGCCCTTTGTGGGGGAAATGCTCCGATTGTCAGGGCAACAATTTTGGGTAGCGCCCTTTTACTTGGACGTTTGGGCCGGGGAAAAGTGGCTACCCTAAGATGGTTGTTTTTTGCTGCGGTGGGGCTTTTTATCTATAACCCTCTAATTATTCAAGATCTGGGGTTTCAACTGTCATTTGCAGCCGCTTGGGGAATCGTTGTGTTGACTCCAAGAATTCTTGAGGGGAAGTTTTTTGCAAATATTCCGAGGTTGCTTCGGTTTGCTTTTGCCTGTACCATAGCAGCGCAAGTGGCTACCTTTCCACTTCTGATTGCAGCGTTTCATCGTTTATCATTGATCGGTTTATTGGTGAATGTCTTTATTCTTTTTATCTTAGGCAGTGTATTGGAATTAGGGCTTATAGGGGTAATCCTCTCTTTTTCCGGAGTGTTGTCTGCTCCTTTGTTTCAGGCGAGTTTATGGTTATTAAAAGGAACGAATATTATTCTAAAGATGTTGGCAGAATTACCCTATGCTGATGTCTGGGTTTTAAATCCGGGGGGGATTTTTTGGATCATTTGGTATGGTGGAATCGGAATTGTTTTGTGGGGAAAAGAGCGTGCTCTTTTTACTCTGAAAGTCCGATGGGTTTACCACCGCAGAGGGTTAAGCATTATTGCCTCTAAGCTGCTTGAGGGATGTCCCTGGGAACTTTGTCAAGCGGTTCAACGAAAGTTAGTGAACTTGTCGTTTAGCCCCTTTGTTGTCAATCGGTTGTTGGTTCGTTGGGGTGGTATCTTACTTATTGTATTCTTACTGTGGAGTCCCTGGAATTCACAAACCGATCTGGAAGTGGTCATGATCGATGTAGGGCAAGGAGATGCGATATTAATTCGAGGCCCTGAGAAACAGGCAGTTTTGATCGATGCCGGACCGCGAAGTGATACCTTCGATGCAGGGGAACGTATTGTTCTGCCTTATTTATTAAATAGAGGAATAGGGCACTTGGATGCTTTATTGATTACTCATGAACATGCGGATCATATTGGTGGAGTACGGGCAGTGCTTGATAATATTCCCGCAGATTGGGTAGGGGTTCCTGCTGTAGGTGAGGGTCTGGAAAATGAGGAATGGCAAGAGGGACTCCCCTTGGGGTTAACCAGACAGTCAGAAAAACTGCGTATGCTTCAAGCGGGTGATCAAATTGATTTGGGATCTGGGGTCTGGTTGGAGGTTTTAGGTCCCCATCAACTTCTCGAAGGGACACATTCAGATCCCAACAATAATTCTTTGGTGCTTAAGCTTAATTATCTAAGGCAAAGCGTTATGCTCACCGCTGATATGGAGCAAGAAGAAATGCAGGACATATATGAGACAGGGGTAAATGTAGAAACAGATATTTTTAAGGTGCCGCATCATGGAAGTAGGTTTTCCTTGTATACACCTTGGTTAGACAGTATATATCCCCAGGCTGTATGGATTTCGGTAGGGAAGAATTCCTTTGGGCATCCCTCTCGGGAAGTGTTGAAGTATTGGGAGGAACGTCATATTCCAGTTTTTCGGACGGATAATCACGGGACAATACAACTTTTTCTAGGAGACAATGGGACTCAAATCATTCCCGGTCGTTAATTATAAAGATATTTATTTAGTTTAGATTGGGATTCCCATGTATAAAAAGGAAATACTGGGTAACAATAACAAGGAACATCTCTTTTCTCCTCCTCTTTCTTTTGCTCCTCCACTACCGTGGAGGGCTTTTTTTTGTTCTAGTCAGAAAGTATACCTTTCGTTAATACTTCAAGAAGGGCAATCCGTGCGAAGACAGTGTCTTCGGGCCAAGCCAATTTTTCAACAGAAATAAACCCGTGGCCACTTAAGTGTTCACGGGTTTTAATTTGATGTCAGTTATTTAATGGTTTATCTGTTCAGCTGGGGGTTTATGCAATCAGGATAATTATCGTCTAGGTGTTTCCGCTTTTAATTATTGTTCTCCAGGGAATAAAATTGCTGTAATAACAATGTCCTGTTCAATTACTTGAAAATAAATCCTGAATTTTTTCACAACAACCCGAGAAAATCCTTTAAACTTTCCAAAATCCTCAGTGTACGAACGGCTTAAGATTGGATTTAAAAGCAAATCTTCCGTTTCTAAGATGAGCTGTGCTACATAGTCAAAAGTTTCTTCAACAGTAAAATGCTCACTACGGAAAGCTCTTAGCTTCTCACGAACTGGTTCAGTCCAAATCACCGCTGTAGATTTCATTAGCTGAAATCCTTAATAGATAATGATTTTAGTAATTCATCGGTTGTGTAGCTTTTCCCGCTCTTATAAGCCTCCAAGCCTTCATTCATCATACGTTCGAGATTAGGATTGGCTTGAACGTCGGCTGCAATAGAGTTTTGGTCTTCGTCTTCAAAACGTATTGTAAATTTTCCTTTACCCGGTATGAACACCTGTCGAACTGAGTTCTCTTTACTCATGCTTTCGAATTGATCTAGTAGGTCTTTTGGAGAAAATACCGTTACCATCCTAACCACCACCATTCATAAAAGCTTAACCTTACTGTAGGTTTCTATGTAAAATTATACCACACACAAGGCTTGGTCTCAAGATTAGGGCTCACATGCAATTTCTATAGATTTGCTAACACAATAGTAAGATTCTTTGATTTACCTTCAAAATAGTGTTGGTCAATATAATCTGTCAGTTCATTGTACGATAAATCTTTGCTCTTAGCGTAAGTGGAAAAGCTGTAATACCCAATGACTAGCGCGATGCCAATTAATACCAACAACAATTTCGTCTTATCCTTTACATTTGTATATCCCCTTTTATGAGAGTGTATTACTCACTTTAATTAATTGACTATTGTTACACTGAAATTCAATTTTGAACATTCTCCTACCAATGATAACAACATGAGCTTAGATTTTTCTTTAAGGTCCCGATGAAGTAAAGAGTCTTTATCTAAAATGATCGCACAAATTATATTAACTATTTCGTGCGAATTTGGTATACTGATATAGAGCAGTTAATCTATTGTGTTTTGAACAGGAGGCGTTCAAATGATTATCACTGCAACTGAATTTAAAACAAACATCGGGAAATACCTAACCCTCGTTGCCAATGAAGAAATCATTATCACTAAGAACGGAAAGAGCATCGCAAAGCTTACCCATACGAATGAGGATAAGGTTGAGGTAGCAAAATCGTTGTTTAGTATTCTCTCCGGTGATGCTTCTTTAGAACAGGCAAGAGAGGAGAGGTTGAGTAAGCATGAATATGAGCGTATTGATTGATACCAATGTTATCCTTGATGCTCTGATCGGTCGTGCTCCTCACCATATTGCCGCTGAAAGGATTTTGCTATTGGTTGCTGAGGATAAATTAAACGCAGCTATAACTGCAAGTTCTGCTACCGACATTTACTATTTACTTCACAAGTATCTTCATGATGCGGATCAGGCAAAGCAAGTACTTTTAAAGCTTTTCAGACTTTTTGAGGTTCTTGATGTCACAGGAAGCGACTGCGAGAAAGCGCTCAGCATACCTATGCCCGATTATGAAGATGCCTTGTTGGCAACTTGTGCCAAACGGAGGAAACTTGATCTAATTATTACCCGCAATCTAAAGGATTTTGCTGAGTCGCCGATTAAAGCGATTACTCCAAATGACCTTTTAGCTAAATTTTTTTGAAAGAAAAAATTTATCGAGGAAACCGCCTTGGACTATTGAATTCATACCAACTATAATAAGCGATAGAGGTGGTTTAAATGCGTGAAATTGAACGAATTAAGGAAATCATAGAGAAGGGAAAGATTCCGCCAGTTTATCTATGGTATGGTGAGGATCGCTTTTTAATTAAGGAAGGGTTAAAAGTCCTTAAGTCGTTCTATTTCACGACGGATCCTTCTGGCAGCGGGATTGAAGTGGTTGACCCTAAAGAGTTGTCTCCGGCAGAGATTGTAGAGAGAGCGAATACCATGTCCTTCTTTGCCAACCGACTTGTGGTGGTTGACGATGCAACCTACTTTCAAGATGGGCAGACGGCAGATTTAGAGCCCTTTCTGGAATACTTTTCGAATCCTAATCCCTCTACCTGCCTTTTATTTATCGCTGAAAGTGTGCATAGAGGAAGAAAACTGTATAAAACTTTAGATCGTACCGGCGGGATATTGGAATTCTGTGCTCCGAAACGTCCGCAGGAGTGGCTCGCTTGGGTTCAGTCAGAATTAAAAATACGGGGAAAATCCATGGACAGTCAGGTGGCATCTCAGTTTATTGATTGGGCAGGGCATCAAACGGGTGTTTTAAGTCAAGAATTAGATAAACTCGTCATTTATGCAGGGGATCGCCCCAAGATAACCATGGAAGAGGTTAAAAAGATTACAACCCGTACGATTGAGGCCAGCATTTTTAATCTTCTGGATGCGGTGGCAGTTCGCTCCTCTGCAAAGGCTATTCAGACTTTGCGTGAGGTGTTACGTGACGAACATCCTTTAAAGGTCCTAACCTTAATGGTTAGGCAAGTTCGACTTCTCCTTGGCTGTGATGCTCTTCGGAAACGAGGGGGAGATGTATCTGAGGTTCCTTCTGCTTTAGGGATTAAACCCTATGAAGCCCAAAAGGTTTGGCAACAATCGCAAAGATTATCGACGAAACAACTGACCAAAGGGCTGTTTGAGTGTTTGAACACAGATGTGGCTTTGAAATCAGGGGGCGGGGATTCGGGATTGTTATTAGAAATGATGATTGTTCGGTTTTGTGGGGAGGAAGAAGGCGACAGGATTGGAACGAGGTGAGGGGACTCTTTGCATCATTGATGCAAAGAGTGTCATAGTGGCATGAGTATGGGCGCAGTAGAAGAAAGGCACAAAAAAAGAAGCGACAATTTGTCGCTTCTTTTTTTTGCAGGGATGTTTAGCCTACTTGGGCGAAATGCTTGCTGAATCTTCTCGTAAGACGGGACTTCTTGCGAGCAGCTAAGTTTTTATGAATCAAACCCTTGGAGGAGGCTTTATCCAAAGCACGAGCAGCCCTTTTCAAAGCGAGTGCTGCGGTTTCGGAATCCGTGCTGATTGCTTCGTCAAAACGGCGAATGGTTGTCCGTAAAGCAGATTTCGCAGCAGCATTTTTAATCGTGCGAGCTTTTCCCAACTCAACTCTTTTGATTGCGGATTTAATGTTTGGCACTAATAGTCACCCCCTTTGGTTATTGATATTATTCGCATTGTTGCACAAACTATATTCTAACATCAGGGTCCGAAATTATCAAGGAAATTCAGGAAATTAATACAATGTAAATAAAAATCGATTATTTTGTTTAAACTATACCTTGTATCAAATAAAACACAATTGAGTGTTAGTAAGAAAATAATTGGAGGGATTTGTAAATGATAGGAATGATCGTACGGTTTATTGTATCTGCTCTGGTTCTGCTTTTGGTGAGTTGGATTGTTCCGGGACTTCGTGTAGCTGGATTTACGGGAGCGCTTATCGCAGCTGCTGTGATTGCTATCCTGGGTTATGTTATTGAAAGAATATTTGGAGATAAGATTACTCGGATGGGACGCGGTTCAATTGGGTTTCTCACCGCGGCTGTTGTAATTTACTTCAGTCAGTATCTTGTTCCCGGATCCATTTCAGTTTCTATTATTGGTGCCTTGTTGGCTTCGCTAGTCATTGGAATTGTCGACAGCTTTGTTCCGACGACGCTTCGGTGAACATAATAATGTTAAGTCTTCTTTAGAAAATAATAGTTACAGGGTTCTACCTTGGACTTGTCCTTCATATTTCTTCAATAAGAGGAAGGGGGACAAGTCCTTTGTTACGGGAAGATTTTTATCATCGGCAAAAAAAGCACTTTAGAATTTGGACATTTAAAGAATGGATGCGTGGGTTTATGCTGGGAGCGGTAAGTCTTCTAGTGATTTTAGGATTAGGTTATGCCTTACGCAGCGGAAGTTCCCACCAGTTTGTTCACTTTCTGACTCAACAATCCTTTCCCTTTGAAGCCATTTTGTTAGAAGGGGCTCCGGGCTTTTCTCAACCGGAACGGGCTCGTATGGACTTAACCAGACATCAAGGCGCTGCAGTAAGCATGTTTTTATTGACAGGTGTAAATATTTCAGACCCTCGCACATTCTTTTTGGGATATTATTCTCATACTGCCCAAGGCCCCGTATGGTTAGGGTGGGCGTATAACCCGGACGATCCTGAGTTTGAGGGTCCAATCTTAGAACCGATTAATGGCCAGAACCCTAAAGAGAACGAGTCTCCTGATCCTTCTTCGCCTGCGGTACCAGGTGATGGGGAAGTGGTGGTAGGAGTTTATAACACACACAATAGTGAAAGTTATGCAGGAAATGGGGGCCCTGATCGGGTACAAGGGGAGAATGGAGATATAGTTACTGTAGGAGAGACATTAAAAAAAGCCCTAGAGAAAAATGGAATCGGTGCAGTACATGATGCGAAAATCCACGACGCAGTCGATTTTATGAAGGCATACAGTGAGTCTGTGAAGACAGCAACTCAATTGATTAAGGACTATCCTTCGATAAAGATATTATTGGATGTTCATCGGGATGGACTCCCGCCGGGATTTCCGAAGTCAACAGTCAAAGTGAAGGGACTAGCAAGCAGTAAAATTTTATTTGTGATAGGGAAGAGAAATCCTCATTGGCAGAAGAATGAGGCTTTAGCTAAGGAATTGATGGCGATAGGGGAAAAGAAATATCCGGGGCTTTTTGCTTCGAATATTAGTTATGCAGCCGATGCGAGGTACAACCAACACCTTTCTGATGGTGGATTATTGCTTGAATTTGGGAGTCAGTATAATACATTAGATGAATCTAATAGGGCAGCGGAGGCTTTTGCGGAGATTTTGGCTGAGTGGCTGAAGGAAGCACGGGATTGAGGACTTTCGCGTCTTTGACCAATGGGGATGAGTTTAAATTTATTTTGATTCGATTCCTGCCTTTTTTCGCATGGTGAAAAATGCTATAATTCGGATGGCAGAGTTAGCGATGGGGAGAAGAGGTTAATTCATTATGTCATCAACCAACCGAACACTTATGAAAGCGGCAGGGTTTCTTATGGCCGCTCAAATGGTTTCGCGCATTTTAGGTTTTTTGCGAGAATCATTGATGGCGGGTTTCTTTGGACAAAGTGGTGTCACTGATGCTTATAATACTGCTTTTGTTCTTCCGGATTTATTATATTGGCTTTTAGTAGGCGGAGTTTTGAGTGCCGCCTTTATTCCTGTCTTTTCAGAATTTATTGCTAAGGGTAATGAGGATGAGGGCTGGCGTGTGGTCAGTTCAGTTATTAATTTGATCTTACTTACTTTGGGAGTGCTTGTGCTTTTGGGGCTCTTTTTTACTCCCCAGTTTATTCGTCTGGTGGTGCCGGGGTTTGCACCTGAGAATATGGTTTTAGCGACTCATTTAACTCGAATTCTCTTAATTCAGCCCTTGTTTATGGCTCTAAGCGGGTTGACCATGGGGGTTTTGAATTCGTACAAGATTTTCTGGCCTTCAGCCTTGGGGACTGTGCTCTATAATGCATGTATTATCTTTTTTGGAACGATTTTAGCGAATCCGGAAAAACCTGAGAGCGTTTCGGGTTTTGCCTTTGGGGTGGTTGTTGGGGCTTTAGTAAGTTTTGCAGTTCAAATTCCGGCTTTGCGCAAGGTGGGGATACGGTATTATCCGATTATTGATTTGAACCATCCGGGTGTTCGTCTGATTGGGGCTTTAGCGGTACCTATTATTCTTAGTTATTCTCTCAACCAAATTCAGGTTGTTGTTAATAATAACTTTGGGTCGTTGCTCTTTCCGGGAAGTATTACTTCTGTCTGGTATTCTTACCGCCTTTTTCAGTTGCCTGTGGGGATCTTTGCTTTAGCTATTGCTGTGGCGACCTTTCCGACGATGACAGAACAAGCGGCTCTGAAGCGGTGGGATGATTTCCGGCAAACACTGTCGAATGCTATTCGCATGGTCATTTTCATAACCCTGCCGATTTCTGCAGGTATGATTGTGTTGCGTTTTCCCTTGATCCGTGTTCTATTTCAGCATGGTCAGTTTTCGGCGGACGACACATTTACCATGGCGATTCCTCTGTTCTATTTTTCGATAGGCATATCATCGCAAGCGGTCATTCAGATTCTGCCCCGGGCATTTTATGCCCTTCAGGATACTTGGACGCCTGTAATATTAGGAATTATCGCAATGGCTGTTAATATTTTAGCCATGTATTTATTGATTGGACCCCTGGCTCATGGAGGTTTAGCTTTTGCCACTACAATTGCAGCTTTTGTGAATATGTTGCTATTGTTTTACCTGCTGCGCAAGAGGTTAGGAAAAATGGACGGGTGGGCGATGTTTTGGACAAGTATAAAATCTTTGGCAGCTTCGATTATTATGGCAGTTGTGATCTGGGGGTGGAATGAATGGCTCACTCCGCTGACCGGTGTCCGTACCTTTGGTTCGTTGTTCATATTGGTAACGGGAACTGCAGTTGGAGTGATTGTATTTGCCGGTATGGCAAAACTTTTAAGGATGGATGAGTTTAGGCAGGTCATGGGTTTAGTGCGCCGAAAGATGGGAACAGGTTAAGCCGACGATTTAAGCTCACGCAGTAATTAAGTCATTTATTCGGAATAAATACTTAAATATTGCTGAGAATCGCTGATTGTCAGGATGATGTAAATTCAAGTAAAACAGCGTTACAGCTTAATATAGTACTTAAATATGATATATTTGATAGTATTACAACAGATTTGGTTTTTTTTGCTTGATGACAAAGAGCCCAATATCAAGTACTATATGGAATATACTTAGTGAAAAGGATTCGGCAATGGAGCCGTCATGATATCTTAAAAGATATCTGGCGGCTTTTTCTGATTCTAGTCAGGAAGTATAAGTGCAACGAAGGCGATAACTTGGGACATGTCCGGTGTTAATGTAATAAGCCTCCAACAAGTTTTAAGATTTAGCCTGAAGTTTGACGTACTAAGATTCTCAGCTTGTAACAAAGGGGGGGCGAAACTTGAAATCATCGATACCTATGGAAAAAGTTAAACCTTCCTTAGAACGCTCAGCCTTGTTGTTAGCTATGACACAGACCAGAGAGGAAGAGGAGAAACTTAAGAAGTCTCTGTTTGAATCATTTAATCTGCGTTGCGGTGTGACTGAACTTGGAGGAACTGTAGCGAATCTCCAACATACGGGTAAGCTTACAAATTCGGTGATGGCAACAGCCTTTAATACTGGGGTCATTCCCAAGGAAGACCGAAAGATTCATGCCCTTATCCATGCTACCTTAGAAGCGAGCAACAGTATTTTTATTCATACCAACAGCAATGCCAGTTTCGCTCTTAAAATTGGGTTAACGACAGACACCGAATGGATTGCGGTAGCGATTTATGGCCGTTCTTCCCTTCACCCTCTCTTAGAACACGCACGTGTAGGACTAGGTGTAATGCATCTTTGATTAGAGAAAAGGTTAAGAGTTGGGAATGAAAGAGTCAGAGAGTTAAATCGAAGTATAGGGATCTTGAGAGTATAGGAGCTGGGACAGAGTCAAATAGCTTTCAGATCGAAAGATACTAAGATAGCTGGATACCGAGATAGATAGATACTACTAGATACTAAGATAGTCAAGATACCAAGTATCGAGGAAACAAAGAATAAAGAATTTAGTGACAGAGTGAGAGTTAGAGTAAGTCTGAGAAGACTAAAGCGAATAATTATTTTCCCATAGTATAACTTCATAACCGGGCACCAAATCGAGCGTGGATTTGGAGCGGAAAAGTGTTTTAGAGAGCCCTTAATTATTTTAATTAATTAAGGGCTCTCTTTGTCTTTTCTCGCTGAACTTTCAGACAATTTCTTTCGCCGGCTCGGAAGGGCTTAGTGCCGAGATCAGAACACGATTTGCTTTGATAATTTGAAATGAGTGCTACTTAAGGGAGGTGATGCGGTGGACATTTATATAGACTCATGTAAGACTGCAGGATATGAAAAAGCGACTTAATTTTGAGGAGGATGAACTATATGAAAATGATTAGAGCAATTGTAAGACCCGATAAAACTGAGGCTGTGTCTGAAGCCTTAGCACAGGCCGGAATGCCTTCGCTGACAAAAATGCACGTCTTTGGGCGCGGCAGAACTAAAGGGATTCGAATTGGGGATGTGGTTTATGATGAGTTTCCCAAAACTCTGTTGCTCATGGTTGTTGAAGATGAAAAGCTGGATGAAGCTATAAGTGTCATTCTGGAGAGTGCCAAAACAGGAACCATGGGAGATGGAAAAATCTTTGTGACGGAAGTGGAAGAGGCTTATACCGTAAGTAAAGGGACAAAGGGGTTGTAACGATGAAGGAAATAATGATGGTGATTCGACGTCATCAGGTACCGGCGACAAAAAAGGCTTTTGAGGATGCAGGCTTTCCTGCTTTGACCATACAAAGCGTTGAAGGTCGAGGGAAGCAGGGGGGCATCGGGGGATGGGCAGCGGAGATTGATCCCGAATTGAATTCGGTGATGGGCGGTGAAAACACTGATGAGCCCAGATTCCATTGGATACCCAAACGGTTGTTAACCCTTGTGGTTCAGGACGATCAAGTAGAAGATGCCGTCGGCGTGATTATTAAGGCTAATCAGACGGGGCACATGGGGGATGGTAAGATCTTCGTCTGTCCATTGAAAGAGGTTGTTCGGGTTCGCACGGGGGAAGTGGGAAAAGAAGCAGTTGTTTAGATCGATATAGGAGTTACTCAGAAATTTGATTAGGTAAGTTAAGGAGATGTATTGATATGAGACAAATCGCGATATACGGCAAAGGCGGTATCGGAAAATCGACCACAACCCAAAACACGGTTGTCGCACTGGCTGAAATGGGCAGGAAGATTACGATTGTCGGCTGTGACCCTAAAGCAGATTCCACACGTTTGATTATGCACACTAAAGCCCAAGCAACGGTTATGGACTTAGCTCGTGAAAGAGGGACTGTCGAAGATCTAGAACTGGATGAGGTTTTGATGCAAGGGTTTTTAGGCGTTAAATGTGCAGAATCCGGTGGTCCGGAACCGGGTGTCGGTTGTGCCGGCCGTGGGGTAATCACAGCCATTAACTTCCTGGAGGAAAACGGGGCGTATACAGAGGATACGGATTATGTGTTCTACGATGTTTTAGGGGACGTAGTTTGCGGCGGATTTGCCATGCCGATCCGCGAGAATAAAGCCAAGGAAATCTACATTGTTGCCTCGGGAGAAATGATGGCCATGTATGCAGCCAATAACATTTCGAGAGGAATCTTAAAATACGCGACAACTGGGACTGTTCGTCTGGGTGGTTTGATTTGTAACAGTCGCCAAACAGACAAAGAACTTGAATTAATGGAAGCTTTGGCCAAAAAAATTAATACTCAGCTGATTCACTTCATCCCCCGGGATAACGAGGTCCAACGCGCTGAATTGCGTAAAATGACCGTTATTGAATATAACCGAACCCATAAACAAGCTGATGAGTATCGAACATTAGCCAAAAAAATCGAGGACAATAAAATGATGACCATTCCGACTCCGATCTCAATGGAAGAGCTAGAAGAGTTATTGATGGAATACGGAATCATGGAAATGTAAGATCCGCTAGTTGTAGGATTATTGAGGGGGGACAGCGTTGTGAGCACAAAGGAAACAATTGAATTCAGAAAACAAGTCGTGGAAGATGTCTTGGAGATTTACCCGGAAAAGGCCAAAAAGAATCGGAGACAACATATTGCGGTCAAAGATAGTGAGTGTGCCAGTTGCGCAGTCAAATCCAATGCGAAAACAGTTCCCGGGATCATGACCGCACGGGGATGTGCTTACGCTGGAGCTAAAGGGGTTGTTTGGGGTCCGGTCAAGGATGTGGTGCATATCTCCCATGGACCGGTAGGGTGTGGCTATTATTCTTGGGGCAACCGCCGGAACCTGGCAGATGGAGAAATCGGTGTTGACAACTTTGTGCCTTTTCTCTTCACCTCGGACTTCCAAGAAAGCGATATCATCTACGGCGGGGACAAAAAACTGGAGAAAATAATTGACGAGGTTGTGGGACTTTTCCCGAACGCCAAAGGTGTTTCAGTTCTCTCAGAATGTCCTGTCGGACTGATTGGAGACGACATTGAAAGTGTCGCTCGCCGCATGAGCGAGAAAATTGAACTTCCGGTCATCCCGGTTCGTTGTGAAGGATTTAGGGGAATAAGCCAGTCCTTGGGCCATCATATTGCGAATGATGCCATTCGGGATCATCTGATAGGTAAAGGTCCGGCCAGAGAAATCGGAAAATACGATATTGGAATTATTGGGGATTACAATATTGGCGGAGATGCCTGGGCCAGTAAAAAAATTCTGGAGGAGATGGGTTTAAAGGTTGTCAATATTTGGACGGGCGACTCCACCCTGGAAATGCTTCAGAATGGACATCTTGTCAAGCTTAATTTAATCCACTGCTTCAGAAGTATGAATTACATTGCAAAACACATGGAAGAAACCTATGGAACTCCTTGGATCGAATTTAATTTCTTCGGACCCACTAAAATTAAGGAATCAATTCTAAAAATTGCTGCCCAATTTGATGACTATATTATGGAAAAAGCCTTAAAAGTGATTGAGAAATATACAGCACCAATGCAGAAAGTGATCGATATCTACCGCCCGCGCCTGGAAGGGAAAAGCGTCATGCTTTATGTAGGAGGGCTTCGACCGAGACACATTGTGGGAGCTTATGAGGATTTGGGCATGGAGGTTATCGGAACAGGCTATGAATTTGCTCATAATGAGGATTACGAGAAAACCATTCCTGCCTTAAAAGAAGGAACGTTGATTTATGACGATGTGACAGCTTTAGAGCTGGAAGAGTTCGTAAAGAAGCTTAAGCCTGACTTAGTTGGATCAGGAATCAAAGAGAAGTATGTCTTTGAAAAAATGGGTCTTCCCTTCCGCCAAATGCATTCTTGGGACTATTCAGGTCCTTATCACGGATATGAAGGATTCCCTATCTTTGCTCGGGATATGGATATGGCCATTAACAGCCCAACTTGGAAATCTATCAAAGCTCCTTGGTCAAAATAAATCGGGCAGAAAGGATGTCACACAATGGAAACTTGTACTAAGGTAACAAAAGAATGGCTGAATACTCAAGAATACCGAGAAAAGAATTTTGCCCGTGAAAAGCTGGTCATCAATCCGGCCAAAGCTTGCCAACCCCTGGGCGCCTTGCTTTGTGCCTTAGGAATCGAAGCAAGCCTCCCGTTTGTTCATGGTTCACAAGGATGCGCCGCCTATTTTCGCAGTACCCTCTCCCGCCATTACAGGGAACCGGTCGCAGCAGTATCTGATTCTATGACTGAGGATTCTGCGGTATTTGGCGGACAGTCTAATCTTATTGAAGGTTTGAAGAATGCTAATGCACTTTATAGCCCTAAGGTGATCTCTATGTTCACCAGCTGTATGGCTGAAGTCATTGGGGACGATATCAATGCTTATTTAGGCAATGCCAAAGAACAAGAGGCCATTCCCAAAGATCTTCCCGTAGCATTAGCCAACACCCCAAGCTTTAAGGGGTCGCATATAACCGGCTATGACACCATGCTCAAAGGTCTCATTGAGTGTTTAGCTGTGCCCAGGCAGGAAGACAAAATCAACGACCGACTTTATGTCGTTCCTGGTTTTGACACTTATACCGCCAATCTTCGTGAATATAAACGACTTCTGAAAGTAATGGATGCACCTTTTACCCTGTTGCCTGATCAGAGTGATGTTTTGGATGCTCCTAATTTGGGCACCTACGAATTGTACCCAGGGGGAACACCTATTACAGAAATGAACGAAGCTCTAAACGCTGGAAGTTTCTTATTTGCACAGACTTACTCTACTCCCACAACTCGTAAATATCTGGCCGGCAAGGAAGTCCCGGTCGAAGTGATTTCCATGCCCATCGGGATCGCGGGCACGGACAAATTCATAGAAGCCGTCGCCAAATTCACGGGGAAAGAGGTACCGGAGGAAATTACCATTGAACGGGGACGTTCCATCGATGCCATGACGGATGCCCATCAATATATTCACGGCAAGAAATTTGCACTCTTTGGTGACCCGGATGTTCTGATGGGCGTGGTTTCATTCTTGCTGGAAATGGGAGGAGAACCGGTCCACATCGTTTGCACAAATTCCACCCCATTATTTAAGAAAGCCATGGAAAGTATGCTGGAGGCCAGCCCTTATGGTCAAGGAGCCACTCTTTATGCGGGCAAAGACCTTTGGCATCTCAGATCCCTTTTGGTTACGGAACCAGTCGATATGTTAATTGGGGACTCCCATGGTAAATGGGCTGCCCGCGACGCCAATATTCCGCTGGTCAGAATAGGTTTCCCTATCACGGATCGGGTGAATCTCCATCGTTATCCCATCATCGGGTATTCCGGAGTTATTAATATGATAACCATGATCGTAAATACGTTTTTGGAGGAAGTCGACAGGAATTCCCCAGAGGCATACTTTGAAATGATGCGTTAAAGAAGGGAGGGGTCTTTGTGTTTACCAATCTTACAAAATTGGATCTCAAAGATAAAGAATGCATGTCGGATGCCGGTTCGCCTAAATTATGCATGAAGGCCCTGCCCGGCGAAGGTGCAGAGAGAAGTTGCGCTTATGACGGGGCGCGAGTTGTGCTCATGCCAATTACTGACGTAGCCCACCTTGTTCATGGACCGATTGCCTGTGCCGGGAACTCTTGGGATAACAGAGGAGCTCGCTCCTCCGGTTCCCAACTGTACCGACGGGGACTGACCACAGATATCATGGAAAATGATGTAATCTACGGCGGAGAGATTAAGCTTAAAAAGTCTATCTTGGAAATCGCGGCGAGACATAATCCGAAAGCAATCTTTGTCTATGCAACCTGTGTCTCTTCATTAATAGGGGATGACGTGGAGAAGGTTTGCCGGGAAGCGGAAGCTGAACTGACTATTCCGGTGATTGCCGTTAATTGTCCCGGCTTTTTGGGAGATAAGAATATTGGAAATCGTATTGCGGGGGAGGTCTTATATGATCGGGTTATAGGAACCGCTGCCGGTTCGGATGAGAAAATACCCCTTTCCATTAACCTGATCGGAGAATATAACATTGCCGGAGATCTTTGGGGGGTTTTACCCGATTTAAAAAACTTAGGAATTACCCTTCAAACAGCTATTACAGGGGATGCCAAGTTTGATGACTTGCGTTCAGCTCACAGAGCCAGTCTTAATGTGCTTATCTGCTCTAAAAGCTTGACCAACTTAGTCCGGAAAATGGAAATTCGCTATGGCATACCCTTTATGGAAGGCTCATTTTACGGGATTCATGACACCTCTGAAACGCTGATTAAGATTGCCAAAGCACTGGGTGATCCTGATTTAGTAGAGAGAACTTTAGTCTATGTTCAAAAGAAAGAAGACCAAACACGTAAAACCATTGCAGGCTATAAAAAGTTGCTTGAGAATAAACAGGCCATCTTATTCACGGGCGGGGTTAAAACTTGGTCGATGGTGTCGACCTTGGCTGAATTAGGGATCAATATCTTAGCTGGAGGAACCCAAAACTCGACACCTGAAGATTTCCAGCGTATGAAAGAATTGATGGATCCTTCGGCCCAGATCATCGAAGACACAAGTTCAGCGGGCTTTCTCAAGATTATTGCTGAGAAGAAACCGGACCTGATCGTGGCTGGAGGGAAAACAAAGTATCTGGCCCATAAAACAAGAACTCCTTTTTTGGATATTAACCATGGACGAAAACTTCCTTATGCAGGTTATCAGGGGATGATTACCTTCGCAGAGACCTTAGCTCGCACAGTGCTTAGTCCTGTTTGGGGACATTTAAAACGGGAATTCCCGCCAAGAGAGGGTGAACTAGATGACTAAGCTAAGACATTATAATGGGAACCCTCAGAAAAACAGCCCTGCCTTAGGAGCCACTCTGGCCTTTCTGGGTGTCAATGGACTTCTGGCATTACTTCATGGCTCTCAAGGATGTTCGTCATTTATCCGCTTACAGCTTTCCAGGCATTATAAGGAACCCATTCCCCTTAATTCAACCGCTTTATTGGAGGAGTCAGTCATTTTTGGGGGGTGGGATCATCTTAAGAAAGGAATTGCCGTGGCGGCGGATAAATACAAGCCTCAAATTATTGGAGTTATGAGTTCGGGTCTCACGGAAACCTATGGAGATGACATGGTAAGTGCTCTGGCCAGTTTGCGTTTAGAACGTCCGGATTTAGAGGATCTGCCAGTGGTGCTGGCCAGTACACCAGACTATATCGGTTCTATGCAAGAGGGTTATCAGCGAACGGTGGAGGCTCTGCTCATGACCTTAGCCGGAAAGACCAACAAGACTAAGTCCCTGGGACTTGCGGATTTTAACGATGCTCCTTCTGTTGCGCTCTTGCCTGGCTGTCATTTAACGCCTGGGGATGTGGATGAACTAAAAGAGATTGTCAAGAGCTTCGGATATAGGGTGATTACGGTTCCTGATCTTTCGATTTCATTGGATGGTCATGCTGAACTGGAGGCTGCACCGGTGGTACAAGGTGGAACGCTGATCGAAGAGTTTCAGCGCTTGCCGGAATGTAAGGCTTGCTTTTCCTTTGGGCTAAGTATGGAAAAGGCCGGAGAATTCCTGAAGAAAACTTACCAGATCCCTCATTTTAATATTCCATCATTAACTGGTTTGACTGCAACAGATACCTTCATCTTAACCTTGGCTAAGATATCGGGTAAGACGATACCGGAAAGGCTTTTGCGCCAAAGAAGCCGTTTATTGGATACCCTGGCAGATTATCATGACCAACTTGGCGGTCAAAAGATTGCCATAGCCCTAGAGATGGATCTTTTGTATAGTCTGGGCTCATGCTTGGTCGAGGTTGGTTCGGAAATTTCTGTAGCCTTGTCGGCGTCCCAAGGAAGCGGTAATACCTTATCTTTACCTTTTCCTGTAGAAGTAGGTGACCTGGAGATTCTGGAGGAAAGGGCCGCAGATTGTGATTTGATCATTGCCAATTCCAACGGACGGCAAGCTGCAGGAATGCTTAAAGTTCCTCATCTCCGAGCGGGGTTACCAGTTTTTGATCGTGCCGGTTATCCACAAAAACGTTGGATTGGGTATGAAGGTACTCAGCAGTTTTTGTTTGATATGTTAAATTCACTGAGTTAAGAGCCGACCCTTCAAATTCCCTTGCTTCCATAGGGGTAGATTTGATAATGGCTTATTACCAAAGGGCCTTAATATCACTGGCTGATGCTAATGATTGGGGGAAAAAGAGATCTTTAGAGATTAAAAGGAGGTATTAGTATGCTGGTAGCCTTTGCTAGTAGCGACGGAAAAACCATTGACTCGCATTTTGCTTCATCTCCTTCATTTGAGATGTATAAATTCACGGAGGAACCGCAAGAGATTATCCATACATCCCTTGCCGCTGAAGATATGGAGGAATCCGAAGATAAAGTTGATGTGCGAATTAAGATGCTTAAAAAGTGTGCCATTGTGTACTGCACCCAGATCGGCGGCCCCGCAGCAGCCCGGTTAGTGCAAAGCGGTATTCATCCTTTGAAAGTACCGGAAGGAACGAATATTGATGATGAACTTAACAGGCTGAATAAATTGTTGCAATCCAAAAAGCTGCCGCCCTGGTTAAAAAAGAAACTTGGAAAAAGTGCTAAGGCTGAGGCCGTTTCAAGTATTAAGTTTTTCTAGGATTAAAGTGCTTAAGTTTGAGAAAGAACGGAGAAATCGAAGTAACTAAGGACTCATCGAGAAGGAGGATGGACAAAATTGAGTGACATTTTAATATATAAAACTTTTGGGGGATTACCCTGGACTCCAAAATTTGTAGAAGAAATCGATAAGGCTTTGTGCCTGGGATGCGGACGATGTGTGAAATTATGTGTCCAGGAATGCTTAGGTCTGGAAAGTTTCGAAGATGATGAGGGGACAGAACGTCACGTTGCCAAGATTGTTAATAAGGATCAATGTATTGGTTGTCAATCTTGTGGTAAGATCTGCGTTCGACGCGCGTATACGTTTAAGGCAAAATCAGCTTGATTTTGCGAAAAGCGAAGTTCGAGGCGCGAGTTCAACTGAGTGTATGTGTGCGCTGCTAGGCTTGGAAAGGGGATGTATTCACTGTGAGGCCGCTATTGCGGAATTAGTATTCCGAGTATAAAACTCCCTACGGTCATCATCCAAACCAAGATGGTTAAGATTAGAGCATCGTCGTGACTCAACCAAGGACGGTTGAGATTAGAACACCACCATGACACAACAAGGATGGTTGAGGTTAGAGCAGCACTATGGTTGGCTAGATGCCGTGTAGGCAAGGTGTCGTGTTTGAGGCGATGAATCTACGTATTGCAGTAGGACTCTTAAAAAGTGAATTAACAAATAAGATGAACGATGGGAGAGATTAATATGCATAGAGAATGTAATCATGCTAATATGACTGGACCAAATTTAAATCAAGGACATCCTTGTTTCTCAACCTCCGGGCATGGAAAAACCGGACGGATACACTTAGCGGTAGCTCCGGAGTGTAATATATCTTGTAATTATTGTGTGCGCAAATTTGATTGTGCCAACGAATCACGTCCGGGAGTAACAAGTAAGGTAATTAACTCAGATGAGGCGATCGAAACAGTCCTTAAGGCAAAATCCTCTGCAATAGGATCTCAACTAACAGTTGTAGGAATTGCGGGTCCTGGAGAACCCTTAGCCAATCAAGAAACGTTTGAATCTATGAGAAAGGTGAAAGAAAACTTTCCGGATATGACGCTTTGCCTGAGTACCAATGGACTTCTTTTACCGGAAAAACTTGCTGAAATGCTGGAGATTGGAGTTTCTCATGTTACGGTAACCATCAATACCCTAGACGAGCAAGTGGGTGCTAAAATATATAGTCATGTACACTGGGAAGGAAAGAAAATGATTGGTCCTGATGCTGCAAGGGTACTGATCAATAATCAATTATTAGGACTTGAGCAAGCGTCCAAGGCCGGAATGACGCTGAAGGTCAATACTGTGGTTATTCCTGGGGTCAATGAGCATCTTTTATATAGTTTAGCTTTAGAAGTTAAAAAACGAGGAGCGCATATTCACAATTTGCTGCCTCTAATCCCTCAAGGAAAGCTCGCTCATAATATGGCTCCCCCCAAAGAGCTAATTAAAAATTACCGAAGCATCCTAGGCTCAATTCTTCCTCAAATGATGCACTGTCAACAATGCCGTGCTGACGCAATTGGTTTGGTCTGATGATTAGAAAGGGGTTAAATTCAAGATGGAGCAACGGGTTTTATTATGTGATACAACCCTGAGAGATGGTGAGCAAGCTCCCGGAGTCGCGTTCGGTTGGCCAGAGAAAGAAATGATTGCACGGGCTTTGGTGGACGCAGGGATCGATGAGCTGGAAGTAGGAGTACCTGCTATGGGTGCTGCCGAAGCTAAGAAAATTTCACAACTAGCCGCTCTAAATCTGCCAGTTCGGTTAATCACTTGGAATCGAGTCGTTTTATCGGATCTTTTGGCAAGTTATCGAACAGGGGTTGAGGGAGTCGCCATTTCTATTCCCACTTCGGAACAACAAATTAAGCATAAGTTAAATAAGGATCGGGCTTGGCTGCTTGATCAGATGGGTCAATGTGTGCGTAATGCCAAGCAAGAAGTTGGCTATATCGTTCTCGGAATGGAAGATGCCAGTCGAGCAGATATAAATTTTCTGAAAGAGATTATTACAGAGGCCAAAAAATTAGGGGTTGATAGAATAAGGTTTGCTGATACCCTGGGGATTATGGACCCCTTGAACGTTTTTTTTACTCTGCAGGATTTGACGAGGAGATCGAGGATTCCTTTAGAATTTCACGCTCATAACGACTTAGGAATGGCGACGGCTAATTCTCTGGCAGCGGTTCAGGCAGGCTTTAAAGCGGTAAGTGTCACGGTTGGAGGTTTAGGCGAGAGAACTGGTAATGCTGCCCTCGAAGAAGTTGCGGTTGCTCTGAAATACTGTCTCAAGCGAGAGGTGGGACTTGATTTTAAACACTTAAATTCAATTGCCTCGATTGTAAGTTCAGCAACTGACCGTAAGATACCTCGCGCAAAACCGATTATTGGAGCTGACGTTTTTACCCATACGTCTTCCATTCACATTGACGGGATACAGAAGGACTATGCTAACTACCAGACTTTTCCGCCGGAGAGTGTAGGCAGAAAGCACTCTGCTGCCTTTGGCAAGGACACCAAGTTTAAGAACGTTGTTCGGCTGCTCAAATCAAGAGGAATGAACTATGATCATGACACGGTTAATGAACTGTTAGGGAAAACCCTCGATAAAGTTCATCAGTTGAACAGGCCCTTGGAGGAAGAAGAAATCTTAGGAATCGTGTTAAGCTCATGACAGGTCAAAAGAAACGACAAAAACCTTCTTTTAAGCACATTGCTTGAAAAGAAGGTTTTTGTCATTTGGCGTAGAATTGGACGGATTGGATTACTTTACCGAAAGAGGATACATAATGTCTTTAGATTGGTTTCAATTAGTTTTAATCTATATTTTCGCAAATTCAGCCTCTAAGATTATCCAAAAACAGGCGTTAAGGATCAAGATGCTGATCCTGCGGCCTTTAGTGCATTTTTCCTATTTGTTGTGGGGTTCTCAGCATTCCACTCCTTTGGGTGGAGAAGCCTAGTATCACGAATAGTCTAGAGCTGTGGTTGGTGGTTATACTTTCAAGTGTTTTTTATACGGTTTGTATGGTTTTATATTATAATGCCTTAAAGAGTACTGAGGTCAGCCAGGTTGAAACCATTGCGACAACACGATCAATCTGGTTTTTGGTATTTGGGAATCTTTCTCTTTGGAGAAACGGTCAATTTAAGTAATTTCCTGGGCATCGGCCTTATTTTTGGGGGCTTAATTATAATATATTGGAATAAAGGGGCTTTAAGAGCTTTGGGAGACCTCACCTCTACACCCTGATCTACTCTCTTTTAATTAGTGCTGCTTATGCATTGGATAAGATTGCTCTAAACTCTTTCTCGGTGGTCTTATATCAAGTAGCTGTCTACATAATTCCAGCAATCTTTACGGTGATTTTTATTCCTAAGACGTTCGGAAATATAAGATATTTTTTAAAACCACAAAAAAACACTTTGATTATTCTCTTAAGCGCTGTCTTCCAAATGATTTCTACGTTAGCACTTTATGCAGCCTATAAATATGGCGGAGACCTTTCAGTGGTTGGACCCCTTGCCCAAACATCTACGGTTCTAACAATACTCGTTGGCATTGTAATTCTCAAAGAGAGATGGAATTTGAAACGAAAAATCATTGGAGTTATACTTGTCTTAGCTGGGGTTGCTCTGCTTAAGCTTTCTATATAAATATGAAGAAATGGACTGTCTTTTCTCTAAGGTCAGAAAAAGGGCAGTATTTATATAGATACATAAGACATCAAAGGGGAATTAGCTTTGGTTATATTTGCAGATATAAGGACTAAGGCTGGAACTTAGGTTGGAGTAAAAAAACCTATAATTATAGAGAGGGGTCAAAATGCAATGGGAAAACTCGTTGAATGTGTACCAAATTTTAGTGAGGGGCGTCGTCCAGAAGTTATTGAGGCTATCGCAGGGGAGGTTAAAAAGGTCAAGGGGGTAAAACTTCTTGATGTTAAGCCTGACGCAAGCCATAATCGTACGGTCGTAACCTTTGTGGGGGAACCCCAGAGCGTTAAGCTTGCCGCCTTTAACGCCTGTGCCAAAGCGTGCGAATTAATTGACATGGAGCAACAGCAAGGTGGGCATCCGCGGGTAGGTGCGACTGATGTCATCCCGTTTATTCCCGTTAAAGAGGTTAGCATGGAAGAATGTGTTCAGTTGGCCAACGATCTTGGTTCTGAGATTGCCGATAAGTTGGGTATTCCTGTTTATTTGTATGAGGAAGCAGCTAAAGTGCCGAGCAGAAGAAGGCTTCCTGATGTTAGAAAAGGGGAGTATGAAGGGCTTAAAGAGGAAATAAGTAAACCTGAACGCCATCCTGATTACGGTCAACCTAAACTGCATCCAACTGCCGGTGCTACAGTAGTTGGTGCACGGCAATTCTTGGTGGCCTACAATATTAATCTTGGCACGAATGATCTCAGTATTGCTAAAAAAATTGCCGATTCCATCCGCGAGGTCAAAGGAGGATTCAAGTATGTTCGAGCAATGGGAGTAATGCTGGAGGATCGAGATGTCGCCCAGGTGTCTATTAATATGGTTAATTACACAGGCACCCCATTGTTTCGGGTTTTTGAGACTGTGAAATCTGAAGCAGCTCGGTATGGCGTGAGTATCATTGGCAGTGAATTAGTGGGAGTCACTCCTTTGCAGGCGCTCCTGGATGTCGCTGAGTTTTATTTGCGTTTAGAAAACTTTGACCGCAAACAGGTTTTTGAAGAGAATCTAACGGAAGACTAACTCGAGGTTAGAATTTCGAAGTTCGAAGTTTAAAGATCGAAGATTGGTTTACAGCTCAAAGTTTTTAAGGTTCCAGATGTTAAAAGTGTTTTACAGTTAACTCATGCAACTAAAGTTGAACATTAAGACTTTGGTGGGGGAGTCTTACAATTAGATTAATATCATAGTAAATTAGATTGGTTTCTAAACTTCAGATGATCTGAAGTAAAATTATCGAATATCGAACAACGAACATTGATTAGGGGGTAGAATTAATGTTAGTCAACAAGACAGTGTGTGGATTTGTTGAAGAGTTAGCGAGTAATTCAGCAGCACCTGGCGGCGGGAGTACGGCCGCTCTTGCTGGATCATTAGGGGCAGCATTGAGCATCATGGTTTGTAATTTTACAGAAGGTAAGCCTAAGTTTAGTAGTGTTCAAGATGAGATAACTCAAATTAAGCAAAAAGGGCTGGCCTTAAAGAATGATTTAATGGACTATGTTGATGGGGATACGAATGCCTTTGATGAGGTCATGAAGGCCTATAAATTACCTAAGGAAACAGATGCCGAGAAAAGTCTAAGGTCAGAAAAAATACAAGAGGCAACAAAACAGGCAACACTGCTGCCCCTTAAAGTAGCGGAGTCCTGCGTAGAAGTCTTAAAACTTTCGCTAAAGGTCTTAACAATCGGTAATCCAAACACTGCCTGCGATGCTGCAGTTTCTGGAGTCACAGCTTATGCAGGTTTTCAAGGTGCGATTTTCAACGTTAAGATTAATCTGAGTTCAATCAAGGATGAGACATTTCTTCAAAAAGTCCGAGATAAGATCCTAGTGTTGCAAGACGAGGCGGATAAATCGAATCAGCTAATTTTAGCTCGAGCTAAAGAGGTTATTGGTTAAGGATGGAATGGATAAGAGAGCCTTCGATGGAGGCTCTCTTAAAATTCATAGGCGAAAAACTAACCATACATGAGTGTGCATGAAATGTCGGATAGCTCTATTCTATCGGAGGGAGGGGGTCAGATCAATGGATTTGCTTGAAAGATAAAATGGAGTCTTAAATTATATTGAAGAAAGAGCCTCTGGGGTTGCTTAGTGCATCCACAAACTTTTCGGAAGGGCGAATGGAGGTTTGGTTCGGCCGTAGAGTCAGGGCATTGAATTGAGGAGATCTTAGAAATCAAGCGCCTCTGAAAAGCGTTGATTATCGGCTCAAATTTGATGTCTATAAAGGCTAAAGAAAATGTTATGCTAAAGGATTGACAAGAGACGCCTTTATCATATATGTTAGTAAGTACTTACATAGCATACTGGGAGCTATACAAATTATTATTTTATGAGGAGAGTTTTGATAGTATGGAAAAAATAACTATGGATAAACGATTGGGAAAGGAGGAGCGAATCCTCCATGTAATTAAAATCGCCAAAGGGTTGTTTATAGACCAAGGCTATTCAGCAACTTCAACAGCACAAATCGCTCGTGAGTCAGAGATTGCAGAGATAACCTTATTTAGGTATTTTCCTACGAAACGAGAACTATTTGAGGCAGTCATCAAACCACTTGTGGATTTTGAAGGGGTTACAATGACTCCCTCAAATAGTGAACCATTTGTGAAATCGGATATATTTAAAATATTACACAAAAAAACCTGTTTCGCTAAAAAGGAACGGGAACTTGTACGTTTAGTCATTATAGAATCTCAACACCAACCTGATTTGGCCGGCAAATTTAACCCAGTGGCCAATACTTCAAGTCAATTACGAGACTTTTTACTTGGAACAGGCCTTGATCAAGAAACTTCTCAAGTTATTGTCAATCTGATGATGGGGCTAATATTAACGATTGTTTTTACGCCACGCTATGATGAGGGATCGATCGATTTAACAGCCAAGATAATTGAATCGCAAATTAGGCAACTTCTTAACCATGCTTAAAATAATATTCTTGATGCCGAATGATGAGTGTTATACGAGGAGTGATTGAAATGAAAAGGAATATGCTAATTTTCATAATTATGATAGTGCTGCTAATTGCAGGGGGCTTAGCTGTTTTCAAAGAAGACGCAGTGCCGGTTTCTAAGGAGCTTGGCATACCGATTAAAGTCGAAACCACAGAAACTGGTAGTTTGACAAAAGGAATAAACTATATTGGTACTATTGAGCCTGAAAATTCTGTCACAGTATCCTCTAAACTAACCTCAGAAGTGATGCAAAGAAATGTTCAGGAAGGGGATCTTGTAAAAAAAGGGGATATTATCGCTAGATTAGATGATAGCAATTTAGTTGCTGTACTCGATAGCACAATGAAAAAAATTGAAACGTTGCAGGTGAGTTATGCTTACCTGAATAAAGACGTTGATACTTATTATACAACCAGCCCTACGGTTAAAAAGATTGAAACCTTGGAGTTAAGTCATACCTATCTAAGCAAGGAAGCAGAGAAATACAAAATATTATTAGACAATGAGGCTGTAGCTAAAAGCACTTACGATAAAGTTAAGCATGAGGCAGACATGGTTAAAATGCAATTAGAAGAAGCAAAGGCTTCTTCGGAAAGTGCTTATAATCAATTAAAAAGTCAAAGAGATTCAATCGAAGCGCAGTTGAAAGAGTTAGAAGCTAAAGTAAACGAATTAAATATAAGTATTGCTGATGCGAGTATTGTTGCACCGATCGCTGGCAAAGTAAGAACGATCTATTATCAAACGGGTGACTTAGCTGCCGGAGGAAAGCCCTTTGCTATTATTGATGAGATGGAGAGTTTGATGGCCAAGGTCAATGTTTCGGAACAAGACTTAGAAAAGATAAGCGTTGGGAGTAAGGCGGTTTTAAATATAACAGGGGTCATCGACGGGATCGAGGCGAAGGTAACTAAAATCCCGACTAGTGTGAACTCCAATACAAGAATAGGTGAAGTAGAAATAGCTATAAGCGAGTTAGGCGGAAAGGATATCCCTGCAGGAACTAGTGCCGAGGTTAAATTTATAACGGATGAGCTAAAGGAGGTAATAGTAATCCCAAGGACGACGATAAAAAATTTGAAAGATAAGGAATTTGTTTATGTCATTGAAGATGGCGTGGCTCATGAGCAGGAGATAAAAACAGGCTTAGTTGTGGGTGATAGTGTACAGGTTGTAGAAGGATTAAATGCCGGAGCAGCAATAGCTGGTAATAATTTGACCAGATTATATGACGGTGCCAAAGTATATGTCGCAGAAGGAGAAGACGAACAATGAATATTGGCCAATTTTCCTTAAAATATAAATACTTTGTTTTATCCTTGGCTATAGCTATTGTGCTGTTTGGTCTTTATGCGAAATCTACCATAAAAACCCAGATGTCTCCTGACACTAATGCACCAATGACAACGGTTATTGTCCAATACCCGGGGGCTTCAGCAGAGGACGTGGCCAAAGATATAGTAAAACCCATGGAGGATGAATTTGGATCCTTAGATGGGTTAACAAAGCTTAAATCTACCAGCCAAGATAACGTGGCATCTATTCGGTTAGAATTTAATTACGGTATGGATGTAGACCAGGCAGCCATTGATGTTCAAAATTCAGTGAATAGAATCAGAGGAACCGTGCCTGCTACGATGCAGGAGCCGAGGGTGTTAAAGTTTAGTTCCTCTGATAAACCCGTTGTGACGGTCAGTTTAAGTAGTGATTCAGCAGACTTGAAAGACCTTAGACAGCTGGCAGAGGACAAAATAGGATTCGATCTTCAATTAGTAGAAGGAGTTGCTTCAATAAACCAATTTGGTGGGAACATTACTGAAGTTCAGGTGAAGCTGGATAAAAACAAGCTAGCTGCCTATGGACTGACGATGGATCAGGCTGCTAAAGCCTTGTCTCAAAATAATATTAAAGCACCCGGCGGAAAACTAATTGATAATAACAAAGAAATACTGATAAGAGTAGACGAGAGTTTCCAGGATATCGAGGATATCAGAAAACTTCGTATACCCTTAGCCGGTGGAAACTTTGTTTATCTTGAAGCTATCGCTGAGGTTAAGGTGTCTATTGAAGAGCTGGAAAGTGCTTATAGATTTGATGGCAAGGATTCCATAGCCATTATGATCACTAAAAAGTCGGATGCCAATACGGTAGAAGTAGTGCAAAATATTAAAAAAGAACTTGAGACTTTAAAAGTAAATTATCCATTTATTGATTTTGAAATTGCTCAGGATGATTCTACATTTACGAACCAGATGGTCGATAATATGACCTCTAGTGTATTTATGGCCTTGCTTTTTACTGTGATCCTTATAATGCTGTTTATATCCAATGTTAGTCAGTCGTTTGTTATTTCGGTATCCATGCCGCTAGTTTTTATGATTACCATTGGATTAATGAAACTATTTGATATGAAGCTTGATATGGTGACCCTTTCAGCTTTGATACTAAGTATCGGCTTTGTCGTAGATGGTGCCATTGTTGTAGTTGAAAATATTATGACGCATCATCATGATTTGGGGAAGGATATGTCAACAGCTGCGATAGATGGTACAGAGGAAATAAGTATGCCGGTTATAGCAGGTGTTCTCACAACCTTAGTCGTATTAATACCTCTTTTATTTATTCAGGGTTTTGTAGGAGAAATGTTTAGACCATTAGCTCTGACAGTTATATTCGCTATTTCTACTTCTGTAGTAGTTGCCCTTGTAATTATCCCCTTATTTACAGTTATGTTCGATAAATTTAAGTTTAGAAAAGCAGAGAAATTTATCAAAATTGTAACGGTACCCTTTAACAACCTAATGAACAAGGTGTTGAATTTTTATTCGGCTTTATTAAAAATCTCACTTAAGCACAAGTCTAAAATGTTTGTGGTGATTATAGTGCTATTGGTGTTAAGTGCAAGATTTTTAGTTACCAATGGGGTGGAAATGTTACCCAAGTTTGACAGCGGCACCAGTTATGTTTCCCTTGAAATGAAACAGGGGACCGCTTTGAGTGATACGGCAGAAGCGGTCGGGATTATTGAAAAGATTCTAAGTGAAGAAAAAAGTGTCATAGGCTATGATACTCAGATTGGGTACGAAAAAGATAGCAATCAACTCAGCGATTTTGGAATTATGGGTATAAACCAGGCGGTTATCACTATAAATCTAACTCCAAGAACAGAAAGAAAAGAAACAATCTGGGAATTCCAGGAGAAACTGAGGGCTCAGATAGACCAAATTCCAGACATTCAGAGATTTGTTGTCAAAGAAAAAGGTGGAACTGCAAGCAGTAGTTCGTCAGCGCCATTGGATATAAGGATCAGCGGACCGGACCCACAGCTTCTTTATAATCTGGCCATTGATTTGGAAGAAAAGATAAAGACGGTTGAGGGAACTACCAATATCTACAAAAGCTATAACATGGATAATCTCCAGCTTAATATCAGAATGAATAAGGCAAGGGTACAGGAATTGGGATTAACGAATGCCCTAGTTGCGCAGCAAATATACAATTCAATAGAAGGCATAAAGGGTACCACCATGGACCTAGAGGAAGCGGATAACGTTAATATTTCTGTTGAGTATATGGATGAATACAAACAATCTATTGACAGTCTGTTGGAGGTATCGATTAGCACCCCTCGAGGAGAAAAAATTCCGTTAAGAGAGATTGCTTCTGTTGATGAAGGTAAGAGAGCGAATATCATTACCAAAGAGGATTTGGAATACACAATTGATATTTTGGGGTATACCGATACCAGAGCATTCAGCCACATCACTAAGGACATACAGAAAATATTAGATACCTACCCATTGCCCAGTGGTTATTCGGTTGGGCTCACCGGAGAAAATGAAGATATGGGCGATTCTATGAAAGATATGCTTTTCTTGTTGGCGCTCGCTGTAATCTTTGTCTATCTTGTGTTAGTTCCGCAATTTAAATCCTTTTTACATCCAATTACCATTATGGCTACAATTCCATTGGTGATCATCGGAATTGCTCCGGCACTATGGATAGCGGATAAATACATTTCTATGCCAGTACTTTTAGGAGTAATCTTACTTGCTGGTACGGTTGTTAATAACTCAATCCTTGTTGTGGATCAGGCTATTATTAATCAGAATCAGGGGCTGTCTATCGAAGATTCAGTGTTAACTGCGGTAAGGTCAAGATTCAGGCCTATTATGATGACAGCGCTTTCAGACGTTGTCGGTATGTTACCGTTAGCATTGCAGCTTGCCCTAGGTTCGGAAAGATTTTCACCGTTAGCGATAGCTGTTGTAGGGGGTATGTTGGCAGCGACTTTTCTGACCATGATAATAATTCCGGTCATATATGCAACATTCGAGAATTTTAAATCCAAACACCGCAAGTCACTAGGGGCCATCAATACTAAGGGGAGTTATTCGAATAGTAGTTCTTACGTTTGATTATAACTGAATTATAAAATGATAACACAATAAGCACATTGGTCCAACAGGATTCTTTAGAACGTCAATTGAAAAACGTGCTTAACGAAGAGAATACCTTTGTAATCGAAAGTGTCCCTCCTGCTGATAAAAACGTTATCAATGAAGACAAAGATTCCGATTTAGAAAAGGTGCTAGAGAACAGGATACCTTTTTTGAACAATTATTCATTCAGAAGTGGTTTGAGAAGAGGAAAGGTATACTTTAGGTGATTTTTGATTATTGTCAATGACTTAAGCTAGGAATTCTTGCGAAATTCCCCCCTAAGCTGTTATACTAAGTATTTAGAATATCTAAATTTGCATATTTAAACTTGTTTATAGAAATGAGGGCAGGACCTTGGCACAGGCTTCACAACGTATCCGAAATTTTTCTATTATTGCACATATTGATCATGGCAAATCTACTTTAGCTGACCGGCTGATAGAATATACCGGGGCCTTGAGTAAACGAGAAATGGAAGCGCAAGTTCTTGATTCCATGGATTTAGAACGTGAACGTGGGATTACGATTAAATTGCAGGCCGTGCGGTTAAATTATCAGGCTCATGATGGAAAAATTTATGAGCTTAATCTGATTGATACGCCGGGTCACGTCGATTTTACCTATGAGGTATCTCGCAGTTTGGCAGCCTGTGAAGGGGCCCTGTTGGTTGTCGATGCGGTTCAAGGAATTGAGGCCCAGACCTTGGCTAATGTTTATTTAGCTTTAGATAATAATCTGGAACTGATTTCGGTTATTAATAAGATCGACCTTCCCAGTGCTGAGCCTGAGCGGGTTAAACAGGAAATTGAAGATGTCATTGGTTTAGATGCCAGTGAGGCTATTCTGGCTTCGGCAAAGACAGGAGTTGGAATTGAAGAGATCCTGGAGAGGATCGTGGCTATGGTTCCACCCCCCAAAGGAGATGATGAGGCACCTCTGAAGGCCTTGATCTTCGACTCGAAATTTGACGCTTATAAAGGTGCTATTTCCTATGTCAGGATTGTAGAGGGACGAGTTACTAAGGGTACGACGATGAAAATGATGTCCAGTGGAAAAACCTTTGAAGTAACTGAGGTAGGAGTGTTTGCTCCCTCGATGCGTATTGTCGAAGAACTTAGAGCCGGTCAAGTCGGATTTATCTGTGCAAGTATCAAAAATGTCAAGGATACTCAGGTTGGAGATACGATTACGGATGCAGATAACCCCGCTGATAAAGCCCTGCCCGGTTACAGGAAGGCCACTCCCATGGTGTTTTGTGGACTCTATCCTGTGGAGGCCAGCGATTATAATCGGCTTCGGGATTCCTTGGAAAAGCTTCATCTCAACGATGCAAGTCTGATTTTTGAGCCGGAAACCTCAATTGCTTTGGGCTTTGGTTTTCGGTGCGGATTTCTAGGCTTACTCCATATGGAGATTATTCAGGAACGGTTGGAGCGGGAATATGACCTTAATTTGATCACTACGGCACCCAGCGTAATTTATAAGGTGACCACATTAAAAGGGGAAGTTTTAAACATCGATAATCCCTCAAATCTCCCCACGGTGGATCAAATTGTCAGTATAGAAGAGCCCATTGTTATTGCCACGATTTTGGTTCCGTCTGAGTATGTGGGGGCGATCATGGAGCTTAATCAAGAAAAGCGCGGAACCTATTCTGCTATGGACTATGTGTCTAAGAGTCGGGTGAAACTGATTTATGAACTTCCATTAAGTGAGATCGTTTTCGATTACTTTGATCAATTAAAGTCACGAACTAAAGGATATGCTTCTCTAGACTATGAGCTGTCGGGTTATAAGGAAACGGATCTGGTCAAGATAGACGTCCTTTTGAATGGGGAAATGGTGGATGCGCTTTCATTTATCGTTCACCGAGCAAAGTCTTATAATCGGGGAAGAAAGCTTGTTGAGAAACTGCGCGGCATCATCCCCAGACAGATGTTTGAAATTCCCATCCAGTCTGTGATCGGGAATAAAGTTATTGCTCGTGAGACGGTTAATGCCATGAGAAAAGATGTCTTGTCTAAATGTTACGGGGGAGATATCTCCCGTAAACGAAAACTGCTCGAGAAACAAAAGGCCGGCAAAAAGCGTATGAAGCAAGTAGGTAGTGTGGAAATACCACAGGATGCTTTTATGGCGGTATTGCAGATCGAGGACTAATGGTCGAGGAATCGATAAGCCAAGAGGTCTGTTAGTTGAAGAATCTATGATCAGGTATGCCTGCTAGGCAGCATAAAAAACAAGGGAAAGAGTGTATATTCCTATGCCGTCTTTATACGTTCACGTTCCGTTTTGTTTCCAAAAATGTGATTACTGTGCTTTTTATTCTCATTCCCTGATAGATTCTCCCAAGGATCTTATCTCCGTGTATTTAGAGGGTTTAGAAATAGAGATGGCAAAGATGCAAAAAGATGCCCCTCAAGGGGTGTCTTCTCTTTTTGTTGGTGGGGGGACTCCAACTGTATTGAAGGAGACCGATCTAGAACGCTTACTTAAGATGATTCAACGGTATTTTTCCATGGGCTTGGGAGTGGAGCAAACGATGGAAGGGAATCCGGGGACTATTACAGATGAGAAGGCCAAACTGATAAGGAGTCACGGGATTAACCGATTTTCCCTGGGGATCCAGTCTTTTAATGACCAATTGTTAAGCGCTGTGGGGCGAATTCACACTGCTAAGCAAGCTCGTGAAGCTATCAGACGATTGAGAGAGGCAGGGTTTAAGAATCTGAATCTGGATTTGATGTTTGGGCTTCCCGGCCAAACTATGGATTTATGGCAGGCTTCGCTGGAAGAAGCACTCTCCTATTCCCCTGAACACCTGTCCCTCTATGGGTTAATGCTGGAAGAGGAAACACCGCTTTATGAACGATACGCGGGAAAAACGAGGGGGGAAAAAGGTGAGTCACGAGAGGTGCGAGGGACGGTGCTTGAGGTTGATTTGCTTCCGGATGGGGACCTGCAGGCAGAGATGTATGAATGGGCTGTGATGCGATTAAGACAAGGGGGATACAGGCAATATGAAACCTCGAATTTTGCGCGTCCCGGTTATGAATGTCAACATAACTTAGGGTACTGGCGCGGGGCAGATTATATAGGCCTTGGACCGGGAGGGGTATCTTGTTTGAACAGGGTACGCTGGAAAAACATCGAAGAAGTACATGCTTATGAAAACCTGTTGCGCAAGGGGCAGAGCCCTCTGGATGAGTTAGGGAAAGAGGTGCTATCTTTGCGCGAGTGTATGGCAGAGCGCATGATTTTAGGCTTGCGTCTTGAGGAGGGAGTCAATTTTAAGACATTTGAAAAGGATTTTGGGGCGGATCTTAGGGATATTTACAGATCCGTTTTGGAACGCTATAAAAATGAGGATGTTTTCATCATAGTCAAGGGTGACTATTTATGCTTAAATCCCAAATATGCTTTTGTAGCAAACTCTATCTTACAAGAATTTGTTTAAGCCCTTTTATGTGAGACTAATATCTTTAAAATGATTCTTGACAAAGCGAAAATGACGTGGTAATGTGAAGACATCAACTGTTAGCACTCATCGACGGAGAGTGCTAACAACGAAGAACATAGCTTGATTGTTGTTGAGTATCTAGGTACTTTAGATGGGAATCGGTTAAGAAAGCGGGGGAGCATGTATGCAAATGGATGAACGCAAACGAAAAATATTACGAGCGATAGTTCAGGATTATATTGCTACCGCCGAACCGATTGGTTCTCGAACGATTGCCCGTAAGTTTGATCTGGGTGTATCCTCAGCTACTATCCGAAATGAAATGGCTGACTTAGAAGATTTGGGGTTTATTGAACAACCGTATACTTCTGCAGGGCGAATTCCTTCGGATGCAGGGTATCGATACTTTGTGGATTGTCTGATGGATCCTCAAGTACTTAATCCTGAGGATATGGAGATAATCGAGCGTGAGAGTACGAAAAGAATCAATGAACTCCAGGAAGTCATAGCTCATACCAGCAAATTATTATCTGAGCTGACAAACTTAACGAGTCTTGTTCTAGGACCACATAAAGGGAAGAGTACTTTCGGAAAAATGCATTTTCTGCCGTATCAACCGGGTCAGGTTATTATGGTGATTGTCAAAGAAAATGGCGTGGTGGAAAATCATATTATTGATGTCGGCGAGAATCTGACGGCGGAAGAACTGCAGCAAGTGGCTGGAGTCTTTAACCAGAAAATGCGCGGGTATTCCATAGGTCAGGTTAAACGCAGTATGCTTCATGAAATTTATAGTGAGTTGTCGAGGCAAAGACTCCTTATAGATAACGCTTTAGATATGCTAAGAGCTATATTGGATGATAACGAGGAAGAGGAGCGTATCCATCTCGGGGGAACTCTCAATATGCTCAATCAACCAGAATTCAAGGATTTGAGCAAAGTTAAAACGTTGTTCAAAGTTTTTGAAGAGAACGAGTCCTTGAAAAAAGTATTAACCCCCCGCCAGGAAGGACTAAATGTGACTATTGGTGGAGAAAATACATTGAAGGAATTTCGTGATTGTAGCATAATCTCTGCAACTTATAAAGTTAATGGATTAATGATCGGGGCGGTGGGCGTACTGGGGCCAACCCGTATGGATTACGCCAAAGTCATTGCTATTGTTGATTTTATGACACGAAGTTTGACGGAAGTTTTAACGAAGCGCAGGCGGTGACGTGGGTCACGAAGGCTGGGCGGGAACTGGGAACGACGGGGAATGGGTTATTGTTTGATATGCGGTGACTGAGCCTTTTGGTTCATTCTATATAAATAAAAAAACTTATGATGATTAAGTTGCGAGAGGTGATTATGCATGGCGCGAATGAGAGAAGAAACTCTCAGAGGCCGAAAGCTTAGTACGGATGAGGACCAAGTGGGGGATGCGCAAGAGCGTGACCTTGAGAATCCTCCGGGAGAAGATAGTCTGGGTAGCGATGATATGAGTCCTTTAGAAAAAATTATGACGCTAGAGGCGGAGCTTGCCCAAGCCAAAGCTAAAGTAGATGAGCATTACGATCATTTGTTAAGATTACAGGCCGAATTCGATAATTATCGGAAACGGACGCAGAAGGAAAAAACAGATATCATTAAATATGCGTCTGAACGTCTTGTAGTTGAGTTGCTCCCTGTTCTGGACAATTTTGAACGGGCAGCGAGTTCAGCTCAATTAAACCCCGATTTTAATGCTTTTTCTCAAGGGGTGGAAATGATTTTCCGTCAATTGCAAACTGCCCTCAATAAGGAAGGACTCAAGGTGATCGAGGCTACGGGGCAACCTTTTGACCCGAATCTTCATGATGCAGTGCTCCGAGTTGAGTCTGATGAACATCCTGAAAATACTGTCGTAGAAGAACTGCAAAAAGGGTATTACCTTAAAGAAAAAGTTTTACGTCCCAGCATGGTAAAAGTTTCGAACTAGTTAAAGGAGGAAGATTATAATGGGTAAAATTATAGGTATTGACTTAGGTACAACTAACTCTTGCGTGGCAGTTATGGAAGGTGGAGAAGCTGTTGTCATTCCTAATGCGGAAGGAAACCGTACAACTCCATCCGTCGTTGGTTTTTCTAAATCTGGTGAGCGACTAGTCGGACAGGTGGCTAAACGCCAATCCGTATCTAATCCTGATAAAACTGTCAGTTCCATTAAACGTCACATGGGCACAGATTACAAAGTGAAAATTGATGATAAAACATATAGCCCTCAAGAAATTTCTGCAATGGTTCTCCAAAAACTCAAAACAGATGCTGAAGCTTATATCGGGCAACCGGTTACTCAAGCGGTCATTACAGTACCTGCTTATTTTACAGATGCCCAACGCCAAGCTACTAAAGATGCCGGTTCCATTGCGGGACTTGAAGTCCTTCGGATTATCAACGAGCCTACGGCTGCGGCCCTTGCCTATGGTCTTGACAAAAAGGATGATTCAACGGTTTTGGTGTATGACTTGGGAGGCGGTACCTTTGATGTATCAATTCTCGAATTAAGCCAAGGTATGGTTGAAGTGAAAGCTACAAGTGGGAATAATAACCTGGGTGGAGACGATTTTGACCAACGCTTAATTGATTATATGGTAGCGGAATACAAGAAAAGTCATGGCGCAGATCTCTCTAAAGACCGAGTTGCTCTTCAACGCTTAAAAGAAGCGGCAGAAAAAGCTAAGATTGAGCTTTCAGGTGTTACAAATTCCAACGTGAACCTTCCGTTTATCACAATGACGGAAGAAGGACCTCAACATTTGGATATGAATATTTCTCGAGCTAAATTTGAAGAAATCACTTCGGAACTTGTAGAATCCACCATTGGACCTACACGCCAAGCGATTGAAGATGCTAAACTGTCTTGGAACCAAATTGATCAAATTATTTTAGTGGGTGGATCTACTCGTATCCCTGCAGTTGTAGAAGCTATTAAGAAATTAAGCGGTAAAGATCCTCATAAAGGTGTTAACCCGGATGAAGTGGTCGCCATGGGTGCGGCTATTCAAGGGGGCGTGCTCAGTGGGGAAGTTAAGGATATGATCTTGTTGGATGTTACTCCGCTTTCCTTAGGGATTGAAACCCTTGGTGGAGTATTTACCCGGATCATTGATCGTAACTCGACCATCCCTACCACGAAATCTCAGACATTCTCAACCGCTGCTGACAATCAAACCTCTGTTGACATTCATGTGCTCCAAGGAGAACGTGAAATGGCAAGCTACAATAAGACTCTGGGACGTTTCCAATTGACAGGAATTCCTCCTGCACCACGCGGTATTCCACAAATCGAAGTCAAATTTGATATCGATGCCAATGGTATTGTTCACGTTTCGGCTAAAGATGTGGCTACCGGAAATGAACAAAAAGTGACAATTACTTCTTCTACCGGTCTTTCCAAAGAAGATATCGAGAAAATGAAGCAAGATGCTGAAGCTCACGCAGAAGAAGATAAGAAACACAGAGAGTTAATCGATGCTAAGAACCAAGCGGATTCACTGGGCTACCAAACAGAGAAAACTCTGAAGGAATTTGAAGGTAAGGGTGATGCTGCCGAAGTTGAAAGCATCAAGAAGGCGCTGGAAGAGCTGAAAACAGCGGGTGCCGGTGAAAGCGTTGAAGAGATTAATGCTAAAACTGAAGCTTTGAATAAAGTTCTTCATCCTTATATTGAAAAGATGTATCAACAACAAGCGGCTCAAGACCCAAATGCTGGGGCACAACCTGAAGCTGAGCCTTCTAAGAAAGATGATGATGTTGTGGATGCTGAGTTCACTGAAGTGAAGAAGGATCAATAAAGGGGTTTGGGGTCGTCCGGGGGGGACGGAGTGAAATTGCTCCGCTCACCCAAGGCGCCGTCGCTATCACGCTTGATTACGAGGCGAGCTAAGGCAAACCTCTGGGCTTACTGCATGTGCGTCGCTCCTTGCCATCCTTGGCACCGCGACATCAGTCCATCCATGGACAAGTCCGGTGCCACGCTGGCGCCTCGTAATGTAAGCTCAATTGATCGCGACTCTGCTGGATGGATTCGCTCCGCAAGTTCACTCCGTCCTGTCTGGGGTCGACGGGGTAAGGATCGACGAGGGGGAGGGCTGGAGCGAAATTGCTCCGCTCACCAAGGCGCCGTCGCTATCACGCTTGATTACGAGGCGAGCTTAGGCAAACCTCAGGGTAATACCTGATGTGAACCGGTGCCACGCTGGCGCCTCGTAATGTAAGCGCGATTGATCGCGACTCTGCCTAATGGTTCACTCCGCAAGTTCACTCCAGCCTGGCTGGGGTCGACGGGGGCAGGCCCGACGAGATTAGAACATTCTAGGGTGAAGTTGAATTGCTACGCTCTCAACTTAATTGATTGAAGCCAATATGATGGCTAATTGGGTGTTTTCGCTTCGTAAGCGTGACTGGGTGATATTTTATTTAGGATATTTTTGGGGGTGCAAAGGCTTGGAAGGCCTTTGTGCCCGCATTTGTTTGTAGAAAAGTTAAAATAGATTCCCATTAAATTGGATATTTCCTTGTGCTTCAGGCCGAAGGATCATATAATACTATAGAACTTTACTGTCTAAGTATGGGTTAAGCAGGAGTGTGGAGGAAAATAATGAAACGCGATAATTATGAAGTGCTCGGGGTCGAGCGGAATGCCGGTGAACAGGAGATTAAAAAGGCTTATAGAAAATTAGCCCGCCAATATCATCCTGATGTTAATCCGGGTAATAAGGAAGCGGAAGAGAAGTTTAAGGAAGTTACTGATGCGTACGATGTTTTAAGTGATCCGGAGAAGAGAGCGCGTTATGATCAATTTGGTCATGCAGATCCTAGTCAGGGTGGATTTGGAGACGCTGGGGGCTTCGGTGACATTTTTGATATGTTTTTCGGCGGAGGCGGCGGCGGACAACGGCGGGGCGGTCCGCAGCGGGGTTCCGATTTGCGCTATGCAATGACCTTGAGCTTTGAAGAAGCGGTGTTTGGCGTAGAAAAAGAAATCCAGATTCCCCGGGATGAAACCTGTATGGATTGTCAGGGTTCAGGGGCTGCACCTGGAACGCATCCTACCACTTGTTCTCAATGTCATGGAAGTGGGCAAGTCAAGGTCACTCAACGAACACCCTTTGGTCAAATTCAAACGGCAAGAACCTGCTCAACCTGTAATGGGGAAGGTCGTACTGTCAGCAGTCCCTGCTCTACCTGTCATGGACAAGGGAAGGTCCGCAAGGTTAAAACTATTAAGATTAGTGTTCCTGAAGGGTCTGAAGACGGCTTAAACTTAAGGTTGAGCGGAGATGGTGAAGCAGGGGCGAAAGGCGGGCCGCCTGGAGACCTGTATATTATCTTACAAGTAAAACCACACAAGTTCTTTGAGCGTGATGGAAATGACATTTACTGCGAGATTCCGATCACCTTTGTACAAGCAGCTTTGGGTGCGGAGATTGATGTGCCAACTCTAGATGGAGTGGTTAAGATGAAAGTTCCCGAAGGGACACAAACGGCTACCATCTTTAGGCTTAAAGCGCATGGTGTCCCGCGTCGTCGAGGAACCGGCCGCGGAGATCAGCACGTTCGAGTGGTTTTGACAACTCCAACTAAGCTTAATGAAAAGCAAAAGAAACTCTTGCGTGAATTCGGGGAAGTTACTTCTGAACAACAACAAATGGGTAAAAAGTCCCTGTTCGAGAAGTTCAAAGAAAACCTTCGCGATGCAATGGGGTAAAAAAGGAGTATAAACAATGGATTGGCGTGAAGTTGCGGTGACAGTTTCATCTGAAGGAGAGGAAACTGTTGCCGATCTTTTTTATGAGTTGGGTTGTCCTGGTGTTAGCGTGGAAGATCCTGAACTTTTATTAAGCTATATGGAATCCGGTGAGTGGGATTACCATGCTTTTGAAGAGGTGGAGCTCACGGGAACCTGTGTGGTAAAGGGTTACTTTCCGGAGGATGATGAGCTGACGGATAAGCTTAATAAGCTCGATTTAAAAATTTTTGAGCTCATAGAGCGTTATCCTCACTGGCTTATTTTGAGAAAGGGACTCTCGTTAAAGGAAGAGGATTGGGAAACTGCTTGGAAAGCCTATTTTAAACCATTACATATTGGCAAGCATTTTCTGATTAAACCAACTTGGGAACAGGTTGATATTAAGCCTGAGGATGTCGTTCTTGAGCTTGACCCGGGTATGGCCTTTGGTACGGGAACACATCCTACGACAACCTTATGTTTAAGGACGTTAGAGGACATTATAAGACCAGGGCACATGGTTTTCGACTTAGGAACAGGTTCTGGAATTCTTGCTATTGCAGCGGCAAAACTCGGGGCGAAGGTAGATGCGGTGGATCTTGACTCGGTGGCAATCAGAGTGGCTCAAGAAAATGTTACTTTGAATAATGTGAATGACCGAGTACGAGTATTACGGGGAGATTTGGGGACTGTGCTTGCCGGACAGGCAGATGTTGTTATTGCCAATATTATTGCTGACGTAATTTTAATGTTACTGCCGGATTTAAAGCGTTTATTACATCAGGATGGTGAGTTTTTAGCGTCCGGAATTATTGACAATCGGGCCGATGAAGTTGAAGTTGCACTAAAGGAAGCAGGATTTAAAATTGTAGAACGTGTCGAAGATTCTGGCTGGATTTTATTTCGAGCGAGGTGGGCTTAAAATGAATCGGTTTAAAATTACTGAACTGGGCAGAGATGTTTTTTGGCTGCGTGATGCGGAACGAGAACATCTCGTTCGAGTACTCCGACTTTCCCCCGGAGATTTGGTGGTAGGTTATGATAATACTGGGCGGGAATATACCAGTGTTATTGATACTATTGAGGATAAAAGTGTCACCTGTCGAATTCTCAGTACGGATCAACCGGATGTAGAAGCTCATACCTCGGTTTTTGTGGTGGCAGGACTTTCTAAAGGGGAAAAGATGGAATGGGTAATTCAGAAAGGAACTGAGTTGGGAATGGCAGGACTTATTCCTTTGCGAGCTAAACGTTCTATCGTACATATTGAGGGAAAAAAAGCTCAGGACAGGGTCCTTCGTTGGCAAAAAATCGCCTCCGAGGCTTCAAAACAGTCTCATAGGGTACAAGAACCCGAAATATTTGAGGTGTGTGATTGGAAGGATCTTAAAAAACATTTACCTGAGAATACCCAGTGGCTTATTCCTTATGAAGAAGAGAAGACGCAGCGCTTGACCACTGTGCTTGGAACGATGAAGGCTGAACACCCTACTGCTATAATCATTGGCCCTGAGGGCGGGTTTGAAGAGACCGAGGTAGCTTGGGCGCAAGAAAACCTGGGTGCACAAAGTGTTTCGTTGGGACCGAGGATTCTTCGGACGGAGACAGCAGCTGTGGCAACGCTTACGCTGGTGTTGGGGCATTTTGGGGATATCGGCTGACTTGTGTGTACATCGCTCGGTCATACGACGCAGAGCAAACTAACCGTTCAAGCTCTTGGCTTTGGGGAGCGGGGTTCATCCTTCGGCGATAGTATTATTTCAAGAACCCGCCTACGGCGATAATCTCCACTGGAGACTATCGTGCCAGATGAGCCGTCCGTGGCTCACTGGCGGCAGTGTACATCCTTGTACACTGCCCCGTATGTGGGGTCGCTTGAACGGAAGTTTGCTATTCTGCTTACGTAAAGACGTCGCTGATGTATCACACTGCGTCCCGGGGCTAGGAACGGGGGAGACGCTTGTTTGGGAGAAGGCACATTTCAATGTGCGCCTTCCTTTGCAAGTATGGGAAGTTGTTCGATCTTAAAGCGAGAAGTGGGCCTTGGCTCACAGGCAGTAGCGGATGTCTGCTTTGGAGATAGTAAACCAGGAACCACGGAAAAAGGTGGAATATTAATGCCCTATGATAGTCAAAATACAATGGTCGAACTACAAAAAGCAGTTTGTTTCGTCACACTAGGCTGTAAGGTGAATCAAACTGAAAGCGAAGCCATGGCTCAACTTTTTCGAGAGGCGCAGTATCAAGTGGTTAGTGCTCAAGAGGAAGCGGATGTTGTTGTTGTTAATACTTGTACTGTGACGAATACTGGTGACAGTAAATCCCGTCAGGTGATTCGCCGGATGATTAAGGCTCACCCCGAGAGTGTTGTGGTGGTCATGGGTTGTTATGCTCAAACGGCTCCGGGGGAAGTTTTAGGGATTGAAGGGGTGGATCTGGTTCTTGGGACTCAGGATCGCGCGAAGATCCTGGAATGGATTGAGAAAGTTAAGGCAGAAAAGGTGCCTCAGAATGCTGTGCGCGGGATTTGGGATGCTGAGGAGTTTGAAGAGCTTCCGCAACTTAGTGAAGAGCACCGGACGAGGGCGATGCTGAAGATTCAGGAAGGGTGCAATCAGTTTTGTACGTACTGTATTATTCCTTATGCCCGAGGGCCTTTGCGCAGTCGGCGCCCTGAGAATGCCATTGCTGAGGCTCAGCGGCTGGTTGCGGAGGGGTATCCGGAAATTGTCTTGACGGGTATTCATACGGGATTCTATGGCGAGGATTTGCAAGAGGATTGGAATTTGGCTCGTTTAGTAGGGGAGTTGGAAAAAATCCCTGGTCTCCGCCGCTTGCGGCTGAGTTCGATTGAGCCAATGGAATATACGTCTGAGTTGATTGAGTGCATTGCTTCGTCTGATAAAGTCTGTCCTCATTTACATATACCCCTCCAGAGTGGAAGCGATAATGTGTTAGCTCGTATGCATCGTCCCTATGATTTAAAGGAGTACAGTGCCTTATTGGCAAGACTTCGACAGCGGATTCCAAATCTTGCTGTGACGACGGACATTATTGTCGGGTTTCCTGGGGAGACGGATGAAGACCATGCCTCTACTATGGAGTTTGTAAAGTCTTGTAATTTTTCCGGAATTCATGTGTTTCCATATTCTAAGCGGAAAGGGACCCCTGCTGCGGATTATCCGGATCAAGTTTTGAAGCAATTAAAGGATCAAAGGGTCAAGGAGCTTTTAGTGGTTGCGCGGGATAGTCAGGCGAGGTTTAGTCGCAGTTTTATTGGAAAATCGGTTGATGTGTTGATAGAAAGAGTTGATTTAAAAGGATGTGCTGTTGGGCATACTCCTCATTATATTCAGGTGGAAATTCCTGCTCGTGAGGATGGCAAGCTGTGGGTCTCTGGGGAATTTGTAACTGTTGTATTGGAAGAACACCATGTCAAACTTTCCTAGGCAGGCATTTCTATACCAATTGCTTTGCTATGAGCTATAAGTAAATATAAAGGAAGTAATAAGTAAGTGAACCAGGCAAAAGATCTCTTTCCATAGGGGCAATGGGAATACGAGAAATTTGAATGTCAACGCCCAAGGGGAGCTTTCTTAAATACTTCTGAAAAGAAAGATTGTGAACTAGTCAATAACTAGTCAATATAGTTGTTTTAGGTGAATAAGATATGGGAGGTAATGAATACAAATGTCGGATTGTATCTTTTGTCAAATAGCCCTTGGTAAGATTCCCAGTGAAATCGCTTATGAAGATGATGAGTTAATTGCTTTCAAAGATATTCAGCCGTTAGCTCCTGTGCACTTGGTAATTATTCCTAAAATACATTTGCGCAGTCTCAATGATGTTACCCCCGAAAATGAACGGTTAATCGGCCATCTGTTTGGGATCATCCGACGGCTTGCAGGGGAGTTTGGAGTGGCAGAATCTGGCTACAGAGTGGTCACCAATACTGGGACTGACGGAGGACAGGTCGTGGGGCACCTGCATTTTCATTTACTCGGGGGTCAGGCCCTGAACGCTAGAATTGGATAATTTTTAGTGATGCTTTGAGTTAGATCAGTTGAGTTAACCAGTCTACGGACTAAAGTGAGCTTGACGCGACCAACTTCATCCAGTATAATAATGGAGTATATTTGTGATGATCCAGTGGAGGGAGGGATAGACAATGAGTGAAGTCAAAGTTGGTAAAAATGAATCCCTTGATGCCGCACTCCGCCGGTTCAAGCGTTCTTGTCAAAAGGCAGGTGTTAGTGCAGAAGCTCGTAAGCACGAGGCATATGAGAAACCAAGTGTGAAGAGAAAGAAAAAGTCTGAAGCTGCACGTAAACGCAAGTTCAAGTAAGGAGTGTCTCGAATTGACCCTGAAAGATCGCTTGGTTGAGGATATGAAGGCTGCCATGAAGGCCAAAGAGGAGGGGAAGGTTAGACTTTCCGTCATCCGAATGGCTAGGGCTGCCATAAAAAATGCTGAGATCGACAAGAGAATTGAATTTAACGATGAGCAAGTCATCGAAGTTTTAGCACGCGAAATGAAGCTGCGTCGGGATGCGCTTGAAGTTTTCGGGCAAGCGGATCGCCCCGATAAGGTTAAGGCTCTGGAAGAGGAAATAGTCGTTCTAATGGATTACCTTCCTCAACAGCTTTCCGAAGGGGATATTCGCAAACTCGTTCAAGAGACCGTTACCACACTAGGGGCACAAAGCATTAAAGACCTCGGGAAAGTCATGGGGGCATTAACTCCTAAGACAAAAGGACGGGCTGACGGCAAAATTGTCAATCAGATCGTTCGGGAAATTCTTGGGGCATAAGCTTAATTATGCTTAGTGAAAGAGGCCCAGTTACGGAAGTAGCTGGGCCTCTTTTATACGATTTCCCTAAAATGTTTAAAACAATTTGATCAAGGCTTGGACTATTATTGCTTTTCCTTTCATAAATATCCAGAGAAGGGAGGGCTTTTTTTGTTCAAGAAAATACAGACCAGCGTTGGAGAAGTTTTGGATTTTCCGCCGGATGTAGTGGGAGAAGGTCCTAAAATTACGATAACTGGACGAAGGCAAGTAATGGTTGAGAATTACAGCAGTATTCTTAACTTTTCAGAGGAAGAAATACGGCTGGAAACTGCGGAGGGAGATATCTTTTTTAGAGGAAAGGGGTTAATGCTTAAGGTTATCTTAGCTACTGAACTGCAGATCGAAGGGGAATTGTTTTCCTTTTCGTTTGGCGGAGGGGAGATAGAGTAATGTTTGAATGGTTGCGAACGTTCTGGCATGGGCGAATTCTTTTCCTCGCACGGGGAGAGCAATTAGCGCGCTTCGTTAATCTAGTCTCAAGAGACGGTATCATTCTTTATCATACCCAAAAATCTGAACGGGGGATGCGGGCACAGATTAAGCTTGCAGATTTTCGACGATTGCGTAAGGCCGCACGCCAGACACGTACAAGGGTACATATTGTTGCGAAATATGGCTGGCCTTTTGTTGCTGCACGTTGGTGGCGAAGAAAGGGACTATTGCTGGGGATTTTAATTATTGCTTCTGTACTGACGATTCTGTCTCAACTTGTGCTTTCAATTTCCGTGTCGGGAAACAAGAACCTTAGGACTCCCGAAGTACTTGAACGGGCTGAAAATCTTGGGCTTAAAACATGGGTGTACTCGAAAAAATTAAATTTAAACGGGATTGCCAAAACACTTCAGGAACAACTGCCTGATGCTGCTTGGATAGGTATAGAACGTCATGGGACGAACATAGAAATCAAAGTATCGGAGAAAATACGTCCGTCAATTCCCAATGAGGCAGGGAACCTTGTCGCTAGTCGTGCAGGGATAGTTAAGGAAATTATGGTGATTGAGGGGACGCCGCTGGTTCATGAGGGGGAAACCGTTCGGGCTGGGCAAGTCTTAATTAAGAGCCCTGGAAATAATCAGAGCACTTCAAAAGGTACCCCCCCTGTCTCAGTGGCCAGAGGGTTTGTCCGAGGGAGAGTATGGTATAGTGCTGAAGCTCAAATTCCATTAGTTGAGGATAAAGTAGAGGAAAGTGGAAGAGTTGCCACAGGAAGAGGTATAAAATTTGGTTCCCGCGTTATAATGCTAACTATACAGAATTCCCCGTTTGAGCAATCTCGCCAAGAAGAGATCAGTCAATCTTTAAAACTCTGGAGGAATTGGCGTTTTCCTGTCGAAGGTATAAGAGTGAATCATATAGAACTTCGTAATCTGCATATTGAACGTTCTGTTGCTGAAGCTCGCCAACTAGCTGAACAAGCAGCTCGGGCCGAAGTTCAGAAAAAGATCACGCTGGGAGTTCCAATTGTGTTAGAAACAGTGAAGGTTCTTTCTAATAATTCCGATTCAGAACGAGTTAGAGTAGAAGTAGAAACCTACGAAGATTTGGCTGTATATGCCAATCCGTAGGAGCAGCGATATTTTTTGCCAATGGGGAAGGCGTGAACCCTAGGTATGGCACTGGGAAGTAAGGATGATGGTATTGAAGATAAAAATGTTCAAAACGATCTGGGATGAGCTGTCTAGCCGTTTTGATTGGCTTAAACATCACACCACTTGGTTTCGGGCCATTGTTGGGGTGATGTATTTTCTGTTGCTTACGGTTTTGTTATCTTCCAATATTTTTGTATCCACACTGCATTTAGAAGTAGGAGAGCCTAGCCCTCAGCTCATTACTGCGCCGTGGACTAGGGTTATTGTGGATCAAGCAAAGTATACTCGTGATAAGGAGGCTGCGGCAAAAGCGGTTCCGCCGGTGTATAAGCCGGATGAGGAGTATTTGACCTTGTTGACCAAAGAAGTCGGAAGTGCGTTTATCTCTCTGCGCGAGGCCTCAGATGATAACGACATCAGTATTAGTGAACTTAAGAAATTAGAGCCCTTTGCGAGTTTGCCGGAGAGTTTATTAACATCTCTGATTGAAACTGTGCCCGATGAATTAGATAAGGCCGAAAAAGCCGGCAGAGACATTATCTTAAACAAAGCACGCAGTTTGGAGACTGGAGCTCGGACTAGCGAAGATATGCCAGCGTTTCGTGATCGGACTAAAGCAGATTTAGACCAGTCCGAATTGAATGAGGATTTTAAAGTTTTTTTTAAGGCTTTCGTAGACCGAGAAGTGACGCAACCAACCTTGATCGTGGATGAAGCAACTATGGATGTGTTGCGAGCGGCGGCACGAACTGCAATAAAGCAGGAGGAGCTTCATTATAAGGCCAACCAAAAAATCGTGGGGGTTGGTGATATTGTCGATGAGACAATTTACGAAGTCCTGGTTGCCTATGGTTTGATTAACAACCAAAATACAGGGAAATCAGTGGCGGGGATTGCCATGATTGTGCTTATTGGAATGGGCTCGATTTTACTGTATTTATTTCAGTATAAAAGGGATATCTTCCGAATGACTAATCGTCTTGTGCTTATCGGACTTACTATTAGCCTTGTTTTGGCGATTGGGAGAGCAGTGATCGCTTTAAATTTGGGGACTGACTTTAATTCTTTGTCAGGTATGCTTATTCCAATAGCTTGGGCGACCATGACAGTTGCGATTTTAGTTGGCGTGGATATAGCCATTATGGTTTCCTTGGTCTTAGCGGTTTTTGTATCTGTCTTAGTGGATCCTGCTCTTTCGACCTCTTTCGGCCTGCATTCAGGCGTAGTGGCGCTCTTTGGCGGGATTGTTGGTGTTTACAGTGTTTCTCGTTTAAGCCAGCGTTCTGATTTGGCGCGTGCAGGGATATTCGTATCTGCCGTTAACGTTTTGGTGATCAGCGGGATTGCGTTAACCTCAGACATGCGTTTAGCTGTTTGGGTGGTTGGTGTGATCTTAGGGATTGTCAATGGCTTAGCGTCTTCGTTTTTGACGGTAGGGGCCTTACATTGGTTTGAGTCAGGATTTCATATTACGTCATCTGTTCGATTATTAGAACTATCCGACCCTAATAGACCGTTGCTGAAACGCTTATTGTTGGAGGCACCGGGGACATACCATCACAGTATTCTGGTAGGCAATTTGGCCGAAGCGGCTGCGGAAGCTGTTCAAGCGGATGCTACATTGGTTAGAGTTGCATCCATGTATCATGATATTGGCAAGTTGAAACGTCCTTACTTTTTTATTGAAAATCAATTTACCCAAGATAACCCTCATGATAAGATCGCTCCTACTCTAAGCTCGTTGATTATCACGTCTCATGTCAAGGATGGGCTAGAGCTGGCGAAGGATAATAAACTTCCGGTGCAGATCCAAGATATCATTGCTCAGCACCATGGAGACAGTCTTGTAAGTTTCTTTTACCATAAGGCTCTTGAGGAATATGAAAATGTCCCGGAGGAAACTTTCCACTATGAAGGTCCCAAACCCCAGACCAAAGAGGCTGCCTTGGTTGCTCTGGCGGACAATGTCGAAGCCGCTGTAAGGTCTATGAAACAACCAACTCCGGGGCGGGTCGAAGGATTTGTACGGAAGATTATCAAAGACAAACTGAACGACGGACAATTGGATCAGTGCGATTTGACGTTTCAGGACTTAGACCGGATTGCAATGGCCTTTGTACGTGTTTTGAGCGGTATTTTCCACTCCCGGGTTGAATATCCGGAGATGCCAGGCATTAGGGAGAGTAATAATCATTCAATGCATAAGAAACTTGTGGATGAAGTGGGTCAAGAGGATGATGCAAGCTCTCAAAAGGAAAAGCAACCGGAAAGTCCTGAGGGAACAGTTGAAAGTATAGTTTCGCGAGAAGGATAGATAACATTAGGAAAAAACAGGCACAATGAAATAGGAAGAAGATTAACAAAGGTTATCCTAAGATGATAAAAACAGGCTGATTTTGAAAATCGAAAGGGGGAAGGGTAGACCCCATTCCGGCTCATAGGTGGGTTTGCTCGAAATTGTGTGATCATAGATATCTCTTGGGAAGAAGAATCGATTTTGCAGGAACAGCGTGAACCGCTGGCGACTATGCTAAATAAAGCTATTAATGAGGCTGTCCGACTGTCAGATGGCTCGGAAGAGGCAGAAGTAAGCCTATTGTTAGTGGATAATCAACGCATCCATGCCTTAAATCTTGAGTATCGAGGAGTAGATCGGCCAACGGATGTTCTTTCTTTTGCCTTACAAGAAGAGATGGAGGAAGAACCGGAAATTGAGGAAGAGGACGAGATGCTTGGGGATATTGTAATCTCTGTCGAACGGGCAAGAGATCAAGCGCTGGAATATGGGCATTCCTTCGAGCGGGAGATTGTATACCTGGCTGTCCATGGGACTCTCCATTTATTAGGCTTTGATCATGAAGAAGAGAATGATAAACAAGAAATGCGCAGTAAAGAAGAAGAGGTAATGTCTAAGTTGAAGTTAGAGAGAGTATAGCAATACGCTAAGAGCTTGTAACTTCAAACGGAGGGATAAACAGATGGGGATTCGTCATAAACCGGGGTTTTTGCGCAGCCTAAATCAAGCCTGGCGTGGAATGATATACACTGTGAGGACTCAGAAGCACATGCAATTTCATGTAGTGGCAGGTATTAGTGTTTTGCTCTTTGCTTGGTGGAGCAGGGTTTCACGGTTTGAATGGTTGATTCTTATTTTGGCGATTGGGAGCGTCATTAGTGCTGAGGTCATGAATTCCGCCATTGAAACTGTGGTTGATATGGCGCAACCGAACTATCACCCTCTAGCGGGAATGGCCAAAGATGTTGCGGCAGGTGCTGTTTTAGTTACTGCGATTCAAGCAGCAGTGATCGGGATGATAGTTTTTGCCCCGGCATTGTTGCGATTTACGAGAGGGATCTTTTAGGCAGGAGGGGGAATCTATCTTCTGTCATTTTTAGAAAGGTTTGCTAGGAGTTGTTTTGTGTGAAGCAGGATCAATCCCAAAACACAGAGAGAATTGAGTCAGAGCTAGCAGGTATGCTCGATCCTAAGCTCATACAAGAACTTATTGACCGGGCCAAGGCAGCATATGAACAAGCGTATGTGCCCTATTCCCATTACCCAGTCGGGGCGGCAGCGCTGTTTTCATCAGGAAAGATTTATAGTGGTTGTAACGTGGAAAATGCCAGTTATGGTTTAACAGTTTGCGCAGAACGAAATGCAATTTTTCAAGCGATTGCTCGAGGGGAACGAGAATTAAAGGGAATCGTGATTGCTGTTCCGAGTGACGTTTTTCCATCTCCATGCGGTGCATGCCGGCAGGTAATTCGTGAATTTGCTGTGGATTGTCCGGTCATTTTGATGAATGGGCAAGGGCATTTGCGGTGGACAAGTTTGAAAGTGCTGTTGCCGGAGGCGTTTGGGCCGGAGTTTCTATAGGGGACTTGCGTGTACATCGCTCGGTCTTACGACGCAGAGCAAACTAACCGTTCAAGCTCTTGGCTCTGGGGAGCGGGGTTCATCCTTCGGCGATAGTATCATTTTAAAGAACCCGCCTACGGCGATAATCATCCTACGCCGATAAGTATCGTTTGGAGAATAGCGGCTTCGGCGATACTCTATCCTACGCTGATGGGCATTCCTAGTAGGACCACGGCTTCGGCGATACTCTCCACCGGAGACTATCGTACTGGAGACTATCGTACCAGATGAGCCGTCCGACGACCATGGATGGGTCTAGTGCCCCTGTAGCCCGAAGACACTGTCTTCGCACGGATTAGCCTTCTTGCAGGACGGCGAGAAGGGGTCATGGGCTCACTGGCGGCAGCGCACGTCCGTGTGCGCTGCCCCGTATCTGGGGTCGCTTGAACGGAAGTTTGCTAAGCTGCTTACGTAAAAGACGTCGCGGATGTATCACACTGCGTCCCGGGGCTTGGAACGGGGAACGGGGTTACGACTGCTTGGGAGAAGGCACATTTCATGTGTACCTTCCTTCTTAAGGGGTGCTTATGTTATTGAGCTGTTCTGAGGGGTGTGTGAAATTTCTTTAAGAATACTTGCTCAGATGTCTGCTGAATAGACGTTATTAGTTAAGGTTATGGTAGTATATAGATAACATGAAAAATTAATGCTAGAAGATAGGGAAGTGACTTCACCGTTGGGTTCATTAAAATCAGATGAATTTCGTTCAGGTTTTGTGTCTGTTATTGGAAGACCGAATGCAGGGAAATCAACCTTGCTTAATCATTTGTTAGGACAGAAAGTGCTTATCATGTCCGATAAGCCTCAGACTACCCGTAATCGAATCCAGTGTATCTTGACCGAGGAACGGGGACAGATTGTTTTTTTGGATACGCCTGGAATACATAAGCCAAAGCATAAGCTAGGAGAATTCATGGTTGGTGCGGCTAAGGAATCCATGCGAGAGGTTGACGTGATCCTTTATATGGTGGATCTTTCGGCGGATTACGGTGCCGGGGAAGAGTTTATCATTGAAATGCTCAAGCAAACGAAGACTCCCTGTGTGCTTGCTTTGAATAAAGTTGACTTATTGAGTAAAGATCAGTTGATGCATAAAATTCAGCATTTCTCGAGTTTGGCAGATTTCAAGGCTATCGTACCTATTTCTGCAAAAACAGGGGAAAATACAGATGAACTGTTAAAAGTGATTTTTGATAAAATGCCTATGGGTCCGATGTATTATCCTGAAGATGAAGTGACTGACCAACCGGAGCGTTTTATTATGGCGGAGTTAGTACGGGAAAAAGTACTTCAACTGACCCGTGATGAGGTCCCGCATTCAATTGCTGTTGTAATTGAAGAGGTTGAAGAAAAGAAGACTTTGGTTAAAGTGCGAGCCTTGGTTGTGGTTGAGCGAGATTCTCAAAAAGGGATTATCATCGGGGCAGGGGGTAAACAACTTAAGGAAATTGGCCGCTTGGCTCGTTTGGATATCGAGGCCTTGTTGGGCAGTAAGGTGTTTTTAGAGCTTTGGGTTAAAGTTAAAAAAGATTGGCGGAACAGGCCGGATAGCTTGCGAAACTATGGCTATGGAAAGGAAAAGGGATAACATAGATGAATATTGCAGGAATAACAGATCACACATTATTAAAACCTCAAGCGTCTGAAAAGGATATTGTGGCACTTTGTCATGAAGCTCAACAGCATAAGTTTGCGGCTGTTTGTGTTAATCCGTGTTATGTGCAAACGGCTTCTAAACTTTTGCATGGAACGGGGATTTGTATTGCTGCTGTTGTTGGGTTTCCATTAGGGGCGACGTACACAGAGGTTAAAGTCCAGGAAGTATTTATGGTTAAAGCACATGGCGGTAAAGAAGTGGATATGGTCATAAATGTCGGATGGGCGAAATCCGGAAATTGGGAAGCGGTTGAGCGGGATATTACCAGAGTGGTAGAAGCTGCCCATGAGTGCGGGTTAGTTATAAAGGTTATTATCGAAACCAGTTTGCTTACTGAAGATGAGAAAAAATCGGCGGCCGAGATTGTTAAACGTTCGGGGGCAGATTTTATTAAGACTTCAACGGGTTTTGCCGGAGGTGGAGCCACCATCGAGGATGTGCGGAATCTGAAAAAATGGGTTGGAGAAAATGTTAAGGTTAAGGCATCAGGTGGAATCAGGACGAAGGAGTTTGCGCTTGAGCTTGTGGAGGCTGGGGCGGATAGGTTGGGGACAAGTGCGGTGCTTGCTTAAGAGGGCTTGTGGAGGACTTGTGTGTACATCCGCTCGGTGCTTACGACGCAGAGCAAACTAACCCGTTCAAGCTCTTGGCTTTGGGGAGCGGGGTTCATCCTTCGGCGATAGTATCCTTTTAAAGAACCCGCCTACGGCGATAATCTCCACTGGAGACTATCGTGCCAGATGAGCCGTCCGTGGCTCACTGGCGGCAGTGTACATCCTTGTACACTGCCCCGTGTTTGAGGTCGCTTGAGCGGAAGTTTGCTTAGCTGCTTACGTAAAGACGTCGCTGATGTATCACACTGCGTCCCGGGGCCTAGGAACGGGGGCGACGTTTTGGGGAGAAGGCACATTTCATGTGCGCCTTCATGCTTTAAGGCACAAAGTCAGCTTTTCATCCACAAAAATGCATACTAAGATCATAGAATACAAAGAATAGAAAGGGTGAGTGGGCGTGGCCGTTTATCATGCGGACGCGTTGGTGATCCGCAGCAAGCAATTTGGTGAGTCGGATCGGGTACTCACTCTTTTTTCCCGTGAATTGGGGAAGCTTCAAGCTGTGGCAAAAGGGGTGCGCAAACCTAAGAGTCGTCAAAGAGCGGGGGCTCAATTATTTACATATGGGGATTTTCTGATTCATCGGGGGAAGAGTCTGGATACCGTCAGTCAGTGCAGCCCTAAGGAAAGCTTCCCTCATCTTTGGAATGATCTGGATCGGTCATTCGCTGCTACGGGGATTGCTGAGCTGTTAGATATCTCGACAATACCTGATCAGCCTAATACGGAACTCTTTACACTTACTTTGACCTGTTTTTTTCTACTGGAACAATTTGATCCATCTCTTGTGCTTAGTGCATACTCTTTGCGGTTAATGGAAGTTTTGGGGTATCGTCCGCTTCTGGGAGAATGTGCTGAGTGTGGGGTTAGCGTGAAGGGGGATCGGATGTTTTTTAGTTTAGAAGCCGGTGGTACTTTATGTGGGAATTGTCAGGAGAACTATTCTGGGCGATGGATTCGGGCGGGCAGTATTGCATTTATGCGTCAGTTGATTCGTGCTGATATTACTAAGCTGGACCGTATGCGTTGGGGGGCTTGGATGCAGCAAGAGATTTTGGAGACATTACGAGTTTATCTTGAGCATAAGTTTGAGCGTCCTCTTAAATCGTGGAGGATGGGAAGTTTAACCCAGGATTCATTGGAGCGAAGTTTTGATGGAAAGGAAGGCAGAGAAAATGAATGAACCTTGGACAGAACTTGAAAAGATAGATATTTTGCGTGAACGAATGGGGATTGGATATGAAGAGGCTCGTTCGGCCTTAAACTTGGCTCAGGGTGATTTACTGAAGGCTTTGGATGATTTAGAGAAGGTTCGAAATGGTTTAGGGCAAGACTGGAATTTTGAAGAGCGTGGACAGGGGATCTTGGATAGTGTGAAATCTACGATATCGAATATTAGTCACTCTACAATCAGCCTCAAACGGCATGACAATACGATCATCAGCCTTTCAGCTCCCTTGGGACTAGCTCTGGCGTATACAATTTGGAGGAAGCCTGGTTTGCGAATGCTGGCACTTGTAGGTGCTGTAGGGGCGGCAATTAACCATTTTGAGTTGGAAGTTGCTTCTAAAGAGGATTATTCTCACGATGAAGGAACGGGAGAGTTTTAGTTTGCTATTTGATATTTTTGCTAAATAAGTGACTTGGACATTAGCGCTATTTAAAATTACTAGGATTTCCTATTTGAAAATAGTTGCTTTAGCCTTGTAGAAGTATTTAAGCTGTTTAAATTAGATTTACAAGGATAATTCTTGTATGAAAAGAGAGAGAATATGGATTTCGTCGAATCAATCAAAAGATATATTCCATATAATGAGCAAGAGGAAAAGGATAAAGAGGTAATTCTAAATTGCTTAGGGGTATTTGAGGACGTTTTAACGAGAAATAATAAGATTGCTCATTTCACAAGCTCCGCTTTCGCAGTAAATAATTCAAGAGATAAAGTGCTTGTAATCCATCATAATATTTATGATTCTTGGTCTTGGACAGGTGGACATGCGGATGGGGAAAAGGACCTTTTAACTGTGGCTGTTAAAGAATTGAAGGAGGAAACTGGAGTTAATAATGTTCACTTGGTTATTCCGGGCATATTTTCTTTGGACATACTTCCGGTGTTAGGGCATATGAAAAGAGGGGAGTATGTATCCCCACATCTACATTTATCAGTGGCATTTTTGATGGAAGCTGATGAGAATGACGCTCTGATTGTTAAAGAAGATGAAAATAGCGGGGTTAGATGGATTCCGTTAGAAAAATTGATTGAATATAGCAATGAACCTCATATGCATAAGGTGTATACGAAGTTTATTTCTAAAATTAAAAAATTATAGAGTACTTAGCATATCGCCTAACAAAAGGTTGCATCACGAAAAAGCAGTTCTAGTTCTCGATACATTTGACACAATTTCTTCCTCAGCATATAATAAATAAAATTAATGACTTTAATATGCGATGATGGGAAAGAAGTTCACGAATCCTCTCTAATAGCGAGTTCGGGTGGGTGGAAGCCGAAATGAGAGAAGTGAATGGGGCAACTCTGAGCACGTAAAACGAAGAGGACCCTGAGGGGTCAAACAGGGTGGAACCGCGGGAACAAGCTCTCGTCCCTGTAGCTTAAAAATGCTACGGGGGTGAGGGCTTTTTCATTGTTTTTGGCATATGGCAAAAATTTCGGGGAGATATTTTATGTGGATCACAAAGTAAGGGGACATTGCAAAGGCCCCTTACTTTCAACAAAATCAATTCTTGAGGAGGCTTATTATGAAGTTCCAAGATATTATCTTAACCCTTAACCAGTTTTGGGGAGAACAAGGGTGTATTATTGCGCAACCATATGATGTAGAAAAAGGGGCGGGTACTATGAACCCGGCAACTTTTTTAAGGGCTCTGGGACCGGAGCCCTGGAATGTAGCTTATGTTGAGCCGTCTCGCAGACCTACGGATGGTCGGTATGGAGAGAACCCTAATCGGTTACAGCACTATTTTCAATACCAAGTCATTCTTAAGCCCTCTCCGGACAATGTTCAGGAGCTATATTTGCAGAGTCTTGAGCGGCTGGGAATTAATCCTCGTGAGCATGATATTCGGTTTGTAGAAGATAATTGGGAGTCGCCAACTTTAGGGGCCTGGGGGTTAGGCTGGGAAGTCTGGCTAGATGGAATGGAAGTGACTCAGTTTACGTATTTCCAACAGTGCGGAGGGATTGACTGCAAACCGGTTTGTGCTGAAATCACTTACGGATTGGAGCGCCTGACCACTTATATCCAAAACAAAGATAATGTTTATGATATTGAATGGGTTGGAGATGTCACCTACGGGGATATTTATCTTCAGAATGAAATAGATTACTCACATTATAATTTTGAAGTGGCGGATATAGAAGCATTGCAAACTTGGTTTGATATGTATGAGCGTGAGGCCAAACGAGTTGTTGAGAAGGGTTTAGTGCTTCCGGCCTATGATTACGTGCTGAAATGCTCGCATACGTTTAACCTGTTGGATGCTCGGGGGGCAATCAGTGTCACGGAACGCACAAGTTACATTACTCGGGTGCGTGGGTTGGCTCGTCTTTGTGCTCAGGCTTATGTAGAGCAGCGAGAGAAATTGGGGTTCCCTTTGCTTAATAGGGATAGGGTAAGGGAGCATCAAAACACACATGAAGCGTTGCTTAACCCGCAAGAACACATGCACTCGAACCTCGAACAACGAACCTCGAACAACGATTTGGAGGTGGAGTAAGATGGCGAATGATTTTTTGCTTGAAATTGGAACGGAAGAAATCCCAGCTAAATTTTCTCCAGGGGCCATGACTCAGTTGGAAGAACAGGCACGCAAACGCTTAGCAGAGCTCCGCTTAATGTATAAGGAAATAAAGGTTTTTGCCACCCCTCGTCGTCTGGCTCTTTTGGTAATGGAACTTGCGGAAACCCAAGAGGATTTATCCATGGAGGTCAAGGGGCCGGCTGTGAAAGCCGCCTATGATGCCAGTGGAGCACCCACGAAGGCTGCCCAAGGCTTTGCCAGAGGGCAAGGCGTAGCGGTAGAAAATCTTTTTGTTCAAGAGGTTAATGGGGTACCCTATGTATTTGCTCGAAAATCAGAAGTTGGGCTTAAGACAAAAGAACTCCTGCCTCAACTTGCTATTGATACTATTAACTCCTTGCATTTTCCAAAGCCAATGCGCTGGGGCGAACTTGATTTTCGTTTTGCTCGGCCTATTCGTTGGATTGTTGCACTTTACGGTTCAGATGTCGTTCCCTTTGAGTTCGTAGGTCTTGAGTCGGGACGCGCCTCCCGCGGGCATCGTACTTTAGCGACAGAGGGTGTACTGATTGGCCAACCCTCGGATTATCGTGAAGCTTTACGTCAGGCTTATGTGATCATCGATCCGGAGGAGAGAAAGATTGCTATCTTAGCTCAATTAAAAATTCTTGCTGAGAAGGTCGGGGGCGAGGTACCTGCAGATGAAGAACTTCTGGGTGAGGTTATTCACCTTGTGGAGTATCCCACGGCTTTAATAGGCGAAGTGGCTTCTCAATACATGCATTTACCTGAGGCTGTGATTACAACTCCTATGCGAGAGCATCAACGGTATTTCCCGGTCCGATCTCGAGACGGACAACTTCTGCCCTATTTTATTACGGTGCGAAATGGGAATGATTTCGCTTTAGACATGGTTAAAGCCGGAAATGAAAAAGTGTTGAAAGCTCGCCTGGAAGATGCGGCCTTCTATTATAGGGAAGATCAAAAAGTTTCACTGGCAGAATTAGTGCCTAAGTTAGGGAAAATTGTGTATCACGAGAAGTTGGGCACAGTTGAACAAAGGGTTGAACGCTTACGTGGTTTATCTCGATTCATGGCAGGGCGTCAAGGGTTCGGAGCGGCTAAACAAGAAGAGATTGATCGAACTGCATATTTAGCTAAAGCAGATCTAGTAACCTTGATGGTCAGTGATTTCCCTGAATTGCAAGGAATCATGGGTGCGGACTACGCCAAAGCCAGTGGAGAGAAGCCTGAGGTCTGTCAAGGAATACTCGAACACTATCAACCTCGTTTTGCAGGAGATGCGACGCCGGCCTCTGATTCAGGACGCGTGGTCAGCATTGCAGATAAACTAGATGCAATTGTGGGGGCATTCAGCATTGGGATTCAACCTACAGGGTCTCAAGATCCTTATGCTCTCAGAAGGCAAGCCCAGGGGATTGTGGCAATCCTTTTAGACTCAGGGTGGGATCTTTCCTTAAAAGAGCTTATTCTGGAGTCCTACAGCCTTCTTGAGAAGCAAGGAACGGTTCCTTTGCCCATCGGAGACATCTTACCTTTGTTACTGGATTTCTTCCAACAAAGGGTGCGTTTCGTGCTTCAGGAACAAGGTCTGCGCTATGATACTTTGGATGCGGTTTTGGCCCTTGGCAGTGATGAGATTAATCGTGTGGTGAAAAGAGCTCGGGTGCTTTCCGAAAAACGGGTGGAAGAAGCTTTTGTCCTTTATGCCCAAACCTATACTCGTTGCTTTAACCTAACCAAAAAAGAACCAACTTTAGAGTTAGATCCATCCCGTTTGGTCGATGGGACCGAAATAGCCTTAGCTGACGCAATATCTTCTCGCAGACAGAGTTTTGATCAGATGATTAGCTTGGGGAATTATGAAGAGGCCTATGATCTTGCTTGGGAACTGATCCCGCAAATCGAAGCTCTTTTCCAAGCGGTCATGATTATGGTGGAAGATGAAGACTTGAAGAAGGCACGTCTGGCGTTACTCGGTCAGTGTGTGGGGATGTTGGGATGTTTGGGTGAATTAAGTATCTTGGCTTAGTGAATAAATAAAAAGACCAATTTTTATGAACTAAAAGATTTGATTAATTTTAAAAGGGGCTACCTCATAATAAAATGGTCCCCATATCAAAGGTAATTTGAATAAGGGTGTTAAGCAATTAGAAGATGATTTCGGTATAGAGCCGGAGTCATCTTTTTTAAATTTCATAGATATCTATGATTACACTGTAGTAGTCCATAATCATCAATTAGTAGTTTTGATCCTATAAAAGTAGTGCAATGTTAGACGTACTTTATCTTTCATATGGCCATAAAAAGATTCTTGGGGAGCATTAGGCAGCTCCTTTCCCATCGAGAATAGGTTGGAGAGTAAAATCACAAAAGTAATTGTGGATTTTACTCTCCAACTTGTTTTTTTAAGTTATTCGGCGTCTCTCGAACCTCGAAAACCCCGCTTAGTATGTATTTAGCACATAAAGGGCTCAAGGCGGCGAATATACTCTTGGTCCCAGAAGTTGCTCCGGATAAACTTTTTAGTATTCACCTCACAAAATTAATTGGCTCAACGCTAAGGGCTGAATTGCTCAACTATATTCGAACTAAGTGCTTTAAACCTAGGTTTAGGCGCAACAACCGATTAGGCGACCTAGATCGCATTATGCGAGAGTTGAAGTATGCCCGGAGTATCATGAAACGTATCGGTTGCCCAATTATTGACGCCACTGGCAAAGCCATTGAAGAAACCGAGGGCATTGTATTAAGAAATTGCCGACTCAGTCAAGCTCTAACCCCTGACAAGGGAAGGCGCTCTCTATGCAAATAGCTAAATATAAGGAGGATGGCACTTATGATTCTTCTTGCTCAATGTCTTACTTTGCTAGCAGCTATTCTTGCCTGTGTAACTTCGGTCTTAAACTATATTAGCTCTAGTAGAAACAGACGATTTCTTAAGTAGAAAAGAAGTTTTGAAGAACGAAGTTTATTTGAGGTGTTTTTGCTTTCATATGGGATGTAAAGCAATACTTGAGGCTTGAATTTAATCAAATTAATTATTATATGTTCACCATCTAGTCAATTAATAATATTATATGATATAATCGATCGAATTAAACTTTATTAGTATGTCACATTGAGGTAGAGCAATAACATAAGAGGTGAAATTGGTTGGAATGGACGGAACGGCAACAGCGAATAGTGGAGATCGTGAAAGATTCGGGATCCATCACGGGTGAGAAGATTGCAGCAATGCTTAATTTGACGCGAGCTACTTTGCGCCCGGATTTAACTGTTTTGACTATGTCAGGGGTCCTAGTGGCTAGGCCGCGCGTCGGGTATTCTTATCGTGAAGATCTCGGACCTTCCCCAATTATGGAACGCATGCTCCAACTCCGAGTCTGCGCATTTAAGTCTATGCCTGTCACTGTATTGGAAGATGCGAGTATCTACGAAGCAACGGTTGCGATGTTCACGCAAAACGTAGGAAGTCTGACGGTTGTTGGGACAGACAGAGTCCTTTTAGGAATGATCTCCAGAAAAGATATTATGAAAGCCTCTTTAGGAAAAATCGACCTTCAACAGGTTCCGGTCGGTGTTATTATGACGCGAATGCCAAACATCTACATGACAACCTTAGACGAACCCGTCTTGAGCGCAGCTAAAAAATTAGTTCAACATCAGGTTGATAGTTTGCCGGTAGTAGAAGGGTATGTAGATGAGAGCGGGAATGAGTGTTATGAGGTCGTGGGCCGGTTTACAAAGACGAATGTCACAAAGCTCTTTGTGGAGATTGCGGAAACCAGGTAATCCAGAGATTAGGGGCATAAGGTTTTAAAAATCGGAAGTCTGTGGGACTTCGAATAATTCGGAGGTGAAAATGTGACGACCCAAACGTCTGTTATTTATGTCATTTCAGATGCCCTAGGTGAGACGGCTGAGTTTGTAAGTCGGGCGGCAGCGGCACAGTTCATTGGTGTAAAGACTCGAATTCGCAGGGTTCCCTATGTAAGGGATCAAACCCATTTGGAAGATATTATGGAAGAAGCTGCGGCTGAACAAGCCATTTTAGTTTATACCCTTGTACTCAAAGATCTGCGAGAGTATTTGGAGAGAAAGGCTTTAGAAAAGGGGCTTAAAACGGTTGATATACTAGGCCCGCTTATTGGCGCCTTGTCCAGTCAAACAGGTATGGATCCAACTCATACGCCGAACATCATCCATCGTCTGGATGAACAGTATTTTCGGAAAGTAGAAGCAATCGAATTCGCTGTCAAATATGATGATGGTAAAGATCCTCGCGGGGTTCTTTTTGCAGACGTTGTTCTTATCGGCGTCTCTCGAACTTCGAAAACTCCGCTTAGTATGTATTTAGCACATAAAGGACTCAAAGCTGCGAATATTCCTTTGGTTCCAGAAGTTGATCCCCCAGAGGAACTTTTTAGTATTTCAGCGCGGAAAATAATTGGTTTAACCCTAAGACCTGAATTGCTCAATCAAATTCGTACTGAGCGCTTGAAAACTCTTGGGTTAGGCGCAACAGCGGATTATGCTAACCTGGATCGCATTATGCGAGAGTTGGAGTATGCTCGAGGTATCATGAAACGTATCGGCTGCCCAATTATTGATGCTACTGGCAAAGCAGTTGAAGAAACCGCGAGCATTATATTAGAAATATTATTTAAGGGGGATAGAAATGGATAAGAAGTATGTATATTTGTTTCAAGAAGGTAAAGCCTCCATGCGCGATTTGTTGGGAGGAAAAGGGGCTAATTTAGCAGAGATGACCCAAATCGGTTTACCGGTACCCCCAGGGTTTACAATTACCACGGAAGCCTGCAATGAATATTACAGCAATGGCGAGATTTTCCCCGCAGGGATTTGGGAGCAAGTGTGGCCGGCTTTGGCAGAGGTTGAGGCGGCTTCCGGCAAACTCTTTGGAGATAAGAAAAACCCGCTCCTTGTTTCGGTAAGGTCTGGGGCGAAGTTCTCAATGCCAGGCATGATGGATACCGTTCTCAATTTAGGACTTAATGATGACACTGTGGAAGCTTTAGCTGCCAACACGCAAAACGAACGTTTCGCTTGGGACTGTTATCGCCGATTTATCCAAATGTTTGGGGATGTGGTCTTAGAAGTAGAACATTATAATTTTGAACAGATCTTGGAAAGTGCGAAAGAGAAACAAGGGGTTCGCTATGACTCCGAGCTCTCAGCAGAGAGCCTTAAATGGATGGTCATTGAGTATAAGAAAAAGATCGAACGTAAAACCGGCAAACCATTCCCCATGGATCCCAGAGCTCAGTTAATGGAGGCCGTTTTAGCAGTTTTCCGTTCGTGGAATAATGATCGCGCTAATGTGTATCGTAAAATCAACGGTATTCCCCATGAAATTGGAACCGCCGTTAATGTACAATCCATGGTTTTCGGCAACATGGGCTCGGATTCAGGAACGGGTGTGGCTTTTACACGTAACCCATCAACTGGGGAAAGTGCTCTTTATGGAGAATATCTGATGAATGCTCAAGGGGAAGACGTGGTGGCTGGGATACGGACTCCTAACCCGATTGCTACCCTGGCCCAGGAAAATCAGGAAATCTATCAACAATTTGTGGATTTCTCGAAACGCTTGGAAGCTCATTATCGGGACATGCAGGATATTGAATTCACCATTGAGCGTGGCAAACTGTACATGCTTCAAACACGTAATGGTAAAAGAACCGCGTCAGCTGCCATTCGAGTGGCAGTGGAACTTTTCCATGAAGGTGTGATCACTAAAGAAGAAGCGATTATGAGAATCGAACCGGACCAATTGGAGCATTTATTGCATCGCCGCATGGATACGGATGCCAAGTTGCAAGTGCTGGCCAAAGGACTTCCGGCTTCTCCAGGAGCAGCTTCCGGAAGGATTGTCCTAAGTGCAGAAGAGGCAGAAAGATTAGGGAATCTCGGTGAGAAAGTGATTTTGGTGCGGACTGAAACGACCCCGGATGATATTCGCGGTATCTTAGCTGCTCAAGGAATTTTGACCAGCCGCGGGGGTATGACGAGTCATGCAGCGGTTGTTTCTCGCCATATGGGCAAACCTGCTGTCTGCGGATGTGACGCCTTAAAGATTGACTATACTCAGGGTTTAGTGGTTATTGAAGGGGTAGAGTACCCTCATGGAACCATCATGTCCATTGATGGGGCAACCGGACGAGTGATTAAGGGAGAAGTTTCTATGGTCGATCCGGAGCTGAGTGAAGGGTTTAAAGAGTTCTTGGGTTGGGCGGATGAAATCTCCAGACTGCGTGTTATGGCCAATGCTGACAGTCCCACCGAAGCGTCTAACGCTCGGGATTTTGGAGCGGTTGGGATTGGGTTGACCCGCACAGAGCATATGTTTATGGATCCTGAGCGAATTCCCATTGTCCAAGACATGATTCTGGCCCAAAGCCTGGAGGATCGCGAAGATGCCTTAGCTAAGCTCTTACCTATGCAGGAAGAAGACTTCTACGGAATTTTAAAGGCGATGCAGGGTTTCCCGGTAACCATTCGTTTGCTTGATCCGCCGCTTCACGAGTTCCTTCCCCATTCTGAGGAGTTGGTCGTGGACATTACAAAACTAAGAATGAGCAAAGCCGATCCGGGATCCTTACATGACAAAGAATCCCTACTGCGCAATGTTCGGGCCTTATCTGAACTAAACCCGATGCTTGGCCATCGAGGTTGTCGTCTGGGCGTTTCCTTCCCGGAAATCACGGTCATGCAAGCCCGGGCAATTTTCCAAGCCAGTGCACGGTTGCTAAAGGAAGGGTATGACATTCACCCTGAAGTCATGATTCCGCTGATTATGGGAAAAGAAGAATTTATTATGATGCGTAAGCTGGTTGATGACACGGCTGCTGAGGTTATGAGCGAGCAAAACGTCCAAATCCACTATAAAGTTGGAACCATGATTGAGGTGCCCCGGGCGGCTCTCTTGGCGGATGAGATCGGAAAAGTCGCAGACTTCTTCTCCTTCGGGACAAACGATCTCACGCAGATGACAATGGGCCTGTCTCGTGATGATGCTCAAGGGAAGTTCCTGCCCATTTATCTGGACAAGAAGCTTATGAAAACTGATCCCTTTGTCGTACTTGATCGGGATGGGGTAGGAAAGCTAATTGGCATAGGAGTAAATCTTGGGCGAAGCACAAACCCTAAGCTCGGCTTAGGTATTTGTGGGGAGCACGGTGGAGAACCTAATTCTGTAGAATTCTGTCATATCGTTGGACTGGATTATGTCTCCTGTTCTCCGTTTAGAGTGCCTATAGCTCGCTTGGCTGCTGCTCAGGCGGCTGTTAACAACAAGGTGCAATCTAAGTAAGGCTTAAAAACGGTTAATCAAAGCTCAAAAAGCCTTATATACCAAGGGTTTGGGGAATTGATGTAAAATAAAGCAAGGGTACTATTTCTTAGTAATTTAAGAGATAGTACCCTTTTTTTAAGTTCCAATGGAGATATCAGAAACTACTTATGCAAGTTTATTAGCCGGTTTAGACTATGATCTCTATCGACTCATTCACTACGTCACACATTTGGTACCAATTTTTATAATGTCACAGGCGATATCAATCTTACATCGGACTTCCTTTGTCATTCGGATCCGTCCACAACGGCAAAGTTCTATGCTGGAATAAAAGATAGTACAAGGAGAGTGGCTTTAACGAGGCTTCCTCCCCTACCTACGACCTAAGGTCGTTTATTAAAAAAATATAGTAATTACCTTTAGAACAATAAAACAGAGAAAGAAAAATGATAAAATTTGAAACGCCATAATGACAAATGAAAGAAAAAATGAGACAGTCGACTTTTGAGTATTTCGGTCAACTTTCCGGGACAACAAAATTGAACCTATAAGAAGTACCACGGTAATAATCAAAGCAGTTATAATTTCCATAGTCCTTTCCCCCTCCCTCTATAATATAGCCACTCAGTATCGCATAGAGTCTATTATCAGTATACTTCATTGACTTTAATTTTCATCCTAAAACCATGGATTTAAATTTATTCTTAGAAAGAAATAGAAAACGTTAAATGAACGTTCTCTATTTCTTTTACAAAAGCCTATGCGCCGCTTTCTCTGGGGAAAATTGTATGAGATATTAGAAAACTCCAGTAAACCTAACAGAACCTTGAATAGGTGAGCTGGATGTTGGATAAGTAAATCCGGCAACAGTAACATAATGCGTAATATCATAGTCATAGCTCAATTGTAAATACGAGGACATCGTATTAGCGTTATAAACCTGATTTGACAATCTGCGTTGTTCTGTAACTTGATAGAAGGTTCCTGGAATGCCTGTGGCCTTTGGTGTGATACTTCCAGAGCCTGCGGAGGTCCACCAGGCCTCTTCACCATACGTATAATGTTGGCCAGAAGCTGAATATATAACAGACAATGTAGAGGTATATTTAGTAGTTGTGGTCCGGGTTTCATAACTAATTGCGTTTATTACTGCAAGGCTAGAAGGCAAAAGAGGAAGAGGACTGACAGTGACATTATCGATTATTTTACTGGGTAGTTTCTTTCCCTCTTCAAGAGCTATTTCTAAGTCCGCTACTGTTTTGACACTAGCTATCGGTTTATCACTTTTAACTCCAGTGTTTGGATCAATGCCGTAGGCCTTAAGGATACTTTTCGCATTATCGGTAGTTATAATGGTATCCTTTGAAAACTTTTGGGTTGCAGCATCCTTATTGTTGGTTGAAGCAAAAACAGGACCACTTAAAGATAACGTTAAAAAGACTGCCAGAACACCAGTTAGTATGGATTTAATTTTCTTGGATTTTAGGATTGTCATAAAATATTACCTCCTCAATTTTAATACTGTCGAAATTAACCTAAGCAATTTAACTTATAGCGAGTTATAAAGAAAAACTACCCTCCCTTCTACCAAATTGCGTTCCATTATATAGAGAGTATAAGCATGGTAAAAGGTTACAACATATTTAAATTTTTTTTAAGGCCAGTCGCTTTTTGTTAAGTACATAGGCTATCTTCTATTCAGAATCAAGTTTATAGATTTTTTCCCTAGAAAACGATGTATAATCAACTACAATGCTACTCAGAGAGACGGATAACCTAGCCTTAGTGCAAGATTACCTAAGGCATAGTGAACCTAAGACTACAAGGCAATATGCAGTGATACTCGACGAACAGAAGAAACGAGCGGCCAATATGATTAAGTTTAAATAATTCACCCTCGCCAGTCACATAATAGGGCCAAGCTTCAATCAAAGATAGATAGGAATAAACAAAAGCTAAGTAGGCTCATTGAATCATATACTGATGGAATAATAGATAAGAATGAGCTTAAAGAGAAACGAGTGCAGTATGATGAAATCGTCAAAGCTTCAATGGAAGAAGTAGAACGCATAAGTGGTGTGTAATGCCCCCGCTTGTCAAGACACGATTTTGAAAATCTTAAGATAAACTCCTTTCCTCATAATCGGTCTTATTATCTAACTTGAGTAAAAGATGAGACCTATGGGATGGGGGGGTTACGACGCTCGGCGCTGGCCAGAAGGACCATTTGTCCTCTGCGGAGGAAAAATGTCCCTTCGGTCCTTTAGCTTGTCACATGAGCTGTTGTCCATGGGATACCAGCGAGCATATCCTCAGCCTTCGGCTTCGGTATCCCTCGTGGCACCCGGACAACTAACCCGACAGTTCAATCAAAGGACTCGGCCACGTTGACATATTGCTCTCTTTTTCACAAAAGTCAAGTTATACTACCTGTCCTTGAACGTCGTTTTGAGAATAGTAGATGCTGCTAGGAGTAGCATACTCGAGTGATTGATGTGGCCGGTTCCAGTTGTAATGCTTCATATAGTTCACGGTCATTTGCTTCAACTCTGTGACGGTCTCAGGAGCCTCTGGATACAAACGCTCCCAGTTATAGTTGCGAAAGAAGCGTTCAATTCTCGCATTATCTCTCGCCCGACCCTTACCGTTCATACTAATTCGAATAGTTTCCTTGCTCTTAATGCACTCGATATATGCCTTTGAAGTGAATTGACTTCCTTGATCTGAATTCATGATTTCAGGTTTTCCGTGGGTCTTTATGGCCTCTTCGACGGCTCGTATGACAAAGTCCGACTGCATGGTGTTACTCATAGCCCATCCGACGATTAAACGAGAGTGCCAATCAATGATGGCCACGAGATACATGAACCCTGAGGGCGTCCCACAGTACGTTATATCAATACCCCAAACCTGATTAACATGCGTGATTGGAACATTCCGTAGTAAATATGGGTATGTTCGATCTTGCAAGTCACGTTTGCTTAGGTTTGGACCAGGATAGAAGGCGACGATACCCATTTCGTCCATATATCTGCGCACTCTTCTTTTACCGATACCATGGAAACCCTTCTTTCTGAGTTCCTTCTGCATTCTTCGGCAACCATAAGAACACTCGTCATAGTGGATCTTGTCGATCGCGTTCTTAATATCCACTTCTTCCTGACTCGGTTCGGTCACGCCATGACTTTTGTAATAGGCCGATGAACGAGGTAACCCCAAAAGTTTACACTGGTGCTTGACGTAATCTTCGGATTCTCAAACTCTATAAGTTCCTTCTTTTCCGAATTTCTAAGACTTGCTCCTGTTTTTTTTTGAGCCAAGTCAAGTCTACCGTCAACTGACCAATCTGATTGATCAGATCCTCCTTCTCTGCAGAATGATCTTTCTTCAACTGCTTAACTTCAGTGTTCTTCTTATCAAACACGGCTGGCATATTCTCGATAAACTCAACTTTCCATCGACTAATAAGCTGTGGACTGACTCCATAGTTGGTGGCTATCTCATTGAGAGTACTTTCCTCTCTGAGAACCTCTAAAACGATCTTCGCTTTTTCCGCTGGGCTGTTCAATGTTTCCCTTAAACTTTACCCCCCCCTATCAATAAAATAAAATTTGATGCTTGTGCAGTAGGACACTTAACATCAAGGATAAACCCACCCAATGAAACAGACGTATATAATCTCATAGGTACACTGAAAGAGAAAAAAGACCTTAGCAATTTTCTAGAAAGCAAAGGGATAACATTTAAGGAGACATCAAATGGTTTAAACGCCTATTACAATAATGAATTATTAGACTGAGATAAGTTTGATAGTTCTTATGTTAACAGAGTAAGAGTCAGGTTGAGAAAAAGAGGAAAGTACATTGATAATTGTATAAATGGATTCCTGATAAACGATTACTTCTGGGAAGATAGCAATGTAGACCATATAAAAGGTTGTCCAGAGATAGTATCTGATATATGCTATCTCCTAAAAAGGCAGGATATCATAAGGGAGTGGCAGAAAGTAGCAGCCCCATACGCCTTAGGTTTCATAGCTGATGTAAAAGACATCGTAGTAGATGGATACTCACAACACAACACTTATTAAATCAAAGGTTTATTTCATCTATCAGAATGCAATTTATTATCTAATACAGGACTATCATAGAGAATGGGAACCAAGGAATGATAATTTAGTGCTGAGGCTGAAAGACAATATAACGGTAAGCAAAGAAAACATATAGGTTATTATAAAATAGAGGATGAGAAATGAATTAAAGGCTTGAAGATAATTGAAAATAATGTACAAAAAGGTGCATTATATAAATGAAGGGAAAGTCTATTAGTAGTGTTGAATTTCGAGAAGTGTTCCATAATGCTAAAAAACGACGATTGGTTAGAACGAATTGATAATGAAGTATGCATATGGTGAAATAAGGTTGTGAGAGAGCTCGAAAATTCTGTTCTGAACTATTCCAACTAGGAATTTGAGAAAATACAAGTGAATATTTCATAGTATATAGAAGAGAAGTATGGTTTATAGATGGAGGTGTTGTTTATGATGTATCCGTATATGATTTTATCTGATGAAACAGAGATAGTGCATTCGCACATTATTGAGGAAAATGGAGTGCAATGTGTGGAGGTGCATTTTGAATGTCCATCTGAAGAAGGCTTTGATGTAGCAAGATGCATATTGCCGTCTTATACATGGATTAAGCGTGAGGGGTTCAATGATAAAGAGATTGACAAATTCGATAAGTTCCTGCATTGTAATGCACATTTGTTGTATAAATATGCTGCAAGCGGAGGGATAAAAATTGCCTAGCCTCTAAATAATGGCAGGACCGCAAAGTGCCTATGCTTTTTACGGTCCTGCCATTATTTTGGGAGCTTTAAATCCATGGTCAATCAGGGAGAATGGGGAAAGTGGCTGGAGACTCGGTGAGTTACTCTCAAAGCATGGACAATAAACTGATACGCCTCTTTGAAGAGTATGGGACAAGCTGACTGCCGGCCAGGATGGTTCAAATTCGGAATCGATTCCGAATTTGAACTACAACCAGCGGATTATTCTCTTACATAATGTTCAACCTAAAAGCAGGCAAATGAGAGATGAAATAATTCATAAAATTATTTTAGAGAACATTTTAAGAGGCAGTACCTAATTCGCTGGGCGATTCGATATTTTTTATGTTAAGAAAGTCGAGTATCGTAAAAGCAGCTTTGCTATTATGTAGATACGAAAGGAGGGAAAACAATGTTAAACGAATTAAATCATGTGATTGACTATATTGAGGATCACTTAACCGATGATCTATCTCCAGAAATAATTTCAGAATATGCTGGAGTTTCCGACTATCACTTTAGAAAGATATTTTTTTATCTTTCAGGGTTAACGCTTAGTGAATATATCAAAAACAGAAGATTGTCGGAAGCAAGTATGGATTTATTACATGGAGAAAAAGTAACGGATGTTGCTTTTAAATATGGTTATCAGTCAATGGACGGCTTTACTCGTGCATTTAAAAAATGGAGTGGGTTATTACCCTCGGAAGTAATAAAAAAAGGCATGAGTAAATCCTTTCCCAAACTTTCATTCGTAATAACCGTCAAGGGAGGAATAACTATGGATTTTAGAATTGAAGACAAATCAGCGTTTAATTTAGTCGGTGTAAGTAAACGTGTCCCTATGCAATTTGAAGGGGTTAATCACGAGATTGTAAAGCTTGCCCAAAGCATAACGAACGAACAAAAAGAAGAAATGCATTCTCTCCAAAATATTGAACCTTATGAAATTGTCAATGCTTCTTATGAGGCTGACGCTAATTTCTTAAAAGAAGAGGGAGATTTAACTCACTTGATAGGTGTTTTAACGACTGAAAACCAAGTAAGTGATCGATTAGACAAAGTGCCGGTGGAAGCCTATACTTGGGCAATATTTCCGAATGAAGGATCCTTTCCTTCTGCGTTACAAGAAACAATGGCAAAAATATATTCGGAATGGCTACCTTCTTCCAATTACGAAGTAATCAATTCTCCTACTTTTTCTTTTACTAAAATGGATGCCCATAAAAAGGATTACGCCTATAGTGAAGTTTGGATTCCGGTTCGGAAAATAAAAAATTAAAAACACGGGCAGCTCTTTGGCTATAATTTTTGGCATGCTGCCGCCCAGGCGGCTGTAATCAACAAAGACCAATCAAAGTAGGCTAAAATGATATGAGTAAAGTTCATCAAACCTTTGTGCTAAGGCTCTGAAGAACTTCTATAAAAAAATATAACAAGGGTACTGACACATAATATTTTTAGTGTCAGTACCCTGTTTTGTAAGAAAGCTTAAAATAGTCAAAATATCCATTGAAATGTAACGACAAACGCGTTACCTTTTTATCAAAAGGAGATGATTAACATGGAAAAAACTACAACTTTAAATATAAGGATTAATCCTGACGTAAAAAGAAGGGCTGAGGAAGTCCTTTCACAACTCGGTATACCTATGTCCACAGCGATAGATATTTATCTGAAACAGATTTCAATAACCGGCGGAATACCTTTTGCTGTAACGTTGCCGAAAGCACCGGTTTCCGTAAACGCCGATTTGATGACAACGGACGAAATTCATGCGAAGTTAAAGGAAGGATACAGCGATATCGAAAAGGGTAATGTACAGGATGCATCTGCTGCCTTTCAGAGATTTCGAGAGACAAACGCATGAAGCATTATAAGATACAGATCACGGACAAGGCACTTTCTGATATGGAGGAGATTTACAATTATATCGCAGAGCAGCTACTTGCACCTGAAGTGGCCATGGGACAGTATAGTACAAAATAGAAAGTTAGAGTGCCCTTGACAATGTTTGAGAAATTGGAATATGATGAATAGGGTTTAAACGTTTGGATATAGGTTAAAATATGGATAACAACTGTGAAAAGGATAGTAATAAAGAACTTGGGTTTTAGAGACATAATCCTCGGGTGAAAGATTATGACGAAGGTTTTTTATGAAGATCACCTTGGAGTTGGGCGGCTGAAATAATCTAAGCTGTTCCGTAGACATACGTTACATGTTTTAAGCGATTAATGGCTTGTTTATTTAAGCTATCCATTAATAACAAGGGTGGTACCGCGGATAATCCGTCCCTGAGTCATTGACTTAGGGGCTTTTTGATGTTATTTACCCAATATGAAAGGAAGATGAGTATGTCTAACTTCAAACCGCTAACGGATCTACCGGTAGCGAAAAAGGAAAGTGAAATAGCTGATTACTGGAATGATCATAAGATCCTGGATAAAAGTATCGAAACCAGAGAGGGTAAAACACCTTTCGTGTTCTATGAAGGGCCTCCCACGGCCAACGGCAAACCAGGCATACACCACGTTATAGCCAGAACTTTGAAGGATTCAGTTTGCCGATACAAAACCATGCAGGGCTATCAAGTCAAGCGTAAGGCTGGATGGGATACTCATGGTCTTCCTGTGGAAATCGAAGTAGAGAAACAACTTAAACTTACCAACAAGCAAGAAATTGAAGCCTATGGAATCGCGGAGTTCAATCAGAAATGTCGGGAATCGGTGTTCAGCTATGAGAAGCAATGGCGAGATATGACTAAACGAATGGGATATTCAATCGATTTGGACCATCCCTACGTCACCCTCGATAATAATTATATTGAGAGCGTCTGGTGGATCCTTGATCAGTTTTTCAAAAAAGGTTTGATCTATGAAGGACACAAAATCCTGCCCTATTGCTCACGCTGTGGAACTGGGCTGGCCTCCCATGAAGTAGCCCAGGGCTATAAGTTAATAAAGACTAATACCGTCTTCGTAAAGTTTAAGCGAAAAGATGTCGAAGAGTTCTTTTTGGTCTGGACGACGACGCCCTGGACGCTTCCTTCGAATGTGGCACTGACGGTCAATCCTCAAGAAGTCTATCTGAGAGTGAGGCAGAATGAGGAGATTTATTATGTTGCCAAGACTTTGTCCCATAAAGTGTTGGGAGAAGAGTTTGAAGTTCTGGAAGAAATCAAGGGAAAAGATCTTGAGTTCGTAGAATATGAGCAGTTAATGCCGTTTGTAAAAGCGGATAAGAAGGCCTTCTTTGTTACGGTGGGCGATTATGTGACGACAGAGGATGGCACGGGAATTGTCCACACTGCTCCAGCCTTTGGGGAGGATGATTACAACATTGGCAAGAGGTATAATCTACCGGTTCTTCAGCCTGTTGATGAAACAGGGAAATTTGTAACCACTCCATGGAAAGGCAGCTTTGTCATGGATGCGGATCTCGATATTATCAAATGGTTGCACGGGGAAGGGAAACTATTTAAGAAAGAAAAAATGGAGCATAACTATCCTCACTGTTGGAGATGTCAGACCCCACTCCTTTATTATGCCAAACCAAGCTGGTATATCGAAGTCACAAAATTTAGAGATCAATTGGTTGAGAATAACAAAAGCGTTGAGTGGTATCCCGATTTTGTCGGCGAAAAAAGGTTTGGCAACTGGCTGGAAAATGCCAATGACTGGGCCTTGTCCAGAACTCGATACTGGGGAACACCGCTGAATATCTGGAGATGCGATTGCGGAAACACCACATCGATTGGCTCTCGACAAGAGCTGGTTGAAAAGGCAGTGGAAACGCTGGATGAGGCAACGATTGAATTGCACCGGCCTTTTGTGGATGATATTCACATTAAGTGCGCAAAATGCGGCGCAGCAATGACTAGGGTGAAAGATGTGATTGATTGCTGGTTTGACAGTGGCTCCATGCCTTTTGCTCAGCATCACTATCCCTTTGAAAATAGCGAGAACTTTGATCAGCTCTTTCCCGCCGACTACATCTGTGAGGGCATCGATCAGACCAGAGGCTGGTTCTATTCTCTCCTTGTGATCTCAACCTTCATCAAGGGAGTCGCACCTTATAAACGAGTACTGGTTAATGATTTGGTTCTCGATAAGGATGGGCATAAGATGTCTAAGTCCAAAGGAAATACAGTCAACCCGTTTGAATTGTTTGATCAATATGGAGCGGATGCTTTAAGATGGTATTTACTCCACGTTTCTCCGGCTTGGAGTCCAACGAAATTTGATATCGAAGGGATCAAGGAAGTACAGAGTAAATTTTTCAGTACGATGAGAAATGTGTATGCTTTCTTTTCCTTGTATGCCGAAACAGATAAGCTTGACCCACGGGACTTCTTTATTGATTACAAGGATCGCCCCGAGCTTGATCGATGGGTCCTATCAAAATATCATAGCCTTCTTCAAGGCGTCGAGTCAGATATGAGTGCCTTTGATCTGACCAAAGCAGTGAGAAAAATTACTGTGTTTGTCAATGAGGATTTTTCGAACTGGTATATAAGACGTTCGCGCAGACGCTTCTGGGGTTCAGAGCTTACGAATGATAAGAAAGCGGTCAACAATACGACTTATGAAATACTCGTGGGATTATCCAAGCTGGTGGCTCCCTTTGCGCCCTATATTTCCGAAGAACTCTATCGAAGCTTGACCGATGAACTATCTGTCCACTTAGCGGATTACCCTGTCGCCGATTTGAGCCTGATTGATGGTGAGTTGGAAACTAGAATGGATCTGGTGAGAAATCTAGTGGGCTTAGGCAGAGCGGCTAGGGAACAGGTCAGAATCAAGGTGCGACAACCTGTCCAACAGATCTTAATTGACGGTAAATATGAACAACTGATTGACTACATGCTTCCCTTAATCAAGGAGGAGCTTAATGTTAAGGAGGTCATGTTTGCCAAGGATTTAAGCCAGTATATGAACTTTAGCTTAAAGCCTAATTTCAAAGTAGCAGGGTCGATTTTTGGACCTAAAGTAAAATCCTTAGGCAAAGTACTGGCAGCCCTTGATGCCTCTTCTGTTGTGCCTAGATTAGAAGCTGGTGAAACGATTTCGATTGAGGTAGAGGGCGAAGGTGTAGACTTAGTTAAGGACTATGTCATCACTACGATCGCGGCTAAAGAAGGCTTTACAATGACCGTGGAGGACAATTTATTCGTAATCTTGGATACAACGCTTACCAAAGAGTTGATCGATGAAGGGTATGCGCGGGAGTTTGTCTCCAAGGTACAGCAAATGAGAAAATCTAATGACTATGAGATGATGGATAGAATCAAAATATACTATGATGGCGATGAGGAAATAGCTGAAGCTGTCAAACTGTATGAAGACTATATCAAACAAGAGACTTTAGCAAACTATATTGAGAGAATCAAGGATGATAGCTTAGAAAAGCAGAATCTTAACGGTCATGAGACAGGTTTGAAGCTTGAGAAAATGTAGGAGTGTTCCAGGTTAGGCAGGGGACCTAAATTGCAGTAGAAAAAACGAGGCTGGAAGCGATTATTTGCTTCCAGCCTCGTTTTTGTCCCGTTAATATTACAAGATGTTTTCCATAATAGTATTAAATGGAATTGGTCTTAAAGTGTTTGCAGTCACTCAGGCGGCTGTAATCAACAAAGACCAATTGAAGTAAGGTTTAAAATAGCATGAGCGGAGATCCAAAACTCTAATGCACCAAGGGTTTGAGAGACTTAGTATATAATAAAGTAAGGGTATTATTTCTTAGTGATCTTAAGAAATAATACCCTGTTTTTGTAGTTGTAAATTCTGTGAGTTGAATATACGATTGAAGACCTTGGTTCTTATAGATTTAATGAAAAATAATCATTGTTATCATAATGGGAACCTTTTTACAATCCCTAACCGGTAATATCGTTAATGTGGCGATACCCAAACTAACAGCTGTCTTAGGGACGAATGCCAACGAAGTTACCTGGATACTCACAGCTTACATGATGACTCAGGGAATCATAATTGCCCGGGCACATCCGTCTGGTTTCTTCTCAAATTCGGATCCGGATCCGAATTTGAATTCCCGTGGTCGGGTTTTAATCCATAAGTGCAGCCCTTGGGCCGCAAAATCACTGCCATAGGCAGGCAGTACATTTCCCTCATCGGACACGTCCATTTTCGTTCCGGAAAAGTTTTTGCCGGAACACCGGGGACTGTTGACTATATCGATCTGATAACGGACAACCTTTATTATGGATTTTGACTGGCCAAGCTTGGTCGGTCATTTTATCTTATGCACCTTGTCCGGCAGGGGTTACCCTTGTCTAGGGTATTTATAACAATAATAGCAGGAGGGCAAAGTGCCTATGCTCTTTACGGTCCTGCCATTATTTGGTCATCAGTGAGCTTCAAGAGATGCTTTAACTTGATCGAAATCATACCCTTCAGCAACTTTGGATATATCTTTCATCTTAGTTTCTTGGGGAACGTTTTCAGGAATTTTGAATAACACATAAAATTCTTTTAGATCTGTTTTGGTTGATTCGGCAGCTTCCTTGATACTCATAAAGCCTTTGATTTCGTCATAATTAATGGACTCTCCCGTCTTTAGTGATGCTGGAGTGAGTTGATATATTCCTAAAGCCTCTGACGCAACTATTGAACCAAAGAACACCACCACCACAAGGATGATTACGGTCATTGGCTTTATTCTTTTATTGCCAATCTGGTGATCTAGAGCTCCTGCCTTAGGGCAGCTTAGGACACAGGTCTGACAATTCAGACACTCTGCCGTAGTAACCTTCAAACTGTGCTGGACATCAATATTCATCGGACAACTCTTAGTACATAGTCCACAGTCAATACACACACTTTCGTTCCTTACTACTTTAAAGGGGCTTATTTTACCTATAATTCCGTAAAATGCCCCCATTGGACAAAGATATTTGCAAAAGAACCGGTCATAAATCAAGGACCCAAGGACAGTAATAACCAGAATTATTAACCCTACTGCCGATTCCTTCCACACACTTTCCAATCCTTCAGGAAGATGCCCATAAGCGGACCATGGATCATAAGGTGCCATCCATAATCCTGCTGTCTTCCATGCATAAACAACAGTAACCACAAACACTATATATTTGAGATATCTTAAAGGCTTATCGATAGAAGCAGGTATTATTAATTTTCTATTAAAGAATTTATTGCCCAGTCTTGCGAAGAATTCCTGAATTGCACCAAAGGGACAAATTAAGCCGCAAAAACTTCGTCTGAAGAGAATTGCAACAATTAGAGTGATAACGAACAACGTCAGGGTACCGGCAAATATTTTGCCGATGAAGCTTCCTGTTGTGAAGACCTGATAGAGGCTCTCAAGACCTCCGAAGGGACATAGTGCATGGATTGAGGGTGCCTTTGTTCCTCCTAATACTTGATGAAGATAGGCCGCAATGCTTATAAGCACAACGAATATGGACATTAGACCCCATCTCAAAAACTTGATCATCTTATTTCTCTTCAAACTAATCAACTCCCATACTCTTAGTCTCGAATAATCAATGTCCTCAGTGGTTAGCGGCTTTAAACTTTCCGTTCGGTATTGGTGTTCTATGCCCCTTTTTGAATTCTATTGAAGAGACTTCCTATTAAAATCACGGCAAAAAATACGATTCCGCTTATTGTAAGAACTGGAGGATTATATATATTAAAGGGATTGGTTGGTTCAATGATGTCTAGCGACCAGATAAAAGCTATTACTATAAATGCTGAAAAGAAGACTACTCTAATCTTATTTGAATTCCTATTTAATCGGAAAATGAAATCCTGCAGGGTACCAAACTGGCAGGCCCAAGCACAAATACCAGTTAGATAATCGTATTACGCATTTTTATAAACTCGACCGAACTTAAGTTCCCCCTGGCATATCTCTCCTTGAGAACTGATATTGCTGGACTATCGGAATTCTCGTCTTCCAAAATGGACTTAACTTCATAGTATTGAGAATCACTCAGTTCATTGTTTGCATATCTGACCTTTAATAGATCAAGGATGCGATCATGCTCAGACTTATTTTTTTGTGGGGTCAGAAATACTAAGTAGAAAACTGTGATAGCCAAAAGAAGGATACCAACTGTAAAGAACTGTGAATAGATAAGATTTACTCCACCATAGTGTTCAAATTTCATACTTACTCCTCCAGTCTAAAATCTTCCGGAAAAAGATTAGCCGGGAATAAATTCTTTGTTTCCCGGCCCGCGCATCAAAGGAAAATTATATTATTCATTCCAATGATTGTGGCCGCGGCAACGAGCTTTTTGAAGTTTTTCATAAATACACGCTCCTTTTGCTTCAGTATGTTTTAACCCCTGATGACTATATTCTAAGCTTTAGTTGTGTCAAAAGTATTACGAAAGTAGTGCAAAAGTAAGTTAATTTTGTAAGTACAAAAAGTGTTCCATAATGGTGAAAAATTGAGATTAGTCTATTTTGATAGTAACGGTTGAAGCTCCTAAAATTCTAATATACCAAGAGTTTCAGGTTAAAATAACAACTAACAAAACCAGGGTACCGTTAGAGCGGTACCCTGGTTTTGTTAGTTGTATATCCATTTTGGACAAGGTCGTTTTTTAAAATCCCGATTTTCATGTCGTTCTTACATTCTTAAAGCAAGTGTCCGCCTGACACTTCAATGTCCTGGGCTGTGACCCAGCCGAAATCATCGGACAATAAGTTCACAATGACCTTGGCAAGATCTTCGGGTTGGCCGATTCTGCCGAATACAGATTGCTCAGCCAGCGGGTTGATGAATTCAGGATGTTTATCGAATACTCCATCGCCAAAATTGCTGTGAGTAGGACCAGGAGAAACTGCGTTGACCCGAATTTTGCGCGGTGCAAGTTCTTTAGCGACGTAGCGAGTCCAAGATGACAACGCTGCTTTTATCGAGCCGTAGGCGGAGTAACCTGGAAATGATTGGTTCTTGGATGTGCTCGAGGTATTTACAATGGCTCCAGCATCCTCCATGAATTGGACGAGGTGTTGTGTTAAGAAAACGGGTCCTTTGAAGTTCGTATTAAGAATCTTGTCGAAGTACTCTTCGCTCATCTCAATGAACATCATTGGCCCACCGACACCGCCATTATTGACCAAGTAATCAAAAGTCGTTCTGTTCCAAACTTCTTTGAGGTTCTTTTTCACTTCCTGAACGAAACCTTCGAATGTTGATCTTTGAGTCAGATCCAACTTCAGTGCTACAGCCCGAACTCCCTTATTTTTCTCAATTTCCTTAACAACAGCTTCTGCTCTATCTTTATAGGAATTGTATGTGAGAATGACGCTAATTCCCCGCTTGCCAAGCTCAAGCGCGGTTGCTTTTCCAATGCCATTACTTCCACCTGTTACGATTGCGATTTTCATAAGATCCTCCTTGTTTTTGTTGTTCAATCTTGATTCTATTTTAGCCTTTTCTGATAAAACAAACTAGATCTAAAAGTTCCATTTAATTGCCTAAAAATATCACTAGTTCCTAAAACAACTTGAATTATCCCAAGTATTTACCTTTTAAAAAGCCTAAAAATGCCCCGGAGTTCGAAACTGTGTTGGAAAATAGGAAGTCGATATGATAGAATATGTGTATGAATAAAGTTTTAGATGAAATTATCGATCTAATGAAAAGAGCAGGCACTCGACCAATCGAAACCGGAGTACCTGGGCTAAGCATGATTATGGGAGACATTCCCACACATCAGCTCGCAGCGCTCTACAAGCCGATGATTGGTTTTACGATTCAAGGAACAAAGATTCTTTTAATTGGAGAACGTAGTACTGTCATGAAAGGGCCTTCATATTATGTGTTACCGATACATGTTCCTGCAACGGCGAGTGTACATCCAGGCCGTGATGGCCGTCCTTACATGTCCCTTGGTCTTGAGTTAAATCAGAATGTTCTTCAGAGTTTGCTAAGAGATCTTCCTGAAGATCTAATGCCAACTGCTTTTAAGCATTTCGCAGCTTGTGAAATAGACATCGAACTCATGGAGGCATGGCTGCGGTTATTGCGATTAATAAAAACTCCAAGAGATATTCCAGCGCTTGCACCGGCTTATGAACGAGAAATCCTTTATCGCGTTCTGATGGGATCGCAAGGATGGTATCTGAGGCAACTTGGCTTGAGAGAGAGTAATTTCTCTAAGATTTCTCAGACTGTAAAATGGCTTCGCGATAACTATACGAAGACAATTGACATCGGTGAGATCGCATCAAAATCTGGTATGGCTATCAATACCTTTCACCGTCAGTTTAAACGGGCAACGGGTTTAAGCCCGATTCAATTTCAAAAGCAGTTAAGGCTTTTAGAGGCCAGAAACCTCATGGCATTTGAGGGCTATGCAGTAGCCAGTGCCGCATATCAAGTTGGCTATCAGAGTCCCTCACAGTTTAATCGAGAGTACTCCCGCTTCTTCGGTGCACCTCCAGCTAGGGACACTGAGAAGCTAAGACGAATCGAAAGTGCGAGGGATTAGCGATCAGCTAGTCGCTTCTATCAAAGTAATCTAATCTCTACGATTAAGTTCTCGCTTTCAAAGCCTATATTAGGAGTGATGAGAATGCCAAATATTAAACCAATATCAGATTTGAGAAATTATACAGAAGTATTAAAAGAGGTATCCTTCAACAATCCGGTGTACCTTACCAGAAATGGAAGAGGTGAATATGCAATTATTAAATTGGAAGAACTCGATAAGCTCCGTGCAACAGTAACTTTTAGGAATTCATACAAGTTTTGAAGAGGATGAAGTTTACTGATTACTGGAAGTGTTTGATAATAGTGAAAAATGGAGATAGGTCTATTTTGCTAGCGGCAGCTCAGGCCGCTGTTAACAACAAAGGGGCAGTTTGCTGGATCTTATGCACCTTGTCCGGCAGGGGTTACCCTTGTCTAGGGTATTTGTGACAAAATAATGGCAAAACCGTAAAGCGCATAGGCACTTACGGTTTTGCCATTATTTTGTCACAAGTGAGGGCTTGAACACATAGGCTATGAGTAAGGTTGTTCAAATCCATGGTCAATCATGGAGAATGGGGAAAGTGGCCGGAGAGCTCGGTGATTTACTCTCAAAGCACGGGCCAACAAACTGATGTGCCTCTTTGAAGAGTAGGGGGCCAAGTTGACTCTGCCCAGGATGGTTCAAATTCGGAATCGATTCCGAATTTGAACTACACAAAACAACACTTACAGGTGCACCCGCTTAAGTCCTTAACTTTTTAGGCAAAAATCAAAGTATGGAATTAGTTCTTTCCCTACTCCCGCATATTGGAATAAGCTCGTATTTTTCCATGTTCACCACCATAATAGGTTTTTCCCAAGCCTATTGGTTTGTTCTCATAATCATACAGACTTTGCTCCACGACTAATAAAGGTTCTGATTCAGGCAAACATAACGATTTATTAATTTCTTGATTAGACTTTTCAATATAAATACACAATTCTTTTTTTATGGCGAATGGAGAACTTTTCTTGGCAACCATGTCTGGCAAAGCTGCATATTCGATCGCTTTTTCGACAATAGGCCGGCCTCGATCATAGGGAATATATTTAACATCATAGGCAATTGGTCCTTCATTGGAATACAACAACCTGAGAATAACCACAACTTTATGATCACAAGATATTTGCAGTTTTTGGCATATTGCCGCATCTGGGTTCGTGGCATTTACTCCTAAAAGTTTGCTATAAAGGTTATTCTTACTTCCACTGTTCAGCTCATTAAAAAGTAAAGTGTATTTACTGTGATCTGGTTCAATAATATAATAACCTTTCCCCGGGAATGAAGTAATGAATCCCTCATTATCCAGCATAGATAAGCTTTTTCTGACAGTTAAACGACTGGTACTATATTGTTGAGCCAGTTCGTTTTCAGATTGAAGCATATCACCCGGCTTCAATTCGCCCCGAAGAATTTTATCTTTCAGTTGATTAAAAAGGTGTCGATAGATAGGCAAGTTCATACAAATATTTACTCCTTAAACTACGATGCGTTAAACCTCTAAGATTATACCCAGGACAAACATATTTTAACTCCTTCAGGGAGATCTGTCGTATAAGCGTCTACTCCGATGATATTACAAGCGCTAGGACTGACACATTTTCCCCCTAAAATAACCTTTACGTTATCTCTCATCCCGACTTGTCTTAATAGCTCAATCGTTGCGTTAATGCTCTCTAAAGCTATAGTCAACACTCCACTAATCGCCACGATATCCGGCTTCGCACCCAAAATAGCTCGACAAAAGTCTTCAGGTGAAACGTCAACCCCTAAATCCACGACGTTAAATCCTGCTGATTTGAGCATACTGCCAAAAATATTTTTGCCGATGTCATGTAAATCACCAGCTGCTGTTCCAATAACAACAGTGCCAATTTTTTCACTAGGCACAGAAAAACCAGATTTCATTTCATCAAGTTCTAAAATATCCTTAAAGATAACACCTGCCATAATTAAATCTGCGATAAAGTACTCACCCTGCTCGTATAGAATCCCTACCTTGTCCATACCCAAGGATACTTGTTCCTGTATATATAAAGGCCCAAATCCGGCCTGAAGTCTGTCAATGACTACTTCCTTCACCGTTTTTTCATCTAGCTGTTCTACGGCATGAACCAGTATCTCATCCAACTTACTCGCCTCCTAAGATTATTATTAATTTTCTAGAAGCACAGTAATTGCTTATCATTACTTGTAATAATAAGTTCAATAGAATAATACTAACGCTCTTCCTACTTCTTGTCAATTTGAAATAGCTCTCCCTCAATGACAAGTAGAGATAAGTGAAATATGACAAGCTTAATTGTATCAGAAAATAGCCTTAATTCCATCTTGACAAATCATAAAAGTCAGAATAATATAATTACATAACTTGTAATAACAAGTTATCATAAGATATTACAGGTGGCTTAGTAATTGAAATTGGAGGTGACTTTTCACTTTAAAGGCACAATTACGATGAGCACATATAGGTAAGAGTTTAAGGAAATTAGGAGAAATGCATCGTGCCGCAATTTGAGAAAGAGGGGAAATTTTATGTTAGATTTAAAAAAAATAACCCAAGCTTTGGGAGACCTGGACGAAAAAAACCTGCTCGATATGCTTAATGAGTTTATAGCTTCAGGACCAACAGTAGAGGAGGCACGAGAAGTAGTTGCTGCTTGTCAGGAAGGGATGACACTGGTAGGGGATTTATACGAGAAAGGCATATATTTTGTTGGAGATTTAATTTTTTCCGGAGAAATATTAACAGCTGCCTTAGCTTTAATAAAACCTGTCATCGGTGCAGTGAACGGGCCTAAAGTGGGTACTATGGTCATTGGAACAGTTCAGGGAGATCTGCATGATATGGGCAAACAAATATTTAAGAATATGGCAGAAGCGGCGGGATTTGAGGTGTTCGATTTAGGGATTGATCAACCTGTAAGTGCTTTTATAGAAAAAGTAAAAGAAGTAAACCCTGATGTTGTGGGCATGAGCGGCGTACTTACCTTGTCCTTGGATTCCATGAAAGATACAGTAGAAGGCCTAAAAGAAGCTGGGCTAAGGGATGATATCAAAATTATTATCGGTGGCAGTCCGGTAACAGAAGCTGCCTGTAAGCGAATAGGCGCTGATGCCTGGACAATCAATGCCGCGGAAGGTGTAAGAATGATTCAAGGGTGGGTGAGCTAGATGAGTGATCCAATGACTGTATTCAACGAAAAAAAAGAAAGAGTTGTTAAAACAATTCGAAGAGAAGAAACCGATAAACCCCCTTTTATGCTAATTGCTGATGACTATTATCCATATTATGCGGGAGTTGAAAAATCTGCCGTCTCCTCTTTTGAGATGGCAACAGACGTGGTAGCCAAGGTATCCGACGATTTACAGTATGACACGACTCTTACCCCTTGGATGCCGGCAAACCTGATGTATGGACCGAAGATTGACATCCTTGGTGGGGGGACTTATACGGTCAGAAACTTTGAAAAAATGCAAGATCCGGAAAAAGTTTTAATAATGCAAGCGGATGAATATCCAAAACTTATACAAGACCCAATCAATTATCTGTTAGAAACAGTACTCCCGAGAAGATTTGAGGTTTTAAAAGATATTAATCCCGAAGATAAATACAAAAGGATTGTGCAAGGAGTACTTGGCGAGGGGCAAAAAACTCAATCTTATATAAAAGCATGTGAAGAAAAGGGTTCGCACATTTTTATGTCGGCGATCCTTGTTAATCCAGTGGATTATTTATTTGATTTGTTTCGAGAATTCACCGGTATTGTCAGTGATATAAAGCGTTGCCCGGAATTAGTTCGGGATGCAGGATTGACGTTATTTGAGGGCTATAAGCCAATGCTTCGTGGGCTAAAGCCTGCCGATGATAAGGCGATTTTTATCCCCATGCATTTACCTGCTTTCTTAAGCCCTAGAGATTTCGAAAAAACTTATTGGCCTTCCTTTAAAGGCCTGGCAGATTATCTCGTTGAACAAGGCCACAATGTTATCTATTATTTTGAGAAGAAGTATGAACATTTATTTGACTACTTGCAAGAACTTCCCCAAAAAGGAGTAATTGGTATCTTTCAAGAGGATGATCTAAGACTTACTAAAAAGAAATTAGGGAATACCATGGCTGTGGCAGGAGGATTATCAACCACTTTAATGCAACATGGAACTAAACAAGAATGTCTTGATCTTGTAAAAGGCCTAATTGAGGATTTATGCCCTGGTGGCGGATATTTTCTTGCACCGGACACGCCGATGATGTTTCAGGTCGACGCACGTCCGGAAAATTTGAAAGCAATTGCCGACTATATCAAAGACTGCAAATTATAATTTATAGCGGGGTGAAAATGATGAGCGAAAAAGACACAAACAGACAAGTGTTGGAAAAAATCGCCAAGGAAATACTGCACGCTGAAACCCAGGAAGAAATTGATGCTTTTGTAGCAACCTTTCTTTATGGGGCACTTATAATCTAAATGATTTAGGGTGAATCTCTTTAAAAGATAAATAAAAAAACCTCCTAAAGTAGATGAAGATTAAGAAGCTTACTTGGGAGGTTTTATTAGTCAATATTTATAGACCGATCTTTCGGACTATCGCAAATTGGATGCGATAATTTCTTCCCGGTGACCAGATAATATTAAACGAGGGAGGCAATGGAGAGTTGATTATCATTGGAGAGAAAATTAATGGTACGATACCTGGTGTAAAAAAAGCCATTCAAGAAAGAGATGAACAATTTATCCGCAACTTGGCAGTAAAGCAAACTGAAGCCGGAGCCGATTATTTAGATGTGTGTGCCAGTACCGCGCCGGAGGTTGAGACTGAGACTTTAGTGTGGCTTATGAATATCGTGCAAGATGTCGTTGAAACACCGTTATGTATCGATAGTCCTAACCCCAGAGTGATCGAACAAGTATTGAATCTGGCGAAACGACCCGGACTGATCAATTCTGTCTCTGCCGAAGGGGATAAGTGTGAGGTAATTTTTCCACTAATTAAAGGAACGGATTGGGGAGTAATTGCCTTAACTTGTGACAACCATGGAATTCCATCGGATATTCAGACTAGGGTAGATATAACTAAACTACTGGTGGAAAAGGCAGAAAAATATGATATTACGCCCGATCGACTCCATATTGATCCATTGGTGCTTGCCTTATCTACAGATTCCCAATCGTTATTAACGTTTCTCGAAACAATGAAAACAGTCAAGAACCTGTATCCCTCGATCAAGGTAACCTCAGGGTTGAGTAATATTTCCTTTGGGATGCCCCTAAGAAAAATTGTAAACCAGCATTTTCTGACCATAGCGCTGTTCAGTGGCATGGATTCGGCAATTATAGATCCATGCAGCAGAGATATGTATACAACCCTTCTTACAACGGAAGCACTAATGGGACGGGACCGGTTATGCCGGCAGTTTTCCAATGCTTACAGGAAAAATAAAATAGGACCGGTTAGGGCTGAAAACTAAATGAATGAGAAAGATTTCATTGTTCTTAACTCACTCGTATCCAACAAAACTTGTGTGGGTCACAAGTGAAGTTTTCAGGACAATGAGAATTAGGGTAGTAATGCTCGTTTGTTTGCGTACTACTCTCTTCTTTTTTGCCATCTGTAAAAAACCGGAGGTGGAATCGTGGAACTTCATAAAATAGTGTTTCTGCCCACAGGGAGGCATGTAGAGGTTGACGAAGGCAGCTCTTTAATGCGGGTTATGAACGAATTGGGTCTTCAATCAGATTTTGACTGTGGTTTAAAGGACAGAAATAAATTAAAACAAATAGAAATAGTACAGAAATAGCTTTTGAAGCCTGACACATCCGTCTGGGTTCTTCTCAAATTCGGATTCGAATCCGGATTCGAATCCGAATTTGAATTTGAATTACCGTGGTCGGGTTTTAATGGTGGCTCTGCAGCAAGTGCTGACTGAAGAGTGGGAAAATACATTGTTACAAGTAGGATTCTCAAAAGTAATCCCAAGCCCTTCCCCAGATTACGCTATCACACCAGGACTATGTGCTGGGCTATTGTAGGTTGGATAAAAAGCCTCATTGAGTTGACATGAAGATAAAGGTAAGTTAAAATTTGATCGGACGATCAATTAATAAATTAAATGGGTATTCAATTAAATTCAGAAAACACATATTTTTAGTTTTATAAAGAAAGGTGGTTTTTTGTATGGAAGATAAACAGTCTTTTATAACAGAAGCAAGACGGGAACAAATAATAAAGGCAGCTATTGAGGTTTTAAAAGAGATTGGATATGTAAATACAAGCTTAGCTAAAATTGCAAGAAAAGCAAATATCAGCACAGGACTTATTTCCTATCATTTCTCCGGTAAAGAAGACTTGATGAATAATACCTTAATATATTTGATAGAACAAGAGTGGCTTTTTGTTAATAAACGAGTTGCCCAACAAAGTACATGGACAGAGAAATTGATCGCATTTATAGAAGCAAATTTAGCTTACCAGGTTTTAAACCTGGCAAACAGTATTGCTTTAATTGAAATTGTTTTTAATGCCCGTACATCTGACCAAATCCCATATTACTTGTTAGAAGACGATGAAGAAGATTTAAAAGCCAGTTTATTAAAAGAAATATTGTTTAAAGGACAAGAAACAAATGAGTTTGGAGGAGACTTTAATCCTGAAGTAGTTTCAACTATTATTCAAGGGGCGATATCGGAAACGATGCTTTCCCCACAAAATAAGCATAGCCATGAAGAGTATAGTTTAGAACTGACAAAGGGTGTATTAAAAATTGTTAAATAATCTTATTAAAAGACATCATAAGTTAAGAATAGCTGCTGCTCAAGTTCACTACAATTGGCACTTGTGACTAATCAAATAAGATAAAGAAAGGATATTGGAACTTAAAAATGGATTAAGTTCCAATATCCTTTCTTTATTTAAAAGGAGGGCCATTTGGTAAAATTATGTTTTCCAAATTGCAGGAGGTAAGTTTTGTAAATGACCCAAGCATGAAACGGGATAAAATAGCATGAAACCGTAATAATAACGGTACAAAACCGCATGAAACATGATAAAATGAGATAGAGAGGGGGGGGAGTATGTTTGTTGAGGAACGTCAAGTGCAAATCCTTTCAAAAGTAAGATTGTTGGGAAGGGTTTTAGCAAAGGAACTTGCAGAAGAGTTTCAAGTTTCTATTGATACTATTCGCAGGGATCTCACAATGATGGAAGAAAAAGGTCTTTTAAAAAGAACTCATGGAGGGGCTGTGCCTCTATCCAAAGTTAGAAGATTTCCGATGGATGATCGAATTCGATATAGTGAGGGAACAGAACATCAAAACGCAGTAGCTAAATTAGCTGCAGCTTACATAGAGCAGGGTGACACTATATTTATAGGTGGGGCCAGTATTCATTATATTTTACTCAAATATTTACCCGTTGATCGGAACTATACAGTAATAACTAATTCACTCGTTATTGCCGAAAAACTTAAACATTATAGTAATATTGAAACTTACATCGTATGTGGAAAAGTTAAAAGCGAGGAAGGGATTGTTGATCCGTTAGCGACGGAATTTATAAGAACTCTACGGATCGATACGGCTTTTTTAACGGGTGGAGGAATTTCTGCAAAACATGGATTGAGTAGTTCAACTCCGGAAGGCGCAATTTTTCAACGAACTGTGGCAGAAGTCTCACGCCAGACTATATGCCTTGCGAATTTTGACAAAGTGGGGACAGAATTTTTTGCAAAAACCATTGATTTAAAGGATTTGGATGTTGTCATTACGGATTGGGAAGCACCAGATGAAGAAATCGAGAAAATCAGACAGTTAAGCGTTAAAATCATAATTGCAACAGAAAATTATTAAGGCGTTTTAACAACAACTAAGAAAAAGCAAGGAAGGAATTAAAGATAATGCTTAAAAAAATACCCTTTTCTCCACCAGATGTTACTGAGGAAGAGATCGCTGCAGTTTCAGAAGTTTTAAGGTCTGGATGGATTACAACCGGTTCCAAAACGGCTCGATTTGAACAAGAATTAGCGGATTACAGCGGTACGAAGCATGCAATTGCCATAAATAGTGCAACTGCGGGCATGGAACTCATCTTAAAAGTTTTAGGTATAGGTGAAAATGATGAAGTAATAACCACCCCTTACACCTATGCTGCTACCTCAAATGTACTTCTTCATCGAGGAATAAGACCAACATTTGTGGATACTAAGAAAGATAGTTTTCTAATTGATGAACAAAAGATTGACGAGGCAATTACAGCGAAAACGAAGGCAATTATGACGGTTGATATCGCTGGAGTGCCTGTTGATTATGATGTAATGCGGAAAGTCCTAAAAGCCAAAAATCGTGAAGATATTACTCTGATTTCCGACTCTGCTCACTCCTTTGGGGCGACCTATAAGGGACAGAAGGTTGGAGGACAGATGGATTTTCATGTTTTCTCTTTTCATGCAATTAAGAACCTAACAACGGCAGAAGGCGGAGCAATTACTTATAATGACAATAGTTTTCATGGAAAGGACAACTTGTTTAAGGAATTTAAATATACTTCCTTACAAGGCCAAACAAAGGATGCCTTCTCTAAAATGCAAGCGGGAGCTTGGAAATATGATATCTTAACTGATGGCTTTAAGTGCAATATGACGGATATCATGGCAGCAATCGGACTAGTTCAACTTCGACGGTATGAAGAGATGTTACGAAAAAGAGCGGAACTCCATACAGTTTACAGTCAAATTCTTGGGACGAAAGAATGGGCGATACTTCCCTTTGAAAAAAACGATGAAGTTCAAACGAACTATCATTTATATACCTTAAGACTAAAAGATTTTTGTGAAGAACAAAGGGATCGTGTCATACAAAAGATGGGCGAAAAAGATATTGCTACAAATGTACATTTCATGCCATTGCCTATGTTTACGCTTTATAGAAACCTTGGCTATACAATCGAAGATTATCCCAATGCCCATGCTCAGTATGCCAATGAGATTACCTTACCGCTTTATTCGAAGCTGTCCGTCGAGGATGCAGAGTATGTGGCGAAGGAGCTTATCGAGTGTGTTGAAAAGATTTAGGTGGGATGAAACTACCGATATTTACTCAACTTGTGTTTCCAAATGTACCGCATGCACCCTTTCTTTTACTAAAATATTTGGGGCAATCTTTTGGACACAAAAAAAGACACAGGTGTAGCTTTTGTACCGTAATCAGATTTACGTGCAAAGCACCACATGTGTCGTTTCTATTCACTATCCGATTGCTGATATACTTTACCATATTTTTTATGAAAGTCATGTGAACGAGAAGTCAAATTACCAAATAGTTTAAGTGCCAATAATTTATGTGCATTCAAGAGAACGAATAATCACAGCCATAATCTCACTGGATATCACAATGAGATTATGGCTTTTTCTCTATGTTAGGACCCTCATAAATCTCTAGAAGTTAGGCAAAGCAATTTTATAAAATTCCAGGATTTTATAGGATAGATAGAGTTGAAAAAATACATCCCGATCATTCAAATCAACATTTAATAGCTTTTCTATTTTTTCAATCCTATGAAACATAGTGTTGCGATGGATGTTCAAAGTATTAGCCGAGTCTTTAACATTTTTAAAATTGCAGATATAAGTATAAAAGCTTCGGACGTAATCCGTTCCGTTTTCCTTATCATAGTCAATGAGTCTTATCAAGGAAGGGTGAATCAAATTTTTAATTTTTTCACCGTTTGTATAGTTACTAATCAAATCGAAAAAAATAAAATCATCATATTTGTAAAAAAGTTGGTCTCTATTTATATGATTTCCCAACTTTATTGCTTCGGCGGATTCAAGGTAATGTTCCGTTACTTCCGTTAATTTCGAAAATGGACGACTTATTCCGGTTTGCAGATGATTAGTTTTAATAAATTCTTTTAAAGGCTTTAATTCTATCTCTTGAAAATGCCTATCATTTTCACAACTGGCGAGTACTACAATTTTTTGATTATAGACTATTGCTTCCGCGTTAGCTAATTTATTTTCAATTTCATCCCTCATGAAATGAAGGGTTGATCTTGATTTATCTAAATTCTCTATATCAACGACTATGACGAACAGCTTGCTTTTAAATTTTAAGCCTAAGATTTTCAGACGTTCAACAATTAAGCTTTCGTCTTCGAATTTCCCATCAAGCAAATCGTACAAAAAGCTTTGATGCACCAGTCCGGGGGAAAGATCTATATATTTAGTTTTTTGCAACTCAATCGAAAAGGCATCGCAAAGCAGGGAAACCAATTCCTTATCGTTTTCAGTAAAATCCCGATTATGGGCACAAACCACCATATTAGCAACATCTCTGTTGTTGATACGTATCTTCCCGATCAGTCTAGGGTATTTGCAATAAGGATCCGACCAGTAAAAAGGCGCTTCATTTCTTGCTATTTCGTCAAATAGACTATTCCTTACATAATAGGAGTAGGTCTGAAAGATAAAGTTATTATTCACCTTAAGCTCGTTCCAGACCGGGTCGTCGGTTACTTTGGTTTCACCGGTTGAAGCAAGTACTTTTACGCCATTGTCAGTGATCGTAAAAGGGTTGCCCAGAACTTCATACCCTAGATCGACAAGGGCTTGCATGTTTGATTCTTTGCTCAGTGTTTTAACTAACCTCATAGAAAACTGAGAAAGAAGCGAATTATGTTCCATAAAAACCTCCTGTCCATGGCGTAGTGCACAATATACTGTTCACGCCATATATTTTGTAAAATTGACCAAAGGTAATAGTCCGAAAAGATCGAATATTAATTTATATATACAACTATACAATTTATTTAAGAAGAAAGGGGAATTAATTTTTTCGTTACTTCTATTTTAGCATGAAACCTTGGATGAAACGTAATTGATTAATTGAGCCTAAAATTCAAATGGAGGTTGACTGATTTTGATAATTATTGGCGAAAAAATTAACGGAGCAATTCCTTCCGTAGCAAAGGCAATTGCCGCAAAGGATGCAGACCTTATTAGAAAACTGGCTAAAGATCAGTCAGAAGCAGGAGCTGCCTTCATTGATGTGTGTGCATCAGTTGAAAACAGCATTGAACTTGAAACTATTAAGTGGCTTATTGACCTGGTACAAGAAGTTACAGATACACCCATTGCTATTGACAGCCCTAATGTTCATATCTGTGCAGAGGCTATTAAATTCTGCAAAAAGCCGGGCCTGATCAATTCGGTCTCCCTGGAAGGAGATAAGATTGAAGTCATATTTCCCTTGATAGCTGAGACGAAATGGGAATGTGTCGCTCTTCTATGCGATGACACGGGAATACCCCAGGATTCAGAAAAACGTTTGGAAGTTTTTGCCGGTATTATGAAAAAGGCTAAAGAATATAACATTGATCCGTCTCGGCTGCATATTGATCCTTTAGTTCAAATGCTCTGTACCTCGGAAGACGGAATCAACACGGTGGTAGAAGTCATCAAAGAAATCAAAACACAGTATCCCGAAATTCATGTAACAGGAGGAGCAAGCAACATTTCTTTTAATCTTCCTGTCAGAAAACTTGTCAACCAAGCTTTCCTCGTGCTGGCGATGAACGCAGGTATGGACAGTGCGATCATCGACCCGTTAAACAGAGATATGATGGGCATGCTCTATGCCACTGAAGCGCTCTTAGGACAGGACGAATACTGCATGGAGTACATTGGAGCATATCGAGAAGATAAATTTGGTCAAAAGAAATAAATATCATAATAATGGGAGGAATTGAAAATGACAAAGATCACAGAAGTAAAAGCCAAGGTAGAGGCGGGAAAAGCTAAACTCGTTCCGGGTTTAGTGCAGGAAGCACTGGATGAAGGAAGCGCAGCGGGGGATATTCTCCAGGCTATGATCGACTCTATGGGCGTTGTAGGAGAAAAATTCTCTGCAGGGGAAGTTTTTGTACCTGAAATGCTGATGGCCGCTAAAGCTATGTCCAAGGGCGTCGAAGTACTCAAACCTCTTCTCACAGGGACCAGCACATCTTCTTTAGGGACCTGTGTTATCGGTACTGTTCAAGGCGATCTGCATGACATCGGCAAAAACCTTGTTGCCATGATGATCGAAAGTGCCGGATTTAAAGTGGTTGACCTGGGCGTAGATGTCTCAGCAGAGAAATTTGTCAATGCTGTCAAAGAACAGGAAAACGTAACCATAGTAGCATGCTCTGGGCTTCTTACGACAACATTGCCGGCAATGAAAGAAACCGTTCAAACCCTTAAAACAAGTGGATTAGCCGGGTTCAAGGTCATTGTCGGTGGTGCACCTGTATCCCAGGAGATGGCGGATGAAATCGGAGCAGACGGTTTTGCTCCTGATGCGGGGAGTGCCGCTGTAAAAGCCAAAGAATTGGTAAGCGCTTAATCTCCTTATTGGTTTAATGTGTCAAGCTTCGAACTAAATAAAAGGAGGCCAAAAATAATGTTAACGAAAAAGCAGAATTTAATGGAAACGATCAAAGGTGGAAACCCGGATCGCTTTGTTAATCAATACGAATTTATGGACATTATCCTTGAAGTTCCGGTCCAGCTTATGTGCCCACCAGGTTCAGAGTTCAAGAATAGCTGGGGGATTACCTTTAGATGGCCGGAAGGTCAGCTGGGTCAGTTCCCTGTACATGACGATGAACACAAAGTATTAAAGGATATCACAGAGTGGAGAAAATACGTGAAAGCGCCTGTTATTGATAATTCTGATGAGGCTTGGGCTGCAGCTGTTGCGCATGCCAATTCAATCGATCGGAATGAACAATTTGTAACAGCCTTCGTTGCCCCAGGGGTTTTTGAAATGTGTCATCACCTGATGAGTATGGAAGATGCCTTAATGGCTCTTTATGAAGAACCTGAAGCAATGCATGAGCTGATTGATTATCTTACGGAAGCTGAGCTAAACTATGCCAAAATCCTGATCGATCGTCTTCATCCAGATGCCCTTTTCCATCATGACGACTGGGGCAGCCAAAAATCTTCCTTTATATCACCGGCAATGTTTGAAGAGTTCTATTTGCCGGCTTACAAGAAAATCTATGGATTCTACAAAGCTAATGGTGTCGAGTTGATCGTGCATCACAGTGATTCCTATGCAGCGAACCTGGTTCCCTATATGATTGAAATGGGAATAGATATCTGGCAGGGGGTTATGACCACAAATAACACTCCCGAACTGATCAAGAAATACGGCGGACAAATCAGCTTCATGGGGGATATCGACAGCGGTGTCGTTGATTTTCCGGAATGGACACCTGAAATCGTAGCAAAAGAAGTAGAGAGGGCTTGCAAAAATTGCGGGAAGTTATACTTTATTCCTAATTTAACTCAAGGTTTGAATTTCAGTTCCTTCCCGGGTGTCTATGATTCAGCCACAGAAGCAATCGACAAAATGAGTAAAGAAATGTTCTAATATAAAGTTGCACTAATGCTTAGAAAGTATATAACGTAAGTTTATACTTTTTGACAGTAAGAAATGCCTCCGAAGTACCACGTCTTCGGGGGCATTACTTTGATTGATATTAATTTTAAAGTTTTAAATAGTTCTAATCCATGCTATTTCTCAAAGGAGTTGAAAATTATGAGCTCAGGCATAGATGATTTAATGTCTTTTCTAAAGTCTCTGGGGGTTGATCAGTTAGCAATTATTGCAAAGGAAGATATTCAATTTAATAAAGACTTTAGATTACAATGCGAGCAAAATTCCTGTGGAAGTTATAACAAGAATTGGATGTGTCCCCCTGCAGTAGGTTCGATTGATGAGTTGAAGGAAAAGGCTTTAAAGTTTAAACAAGGACTATTATTCCAAACTGTTTATCAACTCGAAGATTCTTTTGATTACGAAGGTATGCAAGAAGGCATCGAAGAGCATACAAAGATATTAAGGAAGGTATTAGACAATATAAAGAGCACCGGGGCTTTCAAGGAATTCCTTCCTCTGAATGTTGGACCTTGTACTTACTGTGGCCGGTGTGCTTTTCTTGACAGTCAGGAGTGCCGATTCCCTGAAGAAGCAGTTTTTTCCGTAGAGGCCTGCGGAATAGATGTCATGGCTTTGGAGAAGAGTTGTGGGATGTCTTATAATAACGGCAAAAATACTATTTCGTGTATCAGCCTTATTTTGTTTAACCTCGATTAGTTAGTGCTTACCTGTTTCATTAGGATTCCCATTAAACTAATTCGACATGAATTCGCACTTAGCTTCAAGGAACTGGAGAATTGTATAAAACCGTGCCCGGTTTTCCCGCATACATTTGTCTGGACAGTATGCTAAAATGAAATAAGTATTTTTGTTGAGCATCGTCCAAACAAGGGGGAAAGTGATATGAGCGAGATACTGAACATCCGGCAGAGGTCCGAAAAAGAAGAGGAAGAACGACTCTCGCCCTATGCTGCAAAAAGCAGAGATGCCAATCGTGAGCGCTTAGAAGAAGAGTGCCCGATTCGCACGAAGTATCAAAGGGATCGAGATCGGATTTTGCACAGCAAACCGTTTCGTCGTCTTAAACATAAAACTCAAGTGTATATTGCTCCTACGGGAGATCACTATCGGACACGTATGACGCATAGTTTGGAAGTTTCCCAAATATGTCGAACCATCGCTCGGGGCCTGAAATTGAATGAAGACCTCATTGAAGCGATTGCCCTGGGGCATGATGTTGGTCACACTCCCTTTGGTCATGTTGGGGAAGAGGCTTTGAGACGAATTATTGGCCATTTCGAGCATAATGAACAGTCGATTCGCATATTGACGGTACTAGCCCAAGAGGGCCGTGGTTTAAATCTCACAGAGTCTGTTCTTGATGGAATCTTACATCACACTGGAGTGGGTATGCCTAAAACCCTGGAAGGGCAGATTGTAAAAACTGGAGACAGGATTGCATATCTTTGTCATGATTACGACGATGCCTTGCGGGCAGGCTTGCTTACCCAAAGTGACTTGCCTGAAAAGGTTAAACGAAGGCTTGGTGTAAAGCCCAGTGATATGATTACCACCATGGTCGTGGATATGATTGAAGCGTCAAGTGGTCAAGATCAGATAAGGCAGTCGGTGGAGATAAACCATGCTATGCAGGAATTTCGGCAATTTATGTTTGAGAGGGTCTATAACAGCCAGAATTTGCGGGAAGAGCGACGAAAAGGACAATATATCATTCAGGCACTCTATGAATACTATACTCAGGATTTTTCAAAGTTGCCGCAGAACTTTTTGATTTGGGCAGGCGGTAATAAAACAATTGCGGTGGTCGACTATATATCCGGGCTAACAGATAATTATGCGATTGATTTATTTCAGAACTTATTTGTTCCTCGAAAGTGACTCCCCCTATGCAGTTGGATAAAAAGGAAAAGTGGTTGAGTGAAAATCTCAACCACTTTTGTAATATATTCCATTAATAAAGTATAAGTTTTGGCTTACAGAAGTAAAATAAGCCTATGACACATAAGATATGTTAGTCTTGATCGTGTTTAAAAAGCGAATTGAAAGACACTGTCTGAAAAGAATTATTTAATTATTAAGCTCTCATTTCGCTTGATTGGATCTCGGGTATCCAAGTGACCGAGTATTCCATCGTGTTTGACCCCATCCAAGAGAAATTGGACACTGTGAACATTAGAAAGGGTCGTTAAAGTGTTTACTATACTGTACATAGTCATTTGTTCACCAGAGGAACCTCCCCCAAAGTTCTGTTGAAATTCTTTAGACAGGTTAATAGTAGCGATTCCATCCGTGCTTACAGTAGCCTCCAGAAGAGTGGTTCCGGAAGGAAGCGGTTTTTCCAATCCTGTGGGGGGAGTGGCTAACTCTATAAACATTGCTTTAATAATTTCTTGCTCTTTTACCTCGACTGTTCGTTCCGTCGGAACTAACCCTGTGGCATCTGAGTTAGGAAAATAGAGGGTTATTTTAACAGAGTTTGTGGTTGGCTCAGGGGTATTCGTATCTGGAGAAACAGGAGTTGTTGGACTATCTGCGGGTTTATCGCCTTGTGTTTTAGAGGTATTGCACCCTGTTAGAAAGGTTCCTGCCAGTAATAAGCAAAAGATAGTTAAAAGGATAGTGCTAAATGATCGTTTATTCATAGAATACTCACCTCTCTCATAAAGTTTATAATGCACATGTTGAGCCTTCCACAGTGTTTTTGTAGAAGGTCAACGTCATTAGACGGTTCCTGCTAAAAGGTCAAGGTTCACCTTCATCATCCTTGGCTACTGGGACACTCGGCCATCCATGGCCAGCGCATAAGTGCAACTGAGGCGACCTCCGGAGACTAACGTCTTGGCGCTAGCCAAGCTTACTTTATATATTATCATGCTTTTCAAATGTGCGAAAGGGTTAGGCTATCGATCCTTACTCTGGGGGGTAGGGATTACAGGTAGAACACCTTGCACAAATAATTGTCGAAGCAAGCAGGTATTATCTCAGAAAAAGAAGAATTAATATAAGTAGGAAAGAGTATACTACCCATTCTAAAAACAGATTCACCGAATGAAGAACTAAAAAAGAGGATTTTATGAAGTTTCGGCGAAAGAAATGTATAAAGTAAGGGTTGACAAAATATATAAAATGTGGCTGAAAACTGAAAGGCGCAAGAGACGTGGATAATAGACTTCAACAAGAATTTATGCCGGAAGAGGTTATCGAGGAAGTGCGTTCGCGCACGGATATTGTAGAGATTATATCTGAATATGTCAGCTTGCAGCGTAAGGGGAAAAACTATTTGGGACTTTGTCCTTTTCATGCGGAAAAAACGCCTAGTTTTACTGTAACCCCTGAGAAACAAATGTTTTATTGTTTTGGATGCAATGTTGGTGGAAACGCCTTTTCTTTTCTTATGAAGAAAGAGAACTGGTCTTTTGTTGAGAGTATTCAGAATTTAGCCTCTAGATATGGCGTGTCGCTTCCAGAGAAAGAATTATCTCCGCGTGAACGGGAAGCAAATCGACGTCGTCAGCGTTTTGAAGAAATCAATGAATTAGCTACAGGCTATTTTCATGACCTCTTACTTAACTTACCTGAAGGAGAACTGGGGAGACTCTATTTTGAAAAACGTGGGGTAGACCTGGATACAATGAAAAGCTTTCGTTTAGGTTATGCTCCTGACCGGTGGGATGGGCTATTAACTTATATGCTGGAACGAGGAGTCCAGGCACATGAATTGGCAGAAAATGGGCTAGCCTTAGAAAGAGGGACACAGGGTAAAGGCGGAGGGTACTATGATCGTTTCCGCAACCGCGTCCTCTTTAGTATTCTTGATCGACGAAACCACACCATTGGATTCGGCGGTCGAGTGTTGGATGATTCTCTTCCTAAGTATCTTAATTCCCCCGAGACCGCTTTCTTTAATAAGGGGCACCATCTCTATGGGATGCATCGTGCGCATCAAGGAATTCGCGAGAAGGGTTTTGCCCTGTTAGTTGAAGGGTATATGGACGTTATAGCGCTCCAGAAATCAGGTTATCCTAATGCAGTCGCTTCCTTGGGGACTGCCTTAACACGGGAACAAGCAAAACTTTTGAGACGGTATACACAGCGTGTTGTCCTGCTCTACGATTCCGATGAGGCTGGAATCCAAGCGGCCTTAAGAGGGGGAGAGATTCTGCGAGATGCGGGTATTCGCTTGGATGTGGCAACTTTAACAGGAGCAAAAGATCCTGATGAATTCTTAAAACGTTATGGTGTGGAGGACTTTGAAAAAGCTTTAAGTCAGGTTTTGACTTACGTAGAGTTCAAGTATCGAACGATTGTTCAGGAAACACCGCCACAGACCATTCAGGAAAAAGCTGAGTTAGTAGTTAGGCTTGCTCCGGATATTTTAAAAGTAAGCAGTCCAATTGAAAGAGAAGGGTATGAACGCTTCTTAAGTTTAGAACTTGGGCTTACTTTGGAAGCGGTACAACGCGAAATAGCCAGACTGGAACAGAAAAAACCTAAAAAAGAGCAATTACATGAATATTCTCAGCAAAAACAGGTTAGTTCTGGAAAAAATAGAGATAATATTAAGGATGAAATCATTTATAAAGAAGATACAATGCCCCCTTCACCAACAGTTTATTTAGGGGTCTATCGAACAGAGCGTTTGCTTTTACGTTTGATTATAGAAAATATTTCTCACTTGCCAAGAATTAAGGCTAAGTTAGGAGAATCCTTTTGGAAGATACCAGAACATCAACAAATCTTTAATTATCTCAATCAGGAGGGCAAATTGCCCGTGCACAGCGACGAAAACGTTCAAAGCCGGTTGGCTAGCTTGCTCCTGGAAGAGTTAGATATATCACAAACTGAGCGGCTTCTAGATGACTGTATTAAAGGGATTCTTTCTACTCAAGCAGAAGAAAGGGTCGAGGATCTGCAAGCTCGCATGGCAACTTTAGAAAAATCCGGTGACATGGCAGGGGCTATGGCTCTGTTGAAAGAGATAGGAGAGCGGTTGAAACGTGGCGAATAGTAAGGTTATAGGCACCCAAAAGAATGATCCGAGGGAAGGTGGGGGACAGATGAATGAAAAGCAGAAGATGGACAACGTCCAAGCCCTCATTCAAAAAGGAAAAAAGAAGGGATCTCTAACTTATAGAGAGATTATGGATTCTCTCCAAGGGATTGAACTTTCCGCGGATCAAATAGATGATATCTATCAACAACTTGGACGAATGGGAATAGATGTGGTGCCAGAGCCTGGAGAAGTTGAACTTGAGATCTTAACTAGCGTTAAAGTTGATGAAGACGATGATATCGTCGAGGACCCGGAAGATGATGCAGAAGAAGAGGCGGAAGTGGATCTTTCTGTACCCGAGGGTGTAGGAATTGACGATCCGGTTCGCATGTATCTAAAGGAAATCGGACGAGTTCCCCTGCTCTCTGCCGATGAAGAAATAGAATTAGCAAAACGTATGGAAGATGGTGACGAGGAAGCTAAGCGCCGATTAGCGGAGGCTAACTTGCGACTTGTAGTGAGTATCGCTAAACGCTATGTAGGACGGGGCATGCTTTTCTTAGATTTGATTCAGGAAGGCAATCTTGGGTTGATTAAGGCTGTAGAGAAATTTGACTATGTTAAAGGCTTTAAGTTTAGTACCTATGCCACCTGGTGGATTCGTCAAGCGATTACCCGCGCTATTGCTGACCAGGCCAGGACAATCCGAATTCCTGTGCATATGGTTGAGACAATCAATAAGTTGATTCGAGTTTCAAGGCAACTCTTGCAGGAATTGGGGAGGGAGCCAGCTCCCGAAGAAATCGCTAAGGTTATGGATATTCCCGTCGAACGGGTACGCGAAATTATGAAGATTGCCCAAGAACCGGTTTCCTTAGAGACACCTATTGGAGAAGAGGAAGACTCCCATTTGGGAGATTTCATTCCGGATGAAGATGCTCCGGCACCGGCAGAAGCTGCTTCGTTCATTCTTTTAAAAGAGCAATTGGAAGAAGTTTTAGAGACCTTAACCCCACGGGAAGAGAAAGTGCTTAGATTGCGCTTTGGACTTGATGACGGGCGGACAAGGACTTTAGAGGAAGTTGGGCAGGAATTCGGAGTTACACGCGAACGTATTCGTCAAATTGAGGCCAAAGCCTTGCGAAAACTACGGCATCCCAGTCGGAGCAAAAAGTTAAAGGATTATTTGGAGTAAACTCTTTTAAAATTAATCCGGAAATAGGTCAAGAAAATTAAGGGAAATTGATTTTCTCGAAAAAAATTAAATTAAGACTTGACTATAGTGCATGAATTACGTATAATAACCCGTGCAAGAGCATTCCTCGATAGCTCAATGGTGGAGCAACCGGCTGTTAACCGGTAGGTTGTAGGTTCGAGTCCTACTCGGGGAGCCATTTTTATTCTCTGTTTATTAGGGCCCATAGCTCAGCGGTAGAGCCCCCCGCTCATAACGGGTTGGTCCTAGGTTCGAATCCTAGTGGGCCCACCATTTCGAAATTCGTGGATCGAGGTTCGTGCTTCGAACGGTGGAAGAGACATGATTGAAGTTCGAGGTGCAAAGCGCGAGATGGTGGAAAAGACAAGGTAATGCGAGGTATGAAGTTCTTGTTCGAATGATTATCGAACTACGAACTACTAATAGCGATCATCGATATGGGTGATTAGCTCAGCGGTAGAGCGCATCCTTCACACGGATGAGGCCACTGGTTCGAGACCAGTATCGCCCACCAATATAGATTTTCAAAATAAAGACTGAAAGCTTAACCCATTGACTGAGGTCATTGGGTTCTTTTATTACATTAAGCTGAATAACTGAAATGATTGGGGGAGCGACATGATAACCTTATCCTCAAAGATTGAATTCGTAAAATTTCTCAGGGAGAAGTTGTTTGGCAAGAACCTGAAGTGCATTGAGATCATTTCTGTCATTGAGTGTACTATGGATTTTGGAGTTGTAGGAAATATTGATGTAGCTGATGATAAGGCCTCAGTATGGAGCACTGAGAATGAGGTGTTTTGGATTAATTTAGACGATGTTATTGCTGTGAATTACGATCCAAGAGAAGAGGATATTTGTTTAGTTATCGAAGCTAAGAATGATGTCAAAGTTCAATTTTATGTAGAATAGCAGATGAAATGTATTGCGTACACTAGGGATAATATGATACTATACTAGCACAGCACAAAAAAATGATTATAGGATAAATGCCTTAAAATTTTTTACCATAACTGTGAAACGAAGTTTTGTTATATGAAACAAAAAACTGAACTTATTAGTCGAAGCCAGAGTACCTGGACCAGATGCTCTAAAAAAGCTCGATGTAACTTTCAGTTCATTTTGGGAGATCAAGGATAAGTTTGACCGCAATGTAAAACAGAGTTTCAATATGTAAAACAAAAAAGTTTGTTGTGGTCATTGTCATAGAGGATTCGACCGAGTCAAAAAATTTAAAGGGGGAGACAGATATGGCGCTTTGGGGAATCGAAGAACAAGTAAAACATTATTTTGCAGACGAGCTGGAAAAAGACGTCGAAATGACTGGAGCTCAATTCATCGTGAAATTTTTAGAGCAAAAGGGAGTAGCCCATGTCTATGGCATTCCTGGAGCGGCTATTCTTCCCTTTTACGACGCAGTACTTGAGCAGGAACACATGCGTTCAATTAATGTTCGTCATGAGCAAACCGCAATATTTATGGCGGATGGCTATGCTAGGGCGACCGGAAAAGTAGGGATTTGCGCAGCTACTTCTGGTCCTGGAGCAACTAATTTTCTGACTGGCCTTTATAGTGCCTATGGAGATTCCGTGCCAATAATTGCCTTTACTGGTCAAGTTCCCACAAACCTAATAGGAAGAGATGCTTTTCAAGAAGCACCGATAGTTGAAATGGCTCGCCCAGTTACTAAGGCTGCCTATCTTGTTACAAAGACAACTGATTTACCCAAGGTGATGAGTGAGGCTTGGAAATTAGCGACCCAGGGAAGGAAGGGACCAGTCTTAATAGATATTCCTGTCAATGTACAAAAAGGATTACTCAAGATTAACCTAGAAGACTATATGAGAGAAGAAAAGGAAGAGTATGGTGATTTAGTACAAGTCACAGATAGCCAACTGGAACAAGTGTTCACAATGATTGAGGAAGCAGAAAGACCTGTTCTTATGGTTGGGGGAGGAGTTGCTCTAGGGGGTGCAACTAAAGAACTTATAGACCTGGCTCAATTACTCCAGATTCCGGTAGTCTCCTCTCTCATGGGCAAAGATGGTTTTCCAAATTATCACCGCTTATATGCTGGTATGGTAGGAACCATGTGCCAAACTCCACTTGGAAATAAAACTGTTCTGGAATCAGATCTTATCTTGAATCTAGGTGGGAGGTTTGACAGTCGGAGCACAGGGGAAATGAATGTCTTTAAAATGGACCGTAAAATCATTCACATCAATATCGATGAAAAAGAACTCTCGCGTCATGTCCCCACTGAATTGGCAATTGCTTCAGATGTAAAGAATTTTATCCTCAAGTTAAACAATTTTATCCGCAGTCGCGAGTATAAACTCAATCCAAAGGCTTTAGAAAGAATTGAAGCTCTTCAGATAGAAAGAACCAGATTGGCCCGTCAAACGGATTTTGAGAGTAGTCCCCTTAAACCACAGCAGGCGATTATTGAGGTTAGGAAAGGGCTTCGACCGGATGCTATTGTGACTTTAGACTGTGGATTAAGCCAAATTTGGGCCACTCAATTATATGAGGCGCATGAACCACGAACGTTTTTAATTACTGGTCGCGCTGGTACCATGGGGTGGGGCTTAGGTGCGGCAATGGGCGCTCAGCTCGCTTATCCACAACGCCAGGTCGTGAATTTACTAGGGGATGCAAGTTTGGGTATGTCTCTTCAGGAGCTTGCCACGGCAGCCAAACATAATATTCCGGTAGTCGTCGTTGTTTTAAATAACTCACTATTTGGTCTGATTCGACAGCAACAAAACTTGTTTTTCAATCGCAGGTGGATTTCAACGGAATTAGACTATACTAATCATATTCAAGGGCATCAAAGAGGGCTAGACTTTGTAGCTACCGCCAAAGGAATGGGTGTAGAGGCAGAATTGGTTGAAAAACCTGAGCAGATCACTGATGCCTTAGCACGCGCGTTTAGTGCCTATCGTCCTTATTTAATTGAGATTTTGGTTGACCCAGATGCTCAATGCTCGGTCTCGATGGATGGAACTATAAGCGGAGTAAGGGAAGTATCCTGAATTATGTAAATCTAATTGAAAGGATGAGGATGATGATTCAAAGTATGTCTATCAAATCTTTCGTAGCAAACCTAACATTTCTCTTTACAGAAAGGCCTTTTATGGAACGATTTGAGGCTGCGAAGGCTGCAGGCTTTGCCAAGGTAGAGTTTATGTTTCCTTACGATTACAATCTAGATGAAATAAAAGCTAAGCTTGAAGGCTTAGACATAGAGCTTGTGTTGTTTAATTTACCCGCGGGAGATTGGGGAAATGGAGAGCGAGGGATTGCGATTGATCCAAAACGCCAAGATGAGTTTCGATCTGGGGTAGGGCAAGCAATCGAGGTTGCTCAAAAGCTTGGAGTTATACAGGTGAATTGCTTGGTAGGCAAAATAAGTCATGGAACGAAAGAGTCTGAACTATGGCCTACCTTGGTAGGAAACATCACTTATGCGGCAGATCAACTTCAAAAGCAAGGAATGCGTTTGTTGATCGAACCCCTCAACCATTACGATGCACCGGGATTTTACTTGAATACGACGGATCAAGTATTGAGGCTGATTAAAGATGTTGATCGTCCAAATGTCCTTTTACAGTGGGACATATACCACGCTAGACGAGAAGACGAAGATCTTTTAAAGATATTGAAGGATTCAATCTCTCAAATAGGGCATATTCAGATTGCGGATCAACCAGGAAGGCATCAGCCTGGTTCTGGAACAATTGATTTTAAAACTTTATTCACGGAGTTAAATAAGGCTGGGTACTCTAGAGAGATTGGGTTAGAGTATGTTCCAGACCCTGATACCGAGACTTCTCTAGAGTGGGTAAAGAACTATAGTTTATAAAAAAGCGAGAGGAGTGGGTTTGCTTGAGTAAGATTGGATTTATTGGTTTAGGTATCATGGGGAAGCCTATGAGTCGAAATCTCTTAAAAGCAGGGCACGAGGTCGTGGTCTATAATCGAAGTTCTAAATCGATTGAAGAGCTTGTTAAGGAGGGCGCAGATGCAGGTGTCTCGCCTAAGGATGTGGCAGAACGGTGCAATATTATCATTACCATGTTGCCCAATTCCCCTCAAGTTCAAGAAGTGATCCTCGGACCTAACGGTGTGATCGAAGGGGTTCATCCGGGTTCCATTGTCATCGATATGAGTTCTATTGCTCCAATTGTCAGTCGCGGGATAGCTAAAAACCTTGCTGATAAATCTGTTCGTTTCCTGGATGCTCCGGTGAGCGGGGGAGAGCCTAAGGCAATTGAGGGAACCCTCTCAATTATGGTGGGCGGCAATCAAGCAGATTTCGAAGAATGCTACCCGATCTTTCAGGTAATGGGTTCGAGCGCATTGCTCTGTGGAGATGTGGGTGCTGGAAACGTTACTAAATTAGCGAATCAAATTATTGTGGCCATCAATATTTCGGCAGTTTCTGAAGCGTTGATGTTAGCAAGCAAGGCAGGGGTTAATCCGGAAACAGTGTATAAAGCCATCCGTGGCGGTTTAGCAGGAAGTACTGTTATGGATGCTAAAGCACCGTTAATGATCGCACGAAAATTCGATCCTGGGTTCCGAATTGGGTTGCATATTAAGGATTTAAACAATGTTCTAGAGACGGGTCATGAAATAGGCTCTCCCTTGCCTTTGACAGCATCTGTGATGGAAATGATGCAAGTACTCAAGGCTCAGGGGCTAGAACAGGCAGATCATGGCGCACTAGTTCAGTATTACGAGAAACTGGCTCAGAGTGAGTTAACTGAAAATAGTTAATTTGTAGGAAGAGAGTTTGTAAATAAAATCTGGAGAAAGGTGGGCAGATTAATCTATCCGCCTTTTTTCATTGTCCACAAGCACTTTGCCCGATAGAGTGATATAATGTGGACACATAAGTTTGCTGTTAGGTATAATAGTTTTACATGATAGTTTCCAATAATATATCAGGATTATTTATGGAACTTTCGAGAGCCAGTTCCCATTATACTGGTGCTGCGCCTTGAAGGCTTGGCGCTAGCCAAGGTTTTTTAATACTAGTCAGAAAGTATAACTTGTGTTATATACTTTCTGGAAGTATAAGTGCAACTATGGCGATCGCCTGCGACTTGAAGGCAATGTGTTAGCCAATTTTTCTATTACGAGGTGAAAAAATGACAGTGTCAGTTAGTTTAGGTCCACGGCTTCAAACCGTGGCATCATTTGTTCCGGAGGGAGCAAATCTCGGGGATATAGGGACAGATCATGCTTATTTGCCAATTTCCCTCTATGAGGATCAAAAAATAGCAAAGGCAGTAGCTATAGATGTCCATGAAGGACCGTATCAATCCGCCTTGGCAGCGGTCAAAGCCCGGAAATTAGATGACGTCATTGATGTGAGGTTTGGCGATGGATTGATGCCCCTCGAGGTCGGAGAAGTCAATGTTTTGACCCTTGCGGGAATGGGCGGAAGAACTATGTTGGAGATTTTTTCGGCGCGGCCGGACATTTTAAAGGGTGTGACTGATCTAATCGTTCAACCGCAGGGAGCGGAAGGCGCTGTTCGGTTGACGTTGCTGGATGAAGGGTGGCATCTGTTGGCAGAGGTGTTGGTGGAAGAAGAGGAGCGAATCTATGTCGTGATGGCTTTTTCTACGGAAGCAGGATGGAAAATGAACGAACTGATCGAGATCGAACATGCATGGTGTGATCGTTTGCACCCAGTTATAGCAGAGAGAGATGAACAGATGCCGGAGGCGAAGTTTAAAAGCTTAGTACACAGGCTTGTATGGCATTTTGGGCCTCTGGTCTTGGGAGAGCACACGAATCTCTTGAACAAGCTGTTTGAGGAGTACAGAGGCAGATTGTCGAGGCAGTTGAAGCAGATGGAAAAATCAAAAAGCCCGGAGATTGTGGAAAAAATTCATGAAGTTTCACTTACACTGGCTTTAGTGGAGGGAATGAGTCAATGGCGGTAACAGTTGGATTAGTTGCTCAGTTAATAGAAAAGATAGCTCCAAAATCCTGGGCCGAGGAGTGGGACAATGTCGGATTACTTGTCGGAAGCGGTTCAAAAACTGTCGAACGCATCCTTATTACCTTAGACGGGACATTGGAAGTGGTCGAAGAAGCAAAAGCTTTTAATGCCCAGCTCATCGTGGCACATCACCCCGTTATTTTTCGGCCCCTGAAAAACTTAAGAGCAGATAACGCTGCGGCTCAAGTCCCTCTCCGTCTTTTACAACATGAGATTGGATATTATGCTGCGCACACGAATCTAGATCAGTCTGTAGTTTCTCCGAGTCGAGTCCTTGGCGAATTAATTGGGTTGGAAAAGATGGAGCCGTTGGAGCGGGTGTATGATGTTAATCCAAGCCGTAACAGTGAGGAACGCGGATATGGAGTAAGCGGATACCTAACACGTCCCGAAAAGTTAGGAGTTTTATGGCAGAACTTTTTGGATAAATTGAAAGAGTCAGGAGTCTATTCCCAGGCCTATGAACTAACCGGAGTTCGCTTGGCCGGATCCTTAGAGAGGGAAGTAAGGAAAGTAGCTATCGTTAATGGCAGTGGGGGACGATTCGTACCCAAGGCGTTGTTTAAGGGCGCTGATCTGCTCATTACAGGTGACGTTGATCATCATGCCGTCCTTGATGCCCTTGAAGGAGGAATGGCTGTTGGAGATCTGGGGCATTTCTTGAGTGAGGCACCCATGCTTAGATCAATATATGACTATTTGTCGGCAGAGAAATCCCTTCAGGGAATTGAGATTCAAGTGAGCTCTGTTAATCGCTCGCCCTGGCTTTAATGGAGATCCCCCTCGTCTCCATAGGGGATTTTAATTAAGAAAATAATATAAAGCCGTTTTGCTTGTGAAAGAAATTATTACCACTTGACATCAATTGTGAAATATATTACTATAAGGTTGTAAGGAATAATCTGATAATAGAAATAATTGAGTTGTTCCAAAGAAATATTCAGGACCTATTAAGAAGATTTATTGATCCTTCGATACAAATATTTGAAAGGAGAATGTGTAATGATGAATCGAACTGAAATTCTGCGTCTTCAACGTGAAAAAGTTTTAACCAATATTCAAGAGGATTATGCTAATCGTGCTAAATGGTTAACAGAACTGATGGACATTGATGATGAAATTGAAGAAATGGCAGAACAGAAACACAAAGTGAATTAACCAATACTATCCATTTGACCAAAACCTATTTATCTAGTAAGATAACTAAGCGAAGCCAACCAGATGATCGCGGGGGTATGGACCGAAAGGTCGCCTCTGAGGAAAGTCCGAGCTCCATAGGGCAAGGTGCTGGGTAACGCCCAGTGGGGGGAACCCCAAGGAAAGTGCAACAGAGAGATACCGCCGATAACGGAGGTCAGTTGCCAGAGGCCAGAGGTTAGAATAAGTTTGTTCTAATCCGACTTCCGGCTTCTGACGACTGATCTCCGAGTAGGTAAGGGTGGAAAGGTGAGGTAAGAGCTCACCGGCAGTCAGGTGACTGGCTGGCCATGTAAACCCCGCCTGGAGCAAGACTGAATAGGGGAACTATGAACGGCCCGTTTTTGTTCCCGGGTAAGGTCGCTAGAGGCCGTCGGTAACGGCGGTTCGAGATAGATGATCATCACCTCCGTAAGGAGGGACAGAACTCGGCTTATAGGTTGGCTTCGCACTGCTTATGGGAAGTTTGGGATGTATATTTATGCATTCCAGCTTCTCATCAATTTTTTATATGGTGAATCAGTATCGGGTCTTCCCCTTGCTGGATTCACTTTTTTGCTTTAACCTGGCGTATCTTTCAGGCTAAAGGCTCCCTTTAGGGACAATATACTACACTATTAGTAAATAAAAAAGACGTGTTACATATTAATAGTTCCATCTCCGCATGAAGACGTTAGCATTTCGGCCCATTTCACGTAAAGGTCTTTTAAATTAAGTTTACAGTCACTTGTTTCAAACTCATCGGCAACATATTTCATGCTTGTCTCATAACTTTCGTGTCCCAGATATTTCTGTAAAGCCTTAATATGCAAGCCCCCATAATAGGATTGGTAGGTCGCGTAAGTTGCCCGTAAATCATGGGGAGTAACTTTCCTTTTAATGCCGGATAATTGAACACATTTCTCAATATGCTCTCTCAATGTTCTGACAGTTTCGTGCTTGCTGCCCTGCCCGGGGAAGATATACTCACCTGTCCGGAAGTCATAAGTTTTCAAGTACGCCTGAATCATTGGGATAAGGAAATATGGAATGGGAATATCACGGGGTAGTCCGTTTTTTGTCAGCGTAAGATGAAGTTTATTGGTTGTAAAATCAAAGTTTTGAGGTTGAATTAAAATGATTTCACTCCCTCTTGGGCCTGTCAGCAAAGGGATTAACACTTCAAGTTTACTCTTTAAATTCGGGAGTATGGATACGCATTGTATTAGCTTATCGGCTTCTTCCACAGTAATCGCCCTATGTCTGTTTTTAGGGGTTCGTTCCCGTTTCTCAGAAAACAGAATATCTTTGTATTGCTCAGAGATTTCAAGAAACCCCTGACTTTTTGCAAATGTGATGAGTGAGCGGAGGCTATACTTTTTAAGGGACTTTGTATTTCCCGAATAGGGGTTGCCGTCAGGCTGTAGGTAGCTTTCCAAATGTCGTACATATTTTTGTAGAGTATCCGAATCAATGATTAGAGGCAGATTATTTTCCAGTAAAAAGTCTTTAAAATGCTGGAAGTGTTCTTGATATGAAGGAATAGTCCCGTTGTAAATTTTACGGCCTTGAGTGGTCCGGTATTCAAAAAATTTGGAAATAATCTCATCCAGGCTCATGGAATTTTGCGAAGGTTTTGGGGTTTCTATGATAGCGGTTGTTTCATTAACTATACATGAAGATTCAATTTCAATTTCCGGAGGAACAATTAAGGGTCTAATCTTATCTAATGTTGACCCTTCAACAGTTTTTGGAGGAGATTCATTTATAGCGGATTGAGCTGCATAGCGAAATGGATTGATGTTTAAATAGCCGCGGGAAATCAAGAAATCGCAATAATGTTCAACGATGTTTAGTAATTCCTCAATAGCCGTTTCTGATAGCCCGTTAAAAATAATAGGCAGCAATAAATCCAAATTACAGGAAAAAATCTGGTCATCCAATCCAACTTGTCCAAGGCCTTCCGCCAATTTATATAACCTCGACTCATATTGGCTGAATTCCTTGGCAAGGTTTTTGCGCCAGACTAATTTATATATATTTATGAGAGAAACATAGCTAAGAGCTTCTGCAATCACCGCCATCTGCTATTCACCTCCCATTATTCTATGTTGTTTGATTAACACCACAAGAATAGGCTGGCTTCAACTCAAAAAGTGAAAGCCAGCCCATGGTTTCTAATGTTAAATTCCACCGTATTTGGCCACGCGCCCCCGGTGCGGGAATATTTCAAGCTGCTGGTAGCGCCAGCATCATAGCTCCGCATGTACCGCCCTTTGCCAGAGTAACGCATACAGCAGAAACTCCCCCCAAGTCTTTAGGGGGCCGTGAGGAAGTATCATTATATCCATGCCTGTTATCGCGTACTGGCCTGCCACGCCAGGTTAAAGGCATCGTTTATCGCTCCAGCATTGCTATTGCTATCGTCGCGCCGATCCTTTTGTCGCTTGCCCTTTTGGAGCAGCATGGAGAACGTACCTGAAATATTGTATATTTAGTTTTCAAAGTACAAGGGCCAAACTTATTTGTCGGTCCGTAAAAGCTCACCGCAAATCGATGGGCTTTTATGGAGCGGCAACACGAATAGCCTGTAAGCAGAGGCATGGAAAGGGACATGCCCCCGTACAGGCTATTTGTTATGCTACCCTAAAATTCAAGATTTTGGTGATAAGCTTAGTTTCTAGCCTGCGTTTTAGTTCCTCGTCTAAACATAAATGAGGGTTGCCATTCTCATCGTAAAGCCGCTTGGTAGACAAAGCAGCTAGGTAACCCTCATAATGTTTCAGTACGGCGTTGATAGCGTCAACGTTGCCGTCAGCCGCCATTTTGATGACGGGGAAAGGAAGCAGACTGGTGTGCATAAATTTATTGTTCATCATTAGCTTTTCCCTCCAGTAATTTTTTGAGCTGCTTAAGTGAGCTTGTCCGTTGGTATTGGACTGTGCGCCGGATCATGTTCAGTTTTTCTCCAATTTCCTGATCTGTCATATCAAGGAAGTAAGAAAGCAGGATAATGTCACGTTTTTGCTCCGATAGGGTAGCTAAAGCTGCGCCAAGATCATCTTTTACCGGAATGTTGTATCCCAGCACACTGAAATGATAGCTGCCGATAGAATAGTCATCTATAACGAAAAGATGATCCAATTCCTGCGGGGACAGATCTGAAAAAGATATTTCGTATTGCAAGCGCCGCTGGGCTTCACGCACACAATCGCGGTATTCTTCTCGCAATATCTTTTTGCAGAAGCTGTCAAACTGGTGCCGGATAGTTTTCCGTTGGGAAGAAGATAGCTCCATTGAGTTCACCTCCCTCCGTACCCGTAAGGCGGTGTTCTTTTCCCTTTCAATCACTATCCCGTTTGAAAAATGAATTTTGGCAAATTTTCACGCAAAAATTTTAAAAAAGTTTTTAAAAATCCTTTGAGGCTTGTCCAGATCAACCCCAATTGAAAAGTGGTAAGTGGAGATTTATTTAAGAAGTCAAGAAAGCCCGCAATTTGGCAAATAGCAAATTGCGGGCCGTTTTATGTCCGAACTTTCAATGAGCTTTTCTATGTATTGAATGTTACGAAATTTTTTTTATTAAGGTTCTCTCAGAGCAATACATGCCGACAAAAAGTCTCTAAATTATGGCTATTAGAGTTTGAATTATGAAAAATTTATAACCCTGCCTAAAAGAGCAGAGTTATATCATCTGAGATCCGTTCGGTAACCAGCTAGCACTACTACAATAGTACCTTTGACCCTCAGTTTTGCGTCACTGTCTTTCAACAGTTTTGCCCCTTACATTATTCAATTTCCGATCTTTTGACATGGTGATATTTAGAAATTTGATTTATCACTCTTTTGAAGAAGCCATAAAAGATAATTATGTTTAAATTCTATATTAATACAATTGTTCACTATTACATGTGTCATACCTTGTTGCGTATTCCGGCGCAACCTCATGCGGAATATTCATCTGTTTCCAGTGCCAACAGTTCCTCGATGGATAGCCCGGGTGCTTTGGACAGTTAGAAAAGCGTCCTTGCGCCGCATCGGTTCATGTGTGTTTTTCCGGAATAAATATCTGCGAGAATTGTCCATGGAATCCCACTGATTTATGATAACCGATAACGGGACATCTGCATGTCCTGCATATACTTTTGCATTGTCATTTTCATCACCTATGATCATAGCATCACTGTCTCCATATAATGTATGTACTGAAAAGGCTGGCACCGCTAACAAAACTCTCAGTCCGTTGATCCGAAAATTTCAATGCCCGACCCCATGTAGGGATCAACATAACTCCAGCAATGCGGTGGAGTGGGTTATTATTTATTTCAATCCTCGCTCCCATGTAGCAAGTGACAGCAAAAACTAACTAAAATCATCTCATCTTAAAAACTATTCACCTAATTATGGCACTTTTCTTTGTACCACCTCCATAAAAGTTTAAGTTGTAGCTTGCCTAAGATGACAAGCTACAACTTGTGTGTAAAATTATTAGAAGTTAACTTCTGTTCCATAATAAGTAGCTTCAAATAATTTTTTCATTTCTTCGACAGATATTTCTCTTGGATTCGTACCTGTACAAGGATCAGCTACAGATGTTTTAGAAATTTCATCTAAGTGTTTTTGGAATAAATCTTCTGATAAGCCAAATTCTTTTAAAGTTTGGGGCATATTCATAACAACTCTAAAATTTTTGACAAGTTTAATTAATGATTTAACTAACTCGTCTGTTGTATTTCCGTTTAACCCTAATCTTTTAGCTATATCAGCGTAAGCATCTCCAGCTGTTTTGGCATTAAATTCTATAACATATGGTAAGTATATTGCATTAGCACATCCATGCGCTATATTAAATACTTTACCGGTTTTGTGAGCCATTGAATGAACTATTCCAAGTATTGCATTAGAAAACGCCATTCCAGCTAAACATTGAGATATATGCATGTTTTCTCTAGCTTCTTTTTCTCCATTAAATGAATTAACTAAATTTTCAACAGTCATTTCTATTGATTTCATAGCTAATGCATCAGTTATTGGATTTCTAGCAGTTGAAACATAAGCTTCAAAAGCATGAGTTAGAGCATCCATACCAGTATTAGCAACTAGTTTTGGGGTCATACTTTGAACTAAAGCAGTATCAACTATAGCAACATCTGGAGTGACATTATAGTCAGCAATCGGATACTTAATTCCAGTTTTATTGTCAGTTATTACTGAAAATGACGTAACTTCGGAACCAGTACCACTTGTAGTCGGTATAGCTATGAATTTAGCTTTTTGCCTTAATTCTGGTAAGTTAAATGGTTTAGCAGCTTCTTCAAAAGTAAAGTTTGGATATTCATAAAATATCCACATTGCTTTAGCCGCATCTATTGGAGAGCCTCCACCAATACCAATTATTAAATCAGGTTGAAATGAATTCATCATTTCAACACCCTTTTTAACGGTTGAAACAGAAGGATCATTTTCAACACCAGAGAATACGGATGTTTCAATTTTTGCTCCTTTTAACAAATTTTGGATTTCTGGAACCGTTCCATCCGTTATTAACCTTTCAGAACCAATAACTAAAATAGCCTTAGTTCCTTTTACATCTTTCAAATGATCTAGAGCATTAACTCCGAAATAAACGTCTCTTGGTATAGTAAATCTTTGCATTTACAATTCCTCCCTTAAATAATTAAATTTATTTCTGTTCCCGTTTACAAGGCATAGTATATATATAATAATCTCAAAAAAAAAGAAGGCACTTTTCGGTAGGACACTTTCTAGAAGGTATGAAATACGCAACTATGCGAGAAATTTTTTAAAAATTTTTTTATATGAGACACCATTTATCTATGGTATTACGGTTTTGTAGAGCCGGTGTTCCGGTAGTGACTGAGCCACCTCACCGGGAAACTAGAGAAACCCTTCAAGATTTATCGGCTAGGTTTATCAAAAACCTTTAATTCAACTTATACTCGAAATAAACATCTCCATGTCAAAAAAATAAAATAAAATCCAGTAGAGAAATTCTGTTTCTTGACTACTGAATTTTATTTAGCAAAAATTTTTTTTGAGGTGGCGGTTTCATTAAGAATAAATACTGCAATATATTGTGATTATTTTGAATTTACACGCAATATATTGCATATAAATTCCTTAGTGCGACGTCCTTACTTATTTTAACTAAAAAAATGCCACTTGAGAGATTTGTCTTTCAAGTAGTAAATACTTTAAATTTATACATCTCTGATGTTCCTAGTTTATTTTTTTTTGAATTTATCAACAAATAACTTTCCCCATTTATCCATTGCTGTTAAAATAGGAATTAATTCTTGCCCCATTTCAGTAAGTGAATATTCAACCATTGGCGGAACTTCATGATAAACAGTTCTGTCAACTAATCCGTTTTGTTCTAAGTCCTTCAATTGCTGACTTAACATCTTTTGAGTTATTTCTGGAATTAATCTTCTAAATTCATTATATCTTATGGATTTATGTAGATTAAGATTCCAAATAATAATAGATTTCCATTTACCACTTAAAATTTCTAATGTAACCTCTATTTCACTTCTATAATGGTTACAACTAACTTTATTCGATCTATCTTTTGGCATACGTTCACCTTCTTCTAGAATTAATACTCAAATTATAACACTATTTTAAGCTCAAACGATTATTTATTCAAGTTTAAACGAGGAGAGCGACAGCACGGGTCTTTGACACTTGTGCCTAATAAGGAGTCTCTACAAGCCTTGAAAACAGGGCTTTTATTATTGAAAAAGTGAGTAATTTTATGTAGTGTTTTATAGTTAAGGGATTGGAGGAGATATGCTATGCGACTGGAGGCACAGGAGCAAGTTGCTTCCGAACGTGCTAAAAAAGATAATCGGCATCACTATCAGGTCCGCCGAATCAATGTCGTTTATAATTGCATGATTATCGAAGTTACAAATATTTATTCACGAGTTAATTGCCGCGCTAAAAACAGATGATTTTTCTCAAATTCAGTGAGAGATGAGACAGCTGAAAACACGAAGTGATTTTACTAATTGAATCCCGTGTAATCGCTGGTAATACCGTGTTTTCCCGTCTTGTCCCGGGTTTAACCAGTTAATTTTTAGACATATCTATTTTTCTTATTTTCTGTGAGGATAACACCTGCACGGAAAATATTGGCCAAGAGAAGGGAATTTGAAAAGTCAAGCGAATATAGTTTAGCAACCCATAGTTTAGTGAATATTCGCGTTGTTTTAGGTTCTGAGCTGACAACTTACTTTTGAGGGAAAGGTGAGCTGCATGGGATTCGAGTATCAGGTGTGGGAAGACTTTGTGAAATGTGGTCTTAATACGGGAGATAAGATTCGGGTTAATCCAAGTATTCTTGCTTCCTGGGAGCGATGTAAAAAGCGCGGGCAGAATTACAGGGAGGCAATTTCCCTGCAGCTGCCGCCGGAAATAATAGAACAAAGAAGAGAGGCCTATCACAGGCTGATTAAAGTCGCTAAACCGTTTCTGGAAGAATTGTACGGTTTTGTTAAAGGCTCGGGTTTTGCGGTTGTTCTTTTGGACAAAGACACTTGTATCCTCGAAGTGCTGGGCGATGAGGAATTATTGGACAAAGACACCAGCTTTCGGATTGGCGAGATCTGGAATGAGGAGACCAAAGGAACGAACGCCATGGGCGTGGTGCAAGTTGAGAAAAAGCCGATCCAGGTGTATGCCGCCGAACATTATGTCTGCAACAACCATGAGATTACCTGCTCGGCCGCTCCGATTCTGGGCGTGGATGGTGAGATGATCGGGATACTGGATGTTTCGGGCAACTCGGCGAAAGTTCACAAGCATACCTTGGGCATGGTGGTGGCTGCGGTCAAAGCGATTGAAAATGAGTTAAGGCTGAAGGCGGCTAGTGCGGAAATCATTAAATCGTATCATAATCTCAATGCTATCATTAAAACGATTTCAGAAGGGATTATTTCTTTTGATGAAAACGGCAGCATCACGAATATGAACCCTGTGGCATTGAACATTTTGAACATGCAGGAAGAGAATTATCAGAGTAAAAGTCTGAAAAGAATAATTAAAAAAGACAAAATCATTAATGCCATCTTAGACAACGGACAAAGCATTGTAAACCATGAGTTTCACCTGGAATACAACCATAAGCAAGTGCGCATTTTATTTACTGCCCACCCGATTTTAGGCGGCAACAAGGAGATTTGCGGGGGAGTGGCTGTCATCCGTGAGCTTAAGGAGGTTCACCGTTTGGTCAATCAGATGGTGGGAGCCAGGGCTTCCTTCACGTTTGAGGATATTATCGGAGACAGTGAAAAATTGCAGAAATGTATCAAAATCGCTAAGGATATTGCGGACAGCACATCTTCAGTCATTTTACAAGGAGAGAGCGGCACCGGTAAGGAAATGTTCGCCCAGGCGATTCACAATGCAAGCAATTTCCGCCGCGGCCCGTTTATCGCAATTAACTGCGGTGCACTGCCGCGGGATTTAATCGAGAGCGAACTTTTCGGTTATGAGGAAGGGGCCTTTACCGGGGCCCGGCTCGGCGGCCAAGCAGGAAAATTCGAGCTGGCCAACGAAGGCACGATCTTTCTGGATGAGATAACGGACATGCCTTTGGATACTCAGGTAGCGCTGCTGCGCGTCCTGCAGGAGAAAAGGGTGGTCCGCATCGGCGGACATGAGCCGGTGTCGATCAAGGTCAGGGTTATCGCGGCTACGAATAGAAACTTAAAGGAAGAAGTGCGCAAAGGTAATTTCCGGGATGATTTGTTCTACCGCTTGAATGTCATTAACATTGATGTCGTACCTCTGCGGGAAAGAGAAGGAGATATTCTTTTGCTGGCAAACTACTTTCTCCGGAAATATTCCAATATGCTGGGCTATTCGGTAGCCAAATTCGAACCCCAGGTAGTTAAAGCTCTGGAGAATTATGACTGGCCGGGCAATGTGAGAGAACTTGCCAACGCTATGGAAAGAGCGGTGAACCTTGCCAAAGGAAGGAATATCAGTCTGGAGCACTTGCCGGAAGGCATTCAGGCCCCGGGGGAGGTGCGTAAAAATAAACGCATCAGCCGCCTGCAAAAATCCGAGGAGGAAATTATCCTGGAGACTTTGGATTCAGTCGGCTGGAATATTTCTCAAGGGGCGAGTATTCTGGGCATTGCCCGTAACACATTGTATCGGAAGCTGGAAAAATATCATCTGACGGAGAAAAAGTAAGGCGCATTTGAAAAAGGCCGCCGGGCTGGAGACTGTTGATAAAGGGATTTATCAACAGTTTTTTCTTTATGTGGACGCGGCTGAAATTAATTTAGGGCGGGTTGAGCCGCTTATGCTCCGCAATGGATCATTGTTACATTATGGAACATAAGGATAAAAATCAGCCCTCTGCCTGTTTTTATGACAAATTTTTGAGTTTTCATAAGCAACTGCTCAATAACGGAGCATTAATTTCCTAGAAGCATTTTTTTGCAATAATCTCAAAATGCCGCCAAGTGCCTGCTGCAGACTTCCCGTCCTATGGCATGAAACTTGCTTGTATTAAAAAAAGAACGACTATTTCAAATTTTAAGGAGGTATTAGTATGTCCAACGCAATTTATTCCAAGATGATCACAGAAGCATTAGCGGCCCAAAAGGCAGACCTCAATGTGATCAAAGCCAAGAGAGGGGGTAAATTCGTCATCGCCGACGCCCAACCCTACGTTGATGCCGTCAACGGTATGCAACCGGGTGAAGGCCAGAGTCCGGAAGTTTTCCGCCTGCATGTGGATTCTGTCAATGCGCATTATGAGATCTTCAGGGCGATTACGGAGACGGTCAGTTGTGAAGATGATCCCTTTGTCGAGCATTATCAAACTCCGCCTATTCTGGAAATCCTCTATGAACTGGATCCCGCATTCCGAGAAGCTGTCGAGGTATTTATCAAAGCAATCGGTGACAACGAGGCTTTGATCGGCAAGGAATCCATTCGGCGTTACGGCGGCTTTTACGGCCCGACGGCAGTTGTAGACTTCGCTTTCGTTCCTGGTTCGACCAGCAATGTTGTCAACACCATCCTTAAAGGCTTAGACATTGACAAGAAGTACAAACAAGCCATTCTGGCGGCAAAATCCTGGGGTATGAACACCTCTTACGGAATCGGCGGCGCTTTCGCCGGCGCTATCGAGGCGGGTGACACTCCTGATACGGCGATTAAAGAAGAAGTGAAGATATTGCAGCTTCTGTATGCTCAACCCGTTGCCGCCCAGGCTCAGGTCATGGCCGATGCCCAACACAGCTCCTTCGACGTGAAGAAATACATGGAAATGTATAAAGAGAAAATCCGCCCGGCAGTTGTCGCCGCCAAAGAAGCGGGCGTGCATTATGCCAATATCGTAACGGTTCCCGCCTATTGCGTAGGTGATATAGCCCACCACATCTCCCAATCCATGTTCAACATGACGAAAGATGATGTAACCTTCGCGGTTATGGAAGCGACCACGGACGTGATGGAGCAAACCTTGAAAGCCGGTCTGGATGCAGGCTATAAGAGCGTTTACGATGTCTTAAGCGTAGCGACTGGCTCAACTGCGGCGGCTGTCGCTTATATTCTGGAAAAAGACGGCTTTACCGCTGCCATGGTCGTCGATCTTCTCACCAAGCGTTTCACCAACTATGTGCAGAAATATCCGACCCGGGGCGGCGCGGCTGAACTGCATAATGTGGACTTTATGGATATGATTTGGCGCGGCGCGGAAATTATCGATCATGCCCCCAAAGGCGCAGGCGGCAAGGTAAAAGGAGTAAAAGTGCAGCTCGGCGCCATTGACGCACATGACGTCATCGGCAATCCCCAGCGGTACACTTACCCGGCTTGTGCCATTACCGTCAGATTCTCCTCCTTGATGAGACTGGCCGATTTCCCCTGCCTGCTCACCAGCGAGCCGGTCACGGCAACCTTGATGACTAATATCATCGCTCTGGATCCCAAGACTCCGGGTGCCCCGGCCAGAGTATGTAAAAATTGTGCGGCCACCAGCTTGATTAAGCGTTGTGCTTATTGCAATTGGAATTCAGCCGTTTAAATTCAACTGATAAGTAAAAAAAGGAAAGCGAAGGCAGTGAATGGCTCGCTGCCTTCCCGTTTCCTAAAAAAAAGTAAAACCAATTTAATTTTAACAAAGTGAGGGAGGATTCACAATGCCTTCGATCGCTAAAAAGTTTATGGCTGAATTGATTGGGACTTGGATGCTGGTCATTATCGGACCCGGGGCGGCTGCCGTGACGTTAATGCTGGCGGAGGGAGAGAGCAAGGCCTCGGGATTTAATATCGGTATCGGTGCCTTAGGCGGGCTGGGGGATTGGCTGGGCATCGGGTTGGCCTTCGGAATTATTGTGGCCGTCGCCATTTACATTTTCGGTCCGGTTTCCGGCTGTCATATCAATCCTGCCGTAACCATCGGTTTATGGGCAACCAAAAGGTTTCCCACTACGGACCTCATCCCTTACTTGGCCGCGCAGTTTCTAGGAGCTGTTCTGGGTTCCGCCACCCTGCTCTTTATGCTTGGCAGCAAAGGCAGTACGGTTGGCGGGCTGGGAGCACCGGGGATTTTTCCGGGCATCACGCCGACAGGTGCCTTTGTTGCCGAATTAGTCGGCACATTTATCCTAGTTTTAACCATTATGGGGGTTGCTGTGGATAAGCGGGCTCCCAAAGGCTGGGCGGGATTGATGATTGGTCTTGCCGTCGCCGGGGTGATCATCGCCATGGGCAATATTTCCGGACAAGGAATTAACCCGGCGCGTGCCTTTGGTCCGATGTTCGTCAACATGCTGGCCGGCGGCTCGATGAACTGGACGAATTATCTGATCATCTTTTTTGCCGCTCCGATTATCGGGGGGATTTTAGCATCTGTGGTCTATGGCGTTTTCATCGAGGACAAAGACCCCTTATGTGAAGACGAGTTTTGCACCATCGGCCCGGAAAAAGCAAAGTAAAAACCGGCTGAGATCTTCAGACACAAACCTTCTCTCCATAGTAAGCGTTGTGTCAGGCCTTTTCGATAGGGGCAGAACGCGAAGGGAAAGCCCTGCTCCTATCGAATCTTTCGCCGATAGTCAATGTATTTAGGGAGAGACCCCTTATTCTGAGCGCAGGAAGAGGTGAGAAAATGGAAAGGTTTTGGGTAAGAACCGGAGCGCGGCTCCACCTGGGCCAGTTTGATCTGAACGGTTCAGCGGGTCGGCTTTACGGTGGAGCAGGACTGGCGATTGATCAACCGTATCTGGAACTTGCGGCTGAGAAAAGTGATGATTTCTTAATCATTTCCGCAGATGAGGAGGAGAAAGCCAGAGCGGAGAAAATTGCCCGGGAGTATCTCAGTCATTATCATCTCCCCGGGATCAAAATCAACCTGGCTCAAACTCTGCCGAGCCACAGTGGCTTGGGGTCGGGTACACAGCTCTGCTTGGCCTTGGGGTTTGCCATCAGCCGTGTCTATGGGTTGGCATGCCCTTTGCATGAATTGGCTGAAATCACGGATCGGGAAAGCAGCCGCTCCGGGATCGGTGTCGCCGCTTTCAAACAGGGGGGGTTACTGGTTGATGGGGGCAAATCTGTGCAAGCGGTTGCGGAAAATTCTTTTAAAATTCCGCCCTTAGTGGCCAGACTTGCCTTTCCGCCGGAGTGGTCGATTCTCGTGGCACTTCCTCGGGGGCAGGAAAAGCTATTCGGCAGTGCGGAAAAAAAGGTGTTTCAAGCCCTGGAGCCCATGACGGAGCAAATGTCCAGCGCGATTTGCCGTCTGGTGCTGATGAAGCTGCTTCCGGCTCTGTGCGAAGAGGATTTAATAACCTTTGGCGAAGGGATCAATAAAATCCAAAGCTATCTGGGAGACTATTTTACCCCTGTTCAGGGGGGCCGGTATGCATCCCCTACGGGGGCTGATCTTGCCGATTTCTGGCTGAAGCTCGGCGTGGCCGGAGTAGGCCAAAGCTCCTGGGGACCGGCGGTTTATGGATTTATTACCAAGAAAAATGAGGAGAGCTTTCTCCAGCAAACCCGGGAGTTTCTCGGCGGCGGCGAACCGGTTTTCGTAGCTAAGGGAAGAAACCAGGGAGCAAGCTGGGGATGGAGTTAAGGCAAAGACAGCACGGGGAGACCTTGAAGAAACATTGAAGAAAGCAATGGAGAAGGCAATGAAGGATAGAAAGAAAAATGAACTGAAAATAGCCTGGGGAGTTACCGGGGCGGGGCATTTTTTGCCTTCCTGTCTGGAGATTGCTCTCAACTGCGGGAAGGTTGAATTTTTTCTTTCGGCGGCGGGCGCGGAGGTTGTGAACTATTATGGTCTGGGGTCAAGGCTCCGGGAATCAGGCCATTCCGTGGTGAAGGACGGCAGCGCCAGTTCCTTGTCTGTAACGAAACTCTACACAGGGAGCTACGGCTTGGTGGTCATTGCACCGGTTACAGGAAACTCCATCGCTAAGATGGCTCATGGAATCGCCGATAACCTCATTACCAATCTTTTCGCTCATGCCGGCAAGAACCGGATCCCGATTGTTCTGCTGCCCTGTGACACAGGCAGGGAATTAACATCCTTTACCCCCCAAGGGGAAGAGGTCCCGGTTTATATACGCACGATCGATCGGCGGAATAGTGATATCCTGGCCGCTTGGGAGGGCGTAACCATCGTCAGTCATCCGGAACAGTTAAAGAACTGCCTGCAAAAGTGGCAAGCCTAGGAGTTGGACACTATGACAAAATACTTGCTGATCACCGGCCAAATAGCGGAGCACTCTTTGCGCAAAGTCACGGGAAAAATCCCCGGGGCGGAACTGGAAGTAAAGGCTTTGCCCTGTACGGTGGCAGCTCTGATGACAACGGAATTTATCGCCCGGGAATTGAAAAAAGGGATGGCCGCCCGGGAAGTTTCTTTGCACCCCACGGATACGATCATCATCCCCGGCTTGAGTCAGGGAAGGGTGGACCCTATCCGGGAAGTCACCCAGTGTGAAGTTCGCAAAGGGCCAAAAGACTTAAAAGACTTGCCCGCTTTCCTGGATCCCAAAAGGGAGCACAAAATTCCCGCCGTCAAGGTTGAGCCTTCCCCCCTTAAAATCGTGGCCGAAATCGTCGACGCCTCGCGGCGAACACTCCGGGAGATTATCGCCCGGGCCGAATATTTTCGGATGAATGGTGCCGATATCATCGATCTTGGCGGCGAATTGGACCGGCCTTTTCCCAATTTACAAGAAACAATTGAGGAGCTGAAGCGGGAAGGATTTCAGGTCAGCATCGACAGCCATCGCGAGGATGATATCCGGGAAGCCGGCAGGGCGGGGGTAGACCTGGTCCTCAGTCTGAAATCCAGCAATCTGCATTTGGCCAAAGGGTTGGACTGTCCGGTGGTTCTGATCCCGGATGACTGGGAAGATCTGAATTCGTTATATAAGTGCATGGATACGATGGAAAAATGGCAGAAGTCTTACCTGGCCGACCCGATTTTGCCTCCTCTGACTATGGGGCTGGCGGCGGGAATTGGTCGTTACCTGCAAGTGCGCCAGGAGTTTCCCCACTGTGAAATGCTCATGGGCTTAGGAAATGTCACGGAATTGCTGGATGCCGACAGCGTGGGGATCAATGCGCTTTTAACGGGTGTTGCCGCTGAACTTCGCATCAACTATATCCTGACCACCGAAGTGAGCAAACGAGCCAGAGGCTCTATTCGCGAGATTAGTCTGGCCAGGGACCTGATCCATCAGGCTATGACAGAAGAAAGGATACCGAAACATATCAACAATCAGTTGCTTACGATCAAAGAAGCCGCAGGAAATGAGTTTGAAGCGGAAGATTTATATCAGATGCATAAAGTGATCAAAGACCGGAATTACCGCATTTTTGTGGCTGACCTAATTTATATCTTTAATAACCGGGTTTTTCTGGCGGGGAAATCCGCGAAAGAGTTGTTTTATCAACTGGCCGAGATGGACGCCAAGCATGCTTTCTACCTGGGAAGAGAGTTGGAGAAAGCTGAATTAGCTCTGGTTTTGGGGAAGAAATATACTCAGGATAATCCCCTGCATTGGGGTTATCTCAGTGAAATAACTGATAGAGGAGGGGGCTGTTTGCCGTGATTCTGGAGGCGATCCTATCCTCCCTTAACGAAGACGAAACCCCTAATTTTGCTCCGATCGGAGTGCGGACTGAGGAGGGAGGGGTTTATCCCCTGACAGAATTTGAGATCCATCTTTATCCGGGGTCACACACCTACGAAAATCTCAAAAGGACGGGGGAAGGGGTGGTGAATTTCAGTGACGACCTGATGGCCTTTGTGGACTCGGCATTGTATTCTAAGCCTTTGGCCCTGGTGCCGTCGGAAAAACTACTGACGCCGAGGATGGCGCAGGTCCAGGCCTTCTGGGAATTTACAGTCAGGGATTTTGATGATACCCGGGAACCGGCCCGCCTTAGGGGACAGATTATCCACGCGCAACACCGGGGGAATTTCAGCGGGTTCTGCCGGGCCCACGGCGCAATTTTGGAGGCCTTGATTGCGGCCACCCGCCTGCAATGGCTCACACCGGAGGAGCTGCGGGAGAAATGGCCGCTCTGGCAGGAGATTGTCATCAAGACCGGTGGCAGCAAAGAGCGGACAGCCCTAGCTAAAATAAAAAGCTATCTCCAGGAACGGAAATTCATGGTAGCAGAACAGCTGGAATAAGACAGAGAGGAAAATGACGATGAAAAAGATTTTAATTCACTTGGAAGCTGACAAGCAGGCCAGTGTTTTTGATCAGATAACGGCTTATGATGCCGGGGTGGACCACATCATTGCCTACGGTGGAGTAGCTGAGGAAGATGTTACGAATCTGGTCTACGGGGCAATGTTTACCCGCGGCGGGGAAGACCTTCGCCATACGGCCATCTTTATCGGGGGAAGCCATGTTCCGGCAGCCGAAAGAATCATGAGCAAAGTTCAGGAGACATTCTTCGGGGATGTCCGGGTCTCGGTGATGTTCGACGCCAACGGCTCCAATACCACGGCGGCCGCTTTGGTTCATAAAATCGCCGGTGGGCGCAGCTTGCAAGGTAAAAAAGCGCTTGTCCTGGCGGGTACCGGACCGGTGGGAATCCGGGCGGCGATTCTCCTGGCGGGGGAAGGCTGCGAAGTATGCCTGTCCTCCCGAAAACTGGAGCGGGCGGAAGAAGCGGCGAAATATATAGAGACCAGCTACGGCATCCAGGTGAAGCCGGTACACATCGGCGCTAGGGAAGAGACCCGGCAGATGATGCAAGACCATGGCATCAATATCGCCGCCTGCTGCGGCGCTCCCGGCGCTTTGCTTTTGGACCAGGATACCTGGTCGAGTCTGCCTGAGCTGGAGATTATCGCCGATATCAACGCCGTTAGTCCCCTTGGCGTGGCAGGGATGAAAGTGACCGACAACGGAAAGGAGCGCGCCGGGAAGCTGCTGTATGGCGCCATTGCCATCGGCAATTTAAAGATGAAGGTGCACCGCGCTGCGGTCAGGAGTCTCTTTGTCAACAACAGCACGATTTTGGATTTCTCAGCTCTTTACGAACTAACCAAAACATTAGGAGAATAAGATGTTCCTAGCAGTAGGTGTCAGTGTCAGAGCCCTGGTGGAGTCCATTGCCGCATCGGGGTATGAGGCAAAAGGAGTGGATTTTTTCGGAGATATTGATGCCAATTGGCAGGGCAGAACCATCGGCGTGGCCGGGGACTGCGGCCTGAAACCCAGTATCGGGCATGTTTTCACCACTGCCGGAGGCATTTCCTGCGACGGGCTGGTCTATGCTTCCGGTGTGGAAAACAGCCCTAAGGAGCTGCAAAGCTGGGAAGCCAAAGGCCTTCTTTACGGCAACGGGCCTTCTGTTTTGAGAGAGGTACGGGAGATCGGGAAACTTCAGGCGAGCTTGGAGCATATTCAGATGAAAATGCCTGAGTCTCATCCCCTTGCTCAGTGGAAACAGCTTGATCATCAAAAGCGCTGGCTTCTGAAGCCGGTTAACCGGGGGGGCGGCCACGGGATTACGGAGATTCCGGCTGAGGGAGCAGAAGCGGAAAATCTGCTCAGGACAATCCCCCGGGATGGCTCCTATATCATTCAGGAATACTGGGATGGGATTCCGGCTTCAGCGACCTTCATTGCTGACGGCAGAGAAGCTGTGCTTTTAGGAACCAGCCGTCAGCTGGTCGGATCCCAAAAGGCGGGCAGCCCCTTTTCTTATGAAGGCAATATTGTTCCTCTGGCTTTACCAAGCTTTAAAAAGCAAGCAAGCCTGGAGGAAGAGCTTAGTATAATGAGCGGGCATTTGACCAGGGAATTTGGTTTGAAAGGGCTGAATACGGTTGACTTTATGCTCAATGCAAAAGGTATCCGCATTCTGGAGCTTAACCCCAGGTGGTCGGCTTCAGTGGAACTAATCGAAAGGCATCTAGGCTACAGGCTTTTCACCAGTCATCTGGCCGCCTGCCGGGGTAAGCTGGAGCTGCCCCCCGCCCGCCCCTCCCCCTGTTCAGGCTACTGGGGGAAAAAGATCATCTATGCCAAGGCTGCTTTCACGACCCGGGCCGAAGATGAGCAAGCCTACCGCGCTCTCTACAGCCTGGGAGTACGGGATATTCCCAGGCCGGGAACCCTGATTGCAAAAGGCCAGCCTCTCTGCACAGTATTGGCGGAGGGGTGCAGCAGTTCAAACTGTTATAAAAATTTACGCCAGCAAGAGGAAAAAATCCGGCAGTATTATCTGACTGAGCTTAGTCAATAAGGACCGGGAGGAGTAAAGCCTAAAGCAGAAAGGAGAGCTATTGATGGGCAGTATGGAGGGAATCCTCATTACAGTACGCACAAGCAAACAGGGCGCGGCAATGGAGAAAGGGAAATTTTCCGAAGAATATCGGCGGGAGATAGCCAGCCTGACCCTGAATCCCGATGATTTCGCCAGGCTTCAACTGGGGGAAGAAAAGCGGGCGCTGCTGAAGAGCAGCGCCGGAGAAGTGGAAGTAATATGCCGGGCGGCGGAGGGGCCCCAGGGAATTTTCTTTCTGCCCCTGGGAGCGGTAGCCAATGAACTTCTGGATGAGGAGACACATGGAACAGGCGTCCCCGATTTTAAGGGAATTCCGGTGAGGATAGCAGCCATCGCTCAGGACAAGGAGGAGAACTATGACGATCATTCATGAAGATGTGGTATGTGCCTTTTGCGGTTGTTTGTGCGACGATCTGAAAGTGGAAGTCGAAGACAATAAAATAACGAAGGTCAATAACGCCTGCGCCATTGGCCGGAATAAGCTGATGCACGCCCAGACGGACTGTACGGCCCTGAAAGTGAACGGCAGGGAGGCAGCTTGGGGAGAAGCCTTGGCTGAAGCGGCGAAAATTCTCGTCAAGGCCAAATCACCTTTGGTTTACGGTTTAAGCTCGACGACTTCAGAAGCGGTTCGGGAAGCGGTAGCTTTAACCGAGCTGATCAAGGGAACGGTGGACAACCCATCTTCCTACTGACACGGTCCGGGCGTTCTCGCCCGCCAGCAAGTTGGGCTGGCTTCATGTACCTTAGGAGAAGTAAAAAACCGGGCCGATCTTTTGATCTATTGGGGCGCTAACCCTGTGGAATCCCATATGCGCCATCTGAAACGCTATTCGGCGCTGGCCAAGGGTCTTTACACGCCGGAAGGCCGCAAGGACCGCAAGGTTGTAGTGATTGACGTCCGGCCCTCGCCGACCTCCAAAAACGCCGATATTTTTCTGCAGGTTACTCCCGGGGCGGATTTTGAAATCGTTCATGTGCTGCGTCTGCTGATTGCCGGCAAACGACTGGAAGGATTGGAAGAGGAATCCCTGGTTGGCGGCGTGGCTTTTCGACAATGGCAAGAACTGGCCGAGCTCATGAAAGCATGCCGTTACGGTGTGGTGATGTTCGGTATTGGACTCACCCAGAGCCGGGGTAAGGATTTGAATGCGGAAGAACTGAACAGCCTGATCATTGAACTGAATGCCTTTACCCGGTTTTATGCCGTGGCTATGCGCGGGCACGGGAATGTCAACGGCTCGAATCAAGTTTTGGCCTGGCAGACCGGTTATCCGCTGGCCGTTAATTTCCAGCGCGGCTATCCCCGCTTTAACCCCGGCGAATTCAGTGTGGTGGATATGCTGCGCCGCAAGGAAGCCGACGCCGCCCTGATTATTGCCACAGACCCCTCCGCCCACTTGCCGCAAAGCGCGGTAAACTACTTAAAGAGCATCCCGACCATCTACCTGGAACCCCACGAAAATGCAACCACAACCTGGGCCAATGTCGTCATTCCCGTGGCTCCTGCCGGAATCGGTGCCGGAGGGACCTTTTACCGCATGGATAATATCCCTTTGCAGCTGAAAAAACTGGTAGATTTTGCGGTTCCCAGTGATCTGGAAGCACTGCAGGGGATCAAGGAGGAAGTTCTCCGGCTGAAACGAGGTGAGGCAGCATGTTGAAAATTATCAATGGACAGGTGTACGATCCCAAAAACGGCATAAATGGCGTCAGCAAAGACCTTTATATCGATGGAGGAAGATTTGTCCAGCCTGTACAGGAAGCGGGGGAGACTATCGATGCCGGCGGCTGCATCATCATGCCGGGGGGAGTGGATATCCACAGCCACATTGCCGGAGCCAAGGTCAACAGCGCCCGCATCATGTGTCCTGAAGATCATTATGATCATTTTCGGGCCGCCGCGGATTGTACCCGTTCCGGCGTTGGTCACACCATACCGACGACCTTCCTGACGGGTTATGAATATGCCGGACTGGGGTATACCACGGTTTTTGAAGCGGCGGTGCCGCCGCTGGAAGCCCGGCATGCCCATGAAGAGCTGGAGGACACGCCGCTGGTGGATACCGGTATCTACACCCTGATGGGCAATAATACCATGATTATGAAAGCTCTGCAGGAGAAGGATGCGGCGAAGCGCAGGGAAACTCTGCGTTCTTTGGTATCCTGGCTGCTGGCCAGCAGCAAGGGATATGCCATTAAGGTGGTTAATCCGGGTGGTGTGGAAAGCTGGAAATGGAGCGCGGGCACGGTGGATTTGGACACTCCGGTGCAGCCCTTCGGCATCTCCTCCCGCCAGATTCTCACAGCCCTGGCCGAAACCAATGAGGACTTAAAGCTTCCCCATGCCCTGCATCTTCATACCAATCATTTAGGTGATCCGGGCAATGTTCGGACCACCTTGGAAACCATGAAAACCCTCACCGGTCATCGCGTTCATTTTACGCATCTGCAGTTTCATTCTTATGGAATAACGCCGAAAGGGGGCTTGAAATCGGCGGCGCCGGAGATAGCGGAATTCATGAACGCTCATCCCGAGTTCACCTGCGATGCCGGTCAAATCGTCTTTGGACCGGTCACAACCATGACGGCGGACTCTCCGATGCAGTTCCATCTCCATGAAACAACAGGCAATAAATGGGGCAGCTTCGATGTCGAGATGGAAACCGGCTCGGGCATCGTACCGCTCCGCTACCGTCCTTCCGTGCTTTTTAACGCCAGTCAATGGTGTATTGGCCTGGAGCTTTTGCTGTTGATCAAAAATCCCTGGCAGATTGTTCTGACCACAGATCACCCTAATGCCGGCCCGTTCACCGCTTACCCGCAAATAATCCGGCTGTTGATGGACGCGGACTACCGGAATTCCGTCATCGAAACCCTGCATCCTAAAGTCGGTCACTACACCCACCTCAAGGATCTTAAGCGGGAATACACTCTGGAGGAGATCGCCATTATCACCCGCAGCGGACCGGCCAAAGCCCTGGGCCTGTCTAACAAAGGACACCTGGGCCCCGGAGCGGACGGGGATTTGGTCATTTATCAACCCCATAAGGATAAGGAAAAGATGTTTGCCTCCCCGGTCTATGTCATTAAAGACGGCCGGATTATTGTCCGGGACGGTATCGCCCGGCAAAGCTTCGGCGGAAAACGACTGGTCGCTCTGCCCTACGGTCTGAAGGACTTGGCGGACGGAAGCCTGTCTCAAGAATTGGCCCAGGATTTTGCCGACTATTATTCCATTTCCTTAAGGAATTTTGCGGTGCAATATGACTATCTGCCACGGATGGAGGTGATTTCATGCGGCTAAATGGTGTGGAAATCGAAAATACTTTTGCCGAAGCGTTTGGGATGCGGGGAACCCGCCTGACCGTTACGGCGATTAATGAGACCTGGGCCGAGCAGGCTGCCCTGGCGGTGACCGGATTTGCAACGTCGGTTATCGGCTGCGGCGTGGAAGCGGGCATCGAGGGACCGTCCGGAAAGACTCCGGACGGCCGGGCCGGCATGGACTGTCTCTTCTTCGCCGCCTCCCGGGAAGGATTGGAATCCACTATGCTCAACCGCATCGGTCAGGCGGTCATGACCGCTCCGACTTCGGCCTGCTTTGACGGCGGGCTGCCGGAGATTCCGGCGGATTCCGATAAAATCAGCAAATATCCCATCGGCAGTAAGATGCGCTTCTTCGGCGACGGCTATCAAGCCAGCAAAATTATCGGGACTAAGCGTTACTGGCGCATTCCCGTCATGGACGGGGAGTTTATGGTACAGGAAGAGTTCACCATGGTCAAAGCCATCGGCGGCGGCAACTTCCTCATCGTAGCCGACGGCGTGGAAGCCGCCTTGAAATCGGCGGAAGCGGCGGTCAGGAAAATGAAGGAACTTCGCGGTGTCATCCTCCCCTTTCCCGGCGGCGTGGTGCGCAGCGGGAGCAAGGTCGGCTCCCAGTATAAATTCCTTACGGCTTCCACTAATGTATTCTATTGCCCGACAATTCGCGGGCGGGTGGAAAACAGCGCCTTGAATGCCGCCAACAACGCGGTGATGGAGATCGTGATCGACGGGCTGACCGAAGAACTCATCGGCAAGGCTATGGCAGCGGGAATTCGGGCAGCGGTGCAAGTGCCGGGGGTCCAAAAGATCACAGCCGGAAATTATGGGGGCAAACTCGGCAAATATCATTTTCATCTCCATAAGATTTTAGCGGGAGGTGGAAACGGATGGGAGAGCTGATCCATTTAACCTTAAAAGCAGAGCCGGCCCTGCCGGTGGAAGCGGAAAGCATTACGCCGGATAACCTAAGAGGCAAAAACGAAGAAAAAATCAAGAATTTGCCGGTATGGTGCGGGAATGCCCAGGAGAAAATCGGCGATTATTTTGAGGTTGAGAAGGAACAGTCCGCAGGGGAAACCCGGGTGGTTTTGACGGGAGAGTGTGCGCAATTCAAACGGATAGGGCAGGGCATGAGCTTTGGTGAGCTGGTTATTGAAGGTGCGGCGGGTTTTCATACGGGAGCGTTGATGCGGGGAGGCAGCCTGCAGATCAAGGGGGACGCCGCCGACTGGCTGGGCGCCCATATGGAGGGCGGCCGGATTACGGTGGCCGGCAATGCGGGACATTTCGTCGGTGCCGCTTACCGGGGAAAAACTCAGGGTATGAGCGGCGGCATGATCCTGATTGAAGGGAATGCCGGGCAGATGACAGGTTCCCGGATGCGCAGGGGCCTGATTGCCGTAAAGGGCAATTGCGGCGATGCTCTCGGCTTTAAGCTGCTGGCCGGGACGATCTTTGCCGGCGGCCGGACCGGGAGACATCCGGGCGCCAATATGCTCAGGGGGACCATTATTCTTGGCGAACAGCCTGAGCTGCTCTCTTCCTTCTATTATAATTGCACCTATCAGCCGGTCTTCTGGAACATGCTCTACGCGGAGCTGGCCGGCTGCGGCTTTTTCCTCCTCCCTGGCGGTCAGGACGCTTCCTTTAAGCGCTACAGCGGCGATGCCCTAAACGGAGGGAAAGGAGAGATATTAGTATGGCAATCAACCTAGAAGATATACCGGAATTAAGTCCAAACACCCAAGCTCTGCCCTATCTGAAGCAATTGATCGAGGAGAGGGGAAAGCTTAAGGTTAAAGTTCATTTAACCGGCGGAGCCACCGTCATCGATTGCGGGATTGATACTGCAGGCAGTTATGAAGCGGGGGTGTTATTTGCCAAGATCTGTCTTGGCGGTCTGGCAGAGGTGAAGCTGAGCTGGGGAGATTTTGGCGGACTTTATTACCCGGCGGTGGAAGTAACCACCGATCATCCCCTCAGAGCCTGTATGGCGTCTCAATACGCCGGCTGGGTCATTAAAAAAGGGAATTATTTTGCGATGGGCTCCGGGCCGGCGAGGGCGCGGGCCGGCGGCGAAGAATTGTTTGCCAAACTGGAATATAAGGACAGTGCGGCGGCGGCCGTCCTATGCCTGGAAGGGCGCGAACTGCCGCCGGCGGAAGTCGTCTCCTATGTCGCAGAAAAATGCGGCTGCCGGGTCCAGGATCTTTACCTGCTGATCGCTCCTACCGCTTCTCCGGTCGGTTCTGTTCAGATTGCGGCCCGTTCGGTAGAGACCGGACTCCATAAAATGCTGGAATTGGGTTATGATCTGGGACGAATCCAAAACGGCTTGGGAATCGCCCCGCTGCCCCCCCCGGCCGGGGACGATATGACGGCGCTGGGCAGGACCAATGACGCGGTTCTGTACGGCGCCACGGTGTATTACAATGTGCGGGATACTGACGACACGCTGCAGCCTTTAATTGAGCAAGTGCCCTCCTGCAGTTCCCGGGATTACGGTACGGCGTTCCAGGAGCTTTATGAGCGCTACGGCAATTTCTACGCTATCGATCCCTTGCTTTTCAGTCCAGCCTCCGTTTGGCTGCACAATAACACAACCGGCCGCACTTTCCGGAAGGGCGGGCCCCGTCCGGATCTGCTGCGGAAATCATTTCGGATCGAGGATTAGAACAGTGAATAGACGCATCGGTATTTTAGGAACCGAACAGGGGCCCCAGGTTCAAGTGCTGGCCGAGGCTCTGCGGCAGCGCAAGGCCGAAGTTGTTTTGATCGACCCCAAAAGACTCACCTGCTTTCTGCCGGAAGGCCGGACATTATACCGCCGCCCAGACGGAGGGGAAATTTGGCTGGAAGAGCTGACGGGACTGATTGTCCGTTCCCTTCCCGGCGGTTCTCTGGAGCAGGTGATTTACCGGGTCAATGCTTTGCATTTCTTGGAAAAACGGGGCCTGAAATTATTCAACAGCGCTTCCCTGCTGGAGAAAACTGTCGATAAAAGCTATACATCGGTTTTGCTGGCAGCTGCCGGACTGCCGGTGCCCAGGACGATTGTGACCGAGCGCCTGGACCAGGCCCTGGAAGCGGTCGCCGGGATGGGAAAAACGGTTGTCAAGCCCGTCTTCGGTTCTCTGGGGCGGGGGATCGTTTTGCTGGAAGATCCGGACACAGCCTACCGGGCTTTCCGGGCCTTGGAAATGGGCAGATATGTTTATTACCTGCAGGAATTCCTGCCCAATGCCAACGAAGATTACCGGCTGTTCGTCATCGGTGATCAAGTTGTCGGTGCCATGCGCCGCAAAGCCGACGGTTGGAAAACCAATATCGCCTGCGGCGGCTCGGCGGAAAAATACGACCCGCCGCCGGAAATAGCCGATCTTGCCTTAAAAAGCGCCAAGCTCCTGCAAGCAGAATATCTGGGGGTGGATATCTTAATTTCCAGGGGTCAGCCTTATGTAATCGAAGCCAACGGAATCCCCGGCTGGGCCGGGTTGCAGACCGTTACGGAAAAGAATATCGCCGCTCTGCTGGCCGATTATGTTCTGGAGGGAATCGGCAATGGATCATAATCTGAACTGGGGATTGGCCGGGGCCGCGCAAACGGCTTGTGTACTGGAGGCTGATGCCCCTAAACTGGGCAATGTCAATCGCTTTCATGATTTTGAGGATTGCTCGCTGGAGGATTTTCATTTGAGCGCTATAGCTATCGGACCGGCTTTCGGTGGCCTGGCGAAAAAGGGCGTGGGCAGAACGATTTATGAAGCGGTCAAGGCAACCAGGGAGGTTACGGTGACCAATACGAATCTGGGAATTTTGCTTTTACTTGCTCCTCTGGGCTTAGCCTGGCATCGGAGGGGGGATAAGTCGGTGGAAGCCTGGCGCTGTGAAGCCGGCCAAGTGCTGGCCGTGCTGGCGATGGAGGATGCGGACTACGCCTATAAAGCAATCAGGCTGGCGGAACCTGGAGGTCTGGGGGAGGTAGGGGAGTATGATGTCAGGACTGAGGGGCGTCCGCCATTTACGCTGCTGGAGGCGATGAAAGCGGCCGCTGAGCGGGATCTGGTGGCCGGGGAGTATGCGAATAGTTTTGAACTAGTCTTTGCCCAAGGGTATCCAATGCTCAGGCAAAGCCTGGCGGCAGGATTGGCCCTGCCCCAGGCCATCGCCCAGACCCATTTATATCTCCTCAGCCTTGTGCCGGATACCTTGATCGTCCGCAAGCTCGGACAGGAGGCCGGTCATGAAGTTCAGGAACGTGCCGCTCTGGCCTGGCAGCTGGGGGGATGGTCCACCCGTGAGGGAAGAAATGCGATTGAGGTATTTGATCAGTGGCTGAGGAGGGATGGTCACCGGCTTAATCCTGGGTCCACAGCTGATTTAACGGCGGCTGCAATTTTTGTCTGGTTGTTGCAGAAACAGTAGGCACAACTGAAACGATAGTCACAGGAGAAAGGGCAGAGAGAAGAGGTGGTCAGGAGATGACGAAGCTGATGGTCAGCGTCCGCAGCAGGGAGGAAGTGTATTCGGCACTGCAGGGAGGCGCTGATTTAATTGATATTAAAAATCCCTGGGAGGGGGCGTTGGGGGCGCCGCATCCCCGGACGGTCGCCGAGATATGCGCCGTCTTAAAAAAAGAAAAACCTTTCAGCATCGCCTTGGGCGAATTCCCGCAAAAAACAGGGGCGGCAGGGCTGGCTGCTTTAGGCGGCGCCTGTTTTGCGCCGGATTATCTGAAGATCGCTTTTCAGGCCTCCAGCACTTTGGCGGAAATCAGGGAGACCTTACAGGCGATACGGGAAAGTTTGGATTATGTGCCGAACCCGGCACTGATTTCCCTGGTGGCGGTTGCCTATGCCGATACACTGCCCGCCGCCGGCTGGGATCTGGCGGACTTCAGCGCCGCTTCCAGGCAGGGCGGTGCCGACGGCTGTCTGGTGGATACGATGGCGAAGCAAGGAAAGACCCTACTTGACTATCTACCTGGGGAAATGATCCGGCAATTCAGCGAAGAATGCCGCCGGAACGGCCTCTTCTGCGGTTTGGCAGGCTCTCTGCTTTATGCGGATCTTGTGGAGCTAAGCCGCTATAGAGCCGATCTGGTTGGAGTAAGAACGGCGGTTTGTGGCGGAGACCGCCTACGGGGCACGGTATCCGCAGCGAAGGTTCGGGAGCTTAAGGAACTGCTTGCCCGCGGTCAGGAGTTGGCCTAAAAGCAAAGGGAAGGAGCTAAGCCGTCTTGAAATTATTTATTTATGAATACTTTGCTTCTGGAGCTGTTGGGGAAGGGACGGATTTGCAGCAGGCCGGGCTGGAGATGCTGACAGCTGTTCTGAAGGATTTCGGCGCGGTTGCCGGACTGGAGCTGCTGACCGCTCTGGCCTGCTCGTTGAAAGAGCAAGGGTTGAGCGGCTTTCCCCCCGGAAGCGCCGCGGGAGAACAAACAGATCGGCTGCAGGTTCATTGGGGTGATGAAGGAGAATCCGGTGTAAAATTATTTCAAAAGGTTCTGGACAGCTGTGAGGGCGTTTTCATTATAGCCCCTGAAAGCAGGGGCATACTGGCCGGGTTGACGGCTATGGCGGAATCCCGCGGCAAAATGATCTGGGGAAGCTCATCCCTGGCCTTGCGGACGACAAGCAACAAAGGGGAGCTATTGGCTTTTCTGCAGAGCAGAGGCTGGCCGGTGCCACGTTCCGTACTTTTTAAAAAATCCATGGGAGCAGCCTATAGAGAAAGGATAGCGTCTGAATTTTCCCTGCCTTTGATCGTAAAACCTGTTTGCGGAGCAGGCGGTGAAGGAGTCAGGCGAATCGAAAGTCCAGGCCGTTTCCAGGAAGTGCTGGAGACGATGGTACAGGAGGAAGAAGCAGGAGTGCTTGTGCAGGAATATATACCCGGACAGGCGGTAAGTGTCAGCTTGTTTGTTCTGCACGGCAGGGCGCAGGTTCTCAGTCTGAATCGCCAATCCCTGAGCGAGCGGGAAGAGCTGCTTTTCCAGGGCATTACGATTCCCTACCATCATCCTCGGGAAGAAGAGATTACCGGGATGGCTGCCGCGGCCTGCGAGCAGCTGGCGGGACTTAAGGGCTTTGTGGGGGTTGATCTGGTTCTGGGTCCCCGGGTGCCGGTGATTATAGAGATCAATGCCCGTTTAACCTCGGCTTATGTGGCTTTGCGGGAAACCGCCGGACGGAATCTAGCCCAGGATATGACACTTCTTTTTGCTCAGAACATCTTGCCTGAAAAGCCCCAGCTGCAGGGAAATTATACCTATGCTGTCTGAAGAGGACGCGGAAAGCCGGTGAAGGGTAAAACAAGAGGGAAACAGGGGGGAATGGATTTGGCTTACCTCATAGGTTTGGATATCGGGGGAGCGAATACTAAGGTATGTTATTTGAGAATCGATGGCGGTAAACTCACCGGTGCCGGTGGGAATTCCGTTTATTATGAACTATGGCGCAACCCCAATGGCCTGGGTAAAGTCCTGAGGGATTTTCCTCTACCTGCGCTCGTAAGTGAGGAGAGGCCGGCAGGGATTGCTCTCACTATGACGGGGGAGCTTTGCGACTGCTTCACCAGCAAGGCCCAGGGTGTACTCGCTATTTTTGCTGCAGTGGCCGATAGCTTTCCCAGGGTGCCGATCTATACCTGGACTGTAAACGGAGCTTTTATTTCCCCTCAGGAATTGACGTCCCAGCCCGGGCAAGCGGCGGCGGCCAACTGGCTGGCGAGTGCGCTGGCTCTCGCCCAAAGCCCTTCCCTGACAAAGGCGGCGGCGATCTTCGCCGATATGGGAAGCACCACCACGGATATTTTGTCCCTGGCTTCCGGTCGGGTTTTGGCCCGGGGCCAAACGGACACCGAGCGTCTGCTGACCGGTGAACTGATTTATACAGGTATCCTGCGCACATCGGTCGACGCGGTTGTCAAAGAAGTATACCTGGACGGGCAGATTTGTTCCGTCGCTCATGAGTACTTTACGGTTATGGCGGATGTCAATCGGCTTTTAGGGCAGATTGCCGAAGCAGATTATACCGTTGCGACCCCCGATGGCGGCGGAAAAGACCGGGAAAGCTGTGCCCGGCGCCTGGCCAGGCTGGTGGCTGCGGAGGCGGAGGAGCTGGGGGAAGATGCCATCTGCCGGCTGGCCTGCTGTATCCGGGAAAAGCAGCTGCAACAGGTTATGGACGGCATGCTGCGGCATGCTTCCCGCAAGGAAATGACCCGGTCTCGGTATTTTATTACCGCAGGGCAGGGCAGCTTTCTGCTGAAGACTGCGGCGGAACGCTTAGGCTGGCAGGAAACTCCATGGTGGAAAATCATGCCCGGTGCTGGTCCGGACTTGCCCATGGCGGCCTATGCCGTGGCCTGGCTATTGGCCCAAAGGCTGTATTCCCGGCTGGAGGGAAAAGAGGAGGAGAGGGACGTTGGGTAAACCGTTCAAGATTATTCCAGTGCTTGATCTTAAAGAAGGTCTGGTGGTAAGGGGTGTCCGCGGACAGAGGGAGCAATACCGGCCGGTCCAAAGCAGTTTGACATCTTCAGCGGGATTCGTGGATGTTTTGCAAGCTTTCTATGAACAGTATGGTCTGACGGAATTCTATATTGCCGACCTCGATGCCATCACTTCCGCAGGTAGGAAAAATCATTTTGATTTACTGGCTGGCCGGCAAAAGGTCGGCGGATTCTTTCCTTCTCTGATGCTGGATGCGGGAGTCCGCGATGCCGGTAGTATCAAAGAGATAGCCGGGACCGGAGTGGAAAAGATCATCATTGGAACGGAGACCCTGTTTTCCCTGGAAGCTTTGGCTGAGATCATCAACATCTGTGGCCCGGATAAACTGATGGTGAGCATCGATATCAGAGACACCCGAATAGTAAGCCCAGTGCCTGAGCTTGCCAGCTTAGCGCCCCCTGAAGCAATCCGGGTCGTTCGCCAAAAGGGAATTCGGGAATTTATACTGGTGCAGATTTCCCAAGTAGGCTCCCGGGAAGGGGTGGATAGAGCTTTGGTTGAAGCCTGTCTGCAGGAGCTCGGCACCGGGGAAGCATCCAAAGGAACGCTGTTTCTTGGCGGCGGGATTTCCGGCTATGACGATTTGCAGTGGCTGTCCCGGAGCGGAGCGGGAGGCGCACTGGTCGCAACAATCTTACATCAAAAGCTTTTAGATCGAGAAAAGGTGCGCGCGTTGACTATGCCGGAGCAATGAATCATCACGGAAGGGATGAAGCGGGATGAAAGAATGTGATATGAAAAAAGTTGAAGAAGCTGTGCGCAATATCCTCGAAGCCATCGGTGAAGATCCCGAGCGGGAGGGTCTGAAGGACACGCCAAAACGGGTGGCCCGATTTTATCAGGAGGTTTTCGCCGGACTTAAAGAAGAGCCTGGTGACTATTTAAATGTGCAATTCACGGAAAATCACGAAGAGATGATCATCGTGAAGGATATTCCCATTTACTCCATGTGCGAACATCACCTTCTGCCTTTCTTCGGCCTGGTCCACGTGGCTTATATTCCTAAAGACGGAAAAATAACGGGACTCTCCAAGCTGGCGCGTGTAGCCGAAGGTTATGCCCGCAGACCGCAGCTGCAAGAGCGTCTGACCAGCCAGATTGCCAATAGCATGGAAAAGATTCTGACCGCTTGGGGAGTGCTGGTGGTGATCGAAGCGGAGCATATGTGTATGACCATCCGGGGGATTAAAAAACCGGGTTCCAGGACAGTGACCTCGGCAGTCAGGGGGATATTCAAGTCCAACGCAGCTACCAGAGCGGAAGCCTTTTCATTGATCTTGAGCGGATGAAATGGTTGCTAAGCTTATACCCTCTTGCTGATAGTGTTGAAAAAGGCGCTTTCCCTCACTTTTACAGTGAAAAGAGAACGCCTTCGGCTTTTCAACCGCTTTGATGCTGCGGAGTTAAGTTTTTGCATAGCCTTATATAAAGGATCAATTTGGCCGGACCTTTTGTGGGGAAAAAGCTGTAAAGTGGCAAGCAGGGATGTTTTTGCCGTGTAAGTTGCAGATATAAAGACATGGCCGATGGGGTAGTCAAGGCTGTACTTGGGCCCGGCAGTTTCCGGGAGGCAGAAAGATTCCATGGGTCCGGCCTGTTTCCAGAAGAGCCTGCAGACTTTCCGGGTCTGTGCCGTTGATAAACCAGGCAGGCATGGGCAAGGGTAACAGTTGATGGAAAAAAGAATCAATATCCGGTTCCAGAAGGGTTGGTTCAATCGTCTTGCTTTTAACCAGAACGAGCAAGGAACAATTTAATTGCTTGGCAAGATAAGCGGCAATGGAATCTGAAGTGGTTTCCCAGGAGCGGGGGAGAGCGGTTGCGGGTACCTGTCTGAGAAAATGAGAGCAGAGCAGAATCCGGACTCCGGAGGAGGAAAGAGAGTCAGCCGAGCATGGAAGCTTGCCTGACTGAGAACGTTCTAAAGAGCCTAAAGCATAGATAGTGCTTCCGGGAATTCGTTCCCGAAGAATGTACGCATATTGATCCATGGCAGCTAAAGCCATAAAATGACAGGTTTCTTCCTTCAAATCCCAGTGCTTTTCGTAGGCACGGATCAGGTCGGCAAAGGGGCCTCCTCCAGGAACGATTAAAATAGACTGTTTTTGCCCGCAGCTAGCGATGAGGTTGCACAATTGCCGCAGTAGTTTGCCGCTTTCCTGCCGAATCAGGCTGCCGCCAAGTTTTATCAGGATAGGTCCGGGCATAGCGGAGTCCCTCCTCTGCTAAGTTTAAGCGAAAATCGCCTTCTGAGAAATCAATAAGATTATAGTCTTATTATAGCAAAGTTGTGGTTCTGAGGGATTATGGGATAAAACAATTTTAAAGTTAATTTCATCAACTCCTCTTCGTGGTTGATGCCTTACAGTGAAGGGGCGTCGTGGCGGATAGGGAGGTACTTTGCTTGAAACCGTGGGACGTGATCAAAAGAATTGGCAAATTTATCGGCCTCCTACACTGACCATCCTTGGACAAGAGGTTCTGAATCACGCTCTTCAGCTTGATCCGGTTCGGGCTAAACGCGGATCTTATAAACTAAAATAAAGCCTTACAAGGGCTTTATTTTAGTTTATACACTGAATGATAGTAACCATGGAAACGGTTCTATAGACTTCCTTGTGGGCCAATTCTCCTTTGTCAGAGTTTATTATTTTCTAAGGCCATATTGGTACCATCCTAGATCTTAAGCCAAACAATTGCTGCTAGATATTGATGAGAGACGCAAAGAATGCGAATTGGAATTACACCTGACTAAAACAAAGCTGGAGTACTGCCAAGACAAGGACAGACCAAAAGACTATCCTAATACTGAATTTGATTTTCTCGGATATACCTTTTGGAAAGTGCGGATCAAAGATCGTCTGGGTTGGCTGCAAAGGAATTTTATCGCATCCGTAAGCAAGAAGGCAGAACAAACAAATGACAAGGTAAAAACCCTGGAAATACACAAGAAAACAGGTAGCAAGATTGATATGATCGCCGAGGTACTCAATCCGATCCTGCGAGGATGGATGAATTATTTTAGCAAGTTCAATCGCTCAGCAATGAAACGTGCGTTGGCCCATATGTTTATACGTTTCGCCAAAGCCGGCCGACATACAAATTCGCTAGTAGCAATCCGTTCAGACTACGCACTCTTTTTGTCAAATCATCCCGCTCAATCACAATCATAGAAGCGTCTAGTCTTTGAGATAAGGCGCCGTAACCGATTGGGCACAGTCCAGCAATTCATGGGGAGGCCCGGCAAAAAGCAATTTGCCGCCTAGATCACCGCCGGCAGGCCCCAACTCAATGACGTAATCCGAAAGCTTCAGTACATCCAGGTTGTGCTCGATCACCAGGATCGAATTCCCCTGCTCCTCCACCAAAGAATCGAGCAAGCGGCACAAATGCTGGATGTCTTTCGGATGCAGTCCGGTGGTCGGCTCGTCCAGAATAAAGATCCGGCCCTTGCTTCCCAGATAGGACGCCAGTTTCACGCGCTGCAGCTCTCCGCCGGAGAGGGTGGACAGCGCTTGGTTCAGATGCAGATATCCCAGTCCAACCTGCAAGAGCGGTGTTAGTTTTTGCTCTATAACAGTTCCTGCAAAGCGCTGTGCGGCCTGATGCACAGACAGATCCATTGTCTGCGCGATGGAGAGTCCATCCACTTGATACTTCAGCACCTCCCCGGAGTAGCGAAGGCCGTTACAGGCTTCACACACCGTTTCAATAGTATCCATGAACGCCATTTCTGATAAGATAACCCCCTTGCCGTGGCAGACGGGGCAGCCGCCCTTTCCATTGAAGGTAAACAGGCTGTTGGAAACACCTGCCCGCTTGGCGAACAGGCGGCGGATATCATCCGCCACGCCCAGGTAAGTCGCGGGTGTAGAGCGAAGGCTGACTCCGATATTGCGCTGGTTGATAAAGACAACTTCTCCCGGATAACGGCGGCGGAAGCACTCCATGAGCGAGCTCTTCCCCGAGCCCGCCACCCCCGCCACCGCCACCAGAATGCCGAGCGGGATGGAGATCGTTACGTTGTTGAGATTGTGGTAGCTCACATTAGAAAGCTCAAACCATGCAGTTGGCCGGCGGGGTGTTTCTTTGAAGGACACGCGTTGCCGCAGCATACTGCCCGTAATGGTATCCGACACAAGCAGACCGGCATAATCCCCTTCAAACAGCACTTTTCCGCCGTCAGCTCCGGCTCCCGGCCCCATATCGACAATGTGGTCGGACAGTTGGATCATCTCTTTGTGGTGTTCTACCAGAATTACCGTGTTGCCGTGATCCCGCAGCTTCCTGACCGACGTCTTGAGCAGGTCGATGTCATGGCTGTGCAGCCCGACGCTGGGCTCGTCCAGCACATACAGAATATCTGACAGGGCGGAATTGATATATTTCGCGATCTTGCAGCGCTGCGCTTCTCCGCCCGAGAGGGTCCCCATCCCGCGGCTCAGGGTCAGATACCCAAGGCCAATATCCACTAAGGCGGACAGCCGTTTGTGCAGCGCCAGCTTGATATCCGCCGCCAGAGGGTCGTCAAGCCGGGCTACCCAGCGGACGGCATCGACCAAGGGCATATCCGTCACCTGCGCGATATTAATGCCGTCAATTTTGCAGCTTCGCACCGTTTCGTTTAGCCTGGTGCCGCCGCAAAGGGAACAGGTACCGGTAGTCGTCATGGGCTCCAGCCATTTTTGATGCCGCTTGCCCTCATCCGATTTGATAATGCTGCGGTACATCCGGGTCATCAGGCCCTCATATTTGGCGGTTTTCGGCCAGTTTTCCGGCGGGTTTTTCAGACGGATCTGCGGAGAATACAAAAAGAGCTCCAGCTCCTGGGGCGTATAATCGCGGATTTTCTTATTCAAATCAAACAGGCCACTATGGGCGTAAAGCTCCCAGCGCCATCCACCCGGCTTAAACGCGATGTAGTCGATGACACCCTCCTCGTTGAGGGATTTATCAAAGTCCACCAGTTTATGCAAATCCAGCTCCGTGACCTCGCCAAGGCCGTCGCATTGGGGGCAGCGACCGAGAGGATGATTGAACGAAAACGTATCCGAGTACCCTACAAAGGGAGAGCCGATACGTGAAAACAACAGGCGCAGCAGGGAGTATGTGTCCGTGTAGGTGCCGACGGTGGATCGTGCGTTGGGTGCGGGCTTGCTTTGGTCAATGATAATGGTGACTGGCAGGTTCTCGATGCGCTCCACATGAGGACGGCCATATTTCGGCAGGTACCGCTGCACAAAGCTGGGGAATGTCTCATTAAGCTCCCGGCGCGCGTTTGCCGCAATCGTGTCCATGCACAGGGAAGATTTTCCCGAGCCGGAAACGCCGGTAAAGATGGTGATTTGCTTCTTGGGAATTCGCAGAGAGACGGATTTCAGATTGTTTTCGCTGGCACCGTATATGTCAATGGTCTCCATGTTTTTTTCAGCAGATGTCATTATTCACCATCTCCTTCCATAGTAGATAATTTTATTATTATATCACGTCAATATAACACGTCAATCGACTGGAAAACAGATTCAATTTCGCGAGGTTCCGACGGACGCTTTGCCGGACTGGGCCATACGGCCTTAAAAATCAAGCGCTCTGGAAGCCGCCGATACCAATCGCGATTGCATCCCTTCGCTGACCGGCCCGTTACGGAGCAGAAACCGTGATGAATCCCTTTTCTCTCGTGCTGAAGGGCAGCCAATGCAATCAATTATCGACTGCAGAGTTAGTTTGAGACAGTCCACAGTTTCGGCAAATAAAATTATTTATGAATATATTTTTTTGATACTTGGAATACTCACCCTATGTAAGTCCAACATACAAAACGAACGGCGAGGGCCGGCGGTTTCATCCCGTTTTATGTTTCTTCGTAGAAAGGAATGGCAATAAAGATGAGAGCAGTCACGTACCAAGGAACAAGAAATATGCAGGTTAAAAATGTAGCAGATCCTGTTTTGGTAAAGAACGATGATATTATTGTAAAAATCACATCCTCTGCGATTTGTGGTTCCGATCTCCATATTTATCAAGGTTCATTGCCGGCTCAAAAAGACTATGTGGTCGGCCATGAGCCAATGGGAATTGTCGAAGAGGTAGGCCCTGAGGTCACGCGTGTTAAAAAAGGTGACAGAGTCGTATTGCCTTTCAATGTTGCCTGCGGTCATTGCCACTACTGTCAACATGACATGGAAAGCCAATGTGACAATGCCAATACGTATCCTAATCCACATAATATAGATACGGGCGGTTACTTTGGTTTTACAGACCGTTACGGCGACTATCCCGGCGGCCAGGCCGAATTACTGCGTGTGCCGTATGGGAATAACATTCCTTTTCTCATCCCGGAATCATGCGAACTCCCCGACGAGTCGGTACTTTTTCTATCCGACGTACTACCAACAGCTTATTGGAGTGTTATACATGGCGGAGTAAAAAAGGATGATACGGTCGTTGTTCTCGGTTGCGGTCCAATCGGCTTAATGGCACAAAAATTCGCCTGGATGAATGGGGCTAAACGGGTTATTGCCGTTGACAGCCTACCCTACAGACTACAAAAAGCAAAACAAATCAACAATGTAGAAACGATTAACTTTGAAGAAATTGCCGATGCCGGACACCATATCCATGAACTAACAAGCGGCGGAGCAGATGTAGTCATTGATTGTGTAGGTATGGATGGCAAAAAAACACCACTTGAAACTGTTGAACAAGGTATAAAGTTGATAGGCGGCACATTAAGTCCACTCAAAATCGCTTCTGATGCCGTCCGCAAATGCGGCACTATCCAGATTACAGGCGTTTATGGCGCCAAGTACAATCAGTTTCCCCTTGGAGGTATTTGGGAGCGAAATATCAATCTGAGAATGGGGCAAGCGCCTGTCATCCACCTCATGCCAATGCTATTTGAGAAGATCGTATCGGGCGAACTCGATCCAACCCAGATTATCAGCCACCAAATCCCCTTGGATCAGGCGAGTGAAGCCTACCGGATATTTAATGACCATGATGATGAATGTACCAAGGTCATTTTGAAACCATAATAAAGCAAACGTGCATCCTGTGTGAATCCTGTCTTTTCGTCTATCGGCATGATGTATTGTCCAGCTTTACGCGAGGGTATTTTTGTGCAACAGTTGGAACAATCACAGATCAGATAATTAGAGACTATATTGAGAATCAGCAAACAGACGGATATGAAGATAACTTCAAAATTGACACGTGAGTTTCAGTCAAATACTTTTAGTTGGCATTTAGCCAATGGTAGCTTTTAGCAGGCTTTAGCCTTTAACCGGACTTTTAGTCCGATTTAAACCCTCCGGCTTTAGCCGGTAGTTGTTTACTTTATTCCCCTATTCTCATAAAAGGAATCGAAGGATATGGACTCAATTCATATCTATTATTATTCTTTAAAGAGCCAAACTTTGAGCTTTTAACTTTTGAATATTCAGAGGGAAAGAAAGATCAAGTTTTTATGGACGTGTGCGCAGAACCGAGCCCGGAGGAATAGAGGATATTACCCGAGTTTCAGATTAATGAAGGTAATTGGTCTGTGACGTTTTATGATATCACTTTCGAAAATGAAACTCTAAAAGTAAGCGAAAGAGATAAGGAACCTGGTGGATGGCCTACATGGTGGGTTTTTTAACAAACAAGTTTAGAACCCGCATTATTGGCAGCAACAGCATTATCTCTGGCAGCAGTCCAAGTTTGACTTGATGTCTTACCTGTACCGCAATCTATAAAGCCTCCGTATGACCAAGTTGAATAGCCGCTATTAGGCAGTGAGACCTCTAGCTTTGATTTTTATTCTTATACCAAAGGTATGAAGAGTAAATGGGAATGTTATTCTTTTTCAGTGAGCTTATTCAATCGTGGTAACATCTATGCTTAAGTAACAGGCGGTTTTGGGAATGTATTTACACCCTTTGAACCGCCTCATTGCTGTCCATAATCCTGGTTATATAATTGCTGACCAATCTCTTGTTAAGATTACTGTTGGCGTTTCCGTCGAACAATTCATGGGAGGAGTCAACAAACAATAGATCATCCGTGATGGCCTGTTTCATAAGCTCCCGGACATCTAAAGGTACATACATGCCAAGAGCCTGAACTGTCCCATTTTTGCACCGGCTGAGGGCGTTTTGCATATGGACTAACTCGTAGGGCATGGCTGATCCGCATAACAGGCGCAGGTCAGCCTCTGCGAAGCAGGCCTGCGGCGGTTCGTCCAGTACCCCGCAATCGATGATGATAAAATTGTAGGCCTTGTCAAAATCGCTGGTGAAATAGTAATCCACGCCGCCGATGGTGTAGTGATCGTCTTCCGGCTGATCCGCATAGAGCTTTATAATGTAGGACAAGTGCTTGTTCAGATTGCTCTCCAAGTAACAGGCTGTACCTCCATGGGCCTGTATCCAGTGCGCAAGGTTGGCCGCCGTAGTGGTAACGCCGACACGCCGCTGACAGCCCGCAACAGCAATCCGAATATCTTGACAGGTGAAAAGATATCTTTCTGATACCGGCGTGCTTTGGGCGGCAATAGTGGGGGGCTGTGGTTTCTGCGCGGGCACTTTGTACCGCTGCATTCCCTCCGGGGAAAGGCATTCTAATATTTCAGCCTGAATCTCTTTGATATCTGTCGCTGTCACAATGTCCGTCACGCCGGCCATAATGAGTTGACGCAGGAAAGCATCATATTCGGAGCAGCCTTCGCAGATGACGATAATACGGGCGCTGAACATAGTTTGAAAAGAACTGACCGCCGCAGTAAAACCAGCTTCATCTTCACTCACGGCGGTCCGGTCGACAACAAAATATTGCATATGGGCGTAGTTGCGCATATCCCGTACCACAAATTGCAGCAGAGAAAACTTGCCCGTCATCTTTTTGGGGATTATCCCGATTTTGTCCTCTATAAAGTCCAAAAGGTTTACCCTATCCTTTCCAGTTAAGTAAAGTAGCATGATGATTCCACCTTTCCGCACGTTGCAGGGTGACCTGTATGGGCGGCGGCGTGGCGTCCCTCGGCAGCTCCGGTCCTTTGGCCCTTCCCATGATGAGCAGGACCAAGCCCGCAATCACAATAAGCACATAGAAAAACAACTCGATGATTTTGTAGTTATCGTTCTTCATCATCGTCCACCCGCCTTGCCCATATATTCAAATTTATAGGATGGTATTTCAAAGTGCAGGTGCAGACGTTTGGAGCCGATAATAAACAGGGCATGACCGCGTTTTTTGGAGAGTAACAGTTCTTCCTCGGCGTCGGTTAAATTGTACAGCTCCCGCGTTTCCTGAAGATTTTTCCCATCCGTTCCCATGAGTATTTTGATACATGGAATATCCAGCAAGGCTTGACCGTACATTTTAACCTCTGGTGAAAGAAAGTCTACGATTGAATGGGATACGATAGCCAGGGCGGATTCATATTTTCTTGCCCGTTTCTCCACATTGCGCAGAAAAACGAGGGATTGGGGCACATTAGGGTCGATCATTAGGTAGGCTTCATCACAAATTAGGAGAACACGTTCGTTTCTGTTGCGGCTCATTTGCTCCCAGCACCAGGACAGCAAGTTGAAATATTGGGTACGTTTGATGTTATCCCCTGTGTTTTGTAAGGCATGGGTATCCAGGCAGACGCAGCGGGTATGTGTTTCGATGGTACTATGACCGTTCCACAGGAAACTGTCGCCGCCTTGGGCGATATCAAAGAGAAGAAGAGCCAGGTCACTGTACATGGTATTGTCTGGATTTTGGGCGGCTTTTGCCTCGATTAGCGCAAGCAAGTCTGAGAAAATAGGAAAGTCGGTGTTTCGCAAAGAGCTGATATCAGTTTCCCAAAAGATATGGAACTTGTTGTACAATTCAATGATGCTCTTTTTCAGAATGGCTCGTTGCATATCGGTAAGGCTGGGTATATACAAATTGAAGAATATCTCCAGGTTTTTCAGGTGGAGGGCCATATCACTCATGCCATTGCCCTCGTCTTTGTATAAGGGATGCTCCTCGTCTTCTTCATCGCGCGGGACGGGTCTTATTTGAAGGGGGTTCAAACGCCCGGCCACACTGCCGGCGGCATTGATCCAATCTCCATTTAAGGACAGGCAGAGGTTTTTATACTCTGATTCAGGGTCGATAAAAATCAGTTTTGTTCCTTTCATGTATTCAGCCAGGGCAACGTGTTTCACGGCTGTCGATTTCCCAACGCCAGCAACACCCATAAAGACCATATTGGAATTGGTCCGGTCGTCACCGCGCCGCCATGTGTCGATGATGACAAGACCGCCTGAGGAGTCACGGCCGATATAGTAACCCGTTCCGTCATTGAAGCCGCTGGCAGCGAAGGGAAAGCCGCCCATAACAGTAGAAAGGGGCACAATACGTTCAATAATGCCGGCCACTCGCTCACTCAAAGGATACGTGGGGGAAATATGCTGTAAGCCGTCCTTTTGCAGATTGGCAAGGGTACGGATTTTGCATTTCATAACGGACATGGTGCTCTCAACACGCCGACAAACTCTGTTAAAAGCTTTTTCATCCGGGGCAAGGGGCATGATGGCAATGCTCATAAGCCCAACGATTTCGCCATGTTGATCTATTTGAAGCATGATTCGTTCACCATCTTCGGCCGCTTTCTCAGCTCTTTGGCGGGAAAGGGGGTCTCTGGCGCTTTCGGCAGTTCCCCGGTTCTGCGTAATTGATTTGGAGATTGCCCCAATCAGAGCGCCGTTGTCCACAGGCCGAAAGGATATGGAAACGATAGTGCCGGGGATGTTGGTTATCTTAGCTAACCAGCCGATATCCACCTTTTGCGGGTACTTAATAACTCCGTAAACCCGGCCTGTGTTTTCACCTATGACGAGTGAGTTTTTCCGAATTTCAAGCCCCATAGGGGTAATGACATTGAGCAGAGCCTGATTGACAGGCATAAAAGCAGTGTTTTGTCTGGCCACTAAAAAACCTCCTTCAACAAAAAAAGTGCCGTGAAGGTTACCCTTCCGGCACAATGGATAATAAAAAAGCGTTGTGGCTTTACAGACAAACCACAACGCTTTTTAAGGCTATGTATTTATTTTTCCAGTTTATTTTTAAGTGCGGCGTCGTTTCTAAGGGCCTCTTTGGTTGCTCTTCGCAACCTGATGAAGCAATATAAGGATATACCGACTGGAATAGATTTTGAGTAGGTTACGCACAAGATAGAACGGAGGGAGGCGGTAAAATCGCCTCCGTGTCTTCTTATTGAGATATAATCCAGAAAGGGCCGCTTGCTCCGGCGCCTTTTTGGGCCTCATTCAGTATGATATTAAAATCCCATGCCTGCTCGCTTCTTTGTTTGCTTGCCGGGTCAGCTACAAGAATTTTTCCGGAGTCTGTTATACTCCGTAATACGATAAAATGGCCGGAGCTGGTGAAATGGCCTTTGCCCATGATAACCCCCACCAGCTTGTTGTCGGCAAGGGCCTGCGCAATTTTTGCGGCATCCTGGGAGGTGGCTCCCTCCGCTTTAAGGCCAAAGGTCCGCGCGCCATCGGGAATGAGGGAATGATAGGAACCATTTCCTTCGCAGCGATAACCATGTGCCACAGACCATTCCGACATCTCAATGGGACCATGATCTGTGCTCGTCAGGGTAGACACAATGATCGCTAGAGCGGTAGGGCCGCAGCCGGATTCTCCTATGGTGCCGGTTGTTCCGTAGGGGATATCCGCCCAGCGGCTGTCGAGCTGGTTATAATACACAACCTGAGTTGAGCCGGAGGACAGAGTCATTTCTGCAAAGGTTTGTCCGTAGCTCTCTTTGTAATCGGCATCCTCCTTACCTATGAGCTGGGTATAAGCAGTGTCTGCGCGCATGTTCTGCACATAGGCAAGCTCATCCCCGCTGAAAGCTGTGCCAAGTATGGTAAAGGGCAGGGTAAGAATCTGCAAAATCATGGCCATGAGTAAGAGAAGGCCGATAACAGGGGCGATTATGATCAACAGCACTTTCTTTCCAGTCTCGCCGTCCCTAACGACATTGCTAACGACAGCAGTCAGAGCTTTTGCCGTCGCCGGGTCGATTGGCATAGGATCACGCTCCTTTATTCTCAATGATGGGAATGGCAGGTTCGGTGTCACTGTCCTCCAGGTGGGTGTAGGCGGGGTTGTTCACAAGGTTGCAGAGCCGCACGATTTCCTGTTGGGGCAGCAATTCACACTCTACACCGCAGTCAATGAAATTCTGGGCGAACTGTTTGGCACGGTTCAAAAGTTCCCGCTGCCCATCGTCGTCCAGCCGGTCCCATAAGATGATGTAAAACTGACGTTCCACGATTTCACCGCTGATGGCGTATGCATTCATTTCGGCAATTTCTTGTTTTAGCAATTCCTTCTGCTTTAGATCGGCAGTTTCCAGGAGTGAAGTCAGCTCCATAAGCAGGGGTGATATATCAATCGGCCGCGATACGGCCAAAAATTGAAAATCGTGTTGGACAGATGATACTTCGGCAGTCAGTGTCCTCATAAGAGTCAACTTCTCATGTTTACTGTAAAGGTCAATACTGATAGGGCTGACTTTCAAAAAACACAGAGCTATTCCGTCAAGGGTGTAGAGCAGGTTCCCTCGGATATCCCGGACATTTACGAATTCATTGGCCGTTTTCTCAGCAAGGTTTTCCGTCAAGTTTGCTTTGCTCTTTGGCAATTTGAGGAAAATAAAAACTGCCGCCCCGCCAATGGCGCAGAGCGACAGCATAATAATAGGCAATACCATAGAGATACCTACCTTTCCAAATCTATTGGGTTTTGTTCCTTTTCTAACTTTTGCGGAATTTCCGCAGAAGTTGCTTTTTCCCAGTTGTCATGCGGATCTTGGCCGCTGTTTTCTCATTTTCTTTCTGCTCCCGGAGGGTTCGTGCTTCGTCATAAAACTTTGATTATCACATCTTTGTGAATAGGGCCGCGCGGTTTGCGCGGCCCTATAATTCGGTTATTTTTTAGGGGCAATGTGCCAGTCGTCAAAGACACTTTGCTTGATGTTCACATAGTCGTTGACGTACACGTTTAGCATGCCGGCCGGCGTCCAAGCATCCATGACCTGGGTATAAGTGGTATAGGCGGCATCAGGAAACCAGGGCGGTGTGAAGTGGACGCGCCGGTTGTAAGTAGAATATTTGTTTGGCTTTAATTCCAGGGTTGCATTGTAGCCGCTCACAATCCGGTCAAGAAGCCGCCAATAGGTGTTGTAGGAAAACTCGGGGAAATAGGCAACAGCATTTTGCGCCCAGGTCGTATGGCTATCGGGGGCATTGGTCGCTACACGGGCGTTAATGTCAATATTGATCCCGTACCCGGATTTCATGGTTTTTCCATTGGCTGTTACTGCCTTATCATCGGGCTTTGTCGGACCGGTGGCTGAAAGGGATGCAGAATAACTGTCGCTGGTATATTTCCAGTCTCCCATGTCTACCCACTCGTACCAGGCGCTGCCGTTTGAATCGGTGTGCCATACTTTTACCCATTTCGATTCCCAGTAACACCGCCATACGGTCCAGCTTGCCGAAAACTGCTGGGGCTTGGAGGGGACGGAGGGCAGGGTATAATTATCGTTTCTATCCCGGGCTGTGGGGTTTGGGGGTGGGTTTTGATTGAGATCAATGATTTTGGCCGTAATAGTGGTATTGCTTAAGCTTCCGCTGTCGGAGCGGACCTGGATTGTCACTGTCTGCGGCGTTGAGGGAGTACGCCATTTGCACCATACCACTTGGCTCCCACCGGCCGGGATGACAATATTGCTCATGGTATAGGTGCTGCCCATGATTGAAAAGGTCACTTGGGCAGGATTATCGGGTGTCAAACGGCTGCCTGTAGATAGAGTGACAGGCGTGATAACTTCCGTATCGGTTCTGTATTCCTGGTCGGCTGCTCCTACCTTTGGGTCGGGTGGCCGATCTTTGTACCGAACAATGCCCAAGCCAAGGGAGGAGATGATTTGGTCGTTGTTGACTCCAGTACCGGTGGAGCCGTTCCAGGCGGGATATCCCAGGTCGGACATTTCCAGAATCATAGCGAAAGGCAGGTTTTTGTGGGTAAGGCTCCCCATTTCGGAGCGCAGGTCACCGCCCAACTGCATGTCGTACATGGCGGCCTCCGTAGCCGTCATACTCACATTCGTCCCGTTAAAAGTAAAGTAGGCAATAGGCTCCAACAATAACTTGTACTCACCGCTCATTAAACCAACATAGTTTATACCGGTGTTGTTGGCCACCAGCTCAGCGGCATATTCAGAACAAAAATATTGTTTGATCTCGTCTATGCTTGCGCTTAAGCTGCTTGAACTGATGATCCGAGGTATAGCAATTGACGGCTGGACGCAGACATAGCCGCCAATTTGAGGCATCAATGCGGCACAATTTCGATAGCCAATTTTACTTACCTTTCCAAAATGCATTATATTATTTGCTGGAGTAATGTTTGTGTAATCAATTGGTGTGGAAACAGGTGCATTGTCGCTGTCACGAATAACTGTAACTCTTACCCCGTCATCCCCAGGCATCCAGATGTTGCTGCCTGTTCCGTCACCCAAACCGCCCCCGCCACCGTCGATGTTACCCTCACCGGGGTCGGCAAAGGCAGTAATGGGCAACATGAAAAGCATCATGACAAGGCAGATAAATGTCAGCAAATTCTTTTTCATAGATGCCTCCTTAAATGAGAAAGAGTACAGCCTCTAACTGTACTCTTTTTTGTAAATAGCTTTATTATTTTATGATTTACATATCACCAACCTGCTTGTTGATGTCGCCATCAGATTTACCTTGTAGTACTTTATTTCCGCCTCCGGGAGTTACCCAGCCAAAGCCGGGAACCCAGACCTGCCCTTTTTCGTTGGTAGCGCCGCTCTGCGGTTCGTTGGGTTTTGCCGGAGCTGGCTTTGGCTTACTGGCGGGAGGCGCCGTTGACTTCGGGGGTTCGCTTTCGTCGCCCTTTTCGTGTTTATTGGGGTCGGCAGGGGGCTTTTGCACAGGGTCGGTCAGGGGAACCGTTATGTTCGTAGCCCCTTTTTCGGGGTCGATCACATCTGCGGCCTTGGAATCAAAGGATGAAGAAGTGGCAGAGGGGTCAATTTCTTTGCCCGGTTCCGGGGAAGTAACATCATTTACATGGGCATTCGGCGCTTGGCTGCTGTCTGAAACGGCCGGGGTGCCAGATTCTGTCGGCGGTTGATGGTTGAATGTGAAGAGTGCCGCCGCACCTACAACGACACAGGCCAGGGCAATCAGGGCTATTTTCTTATTTATTTTCATAGCGTCAACCTCCATTTCAACAGGATTGGATATCTATGGATATTTTCAAGCTAATAATATCCCGGAAATTTCTTCTTGTCTATAAATGCTGCACTTTTTTTGGGACTTTAAAATTTTGGCGTATAACTTGCCTTGACATGTAAAGTGATACACATAGGGGGCAGACTTTCCCAGCCAAAGGATAAGGGTACTTCCAATTCAAGCGTGGCTTCGGCCAGAAATTTTCCGGCGCTGTCAGCGTTTGAGGGGGCGAAAGGGGCGTTTATAATAGCCACATTTAATCCCCAAAGGGAATATTCCAGTGTTTCCCGGGCATATTTCACATGTTTGCCGTTTTGCCGCGTCAGCCCCAGGGTACTATCAAGCTGACTGTAAATATCCCCGGTGTCCAGGCTTTCATCCCAAGAGCTGCCTTCTAAACTGTATCCGCCGCTGTAGCCCTCCCGCAGTCCGTTGTATACCTCGTCATAGTTGGTGGTGGCGACTGAAATAATGGAGCTTTGCACAGCGTCTCGGACTCCACGGGCTATAATGGTAAGCCGGATATACTCATAAACAGAGCTGGATATCAGCAAGATGGAAATGACGATAACAACGGCAATCAGGCTGCCGTCTCCGCCTTTGTTTTTAAGCAGGTTTTTCATTTCCAATACACCTCGCTCTTGCCGGATGCTTTAGCGGTCAATTCTATGGGGAATGAACCAAAGCCGCCAAACAGACCGATATTCATTGTCATGGCGCAGGTGACGGTTACGCCGGTGTCGAGCTGAAGGCGGCCGGTTTGGGACCAGGATATGGTCGGGGTTATGCCTAACTGGTTCTGTAATTCATGAGCCCGGCTGTTGGTTTCGCTGCCGACCTGTCCGGCAATCTCCGCTTCACGGACCAGCTCACTGGCAAAGGTATCAAGCTGGTTCTTGACAATAAAGACCGGTGCGATTCGTACCACAAGGGCAATACATAGCATAGCCGCCAGCACGATGACCGCCACGTCAATGTAACCTTCGCCGCGCTTTTGGCGCAATAGTTTAAGCAAAATCACACCTCCATTTCGGCCCTGTTCAGGTTTTTTTGATTCATTGATGCCGCCTTTCTTAAAACAACCCGTTAAAGGCGTTTATGATCTCAAAGAACAAAATTCCAAGATACATCAGCAAAAAGCAGGCCAGCATATAAAATGAATATTTGCGGATTTTGCCAGGCTGCTTTATGGCCAGGAGCTTTAGGCGTTGGATCTCAAACTGTTTGAAGTCATGCGCCAGCAGCTCAAAGAAGGCCACGCCATTGTCACCTCTGATGACACTGATTAAACCGCGCACGACATCGGAAAGCATGGCGCTCCCCAGGCGGGATTCAAAGCGCACAAGAGCGGTTTCCAGGTTGCCGCTTTGCATGTCGGCGATGGTAATATCCAGCTCGCTGCGCATATGGCCCCCTGCTGTCTGCCGGTATTTTTCCAGAATGGAGAGCACATCTCGCGACGCTTTGAGCTGCTGAGCTATCGTAGAGACAAAGCGGGGCAGTTCGAGTTCTATCTGGTCGCGTTTCTTTTTTAGAGCTTCGTCCGCTGAGATCATTTCCTTAAAATAAAGGGTGATGGCCAGAAACACGAAAATGGGACAAAGGATCGGGAAAATAAACAGCGCCGGGATGATGCCCAGCGCCGCAAGTCCGGCTTTGACGAGAGCCTTGGCCGTGAACGTTTCGGGCGTCATCAGGATGCCCGCAGATTTGAGGGTTGCTTCGGTTTTCCGTCGCTTGTATTTGTCTAAATGTACGAATTTGGATAAGTGGGAGGAAAGCTCCAGCACCACGGCGTCAAAGTTCTTGGTCTTTTGTCTGTCCGTGCGTCCGGCCTGGATAACTGCCCGCGTGGCAGCAAAGGTGGGTAATTTTAGAAAGTCCGCCAGGATAAAATAAGCTCCGGCAGCAAAAAGCGCGCCGAAGCAAAAAAGTATACCGTACATGGTTCGCCTCCTGTCTGCTTTTAACGCTTATATTCAACGGGCTTCATCAGCCGGACCACCGCTGCCGTTGAAATAAAGATGACCAGGACGCATACGGCTAAGATTAATTTACCCGGCGTGGTGTCTACCAAGGTGTGAAACCAGCTTTTATTGAGGACATAGATAAGGGGGATATTGCCTACAAGCAGCACCGCCATGGTGATAAACTCTTTTACTGGCGCATAGAGAAGGTAGTCTAAATCCGCCGCCACGATACGCATATCCGACAGTTTATTGACAATCGGAATGAGGGTCGTTTTGAGGGTTTTGTCTTCCTGGCAGGCAATGAGGGCATCCAGCCATTCGTCAAACACCTTGCTGAAGAGCTTTCCTTTCAGTCTCTCCAGGGCGCTGCGGAGGTTGGAGTTGATAAGCTTTGATTGAGCCAGAAAGCTCTCCAATACTTGCACCACGGGCGGGTTTAGGTAGGGCAGGTTTTCATCGACCGCTGTGATGATGCTTTCCGATCTTAAATAGGAAGTGGTAATGACGGACAAGGCGGTTTCCAGTTCGCCGTTCAGATGTTTCTTAAAGGAAGTTGCCGTAAAGAGGATGTACCAAAAAGGCAGCAGGGAAAAACCAACGGCCATAACCGGTACCATGAAAAGGTTGTTCATGGTGATGGCAAGGAGCGCGCCCAACATCATCAGGGCCAGGGATAGCAGGCAAATGACGCCGAATTTGGCACTCCTGCCCGTGATCTCCAGCACGTCGCGGGCCTCTTTGATGAGCAGGCGGATACCCCGCAGTTTTTTCTTTTGGACTGTAGCGCGTATCTCTTTTCGCATCGTGGGTTTACGGGCTTGGATCGGCTGGGCCAAGGTTTCGGCAAAGTACTGCGGGGACACGTCCAAGACTAAAAAAGCACCGGTTACCATTGTCAAAAACGCAATCAGGATCAGTAACGTCATGCCGCTGTACCTCCCTTTAAAATGCTGTGCAAGAGATTGGCCGGCATCCCGTTTTCCAGCATTCGTTTTTGCAGGCCCGGCGATATGTCGTTGACCTTTTCAAAATGCCCGCGGATACTAACTTTTCCGTCTATGAAGTCATTGGAGGTAACCTGATAACGGAATAGGGGACGGATACTGCGGCTGCCGTCTTCGGCAATACAGCATTCGGTAATCTCCATGATCTTGCGGGCATTGTCTTCAAGTCGTTTGCTGAACAGCACAATGGGAAACGCCTCGGTAACGAGGTTATAAAGCGTCCTTTCGTCCATGGCGTATTTTTGCCGGCAGAGGGTGACAAGGCGGTAATAAGTGGCGGTACAGCTATTGGCATGGGTCGTTGTGATCACCGCGTGACCGGTCCGGGCCGCTTCTTGGGCAGCCATGGCCTCGGCTGATTTACTTTCACCGACACAGATGACATCCGGGTTGGCCGTCAGGGTAAACTCCAATAATTTTTCTTGGTCGATGTTTTGCTTGGGGTCGTCGCTCTCCCTAGTGGTCAGGTGGACCACATTGTTGAGCACGTTGCCGTTTTCATCGGTTTTAACCAGGTCAAACTCGCGGCAGCCGTTTTCGATAGTTACGATCCTCTTATCATCGGGGATAGTAGATAAAACCCAGGCCATCAAGGTAGTCTTGCCGGAGCCGGTTGCGCCGGTGACACACATGCTCACACCATAACGCAGTGCCAGACTCAAAAAGTCCAGCATTTCCGGCGTAGCTGTCTCGTTGCGGATGAAATCCTCGCGGCCCAGCTTTTGCGGGTTAATCATACGGATCGATGCGGCAACACCTTTATCATGGTCGGTGACAGGGTTGCCAAACACCGTGATCCGGATTTTGTTCGATAGATGTCCGCGTATAACCGGCTGGGAAGAATCCAGGATCATTCCGCTTTTGTGCAGAATGCGGCGGACTACATCAACGGCATGGGACGGGGAGTTAAACTTTTCCCGTACCGGCAGGATACGTCCGTCCGCATAATAGACCTTGATGTCGTTCCAAGCGTTAATGTTGATCTCTTCCACGTTATTGGCAAAGAGGTATTCGGTCAGAAATGAAAATTCGGCCATTTCCGAATAAAGCCGGTCCACCAGAGCATCGAAGCCCAGTCCTTCCACACCCAGGCTGTAATCGGTTAAGTATTTGGTGATATAGGCGGTGATTTGCTGCCTTTGCTCATGGAGATTGCCGGAGATAAGGGCAGCGTATTTGCCGGAAATGTACTCCTGAACCTCATGGAGCACGTCGGCAAACTCTTTTTTATGGCCCCCTGACGAAAAAAACAGAGAAGCATTGTCCATTATGAGCGGCCTCCTTTACCGCCTCGCAGTTTATCGAAGATCCCGCCGCCTTTTTTTTCCGGGTTCGGTTTGAACGTCATCAGGGGCCGGATGCTCCGCAGCGGGGGTTCTTGGGTCGGTTTTTCTTTTTCGAGTTTTTTCTTGGCTAAAAAACTCCAGGCCTTTTTAGGCGGGGCTATGACTTCCGCACCTAGCAGCAGATTGTTGACGATATCCCGGATGGCAGCGTTATAAGCAATAGCAGGTTTGGAGCAAAGCTCATCCATCAGACGGGCGGAATAAAACTGTTCTTCCAGTTCAGGTACGAAGGGCAGGGAATAAGCAGCACCGCCGAAGGCATTTTGATATTCACCGTTGTCTTGCCCCGGTTTTACCATGGCTAGGGTTTTGATGTGGCGGGCCGAGGCAAAACGGTTAGCCGATAGCAGGGGCAGAGCAGAGGCAAAATAAGAGAGGCTTTTTAAGTCGCAAACGCAGAGCCGCAGTACGGCGTCGGCTGTTTCCAAGGCCACCGCCGAGAGAACATCGGAGGAAAAGGCGCTATCACAGTCGATGATGATATAGTCGGCCGTATGGCGCAAAAGGGTAAGCAAGTCAATAGCCCGCTCCTTGGCGTATTGGGCATAAGTAAAGGCATTGTCGCCTTTTTGATAGCCCAGCAGGCTTACATAGTCATTTTTGCCCAGGGGGATACACCGTCTAAGGATTTCTTCCTGTGAAATAGAAGGCAGGCTGAGGAGCTCGCCTAAAGACTTTCCCTTGGTGGGGGCGCTAGGCAATAAGGTTTGCGGTGCGGGAGCCGTGAAGTCACACATCAGGATGATGACATTTTTTTTATGAGAGGCCAGCTCCAGCGCCAGCTTCAATGCCGTTGTGGTCTTGCTGGAACAGGGACCGCCCCAAACCGTCAGCATTTGAATATTGTCGCTCATTGCCCATTCCCTCCTTGGGCTTTATTGAGGAGGGCCGGAGTTTCCGGAACTGTCAGGTCTTGATTCAGCGTTGCGCTGTTTTTGGGCAAGCCGGCAAGATATTTGTCCTGGGCATCGAGAAATTTCTGCGCCTGCTCTTTGCCGCCCCGATACACAAGCGCAACATGGAGCTTGCTTTTGGCTTCCAGATCGGCCAGCAGCCCCTCCTGGGCAGGGCGGACCAACACGGTAATGGTGGAGGGCAGCTCTTGGCCATCGCCTTCCGCTTTAGGGTTGGTGGTGTATTCCTTGTCCTGTCCTTTTCCAGTTGTTACCGCCAAGACATAGACATATTGCAACTCGGGCGGCAGGGCGGTTTCCTGCCGATCGCCGTAAGCGGTAGCAATCAAGCTTACAATGTCACCGGCTTCCAGCTTGCCGGACAATCCCGCCGCAAAGCTCTTGATCGTCACGGACATGGCTTGTTTAGTGCCATCCAAAGCGGACAGGTATTCAAACTCAGCCAGGGGAGCGGCGGAGAGTTTTGTGGAAAGCACATAGTCTCCTTTTTGCAGATCAGCCAGCGCATACTTGCCTGAAATTTCCTCTTTTTTCTTCAGGACGTTGGCAGGAAGATTATACGATCCCACTGTGATGCTTTCCAGTTTGTCGGGGGTGATAAGCTCGCCCTTTTTAATGTCGCTTTTAACCCGGGTGATTTCCGTTTGTGCGGTTATGGCCCTATTGAACAGCGGTGTCAAACCGAAACAGATGAGCAGGGAAAGAACAATACACAAGACACCCATGAGCGTCCGGTTTTTTAATAATTTTTTCATAGTCAACCTCCCCAGAATGTGATGAGAAAAGCAAGAATCCCGCCGGCTCCCAGAAACGGGATCAGCGGGATTTTTAATTTCCGTTCTATCTTTTTTCCAGCGGCTGCTGCGCGGATCATGGTAAACAGCAAGGCCAAGGCCAGGCCGAGGATTGTCTGCAATATTCCGCCCCAGGCCCCCAGCACAAAGCCGCAGGTGGCCATGAGCTTGATATCGCCGCCGCCCATGCCGCCACACCAAAGGGCTGCCCAGAGAAAGGGCAGCCCGGCAACTAAAAGTCCTGTGATGGAAAACAAGGGTGAAAAACCGATGAAACCCGTTAGCAAGAGCATTAAAGGAACCGCATCCGGTATTTCGCGGGTCTTAATGTCCCTATAAGCCGCATAGCTCAAGACCAGAAACAGCAGAATGCCCTTCAGAATCAGCCAAGTCATAGATCCAGTTCCTCATCCGATTCCTCGTCAAATTCCAGACCATTATCTGGGGCGATCTCCGTAAAACATTCGGATTGCAGTGGGTCCAGGCCGTATTGCTGTTCTAACAGGTCCAGGTTTTCTTCGATAACGGCTAGTTCATCCTCAGCGGCGGCTTCGCTTTCACCATGCCCGACGCTCCAACTGCTGACAGCGACGGTTATTTCAGTCAGCGGCGGCAGACCCTCAACAAACTCCTGGTACTGTTCGCTGTCGTCTATGCTGTAGGTATCCGGGATACCCCCGGTCAGGAATGAGGTTGTCTGGCCATCGGCTGTCAGCTCCACTTCGGAGTAAGTCAGGGTTCGATCATCTAAACGCAGCCCTTCTAAACGGATTTTCCGGTCATCTTCTTTATTCAGGCCTACAGCATGCAGCCAGTTTTCTACACTGTGCGCGGCGACATCTGCCATATTCTCGATGTTGCCGCCCCGCAGTTCTTCCTCCTCCAGCCAAAAGGGGATGACCTCTGCCACAATATAATCCTGCTTATAAACTTCCGCATACAGATCGGCAGGTATTTGACGCTCTTTCAAGCAGCGGTAAATGCGGGTCATGGCTTCTTTAAAACTGGAGAGAAGGGCGTGGGTGTCGTCAGCGGGCGGGGAGTAGAATTGGAGCTTCTGCATTTCTTTGTCCATCTTTGCGGCAAGCATATCCCAGGTGACAGGCTGCTTGCCGTTTTCTTGGTTGTTCATAGACCGGCGCACCTCTCTTTCTTCATGGTTCCAACTCCATATCCCACTCCGGCTCATGGTCGGGGACGTCTTGTTCAGCGGAATAAGCGGGTCCGCCATAAAACTTTAGATACTCTTCGAGGTGCTGTTTGGTCACGGCATCTTCCGGCTGGAGATCAATATTCCCTGTTACAAGGTCATTGTGCCGGGTTTGGGCGACTTCAAGGGCGATGTCGGTCAGGGCGTACAGGTGGTTCTCGTTGTCTTTAGGAAGGAAATCGCCGAAAATAGTGTGTAAAGGGTGCTCAATGGTCAGCAGAGCATCTATCTCCTGCGGCTCCAAGCCTCCGTTGGTGAGCACCGTCAGCAGGTCAGCCATACAGGTGATTTTCCAGGCGTCCTCAATGATTTCGTCCGGTGTTTTTTGCCGTTCTTCTTCAAGAAAGGCTTGATGTTCGCCAGCCAGACGTTCACGCAAAAGGGCGGTCCGGTATTCATGCCGGACTTCGGTGAGCCAGTTTGCAGCACAGTCATAGGACAGGGCAAGTCTATCGAGCGGCATAGTTTTGACAGCCTCGTCCAGCCAGAAAAGGAAGGCCTCTCTTAAAATGTTTTCGTGGTTGAAAATGAAGGGGTGCAATTCATGGGGAATGGGTAGGTTGTACAGAGCATTGCGGATAAGCGTCAGCGCCTCCAGCTTGTCTTCAAACTCGATGCCGCGGTTGGCAACGGGAGTGCTTCCGGTAAATTCCGCAAGCTCGGCGTCGATTTTATCCACAATCATTTCTTTGGTGATAGGAATATTTTCTGAACTGTTCTCAATCACGGCTTGATTACCTCCGTAAAATGTATTTGTTTGCCAACCGGCCACCGTCACTGTTCGTCACGCTCATTTCGCGTCTCTTTTTCCAGCAGCTTCCGCGCGATGACGTAGATCACGTTGACGGTCACGCCGTTGCCGGCCTGCTTGTAAAGCTGGGTGTCGCTGTTGACGGCTTGTGCCAGTTCAAAGAGATAATCCGGCACGCCTTGAAGCCGCCAGCACTCACGGGGCGTTAGGCGGCGAATTCTGCACCCGTCGAACACGCCTTGGCAGCAGGAGGTAACTAGGGTGTGGGCGACGCCTTTTGCCACACGTCCACGCCGTGTTTTCGATCCCGGCACGGCCAGATCAATACTGTCACCGATACCGGCCTCCGCGTAACCCTTTTTGGTAGCCTCGGGGACCAGCACTACGCCAGGACGGTCTTGGGCGGTCAGGGTGAACATTGGCTCGTCCGGCTCTTTAGTACGCCGTCCGTTTTGCCGCATCGCTGCCCGGTCGGGAGTTAAAATTGACCTTGGAGAAAGTAAAACGCCGGAGTTATCAGCCTGACGGTTGGTAATTCCGGCGTTATAGCAGAGTTTGAGGCAGCGTGCCACAGTGCTAATTTGGGGATATTGGTTGGATAAGTCGATAAAGACGGCGTTTGGGGGCTGATTCCGGTTAATCCTCGGGTAGTTGCTGGCCGTGAGGGTATGGGCTACCTCCAGTGTTTTCCCGATATCATTTTTGCGGTTATAGCTTACGGCGTAAAGCCCTGTTTTTCCGCCTATTCCTCCGGCTTGTGCTGTCAGGGTCACTCCGATTCCGGCGGGGTCATAGATCCGTTCTCCTTGCCGCCCTTTGCTAAGTTCGATAAGATTTTTGCTGTCTGCTCCGAGGATAGGAAATATTTTTCCGGTACCTCGGCCTCTAAGATGTCCAACAATGAACACTCGTTCCCGGTTTTGGGGAACTCCGAAATTTTTAGAGTTGAGAACCTGGTATTCAACGTCGTACCCGCTTTCGGCCAGCGTACAGAGAACGGTCGTAAAATCTTTTCCTCTGCCAATTGAAAGCAGATTTTTAACATTTTCAAGGACAACCCAGCGGGGTTTATCATGACTTGATTTGCCCTGGATAATTCTAATAATCTCAAAAAAGAGAGAAGATCGGGAGCCTGAAAGTCCGCGTCCTCGTCCGGCAATGCTGATATCCTGGCAAGGAAATCCTGCGGTGATAAGATCGCACGGGGGTAATTCTTCGGGTCGTACAGTGCTAATATCATCGGCAAACCACGCTCCTTCCTTCTTGCCGTGAATGGCATAATAGCTTCTTTGTGCATACCTGTCGATTTCACAGTGACCGATGCATTCAAACCCGGCAGCCTCAAAACCCAGGGTAAAACCGCCGATACCTGCAAATAGGTCAATCATTGTCCTTGGCATAGGGGGCCTCCTTTACAGTTCCAGATCATCAAAGAGAGCCTGCTGCCGGTTGTCAAAAGCGGCTTGTTCAGCTTCCTTTTCCATCAGCTTGCGATATACTTCATCCAAAATACAGGAATGAAGGTCGTGGCAGATGTATTGCTTGGTCGGATCATTACCTTCATATACCTGTTCAGAAAATGAGAAATGTTTGGCCCGTTTTCTGACAGCTTGTGACAAACGTTCATCCCAATCTTTGTACTGGATGGTTCGGGAGAGAACACACATTGTCCGCTCTAAGCCGTAAATCCGAATCAGATCGTCAATCATCAGATCAAGTTCCCTGCTGTTATACGCTTCCAAAGCGCGGCGATTGATCTTCCCTTGGCACTCCATATTGACGCGGTGGGATTCACGCCACAGGTCGGTTTCATCATGTTCGCGGGCATATCGAAACGAAGGGTAATACACTGGCATGGTTGCATACATATTCACACCCCCCATTCTTCACCGTAGCGATACGGATAATATTTCTGGCCTCTCACGAACCGGAACATGTTGACGCATTGATCCACTACCGATAGGTTGGTGGAATCCTTGGCCGTCATCATTACAGAACCCGCGATACCAGAGAGTATCGTCACTACCGTACAGGACACGCTGCCGTTCACAAGCCAAATCAGAAAAGCCACCAGTCCAAAAAACAGTGAACCGATGGCTGCCTGAACCATTTGCTTTTTACCGAAGCCGGGGAAAAACTCCGCTTCGGTTTTTACGCCCAGCGGAATATACAGAGTAGCATGATTTTCGTCCATGAATACCTCCTGTGTCTCATTGATAATAATAAAGAATTAAGTCTTTAATCTCCCAGACACTCTCAGCTAGAATATAAAAAAGAACCGTGTTTTTGGCCCTTTTTTTGTACTGTGTTGCTTCTTCCTCTGCAGCCGACAGTCGGATCATGCAATAGATAAACCGGGCGACACAGCCAACCCGGATCAGCATGATAATCGTCTTGGATATCTCATCAATCAGGTTCATCCCGCGCCCCCTTATTTGACAAGATGGCGCGCCATCTGCACCAGGCGTACCGAGTGATAGGCATTGTTGACAGCGCCGCCACCGCCGCCTGTGGTCAGCAAAAAATCCCCCAGGAACTTCGGAGTCCGAATCGCTAAAATCAGACAGGCAATACCCCAAAGAATGTGCATATTGAGCATAAGCCCCACCCCCAGCTTGGAAAGGGAGATCTGGACCACAACCGAGAGAGTGGCTTGAAAAAACTTTTGCGAATAGGACTTGAACACGCCTCTGTCATTGTCCAGGAGTCCTACGCAGGCCAGGGGGACACCGATACGGAGGATCATGATTTCCAAGCCCCGCATAAGGAATTGAAAATAGAGAATAAAATAGCAGATGATGAACACCAGTCCGAAAATAGCGGTTACAAGTCCCTGGGAACTGATGCCCGCTACCCATGCCGCCCAATTATAAGAGGTCGATGCCCCAATGGCGGTCAGAAGCCGGTTCGTCATTTCTTGCACGATTTGCCCCAACCAGCCGTAGATAATGGGGAAACAGATGGCAACTGCCATGGCTTTGAAAAAGTTGGTCAGCAGGGAAAGGGGTTCTTCATCCGCATCGCCGTCCGTCCATAACACATAGGTTTCAAAGCCCTTTTTGAGAAACTTCAAGACGATAAGTGAAACGCCAAAGCCAAAGAGGATGTTAAACAGGTCCTCGGTAAGGTTAGTTCCTGCCAGTGTTGACATATATTTTTCGGCGTACAAAGTAAGCGGCACGATATCGGTAAGCAGGGAATCGAGGTAGGCGATGGCGCCGTTCAGCAAAGCGACAATAAGAAGTACTAAAATATATTCCATTTAATTCCCCCTTGCGGTGGGGCAGAGGCCCCATCAAAGGATTGACAGGTTTTAGCCCGTATAGTTGAACATGTTTTTGATACGGTCGGTGAGAGTGGGCAGGATCGTGTCCTTGAAGAGCAGATACAATCCGGCAAGCACCAAAGCGCCCACGACGACACTGATTAAAATCTTGACGGCTGTATCGACGAAGCCCTCGCCGCGTCGGTTAAGCACAGTTTTTTGGGCCTTCTCCAAAAACTGAACAGCCTTAATTTGTAAGATCAGCACAGATATGCCTCCTTAAAGTTTTGTTCTGTAAAAGAAGAAAAGCAGGTTCCCTTGGCAGCCTGCCGGTTATTTGTAGTAGCCTAAAATCAGATTGAGAGTAGCGGAGCCGAGAACGGCGCCGATACAGCTTACAATGGCTACTACAATGCGGTTATTCCACTTTTTTTGGTCCATTTCGTCGGCCGCGGAACGCCGAATGAAAAAATAAATAATCAGCAAACCGGAGGCGACAGGGGCCAGTACCATGAGCCAGGTTGTCACGTCTGAAATGAGCTTTTCGGTTCCTTGGGCAATTTTGCTGCTGCTCACATCATCAGCATAGGCGCCTGGCGGCAGCAGCAGGGCTGTATAAGCGGCGATGCCAAAGGCCAGCAGCCTGCTTCGCGCTCGTCTAAAAAAGCGTTTGATTTTGGCCATTTTTATACCTCCGATACAGTTAATCAAAATCCGCTTCCCCAGCCATGAAGCTGCCCGGCCCCATGGCTTGTTTCTTTTGTTCGGCAGCCATGCGGGCAACGTCTTTCTGGTAGTACACCCAAATATTCCATAACAGCACGTCCTTCGAGATGTCCGACAGTACGGGCCGGGCGTCTTCTCGTTTTTCCCGCAGCTTCCGGTTGTGCTCCATATCACCCATGCCCATCATTTGGTTGAAGTACCATTGCGACAGGTCGGGAGAAAACATCATGGCAGGATAGGTGCGGGAGGTTACGATCTGATAAGGGCGGCTGACTCGGCGCACTTCGTCCGGGGTAAGCAGCTTGCGCTCAATTAAGCTCACCGATTGGGATGAGCTGGGCGTGGAGTATTTGGCATGGGAAGCGGAAAGCTGGTAGCTGGATGTCGTGTAGGAGCCCAGCTTTTCGCTGATTTCCTGCAAGGTTTCCTTGTCATCGGCCTGCAAGTAAATCCAGGTCTGGCAGTTGGACTTAATGGTATTGGCTACGTGCTCGTCGTACTTTTCCTTTAGTTGTTCAAAGCTCTGTAAATAGAGGTTAAAGCGGATGCCGCGTCCAGCCGCGACGGTCAGTTTGGTCGTGATATCTGTGATGGGGGTAAAGTTGCCGAATTCTTCAAGCATGTAATTCACCCGGCGCTCCAGCCGGCCGCCCCGTTTGTCCGCCATATTGGCCAGCAGTTCATACTGCTGGGAGACAATCAGAGAGGCGATAGGGTAAAACGTAGTTTTTTCATCGGGCAGGATAAGGAAAAGCGCCTGCTTTTTGCTGCCCACGTCGGTTAAGGAAAAGTCGCTCTTATGGGTGATGGCGTTGATGCTTTTCGATGTGAACAGGCGCAGGGTAGTCAGGGCCGATGTATAGAAGGAGCCTCGTGTCCGGGTAGGGGCTACGTCGCTGATCGAAAGCAGTGCCCGGGCCGGATGGGATTGGGGCAGCTTTTTTACGTACTCCAGCAGCGGCATTTTTCCGGCGATGGTTTTGCACATTTCGGCCATAAACCAGTACACATTTGTTAAATTCTGATAGTCGTACCGCTTGATGTTGTCTACGACGACACAAAGGATGGTGGCGGCGATAACGGACATTTCGCCGTTGTGCCAGATCTTCTCTGAATTGCCCGTTTCCTTACCCACAAGGATATTGGTCATATCCCAGGCCAGCATTTCGGCCCGCTCCATGTTCCCGGCCTTCGCCGCGTCGATAATCGGCTGCAAAAGGTTGTAGTGCTGGCTTTTCTCAGGATTTTTGAAATCCACCGCCACCACTTCATAACCTAAGCGCCGGAGGAGGGAGGCGGAATAGTGGTACAATTCCGCTTTGGGATCGCTGATAATCATGCTTTCTCCAGAGAGGGCAAGGGTGCCGATGGATTGCAGCACCACGGAACGGGTCTTGCCGGAGCGCGTCGCTCCGATGGTGAGGGTATGGGTGTCGTCGCCAACATAGTAAATCTGCTCCGTATCAGCCTCCTTTTTCATTCCCAGCACTACGCCGCCGCGTTTTAGGCAAAAAGCCGGAGATTCGGATTGTTCCGATTCCAGGCTTTTCCCGTTATCTTCGCGGGGTTCCCCTGGCGGCGGACCTGCCGCGTTCTCTTTTACTTCCTGAGCATTGTTTGCCAGGTCGTCAGCACCATGCTCTAGCAAATAACGTAGGGCGCTATTGTTAAGGTTCAGCGTGTAACGTTCCAAGGTGTTGTTCTTTTCCTTCTCGGTCAGCCAGCGGGAGGAGCCATGTTGATGCTGACCGACAGCAACCGGCGTGGCGATATCCGGCGTAACCTGGAGAAGGTCGCTCTGGTAAGGCCGCAGGTTTGTTAAAAAGAACAGGAGGGAGAGAATGGTGATAAACCCCTGCAAACACAAGAACAGGAAAAAATGCTGACGGCTCCCGGCCAGGCTGGACAGACATTCGTCCAAGGGAGCCAGTCGGAGCACAGTGCCTTGGCGGGACAAGATTAGATGGAGAGCAGTTGAGAAAAAAATGTTCACCACGCCGCCCACCACAAACAGGATAGAGCAGATTATGATTTTTTCCCGCGTTTTCATGGCTCCAGCTCACCGTCTAATTCCTCCTCGTCATCCGCCAGTTCATAGGGGCCTGAATATTCCTGAATGGGGGGCGGTTCAATTTCGCCCGTTTGCAGAGGAATGAGGACAGGCTTTAATTGCTGTTCAAGGAAAGCAAAATCACTGCAGCGGTCAATAAAGGTTCCATAGGTTGTAAGGAAAGGCTGGTCCAGTGGGTTCGTGATGGTAAGATCTCCCTCTAAGCCCTTGGTTGCGATATAGGCGGCAAGGTTTTCAGCCGTAGGCACCAGCCTTGTGTTTTCACCATGGCAGTAGCCGTTGACGTAGGGCCAGCCTAAATCCCCTTTGGCAGAGGGCTCAAGGGAATGTTCTTGTTTTGCCTCTTGCGCAACCTCATAGGCCATTTCATGGCGGATAGGGTTTTGCCTCAACCATTTTTCAAGGCTCTCCGGTTTGACAATCCCTAAAAAATCGGCGCGTTCCCAGTGCGCTTCGTGTCCGTCAAAGAGGCTTTTGGCGTAGACCGCCTGACCGCGGGCACCGTAGGTGCAGCCGAAACCGTTGTAAGCCACCCACAGGGAATTTTCGCTTTTGCGGCAGTTGGTTATCAGACACTGAGCATCCAGCACCAAAGTTTTGCCTTCGTAGTCCTGACGGTTGCTGTCGAGGATACAGTCCTCCAGAGCAAGCGGCGTATGCTCCTGCCGGATCTTTAGATCTTGCTCAACCTGTTCGTCCAAAACATAGACCGTTGCTCGATGGAGTCTTGCGGCTTCGTCAATCTCGCCCTGCATACCCTGTGTAATCTCGTTCCCCATCACCCAAACCTCGTCGCAGCGTTTCAGGAGTTCAAGGCCCAGCCGGAGGGCAGCCTCCCGTTTCGCCGGGATGGTATCGTCAAATACGCCGTTCCAGGCTACATGGGGCGCGATAGGGATTACGCCGCAGCTTGCCGCATAAGCGCAATACTGTGAGGCCCGTTTAAGGTTGGCCTCCATATCCCCCCGAAGGGGAGAACAAATATAGATCAGCTTCATGTTTCACCGTCCTTTCTGCTTATTTGCAAGAGGCACATCACCATAACGCCTAAAAAGCCGCCTGCTAATGTGCCTAAGAGAAACGTTCCCAAGAGGTTCATCGCTCCTTTACCGGTATTTCGAGGAAGGGGAGAGAAGAGGTTATTCAATTTCGGGGTCGTCAAAAGGGTCGGCCCGCTCAAAGAAGTTGTCTGTTTCCTGATCTTCCGGCGTTGTCTCCAGGAGGGGATTTTTAACCGCCTCATCCAAGTGCTGCTGCAGGAACATGAAGGAAGGGGCGGGTACATAGTAAATCAGTGTGTCGGGACTGGCCTGTGAATTCCAGTAGTTCGTGTAGTCAGGAAACTCGGTTGCCAGAGTGTGCATCAGGCTTTCCCAGCTTGTTATCAGGTCAAGCACTGGGGGATGGCTTGCCGAAAGCTCGAACACCGCAATGGCCGCGCCCTGGTTGAGGTCGTAAAAGTAGAAGTCTCCTTTCTCCCAGCAGTTTTCGGCGCGGGAATAATCGCTCATGCAGTATTCGGACACCGTTTTATGGATAGCGATACCGGTACGGCTGTCTGCGGACAATAAAAAAACACCGTTGTCAAGCGGTGTTTGGGTTTTCAGCGTACCCCAGGGCGTTTCTGCGGGTTCGGGCAGCCCGCCGAAGTATTCAGGATTCAGAAACCTGCCGTCCGCCTCAATATCCTCCGGTGTTCCGTATTGCTCTATGATCTCGGGAGCGGTGATATGACCGTTTTTGACAAGCTCATAAGCTGCCGCCATTTCTCCGGGACTGTCCTTATCATAGTGGATGAAGCCGTTCTTGGCTCTTCCCTGAAAAAGCGCTTTGTCGCCCAGCAGTTCCCCGGCCTTATTGCTGGGGATCATCAAACCTTCGCCCTTAACGGCTACAACCTGATAGACACACAGGGCAATCTCCGCACAGCTTAGAATGGTTCCCCAGATAGAGGTATTTGGCCTGTCGTCCATACTTATCCTCCTAGCTCCAATTCGTCGTTTTGCCGGACCAGGTCCAGGTCCTGACCAAATTCCTGCTCAAAGTCCAGCGTGATTTCCCGCTCCTTCAGCTCGGGCAGGATTTCCTCGATGCGGTCGATGGCTTGGCAAACTGTTTGAAATTCCTCGATAGTCTTGTCATTGTTGGGGCTGATTTGAAACCGGACGAGCTGGTCATGAATCAAGGTCAATTCTGTTTCGCTGAACAGCTTGCGGGCGTCTATCAGGCCGGCGCGCACAGCGTATTCCTCCATGGCCGCCGCCTTATTGTAATAATGCTGTACCTGCATAGGTTTACTGTTTTCCGGGGATAGGCGGTAAGTGCGGAACACATAGTCGAACAGCGGGTGATATTTGCAGGCCAGCACCACATCGCCGTATTGACTGAGCAGATAGGCCCCGCCCGGCAGCTTTTGATTTTGCTCGCTGTAGGGTTTTTCAGTGCAAATGCCGCAGCGCAGGGCGGTCCGGCGCGCCAGGTCATTGATTTCGTCCATGGTTTGGTCCGTGACCAGGATAAAGGGGTTCTTTTCAAGGGTGTCGTTGGGCAGGTAAAAGGCCACGATTTGCCCGTTTTTATAAATGTCGGCGTAGTAATCTGCCGACGTTGATTTTTTGATATCATAGCCCAGCTTGTTCAGGGCCTCAAAAAAGGCTTTATAAAACTCATTTTTTGATTTCATGGGACGCTCCTTTCTGGAGGAGATTTGGGGGAAAATGAACCGGGATATTGCTACATTTCCCATTCCTCATCGTCCATGTCCTGTTCCTTGTCATCAGTGGAATAAAACAGATTGAGCTGTTCATTTTCCGGTGGTTTTAGATTTTTGACCTTTTCCGCGCAGGAGACGAAAGCCGCAAGATAGGAGCCGGGATTCCGGTGGCGGCGCATTGTCACAAGATCATCCTTTTTAATGGCTGTCGCAAGCCCCGCCGCGTAGTTAAGGATATTTCCAACACAAAGTTTTTTTGCTTGTTGGGGATCAAGGCTGTCGATCCGTTTGGACAAATACTGATAGTTTTCATCGGACAGATATAAAACGAGAGAAGCCTTGGCCGTTTCCCTGATTTCGTTCGACCTTGCCATATAGTCGTTGGCTACCTCGGGCGGCACCGCCCGGTAATAGATTTCAGGATACGTCCCGGGAGCCATGGTTTCTACGATTTTGTGCTTGTAGTAATAGATGTGGTTGCGTATAAGGTTGAGGTTTGTACCGTCTGGCCAGGAAGGGTCTTGGCCGCCATACTCATGAAGGTGCTGCCAATGCGCAAAGGAATCCCGGAGCCGTTGTTCATAGTCCTCCTGCTGTTTCTTCCTGGCCATCTCATCACCTCCCGTATTAGGCAAAACCCTGTTCCTTGTGCGGAGGTAACAGGAAACCGTTCGCATTTCTTGTCGCGTCCCATCATGGTTACGGCTCCTGTCCTTGTTCCTGCTCCAGCTCCAGTTCTAGCTCCAGTGCAGGGGCCTCCTTTTCTCCGGCTCCGATGATAATGTTCAGTTTCGCAAGCAGCTCCTGAAGGTTCCTGTTTTCTTCCAGCGTGGCGTCATTGTTTTTCCCGGTGTTGGAAACGCACCAATACAAACGGGAAAGCTCTTTCGGCGTAAACAGCGACGCGATTTTTGGCAGTTCAGGGTTGAGGTAGTCCCAAATCGGCTTATCTTGCTGCCGGATAGCCAGCAGGTGGCCGCTCTTGTAGCGCAGGCTTCTCAATTCTCCATCCCGTAGCTCGCGGTGGGGTTCATCCTTGGGAAAAAGAAAGACCGGTAAGCCCGCTGCGTGGCATTTTTGGGCGTCGTAGGGGGAAAGCCGGACAAAATCGCTCCCGTGATAGCCGAACCGCGCAAAACGCTCCAACCGTATTTCCTCCATGTACCGGTCGAAGTCGTAAGGTTCGAGGTTATTTTTGCGTTGGCTGCGGATGTGGTACATTAGGGAATCCAGGTCCGATGAGCTGTCATATTCATAGGTATAGGGGCCGTAGTTTTGACGGAGGGAATCCCGGTTTTTCTCAAACTCGCTGATCTCGAAGGTTCGCCTGACTCCGTCTTTAAACGTGACCTTGGCGAAATGTACGGGTTGCATGGTTTCCTGCACCTGCGCACAATGGCTTAGGTAATCCAGCGCCACGAGGCTGCCTAAAACTCTGCCGTCTTTAAAGTCGTCCACCTCGACATAAAAGGATTTGATTTCTTCGGGATGGCCCCGGTAATATAGCCAGGTATTGTTGGCATAGGAAGGTGTGAGATAAACATCCCGCTCTGGGAAGCAATAAGTGCCGCTTTCCCGCGACATCCAGAGGAAGTTCTTGGAGGCAAGGACGGATATCGCGTTTTTCAGGTCACCGATGTCGTATTCAAAATCCGCTTTGTGGTACAGGGTATTTTCCTCGACGACGCGGCGGAGGCATTCCTGGATGTCCACGCCGATAAACGCTTTCACAATTCCACCTCCAATTCGGCTTCCCGATTCTGTTGGGCCTGTAGCTCTTTCAGGTCGGGGCAGATGGTTTCTAGCTTTTCAATGACGGCGTGCAGCCCTTTTTCGGTATCATAGGTTAATTCGTCGTCGTTTTTCCCTTGAAAGAGAAGCGCCGAGTAGATTTGTTTAAGCTGCTCCGGCTGGAAGAGGATTTTCTCTTGTATCAGGCCGGACCGAGTGGCAAAATCCTTTTTAGCTTCCTCATAATTGGTGGTATAGTGTCCTCGCCCAACGCTCTTGCGGTTATAGTCGTATTGCCAGGTGGTAAAGTGCAGGCCATGGTCGCCGTCATCCCTGGCTGCCAACACGATGTTGTTGTACTCGGATAAAAGGCGAAATTCGGATACAGCGCGGATCGGCATGGGTTTGGCATTCTCCCAGGCGGCCGCCATTTCCGTCGCTTTATTCAGGATGGGAAGGAAAGTGCGATAAACTAACTTCCTTTCGATTTCCGCCTTTTCCTTAGCGCTTTGCCATAGTTCTCCGAGAACAAATGGCGGATCGGGTTTTTCACGGGGCCGCCAGATTTCATGTTCTTTCATCAGGATTTCAGGAAAATCAGGAGAGGGCAGCACGGCGTCCTTTTCCGTGTCATATTGGGCGCGGTGGTAGCCTTGCTTACGCAGTTCCACCAGCATAAGCCGCTTTAACATTTCATGCATTGTTTTTATCCTCATTTTCTTGAGGTTTTTGAATCGTATCCTGCTTTGGGGAAGAGGGCTTTTTCTGTGAGCCGTTCTTGCCGCTCTTACCGGCTCTGCGGTTAAAGCCGGGCTTTTGGGTCATCAGGCGTTCGTAAAGGCCGAGTTTGCCATGAAAAAAATACATGATGTCACGTCCTTTCTTGTTTTTGGGCACAAAAAAACACCATCCGGTTAAAGATGGTGCAAACATTTCTGGTTTTTAGCTTGAAAGAAGGAGCTGATTTCTCAATGCCTTAGCCAAGTTCCACTATGCTCATAATGGGCCGTTCTAATTAAACTATTTATTATATGAATAATGGGAAGACTATATGTTGATTAAATAATGAATCTATTTAAGAAAATCAAAGGGATGACCTATTCGAGACAAAACGATCCCGTACTCTTTAACGATATCTATGGTTGTCAATTCATTTAACCTACATATTCGTTGTACGGGAAAACATAGCTTATTATCACTAACTGTCTGATTTTTCAAGAAAGAATCTTCGTTAAGAAGTGTTTCATATGCAGCTTTTGCAGCCTCGTCTGAAATCTCGGGATCTTTACAGATAAGACGCTCAATGGTTAATTTACTTTCATTTATCGCCTTTAAGTGTGCACAGATTATCTGTAATCTCCTGTTAAAATTCTTAGAATGATTCTTTAGTTTAACATCCTCTATGTTTTGAAAATATGCTATATCAATGTAAGCTTGTCCATTTTGGTTGGTGACGCACAAATCCAAAACATCAAATGGAATGCTAATCTGGTTTTGATACATGACCATTGGTTTTTTTAGATCTCTAAAACATGACAGGGGATAATTAAATTCAGATTTACCCTCTGATATAATTTCTAAAAGAGTCGCATTCATTAATTTCCTACAGCCCTCTAATCGCAAATATGTGTCACAGGCTTGAGATACTAATAAGTAATACGAAGAATTGTAAAGAAAAATATCTCCTGTTGATAGTTCAAGGTACTGTGAATTAATATGTTGGTTATATATTTCTATATCGCGAAGTTCTTTTAATATCGGTGTCATTTCAGTTGCGTTTCCAACAGGGCTTTTTATTCCATTACATAGTTCCTCATAATAATTCATTTTCTCAACAAGAGTATCGTGTCTAACAGCAATTGCTTTGTTATATTCTTCCGTTTGCAATATCTGTACAAGCCTTGCCATAAAATTTATACATGACTCACCTTTGCTCTCGACTTTTTCATTAAGTAGGTAATCTAAAGTTTTCTGCCTGATCCCAAAGATTTTTCCTGTTGCTGATTCTATACTGGCACTCAGGCATTCTTCATAAGCTTTAAACAGTTCATAACTCGCTTTCCGTTTAAATCCTTGTGCTAGGCTTTTTGCAATTCTATCTTTTCTATTTGATAGAATACGTTGCTTATTAATATAATAGAAAAATGATGATGTTTTAATGTCACACTCGGCTGAAAGAAATTCGTCAAATTCGGCCTCTATTTCATCTTCATTCAATTCGGAGTCCGGTTTTACAGCAGATAAAATATAAACATAATTGTCATGCCCATTATGGCGTTGAGTTAAAGTCTTCGCAAGCTCAATGCCAGCATTTGCCGACTCTCCAACTCTTTCAAAATTTCTGTCCAACAACCATAATATTGAGCCATTATTAATACCCACCTTTTCACAATCAAATGCAGCCGCTTCACTTACCGTCGATAGTGTCACGTATTGCTCAATATACCCTTGAGCCTTTATATCATCTAAAAAAGCGAGAATAGCCTTCTGCTCAACTGAGTAGATTTCATCTGTCTTTTCAACTTCACAAAAACATTGTTTCAACTCATTCTCAGAAAGAACTTCAATAAGCTCAGCAATAAGGGCAGATGTATCCGTACCAAGGTCTGTGAATTCATCAATTTCGTTTATATGAGATGATTTTCCGACTTCAGTGAGATATCCTCTAAATGGGTCAATGGAACAACACATCTCACTATATACTTTTGCTCTTACCTCGTCATATTTTGGCGCAAAATAGCAATCGTCAACACTAATAACATATTTAATATTATGCATATCAAACAGCGTTTCAATCATATCTCTATTTCCACCTGCGCTTTACTGCATTAACTGTGAGAGATCAATCTCAAACTTATACAGATTCCTTTCCTGATTTCTTTCTCCCAGCAATCTAATCCTAGCAGAATTGTATTTAAGGTTACTGGCAGCGATATACAACCCTAATCCACGTCCATCGGTTTTTTTGCTTTCAAATGGCTCAAATAACCGTGTTTCAATATCTTTGCTTACGCCGATACCATTATCCCACACTACAATAATGCCACGCTCTAAAACTTCAATAGTATACTTTTTGTCTTTAATCAGATCTTTGCGTGCTGAAAAGTCTAGCCAGTATTCTGAATTGCTAAATAAATTATCAAATGCCTGGTTTAACATTCCACGATTAATACGCACTTTGAAATCTCTAAGCACATTAACATTAAAATCTATATTCTTTTTTTCGCATCTTTCCTTATAAAAAGATCTATGAGACTCTAAGAAGTCGCTGATATTAAAGACCTGTTTCTCGGCTCTTACAAACTTAAGTCCAGGATTGAAATATGACATTTGCTTTCTTAAAGCATCTAGGGAATACGTAACATAATTTATATGCTTGATAAGGTCATCAATTGACTGCGTAGATTTCGAGTCAATGACTTGTTGGTTCTTAGCTTTTACGCTTCTGATTGAAGAATCAAACTCATGTGCAAATAGTTCCACGGAAATTCCAAGTCCAGCTAATTCAAATAAGTCCTGAAGTCTTTCATTAATCTTTTCAAAATCATAGTTTATCGCATCGAGTTTTTTGTTAAGAGAGTCCCGCTCTTGTTGTATGCGTTTATAATCGCCGGAAACATCAGCTATATTCTGATATAAATTATCCAGACTTTTAGTCACTTCGGAAGGTACAAACGGCGAAGAATCAATTATTCTTTTGGCAACACTATAATTATCTAATGCAGAAGCAATATGCTTGTGTCCCTCCGATATTAACGGAGTTGTGCTTGCCATTTCTTCACGTATTTTGATTATTGTAGGCTTAAAAGTTAAAACGTTATCTCCTATATCACTGGATAGAGATATGGCTTCTACAACATAGGCTTTCATTGCATCATTAAGTTTTTTGCGATTTCGGTTTATTCTCTTAATAGAATCATCAAGGATTTTATAAAATGCATGATAATATTCATCCTCAACAAACCCTTCTCGGTTAGTAGTTTCTTTCAATACTGCATTGCAATTTCCGGTGAGATAAACGCATCCAATTATGCTATCATTTCGTAAATCAAAAAAATAGCCAGTAGTTTTCGACGAGGAAGATAAACCTAGCCAGTCGCCACCTTCTCCTTCCCCAAAGCCCTGGACGACGAAACCGTCGCGTACTACTTTAATCCCATAAAAACGTTTGATAAAATTGCGATATTCATCACGGTCAATTAGTCTATCATAGCTAATGTTTTCGTAAAGATAATCCAGATATTTTTGATCTAATGAATATTCATATATTTCGCATTCGAATTCGCCGGGGTCACTTGTTCGTAAAGAATCGCCTGAGGTTTTTTGTAAGAGTTGAATATCTTCAAATAGGCATTCATCCTCTGAAGCAAGTATATTTCCATAGTCGAATCTAGGAAATACATTTGACAGAGACTTTTGATTTATCCGTAAAAAATCATTGATTGCCGTCTCGCTAAGTGTAAATTCACCTGATACAATCTTTTGCAGGATTTCTCTATTATAGAAAAATGACCTTTTATATTCTGTTATAACTTCTGCTTTTCCACAGGAATATTTTATTGTATGTTTTGCACGCGCCGAGGCAAGAAGTTCATCAAATATTTTGCCGATAGTCTCAATTTCTTGCCCGTTGACTTTTGCAACAACTTTAAAGGTGTTTTCTTTACTTCTAAAAGGCGATACAATTTTGCTTATGCTGTTTGTCAAAATGTCAATTTGCGTCTGGCTTGCCCACCGCTCATCATCAATAAGATCTTTAATTATAATTTTTGTGTATGATTTTTCATTGTCAATTTCTGTTTCTTCAATCTTGACAGGGATCTGATCAATCGTAGTATTCTTAAGAAAATCGCCCCAAGGAATAGTAACAGTGTACTCAATCTTTGAGGTCGCTAATTTGGTAATCATCTTCATATTTCTGCCAAGCTTTTGAACCGAAAGACGGCCTAGGCCTTTATCTCCCAGAGGATAACGATGATATTTGGGGGTCGTCCTTTCTTCCTTCTTCATTTTTTTCTTAGGAGAATTAGAAAGCGTGAGCCAGCCGTTTATAATAGTAGATAAATCCATTCCACAACCATTATCTGAAAGCTCAATCAACCCTTTACAAACTGTTTCCGCAATGGTTTCTGTATAATTAGAATCGATCGACAACATGCAAATCGTTGCATCGGCATCATATGCATTCTTAATAAGTTCAGATAAAGCAGTAACCTCGTCAGCAATAAGTGACTCACCAAGTTTATAGATAAGAGAGGCATGAACACGAAATGATGCTGATTTCTTATCAAAACCATTAATGTCAGATTCAAGATAGTCTGACTCGCGGTCAAATAGCGTCAATTGTTCACTCATCGGCAATATCACTCCTTTTAAAAATCAATATATGCTCTCTTGTCATAGTGCCTTGTATGTCTTTTTCGTCACCGGTATATGCATTAATCTTTGGCATTCGCTTATTAAGAATCTTTCTTGTAAAATTGGTTAAAAGCGAGAGATTATAACGTAATCCTAATTCAACCATTATTTTATTCATATAGATTTCTTGCTTTGCTACTTTGCGATTTCCAAGTGTCCAAACTGATACAGAAGCAGGCTTCATCTTCTTTGATATAGTAGCTAGGAATCTATCAAAGTCACTGTAAAACGAAATCAATTTATTGACTTGTTTTGGTGCAATCTCAGTAATTGTATTAATCTGTTCTTTTAATGTTTCAGACTTTTTAACAATATTCTTTTTGTTACGGGTAACATACTTGTTAGAACTCATTCCGCCTAAGGAAATATTGTCGATTTCATATAGAGTATTAAGAAGCTTTTCATCTATTGATTCATCAATATCATTACTGTTTATCCATCTCAGAGGGATAACCGAATACTGACCATACGACACAGTTGTGTGGTTATCACCATACGGCGGTGAGGTAAAGATAAGATCAAACTTTTTCTTTGTGTGCTGCAGATAAGCGATGCAATCGCCAAGTATGATTTTTACAGAGCCTTTATACGAAACTCCGTCTCTCCTAATATACCCGCGTCGCTTAAGAACACTATAAAACTCGTTATGTTTAATAGAATTAAAAGTCAGCGTTTCCTTGAAAAGCGATATCGCATCTTTATTATATGTATTGATATCTTCTGCATCTTTTATGTGTAGCTTGTAAGTGCAATCACGAGAATTGGATACCATTCTCACAACTTCACAAAATGCTGCCCAGAAAAATCGTCGAATTTCAAGGTTCTCATCTTTCGTGATGGCGGTTCTTATTTTACTTAGGTCACATATTGCTTGCGCCGTAAACCATTTTTCTATTCCTTTGAATTGGTGATATGTAACATTGTTCACTTGCTCAATGTTAGTTATAAGTTGCGCAGCATGCTGTTCAAGCATTTTTACATTAATAAGGGTTGTTTTAACTTTGCACAACAGAACCGCAAGGGGATTAATATCAATGCCAACAACATCCAGACCTTGTAGCATACCTTCAACAAGGATGGTTCCAGAACCGGCAAAGGGATCTAGCAATTGAGGGTGTGGTATTGACATCTCTGCAAGACAAACTTGAAGCATTTCACGTTGCATTTTGGGAACCATCATTGCAGGATACGTACAAAATCCATGAACATAATCGCGTTCACTATTATTTGTGCCGCGATAATCCCAGTGGTCTTCCGACTCTAAGGTGAGGTTATTAAATTTTTCTGCTAGTTTAATATTGCTCATTTTTACCTCAATCCTCATCCAGGCATATAGCTAATTACCTATATGCCTTCATGTGAAGTTAAACAAATTCACTTGTTGAATTATTTATTGATACAATGCTTGGATTAATAAATAATAAATAAGCATCAATGTTAAGCGACGTCACAACTTTCTCAACATTAACAATGGTGATACTTCGCTTTCCACGTTCAAGAGCGCTGATATACGTTCGATGTTAACCAGGCTAAATCGGCAAACTCCGCTTGAGACAATCCCGTTTCATGTCTGTAACGGGGTAAGTTAGCAGAAAACACTTGCAGTAAACTCATCTGATCACCCAAGGTAATTATATTTAATTCAGACAATAAGTCAACAGAATATAAGCAACACTCTCTTGATGATCTATTCTTAATGCTTATATCACGACCAAGGTATCTTTTCTATTGATTCGTGATGGATATCGGCGTTCTGTCCGCACCATCCGCCGTCTGCGGATAAATACCGAAAGTAATGATTTTGCCCGAACTTTGCCTTGCGCGTGGTATTTTGGAATTGTGATGCCACTCTCAAGGTTGATTCGGATTTCGTACTTGGCGCGGTTTGCGGCTTGTATTCGTCGAAATAGAAATTGATCATATGCGCACCTATTCTTTTAGATTATTGCCAAACAAACTATGTTCATTGGATCTCGCATTATTAGCTTGGCGTAAATTACAATATTTACCAAAATGGATTAAGGGGTGTCGTGAGAAAAAAGGCCAGTATTCCGAATACGATACCTTTAATTATTTGCTTTGGGGATTGATATAAAGAATATCGAATCAATCCATAAAATTAACTCTAAGAATCTAAGAAATTTTTAATATCAAAATACCAGAAACCAAAGGCAAAAGAAAGTGAATAGAATATTTTTTTGAAGAGGAAATAGAAACCGGTTCTCTAATTCTATTAAGAAAATCTATCATTGGGCATCTCGTATAATCTCGTACAATATAAATAATTAGCAATTCAATTCTTAGTTTTCATTATTTTTTATCATGTATTGAAACTTGTTTACATCATCACTATTTAAGTATTACCGGAGTAGTTTCTGAGGATACGATTACGGCTCGATCCCTTTATCCTTCATTTGCAGATAAAGCTCCTTTCGCGCCAGCTTGGACAGCTCCGTGCTCATAGCCTTTTGCCCATACTCGAAACGCCGGTCGTTACAATAGGAAAGCCGGGAGAACATTTCCAGCAATTCAATAACTAGCTGCTCGGTGTAATAATGTCGTTCCTCCTCGGAGTAGCGAATATCCCGTTCCTTTTGGCAAAGGGCCTTTACTGTGCGGGTGATCCGGTTGGCAATAAGCCGTTCGGTTTCCTTTTGAAACTCCTTACGTTTGCCGGACAGATACTTTCTATCGTTGCCATAGAGCTTTGCAAGGTTTAGCTTGCTTTCCACATAACGGTTGACTGCCCGGCGCAGGCCCGCGTTGTTTTTCAATAGAGCAATAACCAGCTCGTCGATCTTAGCCTTAACTTCCTCGGGCAGCAGTTTATAAGTGATTCGGCCGTCCTGCGGTATCATGTCCTTGATTTCAAACAGTGTTTTCACTAAGGGCAGCATCGACTTATCGTTGAAAACGCTGTAAACGGGGTCGGCATAGATAGCGTCCTCATTAAAGGTTTCAAACCAGTCTTTGATCCGCTCATAGTCCTTGGGACGGGCCTCTTTGATATACTGCTCAAACTCCGCTACTTCCTTGTCGGTAATATCCCTGACGGCGGCGCGGGCAGCATCCTTTTCCGCGTAATATTCCCGGATACGGGTAGCGAAGGTGTCTTTAATAAGCTGTACACGGATGGCATTGGGAACGGAGCGATGGACAAAGTTCTTGGCTACTTTCTGATTTTTATCCCAAAAGACCACATGCAGATGGGGATGGTGCCGTTCGTCATGGACGGAGCAGGCAAAGCCCAGGTCCTGGATTTTAATGCCGTTCTGCTGCGCAAGGGTAGCGATATGAGCCTCTATATACCGCCGCCAGTCCTTTTGCCGGATCAGGTCAAGCTCTCGCGCCTTGGTTCGTTCAAAGGAAATGATAGATCGGTAGATGTTTTTGCCCTCTTTGGAAAGATAATAGATATGGCTGGCGACTTCTTTCCATGTTTCAAACTGCTTCATTTCACCCGGTTCCAGCTTGCCGAAAAGCCCATGGGTCATACCCTCGTTTTTCAATACACCCCGCCGCCGTGCGATGTAGCGCACATGGGCATAATTGCAAGCAGGTGTATCCTTGTAGTTTGGCTGCCTGAATCGTTGTTTATATAGTAAGACAGACATAGCGGCCACCTACAGTTTGTCGGCATCGGTCATTATCATATCGTCATCTTCCAGATAGTCATTGATTTGGTAATCCTTCATCTGCATGTATTTCACTCCCATCTTGCGGGTTTCAGTCGCCAGTTCCTTCAAGCTTTGTGAGCGCGTGGAGCCGTATTGTTTCAGCAGCAGTTTCATGACAAGGTAATAAAGGCCCGCCGATATCTTGCCGATCTTCATATTCATTTTCGCCAATCGTTCAATTTGAATGTCCAGTTGGGATTTGATTTCCTGCCGGATGATGGCTGCAATCAAGTCAATATTTTCCTTGTGGCCGTCGATTGCCAGTCCTTTATCTACATAGCCGCGTACCAGATCGGATGTAGTTGTCCGCTGCCTCACGGCCAGCTTATCAAGTTGTTCTAACATATCAATAGGAAAGGCGATTGACCGCTTTTGTGTACGTTTTTCTTGGGCCGCAGCCATAGCAAGCCTCCTTTCATTAAGGGAAATAGAAACGCCGCCAGTTTTCACAAGCGGCGTCAGCCTTGTTCCAGTCCATCAGGTTCCAGCTCCCGGATTGAACCGGAGGGACCAAACATTAAAGTATAGACTTTTTTGTTCTGCTCATACCTGCTCATATCCAGTGAAAAGATCTGTTCGCCAATGTCGTTCTCCTGAACCTGCAACCGGACCATACCGTTGGCAATGTAAAAGGCGCTGCAAACATAATCAAGGGTGGGATACCCCAGGCAGGAAAGGTCATGAGGGGTAACCGGGCATTTACTTGTCCATGAGAAAAGATTGTGGGCAATGGATAAAAGCTGCTTCTGCATATAGTCCAGGTCACCGCATTTTCGTTTCATCGCCGTGAAATCTACACCGTCCAGAGATACATGCGGGCAAGCCCGTTTATATAGAGTGTCATCCGTGGCAAGCAGATAGAATGCGGCATGATAGGATGAATCTACTACGGGACGCTTAGTAAGAGCAAGTAAATTACAGTAGCGCTCTGCATGAGTCATGATCGTTACCTTCCTTCATATATAACAGTTATTTTTCTTAGAGCCGGATTTTCCTGGCATTGCGTGGTTAAGGTTCCAGCTCGTCGTCCTCGTCCATATCCTGATCCTCGTCGTAGCCGGGACTTTCTATCTCTTTGGATATGGGGCGGCCATAAAAGCCTTCTGTCAAATCCCTAAGATCAGTAAGAGAAGAGGGGGAAGCTTTGGCAATAAGCGCCGCAAAAGCCTCATGGTCTTTGGCACATGCTTCCTGGAGCCAATAACTGGCTACATTAACATCACGCAGAGTGTCGGCAGGGGTTAGCCGGTTGATAAGCGACTGACCGACAGCTCTTTTGAGACCCAGTAGTTCTCCAGCAAATAACTTCACTGATATGCTGTTGTTTCCCAAGGCGGGAATTTTATCTGCTCTGTCAGCTATGCCGATACTGCTGAGCTGATTGTAAAGCCGCATGGCTTCAACAGGAAACTCGGTTAGAAGACTGTTGTTTCCGTATTTGATAAGAGCGGTAATCATAAAATTAACCTCCTAAGTCATGGTATGAAAAAAGCCCATCAGCGCAGGTTTTAGGAATGATAACCCCATTGGAACCCCGTAAGGGGGGAGGGAACCCCTGTTGTGGGCTTTGCCCACAAGCTGTTTACTGCCGGGTGGAACCCGGCTATTCCTGCCTTCACCACCCTGAAAGGGTGGGCATTCGAGAGTCTTGGCGTGGTGAAGTAGGGGAGGCGGGGACGGACGAAAAAAAAGTAAGGCAGAGGGGATGCCTTACACTTCCATGCTCATATCGTCAAGGGTGGCAATCAGACCATCAAAGTCTTCATCCGGGCCGAGTAGGTCCGCTAACATGTAGACGGGTTCAACGTCTACGCCGTAATCCTTCGCTAAACTCTCAAAGTAATCTTTTCGGCTGGCATGGCCTTCATCTGTATAGATGCTCATTATTCATACCTCCAGTTCATACTCATCCACCGCGCCTAGCTCCGGCATGGTCTCCGGTTCCCGAGTTGCAGAACGCTTGCGGAAGGCAACGAGATCCGCGTTAAAATCGTCATCCGGCGTGTGAATGGATACCCTATAGCCCAAACCTTTATACTTCCGGGCATTTTCAAGGGCGGCCATCTGTCCCCAATTATATGGGATGTGTTTCATCGATTTGCCGGTGGCCTCCACAATAAATACGGAATCGTCGCTGGCCGTAACAGCGGCAGCATATTCGGTCTGGGTAATGGGCACCGGTTTCCTGCCGTTTACATCATTGTCATAGCCCCAGCAAATATCCGTGATTTCGGGATGGTGCTTTAAGAACCACTGGAGCGCCTTATCCGACAGGCAGCCGGTAGTGATACGGTGATCCTGCCGCCAATCAATACCATGGAGCATGGCGAGGGTGGCATGGCTGGCGGTGTCGATAGGGGACTCCAGCACATAAACCTTGTTGCTTCGGCCGACCATGTGAAACGGGATGCTCTTATCCGAACCGCTTTTATCCTGCTTGATTGCACTGTCGGGGTCTGCTCCCCGCATGGCGCAGTACCGTGCTTTGCCGGTTTCGTCATACCCTATGAAAGCACAGACGCTTTCGTATTTTTCTGTTTCCTTACTATAATAGGTTCCTTGATATAGCTTTTTTTCGTTCATGAGCGCCGATACTATGCTGGGATCAATGCCCCGGCATTCCACCAAATACCAATACGCTCGCTTGAAGTTATGGGCCTTTTTGGGCGGAATCAACTCTTTCTTCTCTGGAGGGGGGACGAATTTGCGCGGTGCGGCCTCTCTCGCCGGCTCGTAGGATGACCCCAGCAGGCGCTTGACTGCGTCTACAAAGGAGGTGTTTTCCTGCATCATTATAAAATTAATAGCGCCGCCTTTGGTATCGCTGCCAAAGTGTTTAAACGTGTTGCTGTCTTTGTAAAAGAAAAGGCCACCGCTGTGTTTGGCATGGAAGGCCTTGCTTTCCGTGTCCTCCAGCTCGTACCCATATTGTTGGGCCAGCTCTAACAGATTTACGCTGTTGGCTTGTTTAAGTTGTTCGTCGGTAAACCGCAGGCGGCTACTGGTGGCGGTTGCCATCTCAAAGACCTCCAAATCAGGGTCATTGTTTAATCATCAATAGAAAAAGGGTCTTTGCTGTTGCAAAGCCCTTAGCTCAAATTTCTAATTCCTCGTCGTCCTGTTCTGGGTCCGAGTAATCATCGGAATAATTACCGTTCAAAAAATCCTGCATACGCCGCACATCATCATGAAATAGCCTCAATACCGCATTGCTTTGATGCGATAATCAATGCGGTCCATTGGAACGCCCGTTTCCGGTCGGTAGGTGCGCTCGGTAGTCCAGTATTTCCTAAGAAACCAGTCGCTAATATATCCGCAATGGTTTATACATAGTCACTGTCCTTTCATAGCTCCAAGTCATCATCAGATTGTTCGCCCTCCGGATATTCTAGATCTGCCTTTATCTCGTCTGCCATAATGGGGTAGTAGGGTGGTGCTGGCGTCTATCTCTTGACTATAGTTCCCATTCATCTTCATCCGTTTGGTCTTCAGATTCAGGAAAACAACAATTGCTTAAATATGATTTACTATAATTTGAAATGTCCACTCTAAAATCTGTTTCATTTTCCTCGGCAGCCTTGCGGTCATCCAAAAAAATTGCATTATAACATATATCGGAGGATGTCTGTGGTAGGGTTCCATGCTCCATCATTGAATGGTATGTAGTGCCAGCGACAATGATATGATCCAGTACACTGATTTGGAGCGGCGTAAAAATGGAAATAAGTCTTTGCGTTATATCCCGGTCTTGGATGGATGGGCTCATGCTTCCGCCTGGATGGTTGTGTGCCAGAAGGATGGCTCTGCAATCACAGTCAAGAGCCGCTTGCAGTATTGCTCTAGGGTAAACGACGGCTTCTGCTATACTTCCCTCGGAAAAAGTTCTTACCTCAATAATGTTGTGACCGTTATCCAAAAATGCAGCCATGAATTTTTCCCGATCCTTAATGCCGCCTAATAAAGCCGTGAAATAATCTCCGGCAACTTTGGAGGAAGTAAAGGAAAGCTTGCTTGTATGCTCTTGTAGCTTGAGCAGTCGATATACGGAGATAAATTCGTTTAATATATAGATTTTTTCAAGTTGTTGTTTGTTCGGATCTATGGTACGGGGATGCTCCAGTACATTAAAAAGATTGTTTTCTAATGCATATTTTTTTAGTTTGCTTTCAGAGATTCCCGTAAGGCGGCTAAGACCTTTTATAAAACTGGAGGCATATTCCTTATCATAGTTTCTTTTCATAGATTGCACCGCCTTTAGGCTCTTTGAAAATTTGTGCCACTGGCAGTGATTCTTCACTCATTCCGTACAACACCATTCCGACAGCATTCAGTTTTTCGGCAACATCTGCTGGAAAATCGAAAGTTTTAAGATTTTTAAAAAAACTGCCTATCCCGTAATTTTGGATGCAGCAGTTAATCTGTTCGATAATATCTGAGTCAATTTCAAAGAGGTCCCCTAAAAGCAGGGTAGCTCTTTCGTAATCTTTTTGCATAATTATATTTATTTGCTCCATATCAGCCCACCTCCAATTCGTCGGTTTGCTCTTGCGGAATATCCTCAATGTCGGGATCATCATACCGGAAAACAAGGTTATTCATGATGCCCTTGCAATCCTCGGGCAAGTAGCTTTCAGGGATTTTTTGTTGCAACCATTGCTATAACCGCACCTCTCTCATTAAAAAATGGCCATCTGATAGGGGTGGCCGCTTACATTTTCGTTTTCTAAGTGTTTTAGCCAAGCATCCTGCTTAGAAGGCTAAATACAAAGCCGATAAACAAAAATACTGCCAGCGGTATGCTTCTCTGCCGTGTCACCGCTGCATAAATGCAGGCGGGAAGCAGGGCAAAAAAGAGAATGAAAGCCAGCGTGTCCAAGCCAAAGCAAAATCCCATGGCTGCTGTCAGCTTGATGTCGCCTCCACCCACGCCGCCGTATTTCGAGGCAAGCAGCAGCAGACAAAGTCCCGGTATAAGCAGTCCCGCTATCCGCTCATCCAGGTTCGGGGCGGGCAGGAGAAAAGCGGATGCAATCCCGATTAACAGTAGGGCAATCCATGTCCAATCGGGTATGATCCGCTTTCTGTAATCAATAACTGCTGCCCACAAGAGGGGAATGGTATAAAGCAGCAGTACCATTACTCATCACCGGTGGTCACATCGTCATCGTACATACTGTCAACCACTTTTATTTGCAGCTCCCCGCCTGTCAGCCATTTGGAAAGAGTGCCGCCCGGTGTATGCAAATCGGTGACAAGGAGCTGGGCAATGTAATCCCTATCGGGGAACCAGACCGGAATATACTGTCTTCTATATAGGAAAGGAGATGCGGGGTTCTCCCGGAAAATAAATTGACCGCCTTCTTTGACTAACGGGATGGCGGTTTCATAACGGAACTCCGGCAGATATATTTCCGCCGTCTGAGGGGCGGTAATTAGCTCCGGCCTGTCATAGTTGGTGCTGACCGAGGTACTAACTGAGACTGAGTAGCCGTAGCCCGATTTGAGATATCCTTTGGCTTTGGTGTCATAATCCAGTGTGGCGCTTACCTTTAACTCGGCGTAATATTCATGCCACACAAACTGGCCGTTTTCATACCTTTGTTCCCACCATGTTACCCTGGGCTGCTCGTCTCTTTTGGGTGGATCGGGCAGTGCCCGGCTTTCCAGAGGGGGTTCATAGGTGACATTCTTAATAATCGCTTTTTGAGTGTAGACGTTGTTGTTTGTGGTGCTTTCATTGTTCAGGGAGCGGTCCGGGTTGATGGTGGCAATCAGCGTAATGTTTTTATCAGTTTCTACGTTAGGGGTATCCCAGCGCAGGGATATCACATTCCAGGTGTCCTTTTCCATCACGACAGCATCTAGGCGTTTGGAGAAGGAGAGTTCGGGAATCTGGAACAAAACGGTGACATTCTGCCCCGGCGTAAAGTCGAGGCTTCCCTGATTGCCAACCTTGACCGTGGTGATAACCGATTGATTCTCCTTATAGCAATCGGGGGTGATTCTCTGCACGTTCAGATCATAAAGGCGTTCCAGCACCATGATCTGAGCCGAAACTTGATTGTTGCCTTGATTGATATCCTTGTATCCGGAAGGCGGCGATACCTTTGCCGTAAGTTCAATGGGTACCCCTTTTGGCCCTGCGGTGCTGGTCACAAGATAGGATTTCTTCTCATAGGGCTTGAAATTGGTTGTTGCAGGCACGGCGGAAACCGTCTTGCCGTTGATATCCACATTGAGGTTCACGTCGGACAGCGCTTTGTCGGTGGAATTGGCAAAATATACAGTGAAGCTATAGCCTTCCCGTTCATACACCATGGGCGGGGAGGACAGATTTACCCACACGTCGCATAAGCTATTGCTTGGGTTATCAGGATTACTTGGGTTAACGGGATTGCTTGGGTTAACGGGGTTACTCGGATTATCAGGATTACTTGGGTTGTCCGGTGGCGGATTATCGGTTGGCCGTTTGATTACCTTGATACTTGAAACGGCTGTGTTGTTGAGCGGGTTTTCATCCATAAAGCTCTCCGGCACGTCCACATTGGCCCATAGATGATAAATCTCGCCTGCACTGCCTGCCGTGCCGGTAACGGTATAGGATTTTGTCCCCTGCGGAGCGAAGTCTGCCATTTTAGGAATCTGCGGCAGGATGTTTTCGTTGTTCTTGCCCAGCAAGGGCACATCATGGAGCGTCACAAAGGATTGATTGGTAAAGTTCACGGTAAAGTTGTATTCTTCATGCTCGTAAACCGTAGGAGCTGCCAGAATATTAGCGGATAGGTCACAAGGCTCCTTTTTGACCGGCGGTTGATCCGGCGTACTGCTTGGATTGTCCGGCTGGTTAGGGCTATCCGGTGGATTGTTTGGCTTGCCGGGCGGAGGCTCAGGTGTAGGGTCAATCACTTTGATGATAGCTGTGGCGGTGTTATTGGCAAGATTCCCGTCGCTAAAACCCTCCGGTACACCAATATTGGCCCACAGGTGGATTTCATCGGCTTTGGTATCAGCGGTGCGCTTGACAGTATAGGTTTGGCTTTGATTTGGTGAGAAGTCCTGCACGGCTGGGATTTCCTCAATGGCGGCTCCATCCACCGTATCCTTTAAGGGAACGTCGTAAGCCGGGTTGTTTCCGCTGTTCAGGTAAGTAACGGTGAAAGAATAATCAGAGCCGCGCTTCACTGTGGCAGGAGCATTGATAGCAACTGACAGGTCGTTTCCTTCACAGTCCTTAAATTTGAAATAGAAATCGGCGGCAGGGATCTGATAATAAATTTGCTGGGTGATTTCCGTTTGCGTCTTGCTTTCACCATCGGTAAACTCTTTCGTCTCCGGGGTGTAATCCCATTCCAGGCCCAGGTACTGATGGTTACGGGATAACTTGATGTCATCCTTATGGAAGGTGACGGAGGTGGTTTGGTAAGGATAGAGCAGCTCCGGCACCCCCTTGTCCTGGGCAGCAAGCTTCCCGTAAACCGCCTGCTTATCTTCACTGCACCACATCGCTTTCACATCAAGTTTAACCGGGGCCTGATAGGTGAGTGCCGCGCTGCGCATGGTTGCAAAGGCAATAAAGGTCTGGGGCGTCCAGCCGAAGCCCCCGGTCAGGGGGTCAAAATCCGCGTCCGTGTCATAGGTGCCGTAAACTTGGCCTGTAGAAATATTGTGAATTTCCACCACGAGACTGCCCTTTAGGGTATAGGTTCCGCCGTCCTGTTTGCCGATCCACCCGGCAAGGCGTTCGTTTTCCTGGTCGGCCACGGTGTTGGCGTTGACCAGGTCAATCCGCTGGGGCTCCGGGAAGGATTTCAGCAGCACGTTGCCCTCGTAGATTTCCTTCACGTCCATGGCGGTGATGCGGTAGCGGATGTCGCAACTCGCTTTGACCTGATACACCACGTTGGCGGTGACCGTCAGGACAGCGCCCTGGTCGGTCTTGGCCGTAAGGGTATAGGGACCGCATTGCGCCTTGTTTTTAATGATCAGCGTATAATCCGGGGTTATCTCCCGGCTTTGGCCGCCGTACTCCAGCGCTATAGCCGTGAGCGTTCCGGTTTTCGCCGTGACCTGGATAGGGATTTCTGCCGGGAGATGCTCTACGGCCACTACGCCGCTTTCCGTCCGCAGGCTGTCAATGGGAGAGGTGACCTTGATTTCAAGATCGCTGTTGGTTGCCGCCAAAGCCTTGGCCGGAGAAAAGAGAAGGCAGCAGAGGACGAAAAGGGGTAGGGTAAGGATAAGTTTTCGTATCATTTGGAATCTCTGGAACCTCCTTCCACAATTCGTGTATTGACGCTTGAGATGCTGAAGGGAAGCCGTACCTCTCCGGCCAGGAAGCTGAAAACACTGCGGGTTTTCAACGCTCCGTCCAGCGTCAGCCGGGGCGGACTTTCCGTGGCCCGGAGGTTTTCAATTTCAAGCTGGTAGTCCCATTCTTCACCGGCATATTTATTCAGCTCCGAGTCCAAAGCCATGCTTTCATGCAGGTACTCATACAGTTTTTCTTCCGCAACCGCCGTATCCATCCTGGCGACGCCATCTCTGCGGTATTCGTCGAGCATGGCGTACTCCACGGCACCGTTGATGCCCCGCTGAAGGACATACTCTATCTGTTGATACATACTTTCCATGCGGAAATACTCAATCACGATAGCTGACAAGGTGAGAATGAAGAAGACGAGAATGATGATAAAGATAAAGGTATCGCCTTGGCGGTTGCGCACTGCCCGTTTGATTTTGCCCGCAGCATTCGCCTCCTTTCCAGCGCTCTCATTTCGGGAGCTTCCAATAATGTTCCGACATGCCGGTGATACTGACTTTCATGGGAATTTGAATGACTACCGGGGGCGCGAAAGACGGGGTAAAGATGGTAAAGGAATAGCTGTCGGCCAGGGTGATAGTAAAGGTGTCCCGCAACTGAATTTTCTGGTCTTGGCAATAGTCCACTTCGTCAACGGTCATTTCCGGCGAAAGGCCGGTCTGCTGCTTGAGCCTGTAGAAAACATCATAGGCCCGGTCGGAAACCTCTCCCTCCAGTTCCACCACCCGGACGACGCGGCGACAGACATAATTCAGGTTCAGATAGGTGGTAAAGATGCTTAAAAAGGACATCACGGTAAGCATCAGCGTAATGACCACCAGGGTTTTGATCATGAGGTCAAAATAGCTGCTGCCCTGGCGATTGGCAAGCAGCCTTGGCATGGACATGAGGGGAGAAAACCTCCCCCGTATGCCCCGGTGCCGGCTGTTCATTGGCTCTGCACCACCTGTTTTTGTGAAGTTCCCTTTTGGGCGCTCATCAGCTCAGCAGGCCGGTAATTTTGCTGACGATGCTATTCCAAATGGTCGAAATGGAGCTTTGATAAAGTGTCATGAAAACCGCGCCCACCACGACAACGATGAGTACCACGATGAGCCAGCCGGTCATCTGGTCGCCGGATGAATTCAGCAGTGCGTATCTGACTTTGCTAGCCGCCCCAGTGACTTTGGTTTTTAAAGTTTTGAACATAATCAATACCTCCCTTTGATTTAAGTAAAAGAAAAAGGAGAAGCGCTGCTTCTCCCACGGGACGGGCCTTTGGGCTATTATTAACCCAAAAGGCCGGTGATTTTGGTAACAATGCTGTTCCAGATAGTCGTAATGGAACCCTGGTAGAGCGTCATGAAGACAGCGCCCACTACGACTACGATGAGCACTACGATGAGCCAGCCGGTCATCTGATCGCCGGAGGGATTCAGCAGTGTGTTTTTTGCTCTTAAAAGAGTCTGGGCATGGCGTTTTCCCATGGAGTTGCTTCTCCTTTCCTCTAAATTTGTGATTTCAGTTTTGCTGTTTGGCATGAGCCGACCTCCTGAAGATATATTTGAAAAGGAGCATTTGCCCCGTTTTCACAGTTTAAAAAAGGCCCCCCATGGAGCGTATCAAGTGGGAGCCTATGACATAGAGCAGACTAGCCAGGGTTACCGCCACCAGGGGGATCGAAGCGATTTTTACCCTGTGAGGCAGCGTGTTTAATTTTTTTCTAAAGACCTCTTTGGCTTTAATGTCCATATCCCGAGCCAAATAAGAAAGTGCTTCGCCCTGATGTTCGCCCCGGTGTAAGCCAATCAAGGCATTGACTAAAAAAGAAACGTCAGTCAGACCGAGGCGTTCATTAAAATGGCGCAATCCGGTTTCGATGTCCAGCGCCTTCATCTCCAGGACCAAAATTGCCACGTCCCTCCGGAAGGTGTCGCTGGCCACTTTAAGATAATCCTCAAAGATTTGAATTAAATCAACCTGAACCACTATGCGGCTGCCGTCGTGCTTATTTTCCTCCAACCGGTACAGGATGGAGCGCACAAAGCCTGGCAGCTCAATTTCTATCCGGCGTTTTTTTTCTTTAAGCGCATCGTTCAAATCGGTTGTGAAATGACGGAAAACGACTACTGAAAAAATCACGACGATAGGCAGAAGATGGGGTGCTCCGATCACCACAAACAGCGGCGCAAGGGGCCAGGTAAAAAAAACGCAGAGGATCGCCCTGGCGTAATACTCTTGAGGAGTCAGCGTCAAGCCTCCCCGCTGCAGCATGGAGGCCATCCGGGCTTCCTTGACCGGGTCAATGGGAATAAATCGGGAAATGGGTTTCACTAAAGGCATGACGAAACGGGTTAACAGTTGTTTGCCAGGCATTTCCTTTTGGACTTGCAGGTGCTTGATATTCTTTTTCATGCTCAGCTTCGGAATTTTCAGAAGCTGCCTGCAAATCAAAAATCCTGCCGCAGTCAGCAGGATAAAAATAATGATTTGATAAATGTGTTGACACAATTGTTACACATACTCCTTTCGCTAAAAATACAATTGTTACGCATATTAATTATGCTTGGATAGCAAAAAGCCGCCCCAAATTGGACGGCTAAAGCATTGCCATAAGAGCTATTCAGTTTTGTCATTTAGTTCATCCATCAACTCCTTCAAAAAATCTTTGTACTCAACAAAGGTGTTTGGATGCAGTGACATTTCACGTTTTATGTCTACAAGAGATATGGGCACGCCATTTTGTTTCTCCCAAATCATAGTAATTCTCCTGCGGAGCCAGTCTTCCTTGCTTTCAATAACACTGTCAATAAAAATCTTGGTCCGGGGCTTTTTCAGAGCACCAGCAACTAATGTGTTTTTGCCAAGTCCTGCAATTTTCGCAATATATCCTCTTGTAATGCGTTTTTCAGAATCGCCCCCTTTCCGTATTTGTTCATAGGCAGACTGCACTTTTTTGAGCATTTCGTAATCTTGCTTACGATATTCAGCTAAGTCTCTTTTATACACCATGTGTTCCCGCAGCCATACATAATCGTTTTTACATAAATAAGAATATGCTCCGGGTGCATGTCGGCGCAATACCGTCGGCATCACTTCACCATATTCCTTGCAGAACTTTAGTACCAGTTCTTTGTAATAATTTTCAGGGCCGACATCAGGACTGTACGGGGGCGGTCTTCTCACATGCGTTCGTTTTTTTGTGAGTCCTATCTTTTTCTTCTGCCATCGTATAGCGCTGGGTGAGCATTTTAAAATTTTTGCAGCTTCTGGGGCAGTCATTTTTTCGGTGCCAAGAAGCCGCAGCATTTCGGTCTTCCAGATAGATCCATACTCCACGATCAAAATCTGCCCGGTTTTTCCTTTGCGACGTATTTGTTTGTATATCATCCCGCATTGTTCACAATGAAAAAAACCTGTCGCAACACCATTTACGTATCGGAGATCAGAGTTTTGGCATGTATTCGTACCATAATGCATACAGATAGGATTCTGACATGGCCATGGTCCGTTGCCAAATGGATTTTCAGATACTTTGCACTCCACAAATTCTTTTACGGAACCTTTCAAAAAACACATCATCAGAATATGGTAAATAGGACGGAAAGTCGTCAGCCGCGCTTCCCGAAGTCCTTGTACACAATCCCTTGTATCATTCAGAGCGGTGTACAGAATTTCAAGAAATTCTTCTCCCCAATACTTGTTGAAATGGCGCGAAATCAGGTCATAGTCAGGCACCCCCTGCACCGTAGCAGCATCTTTTTCACGAAGTAAACGCATGTACTTCTCACGAAAATTAAACTGCCAGTCAATGTCCATGCCATGATGGAGCAGCCATTCGCTTTCTTGCCCAATTCGCAAAAACAGTTCTTTGTACCGGCTGTAAACGTCAGGGGTACTGCTGTTGTCATACTCGGAAAGGCTTTGCTCCGAGGCCGCATAGAAGGCAGTTGTGGTAGCACGCGCAGATACAACGGAGTCCATGAGCCTGACACGATGCTTTGTGCAATACACCATACCGGGAAGCTGGTGTACTCTGTGCCAATAAGGTTCTCCATATAAGTTTTTGTCCTCACAGACACAGTGTGGGCAATACCTCAGGTATTCCGGCCACAGTCTCCAGCTTCTTTGCCTACCATAAAGATCAATATTCATTTGTGTTTTTTTGCTACTCAAAACATGTACCATTTCTCTGCGGAATTTTTCAGAATAGACCATCGACAGGTACGGATACATGGTGTGGTTCATGGCGATTGTTTTTCTGGTAATTGCTGTTCCTTTGGGTATCCACCGCTCAACACAGTCTAACCGCATCGGAAAGAATATCGCAGTTGAAAGACATTGCATATTCCCGAAAAGTTTTTTAACGGTGGGTTTGTAGCCTGCACTGCCGCTGCGGACAAAATATCTGCATAAAATACTGTAATAGCATTCGTCCGGGTAAGGGGTAGGGAAAAATCCGCCTACCATTCTTCGGTCTCAATGACACCCTTTGCCTGTATCTCGGCATATCCGGAAGAATCTCTTAAATCCCCTTGTACATGTCCGTCTCCAGTATTAGTGTCAGGAGCTGACAGGAAAATCCGGTAGGCAAGGCGCACCACATCGGCTACATCCCGCAATTCCATGTGTTCTGCCAATACCTTTCCTGCAAGATACTTCGCTTTCGGTGGCTCCACGCCTAACTCCAGCAACTTCAATACTGCCTTTTCTGAAAGGGATATTTCATTTCTTTTTTTCGGGATCTCCTGATTGCGTTTAAGCACAGTAGAATAGGCCGAATAGTAATCCTCCATACTGATCGGCGCTATATCGCCGTACATATCAATCTTCTTTTTGTCGCCGGAGCGCAGGGCGTCCAGCATGGGCTTGACAAGACCAAGACGTTCGGCGGCGACAATACGAAAATCAGACGGCGCGAAGGTTTCTTTTCCGAGTGCAATCGCCCGAATCTGAATCATAGCGTAGAGCTTTACGGCAATATCAATAATGCCCTGACTTTCATGGTATAGTGCATTTTTGAAGTCGTCGGTCAGCGAAACAATACTGCGAGTCCATTGGTTGCACCACATGGAGGAAACGAAAATATCCCATGGCGCATCATTTTTCATGCGGTCCCATATAAGGTCACCCTGACCACTGCCACGCCGTGCCTGACGAAACTCGCTCTGCAATACCGCCATGGCTCTGCTTGTACCGATCAACACAACCGGAACGCCAATAGTGTTGACCAATGTCACAAAGAAGTTCAGCATCTTTTCCTGTCCGCCGCCCTTTGCCATACTAAGGTGCTGGATTTCATCAATTACCAGAACGCCAAGACAATGGAGCCGTGCCGCCTGTGCCATACGAATCATTAATACATCAATAATGCTACCGCGTTTGCTGTTGACTTCAAAGTAGTCGGTTCCCAAAGCCCGGTCAAGGGCCTCAAAAAATTCCATACACAAGCCTTTAACTGAACCATCATGGGGGCAGTCCAGTTTGAGCCAAACCACTTGTTTTAGCATAAGAGGGGTTTCCCGGTACTGCGAATGGGAGATAACCTGTGGGTACATCGCAAGGATATTTGAGACAGCAGAGGTTTTTCCGACACCGGAAAGACCAATAATCGTAAAACCGGCAGCGGTAGGACGAAAGGCTCCTAAGTGTTCAAATCGGCCTGACCGGATTGCTTTGTGGCCTTGTGCCAATGCAGCCGCATAATTTGCCGCCAGCGGATTGCGGTGCAGATAGCTTTGACGGATACACCGGGAAAACCGCCCTTCAATGTCCACATGCTGTTCCAGCGGCTGGAAATAGCGGAATAATCTTTGAACACAATGCAGTCGGTATTGTGAATCCAGTTCGCGCTCTCCGTCATGCTGCCCCTCATTGTACGAAAGGGCGTCCACCAGTTCATCACTGCTTAGAATCGGCGGTAAGGCTTCAATCAAGGGGTTCCCTTGGTAGTCCGAAACAATTTGTTCTCTGTAAACTGCTTCATGTTCATTCATCTCTCAAACGTTCCTCCAACTTTCGCTTAATCATGCGCAAAGTCGGAGACATTTCTTCCTCTGCAGCCGCCTGGTGATGGTCTTGCGGATCTTCCGCCGGATTCCCGGTATCCATCATGACAGAACTTTCTGTCATACGCATGGATTCCCGTTCCTGTCTGCGGTTTTCTTTAATCTGCGATATGCGCTCCTTCTTGCTTTTTGAGGGAAGTCCTTTTCCCATGTTCTTTGCCTGTGATACAATCGAATCAATCTCTGCATTCAGGTTGACCTTCGCTTCGGTTTCACTAACTTTAAGCTGCTGGCTCAATAGCTTTTCCTTTCGTTGCTCATAAACAATTTCATCCAAGCATTTCCCAGCATTCTTGCCATTCCAGTCCAGCAAAGAACATACATCATAAGACTTGTCGCCCTGATTCCAGATATAAACATTGGTCATGTCCCGTGGGTCGTAGGAAATAGAAACTTGCCACGATTTTCCTGAACGGGCTTTTTCAAACCATGACTCCCGAATTGCCCTGTCAGAGCTGTAAAATACGCCTTTGAAGCGAATCCCTTTTCCTGTAACGGTCGCTTTTGCCGTAGGCATTACGGCCAGCCGCACCAGTTCTTCGGGGTAAGAGCGCAGTGCGCCCGAACAATGCCGGATTCCCCAATGCCATAACTGAATGGGAATGGCTTTTACCTGATCCCGCATCATGGCTTCGCTTTTTTCAAAATACTCCATATAGTGATGGTTGTTGTAATACAGCACACATTTAATAATAATTTGCGTAAACTGCCGGATATCAAGTGCAGCGTCCAGCCGGTAATCATGACCGCCGCGCTTGCTCATGTCCGGCTTAACGCTTCCCGGAAGAAGGGCCACACTGTTCGTATTGATTGTGTGAAAATGCTGTTCAATAATGCCTTTCAAATCAGCACGGTACGGCGGAGCGTTCACAATCCGTATCCCAAGCATATTGACCAGATTGTCTGCGTTTTTGCTTTCCATTTCCCCTCTGTCGCCAAGAAGGGCAGAAGGGATATGGTGGCAGGGCCATTCCGATTCTTTAATTTCAATGTCGTACTGTTTGCAATAGGTCACTTTGTCCGCCGCCATGTTCGCAATCGCCATCATGGCGCCAGCCCAGCTCGGACCTTCAAGTCCTACGCTCATGCCTGTTACCATTCGGCTGAAGGCATCAATCACAAAGTAGATGACCGGGCGTCCAATCAGATTGGAACGGTCAAACTGCGATACCAAATACACATCTCCCACGGTTGCGTCAATTTGGAATTGCGCACCCGGCCCCATAAGGCCAAAGTCCGATTTCCCCAGCACGCGTCTGCTGTTGAGTTCAAATGCTCGTTCACCGCTGCGTTTCTTTTGTTCGTTGACAACATCCCTGCTTTTGCTGTGCCAATACTGAAATTGCCGGAAAGAAGGCACTTCCTGCGGAGCAAGGAGCTTCAATTTTTCGGGGTTTTCCTCCGATTGTACTGTATAGAAATCTTGCAATAGTCTTTCGTAGGTCGCTTTCAAACTAATCTTTTTCTGACTTAGATAATACTTTTTAATTGCTGCGGCGAAATTCTTCCGGTCGCTGTCAGTAATCACTTTCCCCATGGTTCCGGTATTCAATGAGGGTCGCCCAATTTTCTTTTCTCCTGTTTTGCGGGATTTTCCTTTACCACCCCGTTTAGCAAAATCAGGTATGAAGGCATTTTTTGTCTTGCCGGATCTCCAATACCGGTCAAGAAGCGCATAGAGATTGTTTGGTTTAATGTCGTTTTCTTCTGCAACTTTTTTTAAGATAGAAGAACGTTTTCTGCCATCATAGATGTCAGGTTCATTTTCTACCGCACTCTGTATCATGTTCCACACACGATCTCTGTGGATGCGTTCTTTTTCGGTAAAGGTATCATCCGCAGTCCCCAGAGTCGGCGTCGAGTAGGGGGACACTTCATATAGATTGTGGTTCTCACCCTCAACTACAGCTCTCATTTCAAACCGGATTGGTTTACGGGAACGGCTGTTTAAATCATACCAATAACCATATTCGTTTCCGGGGGCAACCCATAACACAAGACATTGTGTTCCAGTTTCCACATCAGTTATCATTTTGTTGACACAAATCTCCATCACTGTTCCCTCACGCCGTAAGACTGCTGAGATTACTCCTGAATACGGAGAAATCTATTGGTTTTGCAGCATCAAACTCAATTCTTTTCCAGTAGACGAGATGCTTGTAAATGTTAAGTCCCATGCCGTCTGAAAGCTCAAACCGCATCTCTATATCCAAAAGTAACTCCCCAAGCGAATCTGAATGAAAAGAGTCGTTCCTCATGAAAAAGGCAATGCACGCTTTCTGTAATTCACTACTAAGTCCAAACAATCCTAAATCCTTTGCCTGTGCCAGCCATTCAATATTTCTGGCCTTGGTCTGATTAATTTCCCGTTCGGTTATGATTTTCCACCTGACATTCTTTTTGCTCCAGTAGCGCCTTTCAATTTCAAGTTTTTCCCGCACTCTTGGATTACCTAAATCCGCAGTTGTTTTCACTGCGATAACCATAGGGCCTCTTGTGGTTTCAATATAAAAGTCGCTGGTCATCACATAAGGGAATCCACTTACCAGATCATAGGGATACCTGATCTGCGCCGTTTCTGCTATCTCAATTACTTGCTGCAAATCCAGCAACGGGTACTGTTCACGAATATCCAAAACTTCATCTGACCAATCCAATAGAAAAAACAGGTTCATTTCGTGATTGGATAAAAGGTGATGCGTCCTTCCTGTTTTTGCGCCTTGAATACGGGATACCATTCCGTTGGACGGAAAATCCTGAACGAGAATCCAAGGGGTATAGCGTTCACCAACGCCTTGCCCCCGTTTCTCTTGCAAATAGCGTTGAAATACTACTTCATTCCATTTTCTTCTGTGTTTTGCCACGAAATTCACCTCCATACAACTATTATGCATAATAATTGTATGGATTTCAATAAAAATTATAAATAATAATTGTATCAATTAAACAAAAGCAATTTCTATATATAACTTTTGTTAATTATAGGTTATTACATGCTTTTTATGACTAATAATTGTTGCTTCACAATAAAACAAGGGCCGTCCTCCTTAGCGATTTGTCGGTTTTGTCGCCTTTAAAACGTAAAAGGCAGTAGCAAGGGCAGTCATCATCATGAGGATAATCAGCAGCTTGCCGATGAAAGTTTGGGTCAGCAGAAAGAACCACTCCGCATTGGCGAATCGCATCAGGGGAATGATGGAAAACATCAGGCCCGCCGTCAGCAAGTAGTCCCGCCAGACCCGAATCATCATGCCGTCGCTTTCGATCTGCATGGACTTGGCGTCATTCATGGCCTTAATGATGGGAAACAGGGCAAATTTCAGCCTGCGGTCGTTGTGACACAAGATCAGGGTTTTACCCCATTCAGCAAAGTAGCGGTTCTTGATTTTGGCTGACAAGCGGTACAAGCCGTGTTCTATGTTGGGATTAAGCAGCCTGATTTCAGTGATAAACTCGTCAAAGGGTGTGGGGACTCGCAAAGGCGCGGGGATATAGCGGTTCTTTTCTTCTACGTAGGTTTCCACCGCCTTGATGATGTCGTCGCAGCCTGCGTAAGCATTGGTGATCACGGACATGGTGTTTTCCAGTCCTTCGATTTCTTCCCGGGCAGAGGATGAGCTTTTTACCGTCAGATAGAAGTAGGGGGAGGGCAGCATACAGACAGCCATGATCAAGGCAAGGCCGGCGTTGCCGAACAGCAGCATTCCCGCTGTAAATCCTCCCGCCGCGGCCAGAAGGACCAGCAGGAGAAATTTCTTGGGTGGGCAGCGGGTTTGCCGGAAAAGCGTCATAAAGTGCAAGACAATCCGTTCGTTGATTTTCAGCGTTGTCCCCGTTAATATCAGGCGGCGCTTTTTGAGAAGGTTTTGCTCCAGGGCGAAGGGGTTTAGCTTAAAGAGGAGCAACAGGGCCAGGCTGATCAGGGCAAATACCAAGGCCAGAGTCCAGGTAATCGGGTTCATGCCGCGTCTCCTTCCGCAAAGCGGCGGATCTGACGTTCAGGTACGCCATCGATCAGAAGTCTCTCGGCAAGGGCCGGAGAGATATTTCCCATGCGTCGGTGGCTGCCGATTACTTGGGTAATTCTGCCCTTGTCGTCACGTTCGTAGTGGTCCACGACATATTTGAAAAGCGTGGAGCCGGTGACTTCTCCATTGCTGACCCCGGTGGCTTCATAGATTTCCATATACTTTCTGGACTGGTCGGGCAACTGCATCTTGAACAGCATGATGGGGAAAGCTTCGACGATGTTTTTCAAAAGCCGGCTTTCCGACAGGGAAGTGCCGGCCTCCAGACACATAGTCAGGATGCGGTCATAAGCCGTCCGAGCGCTGTTGGCGTGCAGGGTGCTGACGATCGTGTGCCCTGTCCGTCCGGCTTCCTGGACTGTGAGGGCTTCTTTGCCGCGCATTTCCGCAGGCACAAGAATTTTGGGGTGCAAGCGCAGGGACAGCTTTAACAGGTCCAGCATCGTAATCTCATTCGGGGCTTCCTTTGTTAAAAGGTGAACCACGTCGTTGATCATCACTCCGTTGGCGTCGTATTGTACCAACGACAATTCGCGCGTGTCTTCAATCGTCACAATACGCTTATCAGAGGGGACACAGCTTAAAATATAGCCCATATCCGCCGTTTTCCCTGAACCTGTTGCTCCGGCAAGGGCCAGGGAGACGCCGTTGTTAACGCACATTACCAAAAAATCCAGTTCCTCGGCTGTGGCTGTGCCCCATTCAATGAGGTTCTTCCTTGTAATATAGGAAGGTTTTTGTTTGCGGATGGAAGCGATAGCCCCGGCATCGGGGTCAACGCAGGGTTCAATCGCTCCCGACATACGGATGCCGCGGGAGATGTAGCTGTCCCCGATGGGCTTGGAGCCATCCAGGATAACGCCGCCAAACCGGCTCATTTTCCGCACGATGTTGGCGCAGGCTTCCGGGTTGCCAAAGGTTTCGTTCAAGCGAATTTTCCTGTCTTTGTATTGCACCCAAACGCCTCCGGAGCCGTTGACATTGATTTCCTCGGTGTCCGCATCCTGCAAGTAAGGGGATAAGAGGCCCATACCTGCCATGTCATAATAAACAGCGTCCACCAATTCGGAAATGTTGCGCAGGTCTTTAGCTACCAACTGCTCGCGATTGAGATAGTGTATGATTAAATCCTTGAGCTTTTCTTCGGCATCCTTGGCATACAAGACCTCCGCCAGCTCTGAGGAGTGGTTTTTGGCGATCAGCTTTTGCAGCTTGTCGAGAATTTCTGCATATTCCTGGGCCTTGACGTCTTCTCCCTTGGCGGAACGCCGCTTATTCGCCCTGTAAATCAGGTCGTTGACTGAAAATCTGTTGCTCATTGCTTTTCACCTCCGCAGATCTTAGCGGCGATTTGCTCCAGCACTTTGGCGTAGCGCCGGCAAAGCCTATCTTTGAAGAAATACAGTGGTGTACCGGCATTCTCTAATTCTCCGGCACGTTTGAGGTAAGGCAGCTCGCAGACAAAAGGCAGTTCCGTCAGGCTCCGGTAGGCTTTGTCGTCAAATTCACCGTTGGGAGCCAGCAGGATGTGGGACTGTTTTTCGGCAAGGTGCAGCTCCCGCACAAAATCGGCAACGCCGATCTGCCACATCTGGGCCGCAATCGAAGGTCTATGGAGAGTGAAAATGGTATCCGCCAGCCATAAACCGACGCTGGAGAGCGGATTGTTCACCTCCACGGCACCGTCCACGACCAGCAGGTCAAAGGCCAGAGAAGCGCTGTTGATCAATTGTTCTACTTCTTCGAGGGTCACATTGTCGTCAAGCAGACCGGAATAGCGGGTGGGAACCGACAGGAAAAACAGGTTTTTACTCTCGGCGTAATCCGTAAATTTTTCACCGACGTTGGGGTTTTCTGTATAAAGGGCCGCAAACAGGCCCTTCTCCTGGGGAACCTCCTGACCTAAAAAGGTTTGCAGTTCCCCGTAGGTGAGGTTGGAGGAAATGAGGCCGACAAGCTTATTGCGCTTGGAGAGGGCGCAAGCCAGATTGACGGCAAAGGTGGTTTTTCCGCTGTGTTTTCCGCCCCAGACGGCAATGATTTTACTCATGGTCCACACTCCGTTTCTCAAAGATTAAATGCAGTTTACCGGTATACTCGGCCTGGATGAGCTTTTCCGCCTGGGCCTCGGTGACAATGAGGGTCACGGCCTTGGGGACCGGGTCGCTGTTGGCCGACTGGCCGCTATTTTGCTGCTTGCGCATCTCGGCGGTATCTTGTGTCCGGGCATTCTCGACACTGTAGACCTCCAGCCCTTTCAGTTCGGGATAAAGGATAACCTGCGGGGCAGCCCCCTGGCCGCCCGAGGCCTTCTCCATAAAAACGGCCACAGTTACGAAATCACCGGCCAGCAGGTGGGAAGAAAGCCCTGCGGCAATGCTTGGGACGCTGACCGTGACCAGCCGTTGGTTGTTTTGCTCGATGCGGTCAAGCAGCTCGTCGCCAAGAAAGCTGCCGAGCTTCTGAGGAAAGAAATAGTCTCCCTTGGCGATGGCGGTCTGGGCAACCTGGCCCACAATCTGCGCCTTGGCGTTCAGCACCCCTTCCGGCAAGCCATAGGCTCCCACCGCCACGGATACAAGGTCATGCTCAGTAATCTTCGTACCGGCCGGAATGTCTGCGGCCGCCCGCAGGAGTGTGACCGTTGCGCTTTTGTCCGCGTAAAAGCGTGGCAGGAGCAAAAAAGAAATGCCCGCCGCCAGGATAAGGCAAAGGGCACTTAGCAAGATGCGGTTTTTTAGTAGGTTCAAAGTGGTATGTCCTCCTTTTAAAAAGCCGCGTCAAGGCGACCGGAATAGATCTTGGTAGAGATAAGTTTCCTAAAGGGGGCGCTGACCTCATAGTGCGTATTCCTGCTCCTTGACCGCTGGCGTTAAAACAGTGGCCGTCGGACTGTCGTTTTCATCAAAAATCATGTCCGCTTGTGCGGACAGCTCTTGGAATTCAAGTTGGGTGTTGATTTCGCCCTGCCTGCGGGAATAATCTTCAAGCAGAGCGGCATATTGGAAGGGCTTTGCCGCTGCAAGCGTTGCTTCGGCAAGCTGTACCTGTACATCAGCCAGCTTTTTTTCGTAGTCACTGCGGATATCCGGGAGCTTTTCGATCAGGTTTTCCATCCGGGTGATGTTGCCGATTCCGCTGTCGCTCATATCCAGGGAGTAAGCGCCGTTGTTCAGCAGCTTTAGTTTCTTAGTGAAAAACTCTCGGCCGGCCTGGATCTTCAGACCGCGAAACAAGCCGATTTCCACATCTGTGGAGGTCTCGTCCTCCTTCCAGACAAGAGCCAGGTACTTTTCCAAGGCTTCTCCGGCCTTGGCGCGTTCACTGTAACGCACGCCATTTATCTCCAGGGAAAAGTCTTGGCTTGGAGTCTGTTCCAGGGCCTGAATGTCCAAAGTTGCCTGGTTAATGAGTGCAGTAATCCTGGCTATTTCGCCCGGATATCCCTTTTCTATGGCCTGTCGCAGGGAGGCCCGTTCATTTTGCCAGCTAGACTGCAAGATAGAAAGGCGGGTTACTTCATTGTCCACGTTCATCTTTTCAGCCAGCAAGGGGTTATTGGTAGCAATCGCTTTGAACTCGGCGGCTGTGAGCACCGTTTCGTCAATATCCTCGCAGGTGCGGGTGATCGCCTTGCCGGTCATCACTTGGGTGATGAAACGCAGCTTTTGTTCTTGAATCTGCCACAAGTAGCTGTCGAAGGTTCCGCGCGTAACATACTGGCGAATTTTGATCAAGGGATTGAGGTTTCCCTGGCGCTTGCCGCGCCCGTTGCGCTGCTGGATGTCCGAAGGCCGCCAGGGGCAGTCCAGGTGGTTGATGCAGTAGAGGCGGTCCTGAACATTGGTGCCCATCCCTAATTTTTGGGTACTGCCAAGGAGTATCGTGACCAGGCCTGCGCGCACCTTCTCAAACAACGCTTCTCGCTGGGCATCGGTTTTCGCATCGTGGATAAAAGCAATTTCCTGCTCCGGTACGCCCCTTTTGATCAGGCAGGATTTCATCTCGTCGTAGACATTGAATTGTCCCGGCTTTGGTGTGCCGCTGTCGCAAAATACAATCTGCGTCAGCCTTTTTTCCTTGCCGTCCTGCCAGGTGTCATACACATTCCGAATAGCAACGTTGAGCTTGGAGTCGGGGTCGTTGGGGGCATCAGAATAAAGCAGCCGGGGATCAATGGAGAGCAGCTTGGCCTCATGGGTCAGCTTGAGCATATTGTCTTCGTAAGGTTCCACTTCGCCTTTCCGTATGGCTTCCGCTCTCTGAATATAGGTGGCAAGCACTTCTTTTTGAAATTCCGTGGTTTCGGTGACAACTGCTTGGGCCTTGCCGCCCTCGATTTCCGGTACGGGCAGTCCCAGCATATCCTCCGTCTGAATATCCGCCACCAGGAAAAAGATATTCATTAATTCCGGAAGGTTTTGGAACCTGGCAAAACGAGTGCGCATCCGGTAGCCGGTGCCCTCCGGCCGGATTTCCAGGCTGGTGGTGGTCTGTGCGTAAGTAGCGGCCCAATTATCAAAAAAGTCAATTTTGCGGCGCTTTAATTCCTGCGGCTGAAGGTATGTCTGCATGATAAAAAACTCCGCCAGGCTGTTGCTGATGGGCGTTCCCGTTGCAAAGGTGACGCCGCGCCCCTGATATTTTTCCAGGAGATAATGGCATTTCAATTTCATATCCGCGGCCCGCTGGCTGCTGGCCGTGCTGATGCCGGCCACGTTGCGGATTTTCGTATAGGAAAAGCAGTTTTTGTACATATGAGCTTCATCAACAAACAGGTAGTCGATGCCGAGGGCCTCAAAGTCGATCAGGTCGTCCTTGGTATCCGCATTGACCAGCCGGTCCAGTTTGGCCGTGAGGTTTTTCTGGAAGATCACCATTTGTTTGATGCTCCAGTTTTCGCCTTTTTCAGCCTTGATTTGGTCGATGATGAAAGACAGGTGGTTGATTTCATCCGTGAGCATCTTTTCCTGCCGTTCCCGCGACATGGCGATTTTCTCAAACTGGCTGTGGGAGATAATGATACCGTCGTATTCACCCATGGCAATCTTGGACACAAAGCGCCGCCTGTTTTTTTTCTCAAAATCCTTTTCATTGGTCACAAGCAGGCTGGCGCTGGGGAAAAAACGTAAAAATTCGTTGGCCCACTGGTCGATGATGTGATTGGGTACAACATAAAGGGGTTTATTGACAATGCCGGCGCGCTTCATGTACATGCCTGCGGCCACCATAGCCGCCGTCTTACCGGCTCCGACTTCGTGGGCCATCAGCGCGGTGCCGTTGTAGATGATGCGTGCGGCCACGTTAAGCTGATGGGGCCGGAGCTGCTCCGTATCCGACATGCCGGAAAATACCAGATGGCTGCCGTCATAAGTGCGGGGAACTACGTTATTGAAGGTTTCATTGTAAATTTTCAAGAGCACTTCGGAACGCACCTTATCTTGGAAAAGCCAGTCCCGGAAAGCTTCTTTGATTTGCTGCTGCTTGCCGCGGGCGATCATGGTTTCCTGGGCATTGACGACATATCTTTCTTTTTCCTTGCCGTCGTAGTCGGTATACTTCACTTTGTCGCGGACCGTAACACTTTGTAGATTCAGTGTGTCTTCTAGAATCTCATAGGCGTTCTTGCGGCTGGTGCCGAACACCTTATTGACCTTAACAGAATCCCTTTCCTGCTGCTTGCCGGTGATAAACCATTGGTTGCTGTACTCCATGTACTCAACGTTGAGGCTATAGCTTTCGGTTCCCTTATGGCGCTCGTAGGTGCCGAAGGTTTCGTACATGAACTGCGTGTAATATTCGATAGGTATCCAGGGTGTACCAATGCTGTACTCAATGTCGCCGGGAAGCAGGTCTTTTGGCTGGACTGCTTGCAGGGCCTCCACATTGCGCTGAAAAAGCTCCGGGTTGTCCTCCGCCCGGAGCTTTGCGTAAGCCAGTTTATCCTTGACATAGCCGGATAGGTATTCTTCGTCCAGTTCCCAGCCCTCAAAGGGATTGCCGGAGTATTTCCGGGGATTCAGGTAAATCCTGCCGCCCAGTTCCGCGATAACTTCCTCCGGTGATTTTCTATACAGCTTGGCCATAAACGGGATATCTACTTTTTGCTTTAAGTTTAGGGAAATCTGTAAGGCCTGCAACGCACTTTCAGCATGGTCGGGAAGCCTGTTCGGGCGGATGGTGGCACGGGTGAACACCGGCGATTTGTTCCAAGCAGCGCTTTGCTTGTCGTAATCCTCAATAGAGCGCAGCAGCGGAAAAGTGTCGTCATCGGAAAAGGCCAGAATGTTGCCTTTGTCGTTGATGGGACCGTTTTTCTTGACAAAGGCGTCGTAACGCCGGTTCAACTCGGCCTGTGCCGCTTGCAGGTCTGACGGATCATAGGGCCTGTCGGAGGATTGGATATCAATAACTTGGCGCAGAGCTTCACGGATAGCGCAAAGCCCCAAAATGCGTTCCGCCTTTTTCCCGGTGATATCCTGGGGATGGAGCTTGCCGTCAGAACAGTAATAGATTTTCCCGTCCTGAATCTGATAGGTATAGGTTTTCATACCTTCAGGCGCTTCCAGTAAACCCTCTGTGGAAATTTTCTGCTCTTGCTCCGTGAATTCTTCATCCGGCTGGGCTGTGAATTCACCCTGCAGCTTGCCGACAGCAGCGCGCAGCAGGGGATACAGTTCCTGTCCTTCGGGTGCCACGCAGGCTTCGGTGCGTCCAAAGCGCCCGGAGACATACTTCATTTCTCCCAGAATCATGTCCGGGTGGTCAAGGTAATACTGGTTCAGGCGCATAGAGTCGCCAGGCCTGTTATCGGTAAACACCCAAGCGGGAAGCTGTCTTTTCGGCAGGTTGCGTTGCTGTTCCAGCTTTTTGAGAAACAGGATATCGGTCGTAACCTCCGTCCCGGCCAGCGCCTTAAAGGTGTGGTCAGGCAGCCGGATCGCCCCGAGCAGGTCGGCGCGCCGGGCGATTTTCTCCCGCGCCGAGGTATCGGTTTTGTCCAGCGTTCCCTTGGAAGAGATGAAAATGGCGATGCCGCCCGGCTTTAAGGCATCCAGAGCGCGGATAAAGAAATAGTCGTGGATATAATAATTGTCCTTATAGCGCCGGTCGTATATCTGGATTTCGTTGAAAGGAACATTGCCGACAGCGACATCATAGGTGTCGTTTTCTACCTTTGAGGTTTCAAAGCCGGTGATCTGTATGTCCACGGTTGGATAGAGCTGCCGAGCCAGCCTGCCGGTAATGCTGTCGATCTCCACGCCGGTCAGCTTGGCATTTTGCAGCTGCTCGGGCAAAACGGCATAAAAGTTGCCTGTGCCCATGGCGGGGTCGAGGATACGGCGATTTTTCCCATTTGTGAAACCGAATTGCGCCAAAGCCCCATAGAGGCAGGAAACAAGCTCCGGTTCGGTATAATAGGCGGTGAGGATGGAGTCCCGCGCTTGAGCGTAATCCTTTTCATCCAGGGCCAGCTTCAGCTCCCGGTATTCCTTATCCCAGCTTTCCGCCTTGGGGTTAAAGGCCTCGGCAATACCGCCCCAGCCAACGTAGCGGGCCAGTATCTTTTGCTCGTCGGCCGTCGCCCATCGTCTTTCGCTTTCAATCCGTTGTAAAAGACGGATGGCTTCCATATTATTGTGGAATTTTGTTTTGGCTCCGGGCGGGTAAAGATTGTCGTCGGCAGAATAATGGTAATTAAGGCGTTTAGACCGTTGGGGAGCGGGGGCGTTTTTTGGTGCCTCAGGTGCGGCCGGCTCCGTAAGGGGTTCTGCCGCGTGTGTTTCAGCGCCGTCCTCACCGGCAGTCTCCTCGTCCAACACAAAGCTGGCGTCCGGCGTTTCATCATTGTCGGAATCATGGGGCGTGAGATCGAAAAGGCTTATTTGCTGTCCGGCATTCTGCGCAAACTCTACGATCTTGGGAACGGGTACAAAGGTATCAATTTCCTCAAAACGGGGGATATCGCTGATCTCAATAAACTGGGCATCAGCAAAGGAGGGAGGTGGTACTTCTTTGGCAAAATCAGGCTGGCCGCCCTTTGGAACCACCATAGCCCTGACGGGTTGCACGGCTGGGATAGGGAAATTTCCTATTTCAATAAGGGTTTTGATGCGCTCGGCAATTTCCTGATAGGTAAAATCCAAATCAAGATTGTTGACTCGGATAGTGACATGGTCTGCAAAGGCAAAGCACTCAACATAGCTGTGACCGACAGATAAAGGCTTTTCCTCGATATCACGGAACAAGGCGTACATATGGTACTCATCCGCTTGAACCTTGGCAACTTCTGCCGCCATTTCTTCCTGCCAACCGTCGTACAGATTGTGAGTAAGGGCCAGAAACCCATCGACATCGGCGTACAGTTCTTCGTCTGTCGGTTCGTAGCTATCCTGAGTCTCTGTTTCCGGTTCATCGGTGTCGCCAGCACCGTTCATTTCCTCCACTTCATCGGGAATGTTATAATCGCCAATGCGTTTTGCAAGGCTGTTGATTTCTTGCTCCCGAGGGTCTGGGTAATCTCCGTCCTCGATCAGAGCGTCGATCAGGACGGCAATCTCGAACCAGGACATATAGGTGTAGTCAGCGCCAATATAAAAAGAAAGGCCGTCATCTTTCCGGAGCGCCGTGCGATACAGAATATCCTCTTGAAGTTCGGCGTTGCCGTATTGCTGATAGATTTCAGCCAAAGCCTGCGCTTTTTCCGATATTCCCAGTCCGGCAGCAAAAAGGCTCCGAATAGCCGTGTACATGCTTTCCGGGTACATGACGGTGCTGGTCAGGATGTGTTCATAGCCTTGCCGGTATTCTTCATCGGTCATTTGGTGCTCGGCAGGGGAGTTGTTTTGTGAATCAGTGCCAATGACCAGACCGTCGTTGCCGCCGGCTTGCTTGACAGGTTCAACAACAGCGGTTTCAGTAGTGCTTTCAGCAGGACCGACATACAGCTCGGCATCATCAGACCGGATAGTCTGGTAGACACCGCTTTCCAGATTGGTTTCAAAACGCTCACGCTTCATGGCGTGGGGAGCCGTATTTTCGTCCTCGCCAGCTAAGGCATAGAATAGATTGGCATCGGTAATCTTGACAATCCGGGCCTGGGCGGAAAGGCTGAGTATCACATCGCCCACCTGGTAGGGAAGATGTTTCTTCGGGGTATAGAAGATTTCAGGCAGCAAAAAAGAGCCTTGCGGCTCTTCTTCGGGACTTGGCTGTTCGGTTGTTATCTCGGTTTCAGGACGATTTCCGTCATCACGATTTCCTCCGCTGTCAGGCGCAGGCTGTTTAGGTGACGGGCCTTCACCAGCGTGTCCTCGGTTGGCGGAGGCGGGTTTTTCGTCAATAGCTGTTGATAGATTGTTTCCTGCCGTTCCAGAGCTTCCGCGTCCACTCTCCGGGCGGTCGCTTCCAGAGCGCCGGTCATCCGCAGGGTCATGAACCGCTGCCGATGGTTCCTGTGCAGGTGGTTCATCCAATCCCGTCCGAACCTGCGTAGGGGTTGGCCGTTGTTCTCCGCCTCGTCCCCGATGTTGATGTTCGGATAGAGCAGGCCATCTTTCTCGGTATATGCCAGGTTCAATTTCTTCTCCATGATTTTCACTCCTTTCCTTTGCTAATAATTTAACGGTTCGTTCAATTTCCAGCAAAATGTGCTTGGATACCTCAGTTATGATGTTTCCCAACCGGGCGGCAAGGGGGACCGTGTCAAAGTGAGATATCGTGGATAGCGTGCTTAGGCAGGATTTCGGTGCCTCTATTCCGCAGCGGGAACAGACAAATATCTGGGCGCTGGCTTCAACAATTTCCCGAATTTGCGCATACAGCCCGTCTTTGGGCAGCTCCGCGAAAAAGTGACCTGCAATGTCCAGCTCAAAATCCTGCATGTACTGTTCAAAGGATTGCTCCATAGCTTCATGTACGAGCTGACTAATGATCAGGCTGAGATAGGGGTTATTTAAATTGTATCGTTCGGACAGCCTAAGCGCCAGCAGTGGTTGCCTACTTTCGTCGGCTGTCCATTGTTTCGGAAGGGTATGGCCGTTGGTTTGAGAGACATCAAAGAGGTATTTTAAGCTATTCCTGGCGTTTTTGTATTCACAGACGGCAATATGTTTGGCTTTGTCAATAGGGTCACGGCCAACACGCTTCCAGATTTCCTTGGTGGCCAGCATGGAGGCGCCTGGGTCCTGGGCGTAGACAAGTAAAGCGTTATCAAAAGAATATTTATATATCCGGGAGGCAAAGGCCAGATATTCCGCCCACGCTTCGGGTGTCCTTATTATGATGGATGTTGCGGTTTCGTAAATGACCTTTAACCTCTCATCGTCTCTCAAAGCAATACCTCCTTTCCGTTTTCAATACTGTCCCGTTTTAGTATCAGGACCGGCTTGAAAAGAGTGTTTACATTGCTTGTTCGTCATCATAATCATGGTCGGCGTCATCAGCGGAGAGATAGGCTGCTGATTCTTGTGAGGCCGTTTCTTGTTCCCGGTTGTGATTTTGACTGAAATAAAATTCCAGGGCTTTTTCAATCACTTCCTCAATTTCTGATGCTTTTTGGCCGGGAGTGAAATATTGAGAATAGACTTTTTGTTTAAGCCTGAAGGTCGGCGCGCGTTTCTTTTTCGGGGGGCAGCCCAGTTCGCCGTTTAAAATCAGGAAGATGTTCTCCTCGTTGAGTTTGCCTTTTTGGGAATATCCGCGCAGGATATCGGTTTTCTTCATATCCGCTTTAAAGCCGTTCAGCTCCAGGCACTTATCCAGGGATTTCTGTTCGGTTTCTTTCAGAAAGGAGAGGTCCGCTGCGACGGATAAGGGAAGTTCATTGTGGTCTAACCGTACTTTCAAGGGGTCAATGAGTTGGTGAACCCGCAGATAAAGGGCTATCTGATTGGGTTTGAGGCCGTATTCTTCGGCAAGGGCATTGCGGGTGTTAGAACTTTTGCGGATTTCCGCAGAAGTTGAGTTTTCGCTGGTATCATGCGGGTTTTCAAGCTTTTTCAGAGCTGCTATGATATCGTTTCTCTTGCCCTGTGAGAATAGTTTTGAGTGTTGCAAGGATAATACGGCGGCCTTCTCGGATTCAAGCATATCGGAGAAAGAGCGTTGTAAGAGGTTCGTTTCAATGACATAGATCCAAGCGTCTTCGTCAGACAGGTTTTTCTTTATGATGACAGGGGAGCCCTCAAGACCAGCTTCAATACCGCAATACTTCCGGTTATGACCGGAAAGAATTTCATAGCGGTCATTTTGTTTAGGCCGGAGGATAAGGGGTTGTAAAATCCCCTTATCCTTGATGCTTTCTACCATATCCTTTTTCCGTTCGCCCTCATACAGTCTGAAGGGGTGCTCTTTGAAGTCATCCATCAGGGAAAAGGGCAGTGTTGTGAAAATTGTGTCCTGTACCTCATTGGATGTTTGGGAGATTTCTGTGGTAACAGTTTCCGGGACCTGCTCTTTGTGATCCTCGTTAAGTTTAAACAACTCATCAAGGTTTTTAAGCCGAGGCTTGGGCTTTGTCTGCTGTGTTGCTACCGCCGCTGATGTCGCCATGGTCAATAACCTCCTTTGCAAAAGCCGCATATGCACGGGCAGCCTTATTTTTGGCGTCAAAATCCAACACACTGCGGCTGTGGAAGTTAGCCTCGCCAATTTTAACCGTCACGGGGATGTGCACGTCATATATCCGAATTTTATCTTTGAAATATTCGTCAATCAGATCCATGGCCTCTCTGAACAGGATGGTACGTTCATCTGTCATGGTAATGAGGATTCCAGAGACCCGGATGCGGGGATTTATCTTTTTTTGGACTTTAAGGATGATATTCAGCAAAGCTGTAAGACCATTCGCTGACCAAAGCTGGGTACTGACTGGGATGATAACACTATCACAGGCAGCAAGTGCATTAATTGTCAGCAAGCCAAGGTACGGGTTTGTATCTATAATAATGTAGTCATAATCCTCACGGAGTGGTTCCAGAAGGTTTGACAAGGTACGTTCACCACCCATTTCATCTCGCAAGTTGATTTCTGTTACTGACAAGTTGATGCTTGAAGGGATAAGGTCGAGCTTTTCACCACGCAGGATATATTCGCTCTTGTCCGGCAACTCCTGTCCATCCATGAGCATAGTCAGAACATCGTGCAATGATATAGATAAATCGTCAGTGTTTCTAATACCAAAAGCCGTTGTCAGATTGGTTTGTGGATCGTTATCCACCAGCAGAATCTTTTTGCCTATTTCCGCGAGGGCGATTCCCATGTTATAAGCTGTGGTTGTTTTCCCTGTACCGCCTTTTTGGTTGGCGATAGCTATAATTTTGCAGTTTTCCATTATCTCAAAACCTCCTAAGATTATAATAAAACAGCGAGTTACTTTCATATTTATAAAGAGGCGGCTTGTCATGAAATTCAATATGAGTGAAAATGTAAAAATGCCACTGGAGATCACGTTACAATTGTAATTGTTGTAGAGCGTCTCTTTGCCTGTCTTCTGTAGAATGGGTATAAATCTGAGTTGTGCTGACATCTTTGTGATCGAGTAAATCCCGAATTGTAATAATATCCACGCCTTTTTGAACGAGAATAGTAGCAAACGTGTGCCTTAAAATATGGGCGGTCAAATACTTGTCAATTCCGGCTTTTCTCGTATACTGACGGATTATTTTGTTAGCATTTTTTGGGCGCATCCTGTTATTGTAACGGTTGAAAAAAAGGGCCTTATTGATAAGGGGGAGCCTTGTCTGTAAGTAAGCCCATAAATGTTCACATAGTTCGTCGTTTAAAAAAACTATTCGGCATTTATTCCCCTTAGCTTTCTTGATGGCAAGAGTTTTGTTTTTAAAGTCAATGTCACTCCAATCAATCGCACAAATCTCTGAAACCCTTAAACCGGTATAGAGGAATACCCTGAAGAAAGCCTGGTTTCTTACCTTATTGCGTATATCCCAATTATCTACGACATATATTAAACGTGTTGCTTCGTCCTCTCTGAGGAAAGTGCGTGGGATTATCTGCTTTTTAATTCGCTCAACTTTACCCATTGGGTTTTTGACAATGATATCTTCGAGCTCAAGATAATTAAAAAATGAGCTTAGACTATCCAATTTTCTTTTCATAGTATTAGGTTTGTTTTTGCGTGCTTTCAACCAGACGATATATCGGCGTATCACGCGTTGGTCGATTTCAGAAACGTCAGAGCTTAATCCGTTTTCTTTTAGGAATTTTCTGAAACAGTTTGCATCACCTCCATACGCCGTAGCCGTTGAGGAGGAGTGCCCCTTGGCTATTATGTAAGTAAGGAAATCAGGATGATAACTAAAAAAATCCATAAAAAAACAACCTCATTTCTCAGATGAGGCTGTCACATAAATATACATTTACACGTATACTTATGTTATTTTTCTCGTAAGCAATAAACCTTCGCCTATTTTCTCTCCTAACTCGGCTTATAGGTTGACTTCGCAATGCTTATGGGAAACTGGTTGTTGCATAATAATGCATAGCCGTTTCCCATAAGCTTTATTTTGCAATAAAATACAAAGTAAATTTTCGTTCATAGAATGAAAACGTAGTAATCTTGAGATTTCTCAAGGGGTTGCTACGTTTCTTTCTTTGCTTAGTATTTAGAAGGTTAAAGGCCTTACAGAGGGATTAAAATAAATGTTTTGCGATAAAGAACAACTGGCGGAATTCGGTAAACGATTGAAGAGTTGTTCAATTTGAACAAGAACGAGTCTTACGGAGTGCAGTCTTTAAAGTGTAGCATAAATAACTTTGTAAAAAGCGTAGCCTCCCTTAGTAAATCGAGGGAGGCTATTTAGACGGGCGAAATTTTGCTGATTTATCCGTTTGATCAAGACACTTTTAAACATTATATGGGTGATCATTCATTCATTTATTGATAAAGGCAAAGTTTCTTTATTGATACAATTTTACGATTTCTTGAAGTTTTAAGGCCAAACCTAATTTGCCTTCAACCTTTAACCCACCAGTCATAAATGCCATTGTAGTATTCAACTTATCTTTTAACAATTTCGAGAAGTTCTTTTCGTTCATAATGAGGATAACTTCTGGGTCTGGTGCAGGCCCTTCAACCATTTGCACTTGACCAGCTTTGAAGACAATTTGTAATTCACCGCTTTCCTCTAGGTTAATTTGGAAGATACGGTCTTTTTCAGAAGCAATATGCTCGGGATTGGCATTCATTTTCTCCACAAGTTCTTGTAATTCAGCTCGGACGGTCATAGTGTTTTTCCTCCCTTTTCTTTCTAAAATCATAATGTTATGAAAGTTTTCACATTATAGAAAAATATACCATAATAGTTTGTACATTTCAAAATATTTTCATTGGAGCGTGATATTGATTTAGAAATGAATATAAATGAATACATTATATAGGCTTTGATTTAGAGTATAAATAGATGTCAGATTGAGAAAACTTAATTAATATCTACTTTAGGTTCCAGAGTTTAAAATTCAAGGAGTTTTGATTTAATGTCTTTAATTTCTGAAGTGCGTCCCTTAGCCGTTGCCTTGTTTTCCATCTTATTAGGGGCTACAGGGCAGTTTTTGTTTCGCCTGGGTATGGTTGAGTATGGGAGAGTATCGGTTACCGGAATTTGGAGACAATTGGGATCAATTATATTAACTCCTGCAATATTTCTTGGGTTTGCTTGTTTTGGTGTAAGTTCTGTTCTTTGGCTGGTTGTGATCTCACGCTGGGAGCTCAGCTATGCATACCCGCTTGTTTCCTTGGGGTATGTGATTGCAATTCTCTACGGAACTTTTTTTCTTCATGAAGTTCTGACCTTGCCAAAAATTCTAGGATGCTTACTGATTTTGGCTGGAATGAGTGTTTTAGGATTATGGGGACAAACCTAATGATTGTTAAGAAAGTATTTAAAAATCATATCTTAGATATAGAGAGTTAAATGGATATCTTGAATAGGATATGTTAATCTAGAGTTAATAGAATAACTCCAATATTTCCTTCCACTTGATAGAAATTCTAAGCGTTCCAAATGGGATACCCATTATTTTTTTGGAGTCAATGACAAGACTAGAAAAAGGGGCGTGTTGTTGGATGCATTTTCAGGATTTCGGGCGAGGTACGCGGATTGAATTATCTAAAATGGCCAAACTACTCGGAATGAAGTTCATCGGTTTTAATCCGAATGCCCAGCAGGTATCATTGGAGTTTAACGGTAAAGGGGTTACTTATCCACTGGAAGAATTTGTACAACAGTATGAGAGAGAATGTCCTACGTCTTTTATGTGAAGTACTTAAAGGGGCTCTGATTCATTAATATAATGAGTCAGAGCCCCTAATTGATGGATCAAGAACCTTTTTTCTACTTCAGTGACGATAGTCTCCATCCTACGGCGTGAATGTATTCGTCTGTGGATATGCCCCTTGTTCAGCGTTAGCTGAATGAGTTCACTGTTTTTGGTAAAAGAAGGAGGACACGGGTTTAAGGCCAAGATGATTTAGTCCGAAGAGATGTTCGGTGCTGCCGGTGAAGAGAATTCCACCAGGGCGCAGGGAGTCTGTGAATTTTTTATAAAGCATTTCTTTGGCTTCTTCAGTAAAGTAAATGACAACATTGCGACAGGCTATGAAATCGAAGCCGGTTTGGAAACGATCGGTTAACAGGTTTTGAGGTTGAAAACTGACTTGCCGCTTGACAGAATCATGAATTTGATGTCCTTTGTCAGATGAGGTAAAATACTTTTGCAGGAATTCTGGCGGAGTGCTCGCAAAATCATTTTGTTTATAAAGGCCTTCTTTGGCTTGACGCAATACGTTGACATCAATATCTGTACCCAGTATGCTAAACTTGGCCATCGAGAAATATTCCATCATTGTCATGGCTAGTGAGTAAGGCTCCTGACCGCTGGAACATCCCGCGCTCCAAAGTTTCAAAGGCGTTTTATTTTGGAGGAGTAAGGGGAATATCGTTTCTCGAAGTGTTTTCCATTGAGTCGCATCCCGAAAGAATTGGGAGACGTTAATGGTTAAATGCTTGAAAAAGGCATCGTACAATACCGGGTCAGCATTGAGTGCTTTTAAAAACTCCGGATAGGTCGGATGTCCGTGGGAATTCATAAAGCTAAGAATTCGCCGCTGCATCTGGTTTTGCTTATAAAACTTAAGATCTAAGCCGCTCTTGGGGTGGAACCCTTTAACAAAGTCTTCGTAAGTATTGGATATTGATGTGGACAAAGGGGTTACACCTCTTTCTTGATTAATGAAAGGCTTTCTGATGTTAAAAAGAAGAGATTTAGGGTTTTTGAACGAATAGTAAAGAGTAACAACCCCTTAGGCAAAAAGATCGACGATCAATCCGCGAATCTCGTCAATCTTGGTTAAAATTTCGAGGGGTTTGGCTTGCTCATCCAGAAGCTGTTTTCCGAGTTCATCCAACGCTTGATCGATTTTTCCGACACGTGCCATGACCTTAGGGCGACCTTGATAATCCCAAGATGTATCTTCCTGCATTTTGCGGCTTTGCCCAAAGCTTGATCGCAGGAAGGATTTAACCATATCACGAAAGTCTTTAAGGTCACCGATTGAAAGGGATTGAGCCAATTTTTTCCCTTGAACCCCCAGGCGCTCGAGAAAGGATTGGAGTTCGACGCTCTGGATTTTTTGAGTCTTAGATAAGATGCCGCTAAAATCGCTGTTACGCTCCAAGGAACTCTGAGAATCGAGATTAGGAGTCAGGGGTTGATGTGGTGAATTGATACGTATAGACATAGTCATTCTCCTCTTAGAAAGGATTAATCATGCAAACGCGCAGAGCTTTTTTAAAAACAATACTTGGTCTTGGAGCAATTATGTTACCATGGAGTTTTTTGCCGACTCGTTTTGGAGAGGCTATAAAGACGAGGCTGGGGCGTCCGCCGATTGAACTCTTGCTGCCCCCTGAGATTAAAGCAAATAATAAGATCAATTATGAAATCTTAAATCGCACGGCTATGGATGATATCTACGCTTTAACCGCCCCTGAGATGCAAGGGCGTAAGGCGGGATCTGTAGGAGAGGCGAAAGCTGCTGAGTATTTAGCTTCTCAATTGAGTATGCTGGGCTTACGTCCGATGGGGGACCCAAATACGGGCTTTATTCAAGCATTTACAATTCCCCCGGTGGTGGAAACAAGGGTTAATGGTCGGCTGACTTTTAAATCTGGGGAAAATAGAAACCTTAGATTTCCAAGTATCAACCTATTAGGGGGGTTAATGGGAGAAGAACCCCAGGAAATTATTCTTCTTTCAGCACATTACGACCACCTGGGGGTTTTCGAGGAGCGAGTCTACCCCGGAGCCAATGACAACGCCTCTGGTGTAGGCTGTATACTTGATGTAATAAGGCGGATCATCCGAGAAGCGGAGGTCCCAAAACGCACGATTGTTATCGCTTTTTGGAGTGCTGAAGAGATGGGATTTGTAGGGTCTCAAGCCTTTGTCCAATCTCCTTCATTTACCCTTAACCAGATACACGCTGTTCTAAATGCTGACTCCGTAGGAAATGGAATGGTTGGAAACTTTGCACTCTGGGGGGATGGAAAAAATCCGGCCGTAAATGCCATTCAACAAGCTGCAACTAAATGTGGTGCCAGTGCCCAATTAACCCCCAGAGCAGGTCATAATAGTGACTCCGTCAGTTTTGCTTTACAGGGTATTCCAGCGGCCACGCTCTTAGCGCAGGAATGGCTGTACAAAAATCATACCCCTGAAGACTCAATTGCACTCATAAAATCTGAACAGATTTACTTGGCAACAGAAATCATGTACCAAGCGGTACGTACACTTGCTTTCTAAGGGATTAGGACAGGGGCTAGTGAGCCAGAAACAGCGGTTTGGTTAGTAGGTTCGGTTACATCATATTTGGAGCGCAGAATGATCAGGTCAATCCGACGGTTTCTGCCTTGTCCGGCGATAGTGTCATTTGAAGCGATAGGCCGATATTCTCCGTAACCAGCTGCGGAGAGCCGGCTGGGGGTAATCCCGGCTGACTGTAAAATTTGCACGACGTTCGTGGAACGAATGACGGAGAGTTCCCAATTGCTGGGGAACTTGGCGGTTTGAATAGGTAGATTGTCAGTATGCCCTTCAACCCTGATCTGGTTAGATGCCGAACCGAGGACGGTAGAGATGCTTTTAAGGATTTCTCGAGCTCGGTTGGTTATATCGGCTGAACCACTTCCAAATAGCAGCGTTTCTTGGATACTGACTACCAGGCCGCGTTCTTCCATGGAAGAGATTAGCTTTGACTGAATTCCGTTATCAAGCGCAAACTTATCAAGTTTGGCTTTAATTGCTTCAATGCTCATGTTTTCAGCGTCTGTGTTTCCCTGACCAACATTGGCCGCCGCTTGATCAGTGTCAGTCGTTTTGCTGGGATCCTTATCTTTGCCAGGGACTGTGGTTGTAGAGGAGGGGGTGCCGGTTTGAATGAGAGATGGTCCGGATGGGCTTGTGGACACCTCCATTTTTGCTGGAACTCCTCCAGAAAGTGCCTTGTTAAGAGATTCGGCAACGGCTTGGAATTTCGCAGCGTCTACTTTACTCATAGAATAAAGTACAACGAAGAAAATCATTAGCAATGTAATAAGATCAGAATATGTAAGAAGCCAACGTTCGCTATTTTCCTTTTCTGCTTCATGCTCGCGTTTCCTGCTCATCGGCTTTCACTCACAGCAGCATTACCAAGTTCTGCAACACCTTCTCGATTTTTATCTTCGGAGAGAAGCGCAGAGCCTACGTGTGTTTTTAATTTTTCCTTAAGGATAGAGGGATTTTCGCCTGCTTGAATTGAGAGGATTCCGTCTAGAACCATCTCCATGGCCGACACTTCCGCCTTGTCCTTCATTTTAAGTTTCGTTGCAATCGGAAGCCAGAGAAGATTTGCGGAGCCAACCCCATAAAGGGTTGCTATAAAAGCGGCGGCGATAGAATGAGAAAGCGCTTCGGGGTCTGAAAGATTTCCTAACACCATGACGAGGCCCATGACCGTTCCGATAATTCCCATAGTTGGACTATACCCGCCGGCAGCCTCGAAAACAGCGATTCCAACTTTATGGCGTTTCTCAAGGACAGCGATATTGGACTCCAGGATCTCCTTAGTGATTTCAGGATCCGTACCGTCAATGACGAGTTGCATTCCTTGGTAAGTAAAGCGATCTGTCACTGATTCAAGCTCTTGTTCCAGGCTGAGCAGCCCTTCGCGTCGTGCCTTTTCAGCAAATCTTATGAGTGTTTCGTAAGCTTCGGCGGTGCCGAATGATTGGGAGATAAATGCAAGTTTAATCCATTTAGGAAGGTTTTTAAGGTCTGAGAGTGGAAAACTGACTAAAACCGCTCCAGCGGTCCCCCCAAAAACGATTATTGCAGCAGACAATCCCCCCAGGGAACTGACGGTTCCCCCTTCTAAAATATAACCGACGATAAGGAAACCGAATCCAACGATAATACCAATAATAGTCGATAAATCCATGTTGCTTTTGCCGCATCCCTTATGCTTTAAAGTAAAGTTGGTTTAAATAAGGGATTGTGACGTACCTCCCTTGCTTTTTTATATAAGTGTTTTTTAAAGAAGCGGATATGTAAAATATAATAAGATTAAGATTTTTATTTTCTTATCTCCATATATTCTATCGTCAAAATTCATCATGAACTTTAGTCCCTTTATTTTCTAGCGGATATCTATCTTTCTGGAAGGCCACTTCTCACCATATGTGGTTATGGGGACACTTACTTCGCATTTATTGGACCTTTCTTGCTTACATGCATCTCAAGCGATCCATGGGGTGCCTCAACTTTGCATATTAGTTTTTCACATTTATTATACAAGAAAAGCAGAGTATCAGCTATAATTCTTGCTTTCCTGTGAAAATATACCATAGAGTACAAAAAATTTCTCTTTAGTTTTGACAGGTTATCTACGATATAGAAAATAAGACTATGTATTTTGGAGTGAATGATATGAAAATAAACGGGACATCAATGTCTCCAGTTGGCAGTATTCAAGGGGTCAGTCGTTTGAAACATGCTGAGAATAAAACGGCAGTTTCTGTGGGAGATAAAATAGCGGTATCAGATAAGGCGCAAGTGTATCAGGCCTTGCTTCAGAAAGCCAAAGAAATTCCCTCTGTCCGCGAGGAACGCGTAAGAGCGCTTACTGAACAGATCGAACGTGGAGAATTTAAAATAGATGGACAAAGAATAGCTGATAAGTTATTAGAGATATATCCGAAAGAATAGTTTGGGAATGCAAGTTGCTTCCGACCTTGCTTCTTTCATTCTACTAGACCAGCTTACTTTTAGAGGGGGAGATTTCTGTGTCTGAAGCACTTCAAAACTTAAATGTCAACTTAAGCGAACAAGCTGAATTATATAATAAACTTCTGACCCTAGAAGAGAAGAAACAAAAAGCTCTGGTTAAAAATGAAATTCAAGAGATTGAATTAATAACAGCTCAGGAAGAAATGTTCATAATCCAGGTTAATCGCTTGGAAAGAGAGCGGCTTATGTGGGCAGAACAAATCGGATGTGAACTGGGGAAACCTCCTGAAGACCTAACTTTGGCTGAATTAGCTGAACATTTCCCCGCTTTAGAGGGAGTACGACTTAGTCTGGACCAAGTTGTCCTACGATTAAAAGAAGTTCATGAGACCAACTCTCAGCTTCTCCAACAGGCCATGAAAATTGTCGATTATACAGTAGGGCTATTGACGCACCAAACGAGTAATACCTATACATACCCCGGACAGAGAGAAAAGGAAGAAAACAAGAAACGGCATCTTATGGATTGGAGGATTTAAGACATGAGTTCCACGTTTGGCGGTTTAAATATATTGTCCCGAAGTTTATATGCTAATCAAGCTTCGCTTGAAACGGTAGGCCATAATATTGCAAATGCAGGTACGGACGGATACTCCCGGCAAAGAGTCAACTTAGTAACCGCGTCTCCATCGGGTGAGGTTTATGGTCGGAATAAAAACTATTCAGGAAGCGGAGTCACTGTGGCCTCCATTACCAGGGCGAGGGACAGGTTTACAGATGAACAATTGTGGAAAGAATCATCCTCCCTTAGCTACAGTCAAACAAGCAGCGATGCCTTGACTAAAATGGAAGGGGTATTCACTGAGCCTTCTGAAACCGGTATTCAGACCGTGCTTAATCGGTTCTGGACGTCTTGGCAAACACTCTCGACTGATGCTTCTGATTCTGGAGCGCGTACTGCGGTAGCTCAACAGGGTGTAGCGCTTGTTAATGCAGTAAAACATGCTGCCGAGCAGCTAAGAGATACAGCGGCGAATATTAACGCTGAAGTTGTTGCCAGTGTTGATAAAATTAATCAAATTACGGACAGTATTAATAAACTTAACGAGCAGATCTACTTTACAGAGTTTAGTGGCACCAACAATGCTAATGATTTGCGTGACAGCAGGGATTTACTTGTCGATGAATTATCAACCCTCGTGGATATTTCCGTTAAGGAAGATAGTACTGGAAGATATACAATTCAGACCAGTGGCTTGACTCTTGTAGATGCCAAAGGCTACTGCAATAAGTTGAGTACTGAGACAACTGCCAAAAATACACCTCCTGACAATCTTAGTTATGACGTGACAAACGTTGTGTTCGTCAATAGTGGGGACGTGGTGAATTTTGCTGATGGTAAAGGTGAATTAAAGGGGCTGCTTGATTCCCGAGATTCCTCTACAAAGGGTATTAAAGGGTATATGAACAACCTTGAAAAGGTTAGCCAATTTCTATTGCAAGATTTTAATGCGGTGCACCGGAGTGGTTATGGTACTGATAATACTAATGGGCGTAACTTTTTCGGTGATGGGAATGCTGCCGGGAATACAGATTATACACTGGTAACACCAACGGGCGGTTGGATTAATGCTTTACAGGTAAACACGGATATAACTGATTCGACCAGCGGACTGGCGATAATAGCTGCTAAAACCACGTTTTCGCTGGTTAGTGCGGTTACAGCTGATGAAGGAAATACTGGTAAAGCAACGGTTTCCGCTACTGGTACTTATACTGGTGGGGCTACACCGCAGAACGTAAAGGTCCGGGTTGATTCGTCAGGTAATGTCGAATATTCTATTGATGATGGTACTACCTATACTTCTGCTCCTTCGGGTTCCTTTACTGTCCTGGGTATGAGTATTAATATTGCAGTCGATACTACTCCCACTCCAGCTCCTGCTGCCACTGATACCTATGATTTCACCTTGTCGACTGGTGATAACAATGCAAGTGGTGACAATGCGATTTTGTTGGGAAATTGCTTGAAAACTAAACTTTCATCTACGCTTGGTAACGTTTCTTTGGATTCGTTTTATTCAGCAATGATAAGTACTTTGGGTATACAATCCCAAGACGCCCAACGTCTGAATACCAATCAGAAGACTGTAGTTGACCAGCTTACTAATCTCAGAGCATCTACCTCTGGGGTAAATATGGATGAAGAGATGACTGATATGATTAGATTTCAAAAAGGCTATAATGCATCCGCTAGAGTATTAACGGCCATGGATGAAATGTTGGACAAATTGATCAATGGTACTGGCATGGTAGGCCGATAGGAGGAGATTTAGTTTGAGAATCACTAATAGTATGATGAATTACAACTTTTTGAGCAGCCTTAACAAATCCTTAGAGAAGTCAAGTAAGATCCAAACGCAATTAGCGGATGGCAAGGCTCTTCATGCACCTTCGGATGATCCGATTAAAGTGGGGCGGAGTTTACGTTTTAGTACAAGTCTGGAGTTAAATAATCAGTATACTCAGAATGCCAAAGATGCTCTAAGTTGGATGGAAACCACCGACGATAATATGCAGGACTTGAGTGAAATTATGATTAGTATCAAGGAACAGGTAATCCAGGCCAGTAATGGTACTAATCCCACCTCTGCCATCCAGACAATTGGAGAAACTGTCGATAATCTCATCAACCAGATGATTAGTATTGGTAACTCCCAAATAGGGGGGCGATATATCTTTGCTGGACAGAGTGATAAAACTGCTCCATTTACCCGTTCTGGTGACATTATCACCTATAATGGAGATAATGAAAAGATTTCCATGCCAACTCACCCGGGGGAGGCTACTCCCAGACAGGATAGCATAAATCTCACTGGCGCGGATGTTTTTGGCCCGGATCTAAAAATCCTAAATGACCTGATTGAGGTTAAAAATCATCTAAAGTCTGGAACTGTGGCAGATCAGGAATGGCTTTCTGACACTGGTTTAGCGTTGATAGAGGATGATCGCGACCAAATGCTGCTGTCTCATTCATCGTTGGGAGCTCGAATGTCAATTTACGAGATGGCTAAAAATATGCTGGATAGCAGCAATACTATCATCGAAGGGGATCAGGCAACCAATGATTCTGTGGATGTAGCTAAAGCTATTGTTGATTATAAAAACGCTGAAAATGTATACAAAACAGCGCTTCAAATCGGTGCTAGTATACTGCCGATGTCTTTGGCGGATTTCCTATAAGTAATAGTATATAGCGGAAGGAGTCGCTTCCATGCTCCGAATCAACATTTCTACTCAGCCCATTCGTCTGAATTATAACATCAATAACGCCCAGATGAATCTACACACTACTTTACCTAAGGTGCAACTAGAGACTACTGCGGCAACGGTGGACATCAGTCAACCCCAAGGAAGACTGACGATTGACCAGTATCCCTGTCGTTACTCAATTGGGATCAAGAACAATACCGATTTTGCTCGGGATATTGCTGCTAAAGGTAAGCAAACTGTGATGAGTACTATCGGCCGGATTGTCCAAGAAGGGAACCAGTTAGCTCGGATTCAGAGCAAGTCAAATGCGATCGCTGACATAGCGGCCAACTCCACAGTTTCCGTAGTTCCCGATATTACTTACGCATATATCGCTTCGCCTGACATTAGTTATCAAGCTAGTCCGGTTCAGTTCAATACCACTGAAGGAAAAGTGGATTTAAACCTAAACCATGGCACAGTCAAACAGGATTACCGACGTGGGAACGTTGATATTCAGGTCACTCAATATCCAAGTATTGAGATATCAACTGTAGATGTTAAGGTTTGAATAGATGTTGGATAGGTTACCCGATGAACTCGTTTAGCTAAAGCTGACCATTTAGATTTCTGCGAGGGCGTGTCTTTCTACCCCAGAATCTGATGTGCCCCCACTTTTCGAAGCAGGGGCCTTTGAAAATTGGATAAACTCCCCTAAGGAGGAAATACTATGGAAATACAGTCAACAAGATTCGGAGAGCTGGAGGTGGCAGAAGAGCAGCTGTTCAAATTCCTCCATGGAATCCCCGGTTTTCCGAACGAAAAGGAGTTCGCCTATATACCACTCGGTGAAGAAAGCCCCTTTTCTTATCTCCAGTCTACAACGGAAGCTAATTTGACATTTTTATTGGCTGATCCTTTTGCCTTTGTAAAGGACTATGAATTTGTTCTAGAGGATGACGTGGCTGAAGAGCTAGGTCTCTCTAATGAAAATCCGCCTAAGGTGTTTTTGATTGCTACGGTGAAGGAAAAACTGGCGGATATGACGGTGAACTTATTAGCGCCTTTAGTGATGAATATCCTTAATTGTACTGGCAGGCAGGTTATCTTAGACAAACCGGAGTATTCAATCCGGTATAAATTATTTCCTGACGGCTTGCCGAAAGACGCCGGCAAAGGGGGAAAATAATATGTTGGCACTTACCCGAAAAGTTGGCGAGCGAATCGTCATTGGTGACAACATCGTGGTGACGGTAGTCGGTGTCAAAGGGGATAACATCCGTATGACCATTGAGGCACCAAAAGAGATCAAGATTTATCGCGGTGAGATTTTCGATGCCATCGCGGCAGAAAATAAACAGGCTGCCGTTCCCAATGATATATCGGAGTTGGATATGTTGAAGGTATTGCAAATTAACATGAAGTAAGGTGCGCTGTGCAGCTTACTTCGTTTTAATTCAGAAAGCATTAATATGCAGCATCATATGGTGGCGTAACAATCACTATATCAATGATAAAAACGAGCAAGAATGCGAGTTTATTATATTGAGGCCCATAAAAGGACATTTTAGACATTTGCATATATTAGGCAAGGTCCACAGTATCGCAATTTTATTGGTTAGTGCGATAGCAAAGAAACAGGATTATCCCAGTAGAAGAAAAAGTGAGGATCCAGAGGATTTTTGAAACAATTATCTTTTTTGAAAAACTCTATAGTAAATGGTTCAACAAAATAAGATAAGCAGAAAGGTATGAGTTGAATTGTGAAGAAAGTTCGTGTGGTTATTCAAAGCAGGCTTTCATCAACGCGTCTTCCAGCCAAAGGACTTCTTCCTGTGGCCGGGATGCCATCAGTGGTGCTTTGCGCGTTACGCGCAGCTAACACTGGGCTGGATGTAATAGTGGCAACCTCAACAGAGTCTTCAGATGATTTAACAGTTGGGGTATTAAGTGAGGCTGGGATTAATTATATTCGAGGTTCTTTGAACAATGTGTTGGAAAGATTTTGCCAGGCTACACAGGATTTAAAGACTGATGACATAGTCGTTCGTTTAACAGCGGATAATCTTTTTCCCGACGGTGGATTCATTGAAGGAATGATCAAACAGTTTCTCGACAAGAAATTAAGCTATATAGGAACTCAATCACCAATTGATGGTTTGCCATACGGTCTTAGTGCCGAGGTTTTTTATGTGGAGGCATTGCGCCAAGCGAATAACGCAGAAACAACTTCTTTTGAACGAGAGCATGTTACCCCATGGATTAAGCGAACTTATGGAGTGAATATGTATAAATACTCTGATACTATTGTGGGTTTAGCCCAGAAACGCTGTACCATGGATAGTTTCCAAGATTACATGATAGTATACAAAGTATTTGCTTCGGTTAAGAATCCAGTTGCAGAAGAATGGATTGACCTTTGCCATCTATTGGCAAGTGTCCAAGGGAAAGATGATTTCAAAATTCCATACAGGTTAAAAAATAATCGTTTGCATGGTGAACTAACTTTAGGGACTGCTCAATTAGGTCTTGATTATGGGATAGCAAACAACACGGGTTTGCCTTCTGTAGAGGAGGCAGTTGATATAATAAGATATGCCATTGACCAAGGCCTTACGCATCTCGATTGTGCTAGAGCCTATGGCGAGGCAGAAAGCAGACTTGGAAAGGCTTTAATAAGTGGTTATGCTGAACGAGTAAATGTAATAACTAAGCTCGACCCACTTCAAGAGTCGCATCAATTTAATTCTGCCCAGTGCATACATAAGGTCGTCGATGCAAGTGTGTTTCGTTCTTGTAGAGAGTTACGCTTTAGATCTATAGATACCATTCTCTTGCATCGTTGGGAGGAACGGTATATTCATGGTGGTGAAATCTGGAAGAGGTTGGTAGACCTAAAGCGAGATGGAGTAATTAACAAGTTAGGAGTGTCGGTGCAGACACCGGAAGAAGCTCTTCAGGCCCTTGCTGATGCGGAAGTAGGTCATATTCAATTACCTTTTAATGTCTTAGATTGGCGTTGGAAGGAAAAAGAAGTTGATAAGGCGATCTTGCGTAGACATGATGTTGTTGTACATGCTAGAAGCACGCTTCTTCAAGGTCTCTTAGCCAATAAGTCAGTTGATGCTATATTGCCTAATACCCCCAAAGAATTGGCTCGAGAGCTAGATCGAAAAATGGATATTCTTGTCGATGATCTAAATCGTTACAATAGAAAAGATTTATGTTTTGCGTATGTAAGGGCTCAAACTTGGATTGATAGTCTTGTTGTTGGAGCAGAAACGTTGGCTCAACTTAAAGAAAACATTATATTGTTTCAGAATCCGCCTTTAACAGTGGATGAATGTTCGAAGGTAGAGAAGGAACTAACGAGAGCTCCTGTCGAGCTTCTTGATCCTTCAAAATGGTAGCAAGGGAGGAGTATGTAATGGTGAAAACCAGCACACCAAAATTTCCGCTCGGAATTGACTTATTTAGACTTGATGGACGCATAGCTCTCATTACAGGTGCCTCAGGGCACCTGGGTCGGAGCATGGCAATGGCTTTATGTGAGGCCGGAGCACATGTGATTTTAAATGGTCATACTGAAGAAAAGATTAAGTTATTCTATGAAGAGTTACGATCCAAAGGCTTAAGTGTTTCCATGGCGATCAATGATATTGAGCAGGAAGCAGATATCGAGGAGCTGTTCTTTAGACTTGGTAAGGAATACGATAGACTAGACATTATTGTAAATAATGCATATTCAGGTAACGCGGGGACGTTAGATACAGCTACTTATGAAGATTTTAGTCGAGCTTATGGTATTACTGTAACGGCATCCTTTCGAATTTTGCAGCTGGCTAAACCTTTGTTGGAGAAAGCGGCTTCTGAAAATATCGGAGGTGCTTCAGTAATTAATATTGCTTCAATGTATGGTGTTGTCAGCCCTGACCCAGTTATTTATGGTGAAAGTGGTGCCAATAATCCGCCATACTACGGAGCCGCTAAGGCGGGATTAATTCAATTAACTCGTTATGCGGCCTGTCATTTAGCATCAAAAGGGATACGTGTCAACTCATTAAGTCCTGGACCGTTTCCATCGCCTGATATAGCGGAAAAGATACCCGAGTTTTATAAAGAACTGTGTAGGAAGAACCCGATGAACAGAATAGGGTATGCTGATGAATTGAAGGGGCCGTTGCTATTTTTGGCATCGGACGCATCCTCATATGTTACGGGTTCGAATTTGTTGGTAGACGGTGGATGGACGGCTTGGTAGATTATTTATGAAAAAACAATCGAGTGATGGTTTTTTAACCCATTGCATAACACAAACAAGCCGTTCATCCTAAATAATTATTACGAAGTAGAATATATTATAGAAAGCATTAAAAGAGGATGTGTGAAAACTCAGTTCCCAAAATTCCAAATGGTTATAACAAACAAAAAGTGTCCCCTTTCACATCAAAGTGGAGTGAGGACGCTTTGTTTTGTTGTTTATAGAAGCAAAAGAGGGGATGTGAAAAAAACATAAACAAGTACCTTAGCACCAGACCCTTTTGAGAATATTTTAGGTCTTTATCACCATGGGGCTCTTTTCAGTAAAGTGATTTCTATAACAGGTAGATGTAAACCAGAGGAATTCGAAGAACAAACGACTACAGAGGCCTAAAGCTGTCATAAACAGTCATTATTAGTCCTAAAATATATCTCGAAAACCTACGATAGATAAAGTAAGCTTGTGTGTAGGAATTTCTTAAGCTCAACCGGCCGGAGGGCAAGGTGTCCTACTACCAGCTATAGTAAAATGCACGGGCATGGATGCCTGGCATCAATATCAAGGAGGAATATATAATGATTATTAATCACAACATGGCTTCCCTCAATACTTATCGTCAATTGAGCGCCAACAACACTGCAACCTCTAAGTCCTTAGAGAAATTGTCTTCAGGTCTTCGCATCAACCGTGCTGGTGACGATGCAGCAGGTTTAGCAATCTCTGAAAAAATGCGTGGCCAAATTCGTGGTTTGGATCAAGCTAATCGTAATGCCCAAGACTCCATTTCACTCATTCAAACTGCTGAGGGTGCGCTCAATGAAACTCACAGCATTCTCCAACGTATGCGTGAGTTGGCAGTTCAAGCTTCCAATGACACTAATACTACTACTGATCGTGATGAAATCCAAAAAGAGGTTAATGCGCTAACTGATGAAATCGATCGTATCGCTAATACCACTGAGTTTAATACTCAAAAGCTTCTTGATGGAAGCAAACAAGGACTTCGTGATGAGATTAAAGGTTCAGTTACAGTTCAACTAAATACTCAAACTAAGGTCACTGTAGGTTTGCCTTCTACTGGCGCTGTTTCTGCCGTTTCCGCTGTTGGTACAACAGTTTCCGCTGTTTCCGCCGTTGCTGGTACTATGGCTACTAGTGCTATTACTGCTACTGGTACGATCATTATTACCCGTACAAGAGTTGATTCTGTGTTGAGTTCAGATGACTTTAGTTATGGTGATCCTAATGATCTCGGCGTCGCAGCCGCCTCCTTGACTGGTACTGCACTTTCTGCCTTACAAGTGGGAACTGCTGACTTGGATGTATCTAAACTAGGAGAGTTAAAAGTTGGAGAGAGTGTCACAATAAGCCTGCGTAAATACGAGAAGGAAGTTACTGATGCTACTACATCCCTTTCTATGCAAATAGGTGCAAATAGCGGACAAAACATTCTTGTTGGTGTTAATGATATGAAGGCCACAGCTATCGGCGTGCGTGATACTAATGGTGATGCATTAGATATGTCAACTTCTCAGGATGCAACTGCTGCTGTTACTAGCATTAACAATGCTATCGAGCTCGTATCTGGAGAGAGATCTAAAATGGGTGCCGTTCAAAACCGTTTGGAACATACCATTAACAATCTTGGAACTTCCAGTGAAAACTTGACGGCTGCTGAATCCCGTATCCGTGATGTAGACATGGCTAAAGAAATGATGAATTACCAAAAGAATAATATTCTTTCCCAAGCGGCTACAGCAATGCTTGCACAAGCTAACCAACAACCTCAAGGGGTTCTACAACTCCTTCAATAAAAGGGATATTACTTAATTTTGCAAAATGCTCTCCTAAAGAGAGCGTTTTGCAAATCTCTATACCACAAACATCAAGGAGTTGAAGGAATATAGTGGATCTTTTTGAAGAAAATATTATGGTCATTAGCCAACGAGGAATTCAGGACTTCATTGCTGATATGGTGCCAGGAGAAGTCCCTTTCGATTATGTAGGAACGGATGCGGACGGAGTGAAAATTTTTTGTGGTAATGACGATAAACCCTTTATCCTTGAGCCTATGATAGATGAAACTAGATTACCAAACCCTTATTTGAAACAGCTTATATTCTTCTTTGGAATAGGATCTTTAAAAGAAATAAGAAAAGTTGCTAGTCTAGCCCATAAAGAATCACTTTTTGTGATTATCGAACCAAACCCATACTTTTTACAACATGCACTTTCTCACGAGAATTTCAAGATGCTTAATAACACAAATTATATTCTTGTAACTGAGAGGCCGGAAGGGCTATCAGAACTTTTTAAATTTCTTTTTTCTAGTCAGTTATTCTATCTGTTGAGAAACATTACATTTTATTTTAACTCTTATTATCGAAAGTATGATAGCGCTTCTGTAAAGGACTATTTAATTAAAATAACAGTGGCTATTAAACATAAATATTTTAATATTGGCAACTCTATTCATGATTCTCTTATTGGACTTGTTAATAATCTAAAGAATATTAAATGGATGTCTGAAAATGCGGATGTGGCAAAACTTAAAGGTGCATTTAGCGAAGTTCCTGCTTTTGTCGTGTCAGCAGGTCCATCTCTGGACAAAAACATGAGACATCTTAAAGAGGCTCAAGGTAAAGGAATTATTATTGCGGTAGATACTATCGCTAAAAAACTGTTAGAAAATGGGATCAGCCCTGACTTTATTTGCACAGTAGAGCGTGGAGAAATTGTATGGGAATATTTCTATGAAAAGCAGGAATATCCTTCAAATTTGTATCTAATATCATCCTTGGTTACGGATCCCAGAATTGTTGAGATGTTCAAACACAGGGCAGTTCTTCCAATGCGCTCTAGTGTTCGTGAATATTTTTGGTTAAGCGAAAAATTAGGATTATCCTCAGATCACTTTATGGGAATGGGTGCCTCATGCGCTCATCTTGCAGCAGGTTTTGCTTTTCATGTTGGGGCTTCGCCTATTATTATGGTTGGGCAGGATCTTGCATATGGAGAAAAAGGAACCCATGCTACAGGTACAATTTATGAGAAGAAACCGATAATAGAAAAGGATGAAAAATTATTTGTCCAAGGCTATTATGAAGGAAATGTAAAGACTTCAAATATTTGGTTGGAATTCAAAGCAATCTTTGAAAGCATGTTTAAAATGAATAGAACTTTAATAATTAATGCAACAGAGGGCGGTGCTAGAATCGAAGAAACAACTCAACTAGATTTAGACGTTGCTGTTAAAAAGTACTGCATTAATGAATGTAATGTTTTTGAAAGGATGCAGAATGTTCCGCTTCATTCCATAGAATGGGATGAAGTGGAAAGTAAAATCAAAGATTATATTAACAATATAGAAGAGCTTCAGGTAAAGGTCGCTAAACATTTAGATGTTTTAAAAAGGTACAATCGAGTATGGAAACATTCTATGCCAGAGAAAAAAGTTCAAAAAATATATGACTCAATGAAAAAAACTGATTTGTATTATAACACTATATTTACGGATCAACTACTATATCATAATATGCAAGGACCATTAGCTATTCTTATGCAGAAGTTTCATGCGATAGAAAATACAGATTCTTTAGAGGACTTAAAGGAAAATTTACGAGTTCAGATTGAGCTTTGCGAGATGCTTGAAAATACAATATGGCTAATTATTCAAGTCATACGAGAGAACTTTCCTTGGGAAAGCACTGCTTAAATTCTACCACTTTTTAAGATATTAAATATCTCGAAAATAAGTAACATAGGATATGTCCTATGTTACTCGTTTAATTAAGTCGAATCTAGAAGAGGCAAATCTAGCAATCAATTGGTTCCGAATACTTATTTAGCAGGAATAGCATACTAGTTTGGATTTGAATAAGTGGAGTTGAAGTAAAAATGTTCAATCACAAATCAATCTTAATAACGGGTGGAACAGGTTCGTTCGGCAAGGAGTGCATCCGAATTTTATTGAATAAGTATCTTCCCAACAAAATTATTGTTTATTCCCGAGACGAACTGAAACAGTTTGAAATGTCTCAGCAGTACAATCAAAACATGATGCGATATTTTATAGGTGATGTACGCGATGGAGAACGGCTTAACATGGCAATGCGGGGTGTTGATATTGTTATTCATGCTGCGGCACTAAAACAGGTTCCTGCAGCAGAGTATAACCCTATGGAGTGCATTAAGACAAATATTAGCGGAGCTGAGAATGTCATTAAAGCTGCTTTGGATAATAATGTTGAGAAAGTAATAGCTCTTTCCACAGACAAAGCAGCCAATCCTATAAACCTATATGGGGCAACTAAGTTGGTTTCTGATAAACTTTTTACTGCAGCTAACAACATTGCAGGTGGACAACGGACCCGCTTTTCTGTGGTGCGTTACGGAAATGTTGTTGGATCTAGGGGATCAGTTGTGCCTTTCTTTAAAAAGCTTATTGATGAAGGTGTAAAACAGTTGCCTGTTACAGACGCAGACATGACTCGTTTTTGGATTACTTTGCCACACGGAGTGGATTTTGTCCTAAAGGCATTTCAGCGTATGCAAGGCGGCGAAGTTTTTGTGCCTAAGATCCCTTCTAGCCGGATTGTGGATTTAGCAAAGGCTATTGCTCCTGAATCCGAACCTATTATTATTGGCATCCGACCTGGTGAGAAATTACATGAAACCATGTGTCCGGCTGATGATAGCCATTTAACACTTGAGTTTAATGACCATTATGTGATTAAACCGAGCATTAGCTTTTTCGCCCCTGTCAACTATGCAAAGAATATGTTAGGCGAAGAGGGAAGACCTGTGCCAAGAGGTTTTGAATATAGCTCAGGCAACAATTCGCATTTCCTTGCCATAGAAGAACTTCGGAAGATAATATGGTAAGTGAAAAGCACTATTACTCAACCAAAACATCATCGAGGTCTAAACTCAAGAAAATCGATAGCTTACCTTGTGTTTTCATTCTGAATGGAAGGCTTAAAGTGCTTATGATTAGGTCCAGCAATTTGATAAAAACCGAGTGGAGTTGTAGATTTTTACTTGCAAGACTCTTTATACGACATCCTGAATTGACTAAAATAGATGCCCTAATTGAACAAAAGAAAATAAGTATTAGATAGGGAAACGTGATATGACTATTTATCTCAAAGAAGCAACAGTTGAAGATGTTGATCTGCTTTTTGAGTGGGTAAATGAAAAATTGGTAAGGAAAAGTGCATTTAATTCTAATACTATAGCATACGGCGAGCATACTGAATGGTTTTTTCATAGCGTAGAATCTCCAAATTGTAGAATTTTTATAGGATATGATGATGATAATCCGATTGGGCAAATACGAATTGATTTGGAAGATGACAAAGCAGTAATCGACTATAGTGTTGATAGCCACTATAGGGGAAAAGGATATGGGGTATTATTATTAGAAGCATTGGAGAACGAGGTTCGTTATTCTTTAAAACAAGTCAAACAAATAGTGGGTAAAGTAAAATTTAGTAATATTTCATCCCAAAGAACGTTTAACAGGTCTGGATATATTACGGAAAATAAAAATGAATGTATTCTCTTTTACAAGAAATTGGGAGGATATTTGAATGAATAAACTCTTAACAATAGGAAGACGACAAGTTGGAGATGGGTATCCATGCTATCTTATTGCAGAAATGTCAGCTAATCATGCAGGTGATATGCAAAGAGCAATAGAGATCATACATGCAGCAAAAGAAAGTGGTGCTGATTGTATTAAGTTGCAGACATATACTCCTGATACTATGACTATTAATTCAGATAAGAAGTATTTTCAGATTAAGCAAGGTACATGGAAAGGGGAGAACCTTTACCATTTATATCAAAAAGCTTATACGCCTTGGGAATGGCAGGGGAGACTCAAGGAAGAAACGGAAAAATTAAAACTTGACTTTTTGTCTACACCGTTCGACAAAACAGCTGTTGACTTTTTAGAAAGTTTAGAAGTAAATGCTTATAAAATCGCATCTTTCGAGCTGACTGATATACCACTGATAAAATATATTTCATTGAAAGGTAAACCAATAATCATGTCTACTGGCATGAGCACTTTGGAAGAAATTGAGGAAGCGGTAGCAACTGTTCGTTCGCAAGGTAACGAAAAGCTGTGTATTCTAAAGTGCTCCAGCGCTTATCCGGCGGTACCAGGAGACATGAATCTTAGAACTATTCAGAATTTAAAGGACATATTTGGCATTTCTGTAGGTTTATCGGATCATTCTATGGGGTCAATAGGGGCCGTTACGGCCGTTGCTATGGGTGCTAATGTCATTGAGAAGCACTTTTGTTTAAGTCGAAAAATTGAAAATCCTGATGCGTCATTTTCGATGGAACCTGATGAATTCAAGCAAATGGTTGAGGATATAAGAACTGCCGAACGAGCTATGGGAAGAGTTAGTTATGACTTATCAGAAAGGGAAAAAACTAACCGAGTTTTTCGACGTTCTATTTTTGCAGTGAAAGATATAAAAAAGGGTGAGACTTTTACTGAGAAAAACGTTCGTGTAATACGTCCGGCTTATGGATTATCACCCCGATTTTATGAAGATGTAATAAATAAAGTAGCGTCAGAAGATATCGAGTGTGGTACACCTCTAGAGTGGAGCATGATTATGTAATATGAATATTTTGATAGCGACGATTAAGCCCTGGAATATTCAAAATGCAAAAAAAATTAAAAAGAATTATAGAGGAATGCATCGAGTCGAGATTATTAATCAAGAAGATGAATTAACTTATAAGGTTTTAAAAAAGATGCAACCTCAATATGTCTTTTTTCCCCATTGGTCAGGGGTAATACCTAAAGAAATATATGATAATTTTAACTGTATAGTTTTTCATATGACTGATTTACCCTTTGGTAGAGGGGGTAGCCCGTTACAGAACTTAATAATTCGTGGAATAAAAAGCACGAAGATTTCAGCTATTAAAGTAGATGAAGGTATTGATACTGGGAATGTATATTTGAAGGAAAATCTGGATTTATATGGGAATGCGGAAGAGATTTATATTAGGGCATCAGAAATTATTTTTGATCGTATGATACCCTATATTATTTGTGAACAGCCTTTAGCTAAGCCCCAAAGTGGGAGGATTGAAAGGTTTATACGGAGAAAACCAGAAGATGGTGAGATACATCCTAGTATGGAGTTAAAAGAAATATACGATTATATTAGAATGCTGGATGCTGAGGGTTATCCTAATGCTTTTATTAAATTTGGTAAATATAAGCTTGAATTTTCAAGAGCAAGTATGAAAAATGGCAAAATAATTGTGGATACTAAATTTATCGATGGGAGTAAAGATGAATAAGATATTGGTAATTGCCGCCCATCCAGATGATGAAATTCTGGGTTTGGCTGGCACTGTTAAAAAGTATATTAATAGCGGCTATAAGGCATATTGTTCTATTTTGGGAGAGGGTATGACATCCAGGACACCCCATAGAGAGGATACTCCCAAAGGTCTTATAGATTCTTTGCAAAACCAAACTTTACAGGCAGCAAAAATTATAGGCTTTGAGAGAGTCTATTTCTCAGACTTCCCCGATAACAGATTTGATTCAGTAGGTTTATTAGATATCATCAAAGAAGTTGACAAATATGTGCAACTGATCAAGCCTGACATAATTTATACTCATCACTATGGTGACTTAAATATCGACCACCGCAAGACGTTTGAGGCAGTTATTACTGCTTGTAGGCCAGTAAGAGAATATTGTGTAAAAGAAATTTATTGTTTTGAAACCCTTTCGTCTACAGAGTGGAATTTTCAATATGGTGATAACACTTTTAAACCTAATGTGTTTGTTAATATTGAAGACACATTGCAGGCAAAGCTAGATGCTATGGAATGTTATCAAACTGAACTAGGTGAATACCCTCATCCAAGATCATTAAAGGCACTGGAAGTTATTGCAGCAAAATGGGGTACTGTTGTAGGTAGAAATTATGCCGAGGCCTTTGAATTGATAAGAAAGGTAGACTAAAATGCTAAATATCGCATTTAGAGTCGATGGAGGGAAAAATGTAGGCTTAGGGCATATTGTGCGTTGTTTGTCTTTGGCCCATGCCTTTAGGCAAAACGGACATAAAGTCTATTTTTTAAGCAAACTAAAAGAAGGCATCGAAAAAGCCGGACAAGAGAATTTTGATGTTGTCCGTTTGTCTTCTGTGGAACAAGAGATAGAAGGCTTTTTTTATGGTAATTCTACACAGCTAGTTAGTGAGGCTCTTGAAATAACTTCGTTGTTACTGACATATCAGATAGATGTGTTAGTCCTTGATACTTATAATGTCAGCAATGAGTATTTTTTAGCTCTTAAAGAGTATGTAGGTAGTCTGGTTTATATTGATGATGTCAACAAATTTACTTATCCTGTAGATATAATAATTAATGGTAATATTACGGGCGAATTTTTGGGATACCAAAAATACGATCAAAGACAAGTATTGTTATTAGGACCGAAATATAATATGATTCGCGACGAATTCGCTAATATAGTGCCTCGGGATGTCAAAGAAAAGCCCGAAGAAATTATGATAACTACAGGTGGAGCTGATCCCTATAGGCTTACCGATAAGCTTCTAGTTATTTTGCTAAAAAAAGATGAATATAGGCATATACGATTTAATGTATTGGTCGGGAGCAGCTTTATTGACTGTGGATATCTAGATAATTTAAGCAAGAACTATGGTAATGTTTTTCTTTATGCAAATTCTGATTTGTCTTATAAACTTCCTAGTATTATTCAATCTGAAATATCCGCGATCATGTTGCGATCTGATTTAGCTATATCGGCAGGTGGGAGCACTTTATATGAACTTGCCGCTTGTGGCACCCCTGCTCTGTCTGTCATACTTGCGGATAATCAGGAAGGTATTGTTCGTAAAATGGATGAATTAGGGTATGTAATGAATTTAGGGTGGTATAATCAACTGAACAAGGACCTAGTTCTTGATAAATTGCGAGAGATGATAGACGATTTTCCAAGACGCAGAGAAATGAGCGCTAAAGGTCAAAGATTGGTTGATGGTAAAGGTGTTGAGAGAATTGTCTGGAGTATTCTCCAGAATCTTGAAGATAATTAAAGAAAAAGGTGACTGACTGTGAGAGAAACATTTTTACCATACGGCAGGCAGTGGCTCGATGAGGATGACATTCAGGCTGTGGTAGAAGTACTGAAGTCGGATTACTTAACTACCGGGCCTAAGATTTTGGAATTCGAAAAAGCCTTTGCAAAATATGTTGGGGCAAAATACGCTGTTGCAATAGCTAATGGTACCGCCGCACTGCATGCTGCGTGTTTCGCGGCAGGAATAAAACAGGGTGATGAGGTAATTACAACTCCCATCACTTTTGCAGCTTCTGCCAACAGTGTGTTGTATTGCGGCGGACAACCAGTATTCGCTGATATTGATCCCGATACATATAATATTGATCCCGATGAAATACGAAAAAGTATTACGTCTAAAACGAAAGCTATTATCCCCGTTCACTTCGCCGGACAGCCATGTGAAATGGAGGAAATCGGTAAAATAGCTAAGGAATATAATTTAATAGTGATTGAAGATGCGGCACATGCCGTGGGAGCGGACTATAAAGGCAAGCTGATTGGCGGCATATCGGATATGACGACCTTTAGTTTTCATCCAGTGAAGCATATTACTACAGGTGAAGGTGGCATGATTACAACTAGCGACGAGGAAGTTTATAAAAAACTTCTTTTATTTAGAAGTCACGGCATTACCAGGGATAGAGAACTTTTGATAGAAGAATATCAAGGTCCTTGGTATTATGAACAGTTGGAACTAGGCTACAATTATAGGATGAGTGATATTCAGGCCGCTTTAGGGCTTAGTCAGCTTAATAAAGCGGACAAGTTTATAAAAAGGCGCCGCGAAATAGCCGGTATGTATACTCTGGTATTCGGGGAGGAAGTTAACTTAATAACCCCTTTACAGCAGGAAGGGTGTAATTCTAGTTGGCATTTATATGTAATCAGATTAAACTTCAAAAACCTTAAATGTAGTCAGAGAGATTTTTTTGAGTATTTAATTCAGGAAAATATTGGAGTAAATATTCATTATATACCCGTATACAAACATCCTTTTTATCGGAAAAACGGCTATAGGGATGTTATATGTCCGAACAGCGAGCAGTTTTATAGTGCGTGCATAAGTTTGCCTATTTTTCCTAAAATGACAAATGAAGATATTAAAGATGTAATTCTAAGTGTGAAGAAAGTACTTAAGAAGAATGAAAAATAAAATAAAGATATCGGAGCAGGGCTTATAAATTTCTCCCTGATAAAAATGCTTCTTGAAGATTCCCATGATGATATTCCATGTATTCAGAACATAGAAATATGCAGTTTAGATATTCAATGAGATATATGTAAGAGTCCTACTCCAAGCAAGGAGGCTAAAGCATGCGAATTAACAATAATACATCAGCGCTCAACACATTTCATGTTCTAGCTATAAATGAGGCAACAGCGGCGAAATCTTTAAAACGCCTTTCATCAGGCCTTCGGATTAATCAAGCCGCTGACGATGTAGCTGGACTTGCCATCTCGGAAGATGCGTGGTTAGATTCGCGGCTTAAGACAAGCCGCTCGGAACGCTCAGGATGGGATATCCCTGATTCAAACAGCGGAAGGAGGAGCTGCCCCTCCATCCATAATATGCTACAAAGAGGCCGGGAGCTGGCAGTGAGGCAGTTAACGGAACGCTCACAGATCAGGACAGAGGCAATTACAAAATGAAATGGCGTAAATATTAACCAATATTGTGATACGACTGCCATCAATACTGAGTTTAATACATTAAAGCTGCTTAACCAAAGCAGCAACGGGATGTCGCAGTTCCCTGGAATTTCACAGGCGGCGTTGGATCAACTGATGTCTAAGCTACCGGGTTGGCTGAATGATGGTATGCAGGCCATCAATTCTCAGTTGGGGATTGCATATCCTGACTGAAACCGTCAGATGAATGTGGAGTATTACTATGACAGAGTTGCTACGACAGCTGCTTCCATGGGTACAGCTGATGGTGGAGCTACTCTAACCCTGAGAGTTAATACAGCACAGGTCTTTGATGGATCCAGCAATCTACTACCAGAAGGTATCCTAGATACTCTGCTGGCGCGTGAACTGGTTCACTCGTTTGAATTTTCCGAGATGGCGTTTAGTACAGATGGATTTAATACAGCCGATGAGCAATGATTTATGGAAGGCTTAGCCATGGCCATACAAGGGGGCAACTTGTTTGGCGTTACAGATCACAACGTCAGTCTTGTCGGTCCTTTTGATGGGGATTATCGCTCTGCTTTTGAGGCAGTTAATGCCCTGCACAAGGTAACCGATGGAGGGATTAATGCTTTCATTGATCGGTTGGAGGCAGGAGATTCTTTAGATCAAGCATTTCAGAATACTACTCAAGACATTGTAGGTACTGAATTGGCGGGTGCTGGCGGATTTGTCGATTTTTCCAACACAGCGGGTTTTATTAACTGGTTTAACACTGGAGGCGCTGTACTAAACAACTACCTGACAACTAGCACTGACTTCACTGCTGGTTCTGGAGCCATTACAGCAGGCGGATCAATAGGCAGTAGCAGCAATTTGACTTTGGACCAGACCATCACCAATGGCACTGGTGTGGCCACGGTAAATACTCATTTTACTCTAAATTTCACTAACTCTGCGGGGTCATCCGGCTCGGATATCATTTTCCAAGTTGGAGCTAATACTGGACAAAGCGTTAATTTTAGAAGCCAAGATCTTAGGACATCGGCCCTAGGACTAACTACCGCAAATATTGCTACACAAAGCGGTGCGGATACCGCAATCAGCGCTTTTGGTGCCGCAACAGACCTTGTATCTAGGGCCCGAAGTTATTTCGGGGCGGTTCAAAATAGGTTGGAACATACTATAGCGAACTTGACCAATGCTGAGGAGAACCTTACGTCAAGTGAATCCCGCATTCGAGATCTCGACATGGCTAAGGAAATGGTGAGCTTTCAAAAGACTAACATCCTTGCTCAAGCCGCTCAAGCGATGCTGGCTCAAGCTAACCAGCAACCTCAGAGCGTTCTCCAATTAATTCCTTAATTGCTTTAGAAGCAAGCTATCATGGTTTTGAGGATCGGGGTTTGTTTTATGTGAATTGATTAATTGGGAAAATTTTAATTGGTCTTCATATCCATTAACTCAGGCTATCTTTGATATAAGCAATATAAAAGATACTTATAAAAGTTAAATAAAGCGAATGACTGACAAAATAGCCCAAGTTTGTGTTTTAACCCTAAAGGTTTGCCGCACTTCTGCCGATATCTATATTAGATAATTCAAAGCAGAGGTGTACGATTTGGATATTGTTGCAGTAAAGAATCCGATAGACTTTGGTATATCTAACCAGGTGGCTCAGACAACTACCCTTACGCAGGCGGTTGACAGTGATTTAACTAACAAGACGGGGGACGTTGCTGATATGTCGGTAACTGCTATAACCGGCGAGAGCAACCAAAGGCCGACAGTCTTCCAAGAATTGACCCAAAAGACGGAAGCAATGAACAAATTTGTTAAAGCAATGGATACTAATATCCACTTTAAAATCCATGAGGGAACTAACCAACTGATGGTGCAAGTGGTTGACCAAGAAAGTAATAAAGTATTAAAAGAGTTTCCACCCACTGAATTTCTGGATACTATAGCAGCGATCCGGGATTATGTCGGGATATTATTGGATAAAAAAATATAGCTGTAACATTTAGGTAGGAGGTTTTAGATATGTCAGTTAGCTCGGTCGGAGGAACCTATGGCCTGTCTGGTTCGGGTATGGACATTGACGAACTCGTTAAAAATTTAATGGCCGGACAGCAAGCAAAAACAGATGCTTTGATGCAGAAGAAAACGGTACTTGACTGGCAAAAGTCTGCCTACAATAAGGTTTATGATGATATTAACAGTTTTCGAGATTCAATCTTTAATTATAAGCTCGAATCAACTTTAAGTCCCCATACTGTCTATTCCAATAACACGTCGGTTGCCACTGCCACAGCCAATGCTGATGCTGCGGATGTCAATCATTCCTTGTTGGTTGCACAGCTGGCCAGCGGTGTGAATCTAACAAGCAGTGATAGAATTAATAGTGACACTACAGTCAGTAAGACATCTCTCGCTACCCATATGGGTATAACTGGATCTTTTTCCCTTAACATTGGAGACGGTAAAACGACTAAAACTATAACCGTTAACCCTACCGATAGTATTAATGATGTGGTCAGTGCCATCAATAAGTCTGGTCTTAACGTGAAGGCCAATTACGATAGCACGCTGGATCGCTTTTTCCTTTCAACGAGTACAACGGGGTCTTCTGCTAAGATTGAGATCTCCACGACCGGTAGCACTAACGATGGTAAAAATTTTATTGATGGGTTGAAAATTGGCGCAACTTCTACAGTCTCTAATGGAGATGGTACTGATACCACGACATTTACCAGTGCAACTGGTAAAGACGCTGTGTTTCAACTCGACGGGGTGCAATTTTCTCAAGCCAGCAATACATTTACTATAGCTGGCGTGAAGTATAGTCTGACAGGCGTCTCAACAGGGGCTAGTATGGACGCTGGCGGCAATCCTGTTTGGGGATCAGCAGCTGCAACCAATGTAAGTGTGTCGTTCGATGTTGACACTGCGGTGGCCAGTATTCAATCCTTGGTCGACTCCTATAACAAGATTTTAGATGAGCTCAATGGTATGGTGGATGAAACTCGATATAAGGATTATACTCCTCTTACAGATGCTCAGAAGGCAGATATGACGGATTCAGATATTACTGCTTGGGAGGCTAAAGCCAAGAGTGGGATGCTCCATAATGATGATAGCTTGACAAGCCTGATTAGGAGCATGCGGAATGCCTTCTCTAACCAGGTTTCTGGAATTTCCGCGAGCTATGATAAGGTTACTGGCAAAAATATTACTTATAATAGTGGTTCCTCAATTGGGATTACCACAGGAGACTATGCCGAAGGTGGCAAGCTGCACCTGAATGCCGATAAGTTAAAGGCTGCGCTGGCTAACAATCCTGATGTGCTGAATGAACTGTTTGGCGCTGCTGGGACAACGAAGTCAGACGGAACTATTGATACTCAAAGCCAGGGGATCGTAGGGAGATTATATGACACCTTGGAGAAAACCAAAGATCAATTAGATGAAATCGCAGGAACAACGGCTAATGCTCAATATGATACCGAAAGCTATTACGCTAAGAGAATTAAGGAAACAGAAAAGCAACTCCTTAGCGCGGAGGATAGGTTTGATATTATGGAAGCCGCCTATTATACAAAATATAATGCCATGGAAGTCGCTTTACAGAAGTTAAATTCACAGAGCACTTGGTTACAAACATTTGGGTCTACCTCGTAGCAGTGGAGAACACTGAAGATCATATAGGAGGGTTTATTATGGTGAATCCACAAATGGCAAATGCCTATAAGAATCAGCAGGTTATGACATCCTCACCCGAACAATTAACCTTATTACTCTATAATGGAGCATTGAGATTTCTTACAGAAAGCATTTTAGCTATGGAGCAAGGGGATGTACAAAAATCCCATAACGCTAATATGCGTGCTCAGAATATTGTGCGTGAATTTATACGTACATTAGATATGAACTATGAACTATCGATAACTTGGGAGCAACTTTATGAATACACAGAACACTGCCTTATTCAAGGTAACATAAAGAAAGATGTTACCTTGTTGCAACAAGCTAAAGAAGTTCTTTTGGAGTTAAGAGATACTTGGGTTGAAGCCATGAAACAAACTCATGTGGCTCGAGCGGTTGCCAAGTGATGGGGGAAAAGACAGCTCAAGCTTTGTGGCAGGAGTACCATTTTTTGACCAAAGAGATGCTGAAATTTTTGACCAAACAGGATATGGAACTCTTCTATAACCTGATGAACCAGCGGGAGCACTTGCAGAGACTCATTGAGCGGGCTCCTGACGATGGCTTCAAAGTCTCGCCGGCCGGACGTAACTTGCTTCGCGAAATACGGCAAGACAGCCAAGCTATTATTGAGGCAATGCAGATTCGAATGGGTAGCAGCAAGCGACAACATCAAGTTTCAAAGGCCTATGGTGCAGCGAGTACGACAGCTGTCAGCCAGATGAATTTGAAACGATAATGGCCAGTATAAGGGGGATTTATAATGATCAATCCCATTCAACCAAATACTCAGTCCACCATGATTCCCATGGATACTTTTCCCGGACAAAAGATGGACCGTTCACTAGAGACCTCTCGTAAGGTCATTGATCGCAAGGGGGAAATTCCCTCAGCCCGTGAAGAGATTCCGCGTGAAGAAGTCGAAAAAGCAACTGACAAGCTTAATCGATTAATGGGAATTATTAATAAGCGCTTAGAGTTTAGTATTCATGATGAATCTGATCAATTTATGGTTAGGATAATAGATCAACCAAGCGGAGATATATTGGATGAAATTTCTCCTGAACGGGCTTTGGGTATTTTAGGTTCTTTTACGCAAGTGGCAGGATTATTGGTTGATGAATTAGTGTAAAAAAACGACCCAATGTTTTATGGAAACATGAGTTGATAATTTAAAACAAGCAAGCAGGATGCAGGTGATAATGCATCCTGCTTGCTTGTTTTTGTCGTCGAAGAATTCTATTCATGAATGAAAATTAAACCCTAAAAAAGAGCGAATCCCTTGTATCTTTTAAAGGATAAATAATTTGCTCTATATGTCAAATGTTTATCTCATTAAGATAAAATTCTATAATTTATACCCGGTATAAGAAAGAAGTATAACGCATTTACCACTAAATATTTCCTTAAAAACCCTTATACTGCAAAAAATTTTCCCAAAGGTCCTATTAAGTTATGACTAAATTACTATTTGTAGGACTATTTATTGATGCTATTGTTAAACAAGTAAATATGTGTAAATTGGTGCTTTCTGTATGTATACAAAATTTACCTTGGGATTTTGTCGACAAACTATATACGATTTTGCAACTTAATGCTACTATTTAGAGAAGAGAGTTCAAAAACCGAATTTTTTGAAGGAATAAAAAAAACCATGGCGAATTAAAAGGCCTAGAGTGAAAATGTTTGCCTCAGAATGCACATGAAATATTGAATAGGTCTGATTATGAATGTTAGTGTTGTAAGTGATCCGAAAGTGTTGCAATTAGAGGAATATCCGAAAGATAGGGGTGGGAAAACATGGGCCGAGATGAGGATAATAAACAAGGGATCGAGTTAGGAGAATTCCTGGATTTTTACCTATTAGATTCGCAAGAGCAGATTGAACGGCTCGGAGCGGGTCTTTTGCAATTAGAAAAAGAAGGAGAAAACATTGGTCTGATCAATGATCTTTTTCGCTCTGCACATAGCTTGAAAGGGGCTTCAGGAACAATGGGTTTCACACCGATTGTTTCGTTGACACATGCAGCTGAAGACTTATTGGATCGGTTGCGTCAGGGTAAAATAGAAGTTTCTCTTGAAATGATTGATATATTATTGGCTGTGACAGATCGGGTTAAAGCGATGCTGGCCCAAGTAGAACAACGTCAGGACATAACGGTAGGATTTGAGGATTTGGTTTCCTCAATGAGATTGCTATTAAACGGTGAAAGTGTTGATGTTTCTATAGCTTCCCACCCTGTAGAGGAAGTTATAGAAACATTGAGTTTTGTCCCACTGGACTTCTCATTAACATTGGATGAACGTGAAAAACTGAACAATGCTTATAGTATAGGGCGTGCTGTTTATCAAGTGGATGTGGCTCTAGAATCTAACACGCTGATGAAGGCTGTACGTGCAGTTATGGCTACGCAAGTGATTGAGGGCATGGGAACAGTAATTAAGCTGCTTCCGAGCGTCGAAGAGTTGGAAGCGGGGACAGCAGAGAGCTTTTCTATGCTCATTCTCTCTGATGAATCTAAAGAAGAGATTAAAAGGGATTTGTTGGAGATTTCCGAGTTAGTGGAGGTTATTGTTCATTCCTATCCTAACAGTGAGGAACTAGGTGACCTAGATAAAATACCTAATGAAATCAATAAGACTATAGCAGAAGAGAAAATAAAGCCAATCTCAAAACAGGAAACCGCCGTAATACCTAAAGGGTCTGTGAAAGCTGTAGCTTCTCCGGCTGCTGAAGCTACAACGGGGGAGGGCAATACGCAAGTACATACGATCCGAGTAGATACAGTACGGATGGATAATCTGATTAACCTGGTCGGGGAAATGGTCATCACCAGAACTCGCTTGGTGCAAATTGGCTTGGATCTGAAGGCTCAGTACAGTACGGATGGTATGGTCAACAATTTGAATGAGGCAAATGTTTATTTAGGACGTTTAATGAATGACCTACAAGAGAGTGTCATGCGCTTGAGAATGGTGGCGATTGGCACTGTCTTTAACCGTTTTCCGAGGTTGATTCGAGATTTAGCGAAGAAGACTGGAAAAGAAATCGACCTTGTCTTAAAAGGTGAGGACACAGAACTAGATAAGACAGTTGTAGAAGTTATCGGAGATCCCTTAATGCATCTGATTAGAAACTCGGTGGATCATGGGATAGAATCTCCGGAGAAGCGTCGCGAGGCAGGTAAACCAGAATTTGGTACGATTACCCTGAATGCTTTTCATGAAGGAAACCATATTGCTATACTCATCTCTGATGACGGGGCGGGCTTAGATCTCGATAAAATCCGTCAAATAGCGGTTTCGAAAGGTCTGGTTGGAGAACGTGAAGAACTTTCTGAACGGGATGTTGCCAATCTTATCTTCCTGCCGGGTTTTAGCACTGCAGATGTGGTAACGGATATTTCCGGTCGCGGTGTTGGAATGGACGTCGTGAAAAAGGCTCTGAATAATCTGGGGGGAATGGTGGATATCACGACTCGCAGAGGGAAGGGGAGCACGTTTACTATTCGCTTACCTTTGACTTTAGCGATCATCCAGGCTCTTCTGGTTGAGGTTGGGCAAGAAATTTATGCGGTCCCACTTTCCTCTGTTTTGGAGACTCTTCTTGTCAGTCGAGAGGATATTAAAACCGTGGGCGGGTTACCAATGGTTCAATTGCGTGGCAACACCTTGCCGCTAATTTCTCTGCAAGAGAAGTTTGATTTGCCTGCTCCCGAGTCTGAAAGCGGTGAAGTTTTTGTTGTTGTTGTGGGCTTCGGAGATAAAGCGTTAGGGCTTATCGTGGACGAACTGCGCGGACAACAAGAAGTTGTTATTAAATCCCTTGGGGATTTTCTGAATAATCTCCCGGGGATTGCCGGGGCAACAATTCTTGGGGATGGCAAGGTTACCTTGATCCTTGATATCGGATCCTTGCTCCAAGACGTCTTGGTCAATAGAAAAGGCTAAATCGAACCACGAACTTCGAACAACGAACAACGATTTTGAGGGAGGGTAAAGCCAATGGCAGAAGAACAATTAGTAACTTTTAGCTTAGGGTCTGAAGAATTTGGCGTCGATATTATGCGTGTTCAAGAGATTATTCGAATTCCACCGATTACTCGAGTGCCTAAAGCTTCGGAGTATGTCGAGGGTGTTATCAACCTGCGGGGAAATGTAATTCCTGTGATTAGTTTGCGGAATCGTTTTGGTATGACTCGTGTGGAAGAGACCGATCTCAGTCGAATTATTGTCTTGCAAGTACAAACCAAGGTTTTCGGTATTCGAGTTGATGCTGTAACCGAAGTATTGCGCTTAGAAAGCGAAGCGATTGAACCGCCGCCGCCAATTACCTTAGGAATGGATGCTCAGTTCATACGCGGAGTTGGGAAAATAGGGGAGCGATTGCTCATTCTATTGGATCTTGATCACATCATGGGTGGAGAAACAAACCATGATGTCTGTGCCTAAAAAACCTATTGGGGTTCTTATCGTCGATGATTCTCCCTTTATGCGGCTAACCCTGCAAAAAATCCTTAGTCAGGACTTAGGTATTAGGGTAATCGATACCGCACGAGACGGGCGTGACGGGATTTTAAAGCTCCAGGCTCTTCGTCCCCAAGTTGTGACGATGGATGTCGAGATGCCGATTATGGATGGACTTCAGGCCTTGGAAGAGATTATGCGTTGGCAACCGACTCCGGTGATCATCTTAAGCTCAGTGACAACCGAGGGGGCCAAAGCCACGTTGAAAGCTCTTGACTTGGGGGCGATTGATGTTGTAGCTAAACCCTCAGGAAAACCGGGAGATAATCTGCAGGCACTGTCCCATGATCTAATCGAGAAGGTAAAAGCGGCGGCTTTAGTAAATCCTGCACGTCTCAAGGGTAAGAGCTCAACATACCTTGGAACAATTGCCTCATCAACAACAAATAGCACAGTTAACACGGCAACCTCAAAGGCTGCCGCTCCTGTTTCACCAGCTATGTCAAGCACCGGACAAGGCACACGTGCTGTTAGTAATGGGAAGGGAATATTGCCAAAGCATCCGGTTGAAATTGTGGCCATCGGCACTTCAACTGGGGGTCCATCTGCTTTACAAGCAGTTCTGCCGACCCTTCCCGGGAATTTTCCCGTACCGGTGCTAGTCGCTCAACACATGCCGCCGGGGTTTACCGGGCCCCTTGCCCAGAGGCTGAATGGACTTTGCGCCTTGAATGTCAGGGAAGGAATACACGGTGAAACCCTGAAAGCAGGGAATGTATATGTAGCTCAGGCTGGTAAACAGCTTCAGGTTCAAAGCAAGTCCGGACAGCTAGTTCTTCATATAGGAGAGGAATCCCCTATACCCACCCTTTATCGTCCTTCCGTGGATGTCATGTTTCTTTCCTTAGCGAAGTCTGTAGGCAAAGGGACCTTGGGAGTGGTCATGACGGGAATGGGAAGTGACGGAACCAAGGGCATGAAGGAACTCAAAGCCTTAGAAGGATTTGCAATAGCGGAGTCTGAGGAAAGCTGTGTAGTCTATGGGATGCCCAGATCAGTGGTGGAGGCGGGTCTTGCTGACCGAATTGTTCCTCTTGGAGAGATTGGGAAAACGATTGTCGAGTGTGTTATGAGGAGGGGATAAGATTAATGGGTCTTTTTGGAGCAATGGATATTAGTGCCTCGGGTTTAACCGCCCAGCGTTTACGTATGGATTTAACGGCTAACAATATCGCCAATATTAATACGACTCGTACCGGAGAACTAACCCCTGGGGGTAATCAAATTCCTTATAGCAGACAAGTTGCTGTGTTCGTTCCTCGCCCCTCGGAATCACAGTTTTCTAAAGTTTTAGGGGAAACTCTCGGCAGTCAAAATATTGGCAATGGGGTTCAAGTAGCTGGGATTTATAACGATATTACAGAACCCTTCAAGTTAGAATACAATCCCGATTCACCGGATGCGGCTAGGGTTGCTGAGGAGGGATTGCCAGTAGGATATATTCGGCAGCCAAACGTAAATATCGTCACAGAAATGGTGGATATGATATCTGCATCGCGAGCTTATGAAGCGAACGTAACAGCACTCAATGTCAGTAAGTCAATGGCCTCCAGAGCATTGGAGATCGGAAAGGGGTAAAAATTAGATGAGTATTCTGCCGATAGCACCTATTATGCCCCTTGGAGTAATAAATCCTATCGCTCAGACAGGTCCTGAAACTGCTCCGGAAACTGTCAGCACTGGGGACGGGGCTCAAAAAGCCAGCACAGATTTCGCGAAGTTTTTTAGTGATGCTCTAAGCCAAGTAGATGCCTTGCAAACTAAGGCTGATTCAGCCAGTCTGGCACTGGCAACAGGCCAAGTTCAAGACTTGTCTGAAGTGATGGTAGCGTTAGAAAAGGCAAATCTGTCATTGTCCCTAACAGTAGCAACACGGGATAAAGTTTTAGATGCATACAACCAGATAATGCGCATGCAAATATAAGAGAGAAGCAATTAGCAATTATTAGTAAATACGATTGAGCTTTGCTTTTTTAGGGGGTATAGGAGCATTGAGCTTCACGCATCTAATGATGAAAGGAGGAGCCGAGGGTGGAATTTTCTTGGGCAAGAATAAAAGAATCTATAAAGACATTTTGGGGTAACCTTTCTAGCCCACAGAAAATAATTACGGTGTTGGCTCCCCTTTTGGTCGCAGGAATGTTGATTTATTTGATTTTATGGGCCGGTCGCCCGCAGTATATCCCGATTTTTACTGAATTAAGCGACACTGATGCTGGGGCAATTAGGACCAAACTACAAGACATGAAGGCGGATTATAAGCTAGCCGATAATGGGTCGACAATTATGGTCCCACAACAGACATCTGCTGATATTCGTTTACAACTTGCCAGTGCAGGACTTCCTCAGCAAAGCAAATTCAGCTTCGACAATTTAGATACAATGAGGCTGGGGGAGACGGATTCTGACCGTAAACTGCGTTATGTTCTCGGATTACAGAACGAATTAGAAAATACTTTAAAGACCCTGAGTGGTGTGGAAGAGGCACGCGTGCATATCGTGATGCCTGAGCAATCATTATTTATTGAAAGTCAAAAAGCGGCTACGGCAGCGGTAACTCTGAAACTTGTCCCTCACACGATCCTTGTTGAAGATCAGGTCCGCGCCATTGCTAATTTATTGTCAGGCTCAGTGGAAGGACTGTTACCGGAGAATGTGACGATTGTGGACACCGGCGGAAATGTTGTATCAGATATGTTGAGAAAAAGCGATGATCCTGAAAAACTGACAGTTACCCAATATCAACTCAAACAAACGGTCGAAGAAGATACTCGGAAATCAGTCCAGAGTATGCTGGATCGTGTGCTTGGCTCGGGTAAAGCTGTCGTTCGAATAAGTGCGGTCTTAGACTTTGATCAGAAGAAGATAATTAAGCAGATTAACGGTCCTGGTGCAGTGGTGAGTGATCAAAGTTCTAATGAAACGACTACGAATGGTACTGAGGCGGCTGGAGGGACACCTGGATTACCTGCCAATGGGGCTCCAACGTATCCTGTTAATACGAATGTAAACTCGACCTCCACAAAAAACACAAATACTACAAACTATCAGGTAGATACCACACAAGAGGAACAAGTGATTAGCCCGGGCAGTGTTAAACGTCTTTCTGTCTCGGTCATGGCGGATGCGGACACTGTTACTCAAGATCAACTAAACCAAATTAAAACCATCGTCGCCTCTGCTGCGGGAGTAGACGCAGCTCGGGGGGATGATATTCAAGTTGAAGCAATTCCCTTTAATAAAACAGATCTGCAGAATGACATATTGGCAATGGAAAACGCTCGAAAACAGCAACAACTTGTCATATTTGGAGTAATTGGAGCCACCCTCTTACTTGGCTTAATACTTTTGCTTGTGTATCTGCGAAGACGTTCAAACAAAGCGAAGGCGGCCAAATTGTTGGAGTTAGGGGGTTCGGAGCCTGTATCTCAGGCTGACGCCGAAATGCTCTTAGCGCAACAGATAGCAGAGGAAGAGGCCAAGCAGAAATTAGCTCAGAAACAAACCAAATCGGTGGATGAGATCCAGAAGCAAAAGCTTAAAGAGGCTGTTGAACTTTATACACGTAATAACTCGGATGAGGCCGCCCGTCTTATGAAAACATGGCTATCGGAGGACAAGTAGATGGTGCAAGCTTTAACTGGAATTCAAAAGGCAGCAATCCTTATGATTTCCTTGGGACCGGAAAATTCAGCCAATGTGATTAAACATCTTGGAGATGGAGAAATAGAGCAGTTGACCCTGGAAATGGCTAATGTCGGCAGAGTGTCACCAGAAGACAGGGATAATGTCGTAGAAGAATTTCATCAGATGTGCATGGCTAATGACTACATTTCCAGGGGGGGACTGGAGTACGCTCGCGAGGTATTGGAACGGGCCCTCGGGGAAACTCGAGCATTCGATATTATCAGTCGTTTATCGACTTCATTGAAGATGCGGCCCTTTGACCTTGTGCGCAGAACAGATCCTAAGCAGTTATTCTCCTTTATTCAAGGTGAACATCCCCAGACGATCGCGCTTATCATGACACACCTTCCAGTAGATAAAGCGGCTACATTGCTTGCCAGCCTTAGCCAAGATCGACAGGCGGATGTGGCGAAACGCATAGCAACTATGGGTCGCACGAGTCCGGAAGTGCTTAAAGAGATTGAGAAAGTCCTAGAACGAAAGATTTCTAGTTTAGCTCCTACTGATTATACTGCGTCGGGTGGTATTCAGAGTATTGTAGATGTCCTTAATCGGACGGATCCGGGAACGGTTAAAGTCGTCATGGATGCTCTGGAGATAGACGATCCTGATTTAGCAGAACAAATTAAGCGGCAGATGTTTGTCTTCGAAGATATTGTTATGCTGGACGACCGCGGAATTCAGTTGGTCTTACGTGAAGTGGAAACTAAGGATTTAGGGCTGGCCTTGAAAGGATCGAATCCCGAAGTGGCACAGAAAATTCTGGCGAATATGTCCTCACGGGCAGGACAGATGCTCAAAGACGACATGGAATTTATGGGCCCGGTGCGGTTGCGTGATGTAGAAGAGGCGCAGCAACGCATTGTTAAGGTAATTCGTAAGATTGAGGAAAGTGGTGCGATTGTCATCTCCAGAGGAGGTAGCGATGAAATCATCTATTAACTCACGTATTGTCAAAAGTCACAATGTTGAGGTATCGACACCGCGAATGGTGGAGTCCCTCGTAGGGTTTCAGCAGTTGACCGCTTGTTTAGCAGTTCTGAGAGTTGAAGAAGACCGTCGGAACTACGAAAGTTCTCTGCTCAGCGATGAGGGGGAAGCTGCTGAGAAGGAGAACCCTGAGGAGCGAACAGAAGAGTATTTCGAAGAGGCTAGAGGGCAGGCTGCCAGGATTATAGCTGAAGCTGAAGCGGATGCACAGAAAATCCTTACTCAGGCTGAGGTAAGTGCTCAAGAGATTTTGACGAAGGCTGAAGTTGGTTCGCAGGAGATTCTGGCGCAAGCTCAATCTGAAATCGATCGTTTGCGCCAAGAAGTTATGGATAATGCGCAATCTGAGATTTATCCGGCAGCCAAGGCAGAGGGGTATCTTGAAGGAAAGCAAGCAGGAGAAGCTGAAGGAATACGATTGACAGAAAATGCAAATCGACTCTTTCAGTTAGCACAAAGGGCTGTTCAAGAGGAATACTCAAAAGTTGATAAGGAATTACTTCATCTGGCCATTAAAATTGCCGAACGCATTGTCCGTTCTACATTAGCCGTAGAACCCCAACTAGTGGTGGGCATTATCCAGGCTCTAACTCTGTTACCTATTGAACGCCAAGGATGGCGGCTCCATGTGGCTCCTGATGACGCCCAGTGGCTTGAAGAAAATCAGTTGCCCTGTCCTTGGGTGATCAATGAATCTTTGATTGCCGGAGACTGTTTCCTGGAGTGCCAGGAAGGTGTTTTTGATGGTCGGCTTGAAGCTCAATTAGATAAATTGGAACATACCTTGCGAGAGGAGCTCGAACATGGGGTCGTGGAATCTCTTAACCCAGACGGTGAAACAGACAGAACCGATTTCGGCCCAAGGAAGGGTCTCAAAGATTGTCGGCCTGATGGTGGAGGCAGCTGGTCCTCGCGCCAGTGTGGGTGAGTATTGCCATATTATCACGCGAGATGGGCGAGAACTTCCGGCTGAAGTCGTTGGTTTTCGGGATTCAACCACTTTGCTTATGCCTCTCGGAGAACTCGAAGGTATTGCACCAGGAGACTGTGTGCTTTCTCAACGGCAGAAGTTAACCGTACCTGTTGGACTGGGACTTCTTGGCCGAATTCTCGACGGATTAGGAAATCCCCTGGATGGGCGCCCACTAAAGACCGAAACGGCCTACCCGTTGCAAAATAAACCACCCAGTGCTTTATTGCGTCCTCGAATCATGGACACGCTGAGTGTCGGTGTTCGAACAATCGATGGGATCTTAACAATTGGCCGTGGACAACGAATGGGGATTTTTGCCGGGTCCGGGGTGGGGAAGAGTACATTGCTGGGGATGATGGCAAGGAATACAGTGGCTGATATCAACGTTATTGCTTTGATTGGGGAACGGGGTCGAGAACTGCGAGACTTTATTGAGAAGGATTTGGGTCCGGAGGGCTTAGCTCGATCCGTCATTATTGTGGCCACATCTGATCAACCTGCTTTAGTGCGTTTAAAAGCGGCCTTTACTGCTACAGCCATCGCTGAGTATTTCAGGGACAAAGGGGAAAATGTGCTCCTTATGATGGATTCCGTAACCCGTTTTGCTATGGCACAACGGGAGGTAGGCCTCACAGTAGGTGAACCTCCAGCGACTCGCGGATATCCTCCCTCTGTCTTCGCTCTGTTGCCGAAACTGCTGGAACGTTCAGGTATGGCGGAAGTCGGCAGTATTACGGGAATTTATACGGTACTGGTAGACGGGGACGACCATAATGAGCCGATTGCGGATTCAGTCCGCGGAATTCTCGACGGACACATTGTTTTGACTAGGGAGTTAGCTATGCAAAATCAGTTCCCAGCGATTGATATTTTACAATCTGTCAGCAGGGTTATGAATGATGTTATCAGTATGGAACAGCGGGAATTAGCCGGTAAGGTCCGCGAGCATATCGCAGTCTATCGTGACGCCAAGGATTTGATTGACATTGGGGCGTATACTCCTGGAAGTAATCCTAAAATTGATGCTTCCATTGCCCACATGGACCGCATTCAGGCTTTTACTCGACAGAGCGTAGACGAACACATTAGATACAAGGATATGCTTCAACAATTACAGGGGATTTTTACGTGAGGTTGATCACTGACCCAATACTAATTACTTCACTTGAGGATAGTGGATAAAGTGGGGTTCTGGATAAAGGAGTGGAAACTGATGGCAAGATTTCGATTCCGCTTGGACGCAAGTCTTCAAATAGCTCAACAATTATTAGAGTCAGCTCAACGGAAGTATGCTCTGGAAATGAAGCGTTGGCAAGCCTGTCTTCTAGCCTTCGAGGCTCAAAAAGGGCGTTATTATGAAGCCCAAGAAAGTCAAAGAGATGCGGGACGCCATCGGCCAGAAGAACTTAGGATTTGCCAAGTGTTTGCTTTAGAACAGAGACGACGACTAGATCAATGTGAAGCGATTCGGAAGGAGCAGGAACTTGTCATGGATAACGCACGTCGGTGCTTATTGGAAGCTCACCGTGAAGTTGAGAAATATGAACGGCTGAAGGAAAAACAGGCTACAGCCTTTCGCGTGCTGGAGTTACAAAAGGAACAAAAGATATTGGATGAAACTGGACAAGTCCTTCACTGGCTTGGCAGAACTTCGACAGTTGATAAATGTGTAATTAACGGAAGGGCGAATTTATGATTAATGTGACACGATTAAATGGAAAAGCATTCACTTTAAATTCCGACCTGATTGAAACTATGGAAAAAACCCCGGATACGGTAATTACCTTAACGGGTGGAAATAAATATGTGGTGTCAGAACCGATCGAGGTCCTTATCGAACGGATTGCCGAATTTCGCAGGCGTTGCCAGATTTTCAAAGTGGAGGATTGATCAATTTTATGAATCGAAAATCATTAGTTATTACGATAGTTGCCGTGCTTTTGAGCCTGGGACTAGGTGTTGGTGGAACCCTTGGAGCACAAAAGTATATTTTCAAAACTTCCGATGACAGTGAAAAATCGCATGTGAAATCTTCCAAGAAATCCGGACCTTTACTGCCCATCGGCGAATTCACTGTTAACTTGCAAGGGGGATCTTTTCTAAAGGCGAATATAACAGTTCAAGTAATTGACGAAAAGGCTGAAGTTAGTTTAAAGGAAGAGGATGCGTTCCTGAAGGACAGAGTTAATACAGTCTTATCTAATAAGTCCCTTAACGATGTGCAAACTCCAGCTGCTCGTGAAAGACTGAGAGAAGAGTTAGTGAACCAACTCAACGAGGTAGCGGATGATAACATTACGGATGTGCTATTTATTTCTATGGTTTACCAATAACGGGGTTTGATGTGCATGGTTTGTAGTTCTAATACCGAAATATTGATTCTGATGCCCTAGAATTGAGTGTGAAGTTCGAAACACGAATATCGAACCACGAACCACGATAAAGAGAGGGGGGATTTGATGGGAGACGTTTTGTCCCAAAGTGAAATTGATGCTTTACTCAACGCGCTGTCCGATGGACAAGTCGATGTAGAGGAAATGAAGACAACCAAGACTCAAAAGCGGATTCGAGTGTACGATTTTAAACGTCCGAATAAGTTTTCCAAGGATCAGATTCACTCCCTCCATAACATTCATGAGAATTATTGCAGAGGGCTTACTACTTTTTTTTCTGGAAATTTGCATTCTGTTGTTGAAAGCGCCGTCCTTTCAATTGAGCAAATAACCTATGACGAATTCATCCGTTCTTTACCAAACCCCACTGTTTTAGCTCTCTATTCGTTGAGCCCTTTGGAGGGGACCGTCTTAATGGAAGTCAGTCCGGCGCTCACCTTTGCCGTGGTGGATCGACTTTTGGGAGGGCAAGGTGAAGGCGCTGAAAAGAACCGAGATTTGACTGAAATTGAAAAGACAATTATTGAAAATCGTCTGCGTCAAATGATTTTAATCTCGGAAGAGGCTTGGGCAGAGGTATACGAGCTTAAACCTCAGTTTTTGTCAATGGAATCAAACCCTCAGTTTACGCAAATTGTAGCTCCAAACGAAATGATTGTACTCATAACTCTGGAAGTCAGGATTGGTGATGCGGTGGGGATGATTAATATATGTATCCCCTATCTCGTGCTCGAACCCATTTTAGATAAATTAAGCACGTTTTTCCTCTTTTCATCACAGGCAAAAGTCAGTTCTCCAGAACAGGTGCAAGCGATTCGCAAAAAAATTGAGTGGGCAAAAGTAGAAATGGTCGTATTTTTAGGGACTTCGGAAATTCTCGTCAGAGAACTTCTGGACCTTTCCAAAGGAGATGTAATCCCACTGAATCAATCCGTTCAGGAATCACTGCCAATTTATGTAGGAGAGTTTATGAAGTTTAAATCCGTTCCTGGTCTGAATGGAGAACATCTAGCGGTCCAGATTACGGAAATAGTAAAGGAAGGAGGGGAACAAAATGAGTAGTGGGATGCTTTCTCAAGAAGAGATTGACGCTTTGCTCCGGGGAACATCGGACCCAGACTTAGAGACTCCGGCTGAATTCAGTTCCGAGCTACCGTCATCATCAAATGATCTTCTCAATGAGATGGAACGAGACACACTCGGAGAAATTGCCAACATTTCAATGGGTACCGCAGCTACGACATTATCTCAACTCTTAGGCAAAAAAGTGGATATCACCACACCGAAAGTCGATATAACGACTTCGGAACAGATTCGCGAGGATTACCCTATCCCTTCCGTGATTTGTGATGTTAAGTATAAGGTTGGAATTGAAGGCTCTAACCTCTTGATTCTTTCTCAACAGGATGGTTCAGTGATTGTAGATCTGATGATGGGGGGGGATGGAAAAAACCCGGCACCAGGGCTCTCAGAGCTTCAAATCAGTGGGATTTCTGAGGCGATGAACCAAATGATGGGGTCAGCGGCCACCTCCATGTCGACCATGTTTAATGCAATGGTTGATATAACCCCTCCGAATTTAGTACTCAATGATATGGCAGACGGGAAAGATGTAATTCATGACTTCTTGCCTCAGGATGAGCCTCTTGTAAGGATCTCCTTTCGGATGGTGGTGGAAGATGTTATCGATAGTACACTTGTTCAAATACTCCCGCTAAGTGTAGCCAAAGGGATGGTCGATAAGTTATTGAGCGCTATGAATAGCGCTTCTGCAAAGCCGACTTCACAACCGGCTGCCCCTGCACAACCTGCGCCCCCAACTTATCAGGCTCCACAGTCATCCCCGCCGCCGGCGTATGAAGCGCCACCTTATTCGGCTCCCGCCGACTACCCTCAATATGGGACGGCACAGTCCGGTTCACAAGGAAGAATGCAGACCCCTGTTCAACCAGCACAATTTGCACCGTTGCAACCGGGCCCTCAGATGATACAATCGGATAACCTCAGCCTGATTCTTGATGTTCCCTTGCAGATAAGCGTGGAACTTGGGCGTGCCAAAAAGACAATTAAGGAAATCCTGGATATGGGACCTGGTTCGGTCGTTGAACTGGATCGTTTGGCTGGAGAATCGGTGGATATGATAGTCAACGGAAAATTAATCGCAAAATGCGAAGTTGTTGTCGTTAATGAGACCTTTGGAATTCGAATTACTGATATAATACATCCAATGGAACGAATGAATTCATTGAAATAAAGGAGGAAATGTTATGAGTGATACAATAATGATTGTTGATGATGCAGCCTTTATGCGTATGATGCTAAAAGACATATTGACTAAAAATGGGTTTGACGTGGTTGGCGAAGCAGAAAATGGGGCCATGGCCGTGGAGAAATATAAGGATTTGCAACCAAACCTGACGATTATGGATATTACTATGCCGGAAATGGACGGGCTTCAGGCGGTTAAAGAAATACGCAAAATAGATGCAAAGGCTCGGATTATCATGTGCAGTGCTATGGGCCAACAATCAATGGTTATTGAAGCGATTCAGTCCGGTGCCAAAGACTTCGTTGTTAAGCCCTTCCAAGCAGAACGCGTGGTTGAGGCTGTCATGAAGGCGTTGAAATAAAATGTCATTTGACCAAGGCCAGCCGTATACTTCAAGTGTGACTGCTCCAGAGGTTTCACAGTCTGTATTCTCATGGTGGGGGCTTCTGGGAACGTTATTGGTTTTCCTCATTATTTTGCTCGTGTCCCTTTGGACACTTCGACGCCTTAATAAGGTAAATATGAGGAGTATGAATGCGCCCTGGGCAAGAGTTATCGATCGACAAGTTTTAGGTGGACAGCAAAGCCTTTATCTTGTAGAAATAGCTGGTCAATTGCAGGTCCTCGGCGGATCTGATCACCACTTGGTGAAAATCAGTGAAATTAATGATCCGCAGGTTGCTTCCGAAATACTGGAGGAGATTGCCACGCGTCCAACGGAACGAGTAGAAGGATGGATGCAAAGTGTCCAAAAGCTATGGCGGAGGCCGTTAAGGCAGAAAGAGCCCTTTTCTGATGAATTGCAACGTTTGCTTGAGGAGGTTGAAAAATAATGTCTTCTTCAGGGCGTTTGATTAAACTCTTCACATCAGGATTGCCTTTTGGCTTGGCTCTGGGGGCAGGAATGTTGTCAAGCCCTAAAATTGCCTGGGCAGCGGGAATCACCTTAGATCTGGGAACCTCAGCCACGGAACAAACCGGTACCTCATTGCAAATTTTAATGCTTTTAACGGTGCTGTCATTAGCACCGGCTATTCTGATGATGATGACCTCCTTTACTCGGATCATTATCGTGCTGTCCTTTGTGAGAAATGCACTGGGGACTCAACAACTGCCCCCGAATCAAGTGCTCGTAGGCATATCCCTTTTTCTTACCTTCTTTATTATGGCCCCAACCTGGAACGAGATTAATACCAATGCTATACAGCCCTATATGCAGAATCAGATTACTCAGACAGAGGCCATTGAGAGAGCGGAAGAACCTCTCCGAATCTTTATGTTTCGACAGACTCGGGAAAAAGATCTGGAACTTTTTGTAGGGTTGTCTAAGATGGAGCAACCCAAAACCTATAGAGACGTACCCACCTATGTACTAATTCCTGCCTTTGTAATTAGTGAATTAAAAACGGCTTTTCAAATGGGATTCGCAATATTTATTCCTTTTATTGTTATCGATATGATTGTGTCGAGTACTCTTATGTCAATCGGGATGATGATGCTTCCCCCGATGATGATTTCCCTGCCGTTTAAATTGTTGTTGTTTGTGTTAGTCGATGGGTGGCATTTGGTGGTTGAATCATTGGTGACGAGTTTCCAATAGAAATGGGGGAGACAGGACGATGACCCAAAATCAAGTGCTATATATGGCTAGGGAAGCAGTGGGCGCCGTGCTTCTCGTGGGAGGGCCCATTCTTGGCGTCGCTTTGTTAGTTGGTCTTCTGGTGAGTATCTTTCAGTCTATGACCCAAATCCAGGAGCAGACGCTTACTTTTATTCCTAAAGTACTTGCAGTGGTTGTTGTTATGCTCTTGTTAGGCCCGTGGATGCTCTCGGTTCTAACAGTATATACTTCGAATTTGTTAACTCAGCTGGCAACCTTCGGAGGGATGTAAACTCGATATTGGAGTTTAAAAATTTGAGCATTGAATTACTCTAGACTTGGGACTTCTGACGATGAACTATGAATCCTAAACCTCGGAACCCAAATATGAACTGCAGACATCGAACCACGAACATCGAATTTGGGGGGGAGAAAATTGAGTCTAGCTCTGCTGCTCCAATGGAATCTCTCTTTATTCATACTGATTTTATGCCGTTGGGCCGGTATGATCATGTTAGCTCCAGTCTTCGCTGCCAGAGGAGTTCCAAGTATGGTAAGACTGGGATTAGCTGCCAGTATTACAGTCATTCTCTATCCCTTGATACAGGCAACTAATCCCCCAATACCACTGGAGCTGTTACCTTATGTTGCGGTGGTCGTCAAGGAAATATTGGTGGGTCTGGTCATCGGTTTTTTAATCTACTCACTGACGGCTATTTTACAAGGGGCAGGACAACTGATTGATTTCCAAATGGGTTTTACCATGGGGGCTGCGATTGATCCTGTCTATGGCGTTCAAAGTCCTATGATGGGTAATTTTCAGATTATATTAGCTACGATGCTTATGCTCGCAACTAATTCTCACCATTATCTTATTGCAGCTATGGTTAAGAGCTATGCTTATATTCCTATAAACCCGTCCAATCTGCCCGCTAACTATCTCTTTTACGCCGAACTTATCGGACATGTATTTGCTTTAGCGGTACAATTGGCAATGCCAATCTTTGGAGCCCTTCTAGTATCAGATGTAGGGGTAGGGCTCTTGACGAGGACAGTACCTCAACTGAATATTTTTTCAGTTATTTTCCCAGTTAAGATTGTTTTCGGATTCGTTATTTTGTTTCTCTCGCTTCCCTTTTTCGGGGAGTCTGTAGCGAAATTATTTGACACCAATATGTCTTGGGTCTTAGAACTTTACCAGGGGTGGAAGCAGTGAGTGAAAAAAAACATCCCGCGACGCCTAAGCGTAAACAAGACGCGCGAAAAAAGGGTCAGGTTTTTAAGAGCCAAGAGGTTATTTCTGCCTTGATGCTCCTGGGTCTCGTAGCTCTTCTCAAGTTTTGGATTCCAGCTATGATTATCCGAATGGAGTACCTTTTCCCCTATGTACTAGGGCTTCCTTCAGAATGGACTGAAGGCTCTGTGGCAAGTTTAATGCTTAATGTTATTTGGCAAGGGGTTCAAATCTTAGCGCCGATTTTGCTTACGGGTTTTGTGATTGCCTTAATCTCTAATTACATCCAGGTAGGAGTCCTTTTCACTGGGGAGTCTATGAAACCTCAAATTTCTCGCTTAAGTCCGATCAGTGGTGCGAAGCGGATGTTTGGCGTTAAGGCCTATGTTGAACTGACAAAATCCTTGCTAAAAGTGTTGTTAATTGGGTATTTCTTATATGCGAGTGTTCGCGATCGGTTGCATATCTATCCGGCTTTACAGCAACTGAGTGTGGAGCAAGGGGCCGTTTTTTTAGGCCAGGCTTTGATGGAACTTGCTTGGAATATTTCACTCTCTTTCTTAGGGATAGCCGCTTTTGATTACATCTATCAGCGGTGGGAATATGAAAAGAACTTACGTATGTCTCATGAAGACTTAAAACAGGAATACAAACAAACTGAAGGAAACCCTGAACTAAAAGGTGAACTTAAAAAACGACAACGAGCTTTAGCTATGAGTCGAATGATGCAAGATTTAAAAACTGCAGATGTCGTTGTCACGAATCCAACCCACTTCGCTGTTGCTCTTCGCTATGATTTAAAGGTACAGAAAGCACCTTTTGTTGTCGCTAAAGGACAAGATCAAGTTGCTTTGCGCATACGAGAGTTAGCCAAAGAGTATGACCTTGTGATTATGGAAAACAAGCCGCTGGCCCGTGCTCTCTATGCTCAGGTGGAAATTGGGCAAGGTATTCCGGCGGATCTTTATAAAGCTGTTGCCGAGGTGTTGGCGTTTGTTTATCGGTTAAAGAAAAAGAAACGGTCGATTGGATGAGGGGTGCATGCCATAGTAGGCTAAGAAATTGAGTAAAGAAAGGAGGAACCCTCATGTCTACGTCGGTTAAAAGTCGGATTTTAAATAATACAGATATTATAGCGGCACTGGGGCTAGTCAGCATCGTGGTCATGATGGTTGTTCCTTTGCCTGCGGGTTTGCTGGATATTCTCATCACTTTGAATATTACGGCTTCGGTTCTTACCCTTATGCTCGCTGTTTTTGCTCAGGACCCTTTGGAATTCTCAGCGTTGCCTTCGCTCTTGTTGACGCTGACTTTATTCCGATTGTCTTTGAACATTTCTGCTACTCGTCTCATTCTCCTCGACGGGCATGCTGGTGAGATTATTCAGCAGTTCGGAGAATTTGTCATTAGAGGAGATGCGGTTGTAGGTTTTATCATTTTTATAATTTTGGTACTCGTCCAATTTATCGTAATTACTAAAGGTGCTGAGCGTGTCTCGGAAGTCGCTGCTCGCTTTACCTTAGACGCTATGCCAGGAAAACAAATGTCTATTGATGCTGACCTCAATGCTGGAATGATTAACGAGCAACAGGCGCGGGATCGGCGTAAGGCGATTCAACAGGAAGCTGATTTTTATGGTGCAATGGATGGGTCAACCAAGTTTGTTAAAGGGGATGCCATTGCCGCTATTATTATTCTATTTATTAATATTATCGGAGGGTTTATCACTGGGGTTGTGATGCAGGATATGCCTCTCTTGGAAGCCCTTCACAAGTATACTTTGTTGACCATCGGGGACGGACTCGTTTCTCAGATTCCGGCCCTCCTTATTTCTACGGCCACAGGTCTAGTCGTCACCAGGGCAGCATCGGATAGCAATTTAGGGGAAGATTTAGTCAAACAATTGTTTAAAAAACCTAAGGCTTTATTCATTACTGCCGGGGTATTGAGCATGTTAGCTTTCCTCGGTTTGCCTAAATTTCCGCTGTTTTTAGTTTCCGCTGCCTTAATTGGTATGGGAGTAATGTTGCAAAGAAACTCTAAAGTTTCTGTGGTTAAGGAATCAGCTGTAGCTCGAGAGACAGAAATTGAAGAGAGTAAGAAGCCGGAAAATGTCCTAAACCTCTTACATGTTGACCATATGGAACTTGAACTGGGCTACGCGCTTATCGCCTTAGTCGATGTTCAGCAAGGAGGGGATTTGCTCGATCGGATCGTGCTGATTCGCCGCCAAATTGCCAGTGAATTGGGCTTTATTGTTCCGGTTATTAGAGTTCGTGACAATATGAACTTACAGCCTAATCAATATGTTATAAAAATTCGGGGATCAGAAATTGCCACCAGCGAAATTTTAGCGGATCACTACATGGCAATGAGTGGGGGTGCAGATGACAGTGAGATTCCAGGTACCCCGACTAAGGAGCCTTCCTTCGGACTCGATGCCAAATGGATTAATGCCATGTACCGGGAACAAGCAGAGCTTAGTGGGTGGATGGTGGTTGATGCCCCCACCGTGCTTGCAACTCATATTACGGAAGTAATTAAGACTCAGGCTTGGGAGATACTAAACCGTCAAGATGTGAAAGCTCTTATTGATCATGCTAAGGAACTTGCCCCTGCTGTGGTGGATGAGTTGATTCCAGACATGCTGAGTCTTGGTCAAGTTCAGAAAGTTCTTGCAAACCTGCTTCGCGAGAGGGTATCCATTAAGGATATGGTGTCGATTCTGGAAAATCTGGCAGACTATGCAAGTGTCACAAAAGATCTGGATCGGTTGACAGAACATGTGCGGCAGGCTTTAGCTCGGCAAATTTTGCAACCGTTGCTTGGAAAAGATAAGAATTTACCTGTAATAACCTTAGATCCACAAATTGAACAGCAAATTCTTGACAGCATTCAACCCTCCGAATATGGAACTTATTTAGCGTTAGATCCGAAGGTGTTGCATGTACTTATGCAAAATCTTACGCGCGAGGTTGAAAAGGTTGTGCTTAAAGGGTTAACTCCCGTAATAGTTTGTGCTCCGCTAGTGAGAATTAATTTGAAGCGGGTTACCGAGCGTCAACTGCCTCAACTCATGGTGCTTTCGTATAATGAATTAGTCCAAGGAGTACAAGTTCAAGCTGTAGGAATGGTGGGGATGGATCTTGCGAGTTAGGCGATTTGTAGGAGAAAATGTCTCAGAAACGATGGGAAAAGTGAAAAGGGAACTGGGATCCGAAGCAATTATCCTTCAAACTCGTGAATTTCGCGATGGAGGTTTCTTCGGTTTATTTGGTAACAAGAAGGTTGAGATCACGGCAGCCATTGAGGAAAAACCTGTAATTCCACAGGAAACTTCAAGCCCGAATTATGAGAATAATGTGGAAAGAGTAAAACCACCGATAGCTAGTCATGTCTCCGGTCTTAAAGATCAGTCAGAAGGGCTGCAAATGGAAATTAAGTCCATGCGTTTGTTGCTTGAGCAAATGAACAAGCAAATGGCAGGGGTGGGAGAAGAAAAAAGCGTTTGGCCGCCTGCCCTCGAAAAATGGGCTGTCCATTTACAGAACAGAGGAATATGTGAGAACTTGGTCAACCGTTTATTAAGTCACGTACAACAAACCTTGTCACCAGAAAAATGGCTTGACGATTCTCAGGTCTACACTCGGATTGAAGCTAATATCCGTCAAATATGCGGACAGATCGGACTTATTCAACCTGGGCTTGACAAGCCTAGAATTGTTGCCTTAATTGGACCTACGGGAGTAGGGAAAACAACGACGATTGGTAAGCTCGCGGCGGGGTTTAGCATTGTTGATAAACGCAAGGTTGCTTTGATAACAGCAGATACCTACCGGGTTGCCGCTGTAGAGCAGCTTAAAACCTTTGGGGAAATTATTGGAGTGCCCGTTGAAGTTGTCATGACGCCTACAGGGCTAAGTGAGGCGCTGCTTCTTCATGCAGATAAAGAGTTAATTTTTATTGATACTGCTGGAAGAAGTCCTCATCATGATGTCCATATGCATGAGTTGCGTGCGTTTTTGGATAAGGCTCAACCAGATTTCACAATGCTGGTCATGAGCGCTACTACGCAATCAGCAGATCAACAGCAGATTTATAAACGATTTGAAGACTTAACAACTCATCTTATCTTCACAAAATTGGACGAGACAGGCAGTGCCGGGTCTATTTTAAATCTTTTGGGTCAGACAACACTTCCCATTGCCTATCTAACGAACGGTCAGAATGTTCCTGATGACATAGAGGCAGCGACTCCGTACCGTTTAGCACACTATGTGATGGGGGATGAGATACCCCATGCATGACCAAGCGAGCGCATTACGTGATTTGGTCTCTCGTAATAAAAACAAACAAAACAAAATGAGGGTAATAGCAGTAACCAGCGGCAAAGGAGGCGTGGGTAAAACCAGTTTCACAGTCAACTTAGCGCTTGCTTTGGCTGAATTAGGACAACGCATTGTTATTCTTGATGGAGATTTAGGCCTAGCTAACGTTGATATTGCCTTTGGGCTTTCGGCACGATATACAATCGAGCATTTGTTATCGGGTGAAAAGACTATTGAGCAAATTCTTTTATCTGCCCCGAGGGGAATAGAAATTATCCCAGGGGGTTCTGGGGTTCAAAAGCTTGCTAATATTGAAAGGGACCGGCTAACCAATGTCATAGCTAATCTCGGGCGATTAGAAAAGATTGCTGATCTGCTGATAATCGACACAGGAGCAGGTCTTGGACATACAGTGATGAATTTTTTGCTGGCTGCAGATGATATTATTATGGTGATAACACCAGAACCAACTTCGTTAACGGATGGGTATGGTTTACTTAAGTCCTTAAAGCAAGAAGCAGGCGATGCAACAATCCATGTAGTGATTAACCGGGTGCGAACTGAAACGGATGCTCTGGCGACATTTAAACGGTTAGATACTGTTGTGAATAAGTTCTTAGAAGGATCAATTAACTTACTGGGCTGGGTTTACGATGACCCACTCGTTGGACGCTCTGTAATGCAGCAGGAACCTTTAGGGATAAAGTTCCCTGAAAGTTCTGCGTACCGTTGCATTCAGTGGATTGCTGGTAAAGTTGCCGGAATTAGTCTTCATCCGCCACGCCAAGCAGGAGGCGTGCGAGGGTTTTTAGGTAAGTTGCTTCGTTCTTTTTAATAACAAATTTTCCAAAAGGATTAGTGATCAGTAATTCTTTTCGTAAAAGGGGTGACGATTTGTCGTATAAAAAGAAGCTTTCTCCTGGGCTGGCGGTGGAACTAATCGCGCTGGAAGGGAAGTACGAAGGACACTATCGAACTCGAGTTGAAGAAGTGGGGGAGAGGCTCCTCTTAGTTGGTGCGCCCTTTGAACGTGGCGACTTGGTCCCTTTGCACGAGGGGACAAGGGTTAAATTAATATTCTGGGATGAATCAGCGGTTTACTCATTTGAAGGGAAAATCATGCAAAGGATCGCTGTCCCTGTGCCTATTTTCGTGCTGGAATTGCCAGATACCGTTGATAAAGTTCAACGTCGTAATTTTGTTCGTGTTCCCGCCTTATTTCCGATCACGTTTCGAATGGTGACTCGAGAAGGACTTAGTGATCTTCTAAAAGCAACGATGATTGACTTAAGCGGTGGAGGAATGCGATTCACTACTAAGGTGCGAGTAGAAGATAGATCATTACTCTATGTTCAAATATCCTTACCGACCGGAGAAATACAGACCCCTGTTCGAGTCATCCGAGTGGAAAAAAATGAAGAAAATAATTTGTACAGTGTTTCAACAGAATTCTACGAAATCTCAGAACGGGAGAGAGATAAAATTATTCGCTGTGTCTTTGAAAAACAAAGGGCAATGCGTAAGAAAGGGTTGGTATAAATGGAGATTACGCAATTACAATTGGATGCTCTGCGTGAAATAGGGAATGTTGGATCTGGGCATGCCGCGACAGCTTTATCGACTCTCTTACAACGACGAATTGATATGTCGGTTCCAGAAGTCTGGGCAGTCCCTTTTGAACAGGTTACATCCATTGTCGGACAGCTCGACACGCCTCAAGCTGTCATCTATGTAAAAGTTGAAGGGGAGGCTTCGGGTAAAGCTGTTTTTTTCTTTCCGGTTGAAAGCGCAGAAATTGTAGTGAAAGCTCTATTTGGGACGAATGAACCGATGGATCTTTATAATGAGATGGCACAATCAGCTTTAAAAGAAGTGGGAAATATTTTGGTAAGCTCCTTTATTATGGCGCTGACTCAATTTTCGGGAATTCCCCTTCAACCTTCTGTACCTGCTTTAGCGGTGGATATGATCGGTGCCACTTTAGATGCGATTTTCCTCGAAGAAGGAGTACTGGAAGATACCGTGTTGTTTATTGACACACAACTCACTGGAATTCCTAAAATTGAAGGACAGTTTATCTTTTTGCCAGATGATGGTTCATTGAAAAAATTGTTAGGGGCCATGGGAGTATGAATGGAGTTATCACTGTTGGCATGGCTGATTTCAAAACCGCTACGGCTCCAGACCTATTGTTAACCGCCGGGCTAGGATCTTGCATTGGAATTTGCATTCATGACCCCTTTCTTAAAGTTGGCGGGATGGCCCATATTATGCTTCCGACAGCTAATGGAAGTCTGGGAGGAAATCCTGCGAAATACGCGGATACTGCGCTGGTGTTATTGCTAAAAGAAATTTCTGGTATGGGTGCCCTTAAGTCCCGCCTAAGGGCTAAGATGGCCGGTGGTGCACAGATGTTCTCCTTTCCGGGAAAACCCCCAGTTTTAAAAATTGGGGATCGAAATGCCGAGGCGGTGGAACAGGAACTCAAGAGGCACGGGATTCCTCTTTTGGTAGCAGATGTTGGAGGGAATTTTGGGCGCACAATCCATTTTGATGTTGGGACAGGCGAGTTACGCATACGAACAATTAATCATGGAGAAAAGGTGGTTTAATGGGCATCCAAAATCGGGAACTGTTAAAAGTTTGGGCCTTGCGCCTTTCAATAGCTACCTCAATTATGGTTGTGTTGCTTAGTGTGCTGAATGGAGTTAAGATTTTTGATTTAATCCTTCGAGCAGTAATTTCTTTTGGGGGCATGTACCTTTTAATGGCAGGAACCTTAAGTCTCTTTGAAAGGACAGCGATTCCAAAACCTGAAGAGGACAGCCAGGCTGACTCAACTCCCAACTGTGGTGGAAATATTGATTTCTCTGTTGGAGACGATGAGCCGATTAATGCACTTGGACCAGATTTAAGAACGGCTGGACAGATTGATCGTGATTTAAGCTTAGAGCTGCCGGGCAGTGAGCGACAAGCAGAAATTGTTCGCCGTATGGGTTGGGAATAATCTTAGTTCGATATCGGTGTTCGAAGGACGAACTACCAACCTTATACAAGATACCCGAGGTCGAACTACTAACTACGAAAATGGGGGTGAGTAAACTTGATGCCGAACGCCTATGAAGCCGCTCCGCGCGGACCTTGGAAACAAGAATATGTAGAAAAATACTTGCCATTGGTTAAGCGCATTGCTGGTCGTTTAGCAATTTCTCTGCCTTCCCATGTCGACGAGGATGATATCATCGGTTATGGTGTCTTTGGGTTACTCGATGCCTTAGAACGATTTGAAGCCGCTCGAGGGTGGAAATTTGAAACCTATGCCTCGATACGCATTCGCGGCGCCATGATCGACGGACTTCGAACTATGGATTGGGTGCCACATTCAGCTAGGCAGAAAGTGAAGCGGGTTCAAGAGGGCTTTGCTGAGTTAGAATATCAGCTTGGGCGGGCAGTTACTGCCGAAGAAGTCGCAGAGCTGCTGAAAGTGGAAGTGCGGGAGATAGAAGGGGTAATGGCACAAGCTCAAATTCTGACTCTGACCTCCTTCGATGAAACCACTGTTGATACTGATGGGGATAATAGTGGAACACCTCTCAATTTGCTCGTAGACCCAAGTGCTCTGGAGGCATATCAAGACGTAGAGAAAGATGAACAGAAACAAATTCTGGCAATAGCAGTGGAAAAGTTACCTGACAAAGAGAAATTAGTAGTAGCGCTTTATTATCAAGAAGAACTCACTTTGAAAGAGATTGCTGCCGTCATGAAACTCTCAGAATCGAGAATTTCCCAACTGCATTCCCAAGCGATCTTACGGTTGCGGGGAAGGCTTAGTCGACAAAAGAGGAACTTATTCTAAGAAAAATAATCATCCTAATGTTTTAGGGGAAGTTTGTCGATATAACCTATAGAGTTTTATTTAGGAGGTGACGGCAAATGACAGGTATTAATGTCCTTTCGGATACCTTTAAGGGTGGCAATAAATTAGAAAACATTGTACCCTCGAAGGGAAAAGAGACGTCAGAGGGCTGTGAAAATGCGGCAACGGTTTTTGCTGCTATGCTTAATGGCAGAATGAATTTAGACTCAAATTCGAAAGGGCAAGGCTCTTTAGCAGACCAAGATTCGGAGATAAAGCAGAGTAATGTTAATCCAGCGCAAGATGATCAGAACTCGAATGGATTAGAAAGCATTCTTGGGTATGGTAATTACGTGCTTCCGTTTCTTACTGAGATGCTTCAGAGTGATCTTCCGGCAGGCAAGGAGGCCAATTCCGGAGAGATTATGAGTCAGGGAATTGAGAATTCATTATTAGCTAACTTAGGATTAAGCAATGTGTCAGGTGAAGCCAGTAAGAATCTTAAGGCAGCTATGTTGAACCTGGTTTCTTTGGCCTCAGATGAAAGTTTAGAGTCGACAGGGATGACGGCGCTAAGCTCTCAGGGTAATAACCTGGGAATCACGGAATTGGATAAATATAGACAGGTAATAGCTAATCTTTTAGTGGCGCTTTCAGGAGAAATTACGGATGTGACTTCAGAAGGAAGCCTTTTAGGGACCGATAACAAAGGCGCAAACGCTTATCGTCAGGAAATGGCCCAAATTATCCAGGGGTGGATGACGGCAGAGGACAGCGAAGAGACAAGTGCTTTGATTAATTCGACAGCGGCTAATAGTGCTGAAACAAAGGATCTTCGTCTGGAATTAGCAAAAATCCTTCAGGGTTGGATGACAATGAGCGATGACGGTATTGAAAGTGACCTTAAGACCGCTGGGCAGAATAGACTTGTGAATTTGATCGAAGGGTTTCTTGCTGGGAGCAGTAAGGCTGATGGTGGTGACCCTGGGCTGAACGCGAAAGCTGCTAATCTATTGGCAGCCCTCTACCCTGTATTAAGTGAAGGGGCTGGAGGTGCGAAAGGACCTCGAGGAGCTAGTGAAGCACTTCTTAATCAGCTGAAGAACATAGGGGTTGATGTGGAATCTATCGCGAACGCTCAGAAAGAGGGTGCTTCTCAGCTTAAAGCTCAGCAGAGATTCGAGGGAACAGGTCCACAGGAGAATAAGTTATTTGGGAATTTCCAAGATGCAATTAAAGAAGAAGTTAACAAGGCTAATAATTCTATAAAATCCTACGATCTATCTGGAACAAAAGATGGTCAAATTCAGCCTTCAAGCATGGGCCTTGGGGCAGTTGCTAACGTCGTATCCCTTGCTGGTGCAGATGGAAAAATGAGTGCAATTCCGCTTTGGGAACAGATCTCTACCGTAGTGCGTGAGCAAGTCATGAGTAAGCAACAGGCTTTGAAGGAATTAGATATTCAGCTTCATCCAGCTGAATTGGGAAGTATAAGGATTTTCTTGCGTTGGGAGAGTGGACAGGTCCATTTACAGGTGCAAGCTTCTGAAGCGGCGACTGGACAACTCCTCCAGAATCAGCTCTCGGATTTACGCCAAAACTTAATGAATCAAGGTGTGAACTGTGGCTCGTTGCAAATGGGACAAGGCGGAGAAGGGCAACAACAGCCTCAAGGGGATGAGGCACAAAGGACGCTCCAGCAAAGTAACCTGCTTACTAACGAAGATGAGGATCAAATTATAATTACTAATCCCAACTCCCTTGGACAAGATGGAGTCAATAGGATTAATGTTACGGCATAGGAGGTAGCTATGGGTACAACAATTGATGAAACTTCTAATAAAAATTCAGCTAGTACTTTAAGTAATAGCCAAACAATTGTAACTAATGATTCACTGGGGAAAGACGATTTTCTCAAGTTGCTTATAGCCCAGATGCAAAATCAAGATCCTTTAAATCCAACAGATAACAAAGATTCCATCGCGCAATTGGCACAGTTCAGCTCTTTAGAGCAAATGAACAATATCGCAACATCGATGGATTCTTTGAACCAAAGTATGACATTTTTCTCCCAACAATCAGCCCTTACTCAAGGGTCAGCTATGATTGGCAAATGGGTGAGTGGAATAGATACTGATGGTAAAACTGTACTGGAAGGCACCGTTGAAGCGGTGAAGTGGCTTGATGGTGACCCAAAACTTCAAATTCGCAAGGAAGACGGAACGGTGGTGGATTTGGAAATGGGTCTGATTACGCTGGTTAAAGAGAAAACGCCGCCTGTTACTGATGAGCCCACGGATACTGAGGAAGACACGACTACGCCAGAAGATGAAAGCGTAACAGAACCAGAACTGGAAACAGTTTAACTGGAAGTCAACAGACTGATAAGATATTATCCTGCTGATTTAGCAGAGTATTAAGCAATAGGGAGGAAATACGTCTTATGATGCGTTCGTTATATTCCGCAATTTCGGGATTGAAAAATCACCAGGTCAAAATGGATGTCATTGGTAACAATATTGCAAATGTTAACACTCCAGGTTATAAGAGGAGCCGGGTGTCGTTTGCCACCGAGCTTAGCCAAACCTTGAAAGGAGCCTCGGCGCCTTCCCCTGCTCAAGGGGGAACAAATGCAATGCAAGTCGGTCTGGGTGTGAGGATAGGCTCGATCGATCAAATTATGACCCAAGGAAGTTCACAGTCCACAGGAAAAGCAACAGACATGATGTTGCAAGGAACAGGATTCTTTGTCTTAAATAATAACGGGCAACAAGTATACACACGCGCAGGCGGGTTTGGTCAGGACAGTGATGGTACTCTGATTGATCCGGCAACAGGAGCTAAGGTTCAAGGCTTCAGTTGGGGTGAGGATGATACAACACCTGTTACGTGGGGTGCGGCGTCGGATATAAGGTTTAAGTTGGGGGATGTATTAGCGACGGATAGTTTCTTTCCGATACCAGAGAGTCCGGATTCCAACTTGCTAATAAATGGTGCTCTAACAGCTGCACACATATATGATGGTTCAACAACAGGTTTAATAGGAGCCCAAAATCTAACAATTGATGGAATGACTAGGGTGACTGGTACCCCATTATCCGGACAATTCTCATTTGACCCGATTCAGGGATATATTACCTTTGCTTCCGATTGTGATCCTAGTGTGACTCCTTTAACTGTTCATTTTCAGGATCCTTCAGACGATGGCACTAGCAATAGCCCAGCAATAATTGATAATACGGATGCTGCTGCTGGCCCCCCTGCGGTTTATGGTACGGTTATCGTAGCGTATCCTCCCAAACCAGGAGCGATTGTATATAATATTGGAGCCGCTGGACCAGTGCCATATACGTATTCGGATTCTGATACGCCAAATGATGGGCAATATACACTAAAAACATTGAACGATGGGACTTATCAAATTACTTTTGGAGTAAAAGATGCTGGAAGACCTGCTGAAACTGATCCCGATGATGGATCTATTTCAACAGCTGCAGTGACTACGCATACTCTTACTGAGGCTACAACTGCAATCAGCTATGATTTTACAAATAAAGCTCATACCCTCTCAGACTTCAGCATCGACCAAAGCGGAGTAATTACCGGGGTGTACAGCAATGGAGTAGATTCAGTGACTCATAAAATAGCTCAAATTGCTGTAGCCTCTTTTGCCAATGATGCAGGTCTTCAAAATGTGGGTGGTAATTTCTTTACCACAACCAATAACTCTGGGATGGCAAGTATTGGGGCTGCCGGTGAGGATGGCCGAGCAAGTATCGTTTCAAACTCTATAGAGATGTCCAATGTCGATCTTTCAACAGAATTTACGGATATGATCGTAACTCAGCGTGGTTTCCAAGCCAATTCGAGGGTGATCACGGTTTCAGATACTCTCTTAGAAGAACTCATTAATCTCAAGCGCTAATATAAGCTTTAATTGTAATTTGAGAAGACGGAGGGGTGCTTAATGCGCCTAGTAGGAACTGCTGCGTCGGGAGTCCGTGCGCAGCAGATAGCGATAGACACCATTGGGAACAACCTGGCTAATGCCAATACGCCCGGATTTAAGGCGAATCAGATGGTTTTCGCTGAGGCTTTGGCGACAGAAGTGCGTTCCGGAAGAATAAATGCTGAAGACGAAAATACCGTGGATACTCTGGACGTTGGGGCTGGAGTGCTGACTAGCGGTATTGGGACTAATTTTCAGCAAGGGGTTCTAGGGCAAACTGAGCGCTCTTTGGATTTAGGGATTAATGGCGCAGGTTTTTTTCAAGTACAGACTCCAAATGGAGAGATGGGCTATACTCGGGCAGGTGCCTTTCAAATAGATGAGTCAGGGCAACTTTCGGATATGCAGGGAAACATTGTCCAAACCAATGGGTTGATTCCCTTCGGTGCCACAGAAATAGCAGTTGCTGCAAATGGAGATATAACTGGGGTTAGCAATGGAGAAAGTATGGTATTTGGACAGCTTGTTTTGGCAGGATTTCAGAATTCTCAAGGACTCTTTAGAAATGAGAACAACCTCTTTGTCCCTACTGTTAATTCTGGTGAACCGCAGGTTGGAGAACCAGGTAACACCACTGCCGGCAATCTGGTACTTGGAACGGTTCGCAGTAAGTCTTTAGAGCAATCAAATGTTGACTTGGCCACTTCGATGACTGATCTCATTCAGGTCCAAAAAGCTTATCAAATGAGTGCCAGGCTGGTTCAGGACGGAGATAAGATGTGGGGACTTGCTAATTCTCTAAGGAGGTAAAGTGTATGGCTGGTGGTTGGTTGGAGGGGCCGGTTTTAAGTGTATTGCAGAAAGGCCTTGATGCGTCGAGCAGGAGGCAACAGGTCTTGTCTAATAACGTTGCGAATATTGACACTCCAAACTTTAAACGTTCGGATGTTGATTTCCAGACGGTCTTGGGGACTGCCTTAGGTGAAAAGAGCGGAAACCTCCCTATGAAGTTGACGACTTCGAAGCACATTCCGGGTATCCAAGAAGGGAACGGTTCAGGGGTTGTGACAGATAATACAACATTCTTTCGCAATGATGGAAATAACGTGGACGTTGACCGAGAGATGACTTATGTAGCTGAAAATGGCTTATACTACAATTCCCTTACCCGTACCATCTCATCGCAGCTAGGTTTGCTTCGAATGGTTGTTAAGTAATTCCGGATTTAAGCGCTAAGTAAGAAACAAAGGCGGGTTAAAATGATAAGAGGATTATATACTTCGGCCACAGGTTTGTTAGCCGCGCAAACTCAAAGTGAGGTTGTTGGAGATAACGTTGTCAACCTAAAGACCTCAGGCTATAAAGAGCAGACGGCTAGTAATATTTCTTTTCCTTCGATGCTGATTCAACGAATGGGAGGAAACGAAGCTTCTGAAGTTGTTGAGGTTGGTGAGATGGGCAGAGGAGTAGGCGTTGACCGCCTTGCCATGTCCAATGTTCAAGGATCTTTAGAGACGACCGATATTAATACAGATTTGGCCTTAACTTCACCAGGATATTTTGTCGTTCAGACACCTGGCGGAGAACGGTATACTCGCAATGGACACTTTCAATTAGATGGTGACGGGATGCTTCGAACCGCGGATGGTTATTCCCTTCAGGGTGAAGCAGGCCCCATAGGTCCTTTGAGTTCTGAATTTAGCGTGAGCGCTGATGGCACAATTATGGATCAAGGACAAAGAGTCGATCAAATACGTGTCGTCGAGATTCCGGTGGATGCTTTACAACGTGAAGGTCAATCCTTATATATTGCCAATCAACCAGTTCAAGCCGCCGTTGGTGCAGTTCGACAGGGAGCGGTGGAAGCATCTAATGTCGACCTCGCTGGACAAATGATTCAAATGATGACGGTTATGAAAGCTTATGAAGCCAATCAAAAGATAATCCAGACCCAAGACGAGATGTTGGGTAAGGCAGTTAATGAGGTCGGGAAGATATAGCGATGGAGGATGGTTAGGATGGCAGTACAAGTTGTCGTTTTCTCATTAGGTCAAGAAGAGTATGCGATGCCCATCGATGTGGTTCGGGAAATTACCCGTCTAGGAGAGGTAGGTATAATTCCAAATGCCCCTTCGTATGTGTGTGGTCTGATTACTATTCGAGGTGTGGCAATCCCTTTGATCGATTTGCATGTGCGGTTCGGAATTGATCCAATAAAAATGACAACAGAAGGTTCGGACTCGCAAGACGATCAAAATACTTTTGCCCTAATCACAGAGGTTCATGGAAATCATGTGGGATTTGCTGTGGATCAACTTCGCGAGGTTCGAATTTTAGAGAATATTGTTCCCCCCCCGTCGCTGGTTACAGATCCCTTTATTGCTGGAGTAGTAAATCTCCCCGATAGAATAATTATTAAACTCATTCCGGAACAAATTCTCGAGAGCGATGAGGTTAAGGAATTGGGGCAATTAATTTCTCATTAACCAGGGTATTCGTCGATAATTTTAGAAGATAGGAGGTCGATTTAAGTGAACATGGCTCAAATAGTTCTCCTATTTCAACTTCAACAAATGAATGGATCTTGGCAAACCACACAAACTGATAAGAACGATTTGTCTGGAGCTGGAGAAAGTGGCAGTTCAAATTCACTGCTGTTTGCCACCTTACTTAAAGCCGCACTTGGGGGAGGGGGAGATGCTTCCCAAGGACTTACCGGTCTAATGCAGGGGATGTCTGGGATGTCGTCACTCAATAGTTATAAAGCCCTCCAGGCTCCTGAGGGGAAAGCTGAAAATACTGGTTCTCTGGAGCATCTTATTTATTCTATGGCTCAAAAATATGGAGTTGATCCAAATCTAATTCAGCAGGTAGTTAAAGCAGAATCAGGGTTTAATTCGAAGGCAACCTCTCCTGCCGGAGCCATGGGCTTAATGCAACTGATGCCGGGAACTGCTGCATCTTATGGAGTTAAAAATCCCTATGATCCGACTCAGAACTTAGATGGTGGAACGCATTTCTTAAAGGATTTACTGAATCGCTTTAAGGGGAATATTCCGCTGAGTTTAGCAGCTTATAATGCTGGGCCAGGTGCAGTGGATAAATATAATGGAGTGCCTCCCTATAAGGAGACACAGGCCTATGTGCAAAAGATTATGGCAGGATTGAATCAAAACGATTGGAGAGCGTAGAAAATAGGCTCCTAGTTGACAATCTCTTTAAAATTATATAGAATTCCAATTAAAAGTTAAAGATAAATAGCACTTATGGTTAAATCGGTTTATTAGGGAGCGTGAAATGACACTGCTCCTTTTTGGTTTCGAGATCCACAAAAGAAATTATTAGTAAAAGAGAAGGAGATAAGGGCTCTTTAGCGAACTATATTGTTAAAATCAAAGAATAAAACTAACTTTTAATCAAATGGATAGACACATCTGTGTTAAATCGTTTGGAGGCGATAGAATAATGGTCAAAAGATCTAGATCTACGCTGACACATACGAGGTATAAGCTTCGTGCATTTCTTTTTGCAATAGGTTATTTTATAAGTTTAATTATTCTGCAAGGGATAACGAATTACTGGGTCAGAACAGCGGGAGTTATCTTTATTGCGGCTGGCACGATGTTGGTAATCCATAGAATTGCCTATGACCGTCGCAGGCTTTTAGAATTGGCGACGCTTGATGAGCTTACGGGCCTAGGTAACTTTAAGGCGTACAAGGAACGGATACGATGTGAATCGCAACGAGCTCTTAGAAAACAAAAGCCACTGACGCTGATTCTGGTTGATTTGGACAGGTTCAAAAACTATAATGATACTTTCGGGCATCGTGCAGGGAACGAATTATTGCATTCAACGGGGCAGATCTTTAGGGACGCTGTTCGCACAATGGATGGGGTATATCGTTTCGGAGGGGATGAATTTGCTTTTGTATTGCCCGAAACAAATTATGAAGAGGCTCGTCAAATAGCACAAAGAGTTCGACATTCGTTTGAAACCCTTCCAAATCGTGGAAGGGTAACATTAAGTATGGGAATGGCCATTTATCGAGATGAACCAATCGAAGAATTTTTTGATAGAGTAGATCATTTGCTCTATACTGTTAAAGCAAATGGAGGGAACTGTTGTCTAGTTGAAAGCAGAAAGCATAAGTTTGGGTAAATAACTGGGTTTGTAAAGGGGTAAGAAATGGCAGACTATTATAGTTATCTATGGAGTACGACTTGGCCTAGTTTGATCGTACTCTTTTTGATATTTGCAATGGTACTATCCAGATTGGTTTGGAAGTTAGTTATTACGTGGCGAAATGCCCGTGATGTCTGGGGATTCTTGCTCTTGGCGCTGAAAGTCTCAATCTGGGTTGGGGTATTAGGTGTATATACAGAACTATTTCTGTTTTCTCAGCCAGATTGGTTTGATAAACCTGGTATTATCCAAGGGTCGGTTCAGGGAAAGGCTTTTGACTCTGGTTCAAGCTCCTACAGTTTAGATATCCGCAGCGGAGCGCAACAAATGCAATTCTACGTTGACTTTTTTGTCTATGAGAGAGTGAAAGTTGACGATCAAGTTGAGCTTATGTATTTACCGACGCGTCGAGAAGTCATTCGTTGTGAGCTTTTAGGCAGCTTGCTATAGAATGAATTTGCTAATAAGATAGAGGTATAAGTCGGGAACTGCATATTGTGATTGTGAGTGCAGGGGGTACTATACTATTGGGAAGAGATAATCTTCATTCTCATAGATTTCACAGGAAAAGTATTGGCGTAATATGTTATAATGGGAATAAGATAGAGTATGTATAATCTAAAGTAAGAAACGATGCGGAAAGGAGAGTGGGGGATGTGCGTGTCCAAAAAGTTAATGAGCATACCATCCGCATCTTTATCTCTTTGACAGAATTAAGTGACAGGGATATCACGATGACTGATCTTTTTCAACGGTCAGCTAAGACGGAGCAATTGTTTTGGGAACTCATCGCGCAAGCCAGAGAAGAAGTCGAATTTAATTTAGATCAACCTTTTTGGATTCAAGCAACCGTGGCAACGAATGATGAGTTTGTAATCACGATCATGAAGCAAGAAGATCAGGTTGAGGGTTCTGTTAAAGAGAAGGCGGGTCGAAAAACCCCTAAAGGTCGGGTTACAGAATTGGTCTATGTATTTGCAGATTTAGAAGATGTGATTTCGGCAGTTGCACGGTTACCGGAATTTGCCCAACTTCGTTCGGGACTTTATGAGTTCGAAAAGGAATACTATCTTGTACTCAACCGAATGGGAACGGGTAAGAAAAGGTTTTTGGCAGAGGCAATCCTTGATGAATACGGTGAAATCGTTGGCACGACCGGAGTTTTCCTATCTGAACACGGCAAAGGAATAATCCTTGAAAAGGCCGTTCAAACGCTTAACGCTGCTTTCAATAAGTCGACACAAAGCTAGACACTCTAAAGGGAAGCGATTTGCTTCCCTTTTACAATATTGTTTATTTATGGATGGCGGGTTGGTTGCCGCTTCGAGCCTTGGCTGTGACCGTTCAGGTCATCCATGACCGTCGTCGGATAAGTGGCAATCAAGAATAATGTTTATCCATAGGAGAAGATAGCAGGTATTAGGCGCAGACAGTTTATGCAAACTGTTTTGCCTTTGAATTTATGTACTCTCATAGTTTTACCGCAAAAGATACAGGGAGAGAATTGCTCGTTTGTTTGGGAGCGCGACTTAAAGGGAAGAATAACGGCTTGACGCGCCGGCTGCATGAGTGTGCGAGCTGAGTTGATGTTAGACATTGAATACCTCCTTGAAATAAGAAGTCTGAGGTCAGAGGCCGGAGGCCCGCAGACGGGGACTTCAGCAAATAAGTAAGCTTGTTTCTTATGGTTAGGTAAAACTCAGTGCTTAGGTTTCCTTTATCATATGCTAATCCTACTGTCGAAATCCTAAAAAGTGTGCGGGCCAGATTACGGGAAATTGGTCGATAATAATGGAGGTCCATAAGGAGTTGGCAATTAGTGCAACAAGAGATACATAGACGATTAAGGGCACTACCAGCTGTTCATGAAGTGCTTTCTCGGCTGGAGGACGACATAGAATTCAGTCCGTTTATGACGAATGAGAGGTGGTTGCCTCGTATGACTCAGTGCGTTCGACAGGTTTTACAAAGCGCACGGGAAAATATTAACCGAAGTTTAGCAGATTCGTATGAGGAGTTTGAAGCTTCCCTTTGGACATCTTTGAGAGACAAGCTTCTGAAGAAACTGACAAGTACTGAATATAATTTACAGCGGGTTATCAATGCGACTGGGGTTGTCTTGCATACCAATTGCGGAAGAGCACTGCTTGCGCCAGAAGTGGCGCGTTTTGTTTCGGAACAAGCAGAAAGGTATAGCAACCTTGAGTTGAATATCCAGACTGGTGAGCGGGGCTCACGCTATGTCCATGTTGAAGAGCTTCTTTGCCGTCTCACGGGTGCAGAAGCTGCCATGGTTGTTAATAATAACGCGGCCGCAGTTTTATTGATGATGAATACTTTTGCCCAGGGGAAAGAAGTCATTGTATCGCGAGGGGAATTGGTGGAGGTTGGCGGATCATTTCGCATACCTGAGGTGCTAAAAGCAGGGGGGGCCAGGTTGGTGGAAGTGGGAGCTACCAATAAGACTTGGAGAAAGGACTATGAAGCAGCCATCGGGCCGGATACTGCTCTGCTCCTGAAAGTACATACGAGTAATTATCGGGTTGAAGGGTTTACTCATGCTGTTACAGGAGCAGAGTTAGTGGAACTCGGTGAAGAGCGGGGTCTGCCCGTAATGGAGGATTTAGGAAGCGGCAGTTTCTTTGACGGGGCAAGTCTGGGCTTTCCAACTGAGCCAACTATTAAACAAGCCGTTAAATCAGGTCTGTCTCTCGTAACTTTTAGTGGAGACAAATTGCTTGGTGGACCGCAGGCTGGAATCATCGTGGGAAAGAGAGTTTTTGTTGAACGATTAAGAGCAAATCAATTAACTCGAGCTTTGAGAGTTGATAAATTAACTTTGGCAGCCCTCGAAGGGACTCTTCGCTTATACGAGAATGGGGAAATAGAAGATATACCTGTCTGGAGAATGCTCTCTGCCCCGTTGGATACACTACATAAAGCAGCGTCTGAGCTGGTTATGGCACTTCAGGCGAATCAGAAGATCGCTGCCGAGTTAAAAGAGGATGTTTCTCAGGTGGGTGGCGGGGCTTGGCCGACGGTAGGGCTTCCGACATGGGTGTGTGCCATTCGGCCGGCAGAAGGGAACGTTATTGAATTAGAGGAGTTTTTAAGACTGGGTCCGGTAGCAATACTGTCTAGAATTCACAAGGATCGGGTACTGATCGATGTAAGAACATTGTTGAGTGGTGACAGTGAGGAGATTGTTCTGCGGTTAGGGCAATGGGGAAAGTGAAACGAATTGCACGATCACCACAGCTTCAGGGAGTCTTACTTTGTGGTTGGCTGGATGGTTCTCTTTGCAATATCATTTCACTTGGCTAGGCTGCGATTGTAAGGAAGTGTCTTGTAAGTTGGCGTCGTGTTGACGCAGTATTATATCTGGTTATAATTAATGAATGATATGTCCAAAGATGATTTAGTTTAATGAAGTAATAGGTGGTGCAAAGATGGATCTTAATATGACGCAAGAAAAGGTGACGGATAAGGTCAGGCTGACTCAGTTATCTACGAAGGCTGGCTGAGGATGCAAGATAGGTCCTTCGGACCTGGCGCAAGTTTTGCGCTACTTACCCCCTAATCTAGAGGATGCTAACCTTATAGTAGGCATGGAGACTTCGGACGATGCCGGGGTTTACCGTTTAAATGATGACCAGGCTATTGTTCAAAGCGTTGATTTTTTTACTCCGGTGGTAGATGATCCCTATGCTTTTGGGCAGATTGCTGCTGCGAATGCTTTAAGTGATATTTACGCAATGGGAGCTAAACCGTTGACTGCGATGAACTTAGTTTCTTTCCCTGTTAAAAAATTGAGTATGGAAGTTTTGGCTAAGATTTTGCAAGGTGGAAGCGATAAGATTCGAGAGGCGGGTGCGGTTCTTGTAGGAGGGCACTCTATTGATGATCCTGAGCCAAAATACGGATTATCGGTCACTGGAATTGTGCACCCAGACCATGTCCTTTCTAACGCCATGGCTGAGCCAGGGGATATCCTAGTTTTTACAAAACCGCTGGGAGTTGGAATTATCACAACTGGGATCAAACGCGGAATAGTCTCACCGGAGGCCGAAGCGGAAGTCATTAAAGTTATGGCTGCGTTGAATAAGGGGGCTGCTGAAGCAGCAATATCCGTTGGAGTTCATGCGGTTACAGATGTGACTGGCTTTGGGCTGTTAGGTCATTTGCATGAAATGCTTGAGGCCAGCGGTTGCAGTGCAGAGGTCTATGCTGGTGCTGTACCGGTCCTGGACAGTGTCTGGCATTGTATCGCGCAAAAAGCCATTCCGGGAGGAACTCAGGCCAACCGCCGTCATCTGGAGAATAAAGTGGATTTCGAATCGGAAGTTGCGGAAGAGTTGCGAATTGTGCTCTTTGATGCAATTACTTCGGGAGGGTTGCTAATGTCTGTTCCTGAAGAACGTGTCGCTTCATTGCTTCAACAATTAAAGGAACATAAGACCCTTGCAGCAGCTGTTATCGGCCGAGTTAATAAAGGTGAGCCGGGGAGAATTGCGGTTTCAAGTCGTGCATGATAAAATACCGTGTACTAAGGTAGCGGGGGGATAAAGATGAGAGATCTAATGCAAACCATAGCTACTTGTTTTGAACAAGTAGCTTTATTTTTTCCGAGCGGAGATCCTAAAATTCAGAAGAGTTTTGAACAAAGGGCAGTTTATTTAGACTCCAGAGATTATTCCAGAGAGATTTTAGCAGATACTCTGAAGGAGTATCATAGGAATTTAGGGGCGAATTCCGAAACCCTGCAGATGATTGAAGAACTGAGGCAGAAAGAGACTCTTACAGTGATCACGGGACAGCAAGCGGGAATCCTGACGGGGCCATTGTATACTTTGTATAAAGCCATGACCACTATCCAATTAGCTAAAGAGCAACGTGAAAAACTGGGTCGTCCGGTTGTCCCAGTTTTTTGGGTTGCGGGTGAAGATCATGACTGGCAAGAAATTCGCGAGACCTATCTCTTAAATTCTGAGGGAAAACCGATTTCTTGCTTGCTGCCGGGTGATGGGGGCGGGGAATCTGTGGGGCATCAAAAGGTTCCTGACTGGGAAACAATCGAAGCCCAACTTATAGAGATGCCAGATAGTGAATTTCGATCCTCCGTCTTGAAGCAATGTCGTCAGTTAACTGAACAAGCAGAGAATTTAACACACTGGTTTGCCCTGACCTTACAGTGGCTGGTCCACAAATGGGGTCTGATTTTCTTCGATCCTATGATACCGGAATTTAAGCGCTTAGCAGCGCCAATGTATGAGCAGATCTTAAAAATGCATGCGGATGTAAGGGAAGCTTTGGCCGAACGCACGAATAGATGGGTTGAGCTTGGATTTAATCCACAAATACAACCAACTGGCGGGGAAGTTAATTTGTTTCTTTCTGTACCTGAACGACGTGCGATTCTATATAGTGCGGAATCGTTTTATTTGCGCGGGCAAAAAGAGCCAATGGATTTGGATACCCTGAATGATTTGCTATCCCAAGCGCCTGAGAAGTTTTCCCCTAATGTAGTAACCCGCCCTGTGATTCAGGAATATTTGTTTCCGACTTTGGCTTATGTACCCGGGCCGGGGGAATTGAATTACTGGGCTCAGCTTGGGGGAGTATTTGCCAAGCTTGGCTTCGTAATGCCGATTCTTTTTCCGCGTTTGTCTGCTGTAGCGTTGACAGCTTCTTGGCAGAAATATCTGAAAAAGCAAGGATTAACTCTAGCGGATGTTAACCATGGTTTACAGGAACAGCGAAATCGCCTCGTGCGAGAACAGGATACGCTGGATATTGATGACCACTTTCAACGTATGAGGGAACAAATTGCAAGGGGCTATGCAGAACTGAAACCACTGCAAGAGGTTCATGCCAATGTCAGTGATTGGTTGGATCGAAATGAGGCGAAAGTCAAGTTTCAATTAGACTATTTAGAGAAAAAGGTTTGGCAGGCACAACGCAAACGATGCAGTGATGTACTTAGCCGCTTACAACAGCTTGAGGATGGAATTGTTCCTAATCATTCCAGGCAGGAACGGGTTTTAAATCCCTTTAGTTTTGTTATGCGTTATGGGCTTAGCTTTGTGGACCGAGTGGCAGAAATTCCAATTGGCGATTTTTCCGAACATCAAATACTTCTCTAAAAGTTATTTCATACATTTTAGAATTGAATTAGTTGTTTTCTTAAAGTATTTCTAAAGATTTTGTGATTTTTCTTTTTTAATGAGTAAAGTTGGGTATAATGATAAAAGAGGATGTTACATAATGGAGTTGGTGATGTGCGGCGGGCGTTTAGGTTAATCCTGATGGTTGTTACATTAACGGTAGTTATTGCAGCTGGGGCTGTAGGGTATATGGTATTTTCTGAATCGGGTAAGATATCAGGTGGAGATTTATCTGATCTTAACGATGATGGATTAAAAAATCGGGTCAGCGTATTACTTATCGGGGCAGATCAGCGCCCTGATCAAAAGAAGTTTAGTACGGATACGATTATACTAGCCAGTGTCGATCCGAAAACACAGCGTACAAGCTTACTTTCGATTCCGCGTGATACGAGAGTTCTCCTTTCAGGGCATGGTTATAAGAAAATTAATGAGATTGTCTCCTTGAAGGATTTATCTACTCTGGAAAGCACCGTGGAAGAGCTGACTGGGGAAAAAATTGCAGGGTATGTACAGACTAACTTTGAAGGGTTTAAGAAAATTATTGATACCTTAGGTGGAGTTACGGTTAATGTAGAGAAAGATATGTACTATGAGACGGGTGATGATGAGGATGGGTATATTAATCTGCGTAAAGGCGAACAGCGTTTAAATGGCTCTAAGGCCCTACAGTATGCCCGTTTTCGCCATGACGCGTTAGCCGATATATCGCGGACTGCCAGGCAACAAGTAGTACTAAAAGCAGTAGCTAAGGAGATGTTTCAGCTTAGCACAATCCCAAAACTCCCCTTTCTCGTTCCCCAATTAATGGATGCTGTTAACACAAATTTGTCGGCCAAAGACATTCTTACCCTGTCTAAAGTTGCCGTTGGTTTTGACAGTTCGAATATGGTTTCCCAGACGTTGCCGGGGTCATTTCTTGACCTTGATGGGGTAAGCTACTGGAAAGTCGATCCGGTCGAGGCTAAGAAAGTGGTTAAAGATTTATTCCAAGGGAAGACGACAGATAAAGTAATTGACCAGGAGAATGTGGATTTGTTAAAGCCGGTCCTCCCCACACCTACTAAGCCTCTGCCCCAAGTTCCTGGGAACAGCCAGGATCCGAATGGGTTAAAATCGCCGGGGCATCAGGTATCTATAATGGTAAATAACACCTGATTTTTTAAGGGAAGCATAACGTTCACTAGGCCGGGCTGTAGATAATCTTTTTTATTACAGCCCGGTTTTACTCTAGAATTCCCTAAATTACGGCAATTCTAAATTCATGGAGTATAGTTTAAGGTTGAATATAGAAGCTTAAAGAAAATCACCTAACTATTTTGCACAATATGTACATTAATAGGACTAAAGACCTATAGGGATAGGACGAAATTATGATATTATTTAAAAAATGAAAACTTTTCGAAAAGTGGGGTGTAGCATCATGCCAGAAAAAGTCGTTCAGGCGCGATCCCTTGAAGACATAAAAAAAGAATGGGCACTTAAACTAAATATTTTGCCGGAAGATATCACGCTTGAAGTGATAGATAAACCCAGTTTCTTTTCTCGTCAGTGGAAAGTTCGCCTAATTTGGGAGGAAGTTCAAGTACCAGTATTGGGGCCGAGTCAAACAATTTGGGATGGTACGAAGTATAATATTGTTCTTGGTGAAGGGGTTAAACAGTTTACCCCATATTGGGAGGCCGGGGAAGTTTGGTTTAATGGGGTTCGTCAAGAACAGCCATTTCGTGTGAGCTTTGGGGATCAAGTGGAATTCCATCCGCTGGTCCAACCAGGGGTGTTGACTTGGGAAATGGATGTTCGTTTTCAGGGATTGTCTGTTGTGGCGAAAGTTAAACATGAATTGCCGGGACATTATATCCTTGCTGAAAATCTCCCTCCTGCAGAGGAGATTAATTTGGTTCAGTTTCTTACCTGGGAAAGCTTGCCGGCTCAGGGTGAGATCTGGGATGAGGCTAGGTTAAATGCAGACTTGGAGCAATTGAAGGTTGTTCATGGACGGCGCCTCAGAGTTTGGGAGGAGATTTTAGCGGTCAAAGGCGTGCAAGAGGTTGTTGTTGCTGAAGCGACCCTTCCGATTCCGCCCGAACACGCAAGATTAGAGGACTTTGTAGGTGAGCCTGAAGCGCATTCCGGTCAAGAGGGAAAAAAGATTGATTTTTTTGCTTCGAAGGTAAAATTGGTTGAGGAGGGCGCTGTTCTCGCACGCAAAATCCCTAGCAGCCCTGGGATACCAGGCCAAGATGTATTAGGGAAGGTACTTCCTGCGGCTGCAGCCAAGGATTTTCAATTCCGTCTCAAAAAGAATGTCTATCTTTCACCCAATGAACTTGAAGTGGTGGCTAAATGTGCGGGACAACCTGTACGTCTTGATGAGAAAACGTACTCGGTTGAGCATGTCTATATAATGAATAAAGATGTTGATCTGGCCACTGGAAGCATTGAATTTCCGGGAGATGTGTTCGTGAATGGGAATGTTCAAGATGGGCTCCGTGTTTTTGCCGGGGGAAAGATAGAAATTAGAGGATCTGTTTCCCATGCTGAAATAAGGGCGGAAAAAGGGGCTGTGATTCATCAGAATCTTTTAGGTGGAAAGATCGTAATTGGTGAAAAATTCGTGGTGCGTTCAGAACTTCTTCGCCTTGTCTCAGAAATGCAAAATCGACTAAGCGCTTGCTTACAGCGTACGGCAGAGTTGATTAAGTCGCCGGGGGCTGTTAATCTAAAACAAGGACAGTGTCTCAAGTTAGTGATGGAGAAACAATTTCCTGAACTTCCCAAACTGTCAAATCGCTTAGAGAAATTTGTGACAGATAATAAGGATGACGAAGTGATCACAGAAGGACTTAGTGTTTCTATTAGAACAGCGAAACGTTTTTTGACTGGATTAGGGCCGTTAGAAGCTCAATCTATACCAATTTTATTGCGAGTGAATCAGGCTTTTGAACAATTTACTCAAAGTTTAACCATCGAGATTTCAGATAAGCTCAGTTTTGTTGTTAGTTATGTACAAGGGGCAACCATTGAGTGCGGGGGATCGTTTGAGTGTCAGAAGGGGACCTACAATTCGGACATTCGTGTAGAAGGGGATGTTACGATTGAGGGTGTTTGTCGAGGGGGTAAAATCTTTGCGGGAGGCAAGGTCCAAATCCGCGAACTTGGGGGTTCAGAAGTTAGTTCAACCTTTGTTCAAATCAGTCCCGAAAGCCGTCTTTACGTCAAGTATTGCCATTCGAATGTTGTAATCGCGGTCGGTAAAGAAATTATCCAAATTGAAGAGCCCTACCGCAACTTAGAGATCTATCGCGAAAATGGCAAGGTTCAAATTGAAAAGATAAGGGCCAATCCAATCCCCAATTAAGACCTGTCGCTTTGACAGGTTTTTTTTTGACAATGTTTTGAATTATCGTTACACTTAAAGAGTGCTTTGAGTTAATAATTAAACTTGTAACTACTTGTAGCGGAAGGAATCGAAGAGGCATGAAAATAATGATTGAATTAGAAGAGGCTTTGGAGTTAGTCCTCGCTCGCATCCAGCCGGTGGAAACAGAGTATATTTCCCTTGCAGACGCTAATCGGCATGTGTTAGCTCAGGATGTTATATCACAAATTGCTATGCCTCCGTTTGCTCGCTCACCACTGGATGGGTATGCATATCTAGCCATTGACGTTGACCCTCGACCACTTCAGCTTAACGTTGTAAGTGAAATTCCAGCAGGAACTTTTTCTGAGCGAGTTATTACCAGGGGTGAGGCTGCCAAGATATTTACCGGTGCACCGATTCCACCTGGTGCTAACTGTGTAGTTCGTATGGAAGACACTGAGTTGATGGGCGATAAAGTGACGATTTCTCGTCCGGTGTTGCCAGGTTCTAATATTGTACATAAAGGGGAAGAAATCCAAGAGGGGGATATTCTTCTTAAACGAGGGTTTTATTTAACTCCGCCTGCTATTGGGTTGTTGGCTGCGGTTGGCATAAATCAACTCAAGGTATACCGTCGTCCGCGGGTTGGGTTACTCTCTACTGGTTCGGAACTGATGGATGTGGGGCAACCATTGTACCTGGGCAAGATCTATAACAGTAACAGCTACACTTTGCGTGGAATGCTTCAGGAGGCTGGGTGCGAGGTTCTCGTCATTCCCATTGTTTACGACCAAATAGAGGACACGCTGGATGCCTTAGAAAAAGTTTCGGAGGCTGATGTGATCATATCTACAGGTGGGGCCTCTGTTGGAGATTATGATATTATGCGCCATGCTCTTGCCCAGTTTGGGTGTGATATGCTGTTTTGGAAATTGAATTTAAAACCAGGGACCCCGGTTTCTGTTGGACAAAAAGGAAAGCAGCTCTTTTTCTCACTATCAGGAAATCCCGCAGCAGCGATGGTAACGTTTGAACTCTTGGTTCGTCCGGCGCTTCGCAAATTAGCAGGACGTTCCACCCCCGAAGAAGCGGAATTCCAGGTTAAAATGGCTGGTTGCTTTGGCAGGCCTGGGAAACAACGACGCTTCCTGCGGGCTCAGGCGGTGTTTAAAGATGGAGTAATATGGGCGGACCTGGCTCCTGCTCAGGGATCTGGAATCCTTCGTTCTATGATTGGCAGCCATTTACTAGTGGATGTACCAGCAAATCATGGACCCGTTGAGGTTGGAGAACTCTTAATGGCACGCTGGATTGCGGACTGGGAGAGCTAAGATGGATGCAAAAGAGGAATGTTCACAAATTCCTGTTATTTCAATTGTAGGCGGCAAATCTAATTCAGGGAAAACTACACTCTTAGAAAAGCTTATTCGTGAAGCTAAACGCCGCGGATGGAGGGTAGCGACCTTAAAACATGATGTCCATGGGTTCGAGATGGATCAACCAGGCAAAGACACCTGGCGCCATGACCGTGCTGGGGCGGATGTTGTGGCAATCAGCTCTCCCAAAAGGATTGCCGTTTTAGAACGCGTCTCAGACGATCAGCCCCTCGAAGAGGTTCTGGCCCGAATTCAGGGGGTGGATGTAATTTTTACTGAAGGATATAAGCATGCTGACAAGCCAAAGATTGAGGTTTATCGCTCAGCTGTTCATCAGGAGCTCTTTTCTAAACTTGAGGAACTTATTGCCATAGTCAGTGATGTTGAGTTTGATAACGGGATACCCTGCTTTGGGTTAGATGATGGCCGAGGAATTTGTGACTTAATCGAGAGTAAATTTGGTGTCAAGGGAAGCGCTGGGTGAATTTATTCACTTTTCAGGAAGGTCATGGTCAGGTTATATGGGATACAGGCTGCCGCCATCGCTTGAACGCTTTGGTGAGCAGCTATTTTTAAGGGAGCACTTTTTTGAGGAACCGGGTTGACCAGGGCAATAAAGGAAAGGCCAATAGGGAGGACAAAAGATTAAAGATGGTATGAGCATTAGCAACCTGCCGCGAGAGGCTTCCTCCCATAATAGTGAGTCCATAGGCCATAGGTTCAACAAAAGGTAAGAATAGCAGTACTCCAAATACGTTAAGTAAGACATGGAACAATGCCACCCGCTGAGCGGCTCGGGAGGAGGCCAGAGCTGCAAAAACAGCGGTAAAACAGGTGCCAATATTAGCGCCAAAGATGAAGGCAAGCGCGGTAGGAAGGGTGATCCATCCGTCAGCAGTGAGCAACATAACAATCCCTGTTGTGGCGTTGGAGGAATGTAGCAGGGCGGATACTGCTGTTCCGGCAATTACCCCTTGGAGATGGTTGTCACCCAGCTGTTTAAGGAAATTCTGAATCACAGGTAAGTCGACGAGCGGGGCCATCCCCACTTGGAGTAAGCCTAATGCGAAGAAGAGAACGCCTAAGCCAAAAACCGACTGGGAAAGAAACCGCCAATGAGACGGAATAAAAAGGAAGCCAAGAGAGCCAAAAACCATGATGTAAGGGGTTATCTGGTCTAAGGGAAAAGCAAGGAGCTGGGTCGTTAAAGTAGTGCCGATATTGCTGCCTAAAATCAGCGCGAAGGCGTTGCCAAAAGGGAGGAGTCCGGCATCAACGAAAGATACAGCCATGACGGTTAAGGCAGTGCTAGATTGAAGAAGAGCCGTGGAAATTGATCCGCTCCAAAAACCACGCCAGGGAGTTGCGGTCATCCACAGAAGTGCTTGGTGGAGGCGATGTCCGGCAAATGATTGAAGCCCTTGCCGCAGGATTTTCATTCCCCAGAGAAGCAGGCAAAGGCCCAACGCTAGGATAGCAATATACAGTGGTGTCCCCTCCTTTTCATCTCGTCCCTTTCTATTTCCGTGCTCTCCTAAATATATTGAGCAAGAAAAGTGTCAAGAACTTACTTAGCCAAATCCTTTTAGCACGAAAACTGTCCGACAAATAAAAAGAGCACTATTTTACTAGTGCTTCTGTGGGAATACCTGTCTGAGTGAATCAAGAATATTGTTTGTAGGTGAAAGCGATACAGGGGATGATTGCATAAGTTACCCTAAGAGGTGATTATATGCGAGTTCGTCAAGGAAATGTTCGTGATTGGCCTTTTATTTATGCTCTTGGGAAAATTGGGATTCCAGAGAGTATTTCCCCATGGCGCAGGCAGTCAATGGAGGTAACACTCAAGTACAGAGAGGAATATCTTAGAGGGTTTTGGACCTGGATTGAGCAGTCTGAATCTAAAGTGTTCATTGTTGAGGAGCCGGAACAGGACGAGGATACTAGTGCACGGGCAATCGGATATTTGGTTCTTCATGGTTCATCGCGGGAAGAGTTAACCGGGATCACTCAAGGGTGGATTATGGATATTGTGGTCCTTCCGGAGTGGAGGGGTAAAGGGGCCGGCCAAGTGTTGCTTAAGGCTGCGGAAGACTATTGTCGAGAACATGAAATCCCATACCTAGGCCTTGCGGTTAGCAGTCATAATGTGAAAGCACTTCGACTTTACGAGAATTTCGGTTTTGCAGAGGAACGCAAACTATTGGTTAAAAATGTAGAATAAAAAAAGCTTGCGACGGATTTACTGTCGCAAGTGAAGTAAAGAGAGGAGTGGGGATAAAAAGTAAAAAGTGAGACTATTAAAAATCATGTCCTGAGGCTTTAGTATTTATACTAGCCTCGGGATATATTTTTCCCCAAGGATCACTTAGGGGTTGGCCCGATTTCGAAGTTCGAAGCTCGACACCAAGCAGTACAATCAGAAGGAAAAATGGTTTTTTTTATGGGTAGTTAAAGTTAGCTTCTGTTTTGAAAGCTTTTAAAGTCTTTTTGAAGAGTTTCCTTTCTTCTCTCCGTGGTATAATATCCATAGTGAGTAGTAAAGCTGGTTATTAAGCATAATTGTACCAGATGTTTAATATAGGAGGGTTACTTTTGGAGCAAAAGGAAATCAAGGTGTTGGTCCAATCTGTTTTGGAAGAGACAAAGGGAATAGAGGGCTACTTTATAGTGCGTGCTCAATCTCGTCGAGAATGGAGCATGCGTTTAAGTAATGGGCGGTTTGAAAGGGTATCAACAGGGGAAGACAGCGGGTTTGGAGTCCAAGCTTTTACGGAAAAAGGGGCATCGGGCTTCGCCACTTCGGATGTTTTCGAAGAAGGGGTTGGCCGCAAACTCGTGGAAAAAGCGATTCAATTGGCTCGCAGAAATGAAGAAATAGGGTCGAAGAGAAATCGGCAGATTTGGGAAGCTCCTCAGGTTCAGGAGGAGGTAGAGAATTCCGCTCAAAAAGGATTTGAAGAAATTCCTTTAGCTGAGCTTGAAGAGATGGTGATGAAGCTTCATGTTCGTTTGCGGAGCTCTTTCCCTGAGGGAGTGTGGCAATCGAGTTATCGCCAGGTTGAAGAGACGTGGTGTATCGGAAGGTCGGATGGGACGTTGGTGTCTTTTGTCATTCCTCGAGCAGTGCTGATGCATCAAGGAACGGTGCGAAATCAGGGTAAGGCTCAGAGTACGTTGATTCACCGCAGCGGAGTGGATGCGACTCTGCTTATTGAGGAACTCGAAGATCATGTACTAGAGAAAAAGGCGATGGACCGGGCTGAATTTGCAATGGCAGTCTGTGGTGCACCCCAGTTACCGAGCGGTCATTATCCGCTGATTATTGATTATGGGTTGGCAAAAGGGCTGGCGCACGAGGCATTTGGACATGCCGTAGAATCTGATCATATGAACGAATCTGTACTTGGTGAAGCAGGAAAACTGAGGCAGGGACTGCGTGTAGCAAGGCCGGGCGTGAATATTATCGATGGTCCGCTCGTTGGGGACTGGGCGAATCAACCTTATTCGGCCAATGGCCTTCCCAGACAGACTGTGACAATAGTGCGAGATGGAGTGTTAGAAGCCGGGCTGGGGGATATCTTTTCGGCTGTAGAAGCAGGAATGCCGATAACAGGAGCTGGGCGTGCGGAGAGTTACGGGCATATTCCATTGCCTCGCATGAGCAATATCCGTTTGCAAGTTGACCGCATGCTTCCGTTGACACCAGCTGAGCATCTGATGGATGAAGTGAAAGCTGTCAGGGAAACCCTCCTGGAGCACGGCGAGTTACGTGAAGGGGAAAAGAATTTACTACTGTTAGGATATCGCGGCGGGCAAGTGAATCCCAAAACAGGGGATTTCGTCTTCCAATGTGACGGGATTATTGATGTTGCAAACCCTGATCTGCCGATTTACCAGCCTTCGATTTTTAGTGGAAAAATTCTTTCTGCTTTAGAGGCAATCCGTGGCGGGTTAGGTGAAGGGTGTTACGATGCTATAGGTACTTGCGGAAAGGGTGGGCAATCCGTGGCATCAAGCGGCGGAAGTCATCGATACCTGCTCATGGATGCGGATCAACAAGTGAGTTTAGGAGGTGAACAGGCATGAAACTTATAGCGCAGTTAGAGGATCTGCTCTACCAATCCCAGCAGTCGCCGAAGAAGGAGGAGCTCAGGCTCTCAGCTTGGCGGATTGTGGTTCATGAATCAGAAGTGGTGGCCTTGGGAATAAAAGATAATTCGCCGGGCAGTGTCTATACTCCCCCAAGTTATCGTCAAGGGGAGAGCGGGGATGTTTTTTTAGTATGGGCGGATGGGACATGCAGTCAGGCTATGGTTCAACTTCCGTTTTCAAGCAGTCAGGAATATTGGACTAAGCAATTGGAACAATGGAGACAGGCCTCCTATGAAGACCCGGATGCTGTACATATACCATTTCCGGAATCCTTACCCCTTGTTGCGGTAGAGGACAGAGCTATTAAAACGATCATTTCCGGAGATGACAAGCTTATATTTGACCAAGTAAATCGTTGGCTGAGTGATAAACCTTCACAAGCTAAAATGCAGGGAAGTATCCAGGCGGCTTGGGGTTATCGGCATGTTCGTACTTCAACTGGGCTGGCTGTTACCTATCAGCAGTCTCAATTTATGTCCTGGTTTTCCTTTGATAGTCTGATTGGGAGTGGGTTTGCTAAGCGCCGACTAATTCTGCCGAAAGAACAGGAGGAGTTATGGGCTCAGACGGTGAATCAATACGAATGGATGCAGAAGGAAGCAACTCCTGTCGGACCTAAGACTCAAGTTATTCTTGCACCTTCTATGACGGAAGACATGCTCAGGCAGTTTGTACTTCCAAGTTTTTCCGGAGATCGAGTGATTGAGGGACAAGGGGCTTTTTCGAAAGAGAGTTTTCTAGATCACACACAAGTATTTCACGAACAATTCTCTTTAATAATCGACCCGCTCCGTCCGTTGGAATTGGGGTCTTATCTGGTTACGCCTGAGGGGGTCCCAGCAAATCAAACAGTATTGGTGCAGGACGGCCAATTACAGACTCCTTTTCTGAAAGTTAAAGATGCCGTGCGATGGGGGGCTAAACCAACGGCTGTTCCGCAAGGGACGGCGGGACTGTACCTTAAGCACCAGGCTGAGGCTCCTTGGGTTGAAGCTTTGCAGGGGATTGACGATGGAGTTCTTGTCTTGTCTGTGCTGGGGTTACATACGCAGGACTCGGTTTCTGGCTCGTATTCTCTTAGTTCCCCTCACAGCTTAAGAATTTTAAAGGGTCAAATCGCAGGAAAGACGGATGTAAAATTATCCGGTAATTTCTTTGCGGATTTGGCAGCGCCAACCACAAAGACGGCATTGTCTGACCTCGATACGCATCCATATCTAATTATAAGGACCGGAGTACAAACTCTTTAGAGACAGGGGAGGAACCGTTTAGAGATGTTGGATTTACATGTTCACCTTCTCGGGCATAACGATCGGGAGGCTAACCGAGAAAATATTCGGGCCTTTTTGGATGAAGCGACCCGACGGGGGTTAAAAGAAATCGGGTTTGCGGATCATGACTATTATTGGGATCAAATGAACTTTCCCTTAATCTTGGAAGTTGCCAGAGATTATCCTAATTTAGCCGTGCGAATTGGATTTGAGGCGGAATATCGCCCTCATGAAGAAGAAAGAATTAAGAACCTGATAAATCAGTTTCCCTTCGATTTTGTGATAGGGTCGGTCCACGAGTTTGACGGCTGGATCTTTGATATTCCGGAAGAAGAACACATGCATCGCAAGAAAGATGTTGATGACTTTTATGCCAGGTATTTTGAAGTAGTGACGCTGGCCGCTAAAAGTGGGTTGTTTACAACGATCGGGCACCTAGACCTTATTAAAGTATTCGGAGCCCGGCCTGGGAAGGATATCTTAACTTTAGCGGATGAGGCGTTAACGGCGGTTGCTGAACAGGGTTTAGTTCTGGAAGTTAATACTAACGGCCGATATAAACCAGTTCAAGAATTTTATCCAGAAAGACGTTTAATGGAGGAGATTCAGCGGCGAGGGATTGGGTTCACCTTAGGGTCAGATGCCCATTGTGCGGAAAATGTGGGACGGGATCTGGATGAAGTGAGTCTGTTGTTACGTCAGATTGGTGTTCAATCGGTCGTTGGATTTGCCAAATTCGATAAAGTAAGTTATTCGCTAGATTAGGGGTGACACACTTTGGCAGATGTGCTTGATGAGAAATGGCTCATTGAAGAAAGTGCGGCTCAGGCTTTGGTGGAAATATTAAGCAGACAACAAGGAGAAAATTATAAAGTTTTCATGCATTCAGATCGGCCGGACATTGTGATTGAAAATCAAATAGATGGCACACGCCTAGGTGTGGAGGTGACTCACCTTTTTTACGATTCTGAGGAAGCACGGTATGTGTTTGGACGATCTCGTGAACCAGATCATCCTCCGGCTCCCGAATACATTGAGGGGTACGTGCGAAGGCTTAATGCTTTGTTACAACAAAAGAGCGAGAAAGCTAAAGGATACAATCATGAGTACCCTTTAGCCCTCTTAATTAGGGTAGTTTCTCCGCTGTTTCACATGTGTAATTTCCAGGTTTACTCCTCAAGTATTGTTGTGCCTCCTTCTGATTTTCAGATTATATGGTTGCTGTTTTATGACTTTGTGCAGAGGCGTTGGACCCTGTTAAAACGATTACGCTAAAACTTGGGATGGACTTGGATAGACTTCACACTTCGGTGAAACACTAAATAAGTATATATGTGTTGAGTCGGTTGTGAAGGAGATAAGAAAATGCCTTGGATAGAGATTGCGCTTTCTCCCCGTTCAGAATGGAATGAAGACGGCCTAAAGGATTGGGCCTTAGCTCTAGGCACCTTTCTGACCGAAAAAGGAACTGGGTTAAATCCACAAATCCAAATGTTGCCTGGTTATAATGTGGTTCAATTGGGGGATGCGGGAATTGGAGATCTAACTTTAAGCAGCGCTGAAAGGCTTGTTATTTTAGACGGTCTGTCCTTAAAGGGAAATGTGGAGTGTGATTTTGCTCGTTTTGTCGTTCGTTTCGCCTTACAAATGGGAGCTTTGGGGGTATGTGTTTCTAATGCCAGTCTCTCTGAAAAGAGCTTTTGGCAGAAACTTGGCGGCGTTATCCAACCGGACCCGGTTCCTTTAGAGGGGGCGATTAGTCACGATAAAGTAGGGATAAGGCAGCTCTCTAAGTTCAGTTTATCAGTTACCTATGAAAGTGAGCCAGTGTTGTGCTTAGAACCGATAACCTGCAATGCTCATCCGCCCGGACCTATAAGCCTCGCCCAACGCCGTTTGGAAAAAATGTATGGCGGATGTCCACTCGGGTTTGCCAGTCGAGCGGCTGTGCATAGTCCCTGGATTATTTCCCGAGAACAATGGACAGACTTATTGTCGTTTAGCCGGTTACAGGCTTTTGACTTGTTGGAACATATTGTGAATAAGGCTCAGGATGTTTGACTTTCTAGATTTTGTCAGAAAATAAATCCCCCCCTTAGCACGTTGGCGTAGGTGGGGGAGTGTTCAAATTTGTCTCTTCCAATAAAATTCTATATAATGAGATATTAAGAATAAATACATAGATAGATAGGTACGGACAGAGGAGAGGGAAGGGATATGGCTACTACTGATTTGGCCCACGAGTTAGCTCGTACACTTAAGGAGTCTGATCAATTCAAGCAGTTCCTTAAATCAAAAGAAAAGGTTATGAGTGATGCTAATAATCACAAGATGGTTCGCGAATTCCAATTGAAACAATGGGAGATCCGCGAAGCTCAAATGTTAGAGCAAGAGGTTAGTGAGGAAAAGCAGCAAGAATTAGAACGATTATATAGTTTGGTAAGCATAAACCCGACTGCCAGGGAGTATTTGGAAGCTGAATTTGAAGTATCTTGCATGGTTAATGATATTCAAAAGATTATTGGCGAGGCAATTCAAGATGCAATGCCCATAGGTTTTGAGGAAATTAATCCCTGAACAGAAGAGATCTTGAAGTTGCTCGATAGCAAGGACTTCCTTTACGTTAGGATGGCGTAATGGTAACGCGGGAAGTCAGACTTGGAGTACCTTAGGCATCCAAGCCCTTTGGAGCATGCTAATTAAAAGAGGTGCGAATGAGTTGAAAATCGGAATGGTTTGTTACCCGAGCTATGGTGGGAGCGGTGTGGTCGCAACCGAGCTAGGGTATGCACTGGGCGAACGAGGACATGAAGTCCATTTTATTTCCTCGGCTCGACCTTTTCGTTTACGTCGGTTTCATGAGAAACTTTTTTATCATGAAGTAACGGATGTAAGCTATCCAGTATTTAAATATCCTCCCTACACACTTTTACTTGCTAATAAAATCGTAGAAGTAGCTAATTATGTAGGGTTAGATTTGATTCATGCCCATTATGCAATTCCACATAGTATTAGCGCATATTTGGCCAAACAAATGATGATGAAGCCAATTCCTCTGGTGACAACTCTGCATGGTACAGATGTTACATTAGTGGGTGCTTTTGAAGAATTTAAGCTCTTAACTTGTTTGGCGTTGCGGGTTAGCGACCGTATTACAGCTGTATCCGATGCGCTGGCGAAAGAAACAGCTGTTGCTTTTGGGTCGCTGGAGCAAAGCATTGAGGTTATTCCAAATTTTATTGATCCTAAGATGTATTTACCAAAGGGGGGACTGATGTCAAAATGCAAGGATCATTTTGCCCCTTTAGGAGAAAAGATATTAACACATATTTCAAATTTCCGAGAAGTTAAAAGGGTTGTAGATGTCGTTAATATTTTTGCTTTGGTGGAAAAAGTAGTTCCCAGTCGCCTTTTACTCGTTGGAGATGGGCCAGAGATGGCTAGGGTTGAACGGGAGGTCGTTAAATTAGGGCTTGAGAAAAAGGTTCTGTTTCTTGGTAAACAGGAAAATGTTCAGGATATTTTACAGATGGCCGATGTTTTTCTACTCCCTTCGGCACAAGAAAGCTTTGGTCTCGTTGCGCTTGAGGCGATGGCTTGCGGGGTTCCGGTAGTAGCCAGTCGGGTTGGAGGATTGCCTGAAGTTGTGCGGCATGGGGAAACAGGCTTTCTGGCAGACGTAGGAGATATCCGAGGGATGAGCGAGGCGGTTCTTAAACTGTTGACCGATCAATTACGGTATATGGCTTTTTCTGAACAAGCTACAACTTGGGCCAGAGAATCATTTCCAATTGAACGGGCCGTGAAAAGCTATGAATCGGTATACGAAAGCGTAGTTCTTGGTTCGTAGTTCGATACTGGAAGTCTCATATTGCAGTTTGAAGTTTTATTATATTAGTTAGTAGTTATAGAAGGAGCATGTCCTAGGGCGATGTTTCTATTAATACTGGACACTATCGTCTAAGGCGGCTTTCGTTCTGAAGCCTGATCAGCTTTAGCTGAAGGAATTCAATGAAACTGTTGTTCATGCTAGAGTTTCGAATCACGAATATCGAACATCGAATATCGAGTTTGGGGGGATTAGATGCAAAATCGAAGGACGCTGGATCAGTTTGAGAATGAGTTAGAAGCCATTGGTTACATTACCGAACGGAATGATCGAATTGCGCTTACGGCCTACTTAGCGACTGAGTTAGGCAAACCGCTTTTGATCTCTGGACCGGCTGGGGTAGGCAAGACAGAAATTGCCAAAGTGTTAAGCCAAGTATTAGATGCTCCTCTGATTCGCTTGCAATGTTATGAAGGGCTGGATGAGACGAAAGCACTTTACGAATGGAATTATCAACGTCAACTCTTAAAAATCCAGATGGGCCGTGAGCATCTTCAAGAGGCAGACCTCTTCTCTACAAACTATCTGCTTCCTCGCCCGTTGCTGCAGGCACTTTTAAGTGAGAAAAGGAGCGTCCTTCTGATCGATGAAATTGATAAGACGGATTCTGAGTTTGAAGCATTTCTCTTTGAGCTTTTAGGAGAGTTCCAAGTGACAATACCTGAGATGGGAACAATTAGGGCTAAAGAACGCCCCATGGTTGTCTTAACCTCAAATGGAGAAAGGGAGCTCTCAGATGGATTGAAGCGACGCTGTATTTTTTTGTATGTAGAGCCGCCTTCGGTCAACAAGGAAGTCCGCATTCTCAGAGCCAAAGTTCCGGATTTGCCGGAACAATTAGCGTTAGAAGTGGCTCGAGCTGTCAATGTTCTTCGGGAACGCCTCTCTCTAAATAAAATCCCTTCTGTCTCGGAAACAATGGACTGGGCAAAAGCCCTGCTCGTGATGGGTAAGACTGGTCTCGATCCGGCCTGGGTCGATGCCACATTAACCTTGTTGCTTAAGAGCCAGGATGATGTAGAGCTTTTCTATCGTGAGATGGGAGCAGAACGCCTCCTTTTTGAGTCGAGTAAAATGGCACAAGGAGAAAGGCATGTACATGGACATCAACAGCGATAGAAAAGTCAGTGAATTAGATCGTCATTTAGTGGAATTTGCGCAGTTGTTAAGAACCGTGGGACTTAAAATTAGTCCTTCTGAGATTTCTGATGCAACGGAAGGTTTATCCCTTATCGGTTTAGTGGATCGAGATAAAGTTGAGGCCATTCTGCAAGCGACACTTGTTAAGAACGTTCAACATATTTCTGCTTTCCAAGAAGCCTTTCGGGCTTACTTTGCTACTTTGGATCAAAAAGAGGCCTGGCAGAAGGAGGCAACCCAGCAAACAAACCAATGGAAACAACAGATCGAGAGTACTTATCAAGATCTGCGCTTTCAGGACAATGAATTGGATATTAGTGAGGAACAGCGGGCAGTTTATGCCAGCTTGCCCGAAAAGGATAAACAACGCTTGCGCGATTTTCTGGAGAAATCGTCGAATGGGACACGGAGCGGGGTTCCGGTGGATCATTCTTATCAGCCTATGGTGGAACGGGTTCTCCGGGGTTCCTTGGAGTATTGGCGCAAGAAATTAAACGAAGATGTGCCAATTCTTTCCCCAGGTTCGACGAACGGGGTTCTTTCTGAGGTGGAACGCGCGTTGCGTGACCGGGAAGTTGAGGTTCTCAGCAGGGATTTGAAGAAGATTTCTCCAGAAGAATGGCCAGAAGTTATCCGTTTAATTCGTCGTCTCAGTCAACGTCTCGCCAGTCAAGTTACTCGTCGCTATAGGGCAGCTCGGCGAAGAGGCGGCTTAGATATGCGCTCTACTTTGCGAAAAAATCTGCGCTATGGCGGAGTGCTTGTTGATAGAAGCTATCGAAGCCGCCGCAAAGGAAGGCCCAGAATTGTGTTGCTGTGTGACATATCAGGATCTATGCACAAATACACAGAGTTTATCTGGCAATTCGTTTATGGACTTTCGACCGTTGTAAGTGGAATAAAAACATTTGCCTTTGGGGAATCGTTGATTCCTTTGAACGGCAAGTTCAGAAAGGGTCAGACATTTGAAGCAATGGTTAAGGAAGCGCTCTTAGTATCAGGGAAAGAGTGGGGAGGCGGGACTAATCTTGCTAATGCTTTAGAAACTTTGCAGAAGAAGTATCCAGATACGTTTACAAAGCAAACCTTGTTGCTTATCGTCAGTGATGCACAGACCCTTGAAGGTGAAAAGGCTGCGGCCTTACTAAGCGGGGTTCGCAGACATGTTCGAGAGGTGTTGTGGCTAAATACTCTTCCTGAACGCCGCTGGTCGGAAACTCCTTTTGTAAACGCGTTTCTTCCTTTCTGTCAAATGTATGAGTGTTTCACCCTCGGCCATTTAACCCAGATTTTAAACAAGCAATTCTAGACAAATTGCTTGTTTATTTTTCGGTTAAAAGGAGCATACTATAATTAAAGTATTTGTACAGAAACACACAAAGGTGTGAGGGGGTAAATTTATGTTGGAAAAATGTCGTGCTTGTGGTTTTGAACATGAAGATTTAGGGCATATTCTTTTCCGTAGAAATCATGTAAGTAATCGAGTATTGCCTTATTGTTCTCATTGTTTGCGCAGGCTTTATCAAGTGCCTTACAGACCGGGACGTGATCTTTAATCCAAGAATAATTTGTTATGTAATGGGAGATGCTAATATTTTTTTAGCTTGCCTTTTTTCCGCGGCTTTGGTATATTGATTTTGAAGTTCGGAGAAGAGGGGATGTTTTTGCTATGGCATACGTTATTAACTCAGAATGCATAAGTTGTGGTGCGTGCGAAGGGGAATGTACAGTATCTGCAATCAGCGAAGGTGACGGTCAATACGTTATTGATGCAGAGCTTTGTATCGACTGCGGTTCATGTGCTACTGTCTGTCCAGTTGAAGCACCAAATCCTGCTTAATATTTACCTGAATCTTATTTTGAGCAGTATCAAAAAAGAGGAGAGTTATTTAACTCTCCTCTTTTTTGATTGCTACCTTATGGGGCATTGGAATGTGTAGGCTTATCGTCGGAAACTTAGCCTGAAAGGCTATTAATTAAGAAAAACTATTAAGAACTTCTCTAAACAGCAGTTCTTTGGTTGACAAATTTATTATATTGACTTAAAATCTAATTAAAAGTGATTTCAAAATACCTAAGAAAGAGGATACGGACATGAATGCAATCGGAATTCTCAAACAATTAAAAGACAAAGGTGTCCGTTTTACACCGCAGAGACAAGCAATTTTAGAATTCTTGCTTGAAACTCAGTCCCATCCCACGGCTGATGAAATTTATCATCACGTAAAGGCAAAATTTCCTGGGGTTAGCTTGGGGACGATTTATAATACACTAAACATGCTAAAAGAGCATGGACATCTTTTGGAGTTGTCTTATGGGGATATGGCTAGTCGTTTTGATGGCAACCCCAATAACCATTATCATATCGTTTGTTCAAAGTGTGGTAAGGTAGCAGACTTTCATGGACCTCTAATAAATATGGAAAAAGAAGTAATGGAGAAATCCGGTTTTCTTATTTTGGGACATCGTATGGAGTTTTATGGGGTTTGCCCGGACTGCCTCAAGGATGAGCAACTTAATTAAGGTGCACACTATGCAAAAACTCGTTTGGTAAACGTGGTCCTTCGTTAGGGCTGGTTTGCCAAATGAGTTTTTTTATTGCTCGCAAGGGTTTTAGTAATCTTTCACGAATATCTTATTTATCAACGGTATTAATTGAACAAATGTTAGAAGGGGCCGTTTTATGTTTAATCGTCGCTTCATGTTTTTTATTGTCTTATGGTTACTAACATTGGGAACTCTGTGGTGGAGCTGGCAAGGTTCTATAGGAGAGTCTCTTTATGCTGAGCAAAGCGGTATAAGTTCTGCACGTTTTACTCAGAATTTAAATGGGAATTGGAGTCGGTTTTCGTCATTGCGTCAGGCCTGGACAACGGAATCCGAACGTTCCCAAGGAATAACTAATCAATCCTTTTTAACTAAAGGAAGCTCTCTGGCCCTTCCCTCAAGTGCGAGATTTTCGGTCGTAACTAAACGGCTTCAAATCCCCGGGGAGTGGAGTTCGCGGACTATGTTGCTTACTTTTAATGGAGTTCAGGGGCATGCGAATGTTTACTTAAATGGAATCTCCAACAGTCAGAAAATTGGAGAATTTGAAGGAAGTGGAGGCGCGAACGAATTAGAGATCTTCCCTAAGGCATTTCGCTATGGAGAAGATAATATTCTCTTAGTAGAGCTCACGGGAAGTGCCGAACAGCGCGCTACATTATTTGGTTCCTCTTGGCCAAAATCTGGGTATATTAAGGGCGATATTCGTTTAGATGCGGTAGTAGAAACGACAATTGTACCCCCGCAAGTAAGTGTTAACTGGTTTGAGAATGCCGCGCAAATAACTGTATCTACGGATTTGTTGCATCGAGGGTTTGCGCAGGAAGGACCTTGGACGGTTTACGGTGTGATCTCAGATGGTTCTGCAGGTTTAGCTGAGCAGACACTAATAGTAGATCCCCAGGAAAGCGCTGATCGCCAACCTGTGACATTAACCTTTACACTGCCGGATGCCCGGCGTTGGACGATTGAAGATCCTTTTCTCTATCAACTACATCTAACGGTCACGAACAATAAAGGAGACCTTGACGATTTGTCATTGCCTCTGGGTCTCCGTACGGTCTCTCTTGAATCTGGAAATTGGAAATTGAATAATCAAACTATCATAATCTCAGGAGAGGCCTTGACTCCTCAAGAAGAATATCGTCTTCGTAACTCTGGGGAGTTGGAGTCGTGGTTAATATCAGAACGGCAAAAAGGAAAAAACCTTATCTATTTTATTGGGCAACTTCCAGATGAGATTTGGTTGAGAACTGCTGATCGCGTAGGGATAGGAGTTTGGGCTGAATTGCCTGTCGAGTTGGTACCGTCTAAGAGACTTCCACAGCCGGATGTTTTTCGGAACGTAATCAAAGAGAAAATGTTTCATCCATCTCTTTGGGCCTGGACGGTAGGGAAAGGTTTAGATTCTGGTGAATTGGCCCAAACGTATTTTCAACAAGCCGAAAAAGAAGTTCAACCCAATTTAGCCTTTGCCCTAAAACTAATCCCCAACCTTCGCTCAGGACTGTCAGAGGAACAATCGATTTTTATCGAAGGTCCAATGATTAAAGGGGTTTGGGGAGAAGTAAATGTTGGAACTCCTTCTAGCGCAGGTGTTCGTTGGGATAAGGAACAAATTTTCGCTGGAACTTGGGCTATTCTGATGGTTTTTCTAGCCTGGATGAATATTCGGTCGGTAACTTGGCGCTACAAGGAGATAGGAGACAAAAAGCCTAAACGCCGTTTGCGCAATGCATGGCTATGGAATGGATTGTTTGTGATTGCCCGTGTATGTATGGTGGCAGGGCTATTAACTTCAGGACTATTTCGGATTCCGATTCACGTTAATCCCTGGTTTTCGCATTTATGGCCCGGAATTCAATTGTTGCAAGCACAATCCCCTTGGCTTATATGGGTGATGTTTGCGGAGTTAATTATTTTCATTCGACTGCTCCAGATTGGAGTAGTTATCCCTCATTTACCGGATACACCACATGAAGTTGGTCTTATTTATTGGTTGGAAAGGCGTTACCGTTGGGCCGTATTTATAGCAATTGGCTGGGCTTTGATGCCCTGGGGGATTCCATATTATGTACCGATTCTTGGATACATCCTTCTTGTCTGTCTATTTATGCCTATTCGTATTCATGATATCCACCGGATTGGAGGGCATTATCGGCAGTTCTTATGGGTGCCGGGAATTATTGTTGCTTCCTTATTTGTGTGTGCTCTCTTTTACCTTGCGGATTGGTTCTTTCTTTGGAATATGTTAAAACCTCTGACGGAATCAATAATCCAACAGTTACAGACGTTATGGTAAAATAATTCATATACCTATACTGATTTTTGCCTCCCGCTTCTTTCTGGAGGGGGGCTCCTCAGATACCGGGCAGTGAATCTCTATCAAAGCTTAAGATGAACAAGTTAACTTTGGTTTTCGTACTATAATGGGAGCAGCAGAGTTTTAATTTATTTTAGATGGGCAGGTTGAATTAAATGAAGAATGAAGGATTTATACCTCATTTTTTAGCAACGGGCGTAGGAAGTGTTCCTCAAACTAACAGTGAAGAGGCTTTAGATTTAATTTGGAATAGTGTTCCTTTTGCGCCGCATTGGCCTCAGCTTCCTAACCTGGGGGCTGAGAGTTCTTTTATTGGACAGTACCTCAATGCCTTGATTGAAACTGGAGTTATTGGCCATGTCACGAATCCGAAGTTTCAGATAGAGGAGACAGATTGGCTAGAGCGTATGACTGAATTTTATTCGCTTTATTTACAGGGCATTGAGGGAGATGAACAAGCCTTGGATCGCTTTGGCTTCAGCTCACAGGGGGGAGAAGGATTCGAAGCTTTCTATCGCAGTCTAGAACGTTCAGGGACACGAGAAGCTGTAATACTTAAGGGGCAACTCAGCGGGCCTCTGACGCTGGGAATGCAAATCACGGATAAAAATAGACGATCAAGTTATTATGATGAGAGTTTGCGAGATATGTTGGTTAAGACCCTTACTTTGCATGCTGAGTGGCAAACGAAACGACTCCGAAAGTTTGGTCTGCCTGTGATTATGACAGTTGATGACCCGGGGCTTTATGGTTTTGGTGCTTCAACTCATGTAACTCTAAATCGAGAGAACCTGATAGCCGAGTTAAACTCGATTTTCGAGGGGATTCTCCGCCAAGGGGGGATTCCTGGCGCACATGTCTGTGCAGGGATGGATTGGACCCTTCTTTTTGACTCGAGGGTGGTAGTCGTGAATTTTGATGCTTATGACTATATGCAGAGCATGATGGTTTTAGCTGAGCCTATCAACAGATTTTTGATGCGCGGGGGTGTCCTTTCTTGGGGTATTGTTCCTACTAATCCAGTCGCCTGGGAAGAGACCGCGGAAAGTTTGATAATTCGGTTGGAAGATAATATTTCGGAACTTGTGAAGCGTGGGGTTGATGAAAGTCTGCTTCGTCAGCAAAGTATGATAACGCCGAGCTGTGGGACGGGTACGCTCCAGAAAGAGTTGTCAGAGCACATTTATGGGCTTTTGGCTGAGATCCAGGGGGGGCTTGTGTGACACAGCGCTCGGTGCTTACGACGCAGAGCAAACTAACCGTTTAAGCGACTGGCTTTGGGGAGCGGGGCGGAACACGGGTGAGTGTTCCGCCAGATGAGCCGGCAGTGTGCGATGCCGTCCATGGCGCACCCTGCACTAGGCACGTCCTGTGCCGTCGTCCTACGACCATGGATGGTCTAGTGTCCCTGTAGCCCACGAAAACACTGTTTTCGCACGGATTAGCCTTTTTGCAGGACGGCGGGACCCTGTACACTGCCCCGCGTTTGGGGTCGGTCGCTTAAACGGAAGTTTGCGTTTCTGCTTACGTAAAGACGTCGCGCTCGTGTCACACTGCACCTGGGCCTGGGGGCGAGGAACGTGCTAGGGAGAAGGCACATTTCATGTGCGCCTTCATTCCTCTGGCGTACTGCCCGTGTCGACGTCACGCTCCTGTGCTAGGAGAAAAATGTTTGCATGAAGTTGCATATCCGACAATTTTGCTTTATAATAAAGCCGAGTATTTCACTAAGGAATACGGAGGAGGAATTTTATATGCTAACAAAAGAAATGACTGTGGGCCAAGTATTGAAGCAATATCCTCAAACAGTTCAAGTTTTCTTGGAACTTGGGATGCATTGCTTAGGATGTCCGTCTTCCGCGATGGAGAGTGTTGAAGGGGCAGCTTTAACTCATGGGAAAAATCCAGATGAGTTAGTTGAAAAACTTAATAAGACAATTGCTGCTGTATAGAATATCCTTACATTTATGCGGGGAGAAATATACTTCACGTTAATTTTAGTTAATGAAGCTGGTCTAATTAAGGACCGGCTCTTTTTTTGTCTCAGTAGAAACAATCTTTCCATAGTTTTGGACAGGATTTTTTAACCTAAATCATTAATGGATTATTATTATAGGTTAGAGTACAAGTCGGTTTACAAGGAATTGCTTTTGTTTAAATTAAGATACATGCTAAATTCATAGCTTTGGGTAAAGTTGAATGCATCAAAAAATAAATTTGCTTTATTTGATGTACATACACATTATAACATTAATGCCATATATTGTTATTAGTTAAGAGCAAGAAATTAAGCCTATGATGATTGAATAAATAATCTTGCTATATTGAAGGAGGAAAATTGATATGGAATTACGTTCCGTTGCTTATAACCCTACTTTTACACCGGGTATGCAAGGTATGCAAGGTATGCAAGGTATGCAAGGTATGCAAGGCATGGAAGGTATGGAAGGCATGCAGGGTATGCAGGGTATGCAGGGCATGCAAGGTATGCCGGGAATGCCTGGTATGCAAGGAGGTATGATGCATGGTGGTCCTTGTATGTATCCGCCTGGAGGGTTCGTTAATCTAGATGTTGACATGGATCCTGGTTTTGTTTCGCTTGATCTTGAAGGCCCAATGCCTTGTTCACCATGTGGTTCACCTGTGATGCAACAACGGCATCATCATCATGAACATCATTGTCCTGTGCCAACGCCTACTCCCTCACCTGAAGTTTATGTTGTGAAAAAAGGGGACACCGTTTGGAAAATTGCTAAACGCTATGGCACGACAATGCAAGCTATTATTCTTGCAAACAATCTTCGTAACCCGGATCTTATCTATCCAGGGCAAATCCTGTTTATACCTGGAGCATCTACTGAAGAGTTTTACGGCTAATTGCAAGCATTAATAAAAATTGCGATGTTATAAGGATCTAAACTCTGAGTGCAAACTTGGAGTTTAGATCCTTTTATAATGACGGAGAAGGTTTCTTTGATACATTCGTATAACCAACTATTAACTATTTAATCGGCGGGCATGATATCTTAAGGTGACTTGGTATCACGACCCCTTGGAGATGAATGCATACGATCGAATTGTGATGGACATATTTGTTTTGAGGTTTCGTGTCATTCGTATGATTAAGCAGGTAAAGTGATTGATTGAATAGAATAATGGATAATTGAATGGAAGGAGAGAGGTAACGTGGATTATCAGGTTGGTATACTTGGTGGAGGACCTGGAGGATATGTATGTGCTTTAAGAGCTGCCCAATTGGGTTTATCGGTACTGTTGATTGAGGGTGACCGATTGGGTGGTACGTGTTTGAGCCGTGGGTGTATCCCCACTAAGGCTTTGGTGAAGAGTGCAGATTTATGGCGTGAGATAGGACGGGCTGAGGAGTTTGGCTTATTTGTGGGTGAAAAACGGATGGATTACGGGGCTGTAGTCGCTCGAAAAGATCAAGTTGTCAATTCGCTTGTTACTGGTGTGGAGAAGTTGATGAAAGTTGCGAATGTTCGTGTGGTGAAAGGTTGGGGGGAATTCAAAAAAACGGGGCAGATTTCAGTGACGACCGAAAGTGGTGTGGAACATTTTGATGTGGAAAATGTTATTTTGGCTACCGGATCTGTACCTGTTCGTATCCCCATTCCAGGGTCTGATCTCCCAGGGGTAGAAACTAGTGATGAGATTCTTGAGGGGACAGATCTGCCCGAACGCCTGGTTATTATTGGCGGAGGGGTTATTGGTTTAGAATTTGCTTCAATTTATGAGGCTTTTGGAGTGAAAGTAAGTGTAGTGGAAATGCTTCCAAGTCTGTTACCTACGATTGATGAGGAAATCCCAAAGAGGTTAACTCCTTTGTTAAAACGCAGTGGAATGGATATTTTGACGAAGACGGCGGTAAAGCAGATTCGCCAAGAAGGGGAAAGCCTGGTCGTTCAGATTGAGGATGCTAAAGGAGTAAGAGACATTCCTGCCGATCGTGTCCTTTTATCTACGGGTCGCAAGCCGAGTATGAGGGGGATTGACGCAGATAGTTTAGGTTTGGAATTAGACAGAGGAGCTATTAAGGTTAACGCTCAGATGCAAACGAATCTTCCCAATGTTTATGCCATTGGTGATGTCGTCGGGGGAATCATGTTAGCCCATGTGGCTTCTGAAGAAGGAATTATTGCAGTAGAACACATCGCTGGACATTCAGTTGAAATGAGTTACAGAGCTATACCTAGTGCAATTTTCACCCATCCTGAAATTGCTGTAGTTGGCTTTACTGAGCAGGAACTCAAAGCTTCAGGAAAGGATTACAGTGTAAGCAAGTTTCCTTTTTCCGCTAATGGTAAAGCCTTAGCCCTAGGTGAAAGTATTGGAATCGTTAAAATTCTGGCAAATGCTGAAGGAGTGGTTATAGGAGCAAGTATCATGGGACCGCAGGCGAGCACCTTAATCGCTGAATTAGTAATTGCAGTAGAAAAAGGACTTCGAGCCGAGGATATTGCACGGACAGTCCATGCCCATCCGACATTGCCGGAAACCATTATGGAGGCAGCGCATGGAATTGACGGTAAACCATTGCATTTAGCTTAGTCTTTTTGGACTTAGGCTAATAGACTATCTTTAGAAAACATATGTTTGAACAAATCCTTCTTTGGATTTTGGTTAGAGATTAATGAACTCGTTTCAACTAAAGTTGAACAACGAAACATGAACAACGAAACTCGGTGGGGAGTCTGCCCCGCCGAAGCGACTGCAGGGTCTCGCTTCCACTTGTAAAAGTGGGAGTGTTGAGATTAATTGAGTACTTATTGATCATGTTGCAGTAAATACTTGAGCCTTTTGACACACTTCAAATTTGCGGTGTGTCAAAAGGCTCTATTAATTTTCATGCCTTTTAATCGATGTTCAGCTTTAGCTGAACGAGTTCACTAGACGAAAACAGCTATATTGCCTATCTTATTAGGTGGTCAACACTGATTTAATAGGACCTTCCTCCTGTTTTTATGTTTTTTATTTGAAAATGGGAATTTTGTAGCAGGATTATCATCACGAATGGAGAATAGTGGGATGAAGTGGGGTAAAGTGGGGTAGAAAACCACGTCAGTGGGGTGAACGCTATGTTTATGGGGGAATACATTCATACGATTGACGGAAAAGGACGGTTGATTATACCAGTTAAATTCCGGGAGGCCTTAGGTGAACAATTTATTGTGACCAAAGGCTTAGATCACTGTTTGTTTGTTTACCCTCGTGCAGAATGGAACACCTTGGAACAGAAACTGCGTGAGTTGCCGTTTACTCAACCTGATGTGCGTGCGTTTGTTCGTTTCTTTTTTTCCGGGGCAACGGAATGTGAACTGGACAAGCAGGGAAGAATTCTATTGCCAGCTAATTTGCGGGATTATGCGCAATTAGAGAAAGATCTGGTTCTGGTGGGAGTATCAAGCCGTGTCGAGATTTGGAGCCAGACACTTTGGACAGAATACAGTCAGCAAGCAGAAAGTGCTTATGCCAGTGCTGCTGAATCCCTGGTCCAGCTTGGAATATAGAAAGGAACGGATTAATTTGGAGTTTCATCATGTAACAGTGTTGTTAAAAGAGACGGTAGATTCAGTTGTTACGGACCCCGCGGGCAGATACGTTGATTGCACCCTAGGTGGTGCCGGACATAGTCAAAGGATTTTATCAAAGCTTGGACCTTCTGGGAAATTGGTCTGTTTTGATCAAGACGGGCAAGCCATTCGTCATGCAGAAGAAGTTTTTGGGCAGGATGAGCGGGTTACCTTAATTAATCGAAACTTTGAGTCCTTGGAGGAAACTCTAAGAGAATTAGACTTACTTCCGGTTAATGGAATCATATTTGATTTAGGAGTCTCGTCTCCTCAATTGGATGAAGCCGAACGGGGTTTTAGTTATATGCAGGATGCCCCATTGGATATGCGCATGGATCCTTCGGGTATTCTGAATGCACGTGAGATTGTAAATTCGTGGACTGAAGAGGAATTAGCGCAACTTATTTGGGACTATGGAGAAGAGAAATGGTCGAAACGGATTGCGCAATTTATTGTCCAAAATCGCAAGGAACGGCCGTTGGAAACTACAGGGGATTTGGTTCAGGCCATTAAAGCAGCGGTTCCGGCAGCAGTTCGACGCAGTGGACCTCATCCGGCAAAGCGAACATTCCAGGCTATTCGGATTGTAGTGAATGATGAACTAGGGGTCTTGGATAGAGTGTTGGATCAAGCACTTAGTTGTTTGGATCAGGGAGGACGAGTCGGTGTAATTACCTTTCACTCGCTTGAAGATCGCATAGTCAAGGACAGAATGAAATCATGGCTTGGACGGTGCACGTGCCCTCCAGAATTACCGATCTGTCGGTGTGACGCAAAAATGATTGCCAACGTGTTGACAAGAAAACCCATTCTTCCATCAGAAGAGGAAGTAGAGCAGAATCCTAGATCAAGAAGTGCAAAATTACGGGTTGCCGAAAAAATATAACGTCTAAAGCGATAGGAGGAGGAATACCCATGGTAGTGGCGCAGGAAACGGTTGAGTGGCAGGAGGCTTTGACGCAAACCCAGGCCGAGAGAAATCCTCAACCTGTGAGAAAAGGGAAAGGGTACTCTAAGATTAAAAGTATTATGGTTTTGGCATTCATTGTTGGTTTAACTGGTGCAATTGGAGCGGAAACAATTCATCTGACAGTTGTCCAAGGAGCTCAGATTCGGTCCTTAGAAAATGATATTTCCGCAATTAAAACAAGAAATGATCTGCTCCAAATGGAGGCCGACAAACTTCGTTCAGTAGGACGAATTGAGAGTGCAGCTCTAGCCATGGGTATGGAAAAGCCTACGGGGAAAGTGTATATGGCAGGTGTAGTACCTGCGACCAAAATTCAAAAGGGGGCTCCGTTGACCCAAGCCGAAACTCAAGCATCAGAGGCTACAGAGGCTAAACCCTCGACACTTAAACAATTTTCTCAAAAATTTACAAGCTTTTTTGCTTCAACACAACGTTAAGAGAAAGGCGCTTTGGGTACGCGGAGACCCCAGAGAGGTGGGGGTGAGGACTTGTGAGTCCTTATGTCGTCATGCGTAAACGAATCGCTTTTCTTTTTTTGTGTGTCAGTATCTTTTTGGTCGTCTTAATTGTTCGATTGGGTTTCGTGCAACTCAGTCAAGGAGCCGATTTGCGCAAAAAAGCGGATGATTCTCATTTTCGCGGTGTTCCAGTGGCTCCCAAACGTGGAAATATCGAGGATCGTGAAGGGAATGTCCTCGCTATGAGCGTCAGCACTGAAACAGTGTATGCGGTTCCGGCGGAGGTTCGGCAGTCTGGCCGAGCCAAAGAGATGGCAGCAACTTTGTCCCCTCTGCTTGGGAAACCTGCCACAGACATTGAAGCGCGTATTACGAAACGTTCAGCCTTAGAATATGTCCAAAAACGGGTTAGCCCGGAGGTGGCGGCCCAAGTAAGGGCGTTAGCGCTTCCTGGAATAGGAACTACGGAGGATAGCCAACGATATTATCCAAATGGAACCATGGCTGCCCATATTATCGGGTATGCGGGAATTGACAATCAGGGTCTTGAAGGAATAGAGTTGACCAGGGAATCCGAGCTAAAAGGGATTCCGGGAAGTATCCTCCAAGAATTTGGGGCCAATGGAATTCCCTTGCCTCAGGCTGAACATCAGTATTTAGCGCCCAAACAGGGAAACACTGTGAGATTAACGATCGATAAGAATATCCAAGCTTTTGCGGAAAGGGAATTGCAAAAGCTAATGACGGGTCAGGGAATCAATATGAACGGACAAGTGCCTAAGAGCGCATCGATCTTGGTGATGGAGCCTAATACCGGAGAGATGCTGGCCTTAGCTTCTGCCCCGACCTTTGATCCTAATCGATATCAGGAAGCGGACCCTAGCACGAGGCGTAATATTGCTATTCAAAACGGCTATGAACCAGGATCTACCTTTAAGATAATTACTCTGGCGGCAGCTCTTGAAGAAAAGAAAATCAAGCTTGCTGAGCATTTTTTTGATAAAGGCGCTTATACCGTATTGGGGAAGAATGTACGCTGCTGGAAAGCAGGAGGGCATGGTGATCAAACCTTTATGGAAGTGGCCGAAAATTCCTGTAATCCGGGTTTTATCGAAATGGGACAACGTCTCGGAATGGACAATTTCTATAAGTATCTGCGGGATTTTGGGTTCGGTCAAAAGACTGGAATTGAAATGTCCGGAGAAGCACTGGGCATTTTGGCAAATAAAAAAAAGGCCACAGCGTTGGACTTGGCGACTATGTCCATTGGTCAGACGAATAACGTTACCCCTATCCAGCTATTAACTGCAGTTTCTGCAGTGGCCAACGGTGGGACGTTAATGAAACCTCAGCTTGTCAAAGAAATCGTTGGCCCAAGTGGAAGGGTGGTTACCCCCTTTGAAAAAGAAGAAATCAGGCGTATTATCAGTGAAGATACTTCAAAGCTGGAACGCGAGGTTTTAGAATCTGTCGTAACCAATGGAACCGGACGTCGTTCTTTTCTTCCGGGATACCGTGTGGCAGGAAAAACAGGGACTGCGCAAAAGGTACAGAATGGCGGGTACATTCAAGGGGAATATGTTGCCTCTTTTGTAGCGTTTGCTCCTGCTGACAAGCCGAGGTTGGCCATCCTGTGTGTAATAGATGGGGTGCCTTTTTATGGCGGTGTAGTGGCATCTCCTGTAGTCCAGACTGTTCTGCTCGATTCCTTGAGATACCTAGGTGTTAAGCCGGATTCTAAGGCGCCGTTGACACCTGGCAAGCCTATGCCCGGACTTGAATTCCCGCCTATTAAGAAGGCGGCTACCGTTCCTTCTGTCTTAGGTCTGCCTTTAGCCGAGGCGGAAAGGATTTTAGCTCAAGCCGGGTTCAAGACAATGACTGAGGGCCAAGGTGAGGTAGTGCTGGATCAGATTCCTCATGGGGACTCGCAAGTAGAAGCTGAATCCAATATTCTCCTCTATCTGGGGGCAGATGCATCCAAGCCAACTCTCACTCCTTGGTGGGAAGATGCGGATGAGGATATTGAAGCCATTCGCAGTTTAACAGGACGTTTGCCGATTGCAGTCAGTCCACTGGGGCACTAATCGCGGTCCAAGGTCTGTTGAAGGGTTAATTTGTCAATAATATTTTTACGTTAATATTTTGAGTTGAGATATTATAAAGTCGAAAGGAAAGATGAGGAATGCCAACAGCGCACAAATCATTAACAGACATAATCAGCGGAATTGAGATTCAGGCATCTTCGGGGGATTGTCGAGTCATCGTCCGTGGGATGTCAATGGATTCGAGGCTTGTTCAAGCAGGTGATCTTTATGCCTGCGTACCGGGCTTTCAAGTAGATGGTCACGACTTTGCGGCCAGTGCAGTCGCCTCTGGAGCTGTGGCATTAGTTGTGGAGCGGTTTTTGCCACTCGATGTTCCTCAAGTTAAGGTTTCGAATGTGCGCCAAGTTATGGGAACGTTAGCGGCTATTGTTTATAGTCACCCTAGTGAGCAACTGGAGTTGGTAGGCGTGACTGGTACAAATGGCAAAACAACCATTACCTACCTTATTGAGAAAATAGGGATAAAGCAGGGTAAGAAGGTCGGCTTGATTGGAACCCTGGGGTCCCGAATCAACGGTAGAGATATCCCGGGAGACAGAACAACGCCGGAAGCTATTGAGGTCCAAAGACTTTTAGGGGATATGGTTGCTGAAGGAGTAAGCTTGGCAGTGATGGAAGTATCATCTCATGCTTTGGACCTCGGAAGAGTCGCTGGGTGTGAATTTGATACAGGAATTTTCACAAATTTGACACAAGACCATCTGGATTATCATAAAACAATGGAGGACTATCTTTCTGCAAAGGCTCTCTTATTTGCAAATTTAAAGGGGAGTAAACCCCTTAATAAAATTAGTATATTAAATGGGGATGACCCTGCATTTGGGGAATTGAGCAGGGCATCAGCTGCCCCGGTAGTAAGTTATGGGATTAACAATGCTGTGGATTACCGGGCGGAGAATGTTGACGTTACCCCAGAAGGGGTACAATTTCAGGTCCGCTTTAGAGAAAATGTGCAAGATATTTGGTTTTCGACTCCAGGGTTTTTTAGTGTCTATAATGCCTTGGCTGCCTTTGCATGGGGAGTTGAACGAGGGTATCTGCCATCTGCTGTTGCAGAAGCTCTCGCAGAAATTCCAGGTGTTCCCGGACGCTTTGAAAGTGTTCGTCAAGGGCAACCTTTTCAGGTGATTGTGGATTATGCTCATACACCCGATGGTTTAGAGAACGTTGTTCGGACGGCTCGGGATTTTACTGCGGGGAGACTTTTGACGGTCTTTGGTTGCGGAGGCGACCGAGATCGAACTAAAAGGCCGCTCATGGGGAAGGTAGCTTCGCAAGGGAGTGATTTCCTCTTTGTGACATCAGATAACCCTCGTACAGAAGATCCTGATCAAATTATCGAAGAAATTCTAACCGGAGTCTCAGGAGAAGATTATGTGACTTTGCGAGATCGGCGGGAAGCCATTTGGAGGGCTTGCCACCTGGCGAACCCGGGAGATACTATTTTGATCGCCGGTAAAGGACACGAAACTTACCAGATCTTTGGGACTCAGGTTCACCCGTTTGATGACAGGGAAGTAGCACGTGAAGCACTGAGGGGGCTAGGCTATGCGCAATTGGACAGCTGAAGCAGTTGCACGAGTCACAAAAGGGAGTTTAATTGGATACCCAAATTTAGAGGTTCAAGGGTGTATTCTGGATAGTCGTCAAGCCCGGGGGGGAGAAATGTTTTTTGCTCTGCCGGGGGAACGAGTGGATGGGTATGATTATATCGAAGTTGCTTGGAAAAATGGAGCAGTGCTGGCAATCGTAGATGAAACCCGTTTTAAGAGGGCGGAAACGAAGCTTAATGTTCCGGAAGGAAAGGCTCTTTTGCTTGTAAAGTCTGTCTTTATCGCACTTCAAGAACTGGCTCAGAACTGGCGTACAGAATTAAAGGCCAAGGTGGTCGGAGTTACAGGGAGTAACGGAAAAACCACCACGAAGGATATGATCTACGCAGTATTGGCAAAACAGTTTCGAGTCTATCGCAATAAAGAAAATAATAATAATGAATTAGGTCTTCCGTTGACAATCCTTAATGCGCCGCCTGGTACAGAGATTTTGATTCTAGAGATGGGTATGCGCGGCTTAGGAGAGATTAAAAGTCTATGTGAAATTGCAAAACCGGATATCGGGGTAATTACCAATATTGGCACAACTCATTTAGAATTGCTGCTTACCCAGGAACGAATTGCCCAAGCCAAGTGGGAGCTTGTTGAAGCTCTGCCCAATGATGGAATAGCCATAATTAACGCTGAGGATATGTTCTCAGTTCAGAAGGCCAAAGAGGATTCCCATTCAATTTGTTTTTATGGTATTGAAGGTGCTTTTGCAAAGCCAAACATTAAAGGAATTCAGCTTCGGTCTTGGGGAAAATTGGGGACGACCTTCGATGTAAACTATAAAGATCAGAAAATGTCGGCCAATCTGCCGTTGCCGGGTACTCACAACGTATTGGATGCTTTGGCGGCATTGGCAGTGGGTACGGTTCTTGGAGTTTCACTGGATAAGGGATGTATAGGACTGAGTGAGTTGGAATTATCTAAAATGAGGTTGGAAGTCCGACAGGGAGTACTGGGAAGCGTCCTTATTAATGATGTTTACAACGCGAATCCAGTTTCTATGCAGGCCTCTCTGGAAGTACTCAAAGAGCGGGCAAACGGGAACAAGACCTTAGCAATTTTGGGCGATATGTATGAACTCGGTATCTCTGCAGAGTCGGGCCATCGAGAAGTGGGGCGAACCCTCGCAGGTTTAGGAGTAAGCTGGCTAATAACCGTGGGGAGTTTGGCGGCAGAGATTGCACAAGGGGCGCAGAAGGCTGGATATGGTGAGGATCAGGTTACGGTAACGGGATCACATAACGAAGCGGTCGAGAAGGCACTGGATCTGCTCGCGTCGTGGGGTACGGGGACCTGGGTTCTCATTAAAGGTTCACGAGGAATGCGAATGGAAGAGATCACTGCAAAACTTGAAAGATAGAGTAAAGGATGGAATAGCACATGTCTGAGCGTTTGGTCTTGGCGGCAGGATTAGCCCTGATTATCACGTTGGTCCTAAGCCCTTTTTTGATACCGGTCTTAAGGATTCTTAAGTTCGGTCAAAATGTACGCGATGATGGCCCTAAGAGACACCTGAAAAAGGCTGGAACTCCTACAATGGGCGGCATAATTTTTCTTGTTGGCATTATTGTCAGTGCATTGCTTACTGCAGAACAACCCACATCGCTCGAAATGGTGACCTTAGTCGGAATTACACTCGGATTTGGCTTGATCGGATTTGTTGACGATTTTATTAAAGTTGTGATGCATCGTTCTTTAGGCCTTCGGGCCTACCAAAAACTTATAGGGCAGTTTAGCTTGGCTTTCATTCTGATGTGGGTGTCTGTTCATTGGTTAGGACGGGGAACGGATGTGGCAATTCCATTCACATCCATTCACTTAGAATTGGGCTGGTTTTATTACGTCTTTGTTTCATTAGTCATCGTGTTAATGACTAATGCCGTTAATCTCACGGATGGCTTGGACGGTTTAGCCGCAGGGAGCACGATGTTTGCAGGAGTTGCCTATGTCTTGATTGCTCTTTTGGCGGCTATCCATGGGGTTGCAGTTCTGGCGCATGAGACAGATATGGCAGTCTTTGCGGCTGCTTTAGTGGGTGGAACTCTAGGCTTTTTGCGCTTTAATACGTACCCTGCTCGCATATTTATGGGAGATACAGGATCTTTGGCGTTAGGGGGAGCTTTAGCGAGTTTGGCGGTACTAACAAAGAGTGAACTTGTTTTTATAGTAATCGGTGGACTATTCGCAGCAGAGGCCCTCTCTGTGATTATTCAGGTTATTTCGTTCCAAACGACAGGGAAGCGGATTTTTCGCATGAGCCCGCTTCATCATCACTTTGAGCTAGTAGGTTGGAGCGAATGGAAAGTAGTCATTGTCTTTTGGTCTGTAGCGTTGATTTGTGCTATTATGGGAATAATTGGATATATGCCTACGCTGGGTTAGTGAGTAAATTTCCTTAACCATCTTTGGTTGAGTCTTTGCGGGGCTTGGGGTCACAGGGGTAGGGGAATGGATGTTTAGGTTTTTTTGCGTTATGCGAAGCATGAGGGGCTCATAGAAGCTTTGGGACGGTTCTCTTGCTTCCTTCCTACCATGTGAGCATGGTAGGAAGGAAGCAAGTTTGGGGAAAAAATTTGATGGAACTAAGAACCGTCCCCAGGTTGGCGTAATAGCTGCAGCATCCTGAGAATGAGTAAAAGGAACTTGTGTGAGTATGCAATGGCCGCTTACTTTAAATGATTAAAGGAGGTACCTTTTGTGGATAGAGAGAAAATGTTGTCTTATATTTTAGACTCATACCCATATTCTATTGTATTTGTCGATTGTGACCATGTTATTAGATACCTTAACAAAAGGGCAGAATATCATTATTATCAAGAGCGTGGTTATCGTGATTTAATTGGAAAATCAATTTTCGATTGTCATCAGAATCCCAAATCAGTGGAAATGATTAAATCTGTAGTTGAGCAACTTAAGAATCACGCTAATGAAGTCTTTCTGAAGGTTAGTCCGAGAAATGAAAGGATTTATATTGTGCCGGTCAGGGACGAGAATGGAGATTTGATCGGATATTTCGAAAGGTTTGAAATGAATTTACAAAAGTAGAATTAAAGATAATTGGGGAATATATTGGTTTGGAAATGGAGGATAAATTGACGTGGAATGGTTAGATAAACGTGTTCTGGTGATTGGTGGAGGTCTAAGCGGTCAGGCAGCAGTTCGGAAGCTTCAGGGTTTGGGGGCAGAGGTTTTTCTGACAGACAGTCAATCGCTCGAGAAGCTTTCTGGTGTAGAGGAGACAGGGCTTGATGCTAAGCATTTGTTTTTAGGTCAGGTGCCTGAATTAGCTGAGATTAATCCTGAATTGATAATTTTGTCTCCGGGGGTGTCTCCCAAGCTGTCCTTGGTCCAGGAGGGAATTTCTTATAATGTGACAATATGGAGCGAAGTAGAGTTGGCTATGCATGATTGTCCTGCGCTTTGTGTTGGAGTAACCGGTACAAATGGCAAAACAACAACCACAACTTTAATTGGCGAACTGGCCAAGCTGACGGGCAGACCTGCAATTGTCGCGGGTAATATTGGTGTGGCTTTGAGCGGCCAAGTGAAGGGCTTGGAAGATAACAGCATAGTTGTTGCTGAATTATCCAGTTTTCAATTGGAATTTGTCGATAAACTCCATGTTCATATTGGAGTTTTGCTCAACCTTACACCGGATCATTTGGATCGGCATGGCACTTTAGAAAAATACCTCGAGGCCAAAGGCCAAATTTTTAAGAACCAAGGTCCAACAGACTTAGCAATCTTAAATTGGGACGACCCTTTAGTACGTAACTTGGGATCTGAATTAAAAAGCCGAGTCATATATTTCAGTCCGACCACCTTTTTGCAAGATGGGATAAGTCTTTGGCGCGACGAGATTGTCTATGCTGAAAAGGAAAAAAGGACAATGATTCCGATTATTTCCCGAAAGAATCTCCAACTGCGCGGGTCTCATAATCTGGAAAATGTTATGGCTGCGGCTGCAGCGGCGCGGGCATTTGGTCTTTCTTGGACTGAGATTACTGAAGGGCTTGCTCAATTCAAAGGAGTAGAACATCGACAGGAAATTGTGGGTTCTTTCGAAGGGATCCTCTTTGTGAATGATTCCAAAGGAACTAATACGGATGCTGCTAGCAAAGCTTTGTTAGCTTTTGATGAGCCCTTGGTTCTAATTGCCGGGGGAAAAAACAAGGGACTTGATTTTCACGAATTCATGAAAGTTGTTCAGAGGAAGGTGAAAAGCCTGATCTTACTGGGACAAGCGGCGGACGAGATGGAGCAAGCGGCAAAAGACGAAGGGGTTCAGAGGATTATTAAGGTTACCAGTTTCGAGGAAGGGGTAGTGAAAGCGATCTCTGAAGCGATAGCTGGCGATGTAGTTTTATTATCTCCTGCTTGTACAAGTTGGGATATGTTTAAGAATTATGAGCAAAGAGGGGAATTGTTTAAGGAGTTAGTGCGTAGGCATTATAGGGAACCCATTCAATAATAAAAGGGGGATCTATATATGCGAAAGTACCATCGACCAGATTTGGTCTTGCTTGGAGCGATTTTGGCTCTGTTAGGGATAGGTTTTGTTATGGTTTACAGCTCGAGTGCTGTAAGGGGGTACATACAGTACGATGATCCCTATCACTATCTTAAGATGGAGATACTCTGGGTTACGATGGGACTTGTGGCTATGTTTATCAGTACGGTAGTAGATTTGCGATGGGTGCGGAAATTTGCGAAACCCGCCCTAATTTTAGCAATTGTCTTATTGATTGCGGTTAAAATCCCAGGGATTGGGCGCAGAGTCAATGGCGCAGATCGTTGGATCGGGCTTGGGCCGTTGTCGATTCAGCCCTCGGAAGTGATTAAACTCTCGATGGTGTTGATGATGTCCCATTTATTAGCTCTTAATCCGCACAAGATTGAATCGTTTCGTAAAGGGGTTCTGCCAATTCTTGGCTTGATGGGAGTGATAGCAGGGCTGATTATGCTCCAACCCGATCTGGGTACGACCTTAGTGATAGCGGCGACAACATTTTTTATGTTAATTGCTGCTGGAGCAAGGGCGGGGCATATTCTAGCCTTAGCTGGAACCGGTTTAGGATTGGTGGTAGCTGCAATTGCAGCTGCTCCCTACCGAATGCGGCGTATTTTTGCCTTTTTGGACCCTTGGGCTGATCCTTTAGGGAATGGATATCAGACAATACAAGCGCTTTTGGCGTTGGGCCCAGGAGGATTATTTGGATTAGGCTTAGGGCAGAGTCGCCAGAAGTTTCTTTATTTGCCGGAAAATCATACAGACTTTATCTTCGCGATGATTGGGGAGGAACTTGGTTTTGTCGGTGCTTCTTTGGTGGTCTTAGTCTTCTTCCTCTTTGCTTGGCGCGGATTTCGGGTGGCAATGAGGGCCCCAGACCCATTTACGGGCTTTCTGGCAGTTGGAATAACCGCCATGGTGTCTATTCAGGCAATGATTAACATGGGCGTTGTCAGCGGGGTATTGCCAGTTACGGGGATCACCCTGCCGTTCATAAGTTATGGGGGCACATCTCTTGTATTTACAATGTTAGGTGTTGGAGTGTTGCTGAATATTTCAAGGGAAGTAAGGTGACTCCAAGCTCTGTATTGGAAGCACGAGGTTCGAGCGGATGCGCGTTTCTGAGCCTTGATAGCGGAAGTATTAGAAGTGGAGAAAGGGGTACATGTGGTGCGTGTTATTTTAACCGGTGGTGGGACAGGTGGACATATCTATCCGGCTTTAGCCATCGCTAAAGGGTTGCTGGCTCGTGATGCCAATACTAAAATTCTCTATGTAGGAATCCAGGATGGTATGGAAGCACGTCTGGTGCCGGAGGCAGGGATAGCCTTTAAAGGGATTTCCGGTAAAGGGCTTCCACGCAGGTTAAGCCTGGAAACGATAAAGGTTATCGGCAAAAGTTTTAAGGCTCTTTGGGAAACAAAAAATATTTTGCGCGAATTTCATCCGGATCTGGTGGTTGGGACGGGTGGCTATGTATCTGGTCCCGTGGTCTTGACCGCTTCCCTGTTTAATGTTCCAACGCTGCTTCACGAGCAGAATGCATTGCCTGGCATTACAAATCGTATTTTAGCACGCGTTGTGCGGAGGGTGATGGTGACATTTCCCGAGAGTATCGCGCATTTTGGAGTTAAGAATAAGTTGGAATTGGTGGGGCTTCCGGTTCGAAAGGAAATTGGGCAAATTTCTCGTGAAGCAGGGGCAAAGCGCTTTGGGTTGAGGCCTGATCAGTTGACCTTGCTTGTAACAGGCGGAAGCAGGGGAGCCCGCACGTTAAATCAAGCTATGATTGCGGTCTTGGAGTATCTGGCAAAACGCCCGGATATTCAAGTGATTTGGGCAACTGGAACTGTGACGTATGCAGAAACTATTGATGAATTTGGGAAAAGGGGTATTTCTTGGGAATGTCCACAATGGCGCGTTTTAGAGTATTTAAAAGATATGCCTGAAGCTTTAGCCTGCGCAGATTTATATGTCGGCAGGGCGGGGGCAGCCTCTCTGGCTGAGTTAATGGTTGCTGGCATACCCAGTGTTTTAATCCCTTATCCTTTTGCAGCCGAGAATCATCAAGAACATAATGCCCAGGCCTTAGTTCAAGCTGGAGCAGCTCAAATTATATTGGACTCAGAGTGTGATGGGGAACGACTGTGGAAAGAAGTTGACAGGCTTATTTCCCAACCTGCGCTTTTGGCCCAAATGGGGGTTGCTGCCAAAGCCATAGCCCAGCCAAAGGCTTTAGATAAAATTGTTGACCTTTGCCAAGCCAACGCATGGCGATAAATCGTGGTTCGTGGTTCGACAACGAATGCAAGCAGGGGGGAAAGTCTCGGCTTGCACTTGGTGATTGGTCAGGCGAGTAGCCAGATGCCTTAAAGGGCAATATTTTGACAGGCGTCGATGTGGAGTAAAGATTTATTCCATCCAAGAGAGACGAGGAATCAGTCGGTATTTTCGGTTCAAACCACGAATATCGAATATCGAACATCGAATACGCTCACACCTTTTTACTCCGATGCATAGCATATGGCAGTGAACAAAGGAAAGGAGTGAGCATGGTGTGGCCAAGGCGAAAAATACAACTGGTTGCTTCTTCTGCGGCTCCAGGAATTGGTGGAGTTCGGGCCGTACTGAAGGGGATACAGCTTGATTTTTCCGAGGTTGAACCGACTAAGGAGGATTTAAGCCAAGAATTCGCGGGGGATTGGATCGAATTGCCTTTTGAGCTTAATCCTAATTCTGGGCCCGATAAATTTAGCCCTGTAACGGAATTAGTATACTGGCCTGAGAAGCATGAACATGATTACTGGCGAGAAAAGGCACTTGCACAAGGGATAGAACAGCAATCTGTTCAATCGTTAATACATAGTCTTTTTGAGGATGAACTAATTATATGGGTTTCAGAACCGACAGTTCTTATAGAAGAACGCCCTTTGTTAGCGCATATCTTAAATGAGGCTGGTTTCGAACCAACTGTTCTCTGGCCAACTGTTGATGGACGATGGCAATGCGAGCGTAAGCAGGGACTTCATTGGCTAATACCGGAGTCTTGGTTAGAAGGTCTTATGGAGAAAAGCTCATTGGGAAGAGAGTCTGCATGGGATGAAGGAAAAGAAAAAGCTTCATGGGTGGTTCGTGAAAATCGGATTGACTTTTATCGTTCGCAAGATGGTCAGAAATTTGCAGGACATTTGCCACGGTGGCCTAAATTGTCGGAAGAACAAACAGCTGCTCAAAACATAGCAATGTGTATAGATTTAGGAGTTTCTTGGCTTGATATTAGCTTGGCCCTTAGCTCTATTTGGAAGAACATAAGAATGGCAGATAACTTGAGGTGGAATATTAATGATTTTGGATGGAATGCAGGGGCGTGTGGAGAGGAATTATCCGCTCCATCTATTGAGCACATGGAGGATTGGTGGGCCCGCTGAGACTGTGTATTGGCCTGAAAGCGTGGAAGACTTATCAAATGTATGGATGCGCGCCCAAGAGGCAGAAATCCCGGTTCGGTTAATCGGACGAGGATCGAATGTTCTCTTTCCGGATGAAGGGCTCCCAGGGATAACCTTAGTGACTACGTCACTTCGTGGAATTGAATGGGGTGATTACACGGTCAGGGTTGAGGCTGGGTACACATTGGCTCGTTTAGCACAAGAAGTTGGAGAACGAGGGTGGAGTGGCTTGGAGTTTGCCCGAGGCATACCCGGGTCTATTGGCGGTGCCATCATGATGAATGCTGGTGCTCATGGCTACGATATGGCTTCTTGCGTACTAAGTGTTTCCACCCTTTGGGCGGATGGCACTATTAAGAAACTAGAGCGAGATGAATTCGAGTTTGATTATAGGTTCTGTTCTTTACGCAGCCATGCGTGGATCTTGGAAACTCAGCTTATATTTAGACCTGGAGAACGCGAACAGATTTTGCGCAGCATGAAAGAGAACTTGACAAAACGAACTGCTAATCAACCACTTGAGGAGCCAAATGCAGGAAGTGTTTTTCGTAATCCGCCGGGTGATTCTGCTGGGCGTTTAATTGAAGCAGCTGGTTGGAAAGGAAAAAGCATTGGCGGTGCAAAAGTTTCAGAGAAACATGCAAATTTTATAGTGAACACCGCTCAGGCTAAATCTGCGGATGTATTAGCCTTGATAGAATCCATCAAGTTGGATGTTCAATTGAAATATGGCATTACGTTACAAACGGAAGTAGAAAGTATCTTGACGGGCAATCGTGGAGTCACAAAGAAAGAAGAATGACACACGAAAAGGGGGAGCAGATTATGGCGATGGATCGCTATGTTATAACAGGAAAACAGAGGTTAGAAGGAAGTATCCGAGTAAGCGGGGCGAAGAACTCTTCCCTTCCCTTACTGGCCGCAACATTACTGGCAGAAGGAACTTCCAGTTTGTTAGGAATTCCTGTATTAGCTGATATTAAGCATATGATTGAAGTGCTTGAAAGCCTGGGTTGCAGGGCTGAGCGCCAAAATGAGGCAATGCTTATCAATGCTGGAGGGTTAGAGTCCTGTGAAGTTGATGAAGCACTAATGCGGCAAATGCGTGCTTCTAACCTTATCTTGGGTCCTTTATTAGCTCGATATGGACGGGTAAAAATCTCCAGACCCGGTGGATGTGCTATTGGTTCCCGTCCGATGGATCAACATATAAAAGGCCTGCAACTTCTTGGAGTAAGAGTTAAAGAAAAACATGGGTATATTGAAGCATGGGCGGATCATCTTCAAGGAGCTGACGTTTACTTAGATGTTCCCAGTGTTGGAGCCACGGAGAACATTATGATGGCCGCAGTTTTAGCCAAAGGGACTACAGTCATTCGAAATGCTGCACGTGAGCCGGAAATAGTGGATTTGCAAAACTTCTTAAATAAAATGGGAGCAAAAGTGCGCGGAGCCGGAATGGATGTTTTAAGGGTTGACGGAGTAGGTGCGCTCCATCCCGCTGAACATACAGTCATACCAGATCGAATCGAAGCAGGGACCCATATGATAGCGGCGGTCATGACCAAAGGAGATGTAGTCATAGAAAATGTTATCCCAGAACATTTAGAACCTGTAATTGCAAAATTGCGGCAGGCTGGAGCATCTGTTACACTTTTAGATGATTCCGTTCGCGTTAAGCAACAGGGAGGAATTCGAGGTGTGGACCTTAAAACAATGCCTTATCCGGGATTTCCCACGGATATGCAACCACAGTTTATGGCCATGCTCTCCAGTGCGGAGGGAACAAGTATTATTACCGAAACAATCTTTGAAAATCGCTTTCAACATGTAGATGAGCTACGTCGTATGGGAGCTCAAATTACTGTTGAAGGAAGAACAGCCATTATTCGTGGAGTTAAATCGCTTGACGGGGCTTTTGTCGAGGCGACGGATCTTCGGGCAGGAGCGGCGCTCTTCTTGGCAGCCTTAGCCGCAGAAGAAGCAACTGTTCTCGAAAAGGTGGATTATATTGACCGTGGTTACGAAAAATTAGAAGAGAAATACTGTCATTTGGGGGCAAAGTTGCTACGTGTCTCTAAAAAAGGTAGAAGTGAGACACCTTTGGATCTATAATTTAAAAGAAAATTTTATTTTGCTAAGAAAATATTCAAAAAGACATAGCAGAATAGGATTGTATTCGTTATACTTGGAACAAGGAGGAACATACCAATATGGAACCCAAGAAAATGAATACGTCCTTTCTCTATGTCACAGTCTTGACGATTCTCCTTTCCCTGGGTTTGGCGCTCTTTTTGCGCTCTAATGCTTTTGCTGTTCAACGAGTTAGTGTGCAAGGGACAAATCTGATCACAGAGAATGAAATTCTAAAATTATCTGACGGGATTCAGGGGCAAAACCTATTACTCTTTGATCGAAAGGCCCTCGAGTATAAAATTTCCTTACATCCACTCGTAAAAAGTATCCAATTTCAGAGAAAGTTACCTCAGACCCTTGTTATACAAGTGACAGAACGAACCCCCGCTGCCTTGGTCGTAGTCCCCAAGGGAGTATTAGAGGTGGATTCTGAAGGGACCTTTTTACGCCGTTTAGAGAGTTGGCCTAAAAGTGATTATCCGGTGATTAGTGGAATCGAGCTTTCGGATACAGTTGGACCGGGGCAAAATCTAGCGAATCCTCTTCTTACCGCAGCCTTGCGCTTGCTTGGACAAGCTCCGCCAGAATTAGTTATTCAGATTGGGGAGTTAAACGTCAATGCTATTGAACAAATAACGTTGTTTCTGACTAGTGGTGTGGAAGTCCGACTAGGACAAGCCAATGACTGGGCAGATAAATTACAGGCCCTTTATCAGCTTATAAGCGATAATGGGTATACTTCAATTCAACAAGGGGTGCGCTATATTGATTTTACGGCGGCAAAACCAGTAATCGGCCGCTAAGTCAGGAGGATCTTTGGAAATGTGGTTACCCTTATTAGGCTTAGTTTTAGGATTGGCGATTGGGTATGTAAGCCCGTTTTCAGTCCCAATTGAATATGCCAAATACCTATCTGTTGGAATCCTCGCAGCATTAGACTCCGTCTTAGGGGGGATACGCTCTGCTCAAGAGGATCATTTCGACAGCACAGTATTCTTGACAGGTTTCTTTAGTAATATGCTTCTTGCAGCTCTATTGGCGTACGTCGGAGACCGCATGGGTGTTGATCTTTACTTAGCAGCGGTGGTCGCATTTGGGGTGAGAATATTCCAAAATTTAGGAAGTATACGACGTCATCTCATTAGAAAATAAAGGCAATTTACTGTCTTATATTGATTGCTGTTCTGCTTGAAGAAGATGCCAACAAACTTCAGAGAAATTTTTATCTTAAAAAAAAGGGTTACGGCATATGGATATAGAATTTGTAATGTTGTGTGTATTAAAAGAAGCTGTTTTATAATGTTTATGAGCGTGTTTAACGCACATGTTTTTTATCAGTAGAAGTTGGATTTTTTAGCAGTAACAGAGGGTGGACTTTACACATGGGGCGTTGGGACGGCACAGATGAATATTAAGATAACCTGTATTGTTAAAGATATTGCAGGTAAGAATGAGCGAGGGGGTTAAAGCCTAAATGCTGGAATTTGATACAGACTTAAACCAATTTGCAGAAATTAAGGTTATTGGTGTTGGCGGTGGTGGAAACAACGCGGTTAACCGTATGATTACCGCTGGCTTACAAGGGGTAGATTTCGTTACAGTAAACACTGACTCACAGGCTTTACAACTCTCCCGTGCAGGGGAAAAAGTCCAAATAGGGATAAAATTGACCAAGGGGCTTGGGGCTGGAGCGAACCCGGAAATTGGTGCTAAAGCAGCAGAAGAAAGCCGAGAAGAACTGGCTAAAGTCTTAAAGGGAGCAGATATGGTCTTCGTCACTGCAGGAATGGGAGGAGGTACTGGTACTGGGGCTGCGCCTATTGTTGCAGAAGTTGCTAAAGAAATGGGAGCTCTGACGGTAGGGGTAGTCACTCGTCCATTCACCTTTGAAGGGCGTAAACGTGCTATGCAGGCGGAAAAAGGGATCGCCGAACTTAAGAGTAAAGTGGATACGCTTATTACAATCCCAAATGATCGTTTGTTGCAAGTGGTGGACAAGCATACTACAATCCATGAGGCTTTTCGTATTGCAGATGATGTTTTGAGACAAGGGGTTCAAGGTATCTCAGATCTAATTGCGGTTCCGGGTTTAATAAACTTGGATTTCGCTGACGTGAAGACTATTATGTCCAATACGGGTTCAGCCTTAATGGGGATTGGTCAGGCAACGGGAGAAAATCGTGCAGCTGATGCGGCCAGAAAAGCAATTTCCAGTCCTCTGCTGGAAACTTCGATCGAAGGTGCCAAAGGTGTACTGCTCAACATAACGGGAGGAACAAATTTAACTCTCTTTGAGGTGAACGAAGCGGCAGGTATTATTGCGGAAGCGGCTGATCCTGAGGCGAATATCATTTTTGGAGCGGTTATCGACGAGGACCTTAAGGAGGAACTCAGAGTTACAGTTATTGCCACCGGATTTGATCAGCAGTGGGCTGGTTTTGGTTCGGCACCCGGAAAGGTTCAAGAGAATATCATCAAGACGGTATCAAAAGAAGGGGATGTTGATATCCCGGAGTTTCTTAGACGCAGACGTTAATTTAAATCATGCAAAACGAGATGCAATTTTGTTAGGAGCGTTACATTGTATTTAAAGACGCGAATTATTATTGCGCCTCGTTTTTCACTTTATTCGCAGAGGATATGGTTTTTATAGGCAGACTGGAGCTGACTTCAATAATAAATAGACGGTAAAATTGAGGAAGAGCTCAATAAGATCCTTGAAAATCAATATTTAGGGTTAAATAAACAGCGGGGCAGATCCATTCGATGGATCTGCCCCGCTGTTTAAAAGCTCTAAATTATTAAACTTCAAAACGCTGGATAACTTGGTGCAAGTGAGCGGAAGTTTTGGCTAATTCTGTAGAAATCATGGCGATTTCTTTAGTTGAAATCATTTGTTGTTCTACAGTTGCCGCTGCTTGAGTTGCTCCTTCGGCGAATTGAGTTGCAATTGTTGTAGCTTGCCGTTGAGTTTGAGCTAAAAGTTCACTCTGGTTTAATAAGCGATCGGCATTTTGTAGGTTTGTTTCTACTTTATAAGAAGTCGCATTGATCACCTCGTCAAGAGATGTGATTGCTTGTCCGGCCTTTTCGATTACCTCTTTCCCACGGTTGACCTCGCCCATGCCTTGACTTATTTTATCTACAGTTGTATCGACCATTCCTTGAACACTAGAAATGAGCTCCATAATTTGACGTGAAGAATAAGCAGAGCTGTCTGCCAGCTTTCTGACCTCTTCTGCAACAACGGCGAATCCTCTGCCGTGTTCTCCTGCTCTGGCAGCTTCAATCGCTGCGTTCAAGGCTAATAAATTGGTTTGGTCAGAGATGCCATTAATCACAGAAATGATATCCCCGATTTTTTGCGCCTGCTCAGCTAATCCCAGTATAGAATCATTGGCTTGCTCGGTTACTTGATAGATAATGCTCATCTCGCGAATCGCTTCATTAACCGCGAAGGTTCCTTCCTGACTTGTTGTTTTAGCTGATGTAGTCAAGGAAAGAACTTCCTGAGTACTTGTTAAGATGCATTGGGAAGCGGATTGGATCTCATCCACTTGCTTTTGAGACATTTGCATCCCCTGAATTTGATCGGTAGCCCCTGCGCTGAATTCTTCTAAAGTAGCCGCCAAAGTTTCTTGGTTTTCGGCGGATATTTGGGCATGGGATGCTTGAGTATGGCTCATTTTTTGGGCGCGTTCAGAAAAGGAAGCTAAATCCATGATGATAGACTTCATGCCGAGGGATACTTTATTTACTTCATAGGATAGATTTCCTAATTCATCGTCGGTATGAGCTTTGGCCAGAACTTTTAAATTCCCTTTTGCGATGGCTTTAGTCACTTTAAAGGTTTCACGCAGGGCAGTTGCAACTCTGTTTTTTAGCCATGCACTATAAACAATTTGGGCTCCTAGAGCTATGGCAGAAGAGATGACGGACACCGGTGAAAAAGAGCTTAAGATAATCCATGCTCCACCGAGAAAAAGAACGGGGAGTGTTCCGGAAAACACTTGTTTGCCAAGTTGTACTTTATGTAGGGGCATACCTAGACGAACGGCATAGATATGATCTCCTTTGACGAAAACTGGACTTGCAACGTCAAGTAAAACCTCTCCAGTGTTGCGATGATAAATCTGAGTAATGGGTTGAGTGCATTGAGCGGCTTTTAGTTCAATATCATTGTTAAAGATAATACCTTCTCTTAAACGGTTTGAGTGAATTAAGGCCAATCCATTTAAATCACAAAGCAATAAAAACTCATTGTTTTCAAGATTCCGATCGATTGCTTCCCTTAGTGGTCTCCGGGCACTTTCCCAATCATTAGATTGGTCTAAGACGACCTCTAATTCTTTTGCTATACGATTGATGGTATCTAATCCACGTTTCTTCTGAGTAAAATTTACTTTTATATTTCCAGCCACGATCATCTACCTCCTTTAAATTAATCGTTAATTACTAACTCTAACTAAGAAAATGATTTAAAAAGTATAATGAATAGTTAAAAGATTATAAATTTACAATAACACGTACTCGATTATATTTCAATAAGATGGTTTTAAGGTTAACTATTCTAGGTCGAAGTTAATGAAAGAATCTGATGTTGTCATCATTTTTGGGGGGGAAGAGGAGAACTACTTAACTCTTATGGACAAAAAGTTATTATATATAGCTTGTTCACGGGCGCTTCATCGACTTGTTATTTATTACTTATAATTTCAGGGCACATCTTTAGCCAGCTGCCTTTCTGAGGATAATTTAAGCTGAAATAATTGGTGTGGATCAGCAATTATGTAAACTTACCTGTTTGGAATAGACCATTAGGTTTTTCTAAACAGGTTTTTCGTCAATTCAAAGAAGGCTCATGTTTCTATAAGTGGAGTTCCTTGTTCAGCTTGAGTGAAGAAAGCCTCCAGTGGAGGCTTTCGCTGAGCCGCCGCCCTCCCATTAGGAAACATTTAGTGGCTAATGAGTAGAGCCCATCCTACGGCGCGAATGTATTCGTCTATGGAGCATAAGTCTATCCTCAGCGCAATAGTATTCGTTACGGGCCGTGCGCTTTCGGCGATAATCTCCACTAGAGACTATCTTACGCGCAAGCTTGAGTATCCTGTCGACGAATACGCTTCATGGGTAAAAAACTACACCACTCGTACTGTTTTTCCTAAAATATCCATTTATACCTCCCGGAAAGCGACAGGTTTTACTTCACATTTCAGATATAATTTTTAGAGAAGCGAATGGAAAGGATGTACCAGATGAGCGTTGCAGAGACCTATCTCGATCTGGTTATTCTCATCAATGGAGGAATGGACACTCTTCTGCTTAACGTTCTCGGTCGACTTCTCAACATTAGGATCCGTCCAAGCCGAATCCTGATGGCGGTTTTGCTCGGCGAAATTCCAGTAGTTTTAACCGGTTATTCAGCTCCACAGTGGACCGTTTTGATTAAATGGATCATTCCGTTTCTTATGATTTTAGTTGCTTTTCCGACAAGGAGACTAAATGTGTTTCTTAAGGCGCTAACAGGTTTTTGGCTTCTTTCGGCAGGGCTTGGCGGATTTGTCTATGCTTTATGGGGGTGGACCCAATTTGATGGCGGGCTAGGTGGAGAACGATTAACTCTGGTTATCAACAATTTTTGGATTATTCCTTTAGGGGCAATCGGTTGGTGGTTTTTACAACGTCTTTGGCAACGTTGGCAGGAAAGGAAATCTATTCTAGGGCGAAATATCTACGATTTGGAGATCAACTTTGGCGGAGAAGAACATGGGGTCGTGCAAATAAAAGCGTTACTGGATACTGGCAATCATTTGAGAGATCCATTAACAGGGTCCCCAGTGATTCTTCTGGAAGAGGAGGTCGCGGTAGGTGCTATGCCGGATAACATCAGAGCATTCCTAGATATTCCTTGGAAGGATTACGCAGATCCATGGCCATTATTATGGAAGGTCAATCCTATTTTAGTAAAACGTCTTGTTTTCATCCCCTTCCAAGCTATTGATAGTCAAAGCTGGCTGCTAGGGATAAGACCTGAGCGTGTGACGTGTTTTAGTAACAAAGGATCTCGGCAAATCCATGCTACCGTGGCACTTGTCAGGCAAGTGTTAAGCTCAGAGGGTGAATACCAAGCGTTACTACACCCAGAACATGTGCAGAGAGGTGGAGATTAATGAAATGAAGTGGTGGAGAAGTTTTCAAGGTAAGGCAAGACGCCTATGGGTCATGCTTCTTCAAAAGGTCTTTGGAGTTAGTGGAATCTATTATGTTGGAAGCAGTGAAGCCCTACCCCCACCACTTAACTCGGACGAAGAAGGGGTTCTCTTAGAGCGCTTGGAAATGGGAGATGGTTCAATTCGAGATATTTTGATTGAACGGAACCTGCGTCTTGTGGTTTATATTGCTCGTAAATTCGAGAATACAGGCATTGGGATTGAAGATCTTGTGTCTATTGGCACCATTGGACTAATTAAAGCGGTTAATACATTTGATCCACAGAAGAAAATCAAGCTGGCGACCTATGCTTCACGGTGTATTGAAAATGAGATTTTGATGTATCTTAGACGTAACAATAAAACACGGTCAGAAGTGTCTTTTGATGAGCCTTTAAATATCGACTGGGATGGAAACGAATTACTTTTATCAGATGTATTAGGTACTGAAAATGACATTATCTCGAAGCCCATTGAGGAACAGGTGGACCGCCAACTGTTGCATTTAGCAATGGGCAGGTTGACGAATAGAGAAAAGGTCATCATGGAACTAAGGTTTGGTCTGGATGATGGTGTAGAAAAGACTCAAAAAGAAGTAGCCGATCGTTTGGGGATCTCTCAGTCCTATATTTCAAGGCTCGAGAAACGGATAATTCGCAGATTGCGTAAAGAATTTTGCCGATTGGAATAACCTAAACTGTCTTAGGGCATACTTCCCAACAGAATTTGCTGGGGAGGTGCTCGTAGTTTGGCATTGAATAAAGTTGAGATTTGTGGAGTGAACACCTCAAAGTTGCCTGTGTTATCCAGCGTGAAAATGAAAGAGTTGTTTGTGATTTATCAAGCTGGAAATCGCAGTGCCCGAGACAAACTAATCCATGGGAATCTCCGCCTTGTTCTTAGCGTGATTCAGCGGTTTACGAATCGTGGAGAATATGTGGATGATCTTTTTCAAGTCGGCTGTATTGGGTTAATGAAAGCTATTGACAATTTTGATCTGGGTCAGAATGTAAAGTTCTCTACTTATGCTGTTCCCATGATTATTGGGGAAATCCGACGTTACTTAAGAGATAATAATCCTATTCGAGTGAGCAGGTCCCTGCGTGATATTGCCTACAAGGCGCTTCAGGTACGGGACCAGTTGGTCAGCGAGCGATCATGTGAACCGACGGTTGCAGAAATAGCCCACAAACTGGCTTTGCCTCGGGAAGACGTTGTTTTTGCCTTAGATGCTATTCAAGAACCTATTTCTTTATTCGAGCCCATATATCATGATGGAGGGGATCCTATCTTTGTAATGGATCAAATAGGAGATGATAAACAGTCAGATACTGGCTGGGTTGAAGGGCTTGCTGTGCGGGAAGCATTGCGTCGCCTCAGCGAACGAGAAAAACTTATCCTGTCTTTGCGCTTTTTTCAAGGTAAAACCCAAATGGAAGTCGCTGATGAGATCGGGATTTCCCAGGCTCAGGTTTCTCGCCTTGAGAAAGCAGCCATGCAACACATGCGCAAGTATGTGTAAAAAACGTGGCCCGATATTCGTAATTCGTTTATGCTAGACAAATCTAATATATCTAAACTGTAGCCTATTTTTAGCCTCTCCCTCATATGATGACATATAAGGCACTAAGCTCGATGAGCGATGTGCAAGTATGATGAACGATATTCGGACTTCGAACCACGAACTTCGAACATCGAACCTCGAATAGGGGGGCTAACAATGCGGGTCTCGGATTTAAGATTATTAGATATTGTAAATGTTAAAGATGGGCGCAGGTTAGGGCCAATTAAAGACCTGGATTTAGATTTGGAACGGGGCACAGTTAAAGGGATTATTGTGCCTGGACCTTCGCGCAGTTGGGGGCTTTTTGGCGGTGGGAAGACGGAAGATTTTTTTGTCCCTTGGGATCATGTCAAAAAGATAGGGGTTGACGTTATCTTAGTAGATGTTAATGATCTGCCCGAATTTAATATCGAAAATGATGATCGTCGATAATGTTCACTAAATCGGAAAAAGCATAAGGCTTTGTTCTCCTTAGAGCAAAGCTTTATGCTTTTTATATTATTAGGTGTGATAATAATCAATTTAAACCCTATTTGTTACTGAAAGTACTATATGACTAGGACCTTTGGAGGTTTGTCCTAAAGGTTATTAAATGATATTATTAAATGTAAACCAAAGGAGTTAGAAGGATGAGCTGGAAGTGGTATAATACTGGAAGTTTAACCTGCCTAACTGTTCCAAAGTGGCAAGATGCAGGAATCGACTTAGGATTTTCAACTCGCGTCGGGGGGGCGAGCATGGTTCCCTATGATGCGTTGAATTTAGGCCTTCATGTTGGAGATGACCCTAATGCAGTTTTGGAAAACCGCAAACGTTGGTTTGATCATTGGGGGGTTCCGTCGACTGGGGTTGCAGTCGGAGAACAGGTTCATGGGACAAATGTAATTTGGGTTAAGGAAACAGATGGCGGACGAGGGTCGAAGGAACTAGGGACGGCAATTCCAGCTGTCGATGGATTAGTGACACAAAGTACTATAGGGCTAATGGCCTTTTTTGCTGACTGTGTCCCGCTATATTTTTACTACCCAGATCTACAAACAGTGGGAATTGTACACGCTGGTTGGAAAGGGACTGCCTCGAAAATTGGGCAAAGGGCTTTGGAGTGTTTTGAAGAAGTTGGTGGGCGGACTGAAAATGCTTGGGTGGCAATCGGGCCGAGCATTGGTCCCTGCTGTTATTCTGTTGACGAACGTGTCGCTGAGCAGTTTCGCTCCAATTATGATAAGACTCCTTTTCTTTTTCCCCAAGAAGATGGTCACTACTTGCTTGATCTATGGGAGGCTAATCGAACCTTGTTCTTAGAAAGAGGAGTTCGCCCTGAAAATATAGATGTCGCGGCAATCTGCACCGCAGACAATCAAGAATGGTTTTTCTCTCATCGTCGAGATGGTGCTCGGACAGGGCGAATGGCAGGATGGATTCGACTCAGAGGTTAGTGGTTCGTAGTTCATTGTTCGAACATCGAACTACGAATATCGAGTAGGGGGTGGGTTAGGTGGCAACAATCTTAGTGGTTGATGATGAGGAACCGATCCTTGAACTCCTTAGATTTAATTTGGAGAAGGAAGGGTATCTTGTCTGTGTAGCAAAGGATGGTCAGGAAGCCTTGGAGCGTGTTGAAAAGGAACAACCTGATCTTGTAGTGCTGGATCTCATGTTACCGGGGATGGATGGACTAGAGGTTTGTCGCAGAATCAGGTTAATTCCAAAGTACCAGCAAATTCCCATCATCATGTTAACTGCCAAGGGTGAGGTAATTGACAAGGTTTTAGGGCTTGAGCTTGGTGCGGATGATTATATGACTAAACCATTTAGTCCTCGTGAACTATTAGCTCGAATTAAAGCCCGTTTGCGCCGGATAAATTTGCCTGAGGAAGCTGATTCTCAGATTATTCGTGGAGAGCTAAGAATCGATGTAAAAGGGTTTCGGGTCTATGTTCGAGGGGCGGAGACTGAGTTAACCCCCAAAGAGTTTGAACTTCTGCGTGTTTTAGTAGCACATCCTGGCAGAGTTTACTCACGGGATGATTTATTGGAACGAATTTGGGGATATGAATACGATGGAGATACCCGTACGGTTGACGTTCATGTGCGTCATCTGCGTTTGAAAATCGAAAAGGATCCTTCGAATCCTGAGTATATTGAGACATTGCGCGGAATCGGCTATCGCTTTAAAGGATAACCAATGATGAGCATAAAATGGCGGCTAACCGGACTCTTTTTAGGTATGACAGGGCTTTCTATACTCCTTTTTTGGGTGGGGGAAAGTGTGAGGCTAGTGTCTGGGGAACAACGGATTGATGTGGGAGTTATTCTTCTTGCACTGCTTCTTCCTGCTGGGGTTGTTTACTTCTACACTAGTCAACTTATACGGCGGATGGAGAAACTTCACTTTGCAACTCAGCGAATTGCGAGGGGAGACTTTGAGCATATTCATTTATCGGATTCAACGGATGAAATTGGACAATTCACAGTCGAACTTAATAGTCTTTCACGTCACGTCGAAATGATAGTTCAAAATGGTACTCAAGAAGCACAAAAGATGGAAGCCATTTTAGCCGGGATGCAAGAAGGTGTCGTGGCTGTAGATCATGTGGGGCGGGTCGTCTTAGTGAATGCTGCAGCAGAGAGGATTTTTGAGCGACAAAAAACTGTTCGAGATCTGGAATATCTGCTAGAGCTGACCTATGACTCGGAACTGGAGCAACTCACTCGCAAAGTGCTTTCAGGCCAACCTTCGGCTATGCGAGAAATACAGATTGCTCAAAGGATCGTGCAAAGCAAGATTAATCCGATTTTAAGCGGACAGGGCCAGTCGCGAGGCGCAGTTATTGTATTTCATGATGTTACAGAGCTTAGACGACTTGAAAAAATGCGAACGGAATTTGTGGCTAATGTCTCACACGAATTGAGAACTCCACTGACGTCTATCAAAGGGTTTGTGGAAACACTTCTTGATGGGGCGGCAGAAGACCCCTCTCTGCGAAATCGATTCTTGGAAATAATTCAAGCTGAGACTTTGCGCTTGCAGCGGCTTATCGAAGACTTGTTGACGATAGCTCATTTAGAAGGGCACGAAAATCGTGCGGAAGTGAGAACCGGTAAAGTTAGTTACGTACAAAATGCCTATGATAAGATTAAACCAGTGATTCAAAGCGTGGCACAGGCCAAAGGAATTGAAGTGGAAGTTGATCTTCCGGAAAACTTGCCGCCGCTTATCATGGGGGAAGATTTGTTAAGTCAACTTCTCCTGAATCTTTTGGAAAATGCGGTTAAGTATACAGCTGCAGGTCGTGTCTGGTTGCATGCACAAGTTGGCCCCAAATTCCTTCGCCTGGAATTTGGAGATACCGGTTGCGGCATTCCTAAGGATATTTTGCCAAGAATCTTTGAGCGTTTCTATCGAGTGGACAAGGCTCGTTCCAGAGGACAAGGAGGGACGGGGCTTGGACTGAGCATCGTAAAACATATGGTAGAGGGTGTAGGCGGAGATATTAGCGTAGATTCCAAATTAGGAGTTGGAACCGTCTTTACGTGTAATCTGCCCAGAGCTAAATTATAGTTCGTTGGTGCGCTCTAATCTCGAATGTCCTGTTCGAATCATTCCCAGCGCATATGGCACTATGGCGATATCCGAGTTTTCTAATCTCGAACTAACAGGAGGTTAAAATGGAGGGGAAGAGAAGGAAAACGAATTATTGGTTTTGGGGTATATTGTTTATCGTTTTAGCCGGAGGGATTGTATGGTGTTATCGCTCAACTCTTATTGCAGGGAGGATAAAGTTTGCCGTGGCTGAAACTGGAACCATTAGGCATGAACGTTCAGTGGCCGCAACCTTTGCTAATCAAGAGCTGACAGTACTTACCCCGCTTTCGGGCAAGGTTCAGTATATAGGAGAAGATGGTCAACGTCTTAGACGTGGAGAGACAGTGGCTGTAGTTCAACCTGAGGGGGCGGCTCCCGGGACTATGGAGAACGCCCAGAATCAAACGATTACGGCGGCTATGGGAGGACTGTTTTTTCGCCAAAGCGACGGCTTGGAATCCGTTTTAACGAGTGAAAATCTAATTTCTATGGACCTTAATAAATTATTAACTCAAACGTCCAGCCTGAAAACTAGCGAAGCTACGGTTCAAAAAGGGGAAGTTTTGGGCAAGATCGTGAATAACCTCATTCCGACTATGGCCTTTCTCGAGACGCCAAATATCGATGAACTTACTGTTGGTAAGACAATGCGTGTTACTGCCGGAAATCAAACGATAAGTGCGAAAGTTTTGCGTAAATCAGATCAACCCAAGGGAGTAATTGTTCAGTTTCCCCACTATATTGACGGCACTGCGGCCCAAAGACGCCAGGAAGTGTCCTGGATCTATCGTCCACCGACCAACGGAGTTCTTATTCCGAAATCTGCACTGTGGACACAGGGAGAGGAACTGGGAGTCTTTCTCTGGAGTGAGGGGGTTGTACAGTTTAAAAAGGTGAAAGTGCTTGATGAAGATGACAAAATGGCCTGTATCATGGATCTGCCAAACGGCATTCCTGTTGTAATAACACCGCGGGATGGCTTAGAAGGATTAGTAGCCAACGTAAAAAATATCTAGACGAGGCTTTATTAAGCAGGAAACATGCGAAACGGCGTAGAATTCATTGCGAAGGAGATATTCTGATGTTGGCAAAAGCGGGTATTGAACAGCGCTTGATGGAGGTTCGTCAGCGTATAAACCAAGCGGTAGAACGAAGTAATAGAGATCCGAGTACTATCCGATTATTGGCTGTTTCTAAGACCCAACCCGTTTCAGGTTTAGAGGAGGCATATCAAGCGGGGCAAAGAGCCTTTGCAGAAAATCGTGTTCAAGAATGGTTGGAGAAAGCGCCTAGTCTTCCAAGTGATTGTGATTGGCATCTGGTAGGAAGGCTTCAAACCAATAAAGTGAAGTATTTAGATCAAAATGTTGCTATGATTCATTCGCTGGATAGGTTTCCATTGTTGGAAACACTAAATAACCAAGGTGAACGGCGTGGTATTATCTGGACGGCATTAGTTCAAGTAAATGTCGCCCGGGATCCCGCCAAGGCGGGACTTATGCCAGAGGAAGTTCCAGACTTTTTAAACTCAGTTGGGGAGTGTCCCTATGTTAAAGTTCAAGGGTTGATGACCATTGGCGCTTTGGGTGCTAGCTTAACGGAGACTCAAGGGTATTTCCGACAACTTCGGGAGTTGCGTGATACTCTGCAATCTCAGAAATGGCCTGGAGTTGATTTGCAGGAGCTTTCCATGGGGATGAGTCAAGACTTCGAACTGGCTATTGAAGAAGGGGCAACCCTTGTTCGTGTAGGTCGTCAGATTTTCGGCGAACGTGAATAGAGACCTGAAAGGGGAGGAAAGATATGGCAAAGTTAATTGATAAAGTCATTGGAATTATGGGGTTCGCAGACGATGAACCTGAAGAGGATATCTTTGAAGAGAATGAACGTGAGAAAAATTCTCAAGAAGAGGTTCGTACCAGCCGTAAGAATGCCCAAGTCGTAAGCATTCATACTCAAAAGCAAATGAGAGTTGTAGTCATGGAACCGAATTCTTTTGAAGAAGCCCAAAACATTGCGGATCAGTTAAAAACCCGGCGACCGGTTATTGTCAACCTTGAAAACGCTGAAAAAATGTTAGCCAAACGCATTGTCGATTTTATTAGTGGAACAACTTATGCGTTAAATGGCAACATGCAAAAAGTCGGGAACGGCATCTTCCTTTTTGTTCCAAATAACGTCGATATTTCAGGAGAAATGCGAGACGAACTAAAAGATAAAGGCTTGTTTTGGCCCAGTTCAAAAATAGGGAGGGATTAACATTCTATTCGTTGTTCAAATTATTGATAAAGTAATTACAATCCTGATATACGCAATTTTTGTGAGAGTTATTCTATCTTGGTTCGGGCCTAAATTATCGCCGACCAGTAATAAATTAGTTAGTGCTCTCTATGACGTAACTGACCCAATCCTTAAGCCGTTTCGACGGTTTCAATTCGGAAATTCCGCATTACCATTAGACTTTTCTCCAATCTTTGCAATTATCGCGTTGAATATCGTGCAGTGGCTTGTGTGGAAAATTTTATAGGATGAAGCATTCAATTGATCGAAGTGTTCTAAAATATTGGGATGATAAAGAAGCTCGTTTGGAAGCAGCGCATTTATTAGATCAAGTAAATGGTGTGCTTAATGAAGAGGTTAGACAAGTCACTCCATTTTTGAGCTTTGCCATGAGGGAGTGGGCTGAATCAATTTTACGTAAGGAACATCTTGAGTTTTTAGCGGAGGGCGGGTTCTCAGAAGCGGAACGGGTTCGAATTCTAATGGGGTCTAAAGGAGAAACCTTAGACTTCAAAGATGCAGACATTGCCCTGTTATGGGTACGATCTACTGATGCTCGTGCTCAGCTCGAGCATCGACAGATACTGGGATCCCTCATGGGATTAGGATTTAGACGGGATGTCTTTGGAGATATCAGACCTGGGCAGAGCGGTTTTTATGTTGCTGGAACCCGGGAAATAGTCCCGTATTTATTAAATCATTGGACACATGCGGGGCGTGAAAAGATTGAAGTTTCACTCATTAACGGAAAACCAGACGTGCTTCCTGAATTGGGTGAAGAGCGCCGGATAACGGTTAATTCATCACGCTTGGATGCGGTAATCGCTAATGCTTTTAAGGTTTCGAGGGGTATGGCCCAGGAGTGGATAAGTCATGGCAAGGTGAGAAAAGCTGGCCTTGTGGTGTTTAAAGCGGAAGCAGAAGTACAGACTGATGACATAGTTTCTTGCCGAGGGTATGGGCGCATAAAGCTTTTGGAGAGTTCCCAGACTCGCAAGGAACGAATAGCTTGGCAAATCCTAATTTTTCGGTCACGACGGCACTAGGAGGGAAATATTATGGAGATGACTCCTCTTGACATACGAAACAAGACTTTTCGCAAAGGGATTCGGGGCTATCAATGCGAGGAGGTGGAGAAATTCCTCGAGAATGTCAGTCAGGAATTTGAATTAGCGTATACAGAGAATTTCGAGCTGCGAGAAAAGACAAAAGGGTTGGAAACGGAAATTGGGCATTATCGCCAAATTGAGAACACCTTACAACAGACCCTGGTGTTAGCTCAACAAACTGCTGAAGAGGTTAAGGAGACCGCTCGTGAAGAGGCGGCACTTATATTACGGAAAGCAGAACATGAAAAGTTAACTAAGGTGTCTGAAGCGCAGAAAAAGTGGGAAGAAATACAAGAGGAGATCCAAGAGCTTGCTAGAAAACGTGATTTATTACGTACACAACTTAAGTCTTTTCTTCTAGCGCATCTAGATTTGGAAACCTTACAGGAAAAAAATGAAGGCATCGCTTAACGGGATTAGAGTCAGGATGTTGCGAATCTGTCTAGTTTCGTGGTAAAATATTCTATAGATGACTTTGAAGGAGAAGGGTTTCATCAATGTATAGATTAATTAGTGAGATATCTCCGGACTTTCTCATTCAAGGATTTGGTTTGCATCAGGATGAGAATGAGATTTACGTTGGTAAAGTAGGGGGCCAAGAGGTTCAACTTTTAACTTCCATAGATAGTTTGAATTCCGATGAACAGGATATCAAGATCTTTAGTGTTGGGTTTGCTGAAGCGGATCATCATTTTCGCTCAGGAGATGTCTTGATGACAGGGAGTGATGATTTACTTGACCGCGCGTTCAGGGCAATGGATGAAATGGAGCAACGCGGTGTTGTGGTCAGTTTGACGCCTTCTCAAGATTCTAAGCACTTATACGTATCTAAAGAACAGATGGATCCCTTTGTTCAGGAGTGGAAAAGCAGGAAACTATCCTTTCTCTGTCTGTGGATGGTAGACCCAATTGACTCGGAAGGACAAGCCAAACTTATCACCATCCTTCGTAAAGTTATTTTAAAGGATTAATAAATACTACTTATTAAACTTGTAGTTTTCCGAGAATTTAAATTTTTAGACACGTTGAAAAGGACAGTCTTTGTCAAGTAAGCTCATCAGCGAGCGGGGTATGGTGTGAGCCCGTGGAGAAGTGACAAAGAAAATCCCCTTGGAGTGAATGGCTGAAATCTCAGTAAGCTTTATTCGGTTTGTCTCCGTTAAAAGACTTCCGAGTGGCTATATATAGCAACATGGGTGGTACCGCGAGTAATCTCGTCCCTTTTTAGGGGGCGAGATTTTTAGTTATACTGGTTAGAGTCAGGGCCATCGCCTTAACGCTTGGCGTTAGTCAAGTTTTCTAATATCCTTTACAAGCAGAAGCATACTAACATAACTAATGTTAAGCCAGAACTTTCAGCTTGTAAGATTATTCAAAGGAGGAAATTATTAATGGACTATCGTAATACATTGAATTTACCTGAAACTGATTTTCCAATGCGAGGAAATCTCCCCAAAAGGGAACCTGAAATCCTCAAATCTTGGGAAGAGAAAAAACTTTATGAAAAAGTCCAGAAAGCACGTGAGGGGAGGCCGAAATTTATCCTTCATGACGGGCCGCCCTATGCTAATGGGGACATTCATCTGGGGCATGCTATCAATAAAGTATTGAAAGATATCATTGTTAAATACAAGACCATGATGGGCTTTGATGCGCCTTATGTGCCGGGATGGGATACTCATGGCCTTCCTATTGAGCAACAAGTTATTAAGAAATTGGGAGTCAACCGTCATGCGGTATCTGCGCTGGAATTTCGGCAGAAATGCAAAGACTATGCGGAAAAATATGTTGGGATACAGCGTGAGGAGTTTAAGCGGCTTGGAGTGAGGGGGGATTGGGATCACCCTTACCTGACTTTGCAAAAGGAGTATGAGGCTGCTCAAATTGGGGTTTTTGGGGATATGACCAAAAAAGGTTATATCTATAAAGGACTAAAACCTGTCTACTGGTGCCCTTCCTGTGAGACAGCACTTGCGGAGGCTGAAATTGAATATGCAGACAAGCCTGCCACTGCTATTTATGTCAAGTTTGCTGTGCGTGATGGAATGAGTGCTCTCGCCGAAGAGAATACGTTCGTAGTTATTTGGACCACAACTCCTTGGACCTTGCCAGCAAACCTGGCGATCAGTGTCCACCCGGAGTTAACCTATGCTGTGGTCACCGCTCAGCAAGAACATTGGGTGGTTGCTGAGGGAATGTTGGAGTCCTTACGTTCCTTGTGGAAGCTGGAACTTCCGGTTGAAAGGACTCTCTCCGGCAAAGAACTTGAAGGCGTAATTTGTAGAAATCCGCTCATGGACAGGGACTCCGTGGTAGTTTGCGGGGAACATGTCACTTTAGAAGCCGGTACAGGTTGTGTTCATACCGCACCAGCCCACGGGGAAGATGACTTTTTAGTTGGAAAGAAATACGGCTTGCCTGCTTTATGTCCTGTTGATCATCAAGGGAAATTTACCGCGGAAGGTGGGGCCTATGTTGGCCTTAAAACCGGGAAAGCGAATCCTGTGATCGTAGAGGATCTCAAGAACAGTAACGATCTTGTCCTTGAGGAGACAATCGAACATAGTTATCCTCATTGTTGGCGTTGCAAGAGCCCGATCATCTTCCGCGCAACTGAACAATGGTTTGCCTCCATTGATGGATTTCGGCAGGCAGCCTTAGATGAGATTGAGAAGGTTCGTTGGATCCCTGCATGGGGAAGAGATCGGATCTTCAACATGATAGCGGAACGCGGAGACTGGTGTATTTCTCGGCAAAGGACTTGGGGGGTTCCAATTCCCATCTTCTACTGTGAAGATTGTGGAAAAGTCTTGGTGAACGACCAGACTATCGCCAAAGTCCAAGACTTTTTCCGTCAAGAAGGGTCTGATGCTTGGTTTGCCCATTCTGCCATGGAATTGTTGCCAGAAGGGACAGCTTGTGAGTGTGGAGGTACGAAATTCCGCAAAGAGACGGACATCATGGACGTTTGGTTTGATTCCGGCACAAGCCATGCCGGCGTCTTGAAGCAACGGGCTGAATTATCTTGGCCGGCAGATCTATACTTAGAAGGTTCAGATCAGCATCGCGGCTGGTTCAATTCTTCTTTGTCCACTTCGGTGGCTGCTTTTGGTCAGGCTCCTTATCGGAATGTTTTAACCCACGGTTTCGTTGTTGATGAACAAGGGCGAAAGATGTCAAAATCGCTGGGCAATGGGGTTGATCCTCTTAAGGTTGTTCAAGAACTGGGTGCGGACATTTTACGGCTTTGGGTCAGTTCTGTGGATTACAAAAATGACGTGGCAGCTTCTCCGCGTATTATGAAGCAAATGTCTGAAGCTTATCGTAAAATTCGTAATACCCTGCGTTTCTTATTGAGTAACCTCAATGATTTTGATCCTGCCAAGGATAAAGTGAGTTATCAAGAGCTTCAAGAAATCGACCGTTGGGCTTTACTTAAGCTTTCCAAAGTGGTTGAACGCGTTCTTCTTGGGTATGAGTCTTATGAATTCCATTGGGCTTATCATACGATTCATAATTTCTGTACCATCGAATTAAGTGCCGTTTATCTGGATATTGTCAAGGACAGACTTTATGTTGAAGGAAAAACATCACTTCTTCGTCGTTCCGCTCAGACGGTTTTATATGAAGTGCTTGATTCACTGGTACGCCTCTTGGCTCCAGTTTTATCGTTCATGGCTGAAGAAATCTGGCCGTATATTCCTGGAGAAAAGAGTGCAGAGAATGTCCAAATTGCAGAAATGCCTAAAGTAAATGCTGAATGGATGGACGAGGAATTAGCAAATCGCTGGGATCAGATACTGGCTTTACGCACGGATGTAGCTAAAGTATTGGAAATAGCACGTCAGGAAAAATTAATTAATCATCCTTTGACAGCTCAGGTTGATCTCTACCCTACGGATGAACAATATGAATCCTTGCAACAAGTCCCTAATTTGGCAGAAATCTTTATTGTTTCTAGCCTAGTCATGCATCAGCCAAATGAAGAAAGACCTGAAGGGGTACAACCAGCAGAAGTTCACAAGGGATTAGGCATTCTTGTGCAACCAGCTAAAGGGGAAAAATGCGAGCGCTGTTGGATGTTCCATGAAGAAGTTGGCAAGAATGAAGAGCATCCGACGATTTGCCCTCGCTGTAGTGATGTAGTTTCAGAAAATTCCAGTAGACTTATTGACTAAAAGGGCATATTATATAGTAAAGAAATAAGCTAATACCGAATGACGCTAGCAGGAGAGATCTGATTTATTTTTCAGACGCCGAAGGAGAAATTCCTTGAAATCGCTCTTTCAAGGAGGGAAACTCTCAGGCAAAAGTACTGCTAGAAGACGGGACTCTGGAGAGTTTCTTGTAAAAGAGAACACCAAAGGGGAAGCCGAAGACGGCGAATCTCTCAGGTTAAAGGACAGAGAAAGTGCGCGATTGCGCACTTTCTCTGTCCTTTTATTTTACAAAAAATTACAAGGGAATTTTGGAAGTATTTTTCTAGGGTGCGATGTCTATCTATATGAAACACTATACTAGATGCTGAATTCTTCCAACCAATAGTTTATTCTTCTTTATGAGTCAAAATTAAAGGAGGTTTCAATATGAATGAATTAAAACGTACTCCTCTTTATGAAGAACATTTGGTTGCAAAGGCTAAACTAATTGATTTTGGTGGATGGGAAATGCCTGTTCAGTATGCTGGTGTCATTGATGAACATCATACTGTTCGCACAAAGGCGGGTCTTTTTGATGTCTCACATATGGGTGAGATTGATGTTCGCGGGGAAGAGGCTTTGGCTTTTGTCCAAATGCTGATTACCAACGATGTAAGTAAGCTTGAGGATGGGAAAATCCTCTATTCTCCTATGTGTTATCCAAATGGTGGAATAGTTGATGATTTGCTGGTATATCGATATAATTCACAACACTTTTTTATTGTCGTTAATGCCTCTAATGCGGATAAGGATTATGCTTGGATTACAGAACAAGCCAAAAGATTTAATGTGATTGCTGAGAACCTATCTGAGCAGTATGCCCAACTTGCGTTACAAGGTCCTTTGGCAGAAACTGTTTTACAACGTATTACGAACTATAATCTTTCACAAATAAAATATTATAGTTTTGCTCATGGAGAAATTGACGGGGTTAGCTGTCTTATCTCCAGAACCGGTTATACCGGAGAGGATGGATTTGAAATCTATGTTGCTCCTGAATATGGACGACAATTATGGCGAAAAATATTAGAAATTGGAGCTAATGACGGTGTAAAACCGATTGGACTGGGAGCCCGCGACACATTGCGATTTGAAGCTCGCCTTCCTTTATACGGGAATGAGCTAGGCGCGGAAATCACTCCGCTTGAAGCAGGACTTGGAATTTTTGTTAAATTGGATAAAGCAGATTTTATTGGCAAGGAAGTACTTCTAGCTCAGAAAGAACAAGGAATACCGCGCAAGTTGGTAGGACTTGAAATGATTGATCGTGGAATTGCTCGATCTCATTATCCTTTACAAAAAGACGGACAAGAAATTGGCTTTATCACTTCAGGGTCATTTTCCCCAACCTTAAACAAAAATATCGCACTAGGACTAATCCGAGCAGATTTAGATATTCTAGGGGAAATTCTTGATGTAATGATTCGCGGAAAAGCTGTTAAAGCTAAGATCATTCCTTCCTTATTTTATAAATGTGATAAACAAGGAGGACACTCAGCGAAGGAATCTGGTGCAATGTCCGAAAAAATAAGTGCGAAGTGAACTCGTTCAGCTAAAAGCTGAATATCGAGACTTCAGTGGACTCTACCCCAATTGAGTTTGAAATCATTAGATAACTTTGTTCAAGTTGATGTGTCAGCGGATGCTCATAATTTCCTTGGGTAAGATAATTAAAAAATATGAGGAGGATGATTTTAATGAATCCAGTAGAGTTAAAGTATAATAAAGAACATGAGTATGCTAAGGTTGAGGGGAATATAGTGACGTTTGGGATTACAGACCATGCCCAGGAAAGCCTCGGGGATGTAGTGTTTGTAGAGCTTCCTGATGTAGGAACAACAGTAACGGCTGGAAAATCTTATGGTACAGTGGAATCTGTAAAAGCGGTCTCCGACATTACGGCCTCAGTTAGCGGGAAAGTTGTGGAAGTCAATACTCAAGTCATGGATTCACCTGATTTACTCAACTCTGAACCCTATGGGGAAGGCTGGCTGATTAAAGTCGAAGCGGATGATTTATCCTCTCTCGACAGTTTGATGACGGCTGCTGAATATGAAGCGTTTTTAGCACAGGAGGAACATTAGAATGAACTTTATACCGAATACGGACAGCCAAAACGAACGGCTCTTAGCCCGTATCGGGGTTAAATCTGTTGAAGAGCTGTTTGCAGATATTCCAAAGGAAGTCCGCTTGCAACGTCCTTTGGCTATTAACGGAGGAATGTCGGAGCAGGAATTGGTTAAACATGTCAAAGGGCTGGCAAATCTTAATCAAACCGTAGAAGGGTATAGGTCTTATCTCGGAGCAGGGGCTTATGAACACTACATTCCGAGTTTTATTGATCAATTGCTGTTGCGTTCAGAATTTTACACTGCCTATACACCTTATCAACCTGAGATTAGTCAAGGGACCCTTCAGGCGATTTATGAATATCAGACCTTAGTCTGTGAATTAACTGGAATGGATGTAACTAATGCTTCTATGTACGATGGTGCTTCGGCCTTAGCGGAAGCAGCTCTGATGACCTGTGACGCAACTCGGCGGGAAAAGGTGCTGGTATTGCAAACGGTGCACCCTGAATATCGTGAAGTTCTAAGAACCTATCTGCCGCCCCGCGGCGTAGAGCTTGTGGAGATTCCTTTCAAGGATGGTGTCTTGGATCAAGCGGCATTGGAAGCGGCACTCCAGGAGGACATTGCAGGCGTGCTTGTTCAAAATCCTAATTTTTTTGGCAGTATTGAAAGAGCTGAAGAAATTGTCCAGTTAGCTCATGCCAAAGGGGCTCTAGTAGTCATGTCAGTCAACCCGGTTTCTTTAGGCTTACTAAAGCCTCCGGGAGAATGCGGTGCAGATATCGCGGTTGGCGAAGGACAGCCCTTCGGTAATGCTCTTAATTATGGAGGCCCATATTTGGGTTTTTTGTCTTGTCGGGACAAGTTCGTCCGCAGGATGCCTGGTCGAATTGTAGGAGCAACCACAGATAAAAATGGCAAAAAAGGATATGTCTTAACCCTTCAAGCCCGCGAACAGCATATACGGCGAGAGAAAGCTACCTCAAACATATGCTCCAATGAAGCACTTTGTGCGCTGGCCTTTACGATGCATTTGAGTGCTCTGGGAAAAACAGGAGTTAAAGAATTGGCCTATCTAAATTTGCAGAATGCTCATTATGCTGCGCAGGAGATTGCCAAAATCCCTGGGATGAGTTTGGCTTTCTCAAGCCCGTTCTTTCATGAATTTGTGATTAAGTCCAAGATTGAACCAGCTAAAATTAACTCAGCGCTCTTAGAAGATCAGATAATCGGCGGGCTTGATCTGGCTCGTTTTTACCCAGAGCTCGACCATCATCTCCTTTTCTGTGTGACTGAAACGAAGTCTAAAGCTGATATTGACCGGCTCGTGGCCAGATTGGGGGCGATCCAATGAAAGTATTAGAACCGCTTATTTTTGATCTTAGTGCCAATGGGCGAAGTGCGGTCAGTTTACCTATGTGTGATGTTCCAGAAGTTTCTATCGAAACGCTGATTCCAAGGGATTTGTTACGTCACCAGGAGCCGTCACTTCCGGAACTTTCCGAAGTAGATGTGGTGCGCCACTTTACACATCTTTCTACTTTTAATCATGGCGTAGACACCGGGTTTTATCCACTGGGGTCGTGTACGATGAAGTATAATCCGAAGGTTAATGAGATGTTGGCTCGTCTCTCTGGTTTCACAGCTCTTCATCCCTATCAGCCTGAGTCGATGACTCAAGGGGCATTGCAGCTCATGGCGGAACTTCAAGAGGACCTCTGTGAATTGGCAGGGATGGATGGCTTTACTCTTCAGCCAGCCGCCGGAGCTCACGGAGAAATGACTGGAATTCTGATCATCAAAGCCTATCACGATCACCGTCAAGACACTAAACGCAAAAAAGTGATTGTTCCGGATTCGGCCCATGGAACGAATCCTGCAACGGCAGCAATGGCTGGATATGAAATTATCCAAATACCATCCAATGACCGTGGCGGGGTTGATTTGGAGGCCTTGAAAAAGGTCCTGAGTGACGAAGTCGCTGCACTGATGCTGACAAACCCTAATACAGTAGGGCTCTTTGATGAAAATATTCTAGAGATTACTAAGTTGGTTCATGATGCAGGCGGTCTATTGTATTATGATGGAGCGAATACAAATGCTGTAATGGGTATTGCCCGCCCCGGAGATATGGGTTTTGATGTTGTCCATCTTAATTTGCACAAGACATTTGCCACGCCTCACGGTGGTGGAGGGCCAGGGTCCGGACCGGTTGGAGTTAAGGAGTTTTTGATGCCGTTTCTCCCTAAACCCATGGTAGATCGGAGTGAGGACGGAACTTTCACCCTGCAAGAAGATATGCCGCTCTCGATTGGTCGGGTGCGCTCGTTTTATGCGAACTTTTCGGTGGTTGTCAGGGCTTATGCCTACATTCGAAGCCTGGGCGGGGAAGGGTTGAGGGCAGCCTCAGAAAGTGCCGTGTTAAACGCCAACTATCTGATGAGTATCCTCAAAGAACATTATTTCTTGCCGTTCGATCGCGTCTGTATGCATGAATTTATTATTACTCCGAAAAACCTTAAAACAACTGGAGTGCATACCTTAGATATCGCCAAACGTCTATTGGACTATGGCTATCACCCACCAACCATCTATTTCCCGATCATTGTCGAAGAGGCCATGATGATTGAGCCGACTGAAACCGAAAGCATCGAAACGCTGGATGAATTTGCTCAGGTCCTTATCAAGATTGCCGAGGAAGCCCAAACTGATGCGGATCTTGTTAAGAATGCACCATACACTACGCTAGTGACACGATTAGATGAAGTGGGCGCAGTACGGAAGCCTAACTTGCGGTGGCGCAAAGAGTCATAAATCAAATAAGGTGGGGAAGACAGGGATTATCCCTGATTCCCTGTTAGGGATGAACAGGATACAATATGTATTTTGTGTCATCCCCTTTTCTCTTTTATTTAGCATTACTATCTGAAGCTTGTTCTAAAAGACATTAGAATATCAACAATTTAAACAACTAGCAGGATTTAAGATAAAAAAGTTGAATATAAAAAAGGCTGAGCATAACATATAATAATATTATCTTATTAATTTCAGGAATGGGGTGATCGCATGCAAATCGAAGTATTACCGAGTACAGGTTCTCCGAGGATTCCGTACTTAGAAGATAGATTAGTCATCGTGATTGATGTACTGAGGGCGACAAGCACAATAGTCACAGCTTTAGCTAATGGTTGCCAAGCTATTATTCCGGTTCTCACGGCAGAAGAAGCCTTGGAAACACGTTTAACCCTTCCTGGATCATTATTAGGAGGAGAGCGAGATTCACTGATTATTGAAGGATTTGATTTAGGGAATTCTCCTTTTGACTATGTTCCTGAAAAAGTGGGGGGCAGAAGAGTCATTATGACGACAACTAACGGTACTCGAGCTATACGTGATTCTATTGCTGCACCCATGATCTGGATGGCTTCTTTTATAAACATGCAGAGCATTATTTTAGCTGTGCTAAGAGAATTCGAAAATAAAAATAGACTTAAGGGGATAGTAGTTTTTTGTGCAGGTACAGAAGAACGTTTTGATCTTCCGGACACGCTCTGTGCAGGAATGTTTGTTGATGCCTTAGGGCCGGATGTTTTGCTAAACGACTTGGGTGAAGCCGCGCGTATACTGTATCGCAGTTCGAAGAATCATCTTGCAGATAAAATTCGCGATTCAGTTCACGGAAGAAAACTTATTTCTCTAGGATTTGAGCGTGACTTAGTTTATTGTTCCACTCCAAACATGTTACCGATAGTTCCTGTGGTTCAAAATGGTGAAATTGTTTGGTTGACGGGGGAATAACAGATATAAATAATTCCATTCTTCCCTACTCTTTTATATGGATATCCGTCTAAATTATATGAATAAACTATAATTTGTCGTAATGATTCGAAATAGAGTATAATAGCAGAAATGTTAATTGTGAACTTGAAAGTCAGGTTTTTTCTGTTTCGCACGGTGGCATACTATTAGATAGGGAGGGATGTACTCAATGGAAACTTTCAAAGTCCCCGTTGGTATTTCTAATCGTCACATTCATTTATCTCAGGAGCATATTGAAGCGCTATTTGGAGTGGGGTACTCTTTAACAAAGATGAAAGATCTGAGTCAGCCTGGCCAATATGCCTGTGAAGAGACGGTTACTCTCATTGGACCAAAAGGCAAAATATCGGGAGTCAGGGTCTTAGGACCTGCTAGGAAAGCTTCTCAAGTAGAGCTTACGGGAACGGATACCTTTAAAGTTGGTTTAAAACCTCCGGTTCGAGATTCTGGTAAGCTTGAAGGATCACCAGGCATTGATGTCGAAGGCCCAAAGGGACGTATCCATATGGATCAAGGTGTTATTATTGCAGCTCGCCATCTCCACATGACTCCAGAAGATGCTAAGAAATATTCGTTGAAAGACGGACAACATATCCGTGCCATTGTACAGGGTCCTCGGGGTGGAGTGTTAGATCAGGTACTGGTTCGCGTTAATCCCGAGTACGCTCTTGATTTACATGTAGATACGGATGAGGGTAATGCATTTGGCTTGGCAAATGGTCAACAACTTGAGGTTTATTTGAACTAGAATAGGGACTTCCTAAATATTTTTTATCTTGGCAGTGAGGTAATAGAACTGGTACGAGTAAGAAACTCTTATAATCAGAATTGAAGATGCGGTTTGAAAGTTCTTAGAATAAAATAATAACCTTTTAAAAAGGCTATAATAATCACTTCATAAAAGTGTCTATTATAGCCTTTTATTTTTGCATTTCATCAAAATTAAAAAAAAGTTATACATATATGTGTAACGAAGTTATACTATTCTTTAAGGGTTTATTTCGTAAGTCTCGATACATTAATTGTTTAGACACCCACTCTGAAAGTGGGTGTTTTATACACTGTTTATAAAATTTGTTGATCAGTGTAAATTTTTAGGACGTGGGAACACTAAAATAGATGTTTTAACGTGAGGTGGATAACATGGCCGTTCCAAATGAAGAAGATAAATTGACCGTGAAACTTTCAGCAAACAAAGAAAGCTCAGATCTCGTAAATGAGCAGGAGTTGGCTGGGTTAAGACATCAGGTTGTTTTATTGGCAGAGACTCTGGAAAAAATGAGATTAGCCGAATATATCGGGTATTTGAATCGTCCAGGACGCATGCTTTGGTTTAATTTCCTGGTTGGTCTCATTCGAGGATTGGGAACAGCGCTTGGGGCTGGGCTACTCGCAGGATTTGCTTATTTTCTGTTAAAAAGGATAGTGGTCTTGAATCTACCAGTTATTGGAGGGTTTATTGCAGAACTTAGTAAATATGTTAATCAGCCCTAGATAGGATTAGGAGGCGAGTTTAATTGAAAAAGCAAATGCATTACGATAAACTAATCAAAACGCTTCGTGATGAAAGAGCTGAGATAATGGAAACTGCGGCAGAACTATTTAGCGGGGATATGAAAGATTCTTTAGGTGAATTGTCGCTTGTAGACAATCATCCAGCAGATGTTGGAACAGAAGTATATCAGCGGTCTCGTGATGTCGCAGAACATGATCGGTTAAAGCATAGAATCGGAGCAATTGACGGCGCTTTGGAACGTTTTGAAAAAGGGGAATATGCAAAGTGTGAACATTGCGGTCAAAAGATTCCATATGAACGACTCGAGGTACTGCCATATACTACGGTATGTGCTGAATGCAGCCGCGAAGAAGAGAAGGAAGAGCAACATTCATTATATCGTGATCCAGTAGAAAATGAGATCTTGAATCGGCCCTTTTCCAGAACCTTTAATGACGGTACGGATCGGGTGGAGTTTGATGGTGAAGATTCTTGGCAGGCAGTAGCGCGTTATGGAACCTCGGATTCCCTTCAAGATTTAGGGACTAACAGAGATATCTCAGATCCAAACAATCTTTATGAAGACTCAGATGAAACGATTGGGGCAGTTGAGTATATTGAAACCATTGAAACCCAGAGAGAACAAGAAGGACGAGTAAATACTATTCATTATAGCAAAGAGCATGGACGAACTTAAGATTAAAGCATATGAGAGCACACTTTATGAGGAGGAGTGTTCCTATGGGTCAGCTCCTTTGGAGATAGCGTTCCTTCAGGCGTTAAGTAGTTTAAAGAGATTGCGTCCACGGCGATAGTGTCCCCCGGACACTATCGTACCGGAACATAATAGACGAAACTATCATGTTCGTACATCTTGGGCCAGTAGGTATCTTTTAAGATAGAGGCTTAAGTCGGTATGTAGCCTTGGCGCATCCGACACGAACTCCATTGCAGTCCACTTGCGCTCATTGACGCAATGCAATGTATTTTGTCTTTATATGTCCACTCATGATTAGTTTGCCCCACTTTGAGCCCTGTGTTAAGATTAGGGGAAAGAGGGAGGTTGGACGGTTGTTGGTTTGGCTTACAATCATCGGGGTATGGGGTATTGATCGTTATATAAAATTTTTAGTTCAGACAAACTTTATTCCTGGCGAGACGCTGAAAGTTATCCCTAAAGTTTTTCATTTGACATATGTCCTTAATCCAGGCGCGGCGTTTGGTCTGATGGCCGGCCAAACCTGGATTTTTATTGTTACTGCAGTCCTGGTAATTAGTGGGATAATTTATGGGCAGTTTCGTATTCCGCGTAAGGAAAGGATTACACGACTGGCGTTAGGAATAATCGGAGGGGGAGCACTGGGGAACCTGTATGACAGGCTCGTCATCGGACGAGTTGTAGATTATCTTGATTTTCAGATTTGGCCTTATGTATTTAATTTCGCAGACAGTATGATTGTCATAGGAGTGGGGTTACTGATGCTCGCCATTTATCGGGATGAAAAAAAAACTCCAAGTAAATCAGAGTTCGACGTATCCAATAAGTGAACTGTTTAGATAAAGGTACATCGAAAAACTATAAATCAATGTATTGGCGGTTATAAAAGTGGAAAAAGAGTTTATAAAATCTACCATTGAGTCTGAAATTGAGGACCTTGATTTTGAATTTGATGAGCAAGCATCCTTTAGCGAGGAAGCCTTGCCTACAGGGTCAGGCATTTCAGTTGAAGAGAAAGTTATTGAGCTTCCTGAAGGAATACGTTTGGACGTTGGAGTAACTGAAATTTTAGGGAAGAGCAGGTCTTTCGTTCAAGGACTCATTACACAAGAGTGTATTAGGGTTAACGGGTTACCTAAAAAGGCAAATTATAAAGTGCGCACAGGGGATAAGATTGAAGTGATGATCCCTGCTCCAAGAGAGTCAACGGCTGAACCTGAAAATATCCCCCTTGAGATCCTTTACGAGGATGAGGATGTTTTGGTTGTGAATAAACCTCAGGGAATGGTGGTCCACCCTGCTCCCGGTGCCTGGACAGGAACGATGGTTAATGCCTTGTTATTTCATTGTGAGAACCTTTCCGGAATTAACGGAGTTTTACGTCCTGGTATCGTACATCGTATTGATAAAGATACTTCGGGGATTTTGGTGGTTGCCAAGAACGATACAGCTCACCAAGGGCTTGCTGCGCAACTTAAAGCGCATACGATGGAGCGAAAATACTTAGCGCTGGTTCACGGGGTCTTGCTTGAACCCTCTGGGACGGTTGATGCACCGATTGGACGTGATCCATCAGATCGTAAACGTATGGCTGTGGTAATGCATCATTCCAAACTAGCTGTAACACATTATACTGTTTTGGAACGTTTTAGTGAGATTTCATATTTGGAAGCTCGCTTAGAGACCGGCAGAACTCATCAGATCCGTGTGCATATGGCCTATATTAAGCATCCTGTTCTGGGGGATCCTGTATATGGACCCAAACGAAATCTTTATGGGCTTAAAGGACAAATGCTCCATGCCGCACATCTGGGTTTTGTTCATCCGCGCAGTGGGGTATGGATGAAGTTCGATGCCCCTGTGCCCAAAAGTTTTTCAGCTCTCATTGAAAAATTACGCATCTCCCAATCATCTCATTGACTTTTGGTCAATCCTAAAGTAAACTTAGTGACAAGTGTTATGGCCTTTAATGAAGTCCCGAGAGGCTTGGGAAGGCAGACGGAAATGTGAGAGAACTGTCTGCTTTTCAGACGGTTTTTTTGTTACATTTTTTTAGATCTGCAGAGCGAAGATGTCCCAGGGAGAAAGGAGTTAGTGGCCTTGGAAGGAACAATTAAAAGTAAAATTTTAGATGCGGATGGAATTCGCAGGGCGGTAACTCGCATTGCTCATGAAATTGTAGAAAAGAATAAAGGAACTGATAAACTTGTCTTGGTAGGGATTCGTCGCAGAGGGGTGCCGCTGGCAGAACGGATTCAAAAGTATATTGAAGAATTCGAGGGGGTAAAAGTACCTTTGGGAATTCTGGATATTACCCTTTATCGCGATGACTTAAGTACTATCGATATCCATCCAGTCGTTCATGAAACGGATATTCCGGTAAGTATTGAAGGTAAAGCCGTGATTCTGATTGATGATGTACTCTATACTGGACGGACGGCGCGTGCGGCTTTGGATGCAACGATGGATATTGGAAGACCTGAACGAATTCAGCTGGCCGTGCTTGTGGATCGAGGACACCGAGAATTGCCTATTCGAGCAGATTATGTTGGGAAGAACCTGCCCACTTCGCGACGAGAAGTCGTAGCTGTACGGCTCAAGGAAGTGGATGGGGAGGAAGACATACTTCTTCTGGAACGAGATGATATTAATATAAAATAAACCAACGTTACCCTTTAAATGTTATCCAGAGAGATGACCAAGGGGCGAGCGGATATAGGTTATGCCTATGTTAAAATCCTCTCCCTCTCTACGGGACGAGGATTTTTATGTTTTATGGATGTAAGGCGAGGGATAATCACAAATTCATTAGAGATAATAAGAGATGGAAAAAATTAGGGAGGTTTACTTGATGAAATGGCAGCGTAAAGACATTCTGGCGATTGAAGATATGAGTGTGGAGGAAATTCGTCATATTCTGCATACGGCGAAGGTGATGAAAGAAATTCTGATGCGCCCAATTAAGAAATTGCCTACATTAAAAGGAAAATCGGTAGTTAATCTATTCTATGAAGCAAGTACACGGACTCGAACCTCCTTCGAAATGGCTGCCAAGGTATTAGGGGCGGATACGACAAGTATAGCTGTTGCTCAGAGCAGTGTAAGTAAAGGTGAAAGCTTATATGATACCGCTAAGACTATTCAGGCGATGCGCGCTGATGTGGTAATTCTGCGCCATCCCAGTTCAGGGTCTGCCAAATTTTTAGCGGATATCCTCGATCCTGCGGTGATCAATGCTGGAGATGGCCAGCATGCCCATCCAACCCAAGCTCTATTAGATATTTTCACGATGCAGGAGAATCTGGGGAAATTAGAAGGAAAGAACGTCGTCATCGTTGGGGACGTATTGCATTCCAGGGTAGCTCGCAGTAATGCTTGGTGCCTTCAAAAAATGGGAGTCAATGTGACTTTTGCAGGTCCTCCAACTTTAGTTCCTGTCGAAATGGAGGGTCTCGGAGTTAAAATAACTCATGATCTGGACAGCGCTTTACCAGGAGCGGATATTGTCATGGCTCTTCGTCTCCAACTTGAACGGCAGAAAAGCGGGCTATTTCCCAGCCTGCGTGAGTACAGCCATCTCTATGGATTGACGACAGAGCGTCTTAAGAAAACCGGAAAACAGAGCATTGTATTACACCCTGGACCGATGAACCGAGGCGTAGAAATCTCGGATGACGTAGCAAACAGTGTAGATGCTCTAATTGAACGTCAAGTCACGAACGGCGTGGCGATTCGTATGGCGCTAATTTATTTACTGATAGGAGGGTCTAGCAATGTGGTGGCTTAAAGACGTCTGGGTTATAGATCCAAGCCAAAAAATTTCTGCTTCCCGGGATGTTCTAGTCAAAGGTGGGCAAGTTTTAGAAATTTCATCTTCATTAACAGAAAAAGAAGTTTTAGAAAAAGCACAGGGTGAATCACTGGAGACGATAAACGGGAAAGGCAAATTTCTTTTCCCGGGGCTTATAGATGTACACACTCATTTACGTGAACCTGGGCAAGAAGATAAAGAAGATATTTTAAGCGGATCACGAGCTGCAGTACGAGGCGGGTTTACGACGATAATGGCTATGGCTAACACCCAACCGCCGATTGATAATCGGGCTTTGATTGAATTCGTATGCAGACAGGGAGAACGTGCCGGATATGCCCATGTACTGCCGATTGGGACGGTTACTAAAGGAATGCTGGGCAGCGAACTGGTCGAGATGGCAGATATGAAAGAGGGTGGAGCCGTTGCCTTTTCCGATGACGGCAAAAATATTCAGAACTCGGAAGTGATGCGGCTTGCTTTGGAATATGCTAAACTCACCGGATTTCCGATTATCAGTCATTGCGAGGATAAAGATTTAGCTGGAGAAGGTCTGATGCGCCGTGGAGTTGCTTCCGGGCGGATGGGGTTAAGAGGAATTCCAGCCAGTGCAGAAAGCGTGATCGTTGCCAGGGATTTAATTCTAGCTGAGGAAACTGGCGGGAAACTTCATCTGGCCCATATTTCGACGACGGAGAGTGTAGAGTTAATTCGAAAAGCTAAAGCGCGAGGGGTTGATGTCACGGCAGAAGTCAATCCTCACCATCTGATTTTCTGCGATGAAGAGATAGGTATCACTGATACAGCTCTTAAAGTTAATCCTCCACTGGGTTCCAGAGGAGATCGTGAAGCCCTTATTGAAGGACTTAGAGATGGAACTATAGACATGATTGCCACCGACCATGCCCCACATACTCAGGCAGAAAAAGCGCGTCCATTTGCTGAAGCACCCTTTGGAATTGCTAGTTTAGAGACCGCATTAAGTGCGGTATGGCAGTATTTAGTCTTACCAGGACGCCTGTCCTTAGATCGGGTGATTGAGGCTTGGAGCGATACGCCAGCGCAGAGATTTGGTCTGCCCGGGGGATCATTAAAGCCTGGAACTTTGGCAGATATGGTGCTCTTTGATCCCGATTTCTCGGAGGTGATTGAGTCAGCTAAACTGGTTTCAAAAGCGCGCAATACTCCGTTCTTGGAGAAAACTATGCAAGGATTCCCTGTGATGGTCTGGGTAGAAGGCAGGCTTGTTCAGAGAGATAGAACAGTTATTTAGTGCGCTTTGTACGTCTTCGATAAGAAAATCAATAGAGTAAAGTGTTTAGAATTAAGTGCTAGTGCTAGATAAGTGTTAGCTAAAAGAATGTGCGAATGAAGACTACGCGGAGAGAGGAAGTGTCGAAGGTGGCTTATCTCGTTTTCAAGGATGGGACAACCTTTGAGGGAAAAGAGTTTGGGGAATGGTCGAAGAGTTCTGCACAGCTGAAAGAGCAGGAAGTCGTCTTCAATACGTCTATGAGTGGTTATCAAGAAATGGTCACAGATTTATCTTATGCCGGTCAGATACTGGTCTTAACTCAACCTCTAATCGGAAACTATGGCTGGCACCATGAAGAAAATGAAGCAGATAAAACTCGCTTGCAGGGACTTATCGTTCGAGAACTTTCTGAAGGTGAGGGGAGTCTGCATGGTGAGGGGTCTTTAGAGGATTATTGCCAACAGCATGGGGTTCAGGGCTTAAAGGGTGTAGATACACGAGCTTTGACCAGGTATTTAAGGCAATTTGGAACACTTCCCGGCTTATTAGTTCAAACGCAAGAGGCAGGAATAGAGTACTGGGCTAATTCCCAAAGGAAAATAGAGGATAAAAGTGAACACTGGGTCTATCGGTCAACGGTAAAAGAAGCTTATGAAATTCCAGGATCTGGTCCCTTAATCGCGGTATTGGATTTTGGAGTGAAACGAAATATTATTCGCAACCTGCAGAAGAGAGAGTTCCGAATCATAGTACTCCCCGCCAGGTCAACGGCTGAAGAAATTCTAAGACATCGGCCAAGTGGATTGGTTTTAAGCAATGGCCCCGGAGATCCGGAAGAATTGTCTGAAGGAATTGCCATGGTGCGCAAGTTGTATGATAAGTTGCCGGTTTTGGGTATCTGCTTAGGGCATCAACTCTTGGCCTTGGCCGCAGGTGGAAAAACCTATAAACTTCCCTATGGGCATCGCGGAGGAAATCATCCGGTCATCGATATTCGTTCGGGAAAAGCAACTATGACCTCCCAAAACCATGGCTACGCTGTGGAGGAAGCTTCTTTGACAGGGTCCGGTTTTGAAGTCACCTTGCGCAATCTTAATGATGGAACCGTAGAAGGGATGGAGCACTTAACTTATCCTGTTCTGTCCGTACAATTTCATCCGGAAGGCGCTCCAGGACCAGAGGAAAACGCGGAAATTTTCGACCATTTCAAGGATATTGTCTTGAGAAGTTCGACACAAAAAGGGAGACGATAAGCATGCCCAAGAAAGAGTGGAAAAAGGTTCTGGTAATTGGATCTGGCCCCATCGTAATTGGGCAGGCGGCTGAGTTTGACTACGCCGGCACGCAGGCCTGTCGAGCTCTGCGCGAAGAAGGAGTAGAGGTCATTCTGGTAAATTCCAATCCTGCCACGATTATGACGGATCGAGAAACAGCTGATAGAGTCTATATAGAACCATTGACGGTGGAATCCGTGGAACGGATTATTGAGCGGGAGCGGCCGGACGGGTTGATCCCTACTATGGGAGGGCAAACCGGGCTGAACTTGGCTTATCAGCTTGCTAAAAGAGGGGTATTGGAACGTTGTGAGGTCACCTTGATGGGGACCTCGCTTAAAAGCATTGATCAAGCAGAAGACCGAGAGAGTTTTCGGGCCTTGATGAAAGAGCTGGGTGAACCAATTCCGGAAAGTATGATTGTATCCCATGTTGAAGATGCGCTAATATTCGCCGATAAAACTGGATACCCTCTTATTGTACGGCCGGCCTTTACCTTAGGTGGAACCGGCGGAGGAATTGTCCAAAACGTTGCTGAACTTAAGCAAATTGCAGAAAGTGGCTTGCAGGCAAGTCTTATCAGTCAGATCCTCGTGGAACGGAGTGTGGCTGGTTGGAAGGAAGTTGAGTTTGAAGTCTTACGCGATGGAGTCGGAAACTGTATCACGATTTGTCATATGGAAAACATGGACCCGGTAGGAATACATACGGGGGACAGTATTGTTGTTGCGCCCTGTCAGACCTTGACGGATCGAGAGGTTCAAACCCTGCGCAGTGCGTCTTTGCGAATTGTAAATGGCTTGGGTATTGAAGGGGGCTGTAATGTCCAATTTGCACTTCATCCCTCACGAATGGAATATGTCGTGATCGAGGTCAATCCCCGTTTAAGCCGTTCCAGTGCCCTAGCTTCTAAAGCGACAGGGTATCCGATCGCTAAGGTCGCAGCTAAAATAGCTTTGGGTTATGCGCTGACAGAACTTAAAAATGCGGTTACAGGAAAAACATCAGCTTGTTTTGAACCGGCTCTAGACTACGTAGTAGTTAAATTCCCACGCTGGCCTTTTGATAAATTTACAGATGCTGACCGTCATTTAGGAACCCAGATGAAGGCAACCGGTGAAGTCATGGGTATCGGTCGGAACTTAGAAACTGCTCTGCTTAAAGCCATCCGTTCTCTCGATATAAAAGTGTATGGGGTCCGTTTGTTTGAGCTTGAGAGTCTTTCAGATGCCGAACTTAAAACTGCCTGTCTAGAACCCGATGATCGGCAGCTCTTCGTTTTTGCCGAGTGCTTAAAACGCGGCTGGACGGTGGAGTGGCTGGTTCAAGAGACAGGCTGGAATCGCTATTATTTGAATATACTCAAACGCTTAGTCGATGAGACAACGTCCATAGAAAATACCCCTTGGGATGAACAGGCATTGCTCCGTGTCAAACGGCTTGGATTTTCAGATCAAGAGATTGCTTCCCTCTGGAAGAGTACCGAAGAAGAAGTACATCAGTTTAGAATGAAGCATAGCATTCGACCCGTTTTTAAAATGGTCGATACCTGTGCAGGAGAGTTTGAAGCGACGACACCTTACTTTTATTCCAGCTATGACGTTGAGGATGAAGGGGAAGTTCATAAACTGCCCAAAGTAGTTGTCTTAGGGTCGGGCTCGATCCGAATTGGGCAGGGTATAGAATTTGACTATTGCTCCGTACATGCCGTGCTGGCCTTGAGAAAAGCGGGCTTCGAAAGTATTATTATTAATAACAATCCTGAGACGGTTTCCACAGATTTTGACACAGCTGATCGGCTCTATTTCGAGCCCTTGACCTTAGAGGATGTTTCAGAGATTTTGGACAAAGAAAAGCCCGATGGTGTAGTCGTTCAATTTGGCGGGCAGACAGCAATAGGTTTAGCAAGCGGCCTGGCAAGTCGCGGATATAAGATTTTGGGTACGACGGTTGAAGACATTGACCGGGCAGAGGAGCGCGGAACCTTTGATCGTGTTCTGCAAGAACTTGGAGCTAAGCGACCACACGGAGGCGGGGCAACGAATATGGAGCAAGTGCAACGTATTGCTCAAGAGATAGGGTTTCCTTTGGTAGTTCGCCCTTCCTATGTTTTAGGTGGACGGGCTATGGACATTGTGTATGAAGAGAAGGAATTAGAGCCTGTTATCAAGCGTGCCTTGTCCGCATCCTCAGATCAGGAGATCTGGATGGACCAATATCTGCTTGGGACTGAGGTGGAGGTTGATGCCATCTCGGATGGAGAAAACGTCTTTATCCCCGGGATTATGGAACATTTAGAGCGGGCCGGCGTTCATTCCGGAGATTCTATTGCGGTCTATCCGCCTCAAACACTGGACATAAGTATGCAAGACCGTATCATTGCTTTAACAGAATCGTTAGCACGATCCTTAAAAATCAAAGGGTTACTGAACATCCAATATGTTATTTATCATAAGGAACTCTTTGTCCTGGAAGTTAACCCTCGCTCAAGCCGTACGGTTCCCTTTTTGAGTAAAGTCACTGGAATCCCCATCGTAGACTGGGCGACCCAAGTAATCTTAGGCAGGAAATGGGAAGACATAGGGATCCCTCTCGGCCTCTGGCCAATTGGTAATCGGGTTGCCGTTAAGGCACCTGTGTTTTCCTTCTCCAAGCTTCAACGGGTCGAACCGTCCTTAGGTCCTGAGATGAAATCGACTGGTGAAGTGATGGGAATGGACAGGACCTATGAAAAGGCTCTCTACAAAGCTCTGCTAGGAGCGGGACTCTCCTTTACAACTTACGGTTCTGTGTTGATAACCTTGGCAGATCGTGATAAAGCGGAAGGGGTGGCTCTTGCTCGGCGGTTCGCTGAAATTGGGTTCCGCATCTTAGCGACAGAAGGCACAACTCGTTATCTAAAGAGTGAGGGAATAAGGGTTGAAACGATTGCTAAGTTGCATGACGGCTCGAATGAAATCATTGATGGCATCCGCAAACAAAAGATTCAATATGTCCTTAATACAACTACCCATGGTCGAGCACAGGCAAGTGACGGTTTCGCGATCCGAAGAGCAGCCGTGGAACATGGAATTCCTTGCTTTACAAGCTTAGATACCGCTGCAGCCTTGCTCCAAGTGATTGAAAGCATTTCGCCGGGTCTTTTGCCGCTGTAGAGATGTACGTGGTTCGATTATTCGTGGCCCGAATCACGAATATCGAATTGCAAACGATGATGAACGATATACAAGCTACAAGTAAGAACTATAGAACTAACGACAACGAACTGCATTTTGTATCGGATACAGTGAGGGTACGTTATCCGATCGTAAGACTCCTACTTCTTTAAGTGGGAGTGGGTCCTAGTGATCTGCTTCGGTGACGAAAGCCTCCAGTGGAAGGTTTCTCCGAGCTACCTTCCCAATAGGAAACATTTAGCGGTGAAGGAGGTAGAGTCCCCCACCGAAGACTCGATGTTCAGCTTTAGCTGGACTAGTTCACTTTAGGTTTGCGGATTTCGAACCACGAACCAAAAATATCGAACCACGAAAAGGAGGTCGCCATGCTTACCGAAGGTCAGGTAGTTGTTCACGAAAGCTTGGGGGATGAGGAGCAAAGACTCAGGAGATTGGTTCTGAAGGGACCGATCGCCCGAACTGCGCATGCAGGGCAATTCGTTGCGATCCAAGTTCAAGATTCATCCATCGCCTCATTTGATCCCTTATTGCGGCGACCCATTAGTATAGCCGGAATCTCTTCTGAACGCGACGAAATTACTTTGCTCTACCGGATTCAAGGTCGGGGAACCGAAATTCTGGCGAGAGCAAAGTGTGGAGAGAGACTAAGTGTTATGGGTCCCTTAGGAAAGGGCTTTTCTTTACCGGAAAAAGGGGAGTTGTGGTTGGTTGCCGGTGGAATTGGGATATTCCCGCTTTATCCTTTAGCTCAAAGCGCGCTGGCTCAGGGTTTGACAGTACGTTTGTTTTGGGGAGGAGAAAACAAGTCCTTTCTAGAGAGTGCTGGTCTTTCTTCCTGGAAAGACCTGGGTATTCCTCTGCAACTGAGTACGCTTGACGGAAGTCTTGGGCAGACGGGCCTCGTGACTGAGCAGGCCCAAGAGCTATTAGAGAAGTCTACTGCGAGCGGAGGCCAGATTAGGGCAGCTGCGTGCGGTCCAAAGAAGATGATGCAGGCCGTGACAGAGCTGTTTAAAAACTATAAAGTATCTGTGGAGGTTTCGCTGGAAGAACGTATGGGTTGCGCAGTTGGAGCCTGTTTGGGGTGTGTTTGCACCTTAATCGATGAAGCTGGTGTGTTGATTCATAGAAAAGTATGTCAGGACGGGCCGGTTTTTCGGGGGGAGGAGGTTGTCTGGGATGAGTCCTGTTAATTTATCAACTCAGCTTGCAGGTATAACATTAAGAAATCCAATCCTGACTTGTTCCGGTACCTATGGGTTTGGAGAGGAGTATGTAGCCTATTGTCCGCTGGAGGCATTAGGGGGAATAACCCTAAAGGGGATTACTCCCTTGCCTCGCCTGGGAAACCCTGTTCCCCGGCTGGCGGAAACACCGGCAGGGTTACTAAATGCTGTCGGGTTGGAAAACCCAGGGCTGGAAGAATTCCTAAAATCCTATCTGCCTAAGGTTCGGAAACTGCCTACTGCGGCGATTGCTAATATTTCTGGTTTTTCCCTGGAGGATTATGTGCTATTGGCTCGGGCGTTACAAAAGGATTCTGGATTAGCTGCACTGGAGGTGAACATTTCCTGCCCTAATGTTAAACATGGCGGAATGCATTTTGGCACGGATCCTCAGAGCGCGCAAGAAGTAATTGCGGCAGTGAAGGCCGAAACCGACCTTCCAGTTATCGCCAAGCTCTCGCCCAACGTCACAGATATTGTGGGGATGGCGCACGCGGTCCAACTTGGCGGAGCAGATGCTCTATCTCTCATCAATACATTGTTAGGGATGCATATTGATATAAATCACCAACGTCCTGTCTTAGCCAATACGTTTGGAGGACTTTCAGGGCCGGCCATTCGACCAGTTGCAGTGCGAATGGTTTGGCAAGTCTTTCAGGCCGTTGATTTACCGATCATTGGAATGGGCGGAATTACTACATGGCAGGATGCTGTGGAATTTATGCTTGCTGGGGCGACGGCTGTAAGTATTGGTACAGGGAATTTTGTCAATCCTCTGGCCCCCTTGGAGATTCTGCAGGGAATCCAAGACTACTGTGAAAAACGCGGACTTGCGTCTGTGCATGATTTAGTGGGATTAGCGCATAGAGCTTAGCGTTAAATAAGTATAAATTTTAGAAAACATATGTTTAACTGTGAATTACAGTATAATGAGGCCAGCCTTTGAGCTGCGGAAGTTGGAAATGGAGGGTTATCGTGTGGAAGTGATATCTAATAATCAGCGCGTCATGGCAGCCCTGGATGTTCAAGGGCGCGAGGAAGCATTAGCCATAGCTGGGACACTTCAAGGCAGCGGGTGTTGGCTTAAAGTAGGGTTGGAACTGTACGCGTATACTGGGCCGGCAATGATCCACGAATTGAAAGCTATGGGTTTCCCCATCTTTCTGGACTTGAAGCTTCACGATATACCTACAACGGTGGAACGAGCGATACGAGGATTCGTTCAATGCGGAGTTGACATGATCAATGTCCATTGCAGCGGTGGATATGACATGATGGCAAGGGCTGCCAGCGCTGTACAAGAAGAAGGAAGTAAGCTGGGAAGTGTTCCCAAGGTGATCGGAGTTACAGTTCTGACCAGTATGTCGGAAAATCAATTCAGACTAGAAATGGGAGTTCAGCGGAACATTCGTGAGCATGTTGTTGAACTGGCGAAACTAGCAGAGAAGGCAGGGCTGGATGGAGTCGTCGCTTCAGCTAGGGAGGCGAGCGATATTAGGAAAAACACAAAAGCGAATTTTTTGATTGTCACACCGGGAATTCGTCCTGCTTGGAGTGAAGCACAGGATCAAGCGCGGGTACTTACACCTACTGAGGCCTTGGCAGCCGGAAGTTCGTATCTTGTCGTTGGGAGACCCATTACCCGTTCTAAGGATCCTCGTCAAGCCTTAGAGCGACTTTGGGAATAATTAAATAGCAGGTTGAGTTAGGAATTTGCTTGCCAGAGTTCAGGATGTAGTACAGGTGAAGATTAAGGTACAGTAGAAAAAGGAGAGATTAAAAAATAATGGCGCAACTATCAAACAATAACAATATGCCACTCACACCGGATGAGTACCTGGATATATTTAGAAAAAGTGAAGCGCTGCTCGATGGACATTTCCTTTTAACCTCAGGTAAACACAGTGCTCAATATATGCAGTGTGCTCAAGTACTCCAATATCCGGATCGAGCAGCAATTCTTGCGGAAGGCCTAGCCTCTCAATTTCGGGATATGGGCGTCCAAACTGTCATAGGACCAGCAACAGGAGGGATCTTGGTGGCGCATGAAGTCGCCAAGGCCCTAGGAGTCCGCTCTCTGTTTACAGAGAGGGAAAACGGAATTATGCGTTTGCGCAGAGGTTTTACGATTTCTCCAGGGGAACGTGTTCTGGTGGTGGAAGATGTAATTACAACTGGTGGATCCGTTCGTGAGGTATTGACAGTAGTCCAAGAATTTGGAGCCACGGCGGTAGGTGTCGGGGTGCTTGTTGATCGTACAGGAGGTCAAGTTGATTTTGGGTTGCCACAGTGCTCCATTATTCAGTTGAACATCCAAGCTTTCGAAGCTCAGGAATGCCCACTGTGTGCAAAAGGTACTCCAGCTGTAAAACCAGGAAGTCGAAAAATTTAATTGTAAGTTGAAATAAAACAAGGAACAGGCTGGAAGTAATATTCCAACTGTTCCTTATCTGTCTATCCGATAGTTATTGCTTAGCTTAATAGAATCCCAGTTTAATTAAGCAGTGGGATACTTGAATTGTAGCATTTGAGAATTGGGCATTGTTGGCTCGATTTCGGATGGCAAATAAGGTTGACCATACTTGAGGTTGCTTTCGCCAGTCGTGATTTTACTTTTTGTGATCGAAGGTTGTTGGAATGCAACAGGGTTAGAAAAGTATTTAATAACTGCCGAGGTGGATATCCCATAAATCAGGTGTTGAATTAGGGCCATATAGTGGCCTTTGGTAGAGTAAGGCTTAATACTAAACAGATCCATTCTGTTTCCCAAATTATGCAGTCCTACCCAGGCTAATAAACTTATGAATGTGCCTTTAATAATAACTAAATCTTTCCCTGTTTTCTGAAGAAGTCCAGCAATTATTGACCCAATACCAGCCCCTACGGTTAAGTGCATTATCTCCCCGAACAGAGAATTTTTGAGTCTATTGCTGCGCAAGGGATGGATAACCATTGAAGATGCAATTTTCCCGAACAACAGCTTTTTCCCTAATAACACATTAAGCAATTCCATGACAATTGCCCCTAATAATCCACCGAAAAGCCCGATAATCATAGGATCTTTCATAGAGTTATTCTTCTTAAATTGGTGCAGACCGTTAACTGTTCTATTGAACCAATTGGAGTACATTTATAATTCGACCTCCTTTAACTTAGATCCTGTTTTCATATATTGCCCCAATGAGTCCGATATAATTATAAAATCCATACTCTTGGAACTCGTAAATTAGCAAGTTTTTACATCCACTAGTATCTAAAAGCGGGACAGTTTGATATACTTTATTTTATATGAAATTGATGAAGGGAGTCGATCATGAAAAAGGTAATCTTATTTGTGGTAGACTCCCTTCATCCTTCTGTTTTGGGCAGGATCCTTTCGGAAGGAAATGCCCCTGCGTTTCGTTTTTTGGTTAAACACGGGACCTGCATTGACAGGGTTATCTCCTCCTTTCCAACGATGACTCCGGTTGCTACGAGTTCCATGATCACAGGAACTTGGCCTAATCAGCATGGAGTTCCTGGGTTTATCTGGTATGATGAAGAGATAAGGAAGATCGTGGATTACGGAGCTACTTGGCAAAGCATCCTAAAGATTGGTTTAGAGAAAGTTCTCCGCAACTTATTACTTAGTCTCAATGAAGATCACCTGAATACCAAAACCCCAACCTTGTATGAAGAACTGGAAGCAGGCGGTTACAGTACAGGGAATATTAATTTTTTTATGCATCGAGCGAGACACACTTACCTAACGAAAGTTCCATTTTCATTAGCCTTAGGGACTGGGTTTCGTCTCAATCGAGAAGATGTTTCGGGTCCCTCGCACTTAACCTTAGGTCAGCTTATCCATCCCCCTTTCTCAGGAAGGGCAGGAGCCTATCCGAGAGGGCCTTTTCATCGCTTTGGTTTTAATGATACCTTTTCCGGAACAATTGCGGCACAACTTGTCCGAGAACGACAACAGCCTGATTTCATGGTTGTTTACTTTCCGGATAATGATAAATATTCACACCAACATGGCCCTTTGCGCTCGGGATTTTCCATTGAGTATGCAGACCAACAAGTGGCATCAGTCCTAGATGAGTTCGGTACTTGGGAAAAAGCATTAGAGGAAAACGTAATTATTGTCACGGGAGACCATGCCCAGTCAACTGTTGGCTTAGGAAAAGAGTACCTGATTGATTTAGATAGTGCCTTAAAGTCGTTTAAGCGATTAAAAGCTACGGAAGAAGCAAGCGGAGAAGATAATAGGCATGAGATTGCCATTTGTCCAAATGAGCGGATGGCTTTTATTTACATTCTGCAGAAAAAAGATGATCTTTTGCCAGAGGTAGTGGGTATCTTGGCAAAAGATCCACGCAACGCTCAAATTAGCTGGAAAGTCTCTGAAAATAAATTTTGCGTTGTTCAAGGCGGGACGGAAAAACAACTTTCCTTTTCTCGCAGGGGTCCTTTTCGAGATGTTTATGGTCAAACCTGGTCCTATGAAGGGGACATATCTGTGGTTGATGCTCGAGTATTAAGCGAACAAATTATATTCGGGAAGTTTCCGGATGCATTTAATCGTTTAATATCAGCCCTTGAGGCGCGAGGGGGAAGCCGAATTGCCGTTTCAGCGGTCCTGGGGTATGAATATTTTGCCGTCGGGGCACCTATTCACCCAGGAGGAGGGAGCCATGGGTCACTAGAGGAAGAAGATTCGACGGTGCCGATGATCGTTGCGGGCATGCCGGTTGAATTTGACCACGCGAGAATTATTGATCTGTACCCTATGATTCTTAATCATTTTGGATTAGGATCCAAGATATAGTTACAGCGTCGTACAATCCTTGGCGGGCGTTCTAATCTCGAAAGTCCCGTTCGAGTTGTGGCCAGCGGTCAAGGGTTTGGTGTTAGCCAAGTTTTCTGGCAGGAGGAGAGATTTTGAGGAAATGGTTTTATTGGGTACCGCTGATTTTGGTGATTGGCGGTGTCGTGAACGGGGTCTTGTTGTTAGGGAAAACACCCCATTTTAAAAGTTCAATTCCTTTCTTGCCCACCGTTAAAGTTCCTGTCATTGCTTGTCCAATTGACAAGGATGAGGATGGTTTAAACGACCTGGAAGATATTGTGGCTGGTGCAAAAGCCGAGGTAGAAAGAAAACCGCAGTATCGCAGTGCCTATTATCAAAAGGGCTATCCGCCAGAAAGTGAAGGCGTCTGTACGGATGTTGTATGGCGAGCATTTCGAGATGCGGGCTATGACCTGAAGGGGTTAGTGGATCAAGATATTCGGGCCAATATTGGTAAGTATTCTCGCATAGAGGGTAAGCCAGACCCGAATATTGATTTTCGTAGAGTACCTAATCTCATAGTCTTTTTTCAGAGAAATGCCCAGGAATTAACTCTCGAGGTCAAGCCAGAGGATGTAGAGAATCTAACGCTTTGGCAGGCAGGGGACATTGTGACCTACGGTCCGCCCCATGAGCATATTGTCATTGTATCTGATAAACGCAGACCTGACGGCGTGCCATATATTCTCCATAACGCGGGACCTATACCTTGTGAATCCGATCAATTACAGAGCTGGCCTTCTCAGATGACAGGGCATTTTCGCTTTCCGAAGTTCTAGACTTGACAGCAACGAAATCTGGGGTGGTGGACAAACAGCTGATTTAAACCCTTCCATTTTAAACTTGGCAATTGCCAAGTTTAAAATGGAAGGGTTTAAATCAACAGGAATTTGCTTATGCCAACGTCTATCCGGAACAAGTTGGTTGGCAGGAACCCCAGGGAGAAATGATCTTCAACTCGAACCATCCTTGGGAACCAGCTACTGGAGCCAATTCGGACAAAAGTGACTTCCAGCTTGTATCTTGCTAATTACTATTAATCATGAGACTCTTGGGTTACCTCCTTAGAATATTCGAATCAGAATGGTATTTACCTTAAGATTATTATAGACTACATAGCGGGAATACTAAATAAGTTACATTCTCCGGAGAAAATTGTTTCTTAAAAGATGCTATATCTAAGAAGATTGTTAAAACTGCTGAAGGTTTATGAAAAGGAGAAATCATGGAAGCGAAAAAAACGGCCTATGAATCCATTGACGAATATATTTTGAAATTCCCTCCCGAGATTCAGGAAATTCTTAAAATCCTAAGAAAAGTTATCCAAGACTCAGCACCAGATGCAAAAGAAAAGATAAGTTATCAAATGCCTACTTTTTTCTTACAAGGAAACTTAGTACATTTTGCTGCTTATAAAAATCATATAGGATTTTATCCAGCTCCTAGTGGAATTGAGGCGTTTAAAGAAGAATTATCGGAATATAAACTTTCAAAAGGGTCAATACAATTTCCGATAGAAAAGCCGCTGCCTTATCAATTAATTAGCGAGATAGTTAAATTTAGAGTCATGGAGAATATAAAACGAGCAGAGAGCAAATTGAAGAAGACGAAATAATTGAGAATAGAGATAAATCTATATAATTAAAATTCGTACAAAATAAGTTAAGGAGGGAAGAATAGTTGTCCGAGAATCACGAGTATTCAGTATCCTTCCCAGAAAAGAATCGCCAAAATTTGCGAGCTGACTGCGAAACCTGTTTCGGTTTGTGCTGTGTGGCTTTGTACTTTTCTGCTTCGGAAGGCTTCCCAAACAACAAAGAGGCAGGTCAAGCTTGCCTTAACCTGCAACCAGACTTTCGTTGCAACATTCACAAAAATCTCAGAGAGCTAGGCCTTAAAGGGTGCACTGCATTTGACTGCTTTGGAGCTGGTCAAAAGGTTTCGCAAGTCAGCTTTGGTGGACACGACTGGCGGAAAGTCCCGGAATCTGCGAATCAAATGTTCAAGGTGTTCTTAATCATGCGGCAACTCCATGAGTTACTTTGGTATCTGACTGAAACGCTAACACTACAACCAGCTCGTCCTATTCATGGCGCGCTCAGTTCAATGCTCGCTAAGACGGAACTCCTCACTCACCTCAGTCCGGATTCTCTCGAAGAACTGGACGTTTCAGCACATCGAGCTGAAGTTAATACTCTGCTTTTAAAGACCAGTGAACTTGTGCGAACCGAAGCTCGTCGTGGGCAGAAGGTTCATTCGCAACGCCGGAAGACCTTCGGTCGAGGAGCTTGTCTTATTGCTGCTGATCTTAGAAAAGTGGACCTTAGAGGAGCCAACTTGAGAGGAGCCTGCCTTATTACGGCTAACCTTAGCGGAACAGACTTGAGTGGAACTGATTTAATCGGGGCTGATTTCCGAGATGCTAATCTCAGAGGAGCTGACTTCACCAAGAGTATCTTTCTCACGCAAGCTCAACTCAACGTAGCGAAGGGTGATACTGGCACAAAGATACCCTTGTCACTCAATCGCCCAGAGCACTGGGAACATCCATATGTATGAAGCATTCAGATACAAGGAGCAGAAATCAGTACTGATTTCTGCTCCTTGTATCTCTTTATGATCTAAATCTAAAACTCTTCACTGTCCAGCAACCGCTCCAAGATCTCTTGTTTTGGCGTGAGGTATAAAGTCCAGTTCTGGTCGTAAACTACCATTCCGGGTTTGGCAGAGTTAGGCTTCTTAAGCTGTTTGACATGAGTATAATCGACAGCGACTTGAGATGAACCGCGTGCTTGGCTGTAATAGATTGCCAGGGCGGCTGCCTCTTCGAGAGTAGCATCGTCTGGGAACTCTTCTCCTTCCTCGAGGGGAATCAGAACGTGAGAACCGGGGATCACTTTGGTGTGTAGCCAAAGATCGTTTGGTTTTCCTTTGCGTAACGATAACCAATCATTTTGAGCGTTGTTTTTTCCGACAAAAATGACACGGTCTTGGCTGGAACGATAAACTCGGGGCTGAGGAGATTCCTTGGGGGATTTTGCTTTGGCCTTGGCATTCAATTTTGTGCGGCCTTTTTTAGCGGGGATTTCCTTTTTTAGATGTTTGCCAGCAACATACCCTTGTCCCGCAAGTTCGACATGAATTTCATCAAGCTCTTTAAGAGAAGAAGCTTGATCTAGATTGTACCGCAAGGTCTCGAGGTAGTTAATCTCCTCGAGCGTGTTTTCTTTGAGCTCTTTTGTTTTAAGCAAAGTCGTCTTAGCTTTGTTATAGAGTTTGTAATAGCGTTGAGCGTTGTCAATAGCACTTATATGAGGATTAAGAGGAATGACTGCGGAAGGTGCTGAGGGATCATAGTAGTCCTCTAGGATGGCCTCGGACGCTCCGGACGGAATTCGGTAGAGGTTTGCGGTAAGGAGTTCGCCCCATCTTTGATACGCTAAACCGTTTTGCGCATTGGCTTCTGCTTCATTGTATATTTTAAGCTTCTTGCGGGTGTGGGTGTACTGTTCCTGGACAATCTTTCGCAAAGAACCTCTTTTAGATTCAAGGGAGTTGTTACCGGATTTAGATTGATAAAAGCTCTGGATAGCATCATTCAAAGATGGAAACCGTTCGATTCTTAACTCCTGGTATTGCTGGAAAGGGACAAAACTAAAAGCGACAAGTTGGGGTCGGGGTGCCGAGTTGTAATACAAGCAAGGCTGGGTCTCGGGAAAACCCTCGGGGTTGGATAGCCTTCGATAAGCTTGGAAAAGCCTTGAAAGATCAATATCCCCGCACTGCTGGAGAAGGGTTTCAGTGTTCGATCCGGCTTGGATGACGATTTCCCGTGCCAATTCCGGGCTGATCCCTGCAAAACGAGCGAGGAGTATGCCGGTTATGGGTCGATCTATCGCTTCCTCGTAAAGGGTTTGTCGCCAAAGCTCTTCATCTTCTAGCGGAGGTTGTTTGCCTTGAGAGGGAGGAGTCAGATATGGTCGACCGGGCAATACTTCTCGATAGTGGCTGAGGGCGTGTGAATACCTTTTTAGACCATCGAGAATGGTATTTGTCGAGGGGTCAACCAAGATAAGATTGCTGTGTTTTCCCATGATTTCTAAGTGAAGATGCAATGAGACTAAATCCCCTCGGTCGTTGTAATTTTGGAACTCAAAGGTGACGACACGTTCTAACTCACTTTGTTGGAGACTGACGAGTTTACCGCCTTCGAGGTGCTTGCGCAAAATCATGCAAAACATAGGCGGGGAGGTTGGATTTTTTTTGTTTTCCTGTGTGAGATGGAAGCGGGGGGATGTGGCACTTGCACTAAGCAGGAGCCGCCTGGATCCCTGCTGTCGTAATTGGAAATGGACTTCTTCCTTTTCTGGTTGAAAAATTTTATCAATACGTGCTCCGATCAGCAGTGGAGCAAGCTCTTTAACTAAATAGGCGAGGGTTACACCATCTAACGCCATCCTGATTACATCCTTTCAACATTGAGTCACTTTTTAGTATAACACACTTGTTTTGCTGAGGCATTTTTCCATACTTTTAGGAATAAGCATGTACTATAAAAGGGACAAAGCCTCTTATCAGTTGACTAATCCTTAAATTGAAGTTCAAAGTTCGAAATATGGGGTGCAAATACGAATATCAATGAGGAAATATAGTCACCGGTGAGCTCTGCAATGCTGAGGCTTCTGATGAAGTTTTATACTCTTGCAGAAGAAGGTTTCCTTTATAACGGTTTATTAAGCAAAAGGAGGAAAAAGGGCATGCGGCAACAGGCGTGGCATGTGTTGCCTTGGCTTGACGTGGCCAAGGCATTGGAGGTACATCCGACAAAGGGGTTAAATGTTAAAGAGGTTCGGCGTCGGTTACAGGAGTTTGGAAACAATGTCCTGGCGGTAAAAAAGGGGACTCACCCAGTATTTTTGTTTCTCGGACAATTCAAAGACTTTATGGTGTTAGTCTTACTAGCGGCCACAGTAGTCTCTGGACTTTTAGGCGAGATCGCGGATGCTGTCACGATCTTAGCAATTCTCATAATTAATGCAGTTTTAGGTTTCGTTCAGGAGTTTCGTGCGGAACGTTCCATGGAATCCCTCCGTTCCCTTACTGCTCCTGAAGCGCGAGTGTTACGGGAAGGCATGGAACAAAGGATTCCAGCTTCAGATGTTGTGCCGGGAGACATTGTGCTTCTGGATACGGGAGATCGCATTCCGGCAGATGTTCGTTGGATTCAGGCAGTTAATATGCAAGTGGAAGAGTCTGCTTTGACTGGAGAGTCTCATCCTGTGACTAAAAGTATTTCCCCTCTTCAGGATGAATTCACACCCATGGCAGATCGGCAAAACATGGGGTATATGGGGACAGCAATCGTCAATGGCCGAGGAGCTGGCGTTGTTGTGGCTACGGGAATGGATACGGAGATGGGCGTCATCGCCGGAATGATCCAGAGTGTGGAAGACGAAGAAACTCCTTTGCAAAAACGTTTGGCAGAGCTGGGCAAATGGTTGGTGCTGATCAGTTTTCTGGTCTGTGCTGCTGTAGTGGTTACCGGGATTTTAAGAGGTGAAGATTTCTATAAGATGTTTTTCACTGGCGTGTCTTTAGCAGTGGCTGCTATTCCAGAAGGCCTGCCAGCTATTGTCACAGTCGCTTTGGCTGTTGGGGTACAACGCATGGTTAAACGGCAAGCAATCATACGGAAACTTCCCGCTGTAGAAACCTTAGGTTGTGCGACGGTAATCTGTTCTGATAAGACGGGAACATTAACTCAGAATGAAATGACCGTACGCCAAATCTATTCGGATGGACGAAGGATTTCAGTTTCTGGAGAAGGGTACGACCCCAAAGGGGAGTTCCAGGGCGCGGATCCAGAAAAAGAACGTGATCCGCTTAATGCAGCGTTAAAGATTGCAGCACTTTGCAATAATTCAACCTTGACCAAGAAAGGGGTTCAAGTTGCCGGACTCTTTCGGTCTAAAGGTAAGGATGCTCCTTGGGGTATTGAAGGAGATCCGACAGAGGGAGCAATTTTGGTGGCTGCGGCTAAGGCGGGGATATGGCGTGAAGTTTTGGAACGAAAGCAAAAGCGAATCGGCGAGTTGCCCTTTGATTCGGACAGAAAACGTATGAGTGTTGTATATGAGACGAAACAAGGGCGCAAGGCTTATGTCAAAGGGGCCCCGGACATGGTGTTGCGACTTTGCCAGCAAGAGATGACCCGGCAAGGAGTTGCAGAACTGTCTAATGAACGTAAGAAAAGTATCATGCGGGCCAATGATGAAATGGCTAGGCATGCTCTCCGAGTCTTGGCTGTTGCCGAAAAACCGTTGGCAGATTCGGAATTGCTCGATGAGAATGTAGAACAAGGATTGACGTTTGTCGGACTGCTGGGAATGATTGATCCACCGCGAGCCAGTGCAGTGAAAGCAATTAGAGTTTGTCGGCAGGCCGGAATTAAACCGGTCATGATCACGGGGGATCATCGTTTAACCGCAGAAGCCGTCGCTCATGAATTAGGGATTTTGCGTGGAGCTGGCGGCGGGGTTATATCAGGAATGGAACTTGAGCGAACGTCTGATCAAGAATTAAGCGAGCGGATCATGGATATTTCAGTGTTTGCTCGAGTGACACCGAAGGATAAGCTTAGAATTGTACGTGCCTATAAAAAGCGAGGTCAAGTAGTCGCTATGACAGGGGACGGAGTTAATGATGCGCCGGCGGTTAAAGAAGCCGATATTGGGGTTGCCATGGGAAAAACAGGGACGGATGTAACCAAGGAAGCTTCATCAATGGTCTTGGGAGATGATAACTTCGCAACGATCGTGGCTGCCGTGGAAGAGGGTCGGGGAATTTACGACAATATTCGGAAGTTTATTCGTTACTTACTTTCTTGTAACCTTGGAGAAGTGTTGACAATGTTTTTGGCAACACTTGTGGGCTTACCCCTCCCGTTGCTTCCTATTCAGATCTTATGGGTTAATCTAGTCACAGATGGATTGCCTGCTATGGCATTAGGGGTGGATGGTGCTGAGCCTGGCATTATGAATCGTCCGCCGAGGAAACCGGGTGAGAGTATATTTGCACGGGGATTAGCTTCGAAAATTGCTGTAAGAGGGACATTTATCGGACTTGGTACGCTCTTTGTCTTTGTAGCTGCGCTCTTTATGGGGGTCAATATGTTAGGTGCCCGAACAATGGCCTTTTCAACTCTGGTGTTTTCCCAATTGTTTCATGTCTTTGATTGCCGATCTGAAGAACGAGGTATCTTTGAAGTGGGAATCTTCACAAATCTCTATCTTGTGGGAGCAGTGCTTGTCTCAACTGTCATGCAACTTTGTGTGATATATGTGACCCCGCTGCAAGCGATCTTTAAGACTGCACCCTTAGTGGGGTGGCAATGGGTTCTTATTCTGTGTGTAGCAGGTGGACCGTCCGTTTTGATCGGCTTTGCAAGGCTTCTAAAAAACAGTTGGCAAGGAAAGACGGTCATCGCCAAGGGATAATTTCTTGGTTCAATTGGTTGACCCACTTCAGCTTGCGTAGTATTCTTTTAGGGAGGATATTACATAGGATATAAAAACATACTTTAGATGGAGTTTTTACTCCATCTAAAGTTTTGGCTGGATCTATTTAAACGGATTACGTTTGATTCGATATGGCTTTCGAACGACGAATATGGAATATCGAACATCGATTTAGGGGGCGAAGGTATGGAATTCATAAAAATGCACGGTTTGGGGAATGATTTCGTTTTTTTGGATTATTTCGCTGTTTCAAATGTGGAGGTGGATTATCCTGAATTGGCAAAGAAGCTCTGCCACCGTCAATTTGGAATAGGAGGGGACGGATTAGTCGTTGTATTACCTTCGAAAGTTGCCGATGCCAGGATGCGTATATTTAATCAGGATGGCTCGGAGCCTGAAATGTGCGGTAATGGCATACGCTGTTTTGCACGATATGTATATGATCAAGGGATTGTAAGTACTAACCCAATGCTGGTGGAAACTGGAGCGGGTATCTTAAAGCTTAATCTATATATTAATGAGGGCCAAGTACAAGGAGTACAGGTCGATATGGGTGAGCCCATTTTGCGGGCTGATCTCATTCCAGTGCTAGGAGAAGGAGAGCCGGTAGTGGGGCAGTCAATTGAAGTGTTAGGCCAAACCTACCTATATACTGCCGTTTCTATGGGGAATCCTCACTGTGTTGTCTTTGTAGAGGATTATTCTACCCTGGACTTTGAACATGTTGGTCCGGCGATTGAAAAACATCCACTCTTTCCACGTAAAACCAATGTCGAGTTTATTCAAGTCAATTCTTCTCGGGAGCTGACCATGAAAGTTTGGGAGCGGGGGGCGGGACCAACTCTGGCCTGTGGGACAGGCGCCTGCGCTGCTGCAGTTGCCGCTGTGCTTAACAATAAGACCGAGCGTGCTGTGACCGTCCATCTGCCTGGTGGAGACCTGCTTATTGAGTGGGACACAGATAACCATGTCTACATGACGGGGCCTGGAACTTATGTATTTAAGGGTGAATGGTTGTAGTTTGCAGATCAGCAGAGCAACTATAACCTGATTTTACCTAAAATCCAAGTAAATGAGGCTGTTAACAAACTACTTTTTCTGTTTGTTACAGTCTCATTTTTGTCCAATTGTAAGACTTCGACTTCAAGTGGAAGTTGGCCCCCGTACTCTGCTTCGGTTGGGGGAGAGTTCCCCGCCGAAGACTCGATGTTCAGCTTTAGCGTGATGAGTCACTTACTAATCTGACTGTCATAGGTTATGAATTTTGTTTTGGTTTTCTAAAGTTAAGCAACTTGGAATAATTTCGCTCAGATTAATAATTGATTACTGGGGCAGAAAATGACTCGCAAACGGATATATGTAAAATATGGTACAATGATATAATCAATTAAATTAATTAGGAGGTGACTAACCCAGTAGAACGATAATTAAACTGGGTTACATATGGCGAATAGTATGACTGGATTTGGACGTGGAGAGGCTAGTGGAAGCGGTTATCAAATTTCTATTGAGCTTAAATCCGTGAATCATCGGTTCTTGGAAGTTATGGTTAGAATGCCAAGAAATTTTAGCAGTTTTGAGGAAAGAATTCGTAAAACGTTACAAGAAAAGTTCCAACGCGGTCGGATTGAAGTGCATGTTAATGTGGTGGAAACAGAAGAACGAAAGAGATTGGTGAAGGTTGACAATGATTTAGCGCTGTCGTATGATAAGACATTGAAAGATCTCGCTTTAGCTCTACATACAGTGTATGAAACCGATATTTATCGTTTAGTCAACTTTCCAGAGGTTCTTTCGGTAGTGGAGCCTGAAATTGATCTTGATGCTTTATGGGAGACGTGTGCTAAGGCACTTTTGAAAGCAACTGATGGATTTGGGCAAATGCGTCGTTCTGAAGGAGAAAAATTAACGACGGATCTTCTGCAAAGGATTGATTTTCTTACCGAGTATTTGCACACTATTTCCGAGCGAGCACCATATGTTGTAACAGACCACCAAGAACGCTTACAGGAACGCCTCCAGACGCTTCTTGGTGAGGTTGAATTGGATGGGGTCCGATTGGCGAACGAAGTAGTGTACTTTGCGGATCGCGCATCAATCACAGAAGAGTTGGTTCGATTTGACAGCCATCTGGCTCAAAGCCGAGAGGCCTTGCGAAGCAGCGAGTCCGTGGGACGGAAACTTGATTTTTTAGTTCAGGAAATGAACCGGGAGATTAATACCATAGGTTCAAAGGCTAATGATTTAAAGATTGGGCAACAGGTGATAAGAGTCAAAAGTGAACTGGAAAAAGTGCGCGAGCAAATTCAGAATTTAGAGTAATGGAGGATTCAGCTTGGACATAAAGCTCATTAACATTGGGTTTGGCAATATTGTATCTGCCAACCGTATTATCTCGATTGTCAGTCCGGAATCCGCCCCGATCAAACGTATTATTCAAGAAGCGCGTGATGCGGGCATGCTCATTGATGCTACTTATGGTCGGCGTACACGTGCCGTGATTATCTGCGACAGCCATCATGTAATTCTGTCTGCAGTTCAGCCTGAAACAGTGGCTCATCGTCTTTCGGCTAAAGAGTCAAGCAGTCACGTAGAAGACCCGGCAGATTAGAGGTGGAGCGTGTGGAACAAAGTCATGGATTATTAATAATCCTTTCAGGCCCTTCTGGGGCAGGAAAGGGGACACTTTGCCAAGAGTTGCTCCGTCAGTTGCCTGATTTAAAATATTCCGTCTCGATGACGACTAGGTCCTCTCGTCCCGGTGAAGTGGATGGAATTCATTATTTTTTTCGCGAGAAGGCAGAATTTGAAGCCCTGATTAATGGGGATGAGCTGTTGGAATGGGCACAGTTTTGTGATAACTATTATGGAACACCGCGCTTTGCAGTTGAACAAGCGATTCAAGCAGGGCAAGATGTTATTTTAGAGATCGAAATTCAAGGGGCATTACAAGTCAAAAAGCGGTTTCCTCAAGGGGTTTTCACCTTTATCGTCCCGCCGTCTATGGATGTTCTCGCTGAGAGAATTCATAAACGGGGAACGGAGAGTGAGGAAGTCATTCAGAAACGGTTAGCTACTGCAATACAGGAACTGGAATATGTAAGTGAATATGATTACGTCGTCATTAATGATGAAGTTCCTGCGGCTGTCGATAAACTAAAGAGTATTCTCGTAGCAGAAAAATGTCGAGTTAAACGAAAACCGTTTGTTTTTAAGGGGGAAGCGATATGAAACAACCTTCACTGGATATTCTAATGAGTAAGGTGGACAGCAAGTACACCTTGGTCAAAGTGGTTGCCAAGCGGGCACGCACGATAATGGAAGAAGCAAAACACGAGGATTTAGCCAAGGGGGTAAAACCAGTAAGTATTTCACTTGAGGAGATTTCTCATTCAGATCTCAATTACGAATGTACTCCTGAAGAGAGTGTGTAATGTTTGCAGGAAGAAAGATCCTCGTGGGAGTCACAGGCGGGATCGCAGCCTACAAGGCAGCTGAAGTTGTCAGTCGTTTGCGTAAGTTGAACATTGAAGTACACGTCGCCATGACGAAGTCTGCTACTGAATTTATTGCCCCTCTTACCCTGCGGAGCCTCTCCGCAAATCCAGTATATGTGGATCTGTTTGACGAGCCTAAATTGTGGAATGTTGAGCATATCGCTTTGGCAGAGCATGTCGATGCAGTCATCGTTGCTCCTGCCACAGCCAATATATTAGCCAAGATGGCAACAGGGATAGCGGATGATTTTCTTTCGACGGTTCTTTTAGCGACTCGCTCACCGATTTACGTAGCACCGGCCATGAACCATGCAATGTATCATCATCCAGCTACACAAAAAAATCTGACCCGGCTCGAAGAACGCGGGATCAAGATTATTGGCCCTGGCACAGGGTTTCAAGCGTGTGGCACGGAAGGAGACGGACGGATGAGTGAAGCGGTAGAAATCGTAGAAACGATAACTCAGTTGTTCTCTAAGTCGGATTGCTTAAAGGGGAAGAGGGCTCTCGTGACAGCTGGCGGTACTCAAGAACCGCTTGATCCGGTTCGCTATCTTGGGAATCGGAGTTCGGGACGAATGGGATATGCTGTCGCTCAGGCGTTACAGGAAGCTGGTGCAGAGACCATTCTGGTCAGTGCACCTACAGATTTGCCTACCCCGCATGGAGTTTCACGCGTCTCAGTACAGACGGCTCTTGAAATGTATGATGCAGTCCTTGCGAATTTCCCCAACATGGATGTTATCGTTAAGGCAGCGGCGGTTGCGGATTATCGTCCGGCAAGTCAATCGGAGCAAAAAATTAAAAAGGATGGGACAAATCGTATGATTGAGTTAGTCCCCAATCCAGATATATTAGCCGAACTTGGGCGAAGGAAAACCTCCCAAGTTCTGATTGGGTTTGCAGCTGAGACTGAGAATCTCTTAGCTAACGCCCAAGAAAAAATGCACAGGAAGAATGTCAACCTCCTGGTAGCTAATGATGTCACCAAGCCGGGTGCCGGCTTCGGCAGTCCAACGAACATTGTCAGTTTTCTCTTTCCCGATGGAAGAAGAATAGATTTCCCTAAAATGAGCAAACTGGAGGTTGCACGGAATCTCGTGGGTGAGATTGCCAACCTCCTCGGTGACTGCAACAAAGGAGTGAAGTAATTGGTTAAAAAATTATTTACATCTGAATCTGTGACAGAGGGACATCCCGATAAGATCTGTGATCAGATTTCCGATGCTATCTTGGATGCAATTTATGCGTTAGATCCTAATGCGCGAGTAGCTTGTGAAACGACTGTAACGACAGGATTAGTTCTTGTCAGTGGCGAGATCACGACTTCGTGCTATGTGGATATTCCACATGTAGTGAGAGAGACAGTGCGAGAAGTGGGTTATACTCGGGCCAAATATGGCTTTGATGCAGATACTTGCGCAGTTTTAACTTCGATCGGAGAACAATCTGCGGACATCGCTTTAGGTGTGGATCGGGCCTTGGAAGCAAAAACCGGCGAAATGACTGAAAGTGATATTGAGTCAATAGGAGCCGGTGATCAGGGTATGATGTTCGGCTTTGCGACGAACGAAACTGAAAGCTATATGCCCCTTCCTATTGATTTAGCTCACCGTTTAGCACGGAGATTGAGTGAAATGAGAAAATCAAATCATTTGAACTACCTGCGCCCAGACGGTAAAACTCAGGTTACTGTGGAATATGAGGATAACAAACCGATTCGAGTGGACACTATCGTCATCTCCACTCAGCATCACCCGGATGTGACAAATGAGCAAATTCGCAGAGATTTACTGCAATATGTGGTGTACCCCACTGTTCCTAAAGAGCTCTTAGATGAAGAGACTAAGTATTTTATCAACCCAACGGGACGTTTTGTTATTGGAGGTCCACAAGGGGATTGCGGGCTAACCGGCCGAAAAATTATTGTTGACACATATGGCGGGATGGCTCGTCATGGTGGAGGTGCATTCTCCGGAAAAGACCCCACAAAGGTAGACCGTTCCGCGGCTTATGCAGCTCGTTATGTGGCAAAGAATGTTGTTGCAGCAGGGTTGGCAGACCGTTGCGAACTTCAAATTGCTTATGCCATCGGTGTAGCGCGGCCAGTATCTGTCTCGATTGAGACGTTTGGCACAGGAAAGCTTCCGGATGAAAAAATCGTTGAGTTTATCGGACAGACATTTGACCTGCGTCCCGCGGGTATTATTAAAGCATTAGATCTGCGTCGCCCGATTTATCGCCAGACGGCAGCTTATGGGCATTTTGGAAGAACGGATCTCGATCTCCCCTGGGAAAGAACGGATAAGGTCGAAGTCTTGAGAAAGCTTGCTGGTTTGTAATTAACTGTTTGAGGCTGTAAGTTAACAATAGTTGCTTTATAAATAAGTGAATAAATACAAAAGAAGGTAGGTGAAGAATAATCACCTACCTTCTTTTGTGCCTAATTTTGGAAATTTTTATTTCAAATACAGGACTCAAGCCTAAATTGCAACTAGATTATTTGAATTCGATCCCCTAACACACCTCTATTAATCTCCAAACTTTGGGGAACACGTATAAAGATAATATGGTTAGCAAAATGTGAAGACATTTCATGGATACTTGAATTTTGGTTATTAAATTGAGCCATCGTAAAGTCGACGTTCAATTGTTTGAATTCGAACGTCTGTCTATCAGGGGCTCTTAGAGACAACATCCCATTTTCAACTGAGATCGTAGGGGGTAAAATCCGTTTTGTAAAATTAACTTCCCCCACATATTGAGCTGTGACATAAGTAGAAACATCAATTTCTCCGTCATCAAGATCTTTCCGCTCTATTAAAACATGGTAGTTTTCTGTACCAGGCTGTAGGTTAAAGGATAATTTGCTTGAATCAAGCTTGAAGGTTTGGTCGCTATTTTTGTAAATCCCTTTGAGCTTATCTAAATCTCCTTCTGTTGGGAAATGTTGATTATACAAATTATTCATAAGGTTTAAAGAGGATGCGATTGGTTGATCTTTATCCTCAGCTGTTTTAATAAAGTCTTTAGCTGGCAACATATATAATATTGGAACAAGCATTATTAAAACTCCAAGATATAGCCCAGTTGCCAGAACGCTTAGTTTCCAAGATAAAGGTCTATAAAATTTAGGCCTTTTGAATTTAAACATGAAGACTATTGCAATACCAATCAGAAATAATAATAGTTGAGACAGTACTCTGCTCATTGGCTAACCTCCCCTCTGTTAGAAAGTAAAATACTAACTCCAAATATAAGAATCGATGTAATAATGACTTTCAAAGCAAACAGAGGCAATGAAGACTCTAATGTAAAAAACTTAATAAGAGACTGAAAAATTTCCGTATAAGCTTTTGATATTCCGATAATTACGGCTGGAATAATTATAACAAAGGCCATACTTACCTTAGTCAACACACCGGTTAAATATCCCATCCCAGAGATTAAAACCATGTATAAAATCGTCACAGAGATACCAAGCAGGAGATCGGAAAAAGCTAGGATAAATTCGTCTGAAATGATTTGGGATCTGTCAAACGTAAAATACATAATGATTCTTAGGAGCACACCAACAAGTGATGAGGTAAAGCCTCCAAAAACACAGGCAGTCATCAAAAAACCTATGTTTGAAAGATTTCCTGAGATGCTATTAGTTACAAGCGGGTTTTCGATTTTCTTATATTGCTTCGTTGTTAGCTGTATGGCGGCAAAAAGTATCCAAAAAAACGAAAAAACAATTACTAAACTAGCAGAATAAGTATTTACAGAAACTGATAATTCCCCATTACCCGACGACATATGACTTATTCCGTTCAACGAGAAAAAAAGAGCAATAATTTGAGCTAGTAGAAGAACATAAAACAAAGCTGAATAGGCTTTAAGTTTGTAAACATATTGTTTTAAGGAAATTGATAGAAGATCAACCTCTTTTAAAGACATCATCAATACCTCCTCCAGTTTTTCCCGTTAGATAAACGCACAGATCATCTAGTGAAATGGGGAGTACTTCAAGACCGTTTTGCCTTACATGTTTGAATTCTTGTTCTATTAATTCTTTTTTTATGACAACGTATAAGCTCCCTTTAGCAAACTCTTCCTTATAGATCAGTTCTTTGCCTTCTACAAAAGTTAGTAAAGTTTGTTTGTTTCCCCTTATACCAACAGCTAATTCTCGTAATTCCATGACGGGGAGATGAAGGCATTTTGATCCGTTATCGATCAAAAGAATATCTTCAAGTATTTCTTCAAGTTCACTTAGTAAATGACTTGAGAGGAGGATGGTCCGGGGGTGTTCGAGATAATCCTTAAGTAATGCCTTATAAAAGTCCTTCCTCACGGCAGAGTCCATGCCGGTCGTTGGCTCATCAAATATCGTGAGCGGACAGCGTGAGGCAATACCGATTATGCTGTTAAAGGTACTTTTAGATCCTTTTGACATATTACTGTGGGCTTGATTTGGGTCAAATGAAAAATAATTAAATAAAGCATTGGCGAGGTTGCTGTTCCATGCAGCATAAAAGGGTGCAACTTCTGATAATATATCTGTAAGTCTAAACGAATCAGGAAATGTCATGTTGTCATCAATAAATATTGTCTTAGCAGAAACATCCAAGTTATTGAAGGGCTTTCTGGTAAAGACTTGGAGTTCTCCTTGAGTAGGTTTTATATATCCAGCTATCATCTTTAACAGGGTTGTTTTTCCTGCACCATTTCTACCGATGAGGCCTGTGATTTTGTTTTCTCCTATTTCAAAAGATAAGTGATCCAGGGCCTTATTTTGGCCGTAGGATTTCGTTACATCACGACACTGTATGACATTCACAGTTGCTCTTCCTCCTTGCCATCTTGTCTGAAATTATGGATCATCATAATAAGTTCACTTTCACTTACATCCAGCCGATTAGCTTCAATAACTAACTCTTTGATCATTTGCTCTAAGTTTTGTTTTCTCCGCTTAGTCAAGATAAACTGCTTCGCATTCGGAGAAACGAACATACCAAGGCCTCGTCTTTTATAAACAATGTTCTCGTCAGCTAAGAGATTTAATCCTTTGGCAGCTGTGGCAGGGTTGACTGTAAACATATCGGCAAGCTGATATTGTGAATAAATACGCTCATCTTCCTTAATATTGCTATTAAGGATTTCTACCTCAAGCCACTCAGCAATCTGGACATATATTGGTTTCATACTATCTGTATTGAGGATCACATTTTTTTACCTCCTGGCATCCTTAGGTAATTGGTGCATTAGCTATGTAATGTACCTGCTTATTATATGCGTAAATTTACTGATTGTAAACTGGAGTAATTAAGATCTTTCTGATGAGATTTATTTACAAACGTGATGAGACTCTCGATAAATGTCCCTCAAAAGCAACTTGGCAAAGCGGATAAATAAGTGGTATGATAACCAAAACTGTAGTATATTAGTTGATATAATTGCAATTTCCGTGAAATCTGTTACAGGGAAACTACATGATTAGTAGACAAATTGGAGAAGTAGGGGATGGAGTTAATGGATCGAACAGAGGAACAATGGCTAGAGGGTCTTCGTAAAACAGTAGATAAAGTGTTGCCTATTCGCCATTATCAAGAAAATTATGGAGCAATAGGAATTAAACGTGCAGAGGATATTAAGTCACTTAAGGATTTCCAGAGACTTCCTTTAACGACCAAGGAGGATTTGCGTAAGAATTACCCGTTTGGGCTTTTTGCCGAACCTATGGAAAACATCGTGCGACTTCATGCCTCATCAGGGACAACGGGTAAGCCGACGGTTGTAGGATATACTCGCCAAGACATCACCCTTTGGGCTAAGATCGTGGCCAATGAATTAAAAAGAGTCGGTGTGACAAAGAAGGACGTCGTACAAATTGCATACGGATACGGCTTGTTTACCGGCGGTATGGGACTGCACTATGGTTGCGAAGAACTTGGTGCAATAGTGGTTCCTATTTCAGGTGGAAATACGGCGCGTCAACTGATGCTTATGCGTGATTTTGGTTCTACTGTTTTGGCTTGTACCCCGTCTTATGCCCTTTATCTAGCGGAGAGTCTAGAGGAATCACAAATTTCACGGGATGAACTGAAGCTCAAGATTGGAATTTTTGGTGCAGAACCCTGGACCGAAGGCATGAGAGAAGAAATTGAAGCGCGACTGGGCATCAAGGCCTTTGATATCTATGGGCTCAGTGAAATCATGGGACCGGGTGTGGCTTTGGAGTGTCCTGCGCATCAGGGGTTACATATTGATGAACATTTTTATCCTGAAATTTTAGATGAAGAAGGAAATCCCCTGCGCGATGGAGAACGTGGGGAATTAGTCATTACGAGTATTAAAAAAGAAGGTTTTCCAGTTCTGCGCTATCGAACCAAAGACTTGACTACGTTACATTATGGTACGTGTTCATGCGGGCATGTTGGATGGTCGATGGATCGCGTCTCGGCTCGAGTTGACGATATGTTAATCATCAGGGGGGTTAATGTCTTCCCAAGTCAAGTGGAAGAGGCGATTCTCCTTGAAGGATTTGAACCGCATTATCTGCTGGTCGTTTATCGGGTTGGAAACTTAGACCAACTAGAAGTCCAAGTTGAGGTCAGTGAAGCGACTTTCTTTGACGAAGTGCGTGAATTGGAAGGTCGTCAGGATCGTCTGAAAAAGAGGATTGAAGACTCTTTGGGAATTTCCGTTCGTATTCGTCTAGTAGAACCTAAAAGCATTCCACGGAGTGAGGGAAAAGCCATTCGGGTCATCGATAAACGTAATAAGGAGGGTTAAGCATGCTGCAATTATCTATTTTTCTGGAGAATGCTAAAGGAAGGTTAGCTGAAGTAATCAGTCTTCTCGCCGAATGCAAGGTGAATTTACGGGCCTTGTCACTAGCGGATACTAAGGATTATGGGGTATTGCGAATTATTGTGGATAACCCTGAAGAAACAGCTGTAAAATTACGTGAACGAAAAGTGGTTGTTTCCTTAACTCCTGTTTGGGTACTTAAGGTTCCTGATCGCACTGGCGGACTGGCAGAGGTACTCAATCAATTAGTCCAACAGGATGTGGTAGTGGAGTACATGTATGCCTTTGTAGAGAAGGAGAATGAGCAGGCTCTTGTTGTCCTCCGAGTACAGGATAAGGCTATTATGGAAAAGGCTATGCAGACGCTCAATTTGCCAGTGAAGTAGAGAAATCATTTACGCGATTCCTCTCCCATGCTCTCCAAGTAAGGAGCTTTCTCTGGCTGAGGTCGTACTCAACTTGCAAATTTGTGTATCTTTCAATTTCTAGGGTTATTATTTGTGAGATGAGTAGAGTGTATTTTATCGTAAATTCGCTTCGCTTTGTGTCCTTTAAAAGTTCTCAGTTGAACGCAAAAAGAGCCTCTCGCCTAATTTAAAGACGAAAGGTTCTTTTGTTAAAATAGGAAAGAACTGCCCCCAGTGCCTCCCTGATCATAAGAAAAAGGACGCTTTCGCGTCCTTTTAAGCATTGTTTACTTTCCTAACTTTACTCCTGTGTTCTCGGAATGTCCTCTCAAAACGAGGTTTAAGACGATCCCGACGACAGTTGCCCAGGCTACTGCATGTTCTGGTAGCCCGATCCCGAGAGCAAAGATGACGGAGGCAATGATGAGGTTTTTTGTTTCGGAAAAATCTATTTTAGCTTCGATAAGAGTTCGTAAGCCTGCTGCGCCAATCATACCGAAGAGAAGAATGCTGACCCCGCCCATTACGGCTGTAGGGATAGACATGATTGCGGCTTGTAAAGGGTTAATCATACTAAAAATAATAGCAAGGATTGCAGCCACCCAGATATTAAAGGTACTGTAGACTTTTGTCACAGCCAGCACTCCAATATTCTCACCATAGGTAGTGACAGGAGGACCACCTATGAAGCTGGCTACGGTGGTAGCTAGACCATTACCAAAGAGGACTCGGTGAAATCCTGGGTTTTTGATCGGATCGGAATGAGTAATGTTTCCCAGAACGATCATATGTCCCAGATCTTCGATCACCGTTACCAAGGCCAGAGGTGCCATTGCTAAAATTGCCAATTTATCTAAGCTGGGAAGTTTGAAATCGCTTCCGAGTGCAACAGGGAACACAAATAGATCGTTAAAAGTGGCTAAGACAGGCTTGAAATCAACTATGCCCATGATCGCAGCAACAATATATCCTGCGACAATGGCTACGAGGATCGGGATAATCTTCATGAAACCTTTTGCATATACGGAGAGTAATGCGGCAACGGCTAAAGTAAAAGCCGCAATCGGCCAATTGCCAGATGCCATATCCGTGGCCACTGGAGTCAGACTCAGTCCGATGATGGCAACGACGGGTCCTGCAACGATGGGGGGGACTATTGTATGAATCCATTGGGTTCCGAAAGCGGCCATAAGCAGGTATAGAAGGATATATACCACGCCGACGGCTAAAACTCCGCCCATGGCTCCAGAAGTATTACCCGACTGAACAAAGGAGGTTAAAGCTGCAATGTAGGCAAATGAAGAGCCTAGATAGGCAGGAACTCGACTTTTTGTCAATAATAAGAAGATTATGGTACCGATCCCTGAAGAAAGAAGAGCTACTGACGGGCTGAGACCTGTTAAAAAAGGAACTAGGACCGTGGCGCCAAACATGGCAAAAACGTGTTGCAAACCGAGGGGGATCGCTTGGGCAAGGGGGAGCTTCTCGTGAATCTGAACTTCTGTAGACATAATTTAACCTCCTCTTTCTAACAAAAAACCTCTTCCCCGCCCGCAAGCAAGAAAGAGGTGTCCATGTTAATATCATGGTTCGCCATTCCCTTCTTAGTCTCACGGGACTAATTTAAAGGTAAGGGATTTAACTGTCCTAAAGCATATCACAATTCCTGTTGTTTTGACAAGAGGGTATTTATTTCTTGTTTGTGTTATGGTCAGCAGTCCATTCTACCCAATCTTTTGTTTTGTTTTTTCAATCAAGAATATGATAAATTGTAATGAAAGGCTAAGATTTGATATAATGTATTTGACCAATATTGACATTAGCGCTATTGATATTTTTTCTATATAAGGAGGACCGCATCATGTTTCGCTATGCTGAAGTATTGGTTGATGTAGCAAATCGGCGCTTAGATCAAAGTTATCATTATAGTATTCCTGATTATCTAAGTTTAAAGATAGGAATGAGGGTGTTAGTTCCTCTTCAAAACCGAAAGGTACAGGGGCTTGTAGTAAATGTGACGGATGATCTGCCAGAGGGAATGGAAGGTTTTAATCTCAAACCTGTGTTAGAAATTGCCGACAAGGATAGTCTGGTTCCTCAGGATCTGATTGAACTTGCTCATTGGTTGGCGCAAACGACTATTTGTTCGGTTGCACAAAGCCTGCATACGGTTTGGCCACTTCTCAAGGGGAAAATTGAAGAGTGGATCGTTCTTTTGGCTTCAATTGAGGATTCAGATGTTCAGACCCTGCAGTGGCTGGATGTGGAGGCCTTTAGAGCACTTACTGTGCTCAACCGGTCAAGGAAAAAAGCGGTTTCCCTGAAAATTTTCTTGAAACGAGCGAATATTTCTGCGGGAACACTTGAGAAACTCATCAAACAAGGATGGGTAAGTAAGGAAGTTCGCTTCGTCACGACAGGGGAAGATTCATCCCTCAAGCAGGCACCTTATGGCGGGCAAAATAACAAGGTCAAGGATTATGGTGCTCGAACGGATAGAACCTATGAATTAACCAGGGAACAAGCAACAGCTGTGAGAGGTGTTTTGACTGCCTTAGAAGAGGGCTCGTCCCAAACTGTATTACTGCATGGTGTGACAGGCAGCGGAAAAACAGATGTCTATCGCGAGTTGATTGCCCAAGTATTAGCGCAAGGCGGAGACGCTATACTGCTCGTGCCAGAGATATCCCTGACGTCTCAAGTTGCGCGTTATTTCGAAAGACAATTTGGTGAGCAAGTGATTATCTTGCACTCTGGTTTGCGACAGCGAGAAAAAATGAAAGCCTGGGCGGATATATTGTCAGGGCATAAGCGGATTGTCATTGGTGCTCGTTCAGCGGTGTTTGCCCCATTGCCAAACTTGAGACTCATTATCTTGGATGAGGAACATGATGGGGCATATAAACAAGATGAGAATCCCAAATACCATGCAAGAGATGTTGCCCGCAAAAGGATGGATCTACGCAAAGGTGTCGTCTTACTTGGCAGTGCAACTCCCTCCTTGGAAGCCTATGCTGCAGCCCAATCAGGAAAAATCCGGATGCTGACGATGCTTTCGAGGATTGGAAAGAGTGTTCTGCCACCAGTGGAAATCGTAGATATGCGAGACGAACTCCGGCAGGGAAACCGAAGCATATTTTCTCTGCCCCTGCAGCAAAAATTGCGGGAAAGGCTCACTAGAGGTGAGCAATCCATGCTTTTTCTGAATCGCAGAGGGTATTCTACCTTTGTGGTTTGCCGAGAATGCGGGTATGTGGTAAGTTGCTCGAACTGCGATATTGCCTTAACCTATCATACCCAAGGGCAGGCGATGCGTTGCCATTATTGTGATCATAAAGAGATGCCGCCTCATACATGCCCAAAATGCGGAAGCCGATATATTAGGTTTTTTGGGCAAGGGACCCAACGCGTAGAAGAGGAACTTCAAGGTCTCTTCCCTGAGGTGCCAATCTTGCGTTTGGACTATGATACGACGCGCTCAAGCGAAGCGCATGACACGATCTTGGATAAATTTCGCCGCCAGGAAGCTTCAATACTAGTTGGGACGCAAATGATGGCTAAAGGACTGGATTTCCCGAATGTCACATTAGTCGGGGTAATTGCCGCAGATCAAACGCTCAATATGCCGGATTTTCGGGCCAGAGAACGGACGTTTCAACTCTTGACTCAGGTCGCAGGGAGAGCTGGCCGGAGCAACAAACCGGGCGAGGTTGTGATTCAAACTTATTCTCCACAGGATAGTGCTGTTATGAGGGCTGCTCACCACGATTTTCAAGGTTTTTTTTGGGAAGAAATTCGCTATCGTAAAGAGCGGAAGTATCCACCATATACCCACATCATAAGGGTTTTACTGCTGCATGAGAAAGAAGATCGAGTCATTAAAGGAGCTAATGAATTAGGCGCATTTTTACAACAAGGAATGCAGGAACCTAAATTTGGAAATACTGAATTGGATGTTCTTGGCCCCGCTCCTGCCGTCCTATCCAGGCTTAGAAACCAGTGGAGATGGCAAATATCTGTCAAGGGAACGCGGCAGGATATACTTCGAGCATTTTTACACCAAGGAGTTAAAAGGTTTTTTAAGAGCCCGACTAGCAGTGGTATTATATTGAATATTGAAGTGGATCCACTTTCAAGTTAGAATATGTAAATGCGTGAAGGTGAATGTGTGATATCAAATCAATGAGTTATGGTTTTATCGAAAGGAGTATTTAAGAATGGCTGTTTATCAAATTGTAGAAATTGGTGCAGATGTACTGCGTGAAAAGGCTAAAGAGGTTAAAGAGGTTAATTCATCAATAATAAAACTCCTTGACAACATGATCGATACATTACATGCTGCCGAGGGTGTAGGGCTGGCTGCTCCGCAAATTGGAGTCTCCAAGCGTGTAATCATTGTCGAAGTTGATAATGTGCTGCTAGAGCTCATTAATCCTGTTATCTTGGAAAAAGAGGGAGCGAACTCTGCTGAGGAAGGGTGCCTTAGTATTCCTAATATGACAGGAGATGTCGTGAGGGCAGCGAAGGTTCGTGTTCAGGGTTTAAATCGTGAAGGGAAAATGCTGGATATTAAGGCAGACCGTTTATTAGCCCGCGCCTTGCAACATGAAATTGATCATCTTGAAGGAGTTCTCTTTGTCGATGTTGCTAAGAAAACTTATCGAAGCTAAAAATCAATAATTAGATATTCGATATTCGCGATTCGAATAAGAGCATAGTATAAATGCACCGACAATAGATTATGTTGAAGTACGAACTGCGAATATCGAACCACAAGTGGGGGGATTGAGTATGCGTGTAGTTTTTATGGGTACCCCTGATTTTGCTGTACCTACTTTACGAGCCTTGGCGGATAGCGGGCAAAATATTGTGGGGGTCTTTACTCAACCTGATCGCCCAGCCGGCAGAGGGAAAAAGCTAAAACCCAGCCCTGTGAAAGTTGTAGCTGAAGAATTAGGTTTGCCAGTTTTTCAACCTGAAACCATAAAAACGGAGGAGTGGATCCGACAGCTAAAGGACTTAGCCCCGGAGAGTATTATTGTTGTCGCATACGGGCAGATTCTCTCAAAGGAGATATTGCAATTGCCCGTAAGAGGGTGTATTAATGTACACGCTTCATTGCTCCCAGCCTATCGTGGAGCTGCGCCAATTCATTGGGCAATTATCAAGGGGGAAACCATTACCGGAGTGACCACAATGCAGATGGATGAAGGCCTTGATACAGGGGATATGCTTTTAAAACAGGAAATAATGATCTCTAATGAATCAACCACAGGCGAGATTCATGATAAGTTGGCAACATTGGGTGCAGAACTCTTGATAGATACTTTAAATCAGTTGGAAAAGGGGAGCTTAATTCCAACTCCTCAAACGGGAGAATCAAATTATGCCCCGCTTCTGAAACGTGAACATGAACGCTTAGATTGGTCACGCAAAGCAACTGATTTACATGATCAGATTCGTGGGCTAAACCCATGGCCGGGCGCATTTGCTACCTTTAGAGGAGAAAACCTTAAAATTTGGCGAAGCATACCCTTTTTGCCGCAAGACAGTGCGACAACAATAGAAATGGGATCAGAGGCACCTAACACGGCGTCAGCTGACCCGGGTCAAATTATTCAAGTGCTTGGGGATGGGTTACTTGTGCAAACTGGGGAGGGAATCCTTCGCTTGTTAGAGGTCCAACCCGCAGGGAAACGCTCTATGCCTGCCCGGGACTTCTTTAATGGTCGCCACGGGCAGGTTGGAGAACAATTTATCTGAAAGATTTGGACACTTCGCGTCGAAGGAGGACTTTGCTACTCCTGAAGCTTATGTGAACCCAGCCCACTTATAAAAACGGCATTTTTTTTATAAAGCGTATAAGAGCTAAGTCAAGTTGTGAAAAGGAGGTTAGCTTATGTATTTTGATTCCACTATGGTTCTTTTAATTCCTGCGATATTACTCTCCTTGTATGCACAATTTAAAATTTCCTCATCATATAAACGTTACTCTAAAGTCCGTGCACAGTCGGGGCTTACGGGAGCCCAAGTGGCTCGGGGGATCTTAAATAGTAATGGTCTTTACGATGTGCGTGTAGAACCGATTGGAGGACGGCTTTCCGATCATTATGATCCCCGTACCAGGATAATTAGGCTTAGCGAGGATGTCTATCAGGGCAGTTCACTGTCATCGATAGCAGTAGCGGCTCATGAAACGGGACATGCGTTGCAGCATGCGGCCGGTTATTTTCCAATGCAACTCAGATCATCCTTTGTACCTGTCGCCAACATTGGCAGCGGAGCGGGTCCGATTTTAATTATGGTGGGTCTTTTTATGCCGGCCTATGGCTGGCTGCTTGAACTGGGTATTTTTGCTTTTGCCTTTGCGGTACTCTTTCAGGTAATTACTCTTCCTGTAGAATATAATGCCAGTAGCAGAGCTTTATCCCTGCTTCAGGAGGGCCGCATGATAGGGAGTGATGAGGTTCGCGGTGCACGTTCTGTATTAAATGCAGCGGCTTTAACCTATGTGGCTGCTGCGTTGGCTGCAATCTTACAATTAGTACGTTTTATGCTGATAGCTCGAGGTAGAAGTGATGATTAAAGAGACAGCCCGAGGAATGGCAGTTCATATGCTGACACGTGTCGAAGTAGAAGGTGCCTATGCTAATCTTCTCTTACAGAAAAATATTCCCAGGTTGACGGATTCTAGAGATCGACAATTTGTAACCCTGTTGGTAAACGGTACACTTAAAAACCGTTTGACCTTAGATTATGCGTTGAGAAGGCATTTGAGCAAACCCATGTCCTCACTTCCTCATGAGGTTCGGGCAATTTTGCGGATTGGCGCTTTTCAAGTGCTTTATGTTGATAAAGTGCCTCCGGCGGCAGCGATCAATGAAAGTGTGGAATTAGCTAAAGAATTCCCCAAATTTACGGGGTTGGTGAATGTCGTCTTGCGAAAGGTTATGGAAAAGGGATGGGATATTCCCTGGCCTGATTCAAAACGCGAACCAGTTCGCTATCTTTCCGTACGTTATTCACACCCCGAATGGATGATTCAACGTTGGTTAAAACGCTGGGGTATTGAGGAAACGGAAGCCTTGTGCAAAGCTAATAATGAGCCAGCCCAAACATGGATTCGAACAAACACCTTAAAGATCTCAAGAGAAGGTCTAAGGGAACGTCTTTCTGAAGAAGGAATCACGGTAGAATTAGGGCAACGGGTGCCTGAAAGTTTGAAGATTCAAGATTTTGGTGCATTAGGTCAACTTGGAAGCTTTCAAGAGGGGCTTTTTACGGTTCAAGATGAAAGTTCACAACTTGTAGCTCATGTGCTAGATCCAAAACCGGGGCAATTTGTATTAGATGCCTGCAGTGCTCCGGGCGGAAAATCCACGCATCTTGCTCAGTTGATGCAAAATGAAGGTGAAATCTTAGCCTTTGATATCCATGATCATAAACTTGAACTCATTGAGCAGTTGGCCCAAAAATTAGGTGTTACGATTATTCATCCTCAGCTGGGAGATGCCCGAGATTTACCCGGAATAAGGCTGGGGTCGCAAGATCGAGTGTTAGTTGACGTTCCCTGCTCTGGTTTGGGAGTTCTTCGGCGCAGGGCTGATCTGCGTTGGCAGAAAGAAGAACAAGGGCTTATGGAATTGCCTTCTTTACAATTCGCTATCTTAGAGAGGGCTGCATCTTGTGTTAAAGAAGGAGGGATTCTGGTTTACTCGACTTGTACGACGGAACCAGAAGAGAACTTCGAACTGGTCAAGAAGTTTCGTTCGGTACATCCCGAGTTTGAACCGGTTGACCTAGTGGATGCTTTACCCTACACGCTCGAGGATTCGCGAGATATTAAACAAGCTAATAAAGGGATGTTGCAAATTTTGCCCCATCGGCATGGGATGGACGGATTCTTTTTAGCAAAATTTCGGCGTTCTGTGCAGAGAGTATAGCTTACTTTAGCCAAGTTTTCTTTACAGGGAAGTTTAACTGGAATGAATTGGGTGAATAATAACTATTATGGAAAATGTTGAGTTGCGCGGTTGTTCTGAAGACGAACTGATCGAGATCTGTCAGACGATAGGTTTAAAACGATTTCGGGCGATCCAATTGTTCCAATGGGCGCAACAGAAAGCAGTGCGGTCCTGGGATGATATGAAAAACATCGGTAAAAGTGACCGACAAACCTTAAGCACCCGCTTGCATCTCTATGCCTTAAAAAAGGTGCGTGAGCAACGCTCAAACGATGGCACTCGGAAGTACTTGTTTTGTCTTGAAGATGGAGAGACGATCGAGTGTGTGCTGATGGATTATGCGCGGACGAAATCGCGCGACAGGCATACTGTTTGTGTGTCTACTCAAGTTGGATGCCCAGTGGGGTGCGCGTTTTGTGCCACGGGATTAGAAGGATTCCGGAGAAACTTAAGCGTTGCTGAAATTGTAGGCCAAGTATTAGATATTACTTATTATGTCCGGCAGGAAGATCCGGATTTTCAAGTGACCAACATAGTTTTTATGGGTATGGGGGAGCCCTTACTTAATTATGATTCGGTTCTTAAATCGATCCAACTTTTAAATGACGCTCAAGGGTTAAATATTGGTATGAGGAGGATGACCATTTCAACATCTGGAGTCGTTCCTAAAATTATCCAGTTGGCTGAGGATAATCCCCAAGTGGGCCTAGCGATATCCCTTCATGCAGCAAGGGATGAGATAAGAAACAGTTTGGTTCCTATGAATCGCCGATATCCTCTTAACCAGCTGATGAGAGCGTGCCAGGAGTATACTCATATTACGCATCGGCGGATCACCTTTGAAGTTGCCTTGACCGCTGAGAATGCGAGGCGGGAAGAGGCTGAAGCCCTTGCCCGGTTATTAAAGGGACAGTTGGGACATGTCAATCTGATTCCAGTCAATCCGGTGGCCGGAACAGGGATGGAGCGTCCCGATCAGGAGAAAATGAAGAAGTTTGCCCAGGTCTTAGTGGATGCTGGAATTTCTGTTTCTTCACGTGAAGAACGGGGAACAGATATTGATGCAGCTTGCGGGCAACTTCGCCGACAGTGGGAGGGTGAGTTAAAATGAGCCTATTGGCCCGATTTGAAGGGATGGCCGAATTTCTTTTTACAGAAGCTTTTAAGAAAAGTGCGTCCCGCCTTCAACCGGTGGAAATAGCCAAAGAACTTGTGAAGTCTATGCTTAGAAATAAGCAGGTTAGCATCTCTCAAGTATACGTGCCCAATATTTATCGGGTTTATCTCCATTCCAGTGATTGGGGGCCAATAGCGAGTTTTGGAGATGCGTTTCTCATTGAGTTATCTAAATATCTATTCGCAGAAGCCGAGCGGAATGGGTATACATTTTTGACCAAACCAGCAATTGAATTGCATTCAGATGAGACTGTTAATCCTCGGCAAATGATTATCGAAGTAGATTTTGACGATTCTATTGTCGTAGACTGGGGAGATGAAGAAAAAGATATTGAGCTTGCCAACGAAGTTCGACTTAACCAATCGAATTGGCGGGAAAGTACAACTATTTTCAGAGAAGGTGTCAAGACAAACTTACCAGTCGAGGGTGTGATCGGAAGGAATTTAGATTACTTTCTCGAAATCATAGAAGGACCGGATATCGGCCGGAGGTTTTCCTTGCGGGATGAAGAAGTGATCATTGGGCGTCATGGACAGTGCAACTTAGTACTGCTTGACCCTGAAGTTTCCCGAAGACATCTGAAAATTGCTCCGGGGGGAGAGAACGGCTGGTGGCTTGATGATTTAGGAAGCACAAATGGAACCTATGTTAACGGACAGAGAATTACTCATCATACAACTGCCCCAGGAGATCGAATATCTATTGGACAAAGTGTACTGGTCATACAAAGATCCCCTCTGCCGTGATGATATTGGAGAATTTGTAGGGTTCTCAACCTCTATTCGATTGGGAGGATTGTATGCAATTTGTGTTAGTCATAGGACGACTTGCGTTTGTTGCCCTTATCTATCTTTTTATATTCCGTATTTTTACAGCCCTTTTAGCGGATCTCCAACTGAAGGGAGTTTTTCAACGTTCGATGAATGAATACGGACGTTTAGAGGTTCTTACTGGAGGAGAAACGCTCTCCAGAGGACGTGTTTTTAAAGTGGATGGGAAAGGGCTTCGTTTGGGACGCGGCAAGCACAATGATATTGTTTTGCCCGATCATTTTGCATCCATTGATCATGCTGTTTTTCGGTTGCAAAAAGGACAAACTGTTTTGGAAGACTTAGGAAGTACAAATGGAACATGGGTTAATGGAGAGCAAATTCATTCTCCAGTTCAAATGGTAGCTGGAGATTATGTGAAAATTGGAAGCATTACCTTCCAATACTCGAGGTGGCAAAATGAGAGTTCTAAGCTTTAGTGAAAAAGGGTGTATTCGTAAAAACAATGAGGATTCTTTTTTAGTGTTATCAGATGAAGGGCTTTATGCCGTGGCCGATGGGATGGGCGGACATCGAGCTGGGGAAGTGGCGTCTTCTGTGGCTTTGCACGAATTAGAGATGTGGGTTCCCCGTCTTGCCGGGCTTGAAGACCAAGCCTTGGAAAACGGGTTAACAGAAGCCTTTGTTCAAGCCAATAAAGTTGTGCATGAATCCTCAACAACAGACCCGGAAAATGCTGGTATGGGGACAACATTAACGGTGCTGCTGATTCGCAACGATAAAGTCGTTATCGCTCATGTTGGAGACAGTCGAGCTTATCTTTGGCGCAATGAGACGTTAACACCTTTGACTATGGACCATTCTCTAGTCGGTGAACTTGTGAGATTGGGACAGATCTCGCTGGACGACGCGAAAAGACACCCTCAACGGAATGTTTTGATGCGCGCAATTGGAGCAGACCCTGCAATTGAAGTGGATTGCAGGAGCATTGTTTTGCAAGCTGAGGATGTTTTCCTCTTATGTACCGATGGTTTCTCCAATATGATTAGCGATCAGGAACTTACAGCAGAATTCCTCGAACCAAGCCCTTGGGAAGAACGGTTGGAGAAATTAAGACAGCTTACCCTGGAACGGGGAGCCCCGGATAATTTCACAGCATTGTGCTGTATTTGGGAGTAAGCGTATGATTCAGCGTTTAACCTTGCGTATTTTAATTTTAGGGATGATGTGGATAGGACTTGGCCTGCTGAAATTGGACGCGGAAATGAGCAGGCTGCTTTGGCAAGCATTAATTTTTACGGTCATTGTCCTTCTGGGAAGCTTAATGGAACATCTCTTCAATTATCAAGGAGACCCCTATATTCTGCCTGTAGTCCAGGCCATTATGGCGTTAGGACTTGTATTTGTGGTGAGAATTAATCCTGATGTGGCCTTGCACCAGTTTTGGTGGGCGAATATTGGGCAGTTGTTGTTCTATGCGGTTTTGTGGTCGATCAGAGATTATCGTTATTTTGGCAGGTTTCGATACATATGGGGACTCTTAGCGGTAGGGTTGTTGCTGGTTACTCTTTTGTTTGGTTCTGAGGAAGGCGGAGCAACAAGCTCATTTAGGATCGGGGGAATCGGACTCCAACCTGAGGAGTTTGTTAAGTTGGCCTTGCTCTTATTTATGGCAACTTATTTGGAAGAAAATGAAGAATTGTTGCGAGTTGGGACGGTACAATGGGGAAGATTCTCCTTGCCCGATTGGCGGACATTGAGACCGTTTATGATTATGGTGGCTTTTGTACTGGGCATTTTGGCCGCACAAAAAAGCTTAGGAACAGCCTTGGTGTTTTATATGCTTTTTGTACTTATGCTTTATGTTGTTACAGAGCGGACTTTATATTTAGGGATATCAATGCCGGTTTTTTTGTTAACCGGAACTGTCGGATATATGCTCTTTAGACATGTTCGGGTTAGAGTATCTGTGTGGTTGAATCCGTGGCAAGATCCTACCGGGATGGGATATCAAATTGCCCAATCGCTTTTTGCAATTGGGGGTGGGAAAATTCTGGGCACGGGGTTGGGCAATGGCATTGGGGCATCGACCGTGCCAGTGGCCATAAGTGATTTTATCTTTTCTGTTATTGCTGAAGAATTGGGATTTGCCGGCGCTATGGCTGTATTGGTACTCTTCTTGATTGTTGTTATGAGAGCTTTTGCGATAAGTATCAGGGCTAAGGATCGCTTTGGGCAAATCTTGGCCGCAGGGATTGGAATTCTCCTTGGTACCGAAACTTTGATTATTCTCGCTGGGGTCACAAAGCTGTTGCCCTTGACAGGAATTCCTCTTCCTTGGGTGAGTTATGGCGGCAGTTCCCTTATTGTTCATTTTATCCTACTGGGGGTTTTATTGAATATTTCTAACGCCACCGCGGTAAGTTCCCACAGCACCAAGAATCGGGGAAGGGAGTATGCAACATAATGCGAGGGGTACGTCAAGTAGCATTAGGCATGGCCTTTAGTTTTTTCATTCTTAGTCTTGGTTTGGTCTATTGGCAGGTTGTTCGGGCGGATACGCTGCTTCAAAATCCCGCAAATCGCAGGTTGATTCTAATGGAAAGCCGAGTGACTCGGGGAGGAATTTTTGATCGTAACGGCGAAATAATAGCTCAAACTCAAATTCTCAACGGGAAAAAGGTTCGAGTTTATCCGAAAGGGGAAATGTTTGAACCTGCCTTGGGTTATTCTACTGTGAAACTGGGGGCTTCCGGTCTGGAAGCAAACTTGGCAGATTGGTTGTTAGGAATCAAGAATGCTACGCCCACCCAAGCAGTTCAGCAACTCTTTGCCCTGCCGCGTCAAGGAGACGATGTGGTGCTTACCTTGGATTCACGTTTACAGAGTATAGCTTATGATGCACTTAAAGGGAAAATGGGGGCAGCAGTGGCTCTGGATCCTCGAACAGGAGAAGTGCTTGCCATGGTTAGCCAACCCAGTTTTAATCCCACAAACCTTGATCAACATTGGAATGAGATCATTAGTCAGGAAGAAAAAAGGCCTTTGGGTGAGAAGCAAAGGCCGCTGGAGCACCGTTATTTTTCCCTCTTTCCGCCAGGCTCAACTATGAAGGTAGTCACCTCGGCAGCCTTATTTCGAAGTGGAATAAATACGACGGATTTGTATCAGTGTCAGGGATCAACCATTATTAACGGACAAGTCATTCGAGAACAAAACGATAAAGCGCATGGCTGGGTTAATTATAATATGGCTTTGGCCGAATCCTGCAATACGTATTTTGCGACGTTTGGGGTTCAGGCGGGAGATCAAACTTTTCTTTCGGTTGTTAAAGGCTTCGGATTTGGGCAAAAAATTCCTTTTGAACTGAGTTTACCAAGGAGTTCAATTACGCAGGAGGCTAAAAATCCTTCGTCGTTGAATACAAACCTGCTGGCTGCCAGTACATTTGGACAAGGGGAGGTTCTAGTATCCCCCTTTCATATGGCATTAATGACAGCAGGAATTGCTAACCATGGAGTTATTATGACTCCTCATTTGGTAGAAAGAGTTCTTGACCATTCTCAAGATATCCTGTTTCAACAGAAGCCTCAGCCTTGGCTAACCGCACTTTCCAAAGAGGAAGCAGATAAGATTACCAGCGCCATGGTCACCGCAGTAACGGAAGGGACGGCTGCGCCAGGGGCTTTGCCCAATGTTCAGGTCGCGGGTAAAACGGGTTCTGCAGAGCCCGGAGGAAATGTTCTGACGCATGCTTGGTATATTGCCTTTGCACCTGCAGAAGAACCGCAGATTGCAGTTGCCGTAATCGTAGAAAATGGTGGAACCGGAGGCGGGAATGCTGCCCCGATTGCACGACAGATTATTCAAGAAGCACTGAACCAGAAAGTAGGTGACAAAAAGTGAGTAAAATCTTCGGGGGACGATATGAGGTTCTGGACAGAATTGGTGCTGGAGGTATGGCAATTGTTTACAAGGCTAAGGATCTTTTACTTAACCGTGTCGTGACCATAAAAGTGCTCCGGGAGCAGTTTGTCACAGATGAAGACTTTATTCGTCGTTTTCGGAGGGAAGCTCAGTCCGCAGCTAGCTTGTCTCACCCCAACATCGTATCAATTTATGATGTAGGCAAAGATGGAGATACAGAATACATCGTTATGGAATATGTGGAAGGTCGCAATCTCAAGGAAATTATTCGTGAGTACGCCCCGCTTTCCACAGAACAGTCCATTAATCTGGCCCGACAAATCACAGGAGCTATCCGAAATGCCCACGAGAACCATATTATTCATAGGGATATTAAACCTCACAATATATTAGTTACTGCAGACGGGCACGCTAAGGTTACAGATTTCGGCATTGCGCGGGCTGTATCTTCAGCGACCGTGACTCATACTGGAGACATTGTCGGTTCAGTTCATTATTTGTCCCCCGAGCAAGCCAAGGGGATACAAAGTAATGAGCAATCAGACATCTATTCCTTGGGGATCGTTCTGTATGAGTTACTCACGGGTAAAGTTCCGTATGATGGTGAAACTCCAATTGCTATTGCCCTAAAACATTTACAGCAAGAGCCTGTTCCGCCGAGTAAGCTTAATCCTCGGATTGCCAAAGAATTAGAAGGGGTCATTATGCGAGCAATTGCAAAGTCGCCAGAACAAAGATATGTGTCCGCTAAAGAGTTGCTTGAGGATTTGAACCATATTCAAGCTGGTGAACCAATTGCGTGGTTTGGCCTTTCCCAAGCAAGTGATCCGGAGGCAACTCAGACTCACAAAGGAATGGTTAAGGCTCTGAACCCGATTGAAGTCATAGACGCTGTCCCGATTAAGTCTGTAAATAAGAGGCGCAGGATCTTGATTGTTGGAGGGCTTGTACTTTTCCTCGCCTTACTGGTCGGAGGAATTTGGAACTATATGTCAGTAGGATCAACAAAGGTCCCAGATTTAACGGGTAAAACGGTGCCTGTTGCAGAGGATTTTTTAAAGGATGCTGAACTAAGTCTTGATCCAGAGGTAACTCAGGAGTTTAGTGACGAAGTTGATAAGGATCTCATTATCAGACAAGATCCTAAAGCAGATAACTCGGTGAAAGTCGGGCGAACAGTTAAAGTTGTGGTAAGCAAAGGGATCGAGTTGGTAGAATTTCCAAATGTAATAATTGGACAGATGTCGAAGGAGAATGCCATAAATCTAATCAAGAATGCTGGATTTACCGGAGAGATAACCTTGGTGCCTATGCCTGATGATGCAGCTAAAGATGCTGTTATTGGTCAAGATCCAATGCCAAAGTCTTCTTGGCCAAAAGATGGAAATATTACTTTAACAGTAAGTACTGGACCACAATGGTCGACGATCAATATGCCCAGTGTGATAGGGAAGTTATCTTCAGAGGCGAAGACGATCCTCGTTGATCAAAATAAGCTGGTTCTGAAGATTGAGACCGAGGTTTCGTATACCTCTCCAGAAGATGTGGTGATAAGCACAATCCCTAGCCCGGGAGAAAGTGTTCAGCAGGGCTCAGAGGTGACGATGGTTGTTTCGCGGGGACCCGGTCCTTTTGCCCAAGGATTAGAAGCACAGGCCAGCAGTAATAATGTGATGATAGCTCAGTTTTTGGCTGGCGTGCAAAAGGGCAGACTCAAAGAACAATAATTCCATGTAATAATTCCCAAACGATGATTAGTGAGGAATAAAAATGATCAATGGATTCTTACTCAAAGGATATGGAGGATTTTATTATGTCTATGCGGAGGACCGAGTATGGGAATGTTCCCTGCGCGGTCGCTTTCGCGTTAAAGATCAAGAGTTTTTACCGGGTGATCGGGTGAACATTCTGCCGGAAGAGGAAGAAGAGGAGAATAAGGCGACTATTGAATATGTAGAGCCGCGGCGAAATGTATTAACACGGCCTGCTATTGCTAATGTGGATCAAGCAATTCTGGTTTTCGCCATGACTTCTCCTAAGCCCGATCTAAATCTCTTGGATCGTTTGTTAATTCAAGTGACGGATGCAGGCATTGAGCCTATCTTAGTTTTCACCAAATTAGACAAGTATAAAGAAGACGCTTTAAACGACGGCTCAGAGGGTCATGCTATTACGGATGTCTATCGAAAAATCGGATATGACGTGTTTGAGGTTTCCAGTGAGACGGGTCAGGGGATTGATCAAATCGCTGTTCGTCTGACGAATAAGATAAGTGTGCTTGCAGGACCTTCCGGAGCTGGGAAGTCTAGTCTTTTTAATGCCTTATCTCCTGGTAAGAAGCTAAAAACAGGGCAAATAAGTCTTAAGTCAAAGCGTGGCCGCCATACCACACGCCATGTAGAATTAATGGTGTGTGCCGGGGGGCTGGTAGCGGACACACCGGGCTTTTCCTCCCTCTTTTTACCGGAAATGAAGCGCGCAGAATTAACGGATTGTTTCCCTGAGTTTGCTATTCGTCGGCGTCTATGCCGTTTTAACAGTTGCCTGCACGATAAAGAACCTAATTGTGCGATTAAAGCTGCTCTGGAAACAGGGGAGATTTCTCCTGAACGTTACGAGCACTATCTAATATTTTTAAAAGAAGTGATTGAAGCAGAGAGGAAGTATTAATGTGATACAGATGGCCCCTTCTATATTATCCGCGGATTTTTCCCGCCTGGGAGATCAGGTGAAACTGGTTGAGGAGGCTGGTGCAGAGGTTTTACATATCGATATCATGGATGGGCACTTTGTTCCCAACCTCACCTTTGGGCCTGCCTTGGTTAAATCCATAAGAGATCACTCGCGTATGCGTTTTGATGTTCACCTGATGGTTGATGAGCCGGAGAAGTTCATTGCAGATTTTGCAGCCGCGGGTGCCGATCATGTCACCTTTCATTTAGAGACGACTCCTCATGTTCACCGTGTAATTCAACAGATCAAAGAACATGGAATGACGGCTGGAATTGCACTCAATCCAGCGACTCCGCTTGATGGGTTAAAGTATATTTTGGAGGATTTGGACATGGTTCTCTTGATGACGGTAAATCCTGGGTTTGGCGGGCAAAAATTTATCCCTAACGTTATCCCGAAAATCCAGGTTCTTCATCATCATCTTCTTCAAACCAAATCCGCTTGTCTAATTGAAGTGGATGGCGGAATTAATCTAGAAACGGCTTCCGTAGTTGCTAAAGCGGGGGCTCATATTTTAGTGGCCGGTGCTGCTGTATTTGCTCAACCTGATCCGCAACAAGCGGTCAAAAATATTCGTCAAGCTGCGAGCGTAAAGTAAGGTCGGTGATTGATATAAAGATTGCTGTCTTAGCAAATGGCGTTTGGGATTTAGAATGGGGAAAACAGGTTCTTAAAGAGGTCGATTTTTTGATTTGTGCGGATGGGGGAGCAAACTATGCTGCCCTGTCTTTGCGTATGCCTGATCTGATAATCGGAGACTTGGATTCGATTTTACCTGAAAACTTAGATCGGTTTAAAGATATGGGATGTGTTATTGAACGTTATCCCTGTGAAAAGGATGAAACGGATCTTGAATTGGCACTTTTGAGGGCTGAGGAAAAGGCTCGTTTGCTTGGTGAAAAGGATATTTGGCTATATGGGGCCACTGGAAAACGAATTGATCATTTCTTCGGTAATGTAGGGCTTATGCTCGCCTATGCCAAGAAAGGGTATCGGATACGCGTAATTGACCCTGAGCATGAATTGTGGATTGTTCGGGGGCGGGAAGAGATAAGGGGGGCATCCGGCCAGGAAATCTCGTTGATTTCTATGTCAGAGGAGTCGGTTGTCACGACAGAGGGGCTGTATTATCCGCTTCAGAAGGGCATTCTTCGTCAGGACTGTCCGCGGGGTGTGAGTAATGTTTTTCTGGGAGAGAAGGCAGTGGTTGAGGTTCATGAGGGCTGGGTTATGGTGGTTATGCCAAGGTGCGCGAGGGGGAGATAAGTGGTGGGTGCGCGAGGGCGTGATGAGGGGTTAGAGCGCGAGGGCGTGATGTTGCTCCGCTCACCCAAGGCGCCGTCGCGACCATGCATGATTTCTCGGCGAGAACGGCAAACCTCTAGGCTGTTCTGCATGTTAACCCGTGCCGTTCTGGCACCGAGAAATCGAAGCATGGTGACACGACTCTGCCTAATGGGTTTGCTCCGCAACATCACGCCCTCTGGGCTTGGGGTCGACGGGGGCAGGGGATGGGAGAGTTTGGTGTTGATCCACTCGCAAGGCACCGTCGCACCGCGCGCTTGATTTCGAAGTGAGAGTTGGCAACCTCAGGGTTAATATCTGGAGTGTGTCGCTCTTGCCACCCGTAGCAGCACGCCCTCTGGGCGAGGGTCTAGGGCGCTGGAAGGGGCGAGTGGGTATGATGGGTGGGATGTTGAATCGCTTTGATTTTAACAGCGTTTGGACTTGAATGGGAGTGTAATGAGCGCTTGCTAGGGATAGACTAGGTGTGTATGTTGTTCTGGGTGTTCGTTACATCATATTTCATGTTAGAAAAATAAGATTATAGATAAGGAAGACGATTATGCAACATGATGAGCTTTGGATTGGTACTATGCTTGAGGGGAATGCTCGTTGGGTTTTGGTGAAGTCAACGGATACGGTGGAGGAAGCGCGCAGACGTCATGGTATGTCTCCGGTGGCAACGGCAGCGTTAGGGAGGTTGATGACTGGAGCTCTTATTCTGGCCAGTTCCCTCAAAGGTGAAGAGAGTGTTACTTTGCGCTTATTAGGTGACGGGCCTCTGGAGGGGGTTGTTGCTGTTGGAAATGCACAGGGTGAGGTAAGGGGTTATGTTCGGGAACCTTTGGTGGACCTGCCGCTTAAGGCTTCTGGTAAGCTTGACGTTGGCGCAGCGGTTGGTTGCGGTGAGTTAACAGTTAGCAGAAGTTTGCAAAATGGTGAGGTCTATACTGGAACGGTTCCTATGGTTAGCGGGGAGATTGCCGAGGATTTAGTGCATTACTTGTTATCTTCTGAACAAATTCCTTCAGCCATGTTGCTCGGGGTTTTGGTTGAAAAAGATTATCATGTTGCTGGAGCAGGCGGATTTCTGATTCAGCCGTTGCCTGGGGCAACCGAAGAAGATATCCAAGCGATTGAAAGTCAGCTTGGGATGTTAGGGGCTGGTATTAGTGAGATGGCCGCCCAGAGTGAAAACATGGACGAGTTATTGGGTCATCTGATGGGGAAACTCTCTTATCATGTCTTAGAGCGACGTTCGGTTGGATTTACATGTACGTGTTCAAAAGAACGTTTGAGTGGCACCTTGGTGTCCCTGGGTAAAAAAGAAATAGCAGACCTGATCGCGGATGAAAAAGCCGAGATGGTATGCCATTTTTGCAATGAACATTTTCAGTTTAATGTTGAAGAGTTACGGGGAATTTGGGAGAGGGCGTGATGTTGTTGCGCGCGAGGGTGTGATGTTGCACAGCTCACCCTAGGCGCCGTCGCTATTGCGCTTGATTTCGAAGCGAGCGTTGGCAAACCTCTGGGTGGTTCTGCATGTGAACCTCTGCCACGCTGGCACTTCGAAATCTAAGCGCGATTGACGCTACTCAGCCTAAAGGGTTCACTCTGCAAAATCACACCCTCTGGGTGGGGAAAAAGAGGTGGAGCTTGAGTATGAAAAAAGCCCGAACAAATGTCGGGCTTTTGATTCATTAGACAGCGCGTTGTACTTTACCGGAACGTAAGCATCTGGTGCAAACTTTGATCCGGGCAGGAGTGCCGTTCACTATTGCACGAACGTTTTGCAAGTTTGGTTTCCAAGTTCTCTTTGTTCTTATATGAGAGTGGCTGACTTGAAATCCAGTGACTACTCCTTTGGCGCATACAGCACAAACATTAGCCATGCGCTAAACCTCCTTTGCAGCCGAAATGACACTTATTCATTTTATCAAAACTCTTGCTGGTTGGCAAGGTTCCTTAGCGGATTTTTCTTAAATATCCTTGGAGTTCCTATTTAGAAGGATTGAGTTAGGGCCAATTCGCCTGGAATTTGGAATTTATTTCATCATATGAAGAAATACTAAGAGTTCTATTGAATTTTTTTCACTTTTTCTTTGAACATTTTTCATTTCCTTGGTAGAATAAGTTCAACGTGGACGATACCGGAAGGGGAGGGTCCTTATATGGGAAAAGAAATCATTAATCATTTAGGTAAAATTGAAATCTCTGAAGAAGTCATTTCCACGATTGCAGGTGCTACGGCGGTTGAGTGTTACGGCTTAGTCGGTATGGCTTCACGTAAAATTACGGATGGAGTAGCCGATTTGTTGCGACGGGAGAATTTGGCCCGTGGTGTGGTGGTTACCATTAATAACAATGAAGTTGTTATTGATCTTTATATCATCGTTGGATACGGCGTTAAGATTTCTGAAGTTGCCGCTAGTGTTATGGAGCGCGTTCGTTATACCACTGAGAAGCTTACGGGATTAAACGTATCCCAAGTGAATGTGAACGTAAAAGGTGTTCGCGTTTTAGAGTAGGTAAAAGATTAGGGGGATATGGTTTTGAGACCAGCAGCTGCAAAGGTAACAAGTGTTCTAGACGGACAACTATGGAGACAGATGATGGCATCGGGGGCGAAGGCCCTAGAATTAAAAAAGCATGAGGTTGATGCTCTGAATGTCTTTCCTGTACCAGATGGGGATACTGGAACGAATATGTACTTAACGATTCAGTCTGCCGCGAGGGACGCGGAAAAGATAACTGGCAAATCTATCGGAGAAGTTGCCGCAGCCGCTTCGATGGGGTCTTTAATGGGTGCTCGCGGAAATTCAGGGGTTATTCTTTCCCAGCTCCTGCGGGGTATTGCCAAAGGTTTGGAAGGGTTGAATACGGCCAATGCTCTTCAAGTCGCTCAAGCGTTGCAAGCAGGGGTAGATACCGCCTATAAAGCCGTCATGAAACCAGTTGAGGGCACGATCCTAACGGTTTCGAAGGAGACAGCGCGAGCAGCCTTAGCCATGGCCAAGAGTGGTGGATCTCTGCTGGAGACTCTTCAAGAAGCAGAGCAAAAGGGATTAAAAAGCCTAGCCAAAACACCGGAAATGTTGCCCGTGCTTAAACAAGCTGGGGTAGTTGATGCTGGCGGGCAAGGGTTCCTCGTAATCTTGGGTGGGTGGATTGCAGTATTAACAGGAGAAACGTCTATTTCAGATACCATGAGCGAAACGGAAAGTTCGCTAAAGCCAAATGTAGAAGGATCTACTGCAACAAGACAAGAATTTATGCAAATCGAAAACCTGGACTACCCTTATTGCACAGAATTCTTGGTAAAGGGAACTGATTTGCGTGTTGAACAGATGAAACAAGATTTATTAGACCGTGGGGACTGCCTGCTTGTTGTAGGGACGTCCGAAGTGGTAAAAATTCATGTGCATGTCAAAAATCCAGGTAAGATCTTGGACTATGCCATACAATGGGGTTCACTTCACCAAGTTCAAATCCATAATATGTTAGAGCAAAATGAGAACATGGCCCATGCCATGAAAGAAAATGAGACAACGGAGGATTTGCAGACTGACACGAAAATTGAACATCAAGGCCAACCGCTCAAGGAGTTTGGTGTGGTAGCCGTTGCAATGGGTCAGGGAATTGCGGATGTCTTTATAAGTCTGGGTGCCGACGAGGTGGTGTTCGGTGGGCAGACTATGAATCCAAGTACTGAAGATCTTGCTGAGGCAGTCCGGAAGGTTCCTGCTCGACAAGTTTTTATCTTGCCGAACAATGGGAATATCATCATGGCCGCCCGTCAAGTAAAAGATGTTGTGCAGGAACGAGAAGTACATGTGATTTCAAGTAAATCGATACCCCAAGGGATTTCGGCGTTACTGAGTTTTAATAGTGAGGGAGAAGCTGAGACGAATATTAAGAATATGGAACGAGGGCTAAGTAGTGTTCGCTCCGGGGAAGTAACTTATGCTGTCAGGGACTCTCAATATGGGGATTTAACTATTTCAGATGGTGATATATTAGGATTGATTGAAGATGTAATAGTTTCTACGGGAAAATCGTTATATGAAGTGGCGCAATCAACATTGGATAAAATGGAATGGAAAACCCATGACTTGGTTACAATATTTTATGGAGAAGATACAAAACTTGAAGAGGTTGAACGTCTCCAGGATTGGCTCCGAGAAGAGAATCCAAGCATCGAAGTTGAGGTTCATCCCGGTAGGCAACCGCTCTACTATTATATCTTTGGTGTGGAATAGGTTAACCTCCGGAATTTTTCCGGAGGTTTTTTCTTATATGGCCAGGTGTGGCCAAGTTTTCCATTAATATTGGGGGGGAAGTTGTGGGAAAGAGTAATGTATTTGATCTTCTTGGACCTATCATGGTTGGTCCGTCTAGTTCACACACAGCTGGTGCAGTTCGCTTGGGAGGAATGGCTAGAAAAATCTTGGGAGATGAACCTGTTGAAGGGTCGATTTTTCTGCATGGTTCGTTTGCAAAAACGGGGAGGGGGCATGGGACAGATTTAGCGTTACTCGCAGGACTTCTAGGCTTGCTTCCTGATGACGAAAGGATACCAGATGCCCCTAAGTTGGCCAAGGAAAGAGGTCTAAGAGTTAAGTATGAAATTGCAGATCTCGGAGAGGTTCATCCTAACACTGTGAAGTTTGATTTAGTTGGAAGATCAGGTGGCCAGGTTCAAGTGGTCGGTTCGTCTGTTGGGGGAGGAACTATAGTTATTCATAAGATCAATGACTTTCAAGTGGAAATTCGAGGGGACTATCCCACACTGGTAATTTTGCACCAGGATCTCCCGGGGTTGGTCGCCCAAGTGACTCTCCTTCTGGCAACGGCCCAAATTAATATTGCCAGCATGCGGGTTTCACGTGAAAAGAGGGGGGCCAAAGCCCTGATGATTCTAGAGACAGATCAAACGATTAACGATGCCGTTCTTGATCTAATGAGAAAATTGCCCAAAATTGAGCAAGTAATGGCTGTTGAGCCTTTATAATTTAGGAGGAAATTCAATGCGAGCCTATGAAGATTGGGTTATTGAGGCTGAAACTAAAGGAATAAAACTAAGTGAAGTTATACTCCAAGACCAGATAGAAGAACTGGAACAAACGGAGCAAGAGCTATTCCAACGTATGAGCACTAACTTAAAAGTGATGAGGGAGTCCGTTGAAGCAGGGTTAATCGGGAAACGACGTTCATTATCTGGGTTGGTAGGCGGTGACGCGGCTAAAGTCGAAGATCGCAGGAAAAAGGGCATCAGTCTGGTCGGTGACCAAATAAGCGGTGCCATTGCTAAGGCACTTGCGGTGGCTGAGGTCAATGCTTGTATGGGTAAAATCGTAGCTGCACCGACTGCAGGTTCTTGTGGAGTGCTTCCAGCGGTTTTATTTACGGTCGAGGAGACCTGTAAAGTTTCAGAGCATGATCTCATACTTGCTCTCTTCACGGCTGCGGGATTGGGAATGATCCTTACTGAACGAGCCAGTGTTTCTGGAGCTGAGGGCGGATGTCAGGCCGAAATCGGATCAGCAGCGGCTATGGCTGCAGCGGCGGCAGTGGAATTAGCCGGAGGATCTCCGAGACAGGCGGCCGATGCTGCGGCGATTGCCATGAAATCAATGCTAGGTTTGGTCTGTGACCCTGTAGGTGGACTTGTTGAAGTTCCCTGTGTTAAACGAAATGCTACGGGAGCTGCGATAGCACTAGCAGCGGCTGAAATGGTGCTTTCAGGTGTGAAGAGTGCGATTCCGATTGATGAGGTTATCGATACAATGGGCCAGATCGGAAAACAAATGCCCTGTGCATTAAAGGAAACAGCACAAGGGGGCCTTGCAGTTACCCCAACGGGCCGCCGGATTCAGGCTGATTTCCTATGAAGCTTACAGAGGTTCAATTAGTTTTAAACAATTTCCAAAGGGCACTTCTGGCAGAAGAAAGACAGGGCTTTACAAATGCCGGGGTGTTGGGTGGATTTAATTCTTTTTTGCGCGGGATTCTTCCCAGACTTGAAAAGCTGTTTCCCCAAAAGGATATGGATTTGTTGAGAAAGTTGGCTCAGAACTATCTAACTCTGAATCCGCTCCGTCGCAGAGAGGCTTTTTCCGAACTTCGACGCTTCCTGCAAGAAATAACGATTGAAGCTCAGGATGCTTTAGGGCAAAGTCAATCACCGCTAGAAGATCGAATACACAAGAAACAAGAAATATTCGATAGAAAAGCAGACGTGAAAGGCTACCTTCAAATACCCCCTGAACAGACAAACACAACATTTGAATTTCAAATAAACCAGAATGTTGAAGAAAAAAGAGAAAGTCCTAAACCTTCCCCTGAGGGCTCAAAAGGTTCAAAAAGCAAAAGCACGTCTTTGCGAACGAGGCCTTTACAATTCCTTAAAGGGGTTGGTCCTGAAAGAGCCAGGCAACTTGAACAGCTTGGGATACATAATATAATAGACTTGCTAAAGTATTATCCTCGTCGGTATGAAGATCGCCGCAAGCGCATGATAGCTGAGCTAAAAGATGGTGAGTTGGCCACAGTAGAGGGAAAAGTAGCAGCTGGGCATGTGACGAGCGGAAAGATGAAAGTTGTGAAGTTAAGTATCGAGCAAGCTGGGAGCTTCATTCACGCAACTTGGTTTAATCAACCATTTATCCTCAAACAATATCCGGTAGGAACACAAGTATTAATTACGGGAAAGGTCCGTTGGCAGCAACAAACACCTGAAATTTTAGTAACGGATATTGAAAAGGCTGGTGTAAATAGTCGCACGGATGTTTCTGACCTAGGTGCCCAAACAATTTTACCGGTTTATTCAGAAACGGCACGCTTATCCTCCAAAGTAATACGTGGTTTAATTCAAGGTGTTTTGGGGCAGGTGGAGGAAGAATTTCCAGAGATCTTGCCTCAAGAAGTTTTAAGACAGTGGATGGAGCGCCCCTTAGCCCATCGAGAGATTCATTTCCCGAAGAATTATGCCAGTCTCTCCCAAGCGAGGGATCGATTGGTCTGGGAAGAGATTCTCTTTTTGCAATTAGCGGTAGCTGGACTTCGCCAAGGCATGGTACGCCAGGGAAGCCCTCCTTTGTTAGGTGGAGATGAGTTGATCCAGAGTTTTTATAAAGCTTTGCCTTTTCAACTAACGATAGCTCAGCAACGTGTTATTAGAGAAATATTCCAAGATTTAGCTAAACCGCAAGGGATGGCTCGCTTGGTCCAAGGGGATGTTGGGTCTGGTAAGACGGCGGTTGCCATGGCCGCTCTGTTACGCGCAGTAGGTTCAGGGTATCAAGGGGCTATGATGGCCCCCACGGAAATTCTAGCATTACAGCATTTTCAATCGCTTGAGAAAGTGTTCACTCCTTTGGGGATCAGCGTAGTTTGTTTGATTGGCAGTCAGAATAAAGGGTTAAGAGAGAGTACACTTGCAATGATTGAAAATGGTCAGGCGCAAGTCGTGGTAGGAACTCATGCCCTTATCCAAGAAACGGTCGTGTTTAAGGCCCTGGGTCTTGCGGTAACTGATGAACAACATCGCTTTGGCGTACGGCAACGTACAATGCTTCAGAGCAAAGGTGAGAGTCCTCACGTTTTAGTTCTTACTGCCACACCCATACCAAGAACCTTGGCCTTAACGCTTTATGGAGATTTGCAGCTCTCGGTGCTTGATGAGATGCCAGTAGGCAGAAAGTCGATCATTACCCGTAAATTATCAGAACGTTCCCGTCCAAAAATGGAGAAATTCCTAGACGAGCAAATCAATCTAGGAAGGCAAATTTATGTAGTCTGTCCATTGGTAGACGAATCAGAAACCCTCGATCTCATTTCCGCGACACAGAGAACAACAGATTTACAAGTGAGATTTCCGGACCATCGCATCGCCCTTTTGCATGGAAAAATGAAGGGCGCTGAAAAAGAAGAAATTATGAAGAGCTTTAATGCAGGGGAAATTGATATTTTGGTTGCCACAACTGTGGTGGAAGTTGGAGTGAATGTTCCAAATGCCTCAGTTATGGTAATAGAATCTGCAGAACGATTCGGCCTTGCCCAGTTACATCAACTTAGAGGACGTGTTGGACGGGGGAGTGAGCAATCTTATTGCTTTTTGTTGGCGGGAAACAAAGACAGTCGCCGTTTGGATATTTTATGCCTAACTGAAGATGGATTTAAAATAGCGGAAGAAGATATGCGCCTGCGTGGAACAGGGGAGTTATTAGGGACTAGACAGCATGGCATAGCCGAATTACGCCTTGCTGATCTTTCCCGAGACGGACAGCTTGTGGAGAAGGCTTATGAGATGACCCAAAAAGCCTTGCAAAATCCTGAAAGATTTGAACTGCTTTTCAAAGAAGTACTGAAAAGATTTCCTCCAGAGGATATAGGGGTGCATTAGGAGGTCTTGGAGATGGGATCAAGAAGATCAGATCAGTTCATAAGATCTATCGAATTAAGTCGAGATACCGTTCCCTCATTCACCGAATATCCTTTCAATTTAGCGGCTATCAAGAATTTAGAATCACTGTCATTTCATCCCCAAGTAACATTTATTGTTGGTGAAAATGGTTCAGGGAAGTCAACTGTATTGGAATCAATTGCAGTTGCCTATGGCTTTAATGCTGAAGGGGGAACTAAGAACTTCAATTTTTCATCTAGAGCTACTCATTCCCACTTGAATAGATATATTAAGCTAATCAAAGGATTAAGAAAACCAGAAGATGGCTTTTTCTTACGAGCGGAAAGCTTCTATAATTTGGCGACAAATATTGATAAATTGGATTCTGAACCCTCATTTGGACCACCTTTGATCGACTCCTATGGAGGGCAATCTCTTCATGAACAATCACATGGAGAGTCCTTCTTTGCAGTTTTCCAAAATAAATTCAGAGGGAAAGGGCTATATATTCTGGATGAACCAGAAGCCGCTTTATCCCCTTCAAGGCAAATGTCGATGATTGTGAGAATACATGAATTGGTTCAACAAGGTTCCCAATTTATTATTGCTACGCATTCTCCAATCATTATGGCTTACCCTCAGGCACGAATATACGAGATTCAAGAGGGATTTAAAATTGTTGAGTATGAAGGCACTGAACATTATCAAATAATGCGTGCTTTTATTAACAATACCCAGAAAATGCTAGACATTCTCATGGAATGAAGTCTTAGATTTGGGAAGAATTTCCGAGTATGATCTTAATCAAATGGTCGAATAATAAGATCAGACTGAAAGAAGGAAACTTACTAGGCGAGACAGCGGCGAAGCAGGTCCGCTGTCTTTAAAAATGAAGTCTAAGGAGGGGTTAAGCTTTGGCTAAGTTAACTAAACCTATGGTTCAACTGACACCCGAATTAGAGAAGTTCAAGTATGAGGTTGCTCAAGAGATTGGGATTGCAAATCGAAAACACAAAAGTTTTCCTAATTCCCCACAACAATAATCCATAAGGAAAAGGGTCAGGTTGGAAAAAGCCTGGCCCTTTTCCAACATTCACACGTCCCAACCCTCGTCGTAACCCATCCAGGAATGAAATGAACTTTCAAAGAGAACCATCAGGAGAACCCCAAAGAATCACATCTCGAAGCCTTGGTGAACATGCAATTCATTCCATCCCCAATCTACTGCAAATATCTCTCATAGTCTTCCCGATCGATTCCCGGATGCAGGCTGATAGCCAAAGCACCTGCAATTATTTTTGCGACGGTTTTTATTAGAGAGTCAATTTCTTTAGGTGTAACCATCAAATTTCCTTGAAACGGAGAAAGCACATCATCAATGATTTGACTAAATACTTCGGGTTTTATGCCCTTATAAAGTTGATAGAGTTTAGGGCTGGTAACAAATTCTTTAAACACACCTTCAACAACATCGTGGGCAATGACCCCAGCATTGACAACTGTTGGAAGTCCAATGGCAATAACCTTACACCCTATTGTTTCTTCAGTAATTCCAGCTCTTCGGTTTCCAACACCTGAACCTGGATGAATGCCAGTATCAGCAAGTTGAATGCTTGTCCCAATACGTTCTAAAGAGCTAGCTGCCAGAGCATCAATAGCAATTACTAAATCCGGCTTGACGTGCTCTACAAGACCACGAATGATTTCAGCGGTTTCAATTCCGGTAAGTCCCAATACACCTGGTGCAATGGCACTAATTTTTCGGAGTTGCCCTTTTAATTCGTCAGGTGAGAGTTGGTATAGGTGGCGAGTTACCATTGTTTTGTCAATGACTTGAGGTCCCAAAGCATCGGGTGTGGCATTCCAGTTACCTAATCCGACGATCAAGATGCTGGCGTCTTCCTTAAGATTCATTAGTTCAATTAATCTGTCTGCAAGTACATGAGTAATATCCTCATGAACAACATAATTATTAGTGCGAATTTCAGGAGCATCAATGGTGATATAGTGTCCTTTCGGTTTTCCTATTGCCTCGACTCCTTCGTCGGTTTCAACTGTGATAATAGTGACTTTGGCATGTTCGAGTTCTTGTTCATTCATTAGGACACCAGGGATTTCTTCCCCGCTTTCTCCTCGCAGGAGCTGATGTGCTTCAACAGCTAGATCTAGTTGTACATTCAGATGTTGATAGAGTTCCGATTTCTTCATGGTTTGTTTACTCCTTTAAATGCATTTGTGTAATTAGTGTCAGAATGACGGATTTTAAAAAAGTCACTGGGGCTAGAAAAAGCACCCAGTGAACAGAGGAAAACGAAGGAAGAGTTGGATGGGGGAAGGGCATATAATGATTTTCAAAAGCATCATTTGCCAAGTTTAGTATGTGACAAAAAGTAAAACGATATGCAACGATATACAGGGAATTTAGGCTTTTCTTGTGGTATACTGTAGATTACAGAACTTGATAACAATAATTTCTAATATGCGATTTAGGCCATTAGGATTAATTATCCAATGAGTCTTGCCGAACTAGAAATAAAAATGAGATATAATGAGATTCATGTTTTTGGCCGGAAAATGCAGATAGCAGATATACTAAAATTAATTATATTGCAAGTCTTTGTAGCAGTTAAAATTTATAACTGCTATAATGTAACTTGGAGGGCTTTATGCGGATTATTGCAGGAGAAATGCGTGGACGACAACTTAAGGCGGTAGAAGGGTTACATACGCGCCCGACCTCAGATAAAGTGAAGGGTGCTATTTTTAGCGTTTTAGGGGACAAGGTATTGAACTCTCGTGTGTTAGACCTTTTCGCCGGAACAGGAAACTTGGCGATTGAAGCCCTTTCCCGTGGCTCGAGTGAGGCAGTGCTGGTGGAAAAGAACTATGACGCGTATCAAGTTATCCGGAAAAATCTCGAACAAGTAGGGGTTAGCCAAAAGTCCAAACTTCTTTTAATGGATGCTTTCATGTTCATACATAGATATCCAGATGAAGTGTTTAATCTTATTTTTCTAGACCCTCCTTATCGACAGGAACTTATTCCAAAGGTTCTCCAATCCTTGAAGGAATACTCTTATTTATCCGATGATGGAGTTATCATCGCTGAGACGGCTAAAGACGAAAAGTTAACGGATGACCTTTATCCGTTTGAAATTCGTAAAACAGCGGAATACGGTGACACAAAAATATGGTACCTACAGAGAATGGATGTATGACGAGGGAGAGGATATAAGTGGAAAGTGATATTCAGAGTTTAATTAATGAAGTGGAAGAAATTGTTGATCATGGAACTAAAATTCCGATGACGGGAAAGGTTTTAGTGGATGATGCAGTGATTTTTGAATTGCTGGATCGTGTGCGTGCGGCCTTACCTGAAGAAATTACAAATGCTAAATGGGTTTTAAAAGAACGTCAACGTATTTTAGATGAAGCTCAGGCAGAAGCACAGAAACTTTTGGATCAAGGGAAAACATATGTTGATAAGATGGCCTTGGAAAATGAAGTGGTAAAGCAGGCTCAAGACTATGGTGAAGATATTGTTAAACAAGCACAAACTTTTGCGCGTGAAGTAAAAACTGGGGCGGTTCAATACGCTGATGAAATGCTAAAACATGTAGAGCAGAGCTTGTATGAAACTCTTCAATCCTTACGTAAAAATCGAGAAGAATTAAAGGGATTAGCCAAAGAAGAGCGAATGGGAAAGTCTGAAATTGAGGAGAGTGAGTAAATCTCACTCTTTTTTCCTTGTATTAGGTTCTTGATCTGCGAACTCCAACAAAAGCAAGGATGGCAAGAACAGACATGCACCCCATAAACACAAGAGAACTGATATGCCAAGTATTCCAGAAAAAAACGGAGGGGTCAGCAATTCGGACAGGCCTGGTCCAGGCGGGTACCTCAGCAACTAGGAGGAAGAGTTGGCTCAGTCCGAGTGCAATAAGTGCATGAAGAACTCTTGCTATCAGGAATGAGGAGAAACGTAAATCTGTACCGCTAATTAATCCAGCGACTTGAGCGAAGACGGAAAGTCCACCCCAGCCCATGAGGAGAGCGAGAAGGGCTACTTGCTGATCGAGCATGGAAAGGGCTTGTATTACTTCCTGGCAGCCTAGCGTCATTTCAAAAAGACCATTAAAAAATGCTTTAAAAACAGGAATTTCAATGATTCGAAAAATACTATGGCTTAAACTTGCTAATATTAAGGTAATGTGCCAGAGGTTTAAAAGTCGAAGGATTACCGAAAAAATAGCCATAAATCCAGCTACCATAAGAACTGTGTTTGTACTCTGCTTAATGGCATCTCCTAGGACTTGCCCAAACGTGCGCTTATCTCGGGTCTGGGCATTTGTCATTTCCTGCCATGCCCGTTTAATTGAAGGGAATGTGGCAGTGTGTTGGGGTCCAGGAGTCACCCTATAAAATCGAAACAAAAACCCAACAATTAAGTTAGCTAGATAGATAGAGCCAGCTAATAGTATTCCCAGTGTTGGCTTCCCAAGCATGCCGGAGGCCACAGCACCAAACATAAATCCAGGGCTGGGGTTATTCGTGAAGGCTAAGAGACGTTCCCCTTCCTCGCGAGTTATTTCTCCGTCATTGCGAAGTCTGGCGGTGAGCACTGCTCCCATAGGAAATCCCGAAGTATAGCCCATGGCCACAACAAAGGCTGCTTTACCGGGAAGGCGAAAGACTGGACGCATAAACGATTCCAGAAGAACGCCCAGAAAATGAACAAATCCCGAAGCCATCAGGAGTTCAGAAAGTATAAAAAAAGGGAGCAAGGCAGGGAGGACGAAACGCCACCATAGGGTCAATCCTCCGCCGGCGGAACTAAGTACTTCTTGTGGATAGATAAACATACCGAGGGCGAGTAAACTTAAGGCAAGGACACGGATAACATTGGACATGAAAACACACCTTCCTTCATAATTTATATGGAAGAATGCCGGGCCCTAGAAGTCACAGGGAGGGAAAATCAAATGAATCCAATAAAAGGACTTGTTTTGGGTGCCGGAGGTGCGCGGGGGTTTGCTCATTTAGGGTTTCTGCAAGTTCTTGATGAAGAAATGATAAGCATGGACTTGGTGGTCGGGTGTAGTGCAGGAGCTATATTCGGTGCTTTGTGGTGCGCTGGAATGGATCTTTATCGCATCGAACGCCTGTTGACCTATCCAGGGTTTGCCAAGAAAATATTGGACCCGGCTGTCTCTAAAGAAGGACTGATAAAAGGGGATAGGATTCTTGAAGTAATTCGCCTCTTGACTAAAGATATGTCATTTGCCAATCTCAAAATTCCCTTGGCCATCGTAGCGACAGATCTTGAAACAGGGGAACTTGTCGTATTTCGCGAGGGGAGTGTAGCCCAGGCTGTTCGGGCAAGCATTTCAATTCCAGGATTTTTTAAGCCCTATCGTTATCAAGGTCGTCTTCTAGTTGACGGTGCAGTTAAAAATCGTTTACCAGTACACGTTGCTCGGGAAATGGGAGCCGATAAGGTTTTAGCAGTGGATGTAAAAAAGGGATTGGCCAATAAACTGACCAGCGCAATGGATATCTTGTTGCAATCCATCGAGATTTTGGAAGATGAGGTATTTCGTACGCAATGTCATGGTGCAGATTTATTGTTGCAACCTGATATCGGACATATTGGAAGTTTTCAGTTTGACCGGGCTGAAGAAGGGATTCGGCTTGGACGGAACATAGCGTTGACGAAATGTTCTGAGATTAAGAGAATAATGGCGTGAGGGGTTAAAAAAGCTTGGATTTTGTGCTACACTCTTTTATGAAACAATGAAACAACTTTTGTGGAAAGAAATGGAGCCATTAAGTAAGTGGAAAATACGTTTTTCGGGGAAGACTATAGTTTACTAATACTTGTAAAACTTCTTGAGCTCGGAAAATTACAAAGGGGTATAAAAAATGAAGATTCTAGTAATTAATTGTGGAAGCTCTTCGCTAAAATATCAGGTAATTGACATGGCCACGAAGAATGCTATTGGGAAAGGTTTGGTTGAACGGATAGGTCTTCCTGGGTCAGTACTTACCCATCGAACAGGATCTGGAGAAAAAGAGGTAATTCAAGCTGAGATTGGAAATCATACCGTAGCTATTAAACTCGTGTTGGAGGCATTAGTTTCTCCACAATATGGTGCTTTAAAAGACTTAAAGGACATCTGCGGGGTAGGTCATCGCGTAGTTCACGGGGGGGAAAAATTTTCTAAATCCGTGCTTATTGATGATGATGTTATGAAAGCCCTTAAAGAATGTGTTGAGCTTGCACCCCTTCACAATCCACCCAATATAGCGGGGATTATGGCTTGTCAAAAGATGATGCCGGGAGTTCCTCAAGTGGCAGTCTTTGACACAGCTTTTCATCAAACCATGTTGCCTAAAAGTTATATATACGGATTGCCTTATGAGTATTATAAAAAGTATGGGATTCGAAAATATGGCTTCCACGGTACATCTCATAAGTACGTCAGTCAACGTGCAGCGGTCCTTCTGCGGAAACCGCTCAGCGATCTGAAGCTGATTAGCTGTCACTTAGGGAATGGCGCCTCCATATGTGCCATACGGGGCGGAAAATCGATTGAAACGTCTATGGGCTTTACTCCTTTGGACGGGCTTATGATGGGAACGCGCTCAGGTGCTTTGGATCCGGCGATTGTTACCTATATCATGTGCAGAGAGAATTATACCGTAGATCAAATGAATGACTTTCTAAATACAAAATGCGGTGCCTTAGGGGTCTCAGGAATAAGCAGTGATTTCAGAGACATCGAAGTGGCAGCGGGACAAGGTAATGTCCGCGCACGGCTTGCCTTAGATATTTTCGAACACGATGTCCGGCAATTCATTGGTTCTTATGCCGCCGTATTAGGTGGGGTTGATGGGATTATATTTACGGCAGGAGTCGGAGAAAACTCTTCGGCCATGCGAGAAGCTATCTGTAAGAACCTGGATTATATAGGAGTAGACCTTGATTCAGAGAAAAATAAGGTCAGAAGTGAAGAAGTAGATGTTTCCAAACCGAACGCCCGTTGCCGTGTCTTGGTAATTCCGACTAACGAAGAATTGATGATTGCTCTGGAGACTCATGACTTAATTCAATAAATCCAAAGCAATTACACTTGTGTAAAGAGTTTTCCTTGACAAAGAAAATTGTGCCAACTATAATAATGAATGTGTATTGGGGTGGTATTATGAAAGTGAATGTAGCCCAGGTTCGTCACAGCGGTGGAGAAAGTGTCCATTATGATTTAGTGGAGGATTTTTCTGCCTTCGATTTGGGAATAGAAGCCCTCTCATTTCAAGCGCCGGTACATGTGCAACTTCAGGTGAACAACACCAGTAGAGCTATGCTGGTAAAAGGAACTATTCACACAGAACTCAAGGCAACGTGTGGACGCTGTTTAGAGTCGTTCGTTTATCCATTAGATCTTCATTACGAAGATGAGTGGGCGTTTCGAACTTTAGCTACTGAAGATCTCCTTGAGACAGCGCTCCTTTTGGACAAAGATGAGATCGATATAAAGGATCGTATTTTTGAGCAAATTGTGTTAGCTTTACCGATGAAGTTTGTTTGTTCAGCAGAGTGTCATGGGCTATGCCCAAACTGTGGTGTAAATAGAAATCTAACCCCATGTAATTGCGGGGAAGGTACAGTTGACCCCCGGTTAGCAGCACTGGCCAAGTGGCAATCCAATGACTGATTAAGTTCAGAAAAAATAAAGGGGGTGTAATTATGGGTGTTCCGCAACATCGACAGTCAAAGTCAAGGGTTCGTAAACGTCGGGCTATGTGGAAACTAACTGCACCAAACCACATCGAATGCCCCCAATGCCATAAACCAAAAATGCCGCATTATATTTGCCCTAGCTGTGGGTTTTATAATTCCAAGGCAGTTATTGCTATTGAATCTTAAGGTTTGGCACGGAAAAGAACAAAGAGCTCTTCATATTGAGGGGCTCTTTGTTTTTTGTTTGTTTAGTTATGTCGAAGGGCAGGAAGTAATTCGACAGGGTTATTTCTTGATAAGCGTGATAAGATAGTTTATAATTGTGACCAGGTACTAAATCGGGGTTCGAAGTACGATGAACGAAGTATGAACCTGGGGCTTCGAAACTCATTTTGAAGGTTAATTATAATGGTTTGCGCATTGCACTCAATACTTAGAAAAATGCAAGATGAGAAATGGTGATTTAGATGGCTCGATACAGTAAAGAAGAACGCCGCAAACTCTTAGGTGAAGCGCTTTTAAAAAACCCATTTTCTACGGACGAGGAGCTTTCTGAGCGGTTTAAGGTGAGTGTCTCTACTATTCGTTTAGATCGCGGAGAATTGGGGATTCCAGAACTCCGAGAACGAACCCGCGCTGTGGCTCAAGAGGCGTATTCGACCTTAAAGTCTTTAGATGATCAGGAGCTAATCGGAGAATTACTCGAACTTGTAATTGGAGAGAGAGCTTGTTCAAAGCTGATGATTGATGAGAGTATGGTTTTGACAAAAGCAAGAGTAGCTCGCGGTCATTATTTATTTGCTCAAGCAAATTCCCTCGCCATTGCTCTAGTCGATGCTAAAGTAGCTTTGACTGGAAGTGTCGAATTAAAATTTATAAGGCCTGTTCAGTTGGGCGAAGTTGTTATCGCAAAAGGAATTGTTCTCAAACGTAAACAGAATAAATACTGGGTTCAAATATTAGTCAGTGTTGGTTCAGAGGAAGTGCTTAAGGGAAACTGGATTCTATTTGCGATAGAGGATTCCACAGATGCATGGGAAAAGGAGGTGGAATAAATGAGAATTGCTGTGGATGCAATGGGCGGGGACTATGCTCCGGAGGAGATCATTAAAGGGACAATGATGGCCGCAAAATCAAGCCCGGATGTTCAGCTTATATTGGTAGGGCAAAAGGAGCGGATTCAAACTTTTTTGTCAGGAGGTACTTTGCCTGGAAATGTATCAATTTATGAAGCTTCAGAAGTTATAGAGATGGATGAGCATCCGGCTAATGCGGTGCGTAAGAAAAAAGATTCCTCTATTGTCGTTGCTACTCGATTGGTTAAACAAGGTGAAGCTGATGCAGTAGTCAGTGCCGGAAGCACTGGAGCTCAAATGGCTGCTGCACTTTTAGGCTTGGGACGTATCAAGGGGATTGAACGTCCGGCCATTGTTACTATTCTGCCGACTCCAGAAGGTGGGAAACTTATTCTCGATGTAGGGGCAAACATGGATGCAACGCCTGAACAACTTTGCCAATACGGGATGATGGGCAGTGTTTATGCGACGAAAATCTTAGGAATTCAGAATCCCCGCGTCGGTCTGCTTAACGTAGGAAGCGAAGAAGGAAAGGGAAATGAGCTGACCCAAAAGGCTTATCCCCTGTTAAAAGCCAGCCCTGTAAATTTTATCGGCAACGTAGAGGGGCGGGATGTTCCCTATGGACGAGCGGATGTGGTTGTTTGTGAAGGGTTTGCAGGCAATATCCTCTTAAAAACAGCAGAAGGGCTAGCTGGAGTATTGTTTCAGCAGATTAAGGAGAAGATTACTTCAAACATGGTTCGTAAACTAGGTGCACTGGCTGTGAAGCCGGGGTTAAAAGAGATTGCCCGGATGATGGACTATGCGGAGTATGGTGGAGCGCCACTGCTTGGGGTCAATGGAATCAGCATTATTTGCCACGGGAGTTCAAAAGCCAAAGCAATATTTAATGCTATTCGGGTAGCTCGAGAGTGTGTGCAAGTGAACTTGATTGAACAAATTCGAGAAGATCTCCCTAAGTAGGTTTGGGCTGACTAGTGAATGAGAAAAGAGGACTGCGATTGATGCGTAGTGTGGGAATTGTGGGGATAGGATCATATGTTCCTGAAAACATTGTAACCAATAAAGATTTTGAACAGTTTTTGGACACCAATGACGAATGGATTATTTCACGTACAGGGATCAAGCAACGCCATATTGCCCCGAAGGACATGCCTGTTTCTGAATTGTGTTATCAAGCAGGGTTGAAGGCCTTAGAAGATGCCCAAATCGCCCCTGAGGAGGTCGATCTGATTATCGTAGCTACGATAACCCCGGATTATGCATTTCCAGCCACTGCTTGCCTTGTAGCAGACCGTTTAGGAGCCAGAAATGCGGCAGGCTTTGATCTGGAAGCGGGATGCAGTGGATTTATCTATGGAGTGGTGACAGGCAGCCAGTTTATTGCTACAGGGATGTATAAAACAGTGCTCGTCATTGGCGGGGAAACCTTAAGCAAGGTGCTCAACTGGAAAGATCGTTCGACTTGTATCCTTTTTGGAGATGGTGCAGGAGCCGCGGTTTTGCAACCTGTAAAAGAGGGTTTTGGCTTTTTAGGTTTCGAATTAGGCTCTGATGGTTCGGGTGGTGCTTTGCTAAGTCAACCGGCTGGGGGCTCTATGTATCCTGCAAGTCTTGAAACTGTCGAGAAAAATCTGCACACTCTTCAGATGGAGGGCAAGGAAGTCTATAAATTCGCCGTCCGAGTTATGGGCGAAGTTTCAGTTAAGGTTCTGAAGAATGCTGATTTAAAAATTGAGGATGTGGATCTTCTTATTCCACACCAAGCCAATATTAGAATTGTAGATGCGGCTGTTAGACGACTTGGTATTTCTCCGGATAAAGTGGTTGTAAATTTAGATAAGTATGGCAATATGTCAGCCGCGTCTATTCCAGTCGCTTTAGATGAAACGTTCAAATCGGGACGTATTGCAGAGGGGGATATTATCGTGATGGCAGGTTTCGGCACGGGACTCACTTGGGGCGCGTGTGTTTTGAAATGGACGAAAGTAGGCTTAGAAGTATGATAAAAACACGAATATGTGAACTAATCGGAATCGATTACCCTATCTTCCAAGGGGGAATGGCTTGGGTTTCGACGGGAGAATTGGTTGCAGCGGTCTCGGAGAGTGGCGGTTTAGGCATTATTGGTTCGGGACAGGCGCCTGCAGACTGGTTGCGTGAAGAAATCCGCAAAGTGAAAGCGATTACGAATAAACCATATGGAGTTAACGTCATGCTCATGTCCCCATTTGTGGATGAAGTAATGCAGGTTATTTTGGAAGAGCGTGTGCCTGTGATCACTACAGGAGCTGGGAACCCTGGGAAATATGTACCAAAACTTAAAGAAGTTGGGACAAAGGTGATTCCAGTGGTGGCTTCGGTCGCTTTGGCGAGGCGTCTGGAAAAGGCTGGGGTTGACGCACTCATTGCAGAAGGAATGGAGTCGGGCGGACATATCGGTGAGATTGGAACCCTGCCGCTGGTTCCTCAAGTAGTCGATGCTGTAAGAATTCCAGTTATAGCTGCCGGAGGGATCGTGGATGGCCGAGGTTTGGTGGCAGCTTTAGCCCTTGGAGCAGAAGGGGTACAAATGGGAACGCGCTTTATGTGCGCAGAAGAGTGTACGATTTCTCAACTCATTAAAGACAGAATTCTTAAAGCTAAAGATCGCTCTACGGTTATAACCGGGCGTTCAACGGGTCATCCTGTTCGTTGTTTAGATAATCGCTTTACGCGCGAAATGGATCAACATGAACGGGAAGGAATGTTGGCAGCCGAGCTTGAGAAACTGGGCATTGGGAAATTGCGTTTAGCTATGGTGGATGGAGATATAGAAAATGGTTCGATCATGGCAGGTCAAGTTGCTGGAGCGGTAAGATGCATTGAACCTGCAGCCCAGATTATTCAGGACATTATGCAATCTGCAGAACAGGAATACAAGCGTCTCTCTGCACGGTTCGGAGATAGGAGGGCCTAATTTGAGTAAACTTGCCTTTGTCTTTCCTGGACAAGGATCTCAATATGTCGGAATGGGTAGAGAACTTTTCCAGACTCCAAGTGGAGAGAAGGCTCTGGAGACAGCGCGTGAAATTTTAGGTAGTAAATTCATCTCGATGATAGAAGCGGGTCCGGAAGAGGAACTTCAAAAGACGGTAAATACCCAACCGGCAATATTGCTCGTAAGCGTGGTGGCTTGGCAGCAACTTCGAGATGCAGGAATTGAAGCAGACTATGTTGCTGGACACAGCCTGGGTGAGTACTCAGCGCATGTCGCTGCTGGCAGTCTGGATTTTGCAGAGGCTTTACGCGTGGTAAGATCACGGGGTGAGCTTATGCAAGGAGCGGTTCCGAACGGTGAGGGAGGGATGGCTGCTATCCTGGGACTGTCAACTGATAAAGTAGAGGAAGCCTGTCTTAAGGCATCTGAGCAGGGGGTAGTAGCCCCTGCCAACTATAACTGTCCAGGACAAGTGGTTATTTCTGGAGAGAAAGCTGCAGTAGCTTACGCCATAGAGGTGGCGAAAAATTTAGGGGCCAAACGTGCTATACCTCTCAACGTGAGTGGGCCGTTTCACTCTCGTCTGATGGAGAAAATGGGAGAAGAACTGCGCTTGGTTTTAGAGGGATCAGCTTGGCAAACCCCACGTTGTCCTGTCATTGCGAATGTTGATGGTCAAGAGGTTATCTCTCTGGAACGAACGGTTAAAACACTAGTCGAGCAGGTCAGTGGTGCTGTTTTATGGGAACAATCTGTCCGCCATCTTCTTGAACTGGGAGTCGATACCTTCATAGAGTGCGGGCCAGGGAAAGTCTTAACCGGTTTAGTTAAGAAGATTGCCCCTGATACCCATCTCCTCCGCGTAGAAGATAAGGCGTCCCTGGAAATGTCACTTGCATATTTGAAGGAGAGTCGTTAAAATGATGCTGAAAGACAGCGTGGCCATTGTCACTGGGAGCGGACGAGGAATTGGGCGGGCCATCGCCTTGGAACTGGCAACTGCGGGTGTAAAAGTGGTTGTCAATTATGCTGGCCGTTCTGATAAAGCCGAGGAAACTGTCGAGTTGATCCGTGCTGCTGGCGGAGAAGCTGTGGCTGTACAGGCGGATGTGAGCCAACAGGCTGATGTAGACCGCTTGATAGGAACAACCTTAGAGCAATTCGGTAAGATTGATATTCTTGTTAACAATGCTGGGATTACCCGTGATACACTCCTCCTTCGCATGAAAGAAGCAGATTGGGATGTAGTTATGGCGACCAATCTAAAAGGAGTTTTTCTCTGTACCAAGGCGGTAAGCAAAGGAATGCTTAAGCAACGGTCAGGGGTTATTGTTAATATTTCTTCGGTAGTAGGTCTTTCGGGAAATGCAGGGCAAGCCAATTATGCGGCGGCTAAAGCCGGAATTATCGGTTTTACGAAGTCTGTTGCTAAGGAATTTGCCTCTCGTGGAATTCGAGTTAATGCGGTTGCACCGGGGTATATTTTAACGGATATGACGGGGACATTACCAGATGGAATGCAAACTGACATTTTACGAGGAATTCCACTCGGTCGTATAGGGCGCCCTGAAGATGTCGCCTGCGTAGTGCGGTTCCTTGTGTCCCCAGAGGCCTCCTATATGACTGGACAGACCTTGAGTGTTGATGGGGGTATGGAAATGTAAAGGTTCTTAATAATTAATTTTTTGAGAGGAGGTGAAGAAGCAGCATGGGAGTTTTCGATAAAGTGAAAGCCATCGTCGTCGAGCAACTTGGGGTAGATGAAGGCACTATTACCCAGGAGACCTCCTTTGAAGAGCTAAATGCAGATTCTTTAGACATCGTTGAATTGATTATGGCTCTAGAAGAGGCATTCGACTTGGATATTCCGGATGAGGAAGCCGAAAAAATTCGAACGGTTGGAGATGCAGTAAACTACATCACGGAAAACAAATAAACACAAAAAGGTCCCGTATTCAATGCGGGACTTTCTTTTAAGAGATTTTCTTTCTCCTTTATCATGGAAATTTAGCCAAGAAAATTGGTTTAACCACGATAAAGGGTGTTCAAATAGATGCGTAGAAACTTCGTTACTCGTAAGAATTGAAAAGGGGCAGAACTCTGAATAGGGGGAAAGATTGTGAAAATACCCGACCTTTGTATTGGCAATTTAGTGGCTAGGATTCCTGTTATTCAAGGAGGAATGGCCGTAAGAATATCTATGGCACCTCTCGCTGCAGCGGTGGCGGAAGAGGGCGGAATCGGAATTATTGCAGGCAGCGGTCTGTCTGTAGAGGAGCTTAAAGCGGAAATTCGTGAAGCAAGGAAACGGACTAAAGGAATTATCGGAGTGAACATTATGTTTGCTGTCCGTGAATTTGCCCAATTAGTCCAAGCTGCTTTTGAAGAAAAAATTGATCTTTTAGTATCGGGTGCAGGTTTTTCACGGGACATGTTTACTTGGGGCAAAGAAAAAGGTATTCCAGTTGTACCAATTGTGTCCTCCGCAAAACTTGCTAAGTTATCACAGAAACTGGGGGCAGCTGCTGTGATCGTTGAAGGAGTGGAGGCCGGAGGACATTTAGGGACGGATCGTTCCATACATGAAATTCTTCCCGAAGTCATTGAAGCAGTCAGTATTCCAGTTATTGGCGCAGGTGGCGTTGTTGATGGAAAAGGCGTAGCAGAGATGTTAAAGTCAGGCGCAGCTGGGGTGCAAATGGGAACACGGTTTGCACTCAGTGAAGAGAGTGGCGCGGCGGTTGCTTGGAAAACGGCGATGTTAAAGGCTAAAGAAGAGGATATCGTGTTTATTCATAGCCCAGTTGGGCTGCCAGGGCGGGGAATCAGAAACCCGTTTACCTTGGCGCTTGATGAAGATGTTGACGTTACTCCGACCGAATGTAAGGGTTGTCTCAAAAGCTGTGAAGGTAACTTTTGTATTATGAGTCGATTAATAAAGGCTCAAGAGGGAGATGTACGGGAGGGCCTTATCTTTTCAGGGGCTAAAGTTCATAAGATTAATGAAGTCTTGTCAGTTCATGAGATTTTTGAAGATATAAAAAAAGAAATACTCAGCGTTAAGGAGGAATAGGTGTGCATCGTGCAGTTATTACGGGGATGGGCGTAATCTCTCCCTTGGGAAACAGTCTGGATGAATTCTGGAATAACCTAATGGAGGGAAAGTCCGGAATTGGTCAGTTGACACGTTTTGATACGACAGATTTGCCTACGAAGGTTGCTGCAGAGGTTAAAGACTTCGAACCAACGGATTGGGTTAGCAAAAAAGAGAGTCGCCACATGGATCGCTTTGCCCAATTTGCTATCGCAGCAGCTAAAATGGCGGTTCAAGATGCTAAGCTGGATTTAGAGAACGAGGACAAAGAACGAATTGGAACTGTTATGGGGTGTGGAATTGGCGGTGTGACATCGTTTGAGGATCAAAAAGAGGTGCTGATGAGCAAAGGGAGCAGTCGGGTAAGCCCATTCTTTGTTCCGATGCTGATTAGTAACATGGCGGCAGGGCATATATCCATTGAGTTTGGTTTGCAAGGTTCCAGTATGACGATTGTTACTGCCTGTGCTTCAGCAACTAATGCCATTGGAGAAGCTCTAAGATTGATTCAACGCGGAGAAGCTGATGTCGTACTCTGTGGAGGGACCGAGGCCCCTATCACTAAGCTGGCGTTTGCCGGTTTTTGCTCAATGAAGGCAATGTCAACCGAAAATGAGCTGTTTGAGCAAGCCTGCCGTCCTTTCGATAAACGTCGGAGCGGATTTGTCATGGGAGAAGGTGCAGGGGTATTGGTGCTGGAGTCATCAGAACATGCCAAGGCCCGCGGTGCACACATATACTCCGAATTAGCCGGCTATGGGAGCACTTCGGATGCTTACCATATTACGACTCCCGTCCCTGGCGGTGCAGGAGCTATTCGTTCGATGCGTCTTGCCTTAAAGGATGCAGGGGCAAGTACTGAAGAGGTTAATTATATCAATGCGCACGGAACAGGCACCGGGCCTAATGATGTGACAGAAACCGTTGCCATTAAAAGTCTCTTTGGAGATTACGCGCCAAAGTTAGCTGTCAGTTCGACCAAATCTATGACCGGTCACTTAATGGGAGCTGCCGGAGCGATCGAGGCAGTTATTTGTGCGCTGGCCATAGAACGGGGAGTCATTCCGCCCACTATCAACTATGGAGAGCCAGACTCAGAATGCGATCTGGACTATGTGCCAAATACCTCTCGCAAGCAAGACGTAAATGTAGCGATGTCCAATTCGTTAGGTTTTGGTGGTCATAATGCCACTATTGTCTTGAAGAAATTGCCTAAAGACAAGGAGATCTAAGCTATGGTCGAAAAAAAGTCTAACATTACTGAGAACTCCAAGAAAACAGGAGGGAGGTCAGGGCGAAAAAAGTACGCCTTGACTTCTCTAAAACTTGAACCTGGAGTTAAGCTGGCTAAACGATTGGAATTGGGGATTCCGCCGAATCGGCTGTTTACAACAGCGTTAACCCATCCCTCATATGTCTTTGAAAATCCACAGTTTGGCAAAGAAAATAATCAAAGGCTCGAGTTTTTGGGAGATGCGATTTTAGATTTTGTCGTTGCAGAATACCTCTACTTAAGTTACCCGGACCGACCAGAAGGAGAACTTACTAAGATGCGCGCGGCTGTTGTCAATGAGACAACATTAGCCCGTAAGGCCCATGAGATTGAGCTAGGGCAAGAATTGTTATTAGGTAAGGGTGAGCTGGTCTCAGGAGGTCGCGAGAGGCCCTCTATTTTGGCAGATGCTTGGGAAGCGGTTATCGGAGCGATTTATCTGCAATATGGATTTCAAGAAGCCAGAAGAGTAATTTTAGAATTGCTTAAGCCTTCGATTGATGAAGTGGCTAAAGGAAATTATGGGGATTACAAAACGGTGTTACAGGAAAAAGCACAACGGGAAGAAAAAGAGGTAAGCTATCAGATCCTTTTGGAAGAAGGCCCTGATCACAATAAATGCTTTACTGCCGGAGTCTTTATCGAAGGGGACCTGAAGGGGAAAGGAATGGGCAGGACAAAAAAAGAAGCTGAACAACATGCTGCCAAACAAGTCCTAGATCGTTGGGGGAGTGAGAACGATGACAAAACCTGAGGATTTCCCGGTTTTCTTGAAGGGGATTCATATTCAGGGATTTAAGTCGTTCGCTGATTCTGTTAAGTTAGAGCTAGGTCAGGGATTAAGCGTCATTGTAGGCCCAAATGGGAGTGGAAAAAGTAATGTCGCTGATGCGGTTCGTTGGGTTTTGGGAGAACAAAGCGCCAAAAGCTTGCGAGGGTCCAAAATGGAGGACATTATTTTTTCTGGAAGTACGCAGCGTCGCCCTGTTGGAATGGCTGAAGTTTCCCTAATTTTTGATAATACCACCGGAATATTTCCGTTGGACTTTCGGGAAGTCACCATTACCCGAAGAGTCTATCGTGATGGGGATGGACAATATCTCATCAATAAAGCAGCTTGCCGACTAAGAGATATTCAAGAATTATTTATGGATACGGGAGCCGGTAAAGAAGGATTTTCGATCATTGGGCAGGGGCGGGTTGAGGAAATTTTAACCCTGAAATCAGAAGAACGCCGATCACTAATCGAAGAGGCAGCGGGGATTACGAAGTATCGCTCCAGAAAGCGCGAGGCTTTAAAGCGCTTGGATGCTACGACGCTGAATCTCCAACGCATTGACGATATTATACAAGAAATTGAGGGGCAACTGACTCCTCTGGCTGCCCAAGCCCAAGTGGCCGAACAGAGCCTTGCTCTTTCGAATGAGCAAAAGCGCATAGAAATTCAGGCGGTTGTGCTAGACATCTCAGAGGTTAAGCAAAAGTTGTCAAAAGCTGCGCAGGATTTAGAAATTCTGCAAGCAAGTGTCATGGAAACTCAAGCTAGCTTAGGGCTTAAGGAAACTCAGAATCTAAAGCTAAAGGATGAACTGCAACAAATAGATGATGAGATACAGCAGAAACAAGAAAGGGTTTTCCAAGCCGAACAGGCTTTGAATTCCTTGAAACACGACCAAAATCTTCGTCAAGAGCGCTTTAATTATTTTGACGAGCAAACAGCAAGTTTAACCCAAGAGATCCTCGGGGATGAGGGGAAAATCAGCCATTTGCAGGAGAGGATCAAAACTCTTGTCGCAAAACAAGCGGTTTTAAAGCATACTGTTGAAGAATCTCAGATGAAAGTAAATGCCCAAGAACAGAGGCTGGCTGAGATAAGAGAGAATACATTAGCGAAGGATATTGAGCGGTTAAAAACCGACCTTTTCCAAGCACTGACAGAGCAAGCCAATTGGTCGAATGAATTGACAGGTACGCGTCATACTCTTGCCTCGCTTGAACAGCAAGTTCTTCAAATAGAACAAGAGCAAGAGATAAAAGATAAAGAACATAAGTCCTTGGTTGAAACTGGAAATAGCCAGGAAAATGAATTACTTCAGCTAGTGGGACAAGCTCAAGTTACTGAAAAAGAAGAGTCGAAGCTAAAGTTGGAGTTAGATAAGCTCAAAGCCCTACGTCAAGAAAAAGGATTGGCACTCCAGAAACAAAAGACGCTTACAGATCAATCTAGAGCACGCTTGCATGCGTTGCAATCTTTAGAAGATTCCTTAGAAGGCTATCAACGTGGAGTTCGAGAGGTAATGCTAGCCAAGAAAAAAGGAGTTAAAGATTGTCTAGGCCTCTGTGGAACGGTCGTTGATTTGATCACGGTGGAAGAAAAATATGAGCTCGCTGTGGAAACCGCATTAGGAGCAGGGATGCAGAATGTGATTGCTGAGGATGAACAGTCGGCCAAAAAGGCCATTGCTTATTTGAAGATGCATCAATTAGGACGGGTAACCTTCCTTCCTCTCGATGTTATTCAAGGATACCGGATGTCTGTGAACCAAGCGGTGGAGAGGGACAGCGGATATATCGGACTTGCCGTAGACCTGGTTACCTATACTAAGTCATATCGACCCGCGATGGAGTTCCTTCTGGGCCGTATTGTGGTTGTTACCGATATGGAGGCGGCAACTCGGATTGCGAGAGCGTCTGGATATAAGTTGCGGATTGTGACTTTGGAGGGAGACCAAGTTTATCCGGGTGGCTCTATTAGTGGCGGAAGTATTCAGCGTAAAGGTGGAAATCTACTCGCAAGGTCTCGTGAAATCGAGACTCTTCGTGTCGGCTTAGCAAAATTGGAAAAAGACTTAGCCCAAAAGGAACAGGAATGCTTAGCAAATGATAAACGACAAAGGGAACTTCAAGAAAACATTGAGATAACAGGCTTGAAACTGCGCAATGAGCGAGAACTGCAGGTTAAGCTTAGGGCGTTGCATGAAAATGTGCTAAGTCAGATTCGAAGGTTGGCAGGAGATTTATTGGGTTTAAGTTTGCGGCATGGGGAAACTGCAGAGCAAAAGAACGAACTTCTTATCCGCTTAGCTAGTTTAACGGAACGTATGGAAGCCGCGGAAAAGACCTCGGTTCATTTGCGTGAGGAGTTTAATCTTAGAGAGTCTGAAGCTAAAACTGTGGCTGAAGAGATAGAAAGCTACGTAGAAAAACTAACCCAGGATAAGATCCAACTTGCTAAGTGGGAGCAAGAATTAACTCAATGCATGGACCAACTAGTGCAAGAGCGTAAAGGGATTCGTGAAAGCGAATTAAATCTTACTGAGAAGAAGCGGAAGAAGGTTAGTATTGAGCAAAACCGTCGGAACGTTGAAGAGGAATTAGAGTCGTTGAGCCGACAGCTTGTGGACCATGCCAAAGTCCAAGAAGGGCAGCAGTATGACCTGATGCAATCCAGACAGTCTCGAGAAGGGTTATCTGGCCGAGTCGTTGAATTCGAGCAGGAGATAAATACCTTGCGCCAGGGGGCGCATACATTTGAACAGCGTCTTCACGCTCATGAAATACGTGTTGTTCGTTGGGAAACGGAATGCGAGGCTGGGTTAAATCGGTTAGCTGAAGAATTCTCCCTGACTTGGGAAGAGGGGATGCTTTATCAGACCGAGGAAGAAAGGGCCGTTCTGTGGAAAAGAGTTCAAGATATTAAACGGCAAATTGAGGAATTAGGGCCTATTAACCAAGCAGCTATTGAAGAATATCCTAAAATCCTTAAACGACGAGAATTTATGCTAGCCCAGCAAAATGATTTGGTGGAAGCTAACCAGACTTTGCGTCAATTGATATCGGAACTTGATAAGACGATGAGTGAACGATTTATTGAAAGTTTTAATGCTGTGAATAAGGCTTTCCAAGAAGTGTTCAAAGAACTTTTTGATGGCGGACATGCTGAGCTTCAATTAGTCGATCCGGAACTTATACTGGAAACGGGCGTTGAGATTATAGCTCAACCTCCAGGTAAAAGACCACAGCTCCTGTCCCTTCTATCGGGCGGAGAACGGGCATTAACTGCAATTGCCATTTTGTTTGCTCTCTTAAGAGTTAAGCCAAGTCCTTTTTGTATCTTGGATGAGATTGAAGCTTCACTTGACGATGCAAATGTTCAGCGATTTGCCCAATATATTCACCGATTATCGGGTTCGACTCAGTTTATTGTGGTGTCTCACCGTAAAGGAACGATGGAATCAGCTGATGTTTTGTATGGGATAACAATGGAGGAGTCTGGGGTTTCCAAGTTGCTTTCTGTTAAGCTGGATGGGCGGCAGGAGACGGTTGGGATTGCTTAGATGCCGTGCCTTAGCCGGACTTGTGTCGCACAGCCCTCGGTCATACGACGCAGAGCAAACTAACCCTTCAAGCTCTTGGCTTTGGGGAGCGGGGTTCCTCAGATGAGCCGTCCGCAGGCCATGGATGGCCAAGTGTCACCGGAGCCAAGGACGGCGGGAGGTGACCTTGGCTCACTGACGGCAGTGTACATCCGACGGCCATGGATGGTCTAGTGTCCCAGTAGCCATGGACGGCGAGAAGGGACCCTGTACACTGCCCCGTATATGGGGTCACTTGAACGGAAGTTTGCTATTCTGCTTACGTAGAGACGTCGCGCTTGTGTGACACTGCGCCCTGGGTCTTGGTACGAGGGGGACGTTGCTAGGGAGAAGGCACATTTCATGTGCGCCTTCCTCAGGATGAGATGGGGACTGTTGAGTGGGATCGGTTCTCGTGCATCGAAAAAGACGAGGGCGATCAGTTGCATGTATATCGATCCATGAACTACGACCCACGATTAGGGAGGATGTTAAACCATGGCAGGTTTTTTTTCAAAGCTTAAAGAAGGTCTTACCAAAACCCGACAAAATTTTGTGGAAAAAGTAGAAGAAGTTTTCACGGGTCGGAAGAAAATTGATGAAGAGTTATATGAAGAATTGGAAGAGGTGTTAATCCGGTCAGATGTAGGTGTTAACACTTCTTTCGAATTGGTTGAACGGTTGCGTAAGGAAGTTAAACAGCGTAAACTTTCAGATCCGAATGAGCTTACAGCGGTTCTTCAAGAATTGATTGCAGAGTTGTTGGGGGAAGAATCAAGCCTTACTTTTGCCAAGCAGGGTCCAACTATTATTCTTGTAGTTGGGGTCAACGGAGTTGGTAAAACTACGACGATTGGAAAGCTTGCCAATTGGTTAAAAAGGGATGGAAAAAGGGTTATAATGGCGGCAGGGGATACTTTTCGGGCTGCTGCCATAGACCAACTGGAAGTTTGGGGAGAGCGATCCGGTGTAGAGGTGATCAAGCAACGAGAAGGGGCTGACCCGGCAGCGGTTGCCTATGATGCGGTGCAAGCTGCTAAGTCGCGCAATGTTGATGTTGTGATTGTGGATACTGCTGGTCGACTCCATAATAAAGTGAATCTAATGGAAGAATTGCGGAAGGTTAAACGGGTGATGGATCGAGAAATCCCTGGGGCACCACATGAGGTTTTGCTGGTGCTCGATGCGACGACTGGACAAAATGCTTTGCAACAAGCAAAGTTGTTTCAGGAAGTTGCGGGAGTTACAGGAATTGTTTTGACGAAGTTGGATGGAACAGCGAAAGGGGGGGTTGTTCTGGGAATTCAAGGGGAGACCCATATTCCGGTGAAATGGATTGGAATAGGTGAAGGAATGGAAGACCTGCGTCCGTTTGTTCCTGAGGATTTTGCGTCTGCACTTTTTGGTACTAGTCAGAAAGTATAACTTTCGTTGTATACTTTCTGGAAGGTCCCTTCTCGCCATCTATGGCTACAGGGACACTTGGTCATCCATGGCCAGCGCATCAGTGCAACGAAACCTGAACGCCTGGCCTCTGGCTGCAAGAAAGCTAACACGTGCGAAGACATTGTCTTTGGGCGCCAGCCAAGTTTTCTTAAAAAACTTGATGAGGGGGAGTAGGCTCTGATAGACTTTGCACTTATCGGGGGAACAGGGCTTGAATATTTTGAGCCGACTGAACAGCGCGTTATCTCTGTGGAAACTCCTTACGGAACAGTTGAACCTGTTATTGGCAAATTAGGTAAGCATGATCTGGTTTTTATGAGCCGACATGGTCGAGACCATGTTACTCCTCCTCATCTTGTGAATTACCGAGGAAATATTTGGGCGTTGCGCGAACTGGGGGTGCGAAAGGTCATTGCTACAGCGGCTGTAGGCTCTCTATCCCCGAATTACCACTTAGGCGAGTTAGTGTTGCTTGATCAGTTTCTGGATTTCACTAAAAGTCGTCCACAGACATTCTATGAGGGAGGGCAACAAGGGGTACTCCATGTGGACATGACTGAGCCTTATTGTTCCGAAATGCGACAATTGATTGTAGATGCCTCAAAGCATCTGGGACTTGTGGTTAAGAACGGGGCATGTTATGTTTGTACTGAAGGTCCTCGTTTTGAAACTCCTGCAGAGATTCGGATGTTTCAGCTCCTTGGGGCTGACCTTGTCGGAATGACAAGTGTTCCTGAAGTCGTGTTGGCTCGAGAACTGGGGATGTGTTACGCCTCCATCGGGATGGTTACGAATGAAGCAGCGGGGATTGCTGATCATCCGTTAAGCCATGCGGAAGTTATGAAGAGCATTAAGGAATTGGAGATAAACGTTGCACAACTCATTCAAACAACCTTTGAGTTATTGACTCCTAGTCAGAAATGTCTATGTGCCTTGGCAAATGCCGAAGTCGGTAAATTTTAGAGAGGTGGTGGGACGTTGAAATCGATTGAATGGCTAGGGAATGCCTTGCGTATATTAGATCAGAGCAAGCTTCCAGTAGAAATTGTCTATCGGGATGCAGTGTCTTATGAGGGTGTCGCAGAAGCTATTGAAAATATGGAAGTGCGTGGTGCACCGGCTATTGGAGCTGCTGTTGCTTATGGATTTGTGCTAGGAGCGTTAGAGTACGAAGGAGATAGAGACGGCTTACCCAACTTTATGGAACGGGTCCAAGCCAGGCTCGCAGAGACTCGTCCCACGGCAGTCAATTTATTTTGGGCCTTGCGAAGAATGGAAGATCGATTGCGTGAATGTTGGGATATGGATGATTTAGAGGATGTACGCCGGGTCTTGATTGAAGAAGCGGGTCGGATTGCCGAAGATGATCGCCGCATGAACCGTCTTATTGGGGAACATGGAAATGAGATTGTCCCGGACAAAGCTAATATTCTAACTCATTGTAATGCAGGGGCCTTAGCTACTGTGGAATATGGAACTGCCCTAGGGGTTATACGAACTGCTCATACGGCTGGTAAAATGATTCATGTTTATGCGGATGAAACGCGTCCACTATTACAGGGGGCACGTCTAACGGCGTTGGAACTTCTGCGAGACAAGATTCCAGTGACCCTTATAACGGACAATATGGCTGGGTATTTAATGCAACAAGGAAAGGTTGACCTTGTGATTGTAGGAGCGGACCGAATTGCAGCTAACGGGGATACAGCTAACAAGATCGGAACTTATTCTGTAGCTGTATTGGCGCACGCTCACGGCATTCCGTTTTATGTAGCGGCACCAACCTCTACTATTGATTTAAAAGTAGCGAGTGGCCAAGAAATTCCGATCGAAGAACGGCCTGCTAAGGAAATCAGAGAATGCTTTGGGGTAGCAATTGCACCAGACGAGGTTAATGTATTTAACCCGGCGTTTGACGTTACTCCAGCTAAATATATTACCGGAATAATAACTGAAAAGGGGATAGTGTCCGCGCCTTATTCAGTTAATCTCCTTAAATTGATGGTTCGATCTTGAATTTAGAGGGAGTAATCCCTTAGTCTGAGCCGTGAATCTTAATCTTGATGACGGCTGTAAGGAGACAGAAGACTATGTCTAAGATTTTAATTCGTGCTATGGTTTTACCCATGACTGGAGCAGATGCATTTTTTCCTCAGGGGGAAATTTGTATTGAGGATGACAAAATTGTTTCAGTAGGAGTGCTGGGCTCTGCGCCGGCCGGTTTTGAGCCTGAACGCATTTTGGAATTACCTACTGATGTGGTTATGCCCGGCTTAATTAATACTCACACTCATGCGGCCATGACGCTTCTCAGGGGTTATGCAGATGATCTGCCGCTGATGCCGTGGCTTAATGAAAAAATATGGCCTTTCGAAGATAAATTGACAGATGAGGATATTTATTGGGGAACCTCCTTAGCACTTTGCGAAATGATCCGTTCTGGAACTACTACGATGCTCGACATGTATGCTTCGATGGATCAAGTTGCAAGTGCGGTACTCCTTGCTGGGACCCGAGCTGTGCTTTCTCGAGGTCTGATTGGGAATGGGCCTAACGGGGAACGTGCTTTACAAGAGAACATTGAATTAGTACGCCGGTATCATGGAACGGGTGATGGGCGGTTGAGTATTATGTTTGGTCCTCACGCCCCTTATACTTGTTCAGCAGACTATCTTAAAAAGGTTAAAGTTGAGGCTGACCGCTTGAAGGTAGGAGTTCATATTCATGTGGCGGAGACTCAAGATGAGATTAACATTGTGAGAGAGCAGTACGGAAAGACCCCTGTCCAATGGTTGGATGATCTGGGGCTTTTCAGTGGGCATGTTGTGGCGGCTCACTGTGTGCACTTAACTACACAGGATATAGAAATCTTAGCTCACCAGAACGTTTGTGTCGCACATAATGCTGAAAGCAATATGAAGCTGAGCAGTGGAACAGCCCCAATTACTGAGTTGCGTGCCAAAGGGGTTGTTGTAGGACTCGGAACGGACGGTGCCTCAAGTAATAACAATCTTGATCTGTTTGGGGAAATGCGCTCAGCAGCCTTCCAACAGAAACTTAGAGTTAATTCAACCGTACTTCCCGCCTATGAAGTACTGGAAATGGCAACAGTGGGTGGGGCACAAACGTTAGGACTTGAAGATGTCGGAGTGTTGGCTCCAGGGTTTAAAGCGGATTTGATCACGATCGATATGGATCAACCGCATTTTTATCCTCGTTTTTCAATCCCGGCACATTTGGTTTATGCTGCCCATGCTGGAGATGTCCGTACGGTGATGGTAGACGGTAAGTTTCTTATGGAAGACCGAAGACTATTGACAATGGATGTGGGTAAAGTTTGCCAAGAAACCGAAACTCGAGCAAAGCGAATTGCGATGGAATTGAATGTTAAGTAATAACACTTGACAAACAATAAAATTTAGTCTAATATTCCGTTGTAAAGTAAAAACGCTTTACAGGGGGGTTGTAATGGAGAAACTCGCCAAAAGGGCTCTCTTAGTTGATTTTTATGGCCCGCTTCTAACTGAAAAGCAAAGAAACGTTTGGGATCTTCATTATCAACAAGATCTTTCATTAACTGAAATCGCTGAAGTGGAGCATATCAGCCGTCAGGCTATTCACGATTTGCTCAAACGCACAGAAAGGATCCTCGATGAATATGAGGATAAATTAGGACTTGTGCAGAGGTTCTGGATGGAACGTGAGAAGTTGATAGAGGTTCAGACTTTATTACAAGGGTTAACTAAACAAGATTTTTCGAGTGTGGTAGCCTATGAACGGCACCAAAAGGTACGTGCTATGATTGAAGATGTTTTTGCCAACATCGCGGTTTACTGAGGGCAGTAACAGAGTTCGGAAGTCAGATGCCAGAGGTCAGAATACGTGGGTATGGGTAATTACAGCCTAAGACAGACTTTGAAATCTGTATTTGCATTTGCGCTATCGTGGTTACTTACAGGAATGCAAAAGAGCACGGAACTCTCATTTATCGAGGTGGGACTTTGGGAAGTGGATCAAATCGAAAGCGGGGACAGGCATGTTTCAAGGACTAAGCGAAAAACTCCAAGAAACATTTAAGCGGCTTAAAGGAAAAGGTAAATTAAAGGAAGCGGATGTCAGTGAGGCCATGCGAGAAGTTCGTGTTGCTTTATTGGAGGCGGATGTTAACTTTAAGGTTGTCAAGGACTTTGTGGCCAAAGTTAAGGAACGTTCGATCGGACAGGAGGTCCTTGAATCCCTTTCACCGGCACAACATGTTATTAAGATTGTTCATGAAGAAATGATTGAACTCATGGGTGGTGCAACAGGTAAAATCCTAATTGCATCAAAACCGCCTACCGTGATTATGTTAATTGGTCTTCAAGGGGCAGGAAAAACAACTCATGCGGCCAAATTGGCAAATATGTTAAAAAAACAGGGGAAACATCCATTGCTTGTGGCGTGTGATATTTACCGTCCTGCAGCGATTAAACAATTGCAGGTTTTAGGAGACCAACTGAAAGTCCCAGTCTTTTCTATGGGGCAAGATAACCCGAGGGATATTGCCAAAGCAAGCATCGTACATGCCAATCAAAACGGGCAAGATGTAGTCATTATTGATACGGCTGGACGTTTGCATATTAACGAAGAATTAATGGGTGAGCTTCGAGATATTAAAAGCTCTGTCAAACCTCATGAAATTTTGTTAGTTGTAGATGCTATGACAGGGCAGGATGCAGTCAATGTAGCAGAGTCATTTCACAGTGATTTAGGACTTGACGGCGTCATTCTCACAAAGCTCGATGGAGATACGCGCGGGGGGGCTGCGCTTTCTATTAAAGCGGTGACTGGGTGTACGATAAAGTTTGTTGGGATCGGGGAAAAAATGGATGCCATTGAACCTTTTCACCCTGATCGAATGGCTTCACGAATCTTAGGAATGGGCGATGTTCTTACCCTGATTGAAAAGGCACAAGAGTCTTTTGATGAAAAAAAAGCCAAGGAAATGGAACAAAAGCTACGGAAACAGGAATTTACACTCGATGATTTTTTAGATCAGATGCAGCAAATGAAAAAAATGGGCCCGCTATCCTCGATTTTGGAAATGATTCCCGGAGTAGGGAAACAGTTGAAAGATGTACAGATAGATGAGAAGGACACTGCACATATAGAGGCAATTATCCGGTCGATGACGACAGAAGAACGTCGGAAGCCAGTATTGATAAAAGATTCTCGTAAAAAGAGGATTGCTAAAGGCAGTGGCACCTCTGTTCAAGACGTAGGGCGTTTATTAAAGCAGTTTGAACAAATGCAAAAAATGATGAAGCAATTCTCCGGTGGTGGCATGGGAATGCTCGGAGGCGGGAAAAAAGGCAAGAAGGGTAAGCGACCTAAGTTCCCTTTTCCGACGGTATAGGGGGACTTGTGTTCACCCAGCGCTCGGTGATTACGACGCAGAGCAAACTAACCGTTCAAGCTTTCCGCCAGATGAGCCGTCCGCAGGCCATGGATGGCCAAGTGTCACCGGAGCCAAGGACGGCGGGAGGTGACCGTGGCTCACTGGTTTGGGGCCGCTTGAACGGAAGTTCGCTTAGCTGCTTACGTAAAGACGTCACGCTGTGTGACACTGCGTCCCGGGTCTTGGGACGGGGGAACGTTGCATGGAGAGGACGGCACATTTCATGTGCGCCGTCTGATGCAATCGTGCAAGTTGGGGACGGTTCTTAAGTTGCATAGGTATCTTCCGTATCTAAGGTTGCTTGCTTCTCTGAGTTTGATATTCTGCGTGCGTCGCGCTGGCGAGACACACGCTTGGGTCTCAGATCGAGGGAAATGTGCTGAATAATTTTGATGGACACACGCTATAATATAGCGTTGTTTATATAATAAACTTACTTTAATTGAGTTTTACTCTGTCTTAAAGTTTAGTTGAACTAAAATAGGGGCAAAATGTGCGATGAGAGATATTAGATGTTCTATTCGAATATCGAACTTCGAACTTCGAACCTCGATAATTGAGGAGGTGAAAACATGGCTACCAAAATTCGTCTGTGCCGCATGGGTGCGAAAAAGAATCCTTTCTATCGTATGGTAATTGCTGACGCTAGAGCTCCTCGTGATGGTCGTTTCATTGAGCAAATTGGATATTATGATCCGACTAAAAGCCCTGTAGTTCTTAACATTGATGAGGAAAAGGCTATGAAATGGTTATCAACTGGAGCTCAGCCTTCAAATACTGCAAAGTCTTTGCTGAGTCAAGCTGGTATCATGACCAAATTCCACGAGTCCAAGAACTAACTGTAGAGTTTGGGGGGTGGTTCCTGTGAAGGAACTTGTAGAAATCCTCGCGAAAGCGTTGGTAGATCGAACTGACCAAGTTCTTGTTGTCCAGTCTGAGACAGAAAAGAGCGTGCATTTGCAGTTAACAGTCGCTCCTGAAGACATGGGGAAAGTGATTGGGAAACAGGGGAAGATCGCGAACGCTATTCGTACGCTGGTTAAAGCGGCTGCCGTCAAAGACGGGCGTCGAGTTCATATGGACATTGATCAATAACGTTGAGAAGGGCCAAGTGCCCTTCTCAACGTTTTAAACTTAATCTTTTGGAAAGGGGCAAGGATTATGGATGAAGTACTGATTGGAGAGGTGTTGCGTCCGCATGGACTTAGCGGTGAGTTGAGGGTTTATCCGTTGACGAACGACCCTGAACGCTTTTTGAAACTGCAGGAAGTCATTTTGCGACGCGGGGAGACCAATCAACACTTTAAAGTTATCAAAGCCCGTTTACAAATGGAGTTTGTTTTACTCGAAGTTGAAGGGATAGCTTCTGCGGATCAGGCAGAAAAATACCGAGGGTGGGAAGTGCGAATTGATCGTTCGGATGTACTCCCGCTTAAAGAGGGATGGTATTATTTCGAGCTAGAAGGGATGCAAGTTTATGAAGGGGATCTCTTATTAGGAACCCTGTCTCAGGTTTTAGAAACTGGGGCAAATGACGTCTATGTAGTAAAAGGCGCTAATGGGGAGCTGTGTATTCCGGCCCTTAAAAGTGTTGTTCAAAACGTTGATGTCCCTGGTCGACGCATGGATGTAATACTTCCAGCCGGGCTTCGAGATTAGTCGTTCGAACCACGATTAGGTTGGAGGATTGATCTACATATGATAAAAATTACGGTGTTATCATTATTCCCTGAGATGTTCGTACCCTTGCATGAAAGTATTTTAAAACGAGCGCAAGAAGCGGGTTTAATGGAGATTAACTTGGTGAATTTCCGTGATTACGCTGCTAGTAAGCATAAAAATGTGGATGACGTTCCATATGGAGGGGGAGCAGGAATGCTCTTAAAGCCTGAACCGATTTTTGCAGCAATAAGGGATTTACCCCAGACCTGCAACCAACGGAGGCTTATTCTCATGTCACCACAAGGACAGGTTTTTCATCAGGAAAAAGCTAAACAATGGTCTGCTCATAAAGAACTCGTCTTTATATGCGGGCATTATGAAGGATTTGATGAGCGAGTTCGAGAGTTGGCAGATGAAGAAGTCTCCCTAGGGGACTATGTTTTGACTGGCGGGGAGCTTGCTGCAATGGTTATGATTGATGCCGTGGCCAGGCTCATTCCTGGAGTCCTCGGAGAAGTGGTTTCAGCCGAGGAGGATTCACACAGTATTGGCGGTCTCTTGGAATACCCTCAGTATACTCGTCCAGCTGAATTTGAAGGGCGGAAGGTGCCGGAAGTTTTGTTATCCGGACATCACGCACAGATAAAACGTTGGCGAAGAAAAGAGTCTTTAAGACGGACTTTTTTAAGACGCCCAGATTTGATCAGTGAGATTACTTTTGGAGCGGAAGACTATCCCATTTTAGAAGAACTAATTCATGAGCACGAGGAAATTGCCTCATGGCGTGGGAAATGGCAACATCTTTGTCCTCCACCAAAACGACAGCGGCGATCTTCGAAAAAAACTATCTAAAATATAGAATCAGAGGTGGCCTCTGGTTTCTGGAACTGCGTTGGGAGGAATTTCTCCATGTCAGATATCTACTTAGCTCTAGTCCATTCCCCTGTATACAATAAAAATATGGAGACGGTCGCTACTTCAATTACCAACTTAGATCTGCATGATATTGCCAGGTGTTCAACCACCTATGGGGTAAAACGATATTTCGTAGTTCATCCCGCGGAAGCGCAACGTCAGTTAGCAAAACGTATTATGGGCTTTTGGCAAGAGGGTTACGGGGCTGAGTACAATCCGGACCGTCAAGAAGCATTCGCGCGAGTTAAAATTGCAAACAATTTGGAGGAAGTCTATGCTGAGATTGAAGCTGAACACGGAGTTGCCCCTATTAAAGTGGCGACAGATGCACGTAAGTATGCCAATACAGTTACTTATGCACAGCTTCGTAAGGATATAGAAACAATAGAAACTCCAATTCTTTTACTCTTTGGTACGGGATGGGGACTGCTCAAAGAAGATGTTGAGAAGATGGATCTAATTTTAGAGCCGATCTATGGGCCGACTGATTATAATCACTTATCTGTACGTTCAGCAGTCTCAATAATCTTAGATCGCTTACGCGGACATTGAGCACGGATTATCTACAGGTAAAGGAAGATTGCTCTTGAAATTTGTTGCATAACTAAACAGGTTGTGATAATATAAATTGGTCTGATATAGATGGTCCGCTCGCTGTGAATCAGTGTATGAACATCTAGGCAAGGAAGGGGGGATTTTTAATGGATTATATTCGCATGATTGAAGAAGAACAAATGAAGAAGGATCTTCCTAACTTCCGCCCAGGTGATACGGTTCGTGTACATGTGCGCATTGTTGAGGGAACTCGTGAACGTATTCAGGTTTTTGAAGGGCTTGTCATCGCAATGAAAGGTGGCGGCATTCGAGAGACTTTTACTGTTCGACGTGTCTTCGCTGGAGTCGGGGTAGAACGAACTTTCCCTTTGCATTCACCACGCTTGGAAAAAATTGAGGTGGCTCGTCGGGGTATTGTTCGCCGGGCTAAGCTTTACTATTTACGTGGACTATCAGGTAAGGCGGCACGGATTCGCGACCGTCGTATCGGCTAGGAAATAATTGAGCTGGAGCAATCTGGCTCTTTTTTTTTACTTGTCAGAAGCATAATCCGACTGGCCATCCGTGGCCGGTATTTCGAGCATTCTTGTTCGAGTCATGCTGATAGAGGGACACTTACATATCCTGCGGACCCAAGGGTTGACAGAGACCTGGCTTCTTTATACGGTCAAAAATCGCAGACTTTGTTGTAATAGAGCAAACAGATCATTTAATTATAGATTTTTATGCTTTTTTAGCGTATGCTCCGAAGAATCTTGTTCATACTAAAGAGTAGTTCAAGAGGGGAGCGTTACGATGGAAAATAAGAGAACAAAGACAAAATGGCTTTTGGGTATTATTGGCGTAGCCATACTGGCTGGCGGAATATTACGTTGGGTAGTATTTCAACCGTATCTGATTCCAACTCCCTCCATGGAACCTGGCATGGCTCCGGGAGACCACATTCTCGTTAATCGTCTTTCATATCGCTTCTGGGCTCCAACTCGAGGAGATGTTGTCGTATTTGCCTTTCCCAAGGATTTAAAGCGAACCTTTGTAAAACGGGTTATTGCGTCTGAAGGTGAAACTGTAGAATTGCGTGATAATAAAGTTTTTGTAAATGGGGATGCTATTCCTGAGCCTTACGTTAAACCCGGTGATTACCCACCCTATGGTCCGGAAAGGGTACCGGAGGGAAAGGTCTTTGTCTTAGGAGATAATCGCCGTGAGAGTGAAGACTCGAGAGAATGGGGGCTTCTTCCTAAGGACTATCTGTTAGGAAAAGCATGGTTAGTATATTACCCTTTTCAGAGGTTTAGATTTATTTCGAGAGCAAGTTAAATAGATTAGCAAAAGAAAAGTTTGAGATGGATGAAGAGAGGTTTTCATGAGTATTCAATGGTTTCCAGGACATATGGCTAAAACGAGACGGCTTCTGTTAGAACAGCTAAAATGGGTGGATGTTGTGTTAGAACTTGCAGATGCCAGGATACCGGTCAGCAGTCGTAATCCGATGTTGCATAATTTGCTTGGCAATAAGGCGAGGTTGTTGTTGCTTAACAAAGCTGATTTAGCGGATTCTAATTGGACGTCGAGGTGGCTTAAGCACTTAAAAGAATTGAGTCCTGTTTACGCTGTTAGTGCAACTACAGGGGTAGGTGTTAAACAAATCGTACCAGAACTTGAACGCATGGTCCTTGCTAAACAAGCAAAACAAGCTGAAAAGGGTATTCGCCCACAAATGATAAAAGTAATGATTGTAGGTATTCCAAATATCGGAAAGTCCTCTTTAATTAATCAATTGACAGGTGGAGCTCAAGCAAAAGTGGGTAACAAACCAGGCGTTACTCGAGGAAATCAATGGGTGCGGATTCATGAACGAGTTGAGCTGTTAGATACGCCGGGAATGTTATGGCCGAAGTTTGATGATGTTGAAGTCGGAAAAAAACTAGCAGCACTTGGGGCCATAAAAGATGATGTTTTTGATATTGAGGAACTGTCGAATTGGATTATCGACTGGTTAAATCTGCATTCCCCAAATTCTCTGTCCCGCTATAAGATCAAAGAATCTGAGGTTACGCTGGAGAGCTTAGGGCGTAAACGGGGATGCTTAATTCATGGTGGACGTGTCGATACGCTTAAAGCAGCTCAAATATTTCTTAGGGATCTTAGAATGGGACAACTTGGACCAATAACTATGGATCATCTTAATAAATAAATGTAATTATGTAAATAAAAAATATTACTAACATTTCTTAATTTTAAAATTATTGTGTGTATATTGAAGATTGATAGCTAGATAAGAGGTAATTGCCTCTGCATGTCGAAATAAATTTTTAGGGAGAGAAGAGGAGAAAAGTGTGGAACCGTTATCCCAAATGAATATTCGGGAAGTTCAAGAAGCACTCTATAGAGATCCTTCCCCTCGTATGATATGTGCTTGTCAGAACGACTCGCGTCAGGGAGTTCGCAGATTAGCAGTTCAACTAGTCAAGTACCAGCAGGCACAAGTGCTGGAACAAGCTCGTATACAACAACTGCTCGTTGAAGAAAACAAGCTCTGGAAGCAAGGCTATTTATTGTTAGCAGGAGTTGATGAAGCAGGTCGCGGACCGCTGGCGGGGCCGGTTGTCGCTGGAGCCTGTATTCTGCCTGCAAAATTTGATCTTCCTGGGCTCAATGATTCCAAGATGCTGACAGAAAGTAAACGGGAAAAGCTCTTTATACAAATTCAAAAGCAGGCGATTGATTATGCTATCGGAAGTGCTGAACCGGCAGAGATTGATGCCCTAAATATTTTGCAGGCAACGAAATTAGCTATGAAGCGCTCCATAGAAGGCTTGACAATTCGCCCTCATTATTTACTAATAGACGCCTTAAATCTTCCAGATGTACAACTTCCACAGCTTCCTCTCATAGGGGGTGACCACTTAAGTGCGTCAATCGCGGCGGCCTCGATTTTAGCGAAAGTGACCCGTGATCGACTAATGGTTCAACTTCATTCTCTCTATCCGGAATATACGTTTTCTAAGAACAAAGGGTATGGCACAAGTGAACACATGCAGGTTCTAAAGCGCTTAGGGCCATGTCCGCTTCACCGCAAAAGTTTTGCACCGGTGAGGCAAGAGACATCTATTAGCTAAAGGTAAGAAATTATAGAAAACACTATTAAATTGACCGAAATCTATGGTTGTGGCAAAATATGATTAGCTAATAGAAGCATGCTATCAGATATTTTTATGAAAGGAGGTAATCCGAATGTATGATAATAATTTTGCTGGTGTAGGTGTGTTTCTTGTTGGAGCAATGGCAGTATCCATCATTATGATGATTATGCCAAAATTGCTAGCGCCCAACAAACCGCATAAAGAGAAGTTGACAACTTATGAATGTGGTAACGAGACCATCGGAAGAACATGGCTTGGATTCAAGAGCAATTATTTTATGTATGCCTTAGTGTTTGCAGCTTTTAGTGTTGAAACAGTTTTCTTGTATCCTTGGGCCTTAACATTCCAAAAACTGGGGACATTTGCCTTTGTGGAGATGTTTATCTTTATTGTCATTCTCTTAGTTGGTTTCTGGTATGCTTGGAAAGAAGGTGCTCTAGAGTGGATGTAGCTTCAGAAAAACGTCTTCGCGAAGAAGAAACGTTGATGGAAAAAAATGTTTTAGTTACTACGATTGATAAGGCCTTGAACTGGGCAAGAGGGCATTCCTTTTGGCCGGTTACTTTGGGTTTAGCTTGCTGTGCGATTGAAATGATGGCTACTGGCGGACCTCGTTATGACATTTCCCGCTTTGGATATGAGGTTTTCCGTGCCTCACCTCGTCAAGCCGATGTCATGATCGTTGCGGGGACTTGTACTCGTAAGATGGCTCCCCTGTTAAGAAGAATTTATGACCAAATGCCTGAGCCAAAATGGGTAATCGCCATGGGCAGTTGTGCGAATGCAGGAGGTCCCTTTGTCGATTCCTACTCCATGCTTGCGGGCGTCGATAAAATCTTACCAGTAGACGTTTACATCCCAGGTTGCCCTCCAAGGCCAGAATCCTTAATTTATGGGCTTTTGCAACTTCAATATAAAGTTTCAAATCCCGCTAAGGTGAGGTTAATGAGACATGGAAAATAAAGTATTAAGCCGCTATGTAGACGAACTTGCCTCCCGGGTTAACGGTGTAGTCGAAGAAAGCTTTGGGGTACTCGTGTTGAAAGTTCAAGCGACCTACATCATTGAAGCGTTAACGGGAGCTAAAAACTTTCCCGATGTCCCATGTGATTTTCTGCACGATTTATGTGGAGTAGACAGTGGGGACCATATTGAAGTCGTCTATCAGTTATCAAGCCTCCATGGACCGCAGCTCATGAGAGTGAAGGCAACTATGGACCATGAAAACCCGGTGATTGACTCCGCAACTCGCATTTGGGAAGGCGCAAACTATCTGGAGCGTGAAGCCTATGATATGTTTGGCATCAAATTTAAGGGACATCCCAATTTAAAACGTATTTACATGTGGGATGATTTTGAAGGATATCCGTTGCGCAAAGATTATGTGACTGAACCCATAGAGGTTCGAAATGTCGTGCGTACACGAATAGAAGGGGAATAGGGGGAAACGTCATGTCTATTGAAAAAACAGAAGAACTAATCTTAAACATGGGCCCCCAGCACCCGAGTATGCACGGTTTGTTTCGCATGGTGGTCCATTTAGCAGGAGAAACAGTTACGAATATTGAGCCTAAACTTGGATATTTACATCGAGGTATGGAAAAACTAGCCGAAAGTCGAACCTATTCACAGTTCATTCCTTATACGGATCGGTTGGACTACTTGGCGTCTCCGCATAATAACTGGGCCTACGTACAAACTGTTGAGAAGCTCATGGGGGTTGAAATTCCAGAACGCGCTGAGTATCTGCGGGTTATCTTCGGGGAACTTGCCCGGATTGCCAGTCATCAGGTTTGTATTGCCAGTACAGCACTTGATATGGCGGGCTGGTCAGCCTGGTCTTATGCTTTCCGTGATCGTGAACGGATTTGCGATATGTATGAGATGACCGCCGGAAGTCGCTTGACGGTCAACATTATGAGAATAGGAGGAATGAGTGCAGAGCCACCTGAAGAATTCTGGCCTGCTTTACAATCGTTCCTTGACGACACACCAGAGATGCTTGAAGAATATTATGGCATCTTTTTTGGAAATGAAATTGCTATGGGTCGGCTAAAGAACGTGGGTATCTTAACCAAGGAAATGGCGGAAAACTTGTCGATCACGGGACCCGTCTTACGAGCGTCAGGTGTCGATTATGACGTGCGTAAAGCGGAACCTTACAGTATCTACGAGCGATTTGATTTTGATGTGCCTGTTCGAACGGGTTGTGATAGCTATGATCGTACTATAATCCGGATGGATGAGATCGTGGAAAGTATCAAAATCATCAAGCAAGCAGTACGTGATATTCCTGGCGGTCCGATTATGGCTAAGGTGCCTAAAGTTATTAAGCCTCCAGTGGGGGAAGTATATCACCGTGTTGAGAACCCCAAAGGGGAACTGGGATTTTATATCGTCAGTGATGGAACGACTAAGCCGACACGGCTCCGTATCAGACCAGCTACATTCATAAACTTACAAATGCTCCCGATAGTAGCCAAAGGCTGGAAAATTCAAGATGTTGTAGCTATTTTTGCCACCTTAGATGCTGTATTGGGTGAAGTTGATAAGTAGTAAATTGCGATGAGGGGAGAATAAGATGGAGACTCTAAATTACCTGTTGGAGACTCTAAATAATCTGTTTTTGATTATTGCGGATGCCATCCGTGGTCTTTTTGCGGATCCCCAATCAGTTTGGGCTAATTTAACCATGAATGTCATTAATTTTATTATCGTGGTTATCATTGTTGTCCTGGCTGCTTTGATTTTGATCTTACTTGAACGCAAAGTAGCAGGTTGGACTTCACAAAGGCCAGGGCCCAATCGTCTCGGTCCGCGCGGATGGTTTCAGACTATAGCTGATGCATTAAAACTCATGGGTAAAGAAGATGTTACCCCGGCTGGTGCAGATAAGCTTATTTTTAAAATTGCACCAATGATTATCTTCTGTCTCCCAATGATGACGTTGGCTGTCATACCTTATGGGAAGGATATGGCACCGATAAATATTGATTTAGGTATCTTATATTTTGTAGCTATCTCCTCAATTTCAACCCTGTGTTTCTTAATGGCTGGATGGGGATCCAATAATAAATACTCCTTACTTGGGGGTATGAGGGCAGTAGCTCAAATGATTAGTTACGAAATCCCCTTGCTCTTCTCCTTACTCGGGGTCGTTATGATCACTCAGTCGTTTAACTTAGGGGTTATTGTAGAAGCTCAAGGCACTATTCCTTTTATTGTTCTTCAACCTCTGGCGTTTGTGATTTTCATGATTGCGGGCTTGGCAGAACTTAACCGAGCACCGTTCGACCTGGTTGAAGCCGATCAGGAAGTGGTTGCAGGGCCGTTTACAGAGTATACCGGACTTCGCTGGGGATTGTTTTTCCTTGGAGAGTACGGAAACATGACGGCTATGTCTGCACTTGCTGCTACGGTATTTTTAGGCGGTTGGCAGGGTCCTGCTATCCTGCCGGGTTATGTTTGGTTCTTCATGAAAGTTGGGGTTATGATTTTCATGATGATGTGGGTTCGGTGGACCTTCCCAAGGATTCGAATTGACCATTTAATGCACTTGGCGTGGAAGGTCTTGTTACCGCTTTCTATAGTGAACATTTTGTTAACGGGTCTGGGAATTTACATTTACCGATTCGTGATGGGAGGGTGACACAGTGTTTGGTAAAGGTCTACTACAAGGTTTAGGCATCACATTCAAACGCATGGTCGGTCCGAATATCACTGAGTTTTACCCTGAGGAAAAACCTAACCTTCCGACTAGGGTGCGTAGTTCCATGGGGCTCGAACGGGATAAGTGCATATCATGCAATATGTGCGCTATGGCCTGCCCTAACTCAGTTATCAAATTGACCAGTGAAAAGAATGAAGCCAATAAAAAAGTTCTAAAAACGTATCATATGGATGTAGGTCGCTGTCTGTTCTGTGGTATGTGTGCTGAGGTTTGTCCTACAAAGGCTTTGAAAGTTACTCAAGAATTTGAAAACGCGATTTATGAGCCGGAAGACATGCAATGGGATATGATTAAACGCGCCGAGCGAAAAGGGAAGGTGGAGTGAGGGTGAGCACAATCGTTTTCTTTATTTTTGCGATTCTGTCGATTGCAGCAGCTTGGAGTGTTGTGACCTCCAAGAACATTGTGCACAGTGCGCTCTATCTGGCTCTGTCTTTCTCTGGAGT
>NZ_FQXJ01000009.1 GCF_900129935.1 Desulfosporosinus lacus DSM 15449 | reverse complement strand
TGTGGCGAAAGGCTCCCCTTCGCCACGAAGCGTTTCTTTGGGGCGGGTGGCTCGGCGATACTCATCCTACGCCGATTAGTATTCTTTGGGGATCGTGGCTTCGGCGAAACCCTCCACTGGAGGCTTTCGTCACAGGACACTATCGTGCCTTAAGTATCGCCAGGTAACAAGCGAGAGACCATCTCATTCAGAGATGGTCTTTCTTTATGTGTCATCCTTGCCACTTTATCTGGGGCGTCTTAAATTCGTCGGCGCCGACGAATTTGGAGAGTCGGGGTTCCACCCGTTCGGATCCACCTTGCTGGAGTTTGCGTCGCAAGTCGCAATGTGGCGAAAGGCTCATTCCTTCGCCACGAAGTGTTCCTTTGTGGTAGGTGGCTCGGCGATACTGTCCGCCGGACACTATCGTGCTTTTCGTATATCGAACACGGAAGTTAAGAATCCACACTGCAGGAGTGTGCGTTACAAGTCGCAGTGTGGCGAAAGGCTCCCCTTCGCCACGAAGCGTTTCTTTGGGGCGGGTGGCTCGGCGATACTCATCCTACGCCGATAAGTATTCTTTGGGTGTCGGCTTCGGTCAAAGCCTCCACAGGAGGCTTTCGTCACTGGGGACTATCGTGCCATTCGTATCGCCAGGTAACAAGCGAAAAGACTATCATGGTCTTTTCGCTTGTTTTGCGTTTGGCAAACACAGAAACGAAGTAGGCGAAACATAAGGGTGCTTTTAAGTATTTTATTCAAAAGGAGTTTAGTTTTGAAGAGAATACTTTGGTCAACTATTAGTGAACAACATAACAAACTTGTCAAGAAATATTGTGTTAAAATAGGAAAAGGGTTGGAGATTTATTTATATTCATGGTCCGACCATCAGACATTGTGGTATAATATGGAGGTAAATAGGTTTTAAGGGGAGATGGATTTGTGGTCTCTAAGCTTAGTAATTTTGTTGCCAATAAAATAGTAAGTTTTATACATGAACAAGGTGGGTTTGCTGTTATCGTATGTGATGAATCTGGGATAATCATGGCAGATTCTGCCCAAACTAGAGTAGGGGTACAGCATAAGGGAAGCCATCAAATAATGACTACTAATATAGATTATACAGTTGTAACTCAAGAAGAGGCTGACGTTTCAAATGGGAAGTTAAAAGAGGGTTACAACCAAGCAATTAAAGTCGACGGTGTTAAAATCGGCACCTTTGGAATTGCTGGTCCTTTAGATATCGTTAGTCCGGTTGCCAGGATTGCTGCGGGTATGGTTGTAACGATGCTGAGAGACGAAGAATTGAAAGACATCATGCGCAATCAAGTAAAAGCTTTAAGTAATGCTATAGAGCGAGCTGCTAGTGCTGTGCAACAAACAGCTGCTTCGGCACAAGAAGTAGCCGCGATTAGTCAAGCTATTGCGACAGAGGCGAAGGAGGGAGAAAATCAACTTAAATCCACTTCAGATATCTTAGGGCTTATTCGAAAAGTAGCCAAACAAACTAATCTTTTAGGTTTAAACGCAGCAATTGAAGCAGCCAGAGCAGGAGAACATGGGCGTGGCTTTTCCGTGGTTGCAGGTGAAGTTCGTAAATTGGCAGATGAAAGCAATCGTTCAGCCAATGAAATCAGTGAACTCTTACTGGAATTTCAGGCCATTATTCAAAAGATCACGGCAAGTTCGTTGCGTAACAGTGCAATCACGCAAGAACAAGCACAGGCTAATCAAGAAATTGCCAAATTAGTTGAAGGGTTACAGGAAGTAAGTGGACAGTTAGAATCGTTGGCTTTAAGTTTATAGGTCATGTCTAAAGTGCTTTATTACTAGACAGTATGATGCTTCATACATAACATATCAAAGAAAAGGAGATATATATGGAAGTTTTTTTAGCCTATGGAAAGAATGGTTTGAACATAAATGTACCAGAACATACGAGAGTCGTGGAACCGACTCATTTGAAGTTACCGGAGAATGACCATGAGCTTGTATTGGACGCTCTGCGCAATCCTAAAGGGACAAAACCGCTTAGAGAAATGGTTAAATCAACAGACAGGGTAGTCATTGTAATTAGCGATATCACTAGGCCGACCCCAAACTATAAATTAATTCCTTGGTTGCTTGAGGAACTTCCTCATGTGCCTGTAGAAAATATTACCATTATCAATGGACTTGGAACTCACCGTGACCAAACAAGGGAAGAATTCATCGAAATGTTAGGAGAAACAGTAGTAGATACTGTACGTCTTGTAAATCATCATTGTCACGAAAAATCAGAGCTTTCGCATTTGGGAACAAGCAGCTTTGGGTGTGAGGTATATTTAAATAAAGAATATGTTGAAGCAGATTTTAGAATAGTGACAGGGTTCATCGAGCCTCATTTCTTTGCGGGTTTCTCTGGCGGACCTAAGGGAATTATGCCTGGCATAGCGGGAATTGAAACTATATTAACCTTCCATAACGCTAAAATGATTGGGCACCCACTGGCTACCTGGGGAGAACTAGATAAGAATCCACTTCAAGAAATGACGAGGGAAGTTAATAATTTTTGTAAACCGGATTTCCTTCTTAATGTAGCTCTGAATGGAGAGAAAGAGATCACCAATGTATTTGCCGGTGAGTTGGTTGAAGCTCATGCTATTGGCTGTGCATATGTCAAAGAACAAGCCATGGTCAAATGTGAGAAGCGTTATGATGTTGTAATTACAACGAATGCAGGTTACCCTCTCGATCAAAATTTATACCAGGCTGTAAAAGGTATGGATGCTGCCCGGATGATTGTCAAACAAGGTGGGACAATTATTTGTGCTGCAGAATGTAGTGAGGGCATGCCGGAACATGGAAATTTTGTTAAAATACTTCAAATGCGCAACTCACCAAAGGAACTTTTAGAAATGATTAACGAACCGTCATTTCAAATGTTTGATCAGTGGGAAGCACAAAGATTGGCTATGATTCAGGAGTGGGCAGATGTATACTTGTATTCCTTGTTGCCTGAAGAATCGACAAGAATTGCAAATTTAACTCCTACGAGGGATATCGAACAGACTTTGAGGGAACTAACGGGTAAATATGGTGATAATATGAGTATTGCTGTTTTGCCACTTGGCCCTCTTACGATTCCGTATGTCGAATAAGGTGTAAAGTAATTTCGCTTGGGCGTAGTTTTAGTATAAATAACTCAATTAGAAAGGGACGTCGTTAACTGAACGACGTCCCTTTCTAAAATATTACTAATCTATAACATCAGAACCCTGCTCGGCCATTTCCTTCTCTGCAAAGGTAATCATTTTCTTGACCATATTGCCGCCGATTTGACCTACTTCTCTAGTTGTCATATTTGCAAACCCTTTTTCTTGAATATCATCGTCTAAATTTAGTTCTTCAGCTACTTCCCACTTAAGCTCATCCAACTGTCTTTCGGATTCTGGAACTTCAGGTGTATTACGACTCATACTTAACCATCCTCCTTTTTCAGTTGTTTGTTTAGACAGTGTTAGCATAACCATATAAAAGGTCTTTATACACTTAATAAAAACATAAATTTAGCCATGATTAACAATACTAATTTATGTACATAGAAGACAGAGTACTAGGCTTTTATTTAACTAGAGCAAATAATAAGTATTGATTCAGATGATTCTGTATTTTATAGACAGGCATAAAGGATATTTACACCTTTTGTCGAACTATTTATACTATGTAGACTAAGCCTTATAAAGAAAATTTGTCTAGCACCAAGCCACAGGCGCTGGCCAAGGATGGCCGAGTGTCCCTGTAGCCAAGGACGGCGAGAAGGGACCGCTGGCCAAGGATGGCCGAGTGTCCCTGTAGCCAAGGACGGCGAGAAGGGGCCTTCTAAAAATATATAACTATAAGTTGAACTTTGGCTAGTATTATAGTAAGTTCACTCATTATTATAATGAAGACATGCTTAGAAAATGGAGTTAATAAACTTGGATAAGGGATAAGAATATAACTGAAAGGAAGGTTAAGTTTTTCCGAGTTTTCTTAACTGGAGACGATGTGCATGAAATGTCTTTAATGGGAGGAGTATTTGAGGTCATTGAACAGACTATCTCCCAACATAAAGTAAAGAGAGTGCTCCAGGTTAAACTAAAAGTTGGAGCACTTACAAATGCGGAACCGGATGCTCTGCAAATGGCTTTTGAAGCTTATGGCAAGGATACAATATGTGAAGGAGCAGAACTGTTAGTAGAGCGTATAGACGTGCTTGGTCGCTGCCAGAACTGTCATTATGAGTTTAACGTGACGGGGATGTTTTTTCTCTGTCCAAAATGTCAAGATATCAACATTGAAGTTATTCAAGGTGAGGAACTATTACTTGAAAGCCTGGAGGTAGAATAATGGAAGCAACACGGCGTGAAATTGAAGTCATGGCAAATTTACTTAACTCAAATGATACGCAGGCAGAAATAAATCGTGCTCATTTTCGAAAGAGTCATTGTTTGGCTATTAATATGATTGGATCACCAGGAGCAGGAAAAACTTCGCTTTTGGAAAAGTCGTTGCCCCTCCTAACCGGAAGTCTTGGTGTGGGGGTTATAGAGGGAGATATTTTTACTAGTAAAGATGCGGATCGAATAGCTATACACCAGATACCTGTAATTCAGATTAATACTGGCGGAGGATGTCATCTTGACAGTAAAATGGTAAGTAAGGTTTTGCCGGACTTTGATTGGAATGCCATTGATCTGATGATTATCGAAAATGTTGGGAACTTGGTTTGCCCTGCGGATTTTGATCTGGGTGAAGCATTTAAAGTCATTGTGCTTAGCATTGTTGAAGGAGATGACAAACCTTCGAAATATCCTGTGATTTTCCGCAATGCGAAAGCGGTTGTTCTAAATAAGATGGATCTGGAAAAATTGACTGACGTAAATATGGAGACCATGAAACAAGATATTCTAGCAATTAATCCACACATACGAATTTTCGAAGTATCTTGTCGCAATGGAAATGGGCTAAAGGAATGGATTAGTTGGCTAAGTCAAGAGGTGATAGAGCACCGGGAACATGAAGGTTAACAATAAGGATTGGTTAGTTGAGGTGCTGGAAGTACTGCGAGGTATAACTAAACTGCCTTTCGAAGAATAACTTCAAGAATAATATGTATCAAAATAAATGTAAGAGCCTTTCACCACTGCAAAGATTCAGAGTGGTAAAAGGCTCTTGAGTTTTATGTCGAAGCAAATTTTCCTTCGTGCTGAACGGAGTTAATTTCCTTTATTACTAATTCACACAAACGAGGGAATAGAGCTTCGATTTCAGGGCTTATTTCTAAGCCCCATTCTAAACTTTTAGGTTGAATACCAAAAATTAAGGTTTGCGGAGCATGCCCTAGCACATTAGCCATGGTCAGTACTTCAACGATGCCGATTTGATGAAATGATACTTCATATTGTTCGGGGATTATTTGAAGATCCCCTGGTTGAAAGCGGAACAGTGCTCCAGGTTCAGCGTTAGCATTTAAGGCATCGACGATAATAAGAAAGTCTACATCTTGTATTAAATGAACGAGCTCTAGTCCAGCTGTCCCCCCTTCAAGCAGTTCTACATTGTCGGGGAACGTATTCTTAGCTAGTTCGTCCAAAAAACGAACTCCTAAACCTTCGTCAGATAAAAGGATGTTTCCTACTCCCATCACCATAATTTTTGGTGATTGCATGATTATACACTTTTCTCCTTTCTTATCTTGCCAAAAAACATGAAGAGAAACTGTTCATAAGCAGCTGTAAAGACAAGATAGAGATGAACTGCGATTACAGCGATAAATAACCACATTAAGAGATAATGGAATCCGCGAACTGCTGCTAACCCTCCAAAGGAATCAGCTAAACCTGCCAATTGAACTGGCTTATAGAGTATGAAACCTGTCACAGCCTGAACTACAGCCATAATAGGCAGGGCAATATAGGCCATTTTTTGAAGGGGGTTGTATTTCCCGGTTTTGGGATGTTTACCTAAAAACAAATAATATTTAATTTGAGGCCAAGTTGTTTTTAGATCCTGAGAGTTGAAAAAGAAGGTGTCATAATCTTTATGCTTCCCAAAAAAGGAGTAATAGAAACGGACGATGCCATTAATGATTAACAGATACATAAAAATAAAATGCAAATTCCGAACTAGGCTCATAGGCATTCCTTGATAAGGGGAATGAATGAACCAACCTGTGATGCCTAAAATCAAAAAGTTAATCAAATTGATCCAGTGGCTAATGCGCTGAAACAATGGGTGGTCTAAGTCTAATTGGCTAGACATGTCCTTCCCTCCTTTATTACCAGCCGATCTGGAATTTTTTTATCTGGTTAGTTTCAGGATGAATGAGGTGAATCGCACAGGCCAGACATGGATCATAGGAACGAACGACCCGTACAATGTTGACAGGATTTTCGAGATCAGGCACCGGAACCCCTATTAGGGCTTCTTCAACCGGACCACGGACGCCTTTGTCATCTCTTGGAGAGAAATTCCAAGTAGTCGGAACCACCATTTGATAGTTTTCGATTTTATGATCGGCAACTTTAATAAAGTGGCCAAGAGAGCCTCGGGGGACTTCAGTCATGCCTGCACCTTGACCAGTGGCAGGAGCTTCCCAATGATCAGTATCATGAATGCGGAAATCCTTAGATCCCATTTCTTTTTCCAAGGCATCTAACCAATTGAACATATCTTTCGCCATCATAACTGTTTCATAAGCGCGAGCAGCATGACGCGCTACAGCACCCGGCTTAATATTATACTTGGAGATGATGTCCATCAGACCTTTTGGTTGCATAACCAGCATTCGGGCGAGAGGTCCAACTTCGATCGGTTTACCATCGTAGCGGGGAGCTTTAACGAAGGTATAGGCATCTTTCTTATCCAGATCAGGAACAGTATCCTCAGTATAGGGTGTTTTACCATTTGCGCTGGCTTTATACCAGGAATATTGAACATCTTCAGTAATTTTCGCTTCATCGACTGGTTTGATATTGCTTAAATTACCATCCATGATGATACCTGCCTTGAAGAACATATCTTTGCCGGCATCATCACGGGCAAATCCACCGTATGAAAGATAATGAGGACTCCCCCCGCCCACACCGGCTTGGGCTAAGGGCAGAAGCGGGCCAGTACCGAAGGTTAATACATCTTGCAAATAAGTTTTCTCGATGAAATCAAGCTGTTCATAAAGCATGGAACGGAATTGCTCAACGACTCCAATGCTGGGAAGCATAGTTACGCCACCAACGACAATCGAAGATTGATGGGGCTGTTTCCCGGCAAACAGTGCGGACATTTTCTTGGCCTTCGCTTGCATCTCTAATGCTTTGAGGTAATGGGCAACAGCCATGGTCACTAATTCAGGATCGTTGACGCTGAAGGCATCTGGTTTATAACGAGGAGTCAGTGGAGCAGTATCCCCGGCAGTCACCAACTTGACGATTTTATCTTTTACAGCCAGAAGTCCTGGGTCTTTTCCTTGATATTGGGCGACAGCCATAACGTCTATATAGTCTAGGGCACTTAGATGATAAAAATGCAGAGGGTGGTCATGCAGATACATGGCCCCAAGGATTAGATTTCGAATAAGACGACCACCGGCAGGAACATTTGCGCCATAGGCTTTGTCCAGAGCTAGAGAGGACGCCCAACCATGTGAACCGGCACAAACTCCACACACTCGTTCTGTAACATACGTAGCATCTCGAGGGTCACGACCACGGAGCATAGCTTCTATCCCACGGTACATGGTTCCTATGACATGTGCGTCAACAACTTTTCCATTCTCGACTTCTACTTCAACCCTTAAGTGCCCTTCAATGCGTGTTAAAGGATCGATTACTACTTTCGCCATCTACACGTCCTCCTTATGGTCCTTTTTGCTCAGTCTGCCGCTAGCGGCAGTAGCTATTAAATGGGCTCCCAGACCCACTGCAGCAGCTCCTCCAATAACAGCCCCTACGGTATCTGCATTCACTTGACCAACACCTGGAAGCTTGAAGATCTCTTGCTTTGCATATAAGGGACTGAATCCATCATAGAAGTCTTTCTCTGAACATCCGGAACAGGGAGACCCTGCATTAATACAGAAGTTGGCGTTGTCATTCCACCATACTTGTGCACAGTCGGTATAGGTCTTTGGACCTTTGCACCCCTTTAGTATTAGGCAATACTCTTTTTGAAGAGGATCGTTCCAATCCGTAAGGAAGTTTCCACTTTCGAAGTGCCCACGACGAGGGCAGTTATCATGCAATAATGAACCGTAGAAGGCCACCGGGCGATTTTGAGCATCCAGCTCTGGAGCCTTTTGGTAGGTCAAGTAGTATAGAATTGTGCCAATTAATGTATTGGGTTTGACCGGACAACAGGGAAGATTAATTACGGGTTTGTTAATTCCCTCGTTTCTCAGGAGTTCTGCCACACCGACAGCACCAGATGCACAAGCTCCTGGAATCCCAGCCCCCTCTGATGCACAGCTTCCGATGGCGAGAATTACCTGAGCCTTCTGAGCTGATTCAAGGAGAATTTTGCGGAATGGTCTGCCTCCAATCATACAGAAACGGTCTTGCTCTTCTTTACCGGGACAGGATCCCTCTACAACGAGAACAAATTTTTCCTTGAGAGCCTCTTGGTATGCTTCTTCTGATGTATGACCGGATGCAGCCATAATGGTTTCATGATAACGAATTGAGAGCATGTCTAAAATGAGTTCAGCGGGTGAAGGATTTAGGGTGGAAATGGCTGATTCCGTGCATCCAGTGCAATCCATTCCTTCCAACCAGATAACAGGTGGTTTCTTTAGTGCTTGTTCTAATGCATTAGCCGCTTGAGGTACGATAAGTTCGGGAAGTCCAAGCGCTGCAGTTGTTGCTGCAATCAATTTCATGAAATCACGCCGAGAAACCCCTTTGACTTTGAGTAAATCAAAATTACCCATACTTTACAGAACACCTCCTGAATTTGAAATTGCTCCTTCAGCTACCTTAGGTCTTGGTGTGACAAAACGATATATGTAACTTATATTCGGGAAAAATTGTCAGTTTCCTCTTTAACTTATGAATATTTAGAAGATTAACAATATTAATTTATAATTTAGTAATCATAAATATTAATGACAAGAATTTTTATTTAAGAAAACTAGGCAATCAAAAGACTCTATGCACCGTTGTGACTTAATCATGGGCGATTGAGTCTTGGACAGCGCATAGATAATGATACTTTCTGACTATTACGAAAGGTTTAGAATTAATTTACTTGAAGAAAATAGAGTTTGGCGTGTACAATAAGAGTGTTAATATTAAGAATTATTACAGTAAGGCTGAAAGCTGGTCATTTAACAATGAAAATACAAGCAAAAGCAATCTATTTTAATGGTATTGTTCAAGGGGTAGGTTTTCGACCGTTTGTTTTTAAGCTTGCAGAAGAACTAGGTATTAACGGATGGGTAAATAACTCAAGCCATGGTGTAACAATCCATGCAGAGGGAAATAAATTAGACTTGTTCTATGATCGGTTGCTTAATGAAGCTCCTCCTTTGGCTCAAATCGTGACAGCACGATTTGTCGAGACTGAGCCTAAGAGTTATAAGACGTTCGAAATTGTTGAGAGTGAAGCTGAGCAAGATGCGGATGTTTTAATATCGCCGGATGTTGCAACATGCAGAGATTGTCTTAAGGACATGGCTGACCCTATGAGCAGGTACTGCGCATATCCGTTTACAAATTGCACGAATTGTGGTCCGCGCTATTCAATAATTCGTGACGTTCCTTATGACAGGGTGCAAACCACTATGTCAGAATTTCCGATGTGCAAATCTTGCGCAGCAGATTATAGCAATCCAAGGGATCGACGATTTCATGCACAACCGGTTGCCTGTGAAAATTGTGGGCCTAAGCTTCAACTTAGTGATGCTTTTGGTCACCCGCTCCCAGGGATAGGCATAGATCAGCTGGCCCAAGGCGGGATTATTGCGGTAAAAGGGCTTGGGGGCTTCCATCTTGTTTGTGATGCTCGAAACACCGAAGCCGTTCGTCGCTTGCGAGAACGAAAGGGAAGGGGATCAAAGCCTTTTGCGGTTATGGCGAGATCTGTGGCAAAGGCTTGTAACGAGGTTAATATTAGTGCTAAGGAAGAGGAATTATTACAGTGTCCAGCGGCCCCTATTGTGGTCTTGGAACGAAAGTTAGGACTTGCGGCGCCTTTACCAGAGAACATCGCACCGGGAATACAGACATTGGGAATTATAATGCCATATACCCCAGTACATCATCGCTTGTTTGAGGGACCCTGTGATTTTTTAGTCATGACGAGCGCCAACCTCAGTGGGCGTCCATTAATCTACACAAACGAAGAGGCCATTGAAGCTCTACAGGGAATTGCGGATTATTTTCTGATGCATAATCGAGATATTTATCATCCCTGTGATGATTCAGTCGTTAAGGTTATTGGACATGAAATCGTTTTTTTTCGCAGGGCCCGCGGTTATGTCCCTTTACCAATTTTAATGCCCCAGATTCAGATTAAGACCCCCCTTCTCGGTGTAGGGGGAGAACTTAAAAATACATTTTGTCTCGCAAGGGGGCAACGGGCTTTTGTAAGTCAATATATTGGAGATATGGAAGGGTATGAAAATCTTCAGCGCTTTCATCAGGAACTGGAATCCTTTCAACGAGTCGTCAATATTGCACCAAATGCGATTGCCTACGATAAACATCCAAACTATCAACTAACGAGATTTGCCTTGGAACAGCCTTGGCCAAAATATGCCGTGCAACATCATCATGCCCATTTAGTTAGTGTGTTGGGGGAATGGGACAGAACCGAACCAACCCTGGGAGTTATCTGTGATGGAACTGGTTACGGAGAAGATCATTGTAGCTGGGGGTTTGAATTTCTGTATGGAAACTCCTCAGGGTATGAACGCAGGGGGCATTTGGAGTACTTAGGGCTTCCAGGGGGAGATGCGGGTGCAAAACAACCTTTACGAATTGCTTATTCGTATCTTAAAACTCTTTTTGACAGTGCAGAATGGGAAAAGACTTCGTCCTTTTGGTCAGCCCTTTCAATCCGTGAACGTCAGATCTTAGATCGTCAACTCGAAACCGGAATTCAGGTTTTTAAAACATCGAGCGCAGGGAGATTGTTTGACGCGGTCAGTGCCTTACTAGGTGTATGTACCAAGGTAACCTATGAAGGACAAGCTGCAATTGAGCTGGAAAGCCTTGGGGCTGAGTTCTTACGGCAAGAAAGTCTTGAAGACTCAGAATATCGGAGGATAAATAAACTATTACTCTATTCATATGAAGTAAGAGCTGAGAACGGGGTGCTTATCCTTGGAGTTAGACAGCTTTTCGAAGAATTGGTTCGAGATGTTCTTCTTGGCGTGAGTCGGGAAGAAATTGCCTATCGGTTTCACCAAACGATTGCTCAAGCGATTGTGGATATAGCCCTGCAATTGGGGGCAGGTTGCGGTCCTTTGGTTTTAAGTGGAGGGGTATTTCAGAATAAACTCTTAACTGAAGCAGTCCTTGGAAATTGTCAAGCACAGGGAATAAAGGTCTTGCGTTCCCGAAGCCTCCCTCCAGGGGATGGAGGCCTAGCCTTTGGACAACTATTAATTGCGAATGAGGTGTTATAATGTGCTTAGCCATTCCTGCTAAAATCGTTACGATCGACGGCACTATTGCCAAGGTAGATATGATGGGAAATGAACGTATAGTCAGTATCGACTTGGTCCCGGAGGTTAGAATTGGCGAATACGTGTTAGTTCATGCCGGGTTTGCCATCAGTATTATTGATGACGAAAGTGCCAAAGAAACGGAAGAACTGCTGCTGGAGGTGGCTGAGGCCTATGAAAAAGACCAGTAAGGAGTTAATGGCTAGGGCGAGCATCCTTCTCACCGAAATTAAGTCCTTAGCTCAAAGTCCATTTACCATCATGGAGGTTTGTGGAACGCATACTGTAGCTATCGCCAAAAATGCGCTTCGAGAATTATTACCATCTACTGTGCGGTTAGTTTCTGGACCTGGTTGTCCGGTCTGTGTTACTGCCAGTGGAGATATAGACCGGTATCTTTATTTAGCCGCTCAAAAAAATGTCCTTACCGCTACCTTTGGGGATATGATTCGTGTGCCGGGTACGGAAAAGAATTTACAGGAGTTAAGAGCTGAAGGCGCAGATATTCGAGTGGTTTATTCAACTCAAGATGCGTTGGAGTTAGCTCGCCAAAATCCAGACAAAGAGGTTGTTTTTCTGGGGATCGGCTTTGAAACGACTGTTCCTACTGTAGCCGTGAGCTTAGAGATAGCTAAACGGGAAGGGATAAAAAATTACAGTGTGCTCTCTATGCACAAAGTGGTCCCTCCAGTATTAAAGCTGCTGGCGGAGGACAAAGAACTGGTTGTCGATGCTTTTCTTGATCCCGGACATGTTTGCTCAATTATAGGGATAGAGCCGATAAAGTTTATGGCTCAAGATTATGGTAAACCCGGCGTTGTTACAGGATTTGAAGCCTTGGATATTCTTGAGGGGATAGTGATGCTCCTTCGACAACGTGCAGAGGGACGCTCTGACATTGAAATTCAATATCATCGTGTAGCTAAGCCGGAGGGGAATCCTCAGGCCAAAATGTTCATTGAACGGGTCTTTGAGCCTGTTGATGCGTCTTGGCGAGGGATAGGACTAATCCGACAAAGCGGCTTGGGTATACGGGGAGAATATAGACTTTGGGATGCAGTGGAGAAATTTTCCTTGCCTGTTTTTGACTCCCGTGAAACACCCGGGTGCCGTTGCGGCGATGTCTTAAGAGGGATAATTTATCCGACTGAATGCCCTTTGTTTGGGAAACATTGTACACCGATGAAGCCTGTTGGACCTTGTATGGTCTCTACTGAAGGGTCTTGTGCGGCTTATCACCGATACGCTCAAAGGAGTGTGGATTAAATGGAACGCATCATGTTGGCTCATGGAAGCGGTGGTCGGCTAAGCCATGAATTAATACTCAACCTTTTTCAGAAACACTTAGGAAATCCTTACTTAAATCAGATGAACGATGCTGCTCAGGTGCCCGGCAGGGAGCAGATCGCTGTAACAACTGACTCGTTTGTAGTTTCCCCTTTGTTTTTCCGCGGGGGAGATATTGGCAAGCTTGCGATATGTGGTACGGTCAATGATTTAGCGGTGAGTGGTGCAATTCCTAAATTTATAACCCTGGCACTTATTTTAGAAGAGGGTTTACTTATGAAGGATTTAGAGAGGATTATTAAAAGTATTGCCGAGACTGCGGCTGAAGCCGGTATAGTCATTGTCAGCGGGGATACGAAAGTTGTGGAACGCGGAAGTGCTGATAAAGTTTTTATAAACACCACTGGAATAGGGTATATTACAAATCGTTTAGTTAGTCCGGGGCAGATTCGGCCCGGTGACGAGATTCTTATAACAGGGACGATTGGGGATCATGGAATAGCAATTTTATCGGAGCGAGAAGGGCTTGAATTTCAAACCCCTGTGCTTAGTGACTGTGCTCCTTTAAATAAACTGATCGATACTTTTTATCTGCCGGGAGTCAAATGCATGAGAGATCCTACCCGTGGCGGCGTGGCGACAACTTTAAACGAATTAGCGCAACAAGCGGGAGTGAGTATGCTTTTAAAGGAAGAGCTCTTACCACTGTCTGCAAGCGTAGGAAGTGCCTGCGAGATGTTAGGATTGGATCCCCTTTATTTAGCGAATGAAGGAAAGGCCTTGGTCATTGTGGGGCCGGAAGTTGCGGATGAAGTGCTCATGAAGATGCAGGCTCATCCATTGGGGCAAAATGCAACACGTATTGGACAGGTACAAGAAGGAAAGTCGGGGCTTGTGCTTTTGGAAACTTTCCTCGGGGGGAAACGTATAGTTGGCATGCTCGAAGGCGAACACCTTCCCCGGATATGTTGAGAAAGTATGAGGCGGTATTATGCGGATAGCAGTCATTGATGGACAGGGTGGCGGTATTGGCAAACACATTGTAGAACAGTTGCGCAAAAAGATCCCGGAGTTAAATATCCTCGCCCTCGGGACCAATGCGCTGGCGACTGGCGCCATGTTGCGCGCAGGGGCCACAGAGGGAGCTTCCGGCGAGTCTGCCATTTGCTACAATGTAGAGCGTGTAGACATTATTGTGGGCTCGGTCGCAATTATGATGGTCTACGGTCTTTTAGGTGAGATCACAGCGTCAATGGCAACAGCAATTTCGGCCAGTAAAGCGGAAAAATTGCTGTTGCCAATTCAACGTGGAAATATACAGCTCGTAGGGGTTCCGCGCATCCCTCTGCCCCATCAGATCGAAGCTTTAGTAGCAGTAGTAGAGGAACGATTAAAGGTTGAGTAGCAATTATAGAATTATACCGAAAGTCCTAGATTACTTTCGGTGGAAATAGAGTGTTAGTTTGATTTATAGGAGGGTTGAAAATATCTATTTTAAGAAGTTCGGCGCTTTTTGATTTTCTTTATAATTCTTGTACTATTATCAGTGTATTGGGTAGAAACTACATTTTATGAAGCTTCGATTGTTGCAGTTGGTTCTTGGAGCGCAATGAGAATTTTTGAATTAATTCAAAAGCGCCTTACTAACAAGAAATAATCAAAGAGAACCATGCATTTACAACGAAAAAACCTCAAAGCATATAGCCCATGGCACTTTATTGCAATGAAACTTCTTTGAATAGTAAGGCACTTGGGTTGGAATACTTAATTTGCCCGGAGAGTAGTTCACTTGACAAGTGGAATATACATTGCTATTATTAATTCATACTAAATTGATATGAAATGGGGTATTTGATATGAGGGTTGTTGATAACATTACAGATTTGATAGGGAAGACCCCTTTAATTCGTCTGCAACGTTTGGTTAAGCCTGGAATGGCTAATATCTATGTTAAAGTTGAGTCTTTTAATCCAGGTGGAAGTGTCAAAGATCGTATTGCCTGGGGAATGATTAAAGATGCTGAGGAACGAGGACTGCTCCATCCCGGGGGAACTATAATTGAGCCAACAAGTGGGAATACGGGGATTGGACTAGCTATGATTGCAGCTGCCCGAGGTTATCGATTAATTGTCGTTATGCCAGATTCCTTAAGTGTTGAACGACGGATGTTGATGTCTGCCTATGGTGCAGAATTTGTCTTAACTCCAGGAGCAGAAGGGATGAATGGGGCAATTAATGAGGCGAAGCGGTTACTCAAGGAGAACCCCGATTACTTCATGCCTCAACAATTTGAAAATCCTGCTAACCCTGAAGCTCATCGACGGAGTACAGCCTTAGAACTTCTTGACCAGTTGAAGGATATCGATGCGTTTGTCGCTGGAATCGGGACGGGGGGGACAATAACTGGGATCGGCGAGGTATTAAAAGCTCGTCTTCCGGAAATACAGATTATCGGAGCGGAACCAGCCTCGTCTCCAGTCATTTCCGGCGGGAAACCAGGACCGCATAAAATCCAAGGAATTGGCGCTGGGTTTATACCGGAAGTTTTAAATCAGACGATCTTGGATCAAGTTATACAGGTAAGCAATGAGGACGCCTTAGAGACAGCGCGCCGCATGGCACGAGAAGAGGGAATCTTGGTAGGCATTTCTTCTGGAGCAGCTGTCAGTGCAGCACTTCAAGCAGCTGTAACTTTGGGCGAGGGGAAAAACCTCGTTGTTCTAGCCCCAGATACAGGGGAACGTTACTTGAGCACTGAACTGTTCAGCAAGTGATAGGCAGAGTAATAGTCCCCTCGTTCAATTTTGGAACGAGGGGACTTCCGATAATGTTTATCTCATCCGACGCCTTTATAATAAACTCCCCATAAGACCATTTTGTCAAAAATATAAATTATAAAGATATAGATTCAAACGGTTATATTCTAATGTGGAAATCTGTGGAGAATCTATTCGCGGCAGATCCTGTTTATTCAATATACCTTTACAAGAGAAATTAGCTTGTGCTAAACTATTTAAGACTAGCATAAGGAGGATTTAACTACATGTCAGGACATTCAAAGTGGGCAAACATTAAACATAAAAAAGGTAAGGCAGATGCTCAAAAAGGTAAAATGTTCACTAAGCTGGGCCGGGAACTGGTGGTTGCCTCCCGTGCTTGCGGGGGAGACGTTAACGACTTTCGCCTGAAGATAGCCATCGAAAATGCTAAATCAGCAAATGTTCCTAATGAAAATATCCAACGGGCAATTCTTAAAGGGACTGGCGGAGCAGAAGGAACAGTATATGAAGAGTTGCGTTATGAAGGATATGGTCCGGGTGGGGTCGCCATTATGGTTGATATATTAACGGATAACAGAAACCGGACAGCGGGGGAAGTCCGTTATATTTTCTCTAAAAATGGGGGCAACATGGGTGAGACTGGATGCGTTGGTTGGATGTTTGAGGAAAAGGGTCAATTAAGAATCCAACGCGAGGGTATCAAATTAAGTGATGATGATTTCATGATGTTGGCTTTAGAAGCCGGAGCTGAGGATATTGAAATCGATGAGGATGGCTTTGTAGTATACACGACTCCAGAGACCATGGAGGAAGTTCATCAAGCTCTTTTAGATCAAAAGATTTCCGTTGAGGAATCTGTGCTTAGCCCAGTTCCCCAAAACACCCTTGAAATTTCGGATGTAGATCAGGCCCGCAAGATAGTGCGTTTAATGGATAAACTTGAAGATCATGACGATTCTCAAGGAGTTTATTCTAACTTTGAATTAGCCGAGGCTTTAGCAGGTGAAGATCTGTAAAGACATTGCCTGTCACAAGATCAAGTAAAAGGAATATGGTAAAAACGATTAAAGTAAGCCCTCCTGGCAAGACTATAGCTAAGAAGACAATAGTCAGGAGGGTTTTTCATTATGTCCAGGTGGAAAGTTGTTAGTTTAGTTCTTATTCTAGGATTGGGAATTGGTTGCATAGTTCCTGCTACAACCTTATGGTGGTCCAACAGAGATCGCGCTGAGTCCGCCACTTTGAATTCGGCAGATGTGTTAGCAGGAGAAGCTACTGAAAAGGAAAGCTATCATTTCGGTTTGGAACAAGGGGTGCTTTCTGTGATCGAAGGAAAACCCGGAGTGAATGGCAATGTTATAGTTACAGGGTTAAGTGTAGAGTCATGGCCAAAGGAAATCATAGATATGGCTCATAAGGTTGAGTTCTATTCTTTAGATGAAGTTCAGTCGTTCCTTGATTCTGCAAGTGAATCCCTTTGGCTTGAGTGAAACAGATTAGTAAAAAAAGAAAGGAAATCGTCCGTCTTCTGTCGAAATCTATTAGGATTGAAAGGAAGACGTGCATGATTATTTTAGGAATTGACCCAGGAACGGCAATTATGGGGTATGGTTTAATAGAACAAAAAGGGAACACCTTAAGTGCGCTCGATTATTCATGCTGGCGTACGCCGGCTCATACGCCATTGGCAGAGCGCTTGCTGATGTTATATGAAAATATAGAGCCTTATCTGCGTATACACACTCCAGATCATATTGCAGTTGAAGAGTTATTTTTTAATCGAAACACCACCACCGCCTTAGCTGTAGGGCACGCACGGGGGGTTGTTTTATTGGCTGGTGCCCAACATGGCCTTCCGATTTATGAATATACTCCATTGCAGGTTAAACAAGCCGTAGTAGGGTATGGAAGAGCCGAAAAAAATCAGGTCCAACAGATGGTCAGAGGATTGCTGGGGCTAAATGAAATTCCCAAGCCAGACGATACTGCTGATGCTCTGGCAATTGCGATCTGTCATGCGCATAGCTTTGCTTTGAACCAGAGAATGGGGGATTTAAGATGATTGGAATGTTGCGTGGCAAGGTGTGGGAAATCCAGTCCGATCGTCTAGTGCTCGATGTTCAGGGAACAGGGTACTTGCTCACTGTGCCTTATGGGTTGTTGGCAAAGGCTCAACCAGGGCAGGAACTTGTCGTATATACCCATGTCGTTATGCGCGAAGACGATTTATCTCTTTATGGGTTCTCCTCATTTGAAGAAAAGCAACTCTTTCTTCAAATGTTAAGTGTTTCAGGAATTGGGCCTAAGGCGGCTATATCTCTGCTTTCAACCTTTGGCGCGGTTCAGATTGAAAGTGCTATTGTCAGTGAAAATCTTAATTTATTGACTAAGGTCCCTGGCATCGGTAAAAAGACAGCACAACGGCTTATTCTCGAACTTAAAGAAAAGTTTAAAGGACACAGTACGTTTCCGATTGGAGAGAGCTCGTTCTCTGAATCCTCTTCCCATACTCACTCCGAGACAGTGCAAACCTTGCTGGCCTTAGGTTTTGGTTTGGACGAAGCACGGCAGGCTGTTGGTCAGATCCTAAAAGACAGTGGGGAATTAACCACAGAAGAGCAGGTTAAGAAGGCATTGCGGTTACTTGCTCCAAGCTAGAAAGTTAAGCTCCAAAGACACATCTTTGGGGGTGCAAGTGGGACTCGGGTTCTCGTAACACTCTTGTACGAAATGAAACGCAGGAAAATCAGCCGAGGTCTCGCCACATTATGTATTGGCGGAGGGCAAGGTACGGCTATGGTTGTCGAAAGATGGCCCTTGGTATTTAAGAGTAAGAGCCAAAAGTATTGTTTGGCTCTTACTCTTTGCGTATTAGAGTAGTGTGATGATTGTATGAATGCAGTTAACCTGAAGATGTTTGTATATATCCAGAGAGACCAGATGATTATATCTTCTTCTCATGCAGGAGTTTTATCTTATAAGGAGAATTAGTTTAGGTTGGAGATGAAGGGTTTTATACGTGAAGATTGCCAAGAGGAGCCTAGTAAAGATAAGGAAATTTGCAAACAAACCTGCTCTGTAATATATTTAATTTCGTTGGTGACGAGAGGGGGATAGAATATGACTGAGCGTCTGGTTGCGCCACAAGAACAACCTGCAGATCGTGAAGGAGAGGGGCTGCGTCCTCAACGCTTGAGTGACTACATAGGGCAGAGAAAAGTCAAAGAAAACCTGAGTGTTTTTATTCAAGCCGCCTCCACTCGCGGAGAAGCGCTGGATCATGTCTTATTATATGGACCGCCTGGCCTTGGAAAAACGACTCTCGCGAATATTATTGCTGCGGAAATGGGCGTGAGTGTTCGCACCACTTCCGGTCCAGCGATTGAACGTCCTGGGGACTTAGCGGCGATTCTGACCGCTTTAGAGCCTCGTGATGTTCTTTTTATAGATGAAATTCACCGCTTAAGCAGTGCAACAGAAGAGATCTTGTATTCCGCCATGGAGGATGGGTGTCTGGATATTGTGATTGGAAAAGGGCCCAGTGCTCGTTCAATCCGCTTGTCCCTTCCTCCGTTTACATTAGTAGGAGCAACGACCCGTGCAGGACAGTTAACGTCACCTTTGCGGGATCGCTTTGGGGTTATCAGTCGTTTGGAATTCTATGAGGTTGAGGATCTTAAAGAAATTGTCCTGAGAGCAGCAAGTATCTTGCGCTTGAATATTACCGACGACGGTGCGGAAGAGATTGCTCGCCGTTCCCGCGGCACGCCAAGAGTTGGCAATCGCTTGTTAAAGAGAGTCCGGGATTTTGCTCTGGTTTGGGAGGGCGGTGCTGTCACTCAAACCATAGCCAGAGAAGCGCTGAATCGCTTGGATGTTGACCCCGAGGGCTTAGACCAGATTGACCAGAAAGCACTAAAGACGATTATTTTGACCTTCGCCGGAGGCCCAGTTGGGCTGGATACTCTTGCTGCAACGATAGGAGAAGAATCGATCACCCTTGAAGATGTCGTTGAACCCTTTTTGCTTCAAATGGGATTTTTACAACGTACCCCGCGTGGACGAATGGCTACAGCAAGAGCTTATCAGCATTTAGGCTATTCGTTGCCCCAGAGTCGGATGGACAGCGTGCTTTTCACGGAGTAAAAGGGACAAGGGACGTTCCTACCCCAGCGACCAGAAATTAAGGGGACAATTGCAAGAAATTGAAGAGTATTATTTAAAGCATATATGCAAAGCAAAAAGGGCACTCTGAAAGCATAAGCAAACTTAACTTCCACCATGACGTGACTATCTTATTAATGTGGAAAAGGGTGTGAAGACATGCTTCAGATTATTTATCGGTTACCCTTTTTGTGGATAGCATCATTAATACTGGTGCTGGCTCAGCCAACACTGTGTCAAGCAAAAATGGTTTCAGTAGAGCTTGTATGGAATTTGGGCCAAGCAGGGTGGGTTCAAATAGATATTGAAAAAGGCGACTATCAACTTAGCATGGATACAGTAACTCGTAAGTTTCCGGCAGGCTCGACTCTTCAGGTCGGTTGGGGCGGGTGGACTCCCGTCTTGCGGATTAACCATGAAGAGTTTCAGATCTTTAGTGGATCAGTCTTGGAAATCAAGGGTATAAATTCGGGGAGTCTTCGTGTTAAGACTCCTGAAGGTAAAGAGGCTGCTTATCGTGGCGGATTACAACTTAATTGGCAAGACGGTCATTGGCGGTTAGTTAATCAAGTTGACAGTGAAGACTACCTAAAAGGAGTTGTGCCCATTGAGATGAGTAACGAATGGGCTAAAGGAGGCTCTGAGGCACTTAAGGCTCAGGCTGTAGCAGCTCGGACTTATCTTGTCAAACAAACAGACAATGGCAGTAAAATGATTACAGATTCTCCGGATATACATCAGGCCTATGCGGGGATGAGTGTGGAGGGAGAAGCCTCAAAAGCAATCGAGGCTACGCGAGGGGAAATAATTGTAGATGCCCAAACTGAGCAACCTATAGATGCACTCTATTCTTCTCATAGCGGTGGATATGCAGAGGACGCTAAAAATGTATGGGGAAATACAGATATCCATAATGTTTCGCATCCTGATCCTTATTCGCAAGGAGTTGGGGGTGCGGTAAATTATTGGCGCTTTATTGTCTCCGCTCCGCTCCTGGGCTCAAAGTTTGGATTAGGACCCGTACGTGATGTTAAACTAGACAAGTTCCCCTCCGGCAGGGTAAAAAGTGTAAAGCTGGAGGATGAATTTGGACAGACTGCGACGGTTAAAGGCAGAGCATTTGTTCAAGCGTTCTATCCTTTTGGGCAACCAATTCGAAAGGAAGCTTTTTTGGGAAGCTTTTTTGAGGCCCAGGCAGTTGTCAAAAGCGATTCGCACGGGATATCAGATTCAGCCGGGCTTTTCGGTTCTTTTGGATATTCCGGATTTTTAGAATTAGCAAGACCAAATCAGCAGGAACAAGGGCCTTTGTTGTCTAAAGTTCTAAGTTCATCGTTAGGGACAAGTGCTGCCCCCCAGCCCTTCGGAGTCTTTATTTTTGAGGGACGGGGCTGGGGTCACGGAGTAGGGATGTCTCAATGGGGTGCTTATCATATGGCCCAATTAGGATATAAATATCAAGAAATAATAGCGTATTACTATAACCATGTTTCAATTTCCAAGGGATAATAATTTTAAGATAATAAGCATGTCTTACTGAAGGAGAAGAATAGATTGAATGTCTCGGATTTTGATTTTGAATTGCCGGAGGACTTAATTGCACAACATCCTGTAGAGCCTCGGGATACCTCCCGTTTAATGGTTGTTAATCGTCAAAGCGGAAAGATAGCACACCACACGTTTAGAGACCTGAGTTCACTTTTAAAAAAAGGTGATGTCCTTGTGTTAAATAACACTCGCGTCATTCCCGCGCGTTTGATCGGAGAAAAAGAGGGAACTGAGGTTAAGATTGAAATTCTTTTGCTTAAGAGACTTAAACTTGATGTATGGGAAGCGTTAGTTAAACCAGGCAAACGACTTAAAGTTGGGCAAAAGGTTAGCTTCGGGCAAGGGATACTAGTTGGAGAACTGCAGGAAATATTAGCAAATGGGAACAGAAAGATCCATTTTAGTTATTCAGGGATGTTTGAAACCATCTTAGATCAGCTCGGGGAAATGCCTCTTCCGCCCTACATAACGGCTCAATTGGAAGACCAAGAACGTTATCAAACAGTGTACGCTAAAGAACGGGGATCTGTCGCTGCGCCTACGGCAGGTTTGCACTTTACGCCGGATCTTTTAGATGAACTCCAGAAGACGGGTATAGAAATCGTGGAGATTCTTCTTCATGTAGGTTTAGGAACCTTTCGCCCAGTTAAAGTAGAAGATATTCGTGATCATGCTATGCACTCGGAATATTATCGTGTCGACGCAGAAGCAGCAGAGCGAATTAATCGGGCAAAACTAGAAGGACGCCGCGTTATTGCTGTAGGGACAACTGCAGCGCGAACTTTAGAATCTGTGGGTCATGAAGGGAAGGTTGTACCAGGCGAAGGATGGACGGATATCTTTATCTATCCAGGCTATTTATTTCAGGTGGTAGATGTCCTCTTAACCAATTTTCACTTTCCCAAGTCTACCTTGGTTATGCTTGTCAGTGCGTTGGCAGGACGGGAACTTATTTTAAAAGCCTATGAGACCGCCGTTCAGGAGAGGTACAGATTCTATAGTTTTGGAGATTCCATGCTTATTCTATGAATTTGAAAGTTGCCTTTTAAATTCAGCGACATTCTGTTTTGGTTCGTGTATGGATTAGTGGGACAGCGATTTTGATCATTGTAAAAAGAAGGAAGTGAAGGGTTTGACCGCCGTATATTTGGAAATACTTAAGGAAGATTCCCGGACGAGAGCACGTTTAGGGAAGTTGCATACGCCGCATGGGATCATGGATACGCCAGTATTCATGCCAGTTGGAACACAAGGAACAGTAAAAACTATCACCCCGGAGGAGATCAAAGAAATTGGGGCAGGGATGATCTTAAGTAATACATATCATCTATTCTTGCGTCCGGGCCATGAACTGATTCGGGAAGCGGGCGGGCTTCATCGTTTTATGAACTGGGACGGGGCCATTCTTACTGACAGCGGCGGGTTTCAAGTCTTTAGCTTGGGAGATCTGCGTACTATCAGGGAAGAAGGTGTAGAATTCAGATCACATATCGACGGATCACGCCAATTCCTAAGTCCGGAAATCTCGATGCAGGTTCAGATGGCTCTTGGTTCTGATGTGGTAATGGCTTTCGATGAGTGTGCCCCCTATCCCTGTACTCACGAATATGCCAAGGATTCCTTAGAGAGGACCACGCGTTGGCTTAAACGGTGTAAGGAGACGTTGACAACGACGGAAACCCAATCATTATTTGGAATTGTTCAAGGAGGTATGTTTGAAGATCTGCGGCGTCAAAGTGCTGCTGAGATCACGGAATTAGATTTACCGGGGTATGCGGTTGGGGGCTTAAGTGTCGGAGAACCAAAAGAGATGATGTATGAAGTCTTAGATTATACGGTTCCCTTACTTCCCAGAGAAAAACCGCGTTATCTTATGGGGGTGGGTTCTCCTGATGCTCTAATAGAAGGGGTCATGCGGGGGATTGACATGTTTGATTGTGTGCTTCCTACCCGGATTGCCCGAAATGGAACAGCTTTGACCCGTTACGGTAAAGTGATTGTTCGCAATGCCGGATCGGCACGGGATCTTGGCCCGATTGATCCTTCCTGCGATTGCTATACTTGTCGCAATTATTCTCGAGCTTATATAAGGCATCTGCTCAAGGCTGAAGAAATTTTAGGTCTCAGACTAATGACTATTCATAATTTGCGATACCTTCAGATTTTAATGCGAGAAATTCGAGAAGCGATTAAGGAAGATCGGTTACCAGAGTACCGTGAGAAGTGTTTTTCTGATTATGGGTACGAATGACAGAGGTCGGAGGGACGGAAACCAAATGTCGGATTACTAAAAGAAGCAAGTCATTAGACACTGGACAAGTTCGGTTAAACTTCAGATAGAGTAATCCTAACGGAGGAAGTTAAAATTTTATGCAATCAGGAAGGATTTTCACTAGGATATGGTGAATAGTTCAGGAGACTAATAAAGGGGGAATTACAAAGTGACTCAATCAACAATGACATTAGTCCTATATTTTGTAGTCTTTTTTGGGATTATGTATTTTCTCATGATCAGGCCTCAACAGAAACAGGCTAAGAAACGGCAGGCTTTAATGAGTAGCCTTCGTACAAGGGACCAAGTAATCACAACAGGCGGGATTTATGGTAAAATCACAAAGGTTAAAGAGGATTCCGTCATTTTGGAAATTGCGGATAAAGTTGAAATTGAAATGGCCAAAAGTGGAATTGTCAGTGTGGAAAACCGTGAAATTGAGCTCGATAAGAAATAATAGACAATACTGTGATGAATTATTGCGCTCAGCTCTCTTGAAGATTATTTAAGACTAGTGCCCGAAATGATAAATACGGAATAAAAGCAAGTGGCACAGACCACTTGCTTTTAAACTTATTTTATACAAAATGACAAATGAGGTGAATACTGCCCTTGTATAGAGATCCTATAAATAATGACCAAACGTATGACGAGTATGTGCGAGCAGATTTGAACCGTTGGGTAAGGAAATTGTTGCAAAGGCCGGGATTAGTGGAACGAACCTCAAAAGTTATTCAAACGAAAATTAATGATAAGATTATCCCCGAAAAAGTACATACTGTAATTACTGCCACAGTTAAAGGTTTAGTTAAATCGGTGGTCTTTGGACTGGAGTATATCCCTAACAGCCCCATAATTTATGGAGTGAAGCTGCAAGAGCGTGATCAAGCGGCTCAGAAGCTTTTAACGAAATACAGAAAGATTGCCGCCGCCGAAGGGGCAGGGACCGGTGCAGGTGGTTTTACCCTTGCCGTTGCTGATTTTCCCGCCCTAATCGTCATCAAGATGAAATTTCTTTTTGAATTGGCGCATATTTATGGGTTTTCTACCGAAGATTATCGAGAGCGACTTTTTTTGTTATATGTTTTTCAATTAGCCTTTTCTAGTCAAGAGAAACGACCTGAACTGTACAAGGTCATTCTGAATTGGGACAAGACCAGAGAAAGCTGGCCAGTCGAGAAAGAAAGTTTACAGCAAGTCAATTGGGAACAGTTTCAGCGGGAGTATCGAGATGCCATTGATTTCCGTAAAACACTTCAACTCATACCGGGGTTGGGTGCAATAATCGGGGCATGGGCAAATTACGGGTTAGTGGATGATCTGGGAATAGTTGGCATGAATTGTTATCGATTGCGAATTTTAGGGGGAATTAAAAGTTGACAAAGGTCACTCTGCAAGAGGTTAAAGCAGATTCCTACGTACAAGCTCTGATTGATGCCGGAAACCGTCATCTTGCGGCGATTGGTTTTACAGAACATGGGCTTAGGCATGCAGGCTTGGTCTCTCATATTGCTTCAAATATTCTGGAAAAGATGGAGCATTCTGAAAGGGAGTGCGAACTGGCAGCCATCGCCGGTTACTTGCATGATATAGGGAATGCTGTAAACCGTGTGGCCCATGCACATTCAGGGGCAATTCTCGCGGCAGGGATATTAGAACGACATGATATGGAACCAGAGGAAATTGCGATCATCATTGGTGCAATCGGGAATCATGATGAACAGGACGGGAACCCTGTCAACGTTATTTCGGCAGCTTTGATTCTAGCCGATAAATCGGATGTACACCGTTCCCGAGTGCGAAACCCTGATCTGGCGAAGTTCGATATACACGACCGAGTTAATTATGCGGTTAAAAAATCTTTTCTTCGCGTCTATCCTAAGGAACGCATCGCTTTAGAACTGACGATTGATACTGAGATCTGCCCGGTAATGGAGTACTTTGAAATCTTTCTGGCACGGATGCTTTTGTCCCGCAAAGCAGCCGAATTTTTGCTTACCAAATTTGAATTAAAGATTAATGATGTGAAATTACTCTAATTATAAGCTATTTCCCATTTTCCCCAGATTGACATTGCAAACTTGATAGTTTTATAATGGAGTTTGGCATGGGCAAGTCCCATTCAAATTAAAAGGGAGGAAAGCAGATGAGACGGGGAAACATCATCAAGCTGGTGGTATTAGTGCTACTTGTGGCGGCAGCCGTTGGACTATCGATTAAGCCCCTTGTGGATCCCGTAGGAGGAATCCCGTTGGGACTTGATCTACGCGGTGGGGTGCATTTAGTGCTCCAAGCAGAGCAGGATAAAGACGGTACTGCGATAACGAAAGATGATATAGACAAAGCAAAGGCAATCATTGAGAACAGGGTCAATGATCTGGGGGTATCCGAGCCTATAGTTCAAGCAGACTATAATAAGGAAAGAATTATAGTTGACTTAGCTGGAGTCACTGATCCGGATAAGGCCGTGGATATTCTTAAAACAACGGCTAAATTAACGTTTAAGGATCCCCAAGGAAATGTTGTTTTACAAGGGGAAGATCTGAAAGATGCTAAGGCAGGGCAAAGTCAGTCGCAACAGGGGTATGTTGTGAATCTAACTTTCTCATCTGAAGGGGCCAAAAAGTTTGGAGATATAACAACCCAGTTAATCGGACAGAGAATAGGAGTTTATCTTGATGAAGACCTATTAACAAATCCAACAGTTAATACGCCAATTCTCAACGGTCAAGCAGAGATTACTGGTTATAGCACCTTGGAAGAGGCAGCGGGTGATGCTGTCCTTATGCGTTCGGGTTCATTGCCTGTAAGTTTGAGTATTGCAGAGAAACGCCAAGTGGGAGCATCTTTAGGCGTTGACTCCTTAAACAAAAGTATTCATGCTGGAATATACAGTTTGATTTTTATTTTCCTCTTTATGTTGATTTACTATCGGTTACCTGGAGTTGTTGCCGATTTCTCCTTAATAGTATACGCTCTCATTGTTCTTTGGGCTTTTTGGGGGTTCAGAGTTGTACTGACGCTTCCGGGCATCGCCGGTTTCGTTCTTTCAATTGGAATGGCAGTAGACTTTAATATCATCATCTACGAACGGGTAAAAGAGGAAATTCGTGCTGGAAAATCGATTCGTGCTGGCGTGGAGTCAGGATTTAGCAGAGCCTTTATTACGGTAATTGACGCCCATGTGACGACACTTATCGCTGCGATAACTCTTTACCTTCTAGGAAGCGGTTCCGTTAAAGGGTTTGCATTGACCCTTGGCATCGGGATTATTGTCAGTTTGTTTACCGCGATTACCTTTACGAGACAAGTGTTACGCTGGACAGTGGGAATTAATCCAAAAATGAAGACATTCTGGTTTGGCGTCAGGGGGGATGTATAATGACTAAAACTGGACATTCAGCGACCTACGAAGAGGTTCAGAAACTGCATCCGCTTTATTTCAATATTGTCAAGAAACGGTTATGGTGGTTTGCAATATCTCTTCTTATTATTATCCCAGGGATTATTTCCTTGTTCATGCAGGGGCTTAATTTAGGCATTGATTATACAGGCGGAACAATGCTTGACTTGACCTTTAATAAGGCAGTTACACAAAGTGCGGTATCGGATACGTTGAAATCAGTTGGACTCGAAGGGTCAACAGTACAATTGTCTAACAATGACACAACCGCTTTGATTCGGACAGAAGCGCTTGAAGAAAGCAAGCGAAGCGAATTACTGAACGCGTTAGGAACCCAGGTTGGAGAATATGACAAAGCGTCGCTCAAAGAGGATAAAGTAGGCCCGGCCATGGGACAAGAACTTACCAGAAATGCTATTTATGCATTGATCATCGCTATGGGAATGATGATCATATACATTACGTTCAGGTTTCAGTTTGTCTTTGCTGTCTCTGCGATTCTGGCTTTATTGCACGATGTTTTTGTGGTTGTAGGAATTTTCTCGTTGTTCCAATGGGAAATCGATGCAACCTTTGTGGCGGCAGTCTTGACCATCGTCGGGTACTCTATTAACGATACCGTGATTATCTTTGACCGGATTCGTGAGAACGAACCTAAGATGAAGCGGAGTGACAGTTACGAGGATATGGTGGATAAATCGATTTGGCAAACCATGCGTCGTTCGATTAATACTGTTGTAACTGTATTAATCGCGCTGTTAGCGCTATTCATCTTAGGTGGGGAATCTACGAGAATGTTCACTTTGGCTATGTTAATTGGGGTATTCAGTGGAGCTTATTCCTCGATTTTTATTGCCAGTCAAATACTTGTTGAGATCAAGAAACGTATTAAGAAACCACGCAGAGGCGGAAAGGAAGCAGTTCGCGCTTAATTTTGAATGAATATGAAAGAGATCTCGAGTATTATATCTTGAGATCTCTTTTCTGCGTTATAAGATCAATCATCCCTTAACTAAAACAGGCTACTGACAGACAAATTATATGATAAAATAGGATCAGTATAACATTATTCTTCCTTGAAAAATGCCCAATGTTTAAAGCATAAAGGAGTCAGGGATGCTGAAAAAAATCATTCGAACACTATTTTGGATTGCCCTTATACAAGTAGTACTTGGAATAAGTGGTTGCAGCGAGGAGAAAGCTTCAAGTGTTGCTCCTCAAACTGCAATTGCTTTAACCGACTCCAGCGTAACATCGAGTAAATCACTAAACACGCCAAAATCACCGAGCTATCAGAAAGCACAAGCACAAGCAGTACCTGTCTTATATTATCATTCGGTCATGCTCGAGGAGGGAAATGAAGTGAGAATGCCTCCTGACCAGTTTGAGGCCCAAATGGCCTACTTGCAGGAGAAGGGGTACGAGAGTGTTACATTAGATCAGTTATACCAGGCATTTTATAAGGGCGGGGTTCTCCCCCAAAAACCAATTGTGATTACATTTGATGACGGTTACGAAGATAATCATGCGACTGCCTTTCCTATAGTAGAAAAGTATGGATTTACTGCTGCAGTCTTCATGGTGTCCAGCTATATTGGCGGAGAGGGATTTATGTCATGGCCCCAGCTTAGAGAATTATCAGCCAATGGATGGGAAATTGAAGGGCATACAGTTAATCACCCATATTTGTCTCAAGTGGATAAGACGATAGTGTTAAATGAGCTAATGAATTCTAAGGAAACACTCGAAAAGGGTCTCGGAAAGTCTGTGGGGTTTTTTGCCTATCCTTTCGGAGATTTGAACGCTGATGTGGCACAAGCGGTAAAACAAACAGGGTACTTAATGGCTTTTACTACTGATCGAGGTTGGGCTGACCTTAATCTCGATGAATGGCACTTACAACGTGTTTATTGTTTCGCTAATATGGGGCTGAACGAATTTGCCCGACGACTGAAAGAACCAAACTATTAAGTGAAAATTAAGGGCTCTCATATAAAGGCTCTCCAGAGATTGGAGAGTCTTTATATATTCACAACTATTTTTATGGAAAATATTAACACATTAGGCTCTTTTTTCATATCTTACTGTGAGCCCAAGAAAAACGAAAATATTGGAATAAGGAGGTCGCTGTTATGGCATATGGTATTGGTGCAGTTGAAGGTGTCGAAGGTGTTGGATGTGGACCTAATTTCCTACCTGGGATTGCTGTAGTTGTAGTAATCATTCTTTTGTTAATCGCTATGGGTATTGTCTTTTAAAAAAGTGTTCCTAAACTTCTAGAAATTAAGATATAAGGGGGAAATATTATGTACGGATATGGATACGGAGCAGGAGCAGGAGCAGGAGCAGGGTATGCAGGAGCTTGTTGCCCACCAGTTGCACCAGTAGGCAGTGCAATTGGAGCAGGCATCATCGCTATCGCAATTCTGATCTTAATTGCCTTAGGCGTTATATTCTAAAAGTTTAAGCTATGAAGATTTTAAGGGGAGGTCATTAGTATGTTCGGAGCAGGTGGAGCAGGAGTTGGCGCAGGAATTGCCATTGTCGTAGTAATTATCCTTTTGCTTATCGCAATGGGAATCGTATTTTAAACAAATTCGCAAATTTAATTTTTAGATATAAGGAGGAGATACTATGTATGGTTACGGAGCAGGGCGTGTCGGGTATGCAGGAGCTTGTTGCCCACCAGTCGCCCCAGTAGGCAGTGCAGTCGGAGCAGGCATTATCGCAATCGCAATTTTGATTTTAATTGCCTTAGGCGTAATATTCTAGACGATCAACTCTAACTAATTTAAAAGGGAGGTCATAAGTATGTTTGGAGCAGGTGGAGCTGGAGTAGGCGCAGGAATTGCCATCGTGGTTGTTATCATTCTTTTGCTCATCGCAATGGGTATCGTATTCTAATAAAAGAAATTTTGAAAATGGATGGTATTCAATAGTTCACATTTGGAGGTGAGTTCATGTACGGATATGGTGCAGCTGGTGTTGGTGTTGGTACTGGTGCCGGAATTATAGCTATTGCCGTTTTGATTCTGATCGCTTTGGGAGTTATTTTCTAAGCTTTCTCAAAAGGGTGATGTTGGGGGATCCCTATTATTAGGGGTCCTCTAGTTTTTGTTTTTATTGCCTAAACCACTGGCCGACTCCTTAAATACTCTATATTTTAAGCAGTTGGCTATGTTGGCTGAAATAGCTAAATGGCCCTGCGTATTGGAAGCAGCGCCATCTAGTGAATAAGAATGGTTAAGAATGGTCAATAAGAATGGACGAAAAGTAATATGATAAGAATACGATTACATAAATGAAAAAGGTTTACTCATTATGGCCTACCACCACCAACGGCGAAAACCCCACCAAGGACCGAAACCAAACCAAGGGCCGAAGCCAAACCAAGGAAAACCCCAACGTCCCCTCCACATAGTTAAAACCTCCTTCAAATTATCGTTCTCATTTACTGCAGGATAGCAGCTACATTTAGATCTACCATAATACAGAATATGAAAATGATGGAACTATTGTTCCAAATGATGGAAATGGATGTCGTGACTGCAGTTTGCTATACATAGCTTGATTGCCCTTAAGATTAGATTGGTTATTACTGGGATATACTACTACGAAGATAGTGTTGGGGGAGAGAGGTTTCTTGGAATTCATTCAACTGGTATTACTCGAGGGAATACTTCTTCTTTGCGCAGGAATGATTTTCTTTGGAGGGATTTGGGGAACTGTTGCGGCAACAGTCGCTTTAAGTGGGATAAACTATCTTTTCCATGACGCAACAATGTTTTGGCAATGGGAAACTCCCATGTTAGTAGGTGGAACCGTTGGAATCCTGCTCCTTCTTACTATTGGAAAAATAGCTAATAAAAGTCAGCTTGTAGGCGGACTTGTAGGCGGATTGAGCAGCTTGGTTTTATTCGGGGCCTTTGCGACGCCAGTAATTGCCATAATCCTATGGGCCTTAGTATTTGGCACAGGTATTATTCCTAAAGGGAGCAAAAATCAGATGTTATGGAGTTTTGCCCCGACATTTTTGCGAATAATCTTGGGATTGGGATGGATTATTTACGGAAACTTTTTAACAATTTAATCCTGAAATCATTCCCATTATCCGGAAAATACTAAAACAAAACCTTGCTATTACGTTTAATATTTGTTATCTTATACATAAACTTATTATTGTCAGGCATATAGCTGGGCTTCAGCTTTTGGAGCAGCGGAGGAATCTGCGGGACTACCTTTTTGTAAGGGGTCCTATTTTTATGTACTTTAGTTTGATTTGCCATATACTAGTTAGTTAGGAGAGTGCAGTCGTGGATGAGAAGACACAGGTGGCCTCGTTATCAGTAGCTTCGAATATTTTATTAACCTTAACTAAGGTGATAGTTGGGTTAGTCAGCGGGTCGGTTAGTATCTTGTCGGAAGGGATTCATTCCGGTATCGATCTAGTGGCGGCCTTTATTGCACTTTTTGCGGTGAAAGAGTCTGGGAAGCCTGCTGATTCATGCCATGCCTACGGACATGGGAAGATAGAAAATGTTTCCGGTACGATCGAAGCTGCTTTGATCTTTGTGGCAGCGCTAATGATAATCATTGAAGCGATTAAGAAAATCCAAGAAATTATTTACAGCAACGGTGGACATGTCACAGATTTTGGCTTGGGCTTAGGTGTGTTAATCATGGGAGCTTCAGCGATCATGAATTGGATTGTCTCCACACGGCTTATGAAAGTTGCCAAGCGAACTGATTCTGTAGCGCTTGAGGCGGATGCCTTGCATTTAAGGACAGATGTCTATACTTCATTAGGAGTATTGGTGGGGTTGCTCTTAATCAAGCTTACGGGTTGGACCATAATAGATCCTATCATTGCGCTTGGGGTTGCGTTTATGATTATAAAGGCATCTGTTGACTTAACAAAGAAGGCTTTTGCACCGCTGGTTGATGTTAGTTTGCCGGATGAGGAACGTGAGATAATTGCTGAAGTACTGCAACGCTATGAGGATGAATTTGTAGAATTTCATAAACTCCGGACTCGTAAGGCCGGAGCAGAAAGACATGTTGATTTACATTTGGTCGTTGCTAAATATACTCCAGTCGTTGACGTTCATGATTTGTGTGACAGGATCGAAAAAGAGATTAATGAGAGATTGTATATAACTTATGTCTTGATTCATGCAGAACCTTGCAGCAACAGGGATGTGGAATGTCCGGTTGAGGAAGGATTGGCTTCCTCTTGTCAGAGTTGCCAAGTGCGGAAGCCGGAGCAGGGGTCGGAGGTCAGAGGCCGGAAGTCAGAGAGTGAGATCTAAAAGCTACAAAATTTAATGATTTGTATGCTGGCTGGTCCTTAGATACTATAGTTGGATAATTTGAGAACTTTTCAGATTCCATTTGAGTATGTTTTCCCATTATTGGAAGGATAACTGTCTAAGGTGAGTTTCAAGTCCGAATTTCGAATAGCAAAGGTCGAGAATATCGATAATGGTTGCTGCAATTTTAGCTCTGTTTTATAATGAAAGTCTGGGGGAGTATATTTGTGAAACGATTATGGTCTGTAAAACATTCTTCCGGACGAATGACAGAAAAACTCCGCGATTTTTTAGGGATTTCTCCGGTTGTCTCAGAAATATTAATTCAAAGAGGCTATCAACAGCCTGAAGAGGCTATTGAATTTATGCGTCCAACCCTCTTAAATCTAATCTCACCCTTTTGTTTTTGCGACATGTTGCAAACGGTTGAGCGATTGTCTTTAGCCTTAGAGCGCAAGGAAAAGGTCCTTATCTATGGTGATTATGACGTGGATGGAGTTACGAGTACCACTTTACTATACAAGGTTCTAATTGATTTGGGGTTACAGGCTGTGGCCTATATTCCACACCGCCAAGACGAAGGCTATGGTCTCCATTCTGAGGCTGTTGAACGGGCAGCTAAGGCGGGTGTGAGTGTTATTATTACAGTTGACTGTGGGGTTACAGCAGTCGAGGAAGTGGAACTGGCTAAAACTCTTAATATTGACGTCATTATTACAGATCACCATGAACCGCTAAAAGTTTTACCAAAGGCTTTTGCTATTATAAATCCTAAGCTTGAGAATTCAGGCTATCCCTTTAGGGATTTGGCCGGGGTTGGTGTAGCGTTTAAATTGGCCCAAGCCTTATTGCAATCTTTAGGGAACGATGAAACAGGCATACATTCTGAAATCAAACTTTTAGATCTGGTGGCTTTAGGGACGATTGCAGATCTAGTCCCTTTAATTGGGGAAAACCGGGTCTTAGTTCATTATGGACTTCGCCAAATGGAGGAGACCAATCATCCCGGACTGGCAGCTCTTCTCGAGGAGTGTGGGTTAAGGGATAAAACCCTTAAAGCAGGACAAATTGGCTTTATGGTTGCGCCTAGAATTAATGCGGCTGGACGTATGGACAGTGCCCGAGCAGGTCTGGAACTTCTTCTGACAGAGGATGCTGAGCGAGCGGGTGAACTTGCACGTCAATTAACTCGGGAAAACCAATCGCGCCAGGAAACCGAGAAGGAGATTTTAGCAGAAGCGATTTCCTTATTGGAACGTGAACCGCTGCCGCGAGTGATCGTACTTTCGACAGACCATTGGCACCATGGGGTTGTAGGGATTGTAGCTTCCCGTTTGGTAGAACGTTATTATCGTCCAGTCTTTATAATTTCGGAAGATGGAGAAGAAGCTAAGGGTTCGGCACGTGGCATTGCGGGTTATCCAGTATTAGAACAGTTGAGCACACAAGCACATCTGCTGACAAAGTTTGGAGGACATAAACAAGCCGCCGGTTTTTCTCTCCCTGCAAAAAACATCAAAAAACTTAGAGAAGGACTGAATGAACAAGCTTTAGCTTTTGATGAAACTCTCTTTCAGGAAGTCTTAAGAATTGATTCTCAAGTTGCTCTCGAGGCTGTTTCAGGGGATTTACTCCGTCAACTCGACCTAATGGCACCCTTTGGGTTTGGAAATCCAGGCCCGATTTTGGCCAGTAAAGAAATTCCTGTGCATTCCCTAAGTACTGTAGGAAAAGACCAAAGTCATCTGAAATTTCGCTTTGGATCAAAGGGAGAGCTAGAAGGAATTGCCTTCAGGTTAGGAGAACGTTTGAATGAGCTGAAGGATAAACTGACATTAGATGCAGCATTTGTTCTGGATTGGAATACTTTTCGAGGTCAAGAAAATGTTCAATTAATGATCAAAGATATTCAGACTGAGGCGAATTGGCTAAATCCGCAAAGTGTACATGAGGCCGATCCAACCGCATATCAGGAAATTGCGGTCACAAATGAGGAAATTGAAATTGAATGGCTGGATTGGAGAGATTTGCCTCAAAAAGAGTGGCCTATACAGTATAATCAACGATTATGGATTTGGGACAACACAGGGTGTATGCCGACTCTTCGACTTGGGAATGATTTGGCTAGTAGCCAACATACTCAAGGAGAAGGTTCTGAGGAAGATCCTTTGAATCAGGATGAGGATGGAAAGGTCAATCAAAGTCTCGGGTTGGTGTTCGGTCTTCCCCTTACGGAGGAGGATTTTAGAGAAGGCGTCGATAAACTGCGGAGATTAGGTATATTTCGTATTGCACTTGCAGGATTTCAAGCCCCTCTTGAGGAAAGAGTTCGTCAGCGTTGTTGTTACATAGCTCGCGAAGAGCTGGTACAATTATATCGAGAGCTGCTTGCTAAATCGAGCAGGGCTAATCCTTTTCGGTGGGGCACTGTTCTGAAAATTTCGGCTAAAGAGAAAGCCGGATTAAAAGTATTTGAAGAGTTGGGGCTCATCCGATGCCTTGGCGGGACGGATGAGATTGTCTTGGAATGGATTCCAGCTCAAAGCAAATTGGATTTGGAATCATCTTTACGCTATCGTTTAGCAAAAGAACGGTTGGATAGAGCATTAAAATTTCATAATCAACTGCTCGTCTCGTCTATTCAATTAAAGAAACTTTACTGACGGATAAACTTTTAAGTTAAGGTACAATTATCTAAGTTGTTTGCATCAAAAGAAAGGTGGCGTAAAGATCATGGATTTCAGGGACCATATTCGCGTAATTTCCGATTTCCCCAAGGAGGGAATTTCGTATAAGGACATTACAACTCTTATGAAAAACGGCGAAGTTTATCATGCCGCTATTAACGCCCTGGTAGAAAAAATTAAGCCGTGGCAGCCTGACGTGATTGTCGGTCCTGAAGCACGTGGCTTCTTATTTGGTGCACCTGTGGCCTATGCCTTAGGAATCGGATTTGTTCCAGTTCGCAAACCGGGTAAATTGCCTGCCCAAACGATTGGGGAGACCTATGCTTTAGAATATGGGTTTGATACGTTAGAAGTCCATGCAGATGCTATCAAACCTGGCCAACGAGTAGTTGTTGTAGATGATTTGTTAGCAACTGGGGGAACAATGCTTGCGACCGCAAACTTACTGAAAAAGATTGGGGCAGATGTGGTTGGATTGGGCTTCCTAATTGAACTAACGTTCTTAAACGGTCGGGAGAAGTTGGAGGATTACCCTGTTTTCTCTTTGGCAGAGTATTAGATTTGGCGAAGTTGTTACTTAACCGAGCGTTATTGGCAGATGAGAGGAGTTCACCGATGTCCTTCGCAGAATTAATGGTAAAAATGAAAAAGAAATCTCCAGAGGCACGTCTGGCTATTGTGGATAAGGCATATCAGTTTGCTGAAGTGGCTCATAGGAACCAACTGCGCAACTCTGGGGAAGATTATATTCTGCATCCCTTGGAAGTTGCGCAAATTTTGGTTGAACTTGAAATGGATGAAGCAACCATTGCGGCCGCTCTGCTTCATGATGTCGTGGAGGATACAGAATTTACCATTCAGGATATTGAGAAGGCATTTGGCGCAGAAATCGCGTTGCTTGTTGACGGTGTGACTAAACTTGGCCGGATTGAGTACAAAAGCAAGGTGGAGCAACAAGTAGAAAATCTACGCAAGATGTTTTTGGCGATGGCCAAGGATATCCGTGTAATACTCATTAAACTTGCTGACCGCCTTCATAATATGCGAACCCTGAAATATCATTCGGAGAAAAAGCAAAAAGAAATTGCCCAAGAAACCCTGGAAATTTTTGCTCCTTTGGCTAACCGCTTGGGGATTTTTCGGATTAAATGGGAGCTGGAAGATCTTTCGTTTCGATATCTAAAACCACAGGAATATTATGATTTAGTCGAAGGAATTGCCCTTAAACGCCGGGAACGCGAAGCCTATATTAACGAAGTTATAGTTCAAATGCGAGACAGATTAGATGAAGTAGAAATATATGCGGACATTGCGGGTCGTCCTAAGCATTTTTACAGTATCTATCGTAAAATGACTACTCAGCACAAAGAACTAAGCGAAATCTACGACTTAATGGCGATTCGAGTCATTGTGGACTCCGTCAACGATTGTTACGGTGCATTAGGGATCATTCACACAATGTGGAAGCCGATCCCTGGTCGCTTTAAGGATTATATTGCCATGCCTAAGCCAAATATGTATCAGTCATTGCATACTACCTTGATTGGACTTCATGGAGAGCCCTTTGAAATTCAGATCAGGACCTGTGAGATGCACCGGACGTCAGAATACGGGATTGCTGCCCATTGGAAATACAAAGAAGGAAGCAATAATGAATGTACTAATAAGTCAACGAGTAATAAGTCAACAAGTAATAAAGACTGTGGTAATAAAACAGCGAGCGTAAATTTTGATCAAAAGCTCTCTTGGTTGCGTCAACTTCTGGAGTGGCAACATGATTCTCGGGATGCCGGAGAATTTATGGAGTCGCTGAAAATAGACTTGTTTGCAGATACAGTTTTTGTATTTACTCCTAAGGGGGATGTGGTGGAACTTCCCGCAGATTCCTGTCCGGTTGATTTTGCTTATCGCGTTCATACAGATGTAGGGCACCGTTGCATAGGTGCCAAGATTAACGGGCGGATTGTTCCGCTGGAGACCAAGCTGAATAACGGAGATATTTTAGAAATACTTACCTCAAAGCAAGGGGGGGCACCCAGTCGAGATTGGTTGTCTTTTGTTAAAACCTCCCAGGCCAAGAATCGGATTCGCCAATGGTTTAAGAAAGAGCAACGAGAGGATAATATCATTCGCGGACGTGAGAGCTTGGAACGTGAGGTCCGCAAGTTGGGGCTGGATCCGGTAGCTGTTCTTAAACCCGAAAGCCTCATGGCGATTGGCAAGACCCAAAACTTTGTAGGTCTGGATGATTTATACGCCTCAATTGGGGACGGTGTACTTACCCCAAATAAAGTCTTGATGCGCTTGCGCGAGGATCTCTCTAAAGAAGAACGAGAAAAGGTACAGCTGGCAGCACTCCAGCAAGGGGAAGGCAAAGTACCAACTCAGGTTTCGTATGGCAAAGCAACCCATGGGGTGAGGGTCAAAGGCGTGGATAACGTATTGATTCGTTTCGCACAGTGTTGTAACCCTCTGCCGGGGGATGCGATAATGGGTTACATTACCCGAGGGCGCGGGGTTTCTATTCATCGTGGGGATTGCAGCAATGTACTAAGCCACTCTGAAGAAGAGAGTGATCGGATCGTAGAAGTTATGTGGGCAGAACAAGTGGATTCCACTTATCCCGTAGATATTCAAATCTATGGGAGAGACAAGCCGCGTTTGGTCACAGAGGTCATGAATACAGTTTTAGATACTCGGACACATATTCTAGGGATTAATGCCCGTGTGGGAAAAGGTGACGTTGCCCATATCCAGTTGAGAATCGAGATTAGAAACGTGGAACAGCTTAAAATGGTGATGCATAAAATTCGTAAGGTTAAAGACATCACGGAAGTCAAGCGAATCCATACGGGAGAAAGTTGAGATGCGCAGTGTTGTTCAGCGCGTTAAACGCGCCTCGGTAACCGTGAACGGTGAAAAAGTAGGAATCATAGCTGCCGGACTTTTGGTCCTGCTGGCAGTTGGACAAGAAGATGGAGCAGACGACATAAGCTGGATGATTGAAAAAATTGTAGGGTTGCGAATTTTTGAAGATCAAGGAGGCAAAATGAATTGCTCCGTACAGGATACAGGCGGAGAAATTCTTGTGGTTTCTCAATTCACACTTTATGGTGATTGCCGTAAAGGGAAACGCCCTAGCTTTACGGCAGCTGCCCCCCCTGAACAAGCCAAGGATCTATTCGAACGCAGTGTTGCCGGAATGCGCAGTTATGGAATAAAAGTGGAGACCGGAATTTTCCAAGCAGAGATGGACGTTGAATTGGTCAACGATGGACCTGTGACGATACTTTTAGACAGTAAGAAAAAGTTTTAAGGAGGTAATGTTTGATGATTGAAGCGCATGCTATGGGTGCTATGGGAGCAAATTGTTATTTGTTCTATTGTGCGGAAACTAAGAAAGCTGTAGTCATCGACCCCGGCGCAGATGGAAAAAGGATTTATCGTTGGGTTATGGAGAAGGGTCTAAAGGTGGATTATATTCTGATTACCCATGGGCATGTGGATCACATTGGTGCCGTAGATGAACTTAGAGAACTCTTGGGGGATGTCTTGGTAGGGATTCATGCGGATGATGCAGGGATGCTCACAGATGACAGGAAGAACCTCTCTAGTTATGTGGGAAGCAGACTTGTACTTAAGAAAGCGGATATCCTGCTTCAGGACGGACAAGAACTTATGATTGGCAAAGAACGAATCAAAGTCATAGCAACTCCGGGACATTCTCCTGGAGGGGTATGTTTCTTATGTTCTGAAGGGCTGTTTAGCGGAGATACCCTTTTTGCCGGGTCGATCGGCCGAACTGATTTCCCGGGAGGATCAATGAATCAGCTTTTAGATGGAGTCAAGAAAAAGCTCTTGATTCTCCCAGAAGGTACCCGAGTTTTTCCTGGTCATGGTGAAGAGACCAGTATCGGAGAAGAAAAACGGGACAATCCCTTTTTGGTATAATTTTTTGATTCAGTGTTGCCATCCATGGCACCGCAGTACTAAGCTATCCTTAGCGATGGGATATACAATATTTTAATACATTTACAAAAATAACCAAATAATTATTGACAAATAACGATCGTATTTGGTAGAATATAAAGATATAGGCGTTATTCATTGAAACAACGTAATAAATGTAGAATACTCACGAAACCTTTTGGAAAATTCCGGGTTAATCTTTCTCCAGGGAGGGCTTGCAAGACTGGAACTAGCCTGAGAGACACACGGTAGGACACCCTAAAGAAGAGTATCTTTGCATCGGATAGTCTCGTTAACGACTGAAAAGTGGGCGGAAGAATACCGTCAATTAGGGTGGCACCGCGAGAAGTTCTCGTCCCTTGCGCAAAGCAAGGAACGAGGGCTTTTTTTCTATAAGTGCCAGCCAAGAATTTTTTGAACTATAATTTAAGGAGGAATTTGCATGGCGATTCAGCGTCCAAAAGGGACTCAAGATCTATTGCCAGGTACAATCGAACAATGGCAATATCTCGAAGAAACTATTCGCTCAGTTTGCCGCGAATATGGGTATGAAGAGATTCGGACGCCGATGTTTGAAGCAACAGAGCTTTTTCAAAGGGGCGTTGGGCAAACTACGGATATTGTTAAGAAAGAAATGTACACCTTCCAAGACAAAGGGGATCGATCGATGACCCTGCGTCCGGAGATGACTGCTTCGGTCTGCCGTGCGTATGTGGAGGACAAGCTTTATGGCCAACCACAGCCGATGAAATTGTACTATATTGGCCCTATGTTTCGGTATGAGCGGCCACAAAGCGGTCGTTTTCGCCAGTTCCATCAGTTTGGAATTGAAGTTTTGGGTGCAGACCAACCGATCGTGGACGCAGAAGTCATTAGCTTAGTCTGGAATTTATATAAACGACTTGGACTAATTGGGCTTGAGGTCCATGTCAATTCTGTTGGATGCCCAATTTGCCGGGCAAGGCACCGTGAACAATTGCAGGAATTTCTGGCTGCTCGAAAAAGTAAATTATGTAACGATTGCCAAGAACGTTTTGAACGAAATCCATTGCGCATACTAGATTGCAAGAACCCCTCTTGTCAAGAGGAGACCGTTGGGGCGCCGACAACAAAGGACACCCTTTGTGAGGACTGCAGTACTCACTTCGAGAAAGTTCTGGCTATCTTAGGCAGGGCCGGAGTGGTCTATCGAGTTAATCCACGCTTGGTAAGAGGACTTGATTATTACACGAAAACAGCTTTCGAAGTCATGGTCGAAGAAATCGGAGCCCAGAGTGCCATATGTGGGGGCGGCAGGTATGATAAGCTGGTTGAAGAAATCGGCGGACCGCCAACTCCGGGAATTGGATTCGCCATGGGGATTGAACGTGTTTTAGCAGCCCTGCAAGTACAACATAAGCTGCCGGAAGAAAAGCCTAAACTATTTGCTATGTTGATTGCCTTGGGTGAACAAGCCCAAATCGAGGGCTTTGCTCTTCTGAGTGACTTGCGCAGCCAAGGGATGCCTGTGGGTATGGATTTGCTCGGTCGAAGTTTAAAAAACCAACTTAAATCAGCCAATCGCCAAGGCGTACGCTATGCCTTAATTCTTGGTGAAGAAGAGCTTGCTCGAAAGGTGCTTGTCATTCGTGATTTAACACTCGGCGAGCAAATGGAAGTTTCACTGGTGGACGCAGTTGAAGAAATAAACAAGAAGTATCAGAGAGGTGTTTAACATGACAGTATTTTCAGAACGTGTTGAAAATGGACAGCTAGGATTAGCAAAAGTGGGAGAGACCGTTCGTTTGTTAGGATGGGTTCAGCGCCGTCGTGACCACGGAGGTTTAATTTTCGTTGATCTGCGAGATCGTACAGGTATTGTTCAAGTTGTTTTTGACCCAGAGAAGATGGGAGAAGGATTTTCCACGGCAGAAAGCTTGCGTTCAGAGTTCGTTGTCTCGATCCTTGGGCAAGTGATTGCTCGCCCAGAAGGAATGATTAATCCAAACCTGGCAACAGGCAAAATTGAGATCGTGGCCCAGACATTGGATGTCTTAAATGGAGCTAAAACTCCTCCTTACTATCTTGTAGATCAAGTGGATGTAGACGAGACAGTGCGTCTCAAATATCGCTATTTGGATTTGCGTCGACCCGAAATGCAAACCGTATTCAAGATTCGGCATCGAGTTACTCAGATCATGCGTAATTTCTTTGACCGTCAAGGTTTTTATGAAATCGAAACTCCCATGCTTAATAAATCTACGCCTGAGGGGGCACGAGATTATCTTGTTCCCAGCCGTGTTCACCCAGGTGAGTTTTATGCCTTACCGCAGTCCCCCCAAATATATAAGCAACTTCTCATGGTAGGCGGTATGGAGAAGTATTTTCAAATTGCCCGTTGTTTCAGGGATGAAGATTTAAGAGCAGATCGTCAACCGGAATTTACTCAACTTGATGTCGAGATGTCTTTTGTCGAAGTGGAAGACATACTTCCCATGATGGAAAAATTAATGACGGAGATTTTCTCTGAAACAGTTGGGAAACCTGTAACCGTTCCTTTCCCGCGTTTAACATATAAAGAAGCAATGGATCGATATGGATCAGACAAACCGGATACGCGCTTTGGCATGGAACTGATCGATGTGGGAGAGCTCGTGGGTAAAACCGGATTTAAGGTATTCGCTAATGCAGTGGCAAATGGCGGGAGCGTAAAATGTATCTGCGCTAAAGGGTGTGCCGGCTTGCCACGCCGCGAAATCGATGACCTGGCTAAGTTTGTCAGTACTTATCGAGCGAAAGGCTTAGCCTGGATCGTCTTAGCTGAGGAGGGCCTGAAATCCCCTATTGCTAAATTCTTTACTGAAGAGGAAATGGCTGCCCTAATTGAACGTACACGTGCCGAGACTGGAGATATCTTGTTCTTTGTGGCAGATACCTATGCTGTCGTCTCTGATGCACTGGGGCATCTGCGCTTGGAATTGGCAAAACGTTTAGGTCTGATTGAAGAGGGACTGCTCGAATTCCTATGGGTTACCGAATTCCCACTCTTGGAATATGATGAGGAACAACAACGTCATATCGCTATTCACCATCCATTTACTGCACCCATGGACGAAGATTTATATCTTCTCGAGACTGATCCCCTTAAAGTTAGGGCAAAGGCCTATGACATGGTCCTCAACGGAACGGAGCTCGGGGGCGGAAGTATTCGGATTCATCGTCGTGAGGTACAGGAGAGGTTATTTAAGTTACTTGGATTTTCTGAGGAAGAGGCTGTCGCCCAATTTGGATTTCTTATGGAGGCCTTTGAATATGGTACTCCTCCCCACGGCGGAATTGCCTTCGGCCTGGATCGAATGATTATGCTTCTAACTGGAAAAGATAACATTCGAGACGTGATTGCCTTCCCGAAAACTCAAAGTGCATCCGATTTAATGGCTCATGCTCCTTCGCCGGTGGCGGACAAACAATTAAAGGAATTGCATATCCAGACTAACATTGAATTACCCAGTGTGAAATAGAAGTGGGAGTCTTCTTGAAATTAATAAAAAAGCAGGGAAGCAATGAGGAGAGCTAATTAATAATTTTTAATTAAAGGAATTCTCCTTAATTGTAAGGAATAATGACTTTTCCGATGTTATTTGACCTGAGTAAGCCGAGAAAGTTGACCGAGGAAGAGTTGACAGGGAAGAGTGCATTAGCTATAATATTTATTGTAGCTACCCCCTTAGGGTATCGGAGGATGCATAGCATGACGAATTCAACCCCTTATTCAGAATCTAAAGAGGATCTTATACGCAGGCTTAAAAAAATCGAAGGCCAAGTAAAAGGGATTCAACGTATGGTTGACAGTGACAAGTATTGTGTTGATGTCTTGATTCAAGTGGCAGCAGTTCGTGCTGCTCTTAACAGAGTTGGCACTATTGTCTTTGAACACCATTCACGGGGATGTATGCGCAATGCCGTTGAGAACAATAACCAGGAAGCTGCGATTGAGGAGCTTATTGGGGTGCTCGCTAAATTTATTAAATAAATCATATTTGATTAGGAGGAATTATTATGGCAGGTGCAAATGTTAAAACCTTTACTACTGCAAATTTTGAGTCGGATGTTCTGAAGTCGGAGCAAGCGGTTTTGGTCGATTTTTGGGCTCCTTGGTGTAGCCCATGTCGTATGGTTGCTCCTGTTATTGATGAACTTGCTGATGAGTATGTTGGCCGAATCTCCATCGGGAAGGTTAATGTCGATGAGAATGGCCCTATCTCTAGTGAATATGGAGTTATGAGCATACCTACACTGGCTATTTTCAAGGGGGGCAAAATGGTTGACAAAATTACTGGCTTCCGTGGAAAACCTGACCTTGTCAAAATGCTCGAAGCCCATATCTAAATGTCAATAATATATGCCGATAACAAAAGGCGATGCCCAATTTCGGGCATCGCTTTTTTGGACTTACAAAGGAAGGGATTTTATTACTTTAATTTAGGGAGCCGGGGTTAGGCTAACGTTTATTATCCGTGGTCTTAGGGGGGGTGAAAAGCTCCTTCCCCATTTTCGAGGGGACGTAAAAGGTTTGTCCCTGAACAGTTGGGGGCAGGTAGGTTTGGTCAACCCAGTGGTCCGGGTAAGAGTGGGGATAGAGGTATCCTTTTCCGTTCCCTAATTTTTCTGCGCCGGGATAGTGTCCGTCTTTAAGTTCGGGGGGAACTTCTCCGGTAGGATGTTTTCTTACATAATTCAGAGCCTTATCGATGCTCGTGACAATACTGTTGCTTTTAGGTGCAGTTGTAATGGCTAGAACTGCTTGAGCTATGGGGATCCTTGCTTCAGGCAGGCCCAGCCATTCAAGTGCATTTGCCGCCGCATGAGCCTGAAGCATGACCATTGGATCCGCCAAGCCCACATCTTCTGACGCATGGACGATAATCCGTCGGACAATAAAACGTGGATCTTCACCCGCTTCAAGTAAGACCCCTAACCAATAGAGCGCCGCATCGGGATCTGAACCGCGCATACTTTTAATAAATGCGGAGATGATGTCATAATGATTATCCCCTGATTTATCGAACCGGATGGCCCGTTGTTGTATGGATTCTTCCGCTATATCAAGTGAGATATGACGAATTCCGTTTTCTGGCGCGGTAGTAAGAACTGCCAGCTCTAAAGCATTAAGGGCGCGGCGTAAATCTCCGTTAGCATAATTAATCCAATGCTCCCATGCCTCAGAGGTAATTTCTGCTTGATATTGCCCTAAACCGCGTTCTGAATCTTTCAGGGCTTGTTCAAGTCCGAGACGAATTTCTGGAGGTTCAAGAAGTTCTAATCTAAAAAGGGTTGAACGACTAAGGAGCGCAGAATTTAATTCAAAGAAGGGGTTTTCTGTTGTTGCACCGATGAAGGTGATAGTTCCATTTTCGACAGCAGGCAGAAGTGCATCTTGTTGTCCTTTATTAAAACGATGAACTTCATCACAAAAAACCAAAGTGCGTTTGCTGTAAAGATGAAGGTTATCTGTAGCCTGGGTAATAATTTCCCGGATCTCCTTAACACCAGAGGTGACAGCATTTATGCGGACAAAACGCGACGTGGTTTTGGCAGCAATGACTTGTGCTAAAGAGGTCTTCCCTGTTCCTGGCGGTCCATAGAGAATCAATGATGAAACACGGTCAGCCTCAATAGCCCGACGCAGGAGCTTTCCAGGGCCGAGAATTTGAGCTTGACCGATATACTCTTCAAGTGTTCTTGGGCGCATACGCTCCGCTAGGGGAGCAACTTGATGTTGATTGAATGTCGCGGAAAAAAGATCCATTGGGCAATGTTCCTTTCTTACAACCTGAGGCTATGGCTTGGCACTGGTCAAGTTTTCTTGAATTATTATATCATGCAGGACGGACATCTGCTTGCAGAGCTTTACCTTTAAAATTGTTAGTTTGATCACAGTAAAAAAGATAGGGTTAGGTTTAAACTATAAAAGAAGTTGAGTTTGGCACCAGTAGACTTGACAAATCCCGAGTGTTTTTATAAGATATAAACAGATAAGAAATATATGAAAAAAAGCGTTTATCTAGTGGAAAAGAGGTGAGGGTGTTGAAACTCTCGACCAAAGGTCGATATGGGGTAAAAGCCATGTTTGATTTAGCTCAACATATGGGTGAAGGACCGACTTCTTTGAAAAGCATTGCAGAGAGGCAGGGTATATCTGAACATTATCTGGAGCAACTAGTTTCCGGTTTGCGTAAAGCGGGTTTAGTGAAAAGTGTTCGTGGTGCGCAAGGTGGTTACTTGTTAGGGAGAGAACCGGATAAAATAAAAATTGGAGATATTATCCGTGTGTTAGAAGGGCCAATTGCTCCGACTGATTGCGTATCAGAGGAGGACCCGGAAATTTGCTCTAAAGCTGAGTTTTGTGTCACTAGGGCAATTTGGGAGAAAGTTAGGGATTCCATCGCGGATGTTCTTGATTCTATCACACTTGAAACAATGCTTGAAGATGCCAAAAAGATTGAATCGGAGCGGAACTTATATATGTATTACATTTAACCTTTATTTTTTTGCTTCAAAGTTTATGATATAAGGGAGTGAGCCCCATGAGGCGAGTTTATTTAGACCATAGTGCAACAACCCCGGTTGATCCAGAAGTAGCTGCTATCATGATGACATATTACACTGAAAAGTATGGTAACCCGTCAAGTGTTCACGGCTTTGGCAGAGAGACTAAACAAGCCCTTGAGCAAGCTCGAAATCAGGTGGCCGAGTTGATCGGTGCTGCTTCTAGGGAGATCACATTTACCAGCGGAGGAACAGAAGCGGACAACCTGGCGATTCTTGGGACAGCTGAAGCGCTTCGTAAAAAAGGTAAGCATATTATTACCTCTTGTATTGAACACCATGCTGTTCTTGAAACTTGTGAGTACCTGGAAAAGAATGGATTTGACCTGACAGTTATACCGGTAGACGAAGAGGGAATTATTTCAGTTGATGAAGTACGGAAGGCTATTCGACCGGATACAATTTTGATTACGGTAATGCATGCCAATAATGAAGTGGGATCGATTCAACCAATTGCAGAAATCGGTAAACTGGCTAAGGAACATGGTATTGTCTTTCATGTTGATGCAGTTCAGTCTCTGGGAAAAATCCCTATTAATGTTGAAGAAATGAATGTCGACTTGCTGACTGTTTCAGGTCATAAGATTTATGGCCCTAAAGGGGTAGGAGCACTCTATGTTCGCAAAGGGGTACGAATTGTGCCTTTAATTCATGGCGGAGGGCAAGAAAGAAAGCGCCGCTCTGGAACAGAGAATATGCCTGGAATCATTGGGTTTGGTAAGGCCTGCGAGTTGGCTGGGCAACGGATGGCGGACGATGCGGAGAAACAAATTAAACTGCGGGACAAACTGATGAATGGTATCGTAGAACGTATAGAATATGTGAAAGTAAATGGACCGGTAGGAGAAAAGCGTTTACCTAATAACGTTAACGTCAGTATCCGTTATGTTGAAGGGGAGTCTTTATTACTCTCTCTAGATATGTTGGGAATTGCTGCCTCAAGCGGATCGGCATGTACCTCGGGGTCTCTGGATCCTTCCCATGTTTTACTGGGTATGGGATTGATTCATGAAATTGCCCATGGTTCGTTGCGCTTCTCTCTGGGTCGTCAGAATACAGAAGAAGACATAGATTATGTCCTTGAACAATTACCGAAAATCGTGGAGCGTTTGCGAATGATGTCTCCACTGTACGATCAGGTTATTCATTCGAAAAAAGCATAATAAGGAGTGAGGAAGAAATGTATACAGAAAAAGTAATGGATCATTTTACAAATCCACGCAACGTTGGTGAAATGGAAAATCCAGATGGTGTCGGTGAAGTAGGAAACGCTAAGTGCGGCGACATTATGCGTATATATTTAGATATCGAAGGAGACATTATCAAAGACGTAAAATTTAAAACCTTTGGCTGCGGAGCTGCAGTCGCAACCAGCAGTATGGTTACGGAAATGGTCAAGGGAAAAACGATTGACGAAGCTATGGTAATCTCCAATGCGGCAGTAGCTGAGGCCTTAGGAGGCCTTCCTGAAACTAAAATGCATTGTTCTAATCTGGCCGCAGATGCACTTCATAAGGCCATTGGGGACTATCGCGATAAACAGCAAAAAAAGGAATAGATGAAGAATGACTCAAACTACAAAACCTAAAGTAGTTGTGGGTATGAGCGGCGGCGTGGATAGCTCCATGGCCGCCGCTTTGCTCAAAGAAGAAGGATATGACGTGATTGGGGTCACTATGCAGATATGGGAAGCAACGGGTCCGGAAGTCGAGGGAGGTTGTTGCTCGAACTCGGCTATTGATGATGCCAGGAGAGTTGCCTTTATCTTGGGAATTCCCCATTACGTCATGAACTTTCGTTCGTATTTTAAGGAGACTGTGGTAGATTATTTCACCCAGTCTTATCTGTATGGTGAAACTCCCAACCCATGTTTGGCATGTAACAAACATGTAAAATTCGGGGAGATGCTCCGCAAGGCCCGTGGATTAGGAGCGGAGTTTATAGCAACCGGCCATTATGCACAAGTGTTACGAGATCCGAACAGTGAACGATTTCTTTTAAGTAATAGTGCAGATGCGCGCAAAGATCAGACATATGCACTGTACATGCTAACTCAGGAACAGCTGGAACATACGCTTTTTCCTTTGGCAGAATATCAAAAAGAGCATGTGCGGGAAATGGCTAGAGAGCGGGGCCTAGGGGTTGGAGATAAGCCCGAAAGCCAAGAGATTTGTTTTGTGCCAGATGATGATTACGCGACCTTTGTAAGGCAGCGATTAGAGGTCCCGATTAAGCAGGGTGATTTTGTAGATCTTGCCGGAAAGAAATTGGGCCGGCATGAGGGGATTATTAACTTCACGATTGGGCAGCGGAAAGGCCTGGGAGTCACCTTCGGTAAACCAATGTTTGTGGTAGGGCTGAATCCTGAGCGCAATGAAGTTGTTTTGGGCGAAGATCGGGATGTGTATACGGATACGCTTTGGGCAATCGATCTCAACTGGATATCGATACCCGATTTAACTGAACCATTAAAAGTTAAGGCCAAAATTCGTTACAATTCCACTGGAGCTCCAGCGACAATTTTCCCTGGCGAAATAGGGTCTGGTTATGGTGTGATGGTACGCTTTGATGAACCACAGCGGGCAGTGACTCCAGGACAGGCAGTCGTCTTTTACCAAGGAAATTTAGTGGTTGGCGGGGGGAAGATTATTTCTGATCCTCGCGGCCGAGATCGCGGGTCGAAGTAAGTTTTCGGCGGTCCCTTCTCGCCGTCCATGGCTACAGGGACACTTGGCCATCCATGGCCGGCGGTCCCTTTCCGCCTTCCATGGCTACAGGGACACTCGACCATCCCTGGTCTTCGCATGCATAAAGTTTGGTTTGGGCGGGCAGAGTATAGATAGAAATTTTTTTAGCGGAGGTGGAAGAACAAATGAGACGCTCACGTGAGATTGTAGGATTGCCGGTCTTGGATTTAAAAAGTGGAAATTCAATTGGTTGGGTACATGATCTGGTGCTTGACAATGAAAAAGATGAGGTTGTCGGAGTTCTTCTTGAAGGCGGACATTTCTTCCACTCAGCTAAAGGTATTCCTCGGAAGGCCATTGCAACGGTTGGTAAAGATGCCCTGACTGTTAATGAAAAGACAGTAGAAGAACTTAAGGGGACAAGATGGTCTGACAAAGTAGGTAATGTAGTCTATACTCAAGGTGGAGACGCTAGAGGCACGATTGAAGATGTTTTCCTCGATGACACCATAGAAAAAATGGTAGGGTTTGAGGTATCTGACGGGCTCTTCGCTGACCTTCTTCACGGTCGGGGGACGATTCTAAAGCCGCATGTCATGATTGATGGGAAAGATATCTTAATCGTTGATAACCAAGTATCCCCCTTGGATCAAGGAAATGAAGGGGGAATGCGATCATGAATTGTCCGGTTTGCGGTGGAAGAGCCATTGGTAAAGTTGGAGTCGAGCAGTTTTACTGTTGGGATTGTTGTGTAGAATTTGCGACTCAAACTGATAAAGTAGTAATTTACGATTTGGCCGAAGACGGCTCTTTGGTGGCTTGGGATGATCCAAGCCTCAATCCCAGTGTTTCTTGTGCAGATGAAGTAATTCCGATTTAGTGAAAAAGGAACGATGAATATTAGGTTCAAAATAAATGTGGTATTCATTATAAATCTGTATTCATTATTCCACGAAGAATAGAAAAGTGTTGATGCGACGCAGTATGAATCCTTCAAAAAGGGTAGGCACCTGTTTATCAAGAATATGAAAGTATTTCACTAATGCTGGATTAAAAAAGCGCGCATCGCGCGCTTTTTAGTTTGTCTTTAGACCCTTTTTAAGAGCGTGCTTCGTTGTTCAGGGAAATACATAAGTTCATTCTGTCCGAGATCCTCGAAAGGAAGTGTACTCTCACGGTTTATGAAATTTAAAAATTGGAAATGGATTTTTACGGGAACGTGTTTGCTGTTGGGTATACTAATTCTTTTCAGGGTGAGGGCAATATTAGGTCCGTTTTTCCTTGCTTTTGTGCTGGCGTACTTGTTAAACCCTCTGGTTGTTGTGCTGGAACGGTATAAAATTAGCAGAAATAGAGCTATTGCGATTGTTTTCTTCTTAATTATTGCCTTTTGTGCTACTGCAATTTTTCTTATTATCCCAATAATCTATAATGAACTAAGTAAATTGTTGGTTATTTTGCCTCAGACGATTCAGTCGATTACGGATATGATCGAAGAGTTTCGGAATCAGTTTAAGGCAACAGGGTTACCTAATCGAGTTGCGATTGTCTTAGATGAACATTTAATTCAAGGGGAAACAATGATTGCTGATCGGCTTAACCAATTTCTAGATAACTTGCCAAAGGCACTGTCTTCAGTGACTCTTTACATGTTGTCGCCGGTTATTGCCATTTACATTCTGGCAGACTGGAAAGGCTTAGGGGAAGGATTTTTTCGGATTATCCCTCAACGCTGGAGGATGGAATGGCGACGGTTGTGGCAAGACATTAATCATGTCGTAAGGCAATTTGTGCGAGGAGATTTATTCGTAGCAGTGATCGTAGGGATAATGATCGGTATAGGGGTAAAACTTGTTGGCATGGATTATGCTCTGTTGATTGGCCTTATTTGCGGAATTTTTGACCTTATTCCCTATTTCGGGCCTGCAATTGGGGCAGTTCCAGCGATACTATTAGCTTTAACGCATTCTCCGGTGATGGCCTTAAAGGTTACCTTGGTTATTTTCTTTGTGCAACAGCTTGAAGGGAATATAATATCTCCTAAGCTTATGGGCGAGAGTGTCGGACTTCATCCTCTTTGGGTTGTTTTTGCCCTCTTAGCTTGTGGAGAAATTGCAGGGTTTTGGGGTATGTTCTTGGCCGTCCCTTTAGCTGCGGTCATTCGAGTACTGTTTAAACATATTTATTTCAGGCTGGTGTCTACGAAAGTCTAATCTAGTTGACAAATAAGACATTCCCTGTATATACTTTATAAACAATGGAAATTTTATATTACTATCATAATTAAGTCAGAAAGTACCGCTCAAGCCCGGTAAGATACAGGGTGATCCCGAAAAAATCTCGTCCCTGATTGACAAAGGGAGAGATTATTTTTTTATACCAGTCGGAAGGGATAATTTGACTGTTATTTCTTGATTGAATTTAAAGGGGTGTTCATATTGTATTCAGGCAATGAATTAAGGGACATGTTTCTTAAGTATTTTGAGGCTAAAGGGCACAAAATTCTGCCTAGTGCTTCGCTTATTCCCAAAGATGATCCGACATTGTTGTTAACAGTGGCGGGCATGGTTCCTTTTAAACCATATTTCCAACGTCAGGTTGAACCTCCCTTTCCACGGGCTACCACTGCTCAAAAGTGTGTTCGAACTCCGGATCTCGAGGAAGTAGGAAAAACTGCCCGTCATCATACATATTTTGAAATGTTGGGAAACTTTTCCTTTGGAGATTACTTTAAAACGGAAGCAATTCCCTGGGCTTGGGAGTATATCACCAATGTCTTGAAAATCCCGGTTGAAAAACTGTGGGTAACCATATATCCCGAAGATCAGGATGCCAAACAGATATGGGAAAAAGCAGGGGTTAAGTCCGAGCGAATCGTAGGTGATCCGGAGAACTTTTGGGCGGCTGGTCCGACAGGTCCTTGCGGGCCTTGTTCTGAGATTTATGTCGACCTGGGTGCAGCCAGAGGGTGTGGTAAACCAGGTTGTGCCATAGGGTGTGATTGTGATCGGTTCTTGGAAATATGGAATTTGGTCTTTATGCAATATAACCGTGATGAAGCAGGGGTATTGACCCCGCTTCCAAAGCAAAATATTGATACGGGGATGGGCCTGGAGCGGATCGCCTCTGTGATGCAGGGTGTGGAAACCAATTTTGACACGGATCTATTCCGTCCTATTATTGATCATGTTGCAACCTTAGCCGGAATCAAATATAAGGATAATGCTAAAAATGACTTAGCTTTAAAAGTGGTTTCAGACCACGTTCGAGCGGTTTCATTTATGTTGTCCGATGGAATTCGGCCCAATAATGAAGGCAGAGGATACGTTCTTCGTCGTATCTTGCGCCGTGCTGTTCGGTTTGCTAAACTCTTAGGGATTGACAAACCCTTCTTGGAATCCGCCTTTCAAATTATACAAAGGGACTATGCCCACGCCTATCCGGAGCTCAAAGAAAACGAGAATTTCATTCTCAGTCACTTAAATTTAGAAGAGAAGAACTTTCAAGCAACGTTAGAACAGGGCACTCAGTTATTGCAAGAAAAGGTCAAGGAGCTTATCAAACAAGGGGAGACCGTGTTAACCGGAGCGGATGCCTTTTATTTGTATGAAACCTACGGTTTCCCTGTAGAGTTAACCGAAGAAATGCTGGAAGAACAAGGGCTGTCCGTAGATATGCTGACCTTCCAGACCGCTTCTGAGGAACATCGTCTCCGAGCGAAAGAACAATCTCAGCAAATGCGTGCTGTGGTCGAAAGCCCGGAACTTATGGCAAGGGCTAAATCCTTAGGAACTACACCCTTTGTCGGCTATGACAAAGTTTCTATAACCACTCGAATTGAAGGCCTGTTTGTCAATGGCAAAGAGATGCAGGACGCCGGTGAGGGGGAAGAGGTTATGATCTTCCTGTCAGAGACTCCTTTCTATGCAGAAAGCGGAGGGCAGGTGTCTGATGTAGGGGTGATCCGAACATCCCGTGCCGAGGCCCGGGTGCTTGAAGTGAAAAAAGGTGTGACAGGAACCCTTTATCATCGGGCTGAGGTTAAAACAGGGGTATTACATGTCGGGGAATCCGTAGAAGTGGAAATTGATAATTTTGACCGTCTGGCTACGACTCGTCATCACAGCGCGACCCACCTTCTTCAGACTGCTTTGCGCTCGGTTTTGGGGGACCATGTTCAACAAGCAGGGTCATTAGTGACTCCAGAACGCCTGCGCTTTGATTTCACGCATTTTTCTCCAATGACACCGGATGGGTTAAGGGCAGTCGAGGGGCTGATTAATGAAGCTGTGTTAAAGAATATGCCGGTAAAGGCGACAGAAATGTCTTTAAAGGAAGCTAAACAAAGCGGAGCTACGGCACTTTTTGGAGAGAAATATGGAGAAACTGTCAGGGTTGTAAGGATGGGGATGTTCAGTCAGGAATTGTGCGGTGGGACCCATGTTAAGAGCACTGGAGAAATCGGACTTGTGAAAATCCTTAGCGAAGGCGGAATAGGGGCCGGCTTGCGTCGGATTGAGGCAGTTGCCGGTCTGGAAGCCCTGGCATACTTCCGTTCCCTTGATGAGCAGGTAATGGAAGTAGCCCAGAACCTTAAAGCACAACCTTTAGAAGTCGGGAAGCGTGTAAATGGTCTGGTGACCCAGGTAAAAGACCTTGAACGTGAAATCGGACAACTCCAAGCAAAGCTTGCCAAGAATGAAGTTGGAGGGTTATTGAGTAGGGTTGAGGAGGTCGATGGAATTCAGGTCATAGCTGCCCAAGTGCAGGCCCCGGATATGGAAAGTCTTCGTCAAATGGCAGATTTAATTCGAGACAAGATGAAATCCGGAGTTATCGTCTTAGGTGCTGTAAGCGAAGGAAAGGTTAACTTTGTTACAACTGTTAACCCAAAAGGTTTAAGTGGGCTTCATGCAGGACAGATTATTAAGGAAGTAGCCAAAATTACCGGCGGCAGCGGTGGCGGTAAGCCAGACATGGCACAGGCCGGCGGTAAAGATCCCAGTAAATTGGGTGAAGCTATAGATCGAGTTCCCAATCTTCTCAGAGGATTTCTTAAAAAATAGAGGAGAATCATACTGAGAGTAAGAATATCTAATTTAAGTTGAAAAAGCCGTATACGAAAAGGCGAAAGGTGGACAGGGAAATGGATCGAATGGAAGAAACCATGATGTTTAAGGCTGTGGGAGATGAAGCGATTTCAGCCCACGATATATTGCAGAAGGTGTATGCCGCGTTACAGGAGAAAGGGTATGACCCGATCAACCAAATGGTGGGTTATCTCATGTCTGGCGACCCTGTATATATTACCAGCCACAATCAGGCGAGATCAATGATTCGTAAACTTGAACGCTTTGAGCTGATCGAAGAACTGGTTAGAACCTATTTGCAAGAAAAATAGTGAAATGTACTTTGAACCCTCACTAAATGCGGTGAGGGTTTCAACTTTAGAGCGTACAGTGCGAATGAGTGCAGGCACTAAAGGAGTTTTAAAATGCGTCAAGTTAAGCTTGGCTTGTGGGGAGCAGACGTTTCAGAGGTTTGCTTTGGAAGTCTGGCAATATCTCCGTTGCAAGGCCGTGTAACAGAAGCGGAAGGAATCTCTGTTCTGCGCTATGCGCTTGAGCAAGGGGTTAATTGGATTGATACTGCAGAAATATATGACAACTATGGACAAATTGCTGAAGCCATAAAAGGACATCAGGACGCTCGAATCGTCAGTAAATCCTACTCTGTCACTGCTGAAGAAATGCGTCTAAGCATAGAGAAGGCGCGTACTGCTCTTAAGCGGGATACCCTTGATTTTTTCTTGCTTCATGAGCAAGAAAGTGCTTTAACCTTGAAAGGACATCTGGGTGCGTGGGAAGAACTCCTGCGGGCAAAGGAAAAGGGTATAGTTCGCTGGATCGGCATTTCAACCCATGCTGTTGCCGGAGTCAGGGCAGGTGCCCTGTTGCCCGGGCTTGATGTGATTCATCCCATCTTAAACTACCAAGGTCTGGGGATTATTGATGGCACTTTAGGCGAGATGCTGGATGCTATTTCTTTTGCAGCTGACCTGGGTATAGGGATTTATGCTATGAAGGTTTTTGGGGGTGGGCATTTAGCAAGCGATCCTGAAAAGGCCGTAGCCTTTGTCCGTGGTGTTTCAGGTGTGCAGAGCATGGCTCTGGGAATGTCCAGCCAAGAAGAAGTGGATTATAATCTTCTCTTGTTGGCAGATAAAGAAGTCCCGGAGGAGTTGCAGAAAAAGGTAAAGCATAGGCAACGGAAACTATATATTGCAGATTGGTGCCAGGGGTGTGGGCTTTGTTTGGAAGCTTGCCCTCAGGGCGCTTTAAGTATTGAAGAAAATATATCGGTAGTTGATGCCAAGGCTTGTGTACTTTGTGGGTATTGCGGAAGGGTTTGTCCCCATTTTTGTTTAAAAATCGTCTAAGTATTTCTTGATTAAAAGTATATTCAGGGCCAGATGTTGTTAGATTAAGGAGAAATTATGAGTTGGCTGTATTTGATTTTAGCAATTATTTTTGAACTTTGTGGCACTACTTTAATGAAACTTTCCAATGGGTTGACAAAAATTGTTCCTGCCATTGGCATGTTTGGCTCGTATTTTTTATGTTTTTGGTTATTGTCATTGGCCTTAAAAGAAATTGAAGTAAGCGTGGCATATGCAATATGGTCAGCGGTAGGGATAGTGGTTATTTCTGTAATAGGAATAGTGTTTTTTAACGAAACAGTTAATGCCCTCAAAATAGTTTCTATACTTCTGATTGTGGCTGGAGTCATAGGATTGAATTTAAGTGGTTTAAAGCATTAATCGATATTTATGAACAAAATAGTTTTGATTAAAACTAGGAGTCAGCTTGGAGGGAATACTGTTGAGAATTATGGGATTGGATTTTGGGTCGAAGACGATTGGTGTGGCGATGAGTGATGCATTATTTTGGACGGCCCAGGGAGTTAAGACGATTAGGCGCTCCAAGAAGGAGCTTGATGAGTTGCGTGAACTTATACGGGAGTATGAGGTTATGGAGATAGTCATTGGGTATCCTAAGAATATGAATGGAACCCTAGGGCCTCGATGTACTTTGACCGAGGAGTTCGCTGAGGTTTTACGTGCGGAATTTGGGCTCGAAGTTAAGTTGTGGGATGAACGTTTAAGTACTGTTGCAGCCCAGAGGACTCTGATAGAAGCGGATGTGTCGCGCTCGAAGAGAAAACACGTTATAGACAAAATGGCGGCGGTATTTATCCTTCAGGGTTATCTGGACAGTCGGCAAAATAGAAATACTTAAGTGCAATATTTGACAATCATTACCTACAATAGTACAATGACAATATTCTTTGATAAGAGGTGAATCATATGACTGACCATGAACATAACCATGATGAGCATGACGCGGAAGAGTTTGATACTGTCATTCTCACAGATGATGAGGGAAAAGACCATGAGTTTCTTCATCTAGACACTTTGGAACTAGAAGGTTCTACATACTTTGTCTTGATGCCTATCTCTGAGGACGAATCAGAAGAGGATGAGGCTATTATCCTTAAACTCGGTAAAGATGCTGAAGGCGGCGAAATGTTGCTTGACATCGAAGACGATGAAGAATGGGAAAAAGTGGCTGATGCTTGGGAAAACCTGGTAGAATCCGAAGACGAAGAATAAGTTGGACTAATTTTATCCCGTGTATATTTGGGAATACTAAGAACTCGCTGAAATAAATTCGGCGAGTTCTTTTATTTTGCAGTCAGAAATGATTGCCTTCTATTCTGAGTTGGATATTGTGGCGGAAAATAGTGAGATTTTTCAACATCTTCATTCAAGGTGGATTTTGATGATGAATAAAATTAATGATTGAGATAAACAGCAACCTCTGCGGAAATACTAAAGTTGAGAAAAGAGGAGGTGTTGAAGATAAAGTATATAGAAAAAGTAAGAATACGGGGTCCTTTTTTTGCTGGAGTTCTTTTTTTGCTCATTTTAATAAACGGATGTAATTCTTCAAACCTTGTCCCTGATAAACTTTCTGAGGATGCACAAGATAGTAATCGAGTTGAAATAACTAATAGAATTATTTCCGATGGGACCAAAATTGACGATTTGGATTTAAGTGGCACTCCATTGCCTGAGGCATCCGTAAAGATAGAAAATTGGGCAAAGGACAAGCTGGAAGAAACCCGTGTACTGTTGTACAATGATACAGAGATTCCTGTAACTCTAAGTGACATAGGGATTGAGGTGGATACTCAGAAGATTATTGAGAAGACACAGATTAGTCCCGGAACTGCTCTGTCCAGTGTCTTAAAAGTGGATTCACTAATAGCAAGTCAAGAGCTTCGGGAGAAGCTTAAAAAGTTTAATAGACCAGCCAAAGATGCTTCTTATAAGATTGAAAAAGATGCAGTCGTCATTCAGCCGGGGGAAAGTGGGCGGACGGTCGATGTCGAAAGCTTGATTAATCAAATTCAAGAAGCTCCTCTAAGTGATGTGCCGGCACGGATCGTCATTCCCATGGTAGAAGTTCCGCCAGCTGTTACTACTGAGTCGGTTAAAGCCTTAGCATTCGATGCTGTCATCGGGGAGTTTTCCACTAATTTTTCAGTCAAAGAAAAGAATCGTTCTGCTAATTTGACGGCTGCCGCTAAAGCGCTGGATGGCAAAGCGCTTCTTCCCGGAGAAACTCTTTCTTTTAACGAGAAAGTAGGTCCGCGTGAGCCTGAGACAGGGTATAAAGAAGCTTATATAATTGTAAACGGGGAGTATGTGCAGGGAACCGGAGGGGGCGTGTGCCAGGTGTCTTCGACTCTGTACAATGCCGTATTATTAAGTGATTTAGAGATAGTGGAACGGAAGCCTCATGCTGTTGTCGTTAGTTATGTGCCATCCGGTCAAGATGCGACGGTTAATTATCCCAACATTGATTTCAAGTTTAAAAATAATACCGGCAGTTTAGTCTACTTGCGCACAGAAGTTAAACCAGGCGTTCTGACGGTTAGGATTATGGGTAAGAAAACGGATAAAACCGTCCGAATTGAACGGCAAGTGGAGAGAGAAATTCCCTATAAGACAGAAAGACGACTAGATTCCAAGTTGCGCAAAGGACAAGTCATTCGGGAACAAGCCGGTTCTAAAGGGATTATTGTCAATACGTGGCAAATTATTCGGGATGGGACCGGCAGTGAGACTAAGAAGTTTCTGGGTCGTGATTGGTATGCTCCGACAAATCGCATATTACGCGTAGGGACTTAAAAGAGGATCTCACTGGAATAACAGAAAGAGAGAGTGAGAAATGGCCAGAAAAAAGAAGACCATTGGCATATTTACGTGGATTGTTCTTCTTTCCTTGGTCGGGGGTTTCGGATTATTGTCTTGGTGGAATTGGGCTAACATGCCCTACTCCACGTCGGGAAACACAGAAAAGATCACGATTATTTCTGGAACAACCGCAGGGCAATTAGCCGAAGAGTTACAAGAGCGCCATCTAATACGCAGTGCGTGGGTGTTTAAGTTTTTAGCTCGTGAACGTCAAGAAGATTTCAAGTTGTATGTTGGGGATTATCAATTAGCCCCTGGAATGTCCCCGAGGGAAATGATAGATCGCTTAATTGGTCGCTCAGTTGCCTCAGATACTAACCTGGTGACCATCCCGGAAGGGTATACTACCAAACAAATTGTCGAACTCCTCGTCCAAAAAGGAATAGGCAGTAAAGAAGAGTATATGAAAGTTGTTACGGAAGATGAGTTTTCCTATTCATTCTTAAAGGATGCCCCTAAAGGGGTTCACCGCTTGGAAGGTTATTTATTTCCTAATACCTACGATATTCCTGTAACCACAACTCCTCATGCCGTCATTGATTTGCTTCTTCGACAATTTGAGAAAGAGCTGACGTCGGAAGTACAGAATCAACTCACTGCTATGAAGCTTACCGTTGCTCAGTGGGTTACCTTAGCCTCTCTCATTGAAAAAGAGGCAGTGAAAGAAGCTGATCGCCCATTGATCTCTTCAGTGTTAATGAATCGATTAAAGATTAATCAGCCCCTTCAAATAGATGCTACTATTCAATTCTTACTCGAAACTCCAAAAGCGAATCTTTCTTACGATGATCTGCAGATTCCCTCTCCCTATAATACTTACCTCCATTCCGGATTTCCACCGGGTCCGATTGCCAGTCCGGGACATGCTTCCTTGCAGGCGGTATTAAACCCGGCCCAAACGGAGTTCAGATACTATGTGGCCAAAAAGGACGGCTATCATGTATTCGCTAAAACCTATGCAGAGCATCTCAAAAATGTTAAAGAGTATCAGTGAGTTAATTGGTAGATTTGTTCCACGTCTTTGTCACCGCGGCCGGAAATATTGACGATGAGAATTTGCTCAGGACTCATTGTTGGGGCAAGCTTAAGTGCATAAGCTACGGCATGTGCGCTCTCCAGAGCCGGGATGATGCCTTCAGTTCGGGAAAGGCGATGGAAGGCATCCAGAGACTCATCATCTGTAATACTGACATATTCTGCACGGCCGATGTCCTTAAGATAGCTGTGCTCGGGTCCAACACCGGGATAGTCCAGACCGGCTGAAATGGAGTGGGTGGCAAGAGGCTCTCCGTTTTCGTCTGCCATGACGTAACATTTAAATCCGTGTACGATTCCGGGAGCTCCGGCGGTGAGGGGAGCAGCGTGTTTGCCAGTTTCCAGACCCAGACCCGCCGGCTCAACTCCTATGAGTTTAACAGAGGAATCATTGATAAAGTTCGCAAACATGCCGATGGCGTTGCTGCCGCCGCCAACACAGGCCATGACAGCATCAGGAAGTTTACCTTCAGCTTCGAGTATTTGCTGACGTGCCTCCCGGGAGATAATCGCTTGGAAGTGTTTTACAAGGGAGGGGAAGGGATGGGGACCGACAGCAGATCCCAGCATATAAAAAGTATTCTCATAGTTCACGGCGAAGTCCCCTAAGGCTGCATCCACAGCATCCTTCAGAGTACGCGTTCCAGATGTGACGGGGACTACTTTGGCTCCTAAGAGTTCCATGCGGAAGACATTAAGAGATTGGCGCTTTGTATCTTCTTCTCCCATATATATCACGCATTCCATGTCAAAGAGGGCACAGGCTGTTGCTGTGGCCACGCCGTGTTGTCCCGCTCCGGTTTCTGCTATGACCCGTCTGGCGCCCATGCGTTTAGCAAGTAATGCTTGGCCAAGGACGTTATTGATTTTGTGCGCACCGGTATGGTTGAGATCCTCACGTTTGAGGTAGACTTTAGCCCCTCCTAATTGATGGGAAAGTTTTTTTGCATAGTAGAGGGGATTGGGGCGGCCTACATATTGACGGAGATAATAGTCGAGTTCTTGATTGAAGTCAGGGTCATCTTTATACCTTTCGAAGGCGTCGTCTAGCTGATTCAAGGCATTTTCTAATTGAGGAGGGACAAAACTTCCGCCATATTCACCAAAATAACCTTTTTCCATAATAAATTCCTCCATCTCATAATTTTAATATTGGAAAACTAAAAAACTTTCCGCCCTTCAAAGGACAGAAAGTTAATTTCTATATGCCACCTTTTTGTATGGGATCTACATAGTAAAATACCCATATTCCAAGCTTAGATACGGAGCAGGATGCATTTCTCGGCAACAAATAAGCAGATGCGGAGAGTAGACCTCTCGATATCCGTGTCTCTGTAACGGGAAACCCCCGGTATCACCTACTGATGCAAAAGCATGTTCGGATTACGACTCTGAGATCCATTCGGTCTGCGGGAAGTGTATCAGACTCTCACCTTCTCTGACTCGCTAAAACATTCCTCAAAGACTTACTAATTCTCTTCATTGTCTTGCATGTTAATTTTCTGTATTGTAATATGGCAGAAGGCACTTCGTCAAGAGGTGCTATGGAAAAGATTTATAGTTAGGGGAATCTTCATGAGAAAACCGGAATTGTTAGCTCCTGCTGGAGATTGGGAAAAGTTAAGATACGCTCTGGCCTACGGAGCGGATGCTGTTTATATGGGAGGGCAGGCTTTTGGGCTGCGGGCTTACGCCGGGAATTTCGGTTTCCAGGAAATGGAGCAAGGGGTTCGCTGGACCCATGATTTAGGGAAGAAACTTTATATAACGGTAAATATCTTCGCCCATGAGCCCGATTTTGAAGAACTCCCGGCTTACCTCAAGCAGTTGGAAACCTTAGGTGTGGACGGAGCGATTGTCTCAGATCCGGGGGTTATTGCGCTAGCCCAGGAGGTGGCTCCTCGACTGCCTCTTCATTTAAGCACACAGGCCAATAACACAAATTCATATTCCGTTCGATTTTGGCTGAAGCAAGGGATTGAGCGGGTGGTTCTCGCTCGAGAACTGACGCTGGAAGAGATAAGAACGGTACGTACCAAAGTGGATGGGGGACTGGAAATCTTTATCCATGGAGCCATGTGCATGTCTTATTCCGGGAGATGCTTGCTGAGTAATTATTTAACAGGAAGAGATGCTAATCGGGGAGAGTGCACTCAGCCCTGTCGGTGGGGATACGCACTTGTGGAAGAAAAACGGCCGGGGGTAGTCTTTCCTATTGAGGAGGATGAACGCGGGACTTATGTGTTTAACTCACATGATTTATGCCTCTTGCCCCATCTGCCCCTGTTAAAGTCAATTGATATAGACAGCTATAAGATCGAAGGACGGATGAAAAGCGTTCAATATGTTGCCAGTACAGTTAAGGTTTACCGGGAAGCCATAGACACACTTTGGGATGAGGGGGAAGAAGCCTTTCAGGCCAAGCTCCCTCAGTGGTTAGAAGAGATGGACAAAGTCAGTCACCGGGATTATTCGGCAGGATTTCTCTTTGGTAAGCCGGGGGCGAGCTCGCATAATTTAGTTTCTTCTCATTATGTTCGGGATTATGACTTCGTAGGAGTTCGGTTGGATGAAGGGATCATAGATAACGAAGCCGCAGATGCCACAGAACCCACAGAGGAGAACACAGCCTGGATCGAGCAACGGAACAACTTTAAGCTGGGAGAGGTTTTAGAGGTTTTAACCCCCCAGGGCGACTGTTGGTCGTTTGAAGTTAAGGAAATGTGGGACGCTGAGGGAGAACCGTTAGAAGTGGCTCGTCATGCTCAGCAGAAGATTAGGATGACCGTCCCGAGAAAGATTCTTCCCTATAGTATTTTGAGGCGGGCGAAAAGCGAGAGAAAGTGAGCAGATAAGGAGACGAGCGGATGACTTATGATGGTTCAGAGCAATCAAGCCCTCTTTTTTGGGATGTTGATGTTATCGTTAAAGCGCGCTTAGCACGGGTAGAAATGCAAATGTTAGATAAACTTGTGGAGGGGTTAGGGCATTTAGGCATTGTAACAACAACGAACAAAGCTTTAGGAGAGGTTATGATTCAAACAACCAAGCATTGTTGGCCAGATTTAAAAAAGGCCATAGAACAGATGCCTTTTGAGATAGAGTTCATTTAAGAGACAAATATATTTAAGACAAATATGGAGAATTAGGGGATTAGCTGATGAATTTTTCAGACCAACCAGGGGCACACCCTTCGGATATTGACCTTATCATAAAAGCGCGCATAGATCGGTCACAGATCCAAATGCTTTGCAAACTTGTGGAGGGCTTAGGGCACCTTGGCATCGTAACAACTACGAACAAAGAATCAGGGGATGTCATGATCCAAACGACAAAGTATTGTTGGCCTGAGTTGAAAGAATTGGTATTAAAGATGCCGTTGGAGATCGAATTTATGTAAATAGCAGAAGTAACGCAAATAGCAGAAGGAACCCAAAGGGTTCCTTCTGCTATTTACGGACCATCAATTTTTTAATGGCTTGATCGAGCCCCTCTAGGGTTAGTTCATACATTGGAAAGACACTCTGTACCATTTTAATAGTGTGATACCCGTGAACTCGTTCCCAATATTTCTCGGGTATGGGATTAAGCCAAACATTATACGGAAAGGTCTTAGCTAAACGTTCCAACCAGGTGTATCCCGGCTCCTCATTGCCTAAATCCCAAAAGATGTTGCCATCGATCATCGTGAGTTCACTTGGGGCCATGGCTGCATCCCCTATGATAATGACTTTATAATCTTTGCTGAGTAAATGCATAGTATCAACAGTTTTGACTGCCCTGCGAGGACTGCAAGTAGCGTCTAAATACAGCTGATCATAAAAGCAGTTGTGAAAGTAAAAGAACTTTAGATCCTTGAAATGAGAAGACTTATGCACTGCAGAAAACAACTGACTGCAGATTTTGGCATAGGGAGCCATGGATCCCCCCGTATCCATGAGGACAACAAGCTTAACAGTGTTTTTGCGCGGCCTTGTCCATACAAGTTTCAATTTCCCGGCATTTTTACAGGTTTTATCAATAGTATCATCTAAATCAAGTTGGTCTTTAGCTCCGTCAAGACGTGTGCTGAACTGACGCAATTTACGCAAGGCGACTTCGAACTGACGCACTCCTAAGGTTTTGTCACTGCGGTACTCCCGGTAATTTCGCTCTGCGGCTACTTTCACCGCGGATTGCCCGTATGACTCGCCCCCTATGCGCACTCCCCCGGGATGAAAACCTGAGTGCCCGAAGGGGGAGGTCCCACCCGTTCCGACCCATTTATCTCCGCCGTGATGAGGACCATCCTGTGTACGCAGACGTTCATCTAAAGCCGATTTTAAACTCTCCCAATCGGGTAAACCTAGTTTATTCAAAAGTTCATTGCGTTCTTCTTCGGAAAACATCTTAGGTGGTAAAGGATTTTCCATCCATTTGGAAACCTGATCTAATAATTGTGCAGGGGTCTCTATCCCTCGAAAATAGTTCTGAAAAGCAAGGTCATATTGGTCAAAGTGACTTTCGCTTTTGACTAAGACAGCTCTGGCGAGATAGTAAAATCCTGATAGGCTTGATCCGGCCAAACCTCCGTTAAGTGCCTCCATCAAGGTCATCCATTCGGTGATAGAAACGGGAACCCCTTCGCGTCGTAATTGATAAAAAAAGTTAGTATACATAGTCTGCTCTACCAGCCGCGACTGTTGGCGCGTGACGAGCTGTCTGTCCCGCGCGAATGAAGTTGCCTTAAGGCCAAATCAAAATCTTGATTCTTCTTTAACAACGCACCTAAGAAAGGGATTTCCTTTGAAATTCTATCCGGTTCAATACCGCCAATGGTTAAGGCCTGCACCCAATCGAGAAGTTCGCTGGTACTGGGCTTTTTCTGTAAGCCTGCGACACTTCGCAACCAATAGAAAGATTTTAGTGCTTCCGCCAGCAGTTTAGATTCTAGCTCAGGAAAATGGACGTGAACAATCTCTTCCATCATTGCATGATCAGGAAAGTCAATATAATGGAAGATACATCTCCGCAAAAAAGCATCCGGCAGTTCTTTTTCCGCATTGCTGGTGATGATCACGATGGGTCGATGTTTGGTGGTGATGGTTTCCCCAGTTTCCGGGATGTAAAAGTTCATTACGTCTAATTCCCAGAGCAGATCATTGGGGAATTCTAAGTCCGCCTTATCGATTTCATCGATTAAAAGGACAACCCGCTCAGTAGATTCAAAGGCTTCCCCGAGTTTACCCAACTTAATATATCGTTTTATGTCCGAAACATTCTGTTCCCCGAATTGACTGTCATAGAGGCGTTGGACCGTGTCATAGACATAAAGACCATCCTGTGCTTTGGTGGTAGATTTAATATTCCAGATCAGTAATCGGAGTCCAAGAGAACGGGCAATGCTTTCCGCTAAGACGGTTTTGCCGGTACCGGGCTCCCCCTTGATTAGGAGCGGTCTCTTTAGGGCGACTGAGATATTAACACTGTTGCGAAGATCGTTCGAAACTATGTAATCGTCAGTTCCTTGATAGGATACATGATCGGTCATTTCTATAATCCTCCTTGTAGTAACTAAAACTATTTAATATAATAATACCACTATTCAGTTAATTTTGTATATTATTATTGTTATGTTTTGAAAACTGACCTTTATTATAGGTTATAACTCCTGCAAAATGGCAACATTTTATGTGGGAGGGATAGATTAGCATGATTAAATCCAGCAAAGAAGGCGGGTACACACTAACTGAGCTTATGATTGTCATTGCGATCGTGGGGGTTCTGGCATTTCCAGAGGTTGAGCAGGTTAGAACCGCTGCGAAACTTACAGGGGTGCAGGGTAATTTTAGATCAGTCATAACAACTATTTACGGATTGCAGAACTCGGATGATGTCGCCACAAAATTAACGTCGTATTTTGGCAATTCACTATATCCTGAAGTTGAGGATATGACAAATCCAATTACCAATAAGATGGGTGTGGCAACGGCGCTGGCGCCTGCCAAAGAATCGACCCCGGCAGTCTATGTATTAGACGGGACTCTGACTGCTGTACCCTCAGAAGTAAAGCAACCAGAATATAAAGGAGCAGTCGTAGCAATTATACACGCTGATAATATTATTACAGTCTATGGCTGTGACGAAACGGGGAGGCTAATGACAGGATTACAAAAGACTATACAATTATAATATTGAAACGGCTATATAAATATTTTTGTACAAATTTTTAAATGTTTCAGTATTATTAATGAGAGAAAGAGCTGAATCGACAAATTAAAATTAATACCGATCCTTCTTAGAGGTTTCTCCTCATTGACGATTGTTCAAATAGCAGATAGAATAAGACTATTAGGGCAAAAGTCCTAATAGTCTAGGACTAAAGGGAAGAATTCTCAAAAAGGAGAGATGAGTCGAGATGCCGGAACGAAGAAGGGATGATGGGTTTAGTCTAATTGAACTCATGATGGTTATTGCGATCATTGGGATTTTGGCGACTGCCTTGATACCACAGTTTGGCGAGATCAAGACATCGGCAAAGATTACCGGTGTTGAAACCAATATTAGATCTGTAGTTATTACCATTTCAGGAATGCCTTCTTCAGAAGATATTGAGGAGGCTTTAGATGATATAATGGATAATATGAGTAATCCTATTACAAATAAAACAGGAGTGGGGACAAGTCGACCTGACTCTAGAACGCTGACTCAAGCAGTTTATGTTTTTGATACTGAAGATGAAGCTTCATACTACGACACAGACATTAGATATAATGGGGCAGTTATTGTTTATGAGCATAATGATTTTAGTGCGGATGTTTTTGCTTGTAATGAGCATGGGGAAATAATTGATAGCCTTACTTCAGTAGTGGAACGATAAAATAATTTTTTCTGTATTTCTCGCAAATAATCTTAAATATTATATTTTTGGATATTTTAGCCTATTGACGATTCGTTCTAAAACAGATAACATAAATGTGTATAGGACAAAAGTCCTGAAGGACTAGGTAATTAGGGAAAAAGTACACAAAGGAGAGGGATGAATAAGTTGCATGAAATGATCAAGCGGAGAAAAGATCAGGGTTTTACGCTAATTGAACTTATGATTGTTATTGCGGTGATTGGGATTTTAGCGATTGTGTTGGTACCGAAGGTGGGGACGATTAAGACTCAGAGTAAGGGTACAGGTGTAGAAACTAATATGAGAGTAGTCCAAGGTTTTGTTGAAAGCAAAATAAACACTTGGGTGAATCAAAAAACCACTGCAACCACCGCAGCTGGAATTATCGACGCGGCTTTTACTGGAGAGAGTAATCAACTTACTAATCCATATACTTCACTTGCAGTCGATGCTGATTCAGGCGTGGATGCTGATCCTGTAAATGTTCCATTGTATATATTGACTACGACAACAGGGAATGATATAACGTCTGGTAATTCAGGCGTTGGAAAGACTACTGGAACTGTAGTTATTTCAATAGAAGGTGGTGAAAGTACCACGGAACCAATAACTGAAATAAATATTTACGCACATGATGACAAAGGTGCACTTTTAAAAACTGTAAAAGTTACTCCGTAGTTTTAAAAGAATTTGATTTTCAGATCCCAAAAGGGTGTTTACCAAAACACCCTTTTCCTATATCCTTAAGTAAACTGAGAGGAGGACACCCCATTGGCTCTACGTCAAGAACGTAAACGTCTCGGAGAAATTCTCATCGCTGGCGGGGTTATTTCTCTGACTCAATTGGAAGAGGCCTTGGCCTTACAAAAATCCCTGGGTCTTCGTCTCGGGGAAGTTTTAATTAAGCAAGGGATTGCCACAGAAGAGGACATTCTGCGGACAGTGCAAAGTCAGCTGGGACTGCCTTCCATCGATTTAAACCGGCTGGTTATTCCTGAACAAGTGCTTAAGTTGCTTCCGGAAGGCGTTGTGCGGAAATATACGGTTCTGCCCGTGGAAATGAGCAATGCTCAGCTTTTGGTGGCTATGAGTGATCCGACGGATTATTTTGCCATTGATGACTTGCGCCTGGCGGCAGGAATGATGGTTAAGCCTTGTTTGGCTAAAAAAGGAGATATTCTGCTAGCTATTGATCGCTTCTATGGCAGAAGCGGTGCGGAAAAGGCTGCTCGTGAATATGCCAAAAAAATGGGCGTGAACGCGGTTGCTATGACGTCCCAAATGACGACTCTTAACTCTGAAGGGGAAGTCGTCGATGAGGAGTCAACCCCGATCATTAAATTCTTAAACACGATTATCGAGAATGCCGTTAATAACCGGGCCAGTGATATTCACATTGAGCCCGTTGAAGAAGAGCTTCGGGTGCGCTTTAGGATTGATGGCGTGTTGCGAGAGATTATGCTTACTCCTATCAGTATGGCCAATCCGGTTGTGAGCCGGGTTAAAATTATGGCTGACCTAAATATTACGGAACGGCGTTTGCCCCAAGATGGTCGTATTTCTTATCTTGTCGGGGGGAAGATGATCGACCTGCGGGTGTCGACGACACCCACAATGTACGGGGAAAAAGTAGTCTTGCGTATTTTGGATAAATCCAGTGTTATACTAGAGAAGGAAGCTTTGGGGCTGGTTGGAAAAGATTTGCAACTATTTCAGGAATTAATCACTAAGCAGTATGGAATCGTTCTGGTTACCGGTCCAACGGGAAGCGGGAAGACGACCACCCTTTATACCGCACTCCAACAATTAAATGTTCCCGAAAAAAACATTGTGACCCTTGAAGACCCTGTTGAGTTTAACTTTAAAGGGGTCAATCAAATGCAGGTCAACCCTAAAGCAGGACTTACTTTTGCCACAGGACTGCGTTCTATCTTAAGGCAAGATCCGGACATTATCATGGTAGGTGAGATGCGGGATAATGAGACAGCTCAAATTGCTGTGCGCTCAGCCTTAACGGGGCATTTAGTGTTATCCACCATTCATACCAATGACGCAGCCAGTTCTATTATCCGGCTCATGGATATGGAGATTGAGCCTTTTTTGATTTCTGCTTCAATTTTAGGGATTATCTCCCAACGGCTTGTTCGGCGCATCTGTCCCCAATGCGCGCTCCAGTACGAGGCAGGTCCGATAGAGCATAAACTGCTTGAACTTCCCGAAGAAACTAACATTGTCCTAAAGAAGGGGCGCGGGTGCCCTTACTGTAATAAAAGCGGCTATAAAGGACGGATCGGCGTCTTTGAGATTATGCCTATAACGACGGGACACAGACAACTTATTGACCGAAGGGCAACGGCGGACGAATTAAGAAACTATGCGATTGCCCAAGGGATGTCAACCCTTAAGCAAGGGGCCATACGCTTGGTTTTAGAAGGGGTCACAACCGTAGATGAACTCCTGCGGATTACTTATGTAAATGAATAGGTTGAGGTGAACGGCAGGAATGCAATTTCGCTATAAAGTAATCAATGAAGAAATGCACGTGACAAGCGGGGTATTAGAAGCTGTTGATTTAGAGGCCGCGAGACGTCAAGCTGTCGAAAATAAATGGCAGATTATTTCCCTGGAGAAAGTATCGGGGCTCAGCAGTTTGCTTACTATGACCTTTAAAAACAAGGTTAAGTATGAATCGATTGCCGCTTTTTGCTCTCAAATGGCGATGATGATCCGATCCGGAGCTAATTTAGTGCGGGGACTGGAGATTCTTCAATCTCAAATGGAGGACAAGCGGCTGCAAGAAGTTGTTGGTATAATTCATCGCGGTGTAAGCCGTGGAGATTCTTTGTCCGTGGCTATGAGAGAATGCCAAGGGGCTTTGCCGGAGCTTTTAATTAACTTAGTGACTGTCGGGGAAGAAAGCGGAAATTTGGACTCTGTTTTGGTAAGTATGGCAGAGTATTATCAACGAGAGACTTTTATTCGCAAAAAAATCTCCAGTGCCGCCATATATCCCGTGGTTCTTACAGTTGTCATGATCGGACTTGTGGTTTTGTTTTTGAACTTTATTCTGCCGGAAATCACCGATCTGATGAAAGGGAACGGTCAGAATTTACCCGCTCCTACGCAGATGATCATTGATTCTGTTGATTATCTGCAGAGAAACGGACTTTATCTTATACTTAGTATCACCGCTCTAGTTAGTCTAATGGTGAGAATTTTTAAAATCCCCAAGTACCGCTATCACCTAGATGCGTTCCTGCTCCATATCCCCTTATTGGGAAAGAATATGAAAGATGTGGTTATTGCTCGTTTCGCCAGAACTTTGGCCTTGTTCTTACATTCCTCTTTACCCATCGTGCCGATCTTAAATTCCTTAGAGAACATTGTGGGTAACGAAGTTCCTCGTCTGGCGGTTGTCCGTGCAAAGGATCAGATTATCCGCGGGGAGACGATGGCCTTGGCTTTTGGAGGGGAACCTTTCTTTGATCCACTCGTCATCCAAATGATGTCCATTGGAGAAGAAACAGGTCGTATGGAGGAATTAATGGTGGAAGTCGCGAATCACTACGATAAACGAGTAGAGATTGGACTTGGACGGTTAGTGGCCTTGGTGGAACCCATCTTCACAGTCATTATCGGGGTTTTTGCCGGGGGGTTAATTATTGCAATAGCCTTGCCCATCTTCAACATGGCGAGTGGGGTTAGCGGCGGGGTAAAATGATTATAGGGTGCAGAGCATTACTTAATAAATCCAGATAGAGTGAGGTAGTATGAAACAAGCTCTTGCTAAAGAGTGCAACGATGGAAAACAGGGGTTTACCCTTATTGAACTAATGATAGTGATCGCAGTGATTAGTATCCTGGCTATAGTAAGCGTACCCAAATATCAAGCGATCACAGAGCATTATAAATTGGAGTCAACTGCCCAAATAGTTGTGGGGCAGTTGAGATATGCTAAACAACTGGCTATGGATCAACGAAAAGGAATTTATCTGGTCCTGGATACGAATACTGTTGAAGTGCTCGATGCTGGCAATAAGGAGTATGGAGGGTTACAAGCCTTTGAAAGCGGGATTATCTTTGATACTTCAAGCGCGGAGAACAACGGACTAATGATTGAATCGGGCAAAGCGAAAGGTTTGCCTCATGTGGTGTATGATCCCCGGGGGTTTATTGACAACTCTCCAGTCAACGGAGAGGCTGTAAATATTGTATTATCCGGTGTGAGATCAGGCAGTTCTGTTGTTATTGTTGTCGAACTGGAAACAGGAAACATAAGGTTAGAGTGGTGATGAGGTGTTTAAAGATGATAACAAGAATGAGGGACAAATTGGGCTGAGGCCTAAGCGCGATAGGGGGATGACCCTGCTCGAGGTTGTTTTTGCCATAAGCATTTTACTGATAGGAGTCACCTTTGTGGTTAAAAGCGATTCTTCGATGTACCATTATCGCTATCAAGGCGAGATCAGGCAACAGATGCTCTTTTACGCTGCAGGTCAACTTGAACGTGCTCTCCATAATCAACCTGTCATTCAAGGAAGTGCATCAGGAAACCCCCAATTTTCTAACTTTAATGTTGAGTTCACTGAATCTGATCTTGTCCCCAGTCGCAACCATTTGAAAGTACTTAGGGTTAATGTATCCGTTGTTCCTCTAACAACTAATTCACCGGATCCAGTAACTTTGTACACCTATAGGGTGAACCAATGATAGAAAACAAGCGATGTACTAAAAATAGCACCCAAGGATTTACCCTTATAGAAGTTATGATTGCCATATCAATTTTTGGGTTACTTTTGTTGTATGCTTCTCAATTTATGCGTTCAGAAATACGCGTTTATGAATCTGCTTCAGAGCAGAATGAAGTAGAGCAAAAAGCACGTGTTGCCATGATGCATATTTTAGATGAGGTCCGTTTAAATAATTTTACATTTTATAAATCGACTTCGAATGATCAGGGGATTTATCGTTATGCCAATGCGGCTGCGGCTGCCTTAAAGGACGAAACTAATTCGACATGTTTGATTTTTGTCAGTTTGGGATCAACTCCAGTTATACCGCCAGCCTCAGCACAGGTTTTCTTTGATAATAGGAAGGGCGAACTTTGGCACCTGAAAAATGGGTCTCGATATCTGATTGCAGATGAAATATCTCAGCTCAGTATCGATGAAGATTCGACCCTGGTGAAAATAGAAATTAGCATGGGAGAAAATGACGGGTCAAAACTCTTTGAGCTTCTGACTTGGGTACGCTTAAACTAGCAGGAGGAGAGCCGCTTTGAAAGAAAGAGGTTCAGCACTACTTACAGCTGTTATTATTGTTATGGTTTTACTTTCAATATCAGGGATCTTTTTTACAATGGTAATTTATCAGTCGAAAAATGAATCGTCTGAAGAAAAAGGGCTTAGGGCATATTATCTGGCTGAAGCAGGTGTTCAGTATGGAATAGCTGCAGGTATCGAGGCAATAATGGATGGGACTTTGGAAGAGGGAGATACTCTTTCCCCATCTCGAGTAAATGATCCTTTTGGGCAAGGTGGTTGGTTTAAGGTTACTGTGGCTAGGGAAGTTGGGGCAACTTCATTTACAGTGAAAAGTACGGGTGATTATTATGATGCCAGAAGGATCATAAAGGCTGAGTATGAGTTTGGTGAAGAAGATGATGGCAATGGAAATGGAGGTGGTGGCGACAATTGTGATGATGACCTTGTTCTTCCAAATTATCCGCCGTGGATTCATCAGGATTACCAAGCACATTCCTACGTCAGTTATGACGGGAGAGGGTTTTACTCTAGATATTATGCGAGTGCTAACCAGGTTCCAGGAATACCCGGTAACTATTGGCAAGAAATAACGAAGAAATGGACAAATTTTAATTCATATAATCAAAATGATATTGTATGTTACAACGGCAAAAAGTATAAAGCCAGGTACAATATGACGGATCAATTTGGTAAGGTTCCCGGAGAAGGAGGAAGCAACAACTTTTGGCAGGAGCTGACAAATCAGTGGAAGCATTACAATTCCTATAATCAAGGGGATTTTGTCTTCCATGAGGGCAAACTATTTCGAGCCAGATATAATATGACAGATCAAGTTGGCAAGGTTCCTGGAGAAGGGGGAAGCGGTAACTTTTGGCAAGAGTTGACGGATCAATGGACATATTACAATTCCTATAATCAAGGGGATATTGTGTACTATGATGACAAACTATTTCTGGCCAGATACAACATGACGGATCAAGTTGGCAAGGTTCCGGGAGAAGTTGACCATGGTAACTCTTGGCAGGAACTAACGAACGAATGGAGACCCTTCAATTATTATAATCAAGGGGATACCGTCTTGTATAATGGACAATGGTATAAAGCTACGAAAAACCTTAACCAAGTCCCCCAAGATCCTGAGAATAATTCCAAAGGTTGGGATCGAATTACTTCTCCAACAGCCCCGGTGCTAGTGGGAATCTTAGTGACACCAAAAAATCCTCCTCCTGCTAAATTAGTCGGACAAACTCAAACTTTCACAGCTACAGCAATTTATTCTAACGGTTCTACAGCGGATGTCAGTAATACAGCAAACTGGACTAGCTCAAATACAAGCATAGCGACCATGGCTGCTCGTGTTGCTACGGCTCGTGCTACAGGCATTGTCACTGGCTTCAACCCTATTCCTATTTCAACCCCCGTCTCCATCCCTGTCCCCATCACTATCCCGATCACTGCTACTTTCGAGGGTAAAGCAGGAACTGGATACTTAACGGTCACTGTCCCGACAAATTCTAATCCCGATCCCGATCCGGGGACTAATACTGGAGGGATTTTGTGGGAAAAAGAAGTTATAGAATAAGTATTTGACTATAAGTATAATTGACTTAGGATTAATGATTTGCATCAAGAAGGGGATAAACCGTGTTCAAACAAAAACAATGGCTAGCTGTAGTGCGGGGAAACCACTGGGTTGTTGCTAAAGTGGCCCGCCGTAAACTCAAACTGGATATTCTTCACTTGTCGGAATTTCGTATTGAACCAGAATCTGAAGTTGAATTAAACAGTCAAGAGCAACTGGGTGAGAAGGAACTCTCGACCAAAGAAAGCGGACAAGAAGAGCAGGGATTGAATAGTGGGAAAAAGTCCGACTCACTTAAAGCATGGTTACACAAGAACCACGTTCCTCTCAAAAACCTTCGGCTGGCAGTTTCTTGCCCGGGAGTGATCACTCGAATGATTACTCTTCCGCTTATGGCTTATCAAGATTTAAATAAACTTTTAACCGCACAGGTTGAACAATATTTTACCTTGAATATTTCGGATTATGTAGTGGATTACAGAGTATTGGATCGCTTCGTAGAAGGCGGGGACATACGTCAACGGGTTCTGCTGGCTGCTCTGCCAAAATATCAGTGGGAAAGGTTATGGTCGGAGTGGGAAGAGATCGGATTTAAACCTAAAGTGGTAGATTTAGCTGCCGATGGATTAGCTCGTTTATATTCCCAATTGACTTTAAAGGGTAAGAGTCATAAGAACACAGCTGACTTAGAGGCTCCTCTTGATATTGCGATTGTTGAATTGAGTGCAGACCGGGCGGAATTTATTCTTCTGGAGCAAGGTGTGTTTTTTTTGTATTCGGATTTAGAGGTTTCTTTGGAGTCATTGGACCAAGTTAGAGTAACCGTCAATGGCAAAGGACTTGGGAATGAACAATCGGAAGAATATGGGGATGCAGATCTGCAGACTGCAAAATTGCATGCTTGGGCTAAAACGGAGGTTGCAGCGACTTTGGAAAATGTCCTGCAGGCGCTTTCTGAATTCTTCGGTTTTTTTGCAGCCCGTCATTTTGGTAAATCCATTGATCGAATTTATATTACCGGGGACTATTCAGATCTTCCCTTTATACAAGAAATTTTCCAATCTAACTTAGAAGTATTTACCCAAGTGGGCTTTCCCAATGCCTGGCGTCCTCGTTTTAGCAAAAGTATCAGTATACTTCAGAAAAACGGAATGAAATATGGCAGCCTATATGGTTTAGCCTTGCGGGAGGGCTAAATGAGAGAAAAGAAGGAGTTTAATTTTGCCCAACGCTGGATTGACGAACTTTCCAGAGAGAATCAGAGCCCTTCAGTATTGAAAAGCCAAGTCTTCACTTGGATAATAGGAAGTCTATTATTGTTAGGAGTTGTTGGCAGCACTCCTTGGCTTTGGGAATATAAAGTGAGAAGAGACATCCGCTTGGTTGAAGATAAAATCTCCAATCTCAGAGAAATTGCCAATCAGGTTAACGAATTGAAGGCGCTGAAAACCAAAGCAGAGGGACAAGAACAGTTACAATCTCTCATGCAAAACAGCACCCATGATCCGGCGCCTATTTTAGATAAACTGAAAAGCATCCTGCCGGTGGGGTCGATTGTTAATTCCTTTTCTTTGCAGGAAAATACTGTGACCCTAAGTATAAGTGTGCCAACACCAGTGGATGTGGCGCGTTTATGGACTAGCTTGCGTGATTCCGGGATGTTTCAAATGGTTGATATGCCAACTGTTTTGTTACAAGATCAGGCACAGACTTTGAATTTTAATTTAACGTTAAAATAGATTTTCTTCTGCTAAATGCTTAAGCAGAAGAGCTAAGGAGCAGGAAGGATGAAAAAGGAAAAACGTCAAATGATCATACTTATCTTCACAATAATGTTTGGAATTAGTTTTGCTTATCTTAAATTCCTCTTTCTTCCTCAGCGAACGGTTATTCAAGCTGCTGCCAATCAACGGCTTTCTTTGGAAAGTCATTATCAGGAATTACTCTCCTACCAAAATAATCAAAGTGGGCTTCAAGAGGAAATTAAAACCTTAGAGGCTAAGGTCCTCCAATTGAATGCCCAGCTCCCGAACCGGATTGATAACCCCCAACTCATGGTCGGACTCTATACTTTGGCTAAACAACACTCGGTTATTCCTCAAACCTTAGCCTTTGAGCAGGCTCAAACTAAAGGTACCTATCAAGAGATGGGCATGAGCTTTAGCTGTTTAGGTAAAACGACGGACATACTCACCATGATTCATGATTTGCAATTCGGAGGGGGTCAACGACTGGCGATTAAATCCATAAGCCTTACTGGTACGCAACAGAACATGCGGGCGGACTTAAAGCTGACGGCTTATGCCAGTCTCGGAAGTTCCGGCGATTCAACTCAGAGACCAGCCTTTATGAATTCCTCCTTTGGCGTAGATTCTCCCGAGCAACTATTTCAGCCCTAAAAAATTCGCCTTCCGAGAAATCGGAAGGCGAATTTTATATTCAGTGGATAAGCAAAATCTCCGGCTTCTAAGCATAGGTATTAGAATACCATGCGAAAGGAGTGGAGAAGATGATCGCGGAACTCTTCTTTGTCAGTATTGCGCTCTCTGTTTTAAAGGGAGTCACTTTACTGGTCTCGTATATTAACAATAATGCCTTTCCTCAGCCTTTAAATGAACAGGAGGAAGCGCGTTATTTAAAAATCCTCAGCCAAAGTAAAACAGAACCTTTTACCTTAACCCGTGAAGTTGAGAATGCGCGCAATACCTTAGTGGAGCATAATTTGCGCTTAGTGGCCCATCTTGTCAAAAAGTTTGATGGTACCGGGGAAGATGGGGATGATCTGATCTCCATCGGGACGATCGGTTTAATCAAAGGGATTAATACCTTTGATCCGAACAAAGGGACTAAGCTTGCCACCTATGCAGCCCGTTGTATTGAAAACGAAATTTTAATGCATTTGCGGTCACTGAAAAAGTCCCGTGGTGAAGTCTCAATCTATGATCCGATTGGTATGGATAAAGAGGGTAATGAAATTTCGCTTATTGATGTGCTGGGTTCCAACGAAGAGGACATTTCCTTAAAGGTGGAAAATGAATCAGAGCAAAAGGCTTTGCTTGAACTTGTTAAAAAGCTTACCAAAAGGGAAAAACTAGTTCTTCAATTGCGCTATGGCTTAATGAACAGCCCCAAACGGACCCAACGTGAGATTGCCAAAGCCTTAGAAATTTCCCGATCCTATGTTTCGCGCATTGAGAAAAAAGCCATTCAAAAATTAATGGAAGAGATGGCAAAGATTGATTCAAATAGGTAGTCCATTACTTGCTCTCGTGGCATCCTCTAAGGTATAATGATATAAACTTATGCTTTTTGGAGGATTCTATGTTAGAGTATTTTCGACCTACACGTCAAGCTAATTCTCTCGATCTTATTTCGGTAGAACAGCTTCGTAAGGATGGGATTCGAGGGCTGATTATTGACTTAGATAATACTATGACCCCCTGGAATAATGTAGAAGTGGGCCCTAAAGTGGAAGCGTGGTTTAAAAAAGTTAAATCAGCTGAAATCCGGGCGTGTGTGGTGTCTAACAATAGTAAGCGTCAACGCGTAGCCGTGGTTGCCGACCGATTAGGGATTCCCTTTGTTTTTGGGGCCACAAAACCACGCCGCAGAGCGTTCCGGGCGGGTATGAACCTTTTGGAAACCGGACAAGAGGATACAGCTGTCATTGGAGATCAGTTGTTTACAGATATTTTAGGCGGAAACCGTCTGGGTCTATATACAATTTTGGTCACTCCCATCAATGATCATGAGTTTATCGGAACTCGGATTATGCGACGGATAGAGAAACTGCTCGTTTGGGTTATGAAGCATTTCGCTTCGGCCAAACCTTACAGTCCGAAAATTCATTAAGCATTCAGGAATGGCTTAGCCATTCCTTTTTCGCTATTTACCGATGACTATGCCCAGACAGGTTCAACTGTATTCAGTGGAGTTGATACTCCCTGAAGCAGTTTCTTATATTTTCTGTTCTGGTCTTACAAAAGGAATTATGTAAAGGAATGTTATAAGTGGAAAAACACTTTGCAGTCATAGGTGACCCAATTCAGCATTCACTCTCTCCTTGGATGCACAAGGCAGGGTATGAGGCACTGGGGCTTGACGCGGAATATCAACGCTTTCGAGTTGAAGCCAGCCATTTAGCGGAGGCGGTAAAAGGGCTTCGTGCCTTGGGGTTTTCCGGATGGAATGTAACACTCCCTCATAAGGAGGAGATTGTTTCTCTCCTCGATACTCTTACTCCCCAAGCTCAGCGCGCGGGGGCGGTTAATACCGTGAAAATTCATGAGGGACAACTTATTGGTCATAATACGGACGGGGATGGATTTGTTCGTTCTGTTGAAGAAGAACTCCATGGATTTGAAGGAAAAAAGGCAGTTCTACTGGGTGCAGGCGGTGCCAGTAAAGGGATAGCTCTGGCCTTAGCTGAGCAAGGGATGTGTTTACATATTCTCAATCGAACGCCTGAAAAGGCGAAGGGATTGGCTCAAGCCATAGAACGGGAGGGAGGCACAGCTTCTTCAGGGGAGTTTGCTCCGGGGGACTGGCTCAAAGATGCAGACCTATTAGTGCAAACGACTTCTGTAGGGCTGCATAGAGAGAACTTTCCATTCTCATTAGAAGGGATTTCTAAGCAGGCCCTTGTTGTAGATATAATTTTCAACCCTATGGAAACTGCTTTTTTGAAAGAAGCAAAGAAACTGGGGTGCCGAACACATAATGGTTTAGAAATGCTTCTATATCAAGGGGCTTTGGCCTGGGAGTTTTGGCTTGGTGGTCAAGCTCCTGTCAAGGAAATGCGCCAAGCCCTAAAGAATCAACTCTTCAAGGGAATGTTTAATAAAGGATAGAGGTAAAGGAAGAGTGAAATGAGCAAAGCAGGGGCCAACGATCTTGAGCGAGGATTTACGCTCTTAGAAATGTTACTTGTTTTCATTCTTTTAGCGGGCTCAGGTTTTTATCTGCTCATTAAGCTTCCTGTTAACTTTGAAAAGCAACGCTTAGCCTTTGAGTCCACTCAATTATTGGAAGACATTCGGGATGCTCGTCAGGCTGCCATGGCGGAAAATAATTGGTATGCGGTTAAATTTTATTATCAGACTGGGGATCACCATTACCAGATTTTTAGGCAAGGCAAAATGATAAAAAATGTGTATCTTAAAGACGGAATTAGGTTTTTTGGAAGCTCGGAAGATTTAACCTTTAACGCTTCAGGACGAAGTGGGGGGACGACGATTACTTTGACCAATTCATTGGGAGAGCGGAGAAGTGTTATTGTCGCTCCGGTAGGTATGCGCATTCGAGAAAAGCTGGATATAGAGGGGAAGACGGAAAGTGCGGTTTTTAACAGCGGGAGAATCACACGGTCAGAAATTGGTGGGAATTATCGAGGGACTTCCCTCGGGAATGAAGATTTCTAAGGATCAAGTCGATAAGGCGCTTAGAAAACGTCAAAAAGGCCCCGGACGAGGCGGAAGGATGGCCATTGAACAAGATGAGGTTCTGCTCGTTTCCGGAGTGCGAGGCGGATTAAGCACGGGGGCTCCAATCGCTTTGGAAATTCCTAACCGTGATTGGGAAAACTGGGAGAAAATCATGACTTGGAGAGAAGATGCTGATTTAGAGAGCCGAAAAGTGTTGACTCCTCGGCCAGGGCATGCGGATTTGACGGGAGCTCTTAAATATCGCACGGAAGTCCGGAATATCCTCGAGCGGGCGAGCGCCCGCGAAACTGCCATGAGGGTTGCAATTGGGAGTGTTGCCAGGCAAGTTCTGACCGCCTTAGGGGTAGAAATAAGGGGGCATGTCCTTGCGGTTGGCGGTGTTCACGCAGAGGGTGCTGATAATGAAGAGTATTGGCAACGTGTAGAACAATCAGAGTGGTCTGTAGGAGACCCGATTGCCGAACAACAGATGGGGGAACGGCTCATCTCAGCACGAGAACAAGGGGAATCCTTGGGTGGGATCGTAGAAGTGCAAGTGCATCATGTCCCCGCAGGATTGGGGTCCCATGTGCAGTGGGATCGGAAGTTAGATGGTAAATTAGCCCAGGCTGTCCTTTCAGTGCAAGCAATCAAAGGGGTCTCCTTTGGCTTAGGATTTGAGGCGGGGGACCGAATGGGGTCCAAGGTTCATGATCCGATTTGTTATGAAAAGGGCCAGGGCTTCGGCAGGGTTTCTAATCATGCCGGAGGAATCGAGGGGGGGATGAGTAACGGAGAACCAATCATTCTTCAAGCGGTTATGAAACCGATTCCGACCCTTTATCAACCTTTAGACACGGTGCATCTGGAGACTAAAGCAGTGGTTAAAGCTAGTGTAGAGCGGTCAGACATCTGTGCTGTACCGGCAGCTTTGGTAGTTTTGGAACATGTGGCAGCTTGGGTAATTGCCGAAGCGGTGCTTGAGAAATTTCCGGCGGATACTTTTATAGAATTACAAAATGCTTGGGAAGATTATAAAAGATACTTACTTCAGATATAGTTTTTATCTAAAGTAGCTGAGCGTGCGGTGACGATATTTCGAATAACAAATTTCGAACCTCGAACATCGAACCTCGAATATCGAATAGGAGAGGGAGGAGCTCCATGCGAAACATTGTTCTCATTGGATTTATGGGAACCGGCAAAAGCACAGTTGGAAAGCGCTTAGCTCAGTCGCTCGCTTGGGATTTTGTTGATACAGACTATGAAATTGGGGAAGTAACCAGCTTGAGTGTCAGTGAAATTTTCCGTCGGCATGGGGAGACCCGTTTCCGTTCAGAAGAAAGCATCGTGGTTGCAAGGCTTAGTCAGCAGGAGCGGCTCGTTATTGCAACCGGCGGAGGTACAGTGCTAAACCCTCTTAATTGGAATGCATTGGCTCAGAACGGGACGGTTATCGCTCTTCATGCCTCCCTGGAAACGATTCTCGCTCGGATAGGAAATAAAAATGACCGCCCACTTCTAAAGGCTCCAAGAGAAGCTATTGAGAAGTTGTGGTCTGAACGCCAGGAATGTTACTCTCAGGCTGATTTTATAGTCGATACGTCGCAAAAAAGCGTCGACGAAGTGGTAAAAGAGATTCTGATACAGCTAGAGAGGATGACGAAAAATGAGTTTAGCGAAGTGGCCAAAGATTGATGTAACAGCGGACCGTACCTACCCCGTGTTTTTGGGGTCGTCTCTCGAAGAGTTAGGAGAATACTTACATCTTCAATTTGAGGATGTGGAGCACATTCTTGTTATTTCCCATCAGATAGTAGCCGAATTGTACTCGGAACGTCTCAAGAAGGGACTTCTTAATTACCGAGTGAATTTGCTGACAGTCCCGGCCGGAGAAACGGAAAAATCCTTGGAACGTTTAGCCCAGCTAACGACAGCGGCGTTGCGTTGTGATGCGGACCGAAAAACTCTCGTAATTGCCCTCGGAGGAGGGGTTATCGGAGATTTGGCGGGCTTTTTTGCCAGTGTCTTCATGCGGGGAATTCGTTTGATTCAAGTCCCTACCACCTTATTGGCGCAAGTGGACAGCAGCATTGGTGGAAAAACAGCCGTGAATCATCCGGCGGGCAAGAATATCTTAGGCACCTTTTATCCGCCCTTGGCGGTTTGGACGGACTTTTCAACCCTCGAGAGTTTGCCTTGGGAAGAAGTTGAAAACGGCTTAGCTGAAAGTATTAAGCATGCCATAATTGCTGACCGATCCCTTTTTGAGTTTTTTGAGAATGAAGAAAAAAGTATCAAGCTCCGGGAAAAATCGATCTGGGGCGAAATGGTGACACGGTCTTCTGCTGTCAAAGTGAAAATCGTTTCCCAAGATGAACGAGAACAAGGAGTACGCGGCTTGCTGAATCTGGGTCATAGTTTCGGACATGCCCTCGAGACTGAGATGAATTATCGCGGAGTTACTCATGGGCAAGGGGTCAGCATTGGGATCATAGCCGCGACCCATCTCGCCTACGCAAAAGGGCTGATGACCAGCTCAGAGATAGATCGAGTTAAGCGGTTGCTAGATACCTATGGCTTGCCGACTGTGATCAAAGGACAAGACCCTGAGGCTTTGTTGCAACGCATGCAATCGGATAAGAAAAATCAAGGGGGACGAAAGATTCTAATCCTGCCCAAAGGAATTGGGCAAGCGATTGTTTCCAAGGAATGTACCGACCTCGAAATCTTAGCAGCTTGGAAACAAGTTATTTCTTAATATGAAGGATAAAATGAAAATCTGGCAGGGATCATGGAATCTTTGTCAGATTTTTACTATTGATAGACTGAAAAGTGCATATCGGAGTACTATTCTCAAATTTATAAGGAAGAGTGGCAAGTGAGCGTACATCTGAGAAAGATATGTCGAGGCAGAAGGATTTTTCAAGGGGATAGAGAAGCCAATAATATTTAGAATATTCAGTAATATATCTAAAAACTATTAACTTGTTGTCTCTGCCCTTGGAGTCGCCCAACCTCCGTAAAGCATATTTCGGCTCGCGAATTAAACGATTCGCACTAGATTGGGAATCACCTGTACTGCGACATGCATAAGGTAGGAATAGTCTTCCGAAATTAACCTATGTATACAAAATGGATCTTAAAAGGGTTGATTCACAGCTGGTTTATCTAAGTATTAAGGTATTATGAAAAGGGATTTTACCTAAAGTAGTTAATAGTTTTCAATAAACTTTAACGAAATCAGTAGTAGAAGCTAAATACTTATTATGATATTTTGGTTTTAAAGAGTTAGAATATTCTGATGATTGGTAATTAAGGGGGATAAGTGGGATGAGTATTGAAGGTCTGACTATGCCCGGCATTATCATGGATTCTGAAGAAGGCTTGATTTCTTTTTGTGGAGAAAGGATGTTGATGTTTCCTGCCGATGCCTTGAGACAGCTAAAGGTTGAATTGATCAAGACTTTGGGGTTCGACTTGGCAAGGGGAATATTGACCCGGTTGGGTTATCACTGTGGTTATAATGATGCCCAAAGCATTAAACCCCTTTTCAATTTGGATTTAGAAGCCGAGTGGATGTTAGCAGGACCGAAAATTCATACCTTAGAAGGCTTAATTAATGTTGACAATGAGATTCTGGATTATAATCGTGAGGCCGGACTTTTTTATATGCGGGGCAGATGGAAGAACTCCTACGAAGCGCAAGAGTACTTGATGTCCTTTGACTCTTCAAATGAGACAGTTTGTTGGACGCTTGCAGGTTATGCCAGCGGGTATTGCAGCAGATTTTTTGGCAGTGAAGTTGTATGTGTCGAAACAAAATGTGTCGCCAAAGGGGATCCTTATTGTCAATATGAAATCAAGGCAAAGGACAAGTGTGACGGGAAAGGGGATGGTCATTTACAGGATTTAGAACCCAATGAGATTGTCAAAGGTCTGCAACATATGTTGAACCAAGAAAAAGAGAGGCTTAGCCAATGGAAGGTTCTAAGTGAGATTGCTCTCTATTTGTCAAAGGATTTGGATTTTGATGAAAGGGCCAAGAATTTTTACCAGTATGTTTCTCAATTGGTTTCTGCAAAGAAGGTTTTTTTAATTATTAAGGAACCTGGCTCGAAATTGAATGATATTTATGGTTATGTCTTGGGTGCTGCTCAGGTAGTTAACAAACAGTTGGACACTGCCACGGGTATCTTAGCAAACCTTCTGGATAACGGGGCAACGTTAATTGCCCACGGGGAAAAATTGCCTAGGGATTTTATGTTTGTCAGCAGGATAAATGAATTTATTGGAGTTCCTCTGGTTTCGAAAGGTTCCCAGTTAGGATCTCTTATAGTTGCCAATAAATTAACAGATCATGGTTTTTCTGAGTATGACAGAAATATCTTGACCTTATTGGGAATCCAAATAGCCAAGGTTATAGAAAATAAAAGGCTGTTTATGGTGATATCCCAGGAATTAGAAAGAAAAAATGCAGAGTTGAATCGTGTTAATGAATTTTTGCGAGTGCAACAAAAATCCTCACAGAAATCGTTTAATCTTCATGACCATTTAGCTGGGCTGGTAATAGAAAACTCTGGATTGCAAAAAATTGTTACCATGATCGGGCAAGCTATAGGCTTACCTGTTTGGATTGAAGACGAGGGATTTGGCGTTTTGGCGAAAACGAGAGTCAGCGAAAAGATTCAGCAAATCTCCTCCAGAGAATTGTTTGCAGATTTCTTCGAAAATAGGTCGTTGGAAGGTTTTTATTCTAAAAAAGAAGTAACCGTATTTCAGACTGTCGATAAAAATGGGAATACGATTAAACGCGGAATTATGCCTATAATAGCCAGCAAGGAAATCTTGGGTTTTTTAACCGTTGATCTTACCTTGAATCAATTGTCCGAAGAGCAGAATCTCATTTTAAGGGACGCCAGTATTGTAATTGCCTTAGAGATATTAAAGCAAAAGGTCTTGATTGATAATAAAAAGCGCCTTAAGAAAAATCTTTTAGATGAATGGTTATTTAGTAAAACCATGAATGAAGAACAAGTGCAAGATTGGGTCTTTAAATTAGAATTGACGTTAGACTTTCCTTTAAATATATTGGTGCTTGAATTTGAGGGTACAGGAATTGGACAGATCAGTAAATGTGTTAACGAAATCATGAACGTTTTACCACCCAACGGAGTGCTGGGGTCACATGAAAATAAGCTGGTTGTTATTCTAGGCAAGGGAAGCGACAATTTGATTACCAGTATAAAAAATAAACTTATCTCCAGTTTGCACCAATATACTTACCTGAAGTGGTGGTTGACAATCGGAGCCAAAAGTAATTCTATCATGGAAACCAGACAAAAATATAACAATGCCTGTTCTGTCAACCAAATGATGAAGAACTTAAATAAAGATAATACGTGTTTTGATTATCGTGATCTTGGTATTTACGGAATGCTCGGAATTGAACCGGAGAGATTTACTTGGTTTGCCAGAAAGGTTTTGGGTCAAGTCATGGATTATGATAAAAAACACAATTCCGAACTTATTTCTACCCTGAGACTGTATTTTGAAAGCAACCAAAATATACAGGCTGCTTCGCGGCGGGGTTATGTAAATGATGGAACGATTAAATACAGATTAAAACGAATTCAGGAGATTTCAAATATGGATTTAACTAATCCGGAAATCACATTGCAGGTACAGTTAGCCTTGAAATTCATTTAAATGAAGGAGGCATAATTGGGATATTAAAGAATTATTTATCAACATTGGAGAGGCGAAGCAATTTTGTAAAGCGCCTGAATCGATTAAATAGCAGTAGGGGGTTTGATTTTGAATATTTATGACCATATTTACAGACTGGCTTTGCCATATCTACTTACAAGAAGTAATGAAATCCATATTCCTATTTCCAAAGGATTTGCGAAAACTATACTTTTGACTGAACAAGGTGATCCCGAGGTGGTTATACCAGCTATCATACTTCATGACGTAGGATGGAGTGCGTTAACTGATGAGATGCAACTTCAAGCATTTGGCGCAGGGGTTGTTGATAAGGATTTAAACAGGATGCATGAAGTTGAGGGGGTTAAAATAGCCGAACGTTTATTGGAAGAAGTCAACTACAATTCTCAAAAGGCACTGGAAATAATCAATATTATTGACAAACATGATTCAAGACTTAGCGCAATATCGGATAATGATCGGATTGTAAAAGATGCAGATAAACTATATCGCTTTACCTCAGAAGGATTAATCTTTTATCTGGACTGGTTTGAAGACGTTAGTTTTGAGGAGCGGATGGCTTGGTTGACTTCCAAGGTGGATAGCTGGTTTTTCACAGAAACTGCTAAAACCTTGGCCCTCAAAGAGTTGGAGGAAAGGCAGGCTTAAGAATCCTCAGCCTGGAAGCACTTCTGACTAAAGAGCAGTTACCACTAAAGCAGCTAATATCTGCAAAGGATTTTTAACTAATATAAGAATAGTTAAAGAATAACTTGTTTGCTATCATAATATTTAGGAATATTAAAATCACTTTATCAGAATCAGTGCGGAAGTGGTCAATGAAAAATGGAATGAGTATGGTTTTAAAAGGCCTTAATCAAAGATCTACAAGAAAAAAGTTATATTTTATGGTAAATTTAAAGGTAAATAGGTTAGAGTAAAGTTGGAGACTTGGTACAAGCCAAGCCTTCCTTATTAAAAAGACCGGAATCCAAGGTGGTACAGAGCTTTATTGAATAACGAGAATAACAAATTAAGGGCTTTGGGGGTATGAAAGATATCTAGGCAACATCGCAAGAAGGAACATATAGAATTTGCTCTAAATACCACGGACTACTCGGTAAAAAATGGTTTCTCTGATATTTATTTAGTTTATGAAGCACTGCCGGATTTAAACCTTGAGCAGATTGATACTTCTCTGGAGTTTTTGGGAAAGAGGTTGAAAGCTCCGCTTCTGATAAATGCAATGACCGGCGGCCATCCTGAGGTTGAGTATATTAACAAGAGTCTGGCAAGGGTAGCAGCACGGGCCGGCATTGGCATGGCAGTCGGCTCACAGACAGCCGGCTTGGAAGATCCCGGGGTGAGAAATACTTACAAGATAGCACGAGAAGAGAATCCTGAGGGGATTATACTGGCTAATGTTAATGCCTTAACCCCGCCGGCCCTGGTAAAAGAAGCAATCAACATGATTGGAGCGGATGGCGTTCAGTTGCATTTGAATGTTGCTCAGGAACTTGCGATGACTGAGGGGGATAGAAATTTTCGAGGGGTTTTGACCAACATCGAAAAAGTGGTAACCTTATCCAAGGTACCTGTTATTGTTAAAGAGGTTGGCTTTGGTCTGTCCCGAGAGACAGCTAAGAGAATTTATGATGTTGGAGTGCGTTATATTGACGTTAGTGGTAAAGGTGGAACGGATTTTATAAAAATAGAATTTGCTCGTTCTAGTCAGGACTGCTTAGGGAAATTCCAGAACATCGGTATTTCTACTGCTGCCAGTCTGATAGAAACTTTAAGTTTGGATTTGCCCTTTTCTGTTTTAGCTTCCGGCGGTTTTACGGGGGAAAGTGATGTAACTTGTGCTCTCGTTTTAGGATCTAAATTGGTGGGTATGGCGGGTCACTTCTTACGGGTTCTTCATAATAGCTCTGAAAAAGGCCTTAATGATCGAGTTGATAGAATCATAGAAGATTTGCGCCGGTCGATGTTAATGGTTGGGGCTGCTTCTTTGGAAGAATTGTCAAAAAAGCCAGTAGTTATAACGGGTATTACGGCAGAATGGCTTTTGCGAAGGGGCGTTGATATCAACAAATACTCACAGTTTAGAGAGTGAACTTGTTCAGCTAAAGCTGAACATCGAGACTTTGGTGAAGTCTACCTCCTTCGCGCCAAGTGTTCCTATTGGGAAAGGCGCTCGGTGATACTCTATCCTACGCCGGTAGGCATTTCTATTGGGACCACGGCTTCGGCGATACTCTCCACAGCAGACTATCGTCACCGAAGTAGAATAAGGAACACCCACTTGAGGAAGTGGGAGTCTCGGAATTGATGAAATTTGAAGTAAGGTTGCTTTATAAAATATTGAGGAGTTTATTATGACAGAGAAAGCTCAAAGAATGCTTAACTACTTAGCCAACCACAATACCATGATCCTTTCTACTTATGGGGAAGACGGACCTTGGGCTACCCCTGTTTTCTTTGTCAATCGTGGATTCTACATTTATTTTTTGTCAGAACTTACGTCGAAACACAGCAGTAACTTGCGAGAAAATCCCCTGACAGCGGCGGCAATTACTGAAGACCATCAGGATCCGAAGAGGATTCAAGGCCTTCAACTGAAAGGGAAGGCATACCTTGTGAAAAACCTCAAAGAGACAGCGGTCGTTTTGGCTTCTTATTACAAGAAGTATCCCTTTGCTCTGCAGATTTTACAAAATCCGAGTGCCTTTAAGGGAGTTTCCAAGGCCCGTTGGCATTGCATAATACCCCAGTTTCTGAAATTTACGGATAATACTATAAAATTTGGCGAACATATTGAGTTAGATTTAAAGGTTGATGAAACTAAAGATGGTTATGAGCTGTCCGAAGTCCAAGTGACTTTGGATACATAATGCTTAGTTTGAAACCATCAACACCATTTTTGTCAATAAAATATAGTGACATTCAATAATTTCTTTAGAGTGTCAAAATACATAATAGTGGGGCGACTGATTAGCCAGGTCAGCCCCACTATTATATTTTATGTCTCAATGTTTAAGTTTTATCTACTTAAAAGGAAGGCTTTGAGCGGGGATATCACAAAGTTGATAGTCCTAAATAACTAAATTAAAAAAAGCGAGGGCAGTTTGGTTAAATTTATATAAAGTTAAGTGCAATATTTCATCTTTTGTATAACCAAATGGTACTAAAGAAGGCTGTGATTTTTCAGCCAGTATGGGGAGTGTTGATTATAGGGTTGTGTGATAAAATTCAGATAATTCGGAATAATTATTACCCTTTGGTATGTTTGAATCTCGGAGGTTTGGGATAAGCTTGCTTGCTTTAGATTATAAGACGGGATTGTTGCTTCAGGAAAAGGACCCGCAAAGCAGAGGAGGTGATGGTAAAGGTACCCGTAAGGATGGAGGTGATGAATGAAATAAGAATATGTCTTGTATTGTCCTGTCTTGATTTAAACATACTTTGAGGAAAGCCATTATTTATTTAGAAATAATCCATTTATTATGAAATGGGGGCTAATTAATCATGAATAAGGCCTTTCGTGATAATCTGATCCTGTTTGTTTTAACCATGATTATCGGGTGGTTAATCATGTATCTCGTTCCTGCAAAAATGTTTTTCCTAACCTACGCTCCGGCTTCTTTTGTTTTACTGTTCTGGTTGCTTATTTTAGGAGTAAATGGCAGAGGCTGGCCGGTGACACCTCCGGAAGGATTCTGGAAGCCTGGAATGAATAAAGCAGGCACGGGATTGCTCATGACTGTTGTTTGGGTGGTTCTAGCGATTTTCCTGACCTTATTCTTCACCAATATCTGGCCGGCTTTTCCGTTATTTCCAGTAGGTATCTATTTTGGAGCCATGCTCTTTATGACCACGCTCTGGTACACGTTTATTTGGGGGGCCTATCCGGTTGCCCAAAAATCAGGGGCTGTCAACGTAGTGTTCGGTTTTATAATAGTCCTGGTTATCACTTCGATTCTCTGGTTAACGATGATTAATTTCCACGGAATGCCCTTTGACCAACCGTCTTTTCCTAAGGGTTTATTGGGGGCTGACTACCTCTTAGGGATGATGATATGGACTATCGCCTGGATTATGATCTTTGGCAACGGTCTCTCGATGCAGAGCTATCCTTTTTATAAGCTGGGCCAGCCATTGGGTCAAATCCTATTGACAGTGGCAGTTGTTATTTTAGGCTACCTCTCTTGGACAGTTACTCTTAATTTCCTAAGTCCAAGTTTTTCTTTTGGCGCGGTAGCAGGATCAATTATCGGCTGGGTATTGTTTCATTCGTTTATCTTTGGCTATCACCCCAATGCCAAATATATTCAACCCAAACGGGGTATTTACAATCTGATAATTGTCTTTATTGCGGTAGTTATCTGGATTCCTCTCCTTAAAGTTATCTTAGCGCCTATGGTAGCCAAGGTTATTGTTGCCGGGGTTCCCGTACCACCCTTTGACATCTCGGTTCTTTCTATGCTCTACACATTACATGTAGTCGCTATTTTAGCAGTAGGGCACAGCTTATTCTGGTTCAAGATGCCTTGTAGTCCACTTGGACCGCCTATCGGACCCGAAGAAATTCCTCCAATGGAAGAGACGATACTGGAGCCGGAGGTCAGGATTCAAGGTTAACTAGTAAAGAGGATAGCTTAACAATGAATTATATGCTCCTCCCCTGGCTGAATTTTAAAACCTACTGCCAGGGGGGAGCATTTTCAACGTAATTTAAGGATACTTCTTTTGTTTAACCGAATTGTATAAAAATGGGCAGCTCCTTTCAACTATCTTGGGAATAGTATTTTTTTCGGAGTCTATGGTAATATTTAAATAGTTCCGAATATTCAAATAACATTAAAGCAAACAATCTTGAGGGAGGGGATGTTAACGTTTAAGGTTAACGGCATAATTGTTGATGCAGTTGCCCGTCCCCGTTTAAGGGAAGTTAATCAAGTCCTAGGTGATCTGAGTGAATGAAATACCGTTTAAAGCGTAGCAAAGGAAGAATAGTATCACCTTGAAATAATCCTAAAAGAGAGTGGATTTAGAAATGACAAGTGAAAACCAAGTACATGCGGTCGAATGGCTGGTTAAGAAGGCTTACAGGAAGGATGATGAAGCCAGACTTTGGTTTCATGACGATGTACACAACAATCCTCCAAGTACCCCTATGGGTGCCTCGGTTCTTCACTGGCCCCGTGGCACTCAGGCAGCAGCAGAATGGATTGCTTATCCCTACTCTCGCGGATTTGACTATGTTTTATATGATGGGAGGATTTATCCTGGAGTCTTGCCTATATTAGACCCTGAAGAAATTAAGCCCAAGAAACCAATGTTTGAGCAGAAATTAAGGAAGGCCTTGGACACTTGGCCGGAGTTTTATGCAGAGGGAGTTAAAGAATGGACCAACATGTTAAGTTATCTCAGAGGCATCAATAAACGCTCCCTTCCTCTTGATAGATTGCTGTTGATACTTAGGGATGCCATAAAAATTTCTAAACGCAGTTGGGAACTTCATTTTATTTATTTGTACCCCTCGATTTTTGCCTATACGACTTTTGAAGGAATTTGCAAGGAATTTAATATCGAAGAGAAGGATATGCGCATTTTCCTGCAGGGCTTCGAGACAAAAATGTTTGAAATAGACCGCGCCATGTGGCGGCTGGCAGCCATAGCCCAGGAAATGAATCTAACGGATGTTTTCGATCAAGCGGAAAAAGTAAGTGGAGATCTCAAACGCTCTATAGATGAAGTTGAGCGTACAGAAAAATCCAATACAGTTAAACGGTTAATGACTGAGTTCGAATTAGGTAAAGTTTGGTGGGAACAGTTTGAGCATTTTTTAGAACAGTACGGAGGTCGTACCTCAGTTGCTATTTTTGATGTTTACTATCCTACTTGGAAGGAGGATCCTTATCCGGCTATTTCGACGATTAAAACCTATATTCAAAAAGGTGGCTTTGACTTCGAAGAGCATAACGCGAAAATCGTTGCCGAAAGGGACAAGTTTATTGAAGCTGCAGTTGCCAGAATTCCCGAAAATGATAAGGCACGTTTCTTAGGGGCTTTAAAACATGCTCAGTACACCTACCCTTTTAAGGAGGATCATCACTTTTATTTCGAACAGTGGACGTACTCAGAACTTCGTTATGTTATACAAGAATGCGGTTACCGGCTAATGAAGTTTGGGATGATAGACACGCCTGAAGACGTCTGTTTCCTAACTGTCACTGAGTTAGATGATGTGTTAGCTGATATTATTTTAAATAAATTTCTTGGCGTTCAGGAACATGGATTAAGGATTCCTGCTATGGTTCAGAATCGAAAACAGGTCTGGCAGGATCTTCATGAAGTGAAAAATCCAGCTTTTATAGGTACTATTCCGGTGGGGCGAGTAGATGACCCGCTATTAATCAAGATTTGGGGGTTAACCGATGAAGTAATTCGTGGTAATGCCAATACTAAAGACAGAGTAGCGGGGCGGTTTGAGGGATTCCCTGGTGCTACAGGGGTTGTCGAGGGCATTGCCAGAGTTATTATGGGTTATGAGGATTTCTCGGATGTACTGCAACCGGATGATGTGCTGGTGGCTCCTTTTACGACACCGGCCTGGACTCCACTCTTCTCCAAGATTAAGGGCGTTGTTACAGACAGTGGAGGTATGCTTGCTCATGCGGCTATTTGTGCAAGGGAGTATAATATTCCGGCGGTGGTAGGTACCATTACTCGGGGGGTTAGGGTTACTGAACACATTAGGACAGGTCAACGCATTCGAATTGATGGCACTAATGGGGTTGTCGAGGTAATTGAGGAATGAAGAGGGATACAACTCTAAATAGGCAGGTGTTCGGGAATGGAAATAAAGTTGCAGGGTACAGTTTCAAGTGGTTTTAAGGAAGGTAAATATTTTACCCAGCTTGATTGGGTGGTTGAGCAATTCTTAAATAAGCTGGGGTTTGTACCCTACCCCGGCACTTTAAATGTAGATATGATTGAACTTGATTGGGATAGTTTAGTGAGCTTTGGTCAGACTGGCGGGGTGTTCATCGAGCCGAGAAATAAAACGTCTTGCTCGGCCATCTGTTACGAGACCTTGATCAATGATCAACTTGTAGGTGCGGTTGTGATGCCAGGAAAAACCAAACACCCGATTGGAAGAATCGAAATAGTGGCGCCGGTATGCATTAAAGACACCTTAAACATTGTAGACGGGGATGTAGTTACTTTAACATTCAAGAAAAGTGAAGTGGAGGGATAAGAATGAAGTTGATTGTGGGTATATCCGGTGCCACCGGCGCCATCTACGGCATTCGAATGTTGCAGACTTTAGGGGCTTGCCAAATAGAATCCCATCTTGTTTTGACGGATAGCGCCAAAAGAACTATTGAAACGGAGACAAATTTTAGTGTGAAGGAAGTGGAGAACTTAGCGGACTATGTCTACGATAACAGGGACATAGGAGCTTCCATCTCCAGTGGTTCGTTTAAAACGGACGGAATGCTCATAGCACCCTGTGCCATTAAGAGCCTTTCAGCTTTAGCCAATTCCTATAACGACTCGCTTTTGGTACGAGCGGCTGATGTAGTGCTGAAGGAAAGAAGGAAACTGGTAGTTATCCCTCGTGAGACCCCTCTTCATATTGGACATCTTAAGTTACTGACGGCTGTGGCGGAAATGGGTGCAGTCATTCTCCCGCCTATGCCCGCCTATTACCACATGCCTAAGACAATCGATGATATCATCAATCAGACTGTGGGCAAGGCCCTGGACCAATTTGACGTCAGTCACCAATTGTTTAAACGCTGGGAGGGCGGAGGAACTCGGCAGAAACTGCGGACAATGTAAGAAGAACAACCCTTGAGAAAGGTTGTTCAGTTATATGGCAAGAGCCGCCCTGCGTTTCAATTGAACGTAAAGGCGGCTCTTGCCATATAAATTCACTCTCGAATAAATTTTAGCCAAATTGTACAAATTCTCGAATAGGTTTTTTAACTATTATGGGGATAGTAACCTTCTTTCAATATATGGTAAGGTTTTAGAAAGTTCTAAATATTCAAAAATAATAGCCCGGATTCTGAAAGGAGTGTCAAGGATGAATTACAAATTCCTGCCCAGACTGTCACAGAGCTTAAGCTTTGTAAAGCAGGAAAAGAGGAGGAAACCCTCCTCTTAGGAACCCTTGCTGTGGGATAACACTATCCGGCTGATCTAACGTCAATCGCAGCCATAGTGTCAACAATTTTAGCGTTTTCCAGGAATGAGTCCAAAGCTTCCTGAATGAATCTTTCTTCGAGAACATGAGCATCCACTCTCTTGACTTTGAGCATGGTATTGGCCTTACTCTCAATGCCCTTAGCAAACTCCAAAAGTGCCTCGGGTTCCCAGAGTGGACCGCCTTCTCGGTCGTGGACACTAAAGCCTCGCATTGGAATTACAACCGTAACCGGAGATTTGCTCCTACTCAGCTTCTGACCGATTTCCTCTCCCAACTGTTTCATTTCAACCGGGCTGGTTCGGTACAACATGATGGCCTGATTATGCATATGAGTTTTACGACCCTGGTACTTCTCCTTACCATGCCCCTCAACAATAAAATCAGTAGAACCGGGAACATATACCTGAGGTAGAGACATAAGGCCGGCGTTTTCGTATCGATCATCAGAAGCCTGGTATAGCCCCCCTGCTATCCGATCGATATATTCATGTAGAGAATACTCTATTACCCCTCCGTCAACCAATCCATCTATTATCGAGTGCTCCAGGCTTCGACCGCCAACACCTGTTGTGTGGAAAGTCACGGATTCATAACCGGCCAGCTCAAGCAGTGCCCTTGTTCTTTCGGCAGCATGTTCCGTAGTGCCAAGGGTTGAAACGGCAACCAGCCTTCTATTTTCAAGTTTATCAACACCGGCATTTGCCATGCCCACAACCGCTCCCGCTGCATTGGAGAAAATAGTTCGGGTCAACCGGTTCAGTCCGGCTACATCCGCCACCGAGTGAAACATGTTAATGTCCTTAGTTCCGACGAAGACTCCTACTAAATTACCGACCCCAGCCACAGTAGAAATCATAACTTTCGGAATTCCGATAGGAAAAGAGCTCATTACCGCTGTTCCCAGGCCGGTACCCATGGCCCCTCCTATACCCAGGATTCCATGTACCTTACCTTCACTGTGCAGTTTCTGTGCTATGCCAATAGCGCCTTTGATTTGAATATCCATGGCCTGGCCTTCGGAGGGGATTTTTCTGACCTTTTCCAGGGTCGTACCAGCCATTTCCGCTACATCCGCTCGTGTAAAATCCGGCGGAAAAAGGGGCTCTCCCAAGATTCCGGCATCGATGATAATTGTTTTGGCTCCGAAGGTTTCAATTCTTTCTTTTAAAAAAAGAACCTCTGTACTCTTGGTGTCCAGACAAGCTACGATCAAAATATTTTTCATGATAATTACTCCTTTTCTCAAGTTTTTTAATCTTTGCCCTCTATAAAAAGTGGCTTTTGACCTGAAGAGTGGTACATTTTAACTTAACAAGCCTGTATATTCTGAACTTTCAGACTATAATTAAATGTTAGCATGATTGGTTTTGCCTTACTATTCCTAAAGTGAGGAAAAACTCTTTGACAATTTTGTCAATTTCCCAAGGGGTGCCTTAGTATCCCTAAATTGGGGAAAATTTTAAAACAAATTCATTAATTTGTACAAACCCGCTTGAGGGGAACTGAGTCCAGAGTCCCACTCCACTCTCATTTGCGTTGGTTTATACGAATGGATGAGTTAAAAAAAGTAATTAATATTGGGGGGCCGCAAATGAAACCAGTGTTTGATTTTGAGAATTTTCTCACCCTCGACAGAGAGAGGGGAACAATGACCTTTCGGGGCAACCGAATGCTGTTGTTCAATGCAGACGCCCTTGGACAACTGCGACAGGAATTGATTGAGTCACTGGGGGAGGACAATGCCCGGGGGGTTCTTACCCGCTTTGGGTACCGTTGTGGTTATGCTGATGTCATGAGCGTAAAGAATATGTTCAATTTTGAGACTGATGCCGAGTGGATGTTGGCAGGGCCAATGATCCATACCATCGAGGGTTCGGCCCATGTCAAATGTGATCATTTAGAATTTAACCGCGCTGAGGGGACTTTCCTCATGCGAGGGGAATGGCATAATTCGAATGAAGTAGAGCAACATCTTAAACTTTATGGTCAAGCCACGGAAGCAGTCTGTTGGACGGTATCCGGATATGCCAGCGGTTATGCCAGTGGGTTTATGGGACGGGAAATTGTATCTGTGGAGACCATGTGCGGTGCCAAAGGAGACCAACACTGTAAATGGGAATTACGTCCGCTGGAAGCCTGGGGCAGAGAGGCGGCAAGGTATATTGAAGACTTGCGGCCTAGTTCAGTGCTTAAAAGCCTGCAAAAAATGGTGACCGAGGAAAGGGAGCGAGTTGTGCAGTGGAGAGGCTTAAACGAGGCTGCAGTAGAAATCACCACTAATTACGATTCGGATAAACTGCCAAGGAGGTTTATCCAGTACGCCGCGAAAATGTTCTTTGCACAGGCCTCTTGCATGGCCCTTGTTATGGAAGATGGCCAATTTCTCGTGTACAGGACCGAGGAAGCGGAAGTGTGGTCGGAGATTACAAATGATCCCGGCGAGCTTCTTACTCCTGTGCTCAAGACAGGACGGGCCATTGTGGTACAGGAAGATTCCCTCGGAGTACCTCTTTATTTCAAAGGGTCTATGATTGGTGCCATGGTAGTGGTTAAAAAACCGGGCAACCGGGTTTTCAACCATGAAGATCAGGAACTGTTGCAAATTCTTGGAGCACAAGCGGCGATAGCGATCCAAAATGCCCGTGTATATGAAAGAACAGACGAAGAACTACAGGAAAAAGTGCTTCAGCTTAACCAACTTAACAATGTCCTTACTGCTCAGCACGCTAAGCTCAAGAAGTCCAGCGATATTCACACCCAGTTAACCCAATTGGTCCTGGAGTGTCAGGGACTGGAGGCGATCGCCCGGACACTGGCAGAGTTAATCAACTGCCATGTGTGGGTGGAGGATGAAAATTTCAGACTGATTTCAGCATCCGGAGGGAATACCGAGCTGGAAAATGGATTTCTCTCAATTGGGCATCTGATGAAAGTCCCGCGGTATCGACAGGAAATGCAGGCCCTCGTGAATGATAAGCGTCTGGTTACTCTTGAGACAGACTCTGGGGGAAGGCGGCAGATAATCGTGCCCATTGTTGCCGGTAAGGAAGTTTTTGGGTATGTGTCAGCGCTGGAAAAGGAAAAAAGGCTGTTTGAGTTGGACTATATTGCCATGGAGCAGGCGGGAAGGGTCTTTGCTCTTGAATTACTGAAGCAAAAAGCAGCCTTGGCAGTGGAAATGCGCCAAAGAGAAGATTTCATTGAAGATTTGATAGCAGGCAACTACGAATCTGAAGAGGCAGCCTATCACCGCTCAGCCCAGTTGGGGTTTGTATTTGCAGATACCTATCAAGTGTTTATTATCGATGTGGAAAGCAGAGAAGCTTCATACCCAGGGTCGTCTGCCAAACGGCGCATTTATGAATTGGTGAAAGAGGCAGTCCAGCGGGAATCCCCCGGGAGTATTGTCATCAGCAACCGCTATATCCTTGTGTTAGCCGCTTTAAATGTGTGTGAGAAGAACAATCCCTTGGCCAAAGCAATTGAGAAAGAATTAAGCGAACAACCTGGTGAGACTGTCTGGTGGTTGGCCCTAGGTGGGAACTGCCATCGTTTTGACGAATTTAAGGAATCATACTGGCAAGCCACCAGTACTTTGGAGATCATGAAAAGCCTGAACCAGGAAAACCGGATGATGTCCTATGAGCGTCTGGGGGTGTTTGCGCTGTTGGAAATCAATAAGGAAAGGTTCGCAAGATTTGCAAACCGGGTACTCCGCCCCTTAATTGATTACGACCGGAAACATAATGCTCAGTTAGTAAGCATGTTGGAACTTTATTATCGAAATAATGGCAATATCTTAAAGGCCGCAAGAGAAGGTTTTCTCAATCACAGCACCATGAAATACCGTTTGAAGAGGATAGAGGAGATAGCGGGAATTGATATGGATGATCCCGATGTGGGGTTGCAGATACAGTTAGCCCTAAAACTTATCAATTGAGTGCAGCGCTGAATTTTGAACAATACAAACAGGGGTACAGAGCAGTACCCCTAAGAATAGACGCTAATTATTAAGAGGCGACCGCAGGATGAAAGGTACCAAGGGGTGAGCACGTACGACTAAAGTAGCTAAGATATTCGCAAGATTTTTACCCAATATGAGAATAGTTATAGAATTATTTGTCTGATAACATAAGATTTAGAATATTACAAAAACTGTTCAAAGGAGGATTTAATGAGCAAGACAATCGCTATCCTTTGTACCTTGGATACTAAGGCCGCCGAAACTAATTATCTAAAAAAGCAAATCGAAGCAAGAAATTGCCGAACAATTATTTTTGATTTAGGAACCAGAGGACAGCCGGGGATGCCGGCAGACGTTACACGTGAAGAAATTTTTGCCCTTGGCAATCCGGCTGAAACAGTCTTTTCCACAGAGAACCGCGTTCGACTTGCCGAAATCATTACTGCCGGTGCTTCTGCCAAGCTTAAAAGACTCTATGCTGAGGGGAAGATTCAGGGCGTCATTGGGATCGGCGGTGCCACGAACAGTCTCTTAGTCACGAACATAATGAGAACGTTACCTTTCGGTGTTCCTAAATCTATGGTTAGCAGTGTTGCCGCTTCACAGGGGTTAGCAAGCCGTTACTTTGGAACCTCTGATATTACTATCTTTCACTCGGTTATTGATTTTACAGGCTTAAACGACTTAATAAGAGATATCTTAGATCAGGCGGCAGGCGCAATTGTGGGTATGACCCAAAAATCGGAGAAGAAAGTACCGGGAAAAGAGGAAAGACCTAAGGATTATATAGCTATGACCCAACTGAGCTTATGTGAAGAAACTGCCAATTTTGTACGCAACCGTTTGGAGGTGGAAGGGTATCAGATTATCGGCTTTTCTGCAACCGGGGTAGCCGATAAGGCTATGGAGGAGATGATGAGTGGAGAGGGCATGTTCAAAGCTGTTATTGATTTGGCACCTGGCGGAGTAGGGGAGGAAATTTTTGGCGGAACCAGATCGGCAGGGAAAAAACGACTTGAAGCTGCCGGCAAAATCGGTATTCCCCAGATTATCGCGCCCTGTGCTGTAAATTTAATGACTCCTCCACGGAGTAAATATAAGCCTGATTATTACGAACGAAAAAAGTATGATCTCGATGCCTTGCGCACTTTCTTGCGTCTTAACTCGGATGAATTAAGAGTAGTAGCGCGGGCAATGGCCGAAAAACTAAATGCAGCCTGCGGTCCCGTAAAGTTCTTGATTCCGTTGAAAGGCTGGGCCTCTTTCGATAAAGCAGGTACTGCTATCTTTGAACCGGAAAGTGATTTGATTTTTGTAAAAGTTTTCAAAGAGCTGGCTGCTGAGCATATCGAAGTGATTGAGGTTGACGCTAATATTGATGAACCGGAGTTTGGGGAGGCCGTTATTAAGGCGTTTAAGGACTTGGTAAAACCTGTTTTTGAAGCAGAACCTATTTATGAAGGAGGAATTAATCAATGATTCCTGTTAGGTACAGCAAAGCAGAAGTAGAGGAATTTACTGCCAAAGGGTATTGGACGAATGAAGTTTTTTCGGATTTCTGGGATAGAAACGCTAAGGAGTTTCCCAATAAAGAGGCTTTGGTTGATTCCAAAGGAACTCGTTTAACCTGGCTTCAAGCAAAAAAGCAAAGCGATCGGCTTGCTTTAGCTTTTATCGAATTAGGTATTCCTCAAGATGCCAGGGTAGTGGTTCATTTGCCCAATTGTGTAGAAGGGTTTATCGCCAGGGTTGCTTGTGAAAAAGCGGGAATTGTTTCAATGACCTTAATGCACACCTTGCGTCACAAAGAATGTCAAGAAATAATTTCCTTGATTGAAGCAACGACTGTCATTATCTCCCGCTCGTATAGAAACTTTGACTATTATGAAATGTATCAAGAACTAAAGGAACAACTGCCACTACTTAAAAATATCATCGTAATCGGTGAGGATGTTCCTAAAGGGGTAATTTCCTTTGAAGATATTGTAAATGATCCTTTAGAAGAAAAATATCCTGTGGACTACCTGACTAAGAGACGATTTGATCCGACCCATGTGGGCTTCTTAAGCACTACTACCGGAACGACCGGGGTGCCTAAAGTTGTTGAATATTCCATAGCTGCACGCCTTTGGAGTTCTAAAACTCATGTAAGGAACTGGAAACTGAGCCCTAAGGATGTGCTCTGTGCCGTTGCCCCGGCGGCTGGCGCTGCCGGTGGTACTCCAACTTACTTCTGTGCTCCCCAAGCAGCTGCCAAGATAGTATTGCTCTATGACTACAGTGCCCAAAATGCCCTGGAGTTTTTTGAGAAGGAAAAAGTAACAATTCCCTGCGTAGTACCTGCTCAGTTGGCCATGATTATGCAAGAATCATTAGAGAAATATGACTTAAGCTCAATTCGGGCTATACGCAGCGCGGGAGGTTATCTTTCCCCTACACTTGCGGAAGAAGTAGAACAGCGATTCAATGGCCCAATAATAAGTACCTATGGTTCTCAAGATACGGGTTCTGTTACGGGGATTAATATCAATGATTCTGCTGAAAAGCGCCGCACCACCGTCGGGAAACCCTTGCCGGGCAATCAAATAAGAATCGTCGATGATGATGGCAATGTATTACCACAGGGTGAAGTTGGACAATTGTATTTCCGTGGTGCCCAGAATTCGGGCGGTTACTACCGTGACCCGGTAAAAACCTTTGCCGAGGCTTATGACAGCGAGGGTTGGGCCTCTCCCGGAGATTTAGCTAAAATAGACGACGACGGATTTATTATGATCGTTGGCCGAAAGAAAGATATCATTATCCGCGGGGGGCAAAATATTTATCCCGGCGAAATAGAAAACATTTTGATGGCCCATTCAAAGGTATCTAATGTAGCGATCGTTGCTATGCCCGATAAGATTATGGGTGAAAAGGCTTGCGCCTTTGTTATCCCTAATAATAAGGAGGGGGTATTGACTTTTGAGGAAATGGTCAATTTCCTCAATGAAAAGAAACTTGCTAAATACAAACTTCCTGAGCACTTAGAGATCGTGGATACTTTCCCACTTGCTTCCGATTCTAAAGTCAACAAAAGCAGGTTGCGGGAAATTATTACAGCAAAGATGGAAGAAGAAAAGATAAGTTAGAAAGGGAGGTGAAGTGAATCAAAGGAGATTTAAGGGGAACCCGTCCAAAGAGAGGTTTTAAAGGGAAAGGGTAAAGCAGGGTCAAATTGCGGTAACGAAGAGTCTTCTTATTAAGAATTAAAAGGGGGATATAGTATGCCAAATGAGAACTTGCGGGATTTTATCAGTGAACTAGAAAAAAACGGGGAACTGTTGCGGATTAAAAATGAGGTCGATTGGAATCTCGAACTATCCCATATTGCCAAAGTTAATGAAGAGAAAACAGGTCCGGCCTTACTTTTTGAAAATGTTAAAGACTATAAAGGCGGCAAAGTATTTGTCGGTGCCTTATCCAGCACTAAACGTTTAGCAATTGCTATGAATATGCCTATAGAGACGACCCAAACTCAAATGGCCAGAGCATGGGTAGACAGATGCAAGACCCTGATTCCCCCGGTGTATGTTGCAACCGGAGCAGTTAAGGAAAATATCGATATAGGGGACGACGTTGATTTATTTAAATTCCCGGTTCCTAAATTTTATGAAAGGGACGGCGGCAGATATATTGGGACCTTTGCCACTTGTATCACTAAAGACCCTGAGACAGGATGGATCAACCTGGGTACTTACCGGATGCAAATGCTTGATAAAAATACCGTTGGAGTCATGTTCATCAAAGGAAAACATGGCGACTTACACCGGAAGAAATATATCGGACTCAATAAACCTATGCAAGTAGCTGTCGTTATAGGGTATGATCCCTTAATGTTCCTGGCTTCCAGTACGACAATTAGTGCGGGAGAAGATGAGTATAATTACATTGGAGCTCTGCGTGGTTCTGCTGTAGAAGTGGTAAAAGGAGAATATGTCGATTTACCCATCCCAGCGAATGCAGAAATGGTTCTTGAGGGTGAGTTATGGCCGGAAGAATTACGAGCAGAAGGACCCTTCGGAGAATATACGGGCTACTATTCGGGCGTAGGGACTACTCCCAGACACTATATTAATGTCAAAGCCGTCACTTATCGTAATGATATGATCTTCCATTCTACAACGGTAGGAAGACCTGTGACAGATACCCACATGATTCAGGCGATGAACCGCACTGCGACATTGTGGTCTGACTTAGAACAAATGAAAGTTCCCGGTATCCAATCAGTCTATGTACCGCCAGAGTCATCCGGAAGATATATGGCCGTCGTCTCGGTAAAATGTATGTATCCCGGTCATTCAGATCACGTTGGCAATGCGGTTATTGCTACGACGACAGGATCCTACGGATTTAAAGTAATTGTCGTAGTCGATGAGGATATTCCAGCTGATGATATGGGTCGTGTCCTTTGGGCAATGACGACTAGAATGAATCCTTTGCGTGGCTGCCAAATTATCTCAAGGGCTCGTTCAACCCCCTTGGATCCCTCTTTGCCCATCGGAGCCAGGGACATTACCTCCAGGATTATCATGGATTGCACTATTCCCTATGAATGGAAAGAAAAACCCACCAATATCACTTTATCAGAACCAGTGCTGGAAGTGGTCAAAGAAAAATGGAATGAGTATGGGTTTAAGGATGCATTTAGTTATAAGGCCTAAAATAAGATCAATAGTTTGCTGAGTTCTTATAGACAGACTTGGGTGAGAATCAGGTTATTGCTTAAAACCAAGAAGTATACAAAATCTGACAAGGATTAAAGAATCTTTGTCAGATTTTCCTTATTGCAATTGCAAAAGTACATATCGATGTAATGCTATGGAATTAATAGGGGAAAATGGTAACTAAAAGTATTTTCGAGAAAGATATGTCGAGTCAGGAAGGGATTTCTTAATGGACAGAGAAAGAAGAAGAATTGTGTGTTAGGAATCTTGTATTGAGTTGAAAGTTGTGAGTTTAGAATTGAGAAGCGTGAATTATCCGAGAAGAATTTCCTTGATGAGAAATAACAAGTCACGACTATCAGGTTTCACCTTATGGGAAGTTCTGGTTGTCCTTTTCCTTATGGGAGTTCTACTAACCTCATTTACCCCTTATTACGGTTCAGCCTCCAAACATGTTCGCTTGCAAATGAATCGGGCCAACATCCAAAGAATCGAAGGAGCCGCCCAGCTTTACAAGATTGATGTCGGTACTTATCCGCACAGTGTAACTGATTTGGTATATTCTCAGAAGGGCATGAGTGATTGGCAAGGTCCCTACCTTAATGAAATTCCAAGCAATCCTTTTAACTCTGAGCAGAGTTACCAGCTTGATTCGTCGGGGCGAGTCAACAACTCCTCGGCTAATTAATGGTCTAACCTTCGTTCACTTAAAGAGATGACATGGTTTTTTATTGGGAAATGGATATAACGTGAGTGAAACCATGGAGGGGGGAAGGGAGCATCCCAAAAAGCAATAACTTCGACACTGCGAAGGGATATGTTTTATTTGATGTATTATTTGCCCTGTTTCTTTTCTCTTTAGGATTTGGTGTTCTTTTCGAATTGACAGTTGAGGCGCTTTCAGAATCTCGCCGGGCCACAACTCTTATGGAGGGTGCTAATCTGGCTCAAGCAACAATGGATCATTTGGCAGCTCATAAGTGGAGAGATAATATCGCTGACCGAAATTGTATCCCAGGTGGAGCGATAGAAGGAACAGATGGGAAATTCCGTTGGATAATATGTTCAGAATGGCATGACACCCCCCAACTATTAAAAGTAAGTGTAGAAGTCATTTGGACGGAACGGGGAAACCCTTATCAATATAAGTTGGAGAGCCTTTATGCGGTTGAATAGGAGGACGGATCATTCAGAACGAGGCTTAACCCTTTTAGAAGTGTTGGTTGCTTTATTGATTTCCGGCATTTTCTTGCTGATGGCGATGCGGCTGTTTACGGATCAATGGCGTGGAGCACGTGCTCTCAAGAATCACTTGGAAGCACATTATGCCGTCATGACGGCTGGAAAGACGGTCTCTGATGCAATTCGCATGTCCGAAACTGCAAGCTGGACAGATCCCGGTGTATTGAAGGTGTTACCCTTAGCAGATGATTCTAACCCTCTGCCAAGGCTTGATTCCTATTTTATCGATGATTTAGATCATGATGGACAGAAAGATCTTTATTGGAGACATGCAGAAGTGCCCCAACCGGTGGCGAGCTGTATGATTGGATGGAAATGTGCGGAGGTGGAGCCGGGATTGTGGGAAATCTTCTTACAGGCAAACGTGGATGGGCAAATTGTCACTTGGCAAACGCTTATCAGACCACGGGTATATTCACTTGCACCACAAATGCCCTCCGTACTTTGATTAATAGAAGGGTTCCCAAAACAATGGTGCAAAATCAATCGGGTTATTTGAGCCTTCTCCTTCTCTTGCTTTTAACCTTGTTTTCGGGACTGGGGATGGAGGTCTATCTAAAGGCCAATGCAGAGAACCGCATGGTAAAACGTGAAACTCAAAGCAGACAAGCCCTCTACATTGCTGAGGGAGGGATTGAGTGGGCTAAAGCCCATTTGCTGGTTAATCCGGAACTGCGGCAAGGGAGTTTGTCATTTGATACTGGGCAGGTCGATATCCTAATTGAGTTTAGTGGAGGGGAGTATAAAGTGACGTCTAAAGGACTTTCCGGATTAGCTGTTCGAAGAATTGAGGAGCGGTTAGAGTTAGTTAATGGAACTTGGGTCATTAAGGGTTATCAGGAATTGCATTGGTGAGGGCATGAAAAACAATCATGAATTTGGTCAGTTTCTACTAGCTAATGGCTTTCTTGATAAAGTTGGATTATCTGCCGGGTTAGAATTAGCCTTGCAGGCCGGAGAACCAATTGGGGATACGCTTGTGCGTATGGGTGCGTTGAACCAAGCTGGCTTATCGGAGGCTGTAAGACAATATCTGGGGATCCCGGAAGTAAAATTGACCAGGGTCGCAATTGACCCTGCTGTAGCAGGTCTAATTTCTGAAGAAATGGCTCGCCGTTACACCCTTATCCCCTTTGAACGGTATTCCGGGGTTTTGAGAGTCGCCATGTTAGATCCCACCCATGAACGGGCCCTCCGGGATGTCAGAATGTTTACAGGGCTGGAAATTGAGCCTGTATTTGCTATGAAGGAAGAAATTGAGGCTGCAATTCGACAGTGTTTAACGGTAGAACAATCCGTCGCCCGTCTGGCAAACCTTGCAGAGGATGTTTTGCAAAATCAAGGCGTTTGGTCGGTCGAGTTTTCCGAGACTGCTGAGTTAGATTCCCAAGAGGATGAGGCACCAACCCTTAAATTCGTTCATTCCGTGTTACACGAGGCTGTCGTGCAGGGAGTCAGCGACATTCATTGGGAACCCCGGAAAAGTGCTTTTGTGGTGCGCTACCGAATTGACGGTAAACTTATTAGAAAACATGATCTCTCGGCCAAGGCCGCTCGGAGTATTGTCTCCAGCCTGAAAGTGATGGCTCAAATGGATGTGGCTGAACGGCGATTTCCTCAAGATGGCCGAATGACGTTTAACGCAGGTCCTCGGCGCGTTGACCTGCGAATGTCCTCGATGCCTACTGTGTATGGGGAAAAAATAGTTGTGCGAATTTTAGACCCGGAGATGGCTCAGCGTCCGCTTAATGATCTGGGAATGCGCTTAGAGGTTGAGGCAGGAGTACAAGCCTTATTGAAACGTCCCAATGGTTTGATACTGGTCGTGGGTCCAACGGGAAGCGGCAAGACCACTACCCTCTATGCCCTGCTCAGAGAATTAAACGCTGAGGAGCAAAATATTATTTCAATTGAAGAACCTGTCGAATATCAATTGTCTGGGGTGAATCAGGTACAAGTTAACCTTCCCGCAGGGCTCAGCTTTCCGGTGGGGTTAAAACATATCTTGCGTCAAGATCCGGATGTGATCATGATTGGAGAAATCCGTGATGAAGAAACAGCGAGAATCGCCATCACCGCTTCCCTTACCGGACATTTAGTGTTATCAACGTTACATACTAATACGGCAGCAGAGGCCTTAGCTCGGCTCATCGATATGGGGGTAGAACCCTATCTCTTAGCCTCAGCGGTCAGTGGGGTATTATCTCAACGCCTGGTGCGCCGGTTGTGTGAAGATTGTAAGATTAAGTATAAGGTTTCTGAGGCGGAGAAAAGGGTACTCCGTTTACCGGGGTCAGTCGACCAACTGCATCGTGCCGCAGGATGCCCGGATTGTCTGGGAACTGGATTTCGTGGCAGGATTGGGGTACATGAATTTTTGCTGTATAATCAGGAGATTAAAGAACTCGTCCTATCTATGCAAAATGCCAGAGACATTGAACAACAAGCGATGGTTTCCGGGATGCTTACGGTTTTTGAAGATGGGATGTTTAAAGTGATCCAAGGACTTACGACCGTGGAGGAAGTATTACGTGTCACATCCGGAATACAAGGATAAGAGGAGACGGAAGAAATGTTTTCATTAAAAGAGCTTTTGCTTTTGGCTGGAGAGAATAAGGCGTCAGACATTCATTTGACAGTGGAGAGCCCGCCGGTTTTACGTATTAATGGTTCACTGGTTCAAAATCAGATGGAAAAACTTTCGCAGGCTGATTTAAATAATTTTGCCCAATCTCTGATGGATGAAAAGCAAGCCAAACGGTTTGCTGAATATGGAGAATTAGACCTATCCTATAGTTTGGCAGGGGTTGGACGTTATCGGGTTAATATATTTCGTCAGAGAGGATCTATCGGAATAGTTATTCGCTTGATTCCTTTTGTCATTCCCAGTCCGGAAGAGTTAGGACTTCCGCCAGTAAGTATTGAACTGGCTAAACTGCATAAAGGATTAGTCCTGGTGACCGGCCCAACCGGAAGTGGTAAATCAACTACTTTAGCATCCCTCGTTGACTATATCAATCGAACACGGGCTTGCCACATCGTGACTATTGAAGATCCGATCGAATATTTGCACAGACATAAACTGAGTTTAGTCAATCAACGGGAGGTTGGTAACGATACCCATTCATTTACGAATGCCCTGCGAGCTGTTTTGCGTCAAGATCCGGATGTGATTTTGGTTGGAGAAATGCGGGATTTAGAAACTATCGCTACCGCTGTTACAGCCGCAGAAACTGGGCACTTGGTTTTTAGCACCCTTCATACAAATGACGCCACCCAGTCGGTGGACCGGATGATTGATGTTTTTCCCCCTCACCAACAGCAGCAAATTCGGGTGCAACTGGCGGCAGTATTACAGGGGATTATGTCTCAACAATTGTTTCCTAGAGCAGATCAGCAAGGAAGAGTGGCCGCTATCGAGGTTATGATGGCTACGCCAGCGGTTCGCAGCCTTATAAGGGAAGGCAAAACTCATCAGCTTCCAACGGTTATCCAAACGAATGCCAAGTTAGGAATGCAAACTATGGATAAGGCAATTATGGATTTAGTGCAAAGGGGTCTGGTGTCTTACGAGGTGGCTCAGGAAAAGATGCAGAGCCCTGACTGCATGAGGAGATGAGCAGGCAGTATTTTCTATGGAAAGCTGTCGACTTAAATGGAAAAATACGGCACGGAGCATGGGCAGGTGATGAGAGTACTGAGGTTCAAACCCGCTTAAGGAAGGCAGGATACTTCCCCGTATGGGTTCGAGCAACCCTGAATTGGAAGAACGTATTATTACCGGCCAGAGCTGATTTAAAGTGGAGCAGTTTCGCTCGTCGGTTAGCTACCTTATTGGAAGCGGGAATTCCCATACTTCAGGCTTTGGAAATGATGATCTCCCCTGAAGAGAAAAGATCTTTTGAGCAGGAACAATGGAAAAGCGTTAAGGAGCGAGTGGAATCAGGCAGTGACTTATCAGAAGCTTTAGCCCTTGTGAATCCTTCCCCTAACGCATTTGTACTCTCCATGATTAAAGCGGGGGAATACACGGGAACTGTCGGAAAGGTTCTCAGTGAAGTGGCAGATGAGTTAGATCAGGAACAGGTTTATCAGCAAAAGGTTAAGGCTGCTCTGGCCTATCCAATGCTATTGTTTACTGCTGTTATCCTGGTACTTTATGTTCTTTCCGTGTGGGTTCTTCCTATGTATGAAAAACTGTTTTTAAGTGTAGGTGCCACTGAATTACCCTTTTTGACGAGAGTCATTTTTGCCGGCAGTCAAAAACTTCCCCTTTTCTTAGGGGGGGTTGTTGGATTAGTAGGCGGTAGTCTGCTGGTTCTGAAATTTACGAGCCCGGATCACTGGAAAATTCGTTTAGACGATTTGCTGGGTCGCGCTCCACTCATCGGAAAGGTCTATCGTCTTAGGGATTTAGTTCAGTTCAGCAGAATGTTGGCTCGCTTATTAGGTGCTGGAATTCCCTTGTTGGAAGCTCTGCGTCTCACAGCAGGATCGTTGCGCAGTCCGGAGATGCTGGCGTTGACAAACCATCTCGTACTAAATGTTCGTCAGGGAAAGAGAATGGCACCTTTGCTGCGTTCGAGTGGAATCTTTCCCAAGGAAGGGGCTGAAATGATAGGAATTGCCGAGGAAGCGGGTCAACTGGATCAGATGCTGCATTATGTCACACGGATTTTTCGCCGTGAACTCGAGGAACACCTAGATCGTTTAATGCGTATGCTTGGACCTGTTTTGATTCTTGCTTTAGCTGGGCTGATCAGCCTTGTTGCAGGCGGGGTCATGCTTCCTGTCTTTGATCTCAGTTCACATCTTGAATAACAGACCGGAAATCAGAAGGCAGAAGGCGGAAGTCAGAGGCCTGAGGTCAGAAAAATATCCTGGAGTTTAGTATGTTTGGGCAATCCCGACAAGGGTGGGAGCCTTCTCCTCGACTTGCCCCAGAATCGCGCGTTTGATTCTGGGGCAAGAACGGTCGGGTCTGATGTTACCTATTTGGTTTACGCCAAATTGCAAACCCTGCTTAAGATTATCTGATGAAGAGGGGGTTATTTAAGATGAAGGAGGAGAAAAGTGTGAATTATCTCAAACGGGACAAAGGATTTACCCTAATCGAAGTGTTAGCCGTGATCATTATCATTGCCGGGCTGGCAGCTATAGCGATCCCAAAATTAGTGTCAAGTACAACAAACGCACGGCAAAAAGCAGATGTGGCAACAGCACATCAAGTTAAAGCTGCCTTAGATCGGTATCAAGTTGAAAATGGAACATATCCCGAAAACATGAAGGACGATGATGGTGTGGTAACTGCTGCTGGATTTATTCCTAATTACATAAGTAAGTTGGACACAACCACAACACAACAGGTAGCAGAGGGTAAAGAAGGTTTTGGAGTTGAAACCCTTAAAGCGGATGATACAGATAAAACTGATGAAACGGTGCTTGTCATTCCAGAGACTTTACAGCCCACCAATATAATCATGATCTATCTGGCCAGCAACGGTTTGGCCGCAGAAGTTCGAGCGTATGATGCGGAGTTAAAAGAAATCCTATGGACCTCTTCTGTTGATTAGTAATTTAATTAATAGGCAAGTAAATTCCCATATTTAGCACGAGTGCGTTTGATATTTATAGCTGGATGGAAGCAGAAGTGCAACCAGAAAGGATGATACTTCATGATGAGTATGACGACAGGGCTTGCAGAACTCTCAATACTCTCAATGTTGCTGGGACTCATAATCGGAAGTTTTCTGAATGTAGTCATTTATCGTGTCCCCCGTGGGGAATCTATCGTATCCCCAGGCTCTCATTGTCCTGCTTGCGGACATGCATTACGGGCTTGGGAACTCATTCCTGTGCTTAGCTTTCTAATTCAAAAAGGGCAATGTCGTGAATGTCAGGCAAGTATTTCTTGGCGTTATCCGGCCATTGAACTCCTAACAGGAATTCTTTTCTTTTTGACCGCCTACATTAGTATTGATTCAGGGGTCCACCCAGCCCGAATGGTCTTAAACCTTGCTTTCGTAGCGGTGCTGATTGCTTTATCCTTTATTGATTTAGATACCTTTCGTCTGCCGGATGTTCTTACCCTTCCCCTCTTAGGGTTTGGAATATTAGGAGCTTTTCTTATACCGGGAAGCCCTGGCGGCTGGGAGAGTGTGCTTAGTTCTTTGGGCGCAGGGGGGGTGTTCCTGTTGATTGCGCTGGCCTATCCGCAAGGAATGGGTCTGGGAGATGTCAAGTTGGTGGCGGCCTTGGGCGCCTTCTTAGGGTTTCCTGCAATTTTTCTGTCAGTCTTTAGCGGAAGTTTTATTGGAGCATTAGCAGGAATTTTCCTCCTGATCACAGGTCAAAAGCGCTTTCGGCAGCAGATTCCCTTTGGGCCCTATCTGGCCTTAGGGGCAATATTTACATTATTATGGGGAACCCAAATCTTTGACTGGTACTGGACTTGGATAAGATAATATTTATGCACCATAATCGAACCTCATTTTAAGGGGGTGCTTAAATGCGAAAAAGTTCCATGGTCTTTGAAGTAACTGATGGAGAGATTCGAGGGTTTTGTTTTTCCATCCCTCCGTTTAGAAAACTGGTTCATAATTCTTCAGCGGTCAAATTTGACCGCATTCCAATTCCGACCGGAATTATTGAGCAGGGAATTGTACGGGACGAAAACTCCCTAATAGGTATTTTGTCGACTTATCGGTTACAACATCCAGGCAACTGCCAGAAGGTATACTTGGCTGTTTCTCTGCAACAAGGATTCATAGGGTCTTATACCCTGCCTTGGCTTTCTAAATACGATCGAAAATCAGCAATACCTCTCTTAGTTGATGAAGAAATATCAATTCCAAGATCAGATTTACTCTATGATTTCCTTGTTATTTCTGATGAAAAGCATAAGGGCCTACAGGTTTTATTAGGCGCAACACGTCGAAGCATACTGGAACAGTATGCCTTTATTTTTGGACAAGCGGGCTTTAGCGTTAGTGGAGCAGATTTTGCGTATTCTGTCTTAGGTCAAGCCTTGGGATTTGAAGCAGACAAAGATGTGCTATACCTGCAGGGAGATTCAGGGAGTCTACACATGGCCTTATTTCGAGGAGTGGTCCCAAAAAGTGTACGGTCGTTACCTTCTCTTCTATCTAAAGATGCAAGTGCGAATGAGGGTCGCGAGCAAGGGCGGATAGATGAATGGAAAAACGAAGTTGGGCGCTTTCTTTTATACCACCGGACCCAGCAACCAGACTATAATTTAAAACGTTTGGTCTGGAGTGGAGGACCCGAAATTGCCCAACTCGCTCAGGCGTTAGCCGCTTCAAACCATAACTTAATGGTTGAAGAAGCAATGCTAAAGGATATTCCTGATTCTTGGCAGAAGTTGCTTGAGGACAACAAAGGATTTGCTGAGGTGACGATGGGGTATGGCCAGCGAATCTTATCAGATCGTCCAGGGCTTAACTTATGGTGTCAGCCTGTTGCCAAGCAGAAGGTTAAGAAGACCTATCTTGGTTTAGTCTTTTTGGCTTCGGTATTTTTAATAGCAGGAACTTTGAGTTGGTTATCCCTCTGTCAAAGGGCATCGACTTTGCAAGAGGAAATAACACAGCTATCGACTGAGGGTGCTGGGATTGAGGAGCAGAATCGACAACAAGAAGCTCTCGCGTCGGCTTGGAATAAGGTGAGTATACACTCGGAAAAAATCGGAGAGAGATTGGCCCAGGTTCAGGACTTGTCGGGCGCAGAACTGAAGATTGAGCAGATCGTCTTTAAGCAAGGGAGTTTGTCTGTTCGCGGAAGTGCAAATGACTCCAAAAGTGTTCAAGGGATCATTAACAGTTTGCGGGCCTTAGGATGGGAAGACCCCTCTTTGTCCGGTTATAAGTTGACAGCCCTAAAAAATGTCGAGTTTATTTTAAATGCAAAACAGGGAGGCGACTATGATTAAATCCCCCCCCACCCATTCGATATATCCCTTTTGCCAGCGTCTATCCCCCCGAACTTTAAAGGTTATCATCGCAGGGGTTTTGATCTGTATTGCGGGTGCCTTTCTGGCTCTTTGGCAACCAGCTTATATGCGACTGGGCTCCTTACAGGAAGAAAAAGCTTACTGGCAAGATGTACGAAGAAAGGGGATGACACAGCCTAATACCATTATTCCCACAATGGATCAGCTGCCCGATATGATTGAGTTGTGTCGGCACACATTTGCAGATGTGGGCGTGGACGTGGTTTCGTTAAATGTTGAACGGTTTGGGGAGCGGAGAGAGGCCGGTAAAGGTGCAAGGATTGATTATGCTTTAGTCAACTTGCGCTTACTCGGTCAATGGCCAGGAATCGTCACCTCCCTCGCAGCACTTGAGAAAATGCAAGGAATCAGTATTCATGTTCAAGAGGCGGTGTTAAGTGAAGCAGGTGGAGAGGCTATTTTACAAATCTATTACTGCACAGGTGAGTAAGTTCAAGTTAATGGGATAATAAAGAAATAATTTCCAGAATTAGTAACAAGACATTCTTTCCCTTCCATAGTTTAAGGAGAGGAGGAATGTGACGTGGGCAAGGAATACTGCATTCAACCAGGAGATAATTTTCATGCCTTGGCTCAACGCTGGGGTGGAACTTGTGACGATTTTTTAATGGTCAATCCCAGTGTTGATCCACTAAGGCTTCAAATAGGACAGAAAATTGTTCTGCCCGAATTTAAAGGGTCTAAAGGGTTAGAACAGTATGCAAATATTGATGGAGATCAGGGGCAAGAGTTTGTAGGGGAATATCTTGACGAAGTTGAAATGGAAATAGAGGGAGTTCATGTTCGTCTTCGACGTATTGGGGAACCTAAGACTCCCCATGAAATTCATTTTCTTCTGCCGCGAACAGAGATACGCAAAATTCAGCCGGCAGGGGAATGTGGTCCCACAGAAGTGCAAATAATGTTAAGCAACTTAAACGTTATACTCTCTCCGCGCTTGGTGAGTGGGGATGGGGACAGCGCAGAAAAGGGTAAACTAGCGGTTCAGACAAAAGCTCAAGAGCAAACAACTCAGCAACTATCTCAACCCCAACAGCAGGATCAGAGCCAACAAACCCAATTCAATTTTGCCCCTCAATACGGTCAGGGAGCGCAAGCGGCATACTAACAAGTTTGGATTCGCTTGGGATAGTCTTCTATATATAACAAATTATGTGGAAAACTTAGATTTTTTAAAGGAGGATGTAACGAAACCAAAAGGTTTCGTTACATCCTCCTTACCTTATATTAACCTAAGTTATTTATATAATCTGTCAGGGAATACGGCTGATGCTAGAGTATTTCAAAACAGAACACCGCAAAGAACTCATCTATACCAAGAATCTTGTAGTGCACTTACGGATAAGGAGAAAGGTTGATTGATGTGTGACTATAGAAAATGGAATAAATTACATAAATGATAAAAAAAGGGATTGTCGGATAATTACCCGGTTCAGCTCTATAAGAACCCTGACGGAACCTATACCCTTCAGGAGATCAATGAAAGCGGCGGTTATCAGGCCGAGCTCCCCAGTGTCGTCTTTGCCGGGGACGGCAAGGTGATTCGCCTTCTGGACGGCAAAACAAATACCACGAGTGTTACCCGAGTGGGCGATAAAATCCGCTTAACCGATGCTTCCAGCCGGGTGGTGGAATTAACCCTCGTTAATGGTACCGTGGCTTCCTTGCAAGACCATACCGGTCAGGTAAAGGTAACCTACAATTATAATCCAGAAGGTTTCCTGACCCAGGTCACTTATAAAGATGCCGTCTATGGCGATTCCAGCCTTAAGTACAGCTGGGACAAGGGACAACTTCGGTCCATGACGGATAAAAATGGCACACCCTATTATCTGACTTATGATAACCTCAACCGCATTGCCAGTGTCGGTGAAATCAATCTGCTGGGCAACCCCAGCTTTGAAGCAGGCTATGGCAGTAATCTCGACTCTTGGGAAGAAAAGATCGATTACGATTATGGAAGTATCACAGAAGACTCCTCAACCGCCACAACGGGTAAAGGCAGTGTGCACATCCAAAGCAGCCCAACAGTTTACCCAGGTTCTAGCCAGAGCTTTCTCTATGTGCAACAAACAATTCCGATTAAACCCTCTACAGCCTACAACCTAAGCGCTAAGCTGAAAACCGGTGGTCTTAACGGCAGAGCCTTTCTCAACACTGTGCAGACGGATGTTAACGGCACCATTCTGGATTCCACCTGGAAGGACACACGATCCATCGCTCTCACGGGAACAAAGGATTGGACAAAACAGTCTCTAAGTATGACCACCCAAGCCAATGCGGCTTACCTGATTGTCTACTTGGAAGTAGACCATGACAACACCCATTTTGGCGGAGATGCCTATTTCGATGAGGCCCAACTGGTCGAAGGAGCAGCCGCAGCGGAGTTCCATGGTCATACAGAGATCGGCTTCGGCGGGGATGGCTGGGTTACCTCTCCCCTGGGGGATGTCACTCAATATGTGCACAATAATTATGGCAATCCCATAGCCGTGATCAACGATCCAGGCGGTGTTAATTCAGCCACCCGCATGACCTGGAATGCCGCAGACCAGCTGACAAGTCTCACCACACCCTTAGGAAACACCTACAACTATAAGTATGATGCCTTTGGGAATATGACCAAGGCCACTGAGCCTACAACAGATCCTAACGGGAGAGAAACCAGCTATGATTACTATAGAAATCGCCTGAAAACTTTAACTCAAGCAGACGGCAAATACGTTCAGAATGCCTGGGACCCGGTCAGCTTAGACCAGCAAACCCAAACCGACCAGGCCGGCAACTCCAAAGCCTACACCTATGATGCCGGAAACCTGACGATGGAATCTAATCTCTTGGGGATAGCGGATAACCGGATTTATAACAGCGGCTTTAATGAAGTGGACAGCAATAATCAGCCCTTGGAATGGTTAGGATATGCGCCCACGGGCAGTACTAATCTCACCGAGGAGGATCTGGAAGCCCCTTACGGCGGGAGTCGTATCTTAAAGCTCAATCCGGGAACAAACCATAACACCTATCAGTGGACAGGCTTTGTCAGTGTAGCCGACAAAGCGAAGGGCAACTATATCCTCAGTGGGGATATTAAAGCCGCAGGAAGCGGCTCAACTTTAGGGGCAGTCATCAATATCTTCTGGTACGATGCGGATAAAAACCTAATCGAAGATCCTACCCCTTATTTTAAAGTCAAAGACGGAGAGTGGCAACGATATACCGCCACGGACATTAAACCTCCAGCCAATGCTGTCTATGCCCGGATCATGGCCATCACCTACCAAGGGTATATCGGTTACTTCGAAAACCTCCAGTTTGAACAAAGCCCACAGATCCGTGGGTATAACGCTCTGCAGAACTCCTCCTTTGTCAATGGACTTTCCAAATGGGCTCGCTCCAGCAGCTATGCAGACGTCATATCAGAAGTGGGAACTATCAATCTCCCCTCTACCGGGAGCACTTACCTGGAATCTCAAACCCTGATCCCCGTTAAACAAGGGCAAGACTATACCCTAAGCGGAAATCTCAGCACCGATCCCTTGACCGCCGCTTCTGGCAATGGTGCTTCCCTGCAGGTTCTTATCTACAATCAAGCCGGGACTTACGTTCAAACCATTAAATCCAAAGTCGTCTCGGAAAAATCAGGCCTAGCCAAGTATGTAGTACCCTTTAACTCTCCTGTCAACGGAACCGCCAAAGTCCGCTTAGATGTAACCAGTGCTCAAGGGGTTGCCAAGTTTGACAATATTCGCTTCGGATATGGCCGGGAAGTGGTTACCTCAAACTATGATTCCTCGAATAATTATGTTGTCAGCACCACCAATCAGCTGAATAAGACGGTCAGCTATGGGAACGATGCCTATGGACAAGCAACCTCCGTCACTTCTCCTACCGGTGAAGTCATCCGCTACGCCTATGACGGCCAGGAGCGTTTGCGCACCGTCACGGACAACGCCCAAAACCTGACCACCTACGGCCTGGACGCCAACGGCAACGTCTTAAGTGTTAACACCAAGGCTCCTTCAGGGACGATATACAATCAAAGTTCCTTCGTCTATGATGACAAGAACAATCTCCAGGCTGAGAAGAACGCCGCCAACTCCATTGTCAGCAGTTATGCCTATGATGCCAATGGCCGGCTCACTCAAAAAACCAATGCCAGCGGCAGCACCGTCAGCTTAGACTACGGTCCCTTAGGCTTGCTTAAGACTCTGAGATTATCCAGTAATGAAACCTACGGTTTCAGCTATGATCTGGAAGGCCGGCGCAAGCAGGCAACGGTTTCCAAAACACCCACTGGCCCAATCCTTCATACCTTCGATTATGATTACGATGAGGTAGGAAATCTGATCAGCTCTATCGAAAAGGGCAGCAGCGGCACGTTTATCGGGAGCATCACCAAACCTGCCGGAGACATGTACTCCAAGACGGATCAACTTCTGGGCTTTAAGCTTAAGTATCTATCCAATCCTGACGTCCTCTACGCCTTTGTCTATTCCCCCAACAAGTTGGTGGAAAAAGTCTCGGCAGCGGGCAAAGACACTCTCTTTAAGTACGATGAGGGCAGCAAGCTGAAGTTGCAGACCAATCCCAATGGTGTGGAGGATCGATTTGATTATAACGAAGGGAATCAGCTGATTGGAACCTCGACCTTCAAACCCGGCACCGATACAAAAATTACGAACAAGTATGAGTATGATGACGATGGCCGACTGAAAAGCATTACTCGTGACGGTTCAGAAAATCCAACGACAAAATATGTTTACAATAATGGAACTGAGCAGCTAAACCGCTTAACCCAAGCCGAGATCACGGATGATGTAAAAAAGCACACTCTGGATTACAGCTATGATCCGGCGGGAAACCTTAAAACCATGGAGCTGCCCAGCGGACAGACAAATACCTTTGCTTATGATGGGGATAATAAGATCAGCTCCCTCAACGGGTCGGCTGGTAATGTGAGTTATGATGCCAACGGGAATCTGACTAAGCTGACGGTTAACGGCAAAACTCAGCAATATGTTTATGATGCGGCTAACCGTTTAACCAGCGTGAAAAACGGAGCAGGTACTGTCATTGCCAGCTACACCTATGACGGGGATGGCCAGCGCCTCACGAAAACCGTGGGATCTGAGACCATAACCTACCATTACTTTAAGGGTCAGCTGATGTACGAGACCTCCAATCAGTATGCGGATAAAGTTACCGCCCGCTATACCCGAACCCCGGAAGGAAAACTGCTCTCGATCTATATCTTCCGCCCTGTTGGAGAGTATTGGAACTATTATTACTACCATTACAATGCCCATGGGGATGTTGTGGCGGTGACGGATTCCAATGGTGCCTTGTACAGACAGTATGCTTACGATCCTTACGGGAATGTCATCAGTGTTAAGGATGGAGCAGGCGACTCTATTGACATGAGCGCGGATGATGATTTTAATCATGCGTACACTTATGCGGGATATAGATATGATAAGGAAACTGGGCTGTATTTCCTGAATGCCAGGTACTATAATGCAGGGATTGGCAGGTTTTTGACGAAGGATAATATTTATCAGGACCTATCTAATCCTCAGACTCTAAATCGATATACGTATACCGGAGGAGATCCTGTAAATCGACATGATCCTAACGGCCATATTTGGTTTCTATTGCCGTTCTTAGGTGAAGGGGCACTCATGGCCTTAGTCGTTATTGGGAACTATTTTGCTACAGTCGCATCTGCCCCCGATTTCCAACAAGATGTTCAAATGACAGCAATGGATTTGTCTGAAAAAAACTATGTGGGTGCAGCTGTAGACGCAGCTTCAGCAGCAATTCCTGCTGTATCCGCTACAACGGTTAAAGCAATTGGAAAGGCGGTTCATGGTAATTCGCTTCAAACGGCTAAAGCGGCGGTGGGATATGCTCTGAAACACATTGATACTGGAGAAATTTTAAAATATGGAGAAACTACTTTAGGGCCTAAGAGGTATACTAAGAAGTATCTTCTAAAGAATAACGCAGATATGGAAATCATGGTGAGAGGGACTAAAAAAGAGATGCATGATTGGCAACACAATATGATTTTAGAATATAAATTTACTTTTGGAAAAAGACCTACTCTAAACAAAAGCGATTGGTAGGGAGCGTTGCATATGGAAATATTTATGAGCGGTGAAATCGACACGACTATTTCGGAAGCATTTAGAGAAATTCGTAACGAAATTAAACAAAAGCTAAAGATTCTTGAGGTAAATGACTATGGTAATGCGGTTCAGAACCTAGGTATAATACCCATTATCGTTAATTTAGAACCTGAGTTAGAAAGTGCCGGGTTTTTCAAAGAAAGGAAGCTTTACAAAAAGAAAACTAAGGATGCTGACTACAGGCTGAGAATTGATTACGAAAGCTTCCTCAATGCTAACTACGAGAAAAAGAAGTTGTTAATAATCAAAAACGTAGTTGATTGTATAAGGCTTCTTGGCAAAAAAGTTAAAAAGGATTTTGCTGCAGAACAACTTGAAAATGATGTACTTTGTTTATTTGGGATTGCCAAGGAAGAGATCGATTTACTTTGATATTCAATTTTCAGATTAAACATTGGGATAACCTAACCAACTAGGGTAATACCAAAAATAAGAATCAGGTCCAAGTCGTACTCATAAAATCGGGAACAATTCTAACAACCTAAAAGAGGAGTCCTTCGTCTCAGTAAGTAGGACTCCTCTTTTGCTCTTGAAGCTAGACGCTTTTCGAGCGAGGAACGACGCACATTCCAGAGTCTAATGCGCCACATACAGATAGGTTGGGCAAAAGGTAGAAACGGGGACTATATTCATGGTCGTCCCAAAATCATACTAACCCTCACGATCATTATGCAGAGTTTATTAACGGTTTGTGGAGATTTAAGTGAAAACTTTAAATTAAGGGAGGAATTGATCTTGCAGGTTTTCAGAGATAACCACTCTGAATATACCTTTTTATTGGGAAAGGAGCAGTTTTCAAATGAACTAATCTGTTTAGGCGATCAACTAGGAAAAATTTTAAATTGTATTAAGTATGAACTGAGAAACCATTGCTGGTTTGTGTTTGATGTCTTTGGGAGTTCGTACACGCCAATGAACTTCCTGTTCCCTCAAGACCAAGCAGGGATATGTTTGATTAATACAACTGAAGAATTAATTGAAAAGGTTAAGAAGGTAATTCAATTTGAGCGCGGTGTCTTCATCGCATTTCCAATAAATAAGGAGGTACTTTGGAAGAAAAACTTACTACCACAAACTGAAGCTCTAGAGGGGCTCCAGCATCCAGAATCAGAAATTGAGATAAGAGCCTTTGATTATAGCTACTTTGAAGTTTATACGCCAAGAAATGCATTGAGTAAGGTTTTAAAGTCATGTTTCAAGTTCCCTGAATAAGTGCTAAAATAATGCTCGGCTCGGAAAATGCCTTCTTCGAAGGCCTTCTTTTCCTCTCTAGGGTACTTCCCGATAATTGTCGAATCGTTTTTGGGGTAGTAGAAAACAAAGATAATTGAGTTCTTAACTAAAGATTGCCCTGAGTTGCTTAGAGCAGCCCAGGGCAATTTAGTTCCTATCGTTAATTCATTAAGTCCCTGACTTCATCCTCAGTCAGTCCTGTAGCCTTTAGAATCATATCGATTCCCAGGCCTAGCCTCAGCAAATTTTCCGCCACTTCCAGCTTGCCTTTTTCCATCCCCTTCTCCATACCTTCGGTGATCAGTTTCTCCGCAATAGTCATAACGGCTTCACTCCTTTCCAAGGAAATCTCTTTGGCTAGTTCGTAGATTGGCTGAAACGTCAGATCATTACTGTCTTTTTGCGGGGTGATGGTCTCCAAATCAATAATGTCCAGAATTTCCTGGGGCAGATAGTTTTGCAGAAAATCCTTGGCCGTCCCAATGTCACTGAGGGTTTCCTTGAAAAATTTATCATGAGGTTTATGGATAAGACACATTTCACTCACCCCTTGACCGACAAAATGGTTTTGTTGCTAAAACCTATCCGATGGTTAAGGGCAAATTACAGTCTAATTATAACATACCTCGCGGCAGTGAGGAATTGGTTCACTTCAAAAGTAGACGTGAGTCGCCTTACTTCTCTTCCCCTTCCGGATAACCCTATCGTTACAAACAGTATCTTTCCTCTTTTCAGAGGTGGAAGATTAATTTGATTATAATGAAGGAAATCAGCTGATTGGAACCTCGACGTTCAAACTCGGCAGTGAAAATGAGACGAGAATTTGGAGTCGGTATAAATATGATGACGACGGCCGGCCTATCGAAATCCCAGGTAAAGGTCCGGGCAGTCCATCGGCAAAGTTTGCTTCTATAGCTTATGCCATAGAACGGACGGGTGTTCCCGACACAATTTCTCCTTAATGCTCACAGTTTCCGGTTTGAAAATCCGGCTCTAACAAATCGGGCTTGTCCAAGAAACGAATGCGCATTCGTTTCTTGGACAAGCCGTCTGTCAAACTCGATTCCCTGTCTTGGCTACTAATTGCTTTATTATCCAATTGTTTCTATCGTTAATTCATTAATTTCCTGACTTCATCACAGATTATGATATTATGTAAATAATCATGTAAGAGCTTGGGATGATATTAAGGGCGATTGCAATACACTGTTGTCCATTGCTCTTATGCATGGATCACTCCTAAAAATACTATGCTACAATAGAAAATTGTGTTAAAATTTTAAGAAGGTAGTTAAGGAAGTGATTAAATGGGTAAGATATGGGTGTTTAATGGTCCGAATATCAATTTATTAGGGTTGCGTGAGCCTGAGCATTATGGATCGCAAACATTGGCAGAGATTAATCAGGGAATACTAAAATTAGCGGATGAAGCCAAAATAAACGTTGAGTGCCGGCAAACGAATCATGAGGGAGTTCTCATAGATTGGATTCAAGACTTAACACCTGCTGATTTTTTAATCCTTAATCCTGGGGCTTGGACGCATACAAGTTATGCGATTCGAGATGCTATTAGTGGAGTAAAGGTTCCGGCGGTTGAGGTTCATCTGTCCAATATCCATGCTCGTGAAGCATTTCGAGCCAATTCAGTTATTGCGCCGGTCTGCATCGGACAGATTTCAGGGCTTGGTGCAGAGGGGTATGGATTAGCGATGCGTTATGCTATTGACTACCAAGAGCAGCGGGCATAACGCGCGAATCAGATATTCGAACCACGTACTACAAACCACGAACTACGAAAAGGGGGAGACATTTAGTGAGTCGTCTGCAACAAATGCGTCAACAGATGCACAATGGAAATATCGACGCATATGTTGTAATGCGTCCGGAGAATGGACGATACCTAAGCGGGTTTTCCGGTGGAGAAACCACTTTGTACATTACATTAGAAAAAGCCCTTTTATTGACCGACTTTCGCTACATAGAACAAGCCAAAGCCCAGGCCCCTGAGTTTGAAATTATTGACGCGGGACAGGACCACTTTACGACTTTGTCAGAAGTCGGACAACAGGCTCAAAGGGTTGGCTTTGAAGGGGACTTTATCACATATGTGGACTTTGGAAAATTTAAGGATGGATTTTCACAAGCAGAACTTATCTCATTACCTGATCTTGTCAGTCACCTGCGTTCGATAAAGGATAGTTCTGAGATTGAGTTGATTCGACAAGCAGTTAAGATTGCAGATATGGCGTTTGATGAAGCATTAAAGACCATCGAAATCGGACAGACGGAGGAAGAAATTGGCCTCAACTTAGAATTTTCTATGCGCCGGGCTGGTGCAAGCGGGGGTTCATTCGACTTCATCGTGGCTTCGGGTATTCGTTCAGCTATGCCTCATGGGACAGCCAGTTCAAAGAGAGTTCAATCAGGAGAGTTCCTGACAATGGATTTCGGAGCGATTTATCAAGGTTACTGTTCAGATATTACTCGAACTGTGTTCATCGGCGATCCGGAGGACAAGCATCGGCAGGTTTATGATACTGTCTTGGCTGCCCAGCGGGCAGGGATTCAAGCAGTTGCTCCGGGACGAACCGGAAAAGAAGTGGATGCTGTAGCCCGCGCAATGATCGAAAAGGCCGGTTATGGAGATTACTTCGGACATGGATTGGGACACTCTGTAGGACTGGCTATCCATGAAGGTCCGAATCTAAATAAAAGGGAAGAACGATTGCTGGAGCCGGGTATGGTCATTACGGTCGAACCTGGTATCTATATCCCTAATTGGGGCGGTGTCCGAATTGAAGATATTGTTTTGGTGACAGAAAACGGCTGTGAAGTATTAACTAAAGCACCGAAAGAATTCATTATTTTCGAGTAAAATTTGTCCGAATAGCTAACTGTTGGATAACATCTTTCGTAAGCACCGCTGAGGGAGCACGAAGATTCAGACAGGAAAGAACCTTACCGGAATCAGGGATATTGTTTAGGGATTTCTAAGTATTAGACGTTAGAAGAGGACAAACTAACTTATACAAGAATTATTAGGGGGAAGAAATAACATGATTTCTACAAATGATTTTAAGACAGGTCTAACCATCGAATTAGATGGTGATGTATTTTCAGTGGTTGAATTCCAACATGTCAAGCCCGGTAAAGGTGCTGCCTTTGTGCGTACGAAATTGAAAAATGTCAAAACCGGCGGAGTTGTGGAGCGGAGGTTTAATGCCGGAGAAAAGGTTGAAAAGGCCCATGTTGAGCGCAGAGAGATGGATTACCTCTATAAAGATGGGGAACACTTTGTGGTCATGGATAAGGAGACCTATGAGCAAACTTCTTTGACAGAGGCTCAAATCGGAGACGGTGTCAAGTGGTTGAAAGAAAACATGACTTTAGGGGTGCTTTTCTTTGACGTGGAGGTCATCGGAGTTGATGTGCCAAATACAGTTCAGCTAGCGGTTGCCGCCACTGAACCGGGAGTCAAAGGGGACACGGCTACAGGAGGGACTAAGCCTGCAACTTTGGAAACGGGTACTGTTGTGCAAGTTCCGTTCTTTGTCAATGAGGGAGATGTTCTGATCATTGATACAAGAACCGGAAGCTATGTTCAACGGGCTCAGTAAAACAAGGGGTCAGAGACCAGATGCCGGAAGTCGGAATTGTCGCAATGGAAGACTGCCAAGCCTGAGGGTTTGGTCTGGAACCACTTGAACAAAAGTGGGGTCTTGTAAGTATATAATATGACATGAAAACATCTTCTATGGGGCAAAGTAAGTTTAGTGCTACCATAGGAGGTGTTTTTTATGTTGCCCAATAAGACGTCAAAGCTTAGTGTGATTCCCCTGGGAGGAACCGGAGAAATTGGGAAGAATCTGCTTGTCTTTGAATACGAGGATTCCATTGTAATCATCGACGGGGGGGTAAAGTTCCCGGATGAGGAATTACTTGGCATCGATTTAGTGATTCCCGATATAACTTATTTAGAGAAAAACCGTGACCGAATTAAGGGACTCTTTATTACTCATGGACATGAAGATCATATTGGAGGACTTCCCTTCATTTTGCCTAAATTGAATATTCCCATTTATGGAACTAAATTAGCCTTAGGGTTAGTACAGGCAAAGTTTCAGGAGAGGACTCCATACCCAGAGTCTTTGATTAACATTCTTGAACCGGGCGTACCAATTCAGGCAGGGGCCTTTAAAGTAGAAGCGTTTCGGGTTACCCACAGTATTCCTGATGCAGTAGGGTATTCTTTACTTACTCCGGTGGGCAGAGTGATTTATACCGGGGACTTCAAGGTCGACTATACGCCGATTGACGGTCAGGACATGGAACTGGGAAAACTGGCAGCTTGGGGGCAGGAAGGGGTTCTGGCCTTGCTCTGCGATTCAACAAACGCAGAGAGGCCCGGTGTTACTGTGTCCGAGATGGCTGTTGGGAAAGCCTTGCGGGAGTGGTTCGAACGGGCTGAAGGAAAGATTATCATGGCTTCCTTTGCTTCGAATGTGCACCGGATTCAGCAAGCGATCGATGCAGCCGCGGATATTGGACGCAAGGTTTGCGTTGTGGGAAGAAGTATGGAAAATGTGGTTCGAACTGCAATAGAACTGGGATATCTGAAATTGCCGGATGAGAATATCTTAGTTCCCAGTGCTGAGGTTGGAAATATGCCACCTGAAAAATTGCTCGTGCTCACCACCGGCAGTCAAGGAGAGCCGCTGGCCGCCTTGACGAGGATGGCCACTCGAAGCCATCGGCAGATCAATGTTTTGGCTGGGGACATGGTAATTATGGCGGCAACACCGATACCAGGTAACGAGAAATTGGTCGGTAAGACGATCAATCATCTTTATCAAATCGGGGCTGAAGTTGTGACCAAAGAAATGGGACAGGTTCATGTGTCCGGACACGCTAATCAAGAAGAGATTAAGCTCGTGATCCGTCTTGTCCAGCCGCGTTTTCTGATACCGCATCACGGTGAAATCCGTCATCAAGTGGGCTTTCGAAGAATCGGTCATTCCCTTGGCTATGCTGACCAAGACATCGCCATAACCCAGCTTGGCTCACGTGTTGAACTTTCTCCAAATCGAATGGAATTTGGCGAGCGTGTGGAAGCGGGAAGTGTTTACATTGACGGGCTGGGTGTAGGAGATGTGGGGCAAGTTGTTCTGCGGGATCGGCAACAATTGGCACAGGATGGGGTGGTTGTGGTTGTAGCCGCACTTTCCAAGGCCAAGCCTTATAGGATTTTATCCGGGCCCGATATTATCTCCAGAGGATTCACATTTATGAAAGAAGCCGACGCCTTAATTGACGGAGCAAAGAAGGAGGTAGTAAATACCTTAGAAAGACAATTTCAGAAAGACCAAATCGAGTGGGGGGTTTTGAAAGCGAACATTCGGGATAGTCTAAGCAAGTACTTATGGGATAAGACTCGGAGGCGCCCCATGATTCTGCCCGTGTTACTGCATTATTAGCGTGTTTAGGATTCATTTAAGATAGAGCGCTGCGGAAGGTAATTATAGACCGAAGCGCTCTTATTTGTGTGGTGCCTCCTGCAAATAGGGAGATGGTCTCAATGTTAGACTTAGTTAAGCGGATTTCACAGTGGTCTGACCTTTATTTGCTGTACTTAAGTATATTTGCAGGAATATTAATATTATTGAAGAATAAAGCAAATACAAAAGGAGTGAGCTTATTATTATGAATTTTAATTGTAAATGGAATTTTAGCAAGATCACTCCTTTGCGGATTGCTATTCTTTATGGGCTGACTAGTTGGATATGGATTCTCTTTTCTGATGGTTTAATAGCTCTAATTATCTCAAATCAACAGGAGCTCCTCAAGTTTTCGACTCTTAAAGGGGGGCTTTTTGTCTTAGTCACGGCAATATTGCTTTACTTCCTTATTCAATCAGGATATAGCTCCCTTCAGAAATCTGAGCAAGCCCTAAAAAAAGAGTGGGCCGCTTTGGAACGCTATCGGCTTTTGGCAGATGAGGTTCAAGACATAATTATATTTATCAGCCCGGAGGGACAGATTATTGATGCTAATGAAGCAGCAGTGAAACGTTATGGTTATACTCGTCAAGAATTGACAAATATGCCTGTTAATAAGTTGCGTTTGCCGGAGGATCAGTTAACAGTGCCATGCTTTCTTCAAAACGCGCCAAAAGGAATGCAATTTGAACTGAAGCATGTCTGCAAAGATGGTAGTGTATTTCCTATCGACGTTAGCGCTAAGGGGGCAACCTCAAATGGAAAACCGATTATTATAAGTCTCATTCGCGATATTTCTGAACGCAAAAAGGTGGAGGCTGAGGTTTGGCTTGAGAAGGAACGGGCCCAGGTTACCTTAGAGTCCATAGGAGATGCGGTGATCACCACCGATGTTCAAGCGAAGATAGAATATTTTAACCCGGTAGCTGAGGCCTTGACAGGATGGTCGAAGAAAGAGGCAATAGGTTTATCTTTAGAAAAAATTTTTAAGATTATTAATGAAGAAACAGGGGAATCGGTTGAAAGTCCGGTTGCCCGCAGTTTAAGAGAAGGTCGGGTTGTCAGTATAGCAGATCAAACCGTTTTAATAAATAAGCTGGGGAATACAGTTTCAATCGAGGACTCGGCAGCTCCTATACGGGATAGGGATGACACTATAATAGGGGCTGTTTTAGTGTTTCGTGATGTCAGTTATAAGAGGAATCATATGAAAGAACTGGCCCATCAAGCACAACATGATGCCTTAACAGGGCTCCCTAACCGTTTCTTGTTCAATGAGCATTTAAAGCAGGCATTAGCCCGGGCAAAACGGAAAGAGGGTAAGGTGGCGGTCATGTTCTTGGACTTAGACCGCTTTAAACTGATTAATGATACTATGGGGCACAATCTTGGTGATCAACTCCTCAAAAGCGTAGCAGAGCGCATACATCAAACCTTGCGTGAAGGAGATACGGTGGCCAGGCAGGGCGGGGATGAATTCCTGGTCATACTTTCCGAGATCAAAGATGAGATGGAAGCAAAATCAGTGTCAGAACGGATTTTAGGGGTTTTCTCCAAACCAATAATCTTAGAGGACAATGAAATCTACATAAGTACCAGTATTGGAATTAGCCTCTATCCCGACGATAGCATCGATAGGGAGACCTTGGTGAAGCAGGCAGATACTGCCATGTACTATGCTAAGGAAAGGGGGCGAAATAACTGCCAGTTTTTCACTCCGGGACTTAATATTAAAGCGAATCAAAGGCTCTCCACCGAAAATAGTCTCCGCAAGGCTTTAATTCGCGAAGAATTTGTCCTGCACTATCAGCCTCAAGTCAATTTAGACACTGGACACATTGTGGGTCTGGAAGCCCTCCTTCGCTGGAACTCAGTCGAATTTGGACTGGTTTCCCCAGCGGCCTTCATTCCTGTAGCGGAAGAGACAGGGCTGATTATACCTATCGGAGAATGGGTTTTACGAACTGCCTGTGCTCAAAATAAGGACTGGCAAGATCAAGGGTTTATCCCTTTAAGAATAGCAGTCAATATCTCTGCTCGACAATTTCAAGAACCGGGTTTTATCAAATTAGTTAAACAAGTTCTGCAGGAAACTAAATTAGATCCCCAATGGCTGGAGCTTGAAATCACGGAAAGAATTGCCATGGAAAAGGGCGAAATCACCCTTAAAATGTTGGCTGCCTTTAAAGAGTTGGGAATTCGAATTTCTATTGATGATTTTGGAACGGGATTTTCCTCCCTAAATTATTTAAGCCGCATGCCAATCGATACCTTGAAAATAGATCAGACCTTTATTCAAGACATTAGTAGCGGAGATAATGGGAAGGAAGTTGTCACAGCTATAATTCAGCTTGCCAAAAACCTTCAGTTGAAAGTGATTGCTGAAGGAGTGGAAACAAATAACCAATGCTCCTTCCTTAAAGACAAGCTCTGCGATGAAATGCAAGGATACCTCTTCAGTAAAGCGGTTCCTTCGGAAGAAGCTGAAAAGTTGTTTGAGCGACTCGCCAAATAAGTCAATATAGTTGCAAACAGTTCTTTTAAAGACTGGTACATGAGTCAAAAATGCTCCCCTTAAGGCAGATATAATCTGTCTGCCTTAAGGGGAGCATTTTAGTGCCCGGCTTTAATACTTTTTTTACCAAGGATTCATGTCTAAAACTTATAAGGTGGACATACCTTCTATCAAGGGGGGCAATGACGTGTCGCTACATTACACTCTATCTGTCGTTCAGGCACCTAAGGTGACTTCGAAGGCCATGGGCCCTCAAAGGGAGGGAAGCCTTCCCGGGCTTAATAAAAGCGCAACATTATGGGCAGACATGGCCAGATGGTTTGGGGATGATATCCGTTCGATTTTAAATAACCTTAAAGGAATAGACTTTAATGAGGTTGAAGAGTTGCGTTTGCGAGTGGGGCAACCGCTTTTGGTTCGGACCTTAGACAAGGACCTTTTTATAAACCAAGAAGGGCTGGCAGCGAGTCCCCAAAAGGCGTACTTCATAAAGCATGAAGATCTGGCTTCGGCCATAGAACGAATGACTCATAGCTCGGTTTATGCTGTAGAAGAGGATCTCAAGCAGGGTTTCATAACCCTTCCGGGAGGGAATCGAGTGGGCATAACGGGTGAGGCGGTACTCTTAAATGGTCAAATACAAACAATAAAACACATCTCATCTTTAAATCTTCGTATTGCCAGAGATATTCGGGGACTTAGTTTAAAGATCCTGCCCTTGTTATTAAGTTCAGATGGCAGCATTTGTCATACACTTATAATTTCTCCTCCCCGTGCCGGTAAAACAACCCTCTTGAGGGATCTTATTCGTTTAATTAGTAATGGGGTTCCTCAAGTAGGATTAAAGGGTCAGACGGTTGGGGTTGTGGATGAACGAGGTGAACTTGCCGGGATGTGGCAAGGTGTGCCGACCTACGACTTGGGATTTCGCACGGATGTCTTAGATGGTTGCCCGAAAGCCAGCGGGATGAGCATGATGGTTCGCTCCATGTCTCCTCAAGTGCTGGCTATGGATGAGATTGGCCATAGTGATGATGTTATCGCCATAGCGGATGCCTTGCGCACTGGGGTCCGGATTTTGAGTACGGCCCATGCCAGTTCTATAGAAGAAGCACGAAGCAGACCGGTTATAACTCATTTGTTGGATCAGGGAGTTTTTGAGCGTTTGGTTGTGTTAAGCAGGCAACATGGACCGGGAACCATAGAAGGAGTTTACGATCTGAGAACAGGGAGGATCCTGTGATGCTTGTACTGGGATGTATTGCACTGATTGCCGGATGCGGGTGTTTGGGACTGTGGCTTGCTTATCGGATTCGGCGGCGACCCATAGAGTTACGAGAATGTTCAATGGCTTTGGCACTATTAGACACTGAAATCGTCTGGGGGGCAACTCCCTTGCCTGAGGCATTCTGTATTCTAAAAGAACGAACAGATTCACCTTGGCAAGATTTCTTTGCCGAACTTCAAGAACGATTGCAACAGGGTGAGTCGGCAAGCACAGCTTGGAGAGAAACTGTGATAACTCGAAATGCTCAATTTTGTCTTAAACCGGAAGACTGGCAAGTGATCGGGGATGTCGGTAAAGGCTTAGGACGGTCTGATCGCACAGAACAACATAAACAGATTGAACTCGTTCAACGTCAGCTCATTATAATGAAGGAACAAGCGGAAGCGTGGTCGAGTAAACAAGCCAAAATGTGGTCGTATCTGGGCTTTCTGGGCGGAATAGCGGGAGTGCTCATTTTGATTTAACCAAGGAGAGGAGTGGGGGAATGAGCTTTAATTTAATCATTACGGTTGCTGGAATTGGGATTTTAGTAGGAGTTTTAGCTTCCGTATTAAATCAATCCGGCCGCAGTGAAATGGCTCAGGGGGTTACAATTATGGGAGTCATTGTAGTCCTCTATATCGTTGTACAGTCTATAGCAGAATTATTTACTCTGGTTAAGAGTGTTTTTAACCTTTACTAGGGGGCTAAAGTGTGGAAATATGGCAAATCGTGGGACTAGCCCTGATCGTTACAGTTTTCAGTGTAGTTCTTAAACAGATCCGCCCGGAAATTGCGTTACAACTTTCGATCTTAGCAGGTGCATCCATCTTTATTCTTATTCTAAGTAAAGTGCGAGTAATTGTTGATTTACTGCAGACCCTTGCGGATCAAGCAAATATTAGTTCCTATTATCTGCTTATTATCTTAAAAATTGTCGGTGTAGCCTATCTCGCAGAGTTCGGTGCCCAAATTTGCCGTGATGCCGGAGAAGGTGCGTTAGCTACGAAGATCGAACTTGCTGCCAAAGTCGGGGTGATAATTTTAGCGATTCCTATTATTGTAGCCATTACAGAGTCCTTGGTACGACTTGTTCCGTGAGGTGATGTATTTGCCGCGTTTTATGGTGAGTTTGGTATTATTAGTTTTCTTCTTCTGTGGGACAACTCCTCCGGTTTTAGCTGAGGAGGTTTCCCCTCAACCACTTGGAAATGTTGATCTTTTGCAAGAGGTCGATTTAAGCCAAATGCGTGGTTTTTTGGAGCAACTGGATAGTGATGTTCAAAAGGCAATGCCGGGATTTTCCTTAGTTCGCACCTTTGAGGATCTTAAGAGTGGAAAGCTGAGTCTGAAACCGGAAAACTTAGGGAAAACCTTGTTGACGGTATTGGGTCATCAAATATTAGGGACTGCACCCCTGATTGGTAAGCTGCTTATCTTAGCGGTACTGGGGGCTGTTCTGGGACAACTTCAAGCAGCTTTTGGTGGAAGTGTCGGCAAAACTGCTCGGGTCATGACTTATCTGGTTCTGCTGAGCTTGGCGATAACTTCATTCAGAGAGGCCTTAGAGATAGCTACCGGAACGATTGATCAAATGGTAGGTCTGATGCAAACTATGTTTCCGGTGATACTGACATTATTAATTACTATGGGAAACTTGACCAGTGCAGCTTTGTTCAAACCTCTTATTATGGGTAGTTTGACAGTCTTAGCAACAATTATCAAAACGGTGATTTTACCCCTCTTTTTTCTGGCCGCAGTACTTAAGCTTTTTAACCAAATCTCTGAACAATTTAAGCTCGGTAAGCTGGCCGGACTCTTTGAATTCGCTGGTAAACTGTCTCTGGGTGTAATTATGACTGTTTTTATCGGAGTCATGACGGTTCAGGGGGTAACGGGTGGGGTTGCAGACAGCGTAGTTTTTCGTACAGCCAAGTATTCTGCTGATCTCGTCCCAGTCGTCGGGAAGTTCTTTAAAGATGCAGTTGAACTTGTAATTACGTCGGGTTTACTTTTAAAAAACGCAGTCGGTATTGTTGCCTTGCTGGCAATTATTGTGATTTGTTTGGGACCTTTGATCAAAATCTTAGCTATGATCCTCGTATTTCGAATTTCAGCTGCCCTCATTGAGCCTCTCGGTGAAAAGCCTCTTGCGGATAGTCTTCAAGAAATGTCAAAAAGTCTAATTTTAGTTTTAGTTTCCGTTGCGTCAGTTGGAATTATGTTTTTTATGGCCGTTGCTGTCGTTGTTGGGACGGGAACCTTTTCAGTGATGTTGCACTAAGGAGGAGAGACTGTGCAGACGCTACAAACACTAGTGCGAAATTTGGCGTTAATTTTACTGCTGGCAACTTTTCTGGAGATGCTTCTGCCTAATAAATCAATGCGTGGGTTTGTTCAAATGGTGATGGGGCTATTTGTAATTTCGGCGGTTCTCGCTCCGATTACTGCATTCTTACATACTCCCTTGTCAATGGAGATCCCGGCATGGACTGCCACAACTCCTCAAGATTTACCGGCTATTGCCGTCGAAGGGCAAGGGGCTAAAATTGGGCGCGATGCTGTTCAGGAACAATATCGACAGATACTGATCAATCAGATTAAAGGATTGGTGTTAGGTACTTCAGGAGTTGAGGACGCGGAGGTAGACGTTGAATTTGAAGAAGAAGCAGGAGGGTTAATCGATCAACCAAGAATTGCCCAGGTAAATGTTTTGCTCAAAGCGACCCGGGGAACTATTCAATCGGTACAACCCGTGATTATAGGGAATTCGCCAAGGCCATTAGAAATACAAACTCCAAAAGCTGAAGAGGTGAAAGAGCGAATTGCCACCTTCATGAGCTTGGCCAAAGAAAATATTTTTGTTGCAGAAAGTTAGAGAGGGTTAATAGGATTTGGAAGGAGGTAAACTGGTGGATTGGATGAAAAAAATCTCGACAGATAGAATGTTGGTGGGGTTAGTGTCTCTAATCGCAGTGGGGATGTCCTTTATTTATCTTGGCAAGGGACCGGCAGACCCTGAGCAGAGTGTCCAAACAAAATCAGCGTTGACAGCTCCCGCCAACCCAAGTACTAAAATTGGTGTTTTAGAAAAAGAATTAGAGAGTAAACTGCAAACCAATATTTTGATGATGGAGGGGGTAGGGCGGGTCCAAGTCTCAGTGAATTTTTTGACGGGGCTTAAGAATGAGTATGTGCGTAATAATAATGTCACGAAAAGAACGAATAAAGAAACAGATAAAGTTGGTGGAACTCGTGAAACCACAGAGATTACGGAAAATAACCAAGTGGTCATGCCGAGTGGTTCCTCCCAGCCAGTCATCGCCATGGAGGATCGTCCGGAAATCGGTGGAGTATTAGTTATAGCAGAAGGAGCACGTGACCCAAAAGTCAGAGAAGGAATTCATACCGCTGTGCAAACTCTTTTAAATATTCCCAGTGCTAGAATTACTGTTGTACCTATGGGTGGAACATCATGACGAAGCGCATTCATCGGCCGATTCTATTAATTGTTGGGCACAAATCCAGGGTATGGTTAATTGGTTTTATAGGATTGGTCGCTATCCTTGGAATCTTGGGATTAAAGTTGATGGCTTCCGAACCCCACGCCTATATACCGGAACAAGCAAGTTTGCCTGTAAATTCACAAATGGAGAAATCATTAATTCAGTTTGAAGTTGAGACGGTTAAGCCTAATAGCTCTGGGGGGGACTATTTCGTTAATTATCGCTTAAAAAGAGAACAGTTACGCCAAGAGTCGAAGGCAATGCTTTCTATACTGTTAGATTCGACGGTAGAAGAAAGTAAAGCACAGGCCCAAGAAAAATGGCTGGAACTCAGCTCGAAAATTCAAAGAGAAGAAGAGATTGAGAACTTACTTAAGATAAAAGGGTTTCAAGATGTTGTGGCCGATGTTTTTTCAGAACATGTCACGATAATTGTGTATGCACCCAGTTTAACTCCTCATGAAATAAGTCTTATTCAAGATGTTGCAGTTAGAGTAACCGGAGTTCGCATTGATAAAATTACAATATCTGCCAAAAAATAGGGATAATAGACAAGAAGTCTATTAATAATGTGCAGGAAAATCACTGTGTCAGAGCGAATTATATGAAGATAGGACGAAAGTCCCAGTGAGAGGGTGAGAGACACTGATAATGAGCAAAATTCTTATTGCTGATGATGCGAGTTTCATGCGTTTGATGATTAGTCAGATTCTTGCTCGGCAGGGTCTAACGAACATTATGGAGGCTGAAAATGGCCGGCAGGCCGTGGAACTATACAAGTCTTACAAGCCAGACCTTACGCTGATGGATATTACTATGCCCGAACTGGATGGATTGGCCGCACTTGCAGAAATTCTTATGATTGACCCAGCGGCTAAAGTCGTCATTTGCAGTGCAGTCGCAGATGAAAACATTGTCAAAGAATCCATGCGAATGGGTGCCACAGGCTTTATCGCTAAACCCTTTCGTCCTGATGAGCTCTTGTACACTGTTCTCAAACAGTTGAACTAGTTGCGCTTTAGCCCACCGGTAATTAAGTTGCTGCCTTATGTTTGGCGGCAACTTTTTATGTCTTAGACAGTTGAATCCCAAATCAGACATTATTATGTATAATAAGAGTTATATTGTATACTTAAACTGGATTCGTTGAAAAAGGTAAATCGCACCCATATAATAAGACATATGTGTTTCATTTTCATTTAATAGAAAATTACCCATTGTTTGAATTCAGAGAAATGGGGATAATACAAAGAGGGGTGACGGCAGTGAAACCAATTAAGATTACAGATACGACACTGAGAGATGCTCACCAAAGCCTTTGGGCAACTCGGATGCGTACAGAAGACATGCTGCCAATCCTAACAGAATTGGATGAGGCAGGATATTTTTCGTTAGAAGTTTGGGGAGGAGCCACCTTTGATGTCTGTTTGCGCTTCTTAGGGGAGGATCCATGGGAACGGTTAAGGCAGATTAAAAGTCGTGTCAAAAAGACACCATTGCAAATGTTACTTAGAGCCCAGTCATTAGTCGGGTATCAACATTATCCGGATGATGTGGTAAGGGAATTTGTGACCCTGAGTGTAAAAAACGGAATTGATATTATACGGATTTTCGATTCTCTGAATGATGTTCGAAATATGGTTGTTCCGATGGAGGCAGCCAAAAAGGCAGGAGCCCATGTTCAGGCGTCTGTTGTTTATACAATCAGCCCGGTTCATACCACAAAACATTACTTGGAAACAGCCACGGCACTTGCTGAACTTGGTGCAGATTCTCTCTGTATTAAAGATATGGCCGGCTTGCTTACCCCGATCAAGGCTTATGAACTAATTTCGTTGTTGAAAAAAGAATTAGGAATTATGATTCATCTGCATAGCCATTATATTGGCGGAATGGCTGTCGGAACGTATTTAAAGGCAGCAGAAGCAGGCGCGGATATCATAGATACCGCCAGCGTTCCTTTAGCCTTTGGTGCCAGTCAACCGCCGGTGGAAACAGTGGTTCGGGCTTTTCAGGAAACCGAATTTGATACGGGCCTAAGTCTGCGTAAACTGTTCCATATTGCTAAGTATTTTGAGGCACTTCGAAAAAATCGAGGTTTCGAGCGGGGGATCACTCGGATCTCGGATATGAGAGTATTTGAACATCAAGTTCCCGGAGGAATGATCTCCAATTTAGTATCACAACTGGAAGAACAAGGTGCCTTAGAGCGAATACATGATGTCTTAGAAGAGATTCCCAAGGTGCGTGCAGAATTAGGATATCCGCCCTTGGTTACCCCTACCAGTCAAATTGTGGGAACTCAAGCGGTATTAAATGTCCTTACGGGGGCAAGATATAAATTAGTTCCGGGAGAAGTAAAAGGCTATGTACGCGGGTTGTACGGCCGTCCTCCGGCACCAATAAACGTTGAAATTCAGAAGAAGATTATTGGAGATGAGGAGCCGTTGTCTGTTCGCCCTGCAGATAAACTTGAACCGGGCATGGCGAAAGCAAAGCAAGACAGTCTTGAGTTAGCTCTATCTCCGGAAGACGTTGTGAGTTATGCTTTGTTTCCGCAAATAGCCAAGAAGTTTTTTGAAGAGCGAAAAAGTGGGGTTGTATCAAGAGAGGAACGCAAAGAGGTTAAAGAAACGAAGGGAGAACGCCCTTCATTGTTATCTAAGGAGGATTCGAAGTTGAATTTACAAGAAATAAAAGAATTAATCCAAATTATAGATGAGACTGATATCAGTGAATTAAATCTTGAAAGTGATGGTGTGAAAATCGCCATTCGCAAAGGACCAAGTGCAATAATGGGTGTTCCGGTAACTGCTGCACGTCAAGAAGGGAACCCACCGTCCGTAACAGTTGGGGTCCCTGCTCAAAACAGTGTCGAACCTGCAGTAAAAGCAGCCGCACCTATTATCAGCGCTAATACGGAAACGATCACCTCTCCTATGGTAGGAACGTTCTATAGTTCACAATCTCCTGAGGCAGCTCCTTTTGTAAAAGTAGGACAGCATATCGAAGCGGGTCAACCTGTTTGCATCGTTGAGGCCATGAAACTCATGAACGAAATCGAGTCGGAAATCGAAGGAAAAGTTATTCAAATTCTTGTAGAGAACGGTCAACCTGTTGAATATGGCCAACCGTTGTTCGTCATTGAAAAATAAGGAGAAAAAGAGAATGTTTAAGAAAATCCTGATCGCTAATCGTGGGGAAATTGCCTTGCGCATCATTAGAGCATGTCGCGAGCTTGATATTGAGACTGTCGCTGTTTTTTCTGAGGGAGATCGGGAAGCGTTGCACGTAAAGGCAGCTGACGAAGCGGTCTGCATTGGCCCTGTAGCAAGTGCCAGGAGTTATCTTAATATCCCAAATATCATCAGCGCAGCAGAATTAACAGGGGTTGACGCAATTCATCCCGGATACGGCTTCTTATCTGAAAATGCCCGCTTCTCTGAAATATGTAGATCGTGTAATATTACATTTATCGGACCATCTCCTACGGTTATTGAAACTATGGGAGATAAGGCCATGGCTCGCAAGACGATGATTGAAGGCGGAGTCCCCGTGGTTCCTGGCTCAAAAGATGTTATCACAGATGAAGAAACGGCTGGGGCAGTGGCTGAAGAAATTGGATATCCTGTCTTGATTAAAGCCTCAGCAGGCGGTGGCGGCAAGGGAATGAGGGTTGCACAGAATGCTAAGGAATTGAGTAAATCGATTCAGGCGGCCCAGAATGAAGCGAAAGCTTCCTTTGGCAATTCAGAGGTTTACCTTGAGAAATATGTTGAGGAACCGAGACACATAGAGATTCAAATTTTGGGAGATAATTATGGCAATGTTATTCATTTAGGGGAGCGAGATTGTTCCTTGCAACGTCGCCATCAAAAATTGCTTGAAGAATCTCCTTCCAGTGCCATAAGTCCTGAGTTGAGAGCTGAAATGGGTGCTGTAGCGGTTAAAGCCGCCAAGTCTGCTAACTATTCGAATGCCGGAACAATTGAGTTTTTGTTGGATCGGCACGGAAAGTTCTACTTCATTGAAATGAACACACGCATTCAAGTAGAGCATCCTGTTACCGAGATGGTTACCGGGCTTGACTTAGTGAAAGAACAAATCCGTTTAGCTGCAGGCGAACCCCTTGGCTATACTCAAGAAGATATTCAAATGCGTGGTTGGGCTATTGAGTGCCGAATTAATGCGGAAGACCCGGATAAGAATTTTATGCCTTCCCCAGGGTTGATCAATATCTACCATGTTCCAGGCGGACCGGGAGTGCGAGTTGACAGCGCGGTCTACCAAGGGTATACAGTTTCGCCTTATTATGACTCCATGGTTGGTAAATTAATTGTCTGGGGTGCCACCAGGCAGGAAGCTATTGCTCGAATGAAGCGTGCCCTTGAAGAATTTGTTATCGAAGGGATTCATACAACCATCCCCTTTCATTTAAAAGTATTGGACAATGCTTTTTATCAGCGGGGGGAAGTATATACAAACTTTATTCAGCGCCGAATCCTGGGAGAGTGAAGTCGAGGTTCGATGTTCGAACCTCGAATATCGAATTGCTAGATCAGGCTTAATTTGATATAATGTCAACGACATGTAGATAATGGAAACAAACTATAGATGGAGCGTTTAACTCCATCTATAGTTTAGTTGACTTATCGGGAAATAACACGATATGTGAGGGTAATGCGAGGTATGAAGTTCAATATTCGAACCACGAACATCGAACTTCGAACCTCGAGTAAGGGGTGTGAGCATGGAAAGTTTGGGAACAGATAATTCCCTTGGGTCTATCCGAATTGCTGATGAAGTAGTGGAAGTTATTGCCGGATTAGCTGCTTCTGAGGTAGAAGGCGTCGTGGGTATGAGCGGGGGCATAGTGGGAGACCTTGCGAACATGTTAGGCAGAAATAAAAACCTGTCCAAAGGGGTTAAGGTCGAAGTCGGTGAACATGAAGTAGCCGTGGACTTATTTATTGTTGTAGAGTATGGTGTCTCAATTCCCGACGTAGCTCTTAATGTACAGGAAGCAGTAAAAGAAGCCATTGAGAGTATGACCGGTCTTAAAGTGGTAGAAGCGAATGTCCATGTGCAAGGGGTTAATTTTAAACCGGTATTGGATACCAAAGAAGAAGACTTCCGTCTGAAGTAAAGAAAACTTAGCTGGCGTCCGAAGACACTGTCTTCGCACGTGTTAGCTTAGCGGAGAAGCCGCAGGTGCAGGCGGCAGCTCTAGTTACACTCGTCAGAAAGTATTAATGATAAGTTATACTTTCTGACGAGTGTAAAGAAGGCCCCCCCTGGAAGACCAGGGGGGGTTTCTGAAAGAAGGGACGACGATGTTGGCATATGCTTTAGGACTCTTTTTGATCCTCGGGGCACTTTGGATATTAGCAATTGCCACAGGATGGGGGCTTCCTTATTTTTTAATTGCCCAAGGGCTTAACTGGTTGAGATGGAACCCTTGGGAAAGTATCATCGCGGCTGGAGTGTTACTTGTGCTAGGTTTGTTATTGTTTATGCGTCCCCGTACGAGGACGGACTATTCCTTTCGAACCTCGTTAAAAGGCGGAGATGTTCGGATTTCACACGATGCTTTGCAGGAGATTATTGCTCGCAGCGCAATGGCGTTGCCTGGTGTGTTACAAGTGAAATCAAACCTTAGACAACGTGACGCAGGCCTGGAGATTTTAGTTTTATGTCAGTTTGAACAGGGGGTTCTGATACCTCAAATATCTGGTGAGCTTTTGACGAAGGTCAAAGAGGATGTCGAGCTTTATACTGGAATAATTGTTGCAGAGGTGAAAGTGCTGGTGCGCCGCTTAGAAAAAGTTCAATCGGTACGCGTACGATGAATGGCTTTTGGTTGAAAGTTGGAGAGAAGATTTCGCAGTTTTTAGTTTGGGCCTTGGAGAGCCATCCGGGTAAACTCTTCGGAACATCAATAGGATTTTTGCTGGGATTGCTATTGGTAACTCTTGGCTTTTGGCGAACGTTAGTATTAGCCCTGTTTGTTGTGCTGGGATTTGTTTTAGGAAAGCGCCAAGATGAGCACAAAGATATTTCAACCTGGTTAGAAAAAAATTTTAACAAGTTTTAAGGTCATTATGATTTAAGAATTATGCTTACTTAGGGAGGAATTTTCTTTGAGTCGAAGATTAGCCCGTGAAACGGCATTACAGGTGCTTTTTCAAAGGGACCTGACGAAAGAACCATTTATTATAGCGGAAGAAATTCAACGTTGGGCTAAGGAATTTGTCGTCCCCGAGCCGAGTAAAGACTTTGCCCAGGAACTTGTGGAGGGTACAATAGCGCATCAAGAGCAGATTGATCAAACGATTGCTTCATTTGCCCAAGATTGGACTATTAACCGTATGGCCAAAGTGGATCGAAATGTGATGCGTTTGGCTACCTATGAGATTCTCTTTCGGTCGGATATACCCGGTCGAGTAAGTCTCAACGAAGCAATTGAGTTAGCGAAGCGTTTTGGCGGAGAGGAATCTGCAAAATTCGTTAACGGGATTTTAGACCGTATTGTGGAGAGCGCAGTGAAAGCAGAGCAGAAAGGCGCCGATGTTTCTTCGAAAGCGACATCGAACCCTTAATGAGAATAAGTTTGAATATTACAATTTTTTCAGTGCATTTAAAATTGAAGGAAATTGAGCAAAGATCTCGAATTAAAAATTATATGAGAATTTTTGTTCACATTGAGGAGGAGACAAATGTACCACGTTGTTAAAAAAAGATTGTTGGCAACCGGTATCGCCTTGCTGGAAGTCAATGCACCGGCCGTTGCCGCGAAAGTTGAACCCGGGCAGTTTGTAATTGTTCGTATGGATGAGCTTAGTGAGCGTATTCCACTGACTGTCATGGATTTTGATCGAGAAAAAGGCACTATCACCATTGTTATTCAAGATGTAGGGTATTCATCAGCTATCATTACCGGCATGAATGAAGGGGATGAATTCCAGGATTTCGTAGGTCCTTTAGGGGTTGCTTCTGAAATTGAAAATTATGGTACGGTTGTTTGCATCGGCGGCGGCTTAGGTATTGCTCCCGTTCATCCCATCGCTCGGGCTTTAAAAGAAGCGGGAAATCACGTAATATCCGTCTTAGGTTCCAGGAGTGCAGATTTGCTGATTCTTGAAGATGAGATGCGCGCTGCCAGCAGCGAAGTTGTAATTGCCACAAACGACGGGAGCCAAGGAGTTAAAGGATTTGTTACCGACGGATTGGCAGAGGTTTTAGCTCAAGGACATCAAGTTAAGGCAATTTGGGCTATCGGCCCCATGATCATGATGAAAGCCGTAGTCGATTATACTCGGTCACTGGGTATTAAAACAATTGTCAGCATGAATCCAATTATGGTTGACGGGACAGGAATGTGCGGTGCTTGCCGAATTAGTGTAGGTAACGAAACAAAATTTGCCTGTGTCGATGGACCGGAGTTTGATGGCCACTTGGTAGATTTCGATTTAGCTATGAAACGTCTGGCTTTTTATAAAGATGAAGAAAACAGGGCTAAGGCACGGTTGGAATGTAACCATGAAGGAGGGCATCATTAATGACAGAGAAAGTTGAAAGCGCAAAAAAAGTAAAAATCCCTCGTCATGATATGCCTTGCCAGGAGCCTCAGGTAAGGGCACATAACTTTGAAGAAGTCGCTTTGGGATACTCACAAGAAACAGCTATCGAAGAAGCTAAGCGTTGTTTACAATGTAAAAATCCTAAATGCGTAACAGGATGTCCTGTCTCAGTTATGATTCCGGAGTTTATTAAGAAAATTGCGGAAGGAGATTTTCAGGAAGCTGGAAATGTCCTGAAAGTTAAAAATTCATTGCCTGCGGTTTGTGGTCGAGTATGTCCGCAAGAAGCTCAATGTGAAAGTAAATGTATTCTGGGAATCAAAGGGGAGTCAGTGGCTATTGGCCGACTAGAGCGCTTCGCGGCTGACTTTGGCATGCAATCCGGTAAATCTGAGGTTGTGAAACCCCAGGCGAGCGGTAAGCGTGTCGCCATCATAGGTGCAGGGCCTGCGGGATTAGCATGTGCCGGAGACTTGGCGAAAGCTGGGCATGCTGTGACTGTTTTTGAAGCATTGCACGTTGCCGGGGGCGTATTGATGTATGGAATTCCTCAGTTCCGTCTGCCGAAAGAGATTGTGCAAACTGAAATTGATAACCTTAAGCAAATGGGCGTAGAAATCCTTACGAATCAGGTAGTAGGTAAAATCACCTCCGTCGATGAACTTATGGAAAACGGATATGATGCGGTATTTATCGGTACCGGTGCCGGACTTCCCTACTTTATGGATATCCCCGGAGAAAATTTAAATGGGGTTTATTCGGCCAATGAGTTTTTAACCCGGACAAATTTGATGAAGGGTTATAAGTTCCCTGAGTACGCCACCCCTGTAAAAGTTGGAAAGAATGTCGCTGTGTTAGGTGCAGGGAATGTGGCGATGGATTCTGCTCGTACTGCCTTGCGCTTGGGTGCGGAAAATGTTTATATCATCTATCGCCGTTCTCGTGATGAGATGCCAGCCCGTAAAGAAGAGCTTGAACATGCGGAAGAAGAGGGTATCCAATTCCGTCTGTTAACAAATCCTGTTGCTATAGAAGGGGACGAGCGTGGATGGGTAAAAAGTCTGACCTGCTTGCGCTACGAACTCGGAGAGCCGGATGCTTCAGGACGACGTGCTCCGGTTGCTATTAAAGGATCTGAATTTGATATTCCCATGGACACGGTAGTAGTTGCCATCGGACAAGGTCCAAACCCTCTTGTAACAACATCTACTCCTGGATTGGAGTTAAACAAGCGAGGCAACATCGTCGCAGATCCAGAAACATTGGTGACCTCAAAACCAGGAGTTTTTGCAGGCGGTGACATCGTTACCGGTGCTGCAACGGTTATTTTAGCTATGGGCGCCGGCAAGAAGGCTGCGGCAGGTATTGATGAATATCTCAAAGGAAAATAATCTCGTTCTGCTCAAGCTGGACATCAACTGAACATCAGAACTCCCACTTCATAGAAGTGGGAGTCTTGTAAGTTTAAAAATCACAATATTTTGAAAGGAGTGTGTCCTTTGGCTCAATTATTAGATGGAAAAGCTGTATCCAAGATTCTTAAAGAAGAAATCCGTGAGGAGATTGCAACGTGGAAAGAAAAAGGAGTACAACCTAAACTTGCCGTGATACTTGTCGGAGATGACCCGGCATCGGTAGTTTATGCACGGTCCAAGCAGAAAGTCTGTGAGGGCATAGGTATGGCCTTTGAACTCTTCACCATGCCGAGTTCTACCCCTGAAGCCGAAATCTTGGCGACGATTGAAAAGCTTAATAATGATCAAAATGTGCATGGCATCATGATTGAACTCCCGCTTCCTAAAGGGATTCGGAAGGAAACGGTTATGGCTGCAGTGCGCCCGGATAAGGATGTAGACGGAGTTCATCCTATCAATCGCGGATATATTCTAAGCGGTGAAGAAGGATTATTTCCAGCCACCCCGCAAAGTTGTATTGAGTTGCTTTTGCGCTCAGGCGTTGAAATTGCAGGAAAGCATGTGGTGATTGTTGGCCGAGGAGAAACCGTTGGCAAACCTTTAGTTTTCCTGATTCTCAAGCACAATGCTACTGTGACGATTTGCCACTCAAAAACTCCTGACTTAGGAGCCTTTACCCGTCAGGCAGATATTCTAATTGCTGCCGTAGGTCGTGCTAAGCTGATCAAAAAGGAAATGGTCAAAGCAGGAGCGATTGTTGTTGACGCTGGGATCAATGAAATCCCGGGAGGAATTTGTGGGGATGTTGATTTCGAGGCTGTTCAAGATGTGGCTGCGTTGATTTCTCCCGTACCGGGTGGCGTAGGTTCCTTGACCACTGCCTTAATTATGCGCAATGTCTTGAAGGGAATCGTTCTGCAAGGAGGGGTTCGCTGATGGATACGAACAAAATATGGGAGTGGACCACTGAAGAATTTTTGACTGTGTCTGCCAGTTCTTCTCCAACACCTGGTGGGGGAAGCGTTTCTGCTTATGTCGGAGCACTGGCGGCCTCAATGACTTGTATGGTTGCTAACCTTACAATTGGTAAGGAAAAGTATAAAGAGGTTGAACCTCAAGCAAAAGAAATTTTGGCTGAAGCGGAAGCTGTTTTGGGCCTGTTGAAGAGTGGATTAAGTCAAGATATTGCTGAATTCTCGAATTTCATGGACGTCTTAAAATTACCCAAAGGGACGGATGAAGAAAAAGCCCTGCGCACCGAGAAAATGCAAGAAGTCTTGGTGTCGGCTACGGATACTCCACTGGGAATCTCCCAAAACTGTTTCAGAGTGTTGCAATTAGCTCAGAAACTTGCACCCATCGGAAATAAGGGAGCGATCAGTGATGTAGGTGTGTCCGCTTACTTAGCAGAGAGTGCTCTGAAATCAGCAATGCTTAGTGTTGATATTAACCTGCCTGGAATTAAAGACGTTGCTTATCAAGAGCGGGTTAAGGCAGAACGAGCCAGACTCTTTGAGCAGGCCGCTGTCATTTGTGCTGAGACAGTTGCTGTTGTTCAAAGTCGTATGTAAAATACGATGCACGTGGCTCGAAGCACGATGCACGAAGAAAAGTAGGTATGATGCTTGTTGTTCGGACTTCGGGTATCGTATCTCGTGCATCGATAAAGAAAAGTGGGGTGGAATTATTTCCACCCCACTTTTCTTTATGTTATGATAGGCATTGAGGTGAAGGGTGTGCCGAAAATATGGACAGTTTCTGAGTTGGTAGGCCGAATTGGTCAAGTCCTGCAGGAACGAACGGAGTTGCAAAACTGTTGGATCAGTGGTGAACTTTCGAACTTTAAAAATCATCGTGCTTCCGGACACTGGTATTTTACTCTTAAAGATGAATCCTCAAGCCTTAAAGGGGTTATGTTTAAAAGTCGGTCGGAACGCGTGCGCTTCATCCCCTCCGATGGCTTAAAAGTCTTGATTCGCGGAAATATTCGGATGTATGATCGCGATGGAACCATTCAGCTATACGGAGAGGAAATGGAACCGAGTGGACTCGGACAGCTGTATTTAGCATTTGAGCAACTTAAAAAGAAACTCGCTGAGGAAGGATTATTTGATCCCTTACGCAAGAAGAGTATACCTCGTTTGCCGCGGCGTATTGGGATTGTAACGAGTCCAACGGGAGCAGCGATTCGAGATATCATTAATATTATTGAACGGCGGCATCCGGGGATGTCGTGGATATTAGCTCCTGCTGCTGTTCAAGGAGAAGCCGCCCCACATGAAGTAGCTCAAGCGATTGCCCGACTTAATCGACATGGAGATGTAGATGTTATCATTGTTGGTCGTGGCGGAGGTTCTTTGGAAGAGTTATGGGCGTTTAATACAGATATAGTCGCCCGTGCTATCTCAGCATCTGTAATTCCGATTATTTCAGCGGTGGGACACGAAACAGATGTGACTATCTCAGACTATGTAGCTGATCTCAGGGCGCCGACCCCTTCTGCAGCCGCTGAACTAGCGGTGCCGATACTCATAGACCTACAGCTCCAAGTGGCTCAACTGCGTGTTCGACTAACGGGTGCTATGGGGACTCTCATTGAGCGGAAACGTCAATATGTAGAAGGAATCGCCAATAAGGGACCTCTCAGGGACCCATTTTGGCGTATTGATCAGAGCCGTCAACGCTTAGATGCCCTGCAAATGCGCCTTCAAGAGGGTATGACTAGATTTGTAATTGATAAAAATGGTATACTAAAGCTATTGGCTGCTAAGCTTGATTTACTAAGCCCATTGGCTATTTTAGGCAGGGGATACTCACTGACTTATAATGCAGAAGGACTCCTTCTGCGCTCCGTAAACCAAGCAGAGGTCGATGAACAAATTCGGATTCGTTTAGGAGAAGGAAGTTTACACTGCCGAGTGTTGGAGAAGGGAAATTGATCTATGAGTACAGATATATGGACAGAGGACCTTTTTGAGCAAGTGCAAGATAAAATAAACGCGAATGCAACAGAAGAACCCTCTCTGGAGACAGGGCTTCAACATTTGGAGATGATTGTCAAAACCCTTGAACAAAAAGATCTGCCTTTAGAAAAGGCCTTGAGCTTATTTAAAGAAGGTATAGGCCTTGTTCAATATTGTTCTAAGGTGTTGGACCAAGCGGAAAAACAAATGGAGATCTTGCTTGAAGGCCCGGATGGACAATTACAAATAATGCCTGCCAGTTTCGATGGGGAAGGATGAACGTAAAAAGTGTTTAAGGAAACCTTTCAACGTTATCTCACAATGATTGAACAAACTCTCGCTCAGTTGCCGTGGGATGAAGACAGTTTAAATGAGAGTATGTATTATTCCCTAATTGGAGGGGGCAAACGAATTCGACCTGTCTTAGCTTTGGCCTCAGCAGAGGCTGTAGGCGGTAATCCTGAAACTGTTTTACAAGCTGCTCTGGCCATAGAGCTTATTCATACGTACTCCTTAATTCATGATGATTTACCAGCCATGGATAATGACGATTATCGAAGGGGAAGACTATCTAATCACAAAGTTTTTGGAGAGGCTCAGGCAATTCTGGCTGGTGATGCCTTGTTGACCTATGCTTTTGAAATTCTGGCCAATTTAGAACTTGGTCAACCTGAAAGAGAGTTGCGCGTTATACGCGAGGTTGCACTTGCTGCAGGGAAAGATGGAATGGTCGGCGGACAGGTAGCGGATATCGCTGGAGAAGGAAAAGCCCTTAGTTTAAATGAAATTGAGGAAATTCATAAAGCAAAAACCGGTGCCATATTGACGGTTTCAGCTCGGCTCGGAGGGATTTTAGCAGGAGGCACGGAGGAACAAATCGAGGCACTGACGGATTATGCCCAAGCCTTAGGATTAGCTTTTCAGATAAAGGATGATATTTTGGATATAGTTGGGGATAGCGAAACTCTCGGTAAACCTGCCGGAAGCGATATTCGGCAGGGTAAATCAACTTATGTGTCTCTACTGGGACTTGAAGGCGCTGGTCACCAATTGCATGCTCAAATTCTTAAAGCTCAGGCAGCCATAAAACCATTGGGGGAAAGGGCAAGCTTTCTAAATGAGCTGGCATTCTATATTGAAGAACGCAAACATTAAATGAGGTCGTTATTATGCCGATATTTCCAGGGATTTACCACAATGCAATTCTGATTTCAGCTCTAACCGCATGGCTTTTAGCTCAAATTTTAAAAGTTGCGGTTAATCTATTATTAGTAAGGAAACTGAATTTCTCACTTTTTTTTAGTTCAGGCGGTTTTCCAAGTTCCCACTCCGCAACGGTGAGTGCCTTAGCCTTAGGAGTTGGAAAATACTATGGATGGGATTCGCCTATCTTCGCAGTAGCGGCTGTTTTCGGAATGATTGTCTTGTATGATGCTACTGGAGTGAGACGGGCTGCCGGGAAACAGGCAGAGGTTCTAAACCGGTTAGTCGAACGTTTATACCATGGACCTGACCTGGCTCAAGAACGGCTTAAGGAACTGATTGGACATACCCCTTTAGAGGTTTTTGGGGGCGTAATGGTAGGAATCATTGTTGGACTTTTAGTTTAGATAAATGAAGGGCAATTAGAATATAGACCTAATTACGAGGGGGAAGAAGGATGGGACTGCTCGAAAAAATTCATGAACCGAAGGACTTGCGTGGGTTGGATCTGACAGACCTAAATAGTCTGGCGCAGGAGATTCGGCAAGAAATGATTAAAGTGGTCTCCAAAAATGGAGGGCATTTAGCGCCGAACCTTGGGGTCGTGGAATTAACCTTGGCGTTACACCGAATATTTAACAGCCCCCATGATAAGATTGTCTGGGATGTTGGTCATCAGACCTATGTGCATAAGCTCTTAACCGGACGGCTCAAACAGTTTAAGACGATTCGCCAATACAAAGGCTTGTCCGGCTTTCCCAAACGGGGGGAAAGTGCCCACGACAGTTTTGAAACCGGACACTCCAGTACTTCCATTTCGGCAGCTGTTGGGTTTGCTAAAGCTCGGGATGTTCTCAAAGAGAGTCACCACGTTGTGGCGGTCATCGGAGATGGAGCTATGACTGGCGGAATGGCCTATGAGGCCTTAAATCATGCAGGACATAGTGAGACAAATGTGATCGTGGTCTTGAATGATAATGAGATGTCCATTTCTCCTAACGTAGGGGCAATGTCTACATATCTTAATCGATTGAGGACAGATCCGCTCTATGATAAACGTAAAGAGGATCTGGAATACTTATTGAAACGAATTCCCGGAATAGGACCACAGGTTGCTAAGTTAGCAGCTAAAGCCAAAGACAGCCTAAAATATTTGCTGGTACCGGGATTACTTTTTGAAGAATTGGGGTTCACATACTTAGGGCCGATTGATGGACATGATCTGGCTTTGGTCGAAAAGGTATTAGACCAAGCTAAGAATAAGAAAGGGCCGGTTCTGGTCCATGTCGTGACTTGTAAAGGAAAAGGATACAAACCTGCAGAGGAAAATCCGGATATCTTTCATGGGATAGGCCCTTTTGATCCCGAAACCGGAAAAGTGACTAAGAAATCTGCTCCTCCCACCTATACGGCGGTTTTCGGAGAGACCCTTTGTCAGCTTGCCAGGGAAAATCCGAAAATCGTGGCAATTACTGCGGCGATGCCAGGTGGAACAGGTCTTAATGAGTTTGCCAAGGAATTACCGGATCGTTTCTTTGATGTTGGAATTGCGGAACAACATGCCGTAACCTTTGCCGCAGGATTGGCTTTCGGGGGCTTGAAGCCTGTTGTTGCCATCTATTCCACCTTTTATCAAAGAGCCTATGATCAAGTCCTGCATGACGTCTGTTTACAACAGGCTAATGTTGTCTTAGCGATTGACCGGGCCGGAATTGTTGGGGATGATGGACCTACGCATCATGGTGTATTTGACATATCCTTTTTTAGGATCATTCCCAACTTAGTCTTTATGGCACCTAAAGATGAAAATGAGTTGCGCCATATGCTCTATACAGCGATAAAACATGACGGACCTGTTGCCCTGCGCTATCCGAGATCTGTCGGACAGGGCGTGACGCTGGATAAAAAGTTAAAGCAAATCCCCATTGGTAAAGCGGAAGTCTTAAGAGACGGTCGGGACGTAACCTTAATTGGAATTGGTCCCATGGTTAATACTTGTCTCCTAGCAGCTCAAGAATTAAGTTATCGCGGCGTAGATGCTGCAGTCATTAACTTGCGGTATATAAATCCTCTGGATCGGAAACTCTTATCACACTACGCTCGGCTTACAAAAAAAATAATCACTATAGAAGACCATTCTCTTAAAGGAGGCATGGGCAGCGCGATTTTGGAATTTCTTGAAGAAGAAGGAATTGACGGGGTAACGGTTGAACGCTTGGGATATCCAGGGTTCGTCGATCAAGGATCCATTCCTCATTTGTTTACGGTCCATGGCTTATCAACAAAAGGAATCCTGCAAGCAGCAGAACGCTTAAAATTGTTTCGTGACGTCGCGCAATCTTAAAAAAGTTCTGCTCACAGATAAAAGGACGGGGTACAGTGGCTAAAGGGAAAGAACGTATTGATGTATTAATCGTCAAGAACGGGTTGGCAACCAGTCGTGAAAAAGCGAAAGCTATGGTAATGGCAGGGATAGTGTTTGTCGGAGGGCAACGCGTGGATAAGCCCGGAACGGAATTATCTCAAGATGCGTTGATTGAATTGAAAGGGGAAATCCTGCCGTTTGTTTCACGTGGCGGATTAAAGTTAGCTAAGGCTCTGGAAGCCTTTCCAATCTCCTTTAAGGATAAAGTAGTGGTCGATATAGGCGCTTCAACGGGGGGCTTTACAGATTGTGCCTTGCAAAATGGAGCAAAACGAGTTTATGCCGTAGATGTAGGGTATGGACAGTTAGACTGGAAACTCCGAACTGATCCGCGAGTAGTCTCAATGGAGCGAGTAAATGCTCGTTATCTCTCCACGGACACTTTGCCGGAGAAGGTGGACTGGATCGTTTCCGATGTAGCGTTTATCTCAATTACAAAGATATTTCCTGCAATGATCGCTATTCTTAAAGAGGATGGACAAGTAGTATCCCTAATTAAGCCTCAATTTGAAGCCGGACGAGAGCATGTCGGTAAAAAGGGCGTGGTTAAAGACAAAAATGTACATAAACAGGTTATTGAGACTGTCCTTGGTCAGGCAGAGGGTATAGGATTTCAGGTCTTAGGGTTAGATTATTCACCAATTCGCGGCCCAGAGGGAAATATTGAATATTTGGCTTGGTTGGGTTTGCAAAATGAATCGGGAATAGATTGGCATTCAGAGCTGGAACTTGTAGTTCACAACGCTCAGAAAGAGACGGAATAATAAAATGGAAAAAATCGTTGGTTTGTGGCGCAATATGAGTAAACCAGAAGCCTTAACATTGGCTCCTAAAATTGAGGCATGGTTTCGAGCTCGCGGCTGGGAGGTTTTTACAGAGTGGGAGGATATTATCAAGCATAAAGCGGAATTCCTGATATCCTTAGGAGGGGATGGTACCCTTCTCCAAGCAGCGCGTGAAGCCTCTTCGTTCGGAATCCCTGTTTTGGGGGTTAATTTTGGGCGCTTAGGGTTTCTGTGTGAAATTGAACGTGAAGAAGTTTACGGTGCTTTGGAAAAGATTCTGAGCAAAGATTTTGAAATCCAAGAGCGTTTAATGTTGAATGTAGTTGTTAACGGTGGCGCTGAGGACGGAATTTCTTACAGGGTCTTAAATGATGTTGTGTTTTCCAGAGAAGGCAGAGATGGAATAATTACTCTGCAAGCAAACCTTTCGGGAGAACCTACCGTAAGCTATCCAGCGGACGGCTTGATTGTTGCTACTCCAACCGGTTCCACTGCCTATTCACTTTCTGCCGGCGGACCTATTATCAGTCCTAATGTTCAAGCAATCTTACTGACTCCGTTAGCTGCCCACTCTCTCTCAGCTCGTCCTATGCTTGTCTCAGATGAGGAGGAAATCCAAATTCTCTTAGCTAACGGAGAAAAGTGTATGGTGACTTTTGATGGCCGTCAAAGTATCGTGATTTATTCAGGCCAAACCGTCATTATAAAAACCGATCCGATAAAAGCGTTATTAATCCGGCTGGGTACGCGCAGTTTTCCTCAGGTCGTTCGAGAAAAGCTAAGAGATCGTTGGCATGAGTGAAATCGATCCGCAATGCATGATACTCGGGACACGAATCAGGGATGGGATGGGCGAGGTTAGGGATTCGCGCCTCACACTTCGCGTAAAGGAGGCTAGTGTATGAAAGCACGTCGCCAGATGAAGGTTCAAGAAATCATCACGAAGCAAATTATTCATACTCAGGAAGATCTTGCAGATAAACTGCGCTTAGCCGGTTTCGATGTCACACAGGCAACAGTTTCTAGGGATATTAAGGAAATGGGATTGATTAAAGTCCCTAGTCAGGGAGACGAATATCGCTATGCTGTTCCGAGCGAACATCATCCGGCAAACTTGCAAGACCGTCTTAAGCGTTTATTAAGAGAGGCTATGGTTTCCATTAATGACACTGACAGTCTTATTGTAATTCGAACTATACCAGGAAATGCACATGCCTTAGCCGCTGTTATGGATAATAGCAACTGGGAAGAACTCATTGGAACAGTAGCCGGAGATGACACGATTCTTTTGGTTATTAAGCCAAAAGAGGCTGTTCAGACGGTTCTGGGACGGATAAGCGCCTTGCTTGGATAGGAGGTTTTGTTATGCTAGCAGAGTTGCACGTAGAGAATTTTGGACTAATGGAGACAGTTCGTCTGAATTTCGGTTGTGGTTTAACTGTGTTTACAGGAGAGACCGGCGCAGGAAAATCGATGCTGATCGACGCGCTTGGGGTTCTTTTAGGTGGACGTGCCAATACAGATCTTATCCGGCATGGAGAATCACGAGCACGAATTGAAGGCGTCTTCGATGATCTGGCACCTGAGTATTTACTGAGGCTTGAAGAGGCTGGTTATCCGGCAGAAGACGGGCAATTATTTCTTTTTCGTGAGATAAACTCCACAGGAAAAAATGTCTGTCGTGTTCAAGGCCGGTCAATTCCGTTAACCCTCTATCGTTCGCTTTGTGTAGGGCTTGTAGATATTCACGGTCAAATAGAACATCTTTCTCTCTTTCGCCCCGAAACCCATCAAGATCTTTTGGATGCCTTGGGGGGTCTCCAAGGCGAAGTGGATGTGGTGAATGAAGCCGCCAAAACCTACCAGAGGATTATCCGTAAAGAGCGTGAATTATCCATTTCAGAAGATGAACGTCAAAAACGTGAAGAGTATCTTCGTTATCAAATTGAGGAAATTGAACGAGTTAGTCCGGTACCGGGCGAAGAAGAAGAACTCCTTCAGGAAAAGAAACGCCTAAGCAACTCGGAGAGAATTACCAGTCTGGTCTCTGAAGCCTATGGAGCACTCTATGAAGGTTCAGCGGGCAAACCGGCAGCCATTGATATGTTAGGGCAGGCGCGCAAAGCTCTGCAAGAATTAGATCGTTTAGATGACACATTAAATGTTTATGGACAAATCGAGTCTGTCTATTACTCGGTGGAAGACTTAGCTGAACAAATTAGGGCCTATCGTGATGATTTTGAGTTCGAACCGGAAAGACTCGACCAGATCGAAGAGCGTCTTATTCTACTCAAAAAGCTTCGGAGATTTGGGACAACGCTTGAAGAAGTTTTGGAAAAAAATGCGAGCATGCTTGAAGAATTGGATCAAATCACTCATGTTCAGGAGCAGTTCGAAAAGATAAATAACGAGAAACAGACAACTCGAAAAGCCTATGAGATTGTTGCTGAGCAACTAAGCTTAAAACGGCGCGAAATAGCAACGGGTATCGAGAAGGGATTGGCGCTTGAACTGGCGGATTTAGGCTTAGAGAAAAGTCGGTTTGAAGTTCGGTTTATGCCGAATGAGGAGCCTGCCAAGGGTGGCGCAGAAACAGCTGAGTTTTATTTCTCCGCCAATTTGGGAGAGCCTCCTAAACCCTTAGCGAAAGTCGCTTCCGGAGGAGAAATGTCACGCTTGATGCTGGCTTTAAAAAGTCTGCTGGCGAAAGTTGAGTCGGTTGGAACCTTCATCTTCGATGAGGTAGACAGTGGAGTCGGAGGCAGAACAATTCATAGAGTCGGTGAAAAGTTGGCTAAAATCGCCCAGGATAAACAGGTTTTTTGTATCACACATGCCGCACAAGTTGCAGCCTTTGCAGAGGCCCACTATGGTATAGTTAAAGAAGTCAACGGGGAAAGGACTCGAACTCGAGTTGACTCCTTATCCGAGGTTGACCGTGTTGAAGAACTTGCCCGAATGCTTGGGGGCGGGGAAATAGAAATAACACGTAAACACGCTCAAGAATTACGGCAACGTTCTGCTCGAGGCACAATGTTTGGGGCATAATACACGAAGGGCGTGGCTGATTTACGAAGCGAAAAATTCACAATATAAGTGAGATTTGAATCTATAGTGTCAGTCCAATTATTTCAAAAAGTGAATTTAAATAGGTTTTTAAATAGGGTTTTGGTTTAAGATTGCGTAAAGTTTTTTATGCAATCTTTTTATATTGTCTAATTTGCCATTGTTTTAGAGAATATGGAACACTTTTGTCAGGATGAAACAGAAGTGATTTGGATAATTTAACATTAGAATTCAAACAAAAAAACCTTCACTTCACTTATTATATTGACCGCTCTAAAACGAGGAAAAAGGGGAGATACAATGGGGAGAATAGAGTGGAGGATGATAAGAGAGTGAAAAAAAGAAGTATTTTATTATTAATCAGTCTCTTGTTTTGCACCTTCCTTCAACTGTTAGTTGAATTGCCTCAGATTCATCAAACTCAAGTTAGTCACACGGAATCTAACTTTAAGGGTATTTGGTCCAATATTATTCAAGTAGAGAAAACTTCACCTAATCACGAGACGGTTTCAGTAGCTGCTTCAGGAGTGTCTCACTCTCAGATATCAGAAAAAATGGATGTCGCCTACAAACTTTTTGGAATTTTTCCGTTAAGTTCGGGGGAAGTGGAAGTAATGAGTCCCATAAAATTAATACCCGGAGGGCAATCGATTGGTGTAACCTTACAAACTAAGGGTGTTATGGTAGTGGGACAGGCTCCTGTAGTAGACAAAAACGGAAAGAACTCATTTCCTGCGAAAGAAGCTGGAATCCAAGTTGGGGATATTCTTTTGAAAATTGAAAATCAGGAAGTTAAGACGGATCAAGAGGTATCCAATGCCATCAATCTAGCAGGAAAACAAAAAGGATCTGTCAATGTTTTATTTAAACGTCAAGATCAAGTTGTAGAGAAAACAGTTCATCCAATTTTTTGTGTTGAGACCGGAAGATACCGCATGGGTTTATTTGTTCGAGACGAAGCAGCAGGAGTCGGGACTCTGTCATTTTTAGATCCGGTTACTAATCTATATGGTGCCTTAGGACATGTAATAACAGATGCGGATACTAATCAGAAGATTGAAGTCTATGATGGTAAAATCATTGCGTCAACAATATATGCTATTGAAAAAGGGAAACGAGGGCATCCAGGCGAAAAAATCGGTTCCTTTGTTCCTAACTCTATTTTTAGTGGAACCATTGAAAAAAATACTATGACCGGTATCTTTGGTAAAATGAGTGGACGAATTGAGAACCCTTATTTTAAAGAAGCTATCCCGGTTGGTTGGGAATCGGAGGTTAAAGTTGGTCCGGCTAAGATTTACACGGTAATACAAGGAGAAAAGATTGAGGAGTTTGCTGTTAATATCGATCGTGTTATGAAAAATCGAACGGACAGCAAAAATATGATTGTGAGAGTAACAGATCCAAGGCTCCTGGAAGTCACAGGCGGTATCATCCAAGGAATGAGTGGCAGCCCGATTGTTCAGGATGGTAAACTAATCGGAGCAGTAACCCACGTTTTCGTGAATGACAGTCAACGGGGTTATGGAGTCTTCATTCAAAACATGCTGAATGACAGTTCTCAACTCGATAAAAAACAAGCGGCTTAAAGATTAACTTGGAAAATTATATATTAGAGCAGCCTTTCTAAAGGCTGCTCTAAATAATTCAAAATAAAAATTGTAAAATTCTATGGGGAAAAGAAGGAGTATTTAAACAATTGTCGAAAATATAAATTGAATGCGGCTGAAATGAGGGGGATCCTGGGAATGCAAAGGCCTATACGTGTGCTACTAGCGGATGACAACCGAGAATTTGTCGAGGTGGTTAAGGAGTATATTGAACGGCAGGAAGATATGAGCCTTGTTGGGGTGGCATATCATGGAAATGAGGCTCTGGAATTAATTTCTCGGGAAGAACCTCATGTAGTGTTATTAGATATTATTATGCCCCACCTTGACGGGTTAGGTGTCTTGGAAAAACTTCAGAATGCACCTCTTAGACCAAAAATAATTATTTTAACTGCCTTTGGGCAGGAATCAATGACCCAGCGAGCAGTAAGTCTTGGAGCAAATTACTACATTTTAAAACCTTTTGACTTAGACATCTTAGGTAAACGTATTCGCCAATTACAAGATGATTTTTCAAGCTCCGTAAATATTGCTTCAAACTCCAGTACCGTGTCTAATCGAAACAGTGTCTCAAACGCTAACTCAAATTCCAATTCTAATTCACAAATTTCCACTGGGGTACTGCCTCCAACCTCTAAAAACCTTGAGGTCGAAGTGACAAGGATGATTCACCAGATGGGAGTGCCTGCTCACGTCAAGGGGTACCAGTACTTAAGAGATGCTATTGTAAACGTGGTATCTGATGTGTCGCTGCTTGGAGCAGTTACCAAAGAGCTGTATCCGATGATTGCTGTGAAATATCAAACAACTCCCAGTCGCGTTGAACGGGCTATTCGTCATGCCATCGAATTGGCTTGGGATCGTGGAAATGTAGATTTCATGAATCGCTTTTTTGGGTACACCATTAACGTTGATCGCGGTAAACCCACCAATTCGGAATTTGTGGCAATGGTGGCTGATAAACTGCGCATGTCGATAATGTATTAAAAGCAGTACATATATAAAAAATTTTTTAGTAAAAATTCTAAAGTTAACACCTTTATTATACCTGCTTTGGGTACAAATAAAGGTGTTTTATTTTTAATAAAATGGTAAATCGCAAATATTATTGAGTAAATTATTGCTAGCAGGATTTTGCCGATAGAAAGAGAATGAACTTATCCATAGCAAAAGGTGATAGTTGGAAGGGGCAATTGAAATGGAGGAATTTGACGAGCTAAGAGCCAAAGTAAACACGCTGCAGGAGGTTCGTATTCTGCTTTCCGCAATTATTGATTCCTCCCAGGATGCGATTTCAGTGGTGGATGAAAACGGACTTGGATTATTAATTAACCCTGCTTATACCAGATTGACAGGCCTGACAGCGAGTGATGTCATTGGTAAACCTCCTACCGTAGATATTGCTGAAGGAGAAAGTATGCACATCCAAGTCTTGAAAACTCGTCAGTCTGTTAAAGGCGTTTTTATGAAAGTGGGGCCTAAACGCAAAGAGGTGATTGTCAATGTCGCTCCGATCATCGTATCTGGGCAGTTGAGGGGAAGTGTAGGCGTGCTCCACGACATCTCCGAGATCCATAAACTTTCAGAGGAGTTGGAAAGAGCGAAACGATTAATTCGTCATTTGGAAGCAAAGTATACCTTTAGTGACATTATCGGTGAAAGCGATGCCATTAAAGCATCCATCGAACAAGCAAGGCGTGCAGCGGTGACGCCGGCAACGGTCCTCTTACGCGGCGAAAGCGGGACTGGTAAAGAACTGTTTGCTCATGCCATCCACCGCTCAAGTGACCGACAAAAAGGGCAGTTTATCCGAGTGAATTGCGGAGCATTGGCGGAGGGCCTTTTGGAGAGCGAGTTGTTTGGTTATGTTGAAGGTGCTTTTACTGGTGCCAAACGCGGTGGTAAGTCAGGCCTTTTTGAAGAGGCCAACGGGGGAACTATTTTTCTCGATGAGATTGGAGAAATCAGTCTTAACCTTCAAGCTAAACTTTTGCGCGCGCTTCAAGAACGTGAAATTGTAAAAGTCGGAGATAACCGTCCGTTTAACATAGATGTGCGAGTGATTACAGCTACTAATGCAAATTTAGAAGCTGAATTGCGAGCCAGCAGATTTCGGGAAGATTTATATTATCGTTTAAATGTGATTCCGGTCATTATTCCGCCCTTGAGACAGCGAAGAGAGGATATCCCTTTACTTGTCCACCACCTCATTGGAAGTTTCAATCAAGACTACGGACGCTGTGTTGAAAGAGTAAGTGACGAGGCGTTACAAATTTTGATGGGCTATCACTGGCCGGGAAACGTTCGAGAGTTAGAAAACATTTTAGGGAGAGCAATTATTAATATGAGGTTAGGAGAAACAGTTGTGGAATTACAGCATCTTCCGGTTTTGGCCTATCCGAATGTCAATTATCCGGAGCTGGGTTACGACAACTCGGTACAGTCTGGGTTAACGACTGAGGAAGGAGGATTTGAAAGCTTGCAACGACAATGGGAACGCGCCATACTATTAGTTACCCTCCAAAAAAATGGGGGCAATAAAACAAAGTCAGCTCAGGATCTGAAAATGTCTCTGCGCAATTTCTATTATAAATTAGAGCGGCATGCTCTTATCTGAATAAATGCCAGCTCTTTGGAAAGAAATCTAAGGGATGATTTTTTACTTTATTCATGGTTTGCAATCATGGCCTGCAATTTATTGCATGCAAGTTGTTGCAAACCATGAATTTTTTTGCACTACTGACAAGACTGCTAACTATGAATTTATCCTAGGCGCAGTCTTTTTTTCAAGGTGTTTCCTAAACTAAAACCCTGTAAATTCAGAAAATTCTTTACTTAAGGAGAATAAATATCTTAGGCTTTGGATTTCAGGAATGTCCTGGCAACGTTATTGCATTAAATAAGGAGAATATGATTCCGAAGACCTGAGGGGGAAAAACAATGGAAATTTTTGAATGCTTACAGAAGTATGATTACGAACAGCTCGTTATTTGTCAGGATCAGACGTCAGGTTTGAAGGCCGTTATTTGTATACACGATACAACTTTAGGACCAGCTTTGGGCGGAACACGGATGTGGGATTATGCCTGCGAAGAAGATGCAATCTTTGATGCATTAAGGCTTGCTCGAGGGATGACCTATAAAAATGCAGCAGCAGGCTTAAATCTTGGCGGCGGAAAAACCGTGATTATTGGGGACTCCCGCACCCAAAAAAATGAAGAATTGTTCCGAGCCTTTGGCCGATATGTGCAATCACTGAACGGACGGTACATTACCGCTGAAGATGTTGGGACAACTGTTCAAGATATGGATTGGGTACATTTAGAGACCGATTTTGTGACAGGAGTATCTTCCTGCGGTGCTTCCGGAGATCCTTCCCCGATGACAGCTCGTGGAGTATGGCGCGGGATGAAAGCTGCCGCCATGGAAGCCTATGGCAGCGACTCCTTGAGTGGAAAAACAATTGCGATTCAGGGACTGGGGCATGTCGGCTATTATTTGGCAAAACACTTGCACGAAGAGGGTGCCAAACTCATTGTCACGGATATTCATGATGACCTTATAAAACGTGTCATTGATGAAATAGGAGCCACCGCTGTCCGGCCTGAAGAAATCTTTGGCGTTAAGGCAGATATCTTCGCACCCTGTGCCATGGGGGCAGTGGTTAATGATCAAACGATTTCACAATTTAAGTTCCAAATTATCGCGGGTGCTGCTAATAATGTGCTAAAAGAAGAACACCACGGAGACAAGTTGCATGAACTTGGAATTCTCTATGCGCCTGACTACGTCATTAATTGTGGCGGTGTTATCAATGTTGCAGATGAATTGGACGGGTACAATTATGAGCGTGCCCTGAAAAAAGTTGAAAAGGTCTATGACAATGTTGCTAAAGTTCTTAAAATCGCCAAAGAGTTTAAAATACCGACCTATATTGCTGCAGATCGTATGGCTGAACAGCGCATTGAGAGGATCGGACGAATTCGCTCGAATTACTTAAGCTAAGCATTCGTCAACGTTGATTGGTCTGAATTTACCAGACAAGGAGGAGCTTTTATGCTGAGAGTTGAGTTTGATGAAGACCGCTGTAAAGGGTGTGAGCTTTGTGTGGAGGCTTGCCCAAAACATATTGTGATTATGGCCGATCATTTGAATGCCATGGGCTTTCACCCAGCCACCGTGGCAGATCAAGAAAAGTGCATTTCTTGTGGCTTTTGTGCCAGAATGTGTCCGGATGTCGCAATCACAGTACGAAAGGAGGAGAAGAATAATGGCCAAGGTACTAATGAAGGGTAATGAGGCTTTAGCAGAAGCGGCGATTCGCGCCGGTTGCCGTTATTTTTTCGGGTATCCCATTACTCCGCAAAATGAAATTCCCCAGTATCTCGCGAAACGTCTTCCGGAAGTCGGAGGAGTATTTGTTCAAGCAGAGTCTGAGATTGCTGCCATTAATATGGTCTACGGTGCTGCGGGTGCCGGGGCACGAGTAATGACATCCTCATCCGGCCCGGGAATCAGCCTTAAACAGGAGGGAATTACCTATATGGCGGGCGCAGAGCTCCCTTGTGTCATTGTAAATATCCAGCGAGGGGGACCGGGGCTTGGCGGCATTCAGCCTGCCCAATCCGACTATTTCCAAGCAGTCAAAGGGGGTGGGCATGGGGATTATAGATTGCTTGTGCTCGCCCCGGCCACCGTTCAGGAAATGGTCGATCTGATGGAGAAAGCCTTTGACCTTGCCGATGAATACCGTAATCCCGTTATGATTTTAGGGGATGGCATTCTCGGACAAATGATGGAGCCCGTTGAATTCTCGGAAGAAAAAGAAACTCTCAGACAGGAGAAACCCTGGGCAACGACCGGTGCCAAGGGGCGAAACCCCAATATAATTAACTCATTATTTCTTGATCCTGCAGAACTTGAAAAGCACAACCATCATTTGCAACAAAAGTATGATCGGATGGGCAAAGAAGTGCTCTGGGAAAACTATCAGACGAATGATGCTGAACTGATCTTAGTTGGTTACGGCACTTCGGCCAGGATAGCTAAAGCGGTTGTAGATCAAGCAAGAGCTCAAGGAATCAAGGCAGGGTTGTTCCGACCCATTTCCTTATTTCCTTTTCCGAAAGTCGCTCTGCAGGAGGCCTGTAAAAAAGCTGAATGTGTCCTCACTGTCGAGATGAGCATGGGGCAACTTGTAGAAGACATTCGCTATAACCTTGAGTTTAAAGTTCCGGTCCACTTGTATGGGCGTGTCGGGGGCATGGTTCCTGCCACTCGCGCAGTTCTTGAGGAAGTTAAACGTTTGGTCAATAGCGGAAAGGCGGGTGAAAACCCATGATAACAGTTTTTGATCGACCGGAAGCATTAACCTCGGCCAAGACTCACTATTGCCCAGGCTGCACACACGGCATTATTCACCGCCTAGTGGCTGAAGTGATTGACGAACTGGGAGTCAGGGAAGAAACCATTGGCGTATCTCCCGTAGGATGCTCTGTCTTGGCCTATAACTACTTTAATCTTGATATGCAACAAGCGGCTCATGGCAGGGCACCGGCTGTTGCTACGGGAATTAAACGAGTTCATCCTCAAAAGATCGTTTTTACCTATCAGGGTGATGGGGATCTGGCTGCCATTGGTACTGCAGAAATCGTGCATGCCGCTGCCCGGGGTGAGAAAATCACAACGATTTTCGTGAATAATGCCATTTATGGTATGACCGGTGGGCAAATGGCCCCTACGACTCTGCTGAAGCAAGTAAGTATGACTTCTCCTCAAGGCAGAGATGCCGCTCCCCAAGGGTATCCCATCAGAGTATCGGAAATGTTAGCGACTCTGGATGGGCCGGCCTATATTGCCCGGGTGTCCGTGCACACCCCCCAAGAAGTTTCCAAAGCGAAAAAAGCAATTAAGACTGCCTTTGAATATCAGATGGCTGGTGTCGGGTTCACTTTAGTTGAAATCTTATCTACCTGTCCTACGAACTGGGGGTGCACACCTAAAGAATCCTTAAGATGGTTAGTCGATAATATGATTCCTGTTTACCCGCTCGGGGTGAAAAAAATGGTAGAAGGGGTGAAGGTCTAATGCTGCATGAAATTATCTTGGCAGGTTTTGGAGGGCAAGGGGTTATGTCCATGGGACAGCTTCTTGCTTATGCGGGCCTCGTAGAAGGAAAACGTGTAAGTTGGATTCCTTCCTACGGCCCGGAAATGCGTGGCGGAACGGCCAACTGTTCTGTCACCATATCAGATGAAGAGGTAAGTTCTCCGATCATTACCGAACCGGATACGCTGATAGTTCTGAATCGTCCCTCCCTTGAAAAGTTCGAACAGGATGTCAAACCCGGAGGACGATTACTCATTAACTCGTCACTGATCGACATTGAGCCCAAGCGCCAAGATCTTAAGGTTTTGAAAATCCCTGTGACTGAACTGGGGCGTGAAATATTAGGAAATAATCGAGTTTCAAATATGATTATTCTCGGTGCTTTTGTCGAGTTGACCCGTGCTGTGAGCCTGGAATCCGTAATTGGGGCTTTGAAGAAAGTACTGCCGGAGTACAGACATAATCTTATTCCCCTTAACCGTAAGGCGCTTGAGACAGGGATAGAGTTGGCTAAAGGTAGAGAGTTCCTCCATTTTAGATCTTGCGGTTGATCGAGGGGTGAAAGCAGTTGGTTGTCTTTTCAACTAACTGCTTTTTTGTTTTCTTTATTTTTCTTGGCATTATGGACAGAACATAGGGTAAAATAAGTAAAGGAGTCAAGTTAAGGAAAGAGGGAAATTCATTGGAAAAGCAAAACCGACAAGAAGAACGTCTCGATGGAGAAGTGCTTTTTGAGGGGAGAATGCTCCGTTTGGATCGGGATAGGGTTCGTTTGCCTAACGGACATGAGTCAACGCGTGAAGTTGTAAGGCATCCGGGAGCAGTAGGGATCATTGCTATACAGAATCAGCAGGTGCTTTTAGTTCGGCAATACAGATACGCCATTGCCCAGGAAACCTTAGAAATCCCTGCAGGAAAACTCGATCCTCAGGAGCCTCCCCTTGATTGTGCTGTACGAGAGCTTCGCGAAGAAACAGGTTATCGAGGGACCATGGAACATATCAGCACATTTTATACCACCCCAGGTTTTACGGATGAGGTGATGCATCTCTTTCTAGCTCGAGATTTGGTCTGGGATCCCCTCACTCCAGATGATGACGAATTTATAGGGGTAGAAAAAATTGCATGGGATGAAGCAGTGCAAAGGGCGAAACAGAATGAGTTCATTGACGCTAAAACCATACTGGGGATTTTACTTGTTCAAGGTCGAATGGGATGATTTTTGCAGATTTGCATATACATATCGGGCAAAGTTTAGACGGCAAATACGTAAAGATCACTGGGGCGAAGACTTTAACCTTACCCAATATCCTTCAAGTTGCAAGGGAAGTGAAAGGACTTTCTCTGGTTGGGATTGTTGATTCACATTCGCCGGGAGTCCAACGGGATTTCAAGACTTTACTTGCTTCAGGAGTCTTAAAACCTCTATCAACTGGAGGGTATGGAGCCAACGGGTTAGCGGTGATTCCCGGACATGAGATTGAACTGCAAGTCGGTGAAGGAAATGCTCATTTCTTGGCTTATTTCCCTTATCTCGAACAAGTAGAACAGTATGTCCGGTCTATAAAGAATGGTATTAAAAACTGGCAGTTAAGTACTCAGAGGGGATTTCTTCCTATTGAGCTATGGCTTGAGGCTGTTACTAAGGCAGAGGGACTATGGTTTCCTGCTCATGCCTTTACTCCCCATAAGGGAATTTACGGCGCTTGTTGCCGGAGGTTGAGAGATGTTCTGCCAATCTTGCCCAAAGCTGTAGAAATTGGGCTCAGTGCCGACAGGGCAATGGCGGAGAGCATCAGTGAACTGGATTCAATGGTCATGTTTAGTAACTCAGATGCCCACTCTCTGCCAAACATTGCCCGAGAGTATAACTCTTTTGCTAAAACAGACCCCTCGTTTGGAGGATTGTTGGATTTAATTCTAGGGAAAAGCAAACAGGTTGTTCGAAATTATGGTTTGCCCCCAAGAGTTGGTAAATATCATCGTACATATTGTCTGAGCTGTGAAAAGGTAATCAAGAACCCCGCTCCACAATTGACGTGTCCTAATTGCGGGAGCAGGCAGGTTGTCATGGGTGTCTTGGATCGTTTAGTCAGTATAGCGGATCGTCCGATGGGAAAACACGATGTTTCAAACTATGTCCATCAGGTCCCCCTGCGACAACTTCCGGGAATTGGGCCTAAAATGTATGAACGACTTTTAAAGGCTTTTGGCACAGAAATGGCCATTCTTCATCAGGTTAACATGGAAGAGCTGCAGTCCATCGCTGGAGAAAAGATCGCTGCTTGGATTATTAAAGATCGTTATGGTGAATTAATAATAGAAGCTGGCGGAGGGGGAGTATTTGGCAGAGTTGTGGACATACTTTCGCCTGAAGTGGAATAAAATCCCATAGGAGACTATGGGAAGGGGTGCAAAGGATGTGGAAACAACTCGGCGAACACATTCGTCAATATTGGGTTATTTATCTCACGCTTTCAAGTGTTTATCTTGCAGGTGTGGTGTTTGGGGGAGTGGGGGTTAACGCTTTAGGAGTTTCTGAAACCTCCCAATTAGTAAATTTTTTAGATACACTTTTAAAAAATCAACCGACTGCTTTTGAACCTGCCTTTCTTGGACAACTTGCCAGGGATATGTTTATCATGATGGCTGGAATATGGATCTTAGGGCTAACCATTATCGGTGCACCCTTAATCTATTTAATTGTCTTTACCCGAGGATTTATTCTTGGCTTTACCATCAGTTTTATTATTGGAGCGAAAGGAACACTAGGAATTGCCTTGGTATTAACGACTGTCTTCGTGCCGACAATATTTGCTGTTCCTTTACTGCTCCTTGGAGCAGGACTGGCAACAATCTTTTCATTTCTGTTACTTCGCGGGAAAGCTAGAGGGGAGTCATTGCGCAGAGAATTTCTTTACTATACAGCGGCGGCCGCCTTTGTTTCTATTGGTGCAGTTGCAGTAGGTGTCGCCCAAGGTTACTTTTCGATCCTTGGTTTGCGCTTATTAACCCTTTAACAGGTTGCTGTTTGATGCCACGGATCCTAATAAAAGTGCAATTGTAAGTAAGACTGAGAATTCAAGGCTTGCTATCCGTACAATGGTTGCATTATAATAAAACTATAATAGTGTTAATGATTGAGATGGAGGTTTAATCATGCTGATTGGAGTACCGAAAGAGACAAAAAATAATGAGAGTCGTGTGGCTATCACCCCAGCCGGAGTCCACGCTTTTACTTTGACTGGGCATAAAGTTCTTGTGGAGATGTCTGCTGGAGAAGGAAGTGGTATCACCGATCAACAGTATATTGATGCTGGTGCTCAGATCGTTGATTCATCAGAAAAAGTATGGCAAGCCGAAATGATTATTAAGGTTAAAGAACCGGTAGCCGAAGAATATGCCTATTTCAAAAAGGGACAAATTCTATTTACTTATTTGCATCTGGCAAGAGAACCGGAATTAACGAAAGCACTGATGGAGAAACAAGTAGTAGCAATAGCCTACGAAACCATTCAATTGGATAATGGCTCATTGCCATTGCTTATTCCAATGAGTGAAGTAGCTGGACGCATGTCAATTCAAATAGGAGCTGAATTACTCGAAAAACCTAATGGTGGAAAAGGCATTCTGCTTGGTGGTGTTCCAGGAGTTACTCCTGCAAACGTCACCATCATTGGAGGCGGAATTGTTGGAACAAATGCTGCAAGGATGGCCATTGGCTTGGGAGCAGGAGTTACGATAGTGGAAAAAAGCACTCAGCGGCTTAGGGACATTGATGAAATGTTTAATGGCCGAGTGAGAACTTTGGCTTCAAATCCCTTTAATATAGCCAATAGTGTGGCTAAAGCGGATTTATTAGTTGGAGCGGTTCTTATTCCCGGCGCCCGTGCACCTCACCTGGTAACTGAGGACATGGTGAAAGCAATGTCTCCCGGAAGTGTTATTGTCGATGTTGCTATCGACCAAGGCGGCAGTATTGCGACTATTGATCGTGTTACAACCCATGATGATCCCACCTTTATTAAATATGGGGTTGTTCATTACGCAGTTCCAAATATCGCCGGAGCAGTTGCCCGTACATCAACCTTTGCCTTGACTAATGTTACACTTGGTTATGCCCTTGAAATCGTAAATAAGGGTTATTTTAAGGCGATTCAAGAGAATAGATCCCTGCGTAAAGGGGTTAATGTCATCAATGGCAAGTTGACCTATAAGGCTGTCGCTCAATCCTTGAACATTATGTATACTCCATTAGAAGAAGCTCTGCTCTAAGCAGAGTGCGCCGATTTAATTAGAAATGTTCAAATACGAATAAACTGCAGAGCATGGTTTGTTTATCATCGAGTGGAATCCGTTAATTCGGAGACCGCTCTTTTTTATTGCAGCAATGGTGGCTACGAGCCCGCCTGATGGGAGCGTTATGAAGATAAGATTACGGTCCCTTTCTTTTTTCTAGGATAAGGACAATCAGGAGGTGCATAGGTTTTAGGGATAGGGGGGGGCGTGATGCGGCCAACAAAAAGCTGGGTGGATTTTTTTCTTTATCTTGGCAGGGTATTTGTGCTTTTAATAATACTTGCCGTTCTTCTGCCAAAACTAGTTGCTGTGTGTAATAACTTAATGTCTTCTCTGTTACATAATGAGAAAAATCCACATGGCAATCCTCTGCGGGTAGAAATAACTCTTTCCAGAGAGATAAATAGTTAATACAGGATGTGCCTTAGTTGAATTTATACTTTCCGCTAGTACAAGGAAAATCCCCTCTCTGTGTAGAACATAGTAAGAAAGGGGGGATAGAAGTGACCTCCGAAGAGAAGATTTTGAAAAAGTACTTGACCTACTTGCATGTTGAGCGGGGGCTTTCTGAGAACACTAGGCAGGCGTATGAACGTGACTTGCGTCAGTTGATGAGCTACCTTGAACAGCGTGGTACGGACATTTCCGTCTGTGAGGGCAATGATTTGTTTCTGTTTCTGCTAAAATGCAAGGAAGCTGGAAAATCCCCTCGAACTATTGCACGATGTAATGCAACACTCCGAGGATTTTTTGCGTTTTTGCTGGATGAAGGGCAACGTGGCGATAATCCAAGTACATATTTAGTGACTCCAAAGCTGAATCAACCACTTCCGAAGGTGTTGTCGGAAGTTACAATGGACAAACTATTAAAATCAGAGGAGGAAACGGATCTTACTCTGAGAAATTTAACGATGCTGGAAGTTCTCTATAGCAGCGGGCTTCGAGTTTCGGAACTGATTGGGCTGCGCTTGTCGGATGTTTCATTGGATGTGGGGTATGTACGCTGTATCGGCAAAGGGAATAAGGAGCGGATTGTACCGTTAGGCGAACCTGCAATTCGAGGTCTGGAGCGTTACTTAAACGGGCCGCGCGGGCGTTTATGCGGTAAGCAAAAAAGCGATATTCTTTTTTTGAATTCTCATGGACGTCCTCTGACTCGTCAAGGAGTCGTGTATATTCTGAAAAAATGGGGAAAAGATCATAATCTTGAGCAATCGATTTCTCCTCATATGTTTCGCCACAGTTTTGCAACCCATCTTCTGGATCATGGGGCGGATTTGCGTTCGGTTCAAGAAATGTTAGGACATGCAGACATCTCGACCACTCAGATCTATACCCATCTGACACGGAGGCGCTTGTTAGATGTTTTTCAGAAAGCTCATCCACGAGCGGATTATAAGATTAGGGAGTGAAGGAAGACATGCCACGGAGAGTTATAATTATTGTATTGGACAGCGTTGGAATAGGTGAAATGCCCGATGCTGAGAAATACGGGGACTTGGGGAGCTATACATTAGGCAATGTTGCTCGTCGGCGAGGAGGACTTAACCTCCCTCATCTTCAAAAACTTGGTTTGGGAAATATTAATTCCATCACGGGAGTACCCGCAGCTCCTGCCCCTGAGGGCAATTTTGGAAAAATGGCAGAACGATCTCTAGGTAAGGATACAACAACCGGGCATTGGGAGATGGCGGGAGTAATACTGGAGAGAGCCCTTCCAACCTTTCCCCAAGGTTTTCCAAGGGATTTTATCGAACGCTATGAGCTAGAGATTGGGAGAAAGGTGATCGGTAATGAAGTTGCTTCTGGGACCGAGATCATTCAGCGTCTTGGTGAAGAGCATGTACGGACAGGGAAACCTATTGTCTATACTTCAGCTGACTCCGTTTTTCAAGTGGCTGCCCATGAAGAGATTATTCCTTTGCCTGAGCTCATGCGCATATGTCAGACAGCACGTACTATGCTGACGGATGAATTGCGTGTTGGACGCGTAATTGCACGGCCATTTCTCGGAGAGAGAGGGAATTTTTACCGCACCTCAAACAGGCATGACTTTGCTCTCCAACCCCCTCATAAAATATTATTAGAATATATAAAGGAACGCGGGCTAGAAGTTTGCACGGTGGGCAAGATAAATGATATTTATGCTGGCCGGGGTGTAACTGACTATGTTCCCTCAAAAGGGAATATGGAGAGCGTTGATAAAACTTTAGCATATATGGCCAAGGTAGAAACCGGCCTGATTATGGCCAATCTTGTCGATTTCGATATGATATATGGACACCGAAATGATGTCGAAGGGTATGCTAAGGCTTTAGAGGATTTTGATGCCCGCTTACCGGAGATATTTGAAGCCCTGCGGTCAGAGGACATGCTTATCATTACGGCGGATCATGGGTGTGATCCAACCATGCCTGGTACAGATCACACCCGGGAATATGTTCCGTTATTGGTTTGTGGGCCAATCCTGAACAAGGGGGTCAACCTGGGCGTGAGATCTACCTTCGCAGATTTAGGGGCAACTGTGGTCGAATACCTTAATACTGAGGCAATGGCAAATGGAAAAAGTTTTTATTCAGATATAAGGAGGTAATTTAATGATTTCGGAAAAGGAATATAATTCTAAATTAGCTGAGGCGCGCAGTTACCTTATAGAGAGAGTTCCTTCGCTGCCTGAGCTGGGTATTATTCTAGGCTCGGGGTTAGGGGCTTTTGCTGATCTAGTTAAGGATAAGGTAACAATTAGCTACAAAGACATTCCACATTTTCCTGTTTCGACGGTTGAGGGACATGCGGGCAAATTAGTTTTTGGAAAAGTTGAGGATCGCTCAGTTGTAGTCATGCAAGGCCGCTTTCACTATTATGAAGGCTATACGATGCAGGAAGTGACCTTCCCGATACGGGTAATGCAAGTCTTAGGAGTAACTGGACTTGTGGTTACGAATGCAGCAGGGGGAATAAATCCAGAATTCCGTCCGGGAGATCTAATACTCATTAAAGATCATCTCAACATGATGGGTGAAAATCCTTTGCGTGGGTCGAATCTTTCAAATCTAGGTCCTCGCTTTCCAGACCTAAGCGAGGGATATAATTCAGAGTGGCGTAAAAAAGCGTTAGCTATTGTGCAAGAGCATGAAATTCATCCTCACGAAGGGGTTTATGCGGCCATGAGCGGTCCCAGCTATGAAACCCCTGCCGAAATTCGCCATTTGCGTGTGATTGGGGCAGATATGGTGGGCATGAGTACTGTTCCCGAAGTTATAGTTGCCAATCATGGTGGCATGAAGGTCTTAGGGATCTCGTGTGTAACCAATATGGCAGCTGGCATATTGCCCCAAAAACTTAGTCACACAGAAGTTATGGAAACAGCTGAACGGGTTGAAAAGAAATTTGTCAACTTTGTGCAGGGACTCATGAGAGTACTTTAGGAGTGATTTCATATGCGCATGACAGATCTAATTGTGAAGAAAAGAGACGGGGAATCCCTTTCTAAGAAGGAAATCCGATTTATTATCAAAGGGTATGTTCAAGGAGATATCCCAGATTACCAAATGTCTGCTTGGGCTATGGCGGTTTATTTTCGGGGTATGTCCCTTGAGGAAACTGCCGAACTTACCTTGGCGATGGCCAATAGCGGAGATCAACTGGATCTCTCTACTATTGGCGGGCGATTTGTCGATAAACACAGCACAGGAGGGGTGGGGGATAAAGCTACCTTACTGATCGGGCCAATGGTTGCAGCCTGTGGGGTGCCTGTGGCAAAAATGTCAGGGAGAGGGCTTGGGCATACTGGTGGAACGATCGATAAGCTTAGCTCGATACCTGGATTTCGGGTTGAGCTTACACAGGAAGAATTCCTGACGCAAGTTAAGAAGATCGGATTATCCGTCATCGCCCAAACGGGGAATCTCGTACCTGCCGACAAAAAACTTTATGCTCTCCGCGATGTCACTGGGACTGTCAGTTCCATTCCTCTGATTGCCTCTTCTGTAATGAGTAAGAAGATTGCTGCAGGAGCCCAAGGGATCGTCTTGGACGTAAAGTACGGTTCTGGCGCCTTCATGAAGACGGTTGAAGATGCCCGAATATTAGCAAGGACAATGGTGGACATTGGCAAAGCTCTTGGGCGACAGACGATTGCAGTATTAAGCAATATGAATCAGCCCCTGGGCCGCGCTGTCGGAAATAGCTTGGAAGTCCTTGAAGTGGCGGATGCCTTGCAGGGGAAGGGTCCGGATGATTTAATGAAAGTCTGTTTAGAATTGGGAGCTTGGATGCTTGTGGCTGGAGACTCTGTACCCAATGTTGGGGCAGGCAAGAAATGCTTGCTTCATAGCATAGAAAGTGGTGCAGCGTGGAATAAATTTTTAGCCTTTATAACAGAGCAGGGGGGAGATGCTCAAGCTGTAATCGATCGAAGCCTTAAGGTCACACCATGGAATTTACCCATCCTTGCTCATCAATCTGGGTACGTACAACCCTTTGATGCACAAAAAGTTGGGATTTTAGCTATGACTCTCGGTGCAGGTCGAACTACAAAGGACAGTCCCATTGATTTAGGTACAGGGGTCTTACTAGTTAAAAAGGCTGGAGAGTGGGTAGAAGCCGGAGAACCTCTATTGCAGCTCTATGGCAGTGATAAAGAAAAGTTAGCAGAGGGACTGCTATTAGCTAAAGACTTAGTTTCTGTAGGAAATGAAGCTCCTGAGTTGCCTTCTTTAATTGAGGAGGTTATACAGTAAACGATTTATAATTATCGTAACACTCCCACTTCACTCATAATATTCCCCTCCTCACGTATGCATATTATAAGTGCAACTGGGGAGGGGGATTTTTGTTATGGCGCGTGAGAAAAATTTTTACCCTTTGGCCGAAGGGTTATCAACTCAGGATACGTTTGCCGTGCTAGGGGATGCCCAAAAATTTCAAAAACATAAACATGCTTGGAAGGTTTGGCGGGCATTGAAAGATTTCAGATGTGTTGTATATCCCGTTGCTGAGGGTTTATCTCGCATAGACGGGAGCAAGGTCTACTCCAATCTAGCGCAACTGACAGACAAGGTAACGGTCGTTGTACCGTGTCTGTTGCCTGAAAGGCTCAAGTCTCTGGTTCCGGATGCGGTGTCTGCAGGATGCAGTAAGATTTGGTTCCAAGAACAAACCTGGACTCGGGAACTCCAACAAGAATGCGACAGCTCAGGAATTGAGGTTATTCGCGGGTGTGTGCTGAGGCACAGACTTTATCCTTCTAAAATAAGTTTGCGCTATTTAAGTCCCTGTTATTGGCATGGACTTAGAGATGTTAAAGTACCTATGAAGCGGTTTGGCAGGTATTGAAGCGAGTGGGTGGAGTTCCCAATGAAGATAACGTCTCGGTTAAATTAGATATAAAAAAGGCCTTTGGTAACCTGCTTAAGCAATTTACAAAGGCTTTTTCCTATTTTATAGGAGCAATATAATTTACTTTTTCGGGAATAATAAATTTACATTTAATTTCACTAATTTTATGAGGGGGGACAAAAGATGCGCAAAGTTTTATCAATCGTTTTAGCTATGGCAGTTGTACTTGGAAACATAGGCTTTGCTAACGTGCAGCCAGTATTAGGAGTTGAGATCGAGACGGAAGCAGCGAGTGCAATTTTGATGGACGCGGCTTCTGGTCGAATACTGTATGAAAAAGAAGCACAGAAGGAATTGCCGCCGGCAAGTGTCACTAAGATTATGACACTATTGGTAGCGGCAGAAGCAGTGGCTTCAGAAAAAGTTAAGTTGACAGATATCGTAACAGCGAGTGAGAATGCCTGTAAACTTGGAGGTTCTCAAATCTACCTTGAGCCTGGAGAAACTTTCACCTTAGAGCAGATGTTAATTGCTATTGCGGTAGGATCAGCTAATGATGGCTGTGTCGCAGTAGCTGAACATATCAATGGGACACATGAGGCTTTTGTAGAGGAAATGAATCGCAAGGCTCAAGAATTAGGACTAAAAAACACGCATTTTGCTAATGCATACGGACTGCCTGCAGAAGGGCACTATACGAGTGCATACGATTTGGCGATGATTTCTAAGGAAGCAATTAATTATCCCCTTATTCGTAAGCTGACCAGCATGAAGGAATATGACCTGCGGGAGGGCAAATTTAAGCTTTGGAATACTAACAAGTTGCTGTGGTGGTACCCCGGTGCGGATGGTCTCAAAACAGGTTGGACTAATGAGGCTAAATATTGTCTGGCATCGACGGTTGAAAGAAATGGATTAAGGTTAATTTGTGTCGTTATGGGTGTACCTCAAGTTAGGGGACATTTTGCTGAATCCATGAAAATCTACAACTATGGTTTTGCTAAATATGAATTTAAACAGTTTGCCCCAGCTGAAGAGAAGCAGGGAGTCGTTAAAGTTAGTAAAGGGGTAGAAAATGAGATAATAGCTATCACAGAAAAATCCTTGGGAGCAACAGTGGAAAAAGGAAAAGATAAAAATTTCTGGGTCGAGACAAAGCTTAACCCAGAAATCAGTGCACCTATTGAGAAGGGTCAAAAATTAGGAGAAGTTTTACTTTATCAAAATGACCAGTTGCAAGCGAGCGTTAATTTAATTGCTGATCATCCTGTTGCCAAAGCTGGGCTGATCGATCAGTTGGGACGTACTATGAAGGGTGTTTTCGGTTTCTAGCCGTTAAGCATTCTACTCTGGATCTATGTCTGAACGATCATTAATTTGGGCTAATTTGCGGATTCTAAGGAGCGCGGCACGTTCGATTCGAGAAATCTGAACTTGAGAGAGATTAAGCTGACTGGCGATTTGACTCTGGGTCTTATCTTCAAAAAATCGCATTAAAAGGACACGCTTCTCTCTCTCAGGCAACTTGTCCAAGACCTCATTAAGGGCGATTTTTTCGAACCAGCCAGGCTCAAGACCCTTTTCATCAGAGAGTTGATCGAGAACGTAGATGGGATCCGAGTCGTCCTGATAAAGGGTATCGTAGATGGAAGTAGGGCTTTGGATAGCTTCAAGTGCTATGACGATCTCATCTCGATCAATGCCAATACTATTGGCAATTTCTCCGATTGTTGCTTCTCTGCCTAGCGTGGCTGACAGTTCATCACGAGCACGATTCACTTTATATACAAGTTCCTTATAGGAGCGAGGAACTTTCACGGGATGATCATCCCGGAGAAAACGCCGTATTTCTCCGATAATCATTGGTACGGCATAAGTTGAGAACTTGACACCATAGGTGAAGTCGAATTTGTCGATGGCTTTAATCAGCCCGATAGTACCAATCTGAAAGAGGTCTTCCATCTCATAGCCTCGATGAGTGAAACGTTGAACCAAATTAAAAATTAGTTTCAAGTTACAATTGATTAGACGTTCTCGGGCCGCTGTATCACCTTCTTTAGCAGCATGAAGGTATTCCATCATCTCTTTATCCGAGAGCAAAGGAAAGTGGGGGAGATTCATTTCTGATAGTCGTTGAATCATAATTTCGCCCCCCCCCTAATGAGAGGAGATGGGTGTTTGCTTGAAGCGCTTCTTCATGGTAACAGTTGTTCCCACTTCAAGTTTAGATTCTACTTGAAGCTCGTCCATGAAAGATTGCATGAAGACAAAGCCTAGGCCCATTCGCTCAGGATCAGTACTGTAAGCAGGTTGCATTGCTTGCTCAACATTAGAGATGCCACATCCTTCATCCTTTACAACAATAATGAGGGTGTCGTCAGCGATCTCCAGATCGAGGTAAACAATGTTATTGGGGACACTCTGGTATCCGTGGATAATAGCATTAGAAACTGCTTCGGAAACCGCGACTTTAAGCTCTTCGATGTCATTAAGTGAAAGATCCAATTGCCCTCCTATAGAAGCAATGAGTAAACGGGCAATGCTCACATTTTCAGCAATACTGGAAAACGTAAGGGTTATTTGGTTAGATTTCATATTAAGCTCCCCTTCCTTCCTCATAGGCATGTGCTTCGTCAACATAGAAGCTAATAATTTTTGGTAAACCGGATAATTCCATGATCTTATAAATGTGAGGGGGTACATTCGTGATTTTAAGTTTTCCGCCTAAAGGAAGCAGTTTCTTGTACCTGCCCAGAATAACACCCAGTCCAGAACTATCGACAAACTGAACATCTTGAAGATTAAGGATGACTGTACGAATTCCTCTTTTCTCAATCTCACTGTCTATGGCTTGTCGAAGATCGGATGCAGTGTGCATGTCCAGTTCGCCGTCTATGCGCAGAAGTAGGGTCAGGCGTTCTCTTTTTTTTTCAAGGTTCAAGACCATTCCCCCTAAATTTATCAATACTAATGATTTCGCTATAACCCATAATTTTCCTGCTTGAATTTTAGGAATTACTTGTAAGGCTCTGTCGAAATAGAAAAATTATTAAAGACTGTGGTAATAAGTATAATATATCCCATTATGCCAAATAATAGAAAGTGCTTGACGCTGTAAAGAAAACATGCTTTCAGAAAGTATATAACGAAAAGTTATACTATCTGACTAGTATAAAAAAGGAGGAATTGGGGATGGCTGACCAAACTCTAAAAAAGCCCTTGTTATCTGTAACTGCGGAAAAATATCAAACCTTAATTAAGCAATATACACCCAAACCAACAATTATCAAAAATGTAGTTCGAGCATTTATTGTAGGCGGGATTATCTGTTCGATCGGGCAGATTTTCATCAATTTATTTAGCTCGTTTGGTTTAGCACGCGTCGAAGCATCGACTGCGGCGACCGCAACGATGATTTTCTTGGGAGCTTTATTAACTGGTTTAGGGGTTTATGATGAAATCGGGAAATTTGGAGGTGCGGGTTCAATTGTTCCGGTAACGGGGTTTGCAAATTCTATTGTTGCACCTGCTATGGAATTTAAGCGTGAAGGATATGTAATGGGTGTTGGGGCAAAATTGTTCACGGTTGCAGGACCAGTACTAGTATACGGCATCGCGACCTCGATTGTCGTGGGTTTTGTGTACTTTCTTTTACACTAGTCAAAGCAGATGCTGACTAGCAACCTCAGTTTACTAATTATATGGAAATACTCCACCTTATGAATGGGGATAGGTTGAAATGAACTTAAAACGAGTAGGAAACCAGACAGTGGTATTTGCTAAACCGCCAGTTATTTTATCGTCCTATTCTGTAGTGGGTCCTAAAGAAGGACAAGGACCTCTTGGAAAGACCTTTGATAAGGTTTGGAAAGACGACCTAAATGGCGAAAAATCCTGGGAAGTTGCAGAGAGCAAAATGCTTCAAGAGGCGATGAATGGGGCCATAAATCAAGCATCAGTCCCAAAGGAGCAAATTGACTTTATGTTAGCGGGAGATTTACTGAATCAAATTATCTCTTCAAATTTTGCGGCTCGCCAAATGGCGTTACCTTTTATCGGCTTGTATGGAGCTTGCTCTACTATGGCTTTAGGTATAGCTGTAGGGAGTATGTTAATTGATGGCGGATTTGCCCAAAAAGTGCTAGTGGGGGTATCCAGCCACCATGATACTGCTGAGCGTCAATATCGGTTGCCCACCGAGCAGGGTGCGCAAAGGGCTATGAGTGCACAGTGGACAGTAACAGGGGCAGGCAGTGTACTTCTCGGAAGCGACGGAGCGGGTCCGCGCGTTACTTCAGCAACAATTGGAAGAGTAATAGACTTTGCGGTGAAAGATGTGAATAATATGGGCGCAGCAATGGCTCCTGCGGTTGCTGATACGATCCTAAATCACTTTCATGATAGGCAACTTCGACCGGTTGACTATAATCTGATTGCATCGGGAGATCTGGGAGCGGTCGGTTTGGCACTGGCCTGTGAACTATTGAAGCAAAGCGGTATGGATATGGGGACGAACTTTACTGATTGCGGGGTCATGATTTATGACGAGAGTCAAGATACCCACTCAGGAGCAAGTGGGTGCGGTTGTTCATCGGTAGTTTTGGCTGGGGATATTCTGCAGAGGATTAAAGCTGGGGAGCTAAAAAGAGTCATGCTGGTAGGCAGTGGTGCCCTGCATAGTCCAACGTCTGCCTTACAGGGAGAATCAATTCCCGGTATTGGACACGCAGTGGTTATTGAAGGGTAACAGAAAGGATCGTAAGAATATGTTTGAGATGATTGTTCCGGCTTTTATTGTCGGAGGGATAATTTGTATGATAGGACAGCTTCTTATGGACTTAACAAAGCCCACATTTACTCCGGCCCACGTGTTAGTTTCTTTTGTGTCTGGCGGAGCAATTCTTGGGGCGTTGGGGATATACGAACCTTTGGTGAAAATAGGTGGAGCTGGCGCTTCGATTCCCCTGTCTGGTTTTGGTTATTCTTTAGCGAAAGGGGCCATGGAGGCGGTTGAAAAACGGGGGATTATGGGAGCCTTTTCCGGAGGGGTTGAAGCAACAGCAGTAGGGATTGCGGCAGCTGTCTTTTTTGGCTATTTGATGTCAGTTGCTTTTAAACCAAAGGGATAAGGCGATGTGAACTACGAACCACGATTAAAGGGAGCTGCAAAGTATGGATGACAATTCAAGCGAGAAAAATATTCCCGTAAGTAAGAATTATCAAGAAAATATCGAGTATCTAAATCGGGAATTGGGAGTGCCTGACAGTTTTGATATCGTGCTCCGTGAAATGTCCATTGGCGGTAAAAGAGTTGCTATCTATTCCGTTAATGGGATGGTAAACTCGCAAGTCGCGAGTTATATACTGGATGCCTTGATCGACTTAGAACGCTCCGACCTCATTGTCAATGCCTTAGATAAACTTGTTAAGGGACGTATCGTTAATTTACAAGTCTCTGAAGTTCAAACCATGGATAAAGTATTCTATTTCGTTTTATCAGGGCCCATGGCCATCTTTGTTGAGGGACAGGATAAGGCCATTATTGTGGATGTACGGTCCTATCCTGCTCGTATGCCTCAGGAGCCTGATATCGAGCGTGTGACACGAGGAAGTCGTGACGGATTTACAGAGACGCTGGTCACGAATACAGCTTTAATACGAAGACGGTTACGAGATCCCAAACTGCGTATGAAGTTGGTTCAGGTGGGCGGTCGATCAAAGACTGATGTTTGTATTGCCTACATTGAAGATATCACCAACTTAGACATGGTCCAAAAAATTCAAAAAGACATACAGTCCATTAAAATTGACGGTATTCCTATGGCAGAAAAAAGTGTCGAAGAGTTTATTCTCGGAAGTAAATTCTGGAACCCTTATCCTCGTGTCAGGTATACGGAACGACCGGATGTGGCGGCTATTCATTTGCTGGAAGGGTATGTCGTCATTATAGTTGATACTTCTCCATCCGTTATGATAGCACCGTCGACCTTCTGGAGTCATGTTCAGCATGCGGAAGAGTATCGGCAAGAACCGATTGTAGGAGCATATCTGCGTTGGATACGATTTGGAGGGATTTTTGCAGCCCTTTTTCTTCTCCCGCTCTGGTTGGGTGCGGCTCTGAATCCGCAATTACTGCCGGAATCAATTCAATTCATCGGTCTCACGGAGCAAACAACAGTTCCTTTACTGGTACAGGTAATATTGGCTGAGTTTGGTGTGGATCTCTTGCGTTTAGGAACAATTCATACTCCAGGTCCCCTTGGAACTGCCTTAGGTCTGATCGCGGCTTTTATGCTCGGGGATATCGCCGTGAAAGTAGGTCTGTTTACTCCGGAGGTTGTCATGTATATTGCGATTGTCTCAGTAGGGACATTTGCAACGCCCAGCTATGAATTGGGGTTAGCTAACCGCTTAGCACGGTTGTTCCTCATCATAATGACAGGACTTTTTAATTTTATTGGTTTTTGGATCGGGGCAGCAGCGGTATTCTTCCTTTTATGGCGAACAAAATCCTTTGGTGTGCCTTACCTCTGGCCGCTCCTGCCCTTTGATGCTAAGGCAATGAAGGCAATTATAGTTCGTTCTCCCGTTCCAATCGCAAATAAACGCCCAAGCATTTTAAAACCACAAGACAATGATCGCCAGCCGCGGGGCGGCGGCAAATAGGATCTGAAAGGATGCAGCATAAGTGAGAATTGGGTTTCCTCGTGCTCTTTACTATTTTGACCATTTCCCTTTTTGGGCCGGTTTTTTCCATCGTTTAGGTATTGAGGTGGTAACATCACCGGCCACTCATCGACAAATTATGGAACAGGGCTTAAAGAAAGCCAGTGACGAAACGTGTTTACCTCTTAAACTTCTAGCAGGTCATATTCAGGCCTTAAAGGATGTAGATTGGATTTTTTTGCCTCGCATTGTGAGTGTCGAAGCAGATACATATACTTGTCCGAAATTCCTGGGTATTCCAGAAAGTCTGCTTCCGGCAGTTCCTCCGGGAATGCCTGTGTTAACTGTTACCCTGAATTGGCGAAAGGGTAAACGTCAGGTGTTAAAGGACCTGGAGGGGTTGGGAGTGCAACTGGGCAAGAGCAGCTCAGATGTTCGTAAGGCCCTTAACGAAGGCTTAGAGTGGCAGAAAAGATATCAAGACTCTATGGGAGCAGGGTGGGATTTTGAAGAGAGTATTCGTGAGATTGGACGAGCGGCAAAGGACTTAACGGAAAGTGCTAAGGTCCCCACCCTAGTGACATGGAAAGAGCGGATGTTTGCAAAAATGTCATCGACGGCATTGAAACGTACAGCTGAGTTTCCAATAGTTGATCAGAATAGGGATCGTTTGAGAATTGCTTTAGTTGGGCATTCTTACCTAACACATGAATCTTATGCTAACTTAAACCTTCTCAGAAAGCTTCGCGAGAAAGCGAAGGTGGAATTGGTTCAAAACGTCAATCAAGAAGAAGTCAAGACTAACTTGTTCGGATTGCGGAAAAAGTTATTTTGGAGTCACTCTAAGCAAATATTTGGCGCCGGTAATAAATTTGTTGCGGATCAAAGCGTTGATGGAATCATCTATCTTACTTGCTTTGGTTGCGGGACGGACTCGATGGTACAAGAACTAGTGTCCCGAAAAGCCAGAGAACAACATAAGCCCTATATGGTGGTTACTTTAGATGAACACAGTGGAGAGGCGGGTCTCGTTACTCGGCTTGAAGCCTTTTTGGATATGGTCGAAAGGAGGAGGGTCCATGAAGGTTACGTTTCCACATATGGGGAATGCTTGGATCGTAATTCAAACGCTCTTTGAATCTCTCAATGTTGATGTGGTGGTCCCGCCGTTTAACAGTAAACGAACTTTGAATTTAGGGACGAAATTATCACCGGAATCGGCCTGTTTACCATTAAAATTAAATCTTGGAAATTATCTGGAAGCTGCGAATGCAGGGGCAGATACGATTGTGATCACAGGTGGAATCGGCCCTTGCCGGTTTGGCTATTATGGTGAAGTGGAACGACAAATCCTTCGGGACGCAGGGTATAACTACGATGTAGTTACTCTGGAGCCTCCTGATGGAAGTATGGCGGGGTTGGCCAAACGTATTCGCTTTTTAGCTGGAAGGAAAAATTCCTGGGTGAAGATTCTAAAGGCTATGCGATTCGCCTATTTGAAAAGTGTGGCTTTAGATCGAGTTGAAGATTTGATCCATGCAGCTCGACCAAGGCTCCCACACCCTTTGCATACAGAAAAACTATATGAAAGTGCCAAGCAAAGGCTTGCGCAGACTATGACGGAAAAAGGGGTTCAGGATACGGTTCGTTGGGTTCAAGAGACTATTCGGGAACGTCAAGAAGGGCTAAACAGCATGGCTGAAGGGATTAATAAACCCCTTCGTATAGGAATTGTTGGTGAGATTTATACAATTCTTGATCCCTTTAGTTCAGTGGGTATAGAGGAAGAACTGGGACGTCTAGGGGTGGAAGTTGATCGTTCTATTTATCTTTCAGGGTGGGTCGGAAGTCATATCTTTCGAGGAATCGCTCCGGGCTATCGATCGATCAGATCCTATCCCAGACATGCCAAACCCTTTTTGCCCCACTTTGTAGGGGGGCATGGTCTGGAAACAGTTGGGGCTGCCGTGAAATTTGCACGGGAAGGATATGATGGAATCATTCAAGTTTTCCCTTTATCCTGCATGCCTGAAATTGTGGCGGCCAGTGTCTTACCTAAGGTTCAAGAAACTTATAAGATACCGATTATGACTCTTATTGTGGATGAGCATACTGGTCATGCAGGGATACAAACTCGCTTGGAAGCGTATGTCGACCTGCTTGAAAGACCGCGCCTTCTGCGAGAGAGCATACAAACAAGAGAAGGAGTGTTAGGTGTTGGTGGATGATAAATACTTTCTTGGTGTTGATGTTGGGTCGGTAAGTACAAATATGGTCTTACTGAGACCAGACAATACTGTGAAAGAAGCACTTTATCTAAGAACACAAGGACGTCCTATGCAAATTATTCAAGAGGGGATTAAACTTCTAAGATCTAAAATAGGGAAGTCAGCTGAAATTATGGGAGTCGGAGCTACGGGCAGTGCCCGTCAGCTTGCGGCGACTTTATTAGGAGCGGATGTCGTAAAGAACGAAATCACAGCCCATGCCGTAGCTGCTTCAAGAGTAAATCCTCAAGTACAAACTATCCTTGAAATAGGCGGACAGGATTCGAAGATAATTATTCTCAGAGATGGGGTCGTTTCTGATTTTGCCATGAATACGGTTTGCGCGGCAGGGACAGGTTCATTTCTTGACCAGCAAGCCTCTAGATTAGGAATCAAGATTGAAGAATTTGGTCCTTTGGCCCTTGAAGCAAAAAATCCGGTGCGAATTGCCGGACGATGCTCAGTTTTTGCAGAATCTGATATGATTCACAAACAGCAGTTAGGGCACTCATTGCCGGATATTTTGGCAGGACTTTGTCAGGCCATGGTGCGGAACTATTTAAACAATGTGGGCAAAAACAAAGACATCAAGGGCCCCATCTTTTTTCAAGGGGGTGTGGCTGCCAACCCAGGAATATGTAAAGCCTTTGAAGAAGAGTTAGGGCAACCGATTATTGTACCTGAGAATTATGATGTCATGGGTGCTTTAGGAGCGGCTTATCTGGCCCAAGAAAAAGTTGGATCACGCCCGGGTACTCGGACCCGATTTCGTGGCTTAGACCTAGGTGAAACTCGTTTTCTGGCTAAAAGCTTTGATTGCACAGGGTGTGCGAACCGATGTGAGGTAGTAGAGATCACACAGGATGGCAGGAGTTTGGCCAGATGGGGAGATCGGTGCGGAAAGTGGTCGGTTGCCGGAGTTGCTGATACTGCTATTAGTGGATTAGAACAAAAGGAAGAACAACGGGGAGCTTAAACAAGGTACTTGTGGTTGGCTATTCTGATTGACCAGCTATGTCAGGATTGCAGTAAGTATAAGAAAACTCACAGTCTGAAGACCGCTTGAAGAGCGGGTATCAGACTGTGAGTTGAATTTTTTTGGTATTTAAATTAAATTCGTTCTAGTCACCATTCATACTTAACACCTCTTTAACTTAATACCTCTTAACAAAATTATACTATTCTTAGTATAGACAAGCAATCATTTTGTTATACTTTTTGATTCATAATATGCCTCTGGCTTTTTTTAGTGACATACAGTTAGTGACACACAGATCAAACAAATTCCCAGTTCATTCTATAAAAATATAATAAACTTGGATTATCAATTTCCCATTCATACATATCAATATTGCCAATATAACGAGGATTTATTATTTGAGGCAGTGATAAACTAATTTGCGCAGAAGAATCAGCATAAATACATTTTTTCACACTAGTTACCATCCCCTTAGGAACACAAAGTCTCAAAATGATCTTTTCAGTAGGGTTTTTTACAACATGACCCAGAAAAGGCTGCATTTTTCGCAAGGAATCGCCTAATTCGTACATTAGTACACAATCGGTCTCATGATTTTTTTGTAGAGGTACTTCAAATATAACGTTAATGGTCTTCCTGGGCTCGTCTTTACACAGCTCAACTTTATGATTGCTTGTTTTTGACTTAATAATTGGCAGTTCGCTTATAGTAGTTCCTGTCCATTCATGAGTGCGTTTCATGCCTTTGATTTCTTTTAATGCGAGGATATTAAAACATGAGGTATAGGTGATTTCTTCTCGCGTGATAAAGTGGATTTCAGTATCAATTTTTTTGTACATATAGTCCATTGAAAGTGAAGGAAATTTAGGCTTAAATTTATTTGTTTTATCCTTATAAAATACAACAGAAGCAGTTAATGCAACTCCAATGGAAATTCCTGCAACAAAGTACTGCCATGGCAAAACAACCTTGTTCTGTAATAACGAAATGAGATTCGCAGCTATTAATGACCATAAACTTCCAAGGAGAATCCAAATGACTGTTGCTGAGAGACTTGAGACAAATCCAATTTTGTATTCTAACCCTATCCCTAAACTATCTCTTTTTCTCATAAAAATATTCCTTATCTGTATAATGTTGTAAATTATTACTTTTATAATATCATTGTAAGACAGGCCCTTCAATACCTCTGCAATAATTTTTTAAAAGGCATAACCCTGCTTGTAATTTCCATAGATGTGGTTTGATTCATGGGACGACCAATATTGAAGTTGGAGCATTATGATGACATAATAATGACATTGAGTGAGAGGTGAGTATAGTATGCTGCAAATGAGATCGAGAAAGATTTGAGAAATACAAATGAAATTTCAGAGGGTATTTCGTAATCATAAGCATTGATACTTTCAAGCTGTCAGGATTTGTTTTAACATCATAGAATATTAAGAGGACCTAGTTAAAGTTGATTTAGGTGAAAATAAAATTTAACGACAGAACTGTCACGTGATGTGAAGGATCAAGACAACGTGCGGGGAGCCAGCTGTGCATAAGAGAGGAGAGGGTCGAGACATTATTTGAGTAAGAAAGAGGTGGAAAAAGCGTGAGACTGCACGGAACACAAACCTTTAATCAGCAGGGCCATTTGGAAATAGGCGGATGTGATACTGTAGAGCTGGCCAGCCAATTTGGAACCCCATTATACATCATGGATGAAGCCCATATTCGTGACATTTGCAGACAATATCATAGTTCATTTGTTAAAGGTATGGAAAATACAGAGGTGATTTATGCATCCAAAGCATTTTTAACCTTGGCTATGTGTCGAATTATTGAAGAGGAAAGCTTGGGCTTAGATGTCGTTTCAGGGGGAGAACTCTACACGGCACTTCAAGCGAATTTTTCACCTGAACATATTTATTTTCATGGCAATAATAAATCAAGCGAAGAATTGTTAATGGCAATTAACGCCGGAGTTGGTCGAATTGTCATAGATAACTTTTATGAGATGAGCGTATTAAATGATCTGGCAAAAGAGCTGAATCAACAAGTAAATGTTCTTCTCCGAATAACCCCAGGAATTGAAGCACATACACATGAATATATTCAGACCGGTCAGATCGATTCTAAGTTTGGTTTTACCTTATCTAACGGAACTGCCGACCAGGCACTCGATTTAGCGTTTTGTTACTCCAATCTTGAGGTTACAGGGCTGCATGCTCATATCGGATCGCAGATCTTTGAATTAGATTCCTTCCGGCATGAAGTTCAGATTATGATCAAGTATATGGCAGATACCCATGTGCGGACGAGTTGCCTGCTCAAGGAATTGAATCTTGGCGGAGGATTCGGAATATACTACGCTTCTGGAGATGAACCTGCCAAAATCTCGGATTATGCCAAAGCGATTAAGGATGCTCTGGACGAAGCTTGTCAATGTCAAAATTTTCCCCGCCCTAAAATTGTCATTGAGCCGGGTCGTTCGATTGTGGGGACGGCAGGAACGACCCTTTATACGATTGGTTCGATTAAAGAAATTCCTGGAATTCGTAAATATGTCGCGGTAGATGGAGGGATGGCAGATAACCCTCGGCCTTCCCTTTATCAAGCACGTTACGAGTCAATCCTAGCCAATCGTTCCAATGAAGAAGCAACTGAGTCTGTGTCTATTACAGGAAAATGCTGTGAGTCTGGCGATATGCTGATTTGGGATATTGATTTGCCTAAAGTGAACTCAGGTGACCTATTGGCGGTTACATCTACGGGTGCTTATAATTATTCCATGTCTTCCAATTACAATCGGCTTACACGGCCTGGGGTGGTTTTAGTGAAGGATGGTCAGGCAGATGTAATTGTAAAACGTGAAACCCACTCGGATTTGTTGAGGAATGATGTTTTGCCAGAACGGTTGAAGCATGTAAAAATGGCCTGTCGATAATCTTTACAGCTTAAAGGACGTATGCGCGTTGATAATGCGTAATACGTCCTTTTTTATGAGTCAGAATGTAGAACTTATAGCACCAAGTCAAGTTTTCATATATCAGCGAGGGCTATATGCTAAGGGCGAAATTCCGTATCCGAACTTTGAACTGTTGCCCTGGATTTTTGTGGACGAACAATTACAAGGTCGAGAGCCACCAATACAAGAGTAGCGATAAGAATGATGGTTAGACCTTTAGAAGAGGCTGTTGGTGCATAAGAAAAGGCAGGCATAGAATATGAAGAGAAAGGAATCAACGAAGGGACAGGGGATCGCTGTAAATTAGGATAATTAGAATAGGAATTTGGTAAATAGGGCATAGGGGATTGACCGATATACGAGGATTGACGTGTATAGAGGGCAGGAGTGGGAGGATATGCATTGAGCACTGATGAAGCGGGGCGTTGAGCGGGATAATAGGTGGGGGTAGGACGAATGGTATTTTGATGGAAGAGGCAAGGATTTCTCATTACAGGTGTATAGAGACGATGAGAATATCCATGATTCAATGCTGTCTCCCCCTTTCGTTAAAACATCAGGTTAATTCTAAGGCGATTGGGATTAAAGGTTTTATGTCCAGAAGAGGTTTTGTATTGGTATTATATGTATATTTTTTCATGATGCTACATTTTTAGAAGGATGTAATCAATAAGTTGCAGGCAAAAATTGGGCCTAATTGTGAGGCGCTTTTTTTGTCTTTTTATGTTTTATCGAGAATATTTCAGAGGGGATTGTTTGATGCTAAGGAAAAGAGTTTTAGAATGGAGTGGACTCTGATGCAGGAAAAAAAGAATCATATCAAAACGCTTTTCCGGGTCATTAGGGCCTATAAAAAACCTATGCTTCTCGGGTTATTTCTAGGTATTAGTCTCGTTATAGGTGATCTCTTAGTGAATCAGTTTATTACTGGAAATGAAAATATCCCCATTACTCTTGCGAAGATGGAGACAGAATCCAGCCAAGAAAACGGTATCTCACAAAGCGAGGATCAAATCGTTACGGAAACCATGGAGACTGAGAATAAGCAAGGGACCGAAAATATCGGCAATGCAAATGATACAAATGACTTTGACTTCAATAATTCTGATCAAGCTCAGACAGTAAATGGTTCAAATGATTTTAATGATGAAGAGACTGTCTCCACTATTAATAAGAAGCACTTCACAGTGCTTTTAGTTGGCGTGGACCAAAGACCGGGTGAAAAATCCTTTAGTAACACGGATACTCTATTAGTAGCCAATATCAATACTGTAAACGGCCAAGTCTCTCTCATTTCTATCCCAAGGGACACACAAGTTAATATTCCCGGCTATGGAAAGGAAAAAATCAATGCTGCAGCGCGCCTGGGAAAGGGACTTAAAACTACTAAGGCCTTAGTTGAAGAACTAACAGGCCAGCCTATAGACGGCTATGTGCTGACGAATTTTAAAGGGTTTAAAACAATGATCGATACATTAGGGGGAGTAACCCTAACAATTGAAAAAGATATGTATTACGTTACCGGGGACGCGGAAGATGGAATTATCAACCTAAAAAAAGGAACGCAACGCTTAAATGGGACACAGGCTTTGCAATATGCCAGGTTTCGTCAAGATGCTTTGGCAGATATATCAAGGACATCCCGGCAACAAGCAGTTCTTAAAGCTATGCAAAAGGAGCTGTTGCAAGTTAAGACCTTACCAAAATTGCCTGGGCTTATTTCTCAGCTGAATAAATCGATGGAAACAGATCTTTCGGTAAGTGAATTATGGTCACTGGCAAATATTATGAATCGCTTTAAAAACCCTGAGATTATATCCCAGACTTTACCGGGTAATTTTCTTATCGAAAATGATATTAGTTATTGGAGAGTTGATCCCCTGAAGTCACATTCCGTGGTTAAACGGCTTATAGAAGAGGGGAAAACCACATCTGTATTTTTTCAGTAGACTTGAGGAGTAGACTTAGTTTGTTAGCTCAATAAGTGTAACCCTTGTCATTTAACTTAAACGGTTATATACTATATAAGATTAATTTAGTAGGCTAAATTTTTGGAGGGTGAACATTGGATAAGTTGCTTGAGAAGTTGAAAGAATACTTGCACATGGAAACGGAAATCCCTTTTGATGAGTTTTCCGAATATTATCGTACCCTAATTGAGGAACTAAATCTGAAATTCAATGACCTTAATAATGATGATCGTGTAAAGGCTCTTTATATTTGTTCAATTGTACAATCTAATGCGGATGCCAGGGCAAAAGAGAGTAAAGTTAACGCTAAGGCATTCAAAAAGATGAGTGCAAAATGTGCATTTTGGGCTGATGCGATCAAATTCAATTTAGGTAAAAGTGGAATGTCTCCTGAGGAGATTGAAAAAGCAACGGAAGAGATTAATGAGAACATCTAATCTGACAAAGATTTAGAATGATAAAAGAAGCATCATAGGCTGATGCTTCTTTTTTTTATTTTTGGGTGAAACATTTCCTTCCCTTCAAACGTAATAAGAGTGTAGAGAAATTTAGTGATAAATAGGAGGAAATAAAAAATGCCTGAAAGAGTTTATCGATCGGTAAGAGATAAGATGATTGGAGGGGTTTGTGGGGGACTTGCAGACTATTTTAGAGTCGATGTCACCTTAGTGCGGCTCATTGCTTTAATTGCTTTGTTTGCGGGGGGAGTTGGTTTTCTGGCGTATTTAGTAGCCTGGGTGATTATTCCAGTTAATCCGACAGAGCATGGTGGATACCCAGGGAATTATAAACATGATGTTGGGGATGGCGTTAAGGAATTGGTCGATGATTTAGACGAGGGGACTAAGGAATTTGGGAAACCAGAAAATCACCAGAATCACGAAAATCGCACTAAAATTGCAGGTGGTGTTTTGGTTGTTTTAGGACTGGTATTTTTACTTGAACGCTGGTTTCCATACTGGTTCGATATGAGTAAAATGTGGCCAGTATTTCTTATCTTTATTGGGCTCGCTATTATTGTGCGGGGGGGAAGAAAATGAAAAGAGTCTTTGATAGCGTAAGTCGAGGACTGCTTCTAATTACAATGGGAATTATCTTCTTCCTGCTCAATTATGGGTTCTTATCTTGGAATTTATGGGCGCACGTCCTTGATTTATGGCCTTTAATTCTTATTTTGGCCGGAATTGGGTTGTTGCTTAACCGGAGGATTCCCCTCAGTGCGATTTTGTTAATCTTTCTCTTGAGTATGGTCGGGTATTCACTAGTTGTGGGGGATAAGCCCGTACCTTGGAGAATGTCAAATAATTTTCATGGTAATTTAAGAGGAACTGAAGCAATTGAGGTACCTGCCAGGATAGGAGGATCCGGAACAATAGACGTTCCATTACCTTCAGAGGTCAAAAAAGCACAGTTAAATCTTGAATTAGGGGGAGCGCAATTTAAGGTAAAGGCACTAGAGAACAACCAAAGCCAAGGGCAACTTATGACGGGGAATTACAGGTGGGAACGCAGAGGTTCAGACCCGACAGTAAACGGATCGCCCATAGTCATTGAGCAATCAGGAGATACCATAATTGCTAAGCTTTCCTCATCAACGCCAAGAACAGGGCCAGGCAACTTTAAAGATATCTCGCTAAATCTTTCACCGAAAGTACACTATGATTTTGATATAGAAGCCGGAGCAATCAACGGAGACATTGATTTAAGCCAACTCTTCGTGGATAAATTTAAAATTAGTACTGGAGCCAGCGAATTGAAACTTCAATTTGGTGACTTGGGAAGTGCGACCGACGGGGAAATTGAGAGTGGAGCCTCTAAACTTACTTTGGTTGTCCCCGAAGAAACCGGCTTAAAGATTCGTTTAAACGGAGTGGCCACTAGTACGAATTTCATGGGCACGGGATTACTGTTAGAGAACAAAGACTGGGTTAGTCCGAACTATGCAGAAGCTAAGAGCAAAATTGACTTAGAAATTTCCACCGCGGCTGGAACCCTGCGATTGGAGCGGCCATCAAACAGTATACTTTAGTGGCTTATCAGAATTGAATAGTCGCTATTGTCTGAAGGCTTGGCGTTAGCCAAGTTTTCTTATTAAAATCAATATCTGCAAGCTTGCTTAACTTAGTTCTGACTGTAACCAACAAGTTGCTGTGAATAGACTAAAGATGGTATAATTTAAAGATAGTCATAAGGATAGGAGATTGAGGATGTAGAATGGATATCATTTTGGCTCATCGCCAAATCGATTTTGATGCCTTAGCATCTATGGTGGCTGCCCAGAAAATTTATCCAAACAGTGTTTTGGTCATGGACGGGAAACCGAACGTCTTTGTTCAAGACTTTTTGGCGTTATCAAGAGATCAATTGAGGTTTCGTAAAGCTCAGGATATTAATCTGGAAGAGGTTTCTCGGGTTATCTTAGTAGATACCCATGAACTTCATCGAGTAGGATTTTTAGGGGAAAAAGTGGCTAGACTACCTGGAATTGAGGTGGAGATCTATGATCACCATCCCTATGCGGGTGAGCTCAAACAGGGTATGGTTATCGAGCCTGTCGGGGCGTGTGCTACTCTTTTAGTTGAAAAACTAGCTGGACTTGGATTGCCCTTAAGCAGTTTTGAAGCAACGTTAATTGCCATAGGAATCTATGATGATACCGGGAGCTTATTGTTTGATAATACCACAGTTCGTGATGTTCACGCTGTGGCTTATTTATTAGAGCAAGGGGCAAACTTGGGAGTAATTGCTAAAAATTTGCGTCGACCGCTTGCTGAGGAGCAGAAAGAACTCTTACAACAATTGTTAGATCAAGGACAAACAGAGTTTTTTGATGGATTAGCCGTATATATCTCGTATGCTGAGATTAAGGACTATGTAGGCGGTCTTGCCTTATTAGCTCACCGAGTGGGTGAACTTGAAGGTGCCGAAACTTGGTTTTTGTTGGTTAAGATGGAGAACCGGGTGTACATAGTAGGCCGTTCCAGGGGCAGAGGTTTACCTGTCAATGGATTAGTTCAGTTATTTGGCGGTGCAGGACATGAAAGAGCTGCTTCTGCAACCATCAAGGATGCTGAACTCCCCGACATATTGAAGCAATTGCGTTCGGCTATTCAGAGTCGCGCTAAACGTCCTCATCTTGTTAGAGATATCATGAGCTTCCCGGTTAAAACTGTCTCTCCAGAGACACGGCTGGGTGAAGTGGAACAAATTTTATTGCGTTATGGGCACACAGGAGTACCTGTCACAGAAGATAAGAATTTAGTAGGGATTATTTCCCGACGTGATGTCGATAAAGCAATTAAACATGGCCTGCAACATGCACCGGTAAAAGGTTTTATGACCACAAAGGTGGCTACAGTAGAGGCTGATGTGCCTTGGGATGAAGTGCAGCGCCTGATGGTCCAACACGATATCGGACGTCTGCCTGTTGTGGAAGATGGAAATCTCGTTGGCATCGTTTCCAGGTCAGACGTTTTACGTCTGGTTCACGGCGGATCAGTTCCTATCGAAACGCAGCTCGCACGAGAACGCAGTATTGCCATGCGTCAGGATATCTTGGATTTGATAGAACGCCTGCCTAAGGAAGTTCAAAATCTCCTTGAAGCGGTGAGCGAAACTGCCGAGGAAGAAGAGTGTTCAGTTTATATCGTGGGAGGATTTGTCAGAGATTTATTGCTCTCCGTACCTACCCAAGATTTAGATTTTGTAGTTGAAGGCAGCGGCGGTCAATTTGCCCAGGCACTGATGCGGCGTATCCCGGATGGAAAGCTGACGCAGCATATTAAGTTTGGAACTGCTCAGATTATTTTTCCTGACGGAAGTCATCTTGACATAGCCAGTACGAGATGGGAACATTATTCTTTTCCGGGAGCACTTCCTCAAGTGGAAGAATCTTGTTTGCGGGATGATCTGTTTCGACGGGATTTTACGATTAATTCGATGGCGATTTGTCTGAATACTGAGCGCTTCGGAGAACTTGTTGATTATTATGGCGGTAAGCAAGATTTGCAACAAAGGAAAATTCGCTTCCTGCATAATATCAGTTTTATAGATGACCCTACTCGAATGCTTCGAGCAATACGTTTTGCTGAACGCTATCATTTTGATTTTGCTAAAGAAACTCTAGATGCGTTACATACTGCGATAGAGACAGGTGTCCTTTCTAAACTCAGTGTGGAACGTTTTACGGAAGAGGTACTACTCATCTTTAGAGAGGTTAACTATCTGGCGATGGGTCAGATCTTAGTGGAGAGCGGCTTGTTTAAAGCGTGGTTTGGCAAGGAGCTTGCTTGGAATTTCAACTTAGATGATGCGGAGAACAGCAAGGATTGGTCAATTAACATGCGTTGGCTAGTCTCTGTATCCCAAATGGAATCTGCCGAAATTGGCACCTTGCTTGAACGAGTAATTTTAAATAGATCCCTTCGGGATGAAACAATTGCCTATGTACAATTGCGTGAATCATTAATGGAGCGGTTAACTATAAGCGAAATGGACCGTTTGTTAAACAAGGCCCCCAAGGAAGTTGTGATTGTTTTAGCGCGGGATGAACGATTTAAAGTGCGAATACTGGAATGTCTTGAGGCTGGTCAAAGAATTAACATGTCCCTTGATGGAAAGGCTCTCTTACAGATGGGTTTGAAGCAAGGTCCAGAAATCGGGGAAATTCTAGATCGAGTACGAATGGCTTGGCTCGAGGGCAGAATTAGCACCTCAGAAGAAGAGCAGGGAATGGCTCGTCAGTGGGTTAATACCCAGCGTTAGAAGGAGGTATGAATTTGTTCGATTTCAATTTAGTCACTATTATCGCGAATATTCCTGCTTTGATGATAGGGTTTGCCTTTCATGAGTTTGCTCATGCTTGGGTGGCTGACCGTTTAGGGGACCCGACACCGCGAAGTCAGGGGCGTTTAACCTTAAACCCTTTCGTGCACTTAGATCTTTTTGGAACCCTTATGGCGCTCTTATATCGATTTGGTTGGGCAAAGCCCGTTATGACTAATCCTCATTATTACCGAGGGGACAAGAGGCGCGGGCAAATTATGGTATCGTTGGCAGGTTCGGTTATGAATTTGATCGTGGCCTTTGTGGTAATGCTGTTATGGTTTGTGACCATGCTTTGGATTCAAGGTTCAGAGTGGTATGATATTATCTATCTTGTTTTCGAGTCTATCGTCTATATGAATCTTGGTTTAGGAGTTTTTAATCTTCTGCCGATTCCTCCTCTCGATGGTTTTGGCGTACTTAGTGGGCTGTTGCCTGAACGGTTTGCTCCCCAGTTGAACATGGTTGAACAGTATGGGATGATTATTCTAATCGTACTTCTCTTCACAGATATTCTCGGAAAAGTACTTTCTCCTGCGGTATTTGGAATATTGCTGGTTTATCAGAAAATCATTACATTACTATTAACACCATTTCTAGGGTGAAGGTAATAGACAGAATCAGAGGTTGTTGGTCAAGAGTGACCAGAGATTTACAAAAGGGGTGTAAATATGAAGGGAAGAATATTTAGTGGAATGCGTCCGACAGGGGCATTACATATTGGGCACCTGAGTGTGATTCAGAACTGGGTGACATTACAGGAGGATTATGAAAGCTATTTTTCGATCGTAGATTTGCATGCCTTGACAACAGGGTATGAAGACAGATTAGACTTTTCCAGCTTAAGGAGGGAGATAGCTTTAGATTGGCTTAGTGTGGGAATTGACCCTCAAAAGAGTGCTATCTTTTTACAGTCTGCAGTTAAAGAACACGCTGAGCTTCATTTGCTATTTTCTATGTTTACCCCCTTATCATGGCTGGAACGGGTACCAACCTACAAGGATCAAATTCAACAATTAAGCCAACAGGGAAAAGATCTTGGAACTTACGGATTCTTAGGGTATCCTCTCTTAATGGCCGCAGATATTTTGGTTTATAAAGCAAATGTGGTGCCGGTCGGAGAAGATCAAATTCCGCATGTCGAGCTTTGCCGGGAGATTGCTCGACGGTTTAATCATCTTTATGGACCAGTGTTTCCCGAACCTAAAGATCTTGTGGGCAAAGTACCTCTCTTGCCTGGGGTTGACGGGCGGAAGATGAGTAAGAGTTATCATAATGCCATATCCCTTACGGCTTCTTCTGAGGAGATTAAGACGAGAGTGCAACAAATGGTAACAGATCCAGCTCGGCTGCGAAAAGATGATCCGGGTCACCCTGAAGTTTGTGTCGTGGATAAATTCCATAAAATCTACACTCCGGAAGTTGCCGAGGTAGAAGAAAAATGTCGCGCAGGAAAAGTGGGCTGTGTGGCGTGTAAACGGCATCTGGCAGAGAATTTAGAGAAGTTAATAAGTCCTTTTAGAGAAAGGCGTGCTTATTGGGAAGAGCCCGGTCGAGTGGAAAAGGTCTTAGAAGAAGGTGCCCAGCGTGCGCGGGTAACCACCTCAGAGACAATGAAAGAAGTTCGTTGCGTCATGGGGCTGTAATGGAACGTGAAAACACTGGTCATCAGGTCGAACTTCCTGCCTACCAGGGCCCGCTTGATTTGTTGTTAACTCTTATTCAACAAGAAAAAGTGGATATCTATGATATCCCGATTGCACGAGTTGCTGACCAATTTGTGGAAGCTGTACGCCAAATGGAATCTATGGACATGGAAGTTACCACAGAATTTCTGGTGCTTGCAGCTCAGTTACTCTATATTAAATCACGCGAGCTTTTGCCAAAACCCCCAAAAAGTGAGCAAAATCCGGTCGAAGAGGAAGATTTACGACAGGAACTGGTTGAACGCTTACTGGCCTACAGGGCCTTTAAACAAGCGGCTAAAGTACTTGAGAACTTGGAAACCTCATCAGGACGATCCTATTATCGCGAAATCAATGTCGAGGGGTTATTGACCAATGTCAAACCGGAAGATCCTCTTAAGGGCATAGATTTTGATGATTTATGGCAAGCGTTTTGCAGAGTAATTGAACGTGCCGAAAAAGGGGAAGAAATTAGATACGTTGAACCGGACGAAATTGCGATTGACATTATGCTTGCAGATGTTTTGCGTCGTGTTTTGCTTCATCCGAAGGGGCTTCGTTTTAACCAGCTCATGAGAATAGGAACGCGTATGGAAATGATTGTATCTTTCTTGGCGTTGTTAGAACTTTTGAAATCTGGAAAGGTGCGCGCTGAGCAAGTAACACTGCTTAGCGAGATTATGTTATATCCAACTGAAAAAGCCTGGGAATTCACGGAAGAGGAGTAGATAGAATTGCTATTTAGGGAACCGGAAACGGCTGCCTTAGAAGCTCTTTTATTTGTTGCCAAGGATCCGCTGACACCAGAATTGCTCGGGGAGATTCTGGAGTTAGACTTAGCGATGATCAAAGAGCTTCTTTATGAGCTTCGTACTCGGTACGCTGTAGACTCCTGCGGATTAACCATTTTAGAGATTAATGGCGGCTTTAAACTAGGTACGAAGCCCAAGGTAGCGCGCTATATAGAAATTTTGTATAAACAACCTGCACAAGCTCTCTCCAATGCAGCGCTTGAAGTGCTCTCTATCATTGCTTACAAGCAACCGGTGACGAGAGGAGAGGTGGACTTCATAAGAGGAGTTCAATCTGATCGCGCCCTAGCAACTCTAGTTGAGAAAGGTCTGGTGAAAGATGTAGGTCGCAAGGATGGACCGGGGCGACCCATTCTTTATGCCACGACAGAGCAGTTTTTACTTCATTTTGGCTTGCGTTCCCTTGAGGATATGCCAGACTTAGAAGCAGGATCGTTTAGTGATGATGAGGTGGCCAGCACTCTAGAGTAGCCGATAAACATAATAAAAGCAATCTTCATTTAATTGGAGATTGCTTTTATTTATCATAGCTATTGCCAATGACACTGTAAAAAGAATCAATTACCTTCATCGAGGATTATTCGAGATGCCAGATAGGTTCCGACTGCAAGTATAATAACAACTAAAACTGTTTCATAGACTTCGAGTAATGGTTTTGATTTCCCTATCTTAAGAATTTTTTGATATAGTTCAGGGGCTTGTTCTTCAATAGCTTTTACTTTATCCTGGAGACTGTCAAACTCTTTCGTAATCTCTTGATATTTTTCGCAAAGCAGTTCGTTTTTCCTTTGTATAATTCTGTCAGTTGAGTTGGTGCGAGTAATAGGTTGCGTTGAATGCGGAGTAGCAAATCTAAAACTTACTGAGTTTCCATCAATTGAAAATTCATTAGCTGAATATCCCGTTTTTCGCAGACCGCCGATAAAGGCATCACGCATAAGCTTGTTTTTCAAGGTGATGTTGATATCCATTGTCAACTCTGAGGGTTCGGAGAATTCGCCCAGCTTAAAACCGGTTAACCACCAATGTTCTCCTTCCCGCGTGAATAGTACATTTCCATTCTTCCTTAAGATAAAGGACATCTGCAACAGGTCGGCATCGCTTGCACAATTATAAAAGGTACCTGTAAAGAAGCCAGGTATCTTTAAATCCAGTGCTCCGGTATAAACTCCTATTTCCCCCCCGGTGACTAAGTCATACTGACCTTTCCAAAATCCAATCATCCATTTTTTTTCATTGTATTCGAAATGAATAGGTTCACAGTCGATGATCATTCCCAGTGGCGCTGCCGCTTCATCAAAAAGTCGGCAGTAGCCAATACTTCTTTGCCAAGGATTCATGATGGAATAGAAAATATCCTGAATTGAATCATAGGAATAACCTGCGATTTCAATTGCTTTATCCAATTCAGAGTTATCTGTTTCCTGAGTTGAAAAGCCGATCTTGTCAACATTTTTGCTGATTGACATTTCGCCTTGAGATTTTATTTGAACGGACATACAGTATCCCCCCTTAGTACATATTATTGGGTTAATGCATTGATTGGTGCATAAATTGTCAAATTTGTTTAAACACAAAATTTAACAAGGGGAGGCAGAAGATGTTCAATTAGTTGATGACTGATAGTATAGCTTTAGAAGGATAACTGCAAATGAAGTGGAATATCATTGCTATATTGCACTCAACAGTTTAGTTTCTGTAGGTTTGAGTTAAAATACGGGTAATATTTAGGGGATAATTCCCTCTCGTGAATAGCGAGAAAGAAAGATTTCTTGCTTATTGCATAATTTTGCATTAACTGGGGAATCTTATCTTTTTAGCACTAGACAGAAAGTATGCTTCGGTTACATACTTTCTGAGTGTCCCTTCTCGCCATCACGGCACCTTGTCTTCCATGGCGGTGCACTAACTCGAACTTCCATGTTTGTGTCATGGCTGAAGGGGCACTCGGTCATCACGGAGCCTTGCCATTCATGGCGGCGCTCTAGTCTCGAACGTCCTGTTCTGTTCGAGTCATGGCCAGCGCATATCAGTGCAAATGAGGCGATCGCCGCCGACTAAAGTCTTGGCTATGGCCAAGTTCTTTAGCTCAGTTTCTAGGATGATGAATGGAGTACGGAGGGGTTTAGGTGCGAGTTTTAGCGTTATTGCTCGCTATGGTTATCTTACTGCTAATCAGCTTTGTTTTAAAAGTACAAGTAGATTTTCGATACCGTCGTATCGAAGAAGAAGATCATATTGATATTGATTTTCGTGCTTTTAAAGGATTATGGCGGGCAAACTATCAGATTCCAACCCTTCAATTAGAGTGGGAAAAAGGACCACAGGTTGAATTTGAACAGGTTGCACAATCAAAAGGAGGAACTCGTAAGACTAAGACTACTGCACGTATTCGCTATATACGGCGCGGCTTTTTAAGCCGGCTGTGGCAGAACATTCCCATGCTGTTGAAGCACATAAATCGCATTAAGAGACAGTTTTATCGAGGGATTCATTGTAAGTCGATCAATTGGCGAGTTGAAATTGGGTACAAAGATGCATGTCATACAGCTATCGCAGCAGGATCTTTTTGGACGATGTTTGGGTTTGCTTTCTCGTACCTTTACAGACAGGTGACGATGGAAGTGCAATCTCCAGCAATAGTAGTAATTCCCCAGTTTAAAAAAGAGGGTTTCTTTTGTGATATTCAATGCATATTCCATCTAAGAATAGGCCATATTATTTTCGTAGGACTGAGATTATTACGAACGTTTAAGCGGGGTATAAGGGGGAAGACAATGCATGGGGAATCATCCGATTGAATCATTAATGAAAACAGCGATGGAGAGTATCCAACAAATAGTCGACGTTAATACCATAGTTGGCGACCCGGTTGAGAGCCCGGACGGTTCGGTGATTATTCCAATTTCCAAGGTTTCATGCGGTTTTGCAGCAGGCGGCAGCGAATTTGCTCCACCTGATGACAAAGAGGGAGGAAATTCTGGAGGAGGCACACCGGGTCAAGGTCCAGCTCTGCCGTTTGGCGGTGGTGCCGGAGCAGGAGTATCAGTGCAGCCAGTAGGCTTTTTGGTTGTCGGCAACGGAAACATTCGACTTCTTCCTGTCGATAGTAATGTGGTAGTTGACCGTTTGATTGATACTGTTCCAGATCTATTAGAGCGAATTACAGGTATGTTTCAAAAGAAAAAGAGAACTACAGACGAGATCATTATTGCCCGAGACTAGACAGGTCGCAATCTGAGAATATGGATCAAGCAGAAAGAACGGGATATCTCGTTCTTTTTTGTTTGTCCCTTTCATACATTTTAGGCAGGGGGTGGGAAATGGTTAATCTCATCTGGCTTTTAATGTTGGCGATCGGAATAATCGTCTCTGCGTTTAATGGTCACATTGAAAATGTTACAATATCTGCGATGAAGGCTGCAGAACTCGGAGTGGAGGTTGCAATAGAACTAATTGGCGTGATGAGTTTATGGTTGGGTCTTATGCGTTTGGCAGAGGAAGCTGGTCTAGTTAAGGGGATTGCGCGTATTTTTGGGCCAGCAATTCGGCGACTGTTTCCATCGCTTAGACCTGATAGTCCTGCCTTGGGTGCTATTATTATGAATTTAAGCGCTAATATATTGGGGTTAGGTAATGCAGCAACACCCTTTGGACTTAAGGCCATGCAAGAACTCCAAAAGGAAAATCCTACACCTGATGTGGCAAGCCCTGCCATGATTACATTTTTAGCGTTAAATACTTCTTGTATTACCCTAATCCCGGCTACGATTATTGGAGTGCGATTAAAAGCAAATTCAGCCAATCCTACTGAAATTATTGGGACGACTATAGTCGCAACCGGATGTGCTATGTTCATGGCGATTTTAGTGGATTACTTTATACGTCACAGGAGGAAGACATGAACGTAATTGCAGAAATATCCCGCTGGGCAATTCCCCTTCTCTTATTACTTATTCCGGTGACAGCCTATCTGCGTAAGGTTCCTGTCTATGAGTCGTTTGTAGAGGGAGCTGAAGAGGGTTTTAAGACAGGTGTGCGGATACTTCCGTTCTTAATTGGGATGCTTGTCTCAATTAGAGTGTTTGTAGACTCCGGTGCTTTAAATATACTGTCGCATTGGCTGCAACCGCTTTTTGCCCTTTTAGGACTGGAGGCTGATTTCGCTGCCATCATTCCTTTAGCAATTATGCGTCCTCTAAGTGGATCGGGAGCCTTAGGAGTAGCAACACAACTAATTAATGAATATGGACCGGATTCCTACATCGGGCGTTTAGCGTCAACTTTACAAGGGAGTACAGATACCACATTCTTTGTGCTAACAGTCTATTTTGGCTCGGTAGGAATCAAAAAGTATCGTTATGCACTTAAATTAGGATTACTGGCGGATATCATTGGATTGATCATCTCGGTCTGGATAGTGACTAAAGTGTTTTATTGACCCCTACTTTGTGCATACTAACAATGAACCGAAAGGGGGCATTGTTAAGTATGCTATATATTGTTTTACCCGCGTATAATGAGGACCAAGCACTTCCGGAATTACTGGCAGATATAGATCACAATTGTGCGGCTATTCCTCACCAAATCGTTGTTGTCAATGATGGAAGTACTGATAGTACTTTCGATGTTATTCAGAATTACGCCCAAACACATGACAACGTGCACGGAGTTAATCATGAGCAAAACCAAGGGTTAGGGGCAGCCATAAACAGTGGTTTCCAATACGTTTTAAATCATAATTATCAAGTCAATTCACCGGACAAGCTCCCCGCTGAAAAACAAGATTCTCCTGATATTGTTATCACCATGGATGCAGATAATACTCAACCTGCAGACTGTATTCCCGTATTGTATGATGAGATTTGTTCAGGTGCAGATCTAGTGATTGCTTCACGATATGTTCAAGGCGGAGAGCAGCACGGACTTTCGTTTGGGCGCAGAGGACTGTCTTGGGGAGCCGGAAGAGTCATGCGGTTTTTTGCACCAATCAAGGGAGTTCGGGATTATTCATGTGGATATCGAGCATATCGACTCAGATTGCTGGCCGAGGGAACCCGACAATACGGACCGAATATCATTAAGAGTCGGAATTTTTCTGGGATGGTTGAACTATTGCTAAAAGTTGCCCCTTTCGCAGAGCGTGTCACCGAAGTTCCCTTAAAACTTCACTATGAACTAAAAAAGGGTGCCAGTAAAATGAGAATTGGAGCAACCATTTGGGGATATTTACAACTCATATATCAGTTGAAACGCAACAAGTGGAGTACCGTGAAATGGGCCGAGGAATAAACCGTATACTCTTGGCAATGATTCTGCTTATTGCCTTAGTGCTCCGTTTACGTGGAATTACGAATCCGCTTTTAGATGATCAGGCCTGGAGGCAGGCAGATACGGCAAGTATGGCAACCCATATGATGGGTCATTTAATGGATTTTCCAAATGTTTTCATACCCCAACTTAATTACGACGGGGTGATACCCCAAAGTGTTGAGTTGGAATTTCCCTTTTTGCCTTATCTTTTGGCTTGGAGTTGGAGTATCTTCGGTTGGGCGGATCTTTGGGGACGTTTGTGGTCGGTCGCCTTATCCTTGGTTACAGTGGCAGGAATTTATAATTTGGGGCGAAATATATTCTCCGATAGGGTTGGACTTTTTGCGGCCGCGATATATTCCTTAATCCCTTTGTCAATCTACTATGGACGAGTTGTTATGCCCGAACCTATGGCCCAAGCCTGGAGCATTTGGGCATTAGCAATGATCTGGAGATGGAGGACTGCTCAAAAGGAGAGCGGGATTTGGCAAGCAGGTTTGGTGATGGCTGGGGCAATACTAGCTAAGCTTCCTCAGCTTATGTTGTTTCCCGTTGCCCTTCTGTTGGGTTTTTGGCCGCATACTGATCGCCGGATAGGGCAACTTATCCGTTACAGCATGATTGTGCTTATCCCGCCATTGGTATATTATTTATGGGTACATTTTAACGTTGCATCTTCCAGTCAATTTGTTTCAGGAATATTGACTGGACAAGTTGTCAATGCAACAAGCTTAGATTGGGAGATATTGAAAAAAAATATTGAACATGGATTTACTGAGACAGTCCTGTTTCTATCCGGAGCTGGGATGCTCCGCATCCTCTTTTTTCGCTCTCAGGCGCGTCTGGCCCTATTGGCTTGGTGTGGGATTAGTGTTTTATATATTGGAATAGTTTGTGCCAGTATTCCTTTAGATTATTACTTAGTGCCTATTTTACCTTTAGCCGCCTTATTAAGTGCTTATGCCCTTGACTGGATACCCTCCCTGCCAGGAACGGCGATTGGTATTGTCTTCCTGGTGTTAATCAACAATGGTTCCTATACTGACTTGGCTCCAAAGTATCAATGGAATCAGGAATATCTCAGTCAAGCTAAGTGGATTAAAGAGCATACTGTACCATCAAGCATCCTGGTATTAAGCGATTCGCCGCCGATGACGTTTTATTATGCACAGAGGGTTGGATTTCGGTTAGACCCTGCCGATACTGAAGTTGCCTTCGAAGTTCTTCAAAGGTTACAGGGGGATTACCTTGTTCATCTTCCTCATAGCACACAGAGCGAACAATTTTGGGGAAAAGTTCAGAATAGTTATCCTGAGGTTGGACCCGGCGTATATGATTTAAGTAATTTAGACAACCCTAGTGACACAAAGGAACTAAATACTAGCAACGGACAGTTAGGAAGGGGAGAATATGGCTCAAGATAAAGAGAATAGAGAACGTTTGCAAAAAGTGTTAGCGCAAGCTGGGGTGGCTTCACGGAGACATGCTGAGCAACTTATTCTAGAAGGTAGAGTAAGTGTAAATGGAGTAAAGATCCCTGCCTTAGGGCATAAAGTGGGGACGGAGGACTATATTGAAGTCGATGGAAAGCCAGTCCAACGCTCTGAAAAACTGCACTATTATCTTCTTAATAAACCCGTTAGTGTAATTACCAGCGTAAATGACCCACAAGGGCGACCCACTGTTATTGATTTAATGAAGGAAGTTCCAGTACGAGTTTACCCGGTTGGAAGGTTAGATTATGACACCTCGGGCGCATTACTGCTTACTAATGATGGGGAATTGGCCCATCGCTTGATGCATCCTTCATATGGAGTCGAGAAGACTTACCGTGTCTGGGTACAAGGTCCGGTTGGTATTAGCGCTCTTGACAATTTGCGCCAAGGTGTACTCCTGGAAGATGGGAACACCGCACCAGCTATTGTAGAGCGTGTTGTGTGCGGTGTTCTCAAAAAGAGTACCGAGAAGTCTAAATCGGATCGTTTAGAAATCTTGGAAGTGACAATTCATGAAGGACGAAATCGCCAAGTTCGTCGGATGTTTGCAGCTGTCGGATATCCTGTACTTAAGCTTGAGCGGGTCCGCTTCGGTTCACTTAGCCAAGGGAATACTCTTCGTCCCGGTGCTTACAGAGCTCTTACCAAAGAGGAAATCCAGGAATTGCGGACCAAAGCAGGATTATGATTTAGGGTAAGTAGGATGATCGAGTTCCTTATTCCACTTCTCAATATCTCTTCCGCCATAGCCGCGCAGGGTATTAGTAACCGCATTAATTTTTTCGTGCTCTGTTTGGATTAGAACAAACCAATGCCCGGTGCGCACTTCATGTTCATAATGGCGTGCGCGAATTTCTGAAAGGCCATAGCTAAGTAGTACCTCAGCAAGCCCGCGACCTTGAGGTTGATGCATGAGCTGACTGGCTAGAGGTCCGGCGACAACCACTTCCCCTAAATTGGGTACGAGAAACGGTGGAGCTTGAACTAGCCAGGTATGATATTTGTCGAAAAAGGGTTCGCTCGGATAATAGGCTAATTCGTTAGCAATTTCTTCACGGTATTGACCTTGATGGAGGTATTCACTTAGAACCACCACGGATACTTTACTATTTGCCAAGGATTCCCCTTGAATTTCTTCAATTGCCTCCTTGGTTTGTTGAGGGCCTTTGAAAATAGCAACGGCTGTTTTTAACATGTAATTTATCCTCCTTTTAAACGCATATATACCCGTTGAAGTTTTCTTAGTATGTCCACAAATTCCAACCCTAAAGCAAGGCTTGCAGGAGAAAATCAAATCTATGGAGAATATTTAATTTATGATGAAATAAAAAGACAGAATGTAGTAAGATGGGGAAACGGAGAGAACCAGTAATGAAGATTCGGATTGGGAATGAGCTCCTGACAGAACACATTCGCGTACGGATTAGAGTGGATTTTCGCGGTGAATCAAAAAATGGACGCTTTTTCTTTGGAGGGAAGAGTAAGGAAATAATGGCTGAAACAATGCGAGAGCAACAAGTTGCTTTACTTCGCAATGTGCCGCTTCAAGGAATCATTATCGAGGATGTAGATCTAAGTTTAGATGTTTATACAGTAGCAGAAGAGAATGGACGCCGACACCATGAGGTTGCCTATGCTCCGATCATTCTAACCTTGCGTATTGAGAATATCGATGATTTGCTCCCTCTCTTGATTAAACCAGAGTTCCGCAAAATTGAATTTTTAAGCCCTGAAAACATATCTCTTCACAGATTAGATATGGAGCGTTTACTCTTTCGACTTAGTCAATCATTTCAGCAGGAATTAAGATTGCTTGAACAAAAATATTTACGCTGACAGGTTATTATTGAAACCAAATACCATAACAAAGAGCAAGGAATGCTAGGGAGAGCTTTTCTTGCTCTTTTGATTTTGAGACATCTATGCATAGTTAAAGAGAAAATAGTAAACAATTTTTAAAGGAGTAATGAATTGGACTTGAAATATCAGGAAAGCAGAGTTATAGTATTCAATGGTGTGATGGTAGAATGGCAAGATGGTCAGGCCACGCTAAGAATGAATATTTAGGAAAGGAGAAGTCAAACGGGGAAAAATGGATAAATATAAAAGTCTACATAAGGAAAGGTGGTATTTGACTTGGAATGGACACAGAACTATTCCGCACTTGGAGGTAGCGTCGGACTAACTGCACTTGTGGTTTCGTTACCGATTTTTTATTTATTATGGGCTTTAGCCATTAAACGTATGAAGGGCCATATCGCTGGGGTATCAACGCTTTTATTTACTATTATTATAGTTGTGCTTGTTTACAAGATGCCATTAGGTATTGCACTTTCAGCAAGTGCTCTTGGAATTCTGAATGGATTGTTTCCTATCGCTTGGATTATTGTAACAGCTGTTTTTCTATATAACCTTACCGTTGAAGCTGGACAATTTGATATAATTAAGAGTTCAATTGCTTCTTTGTCCAATGACCGTCGTCTTCAGGCCCTTCTCATTGCCTTTTCGTTCGGTGCGTTTTTAGAGGGGGCGGCTGGATTTGGTACTCCCGTTGCAATTACGGGTGCGATCTTAATTGGGCTGGGTTTTGAACCTCTCTATGCGGCAGGTCTTTGCTTGATTGCAAACACTGCCCCGGTTGCCTTCGGAGGGATTGGTGCTCCGATTATTGCCGCTGGTGCAGTAACAGGTGTTGATGCCAACCTTATCTCGGCAGCAGTTGGACGTCAACTTCCCTTCCTTTCGGTGTTCATTCCATTATATCTAATTATTCTCATGGCCGGCTGGAAAGGGGCTAAAGAGGTTCTTCCTGCCATTGCTGTTTCAGGAACCACCTTTGCCGTTGCACAGTGGTGGTCATCAAACTATCTCGGACCTATGCTTCCGGATATTATATCCTCGCTATTTTCCCTCATCGCTACTGCTATTTTACTCAAATTCTGGAAACCTAAAAATATTTGGCGCTTTCCGAATGAGAAGGGGGAAAAAATCGAACAATATAAAAAATATTCCGGTGGTCAAATCCTTAAAGCTTGGTCTCCATTTATAATACTTACTATTATAGTGGGAATTTGGGGAACATCTAGCTTTAAGGATTTCATTACAAAGCAACTTCAATGGTTTATAAGCATTCCGCATTGGCCGGGGTTGGATGGATTAGTTGTAAAAACGATGCCAATTGTTACTAAACCAACAGTTTATTCAGCTTATTACAAGTGGGAATTCTTTACTGCTGCGGGGACTGCAATCCTAATCACAGCAATTATAACCATGTTTATTCTTCAAATTAGCCCTGCTAGAGGAGCCAAAGTGGCAAGGGCTACATTGAAAACTCTCATCTATCCCACTATTACGATTGCTTCAGTACTGGGTTTTGCCTATATTGCAAACTATTCCGGACTTTCATATACACTAGGTCTTTTGTTTGCCCAAACTGGTCATTTATTTCCTTTCTTCGCACCTGTACTTGGTTGGATGGGCGTTTTCTTAACCGGTTCAGACACCTCGGCAAACGCTTTATTTGGCCAACTCCAAAATGTTACAGGCCAACAAGTCGGTGTCAACCCTGTTCTGACCATAGCATCGAACAGCTCTGGTGGAGTAGTGGGAAAAATGATTTCTCCACAATCCATTGCTGTAGCGGCAGCAGCAACTGGCTTAGTTGGAAGAGAGTCTGACCTTTTCCGCTTTACACTTAAACATTCACTCTTTCTTTTACTTCTTGTTTGCATTATGACCTACCTGCAGGCATATGTGGTTCCGGGTATGATACCGACGATCGAAACATTTATCCAGTGAACACAAGAAGCTTAAACTGAAAAATTGGCTCTATTATGGGGAAGCGGCAGTTTTTAAAGCCCTTCCCCTTATTATTTGAAGAGAATTTAATTTACATATTGAAATTTAATGATAATTGCATTAATATATGGTTAGATGGTCTGACAGTCAGACAAAATTAAAATTTTCACAATATAGGGGGTAGATGGATGTTAGCTCGTGAAGTCTTACAAGAACTCATTCAAGTGCTGGGTGCGGAGAACGTTCTCACTGAGCAGGAAGACTTACTGACCTATGCTTATGATGCGACCGCCGCGATGAAACATCATAAGCCAGATGTTGTGGTTTCACCGCTTTCTACTGAACAAGTGGCAGAGGTCGTAAAAATTGCTGTACGCCACAATATTCCGATCTATCCACGCGGTTCTGGTACTAATCTTAGTGGAGGAACTATTCCCACAAAGGGTGGTATTGTTCTCTCTATGCTTAATCTCAATAAGATCTTAGAAATAGACCAGGATAACTTGACGGCGACCGTTCAACCGGGGGTGATCATCCAGGCGCTTAATGATGAAGTGCTAAAACTCGGTTTGTTATATCCACCGGATCCTGGAACAGTCACGACCGCAACGATGGGTGGTTCTCTTTCGGAATGCTCGGGTGGATTGCGTGGTCTAAAATACGGGGTAACCAAGCATTATATTATGGGATTGCAAATAGTTTTGGCCAATGGCGAGGTCATTCGGTGGGGCGGAAAAACGGTTAAGAATGTTACAGGATACGATCTAGTAGCCCTCTTTACCGGAGCTGAAGGAACGCTGGGAATTGTTACGGAAATTATCGTGAAATTAATACCATCTCCCGAGGCTCGCAAGAGTATTTTAGCCGTTTTTGATGACGTTGATAAGGCAGGAAAAGCTATTGCTTCGATAATCCGTAATAAGATTATTCCAGCAACCCTCGAAATTATGGATAATGTAACGATTCAAACCGTTGAACATTTTGTCCATGCTGGACTTCCGTTAGATGCTGAAGCTGTCCTCTTGATTGAAGTCGACGGATATAAAGAAGTGGTCGAAAGGGAAGCTGTTTTGGTAGAGCAAATTTTAAAGGACGAGCAGGCTGTCGAAGTTAAAATTGCTAAAGATGATAAAGAACGCGATCTTTTGTGGTTAGCTCGCCGGAGTGCACTTCCCGCCCTTGCTCAAAAAAGACCGACAACAGTCCTTGAAGATGCAACCGTACCCAGAAGTAAAATTCCCGATATGCTTAAAGCAATTCGTAGAATTGCCGATAAGCATAATCTCAATATTGCCACATTTGGGCATGCTGGAGACGGAAACCTGCATCCTACGATTTTGACGGATGAACGAGATCAGGACGAAATGAAGCGGGTTCACTTAGCGGTCGATGAAATCTTCCAGACCGCCATATCTTTAGGAGGGACTCTTTCAGGTGAACACGGGATCGGGATTGCAAAAATGAAATATCTAGATTGGGAGTTTGGAGAAGCTGGTGTCGCTGCATTAAGGCGAATAAAAGAAGCCCTGGATCCCAACTATTTGTTGAACCCTGGGAAGATAGTAAGGAGGGACTAATCGTGTCCGTATATAATTCGCTGGATTCGATTACCGAAGAACTCCATAAATGCATGAAATGTGGAAACTGTATGGCGGTTTGTCCTATCTATAAGGAAACACGCCAAGAGGTTGGAGTTGCAAGGGGAAAGATAAGTTTAGTGGAATACCTCCTTTCTGGAGAAATTGAAATGACCGAGAGGCTGGCTGATCGCTTTTCCCTGTGTACAACCTGTATGGCTTGTAACACTAACTGTCCCTGTGGAGTTCGATTTGATAAGATAATCTTGGCTGCGAGGGCAGAAGCTGTTCGCAAAAAAGGATTGCACCCAGTCAAAAAGATTGCCTTTACTGCGCTCAAGATGCAACGAATGTTTGATTTTGGGATGAAGACAGGAAGCCTTTTTCAGGGCGTAGCCTTAAAGCACGTACCCCACAAAAGTGATCGTATTGCTCGCATGCGTTTTGATATAGGTATAGGAACAGACAAGGTATTTCCTATGCTTGCCAGCAAAACATTGCGTTCTGAGTTTCCGGAAGTGGTTAAGGTCAAAAATCCAAAGATGAGAGTGGCCTTCTTCACAGGATGTATGATAAACTATTTCTATACAGATATTGGAAAAGCAGTTGTTGAGGTTCTCAAAGAAAACGACATTGAAGTGGTCATTCCAAAGGGTCAGGGTTGCTGTGGTATTCCTGCCTCAGTTAATGGGGATGTAGCCTCTGCCAGTGCTTTGGCAAAACGCAATTTAAGAGCATTTGAGAAGTTGGGTGCGGACGCATTAGTTGTTGCCTGTTCTTCTGGAGGGACTGCTTGGAAGCATGTTTTTGGTGAATTGCTAGAGAATGACCCGGAATTTAAAGCATTGGCCGACAAGTGGGCTGGCAAATCATATGATATTTCCGAATTTTTGATTCATAAAGTCCCTTTCAAAAAACAAGGGTTAGGCCGAGTGGACCGGAAAGTCACTTATCATGATCCTTGTCATTTAAATCGTGGTCAAGGGATTAATAAAGAACCGCGAGAAATATTAAAGAGTATTCCCGGGGTAACATTGATTGAAATGAAAGAGCCTGGTCGTTGTTGCGGGATGGCTGGATCCTTTAGTCTCGTTCACCCTGATCTTTCTGTACAGATTTCGGATCGGAAAACAGCCGATATTGAATTGACACACACGGATACAGTCGCAACTGGTTGCCCGGCTTGCAGGTTACAGCTGAAAAGCGGGGTGGAAAATGCAGGAATTGAAGAAGAGGTCCTGCATACAATCCAGATATTGGCTGAATCTTACAGAGCTGGTAAAAATAACTAAATTAGTTCTTTAAAAGTGAGCATACTCACGACCTTAATTGTTGTAAAACATGGGAACACTTTATAATAATAAAGTGTTCCCATGTTTCATATAGGGGTTAGCTATGGTACACTAAGAACGGTTATAGGTATACAACTGGTGTGCGAGGAGTGAATAGGGTGATACTAAAACCCATTAGAACCCGAAAAATATATGAGCAAATTGTTGATCAGATCGGTCAACTAGTTGCTCAAGGGCAGCTAAAACCTGGCGACCGGTTGCCTTCTGAGCGGGAATTAGTTGAACGGTTTCAGGTAAGTCGTGCGTCTATACGGGAAGCCATCAGTGCCCTTGAGATGATGGGATTAATTGAAGTTCGTTCTGGTGAAGGGACTTACATCAGGCAGGTTAACATAGAATCAGTAGTTACACCCCTAGCCTGGATGCTCTTCATCGAGAAAGATACTGATCTGGAACTTTACGAAGCACGCAAAATTCTCGAGGTACAAGCTGCGGGACTGGCGGCTGAGAGAGCAGAGGAAAATGAGATTTGTGAAATGTTTGAAGCCTTGGAAGTCATGCGCAGAGATCTGGAATTGTATCATTTAGGAGAAGAGGCGGATCATAATTTTCATTATGCAATTGCCAGAGCGACGCATAACAAGATCTTGTTTCGTCTAATGAACACTCTTTCGGATACAATGAGAAAGACTTTGAAAAGCAGTCGCAGTAAACTTTATGAACATAAAGATACTCCTGAAAAACTTTATAGAGAGCATCTTTTTATCTACGAAGCCATTAAAAATCACGATGCAGAGAAAGCTCAGAAACTCATGCTAGATCACTTAGTTGGGGTAGAGAACCAACTTGCCAAAGCTATAATCTTAGAGGGTAAATAAAAGAGGCGGAAACACTGCTGAAGTGTTTCCTGCCTCTTTTGGCTAAGAAAGTGAACTCTTAAGAATGAGGGAGATAGCGGAAGGTAATCATACTATGTAGGAAGGAAATCCGAGATGGAAAGCGAATAGTCATGGACAAGAAGTAATTATTAGCGAGGATGTAACTATGATATGTCAAATGATATACCACAATGGGAATTGTCTAAATACTAAAAGACCTTATGCCCGTTCGTGTAAATTATGTATAGAGAGTTGTCCGCATCAAGCTATCTCAGAGTATCGAGAGCTAGATACTAAACAATGCACAGAATGCGGAGTTTGTATGGCTGTTTGCCCGAGTGGCGGTTTTGTAGATCATTCAATTGACAAGCTCCATAATTATCTGTCAGAGTCAGAAAGAATCGTTTTAAACTGCCCAAGGGCGGTCCCTCAGGGTTTTGAGATTCCGTGCTTAGGGATACTGGATCGAGACAGTTGGATGACTCTGATGTTGCTGGCTAAGGAAAAAACAGCAACTATTATAACGGGAGTTTGCTCAGACTGTGAGGATCGACAGGCATGTGCATCCAGTGTTGAGATCTTTAAACAGGTTCATGCCGACTGGCCGGATCATCCTGCTGTCCATATTAAAGTACGACCTGATCAAGGGCTTGCTGAGAAACCAGTGCTTACTGAAGTTAGCGGACGCAGGATCGTTACTAAAAAGGATTCTAAATTGGGCTGGCGGCAAAAAAGTCGGGAGAAAATCGAGGAATGGTTGCCAAGCATGGCGGCGGATGAATCCTATCAAATTCCAAAAACTCGTCAGTGGCTCCTCGAAGCCTTTGAGGCTTCGGCAGAGGAAAAGATCCCTTTTCATGCTTTAGCTGTAGTTGCTGATTCATGTACCAGTTGTGGTGTTTGTGCGGCAATTTGTCCCCAAGAAGCCTTGCAAAAGCGAGAAGAAAGGAACTCAGACACTGGTGAGGAAGATCAGACAAAAGAGGAGCAGATCACATCCATGCGGCTTATTTTTGAACCCCAGAAGTGCGTTCAATGTCACCGTTGTGTGGAAACCTGTCGGTCAAAAGCTCTGACATTTAGTTTTAAGCCCTTATCTCATCGGTTAATTACTGGAAAAATATTAGTCCACGAAGGCTGTCCCAAGTATTGTAACCAATGTGGAAAACGTATTTTTGATAAAGGAGAATTATGCTTAGTCTGTGCCACCAGTGATCCTGCCAACAGAGGATTCTTCTCCCTCTAGTTGTACGTTAAGCATGGTGTCCGCCACATCCGCAATGAGCGCTATGTTCGTGTGCTTTTTTCTTGGGTTCACGCAAAACTTGGTCAGTTAGATGGGTTACATGAGAAATAGGTTGTTGTTGAATATCTTTAGCTAAGCTTATAATTTCTTGGATTTCTGCTTTAGATAAACCTGCATTTGTTCCCTCGGTAATTGCTAGACGGAGTGCTGCCAGGGCATTACAGGCAACTGCAGCAGAAATTTGTGCTAAAATGATAGAACGTTGGTCAAGACTCATTAAACATTCCTCCCAAACTAATTTTATATGTAAGCTATTCTCAATCTTAGCACAGAATAGTTTCTGGGGCAAAAAACAAGCTAATCCTTAACGGATGTCTACCCTGAATCCGTAAAGGACTAGAAGGCCGATAACATAACTATTGACTCAATTAAGCCGCTAATATGAAGCTGAGTCAATGAAAGAAAGGAATTAAGATGAACGAGTATCAAGTTATAGTAGTAGGTGGCGGGGCTGCAGGCATGATGGCTGCCGGACAAGCTGCAAGAGGAGGTGCAAAGGTTCTTTTACTTGAAAAGAAGGAACGTTTAGGCCGGAAAATTGCAATTTCAGGTAAGGGACGCTGTAACATAACTAATGTTGAAAATGTGTCTGATTTTATTAGCCATTATCCTGGAAATGGACGCTTTTTACACGGCATTTTGCGGGATTTTGATAATGTGGCCTTGAGAGAATTTTTCGCCAGTTATGGAGTTGAGACAAAAGTTGAACGAGGAGGACGAGTTTTTCCTGTCTCCGATGATGCTGAAAAAATCGTTGATGCCTTAGTGACGTTTCTCAAGAATAAAGGAGTCACTATAAAATCGGGAATTGCAGTGGAAGAAGTTTTGGTTGAGAATGGACAGGTAATAGGGGTGCGAGGGAATGGACAAAGGTATCTGGCTCCTAGGGTGCTCATTTGTACCGGCGGATCTTCCTATCCCGCGACTGGGTCAAACGGGGACGGATTCCGGTTTGCTCGAAAACTGGGTCACAGTGTGATTACCCCTCGACCTGCGTTGGTTCCTCTCAAGACAGCTGAAGACTGGGTAAAAGAGCTTCAGGGACTTGCCCTGAGAAATGTTGAAGCATCATTATGGATTGGGGGCAAGAAGCAGATTGCTGAGTTTGGGGAAATGCTGTTTACACACTTTGGAGTATCCGGTCCCATTATTTTGACGTTGAGTCGTCAAGCGGGGGATGCCCTTCGTGAAGGAAAGCAAGTCGAACTTCGGATTAATCTTAAACCAGCCCTTTCAGCAGAACAGTTAGATCTCCGAGTTCAACGGGATTTTCAAAAGTATAGTAATAAGCAGTCTAAAAATGCCCTGGATGATCTTCTACCCCAAAGCTTGATTCCAGTTCTAATCCGTCTCAGCGGGATAAATCCAGAAGGGGTTGTTCATCAAATCAGCCGTGAAGAGCGCAAGTCCTTGGTTAAATTATTACAAGGATTACCCCTCACCATCACAGACACTCTCTCCATAGAGACAGCGATTGTAACGGCAGGGGGAATTAGTGTCAAAGAAATAAATCCTAAAACCATGGCCTCAAAATGTGTTGAAGGACTTTATTGGGCTGGTGAGGTTGTAGATGTTGACGGCATAACAGGTGGATATAACCTTCAAGCTGCTTTTGCCATGGGGTACAGAGCTGGTCAAGCAGCAGGGAATGTTGTCAGTTAATGGTCTGATTAATACGCTTTCTGCATAGACTCTTTTCGAGGTGATGTTCGTGCGTCGAAGAGGAAGTTTATTAGAGTGGTTGTGGAACATAGTTCAGCGAGGAGAACGACGGATTATCAGGGTTATGGTTTTGGCATCAGTTTTACTTTTATTAATGCAGTTAAGTGCGGTAAGGGATCCACTTGATTTTTATATGACAGTAGCGGCCAAGGTGGAAGCTCCTCCTATGGAACTGCCTGCACTCGCCAATGCTGAGCGTGAAGGAGTGGCTAAGACATGGCAGATAACTTTAAAAGCTACACCAGCAGCTCCAATTCGTGTGGTTCAAAATGGTACGGTAATTGCTGATTTGGCAAAAGGAGAACAACAAATTGCGGTTCAATCCGGGCAAATTCAGTTGGATGGGATAGGGGTTGCTCAGACCATAAGAGTTCAGGTCATTAAAAAAGATGCTCGGTTACTTGAACCCCGTCATAACCAGATCATGATATTACAAGGTAATATCATGAACTTTACTGTGAAGCCCTAGTGTTGCAAAGCGCTCTTCGTAGTACTATAATTATTGGTAATTATTGTTTTGTTATATTCTCATTTATTAGATGAGAAAAGGAGGGTAGTATGGCAGGACGGTATAAAGGTTAACTTTAATAAAGTTTGCAAATTAGAATTGCATAAGTGAAGAATGGTGGGATGGTTTTATAAGAAAACTAAGACACTGAAAGGTGTCTTTTTCTACCATTTATACTGCTGTTTAATATTTAATAAGTACTGATAAGAGAGGAAGAACGCTTAGATGACACAGAGCAAAAAAATTGCGCTTGCTGCGTTAAAGATGGCTATGACAGAAAGCAGAGAAGAAGAGGTCCATTTAAAAGAGTCCTATCTCAGAAATGGTGTTAAGACAGCCGCTGTCGATTATGGTGGCGAGTACATCGCTTCGGTTCGTAAGATTGTAGAACGAGCTATAGTAGCCGCTAAACGCGAAGGGGCAATTCAAGAGACACATGGGGATGAAGGAGCAGTAGCTGGTGCAACTCGTGAAGCCTTAAGTCAGATAATGAATAAAGCAATGGGCTTAAATATTGGTGGGAAAATTGGAATTGCTCGTCAGAATGATCATTTAAGTGTTGCAGTATTTTTTGGAATAGGACTCTTACATTTAGATGAAGTGGCAGTAGGATTGGGACATCGCGTTGCTCCCAAGGAATAGGGGGAGAAGATGGTGCGAGGAATACGAGGTGCGACAACCGTTGATCGCAATGATCCAGAGGAGATACGGGAAGCAACCCAAGAACTTCTAACAATGATTCTCAACGAAAATTCACTTTGCACAGAAGACTTGGTTAGTGCGATTTTCACGGTTACACCGGATTTAAATGCTGATTTTCCGGCATCAAGTGCAAGAGCAATAGGCTGGCAGTTAGTACCGCTTCTATGTTCGACGGAAATTCCGGTACCTGATGCACTTCCATATTGCATTCGGGTACTTTTACATGCAAATACTGACTGTAGCCAAAAGGAAATTCGGCATATTTTTTTGCGCAATGCGGTAAATTTACGTAAAGATCTTGTAGTAGATATTGATAGTTAGATAATCAAGGGATTAATTAAGCTGTAACTTTAATAAGGAAGTAGGGGAGCGCGGTGAATCTAATCGCTCGACGGAAGAATGAACAACAAGAAACCACTACGGTTCGAGTGGGAGATGTTATCATCGGGGGCCCTCAGTTGGTCGTTATTGCTGGTCCTTGTGCTATTGAAAGTTATGAGCAGTTATTGAGTACAGCCTTGGAAGTGCAACGTCTTGGAGCCACAATGCTTAGAGGCGGAGCCTATAAACCAAGAACTTCTCCCTATTCTTTTCGTGGTAAAGGGATAGGCGGCTTGGAAATGTTATCCCAAATTAAGGCACTAACCGGACTGCCGGTAGTTACAGAGGTTATGGATGCTCGTGACATCGAGCGGGTTGGGGAAGTCGCTGATATGTTTCAGATTGGATCCCGCAATATGCAAAATTATACCCTGCTAACTGAAGTCGGGAAAACCAAGCATCCAGTTTTACTAAAACGTGGTTTGGCTTCAACCTTAGAAGAATGGATTTATGCTGCAGAGTATATCATGGCAGAAGGGAACGATCAGGTGGTTTTATGTGAACGAGGGATTAGGACGTTTGAGACGTATACCCGCAACACAGTAGATATCGCTGCAATTCCTGCCTTAAAGGAATTAACGCACCTCCCTGTCTTTTTAGATCCCAGCCACGGTACAGGTAAATGGTCACTGGTCAGCCCGGTAGCTTTAGCTGGAATAGCCGCGGGTGCTGACGGCTTAATGATTGAAGTTCACCCTCAACCGGAGCTTGCTTTAAGCGACGGTGATCAATCTTTAAATTTCGAACATTTTGCGGAACTCATGGGAAGGGTAAGACCTGTGGCTGAAGCTGTGGGACGGGAATTATTTTCGGAATGACAGAGTTCTGGGGATTGGATAAATGGCATTGAGAAGAGGCTGTCCGAAAACTCAGCCTCCAAAATCCTAAATGGTTACAACAATCAAAAAGCGTCCTCTTTTCACTATCAGAGTGGAGCGAGGACGCTTGTGTTTTGTCGTTATTATTACCCAGAATTGCTCTCTCAAATTTGTTAAACATTGATAATTTTCGATTGTTATATTAATCCAATAAGTTAGGCAAATAAGTAACAATTTGAGGAAAGGCAATCAGAAGTATAGTAACAATTGCGGCGGCACCTATAAATGGCCAAACTCCCCGGAAAACGGTTCCCAGAGGTACGTCTTTTGCTACCCCTCTAATAACATAGGCATTGATCCCGACAGGCGGGGTTATTACTCCGATTGCCACTGTCATACAGATGATGACCCCAAACCAGATGGGGTCGTAACCCAAAGTATCCACGACGATTGGGTAAAAAATCGGTATTGTCAGTAAAATTAGCGGAATCATCTCGACAAGTGCACCCAAACCCATATAAATAAACAGAATAATCAGCATGATAAAGAAACGTGGAAGAACTAAACCGCTGACCCATTCAGCCATTTCAGAAGGAAGTCGACTGATACCTAAAAAACGGGTGAAGATGACTGCTCCGGCTACCATAAATAAAATCATGGCTGTTGTGTTGGTGGTATCCTTTAGAGCGTGGTTGAATCTTTCCCAATTCATCGTCCGACCAATTAATGTAACAAGGCACACACCTGCCGCGCCTACAGCTCCCGCTTCTGTCGGCGTAAAAAGCCCTATAAAAAGACCCCCAATAGAAATGACGAAGACAGCTATGATTTCTATTAAACCATCGCGCAGTGCAATTAAAATTTCTCGTCCAGTGGCTCTTGGCCCTCCAGAGGATGGACACAAAGCAGGATTTAGTTTAGTCACTATATAAATAGTAATCATATAAGCAATCATCAGCATAATACCCGGAGTAATGCCAGCGATGAACAACTTGGAAATCGATTGTTCGGTAGATACTCCGTAGATCACAAAAATAGTACTTGGGGGAATTAAAATACCCAGCGCGCCTCCTGCAGCCACACTGGCAGTGGCGAGTGAATCATTGTATTGGTACTTCTTCATTTCTGGAAGAGCGATAGAACCGATGGTCGCCGTGGTAGCCGTACTGGAACCGCAAACTGCTCCGAAAATAGCACAGGCTACCTGACTTGCCATAGCTAATCCACCACCTAGGTGTCCCACTGTAGCATGGGCAAACTTAAAAAGTCGAGTACCTACTCCAGAGTAATACGATAAATAACCCATTAAAACAAACATTGGAATCACGCTCAGAGAGTAGCTGGCAAAAGAGGTATAAAATTCGGAAGCCAGCATACGGAAGGCTGCTTCAGGAGTCACCAAATAACTAAAACCTACTAAACCTACAAGCCCCATGGAGATTGCGATAGGCATCCTTAATACTAACAAAACTAAGAAGGCGAGAATGCCAACAAATCCTGTCATGGTTGGACTCATCTCTGCACCCCCTTTCTAAGGCTGTCAGCCATAGATCCTAAAGTTACGAGAGCGTATGCCAACAAACCAAAAGCAACCACATAGATAAACATATAATAGGGCGTTTTAGTCGTCATAGAGACTTGTCCGCTAAGCTTCATGTCGTTGGCGTAAAGGATAATTCTCCAAAAAGATAGGCTCAGAAAAACCATAGACAATAGATCGATCACTATCTGTAGCCAATGCTGTACCTTTATGGGAAATTTATCGGTAAATAATTCTAAAAAAATATGGCCGCTTTGTGCTCCACAATAGGCGAGAGAAAGACCTATAACCATCGCAGCCAAGAATTCTGTCCACTCAATTGTACCAGGTATGTTAATTCCAAAAAAGCGTGTTATGACATTGGTAACGCCCAGTACCATTATAGCTACTACAAGCGCCCTTGCAATGAGGTCAAGGATATGACTGAATTTTACGGCAAATTTGCTTACTACTCCCATTTTGTCACCACCCTTAAGTATTAAAGAAATAAGATTAAACGAGGGCTAAGTGCCTAAATTGCATTGAAAACTTCTCTGGCACTTGAAGCCCTCGTCATCATAGTACTAATATTTCTTATTATTTTTATCAACTATCTCTTTAACAGCAGTTAAGATTTTTTCTCCTTCTAAGCCTTTACCGTTTAATGTCGTAATATAATTAGTTTGCAGAGGTTTAAGAAGGTCCAGCCATTTTGCGGTTTCAGATTCGGAGAGGGTTATTATTTCAACCTTCTTTTTGTCCTGTGTATATTTCACGCCCGCCGCATTAATTTTGTCCCACATACCTGGGACAACTCCGCCATAATAGCCTTCAGTAGCCTCAGCGATTTGTTTCTGGACATCAGCGGGGATAGAATTCCACTTATCCAAATTCATAGTAACGAAGAAAGCTTGATTGTAAATGAAAGGTGTCTGAGTAATATAATCACCAGTAACATCACCTAATTTAAAACCCTTTAATAATTCCCCCGCAGAAAGTCCACCTTTCATGATACCTTTTTGCAATGCCTCATACCATTCGGGCATTGGCATTGTGACCGGTGTAGCGCCTAATAATTTAAGCGCATCACCTACTAGGCCTGTACTCGCACCAATTTGTAGCCCTTGTATATCTTTTAATTCTCGATAAGGAGCCTTTGACATCAAATTACCTGGTCCAGAGGCCCAACTAAAGAGGTGATGAGTATCTTGCAACTCTTTAGGATTGAGAGTTTTGATCCCTTCCATAAGCGAATAACTCGCTGACATGGAATTCTTATTAAGAATACCTGGCAATAAAAAAGTTTCAACGACCGGAAAACGTCCTCTGGTGTAGGCGTAAGCGGACATACCGATATCAGAGACACCCTTAACAACACCCTCATAGGTTTCTGCAGATTTCAAAAGCGTTTCAGCAGGATAACTCGTAACTTTAACCCGGCCATTCGTTGCTTTGTCCACAGCTTTTATCCAACCCTGAGTGATTTCGGTTTCAACGGGGTGGGTAGCAGGAAAAAAGGAGGCCAGTTTTAATTCTATCGGCTTCGTTGTCTCAGCAGCGTTGCCGCCAGAACTTGCAGGACTTGAACCGCATCCCGCTGTGCTTAATACTAAACTTATGGCTAATATGAAAATGAATAATCTCGAATTAGAAGAAATAGTTCGTTTTTTCGCAAACATATGATACATCTTCCTTTCGTTATAAAGCGTTAGTGCAGTGTCTGACCGTTGGAAAACTTTGCGTAAGTAATTTATTTTTTGTTGTCAGTCCACCCCCTTTGATAAAAAGTATCTAATTGCAAAAATTATGCCATATAATTTAGAATATAAATAATTTTCTGTGAATTATCAATACGATGACTTGAATGGCATCTTTTAGTTGTCAACGGATATGAAACAATTAAAGTTACCACAACCAAAGAGGAATTGCACGATATCTTCAATCTAAATTGGTGCGGCAACACACCATTTGGAGAGACATAACACCGAAACTATTTTATAAGTCCAAAATTGCAAAAAATATCTCTCTATCTGTAATGGAGCAGGATTAAGCAATCTTACTACAATGCGGATAGAGAGACTTTTTAGCTGATAGAGTTTAAGCAACATCATTAAATCAAAGTGAAACATCCATCGATAATCAGATCACACCCTGATGTATAGGAAGCTGAGTCTGAAAGCAGATATATAACTGCGCCAGCTAGTTCTTCCGGAGTTCCCATGCGTTTATAGGGCGTTGAATTTATCCAGCTGTCCTGAAACTCTTGAGGAACATTGCGTGTCAACTCTGTAAAAATATATCCGGGACTGATACAGTTTACTCGTATTCCTTTGCTGCACCATTCCACTGCGAGGGACTTTGTCAAATGTACTACACCTGCTTTGGATGTATTATAGGATGCCGTCTTTTGCGGAGAATTAATTATTGTTCCTGACATAGAAGCGGTATTAACAATTGCGCCTTTTTTATCATGAGCAACCAAATATTTCGCAAATGCTTGTGAAACAAAGAAAACGCCATTTAAATTTATGTTTATAACTTTAAGCCAGTCATCGGGTTTTACGTCTAAGGCTGCTTTTGGCAGAGCAATTCCGGCATTGTTAAAAAGTAAATCTAAAGTGCCCATTTCGGCAGCTGCCTTTTCAATTGCCTGAGCTACGATTTCCGGATTGGTAACGTCTACACATACCGCCATAGTTTTACAATTGTATTCTTTTGCAATAGAATCAGCAGTGGCCTTAGCTTTTTCTTCTTGCATGTCAAAAATAACAATATCAGCACCAACGGCTGCAATATGTTCAGCAACTATTTTTCCGATTCCTTGTGCTCCACCTGTTACAATGACTACTTTACCTTCAAGTGAAAACAACTTTTTCAACATATTCATATTTCTGTCTCCTTTTTTAATACTGACCAATATCCATTTTTTTATCATAATGCTAAATAATGGAGGTGTGTTTGGGTTAATAATAGCATGTAAATACTAAAAAAAGAAGCCTAAATAATCAGAAAATTCTCTTGAATAAATGTTATGTTAGGTTAGGTTAATAAGACAAGGGCTATCATGATCTTTAGTGCGCTCCCTTCAGTATTTTAACTAAGCTCCTTTCCCAAAGGGTAATGACTGATATCTCATATCATAATTATAAGCAAAATATGGGCCAAATATTTTTATTTATCCGGATGTTGGGCTAAGAGTCGTTTATTATATCCCAAAGGGCAGGAAAAGACTGCTAACGGATAATTAGCTTTAACTGAAGGACCTCTAAAGAATTAGCAAGAAATTAATGAGTGGTGTAACAGTGCACTGAATTGGTGTAGGATTGCACCGCCAATTATAAACACCCCTGACTAACATCTTTTGATCATGAATAGATTTTGTATTCCTTTTTGATTCCATATTTTGTAGCTTTACGCATTACATTTGAGTGGTCAAGACCTAAAGCCTCGGCTGCTTTTCTAATTGAGGGGTAACAATTGAAAGCCATAATGATCAGCTCCTTTTCCAACATCTCTTTAGCTTGTTGAATCGGTAAGATCTCATTTACTGTAATTGGAGAATTAACCTTGTTCTTAAATTTAGACAACTGTGTGAGGACATGCATGGGTTGAACTAAATCTTCCTCTGTGACGACTAACAGTCTCTCGATTACATTTTGAAGTTCACGCACATTACCAGGCCAACCATAGGATTCTAAGATAGAAATAGCCTTGGGATCAAAATGTTTTTCAACACCATATTTTTCGTTATACAGGTGGATAAAGTGCATAGTCAGAGGCAGAATATCCTCTTTTCTCTCCCGCAGGGGAGGGACCTCTATTGGTAAAACGTATAAGCGATAAAAGAGGTCTTCTCTAAACACTCCTTCCTGCACTCTTTCCCAGATGTTGCAGTTGGTGGCAGCAATAATACGGACATTTAGTTTTATTGGGCTGATGCCACCGAGACGATAGACCTCTTGCTCTTGTAGTACACGTAAGAGTTTAACCTGCAAATTCGCTGACAAATCTCCGATTTCGTCAAGCAAAAGTGTGCCAAGGTTGGCAAGTTCAAACATACCAGGCTTTCCTTGAGGATTCGCCCCGGTAAAAGCTCCTGCTTCGTAGCCAAATAGTTCTGATTCTAAGAGGGTTTCTGGAATAGCTCCACAGTTTATTTGGATAAATCTTCCTGAAGAGGCTCGGGTGCTTGTGTTATGAATGACTCGGGATAATACTTCTTTTCCTACGCCTGATTCTCCTAAAAGCAAAACAGTGGAGTCTGTTCGGGCAGTACGAATTGCCAAGTTAAAGAGCTTCAGCATCTCGGGGCTTTTCACTATAATTTTATCCTTCCGGAGTTGCTCTATCATCAATTCCGGCAGTTCGGTCTGATGGGTTGCCAGGAATTTGGATTGGCTTAGTTCATCACCTAATCGTGAGACTGCCGTGTCTATTAGTGGGCGCGGCAGAATGTATTGTCTTTCTTGATAGGAATACTTGGAAGCGGAGGTGGCAGACTCACCCATCGAAGACTCTATGCTCAACTCCAGTTGAACGAGGTCGCTAAGTTTATGCAGTTCAGAGATATCTTGGATATTGCTTACAACTCTCGAAACCTTCCCCTCATTGTCAAAAATCGGATAGCTGGTAACCAGTACTTGCTTGCCGGTAGGACTAATATTCTGAACACTGGTGATAGTTCGTCCTTCGCGAAGGGCTTTAGCGGTTATGGATTCATACTCGAAAATGCCTTTTTCGAATAAGTCGTTAATATGCTGGCCGATAAAGTGTGAGGCGTCCAAGCCGGTTAAGCGCGCATGGGCCTGATTAAATCTCATACCTCGCCCTTCGTGATCGCAAATTGCTATTCCGTCAAAAGAGGATTCGATAATGGTATCTAATTCCAGGTTTAGTTGCTTCACTGAAGCTTGTTCAAATAGTTCTTGGCTGTGTTGACTTTGATTGACCAGCTTATTGCTTAAGTAGCTAATTAGTGTCTTTGTCATAATTATTCCAACAAAGTTGCCCTGAGCATCTTCCGCTGGGAACCAAGAATTATTCTCCAGTAAAGCATCTTCTAGTTCCATGCCTTCTTTGTAAATAATGATGTCTGTCTGCATAGCATCCTTCACAAGAACTGCACCCTTGTGAATCTTTTTCTGGGCTGATGCCAAATTGAGAATGCCAACTATTTTTTTATTTTGCACTACTGGAGCAGAAATGAGTTCATGAGCAATCATACTATCCACTGTCTTGGCTAAGGGCTGATCAGGGTCAAACTGCACCAGACTGGGTCTAGCTAATTTAATAAGTTTCATAAGCCGCTGCTCCTTAATTTTTAGATTAGTATATATATTCATTATATTTCTATATTTCAATAAAATAAAGTCTAATTTACTGGTTGTTCGATTAATAGTTTATGCCAGAGCTAAAGTCTAAGCTTCAAAAAATAATGCCCTTAACTATTCCCTGTGGAATGTTAAGGGCATTAAAAATCAGAACCCTAAAGACCTAACATCTCTTTGAAAATTCGGGTTTTGGTCCGGCTCATTGGAATCTTGCTGCGCACATCGTCATCGACCACAATGTTATAAGTTCCATTAAAATATGGAATCAGTTCCTGCATGCGTCGAATGTTAACTAAATAACAACGATGGGAGCGGAAAAAAAGAGTAGAGTTTAAACGTAATTCCAACTCGCGTAAAGTAAAGCGAGTCAGGTAAGCGTCCTTTTGAGTTTTAATGTAGACATTCTCTTTATCGGTATAGATAAAGATGATATCATTTGGGTGTAATAGAATTATTTTATCTCTTTGTTCAACAGGTACAACTTCCAAAGGCTTAGGATGTATAACTGCTTCACTCTTATCGGAGAGCAGTGGAGTATTCTTTGATGCATTTAGGTTGTCTTTTAACTGGCGTACTTTCATTAGCGCTTCTTCTAGGCGCACAGGGTGAATGGGTTTCAGAAGATAGTCTACCGCATTTACGGCAAAGGCAAATGCGGATGCGTACTCTTCTTGAGCGGTAGTCAAGATGATTGTGGGTGAATCGAGCTTTTCTCGCAATAGATCAGTCAGATCAGTCCCATTTAGGCCTAGCATAGCAATGTCTAAAAAGATTAGAGAGTAATCCAGGTTGTAGATTAACTCTAGAGCTTCCAAAGCATTTGCGGCTTCCCCAACAACCTGCACATCCTCAAAGAGCTCGAGTAAATAGCGAAGTTCTTTACGTGCGGAGCACTCGTCATCGACCAGTAGGACACGAAGTTTCAAGCTAATCCCTCTTTTCTTGGCATATCGGGAAGTATAATTTTGTAGTGAGCTTTCATCATCCATTAGCCGTTGTATTCGCGCAATCGTTTGGAGTAGATTATTCGATTAATAATTTCTGACAATTTAAATATTCAGATAATATTTTATGCAAATATCATCACATGTAATGTCCTTCCTTGTCAAGAAAATATTTTTTGGAAATAGGATTCTCAAAGCTTCGAAAAACACTTACGGTAAAGAATTTGCAGAATATTGTCAAAATATACTTTGATATAAGTCATATAGTGGGTGATATCGTAATAATGCGGATATTTTTCTAAATAAACTCGGGAAATTGCTGCTTTGTCTGTTGTTAATTGACTGATAATCTTAGCACAGATATAATTAAGAAAACCCTAATAACTTTTATGACTTATTCGGTTCATAAAGGGTTGTCGTAAAAGACAGAATATTCACCGATTTTCATTACAGTTTGTCCCAAAAGGGGTATGAAAGGGTGAAAGGCTTTGTTTTCAGCAACACTAATAGAAATATTGGAAACTGGGATGCTGTCATGAGATGGGTAGAAGAGGTCATGACCCCTCTATCGGTTTGTCTGAGCGATACTAATTCTTGTTTAGAGGCATTGCAAAGACTTAGCGAAATTAACTCTTCCGGTTGTCCTGTAGTGGATAAAGCAGGGGAGTTACTGGGAATAGTCACAATGAAGGTGCTTATCGAGAGAACGATCCATAATGACCGTTCACCTGCAGAGGTGAGTTGTCTAGAAGCAGTGGAACGCAACCCTGTGGTTATTAAGCCTTCTCTTCGTTTAGCAGAGGCCTGGGCTTGCCAATTTGATTTGGCAGTAGTAATTGAAGAGGATGGGCAGGTCGTTGGAGTTTTAAGCCGAGCTGATCTGGCTGTGGCTTTATATCAAGAAGCCGAATTTCAAGTTAAAGAACTTGAAGCGATATTAAACTCTGCGCATAATGGAATTGTAGTTATCAATAGCGATGGCAGGATAACTTCATTTAATAATAGGGCAGTCCAACTATTTACCGAAGTTTCACGTGAAGCTATTGGCCGCCATGTCTTAGATGTAGTGCCGATTGGTCTAATGGAGACATTGGAAACGGGAAAATCGGAGTATTCCCAAGAGTTTCGAGTGGGGCAGAGGACATATATCATGAATAGGGCTCCAGTAATTCAAGAAGGACAGATAACAGGGGCTGTCGGTGTATTTCAAGATATTTCCGAAATTAAATCGTTATCGCAAGAATTGGCCGCAGTTAAGGAACTTAACAGTGAACTTAATTCAATTATACAGTCCTCCACGGATGGTTTATGCGTCACCGATTCGGCTGGTATTGTCCGCAGAATTAATCGAATATTTCAAAAAGTGAGTCTGGGCAACGCGCAGGATTTGATTGGAAGAGGAATCCAAGAAATTGAAGAGGCTGTCTATGGTCATCCGTTGTTTGACTTAGTTTTGCAACGTAAGCAACCCGTTACCATTATAGACAATAAAAATAATCGCAGTCTGCTTGTCTCCGGTAATCCTGTTTTTGATGAGGACGGAAAGCTTTTACAGGTTGTAATAAACTTAAGAGATATGACCTTTCTTAATCAAATGCAACAGGAGTTGATTGATGCCAAGCGAATAAGAGAAAATTGTCAGGAGCTGTCTGAATCGCGAGATCATTTGGAAACTGGGGGGATGATTGGCACTGGTCCTGAGATGATACGGGTATTCGAATTAATTAGGCGGGTAGCTAAGGTTGAGTCTACCGTGCTTTTATTTGGAGAATCAGGTGTTGGCAAGGAAGGTATCGGGAAACTCCTTCATACTCAGAGCAACCGAGCCGAAGGCCCTTTTATAAAACTTAATTGCGGGGCCATTCCAGAGCAATTATTAGAATCAGAACTTTTCGGATATGAGCAGGGAGCGTTTACGGGGGCCCGTCGAGAAGGTAAGATCGGTATGTTTGAGCTGGCTCATAATGGAACGCTTTTACTCGATGAAATTGGTGATTTTCCCCTTAATCTTCAGCCCAAGCTTTTAAGAGTTCTGCAAGAACGGGAGATTGTTCCTATTGGCGGCGCAATGCCGCGTCAAATAAATGTTAGAATCTTGGCGGCAACCCATAAAGACCTTGAAGAGATGATCAGGGCGGGCCAATTTAGAGAGGATCTGTACTTTCGATTGAATGTGGTTCCGATTTCGATTCCGCCTTTGCGACAACGGCATGAGGATATCATTCCTCTTCTTAATCATTTTCGAGATAAATTTAGTAAGAAGTACGGCTTTAAGCGAGAATTCTCGCCAGAGGTAATTGAGGCTTTTCTGGAGTATGACTGGCCAGGTAATGTACGGGAGCTGGAGAATATGGTTGAGCGATTAATGGTTGTTTCGGCAGGAGATTTGATACAGGTATCTCAGTTGCCAATTTCTTTTAAATCCAGTTCCAGCAAATCAGCAAGAGTATCAGTCAATTCCTTAATGCCACTGAAAGAGGCTGTAGATGAAGTAGAGCGTCAACTTATTGACAAGGCCTTAGAGAAATTTGGAAGCACTTATAAGGCCGCCGCTGCCTTAGGAGTTAATCAGTCTACAGTAGTCAGAAGAATGGCTCGTTTTCGGCGGACCGACGCAGAGTCGCCTGCTTAGCATTAGAATATTTGCGTAACCATGATTGAAATTAAATTTAATTTTCTAGGAAAACCGAGTCATACTTGCATTATTTCGATGCAGATATGACTCGGTCCAAGCTGTGATCTAATAGTCTTTTTATAGAGAATGATAGATAACACTGCAATTTTGCAGTGTTATCTATCATTCTCTTATTTTAATTATTTTAAAAATGCTGATCTTAAACCGTTGGGCGTTGGCTTTTGACAATTCGACTCTAGATTCCGACTGGTCGATAATAAAATGGGGCGAGAGTGTGAAAAATTGGCATTACACTTGCAATAGACTTTGCGTTAAGTGAATTATCTAAATATTTTAAAAAAACAAAAAAGAAGGAGATGGTTGCGAAATTCTTAGGAAAATCTGCAGAGCTGTATAATTTTCAACTGAATTTTGCAGTTAGTTAAATGTATCTAAAACATATAACAAAAATTCTGAGTGCACGTGCTACACCAAACAACAGACGTGATTACTTAGCTCCAGAATCTATAGGTGTATTCCAATTTTAAACTCAGCAGATAATATGGTCCACATTTTGGGTGGGGTTAACCTTCGGGCGGATGGAAGAAATATAAAAACATACCTAAATAGAGGGGTTGTAAAATGAGGTACGCAGAGACAGGGTATAATTTAGAAATTGATTTATCTCGAGGAAGCATTGAGAGGGTAGAAACTGACCCCCGGTTAACAGAACTCCATCTGGGGGGGCAGGGTACTGCCGCGAAGATAATATGGGATAGGGTTCCTCCGGAAACTGACCCTTTTTCTCCCGATAATCTAATAATATTCAGCAGCGGTCTTTTAAATTGCACACCCGTTCCCGGTGCCAATCGTTGCATTGTTAATACTATTAGTCCACAGACAAACCTGTTTGTTAATTCAATGTTAGGTGGATATTTTGGAACGGAAATGAAATATGCTGGTTACGACAGAATAATCATTCGGGGGAAGTCCCCTAATCTGGTTTATTTGTGGATAAATAATGACAAAGTAGAAATTCGTGATGCCTCGCATTTGCAGGGTAAAGGTGCTATGGAAACACAAGGAATCCTTCAAGCTGAGTTGGATGCCAGTGCCCAAGTGGCCGCTATCGGCTTAGCTGGTGAGAACAGGGTTTATGGGGCCAGCATCGAACACGCCAGCTCTGCTGCAGCTCGTATGGCAGGTGTGATTATGGGGGATAAAAGGTTAAAGGCGATAGCTATACGTGGTACAAAGGACATCAATGTTGCCCATCCGACTGAACTTTGGGGGCTGTGCGAGCCCAAATATAAGTCCATTGCTGATGATCCGGAGAATGGAGATCCGATGCGTTTGGATCCCTCTAACGATGCCTGGCACATGGAAAATTTCGCTTGGGGCAATGCACGGGAGCGACGGAGAGGTTATTTTACCAAAGATGTTTACAACGACGATGTAACGACTACTGATAAAGCGCGGCTGCGCTGGGTTGGTTGCTATAACTGCCCGAAGATGTGCAAGCAAATGCTTGAACTGGAAGATGGGAGGAAATTCTTCACAAAATGCTTCAATAGGCTTATCTATATGATGGCGGCCTACGTGGAAGATTTTGGCTTTAGTTACGAGATGTTGAGTAGAACCACACAGTACGGAATGGATGGATTCGCAACGCCGCAACTTCTGGCCTTCGCTGTTGAACTTTACGAAGCGGGCATTCTTACTAATGAGGATCTGCCAGATTTCCCGACTGATAACGCGGAAAGATTCTTCTATCTGCTTGATATAACTGTTCGACGTGAAGGTATGGTTGGTGATGCTTTAGCCGATGGCGTTTATTGGGCGGCTCGTAAGATTGGCAGGGGCGCAGAAAAATTTGACCATAATACCACTAAAAAAGTGGAGCAGGTGCCACTTAAGCTGGGAAAAGTAAATTTCCCCTATTATCTAATGTATGCCACCGGTGAGAAGATGTCTATCACCCAGATTGAAGGGTCGTACCCCCAAGCACCGGAGCCTGATTTGGAAAAGAGAAAAAAACTTGTAGAAGGTTGGGAAGCTGCTCCGGAGAGGTTCAAGAAATGGTTCTTAGCCTGGGAACCGCGTGTCGATCCTACAATTGAAGAGTCTGTAAATATTACTGATTGGAACGAAATGATGCATTATGTTGATGACTCCATCGGGACATGCGCTTGGTTGTCCTCCTTTAGAGGCCAATTCGGTTGCAGGCCTGCGTATCATATGTATAATTTACCGGAATTCATCTCCTATGCCAGTGGAATTGAGCTGGATCCAGACAAACTATGGAAAATAGCTACGAGAAACCGAACTTTGGTCAGAGCCATTAATAACCGAAGAGGCTTAAGAAGAATTGATGAGGCTCCGCCTGCCGATCACTGGAAAATTAGAGAACCTGAGAAGGAAAAAGCATATCTTGATGGGTATTATGCTTTCAAGGGCTGGACCCATGAGGGGATTCCTACCAAAGAGACCCTGGAAAAATTAGGCCTGGATTACGTGAGTGAAGACTTCATCCGGAGGGGGATCTTGACAAGCGACGGAGGTGAGATCCGTGAAGGGTGAAAAGAAAAAAGTTAAATTAATCAAAGTTGATCTTGACAAATGCATTGCATGTCGTGCTTGTGAGTTGGCCTGTTCAGCATTTCACGCCAAGCCGAAATACAGTAGCATCAATCCGGCTAGGTCTCGGATTCGGTTGGTAATGGATGTACTGAATGATGAGTATGTGCCGATACGTGCCACTGAATATACCAAATCTGAATGTGTCGGCAGACAGATTTTTACGATCAACGAAAAGGAATACAGTGAGTGCAGCTTCTGCGGAGCTTCTTGCCCATCACGGGACTTATTTAGAGAACCTGATTCGGGTCTTCCTTTGAAATGCGATATGTGTGAAGATGAGTCAGGTCATGAGCCAAAGTGTGTAAAGGTGTGCACTGTTGGAGCCCTGGTTTATGAAGAATACGAAGAAGAAGTCAATGAGGAAGTTAAAGAAAAAGAGAAGCAGATCGCGCTGGAAATGGGATTGAAATCATTGCTAGACAAATATGGAGCTCAGAGACTATTGGATAGCTTTGTCCGAATGTCCCAGAAGGGCTAAAGCATTAATGGGAAAGGAGGGATTATAAATAGTGGAGACAGTAGCTCCCTTCAAAGAGGCAATAGATGAAATCAAAGAGAGCGGTGCAGACGCCGTCAAATACTGCTATCAATGCGGAAAATGCGATACTGTTTGTCCCTGGAACAGGGTTAGAACCTTCAGTATGCGCAAGCTGATCCGAGAGGCAACCTTCGGTTTGACAGAAATAGAAAATGAAGAGATCTGGCGTTGTACTACCTGTGGAAAATGCCATCAGAGATGCCCCAGGGACGTAAAGCAGATCAATAACATGATTGCCTTGCGCAGGTTTGCTACGGGATATGGTGTTTTCCCTGAGGCTGTTAAGCCTGTCCGCGCCGCAAGTGCAGGCCTTTTTGCAGAAGGAAATCCCTTCGGTGAAGCGCGAAGCAAGAGGGCAGAATGGGCAGAGGGTCTTTCAATAAAACCATTCACTGAAGGCATGGAAGTCTTGTATTTCCCGGGCTGCTACTTAAGCTATGACTCAAGATTAAAGAAGGTAGCCAGGGCCACAGTCAATATCCTTAATAAGGCAGGGGTGGATTTCGGGATACTGGGTACTCAGGAGAATTGCTGTGGAGAAAGCATCCGCAAGACCGGCAATGAGGAATTATTCAAACGCATGGCCAGAGAAAACATCAAAACGTTTATCGATAACGGTGTCAAAAAGATTCTTGTTTCCTCCCCTCATTGCTATCACACTTTCAAGAATGAGTATCCAGAATTCAATGTGAACTTTGAGGTGATTCATATATCCCAGTATTTGTTCGAGCTTATAAATGAGGGAAGACTCCAGATCAGCAAGGAGTATGCGAAAAAAGTTACGTATCATGACCCATGTTACCTGGGACGGCATAATGGCATCTATGACGAACCGCGAGGGGTCTTAAAGAAGATACCTGGTTTGATATTAAACGAGATGGAGGAGTCGCGGGAAGATAGTATGTGTTGTGGAATGGGCGGGGGCAGGATTTGGATGGAAACTCAAAAGTCCGACAGATTCGCCAATCTTAGATTGGATCAAGCTATTGGCGTTGGTGCTGAGGTACTGGTTACTTCCTGCCCCTATTGCATCACCAATTTTGAAGATAGCAGGTTAGTCCTGAATTATGATGACGTCATACAGGTTAAGGACATCACGGAGATTCTCCAGGAAATTATTTAGAGGACGGAGAAGCTAAGCATGCAAAAGGAAATTGGCGTATCATATATGAAAAATGTGGCAGTGGAAATAGTCGGTGATCGCTTTTCGGAAGAGGGCTGGGGCAGGACCTCAGTTCACGTGCCAAGCGAGATGGGACTCACAATCTATGTGAATCACCAGGAACTGGTCACCATCCAGTGTACTCCAACTAAGATGGAGTGTCTTGTCCTTGGATTCCTGTACGGAGAGGGAATCATCTCAGGTATCGGCGACGTGGTGATAATGAAGATGTGTGAAGTGGAATCAATGGTCGATGTGAGGCTGATTAACCCCGAGTTCGAATTGCCAACTCAGCGGACACTCACCTCAGGGTGCGGTGGAGGTTCAGTTTTCAAAACGTACGGACAGAAGGTTGAATCGGGTCTTGTTGTGACACCAACGGAAGTGTTGTCTCTAATGAAGCAATTTCAAGAGAAGATGGATCTGTACCGGCTTAGTGGCGGTGTGCACACTTCAGCTTTGTCCGATACTGGGAATCTGCTGGTAGTGGCCGAGGATATCGGACGGCATAACACTTTGGACAAGATCCATGGCGAATGTCTAGAGAGGGCACTATCAACCCGGGACCGATTGTTGCTGACCACTGGTCGAGTTTCGTCGGAGATGTTGCTTAAGGCCGCAAAGATGCAGGTCCCGGTTGTTGTTTCGCGTCATTCGCCGACGGGGAGGGCCGTTTCACTTGCTTCCGATCTAGGCATTGCTCTAATTGGTCATGCACGCGGAAACCGCCTGTTGGTGTATTCGCACCCGGAGCGGCTTGACTGCTCTGCAAACTAGGTGCGGTTGGCTGATCCGGTACTTGGACAGTATGCGCACATAAAACCTGAAGAGGTGATAAAAAGTGGAACAAGAACTATTGCTAAAAGAACAAATTCAACAACTTTGTAATCGTGCTGGAAACAATAATTTTGGAGACGTAATGGTTGTTGGTGGAGGGATCAGCGGTATTCAAGCCTCCCTTGATCTTGCTGCTGCCGGTTATAAAGTTTACTTGGTTGACAAAGCGCCGAGTATTGGTGGTCATATGGCCCAGCTTGACAAGACCTTTCCAACCAATGACTGCTCCAGTTGAATACTCAACCCCAAACTGGTCGAGGTCGACCGGCAGCCGAATATTGAGGTCCTAACCTACACTGAAGTTGACAGTGTAGACGGGGAAGCAGGAAACTTCAAAGTAACCCTGATTAAAAAGCCTAAATACGTTGACGAGAGCAAATGCACGGGGTGTAAAGCCTGTGTAGAATACTGCCCGGTTAAGTACCCTGATCAATTTAATCAGGAAATATCTCAGAATAAAGCCATTCATATATATTTTACTCAAGCAATTCCGCTTGCCACTTATATTGATGAAAGTTGCCTTTACCTTAAAGAAAAGAAATGTACTATTTGCCAAGCAATCTGTAAGGCTGACGCCATAGATTTTAATCAAACGGAGGAGAAGGTAGAAGTCAATGTAGGGGCCATCGTTCTGGCTCTGGGGTTTGAGCCATTTGACCCCATGCTCCGGAATGACTATGGCTACGGGAAGTTTAAGAACGTTGTATCCAGTCTTGATTATGAACGGATATTAAGTCCTTCCGGGGCATACGAAGGGGAGATACTGCGAGCTTCCGACAAAAAGCATCCCCATAAAATAGCTTGGATTCAATGTGTCGGGTCCAGACAAGTTAACCCGGCAGGCGGAAATAGCTATTGTTCAGCCGTATGTTGCTCGTATGCCCAGAAACAGGTGATTCTCACCAAAGAGCATGACGCAGAGGCCGAGTGTACCATATTCCATAACGATGTTCGTTCCCATAACAAGGATTTAGAGCGATATTTCCAAAAAGCAGAGCAACTTCCCGGGGTTCGATTTATTAGAAGCTACGTATCAATAGGAAAAGAGATCCCGGAAAGCAAGAATGTAACGATTAGATATTCAACACCGGATGATGGAGTAAAAGAAGAAGAATTCGATATGGTGGTATTATCCATAGGCTTGAATCCCCCTGCTAATTATCAGGCTCTGGCCGATAAGTTCGGCATCGAGCTCAATTCCCACGGATTCTGTAAAACAAGTCTTTCCAATCCTATGGAGGCCAGCAAGCCTGGGGTCTTTGTCAGCGGATCCTTCCAGGGTCCTACAGATATTCCTGAGTCGGTTTATACCGCCAGCGGGGCTGGCTCGCAATGTGGTGAACTTCTTGACTACAGAAGAGGGAAGCTGTCCAAAGAAAGGATCTATCCGCCGGAAAGGGATGTATCCCTAGAGGAACCAAAGGTAGGCGTCTTTGTATGTCATTGCGGGGCTAATATCTCAAGGGTAGTAAATGTACCTTCCGCCGTCGAATATGCCTTGACCTTACCTAATGTTGTCTACGCCCAGGAACAGCTATTTTCATGTGCCACTAATTCTGCCAAAGAAATTGCAGACATGGCCAAGGAAAAAGGGCTCAATCGATTGGTTATCGCTGCCTGCTCCATCAGGACCCTTGAACCGTTATTCAGGGACACCCTTCGGGAGGCGGGAATTAATCAATATTATTTAGATATGGCTAATATCAGAGAACATTGCTCCTGGGTCCACTCGAAGGAAAAGGAAGAGGCCACCCATAAGGCAAAGGATCTAATCCGGATGTCTGTAGCCCGGTCTAGCCAGTTGAAACCTTTGCAGGAATTTGCGCTGAACGTCAATAAGACGGCTTTAGTGGTCGGAGGAGGCGTAGCCGGCCTGACCAGTGCTCTGAGCGTGGCTAACCAAGGACATGAAGTTTACCTGGTGGAAAAGGATACCGACTTGGGGGGAATGGCGCGCAGAATCCATTACACCTTAGAAGGGTTGGATGTTCAAGAATATTTGCACGATGTGATTCGCCGGGTTTATCAGCACCCCTTAATCCGTGTCTATACCGAGGCTGCCATCACTGAGACGGGCGGTTTTGTGGGAAATTTCATTACCAAGGTGAAGGCTCAAGGAAGAGTCACCGAGATAAAGCATGGGGCAACCATTCTTGCTACAGGTGCTGAAGTATACCAACCCATCGAGTACCTTTATGGAAAAGATGATAGGGTAATAACCCACTTGGAGTTAGAAGAGCAAATCGTCAAAAGGGAAGAAAGCCTGCTTAAGACTCGGAGTCTAGTGATGATTCAATGCGTAGGCTGCAGAAATGAAGACCGAAACTACTGTAGTAGGATATGTTGCAGCGAGTCTATTAAAAACGCTCTAAAACTCAAAGAGCTAAACACCCAGATGGATATCTACATTTTGTTTAGGGATATGAGGACCTATGGGTTAAAAGAGGATTATTACCGAGAAGCGGCTGGTAAGGATGTGAGGTTCATCCGCTATGAGGCGCAGGATCAACCTCAGGTAGAAGAAGCTGTTGACGAGGATGGTCGGAATGTCTTAAGAATTAGTGTGACCGATCTTATTTTAGGCAAGAAGCTTGAAATTGATGCTGATAAACTCGCTTTGGCAGTCGCTGTTATTCCGTCAGCGGGAAGTCAGGAGGCTGTTGACCTATTCAAGGTAACTACCAATCAAGATGGGTTTTTCAAAGAGGCTCATGTCAAACTAAGGCCTGTTGAGTTTGCTGTCGATGGCGTTTATCTTTGCGGAATGGCTCACTATCCAAAGCATATTGCGGAAACGATTAGTCAGTCTTATGCAGCTGCAGGCCGGGCCTTAACCCTGCTCTCACGTGATTCAGTGGTAGCCTCAGGCGCTGTTGCAGAGGTGAATGGGAATGACTGCATTTCCTGCGGGGCTTGTATCACGGCGTGTTCGTATGGTGCCATCGAGTTCGTTATGACACCACAAGGCAGAAAAGCTGGGGTTAATCCTCCTCTATGCAAGGGAGATGGTCTTTGTAACACCGTATGTCCGACAGGGGCTATTCAACTTAAGAATTTTACTGATGAGCAGATATTGAGCCAAATCGATGCAGCGGTTGCAGGCTTGTAGATGTTCGCTATGCACAAAGACAGGATTACTAAGTAAGGCGGTGAGAAAAGCATGAGTACTGGACTTAAATTTAAACCGAAAATATTAGGTTTTGTCTGCCAATCGTGAGCATACGGGGCTGCAGACCTAGCTGGCGTGTCCAGACTACAATATACACCTGAGAGCAGGGTTATTCGTGTCATGTGTACTGGCAGAGTTGACCTGTCATTTGTATTAAGGGCTTTTTCCAATGGAATGGATGGAGTGTTTCTGGGCGGTTGTAAATACAATGATTGTAATTATGGTACCCAAGGAAATTATCATGCGCTAAACATGGTACTCCTATGTAAGAAAATAATGGAGCACATCGGCCTGAACCCGGACAGATTAAGGATCGAAACGATGTCTTCAGCTGATGGAAACTTGTTTGCTGAAATTATGACTGACTTTGGCAAACAGGTGAAGGAGTTAGGCCCTCTCGGCAAAGGGGAAGGAATCGACGACTTGGTCTTAAAGTCTAGAATACAAGCAGCTGCCGATATCGTCCCCTACATTAGACTGGTGGAAAGAGAAAGAATGAGAATACCCGTCCAATCGCAGGAAGTGTATCATAATTTTTTCAGCAGTGACGAGTTCGCCAAATTGTTTAAGGAAACAGTTATCGAGAAATTGGTAGACAGCCAAATTATTTCCCTCTTGCGAGAAGGACCCCAGACAACCGGAGAGATCGCTAAGGTTTTAGACCTGACCCCATCTGAAGTATCAAGACACCTGAATAGTTCGTCAAGGCAAGGATTAGTTAGGTATGAGGAAGGCCGGAAGTGCTTTGCCCTGGCCTAAGGTGAAAGAGCAGACCGTGGATTAGGGGAAGGAGGTCAGGACAAAGAAGTTATGGATAACGATGCAATTGATAAGATTTTAGATCAATATCAGGGCCAAGCCGGTTCTCTGATTCGAGCCATGATGGAGATTCAGGAAGAGGAACATTGGCTTCCCAGAGAAGTATTAGCGAAGATCAGTGTAACATTGGGGGTACCCTTTAGTCGGGTTCTGCGAATCGCTTCCTATTATAAAACCTTCAGTTTGACTCCCAAAGGACGTCATGAAATTCAAATTTGTACGGGCACCGCCTGTCATATTCGGGGTGCGCAAGAGGTTCTCGATGCGGTGGAAGAACTGACCGGAATTAAACCTGGCGAAACGGATTTGGATCAGAAGTTCAGCTTGGAGAC
>NZ_FQXJ01000018.1 GCF_900129935.1 Desulfosporosinus lacus DSM 15449 | reverse complement strand
GAACAAATCCCGAAAAACATGGTGCCTATTCGTCCCGGTAGAAGTAAACCCCGTAATATGGGGCGTAAAGCTCCTAAGCATTCCCTAAATCAAAAGAGATGTTTGTAACTCACTTTCCGAAAATAATAACCCATTTTGATTAGACGCTGATATCAAGGGCCAGCATTCAAGGACTTGTAAAAATTTAGGCTACTAGTCCCGAGTATGTTATACCATTTTTTAAAAGATGTTTGATTGACTACCCTTTATACTTTAAGCAATCTTTCAAAGATGAGTTTTCGATTAGAGTGAAGGAAATATGTTGTAAATTATTGGCACTATAGCTTACTGACATTGGGATTCTACCCCCACCGAAGTAGAATAAGGAACACCCACTTGAAGAAGTGGGTGTCTCGGAATAGATTAATGGAATAACTGAACCGTTGGATATCGTGACTATTGTTATTTTTATCGACAGACCCGATCCCTGTACTCATATTAGATATTTCTCAACTCGTTCTCTGTATGTCCTCAACGTTTCCTGATCTTGAACAGCCAAAGATAATCAGTGATAAGATTACCGCCAAGTTGTTCACAACGGCAATTTTGACCCAGGCATGGCAGATAACGTTTTGCGTGTTCCCGAAGTCTGGTTACTACGTCCATATCCTCTCAGATTTTGGGAACACGCTGTTATCTGTAGTGCCACGGCCCCAAATTCAGAGCGCGCCACGGACGGCGTGCCCTTGAATATTACTCTTGGAGGTGACGCTTTTGTTTTAGAAGCACCTAGTCATTCAATTACTATTAAGAAAATTAAGTATACGGTTGTTTACAAAATCGGCATTCTCTGGTTAGTCTCCAACTACTTGTCCCAAATTCGAATCCGGATTCGAATTTGGAACAAGCCTTCTATATGATGTTTGTCACACTCGTCTTCTCTTTGTTGAAAAAAATGCCAGGAATCTTTACCCTGACAAAACCGACACATTCATTTATCAAAGATAAACAAAATCTAGGGTTGCAGATAACGTCCCGAGGGTTTGCGACGTCGGGTCACTACATTCATATTCGCTCCGATGTCGCAAACCCTCGGTTATATGCCGTAGTCCGGCTTCGAAGGCTAATCAAAGATTATATCCAACTTTCCGATTTTCATTATTAGAAAACAAAATAAGATTTGGACCATTCATTGTTCCTGTTCCATTATTGCCATTCTTCCATGGAATAGTTGTATAAGATAAAATTGTTTGTCTTTGACCAGGGTATAGAATAAAAGTCCCAGGATCTTCTGAATTCTCTACTCGTGTCAAAATCAAATCCTCTGAAAACCATTCATGAGCAATAAAGCTATCTGATGGAATTTTGATACCAAATTCTATTGGATTATTTCCATAATTCGTAAGAGAAATTGCGCCAATTGTCACAAGTTTCTCATTGTCTAATGAGCTTCTAATATTAAAAGAACTGTTTCTAGAGTCATATTCAACTGTAGCTAGACCGCTCTGCATTCTAAAATAAACCGGTTTTACTAGAGACACAACTGACGGAGTAATTATAAATACCAAAAGTAGTAGTACGATAAGTTGTCGACTAGACATCACCCTTCTTGCTTCAAGACATCCGATAATAAATAATACAAAATAGATTATTATGGGATAGTGAAACCCAGTTTGACCATTGGACCATGGGGATATACCAAACCCCAATAATATCTTATCACCGATTGAAAATCCTGTTTCAGTAGTATGTCCTAAAAAAATAGCGAAGAAAATTAATAGCACCGAAATTATCTCCTGCCTTGTAATTTTCAATTATATCCCCCACTTTATTCTAAAATTTTAATCTACATTATGATAATTCTTCAAAGAAAACTCCGAAACTGACTATGGCATATAACGGACGGGTGTTACCGAAGCGTCCCAACCGCATTCATCATCCTCTAGTTTCGGTAACATTGTGTTTAGGCGGAGTGTCCTCTCTTCGGAGGATAGCTCCAGCCCTCCCTCCTAACATTTTACATTATTCTGCAACCATGTAATTATCACCTTCTGAATTGGAAAAATCGGGCATAATATAATTGAACAACTATTCGGAAGGTGGTATGATATGGACAAGAAAGAAGATAAAGTTAGTAAGGAGGAGGAAGATATGTTACCTGCTTTGCAAGAACCTATCTATAAAACCTCTAAGACAGACAACTTAAAACAACGAGCCGAGATTAGAAAACAAAGAACGGATTTACGACACGAAGCAACAAAGAGCGAAGTGCAAAAATACAATGAACTTTTTAAGGATTTGGAAGAAGAAACATATATAACGATTAAGTGATATGGAGAGAAAGAGTAGTGGCAGAGCTTCTTAGGGGAGAAATATATTTTATCAAATTCCCATATACTTTTGATCGAAGATATCCCGACGGAAAGTCGAAGTTCGTTTTAGTTCTTCAAGAAGGAGAATATTTTAAAGATTATAATACTGTTGAAGTTTTATTAATAACGAGCGATGCCGAAAGTAAAGGCTTTCTTACAAATGTCACCATCGAAAAAGGAACTACATTGTTAAAAATAGAATCTTATGTTATTTGCGCACAACCCTATGGATGAAGTTGATGAAGCGATCTACATTGGACTGTGCATGGATCAACAAAATATGGAGTAGAATTCTTTAAGACCTCCCCAAGCTGGGGGTCTTTTCTCATTCTCATAAAAACGAGGACGTAAAACATTAATGACATTATAATCACATGCAAATCGTTCTTAAAGAAGCAGGATAAGAATGCTTGGTTAGGACATTTCGCCTAACGTTCTGAGGGTTTGCGACGTCGAGTTCTATAAGGAGTTAAAGCGGCAAAAGTGATTACTGAAGGCGAATACGGTTAGTAAATTTCCCATTTGAAGAAAATCCTAATCAATTTCTTCCGCGACCAGTAATAGTTATGAATGTTGATTTGCCTCAAATTCTTTCAACCAAAGTCACTAAACATAATCCAAAAGCTGCTGATCGGTATGATACCCCTATTCAGTATTGGAAAGAAGCAAATCTTAAACATCCTTCAACAGCAAGAGTATCAAAGACCGTACCTCTAAAGTTATCAAACTTTATTCACTATATTGGTAGAGCCAATTTCAATGATCTATTGAAAATTCAAGAAATGTATACAGAATTTTTCTTTAAACATATGTAAGACCTCCGTAGTTTTTGAATTTTTATGACCAAGAAGTTCCTGAATATATCTCAAGTCGGTCCCACTATCTAATAGGTGTGTTGCAAAAGCATGCCTCAAAGATTGAATTGAGACATCTTTTTTTATTCCAGCTCTTTTATAGGCTGATTCAAAAACTTTCTGTGCATCCCAACAAATCTACTTCTGACACCTAGAACAATACACCGTGGTCCTCCCAGCGAGACGGATCCTTTCTAACACTTGTCCACAGAGTTTACAGGGTTCCCCGCCCCGTCCGTAAACTTGTAATTCCCGTTCAAAGGACCCCTTTTCCCCGTTGGCATCTCTGTAATCTCGAAAGGATGTTCCTTGAGCATCAATACCCGCTTGGAGGACGTTTTGAATGGCTTGATGGAGTTTTGAGATTTCCTCATCGGATAGAGTATCTACCCTGCGTTCGGGAGATATCCCTGCTTGAAAAAGGGATTCATCCACATAAATGTTCCCCAAGCCTGCTAGGACATGCTGATCTAGCAAGGCTGCCTTTACAGAAATCTTTTTCTTCCTCAAACGCTCCTTCAAGACATGTGGTGTGAATTCCAGTTCCAAGGGCTCCGGTCCGAGCTTAGACAGGGAAGAGTTGCTAAAGCACTGTGAGGTGGGTATAGCTTGAATACGCCCAAATTTCCGCACATCTGAGAAATGCACTTCCCCTTGTTCCAAACCAAAGACTACATGAGTATGCTTCTCAGGTTCTCGTTTTTCAGTATAGTAATTTAAGCGCCCGGTCATTCTCATATGCGCGATTAATGTCAAATCTTCATCCAACCTAATTAAAAGGTATTTGCCACGACGGTCGATTGTTTGAATTCTTCGGCCAGTGACTAAATCCTCAAAGGATTGATCTTCCCAACTGCAGACTGCAGAAGACCATATAAGTCTAACTTCTTTGATTTCTAGATTAATAACATGCTCTGCTAATGTTCGTCGAATAGTCTCAACTTCAGGGAGTTCTGGCATATTCTTTCCTCATTCCTTAATCCATCATCTTCATTTCAGAGTAAAAGCAGTAACCAATTGAGGCTACATTACCTACCCACCTACTCCAATTAACAAATAATTAACGGGACAATAAATAACAAGTTTTCAGCAAACTTTCAGTTTAGCTTCAGCCTCGTTTCAGTTTAGTTTAGTAATATTTAGCTTATTCGGTTTTAGGGAGGCTTACATATTAATGAACGTATCTTCAGTTTCTTCAACATCTAACAACTCATATACCTCTGGAAGCAATATTGATGTAAAACAACTATCAAATCGAATCAAACAACTTCAAACCCAAATAGAAACTGTGACTCAGAGTAAGGATGATGATAAAACAAAACAGGAGAAGATCCAATTATTACAAGCTCAGATAACTCAACTTCAAAACCAAATACAAGCAAAACAATCCACCCAAACTAGTAATAGCGCACAAGAAGCTAACACTAACACTAACACTAACACTAACACTAACACTAACACTAACACTAACACTAACACTAACACTAACACTAACACTAACACTAACACTAACACTATTATTTTAAGCGATAACAAAATTGATATACAAGCTTAACGTATAAGTTAATCCAATGGCCTAGTCGATCGTCATTCAGTCCTAAAATCAACCACTTCATAGATATTTGGAAGTCCCCTTAACCGACCTAATACTATAGTGCCCTCCCATGGTAGAAAAATCTTCTGCCATGGGAGGGCAATTTTTTGTACAATCTCTTATTAATTCGTGTGAAACGGCTGCATATCATACCAATTCGGTCCGACTTTACATTCCACCGTCATCGGAACCGAAAGTGGATAAGCAGTTTCCATTTTTTCCTTTAGCATGTGGGCAACACTCTCTAGGTCCTCTGGAGCTACTTGGAGCAAAAGCTCGTCATGTACTTGGAGAAGCATAGTCGCCCGAAAGGGTTTCAAGCCTTCTGCTACTTTAAGCATGGCTAATTTCATAATATCTGCTGCCGTACCCTGCACCGGTGTGTTCATTGCAATCCGTTCCCCAAACTGTCGTTGAACTCGGTTAGAATGTAGCAACTCTGGGATACGCCGCAAGCGATTTAAGAGGGTACGAACTTGACCGTCTTTTTTAGCCTGTGTCACAACATCCTCCAGATAGCGTTTGACTCCACTATAGCGTTTAAAATATTGCTCAATATAGAACTTTGATTCTTTGCGCGGGATTCCTAAATCTCTTGAAAGGCCAAACTCTGTTAACCCATAGACTAACCCAAAATTGACGGCTTTGGCACTTCGCCGCATGTTCGGTGTCACTTCATCGAGAGAAATGCCAAAGACTTCTGCTGCGGTTCGAGTATGAACATCCTGTCCCAGGGCAAAGGATTCACAAAGGAGGGGATCTTGCGAATAGTGAGCTAAAATTCGAAGCTCAATCTGAGAATAATCAGCAGATAGCAACACCCATCCAGGTTCTGTAGGATGAAAGACTTTTCTTAGCAGTCGTCCTTGTTCCAGTCGAATTGGGATGTTCTGTAAATTAGGTTCTGTACTCGATAAACGACCGGTTGTCGTCACGGTTTGCTGAAAAGTGGTATGAATCTTGCCATTCTTCGCTTGAGCAAGTAGCCCATTTACATAAGTAGACATCAATTTATTCAACTGCCGATAGTCAAGAATTTTCTCTACGACAGGGTGGGCTAAGCGCAGTTCTTCCAATGTCTCCGCATCCGTGGAATAACCCGTCTTTGTTTTCTTAGCCGTAGGCAGGCCTAATTTCTCAAACAGTATTGTTCCCAACTGTTTGGGAGAATTAATATTAAAGGTTTCCTCAGCTAAAGCATAAATATCTTGCTCTAACTGTCTTAAGGTCAAACTTATTCCTTCCCCAAAAACCGTCAATTGCTCGGAGTCCACGGCGATTCCATGATGTTCCACTTGAGCGAGCACCATGCATAGAGGTTCTTCAATTTCATGGAGCAGGTGTGCCAGTCCCAGGGAATGAATTTCCTCTTCAAACTTCGGGGCAACTTGAGCTAAGGCTGCCGCTTCTTCCCCAACGTTCACGAAAGCGGCTTGATTAGGAACATATTCTTTGACCAAATCCAGGGGGGCAAATTTTGGGCGTGAGGATTTAATTAGATAGGATGCCAAGCTTAGATCTAACGTAAGACCCTTCAAGGAAACGCCTTCGTTAGTGAGTAGTAAGGCCACAGTTTTACTGTCCGCCAAGATTTTAGGGACCTGATCACTCCCCATCAATTTCAGCCACGCCTCGCAGACCTTTTCGGATGCCCCTTCACGTGTCAGCGTAAACGTCTCTCCTTGGGCAGCTACTCCCCATTCCAACCAGCGCCCTCCTTGTAAACCCGTTCCCTCATATCTGCAGGCTAAGGTGAGTGAGATGTTTTTAGACTGCCACTCTCCAATCTGAGCAAGCCATCCCTCTTCAGTCAAGGTACGTTCAGGCCAATTTTCCAACGACTCTTCCTGGCATTCACTAAGGGGTCCTTCGTCGTCCTTATGACGTTCATGCCATAACCGAGTCACATTCCTGAGATCATATTTTTCCAAGATGGGAAGCACTTTGGCCGCTTGGGAACGGCGATAAACGAAATCCTCGCTGGAAAACGCCAGTGGGACCTCCGTCAACATCGTCGCAAGGGTTTTGCTGAGCATCGCCTGATCTGCATACTCCTTCAAATTACTCTGTACTTTTTTCCCTGATACTTTATCAGCGTTTGCCAAAACGCCCTCAACCGTTTCAAATTCCCAAAGTAATTTCAGCGCGGTCTTTTCTCCGATTCCTGGAACCCCAGGGATATTGTCCGAAGTGTCACCCATTAAACCCTTAAGATCAATAATTTGCTGGGGGCGCAATTGGTAACGTTCCCATAAGGTCGTTTCATCATAACGTTCAACTTCACTGATTCCCTTTTTGGTCAGGAAAATGTTCGTCCTAGGGGAAATGAGTTGCAGGGCATCTTTATCCCCTGTATAAATCTGAATCTCCATCCCCTGGGCTTCTGCTTGTTTGGTTATTGCAGCAATCAGATCATCTGCTTCATATCCTGCCAGCTCGAGCATAGGCACGTCCATTTCAGTTAAGATTTCTTTGAGGTAATCAAATTGTGGGCGCAGTCCTTCCGGGGTTTCTTTGCGTTGCGCTTTATACCCGGCGTATTGTTCAATCCGAACTGTTGCCTTAGTTTTATCGAAAGCCACCACCCAGTAATCTGGATGTTGCTCTTGTTCTAATCTAAAGAGCATAGTCAGAAAACCATGCAGAACATTCGTTGGTCGTCCATCGGCCGTTGTTAGCGGCGGCAGAGCATAGAAAGCACGATTTGCCAGACTGTTTCCGTCTAAAATAACCATCCGCGGCATCCTGAAAACCCCCATTCTTTATCAGTTTACTATATCACACCCTCTAATTTCTAACAAACAATAGCAATGCTTTTCAAACAATGTTTATAGTCCGAGATTCTATAGTTAAAAATCATTTTAAGCGTTTTTGCCCTTGCCGAAGCTATGAATGTGAGGTGCCTTATTTAGATTGTTTTTCCAATCCTGACTTTTTGGGATTGACTCTCAGGGCATACATTGATAGGATTTGTTAGTTGCTATTACATAATCTCAAGAAATTAACTACTCCTTACTTCATGAAAATAATTCCTATCAAGGTTTTGTCATAGATTTATTTCCAATATGCAGGTTTAGGTTTCATTCGTTGTTAACATAGAAGGAGGGGAACTTTAATGTCTGATAAACAGGTTCGTATGCTCATGGTGCTAACCAGTCTTCTTTGGTCTGGCGCATTTATTACCGGAAAATTCTCCGTACAGGAGTTTCCACCCTTCGCCTTGACCTTCTTTCGCTTTCTCTTTGCATTGCCTTTTATTTTCACTATCTTGTATCTCAAAGAGCCAAAAAATCTTTTCCCGCACGGTAAACAGTGGCGGGCACTTCTCCTACTTGGATTCGTTGGCACATTTTGTTATCATGCCTTATTTTTTACGTCGTTAAAGTATACCACGGCGATCAATTCATCTTTGATCGGCGCCATCAATCCAATGCTCACGACCCTTTTGGCGGCCATGTTCTTCGGGGAACGATTAACTCCTTTAAGAGTATTTGGGATTTTTCTGTCTTTCAGTGGGGTCTTTCTCTTCATTACAAATGGGGATCTACAGGTAATGTCCCAATTTCAAGTAAATCATGGGGATTTTCTGATGCTGATCGGGGTCTTTTGCTTTGCAACCTATGCGCTGCTTAGTCGGAGATATATGAAGCAATATCAACTTACGCCTTTCATGGTTACAGCCTATACGTTCTTGATCTGTGTTGTAATTTCCGTGCCTTTTGTTGTGTGGGAAAATCCTGCCACCTACTTATCGGCAACGACATCACGAGGATGGCTCTCAATTTTGTATATGAGCGTTTTTGCTTCCGTATTGGGCTACCTTTTCCAGGCAATTGCCATTCAACGTATTGGTGCTCCCCGCACCGCCGTTTTTATTAATCTAGTACCTATCTTTACAATTATCCAGTCTGTGACAATCTTAGGTGAATCGATCACATTAATTAAATTAATGTGTGCTGGCATTGTAATCATTGGAGTTTATTTGGCGACGCGGCCGGAATCAAAAGTTTATCCTATGAAAGTTCATAAAAAGGCAGTATGATTTCCCCACAATCTAGAAAAAGGAGAACAATATAAAAGCATGAGCCTTCCACCACTTTTTGTGCGGAAGGCTCATGTTTTTGTTTACAGTTTACAGTTATTATCTTCATAAAAGCAATTGATTTATGAAAAAAACATAAACTTTCAGCATCCTTTCAGCAAACTCTCAATATTTTTTCAGCTATAGGCTATATAATAATTTCCAATTCAGGTAGTTACTACAGGTTAAATACTCTGAAAAGTTTAGATTGTTTCCGAGGGAGGCTTAAGATGAAGTTACTTCTAATAGATGTTGAATCCAAGTTCTCCAAATCACTCAGCCAACTTTTAAAAAAGGAAGGCTATGTAGTTGATAAAATTACTGATAGTGAAATCGGGCTTGAGATGGCCATCTTTGGCTCTTACGATCTTATTGTTTTAAATTTGCTACTACCAAACTTTGATGGAATAACCTTTGTTAAGGAATTACGGATTCAAGGTATATCTACTCCCATGTTATTACTTACCCCTAATGATAATATTGAGGATATGGTTAACTGTTTGGATGCGGGTGCCGACGACTATTTGGTTAAGCCATTTTGCACAGAGGTGCTTTTAGCTAAATTGAGAGCACTTTCAAGAAGAAAAAGCAAGGAAATAACAGAGAATGAACTCACTGTAGCTGGATTAGTGTTAGATACCTCAAAGTGTTTAGTAACCCAAGGAAGTAATGTTATTAAATTAAGTGTCAAAGAGACGTTATTGTTGGAGACTCTCATGCGAAACTCAGGAAATGTGGTTACTAAGGAACGTATTTTCGAGAGACTCTGGGGTTCAAATTCAATAAAGGAATTTGCGAATGTTGATCTTTACATATGTTATCTCAGAAAAAAAATTGGCACTGTAAACATAAAAACTGTTCGCAGCGTAGGCTATTACTTGGAGAATATAACATAACTATTAAAAACAAAAAAGACTCCTCTTCATAGGAATCGAGATTCTATTTTGAGACAGACGATCATGATGAAGCATCTCCACATGTGAAAAACGGGTTGTACCCAAAAGTTTACCTAGTGACAATAAGCCCACAACCATACAAGCCCATCCAAACTGGACAGGCTTGTTTTATTATGCTTCTTTTTAAGGCTACCTTTAAAGCAGCCCCTTCTCTTATGCTAACGTTTTATCTGCGCCTAACGCTGATAAGCCTGTCTAGCTGTTTCAAACGTAGCCATAATCGTATTACCTTGGTCTTGGGTAATGATTCCACCTCTGATCAGACTGGCTAAAGGATCGGTCTGCTCAGATCTTTCTACATTGGCTTGGGACTCTATAGCTGCTTTGAGCGCCTCTTCAATGGCATCCTTTTGGTCCTGCGTAATAGTTCCGCTAGTCAACAAGCTATCCAAAGGATCTGTCTTAGGGATCTTCTCAGATTGCGACTTTCGAGCTTCTTCCAACGCCTCTTTTATTGCATCTGCCTGATCTTGAGTAATTGTGCCGCTTGAGACTAAGCCGGCCAAAGGATCGGTCTTTGAGTTGTCACTTATTGTGTCAGTTTGGGACTGATTAGCAAAGTGTTGCTGCATAGCAGCTTGAAGAGTACTGGCAATAATATCTTCCTGATCCTCAGTAATTGTTCCATCAGAGACCAAGCTATCCAATGGATTGATCTTGGAATCTTTTGCAGCTTGCAGAGCTTCCAGACTAAACTCAGCACTATCTAGAGTCGAGACAGTACTACTCTGCTTCTCCATAGCTTGACGACGTTGCTTTGCACGTAATTGGGCCTCTAAAATGTCGCTAAGGCTTTGGGTAGTGCTAGTACTACTTATTGCTGAAATACTCATTAATAAACTCCCTTCTTCTTAAATATTTGTTTCTTGGATTATCTTCCTACGTAGTATTTATCGACCTTAAAGCTTTGAGTTGTCTTTGAAATTCAAGATTTTCCTCAGAATTATGTTAAAGAAGCAAGAACTTGTGTAAATATATCTTGGGATTGGCCTGCAGGAGCAGGTTGATTGCCAGTTGGTGCACCGCTTTGAACCTTTTCTCGATCTTTTACTTGAGTCGTACCATCTGGGCTCTTACCGTTCGGATTTCCTTTCTTAGTATTAGTACTTAAAAAAGTCTTTTGCTGCTCAGTGAAGACTGCGTTGATGGCATCGGCTTTTTGTTGGAGGAATTCTTGACTTGGATTGCTAGTATCAATTAAAAGCTGCAGAATCGGTTTGATACTGTTTTTCTGATCGCTCGACAGAACCATTTGCTGGTTTTCTTGGAGAAGTCGTATGCTCATTGTGGCTTCTATGGCGGGATTGAGTGCTGGTTTTTGGTCATTCTGACTCTGATTTTCTTGACTAGATGTTGTATCCTGTGTTGCAGCTCCATCAGCTGAGGAAGTTGATGATTGTATTGATGATGTGTCAGGTGAAGAGGTCACTGCTTTTGTTCCACAGCCACCTACTCCAAATACGGATAATGATAATAATATACCGACGACTAGCCAGGGCTTTCTAGTTGTTTTTTTTACTTGACTTAAATTCATCATAGAAAATTTCCTCCTTTTATCCTTAGAAAGGCATATAAAGTTATTGATAATCAAGTACGTTTATCAAGATCCGTCCTCCTATTGATCGAAACCCTCCTTCCTCTGACAAATCGTATAAAACCTTAAGCAGGTATACGAACAACAGATCATTGAGCGAAGCATAGGGATATTCCCCAAGAGTACTGGCAAAGAGTTCGAATATCCAAAACCCATTCTTATTTAGGGAAAAAGGCATCACAATGCTATGGCAGTCATCAGACCTGAAACCATAGCTTTCATCCAACTCTTCACTGATTTTTGCCTGATTAATTTGTTGAAATTTCTATGTGTTATGTTGTTGATGAATCCTCGTTAATCTGATTTCCTTTGCCTCCTCAAAATTCTAATGGAAAGATACATCCCCGAAATGGTCAGGACGATCATACTAATCGCTGCTAGATCTATCACCCATGTGATGTTGAGATTACCAAGTTTACCTTCATGCAACCCTTTCACGAGGCCCATTAGACTATTATCTGCTTCTTGATTTCTTGAACCTCCGCGTCTCAGATCAATCGTTTCGGATTGAGTTTTCCCTTCCAGACTAGAACTTAGTGCATTAGAGCCCGCAGAATTCTGACTTGACGAACTCTGATTTGCTGTTATCTGACCTTGATCTGAAGTTGATATACTATCATCATCTGAAGAAGTGGTCCTAGAATTCCCTTCGATAATTGGGGCTCTTGATTCCATTCCCATCAGAGAAGGATGAGCCAGCATTAACCCGGTTACAGCTTCCATGAGAATAATGATTGAAGTGATTAATCCGATCCATAAGTGTAAATTGCGCATTTTACGAAACACTATTGCTTTCCCTCATTTCATTAAACTTTTAAACAAAAATTAATAAGCCACCACCCGGTATTACTATAAATCCCGCTCCTGAATCTTACCTAAATGCCACCTGAATGTTGCTTGAGTGTTTCCTGAAAATCAGCTGAAATGGCTCATTCAATCCATAACATTTAGATTTCTTTGGTTCCTAGATTTCTTGCGAAGTGCTATAATGTTCATAATCATTCAGCAATACTCTAGTATTACTAGGAAAGCTAGTTATGAGAAGAGGGGTTTTTATGGAGTCCATTCTGGTATCCGGCGGGGCTGGGTATATCGGCAGCCATACTGTTAAGACATTGTTAGAGCAGGGTTACAAACCCGTTGTTCTTGATAATTTAGTGACAGGGCATCGGCAATCGGTTGCAAGCAATGTTCCCTTTTTCCAGGGAGACATCGCAGATTCACTTCTAGTGCGAAAAATAGTAGAGCAAGAGCACGTCAGTGCTGTTATCCATTTTGCTGCTCGGAGTTTGGTTGGGGAATCCGCAGAAAAACCTGACCTTTATTTTGAAGAAAATACTGCCAAGACCAACCGCTTTGTAAGCACACTCCTCGAATCCGGAGTGAAACGACTGATATTCTCGTCTACGGCGGCAACCTATGGGATTCCTGAAGAAATTCCAATTCCAGAAAGTGCACCTACTATACCGATTAACCCTTACGGTTTTTCTAAACTCATGATTGAACAGTCTTTTTCTTGGTTAGAGAAAGCCTATGGTCTTGAGTGGATTGCTCTGCGCTATTTTAATGCTGCCGGAGCAGCTTTGGACGGTTCTCTGGGAGAAGACCATATGCCTGAAACTCATCTTATTCCTTTAATCTTAAAGGCGGCTCTGGGGCAACGACCGGGAATAAACATCTTTGGTACAGACTATTCTACCCCCGATGGGACGTGTATCAGAGATTATATTCACGTCCTCGATTTAGCAAAGGCTCATATACTAGCGCTAGAAGCGTTGGGAAAAGGGACTCAAAGCGGCGTTTATAATGTTGGTACCGGTTCAGGGTTTAGTGTTAGAGAGGTCATAGAAACTGCCCGCCGAGTTACAGCTCGAACGATTCCGGTGGTGGAATCCCCTCGCCGTCCAGGAGACCCTGATAGGCTTGTAGCAAAAGTCGATAAAATTAATACTCTTTTAGGCTGGAGCCCACAGCACAGTTCCCTGGAACAAATCTTAGAGAGCGCCTGGGCTTGGCACCTGAGCCATCCTAATGGATATGAGAAATAGTCATATGAAAACTTGCCTGACGCAAAGCTAAAGGCACCGACTATATCTCAAACCAGGACGTTCGAGATATAGTCGGTGCCATGATTCAATCAAGGCTGGTTAAGGTTAGTAAAATCACAAAAGGTAGCTATGCTATTTGCACGGCTACCTTTTGTGGTTTCTTGACAAGTATTAAGGACGTTATTCGGGACAAGGCTGTGGAAACCATACATAAAATGCGGTTCCACCCTCCGCAAAACTTTCCACTCGAATCGCACCTCCATGAAGCTCCACAAGTGATTTAGTAATAGCAAGCCCTAATCCGGCTCCTCCATATTTGCGAGTCCTAGAAGAATCACTTCGATAAAAACGGTCAAATAATTTAGGCAAATGCTCTGAGGGTATGCCTGAACCGTTATCTCTTACACTTAACTCCACGCCGCCCGAAGCATTCTCCAAAGTAACTTGGATATCTCCTTGTTCAGGATCAGTATGCTGTACGGCATTATGAAAAAGATTCAAGATAACTTGTTTCATTTTATCTTCATCAAAGCGACATCTCAAATTTGAAGTAAGTTTTAGACTGACTTTGCGATTCCCCGCTAATAACCTTAATTGCGGTGCCATGCCCTTAATAATCTCGTCCAGTTCTCCCTCAATTAGTTGGACGTTTGGTGAGCGATCTAACTTAGCAAGCTGAAGCAAATCTTGAATTAACTTTTTCATCCGTTCAGATTCTGTATACATGCTTGTCAGAGATCTGTTCAACTTATCCGGCTGGTTCATAGCCCCACGAAGCAACACCTCTAAAAATCCGTGAATCGAAGTCAAAGGAGTACGAAGCTCATGAGAAGCATCGGCAACAAACTGCCGCATCCGTTCTTTTGCCTCTTTTTCCGCTTCAAAAGACGTTTCCAGTCTTTCAAGCATTCCATTAAACGAGTCTGCCAATCTGTCAATTTCTTCTTGACCTTGATCACTCGGTAAACGTACAGCAAGATTTCCGGCGTCGATTTGTTCCACCGTCTCCACCATTTTAGACAAAGGAACCAACGTTTTTCTAAGCACAGAAATAAATGCTAACAAACCTCCTATTAGAGCAAGCAAGGAGATCAATAAAAACGTTAATAATTGCCGAGTTAAAATATCTCTTAAAGGTTTTGTCTCTAAACTAACTTGAACTACTCCCAGCAATTGATCTCTAATCTTCATTGGCTGAAGAACGATCAATTGCTCGTTTGACGTTGCTTGTTCTATGACTTTAAATGTCACTTCATGTTTGGAACGCAGGGCATCTTGATAATCTTTTTCATCCAGCTTAGGAGGGGCTTGACCATCAATAGAAGAATTCGAAAGGACCGATAAGGTTCCGTACGTATCATAGAAGGCAATTGTGGAGTCTTGCAAGAAGAAAAAGGGAGTACGACCATGGCCGTTACCAAATTGTCTGTCACCCAAAGCATCTCCCAATGCATTACCAGTCATTTTATCAGGGCCCTCATCTTTAATATCCCACGCTAATCTCTCCCAGGCATCAGGAGGAATTGCTAGAATCTGACTTTGCACACTCAATGCTTTATTTCGATATAAAAAATCTTGCATGAAGACATATTGAAACAAGCCGATGATCACCAACAACCCAGCCATAAGCAATAACGAACGAGATAAGAGCTTAAAGCGAAGTGAGTTTGTTTTCATTACAGGTCAACCCGATATCCCGCCCCGCGCAAGGTACGAATTAAACGATGATCTTTATCATTTAATTTTTCCCTGAGCGACCGAATATACACCTCTACGATATTTTCATCCCCGCCAAAGTCATAACCCCATACTTTATCTAAAATTTTCGCTTTGCTTAAGACCAAGCCGTGATTAAGCACTAAAAATTTAAGCAGCTCATACTCGGTGGTTGAGAGTTCTAACACCCTTTGTTCGTAAAGGATTTCTTTGCGCCTATCGTCAATTCGGAAAGCTCCCAGCTCAACCTCTCCTATAAGATTAGGGAATTGATTTCGTATTCTAGCCTGAATACGTGCCAGCAATTCCTCAAAGCTAAAGGGTTTCATCATATAGTCATCAGCACCGAGCGTTAGTCCTTTCACTCGGTCATCTACTTCGTCTTTAGCTGTCAGCATAATAATGGCGACATTCTCGGTTTTCTTGAGCATTCGACATACTTCAAATCCGTCCATGCCTGGCATCATGACATCCAGAATAATTAGATGGGGCTGAAATTGCTTAGCGAGCGTTACCGCTGTCATCCCATCTTGAGCCGTTTGTACCTCAAACCCTTCCTCTTGAAGACCCATCTCTAAAAATTGTAAAATATTCGGTTCATCATCGACTAGCAATAGTTTAATTCCTTTTAATTTCTGCATAATCCTTTGGGCTCCTTTACAATACTTCAAAAACTAACTTTATCATGTTATAGCGCTCTAGCAAAATCATTTGTCTTCTGCTGGTGTCTAACTCATTTTCTTAGCTTAAGCCTAATTATGTAATACTAGGTTGAATTAAAACTGAAGAAAAGCTGAAAGTTTCCTGAATCATATACTAACATCCCAATCCATGTCAATAAATACCACCTACAGCATACACATGGATCTGCCCATGAATTTTTCTTCAGTTAGTTAACACAGAATATCATGCTTTCTTAGAAGTATGATATTCGGAAAAATCTAGCTAATCATACTTATTCATGATAATCTTCAAGTAAGTTCATTCATTTCTTAAGGAAAACCTTTTGGATCTTTAAACTAACGAAATAAATCAAAAACGATAAAGTGAGGGAGCACCATGAATAAACCCCAAAAAAGTATGAAAAACACACAAAAAAAGAAGTCAATCAAAAATATCTGGGATTACATTGCATCAATCGCCTTTATTCTTGCCGGAAGTTACTATCTTGCAACTCAGCGACCAAGTCAAGGAGCCATCTATATCCTCGTCGGTCTATTTTTCATTTTTATAACAAGAACACGCGGAAATAAGAAGAAATAAAATATAGCTACTTGAATCCAGGAAATAATCTTGCTATAACCGCTATACCCCACACCTTGCTGATCCGGTGTAGGGCATAGCGGTTATTTATCAATCCCCGGTCCTTTAACTCCAGAAACCATGACGCTAATTCAAGAACCATCCTATAAAAACAATAGTGTAGTAGCGTAATTCTTGAAAGGCATTAGCACAATTTCTTGCATCTAGTTATTATAGTTATCTTGGGTAAGCGCTTTTTTTGCTTTATGTCTGGACAAATTAAATGACTGCCACTCTTGATCTTTAGCTAACTCACTTTGCTGTTCCGATAAATATTGTTTGAGATCAGAAGGAGTATTTTCCTCATCTAGGAGCTTTACTAACACCGGTATGCTGTCATACGACAAGTTCCTCAAATAGTGAGTATCCAGCTTACCCGTTTCAATATACCTTTCAATATTATTTTTCGCTATCAACACATCAATGTTCACAAAATTAAGAATCAAATACGCCATTAAAGCAATCACGATATAAGGCTTGAGGAGAGAAACATGTTCATTCCATATTTTGTAAAGGGCTATCACAAACAGTATAAATAAGAAAATCATGAAGCTATGAGTTAAAACTCTTAAATATGTATACCCATAGGCCGCCTCATAGAGTGACATTCTTAAAAATGCCGAAGAAAGTATGACCATGGTGCTGAGAACAAGCAAAGAGTGCAAAATACGTACTGTCCTAGCTGCTAATTTACCATCTGTTTTGGTGAATTTAAGACTGCTCAGCAAAAGTGTAAAGTTGATCAAGGTAACCATTAATAACTCGAAAAAACCTCTTCTGGCATACTCTGCATATGTAAAATCCGGTGGCAAAGCATTATTGATTGCTCCAAACATATAGGCAAACTGAATAAGTATAAATACTAAGTAAACACAATTTATAAGACTTAATATCGTTATAGAGATTATGGGATCCCAAATAGTTCTGTTGTTTTCCAGTGCCCCTTGCTGTATCTGCGTTTGTACACTGGCATTGGATTTTAAAAAGCTCCATGTATAGCTAAATACAATGATACTAATTAGCAGCACTAGCAATCCCTGTAATGGAAAATCACTCAAGTTTATACTGCCAAAGGAACTTAATACCTCATCGATGAGATGCTTGAAAACTTGGTCCGCTGCAGTAAGGAGAGAAATGACGATCATTAAAAGCGGAATAGAAATCGCTAAACCGATCAGGACCTTCTTTACAACATCATGCTTTTCATTGCTCTTTCTAATACGCATAGAACTTAATCCCACTATAAATGGTTTAGCAGTGTTGCCAAAGGCCCGATTAAAAATTCCATAAAGGATATCCCTAAGAAACCTTGTATCGAACCATTTGTATTTGTTTTCCCCATTTATCAATATCGTTTGCGCGATTATTAGAATCGGAATTATTAAGAAGTTAAACACGGCAAATATCTGATTAGAAAAGAGAAAATAGGCTGAGGACAATGCCATAATAGGGATACTCAAAAACCAACCAAAATCGTATTTAAAGGTTATTTTCCGTCGCAAATTTCCTAAGAAAACCAGATAAAAAGCAATAACAAAAAGCGGGTATGAAATCCCTAGCGGTTTTTTATAAAACAAAATGTCAAAAATCACGCCTAATAAGACCGAAGAAGCTAAGAGGTACAGATCTTCCTTTTTTACGTTAGTTTTGCTAGACTCCTCGTTTTGGACTATCATTAAATCCTCCATAATTTAACCCCCTTCAAAAAATTCATTACTTTATACAGTATCGTCCTCTTCATAGGCCAAAATATCTCCTGGTTGGCAATGTAATGCTTTACAGATTGCCTCAAGGGTAGAGAAGCGAATTGCCTTTGCCTTATTATTTTTTAGAATTGATAAATTTGCTTGAGTAAGGTCTATTTTCGATGCCAGTTCAGATGAGCTGATCTTTCGTTTTGCCATCATTACGTCCAAGTTTACGATAATTGACATATCTTAGCCTCCATTATATTGTCAAATCATTTTCTTCTTTCACAAGAACGGCCTGTCGGAAAACTTCCGCTAAGATAATCGAAAAAAATCCTGTGATGATAAAAACCATAGTTACAATAATAGTTAGAAATGAATTGTAAAAAATTATTTTAATAACATAACAAGCTGCGATTAATAAACATGAAACAGCAATTCGGTTGAGACTCTGAACATTATTTATAATAAAGGGATTTCTCTTATTTAAGTTCTTTAACAGCTTTCTTATTTCATTGACGACCACCAATGCCAAAATACCTGTTATGAAGAGAAAACCTAATAAGAAATTATAATTTTCACTCGTTCGAGTATACATTAGTCCTAAATACCATTTCAAAGCAAATGGCAAGCTCAGGAAAATACCAATTCCGCCTAAAAAAATCAGGTCCAAGATATGTTTAACTATGCCTGAAAAACCTTTCCGATCTAAAATAACCATGCTTGCAAATCCCCCCATAAACAATTTTACAACTAAGTATAAACAATTATTTTCTATTAATCAATATTTTATTATCGTTTATCAATATAATTTTATTGATAAACACGTTTTGCCTATCCATATTATTAGTTTATAAACTCAATTGAAAGACGAGATGCCACTTTGTAAAACGAAATGCACTCTTTGAAACCGACAACTGAATATTTGTAAACGAAACGCCATTTTTGTAACCGAAATGCAGTATGATTTATTCGTTTTTTTGGCGTATCATGAGAAAAATGGGCATGCCCAGTGGAGATCGACTCCCACTCGATTTCGTAACTTCGTACAAACTTCATACAATGAGTTGAAGAAAAAAAAGTCTGATTGTAATTGACAGACCGTCAATTACAATCAGAGATAAGGACACGAGTTTCACTAATTATTAGTGATTATTAACCGTTTTATTCAGATCCTCAATTAAGCTTGCAACATCGATTCCATGAGCCAAAGCTCCTTGTTCAACATTTTCAAATCGGGCTGCCATGCAACCAAAACAATGCATTCCATATTTCTCAAAGACCTGGACAGTTTGTGGGTATTTCTCTACAACGTCAGTAATCGATTCAGATCCTGTAATCATAGATGTTAACATCTCCTTTTCGATATAATCATGTTCAATGATAAGAGATTACAGCAGATAGATAAGTATCTCTTCTTTAATGTATCCGGAACTCAAAATTTAACTAACATCTGATCAGCCAGTTTTTACCTAAAGTTCACATGTTACCTACTAGTTATGCAGAAAATGCCTATTGGTTTAAATTTCAAAATATGAAACTTTCAAACATGAAAAAGGGGTATATATTATTCCTTCGCAAAAAAGCAGAAAGAATCGTATACAATCCCTACGACATAGGAGATCGGTTAATAACCGATTCCCTAAAGTTTGGAAAGGCTCTTTCTGAGGGATTAAGTGAAACGGCTAAAATAAATGGAGCGTTAGGTCTCGCTAGGAAATACGGCTTATTAGGGGTTTTATCATTTACCGAATATAGGACTCACAAAGAAGATTCATTCGATTCAGGATGGACCATCGCCCTGGTTGGTGATGATGGTGGATTTATGGGTGAAAAATCATTTCAAAAGTATATTTATGAGTATTTTCCATTACCTGATCGACAGCCACCAATAGAGTTTGATCAAGATGTGCAAAAGAGTTTCTTGCAATACAACATTAATTATTCAGAACGTGTCGGCTGGATTGCTCGAAAAGCACACGACCTATATAGAAACTTTAAACATATAACGGATTTTAAAAATACTATGGAAATTGAGAACCTCCCTGATAAGGAATATATGGATAAATTGTTCGACTGCCGTTTTAAAATTAAAAATATCGATTTTGCTATTTGTTATGATGAGCAAAAAGGCGCTTACCTTAATTGGGAAGCGGATAATTTACAAAAAATGCTGGATATTATATATGCTTTAAAACTAATTGATAAGAAGACGGGATTATCTACTTGTGAAAATTGTAAAACCCCTTTTTTTAAACATAGAAAAGATATGAAATATTGTTCTGATGATTTCGGGAATAGTTACCGTGTATACCGGGGGTTGAGCGAATTTATACAACTCCATATAAATGCTAGATTCACATTCGAATCCCGTCGCCTCGACCATTGAAAATAAAAAAAGATCTACCTTTCCTAATTTAGTTTTATAAGTTTCATAATACTGTTATCTTTTCCGCCCATAAGTGGAGCTAATATGTTATTGCACCGCACGAATTGCGGGTTGTCTGATTTTCGACCATATAAAATTTGATACACAGTATTACTGATTATATCAACCATCTGCAAACCTAGCTCTTCTTCAGAATCTTTAAACTGCAAACCGGTTTGGAATATTTTTTTTAGATTAATACAATATTCTCCGTCATTGGTGTAGTAATTATAAATAAATGGATGTTTTTGCTTCCAAGTATCAGGAACCTCTAAAGTAGTTCCATGTGCTATTGTTTCACCATGCATAAACGGCAAAAGATTGCTCTTCAAATACTTCTCCATGCCGGACATTTTCCCGGGCAATTTCCTGTCAAATGTAAATTCGTATACATCAAAATTTTTGGCGTATTTCCAATCAATATAATACACAATTGAATACTGAATGACATCTTTCATATGGTCAAATGTTATTAAGGCTTGTAAAAACTCTTCATCACATAAACGGCCAGAGTATTCCGCAATCTTAATTACTTTATCAAAATGTTGTAGTATTATTGGCGCATTCCCTCCCTTCGATATATATAATTCTTTATTCTTTCTCAATGTATCGGCCTGCAACAATCTAAATTTCGCCAAATCATTCTGAGAGCATAGGTCCGAATCAACACCTGTGACCGCAATAGTAAAATCATTTCTGTTCTTGTATAAAAATTTGCAAACCCGTTCCCTTTGGTCTAATGTCAGGTGAGCTCCTTTTATTTCAGATTTAATATTGTATCTTTTACTAAAGGTTTTAAGAAAATAGCACATTTCATCATAAATGGTATCCGTACAAATCAGACTAACAACAGTACTGATATTCGAAGGCCTTTTCAGATAAAAGTCTCCAGACTCATCGGTGAAAATCTTCATAAAATGCCAACCTCATTCTTTGGTTTCCTTATCAAAATGCAAGGTAAACTCTATAATAGTAAAGTGAGAAATCAGTAGATAATATAATCACCCCAGATCTACTGATTTCTCACTTATGCTTAAATATGCCCAAGTACTTCTAACCAAATAAAGACGCAAATTTCAACTCAATTGATCCATCATCTCATAACTTTCTTGCGAAGTAAGGGGAAAGCAGTCTCACAAATATAAAATGGCCCAGCGTACTGGGTTTTTCATTTTTCTGCAAAAATAGTCGTATAACCATTAAGAGTGTCGCTGGGTAGGGATATCAACTAAGCTGTCGAAAGCTAAAGTTTAATAAAGAAAGGGGGAGTTTTTTATCTTTAAGCATTCACAATACGTTCCAATTCTCAAGTGGAAACAAGGTGAAAGAATTGCCATAAGACATCTTAGAGAAGACATAAAGGATAAGTTGTGCCCAGTCTTTATGGTTTTACCCAATAATGAAGCTGAAAACTTTATTCAAGAAGTGATTCATGAGTGGGGAGAAAACAGAGCTTTTTATATGGATTTCCATTCTAGCTTTAGTGACTTTATTGAGCAAAATACTTTTATCAGCTCATTACTTTCAGGAGATCAAAAAATAGCCCCTATTCCAATTGTTTCGCCAAATAAAAACGAGGAGTATTTCGAAATTATTAAAGATAGTTTTTCAATGTTAGACCATGGTATTGCAATAAGATTAACGATTCAAGATTTTGACGATGCTGTATCTGTAATTACCGACATATTGGACCAAACTGGCAACTTAAGTAACCAAAGTATTGATCTCATTATAGATTTAGGTCAAATACTTCTACCAACAGATGTGATAAAGTCATTTGCCAGCGTAGTGAATGACTTATTATCAAAGGTTTCAGTATTTAAATTTAGAAGAACAATTGTCTGTGGATCTTCATTTCCGGAATCTCTAAGCGTACGCCAAGGTAAAATATCTAGCATCCTCCGCATTGAATGGGCTGTATGGAAAGAGGTCATAAAAAAATTCCCGGATACAGAATTTGGAGACTATGGAGCGGATGATCCCAAAGACCCTACTATAGACCACGTAGTCACGATGGTTCCTACAATACGTTATACTCACGATGAGTCCTGGTACATCGTAAGAGGTACCTATGATCGAAGAGCCCCTTATGATTACGCACAATTTCATAAATTGTCGAAAATTCTTATTGCTCAAGACGCTATTTATTGCGGGAAAGACTTTAGTAATGGGGATTTAAGAATATTTGAATGCGCTAACAAAACTTGTTCAGTAACGAAATGTAACCATGGTAACCTATCAACATGGGTTCAGATTGCAGTTAATCACCATTTAACGTACGTTGCACTCCAGGCCTCCAGTTCTGCCTCTTCTTAAGACACGCTCTGACATATACCTTAAGCTCAGATACTGGGACTATTTCCGCCAACAAATCCCATATCTTAAAACGTGGGAGCTTGTTAACCTTTTTATCTAACTCATAACGCTGTACCAAGTGCAGAAGCTCCTCTCTCCAAAGAAATTGAGTTAGAGAAAATGCATCAACATTGTCGTTAATTTGTGGATTACGTACTGGTTGTAAGAACAAGTCTAATGAATCCACGTAGGTGGCAAGGCTAATACCCCACCAACCTGGAACTAACGAGAATACTTTATCCAAATGTTCGCTACCTGTAACAATTGTAACGGTATCGAAAACTCTATTGTAAGTTTCAATTTGTCCCGGTAGCCTCCCTAAGGTATCTTTGTCGCTTTTTATTTCGTATCCGTGGAGTGATCCATTAACAACAGCAATATCAATCCTTGCCTCACCTTGGCACACTCCTAATTCATCTATAATTAAGGTGTCTATGTCATAGGCAAATTCCTTATCGAGTTCTCTATGCAATATATCGCGGATATCGATGTCTCTAGTTTTCACTTTTGTTCACCCCTCCGCTTTCTAATGTACTATTTATCTTATTATTATATCTTAGCTAGTCACTGTCAATGTTTAAAATATGCTTAGATACTCGAATCTATAGTCGTTATACGAGTGTTACTTCTCAGCTTTCCTTTAAAAAGTGTCTGAATACCACAACGTAAGTGCCTGTTCGTATGCATTCGACCCCCTTGGAGGTCATATCAAGATAGGATTTCCATTACAATCTATTTTAAAAAGAGGAGGGTTAATTTTTGACTATACCTGAAAAAGACTTTTACCATGGTGCCGTTCTAGCGGCGATTACAGAGGCAGAACGCTTTACGTCCATAAATAAAGGTGCCTCACCTAACAAAACCATCATCCCAGGCCTATTTACTTAACCATGACAAAGCATTTTTTATAAAGCATACCACAGTCAAAAATAACAATGCATGGAGATTCACCTTTCCGCCAGATCACCAAAGAACTGTAAGGGAACTATTTGATGCATACGGAGAAAAATCATTTATTGTTTTTGTATGCGAAAGTGAAGCTATTTGTATTGTTAATTTCGGAATTTTTTCCTCTTGTATTGATTTAAATTATAAAGATCAGGAGTGATTTGAGATCTGGAGACCAGATGGAGGAAGCTTCCGTGTTCGTGGTATCTCTGGAGACCATGGAAGGACAGTCCCTCTTAATGCTTTCCCTAAGGTTCTTTTTGAATAGACATTACCCAAGCCCTTCGGATGACTTAGTACTTAAAGATGAGTCCCTCCAAAATAGGAGCTGGCCGGGCTTTCGCTGTGTCTTATGTTTACGCTTTCTTTGCATATCTGACTATTATTAAGTTCATGGCCATTTTAAGGGTTTTTCTAAATTCACATGTATTCAGAAAACAAAAAAAGGCCCGAAGGCCTTGATTTTACTGTGGTGGGCGAGGGGGGACTTGAACCCCCACATACTCACATATATCGGATTTTGAGACCGACGCGTCTGCCATTCCGCCACTCGCCCATATATAATTCCGTCAGATGAATCATGACGGCCTAGTTATAATAACATTAATCCCAAGACTAAGTCAAGTCTTTTGTTAAATTTATATCAGCTGTTTCATGAAAAAATCCGATGGTCCGCAACTTCTCATATCGCTTCTCGCGAAGCACCTCTGGACTTTCCGAACGCAGTCGAACCAAATACTTTGATATGACCTGCGATAATTCATCAGCAGTTTGGTTCAGATTATTGTGAGCTCCACCTTGAGGCTCCCGTACCAATTCGTCCGCTACCCCAAGCCTTAATAAATCTTGAGCGGTAAATTTCAAAGCGGCTGCCGCTTCTTTCGCCTTTGTTGTATCCTTCCAGAGAATTGAAGCGCAACTTTCCGGAGCAATTACGGAGTAAAAAGAATTCTCGAGCATTAATAGTACATTGCCCGCCCCAAGAGCGAGTGCACCGCCGCTTCCGCCTTCTCCAATCACCGTACTGATCACAGGAACATGATAGCCTGACATTGCAAGCAGGCATCGAGCAATTGCTTCACCCTGGCCTCGTTCCTCGGCTCCCAGGTCACAGGCAGCCCCAGGAGTATCAATAAACGTAAGGATCGGACGTCCAAACTTTTCTGCTTGATCCATCAATCGTACCGCTTTGCGATAGCCTTCCGGATGTGGCATGCCAAAATTTCGTTTAATATTTTCCTTCGTATCCTTACCCTTAACCTGGGCAATTACGGTCACAACAATTCCGTGGAAAAGTGCTATTCCACCAGCAACAGAGCGATCATCCGCAAAGAGCCGATCCCCTTTGAGTTCTGTGAAGTCTTCAAACAACAGGGGAGCATAATCATAAAAGTTAGGTCGCTCAGAGTGACGAGCAATTTGAACTTTCTGCCAGGGCTCAAGGTTTCCGTAAATCTCCTTCTTCAAGAGTGCCACTTTTTTTTCAAGGGTGGCTACTTCTTGAGAAAGGTCAATCCCCTTTTCCGCAGAAAACTTTTGGATTTCTGCAATTCTAACTACCAGTTCCGCAATGGGTTTTTCAAATTCAAATAGTTGCGCCATACTGAGCCCCTTCCTGATGGTACCGTAGTAAACGTGCTAAAACGGACCGCATCTGAGTACGCGCCACGATCAGATCAATCAAGCCGTGTTCCTGGTTAAACTCAGCCGTTTGTGCTCCCTTAGGGAGTTCTTGCCTCATGGTTTGTTTGATGACACGCGGTCCCGTAAACCCAATTAAAGCATTAGGTTCAGAAATCATAATGTCTCCCAGTGAAGCATAGCTGGCTGTCACCCCACCGAAGGTGGGATCTGTAAGCACGGAAATATATAATAGGCGGTTCTCTGCCAATTTTCCTAAAGCCGCACTCGTTTTGGCCATTTGGTAAAGAGAAAGAATCCCTTCTTGCATCCTGGCACCTCCGGAAGTAGAAAAAATAACCACCGGCAACCTTAACTCAATCGCCCGTTCAATCGCCCGGGCAATTTTTTCTCCCACGACAGAACCCATACTGCCCATCATAAAACTCGCTTCATTAATAGCAACTACAAAGGGAATATCCTCAATCCTGGCACGACCCGTGAGTATTCCTTCTGTCATGCCTGATTTTTCCTGGGCTTCAATGAGTTTTTCTTCGTACCCGGGAAATTCCAAAGAATCTAAAGTTGTTAATTCAGCATCCCACTCTTCGAAACTGTTTTCATCCACCAATAACGCAAGGCGTGCACTGGCAGAAATTCTAAAATGATGCTCACAGGTAGTACAAACTCGCGCGTTTTCCTCGATATCTTTATTGAAGAGAACTTCCCCACATTTGGGGCATTTAACCCATAGACCATCAGGAAGTTCTTTTTTACTTACACTAACAGATTCTTCTTGCATAGAAACCTCAGACGGAGTGCGATTCTGCATCTGACCGGATTTTATGGTAACATACTTTGTCTTTCTGAATATATCCTTAAACATAGTTAGCTCCCCATAGCGCCAGTGATAATTTCATGCGCCTCTTCAGCTTCAGATTCCGGTACAAGAATTTCGACTGAAGCATGTTCACCAAGATGCGCCGAGCCAATCGGACGAAGCTGGACAAGCATCCCTTCATCCGTAAGGATTTTCTTATACTTCTCAGCGATTAATTTATTGGGAGCAATATAAATGACCGTCCACATTTTTGAAAATCCCCCTTTTTAAATCGATTTATGATACCATAGCACTTCTAATTGTGCAACAAAGGGGTATTCTAATCCTCCATATTAGAGTCTGAACGAAGACTAGAATACTTTGCGATAAGCGCCTTTTCTACATGTAGGGGTACAAAATCAGAGACCCCGGCATGTAAACTGGAAGCCCATTTAATGGCACTTGAACTGATAAAGGAGTATTCGCTTTGGGTCATAAGGAAAATTGTTTCCACATCGGGAGCGATCTTTTTGTTCATTAAGGCCAATTGGAATTCATATTCAAAATCGGATAAGGCTCGGAGCCCTCGAATTATGGCGATGGCCCCGCATTGGCGAGCAAACTCAACTGTCAACCCTTCAAAAACACGAACACTGACATTAGGCATGTCTTTGGTTGATTCCGTGAGAAGTTCCATTCTCTCACCCAATGTAAACAATGGAGTCTTATTACTATCGGCAGCAACGGCAATAATCAAGCCATCGAATAGCTCTTTAGCTCGAACTAATATATCAAGATGTCCCTTAGTTACTGGGTCAAACGTTCCAGGATATATTGCAATACGCACACTTTATCACCTTTTCATTTAGGATGTTTTGATGGTTTTCGCCTTAAAAGCTAAGATTCCTGCAAGGTAAGCCCCTTTAGGCAAAATATTTAGCTGGTCGCCAGACCACATTCTGTTGATCCATCACTTCCCAAAGTGCGCTTGTCAGTTCATCTCTATCATTAACCCAAAATTTCCGTTTTCCTTCAAGGGTTTTCTGACTATCCTCAAAGTAGAAATAAACCGGTTGGCTACCAGGAAAACGTTGTAAGATACTCAATACGGTTTGCATCAAATCACTTTCTTCGTTAGAGAATCTTAAAAAGAGTCGCTTAGCTACAGCTTGGGACGAGTTGCTTCTCGTAATCGAGCTTGGGACTTCTTCGGAAATTGCGGCTGGTCTAGTCTGTTTATTATTTCCAGAAGGTTTTAAGTCCTCTAGCTTAGTAATTTTCTCGGCAAAGATCTTCTTTTCGTCGTCTCGAATGTTATATCGTCCTGACACAACAATCACATCGTCATTAGCAAATGTATTAGTCTGAGCATAAACACGGGGAAAGACCAACACCTCAATTCCGCTCGTTAAGTCTTCCAGAACGAAGCTGGCCATCATTTCCCCTTTTTTAGTAACATTCTGCCGAAAACCAGTCACTAATCCACCAAGCGCAACTTTCTTCTCTTCCTCCCCTTCCAGGCAAGTTAAGATATCTGAAGAAATATAATCCTTTATTTGAGGTAAAACAGAAGAAAGCGGGTGTCCACTTAAGTAGAGTCCGAGATACTCCTTTTCCATGTCCAAGATCTCTCGTTCTTTAAAATCCGGAAGTTGGGGCAAAGTAATTCCTTCATCCATCTCTTCATCCAAATCGAAAAGAGAGAATTGCCCTGAAAGTCGATCCTTTTGCCGACGCCCAGTGGTCTCGAGTACTTGATCGATTACTGCCAGAGCTTGCGCTCTTGTGCAAATTGATCCAAAGGCACCAGAGCGGATTAAGCTTTCCAGAACACGGCGATTCAAAACTTTTTGGTCGACACGCAGGCAAAAATCATCGAGAGATTTAAAAGGTCCATCCTGCCTAGCATCTAATATCTTCTCCACTACATTAACGCCGACGTTACGAATGGCGCCAAAGCCAAAGCGGATCGCTTTCTCCTCAATGGAAAATCCGACTTGACTATATTGAACATCTGGAGGAAGCACCTCAATCCCACCAGTTCGAGCATCTTGAATATAAAACGAAATTTTATCCGACGAGCCCATTACTGTACTTAAAAGAGCTGCCATAAATTCTAATGGATAGTTTGCTTTTAAATAAGCCGTTTGATACGAGATCACGGCATAAGCTGTTGCATGCCCTTTATTAAAGCCATACTCTGCGAATTTGGCCATTAAGTCAAAGATTTCTTCTGCATCTTTGAGTGTCAAGCCAATGCGCAGTGCCCCCGGAATAATCCATTTTCCATCCGTATCTTGCAATCCATGAATGAAATTTTGCCGTTCCTCTGCCATGATTTCTTTCTTCTTTTTCCCCATCGCCCGGCGTAGCAAATCCGCTCGTCCCAGAGAGTAACCCCCCAGATCCCGGGCAATCTGCATGACTTGTTCCTGATATACAATAATCCCGTAGGTCGATTTAAGGATCGGCTCTAACTTTGGATGCAGATAAGTAATATTGCCTCCGCGTTTTCGGCGAATAAATTCTGGGATTTGTTCCATTGGACCAGGCCGGTATAAGGCTACGACAGCGATAATATCCTCGAAGCATGTTGGTTTGAGATCCTTTAGAATCGCGCGCATTCCGCCGCTTTCCAGCTGGAAAATCCCCGTACTGTTTCCTGACGCCAAAAGCTCATAGGTTTTCGGATCATCTAAGGTTAACGTTGGTAAATCAAGCTTTAAGCCATGGGTCTCTTCAATCCGCAGCACGGCCTCTTGTAAAATTGTCAGATTCCTCAAACCCAGAAAATCCATTTTTAGGAGCCCAATTTCCTCAACTGCCTTCATCGGAAACTGAGTCATGACAAAGTCTTCTGACGTCCTCTGGAGTGGCAAATAATTCATAAGAGGATCTTTAGAGATCACGACCCCTGCAGCATGCGTAGATGCATGTCGGGTCATTCCCTCGAGGGACTTGGCCAAAGTATAGAGTCTTTTTATTTCTTCATCCTCTTCTACCATTCGGGCCAAATCAGGGGATACATCTAAAGCCTTCTCCAAAGTCATTCCCAGATCCGAAGGAATAGCTTTGGCTACTTTATCGACTCGAAACAAGGGGATAGCCAACACTCTTCCCCCATCTCGGATAGCCGCTTTAGCCCCCATAGTTCCAAAGGTGATAATCTGACATACCTTATCAGCACCGTATTTTTGGGTAACATAGCGGATGACACGTTCCCGGCCTTCCGGGTCAAAATCTATATCAATATCCGGCATTGAGATACGTTCAGGATTTAAAAAACGTTCAAACAGCAGATCAAAGCGCAAGGGTTCAACCGATGTTATCCCTAGTAAGTATGCCACCATACTCGCAGCCGCAGATCCTCGTCCCGGGCCGACGACCACGCCATTATCCCTGGCAAAACGGCAAAAATCTGCCACAATCAAAAAATATCCGGAAAAGCCTGTTTGGAAAATGACATGAAGTTCGTAATCTAATCGTTCACGTTCCCGCTCCGTCATTTGAGGATAGAAATGGGGAAAGGCCTTGCGGCATTCTGCCTCTAGATAGTCATCTAAGGTGTATCCTGGGGGAACCTCGAACACAGGTAAAAAATTATCCCCAAAATGAAAATCCATGTGACAACGTTCCGCGATCAAGGACGTGTTCGTCAACACTTCCGGGTGTTCCCCAAAGAGCAGAGACATCTCCTGTTCAGATTTAAGGAAGAACTCCTGACTGGAAAAACGCATTCGCGCTGTATCATCTAAGGTCTTACCGGTTTGAATACAGAGCAAAGCATCTTGAACGAACGCATCCTCACGCTTAACATAGTGCACATCATTTGTAGCCACCATCGGAATCCCCGTGCGCTCGTGAATCTTCCACATTCCTATAATGACTTTGCGCTGTTCTTCTATCCCATGATCTTGGATTTCCAGAAAGAAATTCCCTTTACCGAAAATTTCTTCATACTCAAGGGCGCTTTGAACAGCCATTTCCAATTGTTCCTGCACCAAGTGCTCAGCGACTTCTCCAGCCAAACAGGCACTTAGGGCAATGATCCCTTCCGAATGCTTGCGAAGAATTTCTTTATCTACTCGAGGTTTATAATAGAAACCTTCGATATGAGCCATAGAAACTAATTTGATCAAGTTGCGATACCCTTGCTCATTTTCAGCAAGTAAAACCAAGTGATAATTCGCGTCGTCTTTCCCTTGTATCTTATCCGTCCTCTTATTAGGGGCTACATAAACTTCACACCCTATAATCGGTTTGATTCCGGCTTGCTTACAGGCCTTATAGAAGTCGATAACCCCGTACATGACTCCATGATCCGTGATAGCCAAAGCCGACATTTCTAATTCCACTGCACGCTGGACTAAGTTTTTAATTCGTGCTGCTCCGTCAAGCAGACTAAATTCTGTATGATTATGCAAGTGAACAAAGCCACACGTATTCTGAGAGATTTGAGTCATTATAAGGATTCACCTGCCTTCCTTAGAAAGCCCCCTCTTGAATGAGGGGGCTTTACAAATTAATGGACTGTTTCGCTAACCAATTTCTTATCCCCTATCCTGGCAGTCATTAAACCTTTGGCAACCATAGCATTATTAGCCGTCACTTCTACCTCAATATTGCAATGTTTCTTGGCAACTAATAATAGCCTTGCTGTGACCTTAATTTCTGTTCCGACTGCTATCGGCTGCAATTGGTACAGGGTAAAATTCTCGGTAATCGCATTAAGTCGATACTTCTTGCGCAGTCCAATATAGCCCGCCATATTCATAACTGTCACGATAACTCCACAACTGGCAGAACCGTAGTCATCACTCATGGCATTGGTAATTTCCCCTTCAATAGTGAGATGCTCTGCATCATCGACAAATCGGAATCCGCTTAGCACAAGATTATCGACTGTTTCTCCAAACTGTGGTTGTTTCTGAACTTGCTGGTAAGCTTCAATGACATCTTGTAAGCTAATAATGCCGATTAATTTCCCCTGATCTGCAACGACAGCTATTTCCCACCCTTCCCAAACCATGATTCGGGAAATATGGGTGACAGGATCATCTCGACCGACAAGAAAAGGATTAGAATTCATAACCTCTTTGATAGGTGTCTTGACCTCAGCTCCGGCGACATCCACCGCGGTAACGATTCCAACTAAATTCATTTCCTCATCAACAACAGGAAAACGGCTGTGGTCCGTATTTTGAGATAGTTTTCTCCAATCGTCGACCGTAGCATCTGCAGTTAGATAGCTCACATCTTTAACCATAATATCTTCAACTAAAATGAGTTCTTTCTGAATCAATCGATCATAGAGGGCACGGTTAATCATTGAAGTGACCGCAAATGTATCATAAGGAGACTGAATAATCACTAATTCATTATTTCGTGCTAAAGCTACAACCTCTTCATCAGGTTCAAATCCTCCGGTAATTAACAGTGATGTCTGATGATTTAGAGCAACAATCTGGGCGTCACGGCGGTTTCCAACAATACACAATGCACCCTCTTCTAAGTAGCGCACCATGGTATTTAACTCCATTGCGGCAATAACGAACTTATTAGGGGAGCGATCGAGATGTGCAAAGCCGCAAATAACAACACCTTCTGCAATCTGAGAAACTTCACGCAATGTCAAATCCTCGATTTGCCTCTCTTTGACTCCTTCAATTCGAATCGTTCCAACCTTAGGAATCGAACGGACAAACCCTTTAGCCTCTGCCTCTTTAATAGCCCGATAAGCTGTTCCTTCACTGACATCCAGCTCTTTAGCAATGAACCGAACTGAAACTTTACTGCCAATTGCCAGATCTTCAATAAAGGTTAAAATTTGTTGATGCTTTGTCAACTATATACGCTCCCCACTATTACTATATCGGACTATTATTATATCACATGAATTTATATTCAACTATGTTTTAGAGGAATCTTCTAACCATCTTTTCGCCGCCTTTGAGTCATAAGCCCTCCGATTCTCCCTGCATCCTTAGCACTTAAAGAATGCCATCCATTACTGTGTATCTGGTCGAGCAAGCCCAACTCCGCCGCGATCTCCATTTTCAGAGGTTCTAAAGGATCTATTCGCCTAACCTTTGGTTTTTGCTGCTTCATTCTTAGATCCTCCCCCTGCTCATGAGGTTAAAGCCTTCTTCATAATGAGGGCAATTTGGTCCGCGTTCACCGATAATATGTTCCAAACGACAACGACCTTCAATCCCATAAAGACAATGCATCGTACATAATTTTCTTGTCATTTAAATTCATCTCCTCGACTTATAATGATCTCTCCTCACCTTTTAAGTTTGACCATTTTTTCATAAAAATATCCCACTTGAGAATCAAGTGGGATTGATTGATTTCAACTATGTTTTAAACTTCGTATGATTCGCCCGGACTTAGGGCCTGGCCTCGACTTTCCGGCACTCTGCGCTGCAGAAGATGTAAGAACTCTCCAACATCTTGGGCAATTAATGGGAATGTATTATAGTGCATGGGAATAACCACTTTAGGGCGCAATAATTGGGAGGCATGAACCGCTTCTTCTACCCCCATGACGAAATTATCACCGATTGGGAGCATAGCAACCTCGATAGGATAACGACGGCCGATAAGTTCCATATCCCCGAACAATCCTGTATCCCCTGCATGATAAAGCCATTTTCCCTCCATCTGAAGCAAGAATCCGCAGGCTAACCCCCCATAGATCATATGCTCTTCGTTGGGACTTTCTATCCCAGATCCATGTAATGCAAGAGTAAGTTTAATCAATCCAAAGGGAAACAGATGCTTTCCTCCAATATGCATAGCATGGGTCTTAGCCCCCTGGCTCTGACAATAACTCGCCAACTCAAAAACAGCAATGATCGGAGCTCCGGTCTGCTTAGACAAATGTACTGCATCCCCTAAATGATCACTATGCCCATGAGTGACAAGAATCGCATCAAGATGAGTAAAATCCGAGGGCCTAGCCGTTGCGCTTGGATTACCTGTTAAAAAGGGATCTATAAGGATTCTTCCCCCTTCCCCTACAATTTCAAAGCAAGCATGTCCATGGAAATGAATACGCATACACGAGAAACCTCCTATTTTTTAACGTTTGATGTACGTTTGCAATGCTTCCCAAAATTGAGGATAACTAAGGTTCATTTCCCAAAGTGCAACACCGCGTATGCCTTTCTGCGTTGCAAGCTCCAGTTTCTCTCTTAAGCTCCTTGGATCTTCAAAGTATACTGTGTGACGAACTCCTCTGGTCTCGTATCGGAAATACGTGCTGTGTTGCCTTGCATCCCATTGTAACGGAGCACCGTATCGACGTGCAAGCTCTGTAGCCCGTTGATAACCGATAACTTTCCCTGTACCGTTCTCTGGCCAATCATACCCATACATTGGAATTCCCATATAGATTTTATCACGTGGAATATTGGCTATGGCATAATCTAAAACTTGAGTAACCCAAGGAATTGAGGCTACCGATCCCGGTTCGCTTTCCGACCAATGTTCTTCGTAAGTCATCAGAATTACTTCATCCACAGCTCGCCCAATTGGTCTATAATCAAACGACCCCCTCCAAGCATCCTGAGGGTCATCAGAAGTTTTAGCAGGAACATCTATTGAAACCACGAAGTTTGCTTCTTTAAACATAGCAGACCATGTTTGAATCAGTCGTGTGAAAAGTGGGCGATCGGCCGGCGCCGCTTTCTCTAAATCGAGATTTACTCCATCCAAACGATACTCGACTAAAACATTGCGTATGTTTCTCCAAACGAGGTTCGCAAATTCTTGTTCTCGCACTAAACGTCCTATCAAAGCTGTAGAAAACTGACCCTGCCTCGTTAAATTGCTAATGACTAAATATACTTTAATCCCCATGGTATGGGCCTCTTCAATAAGTTGCCGACTTGGACGCCCAAGGATTGCTCCATTACTCTGAATAGAAACCTCAAAAATTGCTAGTTGTTGTATGCTGTTCCCGTAACGTTTTAAATAAGGATAACCCTTTGTTTGCTCCGTTAAGCCATTATAAAAGGCAAAAACATTTAATGGCATACTTATACCCCCTTTCCGACCATCATATGCATGGAGGGAAAAAGAAGTGTAGCAGGCACCTAATGGCAAAGGCAATATTTTAGTATTCCAGATGGAATTCACTTTGACTGTCGTCGAGCGAATACAGCAAGCTTTTCAGTTCGGCGCATTAGAATAGTGATCAGTATCGCAAAAACTACAAAGAGAACTACAAAGGCACTAATCCATTGTCCCTTTGCTCCAAGTACGGCAGCAACCCCAAAACAAGCACTAATTCCATACATTAAGAATACAGCTTGCCTTTGAGTGAACCCAGCATCGAGTAAACGATGGTGCAGATGCCCCCGATCTGCCATAGCAATAGACTGCCCACGCAGTTTTCGCCGTATGATGGCAAAAGTTAGGTCTGTGACTGGCATGCCCAAAACTAGGAGCGGGAAAACCAAACCAAGAATTGTTGCAGTTTTAAGGAGGCCCATGATGGAAATCCCTCCAATAATATACCCAAGAAACATACTTCCTGAATCCCCCATGAAAACACGCGCCGGAGGGAAATTGAAAAACAGGAAGCCGAGAAGCGCTCCGGCTAAAGCTAAGGTAAGATGAGCAGCTGGAAATTGATTAATCCCGTCCGCCGACCAAAACAGCAAAATGGCGACGATAAAACATATGCCGGCAGCCAGTCCATCCAATCCATCAGAAACATTGACTGTGTTCACCAATCCGACGACCCAAAATAGCATGAGTATAATGCCAACAGCACTTAGGCCATGATATGCAAAATTTAGAGGTTTATCGAGGAACGGGAGGGAAATAAAATTCATGGAAAAATCAAAGAAGATCAGCACTGCCGCCGCCGCGATTTGCCAATATAGCTTATACAAAGGGCGAATTTCACGGATATCATCCCATATACCAACCGCTACAATGATGGTACTTCCAATAAATAAGCCCCAGATATTTTCACTCCAAGTTTGTGTCACCACAGCAGTAATCCAAAAAGCCACATACAGTGCCAAGCCGCCAAGACGTGGAATCGGTCGTCTGTGAATATGTCGCCCGCCCGGATAGGCAATTGCCCCCCATCGTTTCGCCAGTTTCATAGAAAATGGCGTAGCAATTACTGCAATCACTAAGGCCATTAAAAATGTCAACCAATATCCATTCATCATGATTGTTCTTCAACCGCCTTTGCATTGCGTTTTGTTAACATGTGCTTTGCCCCTTTCTAGACAAGGTCCGGAAAATCCCATTGGCGTAACACTTCGTAAACGATAACAGCCACAGAATTTGATAGATTTAAGGAACGAGCATCCGCACGCATCGGCAATCGCAGTGCCGTTTCTGGATAGCGCGCAATAATTTCAGGAGCCAGTCCTTTGGTTTCCTTCCCAAATAGAAGGTATCCTCCTAATTCATAGGAAATATCCGTATAAGATCTTCCACCTTTAGTGGTAGCTAAATAACGAGGACCAACAGGATTTTTTTCTTCAAACTCCGCAAAATTTTCATAAATATAAATATCTAAAAGATGCCAGTAGTCTAGACCGGCACGTTTTAGTTGTTTGTCATCAATGCTAAAACCTAATGGTTTTACTAGATGGAGTGCAGCTCCCGTCGCTGCACAAAGCCGTGCCACATTTCCTGTATTCGGTGGAATTTCCGGTTCAACTAAGACAATATTCAGTCGCTTCTTCAAGAATACGGGCCCCTTTCAATGACATCCTGCACAATTCCCACTACACCCTGGCGAACAGCTGCCGCTTCCGGCCCCTCCGCAGATTCCCAGACTTGAAAATCCGGAGATGTGTTTTATCAGCCCTGTGTTTCCACATTCCTCACACCTGAGTTGCTCCCCATTATCTCCTATTTTACACAATTCCGTGGTGATCCCCCCACAGCTCGGACATCCAAATTCATAGATTGGCATATAATGACTCCTCTCAGCTATGAACCATCAAATTGATTAAGTAAGGTTTTATTCTATCCAAACTATTATAACCTGAAATTCTGACAAACCCAACCTAATATTATCGAAACTTGTCACTTAAGCAATATCCTTTAAATTACTGAACTGAAAATTAGGATTATGCCCACAAGCATAAACAATCCTACAGCGGTTCCCCCTTCTCCTAGAACATCTATGCTAAACATTAAGATATTAACCTAGATTTTTTGACCCCATACCCTTTTATATCTTTAACCGTATACCCTATGAATCCTGTCCCTATGCAAATCAGAATTATCCCACCGATTGCTTTCATGCCACACACCGCTTAGTCTACTCATTATCTTGCCCCGGATTCAATTACAGGACCTCTCTCAGCTTCAGCATGAGAACATATTGTATAAATACGAGGACGGGAAACTAGTAACAGACAATACAGATAATTAAGAAAGATATTTTGTATACATAGAGGAAAAGCCTAGATGTTTCGTCTCGTTTTTGGTAAAGTTAATACCAAACTAAAAAAGGATTACCATGGCACGAAATCGTCCTCCTAATTTTTATCTTTTATAAGAATAAAATGCGTGTTATGATGTGTTATATAATAAGAGGAGTGAATTTAATGCTCAGTGAAAAGGATCGCAGACTGCTCAAACTCATTTCCGAAGATTGTAGACTTAAGCCTGAAGAGCTTTCTGTTCAAACCGGATTGTCGCCAGAATACATCACGAAACGTATTAGTGATTGGGAAAATGAAAAAGTAATCGTCGGCTATCAACCCATGATCAACTGGGACAGGACCGGCGATGAAAAGGTATCTGCTCTGATTGAAGTGAAAGTTTTGCCCCAACGGGGCTATGGCTTTGATAAGATCGCCAAACGTTTACAGAAATATCCTGAGATCAAAGCACTTTTTTTGATGTCCGGAGGATATGACTTATCCCTGCTTATTGAAGGTAAAACCATGCAAGATGTCGCCCTTTTTGTGGCTGAAAAGTTGGCCTCTCTTGAACATGTACAGAGTACAGCGACCCACTTTGTTCTTCGCCGCTATAAGCAAGACGGAATAGAGCTTATGGGCGAAGAAGAGACTCTCCAACGTCTGGTGGTGTCACCATGAATAATTATCTGGCCACCCATGTTGCAACCCTTCCTCCCTCGGGAATCCGAAAGTTCTTTGACCTTGTCGCGACTATGAAAGATGTCATTTCATTAGGGGTTGGAGAACCGGACTTTGTCACTCCCTGGACAGTCAGAGAAAGTGGCATCTTTTCTCTGGAAGAAGGACAGACCATGTATACCAGTAACGCAGGGCTTTTTGAGTTGCGTGATGAGCTGTCCCACCATCTGAATAAAACCTTGAATCTTTCCTACGACCCTCATCATGAGATTCTCATCACCTCCGGAGCGAGCGAAGCCGTCGACCTCGTGATGCGAGCTGTACTGGGACCAGGAGATGTTGTCTTAGTTCCCGATCCGTCCTACGTATCCTATGCTCCATGTGCCATATTGGCAGGAGCAAGCGTCAGCTACGTTCCAACTTATGCCAGGGAAAATTTCCGCATGCGCGTAGAAGACTTAGCAAGAGCCTATACTCCGAAAGCTAAGCTCTTAGTTCTCTCCTATCCGAATAACCCTACCGGAGCAATTATGAATCGCGAGGATTTGCTTCCCATTGCCGATTTTGTGAATGAGCACGATCTTCTTGTCCTTGCCGATGATATCTATTCCGACCTCACCTATGACGAGACACATGTCTCCTTTGCCAGCTTACCTGGAATGCGGGACCGCACTCTCTTTGTGAGTGGATTCTCAAAATCATATGCCATGACTGGTTGGAGAATTGGATACGTCGCCGGTCATGCTGATCTGATTCAAGGAATGACTAAAATTCATCAATACACAATGCTTTGCGCTCCCATCATGGGGCAATTTGCCGCCATAGAAGCATTGCGGTCTGCCAATGAAGCTAAAAACGATATGGTCACAGCCTATGACAGGCGACGACGTCTAATGGTTCACGGCTTTCGACAGATGGGCCTCGATTGTTTCGAACCCTTAGGTGCCTTTTATGTTTTCCCCGATATCTCCAAAACAAAATTATCTTCAGAAGAATTTGCTGAACAGCTTCTAATAGAAGAGCAAGTAGCTGTTGTTCCGGGAACTGCATTTGGCCCTTCCGGAGAAGGCCATATTCGTTGTTCTTACGCATATTCCATGGAGCAACTTCAGGAAGCCCTTAAACGCATTTCCCATTTTGTGGAGCGTAGATTAACCAATCTATAAGATTTGAGGATCTGAATATAATTCTGAATATAATTGAGGCATACTGTCCTTTAACAAAAATGGGTCCTATGTCAAGGACAATATTAAAACGTCTAAATAAGAATACCCTCATGTCATAATTATGATATGAGGGTATTCTCTATATTTTCACTGGATAAACTAGTTTTTCAAGTAAAGAGCATTATTGATTTGGTTCCTATTCTTCAATATCTAATTCAATCATTCCCTTAATCTCATGATGAAGTGATGAACTCAATCTCGCTAGCAAATGAATCTAAGATCGTTATATAATGGTAAATAATATGCCTTTATATACAAAGGAGAGATAGTCTTTGAGAACACTAATTATCTTTTCATCCTCTCATGGAACAACAGAAAAAGCAGCTCAATTACTTAAGAAACAACTTAACGGAGAGGTCGAATTAATAAACTTAAAGAAGTTATCAAACCCTCCTCTTTCCGACTATGATTCTGTAATACTCGGAAGTTCTATCTATGCCGGTTCTGTCAAATCAAAAGTAAAATAATTTATTAAACAGAATCAAAAAGCTTTAATGACCAAACGTCTGGGGCTCTTTCTTTGTTGCATGTTTGAGGGAGAAAAGGCCGCGCAACAATTTGAAACAACTTATCCTAAAGAATTGCGAGAACATTCTAAGGCAAACGGGTTGTTTGGCGGAGAATTTATGGTATCCAAAATGAACTTCATAGAGCGTCAAATTGTGAAAAAGGTTGCTGGGGCTACCAGCGATGTTTCTAAAATCAATGTTGAGGAAATAGAACGATTTGCAAAAAAGTTGAATGAGTGAATGACTCACGTTTATCTGACTTAGTCCTTTTTTATTAGTTCAGCAATATAATAAGTACATCCAACAATTAATCCGCTTAAGACAACTATCCCGAGATATATTGGTTTTAAGTAGGATTCTGCTACACCACCGCCGGGAAAAATAACTTCAGCGAGTGGCCCACCAAGCCAATAAATAAATACATAACATGATATCATTGTAGTTAAAATTAGTTTTAACATTAATTTGAGCCTCCTTACTTTAATTTTACGTTTTTTCACCGCTAATAATTTTGTTTCTTCTCTCTATATTAGGAACCTTTAATCCCCTTTTTCGGACTAATTGTTAATTTAATTTTCCCAAGCCTATCTCCTTTCAATATAACACATAGCTTTATACCCAAGCCTTCACCATCCGAAGCCCGTCTACGTATGCTGTAATTAAAGCTATTAAAAAGGCGGGAATTAAAATGAATGAATCCATCACTGAACGTACTCCGCAAGGCATCGCGGCTGAGATTAATAGGATCAAAACAACAGACCTATAAAATTATGCTTACCAATGCCATCAAGGTCGGCAAGCGCCTGAAGGAGGCCAAGGCCCTGCTATCCCAGCGCACAGCCAACAGGCTGAAACAGCTCTTTGAACAATATGAAGATAAACTGTTTACTACCAACGATGACGACGGCAGCTCAAATTCGCCAGCGCCGACGAATTTGACCCACTACCAGGCCCTTCTCCTTTTGGGGATTCTGGAAGATGAGCGGGAGAAATTTATCCTGCGAGTCCATTTTTCGCCAGTACTAACTATAGTTGCCACAGCCCAACCGACACGGGAACTCTTGTATTGACCGTCGCTTGAAACAGGATAGTAAACCCTATTCCATCTATAACAATCAGCACTCATATAAATATCGCTCCAATTATCCAATATATCTGCATCATAAGGTTCTCGACCGATTATCGGATAATTAATTCCACCCCCGGACCTAATATTCAGACTCGATACCTTACGTCGTTTACCGTTACATAGTAAGTTGCAAAAACCGGAATACATGTAACTACTAAGATAGCAATGTCATAGACAATAAAAGGATATTTAAAACAATCGTTTTTAGCTTTTTTCCTGATTCTGTTTTTAATGAACATCCCTTTTCAATGATTTTAAGCTCATTGCAATACCTATTACAAAAGTAACCAATAAAGTAAAAGTTCCCAGTGGGTAATTAATGAATGATCTTCCCCCCTCGTGAGGGCTGAAAATCACTGGGATAGTCCAAGGGAAAATCGTATTAAAAGGTGTATTAAGTATAATAAGGTTTAAAACCATCGCACAGATTCCAAGGATAATCGGGGGAATTATATTGCGTTTTGAAATACTTAACTGGGCTACGATTGGCACCAATGCAAAGTGCATTATGACCATTAAAATATATGCTTTCAAATATTTGATAACAACAACAGTAGTTAAAGGTTCATGCTTTAAAATAGCTCCAGATAATAATGAAAGTACAAAAGAAGAAGAAAGTGTTACTGATATTATCAAAAACATAACTATCAATTTACCAACAAAAAAATTAGACCTGCTAATAGGATAGGTGAATAAATTATTTATCATATGTTCTTGATATTCCCTAGAAAAGATGAAGCCTGTTAACAAAGCAAAAAAACCGATTCCTACAAGTAAATTAATAAGCATTACAGGGGTTAGTAGATAATCATTCCACACTACAATTGGATATTTTGGATTGATAGCGTAGATAAGAAACACCAAGAAATTAGGAATTACAAAGATTGTCGGAATAGCCCATAGAATTTTACAGTTTTTCAATTTTTGAAATTCTGTACTTACAATATTATATAACTCAAATAATTTTGGCATTATATCAATCCCCCGATGAGTTTTATAAAGTAATCTTCAAGCTTTTCTTCAATTAAACACATTTCCTCTACATCAATATTATTAGTTACTAAAACCCTGTTAATATTTATGGTTTCCTTGAGTCTTTCATATATCTTTATTACACCATTTTCTACAGTAAATTCTTTAATGTTTAAATTTTCCGTTAAACATTTAATAGTAGCTTTTAAATCACTGACTTTGATCCGGATATATTGCTCACTCTTTTTCATCAGTGAATTTAGAGTTATTTCTTCAAGTAAAACTCCTTTGTTAATAATTCCAATTTTGGTAGCCATTTGTTCAATTTCACTCAGAAGGTGACTTGATACTAAAATAGTAATTTTATCTCTTTTAGCAAGAGTAACTATTAGTTCTCTAATTTCCTTTATACCCACCGGGTCAAGACCGTTAGTCGGTTCATCCAATACCAAAATCTCTGGCTTATGTAATAATGTTCTTCCTATTCCAAGCCTTTGCTTCATACCTAATGAAAATTCTCCGACCTTTTTATTTCGAGCTTCTGATAGTCCAACTAAATGAATAACTTCTTCAACAGAGTCTCTTTTCTTTATGCCCATAAGCTTCCTGTGTATTTCGAGATTTTCCACTGCAGTCAGATTCTCATATGCGCCAGGATACTCGACCATCGAACCAATTCGTCTAAACACGTGATAATTTCTTTTCTTCAGTGGTTCTCCAAATAGTTCCACATGACCGGATGTTGGCTTAATTAATCCTAATATCATTCTAATAGTAGTAGTTTTACCAGATCCATTCTGACCCAAGAATCCATAAATATCACCCTGTGTTATATGCATATTAAGATTTTGAACAGCATACTCTCCACCGTATTTTTTACTTAAGTTAGATATTTTCATAATAGATTCCATGTAATACCTCCGTACAAACAGTGATTTCTTCTGCTAAAATATTCAATCTAATCGGCACACCAGTGCTAATAATTTTTTATATATTTTATCTGTACCAATCTTCCAATTTGTTCTTCAATATTTAGCACTAATTTTAGGTTGCGGCAGTCCCCCACGAAGTCCGCTGTTCCTCTGCTCGCTTTAGGATGTTTGACACGGTGTTCCCCTTGCGTGAAGGTGGCTCAGTTTCAGGCCCTGTGGCTCTCGCGGAGCATATGTTAGTAGTGCTAACATAATAGTTGACAACCCTCGCGACCTAATAAAGCCAGAAGGGTGTGCGTACTCATTGGACCATGCTTCTGCCAGGCCATCTTTAATTCTTTTTATGTAAAGTACCCTGCGGACTTACTTCTCTACGATAACTCAACACTTATCGTTTATTTGCATGGATGTTTCCTAAGATTGGGCCACAAATACTACACCAATCATAATGAGCAACGTCCCTATGGCTCGAAACAAGGATATATCCTCTTTAAAGACAAAATAAGAAAAGCATAGAATCACGATATACCCCAGACCTACAAACGGATATGCGTAGCTGAGTTCAACTTTGCTTAATACCTTAACCCAAAGAATAAAGCTCAGGCCGTACAAGACCACGCCGGACATCACTGATACATTTTTAGAAATAGCTAAGAGACTCTGGAGCAAATGAGCACTTGAGAAATCTAATTCTAAATGCTTGGCCCCGATCTTAACTAATAGTTGGCCAGTAGCTCCAAGAAGCACGGATATTATTATTAATAACATGTTTTACCCTCGCATTATTTTTACTCTCTCGATACCCATTACCGCATAAAAAGTCAAGCTCAACACAGTTGGAAAGGCATAACGGCTTTGTCCCTCCGTGATGAAATAAACCCCGGCAAACATAAAGAAGGTTATAATTAGGAAAAGACTTCCTTTATCCATACTTGAGCAAAGAGTAAACCAAGATTTCCTTTTGGGCTGGCGATTCTCAACAACCAGATAAAGATAAATTAAGGTATGCATAACAATACTAGCAATTCCAACTAGAAACAATGGCATTCTTAAAAGTTCGGAAAACAAAGACAAAAAAATTTTTAGGAGCGACGACAATCCGCTTCCATAAAATGTGTAATCGATATCTCCTCGTTGAATAAATGTCTTAGAGAGTCGCTTTAAACCTAAGCTGACAAATTCTATTGGGTGACTCAAAATCCATTCATTCGCGGCACGACTCAGCATTTTATTTTTTTGAGTAGGGTTTGCCGTACGATAATCTGACCTATTAACTACGGAGTTTTGGACGTCTTCCACCGGCATCCAACCGCTAAGTTTGTTTTGCGTGTTATTGTTGATGTAAAGGACAATCCCGCCATTATTTGAGACATAGGTAAACTCACCAATGAGCTTGTAGTTACGAAAAAGCCAGGGGGCTATGATAATCCCAGTCACGAGAAGAACAACCGCACCGCTTTTTAAGCTTTTCCATAATTCTTTATGCCACATGAAGTCCGTTAGGATAATAGCCATGGCAAATAGTGGGAAGTAGGGCTTTATCATGGTATTTAACCCCGTTATAACCCCCATGGACACGCACTTATAGTTTGTATCGACTAGATAAATATAAGTGCCGAGCAAAAAGAGGGTTGTAAACAGAACCTCGGATGCGAGAATGCTATTATAATAGATGTTCATTGGGAAAAGCACAAAAAGTACAAAGATTCGTTTGCGGAGTGTATTACGTATTCCTAATTTTTCGAGGATATGAAGAACCAGCATATTGTTTATTGTACTAAGAACCAGATTAAGTGCTTTCGCTACCCAAATCGAAGACCCCAAAAGCCAATAAAAAGGAGCTAAAAAAATAGGGTACCCAACTGTGGTGTAGGTATCTCCCCATTGTCCCCCATTGGCTATTTGAGTTGCTATTCTGTGATAATACTCAAAATCGGAAATAGGTTCTGTTCGTACCAAAAGAATCCAAAGTAAGCCTGCAGCCAATCCTAGGGTCAAAACCCAATAGTAAAAGGAATCCCGTCGTTTTGGTCCTAAGCCCATGGATGTTTCCTTATCTTTATAGACACCTGTAAACAAAGCACTACCTCATTTACTTTCTTTAATTTCCCACAAATCCGGCATAGATGCAGCTATTTGAGCTTAGAAGAAGGGCGCTACAATCCAACGAAAATTCTTATCCTATTATTTTCTGATTCCGCCCATATTTCACCATTATGAAGTTTTACAATACTTTTGGCTATGGACAGCCCTAGACCTGAGCCCCCGATATCAGACGTTCTGGATTTTTCCACCCTAAAGAACCGGTCAAATAGATGGGACAGATCTTCTTTATGAATCGTATCACCACAATTTTCAACCATTACTACCGTTAGCCAATCTCCTTGAGTAATTTGTATTTTTATTTCTCCAGGCCTATAACTGTATTTAATAGCATTGACTAGGATATTCTCAATCGCCCTAACTATTTTATCAGAATCAACTTCCACAACAACTTCGTTCTTAGGATATACTTTTGAAAACGTTGAATGATTTTCTTTAGCCATTAAGGATAATTCACCAATAACCTGTTCAATAAGTTCAACCAGATTAATTTTACTTTTATTTAACTGTACATCACCATTTGCAAGCTTGGTGTATTCAAACAAGTCTTGAATTAACAATTTAAGCTTTTCAGATTTTTTATATGCAGTATCTAGATACTCTTTCATTTGGTCGAAAGTTTCATATTTCTTATCTTTTACTAACCTTAAGTAGCCAATAATTGAGGTCAATGGAGTTTTTAGGTCATGTGAAACATTCGTTATTAATTCATTCTTTAGCCTTTCCGCTTTTCTTTCTTCTTCAATCTGATTTTTTAGTTGCTCAGACATAAGGTTTATGTTTTCCGCAAGTAAGCCCAATTCATCTTGGCCCTTTTTGCTTATCTGGAAGTCCAAATTACCTTTAGAAATCTCTAGAATGCCATCGCCGATTTCCTCAATATACTTAACCTTTCTTCTTAGAAGAAGTATCAATAAACTAATAAATACGGTAATACCCACACTTATTGCAAACAAAGGTTCTCTCCCGTAAGTCACTACTGTTCTCATTTGGGGAATACCTATTATGATAACTTGAGAGTCTATCGAATTGAATTTCATAGGGTATATACAATAAAAGTCGATGGGCTTCCCAGTGTAACTACCCAGTCGTATTTTCTTTATTTGTTCTAAGTCTAACTTGTTTTCGTCAATATTATCTGATTTGAGACTGATATTTCCTTGCCCATCAACGATTGCAATCTTTAATTGATAATAGTTCGCCAGTTTACTTAGGTAATCAGCTCCTGTCTCTTTATCATCGCGTCCAGCATAAAGTTGGTTAATTTCTACAAAGGCAGTATTTGAGTTGTTCACAACACCCATAACTCCACCGCTGTTATCAAAGCTTACTTCTTGTACCTGCCAATAAACAGTTCCTGAGACAATTAGACAGAAAATTATTGCCAGAGTAATTTCTCGATTTAAACTTTTTTGTATGCATTTAATGAACTTTAATGAAATTCTCTTTGCTCTTTTAAATATTGACTCCAGAATTCTACTTATCAACTTTATAGCCCACTCCCCAAATAACCTTTATATACTTTGGTTCTTTCGGATTTACTTCAATTTTTTCTCTAATATTTCTAATGTGAACAGCTACCGTATTATCTGAATTGCGAAAGGGTTCATGCCATACCTGTGTGTAAATTTTTTCTGAGCTTAATACTATTCCTCTATTTCTTGTGAGAATTTCAAGTATTGAAAATTCCAAGGGGGTAAGTTTTACTTCCATACCATCGACTATAACTTCGTGAGTAGTAGTGTTTATAGTAAGCCCGTTGATCTTTATTTCATTTTCTGATGTAGGTCGAAAATCATTTAAGTCTTTAAACCGTCTAAGTTGCGACTTAACTCGTGCAACAACCTCAAGGGGATTAAAAGGCTTGGCGATATAATCATCTGCACCAACGTTTAAACCTAAGATCTTATCAGTGTCTTCGTTTTTTGCTGAAAGCATGACGATAGGCATTTTGTTTTCTAGTCTAATTTTCATACAAGCTTGGATACCATCCATTCGTGGCATCATTATATCCAAAATGATTAGATCAATCTTGTTCCTTTCTAAGACCGCCAAAGCTTCTACTCCGTTAGACGCTGTTAGTACGTGAACTCCCTCACTTTTCAAATAGATTTCCAACAAGTTTCGAATATCCTCTTCGTCATCCACAATGAGTACGCTGTTATTGTTCATCATAAATTCATCCTCTCAAAACTTTAAAAGCAAGCATGGAATAAACTGCTTATTGTCGAAAATTCACACCCGTTCCGTGCAGATTAATATTAATTACACCGGTAGAACGAAATATCCTCCTAAACAAGAAACGTAAAACAACACCTATTCTCACTGCTCAATTTAAAATCCAGAAAACACATAATAACCATAAACAGACCGTAATGATAATGTGAGGATCCCTTACAACCAACCCTGAAGGATCTCCGCTTTCACCTTTGTGAATCAGAAATAGATAACGAAAAATACCATAAACAACTAAAGGTACAGTATAAATCAAGGCTGTAGTTTGATGAAGAGCAACAGTGCTAGGATCTACAGTATATACACTGTAAGAAATAATAACACCACCGGCAGTGATATCGATCAACTGTGTTAGTAACCCAAAATTGTAATTTCCTAAAACTGGTCGTTGGGCAACTGATCGTGCTGACATCACGTTTAATTCTGCAAGTCGTTTTCCGAACCCTAAAAAAAGAGTAACCATTAAACCAGAGAGTAATAACCAGCGTGAAGGCTCAATACCTAAACCCCATGTTCCCACGAAAATACGTAGCATAAAGCCAAAGGAAATTGAAAAAGCATCTAATATAACTATGTGTTTCAGCACTTTGGAGTAAACAATATTTTGAATGAAATAAGCGACTAGAAAGGCTAAAGTTATAGGGGATACTATAGAACCGAATACCAAACCGAAAGTCAAGCATACGTACAGGAGTAATTTCGCAATATATGGAGTGATTAACCCTGCCGCAAGGGGCCTGTTGCGTTTAATTAGATGTAAGCGATCTCTTTCTAAATCAATTAAATCATTCATGATGTAAACCGAGCTAGACACAAGTGAGAATGCAGTTACCGCTAAAATAGTTCGCAGAATTAGTCCTGAATTGCTCCATTGATTTGAAAAGATAATACCAATAAATATAAATAGGTTTTTGTTCCACTGTGTAGGACGTATTAATTGCCATAGAGCTCGTAGATTTCCTATTTTGGAGACTAAAGAATTTTCACTATATCCTATGCTTTTCAAGATTCCCTCTCCTTAACCATAAAGACTACTAGGTCTTATTTTACATGAGGTTTATGAAGAAATATTATGAAAGTTTCTGAAGAATTTATGAAGGTTTTATTCTTTGGGTCCTATACTGCACTGTACTAAACCGCGGCGCGGAGCCGCCTAACTAAGATATATAATTCAGGATATCATCGGGGATGTCTCAATGTGAACATTAGATATCACAATGATTGTGTTTTTCCCCTCAATGGGCCAATTGTGCTAGAGAAATAATTTCAAAGTTGTGCCTCTACTAATGGGATATTTTTATCAGCCATAAGTAATTGTGTTAAAGGAAGTAATTAGACAAAGTTGGAAAACTCGAAATAAATTTAATTTGTCGTCCTTTGGTAAATTAAACACTTTCCCATAGCTTACTTTACCCTAATAAAATACTTTTGCACCGAAAATCATACTGCAAGGTACCACAAAATAATTGTGGTGCCTTGCAGTATGATTTTCGGTGCAAACACATTTGCGTCAAACACAGCTAAAAGCTGTTAATAATGACTTTATGCAATAGTCCGAAAATTTTTCGGACTATTGCTGCAACTTAAGAGCCGCTTTACACCTTGCGTGAAGTTAATTATACAATTCTGTTGATATCAATAACTTCTCAATTAACTATGAGTATATCTCCCTTGGAAAACTCTAGTTGAAAGAGAAAAACCAAAATCCTGAAATGCTTCCGGTCATAAGTCTAGTATATAACTATAGTATCGTAAATCTCCAATATCAACTGCCTGTACGTGGCATTTTCTTTAAGCGTATCTTAATTTCAAGAAGTATTTGGCTAGCAATAAAAATCGAGGAATAAGCTCCACAAAACACCCCAATCAACATAGCTAAAGAGAACATTCTTGTGGATTCCCCACCTAGGATAAATACGGCAAACAGCGAGATTAAAACTGTTGTAACTGTGTTAATCGAACGACGCATGGTTTGCCAAATCGATTTGTCAACCATATCCTGATAGCTATCTCCACGCTTCATCTTAGGTTCGTTCTCACGGATACGATCAAAGATAATCACGGTGTCATTAATAGAGTAACCAACGATAGTCAAGATGGCCGCTACAAAGGTTGCATCGATTTCCCATTGAAACAGCGAAAAAATCCCAACAACCACAAAGACATCGTGCAATAACGCCAGAATTGCCGAGATAGCAAAACCAAACTGGAACCTGAACGTAATATAAATGATCATCATGCCCATGGCAATGATCAATGCATAAATAGCGTTTCTAGTAAGTTCTTGTCCCATGGCAGGGCCTACTTTATCCTCTTTAAGAGACGCCTTGTCATACTCTCCAACTTGGGTTTCCAAGGCAGTCAGTAATTCGCTTCGTTTTTCTTCTTCAAGGGCTTCTGTTCGAATCAAGGCGGTTGTGTCACTGTTAGACAATTGAACATGCCCTTCAAGCCCAACCGATTTCATCGTATCCGATATCGCGCTTTGTGACACTGCCTTATTGAAGGTCACATCAAGCATTGTTCCACCTTTGTAATCAATTCCCAAATTCAGCCCCTGCATGAACAAGGAAATAATCCCCGGGATAATAATTAAAAGAGAAATGGCAAACCACCAATACCGTTTCCTGACAATATTAAAATAAAGCGGATGTAGTTTCTGAACCTCTTCGTAGGTCGCTGAATGTCCAGTTTTTGTCATTATGCATCCCCCCTAACGCCAAACCAAAATGTTTTCATTTTCGGGTTGATTCCCACTGTCCAGCGTAAAACTTGTCTGGTAAACGTAATCGCAGTAAACAAACTGACAATAATCCCGATACCTAGGGTCAAGGCAAAGCCTTTGACCGAACCACTTCCAAAGATGTAAAGAGTTATTGCGGCGATAAGTGTCGTAACATGGGCATCAATTACTGTAATAAAGGCTCGGCTAAACCCGGACTCAACACCAGCCCGAATCGATTTCCCAGCCCGAATTTCCTCTTTTACCCTCTCATAGATAATAATATTAAAGTCCACGGCTATTCCAATAGAAAGAATGAAACCAGCGATACCGGGAAGTGTCAATACCACTCGGAACGACCAAAAAGCCCAAAGGACAATGAGCGCATATACTATTAAAGAGAAGTCCGCCACAACCCCTGGCAAGCGATAGAAAACAAGCATATAGAGGAAGATAAAAATTAGACTGTATATTCCAGCATGAATACTTTTGTTCAAGGAGTCAACTCCTAAAGATGCTCCCACCTGACGTTTCTCTGCAATACTCATGCTCACTGGCAACGAACCTGACCGCATGAGAACGGCATGATTCGCTGCAGCCTCCAAGGTTGCATACCCGTTGATATACGCTTGACCATTAAGAACTGGTGTATCAACTTTCGGATTCGTTAAAAGTTTCTCATCCAGATATATGCCAATTTGTTGCCCTAGATACTTGGTAGTTAAATCAGCAAACTTTTTGGCCCCGTCAGTTGAGAATGTTAAGTTAACGACAAAGCCACCCGCATTGGTTGGGTCCTGCCCTCCCTTGGCATCAGTTAGTTCATCCCCTTGCAAGAGAACATTTCCTTGAGTATCCCTAAACGTTAACTTAGCTGTTGTTTTAAGGATATCTACGGCCTTATCGGGGTCAGTAACACCTGCTAAGTCAACAATAATCCGTTTATTGTTATAGTCTGCTTGAACTATGGGTTCGGATACCCCCAGATCATTGACCCGCTTAGCAATAATCGCTTTGGCTTTATCCATATCCGCATTAGTAATTGGAACGCCGTTTTTATTAGGCTCGGCTTGTAACACCAAGTGCACGCCACCGCGTAAGTCAAGTCCCAACGGGATGCCCTTTACGGGATCCACCAGGGGTTTAATTGATAGTGCTACAGTTGTAGCCACTAGTAACACAAGCGCAACCAGTTTGACGATATTTCCCTGTCTCATGCGATGTCCTCCATTCTAATATAAGGGTACTTGCCTATGCCAAAACTTATTATTGTACCTAGTTTGTGCAAGTATCATTTTTTCAATGATCAGAAGTCTAAGATAGAATTCTAGGTTTACTTGATTAAATAAAAAGCATCCTGCAAAGGTTTGTAACAGCATGACACTTACACCTACCGTTTTTGAAGTATCAGAATTAGCTAACTGGGTATTATCGCTAATGGCGGCATGCTTAATTACTCCGTCCGCATTCTTTTCAAGAACTTTATTACTTTCATCCATAATAATCACTGTTTTAACGGTGTTTATTAATTCCATAGTAGAAGACTTTACATCCACTAATAGGATTAATGTTGTTCCAAATATCACAGAAAGTGCACATATAAAGGCTATAATGTAATGTTTATAACTTGTTTTAAAAGTTCTACGTGCTTGCTCCTTTTCAAGACCGGCAAGAATCAGTGCGAAGGCTTCTTCCGACGGTTCTATTTCATTTGTTTTACTCAAAAGCGCCCTTTTGATTTTGTTATCGAGTTCATGCATTTCCATCAAGCCCATACTCCTTTCTCTTATTAAAAAAAATATTTACCGTAGACGCATTAAGTTCCTTTTCCTTAAATGCGTCATGAAGCTGTATTCTGGCATTATAAAGTCTGGATTTTACAGTTCCCGGAAAACAGCCCAAAACCTTCGAAATTTTCTCAATGGTCATATCATTAAAGTAATAAAGTATGACGACAGTTTTCAATGGTAGACTTAATTGAGCTAAAGCTTCATGTACCATCATGTTAGTCTCGCTAGTATCCAATTCTGATTTAAAATTCACGGTTGTGCTTAATCCTTCCATGTTTTGATCACTCATGAGGAGAAGGTAGTTGTATTTTTTCACCATCCTCCAACCTGTTCTCACCAGAATCTTGTAAAACCATGCCTCAAAAGCTTCTGGGTTTCTAATGGTTTTTATTTTTTGGAAACATTCAATAAATGATTCCTGTACGATATCCTCCGCTATTCCTTTTTGGTTGGATATAAGGTAAGCAGTTACTAATGCCTTCTTTTTGTGCAATTGATAAAGCTCGCTGAAGCTATTCACATCACCCATCTGACATCGCTTTATTAGGTCAGTGTTCCCCACATCTTCCCTTCTTCCTTACGCTTTAAGTAGTTCTGTTATTAAACACGCTATCTGATGATAATTTCAGAACCAGGAGTACTTTGCCCATTGTCAGCGATTTTTAGAAAGATATGAAGCCTGACTAGGTTACCAAGTACATAACGTGATTAAGTACATGTTGCTTCCTATAATAAAAGTGTATTAAATATGGTAAATGGTTCACTTTATTATGAAAATTTTTACTGACAACACCATTACTTAGTGTTTTAGAATTATTAGTAGGAATATAAGGTTACCTCAGGAAGTCTATCAGGCAGTTCAGTGCAGAAGAACCCTTAATCACTGCTTAATTACCATAACAGCCGGAGCTCTGAATTTAAGGACTCTGGTAACCTTAGTTGGTTGTTATTAGTCAGTGTCACCTATTATATAGTAAATGTGTTTTTGCTCCGCTCACTTTTACATCTAATTCAGTTTCATATAAACTCTGGTACATAACATTTTTGTCTAGCAACGAACTGTGACTACCCCGTCCAGATATTTTACCATCCTTCACAACGATAATCTCATCTGCATTAATTACAGTGGATAACCTATGCCCAATAGTTATAACTGTGTGGGTTTTTGAGATTTCTTCAATACATTTTTTAATATAGTCTTGTGATTCATTATCAAGAGATGACATTGCTTCATCGAACAAAATAATTTTAGATTTTTTTATAAGTACCCTTGCAATGGTAAGCCTTTGTTTTTGACCCACGGAAAGATTTGTAGCATTTTCTCCAATAATAGAGTCTTATTTCTCCGATAAACTATCGATATAGTCATGTATGTATAAATGCCGATTTACAGGCTTCCCGTATCTCCTCCGCAGTAGCAGAAGGATTTACTAACAAAAATTTTTCCTTTATTGATAGGTTAAATAAATGCGGTTCCTACCTTACAACAGAAATATGAGTTCGCAAAGATTCTTCGTCAAATTCTTTGATGTTAATACCATCAATCATAATAATTCCCGAGGAAGGCTCATAGAATCGGAGTAATGGGTTAAATATAGTCATTTTTCCAGAACCACTATTACCGACTATTGCAATTCTCCCGGCAAACTGCTACAAACTAAACAATAGAGATTCCTAGTCCAACCTTAGGGTTGGGCCTTTTATTTAAGAAAGCGCCTAGGTTTTGACAATTACACCGTGATCCCTGCTCAACCAAAACGAAATATTCAACCCGAGCAGAGATTAATTAACCGTCAAACGCCAGTCTAAGATGAGGTGTAAATAGACGAAGGAACTTTTTGATCCGCAGATCACAAAAGTTCCTTCTGGCAAGCGCCGAGCGTTCGTTACATTCAAGTAGCTCGTAATTAATACATTTAGTCATTTAGTATTTTGGTCAAATGCGACAACTATCTTGACAACCGCCGCTATGTGAAGTTGTCAAAGAACATTAATGGCTGGTCTTTCCATAATAACCAGAGTCAGTTATGGCTTTTCCGAGATACTACAGGTTATCTTTCAGAATTGATAAATGTCTGTCTTTAACAGGGGGTCTATTACCTCGCAATAGAAATTAATTCTTCAGTAACTGACTTCTTGCTGATACGTCTTGCCAATGGAAGCGCTAACATTAGACTCAAACCTATTATTCCAGCGACTATATAAAGTATCATTAGCCAATTAAAAGCGGGTTTTACTTCCAGACCGGTAACAATTGCATAAGATATAATTACTGAAGCAATAATGCCAATAAATACCCCGATGATACTATATAAAGCACTTTGTGTTAAAATAACTACAAATAACTGTCTAGGTGTAACGCCAATCGCCCTTAAAATTGCATATTCTCTCCTGTGGGCCTGGATATATGAGTTTAAAGTAGTAACGGTCCCAAAAGTACTAATCAAAACAATTATGGCGATTGCTATACTCAGTAAAGTATACCTCTGTTTTAATAATTGGGTTAACTCCTCAAGCGCCTCTTTCAGGCCTTTCCATTGAACTTCCGGATATTGTGCTTTCAGTTCATTCAATCCTTTTATTACTTCAACCTCTTTAGACTTATCTATTTCAATTATAACTTTTTCTAAAACTGTATACTTTGTTTGTAAATCTTTGTTATCCCAATCGACCAGACATATTTTGGACGATAATGTAGCAGGTAGGGCATCGACAATTGCGGCAACTTTTAGGGTTGTCCCCTCACCATTGTAACCAAACTCATTCCTAACTACTTTAATTTCATCTCCAACATTTAGATCTAACGTTTCTGCGTATTCTTTAGTTAGTATGATCATGTTACGTGTTTCGCCTTCAAGTGGCGGTAAAAAGCCAAGTCTGGATAAAGCACTTAAATCCGCAAAAATATATCCAATTCTATCAGGTACCCCCGCTTTATTGCTGTTTTTTCTAAAGGTTATTTTTCCGGTATCACCCCAACTCATGGGCAAAGCTTCTTTTACTCCGTCGATTTCATCAATTGTTTTTTTAAAATCATATTTGAGGTTAGAGGCAGTATGATAACTACTTGTTAAAATAATATCAGATACATATTCCTTATAGACATTATTGATCGAACTAGTTTTTACTGTTTCTAAAATAGTTAAACCGGTAACTGCGATAGTAACCGCCCCTGCTAATGATAATATTACCAATGTATTTTGCCTTGTTTGGTTAATTATGTTCTTTACTGCTACAAATGCTACTCTTCCGCCTATCAATTCCCACAAAGGTAGCAGGAAGATCATTAAAGGTTTTACAATGTAAGTAAAGCCAAAAAATATGCCTATGATAAAAAAAATACCTCCTGAAACCGCCGTTAAGGCTCTAATACCAGCCTCCCCGATAAAGCGGCCACTAAGAAACAAGATAATACCAATTATTGCGCTAGTTACAGAAACCCATTTATGCATACTGTTAGGTTGAAAGTCTATTTGTTCATTTTCCCGAATCGCCTGTAATGGAAGAATTTTTGCAGATTTGAGGGCCGGAAGATGCAGAAACAGTAAAATAGAGACTGCACCAATGCAGCAAATCAGCAATATTCTCCCCCAATTGAACTGAACTTCTATGTTAGATATTTTAAACAAAACCGCAAGAAAATTTGATAACAATATACTACAAGAAAATGCTAGACATAAGCCTAAAATCGTACCACAAAGTACAATAAAAATGTTTTGCGTTAGAATCAACCTAAAACTTTGGGATACCGTTCCGCCAATAGCGCGCATTATCGCCAGTTCACGCTGATACTCGTAAATAAACAGACGAAAATTAGTAATTATAAATAATACGCTGATTATCACAGCCAGAAATCCTAACCCATAACCAATGACCTCGATTTGCAGGATATTCTTTTGTACTTCCTCACTTTCTTCCAAAATATCAACCCGCAAATCCTTGTCAATTGTTTTTAAATTTAATGACATATTTTTTTGGTTAGCGTTTGGCATCGTCTTTATGAGCATTAGATTAATTTTGTTTTCTAAACCAAACCATTTTTGTAATGAATTAAGATTAAATATGGCCATATTAGGTAGAACCATTCCCTTCGGGTTAGGAATAATCCCTACTACTTTCCATACTCTGGGTTTCACACCGGGTAGATCAATTTTAACTTCTTCAAATTCCTTTGTATTAAGGTTTTCTGCTAAAGTATGGGAAATAACAACTTCATCTTGTCCTATTCTTTTATCTATTTTATATCTATCTTTTGCAAGAATGCTGTTATCCGTACCAATTGTATATATCGATTTAGCAAGCGAAGATGTTTTAGTACTTTGATCCATACCAATTTGAGGATTAATTAGTAGCATAGACGTTTTCTCAATATTATTAACCTTTTGGATTTCTTTTATTTGAGTATCGTTCAGGTAGCGCTGTGTAGCAACATTGAACCCAACCATCAAATCCGTTTCTCCGTTAGTAATTCTAACGACGTTTTTGAACGATTGTTCCATATTATCGAAAAGCATAGAAATGCTTACTATTAACCCTACTGCTAATGCGACTGCAATAACTGAAAGTGTGATTCTTATCTTATTCGCAATGATGAATTTTCTTGATAAGCCCGAAAAACTTATAATCATCAAGTATTCTCCTTTAACTACCCTGAAGGTTATTCATAATCATTAAAGTCCTCTCTATATTTGGTACATGGGCCTCCGCCTGGTATTCATTTACTATCCGGCCATCTTTGAAGAAGAATACACGATCTCCATAAGCAGCGACTTTTGGATCATGAGTTACTAATACAATAGATTGATTTAGTTTTTGTTTCATTTCTACAAGTAGTTCAAGTATTTCTATTGAGGTTTGGGAATCTAAGTTTCCCGTTGGCTCATCGGCAAGTAGGATTGACGGGGAAGTTACCAACGCCCTGGCCACTGCCACCCTTTGCTGCTGTCCGCCCGATAACTCGATGGAGCGGTGAGTGCGCCGTTCATACAAACCGACCAGTTTAAGCATATTGTGTGTATTTTCTTTAATAACTGACGCACTTTCATGTTTCAGTATTAAAGGGAGTGCAACATTCTCTTCCACCGTTAAAGCATGGAGAAGGTTATAAGACTGGAACACAAAGCCGATATTATTCCTACGATATTCGGTTGCATAAGGTTCTTTATAATAGTCTTTCACCTCTAATCCGTCAATAAATATTTCCCCCTTTGTTGGCGCATCCAGGCCTCCTAGGATATTTAACAATGTGCTTTTCCCAGACCCGCTGCTCCCCATAACAACTACAATTTCACCCTTATTAAGCTCAAAATCAACATTCCTTAAAGCAAATACTTTATTATTCCCAATGGAATATACTTTTTCGATACCTTTAATCCGCAACACAGAACAGACTGCTGTCATCTAAATCACCTCTCGCTTATATATTCCTTACGGCCCCTTAATATTTTTCAGATTATTATTTCAACCCACATTTCTAAAACTAATAACTATATAAAATTCTCATTAGGAATAAGTCCAAGTCGCTTGGCTTCAACTATTGCCTCCGCTCTAGAGCGAACGTTTAATTTCCCGAAAATTCGTGTCAAATTGTATTCAACCGTTCGTTGACTTATCAATAAAATATCTGCAATTTCCCTGTTGCCCTTGCCTCTGGCGACTTCTCTTAGAATCGCTTGCTCCCTTTCATCGATTGAAATACCTTCTATGCTTTCTTCATCCCCCGAAGCAGCAATCCGTGCATCATTACGCCTTAGCTGATGTAAAAGGGATATCGGTACAACTGCCTCACCTCGTAATGCACAGCGAATAGCGATAATAAGCTGCTCTCGGGATGCTGTCTTACTTATGAACCCGGAGACACGTGCTTCTACCAGAATATTGAAATGAGACGAAATATCGTATCCTGTATAAATCAAAATAGGCGTGTCCGGATTTATTGCGGTTACCCTCCGAGTTAATTCCAATCCATTGATTACCGGCATATTCAAGTCAAACATCAGCACATCAAAACTCTGGCTTTTCAACACCGCTAAGGCTTCCATACTAGAAGTTACAACAGTAGCTTTCATATCATTTTCTTGCTCAATCATGCTTTTTGTACCTTCACCAACTGAAGGATGATCATCGACTAATAATATTTGGATCACGTTGTCCTCTTCCCCCTTAAACACCTTGTTCGTTTACATTAGTAATCATATTAATCGGCAGCCAAATTGAAACTTCAAGCCCCTTGCCTAAACTCGAATAAAACCAGGTTTTACCTTCAAGACCTGATACTCGCTCTTTGATTCCAGATAACCCTATATGATTTAAAGAAGATTGTAAATTATGAAGATCCATTCCAATACCATTATCTCGATAGTTGAAATTGATACTATCATTACTATTGGCTAAGGTAATATTGATTTCCGTCGCCTTGGAGTGTTTAGCTGCATTAGTCAATAGTTCTTGGACAATTCGATAAAGTACCAATACATGTTCATAATCCAGATTTATACTGAAATCTTTTGCATTAAAATTCACAATATAATCATTTCGTAACTGAGCATTAGCAAATAAATTCTTTAACGCTTCAACAATTCCCGACTCTTTTAATAAAGGTGGAAGAAGTTCATTGCAGGTTTCACGAATTTGATGAGTGACATCTAACAGCCCTTCGGCCATATTTTTTAGTTGTTTCTTTAGATCTACCGGAATTCTTTCATCGACCGATATTATTTCAAGGTTACGATACCACAGCAATTGTTGTTGTAATGCTGAATCGTGTAAGTCTGAGGCTAAACGACGTCTCTCTTTCTCCGCTAAATTAAATAAAAGCCGCAATACCCAAGGATGAGGTGAGTCCTTCTGCGTAACCGCTTCCTCTAATTTCTCTATTAGCCCCTCAATTAAGTGTAGGTTTTCATAGACTATACTTGCATAAGAAGCGATTGTTCTAAGCCATACTCTTTCATCTTGGTTAAATTCAGTTCGATTTAATTTTTCCCTAATCCATACGAGATGGCTTTTGTCCTTCTCTTTACTTAGTATGAGAAGGACTCCATTTCTACCAATATCAATTAACTCACCCGCCGAAATCAATCCAGTATTGTTTTTAAACCAATCAATTATGCCTACTTCTTGAAAGCTTGGACTCCCGATCTTTATAATTAATGAATAATCCGTTAAATCAATTTCCAATAAGTAAATGGATTCGACAGATAAAACTCCAGTTATTTCCATGATTAATCGTTCTTCTAAATCGGATATTTTCATTACTTTGGCAATATCCTGAGAAAAACGATCTAAGCTTGCTTGAAAATTATATTTTTCTTTAAATAATTTCGTACGAAAACGGAAATCAAGTTCTTCTTTTACGTAAAGAAATGCAATAAGCCCTATATATGTAACCAAGACAACCTGAATTTTCTGAGCCAAAGTAAATTCCACTACAAAATAAAAAAGAAACAATACAAAGATTGCAGTGGGTACAAGGGTTAATAGAGAATAATAACGTATACGGTCAAGGATAAAATCAATATCGAACAAGCTATTTGCTGTAATCAGATATACAAATACGCCGGGCATAAATACTAAAAAAACTGCCGCTAAAGCTCCTGGTATTAGTTCAATTCCAAACAAAATATTTGGAAGACCCGCTAAGGCAACAAAAGGGAAAAACGCCAGTGTAAACCCAACTATTATTATTTTAAAAACTGGTTTGTGGATGGTATTCCTATAACGGATATAACGGGAGATTAAAATGTAAAGACATAAAAGGACACCTATTGAAAAGATCGCAAGATATAAATGTCTAATAATCAATAAATTTCCACCAAAAATCTGAACTAAGGCAAGAACAATTAGGAGGAAACCATTTATTAAATAAAATACAAAAAGGAGCTTACGACTATGCAACAAAGAAAGTCCATATCGCCTAAAATAGTTATTTATAAATTCCAAAAAAAGTACCGGTATTAATGAGAATGTAATTCGATTGATGTATAACCCTAGAGTATCCATCCTTGACGAAGCTCCAGCACTTAAATAACTTAATCCAATAGCAAGAAAAAAGAGGATCAGAATATGAACAGACATATCATTGTTTTTTTTGAAACACAAAACACAGGAAAAAATGAATAAAATAACAAAGACAAGGGTTGGTATCACGATATGATACTGAACTTGTTGCGGAGTCATATTATTTGTTACTTTATGTAAGATCATTTCTCCGTTTTTATTAATCACAAATGTCTCGGCTTGTTCTATGGCACCATATTGTAGAACTGCAAAATATTCGCTAGGTTGATTTTGATTTATCAGTGAAACAGTATCTCCAACTTTTATTCCTTGTTGTTCTGCCCATCCGAGATGGTCCACATAAGATATCTGCCATTTACCAGCTTCATTCTCTTCCACGCTCATCCCTATATATGGAATATTCAAGGTGATAAACAGCAAGTAATAGGACAACATTAAAATAGTTCCTGCTAAAATTAATAACACGAACCCTTTTTTGAAGTTTCCCATACGAGATCTCCTTCCATAAAAAGAGTCAGGAGATATCCTGACTCTTCGTGGGTCTTTTACCAATACAATAGTGGCGATACAGAAGTGCAATCTGGACTTTCAAAAACATCAAGAACTGCCTTTTGTTCCATTTCTGTTAATCCTATTAAGCTTGCTGTCCCTTCTTGTACTCTCTCTTTGACATCAGGATTTTGGATTAAATACTCAACAACATTTTGCAACATACCCTTTTCCCCCTTTACTTTTATCAAAATTCTATCATAAAATCTACCGCTTGACCCCGCCAACAGTGCTGCGGTTTTCCGCAATTATATTGCGGGGAACAGAAGGTCTAGATATATTGCACCAACTTTTCCTTCCATTCTTGCCCTATACCTATACTATCGATTAGATCAATAGCTTGTAACTGATTTAGCCTCATAATAACGCGTGCATATTCAAGAGCACCGGATTTTTCAATTAACTCTTGAATTTCTACGTTTCTTTTTACTAGTTCTCCTTTTGCCAGTTTACCACTAAAATAGTCCCTGGCAAACTGATATTGCGGTTGTTGATTCTTAAGTAAATATAGGGTAAGAAGAGTCTTTTTCCTATTGATCAGGTCATTTTTTTCATCCCACCGGCAGATATCCTTAATATCATTCTTAATTTGGGCGATTATCCCGATATGCTCCGCATATTTATTGACACTATCATAATGATTTCCGCCGGCTAAAACTGTTCCTACCAAACATGCGGCAGCCATAAGAGACCCTGATTTTCCCCTAACCATTTGGATATAATCCTCTTCAGATTCAATCGAATCCATAAGATCAGTGTGTTGACCATTAATCGCCTTTAGCACACACGTATTTAGGTAGTCGCTTGCCATTTTCTTTCTATTTCGGTCAAATGACGTTTGTTCTAACGCTTTTGTACTAAGCACTAGCAGACCCGTAGCTATGTTCATAGCTAAAGCTTGGTCAATTTTATGCCAAGGTACTGAGAAATTATCTTGATCCTGCAAGTCGTCAAATATGTCTAGAGAAAGAATCATAAGCTCAACCGAAGCTGCAGCTTGAAAGATGTCTTTCGACTGACCATCAAACATCCGGTAATGCAAAATAACAAGCTGACCAAAAGGAAAGTTACCTTTCATTTTGAATGTAACGAATTCTGACATATAGCTATTTAGTTCTTTTACCGTAAAATAATCATTTACTAATTGTAACATTGCTTGTCTGATAACGTCCCGATCCCCTTGCATAAAAATGTCTCCTCCTATTCCACGCAAAAAGAGAAAACTAAAGTACATACCTCAACTACTTCAACTTCAGGTTTACTCACATCTTTCAGAACTATCCTGAAGGTATGGCAAAATCATCGGCGGAACTGATTTATCCTTTTCACAATCTTTCAACCATTGATCACTTCTATTTACCTGAGCATTCCCTAAGGCTAAGAAAGCATTTCTCTGAAGAACTCCCTTACCACGCCATCCTGCTGCAGTTACCTTATAGTGTTTTACAAACTCACCTTTAGTTAAATTAAGAGTTTCGAGTAGACTAACCCCTCGACTGTGTGGAATCGGGGTTGTTGATAGACTGGCACTTAGATCAGTAGACAATTGTTCCTTCCCCAGCCAGTTTTGATTGTGCGGGCACACCTCTTGACAAGTATCGCAACCAAAAATTCGCAACCCAAAGAGGTGCTGCTCTTCAGGAGTAAGCACCTCTTTGCTCTGAGTTAGATAAGAAACACATTTATTAGCAGCAAACGGTTCTTTGCCCAGAATCTGGGCAGGACATGCCTGAACACATTTTTGGCAACTCCCGCATTGTCCGGGGGGTAAAGGCTCATCCGGTATAATCTCTTGATCTAAAAGAAGCAGGGCAAGGACCACAAAAGAACCCTGCCCCGGAATTATCAGTTGTTGGTTCCGGCCAATCCAGCCAATCCCTGCACGTGTCGCAAAGGCACGCTCAACTAAAGGCCCTGTATCCACCTGAAAGCGGGAGGACCCCAGCCAACTATTCTTCACCATAGTATCAACTAGCTGATTGATTTTCCGAGAGATAACCCGGTGATAGTCCTCTCCCACTGCCGAGCGCGCAATGATACCTTCTCCTTCTTGGAGCGGAACCGTTAATGGAAGCGGAAAGGCTAACACAACGACCGTCTGACAGTCTTGCCAATCTGCTTGAGGATCAATCCGCCGATTAATTTCCTTGCTCTCAAAAGGTGTCGCCAAGCCCTGATCTATTCGCGCTTGTAGGAATGGGGCCAGACTATCGATGGGTTCAGCAGTGGTAAACCCAACTGAGACAAAACCCAATTCGCTTGCCCATTTTTTTATGTTCATTTTCCACTGCGTCTGTTTAAGAATATCCATGGACTTCCTTCCCGAGTAATTTTCTCATTGCGCTCTAAGTCACTTCTGTCTCCAATACACATTTTCTCGCTTATGTTTATTGCTCAGTTCATCCAGAGCCGTTTGCGACCAATAGACGTTATAGGCTTTGTCCATGTTCAAATTCCTCAACCTTTTTTTTCAAATACTCTAGCCCTACTTCTTTACCTTAAACACGTCCGTTTTCTCGATCTTCACGGCTTTTTTGAATTTGACAAACAAGTTCCTTATTTTATTATACCATACCTTAGATTTGGGAAACCATAAATTAACAATCGCCATCTGGTTTTTACACATTCTAACACAAAAGCATAAAACCATCGCTAATACAATGGTTTTATGCTTTAAAGAAAATCCCGTATTCATCTTAAAGTAAGCCAGATAGTTTACTTTGACGCCCTAAAAAAGGCATAGGTCATTGGATCCCCTTCTTGCAGGATCTCCCCTGCCGTAACATCCCCAAGAAATAGGGTATGGGTTCCGGAATCTAACTGCCCTGTAACCGTTGCCTCCATAGTTACAAGCACATCGTCGAGCAAGAGAATTCCCGATTCTCCACGATGGACTGCTACACCCTCAAACTTATTGACATCCCGACCTGATCGGTACCCAAACCCACGGGCATAGTCATGACCCGTTTGACTTAATACTGAAACCCCAAACTTGCCACTCTTCTGAATTAACTCATGAGTATAGTTTTGTTTATTAATCCCAATAGCTACTTTTGCGGGGTCAGATGTAATTTGAAAACAGGTGTTTGCACATTGCCCGTTATCCTTACCTTCAGCGTGAGCCGTAATAATATAGAGACCATAGGAAATTCGATAAAGTGCTTGACGAATTGCAGCAGCTTTATCTGGCTGAACGGTTACCGGCTTAGGGACTGATTTTACTTCGACACTAGCTTCCTTCTCATCCGTAACTAGTTCAAAGTAACTCGCATCATACCCGCAAATCGGACAGGTTTCTGGAGGATTCTCCCCGGTATGTATATACCCGCATATCGTACAACGCCAACGTTTTTCCATTAATTAGCACCGCCCTTCATTGGAATTATTATAACTTGATAATTCATTCAGGTCAAGATATTTATAAGCTATAATCGATTATTTAATAGTAATGATGACACCCTCTTGCTTCTTGGAAGACTTGACTGTTCCAGGCTTCGGGCGAAAGCCATGACTCGAATAGGACGTACAGATAGAGCAACGCCCTAGGATGACAAGATATTAGTATTAGTGGTGCCACCTAGCGGTATAAGGAGTCTGACCAGAGCAATAAAGCTTGTATTCCTTTTCCAGAAATTGCGGATCATTTAAGACATATTTAGTATCCATCATAACTTTTTTGCGAACATGTTCTTTGAAATGACCAAACCGCTCCCCTTCAAGCCCTTTTTCACGGGCAAATTCCTCGAAGAATCCCCATTCCAGAAGACGGGCTCGCTCAGCCAAGAAAATACAGGCATTGCGGATTTCACCCTGAATCCCGTCAAGCCGGCTTAAATTCTTTTCGGCATCCTGCTTACCCCCAAGAAAGTCTGCCTTCCACAAGTCGAGTAAATTCTCCACTCTTTGCGAGTTAAAGTTCTGACCGTTCCACCCGACATCCCAGGCAAAGCGACGAGCTTTCAGATGAATTTTAGTATTTTGCATTTCTCCCTTTAATTCACTCATGAAGGTTAATGTCCCTAACATATGATGTCCTACTAAAAAGTGAAGTTCTCCTTCTCCTTTACTCCCCCCTGGAAGAACGATTGTCCAGCGAAAACGAGACAAGAATTCCTTAACTAAACGGGCACTTTCCTTTTCGTGCTGTAAAAAGTGCCGTTTCCCCTCCGGAACCATTTCAAATTGTTTCCTATGCACAGCTCGCTCTAGTTTAATGCGTTTTACGACAATGGTATCCTGGTAATTATCTAATCTTCCCCCGTGGACCTCTACTTCTCTATCGATCCATTTCTCCAAGCTTTTCCCAACCAACTTAAATTCATTGACCATATAGCCCTGAGTTGTCGATTTGATTGTTCCCCAGGCATAACATTCCCGACTGGCAGTTTCCCATTTCCCCATATCATGTAATAAGGCCGCTAAACGTAAGAGTACTCGATGGGGTGTATTTTTCACCACATGTCGGGTATGTTCCCAGGCATCTTTAGTATGATATCGATTTTGAACAAGTCCTTTTAGCCTAGCCAGCTCAGGGATATACATTTTAAAATATCCCAAATCATCGAGGAAGCCTAAAGCCTTGTCGATCTCTTCAAGAATAAGAATTTTACCTAATTCCTCTGTAACTCGTTCCACGGAAACACCTTGGATTAAGGAGATATTGTTATATGCTGCCTGCCAAGTTTCTGGCTCAATGACACAATCATAACGGACAGCTAAACGAATAAGACGCAAAATCCGAATCGCATCTTCTTGGAAACGGGCCTCTGCCCGTCCGCATGCTTCCAGTCTTCTTTCCCTCAAGGCTTTAAGGCCATTTAAGGGGTCTTTCAACTCTCCGGTTTGAATATCTTGATAAATTGCATTCAGGGTAAAATCTCTGCGCAGGGCGTCTTTTTCAACGTCTCCTGAAAACACCGATATATCTACTCGGTCTTTATCTTGAAATAGGCTAACCGTTGGCTGGTGAGCCCCGATAATGTGGGGATTATATCCCCAATCAGACAGCTTATTCTCAATCTGCTCAAAGGAAAGTGTCGTAACCACATCCACATCTTTTGAGGGAATTCCTAACTGCGCATCGCGAACTGCACCGCCTACAATATAGACAGGGCTAAGATCACTGAGTCTTCTCAAGACCTCCTGTTGAAATGGTGTTCCGATCATGAAATCCCTCCGATCATAATCCCAACTGCATTATTTAAATTCACTTACTTAAATTATAGGTATTTTCCCCATCAGAGTAATTTTCTACTCCTAAAGATAAACCTCGTCCATTAAGTAACAAAGGCGAGTCCTTGAAGGACTGCGCCAGTTAACAAAGCACTGAAATTTTCGGTCCAATCTTAATATGCCAGGAGCTTTCCGGACCATATTCTCCATCCAGATCAGATTTTATGGGGCGATCGGTTAGTATCGTAAGTTCTGTGGTCTGGAATTCTTTAATTTTTTCAGCACTTACTTTTTCTCCACGCAAAACATTTAAGAGCAGTCGGATTGTTTCAGGCCAACCTGCCGCTGGTACGATTAAAACTTCCAGTAATCCGTCAGTAAGAGAAGCTTTTGGCACAAGCTTTCTGAGTCCCCCCACCGAATGTCCATTTACAGCTAAAAACAAGACGACATCGTCTGTAAATTGTTGACCATCTTTCTCATACTCAATGCGAAAGGGTCGAAAAGAAGGAAGTGTTTCTATCCCTTTAAGAATATAAGCTAATTGTCCAAGGGTATTTTTAACACGAGTATCCACTTTTTGAGATACATCCGTTAATAGCCCCGCGCTGGCTACATTAACAAAATAGCGATCATTGACCTGGCCTGTATCCATTCTAAACACATTTCCCTTAGCAATAACCTTACACGCTTCAGGAATGCTTTTAGGTAAATGCAAGGCGTAGGCTAAATCGTTTGCGGTTCCAACCGGTAAAATCCCAAGTGCAGGACGTTGATCTTCTGGAATCTTTAATAGACCGTTGACCGCTTGATGAATACTGCCATCCCCTCCTGCAATAACAAAACGATCGACATCACTGCTACGGGACGCGATTTGTTCCATATCTTCCGGGGAACATGCTCGATGTACACACACCTCATTGCCACTTTCTTGAAAAATGCGAATGACAGTATCCAGTTGCACGGTTAGTTTTCGTCTTCCTGCGTAGGGGTTATAGACTAATCGTAATCGTTGACCCTTCATGAAATTAATAATCGACTCCTTACCCAGATTTATAGATAGAATAAGTGCCACTAATCTTCCAGATCCGGATGAGTGGCACTTATTCTGTTACTAATGCCCCCGATAGCCTTAAGATTTTAAATTTTCCGGGTTCAAATCCTCAAGTTCCGGCAAGACAAAGCGCCCATCTTTTCGAACTAACCTATCGTCAAAGTAAATCTCACCACCGCCATAATCCGGTCTCTGAATACATACTAAATCCCAGTGAATAGCAGATTTATTTCCATTATTACACTCATCATAACAGGATCCCGGGGTAAAGTGGAAGCTTCCATCAATTTTTTCATCAAAAAGAGTGTCTTTCATAGGAGTACTAATAAATGGATTGACTCCGATGGCGAACTCTCCAACATATCTTGCTCCATCGTCAGTGTTAAAAACAGACTCTATTCGTTCAGTGTCATTGGCAGTTGCTTTAATAATCTTTCCGTTTTCAAAGTCTAAAACAATGTTATTGTAAGTGAACCCTTGATAAAGTGACGGTGTATTATAACTAATCCGTCCATTCACGGAATCTTTTAGAGGAGCACTGAATATTTCCCCATCCGGAATATTAAGGTGTCCATCGCACTTTATGGCTGGCATTCCTTTAATAGAGAACTCCAAATCTGTTCCGGGACCAACAATACGCACTCGGTCTGTCTTCTCCATTAACTCTTTCAACGGATCCATTGCCTTTGACATCTTTGAGTAATCCAAATTACACACCTTAAAGTAAAAGTCCTCAAAGCCTTCAATGCTCGAATCTGCCAGCTGAGCCATTGCAGCATTTGGATACCTCAACACACACCACCGTGTATGCGGCACTCTTTGCTCTGTATGTACGGGTTTTTGGTAGTTAGACGAATAAGTTTTCATGCATTCACTGGGAAGGTCAGCCCATTCATTGACGTTATCTCCCCCCCTGATTCCGATATAAGCTTGCATTTCCTTCATGCGCGCCAAATCCCAACGAGTCATTGCTTGGGCCTGTTCCAAAGAGAATTCTTTTAATAGTTCACGTAGTAGGGTATGATTAATAATAGACACAAACGGCACTCCACCTGCCTTATAAGCATAACGCACCAAGGCTTGGGCGAGGGGAATATCCGGACCAATTACTTCTATGAGGATTTTTTCACCTGGCTGAAGTCCAATTGAGTATGTTATTAAGGAATCCGCAAGTTCTTCTATACGGGGATCTTTCACTTTAGGTCCTCCTTACAAGCGCTTTAATAGACTTTTATCAATTCCGAGACTCCCACTTCTTTAAGTGGGTGTTCCGATTTCTACTTCGGTGGGGGTAGAATCCCCTACCGAAGCCCCGATGTTCAGCTTTAGCTGAACGAGTTCACTATTCTGCACCCTGCTTAATTTTCCTTTTGATCATATTAAGAGTATGTTCACTCAAAAAAGGTTTTACTCCTTGAATTCAATGAATTGCAAAAATCGCTAGGAGGAAATATGAATACACCACCTACTCTTTGGGAATATCGTCTCCAACCAGAAGACTCTGGTCATAAATATCTGTCCATTCTGCTCCACAAATTTCACTTTTCGGTCAAATTACTCCAGCGCTTGAAACAAGGAGAACGGGTTTGGGTTAATGGAAATTTTTCCTATTTAACCGCACGAGGGAAAGAAGGAGATATGTTATCCCTGCAGCTTTTTTCCGAGGAAGAAGCCAGCATTCCTGGTGAAGACTTGCCCCTGGATATTCTTTATGAAGATGACTACCTGTTAGCAGTTAATAAACCTGTGGGTCAGGTGGTGCATCCAAACCGACGTTATCCCACCAACACCTTAGGTAATGCTGTCATCGGCCATTGGGAGCGCAAGGGGGAAAATCGCCTGTATCGTCCAATCCACAGGATAGATCGAAACACCTCAGGCGTCGTGGTCATTGCTAAAAATCAATTCGCCCATCAACAATTGGCTTGGCAACTGGAGCGAGGTCATATTCACAAACGATACCATGGGTTTGTCGAGGGAGTTGTCCAGGAAAATCAAGGAGCTATCGACGATTCCATCGGTTTTGCCCCGAATAGCTTTATCAAACGCCAGATCAATCCCGATGGTATGTCGGCTCGTACACTTTTCCGTGTCCTCCATCGCTATACTAGCGCTACTTTTCTTGAATTCATCTTAGAAACCGGACGTACCCATCAAATCCGTGTCCATTGTGAAGGTTTTGGGCATCCATTAATCGGGGATGACCTGTACGGTGGAACAAAGACTTTTTTTGACCGTCATGCTTTACACTCTTCAATGTACGCCTTTCTGCACCCTGCGACTGGCCTTCCCCTCGTAATTCGCGCTCCCTTTCCTAAGGATCTTCGCGGGTTGATAATTAAGTTGCGAGATTTAGAAATCTAATGAATAATTTCATGAACTCTCCCAATTTGCCCATCAACAAGTCTGACTTTAATTCCTCTTGTGTGAATCTGGGATTTTGTCAATATATCTTTGACGACTCCTCGGGTCAGCTTCCCTGTTCTTTGATCTGTTTTTAAAATGATATCAACAGTTGCTCCCGCATAAATATCTTTTCTGCTTTGCCCGTTCATATGATACTCCTTTACGTTATTGAACGATATATTCAAGAATTGAAGGCGACCTATAACTGAACTGTCATATTTATCTAATTCCTTAATTATATACTATAATTGCTTAATACCCTACTGATATCTGCATTAAGAGCTTCTACCCTAAAGTAAACCTTTAATGGGCAGAAGCTCAATGCTTTATATAAGATGAATTTTATGGTTGTTTCTTCAACAGATCCCTAATCTCTGTAAGAAGCTGAACTTCCGCACTAGGGGTTGATGGAGCAACCGCCTCTTCTTTAATCTTTTTCCTTTTTAAAGAATTCATCAGTTTAATAATAAAGAAAATCGCACCGGCAACAATGATAAAGTCAAAGGTTGCTTGAATAAAGTTGCCAATATTTAAGGTAACATCATCTTTAAGCCCTATTTTTAGTTCCGTAAATTTTATGCCTCCTATTATAAGCCCAATCGGAGGCATGATAATATCTGCAACAAGAGACGATACAATTTTTCCGAAAGCACCCCCGATAATGATCCCTACCGCCAGATCTACCACATTGCCCCTAGTAGCAAACTCCTTAAATTCCTTAATAAAGCTCATAAAACCACTCCTTCTTATAGTCCACGTTCTCGTACTTGGAACTCTGAACTTTACTGATAATCAAATTTTAAGCCTGACTTGTTTTTAATAATTTGGGGAAACTAACTATAACTTCACAAAAAGGAGGCTGTTTAGAATGGGTTTTTTTTCAAAGGTGCTATGGCAAATGACTAAAGTTAGAAATTGGTTTATGTTGAGGTTTATAATTATCCGCAAACGATGGAAAGTTTAAACCTTTCTTGTCCTTTGCTCGGTCAAAACTAAGGGACTATTCTTTGTAATAGCAATAGTATGTTCATATTGAGCTGAAAGACTGCCATCAGTTGTTCTGGCCGTCCACTTATTAGGATCAATCTTAAGATGATACGAACCTATGTTGATCATGGGTTCAATGGTAAAGACCATACCTTCGCGAAGTCGCTCCCCTCTGTGCGGTCTCCCATAATGGGGAACCTGCAAATCTTCGTGCATGATTTGTCCAATACCATGACCCATAAAGTCGCGCACTACGGAAAATCCTTGCCCTTCGGCATGAGTTTGTATGGCATGGGAAATATCACCGATTCTATTACCAATGATTGCGGCTTCTATGCCAAGGTAGAGGCATTCCTTAGTAACCTTAATCAGCCTTTCAGCTTCCTTGGATATTTGACCTACAGGATAAGTCCAAGCCGAATCTGCTAGCCACCCCTGAAGATTTACAACCATATCAATTTTTACAATATCCCCGTCTTTCAGAGAATCTTTAGTCGGAAATCCATGACATATTTCATCGTTAACCGAAGCACAAGTAGCAAAAGGATACCCTTTGTATCCTTTTTGCTCGGGAGTCGCCCCATGTGACCGGATAAACTCTTCAGCAAACTGATCAATTTCCAAGGTTGTTATTCCCGGACGAATTAAGTTTCGAATCTCTCGGTGGCAGGCTGTTAAGATCTTTCCGGCTTCCTCCATATATCCAATTTCTTTAGCAGTTTTCATAATTACCACTTTTTATTTCCTCCCCGAATCAAGTCTTTAAAAACATTCTCTATCCTTAGTTAAGAGTGCTTTACAATATTATAATTACTTCCTATCGATTATTGTTATCCAAATACTGATTATAATACTTTATCGAGAAAAGTCCACAATCCATGAACAGGATTGTGGACTTTTCATTGCAGTTTAACGTTTAACCTTTATTGGAACCCCCTTGAAAGACTCTCATCACCAGTTTTAGCAGTTCACTAAAAATAACAATGCTAAATGTGAAACCAATGATTTTGAACCATATGGTCAGGTCAAGGGGAACTGTTTTAAACACGTTTCCACCGTACTGAGTTACCAGGACCTGAACGAGGAAGGTTAAGAACACAACCCCTACCATCATTTTGTTTTTAAGAAGATTAGGGAAAATGCTCCTAACTCCGAATTCCCGGCTGTTAAAGGCATTCCATAGCTGGAACAATACAAAGGAAGTAAATACGATCGTTGATTGTTGTGCTGCTGTACCGCCGAGTAGTTGCGTGTCCATGAGTATTATCAAGGCTGCTACAATAAATAACCCGTTTGAAACGATTTTCAGCAACATATCCTTAGTAACAATCGATGCATTTCTCTTAATTGGCTGTTTTTCAAGTAAATGCTCTCTTGGCGGTTCTAATCCTAAGGTTAAGGCCGGAGGACCATCCATGATAATGTTTACCCATAATAATTGTAAGGTTGTAAAGGGCATTGCATATCCCAGGACTTCTGCTAAGATCACCGTTACAAATGCGACAACATTAACTGTAAGCTGGAACTGAATAAAACGTTGGAAGTTTTCGTAAATTCCACGCCCCCACTTAATAGCCTTAACTATTGTGGAGAAAGAATCGTCTAACAAAACGATATCCGAAGCTTCCTTAGATACTTCCGTTCCTGCAATTCCCATTGCAACTCCAACATCAGCCGCTTTTAAGGCAGGTGCGTCATTGATACCATCACCAGTTACGACCACCGAAGCATTGAGCTCCTGTAAGAGCTTGACAACTCTCATTTTAGCTGTTGGATTTGACCGGGCAATTACCACAATGTTGGGAAGTTTGCTCTTCAATTCTTGATCACTCATGGCGTCAATATCGGTAACCTCTAATACCAATGAGTCATTCTTGACGATTCCTAATTGAGTAGCAATTGCTCTCGCCGTATTAATGTTATCTCCCGTCAAAATTTTGACCGTTATGCCGGCTTGACGACAATGACTAATCGCTTCTTTGACATCTGAACGCAAGGGATCTTCAATTCCCACAAAGCCTGTAAAGATTAGATCCTTTTCAACATTATAGATGTCTTCCCATTGTGGTTCTTGACTAAAATCATTGAAAGCAAAACCTAAAACTCTTCTTGCATTATCCTGAAGCTTCTTTATCTTAGCTTCAATTTCATTGATATGCTCTTGAGTCATTGGGATAACATCACCATTGTAAAGAATCCTATTACAAATGCTTAACACCTTTTCAGGTGACCCCTTCGTATAGAGTCTGTAGCCTTTTTCCATTTGATAAGCTGTCGACATCATCTTTCTGGCAGAAGTAAAATTGTATTCACTAACGGGCTCACTATGCTCTTTGCGATAATGGAGATAGTTGATATTATTCTTATCTGCACAGACAAGCAGGGAACATTCCGTAGGATTTCCCAAAAATTCATATTTTCCATCTTTATTCGAAATATCCGCAGTCGAGTTCAGACAGAAATTCTGAAGCATTTCATCATTGCCCAGCTGATCAACCGGAACATCTTTACCGTCGGCCCATACTTCAACCACCGTCATCTTATTTTCCGTCAATGTCCCAGTCTTATCTGAACAGATGACATTTACAGAACCAATTGTCTCGCAGGCAATAAGCTTCCGAACCAGGGCGTTATTCTTAGCCATCTTTTGCATATTGAAGGCCAGGGTAATAGCAACCATGGTTGGCAACCCTTCAGGGACTGCCGCAACGATTAGGGCTACAGACGTTACAAATGCATCTTTGATGCCCGGCAAAGCAGTTCCTAGATTATCAAACACCAGGATCCCCTGGCTATACATCTTGAAGACTTCGAAAAGAAAGATTCCAGCTGCCACAATCGACCCAATAATAGATATTCTCTTTCCGAGATCTGCTAGTTTTTGTTGAAGTGGGGTTTCGGAATTTAATTCTCCCTTTAATTCGTCCGCAATCTTACCCATCTCGGTCCCATCGCCAATGGATATTACGATGGCAATGGCCCTTCCCTCAATAACCATAGTACCTGAATATAACATATTTTTGCGTTCTGCAAGGGGGCAATTCTCTCGTTCGATTTTCAAAGAATTCTTGGAAGACGCTTCGGCTTCACCTGTAAGCATAGATTCGTCAATTCCAAGACTTGATGCATGAATTATTCGAGCATCAGCAGGAACTTTATCCCCCGTTTCCAGATGGATAATATCTCCAATCGTAAGGTCGCTTTGTGAAAGCAACACAATTTCTCCATCTCGAACTACTTTCACATGAACATCTTCACTTAACTTCGACAGAGCTTCAAAGGCTTTATCTGATTTACCTTCTTGAATGATGGAGATTGATGTTGCGATTAGGACGGCAACAAAAATTCCTAAACCATCCGCAATATGACCCATGGCTAAGGATATTAACCCGGAGATTAAAAGAATAAGAATAAGAGGTTCTTTCAAACTATCAATTATTTTTACAAAGATACTTTCCTTCTCTTTTGGAGTAAAAATATTTTTTCCGTAACGTTGGATTCTCGTCTCAGCTTCAACTGCTGAGAGTCCTGTCTCTTCATTACTCTTTAATTCAGAGATGACTTCTACGACTTCCTTTTGAAAAAAGTCCACAACATAATCCTCCTTGTTTTTTATTTTGGCACCTTATAATTCACCTATAGTATTTACGAAATAACCACTCCTTACTTTTTGTTCTTGCAACTTGTTTCAAGTAACAAAAAAGACTTTTAACACAGCCATAATGGCCATGCTAAAAGTCTCGTTACCTCAAACGGTTTACAAAAACAGGTAAGTCACCTTACCGGGTATGTTGCTTTTGTAATTCAACTACTCCCTCTTAACAAGGATAAGTGTACCTCAAATATTTTGGCTTGTCAAATATGATAGGATATTCATTTGTCTAATCTGATAGATTCTAAGTGTAGCTCAAGTTAACTCTTTAATGCTTTTCACTAAAGCCCCTAAGAGACGATGAAAACCTTGAGGATTTTGGGCAGGTACTCTATATTGTTTGTTAATCTCTAACTGCACAGCTGGAATTCCCAGTTCTCGCGCTGCATAATTAGCGACAGTGTTGGGTCCGGAAGCCGGAAAGTGATCGTGAGAAATTTGAGATAATCCAAAGTCCTGAAAGTTTCGTTCTAAAATCTCCACTATCCTCGCCTTACCCAAGAGGTTTTTTCCGCTATTTGTACCAAAGTCCACATCAAATAGCCTTTCACGGGCTGCACCATGGATATCTAGCACGAGCTTTACTTTCTTAATGTCACAAAAATTAGAGATTTTCTCTTTATAGATACAAGGATCATCAACGTTAGGATCCCCTCCATAAAGCTTCGTTGTTGCTATTGCATGACATCCGGTAAGCTTATTTAGAAGGTATACGATGGAGCCTGTAAATTGATCTGACATTTTAATCTTCTTTTGCCTGTAATGTCTAACCGCATGCGGTGCAGATACCAAAATAGGCAGTTCCCCAACTGACAACCAAAAGGGCTCCTCTTGCTTAGGATTAACTCGTTTGTCTGTTTTATAAAAATAAACTCTCTCTACGTTTACAGCTTCATCATTTAGGCGCGCACGGCTAAACTCTTTTAGGACTTCTTCATGTTTATCCATAATCGATACCCCCGGTTCTTATTCCTCAGATAATCAGTCCGCGCCATGGTTTCTGTCTTCTGACAGGTTCCTTACGAAATATTAATCGGCTTTTTCATTTTTCTTATAGCCTGTAACCGTTAATTGCGCTATTAAGTCCCTTTGTTCATTAAATACATCAACTCTATAATTAGCAATTTTATGAGAACCCGATACTTCTCTGGCCTCCGCTGTTAATGATCCCCCTTTGAGAGCTTTGAAATAGGATATATTGGCATTGATTGCGACTGTTATTTGCCCATAAGCATTAGATGCGGCGGCAAAAGCAAAGTCCGCCAAGGTGAAAATCGCTCCCCCTTGAACGATATCAACTCCATTTAAATGCTTCTCAGTGATATCCATTTTAGCCACAGCGTATCCAGGCTGAACTTCAAGCAGATCTATGCCAACAAAAGTTGCAAACCTGTCATTTTCCATAAGTTTTGTCAGTTTATTATTCATGACCATCTCTCCTCTAACCTTCTACAATCTTTAGTTCAAACTTGCCAGTATTTTAAGTTGTCTTTCTATGCGACATAGCCATAATTTTTACTTTTTTTGAAGAAAATAATTCTTTGTTTTGAAACACGACTATCGAATATCAAAATGAGTTCATCTACCAGTATAGATTCTTTTTACAGTTACAGCAACGTATCTTCGACGTATATTGTCACTGTGAATAGGACCTTGAGCCTAGACTCTTAGGGCTTTATGTCTATACTATTTACGTCTCGTCAATGATACTATGTACTAAGATTTGATGAATTACGGAGGGATCCTTTTGCTGTGGCACAAAATTAATACAAAGAAACAAAATCTCATCATTATCGGTGGAACGATTATTTTATCTATTATCATCGTTGGAATTACAAACTTTATCGTCCACTTTGAATAATATAAAAAGGGTCTATAAGTATAAAGCAACCCCCTTAAGAAGAAGGCTCAGAGCGCCATTTTTCTTAGGGGGGTTTTGTAATGTCAGTTTTCAATTGGGTCAAGGCCGAAGGATTGTGTAAAAATTAATAAGTCTCTTCAAAAACTTCGAAATGCGCCTGGGGATGGATACAAGCGGGACATTCATCCGGTGCACTGGTTCCTTCATGAACATAACCACAGTTTCCACACTTCCAAAGTTTGGTTTCTTCCTTTTTAAATACCTTACCATTCTTTATATTTTCAGCAAGTTTATTATATCTTTTTTCATGCCATTTTTCAGCAGCGGCAATCATCTTGAATGCGGCTGCAATTTCGGGAAAGCCTTCGTCTTCAGCAACCTTGGCGAATGCAGGGTATAATTCACTCCATTCCTCATTCTCTCCACCAGCTGCGGCAACTAAATTATCAAGAGTCGTACCCTGGGCAACAGGAAAGGAAGCACTGATTTCTATTACCGCCGGAAGCTCGCGCTCTAGACCCGCCAGTAAAAATTTATAGAATCTTTTGGCATGCTCTTTTTCATTATCAGCCGTCTCAATAAAGATATTTTTAATTTGCTTATAACCTTCTTTGTCAGCTACTGATGCATAATAAGTATAACGGTTGCGTGCTTGAGATTCTCCGGCAAACGCCTTTAATAGATTTTCTGCTGTTTTTGTCCCTTTTAAATTACTCATTCTTAAAACTCCTTCGTGTTACTTTCTTTTAAGGTTAATTCTTGGCATTATTATGAACACCATCGAATAACTTTCTTGCCGAACAATACCTCGAAATACTTTGAAGTAATTATAAACACATTATATTTCTAAACACTCACTCCGTCAATATCCAATCTTTCTATTCTTATAGTAAAATAATTCGTTGGAGCCCATTATTCACTCATACTATTCTTTAACGCTTGAAAATCAAGAATTTCAAATTCAGTTAAGTGGAAATCAATAATCCCCTCATCCCTTAGTTTACCCATTTCCCTTGACATAGAAGGACGAGAAACATTAAGAAAGTCTGCTAGCTCATTTCGATTTAACGGTAAAACTATCTTTTTGTTTCCAATCTTCTTAGATTGATCCAGTAAATAAGCACAGATTTTTGCGCGGATGCCTTTGACAGTCAAGTACTCAACCTTCTTGTTTAGCAAGATTGCCCTTTCAGATATTATTCGCAAAAAGTTTTGTATGAAAATCCGGTGCCAGCTGCACATCCTTTCACAATCGCCGATAATTTTACCTCTCGGCAGGAAGAGAATTTCACAAGCTTCTTGTGCTTGAACAGTTGCAGGCCATGTCATTACACTTGAAAATGCAACTATTTCTCCGAAAATATCCCCTTGTTTTAAAAGTGTCATTACACTTCTATTCCCCGCCGCATTTTCTTTACTCACCGTCGCTGAGCCCTTAAGAACGATCCCAATGCTTTCATATTTGTCCCCACCCTTAACAATATAATCACTTCTTTTATAATGGCCTATTATAGGCTTTAAACAATTTAGCATGGCTTCTATATCTAGTCTTTCTATTCCCTGAAACAAGCTCACTTCTGAGATTTCTTCCAAATATTTTTCATACATCTCTTTTACCGCCATATTCTGTATCCTCAGATACCGACTTAGTTCCTTCATTGTAATATAATGAACCTGTCAAAACAAATTATTAGTAGGAGGTTATAACAATGCTAAGAAAGATTATAAAAATAGATGAAGAAAAGTGTAATGGCTGTGGTCTTTGTGTCACCGCTTGCCATGAAGGTGCATTAAAGCTGATTGATGGCAAAGCCCGCCTGGTTTCGGAAAGTTACTGTGACGGTCTTGGAGACTGTCTGCCTGAGTGCCCAACCAACGCCATCGTCCTTGAGGAGAGAGAAACGGTTGAGTATGACGAAGAAGCAGTCAAGAAACATATGGACAAGAAACACATGGAGAAAAATAAGCCCCAAGCCGAGGCTACTATTCCCTGCGGTTGCCCAGGTACTCATGCGAAACTACTTACCAAAAAACAGCCGGAGGCAACACCTGATCTCTCAGCAGAAAACTCACAATCTCAGCTTGGTCAATGGCCATGCCAGTTAAAATTAGTTCCAGTGTCCGCACCCTATCTGGATAATGCACATTTACTAATAGCTGCCGACTGCACTGCTTTTGCTTATCCAAATATTCACCAAAAGTTTATGCGCAATAAGATCACTTTAATTGCCTGTCCCAAACTGGACGATACGGATTATTCAGAAAAGCTAACTGAGATTCTAAAACAACATGAAATTAAAAGTGTGTCGATTGTAAGAATGGAAGTACCTTGCTGTGGCGGTATTGTTCAAGCTGCGAAAAAAGCTCTTTTAAACAGCGGAAAAATGATACCCTGGAGTGTCGTCACAATTTCGACAGACGGAAGAATTATCGAAGATTGATCTTCAAATACCGAGTTTCAAAAACCCACCGCAAATAAACCTGCGGTGGGTTTCTTTTTCGCCGATTATCACTTTTTGCTATCATGCCTGATCAGGCTTCCATCCTTTTTTTCTATGAACTCCATCACAGAAGGGACGGTTTTCAGAAAGACCGCACCGACACAAGGCAATCCTGCTGCCTTCCTTTAAGGGCTTTCCATCGAGGCCAATTACAACTGTAGGGCCTTCAATAAATAATGGTCCATTGGCACTCACCTTTATTTTCACTGCAGCTGAGTACGTTTTTCCAAAGTCAATACTGCCTACCCCATTAGCGATTTGTGCATCGACCCTAGAACCTTCAGGAAGAGAATATCTTAAGGCACCTGTTGGACATTTATCGATGGTCCTAATTATCTCCTCCGGTTCCGCTCCCTCAACATTAACCCAGGGGCGTTGATCCAAATTGAACACTTTCGGTAAAAGCCTCAAGCATGTCCCTGGATGAGCACACAATTCAGGAAACCAATGTACAATAACATGTTCATTCCTATATTCCTTCAATTAAAACCACTCCCTTCGTGAATCTTTTAATATGATTTTCATTTATTCTATCATATAACATACTTTATTTGACAAATTAATTAACATTAATCAATTCCGAGACTCCCACTTCTTTAAGTGGGTGTTCCGATTTCTACTTCGGTGGGGGTAGAATCCCCTACCGAAGCCCCGATGTTCAGCTTTAGCTGAACGAGTTCACTAGCTTAGTCGGTATTAATTGTATTGATTCAGCGACCAATTTCTATCCTTTCAAAGATGGAAAATCCCTAAATAATGCGTTAATCTTATTGTTTATAATCTGTGGATCGACTGATTTCACTACTCTATCCGTGACTGCATACTTTAGTTTTAACGTTAATATTCTGTAAACGCTTTGATCTATCCTATCCATTGAAATGTTCCCATTCTCTGCAGCCTTTTGAATTGCTTTAATGACTGCCTCCTCCTTGAGGTAGTCGTGGCATACTAAGACAATATCGCTTCCTGCATTGATTGATTTTACTGCAACTTCACCAATATCATAATTATTTACTACTGCCCCCATAGTAATATCATCCGTAATGACTACGCCTTTAAAATTCAAATCTTTACGTAAGAGATCAGAAATAATCTTTTCCGAAAAAGATGCGGGATTATGGGAATCAATCTTTGGTAATAAAATATGAGCCATCATGATTGCCTCTGCATTATTTTCGATAGCTGCCTCAAAAGGCACTAATTCTAAACTATTTAGCCTATCTAAATCATGATTTACAGTTGGTAACCCGACATGAGAATCGACTGAAGTATCACCATGTCCTGGAAAATGTTTAACAACTGATATAATATTCCGTGACTGAAGTCCCTTCATCGTTTGTATTCCGAGTTTTCTCACAAGACTTGGCTCATTACCAAAAGCTCGATCCCCTATCACAGGATTTTTGGGGTTACTGTTCACGTCTAAAACTGGAGCAAAATCCATATTTAAACCAAAGGATTTTAGTTCATCTCCAAGAATACCGCCTAACTGATAAGAAAGCTCACTATTATTGAGCTCTCCAATCCGCTGACTCGATGGTATCTTCATAAACTCGTCTGGCATTCGCGAAATCCTGCCACCCTCTTCGTCAATAGCTAAAAATAGTGGTATTTTGTTAACTGAATTTGTATCTTTCAAAGAGTTAATTAAGGCTAGCATCTGTTTAGTATCCTTGACATTTTGTTTTAACAGAACAAAACCACCAACATGATGGTTTTTAATCAGTTGGATGGAATTAGCATCGTTTTCGTATCCGTTAATCCCCACCATTACTAATTGCCCGACCTTTTCCTCTAAGCTCATCGTATTAATCTGAGCTTGAACAGGATCAGTGGCAGTATTACCATCGGAATTATTATCTGGTGGCTTGTTCTGGCCTATTTGGTCTGCTGGTTTCGACTCATTTATGATTCTGCTATTTAATATTCCTGCATATCCTATGATACTCGCCGCTACCACGGCAGTTATTAAAATCAGATATCTTTTACGCATTTTTCTTTGCTTCCTTCCTATATAATGTTACTAATAATGTTACTAATAATGTTACTAATAATATTCCTTCAAGGTTAAGAGAAGACGTACAGGAAATAGAAATCGACAGGCGATCATAGCTAAATGCCTGTCGATTTCTATTATCATATCGAATTTTTTCATTTTTAAACTCTAAAAAAAAAACCGCACCTAATGGTACAGTTGACTATTTTTATGGAGCGGGTGAAGAGAATCGAACTCTCGTAACTAGCTTGGAAGGCTAGCGCTCTACCATTGAGCTACACCCGCAAAATCGTGGTTTGACGTTCGATATTCGAGGATCGATTCAGTCGTCCTCAAAAGTAACACTCTACCTACTATATATGCATATGTCCGTGCTATTGACCTGGAAGTTCTGCATTGGTCGAACTTCGAACTTCGAATATCGAAAATGGTAGCAGGGGGGGGATTTGAACCCTCGAATGAGCGGGTATGAACCACTTGCCTTAGACCACTTGGCTACCCTGCCATGGCTCCCCGAGTAGGACTCGAACCTACAACCTACCGGTTAACAGCCGGTTGCTCCACCATTGAGCTATCGAGGAATGTATTTTGGCGGAGAAGGAGGGATTTGAACCCTCGCAGCAGTTACCCACTCTAACGGTTTAGCAAACCGTCCTCTTCAGCCACTTGAGTACTTCTCCACAGATCTTTTAAATTGGTGCGGAAGACGGGACTTGAACCCGTACGGTGTTAACCACACGCCCCTCAAACGTGCGCGTCTGCCAATTACGCCACTCCCGCATTGCTGGAGCCATTGACCGGGATTGAACCGGTGACCTTATCCTTACCAAGGATACGCTCTACCAACTGAGCTACAACGGCATTTCTTTTATTATTTTAATTTTGGTGCGCTCGGAGGGATTCGAACCCCCGGCCTTCTGATTCGTAGTCAGACGCTCTATCCAGCTGGGCTACGAGCGCAATTTTGGAGCGGGTGACGAGATTCGGACTCGCGACTTTCACCTTGGCAAGGTGACACTCTACCACTGAGTTACACCCGCAAATTGTCTTTGGTGGGCCATCCGCGACTCGAACGCGGGACACCCTGATTAAAAGTCAGGTGCTCTAGCCGACTGAGCTAATGGCCCTTAATTTGGCTGGGGTGGGAGGATTCGAACCTACGAATGCCAGAGTCAAAGTCTGGTGCCTTACCGCTTGGCGACACCCCAACTATATATTAAGCCTGAGCATTTGCTCCAGGACCTAACACCTTGGTTGCGGGGGCCGGATTTGAACCGACGACCTTCGGGTTATGAGCCCGACGAGCTACCGCTGCTCCACCCCGCGACGTATTTAGTGTTCAACGCACTATGTTCGTTAACCGAACTTTTGTAATCCTCGTACCTAATATCAACATAGTGTATTATTTCTAAGATCTAGAGTTCTCAGCGAATCATCTTCGTATTTCGAATCACGATCTTCGAACCTTCGATAATGGTGGGCAGGGATGGATTCGAACCATCGTACCTCGCGGAACAGATTTACAGTCTGTCGCCTTTAACCACTCGGCCACCTACCCATTATTATTGGAACGCTTAAATTAATGGCGACCCCGATCGGACTTGAACCGACGATCTCCTGCGTGACAGGCAGGCATGTTAACCACTACACCACGGGGCCAGCTTCGATGTTCGCTATTCGATATTTCCTATTCGATCTAAGGATTACTCCATATTCGAATCACGATTTTCGAACCGCGAATTAAGGTAATGGTGGGCGATGACGGGCTCGAACCGCCGACATCCTGCTTGTAAGGCAGGCGCTCTACCAGCTGAGCTAATCACCCCTGAACTCTATTTTGGTGACCCGTACGGGATTCGAACCCGTGTAACCGCCGTGAAAGGGCGGTGTCTTAGACCGCTTGACCAACGGGCCACTGTTTTTGAGAACTTTTTTAGTATAGCTGAAGCTTGCTAAAATGTCAACTCTTTTTAATGAGTTATTTTTAAAAATAGGAGAGCTTGGATTTTGTCTTTGATTTGTTATCTAAAGCTCAACTGTTAGTATTCACTTTACAATCAATAAAATTCAGCTTAACTTATATTCACAACTAAACTTATTATTACATGTGCTTTAATAAACCAAATAATGTATAACCCGACTCCTGTTTCAAAAGGGTTGTGCATATTGAGCGAAGCAAAATCCATATTGGTAAGTTAGGTTAACTGGTTTTACATGTCAACTAACAAATACATCACTGCAGTCTGATCCTTATCTGCTCCTTCGAGATTGACGCGCATTCCCTTCGCTCTTAACTCTGCTACACGTTTGTTTGCCTCACGTAGAAGTTCCTCACGTTCACCGTAAACTCTCGAGTTAACCGGACAGACAGTTACACAAGCCGGCTCATTGATTCTCTCCAAGCGATGACTGCAAAGAGTACATTTTCCAACTTTACCGTTTGTCATGATCTTCATTCCACTGTGCGGACATGCAGACACACAAACATGACAGCCTAGACAATTTTCGTGATCTTGGATCACTATCCCATCTTCTCCACGTTGAATAGCTCCAACAGGGCACACAAACTGGCATACAGGGTCAGCGCAGTGTCTGCATGACTGGGTATTATAAGAGCGAACCAAATGATCCTTCAGCTGTTCCCTCCGCCATACTCTCAACCACCAATCCCCTGTTTGGAGGCCATTTTCTTGTTTACAGGCAACAGTACAACTCTTACACTCGATGCAACGTGACTCATCGACTAACATGGCATGTTGACTCATAATCCTTGCCCTCCTTCGGCTTTAGCATTACAAATGATGTTTTTGCTAACTAGGTTGCCACCAACAGGATCAGCAGCGACTGGAAAAAGGGTATTAGCTGGCGCTTGCCCATAAGGAGATTGTAATCCAAAATAAGGTTGGGTAGAGAGGAAACCCCGCGGGACTGACTGAGTAATCTTCACTGCCAAAACGATCGATCCCGCAACCGTCTCCACTCTAACTTGGCTTCCTTCCCCAACCCCTATCTCTAATGCGGTCAGAGGATGCATCTCTACATAAGGTTGCTCCATTTCATTTGCCCAATCACTGTATTGACATTCAGTATGATAATGGCTTGCTACCTTATTGGTGCTGAAGAGATAGGGGAATTTCTCGCGACTGACCCCGATATTACCAGGGGCATTAAAGGTATCTACATAATCAAGGGGCGAATCACTGACTCCTGTCAGCTCCACTTTGCCGGAGGATGTTTTAAACACACCCTTGGCAAATAAACGCACGCTCTCCTCTCCAACTTCCGAACACGGAAAATGTACTCCGCCAGGTGTTGCCAACATTCGTTCCCTGCTGATACCTGCAACATTCTTATTATACTTTCTTTCCAACTCCCAAGCTGTTTCAGGCGAATCAGGAAAATAAGATGACGGCAAACCCATCCGCTCCGCTAATAGACGGTAAAAATCCCCACCAGATTTTTCTTCACCACGTATCTCAACTGCTTTATTTTTCCACTGTACAACTCTATGAACACTTGCCTGCGCCCCAGCTTCTTCCAGCCAATGGGTCGCAGGAAGGATAATATCCGCCAGTACAGCAGAGTCGTCCATTACTAAGGTATGGCTAACTACAAAATCAAGTCCCTCAATCGCCTTGCTCATACGGGCGCTGTCTGGCCAAGTTACACAGGGATTCCCTGAAATTAAGAGCATTTTAACGTCTCCCTCTTCCATGTCTTTGTAGAGGGCACTTGATGATCTCTTACGATCAGGCTTCATAACATCGTCAGCCTTAATCAGATTGCTAATGCCTCCTGTGTTGTTGATATGCGAAATAATCCCTGAGCCCGGTTTACCGATGTTGCCCAGTATAGCCATTAGGCCTTCAAATGCCCATACTGAAGCCCCTGCATTATTAACACAGACGATACCCCGTCCTTCAAACAGCATGCCTGGTTTTAGCACAGCTAAATCTTGGGCTAATTTCTCAATAACATTTTGGGGAACCCCTGTGATCTCCGCCGCGCGCTCCGTTGTCAAAGCACTTACATCCTGAGCCAGTTTTTCGAAGCCATTGGTATGTTTAGCCACAAACGTTGGATCATAGAGGTTATTCTTGATAACATAATTCAGTAACGCCATACCTAAGGCAGTGTCTGTTCCCGGTCTGATCTGAATAAATAGGTCAGCCGCCTGAGCTGTCTCTGTAAAGCGTGTATCAACAACCACTACACGCGTTCCTGTGCGCTTAGCTTCCGTAATCCAGTGGAATTGTCCCGCCTTTGTTTGGGCAACATTGTTACCAACTATTAACAGGATCTTAGCGTTGACCACATCGGAGAGAGGGCTTGTCCCAGAACCGTCTCCGAAGAGTTTCTTGCGCACATTCGCTTCTGAGTCGGTACAGATCGGCCCCGTTCCGTAATTGACAAGACCAGTTAACTCTGAAAATATACTATGAGCTAATTTGCTGTAAGACCCACCGATTTTAGATGTAATGCCCACAATCGATCCTGTGCCATTTTCCGTGATATACTGGTTATATTTTTGGGCGATTAGATCTAAGGCCTCGTCCCAACTGATTCTTTCAAACGTGCCATTGACCTTTTTCATAGGATATCTAACCCTATAAGGTCCATAAAGGGTTTGGGAGATTTCCATCGGTTTAGCACAGATTTTCCCTTTATTGTAAGGGTTTTTAGAGTCGCCAAAAACCGCCTTGATTTTCCCCTCTTGATCTAGGCTAATTTTTATCCCGCACCCACCGTTACAAAGACAGCAAATAGACGTACGCAATTCCTCATCATGTTCTATAGGTTTACTGCTTGGAGTTAATGCTCGTGTTCTTACGAATGAACCCATTTTACTGACCCCCTCTTTCAACCGGCAAGTACCCTGGATATTCAATCGGATTTACTAACATATGCTGAAGATACTTTACGTCAACTTTAGCCTTCTTTCGAATTAAGCCGCTCAAAATACCAGCCCCTTCGATATCGCCAACCATGATCATTCCCACCAAACACCCATCTTTAATCACGAACTTACGATAGAAGTTCTTATCGGGCTCAGATGCCCTAAGCACACTGCCTTCTCCAGATGGCAAATTCACGAGTCCGGCAGAAATAATCCCTACTCCGCAGATTACGGCAGAGTTTAAAGCTAGTGAACCTTGATAATTGCGTTTAACACCTGCCATGTTGCAGCCAGCGATGATTCCTTGTTCTGTTGCCGAAGGCCATATAGCATTGACGCCCTTTTCGCCGGTTAAGAGATCGAATGCCTCAGCGACATCACCTGCCGCATAAATATCTTTTACCGAAGTTTGCATTTCTTCATCAACAATAATACCGTAATTCACTGCTACCCCGCTATCCCTGACTAGCTTTACATTAGGACGGACTCCAACCGCTCTAATAATCATCTGACAGGGAATCTTTTCGCCGGTATTCAGAAGCACACCAGATACCGACATCCTTCCATCTGCATCCTCCTCACCCAGTACTTTAGTCACTCTGGTATTTATGTGGACACGATAGCCGTCTTCTTCTAATAATCTGGTCAGAATCTCAGCAGATTCTATATCAATTGAGTGACGCAGGACTTGGGGAGCAGATCCTACTATTGTTACATTGATCCCCAGTTCATGAAGTCCATGGGCTCCTTTAAGCCCTACAAGACCAGCACCCATAACAACGGCATTTTTTGCTTTTGGAGCAAACTCTGCCACAGCTTTAGCATCACCTAAGGTACGCAGTTCAAAGATTCCCCCTATGTCACTTCCCTCTAGAGGAGGATTAAAAGGAGAAGAACCTGTGGCAATCAATAACTTGTCATAGATAACCTTTTCACCCGATTCTAACAAGACACTTTTAGAATCAGGATCCACTCGTTCAACATATCCAACTTGGAAGTCAATCCCCGTTTCAGTGTAAAAGGCTTTATCACGAATATACATCATTTCTTCAGAAATTTCGTTCCCTAAATAATAGGAGGTTAGGCAACGGGAATAGGGTAAACAATCTTCATTAGAAATCATGGTGATTTGTCCATCAGGATCCAGACCCCGAATTGTTTCAGCTGCGAAAACGCCTGCAGCACTATTGCCGATAATGAGATAATGCATATCAATCACCCGCAACTTTCATTTCATATTCCTCTGGAGTACCATAAAATAAGGCTTGCCGGGAGCATGATGCTGCACAAGGTGGAGTCATTTCATCCTTACACAGATCACATTTGCTCGCTTTTTTAGCCTCGTTAAGTGTTGTAATGGCACCGAGTGGGCAAACCATTATACACATCCAACAGCCGACACATTTATTGGTATTATGAGAAACCTCACCTGTCAGGGAATACTGCATCGCTCCAGTCATACATGCCCTTACGCACATTGAATCGGTACAGTGTTGACATACTGTAGCCCAATAGTGACTGCCTGATTTTTTTACTTTAATCCGCGGTTGAGGAGAAGGTTGTTCCATCTTCGTCATGAATATGCTCTGAGACTGAGAATGTTTTTCAAGACATGCTACTTCACAAGCCTGACACCCGTCGCAACGTTTTGTTATAAAAAACAGTTTTTGCACGCATCTTACCTCTCTTTCAACTGTATGTTAATCTCAATGATGTACCAGGAACGTGAATTAACTAATATAATTAAATCTACTGCTACAGCTGTAGACAATCATTCAAGGGTATAAGTCCCTTTTAATCTTGAAATCAAAGAGTGCTTTTTGGATTATCCAACCATTGTTTGTAAAGATTTTCACTTACGAAAATAACCCTTCTCGGTCTTCCTCCTTTCACTAATTTTTCTCTTTACTATGTACCCAATTTATCAAATTACAGGTAATATTAATGTCCAATCTTCGACTATATTCTTGTCTTATGCCTTACAAATAAAAAAAACAGAGGCGTAACGAAACATAATTCGCTACCCCTCCGTTTTTGTCTATGTTGTCTAAATAACAATCGCCCAAAACATAGTTTCAGGCGATTGTTACAGTCTAAGTTAGTTGGCTACAGACTTATTCGTATTTCTTATTCATATATTTCTTACGCAGATAACTAGAATAGCAGACTGCTAAAGGATTATGACCTAATACGCGGTCCTTAACGGCGAAGGTTGTGACTGGTGCCTTGGAGTACTTGTTGAATAACATATCATGGCCGACACATAGGCCTACTGCTATGTTAAGCTCAGTCTCATCATTAGCCAGCACTTTGGCTTGAAGAACAGGGTCACAAATGACTTCAATTTTATCCTCTTTTACTTTAGGTATTTCATAATCTTCTTTTTTAAGTCCACCTATTTTACAACAAGCGGAATATACCTCAAAATGTTGGGATAAGATTTGTTCTAAAACTGCTGCTTCTTCCGTTAAGCCTATACAGAAAGCCATTCCAAGTTTCTTATAACCCATTCTCTTAGCAAACATAATCAATTCATCCAGGCGGCTAAGATTGTTGCCATGTACCGCTTGGAAATGACCACTGAGGCGATGAAAGGGTTTATTTTCTTCTTCGAGACATTCATCGAGTGAATATTTTCCCCCAGTGCAATCAAATGCCTCTTTATCACACATGTTTTTAGTCTTCATTTTGCAGGATGCACATTTCATTTACGAACCCCCTCTATTTACATATTCATAACTAACATTAGGATTAGTTATTAGATCTTAATGCCAGCTAGCAGTAACACGTACTTAAGACCAATATAGAACAAGACAAGTGCAAGGAACATTTTCATATAACGAGCATTGATATACTTAGACACCCGAGCAGCTACAACAGTACCAATAGCAACTCCAGCTAATTCAAAGGCTAGAAACTGAAGATCTAAAGAACTGCCCATCGATAAATAATTTAAAATACTGGTTGAAGATGATACCAAGATGGAAAGAACGGATGTCCCTGCCACAATGTACATTGGGAATCCCATCACACTCGTCATGAAAGGAACCAGTAAGAATCCGCCGCCGACTCCAAGGGATGCCGAGATAACTGCTACTACAAGACCTGTAAAGAAGACCATAATAGCGTTATAGTTAAACTCTTGACCAGCAAAGGTAAAGGTGTTTTGAATACCAATTTTTTTGAAATTAACACCGATTTCCTTAAGCTCATTCATTTTGCCTGAGGCTTTAAGTTCTTTAACTTTTGCAGCAAAGAGTTTATTAGCAGCTGTTACAGACTTTTGACCGTTAATGAATTTAGCAGTGCACTCATAGGCAATACGAAACGAAATACCTAAGGTGACCATACCAAAGTAAGGTTGGAACGTTTTCATGTCTTTTAATAAGGAAGCCGAAAGCGTAGATCCTAATATCGCACCAACGATCCCCCCTAAGCCCAGAGCAACAGCAGTAGGTACAACAATTCGTTTCTCACGAAGATATAAAGGAGTGCCAACAACAGGACTGACCAGTGTCAAGATCTGGTTCATTGGTTTAACCATATTGGCATTTTTAAGTCCGAAGATACTCATATGACCGACACCTGCCAGGATGCCTCCAGCTGCTCCTACAGATGTAAAAACGTATCCTACAAAGATACCCCAAAGAATCAAACTAATGGGATTAGCGTCTACACCAGCTAATGCGAAATGCATAACATTTTCCTCCAATTTATTTAAATTTTTGTCGCCTCTGATGCCCCTAAACCAAATAAACCTAATTTATGAATTATAGATTTAATCGGTTTTATAAACCATTTTCCTACATGCAATAGAAGGTACGAGACTAGGAATGCTCCAAATATGTCGACCTGCCAGTTTACAAACGGGATTGTGATGCTTGGCCATTTCAAGCTAATTATCCAAATTATAAGAACGTATGGGGCTAATCTGTAAATTGAATCCACTACTACAGCGGTTAGATACTCAAAAAACACTTCTTTCATTTCCGCCTGAAGGGACTTATAGGCTGATGCATCCCCAATGTCAACCGCTACATTTGAAAGATCGTCTAATTCCTGATACCGTTCCTTATAGTGCTGGACTTTTTTAGTGTGGGGGTCTTTAAGGTATTTCACTAGTTCAGAAACCATCTTCATAGCTAAACGCCTCTCTTGCCATGATTTTCACTTACTAAAACAGTCCTGCCATGCCTAGGCCTAAGTTTTACCCCCTTTCTAATACCTTTTCTCTTGTCTTTACTATGTACTTAATTTATCAAACCCCAGATGATTTTAATGTCTATCTTCCGACCTTATTTATGTCTAACTGATGACCATAATATTGTCAATGACATTACCTTATTTATGTCTACTAAATGACATTATTTATGCCAGGTACAACACATCATTATCATAATTGCATCTTATGTGTCACATAAGTAACACTGTAACTCAATAAAGAGAGGCCAGCATTCTATGCCAGCCTCTCTTACACAATCCATTTACTTAGCTTATCTGGATCGAGAATATACACTTCTTTCTCTTCAATTGCTATACTGTTCTCTTGTCTAAATATATTAAGCAAGGACGTAACCGTCTGTCTTGACGTTCCTATCATACAAGCTATCTCTTCATGTGTTAAGCGAAAACCTATTTTTGTACCTGTATCTGTCTCTACTCCCGCACGTTCAGACATTTTAAGAAGCAACATAGCCAATCTTCCCGGTACTTGAAAACAGACCATTTCTTGGATAATTCCTTCAGCCTCTCGCATTCTAACCCCTAGAGTTGTAGCAACCTTAATAGCAATGGATGGATGATTGACAAGCAATTCTTCAAAACGTGCTTTACGTACAACTACCAAAGTAGCGTCGTTGATAGCACCAGCGAAACAAGTTCGCTCTCCATGGTACAAAGTTTCAGCAAGACCCATTAACTGCCCGGAAGTCCTCATACTTCCAACGGTAACTCTTCTACCATCTGGAGTTATTCGATATATTTTCACAAAACCTTCTTCTATTAAATAGATTCGGTCGGCAGTATCCCCTTCAGAAAAGATTATTTGTCCCTTAGGATAATGAACTACTGTTCCATATTCCCTAATAAGATTCTTTTCTTCTTCGTCTAGTGCTAATGCTTCATGATTTATGTTTTCCATTCTAGATTTTACCCCTCCACGTATCTTTATATTATATTAAATATCTACAAAATACTACTTCGAATTAGCGGAAATAGATGATATTTTTCGAATTCCCCTATCTCTCATAGCAACTTCGCTTCCTGCTAACAAGCGTATTTATGCATATAAAGCAATACTCCAATTGTATTATAACTAAAACCGTAGACTTGTGAAACTTTATGAATTCCCACTTTACAGTATTCTAGTAACAGGAATTTATAAGTAACGTTGGTATATGATTTCCCTTCCCTCTCATATTTGATTCAAGACTAAGAAATTAATCCAATTTAAATAAATGGCATCATTACGTTCCACATGGAATTATTATATTCCATAGCGGGAAATAAGCAAATAATAAGAATTTTAAGATTAATCAAATAACTTAAAATTGAAATGGAATGCCAGTATTCCATTTCAATTTTATTGAGATTTAACTTTTTTAATTTTCTTGGCTAAACTTCGATTAAAACCGTTAACGCAATATTTATTTGGTCATGGCACAAGTTTTGCATAAATAATGGAATATGAAATGGAAACGATCTTAAAATTTCTCCAACGAGATTTTCGCAACTCAAGATCGTTAACTTTCTAAAATCATTGGAAGGGGTTGATTGTTAAACATGGATTTTAATAGCGGAGTTCTTGTTAACGGGATTGACTTAGGATTTATTAACAAAATGATTGACAGAGTAAAAGAAAATCCAGAAAAAGGTCAACGCACGTATAAAGCATCATCGGTATGGCTGGGCAGTACTAAATCAGAATCTACAATCCGCGATTTCAAGGTCATAATGGACGAACCTTTTGGCACAAATGAAGGTCCCCAGCCAGGAGAAATGATACTGGCTGCTCTAGGGGCTTGCTTGGTTGTGGGCTACACTTTCGATGGTGCACTTCACAATATTGAACTCAAAAAGGTTGCAATTGAAGTGGAGGGAGATGTAGTAAGTACAAAGTTTTTTCAAATACCCTCGGAAATAATACCTAATTTGAGCACCATACGTGTTAAGGTTGATATCGAATCCGACGCTGGTTTAGATGTATTGGGAGAGATGCACAAGCGAGTGACATCTATCTCACCGGTATGTGCTACCTTAGGAAATACCTCTAATTTGGAGTTCAACCTTACTCTAAACGGAACCACACCCTAACATTAAGCGTGTATAAATAAAGAAGTGGTACCTGAATCCTTCGGTTCATCCCCGTACACGTACATGAAAAGTCGCACTGAGTTCAGTGGGACTTTCTGTCCTCATAGACAACCTAAGTTACAGAACTTTTAAATATAGAACTTATTGTTTTGTCTCGGACTCCTAATTAAATAGTTATGAGGGGATGTCTTATGAAAAGAGAACAGGCCAGCGACTGGTCTTTAGAATTTGAGAAGGCAATAGCGACATCGGGATTAGCGGATGACATTAGTCGCTGTATATCTTGCGGTAAATGTACTGGTGTATGTCCTGTAGCCGCCATTAGTCCTTCCTATAATCCAAGGCAGATCATTAGAGAAGTACTACTCGGAAACTATGAACGGATCGTTCAAAGCGAAGAAATTTGGCGTTGTTTCTGGTGTGCTAATTGTGCTGCAACATGTCCAAGCGAAATTAAATACCCACTCTTAATGCTATATATTCGCTATTTCTCTATGTCACATGGCGCTGGCAAGAAGCATGTAGATCCGTTTATCCGTTTTGTCACAAAGGCTAGACAAGAAGCTGTAACGTTCCAGCCTGGGAAACCAGCAAGACTGGATGAAATTAGGGCATTAAGGAGTAGCCTGGGCTTATCTCCCCTTAGGATTGTATCTGACGATGGCATAAGGGAGTACCAAAAGTTGTTTGAAATTACTGGTACTGACGAATGGCTAAAGAATTATCAAGAAACTCCCGAAGTTCCTATCAATTTAAGTTATCTCGAGGGAAGAATATTGGTACAGGATGATTCTAATAGTGGTTCAGAAAGGGAGGCTTGAGATGGAAGAATACCAACGATTATCCCTTATTGATCCACAAAGAGTAGCCAATTTACCTACGCCCGATAAACTATTCCTATTTCTTAGCTGCACAGGAAGTATTGAATACCCAGGCACCGAAAGAGCGGTAAGGATCGTTGGCGAAAAACTAGGCATAGAATTTGTAGAATCGGTCGACCAAACCTGCTGCACGGGTTACATGTTAACGTGTAATGCCGTGAACCCTCAGCTTGCTTTGGCATCAACCTCACGCAACTTAAGTATTCCTCAGGAAATGGGACTTGACGTAGGGGTATTTTGTAATGGGTGTTATGGTTATCTGAGAGAATTAGCTCATCTACTACATTCAAACCCAGCTTTCAAAGAGGTTGGAGATAAGGCTAACGAAGCCTTGGGTCGCGAAAAGTTCCGTGGACATCTTAAAATCTATCATGTACAGGAACTATGGTATAAGCAACTAGAAAAACTAACTAGTTTAGTGAAACGACCACTAACTGGTCTGAAAATTGCAGCCCACTATGGTTGTCACTATTTGGCAAATAAGGACGTTGCTATCGATGATGCTCAATATCCTACGTTTCATGAAGAGATTTATAAAGCTCTTGGAGCGACACCAGTAGTTTATAAAGAACGAAGGGCCTGCTGTGGCTATTCTGTGGGTAGAGGATTTACTCACCGCGAAGAGACTGTTTTACCTCATATTACCAACAAGATGCTGAGTGCTGCTGCGGCTGGAGTTCAATTAATGACTACAACTTGCCCGGGTTGTAATACTGCCCTCGACCGTGAACAGAAGACCATAACGGCAAGGGGTAACGCCGTGAGTATTCCCGTTATAGATTTATCTCAGCTTATTGCTTTCGCATTGGGTGCGCCGGTTGAGCAGTTAGGCTTTAAGGCTAATACTACTCCTGTTCTGCCAGTGCTGGAACGCTTTATTAAATAAAGTGTGGGATATTTACCCTTCTCTTAAATTCAAGGTGAAAGGAGCATGAAAATGCTTAATGAGGGTGTACTGGTTATCGGCGGAGGGGTTGCTGGCATGCAGGCTGCCATAGATATAGCTGCCTCTGGAAGGGAAGTTGCCTTGGTTGATAAGGACAAGAGTCTTGGAGGTCATGTGAAAGAATATGGCGCTTTGTTTCCGGATCTCACAGTCGGGTCAACTTTAGTTAAACAAAAAGCCCAGATTATCAAAGAAAATTCTAAGATTACTGTGATGTTAGGTACTGAAGTTGACAAACTCCAGCAGGCTGATGGCACTATTATAGCAAGTTTTTTAAGCTCTGGAAATCCAAAAGAGCAGATATTCACCGCCGCTGTCATCGCAACCGGATTCGATAATTTTAATGGCAAGAAATATGGCGAATATGGATACGGACGTTATCCTGGAGTCATTACAGGTATTGATTTTGAACATCAGGAAGAGGCAATTTTAAAGAGGCCTATTAAGACTGCCGTGTTTATAAAATGCGTAGGTTCACGTGACCGGAGCAAAGGAATGCCTTATTGTTCAAAAATATGTTGTATGTACACCGCCAAACAGGCTTTGGAACTAAAGAAAGCTCAACCAAAAGCCCAAGTGTATGTGTTCTATATGGATATACGATCTAACTTTAAGAACGGAGAAGAATTCGTCCGTGGAGCAATGGAAAATCAACACGTAAAGTATATTCGCGGCAGAGTAGGAAAAGTGATACCTACCAATGGCAGATTGTTGATTCGAGCGGAAGATACATTGATGGGTGTTCCTTTGGAATTGGAAGCCGATCTGGTAGTACTAGCAACGGCAATGGTTCCAAGTCAAAGTACTAACTCACTGGTCAGTCAGGTTGGGGGTAAACTTGATACTAATGGTTTTATCTTACCAATCCCAATGGCGGAAAGTGAAAATCCAATGAGCCTAACAAAAGGTATATTCTATGCTGGTGCCTGTGGTTTTCCTTGTGATGTTAAAGATGCATTAAATCAAGGCAGTGCAGCCGCAGCTGGAGTTTTAGGTTATCTTCAATCCAATCGGGGAGCCGCAAAGTAATGGGGGATTAATGGGAAGGGAGGGTCTCCGATGACTATGGTAATAACCGGTAATTCCACATTGCAAACTGAAGTAGAGGATCTCTGTGATGTGAACATGGATGCCTGTATACAATGCGGCACTTGTACGGGAGGATGCAGTGGAATTGAGCTTATGGAGTATGGTCCGCGCCAAATTATCCAATTAATTAAGCTTAATCAGCGCAAAATTCTGTTAGACAGCCGGGCGATATGGATGTGCGTATCCTGCCATATATGTGAGGACCGTTGTCCAGCAAAAATTAAGACTACTAGTTTAATGGACACGTTAAGAGAGATGGCATGTGTAGAATCTACCACTAAGTCAAATGAACAGATACAATTCCATAAATTATACATTAAACAAGTAAAGGCCTTTGGAAGATCGCATGAATCAATGTTAACCATGGCATTAACTTTGAAAGGCACACCACTGCCACCGTTAAAACTGATGAAAGATCTCATAACTCGCATGAGAGTAGATATCAAACCTCCACACAGACCAGATAAATCCTATCGTCTTGCAATAAAAAGAGTAGAGAAAGGAGGGAGCAAAGGCCATGGCAAGTAAAACTGTATCTTATTTTCCTGGTTGCTCACTTCATGGCTTAGCAAAGCCTTTTGATACCTCCACTCGACTTGTATGTGGCAAAGTCGGAATTAATTTGCAGGAGCCAAACGATTGGAATTGTTGTGGAGCAACGTCAGCTCACAGTATTGATCATTCGCTCAACCTAACCTTAGGCGCAAGGAACTTGCATCTTGTTGGCAAGAGTGGTTTTAATACCGTTACCGCTCCGTGTGCCGCTTGTTACAGTAATCTAAAACGATCAAGCCTTGAACTTCAAGATCCTCAGAAACGCCAATTAGCTAGTCAATTGGTTGGAGAAAGTTTAGCAGGGGTCCAAGCAGTCAGTGTTATTCATATACTAGAGTTGTTATCCGATCTTTCCATTTCGAAGAGCATCAAACAAAGTTCGAAGTACCGTTTCACAGATTTAAAAGTTGTATGCTATTATGGATGCTTAACGGTAAGACCCAATTCCGAGTCTGATCCCGAATCTGACAGCTCTGAAAATCCTCAAAGTATGGATAACCTTCTGGGAGCTCTGGGTGCAGATGTGAGGGACTGGTCTCATAAGAGTGAATGTTGCGGTGGAAGCCATTCTCTCTGCGGTCCCGATCTGGCTAACTTAAGAACGGATGAAGTCCTGCGTCAAGCCATAGCCTCTGGAGCAGATGTTATTGCGGTTGCTTGCCCGCTATGTCATTCTAATCTGGAGTTCCGGCTCCACGCACTACAGGCAAAAGGTAAGCAAATACCCGTGGTATTTTTTACTCAACTCATAGGATTAGCCTTAGGGTACACAGTTAAGGAAGTCGGATTACACAAAATGTTAGTCAATTCTTTTCCCTGGCGAGAGAAGTTAACACTAGCATAATTGTTATTCTGAAAACCCCCGCTCCCTAGCGCATTGGATGCTAGGGAACGGGGGTTTTGTTGTATTCTATGTTTTTCAGAAATCACTCTTGAAGGGTGTCAAGACTGTTGTTTAATTCATGGTCGGACTACCGATATTACGTCTTGAATCATGAGTACTACTATCACAACACTTGAAATAATTAACAACAATTCCGGACCATGGTTATCAATAAAAAAATTCGAAACTTTTACTTTTAGACCCATTACGATGCCCTCCCTTCTGTAATGTCCTTTACTCTAGATATTTTGAAACTATTGTTGACCTCACTGCATATACACCCCTTTGTTCTGCAAAAACTATTATTATAATTTATGCCACGAAACGCACAAGGGTAGAAACATTAGTACGTGACAAATTAAGTAATCGAATTATTGACCTCAATTCCGCTTGTATTTTGATCTTAAAACAGATACATACCCTCCATCTAAGTTCTTGACTTTAAAGCCGTTTTGAGTTAAAAATCGAGCAGCTACATATCCTCTCAGGCCAATTTGACAATATTCGAGGATCTCTTTACCCTTATCAAGCTCTCCTATTCTTTCTCTGAGGCTATCTACAGGTATGTTGACAGCTCCCTCGATGTATCCTTTTTTACTAACTTCCTTTTCAGTACGCACATCTAATAGTATCGTGTTTTCTTTTGGATAAGCCCTAAATTGCTCAGCTGTAAGAATCTCCACTCTGCCAGCTAAAACATTCTCAGCAACATAGCCCGCCAGATTGACCGGATCTCTAGCTGAAGAAAATGGAGGTGCATAGCAGAGTTCTAACTCAGATAAATCTGTGACGGTTCCACCCAGTCTAATCACTGTCGCTATGACGTCCATTCTTTTATCCACGCCATCATTGCCAACACCTTGAGCCCCTAGTATTTTACCTTCCTCATTGAAAATCAGCTTTAAGGTCAACATCTGGGCTCCTGGATAATAGGTTGCATGCGAGAAGGGATGAATAGTAATCGTTTTATTAGACATATTCAATCTATTTAAAGTTCTTTGATTATTACCCGTACAAGCGGCGGTTAATTTAAAAACCTTAATAATTGAGGTACCCTGTGTACCCTTGTAAGTAGTGCCTAAGCCTGCAATATTGTCTGCCGCAATTCTCCCTTGCTTATTTGCCGGTCCAGCTAACGGAACTGTTGAATTTAGCCTATTTACAAAATCGACGACTTCAATGGCATCTCCTACTGCCAATACATTGGCAGCATTTGTTTCCATTTTTTCATTGACTAATATGTGTCCCTTGGTTCCAAGCTTAATTCCGCTCTCCTCGAGAAATTCAGTATCCGGTATAACACCTATGGCCAAAATGACTAAATTTGCATGCAATTTTTTGCCACTATTTAAGGTTATTTCAACGCTGCTCTCCTCATCTTTAAACGCTTTTACTCCGTCATTTAAAATTACTTTAACGCCATTGTCCGAAAGCTCCTTTTCGACCGCTACCACAATATCTGAATCAAAGGTTGCCAGTATATGAGGAGCTGCCTCTACTAAAGCAACTTCAAGCCCTCTTTGCTTCAAATTTTCGGCCATTTCAACTCCGACAAAGCCACCACCAATAACTACTGCACTATTAATTTCATTTTCGCTCACATAGGTTTTAATCTTATCCGTATCCCGTATATTTCTTAAAGTAAAGATTTTCTGACTGTCTATACCTTCTATATTAGGTTTGATTGCTCTTGCTCCAGGAGATAAAACTAGATAGTCATACGGTTCTTTATACTCACCACGTTCTTCACTTCTTACTTTTACTACCATTTGATGAGTATCTATGCAAATAACCTCACTGTTAATTCGTACATCTATGTTAAATCGATTCTTCATCCCTTCAGGGGTTTGCACTAGAAGATTGTCTCTTTCCTTGATTGATCCCCCAATGTAATACGGCAAACCACAATTCGCAAAGGAAATATACTCGTCCCTTTCAAACATAATTATTTCAGCATTTTCATCGAGTCGTCTAAGTCTTGCTGCTACTGAGGCTCCACCAGCTACACCACCTACGATTAACACCTTTTTCCTCATAACTACTCCTCCTCATATTCTTAAATAGGATCATGAAATTCACCAAGTATTTGGCCGTTTCACTTTATACAAGCTCAAACTCCTCATCATTTTGTGAAGATTTGCTCCTTAAAGATATTGACGCGCAACGCCTAGGCCTTAACTTCTTCCTTAGAATCACCTATAGTCTGAGTCGCAGTGTTATTTAAAAGGTATAATACATTAGTCAGTTCTTTTTCTGTACCTTCCAGATGTACACTTATACCCCTTGATGCCAAATTTGTCATACGTAAACCGGCTTCACGAATAAGCTCTTCTCGTTCACCGAAAACCCGAGCATCAACAGGGCAAACGGTTACACACGCAGGTTCTTTGCCCTGTTGTAAAAGATGACTGCAAAATGAACATTTCCCTACTTTCCCGTTCGTCATAATCTTTATTCCGCTATATGAGCAAGCTGTTACACAGACCTGACAGCCAATACAACATTCAACATCGTGGATAACAAATCCATCATCGCCACGCTTAATTGCACCAACCGGACAAACCGAGAGGCAAATGGGATCTGCACAGTGTCGGCAGGACTGAGGATTATAGTATCTGACCAAATGATCTGTTAATAGTTCCCGCCGCCTTACCCTTAACCAGGAATTGCTCTGCAGACCATTTTCCTGCATACAGGCAACGGAACAGCTCTTACAGGCGATGCAGCGTGATCCATCCACTAACATGGCCAACTGACTCATTGTCCCTGCCCCCTTTCGGCTTTAGCAGTACACATAATGTTTTTATTAGCAAAATTCCCTCCGACAGGATCGACGGCTACTGGGAAAAGAGAATTGGCCGGTGTTTGCCCATAAGGCGAATGTAATCCGAAATAAGGTTGGGTAGAGAAGTACCCTCTTGGCACACTTAGGGTAATTCTTGCCGACAAAACAAGGGAACCCGTTACCGTCTCTAATCTAACTTGCTCCCCGTCGATTACTCCTAACTCTGCTGCTGTCTGAGGATGTATTTCAACGTAGGGTTGTTTTTCCATTTCCCGAGCCCAATTGCTGTATTGGCAAATTGTATGGTAGTGGCTTGCTACCTTATTTGTACTCAAGAGGTAGGGGTATTTCTCACGGCTGACCCCCTGATTACCAGGGGAATCAAATACCTCTATATACTCTATGGCGATATCATTTGCTCTAGCCAATTCAACTTTTCCGGAGGTTGTAGGGAATACACCGCTTTCGTATAAACGTTCGGCTTCCTGCCCGTCTTCCGAACACGGAAAGTGCACACCACCTGGCGTTTTCCGCATACGTTCCACTGTAATGCCCTCAATGCTCTTATTATGGGTTCTTTCCAGCTCCCAGGCTTTTTGGGGCGAGTCTGGAAAATACGAAGTCTCTAAACCCATATGCTTCGCCAACTGGCGGAACAAATCTCCACCCGATCTCGCTTCAGCATAAGTCGCTGCTGCTTGATCCTTCCACTGCAAGACCCGATGAACACTTGCCTGTACGCCTGCTTCCTCCAACCAGTGAGTTGCAGGGAGAACAATATCGGCTTGCATAGCTGAGTCATCCAAAAACAAAGTATGGCTGACGACAAAATCCAATCCCTGGATAGCCTTGGTCATACGTCTGCTGTCAGGCCAATTGACACAGGGATTTCCTGCAATAAAGAGCATCTTAATTTCCCCCTCTTCCATGGCTTGGTAGAGGGCCTCTGCAGATCTCTTGCGATCAGATTTTACAACATCTTTTTTGGGAATAAGGTCTTTTGCACTTCCGTAATTGTTGATATGCGAAATAATTCCTGCTCCTTCTTTACCAACATTACCCAGGATGGACATTAGGTCTTCAAATGCTCTAATTGAGGCACCAGCATTATTGACGCAGACAATACCCCTTCCTTCAAAAAGCATACCAGGTTGGCGCGAAGCTAAATCACGAGCTAATTCCTGAATAACGTTACTAGGGACCCCAGTTATGTCCGCTGCACGCTCCAAGGAAAATGACTCAACTGCCTGTGCCAATTGTTCAAATCCATTAGTGTGTTCAGTGACAAAGGATTGATCATAGAGATCATTTTCAATAATAAACTTCAGTAAGGCCATTCCCAAAGCCCCGTCCGTGCCCGGTCTGATCTGGATAAAACGGTCTGCCACCTGAGCGGTCTCAGTAAAACGTGTATCAATAACCACTATCTTTGTTCCTTGCCGCTTGGCTTCCAGAATCCAGTGAAACTGTCCGGCTTTCGTTTGGGCACAATTATTACCCACAATCAGCAGGATTTTGGATTTTACCACATCCGAAAGAGGTCCAGATGAAGACCCATTACCAAATATTTCTTTGCGCACATTAAATTCCGACTCCATACAGATAGGTCCTGTTCCGTAATTGACCATACCAGTTAACTTAGAGAAGATGACATGAGCTAATTTACTGTAAGAACCACCAATTTTGGAGGTAATACCTACAATAGATCCGGTTCCACTTTCTTGAATATAATGGTTATATTTTTGGGCAATAAGCTTTAAAGCCTCATCCCAGGTAATTCTTTCAAACTTACCGTCTACTTTTTTCATTGGATACTCTACACGGTACGGTCCGTATAGGGTCTGGGCAATTTCCATGGGTTTGGCGCAAATTTTCCCCTTATTATAGGGATTATCCAAGTCACCGAAAACCGCTTGTACTTTTCCCTCATGATCTAGACTCACTTTTAGCCCACACCCACCGTTACAAAGGCAGCAAATAGACGTCCTTAAGTTATCATCCGGTTCTAGCGGTTTACTGTTTAGGCCTAAGGATTTTGGTCTAACATAGAAGCCCATTTTACTCCCCCCCTTTGCCCACCGGAAAGTATCCTTGATATTTAACTGGGTTAGTTAATAAATAGTTTAGGTAGTTTAGGTCAACCTTTGCTTTCTTCCTAATCAAGCCACTTAAGATACCTGCTCCTTCGATTTTCCCGACCATAATCATCCCAATCAAACGACCGTCTTTGATCACGAATTTACGATAGAAATTTCGCTTTGGTTCCACTGCCTTTAGCACAATGCCTTCTCCAGGAGGCAAATTCATGATTCCCGCGGAAATAAGTCCCACTCCGCAAATCACAGCTGAATTTAAAGCCAGCGCGCCTGGGTAGCTCCGCTTTACACCTGCCATATTATAGCCGGCAATAATTCCTTGTTCTGTAGCAGTAGGCCATAAAGCACTCACGCTTTTTCCGCCCTGTAAGAAATCATCCGCCTCAGCAACATCACCAGCAGCATAGATATCCTTGACATGGGTCTCCATTTCCTCATCAACAACAATACCTTTATTCACGAATACCCCACTACCTTCAACCAACTGAACATTAGGTCGTACGCCAATTGCCTTGAGAACCATTTGGCAGGGAATATGTTCACCAGAATTAAGAACCACACCACTGACTGCCATCCGTCCCTCAGAATTCCTTTCACCGAGGATTCTCTCTGCTTTAGTATTCAGCAGTATACGATAACCGTCATTTTCTAATAATCTTATTAGGATTTCTGATGATTCGGGATCCGTCGAGTACCGCATAAGGTAAGGCGCGGACCCTACAACGATGACCTTAATCCCAAGTTCATGAAGCCCATGGGCTCCTTTAAGACCTACGAGCCCTGCACCCATGACGACCGCAGTTTTTACCTTCGGTGCAAACTCAGCCATTGCTTTGGCATCTGCTGAGGTGCGTAGCTGAAATACGCCTTTCATGTCACTCCCCTCAAGGGGTGGACTAAAAGGAGAAGCACCTGTCGCAATCAGCAATTTATCATAGCCAACCTTTTCCCCAGAGTCTAACCAGACACATTTATAATCTGAATCCACCCTTTCAGCGTTTCCCCCTCTAAAGTCAATACCTGTTTGAGTGTAAAAGTCCTTATTTCGAATATTCATGCCTTCTTCTGAAATTTCTTTCCCTAAAAAATAAGAAGTCAGGCATCGCGAGTAGGGCAAACAATCTTCTTTGGAAATCATCGTGATTTTCCCGTTAGAGTCTAATCCCCGGATTGTTTCTGCCGCAAAGATTCCTGCAGCACTATTACCAATGATGAGATATCGCATGCCCATCACCTCAACCTTCGTTTTCATAATCTTCCGGAGTACAATAACATAGGGCCTTCCGCGTACATGCTACAACACAAGGGGGGGTTTTTTCATCCTTACACAAGTCACATTTACTAACCTTTTTAGCATCCTCAAGCGGTACGACTGCACCAAATGGACAAACCATAACGCACATCCAGCAGCCAACACACTGCTCCAGATTGTGAACAACTTCACCTGTTTCGGAATACTGCATTGCGCCGGTCATACAGGCCCCAACACACATCGCCTCAACACAGTTTTGACATATCGAAGCCCAATAATGGTTACCGAACTTCTCAAAACTAATCCTTGCTTTAGGAACGGGTTGTTCCATCTTTGCCATAAATAGACTCTTAGTCAGAGATTTCTTTTCGATACAAGCAACTTCACAAGCTAGGCATCCATCACAATGTTTTGCTTGATAGTAAATTTTTTGCATCCCATCCCCATCTCCCTCTCTCGAATCAAACTATAGTTTACGGTTACTCCTCACCAAAAAACATTGCATTTGTAAACTCTTCCGTAAAATCAGCTCGATCTGAAAGCTCAATATATTTAATATTTTTAGCGACTGAATTCGCGATTTCTTCAGTATCCGCACGCAATAGATTGATTTGCGCTCCAACATGTGCCGAATTCCCTGCGTATTCAACTTTGCTTAAAGATATTCCAGTCGGGATTAGACCCACTATTTGAGCATTCACTTTGTTAAGTACATTGCCAAAGGAACCTGCTAAATTAAACAGTTTAATATCTTCCAACTTTATTCCCATTTCCTTGATCATAATTCGAATTCCAGCCAGTATGGCACCTTTAGCTAACTGAACTTGACGAATATCCCTTTGTGTGAGACTTACTTTCTGAAATTCATTATTGACTATGATAAATTCATCACCATCTTCGTTTTCTACTAAACTTTCAGCCAATGTTTCCCCCACGATCGGGATTGCTTCATCACGAGTCAAAAGACGTCCGCTAAAATCGATAAGCCCAATACTTAGCAATACGGCAATTACATCTACTAAACCCGACCCGCATAAACCCAGTGCTGGAATCTGTCCGATAACACTATAGTTTGGCTTACCGTCCTCCATCCATACCCGATCGATTGCACCCGTTTCCGCTCTCATGCCATAACAAATGTTGGCTCCTTCAAAAGCGGGTCCTGCAGCAGCTGAGCAAGCATATAATAAGCCATGCGCTGCTAAAACAATTTCAGCATTCGTACCCACATCAATTAAGATGCAAGGAGCGTCATGCTTGTAGGTGCCCGTAGCCAATACTCCTGCCACAATATCAGCTCCAACATACCCCGCCACATTAGGTAACAATGCTACTTTACCTCTGTCATTAATTTGAATACCTAAATCTCTGGAATCAAAGCTAAGCCCTGCATAAAGAGTTCCGACAAAGGGCGGTGTAGCAATATAACGAGAAGGAAGTCCCAGAAACAAGTGCTGCATCGTTGTATTTCCCACGACACTGAGTAAATAAATGTCCGACCTATTAATCCCTGCTTGGGATATTACTTCATCAATCAAGTCATTAACTTGATCGATAATTATACTTTGTAATTTTTCCAAATTATTGTTCGCTCGAGAAAAATCGATCCGAGAAAGAACATCGGCTCCGTAGGTTCGCTGTGGATTGAACGCTGAGGCAACAGCGATTTCTTGTCCATTAAACAGATCATGCAAACTACAAATTACCGTTGTTGTCCCGATGTCTATAGCACAGCCATAACCAACAGTTGTTGTGTCTCCCGCCTCGACTGTAATCACTTTCCCTCTGTAGGTCACGACAGTAATTTCAAAGTTGTTTTTTCTCATTAATTCGGGCAAATTCCTTAACAAGGTCAAGTCTAACTCTTTTTGAAGATCAGGATCAGGCAGCAGACCTTCAACTCGATCCCAATCAGCCCTTTGATCCGTCATCGTTGGTGGAGGGACTTTAAGATAGTACTTAATAATCGTAGGTAGAATTTCTATGGAGCTTTTAGGCCGAGATAATAAGGCTTTAATTAACCTTCCAGTAGATTGACATGGTACTTCGATAACCATGTCTTGGGTAATAATCGTTTGACAGGCTAATCTCCACCCCTGATCCAGCTTAGTATTGATAATCTTTTCCTTTTCGATGATTGTAGGTACTCTCGAATAATCCTGGCAAAGGATTATACATTTACCACAGGTTCCACGCCGTCCACAAGGGGTAGGCTCAATGCCGACCCTCGCCAAGTCTGCTGCTTCAACCACACTGGTACCTGCTGGAACCAAAACTTCTACATTTTGAGGTAGAAATTTAATCTTAAAATTTTGCATTTTCGCACCTCCAATGGGTTTACTAGGTTCTGCAGGTGAACATGACTTTACCCCCACACCATCATTGCCACACAAACCGTAGCCTAAATAGATGCAGTCTAGATCTCCTTGTTGAGCAAGGAGATCTATCTGCTTTTGTATTTCATGCTTTAGTAACTCAGGGGTACAATACAATTCCTGAAGCAAAAAGATACTGTTCCCTGGAGGTGTTTTTAAACCCTGAGAAATTCTTCCTTAAAAACCTCACATGCAATAATTTCCTCCTTATGCATTGTACGTCCCCACTCTTACTCAATAAGAATATTTAAATTATATTGGCCTTGTTTCCCCAAGAAGCAAGGTTTCTATAAAAACTAGGCTTGTGGTTCAGAGTACTGTCGGTATTCTGCCAAGTAGTTCAAAGACCACTCATCCCGTCCCAAGAGAAGATCAGAAGTTTTAACTGTTCGCCGCATACCCTCTGCCGTTGGATCCATAATTATGCAGGTCAAACCCGCCTTTAAGGCCATAGCTATCATAGTTCTAGTAATACTATTTCGATCAGGTAAGCCAAACGAAACATTGCTAATCCCCAGAATAATATTAGAACCTAGTTCCTCCACAATCCTCTCAATGGTTTTCAGGGTAACAGTGGCTGCATTGTGGTCCGAACTTACTGTCATAGTCAAGCAATCAATGATAATATTGGATCGTTCAATGCCTAGCTTTTCAGCACGTTCGACAATTTTGAATGCGATAGCCAATCTTTTTTCAGGATCATTGGGAATACCGGTATCATCCATAAGTAAGCCGACAACTGCTGCGCCATATTCCTTAATCAGCGGAAGAACACTCACAAGGGATTTTTCCTCACCCGTTACTGAGTTAACTAAGGCCTTACCTTCGTATACTTTTAGCGCTGCTGCCAAAGCCATCGGATTAGACGAGTCTATACATAGAGGTACATCAACAGTTTCAGACACTATTTTGACGACCTCTGGTAACATAGCGATCTCATCGACACCTGCTACTCCTACATTTACGTCCAGAATATCTGCACCCTGTTCAACCTGTGCTATCGCCTCGCGTCTAACATACTCAAAATCTTTAGCCAAGAGTGCCTGACCAAATTTCTTTTTGCCTGTGGGATTAATTCGTTCACCAATGATAACTGCGGGCAAATCCCTACCGATGGTGACTATTGCGTTCTTGCTGCGAACCTCGGTATGAAACATTCTCTTTCCTCCTTTAAGCAACCCCAATTAACTTCTTAGCTGCATCAACTGCCGCAGTGGCATCTTTACCAAACCCATCTCCACCAATTTGCAATACCCACTCTTCAGTTACCGGTGCTCCACCAATCATAATTTTAACCTGCTCACGAAGACCCGCATCTACGATTGCTTTAATGGTCGCCTCTACATTAGGCAAAGTCGAAGTTATCAGGCTCGAAATCGCAATAATTTCTGGTTGATATTCTTTGATTGCCTCGATGAATTTTTCCGGGTCAATATTAACGCCTAAATTAATAACTTCAAAACCTGCACCCTCCAGCATCATAGCCACAAGGTTTTTGCCAATATCATGGAGGTCATCCTTAACTGTTCCCAGTACCACTTTGCCTAACGAAACAGCCTTTGCAGCAGCCAAAATAGGTTTTAAAATATCTAGTCCTGCATGAGTACATTTAGCGGCGATTAATACTTCCGGTACGTAAATCTTATTTAACTTGAATTTCTCACCAATAACCGCCATGCCAGCGATCAGACCCTCACTTAAAATTAACTGTGGCTCGATTCCTTCGTCTAGAGCTTGTTGGCAAAACTCTTTTGTCTTTGCAGGCTTGTAAGTAATAATTGAATTTTTGATGTCTTCTAATACTGCCATCATGCTTCCCCCCATTCAAAATGTTTAATTAGTTTTAACCACCTGGGTTTATAATCGATGACCACTGCTTATAGTAAAGGATGAGTGCTCCTAATTGGTTCCAGGAATTATTTCCCCTCAGCGATCTTTTCTGCGCTGTAGTTTTTCGCGGTATTTAGCATGGTCCGTACGTTCTCATCCGGCGTTCCATAATCAAGCCCTACCGCATCAATAGATAACAACTCGTAAGGACCTCCCGTGTCAACGAGACGTTTGACATCTTGCTCAATTTCTTCAGTTGTACACTGAAGCATACGGACAGGACAAATCCTAGCATTTATAAAAATAGTAGGCATTAGTTCTCTCACCCTACGCAGGTCTGTCAAGGGCCCCACTTCAATAAATTGCATATTTTTGATTTTACTGTACCCCTCCACTACATTATCAACAGACCCGCAATGGTGAATACCAAAAGGTTGTAATGCATTGGCAAGCTTCATTTCATAGGGCAAAATAAATTCCTCATAGGATTCATTGGAGATTTGCGCTGTAGTGCAGTTCGGAGTAATGTACATTTCTGGGGGAGCCATAGGGGTAACAGAAGATGCTAATGTACCGGTACGACTTCTCACATAATTAGCTAAGGGAATAATAGTTTCCAAGCAAATATTCATTACCTTGTGTACCAGATCTGAGTTCACATAGAAATCCGTGTACAGATCATCACCACGCAGTTTTAATGCTAAGTTCTGAATTCCACAAGTATTGATGTTTCCTGTAACCCGTCCGTATTTCTTCTCTAAATAATCCATTTGTCTTATAATCTCAGTCATAGGATGAGTGTTCAACACGTCTGGTACGACTAGGCTATTGATTTGTTCTTCGGACATGTTGGCTGGAATTGACCACGGCAAAGCATCATCAAAAAACTTGGTTTCAACACCGAATAATTCAGGGACCAAGGCCATACCGTAATCGACAAAAGGGTTTGGTTGGGGATCAGGGTTGCCTAGCCCTATATCTCCAAAGCGCTCATGTAGTAATTTCATTTGTTTCATTTGGGTTTCAACTCGGTAATCCGGGTCATAGTAGTACTTTTTACCATAAGCAATTCCATAATTCTTGTGCCACCAGTTGGGATAAAAACCGACACTAGCCCGAATGTGCTGGATTTCATTGGTCATGTTTTATAAGCTCCCTTCTTTAAATAAATTTACTCGATTGGAAATTAGTAGATAAATTACAGAACAGTTTCCAATTATAAAATGCAATACTTATGCCAACTGTTAAAAGATCTGATAATATGGATTTTTCTGAAAATTTGATAACAAATAAAAGGATGCGCGGAACGTTAATGTTCCGCGCATCCTTTATTTATCTTAAATGGCTTTATGGATTGACCAAAATCTCCTTTTCTTCGATTGGAACGCCAAAATTCCAATCGGAACTTCGCAGTGCCACTATTTATAGCAACTCATATTGTTTAGCTTTTCGCAACACAGTAGTATGAGTTATCCCTAAAAGTAGAGCTGTTTTTCTACTGCTTTTCTCTGTTCCAAGTGCTTTTCTTAATAATTCCTTTTCCATCAACTGAACTCCATCGTTTAATGAGGTAATTCCTCTAACTATAACTTCAATCTCAGCCTGTTCATTATGCACAACATACAAGTTTTCCGGTAAGTGGTTAACATCTATTGAATCCCCTTGACTCAGAATGACTGCTCTTTCTATAACATTTTCCAACTCACGAATATTACCTGGCCAATAATAGCTTTCGAAAATTTTAAAAACTTGTGGACTAATTCTTTTTTGTTTATTATATTTAGAACAATATTTACTTAGAAAATACTGACTCAAAGGTAAAATATCTTCTCTACGCTGGCGTAATGGTGGAATTTCAATTTGTACAACATTCAAACGATAGAATAAATCCTCTCGAAAGGTTTTTTTCCTTACCATTTCCTTCAGATTACGATTGGTAGCTGCGATAATGCGTACATCAAGGGTTATAGGTTTTATGCCGCCAATACGATAGATAACTTTTTCTTGGATAACTCTTAAAAGCTTAACTTGTAAATTTAAAGGAAGTTCTCCGATCTCATCAAGGAAGATATTTCCACCATTAGCAGCCTCCATTAAGCCTATTTTGCCCTCTTTACCAGCTCCGGTAAAGGATCCTTTTTCATAACCGAAAAGTTCAGATTCCATAAGATTTTCAGGTATTGCTCCACAGTTAATCGTAATAAACGGACCATTTTCCTTTCGACTTAGTCTGTGAATTCTCTTAGCGGCTACTTCCTTACCCACCCCTGATTCTCCTGTGATCAGAACTGTCGATTCAACTTGCGATACACGTACCATTAGCTCTAGAACAGGCTCCATCTCAGGACTCTTAGTAATTAAATCTTCTTTTAGCAGCTTTCCCCTTAACTCTAGTAACTCGACTGAATAACGCAATTTCTCTTCCTTCGCTTGTTCTACTTGAAACTTAAGCCGTTGCAATTCTGTCATATCCCTCATATTAAATATGACCTGTATTACCTTTCCATCTAGAGCAAAGCGCGGATTACCAGTAATCATAATCTCCTGTCCATCAAACTTGGTGTAACCTTTGGTAAGGGTTTTCTTTTGCTGAATAATGTTAACAGCCATTTCATCCAAACAACTAGCAACTTCGGATTCAATATCACTTAATATACAATTCTGGCTATAATCTATCAGATTAAAAAGCTGCATTGCGCTCTTATTGGCCCTTAGAACTACTCTTTCGGTATTAACTACCAGCATTCCGTCATAAGAACACTCTATAATATTATCCAACTCAACTTTTAATTCCCTGACCCTTGATAATTCTAAAGTTAAGTTTTCCACTTCCGATAAATCTTGCAAAACGACAACTGTACCTGTTATGTTCCCATTGACGTATATAGGGGTCGCATTTCCAATTACCCTCTTATTGTTAACTTCTAATCTAAATCCAAACCGTGCCTGACCGTCCGCAATGACTTCCTTCCATATCCACTGAGGCAGAACTCCTTCATAGCGCTGCTCAGAAGCTTCCTTACTACTAATCCCTAAGAGAATTTCTGCGCCTTTATTGAAAAGGTATATTGAACCGATTTTATCAAAAGCGATAATTGCATGACTAACTGACTGTAACACTACTCTAAGTTCATTTCTAGTTTCTTCCCAAGCTAAGTTAACCTTATTAATTAGCTCCACTCGGGAAAGAATTCCCGTTAGTTTCTTGTTTTGATCTAAAACAAGCATGCGTTCCATGTCCTGAGTGCAAGTATTTGCCAATTCTTCAAAGTCTGAATTTTCTGAAACTACACCTGGCGGATCATCCATGAATTCATTTACTTTTGCTGTTGGGGAAGAACCCGATAAAAAGCATCCCAACACCTTAGAAATCGTAATAATCCCCACGATACTATCATTTACCCCCACAACAGGTGCACAATTAACATCGTGTTCTAGATAAATCCTACTTGCATCAGCAAGACTTTGATCAGATCTGACTGTGTATGGGTTAGAAATCATTACATTTTTAACCTTCATTCTAATTTCCTCCTTTTACAAGGCTTTTTTCCCTATACCAGTCCACCTCTTTCTGATTCATTTGCGTAATTAATATATAAATTCTATTATTTATGTTTCCTCTAAACCAGATAAGCATACAACTTCCAATCTCGTATCCCAAGCATAAATTAATTATAGATTTCTGTAAACAAAACACTTATAAGTTTTAATAATCTATATCAGTATAATATTACCAGTTACTCTCGAACAGGTCAATCAATTTCTAACCCTACATCCATACCGTTGTCCTGCTTTTTGCAATTACTAAGCTATTCTTCAGTTCTTGTATATCAGCAGCGGCGCTATGCTCCAAGTATATACTTGGCCCTGAAACGAAAGGCACGATAGTGTCCTGTGACGAAAGCCTCCAGTGGAGGGTTTCGCCGAAGCCGCGATCCCCAAAGAATACTAATCGGCATAGGATGAGTATCGCCGAGCCACCTACCACAAAGGAACACTTCGTGGCGAAGGAATGAGCTTTTCGCCACACTGCGACTCGTGACGCAAACTCCTGCAATGTGGATCCGAACTGGTGGAACCCCGACTCTCCAAATTCGTCGGCGCCGACGAATTTAAGACGCCCCAGATAAAGTGGCAAGGATGACACATAAAGAAAGACCATCTCTGAATGAGATGGTCTCTCGCTTGTTACCTGGCGATGACCTACTTTCCCAGGAGCTATGCTCCAAGTATCCTTGGCCCTGGAGGTCTTAACTTCCGTGTTCGATATGGGAACGGGTGGAACCCCTCCGGCATGATCACCAGATGTCTGAGATGGTTGCTATTCTTTCGAACGCTGTTCTCTCAAAACTGCACAGAGTCTTCTTCTAGTAGTGTCGATTAAATTTGA
>NZ_FQXJ01000010.1 GCF_900129935.1 Desulfosporosinus lacus DSM 15449 | reverse complement strand
AAGTTCGAACCACGAACATCGTATTTCGAACTACGAGTTGGCATCTGGTGATCATGCCGGAGGGGTTCCACCCGTTCCCATATCGAACACGGAAGTTAAGACCTCCAGGGCCAAGGATACTTGGAGCATAGCTCCTGGGAAAGTAGGTCATCGCCAGGTAACAAGCGAGAGACCATCTCATTCAGAGATGGTCTTTCTTTATGTGTCATCCTTGCCACTTTATCTGGGGCGTCTTAAATTCGTCGGCGCCGACGAATTTGGAGAGTCGGGATTCCACCCGTTCGGATCCACATTGCAGGAGTGTGCGTCACGAGTCGCAGTGTGGCGAAAGGCTCCCCTTCGCCACGAAGCGTTTCTTTGGGGTGGGTGGCTCGGCGATACTGTCCACAGGACACTATCGTGCCTTTCGTATCGCCAGGTAACAAGCGAAAAACTATCTCTTACGAGGTAGTTTTTCTGTGTATAATTATGTATGTGAGGTGGGATGGTCTTCTTAAAAATAAATATATATGATTGTGAACATATTGTTATCCTATGGATTTGAAGCTGATGCTATGTTAGGCTTTAAATAAGGAGTAGAGTTTAAAGGAGAGTGAATAGGTTTTCAATGAACCGGGAATTGATGACGATAACTTTCGGAGAGACTTCCAAGTGATACACGTCTTACGTAAAGAACTATATTCATGCAATATAGTGAAAATAATCACTATCAACCAAATAATTCGTTAACTTCTGTTCCAAGATAGTTATCTGCATAAACTGATGTTTCGGAAGTTATCATTCAATTATCCAATTATCTCATTTTAGATCAAGTGTACCAAGAGGTGTGCAATGAGTGAATAAATACGAAGGGGGCGTCGCTTATGTTAGCATGGATTTCAATGTTTGGATTGTGTATTTTCTTGGGTGCATGTACTGTAGTTATTGCCGCTTCATGTAATAAACTTTATAAGCTGGTTCATAGATTTTAGGAAAAATGAAAAGGGATGAAGTAAGAGGCCAAGCATATCTGTTGACGACTTGCCTAAATGAGGCTTTGAAACTCTGAAACATGGGGACAGGTTTCTTGTTTTGATTAAAAACAAGGAACCTGTCCCCTCCATTTAAACAATAGGAGATTTAAGGAGTTACAGAATTTGGTTTCCTTTCGTAGTTCGTGTACCTTAATAAGGCGACAATAGAGAAAAACAACGGTCCGGCAATACTCCAAATAGTAGAGGACAGATCCCCGTCAATGGCTGGTTGGATGATTGTAAAGAAGTTTGCAAATCCTACTGTGAACGTCACCATTACAGTCCAGATTAAAGCACTGTGGTAACTTTTGAAAATTTTGAAGGGCTTTTTGATCGTTTGATTCTTTTTAAAGGCGGCAAAGGAAGCAGATATAAACATATAGGGCAGTGTCATGGCCACATTAGTCATTAGAACTAGCTTATTAAAGAATTTGACAGCAGCTTCTCCGCCAAAAGATACTAATAAGATCATGGCAACAACAACTGTATATTGTACCCCCATAGCATTTTTAGGCATTCCATCTTCGACTATGGACATTTTTCCCGGCCATAGTTCCTTGGATGTTCCCTCAATTATTTGTTTCAAAGGGGCATACGCTAAGGTGAAGAAGGCTCCAGTTAAGGCTAAGACCGTTGAAATACCAAAAAATCTATCCATCTAGGCTCCCATGGATAATGAGAAAGATTGACTGGCACCAAAGGTATGGGCTATTTGATAGGTAATTCGGAACCAGATGGGAATAGGGCGCGGTTAACAGTGCGTAATGCCACGCAGGTTTTGATCCGTGGTTACCCGAAAGGGCCTACCAACTGGAACCATGCTTATTATTGCTAATCTTGGAAGGAATTTCAGAATAGAACGTGGAAAGTAGTAGAAGTCGTATGCCTTAATTTTAATTGAATTAGCCAATGCTTTTGATAAGTTTACAACTATTGGTCCATAAAGCACATTTGACGGAATTAAACTTCTTTAAGCAAGATCTCACTTAACTCAATTCTAGGACGAGAGGTGGGGTTTTGGTCAGGATAACCTACGGGTAATAAGGCCACAACATTATAATTCTCGCCTAATCCTAGGATCTGCTTTACTTTCTCTTGATCGAACATCATGACCCAACAGGTGCCTAAACCGAGGTCAATAGCACGTAATGTAATGTGATCGATAGCAATGGCTGCGTTTAAGCGAAGATAGGCTTCGGCAGTGGCTTGATCCATTGGGTTACGCTTTGCATAACTTTCTGTGTCCATCTTCTCGAGGGGGGTATCTGTGAAAGCTCCCGCTTCCATGAGTTCTCGCATTCGAGTTCCTAAGCCTCCAAAGGACTCTGTGGACACACAGCATGCGATGACAACGGGCGCTTGACTGACGAATGGTAAAGGAGTAGCTTGGCCTAATTGTCTGCGAGCTTCATCACTTTTAATCACAACAAAGCGTGTAGGTTGAATATTACTGCCAGATGGAGCTAATCGCGCGGATTCGATAAGTTGAGTAATCAGTGATTCTGGAATGGGGTCGGATTTAAATTTTCGAATGCTTCGTCTGGCTTTCATGGCATCAAGTAATTCCATTTAAAACAACTTCTTTCTCAAATTATTTGAATACTTATTATTGGGTAATTATTTGTTGTTTCCAACCTAGAATAGTATTAGGACTATAGTGTCTTCTTATTCCTACGGGTTAAGTCTGGCAACCGATGAACTTCATTGATACCAATAATATAGGAACTTAGTGTGATTCACCAGGTCCTTGGAGCCAAGATGTGTATTTTTGTTTCAAGCGCCTTTGTGCAAAAGGAGAGGGTGGTTGATTAATGGAAACAAATTACCGAGTTGCTTATGATAAATACTGGCAGGACCTAAAAAAAAAGGTACCGGAGGAAATCGCCACACAGCTTGCTGTGACCTACTCTGGAGAAATCCAACAATTCGTTGTGACTTTCTTTAACTCAGAGTATATTTTAGATTGCAAAACTGAGACGATCTACAGGGAAATAGATGGACATGTCCCAGATATTAATGCAGCTATCATAATCTTGAATTACCTTGCCTATGCCAAAACAGCTCAAGAAACCGCTAAAAAATGGGTAAGTTTAAAGGAAATACCCAACGGTGGGATGCTATTTTATCCTGCCTTTCACAAAAGTTCGATCCTAGGCCTTGTCAAGGCATTTGGAGATCAGCCCAAACAATTATTGGCGTGTGCGACTGCTTTAGGTGGAAAAGCTGCATCTTTTGGGGATGCGTCAGCTGTTTTCCAAGCTTTCCCCGAAATTCCCTTGTGTGTGATTGTTTGGGAAGGGGACGAAGAAGTTCAAGCTAATGCCACCATCCTTTACGAGCCGTCCGTTGAACATCTATTGCATATCGAGAGCGTTATCGGTCTCGGCATGTATTTGGCGAGTCAATTAATACGGCGAGCAACTTCATCTTGAGCATTGCCATCTTAGAGATGAACCGCAATAATATTCCGAGAAGATCGTTAATTCAGGCCTGTAGGGGAAAATAGTAGTAGTCAATCCCTAATAAGTATATACTAGACTCAATGTCGTGGAGGTTGAAGCGAATACCTTAGACAAGGATAATTAAAATTGTAGGGAGACTGAAAATGAATTTTGAACAAATTTACTACGCCAATAGCCAACATAAGGGACATTTCTTAGCTCTTTTAACACAGAAAAAATCTAATGAGTCTGGCTATTACTCAGCCTATTACATACTTACTTCAACTAAGGAGATTTGGTCAGCAACAAAAAGATATACCACTCTAGAAGAAATCGATTTCGGCAAAATCTTGGAACAGGGTTTTGCGAGTAATCATAGAGCACTTATTTTGCTTGCTCAACATCTGTTCATGGGAAGTACTAGCTTTGACTTAGATCATGCTTTGGAAAGCTGGGATCAAATCAGTTATAGTGTAGCTTTGCAAGCAATTAAACTGCGATGGACACTTTCGCGAGAGAGTATGGAGGGATTTTTAGAGTAAAGGCTGGAGGAGAAATAATAATGGCTGTATGAAAACTAATGTTGTCATACAGCCATTATTATTTCTCAACTTGTCCTAGCATATAGGCATTTAAAAAAGTGGATAATAGAAAATGAACGTTTACATTTTCAAGTTAAGAATTTAAACTACAAATACGAGCAAATATAGCAACGTTTTTTGAAAGGACTGAGTAAAATGAGTATTAAAGAAGATGTACTAAAAGCAATGAGAGATGCAGGAGAACCTGTAAGTGCGGGAGAAGTAGAGAAATTAACAGGTCTGGACCGTAAAGAAATTGATAAAGCATTTAAGGAATTAAAAAAGGAAGAAGCAATTGTTTCTCCTGTAAGATGTAAATGGGAACCTGCCAACTAAACATCCTGTTTGTTATTGTTTGATAAATGTTGATAAGAATAAAATCCTGTTGCAGATGCGTTGTATCTGCAACAGGAGTCAGTATTTCCAGGGGAATTATTTAGAAGATTAGCGACTATCTAGCGAGGCGGCCTATGTAAATGGCTATTAAAAGGCATATAAACAGGGTTCTTTGCAGTAAGAAATTAATAGAATGTTATTAAAAACGGTTTGCTTTAGTCCCATTAAATACGTATAAAGAAATAAACAATCATTAAGATTTCAGCACATAATTTCAATACTGTCCCACCGAGGATGCCAACCAAAGTACCAAACCCAACACGGATTGCTTGATTTATTTGTATACCACGCAACAATTCAGCCACAACAGCACCAAGGAAGGGGCCAATGACGATACCCAGCGGTGCGAAGAAAATCAAACCAAGGATTGTGCCGATGATTGCACCCCAAGCTGCCTGTTTGCTGCCATTAAAGCGACGTGTGCCAGCAGCAGAAGCAACAAAATCCACGGAAAAGACTAAAACTAGCACTAATGCTTGTAAGAGAAAGAAATTTGCATCTAGTGTTGAAAACTTCGTCATGAACCCATAAAGAAGCATGCCTCCGTAAATCAGGATGGCACCAGGTAAAATAGGCAGTATAGTCCCCAGCAGACCAGCGACAAAAAAGATGATCGATAGAATTAAAGCTGTCGTCTCCAAATTGAGTGCCTCCTTTTATAGCAAGAAGTAAGATGAGACGGGTCTGCTAATCATTTGAATTACTATACTAAAAGTTCGGAAAGGAGTATCTCATCCTCTAAGGATAGCTTAACACAATACATGGAGGATGGGCAATTCCTTATGCCCAAAATTTACAATGGATCAATTAGGACTAATTTAAAATCTTATAGACTTTTGGGCATGGAAGATTTCTATACAAGTTCAACATATGTGTGATATAATATGACTGATTTTAAATGGATGGAGGGTTGTCTTAAAATGGGTATTTGTCATATTAGACTCCGATTTAAATACTTTATGTAACTAATTTAATAGTGCTTAAAGGCTCTACCGCTGTGTAGAGTAATCGGGATTTGGTATGCCTATTTTTAAGAGAACCTTATTAACGATATATACGTATAATGAAATTCGTTAAAGAGGGACCAATCTGCCCTCTTTTTGTTGTATTTTTATATCAATAAATCTCCTTAAAGAATGAGTTATTTCTGGTGCGATTCTTTGAGAGACCTTGCGTTAGTCAGTAAGACGCTTGTTTTGGTATTTTAAGAACAAAATTTCTTTGTACTAGTCAGACCCCCATACCGCTAGCTAGCACCACTAATCAATGGAAAAGTGTGTTGTTGCTTGCGCTAGCCAAGTTTTCTGAACTTTTTAGTAGGCATCTTCCCGTTTACTCATAACACAGGTAACCAGCCTGTGTTTTTTTGTGCTATCAGAAAGTATAAGTGCAACTAGGGCTGCCGCCTTTGGTCCCTTCTCGCCATCCATGGCCAGCGTCTGCGGCTGACAGAATGACTAATACGTGAGAAGACAGTGTCTTCGGGCGCCAGCCAAGTTTTCTTTACATTCAAATGGGAGGAATATATATGGAACAAAAACAAAAAGCGATACTAGTAGGGGTTCAACTTAACAATCAGCAGGACTTTACAGATTCAATGGAGGAATTGTTTAACTTAGCAAATGCGTGTGATCTAGAGGTAGTTGGTGAAAAGATCCAAAAATTGAATGGCTTGAATATATCCTATTATTTAGGCAAGGGTAAAATCCAAGAAGTATTAGCATTATTTGCTGAGAAGAATGCTAATCTAGTAATTTTCAATGATGAGTTATCTCCTTCTCAAATTCGTAACCTAGAGGAAATTTTAGAATGCAGGGTCATAGACCGAACGGTTCTGATTTTGGACATTTTTGCTCAGAGGGCTAAAACCCGGGAAGCCCAACTACAGGTAGAAGTAGCGAAACTACAATATATGTTGCCCAGATTAATTGGTCTGGGAGAATCATTAGGTCGTCAGGGGGGAAGTTCCGGCCTGAAAAACAGAGGCTCTGGGGAGACAAAACTAGAGCTGGACCGTAGAAAGATTGAAGATAGAATCAGTGGATTAAACAAAGAATTGGAGACACTTGTAACTCAACGTCAAAACCAACGGAAAAAGCGTAAAAAGAAAGAGATTCCTGTGATTGCTTTAGTAGGGTACACAAATACAGGCAAGTCAACCCTAATGAATGCCATGATAGATTTATTTAATCCATCAACTGAGAAGCAGGTGTTTGAAAAGGATATGTTGTTTGCCACGTTAGAAACCTCCGTTAGAAGCATTAAGTTACCGGATAATAAATCCTTCTTATTAACGGACACAGTAGGCTTCATAAGTAAATTGCCTCACCATTTAATTAAAGCGTTTCGATCAACGTTAGAAGAAGTTGCAGAAGCCGATCTTCTGATTCACGTCGTTGATTACTCAAATTCTCAGTATAATCAACAAATGAAGGTTACGAGGGAGACCTTAAAGGAGCTTGGAGCAGATAATATTCCTGTTATCTATGCTTACAACAAAACAGATTTGCTCAATGTTGAAATTCCAAAAATTACAGAGGATTGCGTATACATTTCTGCCAAGAGGAAAGAAGGAATTGTTGATTTAGTGAACGTAATTGGGCAAAAGGCTTTCACAGACTATGTCCACTGTGAGATGTTAATTCCGTATGACAAAGGAAATATTGTATCCTATCTGAATGATAATGCAACGATAAAATCAACTCTTTATGAAGGTAGCGGAGTGTTAATATCTTTAGAATGTAAGGAAGCGGATTATGAAAGATATCAACAGTATGTAACCTAAAATAATAATTTCTAGGTGATATATGATGGATATTAACACGAAGATTAGAAAAGCTTCCTAAGACTAGGAAAATTGGTGGGACACTGATGGCTTTCTAAATGTAAACCAACTGCTTGTACGTACGTAATAATATATAGAGGATGTGATGATCAATGAGTAAAACAATAAATCAAGTCATTGAAACAGCGGAAAAACATGGTCTGCAGTTGAAAAAAAACACTTTAGAATTTAATGAATCGGGCCTTGACTTTCAGGTTGTATTTGCAACCGATCTAGAAGGTAATGAGTGGGTGCTGCGTTTTCCCAGGCGTCAAGATGTTATTCCTAGAACGAAAGTAGAGAAAAATGCCTTAGATCTGGTGAACCAATACTTTACATTTCAAGCGCCAAACTGGTCGGTGTACACAGACGAGCTGATTGCGTACAAGAGGTTATGCGGCATACCGGCAGGTACCATAGATCCTGATACACATGCCTATGTCTGGGAAATTGATGAGAAAAATGTACCGGAGTGCTTTCATCAAACGCTTGGAAAAGCACTGGCGTCGCTGCACAGCATTCCCAATAAAAAGGCAATTGAAGCTGGGTTGGTTGTTCATACTCCAGAAGAGGCAAAACAATCGATGAAAGAGCGTATGGATTCAGTGAAGGCAAAGTTTGGAGTGGGCGAGTCACTATGGAATCGATGGCAGGCATGGCTGAATGATGAAGAAATGTGGCCTAAAGAGACCGGGCTTATTCATGGAGATGTACATGCAGGGCATATTTTGGTGGATAAAAATGCAAATGTGACTGGCTTGATTGATTGGACTGAAGCTAGGGTGACTGATATGTCGAATGACTTTGTTATCTATTATAAGATGTTTGGTGAAGAAGGGCTTGATTCGCTTATTAAGGCCTACAAAGAAGTGGGGGGATATTTTTGGCCGAAGATGAAGTCGCACATCATTGAATTAGTGTCTGCCTACCCAGTTGGAATTGCTGAATTTGCAATAATATCTGGTCTCGATGAATATGAGCAGATGGCAAAAGAAGCATTAGAGATTTGACCTGCCGGAACCAACTGACTAAATTGAAACACAATAATCACGGTTCTTAAAAAGCATAGTCTTTTTTCAGAGATGAGAAAAGACTATGCTTTTTTGATAAAAATGATTATTCAAAAAACAATTGATAATTATAATAAGTTGTTATAAAGTTCATACTGAGGCGAAGTTGAAGGTTCTTATAGAAAAGAGGAAGCATAATGTTGCCGAGCAGCTTACAGCGTTTAAAAGAAAATATCTCCGGTATTGTTCTTGGCAAAGAGGATTCTTTGACTCTTTTGTTAGTTGGTTTTATTGCAGAAGGACATGTTCTGATCGAGGATGTTCCTGGTGTGGGCAAGACATTAATAGCCAAAGCCCTAGCTGCTTCTTTAAATGCAGATTTTCACAGGATTCAGTGTACTCCTGACCTAACGCCGACGGATGTCACTGGTTTTTACGTTTTCGACCGCCAAAGTAACAGTTTTTCCTTCCGGGCAGGCCCAGTAGTGACGAATATCCTGCTGGTTGATGAAATCAACCGCACTGTTCCCCGTACTCAGTCCAGTTTGCTGGAGGCAATGGAGGAGAGACAGATAACCATAGACGGACAAACGACCAGACTTCCTCACCCATTTTTCGTGGTGGCCACCCAAAACCCCATTGAACATGATGGAACCTTCCCACTGCCGGAAGCCCAGCTGGATCGCTTTATGTTAAAAATTTCTATGGGTTACCCAAATGCTGAAGATGAGGAAAACTTGTTATTAACTCATGGCAAAGAAAATCCTCTCCTGAAGTTGCAAGCAGTGGGCGGAGAGAAGGACGTAAAAGAGTGGCAGGAGCTATCCCGTAATGTTTTTGTGCACCAGTCGATTCGCAGTTACATAATAGAGCTGGTCAGGGCAACCCGCACTCACTCTGCGGTAGCCTTTGGAGCCAGTCCCAGAGCCAGTCTTGCTCTAGTTCGTGCAGCCCGTGCCCTGGCCTTGCTTAGGGGACGAAAATATGTCATTCCTGATGATATAAAATATCTTGCGGGATATGTACTTAACCATCGTTTACTTTTAAAACGAGAGGATCGCCTAAGAGGAGTAAAAGCTGGTCAGGTTTTAGAAGAATTATTGGCTATTATTCCTGTCCCGGTTGAAAAAGACGGTGATTAAAATATGGAAAAACCGTTAGCCATTCCTAACCTTACCTCTGTATTTACCCTATTACTATCAAGGTTTGTTTTATTGATTATATTTCTCTACCTGCTGAAAGTTAGGAACTTTTTACCTGCTTTTTTATTACTTATTATAATTATCATCATTGAAATAGCTAGTCTGTGGTCTAAAGCGGGTTTGTCCAAGTTGAAGGTCGAAACAAAGTTCAAACCTTTGCAATTGTTTCCTGGAGAAGAAACCGTTTTTTCAATATCAATGGAAAACAAAAAATGGTTGCCTGGTCTTTACAACTGGTCACAATCCCTGACTTCAATACTCCAGTTATCCCCTCAAGATCCTGAAACTATGGGAGATATCCAGGGGCAGGTTTATCTCGGCCCGAATGCTAAAACGATTGTTAGTCACCAATTTGCAGTGCACAGGCGTGGGTATTACAAAATTCCTGCGCTCCGTTTGTATTCCCGGGATGTGTTGGGCCTTTTTTATCGTCAAGCATACTGGGGCGGGACTAAGAGTGTGATTGTTTATCCTCGGTTGCTTGCCTTGGAGGAAATCAAGACACATCCTTCCGATTTCAGTGGTTTAGAGCGAGATAAACGGCCATTTTTATTTGATCCTATTATGTTTGTGGGATTAAGAGAATATACACCGGATATGCCAGCTCGGTCCATTCACTGGAAGGCAAGCGCTAAGCAAGATCGGTTGCTGGCTAGAATTATCGAATCATCAGCAAGCCTGCAGATATGTATTGCTATAGATGCCGAGGATTTTATTCAGCCGGAGCCCCAGGAAAATCTTTTTGAAGAGGCACTCTCTGTAGCTGCTTCCCTGGCTGTGTGGGCAGATAATAGCAGAATTCCTTTTGGTCTGATTGCCAACATGCCCAAAAAGGAACAACCTGGAGCGGTCATACTGCCTGTGAATAGAGATTTTGATCAAGTCAGGTTAGTTCTGGAATCTTTGGCTCGTGCTGAATTTGCAGTTTTAGGAAGCTTGGAAGATATCCTGAAATCAGAAGCCTATCATCTGCCATGGGGAACAACCCTAATTGTCATTGGCAGCAGTCCTCCTAAGCATATGCCGTCCGCAATAAGTCAGGTGATATTCTATTCCATCCAGTGAACTCGTTCAGCTAAGTCTCAATGCTTTCAGAGAAAGCAAAACAACAAACCCTGGAGGCTATAAGGAGGCAGAACACGAACATGAGATATCATAATGTCTTTCTCAGGTTGGCTCTCATTTCCTCGGAGACGTGCTTTCTAATCCTTTTGATCTTTTTTTTAATGGGTTTATTTCAAGGGAGTCCTCTTTTAAATCCCTTGTTTTTCTTCGTTCTATCTGGCGTTTTGACATTGATCAATATGATATTGGCAGCTGGAAATTTTCAGCGACTGACCATAGTGGGAATCAATATACTCCTGCTTGGCATATTCGTATCTTCGACAAATTGGCAGACGGGTTTTATCTTGTTCTCGATTCCCCTAGAAGGATTAACTGTTTTCAATATTATTTTGGTTCACAGCTCAATTCTGTGGCTGGGATATCGCTCACTCTATCTGGCTTATCATAAAAGCACTCCTAATGTTTACAGTCATTTTGATTGGTGTATATTCTTAACTTTTTTAGTGTTTATAAGCATGGGTGTTGCTAAGATCTCACTTCCAGGAGGGATTACCTGGATAATCGCTGCCGTTTTCGTTAATCTTCTCCCATTATATATAGATAATAATACCGGTGAGAAGATTAACCCTCTGTCTGGGTGGGTCCTCAGTATAGCAATAACGATGCTTCTATATCTTTCGGCGGAAACCGTTTCCCTTTTTCCTCATATATCGGGGACTGCCGGAGGTGCAATTGATATGTTCGGTAAAGTTCTTCTCTTTTTGGTAAATATTCTGGTCAGCGTATTTTCATTATGGAACAAATTCAGTATTAGCAACACTAGGGCCGATTTGACTGATCAATCGGCAACCAAGCAGAATTTTAATCCTCTGCCCAACGCGGATTCAACCTGGCAACATATCATCTTGCAGGGAGTAACATGGTTCTTGCTGATTATGTTATGCGTTTGTGTAATAATGATCGTCTTTTATTTCATACGCTTTTTGATTTCATGGTTATTTCAACGGCAGGTTGGCAAGAGCCGCAGGGCAGGCTTTAATCCTATATTCTTATGGAAGAATATCTATGCTTCGGTCTTAAAAAACATAAAAAAAGTCAGCAATTTAATCATACTGCTTTTACCTGTCCGCATGTCTACTGATCATGCCTACGGTCAATTACTCCGATGGGGATGCTGGAAAAAGTGTCCTCGGCAAATTGATGAAACTCCTTATGACTATTATCAGAGACTTGCAGACCATTATCCGGAATTAAGTTCGGAGTTAGAGACAATCACTAGTTTTTATGTTGTTTATCGCTATTCTGATGAATGCCCATCTGATCTTATGGTTCCGCAGTTGAAGTCAATGGTACGAAAGGTGTATCTATCAGATTTTTATCGATTGGTTATTAGGATCAAAAGGAAATGCAGTTAAGATGGCGGGTTAAACTATAGACTATTGTGTGGTACGGAGCTGGATTTATCCCTTATTATAAAGGTATTAATGATTAATGATGTGAAATTGGCGGGTGTGAAATTAATGCATATAAATAGTAAAGAGTTGAAGCCAGATATAATCATTATTGGTGCCGGCATTATTGGATTAAGCATTGCCTATCATATTCTGGAGGCGGATTCCAGACTGTCAATAACCATATTGGAAAAGGAAAAGATGCTTGGAATGGGGTCCACTGGCATAGGAACCGGAAGTATACGCCACCAATTTAGCAGTCCTCTGCTCCGGCGCTTGAGTCTTCTGAGCAGGGATTTCTTCCTTAATTTTGAGTCAACTTTTGATACCCCAATTGAGTATCTGGAAAAAGGAGGATTAATGCTGGCTGATAATGAGGTGTTGTGGAATCAATTGCAATTGACGGTTGAAGAAGCTGAGACTGATGGCATTCCTATGAAGTTGCTGGAACAGGAAGAATTGCTAAGGAATTTCCCATACCTTGACAGAGACCGCTTTCAGGGCGGTACATTTTGCCCATGGGATTCCTATGCAGACCCGTATGCGGTTTTGGCAGCGGTTTACGCGGCGGTACGTCGAAAAGGCGCTGATGTTCATTTTGGACGGGAAGCAACGAAAATTATCCTTGATGGAGAGCGGATTAAAGGCGTCGAAACCAAGCAAGGGACTATTTGGAGCCCGCTTATAGTGAATGCCGTCGGTCCCCATGCAGCCCAGTTAGCGGCAACGGCAGGGATTATGCTTCCAGTGCAACCCTTTCGCCGTCAGGTTTACGTCTGCACTAACCCGATTGATGTGCCTCCGAAGACTCCCCTAATTACGGATCTGGCTACTGGTTTCTATTTACATCAGGAAGTCAGCGCTAAGACGGTATTATTAGGAGGAACCGATCAATACACCTGGCCTGGGTTTGAAGAAGGGGTTGATAAGTCTGTGGCTGAAGATTTCTTTACGGCGGTCATGGAGGCAATCCCTTCGACGATCGATATAAAATGGTTGCGGACCTACACGGGTATTTGCGAACAAACGCCTGATTTTCTTCCGATTATTGGCGAAGTACCAGGATTAAACGGGTTTATTTTAGCTAATGGGTTCAGCGGACATGGCTTTATGCATGCTCCTGCCGCTGGTCTCATCGCAGCAGATCTAATCTTGAAAGGCAGAACTGAGCGGATCGATCTTAATTCATTTCAACCGGACCGATTCGACAGATTTTCTCTTCCGGAATCCTAGGGAGTTCACAGCCTGACTTGTTTTCTTGAAGCCCTCTCTTGTTAGAATTCTAGCAAAAGAGGGTTTCTTTGTTTTAAATCAAAGACACTTGGCCATTTAAGGACAGCGATAAGTGAAACCACGGTGATCGCTTGTGCCCTGGAGGATTGGCGTTAGCCTCTCAATTGTTGGTTCCATGGTTAATTGTTAAGAAGTTCTTAAGAATTAGATTAAGATTATCATAAGATTTAGTTGATATCATTACCTAAAGGAAATAATAAAGGGTGTGATATGATTGTATAAACCAATACGTAGGAGTGATACATCATGAATATACTAGTTTGCGATGATGATAAAGAAATATTAGATGCTATAAAAATCTATTTAGAGAACGAAGGCTATAAAGTATTCAGAGCTTCTAACGGACTGGCAGCTCTGGAAGTCGTTGAAGAAAATGAAATACATTTGGTTATTATGGATATTATGATGCCTCAAATGGATGGATTAAGGGCAACTATGAAGATCAGAGAAGATAAAAATATTCCAGTCATTATGCTCTCAGCAAAATCTGAGGATACTGACAAGATAATGGGCTTAAATATGGGGGCTGATGATTATATTACCAAGCCCTTTAATCCTTTGGAATTAATTGCACGAGTGAGGTCTCAGCTAAGAAGATATATGACACTGGGGAGCATGGAAACAAAAAGTAATGTCTATAAAACTGGCGGACTTGTAATAGATGACGAGTGTAAAGTTGTAACGGTTGATGGTGACGAAGTAAAGCTAACTCCCGTCCAATATAAGATATTAAAGCTTTTGACGGCCAATGCGGGAAGGGTGTTTTCCATCGACGAAATATATGAAAAGGTATGGAAGGAAGTTGCCTTTTCTCCGGAAAACACTGTTGCAGTTCATATAAGGAAGATAAGAGAAGGTATAGAAATAAATCCAAAAGAACCGAAATATTTGAAGGTGGTGTGGGGAATTGGATATAAAGTGGAAAAAATATAGCCATTCACTTGTAACAAAGGTTATTGTTTTTATAATTACAGTACTGTGTTTCGCTAGTGCCGTAACAATATTTTTGAATATTGCATTCTTGCATAGGGCTGACTTTGATATTATTTTTGAAAACAGCTATTATCAGGGCAACGATTATCAAAGAGACAGCTCAGAAATCGTTGAAAGTTTGAGAAAAGTACAAAGATATAAGAGCGAGCAATTTATTTTAACTGGCGGAACTCTTACCGAAGAAAAGATTCAAAATGAAGAAAGCAATTTGTTTAGAGAGTTTGAATACAACTCAAGGAGTTATAACCCTAATTTAACGATTGAGGAAAATTTTAAGACATTCAGAGAAGTCTATGCCGATAAAATTTTACAAGCCAAAGATAATTTAATCAAATATGACCTTAATGATTATGACTTAACGATGCAAAGATTAGCTAATTATCAAGGTCTTCTCTATTATGCAAACAGTGGCGGAAATGAATTTACTAATAGCCCAGATAAAGCTAAGAACTATTTCAAATCCCATCCGTCCTATATGATTTTTGATGGATCTGAACGAGAGATATTTCCGCGGGAAATCAACAATAGTAGGGATTATTACTGGGTTAGTGCGAGTATTGATCAAATAGGGTTACAAGACATTATGTATATTGCTTTTACGGAGGATTATTTAAATTCCAAAATTTTAGAATGGAAAGAAAATAAACTATTAATTACTAATGGTCTCTATCAAATAGCGGGCTTTTTACTAGGATTTGCAGCAAGTTTTATATATCTAATATTAGTTACAGGTAGAAGACCAGACCAAGACCAAGAGATTCAACTAAACTTTATCAACAGAATCTATAATGATTTCAACATAGGCATGTGTATTGTGTTGATTGCATTATGGGTTGGGGCTATGGATCAATTGGATAATCTCAAGAGCTTCAAATTAATATTTCCAATCACTTTACTAATAGTTGCCCTTGTTTGCGTATTGGTTCTGTCCTTAGTAAAACATCTTAAAAACAGGACATTTATTAAGCACACCTTGACCTATAGCATCTTTCATAAACTATTTAAATTCATCAACGATATCTACAATAGTGGAAGTATGGCAGTGAAAGTCGTCTTAATAGTAATAGGCTATCCAGTAATAGTAGCCATAACATTCTTTATGTTTCCAATAACGCTTGGAGTAGCAACTTGGTTAGCCTTTAAGAAGGTAAAGGAATTTAATGCCATAAAAGATGGGGTAAAGCGGGTAAAAGATGGAGATATTCACTACACTATCAATGTAGCTGGAGAGGGAGAGCTTGCTAAACTTGCTGCGGATATAAACAGCATCACTGACGGCTTATACAAAGCAGTTGAAAGTGAGACCAAAAGTGAACGGTTAAAAGCAGAATTAATCACTAATGTATCTCACGATATTAGAACTCCCTTAACCTCTATTATCACCTATGTCGATTTATTGAAGCAAGAGAAGGATCAGACAAAGGTCAAAGAATATCTCGAAATAATTGATCAGAAGTCGCAACGATTAAAAGTGTTAACAGAAGATTTGTTTGAAGCAGCTAAGGCTTCAAGTGGGACTATCTTGGTAAATTTCGAAAAAATCGATCTTTTATCGTTAATAACTCAGGGGTTAGGGGAACTTGATGATAAAATACAAGAGAGTAAGTTAGAATTCAAGCTTGGTCACACTAACGATAAAGTATATATCAAAGCCGATGGAAAACTTTTGTGGAGAGCTATCGAGAATTTGTTATCAAATATATTTAAATATGCGCTGGAAGGGTCACGAGTCTATATTGATATTATTGATACAGGCACTGGGGTAACACTGATCATTAAAAATATCTCGGCCTATGAATTAAATATTTCTTCTGACGAGCTAATGGAGCGGTTTAAACGAGGGGATGAATCCAGAAGCAGTCAAGGAAGCGGGTTGGGATTATCGATTGCCAAAAGTCTGATAGAAGTTCAAAAAGGAAGTTTCAATATTGAAATTGATGGAGACTTATTTAAGGCCGTAATACAAATGACCAAAGCAGAATTAAATTTGGAAAAATAGTAAATAAGGGCTAGGGGACAGTCTTCGGAAGAGAATTAATGTTGCTAAAAGGCCTAAGATTGGGAGAGAATGTGCTAAAGCTGCCGTAATTATTTACGGCAGCTTTTTAGTATTTGTATTTAGGCTTGCTAACTAACCCGCTTTTTCGCTCTTAGGCAACCAGAATCTTTCGATTTTTCCACTTAATATCCAACTCAGACTTTGAGCAATCCGCTAAGGATGGGCAGTCTGTATGAGGATGGAAATTTCCAACAGGACTCCTGAGCAAATCGCGTCCGAGCTTAACTTTATTAAGGAACAAAGCGGCAAATGTTGCATCGGTGCAACATTTGATTTTAACTCCATGTGCACGGTTTTGATGCCAAAGGCTGTTCTTCCAGGCACATAAAAATTCTATGATTTGTTTCCGTTTAGAGGTATACTACAACCGGAATCGTATAATTCAAGCTTATAATCGATTGTTTTAAGATTTTCCTTTAAATCATCCATTTGTTTTAAAACCTCTTTGCGATGATCAATAAACATTTGTCGTCGGACTTCCAAGGTATCATCTCCTTGCAAGCACCATTCGATATACTGCTTAATTTGTTTAATCGGCATTCCCGTATTTTTCAAACAACAAATGAGTTTCAGCCACTCAAGATCACTGTCTGAAAATTCCCTGTTTCCAGCTTTACTGCGATCTATAAATGGCAAGAGACCTTCTTTATCATAATATCTTATCGTGTGAGCAGTGAGGTCAAACTTTTCTGCAACTTGGCTAATCGAGTATCCCAAATGTAACGTCTCCTTTATAAAGGATAATTAGTTTTATGGAAACTTGACTTAGAGCTAACTCAAAGTGCTAACATCAGTATAGACTAGGTAATGTTGAATTTCAAGCAGTGAACATTAATAAATACTAATGCATAGTAAAGGGGTTTGAGATTTCTTGAAAGATAACATCGTTCAACAAAGCGATTCTAAATTAAGTAATTTTTTAGTTCTGGTAATGGCTGTAGCCAGCGGCATCACTGTGGCCAATTTGTATTATATACAACCATTACTGGTAGAAATATCTAATGATTTTCAAGTCACTCAAGTTAGCGTTGGCTTTGTGGCTATGATAACGCAAATTGGATATGCCCTCGGAATGCTGTGCATTTTGCCTTTGGCGGATATTAAAGAAAAAAGGTCTCTAATTGTCACGATGTTACTCTGTTCAGCTGGTTCATTGATGTTCATGTTTTTTTCTTTTAATATAACTGTGATTTCAATCGCATCTTTTGCTGTAGGTTTTACTTCTGTCGTGCCTCAACTGATTGTTCCCTTTGCAGCGCAGCTAGCTGATCCAAAAGAGAGGGGGAAGATCATTGGAACAGTAATGAGCGGTTTGTTTATTGGCATATTGGTATCTCGTACCTTCAGTGGTCTTGTGGGAGAATATTGGGGATGGAGAATGGTCTATTTCATTGCCTCGGCTTTGATGATTATCCTCGCAATTTCCTTGAGCAAATTGTTGCCCTTATGTCTTCCCACTTCAAGTATGAAATACAAAGAATTATTCACATCTATGATGAGCCTGACAAAAAGCCTTCCTGTATTAAGAGAAGCATCCCTGAACGGAGCACTGATGTTCGCAGCATTCAGTGCTTTCTGGACATCGCTTGTATTCTTACTTGAGGGTTCGCCCTATCATATGGGAGCTGATGTTGCAGGGCTGTTTGGGTTGGTTGGTGTGACTGGGGCCATGGCCGCACCGATAGTTGGCAGGATAGCAGACAAACGAAGCCCGAAATTTACACTCGGAATAGGCATGATCGCGGTGATGTTTGCTTATCTTTGTTTCCTTGCTTTTGGATTTAAACTATGGGGATTGATTATGGGTGTTGTTTTTCTTGATTTAGGGGTTCAGTCATGTCAGATTTCTAATCAGGCCAGAGTGCACGCCCTAAACGATGAAGCGCGCAACAGATTAAATACGGTCTATATGGTTTCGTATTTTACCGGAGGAGCTCTCGGCTCTTATCTCGGTTCATACAGCTATGCCCATTTTGGATGGTATGGAGTTTGCGCTTTGGGACTCTTAACCCAACTAATAGCCATTGCCGTTTATCTGTGTCTCAAGTCAAAGTAAATATGAACAAAGATAGGCCTCGGGCGTTATAAACTCCGCCGGGCCTATCTTTAACGATCCTGCAATATTCATTTTTTTATGCCGATAAGCATAGGGTTCAAGACAGTGGATAGATTCCTGCCTCGATGTTCATAGTTTATAGATCTGTTTCATTAGATTGCAATCAATTCATAGTCCTTGCTGCCCAAACCCATTTTTACTGCATAGTCGATTGCAACTTTCCAGTCAGTGTTTGGGCTGACGTCGGTAAAATGGTCATGGTGTTCACGGGTGCTTTTCTCAAGAAGACTGCCTGCCATGACAGGTTGGCTGTTTACCGCATCCACGCATGCAACATCCAGTGCAACCGGGTCAAAGGACGCAAACATACCTACATTCGGAACAATCGGTATATCATTCTCTGAATGACAGTCGCAGAAAGGAGAAACATCAATTACCAGACTGATGTGAAAGTGAGGGCGTCCCTGCAGTACGGCCCAGGTGTATTCAGCAATCTTTTTATTCAGGATTTCATTTGACTCGCCCCAAGCAGGTTGAACAGCGTCTGTTGGGCAAACGCCAATACAGCGGCCACAGCCAACACAGTTTGTGTGATTAATGGAAGCTTTACGTTCTGTGAGGCTAATCGCACTGTGTGCACAAATTTTTGTGCACATGCCACAGCCTACACATTGTTCGTGGGAAACTTGGGGCTTTCCGCTACTGTGCATTTCCATCTTACCAGCACGGGAACCGCAACCCATCCCTATATTTTTTAACGCTCCTCCAAAACCAGTCAACTCATGCCCCTTGAAATGATTCAAAGAAATAAACACATCAGCATCCATAATAGCTTGACCGATTTTTGCTTCTTTCACATATTCTCCACCCTCAACAGGAACTAACACCTCATCAGTACCTTTCAAGCCATCCGCAATCAGCACATGACAACCAGTGGAAAAGGGAGAAAAGCCATTGACGTAAGCAGAATCAAGATGGTCGAGGGCATTTTTTCTGCCACCTACATAGAGAGTATTGCAATCTGTGAGAAACGGTTTCCCGCCTAGCTCCTTCACAATATCCACAACTGTTTTGGCAAAATTAGGGCGGAGATAGGATAAATTACCCGGTTCACCAAAATGAATCTTAATAGACGCATATTTTTTTTCAAAATCAATTTGGCTAATTCCTGCTGTTTTGATCAGGCGGCTTAACTTCTGCTGCAAATTCTCGTTCATTGTCGTGTGCATGTCCGTAAAATAAACCTTTGATTTTTCCAACTTAACAACCTCCAAGATTTAAACTTTAATAAATTCAGTTTTCAAAGCATAATTTACAATTCCTGGATATAACCAAGATTTAACCTTAACGTAATTTTGCACCTGAATTCTTTAGCAAATTGTGCTTTTTAAATAGCATAAACCATAGAGGGCACTTTAAGTCAAGTAAAACGTTAAAATATAAACTTGCAATAATTAAATGGATTCCAATCAAAATTTCCTATTTTACCAATATTGTATTAAACAAGAGATTCAGTACATTATTCTTTATATGTACCTTGATATCTAGCAAAGGGTCAATTTTACTAAAAAAGTCAAGACCATTTAAAGTTGCCAATATAGATACTGCAATACCCTCCATATCCAGATCAGGGCGAAAAACACCCTTATTAATGCCAGCTTCAAGCAGATCCATTATACGATTAACAAAAAAATGATGTATGTCTTTTGTACACTGATCAATCTTCTTATTATGGGCTATTTGGTTATAGGCTTCTAAAAATAAAGTATTTGGATAGGGCTCGCCTATGTAATTGCAATAACCAGTAATATAGTTTTCCAAGGCCTCTGCAGGATTTTCAACATTTAATAATATTTCTCCTGCCTCTCGCTTAATCATTTCGGTTTCACGTTCGATACAGTATTCTAAAAGTTCTTCCTTAGATTTGAAGTATTTATACAATGTCCCACGCTGAAGTCCAGCCGCCTTAGCTATCTCCTCCATGTCGATTCTGTTGTAACTCTTCTCAGCAAATCTTTCCCGGGCCTTTTCAATAATTGCCTCCCTCTCATCAATGATTTGTAAGTTATAACCGATTTGCTTAAGTTCATTGATTAAGATTTCCTTTGAAGAAAATATCTCATAAAAGGTTCTTTTGCTGATACTGCATTTTTTAGCTAGATTTAAGACGGTCAGCTGGTCTATTCCCTCAGTTTCAATAATGTCTGTGGCGCATTCGAGTATTTTTTCCTTATAGAAGCGTCTCTTGTCCAATGGTACTGACTCCTTTGCAAAAAAAGTCTAATATTGTAGATAAATGCAAAAGCACCAAGAAAAGTAATTCGATATTGACAGGGACAGGTGGAGGTAATATACTGAACAAGGTGTTAAACCTAGTACCATGGTTCGTAAAAAGTGTTCAAAGGACAATAGCCTTTTACAGAGCTTACCTAATTTTTGTTCATGTCCAAAATAGCACATAAGCTTGATAAAGGCAAACTTAGTGAAAACTAAGGACGCAAAGCCACGGGTCTTCTACTTAAAAGTAAAGATCGCCGGGTTGCCAAGGGAAGTTTTAGGCCAGCCCTTGGGTATGGATTTTTTTGTCATTGGATTATTGTTGCAGAGAAGAGCGGGGTTAATATTATGAGAATTTTGGTTGTAGATGATTCCTCATTTATGCGCAATATGCTTCGAGCAGTATTGGAAAAGGCAGGACATCACGTTATTGGTGAGGCTTCAAACGGTCAAGAAGCCATTTCTCAATACAGGGACTTGAACCCCGAACTGGTAATATTGGATATCACCATGCCGATATTAAGTGGCCTAGAATCATTAAAGGAAATTCTCAACTATAATGCCCATGCAAAAGTATTAATGTGTTCTGCAATGGGACAAAAAGCTATTATTGAAGAAAGTATTAGGTACGGAGCAAAAGGCTTTATCACTAAGCCCTTCAAAGAAGCATTGATATTAGATGAAGTCGCGAAGATGTGCTAAATCTGATCAATAACAGTATCATTGAAATACTCATTAGTGTGGCAGGGCAACTATTCACTTACAAATGTAACCTGGAATTAGGTTACAGGAATTAAGAAGCTAGATTAGACTGAGATTGATGAGAGGCGTACTCTATTTAAGGTTGTGATAGAAATGAATAAAACAGTTAAGCTATTACTACTGGGATTTGTTATTTTTAGCGCACTATATATAGGTGCAGGAGTAGGACGTGGAACAGACTGCCTACCTAATATAGCTAATAGCACTGAAGAGAAGGGAACAAAAGAAGCTCGTCTCGTTGGTGAGCCAATGTACAATTTAGCGGAGATTTCAAACTATAGAACCCGATATGTAGGAGATCCCAGTAAAGTTGGTTCTATTGCACAACGTCTCCCTGTTCCTGATAACCACTTCAGGCAACAGTATATCTCGATGGAAACTAGTCAAAAACCTTATAGTCTAACAATATATTACGAAGTCGCATCGCCGGAAATTAAATATGAAGGTCAGTGGCCGATTATAACACCAGATTCTGATATAGAAACAAATTCGAGAACAAATGCTTTAGTGGTATTTTGTATGATCGATAATCTTGATGAGGTAACCTTTGCCTATCGAACATCCGAATCTAACGGGGAACTAGATACCTCTAAATATGATACCAGCTTTACGTTCCCCAGGGCTTCATTTGCAGAGAACTACGGTGACCTTTTTATGCTGGGAGAGAATTTAGATTTACTTCAAGATACATTGAGAGGAATGTCTGAATCTAATAAAGTGGCTAAAATTGTTACCATAAACATTTTTTAATGACTTTCAAAAGATAAGGATGGAGTTTGGCGAATTGATCGATACATTACAGGGTGTCGTGTCGTCAACTTTAATCTTAAGGATTAATGATATACTTATTAACTGTGTGTAGAGCAAGGAGCTCCCTTGGGTAAAGGGGTGGCTGCTTGCTCTTCTGCATTCTTTTCCTGCTAAAATCGAGGACTGACGTTGAATGCCGTTAAGATCCAGAATTATTTGACAAGTATCGACACGTTTACCAAAGGAGATCAGTTGTCAAATGTTGAATGACTAGATTAATTATTTAAAGTGAACAAGTGACGGACTAATCAGAAAGGAAGTTGCAGGATGAGGCTCAAGACGAAGTTATTCCTGGGATTCGCCTCCATTTTGGCCATAATGGCTGTATTCTTTGGGATCTCGATTTATTCCTTAGATCGAGCAAATAAGAGTGTGGAAAGCAATCAAAAGGAGCGCTACCAAAAAATCACCCACTCAAAAATGGTTGAAAATGAACTCAACAATATTAGTAGGTATTTAAGAGATATAGCTTTGTTGGAGATCGATAGTCATAGTTTCGCAGAGACTGTTCAATCGATCCGGGATTCCAGAGAGAAGGTCAAGACGGCTCTGGATGCCCTTGAGGCTTCGGCCATCCGTGATGTCACAAAGAATTTGCTTAGCCAGATAAGAACCGAAAACCTCAATTACATTGAACTGCAAGAGGATTGCATAACTTTAGCTTCTTCTGACCAGAAGGAGGAGTTCGATAAGCTGATCAATGCAGGGGCTGAAGAACGGCGTCTGATATTCAAATACGTAGAGGAATTAAATGATCTTGAAGATGGGGCATTGGATGACTTGATGAGTTCGTCAGCAGCTGCCTATAACCGCGCAATCATGTTTTTCTTCATTTCTCTTCTGGTAACATTGTTTGCGGGAGTGGGGATAACTGCATGGATCACCCGCAGGGTTACAGATGGGATACAGAATGTCACTGAAGTTATGAGCAGTTTTTCGTCAATTCAGGAACACATTAATTTACCGCGTATTGGCATCCATTCGAATGATGAGATTGGAGAAATTGCTGCCTCCTTTAATGATATGGCCCGTTCCTTAGAAGAACATGCCATGCAAGAAAAAGAATTTATTGAAAAAATAGAGGCTCAAAATTGGTTGAAGTCTGGAACTGCAGAAATTACAGCCCTATGCCAGGGGGTAGACGATCTAAAAGCTCTGACCAATCTTTTGATCACAAAGATAATCCCCATGGTTGAAGCAAGTTATGGCGTCTTCTATATCATGGAGGAGTACGGGGAAACTCATTGCCTCAGAAAGTATGCAGTTTATGCGCCTAGTCCACTAGGATTTGTAGGGGACCTTTTTCTCCCTGGAGAAGGGTTGGTGGGGCAGAGTGCTTTAGAAAATAGAACAATTATAATTGACGGGGTCCCAGAAGATTATATTAAGATTTCTTCGGGCTTGGGACACACTTTACCCCTGGGCCTCATTATACTTCCAGTGTCGTTTGAGGGAGAGGTGGTAGCTGTCATGGAACTGGCATCTCTTCAAGCGTACAGCCCCTTGCAACAAGAATTGCTGGAACAAGTCTCAAAGAACATAGGGATCACTATAAACCGTATTCAAGCTCAGATGAAAATTGGAAGTCTCTTGAAAGAATCGCAGGTCTTGACGGAAGAACTTCAGTCCCAATCAGAAGAACTTCAGCTGCAGCAAGAGGAACTTAAATCCTTTAATGAGAATCTGGAGGAGCAATATAAACAGTCTGAAAAGAGAGCAACGGAACTAGAAGCTTTGAAGGCAGCTCTTGAAGAAAAAGCTCGACAGCTTGAAGAAAGTTCGAATTATAAAACAGAGTTTCTTTCAAATATGTCCCATGAGTTGCGGACGCCGCTGAATAGCTTGCTGATTCTATCTCAGATGCTGTCCGAAAATAAAGAAGGCAATTTGACATCTAGTCAAATTGAGTATGTAAAAACTATCTTTTCTTCGGGAAATGAACTGTTGGCTTTAATTAATGACATTTTAGATCTTTCTAAAATAGAAGCAGGCAAGATAACTATTGAGCCTGAGGTATTGGAATTGGCTGATATGATGCGCTATGTGGAACAATATTTTCTGCCAGTGGCGAGCCAAAAGAATCTGGACTTTACAGTTGTAATGAGTGAAGACCTGCCCGTAACAGCTTTTACGGACGAGCAAAGGCTCTTGCAAATCTTAAAGAATTTACTATCCAATGCGTTTAAATTTACTGGCAGCGGAAGTGTCTCACTCCAAGTCAGAAGAGCAGAAGATCAAGTGATTGCGAAGAACAATATATTTAGGAATGCTGAGTGGGTATTGGCTTTTTCCGTAACAGATACGGGCATTGGAATTTCGAAGTACAAGCAGACCATGATTTTTGAGGCATTCCAGCAGGCCAATGGAACAACCGCCAGGAAGTATGGGGGCACGGGTTTGGGATTAACCATTAGTCAGAAGCTCGCCAGGTTATTGGGCGGGTATATTGATATTGAGAGTGTTGAAGGAAAGGGGAGTACGTTTACACTCTATCTGCCCGGCAAAGATGTTAGAAAAGAGATTTTAGATAAATCTTACGCCGAAGCGGCAGTGGCCAATTTAGATAATTTTCTGGTTCAAGGGACAGGATCAGTCAGACCGTCATCGGTAGCTTTAAATAAGGTAGATGAAGTTCAAAAGGTGGAGAACGGAAATGCGCGCTTGGAGGGTAAGAAAATTTTAGTTGTCGATGATGATATGCGAAATGTATTTGCCCTTACGACAGCCCTTGAAAATCAAAAAATCAAGGCGCTATTTGCGGAGAACGGCAGAGAGGGCATCGAGGTTTTAGAAAAAAATTGGGATATTGACTTAGTACTGATGGACATTATGATGCCTGAGATGGATGGATATGAAGCATTACGCCGCATTCGTCAAATGCCTAAATATGTGAACTTGCCGATTATTGCCCTGACGGCTAAGGCCATGAAAAACGATAGGGAAAAATGCATCGAAGCGGGTGCATCAGATTATATTAGTAAGCCAGTTAATCTTGAACAGTTATTTTCATTAATCAAGATTTGGTTGTATAGATAGGATGAATAGGGTGAGTTCAAAGAAAAACGAGAAAACTGTTGAGACAGAAAGCCCAGATGAATTAGAAAAAATTGAAATACAGTTGCTTTTAGAGGGGATATTCCTTTACTGTGGTTTTGACTTTAGAAATTATGTGTCAGCTTCTATAAGGCGAAGAATTTGGAACCGCATTCGGGCTGAAAGGCTAAAAAATGTGTCCAGTTTACAGGAAAAGGTTCTTCATGACCCCTGTGCAATGGCGCGGTTGCTCTCGGATTTCTCGATTCACGTATCAGAAATGTTCAGGGATCCATATTTTTTTAAGTCTTTCAGGAAGAACGTAGTTCCGCTTCTTAAAGAGCTCCCCTTTGTCCGCATTTGGCATGCGGGTTGTTCCACAGGGGAAGAAGTTTATTCGATGGCTATCATACTATACGAGGAAGGTCTTTACCATAAAACAAAGATTTACGCCACGGATATGAATGAAGATTTGCTAAGAAAGGCCAAGGAAGGGGTTTACTCTTTAGATAAAATGCAGGCCTACAAAGACAATTACCTGCTAGCAGGAGGAATAAACGATTTTGGGGAGTATTTTAAGGTCTACCAGGAGAAAGCAATTTTCTATTCCTTTCTAACCCGAAACGTGGTATTTGCCCAGCATAACTTGGCTACAGATCATTCCTTTAATGAATTTAATGTAATTGTCTGCAGGAATGTCATGATTTATTTTGATAAAGTCCTGCAAAACCGTGTTCATGGGCTGTTTCATGAGAGCCTGAGTATGTCAGGTATCTTGGGCTTAGGCGGTAAGGAGGACATAGCTTTTAACAATTATTCTCATTGTTATGAAGCATTTAATGCGGAGCAAAAAATCTATCGTAAGGTAAAATAGCAAAGCAAAGCAAAGCAAAGCAAAGCAAATAAAATAAAATAAAATATACTAAAATATACTAAAATCGATTACGAATCCATTAAGAGAGATAAAAATAATCTGAGGGGTACCGAGGATGAGCAAAAAATGAAAATCTTAATTGTTGATGACCGTCGAGAAAATTTGTTGGCTTTGGAGGCTGTACTCAAATCACCAGACTATCAGTTGGTTTTTGCCAGCTCCGGAGAAGAGGCCTTAAAATGCTTACTGAAAGATGATTTTGCAGTGATTCTGTTAGACGTACAGATGCCTGGAATGGATGGATTTGAAACTGCCAAGCTCGTTAGGGCAAGAAAAAGGAACGAAGATACCCCCATTATTTTCATTACAGCAATCTATCATTCCACGGAAAACATTGCACAAGGGTATTCTTTAGGTGCGATTGACTATTTGTTTAAACCATTCAACCCAGAAATGCTCAAAGCAAAGATAGAGGCATTTGTAAAGATACATTTTCATAAGAAGCAAATTAAGCTTCAAAATGAATTGCTGAAGCAGGATGCACTTGAGCTTCAAACTATGAATGAAAGCTTGGAACGAACTACTTCGGATTTGAGTAAGGCTGAAGCTCTGTCCCGCGTGATTGGAGAAACTTCCATAGATACTTTGATCACTATGGATACTTTGGGTCAAGTTATTAACTCAAATCCTGCGATAACGGGGATGTTCGGTTATGAGCATGAGGAGTTACAGGGAAAGAATGTATCAAAGCTTTTTCATGGAGAAAGCTTTTCTTTCCTGAATATTATGAATTATCTTGATAAAAGTCAAATCAAGATACTAGACGCTACGGCCATGCATAAAAATGGGGCAACTTTCCCAGTAGAGATTCAGATCGGAGTGGCCAGCATTGGAGAGCAGCAGGTTGTCGTATGGTCTGTGAGGGATATTACTGAGCGGAAACAGCTAGAGAAAGAGCGGAAAGATCGCTATAAAACTCTGGAAAGGCTCGTTCTTGAGCGAACAAGCGAACTTTTCCATACGAATAAAAAGCTCAAAGAAGAAATATTCGAACGTAATAAAATTGCCAGAGAGTTGAGAGAGACAGGCCTTATGCTTAACAATATTCTTGAAAGCATAACGGATGTCTTCTTTACTCTAGATCACCAAGGGCAGTTCATCTATGTCAATAAAGAGGCGGAGAAATATTGGTTAAAGGGGCGGGAAGAGTTAATTGGTCGAAATATTTGGGAAGTCTTCCCTGAGTCGCTTGCTGAGTTCCACCCTTTTTTTAAAAGGGCCATGAACACGAGGGAAACCGAACATTTTGAGATTAAGGGACGCAATTCTGATATACCGTATGAAGTGCATGTTTATCCATCTGAGGAAGGATTGTCCGTATATTACCATGATATTTCCGAACGTAGGATGTTTGAAAAGGAAATGGCTCGTTTAGACCGCTTAAACCTTGTGGGGCAAATGGCGGCGGGGATCGGTCACGAAGTTAGAAACCCGATGACTACCGTTCGGGGGTTCCTTCAGTTATTAGGGGACAAAGAAGAATTTAAACAGTCAAAGGGTTATTTTGATCTGATGATCGAAGAGCTTGACAGGGCAAACAACATTATCACAGAATTCCTAAGCCTGGCTAAGACTAAGACCATAGATTTGAAGGTCTTGAATCTCAACAGTCTTTTAGAGAACCTGTTCCCGTTGATTCAGGCGGATGCGATGGTTAGCGACAAGAACATTATAATAGAACTTCAGGATATTGAAGTCTTGTCCCTGGACGAGAAGGAGATTCGCCAGCTAATTTTGAACCTTGTCCGAAATGGAATGGAAGCGATGCCGGATGGCGGGACACTGACGATAAAAACGTTCATGGAAGGGGATGTGGTCGTTCTGGCGGTGCAGGATGAAGGGACTGGCATTAAGGGTCAGAACCTCGAGAAGGTCGGGACTCCTTTTTTTACCACTAAAGAGAATGGTACAGGTTTGGGACTGGCTACCTGTTTTAGCATTAGTGCCAGGCACAATGCTAAAATAGATATTGATACGGGATTATCGGGCACGACGTTTTTTGTACGGTTTAAGCCGAACTTATAAACTGGAATTTTTCTATAATACAATTTTTCGTTTCATTTAAGTAAGCTGTTTTAATAAAGAGGTGCATAGTGTTGAAGGAAATTCAGAAAGTATGTGGAATGCTAAATGGGTGTTAAATGTTTGTGCGATCAGGGTTTGGAAAAAATGAAGGGGAGCGATACTGTGACGATTAATGCTCTAATGATTAAACGAAAGGCCATTGAGCTAGGGGCAGACCTGGTTGGGATAGCAGATTTGACACGTGTTGAAGGGCTTCCTACCGTACCCCAGGGACTTTTAGAGACCTACACTCATGCTGTCGTGATTGCTGTTGCCATTTCTCCGGATATTTTCGAACAAATCGTGAATGAACCAACCCCCTTGTACCTGCATCATTATCTGGCTGCGAATATATTATTAGATGATATTAACCTGCGTCTGCAAAGAGAGATTATCGGCAATGGCTTCCGCGCTCTTGCCATTCCTGCTTCACAAGTTGTAGATAAGGTTAACTGGATGGGCCATATATCTCATAAAGCCATGGCTAAGGCTGCAGGCCTTGGATGGCAGGGGAAAAGCCTCTTGCTTGTAACCCCAGGATATGGTCCACGCGTGCGGTTAGCCACGTTACTGACCGATGCACCATTTGAGCCGGATCCTATTCTAACTAATCGATGCGGCAAATGTAAAAATTGTCAAGAGGCTTGTCCGGCTTCGGCTATAAAAGGGGGCTCATGGGAAGATCATCCTCAAACGAGAGAGGAAGCTCTTCACTTTTCACGATGTGTGGAAAAAGTTAATGAAGATTTTGCAAAGCGGCCTGAAATCGGAAAGCCCATATGCGGGGTTTGCATTAAGGTCTGTCCTTGGGGAAAGCCTAAGGGGAAATAAGAAGGATGAATCTGACAGAGCAAGAAGCTCCCTTTAAATTGTCATTAACTTAAGAAGTAGGAAAAGCCAAAGGGACAGACCATTAATTCACTGTAGATTAAGGGGCGGTCCCTTTGGCTTTTTATAAAGATCGATCATAGTTATGCCTTTAGCATTCAATTTAATGACCTAAGTCACTCGGTTAGTGCCCAAAATACGACTAAAATATATCAAACAAGAACTATAGTGTTCATTTGAAAGGTTTTGTTTTAGAGGCAACAGATGTGGTGTTAATACCAGAAAATGAATGAAGGTGATAACAATCTTGTACTTAATAAGTCTTGAACAAATCACTATTAGAATACAATGAAGTTGATGGGAGCAATTATTATGAAAAGTATAAAGATTAAAATGGTTGTATATATAGGAGTTCTCTTACTTTTCGTTTGTGGAGGCCTGGGTCTGATATCCTACATCGACGGTGCTAAAGCCATTACGGCTCAGATTGAACAAAACCTGCCTGAGTTAGCAGGTGAAGGGGCAAGGGTTGTTTCCGAAAGAATGAAGGCTGTGTTAGGAACTCTTGAAGCTGTGGCCAACCAAGATCGGATCAAGGATTTGAACAATGCTTGGGAGGACAAAAGCAAAATTCTTCAAGATGAGACTAAAAGAAGCGGACATATATCTATGCTTATTGCTGGACTGGATGGATCGGCAGAATTGACAACCGGGAAAGTGGTTAATATTAAGGACAGAGACTATTTCCAGAAGGCAATAGCAGGGAACAGAGCTATATCAGAACCATTAGTCAGCAAAGATGATGGGTCCATAATTATCGTCTATGCAGTGCCGATACAGCATGAAGGAGTTATAGTTGGCGTTTTGGCTGCATTGAGGGATGGGGCTAATCTGAGCAAAATTACCAATGATATTACGTTCGGCCAATCAGGCAAAGCTTTCATGATCAATGAAAAGGGTACGAAAATTGCTCATAGTAACGTTGAACTAGTTATGAACATGGACAATGACTTTGAAAATGTTAAACAGGATTCCTCACTTGAGTCTTTAGTAAAGCTGGAAAAATTAATGACCGAGGGGAAAACGGGCGTTGGTGAGTATGAGTATACTGGGATAGTAAAATATCTTGGATATGCACCTGTTGAAGGAACAAGCTGGTCATTAGCTGTGGCGGCCCCTAAAGATGAAGTTATGTCCGGGATACATACTATGGGCAGGTCGATTTTGATTGCTTCAACGATTCTTTTATTGATTAGCTTAGGAGTGGGGTACTTTATAGCCAGGTTGATCGCTAATCCTATTATGTCGGCTACAGACCATATTAAGGTCATAGCTACAGGGGATTTCACTCACTCTGCTTCCAAGGAACTCATGGAAAGGAAGGATGAGATAGGGGTACTCAGCAAAGCTATTGACACAATGCAACAATCTGTTAAAGAAGTGGTTAAAGGAGTTATCAACGAATCTCGAAATGTTGAAAACGCTGTAATAGCTACGGGTCAAGCTATGACCGAGTTGACCTCACAGGTCAATGAAGTGTCAGCAACAACAGAGGAACTGTCTGCTGGAATGGAGGAAACTGCAGCATCAGGTGAGGAAATGAGTGCATCAGTTACTGAAATCGAGAGGGCAGTGAGCTCAATCTCACTTAAAGCCCAGCAGGGGGCCATCTCTGCGAGCGAAATCAGCAGAAGAGCAAGCACACTAAACCAAGGTGCAGTCTCCTCCCAAAACAATGCACAGACAATCTATCTAAACACGCAAGAAAAAATGATTAAAGCGATTGAAGAGTCTAAAGCGGTAGATCAGATCAATATCTTATCGGATGCGATATTGCAAATTACATCCCAAACTAATCTGCTAGCCTTAAATGCGGCCATTGAGGCTGCGAGGGCTGGGGAAGCAGGTAAAGGTTTTGCAGTCGTTGCAGATGAGATAAGGAAACTGGCAGAGAACTCTAAAAATACTGTTAATGAGATACAGAACGTGACAAAGATTGTCGTTTCATCAGTCGGAAACCTATCAGAAAGCTCTGCGAGTGTTCTAGAGTTCATAGATAAGCAGGTTCTTAGAGACTATGAAAATATGCTTAAAATTAGTGAGCAATATAATAAGGATGCGGAGTTTGTTGATAATCTTGTAACTGACTTCAGTGCAACCTCGGAGGAACTTACCGCTTCAATACAGGAGATGGCGAAAGTAATCGAAGAAATTGCTGTAGCCGCTAATCAAGGGGCTGAAGGGACAACGAATATTGCACAGAAAAGCATAACAGTAGTCGAAAAGTCAGATGAGGTAATGAAACAGGCTGATTTATCAAAAGCAAGCTCACATAATCTCATAGAGATGGTATCAAGATTCAGAGTCTAGAAGTAATTAAGGTAGAACAAAGTTCTATTCTGGTTCCAATAAATCCTATGAATTTTGGGGAAAAATAGGGAGTAGCACCAGAGTTGTTGTTAAGCAACTCTAGTACTACTCTTATTTTTTATAAAGTTATTTCGATTAAAGAAATATAATATTAAGAATTATTAAATTAAGAACTGAGAATCCTATATTAAAAGGTGTGTTTAGAAAAAAGGGTGATTTAAAGTATGCAGTCTTTTAAAAAGAGCTTAATTCTTATGGGCTTAGTTTTTCTTGTAATATATATTGTTTATAGATTTTCCTACGCTTGGTTTTGTAATCCGTCTTCATGTGTGAAATGCCATGAAGTAGAACCGTATGTCGTATCCTGGGATGAATCTCCTCATAGCACTGTAGACTGTCGGGCATGCCATGAAGATAGAGGGCCTTTTCATAGACTTGACTACATCGTTCGCGGTATAAGAGACATTGGAATCCACTTTCAGGGAAATTACTCTTTCCCAATGAAGTCTGTCGTCTACGATTCTAATTGTATTAATTGTCATGTTGGTGATTTCAAACCAGAGTCCGAGGCTCCGACTATGCCTAAAGGGCATGCTAAACTTATTAAAAACGGAGTAGGATGCAACAATTGCCATAGAGATACGGGACATAAGAATGGACTTCTCGTCGATGCTAAATTTGAGGCGCTGGAACCGTAAAACTGTTCTTAATGGTAGACAATCGAAAGATAGCAACTAGGTTTTGGCGAGGATCTCTCCCATACGGGATATGTCATATCCGCCAATTCCCATCACTTCATTGCGAAAGGAGGGGGATTTTAAGATGCTAATTAAGGCTTGAAAATGAGGGCGTTCCAGATCTTCTAGGCGTATTACTAAATCATAGCGTTCTTTATGCAGTGGGATGAAATCAAGATTAATGAATTGCATGGCCACTTTTTCAATCCCTAACCCAACGTCCGCTTCCCCACGTGCAACTTTACTGGCTATGGCAAGATGGGTCATTTCTTCATCTCCATAGCCAAGAATATCGTTGCGAATAATTCCTGAAAGCCTCAGCTGTTCATCTAACAACACTCTTGCACCGGATCCTCTTTCCCGGTTAACAAAACGAACTTCAGGTTTAGTTAGGTCTCCCCAAGTGATGATACCTTTGGGATTTCCTTTGGCAACATAAAATCCCTCCATTCGATAAACTAAGTTTATGACACAAGTTTGGTGACCGGGCATTAGTCTGCGAACGTAGGGGGTGTTATATTCATTAGTATCACTATCCCATAAGTGAGCGGTGACAACGTTGGCAAGGCCGCGGTATAAAGCCATCAGTCCATCGATGCTTCCAATGTAACGACGCAAAAAATGAACCTGTGGAAATTGCTTTTCCAAATAGCGGGTTAAAATGTCTAGGACGATGTCTTGACCGCAGATAACTAAGCTTTCGTCAAGAGTGGTAGTATGATTTAATCGCTCACTCAGTGCTGGGGGGTCCAATAGGGAGGGCAGCGGACTCACCCCTTTAGATTTTTGCTTATAGCTCTCAATATCAGCGCCCTCAACGCGGACCTTGCGGCCAATATGGTAAGCCGCCAGCTCACCCCGCTTGATCAGCTCATAAACCGTGAACTTGGAAATCCTAAGGATTTTGGCAACTTCTTCAGGCGTATACGAAATATCAGTGGACATATCTAACGCACCTGTCTCTCATGAGTATTTTCCATAATGAATACAATTAGTAATTTCTCACTTATGTCTTGCTATTGTATTATAACATATCGTATAATGGCAGTGTAGTTCAGTCTTGTTAGCTTACGTTTGTTCGTGTTCGATGAAAGATACTTATTTTCCTAACACTAACAAATATAAACTAACATGATTAGAGATTACTAAGAAAGATTGAGGAGGAGTATAAGTGAAGAAAGTCTCATGGTTATTAGTATTAAGTTTTGGATTTCTGCTAATTCTATCTTCTGTCGGTTGTAATACAGTAAGTAATACCCCATCCGCAACAAACGTCCCAAAAGTTGAATCTACAGAAATCATGGTATCTGCCGCAGCGAGTATGAAAGATTCGTTGACGGAAATCCAGAAAGCGTATGCTGAGAAAACAACCGGAGTAAAGCTTACCTTCGTCTTTGGAGCTTCAGGTACACTCCAACAACAAATCGAACAAGGTGCTCCGGTTGACCTTTTCATTTCTGCTGGGAAAACCCAGATGGATGCCCTCGAACAAAAGAATTTGTTACTTAAAGAGAGTAAAGTCGATTTAGTAGGAAATGAATTAGTCCTTGTCACGGGGAAGGATAACAACAAGGTTACGTCCCTCGAAGATTTGACTAAACCAGATGTTGATAAGATCAGCATTGGTACACCTGAGTCCGTGCCCGCTGGAAAGTACGCACAAGAATCATTGACGAACCTCAAACTTTGGGATGCCTTAAAGCCGAAGTTCGTATTGGCTAAGGATGTGACCCAGGTCCTGAATTACGTAGAAACAGGTAATGTAGAGGCAGGACTTGTGTATAAATCTGATGCTCAAGGGTCAGCAAAGGTTAAAGTCGTATCAGTGGTCCCAGAGAGCAGTCATAAAGCCATTGTCTATCCTGCAGCGGTTATTTCGGCTACTAAAAACAAGCAAGTTACTGAGGATTTTCTAAAATACTTAGAGAGTTCTGAAGCCCAGCAAATATTTGTAAAATACGGGTTTAAGACCTTAGCAAAATAAAAAATAAATTTCCGGGGGAGTCCGATGGAATTTAGTTATGTTCCGATAGTTTTGTCTCTGAAAGTTGCCTTTGCCGCTGTTATTATTGTCACTTGTACCTCTATACCAATAGCTGCCCTTATGGCCAAACGTGAGTTCTTCGGCAAAGATGTTGTAGAGTCTGTTATTACTTTGCCTCTGGTACTTCCCCCTTCGGTTATCGGCTTTATGTTGCTTTATGTTTTTGGGAAAAACGGTCCCTTAGGGAAGTTGTTCGAACAATGGTTTCATACTCGAATTGTCTTTACCCTAGCGGGAGCAGTAATCGCGGCCGCTGTCGTAGCCTTTCCTTTGATGTACCAATCTGTAAAGGTCGCCATTGAGAATGTTGATCAAAATCTTGAGAAGGCAGCGCGTACATTAGGGGCTGGAGAACTTAAGGTGTTCTTCACCATAACCCTTCCGTTAGCTTTGAATGGTATTGTCGCGGGCTTAGTCTTAGCCTTCGCTCGGTCTCTGGGGGAATTTGGAGCTACCTTGATGATTGCAGGAAATATTCCGGGTAAGACGCAAACAATGCCGATTGCCATCTACTTTGCTAATGAAGCGGGCGACACAGGGCAAGCAAGCGTATTGGTTATCATCATGACTATTTTTAGTTTTCTGGTTATTTATGGACTGAACCGATGGGGTAAAGGATCACGACGAGACTCGCGAGGAGGTGGGGCATAATGCTAAAGGCGTTTTTTCAGAAAAAGTTACCAACCTTTGAGCTTGAAATCGAATTCTCATTGAACAATGGAATTCTTGCCCTTGTTGGTCCCTCTGGTGCAGGTAAGACGACGATCTTGCAATGTGTAGCAGGTCTCCAGGCCCCTTCGTCGGGGGAGATTAATATCAATGACAAGATCGTCTTCTCTTCTGAGCAGGGTGTAAACATTCCAATTAGAAAGCGACGCATAGGGTACGTTTTCCAAGACTATGCTCTTTTTCCGCACATGACTGTGGAGAAAAATGTGATGTATGGTAAGCCCCAGAAAGGGAGTATCCCCAACAAGGTGCTTACCGTTTCCAATGTCTTAGAAATGCTCAAGATTGAACATTTGCGAAATCGCTATCCCAATCAGATTTCGGGTGGAGAAAAACAAAGAGTCGCTCTCGCCCGTGCCTTAATGACCGAGCCCGAACTTTTGTTGCTCGATGAACCGCTCTCTGCCCTTGATCAGGACACGCGGAGTACACTTCAACAAGAGTTGCTCAAGCTTCAAGTCCAATGGCAGATCCCTTTTATCTTAGTAACGCATGATCTTCAGGAAGCAGAAATGCTGGGAGATCAGATTATTAAGCTGGATCATGGTAAGCAAGAGGAGTTAAGGAAGTTCGATAAAGCTCAGTGAAGCAGATCAACTGTATTTCGAAATCAAGGAAAATAGAATAGTAAATCTCCGAGCCAGAATGACCTAAAGAGCAAATCCATGGTCACTGGACAGGGCCTTAGGTCCTCAGGGTGTTCCCGGAAACGGGTAGGCCTTCCATTTTGAAAAGGAGTAGCAAGTATTAGACTGGGAAGCCAGTTTATTTAGGGCTCTCTTTTTGGGAGTCCTATTTATTGTGCCATTGTACATGACGATAGAGAGGGGGTTATTGTGTTTATCGTGATTTATTGGGAATGGACTATGCCCCGTTACTGATTTCACTAAGAGCAGCAATAATAGCAACTATTGTGACCTTTTTCTTAGGAATTGCAGCTGCATGCTTTGTTTCGGGATATAGGGGGAAATTCAAGGGATTGATTGACGGCGTGCTTACCTTGCCATTGGTTTTGCCACCGACAGTTATAGGATTCTTGCTTCTTATACTTTTTGGCAAGAACGGACCTCTTGGGAAACTCTTAATGTCTATTGGAAAGACGGTGATATTTTCTTGGCCAGCAACTGTGATTGCGGCTTCGGTTGTCGCTTTCCCTTTAATGTATCGAACGGTCAGAAGTGCTTTTGAACAAATAGATCAAAATATTATTAATGCTGCTCGTACGTTGGGTGTCTCAGAGTGGAAAATATTTTGGAGAATAACGATTCCGCTTGCTTGGCCGGGAGTAGCTGCCGGTACGGTATTAGCTTTTGCCAGGGCCTTGGGAGATTTTGGCGCAACGCTCATGATTGGTGGTAATATACCTGGGAAAACACTGACAATTCCTGCTGCTATTTTCTTTGCAGCTGAAAGCGGAGAAATGAGAAAGGCTTTGATATGGGTGATGCTTATTTTTATTGTTTCCTTGATCGTTATGACGTTAATGAATTATTGGACGGATTACCAGCGCAAGATGATCGCTGCCGCTGGCAGGAAATAGTATGGAAATATTAGTTGATATCCAAAAAAAACTGCCAGGGTTTGAACTTGAGGTTAATTTTGAGACAGGCATGGACATTCTTGGACTTCTAGGAGCTTCAGGTTCCGGAAAGAGTATGACCTTGCGCTGTATCGCAGGAATTGATACCCCGGATAGGGGCAGAATTGTTCTCAACGGCCGGACTTTGTTCGACTCTCAGAAAGGCATTAATCTCCCCTGCCGCAAAAGGAAGCTGGGCTATTTATTTCAAAACTACGCTCTTTTTCCTAATATGACTGTGGAAGAGAACATTGGTTTCGGAATTGGAGATAAAAAGAGAGAGGAAAGAATGGCAATTATCAAGGAAAAGGTGAAGATGATTAAGCTGGAAGGCTTGGAGAAAAGGTATCCTAACCAGCTTTCAGGGGGACAACAGCAACGGGTTGCTCTGGCCAGAGCTTTGGCTATTGAGCCAGAGGCGTTACTCTTGGATGAACCATTTTCCGCACTTGACAACTATCTAAGAAGCCAAATGGTCAAACAACTGACGGAGAATTTAGCAGATTATCTTGGAGTAACCCTGTTCGTAACCCATAATATGGATGAAGTCTATAGCGTTTGCAATAAATTGGTAATACTTTCAATGGGGAAAATTGAAGCAAAAGGAGGGACAGAAGAAGTATTCAGGTCGCCGCCTACACTTGTATCAGCACAATTAACAGGGTGCAAGAACTTTTCTTTGGCAAAATACATATCACCGTTTGAGGTAGAGGCCTTGGATTGGGGAATAACTTTAAAAGCCAAGAACGAAATTGTTAAACACATCGAATTTGTGGGTATTCGTGCCCATGCAATCGAACTGGCCTTAAATGAAAAACAAGACAATGTGTTTAGGTGTTGGCTTAATTTCGCAAGTCAAACTCCATCAAGGATAACAACCTATCTATCCATACAAGTCCCGACTTTAGGAAAGGACGGTTATCACATACAATGGGAGATCACCAAACAAATGTGGTTTGAATTGAAGGATAAACCACAGCCTTGGAACCTCCGATTTAATCCTGATGATCTAATAATTGTCTAATTTTAATCTTTAGTTGAACGAGTTCACACATTGCTAAATCTAATGAGGAAGAGGGGAAAGCCATGAAACCACTTTATAAAATCTGGAAGTTAAGTAAAGCTAAAGTTGCCTTGAGATTTGTTGCGTGGTCGATCTTATTACTTGTTCTGTTTATCTCAGGATGTTCCAGCGTTGTCAATCAAACCTCAAAACCGGAAGACAACGGAGTTGCCTATAATAAACCTATTGAACTTTTGATTTCCACTGCCCCCAGTTTAAAAGGCTCCTTTGAAGAAATTAAAGGACAGTATACAGCAAAAAATGCTCAAGTGAACTTGGTATTTAACTATGGACCGTCAGGTTCGCTCCAAAATCAAATCGAGCAAGGTGCTGCCGCTGATATTTTTATTTCTCAAGGTAAGCCGCAAATGGATGCGCTAGAGCAAAAGGGGCTTATTAAGAAGGACTCTAGGGTAAATTTGCTGGGTGATGAACTTGTCTTAATCGTTAATAAGAGCAACACTTCTATCAATAGCTTTGAAGATCTAACCAAGCCGGAGGTTAAGAAAATTGGAATTGGTGAAGCCGAATCAGTTCCGGCAGCTAAGACTACGAAAGAAACCCTAGAGACCCTTAAATTATGGGAGACTTTACAACCCAAGATGGTAATGGGCAAGGATCTAATGCAAGTGATGACTTATGTAGAGACCGACAATACCGAAGCAGGCTTTGTTTGGGATACAATAGCGATCATCTCAGACAAAGTTAAAATCGTGGCTACAGCACCAGCTAATTCTCATAAACCGGTTGTACTACCAGCGGCAGTAGTAGCTGCCTCCAAAAATAGTGTTGAAGCTTCGAAGTTCTTGGAGTATTTACAGAGTGATGAGGCTATGAAAGTATTCGAAAAAAATGGATTTATCAAGGTGAAATAGTTCATAAAAAAGATGGAGGTGGGACTATGCTTTATATCGGTGATGAAACAATAGACCGATGGATCAAAGAGGATGTGCCGTATATTGATTTAACAACACTGACCCTTGGTATAGGTGGATTCAAGGGGAAGATAAGTTTTGCTGCGAGAGAATATACGGTTTTATCAGGGGTAGAGGAAGTTTTAAGGATCTTTGCAAAGTTTGGAATTACGCCGATTCGATGGTTGCCGTCGGGTTCGGTTGTTAACAAAGGAGATATATTTATTGAAGCGGAAGGGTTAGCATCAAGTCTTCATATGGCTTGGAAAATGGCGATGAATATAATTGAATACAGCTCAGGTATTGCAACAAGAACGAAAAGGATGGTGGATAAGGCTAAATTTCTTAATCCACAGATTACTGTTGTTGCTACAAGGAAATCCTTTCCGGGAACCAAGGAGCTTGCCATTAAGTCTATTATTGCGGGTGGGGCTTTTCCTCACCGATTAGGCTTATCTGAAACTATCTTAATCTTCAAACAACATGTTAATTTCTTTGGCGATATTCATAAGCTGGCCCTGGTAATGAAAGAAATTAAAGGAAATGCTTGTGAAAAGAAGGTTATCGTAGAGGTGGAAACGCTTGAAGATGCACGGCTTTTAATCGAATCAGGTGTTGACGGATTACAATTTGATAAGATTCCTGCCAATGATTTAAGAATCATGGTTGATCAAATAAGACGGCTTAACCCGAATATTACCCTACTTGGAGCGGGTGGAATCAATGGAGACAATATCGAAGAATACGCTCAGACAGGCATCGATGCAATTGTGACCACTTCGATGTATTTTGGAAAACCTTCCGACATTGGCGTGACGATGGAAAAAATTTAAATAAAAAGGACATTCTGAAAGGAGAAAAAAGAATGCGTTCTTTGGATGAGGATCTCCAAGCAGCTGTTGCTTATCATGGTCACCTCTGTATGGGTATGGTACTGGGGGTGAGGATGGCACGCCTCGGCATGCAAATTTTGGGTATAGATGATCCCTTAAGTTTTCGTGACTCAATTGTGTATGTAGAAATGGATCGGTGCGCGACGGATGCCGTGAGTGTTGTAACGGGATGTACTCTTGGTCGAAGGAGATTAAAGGTCGTCGATTATGGGAAAATGGCAGCAACCTTTGTTAACGTGGCAGCGAATGAAGCTATAAGGGTATCGCCAAAGATTGTAGCTTATCCTCAACCAGGTGAAGACCCTGTAGTTTTTATGCAGAGTTTTAAGGATGAAGAATTGTTTATGTGGAAGAAAGTGTTTATCAGTATCCTCCCGGAAGATTTGCCGGGAAAGCCAATACATAATGTGGTATGTGAAAAATGTGGTGAGATAGTTTTAGATCGTCGGGAAGTAACTGTAGATAGCAAGACGTTTTGCAAAGCATGTGTAAATAAACCTTATTACCAAGATATCTGAAAGGAGATAAATACTTATGTGGGAGATTTATGATGAACTTATTGATGCAGTTCCCAAAGACTTGAAAGTGAGCGATTGTTGTATGGGGCTTAATTGGATTTTGGTAAAATCAAAGGCCACAGGTATTGCTATGACTCCTTTGGAAGGGCATGGCTCAATCAATATGGCAGGTAATATTGTAGGTATGGGTGTTCAAGAACTGGCGCAGTATATTAAATCGTGGAACAACTTCGAGGCGGCCTTAGCTCTTGCCGCAATAAATTCTGCACTGAATACTGAAGAAAGGGTCAAACAGCTGACAGGTCGTTCTGTGAGTAGCCATCCACGATCCAACGCCTTTGAATATTATCGCCATCTATTCCTTAGTAAGAAGGTCGCAGTGATCGGACACTTTCCCGATCTGGAGTCCTTGAGTGAGATATGTGAATTGTCTATCTTGGAACGGCGACCAGGTCATAAAGACTTTCCAGATCCAGCCTGCGAATACCTACTGCCACTTCAAGATTATGTCCTAATCACGGGGACTACGCTGATTAACAAGACCCTTCCTCGCCTCTTGGAGCTTTCCAAAAATAGCACTGTGATTCTAGTGGGGCCAAGCACGCCGTTAACTCCTCGGCTTTTCGCATTTGGTATTTCCACTTTAGCTGGTTCTGTGATTACTGATTCCAAGGTGTGGAATTTTGTTCGGCAGGGTGGAGGTGGAATGGCGATATTTCAGCATGGCTGTAGTATGGTCAAAATATCAAGCTCGGAAGAGAAGGATACTACAAATTCAAGGACTGCTGTCACGGTCTGATCATTCTTTCAGACGAAGGAAGCTAAACCTTTACTAGCACAAATTAAGCCTACTAAATAATAGGGCTTGAAGAGGAGAGTGTACTTAGTGGAAAACTCTATTACACTTAATCCCATCGGGATAGTAGAATCATCGATAACAAATCGTGATGACATGCCCACAAATGGAATCCAGGCAGGGATAAGGGTATTTTCACCATATGTCGGAGCACTGGAGAGAATCGAAGAATACTCTCACTTATGGATTTTGACTTGGTTTCATCAAGCGCCTCGCGACGTCACTACCGCAGTACCATCTAAAGTCAATCCTTTGTCTCATAGATTCGGAGTGTTCGCTTTACGCTCACCGTCTCGCCCTAATCCTGTAGCTCTAACCTTGGTTAAGTTGGATCGGATTCAGGAGTATACCCTATATGTGGCTGATATGGATGCGATTGATGGGACGCTTGTTATTGATATTAAACCTTACTTCGAGCATGATACAGTATTTTCACCGCGAACACCACAAATATCCCCTCTTAGTGCAAACGCTCTTCAGAAGACCTTGCTTAAACAAGCGCTGACCCATCACGGCGAAACATGCCCGGATCTATTGCTTGCCGTTCGGATGGCGCTAATTGCGGATAAACTGCTGGGATATATAAAATCTCCAGATGTGCAGGTTCAAGTCTACGGTTCTACCTGCTTGGCCGATGCTATTCAAGGGATTTGTAGGGCAAGACTTGCAAATCCTGCAAGATTCGAGTTTTGTTCATCTTTTATTAAACATAGTATCTGGATTAAAGGAAATCGGCGGTTATCTATTTCAGGCGTTCGAGAGTTAGATCTAAAAGCGTTTTGGGGGTTGCCAGACTACGAGATTTTCGAGGTAGCTATGGAAGAAATAGAATAACAAAAGGAGGAATTTGGATGAAAAGATATGTTTTGCTATCGATTCTAATATTGTCGTTAGTGTTAACGGGATGTAGTCAAGGGTCCAAGCCTGTAGTGGAAAATTCACAGGTGCCCCAGAAAGAAAAATTGGTCATCACCGATATGCTGGGGCGGCAGGTGGAAATACCTGAAAATCTGCAGCGCATCGCTACATCAAAGTACATGGGGCATTTGGTGTATGCCCTAGGGAAGCAAGATAAGATGGTACATCAGGGGCTAATGGGCGAGACGGGCAAAGGCAAGTCGAAGCTTGATCCCAAATATGCAGCGCTGCCTGCGTTCAAAAATGATGGTTCGGTGGAGGAAGTACTTGCTTTAAAGACTCAGTTGCTCTTTGTCTACGCTGATTTTGATCAAGCTTTAATAAAGCAGTTTACCAATGCTGGTGCCAAAGTTGTAGCATTAAAAGGAGAAACCCTGGATGAAAGCTATCAAGCGGTTAAATTGATGGGCAAAATCCTAGGTGCTGATCAACAGGCTGAAGCGTATGTAAGCTATTGCCAAAATACTGTTAGTAATATTAAGGATCGTTTAAAAGATTTACCTGCTGACCAGAAACCCAAGGTGCTGATGGCTGGGCCTAAGAGCATTTATACTGCTGCAACCAAGGATATGGCGGCCAACAGCATGATTGAGACTGCGGGGGGCGTTAATGTAGCCAAAGATGCCGTGGGCCTTTGGGCGGAAATATCTCCCGAACAACTGGTAAAATGGAATCCCGATTATATTTTTCTGGGCTCGACCAAAGGGATTTACGGCGTAAATGATGTGTTGAATAATCCTGCTTTGGCGTCTGTAAGTGCTATCAAAAATAAAAAAGTTTATATATTTCCATCTAACCTCGGTTGGTGGGATTTTCCCGCTCCTCAAAGCGTCTTGGGAATCCAGTGGCTGGCTAGCACCATGCATGGGGATAAGTTTACGAACATTGATCTTAAGGAGTTCACTGATGACTATTACAAGAATTATATGGGCAACACCTATACGGACTTGGGAGGAAAACTCTAGTTGGTGATTTGACAGGTATACTGAGTAGTGCCGGAACGCTTGACAAGGAGCAAATATTTATGAAAAAAAAAGCTTTACTCCTGACACTGACTTTTCCGGTAGTATGCATCTTAATAGCAATTTGTGCAGGGCGTTATGCTATTTCTCCATTGGAGATGGTGCAGATACTATTGATCAAGATAGGGTTAGGAGGGGGGATGGTTCCTCCATCCCCCGAAGCGCAAAGTGTGTTTTGGCAAATCCGCTTGCCACGGATCGTCCTAGCTTTCACAGTGGGAAGCGCCCTGGCAGTTTCTGGGGCAGTGTTTCAGGCGCTTTTCCGCAATCCCTTGGCCTCGCCAGATCTTCTGGGAGTAACAGCTGGAGCGAGTTTCGGGGCGGTGTTAGCTTTGATGTTTTTTCCTCCTTTAAGCCTTGCTGTAAAATTTTCGTCCTTTCTGTTTGGGGTGGCAGCGGTATTTTGCGTACACGTACTAGCGGTTAAAAGCCGTGATCGTTCTACTGCAGTTTTGATCTTAGGCGGTATCATCGTCTCGGCAGTTTTCCAAGCGGGGGTTTCTATTCTGAAATATTTAACGAATACTTACGACATGCTAGCGCAAATCGTCTTTTGGCTCATGGGAAGTTTTCAGACGGCAACCTGGGACTCAGTATGGAGCGTTTTCCTAGTCACCATGATTGGCACTGCTTTGATAGCTGCCTTTAGTTGGCGTTTGAATATCATGTCCCAGGACGATGAACAGGCACTTTCCTTAGGTGTGGACGTGGTTAAATGGCGGATTATTTATATAGCCATTACCACCTTAATGGTAGCCATTTCCGTCTCTGCCTGTGGAGTCGTTGGGTGGATCGGCTTGGTCGTGCCCCACATCGCCCGATCTTTGGTCGGTTCAGAACATCGGCGTCTGATCTTTACTTCGGCTTTACTAGGCGCTTCACTGATGCTTTTGATGGATACACTTGCCCGCTCTCTGTTTAGTTCGGAGATACCCATCAGCATTGTAACATCACTTTTGGGAGCGCCGTTCTTGGGATATCTGGTCTTGCGCCAAAGAAAGGAATGGCTTGGAAAATGAGTATTGAAGTCCGAAATTTAGAAGCTGGTTATGCCTTGAAGCCCATTTTGCGAGACGTCAGCATGCGTATAGAGGAAGGCAAGATATGCGCCTTATTGGGTAGAAACGGATCGGGAAAAACCACCTTGCTGCGCTGCCTAAATGCGCTAATCACACCTACCCAAGGGCAGGTGTATCTCCGGGGACAGGATATAGCGCGCCTTTCAAGGGTGGAGATTGCCCGAATGGTTAGTGTTGTGCCTCAGAGCACTAGTGCTCCTTTTAATTATCCTTGTCTAGAGGTGGTATTGATGGGAGAGGCGGCTCGTTTGAATCTTTGGTCTGCGCCTGGGGAAGCAGCAAGGCAACGGGCCAAAGGGGTTTTTAAACAAATCGGGATAGAACATTTACTGGATCACGATTATAATGGCATTTCTGGTGGAGAACAGCAATTGGTACTATTGGCAAGGGCTCTTTTTCAGGATACACCTTATATGCTTTTAGATGAACCCAACTCTCATCTGGATTTTTCTAATCAACATCACATGATGAGTCTAATGCGACAATTAGCTAAGCAACATGGCATCACTATGCTTATCACTTTACATGACCCGAATCTAGCTGTTTATTACTGTGATGAAATTGTTCTAATGCAACAGGGGCGTCTAGTTTGCCAAGGGCCAACGCTTGAGGTTTTAACAGATTTTAACCTTTGTGCAATATACGGAAATAACATTCAGACTGATCATACTTCCCGGGGTATGCAGGTGGTAGTGCCTAAGGCAATTGTGATGGGCGCGGTAGAACAAACCTTGGTTTGTTAGTGAGTCTTTGCAAGATGAGGTATTAGTGGTGGTGAGCAAATTTTGATCAGTATTTTAAGCTTCTTGACCAATCGGTTGAGAGGCTTTTTGCATGGAGTGGCAAGTGGGAGTAGGACCCCGTACTCTGCTTCGGTGGGGGTAGACTCCACCCTTCGTCGCGAAAGTACTCGTATGTGGATCTGCTCCTTCTGAGTAAGTCTACCCTCAGGGCAATTGTATTCGTTACGGGCCGTGCGCTTTCGGCGATAATCTCCACCGGAGACTATCGTCACCGAAGTCTCGATGTTCAACTTTAGTTGAACGAGTTCACTGCCAGGGCGCTAGCGAGTGACCCTAAGGTGCTGGTTCTCGATGAACCGGAGTCACCTCTGGACTTTAGGAATCAGTTTTATGATTATCAACCTTATCAGGAGGCTGGTCAGGGAACGTGGCCTGTCTTGCATCGTCAATACGCATTACCCGGAATGGGATATAAATATTTATATTTTCTTTATGGTCCTTTCTTAATTCTTTATGACTTTTATATGGATAATAGATTTATAATAAGGCTTATATTCAGTATTAAAGATTGGGTTTGTTAGACAATAGAGATGTACGAATAAATTAAGGGTGATGTAATGGCAAAGGGAAAACTAACGATTTTCTTAGGTGCTGCGTCAGGGGTCGGGAAAACTTATGCGATGCTAGAAGCGGCCTTAGGCAGATTGTCGGAAGGTATAGATGTGGTTGTGGGTTTAGTAGAAACTCATGGCAGAGGGGATACCGAGGGGATGCTCAAAGGTTTAACCGTCATTCCCTGGAGATCTCAAGACCATAGGGGTAAGATTCTTCGAGAAATGGATTTGGATGCAGTCTTGACACGTAGTCCTCAACTTGTCTTGATTGATGAACTTGCCCACTCTAATGTAGAAGGATCGCGGCACAGAAAACGATACATGGATGTCAAAGAATTATTGTCAGCGGGGATCAACGTTTACGCGACCTTGAATATTCAGGACTTAGAGACACTCAACGATATAGTAACCCAAATTACTGGAGTTACTGTGCGGGAGACAGTTCCCGACCAAGTCCTAGAAACGGCGTCCCAAATTCAGCTGATTGATATCCCGCCCGAGGAGTTAATTCAAAGGTTAAAAGATGGCAAGGTGCATGTTCCCGACCGAGAAACAGAAGGTTTCAAAAACTTCTTTCGTCCTGGTAATATCAACGCTCTGAGGGAGTTAGCCCTTCGCTATACAGCTCAACGAGTGGATCGCCAGCTAGAATCCTATAGGCGAGTCCATGGAATTAATGGACCATGGCCAACGGGAGAAAAGATTTTGGTTTGTATAAGTGCCAGCCCCTTCTCAGCTCAGGTGATTCGGATTGCAAAAAGAATGACAGAGAAGGTACAAGGAGAATTATTTGCTGTGCACGTGGAAACTCTGCGACGGTTTCCCGGCAGTGAGGCTGAGAAAGATTCAATGGCTAAAAATCTTCGCTTGGCAGAGGAACTGGGAGCAGAAATTATTGGAATGACTGGAGACAGTGTCGCAGAAGCTATCTTAGAGACAGCTAGAAAACACAATGTTTCACAGATTATTATTGGAAAACCTGAGCATACGCGTTTTTGGGAGATAATTAATGGGTCGGTCGTGGACAAAGTGATTCGGCAAAGTCAGGGTATTAGTATTCATGTTATCCCTGGAAGCCAACAAGAGACAGGACCAGCTCAAGTTCAGGAAGTGAAGAATGGGGAAGAAGCAGGAACTAATACCCAACGATGGGCTTCTCCAAAAATCCTTCCTTATCTGGTTTCTAGCTTGATGGTGATGGTAATGACGCTATTTTTTAGCTTAGTAAGTCCATTTTTAGGACTGGTTAATATTTCTTTAGCCTATATACTCCCTATTCTAATTAGTGCGGCCCGCTGGGGAACTCTTCCCGCTATCGCCACTGGGTTAATAGGAACGATTGCCTTTGATCTTTTTTTTGTTCCTCCCATATTTAAATTTACGGTTGCTGATCTCCGGTATTTAATCAGCTTTGCTATTTTTATGTTAGTTGGTTTTATTACCGGAACTCTATCAGATCGGTTGAGAAAACAAGTGAATTATTCACGGCAGCGCGAGAGCAGCATTTCAGCACTATATTCTCTAAGTCGAGATATCGCAGCAGTCGATAACCTGGATGCAGTGTTAGATTGTATTGTTAGTAATATCTCCAAAACCTTGGAGGGGCAAGTCATGTTGCTTTTACCTAATGAAAAGGCTCAATTGGTGCTGAGAAAAGACTCTGGACTTAAGAGTTTCTTAGATAACAGTGAACTTTCAGTTGCCGCCTGGGTCTATGAAAGGGGACAAAAAGCGGGCATAGGAACGGAGACCTTCGGCACTGCTAAGGCCCTGTATTTGCCACTGAGTACAGAACAGGGAACCCAAGGAGTTCTTGGGATTTATAGCAATGAACGTAAAGAACATTTTGACCCTGAGCGAATCCGCTTATTAGAAGCCTTTACGGGATTAGCTGCCATGGCTATCAATCGAGTTAAATTAGCGGAACAAGCCAGAGAGTCCCTTTCCTTAGTAGAGTCTGAACGTTTACGCACGGCCCTTTTTAATTCAATTTCTCATGATTTACGGACACCTCTCGCCTCCATTATTGGGGCCGTCACCGGACTTCTAGAAGATCGAAATGTCGTCTATAGTCCTGAGGTCCGCAAGGAGTTGCTGAAAACAATTCTGCATGGGGCAGAGCGAATGAATCGATTTATTAGTAACTTATTAGATATGGCACGGCTGGAAAGTGGTATGCTTCGATTAAATAAAGAATGGTGCGATCTTCAAGATATCATTGGAGTGGCGATTAATAGGCTTGGAGACGCCTTAACTCGACGGCCTTTAGACATTGATATCCAGGAAGGCTTACCTTTGGTGCAAGCAGATGGGATTTTGATAGAGCAAGTGTTGATCAACCTGCTGGATAATGCACTTAAGTACTCCGAAGCCGCTAGCAAAATAATGATAGCGATTCGGCAACAAGGAAAGCAGTTAGAGATTGTAGTCGCTAATCGGGGCCATAGCATTCCTGAAGCGGATTTAAGCAAGGTCTTTGATAAGTTTTATCGACTTAGTTCCCCTCTGCAAGTGAGTGGAACGGGGCTCGGGTTGGCAATTTGTAAAGGACTTATTGAAGCTCATGGCGGTGAGATTTGGGCCGAAAACAATAAACTGGGTGGCGTGACAATTACATTCACCTTACCAATAACTGACCAATTTCTCGGTGTTGTTCCTGAGATGAATAAAGGAGAGCAAGATGGAAAATAAAGGTCAAAGAATTTTGATTGTTGATGATGATACACAGATCCGGCGATTTTTGCGGGTGGCCTTAACCAGTCACGGATATGTTGTAAAAGACGCTAAGACGGGTAGAGAAGGTCTTGATGCAGTCGCAATGTTCAGCCCGGACTTAGTAATCCTTGATATAGGGTTACCGGATATTGATGGGTTAGACGTCGTGCGTCAGTTGCGAGAATGGACTAAAGTGCCAATTATCATTCTTTCGGTCAAGGAACAAGAGGGTGATAAAATTACGGCCTTAGACTGGGGAGCGGATGACTATGTGACGAAACCCTTTGGCATGGGTGAATTGTTAGCAAGAATCCGAGCGGCAATGCGCCATACTATTGGTGTAGAGGAGCAGCCTATTTTGCATTTTGAAGACTTAACCCTTGATTTAGTACATCGGCGGGTTTCAAGGGATGATCAAGAGATTAAGCTTACTTTAACGGAATATGAAATCGTGAAAAATCTAGCGATTAATGCCGGAAAAGTTATCACTCACAGTTATTTACTTCGCACAGTATGGGGGCCGTCCTATGAGAAGGAAGTACAGTATTTGCGGGTTTATATTGGACAAATAAGGCGAAAGCTGGAACGTGACCCATCCCGCCCACGGCATATTATTACCGAACCCGGGGTAGGATATCGATTGTTGTAATGCAGACTCACTTGGAGGGAAAAGGGATTGAACGCTTTAGGAAAAATCATGTCACCATCTCGAGTATTAGTTTCGGGATTTGCTGTTCTTATTATGTTTGGGGCGTTATTGCTGACCTTGCCTCAAGCCACTCAGGATGGATTGGGCTTACCTTTTTTGAATGCTGTCTTTACAGCAACCTCGGCGGTTTGTGTTACAGGTTTAGTGGTTGTGGATACAGCGACGACATTCACGCTCTTTGGGCAAGGGGTCATTCTTTTGTTGATTCAAGTAGGTGGACTCGGTTTTATGACCTTTGCTACTCTGTTTGCCATGATTCTAGGGAAAAAAATCACCCTTAAGGAACGATTGTTGTTGCAAGAGGCGCTAAACCAAGTTTCAGTCGAGGGGATCGTTCGATTGACTAAGCATGTCCTGCAGATTTCCTTTGCTATAGAAGCGATTGGTGCCCTCATTCTAACCTTACGCTGGTATCCTGATTTTGGTTGGAGTAAAGCGCTTTATTATGGTGTCTTTCATTCCATTTCAGCGTTTAATAACGCGGGTTTTGATCTTATGGGTAATTATTCTAGTCTTACTGCTTACGTCGGGGATCCCATCGTTAATATTACGATCATGCTTTTAATTATTTGCGGAGGATTGGGCTTTATTGTTATGGCAGAACTATTGGCACACCGGAAAAAGTTTAGACTTCATACAAAAATTGTCCTTCAGGTTTCCGGAGTCCTTATTCTTTTAGGGGCAGTATTTATTTTCATCATGGAATTTACTAATCCAAAGACCTTAGGGCCACTCCCTTTAGGGACAAAGGTTCTGGCGGCCTTCTTTCAATCGGTTTCTCCTCGGACAGCAGGATTTAACACCATCAATCTGGCGGGTATGTATGACACAACGTTACTCTCAATGATTGTGCTCATGTTTATTGGAGCCTCTCCTGGAGGAACGGGCGGAGGAATTAAAACAACAACGTTTATATCCATCATTTTATCTGTCTTAAGTACCTATCGCAGTGATCCTCATGTTGTTTTAGAGGGACGGACTTTACCTAAGGATGTTATTCGAAAAGCTTGGGCAGTTACGACTTCAGCCGCATTTTTGATTTTCTTAATATTATCGATTCTTTCACACACTGAAAACTCAGATTTAATGACCGTTCTTTTCGAAGTAACATCTGCCTTTGGTACAGTGGGCCTTTCTTTAGGAATCACGCCGACTCTTTCCGAGGTTGGTAAAATGGCGATTATTTTAACGATGTTTATAGGGCGGTTGGGACCGCTAACCTTGGCGTTTGTACTTTCCCAGAAAAGAGATAAACAAGCAGCCCACGTTAAGTATCCGGATGAACGAATATTAATTGGTTAGGAGGAGAAATAAGTGCGCAAACAATTTGTAGTAATTGGCTTAGGACGATTCGGAACGAGTGTCGCCAAGACCCTCACTGCCTTAGGTCACGAAGTCCTTGCCTTAGATAAAAACGAACATGCTGTTCAGGCCATCATGCAGGATGTGACCCAAGCAGTGCAGGCTGATGCACGTGAGGAAGAGACGCTCCGAGGATTAGGGGTGCGGAATGTAGATGTGGCGATTGTAGCAATCGGAGATGATCTTGAAGCCAATATATTAATCACCTTGATGCTCAAAGAAATGGGAATCCCCTATGTTGTCGCTAAGGCCCAGTCGGTCCAACATGGAAAGGTATTAGAGAAAATTGGGGCAGATAAAATTGTTTATCCAGAACAAGATATGGGGATTCGCCTGGCCAACAATCTAATTAGAACCAATGTTATGGATTTCATAGAATTGTCCTTAGACTACAGCATTTTCGAAATAATTGCTCCTGCCCAGTTCGTCAATAAATCAATAGGGAAACTAAATTTGCGGGCGGTTTATAAAATTAATGTGGTGGCGATTAAAAAAGGCCGAGAGGAGATTGTCATTGCCCCAGGCGCAAATGAAGTAGTTGAGGAAAGAGATATTTTAGTAATTGTCTGCAACAAAAAAGCCCTTTCTAAGTTGCCAGACTAAATATTTAAGCAGTTGATGAAAGTAATAATAGGGACTTAACGCTTTAATTAGTGTTAAGTCCCTATTTATTTATGCTAAGCTGATCCCTATTATTAAATCGTATGATTCGCTCGGTACTCGGACGGAGTAACACCTTCGTTTTTCTTAAAAATAGTGGAAAAATAACTGCTGGAATTAAAACCGTTAGCGGCGGCAATTTGGTCAATGGTTGCAACTGTCAGGCGCAATTGTTGTTTGGCCTTTTTGAGCCGTATTTGGGCCAGATAGTCTGTTAAACTTCCGCCTGTTTTCTTATTAAAGATCCGACTTAGATATGCTGGACTGACGTGGACATATGCTGCCACCATATTTAGTGAAATATTATTAGCATAGTTTAATTCTACATAGTCCATAGCTTTGCGCACTAAGAGCTGGCCTTGATCAAACTGTTGATTTAAGCTTAATAAACCGATACATTTTTCCAACATTGTTTCTCCCCAAGATTTCAGGTCTTCAAGGGACGAGACATGGCGCAAATCTTGAGCAAGGTCATTTTCAAATGAAGTTACCTTGGCGGGATCAGCACCCGCAGAAAAGACTGATTGTGTTACGATGACCATGATTCGTAAGGCGAAAGAATTTAGAAGAGGGGCTAGTGGAATAGGATTTGAAGTTGCAAGAAGTTCAAGAAGTAACGTCAATTGACGTTTGCTCTCCTTAAGATTTCTTGTCTTTAGTTGCTCTTCTAGGATTGTCAAATCCATGACAGGGCAGGATTGAAACTTTTTGTGGGAAAGCCTCTCTAAAGCAAGTTTTACAGCCTCAATTAGTTGGTGTGGTTGAATTGGTTTGAGTAAATAATCTGTGGCTTGAGCTCTTATAGCCTGTTGAGAATAAGAGAATTTACCGTAGGCTGTTAAAATAATGACTTCTGTGGCAGGGTAAAGTGCCTTAATTTGTCGGGTTGCTTCTATACCATCAATTCCAGGCATTTTAATATCCATGATAATCAAATCAGGGCGTGTGAGATGGACCTTTTCTAAGGCTTCTCGTCCGTTGCCAGCTTCTCCTAATATTGTGATAGGAAGGTTGGAGTTTTGTAAGGTTAACCATAAAATCTTGCGCTCTAATTCCTCATCATCAACCAGTAATACTTTATACATGCTATTACCATCCTCAAAATCAGTTAATAACGATGAGTTGAAGGATACTCATGCCCACTTACTTATGGAGTTCAGTATAAAATATTTGTACTCAAGTGCAATATTCTGATAAGGCTTACTAAATTATAGGACAATATTATCAGATGATTGAGCATGGATTTAAATAGCAAAATTTCTGAATTATGAGATAATTAAGTTGATTAGAGGTGGTTCCAATTTATTATAACGTAACCCAGCTAGGAATGGAATGAAATTGCAAAAGCCAATCTGAATTTATGTTTTAGTTTATGCTGGTTTTGTGTAATCAAAACGGCCGTTTGGCTATACATGACAGCATATTAATAAAAAACTACAGGAGGTTGCTTAATGGATTTACTAGCTTTGTCAACCAGTGTAGATAACTTCTTCTGGGGTAAAGTCATGATTTACCTATGCTTGGCAGCCGGTATTTATTTCTCAGTGCTTATGAAATTTCCACAGGTGCGCTTGGTCAAGGACATGGTTAGACTGCTTTTTAGGGGTAAAAGTTCCATAAACGGTGTTTCGTCCTTCCAGGGTTTTGCAATGGCTCTGGGCGGACGTGTAGGTACCGGTAACATTACAGGTGTTGCAAGTGCTATCTTCTTCGGGGGTCCTGGTGCGGTTTTCTGGATGTGGGCGATAGCCTTCCTTGGTGCGGGCTCAGCTTATATTGAAGCTGCGTTAGCGCAGGTGTGGAAACAAGAGATTCATGGTGAGTATCGCGGCGGTCCCGCTTACTACATTGAAAAAGGTTTAGGCAGTAGGCGCTTAGGAGCTGCCTTTGCAATTCTTACCTTGGTATCTTGCGGCATCCTGCTTCCAGGGATTCAATCCAATTCCTTTGCTATTGCGGCAAAAGCTTCTTTCGGTATAGACCCAATATTTATTGCTGTTCTATATTCAGGGTTACTTGGATTTATCATATTTGGCGGCGGCAAGAGAATCGCTAAAGTAGCTGGAATGATCGTTCCATTCATGGCCATCGCTTACGTGGCTCTGGCATTAATTATGTTGATTGCTAACTTTTCTAAGATCCCATATGTTTTCGGCCTAATCTTCAGTTCTGCATTTAACATGAACTCAGTCTATGGTGCGGTATTCGGATTAGCAATTAGCTGGGGTGTTAAGAGGGGCATTTTCTCTAATGAAGCGGGTCAAGGTACAGGCGCTCAGGCTGCAGGTGCTGCCGAAGTATCACATCCTGCAAAACAAGGCCTTGTTCAAGCTTTCTCAGTTTATGTTGACACTTTGTTTGTATGTACTGCGACAGCCATCATGATACTTTCAACAAATGCATTTAATGTTGCTAATCCAGCCGGCGGATTCATTTCAGAATTTCTTCCGGGGGTGGCTTCAGGGAACTTTACGCAATCAGCTGTTAATACATTTATTCCAGGGGTTGGCGGCGGCTTCGTAGCCATTGCCTTGGGTTTCTTTACCTTTACAACTGTTTTGGCTTATGCTTTTTACACAGATTCTAATGTTGGTTATCTCTTTAGAAACAACAGTAACGGCAACGGTTACAAAATGGCTATCACAGCTTCAAGGGTTGGGATCGTTTTTATGGTTTTCATCAGTACAATTATGTCGGCTGACGTTGTTTGGAATTTTGGTTCCGCAGGTGTTGGTGCCATGGCCTGGTTCAATGTTATCGTCATCATACTGTTGACAAAACCCGGTCTTGCTACTTTAAAAGACTACGAAGCACAGATGAAGTTAGGCTTAGATCCGATTTTTGTTCCAGAGAGATGTGGTATTAAAGGCGCTGAACTTTGGCATAAGATCGCTGAAAGATCATATTCAGAAGAATTGGCCGCCTTAAAAGAACAAGAAAAGAAATGACCTGAGTACTAATTTCCAAAGACATAATTTTAAAGCGAGTTATCTGACAATATATTGAGTCTATTACACAAGATTTTGTATGGTTTAAAGACTTGTATGTGTGAGATGATAATGCTATTAAAAATCCCCAACTGAGAGGAGAGTAATTTGGATGATTATCGGTGTACCGAAAGAAATTAAGAATAACGAAAACCGAGTTGCGCTTACCCCCGCAGGCGTAGTGGCATTTTGTAAAGCCGGTCACCAAGTCGTTATTGAAAATAACGCTGGTGTAGGCAGTGGAATCAGTAATCAGGAATACATTGCCGCAGGAGCAGAAATTTTGGCTGCTCCGGAGGATGTTTATACGAGCGCAGAGATGATTATGAAAGTTAAAGAGCCTCTGCCATCAGAATATAATCTGTTTAAAGACGGTCAACTTTTATTTACCTACCTTCACCTGGCTCCCGAGCCTACATTGACCGCAGCGTTACTCAAGAAAAATGTTGTAGGTATTGCTTACGAAACTGTTCAGCCTGCTGACGGCAGTCTGCCTTTGCTCATACCCATGAGTGAAGTCGCCGGACGTATGTCGGTTCAGATTGGTGCTCAGTTCTTGGAAAAGCAACATGGCGGAAAGGGGATTCTCTTAGGAGGGGTTCCCGGAGTTTCTCCTGCGAAAGTTACCATCGTCGGTGGTGGTATTGTTGGTATTAATGCGGCAAAAATGGCAATCGGTATGGGAGCAGAGGTTACTATTCTGGATGTAAGTACTGCTCGTCTTCGCTATCTGGATGATATCTTTGGCTCACGAATCAAAACATTAATGTCTAACAATTATAATATTATGCAGGCTGCCGAGAAGGCCGATTTACTGGTTGGAGCAGTTCTGATCCCAGGTGCAAAAGCTCCTAAGCTTGTTACTGAGGAAATGGTTAAAGCTATGAAACCAGGTTCGGTGATTGTAGACGTGGCAATTGACCAAGGTGGCAGCGTAGAAACAATCGATCATGTGACCACTCATGCAGAGCCAACCTATGAAAAGTTTGGTGTCATACACTATAGTGTAGCAAACATGCCTGGAGCAGTAGCTCGAACTTCTACCTTCGCCTTGACCAATGCCACTTTGCCATACGCGCTGAAGCTAGCTGGATTGGGCTATGCTGAAGCAATCAGAACCGATCTGGCACTGGCCCGCGGTGTCAACGTTATCCATGGTAAACTCACCTATAAAGCCGTTGCAGAGGCTCTCAATCAGGAGTACACACCGTTAGGGGAAGTAACTGAAGTACCTGCAAGTTTTTAACCTAAACATACTTTCTTCAGACAGTAAAGGACAGGCGGCAGCCTGTCCTTTTTATGCTCTCTTTAAGTTGGTCAGGACATAAAAAGACGTTTGAGGTTAGAGGAACCGCCTGATTCGAACGAGGATGTTCGAGTCAAGAACACCCATAATCGTAATCGATGGCAATGTGTTGTGAGGATGAGAAGAAACCTATTTCGGAGTTTACACTTTATGATTTGGAATTAAGAGAATTACGGTAGTAAGCGCTTGTTTAGGAAACAGCCTGACACCGAATTCTTTGCCAAATTGAAGTTGCAAGCGCCTATGAACATTGCGCAGACCAATCCCTGGGACACACTGATGATCTTGGTTTAAGTCGATAGGAGCATAATGTTCAGGCATGCCCACTCCATCATCTATCACAGAGATTTCCACATGGCCCCTCACCTTTTTACCCACAATCCAGAGGTGACCAATACCCTCTTTAGGTTCCAATCCGTGGATGCAGGCATTCTCCACCAGCGGCTGCAAACTTAAGAAAGGGATTTGGATATCTTGGAGGTCAATTGGAATATCTATGGTTACTTCTAGCCGCTCTCCAAACCTGTTTTTTTGAATAAGAAGATAGCTTTCGACATAATGAAGTTCTTCCAGCAAGGAAACCAGTTCTTCAGGTTGATCTATATTATGTCTTAGTAAATTGGACAGGGCGAAAAGAGTATTTAATCCTTTGGTGTTTTCACCGAGAGTTACCAAACTGATGATAGTATTTAGAGTGTTGAATAAGAAGTGAGGTTTGATTTGGGCCTGCAGGTTTTTCAATTCTGCCTTATGCAATGTGTGTTCAAGCTCTACAATAATTCGGGCATCTTCGGCTGCCTTTAATTTCTCTTTACTTAACCCTTCTTGCATCTTAGCTCGATAGATTAGTTCGACTATATAACTTACCACAAATTGTATAAGTCCACCTGCAGCTTGGCATTTTTCCATGCTTATAACTTGGATTTCCTGAAAAGTTTGGGTCAAGGATTCAGGGTCCAGGCCCAAGTCCGCAGTAACGTGAAGCATATCCTCAATCTCTGGAGCTTGTGGTTTTTCGAGGTGCATCTGACCGCATGTAATGGAGCCATAAAACTGATCATCCACGATGATTGGCACCGACATTAGCATGACACCAGCATGGCATTTGCCCATACATGAATTGCCCTGCTCTACGGTATTGAAACCCAGAGTAGCATTGGAATTAATGCATCGCTTTAGACCGGCATCTTTGGAGCGGATACTGCGGCAAAAGCCATAAAAGTAATCATGCTTTACTACAGGAAAACCAAGAGCATCATTAATATCAATAGTGATGTCTGTGGCCTTAGTGAAAGTTTCGATGATTCGAACCAGCTTATCTTCTTCGATCAGTTGAAATAGGCTCTTTGGTGGATGGTCCATAAGATCCTCTCCTCACCTTACTATGTCGATACTCACTTTCCAGAGTTAGGTGCCATGATCGGCGCCCAATTAACTAATAGATACAGCTTAGAAATAAGTTCCTTTTATGATTATAGACTTAACCCATTAATAATTTCCAGTGAATTTCGTTAATGGTAATTGGAACTTAATGGTTTTTTTAACCATTTTAAATAATGGGTTATATTAGTTTAATTATTAAGGTTGAAATGACACTATTAAATAACTATTAATTAAAGTAGTTAGAATTTTCAAAAATGGCATAAATGTAGCAAAACGAGCATTGTTGTGGCAACCTAGAATAAAAAAAAGATGTTAAGATGAGAAGTAAGGGGGGTTATATTTCCCGTTTTGGGAGGAGGAAGAATGAGTAATAAAAAGAGTTTTATTGGCAAAATTGATCCTGCCATCTTCTCATTTTCGGCGGCCATTATGGTTCTGTTTGTTCTCTGGACCCTATGTCAGCCTAAAGAGGCTGGTGACACATTCAACGCAGTACAGCAATTCATTACGGAGAATTGTGGCTGGAGTTACTTAATTGGCGTGACTTTCTTTCTGTTATTTGCTCTATTTATTGCCCTAAGTAAATATGGGAATATTATCTTGGGCAAAGATTGTGAGAAGCCTGAATACAGTACTTTGAGCTGGTTTTCCATGCTCTTTGCAGCTGGTATGGGAATTGGACTTATCTTCTGGGGTGTAGCTGAACCGATGACGCACTATGCGTCTCCTCCTTTTGGTCAACCTTCTACTATTGAATCAGCTCAGATTGCAATGCGTTATACTTTTTTTCATTGGGGACTGCATCCTTGGAGCGTTTTTGCTGTTATAGGCTTGTCGATGGCCTACTTCCAGTTCCGCAAAGGCTTACCAGCTTTAGTGAGCTCCACCCTTTATCCATTGCTTGGAGAACAGGGAATTAAGGGATGGATTGGCAAGTTAGTTGATATCTTGGCCGTATTTGCAACAATATTTGGGATGGCTACATCTTTAGGCTTAGGTGCCATGCAGATCGGCACTGGGTTAAATTATGCCTATGGCCTACCCACGGGTAACACGACAACTGTCGTTATCATCGCAGTAATTACAGCATTATTTATAACATCTGCAGTAACTGGAATTGAACGAGGAATTAAATTTCTAAGCAAAGTCAATATGCTGTTGCTTTTTGTTATTTTAACTTTCATGCTAATCGTTGGACCGACTCGATTCATTCTTAATGGCTTTGTCGAAACTATCGGTTCTTACGTTCAAAACATTATACAAATGAGTCTTTGGGCTGATGCATATAACACTAATCCGGGTTGGGTAAAGGGCTGGACGATTTTCTACTGGGCATGGTGGGTTGCCTGGGGTCCGTTCGTTGGTGCATTTATTGCCCGAATTTCAAGGGGACGGACGGTTAGAGAATTTATTTTAGGTGTGGTCATTGCCCCTGCTTTGATGAGTTTTATCTGGATGGGAGTCATGGGGAACAGCGCGCTTTATATTGATGTTTTTGAACATGGAGGTATTGCAACACAAGTAGCAAAAGATATGAGTACAGCCATTTTTGCCATGTTCCAGTATTACCCCCTGGCGGGTGTTCTGACATGCCTAACGACCTTAATTATAGCGATCTTCTTTATTACATCAGCGGACTCTGCAACCTATGTCCTGGCTATGTTCACATCAGGTGGGGAATTAAACCCCAAAGCTGGACTGAAGATCTTCTGGGGTTTTGTTGTAGGTGCGGCCGCAATTGCTTTAATGGCAGCCGGGGGCCTTGGTGCATTGCAGACGGCCTCCATCGTTTCTGCATTTCCTTTCATGTTTGTTATTTTTGCTATGGTTGCCTCGATTATAAAGGCGTTCAAAAATGAAAATTAAAGAAGAAGTATTTGGACCAAGTTTAAGACTCCATGCTAATCAGTGTGGAGTTTTTGGTTTTTAACTTTATAATATGAGCTTGTGTAACTTTATTTGATTTAAAATATAAAAATAATATCCAAAAAAAACGAATAATCGGAATTTTCATTTTCGGCCTCAAATGTAGCAAAACGAGCATAACTGTAGTGTTAATATGAAAGAACTATGGTGTTATGATGAATGCAGGCAATATCAATTAACAAATGGAAGATGTCATTAGCATATTAGGGGGTGAATTTCTCAGGATTGCGGAACCGCACTTGAAAAAATAATAGTTCCCGATGCCAAGAAAAAGCCGCATTCGCGATGATGAAGGTGTCCAAAACAATATAAATATGGGGGAAGTTATAATGTTAAATTATACATCACAACAACATGTCTACGATATCAACGGAGTAAAGGTAGGCGGGCAACCGGGACAATACCCAACTGTGCTAATTGGCAGCATCTTTTATAGGGGTCACAAAATTGTCAAAGATGGAATGAAGGGAATTTTCGATGAAGATGCTGCGAAAGCGCTTCTGGATCAAGAAGCCGAGCTGAGTGCTGAAACAGGTAATCCTTTTATTCTTGATGTTTTAGGTGAATCGGTAGAGGCTTTAACTCGTTATGTAGAATTTGTGATGAAGAATTCTAAGGCTCCTTTTTTGTTGGACAGCATCAGTCCTGCAGTACGAATGGGTGCTTTGAAAGAACTGGGATATGATCCTGAAATACGCAAAAGACTAATTTATAATTCCATCGACGAGCATTATTCCGAGGAAGAGTTAGCTGCTATTAAAGAAAGTGGAATTAAAACGGCTGTCATTTTAGCCTTTAGTAATAAAGCATTAAAGCCCAAAGCCAGAATCAAACTCTTGACGGGAGATGGGGAGAAAGAAGGCCTGATTGACGCTGCTAAAAGAGCGGGAATCGAGCAGTTTCTGGTTGACCCGGGTGTCTTGGATGTACCTAGCGCCAGTTGGACAAGTGAGGCCATCCATGTAGTCAATCAGGAATTTGGTTATCCGGGAGGGTGTGCTCCTTCAAACGCTGTGTATTTGTGGAAGAAGATGCGATCGAAAGGAACTCCTTTTTTCGAAGTGGCTGGGGCTGCCGTCTTTACCTATCCGGTAACTCAAGGTGCCAGTTTTATTCTCTACGGTCCTATGGTTAACGCGCCTTGGGTATATAGGGCAATGGCAACCACTGATGCAATGATGGCCTATAATAACAAACTTACGGGTGTCAAGTTAGGAACCCAGGAGCATCCACTATTGAAGATTTTCTAGAAAGTCTTAAGGTTTTTTATGAAAGATACTATTTCAAACTATAAAGGGGTGTTTAACTATGTTGCCAAAGTATAATGTGTTGACTGAAGAGCAGGTGCTAATAATTCATAATGAATCAATTAAGATTCTTGAAGAAATCGGTATGGAGTTTGAATATGAACCGGCTTTGAAGGTCTTTAGGGCCCAAGGACTAAAGGTAGAAGGAAACCGGGTCCATTTCACGAGAGAATTTATTGAAGGGAAAATTAAGCTGGCACCTGCTGAATTTACTCTGCATGCTCGCAATCCAGAGCACGACTTGGTCTGTGGCGGTGAAAATATAATCTATATGCCTGGTTACGGGGCTCCCTTTATCCAATTAGCTGATGGGACCCGTCGTAAAAGCACGATGCAGGATTACGAGAATATTGTTAAGCTAGCCGGAGCAAGCAAAAACTTGCATATGACAGGCGGGACGGTGGCTGAGCCCCAAGATATTCCGGATGAAATTAGACATCTGAAAATGATTTACAGCTCCATCAAAAACTCGGATAAGTGTTTTATGGGCAGTGCCGAGGGACGGGAACGTGCACAGGACTCTATCGAAATGGCTGGGTTACTTTTTGGAGGCAAAGATGTCATTAAAGAGAAGCCAGTGCTCATTTCTCTAATTAACTCCCTGACTCCCTTAAAATATGACGAGAGAATGCTGGGAGCCTTGATGGCCTATGCCGAAGCAGGACAGGCTGTTGTTATTGCTTCTCTGGTTATGGCTGGTTCTACTGGACCGGCAGCCTTGGTCGGAACTTTAGCGCTGCAAAATGCTGAAGTCTTGGCAGGGATAGCTTTAGCCCAAAGTATTAATCCTGGAACACCGGTTGTATATGGCTCGACCTCAGCTCTCAGTGATATGCGTACCGGCAGCCTCTCAATCGGCAGTCCGGAAACTGCGTTGTTTATTTCAGCCAGTGCTCAAATTGCCCGCTTCTACGGTGTTCCCAGTCGGTCGGGTGGGGCTTTAAATGACTCCAAGATTGTGGATGCCCAAGCTGGATATGAATCAATGATGACGTTGATGGCGGCTAGCGTAACGGGTATCAACTTTGTTCTTCATACTGCGGGGATTTTACAATATTTCATGGCTATTTCCTATGAAAAATTTATGATGGACGATGAAATGGCAGGAATGCTTTTGCACTATTTGAAAGGGTTCAACTTTGATGAGGACGGTTTAGCTTACGATGCGATTGCTAAAGTCGGACCGGGCGGACACTTCCTCACGCAGAAACATACCCGAAGAAACCATAAAAAGGAGTTCCGCACACCACAATTAAGTGATCGCGCCGCCTTTGATGCTTGGTCCAAGGAAAAACTGGACACAAACCAAAGGGCCCATAAACAATGGCAAGAGGTTTTGGCTAATTACGTACCACCCCAACTTGACGAGAACATCGATAAAAAATTGTTAGAGTTCATCGCTCAACGATCTTAGACTAAATAATTGAGAAATGGGAGGAGTAAATCAAATGAAGGAACTATTTTTAGAATTAAAGCAAGCCATTATCGATGGGGATGAAGATATAGTGGGGGAACTTTCCCAGAAGGTCATTGATGAATCAATTAATCCGGTTGACGCTGTGCAAGAAGGCCTAATCAAAGGAATTGAAGTTGTAGGGGAGTTATGGAAAGCAGGGGAAGTCTTTCTGCCGGACGTAATGATGTCTGCTGAGGCAATGAAAGTCGGGTTGGGTCTGCTTGAACCGGAAATAGCTAAATTAGGTATGAGTGAAGGGGAAAGTAAAGGCAAGATTGTCTTGGGAACAGTAGAAGGGGATATCCACGACATCGGTAAGAATATAACAGGAGCGATGTTCACGGCAGCAGGCTATAAGGTTTTTGATATTGGTACTGATATTAAAGCCGAAGATTTTGTTTTAAAGGCTCAAGAAGTTGGAGCGGACATAATTGGCGCGAGTGCCCTCTTGACAACAACGATGAGCGCGCAAAAGCAGATTATTGATTATTTGATAGAGCATAATCTTAAGGATCAGTTCAAAGTCTTCATTGGAGGAGGTCCTACCAGCCAAGCTTATGCAGATGAGATCGGAGCCGACGGATGGGCTGAATCTGCCGACGAAGCGGTCGCGCTTGCAGACCGTATGCTGGCAAAGTGAACTTAGCAGAATGCCTAACGCAGTTAAATCCTAGGGACCTTAATAAACACAATTCTTTAAAGTCCCTAGGATTGCTTTCGGTTATAAATGGTGACTAGAGATCTATAGACTGGCGACTCCACGCACCAGGACTAGGATACAAAACTAATCCATTAAACGTAAAGTTTACGAGAGGAGTAGTGCTATTCATGACGAGTAGAAGCTCAACAAACCGTTCTGTTATGTATATTTCTTCAGTTATCATCGTATTATTCGTAATATTCGGCATGTTCCTTCCTGAACAAATGGGTAAAGTCGCTAGTGCTTCCTTCGCATTTTTAACGACTGATTTCGGATGGCTATATCTGTTGGCGGTCGCTTTTTTTACGATTTTTATTTTCGGAATAGCCTTTAGTCGTTTTGGTAAAATCAAACTGGGAAAAGACGACGACAAGCCTGAGTTCAGTAACTTCCAGTGGTTTTCTATGTTGTTCGGAGGAGGTATGGGTATCGGGCTTGTGTTCTGGTCAGTTGCCGAGCCAATGATGCATTACCTATCCCCGCCGATGGATACAGCGGGTACCCCTGAGGCTATGCGTACAGCCATGCGCATCATGTTTTTCCACTGGGGAATTCATCCTTGGGTGATTTTCGCCATCGGGGGTCTGGCTCTGGCATACTTCCAATTCCGCAAGGATCTACCCTTCTTAGTCAGTTCAGCTTTCTATCCTTTGATTGGGGAGCGGATTTACGGGCCTATCGGCAAAGCAATTGATATCTTGGCAGTGTTTGCCACCGTTTTTGGTGTAGCCACTAGCTTAGGTCTCGGCTCTAACCAGATAGCCACAGGGTTGCAATATATTTGGGGAATTCAGGCAACGCCCACGACCGTTTCAATAGTCATCGCATTAATGACGCTGCTCTTCACTCTGGCCACAATCTCCGGCCTGCACAAGGCTATGCAGATTGCTGCCGACATTAAGATATGGCTTTCGATTGGTTTTATGGTATTTATCTTCTTGTTCGGGGGGACGGTTATTATCCTGAACAACTTTACAGATACTCTTGGAGCCTACTTGCAAAACTTTGTCGGACAGACCCTGTGGATGGGCAATATAGACTGGATAAACGGCTGGACTGTGTTCTACTGGGCATGGTGGATTGCCTGGGCACCCTTCGTCGGACAATTCGTCGCCCGTGTCTCCAAGGGTCGTACCATCCGCGAATTTGTGTTGGCAGTGACCTTATTGCCTTCCGGATTCTCCATGATCTGGCTGTCGATTTACGGCGGTGCTGCTTTCAACCTGGATAAGCTCTCTAATGGAGCCATTCAAGCCGCTGTTAAAACAGACTATACTACCGCTTTGTTCGCCATGTTGCAACAGTTACCTTTATATTCAATCACTGCTCCTCTGGCAATTCTACTCATTGTTGCCTGTTTTGTTGGAGCTGCGAATTCCGCAACTTACGTACTTGCTATGTTAACTTCCAACGGTGACATGGACCCAGGCAAGGGATTACGCAGCTTCTGGGGTATCATACAGGGATCTTTCACCATCATTCTGATCTTAGTCGGCGGCGGCACTGCAGCGTTATCAGTCTTGCAGACAGTTTCTATTGTCGCGGCCTTCCCCTTCATGTTGATTATGATAGCCATGTGCTTTAGCATTTACAAAGCACTTGGTCAGGAGAAGCTTTAAGTCGGAAAGTCCTGATACAAATCAAAGAACACCTGGATTGTGGAGGCCTGGGTGTTCTTATGCGGTTAAGATTCTATGGATTAAGCAAGCTTGTTGTGGAGGATGATAGCAGTTGAGAATTAAGCTGATTGGTTGCCAGTCAACTATGAATGAAATCCATGCGCAAGGACTTAACCAGGGAATGGATTGTGAATTTCTAGATTACAGTTACCACGCCCGACCGGATAGGTTACATGCTAAACTGCAGGAAATAATTAATCAGAGCCAGGACTATGATTTGATCATACTTACTTATGGACGTTGCTCTAATTCAATGCTTGGGTTGCTGTCACCGCGTATACCGCTTTTATTTCCGGCGACACACGATTGTATTGGCCTAATGTTAGGATCAACTGCCAGGCATATGGAATTATTCAAGGAGAATTCTCTCACTTATTATTTTAGCCAGGGATGGTTGGACTATGGGCGAACTCCCTTAGCGGAATACTGCGAATATGAAGAGAAATATGGTGAAAAGAAAGCGCGTAAATTGATTAAAACTTTGTATGGCAGTTATCAAAAAGCAATCTTCATTAAGACTCCCGGGATAAAGGATCTTGAGCGATACAGAAAAAAAGTTCAGGAGATTGCTGACTTTTTTGGGTGGGAAGTCGGAGAGATTGAGGGGGATACAGGTCTCCTCACCTCAATTGTCAAAGGAATAAAGGTCCCGGAATCCATCTATGTCGATGGGGGCCAAGTTGTTACATTGGAAATCTTAGCAGGAACACAAAATGGAAATAAAGATCGAGCCAGATCGCGACTTTAAGGATTCTTACCCGGAAAGAACGAATCAATCATATTAGGGGAGAAGCTTGAGGAGTGGGCGAGATGAAGCGAAATTAATTTGTCGAAAAAAAGCTTATATGCAAAGAACTACTCCTGCAAAACAAGAGTAGTTCTTTTAGTTAATTATGGTTCATTCAGGGGTTTGCATTCTTTTATGAGTTGCCTTTTTTGGAGGTTAACAGTTTGCTTAGATTTTCCTTTAAAAACTTGCGGAATTCAAATGCATCTTCAAATGTATAATCTGCTCCAATTTCCTTGGCAAAGGCATCAGTTATGGGTGCTCCACCTACTATAATTTTTATCCCGTTGCGTAGTCCCTGAGCGTCCAGTTCATCAATCACATCTTTCATAACAGACATGGTTGTGGTTAATAAGGCCGAAATCATTAGAATATTAGGCTTTTCCTTGCGAACAGCACTGGCAAATTTCTTAGGAGTAACATTAACCCCAAGATCTATAATTTTGGCGCCGGTTGTCATAGCCATGGTTTTGACAATGCCGAGGCCAATATCATGTAAATCTCCTGCGACGGTACCCAAGACTATCTTGCCAAGCCCTTTTTTGGCAGGGGCAGTCAAGATTGGTTCAATAACGGATAGGCCCGCATGCATTGAATTGGTGGCCATTAAAACCTCCGGAACATTAACTTTTTCCGTGCGGTATTTTTCAGCGATGATGTTAATACCAGTAATTAGTCCCTTTTCAAGAATAGAATTGGCAGAATATCCTTGTGCTAAAGCTTGTTTGCAGAATTCTATCGTATCCTCAGATTCCCCTTCAGCAATTGAATAGATAATATCATCAAATATCAATTGAATCGCTCCTAAAATAAGCTATTTTTATAGATCAGTGGGGTGACGCCAATATATTTCCGAAATACTTCAGCGAAATAACTTTGGCTTTTAAAGCCTATTGCTTTAGAAACTTGTTCAACACTGAACTCTGGTTTCTTCATCAGTTCTACTGCTTTTTCAACACGGACTCTAGTTAGGTAATCATTAAAAGTGCAATCTAATTCTAAGCGGAATAAACGAGATAGATGGGATGGGCTAATAAAGAGATGATCGGCAGTTGCTTTAAGTGTCAGTGGTTTATGGTAATTTTCCATAATGAAATTTCGGGCGTTATTAACTAAGCTGAGGTGCTTCTTGTCTGCGAGTTTAAAAATTCCATCCAGGAATTCCCCTATGACCTTATGGACTTTGAAGAAGAATTCTTCTATGCGTTCAATGCTGTTAATCTCATTATTAAAATCCTGAAGTTTAACCATAACCTGTTCAGCATCAGCTCCTCCTTCGACGGCGGCCCTCGATGACAGGGAGGCCAATTCAAGCACCCGTATTTTAATAGTAGCTTTATCCCCGGCGGTCTTAGTTAAGAGGTCAGTTAATAAATTCTTCAAAGTACTTTCGGCCCTGGTTTTATCACCAAGCCGTATATAACTTAGGAAACGCCTTTCATTCTTTAAATAGGTTCCATAGTCTGTAAATTCCGCAGCGTTTTTCTTCTTTCTGTTTTCCAGATCAGCTTTTATTTGAAGGCGTTCTAAATGATAAGCATTTTCCTCCTCCATAGTATGAATGTTTCTTTTCACCAAGTGATTTACCACCACAAAAAGCATGTCTGCCGCAGCTTGGGACTGCTCAGGAGAGGATATGGGGAGTTCTTTTACTTTTTGTTGCAAAGTATCAAAGTCCATATTTTTAGAATTGGATTTCTTTAATTGTTGAAGAAAAAATTCATCAGGTTTCCACAATAATACTTGTCCGCATATGATACTTCCTAAGAATACACTATCTACTATAATCGGGACGGCCCATATAATAAGTCCGGCATGGCAACGGAAGAAATAGGGCTCATTCCATTTGGCTGATTCTAAAGTTGCTTCTTTATATGAATCTAAACATTTCTTTTCTCCTTTACTATGGCTTCGGATAAACTGACAAAAATCGCTTCTGCTTTTATTACCCAATATAGCAAGGGTTTCTCCTTTTCTATTTACGGCTTCAATGTGCAGCCCTGTAGCCTTAGAAAAACTGGCGAGGATTTCTTCTAAGTATTGAGGATCAAGAAAACTTTCAATATTTCTCTTAGGCATAGCAGTCTCCTCGATTTGTTGTTAATCACTGTAGGAATAACCCGGATAAACAAAAAATTCTAACTGTTATAATATTTCGACGCAAAGGGCATAAATCCTTTAGATTATGCAGATAGGAAAATACTCCAAATCTGCGTGAGTTACGTGTATTCAAGCTGTTTAATTATTACGATGGCATCTTCTTTGCTTTCTGAAAATTTTACTGCTTTTAGCTGAGTTAAGTTTGAAGCCCGTAACAATTAAAAACTGTTACGGGCTGCTCTTAATATCTTCAAGTGGGTGTTCCTTATTCTACTTCGGTGACGATAGTCTCCGGTGGAGAGTATCGCCGAAGCCGCGGTCCCAATAGGAATGCCTACTGGCGTAGGAAAGAGGATCGCCGAGCGCCTTTCCCAATAGGAACACTTGGCGCAAAGGAGGTAGAACACCATCCTACGCCGCGTAAGTTATTCGTCTGTGGATCTGCGTCTTCGGCGTAAGTCTCCACCGGAGACTTACGTCACCGAAGTCTCGATGTTCAGCTTTAGCTGAACGAGTTCACTAACGACTTTCTGGTGTTTGATGAGGTCTGCTAATCTCAATTAACTTGACAATTCCCCAAGCTATAATTGCATAAACAATCATAGCAATAATGGTCGTAGGCTCTAAAATGGACTGAGCCTCAATCCCTTTAGTGACTGCCGACCGAAAGATACCAGTAAAAGGGGATAAGAATGCTTGTGATACTGAATATATAAATGAAACAAAAGGACTTTGAGGATTTGCTCCAAGAAGTTTGAAGACTAGGCGAAAGGCTAATAGCACCTCCAGAACACCCAAGATATAGTATACTATGTTCTTTGCTTTTAAATTAGGTTGGTTCATTTTTATATCCGTACTTTCGTTCATTTATTATCCCTCCATATCTATTTATTGATTTTATCTTTCCAATTTGTATTAAGAACTATTACACGCCGAATTGAACGGGAAAAATAGTAACAAAATAGCAACCGAATCAGTTGCTTTGAAGAAGGCTTTAATTACTTTACTATCACAGAGCCGTACATATTTAGCCCGGCAGATGAGCAAACTTTCAATAGTAATTATAAAAGGGGGATAGGTAATGTCTGAAACTATATTGGAAAAGACTGAGGGTCGAATAAGTTACCATGATTCAGTTGAAGCAATGATAGGAAGAATCAGGGAAGATGGTATGTCCAATTCCTTCGATCGTTGGACCGAGCAGGAAAAGATTCGCTGTAAATTTTGTCTCCAAGGCTTAACTTGTCAACAATGTGCTCAGGGACCTTGCCGAATCAGTGAGAAGACTGGTCAGGATAAAGGGGTTTGTGGAATCGGACCTGATGCTATGGCAATGAGAAAGTTGTTGCTTCAAAATATTATGGGAGCAGGCACCTACAGCCATCATGCTTATGAAGCATTCAGAACCCTTAAGGCCACAGGAGAAGGGAAAACACCATTTAAAATCACGGATGTCAATAAACTTAAATGGATGTGTGAAAAGCTTGGACTCAATACGAATCAGGATACTAACCAGATGGCCATACAATTAGCGGATCTGCTCAATGCCCAAATGAACATTGGTGTAGAAGAGCCAAATCTCATGGTTGAAGCCTTTGCGCCAAAGAAGCGGAAAAAGGTCTGGAAGGACTTACATATTTATCCGGCGGGAGCTCTTCACGAGGAGCAAAATTGTGTCGCGAGTTGCTTGACTAATGTCGATGGAGATTATGTTTCCCTCGCGCTCAAAGCCTTGCGCCTAGGGCTTTCTACAATCTATAATGCCCAAATTGGGTTGGAAATGACTCAGGATATTTTGTTTGGTACGCCTAAACCACACGAAGTCAATGTTGATTTGGGGATCATGGACCCGGATTACGTTAATATCGTGTTTAATGGACACCAACCTTGGCCTGGCGTTGCAACTATCCAAAAGGCTAAAATGGCGGAAGTTCAAGAACGGGCTAAAGCGGCTGGGGCCAAAGGGCTTAGAATCGTTGGATCTATCGAAACGGGACAAGAATTAGTTCAGAGATTTCCGGTAGATGATGTTTTTGTGGGCTTAATGGGGAATTGGTTGACCATAGAGCCTCTCTTAGCGACAGGAACCGTAGATGTCCTTGCTATGGATGAGAACTGTTCGCCACCGGCTATTGATATGTATGCAGAACAATACCAAATAACCTTGGTAGCAGTCAGCACCATCATTGGTCTACCAGGCCTTCAACATAAGATTCCGTATCATCCTGCTGAAACGGACGCCATGGCAGATCAACTCATTGAGCTAGGTATCGAAAATTTCAAAAAGCGTAAAGGGAAAATCACCCCCCAGGTCCCTAAAATTATCCAAAAGGCAATTGCGGGATTCTCCACAGAAGCGGTTTTGGAGGCTCTTGGCGGTAAACTTGATCCACTGGTTGATGTCATTGCCGCCGGAAAAATTAAGGGTGTTGTCGCCTTAGTGAGTTGCTCAACTATCAGAAATGGTCCTCAAGATTGGAACACGGTGAATCTCGCTAAAGAACTTATCAAGAAGGATATCTTGGTGGTGTCTGCAGGATGCGGAAATCATGCTTTAGAAGTGGCCGGGCTTTGTAACATGGATGCTGTTAAATTGGCGGGCAGCGGTTTAGGAGAAATATGCGGTGCCCTAAAAATTCCGCCGGTCTTGAGTTTCGGAACCTGTACAGACACAGGAAGAATCTCAATGCTTGTTACAGCGCTGGCAGATCATTTAGATGTAGATGTACCTCAATTACCTATTGCAGTAACTGCCCCTGAATGGATGGAGCAAAAAGCGACGATTGATGGAGTATTTGCTGTGGCATACGGTGCGTATACTCATTTGTCGCCGACTCCCTTTGTGACGGGCGCGCCTCAACTCGTTAAATTATTGACCCAAGATGTTGAGGGACTAACCGGAGGGAAGGTCGCTCTCGGAGATGATCCGGTAGAAGTCGCCAATAACATCGAAGCTCACATTATTGCGAAGAGAAAAGGTTTGGGATTGAGCAATAACCAAGCAGCTAAGTAAATCTTCTACCAAGGCTAAGAAATCTTCAAAGCATAATCGACTGGAAAAAGGGGGCGCCTCAAATTATTTTGAGGTGCCTCTTTAAAAGACCGGAATAACGCTATATCCTGCAATCTCTATGTAGGTTTATCAATTCCGAGACACCCTCTTCTTCAAGTGGGTGTTCCTTATTCTACTTACGTCACCGAAGTCTCGATGTTCAGCTTTAGGGAACGAGTTCACGTATTATGTGTTTATAAAATTACCCCTCAAAGCCTTGCTGAAATAAAAAATGATGCTAGAAAAGTGTAAGAGTAATTATAGAGTAGTATTTAGTTAAGACTTAAATAAGAAAGAAGAGTGCGCCCATCTCATATTGGGGGGATTCTCCCCTAATATGTAAACGAAGATTGACCAAATTCTGAAATCTTTGTCGAACGTTTGACAAAACAAATTTTAGATTATAAGATTTAGTTTGAATATTCCTGTTATACCTGTATATATAACATCAATAAAACAGGCATTGATTAAGCTTGCAAAGCCGTAATATGGTTTAGGGGAGGGAAAAGATGAAAGACTTAGGCGAAATAAAGGAATCATTAGTCAGATGTGTGGAACAGTTAGACGAAGAAAACTCTCTTAAATTGGCTAAGGAAGTCTTAATTGAAGGGATTGACCCTCTATACCTGCTTGATTTAATGAATGAAGGAATGAAGAGGGTAGGGAAACTCTATGACTGCAGAGACTATTATATTGCAGACTTGATCATGGCAGGGCTTATCTTTAGACAAGTATTGGAACTAGAAGAAATGACTGACTTTTTCCATGCGAAGTACAATAAAAAAACCGGAAAGATTGTTATAGGCACTGTCAAAGGAGATATACATGATATTGGAAAAGACATTTTCAGGTATATGTTAGAAGCAAATGGTTTTGATGTGATTGACCTGGGGGTAGATGTATCGAGAGAGCTCTTTGTAAAAAATGTAAAAAAACATAATCCGGATATTTTAGCGCTGAGCGGTGTGTTAACGAGCACTGTAGATGAAATGAGAGAAGTCGTAATCTCTTTGATGGAAGCACACCTTAGAGATAAAGTTAAGATCATTATAGGTGCTAATCATCTTACACAAGAGGCCTTCAGATTCATTGGTGCAGATGGGTTTGCAACAGATGCTTCAGTAGGGGCTAAATTATGCAGGGAATGGATGAATGTTGGTAATGGACAAGGAGTAGAAGGTAATGGCTGATCCGGTTTATATCAAAATTGTTGAAGACATCAAGAAAAAAGTAAACAGCGCAGAATTAAAACCTGGTGATACCGTTCCTCCCGAAACCGCACTTTGTAAAGAATATGGTGTCAGCCGAATGACGGTTAGAAAAGGGCTGGCTATTTTAGCAAGTGAGGGATACATCTATTCTGTTCCTGGTAAAGGCAGTTACGTCCAAAAACCAGAGGTTAACAAATATACTTTACATTATGATGAGATGAATAACCCTATTAATAGTGTTGATAACGCCAGACTGTTAGAAGTGTCAATTATTATGCCCGATGAAAAGTTAGCAGATGAGTTGCAAACTACCAGAAATAAGCATGTTATTATGATTCGGAGGTTATTCTATACAGAAGGAAGTCCCGTTGCTTACGATGTAAAATATTTACTATATAGCAAAGGTATGCCTATTGTAGAAAAGGAAATTGAACAAGCCACATTTCAGGAAATGGTCTCGAATAGTATGCCCATTTTTGCATTAAAGAAAAGAATTAGTATTAGTGCTCAGATACCTAATAAAGAGATTAAACGATATCTCAATATTTATGATGATCTGGCCTTATTAGTGGTTGAGCAGAAACTTTATAACAATGAGAACAAGCCAATTGGCATAGGTATCACTAGTTATAGGGGAGACTATATAAAATTGCAAGGCAGCAGTGATTAATCCGGAGTCCAAAGTGTAAAGGTTAGAGTATTAATAATACAGGGTGGAGGGAGCTTTCTTGAAATATCATAAAGTGGTTTTTCAGCCTGGCAATGTATTAGTAGAAGCGGCGGATGGCAGCAAACTCAAGGAAGTTATGAATGAAGCCGGGTTAGAGTTTGATTTTCTCTGCGGCGGTCAAGGAACTTGCGGAAAATGTCGGGTCAAAGTCTCTGAGGGATTGACGACACCGGTTACTAGGGAACAAGAAATACTTCAAGTGAAGGAATTAGACGAAGGTATTCGTTTAGCATGCTTAACTGCTGTGCACAATGACCTAATAGTGGAGCTTCCAAACCAAAATAAACTTAAACACAATATTTTAATAGCTGCCAGCGAAAGAACTTCCAAGATTGAACCACTGCTCCTCAAAGTACCCATTGAAGTCGATAAGCCTTCGCGTGAAACTCAGAGTTCTGATTGGCGTCGCTTGATAGAAAGTCTAGTCAGACAAGGGTATAAGGAGAGTGAATTAGAGACAACAGTCTCTATTCTAAGGCAGATGCCAGATGTCATTAGAGGTGCCAATAATCGGATTACGGCAGTTATGTATCAAAGTAAAGTAGCTGGAATCGAACCGCAGGATTCTGCGAAATCGATGCTCGGAATGGCCTTCGATATTGGTACAACTACCATTGTGGGCTATCTGCTCGATCTTTATACTGGGAAAGAGTTAAGTGTGGTTTCTACCCTTAATCCTCAGACTGCGTTTGGGGCAGATGTAATTTCGAGGCTCACCTTTGCGAGCCATGAAGAAAATGGTCTAACAAAACTGCAGAGGGCTGTGGTTGGGGCTATTAATAAACTAATTGATGAAGCGGCACAAAAAGTGTCTGTTTTGAGGAATGACATCTACGCCATTTCTATCGCGGCGAATACTTGTATGCATCATATTTTTCTAGGCATAAATCCTCAGAGTATTGCCGTATCCCCTTATGTACCTGCCCTGAGTGAACCTTTGGCATTAGATGCTTCGGAACTTGAAATAAGCATTAATCAGGCTGGAAAAGTATTTATGCTGCCGAATATTGCTGGTTTTGTAGGGGCCGACACAGTTGCAGTGTTGTTGACCACCGAGTTGGATCAGAGTGAAGATATTAAGCTTGTTATAGATATTGGAACTAATGGTGAAATTGCCCTTGGTTCCAGAGAAAAGATAGTTGCCTGTTCAGCTGCGGCAGGCCCTGCTTTTGAGGGGGCCCAAATCAGTAGTGGGATGAGGGGTGCCGCGGGGGCCATCGACCATGTTTACTATCGGGACAAGCTTGAGTATTCCGTGATAGGGGGAGGCAAACCCTTAGGAATATGTGGTTCTGCTTTGCTTGATGCTGTCGCGGGATTAGTAGAACTTGGTATTCTTAATAAGAGAGGAAAAATCTTAGCCTTCGACCAATTAACAAATCCTGCGGCCCAAAGGTTTAAGGAAAATCTCATACAATTTGAAGGCCAAGGCGCATTTTTGCTTGCTGAAGCCGGTATAACCGGTCATGGCAGACCTATTATGATTACTCAGTCAGATATCAGAGAACTTCAGATGGCCAAGGGAGCAATGGCGGCAGGGGTCAGAGTTTTAATGGAGACCTATGGCATTCAAGCCCAAGATATTAAAGAAGTCCTCTTGGCCGGGGCCTTTGGAAACTACTTGAATCCGCATAGCGCCTGTGTTATAGGGTTGATTCCCCCTGAGCTGGAAAGTAAAATTCAAATGATTGGCAATGCAGCTGGCACTGGCTCAAAATTGGCGTTACTTTCTTCAAGTGAATTCCGTAGAACGAAGGATATTGCTGAGGCTGTTAAATTTGTTGAATTGGGCAGTTATCCTAGATTTAATAGTATTTTCGGTGAATGCACATATTTTAAAATACAATAAAGCATGGAAAATAACGTATATTGCCAAAGGAGCAAGGGACTGACAAAGTTCTTTGCTTCTTTTCTTTATCAATTCCGGAACACCCACTTATTCAAGGGGGTGTTCCTTATGCCACCGAAGTCTCGATGTTCAGCTTTAGCTGAACGAGTTCACTGGTTGCATCCAACGGAACAAACCATAGTTCGAACATGACTATATTAGTCTTTCTCCATGCTTCAAGGTGCCTATGGCCTTGTGCCATTAGGTTTCCTTTAAAAAAATGGTATGTCCATCAGTTAAAAGTAATTTGAATCAAGATTTTAAATTGTAGCAAGAGTTTAAATTGAATGACTTGTGAAAAAGATAATTTGACAAGTAAATTGAATATTGTTAATATATCCTCATAAGACATGTATATACAGGAGTAGATATGAAGCGAGGAGGGCCTCAAATGATTATTATTGGCGAAAAAATAAACGGAACTATACCAAGTGTTAAAAAGGCCATAGAGCAAAAGGATGAAGAGTTTATTCGAAGCCTTGCCATACGCCAGACAGAAGCAGGTGCAGATTATCTTGATGTCTGTGCCAGCACTTCACCAGATGTTGAAGTAGATACTTTATTATGGATGATGGATATTATTCAGAACGCAGTGGATACTCCTTTATGTATCGATAGTCCAAATCCGAACGTTATTGAAAAAGTTTTCCCTTATGCTAAACGTCCTGGATTGATCAACTCTGTATCTGAAGAAGGCGGAAAATGTGAGATAATCTATCCGATTATTAAAGGGACGAAATGGGAAGTTATTGCACTGACATGTGATAACAGGGGGATCCCCAAGGACATTCAAACAAGGGTGGAAATCACAAAGGTCTTGGTTGAAAAGGCTCTAACGTATGATATTAGCCCTGACAGGATCCACATTGACCCGCTTGTAATGGCACTGTCTGCAGATAATCAATCTCTGCTGAACTTTGTCGAAACCTTAAAAGAAGTTAAAACCTTATACCCGGCTATTAAAGTAACTTCTGGGTTAAGCAATATATCCTTTGGAATGCCTTTAAGAAAAGTGGTTAATCAACACTTCTTAACCTTAGCGATTGACGCAGGAATGGATTCTGCCATCTTAGATCCTTGTAATCGGGATTTGGTGACAACGCTGTATATAACAGATGCTTTACTGGGTAAAGATCGATTTTGCAGAAATTACTTGAATGCTTACCGCAAAAACAAGATCGGTCCTCTAAAAACGGACGCTTAAGATTTCGGATGATAAAGAGAATTATTTTTTTCCTTAATCTTGTATATACAGTTAAATCTAGGTATATTCCAATCTCTCATAACTAACTTGTTTAAAATTAGAGGAGGTTTAATCATGATCGATTTACAGGTACTGACTCAAGCAGTAGGAGACCTTGACGAAAACACGATTTTAACGATGATTAGCGATTTTGTAGCTACAAACCCCAGTGGTGAAGATGCCCAGAAGGTTGTTTTCGCTTGTCAACAGGGGATGGCGATTGTCGGAGAGTTGTTTGAAAAGAACGAATACTACGTTGGTGACTTGATTTTTGCCGGAGAATTACTATCGAAAACCATCGATTTACTAAAACCTGTTCTAAGCAGTGTTGCTACCCAAAAATTTGGTTCCATTGTTATCGGTACTGTTGAAGGAGATTTACACGATATTGGCAAGAATATTTTCGGGAGTATGGCAGAAGCAGCAGGTTTCGACGTTTACGACTTAGGAATTGACGTTTCCCCCAGTGCGTTTGTCGAGAAAGTGAAAGAGGTTAAACCACAAATTGTTGGGATGAGCGGAGTTCTGACCCTTGCCATCGACTCTATGAAAAATACGGTTAATGCGTTGAACGAAGCAGGCTTAAGGGATAGCGTAAAAATAATCATTGGAGGGAATCCTGTTAATGAAGATGCCTGTAAGCAAATTGGCGCGGACGCTTTCACGACAAACGCTGCCGAAGGGCTGAAAACTTGTCAAGGGTGGGTGAAATAAGATGACGGATGCTGCAGCTAGGACGAATGAACGAAATCAGATTTTCCGCGATCTGTTCAGCGGAAAAACCCCAAAAAGAGTGCCGATCAGCAACCCGGCAACCCAAGATTTTGCTATTCAACATGCCGGTTTGGACTTGGCAGAGTGTCAATGGGATCTAACTAAATTAGAGCCAGTGTACGATAAATTTTGTCAAGATTTCTACACTGACACTTATCCTGGCGGTTCCATCAGAATTCCTTCACACTATCAAATTCTAGGGTCAACCCCTATTGTCATGAGTTCCAGCGGATTCATGCAGCATCCCGATGTCGTGGGCATGCTGGCTGAGGAATATGACCAATTTATAGCATCCCCTTATGATTGTATTGTCGAAACGATTTTGCCTCGGTTATACACAGGGTTTAACGGGGAACCTGGCAAAGTGGCTATGACGTTGGCTAAGGCGATGCGAGCTCAATCCGATGATCTGGCCTATCTGGGAGCAATCAGGGCAAAAATGAATGCCAAATATGGCTTTGCTACGATGATTGGTGCTCTAACAGAAGCTCCCTTTGATTTCATGGCTGACTTTCTGAGAAGTTTCAAAGGGATTTCAGGTGATGTCAGACGGTATCCTGATAAGGTGGCGGCAGCCTGTGAAGCTGTATTACCTTTGATGATTAAGAAAGGTACTCTGCCGAATCCCTCAATGTTAGGGTATACCTTTATTCCGCTTCACATGGCGCCCTATTTGCGCGATAAGGACTTTGCAACATTATACTGGCCGACCTTCAAGAAGTTAGTCGAGACATTGGCTAGTATGGGTCAAAATGTCCAGCTGTTTGTGGAACAAGACTGGATGAGATACCTCGATTATCTGTATGAATTGCCAGAAAACACAATTATGAGGTTTGAATACGGAGATGCAAAAGTTATTAAGGAAAAGCTGGGCCAAAAACACATCATCTCGGGGCTCTATCCAGTGACATTGTTGCAAACCGGGACTAAGCAACAGTGTGTGGATAAGGCCAAGGAATTATTAGATATCCTCGCTCCAGGAGGAAGATATTGGTGGCAAGCGGATAAGAGCATTATTCATTTGGAAGCCAGTGGTCCGGTTGTGGAAAATCTCAAAGCTGTCTTGGATTATGTTCATGAAAACGGAACCTACTAAAACTGGGGGGAGAGGATAAAATGGATTCGAAATATTATGTGACTTGGGAAGAATATTTAGCAGAGCACCCAGAATTAGAGGGTAAGCCTCAACAGGCAATTGCACCAAAGATCGAAAAGTATGAAGATGCGATGTTTACGTTTATCATGGATTTGTTATTGTAAGTCAATCATATTAAGGCTGATTTTAAGGGCAACACCGGACCTCAGGAAATCATTATGCACGTGCTGCAAAGGAATGTTTTATCGAGGACGGAGGTTGCCCTCCTTTGGCCTGAAATATTTCTGAATATTCCCGCATTTGGCAGATAATCCCAAGGAATTACACAGAAGGAGGTGCGAAGAGGGGAAATAATGAGAATAAAGCTGGTTAGCTATAGAAATTGAGTTTGAGAGGAGATTTACTATGGAAATGGAAAAGAGATTAAAAAAGTCGGTTATTAATCTTTACGGATTACCTTCCTTTGGGTTCCAGTTATTTGTAAACATGGAGGTATTCTATTTCGCGGCGTTTTTAACAGATTTCGCCAAGCTGCCAATGGCTCTGGTTGGTACAGTACTAATGATCACTAGCATCTTTGATATTTTATGGGTTCCAACTGCGGGGGTCCTTTTGGAAAAGAGCAATATGAGGTGGGGTAAATACCGTTCATGGCTGCTTGTAGGACCACCTTTTGCTGCATTGTTCTTTGTTTTACAGTTTTCAAAAATCGGCTCTCCAACAATAAATGCTATTATTATTACCGTCGGATTTGTCGTCAGTCATTTGATTTGGAATATTTTTTATGCTGGACATGTTGCCTTGAATTCCTCCATGACAACTGTACGAGAAGAAAGAATTGCTATGTCGACAAACAGGGGGATGTTTAATTCCTTAGGTGCTATCGCCTTTTCCTTAATTGGTATGAAGATGATCTTGGCCCTTGGCGAAGGAAGAAACCCTGCGACAGGTTATACCCTAACCGTTGTAATTACAGGAATTGTCATGATTGCTTCTTATTATGCCTTGTTCTTTATGACCAAAGACTATGCATTTCACGGAACCGCAGTTCAATCAGGAAAACCTGTTGAAAAAATGCCTATTAGCGAGATGCTGAAACAGATCGTGGTCAACCCTCCTCTCATGGGCTTAATGTTGGGCGAACTTGGAAGATATTTAGGCAGGTTTGTTATCTTTGGATTAGCTTTCTATTATTTTAAATATGTTGTCAATAATCTAGCAGTCATTGCAATATTCATGACAGGACTTAACGTGGTCTGTTTCTTTGGCGCTTTGATTGCCAATCCAATTGCTAAGAAATTCGGAGAACGAAATACGTATATCTTGTCACTTTCAATCTTTATAATTGGACTTTTGGCTGTATGGGCCTTACCGATGAATTATGTTTCCTTCATGATTATAATGTTCATTGCCTATTTAGGATATGGAATGCCTGATGCCTTAGGTGTTGTTATGTATTCGTCTACAGTTGACTATGGCGAATGGAAAACCGGCAAGAATGCCAGAGGGTTTATCATGTCCTTAATTAGTTTTCCAATCAAGGCAGCTATTCTTGTCAGAAGTGTCATAATTACGGCTGTGCTTGCTGGGGCAGGATATGTTGCAAATATGCAAGCGACACCGGTGCTAATAGACTCTATCAAGAACGGATTAACTCTGATTCCTGCAGTCATAATGCTCGGAGGGTTATTCTTCATTATAGTCTTCTATAAAATTACCCCTCAAAGTCTTGCAAAAATGCAAAGTGAAATCGCGGCCAGAAAAGCCTAAGTCAAAACTGGGAGTTATGCCAATTCGAAAAATAAGAGAGATGATTGTGCTTCATCTCTCTTATTTTCACTTCAAACAGTAAAGCGATTATTCGTCCTTAAGTAACCTTATTTTAAATAGGAGTTGAAGTTAAATATGGAAGAAAAAGATCTGCAAAAATTTATTGATGTAATGCCAATTTTAAACGGAGTAATGCAGGACGATATTACCACTATAGTGTTTGATCTTAGAAAAGAAATAATTGCAGCTTATGCACCAGGCCAACTCAAAATGCCTTCAAAAGTTGGGGATCCCATTAAAAATATGGAAAACTATAATCTTGTTAAGAGAAGTAAAAAGCAATTATCATCGATAGTTCCCACGAGATTCTTTGGGGTTCCTGCAAAAGGTCTTCTTACGCCAGTGTTTGATGAAGATGGAGAGGTTGTTGCCATTGTATCGGTTTCCAAAAGCATCGAAAAAGAAGCAAAAATCGAAGAAGGTACTTCCAAGCTCTTCTCCTCTATGGAACAATTGAACGCTGGTGTTGAGGAAATTGCTTCGAGTTCACAACACCTATCAACTTTTATTAAAGAAATGGATGAATTCAGCACGCAAACTGAAGAAAAGATAAACGAGATCGACAGCATCATAGAGGATATTAAAAACATATCCAAACATTCAAATCTCCTGGCTTTAAATGCGTCTATAGAAGCAGCAAGAGCGGGAGAGGCTGGCCGAGGATTCAGTGTTGTTGCAAAAGAAATGGGCAAACTCTCAAGCTTAAGCAAGGATTCGGCTGAAAAAGTTGCAGGGTCACTTTTGGAAATCAAAAAGGCGATTCAATTTATAAGTGGGGGAATTAATAAAACAAGCCTTTCCTCGGAAAATCAAGCAGCGGCGACTGAAGAAATGGCTGCTACAGCCGATGAGGTTGTTTTAATTGCGAAGCAGCTGGCTGATTATGCAAAGATTCAAACGGTGGAAGAATTAATCAGACAGAAGAAGATATAACTACTTCTTACCTATTTTAGAAGGATTGTAGGAGGAGATGGTTAACATGGCAGAACAGAAAGAAAAAGGATGGCAAAGGTATCATACGATTTGGCTAATGCTCTTTATTGGCTGGGTAGTCTCCTATGCTGACCGAACATTGACGGGCCCGGTCGTTACCTGGATGATTGCAAACAAGGTTGGTTTTTTAGAAGCGGCCAGTAACCCTCATGCTCTGGGCGGTTTGCTGGGAAGTCTATTTTTCGCTGGATACATGCTGACACAATTTCCGGGAGGGTACTTTGGTGATAAGTTTGGGTACAGGACGATCGTTGTTATCAGTATCTTTTGGGCGGGCATTACCACCTTATTAACGGGACTAACCGGCGGCTTAGTGGCCTTTATTGCCTTGCGGGTTTTCACCGGACTTGGCGAAGGGGTTCTCTATTCTAATGACCGCTCACTGGTTGCCGAAGTGACTCCGCCTAATAAGCTTGGTCTAGGCATGGGAGTAGTTATGGGCGGACTCACTGTGGGCTTGTCTGCTGCCTTGGTAGGAACAGTATACTTAATTGAGTGGGCCCAACCTTCGATGGGTGTCAATGCTTGGAAAGCACCTTTTCTTATCTTGGGGACAGTTACAATTATTGCTGCAATCTTTATTCGTCAGGCTCTAAAACCTCAAGGGAAAATGGGTTCTGAGAATTTCGGCAAGGCTTTATTTAATTTGCTTAAATATGCTATTGTATTCTTAGTGGCCATTATGGCCGTCTATTTCATAACAAATGCTCTGCATTTAAACGATGTGATGATTGCAGTTATCTTAACCTGTTTAGCGTTTGTATTAATTGCCTTTATCTTTATTAAGAAAGGGCATGAAGTTAGCCCAATATTAAAGGACAAAAATCTTGTGCTTATTTATATTTCTTATATTGCGATATTATGGCATCTCTGGTTTTATGGCTTTTGGGGGGGCGCCGTAATCAAGGATTTTGGCGGTGGTACTCTAGCGTCCGCACTGTTGGTTATTTCGTTTAATGCTATAGCTGGGGTAATCGGCTTTCCTTTAGGCGGAAAAATCTCAGATATGGTAGCCCATAAAACTAATGGTCGTCGCAATGTCTTAATTGCGATGGAAGCACTTTTGACAGTCTTTATCTTTGTTTTTGCAGCCTATGTCATGTCCGGAGGAAATGATATGGTTGTGCAATCAGTCATTCTCTTTGTTTCGGGTTTAATCTTTTTTGCCTTGCAAGCGGTTGCCCACGCCCTTACCTCAGAAATTGCTCCTGTTCATTTACGCGGAGCAGCTTTTGGGATGCTGAATCTTGTGTCTGAAATTGGAGCAGTATTATCGCCAGTAATTTCGGGTGCCATTCGAGACAGCACAGGAAGTTGGGGAACGCCCTTGATATTAGATGGTGTTCTAATGGGTATCAGCTGTATAATGATTATGGGAGTAAGTACGAAACTTGCGGATAATAGTAAGCAGGTGTAAGGTTTGAATTTGAGAATGAAGAAGAGTTGCATTAACAGAGCATTGGAGGGACTTAAGATGGCAACAGGAATTATTCACTGCGGGGCCTGTGGTTTTACCATTAATGTCAAGGCGGTGAGCGATGACAGTCAGTCAAGTTCTCGAAGAAGCAAGATGATAAAACTGGAGATAACAAGCGATTGTCCTAATTACCAAAAGATTGCCAAAGAGTTGACTGAGGTTGATGCCTACAAGGAAATTCTGCATAAACTTCATACAGGAAAGGTTTATGAAATTTTTGCCAAATATAGCCCCCATCCCAGCTGCCCGGGAGTTTCAGGAATTCTTAAAACTGTGGAAGTGGCGGCTGGTATGGCATTGCCACAAAACGCCAGCATAAGCGTAACGAAGTAGAAAAGGTGGCAATTGGAATGGAAACTGTTATAAATAATCTGGTCAAGGACGCCCTTGCTTTAAATGCAACGCATGCTTCAGTTGCTGAAGTGGCTGAGATCAAGTTTAATGAGGATTTCAGAAAGCTGTGTGAGCAGAATTCCTGTGGATCTTACAATAAAAACTGGATGTGCCCTCCTGCAGTGGGTCCTATCAAAGATTTGAAAGAGAGGGCCATAAGATTTAAGCAGGGTCTTTTGTTCCAGACTGTCCACCCAATAGCAAGTTCTCTTGACTGGAAAGGTATGATGGCGGGAGGGGCTAATCACACGAAAATATTTCGGAAGATACTCGAGTGTATGGAAAATAACTACAACTTTAAAGAAATCCTCCCGTTGAATGCCGGTCCCTGTACTTATTGTACAAAGTGTGCCTATCTTACGGGAGAAAAGTGCCAGTTTCCTGATAAGGCCGTGTCGTCAGTTGAAGCAAATGGAATTGACGTAATGGACTTGGTGAAAACCTCTGGAATACCTTATTATAATGGTAAAAATACAGTTTCCTATGTAGCGCTGATCTTATTTAGTAGTTAATTAATTCCGAGACACCCACTTCTTCAAGTGGGTGTTCCTTATTCTACTTCGGTGACGATACTCTCCAGTGGAGAGTATCGTCACCGAAGTCTCGATGTTCAGCTTTAGTTGAACGAGTTCAATAACAATTTTTCACAGATGCGAACTTTTTATTCCGATACTTGTGAGGAAGGTACTTAAAAACAACGGTTGCCATTGTCTGGCAACCGTTGTTTTTTTACAGGCATCTTTGCTGGTACACCGTGTCAACCGCCCACAGGATTTCCTTCGGCGCGAAGAGCCTGTTGACTAGTAATACTATAATACTATAGCTTAAATTAAAATAAATAATATTCAGAATATTAAATAAATATATTGGCGCGAAGGAGCAGCTAATATATAATTAATATATGTTATGACTCTGATATATGGCCCCTACAGAACGAGGATAGAATTGGTGAGCTTGTTGAGATATTTGGTTCAAGATAGTTATAAGTAAGGAGAGGATGACGTTGAATTTAGCTCAAATGATAGAAAGGAATGTTCGTCGTATCCCTCATTGGTCAGCAGTGCTCTCAGAAACAAGGAACTATACTTGGGAAGAATATAATCGTCAGGTGAATATGATGGGCAATGCCTTAAGAAAGCAGGGAGTTAGTAAAGGGGACCGTGTGGCAATCTGTCTGCCAAATTCCCCCGAATATCTTGTCACCTATTTTGCGATTGTTAAGCTTGGAGCTATCGCGGTACCGTTTAACATCATGTTTAAAAGTTCTGAAGTCTGCTATATCGTCAACAATTCTGAGCCTAAAGTTATGGTTGCTTTGGCTGGAGAGACGATGAACGGTCTTATGAAGATGAGGGAGAAAATACCTTCGATCGAAAAGATTATCTTAGTCGGAGAACACGAGCTGGACAATGTTCTCTCTTATCCCCAAATTATGCAGGAGGAATCAGATGAACTTGAGTTGGTCGATTGTGCTCCGGATGAGGTGGTAACGATACTTTATACGTCTGGAACAACAGGTCAACCCAAAGGGGCAATGCTTACTCACAATAATTTTTACAAGATGGCTGAACTCAATTCTTGTTATGTAGATTTAATCACCGATCAAGATATCTCTTTTACCGGGACTCCATTTTGTCACATTTTCTTTGTCACCACGGTCTTGGGACCGATGTATAAGGGCGCAGCAGTAGTAACTGCACCTCGTTTTTTTCCGGAGAAGGCCTTAGAACTTATCTCTAAGTTCAAAGTAACTCATTTTGCAGCCGTACCGACAATGTATATTTATATGCTGGAAACCTATCTGAAAGATCCCCAGAGGTATAATCTGAGGGCTTGGCGAAATGCCCAGTCAGCTGGTGCGGCAATGCCTGCTGAGTATATTGCCAAAATTGAAGACTCTTTCAGGGTGAATTTCTGTGAGAATTACGGTGCGACTGAAACCGGTTCAACGGCTGCCTATGGACGCTTAGGACATGGGAAGGCCGGTTCCATCGGCTTGCCTTCCGATAATTGGGAGGTGATCGTTGGAGATCAGAATAATCAAAGTGTCCCCCAAGGAGAAGTAGGCGAGATCGTTCTCAAAGGTCCGGGTCTGTTTAAAGGGTATTGGAAAATGCCTGAAGCGACGGAGGAAGCTTTGGTGGATGGCTGGTTCCATACTGGGGACCTTGCGCGAGTTGATGAGGATGGATACATTTATGTGGTTGATCGTAAAAAGCATATGTTAATCTGTGGCGGCTATAATATTTATCCCAGAGAGGTTGAAGAGGTTTTGTATGCCCATCCTGCAGTGTTAGAGGCAGCAGTAATTGGGATTCCGCATCCCTCTAAGGGAGAAATTCCTAAAGCGTTTATCACTTTGAAATCGGATTGTCAAGCGATTGAAGCTGAGATAATTGCCTTTTGCAAGGAACGTATGGCGGCCTATAAAGCTCCAAGGGTTGTAGAATTTCTAACTGAATTCCCTAAAAACTATAGCGGAAAGATTATGAAGAAAGAGCTTCTCAATAGGTATGTTAATATGTAACATTTATAGCTTTAGCTGAACGAGTTCACTTGTAATATACTGAAGAAGCGGCAAAAGAGTTTATGACCTGAAATAGTCGCTTAATGGCAACAATGTTTAAGAAGTTCCTAATAATAGGGGTCGTGCTGAAAGTTTGAGCACGACCCCTATTTGGATATCGATAAATAATCGTTAGTTAACGACCGCCTAAATCATAGGGAGTCTCTTGATAGACATAGTAATTTAACCAGTTTTGGAAGAGTAGACTTGTATGCGAGCGCCAATTGTGAATTGGCGTTTTAGAAGGATCATCATTTGGAAAATAACTTTTTGGAAGAGCAATAGAAAGTCCTTTGGCAATGTCTCGATCATATTCATCTTTTAAGGTTAATGTATCGTACTCTGAATGTCCCGTGACAAAGACTTGTCTTCCGTCTTTGGATACGACGATGTAAATACCTGCTTCGTCAGACTCAGATAAAATCTCTAATTCGGGGTGTATTTGAAGGTCAGAACGCTTGATTTCGGTGTGCCGAGAGTGGGGAACATAAAATACATCGTCAAAACCTCGGAGGAGTTGCATTCCATTCAAACCGCTTTTGTTAACATTGTGCTGAAAAACCCCAAACATTTTCTCGGCAAGAGGGTATTTAGGGATACCGTAATGATGATACAGACCAGCTTGGGCTCCCCAGCAGATATGAAGAGTGGAGGTTACATGGGTTTTTGTCCAATCCAGGATTGCTTTAAATTCTTCCCAATAGGTTACTTCCTCAAATTTTAAGTGCTCAACGGGGGCTCCTGTAATAATCATACCGTCAAACTTTTGGTGTTTGATTTGATCAAAATTTTTATAGAAGGAATCTAAGTGTTCCTGTGCCGTATTTTTAGATATATGTGTGTCAATACGCAAAAGCACAATATCAACTTGTAAGGGCGAATTGCCGAGCAGTCTCAAAAGTTGTGTTTCGGTAGTTTCTTTAATCGGCATGAGGTTGAGTATTACAATTTTCAAAGGACGGATGTCTTGGTGAAAGGCTCGTTCTTCCCCCATGACAAAGATGTTTTCTTGATGCAATATATCTAGAGCGGGTAAATTTTCAGGTATTTTTATAGGCATGGATAAACCCCCTTTTGAGACGTTAGGCTCGATGTACGCGGCTTTTCGAAATTCAAGATACAACTGTCGCACATCGAGTTCGCCTAATATATTTTGGTGCAAGGACTGCGAGAAATAACTTTGCTGCTTGAACTTATGCTTGTTGACTGGCCGCTAGGGCTTGATCCAAATCATACAGCAGATCGTCAATAGTCTCTATTCCGATGGATAGGCGAATCATATCAGGCGAGACTCCTGCACTGCGCTGGGATTCTTCATCAAGCTGTTGATGAGTGGTGCTTGCCGGATGAATAACCAGTGATTTGGCATCCCCGATGTTGGCTAAGTGAGAAAATAGTTTAAGGCTGTTAATGAACTTCTTACCTTCGCTCAGGCCGCCTTTAAGGCCGAAGGTAAAGATTGCACCAGAGCCTTTAGGCAAGTATTTTTGAGCAAGTGCATGATAGGGATTATTTTTAAGGTCAGGATAGTTAACCCAAGTGACTAATTCATGTTGATCGAGAAATTCCGCCACCTTTTTTGCGTTTTCAACATGGCGCTCCATGCGCAAGGGAAGTGTTTCCAATCCTTGTAAGAACAAGAACGAGTTAAAAGGGGAAAGGCAGGCTCCTGTGTCGCGGAGCAAGGATACTCTGGCTTTGGTGATATAGGCAGCATTACCGCAGGCTTCTGTGAAGATAATGCCGTGGTAGCTAGGATCCGGTTGACTCAGTCCCAAGAATTTGCCGTTGCTCCAGTCGAATTTTCCAGAGTCGACAATCACTCCTCCAATGGAAGTGCCGTGTCCGCCAATAAATTTGGTAGCAGAATGAACTACGATGTCCGCACCGTATTCGATGGGTCGACATAAATAGGGTGAAGCAAAGGTATTGTCAACGATAAGGGGAAGGCCGTTTTCGTGAGCAATATTAGCGATTTGCTCTAGATCGGCAACATTAATGAGCGGATTTCCGATGGTTTCAGTATAGAGCGCCTTGGTGTTTTCTGTAATTTTGGAGCGGAATTCTTCTGGTTTGTCAACATCAACGAAGTGGACTTTGATGCCAAGCTTAGCAAATGTATAGGCGAATAAGGTGAAAGTGCCACCGTAAAGAGAGCTTGAGGCCACTATTTCATCCCCAGCTTGGGCGATGTTTAAAAGGGCATAGGTTATAGCAGCTTGGCCGGAGGCGGTAGCAAGTGCACCGACCCCTCCTTCGAGCAAGGCAATGCGTTGCTCAAAGACGTCTTGTGTAGGGTTCGTGATTCGAGTGTAGATATTGCCAGACTCCTTTAAGGCAAATAAATTGGCAGCATGGTCCGTGTCGTTGAAGACAAAGGAGGATGTTTGATAGATTGGAACAGCGCGCGAATTTGTCGCAGAATCTGGGCTTTGCCCTCCATGTAAGGAAATAGTTTCGATGCCTAGTTGTCGTTTCTCAGTCATGATAAATCCTCCTAGTAATTATTTAGAGAGATACTATTGAGTTTAAATTTGCGAGAGGAGTTTGGTTACAGTAGTTTGGATAAATAAAAACGACCACTTCAAGAGAAGCGGTCGTGATGTTATTTAACACGCTACTCTCATCTCTCAGAACCTACGGTTCTGTTGGAATTAGCACCTCATAGCTTATGCTATCGGTTGCCGGGCATCATTGGGCCAGTCCCTCCGCCACTCTTGATAAGAGAAATTCTATATTCAGTTGTCTTGCTTGGAATATAGCTTACTATAAATCAAATTTGGGCCTGTGTCAACATACAGTTATTACTAATTTTTTGTGTTATATATAATCTATTTCTTGGTGAATGAGTGGTATTGAATGCCATGGGAACGACTCCTAATGACATGTGACAGGGGAGACGGTTCCTTTGTCCTGGACAAGAGAACTTGTCCCCATGTCCTACATGTCCTACATGTCCTACATGTCCTAGAGTATTTAAAGGGTAAAAGGATGGGGAAAAGAGATAATTTTTAAACTATTCTGAAAATGATTTGACAGGAAAACCCATACCGTGTTAATATTTTATTGTGAACAATATGTTCTCATTGTGAATTAATATGTTCCCGTGCAAGGAGTGAACCAGTTGGAAACTGAAGAGAAGTACTCAATTAAAGTAATTTTAAAAACCATGGAACTGTTAAAGTGTTTTTCGCCTAAACAAGCCGAGTGGACTGCTAATGAACTGAGCAATAAGCTAAATATGAACCGCACGACGGTTTACCGAATCTTGACAACTCTGGCTTCAGGCGGGTTTGTGCAGTTAAACCCAAATTCTGGGGGGTTCAGGCTGGGATCCACTCTGATTGGATTAAGCTTAGCGCTTTTTGACAGTATGGATATACGAAAGATGTCTGGACATGTACTTAAAGACTTAGCCCAGAAAACTGGAGAAAGTGTTCACCTGACAATCTGGTATGAGGATAGAGCAATGCTGATTGATCAATGGGAAAGTCCTTCCGACATAAAGGTTTTAGTTCCATTGGGCAAGAAGTTTTCCGCTCATTGTACAGCAACCGGTAAAGTATTCTTATCTGGACTGTCAGAAGAAGAATTTGATAGCTACTTGAAAGGAAACGAGTTGAAGACTTTGACTCCAAACACAATCACAGACAAGGAAGAACTAAGAGAGGAGGTTCTAAAGGTCAGGCAAAGGCAGATTGCATTTGATTTTGAAGAATACACTATTGACATTGTGGCGTGTGCAGCTCCGGTTTTTTCCTACGATCAAAAGATTAATGCTGCGATAGCTGTATTGGGACCCAGCAGGCGGATGCGAATGAAAATAGATGAGATTGCTGGGATGACCAAAGATGCAAGTGAAATTATTTCTAAAAGCTTAGGGTATATAAATACGAAATAAGGCTTCGGCAAACCTGATTTACGTTATCAAATATGGGCTAACTATGACGCAGAGGGAGCAATGGAAAGAGCTTTTGGCGATTAATTTAGGGGAGGAAGTATAATGGGAGAAATAAATAGAAGCCCATACGAAAGCACTATTACTCTAACCGTTAATGGTGATACTCACTTATTCAGATTGGGAGAGGGCTGTCACGAGGTCTCTCCTTCTCACACCTTAGCGTTCACTCTAAGAGAAAGGTTAGGGCTTACTGGTACTAAGATTTCCTGTGATCGCGGTGCTTGCGGCTGTTGTACTGTGATGATGGACGGAAAAGCGGTCCTCTCCTGTATGCTCTTGACCGTAGAGTGTGAAGAGAAGGTGATTTCTACAATTGAAGGTTTAGGAGATCCTATTACAGGGTCCATTGATCCTATTCAGCAATCTTTTATTGACCATACAGCCTTCCAGTGCGGGTTTTGTACTCCGGGAATCATCATGAGCACCAAGGCTCTCCTTACAGAGAACCCCTCTCCCACAAGAGGCGAGGTCCAAGAAGCCCTTGCAGGGAATTTCTGTCGGTGCAACAGTCATTATCATGTCCTGGATGCGGTGATGGCAGTTACCCGAAAGGGAGGTTAAGTAATGAAAGACTACCGCTTTATTGGTAAAGCCACTACCCGCAAGGATGCTCTGGACATCGTTACAGGCAAGACCAAGTTCATTAATGATCTTAGTTTTCCCAATATGCTTTACGCTAAGGTACTCAGAAGTCCCTTCCCTCATGCTCTCATCAAGAGTATCGATACTGCCAAGGCGATGAAACTCCCTGGTGTGAAGGCTGTTCTAACCTACAAAGATATTCCTGACTGGATGGGGGGATTACCAAGGCACGTTCGAGTCCTCGACAGTAAAGTCCGTTATGTTGGTGATGCGGTTGCCTTGGTAGCCGCTGAGACAGAGGAGATTGGGGAAGAGGCACTCCGCCTGATTATAGTTGAGTACGAACCCCTGCCGGCAGTTTATGATGTGGAAGAAGCTATGCAGCCTGAGGCGCCGCAATTGTATGAGCAGTTCCCGGGTAACGTCTTGCCCCGGGGAATCCGGGTTTTTGGGCCCAACCCCCTTCAGGAGGTTGTCATTGGAGATATCGATCAGGGAATAGCCGAGGCGGATTTTATTGTTGAAGGAACTTATTCCTATGAGAATATACCCAATCCACTGCCCCCGGAATCTCCCGGAGCAATCGCGGTTTGGGAAGGGGAGGATACCTTAACAGTTTGGTCGGCTTCTCAGGGTCCCCATATCCTAAAAGTTGCTCTTCAGAAAATGATGGGATCCAGTAATGTACGGTCGATGGGGAGTCCTGTTGGAGGGAGCTATGGTTCCAAGTATATGTCTTGGCAGTATGTTTTTCCGGCAGCCGCACTTGCGAAAGCGACAAGGAGGCCTGTTAAGATTTGTTACGGGAGGGCAGAACAATTGGCTGCCTTTACGGTTCGCCTCGGATCTCGCATTCATGGCAAGGTAGGCATGAAGATGGATGGCAGTGTAACGTTTTTGGAAGGTGATTGGTTCGTTAACACCGGTGCCTTCTCAGAAATGGCCCAGGGTATGGTTGCTGTGGGGTGCGGTGAAGCGCAACTCATGTTGAAGTGTGCTAATTGGAATCTTAAACCTAAAGTAGTGTGCACGAATCGAACGGCTTCAGGGCAGGTGCGAGGTTTCGGGGGTCAAGAACTGAAATGCGCCTTGGTTCCCATCCTCACTTTGGGTATGGAAAAGGCTAACATCGATCCGGTCGATTTTTTTAAGAAGAATTACGTAAAACCCGGTGAAGGGTATTATTGGCGGGATGGAGAATGGTGGGTATCCAAGGGAATCGACTTTACCAACGCCATCGAAGAAGGCGCGAGGGTCTTTGGTTGGCAAGAAAAATGGCAGGGGTGGTTAAAGCCTTCATCTGTCGAGGGTACAAAGCGCAGAGGGGTGGGAGTTGGAGTACACGGGAATGCCGATGTCGGAGAGGATGTATCCGAGGCCTTTGTGCGCCTTGATCCCGATGGTAAGGCCATAATCTACTCTGGTTTGGCTGAACATGGTACAGGTCAGCGCAGCAACATCTGTAAGATGGTGGCTGAGATTCTGCAGATTCCTCTTGAATGGGTTTCTGTCACAGCGGCTGATTCAAGTATTAACCCCTTTGAGTTTGGACCTGTTGGTTCGAGGGGAACCTATGCCATTGGGAGCGCGGTAATCGAGGCGGCGGAAAAGGCTAAAAAACAACTATTTGACTTAATGGCTCCCAAGTTCAAAGTTACCCCGGAAGAGTTGGAGACGGTTAACGGGATGGTGTATGTAAAAGGGAAAGACGAAGAAAAGCTCCCGTGGATTGCGGGGCTTGGTTATCATGGCACCTGTTTGGGCCGCGGCCGTTTTCAGCCTGATTTCACGCTTCCTAACTTCATGATGATCTTTACTGAAGTGGAAGTTGATACGGAAACGGGCAAGGTTGATCTGATTAAAGTCGTGAGTGCTACAGACGTAGGACAGATTATTGACCCTCCTTCCCTAATAAATCAGCTCAACGGGTGTCTGGGTTCTGCCGGTATTGACAGCGCTCTCTTCGAAGAGACGGTTTTAGATACGAGGCTCGGGCGCATCATGAATCCAAACATGATTGACTACAAGTGGCGAACCTTTGCGGAACTTCCCGAGATGGAACATGCAATCCTTGAAACCCCCTTTCCCAGCCATCGCTTCCATGCCATAGGGGTTGGTGAGATCGCTCCTTCTCCTGGACCCTCGGCAGTCCTCATGGCTGTAGCCAATGCTATAGGGGTAAGGATCTATGACTATCCACTTACTCCGGATAAGATCTTAAGTGCTTTAGGAAAGATGGATACCCTGAAGAAAGGGGGAAGAGGATGAAAGCCTTTGCTCATATAAATGCCTGCTCGGTGGGGGAAGTGATCCAGCTACTCGCCAAATATCAAGGGAAAGCGAAACTTAACGCAGGTGGGACGGATCTCCTTGGTGTTTTAAAAGACCGTATTCTCCCTGATTATCCTGAACTAATAATAAATATCAAGACTATAACCCAATTAAATTCAATTGAAGAGAATGACGAAGGGCTAAGGATTGGGGCCTTAACACCCCTAATAAATATAATTGCGTCTCCGTTAGTCGAAAAGACTTATTCAATACTTAAGGAGGCGGCCGTAACTGTTGCTTCTCCTCAGATTCGGAATATGGCTACGATGGGTGGAAACCTTTGTCAGGATACCCGTTGCTGGTACTACCGTTATCCTGATGAGATTGGCGGTATGATTAAGTGCTTCAGGAAAGGGGGAAAGACATGTCCTGCTGTCACTGGAGAGAATCGCTACCATGCCATTATGGAAGCAAGGAAATGTTTTGCAGTCTGTCCCTCTGATATGGCTGTTGTGCTAACCGTACTTGGGGCAACGCTTACTATAGCAGGTGGAGGGGGAACCCGAGATATCTCAGTGGAGGAGTTCTTTACTCCCATGGGGAATGTACTTGTACCTGATGAGATGATAACAATGATTAATATCCCAAAGCCTTCCCCTGTTGCCAGCCAAAATTTCCTTAAGTTCACCCTAAGGAAACCCATCGACTTCGCTATCGTAAGTGCTGCAAGTCTTATTACAATAGATAGGGGGATCTGTACAGATGCCCGGGTTATATTGGGGGCGGTAGCTTGGAAACCGATTCGGGTTAGTGAGGCGGAGGGATTTTTAAGAGGGAAAGAATTGACTGAAGAGGTTATAGCTGAAGGAGCGAGGCTCGCTCTGGTCGGAGCAAAGCCCCTTTCCAAAAATGCCTATAAGGTTGATATTGCCAAGACGCTGGTAAAGAGGGCAGTGGCGGGTTGTTGAATGATGCTGAAGAGATAGTAAATCCTCCAAGGAAGAGTTCCTTGGAGGATTTACTTAATATTTACAGGAATTTGTTATATAAATGACAATTGATAGTTGTTTGTAATAGTAAGGGGGGAAGGGACCCTGCATGCCAATTGTATCTGATTGGTTGTATACATGGGGGCGGTTCTTCTGTCTGGATAAAGTCAAGAGAACCGTCCCTGTGTTTTAGTTCGCGTTAACGATGTAACCGTCTTTGAAAAGTATCATTTGGATTTAGAGTAAACGAGCTAAGCCTACTCCTAGTGCTACCCCAGAAAAACCTACGATGATGCTGAGCAAGGTATATAAACCTGCTGTTAAAAGACTTCCGCCTTCAAGTAAGGAAATCACTTCAAAACCAAAGGTGGAGAATGTCGTAAAGGCACCCAAAAAACCGACGCCGATTCCCAGGCGCCAGAGAGGGCTGACGTTTAGTCGTTCTACAAATAATATATGCAAGAAGCCTAGGAGAAAAGCACCCATGATATTAATCAAAAATGTATGAAGGGGGAATCCATGATTCCATCTATTTGAAAGATATATTCCAAGACCATAGCGGGAAAGAGCCCCGAGTGCACCTCCCACAGCAATGACAAGTACAGTTTGCATTACTTTAACCTCTTATCTATTGTTAAACTTGAAAGAATATTTTAAAATTGAATAGATCTATTATATTATTAATAGCAGGTATTAGAATAATAGCTTTTCTTTATTTATAATAATACATTAAACTAATGTTAACAACTATGGCTCCTACCATCAGTTTATTGATAAAATTTTTAATTTAGAAAGGAAAGCTATCTGTTGGTCAAGACGTTGTGGAATCGTTAGAAAAGAAGTATTATTATACAAATCTATAAATGCTGAGATCTAGAAACTGAGGTGTAATCTGTGATTAATGATCCCTTAAAAATCTTCGTTACCATAGTTGAAAACAAGGATTTGTCTCAGGAGGCAGAAGAACTTTATCTATCTCATCCCAATGTCAGTTCGCAAATTCAGAGTTTGGAAGAAGAACTCGGCACAAAGCTTGTTAACAGCTCTTCAAAGCATTTGGAACTTACGCAATCGGGTGAGATATACTATGAATACGCTAAACAAATTTTACTTTTGCAGGAAAAGGCTAAACAGGAAATCAAGAGGATTTCAAATGTGCTGACTGGGAATTTGAAGGTGGGAGCCAGCTATACAATCGGAGAATATATTTTGCCCTTTGTAGTAGCGGAATTTGCCGCTCAATATCCTAAGGTAGAGATTGAAACGTCTATCGCTAATACGAGAGAGATAATCCAGGGGGTTCAAGCTAACTCTTTAGACATTGCCCTTGTGGAAGGAGAAGTCGATCATCATTCAGATATTCTCGTCCGTCCATTGATGGAGGATGAAATCATTTTATTAGTACCGAACCAACATCCCTTGGCAAGACTCCCCATTGTTACCCATGAGCATCTCCAAGACCAAGTGTGGATTCTCAGAGAAAGCGGTTCCGGAACTCGTGCGTTCAGCGATAAACTTTTCCAAGAATGGGGAATCAAGGCCAGAAAATCTTATATCTTTGGAAGTGGTCAAGCCATTAAGCAGGCGGTTACAGCTGGATTAGGAATTGCACTCGTCTCACGTTGGATTGTGCGCAAAGAGTTAAATGCCAAGGAATTAAAGACGATCCGAATTAAAGGAAATCCCCTGACTCGTTCTTTTTACTTAATAGGACCGAAAAATCACGAAACCTCAGAGGCCATGGAAGTCTTCACCGAGCAACTTTTGACCCTGGAGTCCACTACATGGAGGAAATTGGGCAAAAAAGGAATCGTAATTTAATGGGATTCTAATAGTTGTTTGTCTGCGATTACTGAGCTATTTTGTAAAGAGTATAACGAAGGGCTCAGAGTTGAGGGGAGTGACATAGCGTGAAAGATGTAGTTGACTTAGTTTTTCATCCTGCGCCTTCTATTGAACGTCTTTACCTGGAGTTAACCAACCGTTGTAACTTGTCTTGCGAAATGTGTTACCGACAGAAGTGGCAAGAACCCATGGGGGATATGTCGATAGAAGTCTTGAATTCGATTGCCGGTGAGGTGAAAGTTTTCCCTGATCTACAGGAGGTAATCCTTGGAGGGATTGGAGAACCGACGATTGCTAATAATTTTCGACAAGCCGTTGAACTATTCGCTTCCAGGTATAAAGTTTCTGTGACAACGAATGGGACTACGTTAGATGATGAATTGATCGATTTTCTAGTTTCTCGGAAAGTAGCAAAGATAATTTTGTCGGTTGATACGACAGATGTTCAGACATTTGCTTCCATTCGCCATCAAAATGTACAAGGGATCTTAGAAAGTACACGTCGTATAGCAGAACAAAGTGTCAAGGGAGGACCAGAGATTATATGGGAGTTTCTAGTTATGAAAAGCACTCTTCCATATCTGGTAGAAACCGTACGCCAAGCTGCACAATTGGGAGTAACTCGAATCTTTGTTTCCCATGTTATCCCCATGAGAGAAGAGATGCTGGCAGAAACGCTTTATTATCCCGCTAAGTCTTCCGAGATGGATAAAATTTTCCAAGCAGCTATGCTTGCGGGACTGTCAAAAGGCGTGGAGGTAGTCTTGCCCCAAAGCGAGTTGAAAACAGATCGATATTGCAAGTTTGTAGAAACACAAAGTGCGGTTGTACGTTGGGATGGACAGGTTTCTTCCTGTTATCGATTTCTCCATTCTTATCCTGAGTATGTTTTTGGGAGATATAAGTTGATTGATTCTTATAGCTTTGGTTCCCTCGAGAAGCAATCGTTGCTAGAAATCTGGACCGCGCCTAAGTTTATGAGTTATCGTTATAATGTTCTGCACGGGGAATACGCATCGTGTTCTGATTGTAAGTGGGTCGATGGCTGTGACATGGTTCTTCGGGCAGACATGGATTGCTTAGGCCATGCTCCAGCGTGTGGAGATTGCCTTTGGGGACGAGGAATAACAGTCTGCCCATAAGTCATACTCTCTATTGGATTATTGTGAAGATATTCCTAATCTATTTTAAGCGTAACAAGCCCCAAGGTCATATGACATTGGGGCTTGTTACATCAATATTTTCTATGTCAACTGCTTCATTGCTCACTACAACCAATCCGGTCTCACCGGTAAGTTCGGGATCATGAATCATAGTATAAGATTTCCCCATTTCTCGGGCGAGTTCTATGTACTTATCGGTAAATTGAGGGCTCAAGGTTCCATTTATAAGCATCTTCGAGCTCTTTTCATGATTAAGGGCTTCCTTAATTTCTGGGTAGATTAATTTCTCGGCAACTTGCCTTTTTGTTAAACGCAGGATGATGCGTTCGCGGAATTCGCCTAGATAGTTCATTTTTTCGTCGTGCTTTAATTCAGGTATACCATGTATTCCTAGAGCTATTCTTTGGAGGGATGTGTCCTCATTAACCAGAGCAGGTAAAACATCAGCATTAAGTTCGGATTCCATGTGGGCCTCCTTAATATTCTTTGTTACTGATATAATTTACCTTTATCTAGAGGATATGCATTTTGATCACTCTGTTTTTTCTTTTGTGTGTTTCAGAGTCTTAAGGTTGCTTTGAGACGTTGGGTCTCTAGGAATAAACCAAGGGCATCATCTATGTTATTGACAATCAAATCGGCAGAGAGGAGTGCTTGCGTGGAGGCACCCTCGCGGCCGATGACGGCAATGCCCAAGCGGGCATGTTTAAGCATAAATTGATCGTTTGCTCCGTTTCCGATAGCTACAACCTCACGAGTGCCGAACTGTAACATATAATCTGCTTTTTCTTTGACGTGTTCCATGCTCTCTAATACCTTTACCTGAACGGATAACCCTTCACATTGCTGTACCACGGTACCGAAGGTGTCTGAAGTAAGAATATGGATTTCCAGAAAAGGCGACAGACGGCTGATACTTTCTCTGACAGATTCAAACATTTGCCCGTCTAAAGCTAATGTTCCGTTGTAATCAAGGACTAATACTTCAAGGTTCATAGTTTCCCGGCCAGGAATAACAGCTTGAATCATTTCAATTTCCTCCCCTGAATTTAGTAATGGTAAGTGCAGTTTTCACTACATTGGCAGTTTAATCTCTATTTCGGTACCTTTGCCAAGTTCACTCTGAACAGAAACCTTGCCGTCATGAAGCTCGAGCAGGTGCTTGGCTATAGCAAGTCCCAGTCCTGTGCCCAGGCCTTTACGGGAGCTGTCAACCTTGTAAAAACGGTCCCAAATATAGGGGAGTTCATCTGCCGCGATTCCATACCCTTGATCGCGAATGATGATGGAGAGAGTATTGTTCTCAAGAATTCTTGATTCAACCCAGACCAAGGTATTAGGGGGCGAATATTTGATGGCATTGTCCAAAAAGATAACAAATAATTGACGCAGACGATCATAATCCCCTAGAAAAGGAGGCAGATCTGATTCGGGCTGATAGAGAATTTTAATCTCTTTTTGATCGGCAATTGTTTGCAGACTTTTCACGAGGTCTGCAAGAAGGCTAGAGATATGAACCCTGTTTTGGTGAATCATAATTTTGCCGGATTGAAGGCGGGAAAGCTCCATAAGATCGCCAACTAAACGTTCCAATCCACGTGTTTCGGAAAGAATCCTTTGGTGGTAACGTTTGATATCCTCACTGTTTTCAACCATTCCATCGACAAGTCCTTCGACAGAACCACGGATGACGGTCAGTGGGGTTCGAAATTCATGAGATACATTGGCGACAAAATCTCTCCTTAGTTGTTCAAGTCGCTCGCTTTGGCTGATATCCTGAACAAGAGCAACGCTTCCTGTAACCATTCCGTGGTTGTCAATAATGGGAGAAAGAGTAAGCTTAAGTTTTTTGTCCAGCCAGTCTTTAAATACTTGGGCAGGTTTCTTATCTTCCATAACTCTTGTAAGCTGGGCCTCAATCTCTAAGGAATTGAGGTCCTTTTCTACAGCTTCAACTAGATAAGGTTGGGGTCTATTCATAATTTCCGCGAGAGCGGTATTGACACTTATGGGCTTTAGAGTCGTGTCAAAGGCAACGATTCCTTCGGAAATACTCGAAATTATGTCATCGAGTTTTCCTTTCTCCTGAAAAAGTTGGTTGATAGTATGTCCCAGTTTTAGAGCCAAATGGTCTAGAGAGTTACCCAGCTGTCCCAATTCATCCTTACGATTGATTCCCGTTCTAGCTGAATAATTTCCTCGGGTGATTTCCAGAGCAGTAGAATTCATTGCTTTTAAGGGGCGGGTAAAGAGCAGGGAGTAGAAAATCCCCAAGCCAATGGCTAGCAGAAGTGCCACAAAAAGACTGATTGCCAAAATTCCAACTGCCTTATTCAAGGTTGCCGTAACTCCTGTTACAGGAGTATGCAACAACACTGAGCCAATAACTCGGTGGTCGGAATCAACGATAGGAACACCCACCGTAAGAGTAGCTTCATTATAGACGCTGCTGAAACTTTCACTGACGGATTCTTTACCTTTTAAAACCTCTTGAATAACCGCTTCTGCCTCTAAGGGCAGTGGCTCAGAGTTATACATTTGCCCCTGACCCATACCTTTTCCAAAACCGGAATTTTGCCCATTACCATTGCCCTTGCCCATCCCCATCCCCATCCCTGGCTTCGTTGAGGGGTTGCCTTTACTGTCAGTAATCCAAACATTTGCTTCAGCCATGGTATCAAGGAAACGCATTGTTCCAGCCAAACCTCTAATTTGGCCAAAATTCTCTGAGTTTTCGGCCATGACCTCAGCTATGCTTCGAGCGCGTACCAGCATGGTTTCTTCCCGACTGTCAAAGGCATATTGGCGGAACATCTGGATGAATACCAGGCCAATTGCAAGCATGGAAATGAGCATGATTATAACAAAGCTGGCAGTTAATTTGAAAGAAATTTTTTCCCTAAACATGCTTCACCTCAAATTTATAGCCTACTCCCCAAATGGTTTTAATATCCCAGTTAAGGGGTTCATTAATAGAAAGCTTTGATCTGAGCCTTTTAATATGAGTATCCACTGTACGGGCATCGCCAAAATAATCATCTCCCCACACGCTGGTTAAGAGATTGTCTCGAGAGAAGACTTTTCCGGGGTTGGATGCTAAAAGCCAAAAAATTTCGGTTTCCTTCTTTGTAAGACTAAGAAGTTGACCGTTTAATGTCACTTTATAATCTGAAATGTTGATTTCCAGACCGGGGTGACGCACAATATCTTTTCTCTGTTCCTCAGAAATATCAAGGCGCCTTAATACTGCGCGAATGCGAGCCATGACTTCACCGGGACTGAAGGGTTTCACAATGTAGTCATCTGCACCAATGTCCAGACCCATGATGCGGTCGCCGTCATCTCCCTTGGCAGTAATCAAGATGATAGGCACGTTCGAATTACTGCGGATTTCCTTACAAACTTCGAACCCATCTTTTTCTGGCATCATAACATCCAAGAGCAAGAGCACGGGTGCGAATTCATAAAATTTTTTCAAGGCTTCTTCGCCATTATGGGCTATGATTGGTGAAAAACCTTCTTTGGTGACATATCTATGAAGTATTTCCAGGATGTCATCATTATCATCGGCAATTAGGATATTCTTGTTCAAAATGACACCTCCCTCTTTTTCTAATTCAATTGTAGCACTAAACTAAGTATTGTTTGTGACATAATTGTGTCATAAGGAGTTGACTTATATATTTAGGGACAAATAGGCCTGTCGTCATTAGGACATGCGAGTAGAAGCCTTGATTATTCCAGATACAGATATTGACAAAGAAGCAGATGAGGTAGAGACTGGGTTAGAGTAAAATCTGTGCGCTGAAAAGCTGAGGTATTTAGAAAGGAGTGTATGAACATGTTTACGATTATGATGTACATTGTGGCTTCCTGCTTGCTTATCCTCTCATTTATAAAAGATAGAAAAAAGACGTTATTAGCTATGAAGAAGGCCTGGAAGTCTTTTGAAAATATTCTGCCCCAGTTCTTAGCGATTATAGTTATTATAGGGATCATGCTGGCAATCTTGAGTCCTGAGGTTATTTCGGGATTAATCGGAGAGAAATTAGGGTGGTTGGGGATGTTAATAGCTTATGTCACTGAAAAGCTATTGAATGAAAAAGAAAAACAGTACATTTATGATCAGGCTGGTAATGGTGTAGCATGACGGAAATTAGATCTATTCGGTGACAAGGCGGGTTTAAAAAGGTAGAATATAGGGAGACAGATTAAAGCGAGTTGAAAGTGGAGGCTAATATGGAACTTATTCTTACAATCATCGGAATTAACGTGGTCTATGTATCTTTATACACCTTGCGAATGATTTTCGTAATAAAAGGGCAGAGGATTTTGGCATCTGTTCTTTCTGTAGTTGAGATTTTTGTTTATATGACAGGTCTGGGGATTGTCCTGCAAAATCTTGATAATTATTGGAATCTAGCCTCTTATTGTGCTGGTTATGGATTAGGAGTGTATATCGGCAGTCGAATCGAGGAATATATTGCTTTAGGTTATGTGACCGTTCAGGTAACAGTAGATTGTGTTGAAATAGAATTGCCCTCAATATTACGGGAATCTGGATATGGTGTTACTTCTTGGTTAGCCGATGGTAAAGATGGTCAACGGCTAATGATGCAGGTTTTAGCAAAGAGGAGCAATGAACGTAAGCTGCTTGACATCCTCGACAAAAATTGCCCCAAAGCTTTTGTTGTTTCTTATGAACCTAAAAATTTCAAAGGTGGATTTTGGATTAAACGAATGCCCAAACCTTTTGAATAGTGAAGTAAACAGCCCTTATGGTAGGAATCTATCATAGGGGCTGTTTGTATGGGCATAACTAAGGGGTAGAAAATATATTTTGGGTGAAGTAAGGAATACCCCCTTACAAGAAGTGGGAGTCTCAAAATGATAAAATAGGTAGGTAACTAAGCTTTGTATAAAAACCATTTACAAGTACTTAGCTCATATTTGAGTTCGTAGAGTTTTAATAGCCCATTCAGTTCACTTTGGCAACGAAAAATAATCATGCGATTACCGGCAAGTTTCTTTTCGGAGCGGGTTAAGATTCGGTCTACCTTAACAACTGCGTTGGAGGCATCAGCGGAAGTCATTTTATATCGAATAGGATTAGGGGTTCCTTCTAGTGTAAACCATGCAATCATTTCGATTGGCTGCATTAAAATCTTCATATATATCACCTAGCCTACATTTAAAGAATGTACTATTAGCTGTCATAACTTTACTTTAACAGAACAAATGTTCTATGTAAAGAGTGTATATGTTTCCGGCGTAAATTATTCCTCAAAATATTTTTTTTGAACCAAAAACTAGCGAGACCTTTCTATCTTTCTGATAATTTTTAATCAAAACTTTAAAATGTTTATTAAATTAAGAAGGATTCAAATAATAAGTGTAGAATAGAGTGTATAAGCATAGCAAAATAATCTAAATAGTTAGGAGCTGAGTTTATGTTTAAAAAGATTTTGGTAGCTACAGATGCCTCGGAGTATTCGCAACGAGCGCTAAAGACTGCTTTAGAAATTGCACAGAAATATGGCGCTGAGGTTGAACTTCTCTTCGTTACGTACATTAGGGAAGCGTATTGGGGCTATAATGTGACTTATGGCGTTTTGGTTCCTCAGGAACAAATTGACGAATCAGGAGAGCGCGCCTTAGACGCTACACTTGAGGGAATTGATGTAGGAGATGTCGTTTTAAAACGGAAAAAGGTACAAGGATATCCAGCGACTATGATCTTAGAAGAAGTTGAGAAAGAGGGATTTGATTTAGTGGTCATGGGGAGCCATGGCTATGGACCGATTACGGGTTCTTTGTTAGGAAGTGTGAGTCAGCATGTCCTCCACCGTGCAGAATGCCCTGTTCTTATTGTTAAGTAAATGGGGTTTGAAATAGTTAAAAGCTATAGAGACAATATGAGTATGCTATTGACTACTAATATATATAATGATAATCTTCAGATGTAGTCATTATATTCTGTTTTTGCTGTAATTTAGTTTACCAAGTCCGCAGATCCCCGTAGTTAGGCAGATCATCAGAAAACAGTTAAAGATCTGAATTAGGAGGAGGGTGAAGCATGTTTAAAAAGATATTGGTAGCCACGGATGCTTCGGAGTATTCACGTCGAGCGTTACAAAATGCTTTGGATCTTGCCCGAAAGTTCCAGTCTGAAATCGTGCTTTTGTTTGTCACGTATAATCCGGAAGCCTATTGGGGTTATAATTCAGCTTATACCATAGAAATTACACGAGAAGAGATTGAAGAAAGAGGGCGGCTGACGTTAGAAGAATCCATTAAAGGAATCGATATTAGCGGCGTCCCCTTTAAGAAAAAAATGATACAAGGACACCCATCGACCGTAATTTTAGAAGAAGTTATCAATGAGAATATCGACTTGGTAGTAATGGGAAGTCATGGCTACGGGCCAATAACCGGAGCGGTATTAGGCAGTGTGAGTCAGCGCGTCCTGAGAAAAGCAACCTGTCCTGTTCTTATCGTGAAATAAAGCAATGCACTGAACATTGAAAAGGCTGTTGACATCAAATTTTGTCGACAGCCTTCTTAAATTAGAAATTGTATAAGTTAAGTTTCCAGTAAGGGGCTAAAACGGAAGGCCTATACGTCGAATGAGGGCAAATCCTGCTCGCTTGGCGAGAGGGAAGAATACTTTGCGTACAAGAGGTAGGCCGACACGCCGGATGAGAGGAATTCCTACTTTACGTGCTAAAGGAGGGCCGACGTGTTGTGCGATGGGAAGTCCTACTTTGCGTGCCAAGGGAGGTCCGAATTGCTTCATGAGGGAAGGCCCGTATTTTTTTAGAAGAATTCCAGCCTGTTGTTGCCAGAGGTCAGGAGATTCTGCTGTTGTGGAGGAGGATTGAAGTTGCGGTAAGGTTGTTTGCTTTTGAATAGGAGACGCCGGTTGAGTTACTGGTTGAGTTATAGGTTGACCTACCGGCTTATTCATTGATTCGGAAGCCGGTCTGGAATTCTGCAGTTGGTCAATTGATGGCCCGGGCCCCTGCTGCTGAGCAGGTTTAGTTTCCTGCCGTTGCATGGGGGAGAACCTGTTGAATTGAGTTGGAGAGTAACCCCGTTGCCCCATCAACGATTTCATGGGCAAGCCCCCTTATATAAATGTGTGAATCCTTGAGTTCATAATACACGGTATGCATTTTTAAGAATAATGTTCCATATAAGTTAATCGTTGGATTAAATGTGTAGGGGGACAGCTCTTTTAACACAATTAATAGGTTAAAAGACCGTCCCCCTTGTTGTGAAATTAAATAATGTTAAGAAGCAGTTGCCCTATTACTTCATCTGCGTTATTAATGAAAATATGATTTTAACCTAAGAGTCTTCATCCATGGGTCTGCCTTTTGTTTCTTCGCCAAGGATGATTACATTGAGGGTAGTCAGAATTAGTACTGTCGAAAACATAAGGAAAACAGATTGTGAGGATAACCGGTAAGATCCTATCATTAACCCGACTACTATAGGGGCCAGAATTCCTCCGATTCTTCCGAATCCGGCAGCCCACCCAGACCCAGTGGCCCGAGCATGGGTCGGATAAAGTTCAGGTGTATAGGTATAGACAATTCCCCATGCCCCAAGATTAAAGAAGGACATTAGAGATCCCATCAAAAGGATGGTTTGGACATCCGTGCTTAGTCCAAAGAAATAGGCGGAAATTGCTGTACCGATGAGATAGATAGTCAGCGTTGGCTTTCGACCAATCTTGTCCACCAAATACGCCGCACTGAAATACCCGGGGATTTGTGCTAATGTCATCGTCATAACATATTGGAAGCTCTTGGTTAAAGTGAATCCCTTGAGGGCTAATAGGGAAGGAAGCCAAGTGAAGATTCCATAATAGGCGAAGACTATACCAAACCAGAGAAGCCAAAGAAAGACTGTTCTCTTGATGAATCTTCTAGAAAAGAGTTCTTTTACTGCCATTTTAGGCGCAGTTTTTGAAGTCTGTTGCGGGACCTGTTTCGTTGCGGGGCGTTGGATACCTGATTGGATTTCGATATTCTTAACAATTGATTCCGCTTGATCTAATTTACCCTTTGAGGCTAAATAGCGTGGTGATTCCGGAATAGACTTCCATAGATAGAATACATAGAGGGCAGGGAGGGCACCAATGTAAAATGCAGATTGCCACCCTAACCAAGGAATGATGACATATGAGACTAGAGCAGCTAAGAGCCACCCAATAGCCCAAAAGCTTTCCAAGAGGACAAGAAATTTTCCACGGTGTTTGGCTGGAGAAAATTCGCTCACCAACGTTACTGCGACAGGTAGTTGACCACCTAAACCAAAGCCCACCAAAAAACGAAAAAACAAGAGGGATTCATAATTCCAAGACAGTCCGCATAATCCCGTGGCAATACTATAAATAATCAGGGTCGAGGCAAAAACCTTCTTGCGGCCAATAAGGTCCGCAATAGTTCCGGAAAGAATAGCCCCAATTGCCATACCCACAAGTCCAATGCTTCCAATTGTACCAACTTGCTCTGGGCTGAGGTTCCAAGCCTTCATTAATACGGGGAGGACAAAGGAAATAATACCGGTGTCCATAGAGTCAAACATCCAACCTAAGCCGGCCGAGATCAATAGGAGATAATGAAATCTAGAGACTGGTAATGTTTCTAGGCGTTCTGTTAAGGTCATTTCATTCGTCCTTTCAAATATGTAAGTAAATTATGTAACTTGTGCTTTTATGACGTCCTCAGTAGTATAGTACATATTCTCTGTGCTATTATGCAAATACCTCCAAAAATTATATTATTAGTATAATAAATTTGGTTTTTATCCTAGGAGTTATTTTGATGCATTGATTTCAAAGTTAAATTCAATTTTTGGGGATAAAAAAGGTTCCTAAAATTCGTAATCGAAATTTTAGGAACCCTTTTTGTTAAAAGTATTATTCAGCGAGAGCAATCGCTTCAATTTCAACAATAGCATCCTTAGGCAAACGTGCAACTTGCACAGCCGAACGGGCAGGTGGATTAGTGGGGAAATAGGTGGCATATACGGTATTCATAGCAGCAAAGTCATTCATGTCTCTTAGAAAAACTACAGTCTTAACGATTTTGTCCATAGAAGAACCTGAAGACTCTAGAATGGCTTTGACATTATCTAAAGATTGTTTAGTTGCTCCTTCAATATCAGCGACCAATTCTCCACTTTGGGTGTTGATAGGGAGCTGTCCGGATGTGAAAATCAAGTTTCCTACTTTAACCCCTTGAGAATAGGGTCCGATAGCCGCAGGTGCATTTTGAGTATTGAGAGTTTGTTTATTCATGGTGATCTACCTCCTTGAAGTTGTTATGTATTAGCGTAAAGCTCTTTTGAATGACACAACTAAACTTAAGTATACCTGATTTTATAAGAATAAATCAAGCAAGATATTGGGATTTTAGGTAGCAGAGGAATACTTTAGGTTAGTTTTGCCCGGTCAGTCGGATTTTATCAACGTCATCAAGAAGACCAGGAGTTTAAAAACTCAAGGTTGTAAATTAAGGAGGAATTTGAGTTAGTATTTTAGGGTTGTAAAAGGAGAACCCTAGTATTGAATATGAGGCTTTGTAAGCGTATAGCGTAAATAACAAATGAATATAAGCAGGATATTTGTGAACTAGGCAAGAACACAAAGTGAAAAAGCGGTATTTGGGATATTAAGATATAAAAGATATTTCAAAAGGAAGTGTTTATCATGAGTTTAATTTATACAATATTTGTTCCACACCCGCCCCTCCTAATTCCAGAGGTGGGTCGGGGAGAGGAACGTAAATGTCAAGCAAGCTTAGACGCCTATCAGGAAGTTGCACGGCGCATAGCTCAAGCGGAGGTTGAGACGGTAATCCTGGTTTCACCCCATGCCCCTCTTATCAAGGATGGAATGACTCTCGCAGTGGATAATATTATTCAAGGAAGTTTTGCTCAGTTTGGGGCAGCTCAGGTCAGTCTGTCTTTTGAGAGTGATCAAGTGGTAATGGCACGATTTCAAAATCTCTCGGGAGTTGTTCCGATACAGGGTTCTATCGATCATGGCGCATTTGTACCCCTTTATTTTTTACAAAAAGCAGGGTGGAAAGGAAAGGTTGTTCTCTTAGGAATGCCTTTGGAACGACCGGAAGAGTATGGTGAGCGTATAGGACAAATCCTCGAGGATTTACCCGGACGCTATGCTATTGTGGCTAGTGGGGATCTCTCCCATCGCTTGAAAGAGGACGGACCCTATGGCTTTGATTCAGCAGGACCTGAATTTGACCAATTCGTGGTAAATACTCTTCAGAGGGATTCTAAGAAAATAGATAATTTGTCGGATTCCCTCATCGACAAAGCTGGGGAATGTGGGTATCGGAGTCTCCGCTTGGCGCTGGCTGCTAAAGAGGGAGCACCTGAAGTGCTTTCTTATGAAGGGCCGTTTGGTGTAGGGTATCTGGTGGCAGATTTATATCATTCTTCACCTTTGCCACGGTGGGCGCGACGTTGCCTAACCACCTATTTAAAGAAGGGGGACTCTGGGCTATCGGACTTAAGCTACATGTCCACACCCGAGTTGACTGGACGGAGGGGATGTTTTGTCACGCTAAAACAAGGCGGAAATTTACGGGGATGTATTGGAACCACTGAACCCTGGCAGGAAAATCTAGCGTTAGAAATTCAACATAATGCGATTGCTGCCGGAACCCAAGATCCACGTTTTCGTCCAGTTCGAAGCGAGGAATTGGATACCATAAGTTTCACGGTAGATGTTCTGGGGGAACTTGAGAAAATATCAGGACCTGAAGGGTTGGATCCTTGGAAGTATGGTGTTGTTGTTCGCCAAGGTGGCAGAAGCGGACTTTTACTCCCCCATTTAGAAGGGGTCGATAGGGTTTCAGATCAAATTAATATTGCTAAACAAAAGGCGGGGATTCCAGCAGGAGACCCGGTGGAGCTTTGGCGCTTTGAGGTTAAGAGGCATTATGAATAATGAAACTAATATAAAGGATCAAAACAAGGTAAGTAACACAGAAAAGCAACATGAGACGATTAAGGAGCATAGGGAATCCTATAATGCGAGTTGTCTGCTGTGTCCCCAACGTTGTCAATTGCGACATGGTCAGTCAGGGCGGTGTCATGTCAGGGAAAATCGAGAAGGAGAGGTTGTATCTAAAACATATGGTGAAGTGGCGGCCTGGAATATGGATCCGATTGAGAAAAAACCCCTTTATCATTTTTATCCCGGTTCTTGGATTTTCTCCGTTGGGGGTTTTGGCTGCAACCTAAGCTGTTCCTTTTGTCAAAATCACGAGATCTCCCAACAACATAAAGTTGGAAGAAAGGTTACTCCTCCAGAGCTGGCAGAGCTTTCTTTGCAGGAAAAGGAATCCTTGGGGCTGTGTTTTACGTATTCAGAGCCGAGCGTGTGGTTTGAGATGATCCGAGATACCGCCCCCCTCGTACGAGCACAAGGAGGGCAGGTAGTTTTAGTGAGTAACGGAACTATTTCACCACGCTTTCTCGAGGAGCTGATTCCATGGTTGGATGCAGTGAATATTGATATAAAAGCATTCTCAGAGGATTTTTATCACCACTATTGTGGAAGCAAACTGGCTTGGGTATTAGATAATGTTGAGCGTTTGGCTGGCAGGGTTCATCTGGAAATTACAACACTTGTTATTCAAGGGGCAAATGACAGTCCTCAAGAGCTGACCGAATTGGCGCGTTGGCTGCGCCGGCTTAATGTTCCGCTGGCCTGGCATTTGAGTGCCTACCATCCGGCTTATCGACTGGCGGTTCCGCCTACAGAGCGAAAGACCTTGGAGAGAGCATGGGATATTGCCAAAGAACATCTTCCTTATGTATATTTAGGAAATATTAGAGGCGGCAGTACCACGTTTTGTCCCCAGTGCGGTGAGGCTGTGATTCAGCGCGAACCTGTCTTGCTTAATCGTTTGAATCAAGGGTGTTGCCCAAAATGTGGAGAGGGCATTTTCGGGGTTGGCCTGTAAAACTAGAAGAATAGGGAACACCCACAATAAGTGGGAGTCTCGGAATTGATCAATTGAAATCACAATTCAGAAGTGATAGTTTAAAGGTGGATAAAATGTAAAGGAGCCTCCTAACTGTGCAACTCTTATTCCTAATGATTGAACATATCGGGCTGATCGTGGCCATCGCCTTTATTCTAACCCGGCTAACGACGTTTCGTAACCTCATCGATCATAAGCTCGATCGTTGGACGATCATTCAACTTTCGCTAGTATTTGGGTTATTCGGAATCGTCGGCACGTATACAGGGATTTCGATTCGGCCCAGTACAGACTCTCTTCTTTGGATTCCCCGCGTAGAAGCAATCGGCTTTGAAGAGGCTCTCGCGAACTCGCGGGTCGTTGGGGTCGTAATCGGCGGACTTTTAGGGGGGCCTTGGGTTGGTCTTGGAGCAGGGCTGATCGCTGGTATTCACAGAACCCTCCTCGGTGGCTTTACTGGGTTAGCTTGTGGGATTTCCACAGTGACGGAAGGCTTAATTGCCGGCCTCGTTTATCTTAAGATCGGGAATCGCAGAATCCTCCCTACCTCAAAAGCATTTATGACAGGGGTTGTTGCGGAGACGTCTCAAATGCTGATCATCCTTCTCGTTGCTAAACCCTGGGAAAGCGCGGTTACTTTGGTTCAAGTCATTGCCCTGCCGATGATCCTGGCCAATAGCTTTGGAATAGCACTTTTTGTCGTGATCATACGATCTGTTATTCACGAAGAGGACCGTATCGAAGCCAATCAAGCTCAAAAAGTTCTCCATATTGCAGATCAAATGCTGGTCAATCTCAGCAGAGGACTTACTGAAGAATCTGCACCCCAAATTTCTAAGCTTCTTTTAAAAACAACGGGCGTTTCCGCCGTCTCAATTACAGATCATGAAAAGATCCTCTCCCATGTCGGTTTAGGGGATGACCATCATTTACCGGGACATAGGGTTTTGACTGATGCGACGAAGCAAGTACTCAGAACCGGAAAACTGTACATACCCAAATCCTTAGCTGAAATTCACTGTACTCAAAAAGGATGTCCGCTTGCGGTAGCAATTATTGTCCCCTTAAAGAAGTCAGATCAAGTGATTGGGGTTTTAAAATTCTATTTTTCAAACGCTAAACAGATTAAACCGGTAGATGAAGAAGTAGCCCAAGGCCTAGGTAAACTTCTCTCCCATCAGCTTGAAGTGGTCGACGCCCAGAACCATGCTCAACTTATCCGAGAGGCTGAAATCAAAGCACTCCAAGCTCAGATTAACCCACACTTTCTGTTTAATTCCTTAAATACTATTGTTGCTCTCGTCCGCACCCAACCCGATATGGCACGTAAAATTCTCATTCAACTTGGAAACTTTTTCAGACAGAACTTAAACGCCTCTCTTCACGAATTCATTACCTTAAGGCAGGAACTGGACCATACTTCTGCTTATCTGGATATCGAACAAGCTCGTTTCACAGAACGTTTAAGTGTTAAACTTGAGATCAATCCTTTGCTGGGAAATGTTCTTCTACCGCCACTTACCCTTCAACCTCTCGTCGAAAATGGAATACGTCATGGATTAAAAGGGCTTGAAAAAAACGGCGAAATTATCATTCATGTAACAGAAGTTGAAGGGTGTGCCCTGGTTTCTGTGAAGGACAACGGAATTGGAATTTCCCCGGAACGAATTTCAAAATTACTCCACACTCAAATCGAATCTCAAGAAGGAACAGGCCTGGCCCTATATAATGTGAACCAGCGTCTGTTGTACCATTTTGGCGAGGAAGCCCAACTTCATATTGACAGTAAACTGGAGCAGGGAACGTGCGTCTGGTTTAAAATTCCACTGCAGCAGGGAGGGGGAATAGCTTGATTTCAGTAGTTGTCGCTGATGATGAACCACTTGCTCGGGATGAATTGATTTATCTCTTAAAACAATGCGAAGATATCAAGATTGTGGGAGAGGCGACCCAAGGCGCTGAAGCTTTAGAAAAAATCTTGACTCTTAAGCCTGATGTAGCCTTCTTAGATATCCAGATGCCCAATCTTGATGGCTTAACCGTGGCGAGGAAATTGCTTGAAGAAGATCCGGCTTTAATGATTGTATTTGCAACAGCTTATGATAAACATGCCATTCAAGCCTTTGAAGTCAATGCTATTGATTATCTGCTGAAGCCTTTTGATGAGGAACGCGTCTTAAAAACAGTTGAACGAATTCGACAAAGAGTCGGTGACTCTAAACTCGATTCGCAGAATGAAACACTCAATAATTCGCTGGTGGAACTTCTCAAAAAAATCGCCAAAGATAGTGTGTCCACGGTGGCTGGTCAATTTCAGGCTCCAAAAATTTCAAAACTTGCAGTTCAAGGGGAAGAAAGCGTCGTTTTAATTGATCCTAAAGATATTCTCTATGTCTACCGTGAAACTAGGGATGTCTTTATCAAAACCTCTAGTAAAGTGTATTCAACTAAGTACACTCTACAAACACTCGAAGAAAAATTAGCAAGTTATCCTTTTTTCCGACCTCACCGAAGCTACTTAGTAAATTTAAACTTTGTACAGGAACTAGTCCCTTGGTTTAATGGAGCGTACACTCTAATATTAAATGACGAAAAACGTTCTGAAGTACCAGTGAGCCGAGCCTATGTCAAAGCATTAAAAGATCTTCTGGAGATTTAATTAATGGTATTTTTACAAAACGCACTTTGAAAACTCACTCTCAGACATCATATTCGACATTGTAGACTGTAATTTAACATCTTCCTCCTTGCATGATTTAAACTAAGGTCAGTCAGTTGACAGCAATTATTCTAGTTTTAAATCTGAGAGGAGGATTCTTGTGATTACTTTTTTACTTTCATTTGTAGCACTTATCATTGGTTACATGGTCTATGGTAAGTTTGTAGAAAAGGTTTTTGGAATCAATGAAAACCTTGAAACTCCTGCCTATACCAAAACGGATGGAGTCGACTATGTTCCTATGGACTCAAACAGAGGAAGCCTGGTTCAACTCTTAAACATCGCTGGGCTGGGACCAATCTTTGGACCGATCGCGGGTGCTTTATGGGGTCCGGTCGCTTTTCTGTGGATCGTTCTCGGAGGAATTTTTGCGGGTGCAGTCCACGACTATTTTAGTGGTATGCTTTCCGTGAGAAACGGCGGAGCACAGCTCCCGGATATTGTAGGTAAGTATCTCGGTCAAGGGATGCGCCACTTTGTTAATGTCTTTTCTGTCGTACTCTTAATTCTAGTAGGTACGGTTTTTGTTGCCGGTCCGGCCAATTTGATTGTCACTCTTACTCCTTCTTGGATTAGTTTAGGAGTCGTGACTACTGGGATTTTCATCTACTATATCTTAGCAACTCTTTTACCAATCGATAAGATTATTGGCAAGATTTACCCAGTCTTTGGTCTCCTGCTTATTATCATGGCTGTCGGCGTTGGTGTCGGATTGGTTGTCAAGGGATATCCTATTCCTGAACTGACCTTGAGTAATCTCCATCCTAAGAATTTACCCATGTGGCCCTTACTCTTTATTACCATCGCCTGTGGCGCAGTCAGCGGTTTTCATGCGACCCAATCTCCGCTTATCGCTCGTACGGTCCAAAATGAAAAATACGGGCGTAAAGTATTCTATGGCATGATGATCGCAGAATCTGCTATCGCCCTCATTTGGGCTGCAGCAGGAATGGCAGTCTTTGGTGGAACGGGCGGATTGCAAGAAGCTTTAGCAGTCGGTGGTCCCGCTGGAGTCGTCCGCACAGTATCGATTACCATGCTGGGGGCTATCGGAGGAACCCTGGCCATTATTGGGGTTATTATTCTGCCGATTACTTCCGGAGATACCGCATTTCGAGGTGCACGAATGGTCATCGCTGATTTCTTTAAAATGGACCAAAAGCCTATGTCAAAACGTCTGGCAATTTCTATTCCCCTTTTTGCGGTCGCTTTTGGCTTAAGCCTGATTGACTTTAACTTCCTCTGGAGATACTTCTCCTGGGCAAATCAGACTACAGCTATGATCCTTCTATGGGCAGCAGCTATGTATCTTGTCAAGGAAAATCGCTTGCATTGGATTGCCACAATTCCTGCTATATTCATGACGGCCGTTTCCTTTACCTATCTTTTACAAGCTCCTGAAGGCTTCGGTCTACCCACTAGCATTTCCTACCCAGCAGGACTCTTAATTACCGTCGGAATCACGGTACTGTTTGCAAGTAAAGTGCGTAAAGGACGCAAATTGGAGACAGAAAAAATTGTTCCTGCTTCTTCTGCGAAGTAAATTTAAGCTTAATGTGGGATTTATGAGTGCAGTTGCTAAAAGTTTTTAGGTGAAAGGGGTGAGATATAAGAATGGTCATACCCCAAGTAGACCTTCAGGTTGATTTATCTGAACAGGCCATTGTATATATCAAAGAACATGGTGGAATCCTCACCATCGATGAAGCTCCTCAAACTGGATGTTGCACAAACATCGTCTTTGTCGGAGCACATTCGGGAAAGCCCCAAGAAGAAGGGTATTTCGGAGTGAAGGAACAAGACGGGATCAAAATCTTCTATGACCCGTTTATTATCAAGAAAGACAAACGCTATGAAGTAGTTTTAGAAGGTTTATTTAAGTGGAAGACTCTTAGCGTATATTAATGTCAAAAAAGGAGGCTCAATCATATTTGATTGAGCCTCCTTTTTTGATTTTTAGACTTTTGACGTTTGGGTATAGGAGTTTCAGTCACTAGCCATGACTTGAAAATAACGGATTAAGAGGTAAACGGCTGAAATCGTATTGGAGAGAAGCATAATAAGAAAGTCTACTTTCAGAAATTGCAGATAAGTTATGATCCCGCAGACGGATTTCAATGGCAATAAAACAAACTAGGGGTATCGCAAACTACTTTTTATAGTAGTTTTGCGACACCCCCTTATGCTTAATAAGTGATGTAACATTTTATGATTCGTTAGATGCTTTTAGGATTACAACAGGTACATTGTTGCCAGTACACCTGTAAGAGACATAACGATGGTGTATGGCAGAGCCAGTTTCACCATTTCCATGTAAGACAGGCGAATCAGCGGCGCAAGTGCAGAGGTCAACAGGAACAGGAACGCCGCCTGACCGTTTGGTGTAGCAACGGAAGGGATGTTTGTACCCATGTTGATTGCAACTGCCATCTTGTTGTAATGCTCCAGCGCAATGCCCCCAGCTTCAAACGCTTTCTGTGCTTCGGTCATATATACGGTAGCAACAAATACGTTGTCACTGATTGCAGAAAGGATACCGTTTGCCGCAAAGAAAGCGACAAGCTGATTCTGTCCTTCTTGGCGCAGTACCCACTGAATGATTGGCGTAAACAGATGCTGGTCATGAATAACCGCCACGATGGAGAAAAATACGATCAGCAGCGCAGTAAATGGCATTGCTTCTTCAAAGGCATGACCGATGCGCCCTTCTTCAATAACCCCATTGAATGCGGTAAGCAGGATGATAATCATCAGACCAATAATACCGACTTCTGCCAGGTGCAAGGCCAGGGAGAAGATCAGCAGAACGCCGCATACAGCCATAATAATCAGGCGTATACGTCCGCGAGTATCCATGGCAGCATCTTTGGCTTTTGCGTCATCTTCCATAACCTTTCGAACAGACTCGGGAAGCTGATAGCCGTACCCCCAAAACTTGGTGGCTTCAAGGGTGATGGCGGTCAGAAGACCGGCGATCAGTACGGGGATAGACACAGGTGCGCTGTTTAAAAAGAAATCGACGAAGTCCCATTTCATAATGGAGCCGATCAGTAGGTTCTGCGGTTCACCAACCAGTGTTGTTGCTCCGCCCAGGGCAGTACCTACAGCACCATGCATCATGAGATTGCGCAGAAAACCACGGAACTGGTCCAGGTCCTCCTGATATTTGTTATCAATAATATGGTCGTGATTGATGTCATACGTGTCGAATACTTTTTCGCTGGAAGCAAACTTGTGGAAGATGTTGTAGAACCCATATGCCACGGCAATAATCACCGCCGTTACGGTTAGCGCATCCAGAAAAGCGGAAAGAACTGCACCCAATATAGAGAATAGGAAGGCAAGCGCGACTTTAGAGCGTACCTTGGTAAGGATCTTAGTAAACAGGTACACGAGACCTTCTTTCATAAAATAGATCCCGGCAACCATAAACATTAGGAGCAGAATAACCGGCAGGTTCAATTCAACTTCGTGATAGATCGAATGGGGGTGAGTAAGCCCGATTACAACGGCTTCGATCGCAAGAAGTCCACCTGCAGGGAGCGGATAACATTTTAGCGCCATTGCAAGGGTAAAGATAAATTCGATAATCAACATCCAACCGGTAACGTACTTACCGACGGTAAACATCAAAATAGGGTTCAACACCAGAAAAGCAAGAATTGTTGTTTTGTACCAGTTCGGAGCGTGACCCAGAAAATTTGCTCTGAATGCCTGCCCGATACCCATCTGTTTCACCTGTCCGTTATCCATCTGTTTCAATATGACTCTCCTCCAAAATGAGAAATTCTATATTTGCCTAACAACATTGTAAATATTCGCATCTCAGTCACTTACTGTAGTATTCTGTCGCATTACCATTTTTGTATTCAAATATCGCTAATAAACCTGCGTAGCGCTCCCAACGAGTGTAGCCGTAAAAAACTTATTTGGATTAATATTAAAAGAACACCAAAGACAATCAACAGTGTGGCACCATTAATGCACCTCCAAAATTTAGTTTTGTTTTAACATCCCCAAAAAAGAGAGAGCAGTCTTAAGTGACTACTCTCCCCTGAGAAGTTCAAAGCTTGTAGCCTGGCGATCTTAGCCTGTAATTCAAAAGCGCTTTTAAAACTTCCGAATTTATGCCTTAGACCCATGACTTTAGCGTCCTTCGCTTTCGCGAAGTTTACCCCAACCGAACAACGATTATTAAGTTGTTTGGAATTATCATGACATAATCATTAATAATGATATCAATTAAATAAAAAGTTGTCAAGTATGAATAAGGTGTCTCTATGTTGTTATGTGTCCATTATTAACAAACAAATATCGGTACACCTCTGTATAAAAATCTAAGCCGAAACAGATACTATATATTGAAATGCGTGTGTATCACTCATTTATAAATTTGAGGGAGGTTTTATAGAATGTTTAAACATGTTAAAGATATGGAATATACCGTACATGTCGATCAGCCAGATCCCCGATTTGCAGTTCTATTACTTGAACAATTTGGCGGTGGCAACGGTGAACTTAAAGCAGCCATGCAATATTTTTCTCAGAGTTTAGGATGCAATGATCCAAAGATTCGGGATTTATTGCAAGACATAGCAGCTGAAGAATTAAGCCACTTAGAAATGGTGGGTGAGTGTCTTGGCATGCTGATTGGTCCAGTCGATAGCATTCCTAAAGATTTCGCGGCTAATCATATGGCCCTGCTTGGAGGTGGCCCACTTCTGATTAACTCAGGTGGTGAACCTTGGACGGCTAACTACATTAACTCAACTGGTGATCTATACACTGATCTTACGTCAAACGCCGGAGCTGAACTTCGTGCGAAACTGATTTATGAGCGCCTTCTCCAACAAACAGACGACGCAGGGGTTAAAGACATGATCCGATTCCTGTTAAGTCGTGAGGAATCACATAACTTCTCCTTCATGCAAGCGATCAATACTCTGCAAGGCAGCGGAGTGAATAAAGACTTCCGTGATTCTGATTTCTCTAAGAAGTACATGAATATGTCCACAGGTATGGGAGATAGCAGAGGCCCTTGGAACCAAGGCAACGAGATTTCATATGAAGAGAACCCTAATGAAAAGTATGGCGGTCCTGCACAGTATGGTAAAGATCCTCAACCAGCGGGAGCCAAGGAAGTTCAGCCAGGGTATAATGACCATACGCGAAATAACCCGCAGTATGCTCAACCACAACCTACTCCAAATCCTACTCCTACTCCTAACCAACATTAAAACCCTCTTGGGTCTTAGATCCCAGAGGGTACTCGTTCAGCCAAAGCTGAACAACGAGACTTCGGTGGGGCTCTAACTCCACCGAAGCAGAATAAGGAACACCCACTTATAGGAAGTGGGTGTCTTTTTGAATTGATAAAAAATATAGAGACTGATGTTAACATCAGTCTCTATATTTTTATTGGGGTTAGACCTGACTTATTTATAAAATGGAGGAAAGCTAATTTGTTTTAGTCATTATGATTGTGCAGATGCTTAGTTTGTCTATGTAAGAGATCGTGATGATGATCATGAGTGTGCTGATTGTCATCTTGTACTGTTTGGTGGTTATGAGAAAGCCCAAGAGCATGAGCCATTGCATGTTTTCTTTCAGGAAGAGCGTCTAACCAGCCATTATTTGCGTCCTCTTTGCTGTCGAGGAAATGAATATACGGCTTAATATCAATTAAGGGAGTTCCATTATAGGCATCAATTCCAGAAATAATTAATTCATTATTGCGTATTTCTTTTATTTGAACAACACTCAGGCCCAAGGGGTTGGGCCTATTAGCAGAACGGCTGGCAAAGAGTCCGATTTCAATTTCAGGAGCCCAAGGGGATCTGGTAAGGAGTTCTATCGGTGAGGTCGCCTCATTTAGGTGATATATAACATATATATAGTTGAAAGTTCGCAAACCTTCAAAGGCAGAGGCGTAGTCCGGATGTAATGTAATCCAGAAATCACCGGGTGCATTAGGGATTGATTGATGAGGGGCATTTAAGGCAAAATAAGGTGTATGGATTGTACCGATCGATTGAAATGTAATGGACATATGAAGCCCCTTTCTTACAGTTGCTTATCGACTCTTTCCAATACAATTCGGTGGTTAAGAAGGGTCATATCTTTGATCTTGGCTTGTATAAACTTCTGCATTCCAAAAATGTCGATAAGCTTTAGGCCATTTTCGTAGGGCTCAATAACATCGACTGATTCCATGAACATAACTTCGTTTTCGCCATCTTTAAGATAGGCATTGGCTTCACACATATAGATTACTCCTTCTTTCTTTCTTAGACAGAAGTATGACTTATCGTTACATACTTTCTGAAGGTCCCTTCTCGCCATCACGAGACCTTGCCATCATGGCAGTGTTACTAACTTCTAATATCGTTGTTCGAGTCTTGGCTGCAGGGGCACGCGGCCATCCCATGGCAAGGGTATAATTTCAACTAATGCCATGCCAGCGCCTTGTCTCAAGCCCAGTTCCAAAAGAGTAAAAAAGACTATTAAGCTATCTTGGCAGACTTCTAGGACCTTCTGTATATAATTATTTTGTGAATAATCACTTACTTCGGTTTATAATTTATTCGCCAGCTAAAAAATATTTCCTGCAAATCTAAACAAAAGTAAAAACTTCTTTTGAAATAGAAAGATTTACAAGTTGTCATGATCTGCAGGAGGCAGTTTGTATTTTTTACAATCATGACAATAGCCATAGATTTCTAGTTTATGTCCTGTAATGTCAAAATCTATTCTACTCTTTAAAGTTTGCTTTAAGTCACCAATAGGACAGTCTTCAATCGAAATTAACTTGTGGCATCCCACGCATAAAAGATGGTGTTTATGCTCATTGTGGTTAAGTTCATATAAAGCTTTACCATCATCTACTCTATTGGATTTAATGACTAAGTTTTTCGAGGCAAAGGTATCAAGCGTTCTATATACAGTTGATAAATCAATTGAGGCAGTTTTTTCTCGTAAGGTTATAAATAGTTGTTCTGCAGTTTGTGGAAATTCAGATTCTTCGAGGAGTTCAAGGATAGCATTTCTGTGGCGAGTGCTTTTAATACCTTCACGATTCAGCAATTCTTTATACTTTGAGTTTTCGTCCAACAAGATCATTCCTATTCTTCAATTGCTTTCTATGTCCATTTTAATCCTTTTTTATATTTTAGCAATATTTTTACTCGGTTAATTACTTTTTCAGGAATTTAATGCAGTACCAGGCACTACTTTGATAAATTTATAAATGATTAAGAAGTAAAATAATGGTTTACAATTATTAAAAGTAGAGTATAATCAATTTAGAAGATGCAAATGCAAGGCAGTTGCATTTGGCGAAGGAGGTAAATGTATTTTGAAGAAGTCAAAACTTGTCTGGGTGGTATTATTTAGTGTTCTGGTATTGGTATTAAGTGGGTGTGGGGCTAACAACGAGGCTGCTAAGCCTACTGTCAGTCAGAACACTGATACTAAGACCGAAAGCTCCTTAACTATAGCAGCTTCATTCTACCCTATGTATATCTTTACCTTAAATATTACTAAGGACATCCCTAATGTGAATGTTGTAAGTTTGACTAAGCCTACGACCGGATGCCTGCATGACTATGCGGTTACCCCTGACGATATGAAGAATTTAGAGGGTGCCCAAATCCTTGTCATTAATGGGGCAGGAATGGAATCCTTTATGGATAAAGTTATAAGTCAAATTCCAGATCTGAAAGTCATTGAATCAAGTCAAGGTATTCCATTAATCCAAGGAGATGGAGATGAAGGAGATAATCCCCATGTTTGGTTGAGTGTTACCGATGCCATTGCCCAAGTTAAAACCATCGGAGCTCAACTTGCTTCCTTGGATCCCACTCATGCCTCCGAATACCAGGAAAATACCCAAGCCTATATCTTGAAGCTTGAAGCGCTAAGAACTAAAATGCATCAAACTTTAGATGGAGTGCAACAACGTAATATCGTCACATTCCATGAGGCCTTTCCTTATTTTGCAAAGGAATTTAACTTGAATACAGTAGGGGTTATTGAACGTGAACCGGGTTCAGCACCTAGTGCCAAAGAATTGAGCGAAACCATAGAACAGGTTAAAAGCCTTGAGATAAAGGCTCTATTTGCTGAACCCCAATATCCTGTTAAAGCAGCGGATACCATTGCCAAAGAGACGGGGGCTAAGGTTTATACCCTTGATCCAATTGTAACGGGGCCAATGGAGGCAGATGCTTATATTAATCTTATGGAGAGTAATTTAATAACTTTACAAGAGGCGCTGAAATGAATCATTCTAAATGTGTCAATTCCGAATGCAAAACTTGTGAATGTAATTTATGTTGTACCAAAATTAATAACTTTGGGGTTAAACGCGGCGGTGTAGAAATATTAAAGGATGTCAATCTTCACATTCATTGTGGAGATTTGACAGCTATTATTGGTCCCAATGGTGCCGGCAAAAGCACGCTTTTGAAGGCTATTCTAGGGGATATTTCTCATACTGGCGAACTCCAATTTCTTGATGCGAAAAATAATGGAACAACAAGACCATCTATGGGTTATGTTCCGCAAAAACTCGAGTTAGATTCTACTTCCCCAACCAGTGTCCTTGATTTATTTGCTGCAGCACATACGAATCTTCCTATTTGGTTCAGCTATCCTAAAAGCATACGCGAACGTGTTAGAGAAAGCCTAGCCCGAACTCATGGGGAACACTTAATTAATAAACGCTTAGGGGAGTTATCGGGCGGTGAGTTACAAAGAGTCTTATTAGCACTTGCCCTTGATCCAATTCCTCATCTCCTACTATTGGATGAACCCGTATCAGGGATTGATCAGAAAGGATTGGAACTATTCTATCAAACAGTTTCAACCCTGCGTAAAAACTATGATTTATCCATTATTTTAGTTTCCCATGATCTTAATTTGGTAGCGGAGTATGCTGACCGGGTGGCCTTCGTTAATAATAAGACGATTGAATGCTGCGGGACTCCACAAGAAGTCTTTACCAATGACAAAGTAATTCAGACCTTTGGGTTAGATTGGTCTAATCGTTTCCAAAAGGATGAGAAGGATAGGGTGGCCAATGCACTTATGGTATAGCTTAGTAGATTTATTACTTCCTTTCGAATGGATGCAGTATGGGTTTATGAAGAATGCTCTTTTGGGCGTTTTATTGGTGACCCCAATCTTCGGATTGCTGGGTACTATGATTGTTAATAATAAAATGGCCTTCTTTTCAGATTCGTTAGGGCATTCTGCCCTAACAGGAATTGCAATCGGAGTTATAGTGGGGAACATCTTCCCTTTCGTGGAGATTAAGCCTATTTATTCAATGTTGGTTTTTTCAGTGCTGATTACTATAGCCATTCTTGTGGTTAAAGAAGCAAATACAGCTTCCACCGATACCATAATTGGAGTATTTTCTTCCACTGCGGTGGCACTGGGATTAGTCATACTTACACGCAATGGAGGGTTCAACAAATATTCAGGGTATCTGATTGGGGATTTTTTAAATATTAGCCCCTCGGATTTATTGACACTTGGAATTGTTTTCGTACTAGTTATCTCATTATGGGTCGTAATCTTCAATAAGCTTCTGCTGGCGAGTATGAACCCATCTTTGGCACGCAGCAGAGGAATAAAGGTTAAACGTTATGAATACTTGTTTGCCATAATTATGGCGGTTATCGTAACAATCTCTATCCAATGGGTAGGGATCCTGATTATTAGTTCTCTCTTGATCATACCGGCAGCTTCATCCCGAAATATCGCTAGAAATATGAGACAATATCATATCTACTCAGTTCTGATTGCACTTATTTCAGGACTGTCAGGGTTAATCTTATCCTACTTTTGGGGAACAGCTACCGGGGCTACGATTGTGCTGATTACATCAGGATTTTTTGCCCTTACCTTTGTCATGAAATTAAGACTTGGGCCAGGCTAAAGACCTTGGCGCTTATCGTTAAAAGGCTTTAAAAGGGGAGACTTTTGCTGCTATAACAATAAAATAAAAGCGTTCTCACTCCACTTTGACAGTGAAATGAGAACGCTTTTTGATTGCAGTATCTACTTCGGTTTTTGGGGACTGAGTTTTCACACTGCCCCTTACATCCACCTTACATTCAGAAATAGACTTATTTTTTCTTCATGGCCTCAATTTCTTCTTCGACTTCCTGAGCACCTTCCTTGTAGAATTCCTCTTCGTCAGGAGCTAACTCTTTCAATAGTCTTAGAAACTCTCCTGCGTGGACTTTTTCTTCGTCAGCAATATCCTTCAAAACTTCAATGGCTAATTCGTTGTCTGTTGATTCAGCTAGTTGCATATACAATTGAATAGCTTCATATTCTGCGGAAATCATGAATCTAATGGCTCTAATTAATTCCTGGTCAGTTAATTTACGGTCTTTTGCAAGTCCGGAAAAAGGATTGCCGAAATCTGGCATAATGATTACCTCCTGTTATGGATTATGATCATGAAATCAAGATAATTATAGTATGTATTCTATTTCTATAGGAACAACTTGTCAATATGAATACCATATTTTAGGTATAAACTGTCGGCATATCCTGAAATTTTGCTAAACAAGCATTGTTCGGCTTACCGACTGCGGAGGATAGTTAGCACATGGCATAGGATGCCGATAAGCACTATGATAAGATAAACTTAATGGTTGACACATTAGGCTAATGTACGATAACATTATATTAATTAAATAATGGAAAATAAAGGTGCTAAGTACTGCGAGTACAGCTTAAAAGGGAAGCAGGTAAAAGTCCTGCACGGTCCCGCCACTGTAATGGGGAGATGTTTCATATAGGCCACTGGTACATACCGGGAAGGCGTGAAGCATTAATGAACCAGAGTCAGAAGACCTGCCTTTGTTTAATGAACCAATAACTCTACGAGCGATAGGGGGGTTCCATAAGTAAGTGTTGTATTCAGGGATATACACAGCCTCTTGGCGCTCAGCGTCAAGGGGCTTTTCAAATTGGAAGAATCGGAGGTATTAAAGGATGATATCAGAAATTATTAAACGAGATGGAAGACTTGAGACTTTTAAGCAAGAGAAAATAGTGCATGCCATTTTTAAAGCCGCTGCTGCTTGTGGAGGATCAGATTATGAGCGTGCTGAGGAAATAGGCAGGCAGGTTGTAGTACTCTTACAAAGAAATTATAAGGACAAGCAACCGGATGTAGAATCAATCCAAGATATCGTTGAAAAGGTCCTTATTGAAAATGGACATGCCAAGACTGCCAAAGCATTTATTCTTTATCGTCAGAAAAGGAAAAACAGCCGTGAAATGGATGCTTTGATCGGGGCCACCATTGGCATGTTTTCTGACTACTTGGGGGATAAGGATTGGCAAATCAAGGAGAATGCCAATACTCAAAAAAGTATTAACGGACTAAATAATTATATCCGAGAGGTATTCACCAAAAAGTATTGGCTTTATGAGATCTATCCACAAGAGGTTCGAGAAGCTCATGAAAGTGGAGATTGCCATATCCATGACCTGGGTTTTTTCGGGCCCTATTGTGCCGGCTGGGATTTGCGTCAACTCCTTATGGATGGATTCGGAGGAGTGCCGGGCAAGGTAGAAAGCGGCCCTGCTAAACATTTACGATCCTTCCTGGGACAAATCGTTAATTCTACCTTCACAACCCAGGGTGAAACCGCGGGAGCTCAGGCCTGGTCAAGCTTTGATACCTTTTGTGCCCCCTTTATCCGGGAGGATCAATTAACCTTTGCCCAAGTCAAACAGTGTTTGCAAGAATTTGTCTTTAACATTAATGTTCCCACACGGGTGGGATTTCAATGCCCTTTTTCTAACCTTACCTTTGATATTCGGGTGCCCTCCACCTTGAAGGATGAACATGCCATAATCGGCGGGCAATATAGGGAGGATAAGTACGGAGATTTCCAGAAGGAACTGGATATGTTCAACCTGGCCTTCTGTGAAGTGATGTTGGAAGGAGACTCTAAGGGGAGAGTGTTCACCTTCCCAATTCCAACCCTTAATATTACCAATGACTTTGAGTGGAACAGCCCTGTAGCAGATGCTTTCATGAAAATTACCTGTAAGTATGGCATTCCCTACTTTGCCAATTATGTAAACTCGGACTTGTCGCCGGAAGATGCTGTATCCATGTGCTGTAGGCTAAGGTTGGATACGGGGGAACTGAGAAAAAGAGGCGGAGGTTTGTTCGGGAGCAACCCTCTCACAGGCTCCATCGGTGTATTTACAATTAACCTGCCCAGATTAGCCTATCTGGCCAAGACAAAAGGGGAGTTTATGGAACGCTTGAAACATATGGCAGAAATCGGGCGCACGGCTTTGGAGATCAAACGAAAAGTGATTGAACAGCAATCAGATAAGGGACTGTACCCTTATTCATGCTATTATCTGAGACATGCCAAGGAGAGAACCGGGCAATATTGGCATAATCATTTCAGTACCATCGGTATCGTTGGTATGAATGAGGCCTTACTTAATTTCATGGGAAAAGGAATAGAAACTAATGAAGGCCGAGAGTTTTCGGTTAGTGTGATGAATTACTTGAGAGAACTGCTGGTTAAGTTTCAGCAGGAGACGGGCAATGTCTATAATTTAGAAGCTACCCCTGCAGAGGGAACCTCTTATCGGCTGGCCATGCTGGATACAAAAAAGTACGATTCAATCATTACGGCAGGTGAACAAGTTCCTTACTATTCCAACTCGACCCAACTGCCCGTAGGTTATACGGAAGATATTTTTGAAGTTTTAGAGCTACAGGATGAGCTCCAATCTCTTTATACCGGGGGGACGGTTCAGCACCTCTATTTGGGAGATGCCCTTGAGGATACCGAGGTCTGCAAGAGGCTTATCCAAAAGATATTTAACAAGCATAAGATTCCCTATATCTCCATTACTCCCACCTTCAGTATCTGTGATTCTCATGGATACATCAGTGGAGAGCATTTTAATTGTCCTGAATGTGGGGCCGAAGCTGAAGTTTGGTCCAGAGTGACAGGATATCTTAGACCCGTTAAAAACTACAATCTTGGCAAAAAGGAAGAGTATAACCTGAGGAAAAAATTCGTGATTGGGGAGGCGGTTTGATGAAGATTGCAGGATTTATGAAGACATCATTTGTCGACTATCCCGGCAAGATAGCATCTGTAGTTTTTACCCAGGGTTGTAATCTAAGATGTAGTTATTGCCATAATGCCGGCCTTATAGAAGCTAAGGAAAATTTCAGGGGTATTTTGCCTGAAGAAATTTTCCAGTGGCTTTCCAGAAGAAAAGGAATGATTGATGCAGTAGTTATTAGCGGAGGAGAGCCGACGCTGCAAAGTAATCTTAAAGTCTTTATCGAAGAATTAAAAGCCATGAAGCTGCTTGTAAAGCTAGATACCAACGGAACTAATCCGGATATTTTGAGAACCTTGATCGCCGATGAGCTGCTGGATTTTATTGCCATGGACTTAAAGGCCCCTCTCAATAAATATGAAGAAATTACAGGGATGGGTGGGTTAGAGCTATCGTCAATTCGAGAAAGTGTGGAAATCATTAAAAATAGCGGGCTTGCGCATGAGTTTAGAACCACATTATGCTCTAATCTAGAAGCAGATGATATACCCTGCATTATATTAGATTTTGAAATCACTTCAAATTATGTCGTCCAGAACTGTAAGGACACAGGGTTTCCAAAAGTAGCTAAGAAAAAACGGGATTTAAGAAATTTGATTATGTACGATAACATAAACTGTGCCTTATTCCTGCGAGGTTTTGAAGTTGGCTGATCTAACTTGCCGTAAAAAGGACAAAACTCTTTATTAAAATTAAAAAATAGTAGAATAAAGAAGGTATTTCGAATTTTTTGTAGAATAATAATATTACAAAATAATGAGAATATTAAGACATAGAGGTCTGGCATTGAGAGGTAGTCAGCCCCATGGTTCTTTTAACCTTATTTATTTGAATTTTTAATAAACAGGAGGGGTTAGGCCATGAAACAAAGAACCAGAATACAGGAGACCGAAGATCGCAGACAATCGTTGCATGATAAAAAAGGCGAGATTTTAGGAAAATTCATGTCGGAAAGAGAACAACGCTCTCGGTGGATTGTGCAGCTTATGGATATTGAAGATGAACTAGAGGAACTGTCTGTTGCCGGAGGAGAAGGAGATGAAGTCCATCTTTGCTGAGGCAGGGTTGCAGAGATCACCTTGGAGGATGCCCCTCAGGGTTATTGCTTATCGGGAAGGAAAGCATGAGCCGGTTAAGGGAAATGACTGGGACGAAATGAATGAAAGGGTTGGCGAAAGCTTAGGGGTGGCAAACAACGGGATTTGTTTTCGTAGAGAATTGAATGAAGATGGGATTGATGCGTTGGTGAGAGGATCGAGATTCTCTAGACCGGCGCATTTTCTTTTTTGGCTAAAATAGAAAAAAATAACAGTAAGCTTACAAAAACGTAATTGGCGCTTAATACTAGTGTTGTACAATTAAGAAAAATTTTCGGAGGTGTAAATAGGAATGTTCAAAAGAAACCATTCCAAAGGTATCGCTTCTATAGTCGTTATTGGTACAGTACTTATATCCCTTTTGGCTGCCCAGCCCAACCTGGGGATAGCAAAGTCAGCGAAGGAAGAGGTTTATCAAGGAAAAACCCCAAAATATGTTTTTATGTTTATCGGAGATGGCATGAGCTATGCCCAGGTTAGCAGCGCTGAAATGTATCTGGGTGAAAAATCTCTGCCCGGAAAGCTCGCTCCTGAGCAATTGAGCTTCACTAAGTATCCTGTTCACGGTGCCCTTATGACTCAGGATTCTTCTTCCTTTATTCCCGATTCTGCTTCAACTGCTACTTCTCTCGCTTCAGGTCACAAAACTCTTTCTGGGGTAATAAACATGGACGAGACTAAAACTAATGCCTACAGGCCGATCACGGAAGATTTGAAGGCCAAAGGCTATAAGATTGGTATTGTAACCAGCGTTCCCATCACCCACGCTACTCCGGCAGCTTACTATGCTAAGGTGGCCAATAGAAATGATGCTTATGAAATTGGAAAACAACTGGCTGCCAGCGGCTTTGATTATTTTGGCGGCGGGGATTTTGATCAAAAAAGCGGGCCTAAGGGAACTGATCAACCTATCTACGAGATTGTTGAGAAAGCAGGCTATACCATAGCCAATACTAACGAAGAAATCCAGGCTTTAAATAACCGTTCAGGCAAAGTTGTTGCCATTGATCCAGACAATTATGAGACAGCTTTAGACTATGAAATCGACCGCGAGGCAGATGAACTGGGCCTAGCGGATTATGTCAAAAAGGGAATTGAAGTATTGGATAATAATAAAGGCTTCTTTATGATGGTGGAAGGGGGAAAAATCGACTGGGCAAACCATGCCAACGATGCCACAGCTTCCATCTACGATACCATCGCCTTTGATGATTCTGTGAAAGCTGCTTTTGATTTCTACAATGCCCATCCTAAGGATACGTTGATTCTTGTCACAGCTGACCACGAGTGCGGCGGTATGACCATTGGTTATTCTCTGACAGGTTACAGCACCCATTTCGAGAAGCTTCAGCCGGTAACTATGTCTTATCAGGAATTTGACAAAATCAGTAAACAGTACAAAGAAACCAATCCTGCTACTCCAAAGCTGGAAGATTTAAGCGATAAGATTAAAGCGGCCTATGGCTTAGATATAGCGACTCTGACTTCTTACGAATCATCTTTGTTGAGCAATGCCTTTTCCAAGTTTATGGCAACGGATACAAAGCCGTCAAATGATCAAGAAAATGTCCTTTATGGGACTTATAACCCCTTATCAGTGACTCTCTCTCATATCATCAATAACAAAGCCGGACTAAGCTTCTCCTCCTATTCCCATACAGGGGTACCTGTACCGGTTTATGCTGTAGGTACCGGTTCAGAGATGTTTGGCGGGTACTATGATAATACTAAGATTTACAACAAACTGTCTGCGATCACCAAAAGCGCACGGGCGAAGTAATCGCCTGTGACGAAGTCAAATCCATAAATCAGCTGTTTAAATAAGGTATCAGTCCTGAGGGGGTCAAAACCGCTCAGGACTGATACCTTGGTAATTGCCGGGAGGGAATGTTTTGCAGAGAATACTTCTTGAGACTTTAGAGAAGAAAGCTGCTTATCTAAAAAGAATACCCTTAAGAGAACTTATTTTTAACTTTCTTGTTATAATCTTTGTAGTAATTTTGCTTCTCCTGCCAACGGGATTTAAAGAGAATACCTATCCGGATAGTATGCGGGCAGTGGTTAAAGTATTGGAGGTTAATAACGATAACCTTTCCAAGACTGTAAGTTTTGTTTTTGAAGGGGAACAGGTTTGTCAAGTAGAAGTTCTGGACGGTCCCTTTAAAGGGCAGCAAGCCTTTGCTCACAACCGGTTCACGGGCAGACTGGAAGTGGATAAATCCTTCACTAAAGGTGACAGAGCCCTGGCGGTCATTGACTATACTGACAAAAACATTAGAAATGTCACGATGATTGATCATTACCGCATTAATTTGGAGAGCATTTTGATCGGGATTTTTGCCGTCTTCATGATTCTGTTTGCGCGATGGACCGGAGCAAAAGCTCTGTTGTCTTTTTTAATGACGGTCTTAATGATTTGGAAACTGCTGGTCCCTTTGCTTCTTAAAGGGTGGAATCCCATCATTATTTCCTTGTACTTTGTAGTGACGGCTACTTCCATCATTATTTTTATGGTGGGGGGGCTGAACCGTCAATCTATGGCAGCGGTCTTGGGTTCTCTTTCAGGAACGTTACTCACCACTATTTTGGCCATCATTTTTGGCCACAGTTTTAAAATCCATGGTGCCGTGCTGCCTTATTCCGAAAGCCTGCTCTATGCGGGATACGCCCATTTGAATTTGACCCAAATCTTGATTGCCGTCGTTTTTATCGCTTCAGCAGGAGCGGTAATGGACTTGGCGATGGACATCGCCGCCGCGGTTCATGAGGTGGTGGAAAATAAACCGGATATTACCCGGGCGGAAGCGATAATTTCAGGGCTAAACGTAGGCCGGACCGTGGTGGGAACCATGACGACCACCTTATTGTTCGCCTATACGGGAGGATATATTTCCTTGCTGATGTTTTTCATGGCTCAAGGAACGCCGGTTGTCGATATCTTTAATTTAAAGTATGTCTCCATGGAGATTATGCATACGATTGTGGGAAGCTTCGGACTTGTGGCCGTGGCTCCTTTTACAGCCCTGGCCTCCGGGATTCTTTTGACTAAGAGGCCTGTGTGAAGCTTTGTCTTTAACCCAGGAAAGCTTATTCCCCAGCTTAGTCTCATTGAGAACGGCTTTTGTGTTGAGTGGGTATTACGTACTCATTATCAAATACTAAAAAATAAAGGCGGTATGATCGTGAAGGTCTACGTCTTAAAGCGGTTTCTATCCTGACCTTTGGCATGAGCCATCTGGCACCGGGAGATCCTGCCGAGCTGATCTTGCGGGCTTTATCTGAAAGTCGGCGGAACCGAAAAGAAAAAAATAGCCGCTTGGGGCTACTTTGGTGGGAAAACTTCATCATGAGTTCCGATGATATAAAGCGTATTAATCTGATCGTTTCTTTCAGAAGTAACTTCGATGATAATTCTTACCGACATATTAACGCTGATTTCATAGAAGTTATCCGTCCCATGAGTTTTTTTATAGCGTAAAGAAGGATGGCTGGGATCAGAGATGAATAACTCAATAGCTTTTTCTGCTTGTTCGGAAGCCTTTCGGTCTAGTTGTTTAAATTGCTTATCGAATTTACGAGTAGATTTAAAGCTTCTGGTCATTGTTCAATACCGTCAAGAAATTCACTAATGGTTTTAAACTCACGAACATTAGCGGAATCAACATCATTTTTGGCTTCAATCATATCGTTTTTAGTAGCTTCGGACCAGAAGTATGCTTGGCTAGAAGGGACAACCTTCATTGGTTCAATAATAATTTTACCGTCATCTATCCGGATATCGAGTACATCACCTTCATTAATATTGAGATACTCTCTAATTTCTCTTGGAAGGTTTATAAGGTTTCGTTTTTGAACGAAAATCTTGTGGGAGGCAATTGACATGATTGTCACTCCTTTAATAATTTATCAATTACAGTAGTATATGCATAATCACGTAATGGTGCAATTACTACAAGAGATTGTTTTTTAGCGTTCAGGATGGATAATAACGTCGTCGGACCAGTTGTAATTGAGCACTTTGTTAAAAAAGAGTTTAAACGCATTGCAAGAAATATTGATATTGTCCGCATCGTCGATGGGTTAAGGTTTGCGGTATGAAAATAACAAACACCGGGAGGTGCGGGAAAAGCTTCTTGATGTGTAAAATATTACAAATAAAAGGGGATTGAAATATTTGTGTTGAATCAAGGGAAGACGCTGGAATCCTGTGGATCGATATTGGTTTGAATGTGATTGATTGGATCTTTCCAGGCGAAAATCCAAATAAACATATTACTGAACGAACCGTACAAAGAATATTTGAAAATGCACAGAAAAAGGCTGGAATTTGTAAAAATGTTTCGGTTCATTCTTCGAGGCATTCTTTTCAACCCATCTCTTGGAAAGTGGAACTGATTTGTGATATATCCAAGAATTATTAGGCTATTTGAATTCGAAGACTACTGAAATCTATATACACGTAGCCCAAAAAGATATCCTAAGGATTAGAAGCCCTTTTGATTAGATAAGCTCAAACGGTAATAATCAGGAAAAATAAAGGGGGTATATACGACACATGTCGCAAATTCCGTAAGATTTTAGGCATTTGTGACATGTGTCGTGAGATAGACGTTATCGGAAATGTTCCTTACATGTAAATCTAAGGGGTCTTGAAAAATCAAACGCAGATCTCTCAGGATCTGCGTTACTCAGTAAATCGTTTTTCAAGCCATGTTGAAAGTTCATTTATATATTGGTCTAAGTCATCGCCTGTTAAGTGCAAGCACGTTATTTCAATAGCTTATGCTTCATCGTCATCGATTTGATCAGAATAGCCGTTTATTTTCAAATGGACAGTTGCGGCATAAAATCCAACTCTTTTATTTCCATCAACGAAACAGTGGTTCTTGGTAAGAAAATACCAAAGCATGGAGGCTTTCTTATAAGGAGTTGGATATTTATCGTAATCGAAGTGAGGGTATTGTTGGTCAATTATGCTTTTAACCTTTGTTACGGTATCCTGATAATATTCGGAGCTTCCACCGAACATTTCAATGGCTTCTTTGTGAATAATAAGAATATCATCAATACATAATAGTTCGATATCTTCCATAATTACTCAGCCAATTTTTTGAGTAGTTTTGAGTGTTTAGAAGTAACTTCCTTAATAGCCTTTGTGATTTTTTGGTTATGCTCATTAGCGGTGTTTTGTTGAAGATTACTATTAGGTTCTTTAGCTAAGGCCATAGGATCATCCCCTTCGATATTGTTACTATCTATATCCATATTGTACCACCCTTCATCGATTGGAACAATTGTTATGTAGTATTATTATGCATAATGAAGTGATTTAGTCATGGGTTGAGAGAAACGGGAACACTTCCGATAACGTATTACCAAATCTGAGAAAATATGAATGTAGTATGCAGACTTCGGGAATACGCGGGACGTTAGTACGCCAAGTAAGCTTGGTATTTCTTACAAGGTGAAAGTCCTTGTTGGGCAAGGTCTAACCTGCACCAATTCTAGTGTTGCGCCGAAACTGACGAGGTTTTGCGAAATTACCTGTTTTGACGGGAATTAAGCTAGCTTATTGAAAGACGGAAAAAACCAAACCTCCAAACCTCCAAACCTCCCTTTCTCCATGAAAGCTGTCGCTGTCTCTGCCGATGGTATGTTATTGAGTCTGTTATCGATGCCGCCAATCATGATAGCTCAAGCCTGCAATGTTCCCCAGATACCAAAGGTCATATCCCTCACAAAAACTGCATCTGCATTTTGCCGTTCACTGTTCAGTCTTTCTTCCAATAAATCAATAGCGATTTCTTTTTGAGTAGCAGTACCCGATTGGATGATCCGGGGCAGCATCATCTTTACGACCCACGCAAGATCGCTGCCTGTTTCAGGTGTTTGTAAAACGACTTCCGCCCTTACCTGGGCAATCGTTAATCCAGCCTGCTTAAATACGCAATATAGATTTGAGCCAATATGAACATTACCGCCTTCTTTTGCCACGGTATCCCAAATCCAGGCTTGAGCTTGTGTATGTAGCGGTAAATCCATATTCTTAAATGATCCCATTGAATCACTCTCCTGAAAAACAACCAACCCATTTGTTTTCAGGTAGGGCAGAAGACTCTTAACACTGTGAGTTGCATCTGGTTGATACATCAGAACTCTGCGTCCGATAATCGCATCAAACCGCCCAATGTCTTGCGGCAACCCGCTAATTTCGGCCTTAATAAATTTTGCATTAATGATGCACCTTTCGACAGCGGCATTCCGAGCTATGTCAAGTGCTGCCTCGTTTATAATAATAAGAAATATCGCTTAAATTTTCAAATGCCCATTTGAAGATTTCGGAATTCGTTACCAAGGTAAGAGATGAGAGAGTAGTTACGGATTATGAAACATAAAAACATCATTACCAAGCTGAAGGGTACTATATCTTGCTTATGAAATGGTGTACTGTATATAGACAGGGTGAAAACAAGTTTTAAGAAAAAGCCACCAAAAAGAGAAGAGAGAGATGAAAAATGACTGATTCCTTTAGAGCTATTCCGGATCAAGCATTTGGTTTCAAGCCAATTGTACGCATCAGAGACATTGATGCCGTAGTCCACAATTACCTGTTATTTAAGAATAAGGCGGAGAAAACCAATTCTATTTGTGCCGCCGTCTTAAAAGCAGAAGTTCATGGACTGCAAATGATTGATGTGGCTCCGGCTTTATACAATGTCGGCGCGAGGTATTTCTTTGTTGCCGAACTCTATGAGGCGATAAGCTTAAGAGAAATCTTGCCCCAAAAGGATGCCCAAATATATACTCTGGCCGGAATTCTTATCAATGAAGAACAATACTTCAAAGAATATAACATTATTCCTTGTGTGAATTGTTTAGAGCAACTGTCCAGATGGAATAAATTTTGCCGAGACAATGGGAAAGGCTCAGTAATCATCCATCTTGATACTCATATGAACCGCCTTGGCTTACTTGATGATGAGATCGAAATTTTAAGCAATAATTATAACGAATACCTTTCCGATCTCGAAGTGCATTTTTACATGAGTCACTTTTATGATATCAAAGGAAATGATTTCACTAATTGCCATAAGCAGATTGAGATCCTGAAAAACTATCTGGCCAAACTTCCCAAAGCGCCAATTACCTTTGCCTGCACTGATAGCGTTATATTGTTGGATAATCAACAAGTAAACTTTGATATGATCCGACCAGGGATTGGATTGGTGGGAGGAGCGCCCAATGCGGCTCATCCTATCTCACCTGAAGCAAAGCACACTATAGAAATTTACGCCAAAATATCACAGATCAAGAAGATTCCGAAAGGACAAACCGTGGGATATGGAGGGGCATTTGTAACTAAAAGAGATACGAAGATGGCTCTGGTTCATATTGGGTATAAGGACGGTTACTTAAGAACATTAAGTGAGCTTGATAGCGATCCAAAAGGGGTGTACATGTGCATCGATGGTTACAGGACTCCCGTGATGGGAAAAATATCACTGGATGCTTCAACCATTGATGTGACCGATGTCCCAGCGGATGTTTTAGCAAATGCCAAGTATGCGGAAGTTGTGGGGCCTAATGTCGACCTGAAGGTTCTGGCTGATAAAGCTGGGTGTTACGAAATTCTTGTAGCTTTGGGCAGAGAAAATAAAAAAGTAAATGATTATACGGTAAAAGAGTTTAAGCGGATTTCTGGTTGAAATTTTTCAGATTATGCCCTTTAGATCAAATTGTAGCCATAATATAAACTGATATTGTTTCTTTAAAAATGCAAATTATTCGATATAAAAAAATACGTCATTTGTAAATGCAGTTGCTCAGTCAATGGAAGTTGTTTGCTCTTTAATCAGGGGAAGCAACTTTTTTATTTCAAAACTAATGCTTGCATTTGCAAAATAACTTGATAGAATATAAACATTAAAAATGTAATTTTAGAAAGGCACGAATTGCATGGAAAGATTGGAAGACGTGGTCGAGCTGGTGAGTGGTTCGCCGCAATTTAGGATTAAAGAAGTGTTCGATGATAAAGCGCCACTTTACATCTATTATGGACAATCGGATCTTGAAGAAGATTTGGTTGGCCTGGATTCTAATCGTAGTGACAGCAAACAAGTGCGAACCTTTGACAAGATAAATACCCTTTGTCAAGGTGATCTGATTTTCAGTTTGATATCGGGAAAATCCACTCTGGTTGGTGTGAATCATCAGGGGTATCTATACACGCAAAACTACGTTAAGTTAGTAACTTACGAAAAAGTTGATGCGAAATATCTTGTTTACTTACTTAATGAAGATCAATCCATTAAGAAACAGGTTCAAATGGGCTTGCAGGGTTCTCAAGTTCTAAAATACACGCTGAAACAAGTGAAAGAACTTGAATTGCCGGATTTTCCTGCAATAGAAACACAGCGACTGATCGGTGAACTTTATTTCAACCAATTGCGGCTGGAAGCCTTAAGAAATAGAGCGGCAAATTCAGAAACCATCATCGTATTAGAAAAGCTTAGGGAGGCGAGCAGGAAATGAAGGAGAAGGAATTTGAAACAGAACTCATTCAATACATTACCAGTGGCACAATTACCAAACCGGAGCATCTGGAAGGCAGCGGCGACTTTGTTGCCAAAGAATCACAGGTTAATTATGTAGTGAAGACCAAACTGTGGAACTATGAACCCAATATTAAAACCACGGCACAACTCTGGGATAACTTTAAGGCGATCTTAGAACAACACAATCAAAACACCCTGGACCATCCTTTAAGTGTGGTGGAATTTAATCAAGTTAAGAAAATCATCTCCGACCTTCGGACACCTTACGAAGCGGGGCAGTTCTTGTATGGCTTAAATGGTGTGTCCCAAATCGAGATTGATTTAGATGACGGACGTCATGTCTTCCTGACGGTTTTTGATCAAAAGCAAATCGGGGCCGGGGATACGGTTTATCAAGTGGTCAATCAAATTTATCGCCCCGCGGTTATCACCGGAAAACAAAAGTGCTATTTTGACACGACGCTCTTGATTAACGGTCTGCCCATCATTCAAATTGAAGAAAAGCGTGACACCCGTGATGTCAACGACGCCCTCAATCAAATGCACCAATATGCCAATGAAAATCAGTATCGTGATATTTTCTCTACACTACAGATTTTGGTGGCCATCACGCCAAACAATGTGAAGTATATGGCCAATACTACGCCGGATCAATTCAATAAAGACTTCGCCTTTAACTGGCAGCGCAAGAGTGACAATACCATCGTGCGCAACTGGAAGGAATTTGCGGATTCAATGCTTTCCATTCCCATGGCCCATCAAATGGCCACCAACTACATGATTTTGGACGGAACAAAGAATAAACAAATGTTAAAGGTGATGCGTCCTTATCAAGTGTATGCGACCCAAAACGTTATCGAGAGCTTAAAAGGTGTCGATTTTGAATTCGGTATGAATAAAGTTGGTTATATCTGGCACACAACCGGATCGGGAAAAACCATTACCAGTTTTAAAACCGCATGGCTGGCCAGCCGTATGCCCAAAGTGGACAAGGTTGTCTTTGTGGTGGATAGAATCGCTTTAACCAGGCAAACCATGGAAAACTACAAAGCCTATGATCCGGATGCTGCAGAAGACACTTGGGGCAGCGTTCAAAACACAGACAACACGACAGATTTGAGCCGTAAGCTCAAAAGTAAAGACAATAACATCATTGTGACTTCCGTGCAAAAACTGGATACGTTGGTGAAACGCAAAACCTTTAAAGCCCCGGATAAGAATATCGTATTTATCGTGGATGAAGCCCACCGTTCAACCGGCGGCGACTCATTTAAGGCAATTCAAAAAGCCTTTAAAAAATCCGCTTGGGTGGGTTATACCGGAACCCCCATGTTTGATGAAACAACCAGCGGGCTGCGCACAGAAGAAATTTTTGGTCCGCTATTACACGCTTATACCATTCGTGAAGCCATTGCGGACCGCAATGTTTTGGGCTTTAAAGTGGACTTTGAGACAACAATTGATGAAAAACAAATGAAAGAAAAATATCTTCCTGGGTTTTACCGTGAACGTTATCCCAAATGGAGTGAAGAGCAAATTCAAGAGAAAATCAACCATCTCTCTCAAGAGGATATGGATGATGCGATTGAACCAAGTTTCTACGATGAAAATCCAGATCACATTAAATTAGTAGTGGAAGACATTTTCAAAAATTGGCGTAATCGTTCTAATGGAGGAAAATATAATGCCTTGTTGACAACTCACGTAGGCGGTGGTAAGGCAAGTACGCCAATGGCGATGATGTATTTTTATGAGTTTCAGCGTGTCAACGAAGAAAATAAGCAGAAGGGCGGGCAGACTTTAAAAGTCGCCGTTACCTTCAGTCAAAATACATCGAATAATGATAGCATGCTGGCTGCAAATCAAGGCTTGCACGAAGCCATGAAAGCGTATAATGCTGAATTTGGCACAGCTTTTGGGATGGACGATGTTTCAGGCTACACCCAAGATGTGACTTCACGCTTAAATAAATCAGCTGCGGACGGAAAATTCCTGGATTTGGTGATCGTGGTGGACCAATTATTAACCGGTTTTGACGCGCCTGAACTTAACACCCTTTATGTGGATAGAACCCTGAAAGGTGCCGGGTTAATTCAAGCTTATTCCAGAACGAATCGTATTGCGGATATGCAAGAGAAACCATGGGGACGTGTGGTCAATTACCGCTGGCCTGCGCAAAACGAGAAGCTGATGAATAAAGCCCTGGCTGTTTATGCCAATAAAGACTCAGCCATTTTGTCTGTTGATGAACAGCGTGAATCTAATCAAAAGGATGGTATTATTGCTAAACCATTTGAAGATGTATTTAATGAAGTGAAAGAAGTTATTGGGAAATTAAGCAGCTTGACTACTGAATTTCAACAGTTGCCACCCTCTGAAAAACAAAAGGACAATATGCTTGATTTGCTTCGTGAATATAACAGAGGCATGGCAAAATTAAAGCAATATAATCTCGATGAAGTTGAGGGTAAAAACGTCGGATTTAACTATGACAATCCAGATGAGTTAGTAGAAAGACTGGGGATGACTTCAGATCAAGAAGTTATGTTGACAACAGTCTTAACCAATGAACTCAAGTCACATATTGTCAAAGAGAAGAAAATCCCTCTATATCAAATTGAACTGCGGATGACCCACGTGAAGGATGTTAAAGTAGACTATGATTATCTTACGGAGCTGGTGGAACAATTATTGAACCAAGTTCACGAAGGCAAAAATGAAAAAGCCAAAGAGACCCAAGAGAAAATCAACCAATTTGCCAATGGGCTGGATGACCGCAACTATGCCACTAAGATTATCAATGCGGCTGTGGCCATCGTCAAAGGTTACTTCCCGCCTGCAGGTTCCGACTTCAAATATCCTGTGCGACTAAGTGACAGTGAACAAATCATCCAGCAGGCGAACAATGTTAGCCTGGACCGAATGTTTCTTGACTTCCGGGTGAAGTGGGGAATCACGGATATTATCACAAGTGCGGGGATGCGTGAGCTGTTCAGCCGTCATCGCTGCGGCTTGCAGGATCTGGATGATACCGGGCAAATCCGCGACATTATCTCTCAAGCAAGTTCCGACTATAAGACACTTGCCCATGCTAAAGAAATACAGGCATTACCTAAAATGAAATACCGGAACGGTTTGCGGGAAGCAATTTACCAATTAGCGGATGAATTGGCGGAAAGTTAAACCGGTCGAAGGAATTGCAGGGGAGGATATAATGAACGAGATACAGTTTTTAATGTATGACGCCGATGAAAAAGTGGAAGTTCTTGTTCAAGATGAAACGATTTGGGCAACCCAAAAGACTATTGCAGAATTGTTCGATGTTGATAGAACATCAATTTCTCGTCATTTGAAAAATATCTTTGAGACTGGTGAGCTCGATGAAAAAATGGTTAGTGCAGAAATTGCACATACCACTCAACATGGCGCAATGGAAGGAAAAACCCAAACAAAGTCGGTAAAATATTATAACTTGGATGGGATTATCTCAATTGGCTATCGTGTGAATTCTCAAAAGGCGACGAAGTTCCGTATATGGGCAACGAATGTCTTAAAAGAATACATCCAAAAAGGCTTTAAGATTGATGTGGAACGTATGAAACAGGGCGAAAATGTTTTTGGCAAGGATTACTTCCGTGAGTTGCTTGAAACCGTTCGTTCAATTCGAGCAAGTGAACGACGGATATGGCAACAGATCACAGATGTCTTTGCGGAAATTTCATTCGATTATGATAAGAACTCAGATATTACCAAGAAGTTTTATGCAACAGTACAGAACAAGTTTCATTATGCGATTACAGGGAAAACTGCTACTGAAATTGTTTATGACAGCGCCGATAAAGACAAAGAGCATATGGGGCTTACTTCATGGAAGAACTCACCTGACGGACGAATCTTGCAGTCAGATGTAGTCGTTGCAAAGAATTATCTCTCCCAAAAGGAAATTCGCAGCCTGGAGCGTAATGTATCAGCTTACTTTGACTATGTAGAGCGTCTGCTTGAAGATGAAACCTTATTGGGAATGCAGGACTTTGCGACAAGTATTGATGAATACTTGAAATTCAATCGCTATGAAATCTTGGAGGGGCATGGGCGTATTTCCCAGAGTACAGCTGCGAAAAAGGCGATTGGCGAATATAAAGAATTCAATAAGCATCAAAAAATAGTTTCTGATTTCGATAGGGAAGTTAAGAAACTACAGGGAGAGCAGAAATGAGCGAAAACAAAGAAAATGTACCTAAGATAAGGTTTCCGGGGTTTACTGATGCTTGGGAGCAGCGTGTATTAGGTAAAATGGGCGATACATTCACTGGACTGTCAGGCAAAGCTAAGGAAGATTTTGGACATGGTGATGCTAAATTTGTCACTTATGTTAATGTCTTTAGTAATGCAATCTCTAACCCTAATGGTGTGGAAAGTGTTGAGATTGATGATAAACAAAAACAAGTTAAGTATGGTGATGTGTTCTTTACAACGTCATCTGAAACACCTGAAGAAGTTGGAATGTCGTCTGTATGGCTTGAAAATACTAAGAATGTGTACCTAAATAGTTTTTGTTTTGGTTACAGACCAACAGTAGAATTTGATCCATATTATTTAGCATTCATGTTACGCTCATCATTAATTCGGGAGAAATTTATGTTCTTGGCCCAAGGTGTTTCGCGATACAACATATCTAAGAACAAAGTGATGGAGATGAAAGTTCCAGTTCCCGAACTTAATGAACAACGTAAAGTGGGTGCGTTCTTCGCTTGCCTTGACCACCTCATCACCCTTCATCAGCGTAAGCTAAATAACCTAAAAAATTTGAAGGCTGGGCTGCTTCAAAAAATGTTTCCGAAAGATGGCGAGGATTTTCCGGAAGTTCGTTTCCCAGGATTCACTGACGCTTGGAAACAACGGAGGCTGGGGGAAATATACACAGAGAGGAAAGAACGAGGATACGATTCGTTACAGATCCTTTCCGTTTCCATCCATCATGGTGTTTCAGACGAAGAATTAGATAGTGATACTTTAGGGAAGAAAGTGCGCAGAAGCGCAGATAAGTCACTATATAAACATGTTCATTTCGGCGATCTCGTTCTTAACATGATGCGTGCGTGGCAAGGGGCAATTGGAGTTGTAAAGTCAGAAGGAATGGTAAGTCCTGCATATATTACTGCCATTCCCAGTGCAGAGCTTTACCCTCTGTTTATGGATTATTGTTTACGCCGGGATGAAGCGATTATTCAGATGGACAATCTCTCTTATGGAGTCACCGACTTCAGAAAAAGACTATATTGGGACTCGTTTATTAACGTTTTGTGTCGCATACCTTCTGTGCCAGAGCAGGAGAGAATTACAGCCTTTTTCGCTAACCTCGATCACCTCATCACCCTTCACCAGCGTAAGCTGAAACACCTGCAAGAACAGAAGAAAGCATTACTGCAACAAATGTTTGTCTAGGAGGAAAATAACAACATGAGTAACTTACAAACCATTACAGCAAAGCTGTGGGCCATGGCCAATGAGCTTCGTGGAAGCATGGACGCCTCAGAATACAAGAACTACATTTTAGCCTTTATGTTTTATCGGTATCTGTCCGAACATCAAGAACAGTATTTAGTTGAAAATAATGTTCTTGATGTTGCCGATGGCGAATCCATCAATAAAGCCTATTTAGAACAAGCCAACGGTGACGATTTGAATGACTACTTAGAAGATATTTCTTCAAGTTTAGGCTATGCCATTGCACCCCTTGATACTTGGGAATCTTTAGTTCAGAAAATTGATAACAGCATGGTGATTCCAAGTGATTATCAAACTATTTTTGATAACTTCAATAAGAACGCTGAACTAAACAAAGAAGCCGTGAAAGACTTTCGGGGTGTGTTTAATGACATTAACCTTGGAGACTCACGCCTTGGTTCCTCGACCAATGAACGGGCGAAATCACTGAACCGCATTGTCAAGCTGGTTAATGGTATTGATTACAAAGGGGAAGATGGCAAAGATATTCTTGGTGTAATCTATGAATATCTAATCGGTCAGTTTGCCGCCAGTGCAGGCAAAAAAGGCGGGGAGTTCTACACACCTCATGAAGTTTCTAAGATCTTGGCTAAAGTCGTAACGGATGGGGTAGAAGAATCAGATCATACGTTTTCTGTGTATGACCCGACTTGTGGATCTGGGTCATTGCTGTTAACCGTTAAAAGTGAGTTGCCTGGCGGCGATAAACCGGGGGCGATTAAATTCTTTGGTCAGGAAAAGAATACGACAACCTACAACTTAGCTCGTATGAACCTGATGATGCATGGTGTTTCATTTAACAACATGACTCTGTCTAATGCTGACACCCTTGAAAGGGATTGGCCCGACGGGCCGGACGCCAAAGGAATTGACCACCCGCGCTCTTTTGATGCCGTGGTCGCCAATCCCCCTTATTCTGCTCACTGGGACAATAGCGAAACGAAACTAAAAGATCCGCGTTTTCGAGACTATGGTAAACTTGCTCCGAAAACTAAGGCAGATTATGCATTCATTTTACACAGTTTGTATCACCTGAATGATAGGGGAACAATGGCCATTGTACTGCCCCACGGTGTCTTGTTCCGAGGTGCGGCAGAAGGCGCGATTCGTCAAACCATCATTGAGAAAAACTACCTTGATACAGTGATAGGGTTACCTGCCAACTTGTTTTACGGTGTAGGAATTCCAACGACGATTTTAGTATTCAAAAAAAATCGTAAAACAAAGGATATCTTCTTTATCGATGCAAGCAACGAATTTGAAAAAGGTAAGAATCAAAATAGACTTACTGATAAAAACATCAATAAGATTATTGAAACTTACAAAAATCGTGTGGATGTTGATAAATACGCTCACGTGGCATCACCTGAAGAAAGCAAAGAAAACGAGTTTAACTTAAATATTTCTCGCTATGTAGATACGTCTGAAGAAGAACAAGCCATTGATCTTGATGAAGTGAATAAGCAATTGGAGAAAGATAAACAAGAAATCGCGGAGCTTGAAGCTAAGATCAATGAACAGTTGAAACTTTTGGGAATTAATGTGTAGGAATTGATTGGAAGGTTCAAGGATATTGTTTCTTGACTCTTTTTCATTGATAATCTCGTTTTAGTGAGAAATTCTCTTCAACCAAGGAACTGGTAGGTCCTCACACATCATTTTTGTCTTCTCAAGGCAGGCAGAGAATGAATCATTGCTATGAAAACTCGGATTGATATCGTTTTGGTGAAAACCTTACAGGAAAGGAAAGTGCAGCTGTGAAAAAATTAAATAATTATTTATACTCAGGCGATACCGTTCTAAAAATATTACAGAGATATGCTGAGGATTTGAAACAGTCGGCGAAAGAAACTCATAATCAGATTGATCTTTTGCACTGTAATTTTCTGCTTCAAATTGCGGAACTTTTGCAGCACAACGAATTCCTGACTTCGCAGTCTCAGCGGATTCGGGAATTCTATAAACTTATGGCAAATGAATATCCTTTTCTTGCATTTACTTTTAAGGGCCGAATTAAATCTCTGATACGCGCGGAAGCAAAATTTAATGGATACATCGTAGAATATATTTATGAGTATTATATTAAACATGGCAATTACCCGTCTCTTCCTGAACTGAAAAACTATTTAAATTGTTTTCGGGACCTGATTGCATACAGAATCGTGATTTCTCTTCCCAAATGTCATTTAAAAGAAGGTGAGATTTGCGCGGATGAAGAAAATAAATATCTATATGATGTTGCCAACAAGTTGCTTGATTTCCTTGAGGAACGCGGATTTACCGCAGAACTGTCTTCATTTATGGGTCAGAAAAAATCGCCCTTGTTAAGAGAGAGCGTAAGCCCATACTATAGAGATTACGTTGCAAATCCAGAGTCTAGTGGCTATCGTTCGCTGCATATAACATTTTATGATAACATTGCCCGTTGTTATGTGGAAGTACAACTTCGTACAAAAGAAATGGACGATTTTGCTGAAATCGGTCCTGCCAATCATTTAGGTTACGAAAAGCGACAGGAAAGTGAAAGAGTTAAACGAGATGCAATTCCAAAAGGAGAAAATATTTATTTTGATGATGCTTATGAAAGAGGTATCATGTTGCAGCAGCTTGAATTATCAAAATTGGATGTAAATATGTTTTCGGCAATGAATAATTCCCTTGTCAACGATGGTTGTGGCCTCTACCGTGGAAGACTTATTCTTCCGTACGAGCATCTTTCAAAATTCCAAAATGACCTTATTGATTGATTAATTGCTGAGCAAGTTTAAATAGATAAATCAGCGTTTTCAGGCAATAAAAAAGCAGCCGGTTAGGCTGCTGAAATTATTTTTATTACGAAATACCAAGCTGATCTTTTAGGGCGCTTTGCAGAACCTGAGAGAAGTTTACATTATTCTCCTCAGCAATAGTGTTTAACCAAGCGGGGATTGTAAGGGTTTTCTTTACAGCTTTATTTCCGTGCTTTTGTGAGTATTCGTCTAAGTCAACACCAATGAGACTAACGAAACCATTCTCATATTCGTTAGGGATTACATTTTTAATATTTGTAGCTTTAGGCAATTGCTTATTCTCCTCAACTTCGCCTAACAGCCAACCAGAAGCTGCGTCGATAGCCATATCCATAGCTTCAGGTAAAGTATCGCCTTCGGTTACGCATCCTGGTAAATCAGGAAAGACCACAGTATAACCATCTTCGCTTGGGTAAAAGCAAGCAGGATAAATAAGTCTCATTGCTTATTCCGCCTTTCGTCTAGTTAATTAATTATTTTCAGCTTCTATGCTTATCGTAAACTCTAGGCAAGGGGGCTTATTTCAGCCCCGCTTGTTTTAGGATAGAGTTTACTGTTTTGGTTTTTAAATCTTTCCCGTGAAATGGGATTGTAACTTTTCCCGGTTTTGATGGATGTTTATAATGTTTGTGAGAACCTTTGGTGTCAGTGTATTGCCATCCATCGGCCGGGTTTCTGCTTTTTTTGGATTATTGCCAACATCATGGGAGGAAATCTGGGAAAGATGTGGAAATTCATGATTGATGTTCATAGACAAGCGGATGATATTGTTTCACAAAAGAGATTCTTTGGGAAAGGGTGTTTGCTATGCGTTATGAAGGTATTGTTTACCGACCGCCCAGCGAGGCCGAAAGTTTGCTTATCCAGGCGACGATTGGTTGCCCGCATAACCGCTGCACTTTCTGCGGAATGTATAGGACTAAGAAATTCAAGATTCGTCCTGTAGCAGATATCAAAGAGGACCTGAAAAGGGCCCAAGAACTGTACGGAAATGATGTAGAGAGCATCTTTTTCCCGGATGGCAATACGATAGTTATGAAAACTGAGCAATTGGCTGAAATTCTGGAATATGCCGGCCGGTTGTTTCCCCGTCTTTCCCGGATGACAATGTATGGCTCGGCTAAGTTTCTGAAACTAAAAACTTTGGCGGAATTGCAACGGTTGCGGGCGTCTGGCCTGACTAGGATTCACTCCGGTCTAGAAAGCGGAGACGATATCGTGCTGGCGAATATTCAAAAGGGTTTTACGGCGGCAGAGATGATTGAGAATGGGCGAAAAGTGAAAGAAGCGGGTATAGAATTGAGTGAATACATTTTAATTGGGATTGGCGGAAATGAGCGTTCCCAGGAACATGCCCTGGAAAGCGCCCGGGTACTAAACGCTATCGCCCCGGATTTTACACGTTTACGCACATATAATCCAGCAGAAGGAACGCCTTTAGGCGAAGAATACCAGCAGGGTAAATTCCGGCTGCTGAGTCCCCATGCCGCAATCAGGGAGACTCGCCTGCTTGTCGAGAACTTACAGGGACCTGGTCGGCTTATGAGTGACCATATTTCCAACTTTGCCTGGATCAACGGTGAGCTGCCGGCAGATAAACCGACCATGATTGCTGAACTCGACCGGTTGCTTAATGTTTCAGAGGACAGTTTTACGCGGGCTGATCCCCGTTATTTGTAATCACGTGGTATTCATATTCATCTGTATTTGCGAACCTATTTCGTAAATAATACCTATATCGGAATTATTGTGCACTCCGGTAATCCTAAGACGTTGACGACATAGGTCCTTTCAGTTGGATAAGAGTGAATCAAGTTGGAGGTGATAATCGTATGAGGCGGGTGCGATACCAGGTCGCATGTAGTCTGGATGGCTACATCGCAGGACCAAACGATGATTTTAATTGGATAACGCCAGAGCCCTCGTTCGACTTTGAGGCGCTGTATGCGCAATTCGACACGTTGCTGATGGGGCGACGCACGTACGAGATCGTACGCGCAACGGGCGAGAGTTTTCGCCGAAAGCAAGTGATCGTCGTCTCGCGGTCGCTTCGGCCAGTGGATCATCCTGATGTCGAGATCGTGAGCGAGGGCCTTGAAGCACGAGTTCGAGAGCTTCGTGCGCAACCTGGTCGAGATATCTGGCTCTACGGCGGAGGAAATCTCTTCTCCCAACTTCTCGCCTGGAATCTGGTTGATACGGTCGAACCGGCGATCATTCCGATCCTTCTGGGCGGTGGGGTGCAGTTGCTCTCCCCGCACGGGGTACATCGGCGTTTGGCGCTCGTCCGGCACCGCGCCTATCCCAGTGGGATGCTTCTCCTCGAATATGAGGTGCAACAGGCTGCGGAAGGCACGAATGAATTTTCCGGAGGATAGTCATAATGCTAAACAAAGTCACGGGTTTAGGAGGTTTGTTTCCATGCTTTTGTGAGTATTCGTCTAAGTCAACACCAATGAGACTACGATCTATTGCTCGTCTGCATATTCTTTTGTATTGGCGGAACAAATTTGGAGCAGTCATTTACTGTCGTTCCGCGTAGGTTCCATGATCCTTCGCGGAACAACAAGTTTCGCTGGATTCAAAAAGAGCAGTTTCACCGCTACCATGGTGAAACTTGCTCTTTTTCGTTTTCAATACAATCATCTAAAGGTCAGAAGCTGGCTGGGGTCTACATCAAGGGCTTTCGCTATTCTGTATAGGGCAATCATAGATATCCCATAAGCAGAGGTGCTTTCAAGATGGCTAATCGTAGTATCACTAAGGCCTGAACTTTCAGCAAGTTCACTCTGACTTATACCTCGCTGTTTCCGAAGGAATTGAATTTTAAACCCTATATTTTTTAGAAACTGCTGTTCTTCTTTTGAGTACGATGAGTTGCTGCTTTTAGGGGGCATTTAGATTCCTCCATCACTTAGATAACAGTTCAACATAAGTTTAACTAAAATGCGATTGCAATAGAATGCAATATAAAGGTATAATGTTGTTGTTACACTGCAAACAAATTGATGATTCTTGCTTTTCGTTGGACTATAATTAAAAATCGCCGTTATCTATTTTAAGCTTCTGTACTTAATCAATTAAAATTGAGAAAGGTGATATTATTGCTGAATATTAGTATATGTGATGATGGGGCGCTTCAGCGGGAGTTAGTGGTTCTTTTAATTCATGAGTATGAAAGCAAATTTGGAGTCAAATTTAATCTTTTTCAATTTAGCAGCGGGGAGGAACTTCTGGAGAAATTCAACCAAGACAGAATTCTTTATGACCTTTATTTTCTTGATAACCGGATGAAAAAAATAACCGGTCTTGAGACCGCATCGTATATAAGGCAGCACAATAAGGACTGTTATATCGTTTTTATAACAGCCTCTGGCCCGCAAGATGATTTTAAAGTTGTGTCACCTCTTCGAGTATTAATAAAACCAGCGCAGCAAGAAGACATTACTAAAATCCTGGACAAAGTATTGGAGGGAAGGATTGCTCGCAGTCGCATGAGATAACCAAAATTCTCTGACGGATCAAGGCAGTTCAAATTGAGATACAGCAATATGAAGAAAGTTATAAGTTATGCTACGTTCGTGGGCCAGAGGGAATTATTTTGGAGTTAGCTGAGGAAATCAAATCAAATAAATAATAAGGGTGACTTTGATCTGGAGCGCTTGTCAAAGCGAACCATCCTAATCATTCGGCTCTCATCGAAACGGTGGGGGCCTTTTCTGCGGAATTTCTGAATATAGCTGAAGAGGAAAAAAAGATAATTGCGTGCCAGGCAATTATCCTCCTGGGAATTCCCCTGACAGATTGATGGAAATTGCATATGATATTCCAACATCTCAAATCAGGAGGAGTGAACTCAGGCCATGCTGTTTGAACGGGAAGACTGGAAATTATTCAGGAATATTGAAACCCTGCCCCAAAAGGCGGGGGTGCCTAAATATAAGCTGTCACTGCTGGTTTGCAAAGAACTCACGGATAATGCCCTGGATGTGTGCGGTGAGTGTGAAATCGGCTTTGAGGACGGTTTTTTTTATGTCAAAGATCAGGGACCCGGCATGGATCCCGGCTTGTTTGCCATCAACAGGCCCCTTAAATCCTCCAAATACTTGCGCCTGCCCACCCGGGGAGCGTTGGGGAACGGCCTGCGGGTGGTGGCCGGGGCGGTGGAGGCCACAGGCGGCCGGCTTTTGGTTGCCACCGGGGGGGAAAACTACCGGATCCATTGCCAAAAGGACGGTTCGGCCCTGACGGAAAGTTTAGGCCCGTACGGCGAAGGGGGGACTAAAATCAGCTTTTCCCTGGGCCAAATGGAGATCGATCCGGCTTGGGCCAAATTGGCACTGCAATATGCCCGAGGTCAAACCTACCAGGGGAAGACATCCCCTTATTGGTATACCAGCGAAAACTTCTTTGAATTGTTTCAGGCCTACAGCGGTCCGGTCCGGGAACTGATCGCCCAATTTGACGGCTGCAGTAAGAAAGCCGGGAAACTATCCCACAGGTATACCTACGGGGCAGCCGCCGCTTCCCTGACCTTCGCCGAAACGGAAGCACTGTTGGCCGAGCTCAGGACCCTGGTTACGAAAACGAACCCGGAGAGGCTGGGGCGGATCGGCGAGCTGGAGTACTGGAAAGGCTATTACAGAAGCTGCGGCACCTTTACGGTGGGATCCGTCAGAGGGGTCCATGAGGCAGAAATCCCCTTTGTGGTCGAAGCATACGCCGACTTTGCCGACGAACCCCGGATCACGGTTCTGCTCAATAAGTCCCCGGTGACGGGAGATGTTCACATCTTCCGTGATAAAAGTGAGCTGAAGATTTTCAGCTGCGGCTTCAGCCATTATTTTAAGGCCAAACCCGTCAGGCTTTTAATCAATGTCATGACACCCTATGTGCCAATTGTGACGGACGGTAAAGAACCGGACCTGGGAGTGATGGCCGAGACTATCGGTGCCAGTATTACCAAGGCGGTGAACAAAATAAAAAAGACCCTCCCCGCCGCCCAGGCGAGAATGAGGTCCCAGAAAGAAATCGTCGCCGCCTGCCTGGAGGAAGCCATTGCCAAAGCCGGCGGCAATGGGGAATACCGCTTCAGCCTGCGCCAGCTCTATTATGCCGTCCGGCCTTATGTGATCAGGGAACTGGGCAAGGAACCGGATTACTCCTATTTTTGCAAAGACCTGATCGGCGGTTATGAAGCGGAGCACGGCGACATTCCGATGATGTACAGGGATGACAGGGGAACTCTGTATCATCCCCACGAAGGCCGGGATATCCCTATCGGCACCATTGCCGTGGAGAATTACCGCAAGCCCGCCTGGACCTTCAACAAGGTTTTGTATATTGAAAAAGAAGGCTTCTTCAATGTACTTAAAGAGAAGAAGCTTCCGGAGAAATACGATATGGCACTCCTCACCAGCAAGGGCTACGCCAGCCGGGCAGTCAAGGATTTGCTGGACGCACTGGGGGAGGAAGGAGGGGAAGAAATCACTTTTTTCTGCATTCACGATGCGGATGCCTACGGCACAACCATCTACGATACCCTGCAAAATGAAACCAAAGCCAGACCGGGCCGCAAGGTGAAGATCATCAATCTCGGCCTGGAGCCGGAAGAAGCGGTGCTCATGGGGCTGGAGGTGGAAAAAGTGGAAGCATCAAGCCGCCAGAGAGGCGTGGCCGGTTATATTAGTCCTGTCTGGAAGGACTGGCTGCAAGAATATCGCGTCGAACTGAACGCCATGAGTACGCCCCAATTCATTGCCTGGCTGGAGGGGAAAATCCGCTCCTATGATCAGGGAAAGGTGATCCCGCCGGAAAAGGTCATGACGGAGTACCTGGACGGCAAGCTGCTGGCCGAACTCAAGGAGCGGATTGCAGACCGGATACTTTTAGAAAATAACCATGAGGCTCAGGCAGCGGCAGCCTTCCGGGAGGTTAAACAAAGCTTCAGTGACCGGCAAATCTGTTTAACGGAGATAGTGCCGGCAGAATTGGCCCGGCAGCCTGTGCTGCTCTGGCGGGAGGTTGTTGCGGAAGTGGGTGACGGGGTTTTGCGAAATTGCCCTTTTTGACGGGGATTAAGCTAGCTTACTGTAAGGCGGAAAAGCCCGAATTTCCAAATCTCCCTTTCCGGAGGTATTTGCAGCGGCTTCGGATTCAGCGTTAATAATCGCTGCAATGGATATTCTATCTTCAAATAATGTAGACGGTTTTTGTATTGTTTCAAGTGATAGTGATTTTCGAAATTAATCATACGGAACAAATCGTATATATTGACTATTGATATTCGTGGAGGCATATATGAATAAAAGCTGATTCTCCTGCAAGTAAGGAAAATCGGCTTTTTGCGTTTTCCGCAAGGATATTTAAGCGTTTTTTGGAACAAATTGTGACCTTGAAGTAAAATAATATTGTATCTTTCAAAAAGTGAATTTTTAGATATAATTAAATTCATCATTTGATCATTAACGAATCATTATTATATCGGATTTGGCTTCATGTATGGAGATGACCTGAGGTCATCAAGGACAGCAGTGGAACGCAGGAATCTGAAGGAGATAAAAAATGACGACAGAAGAGCTCTTACTCAATGCTGAAAAGAAGGCATTAGCGGGGGAATCCCTCCCCAGAGATACCATTATCAAGCTGCTGGAGATCGACCCGGATTCCCAAACAGCAGATGTTCTCGGCGCGGCGGCCAGGCGCGTTGCAGCGGAGGTAACCGGAAACAAGGCGCGGATCTGGGCGTCAATCGGTGTGGATTACAAGCCTTGTGCCATGAACTGCCGCTTTTGCTCCTTTGGCAAAGCCTGGGGTGCGGCACAGGATACATACACACTGACCGCGGAGGAAATCGTTTCCTATGCCGAAAAATTTGTCGGCAACGGTGCCAACTGGATTACCCTCCGGACGACGGAAGACTATGCCTTTTCCGACCTGGTCGCTCTTGCCAGGAAAATTCGGCAGGAAATCCCCGGAGGCTATCGCCTTGTCGCCAATACCGGCGAAATAAATGCTTTAAGAGCTGATGAACTGAAAAGCGCCGGGTTCAGTATTGCCTATCATGCCATTCGGCTCAGGGAGGGCATTGATACGCCGTTTTCTCCTAGCGAGCGCGGTGAAACCCTCGAAGAAATTCGCGGTTCCGCTCTGGACTTGGCATTTCTGGTTGAACCCATCGGCGTCGAGCACACAAATGAAGAAATTGCCGACACTTTCCTGCTGGCTATGAAACACGGTGCCAAGCTATCAGGCGCTATGGCCAGAGTGCCCGTCAAAGGCACCCCTCTGTATGATCAGGGGCTGCTGGCTGAGCGGCGGCTGGCGCAGATCACTGCCGTGACACGCCTCGCCTCCGGTTACAGTGCCCCGGATATCTGTGTGCATCCGCCCTCCAAGACGGCGATGGCCTGGGGGGCAAATGTGGTTGTTGTGGATGTGGGCGCTGTACCTAGGGCTATCGGTGTTTCAGCATCTGAATGGAATGGGTTCGATATACAAAGGGCCCGGGGGTGGTTTGAAGAAGCCGGATATCATCACGGTACATAACCGGAAAATAAACTTGAGGAGGAATATATGCGCACAGTTACAAAATTTGCCGGCCTGATCATGGCGGTTTTGCTGCTGGCCCTGACCGGCTGCTCGGCAGAAAAGCCGGCGGCAAGTCAAAGCTTCAAGGTCGGTACCTGGAAAACAGCTCAGACAATTCAGCCCTTTTATTACGGCGATTATCTGCCGGCGTCCCATACCGTTGAAGTACTCCCTTTTACGAATCCCGGCGATCAAAAGACGGCACTGCTGGCCGGCGACCTGGATATGTGCGGGACAACCTGGGTCACCGCAATCTCAGCCGCATCCAAAGGGGAACCCGTCAAAGTAGTCGCCAGTCTGACTAATAAATGTTCGGCTCTCGTCGTTGGTGCTGACAGCGGCATTAATAACGTGGCGGATCTGAAGGACAAAAAAATCGCTTATGTACCGGGAACTATGCATCAGATCCTGCTGCTGGAAGCTCTGAAAAGAGCCGGGCTTGATCCCGCGAAGGATGTCACCCTGGTTCAAATCGATTTCTTTGATATGGGGCAGGCTCTGGCCAACAAGCAAATTGACGCCTTCTGCAGCGGCGAACCCTATCCCTCCATTGCCGTCACAACCGGGTATGGGAAAATCCTGGAGTATCCCTATTATGACGACAGCATCGGCTATCTTAACGGGGCAATGCTGTCGACGGAAAAGGAAATTAAGGATAACCCTCAGGGTATTCAGGCTCTTGTCGACGCCCACGCCAAGGCAACAGAGTACCTCCGGCAAAATAAAGACGCCTGGCTGTCAAAGGCAGCGGAATTCGGCACCGACAAGGCGGTTCTGGAGGAAGCGTCGGGCAACATGGAGCTGGCCTGTAACATCACACCCGAAATGGTCCGGCAGGTTAAAAATCTCGCCCAGCGGATGTACGATCTGGGCATCATTAAGGAAATTCCCGATATTGAGGCCATGATCAACCTGCAGTTTGTCCAGAACGTAAAAAGTTAGCATGAAAAAGCGACTAACGTTTAAGCTCGATATTTTAGGCCTGCTGCTGCCCGCTGTCCTTCTGACGGCCTGGTGCACGGCTTCCTATCTGCTGCGGGTGCCGGGATATATTCTGCCTGGGCCCAGGCAGATTGCTTTAGGCCTCGCGGACTTTATGACCGGCAGCAGCCGGCTGTCGCCATATTCGGGGCAATTCCTGATGCACTCCGCCGCAAGCATCAGGCGCGTTATGGAGGGCTTTCTGCTTGCGCTGTGCTTCGGCCTGCCCCTGGGGATTCTCACAGGGAGTTTTTTGAAAGTCAAACGGGTCTTTGATCCTCTCGTTCATCTGATCAGGATGGTGCCGGGGATCGGCTGGCTGCCGATTGCCATGGTTTGGTTTGGCGTGGGACATTCGACAGCCGTATTTTTGATTGCCCTGGCCGCATTTTTCCCTGTCTATCTCAACACAGCCATAGGTGTCAGGCAAGTCCCGGGTAAGCTGATTCAGGCTTCCCGCGTGCTGGGGGCAAAGGGTTGGGCACTTTTTTTTTATGTCATCATACCCGCGGCGGCGGCCAGCATTTTGTCGGGAATGCGGCTGGGTCTGGGAATCTCCTGGGCCTATGTGGTGCTGGGAGAACTGACGGGCGTTTCCCAAGGGCTGGGTGCCGTCATGATGAATGCCAGGATGCTGGGAGATACGGAGATGATCATCATCTGCATGATCGTCATCGCCCTGCTGGGCTGGATTTCAGACAGACTTCTTGTCGCCGTTATCAGGAAGCTGCACCCCGGGAAAGAGGTGATCAGACATGAATGATCATTCTGACGGTTTATTGATAATCGACCATCTCCATAAGAGCTATTGCCATGATAATACGGAAACTGAAGTACTGAAGAATGTAACCTTCCGGGTAGGCCAGGGTGAAATTGTCGGCGTTGTCGGCCCCAGTGGCTGCGGGAAGTCGACGCTGCTGCATCTGGTTGCCGGTTTTGATCAAGACTATCGGGGGGATATTGCCTTCTGCGGGCAGAAAATCACCTGCCCAGCCACGGAGAGAGGCATGGTGTTCCAGAGCCCGCAACTGTTTTCCTGGCTGAAAATCAAGGACAATATTGCTTTCGGACCGAAACGGCAGCACATGGCGAAAGAAGATATCAGCGCCCAGACCCGCATCTTTCTTGAACGCGTCGGCATGCTGGATTTTCTGGATTATTACCCGGAACAGCTCTCCGGTGGTATGCAGCAGCGTGTCGCGCTGGCACGGGCTCTTATTATGAAGCCGAAGCTGCTCCTAATGGACGAGCCCTTTTCCGCACTGGATTATCAGTCTAGGCTGGAAATGCAGCGGCTGACCCTCAAGCTCTGGGAGGAGTACAAGCCTTCTATCCTTTTGGTAACCCACGACATCGAAGAGGCCCTGCTCTTGGCCGACCGAATTATTGTCCTCAGCAAGGGTCCAGGGGAAATCATACGGGAGTTATCTGTAAACTTTGACAGGCCCAGAGATTTGTCCCTGATCAAGAGCCTTTCCTTTCACCAACTAAAGTCACAAATTCTGGACCAGCTGTCAGTGTTAATGTAATTGGCCAGTAGCATTGACAATGATGAAGAGTAAAGCTTGACGGTTGTTGCTAACATCGCCTACTTTTAAATTCATAAAACCCATCTCCCAATCGACTATTTATATTGACAATCGGACAGACTTCTTAGAACTCGTTAAACGAACGAAGGCAATTATAGTGATTTGTTTGAGTATTTAGAACCAATTACTTTTAATGGAGCTATATGGATGGGTTAAAAAAACCAGCATTATCAAAAATGATATGCTGGTTTCAAGTATATTTTAATAATACTAAGGGTATCAATACAATATTGGAAACCTCAACATAGTGTAGCTAATTTAAAGCATTTGTTTCGCAGATGACACAGTTATCTCTAATACTGCTCGAACCCAAGAGAATTTTTCTTTCATACGCTCAAAGTCTTCACCTGATTTTAGAAAACGGGTAGTTCCTTTCAGGATAAAGCCTGTACCCTTAGCCTTGTAACCCTGGATTTCCTTGCTGGCAATGGAAAGAGTAACCTCGTTATGAACGCTGAGATTTTTTTCCGTTTTGTTATAGCCGTAAGCTGGAATTAATAGTTTATCCTCAGGGGTAACCACAATATAGCTATTCCAGGTATTTACTAAATGCGGACCGTCGTCACCGTTGGTCACGATAGAGATGGCTCCGTCTGTGGGATGAGAAAGTACCTCCAATAATTTTTCATTAAGCATAAGAATACATCCTTTCTGTTTGGAAGAAGTGTTAGATAACTCATACTTGGCCATTGGTTGACACTACTATTGTGTCCGCTATTACTGCAATGCACTCAATAATTTTAGGATTACATCTGCACAAAGCAATCGATGTGTTAGCCACCGGACACCCAGATTATAAGATATAATCCCCCCTAAACACAGGGGCAATTTTCAAATTATGTACAGGGGCAGTTTCCCTTGGCGCAATTTTCCTGAGCCTTGACGCTAGATATTACCCTATATATAATGGCGGTAATTAAGATCCTACATATAAAGGATTAGGTGAGAGCAATGTTTATATTGGACGGTCAGGGTCGTCAGCCGTTGCACAATAAAATTTATAACCAGATTAAAAATCAAATATTAACAGGGGAATTGCCCCCAACTACCAAGCTTCCATCTATTAAAAACTTATCCAGTGAATTATCGGTAAGCCGTAATACTGTGGAGTATGCCTATCAACAGTTATATGCAGAAGGGTATATACACAGCAAGCCAAGAAGCGGATACTTTGTTTCATCAATAGACCCTGAATTCCGCCAATCGCCTCTTCGTCAAGTATGCACGTCGCTGAAAGAAGGCTCTGAAGACGGAAAAACATTTGCCTTTGATTTTCATCCGGCTCGTCTTTCCCCAGGCAGTTTCCCTGTTAACCTGTGGCGTAAACTTTATGTTGATTGTTTAAAGGATGATCAAAATCACCTTGCTTCCGATGGTAATCAGCAAGGTGATTTTGATTTGCGCTGCGAGATTCAAAGATATCTGTCGCGCTCTCGTGGTGTTTCTTGTGATCCTGAACAAATCGTTGTTTGCTCGGGACTTCAAGATAGTCTTTCTATTTTAGCGCCCATATTGAAAGAAGATCATTCGAAATTAGCTGTAGAAGATCCTGGCTATTTCGTTCCAAAAGCTGTTTTCCGAAATCATTCGTTTTCTATCACAACCGTATCTGTAAATTCGGATGGTCTAGACTTGGAGTGTCTACAGAAGACCAAGAGTACCGTTGTATATGTCACGCCTTCCCATCAATTTCCATTAGGCTATGTTATGCCAGTGACAAAACGATTAAAATTAATTGATTGGGCAGAATCTGTCGGGGGAGTCATCATTGAAGACGACTATGATAGCGAACTGAGGTACTTCGGCAAACCAATTCCTGCGTTACAAGGATTACACCCGCAAGGGAATATAGTCTATGTAGGTACTTTTTCTAAGGTATTATCTCCTGCGCTTCGAATAAGTTATATGGTTCTGCCTCACCGATTACTAACTGTCTATCGTAGGTTATTCAGGGATTATTTTACGAATGTATCTCTATTAGAACAGAGAACACTGCAAAAGTTCATGGAACTGGGGTACTGGGAACGGCATTTGCGTAAAATGCGAACAGTTTATAAAGAAAAGCACGACGCACTCCTACAATCGATTCACCGTCATTTTGGCACTCAAGTTAAAATCATTGGTCAAGGAGCGGGGCTCCACGTTGTTATAGAGCTAGTTGATAATCCTCTTAGTGAAGAGGAGCTTATCAAGCGTGCTGCGGAGAGCGAAGTCCGGTTATTCCCACTCTCTAGAACTTTTCTTCACAAAGACGGTAATAGATCTCAAATAATGATTGGGTTTGGCGGCATGAATATTGAAGAAATTGATCGAGGAATTGAGCTATTATATCGTACTTGGATGCAGGAAGTACCTTAATAGCATGCCTGGAAAATCAAAAAAGCCATTGATTAAAATCAATAGCTAGAAGGAACGTAATTATTCGGTGCAACAAGGTGAACTCTAATCACAAATCTTTATAGTTTTTTATTTTTGCTTTATTTATGTTTGCTATGATATAAAGAAAAGCAAAGCAAAGAAGTTGGTGAAACATGTGGAGAAGACAATTTTAGTAGTCGATGACGATCCAGACATTGTCAAGCTGATCACGAAAAGTTTACGCCTTGAACAATTTGAAGTAATTTCTGCCCATTCCGGCCCGGAGGCGTTAGCGGTACTTAAAGAAAATCCGGTGGATTTTATTGTCCTGGACATTATGATGCCCCAAATGGACGGTCTGGAAGTCTGCCGAAACATCAGAAATAATTACACTATTCCCATTCTGTTTTTAAGCGCCCGGGATAGGGATATTGACAAAATTATTGGCCTGGAGATCGGTGCCGACGACTATATGACCAAACCCTTCAGTGTTCAAGAGCTTACTTCAAGGATTAAAGCTCATTTCAGAAAGTTTGACCGATTGTACAACGAATGGAAAGGACTTAAACAGGAGGCCGAGCCACAGAGATTCCCTTCTCCGTCACCCCTGATTTTAAATAAAAAGACCTTTGAGGCTTACTTAGACCAGGAGAAGATTGAGCTGTCGACCAAGGAATTTCAAATCTTGTCCTTTCTCATGCATCATCCCAATAACGTCCTGACCCGGGAGCAAATCTATGAAAATGTTTGGGCAGGGGAATACGGTGAGATAAATACTGTCACGGTGCATATCAAAAACATTCGCAAAAAACTTGGCAGCAAGTATGACTTTATTAAGACAATCTGGGGTATCGGCTATAAATATACGGAAGGGTAGGAAGGGCTATGAAGTTAAAGATCAAGCTGCCGCTGCTGTTCATGTTGGTTTTTGTGCTGATCATCTTTCCGGGGGCAGTATTTATCAGAAATTTCATGACAGAAAAGCCAAAAATCTTAAGATTACCCTTAATGCCCGTGCAATTAGAAGTGGCCTTTTATTTCCTGATTCTCACGGGTATGGTGTTTGTCATTTTAGCCGTCTATTTACATTTCAACATTACAAAACCCCTTCAGTTCCTGAATACCCGGCTGAAAAGGGTAAACATAAGTCGGCCTGTGATCTTAAGCTCGAAACGAAGGGATGAAATCGGAGAACTATACAATCACTTTAATGAAATGGAAGACAGGCTTTATCAGGCCCACAAGGAACAAATCGGGATGATTGCCGCTATGGCTCATGACTTAAAGACTCCCTTGACGACCATCAATGGCTTTGTGGAATTGTTAGCCCTGCAGAAAAATCTTTCCGAAAAGGAAACCCAGGAATATTATGAGCTGATCCTCAAGAAGACAAAGCATATTGCCGAGCTGATTAACACCTTCTCTTCCTATACTAAGGGGGAGGTGGAATTGGATGCGCTGGATGTGAAATCCGTCCCGGCCCAGAAGCTATTTGCCAGCATTGCCACTGAATATGAGACGGAATTAGCCGGTTTTGATTTTGAGCTGGCTTGGGAAAACAGCTTCAAAGCCAACCAGCACATTTTGATTGACGAACACATGATACGCCGGGTTTTCGGGAATCTTTTCAGCAATGCCGTGAGATATGTGGAGAGAAAAGACTTAAAGGTCTATATGCGGGGCTATGTCCGTGGCGAGTATGCCTTTTTCCAGGTGGAGGATAATGGTGCGGGTGTGCCGGAAAAGGAACTGCCTCTGCTGTTTCAGAAATTTTTTACCGTGGATAAATCCCGACAGAACCAAAACGGGGGGATGGGATTAGGTCTGGCCAGCTGCAAATCCATTATCGAGCATCATGGCGGTGAAATATCTGCCTTTCACTCCAATTACGGAGGATTGGGCATCCGCTTTGCCTTACCCCTTGTGAAGTGACCGGAAAAGGTCACTTCATTATTTTTTAGATTTGCTTTACAGATAATTATTTTCTCTTTAGCCGGAGTTTACCTTTGCCTTGTATAATTCCATTAAAAAGAATGGAAGAGGTACATAATCATGAGTATTACTGAGTTATCGGTAAAGAGGCCCTCGGCAGTCTTTGTCTTGCTGGCCTTATTTATTGGTATCGGTATTTTCGGCTATAAGAGTCTGGGCGCGGATTTATACCCCTCGATCAACGTACCCATCATCACTGTCACCACCGGTTATAGCGGTGCAGGTGCCGAAGAGATAGAAGAGGACGTTGTCAAGCCTATTGAAGATGCAGTTTCCGGGATCAGTGGAATTGATACCCTGAAATCAATATCTAAAGAAGGTATTGGACAAACAATTATAACCTTCACGATGGAAACGGATATGAATTCAGCCTTTTTAGACGTGCAAAAGGCAGTGGATGGAGCTTCAGGCAAACTGCCGGAGGATGTCAATTCCCCGATTCTCAGGAAGATTGACGCGGATGCCCAGTCTGTCCTGACTCTGGGCCTCACCGGCACAATCCCCTATGACCAACTCCAAAATGAAGCAGAAAAGATTAAAGAGGATTTAGCGAAGATACCCGGCATTGGCCAGGTCAGCCTTCAGGGTGCCGAGGATAAGCAGCTGGCCATTCGCTTAGACAAAACAGCTCTGGATTATTACCAAATTAATGTCAATACCTTGCTGACAAAGCTAAAGACAGAAAACAGCAATCTGCCTGCCGGCCGGATAAGTCTGGATACCAGCGACCAAGCCGTTAAGGTAGTGGGACAGTTTAAAGATATCGATGAAATTAAGAATTTGTTAATTCCCAACTCGGAAGGAGGGACAGTTCGGCTGGCAGATATTGCCCAGATCCAGCTGGAATATCCCGACCAAGAACAAATCTTAACCTTGAATGGAACCAATGCCTTGGGCATCAGCATTCAAAAGCAAAGTGATGCCAATGTTGTCGAGGCTGTGAATAATGTCAAAGCTGAATTGCTGAAGATTCAAGCACAGCTGCCAGCAGGAGTAAGTGTCACAGTAACCACGGATAGTACTACTTTCATCAACGATTCTCTGGAGGATGTTAAATCCAGCCTTATGGAAGGAGTCATTACAACAGCTCTTGTACTCTTGCTGTTTCTGCGGAGCTGGCAGTCATCCTTAGTTGTCCTGGTGGCCATTCCCACCTCCTTGGTTTCCACTTTTTTTATGATGTATGCCTTTGATTTTACCTTGAATATGATGACCCTCATGGCTTTATCCTTGAGTATCGGTATTCTGGTGGATGATTCCATAGTGGTTCTGGAGAATATTCAGAGACATTTAGGCATGGGGAAAAACCCAAAACAGGCAGCCATCCAAGGGCGCCGGGAGATAGGTATGGCAGCAATCGCCATAACTCTCTGTGATGTGGTCATCTTTATCCCCGTAGCCTTTATGTCGGGCATGGTGGGCCAGTTCTTTAAAGAATTCGGCCTCACGGTTGCCGTGGCATCCCTCTTTTCCCTTTTAGTTTCCTTTACGGTAACCCCCATGCTGGCTTCCCTATTTCTAAAAAAGAAGAATCCGGAAGAAGCCGGAGAGCTTCAGCCGGAAACCAAAAAACCCAGAAGATTTCCCCCTGTCCTGGACCGGGCAACTGAACTATATAAGAAGCTATTAATCTGGTCCCTGGATCACAGGTGGAAAGTTGTCAGCCTGTTAATTGCCGGCTGTATTCTGGCTGTCTCCTTGCTGCCTCTGGGTTTTATTAAAACTGAGTTTACCCCCCAAAGTGATCAAAGCCAGATCTCCATTGAGCTGAATCTTACTTCGGGTTCCGGTTTAAAACAAACAGAGGAAAAGGTCAGCCTGGTTGAAAATCAACTGCAGACCATGGCTGAAGTGAAGGATTATCTCACCACTGTGGGATATAACTCGGATAAATCCTCAGCCAATATTATCGTCAAGCTGGTGGACAAAAGTGAACGGCAAAAGAGCCAGACTGAAATTGCCACAGAAATGCGCCAGTGGGGGAATACGCTGGCGGGAGTTCAATTCAGCGTTTCTGAAACTCAATCTGCCGGTGGAAACGGCAAACCCGTTCAGCTAGTCATTAGTGGAGAGGACCCGGCTGTTTTAAAAGAGTTGTCCTACAAAGTAGAGGATATTGTCAAAGCCACCCCGGGGACGGCTGACGTCACTAATTCCGAGCGAACCAGTGAGAGCGAGATCCAGGTGAAGGTTGACAGGCTGGCGGCAGTTCAATACGGAGTAAATACCCCGGATATTTCTACGGTTCTCAGAACCGGACTGCAGGGATCGAAGGCCGGCATCTACCGGCAGAACGGGAATGAATATGATATTGTCCTCCGGTTTATAGATGACCAGATCCAAACTCCCGCTGACTTAGGAGCCGTCAAAGTTCAGAATTCCGCCGGAGAGCAGATTGCCCTGAATCAGGTAGCAGCCATTGAGTACGCCGAAAGTCCTTTAAAACTATCCAGAGAGGATAGAGAGAACATCGTAACCATCTCAGCAAATTTACAAAACAGTCTCCTGGGAGATGTGACAAAGCTCATTGAAAACCAACTGGATGGTTTCATTCTGCCTGATGGCTATACGATAGAATTCGGCGGCAGTCAGGAAAATATGGCCGAGAGCTTCAGCGCCCTGATTCAGGCCCTGGTTGTGGCGATTGTTCTGGTCTATGCCATTCTGATCATTTTGTATGAATCCTTCTTAACTCCCTTTATCAGAATGCTTTCCTTGCCTTGCGCAATTATCGGGGCCTTTGGCTTGCTCGCTTTATCCGGGCAATCCTTGAATATCCTGTCCATGATCGGCTTGATTTTGCTTGACGGCTTGGCATCCAAGAACGGAACCTTGTTGATTGACTATACCCAAACCTTGATGAAACAAGGAATGCCCCTGCGAGAAGCCCTGATCGAATCGGGAACCACTCGCTTAAGACCCATCCTGATGACTTCTGCAACCATGATTGTCGGTATGCTGCCCTCGGCGCTATCCAGCGGGGCTGGGAGTGAAATGAGAAGCGGGATGGCCATCATAATTATCGGAGGCATGATTACATCGACAGTTTTATCCCCCATTGTTCTGCCGGTAGTTTATACCTTGATGGATGATGCCCGCCAGTATCTGGCGAAACGAAAGAAGCCAATTCTAATTATCAGGGAGGTAGAAGATTATGAAGCATATTAAAGGGCTAGGCCTGGGCTTAGGGGTAGTGATTTCCGGAATAATCTTGGTTGCCTTAATATCCGGATTCGGAAATAAAGAAGCAGAAGTTGTGCCATCAATAAAAAATGTCACAACAGTGACAGCAAGTGCAGCCACCCTGACAACGGAAGTGGAATATGCCAGTATTCTGAAGCCGGTTCAAGAAGTGACCGTTTCCTCTAAAATAGCGGGCAGGGTAGCGACGGTTCAGGTTGAGGCCGGTGATAGAGTGGAAAAAGGTCAGGTGCTGTTTACCTTAGACTCAGGGGACTTACAAGCTCAGCTTCAGCAGCAGCAAGCCAATTTGGAAGTAAGCGAGGCCAATCTGGCCAAGACCGCAGGCTCCGCTTATGATCAGCAAGTCCTGCAAGCCGAGCAAACCGTGGAAAATAAACAAATCACTTATGAGGACGCCAAGAAAAAATATGATCTGAATCAACAATTGTATGCCAGCGGAGTCATCGCCAAACTGACTCTGGATGATTTCCAAAAACAATACGCCAGTGCAGAGGTTGATTTGAGAACGGCCCAGGATAATCTCAAACTCCTCAAAGAAAAATCCGGGCCGGATTCAGTCAGCGTGGCTTCAGCCCAAGTAAATCAAGCTGCCGCCGGAGTAAATTATGCTTCTGAGCAGCTGAAAAATACGGTTATTACCGCACCCATTTCAGGAACAGTCTCCGGGCGGAATGTGGATGAAGGGGAGATCATCTCCGGCTCCACCGCTGCTTTAACAATCATTGATACAGATACCATGATGGCCGAAATCAGTGTGCCGGATAAAGTGGTGGCTAAGATTGAAAAAGGAGAAATTATTTCTCTGAAAATGAATGCTCTGGAAAACAAGCTAGTAGAGGGGGTGGTTGACTATATAAGCCCTAATGCGGACAGCAAGTCCAAGGCTTATACGATCAAGATTCTGCTCAATACTACGGATGATTTGAAATCAGGTATGTTCGCCAAAGTTGTCTTACCTGAAGCCGTAAAAGAAAATGTTCTGACCGTTCCTAATGAGGCCATCAAAACTGAAAACAGTGGGTCAGTTGTATATCTGGTTGCAGAGGGTAGTGTAAAAAAAGTCCAAGTGACCACAGGGTTAGCCAATGACAGGTTTACGGAGATTATCGATGGCTTGAAAGTCGGTGATGAGGTCATCACTGAAGGACAGATTTTTCTCAATGAAGGCGAGAAGGTTAATGTGGTGAGTGGTCAGTAGGGGTTAAGCGGCGGTTATTGGAGTGGTATCCGTGTTCATGCCCATCGCTTGGTGGTTAAACTGGACACTATGGCACTTGACGGTGTCAATATCGGGAAAGGTGCTCCGAGGGTCGGCGGCAATGGCCCTGGGCCAGATTTTTTCACGAGCAGGCGCAAAGATAAGAATGTAGCATATTTGTTTATCCAAGTGAGAGTAGAAGACTCCCACCTCCTCAGGTGGTGAGATAATTGCCGTCCCCAGAATACTCCATGATCACCCGTTCTCGGCTCGTTCTTCGTATGGTAAAATAAGGTGGGGTGTGTTAGAGCGGGTGTTCAAAATAATTCGGGTTTAAAAACAATATCCCATTACAATTGCACATCGCCCCAAGTTTGGAATGATTGTCTGTGCTTAGCAAAGTGCAATTTCAACAAACCGGTTACATGATTAACTGGGTGAGGTTGCACTTCGCTACCAATGGTCAATACCCAATCCACAGTCAGTCCCATTCAGGCGATTTTCGATAAATACATTAATGCTAGGGAAAATGCTCATAAAGCGAGAGCCTTGAGATTCACTAAGATCAATGACTAATTTTATTCAACTGACTAGAGGATAATTAAATATTACGTAGAAGTTATATCTTTATTGAGAAACGTTACGATCCGAGGAGGGGTTAGTCACTTGAATTCTAGTAAGAAGATTAACCAAATATCAGATTCGTTACATGGAACAATACTATTGAGCAATATCGAAAAAAATATTATTTCAACACAAGCTTTTAACAGGTTGCATAATGTTTTGCAAAACTCTACTGCATATTTAACATTTCCGTCCAATAAGACTAAGCGTTTCGAACATTCGCTTGGGACCATGCACTTGGGAAGCATGATGTATTATCATAGTATTATTAATGCAAATGAGGAAATCAGAGATTCTTTTTTTTCATCCATTAATCAAACTATAAATAATATTATTAGCATTGATGGAACATTTGTCGAGCTGCTTAGGGTTAGCCTTGGAGAAAATTTTGTTGAATTAATTAACTCTTATAAAGATTTTAAGATTGATGATCCACTTTATACTAGGTTAACTCCGAGTGTTATCAAGCCCGAATATGGTTTTTCCTACATATTAGTTCTTCAGGTTGTCAGATTGGCAGCTTTACTACACGATATCGGACATCCCCCTTTTAGCCATATTGCAGAATCTGCTATAAAGGATTTATGGCTTAAAATTATTCAGATTCCCGAGTCAAAAAGAAATGCAAAACATAGACTGTTTCTTGAATCTACTAAGTTTTATGGTGATGATGAGCGTTCACAGCTGCATGAACAAATTGGCCAAAGAATTGCGTCTAGAATGATTAAGTCAATAATAACAATGATGGGAAGCCCCAGTACAGTTTTGGAAGCTCATCTGAAAATTTTTTATTGGTTTGTCGATTACTTTGTAACAAATGTATATTCGGAAAAAAACTCAATATTTTCTGACTTGCATCGTCTTATTGACTCTTCTATTGACTGTGATCGTCTTGATTATATTACAAGAGATATGAGAAACTCAGGTTTTAGTTTTGGAAGTATTGAATATGACCGATTAATTTCATCTATGATTCTTACGAAGAACGGTGAAAATTTTCTGTTTTGCCAGAGTATTACTACTCTTAGTACTGTAGAAGACTTTTTTCAAAGAAGGTGGCAACTTTATAAGAATTTAGTATTCCATCATCGCGTAATAAAAACAGATAATTTACTCCAAAAAGTAATTGTAGCGTTAGGTAATTATTATCTGAACGATGCTAGTAAGCCATTGGTAATAATTAATAATGAAGCATTACCAATGGATATTTCAGGACTTTGGTTAGCGATAAAAGAAGTGGTTTCAAACCAGAAGTATTTTAATGCACTCATTCAATGGGATGACTCATGGCTTTTGACAGTTTTACGTAGAAGTTTTTTTGAGGTATTCCAAAATCAAGAAAGTATTATAAGATATCAAATGGAGGAACTACTTTCCAATAGAAAATATTATAGATCAATGATTAAAAGAATGGACGCATTCCTTGAAGTTGATAAAATAGTTGCTCGGAATTTCGTAATTAACGTAGATAATATATTAAATACACTTGGTGAGTCTTGGAAGCCTTTGCTTGAAAAATTAAATGAACAGATAAAAAACTATCAACAAGAATTCTTAGTAAATGGTTTTTTTCTAGTAAATCTAAAAACATTTTTTGCAACACTAGGGCAAGAGAATGTTTTCTATGATACTATAGAAAAAACAATTGAAGAAATAACATGTCGGCATGGAACTTTAGACTGTGTAGTGGTTTTTAACAAAAAACTTAAAACAGGGTTAGAAAAATATCCTCCATTTCTTTGTCAGGCTGAGAAGTTAGTTAAACTTGAAGAGGTGTCTCGTTTAAAGACTGATTTAACTCTTAGCCATAGAGCATTTCCGTTATTTTTTATATACATTATGGAAAGTGAGCCTTTAGATCATGCAAGTTATCTGAACGAAATCGGAAATGGATTAGCAGGCTCCCTTAAAACATTGATGGAAAAGTTTGAAAATAAATCTTAAGGAGAGATTGATATGTCACCTATTACTGAAACACCAAATTATAAAGTTTCAAATGTTGTATTATCGCAAAAAAGGCCTTTTACCATCTCTGAAGTTGAACTTGAGTTACGCCGTATGGGTAACGAATTGCAACAAGAGCTTATTAAGAAGATCCTCGACAGGTTGAATGATAATGGAGTAGTTGTTAAAAATGGTGGGAGTTATTCTTTATCCATCTATGATTTTTAAAATAATTTTCGGAATGCATTGGGTATTTGGAAGTAACAGTTACCTCTCTCGAACCACACGAGAGAGGTTTTTGTATATTAACAAAAAAATATTAAGTTAGTCTCGGGTTCGACAGTCCGTAGGCACGAGAGTGCCTCAAAATTTCGTGGACAATTGGACAGAGGAACACGATATATTAGAACTTCTAATATTGCTGAAATATAAAATTTCATTTTTCACGAGCTAATGGATGAATCTACCGTGTACACGGTTTTTGAGGTGCTCAACAGCAGAGGTTTAGAGGTCGATTGGATAGATAAGTGTAAAAGTATGTTAATGGGAATTGATTTTGAACGATTCAAAATCATTGAAGATTAGAATTTTATGCCGAACTAAGAAGAAATTTCTGGATAATAAATATGGTAATCTTGAACTGAAGTTCAAGCTTCAGTTCCGAGATAGGTAAGATTGCTTTGCGCCAACCCCCAACGATAAAATATGTGAAATAATCATACAGAGATTGATACAATCTAATGATTGCCGAAGGTCGATACCGCTTGCGGGGTAAGTTTTGTTGGGCCGGTATCCCCCTAGGTTATCATTTTACAGACGAGCGCAACTTCAAGTTGCGCAAAGCGAATTCAGGTTTTAGACACCGTGATAATACTCCCATACAATATAGATAAAGAATGAGGGGTACACAGCAGCATGTATTTCAGAGAAAAATTAAAACAGCGCAGAGAAGAAAAAGAACTGACTCAGGAAGATGTGGCAGCGTTCGTTGGCGATGACTTCAGCAGACAGTCTGTTTCGAAATGGGAACGAGGCGATGCATATCCTGAAGTGGATAAATTATTAGTCCTGTCGGTCAAACTGGATATCTCACTTGAGGAGTTGTTCTCTGATGAATTGGCATATTTGCGAAAGAAAAAAACACTATGGAGTCGTTTTGAAAGCAACCCCGTTAGAGAAAATCGCCGACCCTTGATCAAAGGTATCGGTAACTCTACGACATTGCTTTTGATGTTGAGGATAAAAACAGGACTTTGGTTTGCTGTCATTGACCGAGACAGTTGCTACTACTCGGCGGAACGTCTAACGGGTTGTCATATATTGTCGGTCCGCGCAGGTTCCAGGTACCTATGCGAAACGACAACATATGACAACCCTCAAGCATGTTTCGCCGAATACAAGTTCACAACACTATCATGGGCCTATGTCCGTGTACACGAAGGCAGGACTTTTGTTATATAAATCATTTGGGAAATTATGATATTGCACTAAAATCCTTGGTATGAGCGGGATTGAGAAGTATCTGTTCTTTTTAGGGTGACGAAATGTGTGCGGGAATATAGTTGTTGAATGGCAGGTCGTCCATTTTAGGGGATGCCTGTTTTGGTTTTATTCGAATAATTACGCGTATATTAAAGAGGAAATCGAGAGAAATATGTGGAAGTAATAATGGAGTGTTTTCAGACAATGCTGCCGTAAACCGAATGTGTTTTAGTAAAACTTGTTATCGTCAAACTTGCTAGTTTTAAACGAGTAACCTTCTAAAAAGCAGATAGCCAAAGTGAATAAATTCAGAGTACAAGTAGGAAATATTGTGATATAAGGAAGTAGCTTTAGGTTGATGGAACGCCGTGTGAATACGAAAGTTTCGTGCACGGTGTGGAGCAGGGGAAAAAGTGGAGATCATATCAAAGCTTTACCTATTGCTATCGGAGGCAAGTGGAAGCCATGATATGAGCGGGTTTGAGAAGTGTATGTTCTTTTTATAGTGTATGCGGGAACATAATATTTTGGTATGATAAAGGGCATTTGCTGGATCATTTCGGCAGGTGCTTTTTAATACTCGTAGATTACAGAATGCAGACTAGAAATATGTTTCTATGCATGAGAAAATAGAGTAGGATTGAGGATTGAGGATTGAGCAAGGAAATATAAAATGTTAATAGCAAATTGAGCGAGGAGCAATTAGAGATGGACTTAAAGGAGAAATATATAAGCTACCGGAAGAGACTAGTTGAAATTCATATGCAGATTTTAAAAGAATTTGTAAATGGGGAGGACTACCTGAAAGCTGCTTCAATTTTAGGAATTCTGGACAAGAATAATAGAGTCGTTATTGAATCTACTTCCGAAAACGATGCCATTTATGATTTTAACATATATGGAAGCGTTAGAAATGGCAGCAATGCATTTTCTGAGTACATAAATAAATATCCACCTAGCAGCAAAGTGGATGAAGAGCTATTGATAGCAATGAAAAAATCTGATATAGGACTGTATAAAATAGCCGACCATGCTCAAGAGAATGAAATAATCATGCTCAGTGATGTAATGAAAGAATCTGAACCTATAAAGCTAATCGATATCGGTATGAGAGAAAACTTAAATCCTAATATTTTTCTGGTTACGAGATTGATTAACCTAGACGAGTTCAGTATGACGTCTGGATTAGCGTTTGCATTTGCAATAGATCATAAAGATTATGTGTTGAAAAATTCTCGTAAAAGGATGAAGAAAGTTACAGGTTTCGATGAATCTGTTGCAAAATTTATTGCCTTTTTCATGCTCAATCGGTCGAATGGCTTACCCGTGTTGCTTGAAAAAGTAAAATGATATGGAAGCCAAGACTTTGTAAGGAGTAGAGAATGTGAGCCGAAACCAGATTGAATTATTAACTCTTACTCAACTTAAACAAAAACTCAATGAGCTTTCAAAAGAGGAGGCTATTGAGTTTTTTCTAGAGACACTCAGAGGAGATAAAGAGGTACGGACTTTTGTTTCAATAAAGCTTCAAGGTGAGAAGGCTGTCCTTGAGATAATCAAAGAATATAAGGAGAAAATCAGGAAAGAATTTGATCCACCCAGAGGATCTCCTAAATTGCGGGTAGCAACTGTAAAAACGGCAATTGCTGATATCAATAAGATTGCCAAAGAAACAGAGTGGCCACTTGAATTCTTAGAATTAGGAACAAAAGCTGTTTGTGAAGAAAAAGTAAAATAAGGCTGTTTATAAGGGTAGGTGTGCTAATGTTAAAAGTTTCGGCTACGGAAAATCTAGCTGGAGTAACAATTTCTGGTGATCAAAGCGACTTTGAAACCCTTTATGATTCACTCCACGAAATAGTAGGTGACGAAGAAGATCATCCTTACCATGAGGGCACGCGGTTACGTGTTCTCGGGGTTTGCTATGACCTTCGTCATGCCCTGATGGGTGACAGGAAAATCATATTTGTGGAAAACGGGATGGACACAGAAAAGATGAAGCGCATGGGAATGATCACCCATGATAAGAATGTCTATCTCTCCATAAATGTAATATGGCCTGAAATGCTTTTTGTCCTTATGGCATTAAACGATTTCTGTCGCTTTCATGCGTACAAGCTGACAAAGAAGAGATACGATATGATGTCAGATAAATCAGTAATCTGGGATCATAACATTGTGCAGATTCGGTTGTTTCAGGCGGAGGTAGCAAAATGCCTTCAGGAAACCGTTGAGGGAAAAACCTATACTAGGATGGTCAATATGATGATCAAGGACTATGCATGGCTAGAAAATTATATAACACAATACTTAGACGTTTTGAATGTAAGATACTTGGGTATGGACAAGTCTAAAAGGCTGAAAAACCTTTCAATAATGGCTAAACGCTTAACTGAAAAGGGCGATGAGTACAGATCTATTGAAAGAACCATACTTGAGGCGGCTAAGGAGTATAATCGTAGCCCTGAGGATATCAGTCTTAAATTAGAGTACCCAGAACAAATTGATTGGTAGCATTTATATAGTAGTTTTGAGTATTAGGGGCATCTGCAAAATTAAGCAGATGCTTTTACTCTTTAGACTACTCGGCGGAACGTCTAACAGGCTGTCATATATTGTCGTTCCGCGCAGGTTCCAGGTACCTATGCGAAACGACAATATATGATTGCCCTCAAGCATGTTTCGCCGAATACTGATTCTGTTCAAGTTCAATTTTCCTCAAAAATACCTTGATATAGACCATCAAATAGATTAAATCGTATATGTGTGGAAAATAAAACTCCTATCCAACATAAATTTTTTATAAAGTTTTTAAAATTGCTTTATAGTATATTTAAAACTATGAATTAAAATAAAAACATGAGAACAGCAAGAGCGGTTTAGGATAAAGGGAAAAACAATGTTAAAAATTATCAAGGAAGAAGGTGAACAAAGTTGAGATCAAACCATGATTTTCGTAAGTTTTATCATCGGCTTCATCAGGAAAAGTTGCATCATGAGAAATATCGTCATTTGAAGCACGGGGAATTCCCGGACTGGAATTACGAGGAATTCCGCAGCATGCGCAGATCCATGAAGTTTTTCCGCCCCATCGGTTTCCTTTTAACTCTGTTTCTTTTATTCCTGCTGTACTATTGGATGGGACTGAAGGCCATCGGCGTAATTTTTGCACTTATCCTTATTACCAAGGAAATGGTCCACTTTATCTTTTACCAGCGCTTGGAAAAGAAGGTCTTTAAGCCGATCGAACAGCTGAAGAATGGATTCACCGAAATCGGCCAAGGCAATTATAATGTGTCGATTCAGCCAGAGGTTCAAAATGAGTTTGCGCAGTTAATTCATTCATTTAATGAGATGGCCCTTAAACTCCAGGAAAGCGAACGAATCAATCAGGAGTATGAGGAAAACAGAAAGAATTTGGTCGCGAACATTTCTCATGATTTAAAAACGCCGATCACGTCGATTCAGGGCTACCTGGAAATGATCATGGAGGGATATGTTACCCAGCCGGAGCAACTGAATCCGTACCTGAAGACCATTTACAGTAATACCGTGTATATGAACAAGCTGATTGATGACCTGTTTTTATTCTCAAAACTGGATATGGACAAATTAAATATGAATTATGAAATACTGAACATCCAAGCCTACCTGGAAGATTTGGCAATTGAACTGAAGTTTGAATTTGAAGAAAAGCAACTTGAGTTTTCCTACCGGGATCAGACAGACCAGGATTATCCGGTCAGGATTGACGGGAAACGGGTCTATCAGGCAATCAGGAATATCGTGGACAATGCTGTGAAATATGGTCCGGAGCAGGATTTAAAAGTGGTCATGGAGTTATCTAAGCAGGAGGAGTATGTTTGCATCAATATCGCAGACAATGGTCCGGGAATTCCGGCCGACCGGCTCCCGCACATCTTTGACCGATTTTACCGGATTGACCTTGAACGTTCCAAGGATTTTGTGAGTACAGGGCTGGGGCTGGCGATTGCCAAAGAGCTGATTGAGGCTCAGGGAGGAAAAATAACGGTTGTCAGTATCAGCGGGGAAGGGTCCCGTTTTACAATTAAGCTGCCTGTTCAGAAATAGAGGTCATGAAAGTGGGTGGGAGATCATGAAAAGTGTCCTGATCGTTGAGGATGATTTAAATATTGCGGAGATGGAGCGGGATTACCTGCAGCTAAACGGCTATAAGGTGGACATCGTTATGGATGGGGAGGCAGGGTTACAGAAAACTCTCACCGGGGTCTATGACATTCTGATTGTGGATTTGATGCTGCCGCAAAAAGATGGTTTTACGATTATCAAAGAAGTCCGGCGGAAGCTGGAGATTCCGATTATCGTTCTGTCGGCCAGGAGTGAGGATATTGATAAAATCAGGGGACTGGATTATGGGGCCGATGATTATCTGACCAAGCCTTTCAGTCCAGCGGAGCTGATGGCCCGCATCAAATCCCATTTAAACCGCTATGAACGCTTGACGGGCAGGAATTCAGCTCTGGAAATCATCAATTACCGCGGGCTGGAAATCAATACAGCCGCCCATAAAGTCTATGTCAACGGCAAAGAAGTGCAGCTCACGGCCAAGGAATACGAACTCTTGCTCTTTTTCGCCACCAATCCCAACCTGGTGTTCAGTAAGGAGCACCTTTTCGATAAGCTTTGGAGTGCGGAATACTATGGTGATCTGGCAACTGTGGCCGTTCATATCCAAAAGATCAGGAAGAAGATTGAAAAAGATCCGGCCAATCCGGAATATATAGAGACCCTCTGGGGAACCGGTTACCGCTTTAATTCCTGAAGACTTATAAGTTCAAGTTATCAATCGTGCATCTAATGAGCATTAAAAGAAAAAGTGCAAAGTAGTCATAGGAGTGTTGATTTATGAGTGTAAACGTTAATTTGAATCGCTGCGATGGCTGTGGTGTCTGTGTCAGCAAATGTCCGGCTAAGGTACTGGCCTTAAAAGAAATCAAGCAGGAGGACTATGACCGGCTTGGTATGTTTGGGAGATTGAAAATCAAAGTTAAGGGTAATTCAAGAGCTTATGTCATTAAGGCATCGGCCTGCACCCAGTGTGGAAAATGTCAGATTAACTGCCATGAGCGGGCGATTAAAGTAGGGTGAATCTCCTAACCCCTAATGTCAAAGGAGCATGTGCGCCTACGTTTTAAACGTTTGGTGACATGCTCCTGGAAGTCGGTATTTCATTGGCTTCCGGTAGAAACCCTGATTCACGAACGCCAAAACGAATATTATGAAGTGCTGGCTGTTGCGGATAAAGCCGCAGATTCCACTGCCTTTATTGAATTTATGCTTAGGGTAATTCGCGATGCTTTGCGGGAGCTTATTCAAACCGAACAAGTGCGCGAGCAAGTCACCGAACAAGTTCAACGCCTGATGATGGCCTTGGGGAGTGAAACGCTTTCGGCAAAAGAGCTTTTAGAACGGCTCAGACTTAAACACCGTCCTACTTTGAGCAATAACTATTTGCGTCCGGCCTTGGAACTTGGGTTGATCGAAATGACTGTGCCGGATAAGCCAAATAGCAGCAGGCAGAAATACCGGGCAATTAAGAACATAACATAGACGGAAGGTTTTAGCGAAGCTGGCTGCTGCACGTGGAATACACTTCATAGAACTACCAAAACTTCTCGTAAAATGGAGAGAAAGGCTGGTAAGTCCATGGGAGGACGTGCTTGCACGCTGGTTATTTCTTTTAGAAGGCTCAGAGAACGAGGAAATTTTGAAGACACTGGAGGAGATTGCAATGCAAGACCCAGTGTTGAATCAAGCGATGGACGAATGGGAAAAGTCAAGCGATGATCCAAAGATACGCGAAGAATATTATGATAGGCGCAAGGCAGTTCTTGATGAAATGGCTGCGGTTAGAGAGGCTGAACTGAGGTTACGAGAGGCAATAAGGCAAAGTAAAAAAGAAGGCAGAGAAGAAGGCAGAGAAGAGGAAAAAAAGAAAGTAACAAAAAAACTTCTTAAGAAGGGTATGGATTTCAAGTCAATCTCCGACATTACAGGTATGTCCGAAGAGGAGATAAAGAATTTAAGATGACACCAATCCATGGCAGTTTAGACCGAAGAGCGCTCAATTAAGGGTGCTCTTTTTCGATTTAATGATTCGCAATTGCAGTAACATACCTGCGAATATTTAACCATATTATGTTGACACCAAAAGGCGATGAAACGGAGTAAAAATATGGTATAATTAATATGGGAGATTATACAGTAAGAGGTTACGTTCATGAAGCAACGCCTATTGGGACAATTGCTGGAAGAAAAGGAAATGAAGCTCAAAGGCGGTCTGTACCATCAGACACAGATCAAGCTTGCATATAATTCTAACAGGATTGAAGGTAGCCGTCTTTCTGAAGATCAGACCCGGTACATTTACGAAACGAATACTGTCAATATGGAACAGGATGAAGCTGCAAGTGTTGATGATATCATTGAAACGGTTAATCACTTTTTCTGTTTTGACTATATGCTTGCTCATGCGGATGAGGAACTGACGGAGGAAATGATTAAGGAATTTCACTGGCTCCTGAAACGGAACACATCCGATGAACGCAAGGAATGGTTCCGTGTCGGGGACTACAAGACCAGACCAAACGTGGTCGGCGACATGAAAACAACGGCATCCTCAAAAGTCAGCAGGGAAATTCAAAAACTGCTTACTGATTATCATCAAAAAAAGGACATTATAATAGAGAATATAGTAGATTTCCATTACAAATTTGAAAGCATACATCCTTTTCAGGATGGTAATGGACGGGTGGGCCGTATCATCATGTTTAAAGAGTGCCTGAAGAATGATATCCTGCCTTTTATCATTGACTATGAATATAAGCTTTTTTATTATCGTGGTTTGAAAGAATACAAAACAGAAAAAGGGTACTTAATGGATACCTGCCTGTCTGCACAGGATCAATATGAGAAGATGGTCGCGTATTTTTTCCCGGATTTCAGCCAAGCAGTTCCGGACATGAAACAGTTATAATTAACAAACATAATACTTTTTGAATCATACCTTGCCGTCAAGGCCCCACCAGCTTAAGCGGCCCCTTTGTGTAAGCGTTATGCTCCGCTTGAAATTCTTTCAATCGGTTGGTTGCGCTGTTCATCATAGATAACCTCCGCCAATTTTGTCAAAAAGGATTTACCGATAAATGAAGCGACAGGGATGTAACTATCCGGCGCGCCACAAGGAATATTTAATGTGCTGGTTGTGAAGATAAAAATTCTCACGCCAACGCATCTTATTTTTGAGTTAAAGAGTAGTTACATTATTCGAAGGTATTAATACTGATGCAAGGGTCGTTTTTCAAGACGAAATATCTTTTTTCCCGGTCAATTATATTAGCGGCTTTAAACTCTTTAAGTGCCTTAATGACCATAATACGCGAAGAGCCGATCATATCGGCTAATTCTTGCTGGGTGATTTTTAGATCTATCAAAGTTGAGGTCGGCCTTTCTTGTCCATATTGTTCAGCTAAACGATAAAAAAGTTGCAACAATCTCTCTTTAACGGGTAATCCGGATTCTTTTCCTAATTTCAACATGGTTTCATAACGTTTTTGCCCTAAGTAGCCAATAATCCTCAGGGCAAACGAAGGATCTTGTTTGATTAACCCTTCAAATTGGAGTTTACTGAAACAGCATATGCAAACCTCTTCCATAGCTATGGCGCTTGAGTGCTCATTTTGTTCTTGATATAAGGACAATTCACCTAAGACTTCACCGGGGCCGCATACATCCAGTATTGTTTCATGGCCATCCTCGGCAGTTTGTACGAGTTTCAGCTTACCCGATTTTATTAGGTATAGGGTACTTGTTGCCTCTCCTTGACGAAAAAGGTAGTGTCCTCTGGACAATCTCTTTCTATTCGTACATTGACACAAGTTAGTAAATTGATCTCGTTCTAGTCCCTGAAATAGGTCCAATTGCTGCAGACAGATAATGCAATGCTTCATACTTTTCCTCCTCATGCATAATAAGGGTTGCTAAAATAGAGTGTATCAGAAAAATGTCCAACAATACTAAAACCTGAAATGCACAATAATCCCGCCTGTCATAAGCGGGATTATTGTACATTCAGGAGATTCTACAGAAGCACCTCTGCCTTTTCTGCCTTAAATAAAACCAGTTTCTCTTCTATGCATGCTTTGCCTGTGAGCCTGTAGCCTTTGGGGCCACCTTCCATCGTTGCTATTACAACCTGCATCATTCCGTTATCTTTGATGTTTTGTTGAGTGACCTCCATCTTGTAGATACCAAACCCTAGTATATCAGCTTCTCTTATTTCTGCTACTTTTCCTACTACGATCATGTGCGGTTCTCCATGGACAGAAGCAGTAGTGATGGGAATAAACGGAGCCTTTGATATTACATCTTTAATTTCTTGAGTTATAACCATTAAACTCACTCCTTTAAACTTTTTTTGCGTATTTAACCGATGTTAGTAAGAATTTACTTGACTAATGCTTTCTCTAGCGTTTCAATCACACTCTTTTTAAAAACTGCCAAATCAATATTTTCAATTTCGATTGGTACCTGTGTATATTCGAAAAAATCCAAGATAGCCTCATCCTTGAACTCGGATACTCCAGTGTCTAGGAGCAAGATTTTATCGTAGAAACCAAAATTCTGCCTAGCATCAATTTCGTCCCAGCCTTGTCCCTGACTGAAAATTTCCCGCCAGTTCTGCAACCAACCTTGAGTAATGTAAAATATCTTATCCGATTTTTCTAGCTCATTCTGTCTCTCCTTACCTAAAATCAATTCAATACAATTCCTAGGTTCCAACTTGATAACATTGTATTCTTCTATGAACTCGTTCATCTCAGGATGGCACATAGAGCCGAAAAAGAGGACTGCTTGTTCTTCCGTCGCATTATTATTTAAAGCCTCGGTGATGGCATCTTTCAGTTTATCATAGTCTACATGCAGAGCCGGTGCTGTGTAGATAACTTTAAACTCAGCATCAGATTCACATTCAGTTCTTATTTCCTCTAGAACTCGCTCAAGCTCCAGTTGGAATATGCCGCAGGCAACTATACGCACCTCCATATTAATATCACCTCTTCTCTGAGCTGCGTTATCCTCTAGTCACTAGATCCAACAAGTTAACTCGTCTTATGTAATCTTAACATGGGGTAAAAAAGAAGAATGTTAAATAATTAACAAAAATCAAAATAGTTGAATAGTCTTGGCAAAGAGCGAAAAAGTGAAAACAAACCAGAGTATGTCTCTTTTAAAGATGGGAATTAGAGATACATTGGGTCATGGGGGAGGGCACCGAATATTCACTCCATATTACTAAAGTATTCCCACTCGATTTGACTCTACTGTATATATCCCTGACCTATTACTATGTGGTTCAACTCGGTTAAACGGATCCTGAAATGAAACTGGGCGATCATATGTTACAATTGTGATCATGACGATGATGAGGAGGAGCAGTATTAGAAATGGCAGAGTCTTACATCTTGAAAGTCAGTTTAGGGAGGGGCCAGTGGCGGCGAATTCAGATTCCTGCCGACGCAACCTTGCACAAATTCCATCAAATCATTCAGCGTGGCTTTGGACTGAATGATGATCATCTCTATGCTTTTTTCATGGATAATAAAGCATGGTCCCGTAATGGAGAGACCTATTGGTCCCCTGGCAATGATAGGGGGCCCTTTGCCGATAAAGTAAAGTTACTCCGGCTTAACCTGATGCCGAAGCAAAAATTTCTTTATCTATTTGATTTCGGAGAGGAGTGGAGATTTACCGTCACTTTTGAGAAGAGCGCAGAAGAAGTGGCGGCAGCTAAAGTGATCGCCGGGAAGGGAGAACTCTTGGAACAATATCCAGAGGGGGAGTAAGAATAATGTAAGTGCAAGATCATTTGGTTAAAGAGAAGCGCCCTTATCTCGCTTTTTTAGTGAGAAAAGGGCGCTCTTGACTTTTCGGCGTGCTGCTTAAGCCCTACCTCGCTTCAAATTCGATCCGCAGGCTGGGATCTGTTTCCTTCACGTCAATAATAGTATTATATTTTCCAATAACCTCCGCCAGTTTTGTCAAAAAATATTTTTACCTATAAATGAAGCGACAGGAAGCGCCACGGCGTCTCCCATAGCTTTATAACCGTCGTTGTTAGTACCGGGAAGGATGTGTAACTATCCGGGCGCGCCCATCAGACGGGCGGCCTCGCGTGGGGATATTAGTCTCGCGTGCAGGACTCCATCTTTTTTGACAATCAAAAACTGTTTGCTGCTGCCGCCTTCCGGTGTCCTCAGGCAACCGGCTATTTCGTCAAAACGGAGTTCTAAACACTGTTTTCCGTGCCTTGTGCGACGATAACCCGTTGCCACAATCTCGTCAATTCATCCAGTTTTTTCTGATGATGCGGTGACTTCAAAAAAGCTATAATTAGAAATAGGTGGAAATTGAAAAGTCGCCGTGACCTGAAAGTGTTGGAGCCCTTCCAGGCACGAGCAGGTGAGTTGGCACCTACACGTAACAGACTGTCCACGACGACATTTTTATTATATAATGCTGCCCGTCATGATCTTAGCCGGAATTGTCACCAGATTCCCAATTTTGGAAGGTGCCTTGCCAGGTTCATAGCCAAGCCTTCACCATTCGAAACCCGCCTGCGTATGCTGTCATTAAAGCTATTAAAAAGGCGGGAATCAAAATGGATGAACCCAGCACTGAACGTACGCCCCTGGTCATCGCGGCTGAGATTAATAAGATTAAACAAGAGATGTATGAAGAAAGATGCACTGCTTGCTGCCAAACTATCGCAGATGCCTTCCAGGAGTTGCTGGAAACCCTCGGTCAACTGGCCAGACTTGATCCGGCGGTGAAGGAGAAATGCAGCAAAGACGCGAGCCAGCTTGTTGAGTATATGGTCGAAAGGCTTAAAGAGTGGCCGCCTGTTCCCAAGACGAATATGAGGACGGTTGAAACGTATGCCACTCATGAAAGGTGGTAAATTATCCTCACTTAAAAAGAGTTTCTAAGGGGGCTCTTTTTAAGTTTTTCCCGCTCGATTCTCGCGGCTTTTAATATAATAAATGAATTACGCATCAAACATATTGATAATACGTAAAATACGTATTATAATTATCAGAAGGCAGGTGATGCTAATGAAACGACGGGACCTAGTAAAAAAGCTTGAATCCGCTGGGTGGTACCTTAAACGTCACGGTGACGAACATGACATATACAAACACGACAACCCAGTTGGAACAAGAAACTCCGTACAAGTCCCAAGACACCGAGAAATTAACGAAGTAACAGCAAAGCAAATCCTAAAAGATGCAGGGCTGAAATAAACCCTCATCTCAAGGATCTATATAGATAAAAAATAATAAAGGAGGCAACGCTATGGTTTGCGTTTTTCCCGCTATATTTACGCCCACAGAAAATGGATATGCTATACGGTTTCCTGATTTGCCCGGAACCAATAGTCAGGGCAACGATCTTGCAAACGCTATTTATATGGCACGTGATGCCTTAGCGACTTGGTTAGATTATCTCATAGACGAAAATGAGGTCATCCCAAATCCGTCAAGGGCAAGGGATATTCCTTTAGATGACGGACAGTTTACGACAATGATAGATATCGATATGACAGCCTATCGCCGGCATAAGAGTTCAAAGGCTGTAAAGAAAACACTATCGATTCCCTCATGGCTTAATGAAGAGGCGGAAGCTCACAATGTGAATTTCTCAGCCATTCTTCAGGAAGCCTTAAAAGAACATTTAGGAATTCAAACAAATCATAAATAATAA
>NZ_FQXJ01000007.1 GCF_900129935.1 Desulfosporosinus lacus DSM 15449 | reverse complement strand
ACTTCTCTAAGTAAACTTATTGAAATTCTCCGTTCGACTTGCATGTGTTAGGCACGCCGCCAGCGTTCGTCCTGAGCCAGGATCAAACTCTCCAAAAAAAGTTATCTCACTTCAATGAAGAAGATGATTCGCTCATGATTTCTTTTGAAACTCTTTCGAGTTTCTCTCATTGGCTGTCCTTGTTGTTTAGTTTTCAAAGACCATCATTTTCTTTGGCTGTTTAAGGCCGGAATTGTATCTTAGCATTTTCAACTATCGTTGTCAATAGCTAATTTGTGTGGTTGCGATTAAAAACTTTACTATTTTTCAATAATCAGCGTTTAATCGTTGTGCGTCTTTGTGGCACTCAGTTATAATACCATTTTCATCATTTGTTGTCAACAAGTATTTCTTCTTTTCAACATTATCTTTCCTGAGGCTTTACCCCCAAGAGCGACATTGGAAATGTTAACACATCCCTCGTTAAAGGTCAACATATTTGTACACCAGATGTAGTATAACCAATAATATTTTTTATAATTAAAGCGCATCTCTTGTCTTATTTGGAAAAAACAATACTAATATGAAGCTCAAGACAGATACAATACAAACACCGTAAAAGACATAGTGCAACGAAATTGTCAGGCCTGACGTCATCAGATCTATGACACCATTGGGAAGCGCTCCCCTCTTATCTGGGTCAAGTAAGACGTTAACAACATCTACACTATATGCCTCTCCACTCACACCCTTTAAATAGCTAGTCAATTTAGTATTTAAAACTCCGCCCAAAAGAGCTGCACCCATTGTATTCCCTAAAATGTTCATAAACATATTAGAGGCTGTCGCCACTCCACGCATTTGCCACTCCACACTGTCTTGAATCCCAACGATAAAGACCGTCCTAGCAAATCCCATTCCTATCCCAATTAGAAGCGAACCTACTCCGGCCCAGAGCCACCCTCTTTCAGGAGCCATTGTTATTAAAAACATCGAACCCGCAAGGATCCAAAACCCTCCAATAATCGCAATTCGTCTGAAACCGAATTTAAACATAATCTTACCAGCTATCGACGCACCCATCACCCAGCCCATTGTCATAAAAGCAAGAACAAAACCCGATATAATTGGAGACTTCCCCATCACACCTTGAATATAAGTAGGCAAAAATGACGAGATACCGATTATCACAATACCTGTCGTTAAAGTTGCTAAGTTGGAAACTACCAGTAAAGAATCAGCCCAGATCTCCAATGGCATAATGGGCTCTGTAGTATGCTTTTCCTGCAATATAAACAGATAAAACCCAACGACAGATAACCCCAATAAAAGAAGTACCGGGGCAGATGACCACGCCCAAACAGTTCCCGCCTGTATAAAAACAATCATCAAGGCACTGACCGAGATAAAAATCAGCCCCGAGCCAATGTAATCAATAGTATGTTGTTGCTTATGTACTGCCTCTCCAAGAAAAAACCATATTCCTGCTACAGCGAGCATACCGATGGGCACGTTTACCCAAAATATCCAAGCCCAATGAACATATTGCACAAAGAAGGCTCCGAGGGCTGGGCCAATAATTGAAGAAACTCCCCAAACACTAGAAATATAACCTTGAATGCGCGCACGTTCTGACAGGCTGAAAATATCGCCGATAATCGTCGTGGCTATAGGCTGAACAGCTCCAGCACCAATACCCTGAAGCAATCGGTAAATGATCAACATATTCATTGTTTTTGCAAAGCCACAAAGGACAGAACCAATAAGGAAAACTATAATTCCAAAGGTAAATACAGGTTTTCTCCCAAACAAATCAGCGAGTTTTCCATAAATCGGGATTGTAACTGCTTGAGCCAAAAGAAAGGATGAGAAAACCCAACTAAACAGGGAAAAGCCACCGAGATCTCCAACAATACTAGGGATTGCGGTTGCCACAATCGTCCCTTCTATAGCGGCTATGAAAATTGCTAACAGAACACTAGCCAAAACAATAGCTCGATTTGTCTTTATAGATTTACGAATATAAACTTGCTCACTCTCGTGCATTACAACTAACAAACTCCTTCTACTTATTGGATTTTTAAACTCATTACAAAAATACCGCAATTAAGTCCTTCCCTCGCACACGCTTTAGCGAAGGAAGGACTCGGAAGTATAGTTAAACTCTTATCCAGGCACCCATAGACACTTATTGACTGCTCACTTTTTTGTTTTCTATTCTTTATTACCGATAATTTTATGCTTTTCCAAAACTGCCCGGATTGTAAACCACTCCACCTCATCAGTGAGAAGATCTTTAATGGGACGTAATCTTTCTCCACCTACTTGCTTAATTGCCTCCAAGATGTGGGTTTCTTGTTCAAATGGAATAAAATCATCCCACGGAACAGCCTGTCCATCTAGACTGCAGCGCACAAAATGATTTTGAACAGTTATAGGAGTAACCTTCCTTATTTTTGCAATATCTTCTAAAGAGTATCCTTCTTTGTACATTAGAAAGGTCTGCAAATGACTGGAAACTTTCCCGTGAGGAGAATTCTCAAGATTAATTATATCTTGGCAACCATGTTCGCTGTCCGTTTGATCATCACGCTTCTCTTCGAGGGGATTATTCTTTAAGTCCGGCTTCTCTACACTTTCAGAATCCTTACAAAAAATCCTGATTGCCTCCAGAAATTCATCCCCGTATTTTTCTAACTTTCTCTCCCCAACCCCGCTGACGCGAATCATTGATCTGTGATCGATTGGACACGCTTGGGCCATTTCTCTCAAGGTACTGTCTGCAAAAATCATGTAGGGAGGGAGGTTTTCTCGAATAGCTATTTCTCTGCGCAATGTACGCAACCGATCAAATAGGCTAACCTCTTCCGACTCTTTACGATACGGTTTTGGTGACACTTTCCGATCGACTTTCGCTTCCCCTTTTAAGACGGAAACTGCATTGGGCTGGAGTTTAACCACTGGATATTCTCCGGTTGATAATTGCAAATACCCCTCTGCCACTAAATAATTTATTAGATCTTTGATTTCTTGCAACGCAACTTCGTGCATAATCCCATGGGTTGAAAGTTCATCAAACCGAAGTTCCCTAATCTTCGCTTTGCGTGAACCTTTTAAAACCTCAGCCACCATGCCAATCCCAAAACGTTCCCGCATACGATAAATACAGGAAAATACTTTTTGAGCCTCCAAGGTAATATCTACAATTTCTCTCTTATCGTTACAACTGCTACAGTTACCGCATTCTTCTTGTACGTCCTCTTCTCCAAAATACTCTAGAATCGACTTCCGCAAGCAACGGGGTGTATGACAGTAATCAACCATCCCTTGAAGCTTTTTGAGCTCATTCATTTTTCGTTCAGGCTGAAAAATGGTTTGTTCAATCAAATATCTTTGCAACACTACATCTTGAGGAGAAAACAACAAAAGGCACTCTCCCTGTTCTCCATCGCGCCCTGCACGACCTGCCTCTTGATAGTAAGCTTCCATATTTCTTGGCATATTATAATGGATAACATATCGAACATTGGATTTATCAATACCCATTCCAAACGCGTTGGTAGCTACCATGACGGTTACTTCATCAAAGAGGAAATCTTCTTGGCTTTTTAAGCGATCTTCGTCGGTCATGCCCGCATGATATTTTCCAACCTTTAAGCCGCTTTTGGTTAAAAAGCTCTGGAGATTGTCCACTTCTTTACGCGTCCCGGCATAAATAATTCCAGGTTGATCGGCATGAGCTTTGGTATATTCAAGTAAAAAGTCCTTCTTGTTCTCCCCTCGAAACGTAGAAAACATAAGATTCGGACGATCAAATCCTGTGACAAATATACCAGGTTCTCTCAATCCCAACAGTCGGACTATATCAGCCTGAACATCCTCAGTTGCCGTTGCAGTAAAAGCTCCAATTAGCGGTTTCTGAGGGAGGGATTTAAGAAAAGGCCCCAAATGCAGGTAACTAGGGCGGAAGTCATGTCCCCACTGGGAAACACAATGAGCCTCATCAATCGCTAGGAAGGAAACCCGCAAAGAGTCCAGAAGACTTCGGAAACTATCTGACTCAAGTCGTTCAGGTGCAATATATAAGAGCTTATATTTACCACTTGCCACCCTGTCAATCCGGGACCTAACTTCCTTGAGAGACAGAGAACTATTGATAAAGGTTGCTGGAACTCCGTACTGTTGCAATGCATCCACTTGATCTTTCATTAAGGAAATTAGAGGAGAAATCACGAGAGTTGTTCCCTTAAACAATAGGGCTGGAATTTGGTAAGCAAGTGATTTTCCTGCTCCAGTCGGCATAATGGCTAAAGTATCCGAGCCCTGGAGTAAACTTTCAATCACTTTTTGCTGGCCATCTCGAAATTGAGTATACCCGAAATACCTTTGCAATACCTCCAAGGCTTTGTTTATCATAATTAAGAACATCTCCTTAAGGTTGTGTACTTTCGAAGCTGTCCTTATTATAACAAAAAAAGTGTGATAACGGGGTCCTTCTGAAGTAAGTTTCCTATATCTAAAGGCTAGCCGGATCTAACTTCCTGCTTCTGCCTCCTTCCACCCCTTTGTACCAATCAGAGGAACAAAACGTACTGCTCCCAAATCTTCTTCTATTAATTCACTTAACAGTGTCTTCTTAACACGCACCAGATGTTGATCTTCTTTTTTCCCTACCGGTATTACCAAGCGGCCACCCGGAGCTAACTGCTCGATTAAGGAATCTGGAATTTTAGGACCTCCCGCCGTTACTAAAATTGCGTCAAATGGTGCTTTTTCTGTCCATCCAAGCGTGCCGTCTCCCACGCGCACTTCAATATTTTCATAACCTTGACTGTTAAATCGTTCTTCCGCAAGATGGGCGAGTAAGTTATGGCGCTCAATTGTATAAACTCTCTTGGCCATTCGAGATAATATCGCGGCCGAATAACCAGAACCCGTTCCTATCTCTAAAGCTTTATCACTCGTTTTGAGCTCCAACGCTTGAGCCATGAGAGCTACAATATAGGGCTGACTAATAGTTTGCTCTGCTTCTATTTCCAAAGCGGTGTCGTAATACGCAAGCTCTTGCTTATCTTCTTTTACATACCTGTGTCGCGGAACAATTAGCATACTTTGAATTACTGCCTCATCTGTGATGTCTCGACTTCTGAGCTGGGTTCGAACCATCCACTCACGCTCTGCCTCACGTCCATTTAAATCATCTTTCCAATAATCTTTGCCCAAATTCTCCTCACCTTTCAATTATTTTCTTTTATTTTATCCACATTTAATTTTTTTAATTTGTAAGTTCAAGGAAGTTAATGAAGCAAAGACGTAGCGAGAGAAAAACTAACTTTTTGTAGGGTATCAATTGTACGGTCTATTATGTTTATAGTTATTATAGTTGCTAATATTTATCATGATAAGCGTACTTAACTATATATAGTTTTAATTAAAACCCACATTATTGGATAGCCCCCCGTTCAATTGATTGGACGGGGGCTAAACTGTTTGCAACTAAGTTTTGTGATGGCCGAATAGTACTTAATAGGAGCTCATTGCAGGCGTCTCCTTTTAAACTCTTGGCATTCTATAATTATGAAAAAAAAAGAAGGCCTATCCACGTATTTTATAGGCCTTCTTTCTCCAGTTCACGTTATAATACACGATTTAGCATTCAGCTTTTTCAAGCTTCGCAATACCTTTAATAATCTCAACCAACAAATCAGCTGTCCTGTACAGATCCTCTTCCTCAATCGCTTCCTCAGTTGTATGGGGTTTTTTCATCCCAGTACCTAAAACAGCGCACGGTATCCCGTAAACATTATAATAATTGGCATCACTGCCTCCTCCGGTTGCCCCTGTGATGACTTTTAAACCGGCGGCTCGGGCTGCCTGACTAGCAATGACTACGACTTGAGACTCCTCAGCAAGGGTAAAGGGCTCATATAACCGGATCACTTCAATTTCTGCAACTGCGCCCATTTCCTCAGCACAGTGTTTAAACGCTTCACACATCTGGGACGTTTGACGTTCGAGCTTAATCAAGTCTCTGCTTCTTGATTCGCAAGCAATATGGACTTCGTCGGCCACAATATTCGTAGCTCTGCCCCCTTGAATCGTACCGATATTGGCTGTTGTTTCCTCATCTATTCTGCCTGTTGGCATACTTGAGATCGCCTTAGCAGCTACAACAATTGAGCTTATTCCATCTTCTGGAGCAAAACCAGCATGAGATGCTCTGCCTTTAATCATCACGTTAAGTCGATCTTGCCCTGGGGCAGCAAGAATTATTTCTCCCGGTCCACCCACGCAATCCATAACAAATCCCAGATCAGCTTTCAAGAGCGTTTTATCTAAGTTCTTAACGCCGTTGAGACCCCCTTCTTCGGCAACACTGAAAACAACCTGAATATCGCCGTGTGGGATATTTTGCTCTTCTATAGTTCTTAGTGCTTCCAGGATTGGTGCTATCCCTGATTTATCATCCGCTCCTAAGATCGTTGGCCCGGCTGAAGTAATTATTCCTCCCTGAAGTTGCGGCTCGATGTTTAGGCAAGGCTCCACCGTATCCATGTGGGCCGAAAACAAGACGACTGGAGCCTTTGGCAGGTTACCTTTTAAATAGGCAAAAACATTGCCGCAGTTACCTTCGAATCTTTGCCCAGCATCGTCTTCTGATACTGTCATACCAATACTCAGAAGACGATTTTTTAGTATATCAGCTATTTGGCGCTCATTCTTGGTCGGAGAATCAATTCTAATAAGTTCCAAAAACTCAGCCAACAATCTTTCCCGATTGAACATTTTTATGTATGCCACCTCACAGTGCCTGCGTCTCCATTATATCGAGGGATAACATGTATATGCCAATGAAAAACTGTTTGTCCTGCAGCAGTTCCTACATTTGCTCCCACATTGTAACCATCAGGATGGAACCGCTCGTCTAACAACTCTTTAACATTTGTGAGAAGTTCTCCGACACAAGCCATCTCCTCCGCAGTTGCATCAAAGAAACTTGAAGCATGTTTTTTAGGAACAATAAGAACATGTCCTTCACTGACTGGATACTTGTCATAAAATGCCCGGGCTAGTTCGTTCTCTACAAGGTTGACTCCCTCTGGCAGTGTACAAAATACGCACTCGTTCATCCGCATCCTCCTTACAGTTTTATCCCCGCCCAATAAATGGACTTTTATGTTAATATTGCCTGTTTTTTACTCAAAGTCAAGTAATCTTTATAAAACAATTCCTGCTTTATCAATTCCAAGACACCCACTTCTTCAAGTGGGTGTTCCTTATTCTACTTTTTAGTTCTGCCATATACTGCCCAACCAAACAGCATGGATGCTACAATAATAAATGCCGGGTGGATATTAAGGAAATAAAGGAGCGCAACCGTTATAACTGCTATTCCCCACGTGCTGCTGGACGGGAAGGCCTTCTTCCCCATGTCATAAGCAGTCTCAGCAACAAGTACAACTACCACTGGCCGGACTGCCTTCAGCATTGCTTGAAGCTCTGGAGAATCCGAATATTTCACAATCAAACTTCCTAATAAAACTACCACAATTATAGTAGGAGCTATTGTTCCAATTATAGCGGCTAGAGCTCCCATCCAACCTGCAACCTTATATCCGATATAAGCTGCCATCTTTGTGGCAATTGGCCCTGGCAAGGCATTACCGATAGCTAAAGAATCCGCAAACTCTTCGTTATCCACCCAATGATATCGATCCACTGCTTCTGCTTTAACGAGAGGAATTAGTGAAGGACCTCCACCAAATCCCAGGTTTGAAGCCCGGGTAAAGCCAATAAATAGGTCCCATATTTTTCTAAGCACGAAGAGCACCCCTTTTTAACACCGTATTAATAGGAGCATATTGTTAACTTACTCTGAAATATCTCCATCTGAAATTCAGTCAAATCCAAGGGTTTAGCGAAAAACCAACAATCCAAAGCCCATAGATACTAAAATAATTAGCGCAGGATGCAATTTCAACCAAAATACAGAAACCACCGTAGCCAAAGCAATCCCCCATGTTATTAGGTTCGGAAATGAGCCGATACCCATGTCAAGGGCAGTTTGCGCTATTAAAACTACGACAACAGGGCGCACTCCTTTCAACATTCCCTTTAAGACCGGAGAATTGGAGTACTTCATTAACACCCGTGCCAATAAGATGACCGCGAGTGCGGTTGGTAAGATAACCCCAATGTTCGCCACCAAGGCTCCTAACCATCCGGCCTCTTGATAACCAACATAACCTGCTAATTTTGTAGCGATTGGGCCTGGTAAAGCATTTCCAACGGCAAGCGCATCAGTGAATTCAGAGTTGGTCATCCAGTGATACCGCTCCACAACTTCGATCTTAATGAGAGGAATGACTGCCGGTCCGCCTCCAAAGCCTAAGTTGCTAGCCCTGCCAAAAGCAATTAACAGATCCCAGAGTTGTGATAACATAGTGCTCTCCTTTCACTTAGATTTCCCAAATCCCTTTGAGAATGCCTACCTGCCTGGTAAGCTTGAATTCTTAAGTAAGTATATAACCTTAAGTTCAGTAATTCAATACATTTGGTATACCAAATTACTGATTTTTGTATACCAAATATGAATCGTCTTTTTGTAAGAGGAAAAAAGGTTGTCACCTTAACATTCTTAATCGCAATATGCCATTTCCAAAAACGCTTTGCTCGAATTTTTGGCATGTTTTTTCGCTACGGCTTCGGCTTCAGAGCTGTCATGTTTGCTTAGAGCCTCAATAATCGCCTTGTGTTCCACACATACTTCTGCAGGGCGACCAGGTTTAGAATAGGCAACTTGGGTGAATTTTGTTATGTACTCGTGCAAAGTATTAAGAAAACTGTGGACTCGCGGACTTTCAGCTGCTCTATAAATTATCTCGTGAAATTTATCATTCAACTGATTAGACTTTTTTAAATTGCCCTTTTCGTGTTCATCTGAAATCTGTTTAGCTAGCGATTCCAAACGTTTCAATTCTCGAGGTTTAATCTTAGCAGCTGCAATACTGCAAATAAGTGCTTCCAATGATGTTCTAATGACTAGAATCTCTACAATATCGGCCTTAGTAAATCCGGAAACCACTACCCCTTTACGGGGCACATGGGTTACCAGTCTTTCCAATACAAGCTTGTGAATTGCTTCTCGAACCGGAGTTCTGCTAATCCCCAATTCTTCTGCAATACTGCGTTCAACAAGCCTCTGTCCCGGTTCTAACTTTTTATCTAAAATAGCATTTCTTAAAATAGCAAACACTGAATCTCGGATATGGCCTTTGTCATCAAGCTTAATTGGTGAAAAATGATACGCCACTTTCCTTCTCCCCTTTAGAATCTTCATTATGCCCACTTTTAAACCAATTATAATTCCTTATACTGCATAAAGGCAAGGGATGTTGGTATACCATATTCCAAAAACCAAACCAATTTCTTTAGAAACAAAAAGACGTATAATCTTCTCGAAGTGACACCTAACCAAATGATTTCCTAATCATATAATAGATGAAGGAATCTATTATATGAAGGAGGATTAGCATGTTTAGTTATAGCAAACCTCTGTTCTATCCGGTTCAAGTGGAGGCTCGAGACCCAGTGTTTGCCCAAATACTACTTGAGCACTATGGGGGAAAGGATAGCGAATATTCCGCGGCAACCCAGTACCTAAATCATCGCTCAAATATGAGTAATCGTTATCTTCGTGATCTATTGGGAATGATTGCGGCCGAGGAAATGGGGCACATGGAAATGATTGCAGTCGCAATTAACAAGTTAGGAGGGCCACCCTTAAGTTTTGTTGATTCACAAGGAATCCCTTGGAATATATGTTATGTGGATCAAACCTTAGACCCCATTGGGATGCTTCAGGCTGATGTTGAAGCTGAAGTTCGTGCACGCATCCTATATAATCATCATTTCACGATGACAAACGACCCCTGGCTTAAAAAGATGATTCATTTCTTAGGTTGCAGAGAAGATGTGCATAAACTCCTTTTCAAAAAAGCTCAGATATTGATCCGAAAAGGAGCTCCACCGGAACAATTCAACGAACTAATTATTGATTATAAAATGAGTTTGAAGAATAATTGAAGAAAACAACTGCAAATAAATGGTCATAAATTAAAGCAAACTGTATCTGCCATGATACAGTTTGCTGATTTCTCGACCATATTTTTTACCCAACTTTCGTTGTAACCTTTTCTAGACGTTGATTATTATCGGACAATTTCCAGATCGTAGGGATCATATGCAAATTCCCCAGGCAGAATATCTAAGTGTACTATAATAAAGACTCCCATCTCATCGCATTCAATTCGTACAACCGTTCCAATACAGTGACTGCATGTCTCAACACGGTCTCCAACTTGAAACCGGTATTGGTGAAGAAGGGAAGAATCCGATTGGAATTCATGATATTTCTCAATCATAATATCATACCTCCCATTTTGTATCACGATGCCTTTACTATTGTGTTTAGCCTGCACAGAAAAATTCGTTCTCGAATAATGGATAAATATCCACTTACCGTTAGCCAGTAGTTTTATTTAAGTGATTAACACTGATTCATCGTCTGATTAAATTAATAGTTCCCCTTTTTCTGCATTTTGGCCTCATAGCGTTGCAATTGCAGACGCAACTCGTATAAAGCTCCTTGTCCAAAGCGTTTTAACTGCAATAACTGACTGTCATTTTTTTCAAGCAGTTCTTCGATAGTATCTATCCCAGCAATTTTCAGAAGGTTATAGGTCCTTGAGCTTAACCCTAAAACAGATATATCGGGAGACTCAAGTAATTTAGCACAGAGAATTTCGCATTTTTTAGCATCTTCCTTCAGTCTATACGTCCTCTGACAAAGAGAACAAACGTATATAGTAATTTGTGTTTCTAGAATCATCTTGCATCCTTCCCTCTTTAAACTTTTTACGACTTTTCCCACTTTAATAAAAATGAAGAAAAAGGAGTCAATAAACATTAATCAATTTAACATAATTTAAAGTTCAATCCCCTACAATGACTGTTTAAACAGGTTGCTTTGAATCCATTCACTCCCCTCATTTATACTTCAGCCTAACTCAAGTAGAGTCTAACATTGTACTATAACAATGTCTATAGTTTATACATATCGCCATAATCAATAATATTTATCGCAATCCTTAAATTGCAAATTCCTAGGTGAACATGAAAAGTAAGTAAGAAGGCCTCTAGAAAAATCGAATTTTCTAAAGACCTTCTTACTTACTATATGATTACACAAAAAACTTTCTCTATTATCACCTTTTGAAGCAAGTTGTACTGCCTCAATAATTTCTGATGATAACAATGTTATTATCCTTTTCTGAACACAAAAATATCATTTACCTAGAAACAAGTGAACGGTCCATTTCTTCTTCTCTTACTAATTTCCGTTTGATTTGGGATTGAACCGCCACCTCAAAGATTATTGGGTAGATTTTCTTTACTAATTCTGAGGGGAGCTTTAATTCATCACCCAGACTAGTGAGCCTTTGCATAACTTCCTTTTCTCGAGTATTATCCTTCACCCTATCCAAGCGTTTCTTATCCGCAACTTTGCTTACTATCTGCATTCGAGCTGCTAACCGTTCGATAATCGTTTGATCAATGTCGTCAATTTCATTACGCAGAGATTCAAGGGTCTCCTCCTCATTTTTCTGGCTGCAAGTGAAGACTCTATTCACTGCTTCAGCCACAACACCCAATTCCCCTGCCAGCTGAACAAATTGTTCAGGATGCAATGATTGAGGTCCATCACTGACCGCCTCTGCCGGATTCGGGTGCATTTCGATCAACAAACCATCCGCACCAGATGCAATTGCTGCCTTAGACAGGGACGAAATTAAATCTCTTCTGCCTGCAGCATGACTTGGATCGACTATAACCGGCAGATGAGAAAGCTCTTTAGCTACCCCGACTGCACTAAGATCTAAAGTGTTGCGTGTACTGGGTTCATACGTGCGAATTCCCCTTTCACAAAGGATAACGCGAGGATTGCCTGCGGATAAAATATATTCTGCAGCTAAGAGCCATTCTTCTATCGTAGCTGATAAACCCCTTTTAAGGATAATCGGTTTGTTGATTTTACCAGCCATTTTCAGAAGTTCAAAGTTTTGCATATTCCGAGCACCGATTTGGATGATGTCTACCTGCTCTGCTACTAACTCAAGACTTGCAACATCAATTGCTTCAGTAACACAAAGCAAATCTTTTTCTCGAGCGGCTTGCACTAAATAATTAAGTCCCTCTCGACCCAAGCCTTGAAAACTATAGGGGGAAGTACGCGGTTTGAAAACCCCGCCACGCAGGATTTTCCCTCCCGCCTTTTTTACTGTTTCAGCAGATTCCCTCATCTGAATACCAGACTCAACTGCACAGGGTCCACCTATAAGGATAATTTCTTTGCCTCCTATCGTTACCCCATTAACCTCAATTGCACTGCGTTCAGCCTTTAGCCCTGCTAATTTTAAATCTTTCATAATAATAGCCCTCCTTCAAATTTTAAATTAAAAAAGTCCACGGCACATCCCATTTACAGGGACGAAAGCCGTGGACTTCCGCGTTACCACCCATTTTGACCAAAATCGGTCCTCTCAACTAAAGGTACAGGTATATCAAAGACTCGTATTTGTCGAATTCCGTAAGGTCCACTTAAAATAAAAAACTTCTCATCCCATGCAGGGACGAGAAGTTATATCTCGCGTTACCACCCAACTTAAGCCAAAAAGGCCACTCGACAAAGGTACGGGAATTAATAATCCGATACCCCCTTCCTGTTAACGGTGAAGAACCGTCCTAGCCTACTTGATTTCGTTCAGCCGGCAGCTCGGGAGGGAACTTCATCTATCACTACACATAGAAGAGCTTACAGTCGAGACTCTTCCTCCCTGAAAGGTAATAAACAGACTACTTTTCTCCGTCTTAGCCTTTAAAGATTTAATTGAATTTTATTATAACACTGCTGTCAAATTTGTCAACTATATTTTAGAGTATGTGTTTTATCGTTACTCACAACAGAATAAAAAAAGCTAAACAATTCCCTTCTTTATTCAAGAAGAGTTGTTAAACATAAAAACAGAGTCCGGTAAACCGGACTCTGTTGGATGACTTATTCACGTTCTACTTAGGATTTGGACCAAGCCAATAAGGCTGTAGCGATTGTAATCAATGCCAAGGCGGTAATATAACTTGTCAATCAGTCTGAATTTGCCATGAAGTTCATCTCAAAACATAGCATAACCTGTTTTATTTAGTTTTATACATAAGTTCCTAGAGTTTTTTCTATAGTCTTCGAATGCCCTAGCTTAACTGATGAATAAACAATCCGCTTCTTAGTTTGGGTTCAAACCAAGTCGACTTTGGCGGCATCAATTGACCGGCATCAGATACTTCAAATAATTCATTGATTGAAGTCGGAAACATCGAAAATGCAAGCTTCATATCACTGTCAACTCGTTTTTCAAGTTCTTTAAGTCCCCTTATTCCACCAACAAAATCTATTCTTTTATCAGTTCTTATGTCTTTGATATCGAGCACTGAAGTCAGTAAATGATTTTGAAGCAATGATACATCCAGCCCATATACGGGGTCCGTTGAACGGATCTCGTTTTTTGCCGTTAGCTTATACCAAGCTCCTTCTAAGTACATTCCAAATGTGGCCTTTTCTATCGGTTTATAGGGTTCGGCTCCCATCTCTTCAACTAAAAAATCTTTAGATATTTTAGTCAAAAATTCTTCTTTGCCATAACCATTTAAATCTTTCACTACACGATTGTAGTCTAAAATCATTAATTGGTCGTGTGGAAAAAGCACAGAAAGGAAGAAATTAAATTCCTCTTCTCCTGTATATCCCGGATGTTCCGCTCTCCTCTTTAGTCCGACTTTTACGGCTGAAGCTGTTCTATGATGCCCATCTGCAATATAAATGCTATTTATCTTCTTAAATTCATTATATATTGCTTCAACATCACTTGGATTATCTATTTTCCACACATAATGCCTGACCCCATCTGGAGCAACAAAACCGTATAATGGTGTATTATTTTTCACCTTATTTACCAGTTCATTAATAATCTTCTGTGACCGATAGGCTAAAAATATGGGTCCTGTTTGAGCATCACAAACATCGACATGGTTTATTCTGTCAACCTCTTTGTCCTCTCTCGTTTTCTCATGCTTTTTTATTACATTATCCAGGTAGTCATCAATGGCTGCACATCCTACTATACCGGTCTGGGAACGGCCATCCATCGTTAGTTCATAGACATAATAGCAGTTTTGCCCTTCCTTAATGAATATACCTTCCTCTATCATGTCCTGAAGAGTATCTCTCGCTTTCTCGTAGACCATAACATCATAAGGATTAAAGTCCATATCAAACTGAGTTTCTGCTCTATCAATTTTTAAAAAAGATAAAGGTTCCTTCAATACTTCTTCTAAAGCTTCTCGACGATTATAAACATCATAAGGAAGTGCTGCTACTTTGTTTGCAACATCTGCCCTGGGTCTTAGCGAATCAAAAGGTCTAATAGTAGCCATTGCTCTTCCTCCACAGCTATAAAGTTCTTTCCAACAGCAAGTTTCCTGTCCATCGTTCCAGTATATTCAAGGGGACAAATATATCTTGGTCCCCTTGACCCATTCTGGCCTACTTAATGATTCTAACTTTTAATACCCCGTCAATTTCTCTGATTTTCTTTGCTAATTCAGGGGTCGAAGGGGATTCAATATCGAGTACAGTATAAGCATACTTTCCTTTGCTTTTATTAATCATGTCGGGAATATTAATATTTTCTTTAGCGAAGGTTGATGTGAATTGGCTGAGCATGTTCGGAATATTTCTATGATTAATGGCAATACGTCCAGCTTGATTACATACTCCCATGTCGCAATTTGGATAATTAACTGAGTTTTTGATATTCCCGTTTTCAAGGTAGTCCATTAGTTGCTTTACTGCCATAATTGCACAATTATCTTCTGATTCACTGGTTGAAGCGCCTAAATGAGGAACGGTAATAACCCCTTCAACTCCGCACACCTTGGGATTAGGAAAATCCGTCACATATCTGCCGACTTTTCCAGACTTTAAAGCTTCAACAATATCCTCATCAATGACTAAAGAATCCCTTGAAAAATTTAATATTTTAACCCCGTCCTTCATCATCTCAAAGGTTTCTTTGTTAAACATTCCTTTGGTTGAATCCGTTAAAGGTACATGAACCGTAATAAAATCACATTCTCTATAGATTTCTTCTAAAGACTTAGCCTGCTTGATAAATTTCGAAAGCTTCCAGGCCGCATCGACAGAAATAAACGGGTCAAATCCATAGACCTCCATATCCAGCTTATTCAAGGCATTAGCAACTAAAACCCCAATCGCTCCAAGTCCTATGACCCCTAGTTTTTTTCCTTTTATTTCGGTCCCTGCAAACTTTGATTTATTTTTCTCGACGAGTTTAGCAACCTCCGGATCTTCTTTACAGGAATTGACCCAGTTAACTCCTCCAAAAATGTCACGTGAAGCGATAATCAGTGTCGCAATTACAATCTCTTTAACTCCATTGGCATTGGCGCCCGGAGTATTGAAGACTACGACTCCATTTTCTGCACATTTTTCCAGAGGAATATTGTTGACTCCGGCACCGGCTCTTGCAATAGCGTCTAACGAATGGGGCAACTCTAACTCATGGACACTTGAACTCCTTACCAGTACTGCATTGGCATCATTAAATTGATCAACCATTTCATAATGCTTAGTAAATAGGTTTAAGCCCACATTAGCAACAGGATTCAAACAATTTATTTTAAACATAATTATATCCACCCCTAATATTTATTTGCCCGATGGCCCGAAATCTTTTCGCATTTTAAAACGTGATATTGCCTTTAGTGGATTTCCGCTTATGCGTCAGGCGTTCATCAGATGTGATCAGATTTTGTTCTCAGCTTCAAATTTCTTCATGAATTCAACCAACAACTTGACGCCTTTAGTTGGCATCGCATTGTATATACTCGCTCTCATACCGCCAACAGTTCTATGTCCCTTTAAGCTTTCAAATCCAGCTGCTTTAGCTTCCTTAATAAACTTAGCATCCATTTCATCAGAGCCTGTAACAAAAGGTATATTCATTAAAGAGCGATCCTTCTTAACAACCGTACCTCGAAACAACTTACTGGAATCAAGGTAATCATATAAGATTGAAGCCTTTTCCAAATTAATTTTCTTCATCGCCTCAAGTCCGCCAAGATTCTGAACCCACTTAAATACCTTACCGCAAATATAGATTCCATAGGCCGGAGGGGTATTATAAAGGGATTTGTTATCTGCATGCACCTTGTACCGCAACATTGTGGGGGTTCCTGGCAAAACATCCTCCGTGATTAAATCTTCGCGAATGATGACTACCACCACTCCTGCTGGCCCAATATTTTTCTGAACGCCTGCAAAAATAAGACCATAGTTTGTTACATCGACCGGTTCAGATAATATATCAGAGGACATGTCAGCGACTAAGATCTTGTCTCCTGTTTCAGGTAATTGATTGTATTTCGTTCCATAGATCGTATTGTTATGGCAGATATACACATAATCTGCATCGTCAGATATCTTTAAGTTTTTCAAATCCGGTATATATGAAAACATCCTATCTTCAGAGGAGGCAATAACATTGATCTTACCAAATAGTTTTCCTTCTGCGATCGCTTTTTTTGCCCATTGTCCCGTATTAATGTGGTCAGCTACTCTATTTTTCATTAGATTCATGGGAATCATGGCAAACTGTTGGGATGCTCCTCCTTGAAGAAATAAAACCTTGTAATTATCCGGAATGTTCATCAAATCTCTCAATGTTTTTTCTGCCTCAGTAACTATTTGTTCGAAAGCTTTTGAACGATGACTCATCTCCATAACCGACATTCCTGTTCCGTTATAGTCTAGCATCTCCTCTGCTGCCTCTTTAAGCACTTCTTCCGGTAACACAGCTGGACCTGCAGCAAAATTGTAAACTCTTGACATTTAAATTCCTCCCTTTTTCTATGTATTTAAATCCATCAGAATCTAGTAACTCCTAATTTCCTGGAACCAGGACTAGGCCCATTAATAGTAATTACTTATATAATATTCCTCCTTTTTAAAATTATAAATAAAATGGGTAATATTGGTTATTGAGAGAAAAACAAAACCCACCCCAGCATTGGGGCGGGAATTCCGCGGTGCCACCCAAGTTTTAACCGATTATAGGTACATGAAAACAAACGCTTAAAAATATAAAAACCCCTTGTCCCAAATAGGGACGAGAGGTTATTCCCGCGTTGCCACCCATGTTGCCGAATCGGCCAACTTATGTCCGCTTTATCGGGCGGAACCCGTCACAATTCTTCATTGGCCACTCCAGGATGGAATCCTTCAACTCAGCAGACTGACTTGCACCAACCGTCAGTTCTCTAAACTCTATGAGCTGGGGACTTCCCTTCATCGTGTTAAGTGTGTTTTTAATTATTTAGATTCTAATCGATTCCTCCCATCCTGTCAAGTCTTTCCTTTTTATTTTCTTTTTTTATTTGCTTTTATGGTCTTCCTCTTTTCATGTCCTGTCATATTTCATAAGAGCTTTTTGAAACTATCCATGGCTTTCTTAATCTCTTCTAGTACCCCTGCCATCGCTTAGCTTTATCAACGTTAATTCCAAGTTGGTCCAGAATCTTCATGACATGATGATTGATCATGTCTTCGATACTTTGCGGATGATTATAAAAAGCTGGCATGGGCGGAACAATTCTAACTCCAATCCTTGATAACTTCAGCATATTTTCAATATGGATAGCGCTTAGAGGAGTCTCTCTAGGACTCAGTATTAGCTTTCTTCCTTCCTTGATCATGACACCAGCTGTTCGAGAAATCAGATTATCATCATATCCATTGGCAATCGAACTTAAAGTTTTCATACTGCAAGGCACAATAACCATTCCATCTGTAATGAAGGAACCACTCGAGGTTTTTGCCCCTAAGTTCTTATTATCATAGACAACGGCTGCTAAACTTTCTACCTCTTCTAAGGAATAATTCGTTTCTATTTTTAAATTTTCTTTGGCCCAGTCACTCATAATAAGATGAGTATTCACGTTATCTCTGTCTTTCAAGGCCCTTAATAAATTAATTGCGTAAACTATTCCCGTTGCCCCTGAAACCCCAACTATTATCTCCATATTCCATCACCTCCCAGTATGATTCTTTGATTTCATCTTACCCGTTTTCATTGAAGAATGACTTATTCCTGATCCGATTGTAAATTCCTTCTTTAAAATTCTAAAGAGTAATCAATGAGTCTGTGCTAATCTCTCAACAAAAGTAGACTTAACAAATCGCTGTAGTTCCATAAAGGTACGTATAGTTTGTCGATCTTAATAAGTGCTATACTTCTCTATGCCTGCAATAATCCCCTGCCTCAAACTTGGATGAAGTTTCTCGAAGTGTTTGTGATCGTCTTTAATTTCCCATTATTGTGGTGTGCTATTTATTTTTTTGTTTTATTAGCATTTAGCTCTTGCATTAAAGTTTATTCTTGAGATACTATTATAAATATAACAACGACTTTAGTTCTCGCCTTAGGGCGATCATAAGCAAAGCAATGGCGCTTTGAAATCACTCGAACAAACGAGTATTTCTAATGCGCCATTTTTTATTTGCACCTGTTAAAATGTCCTAGCTCATTAATTACAAAAGGAGGTATTTGACATGGAAAGGCCTCAAACTGTAACTACTGGCTTTACTTCTTTGGATAACGTCATTCAACATCTGAGAATGGGGGATAATGTTGTTTTTCAGGTTAGAAACCTTGAAGTATATAAGAGGTTCGTCACTGCATTTATCCAAGCGAATATTGATTCATCAAAAAAGATAATCTATATTCGCTTTACACAGCACGATCCGCTCATAACTAATGACAGCATTGAGGTTTTCCCAGTCAATGCCGATAAGGGATTTGAAGAGTTTTGTTCCCAAATCCATGAGAAGATTACTCTTGAAGGACGAGATGTATTTTATATTTTCGACTGCTTATCTGAGCTCCTAGATCGTTGGGCTACTGATTCAATGATTGGAAATTTCTTTAAGGTTACTTGTCCCTATCTTTATGAGCTAAATACTATTGCATATTTCGCAACTTTTAAGAATCATAACTCCTTCCATACCACAGCCGTCATTCGTGATACAACTCAGGTCTTATTTGATATTTTTCAAGTTGACGCTAAAACCTATGTGTATCCTTTGAAAGTCTGGAATCGTTACACACCCACATTATTCCTGCCCCATCTTGTTCATGGAGACCGATTTATACCTGTAACCAGCAGTGGGGACGTTGCTGCGCTCTATTCTCAACTCGGCGAAAATGATGAAAACCCTGAAAGAGATCTTGATTATTGGGACCGTCTTTTTATAAGGGCCGGAGAACTCCGCACCTCCTCATTAACTAAAAATCAAATAACAGAGCACATTAATCAATTATCTAAAATATTCTTGACCCGCGATGAGAGGATTCTCGAATTGATTTCGGTGCATTTTTCTCTTCAAGATATATTGTCCATAAAGTCACGTTTAATTGGTTCTGGATTTATCGGTGGTAAAGCTGTCGGGATGCTTCTGGCACGGAAAATTCTAATTCAAGCATCTGAAACATGGAGCAGCAAACTAGAACCTCACGATTCATTTTATATTGGCTCAGATGTTTATTACTCTTATTTGGTTGATAATAATTTATGGAAACTTAAAATGGAACAACGACGAGCCCCAAAAGAAAGTCTGGGAACAGCCTTAAACCTCAGAGTGAAAATCCTCCAAGGACAGTTTAATGAGGCAATAAAACACAAATTCCTCAGGATGCTGGAATACTTCGGTCAATCCCCAATTATTGTACGCTCCAGCAGTCTTTTAGAAGATGGTTTTGGAAATGCCTTTCCGGGTAAATACGAAAGTATCTTTTGTATTAATCAAGGCACCCTAGATGAACGCTATCAGCGCTTTACTAAGGCCGTTCGAGAAGTCTTTGCCAGCACACTAAGCGAAGAAGCCTTAGCTTATAGGGAAAAGCATGATCTTAGCAATTCAGAAGAGCAAATGGCCCTCCTTGTCCAAAGGGTATCCGGATCTAATAAGCAGGACTACTTTTTCCCGGATATCGCAGGGGTAGGATTTTCCTACAACACGTTCGTTTGGGACCCACAGATAAATCCAAAGGCTGGTATGATACGACTTGTGGTCGGGCTGGGTACCAGGGCTGTGAATCGCCTAGAAGGAGATTATGCTAGAATTGCCGCTTTAGATCGGCCCCAATGTTTCCCTTATGACGGACTGCGAAGTTTTAAGGCCTATTCACAGCAGAAAATTGATGTACTAAACATCCGTCGTAATCGACAAGAATGTCTTTCAATTCAAGAACTGATGGATCAACCGATCGACTTGCATCAAACAATGATCGCCGAACGAGATCATGAAACTGAACAAAGAATCCAACAACTCGGGCTAAAACGCAAAGAATCCTGGGTTTTTAGTTTTAATCCTTTTTTTTCACACACGGATTTCCCTTCAACCTTTTCTAATCTTCTCAAAACCCTCGAATCCGCCTATCGTCATCCGGTCGATATTGAGTTCACAGTGAACTTCAATAGCAATGGCAACTATCAGATTAATCTCTTACAATGCAGACCCTTACAGGTTCAGGGGTTTAAAAAACGTATAGAATTCCCTAAAGCACTTCCATTAAACCAAGTTCTTTTTAAAAGCAAGGGTTGCTTTATGGGTGGCAACATATATACAAATATCCATAAAGTAATCATTGTCGAGCCACATGCTTATAACCTGCTAAGCCAATCTGACAAATACGAGGTTGCCAGAATCGTTGGCAGGCTCAATCAGCAAATCAATAAAGAGACAACTACTGTTCTTCTCCTCGGTCCCGGAAGGTGGGGATCCCGTATCCCTTCATTGGGAGTTCCAGTTGCTTTTGCGGAATTCAATCATGTTTCGATTTTAGGCGAGATCGGCTACCATAACACCGGATTCCTCCCAGACGTATCGTTTGGAACTCATTTTTTTCAAGATATGATCGAAAGCGAGATTTTTTATCTGGCCCTCTTTCCGGAAAAAAACGAAACAATTTATCAGTTGGATCTGCTTAAAAACTTCGCTGAAACTATAGTGGATATGATTCCGGAAAAATCAAATTTGAGAAATGTGATAAAGGTCTATAATATTACCCCCGGGAAACCCGGATTACAATTAATTTCAGATATTTCAACCCAAGAGATTCAATGTTTTTTCACTGATACCCACCGAAGCAGAGCACGGGGGCCCACTCCCACTTGAAGAAATGCGAGTCTTACGATTGGATAAAAAGGGATACCTGGCTCAAAAAACCAGGTATCCCTCTTATTCGTACTTCTTTATAATCTCTTCCGCTACCAGAACCTGAGGAAGACGCAAGTCCATGGCTTTTTTCTGGATAAGGCGGAAGGCTTGCGGCTCGCTCAAATTTAGTTTTTCCACAAGCATCCACTTCGCCTGTTCAACAATCTTTCGCTCATCCATCCGCTTCTTTAAACTATCCCGTTCAGATACTAACTGGGCCATCGAATTTCGTACTGACAGAGCGAATCGAACAGTTTGCAACAATGTTAAGCGATTAATGGGCTTAGGCAGAATCAGTGCATTAATTTTCTCAAGACTGCATTGCATATCAAGCAGATGTTCCGGCCTTGCGATTACTACTATTCCTGCAGATGTTTTCTCGTGAACATCAAAGACCAGATCTGTACCATGTTCATCGGGCAGCGGAGTACTTATAATTACTATGTCTAATACGGTGTTAAAGAAATTCCTGCGCGCTTCATTGGCTGAATGAGCGCAGCTAACCGGATAAAAACCTTCTTTTATGAGCATCGTTTGCATGCTGCTCGCCATTTCAGCTTTTCCACAAACGATTAAAACACTCCCTGCGCTCACTACAATCACCCCTTTGAGCAGGGATACAATAGTTAATAAGATTTCAGATACTTATCAATCTCCCATGCATGAATGGAGTTATCATAGGATTCCCATTCCAAAGCCTTTGTGGCTAAGTATTTATTAAACGTATGCGCACCAAGTGTCGATTGAATTAAAGGGTCTTTCTTCATCTCTTCAAGAGCAAACAAGAGATTTGAGGGTAACCGCTCAAGCTTAAGTTCTTTCTCCTGTTCAGGCGTCAAATTGTAAATATTAACGTTAACTGGATCAACCAGCGGCAAACGATTGTTTAAACCATCAAGCCCTGCCTCCAGTACTAACGCTAAGGTTAAATAAGGATTACAGGTAGGATCAGGACTTCTAAGTTCGAGTCTTGTCCCCTCCCCCCTAGGCGCAGGAACCCTTAGCAAAGGACTTCTGTTCATATGGGACCAGGCGATATGCACTGGAGCTTCAAAGCCCGCTTTTAACCGTTTATAGGAGTTCACAAGGGGATTGGCGATGGCTGTAATTCCTTTGATATGACTCAACAGCCCTGCAGCAAAATACTTTGCCGTTTCAGATATATCGGTGGTGCCTGGGCCCCCGCTAAAGAGGTTGGAACCATTTTGGGTCAATGACATATTGATGTGCATTCCCGAACCATTGACGCCGGGAAGCGGTTTAGGCATAAAAGTAGCATGCAGACCATTTCGTTGAGCAATGATCTTGACTACCATTTTAAAGGTCATAATATTATCTGCCGCAGTTAGAGCATCGGTGTATCTGAAATCAATTTCATGTTGCCCTGCCGCTGTCTCATGATGCGATGTTTCGATTTCAAACCCCATTTCCTCTAAGACCATGCAAATCTCCCGACGGGTGTTTTCTCCCTGGTCAATGGGTGCCAGATCACAATAACTAGCCGAGTCATGGGTAATCGTGGTTGGTTGACCTTCATCATCGTTGTAAAACATAAAAAACTCACATTCCGGACCAACTTGGAAGGTATAGCCTAAGTCTTGAACTTTCTTCAAGGTTCGTTTGAGAATATAGCGGGGATCTCCTTCAAATTGAGAACCGTCATGGTTTTTAATATCACATATGATTCTTGCAACCTTGCCCTGTTGCGGCCTCCAAGGAATGACTGAGAAGGTACCCGGATCTGGGAAAAGAAACATATCAGACGATTCAATACCGGAGAATCCCGCCACAGCTGAGCCGTCAAACATAACTCCGTTTTCGAAAGCAATGGCAAGCTGTTTATCTGTGATCGCAATGTTCTTCATGTTACCGGCAATATCCGTAAACTGCAGACGAATAAATCGAACATCATTTTCCTTTACAAACTTTAGACAATCTTCTTTTGAAAAATGCAATTGAGGTGCTCTCCTTTCTCAAAGTGAAAAATATGAACTAAATCGCCATTATTAGACTTATTATATCCCATATAAATCTTGTTTGCAGTCATAGTCCATAATCCCTTACAACCACAATAAAGATTGCCAGCAGATCTTTTATTATCAGGAATTAACTCAGAAAATGGTTCATCTAAAATCTGCTCATAATCCCGCTAAAATATCCTGCATAATCTTTAACATAGCGATTAAGCTTTTACGGTGAGAAGGGACCTTCCAGAAAGTATATAACGTAAAGCTATACTTTCTAACTAGTATAAAAAAGACGCTCCTAAGAAACTGCACTTAAATCAAGTACAAAATTTCTTATGAGCGCCTTTGCTCTATACATTAACTAGTTTATACACTTAAAGTAACATAGAGACTACCTCACATTCAACTGTTTTAGCCCATGTATACAATATATATTTTTTACTTGGTAATTTGTCAAATAAATCTTACAAAACCGAAATTAGTGTTTATTCCATCATCTTTTTCTCATTAGATTTCCTGCAATCCCTATTGATTTACTCCAAGGGTCGAGACATTAGGCGGCAGTCTGGAGGATCATCATCGCCCAAAGTTTCAGGTGTACCGTTTAAAATATAATTCTAATCAATCGTCAAACAACTTTTCAACGATGGCAGTAAAAGCAACCGGAAGAGGGAGCAATCCCAACTCATTGGTGGAAACCCACCGTTGCTTATCAAGCTCGTTTACTTCCTTAGTTTCTGCCCAATACTTCTCATCTATTTCTCTCAGGGAGTAAGCGTTCGTCGGTTCTGCCCGAAACGTTTCAGACAAATCAATAATTGACCAGATTATTTTCCAACGCCGATGGCTAAAGGTGTACCAAACTGGACCATTAAACTCTATCCCTTTCTCGATTTGGTCATTCACTTGAGCATCAAACGCTCTGTCAGGCACCGCCTGTTTGAAAAATTCGAAGCACTCGTCCATAGTAATGACAGGCAGACTGTCTTTCAAACTATGAATGTCTCCGAGACTCAATTCCACACCAGGGAACTCCCATAGGTCAGCCAGCAACCCCTTGGAAGGGCGTTTTTGAATATATACCCGGTTGCCTTTACGCAGAACAAAAGTCAACCGAGTAACCTCTTGGCGCTGAGCCTTGAGCTTCTTTACAGGGTAGCGCAGGAAGTCGCCTTGCAAATACCCGTTGCAAACTTCGGCTAAAGGACATCCTTTACAGTCCGGTTTCGTGGGGGAACAAACCATCGCGCCTAGTTCCATCAAGGCCTGATTGAAATCCCCCGGCTTTTGAGCTGATTGCCATGCCATAAGATGATCTTTAAAGTGGCGATAACTGCGAACTGTCTCTACCGGCTCCGACCAAGCTAAGAGACGTGATACAACCCGCTTTACATTTCCATCTATAGCCGCTACTCTTTGCCCAAAGGCAATACTGGCTATAGCTCCTGCAGTATAGTCGCCGATCCCCGGAATTTTCAGAAGTTCATCATAATCTCTCGGCATTTTCCCACCCAGTTTTTGAATCAGATAGTTAGCCCCTTCCCACATACGACGGGCTCTTGAATAGTAGCCAAGTCCGCTCCACATCGTTAATACATCCTCAAGGCTTGCCGTTCCAAGTTTTTCAACGCTGGGAAAGAGTTTTAAAAATCGTTCATAATATGGAATAACCGTTTTTACCTGAGTTTGTTGGAGCATGACTTCAGACACCCAAATTGCATATGGGTCTACGGTCTTCCGCCATGGCAAGTCCCTTTGCTCCGCTGTATACCAAGTTAATAATCGTGCAGATAAACTTAAACCCTGATCCTCCGCTATACCATTTGAGATATCATCTAATAAATCCATCTTATGTCGTCTCCTATAGTTGCTTAAAATTGTTCAGTTTAATAACTATTACTTGTTGATTAGTACCAATCCTACCATGCAAAATACCACCCCAATAATTTGGTTAACTGCAAAACCCTCTTTGTAAAACAATATTCCAATGGGAATAAGCATAATAGCAAGAATAATATTTGCTACCAAAGATCCGACGCTTAAATTCCACCCAGCCCTGTAGGCAAGCAAATAACCTAATTCAAGGCCTATTATAGCAACACCTAGGGCAAAGCTAGTCCAATTTAACTGATGAAAGGATTGAAAAAAACCCTTATCCGTTTTATAAAAAGGAAAGGCTATTAGAGTTAAAACAGCTGCAGTCAAATAGGTAACCAGCAGAGCCGAAAAGGGATTGGCACTGTGAGGGGTAGACTTTTGACACACATTATAAATAATATTTGACGTGACTATAAGTACAATAGGGAAAAAATACATTATCATTATCAAAAACCTCATTCTTTTCGCATATCTGTTCCTCATCTATTAAACCATAAAAACAAGCGCTAAGCCTAGTAGCATTTCGCTTGTTTTAGCAACATTCTAATTCCTTGAAGAAACCCTATTGACCAAATTTAATCTGAGATCCAGAAGTTTTTAATGACAGGAAGCATACTGTCTACCGATCCAGCGTTGCACACCTTTTTCCATTCATCAGGAAACAATTTTCTATAGGATGCTTTTGAGAAGCGTTCATCTATTAGTAAGACAATCCCTTTGTCTTTTTCTGTTCGAATCACCCTGCCTACTGCCTGTAAGACTTTGTTCATCCCTGGATAAAGATACGCAAATTCGAAACCTTGATGGCTTGCTGTTTCATAGTATGTGCGAAGAATTTCTCGCTCCATACAAACCTGCGGCAAGCCAACTCCTACTACTATCGCTCCTGAGAGCCTGTCCCCAATCAGGTCGATACCTTCGCCGAAGATCCCGCCCATCAAAACAAAACCCACTAGGGTTTGCTCGGGGTTATGTGAAAATCTTATTAAAAAAGCCTCTCGTTCCTCTTCAGTCAAACCGGAACTTTGGCAAATTACGTCTACTTGAGGGTTTTGTGCCTTAAATCTTAGATAAACTTCATTCATATAGTGATACGAAGGAAAATAGGCTAAATAGTTCCCCTTTTTGTATAGAACCACCGCCGAAATCGCTTCTGTAACTTGCTCGTAAGTCGCGGCCCGTTGCTTATACTTAGTAGATATACGATCATTTATCAGCAGACAAAGATTCTGTGGGGGAAAAGGAGACGTTAGTTTAAGTTTGTAAGATGTTTGGTCCCCGCCTAAAACGTTCATAAAGTATTCCATCGGACTCAGTGTCGCCGAAAAAAGCACAGCGGAGCGACCTCTTTCCAGAGCTTCCTTTAGGCGCATAGAAGGATCAAGGCAGAACAACTTAATTTTGAAATCATCCCTTGTTAAATACTTATAAGTAACATATCGCTCATTATAACTATCTGCTGTTCTGGTAAAACTTAACGCCTGGAAATAGTGTTCAACCAGTTGTTCCCGCCAAGAAAACAGTTGCTTGTTCGTTTTTAGGAAATATTCAGCCGCTTTAACAAAGTTCCTTAATGCTTGAATCAGTTTTGTTGGGGATTCCTTTTCAACACTCTCCCCATTTTCACCAGCTTCTGTGCAACCCTTTTTTTCTTTAACTAAAGCAGAATTAACTTTTGTCAAACTTTTAGTCAGCCTCAAGTCGTCTTCTTTTGTTAATCTCTTTAAACTCAGCCAAGATTCCTTCCCCAGCTCGGCTGAAAACATATCCCTTGCTCTGTCTACTAAATTATGTGCTTCATCCACCAAAAAGGTGTACTCTCCTCCTTCTAGAAAAAAGCGCCTTAAATAGACGCGTGGATCAAACACATAATTATAATCACAAATCACCACATCTGCCCAATTTGCCATTTCCAAGGAGAACTCAAAAGGACAAACAACGTGCTTGCGAGCATATAGCTCGATTATTTGTCGTGTCCAAGCTTGTTCCTTAAAGACGTCCTCCACAGCTCCTCTCACCCGATCATAATATCCTCGTGCAAACGGACAGTCTTCGGGCAGGCATGACGCTTCGGAAAGAAAACACAGTTTACTTTTAGCCGTTAACGTCAGACGTTTAATATCTAATCCTTGTGACTGTAAATCTGTCAGGGCTTTTTCGGCAACCGTGCGAGTAATAGTTTTCGCTGTAAGATAGAAAATCTGCACAGTAAACCCTTCAGCCATAGCCTTTAAGGCAGGAAACAGTGTGCCAATAGTCTTTCCAATACCTGTTGGGGCTTGGGCAAACAGCTTCTGACTTTGTTTAATCGTCTGATAAACGGCTACTGCTAATTCTCGCTGACCTGGTCTGTAGGTTCCAAAGGGAAATTGCATTGTCCGAATGCTGTCGTCTCTCTTCAGCGCCCATTCTTGCAATTGACATGCCCAAGTCAAATACTGCTCGACCAGATTAAAGAAGAACTCTGTTAGTTCTGTCCGTGAAAAACTTCTCAAGAATTTCTTGGTTTGGACGGTATCAAGCTGAACATAAGTAAGTTGTGTCTCCATTGTTTCTAAGCCTTCTTGCATTGCATACATAAATGCATAACATTGGGCTTGAGCCCAATGCAAATCACTAAATGATTCATCGATCAGATCTAAGTCCAAGGAAGTAGTTTTGATCTCATCAATACAAGCACCGGATTCCTTCATTATGATACCGTCGGCACGCCCTTTAATTTCTAAGCAGAGGTTTTCGCTTATGCTCTTGGGCACCCAACTGTCTTGGGTTTCCTGATTAGGATAAAGGTAACTGAGCGTAACTTCAGGTACATAGTCTGCTCCACTAATTTTTTGGATATATTGATGGGCTTTGATTCCTTCTAAGGCCCTTGAAGCACCTATGGATCCCGGTTGCAAGTCTCCGCGTCTGAGTACAAATTCAACCAAATTACGCACTGAAATTTTGATTATCACAATTGATTAGATCCTTCCTCAGAACATTTTTCTTTTCGCTAAAAAAATAATACCGCCAAAGCAGAGGACGACAGACATGCCAACGATAATCACAAAACCATAGTCAGATGTCTGAAACGGAATTCTTACATTCATTCCGAAAAAGCTGGCCAGCATCGTTGGTAGGGCTAAAACAATCGTAATGGACGCTAAAAATTTCATCACCATATTTAAGTTATTCGAAATAATAGAAGCAAAAGCATCCATCATGCTGCTCGAAATGTTGCTATAGGTTTCCGCCATCTCTACTGCTTGTTTATTTTCTATAATAACATCTTCCAGCAAATCCTGATCCTCTTCATAGATTTTCAAAACCCTTGTCCTTAGCATTTTTTCCATAACCTTTTCATTGGATTTCAAGGAAGTCGTAAAATACAAAAGGCTTTTTTGAAGATTGAGCAACCGAATTAATTCCTTATTCTTCATCGATTTGTGAAGTGTTAACTCAATTTCGTTAGTCTTCTTTTCAATCTCTCTTAGTAAGGTTAGATATAAGGTAGCACTTTTATAGAGGATTTGAAACAAAAACCGGGTCTTTTTATGAGTATTCATTCCGCGGATTTTCCCGGTCGCAAAGTCCTTAAGAACCTCAACGTCCTGCAAACACACTGTCACAAAATGATCTTCTGTCAATATGATTCCAAGAGGAATTGTATCGTAAATGACCGTCGCATTTTGAATAATCGGCACATTAATAATAACTAAGATTTGGTTATTCTCCGACTCAATTCGGGGCCGCTCTTCATCGTCTAATGCATCCCTGATAAAATGATCATTCTCAATTTTTATGGCCTTAGTGACGAGAGCTATTTCGTCTTCCGTCGGATTTATCATATTTATCCAAGAGCCCTTTTCTTCTGGTTTGTCAGTTTTTACGAAATTATTTCCGATAGTATTATAGACTGCTAACATTTTTTCCGCCTCCCACTTTGGATCTTCCAAACCAGTCTTTTGCCTTTTAAAAAGGACGAGAATCGCTCTTTTATTAATACCCTAATTTCTTTGATCAATCACACTCTATAGGTTACCATTAACTAGGTTTGTTTACAATTTTCCCAATAATTTTCATCCTAAAATCAATTATCAACTTTAGACTACATAAAAAGATTCGAAAACCGCAGGAATTTCTATGATCAAGTAGAATTATATATCTAAGCTATATGAAAAGAGAGTAAGAGGTTAAACGATATGTTGGGAATAGGGAAAAGGGATTTTGTCTTATTTTTATTGGCCAGTGCGGTAATAGGCATTACACAAAGTATAGATACTTCTTTCTTTAATAACTTTTTGAATGATAATTATCAACTAACCATATCTCAAAGAACATTTCTAGAAATACCACGTGAATTCCCCGGGTTCGCAGTTGTCTTTGTAACTGGTTTATTGTTTGCCTTCGGAGACGTGCGGACGGCTGCTGTGGCAAACCTCCTTGGAGGTTTGGGGGCTCTCGGACTGGCATTCTGGTCGCCTGAATATCTGCCTATGATTGGTTGGCTGACGCTTTACAGCATGGGCCAACATTTATTTATGCCAATGTCCAACAGTATCGGAATGAACCTTGCAACAGATGGTCAGATGGGAAGACGGTTAGGTCAAATCAATTCGGTAAACACCGCTGTCTTTCTAGCGACAAGTCTGGCAACTGCTTTTTTATTTAGGTTTATGAAAATAGACTATCATTTGGCCTTGTCTATTTCGGCAGGGGCCTTCTTTTTATCCGCTATTCTTATATTATTAATGAAACCCCACTCTGGCAAGAGAGTCGGAAAACGCTTTGTTCTACGCAAGGAATATAAAGTCTTCTATGGACTTAGTATTCTTTATGGAGCAAGGAAGCAGATTTTTATTACCTTTGGGCCTTGGGTCCTGATCAAAGTATTTGATCAAGGAGTAGCTACTTTTGCCGTTCTTAGCTTTCTTATCGCCGGATTGGGAATTGTCTTTAAGCCCTTTATTGGTTATTTAATTGACAGTGTGGGAGAAAGATTTGTTCTGGCTGGAGAAGCTGTGTCTTTAATCTTTATTTGTCTGGGTTATGCCTTTACTCAAGGAATATTTGAAAATTTGGGTATGGACAAAATTGCTCTATACACTATTTGTGGATTATTTGTACTAGATCAAATGCTGGCATCCGTGAGTATGGCCAGAGCTACCTATGTCAAAAAAATCGCCCTTAGTCCAGAAGATGTTTCTCCCACATTGTCTATGGGAATAAGCATTGACCACATAGTCTCTATGTTTGTACCATTTCTAGGCGGTTTTATCTGGACTATTTTCGGCTATGAATACGTTTTTGTGATCGGCGCCGCTATTGCAGCACTAAATTTGTTCTTGACCACCAAGATGCAACCATTTTACAAACTGCCAGATAATGAGTCTGCCATCTAAATCTATTACAGATAGAAATTTTTATTTCATACCGCTCTCAAGGTACCAATAACTTAATGTTATTAATCAGTGAACTCGTTCACCTAAAGCCGAACATCGAGACTTCGGTGACGCAAGTCTCCAGTACGATAGTCTCCGGTGGAGATTATCGCCGAAAGCGCACGGCCCGTAACGAATACAATTGCGCTGAGGATAGACTTATGCCGAAGGGGCATATCCACAGACGAATACATTCGCGCCGTAAGATGGAGTCTACCTCCTTCGCACCAAGTGTTCCTATTGTGAAAGGTGCTCCGCGATACTCTATCCTACGCCGGTAGGCATTCCTATTGGGACCACGGCTTCGGCGATACTCTCCACTGGAGACTATCGTAACCGAAGTAGAATAAGGAACACCCACTTGAAGCGGGTGTCTCGGAATTGAAAAAAGGACCCGCATCACCAACCTTGAACGGTGTTGCGGGTCCTTAATACTTACTTATTTAATGACACTTTTACCCATTAGGTATTTATCGACTTCCCTTGCGGCAAGCTTTCCTTCTTGGAGAGCCCAGACTATGAGACTCTGACCTCTTCTCATATCGCCTGCGGTGAATACCTTATCCACATTGGTCTCAAAAACCTCATATTCTGCTTTCACATTGCTGCGGGGGTCTCTATCAAGCTTAAGCTCATTCGCTATCATATCTTCCGGACCTAGAAATCCCATGGCCAGAAGCACAAGGTCAGCTTTCCAGACTTTGTCGCTCCCTTGAACTTCTTGAGGCACCATTCTTCCAGAAACATCCCTGACCCAGGAGATTTCTACCGTGTGAACTTCCGTGACCTCACCGTTTTCATTTCCCACAATCTTTTTAGTGGATATAAGGTAGTTTCTAGGATCCTTTCCATACAGGCTTATAGCTTCTTCCTGACCGTAGTCCACATTTAGCATCTTCGGCCATTCAGGCCAAGGATTATGCTCTTCTATTCTCTTAGCGGGCGGTTCAGGCAAAATTTCAAACTGGAAGACACTCTCACAACCATGCCGTATAGACGTGGCTACGCAGTCCGTTCCTGTATCCCCCCCACCGATAACGATGACGTTCTTGCCTTTGGCGCTAATGAAATTGCCGTCCTGAAGATTTGAATCCAAGAGGCTTTTTGTATTAGCCTTTAGAAAATCTACAGCAAAGTGAACCCCTTTTAGGTCTTTTCCTTCAACATCAAGTCCTCGCGCTTTGGTTGCACCGGCGCACAGTACAACGGCATCATATTGATCAACTAAATCCCGCGCACTGATGTCTTTGCCCACCTCTGTGTTAAGCACAAATTGGATTCCTGATTCCTTCAGCAGTGTAAATCGTCTTTCCACAATGCGTTTTTCAAGCTTCATGTTCGGAATCCCGTACATCATTAAGCCGCCGACTCTGTCGCTTCTCTCATATACAGTTACGTCATGTCCCACGGCCTTTAAATAGTAGGCAGCAGATAGTCCCGAAGGGCCTGAACCGACAATGGCAATTCTCTTTCCTGTAGCCTTACCCTTCCTGGGTTTTACCCACCCTTCTGCAAAAGCTTTCTCAATGATTTCATATTCGAGACTGTTTATGGTAACAGACTCCATGATATAGCCTTCTGTGCAGGCCCCTTCACACGGTGCAGGGCAGACTCTGGACGTAAATTCCGGGAAAGGGCTGGTTCTGGTCAGCCTTTGGTAAGCTTCCTCCCACTGCCCCTTATAAATAAGCTCATTCCACTCAGGAATAAGATTGTGAAGAGGACATCCCGAAGCCATGCCATTTAACAGCACACCGCCGTGACAGAAAGGGACTCCACAGTTCATGCATCGTGCACCCTGAGTTTTAATTACCTCAGGATCTCGCGGCAACCTTATCTCGCCCCAGTCTTTGATTCTTTCTTCTGGAGATCGTTTTTTCGGTTTGATTCTCTCATACTCTAAAAATCCAGTTGCTTTTCCCATTTCAGTCCCACCTCGCCCTTAAATCCTGGAAACATCTTTAAAATTCTCTTCAAATGCGGCCATCAAGGCCTCTTCGCCGCTTAGGCCCGCCTTGTGAGCCTTAGCAATGTTCTCCAGCATACGTTTGTAATCTTTAGGAATAACCTTAGTGAATCTCACCGAATAGCTTTCCCAGCTGTCAAGAACTCTCCTACCTTGAGGACTGCCGGTACTCTCGACATGTTTTTGTATCATTTCCTTGATTTCATTCATTTCTTCTTCAGATTGAATTTTCTCCAGTGTCACCATCGTCTTGTTGCAGTAAGCTTCATCAAAATCCAGAATATAGGCTATCCCACCGGACATCCCGGCTGCAAAGTTCCTTCCAGTCTTGCCCAAGATAACTACTTTACCGCCTGTCATATATTCACAGCCATGGTCACCTACACCTTCGACTACTGCTTTTACCCCACTGTTCCTGACACAGAATCTTTCCCCAGCTATCCCGTTGATGTAGGCCTCCCCTGAAGTTGCCCCATAGAAAGCGACATTTCCGATCAGAATATTCTTCTCAGGCTCAAAGTCAGAAGTTTTGGGAGGATAAACCACAATTTTTGCGCCTGAAAGGCCTTTTCCTAAATAGTCGTTTGAATCTCCTTCTAATTCCAGAGAAAGCCCTTTCGGAGTAAATGCACCAAAACTTTGTCCGGCTGATCCTACAAAGGTAAGCTTGATTGTATCTTCAGGAAGTCCAGTTTCACCGTATCTCTTGGAAATTTCGCTTCCGATAATTGTGCCGACAACTCGGTCCACATTATTGATCTTGAGTTTAGCTCGGATAGGTGTTTGATTCTCAAGTGCCGGTTTACAGATTCTAAGCAGCTTTTTTAAATCCATTGATTCTTCCAGCATATGGTTCTGAGACTGAGTGTTGAATCGGCTGACATCGGCACCGGCGTACGGTTGATATAGAATTGGGGACAGATCTAAGTGCGCCGCCTTCCAGTGCTTAACTTTCTCTTTGGTTTTAAGACGATCCGAACGTCCAACCATTTCATTGATTGTCCTAAAGCCGAGTTTAGCCATGATTTCGCGCATTTCTTGAGCGATAAATTTCATGAAGTTCTCAACATGTTCAGGCTTTCCTGTGAAGTTTTTCCTTAGATTTTCATCTTGAGTCGCTATCCCTACAGGACATGTGTTAAGATTACAAACCCTCATCATGACACATCCTAGGGCAATTAGCGGTGTAGTCGCAAATCCGTATTCCTCAGCTCCTAGCATTGCCGCAATGACAACATCCCGGCCTGACAGCAACTTGCCATCTGTTTCAACAACCACCCTGTCTCTCAGCTTGTTTAAAACCAAGGTCTGATGAGTCTCGGCAAGCCCCAGCTCCCAAGGAAGTCCCGTATTTCTGATACTTGTTCTTGGGGAAGCACCAGTTCCTCCGTCGTATCCACTGATAAGAATAACGTCTGCTTTACCTTTAGCCACTCCTGCAGCGATTGTCCCTACTCCAACTTCTGAAACGAGCTTGACGTTAATCCGCGCATCCCGATTGGCATTTTTTAGGTCAAAAATCAGTTCAGCCAAATCTTCGATTGAATAGATATCATGGTGCGGCGGAGGAGAAATAAGATTTACGCCTGGGGTTGAATGCCTTACCCTGGCAATTTCCGGATAAACCTTTCGTCCCGGAAGCTGGCCGCCTTCACCGGGCTTTGCTCCCTGAGCCATTTTAATTTGAATTTCCTGGGCATTCACTAAATAGTTACTGGTAACGCCAAAACGTCCTGAAGCCACCTGCTTAATGGCACTGTTCTTCGTGTCTCCGTTTACCATAACCTTGAATCGTTCGCTGTCCTCGCCGCCTTCACCCGAGTTGCTTTTCCCTCCCAATCTGTTCATGGCAATGGCCAGACACTCGTGGGCCTCCTTGCTAATAGATCCGTAGGACATAGCTCCGGTCTTAAACCTTTTAACGATTGACTCAACTGATTCCACCTCTTCAATGGGAATGGTGTCGCCTGCATTAATCTTAAAATCAAGAAGACTCCTTAAGGTGTAGATTTCGTCTTCGTTTATCTTTTTTGAATAATCCTTATAAAGAGGGTAATTTCCTTCTCGGCATGCTCTTTGAAGCATGTAGATGGTTTCAGAATTGTAGAGATGGATTTCCCCATCCTCCTTACACTGGAAGTATCCGCCTATTTCAAGGGAGTCCGTATACAGTGAATTCTCATCATAGGCGCTTTCATGCCGCATTTGATTTTCTAGAGCGATCTCCTCAAGTCCTATTCCTTCCAGTCTGGAAGGTGTCATTGTGAAATACTTATCAATGAGCTCCTTTTTAAGGCCTACTGCCTCAAAAATTTGAGCTCCGTGGTAACTTCTCATGGTAGAAATACCCATTTTAGTGAGTACTTTGAGCACTCCTTTAACCGAAGCCTTAATGAAATTCTTTTTAGCCTCTTCGTAATTCAGTCCCTCTAACAGTCCTTTTCCAGCGAGGTCTTTAATGGTTTCATAAGCCAAATAAGGATTGATTGCCGTAACTCCATACCCAATCAGCGTACAAAAATGGTGTACTTCTCTCGGCTCAGCAGATTCCAGCACAATTCCCAGATTAGTTCGGATTTCTTTTCTGATCAGGTGGTGGTGAAGTCCTGAGGATGCCAAAAGTGCTGGTATTGCTGCCAGCTTCTCATCGGCGCCCCGGTCTGAGAGAATAATGATATTAGCTCCTTCATTGATCGCCTTGTCCGCTTCTCTGAAAACTCTATCTAAAGCCCTTTCCATAGATTTTGCCCCTTCTGAGGCTTGATAAAGTATGGAAAGGGTGGCAGCTTTGAGCCTGCCATCATTTAGTTGCTTAATCGTTTGAAGCTGTTCATTGGTTAGTATCGGTTGCTCAAGGGACAAGCTCGCTGAGTTTCTTTGATCAGGGTCCAGAAGATTTCCGGTATCTCCAAGCAACATGCTTCCCGAAGTGACTATGTCTTCCCTTATTCCGTCAATGGGAGGATTGGTAACCTGAGCAAAGAGCTGTTTGAAATAAAGGTACAGCATCTGGGGTTTCTCAGATAATACGGCAAGAGGGGAATCCATACCCATGGCTCCTATAGGATCTACACCCTCTATTGCCATAGGCTGAATAGTTTTAGTGATGTCCTCAAACGTATAGCCAAAGGCTTTCTGTTGCTTAATAAGGTCTTCCCTTATCTTCTCTTCCTTAGCATTCTCAACCGAAAGATCACTTAGTTTGACGATATGGCGGCTGTTCCATTCTTCATAAGGATGCATCATCGCTACACTTTGCTTTACTTCTTCATCTGAAATGATCCTCTTCGCTCGGGTATCGATAAGCAACATTTTGCCTGGTTCCAGCCTGCCTTTATATTTTACATTTTCAGGCTTGATATCAATTACTCCGACTTCTGAAGCCAGGACAACTTTGTCATCTTTTGTAACATAATACCTTGATGGTCTGAGTCCGTTTCTGTCCAGTACTCCACCAATGACCACACCGTCTGTAAAACCCATGGCAGCGGGACCATCCCAAGGCTCCATTAAAAAGTCATGGAATTGGTAGAAATCCTTTTTGTCCTTAGACATCTGCTCATTCTTTTCCCAAGGTTCAGGGATCATCATCATCACGGAGTGGGGAAGCGACCTGCCGGTAAGGTGAAGAAATTCCAGGCTGTTGTCGAACATCGCAGAATCACTGCCAGACTCATCAACGATAGGGTAGACTTTCGAGAGATCATCAAACAGGGGCGAAGCGATACACTTTTGTCTCGCCTTCATCCAATTTACATTCCCTCTAATCGTATTTATCTCGCCATTGTGAACAATGTATCTGTTAGGATGAGCCCTCTCCCAACTTGGAAAGGTGTTGGTGCTGAACCTTGAATGGACCATAGCGAGTGCTGATACAAAATCAAGGTCGGAAAGGTCAAGATAGAAATCTCTCAGTTGCTCTGCTGTAAGCATGCCTTTATAAACGATAGTTTTGGAGGAAAGGCTGGCAACATAGAATGTCCCTCCCTTATCTTCGCACATCGGGACCATGACTTTTTCTGCTTTTTTTCTTATGATATACAGTTTTCTTTCAAAGTCCATTTCGTCTGATATGCCGGTATTCTTTTCGATAAAAACCTGAATAAATCTGGGCATAACCGCCTTTGCGCCTTCGCCGACTGTAGTCATATCGATAGGAACTTCCCTCCAGCCAAGGATCTTCTGGCCTTCCTCCCGGGCAATTTTTTCGAAGGTTTCCATCTGGATTTTTCTGAAATCATCATACTTATGTGCAAAAATCATGCCTACGCCATAGTTGCCTTTTTCCGGCAAATTAAAACCCAGAACATCACATTCTCTTTTGAAGAAACCATGCGGAATCTGAATTAGTATACCGGCACCGTCACCGGTATTTTCATCCGCTCCGCTTGCACCTCTGTGACTTAAGTTTTCCAATACAGTTAAAGCTTCTTCTATAATGCCATGAGACTTTTCACCCTTGATATTCACAACGAATCCCATACCGCATGCATCATGTTCTAATGCTGGATCGTAAAGTCCCTGTTTCTTTGGCAAACCATAACTTTGCATATAACTCACCCTTCGTTGCGAATTTAATATTTATAAAACAAAAAAGCGCCCTCAAAAGAATGCACCTCTGGTCTGGAAGTACAAAACTTTTTCGAGCGCCTTTGCCCTACATTATTAAATTAATTCAAGATTAAACAATTTAGTTGTTTAATTTAACTTAACATAAGAACACCAATGATTCAACTGTTTTAGCTACATTATACAGTAAACAAGAGAAAAATGTTCTATACCTGCCAACTTACACAAACCCTTTGCTTGGCATCAAATTTCTAATTTGGCTCCTTATTTATCAATTCCGAGACCTACTTCAAATAGGTGTTCCTTATTCTCTTTCGGTGACGTAAGTCTCGATGTTCAGCTATTAGCTGAACGAGTTCACTATTCCTGCTTAAGAAAAACGAATAAATCGGCAACAAAATAATTTAATACTCAAAGCCCTTTGGAATGACAACTCCAAAGGGCTTTGAGTATATGTCTGATTTTCAGGGTCCATTTTACTAAAATGTTCCCCCTCTTTTTTTATTCTATTCAGCTTTGGCTGGCCGCAGCGGCTTGAATTTTCGCCTTCTCCTCTTCTACAAGCTGGCGCCGCAAAACTTTACCTACGATCGTCCTAGGTAATTCATTTCTAAACTCAACAAGACGCGGGACCTTAAAAGCGGCTAATTTGTTCCGGCAATAATCAATAAATTCTTGTTCAGTTGCTTCGGTATTAGCTTGCAAGACGATAAATGCTTTTACCGTCTCGCCTCGATAGGCGTCAGGCACTCCTGCCACAACTACTTCTTTAACTTTAGGATGTTTATATAAAACTTCTTCAATATCACGGGGATATACGTTGAACCCCCCTGCAATAATCATATCTTTCTTACGGTCGATAATATAACAGAAACCCTCTTCATCCATTCTTGCCATATCGCCAGTATGCAGCCAGCCATTACGCAAGGTTTCAGCCGTCTCCTGCGGTTTTTCCCAGTATCCTTTCATTACTTGCGGACCACGAATACATAATTCTCCTATTTCCCCTATGGGGAGTTCCTTATCACCCGTTTCCAGATCAGTGATTATATAATCCGTGTCGGGAAGAGGTAATCCAATGGAGCCGGCTCGCGTAGGGCGGTCAAGCGGATTGCAATGGGTTATTGGGGATGCTTCGGAAAGCCCGTATCCTTCCACCAGATTTCCCTTACCATTCGTCACCATACCAAACTTCTGAGCAACCTCTAAGGGCAAAGGAGCGGAACCACTCGTGCAAACTTTTATTTCAGCTAAGCTCTCATGGTATTCCGCAATGCGGGGGTGCATATTCAAGGCCATAAACATAGTTGGTGCCCCAGGAAACAAAGTAGGCTTGTAGGCACGAATCGTTTCCAATACCTGATCGGGGTCAAAACGAGGCAATATTATCTGAGTAGCGGCTACTGCCACTGCATAATTAACGCAGTCAGTCATACCATAGACATGAAATACTGGCAAGATCGTGAGAATTCGTTCATCTCCATACTTCATGTCAATTGACCATTCAATAACTTGTTGGGTATTAGCACTAAGATTATTGTGAGTGAGCATAACCCCTTTAGAGATACCCGTAGTACCACCCGTATATTGCAAAACCGCCAAATCTTCTGCAGGATCAATGGCTACTTCAGGAAGAGCCGGCTCACATTTGATAAGATCATCGTATGAATACATGTCCGGGGCTGCTTTGACCGGTGCCAAAAAATTAAACACTATAACTCTTTGCAGGGGGGTCTCCTGGAGTACATTCTTTACACGGGGATACATCATTTCAAACACAATGATCGTGGTTGCCCCTGAATCATTCATCTGATGAGCAATTTCCGGTTCAACATACATAGGGTTTGTCTGGACGACGATCGCACCCAATTTGAGCAAAGCAAAGAAAGCGACTTCCCATTGAGGACAATTAGGCCCCATCAGCCCCACACGTTCCCCTTTTGTAACACCCAGATCAGCTAAAGCAGTGGCAAAGCGATTGACCTGATCACCAAATTGTCTATAAGTAACGGTATGACCTGCAAAGATCATGGCAGGAGTATCCGGCATTTTGGAGACTGTCTCGTCAAACATCTGACCTAGTGACTTATTGGGATAATCAATATGGTACCTTACATTGCCAGGATAGCTTTTTAACCATACTCTCTCGTTTTCCGTCATCCCTTTTCCTCCTCTTACTTTTAGGGTATTTAATCATAGGCATAAACAGCGAAAATAGATCTTTTCTAATATCTTCGCCTTATGACCTATAAAACTAATTCTTAAATCTCCTCACCTTTTCTTCTTGGCATTATTCTTAACCACCTAACACAGATAAGACTTGTCAATCAACTTTTTCCCATCGTAGCTTAAGTCCGATGAATAAGGTTTGAAAAAAACTTTTTCATCTCTAAACTCTAATTCTGTTTTTCTTTTAACAGCCTTCGTAACACTTTTCCCGCTCCTGTGGCTGGTAAGGACTCGCGAAATTCTACATAGCGCGGGGCCTTGTATGGGGCCATTCTTTGTTTAGCCCAGTCCATAATGTTCTGATCAGTAATATGAGTGCTCTGACCCGATTTGAGAACGATATAGGCTTTTACTACTTCCCCTTTTTGGGCATCGGGTACACCTGTAACTGCTGCTTGGGCTATCCCTTCATGCCGCATCAGCATGGCCTCCACTTCCTCAGGGAACACACTGTACCCGCTAACCTTAATCATCTCTTTGAATCGTCCGCAGAAGATTAAATAATTTTTCGCATCCAGCTGCCCCATATCTCCAGTGTATATCCATCCCTCACGCAGAGTCTGAGCACTTTCTTCAGGCTTATTCCAATAACCTTTGAAAGCACCTGGAGTGGAGATAACTATTTCTCCCATTTCTCCAACAGGCTTTTCCTTGCCAGTTTCCGGATCAACAATGCGTATCTTTGTTTCATAGGTAGGAATACCTTGTGTTCCCCACTTAACAGCATTTGAAGGCATAAAGGTGTCCGCGGTGTGAGTCTCACTTAGACCGTAGGCCCCCTCACAAATCTGGCAGCCTCCCGTGAACTTAGCCCAAGCCTCAGCAATCTCCTGGGTCAGGTTAATCCCAAAACTGGTACCTCTAGTTGTTCTTAAAGAGGAAATATCATATTGTCCAGCATTTGGTACCTGCATAACTGCGACATTCATAGGAACAACGCTATACCACCACGTACATTTATACTGATCAATGGCTTGCAAAACGGTAATCGGATCAAACCGATACAAAAGCACCATACTCGCGTTAGCATAAATCGGGCAATTAAGCCCCAATAACATCCCAGCGATGTGGTAAAGCGGTACCACAGTAAGAAAAATATCCTTCTCCAATATTCGGTTGCTTTGTGTTGCAGCCGCGGTTTTAAAGAGAGCATTACCGTAAGAAAGCATAGCCCCCTTTGGTTTACCCGTCGTACCAGAAGTGTAAACCATTAGACTAATATCATCCATGTTAACGTCCACAGCGGGTACTGAGCCTTTCACATCGTTAATAACCGAAAGCATGTCTTGAACATCCGATATGATCGGCTTAGGTTTGCAAATCTCGGCTGGGACATTCAACGAAGGTTCATCCGGCAGAAATTCCCCATAATTCGTTAGAATAATCTGTTCGATTTTAGTTTTAGATTGTACCTTAGCAACAACATCGTACAGACTGTCCGCTGCTACAATAACCTTAGCTTCCATGTCAGTTAATTGGTACTCCAGTTCCCACTCCTTAAACAATGGACTGCATGGACTGACAACCGCCCCGATTTTCTGGATGCCATAATGAGCAATAAAATACTGTGGACAATTGGAGAGAAAAAGTGCTACACGCTCACCCTTCTTGACTCCAGAACTCGATAAAAAGGATGCAAACCGCTCGCTAAGATCATCTAACTCCCCATAGGTAATCTCCCGCCCATACCATATAATCGCAATCCTCTCCGGATTTAGACGAGCATTATCCCTCAAATACTCGTGCAAAGGCTTCTGCCCCTTAAAATAAGTCAAGTTCGGATCTAAATTACCAGGCCAATCTTTGCGTATACGTTCATCCATAGCCTGCCTCCTCAAATTTCTTTTGTTAAACTTGACAATACATAAATTGTGCCACTCGCTGAAACTCCCTTTCCAAGTGATGATAGAACAGCATTTTACTTATTAATATGAATTTTCTGATAATTTATATTAAAATTTTTTACACCTTTATAAATCTATTTTAAATTCCTCCCGTTCGTTCCCAAGTCCCCCCATCTCCCTGTTCCCACCCCCGTCAACCAGAAAGCAAGGGGACAATTGCCAAGTGAATCCATTCGTGGAAGTTCACGTTAAAGCGAGTGCCGACGCTGAAGGGCAATTTCGCCCAGGTTCACATCTCGCGCCACCCAGAGGTTGGCGAAATTCCTTCAGCATCCAGCGAGCCAGTGAACGGGAACGTGGGTGAACGGGCAATTTCCCCTGTCTTTCACAAGACCCCAAAAACCAACCCAAGAACCGTCCCCAACGTCCCCCGTTCCCTTCGCCCCAACCCCCGTCGACCAAAAAGAAAGGGGACAATTGCATAGTGAACCCATTCGTGGGAGTTCACGTTAAAGCGAGCTCCGATGCTGAAGGGCAATTTCGCCCAGGTTCACATCTCGCGCCACCCAGAGGTTGGCGAAATTCCTTTAGCATCCAGCGAGCCAGTGAACGGGAACGTGGGTGAACGGGCAATTTCCCCTGTCTTTCACAAGACCCCAAAGACTTATACTATCTCGTAAACCCCAGCAGCCCCCATACCACCCCCAATGCACATAGTCACCATACCATACTTCAACTTCCGCTTGGTCATCTCACTTAAAAGTGTAGCTGTAAGCTTAGCGCCCGTACACCCAAGTGGATGTCCAAAGGCAATCGCCCCACCATTAACGTTCACCTTTGCAGGGTCAATCTCCAGCGTCTTTAAAATCGCCAAGGACTGAGAGGCAAATGCCTCATTTAACTCAAATAAATCGATTTGATCAAGAGTCAAACCTACCTGCTTAAGAACTTTAGGAATAGCCTTGATCGGTCCAATCCCCATAAGTTCCGGTTCCACCCCGGCCACAGCAAATCCGCGCCAAACTGCTAGAGGTTTCAACCCTAAAGCCTTGACCTTTTGCTCCGACATCATAAGAGCCATTGCTGCACCATCACTGGTCTGAGAGGAGTTTCCCGCCGTCACCGAGCCACCAGTCATGAAAGCAGGCTTCAGCTTGCTCAAAGATTCCGCCGTAGTCTCTGGACGAATCCCCTCATCTTTGCCAAACCATTTTTCACCCGGTTTTCCCCATGTCGGCAAGGGAATTGGAACTATCTCATCATCAAAGCGTCCACTACTCTGAGCTGCCCAGGCTTTCTTATGGCTTAAGGCTGCAAATTCATCTTGTTGTTCACGAGTAATTTCATATTTTTTAGCGACATTTTCAGCAGTTATGCCCATTGAAATATACGCCTCAGGTGCATTTACGATCATATAGGGATTTGGGGCTGGTTTAGTCCCGCCCATCGGAACCATAGACATGCTCTCGATTCCGCCGCCAATCATAACGTCCGCTTCACCCAAACGAATTCGATCGGCAGCCATTGAAATGGCCTGCAGACCGGATGAGCAAAAGCGATTGACTGTCACACCGCAAACATCAATTGGAAGACCCGCACGCAAGGCCATGACCCTGGCCGCGTTCATCCCCTGTTCTGCTTCAGGAAAAGAACAACCTATTACACTATCTTCAATATCTTTTGGATCAAGAGCAGGTACATTTTTAAGGATGTCCTGAATAACATATACGCCTAAATCATCGGGTCTGACCTGTGCCAAGGACCCTTTTCCCGACTTTCCAACAGCCGTCCGTTTGGCCTGCACAATATAGGCTTGTTGCATCTTTTTCCCCCCTAATTCCGTAATGGCTTCCCTTTAGCAAGCATATGGCGAATGCGATCCTGGGTCTTTGCTTCGCCAAGCAAGCTCATAAAGGCTTCTCGTTCAAGATCTAAGAGATATTGCTCATCCGCCAGCATCCCTGCAGGCCGATCTCCACCGGTCATAGCGTAGGCCAGCTTATTGCCCAAATACCGATCATAATCAGAGATATAATTTCCTTGGCGCATTCCATATAAAGCTAACTCCAAAGTTGCACGAACACCTGGACCTGCAAGTTTAACTTTAGTTGGCAGATTAGGCCTAAAATTACGAGCCAAATCAATAACTCGGGCCTTAGCGTCCAAAATGACGTGTTCAGAATTCATGCTGTAACGATCATGATCCCGCAAGAAGCCAAGCTGACGGGCTTTTTCAGCGCTCGTCGAAACTTGGGCCATGGCAATTGCCTCAAACCGCTTCCCAAAGAAATAATCCGGTGAAACTTGTATACCCGGCAAAACTCCTTCCATCGCCCTTACTGCCATTTCTTTAGTTCCTCCGCCGCCAGGAATCAAGCCAACCCCCACTTCAACAAGTCCCATGTAAGTTTCTGAAGAGGCCTGAATAGCGTGGGTATGCAAGCAAATTTCTGCACCCCCGCCAAGGGTCATCCCGAAAGGAGCTGCAACCACAGGTTTCTTGGCATATTTCAGAGCCATTGTTTGATTTTGTAAAGCACGTATCATCAGGTCGATCTGATCCCAATTCTGTTCTTCAGCTTCCAAGAGAATGAGCATAAGATTTGCACCCACGCAGAAATTCTTACCTTGATTTCCGATAACCATTCCCAGATAGTTATCTTCAACTTCTTGCAACGATTTTTGGATCATAGTGACGATATCTTCACCAATAGAGTTGTTTGGCGAGTGAAATTCTAAGCAAGCCACACCGTCTCCCAGATCTATCAAGCTTGCTCCATTATTCCCCAATATAACCTTACCTGCTTTATGCGCTTGCTTAAATGAAAAGGAGTAAGGACTCAAGGTTTTTTCATGATATGTTCCGGTATCGTAATAAGCCGTCTGTCCATCTTCTGTCTTCTGATAGAAACTCGTATGTCCTTTAGAAAGCATTTCCTCCACAAGTGTGGGAATCGTGCCACCTTCGGCAAGGATACGGTCCGCAGTTGCCTTGACTCCCAAGGCATCCCACAACTCAAAGGGACCCAGTTCCCAGTTGTATCCCCAACGCATTGCTTGATCGATTGCTGTGATGTCATCCGCAATATCCTTAACGATCGTTGCAGCATATAGTAAGGATGCCTTCAAAACATTCCAAGCAAACTCTGAGCCAATATCATCACCGTTCACTAAGGTACAAAGTTTTTCCGGCAAACCTTTTGCCTGTTTTGCCTTTTCTAAAGAAGCAAATTTCACAGGTTTCTGTGGGCCATATGTCATGGTTTGAATGTCTAGTACTTCAATGACTTTGCCTTTAGGGCCTTTAGACTTTTTGTAAAAGCCCTGTTTGGTTTTATCACCCAACCAACCATTTTTTAGCATGGTTTGGATAAAATCCGGCAATATAAAATCATCTTTTTCTGACGGTACGCCTTCGGCGACGTTATTGTTGGAATGGATAAAAGTATCCAATCCGACGAGGTCTATCGTTCGAAACGATGCACTCTTCGGACGACCCATAACAGGTCCGGTCAAAGCATCAACTTCTTCTACAGTCAGACCTGTTCGAAGCATTTCCTTAAGTATTACTGGAGAGCCGACTGCACCAATCCGATTGGCAATAAAATTAGGAGTATCTTTGGCCATGACAACTCCTTTACCCAAGACCCGCTCTCCGAATTCGCTTAGGAATGTGATGACCCCCGGATCGGTATTAGGCCCAGAAATTATTTCCAAGAGTTTCATATAGCGAGGGGGGTTAAAAAAGTGCGTTCCCAGGAAATATCTAGTGAATTCTTCTGGAAGCCCCTCCACCATAGCTTTCAAAGAAATACCCGACGTATTTGAGCTGACAATTGTCCCCGGACGGACATTGGCAGCGATCTTTTTAAAAAGGTCTACTTTGATATCGAGGCGCTCTACTACAACCTCAATTACCCAGTCTACTTCACTTAAACGCCCCAAATCATCACTTAAGTTTCCTGCCTCAATTCGTTCCGCAAACTCCGGGACTAAAAAGGGGGCGGGATTCATTTTAACCAATTTACTCTTATTAGCTTCAGCAATGCTATTTCGAACCTTACGGTCCTCTAGGGTCAATCCTGCTGCTTCCTCTTTTGCTGAGAGCATGGAAGGGACAATATCCAACAACAGGCTCGGGATTCCGGCATTGGCCAAATGGGCTGCAATGGTACTCCCCATCACGCCTGACCCCAATACCGCTACTTTATGAATCTGCATTTATATCCTCCTCTCATTTCTTCGCTGATGGCGCCTTGGCGCAACAATTAAAAGCTATTCAATCGACCAATCCTTTAACCTGAAACCCTCTTCTTCCTTATAGCGACCAACTAAATAGTCAAGGAAGCCCAAATACTCCTTATAGTTACACTTAATTCCCTCTTCGGCTAACGCCGCTATGAACTTTTCCAGATCGGGCGGACATCCCCAGATTGGGATTGCCTTTTTGATATTGGGATTATTCTTATTCAAGTGACAAGCACATTTTCCAAAGAGGACGGTCTTGTCAAAACCCTCGGCGGCTAGCCTCTGCTTGCCACTGACGACCTCTACATTTGGAAAGGGCTCTCCCTTAAAGGCTGAAGAGAAAAGAATTAACATGGGATTGTACACAACAGAACAGCCCGTACATAGACTACTGTCATATTTTCGGATTGCAAGTCCCGTAATTCCCCGCTTTTCGAACCCTGCCGGACCAGTATCTGCTTCCGACCATTCCCAATCATAGTCAACAAATTCCTGAAGATCTGTAACCTTTTCCCCTTTGACCTCGTAATCTGCCAAATCCATGCTGTATCCGTGACGCTTAGCATAATTAGTTAGATGTTCCACCTCCTTCCCTTGATAGCCTAAGATGGCTGACCCCACAAGGTCGCAGGCAAAAGAATCACGCGACGCTATCAGTACATCCTTGCGAAATGCTCTTCCAGTAGGCCCGGGACCTTTCTCCAAGGTATAAAGGCCATCGATAATGGTCAACGCCACTGGTAACTTTTCAATAATACGGGGGAACATTTGGCTCAGCTCCTTATCCCCCACACCATGACAAGCCTGTTTGGATTTTTTATTCAAGCATCCTTTGAGGTTTTTAATGCCTAAGGACACTTTAGCCTGATTATGGGTTTTTAAGACCGGAACATTGATAATTTTGTCTGCTTCCAACGCTTGTTTGGCAAGATCAATTTGAAAGCCATCTCCATAATCTGTTGAACTAAACTCTCCTTGGTTAAAATCCACAAGCTTAACTCCATAACGCTCCTGTAATTTCTTATATCCTAAAGTTTCATAAACAACATTTATATCAGGAATCAGGGATTGCAGAGCACCTTCGCCAATTGTCAAATCACTAAAGCCGTGTTCCGCTAAGATGCGTACCAAGGCCTCCATCACTAAACTGGTGGTAATGACACCATAAGGCGGAAATGGTAATTTGTATTCCCAACATACAACGTTTGGTTTAATTAGGATTTTGTCATTTGTCGCAAGCCCTGCAAATCCATCACATAGGCTTAAGCACTTCTGAAGAGACTCATAAACATCCGTTACTCTAACTAGAGATACCGCTTCCTTAAGCATTGAAACTACCCTCCCTTTTTAAGCAATTGGATTATTAGTCATTATTCATAGGAATAAAAACCTTTCTTCGTTTTCCTACCCCATTCTCCCTTGGCAAATTTCTCCACAATTAATGGGGAAGGCTTATCTTTGGGGTCGCCAGTTTCTTGATAATGTTCCATAGTGACATAATAGGCCAGATCTATACCTGTAAGATCTATTAAACGGAAGGGCCCGATGGGATGCCCTAGAGCATTGGTTACTGCCAAGTCAATCTCTTCGGGAGTTGCTATCCCCATCTCCGCAAGAAACTGGGCTTCATGATGAAGAGCGACGAGGATGCGATTAACTAAGAAGCCATAAATCTCCTTCTTCAGCCAAACACCGTTTTTGCCCATTTTTTCGCAAAGTTCCATGGTTATTTGGGCAGTTTCTGTGGACGTATGCGGTCCTTGAACGACCTCAACTAGTTTCATGATCAGGGCAGGATTAAAAAAATGCATATTGCAGACTTTATCAGGGCGATTCGTAGCATCTGCAATTTTCGAACTGACAATAAAGGAACTATTGGTGGCTAAAATCGCGTGAGGCGGAGCTATCTCGTCCAGGTTGGCAAAGAGATCGCGTTTTACGTTAATCTTTTCAACAGCAGCCTCGATGACAAAATCTGCATCTCCAATGGCCTCTTCAAGGGATTGAGTAAATGAAATATTCGCCATAGCGAGATCAACCTGTTGTTGAGTTAATTTTCCTTTAGCAACTCTCTCCGGGAAATATGTGCGGGCAAATTCCTCAGCCTTGCCCAGCATTTCCGGATTAATATCTGTACAACTAACCTTATAGCCGGCCAAAGCTGCGCTCAAGGCAATTTGATGCCCCATGATACCTGCTCCAACGACCCCAATCTTCTTTACGTCCTCGATTTTCATTTTTATATCAATTCCTTTCACTCGCTCAAGGCACAAAACGTAATGAAATAACTTCATGCCAAGCATAAGAGAACCGACTTAACGAAACCTTAGAAAGCTCCTTCTGGAATATCAATGGCGGAAGTATCCCCTTCCTTAATAACCTTCACTGTTGCCATTATATCAGGCACAATATTTAGTAGATAAAACTTAGCAGTCTGGATTTTCCCATTATAGAAATCTTTTTCATCATCCCCTTGTTTCAATTTTTCTAGGGCAACTATAGCTTGTTGAATTAGTAAATAGCCCCCATAAAGTTCAGCTGTAATACGCAAAATTCTTGTACTGTATAAAGGAACGAGTCGGATATTTTCTTTAAAGTAACCTAAAACCGTGCCCAGAAGTTCCTGATAGGCTAACAATGCTTTACCGAGAACCTCAAACTCCCGGGCAAAAGTGTCGTGATTCTGGTTCGCCTGGACAAATGTTGCAATCTCCATTAGCCATTCTTTAAAGATATTCCCTTTATCCAGATTCCATTTACGACCGACTAAGTCCATTGACTGTATGAAATTGGTCCCCTCCCAGATAGAGTAAATCTTAACGTCCCTAGCTTGGCGCGCCACTGGGTATTCCTCGGTAAAGCCATATCCGCCAAAAACTTGAATGGCTTCAGTAATCATTAACCACCCTTGGTCAGAGCAATACGCTTTTACTAAAGGAGTGATAACTTCAATGGAACGTTTAGCTTTATTGACATCGGCAGGATCATCCCCAAATACGATTAAATCCTGATAATAGTAGCCCTTAAAGATCATAGCTCTCATTGCCTCTAGAGTCGCTTTTTGGGTAAGGAGCATACGCCTTATATCCTCATGCTGAATAATGGGAACCCTGTCTCCTTTGGGATTGTGAATAGGTCGACCCTGAATACGTTCTCTAGCATAGTGAACTGCATTATTATAGGCTACTGTCGCCACTGCAAGGGCACTGTGCCCTGTATCCAAGCGTGAACCGTTGATCATCATAAACATTTGGGCCATACCCTGTCCAAACCCTTTTTCATCCGGGGCGCTTCCTAACAGGATACCGCGACATTGCCCTTCATCTCCGAAACTAAGCACTGCTGTAGACGAACCCTTGAGACCCATTTTATGTTCAATCCCAACCGTAGCAACATCATTGGATTCTCCCAAACTGCCGTCTTCATTAACCCAGATCTTTGGCACAATGAATAAAGATAAACCTTTGGTGCCGGGAGCGGCGCCAGCCACTCGAGCCAGTACCAGATGAATGATGTTATCTGTAAGATCGTGATCCCCTCCGGTGATAAAACACTTAGTACCTTTCAACTTATAAATTAAGGGGTTGTCTGTAACATAAGCCTTGGTTGTCATATCCCCAACATCAGAACCGCCGCCTGGTTCAGTTAGGCACATTGTTCCTTCCCAAACTCCCTCGAACATTTTCGGAGTAAAAAGAGCGATCTGTTCCGGAGACCCGAAGGCTTTGATTACAGATGCTATACCCCCGCACAGCCCAACATAGGGAGACAAAGATGGGTTTGCACCAATAATAAACTCACGTACAGCTTGATTAAGGATCTCCGGAAGGGCGCCTTCTCCATCTACATCACTGTTGCTGGCTCCCCACCCATTTTCTTGAATGAATTTGAATGCTTTATGAAATGAGGGCGGAACTGTAACCTTTCCATCTTTAAAGATCGCTCCGATTGTGTCACCGTCATCATTCGTGGGAGCGACAACCTCTCTGCATACTTTTAAGGACTGATCAAGAATTCCATCAACATCCTCTATGCTTAAATAGTCCTGAAAGCGTTTTAAGCTAAGAATTTTTCTTCCGTCCAGCCACTCTTTTATAATAAACTTGTGGTCACGATTGCTAAATATATATTTACTTGCCATGGATAATCATCCTCTCTCCTAAGACTTTAAAAGTTATAGCGACTTAAATACTACAGATCTGGTCATATCAAGGTAATAATCGAGTCAATTTCTTATTTTCTTTTAAGTCATCTAAACTATCCTTGAGTACCAATATTCTTCTCTATTTTTTCTTAGACCTAGGTGACATCCCGGCAATAGCGCGGACAATGTCTTTTTTAGACTCTAAGTCGTACTGGGAAGTTATCGCAATCTGCTCCATAATCGGTGATCCCCCGCCATGGTAGGCACCGTATTGTGTTGGTCCCGAAAAACTGGAGAGACCAAAATCAGCAAAGTTCAACCAGAACTTGATTTGATCCTCGATGGGAATCTTCGGGTTTCGGTTAAGATACTTTTCCAGCAAATGTTTAGTTTCTGGATTTGCAAGGTCCTTTTCATAAGGAAACGTTGCAGGCATACCCCCTGCTATGTTGCAGAGAATCTCTTGCTCATGGAAGACGGCTTCCCCAGTTAGACACCTTCCAACGTTGGCATAGATTGAGTTTGGGATATAGCTGCCTGGACCATACTTCATGACTCCTACTCCTGGGATATAAACCTCTGGCTTGCCAAAATCAGATGCCGTATAACCTGCTGCATATCCCAGTTCACCTGTCATGATCAGCTTGGACAGCATCTCACGCACATGGGGGGTGCTCTCAATTCCATTTATTTCAGCCGCCAAACCGCTCAGACCAATGACATAATCAAGCATTGCTGGCTTGCATCCAGAATATGAATGGCGGTGGAACAAAGCAAACAATAGGGCGGCGATCCCCCCATGCTGGGTTTCTCCGCATAGGAATACGCGTTCCCAGGGAATGAAACAGTCTTCGAATATGATATAAGAATCCGTATAGCCATATTCAATTCCCCTTTGATAATGCTCGCGCTTGCGAGTATTGTGAATATGGACAACCTGCTTAATGCCTTCATAATCCGAAGGGACAGCAAAGGCCAAAGCATAAGCCTCTTCCCCTTTTTTAAGGGCCCGGTTAGGCACTACCAATATTTCATCGGATATCGAAGCTTCAGAAATATGGACCTTGGAACCACGGACTATAATGCCGTCACTTCGCTCTTCTACAACGTGGACATACATGTCAGGATCCTCTTGTTCGGCTGGCCGCTTCAGACGTTCACCCTTGACATCGGTCTGAGCGCAACTTGCTACAAGATCTTCTCTTTGAAACCGCTCCAGCCACTTAAGCCAGTTGTCATGATAGGCAGTTTTAGCCTTAGGGGACTTCTGAGCTTCAAAAGAAACGGCATTGATAGCGTTGGCGGCATCTATACCCATACACCGTTGAATGCACTGACCAACCTTATTGCACATAAATCGAGTCATGTCTTGCTTTTTATGTAAATCTTCTACACTCTGGTGAATGTGGTTAAAGCGATTAATGATTTCTCCTGTAATGTGGGACGTTGCTGTACAAAGATCCTTGCTGGCGGGATCCCAGGCCGCGTCAAAGGTCAAGCCCATGACATTGATTGTCCCTTCTTGACGCTCATCCAACCTATCCATTTTCTGTCCATTGCAATAGAGGTTGTTGTTCATTTTGCCTAATCCCTCAATATACTGAGCTCTTGTTCTCATAGTCAAACCCCTTTCAGTTCATAGTTTAATCATCCAATCCGTCGATGCTTACCCTCGTTTGTCAGATATTCTTACATGATCTTAACCCTAACGCCCCTGAAATCTTGCAGGTCTTTTTTCCAAAAAGGCTCTCATGCCTTCTTTTTGATCCTCAGTCGAAAAAAGAAGACTGAAACATTTATGCTCGTACTGCAAACCTGCCTCCAAGTCCATTTTAAGCCCTTCATTCACGCATGATTTAGCCAGACGTAAAGCCACAGCACCTCGTTCAGCAAAACGTGTTGCCATTTTCTTAGCCTCAGTGAATAACTGATCTGCAGGCACTACTTTATTAACAAGACCTATGCTCAAGGCCTCATCTGCCTTAATAAAATCCCCGCCAAATATTAGTTCTTTCGCCTTGCCAGCACCGATTAGACGAGGTAAACGCTGTGTTCCGCCGCCCCCTGGCAAAATACCCAGTTTTATTTCGGGTAAGCCAAACAGAGCATTGTCGGCAGCGATTCGCACATCCGCAACCAATGAAAGTTCACACCCGCCACCTAAAGCATAACCAGCGACCGCCGCGATGACTGGCTTAGGCATATTTTCAATTAAGTGAAATGCTCGATGCGAGGGGTTATCGCTTGTTGTCACATCCACAGCGGATGCAGAAGCCATCTGACCGATATCCGCTCCTGCAGCAAATACCTTATCCCCACCTGTGATGATCATGACACGCACAGACGGATCAGCAGCTATAGTTGAAGCAGCTTCAGCCAACTCGTAAAAGACCTGATTGTTTAGAGCATTGAGTACCGTGGGGCGATTAAGAGTAAGTACTGCGATTCCCTCTTCTATTTCCACAATTATTGTTTCATAAGCCATTTGAACAACCCCCTAATTTTGTTCTTAAATATATTGATTTTAAATTTTCTGAATATACCCACTAGTAATCTTTGCAAAAAGCATGCCTGTTTAGATGTATGGGTGATGACAAAGGGGCGTGACTGCTAGAGGTAGCGATAATTTCCTAAAAAAAAACTCCCAACAGGCAGATCCGCCCGTTGGAGGTTACTTAATCCGTATGGAATTAGATACAAAGCATAATTCCTTAACTATAATATAGTGCGTAAAACGCACATGCCCTAAGCCCTTCTACCCTTTGCTGAACGAATTACTTTATACCATACCGTCGTAACTTATCGTAAAATACTCTCCTGGAAAAGCCTAATGCCTCCATCGCCTTTGTACGATTATTCTTATGGGTGACTAAAGCCGATAAAATAAGTTCCCTTTCCACGGATGCAATAATCTCTTTTACAGAAGAAGAGTCCTTCGTCTTATCATATTGATCGAAAGTAGACGGTATTAATTGAGCAGGCAAATGATACATTTCGATAATCATACCATTACACACGATACTTGCGTGTTCTAATACATTTTGCAATTCCCTAATGTTACCGGGCCAGTCGTAATCCTGAAAAAAACCTACGACTTGGGGAGACAATATCAGCTCATGACCAACTTCTTTAGCAAACTGACCAAGGAAGGTTTTAGCCAGAGCTAGAATGTCATCTTTACGCTCACGCAGCGGAGTTAAATTAAGAGGAACGATATTTAAGCGGTAATATAAGTCACGTCGGAAAGCGCCTTGTTTGATCATACTTTCTAAATCTCGGTTTGTGGCCGCGATCACCCGAATATTGACTTTTATCGGTTTAGTTCCCCCTACTCGTTCAAACTCTTTTTCTTGTAACACTCGCAGTAGTTTTGCTTGCATGGTATAGCTCATATCCCCAATTTCGTCCAAGAAAATTGTGCCGCTGTGAGCCAACTCAAATTTCCCGAGCTTCCCTCCCTTTTTAGCGCCCGTAAAAGCACCGTCTTCATATCCGAAGAGTTCGCTCTCAATTAAGTCCTCGGGTATAGCTGCACAATTTACCTTAATCAGAGGCATATCTTTACGACGGCTGCTGTTATGTACTGCTCTTGCCAATACTTCCTTGCCTACACCGCTTTCACCCCGGATTAAAACTGTACTATCCGTGCGCGCTACCTTGGCAGCCAACACCAATGTCTCTTTAACGTTCCTGTTTTGTCCTACATATTCCTTGAAAGAAAGCGGCAGTTGCTCCCATTGTTCTAGCTGCTCTTTTAAATAGTCCGCCAGTCCCTTGGTTTGTTGCAACTCACGGTTTAATTCAACCACTTCGGTTATGTTTTTGAATGTAGAAACACAGCCAATAATACTGTCGCCATTATATAAAGGAAAGGAGCTCCCTACCACATCGATCCCTAAAGAATCCAAATAGTCTGCACCGCTGGTTGGCTTACCCGTTCGCAATATTTCAATCGCCGCTGCTTTTGGCTCAATCTTGTCTAATCTTCGCCCTAATACTTTAGCCACAGGCACTCCAAGAATTTTAGCATAAGCCTCGTTTGCATAAACAATCGTCGTATCGGAATCAATAACAAGCACTACGTCATGAATATTATCCAATATATGAAACAATAGTTCTCTGTCCCATTGTGGAAAATCGCTGGTTGTGACAGCATGGACTCCGACACTCATGCTTTTCCCCCATTCTCTTTGCTTTTTATCACCATTATATAGAAGCTGGTTAATTGAAGTAAAGGATAAATCATTAAATAGTTCAAATATTCTTGATATAATTTGATGCCCATAGAAACACAAAAAGACCTTGTTTAGGCCTTTTTGTGTTTCTATGGGCATTCGTGCAAACCGTTGTATACTAAAACGCACAACAATGTTTAGTTTAAACAGGTCCACCCTGCATATATGACAGATAAAGAAAACTTGGCTTGCGCCAAGCCTTCAGGTGCCGGCGGAAGCCTTAGTTGCACTTATGCTTCCAGAAAGTATGTAACCGAAGTTATACTTTCTGACTAGTATCAAAAAAGACTCGTTAACAGTGATTTAGCTTTTAAGCGTGACGTATGCCAAGCCGGATAAAACTCTCTCCTTCTTGTCGTTAGAGGCTTCTAAAATACAAACTAAGGTGTTTTTCGATCGCGCTTTAATAGAACCAGAGCAGGTTATCTTATCATTCGGTCGGACTATTTGCTCAAACCGCACATTGAATTTACTGATCGTCCCTTCTTCACCGATCCAATCTGTAAGCATTGTACCTATTTGGGCCATTGTTAACATGCCGTGCACTATCGCCCCCTCCAAACCGGCTTGGCGGGCATAATCATCATCTAAATGAATCGGATTAAAATCCCCTGTAGCCTCCGCGTATTGACGTACTTGCAAGTCACTGGGAACCCATTCTCGGATAGGAAGAGGTTCTGAAACCTGATAATCTAATAGGCTTTTCATTCGCCTTCCTCCTTAGAAGGTGCAATCAAGACAGAACTACTGGCAAATACCAATTCTCCTGCCAAATCATAACCAGTAGTTTCGAGCACTACAAACATCCTCTTCCCTAGCTTGCCACTGCGTTCATAAACATCTTTGACGCACTTCTTATAATTAAGACTATCCCCCACACAGAGCGGACGATAATATGTTATATTCTGTTCTCCGTGAATCATGCCAGGTGCCGGCAATTCTACTCCGGGAATGTTTGCCTGAACTAATGTTCCCACAAAAGTTGCTGGCACTCGGTCATTGAACCGAATCCCAATGGCTTCTGCGAACCTACGCACATCTTCAAGTTTAATTTTCAATGGGAGCAACTTGCTCTCAAGGCCAATTAACTCTTTGCCAATTATTATATTCTCCGCCCTCCTTCCTTTTTGCCATAGGTAATTGCCACTTTTTAAAGACCCATTTTCTTCTTAAGTTCGCCCAGTTTGATCTGTATTATTTCTAAATCTGGATCAAGCGCATTTGCCACCATATATTCATTTAAAGCTTCATAAAGATGGCCAGCACGTTCCTTGCAAATACCCTCACCTAAATGACGCATAGCTAAGCTCTCATGATCGAGGTCATCCTCGTTATGTCCAATATGCACGATTAACCTCCTTACACCTTTTGAAAGGTAAGTTCACATAGCCCGCTGCCCTCTGCCTCATTTTTACAAGTCATTTGCACGGGAGTTCCAGCTTGTTCTGCTGCCACTTGACAAGCTGCCAAGCAGAAGGTCTGGCAGTTGTTTATCCCTTTTTCAGCGAACTTCTTGCCTAGGCTGCAGTTAAAACTGCGCACTTTCAAGACCCTTGTGGTTGCTTCTGTGACCGTCCAGGCATCTCGTGGACGTAAAGCTAAAATGGCAAGTTCAACATATCGTTCAAAGACATGGGGAAAACGAATCCCAGTTTGCTGAGCTACACGTTCAATCATATCGGCCGTCCTATCTCGGTAGGCGTCGGAATCAGCGTTTCTTATTACAAGGTTCATAAAAGCTTTCCCCTGTTTTACCAGAAATTCCTCGCTGGTTACTTCGTCTGAGCTAAACAGACTTTCAATTGGGAATTCCTTGTTCACAGCATAAATTAGCTCCTTAGGCAGATCATAGACATAATCCTGACCGGGGTTTATCTTTAGCCTGCGCCCAGGTGCTGCCTCTGCACTGGGGTTGCCTTTGACTTTTTGCAAAACCTTAAAATCCAAAGCCATACTTAACTCCCCTTTGTTTTTAAAATGTTCAATTATTCCCGAATAAGTTAAGAATTACGTTGTTTTAATTGAGCTGCCCTTTCCTCCTTATATTTCTGGGCTAACTGATCACGGGGGACAAAATTTAGTTGTATAGCATCAATAGGACAAACCTTGACACAATCACCGCAACCGGAACACTTGTCGAAATAGCGTCCAACGATTCGATATTCACTGGGATCACTCTCTCGTCCTTTCCAGACTTTCGTCGGACCGCACACGAAAACTACCGATGGACATACACTCAAACACTTGCGACAGTTTAAGGGATCTTTGCATAAGTTATAGTCAATGCCAATTTGAGCAATCATTAGGTTCTCCTCCTTTTACCAGTTTTCGGCTAATCCGGGCAAACTTTGCCTGTCAATTAATTCGATAGCGCCACTTGGGCAGGCAGTTACACAGAGTCCGCACCCAAAACATTGATCTAAGTCTATATAAGCTTTGCTCGTGTAAACCTCAAGATTTAGAGCTTTAAACTGACAACGGCCCAAGCAACTTTTACACCCTGTGCATTTCTCTCGATCTACTTTAGCCACTGTGTGGCCCTTAAGCAGAAATTTAAAGTCATAATCGATCCTGTTACGCACCGCAACACACCCAGGATACTCGCATTGGCAGAGTCCCCCAATGTAGGGCGTGCCGAATACGTCAACCGTCTGAACTCTTCCTTCCTTGTGGTTCATCATTGCCCATTCTTTTGCTTCCTCCGGGGTAACGAATTCTACCCCGCCATGATACGTCTCAGGCCAACGTTCCCACTTATACATTCCAGGTCCAATGCCCATACACGTGAAGTTTTCCTCATCAGGCATACCCCTTTGCACTCGACGACATCCGCAGGTCATTTTAGCCAAGGGATATGCAATATCCAGAATCTGAAGATATTCGTCAAGGGTGACTACCTGTCCAAAATGTGTTTGATAGGCATGTTCCAAGGCTTCGCGTTTAATTTCGTCCTCCCATTCTTGATCCCCGCTGATTCTAGCTTTAACTAACTCTGCCACCACGCCGGCACCCATCCCGGCTGCCTGTGGGTCTGCATCAGCACCAGCCGCTTCTTTGCCCTCTTTGCGCACTTTATATAAACGTCTTGCATAGTTTTCCGGGTTGAGATACCATTTTTCGCCGTTACTATATTTATCACATACCCAACACATTCCGTGATACCTCCTTCTTTTTTGCCTGAATACATCCATTTAGCAATTGATCTACCAGGTGTGCCTCATTCTCAACTGGGGCATCAAATACGGTTACACAAGAGCCAACACTGAGTATACTGTGGGCGTCGCTCCCCCCGGTTCCTTTTTTACCTAAAATTTTTGTGGCCTTACGCGCCGCATTTATTTCCTCCTGACAGCTTCGGCCATTATAGACCTCCAAGGTGTCTACAAAGTCAAATATTGATCTCCTGCACATCACCTCCACTTCAATCGGTTCCAAACCACGTTCTTCCCTCGAGAATGGGGATAAGGCAAAATCAGTTCGAAAAGGATGCGCAGCGACCATCACCCCCTTCGATTCCCGTACGAATTGTGCTAATTTAGGCAAGTCAGCCCTAAGGTGTAACAAGGATTGATGAACACCATATACCAATATTTCTCCAACAGATGTGCTTAATTCAATTCCACCATAGACTTGAAGACCGCTTTCCTTGTGCAGTTTGGCCAACTCCCTTGGATCCCAACAATAATCATGATCGGTGATGCAGACACCATCTAAACCTTTCTGACACGCTGCGTGAATTAAGTCCCAAATGTTCATACGGCTGCAGGCCGAGCCCTGACTGGAATGCGTATGCAAATCAAACTCCATACTAGATTTCTTCATATTCCTCCCCGCTTAATTTCGAGCCTTTGCTATTACTATAAGCAATTTCCATGCCAACAAATTACTAAGCAAAACCATCTCAAGCGGATACTCACAATGTTCACTTCAAACACTCTAATTAATAGCCCTATAAACTCTCCTCAGGCGAGTCCGCAACAGCTCTCGGGAACGGCCATTATCTCAAGAAACTTGTCCTTCATAATCCATGAAATCATACAATAGTAATCAGTATGTTTTAATATCGTACACCAGGTTTCAATCAATGTTGACTTTTATGTACTACTCGAGACTAAGCAATAATGAATGTAGTTGGTAGGCCTTGAGGATCTGTGGAGGTTTATAAGAAATAGCCACGATTGAAATCGCGGCTATTTTCTGCCAAAAAACCCCTGAATAGATGTTGTTGCTTAATCTACTTGAAGTTACAAGCACTGTAGTAATAAATCAAGATATCCGTTCGATAATGAAAGCACACCCCGGCCCACCGCTGGCACACATAGTTGCGCAGGCATAACGTCCGCCCCGCCGATTCAACTCATTCATTGCTGCCATAATAATGCGCACACCTGTCATTCCAACTGCATGACCCAAAGATATACCCGATCCAACTGCATTAACACGATCCAAAGGAATATTAAGTTCCTTTTGACAGCCTAAGAATTGGGCTGCAAAAGCTTCATTAATCTCCCAGTAATCAATATCATTTAACTTAAGACCTGCAAATTTCAAAGCTCTTTCGACTGCTGGTACTACACCCATCCCCATGATTTTGGGCTCAACAGCGCCAGAAGCTGAGGAAACAACTCGGGCCAAAGGTTTTAATCCCAATTCCTTTGCCTTTTCAGCGGACATCATAATCATTGCCGCAGCACCATCGTTTAATCCTGAAGCATTAAAAGCAGTGACTGTACCTTCTTTTTTAAATACTGGTTTTGCCTTAGCTGCTAACTCCAGTGAAGCATTTGGATTAGCATGTTCATCAGTATCAAATACGTTAATTCCTGTTCTCGTTTTGATTTCAATTGGAATTATTTCATTCTTAAACAAACCATCTTTGATAGCTTTACATGCTCTTTGATGACTAAGTAATGAATATTCGTCCTGTTGTGCGCGAGTAATTCCGTATATTTCTGCGATATTCTCAGCAGTAACTCCCATATGGTAGCCTTCAAAGGCGCAAACCAAGCCACCAATCATTAAGCTGTCCTGAATTTTTTCCCCATCATTCAGCCGATAGCCTTTCCGGGCTTGCATAAGCAAGTAGGGGGCATTACTCATGCTTTCCTCCCCTACCGCCGCAACTACATCGACTCTTCCTAACATTATCTCCTGAGAAAGAATATCTGCTGCTCGCATAGAAGATGGACATTGTTGATGAATAGTTGTGGATATGGTTTCAACCGGGCATCCTGATTTTAGCGTCACCCAGCGGGCTGAGTTTCCAGGAGAACCGGCTTGATTGCATTGCCCCACCATTACTTCTTCAAGAATATTTGGGGATATACCAGCCTTATCCATTGCTCCTTTAAGGGCGATTACACCTAAATCATGTGCTTTTAAGCTTTCCAACGACCCTTGAAAATCACCGACTGCGGTCCTGGCGGCACTTACGATAACAACATCTCTCACCATTTAAGCTCCTTTCAACAGTAACCATATGTTTGATATTTAATACTTAACTCCATAATTTAAGTCCTACAGGATAGCATCAGCCAAAAGCAAGGTTCAATAGGAATACCGTTCCAAAGATAACGGATTACTGCCAATCCACGTCTATATTTTCCTGAACACCAGCAAGCTTCTCCGCTAAGTTTTTGCGGTGCGCGAGATTGATCAAACGACTGATCATAATGCGTTGGGCTTGGGGAGAACCTGCTCCATGCATAGATTCTGTCAGGTAGCCTACAGCAGCTGTCCCCATCGTTAGGTTTTCTATCAACCGGAGCATCCGCTGACGACTTTCTGCTGAGATGTCCGACTTGCCGATAAAATACTTTTTAATTAATGGCCCTACCTCCACGTGAGCGAAGTCTTTTTCTGATGGCATTGTAACGAATGCTCCTCCTGCAACATCTTGCGCTAAGCGAGCTATTTCATAGGGAAAACGAGTGACATTTTGTTTGCAGATATTAGCTAACAAAATATCAACGAGATAATTGCCAGATGCCGTTTTACGGCCCTCTGTGGAACAGGCAATTCCGCAAGAATATAAGGTCTCGTTAAGGTGGCACATCTCCACAATCTTGTCCTTTACATGGGAAGCCCGAGAAACGCCATTGTACTCTGCCATGGCCTGAGTTGCCCCGATTAGTGCATCACCAACCCCGACCTTGCACCCTCCATAACTCTGTCGATGATAGGAAGCAAATCTCTCTACCAGCATGGTTGAAAAATCAGTTTCGCCATCCATAAAAACACGATCCCACGGCACGAATACATCATTGAATATTGCCATAACCTCTTGACCGCCGAAATACTGATTCCCTACATCTATACTGCCGCTCTCTAATTTTCGGGTGTCACAGGATTGTCGACCATAAACGAAAACAATTCTTGGGGTTTCGAGAGGCACCGCAAAGCTTACTGCCCATTCTTTCTCGTTCTCCTTAAGTGAGTTATTAGGCATCACTAGGATCTCATGAGAGTTGAGCAATCCAGTCTGATGCATTTTGCATCCCCGGACGATAATACCTTTTTCATTTCGATCCACTATATGAACATATGCGTCCGGATCGGCTTGATCTCCTGGGCTTTTAGATCGATCACCCCGTGAATCTGTCATACATCCATCGACAGCAAGATCGCTCTCCTGTACATACTTCAAAAACTTAACGAATCGTTGATGATATGTGGTACCATGTTTTGCATCAATCTCAAACGTGGTGTTATAGACAGCATTGAATGCGTCCATCCCAACACAGCGTTGGAAGCAACAACCTGTTTTTTGACCCAGCAGACGTTGCATCTTGACCTTTTTTACCAAGTCCTCAGTACTCTGATGAAGATGTGTGAAACGGTTAACCTTATGTCCTGTCAGGTTCGATGTCGCGGTCATAATATCTTCATGTTCAGCTTCCATGGCCAACTTATAGGTCATTGCCATAGCGTTTACGGAAGGACGAACCATTGGATGATCAACGTAATTTTCTACCTTATCCCCAAACATATAAAGGTCAATTTTCATTTTACGAATATCATCAATGTATTCTTGCGGCGTTTTCAAAGTCATCCTTGTCACCTCTTTTAAATATTTCTTAAAGACTACCCGGTCGAACGCCTAAGTGGTAGCCACGCCGAGTAGCCATCTTGTGATTGCAATTTTCTTTTATTGCAATAGCTGTGCCAAAAATCTACAGTTTTTCTCTACGCGACACTTCTCTAACATTCCAGTTTTGAAGTTTGGCTAGCGCAAAGCCTTTTAAGGCAATAATGAACAATCAATAAATAAATAAAAATTGCAATCTCCAAGAACTTAATCACAAAGAGTCCTTTGAAGATTGCAATGCTTGTATAAATTTAATACATCAAGATAATGTTTTCGAAGATTTAGTATATAAACTGCACAGGTCACAGGAGTTTAATCAATTCTGAGACTCTCACTTCTGGTCTTCAAAGTGGCTGTGTGAACAAAATTTTACCGCCCTCCTTGCTAGAACTTACGCCTGATTAGCAGCTGCTGCTTGAATTTTAGCTTTTTCTTCTTCTACCAACTGACGGCGAAGAACCTTCCCGACAATAGTTCTTGGCAGCTCATTCCTAAACTCTACAAGATGCGGCACTTTATAGGCGGCCATTTTTGTTCTGCAGAAAGAGATAAACTCCTCTCCCGTCGCTTCCGTATTTGACTTTAGGACAATATAGGCTTTAGTCGTTTCTCCTCGATAACTATGCGGTACTCCTGCGACAACGACTTCTTTTACTTTGGGGTGTTCATAAAGGACTTCTTCAATATCACGCGGATAAACATTGTAGCCGCCTGCAATAATAATATCTTTTTTACGATCAATAATATAAAAGAAACCATCTTCATCCATTCTGGCAATATCCCCGGTGTGCAACCAGCCGTTACGCATTGTTTCCGCAGTCTCTTCTGGCTTATTCCAATATCCTTTCATCACTTGCGGACCTTTGATGCATAACTCACCTATTTCACCCACAGCGAGTTCCCTATTACCAGTCTCTAGATCTACGATAATACAATCCGTATCCGGGAATGGTATACCGATGGATCCTTCTCGAGTAGGACGATCTAAAGGATTGCTGTGTGTTACTGGGGAAGCCTCCGAAAGACCATATCCCTCAACTAAATTACCTTCTCCCTGTGTCACTTCCGCAAACTTTTGGGCAACCTCCAGAGGTAGCGGAGCTGAACCGCTGTTACACACTTTAATGGCAGCAAGACCTTCTTTGTATTCCGAGATGCGAGGGTGACTATTAATGGCCATATAGACAGTTGGAGCCCCTGGAAAAAGCGTCGGTCTGTATTTATCGATTACTTCCAAAAAATTATTCAATTCGAAACGAGGTAAAAGAATTTGGGTTGCTGCACAAGCCACTGCGTAATTTACACAGTTGGTCATACCGTAAACATGAAACACTGGTAAAATTGTCAAAATACGTTCTTTCCCATACTGTAGGTCCAGAGACCAGGATATGCTTTGGAAGGTATTGCAAATTAGATTTCGATGAGTGAGCATAACCCCTTTTGATACGCCGGTAGTGCCACCCGTATACTGTAAAACAGCGAGATCCTCACCTGAATCAATGAATACAGAAGGAGGATTAGGTTCATATTTGGCGATTAGTTCATTGAAGGAATATAGCCCTTCAATTGACTTAACAGGCGCGACAAAGTTAAAGCCAATTACCCTTTGTAAGGAGGTTTCTTGAATAATATTCTTTACTCTCGGATACAACGGCTCAAAGACAATAAGCGTCGTTGCCCCAGAGTCATTCATTTGGTAAGCTATTTCACTTTCTACATACATTGGGTTCGTTTGAACGACAATGGCACCCAATTTGAGCAAAGCAAAGAACGCGGTTTCCCATTCGGGACAATTCGGACCCATGAGTCCAACGCGTTCACCTTTTACTATACCCAAGTCCGCTAAAGCAGTTGCCAAACGGTTTACCTGATCACCAAAATGTTTATAGGTTATTTCTTGACCCTCAAAAATTATGGCTATCGTCTCAGGCATCTTGACTACAGCTTCATCAAACATTTGTCCAAGTGTCTTTGCAGGATATTCAAGGCTGTGACTACTGTAGGAAGGATAGCTTTGTAACCACGGTTTATCTGCAACTTGCATTCTTTGACTAACCTCCTTAAACTCTAACACATTTTCAACTCTTGGATTATTGTTACTAAAAGTCCGCCTTGAATCTTTCAAAAGGAAAACCGAGAGTCTTTATAATTTTCGCCTCCTCTTCAAAATATTCTGAATAGTACATTTTTTATTATAGCAAGAATCGTGCCACCAGTTAAAACACTGCACCTAGTGTCTAGGCCTTCTCTAAAAGCAGGGCAATGGGTACTATGTATGTATAAAATTTATACATACATAGTACATTATTACAAGGTTTTGTATACTTACTATACACAGCTATCTTTCATGAATAATTCCCCTAATTTTTAATGCACAGAAAGAAGACCCTATTCTAAGAACAGTGGTCTTCTTTCTGTGCATGTTAACATAAGGAAAGGTTGCGTATAGAAAGTATACAATTGAAACTAAACTTGTACAAAAGATGCTTCATAGAAGTTCGAGACTTAAAATACATAAAAACCATTGGCTGAAGTTAACGTTCATAAGGGGTAATTACCCATTTAACACAGCCATCTTCATGGTCACCGAAAACTTTATAACCATTCTCGATATCATTTAAGGGAGAACGATGGGTTAGCATGAATTTCGCATCAATTTTGCCTTCTTTAATCCAGTCCAGCATTTCCTCTAAACCCTCGCTCTTTTGAATACCCATTTTTAATTGAATATTTCTAAGAATCATATCCAAAAGTGGCATAGGGACAAGAGGGTCACTAAATACTGCAATCGTAGAAACAATTCCACTCGGCCTTGCAGCTGCAACTGACATCGCCATAGTTTCCGCAAGTCCTGGAGTTTCAAGAACTACTTCTGCTCCCAAACCACCTGTTGCTTCTTGAATAAGTTTTACGACATCATCCGTGTTTGGATTAAAGCCTGCATCAGCGATTCCTTCAGCTAACGCCATATCCACTCTGTTTTGAAGTATATCTACAGCAATTACCTGTTTGGCACCAAATACCTTTTTAGCTAATAAGCAGGCACTTAGTCCTACCGGACCAACTCCAATTACAGCCAAAGTTTGTCCCTTTTTGAAATCCGCGTTTTTCAGCCCATACCAGGCAGTGGCAAGCATATCAGGTATCAAAATGACATCTTCTTCAGTCAGTCCTTCAGGAATCTTAATCAGACCGTTTTTATGATGTGCATAGGGAGCTCTAACATATTCTGCATGACACCCTTCCAGTGGCCCGCGACTGCCGAAGACCCCACCATTTTTACATGCTACAATAATCCCCAGTTTACAAGCCAGACACTTTCCACAAGCAACACCAGGGTTAAGAATGCACAAGTCTCCGGGCTTCACATGGGTTATTTTAGAGCCAACTTCAACAACTTCCACGCAGCATTCGTGCCCCATAGTCTTTGGGTAAGTAACGTTGACAAGCTCGCCCCTGACAGTATGAATATCACTGGTGCAAATGGCTGCCAGGGTTACTCTGCCAATTACATCGTATGGATCAACTATCTGAGGCACTGGAACATCTGTCAGACTATACTTATTTGGTTCATGATATACGAGTGCTTTCATTGTCGCTTGTTCCATCGCCATTCCTCCTACCGTTTATTGCTGTTACGCCATAGTTTTAATTTTTGCGCTTCACGGATGAGGTCTTCCCTGAAATCGGGGTGAGCAATGCTGATCAAAGCCTCTGCCCGCTGCCAGGTGAACAGCCCTTTTAGATTGACTATTCCGAACTCTGTGGCCACATAATGTACTGCTGGCCGTGTATCGGTAACAACTGCGCCATGGGCTAGAAGGGGCTTAATACGAGAATGTACTTCGCCATTCTTATCCTTATATGTTGAAGCCATACACATGAAACTGCGACCACCTTTTGAATGATACGCTGTTTCTACGAAGTCTAATTGTCCACCGGACCCACTAATCATGCGCGGCCCAACAGATTCTGAACAAACTTGACCAGTAAGATCAATTTCAAGTGAATTATTGATTGATACAACATTGTCATTTAAGCTGGCAATCTTGCGATCATTGGTATAATCTGCGGTATAGCCTGCTACTGCAGGATTATTATCAATAAAATCATAGAGCTTTTGAGTTCCTAAGGCAAAGGTATAGACAATCCGACCGGGATCAAGTTGTTTTTTCCTTCCATTTAGTACTCCTGCATCTACCATATCTACGAAAGCGTCGCATAACATTTCCGTGTGAGCTCCTAGGTCTTTCAAATCAGATCGGGCAATTAATTGACCTAAAGCACTGGGCATGGCGCCGATTCCAAGTTGCAGACAGTCACCATTTTTGATCTCCTTGATAACATAATTTGCAATCTTTTGATCAACTTCCGTAGGCTCTTCAGAAGCAACCTGCGTCATACCACAGTGCCCTGCTTCAACAATATAATCGACTTCGGAAATATGAATATAATGACCGTAACCGCCATGGCCTATTGGCATATCTTCATTCACTTCAACAATAATTATTTTAGCGACATCCATAGATGCTCTATAGTGAGAAATAGTAGGTCCTAAGTTGAAATTGCCATGTTTGTCCATAGGGCTAACTTGAATCATCAGTATATCTACCGTCAAATTCTCACGGATATAGCGTAAAATTTCTGAATATTTTAGGGGCATATAAAAGACGCTTCCCGTTTGCGCCATATAACGGTCTGCAGCGGAGAAATGGGAACAATTCCAGGTAAAGTGCTCACCAGTGGGATCGGCCTTAAACCAATCATAGATTCTAGCTGAAACTCCACCAATAAGCTTGATATCAAAAAGTTCAGGGGTACGTGCGGCCAAGGCCTTGTCTAGAACCGGTAAAACGTTTGCAGCATAAGAAGAACCAATCCAATCACCACTTTTTACTACACTGACGGCTTTTTCAGGGGAAACAAGCTTACTTTGGTATTCTTTCACCCATGTAGACATTGTTATTTTCCTCCTCATCTTTAGAAACACGGCATTGGTGAAACCCGGATTCCGCGAAGACTTCGGTAGCAGCATTAAGAATTCGTTCAAATTTACTCACACATTGTATTTCTTGTATATTTTCACTCATAGGAATAAAAACCCTTTTTGCTTTTCCTGCCCCATTCCCCCTTGGCATATTTTTCAGCTATCGAAGGGGAAGGCTTGTCCTTAGGATCCCCGGTTTCTTGGTATCGTTCCATATCTATAATGTAAGTAAGGTCATTACCTGTAAAATCCATTAGACGAAACGGCCCAATAGGGTGTCCTAACGCATTCGTTAAGGCAAGGTCAATCTCTTCAGGGGTTGCAACTCCCATATCTACCAGGTACAATGCCTCCCGGTAGATTGCAGACAAGAACCTATTGACAACAAAGCCATAGATTTCTTTCTTAAGCCAGATCCCATTTTTGTTCATCTTCTTACATAAATCCATAGTTATTTGTGCAGTTTCTGTTGAAGTATGCGGTCCCTGCACTACTTCAACGATTTTCATTATCAGAGCAGGATTGAAAAAATGCATATTACAAACTTTATCAGGCCGTTTTGTTGAATCAGCAATCTTCGAACTGACGATAAAGGAACTGTTGGTAGCGAAAATTGCATGAGCGGGTGCAATTCTGTCCAACTCTTCAAAGAGCTTCCTTTTGATGCTAATCTTCTCTACTGCAGATTCGATGACGAAGTCAGCATCTCTCACTGCTTCTTCAAAGTTTTGAGTAAAGGTAGTATTTTTTATGGCTTGATCAACTTGTTCTTGCGTCCATTTTCCCTTAGAAACCTGTTGGGGAAAATATGTACGCGCAAAGTCTTGAGCTTTATAAAGCATCTCTAAACTAATATCCGTGCAGCTGACCTGGTAGCCGGCCAAAGCAGCGCTAAAAGCGATCTGATGGCCCATGCTGCCAGCCCCAATCACACAAATCCTCTTAATGTCTTCAACTTTCAAGGTTAAAAGCGCCTCCAACCCATATTATGTCAGTATCAATCCCTAATTCCAGCAAGGTATTTGGCAAGATTTTTCTTGGACTTCATGTCATATTGGCCAGTTATAGCAATACGTTCCATGATAGGAGATCCTCCGCCATGCACTCCGGCAACCTGAACGACTCCAGCATGCGACGAACACAACAGATCACTAATCATCCGGAAACAACGATGCTGAGCCTCAGCCGTAATGCCATCCTTACGCATGATGTATTTTGCCATAAAATCAGAGATAACCGGATTAAAGAATTCCTTCTCTGAGGGGAGAGTAGCCGGTAATCCCCCTGCTATTTCTGCAAGAATCTCGTGTTCGCGGTAGACATTAATCCCCGCATGGTAACGACCTACGTTTGTATAGACGATATCTGGAATTTGAGTACCTGAAGGAGCTTTGGTAGATTTAACGGATGCTGCGATACCTGCCGCAAATACTAATTCAGCCATTGTTACAAGTTCGGCTAACTCTTCTCTCACCTGACTGGATTTTTCTACGCCGTTATACTCCGCAACTAATGCAGTCGCGCCCATGAGCACATCTGTCGTAGCAGGCTTACAACCGGTATAACTATGGCGATGATAAGTTGCAAATAAGGAAGCCAGTTGTCCGGCGAATTTATATTCTCCACACATAAAGACTCTTTCCCAAGGTACTAAGACATCATCAAAGACTGTCAGTGAATCTGCTGATCCATAGTTATTAAACGGAGCCTGCAATTCTTCTCTAGGTCTGGGATTGGAAACCCGCACAACCTGGGAGACTCCCGGCGCATCCGCTTGGATCGCAAAGGCCACCGCCCAATCCGCATCCTTTTCAGTCATCATCCTTGTAGGCACGACAATAATTTCATCCGCGTAAGGGGCAATTGTGTTATGGGCTTTACAGCCACGTACAATAATCCCTTCATCCGTCTTTCCCACAACTCGAAGATAAAGGTCCGGATCAGTCTGTTGGTGGGGACGAAGGGAACGATCCCCTTTAACATCGGTTTGAGCGCAGTTAGCAACAAGGTCTTCTTCTTGATACTTTTTCAGATAATTTAGGAAACGCTCATTGTATTCAGTTCCCATCTCAAGATCGATATTTTTGGTAACTACGGATAAAGCATTAAGAGCGTCAATGCCCATGCAGCGTTGGATACACCCTCCAACCTTTTGACAAAAAAACCGCGTCATTTCTTGCTTTTTCAATAAGTCCTCCGGGGATTGATGGATATGGCAATAACGGTTGATTTTTTCTCCAGTGAGATGAGATTTTGCCGTAAGCAATTCTTCATTGGCTGGGTCCATAGCCCAGTTAAACGTCTCCGAAATGGTATTAACTCCATACTTTAGACGCGAATCATCCCTAGAGACAACTTCACCATTTAAATAGATATTTGGACGCATTGTCTTTAGTTTAGCAATATACTGTTCTGCTGTTCTCAAAATTACTTCCTCCTCAGTTATTTGGACTTCTGCCTGCGGTTAGTATCAAAAGCCCTATTTTCCTTGAAACTTCACTTGGCGTTTCTCTAAGAAAGCGTTCATACCTTCCTTTTGGTCTTCAGTTGCAAAGAGCAAGCTAAAGCATTTATGCTCATATTCAAGTCCTGCTTCCAAATCCATTCTAAGTCCCTCATTCACTGACGATTTAGCCAAACGCAAGGCCACTGCTCCCCTCGCAGCAAACCGTTTTGCCATTTTTTTCGTTTCAGCAACCAATTGATCCGCAGGAACCACTTTATTCACAAGACCTAAGCGTAAGGCCTCGTCAGCTTTAATAAAATCTCCGCTGAATATTAGCTCTTTTGCTCTCCCAGCACCGATCAAGCGCGGCAAACGTTGGGTTCCACCAGCCCCCGGCAAAATTCCCAGTTTTATTTCCGGCAATCCAAATTGAGCGTTGTCTGCCGCAATACGAACATCAGCGACTAACGTTAGTTCACATCCGCCACCAAGAGCATAACCGGATATCGCGGCTATGACTGGTTTAGGCATATTTTCAAGAAGTTGAAATGCCCTGTGTGAAGCTTTCTCCCCAGTCGCCACATCGACTGCCGTAGAAGTGGCCATCTGACCAATGTCAGCTCCCGCCGCAAAAACTTTATCTCCACCAGTGATAACAACTACCCGAACAGAATTATCTGCACTCAAACTCAAGGCCGCTTCCGCCAACTCATTAAAAACCTGATTATTCAGGGCATTTAATACCGCTGGCCGGTTTAAAGTTATCGTAGCAATTCCTTCTTCGATTTCCACTATGATTGTTTCGTAAGCCATTTGTCTGTCCTACCTCCTTGTTGAGAGTCTATTATTTACTGAATACACTCCTTTTTTTTTCAAATCTTCAGCCTTCTTTATTTCTATATTTGCAATAATTATGCCATAAAGCAAAACCCCCTTAAGACTAGAAACTTAGCCTAAAGAGGGTTAATTCATGTATATAATTGAAACAATAAAACACTTATACATAAGGATTAAGTATATAAAGTACACAACCTATTCTTCAATACCATACCTGCGCAACTTATCGTAAAATGCACGCCTTGAAATCCCCAACGCAGCCATTGCTTTAGTACGATTATTGTTATAAGTTGCTAAGGCAGAAACAATCAGGTCCTTCTCCACTCTGCCTATAACTTCCTTTACATCAAATGGCTTTTCCTTACTACTCGAACGATCCTCATAGGTTGGAATTAAGTGCGCTGGTAAGTGATGAAGTTCGATAGTTGTTCCACTAGCCACAATGCTGGCGTGTTCAAGTGCATTTTGCAACTCCCTAATATTTCCCGGCCAATCATAATCCTGAAAAAACCGAACCACTTGGGGAGACAGTATCAGCTCGTGACCAACTTCCCGAGAAAATTGATCAAGGAATGTTTTCGATAAGGCCATAAGATCATCTTTTCGTTCACGCAGAGGAGTCAGCTTGAGGGGAACAATATTCAGCCGATAGTATAAGTCACGCCGGAAAGTACCTTTTTCAATCATACAAGCTAAATCCCGATTTGTAGCTGCTATAACTCGAATATTGACCTTGACAGTTTTAGTGCCTCCTACCCGTTCAAACTCTTTTTCTTGTAATACACGCAATAGTTTTGCTTGCATCGTATAGCTCATATCTCCTATTTCGTCCAGGAAAATTGTTCCAAAATGAGCTAATTCAAACTTACCAAGTTTTCCACCCTTTTTAGCACCGGTAAAAGCACCGTCTTCATATCCAAACAGTTCACTCTCAATTAAATCTTCAGGTATAGCAGCACAATTCACTTTAATTAGAGGCTTATCCTTGCGTCGACTGCTATTATGAACTGCCCTAGCCAGTACTTCTTTGCCAACTCCGCTTTCACCAAGGATAAGGACGGTACTGTCTGTACGAGCTACCTTAGCTGCTAACACTAGAGTTTCCTTGAGACGACTGTTTTGTCCCACATATTCCTTGAAGGAAAGGGGCAAATGTTCCCATTGTTCCAATTGCTCTTTTAAGTAATCTGCTACGCCCTTTGTTCTCTGCAACTCTGTATTTAATTCAACGACTTCCGTAATATTTTTAAAGATCGATACAGCGCCAATAACTTCTTGACCATTCAATAGAGGAAACGAATTCCCAACCACATGAATATTCAAAGATTTCACGTGATCTTGGCCTTGACTGGGCTTTCCCGTGCGTAATACTTCAATTATTTTCGCTGAAGCTGTTTCAATCGAATCCAGTCTTCGACCTAAGACCCTAGCTACTGGTACTCCTAAAATCTTGGCATAAGCCTTATTCGCATAGACAACGGTTGTTTCTGAATCTATAACAAGAACCACATCATGAATGTTATTCAGAATTTCGAATAAGAGTTCACGATCCCAGTGCGGAATTATGCTGCTTGTTATGGCGTGGGCCCTTACACTCATTTCCATCCCCCATTTATATTGTATCCTAAGTAAACATTATATAAGAATGTTACCATATATAAAAGATTTTTTTGAAGGTTAGAAATAATCAATTTTTTCACTATAACGTTAAAGAAGTTGATAGAAAATCCCACTTAAATGGAATCAACCTCTAACTTCGTTCCCAAATTGAAATTTTTTAATTAAAACAGTTTTAATACAAATGAGAGTGCGCTCTCCTAAAAGCACACTCTCATTTGTATTCTATTAATCCATGACCTTTTTGATTCAAGAGCACCACCCCCTCTGCCGATCGCTGTACGTACCCCTGCTACTATAACTGCCTCCTGCATCATCCTCACCTCCTTTAACCTATAACGAAAATTCTTTCTTCAGCTGGGCAGCTATAATATTGCGTTGAATTTCTGAGGTTCCTTCATAGATACGAGTAATTCGAGCGTCACGATAGAATCGTTCTACTTCACATTCCCTCATATATCCCATACCGCCATGGATTTGAACAGCCATATCAGCTACACGACCAAAGACCTCCGAACCGAATGTTTTCACGATAGCAGCTTCTTTGATTATTTTTTCTCCTTTATCTATTCTTCGTGCAACATCATAAGTCAAACTGCGTAAGGCCTCAATTTCTATAGCCATATTGGCTAAATAATGCTGTATTATTTGGTTTTCAAAAATTGGCTTACCGAATTGTACACGTTGTAATGCATATTTGATGCTAATCTCCAGTAATTTTTGACTGGAGCCAAGATTCCGGGCTGCTAGTCCCGCGCGACCATTAGCCAAGATTTTTAGGGCGTTGACATATCCCTGCCCCAGCTCCCCTAAAACGTTTTCAACGGGTACTTCACAGTCCTCAAAAATTAGCTCGGCCGTTTGAGAACCGTGCAATCCCATTTTCTTCTCAAATTTCCCCACAGTAAAACCTTTAAAACTACGCTCTACGATAAAGGATGTGATGCCTTTGCTCCCTTTGCTTTTATCGGTTACCGCCATTACAGTGAAAACACCGGCAACATCACTGTTAGTAATGAACTGCTTGGTCCCATTTAGAATGTAACGATCGCCCTTCAGCACCGCCGTCGTTTTTAAATTACCTGAATCAGAGCCAGCAGACGCTTCTGTAAGGGCAAAAGCTCCTATTATTTCGCCAGTAGCCATTTTAGGCAAATAACGCTGCCTTTGTTCTTCATTGCCGCACGCTACAATCCCTACACTGCCAATTCCATTATGGCAACCAATAATGGAGGAAAAACAATTCGGTCCACGCCCTAATTCTTCATAAACCATGGCTTTACCGACCATTCCAGCGCCTAAACCACCGTACTCTTGAGGCATGCTTAGCCCGAACAAACCGATCTCAGCTGCTTTGTCCAACAAACTGAGAGGAACTTTTTCCTCTTCTTCCATCTGTTCAGCTAAAGGATCTACCTCTTTTCTGACGAAAGTTCTGACCGTTTGTTTAATAATACTAAGCTCTTCATCAGTGACCTCCATAGCGACTCCTCCTATCTGCTTATCCCGCCCCCCAAAAATTTAAGCACTTTAAAATCTTTAACTATGTAATAGAAGGACAATTTAGATATGCATTTCAATGACATCGTTCTCAATCTTTTACAGAATAATCGTAAAATCCCCTGCCTGTTTTTCTTCCCCACTCTTTATGTATGAACTTCTGAACAATCGTTGGGGAAGGACGATCTGCTGGATCACCAGTCTCTTGATAACGCTCCAAGCCCCTGTAATAGGTAAGATCTATTCCCGTCAGATCCATTAAACCGAAAGGCCCCAAAGGATGCCCCAAGGCTAATGTAACCGCCCTATCAATATCGTCGTGACTGGCTATCCCCATGTCAAGCAGATAAATCGCCTCGTTTCTAATAGCAACAAGAATTCGGTTAACTAAAAACCCATAGATTTCTTGCTTTAATAACACCGGGGTTTTTCCCATACGCACACAAATATCCATTAGTTTGCTAGTGGTATCCTCTGACGTATGGGGTCCTTTAACAACTTCCACAAGCTTCATAACCAAAGCCGGATTAAAAAAATGCATATTACAAACTTTCTCAGGCCGACTTGTCACATCAACAATTTTAGAACTTACAATATATGAACTGTTGGTTGCTAAAATAGTATGTGGCGGACATAAGCTATCTAATTGAGCAAATAACTGACGCTTAATTTCTAATTTTTCTATGATAGCTTCTATGACCAAATCAGCTTCTCGAGCAGCCTCAGCTAAATCAGAAATAAATATAAGATTCGCTTTTACAGCTTCCGCATCTGCTTGCTTGAGTTTTCCTTTAGAAACTCTTTCCGGCAGATAGTTTGAGACAAATTGCTCCGCCTTCTGCAAAACTTCTTCGTTAACATCCGTACATATTACTTTGAAACCAGCTAATGCAGCATTTAAGGCAATCTGATGGCCCATGCTCCCTGCCCCAGCAATGCAAATACTATTTATTGCATGTCCTTCCACTTTCATTCCTCCTAATACCGAATAAAGCCCTCAGTATTACCTTTAAATGCAAAAATAATGCCAACCAATATTAGAAACCCCTCCGCAGAACTGTTGACCCAGTTAGAGGAGGGGATTAAACGATGGTCATTAATTAAACTCTTTCAAAGATAGTTGCAATTCCTTGCCCTCCGCCAATACAAGCAGTGATTAGACCAAACTGGACGTCCCTGCGATTCATCTCATGAACTAATTTTGCTGTAAGAATTGCTCCTGTAGCTGCAATAGGATGACCATGAGCAATTGCCCCGCCATTGACATTTACTTTAGACATGTCGAAATGAAGCTCTCTGTCTACAGCAAGTACTTGAGCTGCGAAAGCTTCGTTTAATTCAATTAAGTCTATGTCAGCCAGGGCGAGTCCAGCATGAGCCAAGGCTTTTCTGGTTGCCGGCACTGGTCCGATTCCCATTATGTTAGGATCAACACCAGCGACAGCGAATGTGCGTACTTTAGCCAAAGGTTTTAAACCGAGGGCCTTAGCCTTATCAGCGGACATTACAACAACTGCAGCGGCAGCATCATTTACACCAGAACTGTTTCCTGCCGTGACAGTCCCGCCAGTTTTAAAGGCTGGACTAAGTTTAGCGAGGCCCTCTATCGTAGTTTGAGGACGGGGGTGTTCATCAGTGTCAAACATAATTGACTTATTCTTGCCAACTGGAATAGTGAGCGTGAGAATTTGATCTTTGAAATAGCCAGCTTCCATTGCTATACCCATTTTTTGCTGGCTACTTAGAGCAAATTCGTCCTGTTCTTGGCGGCTAATCTGATATTTCACCGCCAAATTTTCTGCTGTGATCCCCATTGGCGGGTTTCCAATTTCCTCAGTCGATAACTGGAAACTGCGGAATTTTGGTGGCGTCCTGCTGAAGAAATCGGTATGTTCCATGACATAGGGTGTCAGAGAACAGCTCTCTGTTCCTCCCGCAACATATACATCTCCCATACCTGCCATCACAGCTTGAGCAGCATAGTTGACAGCATTTAAACCAGAGCCACACTGCCGATCTATGGTTATTCCGGCAATTTCCATGGGTAAGCCCGCTTGTAGGGAGCATAAATGAGCGATATTGCCACCGGCATTCAAACAATTGCCAAAGATCACATCTTCAATTTCCAGTGGATCCAAACCAATGCGCTTAACTGCTTCTTTAATTACTTCCGCTCCATATAGGTGGGGAGCAATCCTTCCCAGAGTGCCTCCTGCTCGACCAATAGGAGTTCGGACAGCTGATACGATTACCGCTTCTTTGATCATTTAATTAACCTCCGTATTTTGCATTCTGTTTAATAAAACTTTTTAGGTTCTCATTCGTAGGTGTAAAAACCTTTTTTAGTCTTAATGCCATACTCTCCCTTGGTAAATTTCTCAACAAGTAATGGTGATGGTTTATCTTTTGGGTCTCTGGTATTTTGGTAGCGTTCCATTCCAACATAGTACGCTAAATCTATACCTGTGAGATCTATTAAACGGAATGGTCCCATAGGATGACCCAGTGCATTGGTGACTGCAATGTCAATCTCTTCAGGGGTAGCAATGCCCATGTCTGCTAGAAACATAGCCTCATTATTTAGGGCTGCTAAGATACGATTAACGACAAATCCATAGATTTCCTTTTTGAGTAAAACTCCATTCTTACCAAGTTTTGCTGCTAAATCCATTGTAACTTGAGCAGTTTCCATGGAAGTATGAGGTCCTTGCACAACCTCAACTAGTTTCATGACTAAGGCAGGGTTAAAGAAATGCATATTACAAACCTTTTCAGGCCTCATTGTAGCATCCGCAACCTCAGAACTGACAATAAACGAGCTATTAGTAGCCAGAATAGCGTGGGGAGGAGCGATCCTATCTAAATCTGCGAAGAGTTTCCGTTTGATATTCATTTTCTCAACTGCAGCCTCGATCACGTAGTCAGCATCTCCAGCAGATTCCTCCAGACTGGCAGTAAAACTAAGATTTGCTAAGGCCATGTCAGCTTGTTCCTGCTTCATTTTCCCTTTTGCAACGCGTTCCGGTAAATATCCCTTGACAAAGGCTTCAGCTTTATCTAACATCTCTTGGCTAATATCTGTTACGGATACTCTATACCCTGCTAAGGCGCAACATACTGCAATTTGATGGCCCATATTTCCGGCCCCGATCACGCAAATTTTTTTGATATCTTCAACATTCATCTAATACACCTCCAAAAAATTCCGATTACTCAAATACTTTATAAACAATCTCCTCAACATTTACCCTGGGGCGGAGAGCCGGACTTTGATTTGGAAAACCCACCGGCAATAAAGCCGTAACTACAAGGTTATTTGGTAACTCCAAGATCTCGGCTATCTTCTTCGCCTTCATTAATTGGACCCAGCACGTCCCTAAACCCAAGGACACTGCACGCAAGGCAATGTGTTCTATGGCAAGAGCTACATTCAACATTGCGTGAGGAACAAAGGCTTTTAGGGTATTAGCATCTATTGGCTTATCAACATCGGGATAATTGTTAAAAGCCTCTGGCCCGAAGACTCCGGAATCGATCAGTTCCTGCAACCTTTTCCTAGTATTGTTAGCATAGGTTGAAAGATCTGCACAACAGACTAGAAGAATCGGAGCTTCACTAAGAAACGTTTGATTGAATGCAGCAGCTTGGATTTTTTCCTTCACGTTCTGATTCTTAACTATGATGAAACGCCAAGGTTGATGATTTGTTCCTGACGGAGCTAAACGAGCCGCCTCTAGTAATTCTTGCAACATATCATCAGGCACAGGATCTGATTTGAACTTGCGAATACTTCGCCGCTCTAGAATTGCTGTCTTTACATCCATAACGACTAACCACCTTTCAGGCATAAGCCTTATACTTTTGATTAGGCTCGAAAGAGATTTTTCCAAGTCTTATTAAGCGCCGCAGATGTTTTTCAACCATAACTTCTTCGAAATATTGATAAAGGCTCTGAGGTTCAGGGTAGCGCTTATATATTATTTTCATTTCCATTAATTCCTGTTTAGACAAGGGAACACGTAAATTCTGCAAGATTTTCTCATCCCGTTGATCGAGTTTCTCTGCGTATTCTCTTAGCCTTTCTTGGATATTATCAGTTACCATACCAGAATGACTCGTCAGCATTACTTTAGGATTTAACTCGATTAACCGTCTGATGGAGGCAGAAAACTCTTCAATACTCGAACTTGCGTTGCCATACCAAGGTCCGAAGGGGGATAGGTCAATATCCCCCGAAAACAATATTCTTTCCTTTGGTTCATACAAGGAGATGTGACCTGGGGTATGGCCCGGCGTATGAAGCACTTGTAATACAATATCTCCGAAATCCAAAGTCTCGCCGTCTACCAGTTCTCTTTCTACCACACGACCTAGCATGGCATTTGGAAACGGGTATCCCTCAGGAAATTTTGGGTTCCGATTAAGTCCCGTATAAACTAAAAACTCCTTCTGACTGCGCAAGGCTGGCGCATCCAGAACGTGGGCCCAAACCCTTGCGTCCGGAAAACACTTGTTTCCAAAAGCATGATCCAGATGAAAGTGAGTATTAATAATCACGTCCACATGACCGGTTTCCAGTATAGCCTCCCTGCGGCTTTGTCCAAATCCTGCATCCACGATCACCTTAAGATCTGAATCGATCAGTAAACCGTTACAGTAAGGGTATCGTCCTTGATGCTCGCCGGGTATAAAGAAAAATTTTGGCAACAGCTCTTGAAACATTTCTGTACTCATTTTTCTATACTCATCTTTCTCAGTTACCTCAGATCTCTTTAAAAAGCTTCTTCTGGCATGTCGATGACTGAGGTATCAGCTTCTTTAATGATTCGGACAGTAGCCATAACATCAGGCAAAATATTACGAACGTAGAATTTAACGGTTTGAATTTTTCCAGTATAGAAAGCGTCTTTAGTACCTTCTTTGATTTTTTTATGAGCAACTAAAGCTTGTTGCAGTAACAAGTAAGCACTATATAGCTCCGCTGTAATCCGCAAAATTCTCGTGCTGTACAACGGCACCATTCTGATATCTTCTTTAAAGTAGCCAAACACTGTAGTCATCATGTCTACATACGACTGTAATGCTTCTCCGAGCAACCCAAATTCACGAGCAAATTCGGTATTTCCTTGGTTACTTTGAACGAAAGCACCAATCGCTTGCAAAAACTCCTTGAATATACCGCCTTTTTCCAGATTCCACTTACGACCAACAAGGTCCATGGACTGAATAAAGTTAGTACCTTCCCAAATGGAGTAAATCTTTATATCCCTGGCATTGCGCGCTACAGGGTATTCCTCTGTAAATCCGTAGCCGGCATAGACTTGAATCGCTTCAGTAACCATTAACCAACCTTGATCTGAACAATACGCTTTGACTAAAGGGGTAATGACTTCTATGAAACGTTTAGCTTGTGCAACTTCTTCAGGTGCACCACCAAAATCAATTAAATCCAAATAGTAATATCCTTGGAATATCATGGCACGCATTGCTTCTAATGTAGCCTTCTGAGTAAGTAACATGCGACGAACATCTTCGTGTTGGATGATAGGGACGCGTTTACCTCTCGGGTCAGTGATAGGACGGCCCTGAACACGTTCTTTAGCATATTCAACCGCGTTGTTGTAGGCTACGGATGCTACGCCAAGAGCGCTATGCCCGGTATCCATCCTTGACCCATTAATCATCTTGAACATTTGAGCCATACCTTGTCCGAACCCTTTTTCATCGGGTGCACTGCCTAACAGGTAGCCAAAGCACTGATCTTCATCGCCGAAGCTGAGGACTGCAGTGGACGAACCTTTTAGACCCATTTTGTGTTCAATTCCGACGGTAGTGACATCATTGGGTTCTCCAAGGCTTCCATCTTCATTAACCCTGATTTTTGGAACAATGAATAGAGACAGACCTTTAGTGCCAGGGGCAGCACCATCAATTCGTGCTAACACAAGATGGATGATATTTTCAGTAAGGTCATGATCTCCACCAGTAATAAAACATTTAGTTCCTTTTACTTTATATAATAACGGGTTATCCGTTGGGTATGCCTTAGAAGTCATATCTCCGACATCTGAACCGCCTCCAGGCTCAGTTAAACACATAGTACCGCCCCAAATCCCTTGGAACATATTCGAAGTGTAGAGATCCGTTTGTTCTTTAGAGCCAAACGCCTTAATTACGGATGCAATACCGCCTGCTAAACCGAAATAAGGGGTCATTGATGGATTTGCACCAATCATAAATTCACGAACAGCTTCGCTTAAAATCTCTGGCAAAGTGCCTTCTCCGTCGATATCCTTGTTACTTCCTCCCCAACCATTTTCTTCGACAAACTTGAAGGCTTTATGGAAAGATGGGGGAACGATAACCTTCCCATCAACAAACTTTGCACCTATATTATCTCCGTCATCATTAGTAGGAGCTAATACTTCTCTACTCATTTTTAAGGATTCATCGAGAATTGCATCAACATCATCAAAACTCAGATGATTCTCAAAACGCTTTAATCCAAGGATTTTTCTGCCGTCTAACCACTCTTTGATAATAAACTTGTGATCACGGTTATTGTAAGTATATCTGCTAGCCATAAAAAACACGTCCTTCTTAAATCAAATTTTTAAATGTAATCTCTAGGGTTGGTATTTTTCACCTCACTCAAGTTTAAGTTTTTTAAATTACCTTTTACATGAGCTTCTGTAAATAGGATTCTTATCTCTTTATTACAAGAACCATGCCAACTGCTCTTAATAGACGAAAATACTTTCTTACGTTCCCTGGTAATTTAATTAATATTCCTATCTTCCAAGGCTAGACATATTAATCTGAATAACATAATTAGTTAGATTTTAACAGTAGCGCCTATATAAGATTTGCACTAAAAAATATACCTGTATGGAATTGAAACAAACCAGAGAAATACTTCATCGATATCAGTATATATACCATACAGTTTCTTTTAGAGTTATCTCTCGCGAGTATATCCTTGGCTACCAGATACTTCAAAAGGCAGTAGCACCTCATAGGTCCCTTGCTCTGTTCAATATTTTCCGAAAATTTCAAACCTTTATTCCAATCCTAAAGAATTGTAAATACTATATATAGAAATGACTAAACGATCTGTTTAAGACCATGCGACTTCTGTGTATAACATTTATACGATATGTATATAATTGAAACAGTAATTTTCTAAACATCCCTATTTATACTCGCCTTTCTTATCCGTAAAGTTGTTAATATTAGATTTAATATCGGCTTAACTTTGTAGACTCAATAAAATAGCTTAGTTATTCACTCCAAAAAGTGTCTTTGGCCTTCAATATTAGGCTAAGACACTTTTTGTTTCTATAAACAATTTATTTAGAATATTTAAACAATTTCAGGCATCAAAGTTGCATATTAGTTTTGAGGGAATCAAATAAAATAATTTGGGCTGAGATGTGATGGATGACATACCAGCATACAAGAGGAGGCGAAATTTTCTAATCCAAAATAACTTAAAAAAATATAAGGAGGATGAACAAATGGCTTCTCTTGCAAGTGCCTTCAACAAACTGAACGTTATCTTCTTAGCTTTATTACTGGTACTTATTATGGCAGGTGAATTAATCTTAGAGCCTAGACACTTAGCTACTTGGCCGGCATTTTTAATTATGATCTTTTTCTTTATGTCACACATGAACATTAAGGAAGCACCTGCGATTTTAATAGGAAGTGCCTTTGGCCTGCTTAATCTTGTTCTAATCACATATTGGGTAGGTGCAACTGTCCCTATGCTAGGCGGGGACATGGCAAAAGTCACTGACCCCCATACCGTAGAAGCTATGTTCATATCCAAACTGATCTATATCGCATTGTTTGTCTCTCTTATCGTATTTTTAAAGGACATCCTTCCCTGGGTGTTTAACAACTATGCTTTTATGTGTTTCACAGTATCTGGCGCTGTATCTGGCGTATACACAGTTGCCGCCATTGCAGCACATACGATTGCAGGATACGCCAATGGTGTTGTTGCAGCGGGAGGTAATCCTGCTGCGATCTCCGCTATGAAGGCGGCGACTGACAAAGCAATTGCTGCAACAGTCCCTGTCGTAAATGTATATCAATGGATAGCAATCGAACTGATCGGCGGAGCTATCTTCATTGCTGGTATCTATGGCATCACCAAGCTGTTGGCTAAGCTCGCTGGGGCTCCTGCTGCCCACAATGATGTACAGGGATAAGACTTAAAAAAACCATATATGCGAAGCGCTCACAAAGGGAAAAAGTGGGCGCTCGTTTTAAGCCTTTAATTAATTATGAACTTAATATACTTTTTTTAGATAACGATGTAGATTTCAATTAGAAAGTTTATCACTTTAGCTCATTGAATCTATTTAGAAAGAGGCGTATATATGGAAAACACTGCAACATTGAATAACTTAAATGAAGAAAATATTTTTGAAATTATTGGAAAAATCGCATCGTTATTTCATCAAGTGATACCGATAGAGAATACTGTGATAATAACTGATAGAGAAAAATTCAGGAATTATTTTATGGGTTCAGAAGCTGTTGTAAAGCAATCTAACTTAATAGGGAGCCCCATCCCCGAAAAAGGACATATCCCTGTTGTCTTAAAGACTGGTGTCCATAAAATAGGCATTATGCCAAAGGAACTCTATGGCGTAGCATTTAAATCCTCAACCTTACCTATAAAAAATAATTCCGATACAATTATCGGAACCCTGACTCTTGCGTTAAGTTTAAAAGGTCAAACTGCTCTACAAGAGATAACTGAGAATATTTCATCTTCGGCTGACCAACTGTCAGCTACAACAGAAGATTTAGCATCCTCCGCATTATTATTATCCGATAATGTATCTGAGGTATTAGAACAAACTCAGGATATTCTGCAACTGATAGAGCAAACTAATAACATTTTAGATTTTGTAAATAGTGTTGCCACTAATTCAAGGCTCCTAGGCCTAAATGCGGCTATTGAGGCTGCACGAGCTGGCGAATTTGGGCGTGGTTTTGCCGTTGTAGCCGATGAAATACGTAAAATGGCCGAAAATAGTGCAAAATCAGTTACTGATACTAAGAAACTCATTTCAACGATTGATAATAAAGTTAATCATCTTATGCGAAAAGTTGAAGAATTAATGAATGTCGCACATACACAAGCGGCAGCTAACCAAGAAATGACAGCTACCATTCAGAGTTTCGCCGCCACTACTCAGACCATGCGAGCGGTATCAGAAATTATTTAAAATAATTTCAACAAGGTTATGAGTTGCTATTGCATAAGCAGTATAATTGGAACAAATAAGGTCGTACTTATACTTGAATTAAAATATAGACACCCTTCTAGGGCGTCTATATTTTAATTTTAGAATGTTTTTCGCAAAAATTGCTCCCTTACTTAGACTTAGTTAATCGAGGCAAATCCCAGAATTCCTTTTTTAACGGGACCTCATAGGTAATCTTAGTATATTGTTCTTTGTCATAAGTTTGCCCCCTTAAGAGGTCAACCAGAAAACGTTCACCACTGCGTTTGTCTTCAATAACGACCATACGACTCGGGTTGCTTTGCTGTCTTTCCAAAATAAAATCCCCTTATCAAATTAAAGTTTACTCACAAACAATAAATCACATCTGTTACAATTCGATAAATATTTAGAGATTCCTTCTTTGATTGCATTAAGGAATCGATGATTGCCACCTTAATATATGATTGCCAATTTGGAGATAATATATTAGTGAGTAAAATTTGAACAAAAATCTTTAATTCAATTAGTTCTTGAGAGATTTATAAATACTCGGAAACGGAAAGTAGGTCATACATGGAAAATTCATGGGTTTCACTATTGCCTTTTATCGTTGTCATTCCAATAGCGGTCTTAACTAAACAGGTTCTGCCAGGATTGTTTGCGGGTTTGATCCTAGGAAGTTATCTTATTCAACCGGATCTCTTTGGAGGAATTATTACACTTATCTCCTATCTGATTAACAATTTGGTAAAACCCAATAATATACGTATAATTATTTTCCTCTATGTGTTTGCTGGCCTCATCAATTTAACCAGGATGACTGGAGGAATTAAAGGTTTTGTTGACTTAGTAAGTCGAAAAGTAAAAACAAAACGCTCGGCCATGCTTCTTATATGGCTTTCAACAATTGGGACCTTTAATAATCCCAATTTTCGGATTGTAACTGTTGCACCCATCATGAAACTGCTGAAAAGAAGATTACCGATTTCTACTCAGAAGATCGGCTTCATGATTGAAGTCACCTCCAATCCGGTTGTTGCCCTTGTACCTGTAGCGACTGCCTTTGTCGGATATATGGTATCTTTGATAGGGACAGCGTTGCAACAGGTCGGCATTAATGAATCCCCTTACAGTATCTTCATAAAGAGTATACCTTTTAACTTTTTTTCACTTATTATAATTGGAATAGGAATTTACTATAGCTTTTTTAGAGAAATGAGCAACCATATGCAAGGAGATATGGTTGAAGATTCTGATGCCCAGCGAGAGGAAGAAGAGTTGCAAAAATGTATGCAAGCTTATGAAAAAGAAACTCCCAGTAAGCCTCTAAATCTATTATTGCCTTTGGGTATTATCTTAGTTATGACTTTGTATCTAAGTTGGCGAAATGGTCAGCCCAAGGCAATAAGTTTTTTTGATGCCTTTGTTAAGGCAGACGCACTTGGAGTTATGCTTGAGGCGCTCTTCATTACATTATTTTTATCTTTGCTTCTTTTCCTTTTGCAACGTTTCAGCGTTGCAAAAATCGTTACTCATTTCATTGATGGAGGCAATGAATTGGTCTCTGTTATCCTTATGCTTGCCTTAGTTTGGGCCTTATCCGCTGTCTCTGAAGATTTAGGGTTTTCCACCTATATTGCTTCAAATTTGATTGGTTGGATCCCCGAAACCTTTATCGCACCTGTAGTTTTTATCTTAGGGAGCTTTATAGCTTATTTTATTGGTTCATCATGGGGAACCTGGGGCCTGTTAATGCCCCTGGCAGTAACTCTCGCCCACCAAACCGGATCAAATATTATCCTCGTCATTGGTGCCGTTTTTGCAAGTGGAACGTTTGGAGCTTTCGCCTCCCCTTTGAGTGATAATTCCATAACCCTCTGCGCAATACTCGATCTGCCAGTAATGGAATATGCGCGATCAAAGTTAAAACCATCGTTAATTGCGGCTGGCTTAACGACGATTTTATTTGGAATTGCATCACTGTTTATTTGACTTAAGCCATTCCTTTATTTAACCAGGTAATTTAGAAAGTGCATTCTTACTTCCAACGATCACCAATACATCCTTTTCATCTATGACATCCTCTGCTCCTGGCGCAATAACAATATGCTCTCCCTTCTTCTTAATGGCCATGACATTAATTCCATACGCAGCTCTTAGATTTAATTCTCCAATCGTTTTCTTAAGAAAACGATTGGGAGCGGCAATTTCAAAAATGCTGTAATCTGGGGATAATTCTATAAAGTCCATGACATTCGAACGAATTAAGTTATGAGCTAAGCGTATCCCCATATCTTGTTCCGGATAAATAATTTGATCTGCTCCGATTTTTTCCAAAACCTTTCCGTGCTGAGACGATTGAGCTTTGGTAACTACAGTCGGAATTCCCATTTCTTTCAACATCAGGGTAATCAATATATTTGCTTCTAAGTCATCCCCCATCGCTACAACTGCAACATCAAAGTTTCGCACTCCTAAAGCTCGAAGTGTCTCTTCCTCTCGTCCATCAGCCTGTACCGCTTGGGTTACATCATTCATGATGGCATGGACGGCATGTTCGTTCTTATCCATTGCTAGAACATCATGTCCTAAGTCGCTTAAGATTTTTGCGACACTTGTTCCAAATCTGCCTAAGCCAATGACTACGAATTGTCTACGCATTAACAACTACCTCCTTTAGCCAATCAGCATTCGTTCATCCAGATATTTATAATTCGCTTGATTTTTCTTTTTCTGAGTAAGCACAAACGCCAAAGTTAATGGACCCACCCTTCCAGTGATGGTTATAATAATAGCTATTTTACCAATGACTGTTAGATCAGGAGTTAATCCTAACGACAGGCCTACTGTTCCGAAAGCAGAAGTGGCTTCAAATAAAACGGTAAGCAATAAAGTCCCAAACAGAATGAGCAAAGCAAAACCTACTACCAACACCCGAGATGGTGTGAGAAATTTACTTAATATGTTCAAATCCCATTCTCCCCAATAGTTCTTTATACTATATGCCTTAATCTGTCCAAAAACAATATATCTAATCTTACCCCTGCGGGACTTTTATCAGTAATATGTATATACTAAAGCTTGCTAACCAGCTTCAAAATAAAATCAAATTTTACTAAAAACATTAAAAAGGGTTTATAGTGAAATCTGTAGAAGTAAATCTACTTAATAATAAAGCAAAGTGAGGTGGTCAACATAACAATGAGCATTCTGATCGGTATCGTACCTTTAATACTAATCATTTTAATCATAGCAAGTGTGATAGGAATTAAAAAAGGCAACGAAGAATCTGTGGAAAGAGGTAACGAAATGATTAAAACTGTCTATGTTTATTTGATACTATTTGCAACGTTGATGATGACGATTGGGGGGACAGTAGCGGCTTTTATGGCTGTGGCTGATATTGTTGCTCCACCTGGTTATTATCAGAGCTTTGAGCAATATAAGATGCAACCCCAATATAAAGGAGAGATTCCAACGCCAGCTAATCCAACTCAAACTCTAAGTGATGCAGAGTTAAAAGAGCAATACGATCGAATTGTTAATGATGAACGATCCTTAACCAAACAAAGAGCCCTAAATAGCCTAATTAAGAGCTTCGGTTGGATTATCGTTCCTCTCCCGATATTTCTATTTTTTCAGCGCAAGGTGAAACAACCGGTTTAACCTCTATATCTAATATAAATTGCTAATCATCTAACGGAAACCTCCCCAGTCAAAAGACCGGCGAGGTTCTTCTTTTTAAGGTATTCAATTAAGAATTTCATTTCAATTGAAGTATAATCCAGCATCGATACGTCTAAAAGATAGTAAGGGCGGTGAACGGTATTTGCATGATGATGAAGCTCAAAACATCCTCAAAGGGGATGAAGAATTAATTAAATCTATCCTAGCAGGAAATGGCGAGCGATATGGAGATATCGTGGAGCGCTATCAGACAGGATTATACAGGACAGTTTATTATTATACTCAGAACGTTGAAGACGCCCGAGACCTCACCCAAGATATTTTTATCAAGGCCTATAACAATCTTGCTGGATTCAAACAGGGCTCTGCGTTTTCCACTTGGCTCTACCGAATTGCAGTAAACCATTGCCTCGATTGGTGTCGGAAGAAAAAACCCACATATGTAGAATCTTTCAGTCTGGATAATCTCTGTTCTGACGAAGACAGCCCAGAAGACTTGTTTCTACAGCAGGAGATTACCTCTGAAGTACAAGCAGCGGTCGGGAGCCTGCCGGCAATCTACAGTACAGTCCTTATCCTATACTACTTTGAAGACTTCAGCCCCCAACAAATTGCAGACATAACGGATATACCCAAAAGAACGGTGGAAACTCGGTTGTTTCGGGGTCGAAAAATGTTAAGAGACAAACTCCAACCTACATCTTCTGGAGGTGAAGACCATGACCTGTTATCGAAGCCGGGACAACTGGCACAGCTACGTTAAATACAGTTTGAGCGAGGCAGAACGAGACGAAATGGCTTCTCATCTAGCGAATTGCCCTGAATGCCGCAGTATCGTTGCAATTATTCAGGAGACATTAGAGAGCTTGGCAAAAAAGCAAGTAATCCTCTATCCTCCTCTAGATATCAAAATCAACGTTATGAAGGCTATTGATAAGAATCGGTATAGGGAAAACATGGTTAGCACGAACCCCTTCCACCTTTTCGAGTTAAAAAACTGGGGCGTTAGCATGATAGCAGCGGGAATCCTCCTTTTCGCCCTGAACCTAACCACCTTGAACCCTGGATCTGAAAACGGTCAGATGACCGAATTGCATACCGAGCTAGGTAAGCAAATTACTATTCCCTTCGATAAAATGAGCCAAGTAGCTAACGACGCTCTTGAAAAGATTGAATCTTTGAGATTGTCAAAATAGAAAAAGGGGGATTTACCCATGAATTGCCAATATCATCCCAATCAAGAAGCCCAAGCCATATGCGTGAAATGTAAAAATCCAATCTGCTCGGAATGCACAATTAAAGTAGACGATAAAACCGCCTGCCGCCAGTGCCTTGAACAAAATCTCAGTTTCAACCCAGCGTCAACAAATTCCCCTGCGGGCATCCCTAGAAAAACTTTTCTAGAGAAATTCCTGTTTCTCTGCTACAGTCTGATTCCTGGTGCTGCGCACATGCATTTGGGGCTTTTTCGACGTGGTCTTCAGCTGATGATCATCACCTTTGGCGGAATCGCTCTCATCAACTTTATCGGTTTGGATTTCCTCATTCCTTTTATAGTAATACCCACTTGGTTTTTCAGTTTCTTTGAGAGCCATCATTTAAGGAAGCGGTTTGAAAACGGGCAAACTATCGTCGATCAGGATCTCTTTGACCGTCAATTGTTTGATTATACTCCTCTTTTGAAAAATCGTCGCATAATAGGATCTACAATAATAATAATCGGCCTTCTCAGCCTAGTAAGGCAAATAGACAGATATTCATTCTTGCCTCGTCTTATCGAAAACTGGGATTATTACAACTTACTTAGAGGGAGTTTAGTTCCACTCTTGCTTATCTCAGGCGGTATTTACCTAGTCGTCAAAGCGACCCGTACACAACCGCCCAAGGAGAAATTAGACCCTGAAATATCAGAAAATCAATAATCCCTAATTAAGGTATCCATCGATCAAGGTCTTAATCACAAGCATGTCTATTGATAAAAAAACAAAACTTTGGTTATACTCTATATATCGGTTTGTGTCATCAGGAAGTAATATTGCAGATCCTCTGAACACGACGATATCCACTAAGAACTAAAGAGGTGTTTATTTATGTTTAATGACAAGATTTTGACTTGTCGGGATTGTGGCCAAGAATTTGTTTTCTCCGCGTCAGAACAAGAATTCTTTGCAGAGAAAGGGTTTACGAATGAACCCGGAAGATGTCCCCAATGCCGTGCAGAAAAAAAGGCTCAGAATCGTTCTTCGGGGGGATATAACAATAATCGTCAGGAACGGGAAATGTTCCCTGCCATCTGTGCTACATGTGGAAAGGAAACCACAGTTCCGTTTCGACCGTCTGGTGAGAAGCCGGTATATTGTCGGGATTGCTTCCACCCCGCCCCGCGTAACAATTGGTAGACATCCAAATATTAAAACCTCCCAGGTCAAACCGAGGAGGTTTTTTCTCTTTTTCTGATCTCTGCTTGCATATTAGCATACAATTCTTCGGAACAGTCCGGACAAATATCATGAGTAAATTCCGCTTCAGAATGTGCTTCTATGTAACTCTCAACTCGATTCCAGTAGCCCTTATCATCTCTAATTTTTTTACAAGATGCACATATTGGAATAAGTCCTTCTAACTCTGTAATCAGGGAAATATCTTCTATAACAATAACTGCATATCCCTGATGATTATATTCAAAGGGCGAGGAACTAACTAATATCGCCATTGCTTGGCCTGTAAGAAATTCCAGTTTTCCTTTTGCTCGACGAGTTTCTGTTCCCACAATCGCGTCCAAGGCTGTATTCCTGACTATGCATTCAGGACAAACTGAACTAAATCCACACCCTTGAGGATGGTCTCGATGATGTACACACCCTATAACTTCGCCACAACTTGCTTCCTTAAATCCCCCTCCCGTATATCCGAAGAAGGCCTTTGCCGATCGATTTAAAGCATGAACCTGGCACTTTGGATCAAGGAGCAAGGCTAACTGAGGGATAGTATCAAATAAAATTCTAGTAAACCCCTTTTGTTTCAATAATTTCTCCAAAACTCGCACACTCCTTTCCGAATACTAGTATTGCAATCTTGCTTATTGTTTCATAACTTTAAATTTATGTTTTAAAAAATATTAGTTCAATCTCAAAAAGCATAATTTATAGCTATATTATACTATAAAATCTAAATTGTCTGTATTATTGACAATAATATTAATCAACTATAAACACCTCCCAGTCGAAAGACCAAGAGGTGTTAGATTAATAATGAATCTGTATCAAATTATTTACGTTCTTTATTTAAACATTTCACAGTAGCTTCCATAACCCTCTTCGACTAGTACTTCTTTAGGAATAAACCGCAGAGCTGCAGAATTGATACAGTAACGAAGCCCAGTTGGCTCAGGACCATCCTCAAAGACATGCCCGAGATGTGCATCCGATTTTGCACTTACAACTTCAGTTCGCTTAATTGAATGACTAAAATCAGGCTTTTCCTTTATCTCTTCAGGCCTGAGAGGTTTTGAAAAACTCGGCCACCCACACCCAGAATCGAATTTGTCTTGAGAGCTAAAAAGAGGCTCCCCAGAAATCGCATCAACATAAATTCCTTCTCTGACATTATTCCAGTATTCATTTTGAAAAGGTGGTTCTGTCCCTCGTTTTTGAGTAACTTCATACTGTAACGTTGTCAGTTTAGATTTTAGCTCCTTTTCTTGTTCCTTTTCCTTTTCCTTATCCTGACTCCAATGTTCATCGAGAAACATATCCCGTCCTGATCCTTGTCTGTAGGCACCATATCTTAACGGAAACTTCTTATAATAACCTTGGTGATACTCTTCCGCGGGATAAAACGTTGCAGCTGGTATAATTTCCGTTACGATAGGATTCTGGAATCTCTTGCTTTTTTCCAGATTTTCTTTAGACCGTTCGGCAAGATTTTTCTGTTCCTGATTATGATAAAAAATGGCTGTTCTATAGGCTTGCCCTAGATCAATAAACTGTCCTCCTGGGTTAGTAGGATCAATTTGTCTCCAAAAAACCTCTAATAATTGAGTGTAAGACAACAAAAGTGGATCAAAGGTAACCTGTACCGCCTCGTAGTGCCCTGTCTTTTTGGAGTAAACGTCCTCATATGTAGGATATTCCAAATTTCCGCCAGTATATCCTGACTCCACTTTAACAATGCCAGACAATTCTTCAAACGGTTTGACCATACACCAAAAACAGCCTCCCGCAAAGGTAGCAAGTTGGAATTCGTTATTGTTCATAATTTCTTCCTCACATTCTCTCCATAAACATTTTCGCCACTTTTAGTTAGTTAATTAGTAAGCATATAATCAATTGAAATTAATATAATTAGCGTTATTATCAGAACCCATTGTTAACTTAGCAAACAATTCCTATATGCTATTATTTGATAAATTATGATAATCATACCCCTTATTAAGCTGATAGGTCTGATTAGAAAAGTAAAGCTAAGACGCCGACTGATGCAAGATACGAAAATGTTACTTTACATTCTCGGAATTTATGAGATAATTATGATAATTGATGAATGGTCATTCATTATATCAATGAGAAGAAAGGTGTGAGGTTGGTGTCCCTCTTACTTAATCCACAAAACTATGAAAGTCCGCAAAAAGATTCTCAATCAAAGGAAATAATGGAGAAAACTATTGCTTTTTTTGAGGAAAAAGGGCTCAGAAGCATCAAAGAAGATGATCAGGCAAGTCGATGGTATACAGATTTCTTAAAACTTATTAAAAAAGAACAAATTTTTTCTACTTTACTAACCCCGGCAGGATATGGTGCACCTGACTCACGATTTGATCTAAGTCGAGTCTGTGAATTTAACGAGATAAGTGCATTTTATTCGTTGTCGTATCAGTACGCCTACCAGGTTTCCATTCTTGGGCTTGGACCGATTTGGATGGGAGATAATGAAAAAGCAAAACACTTAACGGCGGAAAAGCTAAGAGAGGGAGCTATCTTTGCGTTCGGATTATCCGAAAAGGCTCATGGTGCAGATCTTTACAGTAATGAAATGTCATTATCTTCGACTAGCGAAGGGAACTACCTTGCTAACGGTGGAAAATACTATATTGGTAATGCCAATGAAGCAGCACTAGTATCGACTTTCGCTAAATATAGGGACTCTAAAGATTACGTATTTTTTATCGTAGATAGTCAACACCGCAACTACAAATTAATTAAAAAAATCTCAACTTCTGGGGTTCGTGCCGCCTATGTAGGAGATTACGAACTGATCGATTATCCAATCACTCAGAATGAGATTCTATCAAGTGGACCTTTAGCTTGGGATTCTGCCCTTTCTAGTATTAACATTGGCAAATTTCAATTAGGATTTGCCTCTATAGGTATTTGTACCCATGCTTATTATGAAGCTTTGAATCACGCCTCAAGCCGTGAATTATACGGTAATAAGGTCACTGATTTTCCACATATCCAGAAAATTTTCACCGAATCCTATGCCCGACTGATTGCCATGAAGTTGTATGCCTTAAGAAGTTTAGATTATTTTCGTTCTGCCACTGACAACGACAGACGTTATTTACTCTTTAATCCCATACAAAAAATGAAAGTTACTACTCAGGGAATGAAAATTATTGAAATGCTCCTCGACGCTATTGCTGCCAAAGGATTTGAACAAGACACATATTTTGAAACGGCCATCCGCGACATCGGTATGATCCCTCGCTTGGAAGGGACGACTCATGTAAATATTGCCCTCGTAATTAAGTTTATTAACAATTATTTCTTTAATCCTAAAGAATACCCCATTATACCCAAACGGGACGATCTGGCAGACGATTCCTATCTATTCCGTCAAAAGGCAGGGAAACTTGCGTCTGTCAGTTTTCCTGATTACCGTTTGGCCTACGAAGGAATTCAAGTCCCCAATGTAACTGTTTTTCAAGAACAAATTGAACTCTTCCGTTCCTTCTTAGAACAAGCCAGCCCTAATCAGGAACAGTTAAGAAATATTGACTATATGCTCGCCTTAGGTGAAATGTTTACATTAATTGTTTATGCCCAGCTGATCTTGGAAAACTCCAAAATCCATACTATTTCTTCCGCCTTACTGGATGAAATTTTTAGCTTTATAGTTCGTGACTTTGCTCAATTCGCCCTAACTCAGATTTCAAATTATAACAATTCTACTCAACAAGAAGATTTCTTAAAAGCCATGATGAAAAAGCCTAACTTAAATCCTGCTGCCATGCAAGCGCTTTGGGAGACAGAGGTTAAGCCTTTAGCAGGTACTTATCAACATGCTTAACCCTATTTGATTCTACGCAGTTTAGTCTGGCTCTTTGTTCTTGATAAAGGATAGACTTTGGGTACACTTTGTTTTTGTCTCTTCTCTGATTTGAGACGACGGTTTCTGGACCAAAAACCCACCGATACTATAATTACCATCGCTAATGTCAGTGTCAAATAGCCCATTATGCAGCACTCACCCTTCCAACCGAACAATATATTAGTTAATTATATGCCAAGGCCAATCTACTCAATTCCAACCTTATGATCATGTTAATTATTATCTTTCTAATTATATTGCCAAAGATTTTTAAATAGTATCATAAATAAAACTTATCTAGCGCCAACTGATTAGTATTAAAAGAACCCTTGAGATTTTATCCCATGGGTTCTTAGTTTTTCACTCGAACTGAATAGCGGCTCCCACCGTTCCCGGCCCAGTGTGCACCCCTATAACTGGCCCCACCTGAGTAAAAACCGTTGTCTGAAGTTGAAAGGCATATTCTAAAGCTTCCTTCAGATATGTTCCAGCCTTATGTGCAGCACCGTGAGCTACTACCAATCGGATTGGTTTCCTACCTTTAGTTAAATCTTGATAAGCCTGAACAACACTATCTAACGCCTTCTTCTGACTATGCGCTTTTCCATAGGTTTGATATACCCCGTCATCTCCTACCCGGATGATTGGCTTAATGTTCAAGAGCGAGCCCATGAAACCTTGAACCCTCCCGATACGCCCCCCCTTTTGCAGGTACTCCAACGTATTTAAAGTGAAAAGCGTTTCGATATTTTTTCTGGCCTTCTTAAGGTTCTCAAGAATCCATTCAGTATCTTGACCCTCTTTAATATTCCTTGCAACTTCCATTACCATTAGTCCTGCACCCAGGCTAATGGTTTTTGAGTCTACAAGGTGGATCCTTTCTTTGAACTTCTCCTTAGCCAGATATGCAGCATTAAATGTACCGCTCAAAGCAGAAGATATATGCACGGAGATAACTTCTTGATATTCCTCTAGCAACTTACTGTATAAACAGCTGAACTCTTCCGGAGTTGGTTGTGATGTTTTTGGAAGTATCTTATCTTCCATTAAACGTCGATAGAAGTCTTCACTTGTAAGCTCCCCATCAGAATACTCCTGCTCTCCAAACCTCACTTTAAGAGGGATTACATGAATATCAAAATCCTTTTTAATTTCTTCCGTTAGGTCAGCTGTACTATCCGTCACCAGGGCAATCCTTTTCATTAAAAACCCTCCGTTTTATAACATTCCATCTATCTTCAACATTCGGTAAATTCCGATGAATTCCTCCACTCCTATGAAAGAAATTTTATTTGAAAACAGAAAAAGGCTGAAAGGATGGTATCTCAGCCAATGTTTCTGTATATTAGCAGTTACGCAAATCTTAATTTCAGGTTTCTGGATATTTCTTGTAACAATTCAAAAGAGCGATTGATACTGGAGGTTCCATCTCCATTAATAAGACAACAACGAGACGGGGCTAACCAGGAACGATCATAAATCAAACTATCATCCAGTCCATGATGGTTAAGAAACTTCCATAAATCAAGCAAACGAGCAGTCAGTGATTGGATGGTCTCTGAACTTAATTCGCTGGTCAAAGTGGGGATAACTCCCCAGGAGATTATTTTTCCCCGTCTCAAAAATTCTTTTACTTCATCAATGTAGCGCACCAAAATGTGTCCCCAACTAAAAGCATCGACGGAAAGAATATCTATATCTGCTTTTAATAGAAAGGACCAATCGGGATTCCCGCATAAATGAACACCTTTCGGACCCGGCAGTTTAGACAAGAAAGCCCCGTACTCGACTTGAGCAACTTCTGAAGTATAAGCACTTAGCGAGTTAAAGATCATTTCTAATCCTGGTTCATCCAGCCAAACAAAGGGTGTAGAATGAACCTTCTTCAATTGATTATATTGCCAAGTTATCTTGTGATGAAGAAAATCATATAGAATTTCGCGAACAAAATCATTGTAAATCATTGGTTTTCTTTCTTCGTCGCAGATCTTTAGTCCAAAACTAATCGGACCAACTGTCTGTCCATGAATCATTTTATAGGAGGACAGATCCTGAGCTAAAAATCCATTAAACGCTGCTGAAGATTCTTCAGACAATGCAAAGTAATCTGGGCTAATGCTGGCCTCGAGATATTCATCAAGTTCCTGTGCAAAGCGTTCATGGGAGAAATGAAGGCTTTGTTTTCCTTCATTAACTATGATACCCGGGAAATGCTCGGCAAATTGAGCATACATATCTTCCTTAAATCGAAAACGCGGTAATTGAGGCCAAAACGGAATATCTAAACTCAGCGCCAATCTCTGAGCCGCTGGTAAATCAGTGTGCGGCAAAATGCCCATTGCGGTTGTTAAAGCTTGACCCGACAGCATTTAGAACAACCCCTCTCCGTTAGTCAGAATAGTTCTTTAATTCTTATCTTGAATTATACTAAAATCTGAACTGACTTAACATGACATGGATCACACAAACAAATTATGCACCATCATATGGCAAAGTAACTCCGGAACATACTCAAATGACCTTCCAGAAAGATATTGAAAACTAAGAACCTTAATCACAATATCCCTTATACCGAAGTTTTTCTAGATGCTCTTTCAAAATCGCTTCCAAATTAATGCCATATTGCTCTTCTAAAACAAACATCATTGTTACTGCCGTCTGAGCGACATCTACTAATTCTCGGGCCACCATCTGCATGGCTTCCTCTTCTTTCATCCGCTGGCTCTCTCCACTGAGTCCTCTAAGTTTACCAATTGCCTGAGCCAGCTCACCGGATTCTTCCATGATTTTAAGAGCTGTACTTTCCAGGGAGGGGCTCAAACGATTCAAACGGGGAAGAGTTACGGTTTTTGAAGCGAGCCGTTCTTTGCTAAATGTATTATTTTCAGTCATTTCACCACGACCTCTCGGCTTATCTTATCTTATCTATCACAGTATACATTATTATGGATGTGCAAATCGACTGTTTGTAAACCCAGAATCCAACTATTCCACTTGATTTCTATTCGAATATGTAGCAACAACAAAGAATGAGCATTTTTAGATACTTCAGCGGATCAAAGACTCCGCCTGTGAATCAAAAATGCTCTTTTCTCAATTATATCTGGCGGTTGTAACTTCCCCCAGTCTCTAATAGACTATAGTTTCTGCATTCCTAAGAAAACCTTTTCAGGAGTAATCGGCAAATGATTCTCTCTAACACCGACAGCATTATAAATCGCATGAGAAATGGCAGGCGGCGGAGTATTAGCCACCACTTCTCCAATTGATTTTGCCCCAAAAGGACCCGTGGGTTCGTAGCTTTCTTCAAAGGCTATTCGAACCTTCCCCACATCCTTGCGACTGGGAATTTTATATTGCATAAAACTGTTCGTAGCCATCTTTCCTATCTCATCATATCTTACCTGTTCATAGAGGGCCATTCCGATTCCTTGAGCAATCCCGCCTTCGGCTTGAATACGCGCAAGATTTGGGTTAATCACTGTACCGCAATCTATGACTGCCACATAGTCAATTAAGTCTACTTTTCCAGTCTCTCGATCAACTTCTACTTCAGCAAACCCTGCAATATAAGGCGGTGGGGATACTTCACACCCCTGCGTAGCATAACCCACTAACTGAAGCTTTCCCGTACCCAGGATGGTAAGTTCCGCTAGCTTAGCAAAGCTTATTTCTTGATCCCCGCTTAAAGTACGGACTGCTAAGCCATCGAATTCGACGTCTTGAGGGGCAACCCCTAAAATTGCTGCACTCTGTGCTAGTATTTTATTTTTCAACTCTTCTGCAGCCTTCACCACTGCCCCCCCCGCAACATAGGTCGTACTGGAAGCATAAGACCCTGGGTCATAGGGAGAAGTATCCGTATCTCCGGCATGAACAATGATCTTCTCCATGGGAACTTCTAATATCTCTGCAGCCATCTGGCTGAGAATCGTGTCACAGCCCGTTCCCATATCCGTAGCCCCAGTGAGCAGAGTGAAATTTCCATCATCATTTAAGCGAATTTCAGCAGAGGCAGTCCCGATATTAGCAATCCCTGAGCCTTGCATCGTGATCGCCATCCCTACTGCTCTCACTTTATTGTAACCGACTTCCCGACGCGGGAATTTTTCCTCCCAACCAATCAGCTCTTTGCCCTTGGCAATACAGCGATCTAAGCTTGAACTGCCCAACATGACTCCCGGCCCGGTAAGAAAAGTTTCCCCAACCTTACTGATATTTTTAAGGCGAATTTCCGTGGGATCCATCTTTAATTGTTCAGCTAACATATTTACAGTCGATTCCAGGGCGAATGTACCCTGAGTTGCTCCATATCCTCTAAAAGCCCCGGCTGGCATTTTGTTAGTGTATACGGCCTTCCCGTCAAACCGTACCGCTCTTGTTTTATTATAAAGCGGGAGCGTGTAATGCCCTACACAACCTAAAACAGTCGGGGCATGCTCTCCATATGCACCAGTATCCGATAAAACCTGCATATCGATAGCTCTAATAAAGCCCTCTTGATCTGCACCTAACTTAACCTTTAATCTCATGGCATGACGGCTTGTTGTAGCGCTAAAGGTTTCTTTTCGATCATAAATGATCATAGCCGGTTTTCCTGTTTTCAAAGTTACAAGGCCGGCAAATACATCCCCTGCCCCGGTTTGTTTTCCGCCAAACCCGCCACCGATTCTAGGCTTGATTACCCTGATCTTACTTGCCGGGATCTGTAAAGCTCTTGCCAACTGCCTTTTAATATGAAAGGGGACCTGTGTAGAACTGACTGCGATTAACCTCCCTGCATGATCCAGATAGGTAAAGGCCCGATAGGTTTCCATCATAGTATGCGCTTGAGCTTGTGGATAATAGACATCCTCTACCACCACAGCACAACGTTTAAATTCTTCGTCAACATCTCCAACTTCTTCATGAGAGGAAGATGTGATATTGTTTTCCTTTTGCAGCCCAATCTCAAAGTTACAGCTTAAGTCCTCTTCAGGATGAACGACTGAAGGATGCCCTACGGCCTGCTCAAAATCTAAAACAGGCTCCATCACCTCATATTCAACTTTAATTCTTTTCATAGCCAAAAGTGCAGTTTTTTCGTCTACAGCCGCTATAATAGCCACTTCATCCCCTACATAGCGCACAATCTGATCAAGGATTAGACGATCGTAGGGTGACGGTTCAGGATAAGATTGACCAGCTAACGTAAATCGAGCGTTGGGGACATCCTTAAAGGTGAGGATACATTCTACACCCTCTAAAGACTCCGCTTTGGAAATGTCTATTGACGTAATCTTGGCAAAAGCGTGTGGGCTTCTGAGGATTTTTACCACTAGAGCATTAGGCATAGCTAAATCCTCAGTATACACAGGTTTGCCCATGGCAATTGCCATTCCATCTATTTTACGAATGCTTTGTCCGACATTTTCCATTCTAAGCCACCCCCAGATAGATCTTTATCGCTCTAAGCTGTCCCATATAACCCGTACAACGGCATAGATTGCCCGTTAAATAGTGAATAATTTCTTCCTCTGTAGGGTTAACCAGCTCATTCTTCATAGCTAAGACGCTCATGATAAAACCCGGACTGCAAAAACCGCATTGTTCAGCCCCTTCTGCGCTGAGTATTTGGGCAAATTCCTCTGCTTCCTTGGGAAGTCCTTCTATAGTTGTGATTTTCTTGCCATGTGCCCGCAGAGAAAGGACAGAACAGGAAAGCATCGATTTACCATCCATCCAGACAGTACAAAGTCCGCAACAACTTGTATCACAAGCCTTCTTAACACTAAGAAAGCCATGGGATCTGAGTGTATCAGCTAAAAACTCATCGTTAGCGACTTCCCATTTAACAGCTTTATCATTAATCGTTAGTTCGATTTGCATGCCAATACCTCCATTATTCCCCGTTTGACAAGCGCTCTGCAAAGGGCTTTCCGATAGGTTGCTGTTCCCCTCGTATTCGTTCCAAATGATAACTCTTCGGATGTCCTCTTCGCTGCTTCTTCAATTGTTTCTGATGTTGCACCTTCCAGTGATAACAGCGCAGAAGCACTTATCGCAATCGCTGCTTTACTCGGCCTGGCGCCCACAGCAATCGTCCAGCGATTATTCAACATAGAGACCGCCACATTTAAGACCGCATAATCGCTGGCAGAGTTTCTGAAACTCAGATAGGATGCTTGACGCTTGGTTTTCTTAATCCATAATCTAACCAGGAGGTCCTTTTCCTTGGGTTTAGACAGAAAGTCCGCCAAAGGCATTCTGCCGGCCTTAAATAACTCAACCTCAGTGTCCAAAGACAACAGGGCCGTGATTAAATCAGAAAAACCGTATTTAGAATAAACCGAAGCACCCACAGTTACGCCGTTTCTAAACTGCACTCCAATAATGTCACGAAGGGATTGAGGAAGCACCCCATTATAATGCTCCGTTAACAGAGGATGAGTTTCAATGTCTCTCAGGCTCGTCATAGCCCCAATCTCAATAAAACCATCCGTTTCCTGTATATAATTAAGCTTAAGCTTAGTCAGGTCTACCCCTGTATTAATTCGCTTTTTGCCCATTTTCAGAAAAGCACAGCCTCCAAGAATGGTATTATTTCGTTTATCAGATAAGATCTGATAAGCTTCTGCTAGGTTATCTGGTTGAACTAAATCAAGAATAGTAAACACACTTGCCCCTCCTCAGTGACGCTAATTCTTTCGCAGAAAAAACAAACCCAAGCAGACAGGTTTCAACTCAAATTGGTGAGAGAAATCTGCCCGCCTGGGATCTGACCCTGCGGTATAATCCAAAAACAAATTTAGACTTATAAATAAAGTCTTTGGATATGTACAATGGCATATTGCCTTTAGTACATCTTTCGCTCATAGTCGGACCATTTACGGCAGTCCGGTAGAAACTTGCAGACCATATCTCTGCTACTATATGAACACTATTTATTTGCTGACCCAGAGTTTATTCTACAAGAAACTTAATCATAGGTCAATACATTTCCGAACATTAACATCATAATTTTGTATATCGTTCGATCAGAATCAAGATTGAAGCAGCCTTTTCACAACAAGTCCGTATATTTAAAAACAAGGCTGCAAGTTAATCTTACAGCCTTGTTCCTGAACAAAAGTCCATGTTTAGCTATTAGTATTATCAATCATTAAGTTTCCTTTAGGCCGTATGATAAATCCCTTTAAACTCATCGACTGCTGCATCTATATTAGCGGTATAGCCCATCTCTTGAAGAGTCACTCCAACAATTTGGAGTGCTTTAACAAACATTTCTTCAGTGGCATTCCCCATGTGCCCTATTCGGAAAGCCTTTCCAGCTAAAGCAGCTAAAGCTCCAGCCACGACGACACCTTTCGAAGCTAACTTCGATCTGAACTCCGCATCATTTAGACCTTCAGGATAGATTATGCAGCTCAAGGTTGGAGCCGCGACCGCTTCTTCTGCCAAGGGCTTCATGCCAAAGACTTTTAGTCCAGCTCTCACGGCGCGTCCAAGAGCTAAATGTCGACGATAACGGGTCTCCAGTCCTTCCGCCATAACCAGTTCCATGCCCTTATTGAAAGCGTAAATCATGTTAACCGGAGGCGTTGCAAAGTATTTTACTGGCTCATTCATGACTGGGAGCCAATTCTTAATATCAGTATAGTACCCCATAACAGAAGGCATCGCTTCACGTGCGGCCAAAGCTTTTGGTCCAAAGGCCACAATCCCCAGTCCGGGAGGAACGCCAATTGCTTTTTGAGATCCTGTTAAAACAACATCTATCTTGTAATCTGGGTGACCATAGGTTTTTTGCATATCCTCTTCCATGGCAGCAGAGGCACATACTCCATCAAGAATAAAGAGAGCACCAGCTTTTTTGACAACCGGAACCAATTCTTCAACATTAGCCATGACTCCAGTCGAGGTGTCAACATGAGTTACAGTTACTGCCTTGAAACCGCCTTCAGCCAATTTTTCTTCGACTAATCCCTTACTGATCTGCTGACCCCACTCCGCTTGAAGAGTCTCTACTTGGATGCCAAAGACTTTTGCCAAGGGAACAAAACGGTCTCCAAAATAGCCGTGACTAACCACAAGCAACTTTTCTCCTGGAGCAACAGTATTGATAATTGCCATTTCCATCGCCAAGGTCCCTGAACCTGCAATCACAAAAACTTCGCCATCTGTGTTGAACAATTGCTTACTTAAGTCTAAGCTATTCTTAAAGATTTCGGCAAATCTCGGATCAGTGTGTCCCATTGTCTCACTGGAAAGAGCATCATATATTTCATCCACAACTGGTGTAGGGCCTGGGACAAGCAGCATTTCTTTATTACGCAAAATATCCATCTCCTTTTTAATAATAAACACTTTGTATCGATGGGCTCAATAAGTGGATTAAGCCCCTGAACAATTAACTATACTTTCGAAGGAGTAAACCGCTCGAAGTAAGTTCTCTTTATCCATTAAAATTAATTAATATAAGTACGTTTATGGACTCACAGGTCCTGCATTACTAGGATTATCGACTTCTCTGTTGTCCTCCCTTCGTTGTATACACCAACCATATAGAATTATTACCAAGCAATTGCTGGTATGGATACACTGGATCTTTGTGTATTAGAAAACTTGGGTACCAAGCTGCAGGTGAAGGCCATAGTACAAAAAAAGAAGACCCCAACGAACAGATCCTGCTCATATGAAGTGAGAGAACCTGTCAGCTTAGGGTTGCGGATCGCAATTTACCCAACGGAATAATCCAAATACAGATTAACTTTTTGAAAGTCTTATAATCTGTGAACTTGGATTTGACTCCTAGGACACTTTCGCTCATAGTCGGACGATTTACGGCAGCCCGGTAGAAACTAGCAGACCTTATCTCTGCTTTTATATGAACTAATATTCACTTGTCATGATTATATTTTACAAGAAATATGGAGATAGGTCAAACATTTTTTCGAACATTTACTGGATTGATTGAAAGAACGTTCGATAATTTAAGATTCGCCCTTGCTGATCAATGAGTATAAGATCTCTAATCCTGAAATAATTTTTTCCATTTCCTCTTCACTGGCATTCTTAAGAGTATCATAGATGTACTTATTCATTAACTCATTAATGGCATTATTTTTTTGCCATTCTGGAGATAATGAGAGACGCACAATCCTCCGATTACTTTCAGGAATTTCTCTAATAACTACCCCCTGGCAGACTAAGCGATCCACAATTCCGGATACAGTACTTTTAGAAAGACCTAAACACTCACTCAGCTCATTCAAGGTTGAAAAAGGGTTCTTATGCAGACCCATAATTAAACCGATTTGAGGTCCAGTAAAACCATATTGTCTGGATTTTTTGTAGATTTGATCCCGATATACCTTGTGAATTGCTTTAAACAGAGATACGACGCGTTCAGAATCTTTACTCCAAGATTGTTGGAATTCGGGGTTCTGATCCTGTTCCATCTAATACCTCCCCCTTGACGAGACTTTTTTCGGGTTCTTTGTTCTTAGACTTTTTACTGCTTCTCATCATTAGAACCAAGAAAATAGCAATAACTACTGCGAAGACTGTTATGGCAATCACATAATTCATGGCATCCAGATAAGCCTGGGCATAAATCATTTTTCCGAGAGTTGTCAATGCAGACCCTTGTGCATCTCCTTGCGTCAATCCGTTTTTCATATAAATCCCTTGCAAGGCCTTCACCAAAGAGTTTGAGGCATGATTAAAGGGGGTAATCTGTTCAGTAAGTCGAGCATAATTATCGCTTGATTTTGTAGAGATCATAGTCGTCATAAATGTTATAGCTAAGGCACTCAGTATACTTCGAACGGTCGTGGACAAGGCCGTTGCCTTTCCATAGAGATGTCTGGGCACATCATTCAAACCTGCCGTATTGACAGGCATCATCGAAAAGCCAAGTCCAATCCCTCTTAAAGCTGCTACTAAGGTTATTGTTGACATTGCAGTATTCATATTAAACCTTGACATTTCATAGGTAGCATAGGCAACGATGATAAGACCTGGAATCGTAACGACTTTTGCTCCGTATTTGTCAAACAGAGCACCGCTTATAGGCATCATTAATCCTGATGCGATAGCGGATGGGAAGAGGATTAAACCGGTTTCCATTGCCGTATACCCTCTTATATTTTGCAAAAACAGAGGTAGTACATACATACCACCCATCATTGCCAAAGTCGTTACACCTGAAATAACTTGACTTAATGTAAAATTATATACTTTAAAGACCCTCAATTCAAGCAATGGCTCAGGATGGGTTAGTTCATTGACCACAAATATGAGAAGACTAAATAACCCAAATGTAAGGATAAGTGGAAATTTAACATTTCCCCAATCGATTGAATTACCCTCACCGAAAACGTACAACAGGCTGACAATGCCAGAAATCGAGGAAATAAATCCAACGTAATCGAAATTCCCTTTGTACGGTTTCAGGGGTGTCTCCCTTAGTAACAGCGCTGCTACAATAACGCCAATCACACCGACTGGAACGTTAACATAGAAAATAAAGCGCCAATCCATATATTGAATGATATATCCGCCCAGGGTAGGCCCTATTGCAGGAGCGGACATTGAAGCAATTCCCCAAAAACCCAAGGCCTTACCACGTTCATGGATGGGAAAAATCTGCATAATGTAGGACATGCCTACCGGCATAATAGCGCCGCCGCCTATGGCCTGAATCACACGAAAAGCGATCATGGTATTAGTACTCCAAGCAAAACCGCATAAAAATGACCCTATGGTAAAAAGGCCTAAAGCCCCAATAAACAGCTTTTTTATCCCAAAGGTATCACTGATGAAGCCTGTAATAGGCACAACAGCACCCATGGCAAGTGTGTATCCCGTCAGTATCCACTTTACTGTCTCCAAATCGGAGCCAAAAACATTCATCATTTTGGGAATTGCAATATTAACAATGCTGCTGTCCAGCATCACCATAAACGTACCTATTACAACGACAAGCAAAGCAGACCACTTATACAAGCCGCCATCTGCCTTTTCCGGTGTGTCATGTCCTGTCATATTTCATACACCCCATCACTTAATATGAATCTTCACGACAGCATTAGTACCGGGTAGCAATGTGACATCGCTTTTATCAAATTCAATTTTTACAGGGACCTTTTGAATGACTTTAGTGAAAGTACCGCTTGTTGATGAAGGTAATAAGGCGAAGGTAGAATTTGAAGCTTGACCAACATACTTGACTGTCCCGGAAAACGCCTTATTAGGAAATTGGTCAACCGAAATATCCACCTTTTGACCTTCTTTTATCTTTGTCAGCTTTGTTTCTTCAATATTAGCAGCGATATAAAGCTTTTCCGGATCAACGATTATGGCGACGGTTTGACCTGTGGAAATAAACTCGCCGACAGTTCCCTGCTTCTTGATCACCATCCCGCTGATAGGTGCCCTAAAAACAGATTGATCTATGTTAGACTCCATAAGGTTGCTTATTCCCTGACGCCCAAGGATTTGATCCTTAATAACCTTATCTCCTTCTTCAACATTTAGTTCCAAGAGCTTCCCCGAAATCTGTGGACTCACGCTCACTAGATCACCAGCCACTCGGGCATCCTCTGTTGAAACGAAATATGAATTTTTATACCAGTAATAGCTGCCAACACTGGCTAAAGCAATTACCATTGCGACAATTATTAGAGAGATTAATTTTTTTCGTTTGTCAGCCATATTCTTCACCTGCCACTATTTAATAATGCCGATTTCAGCCAGCATTCCCGGTTTTAATGTTTTATTGGGGTTGTCTACTTGAATTCTCACTAAAACGCTTTTACTGCGCGAGTCGAGCACAGGATCAATCACTGAGATTTTTCCCTTGAATTCTTGATCTTTAATTTCTGCAACTTTAACAACAACTTCCTCCCCGACACTTACATCTCCCATAAACCCTTCTGGCAAAGAAGCTTTAATATACAACGAGTCAACATTTACCACCGAAATAAGGATAATACCTGGGGAGGCTAATTCTCCAACATTTATATTTTTTTCACTAACTATTCCAGAGATCGGAGATACTATCATTCCATTACCCAACTGAGTTTTGGCAAGTTCTAAAGCCGCTTGGGACTGGCCAACCTGGGCCCGCATAACATTTAGAGACTCTTCTGTTTCTCCTTGGATTAGCAGATTTAGCTGATCTTGTGCAGAGTTGTATTGTGCCTGTGCCGCAGCTAACAGAGTCTGTTCGGTTTCAAGCTGGGCTTGGGAAATTGCTCCCGCAGCTAAAAGCTGTTGGTTTCGATCAAAGTTATTTTTGGCATTAGTATAACTTATTTTAGCACTATCTAGAGCTGACTGAGCTTGAGCTATCTGTTCCGGTCGGGCTCCAGCCTGCATCTTAAGCAAGTTTGCCTGGGCGGTATTAACTCCTGCCTCAGCCTGTGACACTTGAGCCTCAATATCTTTGGTATCTAACAAGATCAAGGAATCACCCTTTTTCACTGCTGAGCCTACTTCAACTGAAATATCAGATACTTTAGCAGATAGTTTGCTAGTAATCTGTGCCTTTTCATTAGCATCGACGATTCCTGCCATTACATACACAGGTTTACTTACTTCAACAGTAGTATCGGTTTCAACTTTTTGAGTTGAACTATTACATCCTGTAAGCAACAAACCCATAACTAATAGGATACTGACCATTCTTTTCATTACAATCCCCCTTTTTCGTTTCTACAAGAATTGTTCGCACACCTACATTTACGAGCAAGATTTAATTTACTGCGATTTTTAAGTTATGTCAACCCCTATTTTTCATTATTTTTGTTCCTGTTTTTTGCAGGGATGCAAGACCATAACCATAATAAAAAAACGCTTCTCAACTTTTTAAGAAACGCAAAGGAATAGAAAGGCACGAGACAAATTAACGCTTCCATATAATGGTTTACAAGTTAACGAATAGCATTAAGCGCAAAATGGCGTTTGAACTAGCTAAAACTTTAAGTCTTATTAGGAGGAGTGATTTTGATGGACAGATGGAGTCGCAGACATCGCAGGCGTTTTTGGCGTCGGTTTCCTTTGATAATTGTTGTTCCACGCTGGGGGCGTCGTCGTCGTTGGTAAATTAACAGAGATTATTGGCATCTGCGCTTAGCGCAGATGCTTATCTATTTTCTTGCAGGATTTCTTGTATTTTGGCATATTGAGCCTCTGCTTCATCCTCATTAATAAACCACAATACCCCTTGATCTTTTGATTCAATATTAAAGGTATGGATCAAACCATTAGATAGAGACCCTCTGCCCCACGCTACAAAAAGCTGCGCAGGAGAATTGACGGGATTAACCCCAGAACCATAATAAACAGGTATCCCATACACCTCAGTTTCCTCATAAATCCTAGCCTTTGTCATTCCACAAGGGTTGCCCATTGATTTCCCTTCTTTCCGAATTGATTATCGCTTCACTCTAACAAACAAATAGTCTATAATTGCAATATACATAAGAGGACAGGAGCGTCCAATGAATTGGGGGAATTCTATGTTTACTCAGGCTTATTCACCTGAACAATCTGCTTTTGGCAAGCTAGAAAATGGTCGGGATGTACTTATTCTCTATGTCAAGGAATTTAGCGAACAAGTCCGGTCCATTAACCAGTCCGGCCTTTCTAAATATACCTATCATTGGTTTGCAACAGAACATAAGGATGCCTATGTCCTGCAAGTAACCTGGGAAAATGAAATCCACATTGCTATCCGCTTTAACCCTCAACATTTTGGCCTAATTGACCAATTACTTCAACCCAAAGATGTTATCCTCACAACAACTCCCATATCACTCCTTATGGAAAAAGCCCAGATTAGCGACTATAACTTTATCGAATTCAACGATGTACTTACCTTTAGTAAATTATTGTTTGAAGTACCCAATTCCGAATATGAGAGTTAACATATAACAGCTTTTATCAATACTATTTCCTGAAAAGAAACCGTTGCAAATTCCTAGCACTGTCGTATAATGAGAAAAGATTGGCAAAGGCGCCGACCTGTTTTTTTCAGGTCGGTTATTTTTATTTAGGGGTGATCTGATCTACATGGCAAACGAAAATCTCGTTATCGATACTTCAATTCTACTAAGCGAACTCAAGGACGCGAACCAGGAAATGGGTCAAGTCATTGAATCCATCCGGCAAATAGCCCAGCACACAAACCTCTTATCTCTAAATTCTGCCATTGAAGCAGCCAGAGCAGGTGAAGCTGGTCGTGGCTTTAGCGTAGTAGCGGACGAAATTAAAAAACTGGCTACACGAAGTTTAGCTTCAACTAAAGAGAGTACTACGATCATTGAAAATATTCAAAGTAAAGCAAACGAGGTAATGGCTGTACGAATGGCCGATGTGGCCTATGACACGATTGATAAGATTGATCGGAACCTTTTCGAACGCAATTGCGATGCCCAAGCCTGGGCTGGTTTCGATAAAGTTAAAAACTGCTTCTGCACAACGATTAGTGACCGTTCTTCCATTGCCAACAGCTTATTAAAAAAACTAGTTGATATTTATGAGGTCTATAATGACCTATACGTATTAGACCCTGAAGGAATAATCGTTGCCGCTGGTGTTCATCACGAACTTATCGGCCAGAGCATGGCGGATAGAGACTGGTTTAAATCTGCCAAGGTTGAAAATACCATATCAGTAAGTGACCTTTACTATTCCACGGTTGCTAAATCTCATACCGTGGCGTATACATGCCCAATTCGTAATGATGGAGGTGAAATAATCGGATATTTTTCTACTCGATTCAACTGGAACTACATCTACGACATTATCGATTCTGCCCGAATAGGCAAGAATGGAGATATATTCATTATAAACAGCGCTGGATACGTCATTGCCTGCCGAAATCGCAAGGGTATACTTACAGATAATTTGAAGCACCTTAAGGCTGCCCAATTAGCGATTAATGGGGAAACTTACGGTTATATTTTCGAAAAAAGTACTATGGGTACTAAAATTTATGGGTATGCACACACACGTGGTTATAACGCCTATAAAGGAAAAAACTGGTCAGCTCTTGTCAGCGAAAACCTCTAAGAGCCTTCCCCTGACACTAGGATAGCGATCTAGATCAGTATGAGGCAGAAATTTGCTGCTGACGAACTTGTCCATAAAAGCAGAATTAGCATTTAGCTCAAAATATGTTACTTTTCCTGCGATCCCTTCTGCTTCCAAACGCTTGCAACGGGACAAAAGCACTTGGCGGGCCGCTTCACCTGAACTGTTACCTAGGCGCACGATCGCTGTCCTCGGAAGATCAGGGTAGAGACCTATCGTAACGGCAGACTCAATTGGAAGATACTGACCGAAGGCTCCAGCAGCATAGAAATGACTAATTTCTCGCCAATCACATCCAACATTTTCTATCAATAGATCCGTAGCTGCGTTGACTGCCCCTTTAGTCGCCATAAAATTATTAATATCGACCTGAGAAACAACAATGTCTTCCCCAGAGGCTGCTTCATGGGCAGGGACTATAACAAACTCCTTCTGTCCGTTCTGAAAACGGGCAGTTCGATTAATAATGCCGCTAAGGAAAAGTCCGGCGAGTGTGTCCACCAGACCTGAACCGCAAATACCGCGAGCAGGGAAATTACCTACTGTTGAATAATTCACCCAGCCTGTCTTTGGATCAATGGAAACATGATCAACTGCCCCTGGTTCTGCCCGCATACCATAGGTTGTAACCCCGCCTTCCAGAGCCGGTCCGGCTGCACCAGCACAGGCGACAAGCCACTCTTCATTACCTAACACGATTTCCCCATTTGTCCCTATGTCGACAAAAAGGGAAATGTCAGACTGTTGGTGCATGCCACTAACTAATATTCCTCCTATGACGTCTCCCCCAAGAAAACTGCCTATACTGGGCAAGCAATAGACTGGGGCCAAGGGGGCAATATCAAGGCCAATTTCTCCCGCCGGAATCAATCCCGGATTATTAACAACCGGAGTATATGGAGCGCGGCAGATTGAAGCAGGGTCTAGACCTAACAAAAGATGAATCATAGTCGTATTTGCCCCTATTGCAGCCGCGGTAATCTTACTTGTCTCAGTTGGAAGCGGATAAAGACGCTTTATCAGACGATTGAGGGTATTCAAAACCGCCGATTTCAGGCTTGCTAAACCGCCCGGTTCTGATGCATGACGAATCCGGGTCAGTAAATCCTCACCCATGGCAATCTGATCATTATAGTCTGCAGCATGTTTAAGTACCGTGCCATCGCAGAGATTGATCAGGTATACAACCACGGTTGTTGTTCCAATGTCTATGGCCAACCCGTAGTGTTCTTGGGCAGTATCACCGGGTTCTATGTCAATTAATTCCCAGGCGTGTCCAGTGTCTGCTACTGTGGCTGTAAGTTGCCAATTGGCACCCCTGCATATGCTGGGTATCTTGGGCATCATTGCCAACGGCACATATACAAAGCCGCCGCAACTGCGCTCTAACACTTGACGTATTTGGTCGACATCTGCTCGGTTATCTTGTGGGCCAGGCGGGTTAAGAGACAAGAATACCTTCCTGGTAAGGGGCTCGAGCTTATTTAGAGGGGATTGAACCTGATCCGAAAGAATCACCGACTTCTGATTATTGTTTGACATAATCGTACCTCATTTAAATTTTTTTGTAATTATTAATTATCATCCTATCAAATATCTTCTGAAATAAGAGTTTATAAATGTTTCAAATTTAATTGCTTACCAATAATGTTAGAAGCAAATAAGTAAGTTTAGATGAGTTTAATTGACGTTATATTATTCTAAATTCATGCCTGACTTCAATAGAGTTTTTTTGGCCAGGGGAAAAACTTTTCTCTGTAAATGTCACATGATTGTTGCGATCAATCAGTATCACCGCGGAAGACCTAGTTCCATAATCCATCCCTTGGATAAAGATTGAAGACAGCTGTTTTTCAAGAACATAATTAATTCCGGTATTGGGCAATTCGTGATCCAATGCCTTTTCATCATCGGCTAAAATTTCAAAAAGAGCTTGCGCTTTGATTAAGGTTTTGTTGTTCTCTATGTGATTTGCTAATGCTTGTTTAGCTTTAAGGACTTTAGGCCAAGGAGTATCTAACAGATGATTACTAAGACCATAGATCCCAGGTTTTAGTTCCTTAAGCTCCGATGTTTGTTTAGAATAATATACAAGACATGATAAATCTCCCACTATGAGATTAAACGGATTATAAAGTTCGCGATATTTTGCGACATCTTGCAAGTAATTGGTTGGGCATTCATTCATGCATAAAAAGTCACTGACCAGTTTCCCCCTGGATTTAGCATTCGTAAGTTGCAGAGAAGGGTCCCGATAGTTTGTCAGTGCTGCAAAACGCCCTGAACTGGTTATTCCCATCCAAGTTCCCAGCATTTCCAAATCCCTGCCAGCTAAAACCCAAGGGTAAGATTCCCAAAAATGAGCCTTTTCTGTTGGCCTCTGGAAATACTCATCCCTATTAGCTGCGAGAATTAGACGATAATTTGGATGGCAGTTATATGCAAATAAGATCAAGCACATAATTTTGTCCCTCTCATAAGAAATAATTCGCCAAAGCCAAAGACACTCCAACATGAGTGTCTTGTTTATTATAAGTTATTCTATAATAAATCGTAAAGAAAAAGCGGCTAAATTGTTAAAAACTGTATCTGTAACGTTTCGTCATGTGGATTTTACTTCGCGCTTTCGATACAGCAAGGAGCGGTGGACTCCTAATCTCCGAGCTGCTTCGTCTACTCGTCCATTGCATTCTTCCAGAACTTGATTTATATACTTCTCTTCCACGGCTTTCATAACACTTTTTAGAGTTCCTTGATAAGCTATATTAATCTCAGGAAAACATTCTAAATCATAATCAAAATTTAAAGTGTCATTAGCTGACGTAATCACTAATCTTTCAATAACATTCCGCAATTCTCGGACATTTCCAGGCCAACTATATTTTAAAAATGCTTGTGTCGCTTGAATAGAAAATCTCTTCTTGAGATTGTATTTTCTATTCAATTCCTCCAAAAATTTATGAGCGAAGGCAATGATATCCTCAGGTCTTTCTTTTAAAGGCGGTAAATCAATGGGTATTACATTAAGGCGATAGTATAAGTCGCTTCTAAACAATTTTTGCCTCATCATTATTTTTAAATCTCTATTCGTAGCAGCGATAAATCGAACATTGGACTTGTAAATGGTCGTATCACCTAACCTTTGGACTTCACTGGATTCTAAAACTCTTAGCAGCTTAGCCTGCATCGCTAGTGGCAATTCAGCAATTTCATCCAAAAACAAAGTCCCTTTATCGGCAATTTCAAACAACCCCGGTTTTCCTTGCGGATTTGCACCCGTGAAGGCCCCTCGCACATAGCCAAAGAATTCCGACTCCAGTAATTCATGAGGAATCGCTGCACAATTTACGGGGATAAGCGGTTCTTTCGATCGAAGACTATTGCGATGAATATGTCTAGCCATTATTTCTTTACCAGTACCTGTTTCTCCGATCAGCATTACAGTACTGTCGGTTTTCGCTATGACATTACTGATCTTCATAATTTGGCGCATTTGCTGACTCTCGGCCACAAGCTCTTTATTCTCCAAATCCACTTCACTCAAATACTCTACCGCATTTTTATAACGATTCACAGTTAATCTTTCTTTTTCTAAAGCTGCTATATACTCATCGACCAAATTTTTATCACGTGCATTAGTGATAACCATAACAATATCACCATTTTCATCCAGCAATGGATTACTGGTAACCATAAACTGAATTCCAAGCCTGTTTGTAACATTCCCTGATACTATAGAACGTTTTTTAATAGCCTTCATGGACGGAGAACAGTCATAGATACCCCTTTTTAGTAATTCCTTTACATTCTCCCCAATCAGTTCTTCAGCCTTACATCCCATAAATTTCTCCGTTCCTGAGTTAGACAAGAGAACGTTGCCATATTTATCGATAACAAATATCGCATCAGATGAATTATCAATAATCTGTTGTAAAAACTGTTGCTCGAGGGTTTTTCTTAATTCACACGTATAAGAGTCTTGTTGGTTAAAGTTTTGTTGTTTATGTTCAGACGCCACTTTTATCACCATCCTTAGAGGTTGAAATAGAAATGACAACGTCTACCCATCAAAATCTATTCGTTTAAAAGTTATTCTTATAAATTATATTAGAATATAAAATATTATTTGATTTATTCGACATTTCTGAATAAATTCCTTTTTAAAAATACTCATAAGCCATTAAATGTTTAAAGCCTTTGTGCATGCAATTAACGAATACTTCCGCGCCGTTGGATAAAGTCTACCTCCTTCGCCGCCAAGTGCTCTTATTGGGAAAGGCGGCTCGGCGATACTCTCCACTGGAGACTATCGTCACCGAAGCACAGTACGGGGTACCGCTCCCACTTGGAGAAGTGGGAGTCTCACGATGTAGATAAAATGATATAGCCTTCCGAGTGGTAGATCCTGTCTACACCCCAAGAAGGCTACAATTCAAAATAATAATATACCCATAAGATTATTGTGATCAGTTGATCGATTATCTATATTAAATTTCTCGCTAATCTTACTGAACTCTTCTAGTTAAACCACATATTTACCACTTTCAGAAATAGCTGCAGCAATTTCTTGCCTCAGGGCCACCGTGTTTCGGGTAGTATACTTAGTCAGCCTCTGCAGATCCTCCAGTAGGCTTGCCAACTCCTCATCCTCTGCAAGGGCAGCCAACGTTTCCTTAGCAGAGTACTCCAATAACCCTACGACAGCATTAATATAAGTCCTTGCCATACTGAGCTTAAGTTTTGCCTTGGCCTCACCCTCATTAGCTACGGCTTTCTGAGCTCGCAGCCAAGCACTCTCCATGGCAAAGGCTCTAATAGCCATATCTGCTAGTCTTCCAACTATTTCTTGATTTTTTTGTAAATCCTTCCCATATTTCTGAAGCCCGGCACCCATGGTCAGCAGGAAGATATCCTTTGCTGCCTGTACTAAACCCGCTTCCCCTTCTCTGATCAGATCTCCAGATCTGATTTCTCCCTTGAGTTTTTCGATTGCTTCCTGAAGGGGCAAATCCCCTTTTGCCGCTCGGCGCAACAGGGTAGAGGGAATCAAGACACGGTTTATTTCGTTAGTCCCTTCAAAGATACGGTAAATCCTCGCATCCCTGTAAAGTCTTTCGATTGTGTATTCGGAACTAAACCCATAGCCACCATGAATTTGTACCCCTTCATCTACTGAATACGCTTGTACTTCTGTAGCAAAAATCTTGTTCATCGAGCACTCTATAGCATATTCCTCAATACCCTTGGCCGCTATTTGTCCTCCGTCATCACCTGAGGTGTCCAAACTGTGCAGTATGTTTTCCAACAACCCACCAGTACGATAGACCATGCTTTCAGCCACATAAGTTCTAATAGCCATTTCAGCAAGTTTTTCCTTAATTAGGCCAAAATTTGCGATTGGCGTGCCAAACTGCTTGCGGTCATTAGCGTAGGTGGCCGCTAGTTCCAGAGCATACTTAGCATTACCTAAGGCATTTGCAGAAAGCTTATAGCGACCCAGATTTAGTATATTGAAAGCCACAACATGCCCTTTGCCGATTTCGAATAGCAGATTTTCCACGGGCACCTTTACGTCTTCAAAGATTACGGACCGAGTGGAGGAACCTTTAATACCCATTTTATGTTCTTCAACCCCAGTAGAAAGACCATTTGAATCTCCGTCTACGATAAAAGCAGTAAACTTATCTCCGTCTATTTTAGCGTACACTATGAATATATCGGCCATCCCGGCATTGGTGATAAACTGTTTGGTTCCGTTCAGGATATAATAATTGCCATCAGGACTTAAATCTGCCCTAGTCCTCGCAGATAAAGCGTCCGATCCTGCCCCCGGTTCAGTCAAGGCATAGGCCCCAACTTTTTTACCGCTGACGATACCGGGGAGGTATTTTTTCTTTTGCTCATTGCTGCCGAACATGACAATGGGCATACTGCCGATACCAGTCTGACCACCGTGAGTCATGGCAAAAGAACCCGACCTCCCGATACACTCTGCAATGATGGTAATGCTGATTTTATCCATATTCATACCATCATAATCTTCCGGGATATCTGCGCCGTTTAAACCTAACTCTCCAGCTGCCTCTAGAAGTTCCCTGATTAGGCCTTCCTTTTTGGATTCCAGCTCATCCATTCTGGTCAATATACTATCATTAACGAAACCCGCAGTAGTCCGGTAAATCATATTATGCTCAAGTGTAAAATCCTCGGGGGTAAATATATCTTGAGGGTTAGTCTGACCGAAGAGGAAACTCCCCCCTTTAGGTAAGTTACTCATAGGCTCACTCTCACTTCCATCGAGTTATCTAAGGGTCTACTTTCCCGTGAAGTTAGGTTTCCGTTTTTCCATAAAAGCCCCTATGCCTTCTTTACGGTCGTCGCTGGCAAAAGCAGTGACAAAACATTGGATTTCCAGCGTTAAGGCAGAGGAGATATCTAGATTCAGCCCCGTGTTAATAGCTGATTTAGCCATAGCCATAGCCACAGCAGGTTTAGAGGACAGTCTCTTGGCTAGTTTTTGAGCCTCTTCAAGAAGTAATTCTGTGGGTACCACTTTATTTACAAGACCAAGACCTAAAGCTGCTGAAGCATCAATAATATCGCCCAGGAAAATAAGTTCCTTGGCTTTCGCTGCACCAATAAGCCTTGGCAGGCGCTGAGTACCTCCTGCACCCGGGATAATGCCCAGACCAATTTCGGGTTGCCCAAATTTGGCGGTATCGGCAGCCACACGGAAGTCACAGCACAGAGCTAACTCGCACCCTCCTCCTAATGCCAGGCCGTTGATGGCAGCAATAACGGGTTTTCCTAAGTTTTCAATTCTTTTGAAGGCAATCTGAGAATCCTGACAAAAGTTGTAAACCTCAACTGGGGTCAGATTAGCCATTTCCGTAACATCCGCGCCGGCTGCAAAGGCCTTATCTCCTGAACCGGTCATAATAACAGCTCCAACAGATATGTCGGACTGCAATTCATTAATAGCCTGAGTTAACTCCTTAAATATTTGAGTGTTCAGGGGATTCATCGGAGGACGATTTAAGGTGATAGTAGCCACTCCGTTTTCTTTGCTCACCTGAATTGCTTCATACGTCATGAAATCACACTCCTTTACTTTTGTAATCAAACCAACCAGCACCAGTCTTCTTGCCAAGGCGTCCAGCCCGTACTATTGCTTTTATAGTCTGCGGAGGATTCCATTTAATGTCTTTTGATTCATTAAATAAATAATCTGCTACATGAACTGAGATTTCTACGCCGGTAAAGTCCATGAGTTCGAAGGGACCCATTGGATAGTTTAGACCTAGTTTAACAGCAGTGTCTATATCTTCAGGGGTGGCTATACCTTCTTCTACGATGCGAATGGCTTCTAGGAATTGAGGCATCATGATGCGATTTACGATAAAACCTGGTGTGTCCTTCTTAACCACCACTGGGGTCTTGCCTAAACCTAGTGAAGCCTCTGAGGCCAACTTTACGGTCTCATCACTAGTGTAATAACCTCTGATCACTTCTACCAAGCGCATAATCAGAGGTGGATTAAAGAAGTGCAGTCCAACCACCTTATCCGGGCGGGAGGTTGCTGAGGCTAATGCAGTAATTGACATGGAGGACGTATTCGAGCCAAAGATTGTTTCAGGACCACAAATCTTATCCAGTTTTTCAAAAGCACTCTTCTTAACTTCCATATCTTCAAAAATGGCTTCAATTACCATATCAACAGACGCAAAGTCCTCTATTTTAGTCGTGATCGTGATCCTCTTTAATACTGCATCTTTTTCTTCGAATGTCATTTTCTGCTTTTCGATGCTCTTATCCATAAAGCCAGCTATACGCTTAACTGCGCCTTCGCCAAACTTCTGTTCCACATCACATAGTATCACCTCAAACCCTTTTATTGCTGCCAAATGAGCAATTCCGCCCCCCATTGAACCAGCACCTAAAACTCCAATTTTCTTAATTCTCATCATCAGTACCTCCTATATTTTCTAATTCTTACATGATTTTTCCGATTCTCCCGCTTTCCCAATTTCTTCAAGTTAATCACCAATATCCATTAGTGCTGTCAGTAATCTCACGCGGTTTTCTCTTTTTTCTGTCAAATTTAATAAAACCGCTTCTCGTTGAAGGCTTAGAGTCTCTATTCGTGTCATCATCGTTAATCAGACTCCTCTTTAGAAAGCTCCTAAATACTACCTTTGGATTGGAGAATTTCAGCCAACCTTCCCCATTTTTCTTGGAATATCTCCGGTGGCATTGGTTTTACATCTTTGATAATCGGTTTGAAATCCATCAACTCCAAAATGTCCTTTTCCAGGTTAACCCCAGGCGCGATTTCAATCAGCTCCAAGCCTTCCGCCGTAAGTTGGAAAACGGCCCGTTCTGTGACATATAAAACCAATTGTCCATCCTTCACGGCATACTTCCCGCTGAAGGTGATTTGTTCTACATCGGTTACGAACTTTTTTCTTTTTCCCTCTTTCACGATCATCAATTCACCCTCGACAATTTCCAATTCGGCTCCGTCAGTAAAGGTTCCACAAAACACAACGTTTTTAGTATTTTGCGTTATGTTAATAAACCCTCCTGCTCCAATTGGCCTCCCACCGAACTGGCTAACGTTGACATTACCAAAAACATCAACCTGTCCCATTCCCAAAAATCCGATATCAAGGCCGCCCCCATCATAAAAATCAAATTGAAAAGCTGTTCCAATAATACTTTCCGCATTTACAGAATGACCGAAATCTAAGCCTGGTGCTGGCATGCCGCCAATCGCACCTGATTCCGTTGTCAGGCACACTTGGTCCGCAACCTTTTCCTCTGCGCAAATCTTTGACACACCATCCGGCATCCCTATCCCTAGATTGACGACGACATCCGGTTTTAATTCCATAGCCGCTCTCCTGCATACGACTTTTCGATCATCCAATTTCATCGCATTGACTGACATTGAATCAACCGCTAGTTTTATTTCCCCTGTAAAGGCTGGGTTAAAATACGTACACATGGTTTGATAATGCCACTCAGGCTTAGCAACAAGTACATAATCAACTAGGATACCCGGAATACACACCTGCTTAGCATGTAGTGTTCCTGCTTTTACTAAATGTTCCACCTGGGCTATGACGATCCCCCCACAAGCTTTCGCTGCCATGGCCGCTGATAAACCCTCAACAGAAACCCCTTCCCGATAATCCGAGATATTACCACGTTCATCTGCCACCGAACCCCGGACAAGGACAACGTCAAGCTTCGGTAGTTTGTAATGAAGCCACTCCTCGTTTTTAAACTCTATGAGTTCCACGAGATCCTCACTATCTATGGCTTTCTGGTTAAGCTTCCCTCCAACAATCCTCGGATCAATAAAGGTACCTAAGCCGACTTTAGACAAGATACCTGGACGCCTACTGGCTATATTGCGTGACATCGTCACAAACACGCCCTGAGGTAGCGTATAGGCTTCTAGCTTATTTTCCATGACAAGTTTGGTTATTGCTGGTCCGGCAACTGCAAAATGTCCCGCTACCAATCTCTTCAAGAGTCCCTCAAGAGCAAAATGAGCAACCCCGCGATCTTTGAAGTTCCCGACGCCTGTAGCGTAATAGAGTGTTAAATCACGAGGATGACCGGTTTCAAGAAAACTTTCTCTAATGCCGACAGCCACTTCTTCCGCAAAGCCTCCTAACCCGAAGCCTGTAGTATAAATGGTGTGCCCATCCTTTACATACTTTCGTATCTCTTCAGATTCAATGATTTTAGGCATATTTTCACTTCCTTTCATGCTATTTATAAATGAGGGGAATTCTTGAATTAGCCCCTTTTTATAGCGTTACACAGGGTTTCTTCCCAAGTTAAGAAACCCTGATAACGAGAGCAGCACCGGTGTCGCCAGCTGCACATCCTGTGAATAGACCATAACCACCGCCTAGAATAGCCAGTTCTTCAATCATTTCTATAATTCCCCGACCGGCAGTGGGTCCTTGAGGATGCCCATAAACAAGAGAACATCCATAATTATTCATGTTCATGACATCAAGACCCATTACGTTAGCCATGTATAAATCATTGGCCGTAAATGGATTGTGCGATTTGATTGATTTTAAGTCCTTGACACAGATACCTGCTTTATCTAACGCCATTTGGGATGCCGGAACTACTGCTGCTGCCATATGAGCCTTCTCTGCACGGGCATAACCATAGGAAAGGATCTGAACTTCGATGTTTTTATCTGAGCTCAGTTCACGAGCTTTATCTTTTGTTGTTACAATAAGACCGCAGTTACCATCAGCCGGGTGGGTTTGAGCACCAAATGAGTGTACTCCGCCTGGAATAACTGGTTTTAGTGGAGTCAAACTTTCAAAAGTTGTGGGTGTAATGCCTTCATCGGTTTTAACTTGGCCCGTTTTCTTTTTGCTTATTTTATATTCTGCGGAGACCATATAACGTTTTTGGAACGCCCGATCATTAGCCAAAGCATCCTGATATTGCTCGTACCGTCTAGCCGTAACCCTGTCTACGTCTTCCTTGGTAATCCCGCCAACTTTTTGGACCACGTTTTCCGCAGTCTGAATCATGGCTGCTCCGGCCCAAGGGTCATTGGCGAAGTTATCCATCAGCCAACTTTCCGCAATCAATTCGCCGCCTGGACCCTTTGGATTAGGCCAAACTGTGAAAGGACCATTAGAAGTACGGTCTGTGAGCATGCAAAATGAGGTTTCGTAGAGACCTGCTTCGATAGATATTGCCGCTTGATTTAAAACAGTCGTGGAAGTCGAGCAGGCCTGAGTAATATGCATTCCAGTAATATTTGGGGCTCCCATTAGAGCTGCCGCCCATGGACCATCGTAAAAAGTATGCAGTTGACCAATGGTTTTACCAAAAACAAGATATTCGAATATCTTTGGATCAATTTCTTTTGTCGCCAGCCACTTTTTAGTGGTCGACGCAGCCAGTTCAACGGCATGTTCATTTTGCAAACTCCCCTGCCACCGAACAAAAGGTGTACTGTAATAACCACCATAGGGAATATAAGCTTTTGAATACATTTGAATAACCTCCTTATTGTTTCTAAGTCTCAAACTCGAGGATAAATCCCAACACCGTTTACTTCCAACACCCCATATTATTGTGTAGATAAATTCCCTCTGGTTCGAAATATAAGCAAGATCCATACCAAATCATCAATAGATAGCGGTCAATTATCATAAAAATCCGAGAAGACCCAATTTGCTTAATAATCAGTTAATTTTTTCTATGTTAAGTTACTAATTCGTTGGTGTTTATTAATCCTTAATAGCTAATCCTTAAGAATTGTCGCATTATTACTACAACTTGATTGTATAAATACGACATTTTACATAACAACACCCCAACTAAGATTTGCAACTCACTTTGGTCACCTGATTGCATCCCTTTTTCATTGTTTATATGCCCCCCCTAATTGCTAGCTAAAAGCAAGATCTGCCAAATTGCCGTATTAATAATTATTACAAATAAAAAAGATAAGCATGAATTAATAATAATCCCTGCTTATCTGTATAGATGTTATATAAACTTTAAAAGTCTTCATAAAAAATAGTTGCATAATCACCATAACCTAATGCGTTGACAAATAGCTGAATACTTCACCTCTTGAAATTTTATCCGCTTTTTTTGCGATAATACTCATAAGTTGCTTCTATATGAAAACCAGTCTTTTGATAAAGCTCTATGGCATTGGCATTTTCGTTATTGACGTCAATTGTGATATCCGATCTTCCTCTTTGCAATAAGTCATCTACAATAAGGTGAAGCAGTTCTTTCCCGTACCCCTTGCTGCGATATTCAGGTACAATACCGAATCCAAATATCGTCACATCTTCTTCCTCTAAATTCACAGAAGCTATACCAATAATCTCATCATCCAAAACCGCAAGATATTGTTCCCTTGTATCCGATAAGAAGCAGTTTTCAATTAGGCTCTTAGATTCTTCACGGCTGTCGTCGAACACCTTCATATTAGCGGCAATCGCCTTTTCAAGATCCTCTTGCACTGCCTTTAACAGAATTAAGCGATACCTATTAAGACGAGTATAACTCGCCCTATCAAATCTCATAAAATACTCAGTATGATCATAATCAGCATTGAGAGCATCAATTACCCGTTTACCCGAAATTGATGGGCTTTCGCATACAAATAGAAGTTCGGGAATATCAAATGCTCTTAATTCTTCAACTGCTTTTCCTAATAATGACTTGAAGTATCCTTTTCCTCTAAACTTTGGCAGAGTGTAGGCAGTAATCTCTGCCTCATTTTTTGTCGGGATAAACATAGATAACATACTTATTAACTTGCCATTTTTATAGAGCAGGAAAAAACTTTTAATCTGTTGATTGATGTTCAATGACGAATCTAAAAATACGCTTCCTCTAAGGCTATCATGGTCAATACAAATCCCTTCTAAATCAAGTACCTCCGCGATAGCCTTTTGCCTTAAACTTACATAAGCTCTTATAGTCATTTTTGCCCCAAATTGCCTCCTCACTGTATAACCCGCATCCTTTTACATCTGCAAAGTCCTTAAGAGATAATACCATACCAATCAGTTACTAAACACATATATTTAAAGTTATTCTACTTTAAAATAAGTCCTCAGAAGGTGCTCCGTTAGTTATTATAACACTTTCATCATGTGTAATTGTGAGAATATACTAATTATCTTATCTAAAGAAGAGTCCACTCCTTATTTTTAAAGGCATGGACTCTTCAAACTCTATTCACTCAGCTCTAAGGCAGGACAAATATAACCATATATTATTTAGCGGTCTGGTTGCGGTAATCGAAGACTCGCTTGGCTTTACCTGCACTCCGTTCCAAGGTACCCGGTTGGACAATTTTCAAGCGAACGTTAATTGAAAGAACACTGTGGAGCTTCTGGCGGATGTAGCCGGAGAAGTCCTCCAACTTTGAATAAGGCTCGAGTAAATCTTCACGGGTAAGCTCGACCACCACTTCCAGCTCATCGAGAAAGTTACGTCTGTGGACATTGATGACATAATGGGGACCGATACCTTCGATCGTCATAAGAACGCTTTCAATTTGAGAAGGGAAGACATTGACCCCGCGAATAATTAGCATATCATCTGTTCGACCGATAATCTTACGCATTCGAGCCGTGGTTCGCCCACACTGGCAGGGATCCTGGGTAACGCGGGAAATGTCCTTGGTTCGAAAGCGGATCACTGGGAAAGCTTCCTTAGTCAAGGAAGTAAAGACTAACTCGCCTTCCTGGCCCGGCTCAAGAACTTCACCCGTCTCTGGGTCAATCGTCTCAACGATAAAATGGTCCTCAGCAATATGATGACCGCATTTGCAAGCGCATTCCCCAGCAACGCCTGGCCCCATGACCTCACTTAAGCCATAGTTATCGGTAGCAAGAATGTGAAGTCTGGATTCGATTTCGCTGCGCATTTCCTCCGTCCAAGGTTCACCGCCGAACAGCCCGATCTTTAGCTTCAATGAAGAAATATCAATACCCATCTTCTCGGCAACCTCTGCAATATAGAGGGAATAGCTCGGGGTCGATATTAGTACAGTAGTACCGAAATCTTGCATTAGCATGAGCTGTCTTTCCGTATTCCCTCCCGAAACGGGTACTACCAAGGCCCCGGCCCTCTCCAATCCGTAATGGAGGCCAAACCCTCCTGTGAAGAGGCCATAGTTAAACGCTATTTGAGCAACATCTTCCGAAGTGACCCCTGCCAGACTGACCATCCTCGCTGTCAGATCCGTCCAGGTATTGAGATCATTAGCCGTATAGCCGACAACCACAGGACGGCCAGTCGTTCCGGATGAGGCATGAACCCGTACCACTTCTCTCTGGGGAACAGCGAAAAGACCAAAAGGATAGTTACCCCTTAAATCGTCCTTTGTCGTAAATGGTAAGCATTTTAGATCGACTAAGGATTTGATCTTCTCAGGAGTTATACTTAACTTTTCGAATTTCGCACGATAATGAGGCACCCTATTGTAAACCCTGTTGACTGTCCACTTCAGACGTTCCAGTTGCAGTTCTTCCAGCCGGCCGCGACTCATACATTCTTGTTCAGTATTCCAGATCACGATAAAACCAACCTCGCTTCTTTGGAAATTTAAAAACTCTTTTCACAAAACAAAAAATAGCTACCACAAGAAAGGATAGCTATTACACAAACAATTGCAAAATGCTTCATATTCTGCCATCCTTCCATTCTATTAATATGACTCAACCCTAATCCACTTGCCAATTCTACCTTGCTACAACCTGTGAAACAGCTCACAGGTTTTCTACATTATTCATTCTAACTAACTATTGTGTAATTGTCTAGAGTTTTTTCCCCTTATGTATTTCATACTATATACCTACAGGGAGGTTACTCGCATACTTATATACGTCTAATACCTGTTTAGCCGATAAAGTACTTCCCAGAATCCCCGCACTGCTGCCAAAAATATATCCGCTCTCCATACCCTCAATAGAAGTTGCGGTTAATAATTCCAAGACTTTTTCAGTCCTGTTTTCCTCTGCAAACCATCCCAGATCGTATCCACCCATTAGACAGAGCCGATTTTCCGTCGCCATTCTGACCTTTGCTATATCAGCAAGGGAAGAAAAATCGAGGGAATGCAAGCCATTAAAACCTAAATTAATAATATCATCTAATACCCGCAATAAATCTCCATCCGCATGGAAGAAAACTGGAGCCTTTTGGCCCCTGAAAAATTCTGTTTGCTCTGCAAGGCCAGGGAAAAAGTCCTTACGCAGAGCCACAGGGGATATAAACGTTCCACTCTGATATGCTATATCGTCCGCAACGATTATTCCGTTTGCCCCCGAAGCCATAGCATTTAACCCAAGTTCGATATTAGCAGCTACAGACTTAGCGACAAGCTTAGGTATTACAGGGTCACATTTAGCAATTGCCAGCAAATAATCAGTAAACGAAGTGAATAGCTTAGCAGTTCCTTGAAAAGGGCCGTCGATTATAGCAAAAACAAAAAAATCCGTCTCTTTTCTCCATAGTTTAAGTTCCTCCCAAACCTGTCCATTGTCTTGTTGTGACAATGCAGGGGAAAAAGCTAACGCATCAAGTCCACACAGTTCACAAGCCTCTACTTTGTCTTTAAACGTTACGCTCTCTTTCAAACTTAATAATTCTGCAATAAAACCATCTTCAAGATGAAACTCTCCTTTAGGGAGGCGATCCACCTTCTCAAATCGTACAGCCGCCATTATTCTTTCAATTTTAGTCATCACTTTGCACTACTTCCTCTCTATAGGATTGCATTCGAAAGTTCGTTCCTCTTTCATTCTTCAATTCCCTGTAATTTTATGTAATCTCCTTTAAAAGAGGTTATACAAGAGTCCGATTATTCTTTAGATTCATAGTTATTATAATCTTTCAGTCAGATTAATACTAGACGCCTCAAAATAACAAGCCACGCTTTGCTCAGCGTGGCTTGTATTTTACAATTAATAGAAGAGACGATTAGTGTATCCTTGATACCCTTGAACACCCTGGCCTAAGAAACCTTGACCTTGAACACCTTGGCCTGCAAAGCCTTGGTCGACAACGACGGTTCTAGTAGTCTGTTGATAAATATGCTGAGGAACATCGATAATATTCTGACGGTTAATATTCACAATAGGATGAATAACTGGGACCATTCGCTGAGTGTAAAAATCTCGAACACAATATTGCGGGGGGCAACAGATTGGTTTACATCCATGCATTTAGAAACTCACCTCCTTAACTTTACTATATGCAAGAAATATATTTATGGTATAATATTCCAACAAAACATTATCCTGTTTGAAACGAGATATAAATAGACCCAAGCAAATCCAGAATTTGCTTGGGTCTATTTATATCTCGTTTTCTGATTTTTTATAAATAAAGCCTCTCCAAATCTACCTTTGGTACCAGGCCTTCTTGTGACGCTCTGCTCAGCAAGGATGCAACCGCTTTATATCCGATCTCGCCGATGTGTTCGGTGAATTCGTTAACGTAAAGCTTAATGTGCGCCTGAGTTACCTCAGCAGACAGCTCTTGGCTGTGGTGCAACACATATTCACTCGACGCCTTGGGGTGAGCCCAGGCATATCTGACTGATTCCTGAATCCAGCTGGAGATTGCAGACAAATCAAGTGAGCGTCGAGCAATAATAGCTCCCAGCGGAATCGGCAGATCAGTGTCTTGCTCCCACCAATTTCCTAAGTCTGCCATGAGAGTAAGCCCATATGCAGGATAGGTGAAACGCGCCTCATGGATCACAAGCCCTGCATCGACTAAACCATCACGCACCGCCGGCATAATCTCATGAAAAGGGAGCACTGTAATCTCGCCTACTCCCCCTGGCACATTTTGCGCTGCCCATAACCGAAAGAGCAAATATGCAGTTGACCGTTCACTCGGAACCGCCACCCGACTGCTATGCAATTTCGCAGGATCAAAGATGCCGCCTGCTTTATTTGAGGTCAGTAGCAATGGCCCGCAGCCCTTACCCAAAGCACCCCCACATGGCAACAGGGCATATTCAGACAATACCCACGGCAGGGCCGCATATGAGATCTTAACCACATCAGGGCCGTCGGAACCAGCGGCCATACCATTCGTAATGTCAATATCTGCGTAGGTTACATCCAGCTTAGGTGCACCGGGTATCAGCCCGTGTACCCATGCATGGAAAACAAACGTGTCATTGGGACAAGGAGAGAATGCAATTTTCATACTAATACCTCCGTTAATACTTCGCAAGCAGCTTCCAAAACGTCCAGTGCTTCTTTAATCCGCCATGCAGACCGATCACGCGGACCCACTATGTTTGAGATTGCGCGAATCTCCAGAACCGGCAAACCGCGATCAAGGGCTGCAAATCCAACACCAAATCCCTCCATCGCTTCTGCTGAGGCGTCATTTATCCGGGCAGCCAGTTCTATAGCTGTCTCAGACGTCCCAGTAACGGTTGAGACTGTGAGCACCGGGCCGGTATTAACAGGCAGTTTCGCATCTTGCAAGGCCTTCGTAATGCACTTTGCTAAGTTAGCATCAGTCAGAATTCGGGTCATTCCGAAACCCAACTCATCTAAACTATTGAACCCATCTGAAGTCTCCGCCCCCAAATCGGCGGCTACGATCTCTGTCCCTACCACGAGTGAACCTACTTCAGCTCTGCCAGGGAAGCCTCCGCCGATACCTGCACTAATAACCAAGCTGTATTCGGCTCCAACAAGCGCCTTAGTCGTATTAACTGCAGCAACAACCGCACCGACGCCCCCCACCAAAACATCAAACCTTGGATCTCTGTGTAAAGCTCGCACTACCGCATCTCTCTCGGCCGATACTGCCGTCACTACTAGGACACGCAACTGAGATTGCTGTCCGAAAGGAATTATGCTAGTTGGTTTTTTTAATCTTTGTTCTGAATCCAAAAAAAATACTCCCTTATATGTGATTCTAATTAAAAAATTTCCATTTAGAAAATAGTTTTGACAGACAAAACTAGGGCAAAAATCCTTGCTCCACAAGAATCTCAACCCCAATTTATATGTTAACAGTTTCAGAAGTGCAGATGCCAAGATAAATGGAGCTAGACTGTCAGGAAGCTTGCAACGGTTTCAAAGCCAATTCTATCTACAGTTTTGGCAAAACGTTCTCCTTTTAGACCATTTTCACGATAAAATTCCATAGCCTTATCCACAATATTGAGCGCCTCACTAATAGAGTACAAACCAGGCAACTCTCTCCCCACATGTTGTATTTGACTAAACATTCCTCCGATAGTAATCGCTACTTGGCCCTGTTTTCGCCCTTGCAATCCGATGCATCCAAGTTGGGGTTTCGAACAACCATTCCTGCATCCGCTAATCGTTACTCGGAATTTATTAGGAAGTGCAATATCGTATTTCCCTGTATAAAACTTTTCATTTATTTGCCTAGTCAATTCTGCCGTATCGAAAAAGCTAACTTGACAAACATCCCCTTTACACGTGAGTGCCGGTCTTACCCTCATCCCCGTACTTCCTGCCGACAGCCCCGCTTCCCTAAGCTCACGTGCGACAGCCTCTAAATCCTGATACTTGATCCAAGGTATTTCTACGTTTAAGCGTTGGGTTAAGGTAAAATAACCCCTGCCATAGTTCTCACTGACCTCTGTGATCTTTCGAGCTTCCTGGGCATTCATACTGCCTCCCTGTATTAACACCCTGCAGGAAAAATGAATACCATCTTTGTAGACGATATAGCCTCGTCCTTTTAACGCCTTTTTCTGTTCATCAGTTAATTCCATTTTAAGTACTTCTCCTCCCCTGCTCCTTGATCTATACTATAATTCTTAAATTTCATTTTAATTTAATATCTAACGGAAACCCGCCCCCTGTTCCCTGAAGGAACTTCTCCAGAGCTTCATAACTCTGGGCTCCATGGACTGCACGACCATCAACAATGAAACAAGGAACACTTTGAATTCCCAGATGCTGAGCTTCAGCTATATCCTGGGATACAGCTTGTTTATATTTCCCGCTAAGGAGAGTCTGCTTAAATTCTTGACTGTCCAGTCCAATCTGCCCTGCCAGCTCGATTAAAACGCCTACATCATTAATATTCTTTTGTTCTTGGAACTGAGCCGCAAAAACTGCATCATGATATGCATTGCCAAGCCCCTGTTCTTCCGCAAATTTAGACCCTTCCAGGGCCAATCTTGAGTGTTTGCTCTTTTCATTAAAGTTCATATTGAGCCCGTACTTTTTCCCTAAAGCTTCGACACCAGCCTTTGCTCTGGCCAAATATTCCGGTGATTTCTCAGGGAGTTCAATCCCCTCTGGCCTAAGTTCAAAAGCTTTCCATTCTACAGTTAAATTTTTATCCTTGGCCAACTGGTCAAGGGGGACTTTCCCTATCATACAAAAGGGTCATAAGAAATCCGAGAAGACTGTTATTTTACTTGACATCAAGATTACAACTCCTCATAGAAGGGCAATTGCTCGCCCCTGATAGTTGCTATTCTCCACAAGTAATCGTTACCCATGCCTTCTCTCTTATCTTCAATAAATCCTTTACTTTTCAGTAGATTCAAAGTGCTTCTGTTAGTAGCATATCCAGATAGATACCTCGCCCCTTGCTCTTTAGCGAATAGTCGCAAATTATTAAGTATCTTTTCCATAGTACCATCACTTAATAGATCGAACTCTTCATTCTTAACTAAGACGATGTCATTGATGAAGATTTCTTGTTTGTTAAGCTTTGAAATGTGAAGACTAATTAAAGCTTCCTCAAAGCCTAATGTATCTACCCACATAATCTGAGGTATCTGAATCCCGAGTAAACCTGCAAGTTCGGGACTATTACAGTAGGTAGTATAATATTCCTGCAAGAGTTGAACTAGTTGCTGATTGTATGCTCTAGACTGAACAGAGATGTTATATTGTCCTGGATACTGAAGTCTTATTTCATCATCACGCAGCACCTTTATTCCAGGGTCTCTTCCAATTTCAGATTTCAAGTCATCAACAGGAAAAAGACTCTTTATTTCATCCTCCGAAGGATTCCATTGTTCCGAATAGATACGCTGTGCCTTAACTGCCATCTAATGTCACACGCCTTTCAAATACCAAAAATCTTTTAAATGTATACAGGACAACTTAATTCCAAGCTTTTCTACTTACAATAATACAGTATTTAGGATTAAACGCCAACTCGCCCCTTCAATAGTCCTCTTGGGATTTGCACTCATAATTACCCTTCCGATTTTGAAATTGGGCTTCCCATAAAAAGCTTACCATTTAAAGTCCCTGCCATGGTTTTTATAAAAACATAGCTCCAAAGAAGAGCAAGGGAAAATGTTAAGAAAGCACTAAACCCATAAGTAAGGGGCGTTAAATAGATTGAGGCTATTTTCTGACTTGCTATTGTATAGGCTGCCAAGGGGAAGATAAACGCCCACCATCCCAACCCAAAAGGGATTCCACCTCTTCGCATATGATGAATGGAAATCAGTCCAGTAATCCCAATTACCCAAATACCAAATCCCCAGATTATAGTTGCCCCTAAGTAAGCAAGATCGACGGATGTTAATATTCCTAGGTTTTCGGCATTTTTTGCAATATCTATGATGGCAATAGAAGCAAGACCAACAGCACTTAACAGGATCCCGAACGACGGCGTCAACTCCGCTGGAGGAAGCGCATGTTGGGCAAGACGAACAAAGATCACGGAACTAATAAATATAAACAAAAAGAAACCTATCCCCAGCATAATTGTGTTGATAATGAAAATAGACATGCTCCAAGTGGGCTTATGGCTTAAACTTTGAATTAAAACAGCATTTCCCAACAACAATGTTGCCATATTAGCTATCGGTGCCATAATCCAGGAGAAATTAGTCGTTTCTGGTTTGGGTGCCACTTCAACCTGAATAATCCTAAAAGTCGTATAGAAAGAGAAAAAGGTAACTCCCGCTAACCCCGTAATCCAGGCAACAGTTGTAAGTATGAAGGTCAGGGATCCGCTTAGATATTGACTCCAAATCGTATAGATATTTGTTCCAACAATTATTGTGGCTACGGGCATTGTAACAAAGAAATTGCTTGCAACTGGATGATGAAGATCCCTTCGAACATACTCAAAAAAAGAGATCCACCGTATAACCCATGGAACGAGAACCAAGAAAAAAAGAATATCAGCCAGTGCTGCAACTGCTAAGCTCAACATATTTCCTGCGGGAAAGACATACTTCCATTGATACAAGATATTTGCAAGTCCCCCTGTACCCATAACTACAGCGAACCATCCTGGTGCTAAGTATTTTATAACGTGATGCTCAAGCATATCCTAAAAAATCCCCTCTATAATTATGTCTTATAAATTAGCTTATAATCCAAATCTTTTTTATATGGTATATTTAGCAATGCATTTAGCGATCTCCCCTTCTTGCAATCATTTCAATCTCCACTTGAGCCCCCAAAGGCAATGAGGAGACACCAATTGTAGTACGGGCAGGATAAGGCGAAGAAAACTTAGCTTTATAGACTGAATTCATAGCATCAAAGTTTACCATGTCTGTTAGAAAGACATTCACCTTAATAACATCATCTGACGTTAAACCCGAAGCAACTAAAACATTGAATAGATTTTGAAAGCATTGTTCAGTTTGAGTAGTTATATCACCTAAAACAAGCTTTCCTGTTGCGCAATCTATAGGGGTTTGCCCCGAAAGATAAATGATATCACCCGATTCTACGGCATGGGAATACGGTCCGATTGCAACTGCCCCGTCAGCAGTGTAAGCTTTTCTTGGCATTTGAAAATTCTCCTTAAACTAAATAGTTTCTTAAACTAAGATATCATACCACAAATTAACATAGTTCAAATAAATTCTTATTTCAGTTTACATAGAAACTAGCAGGGAAACAATCCCTTTCATCTAACTAAACATTAAAACAGTTCAATAACACCTTTTAAATTTAAATAGGCAGTCACTGAAAATCGTACTAATGCGGTGTCTAACTTAGAAATTTCAAGTTTAGAACGCTTTCATGACTTAAACAGGATAGTCGCGTTAGAATATTCGATAGTAATACTTTCGGCCTGGAAAATAGATTTTCCAGGCCGAAAGTATTGACTCGTTAGGTAATGAAAGTATAACTGGTCCAAAAAAGAGAGGAAGTTTTATACTTCCTCCCTTAGACTCAGACCCTAGCAATATTTTTTGATTTATAGTTTAACTCAATAGACCGTTCCAAACTGGCAGAGCTGCGAAAACGATCAAACATCGTAAAGTCAGTCCACCCACCATTACCGCTCCGTCACAAAGTAATAAAGCATTCTGGCTTTTCGCACTGGCTCCCTGGTTTACTCCCGCTGGCATATCTGCATTCTCAGATAAGTTTTGTTCTTTCATCGCTAAAGGCGCTTTCTTCTGGCGCCGAGACTGTTGAACATAAAAAACCAACGGTCCAACAAGCCCTGCAAGGATGAGGAGAAGCCAGAAAGGTAATGCGAGGGATTCTGTCAACAATAGGTTAGCTGATACCATGGCGACAGCTCCTTGGCCTCCGGAATAGATGAGTGCAAAGAAAGCAGTGATACTTATGATCTCCATACTAACAAGCCATAAATGGACTTGTGAAACTCGTTCCTCATGGACTTGGTGTTTTTCAAAGAAGTGCGCCAATAATGAGGTCAAGGATAATCCCGTCGAAAGGGCAGATACCACAAAAACTACTGGCATTAAATATGAGTTCCAAAAAGGCACTCCTTCAACTACTGCCAAGAGCATTCCTGTATAGGCGGCTGTTGCTAACGCTAATATTGCGCCAATATATGATAATACATCTGGAGCTTGCTTCTTGTTCCATACAAAGAACGCCTTAATAAAGGCCACGAAAATAAATGCTGTCAGAATATAGATTCCCCAAGTCATAACCGAACTAAAATTAAGAAACATGTTTATAATCAACCACGGTTTCTTTAGACCTTGCCTCAAATCCGTGATCAATAACAAGGCTCCAAAAGCAACAATTGGTGCTGAAACGTAATAGCCGACTCGGTTCAAATTAGTTTTTTTACCCAAAAAACCTTTTTCCGCTGCAAAAGAAGTTAGATATGCCCCCGCACCAAGTCCACCTAGAAATAGGTATATGGCAATAAGCCAACCCCAATGTCCCATTTTAAAATCCTCCTCTCGTTTATTATTTAGGAATTGCAATCATGGATGGATTCGTAATCTTAGGGTTTGGAAGCCCTTTATAGTTTAGATTTCCCTGTTGCGACAATTCCTTCATATTCCCCATAGTCAACGCTTGTGTAGGACAAACCCCCACACACATGGGACCTGATCCTGAATCTTGAAGCTTGTAACAAAAATGGCATTTTGAAACAGCTCCTGTTTTTTTCTGAATATGAGGCGCATGATAAGGGCAGGCATACAAACAGTAGCCGCAACCAACACACTTACTAGAATCCTGAATGACAACGCCGTCACTTTCCCTTTTTGTATAAGCGTTAACCGGACACACTTTGGCACAAGCTGGGTCAGCACAGTGATTACAACTCATAGACAAGGCATCACCCTTCTCATTGCGAAGAAGCTTTCTCCAAGGAGAATCCGCTTCCCACTTGTAAGTCTCTTGACAAATCCTCACACAGTTCTCACATTTAATGCATTTTGCTTCATCGTAACTGAACCCAATTTGTTTTTTCGTTTTCGGCTCTGCGTTTTCTTTAACAGTTTCTTCAGCCCGCAGGAGCTTAATTGGCATCAGGCCAATGGCAGCAACAGTTCCGAGCAATAATCCACCTTTAATTACACTGCGCCGGGATAATTCTATTCGTTTATTATGCGACATATTTTACAGCTCCTTTCAGCAATCGATCACTTATTGGTCAATGATATTGCTCATTGCTCTAAATGACAATAAATTACTCTTTCTACGATAATCTAACATAATGCGACATAGTTCACAATGGTATATTTTTCATTAGTAAAGCTTTCCAAGAAACTATCTTTTAAATTATAGTAAAAATTCAATCCACCTCAATTTTCGTTTAATAATACTTACTAAAAAATGGAATGGTCTTTGCTAGACCTTGTCTAATATTCAGATCAAAGAATATAAAAAGGGTTAGTAAAAACTTTAATACAAGTTTATTACTAACCCTTTTGCCCACTTCTAGTTTGAATAGTTAATCTTCACCCACCATCTTAGACTCCAACTTCTTGTAAGATAAATTACCTCACTCTGAATCCTTACTGAGCCATTGATACATAACAAAAGCATCTACGAATCCTTTTTCCTTATGGTTAAATGCCTTCTGAAGGGTTCCAACTATGGTAAAACCACATTTTTTCCATAATTCTACCGCTATATGGTTAGTACTTACCACACAATTATACTGCATTGCCTTAAATCCATGATTTTGAGCTTCTTTTAGGGAGTGCATGCACATCAGTCTTCCGATACCTTCACCTCTAGCTCTATCTCTGACAGCATAGCCGGCATTGCAAACATGTGCGCCTAAACCGGGTTGATTCGGCTTCAAATAGTAAGTACCTACAATTAAATCATTTTTTATTGCTACAAATGTAGCTAATGGAGCTTCCGTCCAAATACTGAGTGCCTCTTCCTTAGAAGTATCTGGCGAGAAAGTGTATGTGTCACCTTTGGAAAAGACCTCATGTAAAATCGACCAGATTTGCTCAAAGTCCATTTTTTCAGCTTTTCTTATCTCAATCATTTTTTCTTTACCACCCTTTACGACTGCGCCAGAACTCCGGCTGTATTAATACTATCAAGGTAAAGAGCTCTAATCGACCCAGCAGCATGCAAAAAATAAGTACACTTTCACCAAAGGGGTTAATTGAAGAAAAGGTAGTGGTCGGACCGATCACCCCAAAACCTGGACCAACATTCCCTAAAGTCGTCACAGCCGCACTCATCGCAACAAACGGTTCCAACCCTGTTGCCGCTAAAAGCAAAGTAGCAACCGCAAAGATGGCAATAAAGAGAAAGAAAAAAATTGAGACTGTATTTAAAACTACGGGATCAACCGTCTTATTGGTAAAGCGAACATTAATCACCGCTTTGGGGTGAATCGCTCTTTTCAACTCCGTCCAAGCAAGTTTAAAGAGAACGATAACCCGAAACACTTTAATTCCTCCTGATGTAGACCCAGCACTTCCGCCTATAAACATCAGACTAAAGAGGATGATCTTGGCCACAGAAGGCCATTGATCAAAGTCAGCCGAAGCATACCCTGTAGTGGTTATAATTGAGACAACTTGAAAAAGCGCTTGCCGTAATGAGGTTCCACCTCCTTGACCCATAGTCCACCACAAACTTAGGGTAATCAGAAGCGTTGAAACTGCAATAATCAATAAATAGAACTGAAACTCTAAATCTTTAAAAACTTTGCTTATTCCAGATCGCCAAGCTTGGAAATAAAGTCCAAAGTTGCCTCCGGCTATAATCATAAAAACTATAATAATAAGTTCGATCCCTAGATTATCGTAGTAAGCTATGCTGGTATTTTTTGTTGAAAATCCACCAGTAGCCATCGTTGCAAAGGAATGATTGACAGCGTCGAACAAGTTCATACCAACGAGTATTAATAGAATAATTTGAACAACTGTGAGGCCTAAATAGATTTGCCAAAGTTTTAGTGCATTATCTCTAATTCGGGGAAGGACTCGTTCGGAAATCGGTCCGGGAACCTCAGCATTGAACAAATGAACTGCGCCTGTCATGTTCGGAAGAAAGACAATAAATAACACAATAATCCCCATGCCTCCGAGCCAATGAGTTAAGCTACGCCAAAGAAGAATGCTCTTTGGGAGGATTTCTACATTGTCAATGACGCTTGCACCCGTAGTGGTTAATCCTGAAACTGTCTCAAATAATCCGTCGAGATAAGTAGGCACAGCACCACTAAACACATATGGTAATGCGCCGGCCAAACTTGTCAATAGCCACGCACCAGCAACAATAACAAATCCTTCCCGCACACCCATGCGGCCTTCTTTCTGTCCGTGAGTTACCAGTATGACCCCTGCAACTAAGGTTACAATTATTGAGAGCGAAAACGAAAGAATGCTCCCCTCCTGCCAAATCAAAGCCACCAGAAAAGGGATTCCCATAAATCCAGCATAGGCAATCATCAGACGGCCAAGAATGTTTTCTACAAATGAATAGTTCACTGCCTTACCCTGCCTTAAAATGTTTTACATATTTTTTTCACTAAATTCGGGAGCGTAAAGATTACTGCGCGATCTCCGGCTTGAAGTATAGTGTTTCCATCAGGAATAATAAGTTCATTTCCTCGTACGAGTGCACCAATCAAAATATTATCCGGGATTTTTGCATCTTTAAGTTTACGACCGATAAGCGAGGACTTTCCAGAAACCACAATTTCCATCGCCTCCGCTTTAGCGCCTTCCAGTAGCGATACCGAAACGACTTCCCCTTGGCGTACCTGGCGCAAAATAACTCCAGCAGTTAGGAGTCTGGGAGAAAGAATCACATCAACTCCCACTTTACCCATGAGAGACATATATTCAGAACGACCTACACGGACTATCGTCTTTTGGGTTCCCAAGTCTTTAGCTAAAAGGGCAAGTAATAAATTCAGTTTATCATCGCTCGTTAGGCAAACCACAGCATCTGTTTCCCCAACCCCTTCTTCGATTAACAAGTCAATATCTGTGCCATCACCACAGAGCACAAGTCCCTTATCAATGATCTTGGCCAATTCATTGCAACGTTCTCGACTTTTCTCTATGACTTTTACTGAAATTCCTTCCTGATCTAAGATTTTTGCCAGATGTCTCCCGATGCGACCAGCACCAATGATCATCACACGTTGTATCTTTGTTTTTGTCTCAGAGAAATGTTCGCTGAATCCCTCAATAGCTGCCTGTGCTCCAACAAAGAAAACACTGTCTTGAGGTAATAAGCAATCTGTACCATGCGGTATAATCATTCGATTCTGACGGAGGATTCCAACAACGAGTACTTGATCCGGTAAAGTCAATCTTTTAAGCTGAATATTCACATACGGAGACTCTGCTCTAACCCGAACTTCCAACAAGCGTACTTTACCATCACCGAAATCTTCAACATCCAAAGCTGCAGGAGTTAGAAGAATGCGACTAATTTCAACTGCCGTTACCATTTCTGGATTGATCGTCAGGTCAATGCCTAGAGCTTTATTGAAATCAAGCTGATTCTTTCCTGCATATTCCTGATTCCTAACACGAGCAATGGTTCGGGATATCCCTGCTTGTTTGGCTGCCATGCAGGCAATCATATTTACTTCATCCCGATCCGTTACTGCGACCATTAGGTCCGCTTTCAACAAACCGAAATCCGCAAGGATTTGGGGACTAGCTCCGTTACCGCTGATCGTCATTACATCCAAGCTATTCTGAACGATGAGACGCCGCTCTTCATCCTGCTCAATCACCGTAATTTCATGTCCCTCTTCAGATAATCGCTGAGCCAAACTAAATCCAACTTTTCCGGCTCCAACTATGACAATGCGCATAGCTTTTGTGTGCTCCTTCCCCTTAGCCCAAAATAAGCAAACTTATCTTACTTCTAGTTTAATGGTTTTATTTTCTTGTTTTTAGCACATTATGAACAACGTACTGCTATTCGGCAAGATATACTAAAATCCCTTTATTTATATGAATAGTATTTATCAAGAGTTTTCCTTGTAAGCAACATTGTCCCCTTCTTTAACAAAATGATTCCTTGAGAAGTTTGACCAAAAAAATTTACTCTGATTGAGGATTGACTAATTTATTTCCTGAACTATATGTGATAGACTATTTCAATTACTAGCTCAAAGGCGGGAATTAAAATGCTTATTGGAGCACGTACCATCAAAACAGGTCTTGCTGTCGCAACTACGCTCTTTATCTGTAATGTATTTAGTATTGAACCTGCGTCTTTTGCCGCCATTACTGCAGTGGTAAATATGCAGCCTTCTGTTAGCAAATCCATAAATAATGCTTGGGAACAAATTGGCGTCCATTTGCTGGCTATCGTTTTCTCCTTAATTATGGGTTTACTCTTTGGCACAAATCCCATTTTCATAGGCACTACGGTAGTATTTCTTATTATCTTTTGCAACTGGATAGGTTGGCCTAACGGAATCGTTATGGGAATTGTCTCAATCATATTCATCCTCGATTCTCCTCGAGAAACCTTTCTTATCCACGCTCTTTCCCGATCCCTCAGTATCTTTGTCGGTCTTGGGGTGGCCTTACTTATTAACCGAATTCTGGCCCCGCCAAGATATAAATCCAAATTTATGAGTACTCTAAACGATCTTGTCCAACTCACATCAAAGTATTTCTTAGAAAGCCTTAACACCTTCATTCATGCAGGAAATTTCACCTACTATCAGAGGCCTGATCCTCAAGAGCAACAAAACCTGCTTGATGAGGTGACTAACCTCTACGAGCATGCCAGAGAAGAAATGACAATGGACGATCATCCTCCCTTTATTGAACGACTATTGGAGATCTGTCGAGGCTTTATCGAACGCGGAGAAAGCATTAATCAAATGACTGCACAACGAGTAACAAGAAGAAGAGAGTCCTATTCCCCCGAAGAACTGCAAGAGATCACGGCGGAATTCAAAGAAATTCTGGATATCTTGTCTCTTGGATATGAGAAGCTTGCCGGGCTCATTGACTCTCTCTCCTCAGGAGTTACCGAGAAGAAAGGTTCAGGTTCTTATACGGAGGATATAGGGTATTGGGAATCATTTGACCGTGCCATTGATGATTGGAATCGTAAAGTTTGTGGCGTCTTCTATTTACGGGCTTTAATGGAAGTTTCTGTTGTTGCAACTGAACTGCGTTGGGCAAATCGGCGTACCATAAACTTGCTGAATATGATTAACAAACAATCTGAAAAGAAACTAAAGAATAGTGTCTGATTCTCTTTTATATGATATGCTTCTATACATCGAATGCCAGCACAATGTGCTGGCATTTAAATCTCTAGGGTTTATAAATAAGAGCACGTACTGATCTCACCTAACACCAATTAAAATCGTTTATTACCCTAACTATTATCTTACGACAATCATTGAGCAAATCACCACTCAAATTGATGGTTTGTTCAACCTTATAAGATATCTACCCAGCTACACACACCCTCTCGGCTGAATATAACCGAATTTCTTACACATGCATATATCCTCAGACATATGGTTGAGTAAGAAAAACTCAACACCTAATAAAGTCTTAGCTCGATTTTTTAGGATAAGTTGGAACCTTCTTAAAACAATCCTTGCGGACTGCAAAAAAGCTTTTCTCCACCCTTGAAAATCTTCCCTCCGATTTTATATAAGCGTTTATCACCTCATATAAAGTCTTTGGCCGATTAATTATACACCCCTTGAGGAGCATATATAAATCTTGGCTCAACCAATACGTACCCTTATGATCATAGTATAAACTAAGTCCCTTATAATACTCTGGTAATTATTACATCTATTCTAGTTTACTTAATTCACTTATCAGACTAAATTAATTAGCCCAATGATACTTGGTAAAGAGATCTTCTTCCATTGGATCACCCTGGGAGTTATAGAGGTTCTTATTAGGGGAATAAAGAATCCTTTCCTTTTCCTTCGAATTCTTCAGAGATAAATTCTTCGATATTTCAACAGCTGTATTGAGCGGTATCATCGCATATAATTCTTCCATGTCCGAATTATTCATTCGAATGCAGCCCTGAGAAACATTTTCACCAATAGTCGCAGGAGTATTCGTACCATGTATTGCATAATTCATATTTGACAATTCCATTGCTCTTGTCCCATAAACATTCTCTGCTTTATGGACGTTCTTATCCGGATTCATAACTTTTTTGGATATGCGCAGAATTCCTTCCGGAGTTGTGTCATCTTTACCTAGGGCAACCTTATAGTTACGAATAATTTTGTCTTCTGATATAACGGATAAACTATTACTTTCCTTATCGATAGCAATAGATAGAGGCATAAAAGGAATATCCTTATCATAGGGAAGATTAGGCTTTAGGGCATCTTTCACTACAGAAACTAAGTCCTTTTCACTCGATAACTCTATAAGCGAAAAAAGCCACCCCCCGTCTCTTGTCGGAAAAGTAGTGACAACATTCTTTAACATATATGGTTCCTTCGGTAATTCAGTTAAATAATTATCAGGATACGCCTGATTAAGAACCTTTAAATCTTTAGGCATATACCCATTTTCCTTAACAAACTGGTATAAAGCACTCCTAACTACAGTTGCAGTCTCCCATAATTGACGTTCTTTGTTATTCATGGCAACCTGATTGTCTGGAAGATAAATATAGACTTGGATATTCCTATCTCCGCCTTCCCATACTGCCATACCAATTTCATTACTCTTTTCGTCCATCGCCAATACTTGTTTGGCAGTTCTGGGATTCAACTCGTATTCTATTTTTAACTTTCCAACAAGTTCATTAACTAGTTTTTCTCTGTTCAAATCTTTTTCGGGAATGATGATGACAGATTGATTATTAGGGATAAACCCAATACTGTTGGGCTTCATCTCTATAATTTCATAAGGCAACATATAAGTATAATTGTGGTTAGAATAATTCAGCGTTTTTGATTCTTCAAACGGCAAGAAAAGGAACGCCCCAAGAACGCTTAAGATAATGGCTGCAATAAACAACAGGATTATTTGTTTGTTACTAAATCTCGCAGGTTTAGTAATCTCAATTATTGTCTTTTCAGTTAGTTTCATCTCTCGCTCAATTCTTAGCGCTTCTAATCTAGCAGGTACAAACCCTTTGTTGAAAGAATGTTTTACTAAATTAAAAGAGCGTGTTACTGCCTTGCGATATAAAATTAAATACTTGTCTACTCTTGTGGTGTAGAATTTCTCTAAGTATTTTTTGGCCTCTAACTCTGCGTCCATTCCAACGTGAAACATTGCTTCCCCATTGTCGGCTTGCCTCTGCAATAGCTTCTTCCAAAATAATGGATCGTTTTTAGACAGATAATAACCATTATCTAAGTAAAATAAGTTTGCCTTAAGATTAGAATTAGACTCCAACTTAACACATCCTTTATACTTGTCTGCTAACTTGAACAATCTATAGTATTCATAACTCAAAGCAATTAGACTCTTTTTCCAAGGCCTCAAAGAACATTTAAACTTTTTTTACTAATATCCAAAAAACGACCATTCACTTATCATTAGCAGGTATGGTATTTGTATTTAATATGTTATAAAATAACAGAAATAGTCAGAGGTGCTGATAAGTTAAAGGAGTATATATGAAACTTAAAGGATTTATTTTTGATCTGGACGGGACATTAATCAATTCACTGCCAGTCGTACGAACTAGTTTTGGTCGTACCCTATTAAAGTTTTCTGGTCGTGAATACTCTGACAAAGAATTATCTTCCTTATTTGGGCCATCTGAGGAAGGAATCTTCAAGAAACTTTATCCAGATTTATGGAGGGAAAGTCTGCAGTTTTATCTAGACGAATATGACCGTCTTCATGTAGACTATGCTGAGCCCTTTCCAGGTATAATTGAAGCTCTGAATCTCCTGCAAGAACGAAAAATTAAGTTAGCCCTTGTATCCGGCAAGGGTGCTGGAAGCATGGAAATATCTTTAAAGCACTCGGGATTAGAACATTTTTTCGAAAAAATTATAACCGGTTCAGAGCATCGAGCCAGTAAACCCGATCATATTCGCCAAATCCTGGATCTTTGGCATTTTTCACCTGAAGAAGTCGCTTATGTGGGTGACATAGCATATGATGTACATGCTGCTAAGGAAGTGGGTGTTTTATCCATTAGTGCGCTTTGGGCTGAAACCGCACAGATTCAAAAAGTATTGGCTGCGAATCCTGTCTGCGCCTTTGAAAAGGTTGAATCATTTATTGAATGGATTAGCAATACTTTGTAAAGAAGAGGCGGGATTGCATCCGTTTCTTATGAAACGTATCCTCAAAGGCGATGATTAAGAGAACGTTTTAAAAAACGCATTTTACAGGTGTAACCTTATTGGACAATCAATCATACTATAAACCAGGTAAGGCAAGATCTTTCACTTCCGTAACATTCTTCCTCTAGTCTTAGTCGTCTTATGGACTGTGCAAACAGTCATATGAATGAGGAGAGTGATGTTATGCTTTACCGAAGATCTAATATCTGCAAACCAAAACCTGTTATACCCCAATGCGGTCAACTTCCTGGAACACTGTTGCGAATTTTTATACCGCCCGGCGCTGTTATCAATCTATTAAACCTTGTTGAGGTTGCTTCACCTAGTGGAATTTGCTTAATTATTCGTTTGCCTTTCCTCGGTGGCGGATCTGGTAACACTATGAATCTGGATTCTATCGTTAGTGCAGTTCAATCAGCTGGTGGAAGAGTGGAATTCGCTTAGTAATCTGCAGCGGCCTCTTTGGCCGTTGCCCTACATAAAAGTTATTACTTATAGTTTTTCACAGGAAGTTGTTAGCGCTCCCGCTTTCAACCCTTTTTATATGAACTACTTTTATAATTCAACTACAATAAATTATAGAATTATGTTATTGTTGAACATAGGCGATGTCGACACAAAGGAGGAGTATGAATGCTTGAGCTACAAAAAGTATCTCTAGAAATACAAGGAGATAAAGGTTTTGAGATTCTCAAGAATATCAATTTAAAGTTTTATGAGAAAAAAATATATGTTGTTACTGGTCCAAATGGCGGAGGCAAATCGTCGCTGGCCAAAATTATTATGGGTGTCTATAATCCTACCTCAGGCCAAATCCTACTTGATGAACAAGATATTACATCTATGAGTATTACTGAGAGAGCTCGTATGGGTATTGGCTATGCTTTTCAAAGTCCCCCACGCTTTAAAGGAATAAAAGTTAGGGAACTACTAAAAATGGCTGCCTCACATAATCCGGAAAAAGTAAATATCTGTGATCTCCTCTATGATGTTGGATTGTGCGCACAAGACTATCTGAACAGGGATGTGGATGCCAGTCTCTCAGGCGGAGAAATGAAGAGAATTGAAATCGCCACTGTACTTGCGAGAAATCTAAAAATCGCGGTATTTGATGAACCTGAAGCAGGGATTGATTTATGGAGTTTTCAAAAACTCGCTGAAACCTTTAGAAATATTCATATGAAATATGATACAACAATCATCCTCATCTCTCATCAAGAACGCATTATGGAGCTCGCCGATGAAATAATCATTATGTCCAGTGGCATGGTGAGCGCGCAATCGGAACGAGATATAATCCTTGCTGGAATTATGAATAATGATTCTTGTGCATGTAGTACTAAATGTGTGAAAGGGGTTGGTCAAAGTGCTGAATGCGTTGGATAAGCTGATGCTGGAGAAAGTGGCCGATCTTCATGAGATTCCACAAGGGGCTTTTAACATTCGTAAAAACGGAGCTGGAGTACAGCGCAATACAACTGCCAATATTGACATTATCACCAAAACTGATAAGTCAGGAATTGACGTGATCATAAAACCTTACACAAAAGGAGAAAGCGTTCATATTCCGGTTATTGTTACAGAAGAAAACATTAATGATGTTGTTTATAATACCTTTGAGGTTGGCGAATATTCAGACGTTGTGATTGTTGCTGGATGTGGAATACATAATTCAGGACACCACAAATCTCAGCACGACGGAATTCACACTTTTTTTGTTCGAAAAGGCGCCAAACTGAAGTATGTAGAAAAACACTACGGGCAAGGTGAGGGAAAAGGCCAACGAGTTTTAAATCCTAAGACGATTATCGAAGTAGAAGAGGGTGCTGCAGTCGAACTAGAACTGATACAAATAAAAGGGATTGACCAAACAAAACGGGATACAGAAATTCGTCTAATGGATAATGCAAAGCTTGTAGTTACTGAAAGGCTTCTCACCTATCAAGATCAAGAGGCTGAATCAAATATAACCGTAGAATTATTGGGAGTAGATTCTTCCGCCCAAATAATTTCCCGTTCGGTTGCTCAAAACGATTCCAAACAAGTATTTTATTTTGATCTTATTGGACGAAATAAAGGTCGTGGTCATATACAATGTGATGCCATAATCATGCATAATGCTCAGGTTCTTTCTACCCCAAGGATTTCTGCTCATCATAGTGAAGCACAGCTTGTTCATGAGGCCGCCATTGGCAGAATAGAATCGGAACAGTTAATTAAATTAATGTCTTTAGGATTCTCCGAGCAGGAGGCAGAAGATACAATTCTTAATGGCTTTCTAAAATAACACTCTTTGTTATATAATGAACAAAAAGAAGGGACCTTGAACAATAAAGGAGGATGAGGTCTAATGTTCAAAAGAATTTTAGTACCCACAGACGGCTCGGAACCATCACGTCAAGCCCTTATAGCTGCCGTAGAACTAGCCAAAAAATATAATTCAGAAGTAGAGCTTTTCCATGTAACTCCAACTCCAGAAGCTTACTATGGATATCACATGGGGTTTAGTAACCTTCTTAGTCAGGATCAAATTGAAAATCACGGCAAATTAGCCTTAGAAATCACTCTCAAGGGCATTGATGTTGGAGACGTCCATTTAACAAAGAAACATATATCCGGACACGCTGTAAGTGGTATCTTGGATGAAATTAGAAGAGAATTTGACTTAGTAGTTATGGGAACAATTGGTCATGGTGCCCTTACGGGAGCAATTGTAGGTAGTGTTACGCAACGTGTACTGGCCCAGTCCCCATGTCCCGTACTTATAGTTAAATAACATGCTATCGTCTCTGCCAGGACTTTCGAATTTAATAAAAACAAGGCTGGAAGCTCTTAGCATATTCCAGCCTTGTTTCTTTACTTACATTCGAATTAACTCAACCCAATTTTTGGCCATTACACCTCTATCTTCAAATTGCTCGCTTCGCTCGCCAGTTTATACAAAGCTTCATCTGATACGCGGTATACTGTCCAATCGTCCATCGAAACTGCCCCAACCTGTTTGTAGAACTTAATAGAAGGTTCGTTCCAATCTAGACACCATCATTCCAATCTGCCGCACTTTCTGTCAATAGCTAATTTAGCCATATATGACAAAATAATCTTCCCCATACCTTTTCCTCTCATTTCAGGTTTAACGTATAAATCCTCCAAGTATATTCCAGGTCTTCCTAAAAATGTAGAAAAGTTGTGGAAAAATAAGGCGAAGGCTATTGGCTCATTTTTGTATTCCCCAATAATCACCTCCGCAGTTTTCTGTTCAAAGAGAGATCTTCTTAAATCTTCTTCAGTAGCTACAACTTCAGACAACATTTTTTCATAGTCTGCTAATTCCTTAATAAAACTTAATATAAGGGAAACATCTTCAATTTCTGCGAATCTCAATTTAAAATGCGCCAAACATGTGTCAAGTAACTTTTTCATACTCTCTCCTTGTTATATTTTATTTAGCAGAACAATCCTTCTAATAATGAGGTTTCGAGGTCAAGAACTTTGATCCTGATAATTGACATACCTATTCAAATAGATTTTAATGATGATTAGTTATAATTTGAGGATTTTAAGGAGGTAAAGTTTTGAAATATCTCAACCCATTACTTTTGGCTATTCCGATCAGCATTTTCATACATCTGACGGATTACTCGCCTGTCTTACTTTTTGTTACTGCCTGTTTAAGTATAATACCTCTTTCCGGCTATATGGGCAAAGCCACAGAAGAAATTGCCATTTATGTTGGCCCAAGAGTAGGCGGTTTGCTGAATGCCACTTTTGGTAATGCCGCAGAACTTATTATTACTATTTTTGCTCTAAAAGCAGGACTTGTAGAAGTGGTCAAAGCATCCATTACAGGATCTATTATCGGAAATCTCCTTTTAGTGTTAGGACTAAGCATGCTTCTCGGCGGTTTTAAATATAAAACCCAAAAATTTAACAGGGCTGCCGCTGGTATGCATACTTCCATGCTCCTTATGGCCGTGACGGGACTGATTATACCTGCAGTCTTTCTCAACACACACTCTAATCCCGCTGCAGAGCCCTTAAGCCTTGGAGTTGCTGGAATTTTAATGACAGTCTATATACTTAGTCTAATTTTTTCTCTTCATACACACAAGGATGTTTTTCGACCTAGTCAAGAATGTTCAGATTCCCCAAATTGGTCAAAACTTAAAGCTTTTTCGATTCTGCTCATCGCTACTTTTTTTGTAGTCATTGAGAGTGAATTTCTGGTCGAAGGGATCGACCCTGTCGTTAAAACCTTGGGAATCAGTGAGCTTTTCATTGGGGTCATCGTCATTCCAATCATCGGCAATGCTGCAGAGCATTCTACCAGCGTATTAATGGCCATGAAGAACAAGATGGATATCAGTTTGGAAATTGCTATAGGCTCAAGTACTCAAATTGCGCTCTTTGTCGCACCTCTGTTGGTTTTCCTGGGATACTTTATCGGGCAACCCCTCGACCTATTGTTCACTGGGTATGAACTCATCGTTATTATTATGGCTACTGTAATCACGGCGATTATAAGCATGGATGGCCGTTCCAACTGGTTAGAGGGTGCACAACTTTTAGCAGCCTATTTCATTATGGCCTTAGCTTTTCTTTTTGTTTAATTACTAATAACCATATAATCTCATAAGAAAGAATTCTTTTCCCCCGAAATGAATTTTCTGCTTACTAAAAGGGCCCTTAGCTGGAAGTAAAGAGATGCCAGTCAAGGGTCCTTTTATATTTAATTGTGCAACTCGCTTCCCTTTATGCCCGCCATTAGTCAGTATTTACTCAATTGACTGCTACGCCCGTAATAACCTTTGTTAATAGTTCATAAGTACATAAAAGCAAAGAAAAAATTTCATACTAAAAATATTGAATTGAAAGGAGGTTCCTATGAAAAACTTATCACGAAAAGCAAAAAAGTGGCTTCTCATTGGCATACCCCTATTAGTTATCTTTGGCATTTTCATCGTAGCACAGTATGAGCGGACTTCGACCACATATTACTGCGGAACGACCTGTCATATTATGAAACCCCCTTACGAGACCTCTCTTCATAGTACTCATCGTGAAACAAACGGGGTAGGCTGTAAAGATTGCCACATTCCACATAATAATATCGTCGAACAGATTGTATACAAAGGCTATTCAGGTGCCAGGGATTACTATAAAAACACCTTTGCCCCACCCGATGTGTTACATACAACAGAATGGAGCAGAAACATACTTCAACGCAACTGCCTTAATTGTCATTCTACGGTCGGTGCTCGAATTAACACCAGTGATGGAAAACAATGTTTTGAGTGCCATCGTGGAGAGCCGCACGATTCTCCCACTCAGCCTTTCAGCAGTCAACAAATTCATACGGCAATTCGTTAATAATGGAGGTAACTTTTAATGCAAAAATTTTGGCGTAGCTCTCTTTTAATTAGTCTTATGCTGATACTAACAGGATTTTTAATACTTGGTTGCAACCAAGATTCATCACCAACTCCTCCAACAACAGCAACGATACCAGAGGGAGAACTCGATCCAGCCGTCTGGGGGAAAGCATACCCCGATCAATATGCCAGCTACCAAAAGCAAAAAGAAGAAACAAAGGGAAATTCTAAATACGGAGGTTCCCTCCCTGAATCTCATCTGAAAGAATCTCCGGCTCAAGTGAAACTATTTGCAGGATACCCTTTTTCGGAAGATTATAACGAGGAACGGGGCCATGTTTGGGCTTTGGAAGATGTTACAGGAACACTGCGTGTTGGACCAAAAACTATCAGTTCCTGCTGGAACTGCAAAAGCCCCAATGTTAAACCACTCGTCGACAAAATGGGAGATTCCTTCTGGTCAACTCCTTTTAACGATTTAAAAGATCAAATTAAGCACCCAATCTCCTGCGCGAACTGCCATGACCAAAAAACTATGGCCCTCACTATTACCAGTGTACCCCTTCTCGATGCCCTGAAAACCAGAGGAATTGACCCTGCAAACTTTAGTCGGCAAGAGATGCGGACTATGGTGTGTGCGCAATGCCATGTTGAGTATTACTTTAAACCAGATAACAAGAAAGTCACCTTTCCTTGGAACTACGGTCTAAAAATGGATGATGCAGAAAAGTTATATACTGAGATAAGCTTCAAAGACTGGGATCATAAAGAAAGCCAGGCTCCAATGCTTAAAGCTCAACACCCAGATTATGAACTCTTCTCTACAGGCGTTCACGCAGCAAACGGTGTCGCGTGTGCGGATTGCCATATGCCCTATGTAAAACAAGGTCAAAGCAAAATTTCCTCACATCATCTTCAAAGTCCACTTAACTCTGTCTCTCAATCCTGTCAAACCTGTCATAAACAAAGTGAAGAATACTTAAGGAATCAAGTTATAGGCACCCAGGATACTGTGTTTAAAGCAAAAGTTGCATTAGAGACTGCGCTCACAGACGCCATCAATGCCATCACAACCGCCTCCAAAAACCCTGCTGCCAAAGCAGATATGATGAATGAGTCCAGAACTTTGCATCGCCAAGCCCAGTGGCGATGGGATTATGTATCTGCTGAAAATAGCATGGGATGGCACAGCCCTAAAGAAGCCTTGAGGATACTAGGTGAAGGGCTTGACTTAGCACGGCAAGCACAACTCAAAGCAAATTTGGGGGTAGGGGCAGCCGTTGAAGGTTCGTCTGATCCTAACGCAGGGAAAACTCCTGGTTCAGGCACAGCGGTGGATGCCGCCGGTCCAGGTACAGCGCCAAAACAATAAGCTTTAAAAAGCATGCGTTGATCATCTAAAAACTTTTAAAATTTAAACACATGATATCCACGTGAAACCGCATCGGTCAGCAGTTGCGGTTTCACGTAGCTCTTAGGGATTTTTCCACAAGAAAAACCGCCTTAACCTTTCGGGTTTAGCGGTTTCGTGGAAATTTTCATTACATCCCCTTACGATTAGCCGTCATCTTTTGGGATTTGCACTACATTAGTTTGCGTACCACAAAATTGTCTTCAATCAGAAGCCAATTCTGTGGAAAGTCGTTTCCTAAAACCCAATAGTAGAAGCCTCTAATCCCAAGCTCTTTGACCAAATCAAACTTGGCTTGCATACTCCTTGCATCCTCAAACCAAACTTCATGTTGTTTTCCCTCTTCATCTGTGTATCTAAACCACGGAGCTTGAGAGACTTTGTCATAGTTAATACTTACACCGTAACGAAGGGCGAGTTCCAAAGCTCTTTGCGGGCTAATAGACTTAGCAAACTTACCCCCAGCTACATAAGGCAGGGTCCAGTCATATCCATATAAAGGCATCCCCATCATGATCTTCTCTTTCGGTACAACAGATACAGCATACTGCATTACGTTTCTCATCTGAGGCAATGGCGATACTGCCATTGGTTTTCCACCGGACCATCCCCATTCATATGTCATGAAAAAGATGAAATCTACGACTTGACCGATCGCCTTATAATCATGACCCTCGTAAAGAACTCCGCGTTGCTCTGCCCTATACTTTGGTGCCAGTGCAGCAGAAATGTAATACCCACGAGACTTTAATAATTGCCGGGCCTTCTGTAAAAATCGAACATACCGCACTCGATTTTCAGCTCCCAAATATTCAAAGTCAAAGTCAAGACCCCTGTATCCTTTCTCATTCATAATCTGAAGCACTTGATTCAGCACTCGATCTTGCAAAGCTTCGCTCGTCAAAATTGCGGTGGCAATTTCCGTGCTGAATTGTCCCTCCTCAAAATTAGTTAAAACCAAAAGGGGTAAGACTCTGTCCTTAAAAGCGGCATTAAGCGATGGCTGATCCTCAACGGGGGTTAGATTCCCATCCCGATTAACCGCATACGTAAAAATCGCCAAATAAGTCAGGTGCTCGCCTACTTTGTCAACAGCCTCGGCCGAACGGCCTCTGGTCATTCTCGGATCGATGTATGCGTTTGTTTCTATGGGTTGCTTTGGTTTCTGAGACAAATAAAGCCGTAACCCAACCGGAATATTATTAGGATCTGGAATCTTGTTGATTCTGACTAACTCTGCTACTGAGACATTATAACGGCGGCTGATTAACCATAGGCTTTCTCCCGGTTGAATAAAATGATATCGCCCTGTTATCGGTATTACAAACGTTTGCCCAACGACCAATCGATTAGGATTTGGAATCTGATTGGCATCCGCAATCTCCTGAGCGGATATCCCATAATCTCGGGCAACCTTGCTGAGAGTATCCCCAGACTTTACCACATGAATTTGCATAAAAATCCTCCTCTAAGCTAGTAAAACCCCCTTCTGCTAATTTATGTTCAGAGAATGATAGTCGCGCCTATAGAAAAGAAAAATGACGGCAAATGTTTGCCGCCAACTTATATATTAAGAATATCTTAATGTTATCAATATAGATAAAAGCTTTCATCTCTAAATTAGATATTTGAGATTTCCCTCCATCGATCTATCGAGCTTTTTACTTATAGGTCAGTCCTCCCCTGATTTGACATCTACTTTCACATCGTAGAGTGTACTCCCTTCTGCTCGGTCCGTTAAGCGTTGGGATGTAAGAGCGTTTACTGAACTGTCTCCTGGCATATTTTCCTTTGAGAACAGGCCTTCCGTTACCACGACCCCTTGAGGAACGGCAGTCGTTAACTTAAGATTAAACTCTACCTCTCCTCGCTCATTAAAGGCGATCACCCTCTGCCCGTCTTGCAATTTCTTGTATTCCGCATCTTTGGGGTGCATTTGGAGACAGGGCGCTTCCTTCTTCTGCAGTAAATCAGGTCGCTCGTTAAACGAAGAATTTAACGAATATAAACTGGGGGAACTCATTAAATAAAAGGGGGCATCATCCTCGTAAGGATCAAAATAGTGTGGTAATGGCTCAGCATCATTGGGATTGTATAATTCAATTTTACCAGAAGGAGTAAGAAAGGCTGTTTTATAGTTCTCAGGTAAAGAAAGTTCTACTGGATGGCCTGCTTGGAGTTTCACCCGGTCTACTCCTTCCAGCCAAGGTGTTGGCGGATCAATTAGTCGATTAATCAGGTCATCGACCTTTTGAGCAAAGAAAGGCTCTTCAAAGCCCATAGCCTGAGCGAGCAACTGAAAAACCTCCCAGTTAGACTTAGCTTCCCCTACAGATGGAATAATCGCCGCCGCTCGCTGGATACCATAATGCCCATAGGCCCTGTAAATATCCGAGTGTTCTAAGGAACTCGTAGCCGGCAAGATAATATCAGCGTAACGAGCTGTATCAGTCATAAATCGTTCATGAACGACCGTAAACAAATTCTCTCGCATTAGTCCCTTGATAACCATCGTTTGATCAGGGGCTACAACAGCCGGATTGGAGTGGTACACGTACATGCTCATGATCGGCGGTTTTGATAATTCCGTCAGGGCATACCCCAGCTGATTCATATTCACGACACGGGTTGGCTCAGGCAAGAAATCTTCACGGGTAACTTGACTCGTGTCAAAAGCTGAGCCGGAAGAAACACTTGCCAGCAACCCGCCTCCCGACTTACTCCAAGCTCCGATTAGTGCAGGAAGACAAGTAATTGTTCTGACCGTCATCGCACCATTCCCATAACGGCAAAGCCCTGATCCCAAAGCAATAAAAGGTGCACGAGCTTTGCCGTATTGAAGCGCCATTTCTTCGATCAAACCCACTTCAATCCCAGTAATTTGGCTTACTCTATCTGGCGTATATTCGGGCAAAACTTCTGTTCGAAGCTGTTCATATCCTTGGACATACCTAGTAATGAAAGGTTGGTCTATCCAACCCTCACGAGCCAGGATATGCATTATACCGAGGGCCAAAGCACCATCTCTTCCAGGTCTTACCAGCACTACCTTATCAACAATCTGCACGGTGGGATTTTCGTAGGTGTCAATGAGCCAAACTGTCGCACCACGTTTTTTGGCTTCACGGACCTTATTCAGAAGGTGGATGTTTGTAGCCAGCGCATTCGTGCCCCACAAGAGAATAAAATCGCTTTTTTCAACTTCATCAGGATGAGGTGCGAGGGTCTTCCCCATAACAGATGCCCAACCATAACCTTTAGCTGATGAACATATAGTGCGGGCCAACCTGGAGGCTCCTAATCTATTAAAAAAAGCCTCCCCGCAATTGCGTTGAACAACACCCATGGTTCCCGCGTAGGAATAAGGTAAGATAGCTTCCGCCGTATAATCAGAAATGATTCCCCTCCAACGGTTGACAATATGTTGAATCCCTTCCTCCCATGAAATAGGTTTAAAATGGCCAGCTCCTTTTTCACCAATGCGCAGGAGCGGACGTGTCAACCTCTGCGGGGAATGAACTGTTCGTTCATAATGAACCATTTTGGGACATAAAGCACCTTTAGTAAACGGGTGTTCCTGATCACCCGTCACCTTTACGGCTTGTCCATCAACGACTGTAACTAAAAGCCCACACGCGTCAGGACAATCGTAAGGGCAAACTGAGCGTTTTACTTCAGAATTCATACTACACTTCCTCTTTAAACACAGTTTTTTGATAAGCATAAAAATCTTTATCGTCCTTTTACACCGATTTGAACATTGGAGATGCCTGTACGGCATAAAACCATTATATAAAATTATTAGCTCCTTTTCTGCTGGTAACTCCTCATATTTGTCCAGAATCCCTACTTTATAGAAATTTTATTTTCCCTAGTTTCTATTTTGCAGAAACATAGCCAGTTTCTTCGACCAGACCTTGTCCCTCCTCAGATAGTATCCAGTTGAGAAATTTACTGACATTTTCCTTCTTATTTGATTTTAAAGTGACCGCATAGACGGGGACTGTAAAGGGATAGGTTTTATTGCGCACTGTTTCTGGGGTTGGTTTAACTCCATCAATAGCCAGATACTTAATCTGATTGTTTCTAATCATCTCGGTTGAGTAATACATAAATGAATACCCTATGGCGTTCTTGGCATTTTTGTAACTTGCAACCTGACTTATGATTTCGCCCATACCCCCTGCTCTGGTTTCTCTGGTCTGCTCTAACATAATCATGTCTTTCATTACTTTATTTTGCATAACTGTTTGACTACCGGAATTTTCAGGACGTTGATAGGGCAGTATCTTATTCCATGGTCCCCCGACTTCTTTCCAGCGGGTGATTTTGCCGGAGTAGATATCCTGGATCTGTTTTACAGTCAAACTCTCAACCGAATTTTTAGAGTTTGTGAAAAATACAAACGCTTCACTCCCAATTGGAGTTAGGACAAACTCATCCCCTTTGGCTTTAATCTCTTCAAGGTGAGCTTTCGACGGCTCCGCAACAAAGATCATATCCGTCTGGCCCGCTATTAAACGTTCATAGGCCGTCCCTGTTTTGGAACACTTTACCAAATCGAGCGGAAACCGCTCACTTGCCACAAAGGCGGTAGATATATCCTTCTCGTTGTTGTTCTTGTTAACTGTATAGTAGTCACCAAGCCCCTTATAAACCGCTTCAACAAACGCCGCATAAACTGGATAGGCGGCTGTCGCACCGTCAAGACGGGGCATAGAATCCAGCTTAGTAAATTGCAAGCTGGCAGGTTTATCAAGCTTAGCCAGCCCGTTGTCAGGCTTGAACGGTGCCTTTTCCATCAGATCAAATTCTGTTAAATCCTTCCCTACCGTTGACTTCCCATAAAGCAGTTCTATCATACCATTATTAATAACCTCTCTAGTCACGATCCCCGAAAAGGCAAAGACAAAAAAACAAAGCAGGGCTAAAGCCACCTTGAAATTTCTCGCTAAGGCGCCATTTACCGCAGTCTTCGCTGTCCATTCAAACAATCCAATCCCCATTAGAAACCCAACATACCCCATCAGTTCTGCCACAGGTATAATAAAATGCAGACCAGATAAAGAAAGACCTAGTCCAAAGATCAAAAGCATTGGGTTTTTAAGAGCATACACTCCCCACCAACCTGAATTGAAATTCCCCTTTGAAAACGTTAGTGCAACAATAGCAAAGACCAAAGCATAGATAATTGGGACAAGGGCGGGGAAATACCTTTCCTTTGCGCTGTCGGGCTTATGTTTGGACAATCTTGCAAAAAAATAACCAACAAAAATCCCCACCATAACTGAACCTGTTAGGGCTATTAATAAAAGAATTAACTTCCTTGCATCCCTGCCAAGCTCGTATAAGCTTAGCCCATCTGTGATCGACGAAACCATGAGAAGTCCTATGGTGAGCAAAAACGGTATAAGAATCATCTGGGTTGCCAAAGAAGTTCCCAGATACTTTTTATTTGATAACAAGTTTGAACACTCCTATCTAATATTCTCAACTGTATTTACAAACATGCCCCGATAGCCACTTTTCCTTTCCTTAATCCTCACAATTCGGCAAAAACTTGTTTAGTCCTTCTAAATATGCAAAGCAAAGATTATTTCTTTTAGTCACCCTCTCCCCCCCATTTCACAGAATCTAGACTTAAAGTCCAATAAACTTTCACAATTTGCACCCTTTCCTTTAACATATTTCGGATATCCTTAGGGAAGTAGCACTTAGTCAGACAAAGAGAACTTCAAAATAATACTCCATCAAAATTGTTTGATTGCCATAATCTCTGAAATCCCAACTAAATCTGGCTAGTGAACTCGTTCAGCTAAAGCTGAACATCGAGACTTCGGTGGGGGAGTCTAACACCCCCTTAAAGAAGTGGGTGTCTCGGAATTGATAAAGGAGGACATAAGTATGGAAGAAGAATTTCGCTCAACGCTCAATGATATTTACGGCCCTACAGATAACACTGACGCGGTAAAGGAAATCGAAATATTGTCCGCCGTACAACAACCTATCCCCCACCATAAACCGAAGAGAAAGGTTGTTACCTACGCCAGTCTCTGTTTAATCAGTGCCGTCATTGGCGGCCTGACTACTGTTGCCGCAGTCCCTTATATTTACCCGGCAAACACTTCCTCACCACTGCAGACAACTAATTCCTCGTTTACACAAGTTGCTAATTATACAGCCGATGAAACTATTTACCCTGTAGCGCAAATTGCTAAAAATGTGGGTCCCGCAGTTGTGGGGGTTTCAAACCTCCAATCGAGTCGAGGTTTTTCAGGAAACTCCAATCTCCAGGAGGCTGGAAGCGGCTCAGGGTTTATCATTGATGCTGAAAAGGGCTATATTGTGACCAATAATCATGTGATTGAGGGTGCCCAAAAAATCACTGTCAGTCTAAGTGATGGACGTTCTCTTGATGCGAAACTCATTGGCGCTGATCCGCGCACAGATCTTGCGGTATTGCAGATTTCGGATACAACAAACCTTACCGCGGTAGCGCTAGGAGATTCTTCAAAAGTTGAAGTCGGTGAATCTGTGGTTGCAATTGGAAATCCTGGCGGCGATGAATTTGCACGTTCCGTAACTACGGGAGTCATCTCAGCCACCAATCGCACCCTAAACCTCCAAGGCGTTGCGAGTTACAATCTAATTCAAACAGACGCAGCCATAAACCCTGGTAATAGCGGCGGACCGCTTGTGAATTATCAAGGACAGGTTATCGGCATTAACTCGGTGAAATATGCCGAAACAGGCTTTGAAGGAATGGGCTTTGCAATTCCAATTTCAGACGCCTTGCCAACAATTCAACAGCTGATCGCTTCAGGAGTAGCCACGCATCCAGCCCTTTTAGTCAGCACCGATGATCAATACAATACTTACGCTAAAACTAACAATAAACCCCAAGGGGCCTACATTTCAGGAGTAACGCAAAATGGTCCAGCTGCAAAGGCCGGAATTCAACAGGGCGATGTCATTACCAAGATTAACGATGGCCAAATTCAAAATTCTTCGGACCTAATTCGTGAGCTCTATAAAAACAAGGTAGGCGACAAAGTAACCATAACCTATATCCGGGATGGACAAACTAAGCAAGCAGAAGCAATTCTAGGAGAATTATCTTCGACTTAAAAAATCAATCGTTATCGGAATAAGAACGACAAGGCTGAAACAAATTCGTTTCAGCCTTGTCGTTCTGCATAAGGAACTCTTACTCAATTATTTTCGTCTTAATCTGTGTTCCATTAGCATATTTTTCCAAAAGTCCTCTAGCAAGTTGAAGATATTCTTCAATATTAATTTTGACACTAAAAGAATAAATACACATCAGTATTTGGCTGACATTATTTGTGATCATTGCTCTCTCCGAATCACTTGTAGGACTTCCAAAACTACTAATAGAATCTGTTAACACGGGAAGACTATTTATATTTACAAGGTCTTTACCTATGCCTTTATACTGTTCTCCTTCTTTACCTATCCTTAAGGAGATAGGAGAATGCAAGTTTTTGACATTATACGACCCGACCGGTAACATTGACTTCAATGATATTAGATTATTAATGTCAACAATATTGTTTATTCTATAAACTCCTTTTCCTTGTAAGACCCTTCTAATTAATGCTTCTGAAGACAGCCTGTATCTACTGGGCGCTTTACCTAATCTTTTATAAGCTTCTCTTCCATCATTAATCCCGGGTAAGGCTTCCAATTCTTCTATATGTATTTGCCGTTTTAGAACATCGCAATAATTATTTATTTCCTCCCATAGACTGTCAGCACTGCTGTCAACCTTTACATTTGCTTGAATACATCCAAGTTTAATATTAGGACAAATTGTTTTTAATTCGCTACATATCACAATGTCTATCAATCTCATCTAACTCCTTATTCCTATTCAATGGTATATATTGGGATGAAACACCCATAACAATCACTACGCCACCAATTATTGCACTCATTAGTATCTTCTCATCTAAAAATATTAAAATGTAAATTAGGGATATAAACGGAGTCAAGTAAAGCAAATTAGAGATGATATGAGTCTCTCCCTCTTCTAAAGCTTTAAACCAAAATATATAAGAAATACCATTAACAAAGACTCCATTATAAATAATCCATAGCCAAACATTAACGCTTGGCAAAATAATTTCTGAAAACATCAAAGCCGTTGGAATAATGAATATTAATGCCGATAAGAAATAGATAAAAACACTTATTGTTTTGTCAAAGTTATACTTTTTACCTAGCACAGAGAACAATGCAAAAACAAAAGCTCCACTAAGTGCCAATAGATCTCCTTGGAAATTGGTTAAATTAAATGTTGCTATATTTCCTTTAGTAGTTATTACAATTATCCCAAAAAAGCTGATCGAAATTCCTACAACCTTTTGTATCGTGAGCTTATCTTTAAGTATTATAAAGGACAAGACGAGCACTATAATAGGCCAAGTGTAGGCCAAGATAAAACCTTCAGAAGCTGTTGTTTTACTTAGTGCTCCGTACAAAAAAACATAATACAAATAATTTCCCAGGAAGCCAAGCAGAAGCATTATACTATATTGACTCTTGGTATATCTTTTCAAGAAATTAACTTTCTTCTGGAATACTATTAATATCCCAAGCACTAGCGTTGAGAAGAATGTCGAATAAAACAAAATCTGTAAACTATCCAGCTCCAATAGCATTTTTTTTGTTGCTACGGGTATAGAGGCCCATAATAAAATGCAAAGTGCTAAATTAGTATAGGCTATTTTTTTGTTTTTTAATAACCGTAATTCCAACTGTAATTCACTCCTAATAATGCCTGGGTAAAATTAATTGTGCATACACATATGCGTGTGATTAAGTCTGGAATCATATACCCTGCGTTCACATTTAATATTTAATACTCTCCAAAGCATTCATCTTTTCTTCTAAGATTAATATAACTTGTTCAGTATATTATAGCATGAATATTGGTAAGCTCCAGTATATCACTGTTTTGAGAGCTTTCATTGTCTTCCTATCTATCATGCATCATGCATAATTCCAATGATATTTACACAATTTAAAATGACCTAACTGAATATTCGCCTAAACGATAATTACTTGAAAGAAGGGATTGGAAAAAATGTCAACTGATTACGAATTTATTTCTTTAGATCTTTATCAAGAATGTATCGAGCCATTAGATACTGACTCTCAGACAAAAATGATTGCAGGAAAAGAACATAAGGCATATCAACACGCCTCCCAATGGACAACTATTCATCCAGATCTTCCATGAATATTTCTTCGTTTAGAAAATGATAAGCGCATGTGCCTAATTAAAGAGCATTAACATAACTTGAATTAGTTTGTTAATGCTCTTTCTATGCTTCCTTCAGTTTTATACTGTATCTTTCACTGCTTTGGGGCACTTTCGGTGATAATGTTATACTCTTAACTGTCTTATAACAACCCCTAAAACAGCGTAAGCTGACGTTCGCCATACCCTCGCTTGTAACCTTTTATAATTTCATCCATTTTAAAAAGAATTCCCAGCTTTTCACACTCACTCTTACACAACTTCCAAAGCTGATCGGCTTTTGGTGAACTGCACTCATAAGAATTACCGAATTTACGAATGTAGCTCTCTTTAAGATTCGGAAAAATTTCATCTAATTTTTTGTAATACCAATCCCTTTGATTTTGCCTGAGTGTTACGCCGAAGGCAGGGTATATAAATTTTGCACTGTTTTCATGGGCAATACGAATAATCCCACTAATGTTCTCCTCATTATCCTCAATAAACGGCAAAACTGGCATCAGCAGTACCCCCGCAAAAATACCGTTCTCAGACAACTGTTTAAGGGCAGAAAAACGCTTCGAGGATACTGCCGCATTAGGCTCGATCTTTTTGCAAAGCTCATCATCACAAGTGGTAATTGTCAGCTTAATGAGAACAGGAGAATGCTGGCGTATTTTTTTTAACAGATCTATATCCCGTGTAATCAAATCACTTTTTGTAGCAATTGAAACGCCAAAGCGATAAGTGTTAATAAGCTCTAAGGCACCTCTCGTCAGTTTATATTCCTTTTCAAAAGGGTTGTATGGATCGCTCATTGCGCCTGTACCTATGACTCCCGTTCTGCGCTTTGACTTAAGCTCACGATGAATTAAGGTAAGAGCATTTTCCTTAGCTCTCACCTTATCAAAGTTCTCAACATGGTAACACTCACTTCGGCTGTCGCAATAGATACACCCGTGATTACACCCTTTGTAAATATTCATGTTGTAGTTGTTTCCAAACCAATTATTATCCCCACTATAACCTGATAAAATAGCTTTCGCCGGTATGAAATCCATATTGAAGCCCTTTCTCTAATCATTCACAGCAATATAAATATGTATTTCTTGATTTTCCATATCATTAGAATTATTTTGATATTCTTCAAAGTCTGAGCTGTATTTACGGTCCAGCGATAATCCCCACAGATTTGACCAAAATTCGGCTACCGCATGTTGCATGTGCCCCTTGACAATGAACTTGGCATAGTTCCCACGCGGGATCATTTTTACAACCATCTTTGCTATGTCAGTGGCTTCGCTAACCTCGCAGCACGCTAAAAACTTATAAGGCTTTGTAAAGTCTCCTTCATAGTCAGTATAGAGCCCAATCCCTTTGGCATTAATCTTATTAGATATAGAATCATAGACCCCTGCCTGCAAGAATTCTCCCCAAAGCATTCCAATATCTGTCATTGCCCGGTTTTCTTCATTGGTGGTGGTAACCATAAGCCCGACTACTGTCTTTTCTTCCACAAGAACAACTTCATAATCCATAGTCTCGCCCTCCTTTGATTAACGCCACACGGTACTTAATGATCAGTTCCTCCGTGTAGATCGTTGATATACAAAGGATACCATGGGTAATATGACGACATAGTGTCATATTACCCCTATGGACTATTTATATTGTTTTAAAGTCTCTTCTAACCTCTCAATAATAATATCCTGAATATGCTTGGGTTCTATAACCTCAACAAAGCTGCCGAAGGATAGAATATATCCATAAACCCATTCATCTTCAGGATATGAAACACTTACATTAAAACTTCCATCGGAATTTTTAACAATCTCATTTTCGTCAAATTCATCATATACACGATAGGCGACAGATGGTTTAAAACGCAATTTTAAGTCAACCCTCTGGAAATTGATTCCTTGGGCGGGCTCGTTCACAAGTTCTTTCACTGATTCTTTTTCAAATGATTCTTCAGTCATTCGTAGATTTTTCATTCGATTAAGTTTGAAGATTCTAAAGGCTTGTTTTAATAAACAGCGACCCTTCAAATACCATGCTTTATCCTTAAACCACAGTTGCAATGGCTCTACAGTTCTGAATGTTTTTTCTCCGTAGGAGCTAAAATAATTGAAGGTAATAACTCTTCTGTTAACAATTGAGGTTTTTAACAGATTGAACGTTCCTCTGTCCTTACTACCCCAATTGGAAAAATCTACGTCAATCCAATTATAATCTTCTTTATCAAAGAGTGCCCCTAACTTAGCGATAATAGTGTCTACGTCAGGATAATTTATAGCATTTAAGGTTTGCAAAGCAGTTAGTATTTCAGTCTGTTCAGTATCTGACAAGACTGATCTATTGAGTACAAAATTGTCAAGGAGGCTGATTCCTCCGCCTTTGCCTCTGCTCATATACACCGGTATCCCAGCGTTGCTTAAGGCTTCAATATCTCTGTAAATTGTGCGCACAGACACCTCGAACCGCTCAGATAATTCTTTAGCGGTTATTGTTTTGCTATTAAGAAGGCTATATACGATTTCAAACAATCTATTAATTTGCATCTTATCACCTGTTATCATTATACCTCAAGGAAATGACAACAACATGTCATATTAAGATTATTAAACCTCCGGTCCTTCTTTTACCCTTATTAAAAACCCATCTGCCAGATCTTGAGCGATTTGTTGACATTTCTCGTTGTAGCGATTGGAAAATGGATCATTAAATCCGTGTTTTCCATTTAACACGTGTACATCTACAAATTTCTTTTGTCCAAGGGAACTTGTCAATTCCCGAACATTAAATGACTTTTCTTCTTCAGCGAAGATTAATAATACCGGGCAATTGGGAGTTATGCTTTCATAGTCCCTTATTCTGGAACCATAGTAACAAATTATTCCGTCTACCGAATTTTCAAGGTCACTGCATATCCATGCTGAGGTTGCTCCTACGCTAAACCCTAGTAGAAATACATATTTATAGTCTGATTTAGCTTTCAACAGTATTGACTTAACTTCATCCACCATTGTATAGAAACCAATATGTTCAATGAAGTACTGGTAAGCTTCTTCTTCTCTACTGTAATCGAAATAATCGCCCGACTTCACAAAATTCGGACATAAAACACGGTATCCAGCCGCTGAATATTGTTCACAAATCAATTTGAGATGCTGATTGATTCCATATATCTCGTGTAAAACGATTATTACTGATTCCTCATTATTATTAATACTATTAACCATCTCATAGACTCCAACCTTTTCATATTTATAAAGGTCATTTCACATAATTCATACCTTTTTAATGACTTCAATTTCCAACCTTGTTAGTGAAGCTACCAATCAAAAACAAGGGATTTTACGACCGCAAAATACTCTCTTAAATAAACGTTCGGCACGATATACCAGGGTGTTGGGGACGGAATACCCACCGGGATTAACCCATTGCGCTGAGCAAGAATTTTTGAGCGGAAGAGATGAAAGTCATTTGTGATCACCGCAACCGTCTCTGAGTTTTGAAAGCCCGCTTGACGGGCTAATATTTCTTTACTTAAGCGGAAGTTTTCCATTGTGCTTGTAGATTGATCTTCTTTAAGGATACGTTCGTCTTTAATCCCATGATCCACCAAGAAACGGCGCATTCCTTCCGCTTCAGAAATTCCTTCGCCAGGACCTTGCCCCCCCGAAAGGACTACTTTTACCTTGGGATGCGCCTCCAAATAGTTTAGACCCTTTTGCATCCGCTCCCAAAGTGTCCAGGAAAGTTGTTCTCCATTCAGACCTGCCCCTAAAATAATCAAATAGTCCACCTCGACAACTGGATCTGGGCGAGAATTAGCAATGATCTCCCCCTCGATTACCAGAAATGAGATCAATCCAATCAAGAATAAGGAAATAATACCCTGACGAAGCTTAATGAACCATGGTCTATCTTTTCTTAAAAGGATGGATTTCCAGAAAAGTTCCTTGACCACAACCGATAAAATCAACATCCCTCCCAAGACCCCTGGTAAAATCGTTCCTAAATTAATTCCCCCATTAGATAAAAAGAGCAACAAAGTATCTAGAATACCGATAGTTCCTAAAAAGAAAAGAAGCCCTCTCACTTTTCGATTGATTTTCATCACTCCTTTCTATGCCTTATGCTAGTTATTATTCATCGGAATCGGTCCCAACTCAAAGGTATCTCTCAGGCTTTTCGCCCCCTGAATATCCCTGTCTTTAATTCGTTAATATACTCTTGCTTCTCTGGCATATTCGTTAATTCAGCATGAGAAACTGCTAATTCAATATCATAGGGCACCCTAACAAGTGATATTGTAAATGGGCCTTTATTTTTATCATCTAAATTCCCTTCAATGATTCCATATGAAGCTTCGGTTATATCAAGTGGATTGCCAACACTTCCAACATTAAAAATTGTCTTTCCATCGAAATTATCTACGTGAGCGCCATGTATATCTCCATATCCAACCACATCTGCTTCAAGATTAAGTGTTGATGTCGCTTCAAATAATTTCATTCTCTTGCATTGTTCAGTTGAAAGGTAGACTCTATGAAAAAGATCATTCGGCGATGCATGACACAGTCTTAATAGCTTTCCACTAATATAAAATTCTTTATAGATTGGCAATTCCTTCATATAGTTCAGTCTTTCGACTCCCAGAATACTCTGATGCCACGTTAAAATTTCATGCCCCGTTTGTTCTGTCAAATAGTAGTCCCAGTTACCCTTAATCACTACTTCGCAATGTTGTCTAATTATATCTACAGTCTCAGCTGAACTTGGACCTTTTCCGGCTAGATCTCCAAGACAAAATATTCTCTCAATCCTTCTATTTTTAATATCTTCTAATACAGCTTCTAAGGCGGGCAGATTCCCATGAATATCAGATATTACGGCAATTCTCTCCATTTTGATCTCCTTGCTATTTAATAATTTGTGTTTGCCAGTTATGTAATTAAAACAACCTAAGCTGACATTCCGCAATTATCCTTCAGAATGCCTTCTTTTCGAAAAGACTGCTGTAAGTGTACTTAACAAATATCTTCCACTTCTTAGCGCAAATCCCTCCTAACGTTGAAAATCTTATCATTGTCTTATTTTCAACGTACTCAAAACAAGGCTGGAAGCAATAACGCTTCCAGCCTTGATATTGAGCATTTATCAAACACCCGTAGTCACTGCAATACCTTTTCCACAAATACCCTTACCACTTCAGGATCAACTGAATGCCAGAGTTTTTCAGCAATTCTTCAATGGCAACCTCTTCAGGCAACGCACTGCGATAACTTCGTTCGCTGGTCATGGCATCGAACGCGTCAACTATAGCTATGATCCTTGATTGGAAAGGTATCTCTTCTCCCTTTAAACCTCTAGGATACCCATGTCCATTCCATCTTTCATGATGGTATAAAATGTATTCCGCTATTTCTGCCATATCATTAACGGTACTGAGTATTCTGTAGCCGATTTCAGGATGACGCTTTATATCTTGCCATTCATCCTCTGTTAGCGCACCTGTCTTATTAAGTGTTGTTTCTTCTATTGCTACTTTCCCGATATCATGAAGTAAACCAACGGTCTTTAGTTCTTCGACTTCTCCTTCAGGTAATCCTAAAGCTTTCCCCATACATTCACATAAAGCAGATACTCTATGCGAATGTTGTTCTTCTCGCTTATTTTTCTCGTGAAGGGTTCTAATGATAGCATTGATCGTTTTCCCCCTCATACTTGGGCTTTCATATAATTTTCTCTTATACATATAATCTTCAGCCTTTTTAAGGATTTCCCGGATATCTTCTTCTCTGTCAATTTTTGTTTCCCAGCCAAAAGAAATAGAGATCTCAATGGAACCTATTGTTTCTTTTAAGGCGTTTTCTTTAATACGCTTAACAATTTGTTCTGTTTCATTAGTGTCTGTCTTGGGGAGCAGTATGACAAATTCATCCCCGCCAAGTCTAGCGATAATATCGTCCCCTCGGCACCCTCTGACGATTACCTGACCTACCTTCTTAAGAAGCTCATCCCCCATGGCATGACCAAAGGAATCATTAATAAGCTTTAAGCCATTAACATCTGCCATAACAATAGTTAAAGGTAAATTTCTCTGTACATTTAGGCGCTTTAATTCCTCTTCAAAAAACCGTCTATTATATAGGCCTGTTAATACATCCTTATAGCTTAAGTATTCCAGTTTTTGTTCTAATAGTTTGCGTTCACTAACATCTCTCCAGATTGCATGTGAAACTTGTTTACCATTAAGCAATATCGGAGTTAACATTATCTCAACTGGAAATTCAATGCCATTTTCCTTTCTAAGCCACCATTCAAATTTGTATTTACCATTATTTTGAGCATATTTATTAATATCCATTGCTTTTTCCATTGAAGAGATTCCATCGGGTTGCCTTTCAGGTGAAAGCTCCCACGTCGTTTTACCCACAATTTTACCCTTTGAATCATAGCCCAAAAACTCAATTGCTGCTGGATTACAATCAATAACTTTATAATTCTCTAATAATAATATTGCATCGGATGAACCCTCAAATAACCTGCGAAAAGTATATTCACTGGATTTTAAGGCATCCTCATTCAATTTTTGTTCGGTTATATCTTCTACCATACATATTTCACTTATACTGCCTTCATACTCCAGATTCAAGGTGGCAACAGTTATCTTAGCCCAAACTACAGAACCATCGGGCTTAATATATCGTTTACTCATATTGAAGCCCTTTATCTTCTTGTCATTAACTAAAACTGAATTCTTCAAATTTCCTTGAACATCATCGGGATGAGTGATGGACATCCAGTCAATACCGACGGTTTCTTCTATTTCCCTGCCAACGATCTCAGCAAACTTTGGATTTATCTGATATAGCTTTCCTGTTAATGTATCACTTAAAGCAATCCCTAAAGGCGCTTGCTCAAACATAGTTCTAAATTTTTCTTCACTTATAATTAACTTCTTTTCATTTTCAACGTTCTGATTATATTGCAATCTTAGTTCTTCTTGAGTCGCTGTTACTTGTTGTATATATGCTTGAAGTTCTTCATTTTTGTGACGAAAATTAGATATCAAACGAACTAATATATAGAATAATAAAGCGAGTAATGAAATTACAGTAAATAAACTATTATTATCCAAGTGCAACTCTCCTCAAAACACAGTAACTAGATAATTATATCATTATTTACTATTAGAAATTTAACTTTATAATAGTAAATAATGTGACTAACTATCTTTTTCTGAAAACAAATATTTTTCACTCACTTTTAACAGACCTTCTTAAAGAAGATGCGAAATTTCATAGATGATACGATAAATTTCGTAATAAATTCATAATACCTCTTGCATTTGGGATTACTACTCGTATAGAATCTACTAGACTATATAATTGGAGGTTAGACATGAGTAGATGGAACGTTTATGTCACCAATGAGATTCCTAAACCGGCCCTCGATATGCTCGAAGAGTATTGCGACATGGAGGTTAATCGAACGGGCCATGTTTTAGAAAAATCCGTTTTATTAGAAAAGGTTAAAGGAAGAGATGCTATCTTAAGTTTGCTTACTGACCCTATTGATGCAGAGGTGATGGATGCCGCAAAAGGGGCCAAAATTTTTGCAAACTATGCTGTAGGTTACAACAATATAGACATCCCCTCCGCTACTGAAAGATGCATTATGGTCTCTAACACACCGGGGGTTCTTACTGATACAACAGCAGAAATGGCTTGGGCTTTATTGTTTTCTATGGCGCGAAGAGTCGTAGAATCAGATAAGTACTCCAGAATGGGAAAATATAAAGGTTGGGGTCCAATGCTTTTTTTAGGGCAGGACGTAATGAACAAAACCGTTGGGGTAATTGGTGCTGGAAGAATTGGCATGTCTTTTGCTAAAAGGGCAAAAGCCTTTGATATGAAAGTACTCTATTCAGACGTTGCAGCTAATCCGGAATTCGAAAAAGAAACCGAGGGTCAATACGTCAGTCTGGAAACTCTTCTTAAAGAATCCGATTTTGTTTCCATTCATACTCCACTTGTCCCAGAGACCTTTCATTTAATGAGTACAAAAGAGTTTAAACTAATGAAAAATACTGCAATTTTAATAAATACCTCCCGCGGTCCAGTAGTGGATGAATCCGCACTGGTAAAGGCTCTGCAATCCGGGGAAATATGGGGAGCGGGTCTTGATGTGTACGAATTTGAGCCTGAGTTTGCTGAAGGACTATTGGAGCTGGACAACGCTATCGTTTGCCCTCATATTGCCAGTGCCACAATCGATACCCGCACCAAAATGGGGATCATCGCTGTGACCAATATTTTAGCGGCCATGAGAGGGGAACTTCCCCCGAATTGTTTAAACCCAGAAGTATTCAAAAAATAAAATTCAACTAAATTGAGATGGGAAGTGGTGTTTCAAATGAAAAAAGTATTTGCAGATAGAATGTCTTTGCTTGGTACAGAAACTGCTTTTGAAGTTTTGGCAAAAGCTAAAAAGTTAGAAGCTCAAGGTAAAGATGTCGTCCATCTAGAAATTGGCGAACCCGATTTTGACACCCCTAAAAATATTATTGATGCCGCCTGCCTTGCCCTAACCAGCGGATATACACACTATACTCCCGCTCCCGGCATCCCAGAAGTCAGAGAAACAATAGCTGGATACATTCGCAATCATAAAAAAGTTGATGCCTCTGCTGAGGATGTAGTTATCGTCCCAGGCGGAAAACCGATTATGTTTTTTTCCATCATGGCGACTGTGAATCCCGGCGATGAAGTAATTTATCCGAATCCCGGCTTTCCGATATATGAATCCGTAATTCGGTTTGTGGGTGGAACACCTGTCCCAATCCCTTTGCGAGAAGAAAATCAGTTTCGATTGGATGTTAATGAACTAGCCCGGTTAATTACACCAAAAACTAAAATGCTCATTATTAATTCCCCAGGAAATCCTACCGGTGGTGTTCTTACAAGTGATGACATTAAAGCGATTGCAGACCTGGTGAGGGGAAAAGATATACTTGTTCTTTCCGATGAGATATACGATCGAATCGTGTATAGTGACACTCCCCTTCTTTCTATTGCCTCGTTGCCAGGTATGAAGGATTGGACCATTATCTTAGACGGGTTTTCGAAAACCTATGCCATGACGGGTTGGAGATTGGGTTACGGGGTTATGCACCCTGAAATTGCGGCTCGAATTGCTCAACTTATGGTCAATTCTAATTCCTGTACTTCAGCATTTACTCAAATGGCTGGAAAGGAAGCACTCACGGGACCACAAAATGAAGTCGAAAATATGGTAGCGGAGTTTAAGAGGCGCCGTGACATTATGGTTAATGGCTTAAACTCAATTTCCGGAGTGAGCTGTCTATTGCCTGAGGGGTCATTTTACGTATTTCCTAATTTCAAATCCTTCGGTAAAGACACAAAAGAAATAGCTGATCACCTCTTGTACGATGCAGGAGTTGCTTGTCTGGGGGGCACCGCCTTTGGATCATACGGTGAAGGATATCTCCGTTTCTCCTATGCAAACTCGGTAGCGAATATCGAGAAGGCTCTAGAACGTATTGAAACTTCGTTACTTAAAATCAGATAGTCAAAATTACCTACTTCAAATTTTTAATTAAAAACCGCTGGGCTTTATAAGTACCCAGCGGTTTTTCCTACCAACGAGAGTTCAATGTAAAAGGGCAAGTATCTTTTCCTTGTTAAAACCTACAACAGTTTCATCCCCCACCAAGAAAGTCGGAACACTATTAATGTTCCTACTTTGCAACTCTTTTAAAGCTTCCTGATCAGTACTGATATTCTTCTCCTCAAAAGGAATATTGTTCTGCGAAAGAAACTTCTTCGCTACTGTGCAATATGGTCAGGTATTGTTGGAAAACATAGTTACATTTTTCATTGTTATATCCTCCTGTTAGTTTATTTTATTGTTAGTATCACATAAATTTCAGTTTTCATTCATTTTATCCTATACGCTTTACAAGCCCTCAACACTGACTTCAGGGTAAATATTAACTTAATGTTTTGGATTGAAAGACGAGGTCATAATATACACTAGATAAAGTTAAAATTCCAATTATCGATAACCATTCTAGGACTAAGGAGGCGCACTCATACATGCTAAAGATCGCATTATGCCAACTCCCTGTTAAAGCCGATAAACATGAAAATCTTAACCAAGCTGCAAGCATGGTGCAGGAGGCTGCATCTGCCGGGGCACAATTGGCAGTCTTGCCAGAAATGTTCAATTGCCCGTACGATATCCATTGCTTTAGGAACTATGCTGAAAATATACCCTCTGGAGAAACTGTGAACCACCTCTCTGCCCTGGCTCGCACCCACGGTCTTTTCCTCATTGGCGGATCTATTCCAGAATTGGTCGGTGAACTCCTTTACAATACGAGCATTGTATTTGATCCAAAGGGTGAGATTATTGCCAAGCATCGCAAGGCACACCTATTCGATGTATGTGTCAAGAATGGGATTGAGTTTACGGAGTCACAAGTACTGTCTGCGGGAAATACCACTACAATATTTCAAACACCGTGGGGTAAATTCGGTGTGGAAATATGCTATGATATCCGCTTTCCTGAATTAACTAGAAAAATGGCTAAAGAAGGGGCACTCCTTGTCATTGTTCCTGCTGCTTTTAACATGACCACCGGTCCGGCTCACTGGGAATTATTATTCCGAAGCCGTGCTCTAGATAACCAGATCTTTATGCTGGGTACTTCTCCCGCCCGCAATTTCCAGGCTTCCTATGTTGCCTACGGCCATTCCATAGCCGTCAATCCTTGGGGCCAAATACTTGCACAGTTGGACGAAAAGCCGGGAGTTCTGATAGTTGATCTTGATTTTACTCAGATTGAAGAAGTTAGGGAGGCACTGCCAGTTTGGAAGCAACGCAGAGAAAATCTCTACTAAAAATTGGATTTCTGATGCAAGAAAATGCCGATACTTTATCCATTAGAGTGTTTTAATACACATTAAATTAAGTATTGTCTGTTCTACACTCACCTGTTATAATTCATACATATTCTTTTACGTCTCTCTCAAATAAACTATCGCAAATGAAGCTCAAAGGAAGAACCTAAGTGAAAGGAAGTATGGTAGGACGGAAAAATCATTTTTATAAACTAGGAAAAGTTCAGAAAAAGAGAAGATCTGTACTCATTATTTACACAAAAAATAAAGATTGAGGGGAAAACAGAATGGTTAGAATGGTAGGTAAGAAAAAATCACTTATTCGCTTAGGGTCCATGCTGTTAATTACAGCATTAATGTCTTCAGGTTGTGGAAGTAATTCACCCGCTAAGACAGAAGATAAACCAGTTAAAGTTGGAATTATTGATACTTATACTGGCGGTGCAGCTGTATATGCCAGTGACTCTTTAGACGGTTTTAAATTAGCTGTCAAAGAATTTGCCGATAAAGGTGGTCCAAAGATCGAATTTGTTACTCGTGACGACGAATTCAAGCCGGATAAATCAACAAGCTGGGCTAAAGAACTCGTAATGCGCGAACAAGTCGACTTTCTGGCAGGAACTACGAATAGTGCAGGCTCACTAGCTGTTTCACAATATGCTAAAGAGAGCAAAGTACCCTTCATCGTATGGGGTGGAATGAGTGAAAAAATCACGGGTGAAGCTGGACATCGTTATGTATTTAGCACTTTGCCAAATACTGCGATCATAGGAAAAGCAGGTGCCGCCCAACTCTCCAAATCGTCCTATAAAAAGGTTTGGTTAGCCGGAAGTGATTATGAATATGGTCACTCTTTGATCAATAACCTATGGTCCAATTTGACAACACTTAAACCCGATGTTCAGAAAATGGATGAATCTTGGTGGCGCGTTGGAGAAACAGACTTCACTCCGTATATTAACGCTATCCGCAGCGCAAAACCTGATGTGCTAGTAGTTGGTACTGGGGGAGCAGATATGGTAGCCTTTATGAAAGCAGTCAAAGCAACCGGGCTAAATAAGGAAATCCCAGTCTGGGCACACACCAGCTACGATCCTTCCACTCTGAGACCCTTGGGAGACCAAGCTCCAGAGGGTGTCATGGGTACTAATCCTTATCTGTATAATTATCCGGACACACCAGAAAACAAGGCCTTTGCTGAAGCGTTTAAGAAGGAATATAATCGTGAACCCGCTGCATTTGCCTTATATGGTTACATGGGCGGCAAGTTCCTTGGTGAAGCGATTGCTAAAGCCGGAAGTACAGATAAAGAAAAGATCATTGACGCTATGGAAGGATTAACGATTGATACCCCTGTCGGCAAAGCAACCCTGCGAAAAGAGGATCATCAGGTGGCTATTCCCATGTCCTATGGTGTAGTTGCCAACGTTAATGGCGTCTTTACAGGCAGTGACCTTCACAGCTTAAATTCCGAGGAAATTATGCCCTCTGTTGACCAAATCCTTAAGGCTCGGTCAAAATAGTATGAGGTTTGTTAATTAAGAAATAACGGGATAAATAATGGGCGGTGCTGCTAGGTACCGCCCATTTATGCAATCATTAATGACGGGGGAGATTAACCCATGGATTTTGCTACACTCGCTAGTCAGTTTTTCATTGGACTAAGTCGCGGAATGATTTTCTTTATTGTTTCTGCAGGACTCACTCTCATCTTTGGGGTCCTAAGAATTACTAATTTTGCTCACGGTGCACTTTATATGGTAGGTGCATTTATTGCTTATTCAGTCTCAACTCTATTTGGACAAGGTCCTTATGGCTTTTGGTTAGCCCTGCTGGTTGCCCCTATCGCAGTCATGTTCATTAGTTTGGTGATCGAACGCGGGTTGCTCAGATTTATCTATAACAGGGATCATTTAATACAGATGCTATTGACTTATTCGCTTGTGCTTATCGCGGGGGATCTGGTCAAAATAATTTGGGGAACAGAATATAAATCTATGCATATTCCTGAAGCTTTAAGGGGTTCCTTTAATCTATGGGGGGCTTCTCTTCCCTGGTATAATGCTTTCTTGCTGGTTGTCGGACCTGTTGTTGCACTCGGTTTATGGTTCTTCTTATCCAAAACTAATCTAGGTAAGATTTGTCGTGCAACAGCTACGGACCGCGAAATGGTGGATGTCTTAGGTATTAACAGTACCAAGGTATTTGCTATGGTTTTTGCGCTAGGTGGGTGGCTTGCCGGCCTGGGAGGAGCTTTAATTGCTCCAACAACCACCATCTCCATGGGTATGGATGCCAGTATTATCATTTATGCCTTCTTAATAGTGGTAGTAGGTGGCCTGGGCAATATATGGGGCGCACTCATTAGTTCAATTATTATGGGAGTTGGGGAGGCCTTTGGGATATTATTTATCCCTGGAGTTGCTATTATAATTCCTTATATTATAGCGGGTGTTCTCCTTATCCTACGACCTTCTGGTTTACTAAAATCTGCCTGGTAGAGAAAGGAACACAGATATGTCCACGAATAATTTGAAGTTAATTGAAAATCCGAAGGGAAAGTTTAATACCTATCTAGGCCTGGGTATAGCAGCAGTCGGCATTATAGTCCTTTTGCTAGCCCCTGGGTTTCTAACCCAATATTATGTCTACTTGCTAGCCACTGTTTTTACAACGGCTTTACTCGCCACAAGTTTGAATTTGGTTCTGGGATACGGTGGACTGCTTCATCTCCACCATGGCGTTTTTTTCGGAGTGGGCGCCTATACAGTGGCGATCGTTACAACCAAAACTTCTTGGCCATTTGCTGTTGCCGTCTTGCTCGCCCCTCTGGTTGCTGCACTCATAGCTTTAGTGATTGGATGGTTTTGTGTACGTTTAAGAGGCCTGTATTTCGGTATGCTTACACTGGCACTAGGTCAATTGGTTTGGGCCATTGTCTATCGCTGGAATGCACTAACCAATGGAGATAACGGAATTCATGCAATACCTGTTCCGGAATTCCTTACCTCAATCAATTCTGTCTATTATGCAACTCTTTTAATTCTAGTCATTTCTTTAATAATTCTATATATAATCACCGAATCCCCTTTTGGTCTCATGTTACTTGCTACTCGTGATAACCCTGTTCGCTCTGAAAGTGTTGGTGTCAATGTCAAAAGGCATCGCTTGACAGCCTTTGTAATTGCCGGATTCTTTGCAGGAATTGCAGGTGTCTTATTTGTCTTAGTTGAACGTTCTGTTGCCCCTTCTCTTTTATTTTGGAGCGAATCGGCAGAGGTTCTGATTATGTGTTTAATGGGTGGACTCACTGTATTTATGGGTCCAATGTTGGGTGCAGGTATTTTAGTCCTTTTATCTATGGTTGTTGGTCTGTACACAGAGTACTGGCTTCTTGTCCTTGGACTGCTGTTACTCCTTCTGGTATTGTTCTTGCCTCAAGGTATTCTTGGTTATCTTATGGAGATTTATAACAAAAGCCAGGATAAGAGAGGAGGAAATTAATATGCTTCAGGTTGAACAGCTCAAGAAATCGTTCGATGGATTTCAAGCCATTTCAGATGCTAACCTTTTGGTTCCAAAGGGTGAAGTTGTAGCAGTTATTGGTCCTAATGGCGCAGGAAAATCCACGTTATTTAATTTAATAACTGGACACTTGCAGGCGGACTCCGGCCATATCCGATTTCAGGGTAAAGAAATCACGAGTATGGCTCCCTATAAAATCTGCCATAGAGGAATGGCCAGGTCTTTTCAATTGATCAATATCTTCTCAAGTCTTACGGTTTTTGAAAATGTGCAAGCTTCAGTCATTGCTAAACATCGCTTAGATCAAAACTTTTTCAGACCTGCAAAAAAACTTTTTATTGAAGAGACATTGGAAATTCTGGACAGTTTCGAATTGTTTGATTTTAAAGATCGTTCGTGCAGTGCTTTATCTTATGGGGACCAAAAGGTCCTAGAAATTGCCATTGCCTTGGGGAGCAAACCTGAACTCCTTCTATTAGATGAGCCTACAGCTGGAATGTCATCAGAAGAAACCCGCAGAATTGTCAATCTTATTAAGCACCTATCTCGTGAAAAAGGCCTTACAATACTGCTTACTGAACACGATATGGAATTAGTTTTTGATGTTGCCCAAAAAATAATGGTACTTCACCAAGGTAAAACAATTGCTCAAGGTCTGCCACAAGACATCAGAAATGATAAATCTGTGCAAAATGCCTATTTGGGGGAAACTGGATGATGTTAGACGTTAGAGACATTCATACCTACTACGGATTAAGCCATGTTCTGTTTGGTTTATCTTTAAAGGTCAATCAAGGAGAGGTCGTATCCTTACTTGGTCGTAACGGGGTCGGAAAGACAACGACTCTCAAGAGTATTATTGGAATTACCCCGCCAAAATCCGGACAAATCTATTTTAAAGGACAAGACATTGCGAAAACCCCTACTAAGCGGATGGTTAAATTAGGGATTAGCTTTGTCCCTGATGACCGCAGGATTTTTGCAGACTTGTCTGTGCGTGAAAATCTCGAGATTGCCGATGGCATCAAAACAGGGGTTTGGAATTTGGCCAAAGTCCACGAGTTATTTCCTGTACTCAAAAGAACAGAAAACCGACGGGGTGGGAACTTAAGTGGAGGAGAACAGCAAATGTTAAGTATTGCCAGGGCCTTGCTTGGAAATCCAGAGCTTCTGATTTTAGATGAACCTACCGAAGGTCTAGCGCCATTGATCGTTAGGGAATTGGAAGAACAAATTATTCAGCTTCGTTCAACCGGGATATCGATTCTTTTAGCCGAACAAAACCTCAAATCTGCTTTAAAATTAGCTGATAGGTGTTATGTTCTTGAACGAGGACAGGTACGCTTTGAAGGTACCGTAGATGAGTTAGCCGAAAATGAAGAAGTTCGTTCGAAGTATTTATTGGTATAAGGAACAATTGCATTATTATCTGTAAAATATCCACTTTTTAAGATAGACCGAGGCTGTTCATTGCGCCTCGGTCTACTTATATTTTTCTATAAGTAAAGAACATCTCTCTATGCCTCTACGGAGCAAATGGAACTGTTCTTTACAATTAAACTATCTAATGCAAAGGCCTTCCATCGCTTCACCTTGAAGTTTGGAAGGCCCCTTATTCTTTATACCACTATTTAGGCAGTTTAATTTCCTTAATTCCCGAAAATCTGAGCTGCCTCTTTTAACACATCATCCGGCAGATTAATTCCGATAGCCTTTGCTGTGTCTTTATTGGCATAAATCTGCATATCAGACATGGTCATGACTGGAATATCCCCAGGGTTCTTTCCATTTAAGATCTCTACAGCCATGTCGGCAGTCTCTTTCCCAAGCACAGTATAGTCTATACCGTAGGTTGCCAGCCCCCCATCCTTAACCATTGAATCGGCTGCCACATATACAGGCAGCTTGGCGTTATTGGCAATTTGGGCTACTAAGGGCATCGCAGAAGCAACTGTGTTATCATTGGGTGAGAAGAGAACATCGACTTTACCTACCAGAGATGTGACAGCCTGCTGTACATCAGCGGAACTGGTCACGGTCGATTCGATAATCGTTAGATTATTTTTACTAGCATACTCCTTTAGATTTTTAATTACAGATAGGGAATTGGTTTCACTTGAATTGTATAATGCGCCAATGGTTTCAAAATTCGGGGTGATCCGCTTGGCCAACTCCATTATTTTCTCAGCAGAAACAGCATTTGAGGTACCCGTTACATTACCGCCTGGTTTTTCAAGATTAGTCACGACTCCTGATCCCAAAGGATCAGCACAAGCCGCGAAAAGCACGGGAATATCCTTTGTTTGACTTACAGCAGCCTGTGCTGAGGGTGTAGCAATAGCGATGATAAGGTCATATTTATTGTTTACAAATTTAGTGACGATTGTCTTTAGCGTAGACTGATCACCTTGGGCATTCTGATAATCTATTGAAATAGTCTCACCATCTTTAAACCCTTTCTCCTGTAACTGATTGACAATAGATTCTTTGATAGTATTCAATGAGGGATGTTCTACAATTTGGACGATACCGATAGTCTTCTTTGCTGAAGTCTTATCAGGGGTTTCAGTTTTACTTGGTGAGCAGGCCGTTAAAGAAATCAATAAGGTCATGGTCATTATTACGGAAATCATCATTCTTGCCAATTGCTTTTTCATTAAAATACCTCTCTTCTATTTAATATTTCTGGCAACTGCATGTTCTGTTCTTACAAACAGAACGGTGAAGATAAAAATAAAACGTCTATCCTTAAAATAAGGACAGACGTTAATCTGCGGTACCACCTTAGTTAATGCATAAATAATAATGCATCCCCTCATACAGAGTGCCAACACACTCTTAGCCCGATAACGCTGGCTCTGCGTTGGTAACTACTAAAGCCTGAGCTTTTTCGTTCCACCCTCTGGGGCCCATTTACCCGCTCCATTACCTGCCGAGCTTCCACCTTACTCGACTCTCTGTGAGGTTGGTCATGCGGTTTTACTTCCCCTTCAACGGTTTATATGATAATAACACCCTTATACCATAAATTCAATACCATTTAGAAATATTATGCCCTAGCTCATAATCGGAAAGGTGTTTCCACCGTGAGGCATTACATAGATGGATTTAGGTTGCTGACCAAGCATTTGGGTTGCTAATTGCCATGCCTCTGCTGGAGAATGGGCAGGAACCATCTTCACCAGTTTTACCACATCTTCTGGTAGAGAACTAATCAAAATAACTGGTGTCTTTCTGCAAATGCTCGCTGTTCTCAAACTTACAAAACCAGGCATAGTAAAGTCAGCATGGAGTCTAGCACTCATATCCTCTACCTCGCCATATTTAAAATAATCCTGAAAAGGTTGAGAACCTATCCCATCTGAGCATTCACTAACCAAGATAATAATGCCACCCTCTTTCACAGCGTAAGTAGCATTATCTAAAGCTTTAATTGATTGGTAAAGTTGAATATCTTTAGGATACCCACCGCTTGAAACAATAACTAAATCAGCTTTTTCTTTGATCTCAATGCCGAAGATTTCTTCGGTTACCCTGCACCCCGCTAAATGAGCCTGATGCAACTCACCCGCCGCAATATAGACAAACTCTTTCTTCTCGTTAACAACGACATTAAGGATGAAATCTACGCCTACTAGACGAGCGATTTCTAACATATCCTCTGCAACTGGATTGCCCTCCATTTTTCCGGTCTGAATGTTTGGATTAAGTCCTGAGGGCCCTGCTTCTTTAAGCGCCAAAGCATGGTTTTTTTGGATCATCTCGTAGCCACAGACCCCAGGAGCAATTGACTTACGTCCGCCACCAAAACCTGCCAGCAAATGATAGGCTATTCCTCCGGTAAGAATTACCTTGTCCGCTTCCCATACCCGACGATTGATCTTGATGGGGGTACCTTGGGTGGATAAACCTAAATCAACCAAATCTTGAGATTGACACTCATGATCGAAGACAGGAACCCTCTCTAGAACCTTTGCTCCACAAATTGCCGTATGTTCTTCTAATGTCAGCAAGCGGTGATCCCCAGTAGCCGTTACAAGAGAAATGTCCTTATCCGGTATTCCTGCCATATTTAAAACATCGAGTAACACCGGCAAAAGAACATCCGTCCGTACCCATAGTCTAGTATGGTCACTAACTACAATAACTACTTTGTCTCCTGGTTTTACCACCTCAATAAGTGGAGCCGTTCCAAGTGGATGGCCAACAGCTTGAAGAATCGCCTGTTCTATATCTAAAATTGGCTGACTAGCTTTTGCTTCAATCTCCATAGCGTTCACGGAAGACGGAAGCAAAAAGGACAGCGTTTCTTTACCATAGGCAACCTCAAATCTATTCATCCTTTAATCTCCTCCCTGCGATCTAAAACTGTAGTTTCCATAATAGGCAGCGGCATCTGTATTTCCATCATCTGCATCTTAGTCCAGATTATTCATATACACATAAAATAAAGCTTAACTATATATTGTATTAAAAAGTGAAAGGAAGTGAAAAAAGTTACTAAGGGTAGTTTGTCACAAAGGGATAGTTTTAAAAGGGGTGTGAATAAAAATATGAAGACAATTTTATCAAAAGCGTATGCGGTCATTCTGGCAACATTATTCACATTATTAGCTAGCGTTGCTCCAGTTTTAGCTGCGGCTGACAGTGCCATGTCAAGCAATGGAGTCCCTGTAAGAATTCGTGTCTACATTGTGGCAGGCCTAATTGCAATCATTGTAATCCTTGCAATTACGACTACGCACAAAGAAAATAACTAAGATGTTCAAGAACACAGAATTACTTGTGGAATGGAGTTTTAAAGAGACTTAGCCCATAGTCGCTTAAAACCATTGGTTTAAGCGACTTTTTGTTACACCTTATATCTTCATCAATTTTTCCGCAGTAAGTCCTTTGGCTTCGTAAGCCATTTCCAATAGTTGCGCAGTATGCATCACCTGCATTGGAATCCCTTGGCGATTCAGGCCGTCCTCAATATGCATTCGACAGGCAGAGCACCCTGTAGCCAATATCTCTGCCCCTGTTTGATGAACAGATTCCACTTTATAATCATTGATTTTAGTCGAAAGTTCGTAGTGATATAAGCTGAAAGAACCCCCACTGCCACAGCAGGTATCTGCTTTAGTCATTTCTTCAAAAATCACGCCAGGAATACTTCTGATAATCTGTCTGGGTTGTTCTTTGACTTTCAACCCTCTGACGAGGTGACAAGGATCGTGGTAAGTGACTTTTACTGGTAACCGACCCATTTTTCCCTCAAATCCCTCCAAAGAAACCACCAGTTCTGTGAAATCTTTGACCATGGACCCTAGCTTCTTGGCCTTTTCAACATAGTTCGGATCATCCTTAAGTAACTCAGCATACTCCTCCTTCAGGCTTAAACCACACGTGCCACAAGCCACGACAACAGCATCAACCTTTTCTTTCAGGAAAACATCTATATTTGCCCTCGCCATTGTTTTAGCAGTTTCATAGTCCCCATTAATCCGAACAGGAGTACCACAGCAGTTTTGGAGAGAAGGAATTATAACTTCCACTCCATTTTGATTAAGGACGTTGATAACTGCCCGACCGGTATCTGTATAAATGTAGTTGATCATGCACCCAGTAAAAAAAGCTACCCTCATGGTTGCTTCAGAGACTTTAACTACTCCGGGATACATGCTCTTAAACGGTTTTTGAGCGAGGGGAGAGAGGAGTCTTCTCTTGTCTATTCCCAAGGACATTCTGGGCAGCATTCCTTGCCCATTAGGCCCTTTCCGGAAGACTAAGCCTTGAAAAATTCGTCCGGTCCTCATTCCCGTGTTAAATACCCAACGGTTTTTTAAAACTAAGCGAAAGATTAGATTTTTAAACGGAGAAAGTCCTTTCTTCTCTGCGATCTCCTTACGGGCCGCTTCTACTAGCTTGTCAACTTTCACCCCGCTCGGACAGTTCACAACGCAAGCCTTGCACATCAAGCACAACGACATCTTATCAATAAAACCATCCGTTAAATCTAAGTCTTTACTTATGACTCCTCGAATGAGCTTAACTCGCCCTCTGGCGACTGTGGACTCTGCCTGCAACTCTTTAAAAACAGGACAGACATTTTGGCAGGCACCGCAACGAATACATCGGATAACTTCTTTCTGCCAAGACTCTAATGAACGATCCATTTCATCACGCTCCAAACATTACGCCAGGGTTCAAGATATTATTAGGATCAAGTGCTTGTTTAATTTGACGTTGAACTTCCAGTCCAACCTCCCCAGTCTGAATGGTAATGAACTTTGATTTCGCCCTACCGATACCATGCTCACCGCTTAATGAACCACCCAGTTCTACTGTAGCTATAAAGATCTCGTCGATGGCCTTTTCGACCCTTGCCATCTCTTCTAGATCCGTCTCATCAGTAAGGATGGTGGCATGCAAGTTGCCATCTCCGGCATGTCCCAGTATCGCAACAATAATGTTATATTTAGCCGCGATTTCTTGAATACGGTTCACAGCGGCCGGAATACTGCTGCGCGGAACCGTCGCATCTTCACCGATAATGGTCGGTCTTAACCTCGACACGGCTGCAAAGGCCGAGCGGCGCGCGCGCCATAATTCTTCTGCTTCCTCTTTAGTCTTGGCAACCCTGATCTGGACTGCTCCTAATCGACTGCAGATTTTCTCTATCTTTCCAATCTGTTTCGCCAATATTTCCGAGTCCCCATCAACTTCTATTAAGAGCACAGCACCCGCCTCTGTGGGCAGTCCAACTTTAGCATATTCCTCAATATTTCTAATGTAAATGTTGTCCAACAATTCGAGTGAACAGGGAACTAGTCCCGTAGCAATGATTTCTGATACCGTTTCACAGGCTTGAACAATCTCAGGAAAAACTGCCATCATAGTGCTCTTAGCTTCTGGTAATGGAATAAGTTTAACGATGATTTTAGTTATGACACATAATGTCCCCTCTGAACCAGTAAATAACTTTGTCATATCATACCCGGTCACATTTTTAATTGTTCTTCCACCGGTATTAATAACTTCCCCTGTGGGAAGTACTGCCTCGAGCCCGATTACATAGTCTCGAGTGACTCCATATTTCACGCCACGCGGTCCTCCTGCACATTCGGCCACATTGCCGCCCATTGTTGAAAAGGCCTGACTGGCGGGATCTGGGGGATAAAACAGGCCTATTCGCTCAACTTCGCTCTGTAATTGGCCAGTAATGACGCCGGGTTCCACAACAGCAATTAAATTTTTGCCGTCAATCTCAAGTATTTTGTTCATTCTTTTAAGAACCAAGATAATACAATCCCCTACAGAAATAGTCCCTCCGCTGACATTTGTCCCTGCCCCCCGTGGAACCACAGGAATCATCTCTTGATTAGCCAGCTTGATTATCTGTGCTACTTCTTCGGTGTTACTTGGATACACAGCTACGCCCGCCAAATCCTTCTTAAAATCCGCCTTAACAAATGAAGCGTCATAGGTATAACAATACAGATCTTCTAACTCTGTATATAAGTTGTCTTTTCCAACAATTTCACTTAGTTTCTGAATAATCTCTGGCCTCAACTTGTTCCCTCCTTGAGTCGGATCTTTTTTCTACAGAATTCTTCGTTATACTAAGAATAATATATTATTTCGCTATTTACAGCTAATATCCTTTAAAATTAAGAATAGAAACCGACAAATGCCAGTCTCCATCCCATTAGTCAAACACCATTAACTGCTGCCTTTCGCATCGAGAGTATCGGTTTACATCTCAATGAATGGCGATATATTATTTAAGTTCGTAAAGGAGCGCTTCTGCTTTAGTTATCCGCTCGACGAGTCCAATATGTACCAGATGCTCTAAGTGTGATAATGCCTCTCCTGAAGCGAACCATTTCTGTGAAAAAGGGAAGTCAGCCCATTTCTTATGACTCAAATCCCAGTGCATAGTTGCTGCCATTTCAACAGGTGTCTTTCCGCCGTCTCTTAATATGCCTCTAATCTCATTGAGGCGTTCTTCATGATGTCTCAGAAGCTCAGTAATTCTTTTTCGATGATCCCTGATAATAGTTCTATGAGCAGTAAACATATAATCGATTTCATACTCAAATACCTTTTTTAAGCTCTTGAAATAGGTTGCTAAAATATCCTGTTCGAATCCCCAAAAGGTTATATTTGGGGTTATTTCATCCAATATATGGTCTCCTGAAAAAAACAGCTTATGTTTCTTCTCATACAAACCGATGTGGCCTGGTGTATGCCCTGGTATATCCACGACTTCGAAACTATAATCTCCAATATCTAATTTTTCCCCTTCATATAAGGGGCTGAATTCAAGAATCTCAGTCTCTCTAACCCCAAACTCTTTGCCAAACTTAGATAAACTTTCGCTTTCAAAGCCTAATAGTTTGTTGAGCACTTTGAAAAATACATTCTTTTGGGAAGTTTGATTATAAATGTCTCCATCAATCTTGCTAAAATAAATAGCGTGCACTCCCTGTTTTCTAAGCATAGTTGCCAGACCTGAGTGATCAGTATGCATATGGGTTATAAAGAGATCCGTTTTATTTAGGTCGATGTTTAGCTCTTCTAGGCCCCGCATTAACTCACTTTGGCATTCTACAGTGTTAAATCCTGTATCTATAATCAAATTCCTACTCTCAGATATAATGACGTAACTATTGATAGCCTTTAAGGGATTTTTAGGGAGAGGTATTTCGTTTTTGAAAATATTGGGGTAGATTTCAGTGATCATTTTAAAGCCTCCAAATTAATTCTCTATCGAAAGGGTAACATTAGTATAAAAGACTGGCACTAATGCGTTACAAGTATCTTTAATGTATTATACCTTGTTTTAACAGTGATGTAACCGTTCTCTAAGTCTTGTTAGCTAATTCGGTCTTAAACATCATCAAGATATTTTTAAGTAAGAACAATGAAATCACCCCTTGTGATTATAATCAATTAATCGCAAGGGGTGATTTATTGATTAAAATTGGGATTATCCTTCAATCATTCGCTGGATAATTGGTTTTTGTTGTAATCCCCTTTTTCTGTGATGGCTGTCCGATAGCAGGTACCACTGACTAAATAATATAGCGAGTCAACCTTTTCCCCTTGCCGGATAATATATGATTTTTTCTTAAATTCACAGTAAACAACTCCAGGCATTTTAAGCAGGTCCATGCGGGCTCTCCTTCTAACAAATCTTTCATCCATGTTCAAAATGAGGTTTATCACCCTTCATTTTAAATAACGGCAACAGAAACAACAATCCAATAATATACAGTACTCCCGCTGCTTCATACATAGCTACTAAAGAAAAGGTTTCTTTAAGCAGCCCTGCTACACTCATCGACAAAACCATAGCTCCGGTATACAAGGGCATCAGAATCCCATTCACTCGGCCAATAAACTGATTTTCAGAATTTTGCATCATCATCATGTTAATTCCGATCATAATGCAAGGAAGAACTAGTCCCATGAATAAATTTATTAGATAGGTCAACCATGGGATCGTCGAAAGTCCACTAATTACTATACAGATTGCAGCGATGAACATCCCAAAGGCCAAGAGTTTTTGTGGAGCAATGGCTTTAGCAAAAATCATAACGACGATTCCACCTATAAGCATCCCTATTCCGTTAAAGGTCAAGAGCCATTGCAAACTCTCTTTTGGCAAGCCAAGCCGTTCTGTGACCAGAAAGATTCCTAAGGGTTGAACAAGTCCCCCTCCCAAGCCAGCAGCCAAAAAGCACAAGCCTAAGAGTGTCAAGATTTTCTTCCCCATTACATATCGAATACCTTCCAGCATTTCTTGACGTAGGGTTGTGCAGGTCTTTTCTACGACCTTCACACGATCTGGAGGCAGTAACGTCAAGGTACCCGCCGAGAGTAAAAAGGCCAGGCCCATTACACCAATGGAGATGATAATTCCAAACTTCTGATAGACAAAGGTGCCAAGGATTGGTCCAAGAATCATAAAGATAGTAAAGATCGTCTGATAAATTGACATTACTGGTTGTATTTGCTCGGCTGGCAGATTTTCCTTTATCAGCTTCATACCTGAAGGCATAGAAAACTGGGATAAGATTGCCGAAATGATTGTCGTGAAAAAAACGGCTTTCCAAGTACCCAATACCAAGGTGAGCAAAACAGCAAACACTGACACTGCACTGAGAACATCACACCAGATCATTGTTCTCTTAGGACGCCAACGGTCCGCAAAGGTTCCGCCAATAAACGAGAAAATCAACATCGGCGCATATTCTGCCACTGAAATCATAGAGATGGCAAACGCATCCCCATTCGTCTGTTCCATGACAAAGAGTAACACAGCAAAATTACGCACCCAGATTCCAATCTGCAAAAATAACACAGATCCTAAAATCGCTTGCACTAACCGATTACGGATTAAATCTAACATAAAAGCCCCCTATCCATTTTTGGACAGGAGGCAGAAACACCTTAATAATTGAACTGAGTTGCCTACCCTTAACACAGCATAGCACGAAAAGGCCTAAAACCTTTCCTCAAAGCAACCCAATTATTTATTAAAAATGCTCATACTAATCCTATCCGAAAAAATTACTCGTCATATTAACAAGAATCTTTGTGTGAACAAGAATTAGTAGCGCATTTTTTAAATAGTCACCCTTTCTTAACCAATACTACTATAGGCTAAACTATTTGAGATACTAAGTCAAGATAATTCTAAAAAATCGAATTTACAATAGGCGATGCCCCTGACTCGAACAGGAGGACCCCAAGCGGAAATCTTCCCTAATAATTTTTTATGATCATTGTTCATTTATTTCGTCCTTTCACGTGATCTGTCTTGTTCCTGTTAATATGGGACTCTTAATTATTTGAAAACCAATTATTAAATTTTCTTATGTAACTTTCTTAGATAAAAAACGGCTACGCATTTATGCGTAACCTTTAACTTGCAATTCGTCCAGCTTATTTCGTTCCCGTATATATGAAGATGGCATCTCTTAGGAATTCTGCAGCGCCCGGTTGCTTCTCGTCATAGTATGCCATAAATCTCGGATCATCTACATACATTTGGGCAAGTCCAGCATGGGCTTCTTTTGAATAGCTATCCCAAGAATAACATAGCCACTGACGATGGAGCACTGCAATTTTTTGAGCGAGTTCTCCAGCCGGATCGCCTGTTTTAAACGCAGCATAAAGGGTTTCATTAACCTCTGCAGCAAGCTTCGTCATTTCGTCGTATTTTTCTTGAGACATCCCGTTCATTTTTTGATTAGACTTATTAACCGTCTCATCTCCATATTTTTCGCGGATTTCCTTGCCATACTTTGCTTCATTGTCATCCACGAGCTTTTGCTTAAAGCCTTCAAACTTTTCTTTATCCGACATGATAATTCCTCCCTCAGTTAGCGCAATAGTTTTGTCAACGTTGGCAATCAGCTCATTCAACTGCTCTCTTTTTTCAAGAAGCTTTTCACGATGTTCTCTCAGTGCTTTTGTTCCGTCGAAAGAAGGGGCCGTTACGATATCTTTAATACTCTGCAAGCCTACACCTAACTCTCGATAAAAAAGAATCTGTTGTAAACGATCAACTTCAGCTTGTCCATAAATGCGATACCCTGAAGAATTAATTCTCGTCGGCTTAAGAATTCCTATCTCATCATAATATCTCAAAGTACGGGTGCTGACACCTGCTAATCGACCTAATTTTTGCACCGTGTATTCCACGTAATCACCTCCTTAAAATGAATATACACCTTTACGCAACGTAAATGTAAATAGGTGTTAAGCAATTTTTTAATATTAATTTGCTAACTTACGATTTAAACTTAGGAGAAAAATCTAGGATTAAGCTCGTAACTAGCCCTGAAGCAAAACCTGTAAGAAACATCATTGACATGACCACATTGGCAAGATCTTCAAAACCGGCTCCACTATGCACTGTCTTAGCCAAGTACAGGTAATACAGACCACCAAGCAGGCACAATAGGGCTGGTGAATATTTAACACTCTTTATTCCTGGTAATAATCGCCCTAGAATATAGGTTATGCCTGAAAAGAATACTGCAATTCCAAATACGATTAGAACCAAACGATTCATCGCACTGCCTCCTTATTTAAATTTAGATATTTACTTCTTCAATCTTTCAAAGTGTGAAATCACTTGATTCGCTAGACGCATAGTCCTGATACAAGCATAAATTTCAGAGCTAAACCTCATGGCCATCTTATTTAAGACCTGAGCCAAGGTACTCTAATCCAAGGAGTTCATACATATAGACTTTATCCATAAAAGAAGTACTGCTGGGAGGTTGAATCAACATTACTTTCATGATTTATTAGTTTTATGTCATCGTTACAGCTCTTTGCCCTTCTACAACCTTTATCCTATCTTTACCAAATATTAAGTAAAGATATTCCGCATTTGCTTCACCATAAGGACCTATACCGATCAACATAATTGTCGATCGGTTCAATATGTGTCATTATGAAACCTTTTCGAGATATTTCGTCTTTATGCTGTTCAAAGATATACTGATCTACCTCTCTGCTTTTCAAGAATATCATTATTCTCAGGCTGCCCGCTTTGAAAAGGGATAAGTTGTATTGAATCATCTGACGAGTTATTTCGCCACTCTGCTTCAAGTATGAGGTATTGTAATTAAACAGCCAAAAAGTCTTAAGATGATATAAATCAAATTATAAATTCCAAAATTAACTAAAACCACATTGTTTAATCTGGATTATTGAGAATAATCAATATTTTATATTTCCAGATGAAAAATTTTCCTATTTATAAGATTAAATCTATTTTGACAATTGTCTTTAAGTTATAAGTAAAACGTTATCTAAAGTTTTTTTATTTTCTAATAAAGACAATTTAAAATTATAAAATAACTTTAAAAAAGTATTATATTTTAAAATAAACTTACTCTATTTATTAGTGAAAATAAACTCAATTATTGAAAATATTTTGCATTTAGTTTATTATATTATTATACTCTTAAAAATATATATATTTTTAAGTCATATGGTCTGATGGGTTGACCATTCAAACGTATTGAAGAGTAAGTCATGGATAAAAAAGGGGGTGATTGGATATTTCCAATAGGGACCAACATTGTTATCTATAAAAAAATTAGGAGGTTTTTGAAATGAGTACAGGGTTATTAGCTATACTTTCCCTACTCCCAATCGCTGTTGTGGCAATCTTTCTTGTCGGGTTAAAATGGCCCGCAAGCAAGGCCATGCCGATCTCATATTTCGTAGCAGCCGCACTCGCTCTTTTTATCTGGCAAATTCCCGGGGCCCAAGTCGCCGCTGCAACTGTTAATGGAATTATAACTGCTATTACTCTCATGTACATTATTTTTGGCTCTATTCTTCTTTTAAACACTATACAAGAAAGTGGTGGGCTTCAAGCAATTCGCAGGGGCTTTACAGGAATTACTACGGATCGAAGAATTCAAGTCATCATTGTTGCTTGGCTTTTTGGTTCTTTTATTGAGGGTTCTTCTGGATTCGGAACTCCTGCAGCAGTAGCTGTTCCACTAATGGTTGGACTTGGCTTCCCTGCTATGGCTGCAGTCGTAGCCGGAATGATGATTCAGAGTACACCCGTTTCCTTCGGAGCAGTAGGAACACCCATGCTCGTGGGTGTTAGCACAGGGTTAAATTCACCTGAATTGGTACAATATGCAACTTCACTGGGATATACTGACTGGCGCGCCTTTATTGCATTTGCCATTGCCACTAAAGTCGCACTTCTCCATTTTATTGCAGGTGCCTTTATTCCCCTCTTTGTCGTGGCTTTCATGACCCGCTTCTTTGGTAAGAATAAATCCTTTAGTGAAGGCCTACAAATCTGGAAATTTGCTCTTTTTGCCGCTTTTTCTATGACAGTCCCTTACCTATTAGTAGCCAATCTACTTGGACCTGAATTCCCATCTATGATCGGTGGATTAACGGGTCTGGCAATTGTTGTCACTGCCGCCAAAAAAGGCTTCCTTATGCCAAAAGGCGAAGCTTGGGATTTTGATGCCAAAGAAAATTGGGATCCGGAGTGGACAGGAACGATCGAAGTTAAGGATATTTCTTCGAAGCATGGAACTATGAGTTCCTTGATGGCTTGGATGCCTTATGTTCTTATTGGATTGACCCTTGTAGCTACCAGGGTTTCATTCTTGCCATTCGCTACTCTGCTAAAAAAAGCAAAATTTGTTTGGCCTCAAATTTTCGGAACAAATATTACAGCCTCTTGGGAAATTCTTTACTCTCCAGGTACAGCATTTATCTTTGTCACTATCATTACCTACTTTATTCATAGAATGAGTGGTCCAGCTTATGCCAGAGCATGGAAAGGTTCAGCAAAAACAATGCTTGGGGCAGGCTCAGCCCTTATCTTTACCGTCCCCATGGTTCAAGTGTTCATGAATTCCGCAGGCGGCGCAGCAGGCTTCGACAAAATGCCGATTGTTCTTGCTGAAGCTGTTGCTGGGTTAGCAGGGTCCGCATGGCCAATCTTTGCTCCGCTAATTGGTGGCCTTGGAGCTTTCGTAGCTGGAAGTAACACCGTTTCCAACATGATGTTCTCCTTGTTTCAGTTTGGCGTGGGAGAGCGAATTGGAGTTGATCCGACCTGGATTGTAGCTCTTCAAGCCATTGGTGGTGCAGCAGGAAATGTCATCTGCGTACACAATGTTGTCGCCGCTGCCGCCGTCGTAGGCCTCCTTGGAAAAGAAGGCTATGTTATCCGTAAGACATTGGTCGTATTCACATACTACGCTTTACTTCCAGGTGCAGTTGGTTATTCTATACTTTATACAGCGCAAAAAGGGTTCTTTAACGCAGGAACGATTATTGCTGCATTAGTTTGGGCTTCTGCAATTTATATTATTGCAACAAATAAAAGTAGACTTGCTAAGCTTGACAATCCCATTTCAAAACGTGTTGCAGCAAAATAGCAGCTATCTTTTGACCTAAAAACTGCACCCAAAAGGCTCCTCAGTATTTATTGAGGAGCCTTTTGATGCGACGTCCAGTCTCATTTTGAAGGTTCTGGTTTAAAACTAGACAATAATCTGCAAGGAATAATAAGAGGTGAACTAGTTCCAACAAGTTTAGCATTCACAAAGCTATATTGTTGTCGGAAAATCTCAGTGTTTTTATACCAAGGATTTGAATTACCCCCAAATACAAAGTTTCCCAGACTATAGACAATGCACTTTCCCTGATACATTTCGTACGTTTGAAGAACGTGAGGGTGATGACCAAGCACTAAATCAGCCCCTTGATCAACAGCGAATTTACCAAGTTCTCGTTGTTCTTGCTTTGGATTGGGTTTGTTTTCTATACCCCAATGAAAACTTACTACAATTAATGAGGTTCTTTCTTTGAGAGCCTGGATGTTTGCCTTTAGTTCAGACTTCAGGTTTTTTGACAGAACCCCTTCCTCCAATGGGCCTAAAGTATTAACCCCTATTAATCCTATCTTTACTCCATTTTTTTCATATACAGCGACTTTCTTATCCCCGAAATGGGTTATTCCCGCATGATCCAAAGTCGCTACAGTATCTGTAAACCCTTTATTTAAAAAGTCCATACTGTGGTTATTAGCCAGGTTTACTGCTTCAATGCTTCCATCTTTCAAGATAGCTGTATAATGGGGATTTCCCTTAAAGAAAAAAGCCCGATTTCCCTGAGAACTTTTATCAGGTTTTTCGGTTGCCTCAGTCAAAGTTCCTTCTAGATTAGCAATAGTCAGATCATCCTCGCTCAGAATCTTCCTTGCCCCTGAAAAAAAATATTCGAGACCTTTTAATTTGTAATACTGATCAAAACTGCCTGCGAATAAATAGCGTTCATCCTGCCCCAGTGTAACATCTCCAATGGCGCTAATGGTAATACTCGTCTCTTGATTTTGAGGTACAGCTGGGGGCGATGAAACTCGGACAGAATTAGCAGGTTGATAGGTATCTTTGTCATCAAAATGCCACCACTCGGTTGCTAACGGTTTAAAACCATGCTTGACCATGACTTCTTTTAAGTACTTTGCATTTTGGTTTTGATTGGCTCGAGCTGCTTCAGACGTAAAAATGTCAAATCCGGTTGGCATCGCAAGTTCATTTCCCTCAATATCAATTAGGGTCAAATCAACAGCAGATCCCCGCGAGTGGTTGGAGTAGCCTTTATAAGGGTTTGCGACATACCGTGTATCTGGAACGAGATTCCACATTGCAAACTGTGCCTTGGGAGTTCTATAGGCATCCCAAATCTTCAGTCGGTATCCTTTTTTCTCGACTTCGTCAGCAACTTTTTTAAGTTTTTCAGTTGTTCCTTGGCGAAGAAACGCCTGAGAACTATCATATAATTTGGAATGTGTAAAATTATCCGTGGTTGCATATTTTATATCTACATCTACAGAAGGAATTATATGCTGGATATCTACAAAATCAGCATTGACTTCAACTATGTTTTGTAGCTGAGCGGATGCATCCGATGCTTGAACTTGGGCTTGAAATCCTAAAACTAATGTTAGGGTCATGAGGATAGCCAGAAATCGATTCGACACGAAAGAGACCTCCCCTTTGACTAAAAATTCACCATGAATTTAAATTCTCCAGGAAGGTGTTCAATTATCTCCATCATGTACTGGTAAAAAAAGGTCGAGTCCTTCTTTAATCATTCTAGGTATATTATGTTATTTCCCTAGACTAATCATCTATTCTTAAACACGGGTTTTCGTTTCTCGGCAAATGCCGCACACCCTTCTTTGAAATCCTCGGAAGACCAAGTCAGAACTTGATACATGGCCTCCAACTCAGTCTGTTGATAATAATCATTTTTGCCGGCTTCGCGCAATAGCTTCTTATCCAGGCCAACTGCCATTAATGGTTGCAAAGCTAACTTTTCTGCCCATCTTATAGCCTCAGGTAAGCACTCTTCATGCGGGACTACCTTGTTTATTATTCCCAACTTTTCTGCTTCCTCGGCATTAATGATTTTACCGAACCACAGTAATTCAAGAGCTTTATGATAGCCCACTTTCTGAATCAGAAAATGCGATGCACCGCTATCCGGACAAAATGCCAATTGCATAAAGGTAAAACCAATACGCGCTTTTTCAGAGGCAATAATCAAGTCACAGGCCATACATGCGGCTACGGAAGCACCTGCTACCACTCCATTAAGTGCCGCTATGACCGGTTTTTTTATTTCATAGATCGCTGTTACAAGTGCGCCTGACGCATCATAGGTCTCCTTAGCGCTGATAGGGTCTTTTATTTTAGCCAGCATAGAAATATCTCCCCCGCTAGACCACCCCTTGCCCGCTCCAGTAATGACGATGATCTTTACCGCATCATTTTCCGATGCCTCCTTACAAGCAGCCTGAACATCTGAACAAAGTTGGTCATTGACTGAATTCATTGTGTCTGGTCGATTCAATGTAAGTACCGCAACTCCAGTATCCATAATTTTCAGTTTAACAGTTTTCCAATCCATATTTTTCTTTCCACCTTTCTTGAAACCGTAAGAATGAAGTCTAAAATAAAATTCCTCTGACTATATATGAATTACCATTCATATTCTGATAATTCAAATTCGCCGAATTTTATTATAATCCTCTATTTCTCTAATCAAAATTTCAATTATTAATGATTCATCCTATTTCGTGTTGACCAGGTGCTTGTATACTCCCTTGCAGTAAACAAATGAATTATTACTAAGCAGATTAAATGTAAGAAGCTAGAGGCTGTAATAAGCCCCTAGCTTTTTAAGAGAATAGTTCGTCCAAATTAAACAATATAAACCTATTTATCATCCGTCGCTTTGCCATCACCGAAAACAGGGATTGAATCCCCTAAAAATGTTGGTTCTGGTTTTATGATCTTTGCCCACAAAAAGTCTTTGTTCCTAGCTGCTATTTCTCTCAGGTTATACATAAACATTGCCTGTCCATAGTCACGTTTGTCGGAAGCAACTCCATAGGCTTCTAAGCCTAGCTCCCTCGCCACAAAAACTGCTCGCTTTAGATGATATTCCTGAGTAACAATAATAACCTTTTGAACTTTAAAAATATCTCTGGCTCGGTATATACTCTCATAAGTGCTAAAGCCGGCATGATCCATAAATACGTCCGAACTTGGCACACCTTTATCTTTCAAAAAGCTCTTCATCGAATTAACCTCATCATAATCCTTTTGTCCGTGATCTCCGCTCACTAATAGTTTGGGCGCTTTCTCCAACTCATACAGTTCATAACCTGCAGTTAAACGATCATTAAGCATAGTGGACACAGTTCCGCTTGAAAAAACATACGCACCTAAAACCAGAATAGCATCTGCTTTAGGAACGTTATTGGGACTTAATATGTAGCTTTCACCGACTGATTCTACACTATTGTTGATAATTAAGACAGTTGAACATCCAAGAATAATTATCACAATCAATGAAACTAATATCTGTTTTAGACGCTTCTTCAAAATAGATCCACCCTTCCCCTTATGACACTCCTCTGTTTCATCAAGTTTCATGTCCCAGATCAGCGGAATAGAATTACTGAGGATGGTATTTGGATTTTATTTAATTATCTTCCATTATATGTCATAGCAAGAAATATTCAAACATTCCCCTGTTTAAAAAGCCGCTAACTTGACAATCTGTTAGCGGCTTGGATCTATCATATTACTATCAAACATACTCGAAACTTAGCCTAATAACATTCTATCATTATCCAACTCAGCTCCGCTTCTTTTCTCGAACTGCTCGATCAGTCGATCTACGGTCATGTCTTTTCTTTCTTCGCCCTGAAGATCCATCATGATCTTTCCCCCATGCATCATAATCGTTCTTGTCCCGTATTCTAAGGAAGCCTTCATATTATGCGTGATCATTAGAGTACACAGTTTTTCCTCAGAGACAAGTTTATGAGTTAAACCCAATACCTTGCGAGCTATAGTAGGGTCAAGTGCCGCGGTGTGTTCATCGAGAAGTAAGAGCCGCGGTTTAATAATTGTAGCCATCAGAAGCGTAAGGGCTTGCCGCTGTCCTCCAGAAAGAAGGCCTACCTTCTGCTTGATTCTATTTTCTAGGCCGAGGTCTAACAGTTCAAGTCGTTCCTTGAAAAGAGTGGTATCCTTTTTTGTCACTCCAGATTGTAAACCTACAGATTTCCCCTTAGCAAAGGCGATAGCCAGGTTTTCCTCAATGGTCATATCATGGGCCGTTCCCTTCAGTGGATCCTGAAAAACCCTTCCAATGTGTCTAGAGCGTTTATACTCAGGATCAGAGGTGACATCCTTCGAGTCAAGAATGATCCTGCCCTCATCAATTTCATATACTCCTGATATACAATTCAGAAGCGTCGATTTTCCAGCGCCATTGCCACCAATGATCGTAACAAATTCGCCTTCCTGAAGTGACAGGTTAACCTCATTAAGAGCGATTTTTTCATTGGTGCTCCCTTTTCCGAAGGTTTTACTTAACGACTCAACTCTAAGCATCAGGTTATTTGCTCCTTTCATGAGGTGTATACGATAATTTCCGTTTTACTACAGAAAACGCTTCTTAAGAATAGGCATAGACATCGCTAAGGCCACAATCACCGCTGAGACAAGTTTTAAGTCAGTAGGCGGCATTCCTATTTCAAGTGCAAAGGCAATAATCAAGCGATAGAGAATCGATCCCAGAATGACCGCAATCAGCCTTCTCATGAGAGAACTTACCCCAAAAACTACTTCCCCGATAATCACTGAGGCCAGTCCGATAACCACCATACCAATCCCCATCCCAACATCTACGAACGATTGAGACTGAGCAATCAGCGCACCAGCCACGGCAACTAAACCATTGGAAAGAGCTAATCCCACTAGAATTACTAAATCCGTATTAACTCCCAGGGCTCTTACCATTTGATCATTGTCCCCCGTCGCTCTTAAAACGAACCCCAGTCTTGTCTTCAAAAAGAGGAACAGTAAAAGGAGTAACAGAGTCAACACAGCTAGGGAAAATAACAACTTGCTATAATCATACCCGCCCAGAATTATTCCTTCAAAAGGTTTAAAAACAGTTGCTTTATTAATCAGGGGGATATTGGCCCGCCCACTCATAACCTTTAGGTTCAAAGAATATAAAGCCAGCATGGTTAGGATTCCAGCTAAAAGCGGTTGAATCTTTAGTTTGGTATGCAACAAGGCAGTGATAGACCCTGCTCCACATCCCGCTATAAATGCGATCCCCAAGCCGAGAAACGGATGTCCGTTAAGACTCATGACGGCAGACACCGCCGCACCAAGCACAAAGCTGCCGTCCACACTTAGGTCAGGCATATTAAGGGTTCTAAAAGATACAAAAACCCCTAAAGCCATAATTGCATAAATGATTCCCAATTCAATGGAACCCAGTAACACCATGACACTCATATTTAAACCCCTTGTTTCTTAATTTTCGAATACCTGAGCTGCTTCTTTCAACACATCATCTGACAGATTAATTCCGATTGCTTTTGCAGTTGTCTTATTAAGATAAATATCCATATCCTTCATGGTTTTGACTGGAATATCTCCAGCCTTTTTACCCTTCAAGATTTCCACAGCCATAATTCCAGTCTCTTTACCTAATACTTGATAATTAATTCCGTAAGTTGCAAGCCCTCCATCTTTAACCATGGAATCAGCTCCAACGTAGATAGGTTTTTTCGCTCTATTTGCTATTTGAGTCACCAGAGGCATAGCAGATGCAACTGTGTTATCAATGGGCGAGAAAAGAGCATCGACCTTATCTACAAGAGAAGTAACTGCCTGCTGTACTTCAGAGGAATTAGTTACAGTAGCATCAACTACCGTCATATTGTTTTTCTGAGCATACGCTTTAAGTTCATTGATCACGGATACAGAATTTGTCTCACTCGAATTATATAATGCCCCAATTGTTTTGATATCAGGAGTAATGCGCTTGCCAAGCTCCATAATTTTTTCTGCTGATACAGCATCCGATGTACCCGTAACGTTACCGCCCGGTTTCTCCATATCGGTAACCAATCCAGATCCCAGGGGATCAGTACATGCTGAGAAAAGAATGGGAATATCCTTCGTCTCACTGACGACTGCCTGAGCTGAAGGAGTTGCAATAGCAACAATAAGGTCATATTTATTACTTACAAATTTTTGAGCTATGGTCTTCAAGTTAGTCTGGTCTCCTTGGGCATTTTGATAATCAATCGTAATAGTTTCGCCATCTTTATAGCCTTGGGCCTGTAACTCCGCTATCAAAGACTCTCTAATGGTGTTTAGTGAAGGATGTTCAACTATCTGCACGATACCGATTTTCTTTTTAGCATCGGTGTTGCCTGTGTTTTCTGTTTTACTGGGCGCACAAGCCGTTAAGGAAAACACCAGGGCCAAGGTCATAAACGCTGAGATTACTGCCGCCAATTGCTTTTTCATAGAAGATACCTCCCCATTCTAATTAAAAAATTTGAGGGTTTCCTTCTCTGCACGTCTCATTCAGTTCGCGGTTCTGAATGGGACGAAGTGTGGGACACACAAAAATAAAACGCCTATCCTATAATAAGGACAGACGTTAATCTGCGGTACCACCTTAGTTGATGCATAAAAATGCATCCTCTCATGCAGAGTGCCAACACACCCTTAGCCCTATAACGCTGGCTTTGCGTTGGCAACTACTAAAGCCTAAGCTCTTTCGCTCCACCCTCAGAGGCCCATTTACACGCTCCGTTACCTGCCAAGCTTCCACCCTGCTCGACTCTCTATGAGGTTGGTCATGCGGTTTTACTTCCCCTTCAACGGTTTATATAATAATAGCACTCCATCAATTGGATTTCAAGAGCAACTTTCTTGCTCAATCCTGCAGGCAAGCGGAATGTCTTGCTGGCTAAATAGATCCAGTCGCTCCGCTACGCCTTAATTTTTGCTATAACATCTCTAATTAATCTTGCCGTTATCCCCCATATAATCACTCCTTCAACCCTATAGACATAAATATTATTCATAATGTTTCCCCATGGCTTGGTATACTGCTCCTCTAACCCTAGTTCTTTCGCAGGCAAGAGAATAACTTCTTCCCCTGCCTTGTTGATGTATGACGGATTGGCAGTAATGCTTACCTGATATACCTCGGGTTCAGTTCTCTCAAAGTACGAGACTGGAATGGAGAAAACTCTCTCGACTTCATGCGGATTAATGTTTAGGTCATCCAGACTGCTAATATCCAAGACGCCCAGAAATGCGTCTACAGTGGTGCCCATCACTGAAAAAATGGTATCAAGCGTACCAATGATACTTATCTTATTAGAGACAACACCTAATTCTTCTGCAGTTTCTCTTATAGCGGTCTCTTTAAAGTCAGCATCTTTATTGGGATCAAATTTACCGCCCGGAAAGCAAATCTGTCCAGCTTGTCTTATAGCGGCAGATCTTTTTTGAAAAATAAAATGATATTCTTCATCGATTAGCATTAGTAACGCTAAAACAGCAGAATTAAAATACTCTTCTTTGCCATTTATTCCAGGCACTGCAGGCATCTTTCCCTTTAAATCTTCTAGCATAAATTTATCCATATCTTAGCTCCACTTATCCTCTCATAAATCTTCCTAATACCTTAATCTCAACACGCTCCATCAAACCAGCTATCACATACTTTTAAAGCTATACTGCATGTGTAACAATTCTGTACAAATTCAAAAAATTCCTTCTATCCTATATTATAAATAGTGGAGGAAAAAACTATTTTAGTGTACAATTTAATTGCTTCGCAATACTTATTAAAAATGGCACCAAGATTGAGCAAGGGAGTAATATTATGAATGAGATTGCCCAAGACTTAAATAACAAAATACAAGAGGAAAATCCCTATGTTTATGAATTATTATCAACTCTTGGAAAAGAACTGTACTATCCCAAGGGGATCTTAACTCAAACTGCTGAAGCTAAGCAGAAAGCCTACCGTTTTAACGCCACGATAGGGATCGCAACTGAGAAAGACCGCCCGATGTTCTTACCGTTAATCCAAGAAACTCTAGCTGACTACGATCCTAAGGACCTTTATCCATATGCTCCTCCTGCAGGAAAACCCGAGCTTAGAAAGCTATGGCGAGAAAAAATGATAATAGAAAATCCTTCTTTAACGAATAAATCCTTTAGTTATCCCATCGTTACTAATGCATTAACCCATGGTTTAAGTATTATCGCGGACTTATTTATTGACGAGAACGACCCTCTTGTTTTACCAGATAAATTATGGGGGAATTATACCTTCATCTTTGGGGTCCGCAGAGGAGCAAAAACCATCTCTTTTCCTTTCTATACTGAGGAAGGGACCTTCAATACTAAAGGTATGAAAGAAGCCCTACTTTCTAAAAAAGACCATGGAAAAGCTATTTTACTGCTTAATTTCCCAAATAATCCGACAGGGTATACCCCCACTGAACAAGAAGCAACGGACATTGTTGAAGCCTTAAAAGAAGTCGCTGAACAAGGAATGAACTTAGTCGTGATTAGCGATGATGCTTATTTTGGGTTATTCTATGAAAATACCATCAAAGAATCACTGTTTGGCCGAGTCGCCAACATACATCCAAGAATATTAGCCATTAAGGTAGATGGAGCAACGAAAGAAGACTATATGTGGGGCTTTCGTGTAGGCTTTATCACCTTTGGTTCTGAATTTCCTGCTGTACTGGATGGCTTGGAAAAAAAGACTCAAGGCATTCTGAGGGGAACGATTTCCAGTGCTTCTCACCCAGCCCAAACATTTGTTTTAAATACAATTCGTTCGACAGAATTTCAAGCTCAAAAGCAAGAAAAGTTTGAAGTATTAAAGAAACGAGCCTTTAAAGTTAAACAGATACTTGATCAAGGTGATTTTAACGACGCTTGGGACTACTATCCATTTAATTCAGGGTATTTCATGTGTCTTAAACTTAAAGGGGTCAATGCCGAAGCCTTGCGCATTCATCTCCTTGAACAATACGGTGTTGGAGTCATTTCACTTGGTGAAGGGGATATTCGGGTAGCCTTTTCTTGTGTCGAGGAAGATGAACTGAAAGACCTCTATGATCTAATTTATCAGGGATTTAAAGATTTATCAGAGCAGAACTCTTGAGGTAACCCATAATCCTCTAATTACCCCTTATACTATAGCGTCTAAAACCTTTATTTGTAAAGAAAGAACAAACATCCAGATGCAACTAATGAACTCGTTCAGCTAAAGCTGAACATCGAGACTTCGGTGACGTAAGTCTCCAGCATGATAGTCTCCGGTGGAAATTAACGACGAAAGCGCACGGCCCGTAACGAATACAATTGCGCTGAGGATAGACTTATGCCGATGGGGCATATCTACAGATGAATACATTCGCGCCGTAGGATGGAGTCTACCTCCGCGCCAAGTGTTCCTATTGGGAAAGGCGCTCGGCGATACTCTCCACTGGAGACTATCGTCACCGAAGTAGAATAAGGAACACCCACTTGAAGAAGTGGGTGTCTCTAAATTGATAAAGTGAACCCTATAGAGTGGACTGATAAAAGGTCTAACCCTATAGGATTTTTTTCTTTGATCAATTTAGGTGGATAATTTTGTATAAAACGTTAATTTTCATTTGACTTTATACTATTAAAGAGCTATCATAAATATTAATACAGTCAATTGAACTCTTTATGTAATGCAATAAATGTATTTAACATATTATAGTTACACTATATTGAATTAAGGTTGTGTTTTGATGTCAAATGATGAAATAGAAGAAAAACTCTTGGGACCCGTAGAAATGATTATAAAGGGTGCAGAAAGTCCTTTGTTTTCAAAGTTTAGTAACAATAAAGGCATACCCGATATAGAATTAATGGCATCACAAATCGTTAAATTAGGTACAAGTAACTCCATTGGGTCCATAATTGGCGTAAATGATCAAGCTTTCGAGGTTGCAACAATTCAAAACTGGGTAAAACGGGGCATCATTGAGAGTCCAGACGGTAAGAAGTATCCACCACAACAAGTGGCTAGAATCCTTATGACTAACGATCTTAAAGTGTTGTTTGAATTGAAAGAGGCCAAAGAAATTATCGACTATGGGGAGTCGATATCAAATTTTACATTAGTTGAGTTATATGAATATCATTTATCTCTGTTTAGTGAGATTGAGAAACTTACCCCAAGTCTAAATGTACTTTACGGAAGAGCATTAGAAATAATTAGAGCTAAAAGAGATCCATCAGAAGATGATATTAAGGTATCAACCTTTGTGACATTTTTGACAATATCCAAGTGGGCAAGTTTTACGAGGGAGCTTATTCTGAAGTGGATTGAATCGCCCTCAATTGATGGGGTATAGAATGACTAAAGGAGGCATTATTCAATGGCTAAAGCTATCAAGGAAACTACCCCTGACACTAGTTTGAACATTATCAAAAATGGAATTGCACAAGCTCATGTGGATACTAGCGGTGTGATGGGGGTCCACTACGAGGTAAAGAGAATTTGTACGAAGACAGATCATGCTTTAACGGGCATAATGAAGGCTCACTTAGAAAAGCGAACTAATCTTTATCCTTTGAAATCAAGTAAATGTTAGCTTTTAATATTCTTTAAGGAAGATGCTTCAGACATGAGGTTACGAAAGGCAGGCGAAAGAATCGTGCTTATCATGAAAACTATTAAGGGTTTAAAGCATATATTGATATTCCTTGGTTTATCAGCTTTATTACTTGTGGGTATAAGTCTATTGCCGTAATGCTCCAATTTTAAGCTCTTGTCAACGGCAGCAAGGAGAGCACCTACTTTAAATTTTGTGGAACTGATTACTTTACTTTAGTAACAGGCATGCAGATATTACATTAATTATTCAGGTAAAGAATATGTAGTTTCAAAAGGGAGCGATTAATTGCACAAGGACAAAATTATAAAAGTTGGTATCGGTTTTACGACTGGGAGAAAGAGCTTTCAAAAGGTGCTGAGAACCTATATACACACCTGGAAGGAATCCGGGTTGGTAGAAAACAAAAGTATTAGTTTAAATCTTTTTGTAGCATATGATCTCGATTATCATAAAACTAAAATAACTGACTACACCAATGTACACCCAGAACTAGCAGAACAGATTGATAGCAGCAATTTTATTGGTAGCATTGCTATAAAAGAAGAAATTGACTATTTAATTCGAGAAAACGTCATCAATTTTAGTGAAGTTCCCTTGATCTTTGGTAAGGGGTATGCAGCCAAACGTAACGCTGTGCTATATAACGCTATTAAGCACAATATGGATTATCTGGTTTTTCTGGACGACGACGAATACCCGCTGGCAGTGACCAATACTCGTAATACAGCAATTTGGGGAGGCCAGGAGGTCCTGACAGGCCATCTTAAATATATTGCTCAAGCAGACATCACCCATGGGAATCATTGCGGCTATATATCTCCTATTCCCCATATAGAGTTTAATGACACTATGACCGAAGCGGATTTCCGTTCATTCATCGAGGCAATCAGCAATGATATCATTAACTGGGATACTTTGAAAACTGTTATGGAAAATGGCGGAGTAACCTACGCTGATACAAAGATATTGACTAGCCCTCATGCCATAGAGGTTCAGGAAATAAACCATTCTAAATTCATCTCAGGTGCTAATCTGTGTATCAACCTTACCGATTCTCGTCGTATTTTTCCATTTTACAATCCGCCAGGAGCTAGAGGTGAGGATACCTTTTTAAGTACCTGCCTTAGCGAACGAAAAGTTTTGCGCGTGCCATGTTACACATTTCATGACGGGTTCTCAACTTACAATGACCTTCTAGAAGGTGTTCTCCCACTCCGATTAAAATTTATAAAGGCTGATACCGAGCAAATTACCACTCGCTTTTACAAGGCCTGTATAGGTTGGATTCGTTATAAGCCATTACTGCTCTACATCACACAAAGAGATCATTACGAGGAAAAGATTGAAGAGATGCGCGAACAACTTAACAAGATATTACCAAAAATATGCGCTTATTTCGGGAAGCCGGATTTTATTAAAGTCTTAGCTGAATTGGAGAAATACCATAAAAATGTTGAAAAGCATAATCGCGAATTCCTTGAAACACAACGTATTTGGGCAAAAATCATGGAACACTTTGCAAGGCCTTAAATCTAAAACAATAACCATGCCAGATGCATTAAAGCACCCTATCGAGTTAGACTGTAAAAGTCACGATAGGGTGCTTTAATGCATCTGGCATACATTTACGAAAATTAGAAATTTAGCATTAAGCCTTTCTATAAATAAGTTGGATATTGGATAATGTTATACAACAAATCTTAGATTCATTACAGATAGATGTAAAGTATTTTATCTAAAAAAGCCCAATTTAATTATTCAAAGGAGATAGTCGTTTATCGACATTATTTCCTATAATATTCAGGAATTCGGCATGTCATAATTGTATAATATTACCATGATATAAACCTTAATTTTAAAGGAGGTCCGTAATGAAAACTCGAAAAAAATCTCTTTTCATGGTTTTGCTTCTTATAATAATGTTTTCTTTTCCTAGTGCTGCATCTGCGCAAACTGATGAGTATGGCTATAACGCTCAAGCACGGACGTTTAAAGGAACTTTAGCTAATTGGGAAGCCTTTATGCAAGGGTTACCTCCAACTACTTTTGATTGGAAAGCAACGGATGTTATTTTTATTGAGCGAAAATGGGACAAACTCTTCGATCCCATGATTCAGGGAAACCTGCCATCAAGTGCCGGGGCATGGCAGAAAGTTGATCTATGGGAATATTTATCCGGTGATAAACTGGGATGGACATGGCATCAAGCTTTGGCAGTAGTTTATTCCCCAACCATACCGATTCCTAATGCGATTGAACTTACAGCAGATGAAATGGGGGTTACGGGCTTTTATTGTGTGGTGCAAAAAGAGTGGTTGATAGATCCAAATGGGAAAAGGATTGAGATTCAAGACTTTATGTTAAAACGCAACATCATAAAAAGGGCACTCCATGGGCAAGGCTGGAAGCATTAGCTTCCAGCCTTATTAGTCAGACTTCAACTGTATTCCTATAATCAATCTTCTAAATACATCATATGGTCTCTATGGGCACATAGGATGTGATATTCAAAGATCTCTAACTGGACCTGGTTAGTGTGCCTTCCTCGGGTCTTATTATACGATCCTGATGATTAAATTTCATTATAGCCTTCGAAACGACCGCCGCAATCGGTTGTTGAAAGAGAAGTGTTAAGACAATAGGTAAGGCAACTGTAGCCGGAAAATAAGAAATGGCTATAACAGAACCAAAGCCTGTATTGCGCATTCCTACATTAAAGATCATGGCAGTTACAACCTCTTGCCGCCGATCTTTTAAAAGATAGCTCCCGCAAAACCCAATCAGATAATTAGCAGAGACTAATCCCACAACGACGATCATCATTTTGACTGCCGAAATATCCCATTTTATATTCGGAAGAACAACAGCAGAATTGAGAAAGACAACGAAGAAGCTAGCAATCTTCGAAGTTACTCCTCCTACTGAAACAGAGAAGTTCTCCAACCTCCCTTTAGTTATTTCATTAATTACCATTCCAAGGATGCTCGGGATAGTAACCATTAAGAGTAGCCGCAATACCATGTTTCCATAATCGATAGCAATACTTGTTCCAAGAATAATTATAAAAAAGGCTGGAAACAAGATAGGGATCAGTAAAGTATCCAGAGTCACCGTCACCAATGCGAGTGCAATATCTCCATTAGCAATCGTGGTCCAAATAACCGAAGTGACCGCAATCGGGATAGTGGAACCAAGTAAAAGACCTAAGCGCATGTAGAAATTATCTGGGTAGATCCAGAGTCCTACCCCCCAGGCAACAAGCGGTGAAATGCCATGGATCAAAAACATGCTCCATAAAGGAACAAGAGGTTTCGTTAAAATACGAACAACATCCTGAAAGGTTGTACGTAAGGCGCTCATAAAGGTCATATAGGCAAATAAACCTGTTGCTAAGGCACTGATAAGCGGTGAATTTATAAGCGGAATGAAGAATCCAACGGCGATTCCAGCTGTTACCATTACAAACATATACCTATTTAACCATTGGTTAAACTTAGTCAAAAAAGTTTGCATATTTTATACTCCATTATTAATGTCATCTATACCTTAAACATTGTACACCCTGTACTGCCATATTAAAAGATAATCTATTAATACCGCTTAGGCGCGTTTAATGAACCAATGTGTATATAAAACAAAGCTGGAACTCTACTCCAACTTTGTTTGTTTCAAACTATTAAATTTGACATCCTACTTACGCCGCTCAAACAACTCCCTGGCTACCTCACTGACTCCAACCCCGCGCTCTTCAAGCATCACTAACACATGATAGAACAAATCCGATACTTCACACCTTATCTCTTCGGGATCAGCATTCTTGGCGGCGATAATCACTTCCGCACTTTCTTCTCCGACTTTTTTAAGGATCTTATCAATCCCTTTTTCAAAGAGATAGGTGGTATAGGCTCCTTCAGGCCGTTCCTGATTTCTGGAATGAATCACATCTGTCAACAGCTCTAGGGTCCTTCCCAGTGTAGGCTCAGGCCTTACTTCAGGCTTTCCAATTCCCTTAAATCCTTCCCTGGTCAGATCATAGTGAAAACACGAGAAATAGTCTTCATGGCAAGCCATGCCGATTTGCTTCACAGTCAGAAGTAAGGCGTCCTGATCACAGTCAAATTTAATATCCACGATCTCCTGGAAATGTCCTGAGGTTTCCCCTTTCAGCCACAGAGATTGTCGACTTCGGCTATAATAACAAGCCTTCCCTTCAATCAGAGTCCGACCTAAGGACTCTTCATTCATATATGCCAGCATTAAAACTTCCCTAGTCTCCACATCCTGAGCAATCGCAGGAACAAGCCCGTGAGCATCCCAGCGGATCTTCGATAAGTCTAAAGCTTGTATTTCATTTGCATCCATATATATCTCAAACCTTTCTATCTATATCGAACTACGAATGTCGCACTAAGATTCCCCGTTGCGCCAGATACCGTTTAGCTTCCTCTATGCTGTACTCCTTGTAATGAAAGATCGAAGCCGCTAAGACGGCGTCCGCTTCCCCTAAGGTGAGTCCTTCCGCTAAGTGTTCTAAGGTTCCAACCCCACCGCTCGCTATGACGGGCAGGGACACGGCTCGACTCACAGCCCGAGTCAATTCTAATTCGTAGCCCATCTTAGTTCCGTCGCGATCCATGGAAGTCAAGAGGATTTCTCCCGCACCAAGAGCTTCCGCCTCTGCTGCCCATTCCAAGACATCCTTGCCGGTCGCTGTTCTTCCACCATGAATATACACTTCCCATTGACCTGGTGCGTTGCTTCGAGCATCAATAGCCACGACAATACACTGACTCCCAAAAGCATGGGCCCCTTCTTGAATAAGCCTGGGGTTCTGAACCGCAGAAGTGTTTAAAGCAATCTTATCCGCCCCCGCCCTAAGCATGCGGCGAATATCCCCGATAGTCCGCAGTCCGCCCCCAATGGTGAAGGGAATGAAAACTTGCTCGGCTGTTCGGCGTACTACATCAACCATTGTTTCTCGGTTATCAGACGAAGCAGTTATATCTAAGAAAATTAACTCATCAGCACCTTCTTGGTCATAGAGAGCTGCGAGTTCCACTGGGTCCCCCGCATCACGTAACTGCACAAAATTGGTTCCCTTAACCACACGCCCCTCATGGACGTCTAAACAGGGAATGATCCGCTTGCTTAACATGTCTCATCCCCTCCTCAATCCTGTTTTACTGATTCGCTTGGTGCTACATATTTCTGTTTCTTATCACTCGATCTTCCACCAGTAGCCTCTAAAGCTTCCCTCAAAGTGAAAGCCCCGCTATAGAGAGCTTTTCCTGTAATAGCACCCTCGATAAAAACTCCTCTAAGCGCCTCAGCCTCCAACTTTCGCAGATCATCTAACGTAGAAATTCCACCAGAGGCGATCACGGATAGGCCAGTTTCCTGGGCCATCTGTACAGTGCTGTCGATATTAGGTCCTTGGAGCATTCCGTCACGCGAAATATCTGTGAAAACCACGCTTTCGATTCCCACAGCTTTCATAGCCTTCCCTAAGTCTACTGCTTGCATTTCTGTGGCTTCCGCCCAACCTTGAACTGCAACCAAGCCATCCTTGGCATCAATCCCCACAATAACTCGTTTCCCATACCGACGTGCTGCTTCGGCGACCAATTTCGGGTTTTTGACGGCGATTGTTCCCAAAATCACCCGTTCAACCCCTAACTCTAAAAGCTCTGTAATCCGCTCCATCGTGCGGATTCCACCACCTACTTGAATTTTCATCGATACACTTCTCACAATCCGCCGTATGGTTTCGTCATTCATTGGTTTTCCAGAAAATGCGCCATTCAGATCAACCATATGTAAATACTCGGCACCTTGATTCTCAAATTCTTTAGCAACATCAACAGGGTTATCTGCGTAAATCGTAGAATCTTCCATCCGTCCCTGTAAAAGGCGTACCGCTTTTCCCTCTTTAAGATCGATGGCTGGAAAGAGTTTCATCCTCATTCACCCACTTTCCAAAATTCGTTAGTATCTGAAGTCCCCAAGGACTTGATTTCTCTGGGTGAAATTGTGCTCCCCAAACATTGTCCTTGCCTACAACGGCAGGAAAAACGACTCCATAGTCGCTGGTCGCTACGATATCCTTCTTCTCACCAGGTTCCGCATAATAGGAATGAACAAAATAAAAGTAGGATTCATTCGGAATCCCTTCCAGTAGATGAGAGGGTTGCTCCAGTCGCAAACTATTCCAACCCATATGGGGAACCTTTCTACCCGGCGGAAATTTTACCACTCGGCCAGTTAAGAGTCCTAACCCGGTGTGCTCACCGTGCTCTTCCCCAATCTCAAAGAGAATCTGCATTCCCAGACAGATTCCCAAAAAAGGGCGCCCTGAGCGAGCGAACTGGGTGAGTGGCTCAATCCATCCCCCTTGTTCCAATGCCTGCATTGCATCAGCAAACGCCCCAACGCCTGGAAGTATAAGACCATTCACAGTGCTTAGTTCCGCTGGGGAAGCCATAATAGTTGCCTCAAAACCAACCTTTTCTAAAGCCTTCTCCACACTTCTTAAGTTTCCTCGTCCATAATCTACAATTCCAATCATCTTATAAAACTCCTTTGGTTGAAAGGATACCACGATACCGAGTGTTCTGGCGTAGAGCCAGTCCCAGAGCTCTCCCTACCCCTTTAAAGGCAGCTTCTAAAATATGATGTCGGTTCTTCCCAGAAAGCTTCCTCACATGCAAAGTAAGCCCGCTCTGTACCGCTAACGCTCTGAAAAACTCTTCTGCCATCTCGACTGGAAACTCACCAACCATACCATCTGAACAATCCACATCCCAAACTAGATAGGGCCGATTCGAGAGGTCCAATGCCACTTGAACAAGGGCTTCGTCCATAGGAAGCAGGGCCTCACCAAGTCGTTCAATCCCTGCTTTATCGCCGCAAGCCTCCCGCAGTGCTTGCCCCAGCACGATCCCACAATCCTCAATCGTATGGTGGGCATCCACCTCCAAATCCCCGCTGGCCTCAAGAATTAGATCCAGATAGGCAAATCGGGCAAACGCTGTCAGCATATGATCAAAGAAACCAATTCCCGTCTTTACTTGAGCCTCTCCTGTACCATCAAGATTCAAGCGCACGCGGATTTCTGTTTCCTTAGTTTTCCGTTCAATACAAGCTTCTCTCATTTATTCTATCCTTTCTACACTCCGGTGTAATTCATATTTAAGCAATTATAGCCGTAATATTTACTTGAAATCATCTAGGGTTTAATGATTCGAACTTTCTTTTTTATGAGTCTTCCAATATGATTTTTATCTGCCGAAAGTTGGTTATGCTCCTACGCTAATCTCTCGAACTGCACGGATAAATTTTTTATTTTCCTCTGGAAGTCCCGCGCTGATACGCAGGCATTTGCCAAGAGAAGGAAGCATGCCCATGTTCCGGACTAGAAAACCTCGTTTTAGCAATTCTGACGCCCACTGATCAGGATCTTCCGGTTTAAAGAGAATGAAATTTGCTCGCGTTGGGTAAACCGTTAGATTGGGAACCAGATTTAAGGCGGCTTGTAATTTTTGTGTTTCTGCTTTAATTTCCTGGATTTGCCCTTGGTACTCATTTAAAAAATCCAGGGCCAGGATTCCGGCTCTCTGACTAAAAGAGTTGACGTTGAAGGGTGGCCGTACTCTGTTGATTAAGGCAATGGTTTTCGGTTGTCCCAATAGATATCCTAAGCGAAGTCCTGCCATTCCAAAAGCCTTGGAAAATGTTCGCATGATCACTAAGTTAGGGTAATTTTCTATCTCAGGAATCAGAGTTTCCTCTGAAAACTCAGCGTAGGCCTCATCTACTACGACTATTTTTCCGCTTTCCCTCACAAGTCTAAGAATCTCATTCCTTGGAAAGAGCGATCCCGTAGGATTGTTGGGATTACAAACAATGATTACCTGAGCCTCTGGGGCTTGGCCTGCTGTTAACATTCGCTCCGTATCCAAGTCCAGGCCGTTTAACAAGGGCACTTGCACAACTGCCGTTTCCGTCAAGCGAGCATAGATCTGATACATGCCGAATGTCGGTGGATGGATAATCAAAGATTTCCCCGCACCCCCAAAAGTGAGCAGAATCATTTGGATCAACTCATCCGAGCCGTTTCCAATTAGAATGCTTTCCGGAGAGGTTGAAGTATACCTAGAAATACGATTCTTGAGATCCTGACCCATTCCATCTGGATAGCGGTTAAACGCTAATTTCTCGGCGAGCAACGCTTCCCGCATTTCCCTAGGCCAAGGAAACGGATTCTCATTGGCATCTAGTTTAATGCACTCCGGCATATAGTTCGTTTCGTAGGGAACCAGCTCACGAACAGCAGGGCGAACAAACTGTTCAGGATTACTTAACTCAGTTTCCATCGATTACATCTCCCTTGTATAGAATTTCTTGGCAACTGCTTTATTGTTGCTTCTCTAACTTTCTCTGCCCCTAACTTAATCTTTTCCCCTCTAATTTTCGCCTTCTTTTTCTCTAAACCGCACTTCTACAGCGCGGGCATGTGCTTCTAACCCCTCGCTGCGGGCGAGTAAAGCAATCTGCTTGGCGTCTCTCTTAAGGGCTGCTTCCGAATATCCGATCACACTAACCTTTTTCATAAACATATCCACATTAAGTGGAGAATAAAAACGTGCCGAGCCTCCGGTCGGTAATACATGGTTTGGCCCTGCAAAGTAATCTCCGACAGGTTCAGGAGAATATCGTCCTAGAAAGACCGCCCCAACATTGCGGACTTGACCTAACCAGGAATACGGGTCTTTGACGACTAGTTCAAAATGCTCTGGGGCAATTTTATTAGCCAAATCCATTCCTTCTTGGAGATCTGAGACAAGAATCGCCGCTCCATAGGTTTCCCAAGACGCTCGAGCAATCTCAGCACGGGGTAAACTTTCCAGTTGTCTTTCCACAGCAACGATTGTCTGTTCAAGAAGTTCTCGAGATGGCGAGACCAAGATTGCCGAGGCTAACCGATCATGCTCGGCCTGGGAGAGTAAATCCGCGGCTAATTCTTCTGGACATCCGCTCTCATCCACTAGAATTAAGATTTCACTTGGTCCGGCCAGCATGTCAATATCCACTGTTCCAAAGACTTGCTTTTTGGCTAAGGTCACGTAAATGTTCCCAGGTCCGGTTATCTTATCAACCGGAAAGAGGTTTTCCGTTCCATAGGCTAAGGCGGCAATTCCTTGAGCTCCGCCCACTTTGTACACTTCGGTCACTCCTGCTTCAGCCGCCGCAACCAAAACCTCTGGAAGAAGAGTTCCATCAACCCTAGGGGGACTGACCATCACGATTTCCCGTACTCCAGCTACAATTGCCGGTAAAGCATTCATCAAAACCGACGACGGATAAGACGCTGTTCCCCCGGGTACATAAATACCCACTCGCTTGAGCGGAAGCAGCAATTGTCCAAGAATACTCCCATCTGAATCTGGCTCTAGCCAGGAGATTCGTTTTTGTTTTTCATGGTACCTTAAAATATTTGCTTTAGCGGTACGCAAGGCCTGTAAGAAATCTTCACTCACCTCTTGATAGGCCACTTGAATCTCCTCATCCGAGACACGCAAACCGTTTTGCCGCAGGCTTACATGATCAAATTCTTCAGTTAGTTGATAAATTGCGTCTTCTCCCTCGTCCCGAACACGTTTGAGTATTGCTGTAACACGTTGCTCTAGAACTTCATCCTCCCCATACGACTTTCGAGTAAGACGTTGTAAATTAAGATCAGTTAGCTTCTCAACTTTCATAAATCGCTCATCCCCCATATGTTAGTAAATCTTTGCGTAAACACTCGACCAAATCTCGAATCCGCTCGTATTTCATGCGGTAGGCTACTCGATTAGCAATTAGGCGGGTAGTCGCTTCAAGAATCGGGGCTACCTCGACCAAATGGTTTTCCTTGAGCGTTTTTCCCGTGGAAACAATATCGACTATCATTTCTGCCAGATCAACACACGGAGCTAACTCCATATTTCCGTGCAATTTAATGGGAGTCACCTGCATGCCAATTCCGCTAAAATAGGTCTCTGTTACCCGAGGGAACTTCGTGGCAACACGTTGATGGTTTAGTCCACTTAAATCGTACTCTCCGCTCGGAAGTTTAGGAGGAACACTCGCCTCCAACATTGCCACCACAAAACGACAATAGCCAAATTTCAGGTCCAGTAATTCCGCCACATCCTTGTTCTCTTCCAGCAAGGTATCCTTCCCTACGAAACCCAGATCCGCTGCCCCATATTCTACATAGGTCGGAATATCAGTAGGTCTGCAAATTATAATCTTTACTTTACTGTTCGGAAGATCATAGAACAGCTTCCGTGAATCTTCATTTACATGGCTGCATTCTATCCCAACCCGACTCAACAATTGAATCGAATCAATAAGCAACTTTCCTTTAGGTAAGGCAATCGTCAAGAATTCTTTATCCAACTTGGCATCCCCTCTCAAATGTCCCAAAACACAATACTTTTAGTTTTCCAGTTCAATTCGTTTTAGCGCTTTAGTTAGTTAAAGCACTAATATATTAATTATATCAATGTACCTTCACTCTGGCAACCCCTTATCATAAATTTAAATAAGTCCTAATCCTCCGAATTTTTCCTAAGAATTTATCAAAATAAAAGTTAAAACCTTTTAAATTGGTGATATTCACGTGGGGCATGGTGAAAACCGAACTAAAAAACAGAGAGTAGTCAAGCTGACTTTCTCTCTGCTCTTATATTTTAAAGCTCATTTTATAGATAAAAACTAATTTGCTCATTATCCTTATCTGAATCATTAGTTCTTCAGGTTTAAACTTATTATCTCTATCTCTTTCAGGATTTAAAAGGCTAAGTTATCATCCGATAACTTCAATTCCTCAAAATCTTTAACTAGCTGAGCTAACTCGTCATTAGTAATATACCTCTCGCCCGTTTCAGTAGTCTTACTAAAGTCAACAGTGTTTAAAACGCCCAAACAACCCCTGTTTTTATCATCAATCTCTGCAAAGGCCTTCGCCAGATAGGAACCTAAGTCTTGTTTTTCTAGTTTTACCATGTCCCAACGCGCGATCCTCGGTACAAACAAACGATAGGATTCCCTTTTTTCTAACTCTTCCTCTATTTGACCTTGAGACAACCCTTTCACCGTAAGTTTTTTACGCCTAACCTCGCGTTCCAGTTTAAATCGGTCGTTTAAACGCTTTAAAAAAAGAATTGCAATGACATATTCTTTGAATTCCGTAGCTTCCCGATCCCCTCGTAAAGAATCGCAAGTCTCATCCAAAAAACTTTCGAGCTGATCTAGAGATAATTTGCCACTCATTTTTCAGCCTCCTATCTTTCAAGGTTCAATCTCCCATCTCCATCCCCAGAGTGCGCGCCGCTAACAATAAGGGATCATTTAAGGGCACAAGTTTAATTTGATCCACTGCTTCACGGAGGGGAACTCTTACAATCTCCCTGCCTTGCAGTGCTACCATGATCCCAAATTCTTCTTCCAACGCAGCATCTACCGCCGCAGCCCCATAGCGAGTAGACAGTACTCGATCATAGGCATTAGGGGACCCTCCGCGTTGCAGATGTCCGAGCACCGTCACTCGGGTTTCCATCCCGTAATGCTCTTCAAGATCATGGCCAATTTTAGCGCCAATCCCTCCTAATTTAATCGGGTCAACTCGCCCGGTCATCATTCGTTCAACTACCATTTCGCCACCCAAGGGCTTTGCACCTTCTGCCACGACGATAATACTGAATTTCTTTCCTTGCTTGGCTCGTTTCTGAATACTTAAGGCAATCCGATTAAGATTATATGGAATCTCCGGAATTAGGATGACATCTGCTCCTCCTGCGACACCAGCGTACAAAGCTATCCAGCCAGCATAACGACCCATGACTTCAAGAACCATGACCCTATGATGAGATTCCGCTGTGGTATGCAAACGGTCCAACGCTTCTTGGGCTGTATCCACCGCCGTTTGAAAACCAAATGTTTGATCTGTGGCCATTAAATCATTATCGATAGTCTTAGGAATTCCAATAACTTTAAGTCCTTTATTCGCAAACTTAAGAGCGATGTTCAAACTCCCGTCCCCACCGATGGCTAACAGGGCATCTACTCCGTGCTCTTGCAAATTTCGGATCACGTCGTCTGAGCGATCTACAGGTTGAGTCATCCCATTTAGTTTCATTTCATAAGCAAAAGGGTTGTCTCGATTCGTAGTTCCGAGAATAGTACCCCCGCGTGGTAAGATACCCGAAACATCCTTCAGAGAAAGAGACATAAAATCTCCTTCTACAGCTCCACGGAAACCATCCCTAATACCAAGCACTTCAATTCCATATCCATGCGCGCTCTTAGCAATTGCCCTGATCACAGCATTAAGCCCCGGGCAATCTCCTCCGCCAGTAAGTACCGCAAGTTTACGCAATCATTACACCCCCTTTTATTTAGATGTATTTATTACGTTATTATATAATATTCCAACACAAAAGTATGCTAAACGTTTTCCGCATTCCAAATACTCACGTATTTACATCAACAACGCAAGCAACGTCTGCACAAAGATTTGGACAAGGGAAACATCCCCGTCTAGCTTTCCTTATTCAACATATAAAATTTGCTTTATATTCTTTTGAAGCATTATTTTCTGAGCTTCGTCTTCTCCTAATACTCCCAGAGCCATCTCGACTCTTTTCCCTTGGGATCTTAAAGCTTGGCACTGACTAATGATCTGCTTTGCATCAGAACCATATACCAACACATCTGATCCCTTGACTGCCGAAAGTGGGAATTGTTCTAATAAATTACCCAGGTGGATAGCGAACCCAGTTGCTGGTTGCGGAATCCCAAAGTCACCATATAAAGCATCATAACGTCCGCCTTCAACGACTGGAAAACCCATTCCCGGAACATACCCTTCAAACACCGCCCCAGTATAATATGAAAAGCCACGAAGTATACCTAAATCTAAGGATACATTTGCTTGAACTCCGAAATAATTTAAATACTGATAAATTCTTCTGAGGCTTTCGACGGCTTCCCGAATCGCTGGCCGCTCACTCCAAGCGAGGACTTCATCGAGAATTTCCTCTCCTCCATGAAAATGGGGCAACCGAAGTAACAGCTCCTGAACTCGCCCTGGCAGGCCACTTTGTATGACACAGCTTTCTACACCCACCATATCTTTGCGGGCTAACGCTTCTTCCAGCTGAGTCTGTATCCCTTCATCGACCCCTGCTTCCAGCATGAGCCCTGAAAAGATCCCCATATGCCCCAGGTTAAACTGATAATTATCCAAGCCTAAACCAGCAATAGCTTCTACTGCTAGGGCAATTACTTCTGCATCGGCAAGTTCTTGATCAGACCCTACAAGCTCTACACCGACTTGGCGGAACTCTCTGTGTCTAACGGTAGTGTTTCGATAGACATCTGCACCATAACACAAGCGCAGTGGAAATTCCCCACCGCGCATACGTGTGCTGACAAGGCGAGCAATAGGTATCGTCAGTTCTGGACGTAACGTTAATATACGCCCTTCGCGGTCAAAAAATTTGTATAATGAATCCTCTTGTTCAACATCTGGTTGAACGCAAGCAGAATATTCCAGAGTGGGAGTCAGTACCTTTTGGTAAGACCACTGTCGAAAAAGTGTAAGAATTTTTTCTTCTAAACCCTCTTGCACGGCGATCTCCTCAGGTAAAAGATCTCGCATGCCCTTTGGTATACGCAGCCCTAAATTTGTTCTCAGCATCATGATTCTCCTTCATTGGTGTCTATTTTCTGTGCGTTCTGTTCTTTCAGACGCCTCAAGATGAGTTGGTATCCATCTGCTCCGAAATTCAAACAGCGTTTTACCCGGCTGATCGTCGCAGTACTAACTCCCGTCACTTCAGTAATCGCCGTATAGGTTTCATTCCTTTGTAACATTTTAGCAACTTCCAGACGTTGAGCCAAAGCCTTAATTTCTGCAACTGTCGCAATATCTTCAAAGAACCGATAACACTCTTCTTTGTTTTCAAGCAACAAAACAGCTTCAACTAGGGCATCCGTTAAGGGATTCTGTAAACGCTCATCACTTGACATGCATTTTCCTCCTCAAATAGAACAAAATCACTGTCTCCCTTTAATTTATTAAAGCGCTGTGCTGTTGTCAAGCTTTTTATATTTTAAGATCAAGATTACCTCTTGCAAATGTCTCTCCCCCTATGCTAAAATATAAACATTCATTAGTACACTTGACACAAGAAAACTTCATATAAGACTCTTATTCAGAGTAGGTGGAGGGACTGGCCCGATGAAGCCCGGCAACCGGCATTTATGCACGGTGCTAACTCCTGCAGAGAAATCTGGGAGATAAGAGGAAAACCGAATGGTACTCCGCGGGTTTTCTTCGCGGAGTTTTGTTGTGCGCTGGCCAAGGACGGCCAAGTGTCCCTGTAGCCAAGACTCGAACAGGACGTTCGAGATTAGAGCGCCGCCATGGATGGCAAGGGGCCATGATGGCGAGAAGGGACCTTCCAGAAATTCAAATAAAGGAGGTAAGCCTTTGATTCAGATTAATCAATTAGTCAAAAAGTACTCCTCCCGCCAAGGGACCATCATAGCCATTGATAATGTATCCTTGAACATATTGCAGGGAGCCATCTACGGTATTATTGGATTAAGCGGTGCAGGCAAAAGCACGCTGGTGCGTTGCTTAAACCTTCTTGAGAAACCTACGAGCGGTCAAGTCGTCGTTGCCGGACAAGACTTAACCAAGCTTTCTAACCGAGAACTTCGTCAAGCGCGTCAGAATATCGGAATGATCTTTCAACACTTTTATCTCCTTCAATCGCGGACCGTTGCAGAAAACATTGCCTTTCCTTTAGAAATTGCCGGAGTACCAAAGAAAGAAATCTCGATAAGGGTAAAAGAGTTACTCCATCTCGTCGGTCTGGAAGACAAGTCATCTGCTTACCCTGCTCAATTAAGCGGGGGCCAAAAACAGCGAGTTGGCATTGCGCGAGCGCTCGCCACAAAGCCTCAAGTCCTTCTGTGTGACGAAGCCACCTCAGCGTTAGATCCACAAACCACTCTTTCAATCTTAAACCTGCTTCGCGATATTAACCAAAAACTCGGTTTAACAATAGTAATGATTACCCATGAAATGAAAGTGGTCAAAGAAATCTGCACGGATGTTGCAGTTATTCATGAAGCCCGTATTGTGGAAAATGGCCCTGTCGAGTCTGTTTTCATAAAACCGCAATCAGATATCGCTCGCCAGTTTATCTCAACCGTTTTTCCGAACGAACTTCCTGCCGACCTGTTAAAGGAGCTTTCAACACATCGGGACTCAGAAATTGTTCGCATTCAATTTCTTGGCTCACGAGCTTCAGATCCGATTATTACCGATTTATTACGCACTTGCGACGTTCGGGCAAACATCCTCTATGGGAGTATCGATCATTTGAGATCTACGCTCTTTGGCACTTTAACCCTGGAACTACTGGGAAACCCCGCACAGCTTAAAGAGGCTCACCGCTATTTAGCATCTCGGGAATTAAAAGTGGAGGTGATTCAACATGCCCTTTGATTCATCCCTGCTTTTTCAAGTCACTTTTTGGGCTGATTTACTCCGACTTATTATCCCGGCAACCGGCGAAACCCTCTATATGGTCGCCGCCTCTACGGTATTCGCTTACCTGTTAGGACTCCCTTTAGGCATTATTTTGGTTGTCACCTCTCCCGGACACATTATGCCCAACCCGTGGGTAGAACGAACTTTAGGAACCCTTGTCAACATCTTACGTTCCGCTCCATTCATCATTCTTTTAGTAGCCTTAATCCCATTCACTAAATCAGTTGTTGGCACGTCCATCGGCACAACAGCTGCAATTGTCCCACTTGTTATCTCCGCTGCTCCGTTTGTGGCCCGAGTCGTGGAAAGTTCCCTAAAAGAAGTGCCCTACGGCGTGATCGAAGCAGCTTTATCCATGGGGGCATCCCCCAAACAAATTATTCAAAAAGTTCTTCTGCCTGAAGCGAAGGCTTCACTTATCCTAGGCGTCGCCATCACGACGATTAGTGTCATCGGCTACACTGCAATGGCTGGTACCGTTGGCGGGGGTGGGTTAGGAGACTTAGCCATTCAATATGGCTACAGTCGTTTCCGAACCGATATTATGATCGTCACCGTCGTCATTCTAGTCGTGATCGTTCAAATCATACAATCTCTGGGAACTGCACTGGCACGCAAACTTACTCATTAAACCAAGGCTGTTACCTCACCGGCGCTTCATCTGCTACGAAGCACAAAGCAAACCCTATTATTCAATGTTCAAACCAAACTCAACAAATAGGAGGAAGAAATCATGTTTAAACTTAAAAATCACCGTTACCTTGCTTTATCACTCGCTGTTTTAGTCACTCTTTCCCTCGTACTCTCAGGCTGTGGCAGTAAGGCCGATGCACCGAAAGCCGGATCCAACACACCCTCAAACACCGTACTGAAAGTTGGCGCAACCCCAATTCCCCATGCCGAAATCCTAGAGTACATTAAACCAGCTCTGCTCAAAGAAGGCGTTGACCTCCAAATCGTTAACTACACTGATTATGTCCGCCCCAACTTAGACTTGGATACTGGAGATATTGATGCCAACTTCTTCCAACACACCCCTTACCTGGATTCCTTTAACCAAGACCATTCCTTAAAGAATGTTTCAATTGCTAACGTGCACATTGAGCCAATGGGAATCTACTCTAAGAAAATCACCAAACTCGATGACCTCAAAAACGGGGGTACTATAGCCATTCCTAATGATCCCTCTAATGCCGGTCGAGCCCTGGCACTGCTAGCCAAAGCCGGTCTCATCCAACTAAAAGATGGAATTGGAATTAAGGGAACGGTTAATGACATCCAAGATAACCCCAAACAACTCAAAATCACCCCGCTCGATGCTCCTCAGCTTCCCAGAGTACTCCAAGATCCTAAAGTTGTTGCTGCAGTGATCAATACAAATTACGCTTTAGAAGGTGGACTCAACCCGCTCAATGATTCTATCATTATGGAAGACAAAGAGTCACCTTACGCAAATATTCTTGTTGTCAAAGAAAGTAAAAAAGACGATCCTGCTCTGCAAAAGCTCGCCAAAGCTTTAACCTCCCCTGACGTCAAGAAGTTCATCGAAGACAAATATAAAGGGTCCATTGTTCCTGCATTCTAAAAAAACTTATTTCATGAGTAAAGCCACCCCACTTTTTAAGATGGGGTGGCTTTACTCATATCCATTCTTGATCTAGCCAATAATTTACTCGACTGGAAACTTAACTGTAACCGTTGTTCCGGTATTCCCCGACTCGAAACTAATTTTAGCATTATGTCGAACAGCTATACTTTGACATATTGCAAGCCCTAATCCAGTCCCTCGTTCTTTTGTTGTTAAGAATGGAGTCCCTAATCGATCGAGTATTTCAGGATCAACCCCTCCACCTTGGTCGCAAACTTTAAGAATAATATAATCTTCAAAAATATGAGTTCGAATGGTTAGAGTCATGCCTGCTCGCATTGCCTCCAATCCATTTCTTGCTAAGTTCAGAATCAACTGTCGAAGCTCGTTTCCATTTCCATGAGAGTCGGGAACCTCTTCAAGCTGAAGAATGATTGTTTTGTCTTGATTGATTGCATCAGCTGTTAAGAGTGGGGACAGAGTTGTTACTATCTTGGATATATTGATTAACTCAAAGCCGATCGACTTATCTTTGGCTAAACTCAAGAAATCGGTAAGGATTAAATTCGCCCGATCCAGCTCGTCTGTCATTAATTGGAAAAAATCGTGATATTCTAGCGTCTCTTTCTTAGATTGGAGCAACTGAAGAAAACCGCGAACCGTCGTCAGCGGATTCCTAACCTCGTGAGCAATACCCGCCGCCATTTCTCCCACCATATTAAGTCGCTCTAGACGCGCTAATTCACGATCAGCACTTCTTCTGTCGGTTATATCAATAAGCACTTTGAAAACCAGCCTGGAACCATCTGCATCAATGAAGGGTTGAGAATATATCTCATAAATGCGATTATCAAAAACCATTTCTTTCCATACAGCCGTATCGTTTCTAAGCACCATCGAGGACATACAATCAGGACATGGAAACGGCAAGCCTGCAATAACTTCAAAGCAGGGTTGGTCTAAGCCTGAACCAAATTTTGATTGAAAGCTATTGTTGGCAAAGCGTATTTTGTGATTTTCTTCTTGAAGATATATTAATCCAGGAAAGCTGTTAAATAACGAATACAAACGGTGATGCTCTTCTTCTACGGCCTTTTCAATCATCCGTCTTTCCTCAATGTTACGGAGAAAAATCGAGATTCCGCTTGGAGTTGGGTAAATACTGACCTCAACCCATTGCCCCATTGTTAGAGCATAGGTCTCAAATCGAGTTGGAATCCCGTCATTCATAACCTTAAGACAAGCGTCATTAATCGTTTTATTCGATACCTTATGAGTTTCCCAATAATCAGTTCCTACAATATCTCCATTTATTCCATTAGCTTCGCGCGCTTTAACCATAGCCTGATTGGCGTAGGTTATGACCCATTCACGATTTACCGCCTTAAAGCAGTCTCCAATACTTTCTAAAATATTGATCATCTCTTGATTTGCTTTTGCTAATTCATTTTCTGCAGTTTCTTTTTGGATGATTTCGCTTCGAAGTTGTTCATTTGTTTTCTCTAGTTCATCCGTACGAAATTTGACTAATTCCTCTAAACGTTCCTGGTATTGACTTAGTTCCTTTTGTTTAAGTTCACTATCAGTAATGTCCCAAGTAAAGGTAATCCTGAAACACCGAGAATTTACAGTAATTTCATGATTATTAATTCGAACAGGAAAACAGCTTCCATCTTTCTTCATATGCACGGAGTGATATTCATAACGATCATCATATACCCTTGGACCAACTTCAGCCAAAAGGTCTTTTTGATGTCCTGGCGCACAAAGTAGATCATACATGGATTTACCTATTAATTCTGAGATGCTGTACCCGTGCATTTCAGCATAGTGAGGATTGACCTTTAGCAATTTTCCATTACTGGCATCAGCAACGACCATTCCCCAACTAACTTCAAGGAAAATCCGTTCCCAAATTCCGTTTTCTTCTCGAACATCCGCTAAAGTTGCTTCCAGTAAAGCAACTTTTTGTTTTAATTCCATGATCTCTTCAGTTGACATTATTCATACCACTTTTCTTATTAGATTGCGGTCATGTCCATGGAACTGACTAAGATATCCATATCATTATATAGTGATGTCAATAAGTTTCTCTTCGACAAATATCTCCTCTATTCCTTCTTATGCAAGCACTTTAAAAATAATAACTGTTTACTCCCTTTAAATAAGTAATTGTTCAGCGAAAGCCAAAAATCGAGCCTTTATACACACTAAAACGCACACTCGCGCGGAAGGACTTGCACCCCTCAAAGCAGAAAAAACGAACTCCCACTTGATCAAAGCGGGAGTCTTATCATTAGATAAATTTACATACTACGTGATTGCGCCCGATTGTTTACCAGTCATAGTATTTACCTTCAACTTAAAAAGAGTAACTCCTGCTAACACAGCATCAACAGGGAAAGGTTGCTCATTTGAATATTGTTGCATGATTATTTTCATTCCTTCTCGCTTAGCCGCTATGTCATCGATGAATTCAACTTCTCCGAAACCAACAACACTCTGATACCGCATTGTCCATTCACACCCCTGCTCGCTCGGCACTAGTTCTGTATTGATCTCAACTTCAAAGCATGCCTGAGGATTTTCGCGTAGAATCATAACTTTTAGCCCCTCATGCGCAGAATGAAAATACAATACCCTATCTGCGTAACCAAAGTTCATCGGAACAATATAAGGCATATCCTTAAAGGATACCGCTAATCGGCACACCTGAGCCTTCTTTAGGATCTCATCCATTAAATCCTGATCAGTTATTTCCTTATCACTTCTACGCATGTTTTGCCTCTTTTCATATTCTTTATCAATTCCGAGACTCCCACTTATTCAAGTGGGTGTTCCTTATTCTACTTCGGTGACGATAGTCTCGATGTTCAGCTTTAGCTGAATGAGTTCACTTTAGAGGCTCCCAAACAGTTTTAGCTATTGCAAGTTCTTGACGGTCATCGTTCCCGAGTACAACATGCCTATACGCTGAGTTGTTGGCCCTTGGATTAGCAGCATAGCATTTTGAGCAAATACTGGTTCCATACGTAGTTGCCTTCTTATAGGTGATTTCCAGGGCAGTCAGATGATTATTCTGGTAAATATCCTCAGGAACCACTTCTAGCATCCATTGAAGATAATTAACATTATTGACATGTCCGTTAGTATCAATATCACTGCGTCTAACCGCAAATATCTGTTCATTCCCTTCTTCCTGTTCACCTTCCCCTATCGTAGGTTTCTCCAAAGACTCTTCAATCGCTCGCAGCGAGTTAACTCCATAAGCATCTTCAAAATCCGGGGGGATTCTGGAGGGACGCTTGCTTTCTGTATTATAAAAGATCCACAAAGACGTGGCTCTGCCGATAATCTTCTGGTCCCTGTCTATAATCAAGAAATCTCTCGTTCCATAAAAACGTTCAAACCCAGCAGACCAGGTTTCTATCGTTACCTTTTCACCCAATACAGGATAGCGTTCCATCTCAAGCTGCCACTTATTTAGGATCCAAGCTTGTTTTTTGAATCTTAACCTCTTAACTCCTTGTCCCACTGCCTCAGAATGGGAAATTGCAGCATCTTCTAAGCAATGAAGTATGGTCAGGGGAGTTGCCTTCTCATACGGGTTCACTTCATGATAATGCACTTCGAATTCCATTCTATACTTTCTATTTTCCATTCTCTGATCCACCTTCGTTAATCATAAAAGCTTTAGCCCCTAAGCCCTTGGTTCGATCAACTAACTTCGGATGGAGATGAACTCCCTCCCAAGAAATTTCCTCCTTTGAATTGTGTGTCGAAGATTTGTCGATAAAGACCTTTCTTCCTAAGTAATTCCTCATGATTTCCACTTTCAGCAATAGTTCCATTCTCGATAACAAAAATTTGATCAGCCGCTAAGACTGTTGACAGTCTATGGGCAATAACAAAACTTGTTCTATCTCGCAACAAGGGTACCATCGCCTTTTGAATATACATTTCCGACACGGAATCTAAAGAAGATGTAGCTTCATCTAGAATAATAATTCTTGGGTCTCTCAAAATAACTCTGGCAATAGACACTCTTTGCTTTTCTCCACCGGATAACTTGATACCTCTATTTCCAACAATTGTTTTATAGTGATCTGGCAGAGTCATAATAAAATCATGAATATAGGCGGCTTGGCAAGCCTCAATCATCTCTTGCTCTGTAGCATCTTTTTTCCCATACCTCAGATTTTCTTCAATAGTATCATTAAAAAGATACGGTTCTTGTATAACGATCCCAATCTGGTTCCTAAGCGATTCCAGGGTAACATCTCTGATATCCCGGTCGTCAATCTTAATACTGCCTCTGTTCACCTCATATAATCTTGGAATCAAGTTTGTAATGGTGGTTTTCCCCACACCACTGGAGCCAACTAAGGCAACCATCGTGCCTGGATTTATGGAAAAACTTATATTTTCTAACACTTTGACCTTGCTGTTATATGAAAAATATACCTTTTCAAAGTCTACCTTCCCTTTAATTACTTCAAATTTCGCAGCACCAGGTTTATCTTTTATCTCTTGTTTCTGATCTAAATATTCAAAGATTCTCTGAAATAAGGCTAAGGATCTGGTGACATCTATGTGAATATTAGAGAGTTGCGAAACTGGTAAATACAACCTCCCCAAAAGAGCTACGAAAGCAATTATGCTTCCAATGGAAATTTCACCTTTTATAAATAAATAGCCGCCATAAAAGTAAATAAGCATCGGCCCAATTGCTATAAAAGTGGTTATTGTCATTCTGAACCAGCGCCCTACAACCGATTCCCTAAGTTGCAAGGTTATAACTTCTTTATTAGTCTTTTCAAATCTTGCTAATTCATCTTTTTCCTTGGTAAAAATCTTAGTGAGCAGCGCTCCGCTAACACTAAAGGCTTCCTGAATAATCTGGTTAAGGTCACTAATTTTCTCCTGACTCTTTGTGGCTATTTTCCATCTAAGCTTCCCTACTTTTCTCGTAGGGATGATAAAGGCAGGCAGTATGATCATGCCAACAAATGCTAATTTCCAGTTCATCATTATTAAAACTGCCGCAGTTGAAATAAGCACAACAAAGCTGGTTAAGGCATTGACTATGGTTGTGTTAAATATATCCTGAATTCCATCAATGTCGCTCGTTATTCTAGTAATAATCTCGCCTGGCTTGGCATCGGTATAGAAATTTAGGGACATGTTCTGTAAATGAGCGTACATTTGATTTTTCATATTTAGAATTATATGTTTAGAAATCCAAATGCTGAGGTAAGACTGGGCTACTTGCAACAATCCTAAGATCACTGTTACCCCTATAGAAACAAAAATCAACACACTTAAGAGCATCAAATCCTTTTGTGGTAAAGCATTGTCAATGATATTCCTAATTAGCATCGGTGGTACAAGCCCCAGTATTGAGATAATTATTATTATGCTAATTACGAGAAGCATTTTCTTCCAATAAGGCAAGAAATAGCTCATTATTCTTGAAAGCATCTTTCTGGTAACCTGGGGCATTTCTTCTTTTGCAAATCTCAATCTGCCGATTCCCTGTTTCATAGTATCCACCAACTCCTAAGCTTTGACGAGCTAACTCCCTTTACAATTATAGCATAGTTGTTCCCATTAGAAAGGAACAACAGTCACAAACACACTGTCCCCGCCTGCTTCATCATCCTAGCCCAAACTTAGCTTCATGTCCCTAATTTTAAAAGAACCAAATAAGTATAAGCCTCCGTGGGAACAAAAGAAACTCCTCAACATAATCTATTCAAAATGAACTTTAACTAAAAGTTAGCCTCGGCTAACCTATGGATCAGAAAGTAGATTAGCTTGGCAACGAAAAGGGGGTACATAGTGTGAGGGATGCAGAACGAATCAATTCATTATCAGACTTGTCTCTGGGTTCGGACTGTCAGATAGTTTCCTTAGAGTTGAGCGGACTCTTACGGCGCCGTATTCTTGACTTAGGAATCGTTCCTGGAACGTTAATACGCTGTATTCGACGTGGACCTTCTGGTGATCCAACCGCTTATATGGTGAGGGGAACACTCATTGCTTTGCGCAGCGAAGATGCTGCCCAAATTTTTGTGAGAAAGTTATCGAATGGAGAGGAATGTGTATGATTCTGTCTGCAGAAAAAAAGAACAACCAATTCACCGTTGCCTTAGCAGGTAATCCAAACGTTGGAAAGAGTACAATTTTCAACGCGCTGACCGGGCTCCATCAGCATACTGGTAATTGGCCCGGTAAGACGGTAGATAATGCCCAGGGAATCTATGAGCATCAGAAAAAATCGTTTTTAATAGTTGATTTGCCTGGTACTTATTCATTATTAGCTCATACAGTTGAGGAACAAATAGCCCGGGATTATCTCTGTTTTGCAAACCCAGACGTTACAGTGGTAGTCTTAGACGCAACTTGCCTGGAAAGAAATCTTAATTTAGCTCTTCAAGTCTTTGAGATAACATCCAAAGTCATTGTCTGTCTGAATCTGATGGATGAGGCTACTAAGAAAGATCTCGTAATTGATGTGCCCTCATTAGAACGTGAGTTGGGTGTTCCAGTAGTGGCAACCGCCGCCCGTCAAGGAAAGGGACTTTTTGAACTTCGCAAGAAAATATTCCAGGTTGCTTCAGGATCTTTGCAACCAAGTCCTCGTCAAATTAAATATTCCTCAGATGTTGAAAATGCTCTCAAAGAATTGCTGCCCTTAGTAGAAAACATAGCAAACAATACGTTGTCCCCCCGTTGGATAGCTCTAAGGCTTTTGGACGGAGACCAAAGTTTTCTAAGAAGTCTAAGCAATTATTTAGATATCGACCAAGCTTCATTTCAATTTCAGGATTGGGAGGAATCTAAATGTGCGCAATGAGCCCTTCTAGAGTTCTAAGTGAAGTTTATGGTCAAGCTGAATGTGTTCGTAATTCCTATCTAAAGTCATTCAGCGATCAGATCGTTGCAGATATTTATGGAAATGCTGAGCAAATTACGAAGCACGTTCTCTCAAAAAAAGAAAGCCAACGAATTAGCTTTGATCTAACTATCGATAACCTTGTAACTTCAAAGTGGTTTGGCTATCCGCTCATGATTCTCTTATTGGTTGGCGTCTTTTGGCTAACAATAGAAGGGGCGAATTTCCCTTCTGAACTCCTTGCCACCGTCCTCTTTGCATTTCAGGATCAGCTTACTCTTTGGTTTCAATGGGCAGGGGCACCGAATTGGGTACATGGAGTTCTCGTTCTGGGAGTTTACCGTACTCTGGCTTGGGTTATCGCTGTAATGCTGCCTCCTATGGCTATCTTTTTCCCCTTATTTACTCTCTTAGAAGACTCCGGTTATCTGCCGCGCATTGCTTTTAATCTCGATCATATTTTCAAAAGGGCAAAGGCTTGTGGTAAACAGAGTCTGACAATGTGTATGGGGTTCGGATGCAATGCCGCCGGAGTTACCTCATGTAGAATCATCGACTCTCCTCGTGAACGCTTAATCGCGATTCTAACCAACAATTTTGTCCCTTGCAATGGCAGATTTCCAACATTGATAGCGATTACCTCCATTTTTATTGGCGGTGCAATTGCATCCTATTCAGGGTTAATCAATGCGTTGGTTATTTCCACAATAATCCTGTTGGGAGTCGCTGTTACATTGTCCGTCTCCTGGATATTGTCTATGACAATTTTGAAGGGAGAACCCTCTTCATTGGTCTTGGAATTGCCGTCATACCGCCGACCTAAGATTGGCGCAGTGATCTATCGGTCCATGCTTGATCGCACCCTGTTTGTATTAAGACGTTCAATCATTGTAGCCGCTCCTGCTGGAGCCGTGATCTGGATTCTAGCCAACGTCTATATCGGGGACCAAAACATTCTATCCGCAGTAGCGCATATACTTAATCCCTTTGGACAGTTAATTGGACTGGATGGATTTATCCTAATGGCTTTTATTCTGGGTTTGCCAGCAAACGAAATCGTCTTACCAATTCTCATAATGAGTTATCTCTCCACTGGCTCTCTACAGGATTACTCCAGTTTAGAGGAGTTGCGAAACGTTTTAGTAAGCAACGGATGGACCTGGCTAACCGCGATAAATGTCATGCTCTTTTCCTTGTTGCATTGGCCTTGTGCTACCACCCTCCTGACAACCTACAAGGAAACAGGCAGTAAAAAATGGGTTTTTCTATCTTTTCTGATTCCGACACTTATCGGATTTACTGCTTGCTTCATTTTTACTCAAGTAGTTCAATTCTTCGGCTTAGTTTAAATCAATAGATTCTATAGATTGGTTTTACTGGAAGACACTATGTATTCCAGTAAAACCTTATGCCATTCTGGGTTTTGATTTAGAAATGTGACAATTGCTTGGATAGAGCGGATGGTAGCTTCTGAAAGATAATGTTCCATCGCCTCGGCTTCTGCTGCAATATCGCAGTCAGTATTAATGAGCACCAGGAATTCCTGTAACAATTGATTGCGTTTCACTAAGAAATCGCCAAGTTTTTTTCCTTTTTCTGAAAGGGTAATCTCCCCATAACGTTGATAATAAATATATTGGCCATTTTTCAATTTGCGCAACGCTTTCGTTACCGATGGCAAAGAAACCCCCAGTTTTATACTGAGGTCAGTGACCCGAACAGTATCTGCAGATAGAGAAAAACGGTATAGCTCTTCTAGATAGTCCTCTAAACTGGGGGTGAGAATACCCATCGCTACTCCTTTTCAAAGGTCTTTTTAAATACTTATGCGATATTGTCTCAGAACTTTCCAACTCCCAAAGAAGTACCCAGTTTACTAATCGGACTTTACTATACTGCCAGAAGGTGTGACCTACAAAAAGCTTTCTTCCCCAAAGCATAATTATCGGATTTTTCTGTTTATTTGTTGGGGCAACCTAAATTATTTGGATAGAACCCTATAAAAAACATACACTACAACACAGACAGAATTAAGGATAATAAGCCGCGGAGGAGGCACCTTCGATGTATAAAAAGGATAAAAAGACCATATCAGTAGCTGTCCACCCAGGATTACGACGCATTTTACTCAAAAACCCAACTCAAGAATCCTTAAGTACGATTATTGAATACCAACTCTTTGAACAGGCCAGTCCACCCCTTTCCGACGACATCCTTCGCCTGTTACCTTCTTGGGAACAGCAAGCCTTAGAAGGAAACGAGGTACTAGCCGGACTTATCCAGTACATGTCTCAGCAATCCCTAAGTTTTATAAAAAACCAGAAAATTATCCAAGCTAACCTCTTACGCATACGAATTTTAGCCTCAACGCCCGGAATTATTTCCTTTCCCGCCACAGAAATTCAAGAAAACCTAATTAATTTCTTAAAGTCTTCTGATATTTTGGCTGATCTTCCAGAATTAGAGGTCGTATCATTTTCAGCGAACGAGATTAAGCCCCTCTCTTCTGATTTAGCTCGTTTTCGGTTAACTCCCCACAGCCGCCGTTATATTCAGAATCTATTCCACCCTGAAAGGCGTGAAGCTATTCTATCTGTATTGGCTCATATTACTAAGAATTATCCCCTGATATCTACTTGCCGTCAGGCCTATGCCCTTATGCTGTCACTCGATAACCCTGACATTTGGGGAAACCATCCTTTTTGTGTTCGCCTAATCGCCAATCGTTTTTGGGATAATAAAATAATGAAAACTACAGAAGCATAACTGCGCTCTTTTTACTTGCTATCCTTAGCTTGGCTAAACCAATCTATTAATTGCCGGGCTATACTTCCACTGCTCGGAATCAGCGGAAGCTGATCGGCAGTAAACCATCGTGCATCTAAGATTTCTTTTTTGTCAATATTTAAATCCCCACTGTTGTAATCAGCTGTAAACCCTACCATTAGGGAATCTGGGAAAGGCCATGGCTGGCTGCCGAAATATTTAATGTTTTTAACTTTTATGCCCACCTCCTCTGCTACTTCCCTTTGCACGCACTCTTCAAATGTTTCTCCCGGCTCAACAAAACCAGCTAAAACACTATAAAAACCAGCTTGAAAACGACTCCCCTTTGCCAACAATATTTCATTTCCCCGAGTAATGGCTACAATGATCGCCGGGGAAATCCGTGGATAATTGACAAATCCACAGGAGGGACAACGTTTGGCCCTTTCATCCATTTTGTTTTCTGTCTGTGCTCCGCATTGACTGCAATACTGATGGGAACGATCCCAATGCATAATTTGATAAGCTTTACCCACCAAAACAAACAAATCTTCTGGGATGTGATCGAGTAAGCGCCTTAAATTACAAAATGACATGCCTTCGGGTGCAACAGTATTTGGAGAAAGTTCAGCAACGTAACATGGACGTCCGTCCAATTGACCAACATATTGTCTCCTCATCGGTCTTATATTTAACTGATCCGGATTAATGTCAGGCAAAGCAAATTGTCCGTTATTTTCTATGACAAGAAACTTATTCCCTTTGAACAACAACCAATATACCTTTTCATTTTTTTCCTCTTGGTAGTTGAATCCTGGTTCAAAAAACATTCGGGCATCCTCTTTTCATCGCTTGAAGTATGAGTCAGTTTAGTCCATTTAATTATTTATCCTCCCCCTACTTTAGATAAATGAACCGTTCCATACTTGGAATATATGGGGACCATTCATCTTGGGGGTGGTTCTCTTTCGCTTGCTCAAACTGATAGAGTTCTGCATCCATGGCATCTGCATAGTGAATCACTAAAGCTTCCATCAATTTTGGACGCTTTGGTGATTGCCATTCATATTTCCCGTGGTGGCTTGTAATAATATGCAACAACTTAGAACGCTGATCCCGTGAAAAACTTGGGATTTTAGCAATTTCCTCAGTTAAGAGTTCGATCCCTATGATAATATGCCCCAGCAACCGTCCTTCTGTTGTAAATTTAACTCCCCGATCGTAGGAATACTCACCAATCTTGCCGATATCATGCAAAAGCGCTCCGGCCACAACTAAATCACGATTTATTCCGGCGTAATGCTTGGCAATTCCTTCTGCAAGCTCAGCCACTCTAACACTGTGCTCCCAAAGTCCACGGAGATACGCTTGATGAATTTTCATGGCTGCCGGAGCTTTGCGGTAAGCATTTCCCCATTCCGGATGCCCTAAAATCATCTCCATCAGCATTTTGAGCTCCGGTTGGATTATCTTCTCTATAAGAACAGCTAACCTTTTTTCCAACTCGTCTGCAGTAACCGGGGAACTTGGTAAGAGATCAGACAAGTCCACATCCTCTTTTGAAACTATCTGGATAGCTTCAATTGTTAGCTCAATAGTACCACGGTACTCAGAAGCAACTCCTTTTACCCGAAAGATGTCCTGATCTTTCAGCCATACAAGAACTTGTGGATCATAATTCCATATCTTCCCTTGAATCATTCCTGAACGATCTTGGCACGTCATGGAAAGATATGCCCCTGGTTTTTGGCGAAAGGGCACCTCTTTCCATTCATTAACCAGCAATACCCCTTCAAATCGTTCCCCAGCTTTACAGTCTCTCAGCATATATTAAATACTTCCTTTCTTTATCACAGCATCTTTTATCATATCATAACAAACTGGGGAGACATTCAGCTGAAAAGATGTTTTACTAAAGATCTCGAGTCGAGCTTTGTTTTTATATTCCCATATTTAGATCGTTCTTGGGAATAAGAAAATAAAAAAATACAATTAGGAGGGGACAGCAAAAATGGAATTGATAATGTTTCCCTAAAAAGCTATATGGAAGATAAGCAAAATATTCTTCCTATTACAAACTAAGTCTGATCAGACATAGTTACTCAACGTCTCGCGAATTCTTTTGAGAATAAGTTGACGAAGTTCCATTGGTTCTAAGATTTCAGCTGCTGATCCAAACCCTAATACCCAGGTAATAAATTCATTAACCCCTATGATCTCATCTTGAAAGAGCATTGATCCATCCTCTAATATCGTCAATTTACTGTTGCGATGGGCTACATCTTTGCGTACCTTAGCAAAAGTTTGAGAACGATCGAGAAAGCGCACTTTAACCCTCAATAAATCTCCATATTCCATCCCCCAACGCGGACCAAACCAATCCTTTAGAGAAAACCCGTCCGGGTAAACAAAGGACTCAGTGGTTTCGTTGACTTCCTGGATATTGTTTAAATGATAAGTTTTTATCACCTCGCCCTGCCGAGCAACCAGATACCAATACCTTAGACGTGAGTAGTAAACAATTCCCAAGGGGTCTGCCGTTACTTCTCTGCCATTAAATAAGATCCTAACTCTTCGAGTCTCCCTAATTGCGTTTTCAATCAAGGGAAACGTTTTTCCTTGGATAGGCTCTAATGGTGTTAGTTCTCCTTTAATGTAACGGTAATTCTCCTCCTCTCCTAAGTCAAAGCCGGACAAGATCTTTTGTCTTAGCCCTTCTTTCAGCGCATTTTCCTCCTGCAAATAATCTAAGGTACCTAAAACCCCTATTGCCTCCCGGACGTTCAAATGGACTGGAGTATATCGTTTTTCTGCTGCAGCCATAAACCATTTAACCTCCGGCTGAAACAAATCCTCTTCGGCATCATTTCCTTCGTCATGATCCGTATATAAAGGAAACGAGGTTTCAATAGAAGAAACCAACACTTTCAGGTCCTGTTTCATAGTCCCCCAAGGAACACCGCAGGCATCAGCTAAGTCACTTCCGGATAACCCCTCTGGATGAATTTCAATTAAGGCCATGATTTTCCCCATACGATTAATCGAGTCCATGTGAGTCACCTCCATACATTTGCAGGAGTCGGGAAAATTCTTCAGTAACTTTTTTTCTAAGCAACGGAGGCTTGAGAACCTCTGTCCCCGCCCCAAACCCTCGTAACCAAACCGCTAATTCGTCCAGTCCTTCAACCTGATCTTCCATGAGCAGGCCTTCTCCATCCTCCACCAGAGTGCAAGTTTTACGTTTAGCTAACTCCACTCGCACGCGATTTAAGGTTGAATAATAATTATGAAACTTAATTACTACGGGGATTGGATTCTGATCTCGGTAAACCCCCCAGGCATACTGATACCAAGTCTTTAAATCAAATCCTTCTATTGGAGCAAATGATTCGGGTAACCTTGCAACATCTAAAATACGGTTTACCAAATATGTCTTAATCTTCTTATCCCTCTCATCCTGAGCGATAAGATACCAATTATCAAGCACCCAGTAATAGACAATTCCCAGAGGATTTAGCCTAAGTTGCCTTGCCGGCTCCTCTTCTTTGCGATAGAGGATGGAAACTTGGTTTTTATTCTGAGCCGCTTCTTCGAGTTGAAAACAACACTGACTGCGATGAACATCCTGAGTAGGAGTTCTTCCATGGACGAATATTGTCTCCCTCGAATGAGCGTTCTGCCCTATCCACACTTTGAGTTTGGCTTCAAGGGTTTTCATTTCATCTGGAAAAGGCGCCAGAGCACGCGCAACATTCAGCGCTTCTAAAAGAAGCGTTTTCTCCCGTTCTGCTAACTGGAGAGGAGGGAGCATTTGTTCAGAGCAAATTACATACTCTTCCCCTTTATGTTTGAGGATATTCTTTTTGACCAAGTCTTTTATAGCCCGTTCGAGGGTTTTACTGCTAACTTCTTCTTCATCCCGTCGATTAAAGCGTTTGTAGATTTCGGTTATGGTTAATCCTTGAGGAGTAGCAGTGAGCATGCGCAAGATCTCCATTTGTCGAAGGGTTGCTGCCTTGACAGGCGCTACCCCATTCCAACCACTCAAATGCAGGTAAAGTCTTTCTGTTCCATCCTTCTTAAAGCCAAAGCCATTATCTTTCATTTCTTCCAAATCTCTTTGCAGAGTGATTTGATTTACTCCGAATTTTTTAGCTAAACTTTGAAGGGAATGCACCCATGGTTCTGTGGCAACATTTTTGACGATTTCGCGTTGGCGTGTTAACTTATCCAAACTTGTAATCCTCCAATCCCTTGCAACCGAAAAAAGAAATGATAGAATAGATATGGCAACATTAAGGAGGTGAATCCACGATTGGATCCTAACCTTAAAATGAGTTCGAACATGAATATTAACATTACACAGAAAGCAATGAAATTCCTTCAGAAGGCTAAAAAAAATAAACTTTACATAAAGCGCATTGTAGTCACTCAGTGTTGCATCCCGCTCTCTACTCCCCCTGCCGTGCGAAAAGGAAGCCCAAGGAAGCCTGAGGATTTTCACGAATTTATTTTTGATGGAATCACGGTGTATTATGATCGCGATTTAATCCCGAAGCCGAAATTAACCATCGATACTGAAGGGCTGGGCTTGTCCGAACGATTAATGGTTTCTGATTGGGTTATTAAATATTAAAGTCGGCCTTTGGCCGACTTTAATATTACTTTTAGAAGTTAATCCAATCCATTTACTATTATTTCAAGACTTGCAAACTCATCTTATAGTCGTAAATCAATTCATTAAATTCCTCTGGCAAACCGTTTTCACGAAGTAACTTCTGGGCTTTTTTTAATAAGTATTTATGTACTTCTCCCCTGGTAATTAGAAACCTAATCATCTTCTTCATATTTAGATCATCTGTCAGTTCCAGCTGTTGCTGATATAGACGAATCACTCTAGTTTCCGTCTGGATATCCATCTGCAGCATTTTAATAACGTCCAGGCTTTGGTTAATCTGCGTAATTCCCCATAAAGCACCCTGGGTATTAACCAGAGATAAGGGTGGTCCTCCCAGTTTATTAATCGCTACTGAAATCAATTCCATATGTCCAAATTCTTCTGCAGAGATTATCCCCAGCAGTTCTCGAATATGTCGATTTGATATATTCGAACGTTGGTTAAAGTATTGTAAGGCTGATGCCAACTCACTGTCAATTCCTGAATAATGTTCTGTCAGCACTTTTGCAAACACTGGATCTTCACGTTCAACGTGGATCGGATAAAACAAACGTTTGTGATAATTAAACACTTCCATCCCACCCTCTATTTAAAGAATCCTGCCTTTATTATATGGCGATAGAATCCATGTGGTCACAAGCGACTGAATAACACTTCTCTTTTGTCATTAATAAACTGCTCAGAGGAAGTGATCGAAAGCGTTATTACATTGTCCTATTTGTCAGAGCTTGGATCATTTTGTCCATCTCGTGTAAAAAACAAGAATCCTGCCACATAATTTGTGAGCAGGATTCTTGCTCTTATAGCCATGGGGCAAGATGTCATAAAACGAGTGCGAGAGTTTAGTGGGGATTAGTCAATTTAAAGAAAAGAAATCCCCTCCCGTCAAAGGAGGGGGAAAAAGAAAGAAAAGAAGGGGAGAAAAATGAGAAGAATATATGTTAACCGTTGCAGTAACGGGTAATCATTACTGACTAATCTAAGTATAGATCATCCGTGTTACATTGCCATGAAGTTTGTGTGAAGAATATGTTAAACCTTATTATGGAAATTTTAGTTTCCTAACCCTTTCACGCCAATATCCCGTCGAAAATGTGATTTCGGGAAATCAATTTCATCTACCAGAGCATACGCCTTCTCTCGAGCCTTTTGAAGGGTTTGTCCTTCAGCAGTTATTCCCAAGACCCGTCCTCCAGTACTCAGAAGCTGTCCTTCATGAATTCCTGTTCCGGCGTGAAAGATAACTGCATCTTGACCACTCTCCAATGGCAATCGGATCGGTACCCCCTTTGTGTAAGCTAAAGGATAGCCCTCAGCAGCCATTACTACACAAACTGCAACTTCATTTTTCCACTCCAACTGAACTTCGGAAAGATTTTTTTCTGTACACGCCCAAAGAACTGGCAGAAGATCTGACTTAAGTCGTTTCATAACCACTTGGGTTTCTGGATCACCAAACCGAACATTATATTCTAAGAGTTTAGGGCCCTGCTTAGTTATCATCAACCCCAAGAAAAGTACTCCTACAAAGGGAGTCCCTCGTTCTTGCATTATCTTAAGAGTCGGCGAAACAAGGTTGCGCATGACGATTGCTTCAAGTTCAGTCGTCCAAATTGGAGGAGGGCTATACGTACCCATACCTCCAGTGTTAAGCCCCAGGTCACCCTCTAAGGCCCGCTTGTGATCCTGAACAGGAACCATAGGTAAAGCTGTAACCCCATCCGAAAAACACAGTAAGCTAACTTCTTGCCCCTCTAAGAACTCCTCGATAAGCAATTTTTTACCTGCTGAACCAAAGTTGCCGTCCATTATTTCATCCACCGCTTGGAGGGCAGTCTCCAAATCCATTGCTACTATAACACCTTTACCCGCCGCTAAGCCATCCGCTTTCAAAACACAAGGAGCGCCTATGGTTTCAATGTACTTTTTGGCTCGGACCGGATCTTCAAATACTTGCCACTCTGCTGTAGGAATCTTAGCGCCTTCCATAATCATTTTGGCAAACGACTTGCTTCCCTCCAACTGAGCTGCAGCCTGAGTCGGCCCAAAGATTCTCAGACCCGCCTCCTGAAAAGCATCTACAATGCCTAAACTCAAGGGGTCTTCTGGACCGACAACCGTTAGATCGATCTTCTCCTTAACGGCAAATTCCACTAACCCGGCAATATCCTGAACAGAAATTGGGACATTCCAGATAACTGTCCCGGCATTTCCCGGTGCTACATATAAGCGTTCAAGTTCAGGGCTTTGCGCCAACTTCCAAGCTAAAGCATGTTCTCGTCCGCCGTTGCCTATAATTAACACACGATGCTTCTTCACTGTCTGACCCCGCTTCCCATTTATAACCATTTGAATTTATCATTAATGCTGAAAATGCCGGCGATGTGTAAAGACCATAATTATATTTAAGCGATTAGCGGCTTCGATAACCGAAGGATCATTGCGAGACCCCCCTGGCTGAACGATGGCACGAATACCCGCTTTTGCAGCCTCTTCGATCGAATCAGGGAAAGGAAAGAAGGCATCCGAGGCCAGATAAGCCCCTTTAGCTTTATCTCCGGCCTGTTCAAGCGCAATCTTGACTGACCCAACTCTATTCATTTGCCCTGCTCCAACACCCAGCGTCTGTTTATGATCTGTGACTACGATAGCATTTGACTTGACATGTTTCACAATACGCCACGCAAAATCGAGGGCTACTAGATCTTCTTCCGTAGGTTTTTGTTCTGAAGCAACATCCCATTCGCTAACTGAAGTGGTCCCCTGATCGACCTCTTGAACAAGATATCCACCTTCAATACTTCTGGAAACCCAACCGGGCATAACCTTGCCCACGTCCCCTCTGCCAACCACAAAGAGTCGAAGATTTGTTTTAGCACTTAGAATCTCGCGAGCTTCCGGACTAAAATCTGGCGCTATAATGACTTCATAGAAACGTTCTTTAAGGGCTTCAGCACATGCTGTATCTACGACACGATTAAAGGCGATAATGCCGCCAAAAGCGGAAACCGGATCTGCAGCAAATGCATTTTCATAAGCCTCAAGCGGTGTCTTGCCTATTGCCACTCCACAGGGGTTAGTGTGTTTAATGATCGTCGCTGCGCACAATTCAAATTCACGCACAAGTTTCCAAGCAGCATTCATATCTATCCAATTATTGTACGAGAGTTCTTTCCCTTGAAGTTGTTTGCCGTTTGCGAGGGTCCCCACTCCGGCCTCTGAACTAATATAGAAGGCTGCCTTCTGCTGTGGGTTTTCGCCATAACGCAGTTCTTGAACCTTTTGAGCAGTTATGCGAAGCGTCTCCGGGAAAGTATCCGGCGGTTCAATCTGCCGCTCTAGATACCCGGCAATCAGTCGGTCATATTCAGCGGTATGAGCAAAAGCTTCAGCAGCTAGTCGCTTGCGCATGCCCGCAGGAACATTCCCTGTTTCACGCAAAACGCTTAAAACTTCTTCATAAGATTCTGGATTGACCAACACGGTAACCCGCCCATGATTCTTAGCTGCAGCGCGAACCATGGTTGGCCCGCCTACGTCTATATTTTCTATGGCCTCTTCAAAGGTCACTCCAGGCTTAGCAATAGTCTCTCGAAATGGATAAAGATTAACCACTACTAAGTCAATATAAAAAATTCCGTTCTGTTCCATTTGTTCCATATGTTTGACACTGTCCCTCGCCAAAATCCCACCGTGAATTAAAGGGTGAAGTGTCTTGACTCGACCATCTAAAACTTCAGGAAATCCCGTGACCTCACTCACATATTTCACCGGGATATTAGCTTCATCAAGTGCTTTGTAGGTCCCCCCGGTTGAAATCAACTCGAAGCCTAAATCTGCAAGTTCACGCGCAAAAATTACAATTCCCTTCTTGTCGGAAACGCTTATGAGAGCTCTTCGCTTCATCCCAATTCCTCCTGTTGCAAAATATGTACTCTACGCCCAGTCCGCTCTACTTTCCCTAAAGCTAACAAGCGAACGGCATCGGAATAGAGACGATGTTCCACCGCTAAAATTCTCTGAGACAAGCTTTCTTCTGTATCCTCTGACAACACAGGCACTGCCTCTTGTAAAATAATTGGGCCGCTATCCAAGCCTTCATCAACAAAGTGTACAGTACACCCACTTACTTTGACTCCATAATCCAGTGCTTGACGTTGGGCGTGGAGGCCTGGAAAAGCGGGCAGTAATGAAGGATGGATATTCAGGACCGGAAAATGTATTTGACTCATACAATAAGGACTCAAAACCCTCATATACCCTGCCAAAAGTAACAGCTCCACCTCATTATTTTGCATCCAGATCAAGATATCTTCCTCTTGGGCTTGACGATGCTGATAATTACTGATCGGAAAAACACGGGCAGGAATTCCAGCCTCCTCAGCCAGCATTAGTGCACCAGCCCCTGGAAGGTCTGATCCAACAGCCACTATCTCGATAGGAAGGTTGCCGCTTTGGCAGGTTGTAATCAAAGCTTGAAGATTACTCCCACGACCTGATGCCAGTATTGCCGTCCTCATAAGCCACCCCTTCTCCAGTAACGACACTTCCAATAACGAAGCTTTTCTCACCTAACTCATCAAGTTTTTGTCGAACTAATCCCTCAGCCTCTGAACGGACAATCAGGACATAACCAATTCCCATATTAAAAGTCCGATACATTTCTGACCAGGCTACATCTCCCAGGCGTTGTAACAACGAAAAAATTGGCGGTCGTTTCCAAGCTGATGTATTAATTCGAATCCCCAAACCTGCGGGCAATATTCTGGGAACGTTATCCGTTAAACCTCCACCCGTAATATGGGCCATGCCAAGTATCTCTGCATCAGAAAGAAGCAACAAAATTGACTTGACATAAATGCGGGTTGGGCGAAGCAGTGCCTCCCCAAGAGATTCCCCTAACTCTGGGAATTCTTCATCTAAGGAATAGGATTCGAAGATTTTTCGGGCTAAGGAGTACCCATTGCTGTGAAGACCGGACGAAGGTAAACCGATAAGTGTATCTCCTGCTTGAATCTTTGAACCGTCGATTAACTTATCTTCATTCACCACTCCCACTGAAAATCCTGCAATATCATATTCGTCTTCTGCATAGAAACCAGGCATTTCTGCCGTTTCTCCCCCGATTAAGGCACAGCCGGCCATTTCACACCCACCGGCAATCCCGCCAATGACCTCGGCCAGTCGTTTCGGTTCCACTTTTCCAACCGCCAGGTAATCGAGAAAATACAAAGGTTCTGCCCCTTGTACCAAGATATCATTAACACACATAGCTACCGCATCTTGTCCGATGCTATCGTGCTTATTCATTTGAAAAGCAAGGCGCAGCTTAGTTCCTACTCCATCTGTTCCAGAAACAAGAACTGGATTTGGATATTTAGCCAAATCTAGTTTAAAAAGCCCGCCAAATCCGCCTAGCCCGCCGAGGACTTCTGGTCGAAGAGTCCGAGCAACCGCTGGTTTGATACGTTCTACAACTTCATTTCCCGCTTGGATATCAACCCCTGCGTCTCGATATGAATATCCCAACAATGCTTCCTCCTTCCGTATATTAAGCTCACCCACAAGAATTATGAGATTCAAAATTGCTCTTACCTCGGTTTAAACTCGAAACTGGAATAGGATACGCTCCATTAAAGCAAGCCAGGCAAACAGCCTCTGTCCCCAGTGCGCGAAGCAAGCCCTCCTCAGAAATATAGTGCAATGAATCTGCCCCAACATACTGTCGAATTCCATCGACATCCAATTGATTGGCAATGAGCTTTTCCCGTTCTGCAGTGTCAATTCCATAGAAACACGGGTAGGCCACTGGAGGAGAACTGATTAAAAAATGTACTTCTTTAGCTCCCGCCTTCTTGACCATTTCCACAAGCTTAGAACTAGTCGTTCCTCGGACGATAGAATCATCGATCATCACGACACGTTTATCTTTCAGAACGCTCGCATTAGCATTAAGTTTAAGACGAACTGCAACTTCTCTCATTGCCTGAGTCGGTTGAATAAAGGTTCTGCCCACATAACGATTTTTAATAAGTCCTTCTCCAAACGGTATTCCCAATGCCGTCGCATACCCTAAGGCCGAAGCAGTTCCGGAATCTGGAACTGCAATTACAAGATCTGCTTCAATCGGACATTCATGGGCCAGTTCTATACCCATCTGCCGTCGGCTCTCAGCTATATTTAACTGATCCATCGTACTGTCTGGTCGAGCGAAATAGATATATTCAAAAGCACAGCACGCCCGCTTAGTTTTGTTCAACCCCCGACGTGAGTGTAGTCCTTCTTTATCAATTACAACAATTTCACCAGGTTCTACATCTCTTACAAACTCTGCGCCAATAGTATCAAGGGCACAACTTTCCGAAGCTAGACAATACCAACTCCCTAGCTTCCCAATACATAAAGGGCGAACGCCTAGGGGATCCCTGATTCCAAAAAGCTTATCCTCCGCTAAGATAACCAAGGCATATGCCCCGCGCAGATCCATCATGGTCTTAACTAGCGCGTCTTCTAATGATTCTCGGCGATACCGAGTTATAAGGTTAATAATCACTTCACTGTCAACCGTCGTTTGGAAAACCGCACCGTTTTTTCCTAGTTCTTCTCGAAGATCGGATGCGTTTGTCAAATTCCCATTATGTGCTAAAGCCATCATACCTTTTTGATAGTGTACCACTAAAGGCTGAGCATTTGCCAGCAGACTTGATCCCGTCGTGGAATATCGCACATGACCGATGGCCATTTTCCCTTTCAAGCCTTCTACTATGCTGTCAGAAAAAACTTCCGACACTAAACCCATTCCTTTATGCACATTGATGCTCAAGCCATTCGAAACTGCGATTCCAGCGCTTTCTTGACCACGGTGCTGTAAAGCATAAAGCCCGTAATAAGTAAGACGGGCAACCTCTTGATCGGGAGCATAAATACCAAAGACTCCACATTCCTCTTTCGGTTTGTCCTCTCCAAATTCGAACATTTTCGGCCCCTCTCTCCCCCTTAGTTCCGCGCTTGCGGCGAAGTACGTCTAGATCATATAAAGATATCAGTACTTCACCGCGTCATTTTAAGAGATGATTAAATACTATTCTCACTTCTAAGCTTACTTGCCATAGCATGCTTGCTTAAGGGTCTATGCAAGGACCGCCTTAACCCTGCGATAGACTTCTTGATACGCTTCTTCGACTTTTCCCAAATCACGTCGGAAGCGATCCTTGTCCAGCTTTTCGCGTGTTTCAATATCCCAATAACGGCAAGTGTCTGGAGAAATCTCATCGCCAAGATAAACTTTTCCATCACGCACTCCGAATTCCAGTTTAAAGTCGATCAATTCGATACCCGCTTTTACTAAGATAGACTGTAAAATCGAGTTGACTTTTAAGCCCATGGCTTGAATTTCTCGCGCAACATCCATACTCGCCCAGCCCATCGCCTCGACGTGAGATTCATTAACCATCGGGTCCCCCAACGCATCATCTTTATAATATAATTCTACAACCGGGCGTGAAAGTACAAAACCTTCCTCTACTCCAAGACGCTTTGACAGACTTCCGGCCACAATGTTGCGCACAACAACTTCGAGTGGAATCATTTCTAAACGATGTACAAGCATATCCCGATCGCTTAACAATTTAACATAATGGGTTAGAATACCCGCTTTTTCAATTTCCTCAAAGAACAGTGCTGATAACTGGTTATTGACCAATCCCTTATCCACGATTTGTCCTTTTTTCTCCCCGTTGAAGGCAGTGGCATCATCTTTATAGGCTACCCAGAAATATTCATTTTGATCAGTGTCATACACTCTCTTAGCTTTTCCCTCGTATCGTAATTCTAACTTTTCCATTAAGTATAACCCCTTTCATATTTGGTGAAGTATGCCAAGTATCTGTTGCAAGTATTTAAGCATTTCATCTTTAGTTGAGCGAGTTCACTTCCGTTCAACTGTTTTTATTCACCTAAACGAGTTCTAAACGCTGAAAAATATCTGCTACATGCTTTGTATGATAAGCATAATCAAACAGGTCGCTTATTTCTTTTTCATCTAAATAATCTCGAATATCGGAGTCTCTGCTAATTAAGTTCTGAAATTGCTCTTTAGTATTCCAAGCTTCCATAGCATTGCGTTGAACCAAGGAATATGCCATCTCCCGACTGACACCCTTATCAACCAAGGCTAACATAACTCGTTGAGAAAAAATCAAGCCAAATCCTTTGTCGATATTCAACTTCATTTGTTCTGGGAATACTTCTAGCCGATCTATAAGCTGTGTCATCTTATGAAGCATATAGTCTAAAGCAATTGTGCTATCCGGTAAGATCATTCGTTCCGCAGAAGAATGTGATATATCTCTCTCATGCCATAAGGCAACGTTTTCCAGTGCTACTTGAGCATTGGCACGAATAACCCTGGCCATGCCGCAGATACGTTCAGGAGTAATCGGGTTTTTCTTGTGAGGCATAGCCGAGGAACCTTTCTGCCCTTTTCCAAAAGCTTCTTCCACCTCATGAACATCAGTTCGTTGTAAGTTGCGAAGCTCAGTTGCCATTTTATCAAGTGAACTTGCAATCCCAGCAAGGGTTGTCATGAAAAAGGCATGTCGGTCACGTTGAAGGATTTGGGTAGAAATCATAGCCGGCTCTAAACCAAGCACTTGGCAAACATGCGCTTCAACTTGAGGATCTACATTGGCGAAGGTCCCTACCGCACCAGAAATTTTCCCTACCCTTATTTCCTCTCGAGCGAAAACTAAGCGCTTTTTTTGACGTCTAATTTCATCGTACCACAATGCAAACTTCAATCCTAAGGTAATTGGTTCTGCGTGAATTCCATGTGTGCGTCCCATCATCAAGGTGTCCCGATGTTCAATCGCTCTGCGGTTCAGAACCGCTTCCAATCCCTCTAGCTTAGCCAACAAAATATCAGACGCTTCCACTAATTGCAGGGAGAGTGCCGTATCAAGGACATCAGAGGAAGTAAGGCCGAGATGAATATGTTTTGCTTCATCTCCCACATTTTCTGCTACATTGGTCAAAAACGCCAACACATCATGTTGGGTCACTTCTTCAATCGCTTGCACCCTTTCCCAAGAGAAGGAAGCCTTCTTCCGAATAACTTCGACAGCTTCATTCGGAATTTTTCCTAGCTTGGCCCATCCTTCGCAAGCGGCAATTTCAATTTTCAGCCATAGTTCGAGGCGATGCTCGTCTGTCCAAATCCCACCCATTTGAGGAAGGGTATAGCGTTCAATCATGCTTACATTCTCCTTTAACCTTGACTTAATCTTTTTTGCAGTGCTTCGTCCTTCTCTTCAATATCTTTCATCATCTGAGCTCGATAGTTTTTAACCTTTATACTCAGGGGTTTATCCTCAACGGCTAGAAACTGTACCGCAAGCAAGGCTGCATTGCGTGCCGCACCAATGCCTACGGTTGCTACCGGAATTCCCGGGGGCATTTGCACTATGGAGTAAAGAGCATCAATACCCTCCATGGCGCCACTGCTTAGCGGAACACCAATCACTGGTAGAGTTGTTGCTCCTGCTACAACCCCCGGCAAATGGGCGGCCAACCCTGCCGCTGCGATGATTAGTTTACCGCCTTGGGCTTCAAATGCTTTTACCCAGTCGACGGTTCTCTCTAAAGTCCTATGCGCAGAAGAAATTTTGACGTCAAAATCAAGTTCAAACTCACGAAGAACTTTGACGGATTCCTCCATGACCTTGTAATCCGAATCACTTCCCATAATAACCCCAATCTGGCTCATTTAAGTTTCCCCTCTCTCCTTACATTTTCCTAAAAACAATATTAAAAAAACCAGGCCAGGCAGATTACACCCCCATTAAAACAGAGTGAAACCTACCCGCCTGGGCTTTTATCCCTTCGGTGTAATTTGATTTCGCAATCAAACCTGTACCACTCGGACAAAGAAATAATACAAATACATTTGCCCTAGGTACACTTTCGCTCATAGTCAGACCATTTACGGCGGCCTGGTAGAAACTTGCGGACCATATCTCCGCGGTTATATGAACACGTATGAAATTTTCATAAGTTTATTTTACAAGAAGGTATCAATAAGGTCAATAGAAAATCGAACATTAATTTAAATTCCTAAGTAAACGTTCGACTAGTGTCCGATAGATCAAGATCATGTTTTTAAACGAAGAATTGGGATCACCCCCTCCAAATATAGAAAGACATCTAATTTGTAAGATCTTTGTAAATATCAGAGGGCCGTAACGAAACTAAAGTTTCGTTACGGCCCTTATCTTAGTTTTTTTCAAATCATTGATTTTACTTACGAAGGTTATATGATCATCCTCACTAAGGTTTTTGCCTAAGACATCCATAATTCTTGACACAAACCATCAGGGGAGAAGGAAAAACATTCACACCCAGCCCGTTCAAACAAATTTAGATTTACCTGGGACAAGATAGCGCTCGCAAGTTTGGTATTATAATAACGACCTGAATCATAAACTACGAGTCCTATAACACAAAGGGCTTGAAGAAATCACCCCCAACCAATAGGCGGCATATCCAGTGCTCCAGCAATTTCATGAGTCGTCATACCTCTACACTCCAAAAACGTAAAGACGTCCAGTTCAACACCTGTAAATAACACCTCGGAAAACCAGTACCCAGTTGCCAAGTCTTCCAAATACTGAGACCCTACTTCATGGGGATTATATCGAAGAAAATGTGCTAGTCCCATCTTTATTACCTCCCCTCGGGATTTCTAGAAAAGCTGCAGCTCAGCCTAAATACATCAGTAGCATCTCCACCTTGCTACGCATTTTTAAAAATTAATTATGTTTGCTTATACTGCTAGCAAGTTCCTCCCGTTTTCCCTAAGTGTTCCCCAACTAATTTCATAGCACAGAAACCACCGCACATCGAACAAGCTTCTGCTCCCTCCTCATTACGCTCTCCTCGAATCCGTCGAGCTGTTGGTGGATCGATTGATAATTCGATTTGTTTGTTCCAATCTAAGGCTTTACGAGCATGAGCCATGGCTAAGTCCCATTCCCGCGCACCCTTAACACCATTAACAATATCTGCAGCATGAGTGGCAATGCGTGTAGCAATTACTCCTGCATGAACGTCTTCAGCGGTTGGTAAGCGCAGATGTTCAGCTGGTGTAACATAGCAAATGAAGTTTGCCCCTGCCATAGCAGCCGCTGTAGCTCCGATGGCTCCAGTGATATGGTCATAGCCCGGTGCAATATCCGTGACCAAATTGCCAAGTATATAGTAAGGAACATGATGGCAAAGTTGTTTTTGGAGCAAGATCGTTGCGGGGATCTGATCCACAGGTACATGGCCTGGACCTTCTACCATCACTTGGACTCCAGCCGCCAGAGCCCGTTGTACCAATTCCCCAGCCACAATCAACCCTTGGACCTGGGCCCGGTCCAGAGAATCTTCGATACAACCAGGTCGGATTGCATCTCCAACACTTAGAGTTACATCATATTTTTTACAAATCTCTAGTACGCGATCAAATTGTGTGTAGAGTGGATTCTCTTGCTCATGGTGAAACATCCAACCCGTTAAAAAGGCTCCGCCGCGACTAACAATATCTGTGATTCGCCCTTGATTTTTTAACCTTTCAACGATAGACATGTTTAAAGCAGCATGAATTGCCATAAAATCAATTCCACGTTCTGCCTGACGTACAATCATTTCGAACATATCCTCAGCCGTCATACCGACAACGCTTCCATGCTTAGCAATACTTTCCATGCCTGTTTGGTAGGTGGGGACAGAGCCGACAGGTAATGTAAAAGTATCCAGCACCTGACGGTGGAAAGCATCCACATCTCCGCCAATACTTAGTTCCATAATGGAATCCGCTCCAGCCGTAACGGCAACCTTTATTTTATGCAGCTCATCGGAAAAATCCACACAGTCCGGTGACGTCCCGATATTAGCATTTACTTTAGTACGGAGTCCTTCCCCTATGGCGATTGCAACTGAGTTCTTACGTTGTTTGTTCTTTAAGATCACTGCCCGACCTTGAGCAACCTTCTCACATAACTCTTCTACCCTAAGCCCTTCTACCTTTGCTAATCTCTCTACCTCAGGCGTAATAATTCCTTGTCTCGCTTTAATTAATTGTGTCATTCTAATCTCTCCATTTCTTAATTAAGCTTTTAATTTAGCCATGACGGAAACTTCATCTTCTATTGAAATAAATTTACAATCTGACCACCGGCCTCTGACAACTGACTTTTGTCAGCACTCCCACGGCAGTTCTTGAAAGAACTCACCTGCTACAGCCATGGCACAACCGTTTTTACATTTTTTGCAGAAAGGTTTTTCGCTCAATTGGAAATCCGTAAGCCTTTCTCGATCTAAGGCTAACGTTTTCTGGGCTTCTATATTCTGCTCCCGACGTGCTTGACTCATTTCAAGGTCCCAATTTACTGCTCCTGGGTACCCTTTTGCCAGATCAGCCACATGAGCAGCAATACGTGCAGCCACTACTCCCCGATAGACATCCTGCGCATCGGGATAACCTATATGTTCTGCGGGTGTAACATAGCAAAGAATATCCGCTCCAGCAGCACCAGCCATCGCTCCTCCGATAGCAGCCGTAATTTCGTCATATCCTGGGGCTACATCCGTCGATACCGGTCCGAAGACAAAATACGGAGCACCTTGACATACTTGTTTTTCCAATTTAACAGTTGTCGCAATTTGATTAGGTGGAGTGTGACCAGGTCCCTTAATCATGATTTGAACCCCCGCTTGTCTGCTGCGCTTTACCAGCTCGCCCAAAACGACGAGCTCTTCAGCTTGAGAACGACATAATGAATCAGCTCCTGCACCCGGTCTCATTGCATCAGCTAAACTTAAAGTAACTTCGTATTTTTGGGCGATTTCAAGGATGCGGTCGAACATGGTATACAAAAAGTTGTCCTTACCATGATAGAGCATCCAGCCCATCAACAAGGACCCACCTCGACTAACTAGATTCAGAACTCGCTGATCTGCCTTGGCCGTTTTAAATAAACCAGAGTGCAGGGCGCTGTGTAAGGCCATAAAATCAACTCCATCGGCAGCTTGGCGTTCCATAACCTTAAAAAAGTCTTCTGGCTCAAGTGCTAAAGCTGAACCCTTAGTACATACAGCCTCAGCAAAAGCCTGATACACCGGTAGTGTACCTAAAGGTAACGGTACTCTTTTTATAATTGTCCGCCTTGCTTCGTCCATATTTCCCGCTGTACTCAAATCCATGATGGCATTAGTTCCTGCCCTGATGGCCTCATCCACTTTAAATAGTTCATCCGTTAGACTATCCTCGTCTGCGGCCAAGCCAATACTTGCACTAACCTTGGTACTTAGGCCCAGCCCAAACCCTTGAGGCATTTGGGGCTTGTGATGACCGTTATAGGGAATAACAATTCGTCCGGCAGCAACCCGTTCCATAAGTAGTTGGACATTCATTTGTTCGTTGCGGGCTACAAAGGTAAACAACGGGGTTTCCTGACCCTTTTGGGCCATTTCCATTAACGTCAAAACTTACAATCTCTCCTTTCTAGGTTGACTCATTCCTTGAAAAGAACAATCTGTAGTGAAAATAAATAAAAAAAGTCTCTAATCACAAAGTGACTAGAGACTTTTCCATAATCTCATCCACACTACTCTTGGTTCTTCGACAAGGTAGGCTTGGCTTAACTACAAGGCAGGTCTCCTGGCTTACGGATCAACACTTCGAAGCACCTTCCGGGAACTAACCCGTGGTAATATGCTTCTTGCTTCCCGTTTACAGTGGCGGGACCGCGCCGGACTTACACCGACTTCCCTATTCTCCTCACAATGAGGCACCTGTAGTTATTGAATTTTCCAAACACATTATAAACAATAAATGGATATTTTACAAGGTTTTTTAGTTCCCTGTTGTTCTCATTATTGTAACCTTGAAAGTATTCCGAAAAATTTTATCACTATAAAGATAGCCCTACTCTGATGCTTCTTCCGTTTTATAAATTGAATTCTTAGAAAGAATACTATACTCCCCATCACCGTTATGAGTGATTCTTGAAATGTGTCTTATAGGGAGGTTACACTTATCACAGTAACCATGAGCAAAATATTTTTTTGCTTTAGTCACTTCTCTAGTCTTTTTCAGAGCTTCGTCACATTGTGGACAAAATATACTCACTTTATCTAATAAGGATTTCAGTTCCCTAATCTTTTCCTCGTTTTCTCTCTGCACTTTTTCCCAATTAATGATTAGATTGCGAGATAAATTAAATACTCCTTTGAAAATCTCCGCAGTATAAAATGCATCACTTAATGCATCATGAAAAGGAGATGTTTTTTCAATTTCTAGGCCTTCTACAGCACTTTCCAGACTTGGTTGCTTTGAAAGGCCCCCATGTTTCATATAGATTTGTTGAATATTTATGTATTTGTCAAATGACAGTGAATCAAAACCAAAAAACAAACAATTATCCCTTAACCCCAAAATATCGTCCTGCCCCCAAGAGCATAAAACTGAATCCTTTCCAAGCCAAGAACTAAAGCTTTTAATTGCTTCACCAAAAGATTTCCCTTTAACAACCATACCTGAACTGATATTTGTTTTTTTCTTAACATAGGGATTGATTCTCTTATAAATAACAGGCCTAATGATTGAATTAAACTCACTAATAGTCTCTAAATTTTCGTTTAGTTTGACCGCTCCGATCTGGATGATTTCACTTTTTAAAGCGGGATTCGCATAATCCCCTTCTTTGAATTTAAAGAACATATTAAATTCCAGATCAAATACTATATAGTTCATCTTACACCTCCTCTACCACTTGTATATTATAATACCTCCAAGAGATAAACGCACATACAAGTTTCAACTCATTTTTTTCTAACTGCATTTCAAAGTATATTGCGCGAATTATGGCCGCTTTAAACAAGAATCATGCCAAAGCTTGGCTCGATACATCCAACTTTTAAAAAGAGACGAGCTTCTTTTCGAATACTAGTGAAAGTTAATGAATAGTATAAAATCTAGGTCTTTTTTTGTACATTCTGTGAATACTTAATCATGAGGTGATTAATATGTGGTTCAATAAGAGTACCGAAGCCGTGCTAGAGGAATTCAAAGTAAATCTAACCACCGGTTTATCAGAAAATGAAGTGCTCCAGCGACGTGAAAAGCACGGTTTAAATGAGTTAACATCTAAAAAACCAAAAACTTTATTTAGTATTTTCCTGTCTCAATTGAACAATATCATGATCTACATTTTAATTGGTGCGGCACTTATTTCGGGTTTTATCGGAGAAATCAGCGATGCTGTTATCATCGGAATTGTGATTCTTATAAATGCTATCGTAGGTGTCATTCAAGAATCTAAGGCAGAAAAAGCCCTCGATGCCTTGAAAAAACTTTCAACGCCAAAGTCATTAGTTAAAAGAGACGGAGAATCGAAAGAAATTCCTTCTCAAGAAGTAGTCTCTGGAGATTTAGTGATAATCGATGCAGGAAGATACATTCCCTGTGACCTTCGTCTTATAGAAACAGCCAATCTGCAGATTGAAGAATCGGCCCTTACCGGCGAATCGGTTCCATCTGATAAACAGGCAAATTTAATTATTGAAGCTGAGGATACCCCTCTTGGGGATCAGAAAAACATGGCATTTATGTCTACCTTAGCAACCTATGGACGTGGAGTAGGTATCGCTGTTGCCACAGGTATGGATACTCAAATCGGGAAAATTGCCACCATGCTCGAAGAATCGACTGATGAGCAAACTCCTCTTCAAAAAAAGATTGAAGAGTTAGGCAAAATCTTGGGCTTTGCAGCCATAGGAATTTGTGCCCTCATGTTTTTAATAGGGGTGCTTCAAGACCGAGATCTTTATGAAATGTTTTTAATTGCTCTTAGTTTAGCTGTCGCAGCAATTCCTGAAGGGTTACCTGCTATCGTCACTATAGTCTTGGCCATGGGTGTACAACGGCTGATCAAAGAACATGCGATTGTTAGAAAACTCCCTGCAGTAGAAACATTAGGATCAGTTTCAGTTATTTGCTCTGACAAAACCGGAACTCTTACTCAAAATAAAATGACGGTTACCCACTTCTTTGCTAACGATGAACAAGAAGAAATAACTTCAATTGACTTAAATAAAGAGGCTCATAGACTCCTTCTGGAAAATCTAGTCTTGTGCAATGATTCTACTTACTCAGAAACCGCCAAAACTGGAGATCCTACAGAGATTGCCCTCTTAGAAGCCGGCAAAAGATTTGACCTCTCTAATGACTTGTTGCAGAAAACCTATCCCAGAGTTCATGAAATTCCGTTTGATTCGGATCGTAAATTAATGACGACAGTTCATAACTATAATAATCAATTCATAGTCTTCACCAAAGGTGCCTTAGACAGTTTACTGAAAATCTCAACTGACGCTTACATAAATGGAGAAACAGTAACTTTAACCGAAGAACTTAAGAATAAAATAATTGAAGCCTCAAACAAAATGTCCGATGATGCTTTAAGAGTCTTAGGCGCTGCTTATAAGTCACTTGCCGCTGATCCCTCGAAGGAAGGTAGGATAATAGAAGAGAACCTAACATTTATTGGCCTTGTCGGAATGATTGATCCTCCCAGACTAGAAGTCAAAGACTCTATAGCGCTTTGTAAAAAAGCTGGCATAAAAACTGTTATGATTACAGGAGATCATAAAAATACAGCCTTCGCCATAGCCAATGAACTAGGTATTTCTAATAATATCGAGGAAGTTATCTCAGGTTCGGAACTAGATAAACTGACCCAAGATCAGTTAAATGATAAAATCGAGGGTTTATCAGTTTTTGCTCGAGTATCTCCAGAACATAAAGTTACAATTGTAAAAGCGATTAGATCTAGGGGAAACATCGTTTCTATGACTGGGGACGGAGTAAACGATGCACCCTCGTTGAAAGCTGCAGATATTGGAGTGGCCATGGGAATCACCGGAACCGATGTTGCCAAAGGCGCTGCAGATATTGTTCTAACTGATGACAACTTCTCAACTATTGTCTCGGCGATTAAGGAAGGCCGTAATATCTTTAACAACATAAAAAAATCAATTATCTTTTTACTATCTTGTAATTTAGGAGAAGTAGTTGCTCTCTTCCTGGCGATTCTATTAGGCTGGGCTTCCCCTCTTAGACCCATCCATATTTTATGGGTCAATCTAGTCACTGACACTCTCCCTGCTCTTTCCTTAGGTGTCGATTCTGGAGATCCCACAGTCATGGATAAAAAACCCCGTGATCCAAAAGCCACACTTTTTGCCGAAGGCGCTGGTCTAAGGCTGATTTTAAATGGTGCTTTAATCGGGTTTTTAACTTTAACGGCTTTTGTAATAGGAAACAATCTATATCCTGATTCCTTAATGCATGCTCAGACAATGGCCTTCGTGGTCTTGAGTATCTCTCAACTGTTTCATTCTTTGAATATGAGGCATCCTGATAAATCGATTTTCCAGCTTGGTGTCTTTACCAATAAAAACTTAGTCTATTCAATATTACTCGGGATTTTGCTCCAAGTGATTGTAATTACAGTACCTTCATTAGCTTCAGTATTTAAAGTCTATCCTTTGACTATAAGGGACTGGGCCTTTGTTCTACTACTGTCTGTTATGCCTTTAGTGATCAACGAAATTATAAAAGCAATACGCCGTAACAAGATTAGTGGTAAAACAGTTTAAAAAAGATAGAGACACCTGCAAGAAGCCCTTCTTGTGGTGTCTCTATAATATATTCCTCTTTTACCAAAAGCTTAACTGTTTGTAAGTGCTAACCTTTTGGTATTGATTAAGTAAATTGTCTAATTGCTGACTAACTTCAACCACTTCGCTATCAACAAGGTTTCGAGTAAGCGCAAATTTATTGAGTCTCTTCCGTAATACCTCAATTCTTTTCAAAAGTTTCTTTTCCACATGGATTCCTCCTGAAATGTGATCTCTCAAGAAGATTTTATTGCTTTTCTGATGAAATGGCAAGAATAAATTTCCCATTAATAGGTAGTCATTTGTCGTAATATGGTATTTTTTCCTCAAAAATTCCAGGTTTATATGTGCTGTAATATTATTTAAACTTTATTGGCTGTCGAAATGCAAAGTAGAGGAATTTCATGTTGAATGCTGGCTAACAGACCCGTATCCACTATAGCGTTCCCCCCTCTTTCAAACTCCCCCTCTCCTTTTTGAAGGTTAATATTTATGTCACATCTATTCTCTTATCAAACTTATTTTGCTCCCTTGGTCTGAAACTGATGCTTTAACTTGCCACTACAACCCAATTCCTCTTTTTAGAGAAATCACAATGAGCGAAAAAAGAACACAAAACAGGCGTCTATGATTACCCCAAAAAGGAGTAGAATTCATAAACGCCCGCCAAATACTCAAACACCTCTTAAACCCTTGCAACCCCTGTATTTACACCTCTTTTACCCTATTCCCACTCAATCGTCCCAGGAGGTTTCGAGGTAATATCATAAACGACACGATTGACGCCTTGTACCTCGTTCACAATCCTAGAAGATATGTTATGAAGCAGATCATAAGGGAGTCTAGCCCAATCTGCTGTCATAGCATCCTCGCTGGTGACAGCTCTCAGGATAATGGGATATTCATAGGTTCGACCATCTCCCATAACACCGACGCTTTTGATGGAAGGGAGTACAGCAAAACTTTGCCACAATTCACGATACATTCCAGAACGGCGAATCTCTTCTAAAATGATTGCATCCGCTTCCCGTAAAATATCTAACTTCTCACGGGTCAGTTCTCCAAGAATGCGGATTGCCAGACCTGGTCCAGGGAAAGGTTGACGCCAGACAATCTCCTCACTCATGCCCAGTTCAGTTCCTAATTCGCGTACTTCGTCTTTAAAGAGCATACGCAAAGGCTCAATAAGTTCAAATTGCATGTCCTCCGGCAAACCACCAACATTATGATGACTCTTAATAGTTTCTGCGGTTTCTGTCCCGCTTTCCACAATGTCCGGATAAAGCGTTCCCTGAACCAAGAAATCTACTTGGCCTAACTTCGACGCCTCTACTTCAAAAACACGGATAAACTCATTGCCAATAGCTTTACGCTTAGTTTCAGGATCGGAAACCCCTTCAAGCTTTTCCATAAAACGCTCTCTGGCATCTACAAAAACCAAGTTAAGTTGAAACTGCTCTGTAAAAACCTTTTTAACCTGTTCTGCCTCATTTTTACGCATAAAGCCATGGTCGACAAAAACACAGGTCAATTGATCCCCGACTGCACGATGTACTAAGGCAGCAGCAACTGAGGAGTCTACTCCACCGCTCAGAGCACAGAGAACACGCCCACTTCCAACCTTGGCCCGTATCTCAGCAACTTGTAACTCAATGAAGGACTCCATCGTCCAGTCCCCAACACATTTACAAATGTCGAAGAGAAACTTCTCTAGCATCGCTTGCCCATCTGGGGTATGCCTAACTTCAGGATGAAACTGAACGCCATAGAAGTGACATTTTTCGTTCATCATGGCTGCAACTGGAGTATGACTGGTATGGGCAGCAACTATAAAGCCCTCAGGCAATGTTTGAACAGAATCACCGTGGCTCATCCAACACGGACGTTCTCCACCTAATCCATGCCATAAATCAGTTGCCTTATCAATAGTAAGCATCGCTTTTCCATACTCGCTGGCTACAGGATGGACGACGCTTCCACCTAATTGTACGGTCATTAACTGCATTCCATAGCAAATCCCAAGTATGGGAATCCCCAAAGCATAGATTTCGGGATCTACTTTAGGAGCGTTCGGTTGATTGACACTTGCCGGACCGCCAGAGAGGATAATCCCCTTTGGCTGACGAGCTTTAATTTCCTCAATCGATGTTTTATAGGAAATCATTTCAGAATACACATGCGCCTCACGTACACGGCGAGCAATAAGTTGATTGTACTGTCCCCCAAAATCTAAAACCAAAACGACTTCCTGTGTCACTTCATTCATCACCATTCCATATTAATTAAATAAATTTATAGGCTTCCTGTTTCAAAACACCAATATAAGGTAAATTACGATATTCCTCATTAAAATCCAAACCATACCCTACAACAAATTCATCTGGAATCGAAAATCCATTATAATCCGGAAAGACATCTGCCTGTCGACGTGCGGCTTTATCGAGAAGCGTTACTACTTTTACACTTAAAGGATTCCGCGCTTTCAGATTTGCTTTTAAATACTTCAATGTCAATCCCGTATCAACAATATCTTCAGTAATTAAAATATGGACATCATCGACACTGCGCTCTAAATCCTTGAGAATCCTCACTACCCCAGATGATTGAGTAGATGCACCATAGCTCGATAATGCCATAAAATCATAAGCTAGCGGCAATTTGATCTCTCGAATTAAGTCTGACATAAAAGGTACGGCACCCTTTAAGATCCCGAGGACCAAAAGATTCTTTCCTTCATAATCTCTAGTAATTTCTGCGCCCAGTTCAGCTACGCGTTTACTCAATTCTTCTCGTGATATTAACACCTTTGCAATATATTCTTCCATTCAGGGCACCTCCACTATACTATAAAACTGCGTTTCTAGAAAACTCATGCCAAAACTATACCAGAGGCTTGTCCATTGTGCAAACACTTTATGACTTAATAGCAATTTATTTTAGAAAAGTGGCCAATACCACGCTTGCAGGCGATGTCCAAGTGTCCCCTCACCTGAACTAGTACAAAAAATATGCAAGCAGTATGCCCAAACTGGGTAAACCGCTTGCTCTTCAACCATAGAACTGTCCTTTTAGATGTCAGGTGCCTGAATATCTATTTTCTTACCAATATCTTTAAACTCGAGTGTCATCGTCATGGGGTCGGACTTAGCTTTATTTTTCGCTTCAATAGACGCTTTAACAAGTGTCTTATCTGACTTTCGAATATAAAGCGTATACTGGAAATCTGTCCAAAATACCTCCATCATTTGATTCTGTACACTAGGTTTTAACTGACATACCCATACTTTTTCACCATTAACTTTCTCTTGACCGCTAAGCATCACCTCTCCTAGCTCTTTCATTTGAAGCGAAGATAAGGGATTGAGCTCCGCCAGAAAGACTTCCTGGGCTGCTGGAGCGTTCGCAAACCGAATCCACTTCTTACTAAAAGGGTCTTTGCTGTACGTAGAATCTCCGATTTTGATCATCTCTACTTCGCTCCCAACCAGCTGACCCAAGATTCGAGTGTTTCCACCATCCTTTTCTCCTAGAATCTGAGTGAGTACGCGATCTTTTCCCTCAACCCATTGATGCTGGGTTAAACTGTAGCGAAAAGAGGTCGCTGCGTTCAGTCGTTCTAAGCCGTGCGTGACTAAATTAATGGGCTCTGGCTGCCAAAAATAGCGACCTAGAAATACCCCCATCAGCACGATGCTGATTCCGATGAGTAACCATAATCCTCTTTTCTTCATTTCATGCCCCCCTGGCGGAGTTCTTACCCTACTTATATGTGTACTTAGCTTGACCTATTCCATCGAAACACCCGTGAAAAAACTAATAATCACGTTTCCAAAATACTTTTCCAGAGAGAAAAGAATTACAATACATTCCATGCTTGTTTGTCATTAAGCAAACTTTCAGCGGAACATCAGCTTCATTTCAGACTTGTATTTCATAATGATGTTGACGTACAAAACCACATAAAGAAACTGAGGATTGAAGGAGGAAACATTAGTAAAGATACACGTGCATTACTATACCAATTTGAAAATAATTAATGATTTGCAGAAAGAAGGCGCTAGAACATATGAACGACAAATCACTTACCAAAATAATGTTAGATATTGTCATGGCGATCCTGTTTGTTACCTTGATTTTTGCGCATGAAACTGGACTTGTGTTCCATGAAATTGTAGGCTTATCCATCTTCGCCCTCTTTGCAAGCCATGTTCTATTGAACTGGTCATGGGTTAAAAACGTCACAAAGAACCTATTCAATCGAAAATTAAAGACATCGGCCAAGCTGAGATATGCTTTAAATGTGACAATGTTCCTGACTATAGCTACTATAACCATTACTGGTATACTCGTTTCACAAGTAGTTTTTCCATCACTGGGATCCTCACTGGGCAGTAAACTATTGGTGTTGGTCCATACATGGTCGGCCTATCTCGGTTTAGGACTCTTCGGACTTCATATTGTCTTGCACGGGCACTATCTTATGGAATCAGTGCGTAGAATATTAGCGAATCTTAGAACGAGCAATGCCAGAGAAACATTCCTCCGTCTTGGGACAATTGCCGCGGTTGTCATTGTCTTATATTCCAGAGTTATTTCCATCGCGACGAACAATGTGAACAGCCAGTCTACCCAATATGCTACACAGATAGCTAGTTCATCTCAAACGACCTCAATTTTAACAGGAAGAGAAAATAGTACAGATATTCAGGTCTATACGGAAACTACCACTGATGTTGGAGACACAATGAGTCTTACAGACTATCTTGGAGATATGCATTGTACAGCCTGTCATAAAAACTGTTCTTTGTTAAGTCCTCAATGTGGTAAAGCTGACCGACAGATTAAGTCTGCTAAAATTACATATCAAGAACTATATAGCAACACATCATCATAATACAAAGAATCTATGATGCAAGTTAGCGCCAACTGCCGATTGACAAACAAGATAACTCAATTTATAATTTTAATATACCCACAAGGGGTATAGGCTTTTTTTGGTAGTGGCGAACCATCATGCCAAGTTTTGATCTGCTTTGTCAGGAATGTGAAGAGAAATTCTCTCTTTAAGCATTATCAGCCAAAAGGAAAAGCAGATGCGTTTACGCTACCAAAGTCTAAGATGATCCAACGGTTTACTGCATGCACTACAGTACTATGGATCTACACGGCCTTCGGGTTTTAGAGCGGTTTGCCTGGGAAAAACCGTGTAAAGCAAATAAGAATTCAGTTGAGCATACGCATATGGGGAAGGAGTAAGTTGCTATGAAGAACGTCATCATATTCACCACACAAACCTGACCGCATTGTTTTACAGCGAAGAAGTTTCTTTCGCAGCATAAGATTCATTTTGTGGAAAAGGATATCAACCGTGATGAACAAGCCCGCTCAGAGTTAATCCGTAGAAACGTCAGCGGAGTTCCTTCTTTTCTGATTGGTGATGAATTGGTTGTCGGCTTTGATCAGGCGCGGATTCTACAGCTAGTCGATCATCGGGTCATAGAATGCGAGAAATGCCAAGCCAAGATGCGGGTTCCTATTAATAAAGGAACACTCCAAGTAACTTGTCCGAAATGTTCGTATTGCTTTAATACTACGCCGGAGAGAATTTAACCTTGTTATGTAAAAACCCGCTCAATTGCAGCGGGTTTTTACATAACAAGGTAATAGCTTATATTCCTTTGTACCATTTCCGCAACAACTGTGCTTCGCTAAACTCCCACCACGCCCATTCAGGCCACTGAGAAATAAGGGGAACCCTGTCTCGCCAAAAATAAATAGGTTACCAAGCCCATTAAGAAAGAGTCCTCTCGCAAGTTCAGTTAACTCATGAGAGGACTCCGTAAAAATTTTTTATAAGTTATAGCAAAAAAGTGGTATGACCGCCAGCCTTTGGGTCCTGTAACCCTTGGTCCACAAGACTTTCAGGCTCTTTTTACATCATGCCGCCCATTCCACCCATGCCGCCCATTCCGCCCATGCCAGCCATAGCGCCTGCTCCGCCATCTTTTGAAGGCTGGTCAGAAACTAAGCATTCCGTGGTAAGAAGCATAGCAGCGATAGAGCCTGCATTTTGCAGAGCCGAACGCGTAACTTTAGCTGGATCAACAATACCAGCAGCAATCATATCTTCATAGATTTCAGTTACCGCATTGAAGCCAATTCCTCGTTTGCCGGATTCACGAACTTTGCCAACCACAACGGAGCCTTCATGCCCAGCATTGTTAGCGATTTGACGAAGTGGCTCTTCGAGAGCACGGCGAATAATATTTACACCTGTTGCCTCGTCACCCGTTAATTTAAGTGAATCTAAAGCTTGGATAGCATCAATGAGAGTTGTGCCTCCACCAGAGACGATACCCTCTTCAACAGCAGCACGAGTAGCAGCTAAAGCATCTTCAATGCGGAGTTTCTTCTCCTTCATTTCAGTTTCGGTTGCTGCACCTACCTGGATAACTGCAACCCCACCTGCTAATTTTGCCAAACGCTCTTGGAGTTTTTCACGATCAAAGTCAGAAGTGGTTTCATCAATCTGACGTTTGAGGGCTTCAACCCGCTTTTTAATGTCTTCAGAGTTACCAGACCCTTCAACCAGAGTGGTTTCCTCTTTTGTTACACGAACTTGGCGAGCACGTCCGAGCATTTCAACTGTGGTGTTTTCCAGCTTAAGTCCTAGATCTTCGGTAATTACTGTTCCACCTGTAAGTACCGCAATATCTTCGAGCATAGCTTTGCGACGATCACCAAAGCCAGGAGCTTTAACTCCAACGCAGACAAAGGTTCCGCGAAGTTTATTGACTACGAGAGTAGCAAGAGCTTCTCCGTCGATGTCTTCAGCAATAATCATCAGTTGACGACCAGCTTGTACAACTTTCTCTAATACCGGTAAAACGTCCTGAATCGCACTAATCTTCTTGTCGGTAATTAGGATATAAGGATCATTAAGTACAGCTTCCATTTTTTCTGTATCCGTGATCATATAAGCGGAAATATAGCCGCGGTCAAATTGCATTCCTTCAACCACTTCAAGTTCGGTGGTCATACCTTTGGCTTCCTCAACTGTTATGACGCCATCTTTGCCGACTTTTTCCATAGCTTGTGCAATCAGATCACCGATGTTCTTATCGCTAGCAGAAATTGATGCGACTTGAGCAATAGCTTCACTAGTTTCAACAAGTTTGGCATTTGCTTTAATGTCTGCAACTACAACTTCCACAGCTTGCTCAATTCCACGTTTGATGCCCATAGGATTGGCACCCGCTGCGACATTCTTAAGCCCTTCGCGAATAATTGCTTGTGCTAAAACAGTAGCAGTTGTCGTACCGTCTCCAGCTACATCGTTAGTTTTGGTAGCAACTTCTTTAACCAGTTGAGCTCCCATATTTTCAAATGGATCTTCTAATTCGATATCACGAGCGATCGTAACTCCGTCGTTCGTGATTAGAGGAGATCCAAATTTCTTATCGAGAACTACATTACGACCCTTAGGTCCCAGGGTAACGCGAACAGCTTCAGCGAGGGCATTGACACCGCGTTCTAAAGCGTGACGTGCGTCTTGGTTGAAAATAATTTGTTTAGCCAACGTATATTCACTCCTTAAAAATAATTCTTATAGTACTAGCCAATAATGGCTAAAATATCGGTTTCTTTCAGAATTAAGTATTCCTCACCATCATACTTAACTTCGGTTCCTGCATATTTGGAATAAATTACACGATCACCGGCTTTAACATCTAAAGCAATGCGTTGACCTTTTTCCATTTTACCAGGTCCTACAGCGACTACTTCGCCTTCTTGTGGTTTTTCCTTAGCAGTATCTGGCATAATAATACCGCTCTTTGTTTTTTCTTCCATCGGGAGTGCTTTAATGATTACCCGATCTGCGAGAGGTTTAATGTTCATGAAGAAAAGTCCCTCCTATGTTTTTATTTAATATTTGTTAGCACTCGACTCTATTGAGTGCTAACAATATATCTATAATAATATGCAAGGGGCTGCGGGAAAGCAACCCCCCTAAATCCCCAAAAATTTGGGTTTAAACGTTATTTACTTTGAAAATCATCCAATTGCTTCTTGTTTCACGCTCTAGATATTTTAAATTTGCTTAACCCCTCTCCCCCTGCGCATCTCCATATCGTCTAACCACTATAATTGCCAGATTTAGACCCTTCTATGCATAATTTTACTCTAAAGTTAATTTTAATTGCCGCTGGGATACTTCCTCATATAGGCTCCCCAATGCCTTCTGAACCTTAGGATTTTTTAGATTAAGAAGGTATATTTTTGTCTTACCAATCTTCAAGTTTAGATCGGGATGCTCTTTCTCTGTCAAAATATCTTCTTTCAAAGTATACCGAATAAACTCTTTTACTTGTGAGATCGAACGTCCCAGAAGTTCTGTCAATGCCGCTCTAGCCTTAGTGGATGCGACATAGGGCAAACGTACCTGGAGTGTTCCAAGGACCTGAATTCCTTGTTCCAAATCCTGCTCTGGATGATACTCCGTATCATGTTTTTCCAGGAGAATCCACTGCAAAAGATCATCTTCCTCACAAAAAGGTTGCAAAGCATGATGAACACTTCCAGCTATCCCAATCACCTTTACGTCTTTCCCCCAGGCTCGTACTTTTCTTAATAATGAAAGAAAGTCTCCATCACCTGTTAGCAATAAATACATATCAAAAGTAGATGCTCTTGTCAGCAATATTTCTTGAGCTTCGAGCATTAATTCTAGGTCTGCCGCATTTCGCCGAAGTTCTGTGCTCGAATAGTTATTCTTTCCATAGACATGACGTGTAAAAACATTAGTTTTCTCAAAGGTTGTTTGGGTTCTCCAAAATTCCTCGCGGTCAAAGTTAGCATAGAGATAGACAGCCAATAAAGAGATATTATTACGCTCTGCATATAGTTGTAGAAACCGAACTAACTGTTCTGGCGATAATTCATACCCTCGGTCTAATAAACTGGTCCAAATATTCTCATAATCGACAAATGCTATGGCTTTCAAATTGATCACCTCACAGCCCCCTAATCTTCTATATTCTACGTGATAAGATGGACAGACGTGACAAGCCGCCGTTACAGGCTCTTTATGCAAGTATTGCAGATAATTATTTCGGAATACAGGACTATTTACTGACTGTAACGAACTACAAAGAAGTTCAGGTCCTATTTTTAGCATAAAGTTCAGGAGGAAAAAGTTTGAGAACCAATTATTTAAGCAATAAAAGATTAGGACTTTTCTATGCGATGTTTTCGGGCATTTTTTGGGGTACTAATGGTACCTTCTGCACTTTGTTAAGTGACCTTGGTCTGGGGGCACAAAGCATTGCGATTTTAGCTCCGGCCTATAACTTAATATTTTTTTCAACCATGCTGCTTATTACTAATAAACCGGGTTTCAAAATCAAACCGAAGCTGTTGGTATTTATATTATTGGGAGGAATGACCTCCGCGATCTCAAATACTTCGTTCGTTAAATCTGTAAGCTATTTCCCGGTAGGAATTGTCTCTACTCTAATTTTCTGTAACGTATTTGTTATTATGATTATTTCAAGAATTGTCTTTAAACATAGGATTACTACAAGGAAAATTGGAGCTGCAATCATCACTGTCTTTGGAGTTTGTTTAGTTCTGGATGTTTTTAGTCAAGGATTTCACCTCAACTACTACGGATTATTCTGGATTTTAATGACTATCTTGAGTTGGTCAATAATGATGACTCTAGAGAAATACTTATTAGAAGAGGGAGTGGATGAAAATGCCGTTCTGATGTATATTGCTTTATTCGCTGTAATAATTCTATCATTTTCTACTTCCCCTGTGACTGTGGTAAGTTCAATCGTTCAGATAAGCAGTAAAACCCATGGATACGCCTTATTAGTCATCTTAGGTTTTGGCTTGATTCCTCAAATCGGCTGTTATTCTTTCTATATAAAAGGCTTAAAATATATTGAGCCCAGCTATATGCAAATTTTCTATTCACTTGACCCAGTTATGGCAAGTATTTTAGGGTATTTCGTATTTAATCAAACCCTGAATTTTAGCAATATGGCAGGAATGTGTATTATCCTTGGAGTTGTGATTTATATTCAGATTGCTGAAAACCGAGAAGGGATAGAATCAACGACAAAAGTTGCAAAAGTATAGCAATTAGTATCCATAACTCAAAAGGGATTGGCACATCGCCAATCCCTTTTGAGCTACAACTAAATCAACTTTTGAATTATTATAGTTTATGTTATAAAATCACTCCGAATTAACGACTGATTAAAGTTGCTAAACTGTTGATGCACATTCATTGGCTTCCCCTTTGAGAATTTGAATTCCATGAGGAATTGCAGGGGCAATTGCAGCGAAACACTCGCGTACCGCTTTAGGACTGCCCGGCATATTAATAATCAATGTCCGCTTTCTAAGGACTGCAATTGCTCTGCTTAACATAGCCTTTGGCGTTACTTTAAGGCTCTCCATACGCATCACCTCAGCTATACCCGGGACCATACGATCTGCTACAGCTAACGTTGCTTCTGGGGTCACATCCCGCATTGAAAATCCGGTCCCCCCCGTAGTCAAGATCAAATCCAAGCTAAGCTCATCTGCCCAAAGACACATCGTTTTTTCTAGTGTCGCTTGGTCGTCTGGGAGCACTACGTACTCCACTACCTCCCCGCCGATCTCTTGAACAAGTTTGGCCAAGGCAGGCCCTGACAGATCTTCTCTTTCTCCACGCGACCCCTTGTCACTTGCAGTAATTACTCCCACACGAAGCATTAACTAATCACCTCAATACTATCTCCAACTCGAACTGCTCCGCCTTCCAGTAATCGAATAAAGATCCCTTCTTTTGGCATGACACAATCCCCAGCCTGATAGAAGATCGCGCATTTCGTATGGCACTCCTTGCCAATCTGGGTAACTTCCCCTAAACTAGTTGCACCAATTTTTAGCTTTGTTCCCATCGGCAAAGTAAACAATTCTATTCCTTCTGTTGTTAAATTCTCTGCAAAATCTCCTGGGCCTACCTTCAACCCTTTATCCTGCATCGTCTTAATACTTTCCATCGCAAGCAAGCTAACCATACGATGCCAATCTCCACCATGGGCATCTCCTTCAAGGCCAAAGTTGACTCTTAAGACTCCTTCACCCACATTCTTTTTGCGCATTCCTTTCCGCTCACTTGTACAAACCGCAATAATTTTCCCCATTATAAAGCCCTCTCTTTCATACCAGATTATTTAACGTACGAAATGTCCACTTTTCCCGCCCAACTTTTCAACTAGATAAATATCCCGAATCGTCATAGTCTTATCAATTGCTTTGCACATATCGTAGATGGTCAAGGCAGCGACACTAACCGCTGTCAGTGCTTCCATTTCCACACCAGTTTTGCCCTGGACTTTCACGATAGCTTCGATGTCTATCTCACCGGGTTCTACCAATTTGAAGCTTAGTTTGGCACCGGTTATTGCTAAGGGATGGCACATAGGGATCAACTGTGAAGTCTGCTTTGCCGCCATGATTCCTGCGACTTGGGCCACTGCCAAAACATCTCCTTTGGCAATAAGACCTGAGCGAATTCTTTCCAAGGTTTCTGGCATCATCAGTATTTTTCCCTGGGCAACGGCAACTCGCGCCGTTTCAGCCTTGTCACTGACATCTACCATTCGAGCGCGTCCTTCTTCATCAAAATGTGTTAAATCCACTGCTTACCCTCCAATCTGAGACATTACACGTGTATCTTGCCACGCTTCGTTATTCATATGATGCTCTGCGGGTTTATGCCAAACTGCCTGAGCAAATACATTCAGAATATCCTGGTCTGAACTGCCCGACCGCAGGACCTCACGCAAATCAACTTCATGTTTGCTATGCAAACACGGTCTTAGCTTACCGTCCGCTGTTAAGCGCACACGATTACAAGTATCGCAAAAATGGCGACTCAGGGCACTAATAAAGCCGATACTTCCCTTATAACCACTTGGCCGGAAATACTCTGCCGGGCCTCCACCGGGAATGTCTTTGGTTGGAAGGTCATCTTCATTCAGGCCTAAAAGTTCTTTCATTTCCTTAATTGAGACAAATTCATTACGATGCTCTGAACTAACGCCAATTGGCATGAGCTCAATAAATCGGACATGGAGCGGATATTGCTTAGCCAGCTTTAGAAAGCTGGGCAACTCTTCCGTATTAAACCCGCGTACAACTACGACATTAATTTTAACTGGATTTAATCCGGCCTCAAGAGAACGAAAGATCCCTTGTATCACTTTCGAGGCATCACCCCCCCGAGTATTCTCGAAGAAACGAGTTCGATCCATAGTATCCAAGCTGATATTAACGCGCTGTACTCCCGCAGCTTTTAAATCAAAGGCCATTTCCGAAAGTAACATTCCATTAGTTGTAAGCATAAGATCCTCGACCCCCGGAAGTTGAGCCGCCTCACGCAGAAAATCTAAGATATCTTTGCGAACTAAAGGTTCTCCCCCCGTGATGCGAAAGCGCCTAAAACCTAATTGAGTACTTATCTTCATCAACCTTAGTATTTCTTCGAAAGAAAGAATGAAGTCATGGGGCATCCACTCTATTCCTTCAACCGGCATACAATATTTACAGCGTAGATTACAACGATCAGTGACTGAAATTCTGAGATAGTCAATTCGCCTAAGAAATTGATCTTGCATTGCGACTCCTCTTTCTTAGATTAAATTTGGAAACACAAAAAAACCCGCGGTCTGTAAACAACCGGGGAATATATTCCACCTGTCGACAGACTCCTTTCCAGCAGGAGATATCACAGTTTCCCGTAATACCCGAGTGTCTTAAGACACTAGTCTGGTCACCATAGCCTCTGCTTTAGGTAATCCAGCTTCGGAGCACGTACTATTCAATTTTAACCTTATTAGAAGATAATTCGCGATAAGTTTGAGAATTCCTTTTATTAATACATATACATTTACCTTTTTATAAAAAAAAGATTCAGGTTTTTCCAAAAATATTGTACACTATAAGAAAGGTAAGGTCCAAGGAGGTAACAATGCCAAACCAAACTATTGCCCATTCCATTCTTAAAGCTAAGGGGACATCACTAGAATGGGTGGAAGACACAGTAGTCCGAGAGGTTCCTCTAACCGTACACTACAACCGCGAGGAGATTGCTACGCTATTGTGCTCGCCTTCTCAAACTGAGGAACTTACACTTGGATTTTTATTCAATGAAGGGTTCATTCGAGTTCCAGAGGACGTATACGAAATTCGCCAAGATCCCTCGGACCATATGATTTGGGTCGAAGGTAAACCCTGCGTCTTACAAAAAGAACTCATGAGCAAACGATTTGTTTCCGCTTGTTGCGGTAAAAGCCGAGCTTCTTTTTGTTTTGCCAATGACGCTCTAATGGTCAAACCCCTTACATCAACCTATAGCATTTTACTTCAAGAAGCCTATGATTATGCTAAGTTTCTGCAATCTTATCTCCCACTCTTTCAGGAGACCGGTGGGGTACACAGCGGGGGAGTTGGTTATAAAGGGAATGTAATCCTGACAAGTTATGATATTGGCAGGCACAATGTTTTTGATAAGCTCGGCGGTGAAGCCTTTCGCACTAAGTTAAATCTCGAAAACCATGTGATTTTTTTCAGTGGTCGAGTCTCCTCGGAAATCCTGCTTAAAGTAGCCAAAATGAAAGTACCCATACTCATCGCCCGTGGGGCACCAACAGATATGGCCCTTTCTCAAGCGACTGCTTTAAATATCACTGTAGTTGGGTTTGCCAGAGAACAACGGTTAAACATTTATACCTGTCCGGAACGAATCATCCTCTGACCACTAAGGACAGTTTGAAGTTCTTGATTATCGTTTGCGGATAGCAGTCCAATCTTCCGGTGTATTAACGTTATAGAAGACCTTCGCTAAATCCGAAAAACTCTCCAATTCCGTTTCCTCCACATACTTTACTGAACAAACCAGAAAGAGATCGATAATCTTGAGGCGACCAGCCTCAAGACTATTTTTTATTGTGGGAAGGCAACGGCGATGATAAAAGGCATGCAAAGGATGAAGGCCGGAGTGAGTTTTTGGAACGACGATATCATACTCCGGAATCCACTTTGCCAAAAAACGAATAAGGTCCGTTTTTAAAAACGGCATATCACAGGCAACAAAGAAAACATTATCATAGGCCGCTGTTTTCAAACCCTGATAAAGCCCTTCTATAGGGCCTCGATCAAGAAGCTCATCCCTAATTATGGGTACTTCATACCGTTCAAAAAGTTCAGGTTTGTTGCTGCTGATGATCACCTCAGAAAATATGGTTTGCAAAACCTCTAAACTCCGTTCCACCAGAGGTTGTCCATCCATTTCGAGAAAGGCCTTATCTTTTTTCATTCGTGAGCTTTTTCCACCCGCTAATAAAATTCCGGTCGCATTTAATTTTGGAAGTTGTTTTCCCAAGTCCTGCAGTGGCTTAGTAATTTCTAAAGACCTCCTCGTATTCAGTGGACGAGAACCGAGTCAGAATCCGTTCCCCCACAATAGTTACGGGAACTCCGATCGCCTTCGTCGTATTTCTTAACTCCTTTAGATGCTTAGGTAATAGGATGTTCTTTTCTATAAACAAAATCCCTCTGCCTGAAAGAAACCGCTTAGCGCGTGCACAGTATGGGCAAAGGGGCAAGGTATACATAATTACTTCTTGATTCAAAAACTCTCACTCCTCAACTTATTTAAAGCCGACAAATCTGCATTCAATGTACCATATTCAAAGTTTTATGTCACGCGGATTAATCTCTCCACTCTCCCGAGAGAGAAATTCAAGAAATTGTATATTATTATATTTACACCTGTATCCTTTTAGTAATATAATGGCTCAAGGAGTAATTCCTGCCAGTGGTGTTACTCACAATTTAATATATCTTTTTTGCTAGGGGTGCCCTTCGGGGCTGAGATGAGGAAACTCAATCCCTTTGAACCTGATCTGGTTAATACCAGCGGAGGGAAGCTAATCGTTATACTTATTTAGAAGTATTAGTGAGAACTGCTTACCGCAGTTCTCACTTTTTTATTTTCCCCTCTGCCAATGGTACTAAGACAGATCCCCTGCAAAAACGTATTTAGAACTGATGAAAGGAGTACAGTCTGTTCTGTTACCCTGTAAATACAGTATTGCAGTTGCTCAAAGACATATCATTCAAAACATAGCCATTAGTAAATTTAAGAAAGAGTGTGATTAGATGAGTACACAAATGGAACGAGCTAAAAATGGAGTAATCACCACGGAAATGCGCACTGTCGCAGATAAAGAGGGGCTTTCCTCTGAAGAAATTAGGCTTCGGGTGACGGCGGGCAGCATTGTTATCCCCGCTAACCATAATCACACATCTTTGAGTCCGGAGGGCGTTGGTCTTGGGCTAAAGACGAAAATTAATGTTAATTTAGGCATCTCTCCGGAGTGTGCCAACCTTGAAAGTGAGCTGGCAAAAGTTCGCATGGCTTTGGATATGAAAGCGGAAGCAATAATGGACCTCAGCAATTACGGTAAAACTATCGAATTTCGCCACCGGCTCATCGAAATGTCTCCAGCTATGATCGGCTCCGTCCCTATGTATGACGCATTGGGTTATTTAGATAAGAAATTAGAAGACATCACACCCCAGGAATTTTTAGCCGTGGTTGAACAGCACGCTCGAGACGGGGTTGATTTTGTTACCATCCACGCTGGCATCAATAAGGAGACTGCCCAGCATTTTCGTCAGACTTCTCGAGTTACCAACATCGTTTCACGGGGAGGGTCTTTACTATATGCCTGGATGGAATTGACCGGGCAGGAAAACCCTTTTTATGAGTACTTTGATGATCTTCTGGATATCTGTACAAAATATGATGTCACAATAAGTTTGGGAGATGCTTGCCGGCCCGGAAGCATCGCCGATGCCACAGACGGAGCTCAAATTTCCGAATTAATTGTAATGGGAGAATTGACTCAAAGGGCTTGGAGACGCAACGTTCAAGTCATGATCGAAGGACCTGGCCATGTTCCCTTGCACGAGGTTGTGACTAACGTTCAGTTGGCGAAAAAACTTTGCCACGGTGCACCTTTTTATATTTTGGGGCCATTAGTCACCGACATTGCTCCTGGTTACGATCACATCACCAGTGCCATCGGTGGGGCTTTAGCCGCCTCAGCAGGAGCAGATTTCCTCTGCTATGTGACGCCGGCTGAACACCTTCGTTTACCCACTCTGGACGACGTGCGCGAAGGGATCGTTGCAGTCAAGCTCGCAGCACATGCCGGGGATATCGCCAAAGGGATACCCGGAGCGGCTGAATGGGACAGAAAAATGAGTCAAGCCAGACAAGATTTAAATTGGGAAGCAATGTTTGGTCTAGCCCTGGATCGCGGAAAACCCGAACGCTATCGTAAAGAGTCCTCCCCCGAGCATCAGGATAGCTGCACTATGTGTGGGGAAATGTGTTCAATGCGTCTCATGAACCGAATTATGGACAAATAGATAAATTAGCGATAAAAAAAGGCCTTCCTCGTTGGGAAGGCCTTTTCTACTAATTAAACTTTTGAAATCTTTACGCCACACACTTTATACTCGTAGGTTTTGGTGACTTTATCATAGGCTCCATTGGTCAAGACGTTAGTCGGTGAATCAAAATAGTGAAGGGTCATAAAGACCATACCCACGGGCACCCGTTCCGTAATCATAATTTTAGTTTTCAGCTCGCCACGACGGGAAGCTACTTTGACTTGTTCACCGTCTTCGAGTCCGAGTTGTTTGGCGTCCAAAGGGTTAATTTCAGCCAACTCTTCCGGAGAATGGATTTCCAGAGATGGAGAGTGTTGTGTGAAAACATTGTAATGGGAAAGTTTTCGTCCGGTACTGAGTAAGAGTGGATAATCCTCATCCGGTAATTCAGCAGGCAACTGATTCTCTATCGCCACGAACTGTCCTTTGCCTCGGGTGAATTTCCCCTCATGCAAGAACTTCGTCCCGGGATGTTCAGCATGCGGTACCGGCCATTGCAAACCTTGTGTGCCCAAGCGCTCATGGGTGATCCCTGCAAATTGTGGGGTAAGCTTCGCAATCTCTTGCATAACTTCTTCCGAAGATTGATATTCGAAGGGATAACCCATACGAGTCGCTAATTCACAAATGATCTCCCCATCTGTCTTAGCATTGCCGATTGGTTTAATTGCTTGATTAACCATTTGCACTCGCCGCTCAGTGTTCGAGAATGTGCCTGTCTTTTCAGCATAACTAGCTCCAGGTAAGACAACATCTGCCAACTTAGCTGTTTCGGACAAAAAGATTTCTTGGACTACAAGGAAATCAAGGGCCTGCAGACCTTTGCGCACATGGTTCGCATCAGCATCGGTAATGACTGGATCTTCTCCTAAGACATACAAAGCCCGTAAATCTTTACTAACCGCTGCTTCAAACATGTCTGGAATCATAAAGCCTGGATTGGGGTCTAAGGGAACTCCCCAAGCGGCTTCGAATTTCGCCTGTACTTCTGGATTCGCGACCTTTTGGTAGCCGGGATAAACGTCAGGCAGTGCACCCATGTCGCAGGCACCCTGAACATTGTTTTGTCCACGCATTGGGTTAACTCCCGAACTTTCTTTACCGATATTACCGGTTAACATGGCCAGGTTCGCCAAGCTCATGACGTTATCTGTACCACAGGTGTGCTCTGTAATTCCTAAAGTATAGAAGATTTGAGCTCGTTCTGCAGTAGCATAGATTTTAGCTGCCTCTACGAGATTCTCCACGGGAACTCCCGTTACTTTACTTACTACTTCGGGTGTATATTTTTGCACGGCTTCACGAACTTTTTCAAAGCCTTCTGTTCGTTCTTCAATGAACTCTCGATCTTCCCATCCGTTCGCAAGAATAATGTTCATAATCCCGTTGATTAGAGCTATATCAGTGCCCGGACGAAGTCTTAACCAAACATCTGAATGGTCAGCAAGATCAATGCGCCGAGGATCGGCCACAATTAATTTTGCACCTTTAGCCAGCGCTTGCTTCATTTTCGTTCCAATGACTGGATGAGCCTCAGTTGCGTTTGAACCAATTACAAACATTACTTTGGTGTTTGGAATTTCATTAATGGAGTTGGTCATCGCTCCGGATCCAAATGAGGTGGCCAGACCGGCCACAGTGGGAGCGTGTCAAGTCCTGGCGCAGTGATCGATATTATTCGTACCGATTACCGCGCGCATGAATTTTTGCATAAGATAATTTTCCTCGTTAGTGCAATGGGCAGAACTCAAAGCAGCAATAGAGTTAGGACCATAGGTCTTCTTAATCTCGCCTAACTTCGTGGCGATTAAATCTAAGGCCTCATCCCATTCTGCTGGTACTAGTACTCCATCTTTCCTGATCAGAGGAGTTGTGACACGATTATCACTGTAAATCATGTCCATTCCAAAGCGACCTTTGACACAAAGAGCTTTGCCATTAACAGGGGCATCCGGATTGGAGGTCACCCCAATCACTTTTCCATCTTTAACATTCAGGTCAAAGTTACATCCAACGCCACAGAATGGGCATGTAGTTTGGACTTTCGATACTTCCCAAGGACGTCCTTTACCGACCATTTGCTTCTCTACCAAGGCCCCTACCGGACAGACCGAGACACATGAACCGCAGAAATCACAATCGGACTCATTATAGGGTAAATTAAAGGCCGGACCCACTTGGGTATCAAATCCACGATGCGAGAAATCGAGAATGCTTTTTCCCTGAATTTCAGAACACGCTTTGATACATTTTCCACACAGAATACATTTATTCTGATCCCTTAAAATAAAAGGGTTTCCACTATCGATCGGAAGATTGCGTTTCTCCCCTTGATAAACTTCACCGGTTACACCATAGTCATAAGCATACTCTGCTAAAGAACAATCCCCCATCTTCTGGCAAGTCATGCAGTCTAAGGGATGATTGGCTACTAACAGCTCCAAGATTACTTTGCGTGCATTGCGGACTTTAGGATTTTGAGTCTCTACTTTCATGCCCTGGGTTGCTTGTGTTACGCAAGAAGGTGGCAGATTGCGCATTCCTTCGATTTGAACAACACACAAACGGCAGGCACCAGCAGAGGTGAGCTCCGGTGCATGACACAAGGTAGGAATTGGAATATTATTCATGCGACAGGCATCAAGTACGGTCGTTCCCTTAGGAACGCTGACTTCACGTCCATCAATTGTTAATGTAAGCCACTCCAAAGTGTTTCACTCCTCTCAGTTTGTCCATCCATATGGGTAGTTTCATTGACCTAACTAGGCACGAGTAACCGCACCAAACTTACATTTCTCTATACAGGTTCCGCATTTAATGCATTTTTCTTCATCTATAACATAGGGAGTATTGGTCTTCTTATCCCCTGAAATACAATTCGTCGGACAGTTCTTAGCACAGAGACTGCACATTTTGCATTTCTCCACATCAATGGAATAACTCAACAAAGCTGTACAGTTATGCGCAGGACACTTATGGTCATGAATATGAGCCTCATACTCATGCCTAAAGTATTTAAGCGTTGCAAGAATAGGACTTGGTGCAAATTGCCCTAGGCCGCAAAGGGAGGTTTCTTTAATAGTTATGGCCAGATTTTCCAAGGTATCGAGATCTTCCTCTTTTCCTTCTCCCTTGGTAATTCTATCTAGGATCTCGTACATCCGCGTGGTTCCTTCTCGACAGGGAGTACATTTCCCACAGGATTCTTTCTTGGAAAAGTTCAAGAAATAACGGGCAATATCCACCATACAAGTGGTCTCATCCATAATAACAAGTCCACCAGAGCCAACCATTGCCCCAGCTTGTGTTAAAGTATCATAATCAACAGCAAGATCGAGCATGTCCTCAGGCAAACAACCACCAGAGGGCCCTCCAATTTGTACTGCTTTAAATTTCTTGCCTCCCTGAATGCCATCTCCAATATCAAAGATGATCTCTCTAAGTGTTGTGCCCATAGGGACTTCTACTAAACCTGTATTGTTGACTTTACCGGTTAAAGCAAAAATCTTCGTGCCTTTACTTTTTTCCGTCCCAAATTGGCCATACCATTCTGCTCCATTGCGCAAAATATGCGGTATATTGGACCAAGTTTCTACGTTATTGATATTGGTTGGTTTTCCCCATAGTCCACTAACGGCAGGAAAGGGCGGGCGTACTCTTGGCATTCCACGTTTCCCTTCGATAGATGCCATTAAAGCGGTTTCCTCTCCGCACACAAAGGCCCCAGCACCTTCAAATATCTTTAGATGAAAATTAAAGCCTGAGCCTAGAATGTTATCTCCTAGGTAACCTGCTTCCTCTGCTTGCTTGATCGCAATTCCCAAGTGCTTAATAGCTAAAGGATATTCTGCACGGCAGTAGACGTATCCTTCGTCTGCCCCAATGGCATAAGCACCGATGAGCATTCCCTCAATGACAGAATGCGGATCTCCCTCCAGCACACTGCGATCCATGAATGCTCCTGGATCTCCTTCGTCAGCGTTACAAATAATATATTTTTTGTCACTGGGCGTTTGACGGCAGAAACCCCACTTTAACCCCGTTGGGAAGCCAGCGCCGCCGCGCCCCCGAAGTCCAGATTTCTTAACTTCTTCCATAACCTCTTCAGGTGACATCCCTTTAAGGGCCTTTACAATGCCTTTATATCCATCCCGTGCCGTGTATTCCTCAATCTTCTTAGGATCAATAACCCCACAATTATGAAGAACAATTCGATGTTGCTTTGCAAAAAACCTTATATCGCCCATTGAACTAACTGGTTTTTGGGTTGCTTGATCGACAAGCAGAAGTCGTTCGACACGTTCCCCTTTGATAAACTCTTGCTCAATAATTTCTGCAACATCTTCCTCTGTAACCCGGGTATACAAGATCTGCTGCGGTTCTATAACAAGCGTCGGTCCTTTTTCACAAAACCCTTGACATCCTGTCCCAACGACGCTTACAGTCTTTTCAAGACCTTGCCGTTTGATCTCATTATTTAAAACATCAATGATCGGAAGTGCTCCAGAAGAGGCACATCCTGTCCCTGCACAAACTAAAATCCGTTGGTTCTCAGCCATCCCTTTATCCTCCTACTCGTATTTGGCCAATATCCCGGCGATTTTGTCCGGTGATAATCGTCCATGAACCTCATTATTGATAGATATCACCGGTGCCAGACCACACGCCCCAATACATGCTACAACTTCCAAGGTAAAGCGACCATCTTCGGTCGTAGCTCCATCTGTAATCTTTAATTCTTTCTCGATCGCTTCAACGACTTTGGCGCCACCGCGAACATGGCAAGCTGTTCCCAAACAGATATTGATTAAATTCCGTCCCACTGGTGTTAGACGGAACTGAGCGTAAAACGTTACCACGCCATAAATTCTTGCTACTGGAATACGAGTTGCTTTACTGATGTGTTTAATTACATGGGCCGGTAAATACCCATACACTTCTTGGGCTCCTTGTAAAATCGGGATAAGAGGCCCATTGCTATGTTTATGCTTGTCAATAATTTCATCCAACTTTATTTGCTTAGGATCTACTAACTCCTCACACGCAGTGCTCAAAAAAATCCCCCCTATTGAATTCCTATCGTTTCAAAATCATAGACCGTTTTCTCCGTGATTAATTTAGTCATTTTGGCATCGTGTTCATCAATTGGTACTTGTCCAATAATTTGGCATTCGAAAGCAATCGCAACTCTAGGCGTTGAGGGCTTTAGCCGCATAAAAAAGCGATCATAGAAGCCTCCCCCATACCCTAAACGATTTCCTTGCAGATCAAAACCCGCCCCAGGCACAACAACTAAATCAATCTCTAAAGGATTTACTTCATCTTTCGTCAGTTTGGGTTCACGGATTCCCCAAGCTCCTGGCTCAAGATCTAATGCCAGATTGCTGACTTCAAGTGGAAGAAGTATGCCTTTAGGTGCACAACGAGGTAATATCAGCTTTTTGTTACACGCTATTGTCGCCTCCGCTAAGTCCGTCGTTTCCACTTCATCGCGAAAGTTAAGAAATAACATCACTGTATGAGCCTTTTGGAAGTCCGGTAAATCTCGAAGTTTCTGCTGAATAATTAAACTTTTGGTCCTTCTCTCTTTCTCGCCCAAAACAGCTCGCTGAGTTAAACACGATTTGCGTACTTCGGCCTTCAAGTTCATTTTTTCCTCATTCATCGTAGAGCTTCCCTTTCGGTAAAATCTCGTGCCTTTAAATTAATTCGATTAATATTATCGAAATCCTTCCACTTTAATGAAAAATTTTGATAATATTCTCAATATGCAAACATATCGTCTCCCATATTCATATTATTTACACAAATGAAACATCATTTCAACCCACAAAGTTATCCACTTATGGAATCTAACTATTTCGGCTTGTCCATAGGTTATCCACATTATCCACAGGTCCTGTGGATAATGCTATCCCAAACCATCATTTTTTAGGCAAAGCTCTAAAACCGCTATTATGACTTATCTACAGACTTATCCACATTGTCCACAGGTCCACCTTATCCACAGAACATATGATTCATTACCTGCTCCTCAGCCCCGCCTAGCGCAGGGTGACATAAGTGCGACGTTTTTACGCAACAAAAAATAGCAAACTATCGTTCAAACTCCTGATGTAGAAGCTTGAACGATAGTTCGTTTGCGTCGTAAAGATCGCACATTGTCTCACACAAGTCCCAGTCCCGGGACCGCGTTAAGGGTCCAAGGGGCAAAATCCCCTTTCAAATAATGATAATACCCTGCTGTTGCAATCATGGCCCCATTGTCCGTACAGAAAATGGGCGAAGGATAAACCAAACAAACACCTTTCTCAGCCAACTTATGGTCCAGAGTTTCACGCAACAACCTATTGGCCGCAACACCCCCTGCCAAAAGCAACGTCTTGACTCTAGTTTCCTTGATAGCCAGCAAAGCTTTTCGAACCAGAACATCCACCACTGCTTGCTGGAAAGAAGCTGCAATATCTGGAACACTGAGTGTCTCTCCCCGCATGCGGGCAGAATTTAAGGTATTTAAAACAGCAGATTTCATACCGCTGAAACTGAAATCCAAACTGCCCGGCTCTAACATTGCGCGAGGGAAATTAAATGCTTGCGCATCCCCCTCTTGAGCAATTCTTTGAATCTGAGGACCTCCTGGATAACCCAATCCTAAGGTTCTAGCCACTTTATCCAGTGCTTCTCCAGCCGCATCATCCCGCGTGTGCCCCAAAACCGTATATTGCCCGTGGGCTTCAAATAAAATGAGATGAGTGTGTCCTCCTGATACTAACAAGGCTAGAAGCGGAAATTTTAAATCCTGATGCTCTAAAAAGTTTGCATAGATGTGCGCTTCCAGGTGATTAATGCCAATCAGCGGAACTCCAGCCGCATATGCCATTGCTTTAGCTCCTGAAACCCCGACCAATAGGGATCCGACCAGACCTGGGCCATAGGTTACCGCAATCGCCGATAAATCTCTAAAAGTCAGCTTTGCTTCATTCAAAGCTTGTTGCACAACTGGCTGAAAATGCAAGCTGTGTTCACGCGAGGCAATTTCCGGCACAACCCCTCCATACTTCTGATGTGTGGTTATTTGCGAAGATATGACATGACTTCGCAAATCCCTTCCGTTCAACAAAACGGCTGCAGAAGTCTCGTCACAGCTTGTTTCTATCCCCAAAATTACAACATTGCTCTTTTGACTCTCCATCATATCTTATTCACTTCCATTCCCAAATCAGCCCACATTATCAGTGCATCTTCTCCAGTATCGGCGTAATAACCTTTGCGAATCCCCGCTGTGGCAAAACCTAATCGACTATATAAAGACTGTGCAGGGCTATTCGATTCCCGAACTTCAAGTGTCATCCGTTCCATACCTTCCTGCATCATTTTCTCCATAACGGAACGCATTAGAAATTCTCCCCAATGTTTTCCTCGATAGTTTGGAGCAATAGCCACGTTTGTAATATGACCTTCATCCAAAATGAACCACAATCCCATGTAACCAATTACCTTATCATCCAACTCCAAGCAAACATAACGTGCATACTCATTATCTTTTAGTTCCGCTTTAAAGGCCTGCAAGGACCAGGGCGTAGAAAAAGAGGCAATCTCAATCTCCATAATTGCCTCGAGATCATCCATAAGCATGGGACGTATAATACTGTTACTCATGTCCCTCGCTCCTCCGCGCTTCCTCTTTCTTCGCCCAATTAACCTCCGCCTCAGAAAAACGGATGTAATACGGCTCAACCTGTTCTCCTTCGCCCGTTTCTTGCCATCGTTGCCATACTGCGCTTACAGCATAGGCACCACGAGGTAAACTTATGTACTCCGGTAAAATCACCGCTCGCTCGCCCAGTACTTCCTCTATACGCCCCTTAGCTTTCTCCACTGCATCTCCAACGAAACAAATGGAACGGTCTAATCCCTTTAGATATTCCAACCATTTACCTATAGGCATGGCCTGTGGTGGAGTTAAACAATCCGCCTTTTCTGCTCCTCGCGTCCAGTTATAACGCGCCGTATACCATTCATTCTTGCGTGCATCTAAAATGGGAACAATATCTTCCACTCTTCCCTTACCAGCCCAAGCCAAGGCATCCAAAGACACTACGGCAATCAGCGGGAGCTTCAGAACCTGTGCCAATCCCTGTGCTGTAGCGATTCCAATCCGAATACCGGTGAACGAACCTGGCCCACGCACTACGCCGATCATATCTAATTCCTGAAGTGTCCAGTCTGCAGCTGTGAGCAGTTGATCCAGCATAGGAATGATACGCTCCGAATGGGTCTTTGTGGTATTTAAAAAACCCTCGCCAACTAGTCTTCTATCTTCTCCTAAAGCCACAGCTGTAACTTTTGTGGTTGTATCTATCGTTAAGTATTTCATCTGCATCCTCCTATTATTTGAAGAGAAACTCTAAACGTTGCTCCCAACTGGAGTCTTTAGCATGAAAGATAATCTCGCGGGGCATTTCTCCACTTCCATGAATCTCAACATTTAAACAGTCATCCGGCAAATAATCTTCTGCAATTTCTGGCCATTCAATTAAACAAATCGCATCTTCCACGAACGCATCTTCAATCCCAATGACTTCTGCCTCTTCCGGGCGTCGCAATCGATAAAGATCCATGTGAATTAAACGGATCTTAGTACCTTTTATATGGCTTTCATATTCATGTATCAAAGTGAAGGTCGGGCTGGTCATAGGGCCGACAACACCTAACCCCTTGCCAATTCCTTGGGCAAAGGCCGTTTTCCCGGCACCTAAATCCCCCGTCAGCGCAACGACGTCTCCACCAAGCAAACACTCACTTAGTTTTTTTCCCAACTCATGGGTTTGATCAACCGTTAAACTCGTAACTCTACAGTCCATTTTCTATTCCTCCTGATACAATAACTATTATTGTATCCAAAGACATTCGTTCCCCAAACTCCAAAATGATCAAAGTTTCCTGCGGCTTAAACTTAGGCGAACTCCTCTCCCATAAAAACACTTCAAATCTTACACGACCGTTATCAGGTTAAGAATCCGTGCCTTTTGACAAACAAACAGTTTTGCATTCATATAACTATAATTAGAAAGAAAAAACTTGCACTTGCGATAGAGCGCGAAGATAACACCTCATTATCACTCCCCAAGTCTCACCGATGAAATATAGCCGAGGTTGGATAAATTCCAGATTACTGCGTTGGCGATTCCAGCAGAGAATGGGAGTCCTAAAGAAGATTTAACCCTCTTCAGTTCACTCCGTCTTCTTTAGATTCGGGTTTTACAATCTTCCCGTCAATAATTACGTAGAGCGGGCAAGCCGTGATTGTAAACGGATGTTCTGACCAAATAACAATATCTGCATCTTTTCCAACCTCAAGAGACCCTATGCGGTCGGACACACCTAAGATTTCTGCCGGATTGATGGTAATGGCTCGCAAAGCATCCTCTCTGTTCATCCCTGCTTTACACGCTAAAGCCGCACAAAGCGGAAGTTGTTCAATTGGTGTGACAGAATGATCAGTCATAATCGCAACCTTTACCCCTGCATTAGCTAAAATTCCGGGCGTTTTAAAGGATTTATCCTTAAGCTCAACTTTTGCACGGTTGGTTAGCAAAGGGCCTACCACAGCCGGATACCCCAGTTCTGCAAGTTCCTCTGCAATTTTGTGCCCCTCCGTGCAATGCTCAATGACTAAGTCTGCGTCAAATTCGCGGGCAATTCGGATTGCAGTTATAATGTCGTCTGCACGATGAGCATGAGCACGAAGAGGAATTTCACGATTGATCACCTTTACAAGGACCTCTAAACCCAAATCTCGCTCTGGAAGTTTATCGGGATCCGATTTACCTTGTTCTAATTTATCCTTATACGTCTGAGCATCTACTAAAGACTGACGAAGTAGTGCTGCCGTTCCCATCCGAGTCATGGGCATTTTCTTTTGTTCACCGTAAACCATTTTAGGATTTTCCCCAAAAGCAATTTTCAAACCAGCAGGATCACGAACAATCATTTTATCAACGATTTTACCAGCTGTTTTCATGACTAGCCCTGTTCCTCCAATCACATTGGCACTCCCAGGCACAGTAAATACTGCTGTCACTCCTCCTAAACGAGCATCGCGAAAGCCTTCATCTTCCGGGTTAATTCCATCAATCGCCCGCATGTCTGGAGTCACAGGGTCTGTCATTTCATTAAAGTCTTCCCCTTCCCACCGATAGATCTCTTCTCCAATTCCCACATGACAATGGGCATCAATAAATCCCGGCAACACGAAGCAACCTAAGGCATCAATCACTTCAACATCGATTGGTACGTCTGCATCCATTGTTTCTGTAAGTGCTGTTATTTTTGTCCCCTCGATCAAGATATTCCCCAAAAATTCACGTCCAGCCATTGTTTTAATCTGACCGTTCTTTATTAAAAGCTTCTTTAATCCTCTATTCACCTTTTAGCCTCCAGTTTGAGTTTTATGTATAGGGTTTCCCTCTAAAAACAAGCTCTAAAGACCTATTCCTATTGAAATGTCAATACGCTCATTTAATGATTATAACACATTTGTCATTATCACTGCACAAGATTGCAGGAGTTCACTCCCTTGAAAGGATAATATTTGATAATCTCCCCGTATCACATGGGAGTATAATTCCAAGGTTGTCGAATAAGCTACATTAAAAAGTAAGGTAATTCTTTAAAGCAAACGAGGGGTTAATAGTGTAATTTTTCACTATTAACAGAAACTTAATCTTGTGAAATGTTTTTTTTGGCATAATATATTGAATTATTTTTCAATATGCATTATTATTAATTTATTCACTAAGTAAATAGGTAGATTAGTGGATAGAACTGGTAGCCACTTAAGAAAAGTTTAAGGAGGTGATAATGAAACAACATGAGTTTAGTTAAAAATCACTAAATAATGAAACAACATTGATAGAAGCCGATAAAGTTAATAAAACAAGAACGGCATTTAAAACAATTGTGTAAATATTCTTAAGAATCGCGAAAATCTCTAAAGGGGGGATGCTTGGAATCTTTAATTGTGTTCTATGTCGTGGTCTTATAAATTCATTTAGGTGCCCTATTTTTGGAAGGAGGCCTACCATTTTGTATTTACAAAATTATAATCCAACAGGTAGCTTTTGGTTTTCTGTCTTCTTAGCTGCAGTGCCTATCTTAACTTTGCTTTATTTTTTAGCCCTTCACCCCCATAAAGCAAAAAATGGTGAAAAGGTACTAGGTATTTATGCTCCTTATGCAGCAGCTATTGCTGTAGGTGTAACTTTTCTGATATGTATTTTTGTTATGAAAATGCCTGCAACTTATGCTGCGGCAGCTTTTGGTTATGGAGTCATAAGCGGTTTATTTCCAATTGGTTGGATTGTCTTCGGTGCAATTTTCTTATACACAATGACTGTTGTTACAGGTAAATTCGAGATTGTTAAGGACTCGATTGCCGGAATCACTGCGGATCGCCGCTTGCAAGCCCTACTCGTTTCGTTTAGTTTCGGGGCCTTTATCGAAGGAGCATCTGGTTTTGGTACTCCAGTAGCCGTGGCAGGCGCTATCATGGTCGGTCTAGGTTTCCGACCATTAACAGCCGCTGTAGTTTGCTTAATCGCTAATACAGCACCTGTAGCATGGGGAGCAATTGGGACACCGGTTCTGACCCTTGCAAAAGTCACAGGTATTTCTGATGGTTTGATCACGCAAATGGCGGGTAGACAATTACCGTTCTTCTCTATCCTCATCCCCTTTTGGTTGGTGGCAACTTTAACCGTGATGGAAAAAGGGAAATTGAAGGAAATCTTTGAAGTATGGCCAGCCATCTTCGTAACAGGCGCATCCTTTGCTGTCACCCAGTTCCTAATGGCTGAAGCTCATATGACAATGCTCGTCGACATCGGAGCAGGAATTATGAGTATTATTGTTACCTCTATCTTCTTGAAAATCTGGAAACCCAAGAATATTATTACCAATGAAATGGCTTATGCCAAATTAGAGGGCAGAGATCCAGGTAAACCAAAAGCTATTCCAAAACATCCTCTTCCAGTTCTCTTACAAGCTTGGATGCCTTGGGTTTTCTTGGCTATCTTTGTAGCTATGTGGGGAGTTCCAAGTATCAAGGCTTACCTGAACTCTCTCTTCAATCCTAGTTTTAATGTCCCTTTTCTGCATGGTTTAGTTTTCAAAACAGCTCCTGTAACTGCAGAGGCTGTAGCTAAAACCGGTGAAGCAGCAGTGTTTAGCTTCAATCTTATTACCATGGCAGGAACGGGGATTCTGATCGCGGCCTTCATTACAGGGATTCTTTTCTTAAAAGTTACTGCTGCTCAGTGGAAAGAGATTCTCGTTACTACAATAGTTCGTCTGAAAATACCCCTTTCCGTTATCTCTTTGGTTATTGGTTTAAGTTACATGACAAAATATGCTGGAACTGATGTTGTCATGGCTTTAGCCTTCGCTAAAACTGGTACATTCTACCCCTTCTTTGCAGTTATGATTGGATGGTTGGGAGTTTTCCTTACAGGTAGTGATACCGCTTCAAACTCTCTGTTTGGAAATCTTCAGCTTGTAACTGCTCAACAGTTGCATCTTGACCCACTCTTAATGGTTACTGCTAACAGTACTGGTGGAGTTATGGGTAAAATGATTGATGCTCAGAGTATTACAGTCGCGACAGCCGCTTGTTATGCTGATGCTGATGAAGGAGTCAGAAATATTGGGGTTATCTTCCGGAAGGTATTCTGGCACAGCGTTGTGTTGGCTATGATGATGGGTGTCTTAGTCTGGCTGCAAGCGTATGTCTTCCCTTGGATGGTCCCTACTATGAAATAGTCGCAATTAAAGAAAGGGCTGACCTAATCTTAAAATTAGGTCAGCCCTTTTAATTTGTTCATCTTTATTTAAACGAGTTCACTCTCTGTTCTTATGTTAAATAGAAAATATAAAGAAAATTCGCCCGTTTAAGCAAGTTGTGACCCCATGCTCGTTTTATGGTTCAAGATTATAGACCTAATTACTAATTGTAAGATCACGCATGGATAGGCTCACTCGTTCTCTCGCTTTATCAAGCCCGATCACGCGAACTTTGACAATATCACCCACTGCAACCGCTTCCATGGGGTGTTTAATGAATTTATCACTCAACTGGGAAATATGAACGAGACCATCATGCTTAACACCGATATCTACAAACGCTCCAAAATCTACGACATTTCGCACGGTCCCCTCTAAAATCATCCCTTCATTAAGATCTTCCATATGAGTGACATCTCTCCTCAGTAACGGTCGCGGCAAATCCTCCCGGGGATCTCTGCCGGGTCTTTGTAAGGCATCTAAGATATCACGAACAGTCGGAACTCCCGCTCCGAACTCTTCAGCAAGCTCTTTAGGATCTAAAACAGAAAGTTTCTTTCGGACTTCAGTGAGACGATCTCTCAAATCCCCTGGGGTATGCCCGATACTTTTCAAGATGTCTTCAGCCAACTGATAAGATTCCGGATGAACAGGTGTATTTTCCAAAGGATTAACCCCATCCGGCAGACGAATAAATCCAGCACACTGAATATACGTTTGGGCTCCAAGTCGAGGAATTTTCTTAAGTTGATCGCGCCGGCTAAATTTCCCATTTTCATCTCGCCAAGCAACTATATTTTTAGCAACCGCTGGCTTTAACCCGGCCACGTATTGCAGCAGAGACGCTGAGGCAGTATTTAAATCAACACCTACGACATTAACACAAGATTCTACGACCCCGTGCAGGGATTCCTCCAAACGTTTAGGTTGGACATCATGCTGATATTGCCCTACTCCAACCGCTTTCGGTTCAATCTTTACCAATTCAGCTAAGGGATCTTGCAGACGTCTGGCAATGGATACTGCACTCCGTAAGGAAAGATCAAAGTCTGGAAACTCTTCTCCAGCCAACTTCGAAGCAGAATACACAGATGCTCCTGCTTCACTCACCAAGGTGAATTCAACGGAAATCCCATCCTCCTGAATCATTTCTGCCACAACCTCTTCTGTTTCCCTTGAAGCTGTACCATTCCCAATCGCAATTATATTGGCATCATGCTCTTGAATAGCCTTCCGCAAAATTGCTTTTGCCTCTTCACGCTTGCCCTTTCCCGTATGCGGATATATTACACCTACTTGATGTAACTTTCCCGTCTCATCCACAACCGCCCACTTACACCCTGTCCGAAACCCAGGATCAAGTCCTAAAACCATTTTTCCGCGCACGGGAGGTTGCAGTAAAAGCTGACGCAGATTGGCAGCAAAAACTTTTATTGCTTGTTCTTCTGCTTGAGCAGAAAGTTCAGCTCTCATTTCCCGCTCAATTGAAGAGTCAATCAATCGCTTATATGAATCAAGGGCAGCTTTTTGGACCAGAGAAGCACATGGTCCTGTTTTGACATACCGCATTTCAATAATTCTATGTATCGTTTCAAGCGGAGCTTCAATTTTGACAGATAAAAACTCTTCTTTTTCTCCACGGTTCAAAGCTAAAATCCGATGAGGAGGGATCTTTCGAACAGGCTCCCGATAATCATAATACATTTCAAAAGAAGAGCGCTCTTCGGCTTTTTTCGCTACAGCAACAGCTACCACATCCCCGACTCTGAAGGTTTCTTCCCTTATCCTTTTACGCAAGGCAGCATCATCTGCAATGGTTTCTGCTATAATATCCATCGCTCCAGCTAAAGCTTCCTCGGCAGAATTAACCTCTAACTCCTCATTCAAGTACTTTTCAGCTTCTGCTTGAGGATCTCCTCTGGTATATTGAACTAACAGCCACTCCGCCAAAGGTTCAAGGCCCTTCTCTTTGGCAATTGTAGCCCGTGTACGGCGCTTCTGCTTATAAGGTCGATAGAGATCTTCGACATCTTGAAGCACCGTCGCACCAGTAATTTGAGTCGACAGTTCTTCTGTTAGCTTCCCCTGCTCGTCAATAAGGCGCAGCACTTCCGTTTTACGCTGTTCCAAGCGTCGTAAATAGTCTAAACGGTCAACGATATCACGCAACACATTTTCATCAAGCTCACCTGTTGCCTCTTTACGGTAACGGGCAATAAAAGGAATCGTATTTCCCCCATCCAATAAGCTGACAGCTTCTTTGACTTGATTTATCTTCAGATCAAGTTCCTTAGCAATGACAAGATTGAAATCCAATGATAACTTCCTCCCTAAACCTAATTACAAGCTTAACAGACATTCTTATCTATTATACCATTGTTCTCCAACCGAAGAAATCTCAAACACTTCTATTCAAATTTTTGAGATGCGCTTGCTAAAGGGAAAGCTGTGGAAGAGTCTTAATACCCTGCCACAGCTTTAAACAATTCTGTTTAATTCACTAAGACTTTGGATTTTCCTTGCGAAGCTCTTCCGCGGCCGCTCTCCACTGTTCTCTCGCTAAATTAACAATCTTCGTTTCTCCATCAGCATCTTTATGTTGAATGATTTTAGAAAAATAAGAGACAGCCTTTTTGTACTGTTCCAAACGCCGACTGAGTTCACCGATCATGAATAAAACTCTTATTTCAGACATTGAAGTATCCGCAAAATCTGAGTGAACAAAGGATTCTTCATAAGCCTTAAGGGCTAAGACTAAGAAACGCTTTTCTTGCTCAGTATTATCTTCAGTCCGATAAAGCCAAGCTAAACGCAAGCAAAGACCTGCTAGCACAGCATTTTTTTCTTTTTTGAGAGTGCCCGCCAGAATAGCAAGTTTATAGGATTCTAGCGCTTGTTGAAGATCCCTTTCCTCACCAAAGTTCCTTTTTTTCCAATGCTTGGCGATTCGAGAATTTATAAGCTCTTTAGAACCTAATGGAAATTGCTCTGAAAATTCTTCAGAAAAAGCGAAACCACACTCAGGGCAAACATTGACGAAATAATAGTGCGGATTGTAATTTCCTTCTCGAAAATGAGGGCAAAAATCACTGTCAGTTCTATATGGAACTGAAAAACGCGAACGAACTCTCTGGGTAATAAACGGCGAACCGCAGTAAATACAAGTTAGTTTCTTCTCATAAAACGCATTGACTGAAGTCATTAACAGGCCCCCTTGTATCTAGGATATATTTATGCACATTTCTGCAACCCGGCTATCTTGAAAGTACAAAGTACTTCCTTAGACCCGTGGCTTTGCGTCTCTACCTTTCGATAGGTTTGCCTATGCTGTTCGTAATTGATTTTATTAATATAAATCCGATATTTTATAGGATTCGACAGTAAAAGCTGTATTCCTTTAGTATTCCTAAATTTCCCTTCCCTTATATATCTTGTTCCTCAACGCTCAAGAAACCTTCCGTACTTATAGAGTAACATTCTACAATTTTCAACATTCTCCTCCACCTATCCATTTTGAATTCAGTTTTCTTGACATTATGAATTGTATTTATTCACTTAAATCTGATCTAACAAAAAAGCATGAGTCAGGACGGCGTCTTGACTCATGCTTTCGGACGATATATTTTGAGTAAACTTTTTATGAAACAGTTCCCACTAGGATAACACGATTTACTAAGCCGTACTAAACTTATAATTTAAACATTGTTACACTGCCCTGAAAATCTGTTGCCATTTGGGCAAGGGAGGTTGCTGACCTACGAATTTCCTCCATGGAAGCACTCTGTTCTTCAGTACCTGCGACCACATTTTCTAGGCTACCTGATATTTCTTTAGGAATATTTGCAACATCGAAGATTGATGCAACAATAGTCTCCGTATTTGCCCCAACTTTCTGAACCACATCGGCTACAGCTTGTGCCTGTTTCGAAAAGTCATTGACTCCTTGCAATATATCTCGGAATGCTTCGCCAGCCGAATTGACCATTGTAATCCCTTCATGTACTGCAACAGTTCCATCATTCATTGTCATGACTGCTTTCGTTGTTTCCTTTTGAATTTCATCAATCAAAGCACTGATCTTTCCAGCCGCATCACTTGATTGTTCGGCAAGCTTTCGGACCTCTTCTGCAACAACAGCAAACCCTCTTCCCTGCTCCCCTGCTCGCGCTGCTTCAATTGCCGCATTCAAGGCCAGTAGATTTGTTTGAGCGGCAATATTGGTAATTAGCGCTACTATTTGACCAATTTCTCCAGATTTATCCCCAAGGATATTTACAACATCGGCGGCTTCAGTGACTTTATCTCCGATTGATTGCATCTCATTGACCGCTTTTCTAACTACGCTATTACCTATAGCAGCCTTTTCTGATGTTTGCCGAGACCCTTCTGTAACCTTTTGGATATCCTGAGTTATCATTTGCATATGCACAGAAACTTGTTGAGCTGAATCTGCCGTAGCATCAACACCCGCCAGTTTTTGCTTTACCCCATCAGATACCTCCTGAATGGAGTATACTATTTGTTCAGTTGTTCTGCTGCCCTCATCCGCACTTGCTGTCAGCTCTTCCGCCGAGGCCGCTAATTGTTGAGAGCTATTAACAATTTCTTCAATGATTCCCTTGAAATTGCCCATCATTTTGTTGAGATTCTCGGTCATTTGTCCGAATTCATCATTCGAACGAACGACTATATTTTGGCTGAGATCCCCTTGAACAATAGCCGCTGCAAATTGATTAACCGTTTTTATATTTTTAACGATATATCGACTATATAAGAAAAGTACTGTGCCAGTTACGATAATTGCCAGCCCAATGAGAATCAACATCCGATTTAATAAAGCCTTTAGCGGAGCTAATAAGTCAGTCTCCGAAACATCAATTGCGAGAATCCAGCCAAACTCCGGAACTTCTTCATAATAAACCTGCCTAGCCCCGTTGTCATTGTATCCAAACGTCCCGGTTTTCTCAACCATCATGTTCTTGGCTGCTTCCTGCAAGCTAAGGTTCTCTTCTTCGGTAATTTTGACCTTCATGATCTTTTCTGGGTTGGGATTCGCCAGATACATTCCTTCTTTATTTAAAAGATAAATATCTGATTCGATATCTAAGTGAATATCCGTTATTAATTTTTGCAGAGTGATAAAATCGATCCCACCTGTAATAGTGCCCTTAAAGTTCCCATTATCATCATAAAATGGGACGTTATCAGTTAATATAGTAGCATTGGTACCCTCATCATAATATGGATCAGTCCAAATTGATTTTCCTGATATCCCTTTACTGATGGTATACCAAGGTTTAGTAGGAAAGTCATATTTAGGGTCAGCAAATTCATTCGTAAACACTACTTTACCATCTTTATCCTTATACACATAGGGACCAAAGTATTGAGTTTCCTTATTATAGGCATAAGGTTCATACCAAACACCCGCTCCAAACGTAACATTATTAGCTGTTATGATTTTCTTTAGTAAACTAGCGTACTCGTCAGCAGTTATTCCATTTCCAACGGATTCTACAGTGCGTGCTAAGCCTTGAAGCAACGTATCATGGGCTGTTAATTGTTTCTCAATATCATTGATCGTTCCATTTAACTGAGCAGTCATTTTATTTTGAATCTCATCTTTTAGCAGAGTCTCTGAATACTTGTAGCTAACCACGGACATGGCCACTAGAGTTAATAATACCAGGGGTAATATTGTCAGCATGGTCTTTCCACCAACAGTCGAACCATTAAATAATCTTTTAAACATATCCTTCATCTCCATTCATATGTATAATCAAATATTATGCTACACCGACCTACCGCATAAAGACAGACATTTATTTTTCAGATTTATCCCTCCAATCGCGCTAAGACAAAAATGCCTACCTGCCGAGCTTTCAGCAGATAGACATTTAGAAAGTATACTCTGCAACCTGGCTTATCGATTGTACAAAGAACTCCTCAGACCCGTTGCTTGCGTCCCTACCTTTCGATAGGTTTGAGAATTAAATTATGAATTTCCTGATTTTTTTAGTTCATTCGACAAAAAAGATTATTTTCCTTTTATTTCAGGTTAATCAATTCTTATACCCCCTATAACTAAATAAACTAACAAAAAAGGCAACATGACAAGTTGCCATATCGCCAAAAGAGATTCTTATTATTACTTGGTAAAACCAACCGTGGCAAGACTGAACCGGCCACACCAAGGTGTAATCCAAATCTGCCTAACCCTTTTCAACTGTTCTATTTCTAGCCCTTCTTTAAAAACTGCTGAATTCGCTGTACCGCTTCCTGCAGTACGCTTTCATCTTGAACCAAAGCTACCCTTACAAATCCTTCGCCATGTTCCCCAAAGGCCACCCCCGGGACGACAATCACCCCGGCTTCCCGAGCCAAATCCATGGCAAAGGATACTGAGTCTTGTTCTGTAGGAACAGGTGCCCAGACAAACATAGAACCTTGTGGCAACGGCATTTTCCACCCTGCTAAAGCACAACCTTCAATTAAAAGATCCCGTCGTCTCTGATATGCACTCTGATTCTCTTCAATCGATTCTTGTCCATTATTGAGCGCATAAGCGCCCGCAGTCAATACTGGAGCGAAGACACCATAATCAATATTTGACTTGAGTTGTGATAGGGTCCCGATGACATCCGCATTTCCCACGGCGAAACCCAACCTAGCTCCCGCAAGATTATATGTCTTTGAAACAGAATGGAACTCAATTCCGACCTCTTTTGCCCCTCGGGCTTGTAAAAAGCTTACAGGCTTAAAACCCTCAAACGCCAGTTCGGAATATGCTGCATCATGACAGATCAGCAGATCATACTCTTTTGCAAAATCTACAACCTTTTCAAAAAAGGATAGATTTGCCACAGCTGCCGTTGGGTTGTTGGGATAATTCAAAAACATAAGCTTCGCCTTGCGGGCCAGATCCGGATCAATCTGCTTTAAGTCAGGTAAGTATCCATTCTCCTCCAGAAGCGGGATAGCAACTTTCTTCCCTCCCGCCAACATTAAACCAGCCGTATAAATTGGATATCCCGGATCAGGAATAAAGGCTAGATCACCAGGATCGATATAAGCTAAAAAAATGTGAGCCAGACCATCCTGAGAACCCATTAGAGGCAAAACCTCCGTTTCGGGATTCAAAGTAACTCCAAACCGTTCTTGATACCACTCGGCACAGACCTTTCGAAATTCTTCTGTCCCGCGGGTTAAGGTATATCCATATTGGTTATCATCAAGAACTGCCTGACTCAAAACATTACGAATTTCCAGGGCCGGGGCACGGTCTGGACTTCCAATACTAAGATTAATCAGATTATTTCCCGCTTTTTCCAATTCTCTTTTCAAATTATCCATTTCTGTAAAGACAGAGGCGCCTAAACTTTCCAGACGTATTGATGGCATTTGCATTCTTACACTCCGTTCTGTATTCTTATCTTAATAACTATAGCTCTCAAATCACTTTCTTATAGCTAAACAGAAGCAAAAATAGTCTCTTACTAGTTTAGCATTAATTTAATCAATAAATGCCTACTTATTTTATCACGTTAACTGCACGCTCATAAAGCAAAATCAACAAATTTCCTTACGTCCTTTCACCGGAAGAACTGAATGACCCATAAAATTATGCTATAATATTAGAAATTATTTTATTTGAGAATACTTTGATTTAAAGCTATGTGTATTAAGAAGGGAGATCAAATCAAGTTATGGCACTAATGAATGAGAATTATCTAAGGTTGCCTGGAAGTTATTTGTTTTCAGAAATTGCTCGCAGGGTGACACAATTCAAAAACGAAAACCCGCATGCAGATATTATTAGATTAGGGATTGGGGATGTAACCCGTCCACTTCCTCCTGCAGTCATAGAGGCAATGAAAAAAGCTGTCGACGAAATGGGGAACGCTGAAACCTTCAGAGGGTACGGACCAGAGCAAGGGTATGACTTTTTGATCGAAAAAATCATAGAAAACGATTATAAAACCCGAGGAGTAGATTTCTCTCTTGATGAAGTCTATGTCAGCGATGGAGCAAAGAGTGATACCGCAAACTTTCAAGAGATTTTTGGTGTTGGCAATGTCATGGCGGTCACTGATCCGGTCTATCCTGTTTACGTTGACAGTAACGTGATGGCAGGACGTACAGGGAATTTCAATGCTGAGAAAGGACAGTATGAAAGTATTGTCTATCTGCCGTGTACCGAAGAAAATGGAATGAAACCCGCCTTTCCTACGACTCATGTAGATATGATTTACCTTTGCTTTCCAAACAATCCGACAGGGATGACCTTAAACAGAGCAGAGCTAAAACAATGGGTTGACTACGCACGAGAGAATAAATCGATAATTTTGTACGACTCTGCTTATGAAGCTTACATACGTGAAGAAGAAGTTCCACGCACCATCTATGAGATCGAGGGTGCTCGTGAAGTTGCAGTAGAGTTCCGAAGCTTCTCCAAGACAGCGGGCTTCACCGGAACACGTTGCGCATATACAGTTGTACCAAAGGAAGTTATGGTCTATGATTCCGAGGGTAACCAGCATAGCCTAAATAAGCTATGGCTAAGAAGGCAGACCACAAAGTTCAATGGAGTCTCTTATCCTGTGCAAGCCGCTGCAGCAGCGATTTACACTCCGGAAGGGAAAAAACAGGTCAAAGAAACTATTGACTACTATATGGAAAATGCTCGGATCATCCGAGAAGGTCTAACCAAGGCGGGCTATGAAGTATTTGGCGGGATTAATGCCCCCTACATCTGGATGAAAACCCCCAATAAAATGGGCTCCTGGGAGTTCTTCGACAAGCTCATGAAAGAAGCAAATGTAATTGGAACACCAGGAGCAGGCTTTGGCGCTAACGGCGAAGGATACTTTCGGCTAACGGCCTTTGGAACCCGAGAAAATACGGAAAAAGCTATCGAACGAATTAAGACGAAAATGAGTGGTTAATTAAAATACCCTGTCGCTGGGTCTATCCAAGCGACAGGGTATTTATTATCATGATTATTTTTTAATTACCTCAGGTTCTGCATATTCTACTCCTAAAGTGCTGGTGCTATTGTTTAGTTAACTTAGTTATAGGACTCTCTCACTGAAGCAAAGATGTATTCACCTACAATATAAATCTATTTCACAAGTATTTAGGGGACTTCCTCGATCTCCCTTCCCCTAATCTAAATTCTTCTTAAACTTCTTAGCTGCAATTCCCACCAAGATAATCGCAAACGCACATAAGATGAGTGTGTCCTGCCAAAGATACTCCATCCCTACCCCTTTTAGGAAGATTCCTCGCACGATTTCCAGAAAATAAGTTAACGGAAATAATCCACCCAAAATCTTTAAGAAAATCGGCATAGTTTCCCGTGGAAAGATGAAACCAGACAATAAAATAGAAGGCAAGATTAAGATGAACGTCATTTGCATCGCCTGAAGCTGAGTTCTGGCGATACTGGAAATCAATAGCCCAATGGCTAGAATGGTAAACAAAAAAATAGTGGATAAGAGTACTAAAAGTGGAATGCTTCCTGCTGGCATTACTCCGAACCAAAAAATTCCGGTAGCTAGGATTAAGGTTAGAGAGACAAACCCGATAAACACAAACGGAAGCAACTTGCCCAGCAGCAATTCAAGAGAACGAATAGGAGTCACCACCACTTGTTCCATGGTACCGCGTTCCTTTTCTCTCACAATCGAAAATGAGGTTAACATTGCAATTACATTTTGTAAGATCAAACCAATTAGGGCTGGAATGTTAAAGACCATTGATTTCATATCCGGATTATACCAGACTCTGGTCTCAATATTAAGCGGCATGTTCGTACCCGCAGTTGCACCCTTAGCGGCCAGACGTACTCCTTGAATCTCCAGAGATTTATTGAGACCAAGCATCTGAACCGCAGACATAGCAGCCCGAGCAATGGTAGGATCAGACCCGTCCACTAAAATCTGTACATCAGCCTGTCCGTTATCCTTTTGTAATTCTTTGCCAAAATCAGGCGGGATTATAACCGCCACTCGTGCCTTACCGCTATCCAGATAACCTTCGATCTGCTCATATCCTTGGACATAAGCATCAGGGTCTAAATATTGAGTGTTACGTATTGAGGTAATAAACTCTCTGCTGTCTGCAGTCTGAGATTGATCCCAAACCACGGTAGACAGATGGTCGACATCCGTATTGACGGCATAACCAAACAGGAGGAGCATTCCTATTGGCATGGCAATAGCCATTATTAAGCTGGCACGGTCTCGTCGAATATGAAGGAATTCCTTTCTTAGTACTGCTAAAAAACGCACCCAAGAAAATCTTCCCACTAGCCTCGCCCTCCTTTCTTAAGGGCGAGATTACGAGGATCATCAGAGGCCTCGTTTTCAACATAATAAATGAAGAGATCATCCAAATTATCTTTAGCCTCTTTCTCTTTCATTTCATCAGGGGAACCAAAGGCGATTAAGTGCCCATAAAAGACAAAACCCAAGTAATCACACGTTGCAGCTTCATCCATATAGTGAGTGCTGACTAGAATCGTCATTCCCTCTTTCGCTAACTGATGAATCAAATCCAAAAAAATTCGCCTTGAAACCGGATCTACCCCAGCCGTCGGTTCATCAAGAATGAGTAGTTGGGGACTATGCAATAAAGCACAAGCCAAGGCCACTCTTTGTTTCCAACCGCCCGAGAGAGAAGAGACTAATTGGCTGGTTCGCTCAACTAAACCAATCCGTTCAATGACCCGAGTTTTCTGTTCCTTAGCCATTTTTCCTTGCAAGCTGTAAACCCCTGCATAGAAATCAAGATTTTCTCTCACGGTCAGATCGTCGTAAAGACTAAACTTTTGGGACATATAGCCAATACGCTGTTTGATTTCCTCTGGTTGAGTCAAGACGTCATAGCCCAGCACCGTAGCTCGACCCTCTGTGGGCACTAAAACTCCGCATAGCATCCGAATAAGCGTTGTCTTTCCCGCGCCGTTGGGCCCGACGAAACCCATTATTGCTCCGGCAGGAAGTTGGAAGCTCACCCCTTGAACCGCTGTATACGTGCCAAACCGTTTGACTAAACCCTGGCAGTCAATTGCTAAATTCATTCTGTCTCACTCCTTTACTCCAGGGTTACATCTGCTGGCATGCCTGCTTTCAACTGTTCTTTACCTTCTGTAATGGTTATTTTGATAGCATAAACTGTCGTGGTCCGTTCTTCCTTTGTTTGCACATTTTTTGGAGTGAATTCTGCTTGATTACTGATATATTGGATTTGTCCTTTGAATGTCTTATCAGGGTAGGCATCCGCTAAAATAGAAACCGTCCCGCCCATTTGTATCTGACCGAGCTTGGCTCCCGGAATATATATTTTGATCCACAAATCATTGGGATCCAGAATCGTTACCAGAGTTGTGCCAGGATTGACTACTTGACCTATCTCAGCATTCTGATAGAGAACCTGACCACCGGCTAAACTCTTAATAGTAAGTTTGTTTAAACCCAATTCTGCCGTTTTAACTGACTGAGCCGCAATATCAACAGCCGCTCTCTGAGCCTGAATGGTCGGCTGTGTGTAACCAGCGAGAGCTTGATCGAGACTGGCCTGCGTGGCATCGACGCTTGCTTGGGCGCTCTGATACTGGGCCTTTAAAGTATCGAGTTTATTTTGCTGACCATCCACGACCTGTTTACTAATGGCGCCACTCTCATAGAGTTTTTGATTAGCCGCCAGATTATCTTCCTCAAATTTAAGACTTGGTTCCAAGGCAGCTAGATTAGCCTTCGCCTGGCTCACCAGGTGCTCGAGCCGACGGATTTCCTCCGCCCGCGCTCCTCCCAAGAGATCGTTGAGTTTGGCCTGCGCCTGAGCCTGTTGGCTCTTCGCGATTTCCAAGGAAATCTTAGCCTGACTGTCGTCAAGTTTAGCAATGATATCCCCCGAATTAATAATCTCGCCTTCACTCACTAATAACTCTGTTATCTTGCCACCCAGCTCTGGTTGCACCGGAAGTTCAGTTCCTTCAATCGTACCTGAATAAATGTTTGATTCTGTTGAGCGGTCTAAAAAGCGCTCTCCCAAGATCGACAGCGCAATAAGAACTAGAATAACGACTACGACAACCGCTTTTTTTCTCATATTTTCTCTCCTCCGCTCCTTGAACTTAAACCATTGGTGTTCCTCTTTCTTATCCTCAGTCCTTAAGTTTTAGCTTCCTTAACCATCAACCCATGTAAAAAAATCTCCAGCGTTTGATCTGTTGCCTCTTCTATTGTGTTTTCCGGGGATAAACCTGGAAAAACATGATTGAATACCCCGTAAAATAAAACCATTCCCATAAAAGTTCGCATCACAGAGGGAAATGGGACGGGTTTAAAAACCCCTTGTTTAACCCCTTTTTCAAACCATGGCTGAACAATATTTATACCCTGTCCTAGAATCCCATTTGAGAGGGCTTCTCTAACTTCGTCATGGTACTGTGCTTCAGCAAACATAAAGCGAACAAGACCGTCATTTTCTTTAATGAACTCCATGCGATTCTTCATGAAACACCGAAAAAATTCTACAGGATCTTTGTGTTTCTTATCTAGAGAGATAATCCCCTCAAGGATTTTCGGACTCAGAACAGCAATCAGCAATTCCTTCTTGGTGGCAAAATGACGAAAAATAGTTCCTTCAGCAACACCTGCTCCTCGGGCAATTTCCGCAGTTGTTGAGCCGTTATAGCCCTTTTCAGTGAAGATATTGAGAGCTGCTTCAAGGATATCTTGGCGCCGCTCTTCTGCCGTTTTCTTTCTGCGGATTTCCGGTTGTTTAGTTTCTTGCTTTGACTTCATAAGACCTCCGAAAATTAAGATTTGATTAAATATTAATGAGTGATTACTCACTTACATTTATTCTACCTATTTTTTAATTTTTGTCAATCATAATTATTTCCTTTGTTTAACTTACCCCATCACATCTTTTGTTATCTGGAAGTTATCAGCATAAATCTCCGCACACATAAAAAAACGCACATTAGATTAACGTGCGTCCAAAGAATCCTATAAGCTTATTTACAACATTTCAATTGATTTATCCACTTCAATTAATTCAATCTCAGACCTCTCAAACAACGTCCTCTTTACTAGACTCTAATTTACTCTTAATCCAACTCACAATCTCAGTCGAGGTTGCACCAGGTGTAAATAAGGCCTCAGCATGTCCCGCCTCTATCAGGGAAACAATGTCCTCCTCAGGAATCGTTCCTCCGCCCATTAGTAGAATGTCTTCAGCATTCTGCTCTTTCAGTAATTCCTTGATTCTTGGAAAGATCGTCATGTGTGCTCCGGATAAAACACTGACTCCAATTAAGTCGACATCTTCCTGAATCGCTGCTTCCACTATTTGTTCTGGGGTTTGATGCAATCCAGAGTAGATGACTTCCATTCCAGCATCACGCAACATGCGGGCGATAACTTTGGCACCCCGGTCATGGCCGTCCAATCCCGGCTTACCCACTAGGACACGTATTCGAGTCTTATTCATAACGTTCCCTCCCACACTGTACTAAAATACGGCTTGTTCCCGATACTCCCCAAAGATTTCCTTGAGGACTGCTATCATCTCTCCCTCAGTAGCATAGGCCCGAACTGCGTCCATAATCTTGGGAATCAGATTATCGCTTCCTTGAGCGGCAACCTTCAAATCGTCCAGTGTCGTCTGTACCCTGATGTTATCCCTGCTTTGTTTTAAAGCTTTAACCCTGTTTACTTGGGCTCGCTCGACTTCAGGGTCAATCTTTAACAAATCGATCTTATCCTTTTCCTCGTTGATAAAATCATTAATACCAACAATAATCCGGTCTTTGCTTTCAATCTCTTGTTGATAGCGGTAAGCTGCATCTGCAATTTCCTGCTGAAAGAAATTCTCTTGAATGGCGCCCAAAACCCCGCCTAGCTCATCGATTTTACGGAAATACTCTTCTGCGCCTTCTTCCATTTGATTGGTAAAGGTCTCCACGAAATAAGAACCTGCCAATGGATCAATAGTATTCACAACGCCTGTTTCATAGGCCAAAACCTGCTGAGTTCGAAGTGCTATCTGAACCGCCTTTTCCGAGGGCAATGCTAAGACTTCATCCATAGAATTAGTATGCAACGACTGAGTTCCTCCTAGGACGGCAGCCATTGCCTGATAGGCGGTTCGCACAATGTTGTTTTCTGGCTGTGGACCTGTCAGGGAACACCCGGCAGTTTGGGTATGGAACCGCATGAGCAGACTTTCTTCCTTTTTAGCCCCATATTTCTCTTTCATGTGGCGTGCCCAGATCCGACGCGCCGCTCGATATTTCGCAATCTCTTCGAAGAAATCCGTATGGGAATTAAAGAAGAAGGACAAACGCGGAGCAAAGTCATCCACATCCAAACCAGCTTTAATGCCTGCCTCAACATAAGCAAATCCATCCGCAAGGGTGAACGCCAGTTCTTGCAGTGCTGTTGCTCCGGCCTCCCGAATGTGATAGCCGCTGATACTAATGGTATTCCACTTTGGAACATTTTCCTTAGCAAACCCAAAAATATCAGTAATAAGACGCATAGAGGGATCTGGCGGGAAAATCCAAGACTTTTGGGCAATATATTCCTTTAAAATATCATTTTGAATTGTACCTGTTAACTTATGGGCGGGGATACCTTGTTTCTCCGCAGCCACAACATACATTGACCAAATGATGGAAGCCGGCGCATTGATAGTCATGGATGTACTTACTTTATCAAGTGAAATATCTTGAAACAGGATTTCCATATCCTGTAGGGAATCTATGGCAACTCCGACCCGACCGACCTCTCCGTAAGCACGTGGATGGTCCGAATCGTACCCCATGATCGTCGGCATATCAAAAGCTACACTTAAGCCAGTTTGCCCTTGGCTTAGCAGATACTTATATCGTTCATTCGATTCTACAGCTGTGGCAAATCCTGCAAACATTCGCATAGTCCACAGTCGCCCACGGTACATATTTGGCCGGACCCCGCGGGTATAAGGATACTCGCCCGGATTACCCAAGTCACGTTCGTAATCAATCTCCGCAGCATTTCCGGGTCCGTAAAGTGGATCAATTGGAACGCTAGAAACTGTAAAGAACGGACCCTTTCGCTCCCTCTGAGCGTCATATTTCGCTTTCCAACGCAAGAAGTTTTCACTCATCCCATTTATCCCCCTTTAAAACGCTCTTCCCATAACATCTGAGCTAATTGGTAAGGATCATCCTGATGCAATATTACCCTTTCTTCTCGGGCTTCTTCCCAAACTATTTCATACAATGCACGCATTTTGTCTTCCCAATGACGCCAAACTTCCTGACGCAGACGTTCCTTGCGTCGCTCATCTCTTTGCCCGGATTCCAGCATGTAACACTGATGTGCTTCAATCTTCTCGTACAAGCTCTCTACTCCAGTTTCTGTAATAACACTGGTGAGAACGACGGGTGGGCGCCAAGGCCTTGTATCTCCATTTAAGTTTAACATCATCTCTATGTCATTCTTCATTCGATCGGCCCCAGGTAAATCGGCTTTATTCACGACAAAGACATCCGCTACTTCCATAATTCCTGCTTTGATAGCCTGAATTCCATCCCCTGTTCCAGGATTAAGTACTACCACGACAGTATCTGCCATTTGCATAATTTCCAGTTCAGATTGACCGACACCAACTGTTTCTAAAAGAAGTCGCCCATACCCTCCACCTTCCAAAATACGTAATACATCGGAGGTTGAACGCGTAACCCCCCCTAAATGCCCCCGGGTCCCCATGCTGCGGATAAATACGTCACGATCGGTTCCATGTGCCTGCATTCGAATCCTGTCGCCCAAAATAGCCCCGCCAGTATAAGGGCTGCTAGGATCTACCGCTACGATCCCTACCCTTTCGTCCCTAGCGCGGTAAAGTTTTGTCAAAGCCTCAACCAACGAGCTTTTTCCTGCTCCTGGAGGACCGGTTATTCCTACTACCATTTTTTGTCCGGTTTTTTTTAATACAGAACGCATGATATGCGCTCGCTCTATGTCATCTTCGACCCAAGAAATGAGTTTAGCGGTTGCTCTTCTATCTTGTTCAAACGATCGTGCTATCCATTGATCCAGTACTTCTTTGCTCAAAATTCCATCCCTTCCTTTGCCTGGACCCCTCGTTGGTAAGCATGTCGAAGCTCAGTCATCTCAGTTACAGTGTCAGCAATTTCAATTATTTCTGGTGCTGCATAACGCCCAGTCATTACCAAATTAAGACGCGGCGGCTTTTGCTTGACTAAATCTATAACTTGAGCAACAGATACTAACTTAAAGGCAACAGCGACAAGTAGTTCGTCAAGAACAACAAGGTCAAATGTATCCTCTTCAAACCATTTACGTGCTAGCTCAAGACCCTCCTGCGCCATCTTAATATCAATTGGATCTGGAAACTCGTAGGAGACAAAGGATTCCTGTCCCGATTGAACCAATGTAAAATTACGTAACATAGTGGCAAACTTTACCTCACCGTAATCCTTACTTCCCTTCATAAATTGAAGAAAGCCCACGTTTTGGTTATGTCCAAGGGCTCTCATACTCAACCCTAAAGACGCGGTGGTCTTACCTTTGCCATTTCCGGTATAAACTAGTGTAAGTCCTGACATAACTGTTGTTAACCTCCTTTCCTTCCAATGGTTTTGCTTCCTCCTTCTTCTTCTGCCGCCCTAAACAAATTGTTTCCCACTCTATTCTGAATATATTGAATTATCATGCAATTAATGTGCCAGTAGACTCAATTAATAAAGCGAATGTTCTGTCTCTTTAACGCCAAGGGTTAAGGCCCTCTCGCCTAAAAGAATCCCAACGATACATATTTCATTAAATGTATACAATTATTTACATATACCACATAAGAACTCGTCGACTTGAGTAAGTATCCTTACTTTAGGAAATGTCAACCAATGAATACGTGTATTAATTGGTTGACATTATTGAGACTATCGGTTCCATCTCAATGGGAGTGGTTCACATGACATGGTTATGTTAAACTATTAATTAGCGAAAAAATATTTTAAGTTTCTGTTAAACTATAACAAAGGATTGTGATTTATTATGTTTCGGCCCAAGCTATTATTCGTTTTCTTGTTATGCACGCTTGTTCTAATTGGATGTGCACCTCAAAAAACAGCTAACCAAGCCTCACCTGAAAAACCCAAGACGATAAACGCGTCGTATGTCTCTCGACCTATTAACATCCCCTCAGTGGCAGCCCAGCAAAAAAAGATGTTTGAAGATGAATTTTCAAAAGATGGCATAGAATTCAAGTGGCATGATATATCAGTTCCAAGCAACCAACTTGAAGCCCTAGCCGGAAAATCCCTTGATTTTTCCAATAGTCTTAACTACGTTTCGGCTGTCTTAGCGAAAGCTAATGGAAATGATATTAAAATCATATCCTCCTATTCACGTTTTCCCAAAGGAATCAGTCTGGTTGTGAAACCTGACGGATCTATTAACACAGTTGCAGACCTCAAAGGAAAAAAAATCGCCTTGCAAAAAGGAACCATGTTGCATGAAATGTTAATCCGGGCCCTATCGGAAGTAAATCTGACGACTCAGGACCTGGAACTAGTAAATATGGATTCTACTGCTGCGTCCGCGGCTATTGCCGCAGGACATGTGGATGCTACGATACTCCCTGAACCTCTGCTTTCTAAAGCTGTTGCTACAGGCAAAGTTAAGAAATTACGTTCAGCAGAAGGTTTAATTTCTGGTTTAACCGTGATTGCCGTTCGCAGCGAATTTGCCCAGGCTCAGCCCGAATTAGTAAAACGCTACTTAAAAGTTCATAAGGCTTCAATCGACTGGAGTGAAGCAAACCACGAAGAAGCTTTATCAATGACTGCTAAGCAAAATCAAATGGATATAAAAGGAGTAAAGAGCCTTTACCCCGTATTCACCTTTGACATGAGCCTTGAAGAAGTTAAGGCAGACTTGCTAAAATCTGCCTCCTTTTTACAAGAAGAAGGTATGATCCGACCTGACGTTGACATTAATAAGCTCGTGGAAGATTTGGTGGATCCAAGTTACCTGCCCACAATGTAATTTATGGAGGATTATATGAAGGCTTCCGCAAATAATGAACAAGAAAAGCCAATAACTTTGACGGGAGCGTTTGATAAACCCACTTACAAACAGATTCTAACAAAACTGTTTCAGGGATTAGCTATTCCTTTATGCATCTTTGTTCTTTGGGAAATTCTCAGTAGCATGGGCTGGTTAAATCTCTATCTCGTTCCTCCGCCCTCGCAGATTTGGGATCGTCTTTTAACTGTGGCAGGTAATGGACTGCTGCTTAAGCATATAGGAGCCAGCCTGTACCGCGTTGTCTGCGGGTTCAGCCTTGCCCTTTGTCTGGCTCTTCCTTTAGGTTTCTTACTCGGCCTGTTGCCGGGCGTCCGTGGTTTTTTATCTCCCACCTTGAGTTTTTTTCAACAAATACCGGCTATTGCTTGGATTCCTATGTTCATCCTCTGGTTGGGTATTGACGAAGCATCTAAGATTGCTATCATTGTTTACTCTGCCTTCTTCCCCATATTTCTCAACACGTTACATGGCATCGCTAGTACGGATTCCAAGCTCAAAGAAGTGGCTTACACTTATGGTCTTTCTCGCTGGGGTCTGATGAGCCGAGTCTATTTTCCATCCGCTGCCCCCTCTGTCTTTATTGGTATGAGACTTGGTCTTAGCTATTGTTGGCGTTCCTTAGTAGCAGCAGAATTACTCGGAGCTTCGAAGGGTATTGGCTATCTGATTCAGGAGGGCCGTGAAATGGCTCAACCCGACTTAATGCTTGTCGGGGTGTTGGTTATCGGCCTTATCGGCCTTTCCTTAGATTTTGTTTTTCGCCGTTTAGAAAAAAAATTCTTACCTTGGCAAGCAAAGGTTGATACTAAAGAGGTACCGAAATGGCAAATTTCTTAGAAATTGAAACTATAACAAAATACTTCAACATAGCCAATGGACCAGTTAAAGCTCTTGAGAATATTAACTTTGAGGTTGCTTCAGGAGAGTTAATTTGCTTACTAGGCCCTAGCGAGTGCGGAAAGACAACCTTACTTAGAATTATTGCTGGTTTAGAAAAGCAAGAATCCGGCCAAATACTACTTAATGGGCAGGCAATAGATGCCTCTGGACCAGAAAGAGGGATGATTTTTCAAGAACCACGCCTTTTCCCATGGTTAACCGTTGAGGAGAATGTTGGGTTTGGAATTAAGGGACGGTATGGAAAAAAACTTCTCCAAACTATTGGCCAAGAATTACTGGAAATAGTCGGGTTATCTGAGTTCGCCAAAGCTTGGCCGAGCCAACTATCTGGCGGGATGGCTCAAAGAGCTGCTATTGCCCGCGCCTTAGCAGCCGACCCCTTGATTTTATTACTGGATGAACCTTTTGCTGCTCTTGACGCACAAACGCGAACTAAGCTACAGACTGATTTTCTAAGCTTATGGCAGTCTACGCATAAAACTTGTATCCATGTCACTCATGATATTGACGAGGCCTTAATCCTTGGTCAGAGAATTATTGTCATGCATCCCTCGCCAGGAAGAATTAAGAAAATCATCCCCAACCCTTTTCCTTATCCTCGTTGCCCGGACGACCCTGACTTTATTACTTTGAAGAAAGAACTACGAGATTCATTTTTACCTTAACAAGCAATCACGATCGGCCGCCACCAAGACGCTTTATCATTACAGGCTCTCCCCTTCAATAACGACTTAGTCCAAAGTGTTTCCCTGTTGTCCATTCAAACGATCCACTTCACAGGAATCAAAACCTTCACCTTACCATTTTCCGGTGAAATGGTAACTTTAGAGCCTTCTGATAACCTGATTACCTCTATGACTCTGGTCATCGGTAACGAAAAAACCGCCTTACTTTTTGAACAAAAAGCCCCTTCTCCCTGGCTATTGTTTTGTGAAAAAGCAACGGACTGGCTAGCGCGCCGACTTGGTCCTATCCTGATGATATAAATCAAAAAGATCGTTAGATTTGTAATAAATCACAAATCTAACGATCTTTTTTTGTTGATTTCTCCAAAACTAACTTTTGCAAGCTACAAACTGCTGACTATCCCCTCTACCCAAATCCACTTCGAAGCCCGCCGACTGAATTCTGCGCTCTATGCAATATCGGCAATCTTCCGGATGATCATCCCCACAAATCTTATTTTCGTAAAGAGCGTATTGTTTTCTAACTGAGGTTGGAGTAATAATCGGCATAACGACATTAGCGCCCGCTTTCAAGGCAAGCTCCCTGCCTTGTGGATCCAGAGTCCCAAGTGCCGTCGTGGCCGGAATAAGACTTTCCGGAACAAGTAGCCGCGCCAGGGCCACCATCACTAATGTATCTTGTAGTGTTCCGCCCTTCTCTTTAGCTAAAGGCGTCTCACTGTGAGGAATAAACGGTCCAATTCCGATCATATCTGGACGAAGTTCCATTAAATATCGCAAGTCCTCTGCCAAATCAGCAAACCTTTGTCCAGGAAGCCCCACCATAAACCCGGCTCCCACTTGGTAGCCAATCCCCTTCAATGCGTTCAAACAGGCCCGACGTTCCTCAAAGCGCATCGTCGGGTGTAATGTTTCATACAGTTCTTTCGAAGCAGTTTCATGGCGCATTAAAAAGCGATCGGCACCGCAGGTAAAGAGGTTTTGATAGGTTTCAACTCTTCGTTCACCGATCGATAACGTAATGGCTGCCTCTGGATAACGTTTTTTGATTTTCCGAATCAAATCAACGAGAATCTCATCCGTATACCAGAGGTCTTCACCACTTTGCAAGACAAATGTCTGATAGCCTAATTCATACGCTTGATCGCAGCAAGCTAGGATTTCTTCCGGGGTTAACCGATAGCGTTTCACCTTCACATTGGAAGCCCGAATTCCACAGTACAAGCAATCCTGCTTACAGATATTCGAAAACTCGATAAGTCCTCTTAAGTAAACTTTATTTCCATAATATTTCTGTTTCGTCTTATGGGCATAATTATAGAGGATCTCTCTATCCGCCTGAGTTAGATTTTCTAAGAGGTACGTGATTTCTTCTTTCGTGAGGTGGTTCGTTTGATAGACTTTCTCTAATAAATAATGCATATTACTCACAAAATCGCCCCTCACCCAGTTGATCATTGTTGTGTATCATAGTTCTCCTTCTAAGGTCATCTTTGCTAGTGGGAAAGGTTCAAGCGCTCTTGGAAGTAATCCCTGAACATAGGCGATGAGAATGCCGAAGTTCACTATGGGCACATTGAGACTTTTTGCCTGTTCAACTCTGCTGAGCATTCCAGTTCTATTCATCATACAAGCCCCGCAATGGACGATAAGGGCATATTTCTTGATATCTTCCGTAAATGTAGTTCCTGAAGAGTATTCAAACTCTATCTGCCTACCTGTTCTCTGACGTATCCATCGGGGTATCTTCACACTGCCGATATCGTCTGATTGCCTGTGATGTGTACACCCTTCTGCTATTAAAACCTTGTCTCCATCCTTAAGCGTTTCAATAGCCTTGGCACCTTTGATGAATTCTGTTAAATCTCCCTTTTGTCTGGCAAATAGGATTGAAAAGGATGTCATTAAAATATCCTTAGGGGTATCGGCAGCAACCTTTAAAAAAACTTGGGAATCAGTGATCACCAGCTTTGGTTTTTTTGCCAAATAATTCAAGGTTTCTCTTAATTCATATTCCTTAGTTACAATCGCCATAGCATCACTTTCCAGTATGTCTCTAATCGTCTGTTGTTGAGGAAGAATTAGCCTTCCTTTAGGAGCTGCTTTATCAATGGGAGTAACAAGCACCACAAAATCACCCGGGTTAATCAAATCCCCCACAATTTTAAACTTATCCTCATCCTCAGGAATAACTGAGATGATGGCATTTTTTAATTCTTTTATTCCAAGCTTCTTAAGAGCTGAGACGGCAACGACCGGAGTGCTTAGTTCATCTTGAAGAAGACTGGCGATTCTTTCTTGAGCTTCATTTTTATTTTCGTTTTCAATAGTATCCGATTTATTTAAAGCCACGATCAGCGGTTTCTTTTTTTTCTTAAAAGTATCTATAATAAACCGATCATTATCACTGATTCCCGCCTGGATATCTACAATAAGCAGTGCCACATCAGTAATATCGAGTACTTCTAGAGTCTTCTTTAGCCTGAGCTCTCCTAATTCTCCGACATCGTCTATTCCGGCTGTATCTATGATCACACACGGTCCTATGGGCAATATCTCCATCGTTTTAAACACTGGGTCAGTCGTTGTACCTTTTACATTCGATACGATGGCTGTTTCCTGCCCTGTAATGGCATTAATCACGCTGGATTTCCCTGCATTTCTCTTCCCAAATAACGCCAAATGTACTCTAATCCCTCTGGGCGTTTCATTTAAGCTCATGTAAAATCCCTCCACACCCTCACTTATCTGGCTGCTCTGGCGCCCTAGGAACCCTGAGTATTTCTGATACTTCGAGCATTCCAATGCTTCCTGGTATTCCTGGTTTGGTTACTTCAAACGGATTCAAGATCTCATTAATCCTACAATCCGAAAATACATCGTCTTCCTTCAAGACCTCTCTGATTGTCTTATCCTCACGTAGAGCTTTTCTGGCTATATGGGTGGCTTGATCATAGCCAATATGATGAACTAAAGCAGCAGCTAATACTGCCGACTTTTCAAGAGTTGCTTGACATTTATCTTTATTAGGGACAATTCCCTCAATACACTTTTCTCTAAAGATGATGATTCCATTATCTAGAAGCTCCAGTGATTCCAGCAAACTTTCCGCGATTAGGGGCATAAAGGCATTGAGTTCGAGCTGTCCTGACGAAGCAGCCATTGTAATAGCATAGTCATTGGCCATAACTCTCATAGCCAATTGGCCGATCATCTCAGGTATGACCGGATTGACCTTTCCTGGCATAAGAGTCGAACCAACCTGCATCTGCGGGAGTTCTATTTCACCGAACCCGCCCCTTGGGCCAGAAGATAATAATCTTAAATCGTTAGATATTTTCAAAAGGTTCGTGCTGCAAGCTTTTAAAAGCCCTGAAACTTCTACAAATACATCATTATTTTGAGTTATATCCATGGGATAGTCGGACCTGGCTAAACCTAATCCTGTTAACTCCTGAATGGTATCCGTAATCATAAAAATATACTTATTTGAGGCATTGACTCCCGTACCGATGGCAGTACCACCCAGATTAATCTGTCTCAATCGTTCTTCTACCTTGTAAACTCTCCAACGGTCTCTTTCTATTGCCTTAGCATATGCCCCAAATTCTTGGCCGAGCATCATGGGCAACGCATCCATTAGCTCTGTCCTGCCAAGTTTAATCACATCGCTAAACTCGTTTTCCTTCCCCTGCAGAGCTTCTTGAAGCTTCGCCAGGGAATTGCTTAGTTTTCTGAGCATGTGAATAGCTGTAATTCTCAGTGCTGTCGGATAAACATCATTGGTTGATTGTGACATGTTAACATCATTTATCGGATGTACAACATCGTAGTCGCCTTTTCTTCCTCCTAATATCTCAATTGCCCTGTTGGTAATAACCTCATTAAGATTCATATTTGTGGACGTCCCGGCTCCCCCTTGAAAAGCACTAACGATAAATTCCTGATCAAATCTCCCTTTAATAACTTCCTCACTTGCTTGAATTATTGCATTTGCTTTATCTTCAGACAATTGCTTCAACTCTTTATTGACCATGGCTGCCGCCTTTTTAATTAAGGCCATTTCATAAATAAGCTTAAGGTTGACGTTTTTCGACCCTAAAGCGAAGTTTTCTTGGGCTCTTTTTGTGTTAATTCCATAATAGTTATTTTTCGGGATCTCCCTTTCTCCCATATTGTCCTTTTCTATTCTACAGTCCACTTTATACCTCCAGAAATTTCCTCCACACATTTATTCTTATAATCTTTTCCAATGTAATATCTAATTGTTCCCTGCGATTGGATAATTACAAAGTAGGTTGCTAGAAACGGAAATCTCGCTTTCCTTCCTTAATTTCCTTCAAATGCTCTATGGCAATTGCCCGAACCTTTTCATTTGGTATGAAGGGAATCTCGTTTTTAATTACCACCTCACCCTTTTTCTTAGTATCCGGTGAAGCATAATCCTCTAGATATTCTTTAAGTGTCATCAAAGCATTCGGTTGACAGCAGTTTGCAATCTGCCCGGCCTTTACAAGTTTCATAAAACGATCACCTGTACGCCCCTCGCGATAACAGGCGGTGCAGAAGCTTGGAATAAAGCCGAGTCCCAAGAGCCAGTTTATAATCTCATCCAAGGTGCGGGTATCGTTTACTTCAAATTGAGCTGAGTTATCATCCTGTGCTTCCGGCTCAACATATCCGCCAACACTGGTGCTTGAGCCTCCGCTTATCTGAGATATGCCCAATTCCAGCACATGCTCGCGGGTTGTTTTCGATTCACGTGTGGAAATAATCATCCCCGTATAAGGGGCGGCAATACGAATAACAGCCACAATTTTTGCAAAAATATCATCCGAGATTGCATCCGAAAAACTATTGGGGTCAATATCATCGGCGGGTCGGATGCGTGGAACGCTGATGGTATGTGGCCCCACGCCCATTGCTCCCTCTAAATGCTCAGCATGCATGAGCAAACCGACGAAGTCATAACGGTACATATTTAAGCCGAACAAAACCCCGATTCCCACATCATCAATACCGCCCTCCATGGCACGATCCATCGCTTCAGTATGATAGGCGTAGTCGTGCTTTGGTCCTGTAGGATGGAGCTCCTCATAGCTTTTTTTGTGATAAGTTTCCTGGAAGAGTATGTAAGTTCCAATTTCCGCTTCCTTGAGCTTGCGATAATTTTCCACGGTTGTTGCAGCAATATTAACATTAACACGGCGGATAGCTCCGTTTATATGCTGGATGCTATAAATAGTCTTCATACTTTCCAGGACATATTCAATCGGATTGTTCACTGGGTCTTCTCCTGTTTCTAATGCCAAGCGCTTGTGTCCCATATCCTGTAAGGCGATAACCTCTCGCACAATATCCTCCTGGGAAAGCTTCTTACGAGATATGGTTTTATTTTTATAGTGATAGGGACAGTACACGCAGCCGTTTACGCAGTAGTTTGAAAGATACAGTGGCGCAAACATGACAATACGGTTGCCATAAAGCTTTTGCTTAATCTCCTTTGCCAGTTTGAACATTTTTTCATTTTCATCTTCCAGATCACATTCCAGCAGAACAGCAGCCTCTCGATGGGTTAAGCCCTTACAGTCTTTTGCACGTTCTATCAGGCTGTCTATCAGTTCACGATTTCTTTTGTTTTCTTGGGCATAGGCAAGAGTGGCCAGAATTTCACCATCATCAATAAACTCCGTTGCATTTTTCGACTTACAATTGTACATAGAATTTATGCCTCCAATTTCTTCGTTAAAGCAGATTTAACATTAACCCCTTGAATTTTTCCTAATTTCCCCGTCATTGCGCTAATTTCGTCCGAAGTTCCCTCTACGATCAAGGAGATAATAGATATGCCCTTTTCTGGTCGAGGGATTCCCATTCTTCCGATAATAATGCTCGCTAAATCGTGCAAAGTATCATTAACTTTATTGGCACTTTCAAATTCTTCAATAACTATGCCGATAACCCCTATTCTCTTATCCATCTTTCATTCCTCCAAATAAAAAAACTCAACTCGTTAAGCCGCTGGCGCGGCGACAGGCTTATTGCATTTATACGCTGGCAACGACTCGAACAAAGACCTTCGAGCTTAGTTTTACCTTCCGAATAGCATAAAAAAAAGCCTCCTACAAAAAAGTAAGAAGGCTAATTAGCGTTTTAACCCTTCTCCTTTTGCTCAGAATAGTCCTTGCAATCAGATAATAGTCCAATAGATCCACTCTGCCGGAAACCTCCAACACAACGGATAAGTCAATTCTATATTAAGTTATCACTGGCAGCAAGTATTATAACTCTGAATAGTTCACCTTAATACACTGGAATTTGATAGGTATCCATCTGGTCTCTAAATCTTCTTACGTGCCACATAGCTGGTATGCAGCAATTTATGTGCTCTTTCTCCATATGGTTCACCCAAATAATCCTTATACAGACCTATGATGGCCGGATTTTCGTGGGATTTGCGCAGGGGCTTAGCGCGGTCTTCACGGTATAAACCTTGAGCTCTTTCCGAAAGAATTTCTAGATTTCCATGATGATAAGGTTGTCCGCCTCCCCCGATACATCCTCCAGGGCAAGCCATGATTTCAATCACGTCATAATTGCTTTCCCCTGCACGTATTTTCTCGAGGACAGTACGAGCATTCCCTAAACCGTGAATAACCGCGGCTCGATAATCCCTTCCAGAGATGGGGATAACCGCTTCCTTAAGTCCTTCCATTCCTCGGAGAACCTCAAACTCGACTTTTTCCAGAGTTTCTCCAGTAAGTACCTCATAAGCTGTTCTCAAGGCAGCTTCAAGTACTCCGCCTGTTGCTCCGAAAATCACGGAAGCACCGGTTGATTCCCCTAAAGGATGATCAAACTCTTGCTCTTTAAGGTGATCAAAATGAATGCTGGCTTCCCGAATCATGCGTATAAGTTCACGTGTTGTGATGACGATGTCCACATCCGCAGTTTCTGCCCCCTGCGCGAGTTCGGGACGGGCCGCTTCGTATTTCTTAGCGACACAAGGCATGACGGATACAACGGTAATGGATTTAGGGTCAATCCCCAAGGTTCTGGCATAGTAGCTTTTAATCAAGACCCCTAACATTTCATGGGGAGATTTGCAAGTTGAAGGAATGTCCAAGAGATCTGGGAATTGATGTTCAAAGAATTTGACCCAGGCAGGACAACAACTTGTGAGCAGGGGCAGACGTCCACCATGTTGTATACGGTGAACAAGCTCTGTTGCCTCCTCCATAATCGTCAGGTCAGCAGCAAAATCCGTATCAAAGACGCGGTCAAAGCCAAGCCTGCGAAGAGCAGCAACCATTTTGCCTGTCACAATCGTCCCAGGTTCTAAACCGAATCCTTCTCCAAGTGCGACACGTACGGCGGGAGCTGTTTGTACTACAACAAATTGATCGGGATCGTTTAGCGCTTTCCATACTTTGTCGACCTGATCTAACTCTGTTAGTGCTCCAGTTGGACATACCGCGATACATTGTCCGCAGAACGTACAGGCGGTTTGGCTAAGAGGTAAATCAAAGGCTGTTTTAACAACCGTTTCAAAACCGCGTCCCACCGCAGAGTAAACGCCCACCGTCTGCACCTCGTTGCACATTGTTTCGCAACGGCGGCAACGAATACATTTGTTAGGATCTCGAACAATGGAAGAACTCGACTTATCAATTTCGAACTCAGATTCTTCCCCTTCATAGGAGATATGGCGTACTCCTAATTCCGAGGCTAAGGATTGGAGATCACAGTCTTGGTTCTTTGCACAGGTTAGGCATGATTTAGGGTGGTCAGAAAGGAGAAGTTCTACCATGGCACGTCTAGCCTGGATAGCACGCAGCGAATCAGTTCTAACAACCATGCCGCTTGATACTGGGGTTGAACAGGAGGAAGCCAAATTACGTCGACCTTCGATTTCAACCACACACACTCGACAGGAAGCAATATTGTTATTGTAATGCATTTCGTTTAGTTTCAAGTAACATAAGGTTGGAATATCTATGTTTATGGTTCGTGCAGCATCTAAGATAGACATTCCTTCCGGTACTTTTAGCGATATGTCGTTAATGGTTAGCTGTATATCCATATGGAGTCCTCCTTCAGGGATAACTTAATGGCGAATAATGGCGCCGACTACGCGGCATTGGTCCATGCATGCCCCACATTTTAGGCAACGTTCTTGGTCGATGACATGGCGCTTCTTGACTGTCCCAGTGATACAATGCATTGGACATTTTTTAACGCAAAGCGTACAACCCACGCATTTATCTGTAATCTCGTATTTTAGTAAGTGTGTACAAACGCCCGCTGGACAGGTTTTGTCGACAACATGAGCAATATATTCTTCACGGAAATACTTTAAGGTCGAAAGAATAGGATTAGGTGCACTTTGCCCTAATCCGCAAAGGGCAGTGTCCTTAATGATATGACACAGTTTCTCTAAATTATCTAAATCCTCTAACGTGGCTTTACCTTCCGTGATCTTGGTCAAGATTTCATAAAGACGTTTGGTCCCGACTCTGCAAGCCGTGCAACGGCCACAGGATTCATCCATCGTAAATTCCTGGAAGAACTTAGCGATATTGACCATGCAATCGTCTTCATCTAAGACGATGAGCCCTCCGGAGCCCATCATAGAGCCGATAGCGGTTAAAGATTCATAATCAATGGGCGAATCCAAATACTTGGTCGGAATACATCCGCCGGAAGGGCCTCCGGTTTGGGCAGCTTTAAACGTTTTACGTTGCTTAATCCCTCCGCCGATGTCAAAAATAATTTGACGGAGTGTAGTCCCCATGGGGACTTCCACAAGTCCTACATTATTCACTTTGCCCGCTAACGCAAATACTTTCGTCCCTTTGCTTTTTTCTGTGCCTATTGCTGAAAACCACTCGGCTCCCTTTAAAATAATTGGGGGAATATTGGCCAAGGTTTCCACATTGTTAACACAGGTTGGTTTACCCCACAAACCCTTCTGGGCCGGGAAGGGAGGTTTGACAGAAGGTTCCCCTCGGGCCCCTTCGATGGAATGGATCAATGCCGTTTCCTCACCACAAACAAAGGCTCCAGCTCCGAGTTTTAGTTCAATGTCAAAGCAAAAATCGCTGCCCAAAATTCCCTTCCCAAGTAAGCCGTATTCTCGCGCTTGGGCAATGGCAATTTTTAAACGATGAATCGCAGCAGGGTATTCTGCCCGAACATATATGAATCCTTCGGAAGCTCCAATTGCGGAGCCCGCGATAAGCATAGCCTCCAAAACGCTATGAGGATCCCCTTCCAAGACAGAGCGGTCCATAAAAGCACCCGGATCCCCTTCGTCGGCATTGCAAATGATATATCGTTGATCAGCTTCGCTCTTACGCGTGAATTCCCATTTAGTACCCGTTGGAAAACCTGCGCCGCCACGTCCCCGCAGTCCGCTTTGTTTAAGTACATCAATTACTTCAAAAGGCTTCATTGTGAAAAGAACTTTTGCTAAGGCTTGATAGCCGTCTGCGGCAATATACTCAAGAATGTTTTCTGGTGCGATATAACCGACATTACGCAGGGCAATGCGAAGTTGTCCATCGTAAAAAGGAATGTTCGTAGCAAAACGTTCTTTGGTATTCGGATCCATAAAAACAAGGTGTTCCACCAGATTACCTTGTACGAAGTGTTCTTCGACGATGGTTGTAACATCTTCTTCCGAAACTTCACAATAAGTTACGTTATCGGGGAAGATTTCAATCATGGGACCCTTTTCACAAAAACCAAAACAACCTGGTTGGAAGACTTTTATTTGTTCAGACAATCCCCGTTTGTTTAGTTCCTCTTCAAGACGTTCGGCGATTCGTGGACTGCCCGAGGAGTGACAACCAGGTCCTCCACAGACCATAACATGCCTTACTAATCCTTGGGTGTTATTAGTGCCGACAGAGTCGATAGCTCGCCGCGATTCAAGGAGTTTGAGACTTTGGGCTTGTAATTCATTCAAGGCATCGGTATTTTTGAGTTTCATATGGCATTTCCCTTCCTTCGGTGACGCTTCTTTGGTAGAGACTCCATGTCGTAATTCAAAATTCTGGATATTGTATACACTTGTGTGAGCAAAACGTTCCTTCTGACACATTTTCAAATACTTTGGTCTTCCCAACTATAATAAATCGAAGGTGCGCTTAACTCTCCGGGCGGTACTTTGCTAAAACCTCATTAATGTCTTGTGCTTCGTGCATGCGTCCATGCACTTCGCCATCGACAATCATGACGGGGGCGAGGCCGCAGGCTCCGACGCAACGCAGTGTTTCTAAGGTAAAGAGATTATCCGGAGTAGTTTCACCTGCTTTAATTTTGAGCTGATTTTCAAGTTCTTCTTTTAATTTTTCAGCCCCTCGCACGAAACAGGCGGTACCGGTACAAACATTAACAACGTGTTCTCCCCTGGGTATCATAGTGAAAAATGAGTAAAAGCTTACTACACCGTATACTGTTGCGGAAGGTATATCCAGTCTCTGAGCGATATGCCACTGTACATTATCGGGGAGATATCCATATATTTCTTGAGCATAATGCAAGACCCCAATTAGGTTTTCCTTCTTGTGGGTCAGACTGTCAATATAGCTATCAAGCTTTTGAGCAAACTGATTGGGCGAAGCAGAATCACACATGAAAATCCTCCTTTATTAAAACATTTGTTGCTTCCGTTTTTCACCTCTCTTTAATTCTTTATTCTGCATATTCAGCCAATGATTTGATGGTTGGCAATGGTTTATCCGATAGCTAACTGCCACTGATACCCCCGCTAGAATGAGCGGTGAAATAAATGGCACTAAGCTCCAGGATAACATTTCCCTCCCGCCATGGATGGTTCAGTCACCGCTTTAACACGGCTGGAAGGATCTGGTGTATTCCTGGTAAGGAAAACCCCATGCCTGATCAAGATTATGTTTATATGATTAGTTTAGCTATATTCTCTCTGTCTGTCGTGTTTATGGACATTAAATAAAGGTTTTGTCTATAAAGAAAATTTAGTTAATTAGGAAAACAGTGAAGGTTCTTCTAAATCTGAACACCGGGACTTCTCAGACTTAGGCCTTCCGGCCCTTAAGACTACTCTTCCGCCAAAGGGCTAATTTCGTCAAAAGCCATTTTATCCCGAAAGGAAACTTCGCTGCGAAGAAACCACACCAAAAGTATGTAACGTAAAGTTATACTTTCTGACTAGTACAAAAAAACTCTACCTTATAAAAAGTAGAGTTTTAGAAAAAAGCAAAAGAGTATTGCGATAAAAAACGGCCCCCATTAGGAGACGTTTATTTACAGCGGTATAAATAGCTTGACGGGACGACCAACTGTGCCATATTTCTGTTCAGATTTTAATGCACCGCTATGTTCTAAAAATTCAAGGTAGCGGCGTACAGTGACCCTAGTTAATTTGACCCCTTCTGCGACTTCTTCCGCAGAGAGAGGTCGGCGATTTACCTGCAAAAATTGAACTATTTGACCAAGAGTAGCTTGATGTAAACCCTTAGGCAACTCCGCTTCTCCAATATTTCCTACGAGATTTAAGCTTGGCATTGGCATATACCCAGGTGTAAACGTCTGTTTGACTTCAGTTCCATTCACTGGATTGTTGCTGGTCACTCGATTAATTTCCTCTGTAAGCGATTGGATCTGCTCTACCATTTGGTTAAAAGCATCCTCGAGCTCTCCGATTTCCTTTGCTCCAGAAATTTTTACCTTTTCAGTAAGGTGTCCGGTTGCTACGTCCCTTGTTCCTAACATGATATTGTGCAAAGGAGAAATGATAACTTTCTTAAGGAAAAACCATGTAAGAAGAACTATCAAGACCGTTAGGGCTAATCCCAGTTCGACCATTGTGATCAAAGACCGAGTAATTATTTCCTGTTCATAGGCATGGGAAATTCCGGCATAAAAAATCCCAATAATCTTACCGTTTTCAGCACGTAATGGAACATAACCCGTTTGATGCCACTGTCCAACTACATTGGCTTCTCCTACATAAGTCTGACCATCTTTCAGTACTGTCTGAATTACATTATTGGAAACCTTGGTACCGATTGCCCTTTCGCCATTGGAACCGCGTATCGTGGTAGCAACACGGGTATCTCCCAGAAATAGGGTTACAGTATCCCCCGTTAGACTGGACAAATGGTCAACTAAGTCATTATTAAGACTGATTTTAGCATTCCCCTTATATAGGTTTCCTTCTTGCTCTGACCACGCGCCAGGATATGTCTTATTAATAATTTCCTCACATGTTGCCAAATCTGCTTTAACTTTAATAATAGCTGCGGTTACGGCCCGATCTTTCATGTATAACCCAAGGACCACGAGGAAGCTAGTGGCCATTAAAACTAGCGAACCCAACAACAATATGAGAATTTGCTGTTTAAGCGAACGCATGCAAATTCACCTCTTTCGACTCCACCCTTGCATGGCAAGTTTTGATTATATTGAAAAGTAATTCGCGTCTAATTTCAAAAAACCTTTATTTTTAAGTACAATTAATTGAAAAAAACGAAAAGTTAGTATCTTAAGTGAAATGTAGTCTGTAAATTATTGAAGTCTTTTCTATTAAAAAATTTTTTAATAGAAAATTATAATCTTTGGTCAGAGTGTTGCAATCATATTATATTTTACGATTCAGAGTTTAACTTATATTCGGAACATAACCAATTTACATTCAAATATATTTGTTATACATGTTAATGAGCTTCCACAAATTTCCTATGTATTCTTTGAAAAACTTAGCATTTTCTGCTTAACTTTTAAGCAAACTAAGGTCATAATGTTTAAGCAAACTTTCTGTCATCCTGATCAATATGGTCAAAACAATAACATCAGTATTTGGATTTCAAGATTAAAGGAGGAACGACTCAATGAACTGGAAAAAACCTTTCATCGCCTCGATTATTTCCCTTACATTTATGACGGTACTGGCCATGGGATGCAACAAGGCAGATGAAACCCCTGCTCCTCAGACGACTGGCCCTCAGTTAACTGAAACACCGAAGGTATCTTATGTAGGAGATACTTCATGTAAAGCCTGCCACACTGAGACATATGATAGTACAATTCATACAAAACACTACGATGCCTTTAAACCTCTGGCTGATTTTCCTCTGGAAAAACCTCTAGGTGAAATTACAATTTTTGATACGGCTAATAAAGATACGCCAACATCGACTAAACTTGATTTATCGAAAGCAAAAATTTACGGGGTTATGATGAACGATTATATTATTGCTGAGATCCCCAAAGAAGCAGGATTTAAGAATACACTTTATCGTGTCGGAGCCCTTAAAAAAACAAATGACAAATGGACAGTTGAATCTCCAAAGCAAGCTGATATTGACAAAGATGGAAAGCCTGATTGGACAGCTGAAAGCTTTACCTGCGGAAAATGCCACGCTCCAGGTATCGAGACTGCATCTCCAAGTTATGGTGTATCCTGTGAATCTTGTCATGGACCTGGTGGAAATCATGTCAGCGCCACCGACAAAAAGGCAACTATGAGCCCTGAAACTGCTAAAACTTCATGCGCGAATTGCCATGAAAGTAATCCAGCTAAAGATGAACAAGGTAATTATACAACAAACAATCACTATGGTACACGTAATTACTTTGCCAGCAAACATGCTCAGAGCTCTCAATTAAATCAGTGTCTAACTTGCCATACCACCCATAAAGCCAATGCCAACGGCTCTCTCCTCCCGGCGGACAAGCCGACAGATGTCTGCGCCAAATGTCATGCTGGAACCAACTTTGACCTAGATAAACTAATGTGGAAGAACCCAACTGATCCTTACAATCATATTACAAGAGACCATAGTTTTGGTGCTATGAAATATGAAGATCTTCAAGACGACCCAGCAACTAAACCGATCGAAATAAAGAACCCTACATTTATCGAATTGATTAAGAAACAGTTACCTGAAGCAACAAAGTAACTATTGAAATTCAGTATATTAACCACACGTTACGTTTCTAAAGGGTAGGTAATCATAGAATCTATGCATTACCTACCCTCTTTAACATAACAAGCCTTTCCTGTCAATTCAAGAACCTCAATATTAAATTCCTTCTATAAATATAATCTATCATTTCTAAATAATATAAATAATTAGAATATTTACCCTCTGGGTATTGTGCTTTATTTTACATTATGAATATTTTTCTTCCTGCAGCAGGATTTTTAGACAAGGAAGAAGAACGATTATAATTATAGGAAGGTAATTAGGCTTCTGAGCAATTCTAATATCGAATCTTTTTGACAAACGGGTGTAATTGGGAGAATGTTTATCGATTTCTGGTAGAAATTACGGAGTGACGTGGTTATTACCTGACACTCGGTTCTAGTCGTACATATTTTTCGCCCGTTAGCAAACACTTTATTAACAGAGCGTTCTCAATTAGAAAACTAATCAAACTACATACAATCGTGAAACCACAGCACTTATATTATGTGACATTGATTTCTTTAAAGCGTATAATGATACTTACGGTCATTTACAAGGGGATGAATGCCTTAAGCCGCGGATACCACCCTCTATCAAGCATAACAGGATGGTCGTAACCGTATTAAATTAGCTAACATTTCAACTGATAGCACAAATGAAATTAAGGAGGTCGCAGTATGAGTTTTGAAGTTAATAAGAGTGTAAAATGGGTGGGTAAAATCGATTGGGAATTAAAAAAGTTTCACGGTGATGAACTCTCTACAAATCGTGGTTCCAGCTATAATTCTTACCTTATCCAGGACGAAAAAACAGCCTTGATTGATTGTATTTGGACACCCTTCGCCAAAGAATTTGTCACTAATCTAAAAAAAGAAATCGATTTAAATAAGATTGATTATATCATTGCTAATCATGGTGAACCTGATCACAGCGGGGCCTTGCCAGAATTAATGCGAGAAATCCCTAATACCCCCATTTATTGCACCGCTAATGCCATGAAATCCTTAAAAGGTCAGTACCATCAAGATTGGAATTTTGTACCCGTCAAAACAGGGGATAAACTCAGCCTTGGTTCAAAAGAGTTTATTTTCATTGAAGCAAGAATGCTCCATTGGCCTGATACTATGTTCACTTACTTAACAGGAGATAATATTCTTTTCAGTAATGACGGTTTTGGTCAGCATTTAGCGTCTGAACACATGTTTAACGACTTAGTCGATCAAGCAGAATTATATCATGAAGCCTTAAAATATTATGCCAACATTTTAACTCCCTTCAGTAAATTCGTTGAAAATAAAATTACAGAGATCTTAAGTTTTAACCTGCCTGTTGATATGATCTGCCCGAGCCATGGTCTCATTTGGCGTGATAATCCCTTGCAAATTGTCGATAAATATATGGCATGGGCTAAGGATTACCAAGAAAATCAAATATCAATCATCTACGATACTATGTGGAACAGTACCAGGAAGATGGCCGAACAAATAGCCGCTGGAATCAAACTCAGTGATAAAGATGTTACGGTTAAACTGTTTAATTGTAATTCCACTCATGCCGATAAAAATGATATTATTACAGAAGTCTTTAAATCCAAGGCGATCCTTGTCGGTTCACCTACCATTAACAAAGGCGTATCATTTGCCGTCGCTGGAATTCTTGAAATGATTAAAGGATTGGCGTTTAAAAACAAAAAAGGTGCTGCTTTTGGCAGTTATGGTTGGAGCGGGGAAAATACTAAGCTTATTTCAACAGAATTAGAACACGCCAAGTTTGAGTTGCTAAACGAAGGACTGAGAGTAACCTGGAGCCCAGATGATGAGGCTCTCATTAAGTGTCAGGAATTTGGTCAGACCATCGGGGAAGCACTCAAGTGAACTCCTTCTGCTAAAGCTGAACATCGAGATTTCGGTGACGTAAGTCTCAGACTTATGCCGAAGGGGCATATCCACATACGAATACATTCGCACCGTAGGATGGAGTCTACCTCCTTCGCGCCAAGTGTTCCTATTGGGAAAAGGCGCTCGGCGATACTCTATCCTACGCCGGTAGGCATTCCTATTGGGACCACGGTTTTGGCGATACTTTCCACCGGAGACTATCGTCACCGAAGCAGAATAAGGAACACCCACTTGAAGAAGTAGGTGTCTCGGAATTGATAAGCAAAGTTACGAAATTAATGAGGGAAGGGGACGTTAACGTCCCCTTCCCTCATTAATTTCGTTATAGTTCAAGTATAGCTAAAAATGTCTCTTCAAACTATATATACACAACTTAATTTTACAATTCTGTGCAACGCACATCCAATATTGCTCTCTGATTAAGATATCTCCCAGGCTTAAAACTAAACGACGTTAATCTTAACCTCTACATCATCCTTATGTAACTCTAGGCATCTGTCTCTCCATTTTTTCCACAGTCTTTCGGAAGCTTCGACCGCAACAGGATCGAATTGTATGCCTTTGTTTAAGCGCACCTCCTCCCAGCATTCTTCCCAAGACAAGGCCTTCCGATAAGGCCGTATCGAGGTGATGGCATCCATGGCATCTGCCACTCCTATTATTCTTGAGCCCAAAGGGATTCTGTTCTCACGTAAACCACCAGGATAGCCTTTCCCATCCCATCGTTCATGGTGGTGCAGAACAATTTCAGCAATTTGCTTAAGCCCTTTCGATTTGGCTAAAATTTTATAACCTATCTCTGGATGTGTTTGTATTTGAGCCCATTCATGAGGAAGAAGTCTGCCTCTTTTGTTTAAAATGTTCTCTGAAATACCCATCTTACCTATATCATGAAGGTGTGCAGCAATATGAATATTTTCTAATTCTGAGCCTTTCAGACCCATAGCTCGCCCCAAATCATAAGACATATCCCCTACCCTGGAAGAATGACCGCTAGTGTACAAATCTTTCGCCTCCAAGGCAGCTGCCAGACACTCAATAATATCGTGGAAGTGTTGAGGTCGTAAGAGTCTTTGAATGTATTGAAACATTGACGTTTCCTCCGCCTGAGATCGTCTATAGCAACTTATGCCCCCCTAGTTCTTAAACGATCTTTTCTTCAAGTTCATCCAACAGTCTGTCCAACGAAGCACCGCTACTACTATGACTTCTGAATACGGGGATTTTCTTTCTTTTCGCCTCTTTTACTGCAGTGTGAATCATTTTATGAGAGACTGTCGATGTGAATAAAACAATTCCATCAGGCGATCCGATCACCTTATCAAACTTTGTAGGCATCTGGGTATAGACTTTTACATCATGTCCACGCTTGGAGCATATGCCCATATATTCACTATGCATTCTGTCATGACCACCAACTAGCACAATACTCATTATCGTACCGCCTCCTACAAATTATATTTTGTCACTCTCGCCGGCATACAAATCCTCAATCCCCCCTACCGACATTGATAACCATTCTCAGCATATCTTCTAAAAAAACGCTCCTTTCACCTCGGAGCAACCTTCATTCTACAATAATGTTTTGCGCTTCAGCCTTCCTGGGCGTCAGACCTTCCAGAAACTTTTTCGTGATTTCTTTAGCTCTACATGCTTCAACTACAGCCTCTTTACCCGGTGATAGAATTGTTAAGGGCATTTTCTCACTCCTTACCGTAAATATCTGCAATTGATAATCAATATCAATAGCTTGTGTAATTTATATTATCATTAATCTCCCCTTCCGTCAACGCTAAATTCGAGTATTTAGTGAGCAGTTTTCATATATAAAAGCTCTCGAAGAATAATTTTTCTCCCAGAGCTTCCATTATCTCACTTGACTCACCAGCATTCTGTTGAGTATTTATATACATGTATTATTCCTTCGTAATTTTTTTTGTGTACTCGCTGATCATTCTACAGATGTTTATCATCAGCCTAATCTCATCAGAATCTTTATCCTTAGTTATGGATACTAGCTCATTTATTAAACTGTTGGGTTCAACGTTAACTTCTTCCTGAAGAAGGTAATCGACCGTGACTCCTAAAGACTTTGCTAAACTTACTACTGTCTCTAAGCTAGGGTTTTTCTCTCCCCGCTCTACTTGACCTATATATGACTCATTAACTTCCGCGATCTCTGCAAGTTGTTCCTGCGTAAGTCTATACTTCGTTCTCTCTTCTCTGATTCGATGACCCAAATATTTAAATGCCATTTTTCATAGCCCCTTTCGATTCCACTATAGGGTATATAGAACGGGGCTTGAAGCGCCTATCGGTATTATTAATATTGACCATTAGTACTGTGAAGTGTTAGAATTAATTCTACATTAAAGTACTGTATGTCATGTCAGCATCGTAAATAAGCATGTACAAACATAAATCGACTTTTGTAAGTTTTAATAACTAACGAATTGCACCACAATTGTATAGATTAACAAGTCTCGCAAATTGGTATCATATATTTCGGGGGGGTGAAACAGCATTTGAAAAAGGCACTAGTTGTTGAAGGCAATGAAGGAATCCGTCGTCTATTAATAGAGGTTCTAGCTGAAGAAGGATATTCAGTCGACGCAGTTACCAACGGTTTGGAAGCTCTTGAAAGAATCCAAAAATGTATACCATCAGTTGTTTTATTGGATTCAGAATTGCCTGATATGGGGGGAATAGAGGTTCTAACAAAAATTTCTAATTCATACCCGAACCTACCAGTTGTCTTGTTAGCATATATAGACGAAACAGACGTAAAAATATCACAAAAGAGCGGCTTAGTCAAGTATTGTATAATAAAACCTTTCTCCTTAACTGATCTCATAGAACTTCTCAACTCGTTTGACATTTAACGCTCTTATGCTTGATTTTCCTGATTTCATCTTTCGTTAATTAAAGATCTAAGTTGAAACATAACGCTACAACTCCAATATAGCAAGGAGAGAATATTAGTTCTGCCCTATTTATGGGTTAAATGTAATGGTAATATCGACAATCTCAGGATTATTACCTATTCGAATCGGCGGACCCCATGTTCCGTAACCTGATGATACAATGAGTTGAAAATCCCCTTTGCGCAGTAATCCCCAGTCCTGTTCAAAAATTCGCTGTGTAATAAACTGAATGGGAAACATTTGTCCATTGTGTGTATGCCCAGATACTTGTAGATCCACTCCTTGTTCAACGGGCTCCTCCAAATGTGATGGTTGGTGATCCATTAATAATATGGGAAACGAAGGGTTTACTCCTTGCATTATTGTTGCTAAGTCTTGCCTTTTAGTGCCATTAAACCGCGCCCCTGATAAATCATCTCGCCCAATAAGATAGAAACTTCCTGCGATCTCCTGGGAAGTATCCCGTAATACCTTAACCCCTGCTTCACCTAGATATTTGATAGCTTCGTCGGCATTTCCGCCAATATATTCATGGTTACCAAGCACCGCAAAAGCACCGTAGGATGCTCTTAGCATACGAAAGGTGTCTGATATTTGCTGTTTATTCTTTGATTCTATATCTTCATCAAACACATCCCCTGCAAACAGAATCAGGTCAGGTTTTAGCCCATTTACCTGATTGACTAGTTTTGTCAGCTGATCGTTATGGACAATCGTTCCCAGATGGATATCTGAAACCATGACAACGTGCAACTGTTCTAAGGACCCAGCCTGTTTAGCAATTGACAAATCATAATGATTGATCCTGGGATGGCTGGCATTCCAGACTCCGTAGCTTACAATACCAACGACTAATACAAAAACAGTCAATCCCAAAGCAGGGTTTGAGCTCTGTTTTATTTCCAGCGGTACTAGATGCAGCCAACGGTCAAACAATCTCAAAAGGTCAATTAATGTGATAATTAATAAAAAATAGAACATAAAAGCTATCCAATAAGCTCCTACAATGGTCATTCCTTCATACAGCATTGTCGGAAGGAATTTCTCGCTAAACCGACTGAGCAAGTAGGAGAAGGCTAGAAGTAAAAAGACAGGCCAATATACTTTAGAACTTAAGAATGGCACATAACTAAACAAGGCCTGCCATCCTCGCAGGCCGATATAGAAATTAAGTCCACCGTAAACTAAAAAAATAACTATACCCACCAGAATGAATAAAGGATTTGTCATATATAGTACTACCTCCAAATATCAACATCTAAGCAAAGAATAATTTTACATTATCTACAGTGGGTATTATACAACTATTTCCTGCCTGCGTCACATATATAACAATAACTCTTTATCAGCGTAATCGCTTTACCTTAATTGAAAAACTTATTTCTACCTCTAGACATTTCATGTATGGAAATTAATCTTACAAATTACGTGTAATTTTTAAACCAAAGCGTTTATTTTTTCCTAAACTTTTCTATTAGTGATCAAGCTAAAAGTCTAGGAGTTTTTTTATCTCCTAGACTTTTAGCTTACAACTTTCATTTATATAGTTTTTACCCTGTATAAATCATTTCTTCGTCCTTTACCACGATTTTTTCCTGAAGGTGATGAGCAAAACCGATCGACAAATTCTTGGGGCAGTTTCTTGATCAGCAACACTGGTATATCGGATTTGTTTAACACACTATGCGCCAAACTGCCATATACTAAACCTTTCAAACTACTTGGCCCTCGCGTACCCATAATGATTAATTCAAATTCCTTTTTAGTCGCAAAATTGATAATCGCTTCTACAGTATCGGGAATATTTGAATTAGAAAAAATAACCTGTTGATTGACGTTTTGTCCTGCCTCAAAAAATATCTCGTGAGTTTTGGCGATTATTTTAGAATACTGACTTCTGTGCTTAAATTCTACTTTGTCCAATAATCTTTTTTCCCATTCTAAGATAAGATCAGTCGACCAAATTTCCCTCAGATTGGAGTTCTCTAGTTTAGAGCCTTGGATATTCTCCTGAGCATGTACGATGGTTAAATGCATGTTAGGTATTCTATTAAATAGGTTGGCAGTATAAACAGCTGCAGATAAAGAATGCTCAGAACCATCAAAATAAAGAAGCACCTTTAATGGATTACCATTCATACTATAATTATCACCTCACCATAGTTTATGGGTAATCATATCCTCAGGCAGAATCACGTTTCGGATGTACCATCGGCTGAGCATATTGTGAATCGCCCTTTTGGACCTGTTTGAAACGAATGATATAACGAATGATCATTAATACTCCAGCTATTGCACCACCGAACAATGTAACTGAAGCTAACAAATCAAGAATGCTGGCAACTCCTTGAGAAAGGTTAGCCATTTGAAGGTCCACTAAATATTTTGGAATGGCAAAGGCTCTACTTAATGCTGACATACCAATAACAACGGCCATTACTAGTTTAATTTGCATTTCAGAAACCATCTTGGTTGCGTTAGCCCCAATATGGAGACCCAACAGTGAACCAATGTATAGCAGCAAAACCAAACGAATATCCACAAAACCATTCATGGCATACTGAAAGGAACCAGAGGCACCGGAGAAAATTGCTAAGAATAATTCTGTACCGGCAGCTACCATCGTAGGTATACCCAGGATATATATCATGGCGGGAACTCCAATGAATCCTCCCACGCCAACAGTTCCTGCCAGCCACCCAGTTGCCACGCCGATAAGAGCAACAAACCACAAGGATACACGAACATTTGCAACTTTAAAATAAATCATGGGTGGGAGGTTAATTTTCGAAAGTTTAGCAGCAAAACCCGAAGGTTCACCCAATCCACTCTTAGCACCCGGTTTAGAAATATCCTTTAAAATAAAGATCGAAAGTCCGGATAAAAGCACCACAAATACCACACTAATATACAGGTTTGAACCTTCCTTACCCATACTGGCAAATATTAACTCATTCAAAATTACTGCTAACCGAACACCCAGTAAAAGGAAGGCTACCATAAAGATCCCTAACTTAACATCTACATTTCCCATCTTAGAGTGCTTCCTTGCTCCAACCATTGCCTTACCGAATTTGTGAGCAAGGTTTGAGCTCACTGCTGCGATGCCAGGAACTCCGAGGGCCATCATGCCCGGAGTCATAACAAAAGCCCCCCCGCTACCCAGAAAGCCACTTAATGCACCCCCTAAAAATCCAAGTCCTACCATAGACAAACCCACTTTTGGGGTGATATCTATAAATCTCATAACTTCTCCAACTAAACTTACTGCTTCGCCTGCCATCGATAAAAGCCCCCTTTCTAATGATTGCTATCTAAGCCGAGGATACTTAAGACATGAGATACCGCTGTCCCATACAAAAAAGCGATACAAATTACTGTGCCTAAAAGACTAAGAGCAGGAATAATTCCTTTACTCAGGTAAAATTGGTTTAGTTGATCGATATTAAAGAAAATTACAAAATAAGCGCAAAAGGATAAACCCAAGAAAATAATAGTTTCTAAAAAGCTCGATTTGGATGCTTTACTCATATCCAATCTCTCCTTTAATTTGTTAGCTGAAATAGGTATTTAAAAGATATCTCCCCTCCTTAATTTGTGATATAATTCTCTATATAGCAAATACTGTGCCAATACGAATAAGCCGTTATTTCAAGCATTTATAATGACCATTAAAAAAAGTAGTGTAGCAAATGCTGTAATTTACTGTTTTAAAACCAATCAAGATATCTCTATTCAGTTAATTTATTATCTTATTTCTTAGGTTCTTAGCTATTTTCTCAGGAATACTGTGGCATGTATCTTTTGCTACAGACATATGTATTATATAATTCAATTCTTAGATCCCCCTGATAGTTGGAGGTAGAGTGAATTTGAGGATCCATAAAAATTTACTATCGTCTTCCAAAGGAAAAAGTCTAAAGAATCAATTAGTTATTATTTTCGCAGTTATTATGCTTGTACCATTATTAGCGTTAATATACGATATTTTTTTCGCTTCACAGACGGATCAAGTTATCTTTTTCGATAAAGAACAAAGACTGGCTGCCCTTGTTAAGAGTACCAATCAAGAACTCTCTAAGAATCTAGAATTTTTGGAGATTGAACCAGATATCTCATCACTCCTTCTGCACAGCGAATTTACCCGCGTTGTCGAGCCTTATATACCATCAAATTCGGGGATTCGTTTCGGTTTATATGTTCCCCAAACAGAGAAAATTACTGTATTAGGGTTTCTGCATAACTATCGTAATCTCTCGCAGGAAGAAGAAACCCAGCGGGAGAGAGAGATATTCGATAATACTAAGTCCGGTCTGGTAGCTGCCGAAATGGCTAATGAACCCCTCTTTCGAATATCTGGTTCTTTCGATGACCAAGTAGTTGAGTACATTGCACCAGTTGTACTAAAAGGGAAAGTAGTTGCCGTAATGTGGGCCGGAGAACGACTTAACCCGTTCTTTTATCAAAGCAGTTTCTATCGAAAATTGCTTCGTTATTTCACCCTGGGCGTACTCGCATTGGTTATGTTTGCCACTCTTAGGACAATTCGAAATATCACCACCGACGTGGACCGCTTGAAGCAAGGCTTACATCGTATGGAATATGATATTCACCACCTATTGCCAGAAATGACGGGTGAACTGGGCCAAGTGGCCCAAGCAGTTAACCGGATGGCCAAAAGTCTAACTGAAAAGGAACGCTTAGAAGATCAACTGAGGCAATCTGAACATCTTATTGCACTAGGTCGTTTGGCTACAGGGGTAGCACACGAACTGCGTAACCCAATTGGGATTATTAAAACCTTAGTCGAACTTATGAAGCAGGAATACTCTCAAATGAGTGGTATCGAGGAATATACGCGGGCCATAGATGAGCAGGTGGACAGACAAGATATGGTGATTCAAGAACTGCTTGACTTTGGCCGTCCTACCAAAGTGTCCATTAAAGAGTGTTCAATCAATGATCTAATTACGGGAGTCCTATCATTTTCAGCTGCGATGTTGCGAAAACAAAAGGTAAAAGTTCAACTGCACCTAGATAGTTCACTTCCTAGGATTCTAGCCGATACTGAAAAACTTAAGCAGGTATTTGTAAATATTATTGTAAACGCCGCTGAAGCGATGCCAGCCGGCGGTAATTTAAATATCGTCACAAAGCAAAGTGATGAAATGGCTATCATCACTTTATCTGATACCGGAGAAGGTATCTCTGAAGATGAAATGATAAGAATATTTGACCCCTTCTACACAACCAAAGAAGCTGGTACCGGTCTTGGACTATCAATTTCTTATCAAAGTATTAAATTACATGGTGGAATAATCGAAGTGAACAGTGTCCCTAATAAAGGAACTACCTTTATAATTGAACTTCCTGTAGCACCACAATCTTCTTAGGAGATGATACTCTTGATACCACGAATACTGGTAATTGACGATGAAGAGAGAATGTGTTGGGCCTTAGAAAGGGCTTTAAGTCACGAAGGATATCAAGTAGCCACTGCAACGAGAGGTCTGCAAGGTATTGAAATGGCTCTCGAAACTGAACCCTCGACGGTGATATTAGATTTAAAGATGCCTGATATCGATGGCATTGAAGTGTTGAAAAAGCTAAAAAGTATCAACCCCAAGATTCCTGTCATTATGATCACCGCTCACGGCACTATTGAAACTGCGATCGAAGCCATGAAAATTGGAGCAACCGATTATATTACTAAGCCCTTTAAACTTGATGAATTAAAAGTTCAAGTGAAACAAGCTCTTCATTTATCCAATTTAGAAAATGAAGTAAATTTTTTGCGTCAGGAGTTAGGCAAGAAATACGGGAAAATGATTGGTCAAAGCGATGCCATTAAAGAGGTTATCCTTCTAATTCAGCAGGTTGCCAAAACAAATGCGACAGTTTTAATAACAGGGGAAAGTGGAACAGGTAAAGAAGTCGCCGCTGTTGAAATACATAAGGCCAGTAACCGTGCTAATATGCCCTTTGTAGCTGTGAACTGTGCTGCTCTACCCGAACAACTGTTGGAAAGCGAACTATTTGGTCACGAAAAGGGGGCCTTTACTGGTGCAACCAATCGAAAAAAGGGTCGCTTCGAAATGGCTGATAAAGGCACTATTTTATTAGATGAAATCGGTGATATGCCAATAAGTATGCAGGTAAAGCTACTGCGTGTTTTACAGGAAAGATGTTTTGAAAGAGTCGGGGGAACTGAAACCATCCAGATTGACGTACGGGTCATTGCCACCACTAATTCTGAACTTTCCGCATCTATTTCTAAGGGAACCTTTAGAGAAGATCTATATTATCGCTTAAATGTTATGCAAATCAAAATGCCTCCCCTTAGATTACGGAAAGAAGATATTCCTCTGCTGGTTAACCATTTCCTTGGGAAATTTGATCCTTCCCATACTAAAAAAATCTCCTCCGACGCTATGAAGATTTTGACCCGTTACGACTGGCCAGGCAACATAAGAGAGTTGCAAAACGCCATTGAAAGACCGCTGATTGTTTGCCAAAACAATGAAATTCTACCCGTTCACCTGCCCAGCGAATTATTAGATAACCTAAAAGAAACTTCTGAGCCGATTATAAATCTTCCTGAGGCTGGTTTCTCTTTAGAAGAGTTAGAGAAACGTCTTTTCATTAAAGCATTAGAAAAGAATCATTATAACCAGACAAAGACTGCTAAATATCTAGGTATTTCTCGTCCAACACTTCTCTATCGTATGAATAAACATGGCCTAAAATTTTAGTATGAAAACAGAGGAACAGGCAGGTTGTTTCAAAACAACTTGCCTGTTCCTCTGTTCATAACCATTCGACGCCATCCATACACCAACACATGATAGGCTCGATTTAGTTCTTCGAATGGATCCATATGCATTATGTTTTCAACAATCCGGATGAAATCTTATCCTATACCCTCACACAATCTGAGAGTCAAGACAACATTTCCATTTTGAAAGCGTGTAATCATACTGGTATGTGAACTACACACCACCTAAGAGGTGGGTGCTTCCTGCTCAACCTAGCTAATGCTAGGAGTATCAACAGGCTAACCCCGTAATCCCTACGGTTCTTCGAGTGCTAACTTATGCTATCAATGCAAGTAGTCTCAACCCTTCGTCTCTGATATTTTTAGAAGCATTATAGTCTCGATCAATGGTGCATCCACAGGCGGAACATGTCCACTCTTTATCTGATAGTTCCAACTCCTTATTTATCTCACCACAGTAATGACAAGTTTTGGAGGAAGGAAACCATTTATCAACTTTGACTAACAATTTCCCTTCATTTTCTAGCTTGTATTTTAGGAATGTCGTGAACATTCCCCACGCATTGTCACTGACTGATTTTCCCAAATTCAGACATTGGCTCATGGTTTTCATATTCAAGTCTTCGATCACTATTGCATCATAGCTATCCACTAATTCTCTTGACCTCTTATGGAGGAAATCTCTTCTGCAATTAGCAACCTTCTCGTGCACCTTGGCAACCTTGATTCTTTGCTTACCTCTATTGTTGCTTCCCTTGGGTACACTTGGCTAACTTACGTTGCTCTCTTGCAAGTTTCTCTAATGCTTTACGGTAGAATCTTGGATACTCTGCCCTCTCACATTGGCTATCTGTATAGAGGGTTTTCATCTCAAAGTCTAACCCTAAAACATTTTCCCTTGCTGGAGAGATTGGTGGTACATCTTGAAAGAATTCAACCAAGATGCTCACATAATAGTTGCCAGAGGATGATTTAGATATGGTACAAGACTTGATAATTTGATTGCCAGGTAAATACCTGTGTTGTTTCAACTTAACAAACCCTAACTTTGGGAGTTTGATTTTCGTTTCTTCAAGCCTAATATTGTTATTGACGTTATTAGTTGTGTAAGAATTCTTATCTCTATGTTTAGCTTTGAACTTTGGAAATCCAATACGTTTATCTCTAAAGAAGTTGTTGTAGGCAGTTTGCAAATTCATCTGAGCATTTGCCAATGCCAGGGAATCCACTTCTTTTAGCCAGGCAAATTCCGCCTTATATTTAGCCGGAGTCGGTGACTTATACTTCTTCAGCTTAGCCTCATCGTCTTTGAATCGCTCGTATAACTCAATTCGTTCCCCTAACATTTTGTTATAAACGAACCTTACACAACCAAATGTTTTGGCAAATAATCGTTCCTGTTCCTTAGTTGGATATAACCTAAAATTATAAGCCTTGTTCACACTTTTCCCCCCCCATTTCTTTCCCATTCTGCTTTCCCCTTATTCCCCCAAGAACAGAGCGATGCAATCATCCAATATTCTCCATCCTGTTAATCTGATCTTGAATTGCTTTGCGCAGTTTTAACATCTTACTTTTATAAAGATGCCTCAATACAGTATAATAAAGGTAATCTGTTTTGAGGGAGGACGCACATGACAAGGGAGAAAAGAAGTCTGGCTGAAAATGTTGCCGACAATATCCTTGCAATGATTACCATAGATAAAAAGTACGCCCTGGGAGATAAGCTCCCTAACGAAAACGAACTTTCTGAGGAATTACAAGTCAGCCGTACTACATTACGCGAAGCAATTCGTATTTTAGTCGCTTATAATGTTTTAGAAATTCAACGTGGAAAAGGAACTTATATCAAGAATAACTGTGAGTTAAACGAAGTGCTTGGCTTGAAAGAGCTTTCAACCTTTCAACTTAATATGAAGGATTTATATGAAATGCGTTTAATCTTTGAGCCTCAATCAGCCTATTATGCTGCAAAACGGGCAACGGATAGGGAGCTAGAGCGTATTCTGTACTATGGTAAACTTGAGGAAGAACTAATACTAAAAAAAGAAGATAGAACTGAGGTTGAACAAGCTTTTCACAAATCTATCGCCAAGGCTACACATAATGAATTTATGAATCGCTTGATGCCCATATTGTATCAAGCCATTGACAAGGGAGTCCTTTTATCTGACACAAATGAAGAAATGGTCCAGAATACTTTGAATGATCATCAAATGATTATGGAGTTTCTATCAAAACGAGATGCTGAAGGGGCCAAAACTGCTATGAAGCTGCATATCATTCACGCCATGAGAGGCTTTGGAATTATGAATGAATAATTAAACCTCACCTTTGCTCTGCAAAAGTTGAGGCATTCAATAAAAGGAACATACCCACGGCCTCTAGTAATCATCTCCTGCTTATTAGAAGAACGATTGTATGCGGTTATAATGGTAGGGGAATGAGTGAACTATATGTATTATCAAGGGCCAAAAAAATGAAGCGAGTGAGCTAAAGTCACTTGCTTCATTTTTCTTAACGCAAAGACATGCAATACGCCTGTCAATCGAAGGGAAAGCATAGTCCGTTGATTTCATTCTCGGTAATAAAAAACCTGGTCACCGCAGGCTTCGGCAAACTCAGCTGCTCCACCGGAATTGTCAGATCAGAAAGGCCCTAAACATAGAGTATTCACTTTGAATAGCGGTGAGGGGTTGTATTGTATGAGCTCGGCGAAACTTGTCGTTTCGCGAAGGGTCATGGAACCTACGCGGAACGACAATAAATGCCGGCTCAAAATACGTTCCGACGTTTTCAATCTTTCCGGAATGGAACGCAAACAGGATACGGAAGCTGTCAAGGTATTTGTCCAGCTCGACGGCAGACAATATTTTGTATGACTTCCACAGTTGGACGGTCCGGCTGTATTGCTCTATGTGCGTTCCCCCCTTTTCACCATTACTTTCCTATTTTACTTACCATACCCCTCGAGATTTTAAGCAAACCTGGAGATTCCTTTCTGCTAGGAAGAATCCTCATTGGCTTAAGAAATTTTGACTTTTTTCTCAATTGCATAGCTCATCTCAACCTTCCTCCCATGAATCCTATGTATTTTATTTCTGTTTGTGGGTCATTAAAGGTGGTTGAATTAGGGAAATGAACTTTAAAAGCGCTGCCTTCTCCAAGTTTGCTGAATACTTGAATTTGTCCCCTATGTTCACTAGCAATCCAGGCAGCAATCGCTAAACCTAGACCTGTTCCACCTTGTTTTCGCGAACGGGCTTTATCAATCCTGTAAAATCTCCTAAAAATCTTTTCTTTCTCAGAATTATCAATCCCTATTCCGCTATCTGTCACTGAAATTTCAATTACATTTTGTATGCAGCCCATTTTCAAGCTAACGGTTCCGCCTGCCAGTGTATATTTAGATGCATTATCAAGGAAGATGCTGACCATCTGTCTTATCAAGACTTCATCGCTATGCATTAACACCTCAGGCGCTATAGCCGCTGTGAATATTAGGTTCTTACTCCGAAACAGAGGCTCAAAACGAGAGACAAGTTGAGTCAAAAGATCCGACAAATTAAATTCGCTATGTTTAAACTTAATTTCGCGCGCATCAATTCGGGCGATAAACAACAAGTTATTGATCAGCTTACCCATATTCTCGGTTTCACTGTAAGCATTTTGCAGCCAATCTATATTATCTTTAATACTGCTGTCCTGGTCTGCTAACGCGACATCTAGGTTACTTTGTACCACTGTAAGCGGGGTTCTCAGTTCATGTGAAACATCGGCAATAAATTCTCTCTGCCGCTGCCAGGCATGCCTGACCGGCATCATAGCCCGACCGGCCAGCCACCAGCCAAGTAAAGCCGCTACCACAATAGATGCCACACCGGTTGCTATCAAAAGGTTAGTGAACTTGCTGATAAACTTATTGATCATTGTGAGATTACAATAAGTCTGTACAACTCCATTTTCCTCGTTGTCATGAAAAGGCGTCGAAAAGATTCGATAATCAGTTCCTTGCAAACTGATGATATCCCAGCGCTCTTCTTGGTCCAGCCAGCTCTGTCGTGCAAATTCCTGACTTTCCTGAAAAAGAGCCTGATTTTGGATAGTAGATTGAGTTATATCCATAGTTTCATTCCGCAAGATATATTTAAACAAGGGGTCAATATATTCTTCATCCAGTGGAATATTGCCATTGTTCGGCGGTTTGTCATCAAATTCCGGTAAAATGTTAAGATCTCTTACCAAGGCTGCCTTTACTTTCAAATCCCGATCAGTCGTCATCTTGTTGGTATAATGCACATTAAAATAAGCAATGCCCACGAACAAAGAAATAAACAACACTAACATCAAGGTATAATAAATATTTAATCTCATTCGCATTTTGCGCAGTTCTCTAATCATAATTACCTCGCTTCCAGGGTGTAGCCAATTCCCCTCACCGTGGCAATAACATGACTGGCATTACCTATTTTTTTCCTAAGATAATGAACATATATTTCTATGTTATTGTCGTTTACCGTATTATCGTAGCCCCATATTTTATCGATTATTTGTTCACGGGTGAAGACCATGCCTGGCCTTCGCATGAGCATCTCCATAAACTGGACCTCTCTATAGGTGAGCTTAATTTCCTCCTTATCAAGGTTAAGTGTAAGGCTGTCTGCATCCAGGCTCATATTACCCAGGCATAACACTTTACTGATATAGACAGACTGGATTCTGCGTGATAAGGCCCTTATTCTGGCCATAAGCTCTGCCATCGAAAAGGGTTTTCCGAGATAATCGTCAGCACCCAGATCCAGACCGGAAACGCGGTCGGTAATCGAATCCAGAGCAGTTAAAAGCAATACCGGAGTTGTTATTCCGCGGTTGCGCAATTCTTTCAATAGTTCCAAACCACTTTTGCCCGGAATCATAATATCTAATATGATAATATCGTAGATTCCTTTTTCCGCCAGCATTAAACCATCGTTTCCGTCTTCGACACAATCCACTTCATAATTCTTCTGCTTAAGAGTATGAGCTATTGCCGCGCTTATCCGCTCTTCATCTTCGATTATCAATACTCGCATGACCGCCACCTCAATTATTGATAGAACTTTCGCCTTGACACAATGCGCTTTTTCTGTCAAAGGTGAAAGCTCCCTATCAAATTCCTGCTGTATCCTCTTTAGCTGTTTATCGAATTATTGCCCAGAACAAGCTCATCCTTATTTCCGGAGAACTTGCACATTACTTTAGTTCTCCAATCATCAAAAATACTATATACGACCGGCACCAAGACTAGTGTCAGGACAGTAGACACCAAAAGACCTCCGACAACAACTGTTGCCATAGGTGCCATAGTTGAGGCCTCCTCCCCTAATCCAGCTGCCAAGGGAAGCATAGCCAATACAGTGCTTAGTGAAGTCATCAATATAGGCCTTAGTCTTACCCGGCCCGCTTCGATAATCGCTTCGTTCTTCCCCATCCCTCTGTCACGAAGCTGTTTCAGGTAATCAATTAACACGATGGCATTAGCAACTACAATCCCCATCAGCATAATAATCCCCAGGAATGAGCTTACACTCAAAGATTTGCCTGTTATCGCCAGCGATAAAATGGCTCCGATGATAGCTGTAGGCATGGTAAACATGATTATAAAGGGATCAAAGAAAGATTCATACTGTACAACCATGACCACATACACCATAATAATCGCTAACACCAGGGCCATAAGCAGGCCCGAAAAGCTTTCCTGCATTTGCCGATTAGCACCACCGAAGCTAATGCTATACCCTTCAGGCAGGTCTATCTCGGCTGTCCGGGTTCTAATTTCCTGGTTAACGCTATTATTATCCCGTCCATAGATATCCCCAGTGACCGTGGCCTGGCGAACCTGATCAACACGATTGATCTCGGCCGGTGCCCGACCCAGCTCAAAAGAGGCCAGATCGGACAACTTAATATTATCACCTTTTGCATTAGTTAAGGTCAATTTCTTTAGATCTTCCAGATCCTCAACAGCCTCTTTATACCCAAGTGCAACCGTAATATCCTCACCATTATCACTATAGGTGAAGGCCTCTAGGCCATTCATCACATTTTCTACTTCCGAGGCAATAGCAACCGGCGTCAGACCGTACATAGAAGCTTTGTCCTCGTCAATGAATACCTTCACTTCCGGTTCTCCATCTGTCAATGAATTGCTTACATTGCGGGCTCCGGAAACCCCTCTTACTATATCGGCCACCTTAATTGAAATCTCTTTCAGAGTATCCAGATCATCTCCTTCGATCTCGACGCTGATGTCGTCGCCAGCCATACCGCCCATGGTCGTATTTTTAGTTATTTCGATTTTGGCTCCTGGGACTGAGGCTACTGATTTTCTTAATTCCTCCATGATTTGGTCAGTGCTTCTGCCCTTTTCTGTTTCGTCTGCAAGGGTGGCAGTGATACTGGCCTTATTATTGCTGCTGCTCCTAGACATCCTCGACCCACTGCTGCCTACCGTTGTGTAGACATCCTTCATTTCCGGAACTTGAAATAAAATATCTTCAATCTGACCTATGATGGCATCAGTATCATCGAGGGAAGACCCTCTATCAGTTTCAATACTGATCGATATTTCATTAGATTCCGAGGAAGGGAAAAACTCCATCCCGATAGAGGTTACCGTCAGCAGTGAGGCTGCCATAAGTACTCCTACGGTAATAAGCACTCTGCGGCGGTGCTCTAACGACCAAGCTAGAACAACTTTGTATTTTTCACCTAAATTATCTATCGCATCGCCAAAAACATTGACCATTCGGGCAAATATATTTTTGCGCTTAGTCGGATCAACTGCCTTGATGACCTTATTGCTCAGAAAGCGTGATGAAAGCATAGGGACTACAGCTATCGCTACAACAAAGGAACAAGCGATGGCTATACATATAGTCGCTGCCAAGGGTTTAAACATCATTCCGGCCATTCCTTCGACTGTCATCATCGGGATAAAAACTGCAAACAGCGTAAGGGTAGATGCCAGAACCGCTCCACCGACTTCCTTCGCTCCCAAAATAGCTGCTTCCTTCATGGAAAGACCCAAGGCTCGATGGCGGTGAATATTTTCATAAACCACAATTGAATCATCGATGATTCTACCAATCCCCATAGCTAAACCGCCTAGGGTTATGGTATTGACCGTATAACCGAGAAAATACATTCCGGTAAAGGTTGCAATTAGAGACAAGGGGATGGATATAAAGACAATCATGGTACTGCGCCACCTGCGCAGGAACATCACCAATACTACTGCTGCCAGTACAGCTCCTTCGTACAACATGCGTTTAGTGGAATCAATAGACTCCTGAATACTTTCAGATTGATCTGAAATTATCTCGTAATGCAGCTCGCCACCCAATTCTTGGCTAATTTCCTCAATTTCATTCTTAATAGCTGTACAGGCATCAACCGTATTAGAGCCCGATTCCTTTTGACAGGATATCCCTACTGAGGTTTCGCCATTTAACCTCGTATACATAGTCCTATCCGCCGTAGTATCTTCAATAGTGGCAATATCTCTCAGATAAATGGTGCTCTCTCCTACAGTTATGGGAATATTGCCCATATCGGCAACCCGATTATACTCCTGTATAGTACGAACATAATACTTGCGGTTCCCATATCTAAGAGATCCCGTTGACATATCGAAGTTTCCTGCTTGCATGAACCCGTTAATGTCCTCTAATGTTAATCCGTAGCTTTCCATTTTATTAGCATCTAACTCTACTTGGATTTCCCGTTCCTGCCCACCTGTTATGGAAACTGAAGAGACTTGAGATATACGTGATAAACGAGGTTCAATTGTATCTTCTGCCAAGCCTTGTAACTTTGCCAGCGACATGTTTTCACCGGATAAGCTGATCTGAATAATTGGCATCGAGGAAGAATCAAATTTCATGATAGTTGGGGAAGCTGCTCCGTCAGGAAGCTTGCTTTCAATCGTCCCCACTTTATCCCGGATATCGAGAGCGGCTTGATCCATATCTATACCATAATTAAAGGTTATCATAATCGTAGATGAACCAGAACTGGATGTGGACTCGATGTCCTCAACGTCGCTCAAGCTAACTAGGGCAGACTCTAAAGGTTTAGTTACTTCTTCCTCAACAGATTCTGGACTGGCACCTGTATATGTAGTCATAACAGTTATCATAGGCATTTCCATCTCCGGCATCTCATCAATGGAGAGCTTAGATAGATTAATAAAGCCCAGCAAAACTATGGCGAGTGCTAAAATCGTAATACTTGCTGGTCTGTTTACCGCAAATTTAGCGATTTTGTCCATCATGACTGCTCACCCTCTTTACTCTGAATGGTCAGTAATGATCCGTCGCTAATCAGTGTATTGCCCAGAGTGACAACTTTATCACCTGCTTTTAATCCAGATAATATTTGCACATAATCCCCATCATTTATGCCTGTTTTAACTTCCACGCGAGCGGCACGCATTTCCCCATTCATTTCAGTTACACTGTATACTACATTAACCCCATTATCTGGTATTATGGATGACAGTGGAATACAAAGAGCACTTTGGACACCGCTGGCAGCGATTGAAACTTCAGCATACATACCTGATTTGGCTTCCCCATCTACATTATCTAGGGTAATAGTAACCGGATACATGCTTGAGTTAGCGGCAAGCACTGAGGCAATACTGCTGATTGTACCGCTTAATGAATCTGGATTTACAGACTTCACATACACGTCTACTTTGGCATTTAGCTTCATTATCGAAATATCTGACTCCCCAACCATAATCTCGATCTTCAATTCTTGGGGGTCACTGATGACAGCAACCGTATTAGACGTATTAACATAATCCCCAACGGAAGCATCAATTCTGCCGATAGATCCGCTCACCGGTGCAGTAACCGAGGTATAACCTATCTGCTCTTGAACCGCTAGCAATGCAGCCTCGGCCTCGGCCACGGCTGCTTCTACAGACCCTGAGTTTAATAAATCATAGGCATCCTTAGCATTTTCCAACTCCACCTGGGTTGTTGCTTCTGCGTCATACAATGATTTAGTGCGTTCATAGCTCTTGCCTGCAGCTTCCAGTTTGATCTGATTGTTGACCTGATTTGCCTTTGCAGAAGCTACCTGAGCTTCCGCCCTTTTTAAAGAAGCTTGCAGGCTGCTGCTATCTAAAGTCATCAACGTCTGTCCAGTTCCGACTTCCTGACCTTCACTTACATTTATCGAAATTATCCGCGCACTAGTCTGGGGAAGTACCTGAACTTCTCTGCTTGCCTTCAAACGACCGTTATAACTGATACTGCCATAAATATCTCTTGACTCTGCAGTCTCAACATTTACTGTTATCGCTGATTCTGCTACCGAAGTAGGCATTTGAGGGCTGCATCCTGATATCAACAATAATGAGCCCACCAATATTACTGTTACCCACTGAAGAATATTGACTCTTTTTTTATTAGTCACCCGATGATTCCTCCCCTTTGTTTATCAATCATGAAAATTATAATTTACAAACCTTTATATTTTCTTAAATAGAAAACCTTATCTCAAGATTCATGCATTTCAATCCACCCTTACCCTACTCATTTTTCTATGTGTTGATTGATTCAACTGGATCAGCTTTTTGTTTCTTTACTGTACAAACAAAGAAATCCCTTCGTTAGAAGGGGAGTGAAGGAGGTGAATATGAAAAGAAGGTACTGTATATTAACCCGAATTAACGGTTAACTTTCTGTGTCCAAATCGGCAGATAGCAACATTCTTAATAATGAAGGAATCATACCCACTAATAATAGAGTGATAATTAAATTCATTCTAAATTCAACTCGTTCTTAATTTATTTTCAACACCAATTTCTGAAGACATTGTTATTATCCAATATTAGGCTGAAATAGGCCTGAAGATTAACTGAAAGTTTACTGAAAAAATTACCAGAAGTCTGCATTTGCTAAAGAAGCCTTGAGGCGTACAAAATTGAAGTGCCTCAAGACTTTCGTTATGTATCTCCACCTAATTCGAGGATTTGATTGGTGGAGACGACCTTACACTATATAAAACCCTGCATTATAAAACTGAATTCAATTATAAATTATGCCTGTAAAATAAAAAAGGTCAAAAGGTCTATAGTCTACACTTACTGTCAATAAGTCAATTGCAAGGCGAACAAATTTTTTATAGTTTAAAACCCTTTTTTCAAACTCTTTAGCGAAGATTGTTTATACACTAAGAATTAGCTAGGTTATTTTAAGTTTACATGAGGGCTCGATTTACAAACGACTACAAACGCACTATACTTAATGCTAACCCCCTACCCGCGGGGGTATCTGAGTTAAACAATAAAAAGAGGAGAATTTTTATGAAACAGATTTGGATGAAATATTCGTACTTATTTACTATCTCATTTTTTATCCTAGGCATTTTTAATATTATTTTCGCTTGGATCGGTTTTCTCTGTCTTATTATGCCATTTGTTTTTGTAATAAAAGATAATAGAAGAACATGGTGCCAAAGCTTCTGTCCCCGGTCGAATTTATTGACAAGACTCTCTGCAAGAATTGGGGCGCACCGTAAAGCTCCAAAATGGTTGATAAACGGCACAGGAAAACGAGTAATGCTAATTTACTTTTCGATCAATATGTTGATGATATGTTTTTCAACTTTAATGGTATATCTCGATAATAGAGATCCTTTAGAGAAAATAATTTTTAATGGCTTTCCAACTTCCTTGGAATATGCCTAACCTTCTAAATATTGGTTTCATGCCGGATTGGGCAGTACATTTAGGATTTAGAGTTTATTCAATGATGTTTACTACAACAATTATTGGGCTCATTATTAGTAATATATTTAAATCTAAAACCTGGTGTGCGATATGTCCCATGGGTACTTTATCCAGCATGGCTTTGAGAAAGAAGAAGGATCCAATACAGTTGGTTCGCTAAACTCCTAGCAAACGAAGCTTGGGGTACCGAAACTTCTACCGCTCATTTCAGGTATGCTTAATTAAATGCATGATCCCTTATGTAAAACTTTATGTTCTTCGCCAAACTTTCGCTACGATTCTCCTGAAAGAAGGCGAGGATTAAGAGTCATTCAAGAGCTAATCGGTCACACTGACATACGAACAATTAGAATCTATACTCGGGTTCGAAGAAAACTAAAAAAAGCGGCCTCGAAAATAGATAACCACTTGAGGCCAAAGAAAAAGAAAAACTGATTTTACGTTTTTCAAAGTGGATTTTCTCAAAAAACCTCTCTTTTCTCTGAATTTTAACAGAAAGAGAAGTCTGAAAAAGCTTAAAAACCTCCGAATTTGATACATTTTTATAATCAGTACAAATACCAGTGAAATCAATGGTCTGACTGTGGTAGAGGCTAAAGTGCTGATTACCAGCATCATAACGATCGGCTAACTCATCCGTTCCTTCGCTCTGCGATAATTGCGTTATTCTATAAACGGACATACTCACAGCCTCCAGTTTGAAAATTCGCCGGTTTTGAGATAGACTAATCTAGATTAGCCAGACCTCAAAACCGGCAATTTTTAATCATCTCCTCAGACAACAGCTTCCACACCATCCTTCCAGGGCCGAACCCCTTCCGCTACCTGTGCTACTAATTAAATCTGGACGTATTCATCAATTACAATATTTCGACATACCCTTCTGTTCCATGCACGCGAATTCGTTGCCCATCTTTTATCAGTTTAGTAGCATTTTCCACTCCGATAACTGCTGGTAAGCCATATTCACGGGCAATAACTGCTCCATGGGTCATCAATCCACCCACTTCTGTGACTAGGCCTTTTATGGATACAAACAATGTTGTCCAGCTAGGGTCAGTAAATAAGGTGACTAATATATCTCCATCTTCTAGGTCAGCATCTTCCATGGTTAAGATGACACGTGCTCGTCCCTCTATAACTCCGGAAGAAACAGGCAGACCTACAATAGCTTCGGCTGGTAGATTTTCTCGTTTGTACTTACCGGAGAGTGTTTCACCATCAGACGTGATAACACGTGGGGGAGTTAGTTTTTCATATAATTTGTACTCGACTTTTCGAAGGCAAATGATCTCGTAATCCAGTTTATTTGTGCGTACAGCTTCGCGAAGTTCTTCAAGAGTGAGGTAGTAAATATCTTCTTTTTCATGAATAACGCCCTCTTGTACAAGTTGTTCGGCTTCTTTCAGTAAAGCCTGTTTATAAACGAAGTATCGATTAACCATGCCGTATTTAGGATATTCACGATACCCGATGAAATTCCGGACCAGGTCAATCATTCGTTTTGTCTCTTTGGCTTTTTGTTCACCATCCGGTAATTGCTTCAGTCGCTCTAATAACTCTTGTTCTTTTTTCAAAGCTTCCAGTCGCCCTTGCTCAAATTTCCGATTGCTAGCATTAGGCTCATGGTTTTTGATGTTACTGAGAATCATGGGGACAAGTGTAATTGGTTTTTCGCTCCAACGAGTTTTAGTAATATCGATTTCTCCGGCACAGCGCATTCCGTATATGTTGAGATAGGCATGGATAGCGTCTCGGGTAACACGCCCACCATCAAACTTAACTATTTTCTCCAAAAAGTTATCATCTTTTACATGCTGTAAATAATCAATTACTTCTGGATAAGGACGAATCACATCTGCGACATCCAATAAGTCCAGACCCATTTCCGAAGTAATATTGTTTGGTACAGATTGAGAAAGCGTGTCTGCTACGTTTTTTTCACCTAACCACTTGTTCATGTTTTCATTGATCCAGACGCTAGCATCTATAGCAGCCATAAACACACTAAAACTTTGTCGGTCAAATAAAATCTTCTTTAATATCTGGATATCTTCCAGAATAAAATCAGATAAATCCGATCCTGATGACCTTTGGATGTTATGTTTTAACTCTTCTATCGAAGTTTGACTACTCTTAATCAAATCAGAAACGATTGTCGGGTCGTTTTCGATTTGTGTTTGAGAATCCGCAGACGACACACTTTTATTGCTTTTACCGGAACTCTGTTCTTGCTTATCATTTGGTAAAGATTTTATGAAATCTCCTCGCTCTATTATGGTCATGAGTGCGTCTTTCATGAGCGGATCGTGTTCTCCCATGGTATTTAATAACGTTTTTCTGCTGTCAGGGGAAGCCAGCGTATGTGTAACATCAACAAAGATGCAAACCTTAAAGACGCTAACCTGATGCCAAAGCACATCCTTTTATAAGCAAATGAAAACAGTTATTTAGCGACCTGAAATAGTTCGAACAATGTAAGGGAGGGTAGGAAACCCTTCCTTTTGTTATATCATTGTCTTTCCCATAAATCGTCGCCCTGTATTTTTCTTTCATCTCCGGATCCGTTCTGTTTAATACGGTTATGATTGTGACAAACCTAGTTTTAACGACCTTGTTTTAGGTATTGATAGCTCGTAGGCGCGGGTAGTAAGAACCCCTACGCTAGGAATTTTAAGACATACTGAGCTAGTCTCCCCAAATTCCAGCCCTTGCCCCTAGCTACTTGTACTCCGGATTGAACAGCTTCATCCCAGGTTAAAAGTACTTTGCTGTAGACTGAACCGCCGCATCTGACACTTGTATATAAAGCGATAAGCACGTTGAACTGGCTATCAACGTGCTTATCGCTTTATATAATTATGTAAACTATGTAATAGGCACAATGAGTGAGCTTGATTTGAAATCGTTACTTTAGGGAAGTAGACTATTTTCATGTAGTCGATATACATAATCCGGTACTTCCACCAGGTCTGAGGTAACATAGGTAAATTGTCGTTTACTTTGTGAACTTGATCGAAACTTCAACGATTTCGGGGCTTGTTCCAATTCTTAACGGTGGCCCCCAAGTCCCATAACCGGAGGAGACAATTAAATGATAGCTGCCTTTGGTAAGCAAACCCCAGTCTATAGCATAGAGATGGCTGGTTATTAAATGACTGGGGAATATTTGCCCCTTGTGGGTGTGCCCAGATAGCTGAAGATCGACTCGGTTTTCTTCAGCTGCTTCTATGTCAATGGGCTGATGATCTAACAAAATCACTGGCAGTTCAGCGTCTATCCCCTGCATTAATTCCTCTAAATCTTTACGCCCTTGGTCACGACGATACCCTGGATCATCCCTGCCAATGATATAAAAACTATCTCCTACTTTTAATTGCCTATCTCTTAGAACCTCTACCCCCGCTTCCTGAAATTCATGCACTAAATCAGCATCACTACGTATCCAACGGTCATGATTACCTGGAACGACGAATATCCCGTACTTAGCGTGCATTTGTTTTAAGACCCCAACTAGCTTTTGAGCATCTTCATGATCAACTGTTCCATCAACAATATCCCCCGACATTACAATCACATCCGGCTGAAGTTTATTAATTGCTTCAAGCATTCTAGTCAAACGAGGTGCATCGATGATTGCACCGTAGTGAATATCTGAGACCATCGCAATCCGGAGTTGATCCAGCGAACCTGCCTCTTTATCTACCACCAGCTCGTAGCGGGTTATAACAGGGTGGCGTGCATTCCAAGAACCATAGATAAGGATTATTGTAACCAGCATCAGGATTAAGGAAGCAACAACTTTCGGAGTCTGATCGTGATCCCTGATGACCTTTGGGACGATCCGAATGCGGCTATCAAGCAATCTAAGAGAATCAATGATAATCAGCAAAAGGCATAAGTATACCACAGCTATCATCGTGTACCAGCCAGCTATGGTTAACCACAGTTCTGGTGTTTGCGACAGCCAATCCTGGGCCATTTCTGCTATAGGAAACGTAAGGATAAGCAACCCTAGAAATATCCAATAAATTATTTGGCTAATTTTCATGGACTTACCAACGATCTTCCAGCCTCTACGTCCTAGGTAGAAGCTCATGAGACAATAGACTCCTAAAAAAGCGGTTGATATGAACCCCCACATACGTCCTCCATTTATTTGTTAACTTTCTGCTAAAGACCTTATTCTACGTTTTTCTACTAAACCCTGCCACTAACCGTTTCAATGTTCATAGTTGAGATAGGTCTTTTTTCTCTACACTTAGAATTCCCTCTCGGTATCTTGCTCGCAGGTTTTCAGAATTTCCTCTATCAAGGGCACTTGTTGGAAGAAGCAACACTGTTCAGGTGCTTTAAACCCTCTGCACTTAGCTAGTGTGTTAACTGAATTAATACATAGGCACAAAAATGTGCGTACTTGTTTATTTCCTCCTGGACATTATAATGAAAATGTCATGGAACAAATCAAAACTAAGTAACTTATAGGAGACGATAAGCTAATGGTAAAAGTACTTTCTGTTAATGGCAGTCCGCGAAAGAATTGGAATACTGATACATTATTGCAAAAGGCCCTTGAAGGAGCTAACTCTGTAGGAGCGCAAACGGAAGCTATTGATTTATATGACTTGAATTTTAAAGGTTGTACCAGTTGTTTTGCTTGTAAAAGAAAGAATTCGAAGTTCGTCGGACACTGTGCTATGAAAGATGACCTGTCTGCAGTGCTTGAACAAGTTCAGCAATCTGATGTTCTCTTGTTGGGGTCACCTATCTATTTTGGCAATGTTACCAGTTTAATGCGTTCTTTTTTAGAACGTTTGTTATTCTCCAACCTTTCCTATAATGAAGGTCATCGCTCTGTTTTCTCAGGGAAATTATCCTCTGGTTTCATTTATACCATGAATGTTCCCAAGGAGTTTATTCAACAAGTCAACTATGAAGCTTTATTTCAACAGACCAAAACTATGCTGCAATTACTTAATGGAGCCTCTGAATTTATGATTTCCGCTGATACCTATCAGTTTGAAGATTACTCTAAGTATGAAGCATCCATGTTCGACGTAAAACACAAATCCCAGGTGAAAGCTGAGCAGTTCCCAATTGATTGTCAAAACGCCTTTGACATGGGGGTTCGACTCTCAAACATTTAAAATCGATCATTTCTACTTTGGAATCTTATACCCTAGTCGCAAGTGTGCCGGACTATTACCGCAACATAGTCAATTAATACCGTATTAAAAACACAGAAAAACTACCTCGTAAGAGATAGTTTTTCGCTTGTTACCTGGCGATACGAAAGGCACGATAGTGTCCTGTGACGAAAGCCTCCAGTGGAGGGTTTCGCCGAAGCCGCGATCCCCAAAGAATACTAATCGGCGTAGGATGAGTATCGCCGAGCCACCCGCCCCAAAGAAACACTTCGTAGCGAAGGGGAGCCTTTCGCCACATTGCGACTTGCGACGCAAACTCCAGCAATGTGGATCCGAACGGGTGGAACCCCGACTCTCCAAATTCGTCGGCGCCGACGAATTTAAGACGCCCCAGATAAAGTGGCAAGGATGACAATCGAGTAGGAGGGGGTGACTAACCCCCGTCCTCTCACACCGCCGTGCATACCGTTCGGTACACGGCGGTTCAGTTGATAATGAGATGTGCTTGTGCCTTGTATTGCCTATCTATCTCCACTAAGCGTTCTTACTGTTTGTTTTCGATTTCCAATCTATCTTCAAGTAAGTAACCTCTTTCGAGCAACTGCTATTCTCGTGTTTCAAGTAAACAACCTCTGTCTCATTTCAACCGTCGAGCCCTTTTCTCCGTCTACTTTTATAGATTTCTTCGATACTACGGCTCGAACTGACTTCTGCACGTTCA
>NZ_FQXJ01000020.1 GCF_900129935.1 Desulfosporosinus lacus DSM 15449 | reverse complement strand
GACAGTGTTTTCCCGGTGGCGGGGTTGGTGTATGACAATCTACGCCCAGTGCAGTCCAGGTTTTTATCCCGACAATTCCATCTTGCGCCAATCCCTTACTCTTTTGAAAAGCAAGAACTGCCCCTCTAGTCAATGACCCAAAAATCCCATCAATTTTTCCAGGGTTGAAACCAGCTGCTGCTAACTTAGTTTGCAACTTTTTCACGTTAGCACCAGATGAGCCCATTTTTAATAAAGGACATTGCGGTTGTCCATTGGAATTACCTATGTTTTTGTTATGCAAGTCAAAGCCCCCCTTTTTTTCTAGCATATGTCGGATTAATTAACAATGTAAATTGTCCTTGATTTCTAAAATCATTATTACTATTTAGATCATCACTAACCCTTAAATAATGCATAAAATAGTAAATCACAGGCAATTGTCTCTGATATTGAATGAAAGAGGTGACGATATTGACTACCTTAAGGCGGGGAGCGCGAGGGAACGAGGTTAGCGAGCTTCAAAGACTGTTACTGGAATGGGGTTATAACCCTGGGCCAATTGATGGAGTTTTTGGGGCGAAGACTGAACAGGCCGTCCTTCAGTTCCAAAGGGATCATGGATTAACGCGGGACGGAATTGTTGGTCCCTTCACTTGGCGGGCTCTTCAAAGTCAACTGCCAGGCCATCAAATGTACACAATTCAAGCAGGTGACACTTTATACAAAATAGCCTTGAGATTTCAAATCAGTCTGTCTAGTTTATTAGCTGCCAACTCTGGGGTTGACCCTAATCAATTAAGAATTGGTCAACAAATTAGGATTCCCGTTCCTGGTCCTGGACCAGAACCCGTTCTTACACGTGTCGTAAGCGGATGGCTACCTTATTGGGTTCAATCTCTAGCTTTTCAATCAGTTCAAAATCACCCGGAGATATTTCATTCAATCTCACCTTTCTGGTATGTAATGACATCTGATGGTGATGTCCTAAGCTTTCCTGGTGCTGAAAGCAGTACCGTTCTTTCCTATGCCAGAGCACATGGAATTAGGGTGATCCCACTTATTACAAATAGTTTTGACAGTGAACTCATTTCAATAGTTCTTAATGATCCAGTTCTTCGCCAAAGACATGTTCAGAACATCGTCAGCAAGACAGTTCAAATGGACTATCCAGGAATCGATATTAATTATGAGAATTTATTTGTTAGAGACCGCGAATTATTTGTAGTCTTTCTGCGAGAACTCAAAGCCGCTCTTTATGCCATGAGCAAATTGCTTATTGTGAGTGTTCATGCTAAGACTGATGCAGCGGGAGCGTGGAGCGGCGCAGAAGCACATGATTATGTTGGAATTGGCCAAGCGGCTGATGCCGTTCGTGTCATGGGGTACGACTTTCACTGGCAAGGAAGCGATCCTGGACCCGTGGCACCTGCCGATTGGGTCGATGCGGTCTTGGCCTATGCGGTTTCAACTATCCCAAGAAATAAGATAGAACTTGGCGTGCCAGTTTCGGGTTATGATTGGCCGCTAGGTCAAACGGCCACGAGTGTTACCTATTCTTTTGCTGTTGCTAAAGCTAACCAGTATAACGTTCCTATTGCCTTGGATGCTTTACTGGGCCCCCACTATACCTATATGGATATTGCTGGTATTAACCATGAAGTTTGGTTTGTGGATGCACTTTATTTCGGAACACTTTTAGACCTTGTTAATAAATACGATATCCGTGGGATTTGTATCTGGCACCTTGGTGCGGAGGATCCGAAAATTTACGATGCTATAATTGGCAAGTTCTAAATCCCTTCATTAACGAGTATTCATTATGCTTGAACTCGTGGTTGATTGAGCACAATCCGATTAATTATTTAAAGTAAGGAGCTTCCCGGTTGGAAAGCTCCTTACTTTAGAGCGTGTCTGCGCATGGGAAATCAATAGAGATTCAGTCAATTACATAGAAATCCTTCTTTCTAGCATAATAGATTCAGGAGGTGTATTATGGATCTTTATTGGCTTATACAAGCTGTTGCCTACTGGTCAATGGGCAACTGCAATGAATTATACAACCGTGTCCCTCAAACGGATATACCTTCCAGGGTGGAGTATTCCTGAAACGTTTATGTTCGCAATTTTTTCTCATGTTCTTTTGCTCTATGCTTTTAAGTATCTGCATCATGTAAGTAAGTTAGGCGCTTCTGAAAATATGATTGAGGATTCTTTCTTGAGCTTTTAAAAAAGATAGTTTTATTTTTGTTAGTAAAATACGGAATGCCGCAACTTGGTTTTTAACCAAGTTGTTTTTTGTTTAAGTTTTCTGTTTAAGCTGTCATCTTAGAAAAGTCTATTTTCCACGAGGTCAATTGAAATTTCTAAGGATAAATAATCTAGAGGTCCGCTAAAGAATCTGATGCAATTCTACGTAATCCGGCAATGTATAACTCACTTTGTTCTTTTCAATGCTTCTTTGATAAAAATAGTCTAAATTTATTACATTATTTTGACTTGTCCTTATATACAATATAATGTAATTTGTGTTAATATTCAATTAAATGAATCTAAATTCATTTAATTGAATATATTCCTATACATCCTATTTCCTCATATTGGAAGCAAAGTATTCATAAAATTCTGTCTTGAACGCGCATTATTGTTTGCAACCAATAATTAAATGAAATGGCAGGCGATATAACATGAATCAAAAGCCAGGTACAATTTATGACGACGCAAAAAAGTGTGTTGATCAAGTTATCAATTATGTAGGGAAAGATATTACCTTTTGTATGTCTCTAGCCCTTGGTAAACCCATTATCTTTATGAATGAACTGTACCGACGGGCTAAAGAGGATCCCGAAATAAAGCTAAAAATTATTACTGCACTCACGCTTGAAAAACCCAAAGGCCATAGTAATCTGGAAAAACGTTTTTTGGGACCTCTGTCAGACAGGGTTTTTGAAGGTGTTCCTGAATTCGATTTTATGCTTGATTTCAGAGCTGGAAAGCTATCCAAAAACGTTGAAGTGCTCGAATTCTTCTGCAAAGCTGGCGGATATCTGTCTAGTCCTGAAGCTCAGCAAAACCATTTAGCTACAAACTACACCCACGCCACTCGTGATGCTATAGCCTTAGGTGCTAACGTCTTCGGCCAGTTAGTCGGTTATCAGGAAATCGATGGCAAAACGATGTATTCTATGAGTTGTAACACAGATGTCTGTTTGGAAGCCGTAAAAGTCTTAAAAGAGCTAAGGGCAAAAGGAAAAAAAGTTGCTATCATCGGAGAGGCAAACAAGAAAATGCCCTTTATGTATGGAGATGCAGTTGTAGAAGCGGATACATATGACATTATTCTTCAGGGACCACAATACGATTATGAACTTTTCTGTCCCCCTAAAGATCCTGTTGCCCTGCCCGATCACATGATCGGCATTAATGTCAGCACCTTGATAAAAGACGGGGGCACTATACAGGTAGGAATTGGCGCTTTGGGCGATGCTATTGTAGCAGGGCTTATCATGCGTAATGAACATAACGATTTATATCAGGATATTTTAGAAAAGGCCGGTATTTTTAAACGATACAAGAAACTAATCACCGAATGGGGGGATACAGGAACTTTCAAGAAAGGTCTCTATGGTTCATCTGAGATGTTTGTTGACGCCTTTATGCAAATGTACAAGAGTAAAATTCTAAAAAGAAAGGTCTTTAACAGCGCACCTCTTATGAAACTCATTAATGAAGGAAAACTCGAACCAGATAACATCCCCGCTGATATCATAGATCAACTCATTAAAATGAAAGCAATTCATTCTAAATTAAATGAAGAAGACTTTGTCTTTCTCACTGATTACGGCATCTTGAAAAAGGGTCTTTCCTATGAATCGGGTGCAATTATCGATGAGGGTACTAAATACTCTGCAGATATGAATGACGAAAGAAATCTTATGGAGATTCGAAAGCTACTCGGGAAAGAGTTACTAGGTGGTCAAGTTATCCTCGGTGCCTTCTTTGTTGGCCCAAAAGCCTTCTATCGGGCTCTTAATGATATGAGTGAAGAGGAAAGAAAACTCTTTGGCATGTCCGGTGTGGAGAAAGTTAACCAGCTTTATGGTGATGAAGAACTGAGAAGCCTGCAACGAAAGGACGCACGTTTTGTCAATACCGGCATGGTGGCAACTGTTCTGGGATCCATTGCTTCGGATCAGCTCGAGGATGGTCGAGTTATTAGTGGAATTGGCGGCCAATATAATTTTGTGGCCATGGGGCACGCCCTAGCAGATGCCAGGGTTATTATGATGGTCAAAAGTACAAAAGGTTCTGGTAAGAGCCTTAAGTCCAACATCGTCTTCAGCTATGGTCATTGCTCTATACCCAAACATCTGAGGGATATCATTGTTACAGAGTATGGGATTGCCGACGTTCGCAGCAAACCTGAAAAACAGGTTATTGCGGAATTAATCAATGTCGCTGATTCCCGATTTCAAAACCAACTTTTAGATCGGGCCAAGAAAGCAGGCAAAATACCTCAAGATTATGAAATTCCTCAAGAATACAGAAATAATACACCAGAAAAGATTACTGCCTTACTTAAGCCTTATCAGGCCCACGGAGTATTCCAGCCATTTCCCTTCGGAACGGATTTGACAGATACTGAAATTGCTCTGGGTGGGGCCCTTAAGGGCTTGAAAAAGCTCTCAAGTGGCAACCGTCTAAAAATGGCTACAGGGTTGCTGCAAGAATTCTTTAGACCAATCCCAGAATCAACTCATCATTATATGGAGAGATTAGATCTCCTCAAGCCTTCTTCTATGCAAGAAAGGATCCTGCAAAAACTAGTGGTTTTCGCATTAAGAAACAATAATCTTCTCAAGAAACCGAGTCTTAACCAAAAGCCTGTTTTAGATCAGGTCAGAGATAAACACTCGCTTTAGTTTTCACCTAATCGAAAAACAAAAGCCCCCAATTCAATTGAGGGGCTTATTTTCATGGCCCGAGCGAGATTCTAACAGGATTTAGGACGATGAATTGTTTCCTCTTGTGAAGAATGTCTTTGCTTCCTAAACTCTTTGGTCCAATAGTCAACTTTCCATTTTTTCATAATTTCCGGAACTTTTACCTCGTCGTCTTTAACAGTGAACTCGTTCAGCTAAATCTGAACATCGAGACTTCGGTGACGTAAGTCTCCAGTACGATAGTCCGGTGGAGAGTATCGTCACCTAAGTAGAATAAGTAACACCCACAAGAAGTGGGTGTCTCGGAATTGATCAAACGATCTATTAAACTCATTAGTTTGTTATACTATATATAGTTGTACTTCTGAGAGAGTTTTTTATCCATAAAATACTTTCTTTTTCTATGTCATTCTTTTACTAATAATTGTCATAATATTTAGTTTAATTATGATTATGCTTCTCTCCGTCTATTAATCATAGCGTTTTATAATTCAAAAAATTAAGTAATAGGAATAATATAAATTTATAAACAATTTAGAATAATCCTATTACATTCTATAGGGAAATATGATAAAATTTACCTGAATGAATTATCATTCAGGTAAATTATTAAATTTTTTGTTAATTATTTACGGATGGGCCTATTAAATAGCAATTATTACATGTGGATTGGAGGACAGTTAGCTGCAGTTAGATTAAGAGTATTATTACAACAAAGTGGCTCATCGAGTAAATAACAATCGGTCTAAAGATGCTCTCATTTTCTGTAATTTGTTGAAATGGTGGGTGACTATTCAAATGAAAGAAAACTCGGGAATGATCTATGACGATGCGAAAAAATGTGTCGATGAAGTTATTAGCTACATAGGGAAAGATATTTGCTATGCTATGACTCTTGCCCTAGGGAAGCCAGTTCATTTTATCAATGAACTTTACTCTCGAGCAAAAAAGGACCCCGAAATTAAACTAAAAATTATTACTGCTCTTTCTCTGGAGATACCTAAAGGCAACTCTGAACTCGAACGGCGCCTAATGCAACCGATAGTAGACAGAGTTTTTGCAGGTGTTCCGGAATTTGAATATATGATTGATTTTAGGGCAGGTACCCTTCCGAAAAATGTCGAAGTGTTCGAATTTTACTCTAAAGCAGGTACTTACCTCAATAATCCCGTAGCCCAACAGCATCATTTGTCTTCTCACTATACACATGTTGTTCGAGATGCTTTAGCCCTAGGCACAAACGTTTTTGGCGAACTTATAGGCTACAAAGAAATTAATGGCAAAACTATGTATTCTATGGCCTGTAACCCTGATATCTGTCTTGAAACCGTTCGTTTAATGAGTGAAATGAGAGCCAATGGTCAAAAAATAGTGATCGTCGGAGAAGCAAATAAAAAAATGCCTTTTATGTATGGAGATGCCGTTGTAGAGGCCGAAACCTATGATATGATTCTTCAGGGGCCGCAATTCGACTATGAACTTTTCTGTCCTCCTAAAGATTCTGTCGCCCTGGCAGATCATATGATCGGTATCAATGTCAGCCCTTTAATCAAAGATGGCGGTACCATTCAAGTTGGCATTGGAGCCCTTGGAGACGCCATTGTTTCGGGACTTATTATGCGCAATGAACATAATGCTTTGTATCAGGAAATCCTGGAGAAAGCTGGCATAAAAAAACGATATAAGGAACTGATTGCCCGGTGGGGAGATACAGGCACTTTCGAAAAGGGGCTTTATGGCTCATCAGAAATGTTTGTTGATGCTTTTATGCAGATGTATAAAAGCAAGATTCTAAAAAGGAAAGTCTTTGAAAGCATCCCTCTTATGAAGCTGATCAATGCCGGAAAGCTTGCGGCAGATAACATCCCTCCTGATATTATCGACCAACTCATTGAAATAAAAGCCTTGCATAGAAAACTTAAGGCCAAAGACTTCGCTTTTCTCACGGAATTTGGGATCCTGAAACAGGGCCTTTCTTATGAAAACTATACAATTATCGACGGAGAGACCTGCTACTCTGCCGATATGAATGATGAGAAAAACAGACTAGAGATTCGAAAACTGCTTGGGAAGGAACTCCTCAAAGGTACAGTGATACTGGGAGCATTCTTTTTAGGTCCAAAAGCATTTTATCAAGCCCTCAATGATATGAGCGAGGAAGAAAGACAGCTCTTTGCCATGTCAGCAGTCGAGAAGGTCAATCAGCTTTATGGCGGAGAAGAACTGCGTACCCTGCAACGGAAGGATGCCCGCTTTATAAATACCGGCATGGTCGCCAGTGTTTTTGGAGCAATTGCTTCAGATCAACTCGAGAATGGTCAAGTTGTCAGTGGAATCGGTGGGCAATATAACTTTGTAGCAATGGGCCATGTCCTGCCTGATGCTAGGATCATTATCATGATCAAAAGCACAAAAGGTTCTGGTCAGAACCTTAAATCAAATATAGTCTTTAGTTACGGTCATTGTTCAATCCCTAAACATATGAGAGATATTATAGTTACTGAGTATGGGATAGCTGACATTCGCAGTAAACCGGAAAAGCAGGTTATTGCCGAAATGATCAATATTGCTGATTCCAGGTTTCAGAAACAGCTGGTAGCACAGGCGAAAAAGGCAGGAAAGCTCCCCCTGGATTATGAAATTCCTGAGGAGTATAGAAATAATACACCACAAAAGATACATGCCCTGCTTAAACCCTATCAGTCGCATGGGCTCTTTCCACAATTCCCGTTTGGAACAGATTTAACAGAAATTGACATCGCTCTGGCTGGTGCCTTGAAAGGCATGAAGGGGCTAGCCAAGGGAAATCGACTCAAACTAGCAAAAGGAATGTTGGCAGAACTTTTCAGACCTACTCCAAAATCAGTTCAGCACTACTTGGACAGAATGAAACTTGCCCACCCTTCTTCGATTAATGAGAAAATCATGAGAAAGATAGTTGTTTTCGCACTTAGGAATGCCAATGTAATTTCGGCTTCTGCTCCACGTCCCATAAATGTTTCGAGTCAAGTAAAAGGCTAAGTTTTGCAAAGCCTTTATTGATTAACAATAACAACACGTCTATGAGATGGAACAAACTATCCTCATAGACGTGTTTTCTTATTTAGTGCAATTTTATACCTTTAAGTTGAGAGGCTACCTCTCCTCTCGGTCATACGACAGACCCAACGCCCCAGGCGCGGTTAGACGTCCTTTTTGACGGGCTACCACAAAAACCAGGATTATAACTGTGAACAAATAAGGCAACATTTGTAAGAAAAAGGGCGATATTTGATAGCCCAGAACTTGCAGACGGAAACCAAGGGCATCAATCCCCCCAAAAAGGTAGGCACCCATTAAGGCCCGCCATGGATTCCACAAGGCAAAAATCACGAGAGCTACCGCTATCCATCCTCGGCCTGCCGTCATGTTTTCCAACCAACTTGGGGCATAGGCCAAGGATAAGTATGCTCCTCCTATACCGCCTAAGGCTCCACCTGCCATTACATAGATATATCTCAGATAAAAGACGTTTAAACCAAGGGCATCCATAGCTGCCGGATTTTCTCCCAAAGCTCTGAGATTTAAGCCAGGTCTAGTATGAAACATAAAATACCATATTATAACAACCAGCACATAGCTGATGTACACTAACGCATCATGTTGAAAGAAAATGGGGCCTATGTAGGGTATATCTGCCAAGGGACCCAGGGGGATAACACCAAATGGCTTCTCAACCGGAATTCCAATATAAGCCTTACCAAGGTAACCGCTTAGCCCCGTACCAAAAATAGTTAGCGCTAAACCGCTTACGACTTGATTAGCCCGAAGTGTAATGGTTAGGAAGGCATGAATTAAGGCCACTGCTCCGCCAGCCAGCATGGAAGCTAACAAACCAAGCCAAGGGCTGCCTGTGGTTACTGCCATCATAAACCCTGAAACTGCACCGATCAGCATAATACCTTCAACTCCGAGGTTGATGATTCCTGCTCTTTCAGTAATTAGTTCACCCAGGGCTGCATAGAGAATCGGTGTACCGGCAATCACTGAAGCTGCCAATAAAGGGATCAAGAATTCTTGGATGCTCACTTGCTTAATTCCTCTCCTTTCTGGCTCACCAGTTTCAACCGGTAGTTAGTAAGGACTTCTCCTCCAAGGACAAAGAAGAGTATCGCCCCCTGTAACATCGTAGCTACAGCGGCAGGCACACCTTCTACCTGGACTGCGTATCCTCCCACCTGCAACGCCCCAAACAAGACCGAGACTATAAGGATAGCCAAGGGGTTAAGTTTGCTGAGCCAAGCCACAATAATAGCCGTATACCCGTAGCCCGGGCTGATTCCATGTTGCAGCTTACCAATAATGCCGCTAACTTCAGCCATACCTGCCAACCCTGAAATTGCCCCGCTTAGGAACATCACCAATAAAATATTTCGTTTGATATTCATGCCTGCGTAACGCGCCGCTCGTTCACTTGAACCAATTACGTTAATGCTGTATCCCCAGCGGGAATACTTAAAAACAATGGCTAGGATAACAGCCAAGGCTAAGGCGAAGAACAAACCCGTATGAACACGGGAATCACCCAGACCAGGCAACCTGGCAGCCTCCGCAAAAGATGCAGTTATGGGGAAATTTGATCCCTCGGGATCTCTCCAGGGGCCATAGACCAAAAAGTCCACCCAGAGGATCGCCACGTAATTGAGCATTAAGGTTGTAATAATTTCATTAACCTTCCAAATCGCTCTCGGAATAGCCGTCAAAAGTGCCCAAAGTCCCCCTGCAATCATTCCAAGGATAATCATTCCCGGGAGCATGAGGTAAACTGGCAGAGTTGGAAAAGTTAAGGGCAACCAGGTTGCCGCCATAGCCCCCATGTAGAGTTGCCCTTCAGCACCAATGTTCCACAACTTCATCTTAAAAGCCAACGAAACTCCTAATGAGGTTAACATCAGTGGAATAGCCTTAACCATGGTCTCGGTGAGGCCATATTTCGAACCCAAACTGTCAACCAACATAAGCGAATACACCGTCAGTGGATTTTCTCCGGTAAGGACTAAGAAAATCCCTCCTAATAACAGAGCCAACAGTACGGATATTAAAGGGATGATAAAAACCATCACCGGCGACGGAGTCAAGCGCTTTTCCAGTTTAAAGGTGAGCCGGTTCATTGTCATTCATCCTTTCTTTGGCTAAGCTGGAACCTGTCATTAAGAGTCCTACCTCTTCTAAATTAGCTTGTTCAACCGGAAAATCTCCTGTTAGCTGACCGTCGAATACTACCCCTACCCGGTCTGCTAATTTAAATATCTCATCAAGGTCCTCAGAGATCAGCAGGATTGCCGTCTTTTGTTTCTTTAATTCCAAAAGTAATTTATGGACCGCTTCAGTGGCTCCGATATCCAATCCCCTTGCAGGATAAATAACTACCATTAATTTGGGTGAACTAGAAATCTCTCTAGCCAATAACAGCTTCTGCAAGTTCCCCCCTGACAGCACTTTAATAGGCTGATGCAAGCTGGATATTTTGACTTGATACTGTTTTACTAAAGTCTCGGCATTATGCGCTACCGCTTGGGATTTCAACAACCATCGCCCTGAGTACTCCGGCTGATGATAATTTTTTAGAATAAGGTTTTCCAGGGCATTTAGTTCAGGTACAAGTCCCATACCTAAGCGATCTTCAGGTACATAAGCAACCCCTAGGTCAATGATAGTGCGGGGGGAGAGGTTGCTTATATTCCCGTTGTTTAAAAGAACTTTCCCGCTCTCGACCTGGCGCAAGCCTGCGATGACTTCCGCCATCTCTCGTTGTCCGTTGCCCGATACACCGGCTAGCCCGAGTATTTCTCCTTCCCGTACACAAAGGGTCATGTTACGCAAGCAAGGCAGACCCATGTCATTGAAGGCATTTACCTTATCCAGTTCCAGTACGACCCCACCCACAGGAGAAGAGTCTCTCTCATACTTTGAGGCCACAGCTCTGCCAACCATTAAGCGGACCATTTCTTTGGCATTAATTTGGTCATGTTCAAGTACGCCAGCTAACTTTCCCTGTCGTAACACGGTAACTCGATCTGCAATCGCCTCAACTTCATTAAGCTTATGTGTAATAAGAACAATGGCACATCCTGCGGAGGCCATTCTGCGTAAATTTTCAAACAGTTCGCCGGCTTCCTGAGGAGTCAATACCGCCGTGGGTTCATCCAATATCAATACTTTAGAACCGCGGTAGAGCATACGGACAATCTCCACGCGCTGTTTTTCTCCGACCGAAAGTTGCCAAACCTTGGCATTCAAATTGATCTCCAGACCATATTTCTTTCCAAGCTCATTAATCTTGGCTTTAAGTTCCTTGTTCGCTAAAAAAAAGGAATTTCCCTTTTCACCTAATGTAATATTTTCGGCTACAGTAAAGGGCTCGACTAATTTAAAGTGCTGATGGACCATACCGATACCGCAAGCTATGGCATCCCTAGGGGAACGAAATTTTTGTTCAACCCCGTTTAGCAGAATTTTGCCGGCATCTGGCTTGTAAAGCCCAGCCAGTACGGACATTAAAGTACTTTTCCCTGATCCGTTCTCTCCCAATATGGCATGTATTTCTCCAGGGTTAATATCAAGGTCTACATGGTCATTCGCCAGTACACCTGGGAACTTTTTCACGATTCCCTTTAATTGGATTAAGGATTGGTTCATCTCTGTTCCCCTCAATTCACAAACAATTTCCGGCGAAACCTTAAAAAGGAGGCTGCGAAATTATGGGAGATTATGCTTTAAGGTCACTTAAGCACCCTTCAAAGCATAATCTCTACTATTATAATCTCTATATAAAGATAGTTAAATTATTTCTACCCGGATTTTATTTGGGGATTGTTCCGTCTACCCCTTCTACAAACCAGTCAAATGAAAGCATATCTTTGTCAGACATTACTTGACCTTCTGGGACTTTAACAGCTCCCGTTTGATCCTTAATAGGGCCGGTAAAGACATCCCATTTTTTGCTCACAATTTTATCTTTAGCATCTGCAACAAGTTTCTTAGTGTCATCGGTCACCATAGGACCGAAAGGAGCAATATCAACAATACCATCGCTCATAGGACCCCAGTATTGATCATTTTTCCAAGTCTTATTAATAACTGATTCTACAGTTTTCACATAGTAAGGACCCCAATTCCAAACTGCAGATGTCAACACTGCTTTTGGTGCCATCTTGGACATATCCATATTATAACCGATTCCATATTTACCTGCTTCTTCTGCCGCTTGCATAGGTCCAGGAGTATCCTGGTGTTGAGCAATGACATCTGCTCCAGCCGTCAGGAGGCTCTTGGCAGCATCTTTTTCTTTAGCAGGATCATACCAAGTATTAGTCCAAACTACCTTAACTTTGGCAGCGGGATTAACAGAGCGTACCCCTTGAGTAAAGGCGTTGATGCCCCGGATAACTTCTGGGATAGGCATGGCTGCGACGTAGCCAATAGTGTTACTTTTCGTAGTTTTACCAGCCGTGATACCTGTCAGATAACGAGCTTGGTAAATACGACCGAAATAGGTCCCAACATTATCTGCAGTTTTGTAACCAGAATTGTGCATAAATGTAACATCAGGGTATTTTTTTGCTACATTAATGGTCGGATCCATATAGCCAAAACTGGTTGTAAAGATGATTTTGTTACCCTTTTCAGCGAGTTGAGTAATAACACGCTCAGAATCCGCACCCTCAGGGACTGATTCCATAATCGTTGTCTCCACTTGTGGTAACTTTTCTACTAAGTATTTGCGACCCTGGTCATGAGCGAAGCTCCAACCCGCATCCCCTACTGGTCCAACATACACAAATGCAACCTTGAGTTTCTCCTTAGCAGCGTCAGCTGGCGCTGGAGTTGAAGTTGCTGGGGTTTTGGCACCGCAGCCGGAAATAACCAAAAGCAGCGAAACCAATAAGGTGACTAAAATTGCACTTCTTCGTTTTAAATTCATCTCAAATTTTCCTCCTTTTTCTTTCTCTATTCCACCACTAATATAAATTTGTCTGTTATTCACCTCCCATTTCTTTTACAAGAAAAGCTTCCCAGAGATAAGATAATCACCTCTAGAAAGCTTCGTTGCTAAATTACTCAGTACTAGCTCTATTATATTACCTGCAATTATAAATTACAATGATTTCTTGTGTATGTAAGATTTTCTTCCTTTACTATTATTATCTTTTCTCGGTACTCAGAAATTCCCAGATAAACCATTGACATATTTTTATGAATATTAACAAATTTCCAAACAATTCAGCTATTAGTTTTCCGTTAAATTCATTTCTTACAAAAAAACATTTGCAGATTTATCCGCAAATGTTTTTAGAAACTGGCTATTTTAGTTTTATCCTTGTTCTTTACCGTAAATAACGCGCTCTCGAAGCTCTCCAATCATAGCGGGAACATTGATACTCATCGGACACCGCTCTACACATCTGCCGCACCGCAAGCAAGAATAAAGAAGCGGAGCTGCTTTCTCGAGGCCTCCGGACACAAATGCGGTCCAGATGGCACCTATGCCGCCCATATAGGTATGACCAAAATGACCTGCAGTTACTTGGAACACAGGGCACTCATACATACATCCACCGCAACGCAGACAATGCAAAGCCTGACTGAACTTTTCCTCATGGGCCATTTCATTTCGACCATTATCTACGAAGATGACGTAGAATTCCTTAGGGCCGTGCGCTCCATAAGTTGTCACTTTTTCAATATCGCCCGTTTTGCTCGGACCACTGACAATATTAACGTAACCCGGAACGCCATACTGAGCATATCTCCAGGTAACTTCAGCAACTTTCATAGCTTCCTGGAACGTCGGCACTAATTTCTCGACCCCAACCATGACAATATGGACCGGAGGCGCACCCGTTGCCAGTCGAACATTACCTTCGTTTTCAATAATAACCATTGCGCCAGTGTCTGCAGCCACTACATTGGCACCACTGATTCCTACATCCGCAGTAAAATACTTTTCACGCAGGAACTCCCTTACTACCTTCACTTCTTCGGCAATATCCGGCGGCACTACTTTGCCAAAAAACTTCGTAAAGACCTCAGCCACCTGTTCTCGTGGAACATGAATGGAGGGGGAAAGGATATGCATTGGACGTTCCTTACGCAGTTGAAGTATGAACTCTCCCAAGTCAGTCTCCCAGACCTCGTTGCCATTGTCCTCCAGGTATTCACGCAGATGGAGTTCCTCTCCCAGCATACTTTTCCCTTTGACAACAGTTTTACCCTTGCCAATAATACCGAGAGCAATATCTAAAGCGGCCTGATGATCCTTAGCATAAAACGCTTTTCCTTTGTTGCGCTCCACAGATGCCATTGCTGTTTCCAATAGATTGTCCAAATTAGCCATAGACTGCCGCTTAATCTCTTGTACTTCCTCTGCCAGTGCCGGGGTATGCGGAAAACGTTCTAAAGTTTCGGTAACTGTATTGCGATAGGAAGTAACCGCCCTTGAAATCGCTGTCCGAATGTTTTTATCCTCGCTGGCTGCATTAAGGGACTTGGCATAATTGACAAAGTCCTTTCTCAAATCCACTGTCATGCTTTAACCCCCCTATATAGGAATTCAATTAAATCTTCAACTACAGCTGAGTCACCCTTAGCGCGTCCAGCCTCTAAGGCTGACAGGCAATACGGACATGACGTCAGAATATGTGCCGAGCCGCTTTCCTTCAATTCAGTCACACGGCGTTCACCAATAACATGGGATAACTCGGGAAACAGAATTTTTATGGGTCCGCCACAACAAGACGTCCATTCACGGTTCATAGGAGCTTCTTTCACATCGGCGCCAATGCTGACCAGAATATCTCTCAGTTCTTGATGAATACCTAATTCTCGAGCCAAGCGGCAAGAATCATGTATCACAACTGACTCAGCAGATTGGAGCTTAGCTAACTTATCTCGCCGTTCCCAGACGAGGTCAACATACGTACGTATTTCAAAGTCAAAACCTTCAACCATTTTTGGATAAACAAACTTAAAGACTTCTGCGGCATGAGGAGAGAGGCAAACGATGGTTTTAGCACCGCTCTTTTTGATCACTTCCACTACTCTCTTTACATAATCCTCCATGTCTTGTAAGTATCCTAATTCATACAACAAGGCTCCGCTGTACAGTTCCTCATTTCCTGAGTAACAGAACTCATAACCCAGTTCTTTAAGCACCTTGGCGGCTTTAAAACAAACCGAATTATACCTGTCCTTGTCCTTAGCAAGTACCGAAGCATACATCTTTTCTGGACTAAATCCGGTCTTATTCAGTATATTTCTTGCGCCCATCATCATAGAAAAAACCTTGCTGCCCTGATCGAGATGAGTAATTGTTTTAACCAACGAATCGATAAAGGGGAGCATCTGATATTCTCCACCTGTATAGAAAAGCACTTCCCCTTTAGCCGGTAAGTCAAGCCCCTTAGCCCACGAAGAAACTTCAGAACCTTTTAAAGCCAGCGGACTGCCATGCTTAATAATATTTTCACTTATGACATCCAACACCATCGGCATTTTTGTTTCCACAATCTAACACTTCCTCTCACAGTAATATATGGTTCAAATACCCCTTCTCTTGATGCAGGCATTTTTCTCCATTCAGAAAGCGCGCATCGATTTTCTCTTGCGCGCCTTCATTATTCCAATACCAAATCAGCGTAGCTTCACATATTCCATTATAATAAAAAACCAAATGAAAGTAACCCTATTCGAGTATTGTATTATGTATTCCTGTTAATCCTCTTTAATAGGTGCGAACTCCCAATCTGGAACTTTTGGAATTAGTCAGATCAAAAATTGATAGAAGCCGTACAAATTTATTATAACCTCCAATACTCTCTTTTTAAGTTCAAATTCCTTGATATTGGCCACAATACGGCAGATTTCTTGACAAGCACATTTAGTACGTTTATTGTAAATATAGGAATAAATTTTAAAACATTTTTCTGGAGGAATAATATTGAAAGGTAAATATACAATTATATTCATTCCGCCCGATCAGTCGACGACTCGCCAATTTCAGTTTTCTAAACTCGGCAAGCGGTATCTGGGTGCAGGAATACTTTTTATAGGGTTGATAATTACCGGTATGTTTGCTCGAACCCTTTATCTAAGTCATTACATAAGTCATCTGCAACCTACTATAGATCACATTACTCAACTTGAATCCACGATTGAAGAACGTGATGAGAAAATCTCCATTCTAAATGAAAAGTCCACTCAAATCACTGAAGATCTTAAACGGATAACAGACCTCGAAGAAAAACTTTCTATCATATTGCCATTACAACCATCCTCATCATCGACATCCCTTAGCCGCGGTATCAGCCCTCATGCCCCGAACTTTATTCTTGTCAACCCTCTGGTTCAAACTCCCGACCAAAATGCTCAAATTGTTGCTGACCATTTAGTTCTCTTACAACGCTATTACGAAGCAGCAATCGTGCAAAAAGATCAACTTGAACACACTCCAAGCCTTCTTCCTGTAAATGGAGAAATCACCTCTCCTCACGGTTATCGCCGAAATCCCTTTGGAGGTTGGTCAAAAGAGTTTCATAATGGAATTGACATCGCCTGTGATTATGGAACCCCTGTTTTAGCGACTGCAGATGGAGTTGTCACCTTTGCTGGCAAAAACTCAATCTTCGGGCTTAGAGTAGACATTGATCACAGCCAGGGCATAACAACCTTTTACGGTCATAATTCTCGGCTTCTTGTGAAGGAAGGGGACCTTGTAAAAAAAGGAGACGTTATTGCTTACAGTGGAAATTCCGGTCGAAGTACGGGATCTCATCTTCATTACGGTACCATTGTTAATGAAAGAAATGTGGATCCTTTAACCTTTACTGAAGTAACAAAGGAGATTTAAAGCAAATGTTTAAAAAACTTTCCAACTCTCAATCTAATGGTGACGTTACGTTAATTGCTTCGGAGTGCCAAATAACCGGATCAATTATCATCAATGGGAATGCTAGGATTGACGGAAAAGTCGAAGGAAGTGTACAAGTAACCGGGGATTTAATAATTGGTAACAGCGCTTATTTGAAGGCTGATATTGAGGCCAATACTGTGAGCATTGCCGGGGAAGTACACGGAAACATAAAGACTGCGGATCTTTTAGAATTAAATTCTACTGCGCGCTTATTTGGAGATATATGCACACGTCAGTTTAAAGTTGAGCAAGGTGCTCAATTTACTGGGTTGAGTCAACTATTTGAAGAAACGACTCCTCCTTTGATTGTTCATGAAAATAGTAAGGAGCCTCGCTCAGCAAGGGAAACGAAACGGGTCTCAACGCGTGCCTGATTCTGAATTGATCTGAATCTTTTTGAAAAACAATCTTAATGAACTTGTGAGGGCAGTCGAACCAGTAATTCTGGTACGATTGCCCTCTTCTATTTCTAACTCAGTTCGTTGGTCTTTTCTCAAGAGCATTAATATAGGCTTTAGCACTAGCTTCAATGATATCCGTAGAAAAACCTTTTCCCACTACAAGACGGCCATCCCCATGACGCAGCTTAACCGTGGCTTCTCCCAGCGCTTCACTGCTTCGTGTCACAGATTTGAGAGAATAATCTTCAAGGATCGAATTATTTCCTGTTATCCTGTCAATCGTGTTAAATAGTGCGTTCACAGGACCATTGCCACAAGCGGCATCAGTCATTACGTTCCCCTCAATTTCCAAGGTCACGGTAGCAGTAGCCATCTCGATACCATTTGTCGCAATAGACATACTCTGTAAAACAATACTATTAGCTGTGCTTCCTGAATCCCCCATCAGGACGTAAAGGTCTTGATCGAACACTTCCTTCTTCAGATCCGCTAACTGCAAGAACCGTTGATAAACATCATCAAGCTGAGCACCTTCTACCTTATATCCCAATTCCTCCAGACAATGTTGGAGGGCATGTCTTCCCGATCTTGCTGTAAGGCTGATAAAATTTTTCGGCACTCCGATGGTTTCGGGTTGAATAATCTCATAAGTTTCTCGATCTTTTAGAACTCCATCTTGATGAATGCCTGATGCATGATTAAAAGCATTGGCTCCAACAATCGCCTTATGATCTGGGACTGTCACTCCAGTTATACGGGAAACCAGTCTGCTGGTGGCTGATATCTCACGGGTGTTGACTTTGCTCTCTACCCCGTAGCCGTCACGCCGGGTATAAATCGACATAATGACCTCTTCAAGAGAAGTATTTCCTGCCCTTTCGCCGATACCGTTAATCGTTCCCTCAACTTGGCCCGCTCCAGCTTTAATTCCTGCTAAAGAATTGGCGGTTGCCATGCCTAAATCATTGTGACAATGAACACTCACGATGGCTTTGTCAATATTATTAACGTTTTGAATAACCGATTGAATCAGTTCCCCGTATTCCCATGGGTTTGCATAACCTACGGTATCTGGGATATTAACCACAGTAGCCCCTGCAGAAATTACATTTTCAATCACCCTTGCCAAGAAAATTGGGTCACTGCGGAAAGCATCCTCTGCGTAGAACTCAACATCGCTTACATATTTTTTTGCGTACTTAACCGCAGCAACTGCCTGCTCCACAACTTGGTCAGGAGTGAGTTTTAATTTCTTTTCCATATGAACAGGAGAAACTCCTATGCCCGTATGGATTCGAGGATATTCCGCTTTGCGCAGAGCTTCCGCACAAAGATCAATGTCTTGTACTACCGCTCTGGTTAACCCGCAGATAATAACCCCTTTAAGTTCCTTAGCAATCGTCCGAACGGATTCTAAGTCCCCTGGCGAGGATGCGGGAAAACCTGCTTCTATGACATCCACTCCAAGCTTCACTAACTGTTGACCTATTTCCAATTTCTCTTTGACATTTAGAGTAATCCCCAAGGATTGCTCCCCATCTCTGAGGGTAGTATCGAATACATATAATCTGCGCATTTTTTGTGATTCCTCCTTAAAATAAAATAAACCCTTCGTCTCTGATTGAGACGAAGGGTTAGTTCGCGGTACCACTCAAGTTGACAGCAAATAGCCGTCTTCTCTAAAGATACGGGAGTTAATCGTGGTTCGTGGTTCGTAGTTCGCAGTTCGACCCTAAAAATAACTTTATGGTTCGAACTTCGAAAATCGAACTTCAAACATCGAAGTTCCGATATCTCCTTCCTTTTAACGGCGGAAGCTCCGTCCGAGCCTACTTTAAAAACAATTTCGGTCGGCTACTCGAGGAAGAGTTCCAAGCCCATACCATTACTGTCTTTCACCACCCGACAGCTCTCTATAAACGGTAAAAGGGACTGTACTATTTCCTCTCATCGTCATTTTAACAGTTTTTATTATTCTACATTCTACACTACTATTTTTTATTGTCAAGGGGTCTCTACAATTAGTTTCAATCACCTTTCGCATAGCTTTTGCGGCTATAGGATATCACTGCCGCCAGAAGGGCAATACCCATGGAAACTAACATAACAGAGTGATAAGCAGACATAAACTCTTCTACTTGACTAGGTTGGGGCAGAGTAACACCGCCCCATGCTTCGAACAACGAAACGGATAAGGCAATACCTATCACCATTCCTAAGTTTCTGACAAGGCTGTTTATTCCCCCAGCAATACTAAGCTTTTGAGGAGGAACTGAACTCATCACACTGCTGTTGTTTGGAGATTGGAACATGCCGGCTCCTAAGCCCATGAGTATGGGACCGGGGATTATCTGTAAAAAACTTGCATCAGTCTGAAGGGTAGAAAAATATAACAAACCTAACGAAGTAATGACCAACCCGCCTGTTGTAAGAATCATAGGTCCAAATTTGTCAGAAGCGGAACCGCTGACAGGAGCTACAATAGCCATTACCACAGGGAAGACCATTAACATTAATCCAACCTGAGAAGGCCTGTAGTTAAGAATCCCTTGCAAGTAAAACGGTAATAGCATGTTGTTAGCAAACATAGCTACAAAGGATAACCCTCCTGAGAGGTTTCCTATAAGAAAGGGACGGTTGCGGAAGAGTGATAAGTCAATCATAGGATGCTGAACTTTACGCTCAGTAATAATGAAGAAGACCAGCGATGTTATGCCTAGCCCCAGGCTTAAAATGACAGGAAGACTCGACCATCCCCATGCCTCACTATTCGTAATTCCCAAGAGTACACAGATCATCCCGAATGTAAATGAAAAAGCACCTGTATAGTCAAAACTCTCTTTATCTTTGTTCGGTACATCACTTGGCAGAATCAAAAGAACAGCCGCATACCCTATAATGCCAATAGGAAGGTTTATAAAAAAAATCGAACGCCAGCTAGTCAAGCCAATGATAATTCCGCCTAAAGCAGGGCCGGTCAGCGAGCCTAGAGCAACGACAGTTCCAGTCAGTCCCAGTGCTCTGCCCCGCTCCTTAGGTGGGAAAATTGCGGTAATAATGGCAGCGCTGTTAGACATTAACATCGAAGCACCTACTGCTTGCACTACTCTAGTCCCTACCAAGAACCAGATGTCTTGGGCAAAGCCACATAAAGCTGAACCTAGAGTGAAAATTATAAAACCAAGGGCGAAGACCCTTTTACGTCCAAACATGTCAGCAATCCGACCGAAGACCGGTAATAAACTAGTAATTGTCAAAAGATAGGCACTAACCACCCATTGAAGCGTAGAAAGATCCGAATGGAATTGACTGGATATCGTAGGCAAGGCTACGTTTACAATACTGCTGTCTAAAGTAGCCATAAAGGTACCGATCGCCACTGTAGCTAGAACATACCAACGATAATTTGGGGAATTTTTAATTGTTTCCAACATTATTTTTATCTCCTCTGAGCAATCCCATCTTGTTTCCACACCAGACGACCGTGTCAATTATTCATGATAACACAACCATACTATCTTAACAAACCAGGCTTACTTGCCATAGCTATAGTTGTTGTCCCAATAATTTTCCATTTAATTATATCAAGGCAATTAAAAATCATCAATAACGGCCATTAACAAAGGAGGATGCCTTTTCAAGCAATCCTCCTCCTTTGCATTCTCCTCCACAATTTCATAAGTTCTTCTCTTTAAAGTGTTTCTTTAAGACGTTTCCCTTCTTTAAGTTCTTTTAAATTTGGGTCCTGAAGAATTAGATCTCCTTCCGTTAAGCCTTCCTCTATGGTAACCTGACTGTCATTTTCCAGGCCTTTTTTAACTGGCTGAATTTTAGCTTTACCTTCCCGAATCAGCCAGACAGCCTCCCCCTCTTGATAAGGAAAAAGGGCAGTTTTGGGGATCATAAGTTGATTGGGGAGTTCCAGTGTGGTGAATTTGACATCCACATTGCTTCCGAGAACAACTTTGGGAGAATCTTCAGAGAGCAAAATAGTAACCTTTACACGATTTTCCTTAAGGCCAAGGGGAGAAACCCTCTCGATCGCTGAGATAGCAACGGCATCAACTGTACCCGCAAACGACTTATTACCCGAGCTGGTCGCTTGAATCACTTGAACCGGACTTCCTACTTTTATATCGAGGGCATCACTGGCCAGAACGAAGCTCTCTAATTTGTAACCCTCATTTGTGAACACGGTCAGAATTTGCTGGCCTTGAGGAATGACGTTGCCTTCTTTAAGAGAGAGGTCTTTGATAATCCCATCTTGAAGAGCTACTACTGTGGCTTTGTTGATCTTATCTTCTAACTGGTCGATTTGCGCCTGAACGGCTTTCTTCTGCTTACTATAATACAGCTCTGTCCCTTGAGAAGTCTGATGTTGCTCATATATCAGTTGTAAACCTAATTTCTGCTGTTCCAACAGGTTTTTCGCTTTCTCGAACGTTCTCTCAACTTCTTCATATTGAACACGAGCGATGGTACCGGCGTCATAGAGAGCCTTCATGCGAGTTAAGTTTTGTCCCTCAGTCTGGACATCCTTTTCTGCTAACTGTATGAGTAAAGTTTGTTGGGCGATTTGTGCCTGATCAGGGCTTTTATCATTTTCTAAGCGTTGTCCTTCCAGACTTTGCAATTGGGCCTTCAGTCCCTCCAGTTGATATTTAAAATCACTGGTGTTCATTTCCAAAAGCACTTGTCCCTTTTTAACGCGGTCTCCATTTTGGACCTTGAGGGATTGCATTTTTCCCTCAACAGGGTTAAAGATCGGCCACTCTTGGGCAGCCATAACTTCCCCTTCCTCTGTGAACCCTTTGCTGAAGTCTTTAGGGTGCAGGGCAATAACGTTAACCGGCAGAGGCATCGCATTAGTGGTGGTGACCGCAATAAAAATCAGGAGTGCAAGCCCTCCGAAAATTAAGAACTTACGATGCTTAACCTTTGGCAACTTAAATTTTTTAGGTGTTTGATTAAACTTGGCTTCAATGGCCATTTTCACCCTCCTCTTACTTTCAATTTACAATTCGCAGCTTAATATTTTAATTAACATTCTGATTTCGATCCCAATTCAGCTCTTTAGTCTCGAGTTGCAAGAATTTCAACATAGTGAAGTGATTTGATTTTGTAGTACGCTCTGCTTTGGGCTACTAAAACAGAAAAGGCAGTTCCTGCAGCCGCGCCCAGCAAAGCCATGGGTGGAAGGTCTGCCGGAAGAGAGTACATATCATTGCTCATTGACTGTGCCATACTCATGCTTAATCCATAGGCCATCGGTATTCCAAGCAGGATTCCAAAAGCATATAAGGTCCATTGTTCTGAAGTGATCACTCGCAATACCTCTCTTGGTGTCATTCCTAACACACGGAGAGACGCTAATTCTCGTTTCCGTTCCGAGAGAGAGATGATACTGGCATTATAGATAAGGGCAAATCCGCAAAAGCCGCCGAGAATAGCGAGCAACCAGACCGTAAAACCAAACGATTCCATCATTTTTTGGATTTTAGCCCCCGTATCCTTGAGAGATTCGATAGAGGAGACGTTACTAGCATTTTGATATTTGCTTTTCATGGATCCTATTTCAGCAGAATCCATCTGGATTAACATTGCAGTACTTATTTCCCCCTGCCTTAGAAATCGCTGTAATTCTGTATCCTTCATAAAGGCATTAAGTCCAACATATTGAGGAACTACCCCTGTGACCAGTAAGTTCTCACCCTTTTGACTGAGAGGTTCTCTACGCAAGGGACTTTCTACATAGATGACATCTCCCGCTTTGACGTTTAAAGATTTGGCTAAATGTTCTGATAGCAAAACTCCATGGTCAGGAACCTCCAAGCGTCGGCCGCTTTTATCCAGAATGTTATAGAGTGTCGACTCTTCAGAGAGACCCATCAATGCCACGTCTTTCTTTAACCAACCACTTCTCAAAGAAGCAGGCACTTCCAGTACAGGTTCAACTTTAGACACCCCTGGGTCATGTGCGACGGCGAATTTCACAGCCCCAGTAGGGGAAGGTTCGGTTAGTTGCAATTTGACATCATAGGTTTGAACTTGTTCCAACTGGACCACTGTCAGTACGTCGGTCATATTCTGCATTGACCATGAAACTGTCATTAAACTATAGACTACCCCTATCCCTATGACGTTAAAGAGACTCCTGGTTGGTGTTCTAAAAACATCCCGAATACCCATCTGGGCTTGAGAGGAGAGGGTTTGCCAAAACCACGTGAATTTTTCGATTAAAGTTTTGCGCGCAGTTCCTGGCGCCGGGGGTCTCATGGCTTCGGCCGGTTCCAAGCGCAAAATATCCAGACTCCCTTTTACCCCACTGAGTACGCTAAAGACGAACGCCAGCGCTAGACTGAAAAAGAGGTATTTAAGGGAGAATTCGCTTTTAAGACCAGGCAGAGCAAAGAATTCTTTGTACATCGTGGTCAAGGGAAACGAAAGAGCAACTCCGGATAATCCTCCAAGCAATCCCCCTGTTGTCCCTATAACCACGGGGTAGGTCAAATAATGTAAGATAATCTCTCGATCCGTAAAACCAAAGGCCTTAAGTGTCCCGATTGCCACCCTTTGCTGTTCGATCAGCCGACGCAACATCGTATACAGAATAATGGCCGCGACCCCCAGAAACACTACAGGAAGGGTTTTTGTCATAGTTCGAATTTGTTTAATTTCACTTGTTAGAATGGCGTGACTCGTTTGATCCTTACGAGGGACAATACTCCGGACTCCATAGGGTTTTAACTCAGCTTGGATACTATCCTTCACCGAATCAAAGCTAACTCCGGGTTTCAGAGTGATCACGATATCATTGACTTGTCCTTTTTCCTTGACCAGTGCTTTAAGTGTGCTTAATGGAACATAGGCTATCCCAAATTCTTCAGCTGATGGATAAAGGTCTTGGGCATTTCTCATAATGTATATGAACTCTGGGCTTTGTGCAGTTCCCGTAATATATAAGGAGACCTGATTTCCATCAATACTTACGTCAATTGAATCTCCTAACGACAAATGATTTGCTGCTAGGAATTTTGGGTCTACGAGGATTTCTGGTTGGTTTTCGTCGGGAAGTTGCCCCTCGATAAGCTGAATTTGGTTAATTTGAGGGGCATTGGCATCATTCAATGTCAACATTTTCAAGTATCGATTAGAGTCTTCTTGTTGGTCTATCACACGAACCTCTTTGACAATCCGTCCAGCGGCTTGATCAATTCCAGGCAGGAACGTAAGCGAGTTTACTTTGTTTTCAGGATACCCTGTCACCGTAATAAATCCATCGGCAAAGTTTGTCTCCACATAAAAATCTTGCTGTGCCTTATCCATACTTTCCACTGCAATGGACATCGAGGTATAGAGGAGTAAGCCTAAGGCAATGACCATGATACAAGCGAGATAAACCCCAAAATTTTCTTTGATATCTCTCCATGTCTTTCTTCTAAGCATTACCATGATATCTCCTCAGGGCAAAGTGGTTTTTCTATGACTTTGACATCATCCAGTAATCCGTCCTTCAAATAGAAAACCCTATTCGCCATTTTGGCAATTTCCACATTATGCGTAATGATGATCACCGTCTTATGGTATTCACGATTTAATTTCTGCAAGGCTTTTAAAACCTGAATACCTGTTTGAATATCTAAAGCCCCCGTCGGCTCATCACAAAGGAGAAGTTCAGGGTTTTTAACGATGGCCCGTGCGATAGCAACCCGTTGTTGCTGTCCTCCTGAGAGTTGGGATGGGAAATGATCTGACCAATTCTCCAGACCAACCTCACGCAAGATGTCTGATACAGAAAGAGGATTTTGAGCAATTTCCACAGCTAGTCTTACATTTTCATAGGCTGTGAGATTTGGCATTAAGTTGTAGTTTTGAAAGACAAAGCCCACTTCATTACGGCGGTAAAGTGTAAGCTCTTGGTCATCAATCTCATGAAGCGGTTGTTCTTTGTAATAAAGCTCACCCGTCGATGCCTGGGTCATTCCACCGATAATATTTAATAACGTAGTTTTCCCGGAGCCGCTTTGGCCTAAGACGACAATAAATTCCCCATAAAATATTTGAAAGTTTATTCCCTTCAAAACTTCGATTTCCACTTCACCTGTACGATAATGCTTGCGAAGGTCTTTTCCTTCCATAAGAACGTCCATCCATCTCACCTCCTAGACATGTGAATTAGTCTTCAATTCTGAGCCGTACATTCCATACTTCAAGATTTCCATGTACTCCATATACTCTGCCATAATCTTATCGTAGTCTTGGAACATCTCCTGTTCCTTGCCTTTATAGTCCTTGAGATACTTTTCTCCAAGTGCCCCTAGAAAAAGCATAATTATTTGAATTGCCTTAGAAGGTTCTACACCGCTGCGAAACTTTGAATAATCAATATCTTCAAAGAACAACGGCATCCAATCCTTTGAAGTTTGAAGATATTTCTTTTCAATCTCTGGCCGCATGTCCAGTGGAGCCTTTTCGAGTGATTCCATAAATAGCTTAACAATATATGGATATTTATGGGCTATCTTAAGCTTGATCACTCCCAACTCACTTATCCTTTGAAAAATGTCCTTCGTCTCGGTCAATGGGTATCTCGTAAATTCTTCAATCATTTCCCGAATGCAGTAATCTAAGATATAGAAAAATAAGCTTTTTTTATTCTTAAAATAATGAAACAAAATCCCTTTAGAAATACCTGCTTCTTTAATAATTGAGTTAGTTGACGCGTTATCATATCCTTTATCAGCAAATTCATGGACACATACATCTATAATCTTTTTCTTTTTATCTTCATTTAGATTTTCAAAATTATCGTACAACATGATCTCTCCTTGTAAGACTGCGCTAGAATGATAAATAATCGACGGATGATAGGATTATACACTAAGTTTGACCACTCGGTCAATAGGTTTGTGACCGAGTGGTCAATGCTTATATTACTCCTGATAAATTGGTGGCGCAAGGACATTTTCGTTAGTTTCACATTGCCTTTTCACCACAGTTGTTACCATGCGTGACGCATCTATAGAAAGCTAAATTACGCTCAGCTTCAGGCTCGGGCTATAAATACTAAAGAAGACTTGGCCGGCGCCCACACGAAGACACTGTCTTCGCACGTATTAACCTTCTTGCAGACACTGTCTTCGCAGGTGTTAACTTAGCGGAGAATCCTCCGGCGAGGCGGCAGCCAAGTTGCACTTATGCTTGGAAAGTATATAACGTAAGTTTATACTTTCTGACAGTATAAAAAAGCAGGGGCTGTCCCCCTGCTTTCCCTGCTCAAACAAAAGTGCTAACCTTATGTTTTTTGTTATAAGTATATATTATTACAGTAAAAATTTCAGGCTAAAGATACCTTTACGTGGAAATAACTAAATGATACGTAAACCTAAAGGGGGCTAAACGCTTGGAAGAGATATTTTCGCCCAATAGCATCATAGACTTAGGTCCTGTCGACTTGGTGATTGTACCGCAGGTAGTTTCTGCTCCAAATGTTATAAAGCTAAAAGTTTATGAACGAGAACACTTTTTTCTCAACCCTAATCCAGCTGTTAACCAAAATCAAATAGCAATATACTCTATTTGTTCGAGTTGCTTTACCCAAGCGGTTGCTGAAATCCGCGATCTATATGCTGGATGGTCCAAAATCGATAGAGCCGAGCCTACAAAACTGATTGGTATTCATAATCAAAATCCGAACACCCTTTATATCCAGTTTTCGCTCGGAGAACGTTATTTTATCTATAAACGCTGCTTAACATTAAATAGAGACATGGTTTACGAAGAATTGTTCGGCAAGAAGCATAACCTAAGCAGGCGTTCTCTAAACAGTGAGGATGAACAGTATCTCATCTCTAGGCTTAGGTTTATGCCAAAGGCAAAAAATGCAATTAGCTTTTATGCTTTTAAGGTTCACATCCGTACCCGAAGACATTTTGCATTTTCTCATTAGCCAACCCGCTTTCCTCACCGCAGGATGTAGCTTTAGTCGCACTTATGATTCCAGAAAGTATATATCAATAAGTTATACTTTCTGTCCCAGAAAATTAATTTCTATTCATTAATGGTGCCGTTTTGGCATGGAGGTCTATTAGGAAAAGCTACAAACTACTTAGTAGCAACTGTTCCCAGTTGCCACTGAGTCTGTAACCTTATAGGCCAAACCACATAAGGGTAAAGAAAGATACTGTTGATACTACTATTGAAGCAATGATCATTGCCAGAAGGGGACGCATTGCTCTAGTCCGCAAACTTGACAGATGGACATTAAGCCCTAACCCAACCATGGCTGCTGCCAGCAGAAATGTGGATGCTTTAGAAATATCGTTTAGAACATAATCTGGAATCGGCAGATAAGTTCCCATTAAACTTGTCATTATGAATCCTACCAGAAACCAGGGAAAGGGTGCGCTTTGATTACCCTCACCTTCTCCTTTGCGCTTCATCCAAAATGAAAGGATTAGGCTTAAGGGGATCAGCAAGAATACTCTGCCCAGCTTGGCTAGTAATCCCATCGCTAACACATCCGGGCCAGCTGGCATAGCGGCAGCTGCCACATGAGCTATCTCATGTAAACTGACACCGCTCCAGACCCCGTATTGGACAGCACTCATGGGCAAAAACGGCATCAAAAATGTATATGTTAAAGTAAAGACTGTTCCAATTAAGGCAATAATACCCGCGCTGATTGCAGTATCTTCGTCATTCGCTTTTAAAATCGGAGATACAGCTGCAATTGCTGCGGCTCCACACACTCCTGTCCCGATTCCAAGAAGCAAAGAGAGGTTGAGGTCTGCTTTAAACAACTTTGCCAATAACATAGTAGTTGTTATCGCAATAACAATCGTCATTGCGTCATAAACAAGAAGCATCCCGCCCTTATGAATAACCATATCAATATTAAGCTTGAATCCATAGAGTACGATGGCAAAACGCATCAGGTAACGTGCAGAAAACTGAATTCCTTCGCGAACACTCTCCGGATATCCAATAACATTTCGATAAATAACGGCAATCAAGATAGCACTTAGCATTGCTCCGATTCGGTTGATTCCCGGTAAGGCTGCTAGCCATGTACCAGAACCGGCAACAACCATTGTAAATAAAATTCCAAGTATAAAACGGTTCCGTCTTTCCTGGTCTATCACTAAAGCTTCTTGAAAGCTTAAGTCCACTTTTGCTTGAAACCACATTTTCCATAGGCCTCCTCATCATTCTCTATAGTCCTTTTCTCTTCTAAAGGACTGAGTTTCTATTTAAAACTATAGAATGATTGAGGTAATGGAGCAATATAGGTTCTTGTAAGCAATCATTAGGAATACATATTATTCGCTTTTTCTGAGTTATTGTATTATAATGTAGTACTTCCTTGAAGTGCACGAACATAAAAACCACAGTATTTTCCATAGTTAAATGAACTTGAGGTGTAAACAATGATTGCCGATCCCTTAAAAATCTTTGTAACTGTTGCAGAGCTTAAGAATTTTTCTCGTGCCGCTGAAGAACTGTATTTATCTCAACCCAGTGTCAGCCTGCAGATACGCAATCTAGAAAATGAGCTTGGCTCAAAGCTTATTAATCGTTCACCGAAACATTTAGAGCTCACTCAATCAGGTGAAATACTCTATAGTTTAGCAAAACAGATATTGCAACTGTATGAAAAGGCAAAACAAGATATCAACGAGTTAACAACTACTGTTACAGGATCACTCAAGGTTGGTGCCAGCTATACGATTGGTGAGTATATTTTACCTTTTGCATTGGCAGAATTTGCTGCTCAATTTCCAAATGTAGATATCGATGCATCAATCGCTAACACTGTGGAAATCACCCAAGCTGTCCGATCTAATCATTTGGACTTGGCACTTGTGGAAGGTGAGGTCAATCACCCAGACCTTGACATTCAAGCTCTGATGGATGACGAGATTATTTTAGTTGTCCCTAACCAACATGCTTTGGCGAGACTTCCCATTGTCACAGCTGATCACCTTCAAGACCGAGTATGGATTCTTAGAGAAAGTGGGTCTGGAACTCGAGACTTCAGTGACAAGTTGATTAAGGATTGGAACATTAACGTAAAAAAATCCCATATCTTTGGGAGCAGTCAAGCCGTTAAGCAGGCAGTCATTGCAGGTCTGGGGATTGCACTTGTCTCAAGCTGGATAGTGCGTAAAGAATTGGCTGCCAAAGAATTGACAGCGATCCGAATTAAAGGGAAGAGGCTAATTCGTACATTTTCCATAATAAGACTGAAAAACAATGATATGTCCAAGGCTATGAACGTTTTTACAGAAAACCTTCTCTCACATGACCTTATCTCTTCGCTTATTGATAATAATCCTTCCGTACTCGATTGAAGGATATTCAAAACAGTAATAAATGAGCCCTGCCCCTAACAAAAAGATGTTTTTGTCAGGGCATGGCTCATTTATTACTATTCTCACAAGTAATATCATTCTCTAGGATTCCTTACACTGTATTAAAGTACTTTCGCTCAAATTGGGAGCCTGTTTAGCTGCTTATTCTAAAAATTCTCACGCCATCTTCTTCTGTCTTTTTCAGTTCGCTCTTATACATTAAATACTCAAGATGGGCAAGAGTTTCAGTCATGGCGAAGCGCAACTCGTGATAGCTGAGGTCCTGTCTGAAAACCTGTTTGCACACTTGATAAGCTGTGGCGCCAGCGCCTGTACAACTTTTGATTTCTTGCAACCGAGCTTCGTGGTGAGCCTCTAATTGACTTATTCTCTCTTCAATCGTGGAGAACGGCTTACCGTGAGAGGGTAAAGCCATCTTACAGTTCAAACTACGGATGCTGTCAAGGGCGTGTAAAAAGTTATCCAAGGGGTTAGGGTTAGGATAAACATCAGTTTGGGGCCACAAACTGATATTGGACGAGATTTCGGGTAACAAGTGATCCCCTGATAACAGTACCCCATGATTGACATTATAATAGCAGATATGTCCATCTGAATGCCCCTGTGTCAAGATAACCTGGTAATCAAAATCCCCTATAGTTACCACTTGACCCGCTTTTAAGGTTGTCAACTCTGCATGTGGAGATGTAAAACGAATTATGTCATTTACGGAACCCATTGTTTCTTTGACCATATCATTAGGCATGCCATTTTCTCTAAACAAAGCATCTAAAGCATCGAAGCTATTTTCACTTTTCCAATAGTGTTTTATCAGCTCGGCATCGATTTCCCCGATATAGACCGGAGCACCAGAAAAGCACTGAAGCCATCCCGAACATCCATAATGGTCCGGATGAAAATGTGTAAGATAGATTCCTTTAATATCTGTTGGCTTAATGGAGTGTTCCTCAAAAAATTGCATCCATCCTTCAACTGTGGCCTCTCGACTAAGGCCCGCATCAATAAGCCACCAGCCCAGTGATCCTTTTACTGCATAACAGTTGACATGGTTTAACCTAAATGGCAAAGGCAATTTTACTTTATAAATCCCTAGCGCTTCGTAAATCACGATCATCACTTTCTTTCTTTTCTGTAGATTATATCAGAATAGTCTTACTAGTTATTCTTTATATTATTTCAAATACCTGCCATTTAGTAAGACCATTTCCATTTAAATACGAGGTATCATTAAATGCTGAAAACACATAATGAAAAATATAAGTTATTGGATGTATTATACAATCATCCAATTGGATGTTGTAAGATTGGAAACTCCCCCATATAATTAGCTAAAACTTAAACAGGGGGGAAAAAATATGCCATATACCTTTGCCGAAAGGGTAAATCACATGCAGAATTCAGCGATTCGCGAACTTCTAAAAGTTACTGAACAACCGCAGATTATTTCTTTTGCCGGTGGTCTTCCAGCCCCAGAGTTATTTCCTCTTAAGGAAATCCAGGAATCTTATGCTCAGGTTTTTGGGACAGGCGATCCTTCAGTCCTCCAATACGGAACTACGGAAGGATATTTACCCTTACGTGAAGAGATAGCTGCCCAAATGAGGATTAAAGGCATCCAAACTGAAGCAGAAAACATATTTCTTACGAACGGTTCACAACAAGGCTTAGACCTTATCGCCAAGTTATTTATTAATCCTGGCGATATAGTGCTCCTCCAGAACCCTAGTTATCTTGGAGCCATCCAAACCTTTCGAAGTTACCAAGCCAATTTTGAGACAATCCCTACAAATGGGCCAGGAATTGACAGTGCGGCTCTCGAATTATCAATTAAGCTTAACCGCCCCAAGATCATTTACCTCGCTCCCACTTATCAGAATCCTACCGGCACCACTTTGACTGTTGAAGAGAGAAAGATGGTACTCCGTATCGCGAGCAAATACAATATTCCCATAATTGAGGATGATCCTTACTGCGAACTTCATTATGATGGTTCTTCCATTTTGCCTATTAGGTCTTATTCTACCGAGGATGAAGTAGTTTATCTAGGTACCTTTTCTAAAACCCTTGCACCCGGGCTTCGACTCGGCTGGATTGTCGGAGGAAAGGATCTGATAACCAAACTGGTCGTTGCAAAACAAGGAACTGATTTACACACCAGCACTCTATTACAAAAAGCTACTCATTACTACCTAACTCATTTTAATCCAATTCAACACATCGAAAGGATTCGCCAAGCCTATAAAATACGAAGAAATCTTATGCTTAACGAACTAAAGAAAAACTTTAACGATCAAGCTATATGGACCGAGCCATCTGGGGGAATGTTTATTTGGCTGACCCTGCCAGAAGCGTATGACACTCTTAAACTCCTGCCCTATGCCTTGGCTAGTAATGTGGCCTATGTTCCGGGAGCAAATTTTTATACAGATGGAAAAAGTTACAGCAACATGAGATTAAATTTTTCTAACCCCTCCCCACTGCAAATAAAACAGGGAATTAAACGTTTGGCAAGCATATTACCAAATTACTAATTCGGGATAAGTCGAACCGAGAACCGCGAAATTTAAATATTTGACTTCAGACATGTTAAATCGAAACAAGTAATGTGAGGAAAACAAAAATGAAACTGCACTTAGACCGTTCCCTAAAAACGCCGCTTTACTTACAAATCAGAAGTCAGATTCGTCAACTCATTCTAGCTAATGAACTCCCTCCCGGATACCGCCTCCCACCTGAGCGCAAACTTGCCGCCTCTTTAGGAGTCAATCGCACAACAGTAGTCAACGCCTACCATGAGCTGACAGCAGATGGATTAATTCAGCCACACGTAGGCAAAGGAACCATCGTAAGCCCCGCCCAGACAGTTCAACATTTTCTCAACCGTTTGTCTAATCTCGACCATTCTGAGGTACTTGGTATGCCCGTCCAGCCAATATCTTGGCAGAACTTTTATACAAGTCAGTCTGAACGTATGCACAATCCGGTATTAGCCTCCATACTGGATGAGATCGGTGAAGAGGATCAGATTTCCTTCGCCTTGGGATCTCCCGCAGGGGAATACTATCCGCTAAACGAATTGAACGAAATTTGCAAGGAAGTAATGCGTCCAGGTAATTGGAAGGCCTTAGAATACGGACCTACCATTGGACATTATCCTTTACGCCAATACTTAGCGGATTGGCTTAGTTACCGAGGCATAAATGCTCAAGCCCAAACAATTCTTATGACCTCCGGTTCTCAACAGGGACTTGATCTGCTTACCAAAGTTTTCTTAGAACCAGGTGACTATATTGTAATGGAGGAACCTTCCTTTCTTGGAGCAATAGGGGTCTTTAAGGCAGCCGGGGCTCACATTCTTACTATACCTTTAGATGAAGAAGGCTTAAGAATAGATGTCTTAGAGCAGATTCTCTCACGACATCGGCCTAAATTCATCTATACTCTCCCAACCTTTCAAAACCCCACTGGAACAACCATGAGTATTGGACGGCGGCATGAACTTCTTAGATTAGCCTATCAATACCATGTGCCCATTGTAGAAGACGATCCTTACAGTGAACTCTATTACGAAAATCAACCACTTTCTTCCCTTAAGTCCCTTGATGAGCACGCACATGTAATATATCTTGGAACATTCTCCAAAATGCTCTTTCCAGGTCTCCGCCTCGGCTGGTGCGCAGCACCTCTCCCGGTTCTAGAGCAATTATCCCTAGCAAAACAGCACGTTGACCTCCATACCAGCACAACAACTCAGTGGATTATGACCGAATTTTGTACCCAAGGACTGTTGGACAAGCACCTTCCACTTGTAAGAAGCCAATATAAGAGTCAACGAGATGCTATGGTGAGCGCTTTAACGGAGTTTGCACCACAAGGCTTATCTTGGACCGTTCCAGCAGGCGGGTATTATTTATGGTGTGAATTGCCGCCGGGATTGAAAGCTACAGCACTGCTTACCAAAGCAGCCGAAAAGAAAGTGAATTTTGTCCCGGGAAATGCTTTTTACGTTAACTCCGGAGGGAAGGACCGGATAAGACTCTGTTTCTGTCGTCATTCCGAAACGACGATTCGAGAAGGGATCTTCCGTCTCTGCGGAGCTGTTTCCGAGTTATTAAATCAGCCTAACCATGGAGGCAGGATTCTCAGACCTCGATTTAATGAACCTTTAGTGTGATGAATACTTAAAGAAGGGGCTCTGCTTCAAAAATGATGCAAGCCCCTTCTTTTATGGTATTTGGGTGATTTAAATCCGGCTCAAATAATTCTCCCTTTTCCTTCATCGCAAAAAACAAGGGAACGGTTTGATTATTACGGACGTAAGATGACTTTTATCGCTGTATCATCTTTATCCACTAAATCAAAGGCTTTTGAAATCTGTTCAAGTTTAAACTCATGGGTAATTAAGGATTTAATATCAATCAGCCCTTGAAGAACTGGTCGAAGGGTTTTGGGAGTCCAGACAAATCGTTCACGCCAAGAATGATGAACGAGGCAGGTATTGATAAATTCTATACCATCGTCATGCCACCGGCTGATATCCAAAGTAACTGGTTGGGTAATCCAACTGTACCAGACAAACTTTCCATTATGCCTAAGTACTTTGGTGCACATATTAATAGATTCTTGGCTGCCTGCTACCTCCACCACGACATCTGCACCTTGTCCTTTAGTTAATTCAGCAATTAACTGGGCCGCATCTTGTTGGGTGGAATTTATGACAATATCCGCACCGAGCTTTTTAGCCAGATCTAGTTTCCCCTCCAAGACATCAACGACGATGACTTTTTCCGCACCCTTTTGTTTGGCACATTGAGCGATGATCTGACCCGCAAAGCCGCCACCCATAACTACTACAGTATCCCCTAATTGGACACCTGAGTTCATACCGGAGTACATGGCACAGGATACAGGCTCACCTAAAGCCGCTAAATCTGGGTCTAAACCTTCCGGCACCGCTTGGAGTTCCCATTCTTTTGCTTTAAAATACTCAGCCAGATTGTTATTCCAACCAAAGGCAATAACCTGGTCCCCAACCTTATATTCCCTGACCTTGGCACCCACTTCTACGACGGTGCCGCCGCTCTCGTGCCCTAATCTAAAGGGAAACTCCGGCTTTTGTCTAAACTCAGCTGTCTGGGGAGGCATCTGCCCTCTGTAAAAGGTTTTATCCGACCCGCAGATTCCAATCAAATGGTTTTTAACAATAACCTCATCAGGCCCACATTCTAAATTACGTTCGACAAGAAAAATGTCGTACGCTTTATTGAGTAAAGCAGCTTTTGTAGTTATTCCCATTAAATACACTCCTATTTGCAAATTTGGTTTGGCAGGTCAAGCCAGCATGTCCTCCACATCGAGCACTCTTAAGGAACCCCAGTATCCTTGGTTAAGCAACTGTCCTAATTTGTGATACAAAACCCCAGCTTCCTGGACTTCCCCTGCAAATAAGAGACCTGTTAAGCACCCATTCTCAAGTAAAAGCTTCTGATAGACCCCTGAAGAGGGCTGGCTTAGAATAACTTCCTCCACACCTGAGCCTCCTTCAATTCTCCCTAAAGAAATGATCGGCAACCCAAAAAGTTGAATTGAGTTCATCGCGTGACTCCCAGGATAAGCCGTCCTCGAACCAGCCATACTGGCGCCGGCAATTTTGCCCTGCTGAACCGCTGTCAGCCACAATGCCCTGAGCATTGATTCACCGGTAAGCAGGCTGGCAGCTTGCGCTATATCCCCTGCTGCATAGATTGTCGGGACATTTGATTGCATGAATTCGTTGACCACGATCCCCTTTTCAATTTGCACTCCACTTTCAGTCAGAAAATCAAGATTGGGTCTTACCCCGACAGCTGTGATAACTAGCTCAGCTTCCAGGAAGTGATCTATTGTTTGAACTCCCTCAACCTTGTTCTCTTTAACTTGTAAAGATTTAACCTCGGTCCCCAGTAAAACCTGTACTCCATGGTTCCCAAGGGCTTTTAACAGCATATCTGCGGCAGCTTGATCTAGTTGTCCCGGCATTAGGCGGTTGGCCATTTCCACAACACTAACCTTAATGCCGCAGGCATTTAAAACTCGAGCGGCCTGTAAACCCACGAGACCCCCACCAATTATCACCGCATTTTTAACTTGGGGTAAAAACGAGTTTATTTCCTCGGAATCCGCTTTATTCCAAAGGGAAAATACCCCTTCCACCTCTAGATCAATCCAGCTTGGAATAAAGGGCCGAGATCCTGTGGCAATTAAAAGCTTATCATAAGCAATTTTCTCGCCATTCTCTAAGATAACCGCGTTTTCCAGTACGCGGACTTGTTCCGCCCTGTGCCCAAGTCGAGTTTCTACACCATAGTTTTCGTAGAAATCAGCATCTCTAATATACATATCTTGTTCTTCGAGTTCATTTGTCATATATTCCGGGGTTGTAATTCGGCTATACGGAAGGTTAGCCTCTTGAGCTATCAAGATAATTTTCCCCGTTGGGTCGATGTTGCGGATCTGTTCGATCGCATTTGTCCCCGCAGGGCCATTACCCACTATCACATAAACCAATGGTGTAACCCCCTGTCTATACTTCGTCAAAGCACCATACTTCTGCCAATTCCTCAAGTAGTCTCTGCGCCCTTTGGGGATTAAAGACTCCACACACACAGGGAGTAGCCAAATATTCCCCCGCTTCTTGAGCAGTGCGTTTGCCACGTTTTAGATCCAACAGCATTTGCCTGACTAAATGCTGTGAAACCATACCATGTCCGCACATGGTCGTAATTTCAAGGAGCTCATCCTCAGGAATTCTCGCAAGCTTACCGCGAATTCCGACTGAGTACTCTACAGTATGGGGATCAATCCCGGCTTCCTGACAAGCCTGTTCCACATGCTCAACGATTCCTGATACAATCACCGAAACCCCAAGGTCTGCCTCTTTCAGTTCTTTTAGAGCATCTCTGAGTTGCTTCCGATCCGAAAACACTGCGTGAACGATCGAGGTGTCTGCAACATTGTTGATGATTTGATCCTTATTAACAAGAAACTTCCCACCAGTTTTCATATCACCCATATTCACATGTTCATATTTATCGAGGATTCGTAAAAATTCCTGTAAAGCGTACCTGGAATTAACTTCATTAAAACCTTTGGCAGTCATAGAAAAGACAATATAATCTTGTTGTAAGTTTGCTTCAGTTCCTCGTCGATGAAGGGTATGGCTCATTTTACACCCGCTCCCTTCACGTTCATGTGACCCAACCCCAAATTAATTTTTCCGTTGATTGAAAACCATTTATCATTTTCATTCATAATGCGGGCTGTAGGAACGGAAAAATCCTCATCAGTCCTCGCCACTAAGTCGATTGAAAATACCGTATTGATTTCCTCTGCCACCCTCTCCATCGTTTCCAGCACAGGAATCACCTTATCTAAGGGAATAATCATTTCAATAATCGCGGAAAGCACCTTTTCATTGAGCACCTCTGGGTTCATCTCCCCAGTGGTTTTATCTTTGAGTAATCCTGTCAAAGGATTATTGGGTTCAAACTCTACACCTAATTTGGCTAAGGCCATAAAGACCTTTTCTGCTTCGCGCATTCGGGCGCCCGTACCCGGACGTCCCATCTCAGCAGCCATTCCAGCAAAGCCTCGTTTAAAACGATTGGTAATATCATTAGTCTTCATTTCTTCTGTACCGCGACCTGGCACTCGGGTTTCCTTATGTTCAGCTAACGGATTGCTAAAGGTTCCTCTGATGGAACGAGGCCAACCATAGAGTGGTTGATGAAGGGCATCGACTGGACATACCTGGGCCCGGTAGCATATTCCGCAATCTACACATTCATCCTCATCTACATAGCAATGAACTTTGGTCCCTTTTCCACTGCGAGTGAAATTAATCACTCCCATAGTGCAAAACGGCCTGCATTGCCCACATCCTACGCACTTATTCGCGTCAATTTGCAAAACTTATCCCTCCTTTCAGCTTGAGCCTTGCGCAAGCTACTCTTGAATTCCAAAACATTTCGCCACAGTATCAGCTAAATCTTTAGGTTCACTGTACTCGATGACTTTACCAATCTCTTCTGAAATCTTAACACTGCCTGCAACAGGTAATTGCACGCCGGTAAATACCTTAGCCCCTGTCTGGGCTAGAGCTAAAGCCATCTGCAAATCTCTGGCACTGGTTAACTCCGGGAAAACTGCTACAACTTTTTCTACTCCAACAGCCCCAAGTACTTCAATTAGCTTAGCTGCATCCCCTTCCCCGCCCACACTGCAAATCAGTGGCGTAGCTTCGCCTTCCAATTCGTCTGCCAGGACTTTGTTTTCCAGTCTTTCCGAATTCAAACAACCGTACTTAGCAAGAGTTACCGCCGAATTTCCATAGGTTAGGCATAAAACCTTCTGAAAGCTCAGCTTTCTGGCCAGATCCAAATTACCTAGATCTTCCGTGAGCTTAAGGTTTGAACCTCCGCCAATCACACAAATTCCCTTGATCAAACCTTGGCCAAGGAGCGACTTAATCCCTAATGGATTAATGTCAGATACCCCTTCAGCCTTTTCGACTTGATTAGAAACCTTTACTTTCTTCAGATTACGTTGACTATAAGCGGCAATGCCTTGCATAAAGACTTCCTTAAGTGCCTCTTTGGTGGAAACTGCTGAAGCGACGACGGTATGATAACTAGCGGCAGGGATCCTTCCTTTACCAAGCCCATCTCCAATAAGATATAAATCTACGAGTCCTGTTAAAACAGCAAATTCGACCGTCCCCTGATTGCAGGAGGTATTAAAGCCAAAGTTCGAGGAGAAATCCCCAGCTAATACAATGTTCAAACCATCACTCGCACCTAGTTGGATCGCTTCCCCCTCAAGTTCATTGCGTAACTCAAACGCTTTGGCTAGCATCAGAGGGCTCACACCATCTAAGCAAATGTTGACGGCTTTTTCTTTAATTACACCTAACCCAACCAAGCGGGACTGACTGCTGTACTTGCCGTATAGTACCTCTGCCAGATCAGCGTTAAAGCCTGCTAAATTGATTTGTTGGGTTCCTAAGGTCATTAAATCATTTATATTACACGTTTTAGACTGTGCTCGATGATATGTTAACTCTGCAAACTTGAGGCTCAACCCCATCACCAAGTCACCCAAATCCGTCCCATTGACAGACCATTTTGTTGCTTTTAATTGGAGTAAATCCAGGGCCACTTCGCCAACTGAAACTTTACTCTTAAGCTCCGCTAGCATTTGTGAACCTGCAGCAACCAATTCGCGATTTTCTCCGGCTTGCCTAGTTAACCAAAGTAAGACCAGCTCATCGTTCCCTAAACCGCAAACCGTGCTATTTTCCTCAGGGCGAAAGGGGTTTAAGCGGCACGGCCCCTGCAAACACTCGTAACAGCTCAGTCCAATTTGGCTAAACCCGTCTTGAGGTAACATACCCTCGTATTTATTCCAAGAAAGTTGAAGCCCCTCGTTTTTAGCCTTAAACAAATAGTCTCTAGCAGCAGTATCCATTGTTTTTCTTCGAACTTGACGCATGAATCAAAATCCCTCCTTAATTCAACTTAGAAACTATTTTTATACATCTTTATCAACCCAGGCAAGCCCAGACTCCCTTTTTTGCTTTAACTGAAGTAAATAGTCCTCAAGAGAGATTTCCTGTAAGGCACCCGTTGGGCAGGCCGCCACGCAATAGGGTTGCGACATTTGGAAACATTGGTCACATTTATCCGCAGAGTGTTTCTCGTGGGCAGGCGCAATCACTCCATAAGGACAAACCATAACACACATCCAACAAGAGATACATTTGTTGCCATTGACAAAAACACAGCCACTCTTCTCATCTCGTTGCATTGCCCCGGTTGAGCATATTTCCAAGCATGGGGCATCTTCACAATGCCTGCACTGAATCGGTGAAGAATTCTCCCCATCCCATTCTACATAGACTCTTGGCCTTGGCAAGATTTGTTCCTGAACAGCCTCTGGCAAGGATTTGCTTATAGAGCTGCGTTCGACCGCACATCTTAATTCGCAGGTTTTACATCCTAAACAACGACTCTGATCCACGAAAATGCGCTTACGCGCGGGATTATCCATAACCATCTTGCGATCCCCCTTTCGAAAAATTATGATTCGCTCTCCATCTCCCGGCATCCTATATTTTTTCATTGTTTTCATTTGTTTTTTGAAAATTACGTAAATTGAATAAATTTTCCGAAATCCATCTAGGAATTAATTAAAAAATCTGTTAGTATTCAAGAGTAGCTGTCTACTAGCACTCCATTTACAGCCGGAGGGTATTATGGGAAAACCACTTCCTTTGCGTGTTCGAGTTTTTATTACCACTGCAATTAGTAGTTTAATACCCCTTATCCTAGCAATAAGTATCTTACATTTCAGTTTTATCGATAGCTTTGAGGAGCAGATTGCCAATCAAGCTATGGATATTGCCACACTCGCTTCCCAACGTCAGGACGTCATCGCAGGATATTATTCGGAAAATCCAGTCAATGACCTCCAGATAATCGCAGAGGAGATTCGAAATTATACACACGCGACGTTTGTTGTCTTTCTTGATAAAGAAGGTAAACGACATAGTCATCCGAATGAGGCCTTAATTGGCTTGCCTTTCACAGGAGGGGACGAGGGCCCTGCTTTGCACGGTCAATCTTATACCTCTAAAGCAGTAGGAATATCCGGCCCCTCGATAAGGGCCTTTGCGCCAATCTTTAACGGTTCTCAACAAATTGGCGCAGTTGCTGTTGGCTATTTTGAACCTGGAATTTCCCTAACTCTAGCGAAAATTTACAAAATATTCTATCTTGTCATTCCGCTTGGCCTTTTACTAATTGTGCTCTTTTCGATTTTATTGGCCAATAACATTAAAAACTTAATTTTCGGAATGGAACCTTTAGAAATTGCAACCTTGCTTAAGGAGCGGGACTGCATGCTTCAATCCGTTAAAGAAGGGATTATTGCGATTGACCAAAATTCCGAGGTTACAGTGGTCAACCAAGTAGCTCAAAACCTTTTCCCGCCGGGCACGGTATTTATTGGATGTCACATTTCTAAACTAATTCCAGACTCTCAACTGACGCTTGTTATGAGTACTCAACAACCCTTAGAAGACGAGCAGTTATTGATTAATGGAAATATCGTCCTAACGAATCGTCACCCCCTTGTTATTAATAATAAAATAATGGGAGCAATTGCTACTTTCCGTCCTTTAACTGAGGTCAACCGTATTGCCGAAGAGCTTACTGGGGTGAAGAATATCGTCGGCGCCTTACGTGCACGTACTCATGAATTTTTGAACAAACTCCATGTTATTTCTGGCTTAATTCAACTCGAAGCTTATGATGAAGCAAAAAGTTATATTTCATCGATCACCTTGAAAGAACACTCATTAGTCAGTTTTCTGATTGACAGTATTCAGAGCAGTGCCGTCGTCGGACTATTAACTGGTAAAGCCAGCGAAGCTCAAGAGAAACAAATCAATCTGGAAATCGACCGCGAAAGCCAACTCGTTACCCTTCCTAAGTATTTCGATGAACATGCTATGATTGTTGTTTTAGGGAATTTGATTGAGAATGCTTTTGATACAGTTGCTGGCCAGGAAAAACGTCTAGTTCGTGTGCTGATAAAACAAAGCCCTCATGATATTTGTATACTAATAGAAGATAGCGGCACCGGAATTCCTATAGAATACCGCCATCGAGTATTTGAGGCTGGATTCACCTCTAAAGAACACGGTCAAGGCTTTGGTCTTCCGAACTGCAAGAACCGTATCGATGTCGCTGGTGGAACAATTACCTTTTGCACTGACGAAAACGGGACTGTTTTCCGAATCGTTATTCCTTATGAACTTCCCTAAGATTTCTGCTCCATTGCAAGCGTTGGCATTCGATCTAAGCTTTATCTACCGCTGAAATTATCACGAAAGGAGTTGTTTTCACTTGGACCCAATTCGAGTGTTTATAGTTGAAGATGATCCCATGGTAGCAAGCATTAATAAACGGTTTACCGAAAAAATGCCTCCTTTTATAGTGGTTGGGATAAGCAATAATGAAAATGATTCTTTACAGCTAATAAAGGAAACCAAGCCAGATTTAGTTTTATTGGATATCTTTTTAACTCACGGTAACGGCCTGAACATTCTGAAACGAATCCGGCAAAGAAAAATATCTACAGATATTATTTTAGTGACAGCCGCTAAAGATAGTTCAACAATCCATGAAGCCTTACGCTACGGCGCTGTCGACTATTTGATTAAACCTTTTGATATGGAGCGTCTCCAACAAGCTCTCCAAAGTTATTTGAGGCTTCGTAACATGATGTCAAAAAACTCAGACTTAAGCCAACATGAGCTTGATAAGCTTAATACCCCGGTTGAAGTTACTCGCGAAATCGTACCAATGGCTAAATCTACGCCCCTTCCTAAAGGGGTTCATCAATTAACTCTTGAACAAATCCTAGGCTTTCTTAATAAACAAGAAAAATCCCTTTCCTGTCAGTCCATTGCCTCAGAACTGACCATGTCTAAAATTACCGTTTGGCGTTATTTAGAATACCTATTAGAAACTGGGAAGGTTCAAGTTGAATTGGAATATGGTACTCTCGGACGTCCGACTAAACTGTATAGTGTTAATCCTTGGTGATTATGGCCCAATATCGGTTACCTTATAAGCGAAGCAACCAGTCGTTTGGTATTTGAACAATGCCCACTGGTTGCTTTAGTTTTGCTGTTGACCATGGCCAGCGCATAAGGGCAACTAAAGTTGCCGACTGCGCTTATGGCTTCTCCGCTAAGTTAACACGTACGAAGACAGTGCCTTTGGGCGCCAACCAAGTTTTCTTTATCGTTATTCACCTTATTCTCACCTCTACATCACCGAAGGTAAATAAGTACTAATTATCGGAACATAGGTTATCAATGCTAAAATTCCCAGCATGACTGCTAAGTAAACTTTGAGATAAGGGAAGGTTTGAACCAATGGAACATTTCCGACTGAACAAGCTGTCAGTAAAACAGAGGCAACCGGTGGAGTTTGCTGACCAATCCCCAGGTTAATGGTGATGATGATCCCGAAGTGAATCGGATCAATCCCCAATTCACGAATTAAAGGCATCAAAATTGGGATAAGCATAATGATCGCCGCTGCAGAATGCATGAACATCCCAACAATCAAAAAGAAGACATTTAGAATCGCTAAAACGGCAATAGGATTAGAAGTTATGGTTGTCACCCAAGCAGCCAAACCCTGAGGGATTTGCTCACTCGTTAAAAACCAGCCGATAACAGCTGAAGCGGCGATAATAATCATGACAACAGCTGTCTGATTAGCTGCTCTTATTAAAAGGTCAGGCAGATCTTTAAACTTTAATTCCTTGTAAATGAACATCCCTATTAAAAACGCGGCAACCGATGCTACAGCGGCAGCTTCGGTAGGGGTAAATATCCCGCCCCAGATTCCGCCGAGAATAATAAAGGGTATCGTTAGTGCCCAAAAGGCTTCTTTAAAGGTCTTTCCTACAGCCGGAAAAGAAAAGGTAGAAGCAGCTTCCCAATTGTTTTTCTTAGCAAAGAAGTGATTGACGACTGTTAATACAAATCCAACAATCAATCCTGGGAAAATACCTGCAATAAACAAATCCGATACACTGACTCCAGCCATAACTCCGTACAGAATCATGGGAATGCTAGGAGGTAAAATAATGGCCATTGTTGCAGCCACAGACACTAAGGCTGCCGCAAACCCCTTCGTGTACCCCTTTTTCTCCATTTCCGGGATCAAAATCCCGCCTAAAGCAGCCGCACCAGCCACAGCGGAACCGGAAATTTCGGCGAAAATCATCGAGGTCACAACGGTTACTTGAGCTAATCCTCCGCGAGCAAAACCAACAAGACTACCCGCGAAATTCACGAGTCTTTGGGATAAATTCACAGCGCCCATTAACTCCCCAACAACCATAAATAACGGAATGGCGAGTAGGGGGAAGTTATTAGAACCATCAAACAAAATAATCGGCAACATATCCAAAGGAGCGCCTGTCAAGATAAATAGCCCTACTCCAACAATCGCTAAAGCAAAACCTATCGGCAGTCCTAAAAGGACTAACCCCATAATCCCACCAATTAGTATAGTTGCAATCATTTGCTATCACCTCTTTTAAACGAATTTACCGTGTCTGAGAAAAAACCAATCACCATAATTGCACTACCTATAGGAAGGACTAAATAAGCGATACCTTTAGTGATTGGAAGAGATACGGTCTCAGCAGACATTGCACCAATTGACAAGTTAAAGCCAAGGATCATAACAATTGCAAAGAAGGCAAGCATACTAAGATTGAAGATCGTTTGAATAACTAATCCTATCGATTTAGGAAGCATATCAAATAGCGATTCAAAACGAATATGAGTTTTTTGATATACTGCATAGGCAGAACCAAGAAAGGTAATCCAAACTAGAGAAAAGCCTGAAAATTCCCCTGTCCACGTTGCAGCATTTTGTAATATAAAACGAGTGAATACTCCCCAAGCCACACTCAACGTAATCGCAATCATAAGTATGATAAGGGTCCATTTTAACCCGGCTTGTATAATTCGATCAATTCGACTTAGGAACTGCATTTGATTCTGCCTCCTTTAGCTTTATTAATTAAGAACTCATGCCCCCATATTCGAAGCCATAAATATGAGAATAAGGGACATGAGCTTTTTAAACTTGCGATCGATTCTTTAATTACTCCTTGGCTGTTTTCACTACTTTATCCACAAACGCAGGATCAATAGATTCTTTGAGCAGATCAATGACCGGCCCTGTTTTGTCCTGGAAGGCTGCTACATCAGCTGTGTTAACGGTCATTCCTGCTGCCTTAAATTTGGCTAGGAGCTCGCCTTCTACTTTCGCTCCATATTCACGAGTAAAGTCACCTGCATCAACAGCAGCTTTTTTTAAGATCTCTTGTTGCTCAGGCTTTAATTTGTCGAACCATACCTTACTGGCGACTAAGTAGGCAGGTGTATAGGTATGATTTGTAAGGGAAAGATATTTTTGAATTTCAGCGAAACGACCAGCTTCAATTTGCACGAATGGATTTTCCTGACCATCAAAGACTCCCTGCTGTAACGCTGTAAATACCTCACTGAAATCTGAAGTCGATGGATTAGCCCCAAATTCCTTAAACATTGCTACTCGCAGTTTACTTTCTGGTACCCGTATTTTAATTCCTTTTAAATCTTCAGGAACGTTAATCGGACGTTTATTATTGGTAATGTGACGGAAACCATTTTCCCAGAAGCCTAAGCCATACATACCGTACTGCTCAAATAAAGGTTGAAACTCTTTCGTCCACATTTCTCCGTGTGCGAATTTAGTGACTGCAGCAGCATCTTTAAATAAGAACGGGATATCAAAAACTCCAAATTTCGGATCTATTTGAGCCATAGCTGTTGAAGGAAGAGACAAATGGATTGCTCCAGTTTTATGGGCATCAATTGCAGCTAGGTCTTTCGCTAATTGACCATCAGGAAACACTTGAACCGCTATATCTCCTTTAGAGCGCTCTTCAACAAGTTCCTTGAACTTCATCGCCCCTTCATACATTGCTCCACCCTTACTGGATGTCGAGGATAGCTTTACAGTAACACTTGGTTTCTTAGCAGAATCACTTCCTGCTGTGTCCGCAGGCTTAGTTGCAGCAGTCGATCCACACCCAATGAGTGCAAAAGCAATTACCGACACAAGTGCTAGATTAATAAAGCGATTTTTCTTCATCAATATAAATCCCCTCTCATTTTAGAAATTCCCCACCCGTTCCTAACCACCTTCACCTCCCAGAAAAATTGTTACATTACTCTAAATAGATAATTTTGAGAGAATGTTCAATTTTTTTCTCTCAAAAAAATTGCATTGGATTTTGAATATTGCAATTTTTATGCCAATTTTTATCATTTTTTTCTTAAGCTCCTTCGCTTTAAACCCAATGTTCTCTTATCACAGTCCCCTGCTTGTGTCTCTATTTAAACATTTCAAATATATGGATTATCAGAATATATCGTTGTAGGAATCGTCTTATTATTGAAACATTGTACTGCTTATTTTGCAAAAACCGTTTCTTATTTGAAACAGTTTTTGCAAACTTTTGGTAACTTGATTCTACTGCCAATGATACTCCTATAAGTAAGTCCCACGTTCTCTTATCAGAGTGGACTTCTCCAATGAATAAGTGATTCGCCTTTTGACCTTTTACTCCTATTTATTTTCATTGTTTTCATTGTTTTGAATATTTAATATGACATATGATTTTAAAGTTAGGTTTTCGTCTGATACGTTTTAGCCAATAACTGAACTGGATGTACTACCTGTGCAACCATACCGTGTGTTTTTAACCCGTAACTTAACTGCATTGTACAGGTTGGGCAACTGGTAGCAACCACAGTAGCTTTGGCAGTTGCGATGTTACTAATCTTCCGTTCAAGAACTTTCATGGACAGATCATGATGCATAATACTAAAGCTGCCCGCCGAACCACAGCAACGATCCGCTTCCTTCATCTCTTTAAACTCCACACCAGGAATAGCTTTTAATAGTTCGCGTGGTTGCTTAAAGACATTTTGCCCCCGTTTCAAATGACACGGATCGTGGTAGGTTACCGCGACATTAACTGGATTAGGACCTGGCTGAACACCCGTTTTTTCCACTAAAAACTTACTGAGATCATAGACCTTGTTACTTAATTCTTTTGCCTGGTTGTATTCGTCTGTACCCGGCTCAAAAAGCTTTGAATAGCTTTCCGCTAAAGTAGCCGAGCACGACGAACAATCAGTCACAACTGCGTCCACTTGTGCTGACAGCAAAATCTTCAGATTTTTTTTGGCCAGTTGTACCGCTGTATCCGTGTCCCCATAGGCTAAATGCGGCATACCGCAACACTTTACAGCCGGAGTTATCACTTCACAACCATGCCTGGCTAGGACGTCCACCCCACTCACCACAACATCTGGATAAATTAAATTCGTCGCACACCCTAAAAAATAAGCTACGCGAAAACGCTTTTCTCCATAGGGCTTAACAACTTCCGGTATCCGTCCACGAGCTAGTTTTTTTGAGACATCCGGCAATATTTTTGCACCTGCACTCATTTGTTCTGGCAAATGCTCAATTAGTTTTGACCTTGTCAAAACATTATTTAACCCCGTCTTTTGATAAAGTTTCACGAGTGAAAAAGATGTTTGAAGCAGAGCTGGGCGAGTTAAGAATCCCCTAAGCACCAACTTTTTGATAATGTTTCTATCTAAAACATCATCAAGGTAATCTCTTACTCCCATCACAATTTCATCCGTAATCACCCCAGACGGGCAATTGACAGCACAGGTTTTGCAAAGTAAGCACCCATAAAGTTTTTCAGACAGTTCTGCAGAGGGTGTGATCTTGCCTTCTTGGAGAAGTTTTACCAAGGACAGTCTTCCACGGGGTGAATCTGGCTCTCTTTTTGACTCGGAAAAGATAGGGCAATTCGCTCGACACTCACCACAGCGAACACATTTCTTAAGTTCCTCAGCAAAATCGACTCGATATGTTGTTTTCATACGCTTACCTCTCAGCCCATATCTTACCAGGATTCATAATTCCTTTAGGGTCTATGGCGTCTTTAATAATTCTCATGATCTCCAAGGCCTTACCGTGTTCTTCTTCCATGAATTGGGATCTAGTAAAACCTACCCCATGTTCTCCCGTCGTTGAACCTTCTAATTCCAAAGCAAGTTGATGAATATCATCTGCCACGCGGTGGGCGGCTTGAACCTCTTCTGGTTTTAAGGGATCAATAATTGGCGCTGTATGCATATTCCCGTCGCCAATATGACCATAAATGACCACAAGAGTATTATGTTTTGCCCCAATCTCCTTAATTCTCCGCAACGCTTCAGGAACCTTAGCCATCGGAAAGCAAACATCTTCTCCACAAAAAATTCTGGTTGCCCCTTCTTTGACACGAGCGGAAGCGGCTCCGATGACAGCTCGCCCTTGCCAAAGCTTCGCCATACGTTGGGCATCTGTAGCCCATTCTACCGAACTTGCCCGTTTTTCTGCAATCTCCTTGACTTGCTGTCCCTCAAAGTCGACGGCTGCTTTACTCCCATTAATTTCAAAGAACAGGGCTGCCTCAGCCTCAGGAAGCTTTAGATCCGGTTGAAATTTATTAGCGGCTTTAATCCCAGAGTCATCCAATATCTCAATACCCGATGGAATAATCCCATTCTTAAACACTTCTAATACGGTTGCAGCTGCATCATCCAAACTGGAAAACAACGTAAGCAGGATCCCTCTAACCGGTGGTTTTGGCAGAACCTTCAGTCTAACCTGAGTGATAACCCCTAGGGTGCCTTCTGACCCAACGTAAAGGCTTGTAAGGTTTATCCCGGAAACGCTTTTCAGGGCCCTGGAGTGTAATCCTCCGGTCTTCATGACTTCCCCATTTGGCAAGACGACTTCCAACCCCAGCACATACTGGCCTGTATTGCCAAACTTGACTGCTCTCAACCCACTGGCATTATTCCCAACCATGCCGCCAATCGTGGCCATTTTCGAGCTTCCTGGATCAGGTGGGAAAAATAGCCCATAGGGTGAAAGTGCAACATTAAGGTCAGCGTGCACAATTCCTGGCCTCACAACAACTTGCATATTTTTCTCATCGATTTCCACAATATCCGTCCAACCTGAAAGGTCGAGTACAATACCGCCTTTCACAGCTACACTCCCTCCGGTTTGACCGGACCCTGCTCCTCTGGGCGTAACAGGTATATTATGTTGATAAGCATAGCGCATGATGATTTGAACGTCCTCAGTGTTCATTGGACAGACCACAACATCAGGGTAAAATTCATTCAGCTGTGATAAAAAAGAACTGTCATAAGTATAGGTATACCGCTCGAGCTTACTGGAAATCACTTTTTCCGGGCCTAATAACTTCTTCATATCGTTAACTAGTTGACTTTTTTCTAACATACTTTCTTCCTCCCTTCTCCCTAGTACCTATTCATACATTTTACCAGCTACCAAAATATTTAGATTACACCTTTTACAGCGGCTTGCGCTACAGTTCGAGGAGATGCTAAGTAAATGCTGGCCTTAGTCGATCCAATTCGGCCAGGCGTATTCTTAACCGTCGTAGTAATTGCAACATCCCCCTCAGCCAATACTCCGAAATGTTTACCAGGGCACGGACCGCAACCTGGTGACATGATAAGTGCACCACGGTCTCTTAGAAGTGTGCTTAATCCTTTGTTATCCATCTCTTTGGCGACTTCTCGCGAAGCTGGAGTAATAATGAAGGTAACCTCAGGATGCACTGATTGGTCTCTTAAAACTTCTGCGATAACCTCCATATCTTCTACCCGGCCGGATGAACACCCTCCAGCGATTGCTACAGTCACTGTAGTACCTTCAAGCTCATGGACAAACCTAACCTCAGCGGGAGATGGAGGGACGGCGATCATCGCCTCTATTTCACGGGCATAAAGGGTGAAATTAGGTCGTCCCTCTTCCCCTGGAGGAACTATGAATGCTGTCACAGCCCCCGCTTCAGGAAGGAAATTACAAATAGCCATACACCCAGCATCGCTTAATCCATTAACCAATGCACCTGATAAAGCTATTGCCTTACCATTAATCTGGTCACCTAATTTCCAACTAAGGTATAAGGCCACATCCCTAGGCAGAATTCCCGGGCCTAATTCACCATCCAATTGAACAGACAGGACATGGGGTACTTTTAGTCTTAATTTCCCCGTGGTCATAACAGGGATCAACTCTTCCGGTGTTAATGCAAAAGCGATGGCTCCAAAAGCTCCCGCTGTTGCAACATGACCGTCCGCGCCGGCAATAATCATACCTGGGCATAGAGAGAGCCTTTCAGCCACAACTTGGTGTAAAACCCCTTCACCTTTATTATAAAGTGTACAACCCTGGACCTTTGAAAATACCGCAAATTCTTTATGAAAAGCACGGTCTTGGGGGGTCGGGGCAGGAAAAGCATGATCAACAGTAAAAACTACTCTCCGCCCATCAAACACTCTTTCTTCCGGATTCCATAGTTTAAGCAACTTAGGTCCGGTTCCATCGTGAGCCAGTACTAAATTTATATCTACCTCAATATCCTGTCCCTGCGAGATTTCCAGTAATCCCGCACTGCGAGCTAGATTTTTATAGAAATAATCCACCAAAAACCTAACACCTGCTTTCCGGAATTAGTTAGAATCAAAATCTATTTTCTTCATTGACGATTGAGAAGGTCAGATTTGTTGACAATAACTTATTGAAACATGCTACTGCTAGTTCAAAATTATTTTAGAACAAATCTTGTTTTTGAAGTAATTTGATAAAATTAGCTTCTATATTTGCACTCTCTCCGAAGATAGGCTCTAAAGGAACAAACCCGAAACCATTAGCTTTATCACCCAGAACCTCTTCACTAACCCCCAAGGCCATGACCTTTCCAGAACTTTTCAATCCTTTTGTAACATCCGTTACACTGAATAGACTATTGTCTAAGATGACAACCGTATCAGGCCGCGTATTGTTAGTGGATCTCACTCGGATGGGTTGTTCAGAAACTCTTAAAATTGAATACATTGGCGCCCCCGGGCGAAATGCGGCAAAAGAGTCAAACACTTGTACATTTTTCCCCTGACCCAACGCATATTTGCCAAGAACTCGAACTAATTTACCAACAGGTTGACCAAAGCGACCATGAAAGCGAATCTCTGTCATTTTTTTCACTCCCCTCTTCCATAGTGCCTGTTTACTCCAGCTTGAATATCTTGAATATCTTCTTGAGTCAAATCCTTAAATCGACCTTGAGGCAGCAGATAATTATCAACCGGAATAAAGGTGGGCTCAACCGTGCGAGTTCGCTTACCTTCATCTACTTCGTAAAGTTCAAACAAGCCACTTTCCACTGCTAAACGGGCAAGTTCGATGGTTTTTTCCGCCGGAATTTGCCAACCGCGATGACAAGGTGCCAAGATATGCATATAGGAAAAACCAGGTTTTTTGGCTGCTTTTTTAAATTTGGCGATGAGATCTAACGGATACGCTATCGAGGCACTTGCTACATAATCGATTTCATGGGCTTCCATAATCGCCAACATATTCTTCTTCTTAACCTTTTTGCCATTCGCCATGTTACTAGTAATCGCGAACTTAGGGGTCTGACTGCCCGTTTGCCCCCCGGTATTCATGTACATCTCGTTGTCATAACACACGTGCATCATGTGTTCATTACGTTCCGCCGCTCCCGTCAGAGCTTGGAACCCAATGTCCGCTGTACCTGCATCCCCCGCCCAAGAAACTACGTTGACATCTTCGATCCCTTGGGCATCTAAGGCTGCCCTGATTCCGGAAGATACTGCCGGGGCTATTTCAAATAACGTATGATAAAAGGGAATCTGCCAAGTCGTTTTTAGGTTTGAGCCGCCCATGGTTGCCATGCACGATGCTGGAATTGTTATAATCGTCCTTGAGCCTAAAGCCTTCATTGCTTGCCTTCCAGCAACGGCTGCACCACAGCCCCCACAACCCGCATGTCCTTGACCAAATAACTCCTCTTTCGGCAAATCAGCGATGGATAGAGCCATGTTTAATCCCTCCTTATAACCCGAACCACTCGGAAGCGGTTGCCTGTTGTTCAGTTTTCTCTGAAAGTTCGAGTACTTGCTTAATTTCTTCGGTCGTTACATCTCGGCCACCCAGCCCTAGAATATAACTGTTAATGCGTACGGTTTGCCCGTATAATGCTGATCTCACTTCAGTACCTAACGCTCCCCCGAGGCCATAGACAATATTTTTATCACCTACAGTAATCAGTTGAACCTTCTTCAGGGCTCGTCGGAGTGCTTCGGCTGGGAAAGGACGCCATGTCCGCATTTTGACTAACCCAACTTTTTGACCTTGACTCCGCAGTTCATCAACTGCGATTCGGGCATCACTGATCATTGAGCCCATTGCTACAAAGGCATGCTCTGCATCTTCCATTTGATAACTATCGATTAACCCCGACCAATCTCGGCCAAATTCATTAGCATAATCTGTGGAAACACTGTCGATGACTGTTAGGGCTTGCTCCATGGCCTCATTTTGGCGGAACTTATAATCCATATAAAATTCAGGACTGGCAACAGTATTGACCGCCTGTGGGTTCTCAACATCAAGGGTTCGAACTCGAGTTAAAGGTAAAAATTGATCTAGTTTCTCCTGATCAGGAACCTCAACTTCTTCTAGGGTATGAGATTGAATATACCCTTCATAATTCACCATCACTGGCAAACGAACTGTTTCGGCGATTTTAAAGGCCTGGAGCATATTATCCAGCACTTCTTGATTATTCTCACAAAAAAGCTGAATCCAACCGCTGGCTCCTTGGGAAATCGCATCCCCTTGTTCCGGGAAACGGCTATGCGGTGCGGAAAGAGCTCGATTGGCAACTGCCATCACCACAGGTTGACGCAATCCAGCCGTATGATATACGACTTCCGTCATATAGAGCAATCCTTGAGAATTTGTCACAGTAAACGTTCGACTGCCTGCAAGACTGGCACCCAATGCCGCTGCTAAGGCACTATGATCAGATTCAACTCGTACAAATCGGGTATTTAAATCACCCTCATCAATAAACTTACTAATCCTCTCCATTGCTGGAAAAGCCGGTGTAATCGGGTAATATGCCAAGACTTCAATACGGGCGAGCTTTGCCCCATAGGCTGCTGCCTCACTGCCTGTTAATAACGTTGTACTCATTCATTTCCCCCCTTAACGGAAAACGCCCTTAACCCCAGAATACTCAGGGATCATTTGTATGGCATTCTCTTTACATTCATTCGCACAAATTCCGCACCCTTTACATAACCTTAAGCTTAGAACTAATTCACCCGCTTGTTGGACTATAGCCCCATCTGGGCAAAACAAGGTGCAATCTAAGCACATATTGCAGTTCTCTAAAATTTCTGGATGTTGAATACGCCATGTTATTCCTGTTGGCGTCTCGACGAGGCTTCCTGCCTTCGCTGTCGGAACAACCGGAAGATTTTTAACCACTGATTTTCCTCCTTTCGTTTTGTATTTGAAGAATATTGCAATTGTTGTGCCAACAAAGAAACAAAAAAAGAGCCGAAGCTCTTCTAATACTAAAATATTCTGTCATTAAGCCTATGGCGCCAATATATGTCCTCTTAACTAGTTGTATATTTTAAAGCTTTTCCATGAGGCCTGGTTAACTGTTTCACATAAGCAACATAAAGCATCCAGTAGTTGAAACAAACCGTTGCGATTACTGGACGCTTTATCTTTTTCTTGCATCTTACCAAAGTAAGCTGAGCTCTCTCGATACGTTTCCCTATGACTATTATCAATTATTACATATCCTCTGCTTCTTGCATCTTACGCCACAAAGTAGTCCGACTAATTCCTAAACGACGGGCCGTTTCAGTTTTGTTGCCGCCACATTCCTTAAGGGCCTTTTGAATGGAACGAATTTCTGCTAACTCTACTTCGCCGCGCAGCCTCTCTTCCCGTTCAGGAATAATGACAGTCTGCTTTCGGTCCAGGCCAAGCGCCCGAGCAGTATCATCCTCGGAAATTTCCCTTTCCCCGGTCAGCATGACTAAACGCTCCATGGCATTGCGCAATTCGCGTATGTTTCCAGGCCATGGATAGTCTAAGAGGATCTGCTCAGCTTCTCCAGAAAGCCCACCCGTACTCCGTTTCATCTTTCGACTAAATTCGTCCAAGAAATGACGGGCAATTATTAGAATATCACTCCCACGCTCAGCAAGCTCTGGCACTACTAAGGACAAAACATTCAAACGATAAAACAGATCTTCTCGAAAACTTGCCTTTTCGACCATTTCTTTAAGGTCTCGGTGTGTCGCTGCCACTAGCCGAACGTTCACTGGCAAAATGCTGTTATCCCCCAAACGCATGACCTCGCCCTCTTCCAGTACCCGAAGTAAGCGTGCTTGCAACGAGGGTGCCATCTCCCCAACCTCGTCCAGAAATAAGGTTCCGCCATGGGCGATCTCGAATACTCCTGCCTTGCCACCTTTGCGAGCCCCTGTGAAAGCACCCTCAACATAACCAAATAGTTCACTTTCTAAAAGGTTTTCTGGCAAAGCTGCGCAGTTTATGGCCACGAACGACTCACACCGTCGCGGGCTGGCATTGTGAATTGCTTGAGCAAAAAGTTCTTTTCCCGATCCGGTCCTGCCATGCAATAGGACTGTAGAATCAACTTGGGCATATTCCCGCGCCCATTTTACAGCATCTTTAATCGCTTGACTTTGCCCTAAGATATGACTAAAACTATGCTTTGCAACATGTCCCCTGTCGGCCAGAGTGCGCCGCACTTTATGCTCTAGACTTTGCAACCGGTCAACGGACTGAAAGGTAGTAACAACCCCCTCTACTTTATCGTCCACTTTAATAGGGATATTATTAGCCACAACTTTAGCCCGATTTATCTCCATAATCTCCCCAACCTCTGCCTTGCCCGTCTTTAAGACATTTTGACAGCGGGATTTTTGCAGCACGTCAATAACTAAACGACCAATGGCTTTTTCAGCAGTCCATCCCGTAAGTTTCTCCGCAACCGGATTAAAAACGCTAATTCTCCCCTGTTCATCCAAGGCAATGACCCCGTCATAGGTGAAGTCTAAAATAGCTTTTAATTGTTCAACACGACGTTTTTCTAATTTACGCACTTCTAAGACACGCTTTGCTTCCGCTAGGGCACGCCGGACTGCTTCTCTGCCAGACCTAATTACCACCGCCTGCATGCCTAATTTTTTAGCCGCATTTGCCATAGCCACTTTACCAATTACAACTTGTACATTAGCATCTTTCAGGGCAGCTACCCCTTTAAGAATATCCTCTTTCTGATCTGCCAAGGTATACTTTACGAAACTCTCTCCGACAATTTCTTCGAAACTGGCTATCTCTTGAATCATATCATTAACATCAACAATCCCAATTGGGCTTCCGAGATTTTTAGCCTGTAAATAAGCTTCCAGGATATCTAATCCACCAATAAGTACATCGATGACAGGGAGAGATGCTCTAGATTCTCTAATCATCCAAGCGGTAACTCCCCTGCTGACAATTACGTGATACCCCTGTCTCTCGGCTTCTAAGGCAAGTTTCACCCCTTCTTCCATTCGGGCAACTTTAATATCGATCTCCGGCGCCTTTTCCAGACGACTGACTTCTTTAACCAAACTAGCCAGCTCTTGTAATGGTGCGATAAATAAGATTTCTGCCATTTCTTACGCCCCCCGGTTTCATGTTTTGCCATTGATCAACCAGCATGGCGTCTATGTCTTAGAATTTCGACCCATACTTATTCAAGTGAACCTTATCAAACCCTAAATCCCCCTCTACATGAGGCGACTTGAATTCGTCAGGGTATCCGATAGAAATAATCGAAGTAACCTTAAGGTTCTCTGGAATGCCCAAGATCCTTCGTATGTTCTGTTCGGCCGTTTCGGATTCCGAAAACTGGCGTTCCCTAATTTGAATCCAGCAAGATCCTAATCCTAAAGATGCTGAAGTCAGATGTAAAATCGTTGCCGCAATGGATGCATCTTCTATCCATACATCACTTTTCTCAGGATCAGCCAAAATTACAATGCCCAAGGCAGCATCCTTTAGAAACCCTGCACCTTTTTTACATGACGCTAACTGAGTTAATACCTCTGGATCATCGACAGCAACAAATTGCCACGGTTGGAACCCACGCGAGGAGGGGCTCAATAAAGCAGCTCCCAAAAGCAATTGAACTGTATCAACATCCAACTTTTCAGATGCATACTTCCGAATACTGCGGCGTTTATAGAGAAGATCCAACATAATTCTACCCCCTGTCAAATTTGAACCTAGACAATAATTGTCGAATTTTATGTAAACTTAAATATACTCATTAAGATTATATTGAACGCCCCCGATTATTTTTGCAAGCCCTGAGAAAAAATTTTCCGAATCCACTCTCCCGTCCTTAGGTTTCTATTCTAGGAGAGCATTTTAATATGCCGAAAAAAGAGGCGAGGATCAGGCATCCTCGTCTCTAGTGATTATATTTATAAATTTAGGTACATTTTGGCAAAGTAACATTAGCGTCTACCCAATCAAGCAATTCATGAACACTGTTCACCGTCAATCCTAAATTCAGATTGTTTCTTTTGATAAACACAATCTCTAAACCCAATTCCAAGGCAGCAGAGATTTTCGTATCAGTCCCACCAGCAAACCCGCTGTCTCGAGTCAAAAGAATATCAGCTCCGTAAAATTTAAAGAATACTCGATTTACATCTCTAGAAAATTGTCCTTGCATAGCAACGATGTTCCTTGGCGGAATGCCCATATCTTGACACTTCTGTACTAAACGCCCCTCGGGCAGAACCCGGACAACTATACGGGCAAATCGGGCAAACGGACTTCGTACGATGCTTTCTAATTGGTGACTTCCCGTCGTGACAAAAATCGTTACAGGACGTCCTTTCTCTTGATGCAAAGCACCCACGCGCCACTCCAATTGGAGCAGTGCTTCCTCCCAATTATCTACTGGATAGATTAACGGGCTAACAGGAATAATTGTCTCAGGTCTTTCTAAACGCAGATAAGGAATACCTCGCGGTTCACACCATTGGCGCAAAGGGGAAAACTTTACACTGCTGGAAGGTGGGCTGGCATCAATGATTAATGTCGGCGAATGGAGACACATCTTTTCGCTCCACGTTTGCATTCGTATTAGCTCAAGCCTTCTGCTATTAAGACATTCACTAATTTCACGCGCCGCAGCTGTTTCTCCCAAAAGCAATATCATTTGCTAACCTCCATTGAAGCTCTCATTCTATGCACTTTGCTGACCGCTCTTAACCGGAATGTTCCGGAATAGATCTTCTTTTGATTTTGGTAAAGACGCAGACGGAGGCAGCCATCCTTTTTTGACCAACTCACTATGTGTCTCTATCAGCCAGGGAATGGTCAAATCAGCGCGTTTCACGATCTCCGTCCGAGAAAATAGTTCACCGGGTAATCCGTGCGCGAGAATTTCTCCACGGTACATGATTGCTAACCTATTTGACCAGCTATAGGCTAAATCGACATCATGAGTCGAGAGAATAATTGTCTTTCCTTCATCACTTAACTTTTCTAAAAGTTGCATGAACTCTTGAGCGTGACGAGGATCCATCCCAGCAGTAGGCTCATCAAAAATAATAATTTCCGGCTCCATTGCCAATACCCCCGCAATAGAAACCCGCTTTTTCTGACCATAACTTAACAAGTGAGTGGGTTTATCTTCTATGTCTGTGGTTTCAGTATCTAACAAGGCTTGTTTAACTCTTTGTGTTACAACTTCCTCTGAAAGTCCGAGATTAAGCGGGCCAAACGAGATATCTTGCCATACACTAGCGGAAAATAGCTGACTGTCCGGATCTTGAAAGACAATTCCCACCTTTTTGCGAAGATCAGTTAAGTCCTTCTTTTTATAAGAGATACCTTGTCCTTGATATTTAATAAAACCCGAGTCAGGGCGATAGATTCCATTAAAATGCATAAACAAAGTCGACTTTCCGGCTCCGTTTGATCCTAGAATAGCTAACTTTTCTCCCTTTTGAACTTGTAAATTCACTTTGCGCAAAGCACTTGTACCATCTGGATAAGAATATTCTAGGTCAACTGTTTCAAGTATGAGCTCTGACAACTATATTACCTCCAAAGCAAATTCAATAAAATTAAAGGGGTCTCGATCACAGCTATAATAAAATAATTTTTGAAGCTAACGGGCCGTTTCTTGGTAAGCACCTTAATCTCTCCCGTGTAACACCGTGCAGCCATGGAATTGTAAAGGTCTTGCGATTTAACAAAGACCTTCCCTAAGAGTGCAGAGAAGAGCCTGCTCATAGAACGAAAAGAACTATTCATGGAGATATAGCCTGAACGAGAATACTGTGCACGCCGAATCGCAGTTGCGGTTTCCATAAAAACGAAGATAAAGCGATATATAAGCACCATTAATTCTGTAATTATGAATGGTACTTTTAACTTATGGAGGACTGTAATCAGTTCAGTGAGCGGAGTAGTCAAGGCCAGAAAATAGAGACACGATACAGCTCCTAACGACCTGAGAAAGAGGTTTGCCGCTGTCATTAGATCTGGGTAGCGTATTCCTATGGTAAAGCCCTTATAGGTTTGTGCGAGCCAAAAACCTGAAGAGTTGATCGATACTGAAAACACTATTGTTAATATACTGATTAAAAGAAAGGCCAGTGGAACAGTCATGAGCTTAATTAAAACTCGGGTTGGAATACCTGCTTTCAAAATAATTCCTCCGGCCATTACGGCCAAAACGATGAGAGGGGTAATCATCGTTGAAGATGCTAGGCATACACCCATTGTAAACATCGCAAAAAGTGATTTTTCTGCTGGATGTACGCTTTTGAGATTATTGTTATAGGCGTAAGAATCAACGGCAATCACACTTGATCCCTCTTATTAATACTGTTTCTGCCCTTCGTGTACCCTAGATAATAAAAAACGAATCCACTCCCGACAGCAGCCTGCAAGGCGAACAAGAATGACTCCACCTCTCCGCTGGGCGGTTCCCAAAATGACTCAAACCAAGGTGTGTAACTGGCATTGAGTGTGCTGATCGCTTCTGAGGCTTGAGTATCAGCACCAGCAAACTCGGCGCCTCGGGCTATGTAAAGTGGGACAAATGCCAATAGCGCAACAAATGCAAGAATTATCATATTTTTGTTAAAGAGTTTCATGCTTTCACCTCCCGCTTAATGGAAGATATCCTTTTGCCCGTAAATGCAGTTAAGACCTGTAACTCTTTTTGACTGTAAGCGGAAAGAATATTAAATACCATGACCGTAAGCAAACCTTCGCTGATAGCTAAAGGGATCTGGGTGAGTGCAAAAATGCCCAAGAATTTAAGTATGGCAGCAGTTACTCCGCCTGCCGCTGCCGGAAACGCCAGTCCCAACTGAATAGAGGTTGTCACGTAGGTCATCAAATTTCCTAAAGTTGCCGCCATAAAGATAGAGAGCCATTGGGGAGCTCCCAACTTCTTTAAACCTTTGTAGATACCATACGAGACAAAAGGGCCAACAATCCCCATAGAAAAAGTATTTGCCCCTAAGGTTGTTATTCCTCCATGAGCTAGTAAAAGAGCTTGGAAGACTAAAACAATCATACTTAAAACAGTCATGGCTGTGGGTCCAAACAAAATTGTCCCTAAGCCCACACCTGTAGGGTGTGAGCTGCTGCCGGTAACAGATGGGATTTTTAAAGCTGACAGCACAAACGCAAATGCTCCCGCCATACCTAGCAGCATTTTTAAATTAGGGTGGAGTGTGACTGTTTTTTTGATGGAACGCACCCCGGCAATGACAAAAGGAATCATGACCATCCACCAAAAAGCCGCCCAGTTAAAAGGTAGAAATCCTTCCATAATATGCATAGCATAAGCATCATCCGGAAAGAAGATGTATATAGACATAACATAGGTTATTAATAACCCAATATGTTTGCTTTTACGAAGAAACATAGCTTTATCACTCCTTCTTACATGTTAAATGCGAAACCTAATGTTTGTTAACTCAACTATCTGAGATACCTTTTATTCACTGTTTCTGGATCCCCCCTCTCTCATAAAAAAAATAAAGAGATAACCCTACATCACTAATCCGAAAGACAGCAATGTATTGGTTATCTCGAACGGTGCGTTCTCTTCTGCTTTCAAGTCGCATTCGCATTTTTGAAAGCAAATCCCGCATGAACAAGACATATACCTGCAGATAGTTTCCCTCGGGAAACCTATTATGTACACAAAATAATATATAAAGCCCTCCATGATATGGAGGGCTGAATTAACAAAAATTCCTGCCACTCATCCATCGTGAGTTAAAGCATACGAGCAGTCAGGTCTCCTGGCTTAGGTTCATCGTTTATTGCCTCCTTCCCAAGTTTCCTCAGTGGATATGGCAAAAACTCCCCATTTACAGTGGCGGGACCGCGCCGGATTCACACCGGCTTCCCTGTTTAATTTTTCTTATAAAGAAAAATCACTTGCTCGAAATATTTACTTTTTATAAATTTAACACGAATACTCTTCCCCGTCAAGTAAGAATTTTTTCAACTTTATAACTATTCAACCTCTTGAATAATGGGTAAAATAACAGGTCTGCGGCGTGTTTTTTCATAAAAGTGTTTGCTTAAAGTATCTCGGATTTGGTTTTTAAAGACAGCCCATTCAGTAACTCGATTCTCTCGACAACGCGCCATCGTCTGTCTAACCTTTTGTTTAGCTTCTTCTAACATGGTCTCTGACTCACGTACATAAACAAATCCTCTTGTCACAATATCCGGACCCGATACAATAGCTCCACTTGAACGGCTTATGGTCATGACGACAATTAGAATACCGTCTTGTGAGAGTTGTTTGCGATCTCGTAACACGATGTTGCCTACGTCTCCGATCCCTAACCCGTCTATCAAGACTTTTCCAGCCATTACCTTACTGCCTAAAGCTGCCCCATGGCGCGTGAATTCAACAACCCCACCGTTCTCAGTGATAAAAATATTTTCTCTGGGAATACCGAGTTGTTCTGCTAACTGGGCATGTTTGATCAACATGCGATACTCCCCGTGAACAGGCATAAAATATTGCGGTCGAACCATGCTGAGCATTAATTTTTGTTCTTCCTGACTTGCATGACCCGATACGTGCATTCCTTCTGCAGATTCGTAAATCACATTCGCTCCCAATTTAAACAATTGGTCGACTGTCTTAGCTACAGATTTCTCATTACCTGGAATTGGGCTCGCAGAAATGATCACAGTGTCTCCCGGTTGAATCGCTACATGCCGATGATCGTGGTTAGCCATGCGGGTCAACGCTGACATCGGCTCACCTTGGCTCCCAGTCGTTAAGATACAAGCCTGATTTCCCGGCAGTCCGATGATTTCATCGATATCCATAAGGGTCCCCTCTGGAATATCTAAATACCCCAGTTCCTCAGCAATTCCTACTATATTTACCATACTTCGTCCCACGACCGCTACTTTGCGATTAGTATTAACTGCTGAGGTAATCGCTTGTTGGAGTCGGTATACGTTGGAAGCAAAGCTGGCAAGAATGACACGATCCTTAGCATTACGAAACGCTTCATCAATCATTTCCCCAACATGACTTTCAGAGGGCGTAAATCCAGCTCTTTCTACATTGGTACTGTCTGACAGTAAACATAAAACCCCTTTGTCTCCCAGTTCGGAGAATTTATGAATGTCTAGTATCTCACCCGAAACAGGGGTGTGATCTAGTTTAAAGTCTCCCGTTACAACAACTGTTCCTAAAGGAGAATGGATAGCGATCGAAACTGAATCCGGTATACTATGATTGACACGAATAAATTCAATGCGAAAAACTCCGAGCTTGATAACATCACGAGGCTGTACAACCGTTGCCTGGATATTATTTAAGTTATTCTCTTTCATCTTGGACTGTATGATCCCTAAAGTCAAACGCGTTCCAAAAACGGGCACATCCACATCTCTCAATAAATATGGCAAGGCACCGATATGATCTTCATGTCCATGGGTTAGCAATATACCTAGAAGCATTTCTTTGTGTTCAATCAAATATGTGTAGTCTGGTATTACAATATCAATCCCCAGCATATCTTCATCCGGAAACGCTAATCCAGCATCAACAAGCACCATCTGGTTATCATAGCGTATTACTGTCATATTCTTTCCAATTTCTCCTAGTCCGCCCAAAGGAATAATTTGCAATTTATGATCTTTCGGCAATCAAATCCACCTCCTATTTTTTGTACTAGTATAAGGGCAACTGCCTTCGGCTTGGCGCTAACCAAGTTTTCTTTATACTACCCAGAAAGTATTAACTTAACGTTATATACTTTCTGAAGCATAAGGGCAACTAGGCGACCGCCTGCGCCTTCGGCTTGGCACTAGCCAAGTTTTCTTTATATCTCATGTGCCTAAAAAGCTAACGGGATCCCCGTGGTTTCTTCGAAGCCCCAAAATAAAGCAACAAAAAGACGCGAAATAACATAACGAACACAATGACGCCCAGTATTCGCCAGTACTTCGATAATCATCTATGAAACTAGCCGCACAATAAAGATACTACATTATAGCGCGAAAAACGAAGGCTTGCAAGTTAGTTCATTTTCTCTTAAAGCACGTTGATCACTGTATTTCTGACATAGATAATGTATTAAATACCACAATTCGGGAACTATACCTTTAAGTCGTACTTTCTGACTAGTACTAGAAAGGTGGAATAGTCATGACCAATGTTGTTTGTAGCGCAACCAAATGCCATCATAACGAGGATGGCCACTGTCAACTTGAAACATTAAGTGTCACCTCCAGCTTAATGGATCGTGAAGCTGAATGTGCTTTTTACGAACCCGGAGATAAATAAATCTTCTACAATCTATTAATTCCCTTATTATATCTCTTCTATAAGTCATCACCTTAGTGGGTGGTGACTTATATTATTTTTAACAGGCAGGAATTTAGATAGTGCTAGAGAATACTATTTTAAAATAAAAAATATTATAAATATTTTGTGGATTATTTACAAAAAAGGAGGTTAAAGATGTTAAACTCTAAAGACGATCTTACCCGGGAGCAAGCATTAGCCCTTTTAGAAGATTTTGCAGTACGCTGGTTAGCACATGATGGGCTTTGGTTCCAAGCTATCGAGCAAATGCGAGGGATTGATGAAGCAGTCGAACTAGATATTAAGGCTTGGCGAACGTTTACTGTCTTAGAGGCTAAACGAATTATGAAGTTCCTTGGGTTACCTAAAGATGGAGGGCTTGACGCATTGGAAAGAGCTCTAAAGTTTCGACTTTATGCCTTTATCAATGTACAAGAATGTTTCAGGCCTGACGATCATACCCTTATTTTCCAAATGAAGGATTGCCGTGTTCAATCCAAACGAAAACAAAAGAATATGCCTGACCATCCTTGTAAGCCGGTGGGAGAAGTCGAGTATTCGTTATTTGCTTCTACAATTGACTCGCGAATTAAGACGATTTGCATAGCATGCCCGCCAGACCCTCACCCTGAAGAATTCTATTGCGGTTGGAAGTTTACTCTTGGCGATGAATAGCTATAAAGAAAGTGAACCTCTGCTTAGACGTAAGCAGAGGTTCATTTTCTTTATAGAATATATAAAGCGCAGAGCATATTCTTCGGTTGCTTCGTGTTTTGCTTGTTTAAATCTCCTAGACGATTGGGTGTCCAGGTTTTTCGGAAGCAACTTTTAATTCTGATATTACTTGTGCCTGAATTCTATTCTTAGACGTTGACTTTTTTATAGTTTTCATAAGATCTTGTAAAAAGCCTATTTCCTCACTCGTTGCCTCAACTAAAGGCAAGCGAACTCTACCGGCTTTGATACCAATCATATTCATAAGTGCTTTAATCGGGACAGGGTTTGATGTTACAAATATCCCCTTAAATATAGGAAACAGTTCAAGATGCCATTTTGTTGCTTGAGCTGTATCCCCTGCGAACCACGCATCTACCATGGCTTTCATTTCGTCTCCAATGACATGGGCTGCAACGCTGATTATTCCGCTGCATCCTAAGGCCAGCATTGGCAAGGTCATTGAGTCATCTCCGCTGTATACCTCAAATTCAGCCGGCAACAGTCTTTTTAGCTCACTGACCTGATCCAAGGAGCCTGCTGCTTCTTTTAAAGAAACTATGTTAGGAATTTCAGACAATCTCTTGACTGTTTCTGGCATTAAATTAGCTGACGTTCTGCCAGGTACATTATAAAGCATTAAAGGTAATGATGACGCCTCTGCTATTGCCTTAAAGTGCTGAAACATTCCCTCTTGGGAAGGTTTATTATAGTAGGGTACAACTGCCATTAAACCGTCTACACCCGTTGTCTCCGCCATGCGGGCCAATGAAACACTGGAATTTGTGGAATTTGATCCAATCCCTGCAATCACCGTTGCCTTCGTTCCCAAAGCCCCTTTAATCGCCTTAAAGAGCTCAATTTTTTCTTGATCGGTTACAGTCGGAGATTCTCCTGTGGTACCACACACAACAACCCCATCTGATCCGTGGTCTGTCAAATACTGAGCCAGGCGTACGGCTTCTTGATAATCCACTTCCAGCGCTTCGTTCATGGGAGTTACCATGGCAGTCAAGATTCTACCAAAATACATCTTTCTCATCCTTTCTTCCCACATCCATTTTACATACTATATGTCTAGCTCAAACTTCTTGTGCAACGCTTGTACTGCAGTCACCATGTCCCCCTGATGAACCAGCACCCAAATTGTTGTATGTGAATCAGCCGATTGCAGGATAGTCACACCAGCGTCCGAGAGTGCTTCGACCATATCTGCCATAACACCTGGGACGCCTGCAATTCCAGCCCCAACTATGGATACCTTTGCACAACTAGGTAAAACCTCTGGTTCAAAGTCCATATCCTGTAACATTCGGATTGCTTTTGTCGCAACCTCATCTGAAACAGTATATAACACTGCTTCTGGTTGCACACTTATAAAATCTACACTTATATCAGCAAGTGCCATTGCTTTAAAAATCCGCTTATCTGTAAGATGTTTGTTTGAAGCATCTGCGGTTAATATCCGAAGTTGAGTGACATTAGGTGTATGGGCGATTCCCGCAATGATGCGGTCAGTGGTAATATCCGTTCCGACTTCCCGATTGGGATGCATATTGGTTACCAATGTCCCTGGGGCTTTAGAAAAAGTTGATTTTATCCTCAGCGGAATATTTCGTTGCATCGCAATTTCCACAGCGCGTGGATGAATAACTTTTGCTCCTTGATAAGCCATCTGACATATTTCATTATAAGTAACAATATCTAAAATACGAGCATTTTCAACAATTCTAGGATCAGCAGTCATGATCCCATCAACATCTGTATAGATATCGATAAATTCAGCAGCAAGGGCAACCCCGAGTGCTGAAGCTGTAGTATCACTTCCTCCTCGACCAAGAGTTGTAACCTGACCCCCTTCTGTAACTCCTTGAAATCCGGTCACAACTACAACATATCCTTCTGCCAATTGCTTTAGTATCTCAGCCGGCTCCACTCGCACAATCCGGGCATCGCCAAAATCATTATTAGTAATAATTCCTGCCTGCCCTCCTGTCAAGAGGACCGCTCTCAACCCCAGGCTATTTAAAGTGCTTACCAAGACAGTCCCTGAAATGACTTCTCCACAACTCATCAGTAAATCTAACTCGCGTTTGGGTAAATCAGGATGTATTCCTTTAACCATATTCAGAAACGTATCCGTTGCATAGGGGTCCCCGGATCGTCCAATAGCCGATACCACCACAACTGGAGAATACCCATCCTGAACTGCTTCTGTAACTATAGAAGCCACCTGAGTCCTTCGCTCTTCTGTAGCAAGGGAGGTACCGCCAAATTTCTGTACTAGGATATTCAATTCCTATCCCCCCTTCTCGTGGTTCGATGTTCGTGGTTCGTGGTTCGAACTGCGAACTCCAAACTATATCTTTAACCAATAGAACTTTAGAACACTAAATCTCCAACTGCGATCCTCGATTAAAGTAATAGCTCTGCGATTTGAACAGCGTTTGTGGCCGCACCTTTGCGAATTTGATCTCCTACCACCCACATATTAAATCCCTGATCGATGGAGTAGTCTTTACGCAAACGTCCAACATAGACTTCGTCTTTGTCAGAGCTAAACCATGGCATTGGATAGTGATCCTTACTAGGGTCGTCTATTACTACGACACCGGGAGCTTTGCTTAAGGCCTCCCGAATTTCTGAAACACTCACCAGCCTTTCTGTCTCAACATTAATAGATTCTGAGTGACTCCGAAAAACAGGTACACGAACAGTTGTCGCGGTAATGGCCATACTAGGTACGTGGAAGATCTTCTGGGTCTCTTTAACCATCTTCCACTCTTCTTTGGTATAGTCGCCCTCTTGAAATACATCAATGCGCGGGACAAGGTTAAAGGCAATCTGATGAGGGAAAACACTGGAAATAAGTTCTTCCCCTTGAGACCAAGCTTTCACCTGTGCACCTAATTCTTCAATACCTTCTCGCCCGGCACCTGAAACGGCTTGATAAGTAGATACTACCACGCGACGGATTCCAGCTAAATCATAAATCGGCTTAAGTGCTACTACCATAATAATTGTCGAACAATTAGGATTGGCAATTATCCCCTTATGCCATTTTACATCTTCCGGATTAACTTCTGGCACTACAAGGGGCACTTCCGGGTCAAGTCTAAAAGCACTGCTGTTATCAATGACCACAGCCCCACTGTCAACCGCAGATCGGGCATATTCAGTACTTGCTGATCCACCTGCAAAGAGCGCAATATCTATCCCCTTAAAACTATCGTGGGTTGTCTCCTGAACCTCTAGTTCTTGACCCTGCCATGCAATACGTTTACCAGCAGAACGTTTTGAGGCTAACAACCTCAGTTCATCAACTGGAAACTTACGCTCGGCAAGAATTTTAAGGAACTCTTGTCCTACTGCACCTGTGGCTCCAACAATTGCTAAATTTGACATTAATTATGTTCCTCCTTACTTTTATCTGGAATTGACCAGTGGGGGGTGCCTTACTGCACGCAAGGCACCTTATCTTGCCAGACGATGATCACTTTACTAAATAATCCACTAATACTGGTTGAATTTGCTTTCCGGCACAAGCCATGAGAATGGTATCCGGAATTTTATCCATATGTGCCACTAAAGAATTTGCCTTGACTTCTGGATTATCTTGACCAAACGGCACCAAGTATATATTTTTTGTAATGAGTAAGGTTCCAATATTACGGGCATTTAATCCCAATCCGTCATTACTGGAAATTGCTAAAACTAAAGGTCTTTGATTTCGAAGATGGGATTTTGCCGCCATGAGCACAGGGCTGTCAATAATTCCGTTAGCAAGTTTTGCCAGAGTATTTCCTGTACATGGAGCAATAACTACGCAATCGAACATCTTCTTGGGTCCAATCGGCTCCGCATCAGGAATAGTATAAATCAGCTCCTTATGAGTAATCTCTTGAAATTGATGCTTCCAATCCTCTGCTTTGCCAAATCGTGTGTTCATACTATCAACAGAATAAGAGATAATCGGTGTCACCTCTGCACCCTCATCAACCAATCGCTTCATTACCTGGGTAACCTCATGTATTGTACAGTGTGATCCTGTTATAGCAAAACCAATTCTCAACCCATCAAACTTCATCCCTTACACCTCCACTTTACGAGTAGTGTTCACTGTGGTCAAGTGACGAAGAATAAGTTGCGGGTAAATATGAGCAAGAATTCGTCCGGCTGTTTTAGGCGCTACGATGCCGGGGAGGCCGGGAGCTAAGAATGCTTTTATACCTTGATTCTGAGCATATTCGAAATCTGTGCCTCCAGGAGCAGATGCCAAGTCCACGATTACCGCTTCTCGATCGACCTTTTCTAACATCATGCGATTTAAAACCGGATGAGGTACTGTGTTAAAGATGATTTCAGCGTGACCAATCTCATCTTCAATATCTGCGAAATGTACCGCATGAACTCCCATCTCGGTAGCACGTGCTAAATCGGAAGGCTTTCGAGCAACACCCGTTACATGGGCTCCAATTCCTTGCAACATGCGAGCTAAAGTCCAACCACACCGACCTAAGCCAATGACGAAACTATTGCTGCCATGAATTGTAATCGTCGTGGCCTGCATCGCCATTTGAATAGCACCTTCTGCCGAAGGTATGGAGTTAAGGATAGCAAGTTCATTTAGGCTGGCAGTTTCTACTAATTGAATTCCTAATTCAACTGCGCTTGCCTTCAGATCTGGTCGTGCAAAACCAATGACCAATGGTACATGCTTCGGAATAGATTCAAGTACCTTCTTGTTTAAGACAATGGGTGAATCTGCGTATTTAGCTTTGACCGCCCCACGTTCATCCGTGCCGAAGATTGGAAAAAGCAACACATCCACTTGGCCAACCGCTTCTTCCAGAGATGGCGCAAGAGTCATTCCCGAAATGGGAGAAGCCTTTTCGAATCCGACACCGACTATGTAGGCCCCCTGTTTTTGTAGTTCGGAAATTAAATAGAGTTCCCGATCATCTCCTCCAACTACTGCAAAACGAATTCCCTTCAAACCCGCACTCATTTTTATGCCCCCTTTGAGACAGTGTCCTATGACTACTATCCATTATATGAGGGTATGCAGGCTGCGGTTACGCCGAAAATCATTAATCAAGGAAATTATCGAGCCCTATTACCAGTTCTGTCAGCTCAGAAGATTTACGTATACTCAGCATAACCCCAGGCATATAGGTTTCTCTGGAAAATGCATCATGCCTAATGGTCAGTGCCTGACCTAATCCCCCGAATATAACTTCTTGGTGAGCAATCAAACCTGGCAAACGTACAGAGTGAATATGAATTCCAGCAATGTCGGCACCTCTGGCTCCTTGGATTTTTTCGTATTCATTCGGGTGTCCTTGGATCATAGGTTCACGGACTTCCAAAATTCCTTCCGCTGTTTTTAAGGCTGTACCCGATGGAGCATCTAGTTTTTGATCATGGTGCATTTCAATGATATCAACATTAGGGAAATATTTTGCAGATTCCCTAGCAAAACGCATCATCAAAATTGCCCCAATAGAGAAATTCGGCGCCAAAAACGCACCTGTTTTTTCTTTTTCTACGAGTGTACGAATTTCACCTATCTCAGCTTCATCTAACCCGGTGGTTCCTATAATCGGAACCACTCCAGCCATTATAGCTGTTTTCGAATTTTTTAAAACTGATTGGGGATTCGTGAAATCAACTAAGACATCGGCTCGCGAAGAACGCAAATTCCCGATCTCCAATGGCCCTGTAATATCGATACCAACCCTCGGAGCACCAACAACAAACCCAACATCCATTCCTTGATGTCGCGTATCTGAAGCCCCTACTAAAAGGAGATCATCTTCTTTCAAAATCGTACGGATCACTTCTTGACCCATCTTCCCACTTGCTCCAGCCACGTAAACACGAATTTTCTTCAACGAAACCCCTCCTGCGATGATAAGGTAAAAGCCCCGTTGCAAAAACGCAATGCGGGGTTAAAGCTTTTCCATTCATTTTATTGGGTATCAGGTCCTCTGTCAAATTGAATTTTCAGCGAATTCTTTCCGATCTGTTCTGTAAATCCACGATAATGACCTCAGACCCGACTTTTTTAACCGTTTGCCAAGGTATCACAAGCTGTTCACGCTCTCGATCTCCTTTGGAGCCCCAAAAACCTGAAAAACCTCCTCGGGAAGTAAGAATGATTGCTTCAACGGATCCATTAATGGAAATCTCAAGATCTGCATCTCCCACTAGTCCCAGTTTTCCTCCGTCATAGAGATTAATGATTTCTTTCCCAGCGAGATCACTTAAAAGCATCTTTATCCTCTCCCTTATTTTCTCAATTTTATCCAAGCTTTTAGAACAAATGGTTGTATTATAGCCAGTAATAGAGAAATTACTGCAAGTGGCTCTACAAAGTATATTGAGTTGTTGCTCCACCAATCTTCCGGTATCTTCAAGAAGGAAAATAAAAGTTCCAATGACAGATAAATCCCCCCGGCGGTCCCAACTAATTGACTTAAGGCCGAAGCAAGCATGTTAGATGACGGCTCAGATGATCGCCACATCATTTTATATTTTCGTTCACGTACTGAAACAACAATACCGATTGCTAGAAATATTGCCCCAAGGGCTTGCATTTTCACTCCCCCTCATGGGGAGTGTATGAATAGACAAACTTCCTTAGAACAAAAAACAGAAGGTTTTTAGATTCCTAAGGAAGTTTGCAACGCACGCTATTTTTTTAGTTACTAAGCTTGGCGCTAGCCATGCATTTCTTTACACACCTGTCGAACCAAAACCGCCCGTTCCTCTGGCAGTTTCTTCAAGTTCTGTGACTTCTTCAAAGACTGCCCTAAAAATAGGCATAAATATCATTTGAGCTATTCTGTCTCCTGAATTGACCGTAATTGGCTGGTCACCCAAATTATGCATCAATACTTGAATTTCCCCACGATAATCTGAATCAATCACTCCAACACCGTTTGTTAAGCCTATTCCGTAACGACTGGCCAAACCGCTACGTGCAAAGACAAGTGCAACAACATGCGGTCCTGGAAGTTCAATAGCCAGACCTGTAGGAATCTTAACATTCTCTCCTGGACTTAAGGTCAGGGTGTCTTTCAAATCGGCACACAGGTCAACTCCAGCTGAAGCCACGGTTGCATATCTTGGCAGAGCTAAAGAATTTTTACTCACTTTTTTTATTTTTACGTTTATAGAGTTAGACACTGAAAGATTCCCCCAAAACGATATTCGATGTTCGTGGTTCGTTATTCCACTTTAAATTACGAATATTGAACTTCAGCCCTAGTACAGATATTCGAACCACGAACCGGGACTACTCCCATCCTGTTTGCTTCAACATGTCGGGCATAACCACATCATGCCCGGCTGGGCCCAGGGTCATAATACTTATATTCTCCTTTTGCCAGAGACGCCCAATCACACGTAAAACATCCTCTTGAGTTACCTTCTCGAGTTTCTCTACCACTTCCTCCGGTGAAAGTACGCGATTATAGGTTAATTCCGTCTTCCCTAAGCGGCTCATTCGACTGCTAACCGCTTCCAATCCGAGATATAACCCACCTTTAATTTGAGCTTTTGTTCTCACCAATTCTTCGACACTGATCCCCTTTTTCTTCATCTCCATCAATTCTTCCAGAATACAGGCGATGACTTCCTGAGTATTTTTCGGGCTTGTTCCCGCATAGACCGCAAATAACCCGGTATCAACGTAAGTTGAGTGATAAGAATAAACAGAGTAAGCCAATCCCCGCTGTTCCCGTATCTCCTGAAACAAACGAGAACTTAATCCTCCGCCTAAAATATTATTAAATATGTGCATAGCGTAGATATCTTCATCATCTTGACCCAGTCCAGGCACTCCCAAGAGGATATGCATTTGTTCTGTATCTTTCTTCTGATAATGTTCTATCGTCAAACCTTTGGGCGTCTCTTCGAGTACTCTTCGCCCGCCTCGGTTAAATGTGCCAAAATGAGGAGAAAGCTTAGCTACAACATCCTCATGTTTTATTTTACCAGCGACAGAAATCACCACATTATCAGGAGCATAATGTTCAGTAAGAAACTGCATAATTCTTTCTCTGCTTAGAGACCTTATACTCTCTTCTGTGCCTAATATCGGTTTCCCCAGAGGATGATCATTCCAAACACACTCTGAAAAGACATCGTGGATTAACTCATCCGGAGAATCTTCGTACATTTTAATCTCTTCAATTACAACATTCTTTTCTTTTTCGATTTCCTTTTCATCAAAAAGCGAACTGAAAAACATATCACTTAAAACATCAATCGCAAGATCGAGGTCCTCATCAAGTACTTTAGCGTAATAACAAGTGTATTCTTTGGTTGTAAAGGCATTCAACTGCCCGCCAACCGCTTCAAGTGATTCTGCTAAAGCACGAGCACTTCGATGCTCGGTTCCTTTAAAAAACATATGCTCAATAAAGTGGGAAATACCCTCAAACCCTTCACGTTCATCTCGAGATCCTGCCCCTACCCATATTCCTAAAGCAGCCGAACGAACATGGTCAATTTCTTCTGTAATAATCCTGACTCCATTAGGCAACAACGTCTTTTTATACAATAAATTCACTCCCTCGTACTTCCTTCAATGATAAGGAATTATCGTTTTAAGGAACGATTTTTCTGCGACTTCATTTTCACTTATCAGATGAACGCTATTCAGCCTTTTTTCTCCCAGCCAAACTTCGAAACGACCTACCCGTTCTCCGGCACGAATAGGAAGATTCGTTGCTTTCTCCCACTCGATACAGGTTAACAGCTTCTCGCGGTCAGCCTTCGGAATGCTAACATCGAGCGGATCAGTCGTTAAGACTTGGACCGTCTTTGTAATATGAGGAAACTCTCCAATAACCTGTCCAACATCTGCCAATCGAACAGTCTCAGTGTTTTGAAAGCCCCACTCTAAGAGTTTCTTAGCATCTCCGAATCGATCGGGTGCATTGAGAACGACAACTAACAATTGACGTCCTTCCTTCGTGGCAGAAGCCACAAGGCATTTGCCAGCAGCGGTCGTCGTCCCTGTTTTTATACCATCAGCATAGGGATAGTTCCAGAGCAATTTATTCGTATTTCTTACATCCATAAAAACGTCCGGTTCAATAAAATGAATTTCCGTTTCCTTTTGCCGGGTAATTGATTGGAATTGAGGAATTTGCAAACCATATCGTGCCATTACAGCAAGGTCATAGGCTGTAGAATAATGCTCCTTGCGGGGTAAGCCATTAGTATTTACGAAATTTGTATCTTGAGCACCAAGAGCTAAGGCCTTACGATTCATAAATTTGACAAACTGTTCTTCACTTCCGGCGATATGCTCTGCTATTGCAACGCAAGCATCATTGCCGGAACGGACCAATGCCCCCGTTATAAGTTCATAGAGTGTAATCTTTTCCCCCGGGTCAAGATATATGGTTGATTCTCCTACAGCCGCCGCTTTTTCACTGACCGTAACAACTTCATCGGGCCGACCTAACTCGAACCCTAAAATTGCGGTCATGATTTTGGTGGTACTTGCGGGAGGACGACGTTTATGCGCCTGTTTACTAAAGAGAATATCCCCTGTTGCCACATCCATCAGCACAGCAGCATCTGCGGTAACCCCTGAGGGACCCTTTGCATCCACAGGTTTATTTTCGAGTTTCTCAACTGGGACACCATATACGGGATTCACCAATAACAAGCTTATGACTATAACACAAAGAATAACGCAGTCCCAAGCCTGCGTCCACTTTAGCCTGATCATTCAACCACCTCGACTTTTCATTTATCATGAGGTAGTATCTCCGCTCTGGTCATATGTTATTAGCTCATCAAGAGTTTGGAAAATATAACCCTCTAAAGTTAGTTGTTTAAGAATCACAGGCAAGGCTTTGACTGTATTTGCTTTAGGATGCATTAATACTATGGCTCCAGACTTATTTGGCTTAATTCCGAACCGTATCGCTGGATTAATAATTCGTTTGGCAATGATTTCCGGCGTGCTTTCTGGTCTCCAGTCAACCGTATCTAATGTCCATAGAATAGTCTGATAACCTAGCTCATGGGCAGCTCGAAGTCCTGGCATACCCTTCTCACCATAAGGAGGGGCATACAAATGTGTCTTTTTCCCTATAATTCCTTCGATAATACTCTCAGTTTTTTTGATTTCCTCTCGATTAGTCCCCACGGACAGCAGATCTGGATGGGGATGAGAATACCCGTGATTTTCGATCTGGTGGCCTCTGATATGGATTTGTTGCAGTAATTCTGGATTTTTCTTAGCCCAACGTCCTGTAACAAAAAAAGTTACATCTGCTTTGCCATTCTCCAATTCATCCAACATCGCTGGGATATATTCTTCGCCCCAATCCACATTAATCGTTAAAGCCATGATTTTCTGATCCGTCTTGATCTGCTCAATTGGTTTAGAGACAGGCGTATTGGATGTTGTAATCCAACGCCCTGCCATAATTCCGGCGAGTAACAGAAAGAAAATCCCGCCAAACGAGAGTATTCGTCGCGAGATTTTTAAGTTAATGAACATATGCGTCCCCCCTTCCTTAAAATTTATGCGGATAGGAGGACTCACAGACTGATCATTTGTTGATTATTTGGTTAAAGTCGTTAAGATTTAGGAATCGTTGGATTCTCCTTACGGGGCATTGCCTCTTTGCGAGATAGATTTAACCTGCCTTGCTTGTCGATAGCAGTTGCTTTAACTGTAATCTCATCCCCAACTTTAACAATATCTTCTACTTTTTCTACACGTTCGTGAGCCAGTTGAGAAATATGAACTAGGCCTTCCTTACCAGTAAGTCCCAAAACCCCTGGAATGACTTCAACAAAAGCGCCAAAATCCATAACTCTTGTTACCTTACCTTGATAGATCTTACCAACTTCTACTTCCTGAGTCAGGGCTTGAATAATTTTCAAGGCCTTCTCTCCGCCGTCGCCACCAACTGAAGATATGAAGACACGTCCGTCATCCTCGATATCAATTTTGACATCAGTTTCCTCTACAATCTTCTTAATCGTTTTTCCTCCAGGTCCGATAACATCACGAATCTTATCCGGATGAATTGTGGCGGTGATAATTCTTGGTGCATAGGAAGAAAGTTGCGGTCGAGGCTTGTCCATGACAGCTAACATCTTATCTAGAATGAAAAGACGGCCGGCTTTAGCTTGGGTTAGAGCTTTTAAGAGAATCTCTCTGGATACACCCATGATTTTAATATCCATTTGCAAAGCGGTTACCCCTTTGCTGGTTCCAGCCACTTTAAAATCCATATCCCCAAAGTGATCTTCCATACCCTGAATATCTGTAAGAATGGCAATTTGATCTTCTTCCTTAATAAGACCCATGGCAATCCCTGCTACTGGCGATAAAATAGGAACGCCTGCATCCATTAGAGAGAGTGTGCTGCCGCATACGGAAGCCATCGAACTGGATCCATTGGATTCCAAGACCTCAGAAACCAAGCGAATCGTATAGGGAAACTCGTCCTCATTTGGTAAAACCGGGATTAAGGCACGTTCTGCTAAAGCACCATGCCCTATTTCTCTTCGTCCCGGCCCACGCATAGGCCTTGTCTCTCCAACACTGTATGGAGGGAAATTATAGTGATGTATATAACGTTTCGATCTTTCTAAACCCAAACCGTCTAAAATCTGTTCATCTCTTGCAGCACCCAAAGTCGCTACTGTTAAAACCTGAGTCTGCCCGCGTGTAAAGAGGCCCGTCCCATGTGTACGAGGTAAGATCCCTACTTCGACACTTATTGGACGAACTTCATCAACTGCCCGACCATCCGGTCTAATCTGCTCGTGGGTGATCAATTTGCGGACAATCTGATGGACAATGTCCTCTAAAACATTTTTAATGACTCTTGAATCATCTGGGAACTCAGCTTCGAAATGAGCCAAAGTTTCAGCTTTAACTTCGTCAATTGCACTCTCCCGAGCTTTTTTCTCTTCCACGCGGACAGCCTTATCTAACCTGTCGTAAGCATAGGCATTAACCGCTTCTACAAGATTAGCCGGATTTCCTGCAATCTTTAATTCAAGTTTATCTTTTGCTAAGCCCATCTTAAAAGCTTCCTCACGATAGTCTTCAATAAACTTGGTTATTTTCTTGATTTCTTCATGTCCAAACATAATAGCTTCTAGGATCTTATCCTCTGGCACTTCATGAGCACTGGCTTCTACCATCATAACTGCATCCTGCGTTCCTGCTACTGTAAGAAGCATTTCACTTTTTGCTCCTTGTTCAATAGTAGGATTAATGATGTATTCATCTTCTACAAGTCCTACCGTAACTGCCGCAATAGGACCTTCAAAGGGAATGTTGGATATGCTTAACGCTGCAGAAGCAGCATTGATTGCGGTAATATCTGTTGCACAGTCTTGATCAACTGACATTACTGCTGCAACCACTTGAACTTCATTGCGAAATCCTTGCGGAAACAACGGGCGGATAGGACGGTCAATCAAACGTGCTGACAGGGTAGCCTTCTCACTCGCTCTTCCTTCACGTTTAATAAATCCGCCTGGAATTTTGCCTGCAGCATACATGCGTTCTTCAAACTCAACAGTCAAGGGAAAGAAATCAATGCCCTCTCGAGCCACAGTACTGCATGTAGCAAATGCAGTCACCACAGTATCTCCATAGCGGAGAAATATTGCACCTCCCGCTTGCTTACCAAGTTTCCCGGTTTGGAAAGTCATAGTTCTTCCACCTACCGAGAGTGACCTTTCTAGTATTTCCTGTTTCACAATGGAACCTCCTTAAATCTATTCAAATCCTTTTTAACTTGTTTTCTCTTCGACATATTGTTATTATTTCCTGCAATTTGCAGAAATAAAACTAAGTTAGCAATAATATCTCTTATACTGTATAAAAACCATCTTTTTACTATCATTTCTAGCCATTACAGCCATAGAAAGGCACTTAATCCCCCTATAAGAAACCTTACTCCTTAGGTTTCTCTTACCGATCAAATATTTATGTAGAATATTTAAGGGTCCCTAACATAGTTTAATTTAAAATCATGAGTTGAGAACTCACCCTTAGACCTCAACTTCGCTCAGTGTCTTTTAAAGGAGAAAGAAGCGGATCTATGTGATCCGCTTCTTTCTCCTTTAAGCTAGATTATTTCCGCAAGCCAAGTACACCAATAATATTACGATAACGATCAAAATCAACGTTCTTCAGATAAGTTAATAACGCACGCCTAGAACCAACCATTTTCAAAAGTCCACGACGGGAATGGTGGTCTTTCTTATGCGTCTTAAAGTGTTCTGTTAAATACGTAATTCGCTCAGTGAGAAGCGCAATTTGCACTTCCGGAGAACCGGTATCCCCTTCGTGTTGTGCGTGCTTTAAAATAATCTCTTGCTTTCTCTCAGGTGTCATCATGATAAAATTCCTCCAATTTTTATGATTCCCGACTGCCCAGGTTAACGTTGGAGACTTCGTTTGGCCGAGTCAGTGGGTCCTAATAGTTTCTAAAGTAGTATACATGTTAATTATTGATTTGTAAAGTTAGTCTGCAATAGGGCTTTATTGCTGTCTTGGCGATCTTGGATTTTATCTAATACCCCTTTAGCATTTGAGCAATCTCTTTCTAACTGAGTCAGAAGCTCGTTAACCCCATTAAATTTTCGTTCGTCTCGCAAACGTTCTTCAATACACACTGTGATTTCCTTGCCATACAAATCACCTTCAAAATCAAAGAAATGGACCTCTACCACAGTATCATACACTTCATGAAAGGTTGGTTTCATTCCGATGTTCATCATCCCTAATACGCGTTTTTCATCAATAGTACTCCAGACTGCGTAAACCCCTCGCTTCGGAATCAAAAAATCGTCTGAAGTTAAAATATTGGCTGTAGGGTAACCAAGCATCCGTCCGCGCTCTTCCCCATGTATAACTGTCCCACGCAGGCAAGGAAGGTGTCCAAGCAGAGAGCTTGCCAATTGAATATCCCCTAGTTGTAATGCTTTACGAATACTGCTGGAAGAGATCACACGGCCACCCAAAGTCTGAGCCTGAAGCACACTCACTCCAAAGCCATGCTTTTGCCCCAATGCTTGAATCAACTCGGAATTACCTTTACCTTGAGCACCAAATGAATAATTAAAACCAACTACAACATGAATTACCCCAAGAGGTAAAAGAATCTTCTCAACAAACTGTTCTGGAGAAGTATTCGCCATCTCCATGGTAAAGGGCAGATGGTAGACTGTACGAACCCCAATCTCCTCCATATAAAGCAATCGCTCTTGAGTCGTGGACAGTAGTTTTACTCCCCTTTCGGGAAATAATACTTTTAGCGGATGAGGCTCAAAGATCAAAACATCAAGCCCCACTCCTAAACGCACGGCTTGTTCAAGCCCATGCTCAAGCAATCGACGATGTCCCAGATGTACCCCATCAAAATTACCTAGCGCTAAGACACAAGGTTCTCTTTCCATAGGCAGACTTGTTCGAACTTGCACCGATTTGACCTCCTAAATATCAGAACTAGTCAGCGACTTTCTGACTAGTCATTTGAAAACTTTATGTGGGTAAAGAACTTCCTCACGCCAGACCCCTATTCCGATTAATTCTTCACTCTCCATAACTTGTACGTAAGGCTCTTTTTTATCATCTAAAATCTTAACTTGTTCTCTTTTAGTTGGCAACCCATTCCTGAAAGCATTTGAACGTAATCCGGATAAGGAAACCTTAGGCAGATCAATTCCAGCAGTTAACGGCAGTATAAAGGAAAAATTACCGTCACATACAGCCTCTTCGATCTCTTCAAGCGTCCAACTTTCTTGGATCTTAAACGGCCCGGAACGAACTCGTACTAAGTAGGACATATGTGCACCACAGCCTAATGTTTGTCCAAGATCATGACAAATTGTCCTTATGTAGGTCCCTTTTGAACACTCAATGTCCAAGATAGCTTTTGGAAACTGTCCCTCAAACCATTCTTCAAGGTTCAATTTATAAATAGACACTTCACGTGGATTTATCTCGATCGGTATCCCTTTTCGAGCATATTCATAGAGATGTTTACCTTCTTTACGAACTGCGGAATACATGGGAGGAACTTGGGATATCTTACCTGTAAAATTGGGCAAAATTCGTTCTAATTCACTTCGGTTGAGCATTGGGGAGGTCTCGCGGATTACTTTACCATATGAATCCTGAGTATCTGTCGTAACGCCAAACGTCACTTCGGCAATATATGCCTTCCCTTGCTCTGTTATGTACTCTGCTAAACGGGTTCCCTTGCCCACACAGATCGGTAACACACCAGCAACCCCTGGATCAAGAGTTCCTGTATGTCCAACTTTTTTTATCTTTAGAATTTTTCTTATCCAGACAACAACATCCGAAGAAGTCATTCCAGGCGATTTGAGGACGTTAATAATTCCTTCCAATCCTTAACGCCTCCCCAATCGTACTAACTATGCTTTGCTTCGCATCCTCTATTGGAACTCTGAAGGTACAACCCGCAGCTCGATTGTGTCCTCCTCCGCCAAACTTAGTTGCAATCTCGTTAACATTCAACCAGAGATTCGAACGCAAACCCGCCTTAATTTCTAATGGTCCTGCCTCTTTAAGTAACACAGCTGCCTCAACACCCACAATACTGCGTGCATGATTAACCAAACCCTCACTTAATTCTTGTTCTGCGCCGCTCTTTTGAAAATCCTCTAAGGTTAAAGTCATAAGGGCCAACTGACCCTCGGCGTGGATTTCCAATCCATTTAAAGCATATTGAAGCAGCTTGATTTGGGAAAGTGGCTTTTGATCAAAAATGTTGTGGTGAATACTAACCAAATCTATACCTAGATCCAATAGTTCTGCAGTCAAACGATGAGTCTGAGCTGTAGTATTACCATACTGAAAACACCCTGAATCCGTCACAATGGCTGTATAGAGATTTGTAGCAATATCACTGTCTATCTCTGCACCTAAAAGGTTAATGAGAGTCAAGGCAAGCTCTCCAACAGCACTTGCTTGGGCATCAACCCAGTTGATGTGTCCAAAGTGTTGATTCGAGATGTGATGATCCAAGTTAAGTATTGTACTTACTTTAGAGATATCTGACGTCAAAAGGTTAACTCGTCCCAGATCTGTACAGTCCACAAATACAAGAGTCTCTGGTTGAGGATCAGGAAGTTGCTGACTTATACGGGATGAACCCGGCAAAAACATTAAGTTGCTTGGCACCAGATTCGGGTTATAAAACAATACCTCTTTGCCCATTTTTTCCAATGCCAAACCGATGGCCAACATTGATCCTAAACAGTCGCCATCCGGAGATACATGGGAGAAAAGCGCCACCTTTGGCGCTTTTCTCAGGACTTCAAGGAACTCTTGGACAAGGGTGTTTTCATTCATGGGATTCTTCCTTACCCGTTTCATCGGATACCCCAACATCTTTTAGTAATTTTGCAATGTGTGCACCATGTTGAATGGAAGGATCATATTTGAAAACGATTGATGGGACATGTCTGAGTCTTACCCGTTTTCCAATTTCAGATCGAACATACCCTGCCGCGCGATTCAAGGCATCCAATGATGCATTTCCTTCATCCTCAGTGCCCAAAACACTTATATACACTTTTGCGTGTGATAAATCATCTGCAACATCCACACTTGTGAGAGTAACAAATCCAATACGAGGATCCTTTAACTCCACTCGAATAAGTTGAGAGATTTCCTCTTTAAGTGTTTCCGCTAACCGATTGGGTCGATGTTTTGACATACCTAATACCTCCAGGGCTGATTTACTGCTATAATGTCCGCTTTACTTCTTCCATAACAAATGCCTCAATAGTGTCTCCCTCTTTGACATCATTATACTTTTCTATGCCAATTCCGCATTCGTAACCCTCAGCAACTTCTTTTGCATCATCTTTAAAGCGCTTAAGAGATTCCATAACGCCTTCATGGATTACTATACTATCCCGAATAACGCGCACTTTCGCAGCACGTATGATTTTTCCTTCTGTCACCATACAACCAGCGACCGTTCCCGCTTTAGGGACTTTAAAGACCATACGCACTTCAGCCTTGCCTACGACAACCTCTTTGAAGGAAGGATCCAGCAAGCCAGTCATAGCAGCTTTAACATCCTCAATGGCATCATAGATGACTCGGTAAAGTCTCACATCTACGCTATCCAGTTCAGCCGTCGCCTTCGCGTTGGCATCTGGTCGGACATTAAAGCCCAAAATAATTGCATTTGAAGCTGACGCGAGCATAATGTCATTTTTATTAATTGCACCAACCCCGCCATGAATTGGATTGACGCGTACCTCACTCGTCGAAAGACGAAGTAAGGACTGCTTTAAGGCTTCGACTGAACCTTGTACATCTGCCTTAATAATAATGTTTAGGTCTTTGATCTCGCCCTCTTTTATCTTATCAAAAAGGTCTTCTAAACTCACTTTAACAGCTACGCTTTGCTTGGACTCTGCTACTTTTCGTACAGCAATACGTGCCGAAGTTATTTGACGAGCCAATTTTTCATCTGCTACAACATAGAAAGGTTCCCCTGCTTCAGGCACCTCGGACAGACCATGCACTTCCACGGGCATGGATGGACCGGCCTTTTTAACACGTCGGCCTTTTTCATCCAACATAGCCTTAATTCGACCATAGGCACAGCCGGCAACAGCCACATCTCCAATGTTAAGCGTACCCTTGGAAATAAGAACAGTAGCGACAGGTCCTTTACCCTTATCTAATTCGGCTTCGATGACTGTGCCAGCAGCCGAACGATTGGGGTTTGCTTTGAAATCACGAACTTCAGCGACTAATAAAATCATCTCGAGAAGTTGTTCGATGTTTAGATGACTCTTTGCCGATACAGGAACGGCAATCGTATCTCCGCCCCATTCTTCAACGACAAGACCGTACTCGGTCAGTTCCTGTTTTACCTTTTCAGGAACTGCATTTTCTTTATCTATCTTATTAATAGCTACAATGATAGGCACGTCAGCTGCTTTAGCATGATTAATAGCCTCAATGGTTTGTGGCATGATTCCATCATCAGCCGCTACTACCAAAATAGCGATATCAGTTACTTGAGCACCTCGAGCACGCATAGAAGTAAAAGCTTCATGCCCAGGTGTATCCAAGAAGGTAATCTTTTGACCATTAATTTCAACTTGATAAGCCCCGATGTGTTGAGTAATCCCTCCCGCCTCCGAAGCCGTTACATGTGTCGTTCGAATAGCATCAAGAAGGGAAGTTTTTCCGTGGTCGACATGTCCCATTACTGTAACTACAGGTGGACGGAAAACGAGGTCTTTTGGATCATCTTGGATCTCTTCAATAACAGCCATTGATTTCTCGGCTTTAACCTCAACCGTAACACCCATTTCACCTGCCAGAATGGTGGCTGTTTCAATGTCCAACTCTTGATTAATTGTAGCCATAACTCCCAGAGTCATAAGCTGTTTAATCAGTTCACCAGCCTTACGGCTCATTTTAGAGGCTAAATCTTGGACAGATATTGATCCTTGTATCACAATATGCTTTGGAGTCGTATCCCTAACTTCTTTTTTGGGATGTTTTTGAAAGCGTCTATGTGGTGACCGGATGGCATTTTCTCTTTCTTTTTCTACTTCACGTTTCCGTTCATAAGCCTTATCCTGAGCCTTCTTATTTGCAGGCATCTGTCTTTTGGCTTGCTCTACGATGATTGGTGACGGCGGGGCACCTCCACCAGCACGTGGAGCCATTCCTGGACGATTACCTTGCGATTGACCTTGATATCCTGGACGGGCACCTTGCGGTTGACCCTGATATCCTGGTCGCGGACC
>NZ_FQXJ01000042.1 GCF_900129935.1 Desulfosporosinus lacus DSM 15449 | reverse complement strand
TCTGCTCAAGTCCCACCAAAGCAACAACTTCATCAATTCTCTCTTTTGTGAGATTGCCATACATTCTGGCATAATGGACAAGATTTTGGTATCCCGTTAAATACTTATACATCTCAGGGTTCTCAACAATTCCGCCCATGCCTGCTATCGCTTTTTCAAAATCATGGGTTATACTAAAACCGTTAACAATTATTTCTCCTTCAGAAATAGAAATAAGTCCAAAAAGCATACGAATGGTGGTTGTTTTGCCAGCTCCATTAGGTCCCAAGAAGCCAAAGATCTCGCCCGCATTAACCTCAAAGGATATGTCATCAATGATAAGTTTACTGCCAATTCTCTTTTTAATGTTCTTAAATTGGGCAACAGGTTTTGTTTGCATAAGTTCCCTCTTTTCTATTAGTGTTTTTGCAGAGATGCATACCATTTCCACATCTCTGCAAAAACACTAATTTTTATTGAAGCCTCTCCCTTTGTTAACATTTCGACCTTTCCATAAGCTACCTCCTTAGTATTTTAGATCCTCGTTTATTTAACTTTCCCATACTTAATGCATATTACTAAGCTTTTTATTTCCTCTAATTGTTAATAACGACTAGTTGTAACATCACCCCAACTAAACTTCCCTTGTGTAGTCTCTTTAACTACGAAAGTAAAACCCTGTCCGATTAATTGGACAGGGTTTAATTATTATTATTTTTTTAGAAATTGATAAGGTGGCTACAATTTATTTCAAGGTAACCTCTGTCAAGAATGGTATGGAATCAGACTATAGCAAAGAACCAACACACAATGAAGTAAACATCAAAAAGCTGGTCCACCTAACGGCGTTCCAGCTTTTTAATAATTCCTACTTTGCCTCGGCAACCCCAAAAGCAAAAGCTTTCTGATTTAATTCCAGCAGCTTAGCTGGGATTCTTTCCACAAGGGCATTTCTCCAAGAATCTTCTGGGAAATCCATGTATTTAGAGAGGACCCCCATCAGCACAACATTCGTGGCTTTGGCATTGCCAGCTTCGAAAGCTAATTTTAATCCGTCCAATCCGATACAACGGCCTACTCGCTCTTTAAGGTCACCAAGGATATTTTCGGGGTAAGTTGCAGCTCCGATGAGTACTGTTAAAGGTACAATTTTTTGAGTATTAACGATCATGACGCCGTCTTTTTTTAAGAAGTGAGCCCACCGATAAGCTTCTAACTGCTCAAAGGCCACGATAAAGTCTGCTTCTCCAGGTTCAATGACCGGAGAGTAAACGCCTTCTCCCATTCGGACTTGAGTTACTACTGATCCACCCCGTTGGGCCATACCGTGGATCTCTGACATTTTAACTTCGTAACCCTCAGCAATAGCAACATGAGTTAAAACTTTGGAGGCTAAAATTGTTCCTTGTCCACCGACTCCCACGAGTAATACATTAATTATTTTAGGCATTATCATCACCGGCCTTTCGCAAGGCATTAAATTTACAGACATTAATACACACTCCACACCCTGTACATTGGGCTTGGTCAACTTGGGCAGTTTTGTTTTCCTGATCAAAGGAGATTGCTGGACAGCCTAACTTTAAGCACATTTTACACCCGTTGCAGTCTTGGACTTGGAGTGGTTTTTCAGTATTTTTGATAATAAGGGCACATGGACGCCGGGCAATGATCACTGAGGGTTCGGGAACGGCAACTTCGGTCTTAATAGTCTCTTTAACTTTTGCCAGGTCAAAAGGATCAACCTCAGTAATTCGCTTTACTCCCAAGGCTTTACATAAGGCAACAAAGTCGACTTGGGGAGCCGGCTGACCCATGAGAGTCTTGCCTGTAGAAGGGTTTTCTTGGTGTCCTGTCATGGCGGTGATAGAGTTGTCCAGTATGATCGTAGTTAGATTTGCTCCATTATAAACTACATCCATTAGGCCGGTAATGCCCGAGTGCAGAAAGGTTGAGTCGCCAATTACAGCGACCATATTTTCTGCCATTTCCGGATGGGCCTTAATCATTCCCAGGCCTGCAGATATTGAAGCCCCCATGCAGATAGTAGTATCCATGGCTTCAAGTGGAGCCATGGCTCCCAGAGTGTAACAGCCTATGTCACCGGAAACAATGAGTTTAAGTTGTTTCAGGGTAAAAAACATTCCGCGGTGTGGGCAACCGGGGCACATGACTGGCGGACGAATCGGAGAGTCAAAAGCAGGGGCCACCGTTATTCCGGGTTGGCCGCTGATCTTTTCTGATACCATACGAACGGAGAGTTCACCATAAGGAGGGAAGAGTTCTTTCCCTATAACATTGATTCCTAAAAGACGGACTTCCTTTTCCATATAAGGTTCTAATTCCTCGACAACATAAAGCTTATCTACCTTGGCAGCAAACTCTTTGATTAAGCCTGACGGTAAGGGATTGGTTAATCCTAATTTGAGGATGGACGCCGTGGGAAGAGCTTCTTTGACATATTGATAAGCAATTCCCGAAGTGATGATACCAATAGTCGGGTCTTGCATTTCCAGATAATTGACGGCCACCGTTTCGCTATAGTCTGCTAGTTTATGCATCCTTTCTTCGACCACTAAACGTCGTGCCCGTCCATTTGCCGGAAGCATGACATATTTACGTGGGTTCCGTTCAAAGGTTTTTACCTGTCGTTCCAGAGGATCCTTCAGCTCTACTAGACTTTGGGAATGAGCTATGCGAGTTGTGATTCGTATCATAACCGGAGTATCAAAGGCTTCAGAAATATCCATCGCTAAGCCAACCATGTCCTTAGCTTCCTGGGAGTTGGAGGGTTCCAGCAAAGGTATCTTGGCAAACGCCGCATATAGTCTATTGTCCTGCTCGTTTTGTGAGGAGTGCATTCCAGGATCATCAGCTGATACCAAGACTAAGCCAGCGCGTGTTCCTGTATAGGCCACTGTAAAAAGCGGATCGGCCGCTACGTTAACACCAACCATCTTCATGGCAACAATGGCGCGAGCGCCGGCAATAGCTGCCCCAATTCCTACTTCCATCGCTACTTTTTCATTTGGCGACCACTGACTGTAAACTTCTGGGTATTTTGCAATATTTTCGAGGATTTCCGTGCTTGGTGTACCAGGATAGGCTGCAGCAACGCTGACACCATATTCGTAGACACCCCGAGCAATTGCCTCATTGCCTGTCATTAATGTTTTCATGCCTTCTCTAGTCTCCCCCCTTAGTGGAAATGATCAAAATTTAACTAAACCTTGTCCATGTAAGCATTTTAACTCAGATAACAAAAAAATGTAAGAGGCCAGATTATCTCAACATGATAAAGGTTCAATTTAGGGCATTGTTCGGCTTAAAGCAGCCATAGTCAAGGCCATAAACTTGCTTCTTGGAGTGTCACTCCTCGATGTCAATACAATAGGAACCTGAGCTCCAAGTATAATCCCTGCCATAGTCGCCCCGGCAAAATAAACCATCGATTTCCCTAAGACATTTCCCACTTCTATGGTAGGAGTCAAGAACAAATCCACCTCGCCATTAATCTGACTGCTAATTCCTTTGTGTTTCAAGGCAACTGCACTTACTGCTCCATCGAGAGCCAACGGACCTTCTACAACTGCTCCTGGAAATTCTCCTGCACGACTCATCTCAGCTAGTGCCTGAGCATCCATTGTCGCTGGCATTTTGGAATCCACTATCTCATTAGCGGCCAAAAGAATTACATTCACCAAATCCATTCCAATACCTTGCAAGTATAATAGGCTATTTTCTAATATCTCCTTCTTCTGAGCTAAGTTAGGCGCGATATTCATTCCTCCGTCGGTAACAAACAATAACCGTGAAAACCCGGGAACTTGAAACGCTGCCAAGTGACTTAGTAAACGCCCAGTTCGAAGTCCTCGTTCTGAGCGGAGCACAGCGCGTAAAAAATCCGAACTGTTGATAAGCCCCTTCATCAAGAAATGTGCTTTTCCATCAACAATGATGTCAACTGCCCTGTTAGCCGCCTCCAATGCATTTGGCTCATCAATCAACTCGACACTTTCCAAACTGAATTTGATTTCAACTGCCAGTCGCTTGATTTGTTCAACATCGCCAATCAGAACAGGGGTAATTAGTTCTTCTCTCACCGCTAATTTGATAGCTTCCATGACTTCTTTATCTGCGGCCGCAGCAACGGCAACCTTTGCCTTGCCTAAACTCTTTGCTCTGTCTGATAAAGCATCAAACCCGCTAAAGCGCATTCTATACACCCCATTTTCATTACCCTTTAATAGTTTATCCTTGGCTACAGCGACACTCGGTCGTCCATGACCTTCGGGAGATAGTGGCGCTAAGTCCCTAGATAAGTTCAGCTAAACTCCGCCTGAAGTTTGTTTCATTTATAAGTTAATGCTTGTTCTTCGCCATTTAGGACTCGCAACGCACCAAGAGCTAAGGCTTCCATTTCCTCTTCTCCAGGGATCACTGTAACTGAGGAAATAAAGGATACTCTTCGAATGATTTCTTGAGTGATAAACTCTGAATAAGCAAGCCCGCCAGTTAAGACGATTTGATCAACCTCACCCGCCAGCACCGTGGCCATTGCACCGATTTCTTTAGCAACTTGATAACATAAGCCTTCTAATACCAGCTTGGCATAGGAGTCTCCTTCATCCATACGTTTCTCAGCTTCTCGAGCATCTTTTGTCCCAAGATAGGCGAACAAACCGCCTTCTTTCAGGATTTTTGTGTTCATTTCCTTTTCCGAATACTTTCCTGAATAGCATAGTTTGACTAGTTGAGAACAAGGCAAGGTTCCACACCGTTCAACAGAATACGGTCCTTCATTATTGGCATTATTCACATCAATCATTTTTCCTTTTCGATGGGGTGATACAGAAATTCCTCCGCCTAAATGGGCAACAATCAGATTCACCTCATGATAAGCTTTTCCCAGCATACGAGCGGCCTTACGAGCGACGGCCTTCATGTTTAAAGCATGAGATTGGCTTAACCGAGCTAACTCCGGAAATCCTGAAAGCCTGGCTACCGGTTCCATTTCATCAACGGAAACGGGATCTACTATATAGACAGGAACATTAGTCCTCTGTCCTAAGTGAAAAGCAATAATACCCCCTAAATTAGAAGCATGCTCTCCACTAGTCGCATTTTTTAAGCTATCAACAAGATATTGATCAACTAAGTAAGTGCCTCCAACAAGAGGGTTCAGCATACCTCCTCGGCCAACTATTCCATCAAAGGATTCCAATGGACTTCCTTTTTCTTTTAATAATTTTAAAATGTGCTCAATTCGATATTCATATTGATCACTTACGTGTGAGAATGTTTGGATCTCACTGGCAAGGTGGTCAATTCCATATTTCCAAAGACAAGTATAATTCTCATAAACTGCGATTTTCGTGGATGTTGACCCCGGATTTATAGCAAGTACTTTCAAGAATTATCCCCCTATTTAAATCCATTTGTCCATATATCTAATAATAAACTGCTTAATTATATCATAAAATCGGAACGTCAATTAACCCTTATAACAAATACAGGTTAAACTAAAATTAACACAAAACATCTGAGTGATTACTTAAATATAAATATTATCTTCGAATCCAATCAATACAATACAATTACTCGAATGAATACTTTCAAGTAACGACAATTATTCTTTCCTATAGAGAAGAGTGCCTTGTTTTTATAGTTATCTCTCTAATTCAAGATAAAAAGAAAGCGATCCTGCTGATACAATATCACGCAGGAAACGCCTTCCTTTCAAGTACTATAAGTTGAGCCCATTCAAATATAAACTTCCAAAGTTGATTTAATTGTTAAGGAGCGATAACACGCCGAGCTCCAAGATAACGTTTTGCCCAATAAGAACTAGTCATGTCATCGTAGGAAACCCCGCCTGAAGACGAATGTATCATCGTGTTATTTCCAACGTAAATTCCAACGTGGGAAGCTCCCGAAGAGTATGTGGCAAAAAACACTAAGTCGCCTGGTTTTAGATCTGATCGCGAAATCGAAACTCCATTTTTAAACTGTTGTTCTGAAGTTCTACTCAGCGATATGCCACTATTACGGTATACATATTGCACATATCCCGAACAATCAAAACCCGGTGAGGGGGTCGTTCCGCCCCAAACATACTTTATTCCTAAAAATTGAGAAGCATAGTTTAGTACTTGTTTTGCTCCGCCCGAAACAGTGACAGTACCAGCGACTCCCCCTCCGCCCGATGATGTTCCCGGGGAGTTCTTCTCTTTTTCTGCATATTCAGCTTCAAGTTTTTCCTGTTCAATTAATTGTTGTATTCGGTTAACCTTTGCTTTAGCCGATAAGGAAGCATTAAGGGCTACTTTTTCTTCTTTGCTCAATTGATCAAGTACCGCTTGCTGCTTAGATAGAACTTGTTGTACAGCCTGCTGTGTTTCAGTCTTACCCTGGATTGAAGCCTGAATGGCTACCTTTTTTTCTTCGATTAGTCCCATTTGACTATTCATGGACTCTTTCAACTTAATAATTTCCTCTTGAAGCTTACCGTGATTACTGACAATCATCTGAATCTTGTCTGCCCGATCGATAAAATCCGATAAACTGGTGGCTTCAAACAAGACAGCCAGATATGTAGTCATACCATCTTCATAGTTGCTTCTTAAGACTTGTCCCAAAGCTTTAATGTGTTCCTGACGTTTAGTTTCTAACTTTTTTTGTTGAGCTTCCAGATCCTTAAGATTCTTTTGTTCCTCCGTGAGTTTTGCTTGTTCCCGATCAATACTGTCATTTAAAACTTCAACGGATTGTTTTAAGGCCATAACCTCTGTCGTTGCACCGGCAACTTTTTCTTGTTGAGCCTTCAAGACCCCATTTAGCTGATTAGCTTGTTGTTGAGATTGATTTAATTGTTGCTGTAAGTTGTCCGCCCGCGCAGGCATCGAAGACGCAACTAACAGGAAGACTCCAATTATGCTGATTAAGGTTGTTTTATGCAGAGAGTTTATCCTTTTCATTTAACTTAAACCCCTTAAAAATACTTTAGTTTATAATTTCGCCAAAACTCGTTAAATTCCTTGTTTTGCTCAGGAATTAATTTGCCAATTTTTTCACTTATCCCCTCAACTTCAAAGATTCTTGGCAACAAAAAAACCTTAACACATAATAACGTGCAAGGTGTTCTTTTTGTCGCGGTTAAAACATGAAATTAATCTTTTGTTGGCACCTTATAATCTGGGCTTATTTTATAGGTAGCTTGAGCATCCGGAGTGCAAAGTGAAGTTTGCCATTGTGTTGGCCCAATTATTTCGTCAAATTCGGTCATTTGACTCCAATAACGTTTTGGCATAAAAGTCATTCGACACCGGGGGTTATTCCTGCCTTCTATAGCAATCGTTTTGTAGAATTGTTTCCATAAACGGCGGTATTCAAGCTCTGCCGAATCAACATCCGGCAACGTTAACTCTTCGACAAAAATCAGCTCTGCTTTTTGTGATTGAAAAATCAAGGCCATACCATGGGTTTTATCATAAATCATAAACCTTTCGTTACGGTAACGATCACAGAAATGCGGTGACAAAAGGGGAAGAACATAGTTTTTGGGTTCAATTACCGCTATAAGTACTTCACCGTAGACGGAAAAGCGCACAAAGCCTTTGAACTTATGAGATTCTGACGTCAAGTGGCGTACTGCTTTTTGGAGGGAACAAACCGTATCATCGGTGAGCATCATCATAACCTTGCCTCCATGCTTAAACCCCAAACGCAAGAAGTGAAAGATTAGCATTTCTTTGTGGGGATCACATGTTAAAAAACCCAGTTTCACGAACTCCTGGGCTTGAGGAGATATCTTCATAGGAATCGAGTTATAAACCCGGTCTGCCTTCTGTCCGTCTGTTTCAATCCGTTTCGCCGTATCAAAAAGAGTCTCTTGAACACTAGGAGGTCGAATAATGTTGGGAATTTCCTTTCGCTGATAGCTTTCAAAGACGCAACACATTAGTCCCTCAAAGCTACCGTCATAAGCATAGATTAAATCTGTCCCGTCAAGCATTGTTGCACATCCTCCCTGGTAATGAAGGGTTCGGTGAAAAATGATAGTTGCTCAGGGTATGGTGACGGGAGCTTATACTGATCGGCCATCAACGCTCGAATAGTTCCATCAGAAGTCACTTTCAGCCCGTCCATAATCTTTCCCTTACAGGTTATAAAATACTGCGCACGTTTTAGTACAACACCAATCTTTTTAAGACCCGAAAAATCAATGGGACTATTTCTCCTGGCCATAAGAATTCGCTGGGCACTGGTCACGCCAATTCCCGGTACTCGTAACAGCATCTCAAAAGGTGCTTTATTAATCTCTAACGGAAATTTCTCCAAATGGTTGAGAGCCCAATTGCACTTGGGATCTACTTGTAAATTGAAATTGGGATTTTGCTCATCAAGCAGTTCTTTAGCTTCAAAACCGTAGAACCGCAGCAGCCAATCAGCTTGGTAAAGCCGATGCTCTCGCAGGAGAGGAGGTTTTGTATCCATAGAAGGCAATAAGGAATTCTCTGCGACTGGCATGTAAGCAGAGAAAAAAACCCTTTTAAGATGGTATTTTTTGTACAACCCTTCGGTGAGTGTTAATATTTTATGGTCAGTATCGGGAGTTGCCCCCACGATAAGCTGTGTACTCTGACCAGCGGGCACAAATTTAGAAGCATGTCGGTATTTCACAAGATCAGTACAGTTTTCCTGGATCTTAGCAGTAATCAGTCCCATCGGACGCAGAATTGACTCCTTAGTCTTGTTAGGAGCTAACAGCGTCAAACTCTCCTGAGAAGGCAACTCAATGTTAATACTCATCCGATCGGCTAAAAGTCCTAAGCGTGTTATAAGCTCGCTATCTGCCCCAGGAATAGCCTTGACATGAATATATCCGTTAAAGTGGTAAACACTGCGCAATAATTCAAGGGCCTTTATTAATTGTTCCGTCGTATGATTGGGATTTTTAATCACTCCAGAGCTTAGAAATAGTCCCTCAATGTAATTTCTGCGGTAGAAGTTAATCGTAAGTTCTGCTAGTTCATGAGGTGTAAATGCCACTCTTACAATATCATTTGACACGCGATTGACACAGTATTTACAATCAAAGATACAGACATTGGTCATGAGTACTTTCAATAAAGATATACACCGTCCATCAGCAGAAAAGCTGTGACAAATACCCGCTTTGGCAGCACTTCCGATACTGCCAAATTTTCCTTTCCTATCAACACCGCTAGAGGTGCAAGCCACATCATATTTAGCTGAATCAGACAAGATTGTAAGCTTATTATAGACATCTATGATCAACACCCCCTGACAATAATACTATAATATGAAACATATGTTCTTGTCAAAGGGAACTAAAGGCCGGGAATTGGAGCTAATTTAATTCCCGGCTTTCGATTCATTCATAAGATTCTAAACGGAATAAAGATTCTTCAAGGATTTTATATCAGCGAGGTACTAAAATATCTTTCAACTCGGTCAGGCAAAACAGTCACTATTGTCTTATCCGCGCCAAGCTTTTGAGCCATTTTGATAGAAGCCCAAACATTTGCGCCTGAAGAAGTCCCTACCAGAATACCTTGAACTCTGGCCAGGTCTCTAGCGGTACTAATCGCGTCATCGTCTGTAACTTCGATTACTTCATCAATGAGATTTACATCGAGCACTTTTGGGATGAAACCGTCACCAATTCCTTGAATCTTATGTAATCCCGGCTCATGACCCAGTAGTGCAGAAACATTTTTAGGTTCTACTGCAATTATTTTAGCCTTTGGATTTCTTTCTTTAATAAATCTTCCCACTCCTGCCAGAGTTCCTCCGCTACCCAGCCCAGAAACAAAGACGTCTACTTTGCCCTCCATTTGTTCCCAGATTTCCGAAGCTGTCGTGAGATAATGAATTTGAGGGTTATCGGGATTTTCAAACTGCTGAGGAACAAAAATTCTGGGATCATTTGCTTTTTGCCGTTCAACTTCCAAAACTGATCCCCCAATACTTTCTTCGGCTTTAGTCAAGATTAGCTCTGCACCTAATGCCAATATAATCTTTTTTCTTTCATCGCTCATATTTTCCGGCATAACAATAACTACTTTATATCCTTTTTGGACACCGACTAAAGCAATGCCTATCCCCGTATTACCTGAAGTAGGTTCCATTATTGTCATACCGGACTTCAAAACCCCTCTAGTTTCCGCCTGTTCAATCATATGTTTGGCAACTCTGTCTTTAATACTTCCACCAGGGTTTAGATATTCTGCCTTAGCGAAGATGTTTAGCGCAGTAAGTTTTTTCAGACTAACCATTGGTGTATTCCCGATAATATCCAGAACAGTTTCAATTATCATCATATCTACTCCTTCATTTAATTCAAATTAATCTTACAATTTTTTCAATATATTCTCAATACCCTTATTCTGATATTAACAAGTTCTACCACTTTAAACATGGAAGCTCAAAAAGATGATCACCATTCTTTTTGAAACATGAAAATGCTCCCCCGTTGGTATTAGGTTTCAAATTTTAAACCTAATACCAACGGAGGAGCATATAACTCAGATTATCTTTTTGTCGTCAATATAAACTAGTGTTTCACCTTTTCCACTCTGAACCTGATGATCATAACAACTCGAGTTTGCTATTATTTTACGAGATAAACTAATAAGGCTAGCTATCGCTTTTTCAAGCAGAAAAAAGTTATACTGCTCTCCAAAATAGTATATTTCTTATTGTTTATACTGAGGTTCCTGATTTTGAATGTATTGCTCTCTGCCTTTTAACTCATTAAGAGCTGAATCAAAGGTTTGGGCAAGTTGTTCAAATGTTTTTTTAGCTTGTTGATCCTGAGTTTCTAAAGAGAATGTCTTCATAGTGGCAGCTGCGTTTTGAACTGTAGCGATAGCTTGTTGCATTTGTGTTCCAACAGTCATATTTTCACCTCCTTTCATCTTCATCAAGGATTTTAACCTTTTGGTTTAAATATCAGCGCCCCCATGAAACTAAAAATGATGGCAGCAGATATACCGGCACTGGTTATCTGAAAAATACCGGTTAGGACCCCGATAATACCGGAGGATTCATATTCTTTTAAAGCACCCTTTACCAGAGAATTGCCAAAACTGCTGATAGGTACAGTTGCTCCAGCACCCGCAAATTTCACCAGTGGTTCATAAAGACCCAGACCTCCAAGTATCGCTCCCACAACGACTAATGTGCTGGTAGTATGGGCCGGAGTTAGCTTTAATCCGTCGAGCATTAACTGTCCAATGACACAAATAATTCCGCCCACAATAAAAGCCCATAAAAATTTTTCCATTTAAACCATCTCCTTTAGATCTCGATGCATACAGCGTGGGCAACAGCAGGGATACTTTCTTTCTGTTGGTAGGACATCGGAGAAAGCAAAGCACCTGTTGCAATGACTAATATCTTCCTTAGCTCTCCCTTACGCATGCGATTAAGGAAGTGCCCAAAGGTCGTTACTGCAGCACACCCACATCCACTTCCTCCAGCCATAACAACCGGTTGATCTTTGTGGTAAATCAAGATGCCGCAATCTGTAAAGATCTCTTCCGGTATGTTGAGACCATGCTTCTTTAACAAGTCACCTGCAATTCTGTGTCCCACTCTTCCAAGGTCACCTGTGGCAATTAGATCATAGTAACTAGGGTCTCGATCCAAGTCCCTAAAGTGTGCCTCAAGGGTATCTACCGCTGCAGGAGCCATTGCTGCACCCATATTGAAAGGATCAGAAAGGCCCATATCTATCACACGCCCTATGGTCGATGCAGTTACTTTAGGCCCCTCTCCTTGGTCAGAAACTAGAGCGGCACCAGACCCCGTTACTGTCCATTGGGCTGTGGGCGGTTTTTGGGAACCATACTCTGTGGGATATCGGTATTGTTTTTCCGAAGCTGCATTATGACTTGAAACGCAGACTAAAGCATTCTTAGCAAATTTACTATCCACGAGAAGCGAAGCCAGGGACAAACCTTGCATGGAAGTTGAACAAGCACCATAAAGCCCTAAAAAAGGAACAGATAAAGTACGAGCAGAAAAACTGCTGGGAACTATCTGGTTGATCAAATCTCCACTCAGTAAAAATTGAACATCTTCCTTTTTCATATTGGCCTTTTTGATGGCTGTCTCACAGGCTTGTTCTTGAAGCTTTTGTTCTGCCTTTTCAAAGCTGTCTTGGCCAAGGCGGATATCCCCATGAAGGAGGTCAAAATCAGAAGCCAGGGGACCTTTTGCTTCATAGGGTCCGCCTACCGCGGCTGAAGCAATAATCGTTGGCTTTGTCTCAAAAACCCATGTTTGATGACCTTTTAACATTTACATCACACCCAATGCTCTTAAACTTATAACCAATAAAGAAACGACAAAGGCAGAGAAGACGCCATAAACGATGACCGGGCCTGAAAGTTTAAACATATTACCCCCTACTCCCAGAACAAAACCTTCGGTTCGATGTTCGATAGCAGCTGAAGCCATAGTATTGGCAAAACCCGTAATTGGAATAACAGTGCCTGCCCCGGCAAATTGGGCAATATGATCAAAAACACCGAAGCCTGTTAGCAAGACCGTAATGATAATGATTACGGCCACCGTAGGATTTGCCGCAGCTTCTTGAGAAAAATGGAAATACTTGATAAAGAACATTTGTATCCCTTGACCTAGAGTACAAATAAACCCCCCTACGAAAAATGCCTTAACACAGTTAAAAAGAATCGGTCGTTTAGGCTCTCTTTCTTGGGCAAATTTCTGGTATTCTTGCTGGACAGGTGTAAGCTTTTTCTTCTTTTTAATTGACATACAGCACCTCTTAATGCAATAAGTAAGGACGTAATTTATTAAGAAGATCTTCAAGTACTTGGTAGTTTTTGGAGTACATTTCCTTAGCGTTCTTATCTTCAGTTTGGAGGTTAAAAGTTAATAGATCAGCCTGGGCTTTTTCAAAGGCAGCATAGAGCATTTCTTTAACCTTCGGTTGAGGGAGTTCCACTGCATCGTCAAAGAGATCTACATATAAATCGCCTGATGAGTCAACTTGTCCGAGAAATACGTTCTCTAGGGAAACTCCCATTTTATCAAGTTCAGTACTCAGCCACTGCGGGTTAAGACCTAAGGACGCCAGAGGTTCTTCCAACATATTTCCATCTAAAACCACAGTCTGAGGCTCAGCTTGGGGAACGGACATTTTTTCGAGGTCGTGCATTGTAACTGGTTTTTTGTCTGATTTAAAGTAAGGATTTATAGTACCATTGGTCTCCATTACCGCAAATTCTACATCCGCCATATTAAAAGCGTTTTTAGAACGAAGTTGCGCTAAAAGGTCTTCTCCCGTCATTCGGACACGCATGAGATTTTCTTCCATTATCTTGCCATGCTTTATTAACACGGCTTCTTTTCCATTGATTAACTGATGCATTAGTCTGCTTTTAATTGAGAGATAATCGAGAGCAATTGGAAACGCAGCCCATACGAGTAATGTGATAAAACCAGTGGATAGATTGATAAGATTTATTGACATTAGAGTCGCCACGATGGCTATTACAATATAGCTAATAAAGCTAAAAGGATTAATCTGGCTCATATTTCTTTTACCCATTAGCCTAACTGCCGCCCAAACCAAAAAAAACAAAGCGATTGACTTCGATATTATCTGTGTCAATTCGTTCATTTAGTATACCTACCTTTTTAGTTTCCTTTATATTGGGGCTCTTCAAGTTCAAGAGTCTGCAATCTGCTTTCCAGATCCGCAATGATTGAACTGGTTACTACGATTGCATCTGTATACATAGACCTTGCTTCTTCCTCTCTCGTTTGGGTACTATACACTCTTAAAGTTCCACGTGCCCCTTTCAAACTTGCTAGAGTTTGTTTAACTTGAGAAGCAACTGTCATACTATCCACCTCCGTTTACCCGCAACTTTGTTTATTATAACTAATAATCCTCTTATCATTCCCTCATTTCTAGGTAAGTGTATGAATCAATCATTATATTGGAAATATTTTAATAATTTTTTATTCATTAATGTTGTCAATAATTAACTTAATAAAGGGGTTTCACTTTTTATCAATACACCAGTTGTTGTTTAAACGCTTACCATCGAAAGGATGCGGCCCAGGAACTTCAATACAAAGTATCGCTAAAGCAAAAAAACTACCTCGTTAGAGATAGTTTTTTTGCTTTAGCCAGCATTGTGTCACATATGACAGTCTCCAGTGACGTACTTTAGCGCCGCCGCAGGATGAGTAATCGACGAGCCACATCCACCCACACGTTGTTAATGCATGAGGAAGAGAATTAACTGCCCAGTATTTGTTCCGCGCAAAGCACTCCGTCCACCGCAGCCGATATGATCCCTCCAGAATATCCTGCTCCCTCTCCGCAGGGGTAAAGACCTTTAATGCCAATGGCTTCTAAGCTCTCCCCCCTTGTTATGCGCACGGGGGAAGAGCTGCGAGTTTCGGCCCCCGTCAGCAATGCATCCGGATAGGCAAAGCCAGGCATCCAAGCTCCCATCTCTAAGATACCATGACGCAGGGAATCTGTGATATATTCCGGCAAAAAGGAATCAAGCACGGCGAACTCAGTCCCGGGCAAATAGGTAGGGAGTACATCTCCGAATGCTGTTGTTTTGCGCTTTTGGAGAAAATCTTCCAACCTTTGTACCGGAGCTTTATACCCTCCGCCGCCCGCTGTAAATGCTGCTCCCTCTATCCTGCGCTGAAAAGCGCAACCGGCAAGTGGATGTTCACTCCCGAAATCTTCCTTCTCGACGGTTACCAAGAGCGCGGTATTGGCATTTCTACCGTCCCGGGCGAATTCGCTCATTCCATTCGTTGTCAGACCATTTTCCTCTGAAGTCGCCGCAACTACAGTCCCCCCTGGGCACATGCAGAAAGTATATACGCCCCTTCCGTTTTGCAGATGCACTACCATTTTGTAATCAGCTGCGCCAAGCTCAGGGCGTCCGGCGAAGTCGCCGTACTGAATTTTATCTATCATCTCTTGGGAATGTTCAACACGTACTCCCACGGCAAAGGATTTTTGTTCCATATAAACACCGCTATTCAGCAAGCTCTCAAATGTATCACGTGCGCTATGTCCGATGGCCAGAACAACATTGTCTGTAGAAACTTCGGCTATATTACCCTCTTCTTCAAAACGCACACCTGTTACCTGTGCATCCTTGAACAGTATTTCTTTTACGGTTGCATTAAAGCGCACCTCGCCCCCCAGGCGTATCACTTGCTCCCTAATTCCCTTAACAGTTTCGTTCAAACGGTCAGTACCGATATGCGGCTTGCTTAAATACATAATTTCAGGCGGTGCACCGGCCTGCACAAGTTCGCTGAGCACCTTCATCTTACGTGGATTTTTCTGTCCGATTTTCAACTTACCGTCTGAAAAGGCACCTGCCCCTCCCTCACCGAACTGCACATTAGTTTGGGTATCAAGAATACCGGTCCTCCAAAACTTTAAAACCTTTCTCTTGCGGCTATCTACGTCGAGTCCCCGCTCTAGCAGAATGGGTCTTGCTCCTGCTTGGGCCAGAATCAATGCTGCGAACATCCCTGCCGGGCCGCAACCGACAACTACAGGACGCTCTTTAAGTTTTCTATCCTTTGGAACGGTATAATTCAACTCGATTTCTTTGGAGATAAATTTGTCCTTGTTCATTGAAATTACTTCGTTTTCGTCTCCTGAAACACATACGACAACGGTCATGTCAAAATAAATGTCCTGTTTGTTGCGAGCATTTACCGTTCGTTTTGCAATACTGATGCGCTCTATACGGCTATGCTCAATATTCAACCTTGTTGCCACAATGTCTTCCAAAATTTTTAAATCATACGTAAGCACTACTTTTAAGCCAGTAATTTTAATCAATTGGTTTCTCCTCACAGATTTAGTTGATGCCTTTAGAGAAAACTGCACGCGCCCAAGTCTTCAGGCCAGGCGATCGCGTTTGTTGAACTTGCACGCTTACCATGGCTCGAAGAGAGACAGTTCTATAATTATAAAAATGTTTCGCTCCAAAGTATTTTTCGGGTAAGTTCTAGATAATCGCCTTCATAGACAAAATCCTTTGTAGAAATTAAGACCGCAATACCGTGTACCAAACCCCAACAGGCCAATACTAACGCATTTAAGTCAGTAATACTGCCTGCATCATTGCTTTGATTTTCCGATTGGTAGCGCACAATTGTATTATAGAATGTCCCGAAAGGCTGCACCTTATCTTTAAGGATTTCGCAATTTTCATTATTCAAATGTTTTTTTAAGTCGCTTCTAAACAGCAACCGTAAATATTCCGGGTTTTCAACAAAAAACTTAACATAGGTATAACCCATTTCTTTGATTTGGCTTTTAATGTCATTAGGATATCTATTAATTGCTTCCTGAAGGCTCGAGTTAAACTTATGCTCAGCCTTAAGTGTAATCGCAATGATCAAATCATCCTTGTTTCTAAAATGCCTGTACGGCGCAGTATGACTCACACCGCAAGCTTTTGCCACTTTGCGCATTGAAAAGTTTTCATATCCTTCTTCATCCAAAAGCTTTAAACCATTCTTAATCAATTCCGATTTTAAATTTTCGTGATGATAACTCTCATTTACCAAGGGGTTATACTTCCTCTCCAAAAACATTATATTATTATACCACAAAACACTAGTATGTTTACAGCGGTAACATACTGTGTTATTGTAATGTTGACAACGTAAACATTGTTGGGATTGAGGAGTGAGTAAAATGAAAGCCCTATTGATTTCGGATAAGGAGTTTCAAACTAAAACCTATCAGAATCTGAAAAGTCTCCTGGAAAATTTTCTGAATACCCAGGGTTTGGTAATCAAGATATTCGAGGTTGGAACGGATGACCTAGCCTTTTGCATGGGTTGCTTTGGTTGTTGGATCAAAAAACCTGGGGAATGTGTTATCAACGACAAAATGGCCCAAATCAACCGAAACGTTATGACCAGCGACGTGGTCATTTATCTAAACCCCATAATCTTTGGACAGTTCAGTGCAAATATTAAAAATGTTATCGACAGATACTTGCCCAATATGTTGCCGTTTTTCGAAATAAGACCAGATGGATCAACGATGCATCCGCCCAGGTATGACACATACCCTAAGTCAGTTATTATTGGCTACGGTGACATGATTTCCGAAGATGATAAACAGCTTTTTATTGATATTACAAAAAAACATCGCAGAAATATTGAGGTTATCATCTACGATGAAACACCTGAAACCATGATTGAGGCATTGACTAAAATGGAGCTTGGAAGGGTGGATAATCTATTATGAAAAATATCGTTTTAATCAGTGCCAGTCCTAAGATCAAAGATGAATCTGTCTCTAAGAAACTCTTAGAGATGGCTGGCAACCTAATTGACGCAAATGCCTTCAATAAAACATTTATAGACGTCAGACAATGCATTTCACACCATCAATTGCTTGAGGCTTTCGAAACACTTTCCAAGGCTGACGTTATTATTATTTCATTTCCTCTCTACTTTTTTTGTCTGCCGGGTATTTTAACACGGTTCTTACAAGATTACTATTGTTATTATACTGAAAACAAAGGGGTAAGAAACATAGTCAAAGTGTATGCTATTATTAACTGCGGGTTTCCCGAACCAGAGTTGAACCTTGAGGCTGTCAGAGTAATCAAGAGTTTCAGTCAACATATCAATGCCGAATTTTGTTTCGGCCTGCTGATCGGAGCAGGCCCCATGATGTTTGCCGCTGAGGATGCACCTTTTATGAAAAAATCTATCCAAAAGCTCAATAATGCTTTTTCAACAATTGCAGAAACTCTGCACCATGAGCACGTTACAAGGACGGATAATATCTATATTGGCCTCAATTTCACATTTTCCAGACAACTCTTCATGTTCTTTGGCAACAGAAGCTGGGTTACAATGGCTCGAAAAAGTGGATTGAAAAAAAAGGATCTTTACAAGCAACCTTATTGTTAAAATGTATCTTGCCCTTGGAACGAAAGGCACGATAGTGTCCGGTGACGAAAGCCTCCAGTGGAGGGTTTCGCCGAAGCCGCGATCCCCAAAGAATACTAATCGGCGTAGGATGAGTATCGCCGAGCCACCCACCACAAAGAAACACTTCGTGGCGAAGGAAAGCCTTTCGCCACACTGCGACTTGTAACGCGCTCTCCTGCAGTGTGGATTCTTAACTTCCGTGTTCGATATACGAAAAGCACGATAGTGTCCGGTGGACAGTATCGCCGAGCCACCCACCACAAAGAAACACTTCGGGCGAAGGGGAGCTTTTCGCCACACTGCGACTCATAACGCATTCTCCTGCAGTGTGACGAAAGGCGGACGAGCCTTTCGCCACATTGCGACTCGTGACGCAAACTCCAGCAATGTGGATCCGAACGGGTGGAACCCCGACTCTCCAAATTCGTCGGCGCCGACGAATTTAAGACGCCCCAGATAAAGTGGCAAGGATGACACATAAAGA
>NZ_FQXJ01000013.1 GCF_900129935.1 Desulfosporosinus lacus DSM 15449 | reverse complement strand
CATGGTTGCAGCCTTAATTGACAGAGTAACGTTCCGATCGCACGTATTGAATATGAATGTGAAGGATTCCTATCGATTAGAACAGACACTAGCAAGAGCAACTTAAGTGATGGAACCTTGCCGTGCGCGCCTGTAAAATCTCCATTCGGGCTACGCCCTCCTTCCGATTTTACAGGCGCATATCTATACCAATAAGTGGCTCAATATTCTTCCAGCGTTTTCACCAACATGGCTCACTATTTTACTGGCGTTAGTGGATCAACTTTTTTCTGGCGAGTGGCTCACTATTTTCTTGACATTCGCATGATTGAAGGGTTTATAACGATCAATATTAGGTTATCTACTTAATGAAAGGTGTATGGTGTATTATGGAACCAATTTATTCAGTAACTACGACTAAATCGTTTGAAGAAGCGGTGAAATCAGTTGGAGAACAGACTGAGGCAAATGGATTTCGAGTATTGTATGTACACGATGTCCAGGAAACTCTTGCAGAGAAAAACTTTAAAATTCAACCTTTAAAGATATTAGAAGTATGTAATGCCAAGTTTGCATCGAATGCATTGGAAATAGATTTAGTTGTAAGTCTCTTAATGCCTTGTAAAATTAATGTTTACTCTGAAGAGGGGAAAATAATAATAAGCACAATCCGACCGACTAGCTTAGCAACCATTTTTAATAAACAGGAACTCAGAAGCTTTGCTGAAGATGTTGAAAAGGTCCTTATATCAATTATTGATCAAAGTAAATAGTTTTTGAGGAGGGCACTGTGACAGTACACAAATTTGATCCTGAAAATCGTAAAAAGCTTAATAGCAAGCAACGTCAGGCTATATTGCCGCCTACTCAGGTTTTAATGGACATTGGACTTGGATCACACGATGTATGGGCAGACATTGGTTGTGGCACAGGTTTTTTCACGATACCGCTTGCTAATGAGGTGAAGCAAGTGTACGCACTCGACATTCGTTCTGAAATGCTTAGTGATCTCAGTGAAAGTCTTAATCAACTCGAAATTCATAATGTAGAGGTCCTTCAATCCGAAGAAAGCCGCTTTCCTTTACCCAATCATTTGATAGACGGAGTTTTAACTTCGCTTGTTTTACACGAAGTGGATCAACCCATTGAATTTTTTCGTGAATTAAATAGAATTCTTCAAATGGAGGGCAGATTGGTGGTGATCGAGTGGGCCAAAGCTTCTACGAAAATGGGGCCACCCCTTGACCACCGATTGTCCATTCAACAGTTGGATGATTGGGCACTTGAAACAGGTTTTATAAAAGTAAAGTCTTGGCAGTGGTCGGAAAATTTCATTGGGATTGAGTATTGCAAAGAACGTTGAGGGACTGGACTTTTTACGGGGGCAATTGATAGTTAGCGTTCATTCTAAGCCCTTAGTACTATGAAGATACATCAATAAAAGGTACCGGATATTAGTCCGGTGCCTTTTATTAATTCCGAGACTCCCACTCTTCAAGTGGGTGTTCCTTATACTACTTCGGTGACGATAGTCTCCAGAGGAGAGTATCGCCGAGTGCCTTTCCCAATAGGAACACTTGGCACGAAGGAGGTAGACTCCACCACTGAAGTCTCGATTTTCAGCTTTAGCTGAACGAGTTCACTGATGTACCATGCATGTGAATTATGAAGTAGTGCATTTAAATAAACTTGGCCCAGCCTCTTGATCTCATAAATAATTAGTAGTAAACTCTGGATACTGATATAGTTTCCTGTGAATCCGTTAACTATCCCAGACCTACAAGTGTTATTCCAACTGTCTAAGAAGTCCCCAGAGGGGGACTAAATGAGAAGAATGTAAAAGGTTTTCTAAGTTTGCCATTTATGAAGAATCAAAGTATAAATATGGGAAATTCAGGAGGTTCACCATGCGCGAGAGAATTATTGAGGTTGCTACTGAGTTTATTAAACAATATGGATTAAGAGGGTTCACCTTGGATGACATCACCGGTGAACTGAGCATGAGTAAAAAAACTCTCTATAAGTATTTTGCCTCCAAAAACGAACTGATCTCAGAAATCGTACAAAGGGCAGCTGAAATCGAAAAACAACGTGTGTTGCAAGAAATCGATCGTTGCTCCACCTGGTTTGAAAAGCTCAATGCCATTTTGTATGTTTATTCCTTTCCGGGAATTCCCTTCCGCGTTGTCAATGAGCTGCAACGTTTTTTTCCCTCTGAACAGGAGACGATTGCAGAAATCCGCCGTTTCCGAGAACAGATAGCTATGACCGTTTTAGAGGAGGGCATAGCCAGAGGGGATATCCGGGATGACCTTGACCCGGCCATCATGCTGCTGACGTTTACTAAGACGGTTCTGTCACCCTCGGAAGACCAATTTTTAAATGCCAATGACATCACCATTAATCAACTTCTAGAACAGATGAAAAAGCTCTTGTTTTACGGCATCCTAAAACGTTGAGGAGGTATTTTAGAGAATGATCAAAATCAAACAGGTGTCTGGTGCCTTAATAACCTTACTTCTGCTTCCCGCCTTTTTAATCGGCTGCAGTTCCCAACCGACAGTCACCACCCCGATGGAGGTTGCTAAACCAGTCACGGTTTCGTCTATAACAGAGCAGTCCCAGTCAGTCCAATTGGAGTATTTAGGCATCATCGGTTCTGGTGAATTAAAGAAATACAGTTTTAAGGTCCCAGGGAAACTGGCCCACCTGAATGTACATAAAGGGGAGGCTATTCATCAGGGAGAACTGCTCGCCGACCTGGATCAGATTGATCTATCCCTTGCCCTTCGCAATTCGCAGCTCAACCTTACACAGGCTGAGCAAGTCTATCAGGATGCCCAAACTCAATATACCAAATACCAGGAACTCATCAAGGGTGGAGCCATGGCCCAGACTGATCTGGACAAGGCTAAATTAGACATGGATGTTAAAGGGTCTAATTACCAGAGAGCTCAAGTGGATCTAGAAGCCAAACAAAATGCTTTGGCTGATACCGAACTTTATTCTGATATGGCCGGTTATGTGACAGATATCCTCTATAAGGAAGGGGAAAACTTAGCCGCCGGATATCCCGTCATTGTTGTCCGTAACCAAGAACAGGTGATTGATGTCGGACTCGGTCAGACCGATGCCGCGAAGGTTAAGCCAGGGACAAAAGCTGTGGTCAAAGTCGGTGACTTTACCGGAGAGGGAGAAGTAACCCGCATCGATCAAGTACCGGATACAGAAACCCGCACTTATAATACTGAGATTAAATTGACGAAAGAAATTCCGCCTGAAGCCTATTTTATTGGTGCCACTGCGAGTGTTTCCCTGGCTTCCGGCGCAGAGAAAGGCATCTGGATCCCTATCTCTGCCGTGATGAATGATGGAGAAGATTATGTTTTCCTTGTCCAAACCGACCGAGCTGTCAAAAAGAATATTAGCCTTAAAAACACTCAGGGCTTTAATGTCCGGGTCGAAGGGCTTAATTCGGGAGACATATTGGTAACCTCCGGTATGAAAGAATTAAGTGAGGGCATGAAAGTGACTATCGCTCCGACAGCAGGAGGACAATGATGAAAAAAGGTCTAATTTATCAAGTCATCCATAATCGCCGTTTTACCCTTTTCTTCACTTTCATCGCAATCTTGCTCGGACTTTACAGTTACTATGTTATACCCAAACAGGAAAGCCCAAATGTGAATGCTCCTTTTGCCATCATTAAGACCATCTATCCTGGAGCCGAACCCGCGGATGTGGAAAAATTAGTTACCAAAGTTATCGAAGATAAAACCATCGAAGTCACAGGCTACAAAACTTCCACCTCATATTCCCGAAACAGTATTTCTATAGTTGTTTTAGAACTGCAAAATGATGCCGATGTCGATAAAGCTTGGACCGATCTGCGGCGCTATATGAACGATCTCCAAAGCAGTCTGCCCTCAGAATGCCAAAAGATTGAGATTGATACCGAATTAGCGGATACTCCCGGCATGATCCTCAGCCTTTCCGGCGATGAGTATTCTTATGAACAGCTTTCCGACTTCGCCGATCAGTATAAAAATGAATTAAGCAAAGTCGACGGCATATCTCGCTTTAAAGTGAGCGGGGTACAAGAAAAGGAAGCCCAAGTTGAAGTCAATACTGCCCGGATGAACCAATATGCTCTATCCTTGGAGGACATCGTCAATGCCTTGAAAATCCAAAATGTGGATATTCCTGCGGGCTCACTGAGTAATGGAACGACCAAAATAAATGTCAGCATCCCAGGCAGTTTCGACTCTCTCCAGGATATTGAAAATTGCGTCGTTTCCGTTTCTAGAAATACCGGAGCTATCCTGCATTTAAAAGATATCGCTAAAGTATCTTGGGAATTGGCAGATTCCACGACCCGGATTAGAGAAAACGGACATAACGCCATCTTGCTGAGCGCATTTTTTTCCGATAATAAAAATATTGTCCTAATTGGCCACGACGTCCAGACTAAACTTAATCAGCTCAAAGAGCAAATGCCGCCCGGCTTAGAAGTATACGAGGTCACTTACCAGCCGGCTAACGTTGATCAAAGTGTGACAAATTTCTTCAAAAACCTGCTTGAAGGTATAGCTCTGGTTCTGGTGGTCGTTTTCCTTGGGATGGGTCTAAAGAACGCTATTGTCGCTTCTACAGCCGTACCCATCTCTATCCTGATCGCTTTCTGCGCCATGTACCTCTTTAAGATCCGAGTGCATGAGATCTCCATCGCCGCCCTGATCATCTCTTTGGGCATGCTAGTCGATGATGCCATTGTCATCATTGATTCGATTCAGGTCCAGATCGATCAGGGAGTAGAGAAAATGTCTGCCTGTATACTCGGTACAAAGCAGGCTGTCTTACCGGTATTCACGGCAACATTAACCACTGGAGCTGCTTTTGCCCCTATGCTCTTCGTACCCGGTCCGGCCGGAGAGTTCCTGCATGCCTTGCCTGAGGTTGTGATTCTGGCTGTCGCTGCCTCGTTTATAGTTGCTATCTTTGTCACCCCGGCCTTGGCCTATATCTTTTTAGATCAACTCAAACCAGGGAAAATTCATAAGCGGTCTCCTGTGAAAAGCTTCTACTTGGGCTTTCTGGCGATTGGCATGAAATATAAGAAAATGACCCTTGTATTAGCTATGGCCTTGTTTGCTCTTACAATGCTCTTGGCCTTTAAATTACCAGTTATGTTTTTTCCCAAAGCGGACGTCAACATGTTCTATATTAATATTCATGCCGAAACCTCTGCTGACCTAGACAATACCGACCGCGTAGCTCAGCAAGTAGAAAAGCTTGTCTCTGCCCAAAAAGAAGTCCTGGCGTATACTATCTCAGTAGGGGAAGGACTTCCTAAATTCTATTTAACTGTAGAAAAATCCTCTCAGTCTCTGGATTATGCCCAAGTTCTGCTAAAAGTAGACTTGTCAAAAGGCGGCAGATTTAATTCTAACCAAGAAATGGCTGTCTATATGCAAGCGTTGTTGGACAAAAGCTTGGTCGGTGGGACAGCCCGGGCCGAGTTGTTGGAAAAGGCCTTCCCTGGAACCCCTATCGGAATTCAAGTCAATAGCAGTGATCAGCAGGCCTTGACCAAGGGTGTCAACTATATCCATGATCAATTGGCCGCCATCCCCGGCACATTGAATGTTGATGACGACCTTGACAGTGCCGAATACCAGTTTAGCGTCAATGTCGATAATGACAAAGCTTCCCAACTTGGCATTACCAAATATGATATTGAGCGCCAGATCAACATTGCTTTAAAGGGAGCAGAGGCGACAATTTTCCGCAAAGCGGGCAATGAATATCCTGTCATCGTCACCAGTGATATCCACTCCAAAGAAGCCTTGGAAAACCTGGCCATCAAAGCCTCTCTTTCCGAACAGAAAGCCCTGCTCAAACAATTAGCCACTCTAAGACTGGAAGCAGCTATTCCCACGATCCGCAAATATGATCGGGAGTTGGCCGTTACTGTATCTTCCCAAGTCAAACCAGGCTACAGTGCCATAACGATCGAAAACAACCTCAAACAAATACTCGCCCAACATCCTGACGAGTTAAAAGGGGTTACCCTCTCTTATAAAGGGGAGGCGAAAGATATCAAGGATAATTTTGGCGATCTGGGTACAGCTGCACTATTTGCACTCTTGGCTATTTATCTCATTCTCATGCTCCAGTTCCGTTCCTTCTTGCAACCCTTCGTCATTTTTATCACGATTCCGCTCTCACTTTTCGGAGTCATTATCGGTCTGCTTACTTTCGGCCAGCCCCTATCCTTTACTGCTATGGTAGGGGTTGTCAGCCTAATGGGAGTAGTGATTAAAAATGCCATCCTTCTCATTGAATTTATCAACAGCGCCCGCCAAGGGGGTATGTCGGTCACGGATGCCTGCTTCGATGCTGTCGGCAAACGCTACAGGCCAATTTTTCTAAGTGCCATGACCACGGTTATCGGCCTGGTTCCCTTAGCTCTCTCAGGCAGTGACCTGTTCGAACCGTTGTCTGTGGCGATTATGTGCGGGTTAACAGTCTCAACATTACTGACCTTAGTGATTATACCGGTAATCTATAGTCTTTGGTTTTCAGATGGAACACTTACCACTGAGAAAAATAATTTGACAATTTAGCGAGAAATCACAACAAAAGAGACCTTATGAATTTTAAACGTCATAAAGGTCTCTTTTGTCTTTAACTAATAATAGTAAAGGAAGATTCTGAGAATGTTAGATAAATTCCCTAATTCTTTCATAGGAACGTTTAGTATCCTCATATCCTTGCTGAAGCAGTCTGTGGAGCTTTTGGGGATCTTTTTCCAATCGACCGACCTCTAATTCCTTTGTAGGTCTTATGACAACCGCCTTGCCTTCCTTTTCAAGGTGGTCGATATAATCCAGAGTTTCATTATAGTTCTTATAACGGTTTAGCATGGTTTCAATTAATTGGGGGTAATTTCGATATTTCAGTTTTAGCAGAGTGTTGAATTTGCCAGGACTCTTTTTATAGCCTTTGTTTCTGGTTAAAACAATTATATTCTTGGTGTTACCATCTTTAATCGATTTTTTAATGGGTATAGAATCGGAAATACCGCCATCTAATAGTTCATGACCCTTATAGTTTATGATAGGGGATAACATTGGCAGGGAAGCGGAGGCCCTTAAAGCCTGGAATTGCTCACCTAGATCGTTCTTATTCAGATACATCGGTTGACCAGATCGGCAGTCGGTTGCTCCGACTAAAAAAACACCTGGAGAATTATAAAAGGTCTCAAAATCAAACAAAACATGCTTATTGGGAATCTCATCAAAAATAAAATTCATACCGAAGTATGATTTGCTTAAGATTAGATTTCTTAGACTCATGTATCTCCAATCCTTAACGAACCCAATAATAACCTTTTCATTTCTTCTCTGTTGCCTGGAAATATAGGAAACAGCATTGCATGCTCCGGCTGAGACTCCTATTACATAATTGAAATATAAATCGTTTTCCATGAAATACTCCAAGACACCACAGGTATATAGTCCACGCATACCTCCGCCTTCAAGTACAAGTCCTACATTTTCCATATTGAACACCCCATCATTTTATCCTCTCCTAAAGCCAAAGGAGCAGGGTAGTGAAATATAACACATATTAAAGTCATCCTCTTTGAAAGATAACATTAAACTGTGCTATTGCCTCAAGCGAAGCAGAAGCTTCGGCCAAAAATATTAGGAGCCCCGAAACCTAGAATAACTATAGCATGGCAACTTTTAACATTCAACTATAGGTTCGGTAGGAGACAAAAAGCAATACTAAAAGCACATTTAAAAATAAACCACTTAACCTAAAAAAGCAAGGTGAACGTTGTATCTACAGCGGTTGAGGCCATCTAGAACAAAACTCCCGTTGCATTACGGCAAAAGGGGAGAGTCTGAGGGTTAACAATTTACCAATGTGAACACTTAGGAAGTTCTAAAATTTGGAACAAAATATTTGGAAAAATATGAATATTTTGAAGGGTTTATCGGGTGAAATATAGAAATTATGATAGTCATAACAAATGGAGCCATTCAACAGTTTTCATATTTTTGACTAACCCACAAATTCGGTTATTTCCTTAGAGAAATTTTTGGCAACCTCTGCGGCAAGTTGCATCTTATCACCAGTGAAAGAATTACTAAATCCTACAATATATATCGATGCTAAAAATAGACCGCTTTTATCAAGCAGTGCTACACTCACAGCGTTAACCCCATGGAGATATTCTTGAAAATCAGTGGCATATCCTTGTTGGCGTACCTTTTGAAGCTCAATCAAATATTCATCAACATTAGTAATCGTTTTTTCTGTAAATTTAGGCAAGCCTCTCTCCATAATTATCCTTTTTTGAGCATCGTCCTCTAAATTTGCTAAAAAGGTCTTGGCAGATGATCCGGCAAAGAAAGGAAGTCTAGTCCCAATAGGAGCAGATATTTTTAATTCTGATGAGCTTTCAGCCTTTTCGATGATTGTTAGACCGTCCTCATCAAAACGACCTAAGAAGACCGTCTCAGCAAAATCGTGTGCCAATTGGATCATATACGGACGCGCTATGCTCCTTAAACTAACTGAAGCTAGGGATTGATTACTTAGTTGGATCAAAGCAGGCCCCAGCCTGAATTTTTTGTTTGATTCGTCTTGGCGTAAAACACCCAAATCAAGAAATGCTTGAGTAACTCCATATACGGTACTTTTATTAAAATTTAATTGCCGTGAAATATCGCTTACACCCAATGTTCCTTGGGCTTTAGCAATTTCCTTCAAAATAGCAAATGATTTATATACCATGGGTGCGCTGTAATTGTTACTCTCTTTTGGAGCCATATTTATCACCAGTTGACCTTTCGTTAGAATATTTTCGTATATTCAATACTCTGGGAGTTAGTTAAAATTCTATACAATAGGTATATATTATAATCACATAAATTACAATTAAGCAATAACTGATAACAAAAAATAGGATTACATATAAATTAATCCAATTTGGCTTAACTATTTCATATAAACAGGCTATAGCAAAATTTTTTGCGGAGTCAGGTAGGATAGAACTGAATTGAACGGTATTCAAATAAAAATCATTGTCAGAAAAGTATGATATTTTCCTTTTGGAAGGTAACTTTAAGCTGATCACCGATAAATTTCTACCGTTCGGCGCGGTCTGCTTTTTTAAAATCTGACTGCATGATAAAATTAAACCACTATAGGAAATGGTGTTTCTCATGGGAAACGAAGATTTTTTAGTCATCAAAGGCCTAATACTAATCTTTATTTGAGGAGGGGATTAATATGTATCTACCTGATTTTGACTATTATGCGCCAGATAGTTTAGCGGAGACCTGTGAAGCGCTTGAACGTTTTGGTGCCAAAGCCAAGGTCCTATCCGGCGGTACCGACATAATTGCAAAAATGAAAAGTGGACTTTTAAGCCCTGGAGTTCTAATTTCCCTAAAAAAATTAGAGGATCTTAAAAAGATCGACTACGTTAGTGGGAAAGGTGTTGTTATCGGGGCTCTATCAACGCACAATGATTTAGTTAATTCTAAAATATTAAATGATAAATATCTGTCTGTTTCCGAAGCTGCACATAATATGGCCTCTAACCAGATTCGAAATATAGGGACTGTAGGAGGTAATCTTTGCAATGCAGTTCCTTCAGCAGATCTTCCCCCAATTCTTATAGCTTTGGGAGCTACAATTAAGCTCGTTGGAACCAAAGGTGAAAGAGTGATGTTATTAGAGGATTTGTTTACTGGTCCTATGAAGACTGTAATCGCCGAAAATGAAATTTTAACAGAAATCGTTATACCTGATCAATTGTCAACTGGGAGTAACTACATCAAGTTCGGACTCCGTCGGTCGGGAGCACTGGCGGTAGTTGGTATTGCAGTGGCAGTAACCGTAAACGGAGGAACAATTACGGAAGCTAAGATTGCAATTGGCGCTGCAGCTCCAACACCTATTCGGGCCCGTGAAGCAGAAAAATTCTTGCAGGGAAAAACTATTAGTGATGATCTGTTGGCCGAGGCAGGGGTGATTGCTTCCGGCGAAAGCAAACCTATTTCAGATATCAGGGGTTCAGCTGAATATCGACGTGACTTGATTCGAGTGCTTACCAGGCGGGCATTGCACAAGGCTATTAACGAGGGGCATGTATAAGGAAGGGGGGAGAAAAATGTCACAGGTAATAACCGACAAACATGGTATTCAACACTATATGATTACAATTAACGTCAACGGGGATGATTATACACGGGTCGTTAAAGCGAACACTTTGCTTGTTAATGTTTTACGAGATGAGTTAGATCTTACAGGGACAAAAAAAGGGTGCGAACTTGGTGATTGCGGCTCATGTACTATTTTGTTAGAGAATAAACCGGTAGATTCATGCATGATTTTAGCCATTGAAGCTGATGGGAAAAAAATCACGACCATTGAAGGAATTGCCGAGAGTTCTGAGTTGGATAAAGTCCAAGAAGCGTTTATTAATAATGGTGCTATACAGTGCGGATATTGTACACCAGGGATGATTATTTCAGCCAAGGCTTTGTTAACCAGAAATCCCCATCCTAATGAGAAGGAGGTTCGTGAAGCCATTGCCGGTAATTTATGCAGGTGTACTGGATTTGTGAACATTGTCAAGGCCGTCCTCAAAGTGTCAGAAGAGACTAACGATAAAGAGGTGATAAGCAATGAGTAAGGATTATGCAGTAATTGGCAAAAATGTCCCGAAAATTGATGGTCGAGAAAAAGCAACTGGTGCTGCAAAATATGCGGGTGACTTAAAATTTCCCAATATGCTTTTTGGTAAAATTTTAACTAGTCCCCATGCTCATGCTAAGATCTTGAGTATCGACACGTCGGAGGCGGAAAAGCTTCCTGGTGTAAAAGCCGTAATTACCCATAAGGACGTACCCGCTCTCAAATATGGCATTAGTCCAGCCCGATGGGATGAAAATATCTTTTGCATTGATAAGGTTCGTTTTGTCGGTGACAAAGTGGCTGCCGTAGCATGTATCGATGAAGAAACTTGTTATAAGGCCTTAAAATTGATTAAAGTTGAGTACGAGGTTCTTCCTGCGGTGCTTGATGCACTTCATGCCATGGACGAAGGGGCTCCTCAAGTTCACGATGAATATCCTCGCAATATTAACACTGAGATTCATCAAAACTTCGGCGATTTGGATAAAGCTATGGCTGAGGCACACTATATCCGAAAGGATTACTTTGTGGGACAGCGCACTTACCAGTCGCCCATTGAACCTCATTCTGCTGTTTCTATCTGGAAAGATAATAAGCTGACAATTTATTCGAGCACCCAGTCTCCCCATTATTTTCAATATTACATTGCTCGGGAGTTTGGGCTAAAAATGGGTGACGTCCGGATTATTAAACCTTTCGTAGGCGGCGGTTTTGGAGGTAAGCTAGAACCTACCGGACTGGAATTTGCGGGGTCTGTGCTCTCTAAACTAACTGGTCGTCCAGTCAGAACCTTCTATGACAGGCATGAAATGTTTGCCCATAATCGTGGCCGCCATAAGGTGTACATGGAACTGACAACTGGGGTTGACAAAGAAGGTAAAATTCTTGGCGTTCATGCCAACTTCGTTTCAGACGGCGGGGCTTACACCAGCTTAGGGGTAGCTACCTCTTACTATGCCGGTGGACTCCTTACCCTGACTTATGAATTCGAAAATTATAAGTTTGACATGATTAGAGTTTATACTAACTTACCAGCCTGCGGAGCCCAGCGCGGTCATGGAGCTCCCCAACCCAAGTACGCCTTTGAAAGTCATTTGGATAACATTGCCAAAGATCTGGGAATAGATCCTTTGGAGATACGACTTCGCAACGCCCGTCAGCCTAATACAGTTACTATTAACGATTTTGGCATAAATTCTTGTGAGCTAACAGCGTGTTTGGAAAAAGCGGCCGATATATCAGGTTGGCGTGAGAAAAAAGGTAATCTCCCTAAGGGTAGGGGTATCGGAATTGCCACTGGAAGTTTTGTCTCGGGGGCAGGCTACCCCATTTATCGAAATGACCTGCCTCAATCCGCTGCGATGATTAAAGTGCATGAGGATGGGACGGCTGCTACTCTTTATACAGGTGCAGTTGATATCGGACAAGGCTCAGATACTGCTCTCTGTCAAATGGCAGCAGAAGCTATGGGTTACCGATATGAAAACATGAAAATAATCGCTGCCGACACAGAAACAACTCCCCATGATTTTGGTGCGTATTCCAGTCGTCAGACCTTAATGTCTGGTTCAGCATGTAAGCAGGCTGGTGAGGAAATCAAAAAACAGATTCTTGATATCGCTTCCACTATTATGAGCTTGCCCCCTGATGATTTAGATTGTCGTTTGGGAATTATTTTCTCTAAATCCCGTCCTACAGCCAAAACGATTACCTTTGAGGAAGCGGCCCGTCGTTTCTTTGTCCTGCGTGGCCCGCTTTTGGGACGTGGAGTTTACCATGTTCCCCGCCTTGGTGGAACTTTTAAAGGAGCAGCTGTTGCTACTTCGCCGGCTTATAGCTTCTGTGCTCAGATTAGTGAGGTTCAAATCGACGAGGAAACAGGTGAAGTCGATGTTTGCGAAGTTTGGGATGTCCACGATTGCGGGCAGGTGATCAACCCCATGCAGCTTCACGGTCAAGTACACGGAGCACTGTATATGGGTGTGGGAGAAGCCATTTGGGAAGAAGTTCTGTTTGATGATCAAGGAAAGATCCTAAATCCAAATCTAGGTGGATACATGTTACCGACCGCCCTCGACATGCCAATAGTTCATTCTGAGCTAGTTGAAAGCTATGAACCAGCTGGTCCATGGGGAGTGAAGGAGGTTGGTGAAGGAGCAACCAATCCGACGATGGGGTGCTTCAACAACGCGATTTATGACGCTATGGGGGTAAGGATCGATAGTTTACCACTCACTTATGAAAAAGTATGGCGTGCTATGAAAGAAAAACGTGAGGGAAAAAAGGAAGTCTAAGCTAGCACTCACCCAGAAAAATAAGGCCTCTGTTGAAATCTCAGCAGAGGTCTTTGCTATTTTCTGGATATCGCCAAAATCATTTGCTTAGGCGATTTTTCTAACCTTTGCACACAAACGTTTTAATTTCTGAAGATGGAAAGAATTTTGTATTGTCAGAAAGATTCGGATAAGTTATAGTTTATGGACTAAAACTATTTTAGGTTAGTCATTTAAAACATGATGGAGGACGTATGATTGACGATAAAGCTTATAGTCTATCAAATGTTGAGTTACTTTCAGATTTATCATCTGGCGAATTAGCAGAGCTGGCTAGCGAGTTTCAATGGGAGAACTATGCTTTGGGCTCTGAGATTATTAAGCAGGGTCAAGAAGAACATGCCTTTTATATTCTGATCAAGGGAAAAGCGGATATTATGATTAGAAAAGAAGGACATCGCATGAGGCGTGTCAGATCACTGAGTCCAGGAGATACCTTTGGTGAATTCTCGTTGCTTAACGGCATGGCCGCCGCATCGACAATTCTTTGCTTAGAAGAATGCCAGGTTTTAGCGCTGGATTCGGAAGGATTTGCACGTATGCTTTTGCGATGGCCGAAGCTTTACCAAACGTTTATCGGCCGCTTAACTCAAAATCTGAATGAAGCAAACCTCACCTTATCTGAAGCAAATTATAAGGAGATTCTACGTTCTGCTTTGCAACTTAACCAATATAAAGATAAATTTTATGGACTTTGGGGAGGTGCCCGAACGACTGCTGAGGTCGAACGCAAACTGGAAGAACTTGCTCAACCCAAAGGGCACTTGCTATTAACCGGAGAACGGGGTACCGGTCGCCAGATGATGGCGTGGTATGTTCATCAACGCCAATCCGGTACAGAAGCCCCTTTTGTGGTTGTGGACGGACGACGTTTCGATCAACAGTGGAAGGACCTAATCATGGAGCCCGCCAGTCAAGAGGAGTCCTCAGTCGTTTATAATTCCAATCTTTTTGATATTGCTGAGGGCGGAACCTTGTTCATACGAGAAATAAACCTAATTTCCCCCCATACTCAGCTTAAACTCGCCCAGTCCATAAATTCCCAAAGAAATAAATGTTTCATTATTGGCGGTTTGGACTCGGAACCGGATGATTTAGAAAGAATTATTATTCCAGAACTGAGGAAATGTTTTGCTCATACGTATGAAATAACTCCTTTGCGTAAGCGGAAACGAGATATTCCTATATTGGCTCAAGGTTTTCTGGAGAAACTGGCCCAGAAGAACCAGCGAAATGTCCCTGTTCTGAATCAGGAAGCGACTCAATTATTGCTCTCCCATCATTACCAACAGGGAAATGTCTCAGAATTAATCCAAGTCATCGAAAGAGCTTTTTATATTGCGGAACAGGATGTTATTGGCTTAGAACAGATCTTTTTTGGTCCTACAGCGGAACAAAACGGGCATACGATTAACCTTTTAGCCTCACCGACGTTAAAAGGGCTGCTGAAGAAGGGAGAGTTGATTAGCTGGATAAGGCGGGTAGCTGCAGCTCTGTTTATCGGTTTGGTCTTATTGTTGCTTTTTAATCCTCAAGTTGCAGTTTCCACCAAGGTCTTTGCATTAGTTTGGGGATTATGGTGGCCAGCTCTGGCTCTAATTTCTCCTTTCTTAGGCAGACTATGGTGTACGGTCTGTCCGTTTTCAACAATCATGGAATTTGTGCAGAAAAGGGTCCATATGAACCGGGCGATTCCCGAGTTTGTCATAAAATATGATTACATTCTTGTTAGTTTTCTATTTCTGACAATCTTCTGGGTCGAAGTGATTACCGACATGCGCTTTAACCCAAGTTACACGGCTGTCTTGTTAATATCTATCCAAGTTTGTGCGATTATTATCGCGGTCCTCTATCCACGCCATACCTGGTGTAAGCACTTTTGCCCGTTGGGAGGATTTATTGGTACTGCTTCCGTAGGCTCGATGTTGGAGGTACGCGCGGATCCCTCAGTTTGCCTGAATAAGTGCACTACGTTTGAATGCTATGTCGGAACGGAAAACGTTCCAGGCTGTCCAATGTCACAACATCTTCCGTTCTTGGATAATAATTTAGATTGTAAACTGTGCTTCAACTGTGTGCGAAATTGTCCGAATGGTTCTGTACAGGTTAATTTAAGGCTTGTAGGCCGAGAGGTGTGGCATTTGGTTCGCGTTAACCAGGGATTTGCAGTGTTTATTGGGGTGATGTTGGGTATTTTAGTTCCTCTCTACTACCTTGCATCGTTCCAGAGAATAGAGGTTTCCACTTCATGGAAAGTCTGGTTTAGTCTGTTCTATTGGGGCGCAGGTTTAACAGGGGGAATGCTCGCTTGGATGATCGTCAAACCCTTTAAAACAAAAGCAGCTTCCTTGCGTGTCAAGCTGATTTTTGCATTTACTCCCTTAGTTTTGGCTGGGCATATTATGTATCAAGCAGCTTATATCCCAGGCATTAGCTCGCTTTTTTTGGGGATAGGCTATAATGCGCAGTCGGGCCTGCAATCCTTTTATATTCCCGCCACAGCTTTAGCTAATGGTATTGCGATAACGTTTGGTTTAGTGTTAACAGGGATAACTATTGCTCTTGTCTTATTGCGCACTAAAGAAAAACGAGTTGCCCGTTCTGATAAGTTAGTACGCTAAAAACTCTAAGGGATAATAGCATTACTTTGGCAAAAGTAATGGGGATATGAAAATTAGTAAGTCTATCAGCAATGATACGAAAAGCCCTCACCAGACTTCACGTCTTCTCAGGTGAGGGCTTTTTCCTAAAAAATAAAAGGAAAATGAACAATGCCAGCGAATTTTATTTAGGACGACCAATACAACTCGCAAGAAATAAGTCTATTGGCTAGCTTAGATAGACAATGACATAACAATTATCCAGAGGAGAGCCAAGAGAGGGGAGAATACAGAACATGAGAACTAAAAAATTATTTGCTTCTTTAACTATAGTTGGTATGGCATTGACTATGGTCCCTTTAAATGCATTTGCTGCAGGGACTGTCCCAACTCGTTTAGCAGGTATAACCGCTGAACAAACCGCAATAAAAATTGCCGATCAAACAGGCTGGACCGGAACCGCAATTCTTGCTTCCTCAGCTTCATATGGTATGGTTGATGCACTGACATCCGGTCCGCTCGCTTCCTATCTGAAAGCTCCTATCCTTCTGACCGGGCCAGGAAAAGTCCTTGACCCTGCCACTAGAGAGGAACTTGTTAAACTAGCAGTTACCAAGGTTTATGTCACCAGCGGAACTGCTGTTATTAGCCAAGGAGTCCTCGATGAATTAGCCGCTATGAAGATTACTGTTGTTTCCCTTGGTGGAGTTGATCGCTTTGAAACATCGGTTAATATTGCTGAACAAATGGTTACACTTGGAGCGTCGGTCAGCAAAGTTGCAGTTGCCTATGGCTGGCTGATCCAAGATGCGCTCTCAATTGCCTCCATTGCTTCCCAGGCGAGTGAACCAATTCTCTTAACTGACAGCACAGGACTTTCTTCGAGTGCGCAATCATTTTTGCAAGCAAACCCTGGCATTACAGCTTCGGATGTTATTGGTGGTACAGGGGTCATATACGATTCAGTATTAGCTCAACTTCCAACCCCAACTCGCCATTTTGGAATGACAGCTTATGATACGAATGATAAAGTTATTAAAGACTTCGCTACTTCCCTCGAATTTAACCAAGTCTACTTGGCTAATGGCGTGACGGGTATTGATGCGCTCTCCGGTGCACCGCTTGCAGCTCAAACTAAGTCTGCAATTGTACTCACAGACGGTGTTACGTCTCCTGTAGCAGGTGCCTTCGTGAAGGGCAACATGTCGGCTGCCAGTGTTGTAACAGCACTTGGCGGTGAAGCGGTAGTTTCTGAGAGCCAACGTAATTTGGGCGTTGGTGCAGTTGATGCAAGTGAACAAACAGCAATTGTTGGTAAAAAAATTGAGGATATGGCCAATAAATTTGATATTCCTCCCGTATTACTCAAAGCCATTGCTCATTTGGAGAGCGGGTGGAAACAATATGAGCTGGATCCAACGACTGGTTTGCCTTTAACAGATCAACCGTTTATATCCAAAGATGGTGGCATTGGAATTATGCAAATCTCTCCAGCCAATTACCCCGAATATGACGTAGAGAAACTGAAAAGTGATCTTGATTATAACCTTGAAGTGGGTTGCCGTATCCTTAATAATAAATGGCGAGCCTACCCTAAGATTGGAGACGGGAACCGCAACGTTTTAGAAAATTGGTATTTTGCAGTATGGGGATATAATGCTTGGACCAAAGAGAATAACCCAAATTATTATACTGGCGAGGATGCCTATCAGGATAAAGTGTTTGGCCTTATGGGAAGGAAATACAACAGCGCAATTACGTTTGCCCCGGGTGCAACAAACCTTGCGAAATCCCTTTTGCCTTCTGAGAATCCTCCCACCCTCTCTAGTTGCTGGAGTACTCCTGTTCCCGTGCATGTTGGAGATCTGGCGTTTGATCTAGAATCCTTGATTTTTAACGGTGATTACTGGTACGAATATCAGATCGATCAACAACCTAGAGGTGATTTTTACGTACAAGGCTTAGGATTTTATATTACCGCTTATAATAATCCGTTGGTGACGGTTGCAGATAGGGCGACCGTTTCGCAGAAAATCCTTAGTTCCTATGACAAACTATTAGATGAAGCAGATGCTTTGGTCCTTGAGGATAAAGATACTTCGTATGCGATTGCGGCAAAATACTACTGGACTGTTCTGCAAGGGCCGAACTTAGATCCCGAGATCAGAGACCGAGCTAATACTGGCTATCAGAGTGCGTTAGCTAAACAATAGTAGAAAAGCTGCCCTAACTGCGCCTTCCGAAGGTGGAGTTAATTAGTAAATTGCAAGCTATGAAGTAAAAGGAAGTGGAAAAAAGGCCTCCGAGACACGGAGGCCTTTTTTGACCAAAGTATGAGCAAAATGTTTCTCTTAGTAAGTTTTCCATCCAGGTGGTCCTTCCAGAACGGTACTCTTGATTATTGTGGGCGGTTGCCACCAGGGCCTTTGCCTCCGCCACCACCGGGTCCTGCATTTTGCGGTTTAGTGGTGACACCCGATTCAGAAAGATAGGTTAGAGAGTCCGAAAGTGTAACATCAACTAGCTTGGTGTTTCCGCTATAAAGCGTATAGGTAGAGCCTACTGATAATTTGGGAGAAGAAATTGCAACCGAGTTATATTGTTTTGATGGCGTATAGGTTACAACACTTGTTCCATCTTGATCTTTAAGCGCTATTGTACTTCCTGCCGCTTGCGCAGAGCTGTAATACATAAGGATTGACGGTTGGGTATTGGTGCTTGGAGCTTGAGCCATTCCAGAGCTGCCAGATGCTGCTAGTGTTCCCCCGCTTATGGTAAAGCTGCCGTCATAATCAAGAGAAGCATTATTGTTAGATGCTGGACCATCAACATAGACAGTACCGCCTGTCATGTTTATGCTCCCATTGGAGTCCAGCCCGTCACCATTTGCGTTTAAAGTAACTTCGCCACCGGTTATATTCAAAACGCCTTGGTTGTTATTAACATTAATTCCGTCATCGGTAGAGGAGGCGTTAATTTTCCCGCCATTTACAGTTATATTTGAACCCTCTAAACTCTCATACGAGTTCTTTATGGTAATTTCTCCATTGTCTATGAATATATTATTGTCGGCGTGCAACCCATCATCCCCGCTTTGCAAGGTCAGAATTCCACCCTTTATGGCAACATTATTGTTGCTGTGTATTGAATCCTCATAGGATGAAACATTGATATTACCGCCGTTTACAAGAATACCTTGCCCTGCCTTTAAGCCTTTTTTGCTTTCTTCCTCATCAGTACTCTCTGAAGTGGAGGTGGCATTTTGATCGGGGTGACCACCAAAATCATTGTTTTCGCTACTGATACTCTTGCCGGGATAACCACCGCCAGAGTTAAGATTGAAGTTTCCATCGTCAATTTGTACGAGCTTTGCTGCTTGTATAGCATCGTTTGCAGCAGTAATAGTGAACTGTCCGTTTTCTACAACTACATTTCCCTTGCCCTCATCTGTTTCGTTTGTAGATCGTAGACCGTCTTTACCGGCAGTGATGGAAATGTTTCCGTCTTTAACAATTAGACTGTCCTTCCCTACCATTCCGTCAGCCTTTGCGTTTATAATCAACGTACCGTCAGTTATTTTTAAGTCATCCTTGCTTGTAATTCCGTCATTATAATCTGCTGTAACCGCTAATGTGCCGGCGCCGGTTATTGTAAGGTCGGCCTTGCTGAAAATAGCAGCGGATGGTTCATCATCGGCATTTATAATGTAGTCACTTCCGTCAGCAACTGAGTTTTCAGTGTCATTTTCAAGGATTATTACAGCCTTTTTGGTGCCTTTAATATTGATAGGAGCACTTGTTTGACTTTCAATAGTTGCTCCATTTAACACAAGAAATACCGTTCCGTCATCGGTGTCCTTATTGACATCGACAATAATACTCCCGTCTGTTAAAGTGCCGGCAATTTCATATACACCTGACGCGGAGATCGTAACAACCGAGTCTTGCACGGCTAAGCCGTCTCCTTTTACGGAGGCCGAGCTTCCGTTTAACCCGATGGTCTTATAATCGCTATTTTTCCAATCAAAATAGTAATCATCATTATCATAGTTTACAGAAACCGCATCGATAGAGGTGGCGGTGCTTGTGCTTTCCACATTGGAGCTTTCTTTCGCAGCGGCACACCCTATTGTGCCTGTTAATAAAAGAGTAAGGGATAAAATAATCCCAAGTGTTTTTTTCATGATATTTCTCCTTTTAAGCGTAAATTTTATCTTCATATTCTTTTGAGGTTAAGGCAATGTTGAGATTGCCATTGCGACATCTTAATTCGTCCAGGAAGTCCTTTTGATTGATCGACTGCTTTAAATTAAGGTTATAGACCACTTCAAAAAGGGTCCCGAAATTACTGGTTTTAACACGTTTTACATTCCAAGAATTAGCATAGGTGTTGAGGATATCATCAAACAGTCCTTGAAAGTTTAGATTTTCTGGAACGGTAATTTTCAAGTTCATGGCATTCGACCTTGGGTTGGGAAAGTTTGTGTAATAAAGCAGGATCATGACCGAACATAAGATTACGGCAAACAGGGCAGCATAGAGGATATAACCCATTCCGCACGCTAACCCTACTGCCAAGGTGAAGAAGACATAGGCAATATCCTTCGGTTCACCGGGAGCACTTCTGAAACGAATCAGGCTAAAGGCACCGGCCAGACTAAAGGCTCTGGCCACGTTATCCCCAATCAACAAAATGATGACGGAAATGATGGCCGGTAACATGATCAAGGTGATAGTGAAACCTGCAGAATAACCCTCTTTTTTATGGGTCTGGAGATAAACGAGGCTGATGAACAGACCTATGGCTAAGGCTGAACATAAAACTGCCAGAGAACTCATTAACGTAAGGGAATCTCCACTGGTGGAGGCTAGTATTGTTTCTAACATTAGGTTGGCTCCTTTCAAACACATTTAATAATTGACACATTGGCTTGGATAAAGGTGGGGGCAGGCGTTTTGGTATTCTTGGCCATATTTTGAAAAGCCGGTGCGGTAGATGAATAGATCCGATAAAATTTTAGATAACCACATTGGTACAGCACTGGAGATTTTAACTTCCATTAAATACTTCCCTTTGTCAAAGAGCTGCTCCCCATAACTAGCTTTTTCCAAACTCAACTCAGTTCTGCGGGTCGTAATGTCGTAATCAAAGGTTACTCGAAAATCCTTATCCGCTTTTCCGAAAAACGCCAGTCGTTTATAGCTAATGTAAACCGCTGGAGCAACGTCATTGTGACTTAAAAAATACTCTATTTCATTGACGACCTGTTGGGTCATAGTGTTCATTGTAACAGGACGTTTTCCGAAGTTTATAAAATCATCGGCTTCTTTTAACGTTAGGACAGCACGTCTCTTATTGACGATGCCACCGATTTTCTTTTTTAGTTCTAAAAACACCTTGTCATTGGATGATGTTGGGACGAAGTAGCTTCTCAAACGAAGTTTTTCTTTATAATAGGGTTTGGAAAGAGAATGCCGAATTAAATTGTGATCACTAGTATCGTAATAAAGATTGTAAATGCTGTACTCCTTTCCGTTTTGGCAATGATCATCAGGGTTCATGTACTCTAACAGTTTGGGAATCAGAGTATCTAACTGTGCTTGTGTAAGCATAAATTTCATTTCGTAGCGTTTAAAAGCAGTTATCGCCATTTTGTTCACGTTCTCCTTTTTTGAATCTCTTGGCGTTTCCGAGGAAACAATTTTTAGATCTGTAGTAAGTATATAAAGCCTTGCTGAAATATGGCTGAAGGCTAACTGAATAAATGCTTAATCTTTTTTATTAGGAAAAGGGCAATAATCCAAGAAGCAACCCGTCAAGCGGTAATTGATTTCTGCAGGGAAAGAAGCAGGGAGTATCGCTGACTACATTTTTAAAAGTAGTCAGCGACACTCCCATTTCTTTTAGCATTAAAAACAGTTACCTAATCCGAAAGTTATTGACCTTTTTGGATCTCCCCACCGTCATGGTTGTTAGGCAGTGTGAATCCTTATTCATCTTCTAAGGCGTTTATTCTGACTAGCGCTGGTGGATGGCTGTAGCTGAACCAGACGATAAAGCGGGGAGGAGATAAATCGGATAAACTCGTGCGGGCCAAGTTTTGTTGCAACTGGATTTCTGCATTGAGGTCTCCCGTGAGTTCGAGAGAAAAACGATCCGCACTTTCTTCCATTTCTCTTGATATTGCATTTTGGAGAGGACTGCTTACAAAGAGAAGAAGGAGAAGAGCCAGTTGTAACGCTACCCAGAGTTGAGGAGGTTTTGTGCTGTTTTTTGGCAACCACGGTTTTAACAGGGCAGCTAATAAACCGAAGACAATGAAACCTCCAATGATTCCGTAGAAAAGCCCATAGATGATATCGTTATGTCGCCAATGTCCCATCTCGTGAGCAATAACGGCTTTGACCTCAGGTAAAGAATAATTATCTAAGAGGGTATCGTATATGACAATTCGTTTAGTAGTTCCCACTCCGGCAAAATAAGCATTAGCTAAGGTTGTCTGCTTGCTGGCGTCCATTACCAGAACCTCACTAATGTCCAGTCCAGCCTGTTGGGCCAGATCATCTACCATGGTAACGACAGCGGAATCGGGTAAGGGTTCAAAATGGTTGAAGAGCGGAGATATAACTATTGGCCAACAAAGATGCGCTATAACGAGCCAGAGACTAAATAGAGCAGCACAGACCAGCCACCAATAGCGTGTTAACCTGTTGACCAACCAGAAAAAAATGAGCCCTCCCGCAATCGAAATAAGGAGCTCGATTCCGGAATTTTTAAAATAGTCAATCCACCAAGCACTCTGATTTTGAGTACTGAAACCCCAGACTTTTTGCCAGTGGTACCCGGCATAATATGAAAAAGGCAGGGATGAAATTTTGATCAGAGTCCAAATACTCAGTATGGATAATGTAGAAACTAACCAATAATTCCTGCTAATCTTCCGAAGGCGCTCAAAGAAAGTCTGTCCCACTGAACTAAAGAGCAGATAAAATAAAAGGATGGTCTGGAAGGAGAACTTTATTATATAGAGGATACGCGGTGTTGAATTGTATATTCTAGCCTTATTAGCTATTTCTAGTGAAAAAAACTCACTCACTGAAGGATCTATAGGTCCTGGAAAGATGGCTGACCAAAGATATAAAAAGGCAAAAGTCGCTGCTAATCCGATAAGGAGAAACCAGCCGATTATAGCTTGCCGTGCGTTGCTCTTAAGATCAATCATTCTAGAATTCTCCACCTTTAAATGTAAAACTTCTTTTTCTTATTATAATCCTATTTAAGTACATGAGGTGATCGGTATACTTATTTTTAAAAACTTTTATATTTTTATTAAAAAAATGTATGAGAGTCATCCAGTTACGAATACTAATTCAAGCTTACGATTTAAAGTTTATTTGAGGAGGTTCTTAGTGTGGCCAAGAAAATGAAAACAATGGATGGGAACCAGGCCGCAGCAGAAGCATCTTATGCTCTGACTGAAGTTGCAACCATCTTCCCGATTACGCCTTCTTCTCCGATGGCTGAGGGAGTCGACGAATGGGCAGCACATGGTAAAATGAATTTATTCGACCAACCGGTAAGAGTTGTAGAGATGCAATCCGAGTCTGGAGCTTCAGCCGCACTGCACGGCTCACTCCAAGCTGGAGCCTTAACCACAACCTATACGGCTTCCCAAGGCTTACTGCTTATGATTCCTGAAATGTATAAATTAGTTGGAAATTTAGTGCCGGCAGTATTCCATGTCACAGCCAGGGCTTTATCAACACATGCCTTGTCAATTTTTGGGGATCATCAAGATATCAATGCTGCTCGGCAAACTGGTTTTACGATGATTTGCGCCAATAATGTTCAAGAAGCGATGGACTTAGGTTTTGTTTCACACCTTTCTGCTATTAAGTCACGGGTTCCAGTTTTACACTTTTTTGATGGGTTCAGAACCTCACATGAAGTACAAAAAATCGAGACGACAAGCTATGATGAAATTGCTAAGCTGGTGGACTATGAAAAAATTCAGGAATTTAGGGACAGGGCTTTAAATCCAAACCATCCAGTACTCAGAGGTACTGCCCAAAATCCAGACATTTATTTTCAAGGGCGAGAAGTTTCAAACCCCTTCTTTGACGCTGTACCAGATATCGTCGAAGACTACTTCAAAGAGATTAAGAAAATTACCGGACGCGAGTACCATCCCTTCCAGTACTATGGTGACCCTGAGGCCGAAAACATCATTGTAGCTATGGGTTCTGTTTGTAATACTATCGAAGAAACGATTGACTTCATGGCGCAAAGGGGAGAAAAGGTTGGCCTGATTAAAGTTCATCTATATCGGCCATTTTCTAAAAAATACTTCTTTGATGTCCTGCCTAAATCTGTTAAGAAGATCTCGGTCCTTGACCGAACGAAGGAACCTGGCTCGACAGGTGAACCTTTATATCTTGATGTTTTACAAATGTTTAACCATGAGACTACAAGGCCAATCATCGTAGGGGGACGGTATGGCTTAGGTTCTAGAGATACTACTCCCTCCCAAATTCTGGCCACTTACCAAAATCTGAAGAAGGCTCAGCCCAAAGATCACTTTACTGTCGGCATTGTTGATGACGTAAGCCACACTTCCTTACCAATAGAGGAGACCATCGACGCTTCGCCAGAAGGGACAATTCGATGTAAGTTCTGGGGACTTGGCTCTGATGGTACGGTTGGTGCGAATAAAAGCGCGATAAAAATTATCGGAGATAATACTGACCTTAATGTTCAAGGTTACTTTGAATATGACAGTAAGAAATCCGGCGGGACTACCATATCACACCTGCGTTTTGGCAAGCAACCCATTAAATCCTCTTATCTGGTCTTTGATGCGGATTATATAGCTTGCCATAATAAGTCGTTTATTTATCACTATGATCTTCTGAGAGGCCTGAAAAAAGGCGGAACCTTTGTTCTGAACTGTCCTTGGCGAGCTGATGAACTGGAAGATCATCTGCCAGCTTCACTAAAACGTCAAATTGCAAAAAATAATATCAGTTTCTATATCATTGATGCCATTTCCATTGCAGGGGAAATCGGGCTCGGCGGACGCATCAACATGGTCATGCAGGCGGCTTTCTTTAAGTTAGCGAAGGTGATTCCTGTCGAGGATGCAATTCGATACCTTAAAGACTCTATTCAGAAAGTCTACGGCAAGAAGGGGTCAAATATTGTAGAGATGAATCATAAGGCTGTCGACCGTGGAATTAACGCCTTACATAAAGTTGAGGTTCCAGCTTCATGGGCTGAGGTTCCTGATGAGGATATGCCAATTAAGAGCGAGCCAGACTTTATTAAAAACATTCAACGGCCTATGGCTCGTCATGAGGGAGAAGACCTGCCGACCAGTGCTTTTGTTGGTGTTGAAGATGGCACTTTCCCGTTGAGCACAACTCGATATGAAAAACGGGGGATTGCAGTTTATATACCTGAATGGCAAATCGATAAATGTATTCAGTGTAACCAGTGTTCCTATGTCTGTCCCCATGCCACCATTCGGCCCTTCCTCTTGGATGACAGGGAGCTTGAAAAAGCACCTGATACCTTCAAAACAAAGAAGCCAATTGGCAAAGGGCTGGAAGGTTACCACTATCGAATTCAGGTTACACCCCTTGATTGTACAGGGTGTTCAAACTGTGCCGACGTTTGTCCTGCACCAGGGAAAGCGATTATCATGAAACCTGCTGATCAGGAGATTGAAATGGAATCAGAGAACTGGGAATATGCAATTAAAAACGTGACTGAAAAACGCCATCTCATGGATGTCAAGACCTTAAAAGGAAGTCAATTTGCCCAGCCCTTGCTTGAGTTTAATGGTGCTTGTCCAGGGTGTGGTGAGACACCTTATGCCCGGCTTATTACTCAGTTGTATGGTGACCGTATGGTCATTGCCAACGCCACGGGTTGTTCCTCCATCTGGGGCGGAAGCGCTCCTTCTATTCCATATACGGTTAATGCTGAAGGGAAAGGACCCGCCTGGATGAGTCCGCTCTTTGAGGATAATGCTGAGTTCGGCTATGGAATATATCTTGGCTCGAAGCAAATTCGAGCAAAAATAGCTCAGCTGATGCAACAAGGCTTAGAGAGTCCTCTTAACGAAAACATTAAAGAAACCTTCCGGGAATGGCTGGAAAATATGGAGGATGGAGAAGGTTCAAAGAGAGCATCGAACCGAGTACTTGAAGCGATGAAAAACGAAGATGTCGCTGGCAATCCTCTTCTTCGCGAAATCAAGGAGAAGAAGGATTATCTCATCAAACCTTCTGTTTGGATTTTTGGCGGGGATGGCTTTGCTTATGATATTGGTTACAATGGAATAGACCATGTCATAGCGAGCGGGGATGATGTTAATATCCTAATAATGGATACTGAAGTTTACTCCAATACGGGGGGACAAGCCTCAAAGGCAACTCAGACGGCAGCCATCGCAAAATTTGCAGCTTCAGGGAAAAAGGTTCGTAAAAAGGATCTTGGACTAATGGCTACGACCTATGGGTATGTCTATGTTGCTCAAATTGCTATGGGAGCCAATATGAATCAAACGATTAAGGCGATTGCAGAAGCAGAAAGTTATCGCGGACCGTCTATCATAATTGCCTATGCTACTTGTGTCAACCACGGGGTCAAATCCGGTATGGGCACGAGTATCTTTGAACAGAAAAAGGCAGTTGAAGCAGGATACTGGCATCTTTGGAGACATGACCCTCGTCTTAAAGATCAAGGCAAGAATCCGTTTGTTCTTGACTCGAAAGAACCCACTGCTTCTTTCCAAGATTTCTTAAAAGGCGAAATCCGTTACTCTTCTCTCATGAACGTATTCCCAGATGTCGCTCAAGAGATGTTCGATGCAGCTGAAGGGCACGCTCGAGAAAAATATCAGACCTTAAAGCGTTTTTCGGAAATGCAATATTGATTAAACCTCTCTTAGAGGTTTATCTGATAGCAGGTATGAAGCATGTCAATCTAAAGTTGGCATGCTTTTATACCTTTATACCTTCAAACGCGCACTCCTGTTATGCGGGAGTGCCTTTTTGGTGTATATGCCACAAAACTATTGACAAATTTGCATGCCGCCTCCTTGGGGTAAGTAGAGCGTGGTTAAAACGGTTTTTTGTTTTACTTACTAGTCGTTTTATTATAAAATTAAAACTATTCAAATAATACGTAAGAATTTTGATTAGTTGTCCTCTGTTATGAAAACATTCTTTGCTAAAATAAGTAAGCTTATCTAATAAGTTTCTAATATAACAGTGCCATCATTCTATCTGTTAATGCTCTTCAAAAGTGGTGCTATTGCAATGATTCTCGTAATTTATAGAAATATAGTTTCGAAGTGGATGTTCTTGCTCTCGCGTGTATGATGTACGAGATACAGGAGCGTTTTTGGGTCAGGAAGAGTGGGGAGGTTTAAGAATGTCAGAAATTGTTCAGGCCTTGACGAAGATTGTGGATTCGGAAAATTTACTTCTCGAGTTGGAGGACCGGATGTGTTACTCCTATGACGGCACCTTCCGAACCTTTTTGCCGGATTATATCGCCAGGCCAAAAAATACCCAGGAGATTCAAGAAATTGTAAAAGTGGCGGTGGCTTTTAAGACGCCCCTTTACACAAGAGGAACGGGTACTGGATTAAGTGGAGGCTCCGTTCCCGTAAAGGGGGGGATTGTCATGGATCTTACCCGGTTAAATAGGATTTTAGAGATTGATGCCAAAAATTTGGTGGCGATTGTTGAGCCAGGAGTCATCACTGGCGACCTCCATAAAGCTGTTGAAGCCTTAGGCTTATATTATCCCCCCGATCCTGCGAGCTTAAAAACTTGTACTATGGGTGGCAATGTGGCCGAAGGAGCGGGTGGTCCCAGGGCCATTAAATACGGGGTCACTCGGGATTATGTGATGGGCTTAGAAGTGGTTACTGCTGCAGGGGAATTAATCCGCGTCGGAGGTCGGACGGTTAAAAATGTCTCGGGTTATGACTTGACCCGGCTCTTTGTTGGTTCTGAGGGGACGCTCGGGGTGATTACCCAGATTATTGTAAAGCTCATTCCTAAACCAGAAGCCAAAAAGACGATTATGAGCATGTTTCCTAAGCTCGATGGGGCAGCAGATACAGTTCCTCAAATTATTGCCAAAGGGATCATTCCAGCTGCTTTGGAAATCATGGATGATTTGGCTATTAACTGTGTAGAAAATCACTTGCATATGGGACTTCCCAGGGATTCAGAGGCAGTCCTTTTGATCGAATTGGATGGAGACAAAGAGGTCGTTGAAAAACAAGCACCGATCATTGCCCAGATCTGTCAAGACAATGGTGCCTCCGAGGTAAGAGTAGCTCAAAACGATGCAGAATCTGAAGATCTCTGGAAAGCTCGCCGCGCAGTTTCGGCCGCAATCGTCCAATTGAACCCGACCAAAGTCGCGGAAGATGCTACGGTTCCCCGGACAATGATCCCGGAAATGATTCGACGCTTAAAAAAGATTGCGGCTAAGTATAACTTGCCTATGCCGATTTATGGGCATGCAGGGGATGGAAATTTGCATCCTAATATCCTAACCGATCGTCACAATCCAGAGGAAATGGAGCGAGTTGAAAAGGCGGTAGAAGAAATTTTCAAAACTACGGTGGAACTAGGGGGGACTCTGTCTGGAGAGCATGGAATCGGGCTGATGAAAGCTCCTTTTATGAAACTCCAATTTACACCAGAAGAAATCCACTATTTCCGAGAAATCAAGAAAGTATTTGACCCACAAAATATTCTCAATCCGGGAAAGATTTTCGGAGGTGAGGAAAGTGAAAGATTATTCACATCTCAAGAAGGAAATTGATCACTGTAGTAAATGTGGGGGATGTTTGGCGGTTTGCCCTATTTATGGAGAACTGGGTATAGAAACGATGGGTTCAAGGGGAAGAGTATTTCTTTTTAGTCAATACTTAGAAGGAAATTTGGAACTGAGCAAAAAATTTGCAGAGATCATGTCTCTATGTTTATTATGTAAAAATTGTTCGGCGACTTGCCCGAATGGTGTAGCCACAGATCAACTCGTTTTGGCTGCTCGCAAAGAGCTTGTTGGTAAGAATGGATTACCTCTCATTAAAAAGACAGTATTTCATCATTTGCTCAAGTCCAATGGCCGCTTGAACCTAGTCGCCCGGTTTTTAGCGATCTACCAGCGTACTGGACTGCGGTGGCTGGTACGAAAGTCCCGTATCTTAAAACCTTTCCCATCCAACTTAGAAGCTAAAGAGAAGCTTCTGCCGGATATTCAAGGAGGACACCCTTTTCGTCAAGAGGTTTCCCAGAGAATTCCCGTGGAGAATCCGCAAAGACGTATTGCTTATTTTACAGGGTGTATGACAAATTACGTTTTTCAAAACACAGGAAGATCTGTTCTCAACGTGCTTAAAGAAAACAATGTGGAAGTCTTTATTCCAGAGCAGGTGTGTTGTGGGGTGCCCGCGGAGGCCAGTGGGGATGAAGAGACAATGTTGCATCTGGCTGCAGAAAATGTTAAAAATTTAACAAAATTACAGGTTGACGCGATTATTACGGATTGTCCAAGTTGCGGGGTGGCGCTTCAAGAGTATGGGGAAAAATTAGGGACTGAAGAAGCCAAAGCATTTAGTTCTAGAGTCAAAGATATTACTCAATTCCTCATACAAGATATTAAACTTAAGATCCCCAAAAATAATGTCCCGGTTACAGTAACTTATCATGATCCCTGCCATGCCATTAGGGGACTAAAGATCCAAAAAGAACCGCGTGAACTGCTTAAAAAGATCCCGGGTCTTTCACTTAAAGAAATGAACGGAACGAACCAATGTTGTGGTTCTGCAGGTTCCTTCAATTTATCTTATTATCAGCTCTCGATGCAGATCCTTGATAAGAAACTTAATAATATCAGAGATACGGGGGCTGAAGTGGTGGCAACTGCTTGTCCCGCCTGTGAAATGCAGATTGGGCATGGAGTTCGAAAAAATCAACTGACGCAAAAAGTAATCCACCCGATTGAGCTGCTTAGTCAGGCTTACTTAGCTGGGGATAAATAAAAATATTAATCTATTGAGGAGGTATTTAAGTATGTCATTTAATTAAACGGGATTTATGCTCCAATTCCAACACCTGTATTAAAAGGCTCACAAAATAAATCAGAACTCTATAGAGACAGTTTCCATGAATGGGCAATTGGCAGAAATGATTCGGAATCCTCACCTATTAGGTGGGGATTTTTTATATTGCGTTTGATTGAACTATTATGGATAGGGGTATATTACCACAATTAATAGGTAAACTGCTAAAAAAGCAATGTGAAAGATGAGGTAAGTTTGATGAAAAACAAAAAAACGGGCAATAGAAAAGTCATTATATGGTCAATTATAGGGGTATTAGTTTTGGCTTTAGCTATTGCCTTATATCTTAGGCCCAAAAAAACAGACTATACTGAGGTCAGACCGACGACCGGTAATTTAGCCACTAATTACAGCTTCTCAGGCAGCATTGAAGCTAAAAATAGACAGACTGTTTTTGCGGATAAGGCGATGCAAGTTAAAGAGATTAAGGTTAAAGAGGAGGAAGAAGTTACAACTGGTACTGTATTAATGACGACAGTTGGGGGCGGAGAAATGAAGTCTAAGATCGCGGGAGAAGTCTCTGGCATTTATGCGGAAGAAAATGCACAGCTTATGCCTGGCGCAAAGTTGATTGATATTGTGGACTATACAGATTTGCAGCTGAAAGTACAAGTTGATGAGTACGACCTGTCAGCTGTTTCCAAGGACAAGGATGCCGCCGTTACCATTCATTCATTAAAGAAAGATATTAGCGGAAAGATTACGGATGTATCTAAGGAAGGGGAATATGCAAACGGGGTTACAAATTTTACAGCGACTATTTCACTCGCTAAGGATAACAACCTCCGTACAGGTATGTCGGCAGAGGCCAAGGTTATCAATCAAAGTGTTACTAATGTCGTGCTTCTGCCAATGTCTGCAATACAGTTTGACGCTCAAAACAGCCCTTATGTGTTGATAAAAGACAGCAATAACTTGCCGAAAACTGTTCAGTTGACCCTTGGTATTAATGATGGCGTACTTGCAGAAATTAAAAGTGGAGTAACTGCCAATGATATTGTATTAGTCCCGCCAACTGCTAAGTCTGCTGATTTTGGTCCGGGCGCACAAATGGGGCAAGACAGGGACGAATCGACTAAAGGCGGTGTTGAAGGTGGTATGGGTCAATGAGTGAAATCTTAAATATGCTGGACATTGTCAAATGCTACTTCCTAGATGCTGAAGAGCTTGTGGTACTTAATAAAATTAACCTAAAAATCAATGAAGGAGAGTTTGTATCTATTCTAGGGCCCTCCGGGTCCGGCAAATCTACCTTAATGAATATTATTGGTTGTCTTGACGTTCCTACCAGTGGAAAGTATATTTTGGCCAATAACGATGTTGAAGATTTAGACGAAAAGGAATTGGCACGAATACGCAATCGAGAAATAGGTTTTGTCTTTCAGAGCTTTCAGCTTCTGCAAAGATTGACTGCCCTTGAAAACGTAGAGCTGCCGATGATTTATGCTGGAGTATCTCCGGAAAATCGCCATAAAAGGGCGGCTGAAATCCTTGGACGTGTAGGTCTGGCGGATAAAATGAACAATTACCCCAACCAGCTTTCAGGCGGACAACAACAGCGTGTTGCTATTGCCCGTTCTGTAGTGACTGAACCGACGATCCTGCTTGCAGACGAGCCGACCGGTGCACTTGACCAGAAAACTGGACAGCAGATAATGCAGCTCTTTAAAGAACTAAATGATGAGGGAAGAACGATTATTATGATTACTCATGATACCAACATCGCAAGATACTCCAAAAGAATCGTAAATATCCTTGACGGATGCTTAAATGAGGGGGCTGTGAGCTAATGTTAAAAGAATCTATGAAAATGGCTTGGAGCAATATAATTCATAATAAGATGCGTTCCTTTTTAACCGTACTGGGTGTGTTAATAGGGGTCTCCTCAATCATTGCGTTGATTACCATAGTACAGGGGGCAACAGGTAGCATTACAAGCCAGATATCATCGTTGGGTGCTGATAAAATTACCATTCAAGCCATGGGAACACGTTTAAAGCAAGGGCTGAATGAAAACGATTTAGTGCAGCTTTCACGGGTTAATAATGTCAGTGGGGTTTCGCCAACTGTTTCGGGTAAGACCTCGCTTGTATATGACCGTAATGTTAAAACAGGGGTTTCAGTGGAAGGTAAAAATGAAGTTTACTTCAAAAAAGAATCGGATATTTTAGCAAGGGGCAGAGGGGTAAATATCCTTGATGTTAATAACAAAAATTCAATTGCAGTAATAGGCTACGATCTCGCAAAAGAGCTGTTTTTCGGGACTGAGCCTGTTGGTCAACAAATATTGATCAATGGTAACACGGTTACCCTGGTTGGAGTTTTAAATGAATCTAGCGGTTCGATCTTGGGTTCAACCAACAATACGGTCATTATGCCATACACCTCGGCGATGAAAACACTGGGAGTGAGAAACATTACAAGTGTTGATGTGTATATGAGCGATGCCAACGAGTCAGAGAGTATTACCAATGATCTGACTACAATTTTAAATTCTGCTTTTAACTACCGCGAAAACACTTTCAGTGTGCTTAATATGCAGAATATAATTGATGTTATCGGTAATATAACAGGTATGCTGACGCTTTTGCTTGCTGGTATCGCCTCAATTTCCTTGCTTGTAGGCGGAATTGGAATTATGAACATGATGTTAGTATCCGTTACTGAACGCACCACGGAAATTGGACTCAGGAAGGCCCTAGGGGCAGAACCTGCCCAAATTCAATTGCAGTTTCTCATTGAGTCCATCTTTATTTCCTTATTTGGCGGTATACTAGGATTGATCCTAGGGATAATAATCGCCTTATCCGCAGCTGTTATAATGGACTTTACGTTTACTATTACAGCATGGACAATTATACTTGCAGTAGGTTTTTCCGCAGCGGTAGGGACTATCTTTGGCTTGGCTCCGGCAAGAAAAGCCAGCAGATTGAATCCAATAGATGCACTTAGACACGTTTAGGCTTCAAAATAAGGAGTACTGCCTAATATGTTAGAGCGCAGTAAAAGGAAAGACTGTATGAACTGGCATTTGTAAAAGAGCACTCTTTGCAGTGCTCTTTTTTATGCTATAATTATGACGAATTTAATCGGAAGAAGGAGACCCTGATGTCATCTGCAACCAACCCTGTGATCATCCAAAGCGATCGATCGGTTCTGTTGGAAGTACATAATCCTCTATATGAAGAAGCTCGCGATACATTAGCCATCTTTGCAGAATTGGAAAAAAGCCCGGAGTATATCCATACTTACCGGATTACTCCGTTATCGTTATGGAACGCAGCCTCTAGCGGGGTTTCAGTTGCCGATGTATTAAATGGTCTGGAGCGCTACAGTAAATTCCCTCTGCCTGACTCGGTACGTACAGAAATTCAGCAGCTTATGGGTCGCTACGGCTTAGTAAAACTTGTTCGAGAGGATAATAAGCTATTTCTGACTGCGGAGGACCCTTTGATCATCTTGGAAATCGTCCGTCATAAAGAGGTCAAGCCCTTGCTTGGGGACGATGACAGGAATGACGATTCCCAAAGTTCCTCTACCCGTGCAGAGATCAACCCAGAAGCACGCGGGCAATTGAAACAACTCCTGATGAAGCTTTTTTATCCAGTCGAAGACTTAGCGGGTTATATGGCAGGTACCCCTTTGCCGATGGCCTGGCGTACCGACAATTCTGAGAGTGAACCCTTTGCCCTGCGGTCATACCAGCAAGAAGCCGTCGCAACCTTTCATCAGCAAGGTTCGGTGCATGGTGGAAGTGGAGTTTTAGTGTTGCCATGCGGTGCGGGTAAGACTGTCATCGGCATGGGTGTGATGATGGAATTGCAGTGTGAGACTCTGATCTTGACGACAAATACGAGTGCTGTCAAGCAATGGCTGCGCGAATTGACGGATAAAACCACCCTGGATATTTCGCAGATAGGGGAATATACAGGTGGGAAAAAAGAGATCTGCCCGGTCACTGTAGCTACGTACCAAATTCTTACCCATCGCTCTCGTGTTGACGGGAACTTTAGTCACTTTCATGTATTTAATGAAAAGAACTGGGGACTGATTATCTATGATGAGGTGCATCTGTTACCTGCACCAGTCTTTCGTGCCACAGCCGATTTGCAGGCCAAGCGACGCCTAGGTTTGACAGCAACCTTAGTGCGGGAAGATGGCAAGGAGGATGAAGTTTTTACTTTGATAGGTCCTAAGAAAATGGATGTCCCCTGGAAGATCTTAGAATCACAAGGGTGGATTGCCACGGCTGAGTGCATGGAGTGGAGAATCCCAATGAGTAAAGCTCGCCGGATGGACTATGCCTTAGCGGAGGAAAAAGAGAAATTCCGGTTGGCGGCGGAGAATCCTCTCAAGTCGGACAAGGTGTCTGAGTTGATAGAGCGACATCGTGATGATTTAGTGTTGGTGATTGGACAGTATGTCCGGCAGCTGGAAATGCTGGCCTGTGAGCTGGATGCACCCTTAATTACGGGTAAAACTCCGCAACGGGAACGTGACCGTCTCTATGAAGAATTTCGAAGCGGCCGCCTGCGTCGTTTAGTGGTATCTAAAGTGGCCAATTTTGCCATCGATTTACCGGATGCCAATGTAGCCATTCAAGTCTCCGGTACCTTTGGATCCCGGCAGGAAGAGGCGCAAAGGTTAGGCCGAATATTGCGGCCTAAGCAAGGAGAGAGTAAAGCTTATTTCTACAGCTTGGTTACAAAGGATACCAAGGAACAGGAATTTGCTATGCACCGTCAGCTTTTTCTCACCGAACAAGGGTATGCATATAAGATCATGATCGAAGAAAATCTTGAATGAGGAGGATTTTGAACCATGTCTAAAACTCCCAAATGGCGGCCAGTTTTTGGAGAAAAATTGCCTCCTGGTTTTAAGCCGCCTACTCATGAAGAGGATCAGCCTTCAGTAAACAATTCTTCTACGAACGCGGTTTCGAGCAGGCCCTTGGAGCCGAGCAATAAACATAACTCTAAAACAAGCATCAAATCAGCGGCTAAACCTAATGCAGTTCCTCAAAAGAAGCTTAAGCCAGAGTCTTGGCCCGACTATTTTGCCAAGATGGATCCGATGGAGCGAATTCTACTTGCCTTCACGGTCTATAGGCAACCTAAGGACGTGAGTATTGACCAGTTCTACAGTTATAACTATGATAGCTTTCGTTATTTAGACAGGGATCTTTTGGGTCCTGATTATCCTGAAGCGATCAGGATAATCAGCAAATGGAAGAAAGCCGGTCTCATGGTTGAAGGACGTTATTCGAATTTACTTTCTCTTGAAAAAGGCGTAACTGAAGCGTTTTGGCAGTTTATCAATGATCAAGTTTACCCGGAGTTACTTAAGCTCGAGCCCTTGCGATCCTATGCTGCCGACCTGTCAGGTACTTTAGATAACATTTTTAATTTCCTAGTGATGGTTGAGCAAGGCGAAGTTTCGATCACACGTGCTCGTGAGGTCAACAAAAACTCTTTAAAGCGTGTGCTGGCCGCTTTGACTGAGCCTGCCCGGCCTGATAAACTTTTTACTATGGAGAGTTATTTTTTCTGGCTTTTAGGAGTGGTGAATTTTTTTAAATTGATTTCGGCAAAAGGAGATCGGTTAGCGCTGACTGCATTGGGAAGAGAATTAACAGAGCAGATTATAGTAGAAGATTTGCTTTGCCAGATCTTTCCGTTCCACTTGAATACTATTCCTAATAAAGGATTTTTTCTGATGTTGCCGTTATTGGTCAACTGTACTGAATGGACAAGCTGGACTCAAAAGGCGAGTAAGTTGATTCCAGCCGACTTTTCACGTGCCTTGTTTCCAAGGGATAGAGTAATTAGCTTGTTGGACCCAATGCGTTTCCTTGGTTTACTGGATTGGGGCGAATATCAGGAAGATATTTTAGTGAGGCTTACTCCATTGGGACAGTTTATTATCCCTAAATTATTAAAAATGCAAAAGGTAGAAGACTATGTTTCTGAGATCAAGTGTCTCATTGATCAGGTCTATCCAACGACTGGTCCTGATACGGCATATGTCCAACCGAACTTTGAAATATTACTGCCCCGCTCTGCATCTTGGTCGACTCGTTGGCAGCTAAGTCAATTCGCCCTTCTAGAACAGCAGGACCAGATGCTTAAATACCGCTTAGATAAAAATTATCTCATGAACGCTCTGAAACGAGGGGTGCCTGCCTCTGAAGTGCTGGCCTTGCTTACAAAACTAAGCGCATATCCTTTGCCCGAAAACCTTGTCCTCACTCTCCAACAATGGGTTGAGTCCTTTGGTCAAGTCACCTTCGTTCAACTTAGCCTCTTGGAATGCACCACACCGGAACAAGCGGCATCTATCGCTTCGTCTCGTAAATACCGGGAGTATGTGCTCGGATTATACAGTCCCACCGTCGTGATTGTTCGTGATACAGAAAAACTGCGCAAGCTCTTGGAGAAACAGGGCATCTTTCCTCTGCCGGGTGTTCTGGATGGAAAAGGTGTTGCTGAACGTTTAAGGTCTTCTGACGAAGTTTGAGAGTTTGTTTCAAACGCAGAACCAGTTTTTGGAAGAAAGGTGGCCTCTTTGGTAAGATGGATTTGCATGATTTTCCCGTTCATTTGAAAATGTCCATTGCATGGGGTGAAATGGACGCCCAAGGTCATATAAATAACATTAACTACTTTAGATACTTTGAAAATGCACGAATTCAGTATTTTCAAGAAATTGGGCTAATGCAAATGAGAAATATAACTGGTACAGGGACTGTATTGGCTGAGACTACTTGTAAATATCTAAAATCGTTGAGATTTCCGGATCAGATAGTCGTAGGCGCAAGAGTAAAATCGATGAGTCAGTCAAGCTTTGTCATGGAGTATTTAATAGTGAGTGAAAAACTCGGAGAAGTGGCTTTTGGGGAAGGAGTTCTTGTCATGTACAATAATCAGAAATCTGAAACAGAACTAATACCCTTAGTAATTCGAGAGGCAATAAAAAGAATTGAGGATAATCCAGATTTATAAAGAATCTAAAGGCAGTTATCATCTTATGGATAACTGCCTTTAGATTCTTTATGTTTATTCCTGAAACAGAACTATTTAAACCAGAGCGAGACTTCCTCTTCTAAAGGTGTAATTTGGTAAGAGTATTGGCTTGATATTTTATACTATAAGCTATAGGATTGATATTAAATTTTCTTTTTGATTAAATTGATTTAGTGAATTGTTACACAAAGGAGATACAGAAGATGAATTCCAGTCTTTTTAAACAACTAGCGTTTGATACGAGTTTACTAGTCACTATTGCCTATTTATTAAGTTTGACGCCGCTATTTAAAAGAACCATGCGAGGAATGATAAATACACGAGAAAGACTTCTTCTTATTATAATATTTGGAAGTATAGGGATTGTTGGAACGTATATGAGTTTGCCAACAAATGGTGCATTAGCTAATTCCAGAGTTGTAGGCGTAGTAGCTGGAGGACTTTTAGGCGGGCCGGTCATAGGTTTGGGGGCAGGGATCATTGCGGGTGGGCATCGATTGCTCTTAGGAGGAGCAACTGCCTTGAGTTGTGGTATTGCCACGGCCTTAAATGGTTTCTTGGCTGGCATGCTTGCTAAATATTCTTCTAACAAACTATTTAGTTGGAAACAGACTGCATTAATTGGATTTGGATCAGAAATATTAGAGATGGCTATGATTTTGGTAACTCTGCCAGCACCCAATGGTTGGGATATTGTCAAAACGATGGGACCACCAATGATTGTTATGAATGGTATAGGAATTGCGATTTTTTATGGAATTGCCCAAAATTCCATTCTTGAAGAAGAACGAATCGGTGCCCTTCAGGCCCAAAAAGCCTTATATATTGCTAACTTAACGTTGCCCATTTTACGCTTGGGCCTAAATCAAGAGACTGCTAAAAAAGTGTGTGAGATAATTTTTGAACGTGCTGATTTTGCCGCGGTATCTATTACGGGGGATCATTTAGTTTTAGCTCACGTAGGAAAGGGGTCGGACCATCACACCGCTGGCTTAGAGATCCAGACAAGAGCAACTATGGAGTCAATAAGCACAGGTGAAATAAAGGTAGCGTTGAATAGAGAAGAAATCGGTTGCTTAGATAGTACTTGCTGTTTAGGGTCTGCTCTAATTGTACCTTTACATTTCGAGCACACAGTGGTTGGTACACTTAAAATATACAGACAGGGGAAACGGAGTTTAACTAAAGTTGATCGAGAATTTGCAACAGGACTGGGGCAACTTTTTTCGACCCAATTGGAACTTGCTGCCTTGGAAACAAAAGCACGTTTAGTAAGTAAGGCGGAACTAAAAGCACTCCAAGCCCAAATTAATCCTCACTTTCTTTTTAACGCTATTAATACGATTGTGTCCTTTTGCAGAACGAATCCGAATAGGGCTAGGGATCTACTATTAGAATTAGGGGATTTTTTTAGAAAGAATCTCCAAAGTGGTGATCGCTTTGTTTCGTTGCGTGAAGAATGTGATCATATACGTGCCTATTTAGCGATTGAGCAAGCGCGCTTTTCAGATCGGTTAAATGTTATTGAACAAATATCTGAAGAGGTCTTGAATTGGCAACTTCCAGGGTTGACACTTCAACCATTAATAGAAAATGCTATTAAACATGGGATTTATCCTCTAAATTCAGGGGGGCAGGTGATTATTTCTGCAGTAAAGGAGGAAGGATTCCTGATTATTAGAATTGTCGATAATGGAATAGGTATACCTGAAGAAAAACTGAAATTATTGCAATCAGGGGTAACTGTTCCTAGTAAAGGGTTGGGTATTGGTCTTAAAAATATTGAACAAAGATTGAAATATGCATACCATGGGCAGGCGGAATTTGCAATTACTAGTAATTCTGGACAAGGAACTGTGGTAACTTTAAAAATTCCAGAAACGCCTCAGTTGGAAATAGCATAAGGAGTGGAATGGATGAGAGTTGTCGTAGCGGATGATGAACGACCGGCACGGGATGAATTAATTTATTTATTAAGTAAAATGCAAGAAATCGAGATAATTGGAGAAGCCTCAACCAATGAGGAAGTTCTGAAACAAGTAAGTGAATTAAAGCCTGACGTTGTTTTTTTGGATATAGAAATGCCCGATGGTTCTGGCATAGATACGGCAATGAAAATTTCAAGAGATATGGAAATTGCGATAAAGCCAGCCGTCGTTTTTGCCACAGCTTACAATCATTATGCAGTTCAGGCTTTTGATTTAAACGCCACAGATTATTTATTAAAACCATTCAAAGAAGAAAGGTTAGAGGAAACTGTTCAGAGATTAAAAACGCGCCTGGAAAAGCAAAATAATTTACAAGAACAAGAAGATGGACTTATAGCAAACGAATTTATGGATAAGTTAGATCGAATCTACTCAATTCTCCAGCCCAATAATGGAAGGTCTAAACTCAAAGTTGAAGACAATGAGAAGATATATCTGATTCCTTTTGAAGAAATCCTTTATGCAACTATTGAAGAAAGATCGGTTCGGGTCTTTACAGATAAGAGGAACTACTTAACGAACTATACCTTGAACGAACTTGAGAGTGTTTTAGGAGATTCGTTTTTAAGAGTGCATAAAAGTTATATTGCGAACCTGAATAAGGTTGATGCTGTTGTTCCTTGGTTTAATAACACTTTTAATTTGACAATGCAAGATGGCTCGGAAATCCCAGTTAGTAGAACACATGTTAAATCGCTAAGATATCGTTTGAAACTATAGGAATCCTTTCAAACAGGATTTATGGCTTTTCAGTCATGAAATCCTGTTTTTTTTGTCGAATCTTAAAATAATATTAGTAATGTTTTGTACAATCATAATTGAAATTCAAATATATTTTAAAATATTTATCAAAAGGTGGTGTACTAATAGGTTTACACATCTCATGCTGTTATTTGAAATGAAGGGAGAAAAAGCAAATGCCATGGAATCAAAATTATGCTGCACTTAACAATAGCATAGGGCTCACAGCGCTAGTAGTTTCTATTCCGATTTTTTTCTTGTTTTGGGCACTGGCTGTCAAACGAATGAAGGGTTATATTGCAGGGTTAATGACCTTGGCAATAACCTTGATTGACGTAGTACTTGTTTATAAAATGCCTGTCGGAACTGCTCTTTCGGCAAGTGCCTTAGGAATTATTAATGGATTATTTCCAATTGCTTGGATAGTTATTGCCGCTGTTTTTTTGTATAACTTAACCGTTGAATCAGGACACTTTGAAATTATTAAAAGTTCTATTGCCTCGATTTCCGATGATCGCCGGATTCAAGCCTTGCTGGTCGCTTTTTGCTTCGGCGCGTTTTTAGAGGGCGCGGCAGGTTTTGGTGCCCCAGTCGCAATTTCTGGTGCCATTCTTATTGGTTTGGGTTTTGAACCCTTGTATGCTGCAGGATTGTGTTTAATCGCCAATACTGCTCCAGTTGCCTTTGGTGCGATTGGAAGTCCTATTATTGCCGCTGGAGCGGTAACGGGTTTAGGTGACTTTGTTATTTCGCAAGCGGTGGGGCGACAACTGCCATTTCTATCAGTCGTGATTCCGCTCTATCTAATTGTTCTCATGGCAGGCTGGAAAGCCGCCAGAGAAGTGTTGCCTGCGATTCTGGTAACGGGCATATCCTTTGCCGTTGCGCAGTGGTGGTCTTCTAACTATTTGGGCGCTTATCTGCCGGATATTATTTCCTCACTAACTTCTTTAGTGGCTACCACAGTTTTTTTAAGGTTTTGGAAGCCCAAAACAATCTGGCGTTTTCCAAGTGAGAAAAAGGAGAACGAATTTAAACCCACGAAACATACTGCCGGACAGGTCGTTAAAGCTTGGTCTCCATTTGCCATCTTAACGGTCATGGTAGCCATCTGGGGTACTCCGGCATTCAAAAATTGGGTAACCCAAGACTTAAAATGGTTCATCAATATTCCCCATTGGCCAGGTCTTGATGGGTTAGTATATAAAATGGCTCCCATTGTACCAAGTTCTTCGGTTTATGGGGCTTCATACAAATGGGAGTTCTTTTCAGCCGGAGGTACCGCAATTCTTATAACTGCCATGATCTCCATGTTAGTTCTGCGAGTTGCTCCATCAAAAGGTATGGAGGTCTTTGGACGGACATTAAAGCAACTCATGTATCCGATTATTACGATGGGATCTGTACTTGGTTTTGCTTACTTAGCAAATTATTCAGGGCTATCCTTCACACTAGGGCTATTATTTGCTTCAACCGGAAAAGCTTTTCCATTCCTTTCTCCAGTTCTGGGGTGGATGGGCGTATTCCTTACGGGTTCGGATACTTCAGCTAACGCTCTGTTTGGAAAGTTACAGCAAGTTACCGCTGAACAAATCGGGGTTAATCCCGTGCTTACAGTAGCGGCCAACAGCTCAGGTGGCGTTGTTGGGAAAATGATCTCTCCCCAATCGATTGCCGTCGCAGCTGCAGCTACCTCACTTGTCGGGCGGGAATCCGATCTGTTCCGCTTCACAATCAAACATTCCCTCATATTCCTAGTTGTCGTTTGTGTGATGATAACCCTACAAGCTTATGTCTTTCCAGGGATGATACCTACGGTGGCTTCAGCACTTAAATAAATCGCAGAGGAATGAAGAATATGCAGTGGTTACAGAATTATACATCTTTAGGAAATGCTGGTTTAACCGCATTAGTTGTGGCAATTCCGATCTTTTTCCTGTTTTGGGCTCTGGCAATAAAGCGAATGAAAGGGCATGTGGCTGGACTATTGACCTTGCTCATCGCGATTATTGATGTAGTCCTTGTCTATAAAATGCCGGTTGGTATTGCCGTTTCCTCTACAATCTTAGGGGCAGTGAACGGGCTGTTTCCGATTGGTTGGATTATTATTACGGCTGTTTTCCTATATAATCTAACGGTCGAAGCTGGTCAATTTGAAATTATTAAAAGCTCTATTTCCTCTATTTCCAGTGATCGAAGAATGCAAGCGTTGCTGATTGCCTTTGCATTTTCAGCCTTTATGGAAGGGGCAGCAGGTCAGGGCGCTCCGGTGGCAATTGCTGCCGCAATGTTAGTTGGTCTGGGCTTTAATCCATTATGGGCGGCAGTTATTTGTCTCGTGGCGAACGTTCCGCCAGTCCCTTTTGGACCAGTGGGAACGCCAACGATTATGATGTCTTCGGTTACAGGAATTAACGAAAATATTTTAGCAGCAGCAGTTGGGCGTGAGGTTTCAATCATTGCTATGATTATCCCATTTGCAATGCTAATCGTTATGGTTGGCTGGAAAAAGACTGCAGAAGTTTTGCCAGCGGTACTTGTGGCCGGAATTAGCTTTACGATTCCTTTCTACTTGGTAACCAATTACCTTGGACCTACACTGCCGAGTATCGTTGCTCCCATTGTTTGTCTAATTTCTCTGACGGTGTTTCTTCGTTTTTGGAAGCCCAAATCTATTTGGCGTTTCCCAGATGATCCTGATCTTTCAAGTACTTCAGAAATCAGCTATACCGGAGGACAAATCTTCAAAGCCTGGTCTCCCTTTTTAGTGTTGACTCTCATCATGGGCTTTTGGGGTACACCCTTGTTCAAGAATTGGGTTGCTAAAGATCTGCAGTGGTTTGTTAATATTCCGCATTGGCCGGGGCTGGATGGTCTTGTTTATAAGACTGCACCAATTGTATCCGAACCTAGCGTATATGCAGCGAGCTACAAATGGGATTTCTTTGCCGCACCAGGTACGGCGATGTTATTTGCTGCTATTATTTCCATGGTTATTTTAAAAATGAGTCCTCAAACAGGAATTAAAGTCTTTACAAGAACTTTAAAACAACTGGCTTTCTCTTTGTTAACAATTGCTTCGGTTCTTGGCTTGGCTTATTTAGCGAATTACTCAGGTATGTCATATACCTTGGGCTTAGCTTTTGCTTCAACCGGTGCCATTTTCCCTGTCTTTTCTCCAATCCTAGGTTGGTTAGGCGTCTTTCTCACTGGTTCTGTTACTTCTTCAGCTGCCCTATTTGGTAAACTGCAGCAGGTTACAGCGGGACAACTTGGGTTAAATCCTATTCTAACCGTGTCCGCCAGCCTTACAGGAGGAATCATGGGTAAGCTTATTTCTCCACAGTCAATAGCAATTGCCTGTGCTGCGGTAGGGTTAGTAGGGAGAGAAACAGATATTTTTAGACGTACCTTTAAATACTCGGTTATACTTTTAGCTATAGTAATTGTTATGATCTTAATATTTGCCTATGTTATACCTGGAGTTCTACCTGTAGTTACTTCTGCAGTTGGATAAGGAATCAATCTAAAATAGTTGCTTTGGAATTAGAAGGAGGTTAAACATATGAAGGACAGGGTATTTAATTTAGACCAACTGGCACAATTTGATGAGAATGTCCCGCAAAAAGTAGCAGTATATGAATCTGATAAAACATTAGCAGCGATGTGGTGCCTTGAGCCAGGCCAAGAAGTATTTTTACATTCACATCCTAATGCGGACGATGTCTGGATCTGCTTGCAAGGAGAATCTGGTCTTTACTTTGCCGGAGAGGGACAAGAAGTAGAAATTAAAAAAGGAATGGCTATCCTGGCTAAAGCAGGCCAAACTCATGGGATGAGAAACACTGGTAAAGAACGATTTATCTTTGTTGGGGTATGTGGACCCGTTCCTCTTGAAGTTATTAGACTTTAAAATTGAAGAAAATGTGCTCAGGTCCAATAAGTTGACCAGAGCACATTTTTTTATTTTTGCTAATTCGTAGAACTCTTTACAGAGAATACTCTGAGGACCTTTGTTGTTATAGGCTGGACTATTTGAAGTATTAGCTTGTTTTTTGAGTTGACTGGTGCTGTTTCGATCAAACATAAGGCAAGGAATACTAAGGCCGTCGCCGCTAAAACAAAATTTTACAGGGATTACGGAAGTTTCTGTGTTAAATCTAAAAGAAGATTTACTTAATTCATAAAAAATCCCAAACATCTTTCCGTCAATTAAGGAAATACTGTTAAGGTTACAAGTTAAATTTTAAGGAGGTTTAAAATTAATGAGCAATAAAGATGAATCTAGAAGAGAAGTTTTATCAGATAAATTTCCTGAAATGGATCAGCATTTTCAAGAATTAAAGAAACAAGCTTATGAACCAAAAATAGAACGATTAGGGCAAACTAAAAAGGAACAACGAAAAAGTTAGAAACTGGTTAATACGAATTATAAGAGGGTGCTGCTTAACAGCACCCTCTTATAATTCGTATTAAATTTTATGGGCAATAAAAAATACAGTGGATGGCAGAAAGTATTCTCTGGCTAGGGAAGATAATAAATGTCTTAACTAGTCATATTTACCTCAAGTCAACGTGGTATACTCTCGCAATGAAAGGATTTACTTATTAATCCGTATACTTTATAGACTTAATAAGTAAATCACTTCCTGCAAGTGTATTTTTGAAGATTGTTCTCACAGGCTCAATGTATTCCTCTGGCTTTGTCAGTGACGGACTATAATGAGTTAGCCAGAGTTCTTTTACGCTTCCTTGTTTTGCGAGTAATCCGGCTTCAGAAAACATCATATGTTTTTTTTGCTCTGCTTTGCATAAGTCGTCTTCATTGCCGTACATTCCTTCACAAATAAAGAGGTCTGAGTCTTTAATAAACTCTATTAAACCTTTTGTTGGCCTTGTATCAGTACAATAGGAAACCTTAATCCCTTTCCTCGTTTCACCAATAACCATTTCAGGACTTACAGTCTTTCCTTCAAAGGTAATATTCATACCTTTCTGAAGACTGTTCCAGTAGTTTACCGGAATACTCAGTTCCTTAGCGCGTTCTACATCAAATTCGCCCTGTCTTATAAGCTCAATAGAATATGACAAGCAAGGAAGAGTATGATCAACGGGTATACCCTTAATCTCCATTTCAATATGGCTTATGCATGTTTTAGTACTTTCAATGTCTGATAGCTCAATTAATGTCAACTCATAAGGTAATTCAGGTGAAATGACAGTTAAACCCGCAACAACTTTTTTTATGCCCGGAGGCCCCATCAAAGTTAACGGTTCTTTCCTTCCTGCATTGCCTATAGTAAGAAGCAGTCCGGGTAATCCCGCTATATGATCTGCATGATAATGGGTAAATAGAATGGCATCAATAGATTTAAAACCCCATTTAAGCTTCTTCAGCGGGATTTGAGTTCCTTCACCACAATCTATTAGAAGCATTTTTCCGTTATACTTTATCAGAAGGGATGTCAGCCATCTGTTTGGTAGCGGCATCATACCTCCTGTTCCCAATAGACAAACGTTAAGCATAAAAACTCCTCAACCAAAATTCATGAGTTCTATCAGTTAATTTGTTGTACCCTCAGTCCGTGTAGAGAGTGTAATCATTGAATTAAGTCTTTAACCATCTCTGCTAAAGTTAATGACGAGGTTAAGCCAGGAGATTCGATGCCAATCAGATTAATCAACCCCTCAAATCCGCGTTCAACTTCATGACAGACAATAAAATCACGGATGGGATCACCTGGGGCTTGAATTTTAGGTCTTATACCTGCCATATCCGGATGGAAATCTGTAGATTTTAAAAATGGCATGTAGGTATTGACCGCGTTATAAAACTCTTGGGCATGATCTTCATTTACATCGTAATCCAACGTTTCTGTATAGATTGCATTTGGACCAAATCTCAATCGGCCATCCAATGCTTTGGTAGCATGAATGCCTAAACCCTTTAGATCCTTTAATGGAGGCGGATAGATTAGCCGTGACACTAAAGCCGACTTGGTATTTGAAACGGAAAAATATTCCCCCTTACAAGGGTAGATGCGGTAACCAATGTCATCTATGTTAATTCCCAAGAATGAAAAGATTTGATCGGAGTTTAATCCTGCGCAATTGATTAACCAGCGACAATGAATCGATTCAAGTTGGCCTGTGGGATTATGGTAGGTCACATGATATCCATCGCCTTTTGAATCAATTCCAATTACTTCATGATTATAGGCAACGATGGCACCTTGTTCCAGAGCAAGCCATTCAAGTCTTAACATTAACTTGTGTGAATCAATAATCCCCGTTGAGGGAGATAATAGTCCGGCCGTGGCTCTTATATTTGGTTCTAATTTTGTAATTTGATCTTTATCCAATAGTTCCAGATCATTAACCCCGTTCTTGCGACCCTGAGTCAAAACTGATTCTAATGCCGGGATTTCTTCCTCATTGCGAGCAATAATTAATTTTCCGATACGTTTATGTGGTATTTCCCATTCCTGACAAAACTGATATAGTTTTTGGTTACCCTCAACACACAATTTTGCCTTTAGGCTTCCTGTTGGGTAATAAATACCGGCATGGATTACTTCGCTGTTGCGGCTTGAGGTTTCTTGTCCAAATTTACTATGCCGTTCCAGCAAAACTACTGAACCATCATCAAATTGTTTAGATAGCTCTGCGGCAATTGCTAAGCCTACGACCCCGGCTCCTATAATGAGTATTTCAACCTTTTCCACAGTTATCGTACCCTTCATTCTTAATTAATACTAGAATATCAAAACATATTTAGTATTATAGTATTATAAGCTGTATGTCAAGATATTTGTCGAAAATCGAAAAAGTATACCATCCCACATCTAGGATTATATTAAACATCCAATTCAAATAATTATTAGCATCCGAACACACTAAACGAAATGACTCCCGGACAACTATAGTTCGGGAGTCATTTCATTTAGGTATACGTTATTTGTTATGACAAGGAATTTGTATCGACCCATTCTTTGGCACTATTTACGGATTCTTCGCTGGGGATAGGTACATTCGATTGGGGTTTAACACTTTCGATATGCCCCCGCCAAGCGGCCGTGTCATGCTTTTCAATTGGGTTTGCTAAGAACTTATCTTTTGACTTATTTTCTGCCATCACAATACCTCCTTTAAGATTCATTCTTATTATTCCCAATTCTTTGTTCTATATTTTAGAGAGCGTCTTTCCTTTATACGAATTATTGGCATTGCTCCACGCAACGACAGAGTACATCGAACCCATGGCGTCTAGAGCCTAAATTGTTAAGTGTTAAATTTTGAAGAGTGCCCTCTCTCTGCTAGAATTACGACAAACAGACCATGTCAAAATAGTAGCGGAGATTGGCAGAACTTGTCGCAAACTTTAAAGTTCAATGTGTTTTAGATAAAATTCGATGTAAAAAAATTCGGTAAAGGCTTTTAATGCCCTTACCGGATTTTGAATCTGAAATGTTCTGTTTTTCTCATGCGATGGCAAGTACTTCCTTTACAAAAGAAAGGTACTCGGGGGCTTTTTTAATGTCCGGTTCACCGTGGGTCTGGGCTAGTCCATGCCGTATGGCTCGTTTGATTACTGTGTCAAAAACCTTTATGTCTGGGGTCTCTGCAAAACGTTTCCGGAGATCTTGAAGCATCACATGATGAAGGTTAGTATGGTCTTGGACCATCGTAGGCAATATACCTAAAACATTGACCTTTGCACCTTGTTCCTGGATATTCTTGATTAATATTAGTGTGTCGAAGATCCCATCAATGGACAGTCCTTCCGGAAGGACCGGAATGATAATGTCTGTAGACGCTAACAGAGAATTCATTGTGGGTATGTCATTGCTCGGAGAGGTATCAATGAGAATGTAATCGTACCGGGTTCTTATCTGACCTATCGCATTTCTCAAAAGGTATTTAGGAGTAGGGAATTGCTTGGAGTTAAGTTGAGCCATTACTTTTGGACTGAGATCAGAAAGAGAATTGTTTGATAAGTATAGATCCACCCCAAATGCAGTTTGCTTTATGTCTCTCATTTTTACTTCACCAATTAAAACATCATAAATCGTTTTCTTTAAGTTACTTTTTTCGATCCCAAACGAAAGTGCGATATGACCTTGAGCATCCATGTCGATGACAGCTGTCTTATATCCAAGACTAACTAGCCCTACAGCCATGTTTGTGACAGTTGCAGTCTTGCCAACCCCGCCTTTTTGTGAGGCAACAGAAATTATCCGTGCAGTTTTAACATTATTTGTGATATTAGCATTATTAGCAACTTTAGAATGTTTAGCCATATAACAATAACCCCTTTCTCAAATACGTATTGGTTAATTTTACCATATTATTCCAAAGTGGTAAATACTTAACTTTTATAATATGCTTAGTTTTCTGTATTAATGATAGAGACAGAGAAAGTTATCAAAGAAAAGCCCTGTGATCCGAAGGAAAGATCACAGGGTCCATTTTAGTTTTTAAGCTCATATCTTTGTTAATCATATTAATAGGATCTAGATTACCATCGCCAAGCAATCATTCATATATAAAGAAGTCTGTCATCCTGAATTATTGCCTTATTAGCTTTGATTTTTTTTGGTCTCATTGTTTTAAATGTAAAAATTATTGGTTCGAGAGTTTCGTGGGAGCTAAAGTATCCTGATTCATGATGGTTAGTCGTCTTTATAAAATTTGCTACCTATATAATGTTGATCTGAGAAAATCAATCTTTCCTTCTCTTTAGATTAAAAAGATTAATGCTTATCCTAAATCGATGTTTCAAGAATAAAGGGGCTCGCAGTAATTAGTCTATAAAGTTCCTTTGTGGTATATTATATTTATCAATTATAGTTTAATTATTATGCAGTTGAAATATCGTTTCTACATATTAGGCAAGAAATGATGACAGATCCTGCATAATGATTAGATTGAGAACTATATGGGAGGGAACATTATGAATAACAAAAAAACATTAGAGAACTTAATGGAAGCATTTGCTGGGGAATCACAAGCTAATCGGAAATATATCGCTTACTCAAAAAAAGCTGAGGCTGAAGGCAAAAAAAATGCTGCAAAACTTTTCAAGGCAGCTTCAGATGCCGAAACCATTCATGCCCAAAAGCATTTCGAGGTTGCGGGTAAGATCATGTCAACTGTGGAAAACTTAAACGATGCTGTAAATGGAGAGAATCACGAATTTCAAAGCATGTACCCAGAATTTCTAAAAGTGGCTCAAGAAGAGGGAAATCAAGCTGCAGTAAGAACTTTTACATACGCTCTAAAGGCGGAAGAGGTCCATGCAAGACTATATAAAGAAGCACTGGATAACCTGGAACAAGAGGAAGAAGTATTTTACTATCTTTGTCCTATTTGCGGAAACCTTGAGAAGGTTGTTCCTGAAAAATGTTTTATCTGCGGTACTTCGGGAACGAAATTCATAAAGTATTAAAAATTAACTTCTATGTTTAGACCCATCATTTCATTTAGTATCTAAGCTGTTGCAATAATCCTCACCTATTATACTAGGTGGGGATTAATTAATTTTTTATACTAAGATCTATTGATGAAGCTTCTTTATGATGTCAGCAAAGGATATGTGGAGAATAGACCAAGTAGTGGCAGTATTAAGCAAACAGGCGGATTAAAGACAATTGATGAAGAATAATGTGAGTTAACCAGGTATATTTTTAATCGACTTAAATTAAAGCAGCCCTTCCAAAATCGGAAGAAGCTACTTGTTCTTAGAGAAGTTAGATTATGGGTTGTCAACCGGCTTAGCTATTCTTTCCTGCAATGAAACCTTCGATACTTTCTTTGCGTCGATCATTTTTAGCTTCAATAATATGCTTTTTAACTGCCGTGATCTCACCTGCATGCTCATCCAAGTAATCCTCTGCTTCCTTAAGATTAGCTGCAGTGTGGTCGATGTGTTCTTGCAAGTGAGCCTTATAGTCCACCCGATTATCCGTTTTGGACAATTTAATCACTCCTATTCAGTCATTACATCTTTTTTAGGATGACCTAAAACTCGAAATGTTATGCGGGACGGAGAGTATCGGCAATCTATTCTTAGGAGCATTGACTGTGTTTGTTAAGGAGTTGAGTTTCCTTCCGAGAGTCAGGTACTGCCTGCCAAATTAGATGTGTAATATCTGAAGCCAGCTTCATCACTGTATGGAGACGGGTGCACTGGAGAACCTGAAGCTCAAGAAAGCCTCCCATATTAACAATTCCCATGATCGAGATATCTCCCACAGCGGGCAACTCCTTGTTTAAGGCTGCTCCTGGTGTTAAAGGAGAGTTAGACAAGGTGATCTTACCGACTTCGCCCGATTTTCCCAGGCAGGCATCAATCGCAACAACTGTATCAGGATTATGTATGGTCGAAACCCTTTTAAGTTCTTGAATCAGGTTTTGTGCGTGCAGAGGTTCATCCAGTGTCCCCAATACCGAATAACCCAGACGCTTTAAATTTGTACCGACTAGTGGTCCCAGACAGTCACCTGTTGCACGATCCGTGCCGATACAGGTAAAGAGGACCTTTTTCATGTAAGTAAGTTCTTTCAATGTGGCGACGAAGGAGAGTTTATCCCAGTAATTATTGTTAAACGAATTAACAGAGGCTAAGATGCGCCTTGAATTAGTTATAATAATTTCACCCCCATGAATCAGTCCAGTCAATTCCTGCCATGCGTTGCAACTGCATACGTACTTACTTGCGATTCTTTCTTATCAGAGAGGAATCCTAGAGCTGGCTGGCGATAGTGCTTTATAGCATTGTATAGATGAAAATGAAATATATGCCAAGTTTTCTGATAAGTTCTTAAAACGGAGAAGGGGTTTTGAAATGCTCTGAGCTGACATAGACATAGATCAAACATTGTTTAAGAAAGGTTAGCTTCATGAAGAAACAAAGTTTGGTCAAAGGAGCCTTTGTTCTAACGTTAGCCGCTTTTATAACGAAGGTATTGGTCTTCAGTAATTCTATTGTTCTATCCAGAGTTTTAGGTCCCGAGGGAATTGGATTAAAAAAGATGGTCATGCCCTTTATGGGCTTGATGATGACCTTGACGACCATCGGGTTGCCAGTAGCTATTTCGCGCTTAGTGGCGAAAGCAGATGCTCAAGGAAATAGGGGAAAGGTAAAAAAAATACTCGTTATATCCTTGGTCATAACGGGGAGTTTAAGTATCTTCGTTGTATTTCTTTCGATTTTTAGTGGGAAGTATTTATCTAGCTTCTTTTTGACCGATCCGCGGTCTTATTACTCCTTCATGGCTATGATTCCGATTATTCCAATTGGGGCGGTATCAGGAGTACTCAAGGGTTACTTTCGGGGAAGGCAAACTATGAATCCGATCGCCTTTGCGCAGGTGTTTGAGCAAATTGTGCGGGTTGGTTTAACTTATATTTTGGTACAGCGGTTGGTTCTGTTAGGTATTGAATATGCCGCGGCGGGAGCGGTGCTTTGCAGTGTGTTGGGGGAAGCCTGTTCCTTGATTTTCTTTATCATTATGTTCAGAATCTCACATCATAGTAAAATAAAGATTTCACGTCCTAGTTGGTGTCAAGCTTTTCGAGGGAAAAATGTACTGATTGAACTTCTACAGACAGGATTGCCTACAACAGGCAATGGTTTCGTTATTTCAATTACGAGGGCTATACAACCAATTGTGATAACTAAAAGTCTTGCCATGGCAGGCGTTAGCTCCGCCCTGATTACTAAACAATATGGGATGTTGACTGGTTTCGTTATGCCCCTTCTATTTCTCCCTGGTTTTATTAACCAGTCGCTGGGGGCTACTTTAGTTCCGGCTATCAGTGAGGCAAATGCTCAAAACAATCTCCGATTAATCAAACGCAGGTTAAATCAAGCAATTAGGGTTGCCCTAATTGTTGGCGTACCCAGCACTTTATTGCTATATCTGTATGCCCATGAATTAATGACGGCAGTATACCACGCACCGACTGCGGCCCCATTACTAAAATTGATTGCGCCGTTTTTTTTATTGAATTATCTTCAATCTCCACTTCAGTCTGTTTTGGTCGGAATGGGGCAAGCTAAGACCGTGATGTTTAACAATATCCTAGCAAGATGTACTAATGTTGCTCTAATTTACCCCTTGGCCTCTAATCCGTTACTGGGAATCAATGGCGTAATCTTAGCCATTAGCGTTGGTGTCATTTTAGAAACGATTTTACATTACTCTTCCGTTGTAAAATCAATTGGGTACGCGCTGGATATCCCCAATATAATCAAAATTTTAGTAGCAGGAATAACGATGGGATACATCGGAAGAGTGCTTTTTATAAATCTCAATAATTTAGCATCCCAAGGGGGAGCAACATTGATCCTGTTGACAGGAATAGTATTTTCTATATTTATCTATATGTTGCTATTGTTTTTTTTAAAGGTGATTAACGGGAGTGATATTGTAAGAATCCCTTTTGTAGGCAAGATGTTAGGCTTGATTTTTCTAAAGTGATGAAGTAATCAACAAGCAATTAGAACTGTTGACATGTTTGTGATGAAAGTGCGGTTATGGGCTAAGCTGAGTGCATTAATTCAGGAAGTTTGGAAAAGCATAGATACAAAATATTATTTTAATTGGAGCAAGTTATATGCAAACATATATTGAAATTGATGAACATTTGATGAATGATAGAAAACCTTCCAGCTATATTATTGAATTAAGTAAGACCGGATTATTCGAAGTAGAATATCCTTACACGTTACTCGGAGACTTAGTGAGAGTACCCCAATCTCCCAAACATCACCCTGAAGGCAGTGTTTGGAATCACACTTTGTTAGTGCTGGATAATGCTGGGGAAAGGAAACATCTCAGCCAAAATCCTAAGGTGTTCATGTGGTCTGCATTGCTTCATGATTTGGGTAAAGCGCCTGCAACAAAGATTATGAAGGGTAGAATAACCTCTTATGACCATGATAAATTGGGAGAGAGGCTTTCGGTTAAATTTCTCAAGGAGCTTACGGATGATCAAAAATTAATTAATGAAGTTTCCAAAATGGTAAGGTGGCATATGCAAATACTCTTTGTTACAAAAGGATTACCCTTTGCGGATATTCGAAGAATGGCTTCCGAGGTTTCTATTGACGAGGTGGCGCTTCTTGGCTTATGTGACAGGTTAGGAAGAGGAAATATGACCATTGATAAAAAGTTGATTGAGGAAAAAAGCATAATAACTTTTTTGGAAAAATGTAAAGAATATCTAAAATATCAGAAAGAGTCCACTTGAATCAATTAGGTGAACCGAAAGAGACCTGAAACACTTGCTGTTCTTCGTCATATAATACGAAAACAACTATTTTGTAATGTGAGGAGAGAGCAACATGAAGGATACCTTTAGTATTCTCACTGAACGGAGAATTCAGGAGGCTATAGTTAGGGGTGATTTTAAAAACCTTCCTGGGGCAGGGAAACCATTAAAGATTGAGGGTCTTTACTTTTTACCTCGAAAGCTTAGAGCGGCATATATTGTCCTGAAAAGTTCAGGCTATTTGGATCAAACCAACAAAGGGCAGAATGATTTTAAACCTTCTACATTAGCCGATTCAAACTTATCCGATGGGGACATAGCTATTTCGCGACAAGAACTTTCTGAAAAGATCTTTAATCATAACGTCATGATGGATTGCAGACGGAGAAGATAAAAGTACATAATTATTTTAGAGTTTCGAGAATTATAGGAATCGGTAAATGTAAAAAACATGAGTAAAATTGACAGGCAGAGACAGAGGCAAGGGGCCTGTCTTTATTTTAATGTATTGTTAGAAAATAAAAAAAATTGTTGATAGATAGAATGGAATGTGGTAATATATCCATAATAGATTATTTTAAAACAAGGTTTCATAATGCGAAACAAAAGTGTTTTTTGAATTTTATTATCGAATATATTTTAAGGAGGTGTTTAACATGGCTGTTAGTAATGTTGAAAAGCAAAGAGAGCAAGTTTTTACGGGACCGAATCGTCCATCGACAACCTCAGCGGGGTTGTTAAATGAGGAGCTAGGAAGTGCAATTAAGGCAGATCACGCAAAGCTTCAAGCGAATGTTAAGAAAGCTATTGAAGCAATTAATTTATGCTATAATTATGAAACAGGGTTTCACTATATAGAACAATAATTTATTAATACTTAAAAGGGGTGACCGATATGAATTCTGGTTCTGGTGTAAATAAAAAGGAGACGGTTAGACCTTACCATATATCAACAACTGCAGAAGAGCTCTCAAATGAGGGGCATGGAAATGCGGTCAACGCAAATTACACTAATGATTTCAAAGCCAAGGTTATAAAGGAGATCGAAGCAAATAATTTGCGCTACAACTGTGAAACACGGTTTCATTATATGGAACAATAGTTGACTGTTTTAGATTTATGTTGTACGAAAAGCCTAATTAAACTTAAATAACTCTGTCTGTCATGGTGAACTTGGTTGTAAAGAATAGCAAATAGGGGGATTGTTATATGGAAGAGAAACACCGTGAGGGATTAATGGAGGAAAGAAGGCTGTTTTTCCCTCCTGCAGGGTTTAGTTCAAATGCTGTTATTCAAAACCCTGAGATCTACGAACTTGGGCAGGACCGGACAAAGTTTTGGGGTGAACAGGGAAAACGGTTGGACTGGTTTAAGCCGTGGGACGAAGTGCTGGAATGGGAGCATCCTTTTGCAAAATGGTATGCTGGCGGAAAATTAAATGCAGCGTATAATTGCTTAGATCGGCATTTAAATGGGGCACGCCGCAATAAAGCAGCCCTTATATTTGAAGGAGAGCTGGGAGATCGAAGAGTCTTAACCTATCAGGATCTTCATCGAGAGGTATCCCAGTTTGCGAATGTTCTCAAATCTTATGGCGTAGAAAAAGGGGATCGTGTGACAATTTATATGCCCATGATCCCCGAGACTGTGATCGCAATGCTCGCTTGTGCCAGGATTGGCGCACCACACATTGTTGTATTTGGCGGATTCAGCTATGAAGCTTTGAGAGATAGAGTTTTAGATGCTCAGGCAAAGGTTATAGTTACATCAGATGGGAGTTATCGCCGCGGAAATATTATCCCTTTGAAAGAAAATGTGGATCAAGCTCTGCACACTGTAACTTGTGTTGAAAAAGTAATTGTTGTTCAACGGACAGGTCAGCCTGTAGAAATGCAAGAAGAACGGGATGTTTGGTATCACGAGGTTATCAAGAATGTCTCATTAGTCAGCCCAGCCGAACATATGGACGCAGATGATATGCTTTTCATTCTTTACACGAGTGGAACAACAGGTAAGCCTAAAGGTATTGTTCATACTGTTGGAGGTTACATGGTTGGGGTTTCAACAACGCACGAATGGGTTTTTGACCTTAAAGATGAAGATGTTTATTGGTGTACTGCGGATGTTGGCTGGATAACAGGACATAGTTACTTGGTATACGGGCCATTGTCTAATGGTGCAACAATTTTAATGTATGAAGGAGCACCGGATTATCCTGAAAAGGATCGGTATTGGGAGATTATCGAGAAATATAAGGTGACAATTTTATATACTGCGCCCACTGCAATTCGCACGTTTATGAAATGGGGTGAAAGCTATCCGCTGGGTAAGGATCTTTCAAGTTTACGGCTTCTAGGTTCGGTCGGAGAACCAATTAACCCAGATGCTTGGATGTGGTACTACAAACACATTGGGGAAGAACGTTGCCCTATAGTAGATACCTGGTGGCAAACGGAGACAGGTATGATAATGATGACACCAGTACCGGGGATTACTCCTCTTAAGGCAGGATCATGCACGATTCCATTCCCCGGTGTCCATATAGATATAGTCGATGCATTGGGTAACCCGGTACCTAAAGGTGAGAGCGGTTATTTAGTAGTTCGTGGCCCTTGGCCAGCGATGCTGAAAACGGTCTATGGCGATGACAAACGCTATGAGGACACATATTGGAGACAGTTTGAGGGTGTGTATTTTACAGGGGACGAAGCAAAATGGGATGATGATGGTTATTTTTGGGTGATTGGTCGAGTCGATGATGTTATAAATGTTTCAGGGCATCGGATCGGGACGGCAGAAGTAGAAAGTGCTTTGGTTGATCATCCCTTGGTGGCTGAAGCAGCCTGCGTGGGTAGAACCCACGAAGTAAAGGGGCAAGCGGTTTTTGCCTTTGTCAGTTTAAAAGAAGGAATAGTAATCCATGACGACCTAATTGCTGAATTAAAAGCGCATGTTGTTCTGAAAATTGGAGCCCTTGCAAGACCTGATGATATTTTTCTTACAGACGAATTACCTAAGACCCGTAGTGGGAAAATCATGAGACGTCTTCTGAAGGATATAGCCGAGGGTCGGGCCATGGGGGATACCAGCACTCTAGCAGATGTTGCGGTCATTGATTTTTTGAAAAAGAGTATTAATTTTGAAAAAGCCTCAGCACCACAGAATGTTGCGATACCAATAGGGAGAAATAAGATCTCAATTCCTGACACTGCTACGTTTAATCGCTGTAAGGATGAGTCCTATGAAGGGTACAGTTATACAGTATGGTACGCTACACCCGCTAAGGATGGATCACGTCATCCAGTTACCCATTTTTACTGCTTTCAGTGGATAGAAAGGTTGAACTCCATCTCCGAAGTTGTCACGGCCATCACAAATATTATGTTAAACATTAAGGATGCTTTTGAGGCAATATTCGCAGACGGGACACCAGATTTTAGCCATGCTGTAATTAATGAAGGAAATATTACGGATGATTTAGCAGAGGAAGGTCAAATCTGCTTTTGTGGTTCAGAAGGCTAGGAGAACAACTATTGTTCTATGGGTACACCCTTGGGAATTATTTATTCTCGGGGGTTTTTGTTTAGTTAATTATCTCGTCTTATTCTTGAAAAACAGGCAACCATAGAAAAAGGGATTTGTCCATGCTTCATTGAATATTATCATATAAACAAACAAACAAAAAATAATTTAATGATATTAATTTAATTGTATGGAGAGATTTATGAAAAAAAAGTTTTTGATATTTGTAGGTGCTATGCTTTTATTTATTGCCTTAATATGTTTTGGGGGATACAACAAATATTTCAAACCGAATCCGCAAATCCAACAACAACTTAATAGTCAATTTGGAGCGGAATTTTTTACTTCGTTTAATGATGCTAATGTTGCCAAAACTTTAGAGGACGCTGATACAGTGGAGGGTGCTAATTTCTTAGAAGTTCCTAACAATTCACAACCGAATAACAACTCAAAGTCAGTGGAGTATGAAGAAAGCGAAGTGTTGAGCAATTCTACTCCTGCGAATGAAAATATCGAGAAAAGAATCACGGAAAACCAAATTAGTGCTAAGTATAAGTCTCAGTTTAATAACCTGCAGAATATAGCCTTGAGCCGTTTGGATACTTTGTATTCAGCAGCAATTCAGGAGTATAGCCAACGCAGTAAAGCTGGCACATTAAATCGATCAGAGCTAATTCAAAAATATATGCAAGCTGCAACCATGCTTGAGGCTAACGTCGACAGCCAATTTTACAGTACATTAAACGGAATGCAGGCAGAGTTGATTGCTAATCATCTTTCGGTCGATATTATTGATATGACTAAGAGTCAATATGAAAAGGCTAAGTCCGATAAGCGATCACAGCTGTTCTCCAAAGTCCGTAAATGAGCAATACTGTATAACCAAAAAGTAAATGGGAAAATGATAAGAGAAAATAAATAAAAGGCGGAACTTATGAGAAATTTAAAAATGAAGATTAGCTATGATGGTTTCAAATACAAAGGGTGGCAAAAACAAAAGGATACTGATCTTACGATACAAGGTAAAATAGAAGCTGTATTATCTAAAATGACAGAGGAAGCTGTTCAATTAGTAGGGTGTGGAAGAACAGATTCAGGCGTCCATGCTGAAAATTACATCGCAAATTTTCATACGAAATGTGCTTTGAGTACAGACACTATGTTGGATTATTTATATGAATATTTACCTGAAGATATAGGGATCAAATCTATTGAAGAAGTAGCTGAGCGATTTCATGCAAGATATAATGTAAAATCGAAAACATATGTTTATAAAATAAACAACAATAAGTTTAGAGATGTTTTTAACAGGAAGTATACGTATCATCTTGCTGATAAACTAAATTTGATGAAGATGAGATATGCTTCTCAGGTCTTAATTGGCACTCATGACTTTCAGAGCTTTACTAACTTAAGAAATAGTGATAAATCGACAATTAGAACGATCAATTATATCAACATTGATGAGAAGGATGGTCTTTTAGTAATTGAGGTTAATGGCAATGGATTCCTATGGAATATGGTAAGAATTATTGTCGGAACTCTTATTGAAGCAGGTAAGGGTAATCTAAAACCAACCGATGTTGAAAAGATATTGAATGAAAAGAAGCGATGGGAAGCGGGACCTTTAGCCCAAGCAAAAGGCTTATTCTTAAGAGATGTCGAATATTAAGGTAATAGAAATTAAGAAATTATAAAAAGGAAAATTTTTCCTGTATGCTTCCTTTTAAAAATACTGTATTATGTTCTGTTAAAGTTTGTTCGCGAGAAGGTCGCGTGTTATATTATAAAGGGTATTTTTTTAGTATGTATAATTTCGTAGGACTTAAGGAGTCGAGAGAAGATTGACTCCAAAAATCGTTTAGGAGGCTACTCATGCTAGAATCTATTAAAAACATAATTTGCGTTGGCCGAAATTATGTACAACATGCTCATGAACTTAACAATGCCGTGCCACAAGTCCCGTTATTGTTTACTAAGCCAACCCATTCTTTAGCTGAGGCTAATGGAAGTGAGATAATTTTTCCGGGAGATCGGGGCGAAATTCAATATGAAGCAGAGCTCGTATTTCATATTAACAGACGATATGAGCCGGGAATTAAGGTGGATGACCTTGTAGATCAAATGGCTATAGGTATCGACTTTACATTGCGTGATGTGCAGACAGAGTTAAAAGGGAAGGGCTATCCTTGGGTACTTGCTAAAGGGTTTATGAACTCTGCTGTAATCACCTCTTGGCAACCTTTTGTTGGACTTAAGGCATTGATGGAACTTGACTTTTCTTTAGAAAAAAATGGACAAGAGGTCCAACGTGGCAATATGAAGAACGTTATATTTGACTTGCCGACAATTATTGAGTATACGGCTAGACACCTGGGACTGGATCGAGGGGATATCATTTTTACAGGTACTCCGGCGGGAGTTGGGCCGGTTCTTGACGGGGATCATTTTGTATGTAAATTAGCAGACAAAGAGTTAGGGAACTGCATTATTAAGCTTTCGAAGTGAGCTCGTTCAGCTAAAGCTGAACATCGAGACTTCGGTGACGTAAGTCCCCAGTGTAAGGAACACCCACTTGAAGAAGTGGGAGTCTCGAAATTGATAAAAAAATTCCTTAGACAGAGCTAAGGAGGAGTGCAGGGTTGTATTTTTACAACCCCATTTTTTTGCGATTAATTGTCCCGAAAAAAGACGGTTATTCACCTGGGTAGAGGGGACTTAAATATTCTTTAATTCTGGGACTAAATTTGCAGGTTCATTTTCTAAAAGTGCTTTGACGAGATTCTGGCCTGCAAGCATCGCCATATCAAAACGCGTCTTGGCCGTCGCTGATCCGATATGAGGGAGTGTTACAACATTTGGCATCTTTAATAGCGGATTATTAGGGTCTACGGGTTCTTTGTCAAAAACGTCCAGACCGGCTCCGCGAATTTTCCCCTCCTCGAGTACTTTAATGAGAGCACTTTCGTTGACTGTCTCTCCGCGAGAAGCATTAATAAAGATCGCTGTCCGTTTCATAAAGCCAAATTCTCTATCACTCATAATATTAATCGTTTGAGGTGTAAGGGGGGTCATAAGAACTACAAAATCTGACTCCTGCAGTAACTGTTCCAGGGAACAGTGCTCGGCACCCAATCTTTCTTCTGCCTCAGCTCTCTGCTTACGGTTACAATAGAGGACACGCATTTTAAACCCGAATTTTGCTCTTTCCGCAATGCATTCTCCAATCCTGCCCATTCCTATGATCCCGATTGTCGCATGATGAACATCAGTCCCATACAGTTCATTTCCAATAATACCCTGCCACTGACCTGTCTTTACATATCGATCTAGTTCGGAAATTCGACGTGCAGTTGCTAAAATCAAGCCTAGTACAAGATCAGCTACAGTCTCGTCTAAAACAGATGGAGTATTTGTTCCAATGATCCCTCTAGATTTCATGGCTTCTATGTTAAAATTGTTATATCCAACTGAGTTATTACTGACAACTCTTAATTTTGGAGCAGAATCCAGTAATTCCGGATCTATTAATTCTCTGTTAATTAAAAGCCCCTCTGAATCCCCTAAAAGCTTTAGGAGTTCATGACGAGGAATAATTCCTGGACCATTCCATTTCTCAATGTCACAATGTTGAGCAATATAATCTTCCACTTCTTTGGGAACTTTCCTAGCAAGAAATATTTTTGGCTTCATCGTATTCTCCCTTACTCATAGTTTATTATATTATAAATTAGAAACGCAGGGGCAGACAAGCAGTTGGTTTTCAATGTACGCAAACAATTTCAATGAATTTATGCTTAGTCCTTAATCAGAAAGAGCCGCCATGAGAGCGACTCTTTTAAGAAGGAGGGGATAGCGATTATTAGTTAATATTAGCAACGAATTGTGTACGGTTTAAGATATCTTTAAGATCTGCTTTTTCCACTCCGCCAATAGGCAGAAGAGGCAAACGAGGATCTCCTCCAAAATAGCCGAGCATATCCATAGCAGCTTTAAGTCCGGCAATCCCAAAGCGAGCAGTCACAGCGGTATTGCTCTCCATAAGCTTAAGCTGCAAAGCCTTAGACTCTTTCCATTTGCCTGCTTCAAATAATGATTGAACCTCAGCACACTCATTAGGGAATACATTAGCCAGGGCTAACGTTCCGCCTTTGGCCCCTAAAGCTAAACTGGCGTAGAGAAAACTTGCAGAACCCGCAAACACTGAAAAGTCTGAAGGGGTGTTGCGAATGACCTCAGTAATCTGAACAATGTTTCCTCCGCTATCCTTGATACCAATGATGTTAGGATGTTGTGCTAATTCAGCTACTACATTAGGGGATAAATTAATTCCCGTATTACCCGGCATATTGTACAAAATAACAGGGGCGGGGCTAGCCTCGGCCACATCCAGATAGAATTGGATCAGAGCCTTGTCCGACATAGCCCCTTTATAGTAATTAGGTGTTACCACCAAAACAGCGTCAGCCCCGACGGTAGCAGCCTGTTGACTTAAAAAAATAGTTTCTGCAGTGGACTCTGCACCCGTTCCGGCAATGACCGATTTTCGGCCCGTAGCTTTTTGACAGACAAACTTAATAAGTTGGATTTTTTCTTCAGAACTTAATAGTACAAACTCACCATTAGACCCTAACACAACAAGGCCCTCGAGCTTGGAGTCAAGCCAATATTCTAAGTTGCCCTCCAATTTATCGTAGGCGATTTTGCCGTCGACAAATGGTGTTGGAATAGGAGCATATACCCCCTTCAATTCAAACGACATACTTGAACCTCCCTATAATCGATGTATTAGTTCATTAAATTTACGGATGGCTGCGGCCTCTTGTTTAACCACCGTAACTGCGGGTAATACAAAACAGCTCATCATGCAGACCAATTTCTGCTTTCGTTGGTACGCCTGAGGCAGTTTCTATGACTGTCTTCAAGAGTCCTGTCCCAACTTCAGGGATGCTTAAGCCTTTGTCAATTATCTCCCCAGCGTTGAAATCAAGGTTGAATTTCATACGCTCATAGGTTGAAGTGTTTCCGGTGATTTTAACCACAGGTACTCCGGGGAAACCAGTGGGGGTTCCTCTTCCTGTGGTAAAAACGACGACTTGGCAACCAGAGGCCGCGAGTCCCGTCACAGCTTCTCCATCATGGCCAGGGCAATCTAAGATATATAAGCCATGCTCCACTAAAGGCTCCCCATAAGCAAGTACTCCAGTGATTGGCCCGGTTCCCCCTTTGTGAATTCCCCCCAAAGCTTTTTCAACCACCGTTGTTACTCCGCCATCTTCATTGCCTGGGGAGATCAATGCTGACCGATTTTGGAGATCGCAATGGGCTGTTCCGACCTTCAATTTATTTTCCATATTATGGATGGTCTCCAGGATCTTTTGTCCGACTTGTGGTGTTACCGCTCGTCGGGCAAGGACATGCTCAGCCCCAATCAGTTCTGTGACTTCTGTCAACATGGCACTGCCGCCTTCGGCAACGATTTGGTCTGTGACCCATCCAAGGACTGGATTGGCAGCAATTCCCGATGTAGCGTCTGTTCCACCGCATTTAAGGCCTAAACATAGCTCAGAAAGGGGAAATTCCTCTTTCTGTTGTTTAGCGGCTTGTTCTACTAACTTTTGTGCCAGAAGTACTCCTTTAGCTATTGCTTCTTGAGTATCACCTTCTTCTTGAATTACGAGCATTTCTACAGGTTTACCCGTTGCCGCAATACTGTCAGCTAATTCTTTAGCCCGAAATCGTTCACACCCAAGGCCCACCACCACAACTCCGTAGAAGTTCGGGTGTCTGCCAACTCCCTTTAATGCTTTTGCAGTAAGTTCTAAGTCTAAACCTACCTGACTGCAGCCGACCGGATGGGTTAGCTCAACCGTTCCAGCTACTTGCTGGGTAATCCGTCGTACGACTGTATTGGCACAAAAAACAGATGGAATAATGGCTACCAAATTCCTTACCCCAGGTAACCCCTGTGGCCGTCGATATCCATAAAATGTATGCATGTGTCTTTAATTCCTCTCCCTGTCTAAATTTATATATAGTTGAATCAGTCCTCACGGCCCCGTTCGCAATAGACATTTTCCAGATGAACCCACTCTCCAGGCTGGATAAGGGTTTTGGCATTTCCGATCTCTTCACCGTATTTGATAATAGGTTTACTTACGGGAAGGGTGGTTACCGCAATTTTATGTCCAAAAGGAATATCATTCTGGGCCGTTAAATGAACGGCGCCTGTATTCAAATTTACGAGAACATCTTCTCCCTTACGAACCTCTCTGAGTACAACAGCCACATTGTCACGAGGATGGATGCATAAAGCCGTAAGCATTTTTGTATCTCCTAACGTGTTAAATTTTGTTTTTTATAATAGGGCCCCGTGATTCGCTTGCCCAACATTACGACTGTATAAACCAAGGAATCCGGTATTCACAGGAGGCTTCCGAGGGGGCAGTTTTGCAAAGCGTTCCGCCATTTCTTCCGGACTAATCAGCAGATTTAGCTGTTTTTGTTCAAGATTAATTTCGATTGAATCACCGTCATGGACGATTGCGATAGGCCCTCTAACATGGGCCTCAGGAGTTACGTGGCCTATACAGAAACCTTTTGTGGCGCCTGAAAAGCGGCCATCCGTAATCATGGACACACTGTCACCCAGGCCCATCCCTGTAAGCAGGGCAGCCGGAATAGACAATTCTCTCATCCCTGGGCCTCCTGCAGGGCCTTCATACCGGATCACCAAGACGTCCCCTGGTTTGATTTCTTTATTCATAATGTGGTCCATCAAATCTTCTTCTGAATCGAAGGTTTTCGCTGTACCCACTTTGCGGTTTGGCGGATTCTTAATCCCGCTCACTTTAATAACGGCACCATCCGGTGCAAGATTGCCCTTAAGGATAACAATTCCGCCTTGGGGGTGATACGGGTCATTCAAGGAACGGATCGCATCTGAGTTTCTTACTTTTCGACTATAGGCAGAGATGGTTTCTCCTGTCACTGTAAGAACATCCTTTTGGATAAGTGGCGCTAGAACACCAAGTATGGCACCAACTCCCCCAGCTTGGAAAAAGTCCCACAGAGTAAATTTGCTAGATGGTTTAAATTTAGCAACGCAGGGTGTTGCACCAGACAGTTCATCGATACGATCAAGGCTTAATTCGAAACCTGCTTCCCGAGCAAGAGCGGGCAAGTGCAGGATTACATTGGTCGAGCCTCCGATGGCCATAAGAAAGCGAATAGCATTATCCAGATTAGCAGGCGTCAAGATTTGTCTCGGCCTCAGATTTTCTCGAATCATTTCTACGATACGTTCCCCAGTCTTTTTAGCCTGACGGCGCTTTTCAGCGTAGACTGTCGGAGTCGTCGCGGTCTCAGGTAAACTCATACCCAGAGCTTCAATGAGGCAACCCATAGTATTTCCTGTACCCATCATGCCGCAGACTCCAACCGTTGCGCAGGTATCGCTCTCAACAGCCTCAAACTGATCATCTGTGATCAGTTGCTTTTTAATAGCCCCCATGGCTTCTTTAATATCGGACATGATCCGTTGTTCTCCATTCTCATCGAAATGAGAGAGCATAGGGCCAGGCGGCAAAAAGATGGTTGGAATATTGAGTCTGGCCGCAGCCATGAGCATAGCGACCGGGGACTTATCACAAGACGGTAATAAGACCAATCCGTCAAAACCACCGGATCCCACCATTACTTCAATTTCGGCTGCCATAACTTCTCTGCTTGGTAAAGAATAATGCATACCCAAGCCTTGAGCGATCGCATCGCAGACTGCTATGGTATGGAACTCCACTGGAGTTCCCCCTGCGGCCCAAATTCCAGCTTTAACAAATTGAGCCAATTCCTTATTGCTGTAACTGCCGGGATGCAATTCAGACCAAGCACTTACGACGCCAATGATAGGTTTCCTTAGGTCTTCCTTCGTATAGCCCACTGATTTAAACATGGCCCGGGGATAAGCTCCTTTAATTCCTTCGAATAACTCTTGTGAGTCACGCAACATCTTTTTCAATGTATTTCCCCCTTATCCAAACCTGATTCTACTCTTGTTTCTAGTTCATTTATTCATACATCAGCCTGCTTCAACTGTCTTTATTGCAAGAAGTATGCCTAGTATGTTTTTTTTCGCGCGACTTGTAAAAGCGGGGGTATTATGCTTTGCATCTTGATTTAAGGGTTGTTTATAGACATTTCTAATGCAATAGATGCAACATTTGCAACAATAGACTTACAACAAACGAGGGGACTTCACTCAAAGAGGCTCCCTTGCTCGCATAAAGCCAGGTCAAATGGAGAACTCAGAATTTCCAGATTGGGATTTTGTTTAACTTCTTCAATAAGGCTTTCTGATACTTCAATTTCTCCGAGACACAAGGTGTTCTTAACTCTAACTATTCTGACCTTCGTTTTATCTAGGATATTACAAGTCTTGATAGCGGCTTGAATAGCCTGTTTATCATTTTTTAAGACCATCGGGATTTTCACGCTAAGTGGTACGGTGGAGGTGAGCGCATTCGGATAGGAGTGTTCAAAGCTAAATTTGTTAAACGCTCGTCTCGTTGTGAAGTCAAGAATTCCTAAACCATTGCCATTTCCGTGGGAGACATCTGTTATGTCGAGAGCGGCAATTTTTGAAATAGTTGGCCCACCACTGGCGTAGGGGGTATGGTAGCGGCCGACCACATTGTTATCGAATCCAGTGCCGCTAATGTTTTTGCCGATCTCATCAATAACCAAAACGTCTAAAGAATCAAAATATAGCTTAGGGGATAAGCGTTTGGCTTCCTTGAGTAAGGTCGGTTCTCCGTCTTCAATTTCACCATTTTTAAGAACTTCGATCTGGCATAATTCGTGATAAGCGTTTTCAAGCACTGCGACGCCAAAAACCAAGTTTGTCTTTTCCAAAATCACTCGGGCAATGGCAGGAATGTTTTCCGCCATTCTGCCAAAGCCTAACTCGTGACAGATATCGGCCCCTTTTTGTTTACCTAGACCGATGGTGATCATTTTCATTAAGCCACTTTCATACTCCCCTCGAAAGGCAATATGGGGTTTGATTCGGTTGATTATGACAATGGCATCTGCTTCATAAGCATATTTATCGATAAATACTGGGAGTCCATTTTCGGCAACTCCAATTTCTAATGTTTCCATCGTCGCTCGAATAGGTGCACCTACATACTCTTCCGTGACACCAAGTCCGCGGAGCATCTCCTTTTGCCCTTCGGCGGTTGCTCCGCCGTGGCTCCCCATGGCAGGGACAATAAACGGTATTCCGCCCTGATCCTTAATAAACTGGATAAGGGTTTTAACCATTTCGGGCAGGGCGGAGATGCCACGACTGCCGACTGCCACAGCCACAGATTGTCCAGGCGTAATCAAGAGTTTCGAATTTTTACCCTTAAGTTTAGCTAAAAGATCAAGCTCCACATTGTCAATTGCCGGGCGTTCAAAAACTTGTTTAACTCTCACCATTCTGGGAATGGGTATAGCATCCAAAAGTTGATCAATGGCACTCATCTGTTGTATTCTCCTCTTCTAAATAGTGGTTTTCTTAAGCCGCTTTTTGATAAAACCAAAAAGCGGTGTGGCTTGCAAAACTGAAATCAAAGCAATTAAGAGCAGAATTGCCGAAACAGGGGTTCGGAGGAAAATCATCCAACTTCCGTCACTCATAAGGAGTGACTGATTCATGCTATTGTCCAACATCATGCCCAGGATCATACCGACAACCATTGGTGCTGTGGGAATGTTGATCTTATCCATGAAATATCCCAAAATTCCAAAGAAGACCATGACAAACACATCGATTATACTGTTATTGATAGTAAAAGATCCTATAACACATAAGATTATAATGATAGGGGCCAGAACCAAATTGGGTATCTTGGTTACCGAAACTGCTGCCCTAGTCAAAACGAGACCTTCAAGAAACATGAAAACGTTAGAAAGCAGAACTGCCCAGATTAAGGTATAGGTGATCAAAGAATGCTCCGTCATAAGGGTTGGCCCAGGCATGATGCCGTGTACCATTAAACCGCCTAAGAGAACTGCTGTTGCAGAGCTGCCCGGGATTCCCAAAGTGATCGTTGGGATCAAAGCACCGCCGACAACGGCATTATTTGCCGCTTCTGCGGCAGCAACTCCTTCTGGATACCCCGTTCCGAACTTTTCCTTTTCTTTTGAGAAGCGCTTTGCTTCGTTATAGCCGAACCAACAAGCTGTATCTCCACCCGTTCCTGGAATCAATCCAGTGAATACACCAATAACACTCGAGCGCAAAATAGTTACAATCATGGACTTGAGTTCTTTGAAGGTTGGCAACATCTTATCCTTAATTGAGCTAACTGCTTTTTTAACAGCATCATCTTTTTCCACAAGACGAAGAGCTTGGGGAATCGAGAAGAGGCCAATCAAAGCAATAATAAAGGATATACCATTAAATAAATACATCTGTCCGAAAGTGAAGCGCGGCGTTCCAGAGATGGGATCCATCCCTACCAGGGCAATCATCAATCCAACAACTCCGGAAAGGATTCCCTTGATTGGAGAACCGGAAGATAAGGAACCAATAATCGTAATGCCTAGTACCGCAATCGCAAACAATTCGACAGGACCGAACGAAAGCGCTACCTTACCGAGCACCGGTGCTATCGTTAAGAGTGCAATACTGCTAATGACCCCTCCGATTAGGGAGGCGGTTAAAGATACCCCCAACGCTTTTCCAGCCCGTCCTTGTTGAGCCATAGGATATCCATCCAAGACGGTTGCTGCCGCAGCCGGAGTTCCAGGAGTCCTCAGAAGAATGGCGGAAATCGACCCTCCGTACATGGCTCCCATGTATAGAGACGCTAACATGCTTATTCCTGCAGCCGGATCCATTCCGAATGTTACAGGAAGGAGCAGTGCAATGGCCATAGTTGCAGAAAGCCCAGGCATGGCCCCTACAAATATGCCTAGCCCTGTCCCAGACGCAATCACCAACAAATTGAAGGGTGATACCACATTTAAAAGTCCTATCATAATCTCGTTCATTTATATATCACTCCTTTTAAGAGAATAGACCCATTGGAATTGGTAGATGCAGGAACATAACAAAGAGAAAGTAGCAAAAGAGTGTGAAACCAAGCGCAATAAGGACCGCTTTCCAAAGGCGGGTGGCTTTCAGATAGGCCATGCCAACGATGAGAAACAATGGAGTTACAAGAAAATAGCCCAGAGGTTTGATCAATGCAACATATAAAATAATCATGCTTGTAAAAACTAACACTCGGATAATGCGAATGGGTTCCTTTGTCTCTTGATTCACTTTAGCTTTCTTTCGTTCCTTGTACCAAGCCTCGGCAAACATAGCCATAGATAAGACAATAATAATCCAAGCTAGAGCACGCGGAAGGCTAGCAGCCGCTGGAGGCAGGTTGAAAGAATCAACATAGAGAACGATTGCAAGGATTAAGGTAATTGCAGAAGCGAGCCCTTGCTTTGCCAAATTGTTCATAAAATGACCTCCGTTTCACCATTAGAAAGGAGAGGGTCTTGCCTCTCCCTATAAATTCGAAGAGATTTACTTTTTAATTGTATCTTTTACTGAATCCCAGATGGCCTTAAATTCAGTTTCCTGATCCTTGAGATATTTTGCATACTCGTCCCCTACTTTTAGATCGATAGGGAGTGCTGCACCTTGCAACCCTTTTAAGAATGCAGGATCTTTAGCTATTGTTGTAAAAGAATCAATCAATTTCTTCTTCACATTGTCGGGAATCCCCTTAGGGGCACTGTAGCCACGAGAAGATCCAGCAACTAATTCCACACCAAACTCTTTTGCAGTTGGAACATCCGGTAAGAGGTCACTTCTCTTCTCAGAATAAATGGCCAAAGCCCTTAGATTTCCAGCTTTAACTTGGCTGTAAACAACTCCTAGGTTAGTGGAGCTGGCTTGAACTTTATTACCGGCTGCAGCTTGCCAAGATGGGCCGTCCCCTGTGAAGGGAATCATTTTAACACTCAAGCCCGTTGCTTTTTGCCATTGTAAAATCGTGAAAAAGTCGTCACCACCTGTTCCGGAATTGGCGATCGTAAGCTGTCCCGGGTTGGCTTTAACATAATCTATATAATCCTGATATGTTTTAAATGGACTGTCCTTAGAAACCACGAGGATACCAGGGTCAGTAACCACATTGGCGATAGGAGTTAATTCGTCAATAGTGTACTTGATTTCAGTGTTCATCAAATAGTTGGTCATCAGCATAGGCGTGTTCGTAATACTGAGCGTGTACCCATCTGCTGCCGTTTGCTTGGTTAATTGTGTCCAAGCGATAGCCCCGGTTGCTCCAGGAATATACTGGTTAACTAAAGTGTTGCCTAGTTCTTTTTGTAAATAAGGCCCGGTTAACATGGCAAGTTGGTCACTCCCCCCACCTGCTGCAAATCCTTGCAAAACCGTGATGGGTTTATTAGGATAATCTGATTCCACTTTCGATGTACCTGCAGGTTGGTTTGTCGTTCTACATGCGGTCATTGTCAGCATGAGCGACACAGCTAGTCCAGATATGACGGCTTTTTTCCATATCGATTTTTTAAACACTTGAATTATTCCCCCTCTTTAATTAGTGATTGTGGTATCCATAATCTCTGTTGTTTTCTTCCCTAAACCAAACCCTCCAATCCATGACCATAAACTTAAATATGTGAGAATTCAATTATTTGAGTTGCAAGAAACATGCCAAAAATCAAAAAAAATAAAACCCCTCAAATTTCAAGGGGTCTATTGTTTTTAATCTTCAAAATAAAGTACAAATGCAACGAATGCAACGTTTTATGCAACGGCCTTCAACACTTCGGGAAATCCCTATTTAATCCGATCTATTTATTCTCGATTTTCTTTAATCGTCGCCAGAGCGTGGAACGATTTATTCCTAAAATCTCACAGGCAGCAGTTTGGTTGCCATGACACTGTTCTAGAACTTCGAAAATTTCTGCGTCAGTAAGCCTGCCAGAAAAATTCCTTAGATTTTCAATGGCTGAAATCTCCTTGCTCCTCGTGTTCGAAGATAGAAATTTACGAATGTGCCGTTCATCCAATCTATCGCCTTCATGCAAAACAGCCAATTGCTCAATAAAATTATATAATTCACGAACATTCCCCGGCCAATTATGGTCTAACAGAGGAGTAAATGCTCCTTCTTCAAATTCGATGTTAGGTGCTAATTGATTTAAAAACTTCTCAGCTAAAAGTATTGAATCTTGGTCTCTTTCATATAATGGCGGAATCTCTAATCTTAAAACGTTAATTCGGTAGTAAAGATCTTGGCGGAAACGCCCATCGTTAACGGCACTCCACAAATCAACATTTGTAGCCGCAATAACTCGAATATCAACTGGAATAACACTGTCATCCCCTAGGCGAACAACTTCCTTTTCTTGAATAACTCTTAACACCTTGGCCTGTACTGATAAACTCATATCGCCAATTTCGTCTAGAAAAATAGTACCCCTGTGAGAAAGTTCAAACAGGCCCATTTTCCCACCTTTACGGGCATTCGTAAAACTGCCTTCTACATACCCGAATAATTCGCTCTCAAGAATGGATTCCGGAAAAGATGCACAATTAACTGCGACGAAAGGTCCGAGGGCACGCGGACTTTCGTTATGAATACTCTGAGCAAACATTTCCTTGCCAACTCCAGTTTGCCCTGTAATAAGAACAGTAGCATTAGACTTGCTAATCCGCTTAGCTTTTTGAATACACGCTGACAGGGTTTGGCTATTTCCAATAATGTTTTTAAAAGAAAACTTAGTCACCAAGCCCCGGCTATGTAATTTTTTTCTTAGTTTTGTTTCTAAGTCTTGTATTTCCTTTATAGGTTTGAACGTGAAAACTTCGCCGTTCATGACACCGCGGTTTTCGATACGTTCAAGATTTAAAATGTATTGTTGATCGCGAATAGTGATTAATTCATCGTTGTGATGCTTTCCAGGAAGAATAGCTTTAACATTTTGCCCCAACATTTCCGATATAGACAACCCCAGGTACCTTTCAGTTGCAGGATTGCTGTGAGTCACCCTATGTTCACTATCCGTTGCCAGAATCCCCTCGGATAAGTTGTTTAAGATCATATAGAGCCTTTGCTGAGATATGGCTTCCTTTCGCCGTAATACAGCTAAGTCTTGCGCTTGGGACAAGGCCTCATAAATAGCCCGCTTTCCTGAGGAAATTAAGATACTGTGGATACCAAGACTTGAGGCAAAATCAGTGGATATAGTATCCCCAACGATAACTTTTAAGCCTTTGCCAATTTCCTCAATTAGCCGCTCAGGGAAAACAGTAGGATCTTCAATGGCGATTTCTATAATTTCCAATCTGAGAAACTTGCCAATGGATGAGGCTTGATAAATCGTATTAGGATAACCGACAACGCCAACTTTGTTGCTGAAATTAGAGGCTTGATACAAGGCCTCTAATAAGTCGATTGTCGAGACGTTAATTTGAACGCAAGGAATTTCAGTAATCTCTTCCTTAATTCGCAAGAATGTTCCGCCCCGGCTGATTATAGCTTCAGCACCATCTTCGAGCGCTTGTTTAGCAAGTTCAACTCCTTGGTTTGTTAAGTTGCCAATGATAAATAAAACATCACTGTTAATTATGTTCTCATTAATAACCTCCTTTGCGACATTGGCAATTGTTTCATTGGGAGCGAGGAGACATAATTTAGGTCTCATTTTCACGATCACCTCACCATTATAATTGTAACTCTGAAGAGGAGAAATCATTGTCTTTGATAAAAGATAGCAAAAAAGACTTCATTATAAAGTATCCTATAATAATGGCAACTATATCACGGAGAGTCAAGGTACAATTGTGGAATTTACAAATATCCATAAAAAAAACACATGCAGGATTAACTTCTGGTAAGTTGCACGGCAAGTGATTAAATTTTGATTTAGTGTTGTGTGTAAACTTTATAGGGCAGTCGAAACCAATATTAGGATCTCGCTGTCTTCGTCGTATGCATCACATGTGCACTGAAGAATATGAAATATACAAAATTATGGCATAAGTCTTGCATATTACATATTACAGAGGAGGGATCAGAATGTTAAGCAAAGCAAAAACCATAATTAAAAGGGTGCGATTAATGGGGGCCTGCCTACGGAGATATTGTCTTCCGCAGTCTGTTATTAGGGGGGATATGAAGTTATTTAGCGGATTAAAAGTTTCATCTAAAATAGTAATTCTTATCATTTGTTCTTCTGTGTTTTTATTAGTAAGTAGCCTAACGGGCTACTATCAACTAACTAAAACAACTAATTTTGTGGATACGATGTATAACAAAGAGTTAAAGCAAATTGAGACGATCAGTGATCTTCGCAAACTAAACAGTGATAATCAAGCCGCTTTATTGTTATTTATTTTGTCCACAAAAGAAAAGCAGAACCAATTCTTGTTCGAGATAGAAGAAAACAAGAAGAAGATTATTGAACTTGTAGCTCAATATCAAAGCCTAAATTTAGATGAATTTCAAAGTAATCAACTTACAGCACTTAATGGTAATTTACAGGCTTTCGATTCTTTTCAAATGTTAGTCACTCAAGTTGCCGAAGGGAATGATACAATCACAACATTTGTCACCTTTAATTCTGGAAATATCATTTATGATGGATTAGATAGTGATTTGCTCAGTTTAGCAAATCATAGTTCGGAGAATGCTGAGGCACTAAAAGATCAGATACAAATAAACTCGGATCTTGCCTCGAAGATTATGATCAGTTTGCTTATTTCTTCTATCATTCTCTGTGTAATTATTGGCTGGTTAATTATAACATCTATTTCTAGACCACTGAATAAGGTTGTTGCCATCGCTAACGAAATAAGTAACGGACAACTAAAGTTGGAGCAAATCGAAACGAATCAAAGTAAGAATGAAATAAATATTTTAAATATTGCCATGAATAAGATGAAAGATTATCTGAGAACTATTATTAATGAGGTTTCCAGCAGTTCAGACAAAATCCTGGTTTTTTCACAAGAACTTGCTGATGCATCAGGCCAGATCGCGAATTCAACGAATCAAATTGCTATGACAATGAGTAATTTTGCTAACGGTGCTACTGAACAAACTGAATCAAGTGGACTCATCGTTAAGATGATGAAAGAGACTAGATCTCAAGTAGAAATCGGATATCAGGAAGCAACTGCGACAGTTAAGGAAGCTAATAACTCTACAATCGTTGCAATTGAAGGTCAGGAGGCAACTAATAGGGCAATTGAGCATCTTAATATCATAGCTGAATCGGTAGCAGAAGCCTCTGAATTAATTGATGATTTAGGTAACCAATCTAACCAAATCAGTGAAATTATCACTTTGATTACTGAAATATCTAACCAAACTAACTTATTAGCTCTCAATGCTGCCATTGAAGCAGCCCGCGCTGGCGAAGCGGGACGTGGTTTTGCCGTTGTGGCTGATGAGGTTAGAAAATTGTCAGAGGAGTCTAAAGAAGCATCGAATAAGATCGTAAATCTAGTAGATAGAATTCAGACCTCATCTAAAGCTAGCATGCATCTCATGCAAAACAATAAAAAGTCTGTTGAAGAACAAGTATCTTTAATTAAGATCAGTGGAGGTTCATTAGGGAAGATTGTCGAGCATGTTAGACGAACAGAATCCGATGCACTGCATATTAGCAAGATTTTTGACGGGCTAAACAAGGGTTCCTTTGAGGTGTTAAGCCTGACCCAGAGTATAGCGGATTTAATCCAAGAATCTGCATCATCCTCAGAGGAAATCGCCGCTACGACTGAAGAGCAGACTTCAATCGTGGAATATATGGCTGAGAGCTCCAAAGACTTGGCTAAATTGGCTAATAATCTTAAGGAAAATCTTAATAAATTCTCAGTTGAAATAAGTAACCCTTTCGTAAAAGAAAACGTCGAAGATCCAGTAAGAATGGCTAGTGCCATGCCTCTAGCTACGTACAAGAACGAACGGGATGTTCGGGTAGAGCACTGTCATGATTCGAATGAGGATGTTCGAGGGTAAAGCATCGCATGACTTGAACAAGAATGGTCGAGATCAGAACACCGCTATGGATGGCGAGGTGTCGTGATGGCTAGTGTCGTATGGTGAGAAAGGGCCGCAGGGGATAACCTTAGGTGCACTTATACTAGTCTAAAGTATATAACGATAAGTTCTACTTTCGACTAGTATAAAACAATACAGCTTATGATTCAGGCAGAGTCTGAACCTTAAGCTGTATTGTTTTATAGGTGAAAATCATTTTGTCGAATTGGTTTGGGTGCATACAAAATCTATAAAATTTCTGACGAAAGGTATTTTGCATGAATCATTGTTGAAAATCATCCACGTATTTCGCGTAAAAGGCTTTTTGGCTTTAGTCAGCATAGGTTGTTTATATAAACCAACAGCGCCCTCAATGAATTCTGGTACCAGGAAAATTCCGTAGCCTAGTCCATTGGCAATCATCTCACGACAGGTGTCTCCGTGATTTACGACCAATCCTTTGAGCGGTGGAACTGTAAAATGCTCATACCACCAGTGATCTAACAATTTAACGGTTAAAGGGTCTACTAGATATTCAATGCGGGGAATATACGGTAGATCTTCAAAGGGGATTTCCTTTTTGGAAACGATGTAGCTGGGATCAACCGAGATTAGTTGTTTAATTCCGTGGAAGTCATGATCTCCTCTAATAAATCCGATGTTAATCTCTTTAAGATTAACCATTTTCAAAACATCACTGCTTAAACCACTGGCAATCTCGAAATTAATATTGGGATACATGGTTTTATATTGATTTAACAAAGATGGAAGCCGAAAGCGGCCATAAGAATTGTTAACACCTACTTTTAGAGTTCCCTTATTGCCGTCGTTCATTTCCATAATCTGTTGTTGAATTTCTTTAAACTTTCGTAGCATCTCTCCAGCCTTAATGGCTAAATACTCTCCTTGTGCTGTGAGGACAATACCTTTCGGATTACGGATTGCAATGGTTGTGGTAAATTCCTTCTCAATTTGTTGCAAACGTTTTGTCAGGCTTGGTTGCGTCATAAATAATAGATCAGCAGCCTTGGTAATATTCGGTTCGCGATATAACGTATCGAGAATTGCCCAATCACTATCTTTCATAGAAACACTCCTTCACTTAAAGTCCTGCATTAACGTTCCTCTATGATACGCACGAGCGTGTAGTTATTTCGAATAATTGTTAACCAGTTAATCTTCATGAAATTTTGGAATGGTTTCTTATGACATAAAGCTATTATACATATAAGTGCTCCTACAATACAATACACATAAGCATAACGTTCTGAAAATTCCGTGGACATGGAGAAAGCTCATAGTAGATAATGAACCACAAAGGAGATTTGAAAAATGTTCTATCATCATCTTTTAGAAAAGTTTGCAAAGCAAAGTCATGTGAAAGTTGGGTTAATCGGAGGTGGAAATTATGGCACAGCAATTGTAACGCAATCCTTATTTAACAAATATCTTACCGTCAATATTGTTGCAGACCAAAACATTGAGAATGCCAAAAATTCATATCGGGAAGCGAACATTCCTGATGAAGAGATATGCATGTGCAATACTTTATCTGAAGCTAAAGCGGCCATTGAACAAGGGAAATATGTTGTTACCAGTTCGCCGGATATTATTTTTCAGCTAGATATTGATGTTGTCGCTGAAGCAACGGGAAATCCGGAAGCAGGCGCCCATCATGCTAAATTGGCACTGGAGAATATGAAACATATGGTCATGATTACCAAGGAGACTGACTCCGTGATTGGTCCTGTCTTACATGAGATGTTCAAACAAAAGGGGTTAGTATATACACCTGTAGATGGCGATCAACCAGCTATCTTAATGCAACTGGTGGAATGGGCACGGCTTATTGGTCTAGAGATTGTGAGCGCCGGCAAATCACGTGACGGAGAATACATTTATGATGAGAGAGAAGGAACAGTAACTCACCCGGAAGATGTGAAAAAAGGTATTCCGGACCCAGTCGTTGTAAAGATTTCACAGGAAGATGCCAAGTACCTCGAATTCATCCCTGAAGGCAAGGGGGAAGAGTATTTACAGAAGAGAAGAAAAATCTTGAGTGAGCTTCCTCAAACGGCAGGATTCGACTATTGTGAGATTGTAATGATTGCCAACGCCACCGGGCTGGTTCCGGATGTGGAAAACCTGCATCAGGGAAGTCTAAGGGTTAATGAAGTCCCTATAGTTTATTGCAGTACAGAAAATGGCGGCATATTTGCCGGAGAGGGCAGGATCGATATCATTACCTGTTTGCGACGGAAAGAGGAAGCCAGTATGGGGGGCGGGGTTTACCTTGTGGTAAAAAGCAAAAATGCTTATTCCCAGAACATCTTGACTTCAAAAGGTTTGATCGGAAATTATGATAATTCGGTGGCAGTTATTTGTCATCCCTATCATTTGTGCGGGGTGGAGTCGTCTACTTCCCTGATGAGCGCGGCAATGCTCGGCGTGGACACCGGAGCCAGAGAATACAAGCACAGCTTTGATCTTGTCCGAAGAGCAGTCAGAGATCTTCCCGCAGGTACTCTTTGCGGCAATGACCGGGACCGGAATATGTCATCGTTTATTGCCCCGGCAGCTGTCAAGTCTGGGACTAATCCCATTCCTGCCCATCTGCTTAACGGAAATAAACTTAAAATGGATGTGAAGGCAGGGAGTGTCATTACTTATGATATGGTCCAGGAACCTGAAAGTTCTGTCCTTTGGGACCTGAGGGGAAAACAGGAGAAATTTTTTCTGGAGTGAGTTAAAATTTAGTTTGTTCAATATTCCTATAAAATCTAAAATATTGGAATAAAAGATGGAACAAGTGAAACGAATTGAAACATATAAATGTTCTAAAGTTGTTTAAATGTTTCGCGCGTTTCTTGATAATCCACCTGCTTTTCTAAAGATTTCGTTTTTCAAAATTTATTATTGAGTGAGAATGCAATTTCTGCACAAAATTTTTTCTCTGTTTTAATATTTTCAAATTATTGGCATGATTATTGCACTTATAGAGATCAAGATCATCAATAATAATTTTAGATTTTACGGAGGTAGAAATGGCAGAGAATTACTTACATAGTAAACCGGTAATTGGCCTAACTTTAGGGGATGCAGCAGGGATAGGTCCAGAAATTGTTGTCAAAACTGCTGCCAAAGGGGTATTGCAACAGTATGCTCAACCGATCATCGTAGGGGATGAACGGGTCTTAAAAAGGGGCATGGAAATTGCCAAGGTGTCTTTCGATTATAAGGTTGCTTCCAGTATAGAAGAGGCTGTTAAGCTGAGTGGATTAGTGCTTTTAGATACTGGGAGTATTGATGCCTACAGTGTTGAACTAGGTGAAGTCAGTTCTGTATGCGGTAAGGATTCAGCAACCAATGTCGGTGCGTGTGTGGAATTTTGTAAACAGGGTCTGATCGAAGGAATATGTTTTGCCCCCAATAATAAAAAGGCGATGAAATTAGCAGGCTTTACTTTAAACGGCGCGATTGACCTTCTTTCGAATTTCTTTGAATTCAAAGGTTATCGAGGAGAACTTAATGTCTTGGATCACGTTTTTTGGACATCCAGGATAACCAGTCATATCCCTATCAAGGATGTAAGTCAGAATCTTACGATCAAGGGTATACTGAATTCCATTGATCTTGTTCATAAGACACTTAAGCGAGCAGGAATTGACAATCCGCGCATCGCAGTTGCGGCTTTAAATCCTCATGGAGGAGAAGGTGGAACTTGCGGGCTTGAAGAGGTTGAAATTATCAACCCTGCCGTCGAACAGTTAAAACAGGCTGGAATAAATGCCCAGGGTCCTTTTCCTGCGGATACGCTCTTTATCAAATTGTTCAAGGGTGAATTTGATGTTGCTGTCACGATGTTCCATGATCAAGGTCAAATTGCGATGAAATTAAAAGGTTTCGATAATGGAGTAACAGTCATGGCTGGGTTACCCCATCCTGTAACAACCTGTTCTCATGGCACAGCATTTGATGTTGCTGGAAAGGGAATTGCAAATCCTGGTGCATGGGAAAATGCCTACATTCTGGCTGCTAAAATGGCCGGTATCGATAGAATGAACAGGCGCGAATGAATTAATCGTTCTTTTGAGGAGTGATATATTATGAAGCTTGGTTTTATTGGTCTAGGACAGATGGGTAAGCACATAGCACTGAATCTGCTTAAGAGTGGTGCGGAGCTCACGGTCATTGATACTAGAGCAGACAGCTTTCTTGAATTTGAAAAAAGGGGAGCTAAAACAAGCACAAATTTGTTGGAAATCGTTCCAGCCGATATTATTTTTCTTTGTCTTCCTGACAGTAATGTAGTACATAAAGTGCTTCTGGGAGAAAATGGGATTATCCATCATCTCAGAAAAGGTCAGATCATAGTTGACTTTAGTACGATTAAGTACTCAACAACCTTAGAAATTGCTAAAAGTCTGGAAGAGAAAGGTGTTAAATTTCTTGATGCACCTGTTTCAGGCATGGAAGCCCGTGCCATGGAAGGCACCCTCACTGTAATGTGTGGAGGGAAAAAAGAAGTTTATGCTGAGATGATGCCTTATTTAGAATGTATGGGCACTAAAATTCTTTACATGGGTGACACCGGAAGTGGTCAACTTACCAAACTGATTAACCAACTATTGTTCGATATAAACGTCGCCGCACTGGCAGAAGTTCTTCCCATGTCTGTAAAGATGGGGTTGGACCCGGAGAATGTCGGTGAGGTGGTAAACAGTGGCACAGGGAAAAGTTATGCATCCGAGTTTTTCATTCCCCGCATTTTGAAGGATAGTTTTGTCGATGGATATCCTTTGAAAAACGCTTACAAAGACCTAATCAGCGCTGCGGAGATTGGAGCCAATCTTTGTATTCCTATGCCGGTATTGAGTTCGGCGACCACCACATACCAGATGGCCTTATTGAAGGGTCATGGCGAAAAAGACAAAGGCAGTATGATCGCGGTCTTTGAGGACTTACTTGGAGTCAGCTACAGAAGTTGAGAAATGGTTTGACTTTAAATAACAAAGACAGGGAGAAAAAGTATGAAGCTAGCCTACACTGTTTGCACACCTGACACAAAAGGTAAGTACTTGGCCTATCGGGGAGATCTTAAGGAAATGTTTGCTTCCCTCAAGGGGATAGGATACCAGGGAGTAGAAGCTTTCGTCCGTGACCCCAGGGAGATGGACCAAGATGAATTTTGCCGGTTGCTTATGAGTTATGATCTGGAGTTAGCTGCTGTTGGAACGGGACCAATCGTTGCAGAGGACAAAATTTCCTTTACATCGTCAGACGAAGGTGTAAGAAACGAGGCGGTTGAACGGACAAAGGCAGCAGTTGACTTTGCTGCAAGGCTTGGAGCTCAGGTTAACATAGGCAAATTGCGTGGGAATGTCAAGCAAGGAGATCAAGTTCAAGCTAAAGAATGGAGAGACCAGGCTTTTAAAATTGTATGTCAATATGCGGCGTTGAAGAATGTCACCATCACATTGGAACCACAGTGTCGATTTGCGATCGACAATCTCAACTCCACCCAGGAAGCCTTGGCATGGGTTAAGCAACAACAACTCTCTAATCTGTTCATCATGATGGATGTTTTTCATATGAATATTGAGGACAAGTCTCAGGCGGCAAGTTTTATTGAGGCTAAAGATTTTAATCTTCATATGCATTTTGCTGATAACGATCGTGGAGTGCCGGGAACAAGTAAAATTGATTTCGTCGATGCTGTAAGGGTCCTTAAAGCTTTAGGGTATAACCGTTATATCTCCATGGAGATTGACCAGTTACCTGATTGTTACAGTGCTGCAAAGGCATCATTTGATTACGTAAATCGGCTTATAAAAGAAGGTTAGGTTAAACTCTATAATTTTAACGTCAAATAACACAAATTTGTTATTGTGGATAATTGACCTATTTTGAATTATTGGTAATTAAAGAAAAGGGGGAGTGCTAACCACTATTTTAAAATAAGTCCTATAAGGAAGAGTTATTTCGGTATAAAACATTTTCTGGTGACGAATTAAAAAAGAACTGGAGGAGTTGGAGAGATGAAAAGAAATACTCGTTGGATGGCAATGATAATGGCTTGTCTATTCGCACTCACCACCGTAGTTGGTTGCAGCGGTAAAGCCGACGCACCTCAAGCTCAAGCAAATTATCCCGAAAAACCTTTTGAAATGATCGTACCTATGGGTGCCGGAGGTGGCAGTGATGTTTTTATCCGGACCCTGACAAAAGTTATTGCGGATAACAAACTTTCTCCAAAGCCCATAGTTGTCGTGAACAAACCAGGCGGTTCAGGGTCTATTGGTTGGTCATATGTAGCCAATGATCACAAGGGAGATCCCTATGAGTTGAGTACGGTTAGCTCTAGTTTCTATACAGGCCCTTTGTCTGGCCAATCTCCTGTATCTTATAAAGATTTTACTCATGTAATAGCCTTATGCGTTGATCCTAATCTTTTGCTGGTGAGTGCAGATTCCAAGTATCAAACCTTGGCAGAGTTACTGGCAGATGCAAAAGCTAACCCTGAAAAGATTAGTGCTGCAGGTTCAAGCGGCCTTTCCGTCGATGCCATTACATTCTATTCGCTTCAAGAAAAAAGCGGTGCCAAGATGAAGTATGTACCCTTCGGCGGCGGTGGAGAAGTAATGACTGCGATAATGGGACAACACACCACTTTCGGCTTCTTAGGACCCAGTGAAGCTGCTGCTCAGATAGAAGCAGGAAAATTACGAGCTTTGGCGGTTACTACGGAAAAACGCGTAAGCGGAGAACTGAAAGATATTCCGACTTTGAAGGAATCAGGATTTGACATTGTAATGGCTCAAACTCGTGGAATTGTGGCGCCTTCGGGTCTTTCTGCTGAAAATGTTAAGTATTTAGAAGATATGTTTGCGAAAGCTGCAGCAACCCCAGAATGGAAGAAGTTCGTTGCTGACAACTTTATGGAAGAAACAATTATGATGTCCGAAGAATTCACCAAAGAGAGTGAGACTATGAGTACAATGTTTGAGAAATATCTTGGCGTGATAGGAAAGTAGTTCTGGATTTAGGAAGAGGAGCCGATTCTCGTGGCGACTCCTCTACACTCTACTTCTAGACAGAAAGTATTACTTGTGTTACATACTTTCTGAAAGGTCCCTTCTCGCCATCCTTGGCTACAGGGACACTCGGCCATCCATGGCCAGCGCATAAGAGCGCTAAGGCGGCGCCTGCACCTGGAGGTTTGACGCCAAGCAAGTTTTCTTTATTATATTCTGGTGTACAGAGGATAGTATGAGATTGTCTAACTTGATCTAGGGGGAAGTAAGAGATGTTGATTGATAAGGAAAAATGTAGCGGTTGCGGCAGATGCTTGCCCTATTGCCCCTATAATGCAATAAGTATGGTTGATGAAGTTGCGGTTATAGATCAAGTCCTCTGTGTAGAATGTGGTAACTGTATCCGTCAAAGGTTTGCAAAATGCGCAGATAAGGCTGTTTATAAGGAATCATCAGATTCAGTGATCCTAAAAGGATCTTATAAAAGAGTTCATAAATGCCCTAATAACGCGATCTATGAGCCATTAGAACAGATTGAGGGAACACCCAGAGAAGTTCGACGGTTTTTCAGTAACCCTGCTACCTCACACCACCTTACAGGTGTGCCTGGCCGTGGAACTGAAGAAGTCAAAACGAATGATGTTACCGGCAGGATTTGTCGCGGCGAGATCGGAATTGCTATTGAAATGGGCAGACCATGTCTCGGCACTGATTTTAATGAGGTTGAAAAAGTCACGATGGCCTTGGCGAAACTTGGGGTAGAATATGAAGAAGGCAACCCGCTCACCCACCTGATGGAGGATCGCACAAAAGGAACTTTTAAAGAAGAGTACAAACAAGAGAGAGTGATTTCGGCGATTGTTGAGTGTCGCACTAAAATTGAAAATATGGAAAAAATCTTGGAAGCAGCTAAAGAAGTTGCCAAGGATTTAGACACAGTGTTTTCTCTTGATCTGATATGTTGTTTTGATGAAGATGGAACAATTCCTGTCCTTCCTAGACTTCAAAAGATAGGAATGGCCCATAGGGCGAATGCAAAAATAAATCTGGGAATGGGCAGGCCTTTAGTGATAACTAGAGAGGCTTAGGGGGTGTAATTATATGACGCATTCATTACATCGGAGAGGAACCGATGAATATCTAAAAAATGATTTTACCTTGCTGGTCACTGCCGCATCCGGAATCAACCATATCGGATCAAGGGAGGGGATGAGTAAAATTCTAGATGCGGTCTGGGAGATAGGGCCAACTAATATTGGATCGAATGAAACAGGTACCACTCTTTCAGGCGTAACCCTGGAGCAAATCCGCTCGAGATTCACGAAGGTCCCTCGTATACGGTGTAACTTTGCCAGCAAAGAAAAAGCATTTGCTGCCATTAAAAAGATGCAGGAATTAGACACAGGAATGTCGGTAACTCTTTCTGGTCCTATCGAACATACTTTGAATATGTGTAAAGAATACGGAATTAAACCACACTCCATAAACTTATCTTTGGATGTTTGGGGAAAAAAAGATAAGCTTCCTGCTGAGGAGGTTCTGGAATTGATGACAATGTGCGGACATGGCTTAGTCTCCAGAACTTTAATTGAAGAAACCATGGATAAAGTTAAACAAGGTAAAATATCTGCACAGCAAGCAACAGTAATAATCAGTCCTCTTTGTATATGTGGTATATATAATACCGAACGGGCAGAAAAATTATTTGAAAAATGTGTTCCTAACAAATAGTTCTTAAGCAAGGAGGGGGTTAAGTCAAATGCGTATTGCAAATCGTATTGTGAGTTTTTTAATTATCTTATCTGGACTTTTCTTAACATTTCAATCATCAAACTTAGATTACATGGTTGATGGAACTCCAGGGCCGGGGTTTATGCCTTATTGGCTAGGGATCAGCATAGCACTGGTTGCATTTATTCCAGCTGTGAAGACATTTACAAAATTTGCGAGCAAACTGGCTAATCCATTTAAGGCCGGTGATTTTACGAACTTCTTCATCGTCATCGGGAGCTCTACTCTGGTAATGATAATTACTCCGGTTACAGGACTTCTTGTTGCCTTGGGCCTAATGGTAGGAGTCATTGCGAAACTTATGGGAACGCAGAGTTGGAAAACAGTGATCGGACTAACAGTTTGTACTCCGGTTTTATTGTTTGGAATTTTTGTTAAGGTTCTCAGCGTTCCGTTGCCCAAAGGTATTTTTGGATTTTAAGGAGGTGGCAATATGGAAACATTACAAAATTTACTTTTTGGCCTGTCCGTAGCCAATGATCCTATGAATTTATTATATTGTCTGGTTGGAGTTGTTTTCGGCACACTCGTGGGAGCACTACCTGGCTTGGGACCTGCTGCTGGGATTGCCGTACTTCTCCCCTTAACTTTTGGAGCTAATCCAATCTCAGGAATTATTATGCTGACCGGAATTTACTACGGAGCAATGTATGGGGGATCTATTACCTCAATTCTCATTAACACACCTGGTGATTCTGCGGCAGTCATGACGACCCTCGATGGTTACCCCCTTGCTAAAAAAGGAAGAGCCGCGCAGGCTTTAGGGATGGCTGCTTTTGCTTCCATTATCGGTGGAACAATCTCTGTTATAGCCTTTATGTTCTTAGCCCCTGCGCTAGCAGTCTTTGCTGTAAGGTTTGGTCCGCCCGAATACTTTTCGCTGATGGTCTTAGGTCTAACAACCATTGCAGGTATGACAGGCAAGTATCCTTCTAAAGGATTTATATCCGCCTTGGTGGGTTTGTTCTTTGCGACAGTGGGTCTGGATTTGATGCAGGGTATTCCTCGCTTTACTTTTGGCTCCATGCATTTATATGAAGGGTTAGACTTTATTCCTGTGGCGATGGGCCTTTTCGGTATTGCGGAGATTCTTACCTGCGGAACGGAAGAATGTACCATTAAGATTGATAAGAAGGATGTTACCTGGCGTAAACTTCTCCCCTCCAAAGAAGATTGGAAGTTTTCCTTGCCCCATATTTTCAGAGGTACAGGTATTGGCTTTTTTATCGGGATGCTTCCCGGTGCTGGTGCTACCATTGCCTCCTTCATCTCGTATGGGGTAGCGAAGAAGACCTCAAAACGCAGTGAAGAGTTCGGAACTGGTGTGATCGAAGGGGTGGCTGCACCAGAATCGTCGAATAATGCTGCTTCTATTGGCGCGATGGTACCGATGTTGACATTGGGTGTTCCTGGCTCAGGAAGCACAGCCATTATGCTTGGGGCCCTAATGATGTTCGGCTTAAGACCCGGTCCTATGCTTTTTGAAAATAATCCTGACTTTGTCTGGGGTCTTATTGGCAGTATGTATATTGGGAACATCTTTCTGTTAATATTAGCGATTCTTGCTGTCCCCTTGTTTATCAAGATTCTCAATGTACCGAGACCGATTTTAAATGCAACGGTGATGAGCTTTATCCTGATTGGATCCTACAGCTTGAATAACAGCATGTTTGATGTCGGTTTAACCATAGGGTTTGGAGCCTTAGGTTTTTTCATGAAGAAGATGGACTATCCGGCGGCACCAATGGTCTTGGCCTTAGTACTAGGGATCCTTCTGGAAACTTCCCTCAGACAGTCTATGATTATCTCCGGCGGAAATCCTATGATCTTCTTCATGAGACCAGTCTCTGGAAGCATTTTAGGAATCTCGATTCTAGCAATCTTTTATCCATTAATTAAGAAGGCAATTCAGTCCTACCAGAAGAGTAGAACGGCGTAACTATAAAATTCTACATTTATTAGGGGGGTTAGTTTTGTTTAATCTGCAGGGAATATATGCTCCTATCCCGTCAACCTTTCAAAATGGTGAATTAGCGTTCGATAAATTAGCCCATAATATGACGTACTGGCTGGAGTCTAAATTAGCCGGAATTGTAGTTTTGGGTTCTAACGGAGAATTTATAGTCTTGAGTCCTGAGGAAAAAAGAAAGTCAATCAGCGCAGTTTGTAAATTATCCAACGGTAAAAAACCCGTCATAGCTGGGACCGGATGTGAATCGACCAAAGAAACCATCGAATTGACAAAATATGCTGCTCAAGCTGGAGCTGTAGCCGCCTTAGTCTTAAGTCCAAATTATTATAAAAGAGCTATGACAGATGAATTGAACAAGAAATTCTACATTGAAGTGGCTGATGAGAGTCCCATCCCCATTATCTTGTACAATATGCCAGGAAACTCTGGAATTAATCTTTCCTCCAAACTAGTCGCTGAGTTAGCCAAACATCCCAATATTATCGGTGTTAAAGATTCTGGCGGCAATATTGTGCAGATTGCAGAGATCATTAATGCTACTTCTTCTGAGTTTGCTGTTTTTGCCGGGTCTGCAAGTTTTCTTTATCCCAGCTTAGCACTGGGAGCTGCAGGAGGAACTCTTGCTTTAGCTAACGTATTACCCAATGAATGCGCGGAAATTCATGAACTTGTGCTGGCTGGAAAGCATCATCAAGCTAAGGAACTCCAGCTCAGACTGCTGGATATCAATCAAGCAGTAACAGCACGTTGGGGTGTTGCAGGTTTAAAGGCTTCACTTGAAATGCAGGGACTCTATGGCGGAGAACCTCGCAGGCCATTGGTGCCTTTGGGAGAACAAGAAAGGAAAGAACTGGCTGTTATTTTGGAAAAGGCTAAAAACCTTGTTTTGGCGTAATTTTTTCCATAGCAGACTGCAGAAGACTGCAGTCCTTTAATAAACATAATAGATTACCTCGAATCACTGGAATAGTGATTCGGGGTCTTATTTTTATGGTTAATTAAATTCTAAGAAGACTCAGCTATCCTCAGCACAATAGTATTCGTTACAAGCCATGTGCTTCGGCGATAGTCTCCACTGGAGACTATCGTACCGGAGACTTTCGTCACCGAAGCTTCGTGTTCTGCTTTAGCTAAAGCGAGTTCGCCGAAAAGCTCGTATAGAATATGGGTTTGAGTTTCCTTCTTTGCTATAATGTAATTAAGAGTATTGCCAATGGAGGAACTTGTATGATTAATATCATTTATGCTGTCCCTGAAAATCATGGAACAGTTGATCGAATTGTAAAAACTAAAGCAAATAAGGATGTTACCTTTGAATTGGTTGAGAAGGTAGATATTCAGCGCTTGATTGAGTCTGACTTCGAAAATAATATTGTCATTGCCCGTGGCATAAGCTATGCAACACTGAGTAAAAAATTTAAACATGGCCGCGCTATTGAGCTGGCAGTCACGGGTTATGACATCATGCGTGGAATAGAGGAATGCAAGAATAAATTCAATGCTAAAAATATTGCTGTCATGGTATCGGAAAGTATTGTGGTTGAGAAAGAATTTATTGAAAACATCTTAAAGGTAAAGCTTACGGTATTTGGGGTTAGGGATCATGCCCATGTAACAGAAATTTTTAAAAACATTAATAAGATGGAAATTGATGCGATCTTAGGCGGACTGACAGTGTATCGACATGCTGTTCGAGACGGGATTAATTGTTTAGGAATTACCGTGGGCTACGAAGCGCATAAGATAGCAATTTATGAAGCATTTAGTGTAGCCAATGCCATTATTGAAGAACGTAAGAAAAGTGAACTATTCAAAATCATTTTGGAGAATGCCAATGATGGGATCTTAGCGGTGGATAACAAGGGGATCATTACAGCTCATAACGAGGCAGTCTTTAAAATCCTCAATATCTCCCCCGATACAATCCTAAAAGGGAATTGTATTTCCGCAGTTTCTCCAAAATTTAATGAATTTGAATTTATGTCAGATGAATACCGAGAAGTAAATATTTTAAAAGATATCGATAGTAAAATGATAGTAATCAATACTAGGCCAATCAAGGTAGATGAGAAAATTCTAGGTACAGTTTTACTGATTCAGAATGTCGATAAATTACAAAAAACTGAGATTGAGATACGTCAAAAACTTTCTAAAAAAGGACTTGTGGCGAAATACGATTTTGAAGATATCCTAGGCAACAGTGACGGTATAATGAAAACCATTACGATCGCCAAAAAGTATGCTGATGCCAATCCTAATGTTCTGATTATTGGGGAAACTGGTACAGGAAAGGAACTTTTTGCTCAAAGTATTCATAAAAGAAGCAAAAGAAAAAATCAGCCATTCGTGGCGATTAATTGTGCAGCCTTACCGGAACAATTATTAGAAAGTGAACTTTTTGGCTATGTAGAAGGGGCTTTTACAGGAGCAACTAAAGGAGGGAAGGCGGGGCTATTCGAGTTAGCGCATAAAGGGACTCTTTTTCTCGATGAAATAGCTGAGCTTCCAATGGGTCTCCAAGCAAAGCTTTTAAGGGTGCTACAGGAACAAGAAATACGAAAATTAGGGGATGATAAGATCATTCCCGTTGATGTAAGAATCATTGCGGCATCCAATGTGGATCTTCAGCAAAAGGTAGAAGACAATAAGTTCAGGCAAGACCTCTTATATCGGTTAGATATTCTGAGGCTTAATATTCCGCCACTGCGCTATCGCAAGAATGATATCAAAGAAATTACCAAAGTATTTCTATCTGACTATGAAGATCACGATAAACTCCGTATTAACATGACTGATGACGCGATTATTGAACTCATAAAACACGACTGGCCAGGAAATATCAGGGAATTAAGAAATATTTGTGAGAGATTGAGTGTATTATCTACCAATAATCAAATAACCGGCTTGGATGTAAAAGAAATATTTCATAGTTTGCTTCGCAATCAGATAGTAAGACCTGACAATGGGAGCGAGCTGGTTGAAAAGACAAAAAAGCTAACACGTAAGGAGACGGCTGAAATGCTTGGCATAAGCCGTACTACCTTGTGGAGAATGTCTAAATCGAACCAATGATTTAAGACATCCTTGGTTTTAAAGGCAATTACAATATAGATATAAAATGAACGTGTTGAAATCTGGAGAAAATCGTTAAGATATTCTTGATTTCAACACGTTTTATTATTTAACTTGTTATGACAGGGTACTAGTATTATGTGTTCAACAAGAATCAGAGTTGATGGACTACTGTCTCATGAAATTTTGGAATGCTTTCTTATGACATAAAGCTATTATACATATAAGTACACCTGCCATACAATACAGATATGAATTTAGGATCTGAAAATTTCGTGGACATAAGCTCAGGTGATACTTCATCTTTAGTTGAATGAGTTCACTAACACTTATGAAAAAAACGCATGGAACAAATTGAAACAAAATTTGTGTTTTAAAGTTCCTGAAACGTTTCACTTGTTTCGTAATCCTTTCCTGATTTTCTGAGTTTTATTATTTCTAGCAAGTTATTATTGAGTCAGGAGGCAATCTTTAGATAAAATATTTTCTCTGTTTTAATATTTTCAAACAATTGGCATGAATATTGCACTCGCTATAGGCTATTAACAATACTAATAGCTTGGCGAAGGGATTATTTAAATAAGTCAATCGTCAATCGAGGAGGACCTAAATGAAAATCAACCAGGAATTATGTGTCGGGTGTGGACAATGTCTGCCCTATTGTCCTATGGGGGCAATAGAGAGGAGAAAAGATACTTCCCAAATAAATTGGGACGAATGTGTAGAATGCGGAATCTGTATCCGACAGGTTAAATGCCCAGTCAATGCAATTTATGAACCGAAAGAGACCATGGAATGGCCGCGTTCAGTAAGGAAAGTATTCAGTGACCCCACGTCCAAACATGAGAACACGGGTGTTCGAGGGAGAGGTACGGAAGAAGTAAAGAGCAATGATGTGACAGCACGTTTCAAACGTGGATTCTTTGGTATCGCCTTAGAGTTTGGCCGTCCTGGCGTGGGAACTCGTCTTGGGGATGTAGAAGTAATTACCAAGGTGTTAGCAGAGGAAGGGATTGCATTTGAAGTAGCTAACCCACTTACTTTCCTCATGGAAGATGTGCGGACTGGGATTATAAAAGCAGAGGTCAGAAACGAAAAGGTTCTCTCGGGGATCGTAGAGTTCGTCATTCCCCAGGAGAATCTCGAGCAAGTCTGTACGAAAATATATGAAAGTGCTGGTAAAGCCAATTGTATTTTCTCTTGGGCGTTGATTTCCCGTTTTGAACCAGATGGTAAATTGCCGGTCATTGAGAGATTAAAGAAAATAGGCATCAAGCCTTCCCAGAATATGAAAGTTAATGTTGGACTGGGACGGCCTTTAAGGGAGGACTAGAAATGACTCATTCACTTCACCGTATCGGATCAGAAGAAACTTTTCAGGATGATTATGTTCTGATTTCCAGACCTGCCATGGGTATAAACCATGTGGGGTGCAGTCCCAAAATCCGGCGCACCTTGGAAATGATTTTTGAAGAGGGTCCGACCAATTTAGGCTCACTCACTACTCAAGAGAATATGACTATGGGCCTTGATCCTCAAAAGATGATAGCAAAAACAGAAGATAACTCTCCGGTCATGTGTTGTTTTCACGAACGGGAAAAGGTGGTCAATGTTTTAACGCGTCTTAAGGAAGAAGAAGTAGGGCTGTCCGTAGTTGTGACCGGCCTCATTGATAATGTCCTAGGTATTTGTCAGGAAGTAGGGTTAAAGCCACATTCGGTGAATATCTCTCTCGGGATTCACGGTAAAGGTTAAGTACTTAGAAAATCTGATGTTCTAATGGGCGAAATACAATAGATCATGGTTATTCAGGAAGAAGGATTATAAGAAGAATGAATCTAATTGCGCAAGTCGGTATGATTATTGGTTTAGCATTGGTAAGTTATTGGGTGTTTACCATGCTTCATCTTCCTGCTCCTGCCATTTTAGGTCCAATGGTCTTAATTGGTGCTTGCCAGATACTGGGCGCAGGGTTGCATGAATTGCCGATGAGCATGATTAATGGTTTTCAGATCATCATCGGTTTATCTGGTGGAGCAAAGATTAATCATAAAAATGTTCGAAACATCAAAAATATTTGGAAAGTTTCTTTAGTGATTGCTGTCTATACTTTGGCGTCAACTGCAGTCTTTACCTTTCTGATACGAAGTTTTACAAATGATTTTGCAACTGCTCTTTTCTCTGCAGCTCCCGGTGGAATCACTGAAATGACCGTGATGGCGCTTTCTTATGATTCCGAGGTGGCAATCGTATCTACCTTCCAATTTGTACGTCTGATCGTGATCGTCAGTCTTATTCCTGTTATTGCAAAATATGTAAAGGGTAAACACATTCCTTCGGAAATAGATGGTTCACAGGTTTTGACAGTTGCGAAATCTGATTATACTTTGCGAAGAATCTTGATCTACGTTGCTGGGATCACGGGAGGAGTGATTCTGCTTGCTGTGGGTTTTCCCGGAGGGGGAGTGATCGGAGCGATGCTAACCGTGGGATTTGTAAATGTCCTTTTGTGTGAGGAATATAAATTCCCCGGCAAGGTAATGAAATTTGCGCTGATCGGCGTAGGGGTTACCATTGGACTTGAATTTTCCCCCGCAATGATTCAAAAGATTCAGGAGATGATGCTGCCCATCGCAGGGTATTCTTTGATTGTTGTACTGGGTAATCTGATGGTTGGCTGGTTCATACGCTATACGACTCATTGGGATACCATCACCTGCATCCTTGGCTCGGCTCCGGGAGGACTCAGTCAGATGTTGGTGGTTGGGGAAGAAATGGAAGCAGATATGCTAAAAATTAGCATTATGCAATTGGTGCGGGTATTAACCATTATCCTAAGTATACCGATTATTGCCGCTTTACTGACTTAGGTTTAATAAGTAAAGTCCCCAAAAAATAATGCGCAGATAAGAAGGAGAGAATCATATGCAAACTTCAAGGACAATTGCAGTTGCTAAACTAGAAAAATTTATGCGTGTAGCCTTCTCTTTAAGTGGGGTTCCTGAGCTAGACGCCGAAATCGTAACAGAGAATCTCATCACAGCAGAGATGAAAGGGATTGCAAGCCATGGTCTGAGCCGTTTCCCTGTCTATCTGAAACGTATCCAAAAAGGATTAGTGAATCCAAAACCCCAGATAACCTGCAAGCGGGTATTGCCGGGAGTGCTTGCTATCGACGGGGATAATGGATTGGGGTCTGTAGTAATGCTCCAGGGTTTGAAGGAAGGTATGGCAGTCGCCGAGGAGATTGGGGTTTGTGCCCTGGGAGTCAGGCACAGCAACCACTTTGGAATCTCTACGTATTATTGTGAAAAAGCGGCCGATCACGGATTTATTTCTATCCTCCTTTCCAACGCTCCACCTGCAACCCCTCCATTTGGTGGCAAGGAACCGTATTTTGGCACAAATCCAATTGCCTTTGGAATGCCTAGAAAGAACAGGCCACATCTTATTGTAGATATGGCGACCAGCGTAGCAGCTCGAGGAAAAATCATTAGGGCAGCTCAAAGAAATGAGTCAATACCGGAAGGCTGGGCTCTAGATAAGGATGGTTATCCGACCACGGATGCTAAGGCTGCCCTCGAAGGGGTGCTGCTTTCTATAGCCGGGCCAAAAGGATCGGCCTTAAGTCTGGCAGTTGAATTCTTGGCAGGGGTGCTTACCGGAGCCGGTTATGGTAAAGGGGTTGCTTGGCAATACGGTCCAAGCGAAGAGCCGGCTAATGTAGGTCATTTTATGGTGATTATCAAAGCAGATAGTTTTATTGAAAGATCTGAGTATGAAGAACGGACGGAAACTTTCATTTCAGAGCTTAAAAACCTGTCTCTGGCACCTGGATTTGAGAAGATTAACTTACCGGGCGAAAGGGAATGGGAAAGAGAACAAGCTGTCTTTGTCCAAGGCCTTTCCCTGGATTCGGAGTTGCTGGAGCAGTACTCCTTAATAGCGGAAAGTTTAAACTTAGAAATAATGCTCAAATAATCAGCTCACAGAGAAAGCGATGCTGGAAGGCTTGATCATAAAGGAGGAGTAGAAGATGGACTGTGAAGCGACAAAAAGCCAATGTTGTTGTGGTGAAGAAACAGATCAACAAAAGTATGATAAAATTGCCGAAATTATTGATCAATATAAAAACAGAGAGGGCAGCCTTATCCAAGTTCTTCATATGGCACAAACTGTTTATGGCTACTTGCCAATGGAACTGCTGAAATTCATTGCCAAAAGAATGGATATACCTCTCTCTGAGGTTTCAGGGGTTAGTACCTTCTATCCTGTCTTTTCGATGCAACCCAGAGGGAAACACACGATTAAGGTTTGCATGGGTACGGCCTGCTATGTAAGAGGAGGTAAGAAGCTTGTGGACCGATTGGAAAACATGCTTGGCATTCAAGTCGGAGAGACTTCGGAAGACAGGAAATACAGCTTGGAAGTTGTGCGTTGTCTCGGTGCCTGTGGTCTGGCTCCTGCCATGATGATTGATGAGACAATTTACAAACAGGTGAATCCTGATAAATTAAACTCCATTTTGGCTAAGTACTAAGAAAAGTATAGGGGTGAAGATGTAGTATGACTGGTCTTATAAGCCTTGCGGATCTTGACGGAATTAAAAGACGATATAGAGAAGAACTTTCTAACTATCAATACCAGGTGTTGGTTTGTGGCGGGACAGGCTGTATTTCATCTCAATGTGGTGCAGTAAAAGAAGCCCTTCTCAAGTTAGTCGCTGATCATCAGTTGCAAAACCAAGTAGCTGTGATTGAGACAGGGTGTATGGGAATCTGCGTTGTTGGACCTGTTCTTCTGATCCTGCCGGATGAGATTCTGTATACGGAAGTAAATCCTGGCAAAATGGCTGAAATATTCTCCTCTCACATTATTGAGGGAAAGGTTAAAGAAGAGTATACCTTCTTTGATCAGGCCTTGGATCAGTATATTCCCAAAATAAGTGAAATTAGTTTCTTTAAAGACCAGATGAAGATCGCCTTGAAGAACTGCGGACGGATTGATCATGCTTCCCTAGAGGCTTACATTGCTCAGGATGGCTATTCTGCCGTTGGCAAAGCAATGCATAGTATGAGCGGCAAGCAAGTGACTGAAGAAGTTAGAAGATCTGGACTAAGAGAATGTGGAGACGGATTTCTGGCAGGTATTCGCTGGGAAGCTGTTAGGAACGCGAAGTGTAACCAAAAGTATATTGTCTGTAATGCCGCCGACGGAGACCCGAAAGCGATTATCGACAGGAGTATTTTGGAAGGGGATCCTCACTGTGTAATTGAGGGTATGCTGCTGGCAGGCTATGCTATGGGAGCCACCTTTGGGTATATCAATATGAATGTCGAGTATCCATTAGCAGCCGAGCGTCTTGGAGCGGCAATTGAAGAAGCACGCCGCTGCGGATTATTGGGCGCAAACATTATGGGAACGAATTTTAGTTTTGACCTTGAAATATACCTGGGTGCAGGTGTTTTTGTGGGTGGAGAAGAGACCTCGCTACTGGCCTCAATAGCAGGTAAACGAGGGGAGCCCAAAGAGCAGCCACCCTTTTCCTTTGAGAAAGGACTATTTGATAAGCCGACGATAGTCCACAACGTTGAAACGTTCTCACATGTACCCCAGATTGTGCTTAATGGAGCGGACTGGTATACCCAGAATGGCACAAATACTTGTAAAGGTACTAAAGTCGTGGCGCTGACCGGTGATTTAGTCAACCAGGGTATTGTGGAGGTGCCAATGGGGATGAGCTTGGGAGACCTTCTTTTTAAACTGGGAGGAGGGGTTCCGGGTGGCAAGTCCTTTAAAGCAGTACAGGTTGGAGGTCCTTCGGGAGGATGCATTTCCAAGGAGTTTTTAAACACCCCCCTGGATAATGAGGCTTTGTCTAAACTTGGTGCCATGATAGGTTCAGGCGAACTTCAGGTAATGAACCAGGATACCTGTATGGTGGATACGGGAAGAAGGCTCATGGAATTCATTCAAGATCAATCCTGCGGAAAATGTCTGCCTTGTCGTGTAGGAACCAAAAGGATGCTGGAAATTGTTGAACGCATCATAAAGGGCGCAGGTCAAGAAGGGGACATTGAACTCCTGGAAGAACTCGGCGATTCTATTCGACTATCGGCTATGTGCTCGTTAGGTCAAACTGCTGCGAATTCCTTTCTAAGTATTATTCGGAATTTCCGTGAGGAATACAATGAGCATGTTCAAGCTAAGTTATGCCGCGCCGGGGTCTGCACCGATCTCTTTATTTCCCCTTGTGAGAATGCTTGCCCTGCAGGGATCAACGTTCCGGGATATCTTGCTTTGATTTCAGTTGGAAGATATAGAGAGGCCTATGATCTGATTAAGCGAGAAAACCCCTTCCCGGCGGTTTGCGGCAGAATCTGCACCCGCCCTTGTGAGAGCAAATGTCGAAGAGGTCAACTCGATGAGCCGATTGCGATTGCTGATTTGAAGAGATTTGTCTCGGATTATGCCTTTGATCAGGGGGTTACTGTCAATAATGCGAGCGCACTTCCCAAAAACGGGAAGAGTATAGGGATTATTGGAGCAGGTCCATCTGGTCTGACCTGTGGATACTATCTGGCGAGACTTGGCTACGAGGTAGATATTTACGAAGCACAGTCACTTGCTGGTGGAGTCCTAGCTTTTGGAATTCCCGAATATAGGTTGCCAAATAAGATTTTGGCCTATGAGATCAACCTGATTGAACAGGTTGGGGTTAAGATTCACCTCAATACGGAGGTCGGACAAACTATTTCGTTTACAGAGTTAAGGGAGAAGCATGACGCAATCTATATTGCATCTGGAAATCAGATCGCTAACAAGATTAATCTTCCTGGCGAGGATTTGCCTGGAGTAATTCATGGGCTTGACTTTTTACGCAAGGTAAACCTGGGTCGTGAAGTCCAACTAGGGAAGTCTGTTGCCGTAATTGGCGGCGGAAATACGGCGCTTGATGCAGCGAGAACAGCTCTGAGAATGGGCGCTAAAGTTAAATTACTCTATAGAAGAACGCTTGAAGATATGCCTGCTGATCTTAGAGAAATCCATGAGGCTATCGAAGAAGGGATAGAAATCATGCCTCTGGCTACCCCGGTTAAGTTTATCGGTGTGGATAAGGTTAAGGTTAGTGAACTTGAATGTGTCAGGATGGAGCTCGGATTATTTGATTCGGGGGGAAGAAGGAACCCCATCGTCAAAGAGGGATCCAATTTCACGATCCAAGTTGATACAGTGATTCCGGCAGTCAGCCAATCAGCCGACTTGCAGTTTGTCGATCCTAATCAAGTCGGTATTACGGAATGGAGTACTCTGATTACAGCTAAGGATAGTCTGATGACTGCTCTGCCAGGCGTATTTGCCGGCGGTGACGTTGCGAGAGGGTCTGATGTTGCCATCACAGCGATCGCCGATGGTAAGAAAGCAGCTGTATCGATAGATATTTTCCTAGGCGGTAAAGGAGTCCTAAATAAAGGGGAAGTCGTTAACTTTCCAGCGCCTACGGATGATGCTGACCTCTTGGATCATGAGAGATATGCCATGGAAATTCTTGCACCGGAGACGCGGAAAAACACCTTTGCAGAAATTGGAAAAGGTTATCACAAGCTTAAAGCAATTGCCGAATCAATGCGGTGTTTGCGCTGTGACAGGAGGTAGGTCAACTATGATAAACCTAAGCATTAACAATAAACTCGTTTCTGTTCCGGAAGGATCAACCATACTAGAAGCAGCTAAGCATAATAAAATTGATATTCCAAACCTTTGTAACCTGGATGGAGTTCATAAATTTGGATCCTGCAGATTATGTGTCGTAGAAGTTGAAGGGGATAAAAACCTGCAAGCTTCATGTATGGTTCAAGTAAGGGACGGGATGGTTGTTCATACCAATACAGATAAAGTCCGTAAAGTCAGAAAGAATCTCTTTGAACTTATGCTTTCCAATCACCGTCAGGATTGTCTGAAATGTCAACGCAGCCTGAGTTGCGAACTGCAGAATATGGGAAAAAGGTTAGGGGTTACCGAGGCTCGTTACACAGGACAGACTTCCGGTGGAATCGTCGATATTTCTCCTGCCATTTCCCGTGATATGGCGAAATGTATTCTTTGTCGCAGATGTATTACTGCTTGTAACGATATTCAGAAGGTTGGAATTCTTAACGCCCAGAACAGTGGATTCAAGACCGTTGTTGGCACAGCGCTGGATCTGCCAATCAATACCGTAAATTGCACCTTCTGCGGCCAATGTGTGGCAGTATGTCCGGTGGGAGCGCTCAAAGAGACTGATGCCATCCAAAATGTCTGGGGTGCCATCAGCGATAAGTGCAAGCGGGTTGTTGTTCAGATTGACCCAGCGGTAAGAGTCGCAATTGGGGAAGAGTTTGGTTATGAACCTGGTACTCAGGTTACAGGACAATTAATCGCCGGTCTGCGAGAAATAGGCTTTGATGTTGTTTTCGACACGAATTTTGCCGCTGACCTGACGGTCATCGAAGCAAGTTCAGAATTCTTGACCAGAATGAAATATTCGCTGGAGGACATGGAAGCACGCTTACCACTGATGAGCAGCTGCAGCCCGGCCTGGATTAAGTATGTAGAACATACTTATCCCGAAAAGCTTGATCATCTATCCACCTGTAAGTCACCGCATACCATGTTGGGTGCTTTAGCTAAATCCTACTATGCTGAAAAACTAAAGGTTGAGCCGAAAAATATGGCAGTCGTTTCTATCATGCCTTGTACTGCCAAGAAATTTGAAATATCCAGACCGGAAATGACAAACAATGGTCTGCCCAATGTTGATGCCGTTCTGACAACTAGAGAAATTGCCAGGATGATGCAGGAAGCTGGGGTTGATCTCCGTAAGGTTGGAAAAAGCCAATTTGATCAACCATTTGAGCTGTCTTCCGGTGCGGCAGAACTGTTTGGATTGAGCGGTGGAGTTATGGAGGCCACTCTGCGTACGGTTCATGAAATGGTTACCGGACGAGAGCTTGCCATTGACAAACTTCAGGCTGCTCCTCTGGAAGAATGCGATCAGGTTAAGGATGTAGAGCTGAGATTTGATAATCCGCTGGAAGCCTATCAATACATGGCAGGGATTACTATTAAAGTTGCGGTTGCAAGCGGACTCCGAGGTGCTGAGTTTCTAATGGATCAAATCACTAAGCAAGAATCTCCCTATTCCTTTATCGAAGTAATGGGATGCCCGGGCGGCTGTATTAGCGGTGGAGGTCAGCCAAGACCTGCAACGTCTGAAACCCTTCAAAAACGTTTGCAAGCGATTTATCAAGAAGATGAAGTCAAACTATTTAGGAAAGCTCACCAAAACGAGGGGGTAACTAAGCTTTATAAAGAGTTTCTTAAAGAACCAAACGGCCAGAAGGCTCAGGATTTGCTTCATACTCAGTATACTAAACGTGGCAAGTTTAACGAATATCTTTGTGACTAGTAAACTCCTTCGACTAAAGTTGAAGGATCACTCTCATTTATAGAAGAGAAGTCGCGTGATTGGATCAAACCGAGAGAGTGTTCACATAATTAGGCCAAAAGATACTTCGAAGCCGCCTAAAACCATAATTTAGGCGGCTTTTCCGTAAGAAGGTTCACTGACTAAAAATGAGGAACAAAACTCAGACCCAAAGGGGGGCAAATTTAATGACAAAACAAAACGATCCTAAAAAGCGTCTATTTGTAGATGACAGTCTCTGCCTAGGATGCAAAACCTGTGAACTGCGTTGTTCTGTAGAAAGATCTTCGCTTAGTAAAACGCTGGCCGGGGCTGTATGTGAGGATGTACTTCCCAGGCCTCGGCTCTATGTCCAATGGCAACAGGGAAAATCAATGCCCATCCAATGTCGTCATTGTGCAGAGGCACCGTGTCTGGAGATCTGTTCAACCGGAGCGATGAGACGAGATGAAGAAAGCGGATGTGTATATATTCAGGCCAAACAATGTATTTCCTGCTGGATGTGTATCATGGTTTGCCCTTATGGGGTTATAGCACCGGCCATTGAGAAGCAGGCAGCTGATAAATGTGACCAATGTTTTCAAATGCTTCAGCCATACTGTTTAGCATCTTGCCCTACAGGGGCTCTGCAGTTACTGTCAGCTGATGAGATCGAACAACATTTGCAAGAAAAAAGAAGAGGAATAAGCTTCTAAAAGATGTTGAATGGATATAGGAGGAAAGAAGTCATGCGCCAAGTAAGAAGAAAAACAGTTGATCCTTTTGTTCGAAAGTATTTGCTAAAGGCAAAAGAAGAAGGGATTAGATTATCTTGGAACAGATTCGAGAAAATGTTGCCGCAAGACGGATTTGGCAGGTTAGGCTTAACTTGTTTTGACTGTTTGCAAGGGCCGTGTCGCTTAAATCCCTTTAGCAGGGAGGAAGAACGAACGATTTGTGGTCGAACACGCGAGGAACTGGTTTTTAAGGGGCTCTGTCGATTTTTGGATAATAGCGAATTTAAGCTTAATCAGGAAGACTTGGTTCAAGCCATGGAGAACAATACGGGCCTTTTAGGTCTGGCGAGAGGCCAGATCGAAAAAATGAAAACAGCATGTGCTTCACGTCAAGTTTCAGGAATTACCAGACAGATAGGGCTGGGAGTACTCAAACAGGATTATATTAACCTTTGCCTTGAAGAGGTATCCCCTGTGGTTATGAAGATGGTCCAGACCTTAACCCAAGACCTGTCAGAAGAGGCAATCAGCCGCGGAGCGAAGGGCTTTAATGTTGTAATCGCCGGAGATATTGCCCCTGCTTTTCCGTTTGCCTCTGTGAGTAACACTGGAGGGGTAGAATTCGCAGTCCTTACCGGCTTGCTTGATTTATATGTTGTAGGACCAAACGGATTAGGGCTGGGCAAAAATGTAGTTACTCACTACCATACGATCTATGCTGAAGCAGACTATGGGGCAAGTAAAATCAAAGTGAAAGATTGGTTGCTTCAAGCTGCAATTGCCTATACCAAACGGGACAAAAATAAGATTCTTCCCTCCGAGGAGATCAATGAGGTTGAACTCATTGGCCTAGATAATGAACAGATTAAAACAAACCTGGAAAATGGCGAAATTAAAGGAATCTGTATTTTGGGAGGCGGGACCAATCTCAAAGTCACCCAGGATGCTTTAGTCTGTGAAGCCGTGACAAGTATTGCCCTCAAGGATGTCTTATGTCTCTCATATGGCAATACTGCTGTAACGCTAGGAAAATATGGATATCTTAGGGGTTCGAGTCCCAGAGATTCAGTTCTCGTTGGCAAAGGTAGGTTTCCCCAGGTAGAGTGTGTGGGTGGGGAAATAGATGTTGTTAAGCTAATTGACTTAGTAGAATCCATTGGGTCTCAAAAAATTGTTGCCCTTTTTCCAGAGCCAACCACCGCCCGGGATATTATAGCGGCTTTGACTTTGGCAGGAGCAGGGGTAAAGGTACTTACTGCGATTAATTTACCCTTAGAAGGCAGTGAAAATATGACAGAGGAAATAGGCAAGCTGATTACTTACTGCACTCCGTCAGATTATGTGAATCAGAGTTTGGCATTATTAGAATTATAATATGCCCTTCAACTTCGAATAGTGGTATAGCTAGGGTTCGATATCGCAGAGAAAGCTTAACCCATTGCAAGTCAAATCCAAGTGAAAGGAGCGGGTGATTAAATGCCGCATGCTGTGCATTGTCAAGGAACAAAGGGAAATTCGGCTCAGGCTTTGGTGAAATTTACTGTGACCGCTCAAGGTTTTAACGAGCAGGACTCCAAGCAAGCTTCATCTGAATTATTAAGGATACTCAGTAAGTACCGAACAAGTATGATTGGAGGAATAGATAATGATACCATCCAAGCTGATTTTACCGATAAGGAAGAGGTTGTCAAAGCAGTTAAAGAACTAAAGGTAGCAAACCTTGGGATAGCTGTCACGGTTACAGGGGTAGATGAACAAGAATACTCAGTTGGTGTCCGCGGTAAGCTCTCAAAACTTCCCGAAGCTGAAATCCTAGAAATAACCACGATGTGTGGACATGGAATGGTTTCTCAGCATTTGGCCCGACAGACGTTACTGGATATGAAGCGAGGGATTCTCAGTCCTCGCCAAGCGGCAGAACACCTGGCAACTCCCTGTATCTGCGGGGTATTCAATCCGAAGAGAGCCCAGCGATTACTTGAGGAACTGACTGAAATCTGGTACTACGATGAGTTCTAGGGGAGGGGGAGAGAATTGGTCTATCTAATAATCGGCAACGGTCCTGCCGGTGTAAGCGCTATTGAACGTATTAGACAGCTGGATGATCAGGGCAAGATTATTCTGGTCTCCAAGGAAAATAATCCGCCCTACAGCCGAATAATGACTCCGGAGTATATGACGGTTGAAGTTGAGGAAAAAGATCTTTTTTGGCGAGGGATTGATTTCTATACTGAGTATAATGTAGAGACATGTCTGGGCAGGGTGGTAAAAAGGATTCTGCCTGAGCAGAGTATGGTCGTGTTAGATAATCATGAAACGTTAATTTATGATCAGCTGTTGATTGCTCCAGGCTCCCGTCCTGTAGTTCCCTCATGGGTTAACTTCGATACTAAAGGGGTATTCACTCTCTGGGATAAACTCGATTCAGAAAAGATTAATTCTCACCTCTCGGAGGTTAAGAGAGCAGTCATTGTCGGGGGTGGATTGGTCGGTTTGCAGTCGGCTCGTGCTTTGACTGCCCAAGGAGTAAGTGTAACGATCATAGAAAAAATGGACCGTCTGATGCCGGTACAGCTTGATGAAACAGCAAGTTCGATGCTCGTAAGGTTAGTAGAACAAAATGGGATTGAAGTTCTGCTAAATACTGAAGTCATGTCTTTAGAAACAGCGAATGGAGGCATTGCTGCCGTTAGGACGAGAGAAAAAGAAATCCCTGCTGATATGGTCCTCTTTTGCATTGGCATAAGACCTAACCTGGAAATGGTTTCAAACACGTCCTTGGAATTAGAACAAGGACTTCTCGTCAATGAGTACATGCAAACTAATCTGGAAAATATCTATGCTGCAGGGGATGTCGCCCAAGCTTTTTGTCAGCAGAGCGGTAAGCAGAAGCTGAGAGCTTTGTGGCCGTGTGCTGTACAACAGGGTAAAGTCGCAGGAGCCAACATGGCTGGTGGTAGAGACAGCTATAAAGGAAGCATGGCCATGAATTCCTTCCAGTTGTTTGGGCTGTCAGTACTGTCATTGGGACAAATAGAAAGCACGGATGATGTAGAAGAAAAGATTCTTATGTATCCTGCTTCAGGGTCTTACCAAAAACTTTTGATTAAGGAAGGAAAGTTCCTAGGCTTGATCTTCGTGAGGGATATTCAGCAGGCTGGCATACTCTTTCCTAAAATAGGTCAGTTTTTGGAGCAGGGATATTGGGGGAGTATCTCTTTAGTCGAGGTAGAAAATATTCAAGTGTAGCAGGTAAAAAATTTAAATATTAAGTAAAATGAAAAGAGGATGTGGGGATCAAGTATGAAAGACTTCAGGAAAATGAGAACTTCGAAAGAGTTGTTCGACGGAATCAAAGGGGCCTATCCGCGAGCAATGTTTAAATCTGTCGGGTATACCAAGAAGGATTTAAGCAAACCGATTATCGGTGTAGTGAGTTCATTCTCAGAGTTTCATCCTGGAAGTTACCCTAACAAGGAATTGGCGCAATTTGTTAAAAGCGGTATCTGGGCGGCTGGTGGAACTCCAGTTGAATTTCATACGGTGGCAGTGTGTGATGCCATCGCTCAAGGAATGGGGATGCACTATTCCTTGGCGAGCAGAGAAGTTGTGGCAGCGGAAATCGAAGTCATGGTCGGCTCAAGCGGATTTGACGGATTAGTGTTCTTGCCTTCCTGTGACAAATCACCGGTTGGAATGCTTATGGCAGCTGCTCGTTTGAATATACCCACCATTTTCTTGCCTCCCGGTCCCATGCTTTCTCATCATGATGAGAAAGGTGAACAAAGGGTCATGTCAGATATCAAAGAGGCAATGGGAGCTTTCAAAAAAGGAATTATTGATGAAGCACTTTTCGAGTCGATTGAAACCGATACCTGTACCACAGTTGGTGTTTGTGGAATGATGGGTACAGGGAACACCATGGGTTGTTTAATTGAAGCCTTGGGTATGAGTCTGCCGGGAACTGCCACAACTCCCTCTGTCTATGCGGAAAAAAGGAGGCAGGCCAAAGAAACGGGCGAACGAATCGTAGAAATGGTCAAAGAAAATTTATTGCCTAAGCAGATACTCACCAAAGAAACCCTCGACAACGGAATACACTTCCTAATGGCGATTGGTGGCTCGACCAATCTGATTCTTCATCTGCCAGCCATTGCCCATGAAGCGGGTTTCGATTTAACTCTCGACCAAATAGACGCCATATCGGCAACGACACCGGTAGTTGCTAAATACAAACCATCAAGTAAATTTACACTTTGGGATTTTTATCAAGCGGGTGGTGTTGGAGCTATTCTTGGCATAATCTCAACATTGCTCCATCAAGAAGTTCTCACAGTGACTGGCCAATCGATTGCTTCCTATACTCGAGAAGTCAGGAATTGGGAGACGATCCGAACCTTAGATAACCCCTTTCAGCCTCAGGGCGGGATCGTCATTCTTAAAGGAAATCTGGCCCCTGACGGTGCAGTCATTAAAGTAAGTGGCATCAAAGATGCACCGAAGCATCAGATAGGTGTTGCTAAGGTGTTTGAATCTGAAGAAAACTTAATAGATCATATAATGAATAAGGAAATAAAACCGGGAGATGTCTTGGTGATTCGCTATGAAGGACCAGCCGGTGGTCCTGGAATGCGAGAAATGTCCATTCCAGCGGCTTTGCTGACGGGTATGGGTCTGGGTGACAGTGTGGCAATGATTACGGATGGACGGTTCTCAGGTGCGACGCGTGGATTCTGTATTGGTCACGTCTGTCCGGAGGCCTTTGTCGGTGGGCCGATTGCAATTGTCGAAGATGGCGACTTGATTGAGATTGATGTCGCTAACAAAATGCTTAATATCCAGTTAAGTGAGACTGCGATTGCTGAGCGACTGAGCAAACTTCCGTCCCCTAAACCCCCTGTAACTAAAGGGTATTTAGGATTATACAGTCGAAATGTAGGACAGGCTAATAAAGGAGCAATCTTAGAAAAATAGATATGTCAATTCACACCTATTTTATGAAAACTCTGCTTAAAACCAAGTTGATTTTTTTAGATTGATTAAAAAAGCCGTACATTTTTGTGCGGTTTTTCTTTTTCTGAATTGCAATTGCTCTTAGAGATTTCTGGGGTGCTATTGACAATTTGGGCCTGAAACTTTATACTTTCAATATACCCCATGGGGGTATGGTTAGTAATAATATAGAAGAAGGTGTATTTATGAATATCACAGTTAGAAAAAATAGATGTCCTCAAAACCATCCTTGTCCTTCGTTACGAGTTTGTCCAGCAGGTGCAATGAGTCAAAACGGATTTGAAGCCCCAATTATTGACCAGGAAAAATGCATTAGCTGCAAGAAATGTGTGAAATATTGTCCGATGGGAGCTATTCAAGCCACTGAATAAAGTAGCTCTATTTAACATGACAACGCCCGCAGAGATGTTCAGTTATTACTAAAGGGACTTATCGTTCCTGAACATCTCTGCCACTAATCTAGAAATTAGACCGTTTTGAGAAGGATTTCATGCCAAGAAGGTAGAAGATATATTATACCTATAGTTATCCTTACAAAGATTTACCTAAATGGAGGGCATATGTGGGGGAGATTGTTACCAAAGACAGTTATCAACTCATTGTCTCCACAGGATATGGAACTTGGGGTCCGCCGTAAAGAATTGGCACTAACCCCGAAATCATAGACTTAAACTCAAGTTCCAAAAAGCACGTTAGAAGTATTTTGCAATTACCAAAACCCGCAGGTGTGATAATGCGGTTTTTTTGTTAAGCGATAAAGAAACAATTAATATCAAAGTGGGTATAATTCTATCCAGAGTTAAAGGATATGAAGGATTTATGTCGAAATATTATAGGAATTAATATAACGTGTCGATAATTATAAATTAACATATAGTCAAAGAAGAGAGGCAACAAAGTGCGGGAAGTAAGTGTTCAGCGCCTTAAAGACGGGGATGTTCTAGCAAAAGAGATTTATTCCTCAAATGGTAAGATATTACTCGGTAAAGGCGTGGTACTCAAATCTCAGTTTATTAATCGACTGCGGCAATTGGATATTCATGGTATCTATATCGAGGATGATTTGACCAGTGACATTATTATTGAGGATGTTATTTCAGATCAGCACCGCTTTAATGCTATGTCAGCTATAGAAAAATCATGCAAAACTATTCAAACCGGAAAGAATCAAGAAATTAATATAAAAGAAGCAGTAAGTAATATCGTACAAGATATTCTCTTTCAAAAGGAAATAATGATTAGCCTTATGGACATGCGTAACATTGATAATCGAGTATACGCTCATTCCGTTAATGTCTGTGTATTATCTTGTGTTTTAGGCAAAGGACTGGGTTTGCCGGTAGACAAGCTTAATGATCTTGCTCAAGGTGCGTTGCTCCATGATGTAGGAATTGTGAATTTGCCTTCCGAGATTCTTAATAAAAGAGGTCCCCTAACGAATGACGAAAAAGAGCTGTATCAAAATCATACCACGGAGGGCTATGATATTGTCCGTAAAAAAGCACAAACTAGTATTATCATTGCGCATATGGCTTATCAACATCATGAATGGACAAATGGCAATGGCTATCCGCGAAAACTAAAGGGTGCCTCTATTCACCCTCTGGCAGAAATTGTTGCCGTAGCCGACTTCTATGATTGTCTTATCCATGGTTCACCTGGTATTCCTCGGGTTTTACCCCATGTAGCTTGTGAAATACTAATGGCTAATGCTGGGGTGCGTTTCCGCCATGAGTTGATTCACATCTTTTTACAATATATTGCGGCCTACCCTACAGGGTATACTGTTAAGCTTAATAATGGAGAAACCGGAGTCATTGTCGGTCAAAATAAAGGATTGCCTACTCGTCCAATCGTACGAGTTTTTGATGGGAAGGTAAATCTTAGTCAAGTAAAGGTTACCGAGTACAATCTTGTGCATGAGCGAACTCTTTTTATTGATTATATTATTGAATAGGATTTTCCAACTGCTGGTTTCGTTCTTAACTCTGAATACATGAAAAAAAGCCTAAAAGCTAACTCGAAGGAGTTAGCGTCTAGGCTTTTTTTTAGTTATTTGTATTTAGGATCAACTTTTAACATTCTGGCCTTGGTAAGGAATTCAATAGGTTCTGATCAACAGATGAATCCTCACTCAATATGGTCAAGAACTGTTCTACCATATCAGGATCGAACTGCTTTCCAGAACAGCTTTTGATTTCTAGTACGGCACTTTCAATGGTCATTGCCTCTTTGTATTGTCTGGCGTGAGTCATAACATCAAATGAATCTACAATTGCCAGAAGCCGAGATAATTTTGGGATTTCTTTGCCTTTCAGGCCTTGAGGATAACCGGTGCCATCATATCTTTCATGATGGGACAGAATTTCATTAGCTACGTGTGCTAAATCAGGTGTCGATACTGCGATGCGGTATCCAATTTCTGAATGAGTTTTCATTACTTCCCATTCGTCTGAGGTTAGTTTATCCGGTTTAAGCAGGATGTCTTCCGGTATTCCTATTTTACCGATATCATGAAGAAGACTTAGAAGAGCTACTTCATCAAGTTCATCTTGGGATAGGCCCATTCTTTTACCTATCTGGCTGCACATCTGTTCGATTCTCCTGGTATGTTCTTCAGTTTCGATGTGTTTTTCATGGAGGGATTGCTCAAGAGAACTCAATATTGAACTTTTCGCACTTCTGCTTTCCAGAAGCTTATTCCGATACATCCGTTCTTCCGCCAGCTTTATGACTGCTTTCATATCAGTGTGCAGACGATCTTTGTTAGCTCGCCCCCAGGAAAGACTGATTGGGGTCTGATAACCTGACATATTTGCACACTCTTTTTGTATTTTCTCAATTAAAATATCAACATAGTCAGAGTTGTTGTCTTTAATAAAAATAATAAATTCGTCCCCGCTCCACCTTGCAGGAATATCACCCGTGGAACAGCAATTCTTGAGAATCTCTCCGATCCCGCGCAAAAGGCGATCCCCTTCTTGGTGCCCAAACGTATCATTAATAAGTCTTAGTCCATTAATATCACCCATTATGATCCAACTGTTACATGAAGTACATTTATCTGCTTTTTCTAATAATACTTCTACAAAGGTTCTGTTTTTTAGAGTTGTCACCATATCCGTTTGGCTAAGGTAAAGGTTTTCTGCCTCATAGTTTTTGCGTTGGGTAATATCCGAGATGGTACCAATTAAGCGCTTTGGATTTTTGAAATCATCATATCGGACAATTTTCCCTCGACATTGAAGCCATAACCATTCTCCGGAGCTCTTTCTCACTCTGCATTCTACCATTAGTTTTTCATCGTTACCTTTAAAGCAATCACTCAAAGCAGCTCTAAAAAGAGTTTTGTCCTCTGGATGTATTATATTTATTACTTGATCATAATCCAGATAACCTTTATGGTTCATGTATCCTAAATATTTAAGCAAGTCAGGACTAATATTAAATTTATTCATTAATAGATCAGTGTCAAAATAGCCATCATTAGTTGCTTCCATGATTAATTTGAACCGTTCTTCATTAATTCTAATTTCTTTATAATGGTTGTCAAGCTCTTGCAACATTTCATTGGCACTCGAAGCGAGACTGGAGATTTCATCATTCCCTGGTAAAGAGATCGTTTTGGACATCAGTTTTTTGTTTCTTATACAATTCATAAATCCGTCAAGCTTTTCAATACGTCTAAAGACAGAGAACTCCAATATTCTTAAACATAAGATAGAAATAATTAAGAATGTCGCGATAAATGCAAAACTAGAGTAATTGATAATTGCCAATCCATCGCGATACATGATTCGATCAGTATCGAGCTTCAAAAAAATCTCGGTATTATTCTGGATATTATTTATTAGTGCATAACTAGTTACAGAATCTGTGGTCTTCTTGATGTACAGGATAGTATGATCAGAGGACAGCATAACATTGTCTTGTTGCAAAGCTTCCAGTATTTCGGGGTCTTGTGATGTATGAAAATTAATACCTACTTTTAAAACATCTTTAAGATAGTCAAGAAATTTTTGATCAATCAACTTGCAAAAAACGATTATCCCATTATTCGAGGCTTCTCGGTTAGACGAAGTAACAGGTGAAATAGAAATAAGTAAGGGTTGTCCAGAAACTATTAATAGTCCAGTCATAGGATCAGGGCTAAAGAGTAAATTTCTATAATAATCGGCATTTTTAAAAATCCTAAATAATTCTTTGTTAAATGAACTCTCTACCGATGCATCAATTCCATATGCCTTAGCAAAGACTGTATCCCCTGAAAGATTATAAAAACCCATATAATTTATATTCAAGGAAGTCAAAGTATTATCCTCTAGGTTAATATCAACATATTCGCTATTGGTGCCGTTAAGGAAGGAGTAGGTATCATCCCAATAGGCCCAGTCCATCACTGTACTTTCTAGGGAAGATTCTTCTCTTTGAATAACCGACATTGCTCGGTTGAAATTTTGGCTTACTATTGAGTTCTCGATTTTATCTGCATAATTCATAAAAAATAATCTAAGCAGAATGCCAGAACATAGAACTACAAGGAATAGACCTGAAATTGCAACCAGAGAAATTTTATGTCGGATCTTCAAATTGATCACCTCAAAACGCTTCTTATTTTTGCGATATTTGTCGGATAAATGATTAATGTTATGAATTATGTATATTATTTCTACATCTTGCTTTAAAAACCTCTTTTTCTAATACTCTATATTGCTCAAATTCAAGCAAAAGAAAAAACCCTGACTGAACTCAGGGTGAAGAGGTGGAGAATCATAGATTATTCTAAAATTATAGCTGTTGTTGGGCAACTTTTTAAGGCTGCTTTAGTCGATTCTTCAGCATCGTGAGGAACAGGATTTGTATAGGCTTCGGCAATCTCGTAGCTATTCATTCTAAATACTTGAGGACAAACAGCTTCACAGGCACCGCAGCCGATACAATCTGAATTTACAGAAGCAAACATTGATTTTGAACTCCTTTCCAGTACAGTTATTTGCTAATAAGGCTAGGATAACGTGCAACAGGCTCTGTCGTCAATCTGAATTTATCCAACTTTAAGACTTCCACCTCTAACCTAAGTCTCAAGAACAAGGGGGACACCCGGTCCATACGTTTCGCAAAGAAAATCAAGCTATCGAGCGGGTAGTCCAAGCAATTCGCCCTCTTCTGAAACGTTTAAAAAGTTTAAAACTTTTCTGAGCAAGATGTTGAGCGATTGTGATTCGGACCTAAGTTTTTGGCTTCTTTGAGTCCTTGGAAGCTCTCCAAGAAGTTGCATAGTCTTCAAATGTTTTTTGGACAGTTTCACCGATTATGCTATAAGCCTCGTTATTCAAATTGGCAAGAGATATACGAATGGACCACTTTGGACCGCCAAACCCGATGCCGTTAAGCAAAACAATTGAAGATTCCTTAGCCAAACGGAAAAGGAAGTCAGTGGGCTCATAGTTTTCTTCTAAATAGTCACAGAATTCCTTACCGTACTTAATTTTAGCCCACACCAATAAATCAATTTGACTGTAATAGGCAGCGTTGAATCTATCAGTGCTCAATTCAAGCCCAAAGCCCTCGTATAATAATTTTTGGCGATGGCGACAAATTTCCTGGGTCAACTCTTTGTAACGATTTTCATAGTCAAGCAACGCAAAAAGAGCAAATAGACCCATTTGCACTTGCTGGGGCGTGGATAAACCTGCTGTATGGTTTAGGGCGACTTGTCGACTGTCTGCAACCATACGATCAATAAAACGAAGTTTTTCAGGATGTAATGTGATAGTTCCATAACGTTCCGCTAATGCAGTTGCTTTATTGTGCGGGAGATCCTTTAACAATTGATCAAAGATATTGTCCTTATGAATAGCGATGACTCCAAGGCGCCAACCTGTAGCCCCAAAATACTTCGAGAATGAGTAAACCCCAAGGGTATTAAACGGTAATTCTGCCATCAGTGAACGGAAATTATCGACAAATGTTCCGTAAACATCATCTGTGATAATCATTAAGTTTGGATTGTGGTTTTTAACCATCTCTATGATATGCTTTTTCGAATCGTTTCGGATTGCCACTGAGGGGGGATTGCTTGGGTTAACAACATATAAGGCTTTTATACCTGGATTAGCAAGTTTATCGAGCTCTGATTTTGTATATTGCCAAGTGTGAACCCCTCTCTCGTCCATTTCCAGAGCATTAATTCGTATAATTTCAAAATTGTAGCGCGCTAAATGCGGAATCTCTAGATATGGGGTAAAGGTAGGTACCATGAGTGCAATCTTATCTCCAATTGACAGTAACTTATTGGCAAGCAGAGAGTCAAAAATATAACACATGGCAGCGGTCCCGCCTTCAACCGCGAAGAGGTCGTATTTTCCAGGTGGTGATTCGTTATTACACATTTCCTGAATGAGATAAGCGTGAATAATTTGTTCAAGGTGTGCCAGCATACGATCTGGAACCGGATAGTTATCGCCGATGATCCCATCCACTAGTTCATGAACCCAACCATCAGGGTCAAACCCCAGACTTATTGTTCCATAATCAATGCTTCTCTTGAGCAAATCGACTCCGGGAGCGTTGTGATGTTTTTCTAGGTAGTCTATAAGACGAGTTGCAATGCCTTTGTTATTTGGCATGCCAGCTAGGTCGATATCTTTCCATACGCAGCGGGTTTCCTCTATTGCAAATTGACCCAATGTAAAGAACGCTTCTCGCGGGGTTGCTGCAATCCAGTTTGGGTTGCCTCTCCCTGCATTTAACATTGACCAGATGCTTGTATCTCCGTGTTTATTAGCAAGGTTAATTAATTTGTCTTTGAGTTCAAAAGGACTTAGTTGCTCGTATGTGTGTTCCATCTCCGAATTGGGGTCACTATCGTTCTGAATAGTTATCATTCCTTCCAGATCTTAGTTTCAACCAGACAAGGTTGCTTGCGTATTCATTATTTATTCACTTTATGCTACTCTGTACTGTACTCAAAGGATTTATGCACATAAAAAATCATATCCCAGATGCATGGGTGCGTGAAATTCCCGAAAATACAAAGTGCAGTTATGAAGAGAGCTGGAGATGGGCAAGTGGTATGAAATGTTTTCCCTCATATTATAGTGTGAAACAGACATTTCAAGGAACTTAGCGACCATAAGTCAGGGAGGTAACAAACTTGTTTTTCAAGTCTGTCACCTCCCTTTGGTTTGAAACTATAATCCGGTGAGTATCGTTTCTACCGCTTTACTAATTCTATTGGAGAGCGCTTGATATCCTGCGGAATTTGGATGAAGACCATCCTGAGCGATATATTTCCCTACATTAAATTTCAGCAAGTCATGGGTTGGAATGAAGATTGCTTTTCCATCTTCATCAACGAGTTGTTGGGTATTATAGTTCCAGGTAGTTAAAAGTCTGGCATCTTCAAGACTGGTTGCTTTTTCATAAGGATTGTAAAGACCAAGAAAAATTATAATGGAATTTGGGTTGGTGTTTCTTAGTTCTTTAAACGTTAACTTTAAGCTGCTCTGGTAGTTGTCTAGTCTCACTTTGAATTCATCTTCTTTAGCAAGAGTGTTCAGGGATAGGATGCTTCGGATATCATTTCCGCCGATGGAGACTAAGATAATATCCGAATCTGCGATCAGTTTATCAAGTCGCTGGCTTTGGAGTTGCTCAAGAAGACCTATGCTTTCTAATCCGTCAATTCCTGCGTTATCCACGATGATTTCTTTGGAAGTGTTGTTTTTGAAATACTCCGGCAGATAACCAGAAAACCCTTTACTATTTTCATCTCCCGTCCCTTTAGCAACAGAGTCACCCAGGATCAGCAATTGAACGGAGTTGGGATTCTTGGACGAGAGCGTTGAACCCTCTGGTGTTTGAGTTCTTGGGGCTTCCGAAGATGGCTGAGGGCTGACCATAGTTGTGACGATGATTGCCTGATAGAAGCCGCTGGCTAAAACTATGAAACCTGCGCAGGCGATCACAAGAATAGAGTACCACATGCTTTTTTTAAACACCTTAATTTCTCCTTAGACCAGAATATCTTGTTTAGTAAAGTAGACAAAGCTGACGAGGATCGAAGCGATAGTCCATCCCAGCAGGACGGTGATTGAGAAAAGCATCGTCATCCCTTCGATGGGTTGGAACGATCCCGATAAATAATCCGTGAGCCGTAAATTGACCATGAACATGTAGCGTGTAATCTTCCAATCTGAGAGAAAGTAACTGATGAAATTACCCGCTACAAGGGTTGACATAATAATGCCAATCGAAGCAGCCGTACTTTTAACTAAGATTGAGATCATAAATGAGATACTGCCTACCACCACGGATACAAAATACGCTAAGGAATAAACCATAAGAGTATATCTCCACTGTGGGACATTAAGTACAGCGGAGGTATCTAATTTTCCTGCTACAAGTTTAAAACCTGTGGCCACCGGGGCTAGCCAACCTCCGAGACCAAAGAAGAGGCCTGAAATAATCACGGATAACACAAAAGCAAAAAAAGAACTACAATCTCCAAGATCATCAAGGTTAAATATTTGCTGAGCAGAATCTTCCACCTGGGAACGTTCCTGACGAGGAGAAGTTTTATCGTTCCGCTGGAGGATTCCCCAGACACCATATCTGCTGCCAACATAATAATCAGAAGAGGTAAGAACAAGAAAATCGATTGTTCCATGAATTTGGTTGTAAATTTTGCAGCAGATTGCTCCAGCGGGTTAATGTTATTGTCAAGGTTATACTGCAGTTGTTCAATTCTTACTCGGAGTGAAGATTTATCTTTCTCATCCCTGTAAGGGCTGTCAAGCCTGTTCTTCATATCGATTAACTGCTGGTCAGCCAGCTTGCGCCAGTCATCTGTTGCGCTAATTCCCATCCGTTGAGAGAGTTGGGCCTTTGTTCTTTCTGCAGTATGATTTTGCCCATAGGCAAAGATCGAGATCAGGACGACAAGAATTGCCATGACAAACATGAGTCGTTTCTTAGAAATCATTTTTAGGACTTCATTTTCAATTAGATTAAACAATTTGATCCCCCTCCGTAAGGCCTAAAAATAGATCTTCAAGGGTATTTTGTTTTGCTGTGCAATAGGTGAGTTCCAGACCTTCCCTAATGAAAAATCCATTAAGTTTTTCAAGGGGATGCCGACCAATTTTAGCGCTGATGGTATTCGTTTTTAACTGAGTCGCTTCGATCTGCCAATGGTCCCTAAGAATCGCGATTGCTTTCTCAGGATCATTTATCTGCCATTCGATCTTATCGTCATGTTGAATGATTTCCTGAATGGTAGCTGTTTTGATGACACTTCCTTGCTTAATAATAGAGACGATATCACACATTTGTTGGATTTCTAACAGTAAGTGACTTGATACAAAGACTGTCATACCTTCCTCATAGGCCAGTTTGCGGATCAAATTTCTGAACTCAGTGATTCCTGCGGGGTCGAGTCCATTGGTAGGTTCATCGAGAATCAGAAGCTTAGGCTTACCTATGATGGCCTGGGCGATCCCTAGACGTTGTCGCATACCCAAGGAATAGGTACTTACTTTATCATTGACTCGATGCTGGAGGCCTACCATTTCGACGACGTCTTTAATTCGTTGTTGACTGATCGTTTTATTCATGGCCGCAAATTGCAGCAAGTTTTCCATGCCAGTTAAGTATTTGTACATGTCAGGGCTCTCGATGATGCAGCCGACATTCGATAGGGCTTTCACAAAATCATGGGCTACGGAATAGCCGCAGATTCTTACTGATCCTTCCGTCGGTTTTATCAATCCGACAATCATGCGAATTGTTGTCGTTTTTCCCGCACCATTAGGACCTAGGAAACCATAAATTTGGGAGGGATAAAGAGTTAGGTTTACCCCTTTAACGATTTCCTTTCCTTTAATTGTTTTTCTCAAGTTAGTAAGTTCCAATACTGCAGTTTGCGGCATAAATTCTCCTTTTTTGATGCTGCTATTATTTGAAAGAAATCTTAGGTATGAACTATTTTCTTTTTATTATAAATAAAATCTTCTTAAATAGGAAGTTGAGGACTCTTATTCGAAAAATTAATTAAAATTGTGCACTGTGCCGAATGTATATGAGTGAATAGTGTTGTTGATTACTAATAAATAAAGCTATAATAATAAGAAACATGTTTCGGAAGCAGAAGCAGTCATTATAGCAAAGAACTTTAGTTTATATATGTGTCTGTGCAAAAGGGGGGATATTTGATTTATGCTTCAGGCTATTTTTTTGTTTATTCTAGCTGGTTTAGCCGAAATCGGAGGAGGCTATCTAGTATGGCTTTGGCTGAGAGAAGCTCGGCCCCTTTGGTATGGAATAGTGGGGGGACTCATCCTCGTTCTTTACGGTATCATCCCCACTTTACAAAAGTTCCCGAGCTTTGGGAGAGTTTATGCAGCCTATGGAGGGGTATTTATTATCTTAGCCGTTTTATGGGGATGGGGCGTTGATAAAAAAATTCCCGACAGCTATGATTGGTTAGGTGCTGCCATATGTATAGCAGGAGTCTCTGTCATGTTATGGGCTCCGCGACATTAATTATCCTGTTAAACAATGTAAGATTGGAGAAAAGAAATGAAAGTTTTAGTTATCGGTTTAGGGGCCTTGGGAACTGTGTATTCTTGCCTTTTGAGTTTAGCGGGCCACGAGGTGACGGGGCTAAGCAGACCAGCAAGTATTGAAAAGATCAAGTCAGATGGAGTGAAAGTTTCTGGAATCTGGGGAGAGCACAAGGCGAAGCTCTTTAACGCAGCATCTAAAGTCTCGGAACTTAAGCACCAGAAGTTTGATATTATAATTGTCACCGTAAAATCATTTGTTACAGAAGAGATAGCTCAAGAAATTGTTCCGCTAGTAGGAGATAACACCTACGTATTTCTCTTCCAGAATGGATATGGAAATTTTGAGACAGCCGCCAAATCTATTGCGGAGGACAAGCTTGTTTTAGGCCGAGTTATTTTTGGGGCAGAGACCTTAGCACTTGGAGAGTCTAAGGTGACTGTTATTGCCGATGATGTGATGATTGGTTCTCCCAAAAATCTCATTAACCCCGCGTTGCTTGAGGAGTTTGCCGAAATTTTTTGCAAAGCACTCATTCCTACAAAAGCATCTTTAGAAATCATGAACTATATTTGGGGAAAGATCATCTATAATTCAGCACTAAATTCCTTAGGAGCAATTTTTGAGGTGAGTTATGGAGAGTTAGCTGAAGAACCTGTTACTCAGGAACTCATGAATAAGATCATTAAAGAGATTTTTGATTTGCTTCAAGCAAGAAAGATTGCGATGTTTTGGCCTGATGCTCAAACTTATCTAACAAATTTTTATGACTACTTAATACCTCCAACCTATGCTCACCATTCCTCGATGCTTCAAGATATTCAGAGCGGTCGCCGAACTGAAATTGAGGCCCTGAATGGCGCAGTCGTAAAACTTGCTCATGAAGCAGGGGTCGAGGTTCCTGTAAACGAAGTCATAGTGGCTATGGTGAAAGCGAAAGAGTGCTTTAGTCTGCATTCTTGAGCTATACTTGCATCAAAACATCTTTATCCGTCCGTTCGAGAGAAAAAACAAAATTCCAGGCTTATCTAGATTTGAGCAATTATAAGAAGTAAAGTATAACCTAACATGTAAAGGGGAATATTTTCCAGACTAATTGTAAAAGCATCAATCGTATGGTATTAATAATGTAGTAACAAACAAGAGATAACAAGCCTCTGACTCGATAGAGAACTGAAGAAAGAGGGATTAAAATGACTTTTGTTTTAGTAGTACATGATGAAATTGCCAAAGATCACATTGGAGAATATGAATTTGAGACCTTGAAAGAAGCTAAAGAATTCGCAATTGATCTAATTACAATTGATGAGAGAAATAAAAAAAACTATAGCTATTCCATTATGGATATGGAAAATAATAACTACAAGATACGAGAATAATTGGATGGCGTTCTAAGTCCGGGCACAATGGGCTAATAATTGAGTAACAGTGTAAAACCCCTTTTATCCGTCTGTTTAGACGGATAAAAGGGGTTTTTTTTTCTTGCATCCCAAATTATTGTTTTGGTTAAGTACGAAGGAGATCTGGGTTACGAGCATATTTTATAGCCTGGATCTCAGCTAAGATAGCAAGGGCAATTTCTTCAGGCGTTTCTCCTCCAAGATTAAGCCCTATAGGGGTATGAATCTTGCTCAAGGCCTCCAGCGTCACTCCTTGCGCTTCAAGATGTTGGAAACAGTGGGCAACCTTTTTGCGGCTGCCGACCATTCCAAGATAACGGCTTGGTTTAGAGATGGTCGCAGCCAGAGCTGCTTCGTCTAACGCATGTTTATAGGTACAAATCACCATTGAAGTTTGTTCATTTGTTGAGTAGCGCTTGAGCTCAGTGACTATATCTCCAGATATTAACTCATCGGCATCTGGAAACCGTTCTCTAGTAAGCAGCTCGGGTCTGTCGTCTATGATCGTAATAAAATATCCTAAAACCTTAGCCAATTGATAAAGTGCGCGAGCAATATGGCCAGCCCCGGCAATCAGCAAGTGGTTGGCTTGTTTAAAAGCTCGAATGAATACTTCAATTTCACCGCCGCAAACCATTGCTAGCTGCTGGGGGTCACTGGAATTAATCTCAAGCTCATAACGTATTGTTTTTGAGACTCCTTGTTGAAGGCACTTGGCAGCTTCAATTGCTGCCTTGGATTCTGATACTCCGCCACCAATTGTGCCTCCGAGTAAGTGTCCATCACCATTGACCAGCATCATACTGCCAACTCCCCGTGGGCAGGAACCTTTTGTTTTAGTAATCATAACGAGAGCGACATCCTCACGCCGTTCAAGGGCCAGTGATAATCTTTGGATTACAAGGTTATTCAAATTCTACACCTCTCTAAAATCGATAGACGATTATTTATTACTATTGATTCCCTAGAATTTAAAAGTTGAGACTTTGTTGGTTAAAATTGTATGTATGATAAACGTTCTACTGTATAACCTTATGATGTATAATAGAAAGCTTCGTTAAAGGAGGTTTAGTTCTGAGTGAAATTATCGACTATTATAACTATTATATAGACATTTCAGAGAAACTATCAAGCATAACATGTCAGATCCAAAAGGTTAATAATAGGGTTAAAAAAGTAATTCTGAACCCTTACAACAGAAAGCTTAGGATAGGTGTTAAAGTATGATGAAAATAAATCCAGGGTTTGGAAATGAAAAATTGGCACGCTTAAAGAAAGTTTTACTGCATAACCCTGTCGAGTCACTATCTTCAATTACCCAATCGAATTATAAGTATCATTTGTTCAATAATGTTCCGCAGGTAGATCAGTATTTGAAGGAGCACGAACAATATACTCAATTGTTAAAAGTGCACGATGTAGAGGTGCTAGAAGTTAGGAACTTTGTCCGAGAAACAAAAGATTTATTGCCAAAACTTCCGAATTTAGCTTATCTCAATGATATTGCAGTGGTTACGAGCAAAGGGGCTATATTATCGAAAATGTGTCCAGGTACCAGAGCCGGCGAGGAAAGTGTAGTAAAGGAAGTCTTAACTAATCTTAATATCCCGATTTTCCATGAATTTGAAAATGAGGAAGAGTTTGAAGGTTGCTTGACTTTGTCTCCTCTAACATTGATCATTGTGGATACTGAACGACTTAAAGCTAGTACTATAGAAGGATTCTTTGCTAAAGCTTTGGAAATCTTCGAAGAAGTGATTTATATTAAGGCACCCCAGGTACGAAGATTCATGCATGCTGATATGATTTTTAATCGAATTAGTGAGGATTTAGCAATGTTTTTTCCTCCGGCTATTCTACAAACGTACCTGATTCGCAAACAAAAGCGTGTAGAAATTGATTTTCAGAAATATTTAGGTAAGAAGAATATCGAGCTTATAGAAATAACTGATGTCGAGCAACAAAATTGGGGTTGCAGTTTTGTTCCACTAGAACCAAAAGTCATTATTCATTATGATATAGCATTAAGTAATCAGACTAAAAAAAGATTGCAACAGTGTGGAGTCCAAATCATTGAATTTCACCCCCAAGCTCTATTAGCTGGAGGTGGAAGTTTGCGTTGTCTTACCTTAAGATTATGGCGTGCCTAGTTCAGGCTAAATTCTTAATAGTTTTGAGATGGTCATACAGGGGCGTGTACAGAAAAGAGGGGACAGTCGTGGCGTTTTAAAACATCACACCGATCCCCTCTTTTCTGTACCTGTTTCAGTAAATGGGTGGTTATTATATTAAACACTGGCAGTTAGCGCTGAATTAAAGGAGAAATAATAACTTGTGTAGAAGTTATAGTCCTAGTTTTTTGGGTTGAGAAATATCCACAGTACAAAGAGATGCAGATTTAATAAGATTGAGGCTTATCAATCTTTCGGTCTTTCTTAGATTGTAATAAAAAATAAGAAATTTCACCAACAGAATTGCAATCACAATTTATCTGAAAGGAGGAAAGCTCTTTGCACTTCGTTTTACTTCGCTTATCAATAAAATTATTGAAAATGAAGAATACAGCACTTGCGTTTGGATTTCTTGCTTTTGTACTGATGGTATCAACTTTTGCTTATTTAATTGAGCCTGAGACATTTGAGACTTGGTTTAATTCTCTGTATTTTGTTTTAACAACGATGTCGACTGTTGGTTATGGTGATTATTCTCCAAGTACATTTTCAGGAAAAGTGCTTACTATCTTTATTTATGTATTTGGCATTGGTTTGTTAAGTTTAGTAATTGGTAAGATTATTGATGCTGTTGCAGATTTTCATAGGAGAAGGGAGGCAGGCCAATTGAAGTTTCAAGGTAAGAACCACATTATCGTAATTAATTGGAGCAAAAAGGCACAATATGCCATAGAAGAAATTTTATCCACAGACTCGAATATTGAGGTAGTAATTATTGATGAGATTAACAAACATCCTTATGATAAACCCAAAGTCTATTTTATTAGTGGTGACCCAAGTTCCCTCGATATACTTGAACAAGCAGACATTAAGAATGCTCGTTCAGCAATCATTTTTGCCGATGCAAGAATTGATGAGCCTTCTCTTGTTGATGGAAAATCGTTACTTTTAGCTTCAACTATCGAGAGTTTAGCTCCGAATGTTCATACAACTGTTGAAATTATGATGGAAAAACATATTCAAAACTTCAAACATGTGAAGGTTAATGATTTCGTTCTCTCCCACGATGCTGTGTCAAGATTGGCTGTAAGGTCAGCACTTAATGAAGGAAGCTTGGATATTTTTACGCAATTATTAAGTAGTCAAAGAGGTGCTGATGTATATCAAACAACTGTAAGACCCGAGTGGAAAACATATGAGGATGCTTTTTTAGCACTTATTAAGCAAGGGGCCACCTTAATATCAAACAAGGGTGATATGACAATAAATACTAAGCTAAATGAACCCATTCCAACAGATGCGAAATTATTTGTGATATGTGACGATGAAGTATCCCAAAAGATTAACAACATGTTATGAAATTTTCCCAAGTATTAGATTGCGTCCGGAAGATATTGGCCGAAATTACTACAAGCCTTGCTATCAGGGTGAGTGGTCATTTAGCCCGTTCCTTCAGAGCCCTCAGAGCCAACTAATCCGGTATTCTCTGCATTCCAATTTTTAAGTATTTTGCAGCTAGATCGACATAAACCTGTTTTCCCCATGTCCACATTTTTATGTCTTTATCTTCTAGTTCTCTAACCACTTTGGCTGGATTACCGGCAACTACGACGTTTTCAGGGATAACCTGATTCTGTTTTACGACTGAACCCTCTGCTACAATAGATTTTGCACCAACTTTCGCTCCAAGACTGACAATTGCCCCCATTCCTATCACAGCCCAATCAGCTATGTCGTCAGAATGAATGATCGCTCCATGGCCAAACGTAACTCTGTTTCCAATTTTGCTTAACCCTTCGGGCCGAATGTGGATTATGACACCTTCTTCGACAGCAGTCTCTGAGCCAATTTCTATCCGGCCATAATCCCCGCGCAGAATTGCACCATGCCCAATATAACAGTTGTCTCCAATCTTTACATTTCCGATTACTATTGCAGTTTCGCTTACATATGTTCCCGTCCCTATTTTGGGAGTATGACCATCAAAAGCATAAATCAATTAATCCGCTCCTTATCAACGCGGCCTGCAGTTTTTTTCCAGGTCGCCTCTTTTTATACTAGACCTTCATGCCGCTAACGGCATCTTTACCGCATCATTGCCACTGTAAGGGTTCCCAGCCTGCCTGACGCCAAGCATTAGTAGTAATCATTTTGAATGAGCCAAATTTTAGGAATAATCTGACGCAATAATATTTTATCAAACTACTCATATTTTTTATGTCGTTTTATGGTGAAGCTGTTGCAGAGGTTTGTGTTACGAAAATATTGTGAGGACTGGAAAGAGAAGAAGAATTTTGCCAAAATTAGAAACGTGTTATAATAATAGAAAGGCATTCTAAATGAAGTTAGACATTTAGCGATGTTACTGGTAATACGTGTCTCTGGATTGGTATTAAAAAGAGTGAGAATTTGCCTTATTGATTAATCAACGTGACAAAGGAAGAGGAGATGACTGGAATGGGGTTATCGAAAGTCCAAGAGAAGTTTGAACAGCATAAAATCGACAAGAAATTGGCCAAAAGGCGATTGTGGATTGAGTACATAAAAGGAGCTGTGACGGCATTCATATTTTTAGTAGGATTAGCGCTCGTTACGAGTTTCATAAATGGTCATTTCGCTGTAAAGTATGGTTATATTTTCGATGAGCACCCTGGATACCGAAATCTAGTGCTTTTTCTTTGTATAGTTGCTTATATTATTATGTTTGTTTCCGGGTTCAAAAAGCTCGGACTGAGGATCATGGATAAAATTGATGAGCTTAAGGCAATTGTTGATGGCTTGGATTAAATGAATGAAATTACAACGCTAATCCCTTGGAAGAATCTAGAGTCGGCTTGCAAATCACATATAAGTCGACTTTTTTCGTTTTCTCGTTCCGAATGCAGGGTTCATTGTATACCTTTAACCTTAAAAATCAGTAATGCTTTCCATTTTCATAGTAGCGGGGTTTCTCCAAGATCGTGAACATAATATCGACGCTGGGGCAACCAGCTTCATTCATTAATTTGCTGATGGTTTGAGCCACTTGATCTTGAATCTCTTGCCCTCGGTCAAACCAAGCGATCTCGACAAAAGGATAACTCGTTGCAACTTCCCCATCTAGGACAAAGGTTGAGTGAATCATTTCAAGGGTAAAGTCGTTCCTTGGAGATTGTGTCACTATTGTCAGTTCATCGATTAGTCGAGTGCTTAGTTTCCGTATCATGTCTATCACGATTCCACGGATCTTAATTTGAGGCATCATAATCTCTCCATAATATTTGATGATTCATCGTAATGCAGCTAGTCTCTCCGGAGGCCAGCTGCATTATGATTACTCGAACGGTATGGTTAATTATACTGCATAGAGGACAAATCATCTATATATTAATAATGTTAATATACATATTAAATATATTGAATAAATAATTGACATAATTAATATATTGATTTATTATTTAATTGCAGAGAAGTGCAATAATACATGACGCAGAGGTGATATCTTTGTCTTATCAGATGCCCCATCAGTGTCCAGTGTGCAATCATGAAATGAAGATTAGTAAGCTTACTTGTACATACTGTCCTACTAAAATTGAAGGGGAGTTCAGTTCGTGTAAGTTTTGTCGGTTGCCTGCAGAACAGTTAGTTTTCATGGAGGCATTTATTAAGTGCCGAGGGAATATCAAAGAGGTGGAAAAAGAGTTGGGTATTTCTTATCCGACGGTACGCAGTCGCTTGGACAGTGTTATTGAGGCGCTTGGATACGGAGTGGATAAGGAAAAAGACACTGAGAATGGAAAAGGGAACTCCCCTGAGGAAAGTTTGCGCCGTCAGGAGATACTAGAGGCTCTTGAGCGGGGAGAAATATCGGCTCAAGAAGCTACACGACAGATGAGGGAAAGTAATAAGTAACACTTGAGTTATAGTTAGTTTTGAAAGTCCAATTGCGTTGAAAGGAGAGTTGTATATGAGTAGTGAAAAGATGAAAATTCTCGAGATGATTCAAGAAGGGAAGCTGACAGCCGCAGAAGGTATGGATTTACTTAAGGCAATTGAGGAGGGAAATTCCCATAAGGAGGCCTCGCATATCAAAAAAGACATATTGTCGGGAGGAGAACGCTTCTTGCGGGTTCGAGTAGTTGGTGAGAAAACATTGAAGGTGAATGTGAATGTCCCTTTAAGTCTGATACATTCTGCTTCCAAACTTGTGGTTTATGCAATGAGTTTTATTCCAGCAGACAAGCGCGCGGAGTTGGAGATGAAGGGCCTTGATTTACATGACATAGATGTGGAGGGACTTGCAAGTATAATTGAAGAAAGCCTAGATGGTAAAATCGTAGACGTGGAAGTTGCTGATCCAGTAGAGGGAAGAATCAAGGTGGAAGTGTATGTGGACTAAAACAGCCATGCTGTTAATAGTCCAAGTTAAAACTCAAAAGCATAGGGGATTAAGATTGCCGATACCTGTCTGGGTTGTAGATGAAGTCTTCATGGCTCTTACCAACTTAGCTTGGGTTGGGGAAATAGCTTTAAAACATATTCCACTTCCTCGAGATGAGAAGGATCGAAAACATTTGAATTGGGTTAAAACATTTTCTCCAAGTGGAATTATCTCTGTGGCGCATGCCGTCAGCAAAGATTTACGGAAATATAAAGGGCTGGATGTCGTCGATGTTAAGTCAGGAGATATTCAGGTCAAAATTAGCTTAAGGTGAACGGAGGGAAGAGATTGAAACTACAAATCTATCGTCTTCTGGTCAATGCACTTGTGTTTTTTGTTGCAGCCCGGTTTTTGCCTATAGAAGCGGCAACCCTGCTCCATTTTATCGGAGCGGGAATGGTCCTGGGTCTTGTCAATTTAATCATTCGTCCATTGTTGATCATATTGACTATTCCGCTGAATCTATTAACCTTAGGAGTTTTCACACTTGTGATTAATACTTGGATGATCTTGCTTACCAGTGCGCTATTCCCAGGATTTGCAGTGCATGGGTTTGGTGTCGCCTTTCTTGTGTCAATTATGGTATCCTTAGCCAACTGGGGTTTTATAAAGATAACTCGTTAAAAATCCCAATAGTCTCTCAAGAATTTAGAAGCAATTACAAAACCTGATTAAGAGCTGGAGAATAAATTGATAACATCAATTTGTTCTCCAGTTTTTCATTTAGACTATTAAAGTTGAGTTAAAGACTCTAGGGCGCGGAATCGTTGTCACGTTATGCTAATAGTTCCATTACTATATAAGTAGCCTAAAGAAACGGGGAGTTTCAGTATGTTTGGAATACCGGAGAGACATTTTGCACGTTACTACGAGATCCTTTCCGTACTCGTCAGACATGGATTCGGATATTTGCTTATCCCTGGAAATTTAAACACAATGCAGGAGAAAAACTTAGGAATTGTTGGAGTTCATCTGAGAAAGGCCTTCGAGGAACTGGGCGCGGCTTTTATTAAGATTGGACAAATAGCGTGTACTCGGTCCGATTTACTTCCGCAACCTATAATTCGCGAATTAGAGAAACTCCAAGACCGTGTTCCCCCGCTTTCCTTTGGAATAGTATGCAGAGTAGTCGAGGATTCTTTAGAGTCCAGTATGGAGTCAGTCTTTAAAGAATTTGATCCTATTCCGCTTGCAGCGGCGTCGATTGGTCAAGTACATCGGGCAGTATTGCATAATGGGGAAAGGGTGGCAGTAAAAGTACTGCGACCATTTCTTCGCGAGACCGTTAAAATAGATTTGGAAATTTTCCAAGTCCTTATCAGCCGAATTGAACAAAGAACTCAGTGGGGAAAACGCTATCCTATTCGCTTGATATTTGAGGAGTTTTCCGAGACGATCAAAGGGGAATTGAATTTTCTTAATGAAGGGAAAAATGCCGAAAAAATTTCAAAATCTTGTAAGGGAAATTCTGATTTAGTAATTCCGAAGATTTATTGGGAATTGACTTATCCTTCAGTTTTAACAATGGAGTATATTTCAGGGATTCCATTGCTAAAAGTTACACGGGAAACCACTTATAATACTCAACGAATCGGCGATCGATTAAGTAAAGCGCTTCTTCATCAAATTTTTCTGGATGGGAGTTACCATGGTGATCCTCATCCTGGTAATATTCTTATTTTGCCCAACGATAAAATTGCCTTGATCGATTTCGGGATTTCCGGACATCTATCCCGTTCTATGAGAAATGAAATGTTGTCATTAGTTTCTGGACTCGTTCGAGGAAATGATGCATTGATTTTAAAGACTCTCTCGCAAATGGGGATAGTTGCTGATACAGTGGACCGAAAAATATTCCAAGCAGATATTGTTGCTTTACGCCATAAACATATGGACGTTACTCATAAGAGAGTTGAAATGGGGGAATCAATTCAGGACTTTTTTGATATTATTTTTCGGCATGGAATTCACATTCCTTCTGAATTTGTTCTCTTAGGTAAAACCTTGCTGACTCTGGAGAAAACTTTAAAAGAGATAGACCCTTCTATAAGCTTGCTTGAACAAGTTAAACCGATTAGTCAAAAATTCATTTGGAAGAAGTTGTTGATTGGAAATATATGGAGGTTTTTTCGGAGGGGCTAGAGAGACAGACACTACTGTTTAGTAATAAACATAAAGTAAAGTATAGATAGGTTGCAAAACAGGCAACTTAAGCGCACCACTGATCAAACAAGAATAAGCTTTAAGGCATAAAGTATAAAGTGACTTTGCCAGTCAAAATACGATTTTTAGAAGTATATTAGAACTTTACTAGCGCTGGCGCCTGAAGGACTGGCGCTAGCCGAATTTTCTAACGAATATTTTAGATGAGGTGGACCCATGCAAATAGGAATGTTGGCGCTTCTCGGAAAAACAGTTTCGCTCATGGAAAATTTAGGGTTTCTATGGCTTGTTCATACTGGGTATGAACTTAATCTTTGGGAACGCCTTCTGAAAGAAGAGACTAAAGAGAATATACTGGCAGAAAACCCAAATTGGGACGCGCTTTTACTGGATCATTGGCTGGAACAGGCTAAGAGTCAAGAACTCATAGTTTTCACTAATGGAAGATATCAACTGAGTAAAACAGGCAGAGCCATTCATGATTACCGTGACTATGGCCTAGAAGCGATGTATAAAGAGTTTGCCCTTCATTGGGGGCCTTGTTTTGCGCAATTGCCTGATTTAATTAAGAGTAAAATTCCTCGGGGACAGATGGATAGTGAAATGGAAAATGAGCTCATCTCCAGAGCCTCTAAATCTTCAGAACTATTTGTCTGGCCGGTGCTTAAGGGGAAATGTGAAAAGGATCGTTGGTATAACGTTTTAGATGCAGGCTGCGGGGAAGCAGTGTTGCTACAAAGATTGGCCGAAGAATTTCCGAGATTAAGAGGAGTGGGTCTTGAGATTAATCCCTCCATAGCTAATCGGGCTGGAGTTGCAACGGAATCTTATCAAGGGCGAATTCGAATCGAGTCGATGGATGTTTTTGAGTTCAAAGATACTCCGGGAACGTATGATTGTTGTCTGCTTAATAACAATATCTACTATTTCGACGGTGAAAAACGCAGGGAACTTTTAAATTCGCTGATGCAACTATTAAGACCAGGCGGACAAATCGGGATTTTGACAGCTCTGCGCGGAGGAGCTCCTGCTTTTCAAATATTCAAGACCCATATTCCACAAAATTTAATGAGCTTTTTTCTGGCCTGTCATGAGGGTTTTGAGGGATTACCTTTGGAAGAAGAGATGTTGGATCTCTTAGAACGAACTGGTTTTAGTCAGATTGAAGTGATTCCGTTACCTTTTAAAGTCTCTCATTATTTCTTTGCCAGAAAGCCGTTGGAGTGAAAAATCAACTCAGTATCTTGAAATTCAAGTTCTTAAAGAAGAGGTTTTACTAAGGAAGAGTGAAGAAATGATTGAGGTTAAAGAACTCAACAAATTGTATTCTGAAGGACGAGGAGTAAGGAATCTTAATTTTCAAGTTGATGCTGGAAAAGCGTTTGGGTTTCTTGGACCGAATGGGGCAGGGAAGACAACGACCATTCGTCTTCTAATGGGATTTTTAAAGCCGGATTCAGGACGAGTAACTATAAATGAAATTGATTGCTGGAAAGAAAAAGCAGAAGTTAAAAAGATCATCAGCTACCTGCCGGGCGAACTTCATTTTATGGAGAGCTTAACAGCCCTTGACTTCTTAGATCTCATTGCCAGAATGCATGGCAATAAACGGCAAATAAAGAGGAATCGAGATTATTTAGCAAGTGCCCTGGAATTGGATCTAAAAATTCTCATTCGGAAGATGTCTAAGGGGATGAAGCAGAAGTTAGGGATAATTGCGGCCTTAATGTTGGATAAGAAAGTTCTTATTTTTGACGAACCGACTTCCGGATTAGACCCTTTAATGCAAAAAGTATTTATTGATTTAATCCTGGGGGAAAAGAAAAGAGGAAAGACTTTGTTTATGTCTTCCCACCAATTTGTGGAGATTGATCGCACATGTGAACACGTTGGAATAATTCGTGAGGGAGAACTTTTAACCATTCAGAGTATCTCTCAGCTTAGAGATGCGGAGCATCAAACGTTTGAAATTGAAGTCGAGAAAGAAGAGGAATTAGAGTTTCTTAAACAAAGGCAACTAAATCTAGTCAATATTCAGGAGAAATCCTGTATGATCCGTGTTACGGGTGAAATGGATAAACTATGGCTGGCTCTGACTCAGGTTCATGTAATAAGCTTTAGGCAACGTTCTTTGGAGTTAGAAGAGGCCTTTATGGATTTTTATCGGTAGTTCTCGCGGTTTTAACGAGAGACTAAAGTTACAACTTAAGGTGGGGTGACTATGAATAGAGCATTGTTTCGGGCAATGTTTAAACAACACCGCAAGAAAATAGCCGCGATTTCCACAGGGATTTTTCTCTACGAGGGACTTCTGACATGGGTTTACCCTGTAGTTGCTAAGAATCCGGCGGTAGCACAGGTGGCAGAGTCTATTCCATCTGCTGTAAAGACGGTGTTCGGAGTTCCTGAAAATGCACGTACAGATACATTTGAAGCCTTTATTTCAGGCCAGTTTTTTTCAAGGATCTGGGTTATGCTCATGGCCTTTCATGGAATTCAAACTGCAAATGCCCTGTTAGCCAAAATGATCGATGATTGCTCTTTGGCACTTCTTCTATCTACACCAGTATCTCGAGGTGAGATTCTATCAACTCAGGCTGGAGTGTTAGTGAGCTCAGGAGCTGTTTTAGTTGCTGTCACAATCGGGGGACTCTTTTTCGGTACTTCTCGTTTTGGAATTCCAATCAACCATGGAAATTATATCCTCTTAGGAATCTTAGGGCTTGCATTATTCACGCTGATTGAACTCTATAGTCTATTCTTCTCAGCGTGGTTAGTTGAAGAAGAACGTGCTGTAACTTATGCAGCGGGGTTAACCCTGTTATTTTACAGTCTGGATATCGCAGGTGGACTCAGTGATAAATATTCTTGGCTGAGAAACCTCTCTCTCTTCCGGTGGTATCAGCCCCAATCTATATTAGAAGGAACTACAAACCCAACAGGGCCGATTATAGGGCTTAATGTCTGTTCAGCAGTCCTCTGGTATTACGCAAAAAGAGTGTTTGAGAGACAGGATCTTGCAATTTAGTTTATGCTAGTGAAAATACTCCCCTTGAGAAGATAGTATTTTATAATCTTGCTTCCTTGGGGATTATAGATAAGGTCAGGTTCTTATTTCTTGGTTATAAGGGCAATTTTTTGCGGAGTAAGGCATAGTACATAACTAGTGCAAACAGTGCAAAAATCGCAGAGCTGCCGTACATGTATACGTAGCTCGTTTTTTGTGCTAAGAATCCGAGAGCGACAGCACCTAACCCAATACCCAAGTCCATTGCTACAGCAAATGTTGCATTCGCGGCGCCTCTGCGTTCGGGTGGAGATAAGGATATAACCAAGGCGTTTAAAATTGGCTGTACGGTTCCAAAGCCAAGGCCGTAAACAACAGCTACCAGTAGAAACATTGGCAAGGAAGATGCTTTAACTAACAAAAGCAAAGCGATACCTATCAATAATATTCCGGGAACCAGAAATTTACGAACACCATACCGGTCTGCCAGTTTTCCGATGAGTGGGCGGCTAAATAATAAGACCAAGGCATAGACAGTAAAGAAGATGCCAATGTTCTTTACTCCGCGGGAGTCTGCGTATAAAGGCAAAAAGGTTATTATACCACCGTAGGTAAGGGTGATAAAGAACAAAACCAAGGCTGGTGGCAAGGCGGTTTTCTCTAAGATTACACCTTTTACAACGGGTGATTTATTTTCTGTCTGAGTTTTTATTCGTGGTATTTCATAATTAATAAAAAAGGAACCTACTAATCCGAGGCTGGCCAAAATCGCTGAGCTTGTGAACAAAACAGAGTAATTGCTGTACTTGATTAAGTATAGTCCTAAAGCTGGCCCGAGAGACATCGCGATTGTGGCAGCAATTCCATAATAACCCATTCCTTCAGCTCGTCTGGAAGCCGGTATAACATCTGATGCCATTGTTCCAGTGGCGGTAGTGGATGCACCCCATCCAATACCGTGAACTATTCTTAGCGCCAGTAAGCTAAGAATAGTAAAGGCAAAGTTGTAGGCAAGTACTGAAACTAGAAAAATACTAACCCCAATGATAAGAATTATTCTTCTACCCTTCCGGTCAAGCAAATTTCCAAACCATGGGCGTACTAAGACTGCAGAAAGCGTAAAGATTCCAACGATTGTTCCTGCTATTGTTTCATTACCTCCAAGGGTTTGAGCATATAAAGGGAGCGTCGGCAACAGCATATACATCGACAGAAACATCAGAAATGACACAGATAGAATTAGAAAGAAAGTTTTATTCCATATACGATCATTTGCCAGGGAATTAGCTCTAGACATCAGGACCCCTCCTCATGGTTATTATATTCCAGAAATAACTTAACAATTAGCAGCAATTTTAAATGGTTTTACTGACAAAATAAATATACTATTAAAAGGTTGCTACGACAACTATTTATTTACTAGAATAAAGTTTCACTCGATGGGAGAATTTATCCGATCCTTAGACTCTCTCTTATTCAAGTGGGAGTCGGTCCTCGTGCTCTGCTTCGGTGGGAAAAGAGTCCCTCACTTAAGACTCGATGTTCAGCTTTAGCTGGACGAGTTCACTAAGGAAAACTCTATAATACATGCAATAAATGTAAAGATTTGTGTAGTTGATGCAGGATTTTTATATTTTATGATGAAAAATACAAATGGAGGTCTATGACTTTCGCTGAGTTAGTTAAGTTGTTTCAAACTTAACTCTGAAATTTATTTAGAAAGCAGGATCGTCGCTGTATTGGATGCAGATGTTTATTTCGCTTTTTGATACTGTCAGATAGTATAATTGATCTGTTACTAGTCAAGTATCTTAAGAATTAGATGACAATTGTCAGATGTTGGGAAAGGTTGAGACGACTATTATGAGAGAAGTAACAGCAGCAATTATCGTGAAGAACGATCAGGTCCTGATTGCTCAACGGGCAGATAATGATAAATTAGCAGGCAAATGGGAGTTCCCGGGTGGTAAGATTGAACCTGGTGAGAGTCTGCAAGAATGCTTAAAACGTGAGATTAACGAAGAATTAGACGTTGAGATAGACGTTTTGGATTTCTTTGGTGAGAGTATTTATACGTATCAAACTGGAAGCATCAAACTAATGGCTTTTTGGTGTAAGTGGATTTCTGGAAACTTCACGCTAAAAGTGCACAGCAAAATCGCCTGGGCTCATTCGTATGAATTAGACTTATATGAGTTTGCTCCTGCGGATATTCCCCTAGTGGAGAAATTAAAACAATCCTTATGATTGTCGGAAAAACAATAGGAGATTAATACATGAGAACTTTAGGAGATTTGAATTATAAAAATTTTGTTGCAGGAATTGCATCTGGTCTCTTAGCCATAACTGGTCCACCAGTCATTATTTTAGAAGCCGCATCTAAGGGTAACTTTACAATGAACCAGACTATTCTTTGGATGTTCTCTGTCTATGTCTTCGGTGGGCTTTATAGTATTCTGATCCCCCTGTATTATCGTATGCCGATTGTTGGTGCCCACTCTATTACTGGGGTTGCATTTCTAGCAACCGTAACAACCCAATTTACATATCATCAGCTTATCGGGTCCTATATTTTTGCAGGGCTGTTGATGCTAATGATTGGCTGTCTGGGTGTTTTTTCTAAACTGCTCGAATATGTCCCCAAACAAATCATTTCTGTGATGCTAGCGGGAATGATTACAAAGTACATGGTGACTTTCGCAACTTCTATCCACCAACTACCACTGGTTGGTGGAGTATCTCTTGTCGCATTCCTTATTTTTAGCAAATGGAATAAGCGGATTCCGCCAATGGTTGCGGCTATTATGACAGGATTTACATTGTTACTTATAACACAACCGTTAAATAGTGGTGCATTGGTATCATCATTTATCTTTCCAACGCCTCAATATCCGGTTTTTAACCCACTAAGCTTCCTTTCTGTTTCAATCCCCCTTGCTCTGCTTATTTTGAGTAATGATGCTGCGGTTGGGATTGGGGCTTTAGAACAAAACCATTATCGCCCTCCCGTAAATCGGATTATAGCTTTAAGTGGTATTTTTTCGATTATTACCAGTTTCTTTGGAGGACAATCGGCTAATGTAGCAGGAATGATGACAGCGATTTGTTCGGATGAAGAGGCCGGTCCGCAGAAGAAACGTTATATGGGAGCGGTCGTTTCAGGGGTTATCATCCTATTATTCGGTCTGTTTGCCTGGAAGCTGGTTCCCTGGATTCAAGCCTTGCCTTCGGCGTTTGTTTCAATACTTGTAGGCTTCGCCCTAATAGGTGTGTTTGGAAATAGTTTATCCGTAGGTTTCTCCAAGCCAACAATGAAATTGAGTGCGGCATTTACGTTTGTCATTGCCGTATCGAATATTACGATCTTTAATATTAGCGCTCCGGTATGGGCTTTGGTTATGGGCACCGTAATCGCACGTTATGTTGAAACGGATTTATGAATGCGGCTGTCCTCTCTATGGTGCACCTTTTTATGCTATAATTGTTAATAGGAATAAAGTGAATTTTGGGGAGTGTATATATGTTTTTTCTAAAAAAAAGGGTCACACTAGATGCCTTTATTAGAATGATCGCAAGCGAAGTTTTAAGCGTACCTCAGCATAATTATGAAAATTATCTAACTATCGATCCGGATTCCATATTGTCCCAAAGGGAATACGAGGAGTTTACTAAAAACTTGTATTCTTTAAGACTCCTTCTGCTTTATGCCTGGTTAATTGACAGTAAGAATAGAGGACTAATTAAATTTAGATTGGAAGACTTAAGGCAAACATTTGTCCAAACTTTGCAATTATCCTACCAAGATAATGCTTTAGACCAAGATGAGGCTCTGAAACGTTCAGAAGTTTTCAGTAGTGAGTTAAATGATTTCTCAAGTTATCTTGAAACAATACCAGAAAAGGACTTGGTAAAGGATGGGTTCATAGCTTATGCCTGTTTATATTTTACGTCTAAGTTTACAGAACCTTTAGAGAAAAGCGTAAAGAATGGAATGCTGGTCTCGCTTATTAATTCGCAACGGATGCTGATGAAAGGATATCTCGGGCAAGCCGTTAAAAAAGTCAAGATTATTTGATATATTCCAAGGTAAGGTTGTTCTAAGTCATTGTGGATTTAGAATATTCGGTTCGCAATAATAGGTTGTTATAGAGAAAAGAAAGTGAGGGTTACTGATTTGATAATGACAGGAGCAGAGGCAATTATACAATCCCTAAAAAATGAAAACGTTGATGTGGTGTTCGGCTATCCCGGCGGGGCAGTGCTGACGCTTTATGATGCTTTGTACCAAGCTGACTTTAGGCATATACTCACTAAACATGAGCAAGGATCGGTCCATGCGGCTGACGGTTATGCAAGAGCTACGGGTAAAGTCGGAGTTGTTATCGCAACCTCCGGACCGGGGGCAACAAATCTCATAACCGGAATTGCAACAGCCTATATGGATTCTATTCCTTTAGTGGCTATTACGGGTCAAGTTTCAGTTCCTCTGATTGGCAGAGATTCCTTTCAAGAAGCAGACATTCGGGGCATCACAACCCCTATTACTAAACACAATTATTTGGTAAAGAAGGTTGAGGATTTACCAGGAGCACTTAAAGAAGCCTTTCATATTGCGCGAACAGGAAGACCGGGCCCTGTGGTTGTTGATATTGCTAAAGATGTCTTTGCAGCTTCTTTTGATTACCAATATCCCAATGAGGTTAAGTTGCGTGGCTATCGCCCTGTGTGTGAAGGCGATTCTGAAATGATCGATAAGGTCTTTGCTGAAATGAAGTTAGCACGGAAGCCTCTAATTTTTGTTGGAGGCGGGGTCAATCTATCTGATTCATCTGAGGAGTTAAAAGCTTTAATCGAACAGAGCGGGTTTCCGGTTATTTCAACATTGATGGGCTTAGGATGTGTACCCAATGAACATCCTCAATTCTTAGGCATGGTTGGAATGCATGGAACTTATGCAGCGAATATGGCTACAACGGAATGTGATTTGCTTATTGGAATTGGGGTTCGTTTTGATGACAGAGTGACTGGGCTCCTGAGTGAGTTTGCTGCGAAAGCTAAAATTATCCATTTTGACATCGATCCGGCCGAAATCAATAAAAATGTTTTAGCACACTTGCGCATAGTCGGGGATATGAGATGGTCAATTCCAGCCCTGTCTCAACGAGTTAAGGATGTCTCTGCCGAGCTAACAGAGCAAGTTCGACCTTGGCTGGAGAAAGTGCGTAACTGGCATCAAGAAAAGCCTTTGACCTACGAACAAGGCCCAGATGTTGTTATGCCGCAAGCAGTTGTCGAAAAAGTTAGTCGGTTGACTCAAGGTGATGCTGTAATTGTTACGGACGTAGGCCAACACCAGATGTGGGTTGCACAATTCTACGGCTTTAAAAATCCCCGCTCATTGCTCACGTCAGGAGGGCTTGGGACGATGGGCTATGGTCTGCCGGCTGCTTTAGGTGCCCAATGTGGTTTGCCGGATAGACCAGTTATCCTCTTCGTCGGTGATGGTGGAATCATGATGAATTGTCAGGAGTTAGCAGCTGTTGCAGAGTATAATTTCCCGGTTAAAGTCCTTATCTTTAATAATCAGTGTTTAGGAATGGTTGCTCAATGGCAGAGAATGTTTTACGGCGGACGCTATTCCCATACGAGTTTAAAAGGCTCAACGACTGATTTTGTTAAATTGGCTGAAGCGATGGGTGTAGCTGGTTTGAGAGTGACTAAGCCTGAGGAGCTGGAAAAAGTTCTGGAACAAGCGTTGGCGATTCCTGGTCCGGTGGTCGTGGACATTCGGATCCCGGAAGTGTTAGATGTATTGCCTATGGTTCCGGCAGGTGCATGTCTAGATCAGATGATGATGGGAGGAGCAGAGGAATGAAGCATACACTTGCTGTATTAGTAGAAAATAAACCTGGAGTTTTAACCCATATTTCCGGACTTATTAGCCGAAGAGCTTTTAATATTGAAAGTATCGCGGCTGGTTACACTGAAGAACCAGATACCACCAGAATTACGATTGTGGTTGAGGGGAATGAAATCGAACAGGAACAAGTTGTTAATCAGTTGTCAAAATTAATAGATGTTATAAAAATCAGTGATCTTACTGCAGTAGAGTCAATTCAACGAGAATTAGCCTTGATTAAGGTCAAGGCAAGTGCTGCTACACGTTCAGATATCATTAATATAGTGGAGATTTTTCGAGCAAGTATCGTTGATGTTAACAGAGAAACGATGGTTATCGAACTTTCAGGGGATGAGACAAAGATTGATGCCCTCTGCCAAGTCTTAGAAGATGATCATGGCATTATTGAAATAGTCCGCACTGGTAAGATTGCTCTTTCGCGAGGGCCTGTCCCGGCAAAAGATCAGTAAGTAATGCGGTGCATTGAAGCGGAAGATCTAGGGAGTAACCCCAAAATAATAGTCATAAAAATAGCGCCTACTCATGAAGAATAAAAAGAACGTGGTGTTACGCAAGTTAATGCGAGACACCACGTTCTTTTTATAAGGGATATACGAAATTGGGAAGCTCTCGTCATCGTAGCCTCGAGGCGGGAAATTTGCTTGAAAGAGTCTATAAACTGTTTAACAGCTTAAGCTTCAGGCAGGGGGTTTTTATAATAGTTATAGATACCAATAAAGATGGCACCGGCAACATTCTTTTGGAAGGTCGGATTTTGTAATCTTGCTTCTTCATAGGGATTAGATATGAAGGCTGTTTCAAGCAAGATTGAAGGCATAGTCGTATTGCGCAAAACATAAAAACCTGATTGTTTCGGTCCGCGGTTGTTCGTTTTGATAGTGTCGATAACAGCAGATTGAATGCTAACTGCAAGATGTTGACTCTCATATTGCTTAGGATTATCTTCAGAATAATAGGTTGAAGTGCCTTGTACATTTGTGTTAAGACTCGCATCATTATGAATGCTTATAAACAAGTCTGCCTTCGATTGATTGGCTAAATTTACTCGTCCTTGGAGGTCCTCAACTTCTGAGTAGGGTGTGTTTGTACAGAGGGAGACATCCCTGTCTCGAGTAAAGATAACGGTTGCTCCAGCCTGTTTTAAGGTATCGTTTAAGGCCATGGCGATAGCTAAGGTGTTGTTTTTTTCATAAGTTGGGGTTGGGCCGCTTGCTCCCTTATCCGGTCCGCCGTGTCCGGGGTCTATCATGATCGTTTTACCCGATAACGCTTGGGCGGGGATTCCCTCAAAAGGATTGATGAGAACTTCCTTTGAAGGATCATAGGTTGTCACAGGGGGAGGATTATCAGCAGGAGGGGTGATGTCATCGTCCCCTCTTGAGGGATCAGTTGGTTGTTTGATTTCTGAGGGGAGAGAAGGGAAAGTTTTAAGATTGTCCGTATATTTTGATGAAACTTTTCCTTCAATAATAGTTTGAGCGTAAGAGCCAATAATACCGGTTCCACCTAAAATGTAAACTTGGCCATTGACACTTAAATTTATGGGCGTAGCAGGTGTCGTAGGTTTTTCGGCATTTGTCTGTGAAAGTGTTACATAATCAGCAGAAATCCATCCTGTTTTAGATTGATAGGTTGTCTTGTACCATTGACCTTGTTGATCAATAAGCTCAACGGATGTATCTTTCGGTATGGTAACAAGCATGCTTCCGCTGGAAGAGGGCGTGTCTCTTAGGTTTAAGCCTCCTGAGGCGCTGATGACTCCCATTTTTGATGTTACGGTTAGATAATCAGCAGAAACCCAACCCGTTTTCGATTGATAAGTCGTTTTATACCATTGGTCCTGCTTTTCGATTAGGTCGATAGTCGCCGCTGCTGGAATGGTGATAAGCACGTTCCCCGTGGAGGAGGGAGTCTCTCTAAGGTTTAAGCCCCCAGAAGCAGTGACTTTTCCTTGATTTAGAGAACTATTAGTACCATTGCTTGGGTTTGAGTCCTGGGTTGGGGGTTCAACTTTCATATGTTCGCGCATGATGCTATAAACCGCGGGTGGAATATCGTCTTTTTCTGTAAGTAAAAGGGGTGCATTAGACTTTGAAGCAAGAACGGTTCCGGCTACAGCGTCTGGAAATGTGATGCCAGATGCTAAGAAAAGGTCATTGGAATGGTAGGTATCTTTCATAAACGAAACGACTTTGGCGTTTGTCTCGTAACGATCGTAGCCCCCTAAACGGGTTTCAATGGTAAAGTTATTCTTGGTTAATTCTTTAGTAGGAACAACGACTTCGCCTCCAATAACAAACAAGTGCTTTGGTGCAGTTTCTTGATAGTATTGAATGACAGAAGCAGGAAGAGTGGTTGATGTAAGGATGATAGGGATTTGCTTTATACCAGCAAAAGTTGCTGCTGATAAAGCATCAGGGAAATTATCGCCATTGGCAAGAATCATAGAATCACTAAATAATTGCTTGGCAAGAAGAACCGACGTTTCATAACGATCTATTCCTCCAATTCGATCCCATTGCAGTGACAGACCTTCAAGTTCCTTTTCAATTGCAGGCTGTAGACAAGCAGTACCGCCCAGAAGAATGACTTTATCCGGTGATAATCGTTGTAGTTCTTTGACAACGCGTGGGTCAATCGAGTCTCCTTTAGTAAGTAAGATGGGTGCATTTAAGTTTACAGCAAAGGGGGTTGCTGCGATAGAATCTGGATAGTCGTTGTATTCACATAAAATAACCGTTAGAGCTGAGTCCCATCCTTTTTGAGATATTTTAAGAGCAGTTTCAACTCTGTCTTGTCCGGCAATACGTTCAGTTGAGAAAGCCAAGGGGCTTGCTTGGGTTATAAAAGGCGTGCATAAGGCAAATGCAAGCGAAGTTATGACAGATAAAATGAGCTTTTTCAGAAGGGCCACCCTTTCTTTTATGAAGTTATGTAGATTATACCATAAAAATCAACAGCATTTGATGAATTTAGCTTTAGTTCATCATAAATAGGACTAAAGGCCTTGTGAATTTTATAGGACAGTACAAGCAGGTTTCAAACCTTTTTCGACTGTCCTATGAAAAAAATATGAAATTTTACAATCATTTTATTTTAATTAATATGCCGGGGAAATTTATATGGGAAGTAAGATACTTATTATGCCTCACTTACTGTTTTAAATCTAACAAAGAATGTTGTTCCAGCAGAGCTGGTATTAAGATCTATCCTTGCGTTATTTCTTTCTGCGATACTATAACATGTTGCTAACCCTAGGCCTGTCCCTTGTTCCTTTGTGGTTAAGAAAGGAGTCCCAATTTTATCGAGAATTTCTGGTCCTATTCCTGTGCCTTCATCTTTAATGGCTAGGACGGTTTCATCACCATCTGAAAAAGTCCGGATTGTAACTCGTCCCCCCATTTTCATAGCTTCAATTCCGTTTCGCACTAAGTTAATAATTAGTTGGTGGATTTCATTTCTGTCAATTTTCAGATCACTGACAGGCAACTTCTCCCACAGAATACTATGATCCGCGTTTAAGGCATCCGCTTGAAGTAACGGAAAGAGGTCGTCAATAATCTTGTTTAAGTTATAAAACTGAGCATTGGAGGGTTTATTACTAGATAAGGAAAGAAAGTCTGTGATGATTGAATTAGCACGATCGAGTTCTTCGATCATCATGGCATAATAGTCCTGATACTTACTGCATTCTATTTTTTCGCTTAGGATTTGAAGGAAGCCCCTAACTGTAGTCATAGGGTTACGTACCTCATGTCCTATACCTGCCGCCATTTGTCCAATAAGATTCAGTCTGTCGAGTCTCAGCAGTTCGTTTTCATTGCGTACTTGATCTGTTATGTCGATCATAACTATCAGTATGCAGGGTTCTTCTTGAAGCATAATCTTTTGTGTAGAGAACAATCCTTCTCTAATGATACCATTCTTGGTTTGAAAAAGATATTTTTGATTTGTGAGAACTTCATTTCCTCGTTGAAGTTCTACGTGGCTTTTTTTTATAACATCGCCCAGATATAAACCCAATTCGTTCACTGTAAAACCGATAATTTCCTCTCTAGTATAGCCTGTTGTTTGAAGCCACATGTCATTGACATCAATGTACAATCCATCTTTGATCGTTAGAATCGACTTTGAGACGGGGCTATACCGAAAAACTTTATGGAATCGTTCATTAGACAGCTGAAGTTCCTTGTAAGGAAATAGAATATAACCGGCGAAGATCGCTTGTAAAAAAAAGCAATAATAAACCACTTTTAAGACATGTCCAAGTACATTATAGAAATTTGTAATTGTTGTAAACACGGTGAAACATAATTCCGCAGGAATAGCTACAAGAATTGCAAGCAACAAATATTTTTTGGTTACGATATCCTCTTGAAGGTGGCCCGTTAATAATCTGTATAAAAAGCAAATAAACATAATTATTATTATATACTCAATCACGATTTTAAGGGGCGTTACCCCTTCGGGTGTAATCAATGTTGGAAACGTGTGAGGGGTATATAAAAAAATGAATCCTATAAAAAATGAGAGAAAAAGTGTAAAAGTGACTCCTTTATATCTGCTTATTGACCTGCTAATTGAAGTCGTACTTAGAATTAAGGAGAGTGCTTCAAAAAATCGACCAGCTAACCAATATTTTGCAGATAGATCGTAATAACCAGTCGGATAGAATCCTAGACCTTGCCAGTAAAAGGTATGGAAGGCATCGAGAATTCCAACCCCTAAAAAACCGAATCCTAGTATTAGATTTAATTTCTGAATTTTGCTAACAAACCAAATGATAAAAAAAGATGAAAATGCAATTAGTATGCAAAAAACTTCAAATACTGTATGAATTATTGCAAAGGATGTCTCCCATTTTGGGGTAATAATTAATGAAATGATTAAAGAAAACACGAGTATTAATATAAGTCGGATCACAGTTGAAACAGCAGTTTGATTGATTGATCTCGAGCCAATGTAGAGCAATGTTTTTATCAATCCTTTCAGGCGAAAAGATATTCTACTTATACACAATTCTTCATTTTACGAAATTTTCCTCTATTCTTATGTGTATACTGTTCGATTACTTTACAACAGTTATTACATCGGTAAACAAACATCGACATTAACATGGAATATAACAAAAAATTTGTTGATTAGCAGGAAATAAAGATTAGACGTCGAAACGGTTATAAATGTTGCAACCCGATAATTACTGGGTTGGTCAATAACGATTACAGGTGCCCAATAGGGAGAATAGGGAATCAGGTTTTAATCCTGAGCGGACCCACCACTGTAAGAAGGGAGTTCCGTACACTGGCCACTGGTTTCGGCTGGGAAGGCGTACGGTAATGATGATCTTTGAGCCAGAAGACCTGCCTGTAATTAAGGTGAGCCTGTTTTGATCAGGCTTTGGTGGACGATGGCAAAGCCCCCAGTCTATATGACTGTGGGCTTTTTCTATCGTCTTTTTTCTTTATAAGCAGTTGCAAAGATTAGAACTAATTTTTTGAACTATGTTTCGGAGGTGTTATCGATTCAGAAGACAGATCCTCAGATGTCCGATAAGCTTGCATTATTTACTGAAGTGCTTGTTGATGGATTGCGAAAAAGTGGATTAACTCAATAGGGCCGTGAAATTAAGGGGCAATTATTTTTTAGGAGGCGTAAATGTTGGAGCAAGATTTGAGGTCGTTTATTGAACGAGTCAAGCAGCAAAATCCCTTGGAGGTTGTTCATGTCAAAAAAGAGATTGACCCGAGATATGAAATTAGTACCTTGATTATGGAATTAGAGAAGGCCCGACGTTATCCGTTAACTATTTTTGAGAATGTTAAAGGGCATGATATTTCGGTTGTGACAAATGTTCTAGCTCCTCGCGAGCGTTTGGCTTTAGCGATGGGTGTTCATCCTAACGATCTGGCTGCTGAATTTTCCAAACGAATTAATCAGCGGATTGAACCAGTGGAGGTGGATGAAGCTCCGTTTCGAGAGAATGCTTTTGTAGGCTCAGAAGTTGATTTGTATAAACTTCCTATCTTGACGCACTTTCCTATTGATGCTGGACCCTACATTACTGCGGGATTGGTCATTGCCAAAGATCCCTTGACAGGTGCAGATACTGCAGGTTATCACCGGATGCAACTTAAAGGGAAAGATAAGTTGGGGATTAGTCTCCACTCTCGCCAACGCTTATGGGAGTATTTTCGCCGCTCAGAAGAACTGGGAAAATCGCTGGAAGCGACTATTGTCCTGGGTATTCATCCGAATATTTCTATGGGGTCGATGGCCTTAATTCCCTACGATCTTGGTAAATTCGCAGCCATGGGGGGGTTATTCGGGGCTCCTCTGGAGGTTGCTCGCTGTAAGACCGTGGATCTGATGGTTCCGGCCTATGCTGAGGTGGTCATTGAAGGGGAAATTGTAGCAGGAGAACGAGAATCCGAAGGTCCCTTTGCAGAGTTCACTAATTATGCGTGTTATCGCAGTACAGAAAACGTGTTTAAAGTTAAGGGGATTCAATATCGTACAAAACCCTTGTTTCAGGACATTACACCCGGTATGAGTTCGGAACATATTACAATTGTGGGAGTGCAACGTGAGGGGGATGTACTAAATGCCTTGAACAGAACCCTTCCAAATGTTAAGGGTGTTCATGCGCCAATCTCTGCCTGTGGATTATTTCACTGTTATATTTCTATGAAGAAGATTGCAGAGGGGCAGGCTCAGCAAGCTATCTTTACTGCTTTTTCAGTAGACCATAATCTTAAAATGGTGGTCGTGGTGGATGAAGACGTAGACGTCTTCGATGAACGGCAGGTTCTATGGGCCATGGCAACCCGACTTCAAGCAGACAGGGGCGTGACCATCATACCTCAGCATATGGGTATGGGATGCACTCTTGATCCCTCAAGTGATAACTTAAGCCGCACTGCTAAGATGGGGATTGATGCAACTAAGCCACTTGAAGGGTTTGCACCTACAGTAGAAATGTCGGCTGAAGTGCAACAGCAAATTCGACGTTTCATGGGAACTTTCGGACTATAGAGAAGGTATAAAGATGAAGAGGTCCTTTCTAAGAACAATCATTTATGAGAGGGATATTGACACTTTTACCCTAATAATAAGCTTTAAGTTATTGAAAGAAGAGGGATACCATGTTCGAAATTGCAGTTGACGTAGGCGGAACGTTTGCAGATTTTATTGTTCGGGATCGACAGGGAGCTACTTTCACAGCGAAAGTTTCTTCAAGTCATGAAAATCCTCTGGAACCAATTATACGGGGCTTGACTGAGCTGGGGAAGGGGTTTGACTTATCTCTAGAAGAATTTCTTGGGCTAACTGATAAATTCATTCTTGGAACCACGGTTGGGATTAACGCCTTGCTTCAGGGGCAGGGAGCAAAAACTGCTCTAATAACTACGGAGGGGTTTAGAGATGCTTTAGAATTGCGGCGTTCTCGTTTGGCGGAGCAATGGGATTTTCGTGTTGCGTTGCCTCCAGTTCTTGTCCCCCGTCATCTGCGTATTGGCTTACGAGAAAGAATGGATTACCAGGGTGTGTCGATCAAAACAGCAGATAGAGCACAAATAAAGGAAATTGCCGAGTTTTTGCGTCAAGAAGGAGTAGAATCTGTGGCAGTTTGTTTGCTCTTTGCTTGTCGTAATCCAGAGCATGAATTAGTGTTTAAGGAGCATTTGCAAGCGTTTTTACCTGAAGTTTTCGTTACACTTTCATCCGAACTCTCTTCTCAACTGGGAGAATACGAACGGACCACGACGACGGTATTAAATGCACGTTTAAGCCCTGTCTTGAGTAACTATTTACAAGATCTAAGGTCTTATTTGCGTGATAAGGGTCTTCAAGTACCCATTTTAATTGCCCAAAATAATGGTGGTCTAACTGATCTGATACAAGCTAGTAAGCGAGGCGTGCACACTCTTTTTTCCGGTCCGGCCGGAGGAGTAAAGGGAGGGTGGGCTCTGGCCCGTGAACAGGAATTTTCTGAATTAGTGGTGGGAGATATGGGAGGGACCAGCTTTGATGTTTCCTTAATCAGGCAAGGTAAAATGGAGGTGACTTCTCAGGCGGAGATCGCTGGATACCCTGTCCAAATTCCGATGTTAGATATCCATACTGTTGGGGCAGGCGGGGGAAGTATTGCTTGGTTGGACAAGGGCGGAATGCTTCGGGTTGGTCCGCATTCAGCAGGTGCTAATCCGGGGCCGGCTTGTTACGGACTAGGAGGTCAAGAGCCGACGATTACGGATGCAGCTTTAATCATGGGGTTACTGGATGGTTCGAATTTTTTAGGCGGACGCATGCCATTGGATATAGAATTAGCCTGTGAGGCTGTTGAAAAGAAGGTTGCTCTCCCTTTAGGTTTATCTGTTCCAGAAGCAGCCTATGCTATTTATCAAGTCGCACTTTCATTAATGGCGGATGCGGTGTATTTAATGACTGTTAAAAAGGGGTATGATCCTCGTTCCTTTGTTTTAGCGGCTGTTGGTGGAGCGCTGCCTCTGTTTGCGACTGCCTTAGCAGAGAGAGTTGGGATACAACAAGTTGTGGTTCCGGAACTGGCACCTGTTTTTTGTGCTCAAGGATTACATCACGCTCGTTTTCAGGTTGAAGTCTTGCGCAGCCTCTATGAAGTGTTAGGAGAAGTGCCTGGTCCAAGTTGGAACCAAGTCATACTAGAGTTGCAATCTCAGGCGAATCGAGAGTTGTCTCGGTTAGGGGTGTGTGCAGATCAACGCGAATATGTTTGGTCGGCTGATTTAAAGTACCCCGATCAACATCATGAAATTAACGTTGCCATAGTGGGCGATGCAACTGATCAAGAAGTTTGGCAACAGTTAGATAAGGGGTTTCATGAAGCTCACCAGAGACTATATGGTTATAGTCAGCTGGAGAAGTCTCTGATACTGGTTAATCTTCGGTTGTTGGCTCAGGAGAAGGAGAGATCACTTCAGAGCAGATTAGGACTAAGAGCTGGTTGGGGCAACACTAAGGATATTCAAAGATATGAAAAGAGTTCAACCTTATCAAAAGCAAATGAAGTACGCTTAGTCTATTTACAGGGGGCTTTTCAGGAAGTTAAGATTTTCCGTTGGCAAGATTTAGAGATGGGAATGCATTTGCAGGGTCCCGCTTTAATAATAAAAGAGTTCACAACGATTTTAATAGAAGAAAATTGGCAGGCTGAACTTGATCAGGTAAGAAATTTGATTATTAAGATAGGAAAGGATGGACGTTAACTATGAATGCCAAGTTGGATGAAGTTATTGAACGGGCAGTGATTGCTAACCGTTTGGATACGATTACTAAAGAAATGGGCTATGCCTTAGAGCGGTCGTCTCGTTCACCTATCTTTGCGGAGGCCTGTGATTTTGCCTGTGGCATATGTAACGGGGATGGAGATTTAGTCTCTCAGATTAATGGCATACCGATTTTAGCTGCCGCTGGCACGTTTAGCATTAAAGAAGTGATTCGTAAATACTCGGGGCAAGTTGAAGAGGGAGATGTCTTTATCATCAATGATCCTTATCAAGGAGGAAACCATCTCCCGGATATCGGTATTATCACCCCGTTAGTTGTGGAGGGAAAGGTCCTTTTCTACTGTGTCAGCAGGGCCCATCACGGAGATATTGGAGGATCTGTTGCTGGTAGTTATAACGCCAAAGCAACTGAGATTTTTCAGGAAGGACTGCGCATTCCGCCGATTAAACTTGTAAGCAAAGGGCAGGTCTTTAATGAGGTTATGGATCTGATCACTCAAAATGTCAGAAATCCGCACATGCTTCAAAATGATTTATGGGCCCAAATAGGTGCTAACAAGATTGGAGTTGTTCGTTTAAGAGAGTTGCTCTATAACTACTCTCCGACTAGGATAAAAGGGGCAGTGGGATATCTTCTGGATCATGCCGAAAGACTCACGCGTCAAGCAATTAGGGGTATGCCAGATGGTGATTATACGGGCGTAGAGTGGGTAGATGATGATGGATTTCAAACAAATCCCATTAAAATCAAGGTGACAGTTAAGATTAAAGGAGAGGAAATGATGCTGGATTTTGAGGGCACTGATCCTCAAGTCAAAGGCTTTGTCAACTCAGCATTGGTAACAAGTACTACTGCTGCTTGGATTGGTGCGCTTTGGGCGCTTGGTCCTGATATTCCTCGAAATAGTGGAGCTTTTCGAGCGATTAAGGTTCTTTTACCTAAGGGCAGTTTAGTTAATCCACATGAACCGGCGCCAGTAACGTTAAGTACACTGACTCCGGCAAGTGAAATCATTAGTGCTATATTCCAAGCATTAGACTCCGTAGCAGGTGAGCGATTGCCTGCTGGTTTTGGACGTTATTGCGGTCCATCGTTTTATGGAATCGACCCTCGCAATCAAGAATTTTATGTGGGATTTGCTTTTTGTGCCTTGGGTTCAGGCGGGGGGATAGCGGGAAGGGATGGTTATCCTTATATGGCTCCATTGTCGAACTATGGAGGAGTTCGTGCACCAAACATAGAAGCTAATGAAATCCAATACCCACATTTAACCTTGTGCCATGAAATCGAAATGGATAGCGCAGGAGCCGGAATGTGGCGCGGGGGACCAGGAATTCGTTATAGCATACAGTTTAATGGTGAACCCACAAATATTGTGATGTTTGGGGATGGGATGAAGGTTCCTCCGTTCGGTACAGCTTCAGGGCAGCCTGGAAGTTTAAACCGTGTTGAATTGGCAACAGTAGATGGAGAAAAAATTTCTCTGGCGAGTAAAGAAAGTGCGCGTTTGTTGCCGAAGGGGACAGTACTTACAGTAGTTTCCTCAGGTGGAGGAGGGTGGGGAGATCCTTGGCGGAGAGCCACTGAGAGTGTATGGCAAGACTTCTTAAATGGAGTTATTTCTGCGAGCAAGGCTAAGCAGGATTATGGAGTCGCCCTATCCAAGGAAGGAGTGGATTGGGCAGCAACTGATGAGCTTCGGTTAATGGGTTATCGGATGTGAAGCGAGTCAGTAAATGTCTTAGAGATATCTAACGAATACATCATTAAAAAAGCTAAAACAGCGATCAGCATAAGATAGGAGAACCCAATCTTTAACCTGAAACTAGGCGCCACGCTCAAATATTGAGTAGTCACTGATTTTTGCCGATACATGGTGATGACTTCGTAAACCCCAAAGAATAAGATAATCAGCAGTATATAGGCATGCAGTTTCCAAATGAGAAAGAGAGCCATAACTAGTCCTATCAACCAAATAAAGGGGGAAATCGCCTTTGAAATTCTACCCCCGTCTAAGGAGCCGAAGGGGAGGAGATTAAAGAGATTTATGAAAGCGCTAAGATAGGCTAATCCTGCCCAATAGGGATTACTCATTAGATAATATAGCCCCAAGCAAACAAACGTGATAAACGCCCCCGCTACTGGACCGCCAATAGCTGTTATTGCCTCTTCACGGACACTTTTGGGCATACTCTTCATTTTTATGAAAGCACCAAGAAAAGGAATGAACGTTGGAGCAGATACGTCTAGCCCAAGTTTTTTACTCGTAATGTAATGACCCATCTCGTGAACGAAAATGACGGCAACAAAACCCACTGCAAATAACCAACCATATATTTGGGCATACAGAACGACTGTCAATCCCATACTTATAAAGGTTCCTGCAAATTTAGACGCCTTTAGAAGCCCAAAGAGGAGCTTGGCAATTACAGCAAGTTTACTGAAATTTAGCAGGCCCAAGAAAGCTGTGATAACGATACTAAAGATGGTTTTATTATTTCTCTTAGTTGGTTTTTCTCCGAAGTCGCCATCACGTCCGTTTTCGCCGTGAAGCATATAATAGTCTCCCTTCATTATTTGATTTTCTAGTTTAATGAGAACCAGTGTTTTCGTTCTTAACGAAGTGTAGGTTGGGGATTTCAAAAGAGCAAGGCATGTTTTTCCGAGGTACGCAGTTGTATGTCGGAAGATCGACTCAATTTGTGTTGAAATAGAGTTGGAAGCGGCTAAAAATTTTGTTATTATATAATTAGGGTTTGCAAACGAACCCCCTTTTTCCTACTTAGGCAACTAGAATATTACACAATTTTTCCGCCCCAATATCCAACTCTGACTTTGGGCTATCCCGACAAGGGTGGGAGGCTTCTCCTCGGCTTGTACCAAGAATCTTACGCGCGTAAGATTCTTGGTACAAGCCCGGCCGAGTCTGACTGTAACATTTGGTTTACGCTACATCGTTTTTAACTCCCTGTGCACGGTTTTTGACGCCAAAGGATGTTTTTCCATGCACATATTACGCAAAACTACCCGTAAACCCTTGAAAAATCTAGGCTTTTCGATAAATTAGCAAGTTCTAATTAATTATGTCAGCCTGACTTAGTATAACGTGTTATGATAAATGGTCTTAGCTAAGCTTAGCATAGAAACCTGGGATATTGAAAGACATGGTTGTTTCTGTTAGTGATTTGATTTTTCGAAATTACCTTAGGAATCGAATTGTAAATGAAAGGGTTGTTTTTATGTTCAAAATTACTGAAAATTGCCTTGAAAAGAAGAATTTCACTGAGTACTTCAGCTCAGAGGCTAAAAAGGGTACAGAGGAATTCAATCAGCTTATTAAGAAGTTTGAATCTGAACCGCAGTATATATTCCGTATGCGAGACCACGATCAAGAAGTCTACTATATCGGATATTCAGATGATTGTACTCGCAAGAGTGGATTTGATCCGCTTGATATGTATGGGGAGTACTATGGATGTATTGATATCCAATATCTAAATGCAAATGGTGAGTATGAAAGATTATAAGTCGTTTGAGCAAAGAAATCCTCAATTGAGGTTTGTGCAGTGCATGAATCAATTGGGGATTTCTTTGCTATATATAGGAGACAAATGTAACATTGATTAGGAGAAAATAGTTTATAATTTGTTAATAAATTGTTTATATATATTCAAGACAATTAGTTTAGAATATATATAGAGAACTTCCTTAAAAGGGGGAGTTGTTCCAACGAGTCTGGTATCAAGGCCTGATCCATGACGGTAGTTGGATAACTGAGCGGTAAGTCTAGACGTGGACGTTGCCGCTCAGTGGTACATGCTGTTGCTCAAAGTTATCAAACATTTCGTTACCGTTTTAAATATGGTTAATTGAAAGGGAGGGGCTCGTATGGAAGGATTAGATTTTTTGCTAACTGCTATCTGTTTTTCGGTTTTAGGGTATGGATTATGCTATATGACTCTTTCAGTTAATCATAAATCTGAAACTCAAAACGTTAAACCGGAAAATTCATTGCAAAGATAAGAATGACTGATTCACAAGAGACTCGGTAAATAAACGATCAATACACTTGAATCAAAAGCGTACGTAAGAAAATTAATCGGTGCCTATAGACTGGACACTTCAAAAGAGTGTTTAGCCTGTAGGTGCTTTTTTGATATGAGTCTGGCATTTGTATCAAAAGGTGTATTAGATTAGCATTTATAATGCTTGATAGTTTTTAAGTGCGGATAAATTGCCTAATATGAGTGAAAATATGTATAAAGCTCTATGCGTAATTTTGACCGGAAACTTCATTATATTTGTGATACCTGAGACGGCAGGAGGAATTATGTATTATGATTCTGAAAATAGTATTGCCAAAACCGGGTTGTAAAGGCTATATTCAGTATAGTGTTGAGGCAGAATGCTAAAGTTACAAATTTAGAATATGAGGGATTATAAATGTATCCAATTAAATCAAACTATAAGATGCCGCCGGAGTGGATCAAGCATGCGCGTACCTTTATTTCATGGCCAATAAAGGCTTCTATGTGTTACCCTGAGGATTATGATGCTGTTTGCAAGGGCTATACAGAGATTATTCAAGCAATAGCTGAATTTGAGCCGGTAACGGTGGTGGTGAGTTCAGAGGATTTGGGGAAGCTTTCAAGCTTATTTCATGGTGAACAGATTGAACTCTTGGCTATTGAGCATAATGATGCGTGGCTGAGGGATAATGGACCTACATTTCTTGTCCGTGATGGCGGGGATGTGGCGGGGGTCAATTGGAAGTTTAATGCTTGGGGCGGCAAATACTCCCCGTGGGATTTAGACGATCTTGTAGCCTCGAAAATCTTAAATCATGTCGGAGTAAAACGATTTGATGCCCCTCTGGTTATGGAAGGAGGCTCCTTCCATGTGGACGGAGAAGGTACACTGCTGACTACGGAGCAGTGCCTCTTAAATCTTAATCGAAACCCTGATTTAACAAGAGAACAGATTGAAGTTGAGTTAAAGAGATTTCTCAATATCCAGAAAGTGATCTGGTTAAAAAAAGGCCTAGATGGGGATGAGACTGATGGTCATGTAGATAATCTTGCCTGTTTTGCAGCTCCGGGTAAAATCCTGCTTCAGATTTGTGAAGATCCTAAGGATGAAAATTATAGGATTACCAAAGAGAATGTTGAAATTTTAAAAAAGGAGACAGACGCCAAAGGAAGGTCCTTTGAAATTATACCTATTCAACAACCTCCTAAAATGTATGATCCAGTTTCTAATGAACGATTAACCTTGAGTTATTTAAACTTTTACTTTGTTAATGAAGGAATTATTTTGCCGATTTTTGGGGGAAAGGCAAAAGAGGCTGATGAGTTAGCGGTACAAATGTTGAGCCAAACATTTCCTCAGAGGCGGATCCGTCCAGTTAATGGAATGGGGCTTATTCGAGAGGGTGGAAATGTTCATTGTGCAACTCAACAGATGCCAGTGAGGAGGAATCAAATGTGAGAAACGTCAAAGTTGCGGCTACTCAGATGAGTTGTACTGAGAGTATCGAAGAAAACATTGCTAAGGCGGACGTCTTAGTAAGGGAAGCCGCTGCAAAGGGTGCTCAGATTATCTTGTTGCAAGAGTTGTTTGAAACCCCATATTTCTGTCAAAAAGAAAAATCTAAGTATTATACGTACGCCACAGAACTAGAGCAGAATCAAGCGGTAAAGCACTTTAAAAAGGTAGCTGAAGAGCTTCAGCTTGTGTTGCCGATCAGCTTCTATGAGAAAAAAAACTATGCGCGTTATAACTCTCTGGCTGTCATTGATGCTAATGGAGAGGTGCTGGGAAAGTATCGCAAGAGTCATATTCCAGATGGCCCGGGGTATGAAGAAAAGTTCTATTTTAATCCAGGAGATACAGGTTTTAAAGTCTGGAATACGCGTTTTGGCAAAATTGGTGTCGGAGTCTGCTGGGATCAATGGTATCCCGAAGCTGCCCGATGTATGGCTCTGATGGGTGCCGAGTTGCTTTTTTATCCAACAGCTATTGGTTCAGAGCCTCAAGATGGATTGATTGACTCCAAAGAACATTGGCAGACCTGTATGCTTGGGCATGCAGCAGCAAACCTAATTCCCGTGATTGCTTCTAACAGAATCGGAGTTGAGGAGGACGATGATTCCAATATCACGTTCTATGGATCTTCCTTCATTGCGGGTCCGCAAGGGAATAAAGTTATTGAAGCTGGCCGTACAGAAGAAACCGTGCTTGTTGCTGATTTTGACTTGGAACAGCTAGAAACGCAGCGACTTGAGTGGGGAATTTTTCGAGATCGTCGACCTGATTTATACGGAATTATTTCAACGTCTGATGGTGAATTGAACCCTAAATGGGACTAGTCATGATATTGGAGGCCCCGGTTAAAAAACCGGGGTTTTTTGTTTGCCGGTTAGAAAGTAACATCTTGTCAGATACTTTCCGGAAGCATAAGTTGTAAAGTGACTTCGCTTAAGATAATAAGAATTATAACAAAAGGGAAGCATAAGTGCTCAAGCCGACTCACTGGTAGAAACGAAATAGGCCATAGCAACTTCATAGAGGAAATTAATTGATTTAGAATTTTTTCCAGCCAAGAGAGCATTGAGCTTTTTGAGTGTTGGGTCGGAATCTTCTGAAGCAGTATAGAGCAAAACGGTAGGTTCAACTTCTAGGGCGGTGCCTATTCTTGCTAATAGGTCTAGTGAAGGAGCCCTAAGGCCACGTTCCAGATAACCTATATAGGAACTACTGACGTTAACCAGTTCAGCAAGTTTTTCTTGTGTGAGGCCCCTTGTCTGGCGGAATAAGCGTATATTTTTTCCAGCAACCTCTTGTATGTTGTTAGACACACTATCACCTCTCCATCCAATTTTATGTTAGTCATCAGAAACATCTTACCGACTGTGTGTACTTAATTATGTTGAAAAAGGCGACATATAGTTATACAATATGAAATTAGTAGTCTGTAATATATTGCGATAATGAGTCTAGAAGTTAAATAATGAATATTTGATAGATAGGAGGAAGCAAAATTGTCGGGATATATTTTAGTTGTCGATGACCAATTCGGGGTCAGACTTCTTATTCATAAGGTTTTAGAGGAATCAGGCTATAACGTAAAAGCAGTGGCAAGCGGGTCGGAATGTTTGAATCATGCCATCTCATTAAACCGCCCATCTCTTATTCTATTAGATCAAAGAATGCCGGCAATGACAGGGCTTCAAGTATTGTCTCGACTTAGTCAGGATGATCATGCTAAGGATATTCCAGTAATTATGATAAGTGCAGAAACTGATTTGGAGGACCTCGCGCGATGTTTTGGTGTGCAAAATTTCTTAAGCAAACCTCTGGACTTAAATATTTTGCTTAAAACTGTTCAGGAAACTTTAGCAGGAGCGAGCTTGGGATAAAGCACAATGCAGGGACTAATAGCTTGTTGTAGCAGAAAATAAATTTTAAGTATTATAATGTACGCTTTGCATGGATCTGGAGGTATTCGATGAATGTAGTTCTTGAAAAATTACCACCAGGATTGTTTTTACAAAAACTAGCACCCGTGGACTTGTTTGATACCAGTGGTCTTCTTTTATTAACAAGAGGGCAGCTAATAACAGATAGGATTAGGGAACGATTGGTAAGAAGCGAGGTTTACACTTTAATATCTGAGAAAGATCATGTCAATTCATCTGGTACTGAGTTAAAGACTTTTTCCAGAGATCTTTATTTGGACATTGTAGGTTCAATATGGAGTATCTATCATGATACAGGGCTAATTACATCGGAGCAAATAGCCCAAACGATGGTTCTTATAGAGTTGATTATTGAGGAGATTAACGGTAAATGGATGTACATAGATAATGACTCTCTGCGAGTAGATTTGGCTAGTTTAAAAGAGCATGACTACTGTACTTTTGTACATGCAGTTAATGTTGCTATTCTCTCTACAATAATTGCAAGAGGATTAGGCTATCGAGGGCAACGTTTAAGGTATCTGGCAATGGGGGCAATCCTCCATGATATTGGGAAGATTAAAGTACCCTGTGAAATTTTAAATAAGCCTGGTTTATTGAGTGAAAAAGAATTAATCATTATTAAGCGGCACCCTATTGAGGGAGAGAAAATGCTGCATAATACAGATCTTTCACCAATTATATTAAATTCGGTAAGACTGCATCATGAACGTTGGAGTGGTGATGGATATCCCGATGGACTTAGTGGATCCCGAATCCTCCTTGATGCCCAAATTATTGCAATAGCAGATGTTTATGATGCCCTAACGGCAGATCGACCTTATCGTAAAGCACTTCCACCTTATCATGCTCTTGAAGTGATTTTAACCATGGAAAAGGATTTTAATCCAATAGTTGTCACTGCATTTCGTAATTCCTTAAATCTATATCCTAAAGATACCTTAGTAACCTTAAATACTGGGGAAATAGGTGTAGTTGTTGCCGTGCCGACTAATTTCCCGACGCGTCCACTTGTGAGACTTGTGTTTGATTGCAATGGGCAATATTTAGATAAAGAAATTTATATAGATTTAATGAATGAGTTAACGTATTTTATTAAGAGTCCTTCAGTATAATTCGAGAACAACTGATAATTTGGAGAGGGTAAATTTATATAAGACATACTGAAAAAGGATAAGATAAAGACATGTTAAGAGAATGATAGAAAAGGAAGAATAGCATGTCTTTTCCAAATGCACAACAATCCAAACTAAGTCCAAACCGCCAAGCATTTCCTTTAGTTAACGAATTTATCCTAAAGAGCAAACTTCTGAGGGTTGGAGTAAAAAAGCAAAATGAGGTAACTGTAATAGACTGCGGAGTTCAAGTGCAAGGCAGCTGGGAAGCTGGCGTCTTGTTTGCTGCAGTCTGCCTCGGCGGGTTGGCACAGGTTAAAATACATTGGTTAGACTTTAGCGGGTTTCGCTGGCCCACGGTAGAGGTTGTTACAGCTCATCCAGTTCAAGCTTGCTTGGCGTCTCAATATGCTGGCTGGCCTATCAAAAATGGCGATTTAACCGCAATGGGTTCCGGACCAGGGCGTGCCATTATTCATCAGGGCAGTCTGTATGACAGGAATGGCTACGAAGATTATTCGAAGACGGCTGTTATATGTCTGGAAAGTGAGGAGCTCCCAACTGTGGCGGCAGTCCAATACTTAGTAGAAGAATTAGGGTGTGAGCCTAAGGATCTCTATATTTTGGCAGCCCCAACCGCGTCTCTGGCGGGTTCAGTCCAGATAGCTGCACGGGCCTTGGAAACGGGTTTATCTAAGCTTGCTGTACTGGGTTATGATTTAGAAAGGATAGATTCTGGCTGGGGAACTTGTCCGCTTCCGCCTGTTGCAGGCAGTAACCTCAATGCTTTAGGAAGGTCAAATGATGGGATCCTTTATGGTTCTACAGTACTTTATAATCTTAAAGATAATGATGAAACTTTAGATTCGTTAGTAAATCAAATTCCGTTCTGTTTTTCTCGGGAATATGAACGGCCTTTTATAGAAATCTTTGAGGAATATGGGGATTTCTATAACATTGATCCCTTAGTATTTAGCCCTGCCGAGGTGTGGTTATGTAACTTGAATAGCGGTCGTTCTTTTCATGCTGGGGTCTTACGTCCGGATCTTTTACGCAATTCATTTGGGATATAAGATCTTCTGCCTAAAGATAGACAGAAGATCTAAATCTCGAAATTGACTAGATCGAATAAAGTATGGTAAAATTTAATTTATTCTAAGAAAATCAAAACTATATAGTTCTCTATCGCTTAATTCAATTTTTGAAGCGGAGAAACCAATTTCGGGGTGAATCCTTCGCAATGTGTTTTCAGATTTGCGAGGGTAGGGTTACTTTTCAATCCGAATCCGTCAGCTAACTTCGTAAGCGTTGAAAGGGAGGAACCAATGGCATGATCTAGCTTTGCTTTGCAATCTATAGGCTTAATTGGCTGAAACCTTTGACAATAGTCGGGGTTTTTCTTAATTTAAGGTCACTTAAGTAAGTGGTGGGTATCTAAATACTTCAAAATGTTTTCTTTCTCACTGATTTCGACGTGAATTAGAGGTTGTTGTCTTCCTGCAATAACACCACCCCATTTAAGATAAATTGTTTGGCTATAGGATTTATGAACAATAGGATCAGCGTAGCTTAAGCTAATGATGATAAAATGGGGAGGGATATTGGCTTCGTCTAATACTTTGTCTTTGAGGTTGAGAAGTAAACTTGTGGTTGTATCCCTGGGAATATCATTTACAACGGTATAATCGTCAATAAGAATGGGGTTTTCTAACAACTGTTGCTCAAAAACTATGGTCCTGCTTGAAAGCGTTGTTGCTGGATGGGTTCCAACGTTCTTAAATTTGAATTCAAATTCAAAACTTGATTCCTTTGTAAAATGGAGTGAAGGAGATTCGATAAAAGTCAAATATGGACGTGCCGCTTCACGCTGTATTTTCCAGGTAGTAACAGAAATATATACAGAAATTAGAGAAACGAAGGCAAAGATCAGAGTGGATATTGTGACGACGGAGCCTGACCAATTCCAATTTTTAAAGTTCCAAGACATGCTTGCCCCCTTAGTTTGAATATCTTATTTTGTTAATATATATTAATTAATTAAGGGAAAAATTCATTTGCTTTCCAATTAAGAAAGCTGTCTGAACCTGAAGAGTTTACGCGGAAGTATAAGTTGATTATATTTCAAGCGGCATAGGGTATGATTTAAGAATAGGCATTGCGAACAACCTTGTATACTATAATACAGAATCTACTATAACAATGACATATTACGATAGGCACTTAAGATATAAAAAAGTTTAGAAAGGGAGATTATATGAATTATGTTAATATGAATTTGTCTGAAGAGAATACATTGACCAAGTTGAGCAGAATGGCTGAAGAAAGTGGCTTTATTAAACCTGAATTATATCGGAAATATGAAGTAAAGCGGGGGTTGCGTGATTTAGATGGAAAAGGGGTACTTGTTGGATTAACAGAGATCGGTGAGGTCCATTCGTACATTATGGATGAAGGGGAAAAGGTTTCTGTCCCAGGACGTTTAATATATCGAGGTATAGACATCAGAGATATCGTAAAAGGTTTTATTGAAGATAATCGCTATGGGTTTGAAGAGACAGCCTACTTGCTGCTTTTTGGAAATCTGCCAGATCCGAACGCACAAAAGGAATTTGAGCAACTTCTTTCACTTTATCAAAGACTCCCGGAAGATTTCACTCGCGATGTTATCTTAAAGGCACCAAGCAAAGATATTATGAACACGCTGGCAAGAAGTGTTTTAGCATTATATTCCTTTGACGAAAATCCAGATGATACATCTATGCAAAATGTTTTAAAGCAATGTCTAAGGCTGGTTGCTTGTTTTCCATCCTTGGCAGTTTACGGATATCACGCCTTAAGCCATTACCATGGAAGCCAAAGCCTTTATATCCATAGTCCCCGGGCCGATTTAAGCATTGCTGAGAACATCTTAGCTATGTTGAGACCGGATAGCAGTTATACTCAGTTAGAGGCAACACTGCTGGATCTGGCTCTCGTTCTTCATGCTGAGCATGGAGGAGGGAATAACTCATCATTTGTTACTCATGTTGTTACTTCTACTGGTACGGATACCTATTCTGCTATGGCGGCAGCAATTGGAGCGCTCAAAGGGCCGCGACATGGAGGAGCCAATATTAAAGTTGTTCAAATGTTTGAAGATATTAAAGAAAAATTAAAGGATTGGGAGGATGACGAGGAGATAGAGCAATACCTTACCCGCATCCTCTCCAAGGACGCCTTTGATCGTACTGGCTTAATCTATGGGATTGGGCATGCAGTATACTCAATATCGGATCCGAGGACAGTTATTCTCAAAGGTTATGTTTCTCAACTGGCTCAAGAAAAGGGACTGGAAGATGAATTTAATCTCTATGCCAAAGTTGAGACCTTAGCGCCTCAGGTTATCGCCAAGTTTAATACAATGTATAAGACTGTAAGTGCCAATGTCGATTTCTACTCTGGTTTTGTATATAAAATGCTTAATATCCCAATGGAAATGTTTACACCGATTTTTGCAATTTCTAGAATTGTTGGTTGGAGTGCTCATCGCATCGAAGAAATCGCTAACAGTGGAAAGATTATTAGACCAGCCTACAAAAGTGTAGCTCCAAGACGAAGTTACCTTAGGATGAATGAGAGATCGAGGGATATGTAGCGACAATCATAATGTGGCAGGTGGTTCCCTAGGGAATCACCTTTTTAATGTTAAGGTACAAATGCGAAAGAAGGAACTAGTGTCTTAATTATTTGTTTTAATTGTGAATTTAATTAAGCAAGTAAAAACACTGTTTTTACTTGCTTAAGAATAGAGGATATTATCCTTTTTTGTTGAAATGTAATTTAATCTAGAATAAAAGGAAAATGAGGCGATGATATGGAAACTAAGCTTGTGAAACAAAAGTCTAATATAAGCTATGGAGTTCGAACCAAATTATTGTCAGGTTTTTTTGCAGTCTTACTTTTAACCTTACTTGTAGGGGGCGTGGGTTACTATGGTGTTTATAAGATCAATCTTGAAGCAGAAGATTTAGGGGGGCACTGGCTGAAAGCAACTAGTGCCTTGTCAGTAGTAATAGAAGATACGGAAGATACTCGACGCTATCTTATGGGGGGATTTCTGATGCGTTCAGATGCCCAAGCTTTTCTAGACTATAAAAACCAATTTGTAACAGCAAAAGCGAAATGGGAGTTGGATTTTGCTGAGTATAATAACTATGTAACATCTGCTGATGGAATAGCAAGCAGTGAGGAAATGAGAAAATCATTTAATGCCTACATAGAGGATGCTGAGAAGGTTTGGCTGTTAACTCAAGAAGGTAAAGATGTTGAGGCTAGACCCATATTGACTCAAACAAGCAAGGCCAGTTTTGATCAGTTGCTTAAAGATATGGAAGCGCAGATGGTCTATATGGAGGATGGGGGGGCAGAAGCTACTCATCATGCTCAGACTACGAAAAACTCTGTAATTAGGCTTCTTATCATTTTCGTGATACTTGCTTTGATTGTTGGGGCAGTTTTAGCAATTATGCTTGCCCGACATATAAGCCGCCCTCTTGTTGCAGTGACACAGGTTGCACAATCTGTAGCAGATGGGGACTTGAACGTTGAAGTACCGGAGATTAAGAATAAAGACGAAATCGGTATATTGTCTATTGCTGTCAGTGAGATGGTGCAATCTTTAAGAGCAGTTATCGGAGAAGTTCTAACACAGTCAGAGAGTGTGGCTGCAACCAGTCAGGAATTGTCGGCTGCCTCAGAACAAGCTACTGCATCAAGTGAGCAAGTTGCTGAAACGCTTGGTCAAGTTGCAGCGGGTTCAACGAATACAGCGGTTTCAATAGGAGATATTGTGAGAGTCATTGACCAATTGTCGGCTAATGCTCAACAAGTCGCAGAAAATGCTGAGACGGTTAGTCAAAGTAGCGAAAAGACAGCTCAGGCGGCAGAATTGGGAGCACTTCAATCGGAAAATGCAGTGCAAAAAATAGAAGCAGTTCGGGAGGTTTCAGCTCAGTCAGCTGAAGTAATTTCTCGGTTGGGTGATGAATCAAAACAAATTGGGCAAATTGTTGACGTGATCAGAGGAATTGCTGATCAGACTAATTTATTAGCTCTTAATGCAGCGATTGAGGCCGCTAGGGCGGGAGACCAAGGACGAGGCTTTGCAGTTGTCGCTGAAGAAGTACGAAAATTGGCGGAACAGTCCTCAGCTTCCACTGTGGAGATCGCAACTCTCATTGAAAATATCCAACGGGAGGCGGAACATGCTGTTGGAGTAATGGATAAAGGAAAGGTTGAAGTTGCTGCAGGGGTTGAAGCAGTTAATTTAGCCGGAAATTCCTTCCGAACCATTGTAGAAGAAGTTAACAAAGTTGTTGAACAAATTCAGCTAATTACAGAAGCCTCACAGCAAATGGCAAGTGGGACCTCTGCAGCGGCCAAATCAGCCGAAAATATTGGTGTTACTGCTCAGCAAGCCGCTGCCAGTACACAAGAGGTTGCTGCAACTTCAGAGGAACAAGCTGCCACAATGGTATCAGTAAGTCAATCTGCAGAAGCCTTAGCTCAGCTTGGAGAAAGACTGATGAGTGCTGTTGTGAAATTTAAGCTTTAACAAAACTTAGTTATTTATAACAGCAAATCCGACCCCTTAATATAAAAAAGGGTCGGATTTTTAGCGTTATTTTTACATTAATAACCAAGCATCGTTTATTCAATTAAGGCAATACCATATGAGGCGATAAAACTTTTGGGAGGTATTTGTAATGAGTAATAGTAAAGAAGGTATCAAAGAATTAAAATCTCCAGCCGCTGAAGATGTTCGGGCTGATATATGATATGGAGGTAGCCATGGAATTAGGGCAGTTGAAAGATCAATTTTATCGGATGGAGCAAGTCTTTTCCACCTTCAAGAACCAGACTCAACAGAATTCACAGACTCAAACACAACAATCTCAAGATTAGGGTGCGAATGTCAAGAAAATAGTGAGCCACTCGCCAGAAAAAAGTTGATCCACTAACGCCAGTAAAATAGTGAGCCATGTTGGTGAAAACGCTGGAAGAATATTGAGCCACTTATTGGTATAGATATGCGCCTGTAAAATCGGAAGGAGGGCGTAGCCCGAATGGAGATTTTACAGGCGCGCACGGCAAGGTTCCATCACTTAAGTTGCTTTTGCTAGTGTCTGTTCTAATCGATAGGAATCCTTCACATTCATATTCAATACGTGCGATCGGAACGTTACTCTGTCAATTAAGGCTGCAACCATGATTTCGTTTTCAAACAATTCCGTCCAACGTGAG
>NZ_FQXJ01000011.1:148960-159181 GCF_900129935.1 Desulfosporosinus lacus DSM 15449 | reverse complement strand
TGGCTAGGCAAGTTTTAATGAATTCCATCACCTCATCGGTTACCACATACCTCTGACGACCACTTATTCCTTGCCGTTCCCATGGGACCAGTGATCCCTCACAGTATTTCTTAACCGTATTGCGAGATATCCCAAGCAATTTTGCTATATCCCTCTGTGACTTGCCTTCATGCTCATGTAGATAGCGTATCTTTTTATAAACATCCACTTCTATTGACACCCTTTCACCCCTGTACGTCAGCTTCTTACTGATCTAAACTATACAGGTTTTTTATAAGAAGTGGCTCACTTTTTTCCTGGCGTTACTCTTATTTTTGGCTCACTTTTATTTTAGCGTTTATATCAATCATCCTTATTTTAAATAGTTTATCTCCTGGACACTTAATTATTCTAATGCACTTCTTGCTTCTTACTTCTCAATTTTTACTATTTACTATTTAGTCCCCCTTTTCTACTCTTAACTAATTGGCTTAAGTGTAAGAATTTCTTTCTTTATTATAATACCCCAATGGGGTATACTCAAACTCACATAGAATTTCTCTGAAAAATATAAAGGAAGTGAGCTTAAAGCATATCACGACGCTTTAAAGCCACTTCCTTTATATTTGTACCATAACTTTTTATTACTTTCCCATAACTAAAAGTATAGAACTTTATTCCAGTAGTAGGTATAGTAGAAGTAGTAACTTGTTAACCTTACTAAGTAAAAGCTTTTTCTGATGATTAGGAGATGAAAGCATGAAACCCTATTGGGATTTAGATAAATTAACCATAAAACGTATTTTTGGGATCATTGAAAAATGTGAAGAATTGGAGTTGGAAAACGCCTGTTTTATATATAATCCCAAACTTAAAAACGAAGTAAAATTCTATATGGTTAAGTATGATCATCATTGGAATTTAACTGTTATCCAGAACTGGGAGAAAAAAAGTGACATTCATAAATTTAAAGATGGATCATTAACCTTTGAGTATTCGCAACTCAATTAAACAAGAAAGGTCAACCAAGTTTGCGCTACCTGGCAGGGATAATTTCTACCCAATAATTATCTGGATCATTAATGAAATATATGCCCATTTCCTTATTTTCGTAACAGATACAACCCATTTTCTTGTGATGTTGATATGCTGCCTCAAAATCGTCGACCATAAAAGCAACGTGGAATTCATTTTCTCCTAAGTTATAGGTTTCAGTTCTGTCTCTTAACCAAGTCAGCTCCAGGCTATGTTGAGTATCACCGTCTCCAAGATAAACAAGAATAAATTCCCCATCCGCCTGCACATGCCTTTTAACCTCGATTAACCCTAAAGCTTCCTTGTAAAACTTCAGGCTCTTTTCAAGGTTAAAAACATTGATGTTGTTATGATCAAATCGAAATTTCATAGTTTTAATTCTTCCCCTCATTTTTGGCTTATATGATTATTCTCTCTAAGAAAATCCTATCCCATAACTTGATTGGTTAGCTCATAGGTATTAGTATTTATTCTATAATCATTATGAGGTGATAACAATAGGAACTTCAAGCATTAAAATTAAATATCTTTATCACAGTGGCTTTTTAGTGGAAACGGATAATAATTTGCTTATCTTTGATTACTATCAGGGCCCAGTTGAAAGTTTAGTCAGAGAAAGCCCAAAAAATATCTTTATCTTTTCCTCTCATAGTCATCCTGACCATTTTAACCCAGTGATCTTAGAATGGCAAAAAAACAAACCCGATATTCAATACATCTTCGGCTATGATATTAATGTTCCGCAAAAAAACAAAAACATTAATTTCCTATCCCCCTACGAGAAGCTAGAAATTGGCAACTTAAAAATAAAGGCCTATAATTCAACAGACTTGGGCATATCCTTTCTCGTCCAAGATGAAGAAATCCGACTCTTTCATGCAGGGGATTTAAACTGGTGGTACTGGATTGACACCCCGGCGGAAATGATGAAAGCTGAAAAGGACTTTAAGGAAGAAGTTCAAAAAATCAAGGGAGAAACTATTGATATTGCTTTCTTCCCCGTCGACCCGAGGCTCGAGGAAAACTATAGTGCAGGAGCAGAGTACTTTATACAGGAGCTTGCCCCCCGAATTTTTATTCCTATGCACTTTGCTGACAGCCCTGAAATAACCAACAAATTCGAAGATAAAATGAAGAATTGCCCAAGTCAGATCCTGAAATTTTCCCAAGTCGGACAGGAATTAATACTTTAATTCTTTGCTGTAGGGCCCCCTTCATAGCAATAAGCTAAGCAGAATTTATTCTTCTTAGCTTATTTTCATTTGGTACGCACAACTCTGTGCACTCTATTAATATTCACACAATCCACAGGACCATTCATTATAAGAAATGAATGGTTCTGTTATTCAATATCGCCCAGCTCAAAGCAACATTTAGACAATGTTCGTATTGTACCTAATATCTTTAATTTCTTGCGAATAGTGCAAAACACCTTAAGGAATTTATAAGTTTTCTTTGGTTAAAATAATTGTCATAGTAAATCTTAAGGAGTATATATGGCATCTACATTTTGGAGCAATACAATTTGGTACATACTGTTGGGGATTTTCTGTATAATTCAAATGATTTTTGGATTGAGTAAAGCCAAGAACCGCAAACATGCGATGGCTGTATTTATTATTATTGCCGGAATGACTTTCAGCTATGAAGTCACTATATTTTGCTTTTTGAAAGCTTACAATTATTACCCTATGATAATTCCTCACTCTCCCATAGATGATGGACTGGCAGGAAATCTTTTCTCACAATTCTCTGTGACAGCTTCGGCAATGTTGATTTCGGTTTTATATCTTAAATACTACTGGTTTTTAATATTTTCATTAATATATACCATTATCGAAGAATCCTTTTTAATTTTAGGCATCTATTCTCAAAATTGGTATCAGACATGGATGACTACGCTTGGTCTTCTATTTTTATTTTGGGTTTTTAAAAGAATGTACGCAACCGATTTTAAACACCTCAGACCTATTTGGTATTATATTTTTATGCTGTTTGGGTTATATACTTTGCATATGCCTGCTATATTGTGGCCTTTCATTCAATCGGGAATTCTTGTACTTAACACAAAAATTCTTGCAGATCCCATGAACAGTTACGCCTTAATTAGTTTAGTAAATTTGCTTCTTATGTCCTTTATATGTATGGTGATCTATTTTTCAAAGCTAAACTTTAAGTGGAAATCAATGTTAGCATTAGCTCTTTACGTTATTATCTATTTTGCGGATAAATTAAACATAATTTATGTGAAAGATAGTTTCTTCTTGTTTTTTGCAACTATCGATATTTTCGGCATGTTATTATGCATATTTATCCTCCATAAATTAATGGCTCCGAGCTCCAATAAATAAGTTAACCTTAACATCTAATTTGATTGCCTTTTTAACCCAGCATCAGAATCAACACTCAGGTATTTCAAATAAATATGCTGTAATCATCAGCCAAGCTTTTGGTCTCTAGTTTCTAGTTTCTCACTAAAGAAAGTAGAACCTAGGATGAGAACCCCTCCGATCATTTGAACAAAGCTCATGCTCTCTCCCAAAAACACCGCTGCAATGATCACGGCTGAAATAGGGTCAATATAACTTAAAACAGCTATAGTCTGTCCCTTAAGTTCTTTGATCGAAGTAAAATATAAATAGTAAGCAACACCAGTATGAATAATACCTAGTATTAGAATAAAGATTATAGATTTTGAGTTCATACCCGAAAAATCCAGCTGATCTTTAATTATAACATAAGGTGAAAGTACCAAAACAGCTACCATTAACTGAACTAAGGTGGTTTCAAACCCTGCCAGATTCTTAATGAATTTATTCATCAGAATGACGCTGGCATAGAGTACAGCCGCTGAAAGACCATATAGTATACCGACTATGTGATTGTACGTGCCACTAGTATTGTTGCCGCCAAGGCTAACGATTAGAAATAATCCAAGCATCGCAGAAATAATACACCCTAACTTGGCAAAGGTTAGTCTTTCTTTAAGAACAAAGGGGGCTAAGATTATAACCACTATCGGTGCGAAATAATAACTTAAGGTTGCATTTGAGATCGTTGTATATTTATACGACTGAAATAAAAGGATCCAGTTAAAACCAACCGCGGAACCTGATAAAATTAAGATTACAATATTTTCTCTAATAGACTTAAACGAAAGCTTTTGCCTTAGAAAAAAACTGGCACATATCAAAAATAAACTTCCGATGACTCCTCTTAGTAAGGCAATTTCACTTGAAGACAGATTGATATTCTTTACAAAAGCTCCAATACTTCCAAAAATAAGCATGGCTGTTATAATCCTAAATTTTCCGTTCACTTTTTGAGTCACCTTTCTTCATAATATCTTGCTATTTTTGAGGCACAAAAATATGCGTACTTGTATATGAATGAGTTCCATAACAGCATAATGTTATTGTTTGAAATAACCCAATATAGGAGACGATAAGTTGCTATGAAAGTAATTTCTGGTACATTATTGCAACAGGCGCTTGATGGAGCTAAATCTGCAGGTGCTCAACCGAAAGCCATAAATAAGCAAAGCCAATCTGGTCTCTGATGAGAATCAGATTGGCTTTGCTTATAAATATAATCACATAGAGAAATAGGAGAAAAAATCAAATTTTTTCATATTCCTGCAGAATAATTTCCGCCAGAATTTCAGAGGTTCGTTCAGAAGAACGCAACTGGTCTTTCGAAAGACAAAAGGTAACATGCCTTTCATCAAGGTCCAAATCATCAATTGTACTAGCAAAAAATCCTTTAACCTTTTTATCTATCTGAATCATAATATTAATCCTATCTTCTTGGGCTTCAAAGGAAACTTCAAGTTCATCAAGTTTCCCTTTAAGAAGCTTAGTTGGGACATACTCAAATTGCTGAAACTTTCCATTGAATGAACCTGATTCAGCCTTAGCCCTAAAGCCAAGTAATCCTATTGCATCAAGTAAGCATTGGACATATCGGTTTGGTCTTATGGTAATCTCATCGATATCCTTTATATCAACTGCATTTGGTATATCCAAGTTTGTCCTAAACTGGTATTTTGTATAGTTGGCTGATATGGGGATATTATATGGAAGTTCAAACTCAAGCGGGATAATAATTTCAGGTGAATTTGCCTTAACCATCAATTGGCTGGCAACTACTCCGCTAGCTATTTCCTGATGTACATGCCTTATTTCGTCCCCCGCTTTGTATCTTGAGGAAACCTCTAATGCTACTGTTATTTCCGTAATTACTTGATCTACTGCCCCACCGCTCACATAGACTTTTCCACTTACTGTACCACCAAGTTCTACAACATCATTATTAATTTCAAAGTTTACCTTTGCACTGTCAATGCCTAACCCAGCCAGGATTTTTTTAATCATTTACGATACCTCCCTTATTTACGCAAATAATAATGTCTAAATCTCCCTGGTACCCGGACCCCCAACTCCCGTTTTCCATTCCCTTTACACCTGAAAATTTGCCTTTTTACAAGACATGTGACATTTTGGACAATCGGAAAAATATCCCCAGTATAATTGACTTATTGATTTCTCATTAGTTTGCCTAAGTATTCCACACTGTGTCTTGAAAAACCTTCTTAGCTACAACAAAACACCATTTCACCAAGTTGAACTCCTAAATCTTTTGCTACAATCTCACACTTGGCTCGCAGCAAGAAATACAGCCTTCTATCCTCCCTGCCAAGCGCCTCTAACGATTCATAATTAGCCTGTCCTTTACTAATCACTAAGTCCGCTTTCTGATATACTTGTTTGAATTCTTCCGAGCAGTCTTTGAGAATTGTCCCTAAAAAACCGCTGCCATTAGAAATTACGCGGAATTGATCTGTCATACCTACATAAGCCGCATCTTCCATCGTGGCATCATTTAAAATCGGTCGATCCTTAACTGCATATGTAACCTCTACCCCGAGTTCCGACAGTTGCTCAGCTAACAGCCTGTCGAAAGCAATTTCCCCGCTGTTATCTCCGAGAATTAATATTTTCCGAGCTTCTTTTAGTCTTTGCTGGAAAACCACGTAATCATCCCGGGCAAAGCTCTTCTCAATGGCCTCCCGAATACTCCCCTCAACATCAAAATCTTTTAGGATGCCCATATCGATAATATTCCCGGCAACAGCGATTTGCAAAGACATAAAGAGCGGATCTAAACTTTGGCGAATCCTCTCTTTTAACTGGGGCAGGAGTTTAAGAGCCAAGTCATTGGACTCCTGTTTAGCATTGTGAAAGGGGTCCTCGATTCCCATCAGCTCATTGACCTTTCTGAGAATAAAAGTCGAGTTCTCTGCGGGAATTCCTTGCGGGTCTAAATGAGGAAGGAGGGATAGAGTCTGATAGATTATTTCTCGCGCTTGTTCCTCATGGATTTCAGTTTGTGCTAAAGTATTAATCGTTTGCTTTATATAGCAAGGAATACAATCCAAGGCAACGTTCACAAGCAGGATCCTCCTTGTTAGTTATTCTTCAACATTTATTGAATCAAATAATTAAACTTCTTCGTCTTCAAGTTTAGCCGACCTTAGGTCCTGACTAAAGCTAGTAAGTTTCTTACTAGCTTTAGCGAGATTGGAGTCTCCGTATAGCGAATGATGTTAGTGAAGCGGCTGTGGGGATGAAGAACGATCCAAAGATACATCAGCGATTGATAGTGATGCCACTACGCAAGGAAAGCCCAATCTCACACGTTCTGCTATTGGAATAACAACACTGTACATCATCAGGCATAATTACCTTTTGAGCACAGGCTTCTGCTACAGTTTTAAATTTATCACTGATATGCATTTTAACAGAACTACACGTCACATGTACAGCTACCGTCTCTGGAACCTGTCTGAACTTTAAGTGATCCAGCAAGAAGTCGTGAGTGAACTCAACCGAATCATGAAGCTTAATATCCAACTTAAAAGCACGCTTCATTCGATAGAGACACGGGCTGGTATCGGAAAGTATGGGATATTTTCCGTTATCACTTGCTTTATGCAACACTCTTTCTAATTCCTCACTTTTCTCGTCAGCAATCTTAAAGAATCCTTTGCTTTCTAGTCTTTGCAGAGTTAACCTGTACGATTCCTTATCATGACTTTTATAAGGGAATTTTAAAATAGATAGCAATCTGAAAAATCCAGACTGCTATCTATCTTTCATTCATTGCAATCCCCCAATCTGGAGGCTTGGTCCATTGATTGGAGGGTAGTTTCTTTGGAATCATCCTATTGGGGACACATGCCAACCCTCAATTAAACGTCTAAAGTATAAATACAGCTCGCTCCAGAATATTAACCTTAGATATGTGGATAATATAAATAAAATTCTCAATGCAATACAAAAAGGGGTTAACATTCATGCCCGATTACTTTATATATCCTATCTTTACAGTAATTTTCGCAATAATCTTAATAGCAAATGTACCTCAACAAGAAATTCAACGTTTGTCTATTTATGGAATCATTTTCGGTGGAATAATTGATATTCTGGTTCATAGTTTTGGATATGTTACTGGACTATTTTCTTGGATAAATTACGGACCATTTGGATTCATAGGCGTACATCTATTTCCCAGTTTATCATGGTCAATATTTTTTATTTTATATTTTTATTTTTTACCAAAACAGAAGCCCTTAAATTATTTATTTGCTGTTGTTGGAATATTTTTTTCCGCATTGTACCATACAATGCTCCTTGATTTGGGTATTTTAAAATCCGCTAGTAGGTTTATATTGCCTTTAGTTGGTTTTTCTGCTTGGTTTTCCATAGCCACATGGGGCTTTTATAAATTAAATAGTTTCATAGAACGCAAAACAAGAAGAGTAGTTTCAATTAAATTAAAGCGATACGTGCAAAAGTCACGGAATACTACTAAAGAATAACTTATAATTCCCAACATCATATTGATTTTAATCAACAACAACGGAGGGTATGCTAGTTGGAAAACACACATAATTTCATTTTACCCCCAAAAAATCTTATCGGTAGTGGGGCCATCAAAGACCTTCCAAACGAATTATTGTCATGGAAGCTTAGCAAGGTCCTGATTGTTACAGATAAAAACATGATAAGTCTCGGATATGTCGAAAATGTAGAAAAAATCCTAAAAAGTTTATTTATTTCATATGATATTTTTGACGGAATATTACATCCAAACCCTACTGTTTCTTTTGTCGAGGACGGCTTAACTTATCTAAATAAAGGGCTCAATGTCTTCAAACGAAATTACAACTTGATAATTTCCATCGGAGGTGGAACAAATCATGACTGTGCTAAAGCAATCGCCACAGTGGCTACAAATGGTGGCTCGATCATTGATTATGAAGGATATAATAAAATAACCAAACTAGGAATACCGCAAATTGCCATCAATACAACCGCCGGATCCGGAGCCGAATTAACTATGTATAGCATAATAGTCGATGAATCAAGAAAGGTAAAAATGGTGATCTCTTCGCCATTTTTGACACCATTTATTTCAGTCAATGACCCAATATTTATGACAACAATGCCCAAAGAAGTTACCGCCAGCTCAGGTATTGATGTTGTTTCCCATGCCATAGAAGCTTATGTATCCACTGAAGCTTCTCCAATAACAGACTCTTTAGCCCTTGAAGCATTAAAACTGGTTTTTGAATATCTTCCGAGGTCCTATGATAATGGCAATGATTTGGAAGCCAGGGAAAAGATGATGTTCGCAAATATTATGGCTGGCATGGCTTTTAATAATGCCGGATTAGGCTATGTGCATTGTATGGCACATCAATTGGGTGGATTTTATGAGCAAAGCCATGGAGACTATAACGCTGTCTTGCTGCCTTATGTGTTTGAGTTTAATTCCGTCTCCATACCTGAACAAAGAATTCTGAAATTATGTGAAGCCCTGGGGACCATCACCCATAACACCTCACAAGCTGTCGGTTTAATTATTGACTCAGTTGACAAATTACGTTCCAAACTTGAAATCCCCAGCAAATTAAGTGCGATGGGGCTAAAGGAAAGTGATATTGAAACACTCTCTCAGAATGCCTTAAAAGATATCTGTTTTTTTACAAATCCAAGACAAGGCTTGCTAGAAGATATTATTAGCCTCTATAAAGCAGCATTCTAGTGCTATGTCAGTTTTTCCGGGCTAAAGTTCTATAACATGTTAACATCGGCGATGCTCACCGATGTTAACACTTCAACCATTCCATTATTCAAGTCTTGCCTGCTAGGCAGCAGTGACTTTACTAATTTAATCAAGAAAAGACAGATAACCTAATCAGAAGAATGATTCTTCCACAATCTTTCTAATACTAGATTTCACCTCCCTCACAGAGATGTCCCCCCTGTTGCGGACACCTTTCCTGAACGCTGAATTTGTCTAATTTGTCTTTCCAATCTGCGAGGAAACGTTAGATCTTCATTACTGCAAACTAAGACCTTCCAGCCAGCCCTATTAAACTTTTTTAGATCACACGGATGCTCGGGATCATAAAGGTAAATTAAGATATCTTCAATTTGGGCCAGAAACTTCTGACCCATTAAGGTTTTGTTCCAATAGACAGTCCCTTTTGGGAAAATATTAGTTAGAACCTGTCCTAGAAGATCCGCCTTCGGAGGAACTAGAGAAGTGCTGAATAATCGAGAAATTTTGGAGTCTATAGATGTAAATAAATCTGAGACTTTAATAAGTTCAACCGTTTGAAGCTCATTTCCAGCGAACGAACTATTTGCCTTACGCAAGTGTTCTATGAAATAATCATTCGTGCTAGACTTAGTTCTAGCTAATTCATCGAGTTCTATCTTAGTTATAGCTTCTAGCTTCGTTTCAACCTGGGCAAGTGCATCAGCAAATGCCAAGGCGTCCGCTTTTGCTTGCATCTCTGCTTGAGCTAGAGCCTCCTCTAGGGACTGTACTTCTCCTTTGGCTTGTTCTGCTTGGGTCAAAGCCTCTTCGAGTGCCTGGACATCTGCTTTCGCCTGGGCTTCTGCTTGGGCCAGAGCCTCTTCGAGCGCCTGGATTTCTGCTTTCGCTTGGGTTTCTGCCTGCGCCAGAGCCTCTTCGAGTGCTTGGACATCTGCTTTCGCTTGGGCTTCTGCCTGGGCCAGAGCCTCTTCGAGTGCCTGGACATCTGCTTTCGCCTGCATCTCTGCTTGGGCTAGAGACTCTTTATGTGCCTGAGCATCTGCTTTCGCCTGGGCTTCTGCTTGGGCTAGAGTCTCT
>NZ_FQXJ01000011.1:0-148810 GCF_900129935.1 Desulfosporosinus lacus DSM 15449 | reverse complement strand
TGCATCTCTGCTTGGGCTAGAGACTCTTTATGTGCCTGGTCATCTGCTTTCGCCTGGGCTTCTGCCTGCGCCAGAGCCTCTTCGAGTGCCTTGACATCTGCTTTCGCTTGGGCTTCTGCTTTTGTATGATGTACGTCTGAGTACGATATAGGAAGAGTGGCAAGACCAGGAAGTACAGAATTAGTCACGCCCTCTATGCAAGATACTTCCACAAGACCCTCGGTATAGCTATCATGAAATTTCATGTTAATATCTTTAGTATTTACAGTAGTCAAAATGCTATTGAAAGCCTCTTTCTTTTGGGAATCAGTGACTTTCAGTATTCCCTCATGTAACATTCTATCCATGGTAACTTGGAATTTAGGAAAGTTATTAATAACACGAGAATCAGGAAGCTGTTGTTCTATGAGTTGTTTAACTCCATCAGTTAAGAATTCCGACGGAAAACTTGGGATATCCTGTAATAATGTTGTAAGTTTCATGACGATTTGACAACCCTTTTGAAATTCTTCATCCGAACCAACCCCCGTTAATATGCAAACGGTGAAGATTCTTTCAATGATCTGATTAATCCATTTTCTAATTCTGGGATCATCGTAAAAATAAGTCTCCAAGATTATCCACCTCCAGTTAATAGCTTGTAAATAACCTATGCTTGTCACTTCAGAATAAGTACCTAACCGACAATATCAACAGATCTCATCTTGGTTTCTTCCCAACATTCATATGAATTTTCACAATAAGATGAAAAATCTTTTAAGAATGACAATCGCTTAATGTCTAAATAACACTATAAAAAGTTAAACAAGGTGATCCGCATATTTTTATACGAATCACCTTGTTTTTTTACCGACCCCCGAGGTCTGACCCCAAACAATCAACATGCAGCGTACAAATCAAATTTCCTTTACCGCGCCATCTAAAGCACACCCCATTTGCGCTTATATTCCACCTTCAAGACAAACTCATCATCATAGTAACCATGTTCATTCAAGGCCTTAAGGGAGTCATTAAAATCGAAAGACTCTGTCTCCATCAGAATGTGGTCTTTCCAACCTGTGATTGCCCAATCATCATGTACCTTTATAAGAATGTCCATCATTTCGGCAATACGATTTAATCGAGTATGCATAAACTCACCGAAATATCTTAAATTTTCCGGCTGAACATCCTTTACCTTAATTATGTCAACCAGGGGTGGTTTTTCTCCAGCCAACCACTCTTTCTTTTCGTAATAATTGAAGATAAAACGCGCTCTCTGAACACAGGTTTCATTATTTGGATTCATCGATAGGCCTCCTTTGCAAGATAATACAATGTCGCTTTCCAGCTGTTTCTTACAATTGCAGATTCAAGCTATCCTATGCCAAGTTGCAGCTTCTTCTTCAATTCTAAGGTTTAACCCTTAGCGGTTATCAAAGACTTCATAATCCCAAATGGAATTAAGCTAAACAAGGGTAAAAGCAGGAAGTTAATAGATAAGGAAATACCTAAGGGCCATATACCATATTGAATAGCAAAATTCATAATAAAGGTTACATATCCAGAAGTCTCAGAGACCGGTCTAAAGCCTATGAGGACAAGTAATACTACATATAAATATAGACTTAAATTAATAGGGTCTTTATTTGCAAACGAGGAAAGCATAAAGAGATAAGAATTATAAAACACAATGATGATTCCTCCAGTCAAAACGGTATAAGTAAACATTTGGCTTAGAAAGGTATTTTCGATAAAAAGCTGATTGCTGATCGGAAGACAAGAGATTAAAAGTATCTGTAAAACGAAGTTAATTTCTAAAGCGCTCTTTAAACTCAGCGCCGGCAACTGAATGACATAAACAAGTATCATAAAATTTAGACCTGCTATAGCCCAAGTATGAATACCCCATGGGTCTTTAAACCCAATTTGGTTGAGAGAATTCGAAAACGAGAACAAAATTCCTACGATGAGACCGGAGAATATGAAATAAAAAGGAAGGTAATGTGGATTAAGCTTTTTCCCCAAATAGATTGTAGGTATGATCGTTCCTAATGTACCCAGACAGAGAACGGATTCAAAGAAGGTAAAAAGAACCACAAAATATCACCCTTTCACTTTTTAATAATTTAAAATTGATTCGTAGGCTCCAAGCCTCAAGATATGTGAATGGGGCCCCTTGACAGTTATTCTACCATAGGGATAATTTACAGCATAGAGGATTAAGGTAATTTATTCCAAAAGAGAATCGATTTTAATGCTAAGACAGGACAAGCCACTGGGGCGTTCTCCTGTCTTACGCATGACCGAGGCATTGTCAGATAGAGGACAAATTGTCATGACAATCTTTCGGATATGTGACAATTTGTCATAGTCTCTCAATTAACTAAAACGCCTTTTAAAACGCAAACGTTGGAAATACACTGTTTTAACAAGTGCAAGGACTTGGCATGGTTATTGCTTATATAATTATCGAATCTAAATAATGGTTTTAATATAATATTTCACAAAGGAGATGAGCAATTACATCTAAGCAGCAGTATTAATTTTTTACGGGTAATTTATAAGGTTTGCGCAAGAAAATTCATCAATGGTTACTTGATGAATGAAGAAAAGATGGAGGTATTTATGTGAACGATAAAACTAGCACATGGATTAAAGCATTACCTGGAATTCTTTTTATGGTCATTATCGCTATGCTGGCAATGGGTACAAAATCCATCGGTGGTGAGTGGACTGGTATCGAAGGGTGGATAAAAACCAACTCTAAATTTTTTGGCGACGTACTTAAAATCAATCACGTTATTATCGTTATTATCATCGGTATGGTTATTCGTAATACGATTGGAATTCCCTCTTGGGCCCAGATGGGTGTAAAAACTTCTCGGATTTTTATCAAAATGGGTGTGATATTGCTTGGGTCACTTTATAGCCTAGCTGAATTAGCTAAGCTGGGTTCGACGTCCATCCTCATGATTGCATCATTTATGTTTGCAACAATTTTCTTCGTTTTTTGGTTAGGTAAGAAATACAACATGGATGCTGGATCTGCTGCTTGTCTGGCCGCTGGTGCCGGAGTATGTGGTGTATCGGCCATCGTTGCGGTTGCTCCGGCTGTTAAAGCTAAAGGGGAAGATATTGCCTACTCCATTGCTACTATTCTTTCGTTCGGTATCGTTTGCTTATTTACCTTCCCAGTTCTAGGACATTTGATGGGATTGACTCCTGAGCAGTTTGGAATGTGGGCGGGTACAGGTATCCTAAACTCAGGGCAAGTATTAGCAGCAGCCCTTGCTTTTGATCCCGGCACCAAAGAAATACCGTCCATCAGCTTAAAAGTGGGCGAGATCTACAACTTAACTCGTGTTGTTTTCCTTCCTTTCGTAGTTCTATTGATCACGATTCTTTATGCACGTATGTCTGATGACAAAACCTCAAATGCAACCGCTAACATGGGGAAAAATTTCTTCAGCAAATTTCCGTTATTCGTGCTTGGTTTTATCATAACGGTTACTTTAACTTCCTTCGGTGCGTTTGGTCCTACTTCGCCAGTCTCTGCAGATCTAAAAGCATTCCGTGATGTTTACAGCTGGTTCTTCTCTATCGGTCTCACTGGCTTAGGCTTACAAATTTCCTTTGCTGAAATGAAAAAGGCTGGAGGGACTCCCTTGATTATTGGCTCTGTTGCAGGTTTCATGAAAGCTGCACTTTCCTTAATCGTTGTTCTATGGTTGTTTTAATAAAAGTTTTATTGAGAGGTAATATTAAGGAGGTAACGATACATGTCTGAAAAAAAAGAAGAGAAGCAATTATCATTATTTAGTAATGATAAACATGAGGATCTATTTGCTATTTTTGGTGCAGCATTCGTTATGATAGTAATTTTAATTCTCTAAACATCAGAAAGAAGGTTTCCAAATGAACGGTCAAATTCTATTTATTACCGACGGTTCGCCTTCGGCGGATGCAGCTGGTCAAATGGCAACCGAGATGTCTCTGTCGCTAAAGCTACCTTTAAGGGCAGTCTTCATTTTGGATGAAGGGTGGAAAAATTTCTTAGGCGATGAATGGATAAACACTTCCTCAACTCGGATGCGATTCTACCACTGGTTTGAAGACGGTCTTCATAAACACTCAGAAGAGGTACTGGCTGAGGTTGCAGAAAAGGTCAAGGGAAATGGTGGACAAGTGGAAACAGAGTTAAAAATCGGTAAAACAGAAAAACTCATTGGGGAACTGACCGTTGAGAATGAAACCGCTATACTGGTTTTGCCGAACCCACATGTAACCGCACCAGCTGCTACTGCAGGTCTTAGGTATAATCTCCATTCTTTAGCTAAAAAAGTAAAATGCCCCATCTATATTGGTCCTAAATAATCTAAAAGCCACCTGCAAAGGTGGCTTTTCTCGTACTAGTCAGAAAGTATAAACTGACTGTACCTGTCAGAAATGATTACTTTCTGGAAGCCTAAGTGCACTAGGAGGCCACTGGCCAAGGACGGCCGAGTGTCTCTGCAGCCAAGACTCGAACAAGGATGTTCGAGGTTAGTACATCGCCATGAATAGCAAGGTGTCGTGATGGCGAGAAGGGACCACCTTCGCTAAGGCTTGGTGCCAGCAAAGTTTTCTTTATGGGACGGAGTTATGTCCAGCAACGTTTACTTGACTGTGATCCAATAGTTGCCCATAATTACAACCGATAAAAGATATCCAAGTGGAATATTTACCAATACTCCTGCAGTAAAAGCTGCAAACGGCTTCCAACCGACTGAAGCAAGGTCCTTCAAGCGACTGGTTAGGCCAATCGAGAGAAAGGTAAAGATGAAGGCCCAATTTCTTAATTCTATAATCGGATTAATGATTTTATTATCGAGCGCTTTGGAAGTCACTACATTCGGAGAAGCAGCTAAGAAAGTTATGATAATTGAGGCGACAAAGAACCCTATAACGAATTTCGGAAAGCGTATCCAGACATCAAGTGCATCCGGTTTGGTGCCGACATACCTTTTCTCCCATCTTGTGACCGAAGTAAAAGCCATGATAAAACACCAGATTCCAATGAACATGTCACGACCTACAACTTTCATCAGGGTAAACGTTTTGATTGCCTGTTCATTTATAGCTGCTGCTGCAGCCATACCAGGAGCATCGGCAAATTCTGCCGTGCCAATCCAAGCACCCGCAGGACCGGGTGGAATATTCAATGCTTTAATCGCTAAGGGTAGGATAAAAATCATGATGATGGACCAAAGAATAACCATAGAAATTGCAATTGATACGTGTTGCTTCTCTGCTTTAACAGCACCGCCAATGGCAATTGAAGCAGAAACTCCGCAAATCGAACCACCAGCCGCCAGAGTAGCAGCAAAGCGTTTATCAAGCGCTAAAATCCGTGTTCCTGTCCAGTAAATGGTGAGGAAAGTCGCCAGGGCTATAATTGTCGCTTGGGCGAAAGCAGTCGTACCGGCTTTGACAATTAAAGTAAAGGGTAAGGAAGCGCCCATTAACACAATTCCCAGCTTAATGTAAAATTGGGTCTGGAGTGCGGTGCTTAGCCAATATGGAATTTTAAAAAGGTTACTAATTACGAGTCCTACGACGAGTGCGAGAAGTGGGGTTTCAATGTTATATCGTTTCATGACATCCCAAGAACCCCAAACCGAAACAAGAACACTCAATAAGAAAAGAAATGTGAATCCCACTAAAAACCGTTTAACATCTCCAGTCAGTGCCTTTACCGCGATTGAAAATAAAATAAGAAAAAACAAATAGAGTGTTAAGAGAGTAGTCATATGGCTGCTGACGTAACTTATGGCAGTGCTATAGTAACTATAGCTCGGAATCTTTAGCACAATCCAATTCATAAAGTTAATCCCATTACTCCAGAACACGATTGCTAACACTACGATCGTTAGTCCAAGCCACACAGCCCAATAATCTTCCTGTTTCCAAAGGTCGGACCAGCCCTCGGAAGGAGTCGTTGATTTTTTTGCAGAGGATACATAGCCCATTATTCAACCACCCCATAACTCTGTAACTTTCGATACAGATTCCTCACACTGATTCCTAAACAGTTTGCAGCTTGTGACTTATTGCCCTTCACTCTTTTAAGAGTAGCTAGAATGTAGTGCTTTTCAACCTCTTCTAAGGATAGACATCGATTGTCACGAAATATATCTAAGAATCCTTCTTCTGAATCGGAAGAGTGAAATTTTTTCACGACTTGCTCTGAGTTTCCCCAAATATCCTTAGGTTTGATCCTTCCACCGATTGATAAGATTTGTCCGCGTTCGATGAGATGGAAGAGCTCACGAACATTACCCGGAAAATCATAATTTAGCAATTGCTCCCTCGTTTCCGGTAATAAAATATAATCCTTATGAAGCAATTTCTTGTTGTTCTGGTTTTCAAGGAATTGCTCTACAAGAGGAAGGATATCATCTCGCCGTTCGCGTAGAGGGGGGACGATTAAGGTTAAGCCATTTAAGCGATAAAACAAATCTTCACGAAATCTTCCGTGAATTATTTCCTGTTGAAGATCTCTATTGGTTGCTGCGACAATCCGAACATCTACCTGCCGGAGTCGGGTATCTCCAACGCGCCGGAATTCTCCGCATTCTAGAAATCTGAGAAGCTTCACTTGAATAGACAAGGGCATTTCACCGATTTCATCAAGAAAGAGAGTGCCATTATCGGCCATTTCGACTAATCCGATTTTCTGAGACCCAGCTCCAGTAAAGGAGCCTTTTTCGTGCCCAAAAAGCTCACTCTCTATTAAAGTTTCTGGAATTGCGCCTGCGTTTACAGGAACGCAAGGGTGATTAAACCGAGAGCTGCAATGGTGGATTGCTTGGGCAATCAACTCCTTACCCACGCCGCTCTCTCCTTGTATGAGGACCGATGCATCTGTTTGAGCTACTTTACGGGTCATCTCTAGAAGCGCCACCATGGGTGCACTTTCGGCTATAATTTTAAGTTCTGGCGTTTGACGGTTCACTACCTGCCTGAGCCCTGTATTTTCCAGCAATAGTTTCTGTTTCTCCAGAGCTTTTTGCAACGTAATTTCAAGCTCAGACAAGTTACACGGTTTGGTAAGGTAATCATACGCGCCAAGTTTCATAGCTTCAATGGCTGACTCGATCGTACCATTTCCAGTTAACATGACGACTTGGAGATCCGGTTGTAATTGTTTAATCTCTGGCAAAAGGATAAGCCCGTCACCGTCCGGCAGTTTGATATCCAACAAGACAGCATCGATTAAAGTATCTTTGAGAAGGGATAACCCTTCTTCGGCAGTACCTGCTTCTAGTATTTCATAACCTCTACGCTTTAAACGCTGCGCAATAATCGCGCGCAAAGCTTCCTCATCGTCTAAGATTAGAATCCTTTGACAGTGCTTCATTACTTTAATCCTCCTTTATGGAGAGGCAAGGTTATCTTCACACATGTTCCTTGACCTTCCGTACTATCTAAGGCCATCTCGCCTTGCATCTTCTGCACAATTCCGTAACTTACATATAACCCCAAACCTGTTCCTTGCCCTACGGACTTGGTTGTGAAAAACGGGTCGAATGCCTTCTTCAGGTTGGCTTGAGGAATGCCTTCCCCATAATCCTTTACCATAAAATGAATCTTCTCCCCTTCGCGGTATCCTTTAACTTCGATCACTTTGCCATCAGAGGAGGCATCCAAAGCATTGTTGATCAGATTGAGAACCACTTGTTGCCACTCATTTTCATTACCTATGATAAAGAGACTATTTTCCATTTGGAGCTCGATTTTAATCTGCTTTTGTTTTGTCTTGTGTTCTAAAAGTCCAAGTGTATGTAAACTGACTGCACCAATTTCGATAAGGTCACTTCCATTGATGCGCTGACGGGCAAAACCAAGTAAACGATCCGTAATCTGTTTACATCTGACGATTTGCCCCAAGACGATTCTAAAGCCAGACTTGATTTCCTCTCGAGTCGGCCCCGGCTCTTCCTCATTCAAGCGGTCCAGTAAGTCTTCACTATGAGCCGCAACGATTGCTAATGGATTGTTAATTTCATGAGCCACTCCTGAAGCCAATAGTCCAATGGCAGCCATTTTATCCGTCTCAATCATACGTGCTTCCATTTCCACCTCTTGAGTAATATCGTCAAGCAGTAACAGGTAAGCCGCACTCTCTGGATTATCAGGCGACAACTCATAAAACGTTTGACGGAAATGTCTGCGTTCTTGGTTCACAAAAACAGAACATATATTACGGGCATTTTCGTGGTAAACGCCCTCCATGCTTTCTCCTTTAACAACTTGATCACAAGGGAGATTCTCTAAATGATGTCCAAACCATTCAGCAAATTTCGTATTCCACCAAATAATCTTTTTATCAGGATTTAAAAGAACCATGCCAGCGCCAACCCCATCGACGACGGTAGTCAACAGTGCCTTCTCATCTTTTAGATTTTCATTCTTTTGATCCAATGAATTTAACAGCTGATTAAAGGATTTAACTAATCTCCCGATTTCATCCCAACTCTCAATTGGAATATGGGATTCTAAGTCTCCCTTTGAAATAATTTGTCTAACTTGATCTTCAAGGTTTTCAATTGGATGAACTACTTTCAGACCAAAAGCAATACTTAAAATCATGACTAAGGCCATGATTAAGATGGCAATCATGATGAGCCGAAAAGCAAAATCTAAAATTGGTTTATTTGCTTCTCGGGCTGGCTGTTCAATAAATACTGCCCAATTCGGAGTGTCCACGGAAGTAAACGCCCCAATAACTGAAACACCATCCAGATTCTTATATTCACTTCCTTGGGAAAAATCCTCTCCCTCCAGAAAACTTTGAACTGCAGAATCTTCATGAATTTCCTCATGATCTAAAACAAGCTTGGAGTCAGTATGCCCTATCAAGTTTCCTGCTTGGTCAATTAAAAATACGTACTCTCCTTCATCCAACCGGTTATTAACATATCTGCTGATGATCCTCTGTAAGTCAACTTTAGCTTGCAAATATCCAATTCGATCCTTTGTCATGGGGTCTTGAACTGCTACCGTCAAATAAATCTCCGGGTGCCTGTCACTCGTGAAGAACACTTCGCTAATAGCTGAGGGTTTTTCCATGGAGATTGGATTTTCAATTTTTGCTCCAGGAGTAGTAGCAGAAGGAATTCCCCCTTGGCGAGTGATCTGATCGATAATGTTAAAATTCTCATCGGCAATCTTAATTTCTTCGATAAAAGAGTCTTTTTGCAAAAGTATTTCTAAAATAATCTGACGTGATGTTTCATCTTTCCCGACAAGTGCGTAGGAACTCGCTTCCTTCGTAAGGGTTAAACTGTCCTCGAGATTTTTGACGAAGTCGCGTATTTGATTGGCAATCACTGTCACATGCTCAAAATCTTGTTCATGAATATTTATTTGTAGATTTTGTCGTACAGAGGTAAAACCCAAATTTCCAAGAAGGAACAGCGGAAGAATGGACATGGTAATTCCAAATAAAAGAAAATGAACTTTAAGGCGCATCCACCAAGGAATTGAGCTTTTCTTCAACATTTGTCCCCCATCCGACGTTAGTTAATCCTCATACTCTTTAATAACCATATGTATAGTAGTGTTTCCTCTTAGTGTAGCATGTTTATAATTTGTCTGGAAGAAAATAAACTATGAATCTTATTTTTTCTTCTATTTTTAGTACTTAATTCGTCAATTTTCTTATCTTAATAAGTCCTGCCCTAATCAAAACGAATGCCTCAGTTATGAGACATTCGCATTCGTTAAAGAAGTCTAAATCTAGGACGTCGGGATCATGGTATGTATTCTCAGTGTAGTTAGGTATTCAGCTATCTGCTCAAGTAAACTATAGAAATTGTAATGGAAATAATCATTGCCATTGCACCGAAAATCTTAGCTCTAATAGGGATCTTCCTGTTGTGTTGCCAATCTTTAATGATAACACCGAAAAATTTGTGATTAACTAACCAATCATGAAGGAACTGTGAGCTTTTCGCAAAAGCTATTGCTGAAAACAAAACCAAAGGTACTGTTGGAATTAAAGGAAGAAAAATGCCAATAAAGCCTATGGTTAACGATAAAAGTCCACAGGTTAGCCAGAAAAATCTAATCAAATGATTTCCCCCTTGCGCAAGCCCGTAATGCAAATGACAAAAAGAAGTTCTGTTAACTTAATAGCCCCAATTATAACTTGCAAATCTTTATATAAGTAGTGGGATATATTTGCAACTCCTGCGATGGCAGTCCCTGTAGAGGCGGATTGCGGAAGATCACAGCTCAATTACATGTTCAGTTAAATATATGTAAGAATCTATTCAAGAAGGCTATAATTCATAGTGGACAAAAACTAGATTTTTAGTCATGAAAAGGGAAAACGCGAACTATCAAGACAGGATGTGCAGAAGCGGAAAGCTGGCAAGAAGTAATATTTCAAATAACAGAAGTCTTCTTTCAGATTGTTTGCTTCCAAAGCTTAAATAATCTCCAGTAATCGAGTCTAAAATATCCATCTGATTTGATAAAGCGGTATATCTTTCATTGAGCTCAAAATACTCACTCAGTTTATCAAATATTTGTCTTGATTCAATGGTTTTTTTAAACTCAGAGGGTCTGTCAAGAAGCCTTATACTTTCAATGCTTCTGTACTTAAACCGGATGCTTTTGGCAAGAGTTGAAGCTACCTTTTTGCTATTTGCGCTTAGATGCCCCTTATTTAGTTGCATTATGAAAGTACCCGCCTCATCTAAAACCTCTGAAAGCTCGGTTTCAATCTTGTAAAGTTCGGTGGATTTTGCTAAAACCGTCGCAGCTATATCATCCACGTACTGCTGATAAGGGAATTTTACCTCATCGCCTTCCCACAGGTTTACATACGCTTCTCTTGAAAGGACCATCTCATGGTTCTCATTAAATTTAGATAGCAATTCATAATCTAAATCAACGAACAGCGTCCTCAAATATTCAAGAAAAATAGCGATCTCATCTTGATTGAAGTTTATAAAGGTAATACACCCATATTTGTATAAGTACACTGCCTTGTTTTCCGAAGCATATTTTAGGATCTTTTCAATATCTGCGCTGTCGAATTTAATATATTCCTTCCACCCTACGTCCTGCCTTAATCTAATAAATAAGGCTATCTGCGCAAGCGGAAGTCTTGTTGCTACTTTGTAAGTATTAAGAATTACTTTATCCATATCTACACCTGTATTCACCTAATTAAATCAAACACCATAAGCACAACTTCAATGACAATCAACAGAACAATCACCCACTCAACAAACAATCCGCGTATTGAATGGCTTATGGATGCCAACCCGTCAATAATACTCTTCAAGATTTCAGTCTTGCTTTTTATCACCTCATACCGGTCATTTAGCTCGAAAAACTCTGACATCTTTTCGTAAAAATCTGCTGCATCACTATTAATCCAAGTAATGTCGGGTTTGTCAAGAATCATGATATACGCAATGGTATTGTATTCATGCCGGACAACCCTCGAAGTTGTCTTGGCAAGTTCTTTGTTTCCAATATTTAATTTGCCCTTTTCCAAATTATCAATTTTGCTTTCAAGATCATCCAGAATTTTGCCCAGCTTTTCTTCTATCCTCTCAAGCGCCACAGATTTAGCAATCACCATTGAAATCAGCTGTGGGTGAAACAACGCCATATTTGGAATCTGAACATAGCGGTCTGTAAACTCAATTTCTTCGCCTTCAACGGGATGAAGTATATAGTCTTCCTGAAACCTGTCATAACGTGCGATATCGATATCTGACTTTATACCTTTTAGATAGCGCATCAATATTTCTGTATGCTGTTTGGTCGAGTTAATAAAAACAATACTCCCAAAAGAAAAAACTAGGATCTTCTCTTCTTCCTCGGGTTCCTCTCCAATAATTATGCCAAGAACTTCGTCCTGGAGGAGCAGAGGCTCCTCCCATGTATATTTTTTCCTGATGTTGCATTCTACGGCAATCTTATTAAGATCGATTTCATTTGTCACTGCAAAAGCTTTAAACTTTAAGTCATTCATAGGATTCCCTTAACTTTCTGTGTAATATCTAGCAACAAAAAATAGATACTTGTAGTATATACAGTAAAAAGATTTTTCTACTACCTTTATACGCACCTGTTACATTAAGGCAACTTCATTGAGTCCACTTTCATAAATATTTCGAATCATAACCTCGATCTCTGGGTCTTGGATGGATAAATCCTTGATCTCGTAGAGCTCTGAGATCTGGCTAATTAATTGAGATGCACTCATCACGTCACGGTTAAACTGCAACCATTTACGCTTTCCTTCTTGTTTGATCACTTCTGCCCCATTGACAGAAAAACCGTTTGTATCCTCTTCTAGATCAATGATCAAAACGCGCTCCTTACCAAACCGGTCTTTGATCTTTGCTAATTCTCCATCATACATTACACGGCCATGATCAATTAAAATCATTCGCTGACAAAGCTTTTCGATATCCGACATGTCATGGGTCGTGAGAATGACAGTAACCCCTCTCTCCTGGTTAATTTCCCGGATAAAACTCCGCATTCGTTCCTTAGCCACCACATCTAAGCCAATCGTCGGCTCATCGAGAAATAGAATCGCAGGATCATGGAGTAAGGAAGCAGCGATGTCTGCCCGCATTCTTTGACCCAGTGACAATTGCCGGACAGGTGTTTGAAGAAACTCCTCCAGCCCTAAGATGTCCGAAAACCGGGCCATATTTTTCCGGTACTGCTCATTAGGAATTTGAAATACCTGCCGTAAGAGTTCAAAGGATTCAATAGTCGGTAAATCCCACCAAAGTTGCGTTCTCTGCCCAAAGACCACCCCGATTTGCCGCGCGTTTTTTTGGCGTTCCTTAAAGGGTATCAACCCATTGACTAGGATATCGCCGGAAGTCGGCACGAGAATCCCTGTCAGCATCTTAATAGTTGTGGACTTGCCAGCTCCGTTTGGACCGATGTACCCGACAATCTCCCCTTTGCTCACTGCAAAGGAAATATCTTGAACAGCCAGTTTAGTCGTGTATTCTCTGTGAAACAGGCTCCGTAGAGCTCCATATATTCCCTCTTGGCGTTTAGCAATTTGAAATTCCTTGGAGAGATGGTTAACTTCAATTAAACTCATGAGATATGATGTCCTCCCTAACCCTATAAATCTATCCTTATGAACCAGCACTTTTATAGCGATTTAACCCCAACATCCAAAGTTGAAAACAGAGCCAGAAGAAAACAGCTCCCACCAAACTACTGAAGAATCCCCAGTAGGGCGAATAGATACCCCTTGTTTTCCCCAATAAAAGAAGAGCCGGCAGATAGTTGACAAAGGCAAAGGGAAGAACGAAGGTCACCAGTACCTGCACGACCCGCGGATAGATGGAAAGTGGATAGTTCATGAGGCTTTTAGCTGGCCACATAATGACCCAGTAAAGACGCTCCGAGCGAGTGGTCCAAAAGGCCATTGCCGATATCACAATTAACAGGCCTCCTTGAATGAGAGTCCCTCCAATCACTGCCCCAAGGAAAACAAACCATTGCCAGACGTTCCAGTGAAGATCCAACTGGTTGTAGGCCATCGCCACCGCAATGATACTAAAGAGAAATTGACCAAAGGCACCTACGTCAAATTTCATAGCCATAAAATGAAAAAAGGGATGGATTGGCCTAACCAAAAATCGATCAAAGGTCCCTTGAACAATGAATTGATCCAGCATTCGAAAATGAAAGAAAAAAACGACACAAACTCCCCAAGATAACACCGAAAGGGCAAACAAAAAGAGGAGTTCCCAGAAACTCCAGCCCTCGATGGCCCCAAAGGAATAGAGCAAAACCCACATCGTAATGGCAGTCCCTGCATAGGTCATGGCCCAACCTAGAATATTCATGACGAAGGCATAACGATATTGAAGCTGGGTTCGAATGCTAACCCCAATCATATAAAAATACATTTTCATTCCTCTTAGCCAATTCTGAAGCATAAACTACCCTCCCTGAATAACAATTTTCATGGATGCCTTAGCCCAGACATAACGAAGTATCGCAAAACATAAAACTAACCAGCCGATCTGGGTAAAGAGGGCCATCAGCAGAGCATGCCCACTTAATTGTCCTACAAAGATGGAATTTGGCACATAGTAAATTCCTTGAAAGGGTAAGTAACGAGCCACTTGTTCGAGCCAATCCGGGAAAAACCACAGAGGAACCACTGAACCTGAAAACAAAGAGATTGAGAAATAGAAGATATCCTCTACGCCTCCGGTTTCGACCAACCAAAAAGTAAACAGACCGAAGGTCAGCTCGATACAGTAGCGGATAAAATAACCTAGAGTTGCAGAAAGGATAAATAAGCCCCACTGTAAAAACGTAGTCGGCAATACGGGGCTTAAGATAAGAAAAATTATCGTATAAAGAGGTAACACGGCTGTAAGAAAATAAAAGAATATACTCCCGAAATCGGTAAAGAGCATACGCAGAGGATAATCATAGGGTCTGAGCATCTCGATAGCAATATCCCCTGTACGCACCCGTTCTTGAATCTCCCACAGAGGAGTCCCTGCACCATGGATTCCCTGAAGAGCTTGGCTTACTAAGATATAGCTCAACATCGAATGGAAGGTGACACTTTCTACCGACCCTCTTCCCTGATAAAGCGCATACCAAATAAACCCCCACATACAGAGCATAATTACATTTCCCAGAATTCTCGTCCAAGCATCAAAGCGATACGCCGCTGCCCTTTGAAAGGATTTACGAGTAAACACCCCATACATCCTTAATGATCCGATCATGTTACTTCACCACCAATATATCTTGGAGAAATTTCTTAACTTATTTTGCCTCACTCGGGATTAAATAGCAAGTTTCCCAAGTCCCAGCCAACTGGAGAAGCCTTATTAAACACAAGGCTATGCAACGGAACTGGGAAGGTAATTGATAAATGGTCAAAAAAACAGGACAGCTAAGGCTGCCCTGCATCATCTTTGCTTTTTTTGTGATTCATCATTATTCTCCCCGACGTATAAAGGTTCCAACCCAACATCGGCAAGTATTGTTTCAATTATACACTTTTCCTGTGCAGTCATACTATCCCTCCTGATATCTTAATGTTCTGAATATTCAATATAGAGTGTCACTACATTATTGTAACCTAAGAAGGATTACATATAAAGCGAAATGTTTGTCATAATTTGTAATATACTTGTATACATTTAGGTGCACTATGTCTCTATCCAGACCATTGGCAAGCCTGCTCATAACTCCACGTATTTTGAAAGTAAGGGTTTCGAGCTCTATCGGGTAAGTATGCTAGTTGCAACGTTCATATCTTATTATATAGTTCATATCTCGTATTGTTACTGTTAAAACGCGGTAAAATTACTTACTCCACTTGGCACTTTTAAGTGTGGTATTCAACACACATCTCCACCGCAAAGGACTTACTGCCACTTAACGCTGATTAAATAATACAATAACAAAATCATTTCTTTTTATATAAGTGTTGAATATGATGCTATTAAAGATATTGATAGAGGGGGGTTGAACTAATGATTGACCGTGATATTCTTAATAAAAAATGTCCAAAGTGCAGTGGCCTTGGCAGAACCGTGAACCCAGCATGGTATCCTCTCTGGAATATGTGCAATGATCTTGAGGTTTCATTTCAAATTTTAAAGTCTAACGAAGAACTGGCTGAACCCATCTTCTACATTTGTAAAGAATGTAATGGCACGGGAAAATTACTCCCAAAGGAAGTGAAAGAACTTTTGGAGTATATTCTTTCGTAATTATGGACGGTATGAATTTATTCCGACCTTCGCGATGGAGAAGTCAGTCGAAGTCATCCTTAAATCATAGACTTGTACGCAATTGATTAGTAACAGAGCCTCACCACCTCCTATGGTTAAGACGATTCCTTTCATGTACGGAACACATTCGGAAGACCGGGACGGTTCTCAATTCCATCAATGGAACTAAGAACCGTCCCTCGTGCATTAATCGCACCTCACATTACTTAGCCTTTCTTAACAATAGCACTAAGCCAATATTCATTGATTTTTTCTTCTCTTACATCAGCTGTTTTATATAATTCAAGAATTGTCAGCCTTGGAATGGCAGATAACATTTTACTAAAGGATCTTTCATCATAGCAATTAAATATTCTGTCGTCCTTTTCATAAACTTTGTCGCCATACTTAAAGGACATAAAAAGTACACCTTCCTCGCTAAGCATAGTGGCTAGCTTTTGCAGTGTGTCTATGATCAATCCTCTGTCAACATGCAAGAGGGATGCTGAAGCCCATATGCCATTAAACATAACATCGAACTTGACATCTTCAAATTTAGCCTGCTGGACAGACAATCCAGTTAGTTCAGAGCTCAATCTTACCATTTCCGCCGACGCATCAAAGGCACGTACATTGTATCCTTTATTGAGAAAATATAGACTGTCTCTGCCCGAGCCACAGCCCGCATCTAGAATACGGCTCTCAGGAAGCAGGTATTCCTCAAATCTTCTGTAGTGTTCGCTCATATCCACATTTACTGTATTCTTATAAAATTCTTGGGCGTTTTTGTTATAGAAATCAACCGTCGAATTAATCATTTTGCTAAACTCCTTAAAGATGACTCCTGTTCAGCATTCCTGTTTGTTTTCGAAAACTGAACTAATGCAACCCCGCCTAAAATTACGACCGCGGAAATGAACACCTTCGGTGAGACTGGCTCGCCTAGAATCACCGCGCCTAAGATAACTCCGACAACTGGATTAACGTAAGCATAAGTGCCGGCTTTTGAGGCCGGCCATTTTTGTAAGATATAGATATAGGAACTGTAACCAAGGAGAGAACCGAACACGATCAAATAGGCCAGTGCTCCAAGACCTTTGCTGGTTAGATGGATATTATTTGCCTCTCCCATAAAGAGCCCTACGATGGTCAAACCAATCCCGCCAGCGAACATTTGCAAACCAATATTGACAATCATGGTTCCCGGTGCCTTAAATGTTTTCGAATAAACGGAGCCTAGTGACCATGAAAGAGCTCCCAGCAAAAGTATTATTCCGCCTGAAACATCAATTATTTTCGTATCAGAACTCGTCAAGACCAAAAGAGCAACCCCGAAAAACCCTAGGAATAACCCGAGCCACCCCTTCAGACCTATCCTTGGACCATTGGGCAGGAATCGCTCTAGAATCGCATTGAACATTGGGACAACCGCAAAAAGAAGTGCTGCAACACCTGAATAAACCCATTGTTCCGCCCAAACAACGAGCCCGTTACCACCCAGCAGAAATAAACCAACAATTGCCTGTCTCCGTACGTCTGTAAAATCTCCAGGAAACTTGTGCCCTTTATAATAAGCATAGAATAACACCAAAGACCCTGCAATCAAGAACCTTATACCTGCGAATAACGCTGGCGGAAAGTCACTTACTCCAATTCTAATCGCCAGAAACGTCGACCCCCATAAGATGCAAACCGCTATGTATGCCAGAATTACTGTCGTCTCTTCTCTTTTTGCCATAAGCTCATCTCTCTCTATAAAATTGCTAAAAAGTCATCGCTACCGATTCTTGCAATAATTTCCGTTTCTCTGAAGCTATTTTCAAAATATTCACTACCCTACATATTAGTCTATCCCCTTCAAAATGTCCAAAGATGTTGACTTATGCACGAGTAAATCATAAAAGTCACTGTCCTTTAGGTCAATCCGAAACATGCATTGACCTAAAATGTGTTAGCATGAAAATCGGACCGAAATAAAGAGTGGTCGAGGATTATGAATCCTTGACCACTCTTTATTTCGGTCCTCTCTTACTCTATGGGCTCGTTGTTTAATCCCTATCCCCTGTTTTTTATAGCTAATCCTTTTATAAAATTTCTAGCGTATTTATCACCACACTCTTTATAATGCTTATGGCCCTCTTTTCTTAATAGTGCGCTTAATTCTCCTTTTGTCAGAATAACTCCAGTCTCCTTTAATATATCAATCACATCATCACTTGTTAGTGATAGCGCTATTTTCAATTTCTTAAGCAATATATTATTAGGATTTTCACTATTTTTTAGTACTGGTATTTCTGGTTGCCCTGGTTTGGGATCTTGTTTCCCTCTTTTAAATATTATTAAGCCATTTAAAAATGACTCTAGCATCCTGTTATTGCATTTAATATTCTCTTCTTTTTCTTCTATTTCGTCATAATCGTCAACTGCATTATTGTAACGGTAAGTGTCTTTCGATTTAATGAGCAATTTCCTCACTTCTTCTACTGTTAGTTCAACGTCACCAAGTTTAAATATCTTTACCATATCTATATCTCTTATATTTAATGCGTATCTTAATCTAATTAATATATCATTATTATCCATTATAATCCCCCTAAAAGATCTTTCCTATGGTTGTTATATAAAAAGCACACCCTCATAACCGACGTTACCACTGGATTGTTAATACAAGCAATCTGAACTATTGAAGGAAATGTCCTTAAATCGTTCAGTAGATTTAACCTTAGATGGGATAATACCACAAAGAAAAATAAAAAACAATCTCATAGCAGGTTCAACCTAGCTGGTGCTGTCTATCCCTGATCCCTTTATTAGTATTTCTTAGGGATCATGATCCAGAACATATTTCAAAAAATATTCCTGCATATAATAACCTCGTTGTGTGCTTATAAGTTACAACCATTTTACAAGTAGATAATTGGATTTGACACTCATTTCTCCCACCTATTGTTCATACCCCACTTCTTTGATCGGGACTGTAATAGCAAAACCCCCTCCTGCAGCTGTTGAAAGTCTACAGAAGGAGGCCTATTCTTTTAAGGTTGGTTTTCTACCTAAGCAACGAATCAATTTTCTCTTTTATCTTTTCAGCTTCTTGAACAAAGCTTTCGCTTAGATCAAATAGGTTTTTGCCACGAAAATCAGCGTCTACAACAACGGGATCATAGGGAAAATGCCCTAAAATCGGCAGAAAGTCAATCTCTTGTTCAAGCTCAGCCAATTGCCCCTCATGCACTTTGTTAACGACGGCATAAACATTTTGAACCCCTAGGTCATTGGCAAGTTTTACTATTGCATGGGCAGTTTCAATACTGCGTCGTCCAGGTTCCACCACAACAATAAAGGCATCCACACCCCTGGCAGTCCCCCGTCCAAAATGCTCAAGTCCTGCTTCCATATCCAGAATAGCAATTTCATTTCTTTCCAGGACAATATGATCCAAGAGACTTTTTAAGAGGGTATTTTCCGGGCAGGCACAGCCCGTTCCTCCTTGGGTAATCGACCCCATCCGTAAAAGTTTAATTCCCCGATATTCAGCAACATAGGTATCCGGAATGTCCTCCACCTGAGGATTAAGGCTGTAAATGGCTCCAATCGTACCCGGTTCTGCTCCGGTACGTTCTTTGATAAGTTTTCGCTCTTCAGAAATAGGGGTTAGATTTGCCAACAATTCTGGAGGAAAGCCTAGAGCCGTTCCTAAATTGGCATCAGGGTCAGCATCTACCGCCAGAACTCTCTGTCCATCTCGAGCGTAAAGATAGCATAATAGTGATGACAACGTCGTTTTACCCACGCCACCTTTACCAGAGATCGCAATCTTAATGCTTTTTTCCCTCATATACTCACCCCTTACTTTATCAATAGTAGGCTCCCACTTCTACATGTGGGAGTGAGAGCCCCGTTAGTCTGTTTCGTCAATTTGTTAATGAGTTCATCAATCCTGAAACTCCCTCTTTTATAAGTGGGTGTTCCTTATTTTGCTGCACTTTCCGTGGTTTCCGGGCAAACAAGTCCCAAAGCCTTACGTTTCTGAATAATACGAGCAATCATTGTTTGGGCAGCCTGAATGGGGTCTGCTTCGTAAATTAGTTTTCCCCCGAAAAGCTCATCGGTAGTCACGGGGAACTCGCCTTTATTAGCTGTAAGGGCTTGTTCAACAAGAGGGGAACCTGTAATTGGTGCATTAACCCCGATGTGAACATCCACTCCCTGAGCAATAAAGAAGGTTCCAATGGATAAGGCTTTGGGACTATGATTTTCAGGACTGGAGCCTGCCACAGGTAATTCTCTCACAGCCACACCCAATCTATCCGCTAGAGCAACCAGCAAATCGTCAATTCTTGAATTATCAACACAACTCCCCATATGAAGAGCCGGAGGTAAAGCCGGCAAACCGTTTGCTTGCCCAATGGCTGTCAGAACATTGGCCAGTTTTTCTCCGCAATACTGCAATCCAGCGGGAGACAGTAAGCCATTTTTCCCTAAGGAGTGAGCTGAACATCCAGAAGCAACGATTAAAACATTATTCCTCATAAGTTCTTTGGCCACTTCCGTATTAGCCCAGTCTTGTTTTACTTTAGGATTTGTGCATCCCACAATAGCAACGACACCTAAGATGTCACCTTTTGCGATGGCTTCTATCAGAGGGAGTAAGGGGTCTGCCCCATTTAACGTAGCCAAAAGCTCAACAATCTGCTCAACAGAAAAACCTGCATAGGCTTCTACGGTACCCGCTGGAATCTTGACTTTAGATTGGTCTCTCTCCGGATAGTGGGCAAGAGCACGACGGACAATCTCCTCTCCCATTTTATCCGCCTCTTCCGGTGTCCAGTCTACATGACTTGCTCCTTCGATCTTAATATTTGGCAATGTGGAAATGAGTTCTGTATGATAGCAATCTGCTACTTGAGCCAGGCCAGGCATGATACATTGAGCATCTACGACCATGGCCTCTAAGGCACCGGTAATAATCGCCAGTTCCTGACTTGCATAGTTAGTCGCTACGGAAACTCCTTGACGCATTAAAAGTTCATTGGCACTGCAACAAATCCCTACAATGTTAATTCCTTTAGCCCCTAATGCTTTGGCCTCATTATTTAATTTTCGGCTCCACTCTAGAACTTTTTCAGAGACCATGGGAATATGACCGTGAACGGCAATATTGACATAATCCTCTTTAATTACTCCCATCCTGTATTGGGTTTTGACAAGCCGTGGAGTACCAAACAAAATATCCTGGAGATCTGTAGAAAGATGCAATCCATCATATCCTTCGACTAATCCCATTTTCATAATCCCCAGCAAAAGGCTAACAGGATCGCTCTCACAGCCCATAGCTGTTTTATTGATGGCATTGGCTATTTCTAAGTGAGCGTTGGAGGGCAATATATTCAGTTTTTCCCAAGTTTCAATCGATTTATCTTGGGCCCTAAGACGCAGCCAGTGGGAAACGCCGGATTGTTGCTGAAAATCTTGTAAAGCAATTAAAGCAACCTCCTGGGCTAATTTATCTAACTCTACCCCATCAACCGTCAATCCCAGTTTCTTGGCAATACTGATAAGTTTTTCTTTCCCCTTAATTTCATAGGGAGCTTTCCCTTCGGCAGCTTCTAAAAGGGTGTGGAGTATTTCCCGAGCATGTTCTACGTGGGGAGTCGTGCCTTCCACAATCAGGGACAGTAAATTACGCGCTACAATCTGGTCTGCTGTAGCCCCACAAACTCCACGTTTTACCCCTTTATTCCCATTAAAGGTCACTCGGCAGGGCCCTTGAAGACAACGGCGGCAGCAGACACCCGTTAACCCAAATTTACAATGAGGTTCTTGCTCCTTCGCCCTTTGAAAAGCTGTCTCAATATTTTCCTGCTCAGCTTTTACTAATAATTCCTGTACCCCAGTATCCATAGTAAGATCAGTAATTAATACTTGTCTTGACATCTTATCCTCTCCTTGTCGAAAAAGTTTCTCTTCTCTGACAATCATCTTAGGGCATTACAAATAAAAAAACCATCAAATATCTGACGGTTTTCATACTCTTTCGACAATATTAATTTATTCTGTTCTTCCTCCCAATTCTTGCAACTTTAGCAAATCCAGCAAAAACACTGTCTTGCGATTTCGTCTGATAACCCCATCTCTTTCCCATCGATTCAAGAGCATTGAAGCAGTCTGCCGAGAACTCCCAACGGCAAGGGCAATATCCTCCACCGATAAACCTAGATTAATAAACGTGCCCTCTTGTCCAACAACTCCTTTTTCCTTAGCTGCATCCAGTAAAAAACGAGCAAGACGTTTATCGATATCAAGGAACGCCAGATTTTCAATGATACGAAGTGTATTCCCTAAGCTATCTCCCAAAGCCTTAACCATACTAATGAGGATGGTAGGATTATTAAGCATAAAAAGGTGAAAAGCCTGAGCATTGATTGCCAAAATCTTGGTAGCTTCTCTCGCTTCGGCGAAAGTCTTTGAATGACTGCTATAAATATCACCTTGTTCCAAAAAAGCGATGGTAAATTCTTTTCCATCCGGATAGGCGAGATAAATCCGGACTGTACCTTCCAGCACAATCATGATGAAATTATCTTTGCTATCTGGTTCAAAGATACGTTTATTCTTTTTATAATCTCTTTTCTGAGCATTGCCTTGTAGGATTTCCAGTTGTTCATCGCTTAAAGCTCTTAAAAGCGGGATTTCCCTCAGTTCATTTAAATTCATGATAGACAGAACTCCTAGCGTATTTAATTACTCAAGTATCACTTGAATTAATTATATCACACAGGATATACGCTTCACCAACCTCACAAGTCTTGATGTATCATTAGCATCCATTCAACCTAAAAAGCCGCTAGTTGATGTAGGTAAAGGATTAGATCGAGATAAGCAAAAGAGTGACCACAGGTTGGTCACTCTTTTGCTTTGTTACCCTTATAGGAACTTCTTAATTTAATGCTTTCCGTCAATCCTGCATGCCACGGCTTGATCAAAGGTATCCTTAGATAGGATGTCCGGATACTGCCTCTTATGTCGTCTTAGCCAGATATTGGCATACGAACAGGTGGCCGTAGCTTTAAATCCTTCTTTCCTAAAATACTCAGCTACTACTTCCATCATCTGCCCAGCAACCCCATGACCTCTCAAAACAGGATTAACATAGGTATGATCTATATTCACCTCTCCATTTTCTTTGCGAATGAAAGTAGTCTCACACAACAATTCGCCTTTTTCATCGGTGCTATAAATACGTCCCTTTTCATAGTTCCAATTCATGTCTTTCCTCCAATTTGTGACTTGATTGATACTTATCACTCAAACAAGCTTATCAAAATTCTGCACATGTCAATATTCTTACTTATATATGTTTAACTATCTTTACCAAAGTAAAGTAAAGTAAAGTATATAAAACCCTCGGGTAGGGTTGCTATATAGTAAGTCTAATGTATGATGGATACGAAACAACCAATTATTCAGGGTAGGACAGCATGAGTAATTAAAATTGACTATTGCCTGATCAATTTAGTGTGGCAAAGATACCGATATTAAACGATTGGCTAGGTGAAATGAATGGACAGAAAAGAATTCTCGAATAAAGTTTATGAGATTGTTAAAGATATCCCCTTCGGCAAGGTTGCCACATATGGAATGATTGCCATGTTATCGGGTTACCCACGACGTTCAAGAATGGTTGGGCAAGCACTGCATAATTCCCCAGATTCCCTCAACATCCCTTGCCATCGGGTTGTAAACCACCAAGGTCGTTTGACTCCCGGATGGACAGATCAAAAACAACTCCTGTCCAATGAAGGTATTCACTTAAAGGAAAACGAGTGCGTGGATTTGAAAAAATACTTGTGGGACATAGCTTTAATATTTTTTTAGCACTTTAATATTATCATGTCTTAAGGACGAAACCCATGCATTGTTTATAAGAAAAGAGTTTCTTTATACACCAACTCCTGAGCCATTGTGTCTCAGTGTTTTTTTTATATTTAAAACCTAATTATCTATACTTTCTGTTAATATTTCTCTTTACTTATATTTCATCCTAGTTTATAATTATTATAACATAAATATTATTCTTTACCAATTATTATTGCACTTCTCCTATATACCATAACATTTTACTGTCGAATCCGGTAGACTTATTTAGTAATTTACAGCACATTGAGAAAGTCAACAAGTGTACTAGTCAACACTTGTTTATATAAACTTGTATTCTCTTTAGATTTAACCTTGTGATAGAAAAAATCCATTATTATATTAGAGGAGGGGATTTTATGTCGTCTTATTTTGAAGCTGTAAAAACACAATTTAAGGATCGGAAAGTGGCCTTTTTAGTAATCATCTTCACTGTAGCAAGACTAATTTATGGATGGGCATGGGTAGAATCCGCATCTCACAAGTTAGTTTGGTTTTCTGATGGTAAACTTAATTCGGCTGGGAAAATTGAAAGTCTCGTTACTAACATAGCAGGCCCAAAGGTTTCTAGTTTCGATCCACTTTACATTAACAAAGGATTTTCTTGGGTTGCACAAAATATCTTTCTAGGTATGCCAGGAGTCACTGATACCTTAGTTGTAATTTTTGAAATTTTAGTAGGTCTATCAATGCTGCTAGGATTTCGGATATTCTGGTTTGCTCTTATAGCAATGTTTATGAATGTACAGTTCCTAGCTGGTGGATCATTTAATAATTTCGGCTATATTTGGACTAACTTAGGATTTTTGAAGTTTGCTCAATATGCTGAGCTTCTAGGAGTAGGTGGATTCCTGAAACATAAAAAAAATAAGGAATTATTAAGCGAGTGTAAGCGGGAATTATCAACTACTTAAGGAACGCAAATAGTCAATCTCGCAGTACCCTCTAATTTTACCAACGGGAAGAGCTAGTTCCTGAACAAATTCTAATTTACATCGCTTGAGCTTGGAAAAGGTTAGACAATTTGACGCCCCTCATAGGGGCGTCAAATTTGTCTATATTGAGTTACCAGCTTGGGGTTTTTAACACTCGAGATTTAAAATCGACTATTTTTAATTGCTTACATATCTCATTGCCGAGTTACTTGATTCAAGTGGGATAAAAGTATGCCCTCTAAGTCTTGCATCCGATCGCTTCTTTGGCTTATCCGTTTCCGAGGAAGATGTGGGCCCTGCAAACAATCTTCCTCAATTATCTTCCCATTCTGCCCATGGAATCTCCATTTTTCTTGCGTTGTTTACTACATCTAGCAATAGATTTATGCCACTCGATTTTTTCTCGGATGTAGCCGGCTTTATCATCAGAAAACTTAGCTTCCTTTTTAAGCTTCAGGTAGCTATCCCAGCGTTCCTGTGGAAGCTCACCCTTTACAAGCACTGATTTTATTGCACAGCCAGGTTCATTATTGTGCTTGCAATCATAAAACTTACATCTACCAAGAAATCTTTCGACATCACCAAACGCTTCTCCCAAGCCAACGCTGACGTCCCACATACCAAGCTCACGCATACCTGGTGTATCGATAATCATAACACCGCTGTTTAGCATGATTAGTTGACGGTGGGTAGTGGTGTGGCGACCTTTAGAGTCATCCTCACGAATAGAATTCACAGTCATGATTTCCTTTCTCGCGAGTGCATTAACAAGGCTTGATTTTCCAACCCCGGATGAGCCTAACAAAACCATGGTTTTGCGTGGTTTAAGATAAGCACTTAATCCGGAAAGTCCATAGCCTGTTTTTGTACTGATGGCATAGACTGCTGTGCCCGCAGCAATTTTTTCAATTGCTCGAACCTGTTCGGGAAAATCTTCCCCTAAATCAGCTTTAGTTAGAATTATTATAGGAATCCCTCCGCTTTGCCAGGAAAGCGTGAGATATCGTTCAATTCGTTTAACATTTAAATCCATATTGAGGGAAGCCATGATGAACACATAATCAAAGTTAGCAGCGACAGCCTGCTCACCACGTCCGGGAGTTGGATCTCTTCTAGAAAAGAACGATTTTCGCTCTAAGGTTTTCGTTATTAAACTATCACCACTGTTGTTATATTGAATCAGAACAAAATCACCTGTTGTGGGAAAGGTCTCATTTCCTCGACCGTAATAAATGCTTGTCTTGGGCTTTGCATAGGTTATCCCATATTCACAGGCTATTTCATACCGTTCTTTATGCACAGCCGTTATTCTAGCCGGAATAAAGCTAGTATCTTCCTTGGTCATTGTTGGTATAAAACCATAATCTATTAAATTAATCATAACTAATCCTCCTCATATTCTATCACTACATCGTGCCCTTTTTCTAGTTGGTGTCTGGCCTTGCGGTTTTCCACAGTATCAAAAATAATCGAAAAATCATAATCCTCAGGGTAAAGTTCGCTTGCAGGAATAAAAAGCTTAATCCGCTTGTGATTAATAAGCTGCTTCTTATCTTTTATCTGTACTCCAAGCTCGCCTCTTTCATTGGTCCTCTTGTAAATAATACCAAGCAACTTTTGAGGGTAAACCCTTACACTGTCGCCTATATTAAAGCTTTCGCTCCGTGAGGGTGATTTTTCCTTCGGAATTTCTTTTTGAATTTTGCTGTTAGAAACAGGATCTATCTTAGGATTATCCTCATCAACCAGAATAGTTGGTATATCTCTTGACACAGAGGATCGACCGCCATATGCTTCTTTTTGTGCTCGCTTCAGCATATGCCCCGGAAATCCTAATCTTTGTGCAATGTATAAGGCACAGCTTTCTCCGGCCTCACCAATTTGTAGCTTGTATAAAGGCTGTAAGTTTTCGCGATCAAATTCCATTCGTGCATTCATAAGTCCTTTTGTGTTCTTGGCAAAATCCTTTATCTCTGGGTAATGAGTGGTGGCAACAAAAAGACAGCCTCTCTGATTTAATTCAGCTAAAATTGCAATTGCCAGTCCCATTCCCTCAGCAGGATCTGTACCGGAGCCTAACTCATCAAGCAAAACAAGGCTTTCGCTTGATACGCCTTTTAGAATAGCTACAATATTTTGGATATGGGATGAAAAAGTGGATAGATTTTCGGAAATACTTTGCCCATCACCGATATCGCAGAAAATGCTGTTGTGCATACAAAATACGCTGCCATCCGACACAGGAACATGAAGTCCACTTTGTGCCATAATTGACAGTAAGCCAATGGTTTTTAAGGCAACGGTTTTTCCGCCTGTATTCGGCCCAGTTATCACAACACCGTTAATGGCGTCATCACCCAGATCCCCTCGGATTTCAAAATCAAGAGGAACGCATAGGTCTGGCTTCAATAAAGGGTGTCTTCCCTGCTTTATGATGATTTTTCGTTCCGTTGTAATGGACACAGGAACTGCTTTCATCTCTATAGACAGCTTTGCCTTGGCAAATATAAAGTCCAATGTTTCCATGCAGTCCTTGTTTATTCTCAACTCATTAATATGCTCTTCAACAAGTACGGTAAGGGTGTATAATATTTTTCTAATCTCATTATCTTCATCAATTTGTAAAACCGCCAATTCCTCCTGCAGCTTTCTCACTGCAGTAGGCTCAATAAAACAGGTGCTGCCTGTGCTTGAAGTATCAATGACTGTTCCGCTTAACTGATTTTTATAGCCCTTTTTAACCGGCAATACAAACCGACCATTACGGATGGTGACATATCCATCTGTGAACCATTCCTTTTTACTGCGAAGTATACCATCAAGCTTTATTTTCACGGCAGATTTTGTGTTCTCTATTTTTCTGCGTATATCTCGAAGGACAGGAGAAGCACCATCGTCAACCGCTTCATTTCTGATACAGCGCTCAATTTCCTCAAAAAGCAGATCCAGCTGACTGAAAGAATTACCATAAAACGCTATATCCGCATTGAAAGCTTCAGCCTTTTTAAGATATTTCTTCATTCTTTTGCATGAAGAAATAAAACCACAGATACTTGTGAGCTGTTCAGGGGGCAGCATAGAGCCTTTCACTGTTAGATCCAAAATTTTATCAAGCTCTTTCATTGATGCCAGGGGCGGCGTGCCTATACCCTCTAAAATTTTGCGCGCCTCTGTTGTTTCCTGCATTTTGGATTTGCACTCTCTCTCACTTAAAAATGGTCTTAGTAAGAGCAATTTTTCCATTGCCTTTTGGGATAGTGCGTGTTCGGCTAAAGTTACAAGTATAATATTAAATTCCAGTGTATTGTTTGCGTTCATCAAAAATCCTCCTTATAACAATGAAAATGCCCACAAGAGAGATTACCTTATTTTTAGGATCATTTAATTCCCAAAAATACGCAGAATACTCCTGTGGGCAATGATTTTAACTGACGGATAAAATCACATAACGCTATTGAGAAAAATAAATAGAGTGCAACAGGACATGCCTGTTACACTCTACAAAACTAAACGATAATAATCGCATAGTTCAATGTCAGCTTTGTTGACCTTATCGACAAAGGTTGACACTGCTATAACTCAAATGGTTATTGTAGGAAGTAATCTGTAAGGCGTTATCCAAAAGCGCAAACGTTGCGCTTTCAGAAAGGCACACTTAATAAAGCAGGTTTAAAACCCACATTTTATAAAGTAACCTCTCTCAACTATTTAGTTGAAAATCACCATTACAGACACATTTAACAAAAAAACCATCCTCTCATTTTTAGGTATAACCTAGTTTATTACATTTCTGTGGCAAATGTCAATTATAGTTGCTTTTAACCTCCTTCGGAGATACGCCTAGCCAACTTTTTATTGAAGCAATGCTGATTTCTGTAAGGAGCCGTAGATACTCTTTGTCAGGATACCTGCAACTATTGTTCCAACGAAGGCGGTTATGCTTGAAGATAAAAGTGCGATCTTCCAGTCAAGGTGAAAGACATAAATCAATCCTACCATAACGCAAAGGTTGCCGGTCACTGCAGCCCCGAGCATTGCTATTATATGGTGGCTTAATTTCTCCATAGAAAATCGACTGGAAATTAGCGAGTAGACAATCGATCCAATAACATTGGCAAATAAGAAGAAAAAACCCAGTGGTGAATAGCCTGTAGCCATGGCTACTACGGCTTCTACTACACCAGCGATAATACCCGCGGGTTGTCTGTACATTAAGACAATCAGACCTGTAAAGAATGCCCAGCAAGTACCATTAAGCAGTAAGAGGGTTGGGTCCAATATTGCATCAATACGTCCTGTAACCTGCATCATAATTAACATTACAATCCCTATGATGACAGAGCCTACTAGTGCTTTCGTGTCAGTTCTGAAGATTTTTTCGTTCATTTAAATTCTCCTCCTAAATTCATCTAATTATATTAATGGTAATATCTTGCCAGTAAGGCTAATGATTATCACCAACAACATCACTGAGATTAAAACGGTGTCGTAAGGCTTAAGCGCTATATTTGAAGTAAAGGTACGGGTTTTAGTTCGTCCGTAGCCCCTTAACTCCATGGCCAGGGCAGTTTCTGTGGCGCGTCGAACGGATCGATATAAAAAAGGTAGAAAGGTTGGGAATATGCCTTTGAGATTGTCCCAGGCGCTTTCCATTCTAAGGCCCCGGGTACGTTGGCTATCGATTATGGATATATATTCAGCTTTCATAAGTGGGAGGAAACGGACGCTTAGTCCCACTAACATAGCAAAACGGTAAGGTATTTTGAATTTCATAAGCATCAACGTAAACTCTTGAGGTGAGGCCGAGGTGAAGAATTGCATACTTGCAAAAACAATAATGCTAGCCTTAAGGAAGCCAGTGATCGCTAGTGGTAAAGCTTCACTGTATATTTTAAGAATTCCCCATTGGTAGATTAGAACCCCTTCCCGGCAAAAGATCAGTTGCACGATTAGTATCTGAAGTCCCAAGAACAACAAGATTAAAATCACAACCTTATACTGTTTCAAGGAACCTGTTAAGATTAGCGAGGCCATAATGCCTGCCAATAAAACCAAACACAACTGAACTACAGTCCCACTAATCAGTGAAAAATAGATCATCAGAACATACCAGGCAAGCTTAGTCCTGGGATCAAGCATTGAAAGTCCCATCTTTAACCTCCCTGAATGAAATAAGATTATGGAAATTCAGACCAATCTCTTTAAGCGTATCTAGATGTTGATCAAGCTCTCTTGTCGAAATATCTAGTTGAATGCGGTGATTATGCAGGGCAACCAACCTGTTAGAATAGTCTTTTGCCATGGTCAGATCGTGGGTGATAAGTAGGATTGTTTTGCCATTTTTCGATAAATGAAAGAGTTTATCCATGATCATATACCCTTGGCTTTCGTCAAGTCCTGAAGTAGGTTCATCGGCAATAATGAATTCCGGGTCACTGACGAGGATGGAGGCTAATGCCAAAAGCTGGCGCTGGCCACGGCTTAAGCGATGAGGGTGCATTTTCTTGTACTTCAGCAGTCCCACAAATTCCAATGACTTCTCAATCTTCTGTTCTATTTTTTCAAATACATCGCCCCTTAGCTTCAGTGAAAATCCAACTTCTTCTTCTACTGTACTTGCAAAGATCTGATAATCAGGGTTTTGAAATAGAAAGCCCACCCGTGACCGGATCTCTGCCAGTTTTTTCTTACTCAGAGGCTGGTTAAACACTTTAATCTCACCTTTAGAGGGGTTTAAGAGACCGATAAGCAGTTTAGCTAAGGTTGATTTTCCAGAGCCGTTTAAACCTATGATCGCTAAAAAGTCCCCCTTAAAAATATCTAAATTAATGTTTTCACAACCCAGCAAATCGTTTTTGTACTGATAGGAGACATCGGTAATCTTCGCAATCATTTCACTAGACTTAACATGATTCAAATTGAAAGAAGTGAGGTATTTTATCTTTTCTTTGCGATGTTCGATTTGCTCCTTGTAATATGCCTCTGGCGAATACTGTTTAACAATTTCACCTGATTGAATATAGAAGACTCTGTTGGCATAGTTAAGGACTTCTTCAATTCGATCCATAACCAAAACAATGGTTAGATTCTGAGTTTTATTCAATTGACCTAACCGCTTATAAAGCTCATTTCGGCCCTGGGGATCAAGCTCAGCGGTTGGCTGGTCAAGAATTAAAATAGGGGCGTTGAGGGCTAAAACGCTGGCCAAAACGACTCGTTGGGCTTGACCGCCTGAAAGAGAAGCAGTTTGCCTACTTTCATAGCCCGATAGCCCCACAAATTCCAAGGTGTCTTTAACCCTCTGATCAATTTCATTTAAGGGAATTTCCAGATTACCGAGGCCGAATGCAACATCCTCGTAGACATCCAAACCGATAATTTGATTTTGGGGTTCTTGCATCATATATCCCACATAATCAGACATTTTATTGAGGCGCATATCCTTAATGTTTTGCCCCATGATTGTGACTCTTCCCGTTAATTCCGCATTATGGTAGTGAGGGATAGCGCCTGTGATGGAATGCAGTAAAATCGATTTTCCAGAGGCTACCCCCCCGGTAATGACAATAAAATCCCCCTGATTGATTTCAAAATCAATATTTTTAAGCGCAGGTTTCTCTTCATGCGGAAAGACGAGTTTTTCAATTGTAATTTTTGCAATTTTATTCTCAATCTTTTTCATAGCAACTCCTAAAGTATAGAATAAAAAAAAGTTCCAGCTTTAATAAGCTAGAACTTTACCTTTGTCCTTTTGCAATATTTCATAGGCAGGTTTCCTGACTTATAGACTAGAATGTACGCCTTCCCAGTTTCCCAGTGGCAAATGTACATTTTCAACATCTACTTACAGTGGTGGGTCCGTCCAGGATTACAACCTGGTTCCCTATTATCCCTTGCGGGCACCTATTAAATAAGGTATTCAATTGCCCTTATGATAGAATAATTCATAAATTTTGTCAATAGGAGTTTGGAAAAGATTCTCTACTCAAAAAAGACTCTTCCTTGCCGCTAGGTCACCTCTTTGTTATGATAAATTAAGGGAAAATGTGGAACTTGATAAGAACAGAAATAGAACTCTTTAAGCAACTTTATTAGGAGATGATCCTTGATGAGCCAACCTGAACAGAACCTTGACCGTAAATTCACTTATAAAGACTATCTAACTTGGTCGGAAGAAGAACAGTGGGAACTCATTAACGGAATTCCTTATAATATGACTCCCGCTCCATCGACACAACACCAGAAAATTGTTACTGCGCTCATAGCTCAATTTTACAACGCCCTTAAAGACAGTCCTTGCGAAGTTTTTGGCGCCCCTTTTGATATAAGATTACCGGAGGATCACTTCCACCCGCTTAGCGGGTGGTTTGCTCTAGCCCTATAAGGGCTGGGTACAGGCTGAGCCTAAAGGCTTACTGTTATAACGTCCTGTTAACTCGGCAATTCAAGGCCCCTTTAGCCAGAGAGTTAATACAGTCGTTACAACCTATACAGCGCACAACGTTTCTACCGGCAGCTATTTTATTAGGCCACTGGGGATCGACTAAGATTGCTCTGCCAACTGCTACCAGATCGCACTTACCCTCCCGAAGACTTCGTTCGGCGTCCAATGGGTTAGTTATTTTACCGACTGCAATGATCGGAAGATTAACAAATTGTTTGATATGACCAGCATGACTAACAAACGGAGCATTAGGATGTTCTTTAGACGGTATACAGCTGGATGGCAAAGCCGCAATACCTACTAAATTAGGCTCAGATACTCCATATGCTGAGATATGTAGACCATCAGCACCAGCAGCCTCGAAAACCTGACCCAATTCAATTGCATCCTCATACTTTATCCCATATTCCCCGTCTTCGAAGCCATGATAACGGACTGTCACTGGGAAGTCTTGACCCAGCTTCTTTTTTATAGCTAGAATAGTCTCTCGCACAATCTTTGCCCGTCTTAAGTTGTCCCCACCGTAATCATCGGTCCGAGTATTAATTAGCGGCGATAAAAAAGAACTTAATAAGTAAAAATGAGCTGCATGCAATTCCACACCGTCAAAACCTGCTTCCCTCGCCCTTGTTGCCGCCATAACAAAATCATGAACTACGCCAAGAATTTCATCTTGGGATAGACTTATTGTGGGGTATTTGAAGATGAAAGGCTTTTCAGAAGCCGAGGATGGCTGAACACTATTAACACGGGGATTTGCTTTGGGGCCGGCATGGCATAACTGCAGAAATGCTCGAGCACCTTCATTTTTAATTGTTTGAGCAAGCTTTGCCATCCCGGAAATTTGAGCGTCAGCCCAAGCCCCTGCCGAAAACTTACTTAATTTCGCTTGTAAGTTAATAACACCTGGTTCGACAATAATCAAGCCCACCCCTCCGGAGGCGCGCTGGCGATAATACTCCACCATTCGGTCGCTGACCTGTCCATCCGATTCGGCAAACCCAGTCGTAATTGGGGGATACACGATCTTGTTACGAAGTTGTACGCCTGCGAAAGTAGTCGGAGTAAACAGTAAATTTGTCATTAGAAAAAAGCCTCCTGTCTCGTCATGAGTGTTAATCAACAAAGAGAATACCGATCTGTCAATAGAAATGCTTTGGGATTTTAATAGAATTTTAACTTAAGGCAAATTTTCCTTGAAGTTTTTTTGATTAGAATTTAGACATACTCAATTGTAGAAAACAACGAACATAAAGCTCACACAAAGCAGTATTTAAACAAAAACCAAGGGGGAATTTTTCATGACAACTTTAGAACAAGTGGAAAAACTATGTGCAATAGCTAAAATTAGCTACGAAGAGGCCAAAGTTGCTCTAGACGCAACAAACGGAGATTTACTTGAAGCCATTATCTATCTGGAGAAACAAGGAAAGGTAACAGCGCCAACTGGAGACGGTTATTACAATGGTGAAATAACTCATCATCATGGGCACCATCACTGTCACAATGGGAATCACCTTTTTTCTGGCCTGAAGAAAATTGGTCAGTTTTGCTTGAAAATGATTCGCAAAGGCAACACAAATTCCTTTGAAGTACTCAAGGGTGAGGAAATCAAAGCATCATTTCCCGTGATCGTCCTTGGATTGCTGCTGATCTTTGCATTCTGGGTTACTATTCCACTTATCATTATGGGATTATTCTTTGGTTTGCGTTATCGGTTCCTTGGACCTGAGTTTAATAATAACACAGTCAATGACGCGATGAATAGTGCGGCTAACGCTGCTGAAAATCTAAAAAAATCCATAAACATCTAAGAAAATCCGGATGATTGAATCCAAAAGGATGCGGACGATTAAAAGTCGTCAGTATCCTTTTTTACTTGGTGGGAATTGTCACCATATTGCATTTGCATTTAGTACCGCTCCATACCTCAAAGAAAGAATGATTCACAAAAATAACAAGCCCTTTCTTTTTGGGTCAAGAAAGGGCTTGTGCCTCCACAGTTATTTGTAAAATAAACTGCAGGATTTCTCGATATTACGAAGAATACTTCTAACAAGAATGATTTGAGTCGTTTTTTGGAAGGCAGGGATAAATAATGAGGCCGTTATTGAATCGGCAAAACTATTTTCTTTTTTGGATTCTTAGTTTGACATTTTTGCTAATTCAAGCGACCCATGTCAATGCAGCCCCCCCTGAAATAAAAACGATCAGCGTGGTTATGGATGACAGCTATCCCCCTTATGCTTTTCGCGACAGTCAGGGTAATTTACAAGGAATCACGCTTGACCAGTGGAAACTTTTTGAGCAAAAGACTGGGATAAAAGTGACTATCACCGGGATGAACTGGAATAAAGCCTATGAGAGTATGATAAATGGTGAATTCGATGTCATTGATACGATCTCTTATAATGCTGACAGAGCCAAGATCTTTGATTATTCAAATCCTTATGCGACAATTGATGTCCCCATATTTTTTCACAAAAGTATATCTGGGATTACTGATGTTAAATCTTTGAAAGGATTTACTGTGGCAGTGAAAAAAGGGGATAACAGTATCCATTTTCTTAAAGAAAATGGCATCACCAATATTGAAGAATATGATACGGCTGAGGCGATTGTCCAAGCAGCTAAAGATCAGAAGGCCGTAATATTTACGATAGGAAAACCCCCTGCCCTCTACTATCTGTATAAATCGGGAATACAAGATAACTTCAATTATTCAAGTTCGTCATTATACACAAGCCAATTTTTCAGAGCCATTTACAAGGGTCATTCGGGGTTTATGCCTGCCATTAATAATGGATTTGCGCAGATTTCCGAGAGTGAATATGAAGCCATTGATAAAAAGTGGTTTGGTTTAACGAATATACCTTTCTATGAACATCCCTTATTCAGAGTTTCTGTCATTGTCGTAGGTACAGTTTTTCTGGTGGCATTGCTATTATTTATCTGGAATAGGACGCTTCGGCGCATGGTCCAACAAAAAACCAATGAGCTAAGGAGTGCCCTTAGAACAAAAGAACAAGTTGAAGCTGAAATCAGAGAGTTAAATGCTGAACTTGAAAACAGAGTCATTGAAAGAACCTCACAGCTGGAGGACCTTAATAGTGAGCTTGAAGAAAGTAATGCGCTGCTTGAGGAAGAGATTGTCAAGCGTGAGAACGTAGAAGAAGAGATCAGAGCCTTGAATGAGGAGCTTGAAGATAAGATAAGAATGCGTACAAGTCAGTTAGATCAGCTCAATAGAATATTGGCGCAACACAATGCTTTGTTAAGCGAATCACAAAGAGTGGCCCGTCTGGGGAGCTATGTTACAGATCTCATAACGAGAGAATGGCAGTGTTCACCAGCGCTTGAAGAAATTTTGGGGATTGATCCAATCTATCCACACACGAAGGAAGGATGGATGAGAATTGTTCATCCAGATTGGAGGGCCCCCCTTTCTAATTATTTTTTGCAGATTAAAAATGCACAGCAGCGCTTCGATTTTGAATACAAAATCATACGTATCAATGATGGAGAGGAACGCTGGGTGCATGAGCTTGGAAAAGTTGAATTTGATCAACAAGTCAACAGGGTTCGATTGATTGGCATGATTCAGGATGTGACCGATCGCAAGCGTACCGAAGAGGAAATCATATATTTAAGCTTCCATGATCAATTGACTGGTCTCTATAACCGGCGCTTTTTTGAAGAGGAATTAAAACGACTCGATGTTGTAAGGAATTATCCCTTGACTCTAGTAATGGCTGATGTTAATGGGCTTAAACTAATTAATGATTCCTTCGGTCATGCCATCGGAGATGAACTCCTAAAAAACGTTGCCCTAGTGCTTCGCAAAGGCTGCCGAGGAGATGATATTATTGCCCGACTCGGTGGAGATGAATTTGTCATCCTTTTGCCCAATACAGATGCTGCTCAAACTGAACAAATTCTCAAACGAATCAATACCTTAGCTTCACAGGAAAGAGTTGGTTCAATCGAATTATCTATTTCGTTTGGCTATGAAACAAAGCGTTACGAGAAAGAGGATATCCGTGAACTTTTAAAAAAAGCCGAAGATTATATGTACAAGAGAAAACTCTTTGAAGGCCCAAGTATACGTGGGAAAACCATCGAGACGATTATCCGAACCCTTCACGAAAAGAATAAACGAGAAGAACAGCACTCATACCGAGTTTCCGCCCTCTGCCAAAGTATGGGGGAAGCCCTTGGTCTGCTGGAAGGAGAAGTTCAGGAACTAAAAAACGTTGGCTTACTTCATGATATTGGCAAGATAGCAATCGACGAAGAAATACTCAACAAACCCGGGAAATTAACCCATGAAGAATGGGAAGAAATCAAACGGCATCCAGAAATCGGTTATCGCATTCTGAGTACGGTCAATGGTATGGTAGAAATAGCGGAATATGTGCTGGCTCACCATGAACGATGGGATGGTTTAGGCTATCCGAGGGGTTTAAAGGGTGAGGAGTTACCCCTTCAACCTAGGATTATTGCCATTGCAGATGCCTATGATGCCATGACGAGTGCCAGAAGCTATCGAGCCGCTTTACCTAATAAAGCAGCTATCGCAGAACTTCAAAAGAATGCAGGCATTCAATTCGACCCTGAATTAGTTACCCTCTTCATTGACAAAGTTATCAACGCATCTTCAGACGATATTTTGTGATATAAGGGAAGCCATCTCTGGCTTCCCTTATATCATCATAATATCAACACAATTATTAAAGATAGCCAATATTAATATCCCATTGCCCGTCTTATTCCTCCATCAAAATGTTCATTTCAGTTGAAGAAGCAAAATGAATTCTTTTTTTGAATTCGTATCAGGATATCATGGAATAATGCACCACATTTATTCACTTGAGAGTCTTTATCTCTCATCCACCATAAGATGATTCACGAGCCCAAAAATCCGTTCTTGTCGCTCAGTCGTAAGTTGATCAGTATAGCTTTTTACATATAACCTTAATGTCTGTTCCGTTTCTGATAAATCCACAGCTTGAATACTCGATTTGAATGGGTGCCTTCTAATCAATTCGGCGATTTCAACGTCTCGAAAGATGTCAAGAACCGAGGTGATTTCTTCTTCGCTCAACCGTGCATCAAACAGTAGATCTTCGATATCCCCAAAAGATTTCGCTTTTTCTTTGATAAGCGCAAGCTTATCCGATGAATATCGGCATATTAACAATTCGTTAATGAATTCTCTATAGTCTTCATCATCCATTTTCGCACTGGATAAAAACTGGATTTTGGGTTTCAAGTCTGGATTAGTGGGAGATACAAACGTTTTGCCGAGGGTATTTGTTCTGACTGCATTGACGATACTCGATGTGATTCTCGGCAAACTTTTTTCAATGTATCTATGAAGGGAAAGAGTTGTAATCCTCAACTCTTGAAGTACTTTTTCAGTGGCCTTGCGAATCTTCAAAGCAATTAAATAATCATCATCTTCCGCCAGTTCATCCTGCAGACGTTCAATTTCCTCCTTCAAACTATCTAATTTTAAAACGCTGCGGTTTGCAAGCGTGCGCCCCAATGTTGCTGTCACTACCTGCTCAAAGATATTAATTAATAAATCTTTGTACCCCTCATCATACCCGCTAAGCAAATGATGTATATCCTCGGCATCGAAATAACTGCAAAATTCATTTTCGATAAATAAGTTCTCTAGGTATTTTAGAATAAACTCTACTCCCGTCAAATCCGTAACGGGATTGCAGAGCTGATAATCTATCGATGCCATTACTTCATGCGCTGCATAATCAGGGTTGTAAGCTTTGAAAAAAATTCCAATGCCCTCGTCAAGTGTTGCGTTATAGGTATAGTTTAAAGTCGTTACTTTATTGGCTTTAGCCATTATATAGAAATGTTTTGCAGAGTGTACTTTGCCATTGATTAATACTCTTCCTTTTTGATACATTTCGGGAATCTTACCTATTTTAAGTTCACTGACCGCACAATCAGCATCTGGCAAGGATTTTAAATAGAGCCCAATTGTATAAAGATTGGATTTCATGATGCTTTCGGCGGCTTCCACTCTTATTGAGCTACTTTCACCGTCGTTGTATCGTTCACTTTTATAGGCTAAAAACTTAATACATTGCAGTTGAATATTTTCGATTTCGGAATCATTTAAGAGACCGTAGGCATATGCCTCGTGTAGAATTGAAGTAAAATAGGATTCACCGCTCAAATTTTTGTTGTCAATGAGATGTCGCTTTTCAAGATTGGCCATCGTCATCTACGCCCTCCTCATCACAAGCTAAATCTTCCGAGTATTCGGCTGTATATCCGAATCGTATATTGCGTGCCATATTGGCAAGTTCTCGCCCCGAAAGCAACTCGAGTGATCCCTGACATATGCCGTCAAATCTTTGTTTCATGAATTTGATCAAATCGTCATCGCTCATTAGATCGAGGGTTTCGTTTTTGTAATAATAAAACATATCCGTTAAGTCATGAAGTGATTCAGCATAGTTGGGCATAGAAAGATAAGGAGAGTTACAAAACTCACGGATGATTTTTTCGATCACTCCTCCTCCGAACTCGATTCGCCCGTTATCTTTTAAGGCTAAGTTACGCGTTTCAACCAAGTCAACCGCATCGCATTGAGACAACCTTAAACCGAATTGCACAGTTAGGTCGTTACATTTTTCAAGTTCTGCTACCGATTGTTTTCGAATTAGTGCTGAGGATATACCCATTATTTCGAAAGACAATAGGAACCACCTCCATCGAAAATATTTCCTAAAATTTGTTGACATATTCCTTCAACTGTGATATGATTATATTATATAGAATAATTTAAAACTATTGATTAATATCTATAATAGCATTTTTCCAAGTAAAAAGAAATACCAAAGCGACAATTTTTTCGCTTTGGTATTTTTCCTTTTGAACGAATTTTAATATGTTTTACTTTCATGCATCGTGCCTTCTAAATAGGTAAGCTTCTGGCGAAATGGAAATCACCTTCCAAATCCTTTCTTTTGCCGTAAATCATATGCCAAAATGAAGAAATACTCAGTAGACGTATCCCCCACCGCTTCCGATGGGGGTTCAAATGAGTAGGACGGGAGAAATTCATTTTTCATAAGACGGGAAATTTAATCATGCCAATTACCTTTTACTAGGAACAAGAAGGAAAATCTGTCCCTTCATAAGCATGCCTATGCCTATCTTCAAAGGTTGTTATTCCCCTGTAGCAGTGAATATGCCCACCACCAGGAAGATGTAAAGCAGGTCCAGTTTCACCTCCGTAGTTATGAACATGACCATTGTCTAGGGTGGTGACCCCATGATAGCAATGGACATGGGTATTCCCTCTTCTGATTCCTAGGCTGGATACACCGATAATTCTGTGAGAGTGACCGTGATCAAACGATGTGGGAAAGCAATACTTATGAACGTGAAATATATCCGCATTATAATCCACCAACAATTACCTCCTATTCCAATTTTATATAGGTTATGCAATTGGAACTCGAAGGTGCTCAGTTGTTTATACCAGTCTGCCGAATATACTGTTTATGGCGGCCTTAAGCCCTCCTCCTCGAGCAGGAATTTAAAGCCCCTTTCAGACATTTCCAAAACCAAACGGCAATGTCTATATTCCAACCATTTGATACTGTGATAATAGCCTTACGCGGAAATCATACACTGGTTTCTTCCAGCTAATTTGCCCCGATAAAGAGCCTCATCTGCGCTGGCGATTAGTATGTCCAAGGAGGTGTTTTCCCGGTATTGACATAATCCAAGGGTAATCGTAACGCTCTTGCCGATGTCTGCGTGGCAGTATTCCGCTACTGCCCTGCGTATCTCATCGGCCTTGCCATGAATCGTATCCAATTGCTCCGTCTCCAGTACTATTAAGAATTCCTCGCCGCCCCACCGACCAACAAAACCACCGTCGCCAATAGCTGCCCTTAATATTGCTGATAAAAGCACAAGGATTTCGTCGCCTTTAACATGCCCGAACTGATCATTAATCTCTTTAAAATGATCAATATCAGCTAAGCCAATGTAAAAGTCCTTTTTCAGCTCAATAAGTTCCTTAATTTTTGCAAGCACCAACCGTCTGTTGGGTAATTTAGTTAGATAATCTGTTTTAGACATGACTTCCATTTCCTCCAGAGCCTTCTGTAAATCGGAAGTCCGTTCCTTAACCAGGGATTCAAGATTACTGTTCATAAGCTTAAGCTCTGACAAAATAGCTTTATTCTCTAAAGAGAGCTGCTCAGCTCTTGTAAAAGCATTGGAAAATCTGGCAGACAAGGTATAGGCCTGCGTAAAGGTAAAGACTGAAACACCGAAGGGAATGAGTGAAGGTGTATTGGCAAGTGTGATTTGATAAATAAAATCATTGATGATTGTTATTCCTAAAAAAGCAAAACCCAGCAATACGATATTGGCAAAGGGAAATCCTTTCCATACGCCAATCACCAAGCGAATCATGGCATAGCTTAATAGTATAAATGCGAATCCAGCATAAATCATCAATAGCCTGTCCGCTGAACTATAGGGAATCCATAGGATGAGAAAAGCAACCACTGATCCCAGAGCGATGCTGAACTTGACAAACCATTTGGCGAACAGGCCATCCAAAGCATAGTATAAGAATCCACATAAAGCTGCAAAACCGATAAACACAGATAGATAAGCTATTCGTCCGTAAACAAAAAAACCGAGATTCAAATGACTTGGTAAAAAGCGTTCTCCTACCAATAACATACGGAGTGCAAACAAGAGGCAAAAAACCCCGAAATAAAGCGGTGCACGATCCTTTGTCCTCATAATATACAGACCAAAATGATAGATTCCCATAATTAGCAGCATACCAAAAAGGAACAAATCCCTGCCTAAACCCAACTGTACTGCTTGGGAAATCTGGGAGGCTAATCCGATTCTGGGCGCTACGATGGTACAATCTTCCGCTGTAAAATCTGATGTATGATAAATTAGCTCCACTTCATTGCTTTCCGGGTTAAAGTAGGTGGTGAGTATATTGTAGTAAGGTACGCTATTCTCCCGGCCCGTTCCGACTTTTCCCACTTCACCGTGTAGATTGCCGTCAATGTAGAGTTTAAAGGATGTCAGTATGATATCTGTCCTTAGTCCATATGTCGACCTACCCTCAGGCAGTTTTATTACGAGCCTCATCGTACCGTAGAATTTGTTTTCCGCAAAGGGCTTGAAGCGTGCCATGCCTTCTTTGGTGCTGGGTATTTCAATAGGGGTTGGAATAACGTCAACACCCTTCGCAAAGTCTTCATGAGTCAGAAACCGATTGAAGTAGAATGACCACGCACCTTCTAAACTAACAATTCCATTTTTCTCAAATGACCAATTGCTTAAATCCAGGACACCGTTGATTGGTTTTGGTGGTTGCGCGACAGTTGGTTTATGTAAAAATAATGTAGCTGATAAAAGGATGATTAGCGCTATAATTGCAAATATCGGAGCGATTTTCTTTCTCATAATATCATCTCTACTTATTCAGTCTGGCCCCATCAATAAAGTGAAAAGGCTGCAGGGAGGGCATATTGTCGCCTTTGTTAAAGTCATCCGGACAATACCCGTTTGGTACGTATTCTGTAGAGATAAATCCCATCGCCATGAAAGTCTCTGCCGTTAATTCACTGCAAAACACTTCCGTATTGGGCGCTGGTTTATTAAAAGACCTGCCTTCTATATAGTATTTCAATGCATTTTCAGCCGTTGGAAATCCACGATCATGAACTTTGTATATGAAAGCCTTAAGCTGTTCTAGCTCCGGTTGCTTCAACGAACGATTTAAATATTTCACCAGAAAATGCGTATCGTAATGTTGATTTACATCCACCTGGATACGATCATGCAGTGATACGAGCATGGGGCCGTTTTCTTTGGGTTTGCCTGTCAGGTAATCCGTAAGGCCGTCACCGGAGGCTGTCGACTCCCAAAAAAAAGGTTCTTCAACCGTCATGCCGATATCCTTGGGTAAAACAACCATACCCACGTGTGACCAGTAGGACCATTCAATCAATTCGATCAGCTTACTTGTCGTTTGAACACCATGGAATAAAATCAGATCCCCGGTTTTGAGGCTGGCTTTTACATCATTGTAAGCTATCTCTCTAATCATAATCTTCATCATCCTTTTAATTTTTTCGAAATATCCTTGCCCACTCCAACCTTACCACCGTCTCTACATGCCTTGTCATATTTCTCTTTGTGTTTGATCCTTGGTATAGTGTCAAATAAACCCATTTTAGACACTAATCTTTTTTTTTCGAGCTATCCATTTATATTTCCGCGTGATTTGTTTATTCCCTTCCAGGACATTGAAAAAAAGCAAAAAAAATCAAAGACGTAGCTTCTTATTGCTAATTGATGAAACAGCAAATCTGCTACCGCAACGCCTTGAGGAGACAAAAAAAATGCCGCTTGAAGCTGATAAGCTCTTGGCGGCGGGGTATATTTCTTTATCCAGTTAATTATTCAGTTGATTATTTTGCAGCGCAAATTTCAAAGCTGTAATATATTCTTTTCGAGCTCGTTGGCTGATTTCAGCCGTAGGAACAATTTCATCAAAGCCATGAAAGCACCCGGGATATAAATGAAATTCCGTAGGTACACCAGCCTGCCTTAGTCTTGCTGCATAATCCATGGTTTCATCGCGAAATGGATCTAAATCACCTACACAAGTATATGTGGGCGGAAGCCCTGATAAATCAGCGGCACGGGCTGGAGCAGCATAGGGAGATACATCTCCTTTATTACTTCCTAAATACATTTTCCAGGCCTTTTGACAAGATCTTTTATTCCATACTCTTCCATCAATTATTTCGTGATAGAATATGAACCGAATCCAAGAAGGATCTTTAATACTTCTTAAGGAAACCGGAATAATCCTCCAGTCTATGGAAACCCTATATATCTTCTCTCCGTCTTATTTTGAAATATGCTTGTTTAGTTTATCAATCAGTTCCTGTACCGAAACACCATGCACCATGCAAGCCTGCTCCAGACTTTCGCTAGTGGAAGAAGGACAACCCAGACAATGCATTCCCATCTCTAAAAAATAAGGTGCCGTAGTTTGATCTGCCTTTAGGATTTCCCCAATTAAAGTATTCTTTGTTACGGTCATTTTCATTTCCTCCTTTCTTTATATTTAGTTAATTAATCTTGTTGATCTATTAGCTTGGTGAAAAATCCAGGTCCTGTCAAGACTTGTTCAATTTTAGGCAAAGCGATCCCTAACGCCTCTTTCAATACATCTTCGATGGTTTCCACCGCAACAATTTGAACCTTATTTTTCACTTCTTCTGGGACATCCTTAAGATCAGCAACATTATCCTTGGGAATCAAGACTTTGGTGATCCCAGCACGTTCCGCAGCTATCAATTTTTCTTTTAATCCCCCGATCGGAAGAACAACACCTCTAAGCGTGATCTCCCCCGTCATGGCGAGTTTCGCATCCACCATTATACCGGTAATCAGAGATGCAAATGCTGTAAATAGGGCGATTCCTGCTGACGGCCCATCCTTGGGAACGGCTCCGGACGGTACATGAACATGCAAGTCTTTATCTTTAAACTGAATGGCATTCATAGGCAACCGAGATTTCAGAAGACTTAAAGCAATCCTTGCCGATTCCTTCATAACATCTCCTAACTGACCTGTTAAGAGGATGTGATCGTTGCCAGGCATTTCTGTTGCTTCGATAAACAGAATCTCGCCCCCCACCGGCGTCCACGCTAATCCAGTGACAACGCCCGGCGGATTAATTTCCTGAGCCATGTCATGCCTGGACATTTTTCTGCCCAGAATCTCCTCCAAGGCATCCACTTCAAGAACATAAGGTTTTTCAACGGTTCCAAGTACAACCTTTTCCACGACACTTCTGGCAATGGCAGCCAATCGTTTTTTCAGTCCCCGGACACCGGCCTCCATGGTGTAGTCTGAAATGATGTTCTTTAAGGTTGCATCACTGATTTGGACATCAGCCTCCGTTAAACCATGTTCTTCTAGTGCTTCCTGAATCAAATGGTTTTTACCAATGTTAAACTTTTCATTTGTTGTATAGCTTGAAAGCTGGATGACTTCCATGCGGTCCAGCAAGGGTCCGGGAATGCTTTCCAGGGAGTTTGCTGTTGCAATAAAAAATACGTTGGACAAATCGTACGGCAAATCCAAATAATGGTCTGTAAAGGTATTGTTTTGTTCAGGATCCAACACTTCGAGTAACGCACTTGCTGGGTCCCCGTTATATCCCGTCATCAATTTATCCACTTCATCTAAAACCATAACAGGATTCATTACTCCAGCCTTTTTGATGCTTTGCAGGATTCGTCCGGGCATTGCACCTACATAAGTTCTGCGGTGCCCACGGATTTCAGCCTCGTCGCGGATACCACCCAGACTGAGTCTCGTATATTTTCGGCCCAATGCTCCCGCGATACTCTTACCCAAGCTTGTTTTCCCTGTTCCAGGAGGACCCACGAGCAGAAGAATAGAACCATGTTTATCTTTCTTTAATTGCATGACCGCAAGATGCTGTATGATACGGTCCTTTACTTTTTCCAGGCCATAATGCTGCTCATCTAGGATACGCCGGGCTTCTCCAATATCGACGGGTTTCTCCGCCTGCATTTCCCAAGGTAGTTGTACAAGAAGATCTAAATAGTTTTGAATCACATGATAATCCGAGCTTGCAGGATTCTGACTTTCCAGTTTGCTTAACTCTTCTAGTGAAGCTGTTTGAATCTCTTCAGGCATGTGTGCCTCTTCAATTCGTGTTTTATAATCTTTCTTCTTTTTGCTGGCTGGTTCGTCTTCATTCAGTTCTTTCTGAATCTCTCTCAGTTGTTCCCTCAACACTGCCTCACGATAATTTTTATTCGCTTTTTCAGAAAACCGTTCCGACATTTCAATCTGGAGCTGAATTGCTTCTTTGTAATGTAAGAAATAATCAATAAACGTCAAACCGCGCTCCTTTAATGACGCTGTTTCCATCAAGGTATATTTCTCTTCCTTTGAAAATGGAAGAAACCGTGAGATATATCCTATCAGAACATTAAGATCCTTTATCTCATCAATTGCTTTTACAATGCCCTCTGACTCTCTGAATTTGGCTCCAATTTGATGAGATATAGTTTGAATATAGGTCATCATTTCTTTCTGACCGGTTTCGTTGAGGTCGATGACCTCCTGCGCTGATACCGTTTTTCCAGTGATCATGTTTTCGGCAATGTTGATGTCCGAAACTTCCACACGGTCTAAGACCTTAACTTGAACATGGTATCCTTTTTCGCTGGGGTTCACCTCTAGTATCTTAAGGGCAACGCCTGTTGAGTAGAAATCCTCCTCATTGATTTCGTGTCGGTCCCTATGCCGCTTTAACGGCAACGCCACAATCTCTTGATTTTTGTCTCGAATACAGGCTAGCTCATCCTCGCTGAAGCGGTCTATTCTTAATGGATAAGTCATTCCAGGTAATAAAACAAGATTTTCTATGGCTAATATCATATAAATTGTCTCCTCTTTCATAAATGAATGCTCATTTAATAATTTTTAAATAGGGAAGCGAGCTATTACCCTCGCTTAAGAACTAGAAATCTAATCGTTTGAGACCGAATGAACCTAGCTCAGACTAGATTTTAAGAATTTTTAAGAAGTGCCTTTTGAATGATATAAATCAATTCGTCCAAACGTTCCATGGCCATGCTTTCAGACTCACAACTTTTCACTGCAATCATTTTTACAGGGGCAAACAGAATAGCGTATAAATTATCATTGTTAAAGTTATTTAATATCTGCTGTTTCTTTAAATCCGTCAGCAACTGATTTAAATCCGCTGGTCCCTTCATCGAACCACAACTGCTCTGAAGAACAGGGCAGGTACTAAATTGTTCAATAAAATGAAAAACTTCTTTGTTTTCAATAATGAAGAAATAATACCGTCGGATCAGTTCCGCAATAATTTCTTCTCCAACCATATTGGGGCTTAAACATTGAAGCAAATATTGAATCGCATCTTCCGAATATTCCCGATAAATTTCTCTAAGCATGGTCTCCTTATTTTCATAATAGATGTATACTGTCGCCGGAGATACGCCAGCGGCCTTTGCTATTTTTGAGATAGATGTGCCCTGGAACCCCTCCTCCAGAATCAATTGCACCACTGCAATTTTAATGCATCTTTGCTTTTCGTCATCTTTTCTTCTCATGAGCGCCGCCTAACTTTTAGATAAAATTGATGATAAATATATAATAAACGATCATTCGTTTATTGTCAAATGGAATGATTTTGAGTTGACCTGTACGCTCTCCATCAGCTAACAAAAACTCATTAGAGCTTTAGTTTATAAAGCCCTGTTAAATCATCGAAGTAATAACTGTTATACTCAAGTACTTTGCTTGATACAATATTGTCTTTAACCGGATCTGCGATTATTTGGGCAGGATTTTCCTTATATATAATCATTTGAGTTAGTTTCTTAACTATTTGATTCCCAATTCCCTTGCCTAAAAAATGTTCATTTCCAATGAGATAATCAATACCAAATGTACCTTCCGGCTCATTGTCCCAGGCATACCCTTCATCAGTTTTGCCGCAATCATAGTACTGGCAAAATCCGATAGGTCTATCCTCATATTCGATAATATAATGGTTTATCCAATAATATTGGCCTTCGCGATTATATATTTCATTGAGCCATTCACTTGGATCACCAAACCATTTTCGGATATGTTCTTTATTCAACCATTCTTCAAACAGCGGTATATCAACGTTTTTTATTTTTCTGATATTTAAATCTCCGCTATCCATACTGCTGTTTATCACTCCTTCCATACACAGAGATATAATCAAATGCTTTATTCCCTTCTAGCCGGGCAGGATGCGCTGATTATTATTACTATTTTTGTTCAATTTCGCTAACACATTCACTTTTAATCTTTTCAACCAGAAATTGCAGTGCATCAATAACATGTGGTCGGATGTCACCGCCTATCAGCACATACATTATGTCGTCGCCAAGTTCAAGCTGGCCTTCATTAAGCCAAACCCTGACATAGAAGATACCCTCCATCTTATAGGTTTCAGCAATCGCCCAATCAACCTTTGCTGCATCATAAGCAAATTCCATTCCCGTTACCAGCGAACCGTCATCAATTCCTTGGCGCACCTTGGCTTTAGGCGTTTGACGCACAACACCATTGTGAACTAAAAACATCCCTTCCTGTAAAGCCGCCGGATCGGTTTTTGCTTCTTTAAGCCATTCATCCATTGATGGCGATGGTTTTTTCATATTTTCATTAATCATAAACTAATACACTCCCATTCTGAATACTCTTCAACTTGCTCCATGATTTCAGGAAAACATACTAATCTATCCACCAGTATTATCTTTCACTACCCCATATTTTAACATTGGCGTAAAGATTTTGATAGATAAAGGCGGCGACAAGTATTAGGCGGAGACTTTGGCCAAAAAGGAAACCTCAGGAAAATCACGTATTCTCCCAAGGTTGAGGTTTCATGTTATTCAAATCTCCTGCTACATCCAATCGATTCTCATTTATTTAATACCCTTTTCTTAACTTCTTCATGTGAGTACACTTTACCTTCTTCGGCTCTTTTTAGAGACAGCTCTATTTTCTTCTTTACATAAAGCTGGTACATTATATCATCCCCCAAAAATCCCATTGACGGGATGTGACTGTTGGGCTTTGTCAGGTTTAAATAAATAAATTCACGTTGGAATCCTCTGCTTCTCCTAAATAATAACCGACTCCACCAATTTTAACGCCGTCGAGTAACTCCTCTTGTTTTAGACCCATGACATCCATGGACATTTGACAAGCTACTACCTCCACTCCATTGCTCATTGCGGCCTGGATGAGCTCTTCCAGGGAAGAGACATTTTTGTCCTTCATAATTTTTCTGATCATTTTTCCGCCCATGCCCAGCATATTCATGTTCGATAACTTAAGCCGTTTGCTCCCCCTCGGCATCATCATGCTGAACATCTTATCCATAAAGCCCTTTTCAGTGTTGACTTTTTCGTGTTTACGCAGAATATTTAGTCCCCAAAAAGTAAAAAACATCGTAACTTTCTTGCCCATGGACGCAGCTCCATTGGCAATGATGAAGGACGCTATAGCCTTGTCCAAATCTCCGCTAAAGACAACCATTGTCTTATTATCCTTTAAAGATGTTGCTCCCGACTCTTGCCTAACAGAGTCATTTAGAGCACCCTTTTTGATGAAAGCTGTAATAACACCCCCGACCTTGGCTACGTCGATTAGTTGATTATTGGTTCTCTTACTCCAAGCTTTAATATCTTCATAAAAGCCCGGGTCAGACGCCACAATCTTGAGAATTTGGCCCTGCTTTAAAGGGTCCATTGCAGCTTTGACCTGCATCAGCGGTCCAGGACAACACAACCCGCAGGCATCAATGCTTTTATCAAAATGGCCCTTAGGGGTATCCACTCTAATTGGTTCTTGGCTAGATTGTTGGTTCTCAGCGCATATCGTTTTCGGATGGGATTCCTCTATCATGGCAGTTTTATACCCTCCTGTAACATTTAATACGTTAAAGCCATTTTGACTTAGAATCCTATCTGCTACATATCCCCTTAAACCTACTTGGCAATACTCTATGATCTGTTTATTCTTATCTAACTCGCCCATTCTGTCTCTTAAACTATCCAAGGGAATGTTGATGGAACCGGGTAAGTGCCCATTGTTATGCTCCTCTTCCGTTCGCACATCCAGAAGTATGGAATCCTTGAGTGCAGACAACTCAAGGTCCTTCCAAGCTACAACATGAGTTCTTCCTGCTAGGACGTTTTGAGCTAAAAATCCGACCATATTAACAGGGTCTTTTGCCGATGAAAAGGGAGGAGCGTAGGCTAATTCTAATTCAGCTAAGTCATCTACCGTGCCTTTTAAGCGAATGACCGCAGCAATAACATCAATTCGTTTGTCAACGCCATCATAACCAATACCCTGCGCTCCTAATACTTGGCCTTCATCACTAAAAATCAGTTTCAAGGTCAGCTGTAAAGCAGCCGGGTAATAGGATGCATGAGCTACAGGATGAACGTATACCACCCGATAAGGCAGATTGGCTTTTTGCAGACTGCGCTCATTGGCCCCTGTGCTGGCCGCCGTTAAGCTGAAAACTTTAAGGATCGAGGTTCCTTGAGTGCCCTTATAAATCGAATTCAAACCCGCAATATTATCAGCAGCGATTCTTCCCTGCTTATTTGCCGGTCCCGCCAAAGGGACAGCCGTCTTTTCTCCAGTAATAAAGTCGACAACCTCTATGGCATCTCCTACTGCGTAAACATCTTTTACATTGGTTTGCATTCTTTCATCAACGACTATATGGCCTTTCGACCCTAACCCTATTCCCGAGTCTTTCAAAAAAGCAGTGTCAGGTGCTACCCCAATGGCCAGAATGACTAGATCAGCAGAAACCATTTTTTCACTGCTCAACGTCACTTCGATTTGGCTTCCACCCTCTTGAAAAGCTTTAACGCCGTCACCCAAGATAAGATCCACGCCATTTTCAACTAATTCCTTTTCAGCCATTACCACCATGTCTGAGTCAAAAGGAGCTAAAATATGGGGAGCGGCTTCGACTAAAGTAACTTTCAAACCTCTCTCGATCAGGTTTTCAGCCATTTCAACTCCGACGAAACCTCCACCAATCACTATGGCACTATTGATACCCTTTTGATCAACATATGCCTTGACTCTATCTGTGTCCGGAATGTTTCTCAAGGTAAATATCTTCGAACTGTCTACCCCCGAGATATTGGGCCGGAGAGCTTTGGCTCCAGGTGATAATACGAGAGCATCATAAGATTCTTCGTAAATCCCTTGATCCTTACTTCTGACCGTCACCATTTTCTTTTCTGTGTCGATACCAACGACTTCACTATTGATCCTCACATCAATGTTAAACCTTGCTTTCATATCCGCAGGAGTTTGGACGAGAAGTTTATCTCTCTCCTTTATAGTTTCACCGATGTAATAGGGAAGACCGCAGTTGGCGAAAGAAATGTATTCATCTCTTTCAAACAATATGATCTGGGCTTTTTCATCAAGTCTTCTAAGACGCGCAGCAGCGGAGGCTCCCCCAGCTACTCCGCCAACTATGAGTACCTTTTTTGTCATAGAAATATACCTCCATAAATGCTTAGTAAATTATAGTTTGAGAATTAAAGTGCTAACTTTATTTCGATTCCGCTTCAGGCTTCGACTGCAAACTTACTTGCTTAAGTCGATTATTATTATACCCCCCAGTGGTTATGGGGTCAATGGGAAATATATAACAAAGTATTTACCAACAAAAAAACTACCTCATTAACTGAGATAGTTTTCATTGATTCCACAAGTTGCGCTCCACAACGGCCACAATGCTACTCAGAGAGACGGATAACCTGGCCTTGGTGCAAGATTACCTGAGGCATAGCGATCCAAAGACTCCCACATTCGCTACCTATGACGACAGAATACCAATATTGGCAACAACCCGGGAGTTCAGATGATGAACCCGAGTTGTTATATATTTTCTCTAAATGTATATTGTGTACGCTATGTACATAATATACAATAGGAGGTGAAAAGCATGGTTACGAAAAAGGAGGGTATAATTATGCAAGAAGTTATTAATGCCACAGATGTCAGGAGAGATTGGGGAAGTTTTATTGACCATGTTGTGCGTTTTAAGCCCTCTTTGGTAAAACGGAACAGAGACTATCTTGCAGCTATATCTCTGGAGCATTTGGAAGTCGTTTTAACACCGTATAGGTTCACTCTTGAATATGAAAAAGAGGCTGACGGCAGCTTAAGTGGTTCTCTGAAAGAGCTGGATATCATAGCTAATGCTGCAAGTTTGGAGTTATTAAAATCGGAGATTACCAAAGAACTGATTGAATATGCACAAGAATATATGGATGAGTTCGGTAAATATTATGGGGCTCCCAACAGAAAGCCTCATTTCCCTTATGTTATGCGGGTGCTAATTCAGAAAGATGAGGATGCAGTAAGAGGTTTGCTTGATGCCTAGCTGGAGAGAATTAAAGAGATTTTGTGAACGGGATGGATGGGAGCTATACAAAGATACAGATCATTATTTTTATCGGAAAACAATGGATGATGGGAGCTTAAAACGTACCAAGATCTCCAAGGGGGCAGGTGAAATATCTCCGCGGTTATGGAAGGATATTTTAAAGAAGCAATTACAGGTGGATGAAGTATATTTTAATAGAATGATCTAAATAGTCCCGGATTGGTCTGGGATTTTTTATTTTACCAACGGCGGCCCCGTGGCCGCCACTTCTCGCCTAACTTGTGGCAAGACAACATAAGCACCAGCATATACCAGCGCATCGCATCTTGCGTTTTATTTTAATGTTCGGCTCCATGTTTGCTCTTCCGTAATTTCTTTTCCGGAGCAGACAAAGTTCTATTTTTTTGATTTCGGCGTTCCATCATGTTAGATTTTAATTCGGTCTCTCTAAGCTGTTCATGATAACTGTATCCTCCCGCAGAACCAAACAAATAACAGGGCTTTTGCCCTCTTCTGCTCCATCCTTGCTACGGCTTCTGAACAAATGTTGCTTGAGGGCGTAACTGTGACCTAATAACCTGCTTTAAGCAAATTCTTGCCTAGGTTATCGAACTTCAAGGAAAGGTGAAGAAGGAATTAAAAAGCAAAAAGTAGAAAGTTTCATATAAAAAATTGGAAATAGGAACACGAGGGTAAATGAAATGAACGAAGCACTTTTTGACCACGTTGCTACACATTATGATTCCTGGTATGATACTGAGCTCGGATCAGTATCTGATCAAGTTGAACGCCACCTGGCCCAGTCCATGTTTAAGGCACCGGGTCCCAAGGTTCTTGAGATCGGATGTGGTACTGGACAATATACGAGCTGGCTTGTGCAAGAGGGATATGAGGTCACTGCTGTCGATATTTCTGGTGAAATGATGGCTCTGGCCAAAAAGAAACTAGCGGCGATTGAGGTAAACACCGCAAAAGCTAAGCCTGTTTACTGGTGGCATGCTGATATTACAGAAATTCTGGATCAACTTGAAACCTATAATGGGATTTTTTCCATGACCGCCTTTGAATTCGTACCTGAACCGGAAAACGTCTTGAGAAAACTTTTTAGCCGGTTAAAGCCCGGGGGCTGTATGATGATCGGACTCATCGCTGGCATGAGTGCCTGGAGTGAATACTATGGGGAGGCAGCTCGTAACAAGCCCACTTCTGTCTTTGCCCGCGCTGCTCTTTATACCAAAGAGGAAATAGGTTCCTGGCAAATCGGTGTACCTGTGGAGATTGGAGAATGTCTTTTCTTCCCGCCGAATGTTCAAACAACAGCTGAGGCCCTCTCTCTCGAGGACAAAAGAGAAGGAAATCCTGGGTTTGTAGTGGCAAAGTGGGTAAAGGGCTGATGGAATTGCCGAGTCAAAAATAAGGAAGTCCAGTCATACTGGACTTCCTTATTTTATCGATTTAAGTACTTATTAGGTGGAGATGTGTATTTATAGACCCTTTTTTTATCCAGTGTTATAATCATCTTATTTAGATTAACTTAATGAGTATCTATTACACTGAGTAATACTATAAATAATCAAAGAAGGAAAGTAACATTATGGAAAAGTCAAAGCTGATTGAAATGATCAAGAATAATCCTAATGCCATAGCCTATATAACTAATCCTACCGATGAGATAAAGTTATTGGCTGTTAAAAACAATGGACTTACATTAAAATATATAGAAAATCCAACTCAAGAGATGCAAGAATTTGCTATAGACAATAATGGTCGAGCGATTCAATTTATAGATGACCCTACAGAAGATATGATGATAAAAGCGATAAATGATGGATGGGTTAACTTAGAGTATCTTAAAAATCCCAACGAGAAGATAATAAAATTAGCGATCAATCAAGCTGGCTGGGCTATTAAATATGTGAAGAACCCAAGTGAAGACTTGCAATTATTAGCTGTACGAAAAAATTACGATTCAATAAAATTTATCAAAGACCCTTGCGAACGTGTACAAGAAGAGGCTGTAAAAATCACTTATGATGCCTTGAAATATATAAATTCTCCTACACATAATGCAGAGCTTATAGCTATCAAGAATAATGAGCGGGCTATTACCTTTATAAATGATTTAGATAAAAACAAAATCTTAGAATTTTTGAAAGTAAATATTTTAGTGATTAAATATGTTATGAAAGAAATATCTAAAGATGAATTAGAACAAACGTTAAAGGAATCATTATCAAATGAAGATGTTGAAGAAAAATATGTGAGAGATTATTTAAATTGTAGTAATATAGATAAAAATAGCGACATTATGCCAATCGACAAGATCATGTTTATATATAAATATGGAAGTAAAAAGGCAAAAAAAATAGCTGTCGATGAAAAGCTGAAGATGCTATAGGAGTGAGACATCATGAATTTTACAGACACATTAAAAAGTGTTGACTTAGTACTATCGACTGGAGAAGTACCTTTAATCGTTGGGGAAAGCGGAATCGGAAAAACAGCTTTAGCCAAGGAAATTGCTCAAGAAAATCATTGGAGTTTAATTGTAATTAATGGAAATCTCCTTAAAGAAGGTGAAATCGGTGGTCTGCCAACGATAGAGTCTTATGCAGGAGTTAATGATAAAGAAGATCAAGTTGAAAAGAAAGCGACGGTATATGCCGTCCATCATAAGCTAAGGGAAATTGATGAAGAAATATCTCAAGGAAAAACCGTTCTTTTATTTATCGACGAGATCAATCGCTGTGAACATACAGTCCAACAGGAACTTATGAATTTAATTTTAAATCGGGAAATCAATGGCTATAAATTACCTGAAGGTGTAAAAATCTTAGCCGCTATGAATCCTTCCAGTAAATATGGTTCGGATTTTGATTACCAGGTTGTCGATATGGATGCCGCCCAAGAAAATCGATTTGTCTGGTTATCTATGGAGCCAGATTATAATCAGTGGATCGATTGGGCAATAGAGGCCGGAATTGAGCAAAAGGTTGTCGAGTTTATCTCTACTTTCCCCGATTATTTGCATAAGATCAACGAAGATGATCTGAGCGCAACGCCCAGAAGCTATGAGCGAATTTCCAGCAGTTATAAAATTTATAAGGATAAAAAAGATTCCATACCTAGATCCGTGTTTTTAAATGTTATCAAGGGGAATGTCGGGAGATTAATAGCAGAAGAGTTTGTGAGCTTTGTTGAATCAGATTATCGTTCGCTCATATCTTATAAAGATGTTTTTTTAGGAAATTCTCTTCCTGAATCGATCATAGAAAGAGTGAAAAACGAAAGCCATACCAGACTTTATCTATCCGCAAAGAATATTCTCAAAAACTTAGAATCAAATCTATTAAACAATAGTGATAATTCAAGTTTTTATATGGACAGGCTGATTGAGTTTTTAAAAATACATCCTGTAGATTTAAAGATAGGAATCATGAAAGATATTAAAAACAGTTATCCTGAAGTATACAAACATGCCATAGAAAATGAAGCGTTTATCGAATCATATTTTGAATCTTATCGTTTAATAAGGTGATAATCTATGGAAAGTTTTTTTGATAACCAAGTTAAAGAGCTCTATGAAAAAGCGGATATTATCATTAATAATTTCTTAAAATCAAAGCGCAAAGATAAAAATCCCAAGGTAAATATACCCAAAGAGTTTAAAGAAGAGTTTTTTAGCCTTGTAGATCAAGTCAACTTAAGTCTTATGGAAGACAAAGATAATTTCTATGGCTATTTTTTGATGCAAATGTCCCGAGAAATACGATTTGACATCAGCAGTCCTACTGCTGTGAATTTTAAAGGGGCTAAGTATGTTATCTATTTTAATCCCATCATTTTTTTAAATCTTAATATCAAACAAATGGAAAGTACCATTAAACACGAAATTCTCCATATATTATCTAGGCATTTAATCAGAGCTGAAGAATTTAAGGGTGGCTACAGCACATTAGCCATCAATCTGGCCATGAATATCGTCGTCAATACCTATTTAGATCATCTCCCCCCCTATTCTGTTACCTTAGAATGGTTGAATTTAAATTATTCGTTAAACCTCCTGCCCTTTAAACCTTTTGAATATTATGCGGAAGAGATCCAAACCGCCCTGGACTTGCTGGAAGCGGATGAGGATGCAGCCGATGAAAGTGATACAGATGACGCTGATGATAGCAACGATAAAGCCAGGGCTGCTAACGATGCTGCCGCTGATCCTGATCGGGACGAAACAATAGAAACCGAGTATAATCCTGAAAAAGCCCATGACCTTTGGGCAGACTCCAGTGATATCGATGAAAAAACCCTTCAAGAATTTACGGAGAAGTTTATTGATAATGCTCAAAAAGGCAGCGTTCCAAATTATTTAGAAAGTATGATCTCATCCCTTAAAAACAGCAAGGGTGAATTACCTTGGAATTTATATCTTAAGCGGCTGATGGGAACGGTTGAAAGTAATAAAAAGAAGACGATAACCAGACGAAACCGAAGACAGCCCGATAGATTAGATTTAAGAGGTCAACTCAGGAGTCATAAAGCCAGGATTGTTGTTGCCCTGGATATCAGCGGAAGCATCAGTGATCAAGAATTTAATCAAGCCATTAAAGAAGTCCTGGAGATCGTTAAAAATTATAATCATGAAATTACGATTATCGAATGTGACAGTGAAATCAGACGTGTGTATAACGTCAAATCTGTCAAGGATCTAAAAGATCGAAGTAATATCAGCGGGGGCACCAGATTTACCCCGGTTTTTGAGTATGCCAATCATCATAAGGTTAATTTGTTAGTCTATTTTACGGATGGCAAAGGTGAAGAAAAGCTTATGACAATACCCAGAGGGTATAAAACCTTATGGGTTATTTCCGGGAGAGGAGATAAGCTTTCCTTAAATCATTCATATGGGGCAGTCAAAAAGCTTAAAAACATTGAAATAAAAGATGATTCATTAAAAATGAGTGATGTTAAAATAGAAGGATTTTCAATGCAAGACCAGGAAAGTATGGGTATTTGAGGCTCAGTAATCGTCTCCACGTGCCGTGCCTTGACGACAAAAAAGATGCCGCTTGAAGCTGATAGCGAAGGACGATTTTTTAAAATCAAACCAGGGGGTGTCGCAAATTACTTTTAATAGTATTGCGACACCCCCTTTTAATTGTAAGCTATGAGATTGAAGCTAGTCTTTTTTGCTTATCTAGAAACAAAATAAACCAGCAGACTTTGGTAATTATCCGAGTTTGCTGTTAGGCAGCAAATGACTAAAACTTTCAGCAAACTGCATAACAACGGTTTGTACTTCCTCCAACTTTTCCGGCTTTAGCCAAGCAATCATTTTAGGGAAAAACAGCATAATATCATCCTGTGTAAAATTGCCTTCTGTCAGCTTCTTAAAGTTTTCAACAAGTAATTCTTTTGCTTCCTCTACCTTGTCATCTTTTACTCTTTCTAAAATAAAACTTAAAAAATGTTCCTGTTCGTGATTCATATTAACCTCCATTAAGCTTTATACATCCCATAGTATATCACAAATTATTAGTATGTTCACAGCTTGCTCCGCTCCCAGTACGATATACAAAACACCCTCAACCGTCTCAATGTAAAGATCAAACGTTATGAAGATGTAATTATCCCTGTTGAGGACGATCTGAAATTACTGAAATGACAATCATAAGAACCCCCCCCTCAATCGGCGTCAGAAAAAACTGCGCGCTGCGACTGATGGGTTTATACTATACTTTTTCAGCTTTGCCGCCTTGACATACAGCGGTTCATTCCGTCACCACACCCAGCGCCGTTATCAAAACCGTTTACTTTTGAAATGGATGGGATAAACATGGAAGATGCCTGTGATTTAGTTTTTGCAGCATCTGTGTCAGTAAATATGTTATTGCAGCATAGCAGCCCATAATTGCCATATGATCCAATATGAAGCCAACCAGCGAAGGCGTAGCGGTCCAATCGTTAAAACCATGCTGGAGAAGTAATTTTGAGGCAGATAGAATCTCACTCCTCAATTGCCTGCTTTAACGCTGCATTATAGACTTCAATAAAGGACTTTCCTGTATTTTTGGCAATATTTCTGCAGTCTTCATATTCAGGCGCATATTTAACAAAACCGTCTTTGGAAGCCATTTTTACTCTGACATCCCCAAATTTCGTCGATACCTTGATGATTTCTCTGTTCATAATGTATCTTTTGCAGTTGCTTCTTCTTATCCCCAAAGTCGTTGTTTCTCTTAGAATCATAGCGGCAAGCTTCTCTTCATCCTGAATTTCAGCAATTACCGTCAGCATAACCGCAGGGCGGTTCTTTTTCATAAATACGGGGGTATAAAACACATCGAGGGCTCCATTTTCAAACAACCGTTCCATGGTATAACCCATTGCTTCGCCGTTCATATCGTCTATGTTGGTTTCAAGGGTGACTATCTCATCAAGAGTGCCCTTACCCGTCTCATCCATCGTACCCAAAACTAGCCTCAATGCATTGAAGCCGACCGTTTCCCTTTTTCCCATACCATAGCCTACCCTGTCGACAAACATTTGGGGCATATAGCCAAAGCCTGACGACAGGCACTTAATTATTCCCATTCCGGTGGGAGTTACAAGCTCTGTATTGATATCTGTCTGAATCAAAGGTATTCCGCTTCCGGACAGCATTTCCATCACCGCCGGCACGGGAACCGGTATGGAACCATGTTGGCATTTTATAAAGCCATGTCCGTCATAGAGCTTTGAGGCATACACTCTGTCAATTCCGAGCAAGTCCAGACATATGGCTGTACCTACAATATCGACAATGGAGTCGACGGCTCCGACTTCATGGAAATGTACCTCTGCAATGTCTTTATCATGAACTTTGGCTTCAGCCGCGGCGATTTCCCTGAATACCTGTTTACTGAAATCTTTCACTCCTTGGGATAGGTCACTTTCATCAATGAGTCCTTCGATGTCTCCCAAGTTTCGTGCCTGGTGGTTGTGAAAGTGGCTGTGATTTTGTTCGCTACGATGAAAATGATGCTCGTGATCGCAGTTATGCTCATGATTATGGTGATGATGCCCCTGACTATGGTTATCATCGTGGTGACAATGTCCCTGGTGATCCTCTTCGTCATAGGACAGGATTACCTGAACATCCTTACCGGTTATCCCGTTCTTGATGCTTTTCCCTATCACAAGCCTATAGTCTTCAAGGTGAAGCTTGGTAAGCTCCCTCCTGAAGAGCTGTTCATCAATACCCAGGTCCATCAGCGCGCCAAGGGTCATATCCCCGCTGATCCCTGAAAAACAGTCAAAATAAAGTACCTTCATAAAATTCTTCCTCCTGTTTAATCCGGTAAAGCATAATCCAGCGCAAAAAAATCCTTGTCTTACGCTACAATTCATTAATCATACTGGCCAGATAACCGGGTACGTCCTCGATCAGGACATGTCCGTTACAAGCCAAGGAAATAACCACGAACCCAACCGTTTCCCTTTTGCCGATTATCACTTTTTCAATATTATCAACGATTCTATCTAAAGCGTCCGAAGTATTTCTCATTTTGCACCTTTATCTAAAAATTTTTCTTATTACCTGTAGTTACTCCAGGTCAGTACTTTTCATTGCTTAATTGTGGTTAACAATGGCCTGAAAGCCATTTTGACTAGAATTTTAGGAAAAGAAAGGGGCTTCCCTGTTCTACTCAAACGATGCTTGGGGCCTTTATTTTCTGACTAACTTTTCATAGGCTTTCATCACTAATTTTGAAGAATCCTTTTCCGAGACTATTTTTGCGGGAACTCCTGCAACCGTTACATTACTCGGAACGTTTTGATTCACGACGGCGTTTGCCCCAATTGTTACATTATCTCCGATCGTTATCCCTCCGAATATTTTAGCACCGGGACCAATATATACATTGTTCCCGATCGTGGGACACTTTCCATCGAATACTCCAATGTTTACTGCAGAATGAACTCTACAGTTTTTTCCGACTCGTACATCCGGATGTACGACTAAACTTCCCCAATGGGCAATGCTCAGACCGGGCCCAAAAACGTGGCGTGGGATTGTAAATCCGAGATTCGTTGAAAGCTTCATCAGCTTGAATTTGAGTACGGTTAAATAGATTCGGCCCAAAATATCTTTTCTGCAGCTTTCATAGTATTCTGCTTTTCTTAAGGTGCGTTGAAAATGAACTAATGGTCGATTAAAGCGAAACCACCAATGGTATCGAGCTTGATAATGAGCAGCCAAGTCTGCAGCAACATAAAGCTTATAGTCTTCTTTTGAACTAATTATCTGAACTCCCCCACTTCTTATGCCAAATAGAAATTGCTTTACACGTAGAACGCCTCAGTTTTATTAAAGGCCGCGCCTAAGGGGGGCTGATTGATGCCGCTTAAAGCGACTAGGTATTGAGGCAATCCGATCAAGCCCTAGTCTCCTTTTCGGTTACTTTGAAACGTTTAGTTGATAGTTAGCCTCTGATAGCCACCCGTGTTGTAGGAAGTCACGTCCTTGCACACTGACATCGTTCTCTTTAACGTCAACAACTAACCCCTGACTGGTCTCGGAGGAAGCTGGCCACACTCGACTTACAGATGCGCTATTAAACATGGTAAACCTGTCTTTGACAAAAGAATCCGCTGAACCTAATCTGATGTGTAAATGACCGGCGAAGAGAACAACATTCGGTACCGATTGAAGGATTTTAACAAGTTCTTCCTGTTGGACCACTAAGTTGTACTTTCTTTTTGCCTCACTTTGGGAGGAAAATACGGGTTGGTGCAAAAAGACAAAGACAGGTTTTCCGGGGGTGCGGTTCTCGGAGATTTTCGATTTCAACCATGTTAATTGTGTTTCCGAAAGATAGGCAGCATCCCCAATATTAGGATCTGACATTCTCGACTTTTCGGATCCAAGAAAGATGAAATGATAACCGTTAATATAGTGATCCGTATAAACCTTATCTCGTCCGGCAAAGTCTAAAAATCGTTGTATCACCTGGGGATCCGTCTCTTGATTGGGAAATGTATCCGCATTCCAAGCATTGCTGTCCGGATCATGAAAGGCTTTGTAAAATTCGTGATTTCCAATGGTGGGCACTATCGGCGTGGTTTTTCCTGTACTCGTCCGAACGGAACGAAGAATTTCGTTAACCGTTTGATAGTCCTTCGGGGTACCATCGCCAAGATCACCGTTCAATACAACGAGATCAAGTGGTGGTTGTTGATTCATTAGAAGATCTTCTAGGGCCGTTTGAAATTTCATCGGTGCCGTTTCGCTTTGAAGAATATGAATATCACTGATCACCGCAAATCGAACATTGTTTTGACTCGACTTAGATCCATCGTTTGCTTCCGAAGCGGAGGACAATGGAAGCGTTCCCATTAGGGGAATAGTTTCCTTTGTTTCTGAAGACTGAGGTATCTCATGAATGGAGGTAACTACGTCGGATTCTTTGGTTAAAATAGAATTCCCATGATTTTCTTCTAATGAAAAAATTGACTGGACACTTAGACCTAAAAAAAAGCCAGAAATCACAAATAGACCTATAATCCATAACCTTTTAGCTTTGATGTCGATCCCTCGCTTCTGATGTAATGTCATTTATTGAGCATTCTTGCCTCCCTTTATTAGTATAGGCATTGCACTGGGAAAGTGCTTTCAAAATGCTGATAGAGTTTTTTGATTTTCTGACTTTCTGCGACTAAACAAAAAACTTGCCCGTTATAGGGCAACTCAATAAAGCATATTAGCTCAACAGAGTAATACGTGATCCGCTATTCAATTCCGTAGGCAAAGGAAAATTCAACAAAGAAATGATTGACCTGGAGTAAACTCTATGTGTTATGTTATTCTTGGCAATGTCAGTATTTCAAAAAAAACCTCCGTAAAATTGAAAGCTCTTCCCCCCGCTGAATGATAGAATTACAGTAGCTGCGAGTCAGCTGCCGTTTTCCCTGCGGTACTCCATCGGTGTCATTCCGGTATATTTTTTGAACACGGTTGAGAAATAGGAAAAGTTATCGACGCCGACACGGATTGCAATATCGCTGACTGAGGCGTTAGTGTGCAGCAAGCGTTTGGCTTCCTCTATGCGCACTTGGGTTATATAATCGGGAATCGGCATCCCGGCTTCCTTATTGAAGATACGGGAAAGGTAATCTGAGTTGACGAACAGCAGATTGGCCAATTCCTGACGGCTAATATTCTCGCTGTAATGCTCGGCGATGTAAGCTTTAACCTTGTCAGCTAGGGTTTCGCCACGGCTTCTTTCCCGGATAAGCTCAATGGCTTGCCCACTAAACTGATTAATCCATTTAAGCAGGTCAAATATGGAATTGGAGGCGTTACGATAGAGCTGGCGGGCATTTTCGCTCCCAAACAGGGCGCTGGCCTTTATCTCCCAGCTTCTAAGCACCTTATATGTCATCTGCACCAGGTCATGGTGCAAGGCAAACAGGAGTCCGGCATTTACTGTACCGGTGGCTTTTGCTTTATCAAGGAAGTCCTTGACGCTGTTAACCAGCTTGATTTTCTCGCCGATGCTTTTACCCAAAAAGAACTTTTTATCAGCAGGAGGATATAGGCATGATCGTAACCTCTTTTTATTCTTTGGTAGCCGGTATGCACTGTTTTTGATGGGTAAGCCACAGGCCGTCATCGTTTAGTCTTTTTGCTTCTTTCAGCCGAAAGGAAGCTGCCATCGTCGCATTGTCGGTTTGATATTTTCCTGTTTCGAAAAGCGAAACTGACTTTACCGAGTACTCAGCTTCGGGTATGACTACAAGACTGATTTCGTCGATCAGACCTTCTTGCAGAAAGGAACCATTCACAATGCCGCCGCCCTCCAGCAGCAGCTTTTCAATGCCGAAGAGCTGCTTAAGCTTTTGGGCGACAAGGGCGAGGTTCAGCTCGGTTATTCCCCCAAAGAGATAAGAAATACCTTTGGCCTGCAAATGCGCCAGAAAAGCGTCGGAAACGTTTTGGGTCAGCACTTCGATGATATGTGCGCCATTATAGCCGTCGTCCGGATCTGAAATGGCGCGGCCGCTCCACCAAAGTTTTCCCCGAGGGTCGATGGCAACCGCGTAAAAAGCCGCCCGCTCCGCGACATAGTCCACCCGCTCAATGGGTGGATCTTCATACACGGTCGGCGGAACGGGCGGCTGGGGAAAGCTGCCCTCCATCGTCACCCTGCCGCAGAGAAAGCCGTCTGCGCCGTATTCCCTGTGAATTCTGAAGTAGTCCTCAATAAGTTCGCTGTGAGCATCTCTTCCTAAAAAGTCCCCGGTTACCTTTCCGTCCAGCGATGTCACCATGTGGCATATGATATACGGTCTGTCCATGGCACACCTCCTGTTCATTTCAGCTTGTCGTAAGCTTCATCATCCATCGGTTCCAGCCATTCGTTGGAAGCACCTTCGGCAGGAATCTCCACTGCAAGATGGGCGAACCAGCTGTCTTTTGCCGCGCCATGCCAGTGCTTGACCTCAGGTAGGATGTTGACCACATCACCGGGGTGCAGTTCTTGTGGTTCCTCTCCCCATGCCTGATACCAGCCACGCCCCTCGGTGCAGAGCAAAATCTGTCCGCCTTTGTGATGGATATGCCAGTTATTACGGCATCCCGGCTCAAAGGTCACATTAGCAATGGGGCCGCCCTTGTCGGTCAGCGGCTGCAAATAAGCCTGCCCCATAAAGTATTTGGAATACATTTCGGGCAGCGGAGCGCCCGTCTTAAAAAGTTCGTTTCTTTCATTGTTCATTATCTTGTTCTCCTTTACTTGCTTTTTCTGTGATTGACATATTACGCACCTCGTTCACTTTCCCAGACCTGTGAGAAACTCTACCATCTGCGGATCATAGTGGGAGAAGAAAGCGCTTTCCCTCTCGTCCAGCGCGGCAAAAGTAGGCAATCAGAATTTTACTGCTCATAAAAATTCTCCTTTCAGTATTGCTTAGCTTAAAGTACTCTTTAGACTTTTCAATAACAGCGTAGCACTTGGAGTCAACTCCAAGTCAAGAGGTTTTTTATATAATTAAACCTTTTTAAAAAACCAGCCGGCAGAAAGATGATGACGCCCCACCTCGATCATAATGATGATCGGAAAAAGATAAGCTTTTCCCTTGGCCAGTTTCGTAGTTTCTTCCACTTAAACCACCTCCTATTTTCGTAATAATAAAGAATGACTTTTCATGGCGCTATACAACTGATCATTCGACACTGCAAAACTTGAAGATAGGGTAAAAATGAGTTACAGTATAGTCCACCGCTTACAAATGAATATGAAAATGAGCACCAGCGTTCTGAAGGATGTTGGTGCTATTGGCAATATCTTTACGATGGAGGAATACTGATGGAAACCGAATTTATTGAAATACTTGGTGCTAGAGAAAACAATCTGAAAAATGTCAGTTTGAAAATACCCAAAAGGAAGCTGACCATTTTTACTGGAGTTTCGGGTTCTGGAAAATCATCGATTGTTTTTGATACGATAGCACAAGAAGCTGGTAGAGAGTTAAATGAGACATTCAGTAATTTTGTGCGTACCTTTCTTCCGAAGTATGGACGACCAGACGTTGATTCAATCTCTAACTTATCAACCGCCATTGTCGTTGACCAAAAACGGCTTGGGGGGAATTCACGCTCTACACTGGGTACAATTACAGACATTAACTCCTTATTGAGGTTGCTTTTTTCCAGATTGGGTGAGCCAAATATTGGCCTATCCTTTAACTTCTCCTTCAATGACCCACATGGCATGTGTCAAACATGCGAAGGCATCGGACAAATCATGACCTTGGATATAGATAAGGCGTTAAATAGGGAAAAATCATTAAACGATGGCGCAATTTTACTTCCGGGGTTCGGTGTAGGCACTTGGCAATGGAAAATGTATGCCAATCACGGCTTCTTCGACAATGACAAGAAGATCAAGGACTATACTAAAGAAGAGTATGATAAATTGGTTTACGCAAAACCCGAAAAAATTTTGATTAACATCATGGATGGGGAAATGAATTCCACCTACGAGGGACTTATAGAAAGGTTCACTCGCCAAAACATCAAAACAGATCGGGAAAAGTCCCAAGCTAATCAGAAAAAGATTGAAGCCTTTACTTCCATCCAAAAATGTTGTGATTGTAATGGAAAAAGGTATAACGAAATGGCTCTATCCTCGAAAATACACGGATATAACATTTACGATATGACCGCTATGCAAATTGACGAATTAGTTGAGATACTTAAAAAAATAGAGGATAAAACATTTGCTCCAATTGTGCAGAGCATCATTGAACGACTGGAGAACTTAATTCATATCGGACTGGATTATCTGAGCCTGACAAGAGAAACATCGACTTTGTCGGGCGGAGAATCACAGCGTGTCAAAATGGTCAAACACTTATCAAGCAGTTTAACGGACGTTATGTATATTTTCGATGAACCAAGCATAGGGCTTCATTCCAGAGATGTACATAGGCTAAACGAGTTGCTGCTCAAAATCAGAGATAAGGGAAATACCGTCATCGTTGTTGAACATGACCCCGATGTTATGAAAATAGCCGACCATATTGTGGATGTCGGTCCAAAGGCAGGCTCACAGGGCGGAAATATCGTGTTTGAGGGCAATTTTGAGGATTTGAAACAGGCAGATACATTGACAGGAAAGTTTCTAGGAAAAAGGCTTGAACTTAATGAGAATCCAAGGATTAGCCATGAATTTTATGAAACTAAGAAAAGCAGTATCCACAATCTAAAAAACGTGAGCCTGCAGATACCTAAAGGTTTGTTTACGGTAGTCACGGGTGTCGCCGGTTCGGGTAAGAGTACCATAGTCAATGAGGTTTTTATAAAAGAATATACTGAAGCAGTGGTGATTGACCAAAGCGCTGTAAGTGCTAACATTCGTTCTAATTCAGCCACCTATACAGGAATCATGGATTTGATTCGCCAGATATTTGCAGATGAAAATAAGGTGAGCGCTGGGCTATTCAGCTATAACTCCGAGGGTGGTTGCACTAATTGTGGGGGAACGGGATTTATTGAAACCGACCTCTCATTTATGGATTCCATGAAAACTGTTTGCGAAGATTGTGGGGGAAAGCGCTATAAAAAGGACGTTTTAGGTTATCAATACAAGGGCAAAAACATTGTCAACATTATGGAAATGAGCATAACAGAAGCCAATGAGTTTTTTGAGCATAAGGAGATCATGAAAAAACTGAAAAGTATCATTGATGTGGGGCTTCAATATATGACCTTGGGGCAACCGCTGAACACTCTCTCAGGTGGCGAGTGCCAACGATTGAAGCTTGCCAAGGAATTAAACAAAAAAGGCAACATCTATATTATGGACGAACCCACAACAGGGCTTCATATGTCAGACATAACTAATATTCTATCGATTATTGACAGGCTTGTAAAAAAAGGAAACACCGTAGTTGTAATTGAGCATAATCTCGATATAATCAGAAGAGCAGACTGGATTATCGACATGGGACCGGACGGTGGAAACCGAGGTGGCGAGATTCTTTATAGCGGGAACCTGATGGGGTTGAAGGAATGTAATAGGTCTATAACTGGAAAATACATTTAAACTTGGCTTCTATGGTAATCAACTGTCGAGCCCCAATTCACAAATTGTCTCAATAGCAAGTAGATTGAAAATAGAATTTTTTGAATTCAGGCTGGCAATATTTCACAAAAACCTTCAGATAACATATAATAACATCGTGTGTGTTTAGTTTTACGAACACTTTACAAACCGATAATTTAGGTTTAACACTTTTTTGATAGAATGAGTAAAACATGAGCTAATTAAGGAGGTTCTTATGTATTGGCATTTCCATTCTGAACTATTAAAGTTAGGTCAGGAAATTGGGCAGCTATGGGCACCAGAACTGCGTGGTGCTAGTGATGAGGCAACATTCTTTGCCGCCAAAGGAAAGGTCTTGGATATCCTAAACGTGTTATACGGTGAAAAATCGAGAGAGTTCCGAGTGGTCAAACTGACCAGTTCACCTGCCACTGTCGTTAAAGTTGTAAATCATGTTATGCGCAAATCGGACATGAACTCACCCAGTTCTAAGGTTGTCAACCTGTAATTATTCGACCTTCAATAGAAGCATGCATAAGCAAAACAAGATGAGAGGTGATTTTCCTCTCATCTTGTTTTGCTTATGGTTAATTGGGCGATTTCGCTGCTTTTCAAGTCCAGGTCTTTTAGGAGGTCTTTTTTCTCCTGAATGGCCTGTTCTCTGTCCTTGACAGCCTGCTGTAATTCCAATTTGGTCATGCTCTCGACATCATCCTCCGCGATAAACTCATCCCGCTCCTCTTCCGGGATCCCAAGAAGGATGGGCGCCTGGGTGTAGGTCAATTCGTCACTGGTGACGAATTTGGATTACCGTCACTGTCGAGGGAAGCAAGCATTTTCATCCAATACTCTTTTAACCTAGTCTACAGCTTACATATAAAGATTGAGCTTTACACATTATATAAGCAAAACGTGCTAAAAGGAGATGAATTAGTGAAAAAAGATAGACTTGTTGCAGGAGGTATCGCAGGATTTATAGCAAGTATTACTTGTGACATTGTAGGGATTATATATAAATCATTGGGATGGACTGATAGAACTTTCAACGATTACGCAACAATTATACTTACATATCAAGTTTATTCTAAAGAAGGAATTTTTGGTATAATTCTTTCGATGATTAGCCATGCAGCAGTATGTATAATCTTTGGAGTTATTTTTGCTTACATGATAATGTTTACATCTATCAATTATTTATATCTCAAAGGATTAGGGTATAGTTTAGTTATTTGGTTATTACTCAATACATTTGGAACAATACTTAATCTACCTCTATTTAGAAAAATGCCATTAAGCGTCGCATATTCAACACTTTCTACTGCCTTAATATATGGCTTCATGGTTTCTTTGACTTTAAGAATTATCGATAAGAAAATGCATTTACTATAGTAATTGGAGTTTCTTAAACTTTATTTTTTAAATGACATTCCTGACCTACCATCTCTTCTTCTGGCTTTAACATAACAATTGCTAAATCAGCTCACTCACCATTTCTCAGGTAATCCACGCTAAAAATTCTTAGCCTATGTCTCGAAAAAATCGTCCCCTAAACGTGCTCGCAAATGATGATAAAACGTGTTCTTTAGAGTGTCTTCTTTGAGAATAAAGTCATTATTAAAATGCGCGCGCTTGGATTACTCCCATCTGAAAAAGCGAATAGAAACACCAATACATGTCACTGCAAGTGCAATCATCACAATAACGGGCAGCAAGACACTATCGATTCGCAAGTCAAGTGAAGCGGCTTTTAGGGCAGTTCTCGCAAACTTGAATTGCTCCATGTGGAAATCCGTGAAAACCCGATAGCCGTTCGCCTCCCGTTGAGGCTTGGGTATCAGTCCAACCTCCTCATAAAGCCGCACTGTATTGGGATGGATTCCGATGCGATGTGCAATCTCTGCTGTTTTATAGGTATTCATTCAATCAGATCCCCTCCGATCTTTTACCTATTATTGCATTCGGCAAAAGTCTGGTGTTAATATGGAGGGTTCTAATCATAACCGACGATGATAAATTTCTTAACCATATTTTGAAGATCTTTCGCTGCATCATTCATCTGCAGAGCGTTAACGGCCATTTCTTCCATCGAGGAGGTTTGCTCTTCCGTAGCTGCTGAAGCCTCTTGGGTAGAAGCAGCGCTCTCTTCCGCTACTTCAGCAATGCTGTTCATCGTCTGTACCATGTTTTTGACTTCCCGGCCAAGCCCCAGCGCAGCGAAGGAGATGCTGCCCGTTTCCGTCATAACCTTCTCGACGGCTCCTTGGATATCGCGAAGGGAATCTTGTGTTTCATTTACTGCTGATTCCTGAGCGCTCACGGCTTGGCTAGCCAGCAGTACCTCCTCCTCGGTTTCAAAAATCCCTTTCAAAATTTCCTGGATCAGACCGGCAATTTCCCGGGTAGCAACCGTGGACTTTTCCGCCAGTTTGCGCACTTCTTCGGCGACGACTGAGAAACCCTTTCCCTGCTCCCCTGCTCTGGCCGCCTCAATGGCCGCATTCAAGGCCAAGAGATTGGTTCGGGAGGCAATATCGTTGATAACATTGACAATCTGTCCGATTTCATCTGATTTATTGGCCAAAGCATTGATTTTATTGACCACGCCCGTTGAAGCTTTTTTGTTTTTTTCCATGGCATCAAATTGGGTAGCAATGGCCTGGAATCCTGTTTCCATTGTTTTATGGGTTTCCCCGCTGACCTTAGCCAGATGTCCGGTACTATTTTTTATCGCTGTTATTGCCTTATTGATTGCTTCAATCATATCTGTTCCTTGTTTTACGGACAAAGCCTGGGTATTGGCACCTTCGGCCAAACGAGAGATGGTTAGGGCAATCTCTTCAGCAGCCTTACTGGTCTGATCAGCATTAGCCGCCATCTGCTCTGAAAAAGCACTTACTTGGCCTGTCGAGTTCCCAACACTTTTAACCAATCCTTGCATTTCATCTACAAACAGGTTAAAGTACTTGCCCAATTCACCAAGTTCGTCTTTAGATTGCTCCTGAACTCTTATGGTAAGATCTCCTTTTCCTTCGGCTGCCCCTTTCAGAATAGCCAGTACCCCAGCGAGGGGCTTGATGACCAATCTCCTGACAATCAAAGCCATTGCAAGAATAAGGAAAACAGCTAAGACTACAGAAACCATCCCTATTCTTTTTGTTGTTTCCCCAATCAGGCTGTTGATTAGTCCTGTATTATCTCCGATGAACATCATACCGACAATTTTATTGTCTACATCAACAATGGGCGAGTAAACAGCGCTGTAGTCGGTGCCCCTAATATTGGATTGGCCATAATATATTTGTCCTTTCTTTAACACATCCTCGGTTATTTGCTGGTTTTCCAGTTTAGTTCCAATAATCCGCTCCCCTTTTTCATCCAGAAAAGTAGTCATTACCCTCTTCTCGCCAATGAAAACAGTAATTTCCGAATCAAACAATTTCTTAAACCTGTCAACAAAGGCTTCGCTGCCAAATGTATAACCTGTGGAAATAACTCCGATAATGTCACCGTTAGCATTTCTAAGAGGAGAACCCGCCCGGATAAAAAGCCCGGCTTCTTTTCCTTCTTCGATCCCAACACTTTTTTCTCCCCGAAGGGCCATCTGAATATTGATTTGACCGGCAATACTGTCCCCGAATTTCTCCGGTTCATGAGCCCTGACTAAAACCTTGCCTTCTAAGTCCGTAATCAGAAAATAGTCCAGTCCGAAAGACTCCATTGCCAATTGTCCGAGATCAATAGCCGTCTTGCGGTCGCCCACCTGATAGGCCTGGAGCAGATTGGCGGAACTTTCAAACCAGCCTGCTGCATTCAAGGCCTTTTCTTTCATCATGTCTGTTTCTGACTGAAAAGCATCTGCTTTTTTGTTTAAATTCTCCTGATAAAACCCGGAAAGGTTTTCCTTGATGCTCCCATGAATGCTGTATCCCAGAAGAAAAACCGCTACGGCCATGACGAGAACCACGGGGATAATAATTTTTTTACTTAAACTCATGTCGCGACTCCTTATCTGCACTCCAATACTTCAAAGCCTAGAAAGCCGCCCTGCAGGCGGCTATACCTTTCTAAGTCACAATGTTATTCCAGCAAGTGAACTCTTTTTTCATTCTCTTGTCTCCTTCCAATCCTTTCAATTGCCTGAAATACTGTCCACGTTGATTCATTCGCAGAGGGCTAGGTGCCTTTTAATCTAAACAGTTATGTGTAATAATTGATTATGATTATCAATTTCATTAGCAAGTAAATATTAACACTTGGTTTTTGTTCTTGTCAATATGTTTTTTTCCAATTTGACACAAACTAAAGCTGTAATGTTTATTAGCGTTCCTATGAGTTCATTGAAAAATATAGTATGCTGTAAAACTGTTCTAAAGAGTAAAAAGCACCTGCTTAATTTTGCAGATGCTTCCAAATACTCATTCAAAACCAACTAATGCTACATTTACCTATAAGGATGAGCTATTTGATTGATAGGTAGTAAAATATCTTACAATTAATTTCATAAGTCAATCTACCTATTATACCTCAATGTCGGAGATAATTACCTCGGGCTTTTCTCAATGGTTAACTATTCAGGCTTAACATATACACATATTTTTAGATTTAAGCATTTATACTAGAGTGTATTAAATAGAAGAGATGGTTAATAATAATGATTTATATTATCATTAGACTCACTAATTTTACGATCTGGATTATCGCTGGATACATATGGGGAGATTGGAGGAATTGGTCTAAGTATTACTCTACAATTTTAATCTTTAGTTCTGGCAATATAGTTTATAACCTTGTTTCTAACGAGTATACGTTGTGGGATTATACACCAACTTTCGTTAATTCATCAGTTATTTCTCTAGTCATGGCATTAACTGTATTCCCGTCAACAGTTCTAATATTTATCTATCATTACCCGAATTATCGATCACGTATAATCAAATGCATTTATATTTTTTCTTGGTCAGTACTTTACACTCTTATAGAATTAATATTTAATTTACTTGGACTAATTTACTATGAGCATGGATGGAATCTAAAATGGTCTTTTTGTTTCAATATGCTCACTTTTCCTTTGCTATTACTCCACTGGCGCAAGCCTCCACTAGCATGGTTAGGAATAGTCGTATTAGGTATATCCTTAATTTTTCTATTTAATATTCCTTTACGCTATGTTGAGTAAACATTCGATCCTTTATTCACTATATGAGTCAATTTCATAATGTTTAGTCTAGCCATCGACATGTATGCAGATTATCACGTGACAGGCCGTTTATGTAGCACGGAAGAAATATCCTTATTTCTTAACCCGATAGAATTTCTAATAGCAACTTATGCAAACAGCCTGGGCATATATTCTTTAATAACGGAAAACATAAAACCATTAATGATAAGCCAGCTAGTGACTTTTATGAAAGAGGTTAATGTAACTTGGATGTTTCTCAAGCGCTACAAACCTATGAGTTTATCCGTATTTCTCTGCTTGAGCTAAATATAAAGATAATTGAGCTGTGGTTCAAATACATGATATTTACATGGAGATGGTGGCTTAATGTCGGGGCAACTTTGATTCCATGGATTGTCTGGATTATCTTAAGGAAAAAGGAAAGTACTGACAGACTGCTGTATGCGGGTGTCCTCGGGGCCGGCATTGCAGGTTTGTTAGATGGAATTGGCGTGGAATATGGTATATGGGATTATCGTTACAAGTTAGAACCATTAATCCCTGGCTTTTTTCCGTTTGACTTTAGCTTGTTTCCTGTTGCAGTCATGCTATCGCTTCAATACCTGCCAAAACTTAACCCTATAATTAAGGCTGTTGCATTTTCCGCTTTTAGTTCTTTTATAGTTGAGCCATTTTGGGTTAGTTTACAAATCTATCACCATAAATCTTGGAAGCACTATTACTCTTTTCCTGTGTTAGTGGTAATTTACTTAATTATTTACTATGTAGCTTTTAGAAGGTCTAAATTTGAACCTTTGTAGTTACCCTCTAAACTATTTGATTTTAGCTTTACAGAATACGGGGTATTTTGCGTGGATGTTTTTCAAGTAATGCAATCCTATGATGCTCTCCGAACTTCAGCAATTGAACTTCACTTCAAATTAATAGATTTATGGTATTACGACTTTCTCTCCAATAGGAGATGGTGGGTCAACCTAGGCATATTGATCATTCCCTGGATTGTATGGATTTATTTAAGGAAAAAGGAAAGCACTGATAGGCTTTTATATGGTGGTATTGTCGCAATTGGCATAACATCTACATTAGACGGAATTGGAGTGGAATATGGATTATGGAATTATCACTATAATGTAGACCCTTTAATTCCGCCATTTCTTCCCTTTGACCTAAGTTTATTTCCGGTAGCAATTATGTTATCACTACAGTATAAACCGAAATTCAACCCCATAATTAAGGCAATAATTTTTTCCTTAATTATTTCATTTATAATTCAACCAATTGCAGTGAAGTTACTCATCTTTAATCCTAAACTTTTCAACACCTTTTATTTCGTTCCTATACATATTATAGTTTACTTAATAATTTATTATGTAACTTATAAGAGATCTAATTTTGAATCGTTGACTAAATAGATTTTGAAGGTGTGCACTTCTAATCCACTTGAAGATTGCTGCTCCCGCTTTCCGGTAAATTCCAATTGATACCTTGATGATACTTGAGTTTTTGTCCAATAAACTGACTTTTTAAATGACAGGAAGGGATTTACATTGTTGTGGGTGAATCTCTTATTGGATGCATACAATATTTAGAGGCACAAAGAACTTCCTATTATAAAACATGATTCTGGATATACATGTGCAGCTATTAAAGAAATAAGAAAGTGGGAATGTGTAATGAGTGAAGATCAGAAATGCCCTATATGCCCGAAATGCGAGAAGGAGTATGATAATGGGAATTCTATAGAAGAAATTAATGTCTGTCCAAATTGCGAAGCGATGGAAACGCTAAAAATTTACGCAAAGCACCTAGTCCAGGAAAAATAATATTAAACTGATCATTTCGCCAGTTGACTAAATGCTTATGAATAGCCCCTTTATAAAGGCTCTCTTGATTACTTTTCGGCGGTAATTTTAGATTGTATCTGGGAGAGCCTTTGTTTGCTTTGCTATGTATCCAGGCTTAAGGGTGAGACAAGCTCATACCAGGCATGTCCAACAAATCGACAGCGCTGTCGATTTGTTGGACATGCCTGGTATCTATAAGAACGTTGCCCTTAGATTCGGCGCTGGTTGTGAAATACCAGCTCGAGCTGACACCCGCCGGCGCCCCGGTGTTCAGACAGAAAGACCTGAGTGGTGTGAAGCACGACGCTACGAAAGAAGACCTCTATGATGTGGCTGAGGCATTTTCAGTCGTTTCGGTCTTTCTAGGCCGAGTGAATCGCTTCATTAGCCCAGTCATCGAGTCCTTTCAAGGTGGCTTCATGGGTTTGCTTGCAAATTTCCGGCAATTCCCCGCCCCATGCTTTTTCGGCAGCCTTATAACCTTTTTCTATTGCATCTCTTAATAAAGCTGCCTTGGAGGGATCTCCACCCGAAAGAGCTTTGGCAAATTCGATGGCCCTTTCCGAAGTCTGCTTTACACCCCAAAAACCGTCTTCGGAAATTTCCTGTTGCGCATTTAGGCGAGTTGAATCATCTACCTCTAGATTTTGATAAAAATCCTTTAGTTCCCCATCATATTTTTTCATAATTTGATCATAGCTTAGGCCCTTGCCTTCGCCTGTTTTCAGACTCTGCATAGTGATAAGGTTTTCAACTATTTCTCGCAAATTACTCATTTTTGCATCAACTTGCCTGCTGATTTCGCTCAGTGTTGCCGAATCTCTGGTATACGTTATCTTCGTTTTGTTGGTCGTTTGTTCTGATGTCTCATATACAGCGGCTTCTGTGACTGGAATTACTTGCGTCGTATCAGCGGCAGCCACTTTGGAAGTATGCTCACTATCAATAACTTTTACCGCGTTGGTGATCCCACTTTGTGCCGAAGTTGGTACTGGATTAATTGCCATAATAATTCCCCCCATTCTCACATAGATCCTTTTATTATATATCGTCATTTTTGATAAAAACTTAATACTACTAAATTTTTACTCCAATATTTTGTGTCCCAGCTTTTTTAGAGCACGGACCCAATCCCTTGTGCCCTGCAGGTAATTTCTGATTACAGCCATGTATATGGGTTCTATGGCTGTAATCAAAAGCGTAAAACAGAGGATAATGAAAAGTAATCCAGGGGTTATACGGGTATGAAAAAGCTTATTTGGAGATAATAAATTTTTCTTTGCCTTAGTATTGATTAGAGTATTGATGATAGTTCCCCCTATGAACAGAAAGGGAAGCAATGATTGGCGGATCATTGCTTCCCTTTTAGCGTCATTATGCAAATATCTCCCATATATATAGCGGAGCCCTAAGCGTAAACACAAGACACGCCAACAGGATTGTAGACATCACATTATAATATCTTTAAAATAATATTTATTTGAAAATTTTTATAATAACAATTATAATTAAGAATCATACATATTAACTCCGCAAAGACTAAAGCATAACCCTTCAAGAAAGGACGTGATTAACTTGACTCATTGGCGCAGCGGTACACAACCCATGTCTTATCCTTTAAATCCACATGACCCGCGTAATCCCGCCCAGAAAAATAAGGATTTGCCCTCACTCCCAAAAGTATATCAAGATTTCTTTCGGGAAATAATCCGTTTCGTTCCTGAGCAACGAGTCTTTATCGACCCCTTTTTCACCTTAGGCTATGGCATTGATGCCAGCTTTTATCGCTTAATCCCTAAGGTGGTTGTTAAAGTCGTCAATAATGAAGAAATGGCGGCGATTTTGAAAATTGCTCAAACCTTACATACACCGGTTACCTTCCGATGTGCCGGGACCAGTTTATCGGGGCAGGCTTTAACTGATTCCGTCCTGCTGGTGGTCCAGGGAGCATGGCGGCACTATGAGGTTCATGAAGACGGCAAGGCCATCTCCCTGGAACCGGGTATCCTTGGCGTTGAGGCAAACCGCTACTTAAGATCTTATCGCCGCAAAATCGGACCGGACCCGGCCTCCATTGATCACTGCATGATCGGAGGGATCGCAGCCAACAATGCCAGTGGCATGTGCTGCGGTACTGCCGATAACAGCTATAAAACAGTGGCAGACATGCGCCTTATTTTCGATGACGGAACCCTGCTTGATACGGCAGATCCTGCCTCTTGCCGTGATTTTTTGCAAAGCAGACCGGATCTTATCCGCCAAATAGAAGGCATTCGGGACGAGCTAAAGGCCGATCCGGAGCTGACTGAGCTGATTAAAAAGAAGTACAAAATCAAGAATACCACAGGCTACAGCATCAATGCCTTTGTGGACTTTGAGGACCCTCTTGAGATTATCAAGCATGTCATGATCGGTTCGGAAGGGACTTTAGGGTTTATCTCGCGGATTACCTATAAAACGGTGTTTGAACATGACCATAAAGCCTCGGCTTTAATCATTTATCCCGATATGGACCATGCTTGCCGCGCTGTGATGAAGCTTAATAGAGATTTAGTATCCGCTGCGGAAATGATGGATCGAGTTTCCCTTAGAACCATGGAAGACGAGCCCGGTATGCCTGATTATTTAAAAACTCTCTCAGAAGAGGCAACCTCCCTCCTGGTGGAGGTCCGGGCCGAAAATCGTGAGCTTCTGGAACAACGAATTCAAGAGGTTATATTACGGTTGGAGAGCGTACCGACGGTTCTGCCCATTGACTTTACCTCGGTAAAATCCGAGTATGAAACCTACTGGAAAATACGCAAAGGAATTTTTCCAGCCGTGGGTGGAATCCGTGAACAAGGGACTGCTGTGATTATCGAAGATGTGGCCTTTCCCTTAGAACGATTAGCCGAGGCCACCATCGACCTGCGAGCTATTCTTAATAAATTCGGTTACCATAAGGCCATTATCTACGGACATGCCCTGGACGGGAACTGGCACTTTATCTTTACCCAGAAGTTCGAGACGGAGGAAGAAATCAAGCAGTATTCGGGACTAATGAAGGAAGTTAATGAACTGGTTGTTAAGAAATACAATGGTTCCCTGAAAGCCGAGCATGGAACCGGGCGGAATATGGCTCCCTTCGTCGAACTGGAATGGGGGAGCAAAGCCTACCAGCTGATGAGACGGATAAAAACCGCCTTTGATCCCTATGGTCTACTAAATCCCGGTGTGATCATCAATGACAACAAGAATGTTTATCTGGAAAACTTAAAAATGATGCCTCAGTCTCATGAAACCATTGATCGTTGTACCAACTGCGGCTTCTGCCAGGATATCTGTCCTTCCAAAAATTTGACCACAACTCCACGGATGCGGATTATTCTGCAGCGTGAAATTTCCTACCTTAAAAGGACGGGCCGAGATCCACAGCGGTTAACGCGCTTGCAGAAGGATTATGACTATGCCGGAAATGCCACCTGTGCTACGGATGGACTCTGTGCCAAAGCCTGCCCGCTGTCCATTAATACCGGCGACAATTCCAAATATCTGCGTTCCCAGGCCATTACTCCCACCACTCGCTTCATTGCCCAACGTCTGTCAAAAAATATGAATGGGGTAACCACCTTTATGCGCTTTGGCCTGGGGGCAGTGAATGCAGCTCATTCACTCCTGGGAACCGGGGTTATGAATAAACTTGGGTCTAAGGCCTTCCTTGTAACGAAGAATCGGATTCCTCTCTGGAATCCTTGGATGCCTGGCCGAGGGTCCGCTCCCCAAACGAGATCCGGTTCTGCAACAGGACCCTTGACTACGGCGCAGGCCGCTTCCCCGGGGTCAGAACCCTTGAAGGTAGTCTATTTCCCCAGTTGCATCAGCCGCTCTATGGGGCCTGCTCGTCAAGACAAGGATCAAAGACCTCTCCATGAAGTGATGCTGTCCATCTTAACCAAAGCTGGCTATGAAGTCATCATCCCACCGGACATGACGAATTTATGTTGTGGTATGCCCTGGGAAAGTAAAGGCTTCTTTCAGATAGCTGATGAGAAGAGTGACCAACTGGAGAAGGTCCTGCTCAAAGCCAGTGAAAATGGCAAATATCCAATCCTCTGCGACACCAGCCCCTGTCTCTATCGCATGAAACGGGCCTTTAAATCCGGGATTAAGCTTCATGATTCCGTGGAGTTCACCCACGATTTCTTGATGGAACACTTAAAGTTCAGACAGGTCCCGGAAACGGTAGCCGTTCACGTGACTTGTAGTTCGGTTAAAATGCAGATCAGCAATAAATTTAAAGCCCTGGCCGAAGCCTGTGCGGAAAAGGTGATTATGCCTGATGATGTTCATTGCTGCGGCTTTGCAGGAGATCGAGGATTTTCTTTCCCAGAGTTGAATTATTCTGCCTTAGCAGGACTTAAACCCTCCCTCCCCAAGGAGTGCACTTCAGGTTATTCCAATAGCAGAACCTGTGAGATCGGGCTTTCCTTGCATAGTGGAATCAGCTATCAATCCCTGATGTATCTTGTGGATCGTGCTTCATCGCCGCTCCCACTTGAGTAACGTCAGTTAGCCCGGAGACTAAAATCTCCGGGCTAATCTTTGACGGGATTAAACATTATGAAATCCCCTCATATAATTCAGTCTGTACTCTGCTGACGTTAAACCGTCTATAGGTTGATGAACATAATCGAGATAATCAACTGAATAGCACATGTTCTACTATTTAGGTATGCAGTATGACTGTACTTATAGCTATTGCAGTCATAATCCGATGCCATACTAACCAATGTTCACCAAATTTTCTCTTTAACATACATGTTGCTATTAATGCTATAATGGCAAACATGCAGATAAATCCCATTACATAGCCGATAATTGGGATTGTACTTACCACCTGAAAGGAAAACACCATATGTATCAATCCTGCTACGACTAAAACATAACCTGCCGGTTTATGTATAGTCATTAGTAACCTATCAACAGATTTTATACCAACCCGTTTGGTAACAAATTTCGCTACTACAATAAAAAACGCACAGATAGCAATCTTTGCTGAAAGGATGTTGATTAACATCATTAAATAACTCATTTGGTTTCCTCCAATTCTTCCAACTGCATTAGTTAACTTTTACAATACCAAGTTTACAAGATGCTTCTAAATAATCAGATGATAAAATCTAAACAATTCCTAAACTATTTTTGCGTAAAGAAAACTTGGCAGGCGCAGGCGTCTGCCTTAGTTGCACTTATACCACCAGAATTATGCTACTCAAAACATATACTTTCTGGATAGGTATAAAAAAACCATGCAGACGTTAGCCTCTGCATGGTTTTAAAGAATTCTAAACTCTATGCATTTAGTCGATACCCAGCTCCCCAAACTGTTTCTATGATTTTGGGATTACTAGGGTCTTCCTCAATCTTTTCTCGGATACGATTAATATGTACCATCACCGTTGCACTGGCACCCACATAATCATATCCCCATATTTTTACAAAAAGCTGCTCCTTTGAAAATACAATATCAGGGTTCATCGCAAGAAACTTCAGTAGTTCGAACTCCCGATTTGGAAATTTGATTTCCTGTTCACCACGATAAGCTTTATAGCTCAATGTCATTATCTTTAAATTCCCAATCTGAATTGTCCCCTGCTGTGCTAGTGTATCCAGCGCCGGTTTTTTCTTCAAGTCACCGCCGGCTAATCGTTCATATCTGCTTAAGTGGGATTTTACTCTTGCCACCAATTCCGCCGGATCAAATGGTTTGGCAATATAGTCATCTGCCCCAAGACCTAAGCCACGTATCTTATCAATGGATTCTGTTTTAGCCGTCACCATCAAGATAGGAATATCTATTTTGTCACGTATTTCCCGACAGATATCATACCCACTGCTGCCCGGCAACATTAAGTCCAATAATATTAAATCATAGTCTCCTGCCAGTACCGCGTCTACTACCTTACAGCCATCCTGAATCAGTTCTGTTTCATATCCGCTGATTTCTAAGTAATCTTTTTCCAGCATAGCTATTTCATTGTCATCTTCTACAATTAGAATCTTGCTCACTGCACGTCCTCCGTTACCTTCGGTAAAGATATTACTATTTTCAGTCCATTATCATTCTCTGCTGTGATGCTTCCGTCATATGCCTCTACAATATATTTTGCGATATATAAACCAAGACCATTTCCCTCACTGTTTTTCTTACTCCTCGACTCGTCTCCTCTATAAAACTGTTCAAATAAGTGCGGAAGTTTATCTAAATCCACACCACTTCCATTATCCGAAACCACGATGACCTCTCGGTGATTCTCCTGGATAAGTGAAATCTTAATCTCCAAAGAATCCGTATTGGCATATTTTAAGCTATTCTCCACCAAATTCGTTAATACCCGTTGCATTTGATCTATATCGATAGATGCCCTATGAATCTTTCCTGATGTATCAAAGGAAATACTGGCACCTTTTGTCTCTAAATCATTTTTGCATCCTTCAACAAACTTCCTGATAAATTCGTTTAAGTCAGTCACTTGCAGATAGAAGGGCATGTTTCCCGTTTCCATTTTGGAAAAGTAGAACAAACGTTGCAATAGGACATCCATTTCACAAGCCTTCGCATAAGCAATGTCCAGATATTGATTTTGTTTTTCCGGAGTATTGGCAATTCCATCTTTTATACCTTTAATATAGCCTTTTACAGAAGTAAGCGGTGTGCGTAAATCATGTGAAATACCTGATACCATATCCGTTCTCGCCTTCTCGTAAGTAGCATTTTTTTTCTGTTCCTCGAATAAATAGCTCTGCATATGATTAAAGGAAGTACATACTGTCACAAATTCATCCTCTCCTGCATAAACAATCGGATCTTCTAGATTTTTTTCTTCAATTCGTTTTGCGGCATCCATCAGCTGATCAATAGGTTTCATAATACGTTCTACAAGGCTCTTAGTAAATAACTGACTAATTCCCAAAATAGCTAAAATAGCTGCCAAACCAATTAGAATAAAACGAATAATAAATCTTTCAAAACTTGTACCAAACCAGGTGAATTCATCCTCGGCGTTATTTACAGCAACGATGTTATATTCATGATCGTCGACTAGAATAGATTTTCTTACGACAGTCAAGGAATCCCGATAATATACGCTGGCATGGTCTCCCACTATATCAATTACTTTAAGAAAATCCGTCAGTTCTTCTTCATCATCAGACTCAAAATTGGAGTATTTTTTCTTATCATCTACCATCACAAATAATTGGTAATCGTATTTTGAAAGACTCTTACTAAGAGTTTCATAATCAAGCATGATTTCAGGTGATTGTTCAAACAAGCTTTGGACCTCAAACACATTTTCATCCAGCTTCGCCTTGGCATTCTCTGTATTGATATTTTCATTTAAATTAACCAAGGCTGCAGTGATGGCTAGTAAGGTAACCAACGAAACCAAAACCATGACTGTATTAGAAATGAAAATTCTGTTTCGTATTTTCATACTGGCCTCTCTTCCCACAACACAAAGGGTTTACTACGGTTGATCGTTCCCTGTCATTGATTCAATAATACCTGATATCATAAGCACAAACAATGCTACCCTCCAAAAAATTGACTATCCCATTTTTTGCTCATTTCTACTATTCATTGATTGCAGGAGGTCTAAGGATGAACACAAACGATAGGGTAAGAGCGGAGCTGTCCAATTATGAGTAAATGCAAATGAATATTGATCCCGAATTCGGATCAATATTCATAATTGGACATGAGGGATCAAAACTAGGAATCGTGATCGACGGTACACGCAATCATCCTATAAAAATAATCTTTACTACTTGGCAAGCTTATTTTAACTGAACTTATAGATGCGTTTGACAAGTTTAAGGCCAAGAGATATAAGGCGTGGGTTGATTTTCTGCCCGAACCTTATGCCTGAATTGAGAAAGTTCTTGCGCAGTACAGCATATAGCTTTTCATCCTTTTCCTTAATAAACTCCCAAAGCTCGTCTGCCTTGCAGCTAAGCATTTCGTCTCCTGGAATATAGATATGAGTGACAGTGATGGCGATCATCATTGAAAGATAGAAAATCATGTAGCGTCTGAGCTTCTCGCCTTCAATGTCCTGAAAAAGATCGTAGGCCTCAATCATCAGGCGCGTCACTTTAAGTTGCTGGTCAATCTGCTTGATCATGACCTGGGTGTTGACGGATTGACCGGGCCGGCCAATGAGATAGTGATATGGAGAACAGTCCAGATATACTAAGCGCTTCACATAGGGCAGAGGTAGATAGGCGACAAGGTTGTCTACATAAAAAGTGTGTTCCGGCAGCTTGAGGCCGCACTCTCGCAGCAAATCCGTCCGGTAAAACAAGGAGTGCATGAGCATTAGCTGGTCGAAGCGAAAACGACCCATACTGTCCCAGGTAATAACCTTGCCTTGTGGAAAAACATTACTAAAGCGCATGACTTTATGCTTACCGTTATAGGAATATTCGTAGACATAGTTCGTGATCAGCAGGTCTATGGAGCCAATGCCGCGCAGCAACGAAAGTACCGACCTGTAGTCGGCAGTATCCAGCCAGTCGTCGCTGTCGACAATCTTAAAATACCTACCTGTGGCCACCTCCAGTCCGCGGTTGACAGCCGAGCCATGTCCACCGTTCTCTTTCTGCTCAAGGCGGACAATTCCGGGAAAACGAGCGCAGTATTCCCGGGCGATCTCCGCCGTGCTGTCCGTAGAACCATCATCCACCACAATAACCTCCACCTCCTGCCCGCCCTTAACTACACTGTCCAGGCAGTGGCGAAGATAGTCCTGCGAATTATAGGATGGTACAACAATTGATAAAAGTTTGATAGTTTTCATCTCCAGACTATCTTCATTTTGTCCGTTTTAGTTTCAGCGACTTCGTGTCCTTCTGACGATTCGTGTGCCACAGGTTCCCGAGCGCTTCTCCGTATTGTCCGTGTAGGGATCTAATGTAGAGGTAACCTCCAAGGGGCAGGAGTGCAGCATATTGTATCAGGTGCAACAGCAAGCTTGCTGACAGTGCCGTAGTCGGATTAATTCCTAGGCCCCCAAGGGCCAGAATTGTCCCGTATTGAAAAAGGCCGATGGCACCGGGCGTGGCCGGTATAAAATTAATAATATTAGTGGCGGCAAATACGGCAAGGGACAGCCGAATGGACGCCACCCAGGGGAAGCCGAAGGCGACAAGGCCAATCCAGGTCGATACAAGCAGGATAACCCATGAAAGGAGCACCCAATTCATCATTTTCACGGTGCCAACATTTAAATAGTCACTGAGATAACTACGCAGCGGCGAATGAAAAAAGATGAGAATCACGAACACTATAAACGCGGCAATACTGAGAAAAGTAAGAATCCACAAGGCATTTAACAAATTTTGGTCTTTAAATCCGGCAAAGGGAACTGCGGCGATTGAGAGAATCATAATTGCCGCGAAATCTGCCATGGCCGGAATAACCAGCAGGTTTGTTATCTTTATGGCACTGTATCCCTTCGGAAAAAAAGCCGCCCGCAACCCCTCTCCGACGTGGAAGGGCAAAACCATGTTCGCAGCATGACCTATACCCACGATTTGAAGAGCTGTCATTCTGTCCATGTCCCGGTCAATACCCCGTGTATAGGCGAGTCCACGAATATAGTTGGCATACGCAAAGATAGCCACTGAAACCAGCGCAAGGCCCCAATTGATGTCAGCCTGGAAAAGCACGCTCACATGCAGGCTTTTGAGCGCCTCAATCGAGTAATAAATAATGACGACGGTCATGATTATACCTATAAACAGCTTTAGTTTTGTTTTCGTGGGCATTCATTTGCTCCCTTGGTCCAAGATTCTGTTAGGTCGTGTTTTTTCTTGAATGTGCCTTAATTAAATTTATAGACTCTGCGTGCTATGTTATATAAGCTGATGGTAATTTTATTGCCGGAACTTCCGGGCAGGTTGGCAACGATCCTCAAGAACCTGATACTTGCATGCCGGTACAGGCCGTTATCGCAACTTGCGAGGAAGGACCAAAGCTCTTTTTCCTTCCTATTATCTTCCTTTGTGCCGGAAATCCTTAAGAATACTGTGCAAATTATCATCATCATGGCTAAATAGCTCAGCATATAGTCGGATAGCTTTTTGCTGGTTATGCTCCCAGGGAGATGGTGACATCCTATCATGATGCGCGTTACCAAGAGTTGTTGATCAATTCTTCTAAGCATGACACTTTCATTGACAGATTGGTCCTCCCGCCCGATAAAATAATGGTAAAGATCCACATCCAGATAGTAGATAGTTTTCACTGAAGGCAGGGGCTGATAAACAAAAATATTATCGACATAAAAGGTATGCTTTGGCAATTTAAGGCCACATTCGTGAAGTAGTTGTGTTCTATAAATCAACGAATGCATCAGAAGATATTTCCAGGGGGGGAACTTCCTCATGTCATCCCAACCGAAGATCTGATTGTGGGGAAAGACATTGCTATAATTAATGACGTGCCTAGTCCCTTCCAGTAGCTTTTCATAGATATAGTTGCAGACCAGCATATCAGGAGCAGCGTTGCCACCCACGAAGGTTTCAAGGGTGTGCAGCACCTCAATCATACCTGGGCCATCGAGCCAGTCGTCTGAATCGACCACTTTAAAATAAAGACCGGAAGCGTTTTTTAGGCCGGTATTGACCGCTTCGCCATGTCCTCCGTTATCTTGATGGATCACCCGTACTATATCAGGGTATTGCAAGGCATATTTATCGGCAATTTCTCGGGTGTCGTCGGTAGACCCATCATTGACAATAATAACTTCCACATCATTTCCACAGGGAAGAAGAGAATCGATGCAGCGTTCCATATAAGCCGCTGAATTGTAGCAGGGTACGGTAAATGTAATTTTTTTCAACATAAGCTCCCTTTCTGCAGCTTTTATTCTGCCTAAAAACTACCAAACTCATTACTTCATTAAGGTGTCAGCAAGCTCCAAGGCCTTCTTAACTATGGCGTCCATGTTGTAGTATTTGTACTCCGCTAGCCTGCCCAGTAAGTGAACTTGGGGAAATTCGTCGGTAAGCTTCCGGTATCGCTCATAAAGGGTGGTGTTTTCAGGGTTTTGGATTGGATAATAGGGAGTCTCGTTGTCGGCACCCGTATAAGCCCGTGGATATTCTTTGACGATGGTCGTTCGTCCGTCCAGAGCTTGTCCTGTGAGGTGTTTGAATTCGGTGATACGGGTATATTCTTGGTCAACAGGATAATTCACAGTCCCCCTGGACTGGTACCAGGTGATATCGTAAGTTTCAAAGACAAAATCCAAAGTCCGGTAGGGTAGGCGGCCGTAGCGGCAGTCAAACAGTTCGTCTGTCGGTCCTGAGTATATTACGGTGCCGTTGAACGGGGAACCGTCAAAAAACACTTTCCCGGATTCCAGCCGGAGCATCCTGCGGGCATCGGAATTAAGCCGGAGCTCTATATTGGGGTGATTTAACATGTACTCGAAGAGCGAAGTATAGCTCTGGGCAGGGATACCCTGATAAGTGTCCTGAAAGTAGCGGTTATCATAAGAGATAACGACAGGGACACGGGCGGTAACCAAAGCATCGATTTCGTCGGGAGCCAGGCCCCATTGCTTTTGCGTGTAATATAAAAATATGTTGTTGTATATGAAATCCGCAAGGTCTGCAAGGTCTGTATCAGGCTGTCGACGCAGATCCAAGATGGGTACCTTGCTTGCGAGGCCATAGATGGCGATCAGCTTTTGCTCTATACGCGTTGCTTTGGAAGACTCAAAGGCCAAATGGAGCGAATTAAGATTAAAAGGAATAGGTATTAGCTTTCCGTTTATGTCGCCCACTACCTCGTGGGAGTAATTTCGCCATTGTGTGAACCGAGAGAGATAATCGAAGACCCTTTTGTTGTCCGTATGAAAGATATGGGGGCCAAATTGATGGACTAAAATTCCGCTCTCACTGAGGTGATCATAAGCATTTCCACCTATATGGTCCCTCATCTCCAGGACAAGCACTTTTTTACCTGCCCGCTCTGCCAGTTCACTCGCTATAACTGTGCCTGCCATGCCGCAACCGACGACAAGACAGTCGTACATTTCTCTTTTTTTCATGTTTCTGTACCCTACCTTCAAAATTCTAAGGAACAAAGCCGCTTAGAATAAAATGAATAATAAATCTTTCAAAACTTGTACCAAACCACTATGTTATATTCATGATCGTCTACCACAAGAGATTTTCCTACGATAGTCAACGAATCCCTATAATACACGCTTGCCTGGTCTCCCACTAAAAAATCAAATGCTTTCATATAATTCGTCGTTTCTTCTTCATCATCAGGCTCAAAATTCGAGTGTTTTTTATCGTTATCTACCGTCACAAATAATTGGTAATGGTATTTTGAAAGGCTCTTACTAAATGTTTCATAATCAAGCACGATTTCAGTTGATTGTTCAAACAAGCTTTGGACCTCAAACACATTTTCATTCAGCTTCGCCTTTGCAATCTCAGTATTGATATTTTCATTCCTGAATGAATTAACCAAGGCTCCAGTGATGGCAAGTAATGTAACCAACGAAACCAAAACCATTACTGTATTAGAAATGAAAATTCTGTTTCTTATTTTCATACTAACCTCTCTTCTCACAACACAAAGGGTTTACTACGATTGATCGTTCTGCTACCCTTCAAAAAATCGACTATCCGATTTTTTGCTCATTTCTACTATTCATTGTTAATTGCAGCATAGCCTCAACTGCCCGTTCCGTTGAGCGACCGGGTAAAGCGACGGCCGCTTTCTCGCGAACTTTCTCCATTTCTTTTGGATTGCTTAAAAAACGTTTTAGGATCCATTCCAGTTCTTCTTCTGTGCCTGCAACCTGCCCTGCACCTAAACGTTCTACAAAACGCGCATTTTCTTCTTCTTGACCTGGTATGGCCTTATAGATAACCAGCGGCAAGTGCTTCGTTAGTGCCTCAGAAACTGTTAAACCTCCCGCCTTAGTAATAATCAAGTCGGAAACGGACATTAGTTCCTCTAGGTTATGAACGTAACCTAAGCGTACCATGGGGTTAAGTGATTGCTCGATAACCTCTCCTAAAGAATGATAAAGTCTTGTATTCTTACCACAAACAACAATAGTCTGGACTGGTTCAGGAGAATCTGCCAGTGTTTTGCAGATTCTTGTTGCACTTTTTGAACCCCCATAGGCTCCCCCCATGACTAGAAAGGTGGGGATATTTGGTCTCAATCCTAACCTGGAAATTATGTGCCCCCGATCCATTTCCAGGTCGAATTTTGGGCTGACCGGGATCCCCGTCACGAGAATACGTGGTGCCTTGATTCCCCTGGATACTAAACTTGCTTTTACTTCCTCACAGGCCACCATGTATTGATCAACCCCGGGATGAACCCAGTGACTGTGGAGAGTATAGTCTGTTATTACGGTGATAACCGGTACCTGAAGAAGTTGTTCGAGTCTCAGCTGGGCTAAGATCGAAGAGATGGTTGGATAGGTACAGACAATGAGATCTGGTGCAAAGGCCTGAATGTATTGAAGAAAATCCCTGCGGCCCAATTGTTTCAGAAAACCTTGAATCCTCGATTCAGGTTGTAATCTATCAGTGATATTATACAGTTTTTTCCAGATCTTTGGGGTATGTTTAGTCATCTCAAGGTAAACATTTTTGGCCATTGTGTTTAGCCGCTTACTCAAAAAATCGCCAAAATCCAAGTGAATGATTTCTGCATCAGGCGCCTTAACACGTAAGCCTTCAATCATGGCTTGTGCAGCCCGGAAATGTCCGTTTCCAAACCCAGCAGAAAACACAAGAATCCTTAACTGTTTCAACCCTATCCCTCCCTCTCAACATTCTTTTTTAATTGTTGATAAACAAAATCAAGAAACCCAGCAGAAGTGGAAATCGTTAGAGGAATCAAGATTTCTGACGCTTTGGTATAACTCTCTTCCGAACACCCGCTCTCCAATGATACTAAGGGATATAGACGGGCTGAAAAACGAGCATTATAATCAATCCATTGAGCTGGGTGAGAAAATGGCAGATACATACCACTCTTTGCCGGAAACTTAGCCCAGTTTTGAGTCGCCCAGGCTTCGAACTCTTTGTGACCGTCGAAAACACTCCCCAAGGAATGGTGTGGTTCACACATGTCCTGTACTAGATGTAGCGCAGCTCCGAGAAAGAACATTCCTTTATCGACGTCCTTTGGAAACAAAGTGAACGCCCGATTGAAATAGCACTGGCACTCACCTGTTGCACCCGGCCAGATCATGCTCCCTTGCTTGTCGGGATGGCTATAAAAGTGGTTAACGTTCTTCCAACCCCTGTCAGCCCAGTATAATCCTTTTGCTAGCATCGAATGATGATTCTGGAATAATCTGGCGACCTCCTCTTTTCCATCATGAGTCAATGTAACATAGGCCTGTTCCAGACAGTGAACATGGGTTTCTCCAGGTTTGTCAAGAAAATATTGCAACGGTCCCGCTGACGCGAGAAGTAATTTTGTTACCTTAACAAGGGTTTGGCCAATAATTCCCTCATACATTCCAATTCAGCACCTTTTCTTTTCTTTTCTTTTCTTTTACAATACCAAGTTTACAAAATGCTTCTAAATTATAAGATGATAATATCTAAACAATATCTAAACAGTTCCTAAACTATTCTGGCGTAAAAAACCATGCAGACGTTAAGCCGCTGCATGGTTTTAAAGAATTCTATAATTTAGGCATTTGGTCGATACCCTGCTCCCAAACCGTTTCTATGGGATTACCAGGGTCTTCCTCGAAGGACGAGGGGACGGGAAAGAGGAAGAAGTTTTTTTAACGGAGCTTGGAGATCAATTGAGGATTATGTCGAGGAAATTCACCGTGTACAGGCTTCGAAAGGCTTAAAACCGTAAAGCGACGAAATAAAAGCTGGCGCACATTTTCTTTATAAGTTATGTGTGCCAGCCTTTATTTGTTGATATTATATTTTTTAGCCATTTGACGTTGCAGTATTTTATAAAACATGTGATTTTTCGTGATCATGTAATAATAAATTCAATAAAAAGCCACACGAATTCTGTAATTTCAGTCGTATTACCCTTTTAATCCTGGAAATTACCTATAAGCATATTTCTCATACTTAAGGATATTCTTTTACCCACAAACCGCTTTATTTCATTAATTGATCTAAACCAGCTTCCGACGTTAACTTTTCAAGATTATTAAATATCTTCTCTTCGTCCCAGTTCCACCATTGAAGCTTTAGCAAAAATTCAACTTTTTCATCACTGAAACGCTTATTCAGTTCACCGTCAATACGGCCTTCCTCACACAGCTTTTGAATCCGGCGCTCGGAGATGCCCCACTTTTGTGAAGCTTCTTTTGGAGTAATATAATTCATGAGTTCCTCCTTGGATCGAACCTTTTATTTTATTATATACGTTATAACGAATAATATCAGGGCAATGATCTGCTGTGGACACTCAAAAACGTAAAAAGGCAAAAAATAAATGGGGCGAATTGCCCCATAGCCGCTGATATCTATTTACGCTCTATCACGACGATCATCTCTAGGTGCCTTGAGGAGATGCCGTACCCCTCTGGTATCCCCTTGGCAGAAGGCCATATTTCAGAAACAGTCGACTGGATAAATGATGAAAACTAATTACAGGGCAGTTGTATGCCACGCCAACCGCTTACATCGCATTGGCCATATTCATTATCACCCACAGCCACCACCATACCATCCGATTTAAGACCGACGGTATGAAGGTAACCGACAGCAACCGCCACAATATCGCACCCGTCGCTTACACCGCATTGGCCATACCGATTATTACCCACACACGTCACCGTTCCGTCAGATTTAAGACCAACTGTATGACGACGACCCGCCGCTATGGTATCTTTGGGAATTGCCCATAATACCTTGCTGAACCGAACTACGCTGTTAATCCGGCCTTCCTCGCACAATTTTCATTTTTGTTCTTTTACTGAATACTGTTCTATTGCTTCTTCAACATACTGATTTAATGATTTGCCCTCTATCAAGGCCCTTTGGGCTGCCTGTTTATGAAGCTCAGGGGTTATCCTTACATTAAAGCTACCTTTATACATCTTTTCCGGTTCTTTACCGTTCAAATTGCACAGTTCAAGATAATCCTCAACCGCTTCTTCAAATGCTGACTTTAGTTCGCTGACACTACTGCCTTCATAACTGATTGAATCATTTATGCCTTCAATCTTGCCATAAAAAATCTCGTCTTCTGTGCTGTAATGCACTGAACCAATATAATCTTTGTATATCATCACATCTTTCATAATCAAATCACTCCCTGATTTTTCAACTCTTCAATCAACTGCTCGACTTGATATTTCTTCAATATATTTCCCGGATGCGGTTTATGAAGTCTTATAATATGTCCTGTTTCACAGTGGGCGAAAGCAACCCTCGACCCCGAAGTACGCCCCCTGTTGTCTTCTTTGTAACCAAATTTCGCTAACAGACTTCTTGCTTCATCATATTCAAAGTCGATAGGTCTATTAAGCAATCTGTCTATAAGTTTATCTCTTTTGCTCATCGTGCACCTCTTATCTTTAATATATTATCAAAGATAAAAATATGCAACTAAATATTAGTTGCATATTCCATTGCGTTCTATCCTTTATCCACAATTATTACGCTAATAAAAAACAAATTAAGCGGGTATATCGAATAGTAATACCGTCTTTGATTTTACGACAATAATACTTGGACTACAAGGTATTGATATCATCCGTACCAATGTAAATAATGGCATATTTACTGTGAGGAATTAAGTAATGGTCGGTTAAGAATTGCTGCAGGCACAATGTACGTAGCAATTAAGAAAAATTTTCGTAACCGATCCATTTTGCCAGTGACTAAAGGCTTATGAATAGCCGCTTCATAAAGGCTCTCTTGATTACTTTTCGACGGTCATTTTTAGATTTGTATCTGGGAGAGCCTTTATTTGCTCTGCCTGTTGGATGTAGGAATCTTATGCCTGCTCATTCTCCGCATGCACATTCTCCTTCAACGACTTCATCAAGAAATCAATCACACTCTTTTTGAAAGTGCATTCGAAGTAACAGTTACCCTAATTATTCCACTACCCTCCATGGTTTATTTAGTACCTTTTCAATAAATATTCTTGCGATTTCCGGATCGAACTGGGAACCAGAGTTATTTCGAATTTCAGCAAGGGCTTCTGCTTCACTCAATGCATTCCGGTATGATCGTTCACTGGTCATTGCATCATAAGTGTCAGCCAAAGCGATGATTCTCGATACCATAGGGATAGCATCACCTTTTAAACCTTTCGGATATCCTGCACCATCCCATCTTTCATGATGTGCCAAGATATAATCTGCTAAATCTAACATGCTAAACGATGAGCTGAGTATTCTATATCCGATGTCAGGATGCCGACTACTTTCATTTTTCTCCTGCTCTGTAAGTTTTCCAGGTTTATTAAAAAAACGCTCTTCGATTGCGATTTTCCCTATATCATGAAGGAGTCCGACTACTTTAAGCCTACTTACTTCAATTTCTGACAAGCCCATTGCCTTTCCTATAAATTGGCAGATCTCGCTAACTCTTTGAGAGTGTTGCTCTTCCCTTGGATTCTTTTCGTGTAGAGTACGAATAATTGTACTTATTGTATTATCCCGTAAACTTTCATTCTCAATAATCTTATGTTTATACATATTATCCTCCGCACTTTTGAGGACTTTTAGTATATCTTGATCGGTTTCTTTCTTTGCATCCCAACCAAATGAGATACTGACACGAATGCCGTTAACATAGACATCCGAATATTGGTCTTTGATTCTATCAACGATTTCTCGAAAATTACTTATTTTTGCATCAACTTGCCTGCTAATTTCGCTCAGTGTCGAATCTCTGGTATTTGTAATCTTCGTTTTGTTGGTAGTTTGTTCTGATGTCTCATATACAGCGGCTTCTGTGACTGGAATTACTTGCGTCGTATCAGCGGCAGCCACTTTGGAAGTATGATCACTAATATTATACTTATTGTATTTCCCGTGTACCTCCCCAGAGGATTTAAGGGAAAATCAGAGTCCCTGAAACTTCTAAATCAGGAAACCAATACGACCGAACTGTTTCCTGTTTCCTATAGGTCCGAAAAAGATCAATATCCAGGTCCTTAAACCCGTAAACCACTATAATCTCCTGATCAGGATCAACAATCCAAAACTCCCTGACCCCGGAAATCATATAGGTATTCAGCTTATCCACCATATCTTTAGACCTGGTGCTTGGCGATAAGATCTCAACAACCAAAACCGGCGTGCCCATATATCGGCCTTTTTCATCGGTGGTCTCAGCCACATCACAAGCAACAAGCAGATCGGGCTGCATTACATCAGGGTCTTTGAAACCTTCTTTCCGGAAATGTACATCGAAAGGGGCATAAAATACCTTACATCCTTTCCCTTTGAGATACTCCTTGAATCCAACATATAAGTTTCCCGAGATTTCTTGATGGATAATGCTTGGCGAGCTTAATAGCACAATTTCACCGTTGATGAATTCCATGCGCATATCGCTTTTTTCGTAGATTTCCCTAAATTCCTCATAGGAGACTTTTTTTCCTCCATACTGGTAGTCCAAAGCCTTCTCCTTTATCAGAAAATAGCGATCGCTATCTGTGAGGTAAGGTGTGAGTCTCACCGCTTTTTTACCGTTTTTGGTAATTACCACTTCATTATTATCGATTACATAATCCAAATATGTCCCGAGATTGCTTTTAAGCTCCGTGGCTGTAATTATATTGTTCGATTTTTGATGACCTTCATTATCTATATCGTTCATAATTCTAATCACCTCGCACGATAATTATATAATATCGTGCGATAATTATCAATCTTTTAGCTCACTGCGACCTTTGGGGCAAGCTTAAGCATAGTCCTTTCTTTGATCCCAATCTCGATGATACTCTGCACTAAACAGATAAAACGTATGTGATAATTATTTTACAGTGCAAATTTTAAAGCTGTAATATATTCTTTTCGAGCTCGTTGGCTGATTTCAGCCGTAGGAATCATACAAAACAAAAACCTTCCCTAACAATTAAGTTCGGAAAGGTTATAAATATCACTATAAGAGTCCGCTCTCATCAGTTACAAGGTGGCAGGGTACATTCTCCACGATCTGTTGGAAAGCTTCAAGATACTTTTCTTTTGCTAAATGTGGGTTGCAACGGCGAACTCTTTCTAATACTGTCTTTTCAGTTTCATGGCTATCATTCTAAACCCTCTGCTTACTCACCTTCGGCGGGACAACAATGATGATGTTGATGTTTGTGGTGCCCATGACCTTGGTGCATACCTTTTTTCCGGCACGAACCATGATGCCCTGAGCCATGTCCGCGGTGCATCCCCCCTCCATGAGAATCCTCTGCCGCTTCCAAATTTGCGCACAATTTCTCCGTAAGGATAAGGAGTTGTTCTCGTTCATCCTCTGTTAAAGCCTTGAAAAAGGATTCTACGAAGGCATCTTTGCTTTCAGCAATTTTCTCAACCGCTTTTTTCCCCTCCTCGGTTAAATAGATGCGCATTACCCGCTGATCCTTATCATCTTGTTTTCTCAGAATCAGGCCACTCTGCTCCAGCTTTGTCAGCATCTCTGTCATTGAAGACGGACGTACATCCAGTTGCTCTGCCAAATCTCTTTGGCTGGCACCGTCATTTTGCAAGATTATGCGCAGCAAGTTTGCCTGTCCATGATAAAGTCCACCTTTTCCGTGTCCTTCTCGATGGTACGAGCGGTGCATCTGCCGATTTAAGCGATGCAAAGCCTGATATAACTTATTTGTATTTGTTTTTGACATATCTTTTCCTCCTAAAATTCCAAATAATACTTAGGTACCTAACTTATATTTAATATACTAGGATTTTTTATCAATGTCAACAGAAATATTTAGGTTCCTAATCATTCTCCTGTCCCCCCGTTTCTCACTCCTATGTAAAAAAACACTCTTCCTTTTTCAGTATAGTGTGTCGTACCCCAGGTCATAAAGCTGGGGCACTCACACAGGATTCATGGGAATGGGAATCTGTCCGCTTCCTCCTGCGTGAAAAGCTAAACGACGAATTCCCACTCTACTGTTCAAAGTATCCCTCGTCATGGAAAGTTTACTTGACACAAGTGCGTTTATATGCTATTTTATGTCTACGGAAAGCTCACTTTCCATTACAAGTATAAGAGGTGGTCATTTGAAAAACAAGCTTGAGGAAATACGCAAATCACATGGAATCAAACAGGAAGAGCTGGCAGCAGCTTTGGAGGTATCCAGGCAAACCATCGGCTCCTTGGAAAACGGAAGATACAATCCCTCAATTCTCTTAGCCTTTAAAATTGCCCGTTATTTCAACATGAGTATTGAAGACATTTTCATCTACGAAGAGGAGGTCAACAATGAACAAAAGCAAATCCGATAAGTATGCAGTGTTTTCAGTAATTGGCTTAATAATTTTTGTAACAGGCCTTGTACTGATAAAATCAATACCGGGCGCACAGGGTATGGTGCGTGTATTACCATATCTTTGTGTAGGGATTGGAACTGGCTTATTTGGGCAAAACTTAGGCGAAATACTGAAAAACGCCGCCTTAAAAAAGGAACCACAAGCCGCAAAGCAAATTGAAGTAGAGGCAAAAGACGAACGGAATATAGCCATAAGCAATAAAGCAAAAGCAAAATCCTATGACTTGATGCTAATGGTATTTGCAGCACTGATGCTGGCCTTTGCTTTAATGCAGGTGGATATGTCTATGATCCTGACCTTTGTAGCCGCCTATCTGTTTATTGTTTTCTCAAACATTTACTATCTGAATAAATACCAGAAAGAAATGTAGATTTATTCATGGTCGGGTCATCTTCAGTTAAAATATACACTTAAGACATTCGAAGGCAATACAGAAGGTGCGGCTCATCCCTCAGGATTGCCGCACCTTCTGTATTAACCCGATTTTTTTCAACAGCCCCTGCCCAGATTCACTGATCCCCAGCTCATTATGCACCCCGCCCCACCTCCTCGGTATCTCCGTCGATCAGCCGGGTCAGCTCGCCGGAGCAGGTCAATGTAGAGAAGGCTGCGGTCATAATTGCTGGCGTAAGTCTTGCTGTTGGCCGCAGGGATAATGACCTCGTCAAATTCCAGTCCCTTCGTCTTCATAACTTGTGAGTCTTGTCCCTAAAATTCATCTTACTTTTTTCCTGTTAATTCCTTCTGGTACGCTTTCCAGCCTGGGCACCATCGAGTATGCCAGCGCCAGAATTTCGCTAAAAATGAATTTGGCTTCTGTTCTGCTTTGATACGCATCTTACAATTTTCGCAGTTCGAACTCATTTCCGACCCTCCTATAAACTTCCCATGTTAACTTCCCCATAAACTACCGGATTCTCTTATTCCTATTAACCTATTCGTCTCAGTTGCTGTCCTCTGGCCGCGTGCTTAAACAGTTCCGGAATAGAATATATGGGCGAATTTTCAATGACTGCCGCATAACGATCATCAACGCTGGCACATAACTTGTTACTCATCCAACAATGATTTCATTTTTGTAGCAGTATCTGATTCCGATAAAGGTATATGAACAATCAATTTTAAGCCAGAATTGTCTGAAACGTCAAAATTACTAACCTCGAAATCTAATATTCCCGCAACAGGATGATTCAATTGCTTGTAAATTTCTTTATTACTCTCAATTTCATGTAAAGACCACCATAAATTAAATTCAGTGCTTTGCATTTTAAGATCATCGATAAACTGAGCAAGCCATGAATCTTCAATATATTGCCCACACATTGAACGGAATCGGCCCACCAGACCCTTGGCATACAGATTCCAGTCGGCATATAACTGTTTATATTTATTATCTGTGAACATCGCCCATACTATATTTCGTTCGCGAAGGTTCATTTCATTGAAATCACCAAAAATTAAACATGCTGCTTTATTCCAAGCAATAACATTCCACTTCTGATCCATGACAAGAGATGGGCAGAGTATTAAACTATCCAGAACATGCTGAAGTATCGGACTTACTGATCCTTGATAGCCCGGTATATCTGCCGGAAGGGGCTGATTCGCTAAAAGGTACAAATGAATGCGTTCTTGTTTATCAAGCAATAAAACTCTAGCTAAGCTTTCTATTACTTGAGTTGAAACATGAATAGGTCTTCCTTGTTCAAGCCATGTATACCAAGTCAACCCAATACCAGCTAACTGGGCGACTTCCTCTCTTCTCAAACCAGGAGTACGGCGGCGGGTTGCTGATGAAAGTCCCACTTGTGAGGGTAAAGTTCTGGCTCTTCGGGTTTTTAAAAAATCCCCTAGCTCTTTATATCGATGTTTCTCATTATTCAAACTCGTCATCAATCCTATCTAGTATAATTTATACCATTATAATCTCACTCCTAGTAACATTATAAGATTTGTATTACTGTAATTCATGAAGAATTTGTAAAACGAATAAAAATGCTTTTTAACTGCAGAAAGTCTAAAGATTTAAAGGAGGGCATCTAATGAAAATACAATCACTAAAGCTGGTTTGTTTTTCACCGACGGGGACAACAAAAGCGATTATTCAAGGTATTGCTCGCGGAATTAATCACAACACTGTAGAACTAATAGATATTACCCAACCAGCTGCGAGAAAACACCCATTACAAACATCAGAAAATGAATTACTTGTTGTTGCTGTGCCAGTTTATATGGGAAGAGTGCCTTTACTTTTAATTGAATGGCTACATGAGATTAAAGCTCGTAATACACCTGCTGTATGTGTCGTCGTTTATGGTAATCGTGCGTATGACGATGCCCTACTTGAGCTTAAAGATATTCTGACAGTACGCGGATGTATACCGATCGCCTGTGCAGCCTATATTGGAGAACACTCCTTTTCTAGTTCCGAAACACCGATAGCAGAAGCCAGTCCTGATGCAAGTGACTTAAATCACGCAGAATTATTCGGACGTAAAATAAAGGAAAAACTACTATCTGTTTCATCAGTCGATCACATTTCTGATCTAAATATACCTGGCAACTATCCCTATAGAGGAGATTCGAAGCTATGGAGTGTTGATTTCATCGCAATTAGTAATGAGTGTACGCAATGCGGAATTTGTGCAGAAGGGTGTCCTGTAGGAGCTATCGATTCAGAGAATAGTCATTTGGTTGATCAGGAAAAATGCATCACGTGTTGTGCCTGCATAAAGAACTGTCCTCAAAACGCCCGAACTATGAAAACCGGTCTAGTCAAAGACGCTGCAATCCGACTAAATAAACTGTATAAAGAGCGAAAGGAGCCGGTATTCTTTTTTTCCGACATTGAATCAGCATGATTAAATTGACGGGACAACAAATGACAGCAATTCATTTAAGCTGCTGATTGTTCCGGAAAAAATCGTTCCAAGGGTCATTACCACCGATCCTCCGGAGGGCCTCCGCCATATTGACACCATTAGGAGCCACTATGTCCAGTTCATCCCACCCAATGGGCATGGACACCCCGGCCCCGTTTCGCGCTCTCAGGGAATAGGGGGCAATGCTGGTAGCACCTCTGCCGTTGCGAATCCAGTCAATGAAGATCTTGTTGGTGCGCTTAGCCTTTCTCACATTGCTTGTATAGCGCTCAGGCCACTTCTGCTCCATTACTTGGGCGACGCGCCTGGCAAAATCGTGAAAAACATTCCAGGTAACGGCAGGTTTTAAAGGGACGACCACATGGTACCCTTTGCCGCCGCTGGTCTTGAGATAGGAGTTCAGGGAAAGCTCGGCAAGAATAGCTTTCACATCCCGCACCCCTTGGCGCACCCTGCTCAGATCCATTCCCTCATCCGGATCCAGATCAAAGACCATCAGATCAGGCTTTTCCAGCTCGTCGACACGGCTCCCCCAGATATGAAATTCCAGGGTGCCCATTTGTGCTTCGGCGATCAGTCCGGCTGGGTTCTCAATATAGAAGTAGTCTTCCTTTTCTCCGCCACCGGTGGAAATAGGGATAGTGACAATCCCAATGCTTCCCGGACCGGGATGCTTCTTATAGAAGCAGGTCTGGGAGATGCCCTTGGGACAGCGCACAATGCTGAGAACCCTGTGGCTCACATAGGGCAGCATGCGCTCTGCCACCTGGGCATAATACCGGATCACATCCCCTTTGGTGATTTCCGGGTCGGCAAAGATCACTTTGTCCGGGTTGCTGATCTTAATTCCTTCGATGATGATACCGTTGGTGTTTGTTTCCACGACGCTCACCGTTTCTTTAGCGGCTGATGGAGGCTGTACTTCCTCATCGGCTTTATCCTCAGCCGCTTTTTCCTTTTTAATATCCTTGGGATTCTTATCCCTCCGCAGGCCTTTGAAGCTGGCCTGCCTTAAGAGATGATCTGCGGTCCACTCGGCAAATTTGATTTCCGCTACCAGCTCAGGTTCAAGCCAAGTGATCTTTTCAGTGGATCTGGGCTTGGGCGCGAGTTGGAAAGGGGGCTCCCTTCTCAGTAGGCCCGCAAATTTTCCCTCCAGCTCTTTCATGTCGGCTTCGCTTAGGCCGGTACCGGCCCGGCCGGCATAGACTAATGTCCCGCCTGCATAGACACCCAGGAGCAGGGAACTTACCCCGCTGGTTTTTTTATCGGAAAGGGTATAACCTCCGATGACAAATTCCTGCCTTTGATCGCATTTAAGTTTGATCCAGTCACCGTTTCTTGCTCCACTGTAGACGGAATCGGCTTTTTTGCCGACGATCCCTTCCATACCTGCCTCACAGGCCGTGCGGAAACTTTCCTTGCCCTTTCCTTTCACATGCCGGCTGTAATGAAGGTTTTCTGGGGCATCCTTCAGCAAGGCTTCCAGGGTTTCTTTTCTGTCAATCAGGCGCTGGCCGCGGAGGTCCGCTCCATCTAAGGCCAGAAGATCAAAGACGATATAGGTTAGGCTTTTGGCCTGGGGATTTTTCAGATAGCTCTGAAGGGCCTGAAAATCCGTCTTACCTGCTGCATCCGTGATGGCCATTTCGCCGTCCAGAATCATCGCCCTACCAACCGCCAATTCAATGAGGGAAGCGGCGACATCTTGAAAGCGCTTTGTATAATCATGGCCGTTCCTGGTGATCAGCCGAAGGCTGTTGCCTTCAATATAGGCCAGTATCCTGTAACCGTCGTATTTCAACTCATAAAGCCAATCCTCACCCTTTGGAGCTGTATGGACTAATTGGGCCAGCTGTACGCCGGTAATATTGAAGGGGTTCTTCGTGATCCTTTCCTCTTCCCCTTCTTTAATTTCCGTCATGGTGCGTCCGGTTCGGATGCTGGTGGTAAATTTCGAAATCCCCTCGCCAGTTTTGGCATACTCATCTTTTTCTTTAAGTAACAGCCAATTTTCCTGCTTCTCCCCCACTTTCCCTTTCAAGCGCACCAGAGCCCACTTGCCCTTAAGCCTGCGTCCTTGAAGAACAAACTTCAGCATCCCTGCACGAAGTCCCTCAGCCACATCCCCAGAGGGTTCCCAGCACCCTTCGTCCCAGAGCATGACCACACCGCCGCCATATTCCCCTTGGGGAATCGTCCCCTCAAAGTTCCTGTATTCCAGGGGATGCTCCTCCACCCGTATGGCAAGTCTCTTGTCCCGAGTATCGTAGGAAGGGCCCTTGGGCACTGCCCAGCTCAATAGAGCTCCCTCCCATTCCAGGCGGAAATCGTAGTGATCTCTGCGGGCTATATGGTGTTGGACCACATACCTCAGGCCCTCTTGGGCCATTTCTGTTATCCCTTCCGGTTCTGCGGTTCTGGCAAAATTCCTTTTTTGGTTGTACTCCGTGAGTTTTGCAGTCATATAATCACGCTGGTTCCTTCTCTTTTTTATTTTCTCAATACGCTATTGTTTCCAATTGAATTATAAGTATCCAGTCGTTCAGGATAGTGAAAAAGGAGCATATCAATTCCCTTAATTTCGCTCCCTCTATTAGTTATCCGCTCTACTGAAACTCTCTTGAAAATTTCTATCTTCAATCTTTTTTAAACGTCATTTGCGTTGCGTTTAAATCCTCTTTAATTTCAACGATAAGCCTTTTATATTGTGCTCTTTTTTTCTTTGCTTGTCATATTCTCACTCATCCCTCACAATGCGTTCTCTCATAGACTTCTGCGCAAATTCGAATTGAATGAAGTCAATAGGAATCGGTTCTGCATTATCTTCGGCAATCCGATACGCCTTGAAATAATGCTCCTCAAGTAATCCTTTGACAGCTATGTCAATATCAGACTCCAATTCAAACCGATCTGTCGTCAGTGAGCCAAAGAGATAAACCTCAATATTAGGGAATGAATATCGTAAGGCATTTGCAACTTTCTCCGCTTTTTCGCGAGCTTCTTTATAAAAATCTAAACGTCTTCGTTCCTCTTGTTCAATTTTGAGTTTATTTCCTTCGACGTATGAGGATATATCCATAGCCTTTTCCCCCATGATTTCCATTCCCTATAAATTCCATATCACAAGTATCACTAACGGACAATAGGTTATTTAGCTACTTTCCTCTGTGGACAAGGTTAACTTCATCCAACTTCGCACGAACGATGGTTGACTAGCATGATCGCCTTACCCCTATTCCCACTCAAATTCGATCTGCCGTTTTTTGCGCAGCTCCTCTTCTAAAGGATCAATCTGATAGAACCCGCGCTCGATCTTCGAGGTCATATAGTCCTTGCCCATGAATGGTCGGAGACGCAAGCTGTAGACCGCTGGAAAGTACGAGAAAATCGTGTCTTCAGTGAGGGCGGTGAGACAAATCATCTGGATATTGTTACTTTCCGCCATCTGGAAAATGAGGTTCAAGACGTGTGGAGAGGAGGCGGCTCCAAAGGGATTATCCGCTAACATAACTTTATAGGGGTTATGGAGGCTACTTAGTTTGCTCCTCGTATAACTGAGAATTGCCATAAACATGGCCATATATCCTGCAAACCGTTCTCCCCCAGACCATTTTTGAACATCGTCCCAGCGATCAAAATATGGGCTCGTTGGGTGCTGTTCTGGCTTAAGGACTCGGATCGTAGCTTGCTCAAGGTTAGCTAGGACATTTAACAGCTGACGAGAAGCCATCTTTTTGTCAATAAACTTCTCTTGTTTCTCCTCCGGTTCCCCTTGTTCAGCCAGGCGCTTTAACTCCTTGATCAAATCGTCAATATAGGCATTCATCAGAGCATGAGCTTTATCAGGTTCCCACTCTTTAAGCTTGATCTGGACGGCATTAACTCGCTTGCCGGCATAGTCAACTTTCACGTAACGGTCGATCATCTGCATTTCTTGAGCGATTCTCTGCGCTTGATTGATCGACAGCTCTACGAGCTCTTGTTTGTTTCGCTCGGCTTCGATAAGCTCAAACGACACTTTTTCTTCAAATTTGGCAATCATCTCAAAGCTCTTGGTAAAGGCTTGTTCCATTACTTCAAGTTGAAAACGCCTCTCTTCATCGGCCAGCAGGTGACTCACAAAGCGGTCAACAACGCTGTTCCCTTGACGACGCAGGATGTCCGCATACCCCCGAAAGGACTTTTCACCAGCCTCGCGTAGCTTCTGTACTAATTTTTGTACCCGGCCTAACTCTTGAGTTAAGGTCTCGATCGAACTCGCGAGCTTAGCGCGGATCAGCTGCCATTCTTCCTGGGGCAGCGTTTCTTCGCTCGGTGGAACTTCGAAAAGGTTCAGACTGGTGGCCAAGCTCTTCTGTCCATCTGCCAGGATTCGTTCCTGCTCCACTGTATCTTTTTGGATCAAGGTCCATTCCAGTTCTTGGCGCTGAAGGGCGTGCTTCTCTCTTTCTAGTTTAGCGAGCGCGAGCTCTAAGTCATTAAACCCCGTTTCCGGTGGTCTTCCATAGATCTTGTTGATTTGAGTTTCTTTTTCCGTCAGTTGGCCCGAGAGTCGTTCGACTTCTTTGTCTTTGGAGTGCACCGTCTTTTGACTGGATTCAATTTTCGTTTTCCAAGCGAGGCTTTCCGCTTCCAACCGATCGAGTTCCTCCTCGGAGGTCTTATACTTAGCGTCTTCAACTTCGGCAAGTGACAATTTCAAATCCCGTTCAATCCGTTTTTGCAAGCGTTCGATTTCGTTCAGGTTCCGCTTAATGTTTTCCTCACAGTACTTTAATTCTGAATGAACCTCAGCAACCGCGTTTTCACTTTCCCGCCAGCACCTTTTCGCTTCCTCGTACTGGGCTTCACGAGGAGTTAAGTCTTGCCGATTGGGTAACGGAACGTCTCTGAGCTCAAGTCTTCGAGTATTCCTTAAACCTTCGACCTCTTTAAGCCTACTAGCTCCAGTGAGGCGGTCTCGATTAAGTTGCCCTTCCTCACCCTCACCTTGAAGTAGGCGGCGAGTAATCTCGGCCTGTTTCTCTCGTAGTCCCCTATGTTCTTCTAAATGCCGAGTGTGCGCGAGTGCTTCTTTCTGCCACTCTGTAAACGTTTCTACGTCCTTACCTCGCAAATGCTCTGCTTTGTTTAGATCTTCACTTAATAACCTAATCTCTTCAGCTTCAAGTTCTGCTTGAGTTTTCTCCGTTTCTAGACTTTCCTTTTCGCCTAGGTCCAACGACAACTGCTGCTCAACATTCTGGAGATGTTTTTCGAGGATGGGGAGATAATCCGAAGGATATCGACTGAAAAAAGAGCTTTCCAGATCACCAAGTTTTCTAAGCTGCTCTTCATTTGCGCTTAAGGTCTGAAGGTTTCTGGTCGCCCAATCCAGCTCAAGCTCCAATTCCGTTACCACATTTTCTAACGACTCAGGAGATAAGGCATAGTCATACCCTTTGTGCCAGAGAAGATACGCCGGACCTCCACTCACGGACATCAGCTTTTCGGGGGGCAATTCTTCCGGAGGGACAAGATCCGGTCGACGTACCAGCAACGGAACCGGGCAACTAAGTACTCCAGTTTGAAACGATTTGTTGGTTTGCAGGCGCTTAAAGTCTTCTTCGGCTAGGATCAAAGCATAGGGAAGCAAAGGGTTATGCCGTACATAGCCAAGACGTTCTTGTTCGCTTACCCCTTGCTCTTCCAGCCACTTGCTCCCAAGTTGGGCCGGAATCTGCAACTCGTCCAAAAGCTTTTGCACCTTCACAATTTCTCGGTTTGGGACATACGCTCCCGATTCACGGATGAGACTTAATTGATCCTTAAGTTGTTCTATTCTTACACTCTCGAACCGGATCTTATCTTGAAACTCCATTTTCTTAGCGCTGATTTCCGCCTTGATCCTACTTTCTTCAGTATAAGGGACAACACAGCGGATCGAATAACGCCCCAAAAACTCCTGCAGTTCCAACAACGCCTCCTCAGCTTGGCGTTTGTCCGACTGGTGCGCTTTGAGAGTCGTTTGATTTCCACTGAGCCGAACTGCTAAATCTTGAATTCTCTGGGCACGGGTTTTTTGCTCTGCGAATAACGCCAAGCGCCGTTCTTCCAGGGCCTTAATTTTTTCCTGGAGGCCAGTAAGTATCGCCGTCAGCTCACGTAACGCCAGGGCTGGATCTTCTAACCAAACCATATTTTGATAGATTTGGTACAATTCGTCCCACTTCGTTTGGTAATGGTCCAGGGTGGTTTCGAGGGTCGCCACCCTCGTTGCTAAGTTTTTATCCATTTGACGTAGCGTTGTTAACTCGGCCGAGAGGTCGCTTAAACGTTTGTCCATGGCCATATTTGCTTCACTGCACTGGGTATACTCTTCTTCGAGTTTTGAACATAATCGTGCGAGGATAGCTCGGAAGCTTACCCTAGAGAGATCTAATTCCAGGAGCTGTTCCTCCTGCCCTAGGCTAGCGAGTTCTCTCCTTTTATTCAGAGCGGCATTTTCCCCGAAGAGTTCTGCCCGCTCCAAATAGTCATTATACCCACGACTTTGGCGCCAGACGAAGTCTGCTTCTAAATACTGCTCAGTAGCTGAGTTGAGCTTCTCTTCTGCCTCTCGCTTCCCGTGTTCTGCAAACTCTTTTTGCTGCAACAAGCGTACATAGGGAATACTGTCCGCCTTGAAGGACAGCTCAATGCGCTGATTTTTCCAGATGACTAATTGTTCCTCAATCTTGGCTAAATCTTGCTTGATCTCCCCCATATCTCGATCAGCACTGTTATAAAGCTTCCTCAAACGGCTTTTCTCTCGAATTAGCTTACCTTGACTCTGCTCAAAACTCCGAACCGCTTCTAAAACACGCTCCCCTTCCGTGCGCAGCACCTGAAAATCGTGCAGATTCTTTTGTAATTCCGGCAGACGAACCAAGTTCTGATGGACTTGAGCAAAGGCCTGGGACAAACGTTTCGCATCCTGCTCTCCCGCGAATATGGCCTCTTCAACAGCTGGAATGAGGACAGTTTCTAAGAGTTGCTTAGAGGTCTTGGCCGCCGCAAAGAATTCCCCGACTCCACCTTCTACATTGTTGGTTACTTTAATGTTTTTCCAATCTTTTTCAAAGATGTTGTAGCTGGCAAGGTGGGCCAGATAGGCACGTTTTTTGTCATCTCGGTCAAAGATCGTGACACGGGAATCTTGATGACGAGCTCCACGCAACAGGAGCAGTAATTCCGTATAGTCCAGCGGAGTTTTCTGCTGGACTAACGGTAAATTCATGATATCAAACTCGTTTGGTTCCCGGTAATGGAGGGTGTACAGAAAGTACTTTAAGCGATCCCCCTCGTCATTGCCGCGCGTAAAACAAAAGCCAGTCGTCAGGAAGGTTGGCTCTGGGTTATCCAGTTTCCATTCGACTAAGATATGCCCGGTATACTTCTTGCTCCCGAGGAGATCGGCTAAAGGACGCTTGTTGAGAGTTTCATTGGGCAGCACTACTTGCAAAAGCAGCTGAATCAACAGCGTTTTCCCACCCCCATTGGCCAAATTAATGAGGGTATTTTGGCTATTGAAACGAAACAGCTCGTCCGCATAGACTTTCTTACCGGAATCATATTCAATATTGGTCAAACGCGCTCGCCAAATTTGTGGCATTTAGAGGGTCTCCTTTCGCGCACAGAGTAAGGTGAGCAATTTTTCCTGACGACCCCGGTCAGAATAATATTTTCGCACCATTTGTTCCGTTTTCTCTGTAGCATAAAGTTCCCTGTCCTGCTCGACATGGGCAAGCCCCTCAGCTTCTAGAAACATGGCCACTTTAAGAATAAAGCTGATCCTGTTTTTCGTACTGCGACGCAACGCTTTGAGGTCGGGATCATATTCCGGCATATCTTGCCAAAGTTCCACCGAACTCAGCAAATTAATCTCCAGTTCTTTTTCGAGGTCCGGAAGGTCCGGGTTGGCCCCTAAATCCTGAAGTCTCGTACTCACAAACTGTTCTAAGTCACTTACGGTAACGTAGGAACGGCTTACTTCACTCAAGCTGTCTTCACCGTAAAACATCGCTAACAGGGACAGAATCACGAAATAGGCCAGATAAAGTTCCCGGTTTGTAGCCAACTTCATTTTATCTCTGAGTTCCTCATTGGTATAGCCAAAGAAGCGGTTATCCACATTCGGGGAAAGGTAAAGCACGTATAACGACTCCAAGACCTTAACATCGGCTAGAGGTTCAATAATATTTGTGAACAGCCCCTGTACCTCTTGATCAGTTTTATACGCTTGAACCATTTCCGGATAATCTTCTTTGTGAAGCTGACCAAGCCGCGCCAGCTCCAAGAAGATCTTCAGAGCAGTTTCGACCGTCTCGACTTTGTAGGACTCAAACATCCTGACCCCTCCCCTCTAAGCTAACAGAGAATCGATAATCCGTGACTCTGCTGAGATTTTCAAAAACAAGCTCATCATTCCCGGCCTGCACCTCAAGGGCCATGTATTGACTCACCTCGGGATGGTCATCGAGGTATTTCAAGAGTAAAAACGGTAAATTGCCGCTTTCGGAATCGATAATCTTGGCACGCATTTCCTCATCCACCACCAGCGGTATCTCACCCATTTGGTGAAGTTGAACCAAGAAAGCGTAGAATTCCACTTCAGAAATAACTTGCACGTAGCTTTCTACAGGAAGTTCAGCAAGAATCTCCTGCAGAGTTTGTTCCGATTGAGACTTAAAGGAACCTAGAATAATGCCTAAATAGTTTAAGGTCCGTGAATCCCGTTGTTTTTTCAAGAGACGTTCACGTTCTACTGCTCTGGCAAGATCCTCTTCAGAAGGACCCCGGAACTCCTCTTGTTGCTCGGCTTCATCGCTTTTAACACTTTGCGCTTCCAGCACGCGCAGAATATTAAAGAAGGGATTTCGCTTAAATTTAAAGAGGGGGTTCAGTACTTGGCGCAAAGCATCTAACGGCGTGTTATTGTTAATCACTTGATCCACAAACTCATGCTCGAAATTGACTTTCACGCGAAAGGTATTGGCTAAGCTGTCCAACATCGCTTCCTCGAGTAAGGAGCCCAAGCTTAATTTACTGGTAAATAAACGGTTATGTTCATTAACGACTAAGTCAAGACGGGTGGATACCCTGATCAATTGGTCAAAGCTCTCCCGTTCTTTAACATTTAACTCACGGAACCGATAGGTGTCGACCGTTTCCCGAAGTAAGGTTTGTAGGGAGGCGAAAACTTCCTTTTCCCGACGAAGTTGCTCAGTCACTTCTTCCATCAGAGCAATATAGTTGGCCACGGAGACGTCCGAGACATTGCGCAAGACGAGTTTTCGGATTCTCTCGATTTTTCCATGCACATCTTGAACCTGCACATATAGATCATCAATCGTGCGCAGTGCTTCGTGAAAGACCCCTTTTTCGATCTGTTGGCGCAAATAAAGCTGCGAGATGCTGATGCGAAGTTCCTTATATATTTCCTTAGTTTTAAACAACAAATCCAACCCGGCATCAGTGAGCTTAAAGCGCATTTTCCCATGAATTTCGTAATTAGCCACTTCAATCAGGGCAAACTTACAGCGCACATCCCCACCAGTTTCCAAATCTTTAAATTCGAGATCAAACGGCCGACCGTTGTTACGCAGGGCATCGAGGAAGTAATAGGCCATCTCAGTGCTTTCATTCTCGCTGAGATTGACCTGATAACTTTCCGCCATCATTTGACGCACATAAACAGCGATTTCCTGGTGATCGCAATGCTCTCGTCCAATCAGCATATTTTCCAGCGTAAAGAGCAAGATTCCAAAGCCGATCGCCAAGGAATCATACTCGGGATACTTGCGACTTCTCTGTAAATCAAAAAGTGGTTGGAAGAGAGCCACATTGTGAATCCGTTCCGCAAACCCTCTTAGTTCCTCTCCCAATGGGGCACCTCCTTCCTAGGATTAAAGCACATCCAAGAAAATTACCAGTCAGTATGCCTGTGAGGTTCGGTAATGTAGCACTGCAGACATTATCTTGGAATTTTTTCCATTATGTAGATTTCTCTCTTCATTCTGTGCTAATATAAAAGTATTAAGAAATATTTTCAGGGGTGATACCATGCCTTTAATTTCACACTTTTATGGGATTTTAATAAGAATGTTTTTTAATGATCAAGAGCAGCACCATCTACCCCATTTTCATGCGATTTATGGAGAATATTCCGGGTCTTTTTCACTCGATGGTGAAATTATAACAGGAAATATCCCAAAGAAACAACTGAAGCTTATTGCTGCCTGGGCTACAATCCATATGGAGGAACTTGAGGCACTATGGAAGTCCGTTCAGGAGACTGGGGAGTATTTTACCATTAAGGGTTTGGAGTGATTAAGATGGTACCAAGACCAAAAGAAGTTAAGCCATTGAATAACTTCAGCTTGCAAGTGCTTTTTGATAACGGAGAGACGAAGATTTATGATATGTCAAAGCTAATTGAGGAACCGTTTTATCGGAAATTGAAAAACAAGCATATGTTTAATACTGTTAAAGTGAGTGATATCACTTTAGAATGGGCATCTGGCGAGGATATATGCCCCGATGAGTTATATAATAACAGTAAAAATGCATAAAATGTCAATGCTTATAGCCGCTATTATTGTCGAACAAGGTGCTCCGCGTCAACGCAGAACACCTTGTTCTTTTATGTCCAGCACTCTCAATGGGGCACCTCCTACCTAGGATTAACGATGGTGCGCAAAGAAAGCATAACTTAACCCTTCTTGTGGAATATACTTTTTAGAGTGGATTAATGCCTGAATTTCCTGGCCTAGCTCAGGAGTGAAATAGGATAAGAAGGTTTCTTCATACACCGCCCGTAATTTTTGGTCCTTCTCCCGTCGTAAGGGAGCGTTCCTTCCAAAGAGCTGAAGTAATGCCTGATAACAATACGTAAAAGGCTTGATTGAAATCAGGGGAAAAGCGGCTACCAAGGAGCCGAAGATATCAAGCCCTTCGGGATCCAAATCGCCGAAATAATATACTTGCATTTTTTCCGGTACCAAGTCCGGTATCTCCTGAGCAAAGGCAAAGCTACCCACAATTTTTCGCCCTTCACCATAGATTAAGAGATCAAAGAGTACTCCACCAATCGAACGGTTCCCTACTTGCCAAGCTCGTTTAATACTATAAAAGGTGTCCTTGTTTTCAACAATCAGCGCAGAGTAAGACAGATCAAGAAAGCCATCCGTGTTGTGCCTTTTCTCAGTTTGCGATGGCTCGGGAGATTGATTTATCTGGTTGTCGGCTGACCCCTTAGAGCGATAATCCATATAGAAAAAAGGCTCAGTCGTCATGTAACAGGCTAGATCCGTTAGTGTTCTGCCGATCCTCTGCAAAAAGATTCGTCCACGATCACTAAGCAGGAATTTTTCATCGTTAAAAATCTGAAAGGAACGTTCATTGACAGAAATAGCTTCCCCTAAACTCTCCCTCTGGTGAGGATCTTTCAGGAAAGCATCGAGGGCTAGAAGATAACGCTGATCTTCCGAATACGCTTGCGGGGATTTACTATACGCCCCACTTCGTAAGAGGGAGTGCAAATTGATCAGATTTAGCCGCTGTTCATGCTCCAAACCTTGCGCTATTTTTCGGTACCGATTATATAAAAGCGGATTGCGTCCGTTCGTTCCAGACGCCTTCACTGGCTCTAGCACTCCCTGATCACATAACTGTCTGAGTACGCGCTCGAAGCTGTCATACCCTCCCTGACTAGAATAACCCTCACCAAGCAGGTGCTCGAGCTGGTCTTCCAGCTTCGAACTAGAAAGACTTTTGAGCTTAGATTGGTTAATTAGTTTCTCGATCTCCTGGAGCAACTTGCTTCCCCCAATCTATTAAGTCTTGCTCTCTACAAGTTCTCTACGAATATCCCATCATCCTGCTATAGGGTTGCCAAAACGAGTTTTTTCTAAAATTTTTGCTTAAGCATAATAGCCTTGAGAAATCATGTCATTTAAGGACGGTACATTCTCAATTAAATTAGATGTTGGGAGGATGTCTCTATCCTTCTCAGCATGAACCTTTATTACCGCTTTATCCTGACTACTTAGAGTAAAGTGCTTTTTTACTACGCGTAAAAGCAGCTAATCTTTCACGAGAGATTAACTGCTTTTTTTGGCGTACGCGGTCATGCATCAAACACCCCGATTTTTGTTTGTTTCAAGAACTTGAAATATAATGGCTATAGATTATACGAGGTGGTGCAGGTATGGACAATTTAACAGTCAAAGACGCGGGTGTAAAGTGGGGTGTCACTGGACATATGGTCACACATTATTGTGTTGCTGGACGTATTAAAGGTGCAACGAAAAAGAGAAATCTTTGGCTTGTCCCCTGTAAATGTTGAAAAACCAGTTGCAGGTCGTAGAAAAAAGAATGAGAAAAGAGGTGTAGTATGAAGATCTTATTAATTGAGGACGATATTGAAATCAGCGAAATGTTACAAAGTTTTCTGCTAAGTGAATCATTTGAAGTAGACAGTGCGCGTGATGGTGAAGATGGCCTTCAAAAATTTGCGCAAGAAACTTTTGATTTAGTTTTGCTTGACATTATGATACCTAAATTAAATGGAATTGAAGTCATGCAAAATATTAGGTCAAAAAGCACTGTGCCGATTATTATTATTTCAGCAAAGGACACCGATTTGGATAAATCACTGGGGTTAGGTTTAGGCGCGGACGATTATATTACCAAGCCTTTTTCCATAACAGAGGTGCTGGCAAGAATAAAAGCAAATATTAGGCGTTCAACGCAATATTCACAGAATAAACCTCTCGAAGCACCGCATCTTTTAACGACCTATGATATTGCATTGAATGTAGATGACTATACCGTTAGCAAAGGAAACAAAAAGATTGAACTGACAGCCAAAGAATTTGATATTCTCAAACTTTTAATTCAAAACCCTAAAAAGGTTTATACAAAAGCTCAGCTTTATACTCAGATATGGAACGATGCCTATATAGGCGATGAAAATGCTGTTAATGTCCATATCAGCAGATTAAGAGCAAAAATCGAGGATGATTCGAGAAACCCCAAGTACATAGAAACGGTATGGGGAATCGGATATAAATTAGGTGAGGGTAATGATTGAATCAATCTATGGATTTCTATTGGCTTTCTGCTTCGCTGGGCTGTTAGTCGCACTTTGTTTTGTATTTTATTCCAAGAAGGCCATCAAAAGAGATTTATGGAAGGTGACTGAGGACCTCTCGCGTATACTGGATGAAAACACAGCTGAAAAGATTATGGTATTTACTGATGAAAAATCTATTATGGAACTGATTACGCAAGCAAACAGAATGCTTGAAGATCGACAAAAGGCAAAAACGGACTACAGAAAATCCGAATTCGCGTCAAAGCGAATGTTATCAAATATATCTCATGATCTAAAAACACCTTTAACTGTCATCTTAGGCTATCTTGAAATTATGCTGATGCGTCCAAGCAATGAAACGGAATCGCTTAAAAAGGTTGAGAACAAAGCGCATCAGGTGATGGAATTAATCAATAAGTTTTTCACCTTGGCGAAATTGGAGGCTGGAGATACCGATATCCCTATAACCCGAATAAATATCAATGAAATATGTAAGAAAAACATCTTGGACTTCTACGATATACTGACAAACAGAGACTTTTTGGTAGAGCTTAACATACCTGAAATTAATATCTATGTGCAGGGAAACGAGGATGCACTTGATCGCATTCTTTTTAACCTTATATCAAATGCCGTTCGTTACGGTTATGAGGGCAAATATTTAGGTATGACTCTGCGTTTTGATAATAATTATTCCTACATCGACATCATTGACAAAGGAAAAGGAATTGAAGAAAAATCCACTGCCCTTGTTTTTGATCGGCTTTATACGTTAGAAGATTCGAGGAATAAGGAAATACAAGGGAATGGTCTAGGGCTTACAATTGCAAAACGTCTTGCAGAAAAGCTAGGTGGCGAAATTATGCTAAAGAGTCAGCCCTTTATTGAAACGGTTTTTACAGTAAAACTAAAAAAGATGAACTATTAACTTACTTGATTTGCCGCTGATACTCAAGCGAAAGAAATTCGTAAGATTTATTCAAGAGTTTTGAAAAGGCAAAAAACTACAATAGCCTTAGGGTAAAAATAGAAAGAGGGCGGTTTTATGTCTTATGTTATCCGAACGCATGGAATTACAAAAGCATTTGATAACAACGAAGTAGTGTCTAATGTAGATATGAATGTCAAACGAAATGAAATCTATGGTTTCCTCGGCCCGAATGGCGCCGGTAAAACAACAATCATGAAAATGATTACCAATCTGCTCAAACCCACAAGTGGAGAAATTGAAATCTTCGGAGAACGGCTTACGCACTCTTCTTACAATGTATTAAAACGGATGGGAAGCATCATAGAATACCCAGCATTTTATGACCATCTAAGCGGTGCGGCAAATCTTGAACTACATTGTGAATATATGGGGTATTACAGTCCCAATAGCGTACAGAACGCGCTGGAAATGTTAGATTTAACTGAAACAGGTAATAAAGCTGTTCGCAGTTATTCATTGGGTATGAAGCAGCGCCTCGGACTTGCTAGGGCGGTGTTGACTAAGCCGGAGCTGCTTATCCTGGATGAACCAATGAACGGACTTGACCCGGCCGGTATTAAATACATCAGGGATCTTCTTAAAATGCTCTGCAAGGAATGCGGTATAACAATCTTGATTTCAAGCCATATTTTATCCGAAATAGAAAATATCGCGGATACAATCGGTATCATTAATCACGGGAAAATGTTGCGAGAACTTACCATGCAAGAAGTTCGCGATATGAATCTTTCGTATGTAGAATTAGTGGCTGGGAATTTAAAACAGGCTGCATATGTACTCTCTGAACATTTGCATATCAATAATTTTAAAATCATTGATGACAAGGTTATAAGAATTTACGATGTTGCCACGCCAACACCGGAATTATCAAAAAGTCTGGTGCAGAGCGACGTGGCTATTGAATCTATGAGCAAAAAAAGCGAATCTCTTGAAGATTATTTTATCAAGATGACCACGGAGGACAGGTAAATGTTGAAATTAATCAGACTGGAACTGTTAAAGAATAATGCGGCAAAGTACGCTTTGTATTCTGTGATAGTAATTTTATCTTTAACTGCGCTTTCTATTGGTTTCGTATTTTTTTTAGGATTTGAAGACCCGGAAATCGCAGAAGGAATTATAGGCGTTTCGTTTTTTGTTGAAATGTTAACAGGTATCGTATTCTTAATCTTTACAGCAATTATGCATTCTGCATTTACCATCAATGCCTACAAGAACAAAACAATGGATTTGATGTTCTCATATCCTATTAAAAGAGGAAAAATTTTAGCATCAAAAATTATAGCAGTCCTAGCTTTCAATTTTGTATCAATAATCGTAGCACAGGTAATTATTTATGGCAGTATTTATATTGCTTCCCGCTACCTGCAACCGTCAATAAAAATAGATTTTGATATCTTAAATATCACATTTTATGTCAGTGTAGTCTTAAAATCTGTTATGACCATTTGTATCAGCTTAATCGCATTATTTATTGGAATGATAAGCAAATCGCCTGTGGCAACAATTGTGGCATCGTTTTTCTTAGCTGTCCTGCTCAAAGGCAACATAGGCGGATTTTCCTTGGCAGGGAGTGTAGTATTTCCCATTGTATTAACATTCATTTCAATTGTCTTTGCGTATCTAACAATAAGAGATGTCGAGAAAAAAGATGTCGTTTAGCAGACTGCTGCGTAGTTTTTTATTCATGAGATTTTCCGGGGGAAATAAATTTGCAATAGTTTTTAAAGAATTTCGAAAAAGCAACGTACTGAAAATGTTCATAAAGGACTGAAAGGGAGGATAAGAACAATGATCACGAACATCTTTTTTGGGATAAATATGGTACTATGCGTGATTTTAATTTTCTTTGGTCTGAATCTGATTTCAGGGAAAAAGAATCCGTCAAGTCAATCAAAAGCGGTCGGCGGAACAATTTGTTTATTTTTAGGTATTATAGGAATCATTACGCGTATTATTCAGTTAACTCTCTAACGGAATTAACTAATGATGGTCGGTAACTACACCCCGCACATTACTCTTTCATCACCTAGTTCAACACAAAACAAAATGCGTTGGCGTGAGAATTTCTTTTGTACGGCGCTTCATCAAGCAATTTATTTCACATGACTTCTAACTTAACCTTTTACTGTATTTGAGAATCTTTTGTTAAACTTTCGCTTTTACCAGTTTTGAAACGTCTAATCCTTTGTGTACCAGCCTGTGACAGTTTTGTGTAATGATGCATTTTACAGGTCGATGTTTCGCCACCTTCACCGAGCTTCATACCATGAATCACTTTCACTTTTTATCACAGCATGTGGAGTATTAGCCTTTCTGCACAGCCAATCTTCTGTGCATTCGGGGATTTCACCCAATGATTCGGAAACACAGTTCAATAGGTTTGCACCTATTGTCTACTTTTAATTAGGCATTACTGCCTAGCATTGTGTAGAAACAACGCGCGCTCTCAACCAATGCATTAAATATGTCTTCCTCAAAAGACTCTTTGAAGAATATGGAGATAAACTATTCGCTTCCGGCGATGACTGCGGCAGCTCAAATTCGTCAGCGCGCTGACGAATTTGACCTACTACCAGGCTCTTCTCCTGCTGGGAATTCCTTTTCGACCCGCCGCAAGCTTAATCGGCTGCTTTTAAAACGTAAGCGTCATATAACAAAGTGTATAGGAATAGAGCAAAAACCAGTGTGAACTAGTCTTTGCTCTATTTGCAGGCTTCTTGGCTAATAGCTACACTTTGTTAATTTAGCTAACATAAAATCAGATCAAAATGGCGCAGATCATGGATGCTCCACAAAACCGATCCCTATTGCTCCCGGACCTGAATGCGCTCCTACTATAATGCCTAAAGTGCTTATAAATATTTGATAACCAAAATTTGTTTTTTCTCTTAGATAATTACACATATAGTCCGCATCTTCCTGGCATTCTGCATTTTGTATAATGATTTGGAACAGACCCGTTGCCAAGGGGCAACCGTAGTGGAAACCCTTTATTAGCCCTTAAACGCTTTCCGCCCTACACCCGCAAACGGTTTCCTGTGAAACAATCCTTTGGCATCGTCTAACAGAGTATAAATTACAGGTACAACTATGAGTGTTAAAAAAGTTGATGTAATTAACCCACCAATAATGGCATAAGCCATGGGTGAGCGTCCTTCAGATCCTAATCCTGTAGAGAGTGCTGTAGGAAGCATACCGAAGATCATCGCTAAAGTCGTCATAATGATAGGCCTCAGTCGTGTAGAAGCCGCCAGAAGTAACGCGGCGCTTAGTTCTTCTCCCTCGCCCAGCTTTTGCTTAGCATAGTCAACTAGCAAAATCGCATTTTTAGTGACCAGTCCCATCAACATGATAATGCCAATAAATGTCATCATGCTTAAACTGCTGCCGGTAAGAAACAGGGCTAACAGGGCTCCAATAATACCGAAGGGCAAAGCGAAGACAATCGCAAAGGGATCAATAAAACTTTCAAACAGGGCGGCAAGGATCAAGTATATGAACAGAATTCCTAAAAATAGTGCTTTCATTAAGCCAGGGATAGTTTCCTCTATCACTTCCTGATCTCCTCCGCTAACTTGGTTGACTCCAGTAGGCATTTTTGTTTCATTTTCCAACGCTGCTTTAATTTGAGTGTTAAAGTCACCCGTTGCAACTCCAAAGACATTGGCCGTCACTTGAATTTCTCTGGCCTTATCATACCTATTGATGGTCGTAGAGCCCGTGGCAAAAACTTGCTTTGTGACCTGATCAAGAGGAACCATACTGTTATTTGAACCAGGCACATAAATCCCTTTTAAGCTGTCAAAGTCCTTTCTTTGATCATCTTGGAGCAATAGTTTAACATCATAGCGATCTTTTTCTGTTTCATACTGGGTTACAAGAGAACCATTAAAGAGGGTTCCCAACGTATTGGCTACGACCAGTGGACTCACACCGAGATCAGCCGCCCGATCACGATCCACTTCAAGGGTTGCTTCTGCTTTGCCACTCTTATAGCTCATGCTTACATCAACTGCCCCAGGAATTCTCTTTATGGCGCTCTCCGCTTGTTGCGAGTAGTTTAAAAGTGTCTCAAAGTCATCGCCGGTAAAATGGTACTCAGCGTCCTTCGCTACTCCTCCCAGAGTTGAACCAGTCGTCATAGAAAGGGTAATCCCCGGAATCTGCTTTAAACTCTCCCGCATTTTATTGGCAGTTTCACTTAAGGTCTCTTTTCTGGCATTCTTATCTATAAGCTGTACGCTAATGTTGATGTTGCTGGGTGTAACCGTCGAGTACAGGCGCACTACTCCAGGATACTTATTAAGAATACTTTCCATTTTTTTAGTTGTTTCTGCAGCCCTCGTCAGGGTTGTCCCTCCATCTGTTGCCGCTACGATTGTGATCTTTCCGTTGTCTGAGGATTCTAGAAAACTAGGATTAATGACGTTAAGAAGGAGCAAACTGCCGAAGAACATTGCAGTTGCCATAGCTATGGTTTTAATCCTATGCTTCAGTGCTACACCGAGAAGTCTTGTATAGACTCTGGCAAGTTTAACAAACAAGTGATTGAACCATATTAAAAATTTACCCAGGGGACCGTGTTTTTTATCTTTATTATCATTTTCACTCTTTATATATTTAGACGCCATCAACGGCACTAAGGTAAAGGATACAAATAACGAAATCAAGACGCTGAAAGCAACCGTTAGACCAAATTCCGCGAAATAGGCCCCGATCGATCCCTCAACCATGGTAATGGGGAGAAAGACAGCAACTATGGTAAAGGTTGTAGCCGTCACCGCCAGTCCAATTTCGCTCGCACCGTCTTTCGCTGCTTGCATTGGAGATTTCCCCATATTTATGTGACGTACAATGTTCTCAACGACAACAATTGCATCATCAATGAGCAATCCAACCGCTAAGGAAAGGCCCATTAATGACACGCTGTTGAGCGAAAAGTTCATCAGTTTCATAGCGGCAAAGGTAGTGATAATCGAGGTGGGCAGTGAAATTGCACTGATAGCCGTGCTTGCCCCATTCCGCAGGAAGACGAAAACCACGAGAACCGCCAGAATACAACCTTCCAGCAAGGTTTTCTGAACTTCACTCACGGACGCTCGTATGACCAGCGAATTGTCATCGACAATATCTATTTTTACATCTTTAGACAGTGACGCTTGAATCTCTGCAAGCTTCACTTTAAGATCATCCACGACTTGGGTGGTGTTTTCTCCGGATTGTTTGACAATATCAATCCCAATCGATTCCTCACCTTTATAATAGGATAAACTGTCCCGATCCTTAATAGTATCTTCCACTTGGGCAATATCTTTGATTCTAAGTTCAGTACCGTTACGATTGGCGACTAAAATATTCAAGAAATCATTAACTTCTTTGACCGTACCATTCGTTCTGAGGGAAACTTCTTTATCACCGTTGGAAACTTTTCCACTGGATCTATCTATGTTGTCACTTTCCAGGCTCTGGGTGATTTCCGCAGTTGTCACATTCAGAGCCGCCATTTTTTCTTTATCGAGTTTGATATGTATCTCCCTGACTTGCGCACCATAGGTGGTAACCGATCCAACACCTTTCACCGTATTTAGTTTTTTAGTGATCTCATCTTCGACCACTTGAGATAAGTCCTTGTTGGAAAGAGGGCTAGTGACCACGAAAGATATAATGGGTACGGCAGCTAAGTCAAATTTTTGAACAATGGGTTCATTAATGTCCTGTGGTAAAGTACCCCGTATACTGCTTATTTTATCTTTAATTTCTTGAGCAGCCACATTGACTTGCGTTCCAGAACTAAACTGAATCATTGTCTGGGAGAAGGATTCCGTAATAGTGGAGGAAATGTGTTTCACTCCTGAAATTTGTCCGACAGCTTCCTCAACTTTTTTTGTCACTTTTGTTTCCAGCTGTTCTGCTGCAGTTCCAGGCAGGGAAATGGTAACGGTTATCATAGGAACATCGACCTCAGGATTTTCGTTGATGGGTAGACCTATGTAACTTAAAGCACCTAGGGCAAGCAAAGCGATAACTATTACAGTGGCAAATACAGGCCGTTTCAGGCTGATATCTGTTAAAAACATAATCTAGTCCTCCTATTCCTTTACAACTGAAACCGCATCGCCATCCTGCAGTGTATTCACATTGGTAATAATGACACTGTCCCCATTTTTTACGCCGTCTTTAATCTCCACTAAGCCTTTGGAAATTTTCCCGATACTGACAATACGTTTACGGGCCACCCCTTGATCAATCACAAACACTGTATAATTTCCTGGATTTCCACTCAAAGCATCCGTTGTCACTGCAATCACTTCTGAGGTCTGATCACTTACAATATCCACCTTGGCATAAATACCCGGTTTCAGTGCTTGATCAGGATTAGCCACCTCAACTTTGCATTTAAAAACTCTTGAAGCAGCATCTGCAGAGGCTTCAATACTTTTAATTATTCCGTCATAGTCTTTAACGACGTTACTGCCAACGGTTACTTTGGCACTCTGTCCTACTTGCAAAGAGCTTATATCGTTTTGGTCTACTTCTATCACAGCATAGATTGGGGATATAGCTTTAACTTTTACTAGGACAACTCCCATGTTCGCATATTGCCCCAAATCCACACTCTTCTCATCCATAATGCCGGTAATAGGCGCAGTGATTTTCGTGTCTTCCAGTGAATCGGTAAGGATTTTCAAATCAACCTGTGCTGTAGCAAGATTAGCTTTTGAGGTTTCGATATTAGATCTTGACAACTCAATATTGGCTTCTGCAGATTCTAGATCACTTTTTGCATTAGTTAGTGCTGTCTCTGAGTTTTCTAGCTCAACCTTGGAAATCGCTCCCCCATCAAAAAGCGCCTTCATTCTAGCGTAGGTACGCACAGCGTTATCCACATTCATCTGCACTTTCTGCAAACCCGTTTGAGACGCTACCAATTGACTTTCAGCAGATTTAACCTGACTCTCTGAAGCTTTCAGCTGAGCTTGAGAAGAAGCTATGTTGTTTCTGATTTCCTGATCATCCAATTTGATTAGCGGGTCTCCTTGGGTTACATATTGACCATTTTCAAACAGCACTTGAACTACCTTACCACTGACCTTGCCACTTACAATACCCTCTTCAGAGGCTTCTAATGATGCCTTATACGAAATGATTGCTTGCTCAATAACATTCTCGGCCACAGTGGCTTTGACACAAACTATATTTGGAGCAGTTTCGGCAATGGTATTTTCCGGCTTTCCCCTGAAGCTTCTAACTCCTGTACCAGCCAAAACAAATACGATAACAATCGTCAGAACTTTCTTCTTCGTAATTTTAAAGCCCCTGATAGCTAAACCGATTTTTTCTAACACGATTAATCCCCCTCATATACTTCATTTGTACTTCTTTAATAGGTCACCTATTTTTATCTGAGAGCGAACATCCTCCAAGGACGGTTCGTTCACCCACATTACCATAAGTGCGTCTGCAGTCCTTTAAAAATGTCCTATCGGAGTCGCAGTAGCTTACCTATTCTAAAAATGCCCATATCATCCACGATACATGATTCTTCATATTACATACCCCCTTATTCACATTTGTATAATAAGTTAAATAAATTCAAAGTATATACCGACCGGTCGGTATGTATGATAGAAAAAAATTTACCCTTTTAGTTCCATATAAAAACTATCCCATAACTCTAACAAGGTATCACTGGCATCCTCACTGCAGTCTTTCATTAAACTAATACGGATTGCAATTCCATCATTTGTATATATAAATACCTTAGCAATTTGTTCATCGTTCATGAATGACCTGATCTCTCCGTTTTTTCTAGCTGTAGAGATAACCCCTTTCCATGCTTTCAGTTCATTTTGTTCGTGTTCAAGCAATTTTTCCCGGAGGCTTGGAAAAACCTTCAAAGCATCAAAAACAAGTGAGTAATAGTTCACAGTTAAACCACGGTCCAGATCATCTCCATATAATTGAAGCGAATTGAGTATTCTATTTTGATAAACTGCATACTGGTGATAAAACTCATATAGAGAATTCTTGTCGAATATACTAAAATCAGGTGTTATGGAAGACATACAGTGTTTAAGTGCTTCCAGAAATAACTGCTCTTTGCTTTTAAAATAATGATAAAAAGCGCCTTTTGACATTCCTGTTTTTTCTACTAGCTCAGCCATGGTTACTTCCTTATAGCTCTTGAGTAAAAAAAGATTAAATGCAACTTTCAAAATATGTTCTCTTGTTTCATTCATGACTTATCTCCCTTTTCAAACCGACCATTTGGTATGTATTTATGTTAACATTAAAATAGGTGTCACGTCAATTCTATTATCTGCTATTCTATCTTACTTAGCCCCTCCGCCGCATGTATACAGCGCATTGTCCGCTAATTCCTTGAAACCTGTGTTGTCTGTAACCCCGTCCCTGCGACCTCCGTTCCACTATGCAAAGTGTTTTCGACAAATATCCTTATAGCCTATATATTAAGCTTATAGCGCAAAAGCTTCGGGAAGTAACTGACCAACTTCTAATAGATTATGGCTTGAATACTTCGCAAGCGATTCTTCTTTGGCATATTAATCAATCAATCGAGAAAAACATTGAAATAAACCGAAAATTTCTTGAGAAAACTATGGCTCTAAGTGGTCCCTCTGTGACAAACTTATTGAACGGTCTGGAGAAAGCTGGATTTATAACGCGCAATAATAACCCGGCCGACGGACGTAACCTCAGTATTGATGTAACAGCCAAAGCCAAACAATTGATTAATGAGAAGAGTACAGCATTATCGAAATCTGAAGAACTGGCAACTAGAGGTATGTCAGATGCCGAAAAAGCAATGTTTGTATCTCTGCTGACCCGTGCTTTTGAAAACGTTGAGAAGCAACTGTCATAAAACCATACAACTCGCATGAATACTGGGTTTTTAATCTGTAGGTGTTTTCAAACTTACCACGGTCTCTACGTGCCTTGAGGATACCAAAAAGATGCCGTTGCAGGCATCTTTTTGTGCGCTAGTCTCGATCCTTTTTAATATTCAAATTTGTCTTAATCCCAGGAGGATATTTTTTCAGCGTCTCCACCATGTTAGTCGCTATCTTTAAGGCCTCTTTCCTGTTTACTTCCTTCTTCACCGGGTCTACTCTGTTTAAATCAACAAGAGTTTTCAGCAGCTCCCCGTAGGCTCTGAGCATGTTGTCGCGGTGCATGGCGTATTGGGCGTCGTATTTCATGCTGTCGGTATTAGTATTCTCTGCTGGCAGTGCAGTTTGCAGAGTTTTCGGCTTGTTGATTTTTCGTTCCACCGGGATCAGTTCCATAGGTTTATCCAAAGGTATATCTATTACCTTTTCTTTTTCCACTGCCTCTTCCGCTGCACTTCCTTGCTTTTGCTTCATCAGATTTTCCGGTTCTTGAAGGTCTTCTTCCTGAGGCGTCCGGCCACTAATTGTCTGCCGCAGCTCCCGCTTGCTCATGTTCCCAACATCATTATCCGCTATAAATTGATCCCGGTCCTCTACCGGAATTCCAAAAAGGATGAGCCCTTGGGTGTAGTTCAAATGGTGCACCGGTGCACCATTTGGCCTCTCTTCTCCGACGGGGGAGGAGAGTATAGGTCCGTACTCCCGGAAGGTTTTCATCAGTCTGCTGGCTGTGCTTCGGGAGTAACTCACTGATTCAGTCAGCCATTTGAGCCACTCTCCATGGGGTACCAGCGCTTTGGCTTCCGTCAGATAACCTCCGATCTCAACGGCGTTGCTAAGCAGCATTTTGCCACTTTCCTCCTTGATAAAGTTAATCTCAGACGCGATTTGCTCAAGGGTCCTGTTGGAATTTTCCATTCTCATACCGGCTGCCATCCTTTTACGGAATGTCTTTTCAGATACCGCTATAGGATATGCCGAGTCCCAGACAAGTGTGAGGTCTATAGTGCCAATAAAAGAATGCGGTTTGGACAAGATGCTTCCCTACAGTAACCATAGTACAAGCATATCCATATTATATACAACCATGCCGAATCCATCGGCCTCTGGATAAAGGGGGGAGGGAAAAGAGATGCCTATCATTGATAAGCCGTTGACTTCAACCTTAGTGTTGAAATATGAAGACGGGTTGACACCTGCCGGTGGGCCCCAAATCAAGCAAAAGAGCTTAAACTACGTGAGGCCCGATGCTGATCATGGATCCCTCCACGAGGTTGCTGCCGCCCTATTCAGCCTTTCGGAAAAGCCGCTCACTGCCGTGATATTGCGTGATAGCACGGAGCTAGTGGAAGAACCGTAAGAATAATACCCTCTCACACTAGGATGGGGCTGTGTTGAAACTTAGTTTCACGCAGCCCTTTAGATCTCACCCTTTGTTAACTTAGATTCATGCCCTTTGATTTTATAAACAGCTAGAACGTGTGCTAAAATCAATCGTTACAACCCTCACTCGGGACTAGCGTTAGACTGCGCCCATGCCGGGCACACTATAAAAAACACCTGCCTTTATCCAGCAGATGCTTTGATAATTCAAACAAATTCGAACCAAAATATTACCCCCTGATCACTATTTTGAGCCCCATAGGAAAAGTGATATAGTTCCAGAATTGTACGGGAAATAGCTAAACCAAGACCTGTACCCTTTGTATTGCCGCGTGATGCATCCGCTTTTCGATAGGGCAGCCATATTTCCCTCAGCTTTTCTTCGGGAATATAGCTGCCGCTATTATAAAATTCAAATCTATTGTCAGCTATGCTTATCCGAATAGTTCCACCATCAGGTGTACTGTCAAGGGCATTGACAAAAAAATTGTCAATCACTCTGGCCATTAAAGAATGATCAGCTTTGATCACTGCATCACCTTCCAGATGGGGCAGGATGGATTTTTCTGCACTTACTTGCTTGTAACGCTCAATTATTTCAGCACACACTTCACCAAGAGATACCTCCTCAAATTTTATTGGCCATACATCACATTCTAATCTTGATAACTCCAGCATTTCCCGGATTATCTTATCCATCCGGTTTACATTAGTCTGGATACCAGCCGCATAGTGCTCCCTTTTCTCTGTCTGGACATTTTCCATAAGATTCTGGGCATACCCGGAAATAATGCTTAAAGGTGTTTTCAAATCATGGGCTAAAGCATTGGTTGTTTCCTTGCGAAATCTTTCAAGCTCTTCCCTCTTTTGGTAGGTTTTATAAGTCTGGGCTGCAAGTATAAGTCCTGCCATAACGAAGGTTATCCAGCAGCTGACCCATACGAAAATCAAAGTACCGGCACATTTATCCCATATATTGACCTCACGGGCAAAAACCGTCCAGAATTCACTGTAATTGTTCTGGTCATCGGTTACTTTTACAGTATTCTGATAAGGCTGGGGCAAGTAATAGCGATAGGTCAGCCAATTAACCCTTTCACATAAAACATTCCCCGGCTGTTTAACAGCCTCCTTTAACTTTTCTTGATCCGACACCAGATTACGCAGCTTGATTACTTTCTCCTTATCCCGAAAACCGTAATTAACCGGCTGGATGTGACCATGTTCAAAATAGGGCAAGTTTTTGGTATTTTCATAACCTGCCGTATAGACAATGTCATTTAAATGGGTTCCACTACTTCCCCTTACACTTCCTTCTTCATCAAAGGTATCTGCATACATGGACACAACACTTATTTTATCAGGAATAATCATTTCATTATCCACCCAGAACCCCTCCAAATGAAGGGAATACCCGGAAAGATCACCGGCCTTTTCTGCCTTGGGATTGGCATTTAAGTAATTTTCCAGCTCGGTTATTTCTTTTTCCTTAAACCAATCCTTAGGGTTTAGATATCCATAGCCTGTATAATTTTTACTTCCTTCACTATACTCCGTATAGCTGCATAACCAGTTGTCATTGGTATTAAAAATCAGGTTGTAATCCCCTGAGAATATGGCGACTTCCGTCCCTAAATAGGTGAAGAACGACTTTCCGACTAATTGCTTTTTAAGCTTGGCAATGTCCGCAAGCTGATTGTTGCTGTCAAGATTATCCTGGAGGATACCGCTGATGGTATTATTGACCTGTAAGGCTAAAGTGCGAAGTTCCCAGCTCCCCTCCTTCTTTTCCTGAGCTATCAGGAATAGGCTAAAGCCTGTCATAAGCACCAGGTAGGTGGCAAATAAGGCACCAAAGATACGGATATAGATTGTCTGCTTTATTTTGTTCCTTTTCAATTTCTACCCCTCCAATTTGTACCCTCTCTTGATCACGGTTTTAATTTGCTTCGAGGCATCCCCTAAGGCCTTCCGCAATTTTTTCACATGATTGTCCACCACTCTGTCATTCCCTTCAAAATCATATCCCCAAATTCGGATGAGCAAGCTTTCCCGGCTCACTAACCGGCCGGGATTTTCTATGAGTATTTTTAAAATGGCAAATTCCATGGGGGCAAGGGCTACTTCTGTGTCATTGACCATAACCGTATAACGGTATGGATTCAAACCTATGCTCCCTGCTCTCATTACTTCGTTTCTCACCGTGCCTTTGGCCCGTCTAATCAGAGCCGTAACCTTGGCATAAAGCTCTGCGAGGGAAAAAGGTTTAACTATGTAATCATCACACCCCAGATTATACCCATGCAATCTATCCTGCTCCTGGTGCCTTGCCGTGATAAAAACAATAGGCACATTGCTCCTTTTTCTAAGCTCCCGGCAAATTGTAAATCCATCGACCTCCGGCAGCATGACATCCAGCAGAACTAAATCATAGTCCTTCTCAAGACATTTTTGCTGACCTTCCTTCCCTGACTTGGCAGAATCTATCTTAAAAGTCCCCTCGCTTTTCGCGATAAAATAGTCTGTAATGATTTCTCTTATCTCTGGATCATCTTCAACCAATAAAAATTCAAAAGCCATTTTTTCACCTCTAGGTATAGGTTACCACACCAATATATCCTTCCTGTATCCTTGCGAAAATTTTCTATGATCTGCAAATACCTTCCTTAAAGCATAACCCAATAATAAGAAAAGAGGGGATACTGCACCCCTCAAATTTCACCCTATTAGAATACCTGTCCAGTAGATGACAACTCGGGTAGTTTCACAAGGCGCATATACGATAAATAATATGAAATTGGACAATACCTAAAAACAGTGTTCTGAAACCAAAATGAATCCTTAGAGAAGGGCCTGGCAATAGGTCAAATTCGTCGGCGCCGACGAATTTGACCTATTGCCGTCATCGCCGGAAGTAAACAGTTGCAGTATTCTATTGTCCGTCAACACATTATGGAATCATATGGTAAATCATTTTCTCTTAGATGTTAATTCAGCCTATCTCTTTTGAGAAGCTGTACATCGCTTACAGTATGGCGAAAGCCTTGATCTAAGGACAATAATATTTTGGGGACAGTGCGCCCAAGATTGAGTAATAAAAAAGAATCTGGATGTCATGATAATAGATAAAGCTAAAGAGGTGTTTATATGTTTGAACTTTCATTTTATCTTATATTTGCAGTGGCAACGGGGTTAGCTTCTTTTATAATAATTCCTAAAAACTTGTATAAAAAGTTCTTTCTCTATGGTCTATTATTTGGAGGAATAGGCGATACAGCAATTGCATCTTTAATTCATTCTATAGGTTTCATAAATTATAAGAACATGGGTGTGACTAACATTTTCGGTATATTTTCATTTTGGACTCCTATTACATGGGCTTTTGCCTATATGTTGTATTTCTATTTTCTACCAGTAAGAAAATATTTTCTAGTACCGTATATAATTTTATTTGCAACCTTAAATTACTCTGTGGGTATTGTAATGTCACAATCAGGCCTACTTGAAGTTATAGGCATATTTAAATATATCCAACCTTTAGTCTTTCTAGTTTGGTCTTCAATATCAGCTTGGATATTTCACAAAAGCGAACATAGGGTTATGGTTTAATTTGTAGGCATTCCAGGCTGAAACGAGAAATGGGAGAGTGGATTGAAAGTATTATTTCAAAAGCGATAGTATTTTGGGATAATTAGATCTAAAGGGCTGAGTGCGGCAAGCCCGCCCACTAGGGTTCTTAAAATATTTCCTAAGTAACGCTGTGCGGGCAAATCTGGTTACCAGTTATCACTTTGTTTTCTGGCCGTTGCTGATTGTTTTGCCAGTGCTGTTTGTCCTAGGAATTTTCGTTCCTTTGATTGCTTATCACACAACAGATAGGCAGAGTATTGTAGAACGATTGCGAGAAATTGAGTAATAAGTATTCAAATCAACCTTATAACTGTTTTTCAAGTTTTGATAAAAATACATCCAATGATTCACTGATATCAATATTCATCCGCTCTGCTAAAACAATCACCCACCATAGGCATTCGCTAAGCTTATGCTCCAGTTCAGATAGTGTATCTCCTCCTTTAGGCCAACGCTCCTGCTGAGACATCGTCAAACGACCCACCAAGCCAGCATCTGTCAAGAAAGCAAGCGCATCCTCTTCTACTGTCCATTCTTTTTCATGATACTGTCGTTCCAGCTGATGATATTGTTTTCTTATTTGAACGGAACGCTCAACTACCTCACTAAAATTCATATCTTTCATAGTTCCCTCTTCTTTCCTTGTGTTATGTTATTTAAATCAATTATAGCATTCTAGATATGACAACGCCCTGTCATATCTAGAATGCTATTTTTCACATTGACTTATTCCGATTATTCATCTGTTCGTAGAATGGTAAGGGCATGTTCTTAGGTGATCGTCCACCATACCGATTGCTTGCATAAATGAATAGATTATTACAGGCCCGACAAATTTAAAGCCTCTTTTCTTCAAATCTTTACTAATTTGTTCCGACAAGGGAGACTGAGCAGGCATTTGCCCCTCGGATACCCAATTGTTTATCACTGGATGATCATCAACGTAATTCCATAAGAAGGTTGAAAAGCTTCCGAATTCCTTCTGTATGTTGATGACAGCCAGGGCATTGCTTCTGACAGCATTTATCTTAGTTCTATTTTTTATAATATTATATTGTTCTTTGATTGTCTCCAATTCTTCATCCGTCAGTTTGGAGCAATATTCAATGTTAAAATGTTGAAAAGCCTTTTGATATCCTTCTCTTTTGGCAAGAACGATACTCCATGATAATCCGGATTGAGCCCCTTCTAAGGTAAGCATTTCAAATATATAAGCATCATCATGACTTGGTACACACCACTCGTTGTCATGATATTGTTGCATTGTTAGATTCCTTCCAGGCCATGAACAAGAACTCATAAAAGTCTCCCCCAGTCATTTTCATTTATCATCATACCTTTCAGCCATGGCATCCGTAAAAATTCCCTATGTCATCCCCTTTTTTGCTCATTATGGCTTTGATAGAATCCTTTTCTAGTTCCCTATTCTCTTCTCCATGACTTTGATTAAAAAACCATTCACCATTTAGTCACTGCTATTTATAGGTTTTAAATATATTGTTTACATGTTGGTCTTCCAACCTTTTGATCAACACAAAGGCAATTGCCAGGAACACTGTGGGATACAGAAAATTTATGGACCATAAAACGGTTTTTCCCATAAACACTCTAAATAACAGTACTACTGTCCACACTGCCGTAAAACCGATGATAAATATTATTTGGGTTTTGCGATTATGATTTGAAAGTTCGAAGGAATTTTTAGTGAAATAATTATAAACACTAAACGCAATAACCACGGCAAAAAAGGTCGAAACGAGGAATCCTGACGTGATTGGCATAGCGAATTGACCGAATTTAAATATATTGATGATTGTTGAGGAAAAAAGAATCTCGGCCAGATACAACGTCCCTATGCCATAAACAAGGACATACAATATTTCCAATGCTTTTTCATAGAGCGTTTTCTGTCTGCCGTTTTTCATCAGCTCGTCGCATAATGCTTTATAGTCATCCCCGGCAACGTCATTAAAGTTTTCGTTCCTCAATTGGGCTTCCAGTGCCATACCTGTAAGTTCCTTGCGGATGTTTTCGATATCATATTCACATAAGTCTGAAGATCTGAGATAGCACACCATATCCATTATAATGGTATTGTTTTCTTTTGATAATTGTTTATCCAACACATTATTTTCTTTGCGCAGCTTTTCTAACTGGTTAGCCATTACTTTACCTCCAACGTTAAAATCTTGCTTACCGCCACGGAAATGCTCTTCCAATAGGCTTCAAATGAATTCAATGCTTCTATGCCGCTTTTAGTAATAAAATAATATTTTCTGCTTGGTCCTAATGGTGAAGGTCTAAACTCCGCATAGATAAGGTCTTTCTTTTCCAGCCTCACAAGCAATGGATAAATTGTACCTTCACGTATGTCAGCAAAACCATAGCCCGTCAGTTTTATCATGATTTCATAACCGTAGGTTACCTCTAAACTGATAATTTTTAAGATACAGCCCTCTAACGTTCCGCGCATCAGTTGCGATTTATCAAACATAATTCCTCCTGCTTCCTTAGTGTCATCTACATTGCGATACATAGTAGATTAACTATATTGTAGTGCATGGTAGTACTAATGTCAAATATACTGGTCTACAAAACCCTGATATCAATTAAATTTCAAGGAGGTATTTCGCAAAATACCTCCTTGAAACAATTCTTTAATCTTCTATTAATTTTTTACTATAATATGCTCAAGTCAAACTTTCAATTAATTTGCTATCATAACCACATTCAAGAAGATACTCAACTAACTTTCCCTGTACTTCTGGGGACATTTCAGGCTGACAATAACTCGCCAGCAGCTTGTCTTTCTTAGTCTTAATATTATCCATTAGCTTAGCGGAAGGATCGCCGGCTACTGCCCCTCTTAAGCTGATATCAGGTAGAAATGGTTCTTTTCTGAAATGCTTCATAGTATGGTCCGAGGTTAAAAACTGCCCCGCTATGCCTACCTTAGTAATCTCATCGACTGCGAGTGTTTCGGCATCGACTTTTACCCCATCAATATAACGTTTGACCATTCCGATGATTTCTAAATCAGCTATAAACTTCTCATAGCACATCGAGTTATAGCTATCTATGATACCCGAACTTTGGAAAATAAGATTTGTTTTGGCCGAGTAGCTGGCTAGTAAGGTTAACATGCTTTCATACCCCGCTTGCACAGACAAGGTCTTGGCATCAGTCAGGGTACCTCCACCCCGGCAGGGAAGCCCATAGGACTTCGCCAAACGAGCTGCATATTGATAGGCTAAGGCTCCTTCAGGTGCACCTATGGCAATACTTCCTGTCCTCATGTCGGAGGTGGTTGACTGGGAACCGTAAATTACAGGCGTACCTTTATTTATCATTTGAGCGACAGCAATACCTGCCAGTACCTCCGCATTGGCCAAGGCAATTGTACCTGCAAGAGTCATCGGCGCTGTTGTCCCGGCCATTGAAGCGGCGGCAATGACTACAGGCTGCTTGTATTTATTAAACACCATCATTGTTTCCAACATGTTTGTATCAAACTGAAGCGGTGTATTTGTATTAACAATCGTCAGACATCTTGGCTTATCCGCCAGAGAGGTCTTACCACCAAACACTATTCCCAACATGTCCATCAATTGTTCGACTTCTTTAGCTGTACCCGTACCTGTGATGATAACCTTATCGGAAAAGACCATTGTTGCATAAAGCATCAAAGCAATCGTTGAGCGACCGATATCTGTAGGCTGAACGACGATGCCGCCATTTACCTTGTAATAGCTTGACTGATGGTAAAGTTTTAGAAAATTTATGTAATCACTCATTAAAGCGGCATGTTTTGTTCCATCAACTTCGCATACGAAGGAGGAGCCTGACCCTGGGCAAACTTCAACGTGGTCACCCCCAACTACAAAATCATAGTTCGGATTTCTGGCATGCATCTTAAAATGAGTCGGGGCCTTACTGACCCAATCAATAACCTGTTCCCGAGTAAAGAAAGCAGTCTGTCCTTCAATACGGATCCTATTTTGTCGCATAATTTCTAATACTTTAGGATGATGAAACCTCATGCCTGTTTGTTCCAATACAGCCATTGATGCTTCATGGATTTTCCTCAGATCATCATCCATTTCGTCCAATTCAATCATGTGAGAACCCTCCAGTCCATTTATTTGGTGCAACTCACTAACCTTATATTCTATAGCGCAAGATAGGAACCTCCCTAACAATGCACCAGTGTTACTCTAATTTTGCTGACCATTTTTCAAGTTCCATGAGAATAGATTTATTTAGTTGAGGAACCTGATGGCTCTCCATAATATTACTTATCTTTTCTTTCACTTTTTCCTTAATTTGAGATTCGTTAATGTTCTGCATATCCCGGCTAAATAAACTTGGATACCAAACCTTCTTTATATTAAGCAGGGTATGCAGGTTCGTCAGATAGTCCCCTCCAGGCCCTACTTCCTTTATCACATCTAAGGCCAGTTCCTCGGCATTTACCTGAACACCTTGGGTATAGTGTTTTAAGCCCTCGATAATCTCATCAGCCAAAACAACTAATTCTGGAGAGACACTGTTACAATGATCCATTACCCCAACATCATGGACGATATTGGCTTTACTAAGCATTGTGGAGAAAAGTTCCATGGTTGTTTCTGCTACCGCCTGTTCATCAAGCACTTTAGCATCTGTGCATCCGGCAGTTCCAAAGAATGGTATACCATAATACGCTGCTAAATCGGAAGACGCTGCGACTAACAAATGAAACTCAGGGGCTCCATAACTGCCAATTGTTGAGCGCATGTCAAAAACTGAAGGCATAGAACCATAGATAAATGGACTCCCTTCAGAAACCAACTGAGTAATAACCAAACCAGTTAATATATCGGCATTACACTGAGCTAACGTACCGGCAAGGCTCATGGGAGAGGTTCCGCCCATCATACAATAAGGCATATATACCACCGGAATACGATTTTCTGCACTAATATAGAGCTTCTCCGTACTCTCTTTAGGATGAGCAAGGGGTGGAATTGGATCACAAAGGTAAAAAATAAAGGGTCTTTCTTGAAGGTTGTTTAATCCACCAGCCACAATGGCAGCGATCTCGATGATATCTTTTAAGGCACCAATATCATTGGTGGAAAAGTTAATGGTTTTACTGAAATGCTTCACTGTCTCCAAAAAAGTGATTTGAGACTGCACTTCAGGCCTCAAATCCGCTGACATTCCTACTGACAAAATAAAGTGGATGTTCGTCAGGTAGTCGGCCAATTTGCACATCATTGCAGTGTCTTTCCTGAGGAATTTCCGAACCCTTCCCGATGACGGATCAACGAGTTCCAATTGATCAGCATGGGTTCCAAAGTAAACTGCATTAACATTATTAATTTTAATAGAAGGTTCACCATCGCGTTTATAAAGTACCAGTTCCTTTGGAACACTCTTAAGGGCTCTTTCCACAAGTTCTCTGGGGATCAATGTAAATCCTTCGTTGGTCGTTACAGCGCCGTTGTCATGCAACAGCTTAAATGCCCTTGTCCCTTCAATTTTCATCCCCACGTTTTCCATCAGATATAGACTTGCCTCATGAATTTGCTCCGACTTCTCTTGATCGAGGATGGTTAGAGACAAGTTCCGTGTCGATGTACTCATTTAATTTCCTCCCTTTAGGTGGTTGCCGATCGACTGCCGATCAAGGAGTATGAGTCAATTCGACAACCACACCCACCCACGACATTAGTAAAAACAGGTTTATAAACAGAGTATTTTTTTACACAGATCAGCAGCAGATCCAGCGTCTGGTGCATACCCATCAGCACCAATTTGGTCAGCAAAGTCCATGGAGACGGGTGCGCCGCCAACAATAATTTTCAGTTTATCTTTTAGGCCTTCTTCCTGGAGGAGCTCAATCGTCTCTTTCATCGCAGTCATCGTCGTTGTAAGCAACGCAGATAAAGCTACAATGTCTGGGTTATGCTCTTTTACGGCCTGAACAAATTGTTCAGGTGAAATATCCACACCGAGATTAATGACCTTGAAGCCGGAACTTTCTAACAGCATTCCTACTAAATTTTTGCCGATATCATGAAGGTCACCTTTCACAGTACCTAATACTACTTTTCCAAAGCTAGGCATATCAGTTTCAGCAATCAAAGGTCTGACGATTTCGATTCCTGCGCTCATGGCCCGCGCTGACATCAGCACTTCAGGAACAAACATATCCCCAGCTTTGAAACGAGTTCCAACAACACTCATGCCTGCAATTAAGCCCTGGTTAATGATTTCTAACGGGTTTACACCCTGAGCAGTTAAAGACTTGACTTGCTCCCGAACTTGACTTTCCGCGCCTTCAATTACATATTGAGCGAGATCCGCAAAACTTGACATAAAGAGTACCTCCTAAATTATTAATCCGTTATTCTAATTTCATTGGGCAGTTGGTTGATACGTTTCCAATTTTACATTCCATTTTTCGAGTTCCATGAGAATAGTTGCATCTAGTTGAGGGACCAGATGGCTCTCCATAATACTTCTGATCTTTTCTCTCACTTTTCCCTTAACTTGAGATTCGTTACTGTTCTGCATATCCCGGCTAAATAAACTTGGATACCAAACTTTTTTGAAATTATTCAGAGTATGTATATTCGTCAGAAAATGACCTCCAGGTCCTACTTCCTTTATCACATCTAAGGCAAGTTCCTCTGCATTCACCTGAACACCTTGGGTGTAGTGTTTTAAGCCCTCGATAATCTCATCAGCCAAAACAACTAATTCTGGAGAGACACTGTTACAATGATCCATTACTCCAACATCATGGACGATATTGGCTTTACTGAGCATTGTGGAGAAAAGTTCCATAGTCGTTTCTACTACTGCCTGTTCATCAAGCACTTTAGCATCTGTGCATCCGGCAGTTCCAAAGAAGGGTATACCATAATACGCTGCCAAATCGGAGGACGCCGCAACTAACAAGTGAAACTCAGGTGCCCCATAACTTCCGATTGTTGTCCGCATATCAAAAACTGAAGGCATAGAACCATAGATGAATGGAGCACCTTCAGAAACCAACTGCGTAATAACTAACCCAGTTAACATATCAGCGTTACACTGAGCTAGGGTCCCCGCAAAGCTCATAGGAGAGGTCCCGCCCATCATACAATAGGGCATATAGACCACTGGAATACGATTTTCTGCGCTAATATAAAGCTTTTCCGTACTCTCATTGGGATGCGCAAGAGGTGGAATTGGCTCACAATAGTTGAAAATAAAGGGTTTTTCTTGAAGGTTTTTTAATCCCCCAGCCACAATAGCGGCGATCTCAATAATATCCTTTAGCCCTTCAATATCATTGGTAGAAAAGTTAATAGTTTTACTGAAATGCTTAACTGTCTCCAAAAACGTGATTTGGGACTGCACTACAGGTCTTACATCCGACGACATACCCACAGACAAAACAAAGTGGATGTTCGGCAAGTAGTCGGCCAACTTGCACATCATGGCAGTATCTTTTCTAAGGAATTTCCGAACAATTCCAGACAATGGATCAACTAGTTCCAATTGATCAGCATGTGTGCCAAAATATACAGGATTATCATTATTAATCTTCATAGAAGGTTCACCATCGCGTGTATAAAGTACCAGCTCCTTTGGTACACTTTTCAACGCTCTCTCTACAAGACCCCTGGGAATTATAGTAAGGCCATCGCCGGTCGTTACAGCGCCGTTGTCGTGTAACAACTTAAGCGCCCGTGTGCCTCCAATCTTCATGCCCACATTTTCCATCAGATGCAAACTTGCCTCATGAATTTGCTCAAACTTCTCTTGATCGAGGATGGTAAGCGACAAGTTGCGTTTCGTTGATGTGCTCATTTATTTGCCTCCCCATGAGATTGATTTATTACAAGTTGTATTATGAGTACTATTTAGACATGTCCATAGTAGTCACGATGTACCGTCACAGAGTAAGCATAGTCCAATAATGTTCCCCAACTAAAAACCGGTAGTTCTACCTCTCTTTGAATTGCTCGGGCAAAAGGCTGCATACCTGTACACTCTAAGACGATTGCCCCTATATCCACATGTTTGTCCTTAAACTTTTTGGTAGCCTCAATCATTTGCTGCTCTGCCTTATCGTAATAGGCGTTGGGACATGCAGGCCGTTTGTCAGGGTTCCATAAATTGTCGAACTCAGTACAACCATACTCATCCTGAGCCCCTCCAATAACATAATTGCTGTCACTTCTAATTCCGACATTCTCTAAATGTTCCACATCTAGGAACTTCTTCTGGGCGCATATTATGCCGACTTGTTTTTTGGGTCCAATAACTAATTGCGCAAACGGAACTTGCAGCAAGCTTGACATAAACACCGGAATGTCAATTGCTGCTGCCACATCCTTCTGGAAAAAGGCAAAGTATCCACATTCAGCCGCAATTGCCCTGCAACCCATTCGTTCTAACTTTTTTGCAGCATCTATAACAGCTGCTCGACATTTACCTGGATCCTTATCATAAACGAGTGTCTTGTTAGTCACACCTTCTGCAATTTGATACTGTATAGGGTAAGGAAAAGCACTGGCATTGCGATTGTCCCCTGGAAATCCCGGATAGGCATCATTTAATAGAATCATTCCAAGCCCCATACCATAACAAACATGACTTTTCCGTGTTTTAATATGGTTAATACCCATATCCCGATTTTGTCCGAGAATCATTTTTGATACCTCCACTGTTGATTTAAACACAGCACAATAGTCAATATGGTTCCTCTTGTAGTGAAATAAGTAACAAAAGAGTTCAGGCTATACCCATGTACATTTTTCTTATGTGATCATCCCCTTGGAGCTGACTGCTTGAACCCTCCATGACGATTCTCCCCTGTTCCATTACATAGGCACGATCTGCAACTGTCAAAGTTGTGTTTACATTCTGCTCGACGATTAAGACCGTAACCTTCTCTGCACTCAATTTCTTGATCGTCTCAAAGACCGCGAGTACATTCTGAGGAGCTAACCCCATAGAAGGTTCATCCAAAATCAACATTTTAGGGTTTGACATAATCCCCCGAGCGATGGCAAGCATTTGTCTTTCGCCGCCACTCATGGTGCCGGCATATTGTTTCTTTCTTTCAGCTAAACGTGGAAATAGTTCAAAGACGCGATTAAATGTTTCCTTAATGATTTTTTTATTTCGGATTGTATACGCCCCTAATAAGAGATTTTCCATCACTGTCATTGCCGGAAATAAATGTCGTTCCTCAGGAACGAAGGCTAATCCCAGTCTGGTCAATTCATGTATGGGTTTGCCTGTTATGTCTTGTCCAAGAAACATAATCTTTCCTCTTTTAACTGAGACTAGGTTCATAATGCTTTTCAGCATTGTCGTTTTCCCTGATCCATTAGGCCCTAACACTGCAACAATTTCTCCTTCTCCAATATTCAGCGAGACATCCCACAATACTTGAAGGTTGCCATACGAAGTATCAATCCCACTAATTTCCAGCATTCCCTTACCTCCAATCAAGCTTAATCAAGGGAAGGACATAATATTTTAGAGAACATATTTTGCCCCCAAGTAAGCCTCTAAAACTTTTTCGTTCTCCATAATTTCCTTGGGCGTACCTTCAGCAATCTTCTCACCAAAACAAAGAACAGCAATCCTGTCACATACATCCATAATTAGCTTCATCAAGTGCTCAACCATGATAATGGTGGTTCCGTTCTCCCGTATTTTTCTAATCAATATGGTCAGATCTATCAATTCTCCAGGAGTTAAACCTGCTGCTACTTCGTCTAACAAGAGAAGTTTACAGTTTGTTGCTAAAGCCCGCGCTAACTCTAACCTCTTGAGTTGTATAGTGTTTAAATTCCCAGCTAATGTATCGTGAGACAGAGGAAACTCGACAAAGTTCAGCATCTCTGCCGCCATTTCTGCAGGCTTAGAATAGGGCCGTCGATTTCCAAACACAGAACCTACCATTACATTTTCCAAGACGCTCATGTTCTGGAACGAATGGACAATTTGAAATGTTCTAGCCATCCCGGTATGACAAATTTTATCTGCTCTAAACCCTGTAATATCTTGACCCCTGAAAAAAACCTTTCCGGCTTCCGGCGGATGCACTCCCGCGATGGTATTTAGCAAGGTTGTCTTTCCAGCCCCGTTAGGACCAATTAATCCGTAGATTTGCCCCTCTTCAACCTGTAAGCTAACGTTATTAACTGCCTTTAAGCCACCAAATCTTTTGCAAACGTCCTTCGTTTCCAATATCATAGCTACCACCAGCTTCTTTATAATTTTCCATACTTTTGAGTGAGAATGGAGGAGCGTTCGGTAAGTAGCATGTTACGCTCCGCCCATTCTAAATGGTAATTATTTGAGATTATCGGGAATTTTCAAGTCTGCATCTTTAAAAGCTGCAGGCCAAATTACATTGGGCTTTCCTCCAAAATATTGAACCACAGGAAACATGTAATGGTCTCCATCGATTACCGGATCAGGGAAGGTTTCCGGTGTATATTTATATTCTTTCATTAGGATTCCATCCTTGTAACTCAATTGGCCTGTCATAACTTTTTCTTTGCCCGCTTTAAATAAATTTTCTGTGGTGATCGCTCCGTAGTCTTTTTCAGTTGCTTCCAATACTTTAATCAAGAATTTAGTGTAATCATAGGACATACCCGCTACAGCGGCACCCGGTTCATAATTATACTTAGCCACAAAATCAGCTTGGAACTTTTTAGCTTCGGGTGTCGTCCATTGTGGTATTTGATCGATCACATAATCTGAGGCGTCACCGGTCAGCTTATACCATTCTCCTACCCAGCCTAAGCCGTCACTGGCTATCAAGCTTTTTAGTCCAACTTCTCTTGATTGTTTAATGAGTGAGGAAACCGAGGAAGGATCAGACATGGTACCGGCTACCAGGGAAACATTTAAGCCTTTTAATTTATTTAACAAAGGATAAAATTCCGTCTCCCCGAGGCCCACCCATTCGGTAGCAACAACCTCCCAGCCAGCCGCTTTATACTGCTCTCCCAAAGCTGCACAAAATCCTCTGCCCCAATCATTATCAACCCCAAATAAGGCAACTTTCTTATTCTCCGGTTTCCAAATACCTTTAGTAATTGCTTCCTCCACGGCACTAACATAGCCGATACTTAACTTTTCCGGGGTAGGCCAGGCCTTGCCCATCCAATAGGCATATTTTTCCGGATCAGATTTGTACTTTTGATTGACTACATCCGTCGCTCCATAGGAGAAAAAGTGAGGCATTTTATACTTAGCCGCTACTTCCATGCAGGAAACAGAAACCCAACTGTGCCAATCCATAAAGCCTACAGTAATCTTGTCATTAACAATGGCACTTTCGTAAGCCCGGGCTCCCTTTTCTGCATCTGATTCACTGTCAATCCATTTGAATTCAATGGGATGTTCTCCTACTTTATTATTAATTTCGCTAAAGGCCATATTTATCGAATCCTTGAATTCTTGCCCTGTCCGAGCCGCAGGTCCGGTTAAAGGTATAATTACACCAATTTTAATAACACTGTTTGGCGCGGCTGATGCCGCTGGTGTAGTCTCACTCGCCGGCTTTGCACCACCGCATCCTGTTAGAGTAAGACTAAGGACTAATGCTGTCGTCAAGGCAACCACAAATTTACGTGATTTTTTGAACAAAAATGAATTCAATTTTAAAGCCTCCCCTTGTTTTTAATTCAGATTGGTTCACAATCCTAACTCATTTGCTACAGGCCTGCCCTCCTTACATCCTTTTCTTCCTTTTTGCCCTTTGTCAGAGATGCATTTTTCCTAATTAATTGGACGACTTTGTAATAAAGACCGGCCAAGCCACTAGGGAAAAATATCATAACAACTATCATTAGTACCCCATAGATTAATAAGCGCAATTCCATAAGACCTTTTAAATATTCCATACTTGGAATCATGACTAAACCCGCAATCAATCCTCCCCAAATGGTTCCTCTGCCACCGACGAAAGAGAGTACCATGACTTCAACTGTATGACTGGTGTTCATAACAGTTGGAGTAATAATGCCGACGAAATGAGCGTAAAACCCGCCCAGTACCCCCGCAATGGCACATGAGATGGTGAAATTCATGATCTTATATTTAGTTACATTGATCCCCGAGGCCTGGGCAGCCTGCAAATCTTGTCCAATAGCCCTAAATGCTGTTCCTATATGGGATTTGATAATAACTTTTAATCCCACATAGGTTAAAACTGTCATTATTAGGATTGTGTAAAAATACCCGATATTTCCGGTCGTGTTGAAAAGGGGCGGAACACTGAGCCCGGATGTTCCTCGTGTTAACTCAACCCAGTTAGCCGTCACCGCAAACATTGCTAAGGCAACAAACCAGGTCATACAAGAGGCAAAGATTCCTGCCAGCCGCAGCGTAAGAAAACCTAAACCAAGACCCAGTAGTCCGGCCAAAATCCCTCCGGCTAACATGCCAAGCCATGGCGAGATTCCTAATTTAACCGCTAGAAGTGCCGAAGTATAGGCACCTACACCCCAAAAAGCCGCGTACCCGAAATTGTTAATATTTATAAAGCCCGCGGTGAAGTCAAAAGCCATAGCCAGTGCTCCCAGCATAAGCGCTGAAATCAGGAGACGGGTAATCACTTCATCCTGTAGAACCAGTGGGAAAATAGCAAGCACAAAAAGCATAGCTATGCTTAAAGGGGTAAATCCAAACTTCCCTATGAATCGCCCACCTTTTGTCAAGCTACTCTCTGCCTTTTCCACGCTCATCCCTCCAATCATCGATAATATGCATTATTCCGAAACACTCTTGACTCCTTTTTTGGCGAATAATCCCCGTGGCTTAAATATTAAAATCATGATGATTATGGCTAGACTCACCACATCCTGCCAGCCGGAACCGAATTTCATGTAGGCGAAGGTTTCCAGCAACCCAACCAGCAATCCACCATAGATACTCGCCCCTATGTTCCCCATGCCAACCAATATCAGTACAAACCATGACTTGTAGAGCGGTTGCACGCCCATAAACGGATAAGCGGGTGAAATAGAAAGCAATATTGCTCCTGCCAATCCGGCAAGCAGGCAACTTAAGGCAAAGGTCAGGGTATGTATAACGTTTAAATTAACACCAACTATACTCGCTCCAGTTTCATCCTGAGAAACGGCGCGGATGGCCCGTCCCATAGTAGTTTTATTTAGGAAAAGCCAGAAGATAGCAATCGTAACCATGGCTATACAAAACCCTGCAATACGATCATTTGAAATATTGAAACTGGCGATACTTACTTTTCCAGGCCAATACTGAGTAATCCCTCGATAAGTGTTTCCCCAAAGCATTTTGGCACCGTTTTGCAGGACAATTGAGATACCTAAGGTCAAAAGAAAGGTGTTCATTATCCAGTTTTTCTTGGACCTTTTACGTAACGGATAGAATAACGTCTTTTCTGCGATGGCTCCCAAAATAAAGGTTCCTACTGCAGCCAATAGAATACTGGAGATCGGGCCGAAGTGAAAATATGTGTAGGTAAAATAGGAGAAATAAGCACCTAACATGTAGAACTCTCCATGGGCAAAGTTTGGGATATTCATGACCCCGAAAACTAAGGAAAGCCCCACTGCCATTAGCGCGTATAATCCCCCTCTTAGGACTCCGGTCAATACAATGTTGAATAATTGCATTGAATCCATATCCATTATTAGTGCACCTCCTCGATCTATCGACATAGATCATATTAGGCCTTACCATTCTCTCAACTAGTGAATTAAGTGGAGAGAATGGTAAGAAATTTTAATGCTTATACCTTTTCTTTATATACCCCTTCATGGAGATACTCTAACATTTCATCCTTATCCAAATGGCCGATGCCCAGATACTCTAAACTGTAACCTGATTCGTAGAAATCCGTTTCCAGCATGGCATTGGCCAGGTTGATCATCGAATCGACAACCGGAGTTTTCACTCCGAATTTCTTGCCAAGTTCATGATAGACATGGCATCCTACCGGGATATCCTCAGTGATATAGCGATTGTTAATGGTATGCGGGCCTGTTCCAAACTGTATATAATCCTGCTGGTCAAAGGGAATCTCATAATCAGGCCCCATATATTCAGGCCCTAAGATATTTTCTCTGGAGAAGAATTGTCTCTTGTCAAAGGCCTGAATGCCGACGCCCATTGCTGCTGCCAATTTACATTGTTCTTGATACAATGTGTACTGAACTTGAGATATTGATGGACAATAGGCATGGGAGTAGATGGAGAAGTCATATTTGTTCTCTCCGTAAATCACGCCCCAGTTTTCCATGACTCCGACTCCTAAGATGGTGCCAGGGCAATGCAGAACTGGATTTACATTGCTAAATCCGGTGTCCATGACGGTTTCTCCTCCAACAACGCCATCACCCTTTGTAATTCCATCCATGCTCGGAATATATTTCGTGCTTTCCAGGAAATCAGCCTGATCGATTGTTGGCAGGGCTGCTCCCCTTAGAGTGATCGCCCGATAGTAAGCTCGAACCCTCGGTAAGACGACTCCACCTTTAATTTCAACTCTCGAGCCAAAGGGTGCACTGGACCATCCGCCAATAATTACCTTCTTAGTACAGCCCGCTTCACGCATCATTTTTCTTAACAATAAAGAACCGTAGTTATCCGGGAAGATATGAATGACCATGCCATCTTCTAAGGCAGGAACTAACTGTTCAAAAAAGGGTCTGTGTCCGATGGACGGGGTTGTAACGATGACAATTCCTGCACCTTTGACAGCCTCAGCAACGTCAGTTGTAACTTTATCAAACTGAGCAACCCCCGAGCGTTCGAACCCGTAGAGGTTCAGCTGCTCCCCAAAGAATTTTAAGCCCTGTTCTTTAATGCCAAACAAGGTTTTCTCTGCAAAGGGGGGCAAGTCACAAATGCGAGTCGTCGCACCGCCTAAGGCGCAATCTCCGGCTTGGGCCTTACCGCAGGCTCCGGCTCCAAGGATAGCAATCGGTTTGTTTTTTAAATACTCCATGTTACTCATTATTTTTCGTCCTCCAATATTTAAATTTGATTTGTAATCAGCCTAGTAGCAATTTTTGGTTATTGATGCACCTATCTATGAGATGTTTTCAGTTATTTAACGAGAGGAAAAGTCAAACTCCTTAAAAAGGTTTTCGAATTCCTCCTTGCCATCCAAAATATGATAAACATGCTCATCAGTCGGAAATTGTCCACTTTTTACATCATTGATATACTGCTTAAAGGCATTAACTTCAATTTCAGCAATATTTGCATATTTCTTAACAAACTTTGGCGTAAAGGTCTCAAACATGCCCAGCATATCTCCACATATTAACAGCTGACCATCACAGGGTTGTCCTGCACCGATGGAATAAACAGGAATCCTTAGCTTCCGGGCAATAAATCCAGTAAGTTCGGGTGGTACTGCTTCTAACAAAAGGGCATATGCTCCAGCCTCTTGAATTGCCATTGCATCGATAATGAGCTCCTTAGCACTTTTAACGTCTCTACCCTGGGCCTTAAATCCACCTAATTGTCCTGAACTCTGAGGAGTCAGACCAATATGGCCCATGACCAACATGCCTGCATCTGTAATCGCCTTAATTTTGCTGCAAACTCGTCTTCCGCCTTCAAGCTTAATACAATCAACACTTGCCTCTTTATGGAAGCGTCCTGCATTTTCTACTGCATCTTGATCCGATATTTGGTAGGATAAAAATGGCATATCCCCGACAATCCAAGTATTCGGAGCCCCCCTGCGAACAGCCTGACAGTGGGAAAGACAATCCGCCATTGTTACTGGAATCGTGCTCTCGTAACCGAGAACTACCATCCCTAAGGAATCTCCCACAAGTATTAAATCCATACCCGCCTGCTCCGCAAAGGAAGCCGTTGGATAGTCATAAGCAGTTACCCATGCGGCTTGTTCCCCATCTTTCTTCATTTTCATAAAATCAAGAATACCTTTTTTACGAGCCAACTTGAAAACCTCCTTTATTTATTGCAATTCTATATATTTGCAATCCTTGTGCCATTCTTCATAATTTTCAAATTTATCTCTTGTTCTTTATTTAGTGAGTCTATAAATGCTGTAATAGAGCCATCTTTATTAGAAAGTATCCATCTCCAAAGCCGGCAATCAACGGATTGTGACTAATATGATTTTAATAAATAAAAGAATTTCAAATATTAGTAATTATCTTGGGGGAATTTTTGTACAAATTTTTGTACAACACCTATTAAAACAACCTGAATTATTCAATACCAATCAAATATTTCTCAAAAGTAAAGGATTTTTGCATGCAAAAATCCTTTACTTTTGAGAAATTAATACCGCTCTCCAAACAGGGTCTACCATTTAAGACCTCAAGAGCGTTATTGTTAATAATTCCAGAACACCTGTCATTTCTATTAGGGAAGCCCTAAGCAAAATAAAAAGAATGAGAAACAACTTTTATCATGTCGTCCTCATTCCTGATTAACTTTTTGGGTTTGTTATTTAGCTACGTCAGACACTTAGACTGTCAATCCTCAATCCTCAATCCTCAAGCCTCGGATATATTATTACAGTCTAAAATATTTAAAGCTTTTAAGCGATACTGAAGATTTTGTCTTGAGATACTTAAGTTTTTGGCTGCTCTGCTAAAATTACCATTATTATTTTTAATTTCTTTCATTATTATTTCTCGCTCAACCTCTTTTAATGTTTCTTTTAAACTATTATATTTGAGAACTCTATGATTTCCTTTAATATTAGAATCATTTAATATATATTTCGGCAGATGTTTTGGAGTTATTAGAAGATCGTCTCTTTCAGTCATATTCATTGCATAATCAATACAATGCTTTAGCTGGCGTATATTTCCGGGCCAGTTAAAATTTTTCAGGATAATAATTACTTCATCTGAAATACCATGGATATTTTTCCTCATGATTTTATTGTTCGTTTTAATGAAACTAGTTACCAACTCATCTATATCATCAAGTCGCATGCTCAAAGTGGGGATTTCTAATGTCACAGCCGAAAGTCTATAGTAAAGATCTAACCTTAATTGGTTTTTTCTAATTGCTTCAACAGGATTAATATTCGTTGCACTTATTATTCGACCATTGACTGGGATCTCTTTATTACCCCCAACTTTACGGATCTTATTTGTTTCCAATACTCTAAGAAGCGATGCTTGGAATGCTAAACTAGTAGAATTCAGTTCATCCAAAAATAATGTCCCATCTTTAGCTTGTTCAAAAAGACCAATGGTATCGTTAGCGCCGGTGAAAGCACCTTTAGTTATGCCAAAGAGTATGCTTTCAAGCAATGTCTCAGGAATAGAACTACAGTTAATAGCCACGAAGGGTCCATTAGATACAGGACCATAGTTGTGTATGCTTTGAGCAAATAATTCTTTACCAGTTCCGGTGGCACCGACAATAAGTATTGAAGAAGAACAAACTGAAATCTTTTTAGCCAAGGCAATGGTCGATTTAATAACAGCGCTTGATCCAATGATATCGTCAAAATGAAATTGAGTTCCGTTTTTGGATTGTATCTTCCTCAGCGAGAGCAGATCATCCTGTAATTGTGTTATAGCAGATGACATTTCAATTATTTGAGATAAATCTTTAAATACGGCAATAGCACCCAATAGTTTATTGTTTGTAAATATTGGGTAGGCACTAGTAACAACATTTACGAGTTTGCCTTTTAGGGTTATAAATCTCATTACTTTATTTATAACTGGCTTTCCTGTATGTAATACTCCGAGTATAACGCTGTTATCAGCATTTAGTTCAGTATTTTCATCTATCCTATAAGTTTCACATATATTCTTGCCTAATATATCTTCCCTCTTATATTGCTCTATTTTTTCACACCCCTTTGAGTAATAAATAGTGCAGCCTCTTATATCCACAACTTGAATACAAATATCTTCCAATACTTCAATTATTCTAAGTGGTAATTCAATTAGATTGTTCTCATACTCCCCCATAAAGACAATACCACCTTTTGATATAGATGTTCATTAAGACTTCTCAAGTAGAATTAATGCCAATCTAGCCCATAGGTGTTCGATTATGTTGGAAGTCGCGGGAAGACAGAATTTTCTCTACTTTCCTCGATAATAGCACACCTTTCCTCATGAGAAAAGACTTCTTTGTGAACACAAGACAATGACATTAGCTTCGACCAGCTTCATGAAGCGGACTACCAGCGCATCCGCTACAAAAAAATCAGCGAGCATTGCGGTGCAGAAGTTTCGTGCAAGTCCATTCTTCAAGGATATGAATATGACAAAGATAAATATGTCATTGTGACCGATAATAACATGCAAATAAATCCAATTTGGGCACAGAAAAGCAGGAGGCCAGTGAACCTGTCCCCTGCTTTCACTGCTTTCTTCTTGGTTTAATTTTCCAAGAGCAAATCACATCGGTCATATTCTTCTGTGCTCTCACCTTAATTGAACCTTTTTAGTCTTTTGCTAAATCTAACAAGCCATTACCTTCCAAACACTTTGGATTACCAAGAGCATTTGTTCTCTTAATTAATTGAGCATAAATTTCATTTTCTGATAATGGTCTTTCAAATTCTTTTTCACAATGCTTAATAATTAATGCAGATCCTCCCGAAACGTGTGGAGTCGCCATTGAAGTCCCTCTCAATGTTGCGTATCCTCCACCTATATAAGTTGACAAAATTCCATCTCCTGGTGCAACCAAATCTACATTTTTATTTGAATTACTAAAACAAGCTATTTTTTTGTTTAAATCAACTGCACCAACTTCTACAACTTCTTGATATGCTCCTGGATAATCTAACTCCTCTGTTTGGGGGCTACAATCTCCACCATTACCAGCTGCACAAACGACTAATATATCGTTATTCACAGCATTTTTTATAGCCTGGTGTAGTTCTGGAACATCTTGAGGTCCTCCTAAAGACATTGAGATTACTCGTGCTTTTTCTCCACTAGGACCTCTCCAGTTTACCGCATAATTAATCCCATTTATAATCCACTCATATGCCCCCGATCCATTACCTGCAAGCACTTTTACAATGAGTAGCTTGGCTAATGGTGCTACTCCTAAAACACCTATATTGTTTTCTGATGCCGCAATTGTACCTGCTACATGAGTACCATGCCCCACATTATCAGAAAAGTTATTAGGATCACTATTATAATCGGTTGTAAAATTGCGTCCATCAATAATACGATCTTTTAAATCCACATGATCGGTTTGGCATCCTGTATCTAATACAGCAACTACAATGTCCTTACCCTTTTCACACTTATCCCATGATGTTGGAGCGTTAACAAGTTTCACACCGGCAGGTATTTCAGTAAAAGTAAACCCAGCAGCAATCGATAATACTTCATAAGGAATTAATTTTACTTCATTATTGTTTAATTCATTTGAATAGTTATGACTCATCTTTCTTCACCTCAAAATCATTTTATTTTAAAACTCCTAAGCTAAATAAGTAGCGTTCCGCATCAACTTATTTTGGCGATCCACTTCCTCCCAATCGATCTAGTTTCCTAAGTTAACGGTATTAATTCCCCTCCTTTTCTGTAGTGTCGTCTTGATATGGGACCATACGTCAGATACTTCAATGTGGCGAGTGAAAATGCTCATTTGACGTATTCGTATTCGCAATGATTACGTTACTAAACTGTTATCCTAGGGTCATTCCTGTGCTTTTGATGGCTGTCAGTTTCAGCCCCTAGGTAGATAATATCTAGGGGAACTCCATAAAGATCAATAAGTTTCGATAATAAATTATAATCTATCTGACCAGAATCAATCTCCAATTCATTTATCGTCTCAGTTGATACTCCACAATATCTGGCAACCTCATCTTCCGCATACCCGCAGGAAACTCTAACAGCGCGCATGGTAAATTGCATAATTTCAAACCTCCGCTCGTACCACTAGGACTTTAGTCCCAAATTGTGCGATTCATTCGGACAATTCCAGCATATACCAGCTCTATTGTCGAAATCGTCAAAATATTGTAACCAAAACACAATTTCTTGGACGATCGGTACAGTAGCCGCCTAATGTGTAATAACAGGAATTTCGCCTTATAAAGGATTTCCCACGGGGCATGGGAATTGGATCTCATTACTATTATTTTTAATTTTGTAATACCAATGGAACAGGTGACATAATTTTGATATTGCAAGCAAAAAAAGATAAGGAAATATCCTTATCTGTGCGGGCAAGGCAACCTTACCGGTTGGTGAGAAGTAGCTCGGTTTGGCGCTGGCTACTTTTTACCTGTCAAGAAAAATAGATTATCTACTAATTGCTTTTATCACCTCCACGATTAAAACTAGTAAACTTACTAGTAATGAACAGGATCCGATCGCAATCATCATCGTTTCATATGTTTTCATGAGCCCCAGTTCCCCCTTTCAGAGAGAAATTGGTTGCTTACCCACAAAACGCGATATTTAGTTCTAATACAATATATACGGTTTATAATACCGTTAGTCATTTTTCCGGAAATAAAGTCATCCATAAGGGGTGGATTAATTTAGCGATCATCCGGAACAATAATAACTCATCAACTAACTTAAAACTGCAAATCAAAAATAATATAAAGTGACATTACTAGTAAAAAGCATATACTTTTAAGTTTTCCTTAGGTGTCCTCTATTCACCCTTGCTAATCGCCATGTAATCTTGAACCTCTGGTTCAACTTGTTTGCCTTAATAGTATTCCGATTTAATCGGATAGTCAACATATATTTTGATCTAACCTACTATTTATTATTCATAAAATCGGATATACTCGGAATAGAATATTTTTTGACTTTGGAGGGAATTATGTGGCACGCAGTAAGTATACCGAGGTTGAGCTTGGCATGATCGCGGACATTTCTGGTAACCTTAAACGGATCCTACATCTTAAAGGTGTTAGTCAAACCGATCTAAGCAATAAAACTGAATTACCAACAAGCACAATATCAGACTACGTGAATGGAAAAACATTAATTCCCCCTGGTAATCTACAAAAGATTGCCGACGCATTAAATGTCTTAAAGTCTGACATAAATTCATCATTTAAGAAAACTCAGTCATATAAGTCTATCCCCCTTATCGACAGAATCTGCGCTGGTGAAGGATTACTGGCTGAGCAGAATGTTGAGGGCTATATCCATTATCCATTCCAAGATAGTCGTCAACCAGACTATGCCTTGAGGGTGAAGCATGACAGCATGATCGGTGCCGGTATCGAGTCTGGAGATATTGTCTTCATGCGTTATGCGCAGTGGGCAGATTATAATGGTCAAATCGTGGCCACACTCATCAATAACGATGAAGAGGGAACCCTGAAGCGTATAAAATGGTCGGAAGGATCTCCACTAATAAAGTTAATGTCTGGAAATAGCAAGCATAAAGTTATTGAAGTTCTGCCAAATCAAGTGCGTGTATTCGGGGTTTATATGGGTCACTTCAGACCAGAAAATCATCAAGAAACCAGCTAAGGGCATGGCAGCTATAAAAAAGATGCCGCCATGGCCCGTAGACCTTGGCGGTAAGATATCAATTCTTATGGCTTATTGCCCAGCCAGCTTCCTCAGCTGCTGTTCGATGTCATTCCCCACTACGCTCTCTTCGCCGAAAATAGCGGCTTTACTTAACTCACCGGATTCAAGGTAATGGATGACCTGTTCAGACAGACTGTAATCCACGAGAATGATCGGCGCCTTATGTTTTGCGGCATAGATACTGTCGGCTAAAGCATCTGGGTAATTATTGCCGGTAGCGATACAGACAGCCTGATCCCTTGAAGGAGAACCGGCACCAAAGCTGGAGTACGCGCTTAAGCTTGGGACGAAATATTGCGCGATGGCCAGCGAGGTGTCATAGCGGTCTTCTCCACCGATCCTTATTAAATCTTCCGCCGCCAATCCGGTGAGTCGCCCGGCCTCATTTTCCACTTCGCGCTGACTGCTCACCGACAAAGCGTCGGGATAGTTCTCCCCGCTGACCAAGACCACCGGGGTGCCGGTCTCAACTTGCAGCTGTTCCGCTATTTTTACGGAGGTATCATAGCAGTCGCTTCCGGCCAGCCGAACAGTCTGTTTGATGCCAACATCCCTGAGTCTGTCTTCGAAGCTTTGTCCAATAACGGCGGTGCCGCCGAGGATATAGACCCTTCCGTCTGCTTCCAGATTGGCTGTGAGATAATCCAAGATTTTCTTTTGAGCAGCTTCCGAATCTCCGACTAAAAGAATGGGGGCAAACGACAGCCAGGCCCAAGGCAGGCCGCATTTGCCCAGCCATTCCAGGACGGCGGTGGTTTTTCCATATCCTGCAGGGGCGATAACCAGCGTCAAATTACATTCCCGGACGCGCCGAAATTTCCTTTGAAGCTTTTCTCTGCTGATGATATTTTGATTCACGGCCGGTGCCTGAAGTTTGGCTTTCAGCAATCCTCGGTCCCCTTTCCTCCCATGCCTTTGGACTCCTGCTTTTCAAGAAGTTTACGCAGTTTTTCAATCTCCGGTATTTAAGTCTGTTCCTGCTGCTCAAGCGCAACGATTTGGCTTAGAACTCATTTTCATATCTTTTGAAAGATTCATAATATGTTCGCGCGTTTTCCAGCTTTGTCCACTTCTTCACATCAACTGGATTCTCATCAAGATCATAGATTTTTGCTCCACGCAGAGCAAGCGGAAATGGATAAAACACATCATAGCACGTTTAATAAGCCTAGGCCCCTCAAACTCAAAAACATCGCTATGAAAGTTTAAGAGCTAGTTCTCTTTATAATCCAATAAATTAATTTTTTTTATATTCGTATCACTAAGCTCTACGACTAATTCAGCATTATATAAACTATCCTTGATCTTTTCCAAAATCTCTGGGGAAGGTGGAAGAACATTAACATTATGTCCTTCCGGGTCAATGGATCCAATTATATATGTAAGTGTTATTTCTGTCTCGTTACCACCACCAGTAAATCCATATCCATCTGGTTGCTTAAAGATGTCCTCCGCAAACAGACTTCGCAACTCTTCTTTAGGTTGAATCTTTATCTTGAGATCATTATCAGATTGGCTAATAGATCTGATAGGGGTAGGCATATTCTCGAATTTCAAACGGTAATTGATCTCTGTTTGTATATAGTAAACTGTATCCTTTCCATCGTTTACTAAATATCCAGATTCGTGATCATTTTTCACGATATCCGCTTGAACATCCACAAGCTTCATAGGATGAATGAATCCACTCAAAGAACTATAAAGTAAAGAAGACCCTAATATAAGCAGGACAAAGATTTTGGCAATTCGCGACTTAACAACCGGGACATTGTCCGAGGCCATCTCTTTTTTGGCGATCGAATTCAATAACGAGTATCCGCAAGCTACTCCAATTAAAGTGGTTCCCATCATATTATACTTGACGTATACCCATCTAAATAATGAATTCAGCTGTAATGGAACGAAGTAATAAGTTAGGATACCGGAAGCGCTGATTAACAACGTAGGTATTCCAATAATCAAGATCTTTAACCAGTTAACGGATAACTCGCCTTTCGTTTTCAGTCTGCTTATAAATTTAGGCAAGGCAATATATATACCTATCATAAGGGAATAACCATAACTAAATAGCATTGGTGGCAACGGGTTGTAGTTTCTGCCAGCTACGATGCGCAGTTCTTCCTGATAATTTACACCATAATAAACAAGAAGCATGAGTCCCAATACATAACATAGATAGGCAATAGTTTTTCTCATCCAACTCCTCCTTCCAAATCATCATCCAGTTTCTCAAATGGAATTGGCCCTCTGGGCAATGGAGATAAACTGGTTCATCGTCTTTTGTGCGTACTAACTCTCTTGTTGCTTCCCTCTCATCATCAAATGCCTTCACAACTGCCAGATCATCAATGTACCGTACATTATCTTCAACGTGAGCCTTTAGTATCTGAATTTTTACAAATCTGTCAGATATATTTTTCTAACTTCCTCCCATTTCATTAAATACATCGCCCATTAATTCAATATAATTCCATTATACCATGTTGCTTACAATCAAAGAATCAACATGCAAAGCAAATCCAAATATTTAGCGCATGGATGCGCGTCCCTTGCACGATATGTCGTAGAACGAAAAAGTGATAGAACGATTGGATTGGGTGATTTCTTAATGTCGGTCCAGCGGCATGAGTAAATCAATTCATTAAGATCAGGTCTCGTGAAAATACGAGACCTGATCTTTTATTGTCTACCTACTTGCAAATCCACTTACGCATAGGGGTGCGTTAGCAATGTCAGTAAGCTATAGTGCCAATAATTTACAACATATTTCCTTCACTCTAATCGAAAACTCATCTTTGAAAGATTGCTTAAAGTATAAAGGGTAGTCAATCAAACATCTTTTAAAAAATGGTATAACATACTCGGGACTAGTAGCCTAAATTTTTACAAGTCCTTGAATGCTGGCCCTTGATATCAGCGTCTAATCAAAATGGGTTATTATTTTCGGAAAGTGAGTTACAAACATCTCTTTTGATTTAGGGAATGCTTAGGAGCTTTACGCCCCATATTACGGGGTTTACTTCTACCGGGACGAATAGGCACCATGTTTTTC
>NZ_FQXJ01000037.1 GCF_900129935.1 Desulfosporosinus lacus DSM 15449 | reverse complement strand
AAGTTCAATCTGAAGAGATTTTTTCACAAAGTTCAGTTCGAAAATGATTAGGTCTTTAAAGCCCATCTTACAATTGTTTGAACGCGTAAAATACGTTGATTTAGTACGTGTTTCACACATAAACACAATATCATTAGTAAGCTGATTTGTAATGTTTAATCCTTCTAAAAATGTCTTTTTTCCTATCATTCTTATCACCACTATCAAATTGATATACCAATAAATGGTATTCACTCTGATTATGGTGGCCGATTTGAAATGTCAAGCGTTTTTTGCTATTGTTAAAACATTTTTTGCAATTATAAAGGGCTATTTCCTATTTATGTAAGGATAGCCTGATGACATTGGGTGCGTTAGCCCAAGGAATTATTGGCTGGATTTCACTCCGTTCCCGCTTTAAGCGCTTCGCTCATCGGTATACGCGCCACCTTTCTTCTGCATATCAATTTTGCGAGCTCAAAAGTAACCATCACGACTACAAAACCCAAGAGCATATACCAAACGTTAAGTTTAACCGGCAGTACAATCTGCAGGCTCTCTGTCAAAGAGCCATACAGCGCCCCCACGGTTCCCAGCAAAGCGGGAATACCGAGCAGATAGCCCGCTACAACAATAAAGGTATTACTGCCCAATATCAATCTGCCGATCTCCTTTTTCCTGTAACCGAAGACCTTCATTAACGAGATACTGGTTCGGCTTTCATCAACCACTAAGCCCGTTACAATATAGATGATAATCAAACCGAGGATAAAAGCGGCGACGATAAGTCCGTAAATCATAGCGCCCATTTGATCAATCAACTTACCGAATCCCGTGATGATGGCATCAATGGATTTTACACTCTGAATCTTACCCTGGGCAAAGGTCATCGATTCGTCGCTCCAAATACCGATATAAGCGTCTGCGGGGTGCCCAAACTCGGAGTTAAACTGATTGAGGGGCATAAACAGGAAATCCCCTGCATAGGTATCCGCTACTTTTCCAATGATAAGAGTGTGTTTCGATCCGTTTTCCGTGTCGAACACCGTCACGCTGCCGCCCTCGTTCACATTCAGCTTTTGCGCCAAGGGGGCCGTAATTGTGGTCTGATCCGGTTTGAACGTTTGCCCGAATGTGTCTTTAAGTCTGATCCTTTCGGTGTTGGGCAGAACTCCGGTAACATAAAAGCTTACTTCCTCATTGTCGGCAAGGCTCACATAGGCCGCGCCAAATTGTTCAGTTCCCGCCGGCGGAGTTCCGGTTTTATCCGATGCAAACACGTACTCATACTTCAGGTTGTACATTTCCTTTACACCCTCGTTGAGCATATAATCAACGGAGCTTTTCATGGTCAAACCGTACAACATGAGCATAGTAGCAACAACAACCCCAAACAACAGAAAGAAGGTTCTTGATAAGCTGCGGACCTGTTCCCTGATTTGAAATTTTGTGGTAAAGCCCAAGCGGTCCAGCCGCAGACTCCGCTCTATAAAGTTAGTCTTATTTTTTACTTCTCCTCCTTTCATGAGTATTGCCGGCGGTGTTTTCAGTATCTTGCCGATAATACCCCAGGTGACGCCGCAAAGAATTATAATCGGAAGCAGAACAGCGAAAACAATCAGCCAAGGATTAAATATTGTTTCATAAACCGGCATAGGGAAGGCGGTCAGCATAAAGTGAAACGTACTGTCCGCCAGTATTAGCCCCAATATGGAGCCGATCGCCGAGCCGATCACGGACACCAGAAGCGGGAACATCAGATAGTGGCGGCGTAATTCCCGTCTTCGATACCCTTGGGCGTAAAACGTCCCGATGATCACTGATTCGCTCTTGATTATCCGCCACATCAGCATTCCGAGCAAAACACAGGTGAGTGCAAGCATGGCAAGGGGGACAGCGGCGCTCATCGTGGATAATACACTTACCTCCATAGGAACATAGGATACGTTAACTTTCTTTTCGGTACTCTGCCAGTTTGTTATCTGGGCACCCGGCGAACGCAGCTCGTTTTTGACTGCTGCTTCCTGAGCTTTGATATTTTCCCTCTCGTCAAAACGAATAGCGTAAACCTCACTTCGATCAGGTAAGGAGTTAAAATCCGTTTTGCCGACAACGCCCACACCGAAGGTCTGGGGATCGTTCATCATCACTTCTTTTGACTTGATAACATAAATAAAATTGGGTAAAAGAGTATAGCCCGAAACCGTGAAATCCTTGTTTGCGATAGTGATCGTGTCGCCGATTTTATAGCCGTTTGTTTCGGCAAACAAGCGATCAAGCATAATTTCCGAATCCCCCGGTAAGTTCCCCTCTTGGACGGCGGGAGTATTGACCATGTTCATCATGGAAAATACCCGCAATGTTTGACCAGGTTTCACTTCGCAGTCCGCCGTGCCACCCAGCTCAACCTTCGCGTCAAATTGTTCGCCAAGAGCGTCTGCGTCAATTTCGGAACCGGTAGAAAACTCCGCGTCAGACAAAACGTTCCGCTCAGAAAATACCGTAAACGCATTATGCAAATTGATCGATGTCATATTCAGCATGACAAACATCATACTGCTGATCATCAACAGAAGCATGGCGCCGATGTACCGGGCCTTATGCTCCAGCATGGTTCGTATTACTTTTCTAAACAGCGTCATTACCACTCAATCCTTTCCGCCGGAAACGCTTCTTCATGCCGGATCGTTTCCACGATCTCTCCGCTGCGCAGCTTGTAAACCACATTTGCCATATTGCCGATTGCAGTATTATGGGTAATCATCAAGATGCTTGTTCCAAAGTCGCGATTGACCTTTTGTAAAAGAGAAAGCACACCGCGAGACGTTTCATAGTCCAACGCACCGGTCGGCTCGTCACACAAAAGCAGTTTGGGGTTCTTAACAATAGCCCGGGCTATGGCAACACGCTGCTGCTCTCCACCGGAAAGTTCTCTTGGAAAACTCCTTTTTTTCCCTTCAAGGCCAACCGCTCTCAGTACTGTATCTATATTCAGCGGAGCTTTTGATATATTGGAAACCACCTCGATATTTTCCGTAATCGTGAGATTGGGTACGAGATTATAAAACTGAAAGATAAAACCGACTGAATCCCGGCGATAATCCGTCAGCTTGTCGTCGTCGAGAACAGTAAGCTCCAAGCCGTCGACATAAATACTGCCGCTGTCCGCTCGGTCAACGCCACCGATAATGTTCATTAGTGTTGATTTTCCTGAGCCGGAGGGGCCGAGTATCACGCCGGTTTGCCCTTTTTCAAGGGTAATACTTATCCCTTTTAATACCTCGCTTTTATTTTTGCCCGTATTATAGCTCTTCTTCAAATTCTCAACAGTAATAAACATAATTACCGCTCCATTCCTTGTTTTAGTAGTGAAACCATGCTTTTTATAAAACTTTCCATCTCGCGAAAATGTTCTTCCGTAGGCTCATACTTAAAATCCTTAGCCCTTGCCATAATCTCCCTGGTGAACTTTTCCGTTACCCCTTGAAAAAACAGCAAAAGGATTTTGTCGTCTAAGTCATCACGAATCGTTCCTCTTTTTTTGCCGTTGTCAATCAGCCTCAGCTCATACTCCTCGCCGATCCTGTATAATTCGCTGTTTGCTTCCTTTGCCAAGCTGGCGTACTTGCCCGATGCTACGTCCATGGAAAACTCAACCAGCAGAGGCTCTCTTTTTAATAGCTCAAACCTCTCGCGGCTTCCGGAAAGAAAGTACTCATAGACATCCATGTCCTTCAAGGGAGTTTGCCTGTCGATCACTTTCATAAAATACTCCAAGGCCCAGGTGACGGAATATAGAAACAGTTCTTTTTTATCATCGAAATATTGATAGATGCTGCCTTTGGCAACTCCCGCATTATGGGCAATCACTTCTATTTTTGATTTTTCAAAACCATGAGCCTGAAATTCCTCAATGGCTGCTCGCATGACTCTTTCCTTCTTGTCATCGTCCAAGCGATTAAAAGTTCTTTTCGGCAATGTTAACCCTCCAATACCAAGTAATATGACTTGTTGGTCACATTATATGACTTACGAGTCATATTGTCAATGAGTAGAGAATCTTTGCATATAACATACATCAGCATTGCGCTACATAGAAAGAAGCAATATGTCAAAAATCGTGTGTTTTTCGCAGATGAAAAAACAGCAATCGCGGCTGGATATCGTCCATGTGCGAAATGTATGACGAAAGAGTATGCTGATTGGAAAGCAAAATAATACCAGTTCATTTATACATATTTATTGATAAATAAGTACACAAATACAGTTAGGATCATTAATGTAAGCGCATGTTTTGATGAATAAGTCTGTAGTATATGATATTGGCAAGCTGATAGTAACTTAAAACACACACAAATATATCTATGAAGAAATTTGTCATAAAGGGGAATACTATCATGAGCAACTATAACGCAGTATTAGCAAGAAATACGGAAAATGCTCCAAAAGGTATCGGTCCATATTCACAAACTGTAGCTTTCTCTCATTACAATAATCTTTCAGCTCAATTACCCATTGATCCAAAATCCGGCAAGTTGGTAGCTGGTGGTGCAAAAGAGCAGGCTGAACAGTGCCTTAAAAATATCAAAGCAATTGTAGACAGCATCGACCATGTTATGAGCGATGTTGTTAGAATCACAGTATTCGTTAAAAATATCAAAGATATTGATGCTGTAGACGAAGTTTATAAAACATTCTTCCCAGGCTATGTTCCTACACGGACGATAGTCGCAGTTGCAGCTTTGCCTATGGATGCTTTGGTGCAAATTGAAGCACTTGTTTCAAACGGTGAAGGTACAATTCCAAACGCACCACAAGCAGGCGACCTCATAAAGCTTACAAATAACACGGCAAATGCGCCAACATGTCCTCTATCTACGCAAACTGTCGCTTTTTCTCATTACAATAATCTTTCAGCTCAATTACCTATCGATCCAAAATCTGGTAGAGTGGTAGCCGGTGGTGTAAAAGAGCAGGCTGGACAGTGCTTAAAGAATATCAAAGCAATTTTAGAAAGTATCGACGTTCCTTTTGACGATATTGTTAAAATTAATATCTTCCTCAAAAACCTCTCGGATATTGAAGCCGTAAACGAAGTTTATACAACATTTTTCCCAGACTCAGCTATCGCCAGGGCCGCAGCCTATGTCCCTGCACGGACAATAGTTGCAGCTTCAGCTTTATCTATGGATGCTTTGGTACAAATTGAAGCAGTGGTGTCACACGGAGATGGTACACCCCCACAAGCTGTTGAAGACAGGCATGGACTCATCATAGAAGCAAGCAATACGGAAAATGCACCAAAAAGTTCTCTATATACACAAACTGTAGCTTTTTCTCATTACAATCATATTTCAGCTCAATTACCTCTAAACCCCAAAACTGGTGAAATGGTAGCTGGTGGTGTAAAAGAGCAGGCTGGACAGTGCTTAAAAAATATCAAGGCAATTTTAGAAAGTATCGACCACGTTATGGACGATGTGGTTAAAGTAAATATCTTCCTTAAAAATATCGCAGATATTAATACTGTAGACGAAGTTTACACAACATTCTTCCCAAGCGGTGTTCCTGCACGAAGAACAGTTGGCGTATCAGCTTTACCTAAAGATGCTTTAATCCAAATCGATGCAGTTGTATCAAACGCTGAAGGAACACCTCCAAAAGCATAACAGGCATTTGTTTGTAAATACAGGAACGATCTCAAATGAAAATTGAGACAGCTTCCGTTTTTTAACAGCGCAAAAAAAGCATCGAGATTTTAGCCGATTATGGCAGAAATCTTGATGCTTTTTTAGTTTCCGGGCATAACAAAAAAAAATGGGTTAGCTTGCGAATCTATGCGATTGAATTTTTATAGAGGGTGACACCTAAACTTTAAGTTTAACTGCCAAGTCGTGGCTATTTTCCTGCTAATAAATAAATTGCTGATTCATATGCTAATAACGTGCTAAAAACTTGCGATTTTGTCTGTTAAGTTAGAAGATGATCCTGGAAAACGAGTACAAAAGGCAAATTTCAAGTTATTGGTACCATAGCCTGATGACATTAGGTCAGACCCTCTAGGCTCTCCTCTAATCCCTCAAGGCGGTTGATCTCAGTCCCCTTTTCCAGCACAACGACTGAGGGGATGGTTTTGATGGCATATTTTTCGGCTAGGTTTTTTTTCGTTGCCATATCGACACAAAGGATTTTATAGTCCGTACCCGATTTCTCGTTCAGTTCTTCCAAAGCTGCGCGATACTTAAGGCTTTCATTGTCTTGGGCATTAAAGAACAATAACAGAACCTTTTTATCGCTTTGCAAAACATTGTTGTTAAAGTCATTAACTTCTTCAATATAGCGTTCTGCTGCAACAGCGGCAGTTGCACCGTCCCCAGCGGCGGAGACAACTTGTCTGAGATATTTCACTCGGTTGTCCCCCACTGCATAGACCCCTTCAAGGTTGGTTTCCATCAGCTCGTTGACGGGGATATACCCTCGTTTATCCATCGCTATACCACTGTCTTTAAGATAGCCCGTCGAGGGAACCATACCTACAAAGAAAAAGACACCCTGGCAGCTAAGCTCTGACGTTGAACCGGTTTTCAAATTCTTGATTTTTACCCCTTCGACATTTTCTTTACCTACGACTTCCTCGATGGTCGAGTTCCAGATAAACTCCATTTTTTCATGATTTAAGGCTTTCTCAGCACTGACTTTATTGCAATCCAGAATTCCTTCATCATGTAAAACGATAACCGTGACCTTACGGGCAAACTTGGTTATAAACATGCCTTCTTCAATAGCCTGGTCACCGCTTCCGACGACAACAACATCTTCTCCCTCGAAGAACTCGGCATCACAAGTAGCGCAATACGCTACACCCATACCCCTAAGTCGCTTTTCACCCGGGATATTGAGTAACCTGGGCTCGCTGCCACAGGCCACAATAACCGCTTTGGCTAAAAACTCCTGGCCCTTTTTGGTCACAACCTTCTTTTCCGTTTGTGAAAAATTCGTCTGGGTAACCTCACCTTTTAAAAATTCAACCCCAAAGGTCTCCGCATGTTTCTTAAAATCCTTCATCAGATCCGGACCGCTGATTTGCCCATATCCCGGATAATTGACGATTTCCCGAGTCGTATTAACTAAGCCGCCAATCGCACCTTTGTTTATGACTAGGGTCTTAAGTTTAGCCCTTCCCCCATAGATCGCGGCAGAGAGCCCCCCAGGACCGCCACCAATTATGATTAAATCATAGCTATTTGCCATGCCTTTCACTTCCTCTTTTAAATTATCAGGATTGTTCCCCATTGTGTGAAGGTCAGACCCCCACACAATTCCTACTCGAGGATGTCGGCGATTCTTTCTTCGACTTGGTCCTCCTCAACTTTGCCGGCTTGTTTTCCATGGTACTCACCATCTTTAAAGTAGAGCAACTGGGGAACACCTTTTAAAGAAAACCGTTGGAATAAGGCCTTATCTTCTTCTACATCAACATAATAGAAACCAAACTTGTTTTCGTATTTCGGTTGTAATTCTTCTAAGACCGGTACAACTTCTTTACAGACATGGCACTCTTTTCTTGAAAATATGACGACACATGGTTCACCATTATCATAAATAACTTCCTCAAAACCTGCAGCACTTAATTGTTTTAATGACATAGTCTCCAACTCCTTCATAATAAACATTGAAAGCAACTGAGAAGTAAGTATCCCCTACCGTTACTTCTCAGTCGCTGATTTAGTTTGTCGTGTAGCTCACTTATACTTATACTAATTCTCAAGCCGTACTCTTAACCATGGTTTTTAACTGAGGCCGATCATAATTGTCAGAATCGCTTCCCATTGTGTGGGGGTCAGCCTCCCACACAACTACACAACTACCCACCCTCCAAACGCTACGCGGAGATCGTCACGCCGGTTTCGTAAAGTTTTTCTTCGGCGATGAGCTTGACTTGATATTTTCCGGATAAACCAGTTTTGTTGATGAAGAGGTCGACATTGCGAGGATCAGCTTTTTGGAAGGTACCTACACACATGGCTTGGAAATTCTGAGCGACGGTATTTACGGGATAACGTCTTACCTCACCAGCCTCGTCTAACAGAAGTAATTGTGCCATTTCGCCGGTTTCAAAGATGGCGTTAAAGGTCATGCGGTCCTCTTCCTCCATGATGGATGCCTCGTAATGGTCGGGTACTAATTGACCGGTTTCTTGAGCTTTGATCTTCATTTTCGTGGTTTGGGTCTCGATTAAATTGCCAAGAAGTTTTCCGGCACCTAATTCAGCGGTCTCATTGGCATAGTAAAGGGGCAGCTTTTCTGCACGATAGCAGTTAGCAGGTACGTGTAATTCATACATTAAGACATCATCTTTAAGTTCACAGGTAATGGAGTTGAAGGTAATACTATCCTTAAATTCAGGCTGCATTACTTTCATAACAGCCATTCCCTCGCAGGTCTCACCATTCTCATAGCCGATTCCTCCGGAATGAACCATGTAATGTCCTTCATTATAATACTCTACATTACAGATATACGGAGAGAAGAATTCAGAGCCGCGCTCTTTACCGTATTGCCAAATTTGTTCAATGGTCATCTTCTCTGTATTAATGCGATATCGAACGCCACGGGAGAAGTTTTTGCTGTTAGCCAGGTAGTTTTCTTTATTTTTAGCTCTAAAATGGCCGTTGTCAAAGAGCATAACATCCCCATCCGGCAAAATAACACTGGCATGCTGTTCATATTGCCAGTCAAACTCTCCATCGCCAACCGGTGTAAAGAAATATTTATCAACCATTTCCTGCGGCCAACCCTCAGGATCACCAATGATCCAGTTCAACTTGCCGGTTTCGAAATCAAGGTTAATCACGGCGTCCTGATGACGACCGGAGAAAGTCAGGCTGTGGGTTTTCTTATCATACCAAACGGCATTGTTATGGAACCAGTCATGCTCGTCTTGACTGCCCGAACCTGCTACATCCTGAGGCAGGACGTTTTTGTAATCCCAAGACTTTAAGACTTCACCCGTGTTAGGATCGATCAGTAAGCACATGTCTTCAACCGTACCTGAATAAAAATCAAAGGACAGCACCAGGATATTGCCATCTTCCATGACGAATTGGTCGTGATGATAACCACTAGGTGTGCGGTATTCTTTAAAGATCTTACCGCTAAAGGCCATTTCGTAAAGTCCTGTTGTAAAATAAGGCATTTTAACCAAGCGCTCAGTTCCAATTAAAATATGTCCATTAGGCATGCGCTTCACATCGAAGGCAAAATTCTCGTTGGAATACCAGCGAACATCCCCTGCATAGTCATAGCCTACAGGCATAGCTCGCATAGCAGCTGTCAGGAACATCATATTATGTCCCATATACTCAGGTGTTGTCTTAATCGAGGTTGCTAACGGCACATCGGGGTGAATAGGACCTGTTTGAATGCGAATCGTGTTTTTCTGACCATTCGCCATCACAATTTCAACGGTATTTTCATAATCGACATAAAGTCCGTAAACAGGCAGGATATGCTTCTTGCTGGCAGGGAAGGTATGGCGAATATCTCCAGGGTGTTCTTTCCCTTTAACAACGATAGTAGCTTCCGTCATGACCGGAGTTTCGAATAAAACCATAGCCGTCAAAGGGCAAACCCCATAGGGATTTAATTTAACCAGAGGGTTATCAATCGTATAAGTGCCAGCTTCGAATTCTGCTAGCATTGCTTGCTCTAAGTTATGTTGCTTCGTGATAATATGGGCAATCTGTTCATGTTTAATTTGATTCATCATGGTTTAACCCCTTTCAAACTTAAGTTAATACGCGGTTCCACTTCCGCTTGATGAGCGGGCTATTACAATAGTAGCCCAAAACCACTCTCAGGGCGTAATATAGGTTTTGTTATAATTGATATGTGAAAAATACTATCTCCTTACAAGTAGAACGGGTGTTGGATGCTTTGCAAGATCATTTTAATAGAAGAAACCCATGAAGAGGTAGTTAACCGCAACAGCGATAACCGTGACCACAAGCACTGTAATTCCACCATATTGATAAATATCCTTCGCACGAATCCATTCAGTATTTGGGAACAAGAGGACGGATGCTGCAGAGGCAGCTGGGGTCAAAATCGCAATGGTACTAACAACCATAATTAAATAGGAAATTTGTTCTGGATGGATGCCAATAGTCGCAGACATGCTGATGGCTACTGGTAAGAAGATGGCAACAACCACCATATTAATCATGAAGTTGGTCAGCACAAGTGTGATTGTCGTGATTGCAATAACAAACATGACTGGGGATAAGCTAGTGAGCAGCGGAGCCATGTTTTGCTGAAGGAAGGCATTAATCCCAGTGGAAGGGCTCATTAAGCAGCCACCGATGGCTAGAATAACTAAAACCATAGCCACCATATTCCAAGGTATCCCATTACGAGCGAAGGCAGCAAAGTCGAAGATGTTCTTGCCATCGACTTTGATTAAGGAAAGAAAGGCAAAGACGAATACCATAACCCCAACAATGCCCATGTTATTAAGCAGATACCAAAGCGGAGTGCCTTTTGGTAATAGGCTTGGTAAAAGCAAGAGGACGATAAAGCATCCTAAAGCGACTAAAGCAATTTTTTTCACTTTAGTTAATTGGAGATCCTTAGGGTCAATCATCTCACCCGTTAGTTCTTTGAGGGGTGTGATATCTAATTTAAAGACATACTTACAAAGTACAAGATAAGCAATTATGGAAAGAATACCTACCGGGATGGTGTATATAATATAACGAATCATGTTACCTGGTTCACCCATCAAGTTAGCATAAACCCCTAAGTTTACAATAGCATTATTACCCCAAGGCATTGCCGAAAGGCTCAAGGCCCCCATCATGGCAACCCCGAAGATCATTAGGGTCGGGAATTTGTCAAAAGGTTTTTGCTTGATGGTTTTAGTAATGGTGTAAACGATTTCCCAGACTAAGAAAATACCGATAAAGGTGTTGACTAAGCTGCAAACGACATAAGCGGTCACTAAGATCATGAAAATCAAACGCCAAGGGTGCCCCTGTATAAACTTACGGCTCATGAGCCAAGAAGCTAAGAATTGGCTGACTCCTGCTTCCTCTAAGAACTTAATTAGAGCAAAGGTAAGTATCATGAAATAAAAGGCATCGCTGCCCCAGCCCATGACGATGAATTGCTTCATATTGACAACACCCGACAATGGGAACATTAAACATGCTAATAAACTAGGCCAAACATGCTTGGTTACTGTCCAGCCATAAACCGTTGCCAGAAAGACCAAAAACACTTTCATTCCGATGGGGGTAATAGGTGCCGGAGCTGGCAAAATCCAGCCTAAGCCTGCAATCACAAAAAATCCAAAGACTTTCAATAATTCTTTATCCATGCCTGGTTTTGCATCGATACTCTTCAGTTGATTATTTATCGGTTGCACGTTGCTTGGTTGCTCTTCTGATTTAACTGCCATTGTCTAAACCCTCCTCCAATCATTTTTTCGTAAGGGATCTAAGTCCTCATCACCAACCCTTCATATAATGGGCTTACGGATTGCTGCCCCCAATCAGTGATTGTGCAAGATTTCGCATGGTTTGGCATAGCCTAATCCGAATAAAACGATTATCTTTTTCTATTGTAGATTAGAGTAATTGATCTGCATAATATAGGTTTTCTCATAGGTATTATGTCAAAAAAAATATACCCACTGGGTTTTAACCCTCGTGAGTATATTGAAAGTTCAGTGGTGCTTCATAGTGTATCCGTAATCAACTCTTTTACAATCGTCAGCAATTCCCTTTCAATAAACGACAAGGACTCTTTGCTGGAATAAAGTATATAAACATTAGATGGCTCACTTAACTCTTTAATAGGAACAACCTTGATCATGCCACTTTTTACATACAAATCATCATAGGCTAAGATTTCGGGAAAAATTGAAAATCCAAAGTCATTACTGATCAGTTTTTTCAAAAGTTCTACATCTTCAACTATGACAGGTTTATGCGAGGAACGTTCTAAGTCTTTAGAAAACCTGGAATAGTTTTCTTTATATGAAATCATCTTCAAATTCCTTAGTTCAGATCTACTGACCCATTCCCTATCAGCCAAAGGATTCTTACTGCTTATAAAAAGAGACAATCTTAAACACTCACCCCCTGGAATAACCTCCCAGGCAATATCTCTTTCTTTGAGCTGTTGGATAAAATTGTATTCAAGATCTACTCTACAGCTTATAATCCCTATGGAATATATGCCTTTGTCCATCAGATCTACAATTTCGTAAAAAGACGCCTCATGAATATGAAGATTAACGTCCGGATAAAGGTCTCGAAATTGCCTAAGAAGCCCCGGCACAATAGCATTGGCGAAGGCAGCCGGCACTGCCATCCGGAGATTTCGAATCAAGACCTTAGTCCCCTCCATAATTCCGATCATCTTGTCACTTAAGTTCAGTATATTTTCAGCCAGCCTTAAAATTTCCTTCCCTTGCTCCGTAACAATAACTCCTGCATTGCTCCGTTCGAATAATTTAAGACCCAGTTCATCTTCAAGATTATTGACGGATACACTTAAAGAAGGTTGGCTGATAAACAAGTCACTGGCCGCTTTGGAAATTGATTGTTGCTCTTGAATTTTAATAATTTGTTTTAACTGTTCTATGCGCATTATATGTTAGACTCCTGCATATTTTCTCGATTTGTCTCGATAATCATATTAATCAGCTGCTTAGTTAACGGCGATAAGGGTTCAGCCCTAGAATATATTAAGTACATCGTCACTTTCATCTGATCCGTAACGTTTTCTATCCCTCGCACGTTAAGTAATCCTCGCTCAAAATAAATATCATTAAATAAGAAAAACCGCGGAAAAATTGCAATACCTTCATTGGCAGCGATAACTGATTTTAAAACCTCACGATTATAAACAACAATGGATTGATTCTTTGGTTTTATCCCAAACATTCTTAAAAAGCCTTCCGTGAAGCCGTAATAATCTACAAAGGTCATTTCTTCAAGATCCGCTAAGGTGACGACTTCTTTTTTTGCTAAAGGATGCTGATTTCCAACGATTAAGCCAAAATAGTCCTTAATCACGTCTTGATAGGCAATATTGCGAGCATCAAGAAGCATCTTCATAGTATCATCCTGCTCATCAGGCCAGCCCGTAACCCCCAATAAGCAAGTCCTGTTTGCCACTTTCTCAATCACTTCTAGAGTTATATCTTCTGTAATCATTAAGTTAACATTCGGATACATCTTATAAAAACGTTCAATGAGTTGGGACGCAAAGGCATTAAAAACAGCTGGTCCAAGGGTCAAACTCAGATTCCCCGCCAGATCTGCTTCTCTACTTCCAATCGTTTTCATTTCTTCTACATTATTGATGATTTCACGAGCCAGTCCCAAAACTTCTTTACCCTGAGCCGTCGGAATGAGACCCGCTTTATTACGCCGAAAAATCTTATAGCCCAATTTAGCTTCCAGATTCTTAACAGAGTGACTAAGCTGCGGCTGACCCATAAAAAAAGTTTTGGCTGCTTCGGATATAGATTTTTTATTGTCAATTTCAATAATATGCTGGAGCTGTTCTATGCGCATTGCCCACCTCAATCATTGTTATAAAACGCCATTTTCTATAATCATAATAGCATTTAAAGCAGATGATTGAAAGTTGAAAGACTCCACCCCTCTTAAGAAAGGCGGAGTCTTATTATTTTACTCCAACAGCATGATCGATTTCATTCATCCAATCAGCGAATGCTGCACAAGGAGTTGGGTGAGCAATCTTCGTTTTTCTAAATAGGGCATTATAGATTGTTTTAATCAGCGAAAAGGAATACATCTGTTGATAAGCGCAATCCAAAATAGCACTCATAGATGGATGATCCTCCTTGATCGCTGGTGGTTGATAATCCACGGAAATCTGTCCAGCGTCATTCGTTGTAACTCTGATAGAATCCTTGATACGTTGGATCTCCTCTTTTGAATACTCGTACATACTAACTCCTCCTTCATCCCTTATCTACGCTGATGTCTTTGTGTCTCTATCATAATACCAAGGACGCCAGAAGTGAAATTGGAACTTAGTATAAGTTGTATTAGTTTTTTCTATTTGTCAGAATTGTTTCCCGTTGGGTGACTTTACAACAAGGTCCTCTTTTGGCACGTACCTCTCAGAAAGCCGCCGGACTACTGCCGCAAAATAGGATAACACAAAAAATCCCGGCACGATTCACGATTGCCGGTTTTTTTTGCGTTAATTCATAGTAACAACAGGTCGCTCTCAATATACCCTCTATACCCCAACAGAGCTAGATTCCTCTCCGTAATTTGGGGAAACTTATCCAAACACAGCCGGATAATAAGTAACCCAACCTCCGCACAAATTCCTAACTTGAGTAAATCCGTGTTGAGTCAAGATTCGATAAGCAACGTAGCCTCGCAGCCCAATCTCGCAGTAAACGACGATTTCCTTATCTTTGGGAAGTTCCGATAATTTGCTGCGCAGGTCATTGACAGGGATATGCAGCGAGCCGGGGATAAATTTAGCTCTACGTTCTTCTTCATCCCGTACATCGATGATACATATATCTTTTGCTTTAAGTTTACTAAGTTCCTGCCAATGAATCATGCGAACATCGCCATTAATGATGTTTTCCGCCACATAACCGGCCATGTTCACAGGATCTTTAGCCGATGAAAAGGGCGGGGCGTAGGCCAGTTCGAGTTCCTGCAAATCATAGATAGTCCCTTTGTTACGGATTACCCCGGCAATGTCATCGATCCGTTTATCGACACCCTGAGCTCCGACAGCTTGGGCACCCAGGACTCGGCCATTTTTATCAAAGACAAGTTTTATGGATAATCTTGTTGCTCCGGGATAATACCCGGCGTGGGAATTAGAGTGAGTAAACAACACCTCATGAGGAATTCCTAATTTCTTAAGCATTTTTTCATTCGCCCCGGTGGACGCTGCCACTAAATCAAAAACCTTGGCAATTGCCGTACCTTGGGTACCCTTATACCGGCTGTCCCGACCTGCGATAACGTCGGCAACAATGCGGCCTTGTTTATTAGCAGGACCTGCAAGCGGCAAGAGGGCAGCTTGACCTGTTACTAAATGTTTTACCTCAATGACATCGCCAACAGCGTAAATATTAGGGTCTGAGGTCTGAAGTCGTTCATTAACTTTGATGCCGCCTAACTCTCCGATAGTTAGCCCTGCTTCCTTAGCTAATTTAATTTCCGGTTTTACACCAATAGCCAAGATCGTTAAATCAGCTTGTACTTCCCCGCCGCTTTGGAGTGTAATAAGCGTCCCATTATCCTTTTTAGCAAAGGATTTCACCCCATCTTCCAAAATGAGGTTGATTCCTTTATTAAAAATGTGCTCATGGAGAATTGCAGCCATTTCAAAATCCAGAGGAGCCATGACCTGATCGCTCATTTCTATAATCGTTGTATCTACTCCTCTGGCATGGAGATTTTCGGCCATTTCTAAACCGATAAAGCCCCCTCCTACGACTGCTGCCGTTTTAGGTTGCTGTTCATCGATAAATCGTTTAATCTGATCAATATCTGTAACATTACGCACAACAAGAGCATCGATGTCATTGATCCCGGCAATCGGCGGACGAAGCGGAGCTGCCCCGGGAGAAAGGATCAATTGATCATAAGATTCTCGATAGACCTTACCAGTGCTTTCTTGGACTTCGACGGCTTTTTCCTCAGGAAAAATACGGGTAACCTCACTAAAGATTCTCACATCAATACGAAAGCGGTTTCTCATAGCTTCAGGTTTTGAGACCAAAAGAGCTTCCCGATCATTAATAACTCCACTGACATAATACGGTAAGCCGCAGTTTGCATATGAAATATGTTCTCCCCGCTCAAAGATAATGATTTCCGCCTCTTCATCCAAACGGCGCAAGCGTGCTGCAGCGCTGGCTCCCCCTGCAACTCCACCGACAATGAGCACTTTTTTACTCATTACAACATCTCCTTTAGCATTTAGATTATCTCAGTTAACCAAAGTTTATGAAAATAATAACATGATTATTTGGCATTCACAATCGAATGTTAACTAATAAGTTTTCGGGAACAGGCCCGGTGATAGCTTGCCCAAACCTTGAAACATCCAGGCATCTCCTGAATCTGCCCTCGAGAAGTAGCCCTGGAGCTTTTCAGTCGATCCATCATTCAGCGTCACGATCATTTTCACTCTTGCTTCCTTGGCATCCTTGACCGCCCTATGCGGTTCACTCATAGACCAGAGCTCTATTTCTCCAAGCTCAATATTTGAGGATTGGGTACGCAGCTTATTCAGCAGGGCCGCCGTTCGGACAGCATAATCGTCCTGGTCTCCTTTTTGTCTAAAGTCGGCCTCCGCTTGGCCGGTTTTGATTTGATTATCAATAAATTGGCTACAAGCCTTGTAAACATTCTTTCTCGCCTGACTATCCGGCCAAGTGGAAAACCCAGTAACATACCATTGACCTAAAGTTTTTATTAATTCATGAGGTCCTCTGAAATACTCACCGTTCAAGATAACCGATGCTCTGTTGGGGTCTTTCAAATTAAGGGTCATAGTAACATTTTTGCCAATCTCCTGCCTTATGAACTGCCAGTACTTCGGGCCTTCCATTTCCAGCAAAATGTTTTCCAGCGCTTCCTGAGGGATCGGGTCATAAGTGTTAATAAAAATTTGCTTTATATCATCAAGCTTTGGGGATTCTGATCCATATAAGTAAAGAACTCGAAGCATAAGATCTCTGATATCACTTTTCTGCTCAGTTTGCTGCAAGCCTTGGTCACTGAACTTAAAGTCCCCAGTGTCCATAATCCAGCTTTCACCGTCTTTAAAAGCGGCAAAATGCAGCAGATTTTCTCCCTGTGTTAGGGTATATAAAGGGGAGGGCACCTCAGTGACAATCTCTTTTCCATTCGGTTCTATGCGTACCATAATATACTTGACACCAGTATCGCTTAACTTGAAAGTTGTAAATATGATATCCCCGGTAGTTTTAATATAGGAAGCCTTATATATCTTCCAGACAGTGTGAAGATTTCCTTCATTATATAGGACTCTCGACGCGCCGGTTTTAAGGTCGTACTCTGCCAGTGTATATCGGGCACCGCCCTGAGGGGTGTCCACATCGTAGGAAACCAGGAGCCTTTCATCATCGATATCATGGATAATAACTTCCCCTGTAAACAGTTGTTTCTCGGGAGCTTCCCCATAATACAGGCCGTGGGCTACTCCCACCCGCTCGCCCTTACTGGTGAGAATGGCGCCGCCGGCATCCCCTCTGTAAACAACATCACCCTCCTGAAATCTCCCCCTAACTTTCACCATCTGCTTCGAATATGTATCATAGGCATAATAGTTGGGAGTAGTATCCAGATGCAAATATAAGGTTCGGTTATCAATTCCCCAGTTTGTATTGTAGATATCCGTCTCATATTGCAGCGGCACTTCTGCTAAACTTCGCTTAGCAAGATCCAAAATCTTAACCGACTTATGGGAAACAATCGCTAAACGATTACCGTCCTCCGACCACGCCTGACTTATTACGAATTCTGTTTTACCTAGGTATTCAGCCTTTTTTTCACTGAGGTCAACCAAATATAGATCAATGAACTGCCTGGGCATCCCTATTAGGACTAGCTCATTCTCTGCAGCCATATTTTGATTGTTTATTTTATAAGTCACAAAACATTTTAGATCCTTCGAGACTGTCAGCGGGAGCATTCCATCCTTCCGGTAAAAATCCGAGTCTAAAAAGGTCTTTTCGAGGGATTTCAACTTTAAGATTTCCTCACTTGGCGAGGGAACACTCTCACTAAGCGTAGCAGTTGACAGGATGTCTCGATCATTCTTAGCTTGATTAGATACTAAAGAGGTCAGCCCTAAAACACCAACTACCGTTGCTATTATGATTATTTTAACTACCCGGAAAACTGGTCTTTGAGAGAACTTCATAATTACCCTCCTCAGAATTTTCCCTAATATAACATCTGACAAGCCTCGGAATTTGACTCATCCCTATCTTTTTCGCCGAGCAGTCCTCAATTCCTCCCGCTAACCACCCACAATAGTTATTTCTTAGTTACAAATCATTGATCGCATGTAATTCACTTGGCCTTGAAAACGAGGGATAATCCATACTTGGACACTCACTGCTATGTAGCGGGATTCGGCTCCACAGTTACCCTAAAGATTTCAAACTTTTTGATGATAGAGTAATTTCCAAACCCATATCATTCAAAATATTTAGCTAAAGGAAACTTCGGGGAGAAATCAATATATTTTTCGAAAAACTTGCTGCATTGACCGATGATGATACCATTGACTAAAGCGCAGATGACCGTCCCTATACCAACGCCGCGCAGGCTGTGAAAGAAAAGGTAAGACATTGCGATGGCTACTGCACAGCTGGTGCAGTCATAGGCAATTTTAAATTTATTAATATCTATATGGTACTTTTTCGAAACTTCTTTCACGAACAACTCGTAAACTTCAGGAGAAAGATACGTGTGAAAAAGCAAAGAAATACCCATTGCACATAAGAGCATACCCAACAGATATAATGGGATGCGTACACTCAGCGTACCAGCGACCACATCCCGCAGGCTCCAGATCCAACCATCCAGAATTACGCCATAAATAACAGCAGTGACAAAAGAGAAACAGTAGGACAACTTAAACTGACGCAACACCAGGCATACAAACACCAGCAGTACGGCCTGCAGAGTATATTCAGCCATGCCAAATGTGAGAAAACTAACTTTTAAAGAGATTAGATAGGCCGGAGCAACTACCATAGAAATTCCGAGATCCGCTTTTTCCATAAGTGCCACACCAAGGGCCAGAATAATCAGCCCCAACACATAGGCCATCTCAGCAAAGTTTATTATTTTTTTCATAACTTCCTCCTACATAAAAAATGCTATATCCATCGCTGTTTGATATCAGAAACAGCAAAAGTTATAGCAAATTACTTTTATTTAATTAAAATAAGCCTAGCATGATTTTGAGGCCTTCCTAAAATACTCAGCCACTACTGCCATCATCTTCGCAGCCACACTCTGACCTCTCGAAATAGGATTAACATAGGTATGATCTATCCATCCTTTTATTACAATAACTCCAGTTTCTTTTACTATATCAAGAATATCGTCACTTGTTAAGTGATAGCGCTACTTTAATTTCTCAAGCATACTATTATTGGGATGGTTTTCACTATTCTTAAGTACTGGCATTTCAGGTTGCCCTGGCTTTGGATCTTGTTTAGAGCCGAACTAAGACTCAGCCTTTAATAGAGGCCGAACTGGGGCTAAAGTCTAAGTTTCTTATTGAGCTGATGGCCGGAATAGTTTTTAGGTGCCTATAAAAATGCTACCTAGCCCATTCCGAATTGTTGTTACTTTTATATGTCCAATCTACGGTTAAAGTTAGCTTTTCCAAAAAACATCCTAAAACACTATCATCTTAACATTTTTGACTCGAATGCAGTTTAAAACAAAATGCTGGTGTGAGAATTTCTATCTTCTCAACCAGCATATTAAATATTTCTTCATTAAACTCTTCAAGCAGTGAATCTCTCTTCCTCTGGGACTCCTAAGAGGATAGTTTATTCAATTGACCTTATGACAAGTCAAAAAAATATTTTAACTTGTCATAAGGGTTGTACCTCTCCCCTAACTCAATAGCCTAAATCTACAGGGCCTAGATATTCTCCTGCTTGAGTGCATCAATAATGTTTTCCTTTTTAACTTTGGCGCTGGAGTACAACATGGCGGAACTGACAATGATAAACACGGCCACAATAACATATAAAATACTTATCCAAGGAAGGGCGAAGCTATAGCTAAAGCTGTTCATCAATGACCTATGGATTAAATACATCACAACTATGCTGATCGGCAGACCGTAGAACAAGGACTTGATTCCATAAAAAATGCTCTCATAGTTTATCATTTTACTAAAGCCTTTTGGGGTCATCCCCACCGATTTTAGCATCGCAAATTCTCGCTTGCGCAGGGAAATACTGGTTGAGATTGTATTGAAAATGTTGGCAATCGAAATCGCCGTGATCAAAACGATAAAGCCATAGGTAAACACTGACATAAACAGGATCATCTGTTCGTCATTCTGTCTGCTTTGGTAAACATTGTAAATGGAAAGATTATTCTCTTTCAGATCCTCAATTTGGTGTTGTGTCGCGATTGGATCCGAACTCTTCAGTAAGAGTTGTGTATGAACATTGGGAATCTCTTTATCCTCCATTAATTGATCCAGGACTTGTTCAGAGACAATGATCGTTAACCCGCCTACTCCTGCCGGAAAGACACCCATGGGAGATTGATCCGTCAAGGCGGCGATTTCTATTTGATTTAAAGGCCTCTCTTCTTCTGTCTCTCCAACGGTATAGAATAAATCAATCCTTTCCCCGATTTTAGTACTAATTGCTTTTGTTTCTACATATTTCCCCGCTTCCCTATCCTTATAGGGGATGGTCTCTATCACAATTCCGGTTAAATTATCCGGGTTTACCAGCTGTTCATAATCTGCACCAATCTTATCCGCGTAGGCTCGCAGATTCTCCTCCTCTAAAGCATGCAAATCGATGTAGTAAGGATATTTTCCGTTCTTAAGCATACTCTTATCTTGATTCACTTGCTCTTGTAATTCCTTGGCTATTGATTCCTGGTTCACCCAAGCGTTCAACGTTAAATCTCTCATAAGACTATATTCTGTGACATTATCCAGGGCAGCAATGGATTTCAGCAACTGATCCACAATTTCTGTATCTTCCCTTTCCGTTGACACTTGAATATCAAAATTCACGCCATCCTGGGAGAGCTCCAGAGATTTTGTTAAATTGGCGGTAAAAAATGATACTGCTAAAAACAGAACGATGCTGATGACGAGTGAAAATACGGTTGCTTGGTACCGGCGTTTGTTTCTTTTTAAGTTTTTTAAGCCTATTTCTGCTTCGATTCCGAATAGCTTGCGCATGAACTTTGAGGTTTTTACTGCTTTACCAGTCAGCTTAACATCGGCTGTCTGCCGAATCGCGTCAATAGCAGAGATTTTAGAGGCCTTTCTGGCGGGCAGATAGGCTGAAATGAAGATGGTCAGCATCGATATTACACAGGCAGCCAAAATCGACAAAGGGGTTATGGACACGGTTAGCTTTACTGACTCTCTTAACGCTCCTTGGATCAGCGGGTTAACGAACCAAAAGGTAATGCCCATTCCGCCAAGGCCACCAATGATTCCCAGGGGAATACTGATTAAACCAATGACTGCTGCCTCAAATAACACCGAGTTTCTTTTCTGCCTTTTTGTAGCCCCCACGCTGGAGAGCATGCCTAAATGACGGGAACGTTCTGCCAGGGAAATTGCAAAGGCATTATAGATTAACGAAACAGCGCCAATAATAATGATTCCCATAATGACCGCGGATAGTGAATAGATAGTGCTGTTTAAGTTATCGTTATTCGTGACCCCATAATAGCGCAGCAAATTATTATTAAATTGGATCTTGTCGATTTGAATTTGGTTTTTCTTAGCCAGCTCTTCTGCATGAGTGTAGAGTGAGCTTTTAACTTTACTTAGCACAACCGAGGCATTAACAGTTTCAGTTGCTCCTATCATGCTCTCATCGATATAGCTTATAATCGTATACCCCGGAGCCCAAGTCGGTTCCCAGGTAGGCCGTTTGATGATTCCTACCACCGTGTAACTCTTAGTTAGACTACTTTCAAAGGTTTCGGTTCTTTTACCATTCTCTGATTGTAAGGGGGCACGCTGAGAAAGTTCTTGACTTTCTTTGTTGAACCGTTTACCTATATCAAGTATTAAAGGATCCCCAATCTCGTAGTTTACTTTGGCATTTCCAGCAATTTCTTCTGAAATTACCACTTCACGGTCATTCTGAGGAAGCCGCCCTTGACTCAATTCAATGGGAAACTGTTTAAACCCTTGGGCATTATACTCCTTGAGAAATAAATAGGGCTTATTTCTATTTTGTCCTTCCTCTAAAAGAGCATAGCCGCGATCTCTGGAGATAACCAGGGCTTTGGTTGCTTCATCATTTTTTACTGCTGCGAGCTGCTCCTTGTTCACATCTTTGTATAGAACATGCCATTCCCCATCACTGGCAATCGTCTGCTTTTGCAATAATTCCATAAAAGACACACTAATCGTTGCCACTGCCGTCACCATGGCGACGGATATAATCACGCCCAGGATTGTTACAAGGGTGCGTCGTTTATTTTCCTTCAAATGTCTTATGGTTAGTTTATTAATAATGTTCATCGACGAAGCACCTCATCCTTCGTGATCCGCCCGTCTTCTATGGTCATGATTCGATCTGCCTGTAAGGCTATCCGCTCATCATGGGTAATGACAATCAGAGTTTGCCGAAATGTTTTATTGAACATTTTAAGAAGCTCAATAATTTCATGACTGCTTTTACTGTCCAGATTTCCTGTCGGTTCATCCGCCAACATGAGGGCAGGATTATTGATTAATGCTCGTCCTATGGACACTCGTTGCTGTTGACCTCCGGAAAGCTGATTGGGCAGATGGTTTAAGCGCTCGGTTAAACCCAGGGTGCTGAGTATTTCCTTGAGTTGCCCTTTATCAGCCTTGCGCCCGTCCAATAGTAAGGGCAGGGTGATATTTTCTTCTACACTGAGAACGGGGATAAGGTTATAAAATTGATAAATAAGACCGATTTGTCTGCGTCTAAAGATGGCCAGCTTCGTTTCGTCAAGACCATAGACATCCGTGTTTTCAAGCATTACCTTGCCGCTTGTGGGCCTATCCACCCCACCCAGGGTATGGAGCAGGGTCGATTTCCCTGAACCTGATGGTCCAATAATTGCAACAAATTCCCCTTTGCTTACAGAAAACGAAATATTATCAAGGGCCTTGACGGCGGTTTCACCCTTACCATAGATCTTAGACAGATTTTCTACTCTTAATATTTCCATACTAACTCACTCCATTTCTGATTTCCTATCCTGTTAATGTTAGTATAGCTGCCTAATATAACTCTACAGTGACTATTTAAGTGACAATTTAGTCACACAATGCTTTTATAAAACTTGATCGTAAATTGTGTCCCTTTATCCTTTTCACTGGTAACTTCTATACTACCACCTTGGTTTTTGACAATGCTTTTTGACATGGCCAACCCAATCCCTATACTGTCATTGTGCGCATTTCTCCCTTTATAAAACCGATCAAATATGTAGGGTAAGTCATGCTTATGGATACCCTCACCCTGATCGGATACCTTAATAAGGGTATAAATTGGGGTTTCACTAAAGCTGATACCGATCGTTCCACCGCAAGGTGTATGTTCGAGACAATTTTTGATAATATTTGTCAAGGCTTCTGACGACCAATTAAAATCCCCCCTAAATTCAGTATGCTCATCTCCGCTGATTTCAAGGGTTTGCTCTTTTATTTCCATGGGGATTAGTAAATGTTCAATTGAGCGTGTGATAAGGTCTTGCACATTTACCGGCTCTTTCTTAAACTTAATTGTTCCTGCATCAATCTTCGACAGCTTGAGGAGTGAGGCCACAAGCCATTGAAGTCTTTCAAGTTGGGAGCGAATATTTTGTGTGAATTCCACACGCTTATCTAGGGGTAGGTTTTCATCACTTATCAGGTCTGTCATAACAGACATTGAGGTGATGGGAGTTTTAAGCTGGTGTGAAATATCTGAGATTGAGTCTGCAAGAAAACGCTTGTCTTTTTTCAAGAGGTTGGCTTGCTCAGAGAGGGTTACGGTTACTTTATATAGTTCACTTTTAAGGATGCTAAGCTCGCCTTCATCATTATCTCTAATATCCAGGGAGTATTCGCCACCTGCAATTCGCTTTAGATATTCGGTTAACTTTTCTATTTGCTGATATCTCCATCTCGTAAACAGGAAGGATACGGCAGCCATTAAAAGCAACGCTGACAAGGCAATGATCCCCGAGACGGGATTAAAAAAATAGCAGGCAACAAAACCTACTATTACAACTGCAGCCAGAAGTGTGATATATAGTTTAATTTCTTTATTTCGCAACACCTTAGCTGCCCCCCTTGTATCCGATTCCACGAACCGTTTTAATAATTGATGGGTTTTGGCTATCATCCTCGATCTTTTCGCGCAGACGTTTAATATAGACCGTTAAGGTATTATCATTGACAAATTCCCCTGCAAAATCCCAGAGACCTTCTAGAAGCTGATTACGGCTGAGGACTTGTCCCTCGTTATTCGCAAATAATAAGAGCAAGCGATACTCAAGAGAGGTTAATACAATTTCCTGCTCTCCTTTATAGACCTTTGCCAGGGCAGTATCTATCTTAAGTTCACTAAACTGATAAACTGTTTTTATAAGCTCTGTCTTGTCATACCTACGAGTAACAGATTTAAGACGAGAGAGCAGCTCTCTTATGCGAAATGGCTTTGTTATGTAGTCATCAGCGCCCATATCGAGACCCATAACGACATTAACCTCGTCATCGATTGCCGTTAAAAATACAACTGGGATATCTTCCTTGGCCTTGATTAATTGGCAAAGATCATAGCCACTGCCATCCGGAAGGGATAGATCAAGGATCGCTAAGTCAAAGCTATTCTCATATAGTGTAGTTTTTGCTGACTTAACATCCACACAGTGAGTTACAAGATATCCCTCTTGGGTGAGTGAGTAGCAAAGACCTGAGGCAATTATTCGATCGTCTTCAACAAATAGTATTTTCATTTTGCCCTGATCTCCTTGTTTTCTGTGATCAATTCCCTTAACCATTTCAGCCCACTTTATAATTAACAAGGCTTCTCATACTCTTCCATCGTGTGTTTCGGTTAAATTCAACAGTATGGTATTAGCCACACTATGTCAAGACGAAGCACACCCCAAGATAGGGGAAGCAAGCCGTTTCGTCCCATACTCTTCGCGGAGCTGCATCAGTACGACATGAAGGCAGCTCTGTACTCTTGATTCGATATCAATATCTTGATAGAATATGCATATAATAGGCATGGAGGTGTTCATGATGCCAAGCATTAGACCCAGTTCGGACTTAAGAAATAAATACAATGAAATTTCCGAGTTTTGCCACAAATATAATGAACCTGTTTATATAACAAAGAATGGACAAGGTGATTTAGCCGTGATGAGTATTGAGACCTATGAAAAGCTTGTTGGAAGATTTGAGCTTTACAACTTGCTTGACGATGGGCTTGATGCAGTGAAACAAGGGAAAACAAGACCTTTTCGCCAAGCCCTAGAGGATATTCGGAAAGGGCTGGTCTAATTGAGCACATACAGCGTTCACATTTCCGAGTTAGCGGAAAGGGATTTAAAGGAAATAGGCCGCTATATTGCTGAAGAATTTTTAGAACCCACTATTGCCCTAAAGCTGGTGGATAAAATCGGCGATGCAGCTCTAGGACTTGAAGAAATGCCGCAGAGAAACGCTCTTGTAGCCGATAAAAGATTATCCACTTTAGGAATGAGAAAGCTTTTGGTAGACAATCATATTATTTTTTATGATATATCAGAAAAAGAGAAAACTGTGATGGTAATTCGGATACTCTATGGCAGACGCGACTGGCTCACGCTGTTATAACCATAATCGCAAGATTTTACAAAATCTCGCGATTTTCTGATACAGACAAAAGGAGCATCACGTTTCATGACGCCCCTAACCAAATCAACCATTACTCATCCAAGCGAATACTTCATGGACTGGATTATTTCTCATAGGCCTTGATTAATTCAGCAATATCAAATTTCTTCATTTCAAGAAATGCTTCAGTCACTTGTGCCAATTTTGTAGCATTCTTAGTCTGCATCATCTCATTCATGATCGTGGGAACAATCTGCCATGAAAAACCGTATTTGTCCTTCAACCAACCACATTGTTCTGCTTCAGGGACTGCAGATAGCTTATCCCAATAATAGTCGATTTCTTCTTGTGTATCGCACATCACCATCAAGGAAATGGCCTCATTAAAGGTAAAGTTGTGCTCATGAGCGCTGTCCATCGCTGCAAAGGTTTGGTTTTCAAGTACAAAGTCGACATGTTGAATCGTGTGAGCTTTGTCCGGGGCAGCATCCTCACCGTATCTATACATATTACCAACACTTGAATGTTCAAATACTGTTGTATAGAATCGGATGGCGTCTTCTGCATTTCCACACTGATCCCCGACAAACATAAGCGTTGGGGTTATTTTTTGCTTAATCTCAAAATCACCCATGTACATTACTTGCCAAGAAAGGCCGTATTTGTCCATTACCCATCCAAATTTTTCGCTAAACGGATAGGCGTTTAAACCCATCAGCGCCGCGCCATTTTCGATAAGTTTCCCCCATAACCTTTCAACCTCTGAGACAGAACTACAAGCAATCAGAAAGGATACCGCTGGCGTAAATTTAAATAATGGTCCCGCAGACAGCAACATGAATTCTTGTCCAGCAAGCTCGACAGTGATCATATCCACGGAGCCTGATGGTGTGTCATTTAAGATAGTTTTGTCCTTGAGTTTTGATCCTTCAAATAGGGACATATAGAACTTTGATGCCTCATCGGCTTCCTTGTCAAACCATAAGTGTGTGACAATCTTTTGCATATAGGTCTCCCTCGCATTCACGCAGATTTTCTTCAATTATACTGCGTATTTAAAGAGACTCCAAATTTATAGAAAAACCGCTCCTCTTCCGGGATCCCAAGAAGAACGAGCGCCTGGGTGCAGGTCAAATTCGTCACCATTGACGAATTTGGATTACCGCCACTATCGAGGGAAGCAAGCAGTTTCGTCCCCTGCTCTTCGCAAAGCTGCATCAGTACGACATGAAGGCAGCTCTTCAATTTAACAATTCTTATCCTTCAAAGTTTCGATGTATTCGTTTCCCCAAATTGCCAATTCTGCTAACACTTTTTTAAACTTTATCCCTATATAACTTAAAGAGTATTCGACCTTTGGCGGAACTTGAGGGTAAATCTTTCTTTCAATCAATCCGTTCTCCTCCAAAGCGCGTAACTGTTTCGTCAGGGTTGACTGAGTTAAATCAGGCAACTGCCGCTGCAATTCTCCAAAGCGCATAGTCTTTTTCCCGAGATGGTAGAGAATAATTATTGACCATTTACCAGAAAGAACCTTCTGTGCTGTTGTATATGGGCATATCCCAAATAAATCTTTCTCCAATTCCCTAATCTCCTCACTATAGTATTTATTTAGATACTATGTATCATAAATAATCGTACTTGTTATTTCAAGACTTTTATTGTAAATTTATTGTATAAATTTGAAAGGAGATTTCTTTAATGCAAGAAGTTTTAGATTTCTTAAAGAAGTGCCAGACTTATTACTTAGCAACCATCGATGGAGATCAGCCACGAGTTCGTCCCTTTGGAACTGCCAACATTTTTGAGGGCAAGCTTTATATTCAGACTGGTAAGGTAAAGGACGTTTCAAAGCAAATGACAGCAAATCCCAAAATTGAAATTTGCGCATTTAATGGCCAAGAATGGATTCGTATCCAGGCCGTTGCAGTAGAGGATGACCGTGTTGAAGCAAAGGAAAGTATGCTTGAAAGCTATCCTACACTTCAGTCTCGGTACTCTGCTACAGATCCTAACACCCAGGTATTGTATTTGCAGGATGCAGTAGCTACGATAGCATCCTTTACAGGTGAACCTAAAATAATTAAGTTCTAATTTGCCATTAAATAGCCACTTAAACATTACAAGCCACCTGGCACTGTGATATGCTCCCCATTTTCGGTAGTAGGTTAGAATTATTTAACCTGTCTACCTTTAGGAGAGCATCCCTGTGAACGGTGGCTTGTTCTTTTCACATCTTTAATCACTCAATGCCCACGCAAAACATCCTATGAATTGTTCTTTACTTTTCAACATATACTTATAACAAGTAACCGTGGTCACGGTGATTACATTGACTACGATGACTATTGACAAATCCCTTTAGTGGCACAGGCCACTATCATGTCAAAGCTTTTAAACTATAGGGGGGCATTAAAAGGGGCCGCATAATTGCGACCTCTTTTAACTACACCGGAAGTAGCAAGACCACTTTTGTGTAAACCGTCAGTTAAAAAGATGCATGTTTATGATTTGCTACACGAAGGCAGAGAAATTGAAAACACTGCGAGGCAACTAAAAAGCACCTGCGAATTGCGCGGGTGCTTTGTCTTATATTTATAGATTTGCAGTTTTTTTCTCTAAAGCCTTAATTCTGCTCTCATAGTCGTTAAAACTATTATCAGCAGCAATAACGAATGACTTAATTATTTGTAAATCTGATTTTACTTTCTTCATATCAGATTCTAATGATTTCTGCCCATTTTCTAGTACTTTCTGTCCTTCTTCCAGTACTCTCTGTCCTGCTTCTAGTACTCTCTGTCCTTCTTCTACTTTGCCCAACCTATTTTCAATAATCCGCTGTCCCTCAGCCAGGGTTTTGAACATATCCCGAACTTCTTCAAGTATTACACCCACCTGATTTTCGTTCATAAGTTCACCACCTTATAGTATGTTCTATCCTTTTTATTATACCATAAGTGGGTTTTGCAAAGGTAATAATATTGTGAACCAAAAATAATCAAGTTCTAATTTGCCATTTAACTATTACAAGAAACGGCTGTGAACGGTGGCTTGTTGTTTTCACTTATTGAAGCACTGAGCAATTAAATCACATCAAAAAGACTCATCACGGGTTCTTATTCGAGGTATAAAGTTGTGAAATGGTAGATGCCCTTTTTAATGTGCTTCAGTAGACTTGATGCTGTAATGGTCTAAACCCTTCTGCCGAGCGAACATTGAACAAGACCTCCATGCCTTTGGCTTACATTTATGAAATATTATTTTTTAGAAATTAGGTTTGTTGGGCCTGGGCAATTCACATAAGCTAGCTTTAGAAGTGAGATACTTATATAAACCAAAGTACCACACCTAAGCCAATTGCGTATTCAATTTAAGACGATAATCTATTGACAACCCCACTATTGCGTGTTACTATATAGCAGTAGTAAGTAATACTTAATACAGGTTATACAGAATAGCATGGGGGGATTGTGCTGGAAAACCTAACGGAAATGCTCAAAGGCGTGCTTGAGGGCTGTGTCCTTGAAATTATAAGCCGCAAAGAAACCTACGGCTACGAAATTACGCGGCGGCTGAACGCCCTCGGCTTCACAGATGTTGTGGATGGAACGGTGTACACCATTCTGATCCGGCTTGAAAGAAGCAAGCTGGTAGTGATTATCAAAAAGCCCTCTGACATGGGGCCGCCACGAAAGTTTTTCACTCTCAACGACGCGGGGCGTGAGGAACTGCGGAGGTTCTGGGAAAAATGGGAATTTGTATCATCAAAAATTATCGAATTGAAGGAGACAAAACAATGAATTTTTGGGGAAAAATCACAGGCAGTGACATGACTTCAGAATTGAAAACTTTTGAATCGCGAGCCAAAAAGCTGCCTGCTGATTATCAAGCGGCATGGGGGGAAATTAATGCCAATCTTTGGCCGCACTCAGATTTCACCGGTCGCAACCTCATGCCAATTCTTGACGGTGTTCTTGGTCTGCTCGAAGAAACAGCGGCGGACGGTCAGAGTGTCCAAGAGGTTTTGGGTGACGATATCAAAGGCTTCTGTTCAGCGCTGGTCGGCGAAGAAGGGGCAAAGTCTTTTCGCGACAAGTGGCGCGAGCAACTTAGGCATAATATCGCTAAAAAATTAGGTAAATAGGAGGATAAAATGAGAATACAAGATATCATCGAAGGAAAAAAAGAGTGGCGAGCGCACGTGGCGCGTGTCAAAGCTCTCCCGCAAGATTATCAGATTGTTTATAAAGAGATTCAAAAATATCTCTTTAAGGTCGGCCCTGTTGAGCTAACCGACGGGACGGGTTTGCTCTCGGGGATTATCGATCTTTTTGAAGAGGGCGCGGCCTTGAGGAAAGGCGTGCTCGAAGTGACGGGCAGTGACGTAGCGGCTTTCTGCGACGATCTAATTAAAGATTCAAAAACTTACGCTGACATCTATCAAGAATCTGTTGACCAAGAATTTAACAAGGCCATCAAGAGTACAGATGCAAATCCCTAATGTCATCTATAAAATGCACTAAAAAACGGGCCGAAAAATACAGTTTTTCAGCCCGTTTTTTGCTCTTATTTCGTTTGAAAACCACAATATCTTGTGGTTAATATGTCTCATTTGTCCTTTTAACCACAATTTGTCATCAGTATTATACTCTCAACGTGCCTTGCCACAGAAACATATCCACCGGCTGCACCTCAACCACCTATATCCCCTGCTCTGCAGTATCCCCAAATCCCGTGCCAAAGTCCTTGAATCACAGGAGACATAGATGATCTGATCCAGCCCCAGCAGGCCTTTACTAATCAAATAAGTCATAATATCATCCCGAGTACACACCGCTTCACTGAGGGTCACGGTTCCCGCATCGATTAAGTCCTTGGCATTTCCCAGCCAGACATCCGTACCATGGGAAAGTCCGGATATACAGATTAGATCCGTGAAGGCTTTGGGCCTGGTATCTAAAAGCATTCCTCTGACGAACTTCGTGCCAAACTCAGGAATTCCAAAGGTTCCGACCTTAGAATTGATCTGCTCCGGGGTTACCTCTAAGGCTTCGGTGGAGGAGAAGATGGACATGGTCTCCTGATCATCCATGGGTATGGTTAGCGGGTCCACGCCGGTGATATCCTGAAGCATTCGGATGACCGTCGGGTCGTCATGACCCAGGATGTCCAGCTTTAAGAGGTTGGAATCAATGGAGTGATAATCAAAATGGGTGGTTATAAT
>NZ_FQXJ01000027.1 GCF_900129935.1 Desulfosporosinus lacus DSM 15449 | reverse complement strand
TGACAAAAGCTACACCACGAACAATCAAAAAGGTACAGTTAGGATTGATAATGGTTACATCAAACTTCCGAAACTTAAAACAAGGGTAAGGATCAAACAACATAGAACATTTGATGGCGTGATAAAGTCTTGCACGGTCTCGCAAGTACCAAGTGGTAAGTATTTTGTCTCAGTTTTAGTTGAATGTGAGATAGCAACATTACCAGTGTTGAACACGAAAGTTGGTATTGATGTTGGATTGAAGACCTTTGCTGTCATGTCCAATGGTAAAAAGATCGAAAACCCTAAGCATCTTAGAAGATCAGAGAAGCGACTTGCTAAATTACAGAAAGACTTATCGAGGAAGAAGAAAGGTAGTCGTAACCGCAACAAGGCAAGGATCAAGGTCGCGTTACTGTACGAAAAGATTGCCAACCAACGAGCAGACTTCCTGAACAAACAATCCATCGAGATCATTCGCAAAAACCAAGTGATTGTTCTCGAAGACCTTCGTATCAAGAACATGGTCCAAAACCACAAACTTGCAAAAGCAATATCGGAAGCATCTTGGAGCGAGTTTCGGAGAATGATCGAGTACAAAGCTAACTGGTATGGCAGAGAAGTAATAATTGCACCATCCAACTATGCCAGTAGTCAATTATGCTCAGTATGCGACTTCAAAAACGTGTTAGTCAAGAATCTGGCGTTGAGAGAATGGGATTGCCCACAATGCAATACTCACCATGATAGGGATGTCAACGCAAGTCAAAACCTACTAAAACTTGCCATATAGACGGTGTTTTTGGGGCAGGTCATGTCCTTTGAGCTTGGGTAAACTTGTCGCATCGGCGATATTGACCAAGAAGCTCCCACTTCAAATTTCAGCAGAAATTAAGTGGAGAGTATGTTCACCGTCCGACAAACATTTGAACAAAAACTTTCCCGTAAACAGGGCTGGGAACAATACCTATACCTATATAGTTAAAGCTGGGATTTAAGATATTCTTACGGTGGCCTTCTGATTGCATTAAAGCATTATGCGCAGCTTCTACTGTTGAGTTTCCAGCAAGATTTTCGGCAGCTGTTTGGTATGTTACGCCAAACTTGTTTAACATATCAAAGGGGGAACCATAAGTTGGCGAAGTATGGGAAAAATAATTGTTATCTACCATATCTTCTGCTTTAGTTTTGGCGACTTCCATTAACTTAGTATCTGGTTTTAGGGGAGCAATTCCAGCCTTTGAGCGCTCGGCATTTATTAAATCAAGCATTTTTTGTTCTTCCACTCCAATGGCTGGTTGTTCAGGACTTGGAGTGGGTATAGGAGCAGGAGCTGGAGTCGGTTCCGGAGTCGGCGCAGGTTCAGGAGCTGGAGTGGGTTTTGGGGCAGGACTTGGTGGATAATATGGGTTAGCATATTTGTCTGTAATTAATCCTACAGTATCATTTTCTAAATGGACTACCCACCAAGTACCTATTTTGCCAATACAATCTACTATTTGGCCCTTATAAAGTAAACCGACTTTAATAGTTGATGCAGATGGTCCTGATCTTACGTTTAGAGAGGCTGCTGTGATTTTTACTTGCGCGGGTATATTTGTTCTATTGAATGGGGTTTGAGCATTAAGTGTTGAGGCAAATACAGTAGCTGTTAGCAACATACTTATAACAGCTGAACTTAAATGCTTTAAGTATTTCGAGTTCATTTGTTTTTCCTCCTCTTAGTGTACATTCTAAAATATCTTTAGTTTTAATCAAACCAAAGGTTTTTATGAGAGTGAAATAGTGGAATTTAGTTTGAGTGAATTGAGTTCTTAAGATACAACTTAGCTGTTTAATGGGAATATTTTATCACCCTTAGAGCAGGATAAAGGCGTATCGCGGAAATTATTATATAGGTAAAAACCTCAAAAAAATAAGGAGAGTACAATATGCGTTTATGGCATGAAAATTTGCTCTCACTTTTGCCAAGGCAACAGCTTTTGGGACAACATAGGGAATGCTGTGCACTTCGCGGGAACAGCTGGGGAAAGCCTCATTCTGTAGTTAATTACGTTTTTCGCTATTCTCGAGAACGACTGTGGAGTTATCATGTGAGGGTAATGAAGGAGATGAAGCGGCGCGGATACAATCCCGAAAGTTGTTGGATTGATCCCGGATACCGTGGGAAATCGGCACCGCGTTTCCAGCCTGATTATCGGGAAATTCAACATCTGACAGACGAGGAAAGCGAGATGTGTCTTGTGTATCCCGAACACAATGCAATGTACCTTAATGAGTGTTTGGAAAACCTGCGCAGTAAAGGAATAATCATTTTGTTTAATGGATGAAAGAGGCAGAGCTAAATGCAGTTTGGTCGGAAGCAAATAAAGATAAGATAAGAGGATGTCTCGTAAGACATCCTCATTTAAGGGAGAATTGTATTTTTGTTCAAGAAGCAGGAATGTTAATGAATTTTAATCAATTCCGAGACACCCACTTCTTTAAGTGGGTGTTCCGATTTCTACTTCGGTGGGGGTAGAATCCCCTACCGAAGCCCCGATGTTCAGCTTTAGCTGAACGAGTTCACTCTCTGACCAACATAAATCAGATCTGGATTCTTATTTGAAAAATACTTGGCCGTCTTTCAACGAGTCAATGATCGCCAAAGATTCTACCTGCAAGCCTTTTTCCTCTACGAGTTTTCTTCCCCCTTGAAATGATTTTTCTATGACGATACCGACACCGGAGATTTCAGCGCTGCTCTGAGAAACCAAACTGACTAAACCCAAGAGTGCACTTCCACTAGCAAGGAAATCATCGATAATCAGTATCTTGTCATTTGGGGATATGAATTCTTTGGATATTTTAATGGTATATTCTTGGTCTTTAGTATAAGAATAAACTTTCGATTCATAAACATTGGGATTCATATTGAGGCCGGCATGTTTTTTTGCAAAGACTACTGGTACATTATTAAAGTATTGAGAAGTAATACTTGCAATGGCAATACCAGAGGTTTCGATGGTTACAATTTTTGTTATTTCTTTACTTGAAAACCTGCGTTTGAATTCCTTACCTATTTCATTGAACAAAGTAATATCCAATTGGTGATTCAAGAAACTATCAACTTGAATGATTCTATTTTCGGTTATCTTTGCGCTATTACGAATTTTGTCCTTTAAGAGCTTCATATGGTAAAATACTCCCTTCTAAGTATAAAACATTGCTTCTTTTTAAATAGATTTGATATGCAATTTGACATGCAAAATGTATTAATGTATACAATATCTCGATAATCGTAAAAAATCAATTTAATTTTTTAATTAGGGAGGTTTTTCAATTGAGTTGGGGAGTTAGCTGTTTAATATAAAAATCTGGGCCTTTTATATAGGTTAGTGATCAAGGTTAACGAATAATATTGTATAACGGAGATAAAGCTAGTTGATAGCGTGTTTGAGGAAAAGGAAAAACATTTATTTTGTCGAAGTATAAAAACATTGGATTTTAGGACTAGTCCTACATTCGATGAGGCATCACTAAGGAGGAAATGGAAACGTGCAGAAAATTCAAATGAATGTCCCGTTAGTAGAGATGGATGGAGATGAGATGACTAGAATCATCTGGAATTCCATTAAAGAAATCTTACTTAAACCCTACATTGAATTAAAAACAGAGTATTATGATCTTGGTCTCCAGAAACGGGATGAAACAGAAGATCAAATCACAATTGATGCTGCTATGGCAAACAAGAAATATGGAGTAGCTGTCAAATGTGCGACGATTACACCAAATGCTCAGAGAGTGGAAGAGTATAAGCTTAAGCAAATGTGGAAAAGTCCTAATGGCACTGTAAGAGCGATTCTTGATGGAACTGTTTTTCGCGCTCCTATCATTGCAAAGGGTATTCAGCCATTAGTACCTACATGGAAGAAACCCATTATAATTGCCCGTCATGCCTATGGAGATATCTATAGGAATGTAGAGTATAGAGTAGGCGAACCAGGTAAGGCCGAGCTTGTCTTTACCAACGAAAAAGGGGAAGAGACTCGTCAGACGATTTTTGAATTCAAAGATAAGGGTGTTCTCATGGGAATGCACAATCTTGACCAATCCATTGAAAGCTTTGCACGCGCATGTTTTAATTACGCGCTTGAAGTAAAGCAGGATTTGTGGTTTTCCACCAAAGATACAATCTCCAAGCAATATGATCATACCTTTAAAGATATCTTCCAGGAAATTTATGATCAGGAGTATAAGGGAAGATTTGAAGAGGCTAAGATAGAATACTTTTATACTCTCATCGATGATGCAGTTGCCAGAGTGGTTCGTTCCGAAGGAGGTTACATATGGGCATGTAAAAATTATGACGGTGATGTAATGTCTGACATGGTTGCTACCGCCTTTGGGAGTTTGGCAATGATGACGTCAGTATTGGTATCACCGGATGGCAATTTCGAGTATGAGGCCGCCCATGGTACTGTTACCAGGCATTATTATAAACATCTTCAAGGGGAAGAAACTTCGACGAATTCAATGGCGACAATTTTTGCTTGGTCGGGTGCCTTAAGAAAACGCGGAGAACTTGACGGACTAAAGGAATTAGTTGAGTTTGCCAATCAATTAGAGGAAGCTTCATTGAAAACAATTGAAGCAGGAATTATGACCAAAGATCTGGCGCTTATCTCGGAACTTCCTAATAAAAAAACGGTCAGTACAGAACGTTTCCTTATCGAGATAAAGCAGACACTTGATAAAATACGCGGATAATTATGATCGAGCTCCACCGGTCGCTGTGAACTGCCGATGGAGTTTTTTCTTGGAGCTATGTTAATTGAAAGGAGCCCTTGGCGGTAATTGCCGGCGAGGGTTCCTTCTTAAATAATGAGAATCATATGAAACTGCGCAGTACTGATGAGGGTACTATAATTTCTTCGACGTTGTTAACTTGGATTAGCGCGATGACCAAGAAGTTTGTTCCACCGAAAATTTCGTCTCATTAATAAGTGGGTGCAATCTTGTAAATTCCAAATTCTTTATATCCTAAGCTCTCTGCTTTTGTTCTTCTTCCATTTGACACTGCCAGGATTTCTTCAAAAACTCGATGTCCAACTTGCTCGATGGTTTCTTCACCAGAGATGATGGGGGAAGCATCAAGGTCAATGTTGTCTTCCATCATCTTATACGTCCGACTATTTGCGGTAATTTTGATGACAGGTGCAATCGGAGAACCGGTTGGAGTTCCGCGCCCCGTAGTAAAGATCACAACCGTAGCTCCACCAGCGAGCATTCCTGTAATAGATTCAATATCCTGGCCAGGCGTATCCATGATATAAAGCCCTTTGCCCTTAGGGATTTCTCCATACTTGAGTACGTCTTGAATGGGGGCATGACCTGCTTTATAGATACACCCTAAAGATTTTTCTTCAATGGAGCTAATGCCGCCGGCAATGTTACCAGGGGTAGGCTGTCCGTCACGAATGTCGACGTTTAAAAACTTTGCCCGTTCTTCACAGTCGTGCACTATCTGAAATAGTTTTTCAGCAACTTCCGGCGTCCTAGCTCGACGTGCAAGGACATGTTCTGCTCCGATAAATTCTGTGGTTTCAGACAACATGACGTTGCCTCCGGCAGCAACTAATAGATCAGCAGCGATACCGACAGCAGGGTTAGAGGCAAGTCCTGAGGTGAAGTCAGATCCTCCGCATTCTATGGCCAAACTTAGTTCGCAGATATTAACTTTTTCGGGTTGAAGATGTGAAACTTGGCGGACTAATTCACTTACTTTGCGCAGGCCTTCAGCTTCAGTTTTTAAGGTGCCGCCGATTTCTTGGATGATGACGACCTCAACTGGTTTGCCGGATGCAGCAATTTCCGCGGCAGTTTCTCGGATAGGAATCCCTTCACATCCAAGACCCACGACAAGTACGGCAGCGACATTGGGATTTTTGCCGAAGCCAATCAATGTTCTAACAGTTTGCAGGTGGTCGGGACCTATTTGACAGCAACCGTGTTGATTGGGAAGTGCCACTGCTTCTGGAATTTGATTGGCTATATTTGCAGCGACGGTGCTCGAACAGACGGAAGTGGGGATAATTAAAATATGATTACGAATGCCTACTTTGCCATCGGGACGGCGATAACCTAATATATCCATGAGTTCTTCCTCCTTAAGATCAATGATGTTGCTATTTCATAGAATAATTATTTATCTCTGCGTCCACGTCGACTTTCTAAATTGTGTACATGAACATGTTGTCCGGGTCGAATCAATTCAGTGGCTACCCCGATACTTTCAGCATATTTGAGGATATCTTCTCCGACCTGAATTGTACAAATTGCAAGTTTATGTCCAAGGGGAATGTCTTCTAATAATTGAAGAGAATGTTCTGATTGACCGATAAAAAAATGAATGATAGTACCAGATGGGAAGTCTTCCACTACTGTGGCAACGTTATCTTTATGGTTTATCACGACGGCCTGCTTCTTCAAGAGGTTACCTCCTATTACTGTAAATATAAATCATGTCTAACCCTTAGAATATTGGAAACAGGGGGTATTGTAAATACTATCTAAATATTTTAAGGATAAAAGGAAGCAAGATTTTCAGAAATAGTTTATAATATATTTCTATAGCGGGAAACATATGAAAACGGAGGGGCATCCCCTGTTTGGAAAGAGGGTTAAAATTGCTTACGGTAAACCAATTGGTAGAGAAATTTAATTTTGAGGTCTTAGCAGGGCATGTGGGATTGGACAAAGAGATTACAGAATATAGCTTAAAACGTCCGAGTGCTGAATTGGCGGGTTATTTAGAACATTTGACTCCCAAACGTATTCAAGTTTACGGTCGGACTGAATTAGGACTAATCCAGCAATTTGATTATTCTGTGCGCCGTTCGAAACTCGCTCAAGTAATGCTTGCAGAAGTACCTTGTGTAATTATTACCCGGGGTTTAACCATTCCCCTGGAGTTTATCGAATTGGCCAGTGAGCGGAAGATTCCTCTCTTAACAACCCCTCGCTCTTCGACTCAACTTTTTTATCTTTTAATTCGTTACCTAATAAATCAGTTAGCTCCCAGTACTAATGTTCAGGGAGTGTTAGTAGATGTTTACGGAGCAGGGATTATGATCACTGGGGAGCGAGGGATTGGCAAAAGTGAGGCTGCTTTAGAACTAATCAAGAGCGGGCATCTGCTAGTTGCTGCTGATATCGTGAAAATTCGACGAGTAGATGAAGAAAGGTTGCTGGGCACCGCACCAAAACGAATTCGGCATCAGCTTGAGGTACGTGGTTTAGGCATACTTGATGTTACGACACTTTTTGGGGCAGGTTCTGCGAGAGATGAAAAAGTAATTAACTTTATCGTTCACTTGGAAGATTGGAAGCAAGATAAGATTTATGATCGTATGGGGATTGATACTCCTGAAACACGACAGATTTTAGGGATTTCGGTTCCTGAGATTACGATTCCGGTTCGGCCAGGGCGCAATCTTGCTACGCTTATTGAAGTAGCAGTGATCCAAAATTGGAATCGCAATTGCAAAGGGCAAGTAACGCCTCCTATCAGAAACAGGTGAAGAATAAAGTGAACAAGCTTATACAGAGCGGGGGTCTAACAAAATCAAAGATGTTTTGTTAGACCCCCGCCTTAATATTTTTGCGTTGAATAGCCAGACTTATGATGGAAGGCTATAAAACTCGTTTTGCTCCGACGTAAGCGGATTTCCAATAAGTTCCCATGGTATAGATGGTTACGCCTTTAGAACTAGATGCATTGATAAATTGACCATTGCCTACGTAGATTCCATCGTGGTCAATTACTCCGTTTTTGGCTAAAGAAAAGAAGACTAAGTCTCCCGGTTGCAGATTGCTAAATGAGACAGAAGTACCTATTTTAAACTGATCACGAGAAACTCTGGGAAGATTTATGCCGTTTTTAGCAAAAACATATTGAACGAACCCAGAACAGTCAAATCCGGCCGGTGTAGTTCCACCGAAGACATATTTTACTCCGATATATTGTTTGCCAGTAGCGATAATGGCACTTGCTTTCGTTGGTTGGGAGGTCGGTTTCGCGGGTGCAGGTTTACTCGGAGTACTGCTTGAACCTGTTGACCGAGATGGCTGTGCCTTTTTTGCCGGAGTGTTAGCTGGAGCTGGTGTTGTAGAGGGGGTGCTTGTGTTAGCGGGAATGGGGACTTGTGGGTCTGCAGCAGGTTGGGGCGCTGTGAGATCCTTTGTCGTTTCTGTCGTCGCTACGGCAATGGTTTGAATTTCTTGAGCATCCATTTTATCGGTTATTGTTTTCGGGGAAGCTGTGATAATTGTCACAAAGAAGAATGCTGATACAACGGGAACTAGGAGAACGGACCACTTTATATTTTTAATAGTTTTCAATTTCGTCATTCCTTTCGTTTGCGTTATTTGTGAGGCGTTGGATTAAAAATAATATTCTTTGCTGATGTTTTGAAATCTAGAATGGCTAGATACCGTGATGACGGATTAAAGGCAACTTCCAACTGACTTAGTTTGTTGAAGTTGTTTCCCTAGTATAACGGATAATTATCAGCTTGTCTTTGGTACATGTTGGTTAAACCGTAAAAGGGAGGAAATATATTCCCTGGAAAAAAGCTAATCCTGGCGGTTAGATGGTATTGCAATTAGGCCTCTTGCGATTATTCGCAGAGGCCTAATTGGGGATGTTCCAAATATTTTTGAAATAACTCCAATAGAATATGGTTATTTGCTGGTGAGTAAAAATTGGGGTACTTGGTGGATAGGGTGATTAATCATAATGATTTCGGTTTTATAAATTGAAGATATAGTGGCAGGTTGTAAAACATCGTGAACTTCCCCACAACTTTTAATGTGTCCATTATCCAAGAGCAAAAGACGATTACAGTATTGACTTGCAAGATTTAAGTCATGTAAGACCATAATCACGCTGATTCCCTCAGACTGGTGCCATTCTCGGACGTGTTCCATGACCAGCATCTGATGTCCAATATCTAAAAAGGTGGTCGGTTCATCCAGAATCAGAACCCGAGGTTGCTGGACCATGGCTCTTGCTAAGGAAACCATTTGACGTTGGCCTCCGCTCAGGTTATTTACCGACTTAGTTCGTAAATTCCAGAGGCCTAGTTTTTCTAATACAGTTTGAACTATCTGCTCATCCTCAAGAGATAGGTCGGAGAGGGGCTTTAACCATGGATAACGTCCCATGGCAACGACCTCTTCGACCGTGAACGACAGGGGAGGGATGCCTTCTTGTTCTAAAACTGCTATTATTTTTGCCAGCTCTCGTTTTCGATACGAGCTGATAGATTTACCATTTAAGAGAATCTTCCCTCGACTGGGTTTTAGTAAACCACTCATGGTTCGTATGAGTGTGGATTTTCCACTGCCGTTCGGTCCGATAATCCCAAAGGTCTCTCCTTCTTTAATCTGAAATTCTATGTCTTGAAGAACTGGGATCGTTCCAAACTGATGCTGAACGTGTATTACATCGAAAAGGTTCATACATGTCCCCTCCTCAGTCCTTTTTTTAGTAAGTACGCAAAAAAAGGAGCTCCAATAAATGCGGTGATAACACCGATCGGAATTTCCCGTGAAGGAATGATGCTGCGGGCTAAGGTATCCGCCCATAATAAGAATATTGCCCCTGCTAGAGTGGATATTGGCAATAAAATTCGGTGGTCAGGACCTACCAGTAAACGCATTAAGTGGGGAACAATGAGCCCAACGAATCCTATGATTCCGACAACCGAAACGGCTGCCCCTGTAAGTAAAGAACCAACGACTAGAACCCATATTTTCTTTTTTTCGACATTCATTCCAAGATGGGTCGCAGCACTTTCTCCCAGCGAAATGAGGTTGAGGTCACGCTTCTGAAGTGATAAATAGAAGAAACCCGAGGCTAGATATGGAATCAACATCCCCACGTCTTGCCAAGAACGGTTAGCTAAACTCCCCATCATCCAGAAGACAATTTCTTGCATTTGTTGACCGGATATGGCAATCAAGAAGGACAGAAAGGCCCCAATCAAGGATTGAACAACGACACCGGCAAGAATCAATGTTTCCCGATCACGTTGTCCGTGATGCTTGGCAAGTGCCATTACGAACCAAAGAGAAAGTAAGGCCCCTAAAAAGGAAAAAAGCGGGGTAGTTAAGTATCCTAACAGAGAAGAATTCCGAAAGAAGAGTATAGATGTCGCCGCTCCAAAAGCGGCACCCACGGAAACACCAAGGATGTAAGGATCTGCAAGCGGGTTGCGCAAAATGCCTTGAAAAGCAACCCCTGTTGAAGAAAGCATCGCACCAATGACAAGAGCCAAAAAAACACGAGGCAGGCGCAAGTTCCAGACGATTGCGTCTTGGGCCAATGTCCAAGTGGGAGTCAGGTCGAACAGAGGGAGGTGGTTCAGCAGAATCTTCAGAGTTAGGGTAAATGGCAGATGGACAGAGCCAATCATGACACTTAAAACCAGGGACATAAGGAGCAGTGCTAAAAGAGCACCTATCCATATGATTCGTTTAGTTCTTATTATTTTTTCCATGAAAATTCCACCTTAAGGATGATACTTGGTTGGGCCTAGCAATGTGTAGAGTGAATTGAAGAAAAAGTCGGCGAAATAAGGTTATTGAAAAAGGTCAGGATACAATGCTTTTGCAATGGACTCTAATCCATCTACAATTCTCGGTCCGGGTCGAGTTACCATGTTACTATCCAAGCCTATTACACGTTTGTTTTTTACGGCATCTATGTTTTGCCAGCCATTACGAGCTATAATGTTTGCGACAGCATCTTTTTGATAATAATCATAGGTCTCGAAAATGACTTGCGGATTTTTGGTAATGACTTGTTCGCTATTATACTGTCCCCAACCTTGGACATCATCAGCAATATTGATTCCTCCAGCCTTGGTCAGCAATTCATTAAGAAAGGTTCCTTGACCTGGGGTGAAGAGGTTATCATCGACTTCAGTCCAGACCTTTAAACGATCGGCACTATTAATTTTTGATACCGTTTTAACAATAGCTTGTTCTTTTTCCTTCATAGCAGAAACAAGCTGGTTTGCTTGTTTTTGTGTATTTGTAAGTTGTCCGAAGGTCTCGATGGTAAGATAGGTAGCCTCAAGGGTTTGGGGATTAACGGTGATAACGGGGACTTTCAGATTGCGGATTGCTTCAATGCTCTTAGGATCATGGCCCATTAACCCCAAAACTATGAGGTCAGGGTTTAATTTTAAAATCTGCTCCACATTAGGGTTCAGGCTGTCTTGGAAAACATACTCTGCCTGTTTTTGAACGTCCACAGGATAGTCATCCCATTTCGTCACAGCCACAACGTTTTCTTCCAATCCTAGAGCGAAGAGGGTCTCAGTTGCGGAGGGAACCATGGATACGATCCGTTTTGGTTGAGAGGATATGGTCACATTATTCCCAGAATCGTCTTTGACGGTCAGGGGATAAGTTGTTTCAGTTGATGGGTCTGCCTGAGGGACGTCGGATTGTGGGTTAGACTTTGGTGGTGTAATCCCGCATCCTGTGACCAAAGCGAGAGAGAATATTAGGATCAGGAGTGTGAGTATTTTATTCTTGAGCATGGTTTCCGCCCTTTCCTTTGGCATTTATCAATTCCGAGTCACCCACTTTTTGCAAGTGGGTGTTCCTTATTCTACTTCGGTGACGATAGCCTCCACCGGAGACTATCGAACTGGAGACTTACGTCACCGAAGTCTCGATGTTCAGCTTTAGCTGAACGAGTTCACTCTGACGAATAAACAAAAACCCCATTATCGCTTATGATAAAGGGGTTTTAATCATGGTGCTTAACTGCGTTATACGCATATAGCGCCTAATCCCTTTCCTCGAAGGATATAAGCCGTTTTGATAAAAATAGGCAGGTCTCCTGGCTTAGGGCTTTGTAGTTCCACGCCTTCCCATCATTTGACAGTGGCCTATTTGTGGAATACTTCCATTTACAGTGGCGGGACCGCGTCGGTTTTTCCGAACTTCCCTTTTCATCCTTCTTAAAGCTTAAGAAAGGAACCTATTCATCATACGATATTATATTATCTATATTCTAGTCTATTTTCAGTCAATAGCCAAGAGTATTTAGGCACTGAATAAATAAGTTTAACTGTTTTTGTAAACAATCATTAGTGTAACTAAGATACTACGAGTTATAATGATACAAGGGTTCATAAATATGGTACAAGTTGGATAAAGGAGGAGATCGTTTTGAAAGACCTTATCAAAAAAGGGTTGTCCCTGGGGTTAGGTTTAGCGGTGGTGAGTAAGGAACAAATTGAAAAGCTTGTTGACGAATTAGTTAAAAAGGGTGAAGTGTCTACTGCAGAATCTAAGGACCTCATTAATGAATTGTTAGAGAAAGGGGAAGCTGAGCAGAAACAGATGAATGCCCGAATTCATGAACAATTAGAAAAAGTCCTCAGAGACCTGAATGTTCCGAGTAAAGCGGATTTTGAGCGATTAGAAAAAAGAATTCAGGAACTGGAAAACAAGCAATAGAACAGCTTAAAGCAAATCGAGGATACTAAAACGGGGCCTGAAATAAAATTCAGGCCCTCAATATAGCAGATCTTTAAATAGTTAGTAAGCTAACGTAAAGGTAAAGTATCAGGAGCGTTAGTTGAACTTTGAATCTGAATCACGAACCTCGAATAAAGGGGACGAATTCTTATGATTGGCAAAAGAATACGCCATATTAAACGGTATCGAGATGTCGCTAAAGTCTTAGCTCACCACGGCTTTGGTTTTTTTGTGGAGGAGATGGGACTTTTACATATGCTTTCTCTGCCTAAACGACTTTTTACGGATACTGAAGAGATGGACCCTATGTCGGTTGGGGAGCGGATACGCTCAGTGATTGAGGAATTGGGTCCTACATATATTAAGATCGGGCAGATTGCCAGTACTCGTGCGGATATCTTCCCGCAAGAAATTCTTTGTGAACTGGAAAAACTGCAAGAAAACGTACCTTCCTTCTCTTTTGAAGAAGTGACTGAGATTATTGAGGAAGAACTTGGTTCCCCTCTTGAGGAGATCTTTTCTTCGTTTGATAAAAAAGTGATTGCAGCGGCCTCTATTGGTCAGGTTCATCGTGCCCAACTGCGTGCCACGGGAGAACTGGTTGCTGTTAAGGTACAGCGTCCTCGGATAAAAGCTATGATAGAAACTGATTTAGAAATCCTGTTGGATTTAGCCGCTTTGGCTGAAAACCGTATGAAACGAATGGAACGTCTTCAATTGTGCGATGTTGTCGAAGAGTTTGCCAAGTCGCTTCGTAATGAATTGGATTATACTATTGAAGGCAGAAATGCGGAGAAAATAGCAAAGCAGTTTAAGAATGATAAGTTGGTTCACATTCCTTCGATTTATTGGGATTACTCCACTCGAAAAGTATTAACCATGGAGTTTGTTGAAGGTTTGAGGCTGAATCAGTTTGAAGCTCTTGAGAAAAATGGATACGACCATAAAGTAATAGCAGAACAACTTGTTCGAGCGCTCTTCCATCAGATATTAATCGAAGGCTTTTTTCATGCTGACCCCCATCCCGGAAACATCTTTCTTTTACGGGGTGGCGTGATTTCCTTTATCGACTTTGGTATGGTTGGCAGACTTACATTAGATATGAAACATAATTTCGCTTCCTTAATTATCGCTATGATGCGTCAGAACACTGAGAGTATGATTAAAGCGGTTTTACGAATAGGGATAGTTCCTGAGGATGTCAATCTATCCCTGTTAGGTAATGATGTCGATGAATTACGAGAAAAGTATATGGATGTTCCTATGAGCCGGATCAGTCTTGGTGAGGCGATTAGCGACCTTTTTGAAGTTGCCTTCCGTCATCAGATACGCATTCCCTCAGATTTTACCATGGTGGCCAAGTGCTTATTGATTTTAGAAGGAATTGTGGAAAAGCTAGATCCCAATTTGAGTATTATGGATATGGCAGAACCCTTTGGAATTCAACTCCTTAAGGAACGTTACAAACCAAGTACCATTGCGGGCAGGCTATGGCATAATGTCTCGGATTATGGTGATCTTTTAGTCGATCTTCCTAAACAAATGAAAGATTTAATGGGGAATTTAGTACGAGGGCGTATTCGCATAGAAGTCAGTGTTCCGGAGCTGGATATTTTCCTTAGGAAGTTGGATCGTATCACAAATCAGATATCCTTTAGTATTGTTTTACTTTCCTTTAGTATCGTTATGGCGGGAATCATTGTTGCTTCGGCTTTAGGTCAGCAGCCTATTATGTTTTGGCATATCTCCGTTATTGAGATTGGAGCAGGGATGGCTGGTCTGATGTTGCTTTGGCTGTTTATCTCTATTTTTAAATCGGGAAAGTTTTAGTCAATCTTAGGGTAACCTACTCCTGAGGTGAACAAAATGTCATTAGAATTTATTCCAACTCGAGTATTTTATGAGCCAAGTGCTCTTGATTATCCCTTAGGAAAAACCTTAGTGGAGAAATTTTGTCAGATGGGGATATCGGCAAGTCCCACTTCTTCCCATAATCGGATTACAGGAATTCCAGGAAATACTGCAACAACTCAGTATCGGGAAGCCAAGCGGACATTGGTGATCGGGGTGCGTCGCAGTGGAACATTTCAATCGTGCAAACCGTCTGCTCATTATCAGTTGCCACTTGTCACGAGTTGCCCAGGCATGTGTGAATACTGCTATTTAGCCACCACATTAGGGAAGAAACCCTATGTGCGGATTTATGTCAATCTGGAAGAGATTTTAGGTATAGCTTCAAAATTGATTCTAGAGCGACTTCCGGAAATTACTCAGTTTGAAGGGGCTGCAACTTCAGATCCGGTTCCGGTGGAGAGATACTCTGGGGCCTTGAAGCAGGCCATCGAATTTTTTGGACGTGAGACCAACGGGCGTTTTCGCTTTGTCACCAAGTTCACAGAGGTAGATGGTCTGCTCGAGGCTAAACATGAAGGGCATACTCGGTTTCGCTTTAGTTTGAATTGTTCTGAGGTGGTAAAAAAATATGAACATGGAACTCCCTCTCCGGAAGAACGTATTATTGCCTCAGGGAAAGTCCTGAAAGCCGGGTATCCTTTAGGCTTTATTATTGCTCCCATTTTTCGGTTTGAAGGATGGCAAGATGCGTATCGCAGGCTTTTGGAGCGCACCTCAGAAGAATTGGTAAAAAGGGCTCCGTCCGGTTGGTCCTCAGAGCAATTAACCTTGGAATTTATCTCTCATCGCTTTACTTCGAGAGCAAAAACTAATATTTTAGGAGTTTTTCCGAACTCCTCCTTACCCATGGAAGAGGCTGAGCGAAAATTTAAGTACGGGCAGTTTGGTTACGGAAAATACATCTACCAACCGGAAGAACTATTGGAAATGAAAGAATTTTTCTTAAAGGAAGCTAAGGGTTATTTTCCCTTAGCACAGGTGGAGTATTTTATCTAATTGTCTGTCACGACAACATATACTTCAATAGGGCCGTGAACCCCGATGGATAGATCCATTTCTATATCGGATGTTCGGCTGGGGCCCGATATCATCTCTATGGCCGCTGGGGGAGTTCCTAACGCTGAGATTTCTTCGAGGACTTCGAAGAGGTTGTTCCGAATCTTTGTGGTCTCAATAAAGGCGAGATGACGAGGGGGGAGCAGACTTACAGCCCGTCCTCTCAAGGGATCACTATTCATTACGATTGTACCGGAAAGCGCGATTCCCAAATCAGAACTTGTAATGCCAAGTTCCGCATGAGCAGCGATGGAATAACGGTCGCGAGGGTCTAAGGATGATTGAGTATAGCGGGTGAGGGGCCAGTTTAATGTGGAAAAGGCTGACTCAGCAATTGAGGGGAGCATATCCCAAGCAATGAGGGCTTGAGGATTATCTTTAAACCAAGTGACAGGCAGGTCTCCAAACCATTCTTTGAGGCATTGGAGCATATCGTTGTCAGATTTTACTATAGCCCCTTTGCCCCCTAAGGCTTGCCAATTTTGCAAGAAGATAGAGGCTCGTTCTTCTGTGTTGGATAAACGGTATTGGGGAACAGATATCTCAACCGGAGGAGGAGTTTCAATGGGGGTGGGACGACCTAGTTTGGATGCCAGGTGATTGATAAATTCATTAGTATTGGTCATTGCTCTCACCTCTTATTATTTAAATCAGCCCAAATTTGCATAAAGGGTTTGGGGGCAACCATGGGAAGGGTGCGGCTCTTGGTCCAGTTGGAAAGTGGCGCTGGACCGCCAGTGATCCGATGATTTCGCACGAATGGCCACTGCAAATGAGCGCCTAATCGGAGTGCTCTGCGCAAGGTTTTCTCACGAGTGAAGAGGTAGCGATAGGCTTTGAAGATCTGTTGCTCAACTTGAGGAGTGTGTCCGCTTTGAGTTTTACGCATTCTAAGTTTTACTAAGAGATCGTGGAGAGGGATACGGACAGGACAGCCCTCGGTACAAGCCCCACAAAGTGAGGAGAAGTAGGGGAGGTGACCCCATTTTTTCCAATCTTTCTCCAATAAGGGAGTGATCACAGATCCGATTGGGCCAGAATATACAGAGCCGTAGGCATGTCCTCCAAGTTGGCGGTAGACTGGGCATACGTTGAAACATGCTCCACAGCGAATACAGTTTAAAGCTGTGCGGAATAGCTTATCTCCTAGAATTTCTGAGCGGTTATGATCCAGGATTACAAGGTGATATTCTTCCGGGCCATCTGAATCGGCGGATTTCTTAGGAGGGGTGAGAATGGTTGTGTAACTTGAGAGCCGTTGCCCTGTCGCACTCCGGGCGAGTAAATTTAACATAATGTCGAGTTCCCGAAATGAGGGGACAATACGCTCCATGCCCATGAGAGTAATCTGGACTCGGGGCAAAGTACTTACCATTCGTCCGTTTCCTTCGTTGGTTACCATGACGATGCTTCCCGTATTTGCTACAGCGAAATTGCACCCAGTGATTCCGATATCCCCTCGGAGAAATTGTTCCCGCATTTGAATCCGGACGAAACGGGTAAGAGTCGGGGTGTCAGAGCTTAAGGCGTGACCAGCGATTGGTTCGAATAAATCCGCAACTTGCTGGCGTGTTTTATGCATTGCTGGAACAATGATATGAGAAGGGGGCTCACCGGCAATTTGGATGATATATTCCCCAAGGTCTGTTTCGACGGCGGCGGCACCATCCTCCTCTAAGGCGTGATTAAGGTGAATTTCTTCAGAGATCATGGATTTAGATTTCAATACATTTTTTGCGTCATGCTCACGAACAATGTTACGGACGATGCCTACAGCGTCAGCTGGGGTTTTGGCCAGATGAACGTGCACTCCTCGTTTTTCCATTTGCTCAATTAGTTGGTGTAAATAAAAATCCAAGTTAGCAATTACATGTTTGCGGATAGTTTCTCCGGCGTTACGCCATTCTTCCCAATTTCCCAGTTCGTCAGATGCTTTGTACTTGTTATTCCGTAAACGATCAGTAGCCCTGCGAGTCGCTTGGCGTAAGAAGTTATCGGCTAGGGCCTTATCAACGCGTTGATCGGTGGTTAGGTTGTACATGGTCATGATTTCATTCCCTCCCCCAGCAACTGTATGATATGCATAGTTTTCACGGGTTTATTAATCTTTTCTAAGTAGCCGGAAATATTCATAAGGCAACCCATATCGAGTCCGAGGAGTATATCTGCACCAGACGCAAGAACATGCTCTGCTTTTTCGGCGACCATTGCCTCAGAAATCTTAGGCATTTTCACAGAGAACGTTCCACCAAACCCACAACAAAGTTGGGCCTCGGGCAGGGGGAGAAGTTCGAGTCCCTTCACGTGTTGAAGCAATTTCAGGGGAGCTTCCCCAATCCCTAGAAGCCGTGTGGCGTGGCAGGAAGGATGATAGGTAGCTTTTGCTTTGTAGTGAGCCCCCAGATCAGGCTTCTTCAATACATCAACGACAAATTGGGTAAATTCATAGCTCTTTTGAATGAGATCTTCTGCTTTTTTCAGGTAAACAGGCTCCTTCTCAAATAAGGTAGGGTAATAGTGATGAATCATCGCTATGCACGAGCCGCTTGGACCTACAACTACTTCGCTGCGTTCAAAGGAATTGATAAGTGTCCGGGCAACTTCTCGAGCATCATCAACGTAACCGGAATTAAAGGCAATTTGGCCGCAACAGACTTGCCCTTCGGGAACGTCGACAGTATGCCCTAAGTGTTTTAATATTTTCGCCATTGTCAGATCCACTTCCGGATAAAAGGCATTAGTTAGGCAGGTTGCAAAGAGAGAAACCTTCATAAACACCATCCTTTTGAAAATCTCTATATCTATGGGGGAATTGTCTTAGTATTTCCTCATCAATTGTATTTTGATGCGGGCAGGGTGTTTATATATGCAAAAAGAGAAGCTATTAGCCTTTCAGCGCTTTAGCTTCTCTTTTTTTCTGTATATGGACGTCTCTTCTCGCCGTCACGGCATCTAGCCATTCATGGCGATGCTCTAACCTCGAACATCCTTGTTCGAGTCATGGCTACAGGGACACTTGGCCAATCCACACTGCAGGAGTATGAGTAATGAGTTGCAGTGTGGCAATAAGCTCGTCCGCTTATTGTCATGGCCGGCGGACTTAACCGAGAATTGGTACATTGGGTTCGTCGTACCAGATGGAGAGGACGGTGGCTGAGCCAGTGCTCTGAGTGATATTAAGCACCTTAATCCAACTGTTGTCATCTAACCATTGATTAACTTGGTTTTCTAAAATTCGGGAATCAGGGGAACTGAAAATCTTAACTTTCATCCTATTCGTCCTTTCAACTGGGTGATATTAATTGATTGAGGGGTATTTAATAGGAGTATTCCTCAACTTAATCATAAGGCAGACGTACTTATTGTCAAGATTCACAAATTTAATTTTGAAATTGGCACAAAGGTTCTGAAAAATCTATTTATTTTTTAACAAGGCTATGATATGATGAGCTTACTGAATGGTTATTCATTCATTGTCGAATTATTACTAATCTGAGAGGTGAGGTGCAGATTTCATGGACATGCAGCGCGAGGGTAAATTTCAACGGATTCTCGATGCTGCTATTGAAGCTTTTGCAGAATCCGGCTTTCATCAATGTCAGGTAAACAAGATTGCCCGCTTAGCGGGAGTTGCAGATGGCACCATTTACTTATACTTCAAAAGCAAAGAAGACATTCTCATACGCGTTTTTCAGGAACGAATGGGGGAGTTTATCGCAGGTGTGAGTCGTGAACTTTCACAGTGCAAGACGACAAAAGCGCGCTTACGGACGATTGTAGGAACACATTTTATTTTTATGGAACAAAACAGGTCAATTGCCATCGTGACTCAACTGGAGCTTAGGCAGTCCGAACCGCGTGTGCGGTTACCCATTAATGTTACTGTATTAGATTACTTTAACCTTATTGAGGGGGTGATCCAGCAAGGTATAGAGTGTGGAGAAGTTCCTAAGATCGATACACGAATAGCTCGTCAAATGATCTTCGGATCCTTAGATGAGGCCACAACCGATTGGGTGATGGCGCGGAGTCCGCGAACACTCAGCAGCGGAATAGAACCAATGTTAGCTTTGTTTGAGGGCGCACTTCGGTTAAGAAAATAACCGTAAGATATATAACGAGGTGCCGTTGAACCGAAACGAGAGGAGGATGGAAATGCAGATTCATAAAGTAGCGGTAATAGGGTCAGGCGTGATGGGGAGTACCATCGCTGCACACTTGGCCAATGCCGGAATCCCGAGCCTGTTGTTGGATATTATTCCTTCCAAACTGTCTGCTAAAGAAGAAGCAGCCGGATTGAAAATGGAGGATCGGAAGGTACGTAATAGTATAGCAGAAGGCAATAAGGTTAAGTTATTGAAAATGAATCCCGCCCCATTATTAGTTCCAGAATTCGCGGATCGCATTGAAGTTGGAAATCTAAGCGATGACTTAGGGCGTTTAAACGAAGTTGATTGGGTAATTGAGGTTGTCGTGGAACGTCTCGACATTAAGGTGGATCTTTTCAAGAAAATCGCTGCCCACGTCCGTCCAGGCACGATTGTCACTTCTAATACCTCTGGAATTTCCTTAAAAGCCATGGTAGAAGAGTTGCCGGAAAACTTTACTCGATATTTCCTCGGAACCCATTTCTTTAATCCCCCGCGTTACATGAAACTCTTAGAAATTATCCCTGGCCCTAATACCGACCCGGAAATTATAACATTCCTATCCGAGTTTGGTGAGAGAGTCTTGGGTAAAGGAGTTGTCCTAGCGAAAGATACACCAAATTTCATTGCTAATCGTATTGGCGTGTTTGGTTTAGCTGTAACGCTTCAGGAAATGTTGCGTTCTGGCTTGACCGTGGATGAGGTAGATGCTCTCACTGGACCGGTGATGGGACGTCCAAAGAGCGCTTCCTTTAGAACGGTTGATCTTGTCGGTTTAGATACCTTTATTCATACAGCTAATACTGTTGCAGTTGGGGTGCCTGCCGAAAAAGAGAATTTTACATTACCTGAATTCATGCAAACAATGCTGGCTAATGGCTGGCTTGGAGATAAAACAAAGCAAGGATTCTACAAGAAATCTAAAGGACCTCAAGGCAAAGTCATTGAAGTTCTCGATCCGCATTCGATGACTTATGTTCCGAAAAAAAGTGTGAAATTTGCTTCTCTCGATAAAGCAAAAGCTGCAGGCGGCCTGACCGAAAAGATTCGCACCTTAGTAAATGGTAAAGATCTTGGGGCAGAGTTTGCTTGGAATGTATTAAAGCCTGTCTTGCTGTATGCAGCGACGATCTCCAAGGATATTGCGGATAACATTTCCGGAATCGACGAAGGGATGCGCTGGGGCTTTAACTGGCAAATGGGGCCGTTTGAAATTTGGGATGCTCTTGGAGTCAAAACAATAGCAGATCGTGTGGTCGCAGAAGGTGGAACCCTGCCTCCTCTAGTCGAAGAATTGCTGGCTAAAGGGAATGGGCGTTTTTATCAAAAGAGCGAGTCCGGAGAAGTCTCTTATTTCGAAGCAGGAGAATATCACAAAAAAGCAGTAAGTCCCTATGAGTTTTCGCTTAAGCAAGCTCACAAAGATGGAAAGAAAATCTTGGGCAATGCCGGAGCAAGTCTTATTGACCTGGGGGATGGAGTAGCCTGCTTGGAATTCCACTCTCCGAGCAATTCTATTGGTGCCGATATTTTAACCATGATTCATAAGTCGTTGGCAGAAGTTGAGAAAAACTATCTGGGAATGGTCATTGGGAATCAAGGCAAGAATTTCTGCGTAGGCGCAAACCTAATGCAAATTCTCTTAGAAGCTGAAGAAGAAAACTGGGATGATCTCGATTACATGGTTCGTCAATTCCAAAATGGAACCATGGCATTGAAATTTGCTAAAAAGCCTGTCGTAGCGGCTCCCTTCGGTATGACTCTGGGGGGCGGAGCGGAAGTTTGCTTGCACTCCCATGCTATTCAAGCTTCAGCAGAAACTTACATGGGTCTGGTTGAAGTCGGAGTTGGCTTAATTCCTGGCGGCGGAGGAACCAAGGAAATGGCCATACGGGCTATGGAAGGAATTCTCCCAGGCGTGCAAGTCTCTCCTGATTACTTCTTTGCCAAACGGTTTGAAATCGTGGCCATGGCTCAGGTTTCAACAAGCGCAGAAAAAGCGCGTCAGCTTGGATTCTTACGTGCCCATGATCGCTACAGCATGAATCCGGACCACATTATATTGGACGCCAAGACGCGAGTCATTGACTTAGCTCGTAACTTCCGACCCAATTTACCAACGAAATACAAAATTGGTGGGGTCGGCGTTCGTGCAACCTTAGAAATAGCTCTGCATGGAATGCGTGAAGGAAATTATATTTCAGAGCATGACCAGCATATAGGCAAGAAAATTGCTTTTGCAATGACCGGCGGAGATCGTCCGGCAGGAATGCTCGTGGATGAGCAATATCTCTTAGACCTGGAACGTGAAGCCTTTATGAGCTTAGTTGGCGAACCAAAGACTCAGGATCGTATTCGTCACATGCTCGCCAAAGGCAAGCCATTACGGAATTAGGGGGGGAAAAGAATGCAAGAAGCCTTCATTATAGACTCGAAGAGGACAGCCATAGGTAAAGCAATTAAAGGTTCCTTGGCACTTGTACGTCCAGATGACTTGGGCGCTTATGTAATACAAGATATTTTAAAAAGAGTACCGTCACTTAATCAAACAGAGATCGATGATTGCATCATTGGTTGCTCCTTTCCTGAAGGGGAGCAAGGGATGAATATGGCCAAAATAATGACTCAGCGCGCGGGCCTGCCGATTGATGTCCCTGGCGTAACAATCAATCGCTTCTGCTCATCAGGTTTGCAAGCGATTTCTATGGCAGCTGACCGAATTCGCTTAGGCGAAGCAGATGTGATGATTGCCGGAGGAGCAGAGAGCATGTCTGCGGTTCCACTTGGCGGTATGAAACCTGCACCAAATCCTTACTTGGCAGAGCATTCCCCACTGGCTTATGTTTCAATGGGGATTACTGCTGAGAATGTTGCCAAGAAATACGAAATAACCCGTGAACAACAAGATGCCTTTGCAGCTTCTAGTCATCAAAAGGCTTGGGCTGCTCAAAGCAGCGGGCGTTTTGATGATGAAATAGTACCGGTTCCGTTGCCCATGTATGGAAAGCCCGGTGAAAAGTGGTTCACCAAAGATGAAGGGATTCGTGCGGAGACCACTGCAGAGTCGCTTGCGAAATTAAGGACAGCATTTAAGGCAGGTGGTACAGTGACGGCTGGGAACTCATCCCAGACCAGTGACGGTGCAGCCATGAGCCTACTTATGTCAGAACAAAAAATGAAAGCGCTTGGGCTGAAACCTATAGCCGTATGGCGCGGATTTGCAGTGGCTGGTGTAGAACCGGAATTGATGGGTATTGGTCCGATTAAGGCGATTCCTAAGGTGTTAAAACAAGTTGGATTGACCCTTGACCAAATCGATTTGTTTGAATTAAATGAGGCTTTTGCATCTCAATCCCTGGCAATCCTTAAGACGCTGGACATAGATCCGTCTAAGGTGAACGTGAATGGGGGAGCTATTGCCTTCGGACACCCGCTCGGTTGTACTGGTGCTAAGCTTACCGCTACACTCTTAAGTGAAATGACTAAGCGGAAGTTGAAGTATGGTATGGTGACCATGTGCATCGGAGGCGGGATGGGCGCTGCTGGAGTTTACGAGTTATTATAATTTGGGGTCTGTGAAAGTCAGGGGAAATTGCCCGTTCACCCACGTTCCCGTTCACTGGCTCGCTGGATGCTGAAGGAATTTCGCCAACCTCTGGGTAGCGCGAGATGTGAACCTGGGCGAAATTGGCCCTTCAGCATCGGAACTCGCTTTAGCGAGAACTCCCACGAATGGGTTCACTATGCAATTGTCCCCTTTCTTTCTGGTCGACGGGGCTGGAGACGGGGGGGACGTTGGGACGGTTCTAGAGTTCATCTTTGGGGTCTGTGAAAGTCAGGGGAAATTGCCCGTTCACCCACGTTTCCGTTCACTGGCTCGTAGGATGCTGAAGGAATTTCGCCAACCTCTGGGTAGCGCAGGATGTGAACCTGGGCGAAATTGGCCCTTCAGCATCGGAACTCGCTTTATCGTGAACTCCCACGAATGGGTTCACTATGCAATTGTCCCCTTTCTTTCTGGTCGACGGGGGCTGGGGATGGGGGGACGTAGGGACGGTTCTAGAGTTCGTTTTGGGTCGTGTGAAAGTCAGGGGAAATTGCCCGTTCACCCACGTTCCCGTTCCCTGGCTCGTTGGATGCTGAAGGAATTTCGCCAACCTCTGGGCGGCGCAGGATGTGAACCTGGGCGAAATTGGCCCTTCAGCATCGGCACTCGCTTTAACGTGAACTCCCACGAATGGGTTCACTATGCAATTGTCCCCTTTCTTTCTGGTCGACTGGGGCTGGGAACGGGGGGACGTATGGAACCGTATGGAACGTGTGGGTAGAGATGTAGGTTTGGAAAGAAAAGAGAAGATACAAGAGTGCAGAGTCGAAAGTAATGGGTTCAATGTTATAGCGTTCGAAACTGAACGTCTCTATACGAACCTCGAACTTTGCATCTCGATAATGAGGAGGATATATTATGGAATTAGAATTACGCGGAGGCGGATTTTTGCTGGCTGAAGTTTCTCCGGATCAGGTATATGTTCGTGAGGAGTTAAATGAGGATCATAAGCAGCTTAAGAGGATGGCCCATAATTTTATGTCAAAAGAAGTTGCTCCGAAGATAGAAGAAATGGAAGAGCAACAAGAAGGTGTTGTTCGGGAATTTATGCGCCAAGCCGGAGAATTGGGATTACTGGGGTTGGAAATTCCTGAGGAGTTTGAAGGATTAGCTCTGGATAAAGCTTCAACTGTAGTAGTGGGTGAAGAAGTTCCCCGCGGTGGATCCTTTGCAGTTGCCTATGCAGCACATACAGGGATTGGGACCTTGCCAATCGTTTATTTTGGTACACCTGAGCAAAAGGCTAAATATCTGCCAGGGCTTGGCAACGGCACTAAAGTTGCTGCTTACTGCTTAACTGAGCCTGGCTCAGGATCAGATGCTTTGGGCGCGAAATCCACAGCTGTTCTTAATGCAGAGGGTACTCATTATATCCTTAATGGAACCAAACAATTTATCACTAACGCTGGCTTCGCGGATGTTTTCCTGGTTTATGCTAAAGTTGATGGGAAAATGACCAATTTCATCGTTGAACGAGAAACACCGGGTCTTTCATTTGGACCTGAAGAACAAAAGATGGGGATTAAAGGATCTTCTACTCGCCAGGTTATCTTGGAAGATGTTATGGTTCCTGTAGAAAATGTAGTCGGTGAGCTTGGAAGAGGACACGTTGTTGCCTTTAACATCCTGAATGTTGGCCGTTTTAAATTGGCCGCTGGGGCAATCGGCAGTGTCCAAGTTGTCTTGGAAACTGCTTTAAAGTATGCTTCCGAGCGTAAACAATTTGGAGAATCGCTCAATACGTTTGGGGCGATTCAACATAAAATTGCAGAAATTGCCACCAAGACATATATGGCTGAAAGTGTTGTTTATCGTACAGCCGGTCTTATGGAGAGTGGCTTCCATGGACTTGATCTGACTGGTGATTGCCGTAAAGAAGCCGGTAAGGCTTTAGAGGAGTACGCTATTGAATGTTCCCTTAATAAGGTCTACGCTTCTGAAGTTTTGGATTTTGCCGTAGATGAAGGGGTTCAGATTCATGGCGGTTACGGATTTATTAAAGAATATCCGATTGAACGTATGTATAGGGACTCCCGCATCAATCGTCTGTTTGAAGGAACGAATGAGATCAACCGTCTGCTTGTGCCGGGAACACTCCTGAAAAGGGCTATGACTGGTGAACTTCCATTGCTTCAAGCAGCTCAAGCTGTCAGCAAAGATCTGGTCTCCATTGGAATGGGCGGCGATGCGGAAGGGTTAGAAGCACTTAACCAAATGACACAGAAAGCAAAGAAATTATGCTTAATGGCTGCAGGATTGGCAGCTCAAAACTTGGGTATGGCTTTGAAAGATAATCAATTTGTTTTAACAGGTATGGCAGAGATGGTCCTCCAAGTCTACGCTATGGAAAGTGGCGTTCTTCGTGCGCAGAAAGTTCAAAACATGAATGTTTCCGACGAGCATAAAGCATTCGTTGAGAAAGCCGCAACCTTAGGAGCTTATGCAGCATTTAATATTCTTGAGCAACAGGCTAAAGAAGTACTTTGTGCAGTAGAGAAAGGGGATTCTCTCAGTACTGTTCTAGCAGGAATGCGCAAGCTTGTCCGCAGGCCGAATGTCGATATGATCGGAATGCGTCAGGAAATTGCTAAATATATTATTGAGAAAGAGTGTTATCCAGTAAACTACTAAAGTAAAAAAAGAGACCTAAATAACTGTGACTACAACAAAAAGGCCATCGTCTGTTAACGACATGGCCTTTTATTAATCAATTATTCTTTACTTATTTAATTGTACTTTATTATAGATATAACAAGGGTGAATACTCATTCATTTCTGGGAGGGGTTTTATATATGATTGACATACAGGAAGTATCTAATAATGTTTATATGCTGAAAATTCCTGTCCCCATCAATGTGGAAGCAGTTAACTTATACCTATTTGATGGAGAAATTCCTACCTTATTAGATACAGGAACTAATACCCCGGAAGTAATCGAAGCAGTTCATGAAGGAATGAAAAAGGTAGGGATAAAAAGGCTGGAACAGGTCCTGGTTTCGCACTGGCATGTTGACCATTCAGGAGCAGCAAATACTTTTGCTCAAGAAGGAGCAAAAGTATTTATAGGATCACGGGATTACCAAGAGTGGACAAGTTTTGTACATGGGCAAGCCTTCTCCAGTCTTAATCAATGGGCAACCCAAGAATGGGGTGTGCCAGAAATGGAAATCCCAGGAATGCTAAAGATATATAAACGACTGCAATACTTAACAGCCTTACCTGATCAGGTCACATTAATCGAACCAGAACAGACTGTTATGGCAGGAGATAATCTGTTGCGTGCTATTCCGACACCAGGTCATACGGCAGGACATCTCTCTTTTTATAATGAGAAAGATTCTTTACTCTTTTCCGGAGATATGTTGCTCCCAGATGAGATTCCCTATCCGGGCATCTGGGAAGAAGAGGGGCATGTGATGAGCGGCATGCCGAGTTATCTAGAAAGTTTAAATAGAATTGAGGCCCTGCAGACCAAGATGTATTTACCGGGGCATGGTTTACCAAGTGAAAATTTAATTGCACGATGTCAAGAAATTAGAGAGAAATTGTATCATCAGAAGACTAAGCATCGTCCAGCTGAGAGCGTTTATTTGAGCGCCTCAAAGGGCAATCAAAAGATCCATCCGGGAGTACTTTTTATACAATTACACTATATTTATGGATGGGAGCAGTTAAAAAGCCGGGTAGGCTGACCTTGTGATTCAACAAGTATATTGGGGCCATGAGAAGGGAGGCATTTAAATGGAAGTTAGGGATGGGACTTTTGAAGAAAAGAAGCAAACGATCAGTTTGGTCAAGTATATAAGTCAAACATTATTGACGGTTATTCCTATGGTAGCAGCAATGGGACTTGTAATTATTTATGTCATGGAACTTGATCGGTCACATTCGATTTCTTTATTTCTTTTGTTTTTACTATCAGGCATCCTAACAGGGATTTTTACTTCCTTAAAAAAGTATGTGAGCTTTCTAAAACCCATCTATATGATGCAAGAAAGAATTGTTAAGGTAGCTCAAGGGGATTTAACACAAAGAATCAGTGTTTTAAAAAAGAGCGATGTCGCAGAATTAGCGCAGGCATTCAACCATATGATGGATAACTTTGGAGGTATTATAAGGGAGATAGGCATGATGTCGAAGGCCTGGGTTGTTTCGGCGGAAGAATTATCAGCAAGCTCTGAGGAGGTAACGGCTACGAACAGCAGTGTCGCTGATTATACTTCTCATATGGCCTCAGAGACCCGAGATCAGGCGCGAATACAGCAACAGATGAAGGTTATGGTTACAGAACTTGAAAAAGCCTCTCAAATGATCGCTGAAAGAGCTCAATCTGTTTCCCTCGAAGCGGTAAAATCCGAAAAACATTCGAATGATGGGTTAGCCAAGCTTTCCTTCATCGTAACCACTATGGAAGAAACAAATAGAGCAGTGAACAAATCTGTGCAGTTAATTGAGGAACTTGCTGAGCAATCGAATCGCATTGGTTCGATCACAGAAACGATTGCCCAAGTAGCAAGACAAACTAATCTTTTGGCGCTTAATGCTGCAATTGAAGCTGCACGAGCTGGGGAACATGGAAAGGGTTTTGCCGTAGTCGCCGATGAAATTCGTATACTGGCAGAAAATGTAGCCTCTTCAACACGAGATGTTACGGAAATAACGACTCTTATTCAACAGAGCGTTCATCATGCAGTTCAAGGAATGATGCTGACAGATGCTAAAGTCAAAGAAAGTGTGGCAACGATTCATGAGGCTCAAGAAGCTTTAACTGTTATTACAGATTCGACTAAGGATGTTTCTAGCAATATTTCTGATATAGCCGCCTCAAGCGAGCAAATGCTTGGAAGTATGGAAGAAATAAACCTCTATGTAGATAGAGTTAAGCAGGTTTCTGATGAGTCGGTGATAAAAGCTGAAACTATCGAGGGGTCAACTAAGGAAGTCGCGGCATCTATGCAAATTGTTGCAACAACAGCCCAATCTCTAGCTCAAAACGCTAGTCAGCTTCAGAATGCAGTCGATAGATTTAAGATATAGGGCCCTGTAAAATCAAATCGATAAAGGCATGCATAGAATCGAGAATAATGAAAACAATATAAAGCAGAAATAAGGAGGTGCTTTATATTGCCAATTCAATTATCACAAAAGGAAAAAACGCTTTTGATGGACCAAAGAACTCACGAGGAGACCTGTGTCGATAAATACACTAAATATGCTAATCAAGCTCAAGATGCTCAATTGAAACAGCTCTTTAATTCTTATTCAGCACAGGAGCAAGAACACCTGAATACGATCAATCAGTTATTAATCGGACAAGTGCCTAGTATGGGGGGGCAACAAGGGCAAGGTCAACAAGCTCAGGGCCAACAGCAAACCGCTGGAAATCAAGCCCAAACGACCTCGACAGTTCAAGGAAATTATAACCAAGAAGATGCTAAACTCTGTAAAGACATGTTAATGACAGAAAAATATGTATCAGGTGCCTATGATACTGCGGTGTTTGAATTTAGGGATACTAATGTACGACAAGTACTCAATCATATTCAAAAAGAAGAACAGCAACATGGCGAAGGAATTTTTCAATATATGCAAAGCCAAGGTATGTATCAAGTACAGTAGATCTCGGCTTAGCTATACACATCGATTCTTAAGTGGCGTAAGTCTCCGGTGGAGGCTTACGCTAAATCCCTGAGACATTGATGAGTGTTAAGAAGGAATAATTAGAAAAAAAGCCATTGATTCATCTTGTGATGAATCAATGGCTTTTTTTCTAAACCTTTATACCACTTTGATTATACCGGGAATGACAGCGTCCCGAAGATACATTCTACCTAATAAGATAAAAGTTTCATATTTTAAAAGATCCTAAAATTAGCAAAAGTAAAGGGGAACATAGCCAGGAAGACTACTTGATTATGCTATAATTGAGATGTACTAATCGCTATCTCTTTTGCAAGTCATAGGCGAGTGTGGCTAAATATACTTATAAAAAGGTGGAAGAAGAATGCCAAGGTCATCATTGACCAAAAAAGCGCTGGCAACCTCTTTAAAGCGTTTGATGGAAAAGGTCCCCCTGAACAAGATTACGGTTCAAGAAATTGTTGATGATTGCGAGCTTAATCGTCAAACCTTCTACTATCATTTTCAGGATATTTTTGATTTGTTAGGTTGGATCTATACAACAGAAGCGGTAGAGAGTATAGCCAACTACAAGACTTATACGACTTGGGAGGATGGGTTTTTAAAAATCTTCCTTTATATCGAGAAGAATAAGGCTTTTTGCCTAAATACCTTAAAATCTTTAGGACGAGATCATCTAGACTCCTTTCTACATTCGGTTTCGTTTGAATTACTAATGGGTGTGGTCAATGAAGTATCTAAAGACATGAAGGTTAAGGACGAGGATAAGAAGTTCATAGCAGATTTCTATACACTGGCTTTTATCGGGTTGGTGATTCAATGGATGAAAACAGATATGAGGGAAAAACCTGAAGTTATCGTAGAAAAACTAAGCGAACTGGTGGAGGGGAATTTTGCCAGCGCACTAAAACGATACGAAAAAAGCAGTAATTAGTTATAACAAAGATGGTGATTTAATCAGAACCTATAGACTTGACACTTGAGAGAGTGTTTTCGTCTGTAGGTTTTTTTTTGAATTTGTTTTAAGCATTTGCACGTTTTCTTTAGAACTAATATAAAAAACTATACAAATTCTTTGCAATGTAAAAAAATTAAACACTTCGAGTATTATGTTCATATTCATTTGGGTTTCAAAAGGTTATAAATAAAGTGTCGGATCGAAAGAAGATCAAAAACAAAATGATGGAGGTCAGGTATAATGAAATATGAAAAAGAACAGGTTTATTTTGTTGGTGGCGGGTTAGCTTCTCTGGCCGGTGCGGTTTATTTGATTCGGGATTGCGCTTTTCCGGGCAAGAATATTCATATTATCGAAGAAATGAAAATTATCGGCGGAAGCAATGATGGGGCTGGAGATTCCGAGCAGGGATATGTTATTCGCGGCGGAAGAATGCTCAATGACGAAACTTATGAGAACACTTGGGAGTTATTAAGTTCTATACCCTCTCTGGATGATGCAAATCGATCGGTGAGAACCGAAATTTTGGAATTCGACAGGGCACATCCGACTCATGCTAAGGCTCGGCTGGTTAACAAAGACGGTGAGATAGAAGATGTTATGTCAATGGGGTTTGATCTTAGTGATCGCCTAGCTATGGCCAAACTAATTATTACCCCTGAGGAAAAGATGGGTAAGGCGAGAATTAGTGATTGGTTTAGCAATCATTTCTTTGAGACCAACTTCTGGTATATGTGGGCGACTACCTTCGCTTTTCAACCTTGGCACAGTGCGGTCGAATTAAAACGCTATATGATTCGTTTTATGCATGAGTTCCCAAGGATTCAGACTTTAGAAGGGGTCACGAGAACCCCGTATAATCAATATGATTCAATCATTCTGCCAATAAAAAAATATTTAGATCAGCACGAAGTTGATTTTGAAATGAAATGTACTGTGACAGATCTGGACTTTAAAGATTCAGATGGTATTACCGTAACTGCAATTCATTATACTAAAGACGATGTTACAGGATTGATCGAGCTTAATGAAGGAGACCGGGTTATCGTCACAAACGGATCCATGACGGATGGCTACAGCTTGGGGTCGATGACTGAAGTGCCTGTTCTGAACGGTAAGGGGAACTCTTGGAAATTGTGGGATACAATCGCTAAGAAAAAGCCGAGTTTAGGAAACCCAGCTTCTTTTGATAACGATATCGCCGGCTCAAAGTGGGAATCTTTCACAGTCACATGTCAAGATTCCGGATTCTTTGACTTGATGGAGGAATTTTCTCGTAATAAGGCGGGCTCAGGAGCTCTGGTTACCTTTAAAGATTCCAATTGGCTGATGTCTATCGTACTGGCCTATCAACCCCACTTTTTAAACCAGCCTGGAAAGGTCAAGGTGTTTTGGGGGTATGGGCTATATCCTGACAATGTTGGGAATTATGTTAAGAAAAAGATGAGTGAATGCACTGGTGAGGAGATTCTAACTGAGCTGCTATATCATCTGAAATTTGAGAACGATCATGAAGCGATCTTAAAATCAGCTATTTGTATACCTTGTATGATGCCATTTATCACGTCTCAATTCATGCCCAGAGCCATTGGAGACAGACCGCAAATCATTCCTGAAGGGTCGACCAATTTGGCCTTTGTCGGTCAATTTTGCGAAATACCGGATGATGTTGTCTTCACTGAAGAATACTCTATACGTTCGGCAAGGATTGCTGTCTACAAATTGTTTGGAATCAATAAGGAGATTAGTCCCATCAATCAGTATCAATATGATATTAGAAGTCTGTTTAGTGCTTTTATAACTTCCTACAGATAAAAATGCTATAAGTACTAATTGAATTCTGCAAAAAAAAGTTTCCATAAAAACTAGTTAAGCTGCTATTGCTCGATTTTTCATTGGGTTTTGGCAGCTTAATTTTATTTAATTTTCTAATCTCAGTGGTTATCAAATTCTTCAGGAACATATCATATGCGGTACTGTCTTTATTTTATGAAGAACATCCTGAAGTCTTAAAATTAATCTGAAATCCCGAGGTAAAAGGATTGATAAAAAATAGTTATTCGGTATAATATACATATGAACATATAATCATATATAAGGAGATGCTTTACCATGGCTAGAAATACGGAGGAACCGGAGAATCGCCTTTCGGAATCTAGAACACAGTCCTCAGATAGCCCAGTGTGTGAAATCTTATGTGTCCATACTGATTTGATCGAATCAGTTCGTAAAACACTCATCCCAGGGGGACAGGCCCATCATTTAGCTGATTTATTTAAGACTCTTGGAGATCCTACACGGGTACGAATCATGGACGCCTTAGCAAAAAACGAATTCTGTGTCTGTGACTTAGCGGAACTTTTGGGACTGAGTCAATCGGCTACCTCCCATCAATTGCGTGTTCTTCGGAGTGACAATCTTGTAAAGTATCGCAGGGAAGGAAAAATGGTTTATTACTCTTTAGATGACGACCACGTTATGGCACTTTACCGTGAAGGCCTGGAGCACATTTCAGAGGGGCGTAAGGAAACTTACTGACATTTGGCAGAGCGATATTTAAACTGTGACTTCGAACCTCGACATCGCAGCAGCTAACAATTTAAGATATTTGGTTTGGAGGAGAAAAGAATGAGTCTAGAACAACATAGTCAAGAACGGATTAAGTACCGTTTAGAAGGTTTAAGTTGTGCAAATTGTGCACTAAAAATTGAAAGAGCCTTTTGCTCTGAAGAAACGATTGGAGAAACCTCCTTAAATTTTGCTACCCAGACGGTCTATCTGCCTTTAACAGCCGTTGAGGTTGCCCAAGGTATTATTGATCGAATTGAGCCAGGCGTAATATTAAAACCAGTAAACCAACTAGGTAAGAGCCTGCAACAAGAGGAAAGCTCCGCAGATGGTCAGTGGCAAAAAATTCGTATGGTTGTTGCAAGCGTTTTGCTTGCTATAGGACTGCTATTACCAATACTTGGGTTCAATCTCTTTTGGGTCTTAGAATATGCGATTTTTTTAACCGCTTACGTTCTGGTCGGATATGAAGTTTTATATACAGCCCTGAGAAATATTACTAAAGGGGCATTGTTTGATGAAAATTTCCTGATGTCTATAGGCACGATCGGAGCAATTGCCATTAATCAATTGCCGGAAGCAGTTGGGGTTATGTTGTTTTATACAGTTGGCGAGTATATTCAGGACTTGGCGGTGAACCGTTCTCGACACTCAATCCAAGCCCTAATGGATATTAGGCCAGATTATGCAAACCTCGTTCATCAATTAGAGGTTCTCAAGGTCGCCCCTGAAGATGTTCAAGTTGGGCAAACAATTTTAGTTCGTCCGGGTGAAAAGGTTCCACTGGACGGGGAAGTTGTTCAAGGTTCATCATTTGTGGACACTTCAGCCTTGACTGGAGAATCAGTTCCAAGGAATATTGGAGCAGGAGATACGATTTTGTCTGGGATGGTCAATTCAAGTGGTGTGCTCACAGTTCGAGTTACTCGACCCTATGCTGAGTCTTCTGTGCAAAAAATCCTGGACCTTGTGGAAAACGCCAGCTCTCGTAAAGCACCCACAGAGAAGTTTATTACTACATTTTCTCGTTATTACACACCGGCAGTGGTGTTAATCGCTTTGGGAATTGCGGTAATTCCCCCCCTTCTTGGGGCAGGGTCGTTCAGTGAATGGATATATCGTGCCTTAACAATTCTTGTGATTTCCTGTCCTTGTGCCTTAGTAATCTCGGTTCCTTTAGGGTATTTTGGCGGTATCGGAGGAGCATCACGACAGGGTATTCTAGTTAAGGGGGCGAACTTCCTTGAAGCGCTGACCAAGGTTAAGACGGTTGTTTTTGATAAAACAGGGACGCTAACCCAAGGAGTCTTCCAAGTTGTAAAACTAAGCCCGGCGACAGGATATAGCTCTGAGTTTCTCATGGAGATTGCGGCGGCAGCGGAAATCCATTCCAGTCATCCAATTGCCCAATCGATTCGTGATAGTTACGGATTACCCCTTGAACCAGGGATCGTTGAGGACTACCAGGAAATAAGCGGAAAAGGAGTCCAAGCAAAAATCAAAGGGTATGACGTTTTAGTAGGAAAGGCCGTTCTATTGAAGGAAGCCGGTATTCGGATTCCCGATACTGAGAACTATGGGCAAGCTGGGACTCTAGTTCATATAGCGGTTTCAGGGGAATATGCGGGGTATATTCTTATTGCTGATCGTCTAAAGCTTGGGGCCAAGGAAACCATTCAAGCTTTAGAGAACTCAGGAATTAAAACTGTCATGTTGACAGGAGATCTTCAGGCGGTAGCCCAAAGCGTGGCGGATGATTTAGGGGTTTCAGAATTCCATGCGGATTTAATGCCCCAAGATAAGGTTGCTTGGTTAGAAAGTCTGATGGCCGAAAAAGGCAGTAATGAGAAGGTTATCTTTGTAGGGGACGGAATTAATGACGCTCCAGTTCTTACACGTGCAGATGTAGGAATAGCTATGGGTGGATTGGGATCAGATGCAGCAATCGAAGCCGCAGATGTGGTACTCATGGAAGACCAACCGGCAAAACTCCTTACTGCGATTAATATCGCTGGTTTTACAAAGAAGATCATTTGGCAGAACATTTTCTTTGCTTTAGGGATTAAACTAGGCTTTGTTTTCTTAGGAGCACTAGGAATTGCCACTATGTGGGAAGCGGTGTTTGCTGATGTTGGGGTAGCCCTTTTAGCAGTATTGAATGCAACTCGTGTGAGGCGGTATACCAGCCCTTCGCCAATTATTCACCCATAAACTTTTTGCGAAGTGGGTGAAGAGGCAATGTCATCTTTGATTAAACGAGTTCACTTTATGGAGGAATAAGCCTGTGTCGGATATAAAGAATAGTCTATCTTTACTCTTATTTCTAATATTTCTTTTCTCTTATTTGGCAAAATTAATGATTCTAAAGAAAAAGCATAAAATACAGGCCAATGTCCTCACAAAAGGTAAAACCGATTCTCAAATAAGAAGAACTGAAGTATTTGTAAAATCTACAACGTTTATATGGGGGGGAATGTGGTTTTTACTCTCCCTATTTGAACCTGCTATTTCTTCCTGGATCGTTCCTTTAGCTAGAAATGATTATTTGAGCGGTTTAGGAATTCTGATCATGGCATTGGGTTTACCAATTTTCATTGTGGCAATGATCTCGATGAAAACGTCTTGGCGTGTAGGTATTGATAAAAGTACCCAATCATCTCTTGTAACTGATGGAATCTATCAGTTAACAAGAAATCCTGCTTTTGTAGGATTTGACTTGATGTTTATCGGACTTTTTGTTACTTACCCCAACATTTTAACATTAGGTATAGCCGTCCTCAATATTTGGGCGATTCATCACTTAATAGTACAAGAAGAAAAGCATTTGAAAGAAACATTTCATGATGAGTATTTAAAATATTTCTATAATACAAGGAGATATGTCTAGGTCCAGATATGCCAGCCCCAGGGGTTTAAATTATTAACCCGAGTGAAAATTTTTGTTGAATGATGCGCGTTTCTCGTCTATGATAAGAGTAGGGTCAGCTGTACGATCAGGAAGTAATCGGAGGCTTGACATAGATAAAAGAGATAAAAGAAAAGTCACGTTTTAATTAGGGGGCAATTATGATACATTGTTCATCTATTGGCAAAACGGCCTTACTAATTGCGATGGCTGAAGGAAATGAAACTGACGACTATGTTTCGCGTGCTCGAGAAAAGGGCTTTGATGTCGTGACCGGTAAGGTTGGCTCTATGGATGTCCAAAAGATCATTGCGGCAGTTGAAACAGCAGCCAAACGCGGGGGGCTAACCGATGATAGTTATCGCTCGCAACATGCCCTTTATCATGCCATTCTTGATGCTCTGCAAGGGTTAGGACGGGGACCGCTTCAGCTGGGAAATATTTTACGCACAGTCGGACTACGCTTTGCAATTGTCAAAGGGCCGCGTATACTGGAGGATTTAGATGACCTCTGGATTGCTGTCAGCATGTACGGAATGATTGGTGCCCCTATTAAAGGGCATGAACATGAGGTTTGTGGTTTAGGAATAAACCATCTGTAAAAGGTTTGAACTTGCATTAACGTATTTATTTTAGAAAGTTGCAATAAAATAGAGTATGCTCAGAGTTATTAGATGTTTGAGGGCTAAGCTGTAGACGAAAGTCTATAGCTTAATCCTCTTTTTTCATTGCTCTAAAAGGAGGACAAAACATGAGCGTTGTTTTAGCAGAAAAATCTAAAGTCACTTTGGATGGAGAAACCCTTACGTTAGAGCAAGTGGTTGCGGTTGCACGGTATGCCGCTAAGGTGGAATTGCACCCTACAGCCAAGGAAAGAGTTCTGAAATCCAGAGAGTATGTAGATCAATTAATCGAAGGAAATCAAACCGTCTATGGAATCACTACTGGCTTCGGTAAATTTAGCGATGTCCTAATTTCCAAAGATGATGCCAAAAAGTTACAACGCAACCTTATTATGAGCCATGCAACGGGTGTAGGGGAACCCCTAGCACCGGAAGTTGTAAGGGGGATTTTACTTCTTCGGGCAAATGCCTTAGCAAAAGGTTTTTCAGGCATTCGACTTTCAACTCTCCAGACATTGATTAATGTGCTGAATGCTGGAATTGTTCCTGTCGTACCAGAGAAAGGATCGCTCGGCGCAAGTGGAGATTTAGCCCCTTTGTCCCATATGGTTTTGGTTTTACTGGGTGAAGGGGAAGCGTTTTATAAAGAGCGTCGCATGAATGGGCGGGAGGCCCTTGCGCAAGCCGGGATAGAGCCTGTAGTTCTGGAAGGAAAAGAGGGTTTGGCCCTTATTAATGGAACACAGGTTATGACAGCAATTGCGGCTTTGGCTGTCTGGGATGCTGAGATCTTATGTGAGTCAGCAAATATTACAGCTGCCTTGTCTCTCGAAGCGCTGGAGGGGATTCTTGATGCCTTTGATCCAAAAATTCATGCAGTACGTCCTCACAAGGGGCAAAACGACGTTGCAAAAAAAATTCGCCAGTTGACAGAGGGAAGTACTTTCGTAGCAAATGAACAACATCCCAGAGTGCAGGATGCCTATGCACTTCGCTGTATTGCCCAAGTCCATGGCCCTTCTGGAGATGCAGTTGCCTACGTAAAAAAAGTCGTAGAAACCGAGATCAATTCGGCCACGGATAATCCATTAATCTTCCCGGAAGAAAGCGCAGTTCTCTCGGGTGGAAATTTCCATGGTCAACCTATTGCCTTGGCGATGGACTTTCTTGGCATAGCAATGGCAGAGCTGGCCAATATCGCAGAACGACGTTTAGAGCGTTTGGTTAATCCAAACCTAAGCGGACTTCCTGCATTTTTAACCCCCAACGGAGGTTTGAATTCAGGATTTATGATCGTGCAGTATTCTGCCGCCTCCTTAGTTTCGGAAAATAAGGTTTTAGCCCATCCCGCCAGTGTGGACTCGATCCCCTCCTCCGCAAACCAGGAAGATCATGTAAGTATGGGAACGATTGCAGCCCGCAAGGCCCGAAGTATCATAGAAAACACAGGGCATGTATTGGGGATGGAATTATTAGCAGCCTGTCAAGGTCTGGATCTCAGAACCGGCAAAGAAGAACTTCAACTTGGCAAGGGAAGTGAAGGTGCTTACCGGCTCGTTAGGTCTAAGGTAGCTGCACTTGAAGAAGATCGTGTCATGTATATGGAGCTTAATCTGGCTAAGGAGTTAATTTCTTCAGGAAAAATAGCTAACGCTGTTCGATTTGAATTGGACAGAAAAGGGATTGCATTTTCGTGAAGTTTAAACAAAATAGAATATAGAATTTCTAATTGAGGTGTTTCAGTTGAGCAATATTAAATAATATAGCTTAGCTGAGCACTTTCTTTTTTAAGAAAAAATGCTCTTATAAAAACTTCAATGATGTTAATGAGGATAGTATACAGCTAATTGGGAAAGGTGTTAATAATGACTTATTCTATGAGCTATGAATATTTCTCAATTGACATATGGTATAGGGGGGTATACTATATAAACAGAGGTGATTAAGATGAAATCCGAAGAAAAGCAGATACACAAGTGTTCGGTCTGTGAGAGTGAAGTGACGGAGCAAGATGAACGAAAGAGTCATCATGACGATAAAACAATCAAAGAACTTGTAACTAGAATGAATCGAATTGAGGGTCAAATTCGTGGTATTAAAGGGATGATTGAACGTCATGTTTACTGTGATGATATTTTAAATCAGATCTCCTCCGCTCAATCTGCCCTGGATGGAGCTTCTCGATTACTCCTAGAAAAGCATATGAAATCATGTGTTAAAGAGAGACTCCAAGGGGATGACGATCAGGTTGTTGATGAGGTATTAAAGACCATATTTCGCATGATTCGGTAGTACTGGGATCTTAGTTTGGAGGATTAAAATGATGGAACAAGCAAAACGTGAGAATAAAGAGATTCCTGTATATGGAATGAGCTGCCAGCATTGTGTTAACCATGTCACTAAGATTCTAGAAAAGTTCCCCAGTGTAGAACAGGTTCAGGTATCACTGGAAGATTCAAAGGCTACTTTTACTTGGGACCCTGCTCAGGTCAATTTGTCGGATGTTAAGCAGGAAATTGAAAAGGCTGGTTATTCATTAGAAAACATGGCCGTTGGTTTGGACGATCAAGTGAGTTCGGAGCAGATAGAAGAACAAGAATTGGCAAGAGCAGAAGATACTGAAGAGCTTAATGAAACAGTGGGGATGTCCTCCAAGGCGGAGCAAAAACAACTTTTCAAGATCAGTGGCATGACCTGTGCAAATTGTGCTTTGACCATTGAAAAAGGTCTTAAATCTATGCCGGGGGTTAAATCAGTCGCAGTTAATTTTGCCACTGAAAAACTTACAGTGGAAATGGACCCTGACGTGGTTAAAGAAAACGATCTCTTGACGAAGATCAAAGATCTTGGGTATGGCGCACAGAGTGCAGACGATGGAAAGCAACAATTTAAAGTTGGCGGAATGACCTGTGCAAATTGTGCTTTGGCGATTGAAAAAAAACTTAAGGGAACTCAGGGAGTCCAGAACGTTGCCGTTAATTTGGCGAGTGAAACAGTGACTGTAGAGTTTGATCCCGGTGTTGTGAATATGAAGGAGATTTTCGAGCAGGTTCGTGATGCAGGGTATACCCCCATCGCCAATGAGGACGAGAATCAAGATGATCGTACGGCCATTAGACAACGAAATTGGCTCATCTTCAGTGCGATTCTTTCCTTGCCTATAATGCCAATTATGTTCCTGCCCATGTCAAGATCCCTAATGTATACAATGCTTATCCTTGCAACTATCGTCCAGTTCACAGCTGGTTGGACCTTTTATCGCGGTGCTTACCATGCTTTGAAAAACCGCTCAGCTAATATGGACGTCTTAGTTGCGATTGGGATTACAGCCGCTTATGGATATAGTCTAATGACAACCCTTCATATGTTTATCCCCTCAATTTTTTTCGAAGGGCCTAACTTTTTTGATACGTCGGCATTGTTGATCACATTTGTACGCTTTGGAAAATATCTTGAGGCCAAAGCAAAAGGGCGAGCAGGTCAGGCCTTAAAAAAGCTGTTGGAGTTACAGGCTGATAAAGCACATCTATGGGTCGGTGGTGAAGTTCAGGAAGTTGCTGCGACAGATCTGAAAATTGGGGATATTACCATTGTTAAATCCGGAGAAAGAATACCGGTGGATGGTGAGATTATCGAAGGATCAGCGAGCATTGATGAGGCAATGCTGACTGGGGAATCCATTCCTGTCGACAAAGGAATTGGGGACCCTGTAATTGGGGCTACCATAAATCGTTCAGGAAGTATCAAGGTTAAAACGACTAAAACGGGTAAGGATACCGTTCTTTCGGGAATTATTAAAATGGTCGAGGATGCTCAGGGAGTAAAGCCTCCAATTCAGAGACTGGCAGATAAGATTTCTAATTATTTTGTGCCAACAGTAGTTGCCATCTCGGTTATCACCTATTTGATTTGGTACGTTGTACTTGACAGTACGTTTGTTTTTGCCTTTACGGCTGCCATTGCAGTGTTAGTGATCGCTTGTCCCTGTGCTTTGGGGTTAGCGACTCCTACGGCAATTATGGTTGGCAGTGGGGTAGGGCTAAATAGAGGAATCCTCTTTAAATCTGCAGCAGTTCTGGAAGGGATAGCTCATTTGCAAGCCATTGGGTTCGATAAAACGGGGACACTAACTAAGGGAACTCCCGAAGTGACGGATATCATACCCTATGCGGATTATTCGAGACAAAATGTCCTGAAAATTGCTGCAGCAGGGGAGAATCCTTCGATTCATCCCTTGGCTCAGGCGGTCGTTGCAGAGGGAAAGAAGGAACTGCTGGCAATTCAAGAGGTCGAGAATTATCATGAAGAGGCTGGCTATGGCGTTATCTGTACCTATGAAGGGCAAACTTTACTAATCGGAAATATTAAACTGATGCATAAGTACAAGATAGACGTCAATGAGTCAGAGCGTGACTTTCAGCGTTTGGCCGAATCGGGCAGAACGACTAGTTTTATAGCCTTAGGTGGACAAGTAATCGGGCTAATCGCGCTGGCCGATGTGGTTAAAGAGAGTACGAAAGAGGCTATTAAAAGGCTACATCAGTTGGGCTTGAAGACGTTCATGATCACTGGAGACAATAAAAAAGTCGCCGCTGTTGTCGGTGAGCAGGTCGGAATTGATGAGGTGATTGCCGAAATCTTACCACAAGATAAGATCAGCATTATTAAAAAGTATCAAGACCAAGGCTTTAAGGTGGCGATGGTTGGAGATGGAATTAATGATGCTCCGGCCTTAGCTCAAGCCGATATTGGAATTGCCATCGGATCAGGGACTGATGTGGCCAAGGAAACCGGGGATGTGGTGCTGGTTCGCAATGACCTGCTTGATGTAGAACGGGCGATTCGATTAGGGCGAAAAACACTTCGTAAAATCAAGCAAAATCTATTCTGGGCTTTGATTTATAATGTCATTGGTATCCCGATTGCCGCAGGCGTCCTCTATCCTTTAACCGGACAACTATTACCGCCCGAGTGGGCAGGGCTGGCCATGGCTTTCTCGTCAGTGTCCGTAGTAACCAGTTCTCTCCTGTTGAAAAACTATGATAAAAAGCTAGTTGCTTAGAATTAAGAATTATAGTAGGAAGTATGGCATTTAGAGTAATTTTTCCTCTGAAAGTACATTACTGGGCACTTAAGAGGATAAAGATATAACTCAATTTTGAATAATACTTTTAGGTAACTGGTCATTAAAAAATTGAGTTGAACCTTATCAGGGTAATCTATGCTTATATCTTTGCGGAAGTTAACTGTCATCTGGCTTCTGGCCTCTGATCTCTGACTTCTGAACTGGGAGGTGAGAAAAAATGAGCCAAACCGTCCTGAAAATTGAGGGTATGACCTGTAACCATTGTAAAATGAGAGCTGAAAAAGCACTGCAAGGGGTAAGCGGCGTTGAAAGTGTCAAAGTCGATCTCGCGAGCAAAGAAGCTGTCATAACTGGAAATGCAGAACGTGCGAATCTTGTTAAAGCTGTAGTGGATGCTGGATATTCCGTTGAAGACTGAGCCTCAAATTACAAGTAAAATTTAGCTTAAGACACTGGTTGCCTGTATCTTTTATTGTTTTAATAGAAGATACAGGTTTTTATAATTCTAGTTACCCATATGAGCTACACTGTCATTCTGGATTAGATCATCCACTAACTATCAAGTGATCCCATAGAATAGATTTAATTCTTCGAGAAGCCTTTCAAGAAGAGAACTCGGATTAATAAATTATCTTTGGATAAACTATTTATGAGGTGATGACAATGCCAAGAAATGATGGCAATAAGACAAAAAATGAGGATTTAAAAAAGATTGAATTGACCCTCCGGAACATTCATAAAAATGAAGAGTTTTTATTGGAAAATGCTGAAGAGTTAAGTGCCCACCAAATTAAAGATGTAAAAGCCCATTTAGCTTCGAAGAAAAAACACCTTGAAGAAACAGACGGAACGATTAAATAGGAGCTCAAAGCTCCTTTTAATTTTTGTTGTTTTAAACAAAATAGTAAGAAGGATATCTTTCGATATCCTTCTTAACAGTAACTAACATTGGAAGTTAGATTTTGGTTCCACCTTTAAGGTGTTCTTCCGCAAACTGAATCATGCGTTTGGTCATTTGACCACCAACCGAACCGTTTTCACGGCTTGTGCGGTCGCCACCTAATTGAAGGCCCATTTCATTTGCTACTTCATACTTAAATTGATCCAATTGCTGTGAAGCACCTTTAGTTGCGGGTGTATTAGTGTTTCTTTCTCCTGCCATGATAGGTACCCTCCTTTAAATTTATGTTTGTGTACTGGAACATTCTTATTATGTGTTTATGACGATTTCTTACTCAGGTAATTATTTCTACAATATAGAGACCTTTCCTTTTCAGAATTGTTTGGCCTAAAGTTTGATTCTAGTTGATTTTATAGATTATAAGGTTTAGAATTAGAATGTACTTAGTAGTACTTGGATAGTTGGGAGGATACAAAATGGTTTTGAAGATGAAGGAACCGGTAAACACTTGGACTCATTTTGTTTTGTTTGTGGCTGCAATTGTTGGACTAGTATTCCTAATTATCCTGAGTAAGAATAATATCTCTAAGCTTATAACAATGACGGTTTATGGAGTTAGTATGATCTTGCTTTACGGTGCCAGTTCGCTTTATCATTGGGTTCGAACAACTCCTCAAAAAGAACTTCTTTTGAAAAAGGTCGATCATATAGCCATATATTTATTAATTGCAGGCTCCTATACACCGGTTTTTTACTATGGACTGGAAGGGGCATGGCGTTGGGCAATGCTAAGTGTTGTTTGGGGCTTGGCCTTCATAGGAATGTTATTAAAAATTTGGTTTATCCATGCACCTCGATATGTATCTTCTGCTTTCTATTTGTCGTTAGGTTGGATTGCGTTGGTTCCATTCTTGCAACTTATCAAGAACTTGCCGATGGGTGCAATTATTCTCATGGCAATAGGAGGACTTACCTATACCGTAGGTGCCATTATATATGCAACTAAGATCTGTGATTTCTTTCCGAAGCGCTTTGGGTTTCATGAGATATTTCATTTGTTTATTGGTGCTGGCAGTATCGTGCATTATATAATGATTCTTATATACATTATTCCCATAGCAGAATAGACTGCGTTTTCTTAGATTTAGTGTTACTTCAAATAGTTGAATAATTAATGCAGATAAAAAAGGAGCGGTATTTGTACCACTCCTTTTACGCTTCATCAGAGCAAAAGGCGGCTGCCTCCTCTGCGCTGTAATCACCATAGACGAGCTTCATTAGCCCAGGGTAATATGTGTCAAATCCAAGGACTCCGTTCCAAACAATGTTTAGTACTTGGTCTTGCGAAGGGCGAGCGTCAGCCAGATCAAGAAATGTACGGTACCTTATCTCCCCGTTATCCATATCCATTTCAAAGTTACCATTGACCAGTTCGTAGTTAACACGACTCATGTAATCACAAACTTCAAGGCGTTTAGAGGGGGGGATTTTTTGATCAATATGAGTATTGCAGAGTAATGATTCTTGTTCTTCATCAACAAAAAGGAATGCGTGAAAATCAGTATTTATGCCGCTAATCTCAAGTTTGATGATTCCATTCTTGTTGTCAAAATCAAATTCCCAACCGTTTTGACTTAGAATTTCATAGAGAACCCGAAATAAGGACATAATTACCCTCCTAATTCCTCACTTGTTTTTTAACAAATTCAACATTAAGATGGTAAATTCCTTCCATTTTTGGAATATAAATAAATAGTATAATAGAAGAAAGGTTTTTAATAGTTTGACAACGAATTAATAAAGAAGATTTATCTCCGAGGGAGGAGTGCTATTGCGTTCACTTAAACATCAGATTCTTTTGCTAATGCTTGGTTCCTTAGTTGTCTTAGCGGCAAGTTTAATCTTCGTTTTAGGGTGGCATTTAAAGCATGGTGCAGTTGATGCAGCAATTGTTAAAGCCAAAACTGATCTGGCCACGTGCATGGATATTATTGAATTTAGCACGCCAGGCCCTTGGCATGTAAAAGATGGTATGCTCTTCAAAGGAGAAATTCAAATCTCTCACAGCACTGAACTTGTCGATCATTTAGCAGAGCTGACGGGCGATACCGTGACTCTGTTTCTAGGTGATACCAGGGTTGCTACAACAGTAAGAAGCGTAAATGGTGAAAGAGCGGTCGGAACAAAGGTGTCGGATATAGTTGCCCAAACTGTCTTGAAGGATGGACAGATTTATCTAGGTGAAGCGAATGTCGTCGGACAGCTATATCAAACAGCCTATGAGCCTATCCGTGACAGTAATGGGGATATTATTGGAATTTTTTATGTTGGGATTTCTAGAAGTTACACCCAGGCCTTTATTGTTAATTCATTAATCCGGGTTGCATCGCTTGGCTTAGGCTTGACGGTGATCGTTGTTTTATTGACTTGGTTTTTTATTCAAAGAGTTGTTATCCGTCCAATACATGAAATCACCCTCGGAACTCGTGATGTGGCGACTGGACACTTGACTGAAAAAGTCGCTGTTTCTGGTCCTAAAGAGATTGGTGAACTGGCAGTTGCGTTCAATCAGATGGTTGAACGACTAGGTGATATAGCAGATGAAATGAGTAAGGTCTCCATGCAAAAAGACTCACAAGTAGAAAAGATAACTTTGGTGACTAATCAGACGGAAGAACCGGAAATAATCTTAGATGAGAAAAAAAATCAAAATTTCTATATTGATCAACAAGGCTTGCCAAAGGGATTAAATCAACTTACGCTAAAGCAAATTGTCTCTTTTTTGAGCGAAACGAAAGAACCGGTTTCGTCTGAAAATGTTGCTGAAGGAGTGAATCTAACTAGGGTAACGGTTCGAAGATATCTTGATTTTCTAGAACAATATGGAGCTTTGACAACTGATTTAAAATACGGAACAGTAGGCAGACCTGTAAAACTGTATCATCCAGTGCTTAATCTAAGCATAAAAGATATTGAAAAAATTCATTAATCTCAACTCTTTCCCCCTAAACAATTAGGGGGAATTTTTAGTGCTGGGGTAATGGTTATAAGTATGTTATTTATTTGCTGAAGCATTGGAGCAACTAAGGCGAACGCTTGCGGTCACATTTTCGGATACTTGGCGCCAGCCAAGTATTCTTTATGTACAGAATATTTTCTTTATTTACTTAATGGTGACTATAGACACAAAGAAAGTTAAGCTAAGAATGTATCGAAATATCAGAACATTCTTCATAATCTTAATTATTTAATTTTGGTCATAGGCAGACAATATGAACATTTTAAGGGAGGAAAAGAGATGGATGTTTCTCGTCGTGGTTTCTTTAAACTTTCAGGACTTTCCATCGCCGCTTTAGCTGCGGGCTTGGGATTTGATCCTGCCGTTGCGGAGGCAAAAGGGTATGCGTTGAAACTGGAAGGAACCAAAAAGATTCCGAGCATCTGCCACTTCTGTTCCGGTGGGTGTGGAATGCTACTGTATGTGAAAGAGGGCAAGCTGATTCACTTAGAGGGTGATCCGGATCATCCGACCAATGAGGGGACTCTTTGCCCAAAGGCAGCAAGTTTACTGAGTGTCGCTAATTCACCGGACCGGGTGACAAAACCAAGGCGTCGCGCTCCTGGGGCTGATAAGTGGGAAGATATTTCTTGGGAAGAGGCCCTGGACATCGTAGCGAAGAAGACAAAAGAAGTCAGGGATGCCAGTTGGAAAGTCGCCGATCAGATTGTCAATGCGAAAACCGGACTGACAGAAAGCCTTACTGTGAACCGTGTAGAAGGAATCGCTTTCCTTGGTTCTGCTGAAGTGGACAATGAAGAGTCGTATCTTATTAAGAAATTTTGCCAACTGATCGGAACTCCTTACAATGAACACCAGGCCCGGATATGACACGCTCCCACGGTGGCAAGTTTGTCACCTTCATTTGGTCGCGGTGCGATGACAAATTCCTGGTCTGATTTAAAAAATGCTGAAGTTTTTTTAATTGCCGGAAGTAACTGTGCAGAAAACCATCCGATTGCTATGAAGTGGATTAATCGGGCAAAAGAGAACGGCGCAAAAATAATTGTTGTCGATCCACGATTTACGCGTACAGCCTCTAAGGCAGACATCTTCGCCCAAATCCGTCCGGGAACGGATATAGCTTATCTAGGCGCTATTATTAATTATATTATTGAACAAAAATTGTACGATCAGAAATATGTTTTAAATTATACTAACGCTCTTCTCAAGGTCAGTACAGATTACAAATTAGAAGATGGCCTCTTTTCAGGTTATGATGCCAAAACGAGGAAATATGGCACTGCAAGCTGGGGTTACCAACTTGGGCCAGATAAGAAGCCTCTGAAAGCTGAAAGTATTGAGGACCCTGATAGCGTGTTTTCAAAGCTCAAAGCTCACTATTCAAGATATACGTTTGACACAGCTGAAAAAATCTCAGGCATCCCTGCGGCAAAAATTAAGGAAATCGCGGACGTCTTCTGTAAGGGGAAACCGGCAAGTATCCTTTATGCACTGGGAATGACTCAACATACCACAGGAGTTCAAGGAATTCGTGCCTATGCAATCATTCAATTATTGTTGGGTAACATCGGAAAAGCCGGAGGCGGCATCAATGCTCTGCGTGGAGAACCAAATGTCCAAGGTTCAACAGATATGGCCAACCTTGTCAGTAACTTGCCGGGCTATTTACCGCACCCAATCAATACGGATAAGACTTTACGTGATTATCTGGTACGCAATGGGTCATTTTTTGAAAAACATATTGTTGCTCAACTTAAGGCTTGGTTTGGTGAAAACGCCACTAAAGATAATGACTACGGATTCAGCCTCTTACCGAAGACCAATCCCGCTGTGAATGCGACGATGGTTAAACTCTTTGAAATGATGAATAAAGAGCAGTTTAAGCTCCTCTTTAACGTCGGATCTAACTCTCTGGTTTCTATTCCGGATCGGCAACTGGTACGATCAGCTTTAACCAAACTTGATATGTTAGTCGTATCAGACCTTTTCGAGATTGAAACTGCCCAGTTTTGGCGTGAACCGGGGGTGAATCCCGCAGATATTAAGACAGAAGTCATCATGTTTCCTGCAGCCTTCGTCTATGAAAAGGCCGGCAGTATGTCAAATTCCTCGCGCTGGATTCAGTGGAAAGACGCTGCGCTTGAGCCACTGGGGGAATCGTTACCGGACCTCGATATGCTGGATCACCTCTTTAAGAAAATTCGCAAATTATATGCGGGGAGCACAGATGTCAAGGATGCCCCGATCCTAAAGGCCCGTTGGGACTATGGTGAGCATACAAGCGCTTTGAAAGTACTTCAGGAGCTAAGTGGGTATGACGAGACAACTGGTAAGCTCCTTCCGACTATAGGGGATTATCTTAAAGCACCGATTGGTACAGCATCTACAGGATGTTGGATATATGCAGGTGTTACAGGGAACGGGAACTTGGCGGCACGTCGCAACAATGCCGACCCCTCAGGACTGGGATTGTTTAAAGACTGGAGCTTTGCTTGGCCAGGAAATGTTCGTATTCTTTATAACCGTGCTTCCTGTGATGAAGCGGGTCAGCCGGTTGACGCTAAACGCAAACTTATTTGGTGGGATGAGGCAGCTAAGGTTTGGGCAGGAAATGATGGCGGGGACCTTGTCGATAAGACCAAGGGACCGGATACGCCTGAAGGAAAGCTAAGTTTCCGTATGAACCCTGAGGGAGTGGGTCGGTTATTTGCCGCTACTTACATGAGTGGATTGCCTGCGGAAGCCCCCGCTGATGGACTTCCAGCCATCGGAATTCGTCCGGCAGGGATATGTGTTGATGGACCGCTTCCGGAATTCTACGAACCGACGGAAAGTCCAACGACAAATATCTTACATCCCGAGGTTTCAATCAGTCCATGTGCCTTGGTTGTATCGACTCAGATCGGCAAGTCAGATAAGTTTCCACATGTTCTAACCACTTATGGCGTGGTCGAGCATTTCTGTGCCGGGGGAATTACGCGTAATATTCCGTGGCTGAATGAAATTATGCCGGAGCCCTTTGCAGAGATCAGTAAAAACCTAGCGGCAAAGATTAAGGTTGTTGAAGGGGATATGGTCGAGGTTTCTTCTGCACGCGGCAAAATCACCGTCAGGGCTTTAGTTACGGATCGACTGCAGTCCTACAAAGTCAACGGAAAAGACACTGAAACCATCGGTATGCCCTGGAGCTGGGGCTTTGCAAGCTTAAGCCCCGGACCGAGTACTAATGAAATAACCATTGCTGCATTGGATCCTGGAGCCGGTACTCCAGAGTATAAAGTTTGCCTAGTCGATATAAGGAGGGCAAATTGATGGCGAGGAAAACGGTTTTAATTGACACTTCATTGTGTACGGGATGTAAAGCCTGCTCTGTGGCCTGTAAGGCCTGGAATGAACTGCCAGCGGAGAAAACTCAATTGCTGACGAGCTATCAGACTCAGAATGCTTTTACCACTAAGACTTGGACGTATATGACCTTCGTCGAGAAATATGAAGATCAAAAAATGAATTGGTTAATGCGCAAGGCGCAATGTTTTCACTGTGCCGATCCTTCATGTATGAAGGCTTGTTCTTCGAATGCGATCACGAAGACTGAGTCTGGGTACGTTGTGATCGATCAAGAGAAGTGCATTGGTTGTGGGTATTGTGTTGAAAACTGTCCGTTTGGGGTTCCTAAGGTTGATCAAGTCAAGAAGAAATCATACAAATGTACTGGATGTATTGATCGGGTAGAGAATAATTTACTGCCAGCTTGTGTTAATACATGTCAACCGGGTGCGTTAAGTTTTGGTGAACGTGACGTTGTGCTGACACAAGCGAAGAAGCGTCTTGCTGAGGTTCAAAAGACTCATCCCAAGGCCCAGCTCTATGGAGAAAAGGAAATGGGTGGAACGACGTATCTCTATTTGTTATTGGATAGCCCAGAAGTATACGATCTCCCAGTTAATCCAACGGTTCCGCTCTCTCTGACTCTCTGGAAAGATGTGATCAGGCCAGTTGGCACTGTGGCCGTGGGTGGTGCCGCAGCAGCTGTTGTCCTTGGGGTCTTTGCAAATCTGTTTAGGGGTAATTACAGTAATTCTGATCATAAAGAAGGAGGGAAAGACTAATGGCACTTAAAATGGAAACAAGAAATCAAATGCCCAAGAGAATTGTTGAAGACAAAGTTTTGCGTTTTAGTGCGGGAGAACGCCTTAGTCATTGGGTTCATGCCATTTCCTTCTTTGTTTTGCTCTTTACTGGGCTAGGAGTTCTCAGCACCTCATTTCAACCGGCAATGGCCATTTTTGGAGGGATACAGGTTGCTCAGTTGATTCACCGTATTGCTGCAGTCTTTTTTGTTGTCGTAGTAGGGTTAATGTTCTTTGTTGGAAATCCGAGATATCATTGGAGATGGTTAAAATTTGTCTTTAGTTTTAAAAAATCAGATTGGCAACACGTCTGTGCCTTTCCTAAAGAATTCTTCGGTGGACATGGCAACTATCCAGAACAAGAGAAATATAACGGAGGAGAGAAAATTAACTCGTTGATCACAATTTTCGGCACTGTTTTCATTACTCTTAGCGGCGTAGTGATGTGGTTTGCCTCCTCGTTCCCCCCTGCTCTGGTACGTTGGGCTTATCCAGTTCACGACCTCTCTATGTTTATTATGACGGCTGCTGCCATCGGGCATATCTATTTAGGACTTTTACACCCAGACTCGAGAGCGGCTATGTCCGGCATGATCAACGGTTATGTATCGACTAAGTTTGCACGCGCTCATCACCGTGAATGGTATGAACGATTAAAGAAAGAACAGTCAATGAATGAGCAGAAGAATGTATGAGGAGAGAGAGATCGCCTCATATACAACTAGAAGCATAAATTGAAATGATTGGAGTAATTATGATGGACAACGCCTTTCAAACCTATTGCCTCCTTAAGGAGGAAGTTAAACGTTGGCAGGATGAGCGAGGTTCTTTTTGGATCAATAGGCTGAGTCCAGCCAAGGTACCTCCCTACTATCCTATTAAGGAGTTGCCAGAAAAGGCGGTTCTGGAACTTTGTCAAAGGTTGAATAGAGTCAGCAATATATTAATATCCGAATCAATGTTACAGGATGCGTGGAACAAATTCATGGCACTTAAACCTGTGAAGAACAATGAACTGTTGAGCCGATTACAGATTGCCCTTTGTGGCGTTGCGCAACTGTATCGAAACACAATAGTCGAAGTCGCAAATAGTTCTAAGGCACCCACTCAGAGTATGACGTGCCCCATCTGTGGTGAGTTGGCAAGTATATCGGTTCTATCTCCGCCAAATGGGAATCGATACGTACACTGTTCCATATGCGGGCATGAATGGTCAGCTAAGCGCGTTGGTTGCATTCGTTGCGGAAGTGAGGAAGCCTCAATGTTAACCTACCTGCAATCAGAGGAGTTTCCGGGGGTTGAGATGATCGTCTGTCAAGAATGCTGGCAGTATTCTAAGGAATATGACTTACGTGTGTTAAGTACAAGAGATATCGATTGGGAAACTATTAGAACTCTATCTTTAGATTATGCAGCAGAAAAATGGCTTTCTGAGCATGCCCGGTTATTAGAAAGCGTTCACTAAGCTAGGAACTCCACTATCTATCTATCTATTTACCTGACTTTCTTAAAATGGTTTTTACCAATTGCTCTGAATATTACTAAGAGCCCACCTAAGTGTTAGAATTCGCTTCTAAAACTATGGGTGGGCTTTTTTTGTACTATCAAAAAGTATAAACTTGCATTATATTCTTTCTAAGCAAAAGTACCACTAGGCTGCCGCCTTCGGTCCCTTCTCGCCATTCATGGACACAGGGACACTTGGCCATCCATGGCCGGTGCCTGCGGCTTGGCGTCAGCCAAGTTTGATGATAATTTCACAGATCAGCAACACAACGATTAGGAAGTAATTGAGGATGTACATAATATCGTGTATAATTAACACTTATACTATTAAAAACTAATTTAAAAATTCGAATAGAATGTATAACAAAAGTTAAGTTAAGGAGTTAAAAACATTGAACCAAACGGATTTAAAATCAGAAATTTCTTCCCGTAAAACCTTTGCGATTATTTCTCATCCAGATGCAGGGAAAACAACCTTAACTGAAAAGTTGCTCCTTTTTGGAGGGGCGATTCGCGAAGCAGGCTCGGTCAAAGCCAGAAAAGCAGAACGATATGCTACGTCGGACTGGATGGATCTTGAGCGGCAGCGGGGGATTTCCATTACGTCCAGTGCCCTTCAATTTAAATATCAAGGATACGTCATTAACATTCTCGACACTCCCGGGCACCAAGATTTCAGTGAAGATACCTATCGAACGCTGACAGCAGCCGATAGCGCCGTAATGCTGATTGACGCTGCCAAAGGGGTTGAAACTCAAACCAAGAAACTCTTTCAGGTCTGTCGAAAACGAGGTATACCAATTTTTACCTTTATCAATAAGTTTGATCGCAATGCTAAGGATCCTTTAGATCTGATGGATGAAGTGGAAAAGGTACTGGGGGTTGAATCCTATGCCATGAATTGGCCAATTGGTATGGGTCAAGATTTTAAGGGGATCTATGACCGTCAGACTGGGCAGGTCGAACGCTTTATGGAAGGAAGCGCAAGATCCAGTGGAAAACCGCCTGTTTCAGGTGCGCTCAGTGATCCATTGGTACAGGAAGGCATCGGGGACATCCTGGTTAACCAGCTGAAGGAAGAAATTGATCTTCTAGACTTGGCCGGAAATACCTTCTCACAGGAACGCGTGGATCGTGGGGAAGTGACGCCAGTATTTTTTGGAAGCGCACTCAATAACTTTGGTGTGCCAAACTTCCTGCAATATTTCCTAGAACTAGCCCCTGCACCTCAAGCAAGAAGCACAAATATTGGAGATCTGGATCCTGAAACTCCAAGCTTTTCAGGATATATCTTTAAAATTCAAGCAAATATGAATGCCCAGCATAGAGACCGAATTGCCTTCATCCGTATTTGTACAGGCCGCTATGAACGGGGAATGAATGTTATTCACACGCGTTCTCATCGTCGTCTCCGACTGGCACAGCCTCAACAATTGTTCGCCCAGGAACGAACGATTCTCGATGAAGCGTTTGCTGGCGATATTATTGGAGTGCATGACAGCGGACTTTTGAGAATTGGGGATGTGCTTACCGAAAAGGATGGATTACAATTTGAAGCCATGCCATTTTTTAGTCCTGAAAACTTTGCCCGCATCAATATTGCGAATGCCTTAAAGCGCAAACAATTCATTAAAGGAATTCAGGAACTTCAAGAAGAGGGAGCTATCCACGTTTTCCGTGATCTCCATGTAGGGGTAGAGGCTCCAATCATTGGTGTTGTCGGTCAATTGCAGTTTGAGGTGTTGGAGTACAGATTGCGTGAGGAATATGGAGTACATGTCAGTATTCAACACCTGCCCTTTGAAATCGTACGGTGGGTTGAAAAGGATGAAAAAACCATTAAGCTTCTCACTGAGTCGAGTATGAGTACGGTTGTGATTGATAAAGATGAAAATTATGCGGTGCTGTTACTAGATGAATGGAAAGCGAATTGGTTAAGCGATCGTTATGAAATTAAATTTCACATGCAACCGCTTTAAACATCAAGTTGAGAGTTAAATGTCCGATCTAAGAGGATGTGTCCTCCAATGGAGTCTCCAAATTCACCATTAACGAGAATACGGACACTGGTAATCCCAGGAATTTGCGTCATTGACCAAATGATTGATTTAATAGCCATGTCTTCACCTGAAGCCCCACCAGGAAAATCATCCCGGATATCCTTGCTAAAGTCGATAGTGGCTAGGCCATTTTGAGTAGTCACGGAAAGTAATTTAGTGGTTGGAGCTATGGTAGGCGTTAGTTTACTTGACAGAGGGCCTTGAATGAGTTCGCTCATGACAAGGCTCGCTTTTTGTGAAAGGTTAAGTTTTGTCCAGACCGATTGGTTTATTTGACGATCCTCAGGAACAAGACTATCCAGGTTTTCATTTGAAAAGTAGAGCTTATAGGTATTTTCACTTATAGTGGGAGGTCCCTCTTGTCCTGCAGTTGGTGAATTATCCTGTACCCCTTGCGGAAACGCTTGGAAGTAATGTTCAACTCCGGTACCTATGGCATCTGCCACTAAGTTGCGGTAATCCTCTGATAGCAGTAGTTTTCTTTCCCGAGGGTTTGAAATGAAACCTACTTCTACAATCACAGAGGGCATTTCGGCTTGATTAATTATGTAATAATCGCCTGCTTTGGCTATTCGCTTATTATCAGGTTGAACCTGTGTAAGTTTTTCATGGATGATTTCTGCTAGTGCTTTTCCAGCTGATGATTTTAGGTGGTAATAGGTTTCCATCCCGTAAGAATTACGTTGGGGAAAGCTGTTGGCGTGAACGCTAATAAAGAGATCAGCGTTGTTTTCTGTGGCGATTTTAATTCTAGTGTTTAACTCTGCTCGTTTCGCCATGCGCCCTTTGACAAACCCTGGCAAGAAAAAATCCATATCTACTTCGCGGGTTAGAATAACCTTACATCCTTTGGACTCTAGGACCTTTCCCAGGCGTAAAGAAATATCTAAATTTATGTCTTTTTCCTTGAGCCCCGAATTTTGTGCCCCAGGGTCAGCCCCTCCATGTCCTGGATCAATGACAATTACCTTATCTTTGAGACTTGAAGAAAATGCCGATGTTAATTTTAATGAGCCAGCCCCAATAAATAGAATGATCAAGCTTATGATGCCAGCCAAAATCCAGGGCCTACAAATAATTAGTATAATTGGACGAATGGACATTCTGTAGCACACTCCTCTCATAAGAGTCATCCCATAATGTATATTGTAAGAATGTGTTTCGTAAACATAATTTCAGAAAAGATTTGTGCGTATAGGTGATCTTCTATTATGGAGGGAGGCAGAGGATGGCTTGAGTATGATTCTAATGACGGTGATATTATTAAATATCCCATTTGGCTATTGGAGAGAAAATGTCAAAAAATTTTCTGTTCAGTGGTTTTTATCCGTCCATTTACCGGTTCCAGTTATTATGTTTCTTCGTATACAGATGGGACTTGGATGGGAATTATCGACGTATCTTATGTTAGTAGGAGCATATTTCACTGGGCAATACTTAGGAGCCATGTGGCATCGACGTTGGGAAAAATCGATACCTGTGAGTAGTTGTCTAGTGCATGATATAGTACGGAGTCGATGGATTATTATAATCTTTCGAAGATATTTGTAACACTCCGGTTTAAAAATACATATTGTAATGATGTGGCTAGGATACATTTACTTAAATTAATTTTTTTAAAAAAAGCATGAGGCAAGCATAAAATTTTAAAAAGGTGAAATACTAGTTGACATCATATTGCTATAATGCCATTATAACTGAGCGCCACAAAGACGCGACAACGGTTGAATAAGTGGGATTTAGTACTCCTAACTTTACCAATCAGATAAATAAATTAGCTATTGACAACGAGAGTTGAAAATGCTAAGATGCAATTCTGGCCTTAAACAGCCAAAGAAAATGATGGTCTTTGAAAACTAAACAACAAGGACAGCCAATGAGAGAGACTCGAAAGAGTTTCAAAAGAAATCATGAGCGAATCATCTTCTTCATTGAAGTGAGATAACTTTTTTTGGAGAGTTTGATCCTGGCTCAGGACGAACGCTGGCGGCGTGCCTAACACATGCAAGTCGAACGGTCTAATGCTTAACACTGAGTGTTCAGTAAGGTAGGGGACAGCGAGAGCGCGAAGAATGAGCGCTC
>NZ_FQXJ01000049.1 GCF_900129935.1 Desulfosporosinus lacus DSM 15449 | reverse complement strand
TTGCATTTTCTCAAAAGAGTAGAGATGTCGATACCGAGAGCCTGTGCGGTCGGCCCGAGCTGTTTGTTTTGCTGGAAAGCTCGCTCAATCCATTGTCTTTCGGTTGCCGCCACTGCCGCTTTCAGCGGAATTACTTTCCGATTATTTTCACTCGAGGGAACGGTCAAAACAACCACCTCACTAGCCTGTCGAATCTTCTCCGGTAAATCCGCTTTCTCAATGAGACCCGTTTGGCTCAGTACCACCAATCGTTCCACGACATTTTCCAGTTCACGCACATTTCCGGGCCAAGAGTATTCATATAAGCAGTCCATTGCTTCCGGGACAAAGCTCAGATTGCGATGATATTTTTTACAGAATTTGTCCAAGAAGGACAAGGTTAATACAAATATATCCTCTTTCCGTTCTCTTAAGGGCGGTATTCCAACAGGTATGACATTTAGTCGGTAATAGAGGTCCTTCCGAAATGTCCCCTCATCCACCATCTTTTCTAAATCTCGATTAGTGGCGCATACAAACCTGATGTCCATCAACCGAGGCGTCGTTCCTCCAACTCGCAGAATTTTATGGTCTTGTAATACACTAAGCAGTTTTACTTGGAGAAACAGGGGCAACTCTCCTATCTCATCCATGAAGGCTGTGCCGTGATTGGCTTGATCCAGCAATCCCGGCTTGCCCTCTCGTTTCGCACCTGTGAACGCTCCCCCCTCATAGCCGAATAATTCTGATTCCATTAATGACGATGGAATCGCGCTGCAGTCCACCTTTATGAACTTTCCTTTCGTGCTGCGACTGCTATGCTCATGGATCAACGAAGCTATCAGTCCTTTTCCTACCCCAGACTCTCCGTTGATCAGCACCGTTGCGTCAGAATCACCGATTCTGGGTAAGGCATCTAACATGCTTTGCATTTTAGGATCGCGTACCGTTACCACCTCAGTGCTCACAGCAGGGCCATAGTTTTTTAGAATCTCCCGGTACTGCTTGTTAAGCTGTTTAGAACGCTTTAATTCATCTTTCAATGTATTTAGTTCACTTAAATCACGCACCTCGCACACCACGTTTATCAATTTGCCGTCTTTATCAAAGACTGGATTACCCGTTACTAAGGCCTCGCAACCACTTGGAAAGATAATTACTTTGGATACACGCTTTCCACAGCGAATAACCTCAATTGTCGCAGAGTCTGATATCAAGTTGTCATCTATCAGAGTACTAACGTTCCGTCCCACGACATTTATGGGGATCCCCGTAATATGCAAGAAAGCTTCATTATGAGCAAGACAGTCTCCTTGGGAATCTGTTATATAGATACCATCACTAATTGAGCGAATCATAGCTCGAAACGTCATTTCTGGATTCCAGATCATTTATCCCCCCACCCTATTCAAGTCCGCTATGAGTCTTTACCAACTATGTCATACACTTGAAAACTTTTTCGTTACTTCCAGACAGTATTTGAATGAACCTCACCAAGTAACCAGGGAGATTAAAGAAGCGATTATCAGTAACAAACTGCCCCATATAATTCATTCATTACAAGAAACACCTTTTTTACCGATTCGCTTGGTCAATTCTATCTAAGTATCATTAACGCATTAAAAATGTGGCACCCCCTTCCTGCTTCTAGACTTATATAAAGCAAAAGTTGTGCCACGTTTACTGAATATTCTGAAACATTAGCAAGGTCTAGTCCGCCCTCTTTTTGCTCTTAATAATATCGCAATGTTGCTAGAGACCTTAGGCAACTCTGCCCAGGCAAGGTTGCTTATTTATTGCATTCCTGCCAATGTTTCAGTTCGCCAATTCCCATTCATTTGCATTATGCATAAGAGTAGAAATGGTAAATTGTTAGGTAATAATGTACTGTTAGCGACAACCCAAAGCCCTAGAAATAACTAAGCGCTGAATTTCGGACGTTCCTTCCCCTATTTCCAATAGTTTTGCATCACGTAGATACCTTTCTACATGATAATCTTTCATATAGCCATATCCACCGTGAATTTGGATAGCCTCGAGCGAGTTCTTGACCGAAGTTTCCGAAGCATGGAGTTTTCCCATGGCTGATTCTCTACCAAAAGGCAGATGAGCATCTTTCAGACTTGCTGCCCGTAAGATCATCAGGCGTGACAACTCAGTTTGGGTAGCCATGTCTGCAAGTTTAAATTGGATAGCCTGAAAACTACTTAAAGTTTGCCCGAATTGCTTACGCTCCATAGAATACTTCAACGACTTATCTAGTGCACCTTGGGCAATGCCCACGCCCATTGCCCCTATGCTAATCCTACCACCGTCTAATATTTTCATGAATTGACGAAAACCATTGTTTTCTTCACCTAAAAGATTTCCTGCTGGTATTTCTACATCCTCAAAAACAAGTTCTGTAGTGTTGGAAGCATGGAGGCCCATTTTGTCATAAGGCGTATTAATCTGGAATCCTGGAGTACCGGGTTCTACCAAAAAGGAACTTATCCCACGGGTTCCCTTTGAAGGATCGGTAAGTGCTGTTACTGTAACAACTCCTGAATAGCTTGCATTAGTTATAAAACATTTCGAGCCATTAAGAACCCACCCTTTATCCGTTCGACGTGCTCTTGTTCTCGTACCACCTGCATCAGAACCCGCTCCAGGCTCGGTTAACCCAAAAGCAGCCAAATACTTGCCACTAAATAAGGAAGGAAGGTATTTTTCCTTTTGCTCAGGAGTACCGAAGTAATAAATCGGGCTTATCCCCAAGGATAGTAAGGCGGCATAAGTAATTCCAGTTGAGGCACATACCCGGGACAACTCCTCAACGGCTAAAGCATAACTGACCGTGTCTCCACCGGTTCCTCCTACATCCTCTGGAAATGGCAAACCTATAAGTCCTAGTTCCCCCATCTTTTTTACTATTTCCAGAGGGAATTCACCCGTCCGATCACGTTCCTCTGCCCCAGGCTCTACAACCTCATCAGCAAACGAATGCACCATGGCACGCAATGACTTTTGATCTTCAGTTAAACCAAACATTTACCCTACCCCCTTCATTTTTTTATCAAGCGGGAACAAAATAGACGTCAGTGGGTTTGAACTGACTTAATCGTTTAAACTTTGCTTGAATATTCATGCCGATCTTAACATCCGCAGGGGCTACCCCGATCAGACGGGATAGAAACAAGGTATCGACCCCCGGCCACTCGACCATAATGAGGGTAAAGGGGGTTTCTGCCAAAAACTCTTGCCCTCCAAAGTAACAGGTTGTATAGGTATGCACTTTCCCTGTTAAGGGTAGCTGCATCCATTCCGTCTCCGCTCCGCAAGTCATGCAGTGACTGCGCGGAGTCGCAAAGGTACCGCCACACTTCGTGCATTTACTTCCTTTGAGCTCTCCTTTAGCTAAACCCTCAAAAAAAGGTGAATCTTGTGCATAGCTATGAATGTAATCCACTTCATAGTGGTATTTCATGACGATAGGGTCTATGTTATAAAGAATACATCCTTGTTCGACTTCGTCCATCTTGACTGGCATTGAAACACTCTTTTCACTCATAGTTAGAACCCCCTCTCGAGAATGCTGCAGGTAATATAAGTTCCTGTCCCTGCATGACTGTGAATCAAACCTCGTTTGGCTCCTTTTATTTGCAAAGTTTCATCCCCGCCAAAATGTTGACCAATAGTCCCCTGAAGCTGCCAGAGGGCAAAGACAGATTGCATCAATCCCGTTGCACCCACCGGATGACCACAGGCTAATAGTCCTCCTGAAGGATTTACCGGCATTTTTCCGTTGACATTGGCGGCTCCCGATTCTACAAAGGTTCCACCTTCTCCATATTTACACAACCCTAAATCTTCATAGGTTTGAATTTCTGAAGAGGTAAAGGCGTCGTGAAGCTCTACGAAATCCAGCTGCTCCATGGGATTTTCGATCCCAGCCATTTTGTAGGCTTCTTTCGCTGCAACTCGACCTCCCCTAAAAGAATGTACCCCTGGATATTTTAAGCCTTTATAATCCTCTGCTCTTTCATGGTTAAGAAGGATAACTTCGCGGGAAGGACGATCCGACAAACGCATGGCATCTGTTCCTGTACCCACACCAGATATCAGGATTGGTTTGTCGGTTAACTTAAAGGCCATCTCTTCCGAGGCCAAGATCGCTGTGGCTGCTCCATCTGACATGACGCAAATATCCAAACGTTTTAGTGGGTCAGCCACCATTTCTGAGTTGAGAACATCTTCAATCGTTAGCTCTGCTGGAAACTGAGCGTAAGGATTATGCAGTGCGTTTCCGTGATTTTTAACTGAGACTGCCGCAAGTTGCCGCTCTGTGGTGCCGAATTCGTGCATATGTCGTTTGACCATCATTGCATAATAGCCAGTGTAAAAACCTCCAACTGGGTAATCAAAGTTAACATCTGACGCAAGAGCTATAAACTCATTCCCCTTCCAGGTATTTACATGGGACATCGTTTCGAACCCTACGGCCGCACAAACATTCATCCGTCCACTGGCAATAGCCTCCCATGCTGTTTGAAAGCCCATTCCTCCCGTTGCGCCTCCAGACTCGACCCGTTTGGAAGGCTTTGGGGTAAGTCCTAAATAATCTTGTACCATAATCCCTGCCATTAACTGTCGGGTAAAGTGATCAGAAAAATAGGCGATGACTGAGCCGTCAATCTGGTCTAAAGTCAAGTTTGGTATATCCGCCATGGCCTGATCAAAAGACTCTTTAGCCATATAACGAAAATCCTTTTTAGGGGTGGATTTGGCAAATTTTGTAATCCCGCCAGATACCATATACACTGGTCTCATAATTCTCCTCCTCATACCTTAATTCATTCATTACAAGAAACACTTTTTTACCGATTCGCTTTTTCAATTCTGTCTAAGTACCATTAACGTATTAAAAATGTGGCACCCCCTTCCTGCTTCTAGACTTAATACTAGAGCAAGAATTGTGCCACATTTACCGAATATTCAGAAATATAGTAAAAGCCTCCTCTGCCAACTCTCTACGTCTTAATGTTGTCGCAATGCTGCCGGAGACCTAGGCAATTCAGCCTAGGCTAAGTGGCCTATTCATGGCATTTCCGCTAATGTTGCAGTTCGTCTTATCCCCAACCTTTTGCATTTTCTCAAAAGAGTAGAGATGTCGATACCGAGAGCCTGTGCGGTCGGCCCGAGCTGTTTGTTTTGCTGGAAAGCTCGCTCAATCCATTG
>NZ_FQXJ01000005.1 GCF_900129935.1 Desulfosporosinus lacus DSM 15449 | reverse complement strand
AGACTAGATCTGGCGGTAAAAGAAAAATGCAGTAAAGACGCGAGCCGGCTTGCTGAATATATGGTCGAAAGGCTCAAAGAGTGGCCGCCTGTTCCTACGACGAATATGAAGACGGTTAAACCCTACGCCACCTATGAAAGGTGGTAAATCGAAGGGCAAGGGGATATCCTTTTTGATGAAGGAGAGTTTACGACAATGCTTGATATCGATATAACAGCTGGAGGGCTTTTTGCTCTTAAGTACGGGGATTGAAGTTATAGGTGCTGCCACGAGGTAAGCGTCAAATAAATCGGAGGACCGGGATGGACGAATCCCTGGTGTACCAGTTGTCTCGCCAGAGGCACAGCTGGGTAGCTATATTCGGAGCGGATAAGCGCTGAAAGCATCTAAGCGCGAAATCGACCTCAAGATGAATCCACATCGCTGGAGTTTGTGTCACGAGTCGCAATGTGGCGAAAGTCTCATCCGACTTTTGTCATACTGCAGGAGTCTGAGTTATGTGTTGCCGTGGTGAAAAGCTTTCCTTCGCCACGAAGTGTTCCTTTGGGGCGGGTGGCTCGGCGATACTCATCCTACGCCGGTTAGTATTCTTTGGGGATCGCGGCTTCGGCGAAATCCTCCACTGGAGGCTCTCGTGCCTTTCGTTGTTAGTTTACTTCAATGAAATTAACTGCAAATTGATTTATTATGTGGAAAGGTACTGCAAGGTTGATATTTTGTCCTTTATCAAAGCCTGCAGTAATTAGTCCCACTAGCCTGCCAAACATGTCTAGCAGTGCTCCGCCAGAACTGCCGTTAGAAATCGGAGCAGTGAACTGTATCATCGGTATCTCATTAATATCTCTGAAACCTGAAACAATACCGTCGGAAACAGAATTAAATAACCCTAATGGGCTGCCAATGGCAACAATTTTTTGGCCCCGTACCAAATCGCCATCAGTTTTAACAATGAGAGGTGAACAGTTTCTATCTACTCTAATAATAGCTAGGTCATATCCCGGATGATATTTAATTAGCTCATTAGTAAAATATTCATTGGTATCATTTTCGAATATCACTGAAAAGTGAGTTCCACCGGTTACTACATGCAGATTGGTTAAAATATATCCGTTGCTATGAATGACAACACCAGAGCCACAGCCCAAAATATTATTATCATTGTGATTATCATAAACTTTAATCATTACAACCGAGATTGAAAGTCCCGCCAACATTTCATAACTATATTCTTTTGTGTTGGACAGATTTAGAGGTAGTGCAGTATTGGGTATAGTGGCTTGGGAAACAGTCTCCGCCCTTGAGGCGATGGAAGCATGTTTTATGTACGGTGCAGGTATAAAATCAGGTATCGTAAATTTATCTGGATAAAGGGCGCTGCATTTATGTAATGTTGAGTACTTTTCTATTTCAGGGTATAAATAAACGATATCCTCTTTAGGATTCATATAACATATATCACATCCTAGTCGAGATAAAAAATATAAAAATAGTAGTTCCTGATGTTTAATATCTCCGATAAAAAGGACTTTTGGGGATATACCAGTAGTGATTTTGGGATAAAAAAGCTTCGGTAAATAGATTTCTATCCAATTCATAAATTTAATAGCAAAGTTTTTAAATAAAGTTTGATTTGAATTGGGATGTGTTTCTAGATACAGTAAAAGAATTGCCCTAAAGGCGAGTTTCTTTGTCCATTCTAGAGTATCATTTTCTAATGGAGTGCATAGGAATGCGTCATTAAGTGAATGAGAATCAAAGGAATTGTTAATTATAGTTTCCCAATTATCCCAAACACTTGACAGTTTTTTAATGTCATTAGTATTTGATAAAATCTCAAGCCGATGATGTAATCTCAAGTAGGGGAAGGTTGACATTCTTGTTGAAAAATAACGGTCAATGTTAAGAATATTTTCAATGTACGTCTCTATGGAATTATTAATGCCAATATATCTTACAAGCATAACTTCTTTTATATATACGTTATTATTGTAATTTCCATTTACCTGACTAAAGTCTTCGAGAGGATTAGTTGTTTCTTTAAGTATAGTTTTTAAAGGTTTAGCACTCACTATCATCTTCATTCTCCAATAAATAAAATTTAATTTGATTATAAGTGATTATAGAATCTGTGCATAGGTTTAATTTAAAAGAGTTATAGATCTATTTGAAAACTATCTCATAAATGAGGTGGTTTTTTCTCTTTAATAGCTATGGGCAAAGGATAGGGTTCCAGATTCCATCCCACACTAGTGTTGGATCCGTAGTACTGCATTGAATTGTCTCAATAGACAAGCAGATTAGAACTCAAACCACTGGAATATAAATGGATTATGAATACAATGTAAATTTCAATCACACTAAAATATTGAACAGATGTTGACATGGCTGATTACATAATGTTAAAATTGATTAGTCAATCAGTAATTTAATCAAGTGGTTAAAGTGTGGGTTATCGAGTATCACAGTAATAGGCCTGCGGCCTCATAATTAATATCTTACTTAGAGTGTCATGGAAATAATCAATGGAAGGAAGACTAGTAAAAATGGAAAATAATCGTTACAATAATTTCTGGCGTCGCCTTGCACCCTCGGTTGGGCTATTCTTTCTTGCCCCGCTGGTTGGAGAATACCTTCTCGGTAACATTTCAATTAAAGATATCTGGGCATTGCCCTTTCTCGCTCCAATGTATGGAGGCGGTGCGCTCCTCATTCGCGAGGTAACGCGCCGTGCAGGACGTGGTTGGCCTACCTTGATTTTACTTGGAATAGCCTACGGTTTGCTCGAAGCAGGCTTGATTGACCAGTCTCTCTTCAACCCGTCGTTCGAAGATCATGTCCTCCAGGATGTTGCGTACATCCCGGCGCTGGGTGTTAGTGCCTATAATGCTCTGGCATTCATTGTCGGGCATGCGGTTTGGAGCATCGGTACGCCAATCGCCATAATCGAGACACTCGTTCCTGCACGGAGAACAACTCCATGGTTGGGAAAGGTCGGATTACTAGTCACCGCTGTCATGTATATCGCAGGGTCTGTTTTCGTTTTCCGCGACCTGCAGAGAGAGGAACAGTTCCTTGCGTCGACGCCGCAGCTGATTGTTGTTTCGACTATGGCGGTGGCTCTAATCGGCATCTCGTTCGCAGTTGGGAGAAAACCCCAACCGAAAATCGATCGTCAGACTCCCAATCCGTGGATTGTCGGAACACTGTCATTTGTCATATCCAGTCTCTTCTTCGGTGCAACCGAAAACTGGGTGGGCGTTGCTTTTAAACTCTTGCTGCTTGCCCTGATGACTGCCGTTATCATTAGGTGGTCAAGATGTCAGGGGTGGGGCATACCCCATCGCCTTGCGTTGGCTGGCGGTGCCCTGATGACCTATGCCTGGGGTGGGTTCGTCCTGACAATACTGCTCGGGCGAAGTGAGACCATTCATCTGGTTGGCAACGCGATTTTTGCCTTCGGTGCAATTGTTTTGCTTATCATAGCTGCACGGAAAACACACGACATGTAAAAATATAAAGAGATAGGGGACAAATATAGAAAATTAGATTAAATTGGAACAGTTATGCGATGAAGCGCCAAAATGGCCTTTGGGCAACTTGGTTTTTCTATAAAGAACTATTTAATACACCCGGTTTCCAATGGTTTAGATAGATACAGCCAGCGCCATAAATGGAGCTATCGGGAGTATGTTTGAGGCTAACCCGAACATTACGGCTATAGTAGACCTATAGTCTTACAGTGAAGAACTTGTGAAGTTTTTTGATAAAACAATAGTAAATGATGGTTAATGGCTAAGGCGGATATATGTATCAAAAGGATTATATTATGAAAATGATTGAGCAATTAACAATGGCAATAGCAACACTTCTTGGGTCCAAATCAAAGTCTAAAATTGAAGAGTGTCACCAGATGGTTAATGAAGCACTTTATGATTTAACTGGAATGAGTGAAGGGACATTACTCAAACTTTCACATAAAGATTTGATCAGTATTATTAGCGGCGGTAAAGAAACTAATACCGAAAAGTGTTTAGCACTTGCTGAGATGTTGAAGCTGAAAGCAGATGTTTCTAAAGATGATTCAGTTCGAAGTTTTGCCTTATACCTCAAAAGCTTAAATATATTTATTGAGTTGAATTTAGCTCAAAGTTTACTTGTACAGAACAGTAATCAAACAATCAATGAAATCATTGATCTCATAAAACCATATAAGATACCTAGAGAAAGTAATCAGTTGCTGTTTCGGTATTATGAATTTATTGGTCAGTACGATAAGGCTGAAGATGTACTCTTCAAGATGATAACGGCCAACGAAAAAGATGAAATAATAATTAATGAAGGATTTGCCTTTTACAATAGGTTAAAAGGTAAGACACTCATGGATTTAGAGGGGGGGAATCTGCCATTGGATGAAGTAATCGAGGGTCTGGAAGTTTATCAGCATTTGCTGACAATCGAACATAAAAGTCTTCGTTAATATGATATTCTCCCCCTTTTGGTAGACAGTTAAAATGATAAACTGTTACCATAAGGGGAAGAAGTACACTATGAGAAGGTAGTTCAGGTGCTTGGGGGCTATGGTGAATTTGTGACGAACCCTGAAGATGTTGGAAGCGCCATAGACAGAGCTTTAGCTTCCGGTAAGCCTGCCTGTGTCAATGTAGTTACTGATCCGGAAATCGGTCCTCCAAGATAAGGAAGTTCTATTTGTGTTAATTTTCTGTCCCTTTTCAGTCGTATTATTTGGTCTTTAACACAAAACGTATGATTTCAGGAATAAACCTCCATAATAAAGAGGAACCTCTCAAATTAGTTAGCTATTGCCATTATAATTAGGCATTGGACGGTTAGATGGGTTCTTGACTTAGAAAAGGGGGTTTCATGGGTGCTTTCTAATGAAACGGCTTCACCTGAAGAAGATAAAAATGCTCCTTTATCGAATTTAAAGGAGTTAGGTCAGATTCAAATTCCGGGTGTATCAGAACGAATTTATTGTTTACCGATCATTGGGCAAATCGAGGGACATCAAATTCTGCCTGCCCAGTCTAAGACGACAAAATATGAACATATCATTCCGCAATTGTTGGCGGTTGAGCAAAACCCGAATATCGAGGGGATACTTGTCATTTTAAACACTGCTGGCGGCGATGTGGAAGCAGGTCTAGCGATCTCTGAAATGCTCAGCAGTTTAAGTAAGCCCTCTGTGTCATTGGTTCTTGGCGGTGGGCACAGTATTGGAATTCCTATTGCGGTTAGTTGTACCAAAAGCTTCATAGCACCTACAGGGACTATGACTGTTCACCCGATTCGTTATACTGGTTTGGTAATTAATGGACATCAACAGTTTGATTATTTGCGAAAAATGCAAGAACGAATTAATCAATTCATTTATTCCCATTCACAAATCACCTCTGAAAAATTAGAAAAGTTAATGTTCACTGCGGGAGAATTAGCTCAAGATATTGGAACTATCCTGATTGGGCAAGAAGCGGTTGACGCTGGATTAATTCAAGCAGTTGGAGGAGTTAAGGAAGCTTTCAAAGAACTAAATAGTTTAATACCTTCGAAATCTGAAGAGTGAAGTTAAATTACCCTTGAAAGCAGCGAAAGCTGCTTTTTTATGTGGCAGGTAATAATCTCGAACGCTTTCTCTGAGTCATGGATAAGGCGAAAAAGCTTGGCGCAAGCTAAGTTTTCTTTAATGTATTTGGGAACAAAACAGGAATATTCCCTCCCGTGTGGAATTAAATAGAGTGAGAGTAATTAATAAGAGAACTCTTAACAAAGAAAATTCTTATTGAGTGAATGATCGAAATTATATTATGTTTGGAGGATTGGTTCTGTGGCGAGGGCAAAAAAACGCCGCACCGTTAATAAACGCGTGAATATGCAAGTAAGCACCTTAAAAGACACGATACGCAATGAAGTAATTGGGGTTTTTATTGTTGGGATGGCATGCTTGGGTTTGGTCACGATCTTTACGGATAAAAGTGGTGTGATCGGTGGGCAAATCAAACATATTCTAACTGTGCTAGCAGGGAGTGGCCGCGTCAGTATTCCTATTTTGGTTGGTGCCTGGGGTCTTGCGTTTATGAATAAACAAACCCCTCGTTTAGGATTTAAAGCAGCGGGAGTAATTCTTCTCTGGCTTGTTTTTGTTGGAATTCTCCACCTGCAGCTTGCTGGGATAGAGACTTTTTCTACAGCAGAAATGATTGATGAAGGTATGGTGGGGCATGGCGGTGGACTTATTGGAGCAGGAATTGCCATACTCTTAAAAACAACCATAGGTATTCCCGGAAGCTATGTTGTTCTAACTATGGCTGCCTTTATGGGAGCCCTGCTGATTACTAATCGCTCATTAGTTCAAGGGGTTCAAGAAGTAGGACAAGTCGGAAAGGAATCCGGACAATGGATGAAACACCAAATGGGCGATTTTATCGATGTACTCAAGAATTCTGACGCTGAAGAATCACTGGACAAGGGAGTTGGAACCCAGGCTGATTTAAAAGCAGAGGCAAAAATGCAAACGAAAAAGAGTGCTTCAGCTAAAGGTAACTCTCGAGCTCTTGACCCGGATGTAGTTGAACGACCGCTAGTTATCAAAACCCTGGAAGATCATAATGAGCTTTCTGATGAGACTCAAGCACCTCAAGTACCTCCCAAAGGACAGTTAGGGTTTGAAAAGATGACCAGTAAATCGAACGAAAATACAATTATGCCTCCTGGAAAAGTAACAAGTACGCCTGTTTCTCGTCAGACTCGAGAAGATGGGAATTTCCAGCTTCCTCAAGTCATGTTGTTAAATAAATCCTTAAAAATCAAAAACCCCAGACTTAATAAGGACTTAGCCGATAATGTAAAAATCCTTGAAGAAACATTAGGCAGTTTTGGAGTGAAAATAAAAGTAACTCAAGTCACTCAAGGGCCCGCTATTACGCGTTATGAGGCCCAACCTGCTCCAGGGGTAAAAGTGAGTAAAATAACAAATTTAGCCGATGATATCGCTTTGAGTTTGGCCTCCGCTGATGTACGTATTGAGGCTCCTATTCCCGGGAAATCTGTGGTTGGCATCGAGGTGCCTAACAAAGAAATCTCCATGGTTCATTTCCGTGAAGTTTTAGAAACACCCGAATATCAAGGAGCGACGAGTAAGTTGGCCTTGTGTTTGGGCAAAGATATTACGGGGACTCCAGTTATAGCAGACTTGACCAAAATGCCCCACCTTCTCATTGCGGGAGCAACGGGCTCTGGAAAATCTGTATGTATTAACACGCTGATTCATAGTATCTTGTTTAATGCCCGTCCCGATGAAGTGAAGTTTTTGTTAGTGGATCCTAAAATGGTTGAATTGGCGAACTATAATGGGATTCCACATTTGATAGCACCCGTTGTGACAGATCCAAGAAAGGCAGCAGGCGCCTTGAAGTGGATTGTAACAGAAATGGAGACTCGCTATGAATTATTTGCAGCTGCCGGAGTGAGAGACATTGTCCGTTACAATTTTCTGCGCACCCAGGATAAGAACGAGGAGCATCCACCATTACCATATGTTGTTGTGATTATTGATGAATTGGCCGATTTGATGATGGTAGCGCCGGGGGAAGTCGAGGATGCGATTTGTCGCTTAGCTCAAATGGCCCGTGCTGCGGGAATTCACCTAATCGTAGCCACTCAACGCCCTTCGGTCGATGTAATCACAGGTCTAATAAAAGCCAATATTCCTTCTCGTATCGCTTTTGCGGTTTCATCCCAGACAGATTCAAGGACTATTTTAGATATGAATGGTGCCGAGAAACTTTTAGGCCGTGGGGACATGCTTTATTATCCCATGGGTATGAGTAAGCCGCTTCGTGTTCAGGGATGTTATTTAGGTGATAAAGAAGTAGAGAACGTGGTTTCGTTCCTGCAAAATCAGGCTAAACCTGAGTACCAAGAAATACCTAACCTTGATATTGGAGATATAAAGAAGGAAGAGATGGAAGATGAACTCTTTTACCAGGCTGCACAGCTTTTCGTAGAAAGCGGATCAGCATCTGTTTCTCTTTTACAACGCCGCTTACGCATCGGGTATACGCGGGCAGCCCGCTTGATGGATTTTCTAGAGGGTAAGGGAGTTGTTGGAGGATACGAAGGCTCTAAACCTCGAGAGGTGCTAATGACAAGAGGGCAGTTTGAGCTTAAATATGGTCAATGCGTGGATGAAGTTGCACACTAGTTGCATAATTCTTCCGAAGGATTTATGATAAGATAAGATTATATTGCCGAACTGGAAGGAATTAATGATGATTAGGGAGATCAATGTTGAAGAACTAAAAAATTTAGATAAACCGATTCTTATCGATGTGCGTTCTGAGGGGGAATTTGAGGAAGCCACGATTCCAGGTGCTTTGAATCTTCCTCTCTTTAACAACCAAGAACGTGCTGAAATAGGTACAACATACACTCAGACTTCCCAGAGTTTAGCTCGGGAGCTTGGTTTAAGTATAATTAGTCCGAAACTCCCTGATTTAGTTAACAAAGTGGGAGAACTTGCAAAAAAAGGCCCACTGGTTCTCTTTTGTTGGAGAGGCGGTATGCGAAGCAAGTCTCTGGCGACGGTAGCAGAGTTAATGGGTATTCCTATTTATCGTTTACAAGGCGGGTATAAAGCATATCGCAATCAAGTAGTTGAGTTTTTTCAAGAGAAACTTCCATTTCAGGTGGTAGTACTTCGTGGAAATACTGGGGTTGGGAAAACTGAACTGTTGGGACATTTGCGAGCTAAGGGGTACCCCGCTATTGACCTGGAGAAACTCGCTAATAATCGAGGATCTGTTTTTGGTGCCATGGGCTTAGGAAATCCGCCTTCCCAAAAAAAATTTGAAGGTTTATTGTATGAGGAACTTGCAACATTAAGTGAATTTCCTTATATTATTGTAGAGTGCGAGAGTAAGCGGATCGGAAGAGTTACCTTGCCCGCTTGTCTCTATACAGCAATGCAAGAGGGTATCCAGATTCTTCATTATGATTCATTAGGAAATCGTGTTCAACGTCTGATCAAAGAATATACTTCTGTACCTAATGCTCTTGAGGAGATAGGCACAGCCTTGGAGAGGCTGATAAAAACCTTGGGCCATGCCAAGGTTCATGAATTACGGACTTTCTTAGAAGCCAACAACCTGGAAAAATTTACAGAGCTATTACTTGTGGAGTACTACGATAAACTTTATGCTTATCCCAATGAACCAAGTTCAAAGTATGCGTTTTATATTAATTATGAAAAGCCTGAGAAGGCGTTAAGGGAGTTGGAGTGCTATCTTGATGAGAAGGTGGCCCAACAATGCAGAAAATCTCCTATACTTGGAGTACGATATTCAGCAAAATAAACCGGGTTTGCTTGGCGCTGTGACAACACTGATTGGAATGCTGGGTCTTAATATACTTACAGTTGCAGGGATTGAACAGAAGAGGCGAGGGCTTCTTTTGGAGACTCATTCAGAGGAAAAAGTAAAAGCCTTACATGAAGCGTTAAATGCAGTAGATGCTATAAAATTGACCGCTTTTCGGCAACCAACGTTGCTGGATCGAATAGCGTTGCGACATGGCAAGCGTTTGGACATGGCAGAGATAAATCCACCGACTTACCGTTTTGTTCGCGAAGAATTAGGTGTGCTGGTTGACTTTTTGGGAGATACTTTATTGGAAGGCGGAAATCATGTTATTGGAATAAGGGGCATGCCACGTATAGGTAAAACGGAAGCAGCAATTGCAGCCTGTGTCTATGCCAATAAACGTTGGATATTATTGTCCTCGACTATAATTCGTCAAGCGTTACGTACTGAGTTATTACTTGATGAGTCTGTGAATAGTATCTTTCTAATTGATGGTATTACTAGCACTACGCGAGGAAATGATGCCCATTGGTCCTTGATTGAGAAGACCTTAAAAATGCCAACTCTTAAGATTATCGAGCATCCGGATATATTTATTCGGGATGGACGTTTGAAAGTAGATTTTGATTTTATCATTGAAATCCGCCATCATGAGGAAGATGTGATTCGTTTAGAGGATATCGCTATGAGTTTCACGGCATTTGATATGAGTTAATAGGATAGAAAGGAGGTTTTAGCAATGGCGGGAGAAGGACAAATGCTCCGGCTTGCTCGAGAAGAGAAGGAATGGAGCTTATTGCACACAGAGGAAATCACAAAAATTCGTGTTCGCTATATTCAGGCTCTTGAAGAGGAGGAATATGAAATACTCCCTGGAGCTACTTATGCGAAGGGGTATTTGAGAACCTACGCTAAACAACTAGGATTAAATCCTGATGAAATTGTTGCACTCTATAGCTCTTCAATAAAGCCTGAGGCAGCACCAGTCATTCAAGCACCAGACAGAATCATTAAATCTCGCCCTTCGTGGGTAAGACCGGTGATCATAGGGAGTATGGCGCTGGTAGCTATTGTTTTGGTTTTTGGTATTAAAGCTTTATACCAAACGGAGGGAACTAATCCAAGCACCCCATACACCTCACCGCCCTTAATAAGCGCACCTGATCCAGAAACTGCAGCTCCTTCTTCGACTGTACCGCCTTCCCAAAGTTCCCCTCCTGATGTTGTAGCCTCTACTCAGGATGGCTTAACAGCACAGTTGGTCTTTACGCAAGCCTGTTGGATCGAGGTTAAAGTTGACGGTCAGGCACCTTTTCAGGGAACATTTGCAGCTGGTACAAGTAAAGAGGTTAAAGGAATCGATAAAATTGAGCTGGTCTCGATCGGGAATGCAGGAGGACTTACTGTTACATTGAATGGTAAAGCCATGCCTAGTTTGGGAAAACCAGGCGAAGTTCTTCGCAACGTTGTTTTGACTAAAGAAACTTTGAATCAACTTTAAGTAATTCACATAAACTATGAGAGTTTAAAGGAGAGTTTGTTTTGGCTAAAGATTCTTCATTCGATATTGTTTCCAAGGTAGATATGCCCGAGGTCACCAACGCAATCCAACAGGCACAGAAAGAGCTTTCACAACGATTCGATTTTAAAAACAGTAAATCTTCAATTAATCTTGAGGGTGAAAAGATTATTTTAGTATCTGATGATGATTTCAAGTTATCCAATGTGGTCGATATTCTTGAGAGTAAACTTGTCAAGCGTGGGGTTTCCCTGAGGGCTTTGGAATATGGAAAGTCTCAATCTGCTGCTGGCGACACAGTTAAGCAAGAAGTTAAGTTGGTTCAAGGGATTGCCCAAGAGAAATCTAAGCTAATTAATAAAGCTTTAAAAGATAGTAAGATAAAAGTAGTAAGTTCTATTCAGGGCGAAGAGATTCGAATATCCGGTAAAAATAAAGATGACCTTCAGGCAGCTATTGCCCTTTTACGCAAAGAAGATTTTGGAATAGAATTACAGTTTATTAACTTCAGATAAGAAATCTAAAGTTCTTGCAACCAACACAGAAATAATTGGTAAGTATTAAAAATGCTTGGAAATAACCAAGCATTTTTATGTCTGTCAGGGAGTATAATTATCGCTATATTTCCATGGAAGGTCTAACAAGCTATTATATTTGTGTATAGTGAAGATTTCAGCATATATTTTCTGTTTATCGATAGAATTTTGAAGGAATTTGTCGAACTGATATTGAATATTATTAAATATTCGATATCGGAAAGGATAGTTTAGAATGGAAAAATCTACGTACATCGGTTTGATATTAGCGGTCATTGCTGTCGGAGTTGGAATGGTCTTGAAAGGCGCCAGTCTTTCGTCTTTGCTGAACCCAGCTGCAATTTTAATCATATTTGTGGGGACCGCCGCAGCATTATTCATCGGTTTTCCATTAGATGACTTAAAGGCAGTACCGAAGCTCTTTAAGATAATGTTCACGTCCCAAGAATTGGTATCTAGAAGCGAATTAATCAATCAAATTGGCGAATGGGCAACTGTTAGCAGACGAGAGGGCTTACTTTCCCTAGAAAGCATGGCTGAGGAGATTGAAGATGAGTTTCTAAGAAATGGGATGCGCATGGTCATTGATGGAAATGATCCGGAATTTATTCGTGATGTTCTAATGGAGAATATTTCAGCGATGGAGGAGCGACACAGACAAGGAGCGCTTATCTTTACTCAAGCAGGAACTTATGCACCGACTTTAGGAGTTTTGGGAGCAGTTGTCGGTTTGATTGCCGCCTTAGGCAATCTGAATGAGATAGAAGCATTAGGACATTTGATTTCCGCGGCTTTCGTTGCGACGTTACTGGGGATCTTTTCTGGTTATGTTTTATGGCACCCTATGGCCAATAAATTGAAGCAAAAATCTAAAAAAGAGACCCAAATTAAGATGATGATGGCAGAAGGTCTTTTAGCCATTCAAGCTGGTGAACCTGTTTTATCCATTAACCAAAGGCTGGCCGTCTTCCTTACTCCAACTGAACGTAAAGTTATGGAGGGGGATAAGGTTGAAAAAGCATAAGAAAGAGCATCATGAAGAACATATTGACGAGACATGGTTAATTCCTTATGCGGACTTGTTAACGTTATTATTGGCATTATTTATTATTCTATTTGCCTCGAGTCAGGTAGATGAAAAAAAATACGCTAAGGTTATGCAGGGCTTGAATAGTGCCTTTAACGGTGGCGTAAGTGTTTTTGAAGAATCAGATACTTTATCAATAGATGATATTTCTGTTAATGATGTAAAAAATGTTAATGAAAACGGACAAGACCAAAACCAAGCGCTTAATGACCTGATAAATAAAGAAAAACAGGACATGGAGGCAATTAAGAAAAGGCTTGACACTTTTATTGCAGAAAATGGTCTGACCCTGCAACTTCAGACGAATGTCACAAGTGATATGTTGAAAATTACAATTCAGGATTATGCTTTATTTGACTCGGGAAAGGCAGTTGTAAAACCAGAGGCTCAAAAACTTGCTTCAATTATTTCGGAAATGTTAAGCATGTATCCTGATTACAAAGTAGAAGTTGCGGGGCATACTGATAATATCCCTATAAAGAATAATGAATTTGACTCTAACTGGGATTTAAGCTCAAAACGGTCTTTAAACTTTATGAAGTATCTGTTAAGATCGAATAATATCAACCAAGCTCGATTTCGATCGATTGGATATGGTGAGTATCAACCGATTGACACCAATGGTACACTTGAGGGGCGGGCTAAAAATCGTCGCGTTGAAGTGAATATTATTCGAAATACGATAGAAGCTAAAACAAAAACAATAATTCCATAATCCATGGATTTAACTTGTGTCGTTTAAACAGAAAGGTGAAACTATGCGTACACGTAATTTTTTACCAATGAATCAAGCGGATATGGAGGCTCTTGGCTGGGATAAACTGGACTTTCTCTTGGTAACAGGAGATGCGTATGTGGATCATCCCAGTTTTGGTATTGCCATTATCGCTCGTGTTTTAGAAAAAAACGGTTTCCGAGTAGGGATCGTAGCTCAACCTGATTGGAAAGATCTAAAAGATTTTCAGGTGATGGGAAAACCCCGTTTAGCGTGTTTAATATCCGGCGGGAATCTGGATTCTATGGTTAATCACTATACTGCGGCTAAGAAGAAACGACACAAAGACGCTTATTCTCCTGGAGGAGAGTCTGGGCTGAGACCCGATAGGGCAACCATCGTTTATTCTAATCGGGTCAGAGAAGCCATGCCTGGGGTTCCCGTAATTATTGGAGGGATAGAAGCCTCTCTGCGTCGCTTTGCTCATTATGACTACTGGAGTAATGAGGTTCGGAGGTCTATTCTACTGGATAGTCAAGCGGATTTACTGGTCTTTGGCATGGGAGAAAAGTCGATTGTGGAAGTTGCCGAACGTCTAAATAACGGGGAACAGATTGATCTGATAACGGATGTCAGGGGTACTATGGTAACGTTGAACGGAGATGGTGTGCCCAATGATACTCTAATTCTGCCAAGCTTCGATGAAGTTGCAAAGAATAAGAAAAAATATGCTGAAGCCTTTTGGGTTCAGTACAATCAACAGGATCCTTTTTCAGGGAAATCCATGATCCAATCCCACGGGCGAAAAAATGTGTTGCAAAATAGGCCTTCACTTCCTTTGAGTCAAGCAGAGATGGATGCGATTTATGCCCTGCCGTTTATGGGGACATATCACCCGTCATATGAAGAGTCAGGAGGAGTTCCGGCTATTGAAGAAGTAGAATTTAGTCTCACCAGTGTCAGAGGGTGTTTTGGAGCATGCTCTTTTTGTGCTTTGACATTTCATCAAGGGAGAATTATTCAAAGCCGAAGTGCAGAATCGATAATTCGAGAAGCCGAAAAAATGACTTGGAATTCTCGCTTTAAGGGATATATCCACGATGTAGGGGGCCCGACGGCAAATTTTCGACGACCTGCGTGCCAAAAACAATTATCCAAGGGAGCTTGTTCCCACAAACAATGCCTGTTTCCAGAACCGTGTGCTCAACTAGAGAATGATCATGAGGAATACATAGATCTTTTACGTCGCCTGCGCAACTTGCCAAGGGTGAAAAAAGTATTTGTTCGTTCCGGTATCCGCTATGACGCAGTATTAGCAGATCGTAAATCTAAGTTTATCAGTGAGCTTTGTGAGCATCATGTCAGTGGACAATTAAAAGTTGCTCCGGAACATGTCAGTGACGCGGTTCTAAGATTAATGGGCAAGCCGGGTAAAGGGGTTTATGAAGAATTTGTGCAGGAGTTTAAAAAGACTAATGATAAATTAGGGAAAAAACAATACCTCGTACCTTATTTAATGTCTTCTCATCCGGGAAGCACGCTTAAAGAAGCTGTTGAGTTAGCTGAATATGTGCGAGACATGGGTGTTAATCCAGAACAAGTCCAGGATTTTATCCCAACCCCGGGAACCCTCTCTACTTGCATGTACTATACCGGCTTAGACCCTAAAACTATGCAATCGGTTTATATCCCAAAAAGCATGCATGAGAAGGCGATGCAGAGGGCTTTAATTCAGTATCGAAATCCGAAAAATCATGGGTTAGTCGAAGAGGCTCTGCGCTTAGCTCATCGTGAAGATCTAATAGGGTATGGACCTAAGTGTTTAATACGACCCAGAAGATATATACGAGACGATCAACAAGAAGCAGGTACTTGGAAGGCTAAAAAGCCAACGAGACGATCGGGAATGAAGAAAAAGGACGTTGCCGGAAAAGAAGTACTGAGTAAAGATACGCCCCTTAAAGGTGCACCAGGAAAAGCTTATAAAGGGGCAACAGGCAAACCAGAGCGCTCAAAGGAGGCCCAGAGTGCGGAAATCCCTTATAAGGGTGCTGGGGGCAGGCCAAAACGCTTGAAGGATGCGCCGAATATAGGTAAAGAAGCCAAAGAAAGACGCTTCAAAGATGTCGTAAAGGCAGAAGTCCCTTATAAAGGCATTCCAAGCAAAATAAGGGGCACTGATAACCCTGTTCCTAATGGGAAAAGCAGGCATCATGGAACCAAGAAGAGATAAATAATAATTAATATGACCCTAAGCCAAACTAATGGCTTAGGGTCATATTAATTCTAGTCAGAAAATATAGCTTTCTTTATGCCCAGTCTCCAAACTCATCGATCAGTGTATCTTCAACCTCTTCAAGAGCGATTTTCCCCAGTTCTTTGAGGTGACCATCCTCCGACCATTCCAGGAAATCTTCGTAGGTAAAGTCTGGTTCCTCATAATAAAATTTCTGAAAGGAAAACCATATTCCCTCTGTGCGAGTATCTTCTTCGTAACGAATTAAGTAATACTCAGTTTCTTCAAGCTTACTCTGAAAAAAGACAGCTTGTCCGGGTACGATCTGCACAACTCGTGCATCTTCATATTGTCGATTGACAAATTGAAAGGTAAAGGCCTGTAAGGGAATTTGGTCGTTAGTATGAAGCAGGGGGGCGAGGACTGGTTCCGGAAGCTTATCGTGTGTCGATTCTTGTTTGTTTCCCCAGGTATATGCTGTTTCCTTTATTCGTTCCTCTTCCATCTGTTCCGCAATTATTTCGAGGCGGCGAGAAACGAGTGAGGGCAGAGTGTATTCTTGGCAAGAAGCAGCGCGACAGTGGTAGACAGGGACATTAGCTACACGCCCTGGACCGTGGGCTAAATCAATTGGAATCGTCTTGGCTGTCAGATATCCCATATCACCACAACCGCACATATCGATTGGTTCTATTATTTCATCTTCATCAAACACAATATGACACCTCACAAAAGTTTGTTGGGCCTTAATTCGCCAAGAGTATGATAATTCCTTTAAGTATATACATTAAATCTTGCCATTTAACGCAAACTTTACACAGATAGATTTTTCGGGGCTCGTTAATAATACATCAAACGAGAAATAAAATACAGAATGGGAGAATTTTTTATGTTTAGAAAAAAAGGAAGATTATTAGCTCATGTACTTACAGCAGTATTAATGCTTTCATTTGTTGGGTGCGGAGAGAAGAACCCGGGTACACCAACAGGTCAAGGACAAGCAGAGACAGCTAATCTAACCGGGTCAGGAAGCTCTTTTGTCTATCCTCTATTAAATCAACAAATTGAGGAGTACCGCAAGGGGAATTCTAACATCACGATTAACTATCAGAGCTCTGGCAGCGGTGCAGGCATTAAACAGGTTTCTGAGCAAACGATTGATTTTGGGGCGACAGACGGCCCGATGACAGATGAACAGCTTAAAGCGACAAAAGGTGGGCAACTGCTGCATATTCCTTTAACTTTAGGTGCCGTAGCGGTCACCTATAATGTTCCGAACGCTCCAAAGGAGCTGAAAATAGCTCCCACTGTACTGGCAGATATCTTTCTAGGGAAGATAACCAATTGGAATGATCAACAGATTGCCAATGATAATCCGGGCGTATCTTTGCCAGACTCTAAAATTACAGTTGCTCATCGTTCAGATGGGAGTGGCACAACCTACATATTTTCAGATTACCTCAGCAGCATAAGTCCGGAGTGGTTAAGCAAGGTGGGTAAAGGAACTTCCCTGAATTGGCCAGCAGGGCTAGGTGGTAAAGGAAATGCCGGCGTTGCGGGTGTAATTCAACAAACCTCCGGTTCTATCGGATATCTAGAACTAGCGTATGCCGTTCAAAATAACTTGCCTTATGCGATGATGAAAAACAAAGAGGGCAAGTGGGTACCCCCTTCTCTTCAAACAACGTCTGCAGCAGCTGCGGCAGCCACAATTCCAGATGACATGAGAGTGTCAATTGTCAATGCTCCAGGGGCTGACGCTTATCCAATTGCTGGTTTTAGTTGGGCTTTGATTTATAAGGATCAAACTGATAAAGCTAAAGGAACGGCACTGGTTAATTTTATTAATTGGTCTATTCATGACGGACAGGCTCTTTCTGAAGGGTTACATTACGCAAAGCTGCCAGCCAGTTTAGTAAGCCGTGAAGAAGAGATGCTCAAATCTATTACGTTTCAAGGAGAACCATTGATAAAGTAAATAGATAGGCAGAGGATTAATTAATTATGATCCAAGTTGTAGGGGTTCTAATTTAGGAAGGCGGAAGATCAGAAAATATGAGTAAGAAACGCATACTTACAACTTCCATGGGGGATCAAACTTTAAGACTATTGACACTTCTGATGGCGGTCAGTGTTTTGGTTCTCATGGCTTGGATGGGTTGGCAGATGTTTGACGCAGCACGTCCGAGCATTCAAAAGTTTGGCCTTAGCTTTATTACCAATCGTGTTTGGGATCCAGTAAAGGAACAATTTGGAGCGCTGCCATTTATCTATGGAACATTAGTGACCTCATTATTGGCCTTGCTCTTGGCAGCCCCTATCGGACTCGGTGTGGCGATCTTTCTTAATGAAATGGCTGAGTCTAAATTTCGTGCTGTGGTTGGATTTTTAGTGGAGATGCTAGCCGCGATTCCAAGTGTTGTCTACGGATTGTGGGGAATTTTTGTCCTAGCCCCTTGGCTTAGAGAAACTGTCGAACCCGGACTAGCTAAGTGGCTGGGCTTTATTCCCCTTTTCCAGGGTACCCCCGTTGGTTTTGGTATGCTCGCCGGAGGACTGATATTAGCAGTGATGATTCTTCCTACGATTGCGGCCATCTCTAGAGAAGTAATGGCCGCTGTGCCCAATATGCAACGTGAAGCTGCCCTAGCCCTAGGGGCAACGAAGTGGGAGATGATTAGGGTGGCTGTTCTGCCCTACGCCAAGTCGGGAATCATGGGCGGGATTATGCTTGGCTTAGGACGTGCACTTGGGGAAACAATGGCTGTTACAATGGTAATCGGCAATCGTCCCGATATTCTTCCGTCCTTATTTGCGCCTGCCTACTCCATGGCCGCAGTGATTGCCAACGAGTTTACAGAAGCTACGTATGATCTGTATTTAAGTGCTCTTGTCGAAATTGGTCTTATTTTATTCGGGATTACACTTGTGCTTAATTTTTTTGCTCGACTCCTTGTGTGGTCTGTAGCACGCGGTCCTAAGGGAGGAAACGTTGTATGAATGAATACTTTCGAAAATATAAAAACTTAATGATGTTGACAGTTTTTATTGGAGCAACTATTATTGCCCTAATCCCATTGTTTGGAGTCTTAGGGTATGTTGTAAAGAATGGCCTAAGTGCTTTAAACTTACAGTTTTTTGTTAATTTACCGAAAGCAATGGGTTTGCCTGGAGGCGGGATGGCCAATGCGATAGCAGGTACTTTGATTATGGTTTTAATTGCCAGTGCTCTTGGTATTCCTATTGGTATCCTGGCGGCAATCTATTTAACAGAATACGACCGTCACAGTTGGCTGAGTACGGGAGTTCGTTTTGCAACCGACGTTTTGACAGGTATTCCTTCGATAATTGTTGGTATAGTCATATACACTGCAGTAGTGTTGAGAATGGGAAATTTCTCTGCTCTTGCGGGAGGACTTTCTCTAGCCGTGATAATGATCCCATTAATTATTCGATCGACAGAAGAAATGCTAAAGCTGGTTTCCCATTCAATCAGAGAAGCAGGGTTCGCTTTGGGGATTTCTAAAGCTAAAACGATTTTGAAAATTGTTTTGCCGACCGCCGCAAAAGGAATAATTACAGGGGCAATGCTGGCAGTTGCACGTGTTGCCGGGGAAACTGCCCCCTTATTGTTCACCGCTTTAGGAAATCAATATTGGTCACGCTCCCTGAATGAACCAACAGCTTCTTTGCCGGTTCAGATCTTTCAGTATGCAACATCTCCTTATAAGGAGTGGCACCAACTTGCTTGGGCTGGGTCTTTAGTATTAATTTTAATGGTAATTACTTTGAATTTAGTAGCACGATATGCATTTCGATCGAGAAGTATTTAGAGGGGGTACAGTATAGATGGGGCAGACTTTAAGTGTCAGGCAACTTGAAGCATGGTATGGGTCTAATAAAACCCTTAAAGGCATAAATATGGAGGTTGCATCAAATCATGTGACAGCAATCATTGGTCCGTCGGGGTGCGGAAAGTCAACTTTCGTTCGTTGTATAAACCGTATGCATGAGACGATGCCAGGGACAAAAGTTAAAGGAGAAATAATTTTAGATGGGAAAAGTATTTATGATCAAGATCCTGTGGCATTACGAAAAATGGTAGGGATGGTGTTTCAAAAACCAAATCCTTTTCCTTCTATGAGTATTTACGAAAATGTAGTTGCTGGTGTTCGGCTTAATGGGATGAGAAACAAGCAGAACTTACAAGGTATTGCAGAGAAAAGTTTGCGTATGGCCGCCTTATGGGATGAAGTTAAAGACCGCTTGAATTATTCGGGCATGAGCTTGTCAGGCGGGCAGCAGCAACGTCTGTGTATTGCCAGGGCTCTGGCAGTTGAACCATCCGTACTGCTGATGGATGAGCCGGCCTCAGCATTAGACCCTATAGCAACCACTCACATTGAGGAATTAGTCAGGCAACTGAAAGAGGATTACACTATCCTTATAGTAACGCATAATATGCAACAGGCTGCCCGAATTGCTGACTCCACAGCGTTTTTTCTTAATGGAGAACTGGTGGAGCATGGAGCAACTTCGGAAATTTTTACAAACCCGAATGATAAGCGAACTGAGGATTATATTACTGGGCGTTTTGGCTAAAAAAGGAGGAAATTTGATGCGTCAGACACTTAATGAAGGGCAGCTCATTTTGATACAGTTATTGAAAGATATGGGAAACGAAGTTGAGAGGATTCTGCAAGGGTGTATGCAAAGTCTAATATCCTTAGACCGAAAACAAGCCGAATTTTGGATAGCAGAAGATCAGAAAGTCAACGATTTTGAACGTCAAGTAGATGATGAATGTGTACGCTTAATAGCCACTCAGCAACCAGTGGCAAAGGACTTACGAATGATTATTTCGGCAATGAAAATATCGACGGATCTTGAACGAATGGGGGATTTAGCGATTGACATTGCTAAAATAGTGCGGAGAATTGAGGGCCCTTTATTAAAACAGCTTATTGATATCCCACTCATGGCTGAAAAGGCCCTTGGAATGATGAGGCAGGGGCTGGAAGCCTACGCTAATGAGGATATGGACCTTGCGCATGATCTGGCAGTTCTAGACGACCAAGTTGATCATTTGTATAAAAAAGTGGTGCGAGATCTGTTAGTCATTATGACGGATAAACCGGAAGTCTTGGATCAGGGCATGTACTTAGCCTTTGTGGGACGTTATCTTGAGAGATTTGCAGATCATGCAACTAATATTGGGGAAAATGTAATTTATATTTCGACAGCAGGCAGGCAGGATCTGAATAAATAAGTTAATTGCAGGAAACTATGAGTGACTGGATGCATACTTTAAGATGCAATATTTTTTGACCTTGTGGAAGTGTTGGTTTATACTAAGAAAAGCAGACCAATGATATGAGGTGTAACGTTGACGAAGAAAGTAGCAGTTGTCACTTTGGGGTGTCCAAAAAATCAAGTGGACAGCGAAGTAATGTCAGGATTACTGGCCCAAAATCATATATTTATCGAAAATCCTGAAGAAGCAGATGTTATTATTGTAAATACCTGTACATTTATTCAATCTGCTAAGGAAGAATCAATTGAAGCGATTTTTGAAATGGCAAGTCACAAGAAAACTGGTGCTTGCCAGACTTTGATTGCGACAGGTTGTTTAGCTCAACGCTACGGTTCTGAGTTAATGCAGGACATCCCTGAATTAGATGGGGTACTTGGGACAGGAAATATTGATGAAATAACCAAGTTAGTTCAAGAGACTGAGAAAAAAAGAACGTCCCTGATTAAACAAGGAGCCCCTGATTTCCTTCATAATGAGTTGATGGCAAGAATTCGGTCTACGCCGGATTATTTAGCGTATGTGAAGGTCGCTGAGGGCTGCGATAACTATTGTACCTATTGTGTCATTCCTTATGTTCGGGGACATTTCCGCAGTCGCCCGCAGGAATCAGTGATACATGAGGTTCAGGAGATGGCCGCCCAAGGAGTTAAGGAAATCCTAATCATGGGCCAAGACACTACGCGTTATGGACAGGATCTTTATGAAGAACTTCGCCTGCCTCAACTAATTCGCGAACTCGCTCGGATCGAGGGAATAGAATGGATTAGATTAATGTATTGTTATCCTGAGCGTTTTACAGATGAATTGATTGAAACCATGCGACAGGAGCCAAAAGTTTGCAAGTATATTGATTTACCTTTACAACACGCGGATAATAAGATTCTGAAAGATATGAATCGACGAGGAACCATAGAACAAGCTGAAACACTGATCGGAAAATTACGGACAGCTATGCCGGACATAACTATTCGCACGACAATGATTACCGGTTTTCCAGGAGAAACGGAGCAGGAATTTCAATCGATAGTTGATTTTATTCAACGTGTCCAATTTGATCGTCTTGGGGTGTTTGCCTATTCTCAAGAGGAGAATACGCCAGCGGGTCAAAGAGAAGACCAAGTTCCACCAGAAGTTCGCGAAAAGCGCAGAGACCAAATTATGCAAATCCAACAAGACATATCTCGGCAAAGGCTACAGCGATGGGTTGGTCGGGTTGTTACAGTGTTGCTTGAGATGAAATTACCTGACGGGCGGTGGATGGGCCGAACGGAAGGGGACGCTCCTGAAATTGATGGGCAAGTCTATATTCCTGATACTCAAGTCTCTCTTCAGGAGGGAGATCTGGTCAAAGTTCGCATCCTTGAGGCGGATAACTACGATTTAATGGGAGTGGTTGTCTCGTGAATTTACCCAATCGTTTAACTATGGCCCGAATTATTTTGATACCGGTGTTTATGACCTTTTTACTGTTGAAGGTTCCTAAAGGTTATACACTATTCCCTAATCAAGACTTAGTGGCGGCCGTGATCTTTATCTTGGCGGCCGCTACAGATGGCTTGGATGGCTATATTGCGCGCAAACGGAATCAGGTTACGAACTTGGGCAAATTCATGGATCCGTTGGCAGATAAGCTTTTAGTTTCTGCGGCCCTCATTTCATTGGTCCAACTTGGAGAAGTGACGGCTTGGATTGCTTGGATCATCTTAGCCAGAGAGTTTGCGGTTACAGGCCTGCGAGCCATTGCTGCTGTGGACAGGGTTGTTATCAGTGCCAGTAAACTTGGAAAAATCAAAACAACGACTCAAGTAATTGCGATTTCTGCAATATTATTGCATGATTGGCCTCTATCCCTGATTGGGATATACATTGGTCAACCTCTCTTATACATAGCCCTGTTTTTCACAGTTATTTCTGGTCTGGATTATATGATTAAGTCTCGGAAATTGTTGCGCAAATAGATTTATAGTGCTTTTTGTATTGGATATAAAAATAATTAATTTAGAATTGAGTGCCATTCTCATAGATTGGCACTCGTTTTAATGTCTTGCTAAATAATATTTACCTTACTTTACCTTATTTGGATATAAGATATTTTTTCTGCGTGATATACTACGTGCTATAATGTCGATATAGCATGAAGTGTAGCAAATGGAGGAAGATATAATGACAAATCGCCGAATACTGATAATCAGCCTCGCAGGATTTCTGATATTTGGGTTATTATTAGGGGGCAAGGTAGTCTATCAAAAAAAGTGGGTTGATGTTTCCATCTTGAGCCAAAGTCAGCAAATTCCAGGTGTCGTTTCTGCTAAGGTTGAGGATAACAACAGTTTGAAAGAGATGGTTGTGGTGACCGACCAGCTGACCAACCTTCGTCAAGCCAGCAAAACGCTTATAAAAGTTGCAAATAATGTTCCAATTCGATTTGTTGACCACAGAAATGATTCCCTTGAGAAACTATTTGGGCAGATTCAGTTTGCCTTACAAGAAGGAATCGCACGTGGGAATTTTACCGAAATGTCGCAAAATGTCAGAATACAAGCTGAAAAGGAAGGCGTACAATTAGAATTAGAGATGGACAGTGATGCCATATACGTAATCCTTAATCAGGGTCAAGCTCAGTTGATAGAGGTTATCGAACGAAATGGGCAGGGCCAGTTTCTATCGTCTGAAAGGAATAAAGGATAAATAAAGAGAGGGAGAACGTATGTATGAAATATGACATCTTGCTAGGCCTTGCTATAGGAGTTTTTGCCTTTTTAATGGTTATGGGTTATAACGTGTTTCCCGTAGGTTTGCTGCTAGTAACCGCTTATGTTGTCTGGAAATTGGTTATTTCTCGTCAAATCCTGAAAAATGGTAACGGAGTAGCCATAAGCACCACAGGAATTGATTTTGAGGATATTGGAGGTCAGAGTGTCGCTAAAAAAGAACTCCAAGAGGCTTTGGACTTTCTGTTGTACTCTGATCGAATGAAAGCTTTAGGAATCCGTCCTTTGAAGGGAATATTATTATCTGGCCCCACTGGGACGGGGAAAACACTATTAGCCAAAGCTGCGGCCAGATATACAGATTCAGCATTTCTTTCGGTATCAGGCAGTGAATTCGTAGAAATGTATGCCGGTGTCGGAGCGGAACGTGTTCGAGGCTTGTTTCGCAGAGCACGTGAAATGGTACGTAAGGAAAAAAAGACGAGCGCTATTATTTTCATTGATGAGATGGATATCTTAGGAGCGAAGCGTGGAAGTAATGTTTCCCATCATGAATATGATCAAACACTGAATCAACTGCTTATTGAAATGGATGGTCTGAAAGTAGATCAAGGCCCTCACATCCTGGTCATGGCTGCCACAAATCGCCCAGAGGCCTTGGATGCAGCGTTACTTCGACCAGGGCGGTTCGATCGGCAAGTAAAAGTTGATCTTCCCGATAAAGAAGGTCGTTTGGCCATCTTAAAAATTCACACTAAAAATAAGCCATTAGCGCAAGAGGTGCGTTTAGAAGAAATTGCGCACGAAACCTTCGGATTTTCAGGGGCCCATTTAGAGAGTGTTACGAATGAAGCTGCTATTCTGGCCTTGCGCGAGGAGGCCAGCGAGATTAATGAACATCATTTACATGAAGCGGTCGAGAAAGTGATGATGGGAGAAAAACTTGATCGGAAACCAACATCCGAGGAACTGCGACGTATTGCCATTCATGAAAGCGGGCATGCCATGCTGGCAGAAACAGTCCGTCCTAACTCAGTTTCTCAGATTTCTATCCGTTCAAGAGGAAATGCTTTAGGGTATGTTCGTCATTACCCCAAGGATGATTTGTATCTTTATACACAGGCGATGCTTGAAGAGCAGATCATGGTAGCTTTAGCTGGAGCACTTGCGGAAGAGCAAATTCTGGGTACACGAAGTACGGGCGCTGCCGGTGACTATGAACAAGCCTTAAATCTCGTAGAGAAGATGCTTCTCGCAGGAATGTCTCCCTTGGGGGTTACAGACGTTTCTCGCTTGAATGCCGACCAACGTGAGCCTGTGACGAAAGACATTTTAGCAGAGCTTGAAAAACGAACAATGAAGATCATTGAGGAGAACAAACAATCCTTATTAGGGATTACTAAGATTCTTGAAGAAGAAGAAACGCTAAGCGGTGAAACCCTGCGAACCTATCTCAAAACTGTCGCCTGAAAAATGCAACCTAAAGAATGCCCTCCTATGGTAGAATAATATAATCTATACATAGGAGGGCATTTATATTATTTTAATATTTTGCACGAGTAAGAAGGATATTTTTTGACAAGATCAGAAATAATTAACAAAGTGCATGGTCGTAGCTCGATGTTCATTATTTGTCGTTCGAAGCACGAACTACGAATTTGCAGACCGCGAATTTGCGTTGATTATAGGAGAGTGGTAAACTATATGAAAGCTGAAATTGTCTCAACTGGGACTGAGTTATTACTTGGAGAAACCCTCAATACGAGTGCTCACTATTTGACAGGAAAACTGTCCTTATTAGGCATTGAAGTTGACTATCATACGACAGTGGGGGACAATCCCAAACGATTAGAACAGATTTTACGCCAGGCAATTGAGCGCACTGATATAATCGTTACAACGGGAGGATTAGGTCCAACAGCAGATGACTTGACGAAGGAACTAGTTGCAAAAGTCTTAGATCTGAAGATGGAGATAGATGCCCCAAGTTCAGAAAACATTAAACAGTTCTTTAGCCGCAGAAAAGCGCCTATGCCTTCAAGTAACGAGAAACAAGCCTTTTTTCCCAAAGGCTCGAAAGTCTTACCTAACCCTATAGGAACCGCCCCAGGTGCCATCATTGAAAAAAAGGGTAAGACCGTAATTATATTGCCCGGTCCTCCGTTTGAAATGCAGCCCATGTTCGATAATTATGTTTGGCCTGAATTAGTTTCAATGATTGGACCCCATGTCGAACGGATGAATGAACGTGTCCTTAAAGTCTTTGGAATGGGAGAATCCTCCATAGAGAAAGTACTCGATGATCTAATGAATCTTCCGAACCTTACGATGGCATTGTTGGCTAAAAGAGCAGAGATGCACATACGCTTAGTGGCGAGAAGCACAGAAATTACATCGGGTGAGGCTAAAATGGCGTTGGATCAAGCTGAAGAGGAAATCCGCCGGCGCTTAGGAAATAAAGTATTTGGTCGAGATCAGGAAACCATGATCAGTATTGTAGGAAAGGCCTTGATTAGTAAGGATTTGACAATTTCTACAGCTGAGTCGTGTACAGGGGGGTTACTTGGTGCTGCATTCACACAGGAACCGGGTAGTTCTAAATTCTATTTAGGCGGGGCAGTGAGTTATTCTAATGCCTTAAAACAAAGTCTTCTGGGGGTTGACGAGGAAAGTCTTAAAGCATTTGGGGCAGTGAGTGAAGAGGTTGCCAAGGAAATGGCAGAAGGAATTCGTTCTAAGACGGGATCAGCTTTGGCTGTCTCTACTACGGGAATAGCGGGGCCGGATGGAGGCACTAATGAAAAACCAGTAGGGCTTGTTTACATTGGTTTTGCAACGGCTAATGGTGTTCATGCTGAAAAATTTCAGTTCTATGGTGAACGGGAGTCTGTCCGTCAGTTGACCGTTCAAGCTGCCCTTAATGGAGTACGCCTTTATGTTAAACAGTGAAGGGAGATTACAATTAGGTGATGGTTGAACGTTTACAAACCTTTGGTGATATACAGTTAAGTAAACCCATTTTACAAGCCCTGTCAGAGATGGGGTTTGAAGAGCCTTCTCCGATTCAAAAAGAAGCAATTCCGGTTGCCCTTGATGGGGTTGACCTAATCGGGCAGGCCCAGACAGGAACGGGTAAAACGGCTGCTTTTGGAATTCCTATTACGGAAAAGGTGAATTCAAAATTTCAAGCAGTGCAAGCGCTCATTGTCACGCCTACTCGAGAACTGGCAATACAGGTTGCGGAGGAAATCGCAAAACTTGGAAAGTATAGGCACGTTAAACCGTTGCCGATTTATGGCGGGCAACCTATTGACCGTCAGATTAGAGCCTTGAGAATGGGATATCAGGTGGTTGTCGGAACTCCTGGACGGTTGTTAGACCATTTGAATCGGGGAACACTTCGTCTGCAACATGTGAAAATGGTAGTTCTGGATGAAGCTGACGAAATGCTGGACATGGGCTTTATTGACGACATCGAGAGTCTTCTAAGGGAGGTCCCTGCTGAAGGAAGGCAAGTTCTGCTCTTCTCGGCAACGATGCCCCCAGGAATTCGTAAATTGGCCCAGACCTATATGAATGCTCCCCGTTCTGTCACGGTCAGTCGAGATGAATTAACCGTTCCATTAATTGATCAGGTTTTCTATGAAACGAGAGAAAGCATTAAAGTTGATGCTTTAGGCCGTATCATTGATATGGAGGATATCGGACAAGGGATTATTTTCTGCCGCACGAAGCGTGGAGTGGATGAATTGGTGGTGTCGCTTGAAGCTCGAGGATATTTTGCAGATGCTTTGCATGGGGATTTAAGCCAACAGCAACGGGACCGTGTCATGAAACGGTTCAGAGATGGGAAATCTGAACTATTGGTAGCTACAGATGTTGCTGCACGGGGCTTAGATATTAATAATGTGACTCATGTTATTAACTTTGATATTCCTCAAGATCCGGTATCGTATGTGCATCGGATTGGCCGAACTGGGCGAGTCGGCCGTAAAGGGCAAGCTATAACCCTAATTTCCCCTAAAGAATATCGCCAACTTCGCCTGATTGAGAATCTTATTAAAACGAGAATTCGTCGGCAAGAGCTTCCTTCAATGGCTGATATAAGTGAGCGCCAAGCAGAAAATATTAAGAATCAACTTATTAAACTAATGCAAAGTAATCGCTTGGGCAGTTATCGTGCGATTGTCGGGGATTTGCTCCAAGAATATGATTCAATGGATGTGGCGGCTGCTGCCTTGAAGTATGCTATCGAGGGAGCCAATGTGGACGAAATCGAAAATAGCAAAGACCCTGATGAACGGCTTTTTGGAAAAACAGGAGCCACACCAGGCATGGTGCGATTTTTTATTAATATTGGCAGAGTTCAACAAATTCGTCCCCAGGATATTATTCGTTGGATTGCAGATCAAAGCGGAATTTCTGGAAGCAGTATTGGAATAATAAATATTTATGATAAGTTCACCTTTGTAGAGATTCCTGATAAATATGCTTCCAGAGTTCAGAGCTGCATGCATCAGACAATGATTAAAGGCCGTAAGGTGAGTGTTGAACCAGCTAAGGCACGTGAAAACTCTGACGTTTAATCAGATTATAAAGTTGGCCTTTTAAAAAGCTAATCCTAATTAAATAACGAGTTTTGTATTGAGGTATAAGACGGTCAAATGACATAGAAATGGCGTGCGGAATAACAATATCTTCGCACGTCATTTCTCCATATATAGTCCATTTTTCAATTCAGCTACTTAATCTTAATCTTAAATTCAATAAAAATTGTTAGATTAGCAGTTTTAATGTCGGCAGTTTCATAAACAAATTGACAAGTGTTGAAGGAGGCATCTATAATAGAAACCGAACAGATGTTTTGCTAAAAGAGAAAATGCTAATGCGTTATGACCAAGATGAGGAGGATAAAAGAATGGCCGAAACAAATAAGTTAAAGGCACTTGATATTGCACTTGCTCAGATTGAAAAGCAGTTCGGTAAAGGTTCGATCATGAAACTTGGGGAATCTTCGGCGGGTATGATGATTGATGTTATCCCGACAGGTTCTTTGGCAATAGATCTGGCCTTAGGAGTTGGAGGAGTGCCTCGCGGGCGGGTAATCGAAATTTACGGACCAGAGTCTTCAGGAAAGACAACTGTAGCGCTTCATATCATTGCTGAAGCCCAAAAGCTGGGCGGAGCTGCTGCGTTCATAGATGCGGAGCATGCCCTCGATCCAGTGTATGCAAAAGCATTAGGGGTTAATATTGATGACTTGCTTGTTGCACAGCCAGATACAGGTGAACAAGGGTTAGAAATCTGCGAGGCCCTTGTGCGCAGTGCTGCTGTCGATGTGGTCGTGGTTGACTCTGTAGCTGCCTTAGTTCCTCGCGCCGAGATTGAAGGTGAAATGGGGGACAATCATGTCGGATTGCATGCTCGCCTAATGTCCCAGGCTTTGCGTAAGTTGACAGGATCCATCAGTAAGAGTAATACTTGTGTTATTTTTATTAACCAAATTCGGGAAAAGATCGGAGTTATGTTTGGCAGTCCGGAGACAACTACAGGTGGACGAGCGCTTAAGTTTTATGCCTCGATTCGGATGGATATACGCCGCCAAGAAGCCATAAAATCAGGGCAGGATGTAATAGGAAACAAAACCCGAGTCAAAGTCGTCAAAAACAAAGTTGCCCCGCCCTTTAAAATAGCAGATTTTGATATTATGTACGGAGAAGGTATTTCTCGTGAGGGGAGTATCGTGGATATAGGCACAGAAATGGAAGTTATTGCAAAATCAGGAGCATGGTATTCCTATCAAGGAGAGCGGCTGGGGCAAGGGCGAGAGAATGTTAAAGAGTACCTTAAACAACACCCGGAGATGGCTGACGAACTCGAGCAACAGATTCGTACTAACTTGGTCCCTATTGTAACCACTGATGCAACAGAGGACGATGGTACATTTGACGAGCGCTAAACCTCGCAGAAGCGCCAAGGATGTTGCGCAGGATTGTTTATCTCGGAGGGCTTTAACCTATTGCGAATTAGAGGCTCGTCTCAAGGAAAAAGGCTATGAAAGCTCAGAGATTAGAGCTGTGTTGGAAAAAATGCTGGAATGGGGTTATCTTAACGACGAAGAGTTGGCTTTTATGTATTCTAAAAGTCGCCTAAAGCGTTATTCTCGACGCAGGGTTCAACAAGATATGCAAAATCGAGGATTAGTACCTCAATTAATCGAACAAGCCTTGGGAGAAAACTATTCAAGTAATGATGAGTTTGAACAATGCCTAACTCTCGCTGAACGTTGGTGGGTACAAGAGGGCAAACGTTGGGAACATAAAAATGTGATAGAAAATGCAAAGAAAATGATTCCACGTGAATTATGGGTTCAGCAAAAAATTGCCCGGAAGCTTATTCAACGGGGGTATCCCACAGATATGGTGAGAAACGTACTTTCTCAGATTAAAATTAATCAGAGTGAAGATGTGGAGATATAGCCCAGTGTATAGAATTCATCCATTTAGGACAAGCTTGACATTGGTTGCAAATGATATTAAAATCTTAACAGAGACCTGTCTCTGTTAAGATTTAACCTTTAAAGGTTTTCTTATAGATTTCGTTGTAGTTAGCTAAAATATGGGGTTTTTTGACTAGCGAGCGAGAGTTGTAGGAAACAGGAGAAGACACCTGTTTTAAAGGTTATGCTTAAAAGTGACTGGTTTTGGAAACCAGTTTTTTTTATTTAGAAATAATAAAGTTAAAGTTTAAACAAAGGAGGTGTGTAGACGTATGATGGGACTAATTATTACCGGGTTAATCTCCGTATTAGTGGGATTAGGTTTAGGTGTCTTGGCAGGCTGGGTTTTTCGTAAGAATACTGCTGAAAAGAGTATCGGATCCGCGGAAGAAGAAGCAAAACGGATCGTTGAGAATGCTCATTCTGCAGCTGAAAGCAAGAAAAGAGAATCTGTCGTTGCGGCCAAAGAAGAAGTCATGCATATTCGCAATGAAGTAGAAAAGGAAACCCGAGAGCGACGTAACGAACTCCAACGGCTTGAACGACGCTTAGTCCAAAAAGAAGAGAGTCTAGACCGCAAAATTGAGTCATTGGAACGTAAAGAGGAAAACCTACACCGCAAAGAAAACGAAGTAGAACAGCTAAAAGAAGAGTTGAATCAAATTGTAGGCAAGGAACAAGCAGAACTTGAACGTTTGTCGGGCATGACCTCAGAAGAAGCTAAACAACTGTTGCTTAAACGTGTCGAAGAAGACGTTCGCTATGAATCGGCGATTCTAATTAAGGAAATTGAAACTCGTGCAAAAGAAGAAGCTGAGAAACGGGCAAAGAATATTATTGCCTTAGCAATACAGCGATGCGCGGCAGACCATGTTGCCGAAACGACGGTATCTGTTGTAGCATTGCCGAGTGACGAAATGAAAGGACGGATCATTGGTCGCGAGGGACGTAATATCCGTACTTTAGAAACCCTTACAGGGATTGATCTTATCATTGATGATACTCCCGAGGCCGTAATTTTATCGGGTTTTGATCCAATTCGCAGAGAGGTTGCGCGAATTGCTCTTGAAAAACTCATTGCAGATGGACGTATTCACCCAGCCCGAATTGAAGAGATGGTAGAAAAGGCTCAGAAGGAAGTTGATCAAAAGATTCGGGAAGAAGGGGAACAGGCAACCTTTGAAACAGGTGTGCATGGGTTGCACCCAGAATTAATTCGTTTGCTTGGCCGACTAAAATTCCGAACAAGTTATGGACAAAATGTCTTGAAGCACTCGACAGAAGTATCTCATCTAGCGGGATTAATGGCTGCGGAGTTGGGTGTTGATATTCAACTTGCTAAACGAGCTGGTCTGTTGCATGATATCGGCAAGGCTGTCGATCATGATATGGAAGGGACTCACGTGCAAATTGGAGTCGACTTGGCCAGAAAATACAAGGAATCCAGTGATGTTACCCATGCCATTGAAGCGCATCATAACGATGTTGAACCAAAAACCGTCGTTGCGGTACTTGTCGCTGCAGCCGATGCGGTTTCTGCGGCTCGGCCAGGAGCACGCAGAGAAACCCTTGAAACGTATATTAAGCGCTTACAAAAACTTGAGGAAATCGCTGAAAGTTTTGAAGGGGTTGAAAAGTGTTTTGCTATTCAAGCCGGACGGGAAGTTCGCATTATCGTTAAACCAGATAAAATTGATGATGTGCTAGCTCCACGCGTTGCTCGTGAGATTAGCAAGCGGATTGAAGAAGAACTTGAATATCCTGGACAAATCAAGGTTGTCGTCATCCGTGAGACTCGAGCAGTTGACTTCGCGAAATAATATTTAATAGTAAATATTTAATCAGGCGATCCTGTGGATCGCCTGATTTTTATATGCAGGGCATTATCCCATAAATGACCAGCTCACTTAAGCAGTATTTGAGCAGGAAATTGCAAGCCGATGCCGAATAGTTAAGAATGTTAGACAGCGTATAGAGAGGGCTGAAAACAAGGATGTTAAGTAATATGCAATATAAAGATGGAGGGCGTTTACAAGATGGAGTTGGGTTGCTAACCTCAATCTTGATGAGATATACCGAGGTAGGGTCAGTTCATTATTGGCGGGAACAACATGCCCTAAAGTTCACGTTCATGGTTACGCAACCCCAAGAAGTCAAATCTTTGCGTGAATTTCTAATACCGGCTTTGGAATTCTTTCATCAACTTGAGGGAATGAAGATGCGAGTCTTTGATATCGCCAGCCGGAGCGAGGAAGGCGTTTGTGTGATAACGATTACACGAGATGTTGACAGTATGTCTCAACGTGAAGTAGGACTTATCGTTGAACTTTTAAAGAGAAAATTTAAAAACCAGTTGGTCTATGATGAAATGTACCTGCCTGAAGATGAACAGATCTATCAAGAGGAAATGATAACCCAAATGCTGTCGTCGATTCAGAGTAATGATATAAATAAAAACGTTGTTGCATTGCGAGAAGAAGGTAAGGTCTTGGTGTTCAAGTCCTAGTTTCATTTATATATTAACTAATGTTCTAAGCCACAAAACTTTATAAAAACCCAGTTATTATCTTAATGAAATAATGGTATCCTATGTATATGGCTAAATAAAGTTTAGCCGTTGGGAAGGGGGAATACTTTTTTGCGAATACTATTTATTGGAGATATAGTAGGTAAGCCTGGAAGGGAAGCAATTAAAAAATTTTTAAAACCTCTACAGCTTGAGCATCAAATTGATGTAACCATTGCCAATGGTGAAAATGCAGCAGCTGGAAAAGGCTTAACAAAGGAAATCGCTGAAGAGCTTTATACCAATGGAATTCAATTTTTGACGATGGGTAATCATGTTTGGGATCAAAGAGAAATTATGAACTTCATTGATCGTGAACCCAGACTTATTCGACCAGCTAATTATCCAATAGGAGCACCTGGGCAAGGACACGGCTACATACGTACTATGGGTAAAAAAATTGGCATTCTAAATCTCTCTGGCCGAGTATTCTTACCACCTCTAGACGACCCTTTTAGTGGGGCAATACGCTGGATCAATCAGATCAAACAAGAAACTCCAATAGTTATTGTGGATTTCCATGCTGAGGCAACTTCTGAAAAGGTCGCTTTGGGCTGGTTCCTCGATGGTAAAGTTAGTGCGGTCCTGGGTACGCATACTCATATTCAGACTGCTGATGCACGCTTACTTCATCAAGGTACAGCTTACATAACTGATGTAGGTATGACTGGACCCAGGGACTCTGTTTTAGGAGTAAAGAAGGAAATTATTATTAATCGTTTTTTGACTCAACTTCCTGCGAAGTTTGAATTGGCAAGTGGTCCTATACAGTTGAATGCTGTGGTCTTGGATATTGATGAGGATACCGGAAGAACGCGTAAAATTAACACAATTCAAATGTTTGCTGAAGGTTGATTTCGATGTACGAATATATTGTGAAACGGGCTCGAATTACGCTGGAGCTTTCATACTTTAATAGAAATCTGAAAATTCTTTATCCGCAATAGAGGATTTTGTCTGCTTGCTCTCGAATACATATATTCTAAGTTGTGGTAATACTTGTAAATGAATTCGAGCAGGAGGATGTGTCTAATGGAAGTTTTAAAAGTCTCAGCAAAATCAAGCCCGAATGCGGTTGCAGGAGCTCTTGCGGGGGTACTTCGTGAAAAAGGCGGCGCCGAACTGCAAGCTATTGGCGCTGGTGCTTTAAACCAAGCTGTTAAGGCGGTTGCAATTGCACGCGGTTTTGTAGCTCCGAGTGGAGTCGATCTTATATGTATTCCAGCATTTACTGATGTAATAATTGAGGGAGAAGAGAGAACCGCCATTAAGTTGATAGTCCAGTCCCGATAAGGCGGTTTAAGGGCGAATGTATGATAACTCACCTGTTTGCTTAGGTCATAAGCAGACAGGTGTTTATTATACTGTCTGGAAAGTCCCTTCGCTTTCTACGGGGTGCCTTGCTATCCATGGCAGCACTCTAAGCTTGAACATCCATTTATAGAGTTAAGCCTGAGGGGATACTTGGTCATTTATGACCGACGATCCCTTCTCGCATGTTACTCTTTATGTATCTGAGGAGGCAGTTTTATGAATTCCTATATTGTTGACGGTCATTGTGACAGTTTAATCGATTTTGTCAAGGGTGAAAGGACATTGCTGGACCCTTCTGAAGGAGGGCATTGGGATACCACGCGCGCTAGAATGTCAGGAGTATCTCTTCAGTTTCTGGCCGCCTATATTGAGGCAGAACATAAGCCATTTATGGCCACAACCCGGGGACTGCAGCTAATAGAAGGAGCTAACCGATTTATAGCGGGTCATCCTGATCGGCTCTTTCCGATTCTAGGAAAGAAGGATCTCTCACTAATTCCTGACCCTGAGCGGACAGGGATTTTGCTAAGTGTAGAGGGCGGGGAAATTATAGGGCAAAACCTCTTTATGCTGGATATAATTTATCAATTGGGTGTTAGGGCTTTAGGATTAACTTGGAATCAACGCAATGAATTGGCAGATGGTGCTGATGAAGCAGATACCCAAAGCAGATTGACGAATTTAGGAAAACAAGTTGTTTCGCGAATGAATGAATTAGGCATGCTTATTGATGTTTCTCATCTTAATGAGGCTGGTTTCTGGCATGTGCTAGAATTATCGAAGGACCCTATTGTAGCATCACACTCATGTGCCAAGGCGTTATGCAATCATCCACGTAATTTAACAGATCAACAACTTCGCGCTCTGGCAAAGCATAAAAGCGTTGTCGGGGTGAATTTCTATCCGCAATTTTTAAAGGAAACCGGTATAGCAACGCGAGAAGATGTAGTTCGTCATATTTGCCATATTGCTGATGTTGCAGGGGTAGAAACGGTTGGATTAGGGTCGGATTTTGACGGAATTACTGAAGTTCCTGAGGGATTGGAGCATGTCGGAGATTATTGTTTTCTAATAGACGATTTAAGGAAAGCTGGGTTTTCAAATCAAGAAATTGATAAGATTTCGAGTCAGAACTTTATGCGAATACTCTTGAACGTGTTAAAATAGGTGGGGACAGTTAGCCGTAGAAATGGGGTTATAACATGACTTCACCATCGATTTTGTACGAAGCCGATTTACATTGTCATACAACTGAGTCTGACGGATTATTGACTCCCAGAGAACTTATTCGCTTAGCTGCAGATTTAGGCTTAAAAGGCATAGGCATCACAGATCATGATACTATTCAAGGATGGAGAGAAGCTGAAGAAGCAGGAGCTTACTATAAGATTCAGGTTCTTAGAGGAATAGAGCTTAATACGGATTGGCAGGGTAAAGAAGTTCATATCCTTGGATATGAGGTTGATAATACATCATGCTATTTGAATGACAAGCTGAGGAGTTTGCGTGACGCTCGAGAGCAACGTATGATAGAAATCCTGAAACGCTTGGCAACACAGGGAATATCCATTTGTGCAGATGAAGTCCGGAAATTGACAAAAGGGGAGTCTATCGGTCGTCCGCATATAGCCCAGGTACTGATAGAACGAGGTTTTGTAAAAAACATTAAAGAAGCGTTTGAGCGTTACATAGGGCTGGGAGCACCGGCTTACGTTCCGCGTTATAAGTTAACCACAGAAGAAGGCATCGAGTTAGTAAGACAAGCACATGGGATTCCTGTTCTTGCTCACCCTGGGATGCAACGATTAGATGAAGGAATTCCCGCCTGGGTTGAAGTTGGTCTCCAAGGAATCGAAGTTTTACATTCTGAGCATAAGTCAGACGATGTGAGCAGATACAGAGCCATTGCTCGACAGTATAAGTTACTCGTGACCGGGGGATCAGATTTTCATGGGGAAGCACGTAAACCTGGAGTTGAGCTTGGACGTTGGGGAGTACCCATTAGGGTCTTAGAGCAGATTCAAGCGTTAGCAAAACTTAATTAAGGTACAGTAGCTGCGAAAACAACTGAGTCTTTTTTTACTTAAGGTTTAAAATGCATTTTTCCGGCATACACTATTATTGTAGATAATGCCGGGGGGGCGTAAGATTTGAATTCAATAGACGAAATAAAGTTACTCAGGGATCGTGTCGGGGAATTAGAACAGCGTGTTGAACATTTAAGAGTAAGTCGTCGAGTGCTTATGAATTTGTTAGAGAAGGTTGAACGTGAAAAGGTGGCTTTAGTTCGCCACCTTGAAAAGGAAAATGTGCGCTTGCAACGAGATAATAAACGTTTCGCGAAATGGATATTTTCTAAAAACAGGGAGATAGTAGAACTCCAAGATAAAATGGAATCACCAGCTCAAAAAGCATGAGTTTGCCGCTTGGTGACTCATGCTTCTTAAAATTAATACATATTATCCGCTTGTTCCAGGATGCGGCCTAAATCTGTAGTAGGAGTATGATGTTCGCGGATTAAGAGACAAACAACAGAATTTAGCCCTGCCTTTTTCGCCAAGTATCCGCCCCACAAGGCGTGACGCTCATATACTTTCAGAGGGATTGAGAAGATAGAGGGACCTCTTTCAAAGTTAGACCATAAGAAGTGGGGCATTTTATTCATCAAGACTATATAAACCCTTTGCCAGAGGCGGATAGAGGCGACGGATTTCCCACAATCATGAAGGAGAGCAGCGGTAATTAAATCTTGAAATTCGTGAAAAGATATAGGGTTATTTGCTTTAATGATACTTTTAGCAACATCAATCGCATGTCGTTGCTCTGGCTTGGATTGCCGAAGAAAAAGTTTAGATGCCTCAGGGGATAAGTGATCTATTGCCCAGTCGATATCAGTTTGATTAAGATGAGGAAAGACAGCGCAGATGAATTGGTGTATTCGGTAGAACATTTTTTGCCTCCTTCTTTCCTATCATAATAACCCCAATCTTATTTTACAAGCTGAAAGAGTTTCTTATCCCGCAATGATGATGGCAAGAAGGACCTAAAACCAGTATTTATCAAACATGAACAAATGGGGAGGCATCACTTTTATCTAAGTGTATGCCTTTTATCTATAGAGTTTGAGAGATAAAATTGTTGGTGCATGAATATAGAACAAATATAGTAATTAAACATGTATTTTTATTATATTTCTGTTATACTAATTAGAAAACTATTGGGAAGGGAGCTAATCATGTCCAATCGTATTATCAATGAAGCGGCACTTACCTTTGATGATGTTCTTATTGTTCCGGCCAAATCTGAGGTGCTTCCTCGGGATGTCGACGTCAGCACATACTTAACGAAGAAGATTAAACTCAATATTCCCCTTATGAGCGCTGGTATGGACACTGTTACTGATTCTCGTATGGCGATTTCAATCGCGCGGGAAGGCGGAATAGGGATTATTCATAAAAATATGAGTATCAAACAACAAGCCTTAGAAGTCGATAAAGTTAAACGTTCTGAACATGGTGTAATCACGGATCCTATCTTTTTAAATCCAACCGATAGCATTATGCAAGCCTTGAAGCTGATGGAACGTTATAGAATTTCAGGGGTTCCGATTACCGTTGAGGGAAAACTGGTTGGAATACTGACAAACAGAGACCTGCGCTTCGAGAAAAACTTCAATCGACTAATATCCGAGGTTATGACAAAGACCAATTTGGTAACAGCTCCTGTCGGGACAACCCTTGAACATGCTCAAGAAATATTAGGACAACACAAGATTGAAAAGCTACCTATTGTTGATTCAGACGGTATGCTTAAGGGGCTTATCACGATTAAGGATATTGAAAAAGCACGTCAATATCCGAATTCTGCTCGAGATGAAGGCGGTCGATTAGTAGTAGGAGCAGCTGTAGGTGTTACTGCAGATACATTACAGCGTGCTGAGGCGTTGATTAAAGCTCGTGTTGATGTTATTGTACTAGATACCGCTCATGGACATTCCAGAGGGGTATTAGAAATGGTTAGAGTGTTAAAAGATCGTTTTCCTGAGACTCAGCTAATTGCTGGTAATGTAGCAACAGCTGACGCAACACGGGATCTGATTGAAGCGGGTGCTGATGGAATTAAGGTTGGAATCGGACCCGGATCCATTTGTACTACGCGAATAGTTGCCGGGATCGGAGTTCCTCAGATTACTGCGGTAATGGATTGTGCTGAAGAGGCAGAGAAATATGGTATTCCAGTTATCGCAGATGGAGGCATTAAATTCTCAGGTGATATAGTAAAAGCCTTGGCAGCCGGAGCTCGGATCGTGATGATTGGAAGTCTCTTTGCAGGCACTGAAGAGAGTCCTGGAGATTTAGAAATTTATCAGGGACGAAGTTTCAAAGTTTACCGGGGAATGGGATCAATAGGTGCCATGAAAGAGGGAAGCCGAGACCGTTATTTTCAAGAAAAGGATCAGAAGCTTGTTCCGGAGGGAATTGAAGGTCGCGTTCCATATAAAGGACCAGTATCTGAAACAATCTATCAAATGATTGGAGGACTGCGGGCAGGGATGGGGTATTGCGGAACAGCAAACATCGAAGCACTTCGGACTCAAACTAACTTCATCCGCATTACAGCTGCAGGACTAAGGGAAAGTCATCCTCACGATGTAACGATAACCAAGGAAGCGCCTAACTATAGTTGATAATCGTTGCTTTTAGTGAGTTGCCCTCTCTAATCCCCGTTTAATCTTATCGAGACTAATGTAATGAGTGATATTCAAATCATAAACTGGCGACTAGCGGCTATCAGAAATCGATCTATAGAATTGGGGAGAGAGTGTAACTCTCTCCCCAATTCTAGTAATGAGTTTTCAAGCGCAAGTTCTTAAAATTATGGGGGTACGAATGAATTTTGCTTTTTGGCGATATCAACTTATTTTAGGTTTACTCTTTATTTTTTGGGTTGATTTTTTTGTTTCAGGTGGCTTACTTAATCAGGTGGCGTTCAATTTTGCTATCTTTTATCCGCTTGGTTTTTTGGTAGGGTATCGTCGGAAATATGAGAATCTGGGTTCTGCATACCTGGCTGCCTTTGTATTTAACCTTTTATCTTATTTAATGGCTTACCTTGTTGATGTTCCCATTGAAAGTTGGACAATAGTCGTTTTAGATTTCACCAGTCTTGTCGCTTTTCTTAACATTGGTATGTATATTGGGCGACGCGCTCAATCTAAGGAGTGAAAAAATAATGAGAATTGTCATTGCACCAGACTCATTTAAGGGTTGCCTGAACGCCTTAGGCGTTGCCCAAGCTATGCGAAAAGGGGTACAACGGGTCTACCCAGAAAGTATAGTTGAGATGATCCCAATGGCAGATGGCGGAGAAGGCACGGTTGAAGCAATGCTTAGTTCAGTTCCTGGAGTGGAGGTCAAGGTAAATACAACTGATCCTCTTGGACGCCCAATAGAGGCAACCTACGGTCTCATAGACAATGGTTTGACCGCTATCATTGAAATGGCCGCAGCTTCAGGTTTAACTCTCTTATCGAACGAGGAAAAACGCCCTCGCATAACCTCTACCTATGGAACAGGTTTGCTTATTCAGGACGCGCTGGAACGTGGGGTGAATAAAATTCTTCTCGGTATAGGCGGGAGTGCAACTAATGACGGAGGAGCAGGCCTTGCTGTTGCGTTAGGAGTGAAGTTGCTGGATTCCCAAGGCAAGCAGTTGCCTCCGGGAGGAGCGGCACTTGCCTCTCTAAGCAGTATAGATATGTCAGAAATTAATCCTCAGTTATCAAAGGTGAAGATCGAGGTGGCTTGTGATGTTCAAAATCCCCTTTGTGGTCCGGAGGGTGCCAGCGCCGTTTATGGTCCGCAAAAAGGTGCAAGTCCTGAAGATGTCAAGGTGCTGGATGCCGCTTTAAATACTTTAGGAGAACGTCTGAGTGCTGTTACAGGTACAAAACTGTTAGAGCTGGCCGGTGGTGGAGCTGCAGGAGGACTGGGAGCAGGTGCCGTCGGTTTTTTGGGAGCACAACTGAGAGCAGGGTCACAAATAATTCTGGAAGTATCCAACGCTGATGAAAAAATTAAGTGCGCTGATTTGGTACTAACAGGCGAAGGAAGAACTGATTTTCAGACGGCGTACGGTAAAGTTCCAGTAGGGGTTGCAGCCTTGGCGAAAAAGCACAATGTGCCTGTTTTGGTTATCTCGGGATCAGTGGAGGGGCCACCGGATGTTTTCTTCGCCCAAGGAATCCAAAGTTGCTTTAGTGTTTCTGAAGGTCCCGGAACCTTAAAAGAAGCCTTTGCGAAAGCTCAAGAACAATTGGAACGTGCAGTCTGGAGGATCTTGACGGTATGGAAACTGGGATCTGAGTCCGCAGAGAGAAAAAAGATCTAAGTACGTGTTTTGAAATAACTTAAAAAAGAAGACAACCCCCTACGGAAAAGAAGGAAAATAATGGAAGTTGTAGAATAGGTGATAAAGGCTTATTATCGGCTGACATTGCAACGCAAAGGGGGGGGAAGATGACTGAGTTGTCCCGTAGAGAGAGAAAGAAAAAAGAAACTCGCGAAAAGATATTCTCTAATGCTATGCAACTATTTCGTGCGCAAGGATTTTCTGCCACGTCTGTTGAACAGATTACCCAGCAGGCTGACGTTGGGAAAGGAACGTTCTATAATTACTTTCCTACTAAAGAAGCCGTTATTAAAGAGTTTTCAAGGCGTTCCTGGCAAGATCTTACCAATAGGGGACATAAAAAACCCAGTTTGTGTACACGGCAACGATTAAGTACCCTGCTTCAAGATTGGGCAGAATTTATGATTAAGGATCGTGAAATCGCCTGGGTTACAGTTCGGAGTCGTGAAGGTACTGATTATGATATGAGCTTGCACTATGGGTTGTTAGCTATTCTGACGGTTGGGCAACAAAATGGCGAAATCAGCAGTGAGTTTGATCCTGCATTTTTAGCGGAAAGCCTAGAAGGAATGATGGTTCAACATTTTATTCGTTGGTTTGTTTCTGGGAGTGGGGATTTGCATGAAGAGTTAAACCATGCACTATCAGTCTTTTTAGATGGCCTTACGGAAAAGAAGTGGGAGGCCTGACAGAAAGAATTTAAGATTTCACCCTAATTTTAAAGTTTTTACTCATATCCCTCTGTTGTATCCCATAGAGTTACAACGGAGGGGTTTTTGATGCAAGAAAGAAGTTCGCCAAGGGATTTAGGACTATGGATGGGTCAGATGCCAGTCGGTGTAAATAACGATATTACAGATGTACCCGGAGTGCGAGTCGGTCATTTATCCTTAATTCAGGGAGTTGGACCTTTAATTTCTCACGGGAAGGGTCCTGTCAGAACAGGGGTAACAGCAATTTTGCCTCGGCCTGATAATCTTTATCGTCAACCATGTAACGCAGGGATAGAGGTTATAAATGGCTACGGAAAGTCTCTTGGAGTTCCTTATATTCAAGAGACGGGGATCTTAAATTCTCCGATTCTCTTAACGAACACCCTTAGCGTAAATGACGTTGCAAATGGAGTTATCACCTATTTGTTACAGCAAAATCCTGAAATCGGCAATGATGCACGAACCCCAAATATTGTTGTCATGGAATGTGACGATTCTTACCTAAATGACATTAGGGGGCGTCATGTTAAATCATGGGATGCAATACTTGCGCTTCAGCGTGCCGCAAAGGGCCCGATTGAGCAGGGGAATGTCGGTGCGGGGGTTGGTATGTCTTCTTTTCAAATGAAAGGAGGAATCGGGAGTTCTTCACGGCTCGTTCAAGATCAAAGTGGCCGGAGTTATGTACTGGGAATGTTGGCCTTGGCAAACTTTGGAGTATTTGAGGACTTTCTTTTAGCTGGTGTTCCAGTCGGTAAATTATCATCTCGCCAACCGTTGGGTTATGTCCCTGGTTCGTTGATTCTCGTAGGAATTACTGATGCTCCCTTATCGCGTTGGCAATTAAAACAATTAGCGGGCAGAGCAAGTTTGGGAATGGCGCGTACTGGGGCAATCTCAATGCAGGGCAGTGGAGATTTTTGCCTAATGGTCAGTAATAATGTTAATCATCAAAACAATTTCTTGTCAGACTGGGATTTAGATTCTTTTTTTAGAGCAGTGGTGGAAGCAAGTGCAGAAAGCATTTGGAACTCTATGTTTTTTGCTCAAACAATGGAAGGGCGTGACGGGCATATCCGGTACGCTCTCCCAATCAAGGAAACAATGCAACTTGTCCGCAATTGGCAAGGTGGGCTTAGAAGTCATTAGTATTTATTGACGGATATAAACGATGATTATTTGTCATGATCTTCGTACTTAGCGCGTAAACATCCTTATGGAGAAAAGCTAAGGGAGGGTCATTGTTGAGCATTACCTGGAATATAATCTGGGAATCACATCCTGACGTATTTATTGTTAAGGATTGGAAAGAGTACCCGGAAGACAAAAAGAGATCAAGTCGTCTTCCTCTTCAGTATGCTTATTTTATGGGCGGAGAGACGACTTTAAGAGTAGGGATTATTGCTTGTTCCTCGATAATTCGCGAGGAAGAGTTTCTTTTGGCAGGTCTGTTATGGGGACACCGACTTAGCAATGGCGCGAAGACAGTGATATATTATGTTGCTCCCGATTTTTCAAAGCCCTTTTTAACAGGACTCTCAAAAATCGGGGGAACAATTGATGCAAGAGCGGTATATTGGCGTGAAAAGCTGACGCCCAGTTTATACCCCATTCCAGGGAAGCAACTGCTTAGTCGTTCCAGATATGCCTTAGGGGAAGAACGACCAGATTGGAAACGCTGGGGAGCAGGCCTTAATCCAGTGGCCAGACAACAATTGATAACGGTTAAGGATTTTTTTGGTAATTTAGCAAGTCGTGGAGTGCAGTTACTGGTAAAAAATCAATCTATTAATGTCGTTTGGGGAAACTTTGAAATCGCAGAAGTCCGCCGCAAAGGTAAGAAATTCGAACTATGTACTAAATTAAAGTGGCTTAAGTCGAAGGAGCATATGCTGAAGTGGCAAAAACAGGGGTGGGTTGATTCTTCAGGATCGTTAAACACTGGTTTCTGTGCCACAATCCTAGATATTTTGGATTATCTTGAAGCTTTGGAGCAAGAAGGTAAACTCCGCCCTCAAGATCTCCTTGCTTCGTTACTTTATAAGGGGGAAGGAGCCTTAAAAATGCTCTGGGGGAGTCCGTGGGCATGGCCGTGGTTGCCTAAAGAGCGAGGTGAAAATTCCGTTATAGAGTTTGAAGAGTGGTCTTTTTTCCAAGGAAATGGACAACTAAGTGTTGTATGCCCAATATTTGAAAAGCCGCTTTTAAAGGGTGTACGGAGTATTTTGTTGGCATCTGTGTTAGAACGAAGCCTGCTTTTAGTGAGTGCCAAAGATGATCAAGGGAATCCTTTAGTCTGGGATGGCCGAGTACACTGGCTAACGACACTAGGCAAGGAAGAAGAGCTTCGTCGTTGCTACAGTTGGTTGAATGATCCAGGCAAGTTTCCAATTTGGACGTTACCCGAAAATTGGCAGGAAAATGGAATTTATGAACTGAACTGTCAAAGTAATTATTTGAACCATTCCCTTATGCAGAAAGGGTACCTGTAAAATTAGACAAACTAGGAAAATCAATCGTGACTTCGGTTCCTGTAGAGGAAGACGAGTCGGAAAAATAAAGCTTACCATGATGGGTGAGAATGATTTGTTGAGCAATGGTTAAACCTAACCCAGTGCCTTCCTTATGTGTAGTGAAAAATGGGTCAAGAATTCGTTGACGCAGGTTTTCTGGAATACCCGGTCCGTCATCGATGATATTGACGCTTACACACGATTCCTCTTCTCTTAAGCGAATAATAACGTTTCCTCCTTTTGGAGAGGCTTCAATTGCGTTATTAAGAATGGATAACAATGCCTGGAGGAGTTGTTCACGGTCGCCCATTATATAGACCGGATGTGAGGGGGATTCCAGAATAAGGTTAACGCCTTGCTTATGGAGGAGGGTTTGAATTGCTTGAGTCATTGAGGGAATGGCTTCTGCAAGGTTAAGTCTCTCTAAATGAGGTGCGGAAGGATTAGTTAAAAGGATGAAGTTATTAAGTAACTGATCAATGGTTTGAATTTCATCGAGAATAAGTTGTTGGTAAGGACGAAATGATTCCGGCCATTGATCAGGGGTTATCAGTTGCATAAAACCTTTGATCGTCGTCATCGGATTGCGGATTTCATGAGCTAAACCCGCAGAAACTTGACTGACAATCGAGAGCTTTTCAACTTGTAATTCAGATTCTAAACGTTTTTTTGCTTCACTGATATCAAATAGTGTTACAAGTATTCCAGATGGGTTGTTATGGTCCAGTAATGGACGAGTACGGAATTTTAGCTGCTTGACAATCCCTTTTTGTGTCCAGGTAAAATCACCATTCTCAGGAACGTTGGAAGGATGAGGATTTGGTAAGATGCCTAGAACATCATAGATAGGTTTACCAACTAAATAGGACTCAGGCAATGATAATAGAAAGGACGATTGAGAATTTAATTCTAGAATAGTCCCCGTATCATCTAATAAGATAACCGCTTCACGAGTATAGTCAACTGTCTGAACTAAAGGTGGATTCTGTCGCAGAAGTGCACGCATTGTTTTGAGGTGTCGTTGATGAAGTATGCGTTCTTGTTTTTCCTTCCGGTCAAAGAGAACCATTATAACAAGCAGGAAAGTGATGTGAACTAATAGTAACGGACTTGACGAAAGGATAGGATTTGTATAAGAGACTACTAAGACTATAGTGGCGAATATGACCCAAACTTTTCCCCAAGTAGTAAACAAAAGTTCGAACCATATGATGAGGATGATAAATGGGATAAACTTCAGGGTTATGTGCAAGGAGTCGGGTAAGAATAAGATATCACATAATACAATGGTTATTATAAATAAAACAGATAGAAAGATCAAAGCTTTTTGTCGCTGGAAAGAACGAAAACGTAATTTTAGGGGAACCACATTGATAATCTCCTTCCAAAAACTACTATATGCAACACACTGACATAGTTTATCATAAGAAGGCGCAAAAAATTGTAAGAAAAAGGAGATTTAATAATTTGTAGAACTAGTCTAAAGCGGCCTATAAACCCAATAATCTAGAATTTAGTTTAAAAAAGATATTTCAAAATCCGACAATCAAATAACACAGATCAAATATTAAAATCTGAAATATTTTCCCTTGAACTAAATACTTATAAAAAGGGGATATGCAAGAATATAAAATATGGTGTATAATTATGCAAAACCTATAAAGGAGAATCATAAAGATGAAATTGCGTAAGGCAAGAATAGCGGATGTTGAAGCTATGATGTCATTGATTAACAGTAATGCGGAACAAGGGCTCATGCTTCCCCGATCAAGAAATATGCTGTATGAAAACATCCGCGAGTTCCTGCTGGCTGAAGTGGATGACCAATTAGTGGGGGTTGCTTCGCTTCATATACTGTGGAGTGATTTGGCAGAGATAAGAGCATTAGCAGTTGCAAGTGAATACAAAAGAAGAGGAATTGGAACACGGATTGTTAGAGCACTTGAAGATGAAGCGAGAGAACTTGGCTGTTCAAAAGTTTTTGCACTAACATATCAGCCTGAGTTTTTTAAATACTGTGGCTACGAAGAGGTCAGTAAAGACCAAATGCCGCAAAAAGTTTGGACTGAGTGTATTAACTGTATTAAATTCCCTAATTGTGATGAAATTGCTGTCAGTCGAATTCTTTAGTTTCTTTTAGCTATAGAGCTTACAATGAATTTCTCAAAGTGCCGAGCCTTAGGTTCGGCATTTTCTATGGAACAGATTTACTCTCATCAACATAGTTAATACTATGGCATGCGCTAAATATGGAGACGGAGAGAGTTCTATGGAGCTTAAAAATGAAGTCCAAAAGAGTCTAGATCTAGCAAGGCTTTATGTATCTGAGGGTGTGCAACAGATCCTGCAGGGGAAAGTGGATGAATTACACAGTGTTTCTCCCAGTCAAGGAGCTACGGCACTTGCATCACTCGCTCTCCTAGCCATAGGCAGAGGGTACGAGAACGCTCAGCAACGAGGGATAAAATGGTTAAAGCAGCAGGATCAAGGAGGATGGGGGAAATTTCCGGGAGATAAACCAGATGAAGAGATCACTCAGATAGTTAGAATGGTTCTTCGGGGAAGTGAAGGAGGATGGAAGGCCAAGATTAAACTTTTATCACAGACAAAACGATTTTCTCATGTGATTTTATCATTAGGGCAAAGAGTTATTCCTGGCTTGGAGGGACCTTCACCGGAAGAAATATTGCTTCCCACTATTCTTGAAGATAGGATATTGACAAAGTTGCCAATCTATGGGAGATCGGTCGTGGTAGCTGCATCAATCCTTGGCTCAAACTCTCAGGAGGGAGTTCATCAGGGTATTCAATATCTTATTAAAACACAAATGCAAGACGGTTCGTGGGCAGAAGATATTATAGCTACGAGTATGTCCATTCTAGCGATGATAAGCAAGGGAATTCATACGGAACAAACTCAAAGAGCTGGGCGGTGGCTAGTACAGAAACAATATCCGAGTGGTGGATGGCCTGCTTTTGACCAATTAAATGTATGGTCGATTGGTTGGGCTGTGAGTATTTATGGAGAGATAACTCAGAATCCCTCAGATATCCCTTGGCTAGATGAAGCTATAGATTGGTTAAAAAGAGCACAAAATCTAGATGGCAGTTATGGAAGCACTCCTCCATACACCCACCCTGACTTGGACGATACGGCTGTTGCCTTGATTGGCTTGCATCAGGCATGCGGGGAACGAAACCAGCTTGGGTCAGACCTTCTTAAGAAGCTTCAAAATGCCGATGGAAGCTGGAGTACGTTTCCAAGTTTCCAAGGGATACCGCCCAATGTTTCTTCAGAGTTTCCAGTATATATACCGAGTGTTGATGTAAGTATCCACGTTTTAGAAGCATTATGGCGGGCTTCACGTTCACAAGAGGAAATAATATGGCATGGGCTAAATTGGATTTTAGCTCAGCAAGATGAACAAGGTGCTTTTCCGGCATCATGGTTCGAGGGGTCTGTATATAGTACAGCTCAGGCCCTGGAATTGTTTAGTAAGTGGAAGTTCAGCTGGGAACGATGGAACACCGCACGTCACATTCTAGGAGCAAGAAAGAAAGGGCTAGAGTTTCTGATAGAAGCACAAGATTCTAATGGAGGCTGGGGTTCGGTTGTTGAAACTAGCTTAGCAATTGCAGGGTTATGGCGTTATTCAAAAAATTTCACCGAAAAAATCATAGATAACGGAGTAAAAAACCTTCTCTCTGCACAGAGCAACAACGGTTCATTTGAACCTTCTCATCGTGGAATCTATGCTAAGGGGTGGAATTATGAAGAACCGATAACAACAACATTAACAGCTATTCGTGCTCTACAACGCTACCAAAGATTGTACAAAAATTCATTTTTTAGATAAATATGGATTGGTTTTATAAATATATTTAAGAGCCTTCATTTCGTAAGGCTCTTAAAATAATAATTCAATTCTTACTGTCTTTAGTTTAATTCTTCCTAAGAATCGTATGAAGAAAATTCCATTGAAAATCAAGATAGGCATTACTCACTTCGTATTCGCTTAAGCCTTTGGAGAGGAGATACTCACGAGAGGATGCTTCAAAATCAAGAATAAATCCGAGAACCTCGTTGGCATGAGTTGACAGCATTTTTCACCCTCCATTTCAAACTTGCGGTTAGTCTTGTCCAATTTTGCCATAACATATTAGTTTTATAACCTATTATAGAAAATTTCCTACGAAAAAGCTGTTGTAATAGGGAATATGGATTAGAAGCAAAAGAGAAAAGAAAGAAGAACTAATAAGTATTTTTGTGGTTTTTTGCGGAATCAACATGAACAGACGAGCAACGACGCCAAAGCGAGACGTCTAGCAGAAGGAGATTTCCTGAACGGTAATGCTTTTTAGCATGAGAAATGTCGTCTAGGCTAATATAGCAATCTCCAAGATTATGATGAATACTAGCTAAACAGCCCAATGAGAGAAACTTCTGAGTCAACCAATGGTCACCACTTTTAGGAAACTTATTTTGTTTTGCAAGATGTAAACTTCGTTCGAACAATCTAGTTGCTTCGGGAACTTTCCCAATTTGTTTCAGAATGCGACCTTGTGTTGCCAGCAGCAGGGGATCAACTAACGCGTAGGGATTATCTCGTAAAATATAGAGTGCCCTTCTGGCCTTACCCTCTTTGAGGAGGATGTCCCCGAGGGTCATGCAGAGTAAGGGGTCATGGCTTGTCAAGAATTTTTCTAAGAGAGATATTGCTTGAGCTGGTTCATGAAAATAATAGTATAGTTGGCTGGCAAAACGAGCTATCGACAAAGGGCTGGTGTCTTGCGAAATTACGTGAGCCATTCTTTTAGCAGCTAACTTTTGTTCTGGAGGGTTAAAGTTACTTTTCATAACCATAGCCATATAGGAAATTCCTAGCCCCATGGCTAGAACATATAGCCCGCTATGCAAGTCAAAGGTCCAAACAATAATGGCTGATATGAGTATGGAGAATGTTGCTAAGAACATAAAATAATATAGTTTTTGTACATAAAGTATTTCTAGATCGTATTTGATCCCACTCATTTTATTATCCCCTCACTCATAATTACGATTGACAGAAGATAAATAGAACAAGTTTAAAACTTTGTCAGACAAAAAAGCAACAGGTATTATAATGAACAAGAGTGCTTTTTATTATTCTGAACCTTTAATCAGAAAGATTTTCAAAAAAGTTGTCCTAAAATAAAATTGAGGATTTCCGCGTCCGGAAATCCTCATTGCGCAAAACCTAGAAGATTTAACTACTAGACTTTACTGATTAAACCATAACGCAAATATTGTCGAAAATCAATATGTAAATTATAGGAAAATAGTATTTCGACTGGAATTTTTTGCAGATATAAATGGGCTTCCGGAGAACATTAAAAATTAGTTGAATAAATCACTAATCATAATATTAAAAATTTTTGTGTCAAAAGTTATTGTAATTAGGGAACAGATGTCATAAACTTATATAAGATGGCATGATGGTCTGACCACTTAGGGAAATATTCCCTAAAATCATTTATTAGGAGGAAGGCTCGCATGAAAAATGACCAAACAAATGAACTATATAAACGATTCAAAGCAAAATTAGAATTGGTGGCTGGTGAGTGCTATCGTGTTAACACTGCAATAGAAGCGGGTGAACTTGTTTGCAAGGTTTTGGAGGAAAAAGGAGTTCAAAATGTAGCACTCTTAGACGCCTCAATCTCTAAAAAAGGAGATTTTACAAATTTGATTGAGAAAAAGGGCATAACTGTTTACACAGACCATTTTCGTGAGGTAACCCCAGAGGCGCAGGCTGGAATTACGCAAGTAAATTATGCCATTGCTGAACTAGGAACACTTGTTCAAGCAGATGCAGATGCTAATGTAGATCAGCGTTTATGTTCAACGCTTGTTCCTATTCACATTGCACTTGTTTCGACCGTTAGCTTAATACCATCTCTGAAGGAGACGATGGCAACTCTACATGGACTTCCACAAATTCCTGGGTTTGTTGGGTTTATCACGGGTCCGAGCAGAACTTCAGATATTGAGCGGGTTTTAACAATCGGGGTCCATGGTCCTAAACAACTCGTAGTTGTCTTTGTAGATGAGGAAACAGGGGAGGTGGCTTAAATGGCAGACAAACAGTTTAAAAAGAAGATTTCAGATGCACTGGGAAATGATGTCTTACGTGGGGCCTTGGGGCGCTTTGGAGATGCCTATATCATATCACGGGAAAAAGCGTACGAAGGTTATAATTTTAAGGAAATTAGTGACAATATTGCGGAAGTTAAGTCCTATGCAGCTAGCCATTTAGATGAAATGATTGATCAATTTGAAAAAGCTGCAACTGAACGTGGAGCAAAAGTTTTTCGTGCTATGACCGGTGAGGATGCTAAAAAATATATTCTTGAAGTAGCCAAACGAAATAATGTTAAGCGTGTCGTAAAATCAAAATCTATGGTTTCTGAGGAAATCCTTCTCAATAAAACTTTAATGGCTGAAGGAATGGATGTGCAGGAGACCGACTTGGGAGAATGGATAGTACAACTTGCCGGACAACATCCATCGCACATGGTCATGCCAGCGATTCATATGACAAAAGAAGAGGTTGCCGACGTTTTCTCTGGCCATTTACATAGGTTAAACCAGCCTGTCATAGCAGAACTTGTTAAGACAGCCAGGGTGGAACTCCGGAAATCCTTTATTGAGGCTGACATGGGCATTTCTGGAGCAAATATGGCAATTGCTGAGACAGGTACCTTAATAATGCTTACAAATGAGGGTAATGGCCGTCTAACATCTACCTTGCCTCCAATTCATATTTTTTTAGTTGGTATAGAAAAACTAGTTCCAGAGTTTGAGGATGCTACACACATTCTTCAAGCACTTCCAAGGAGCGCAACGGGTCAGCAAATTACGAGTTATGTAAGTATGGTTACAGGTCCTACACCGGCATATTACTCAGATGGAACAGTTAAAGATAAGGAATTCCATATCATTTTGATGGATAACGGCAGACGCAAGATGTACAATGACGAAAAGTTTAAAAAGACTTTTCAATGTATTCGGTGTGCATCCTGTCTTAATGTTTGCCCAGCTTTCCAACTTGTTGGCGGGCATGTCTATGGCCATATTTATACTGGTGGCATTGGTACAATCTTGACGAATTTTTTAAACTCTGAAAAAGATGCTCAGAATCCTCAAAATCTTTGTCTTCAGTGTGGTAAATGTTCTGAAGTATGTCCAGGGAAATTGGATATTCCCCAAATGATTTTGGAAATGCGCAATCGTATAGGAGCAAAAGAAGGACTTCCGTTTACGCAAAAATTTGCTCTTGATGTCGTGTCTAATCGACGGCTTTTCCATTCTTTGTTACGTATGGCTTCCGTCGCCCAAAAACCATTCACGAAGGGGCAGCCCGTTATTAGACATTTACCCATGTTTCTTTCTGGTCTTACGGAAAAGAAGAGTTTACCGGCTGTAGCTAAGGTCCCTTTCCGAGATGTTTTCAAAACTATTAAACAGGATGTTAAAAATCCTAAAGGAAAGATTGCACTGTATGCAGGATGCCTGATAGATTTTGTCTATCCAAAGATCGGAGAAGGTGTTATCGGCGCTCTCAATGAAAAAGGATATGAAGTCATCTTTCCTGATGGACAATCCTGTTGTGGTGCCCCAGCGACGTACATGGGAGACCGCAGTAATGCACGTAAGTGTGCGATCATGAACATTGAGGCGTTAGAGGCTGAAAAGGTCGACTATGTAGTTTCTGCTTGTCCTACCTGTACCCATGCACTTAAAGAAAGTTTCAAAGAGTTGCTTCATGATGATCCAGCGTTAGCAACTCGTGCCGAAGAATTAAGTAAGAAGTCGAAAGATTTCTCTAAATTGTTATTTGACTTAGGAGGACTAACACCTGGGGGCGATGGAATCCCCATGAAGGTTACCTATCATGATTCCTGTCACTTGAAACGGTCGATGGGAGTTTATACGGAGCCTCGAAAGATCTTAACTGATACTGCAGGAGTGCAACTCATCGAAATGAAAGAATCCGATCGTTGCTGTGGTTTCGCCGGCTCCTACTCTATAAAATTCCCAGAACTGTCAGGACCAATCTTAGAACGAAAGCTTAGGAACATTGAAGAATCAGGGGCGGATGTCGTAGTTGTAGATTGTCCAGGATGTTTAATGCAAATTTCAGGTGGTCTCGATAAACAAAATCCGAAAGTTAAGGTTGTTCATACTGCTGAACTTCTATTAGAGAAAAGAAAAGTAAAGAAAAACAGGAAGAAGTAGTTTATTCAACATTATTAGCGCTTAAATTTCTTTTTTCTGCCAAGGAATTTCCAGGTGATACCAAGAAGTAAGTTGATGTAAGCAAACAACCATTTATTCCAAGCAAGTAGGCAATGTGTTGCCACGAAAGCGAGCGAAATCGCATTATAGGAAAAAGGTTGTTTGGCGAGAGAGGAGAGGGCAGATAAGGAGAACCATTTAGAAATGACGTTATTATTTTAGCACTATAAAGGGTGGCTTGGATTTGGATATGAGCTTAAGTCGCAAGAATGAATTAATGCTAGTCATACCTTTTAGGAGTCTGAACTAAGCGTTTTTTAGGATATGAATGGGGACCCTATACTGAGGCCTCAAATTTAAAATGGCCCTCCCGACGTGCCTGCAGCATACTTAGGGAGGGTTGACTCAGGGATTGCCCCTCTGAATACAGAGCGGGTCGTGGCAAGAGCTGAGATTGTAAGAGCCCAAGGAATAACTCAATCTTGGGCTTTTCTTTATTCGATCGTGAGACTCCCCTTCAGGTGGAAGAGGTTTAGTACTTTATGTTACGAATTAAGTTCGCAGAGGTGGGAATAATAATACTTACCTGTGAACATCACTGAAGAATAGAAGGAATTTCAAAGAAAAAGGAGAATACTATGTACAGAGCCGGAACAATAATAGTTCTGCGTTTGAGACCTCAATTAGGAGGACAATAATCGTGATTCAAGCTATAATCTTTGATATAGAGGGAATATTGTCAAGCCTTGATACGGTAAAATTCGTGCAGAATTACCTTGGGATTTTGGCACCGCGTTTTGCACATATACTTTCGCCTGATAAGTTTTCTAAACAATTTTTAAAATCTATGGAAAATGTTCAAAAGGAACCCAAATCTGAGCAAACAGTTATGCAAGCCTTTTTTGAGGACTTTTCTAAAGCAGCAGGTCAGTCAGTACAAACATTAAAACCTATTTTTGAGGAATTTTACACCTCTGATTTTCCAGCATTACGTTGCCTTGTCAAGCCTAATCCACAAGGGGTTAAAGTAGTAGAAAATGCTATTAAACAGGGTTTTTTAACCGCAATAGTTTCGGATCCTTTAATGCCTTTAATTGCTATACAAGAACAAATTCGTTGGACAGGTCTTACACCTGAGCAATTTAAAGTAATTGGGACTTTAGATGATTTTCATTATTGCAAACCACATCTTGGTTTTTTTAAAGAAACAGCAGAAAAACTTGGGGTTAGATCTCAAAGTTGTTTGTTAGTTAGTACGCATATTAGTGATTTGGTCTGTCAGGAACTGGGGATGAAAGTCTTTTTATTAGGGAGCTCGATTGAAACAGAGGATAGGACAGATTATGTGGGTCAGTTGGATGATCTTTCTCGGCTTATAAGTCAAGGAAGTTTATGAGAAGCCCGATTAGAAAACTTGGCTATAGCCCGAAGACACTGTCTTCGCACGTGTTAGCTTTCTTGCAGCCGCAGGCGAAGGCGATAGCCTTAGTTGCACTTATGCTTAGAAAGTATATAACGCAAGTTTATACTTTCTGATTGTACAAGAAAGGAAGGATAAGGGTGGGAACGCTTTGCCAGTACGTAGTTGATAAAACGGTAGAGGGTCCTAATCCACCGTTTCCATCTGCACGTATGGCTAAGTTATTTTATGAATTTCTTGGCCGGTATAATGAATGGAAACTCGTTAGGCGCCAGGAGACAATTGGCATATTCGTAGTTTTTTTGTTTGGATTGTTAGCCTTAATACCCTGGTTTTATCCGGAGATTGGAATTAGCGTGAGTATACTGATGCTCATTCTACTTTTTTTTGCTGTTAAGCACTATATTAAGCTGAATGAAAAAGCGAGTCATTTATACGTTAACGTTCATATCTTACAACATCATTTAATCGGAAAGTTAGAAGTTGGTTTTTGCGATCATCGAGAACCTTGTCAATGCGTTGAAGAGTTCAGAGGGTACGTGTTGAAGAAATATGATATTTCCCTTGATATTGGATCTTTACGATAACAATTATTTATCCAGTTAACTGCAGGAGAGAATTTAACGAGGAAAGAATTGGCTAAATTAGATTAATAATGTTAAAATAAATAATGTGACAGTTAACTTTATAAATGAAAGGAGATTTTAATTTGAAAAAATATGTTTGTTCAGCTTGTGGTTATATTTATGATCCCGAAGTCGGAGATCCAGATTCTGGAATTGCTCCAGGCACCGCTTTTGAGGATATCCCGGAAGACTGGGTATGTCCATTATGCGGAGTAGGTAAGGATATGTTCGAGGTTTCCGAGTAATAATGGGTTTATATGGCTTCTAGTATAAAAAGGGAAAAGCAAAAAAGCTTTTCCCTTTAAACGGTCTTATACCAACCAGGCTTTCTTTATAGTTCCATAATGGCCGCTTCATCTCGGTCAAGTTTTTCCATGCATACTTTTAAGCGACTGCGCAAGGCAGAATCGCCTACAGCCTCCCTCATTTGGCGCATAAGATCAATGGTTCGCCTAAAAACACTGATGATATCGCCTTCGTCAAGGTTGCATAAAGCCTGTACCTCGACAAATGTACTGCCTTGGCTCCAAGCATGCGTAATTCCAGCAACACGAGGATCGTATCTCACAGCATCTTGTCCGCAAATACTTTGAATGTATTCAGCAATTTCTTTGACTGGAGTTGAATCAAAGACCGAGGTTCGGTGAAACATATCGTTTTTCCTAGCTTCAAAGTCAACGCTGGAAAGCAAGGCGTTGAGTTGGTCATCGTCTAATTGCGCGAAAACATCAGAGTATATTAACTCAGTGACTAGGAGTTCTTGTACATATATGCGGCTGGCACAGGTCCCTCGGGGCAATAACTCATCTTCTCGTAAATATCCTATTTGCCGGAGGTGAGTTTTTTTGTATTCAAATTCTTGGAGAAAGGCATTTTCTTCAGGAAGGGCAGCTAAGGCATTTTGAAGTTCTTGCTGCTGTTGTTTTATAGTTAAGTACGATTTACTTTGAGCATAGCAGTTTTCCTGTTGTTGAGGGACACAACTTTTAGGCGTTTGGGATAGTAGTTTTTCCCAGGTGCGAATCTTACGAGCCATCTCTCGTCCGTATACACGGGATTGCTTGCGCGGTCCTAAGGATTTATAGGCCTTTTTAAGCTTTTCTAACTCTTTTCGCTTGGGATGATGTTTTAAAGGACAGTTAAAGGAACCAACCTCTTCGCAAAGATGTTGATGTGTTCCTTCAAGTTTTTGTTGGATTTGGGCTAATTCTGAATGAAGTCGCTCAGAACTTAGTCGGTAGCTGTAAGCGGAAAAACTTTTTTGAAAATACGTTTCTATTTGCGTTTGAGATAACGTAGCAGTGAGATTTAAAACTGTATTGTAAGTCAGTCTAAATTGACTGGTCAGGGGTTCGAGGCGATTTAACTGGAACTTAGGCGGCGGGCTTTTCTCCATATACCCTAAGTCAACCAGGGCGAATGAAAACCCTTTTTCATCAAGACCGCGGCGTCCCGCCCGACCAGACATTTGGAAAAACTCATGATTGGCAAGGGGTCTGAAATTACGTCCATCATACTTATTTAGCGAATCAAAGCAAACCGCTTTGACAGGATAATTAATCCCTACACTAAAGGTTTCTGTGCAGTAAAGTACTTTGATTAACCTTTCTAGAAAGAGTTCTTCGACAATAACCTTTTGAGAGGGGAGCAATCCGGCATGATGATAGGCAATCCCCTTGGAACATAAACGCTTGAGTTGACGTGTCGAAGATGACCAATCAATCTCATGACCAAAAAGATGAATGAATTTATCTTCGACGGTTTTTCGTTCAGCGGGTCTTAGATAATTTGCGATGTTTGCTAACTCCATAGCTTTTATCGCGCATTGTTTTCGACTGAAAACAAAAAAAAGTGCAGGAAGATGACTTCGTTGTATTGTGCGAATGAGGTCTAAGTGAGTCGTAGGGCCAAAGGGGCTTTCATCATTGATCCGATCTTTGAGTTTTCGGCGGTAGTAACGCCAAAGTTGATCGTAGTCAACAAGTCCAGTGTCTTTAGTAAAGTAATAGTATTCTAGGGGAACCACTCGATTATGTTCTTCGATGAGTGCAACCTCTTCATGACGGATGGATTCGATCCAGTCCACTAGATGACTGGCATTAGCGATCGTAGCGCTCAAACCAAGGATCTTCATTTTTGGTGGTGCCAGAATGATAGATTCTTCCCAAACGGTCCCGCGTTCCTCGTCATTTAGCCAGTGAATTTCGTCAAAAACTATATGAGATACAAACTCTAAGTTGGGGTCTTCAGTGATAACTTGATTGCGAAAAACTTCAGTTGTCATAATTAGCAGGGGTGCGGTTGGGTTAAGTACAACATCTCCTGTCATTATGCCTACAGCGTCTTCTCCAAACTGTTTCTTGAAGTCTCTGAATTTTTGATTGCTAAGAGCTTTGATTGGAGCAGTGTAGATTACTCTTAAGTGTTCCCGCATGGCTTTCTCTATTAAATAATCCGCAACAAGAGTTTTTCCAGTACCGGTAGGTGCTGCTACTATGACGGATTTACCGGCATCGATTGCATCAAGTGCCTCTTCCTGGAACGGGTCTAGGATCATTTCGTGATAAGTGCGCTTAGACATGTCAGTCAGCTCGTTTCTGATATCATTTTACTAATTTTAACAAAGCAATCAATAATGGTCAAATTTAGGGCTAAGATGGTCTGAATTATCCCTTGAATCCATAGGATGAAACAAGAGACAAGGCTAGGGGGGATCAGACGTGTCTTCAATGAGATTAGAAATTGAGAAGGCTATGGGACTCAAGTTTCCAGAGCGAAATGGAGAAGTGATTGTTCGGTTTGAGGAATCTGTAGAAATTCCCCAACCTGCTGAAATGCTTATGCGGGGATTATATCGCGATCCTGATCGAGTTCGTCAGGGTTTTAAACTGTTACACCAAGAGACGGGCTCAATGATAGAAATCTTGATGCCTAAACGATCCCGTTTACGAGAATGGGCGGACTCTCTTCCGGAGCGTCCTAAAGAAGCAGAATTATTTCTAAAAGAGACCGCAGAGCAACTTTTAATACGAGAACAGCGTCTAGTTCAAGCTGAACGCGAGTTGGTAGGTCAATTACAAGAAAGTGGATTGGAAGATGTTTATCCAATCCCGCTTGCTGCTTTTGGAGTATGTACGTTTAGGGATCCTTCAGTTAAACTGTTTCTCAAGCCTTTAGGACGTTTTTCAGAACTTTATGAGATTAATCCAGAAACATTACGGCAAGCTGTCAGAGTTCACTTTTTATTCTTGCTTCTATTAGTCGCTGGAGCAGACTTAGATGGGCAAGTATATTCCAGGGTGGGGGAAGATAAGGTTGTTCATTGGATAGCCAGTATTTACACTGTTCGGTATTTAAAAAGCCAATCAACAGAACTGATTCATTGTTATCAGGAATGGGTAAATGCATGGGGCGGGAAAATGCCGAATCAAAGCATGCTTAACGATCGCGAGTGTGAAAAAACTCGGGCAGCTATGATCTTTTGGCGTCGTCAACCGAACATAAGCTGGGAAGAATGTTGGCGTATAATCAACCAATTAGAACGACCTGCCAGCACAAGTTCCATGGTATTTTAATTAAGGCCACTCAGCAAGTTCATGGGGTTTGAGAATTTCTAACCGATCGTCTGCCAGTTTCAATATTCCCGATCGTTTCCAACTATTGATGGCTCGGTTAACACATTCTCTAGACGTTCCAATCATACTGGCTAGATCCCGATGTGTTAAAGAGGCATCTACGAAAATTGGTTTTCCTGGAGTTTCAGCAGGTCGTGCTAAACGAAGAAAAAGGGCCGCAAGAATTCCAGCAGTAGAGCGATTAGTTAAGATTCGTATGAACTCTTGAGAAAGTCTTAATCTTCGGCTCAAGGTACGTATAAGAGCTACTGACAGTGCAGGATTTGCTTCTAAAATTTGAGGCATTACTTCATTGTTAAGGACTAACAAGGTACTGTCCTTAATGGCTTCAGCGGTAGCAGGATATGAACCGGCTTCTAGAAGCAGAACCTCAGCGAAACAATCATAGGGACCACACCAATCGATAATTTGCTTTTCACTTGCAGGAGTAGATCTGCTGAGTTTAACCTGCCCAGAAAGAACAAAAAATACTGACGAACCTATTTCTCCTTCAACAAATAATAACTGCCCGCGGCGGTAACGACGTTCAACCAAATGTGGAAGAAGAGGGACGACATCATTAGAGCTTAAGGAAGAAAACAGAGAAAAGCGACGAAGGTCTTCAGAGTTAACCACGAATAGCACCTCATTTCCAAATTTGAGGTATTAAAATTCTGCTTTTTGGACCTTTCAAAATCCACATATTCAATAATAACCTCGTTCCCAATTCTATTAAATTACCATAAACTAGAAGAGGAGTAAGGGGGAAGGGATATGTTTGATATTGAATTGACTCCAGTGCGAATAGAACAAGTTATCAATGATCCTTTTCGAGTATTTACATTATTTGTAGTTGCAGTTCTATCTGCAATTATTGTAATAAATGCCGAGTAACCAAACAATTAACAAAAATATATTAAGGTTGGTTTATTGGGTGTGAAGGGGTAGCACTGACTTGTTGGGCAGCACGGACAAGTTCTGTAATAATACGCGTTTGGTCAGGCAGTGCTTGTGACTCCAACTGAGTCATTATCTCACCACGTGAAGAAACATAATAACGTGCAGGCAAACGGTTTAAGGCGAGTGCCATGATGTCAGCCTGACAGCGTTCACATGAGCAGTTAAGAACGTTGTTGCGGAGATAGTTTTGCAATGTTTGTTGGACAACTGTTTCTGTGTGATTCTTAAGCTCATACATAGAGTAAGTTCATCTCCTTTAAAATTAGTCAATTCCAATAATAAAGGTTAACCAGCTAAAGAACAAGTAAATGCTCTAATCTATTCGAGAACTTACGAAGAATTCCATTTAGAATAAAGATAAAAGAGCAACCTCGTTGAGAAGATGCTCTTGTTAATGATTTTTAATAATAGTACTTATTTTTTGAACTTACTAGTCAACTCCTGCCAGAAACGGCTTGTTTCATACCCTAGACGCCAAATGGCAATGCCTTTCAATCGATAGCTCTTGACGAAACCGAAACGAATCTTGGCAGAGAGCTCATTCTCATACCATACAGTATGTTTAACTCTTCCTTTCCAGTAGTAAAAGTATGGTTCAACTGCTTGGTCAGACCAAAGGGTACGTGCATTGGTTTGGGTGACTAACTCTGGGATATCACGCATTGGGACAAGACGGGTTGGTTCACTGGACCAATCGTATCCATAGGCAGGAATACCTAATAACAGTTTTTCGTTAGGTATATAGCGGATGGCATAGTCGAGTGCTTCGGTCATCCAAGGTAAGCTTGCTACAGGGCCAGGCGAACCTCCTGAATAGTGTTCGTCATAGGTCATCAGGGTTATGGAGTCGCATATACGCCCAATTCCTGCAAAGTCATACCCCGGCGCTTCCCACTCCGAACGTTTAGCTGGAATAGCAATTGTTAACATTAAGCCACGTCCATGCAATATGGTCCTTAGAGATTCAAGAAAGGTCAAAAATGGAATGCGGTAAGAACCTTCTACCCCTTCGAAATCTACATGGATACCGGCAATATTGGAAGGAAGTAACTCTATCATGTTATTAATGCAATTTCGTTGCGAGGCAGTTGAAGATAAAATGGAACGTAGGGGTAGATGATCGAAGACCTTTCCGTTAAAATTATGGAAGAGAACGAGAGGCGCAGTACCGCGGGCAATAGCTTCTTGCAGGGCCTGGTTATTTACTTGGCCCGTAAATTGACCATCAGGCTTTAATTGGAAGGCAAAGTCAGCATAAACATCAATGCGTGAGCCTTGTTGCCGAAGCGTTTCAATTGCACGAAAATCTCCCTGGAAATCTTCAGAATAATAACCAAGTATCCATAATCGTTTGTCTAAGAGACGTCGAGCTGTGGGTGTCCAACTTGAATTCAAACAGTCCTCCTCCTCGTATAGCAAATCCTCTTAGGATAAGATATGAGGGGAAAGTGATTTAATTTGCTTTTTTCAAATGGTAAAATAAGTAAAAAGGGGAGGGGCGGCCATGAAATGGGAATTTATCTATGATTTAAAAAATATCTTCTCGATACTGGATGATTTGGAGATGCAGACTATCGAAAGGGATTATCCAATCATATGGGAGAAAGTTCATGCTGTAAGCTGTGCACAAATCGGTCGCATGCTAGCGGAAAAGAGAGGAGTTAATGTAGATGAGGCTGCCTTAGCTTGTGCTTTACACGACATTGGCCGATGGGTCACAGGGAGGCAGAATGAACATGCCCCAAAAGGGGAGGAACCAGTTCGGCGTTTTCTAACTCAAAAAATTGGTTCTAAAGAAGCTAAAGAACAGATCGTACAAGCAGTTATAAATCATTCTAAGAAGCATGAGATCGGAACGCCTCTCGAGGAAATAGTTAAGGATGCTGATATCTTGGATTGTCATTGGCATGGAGAGGACATCATTAAACCTTTTCATATTACCAGACTGAAGGCGGCTTTAGAGGAATTGGGCAGAATTTAGTAGTATTTTTACATTTAATCTCATAAAGCTGTTGAATTTGTAGAAAATATTGGTTGCTAATAAGCAAGCCCTCTGCTATACTGACCGTGTGCTTGTTAAAAATTGGGCCTAATTAAAATTGGAATCCATAATTCTGACCGTATTTGGTGCAAGGATGATAATTTAAGAGGATCCAACATACAAGAACACCAAATAAGGAGGAGTTATCATGGCTCAAGACAAAAATCTAATATGTCGCGATTGCAGTCAAGAATTTGTATTTTCAGCAGGTGAACAGGACTTCTATGCTGAAAAAGGGTTTGAAAATGAACCAACCCGCTGCCCAGCTTGTCGTCAGGCACGCAAGCAACAATCAGGCGGTGGTCGAAGTAATTACGGCGGTTTTGGGAGTCGTCCACAACGTGAAATGTTCCCGGCAGTCTGCGCAAGCTGTGGAGCACAGACTGAAGTTCCTTTCCAACCTTCTGGGGAAAAACCTGTGTATTGTCGCGATTGCTTTCAATCCATGCGTCGTTACTAAAAATTAGATGATTTTCAAAAGGCTTAGGGGGTAACCCCTGGGCCTTTTTTATATGGATCGATTTTATTAATTTCAGTAACCATATTCTCAATGCCTCCCATGCAGAGTACAATGTGAAACTCCCGCTTGAAGAAGCGGGAGTTTTAGAATTGAAAGAAAAGCTATCCTTGGCATCCGGGTATGGTCTGGCAGAAAGCAGAGTTGCAAACTTTGAGACCCTTCGTGACATTGCCATTACCAAAATAGCTTTAAAGTCTTGGCCCAAATCTTGGTCCGAGTGATCTCAAGACTGCAGTGGACTCTGGAAATATCTAATCAAGGATTTCCAGATCATCTGGACTTTTATCTTTAGTAAAAATTACGTCGTCTTTATTTTCTCCCGTAGTAATGGGTTTGGAAGAGGTCTTAGGATTAAGCTTAGATGGCTGGGCTTCTTTCGGATTCGAGACTTTATTTTTAGGCGATGTCATAGCAGGTTTCCTCCTTTATGAATGGGAATAAGGATAAGATTGCAGGAATTAAACTCATATCCTATAATAAGTATGATTATTGTAAAGCAGAATTATGTATTCTCTAGCAATATAGTAAATAACAAAAATATACTAGCGAATCGTTTTTCGAGAATTATAAAAATGAGGGTAGTTAGTGGAGTGGAAGGTTATGGTGATTATCAATGTCACAGATGGTTCGAAGGTTTATCAGGTTATTTGCGGGTCTTTTCCTGTTTGCAGTAGGAATAGTATTGACAATAAACGCTAACCTTGGCTTATCGCCGTGGGATGTTTTTCATCAAGGAATTACGTATTTAACTGGAATTACTATGGGGCAAGCAAGTATTGGCGTAGGGATTATTCTTGTTATGCTTAATGCTGTTCTTGGAGAAAGTTTAGGATGGGGATCCTTATGCAACATGTTGTTCATTGGATTGTTCATGGATTTAATAATGCTTAATCATTTTATCCCGTTATCAAATGGAATCTTTTCTGGCTTAATCATGATGTTTTTAGGTATGTTTATCATAGGATTAGCGAGTTATTTCTATATAAGTGCAGGATTGGGTTCCGGTCCGCGTGATGGGTTAATGATTGCCTTAACAAAAAAAACTGATAGATCAGTTCGATTTATCAGAAATTCAATAGAAATTAGCGCACTCTTTGTGGGGTATTTATTGGGCGGGTTCGTAGGGGCAGGAACACTGATCATGTCCGTAGTACTTGGCTATATTATTCAGTTCGTATTTAAGATTTTTAGATTTAATGTCAATCAGATTCAACACAGGTTCATTGATGTGGATTTAAAGTTTTTAAGAGCAAAGATATTAAAGAAGAAGGCCAGTCAAACAACAGGCATATAGTCTATTGAACTTCTAAAGCCCAATGTTATGTCATTGGCGTTAAACCGGTTACACATGTGATAATTTCTATTGACAGGGTAGGCAAAGAATAGTATTCTATAAAAAAATGAGATCTATTCTCAGTTATTTTTTAACCAAACTTGAGAATGGTTATCATTTTGATAGAGGAGGGATAGCCGATGGATCGCTTTTTACAGGATTTAAAACCTGGAGAACGAGCGCGTGTTGAACGTATTGAAGGCGGAGGGGCCTTGCGTCGTCGGATGATGGATATGGGAATCGTCCCAGGAGTAGAGTTAGAAGTTGTTCGCTGTGCTCCATTAGGTGGTCCGCTTCAGATCAGATTGAAGGGGTACTACTTAGCTATGCGTAGAGGAGAGTGCGCCAGGATTATGGTTTGTGCGTCAAATCGGGAATACAGCGAGCCTTCATTAGCGAGTCGTTAACTATATTTTATGACGAGTAAATGAGTGATATTTAATATAATGTTGCCGCTAGGACATAATTATGAGCTGCGAAGAGAGGAGGCGGTAGGGGCATGAAAATAGCTCTTATGGGCAATCCTAATGTTGGCAAGAGTACGGTCTTCAATGTCTTAACAGGATCAAATCAACAAGTTGGGAATTGGGCTGGAAAAACCGTAGAACGTAAGTCAGGAATTATCCATAGAGCCAATGAGGAAATAGAGCTCATTGATCTTCCTGGAACCTACAGTTTGACTGCATACTCTCAGGAAGAGATTGTCACACGAGAATATATTCTCCGCGAAAAACCAGATGTCGTGATGGCAATGGTGGACGCTTCAAATATTGAACGAAACCTTTATCTTGTCCTTCAGATCCTTGAACTTGCTCCCCGTGTTGTAATCGGCTTAAATATGATGGATTTAGCAAAAACCGCAGGAATAACAATTCATTCTAATAAATTAGCATTAGCTTTGAATGTCCCTGTAGTAGAAATCATAGCTGCTAAAGGACAAGGGATTGAAGAATTTCTAACTGAGGCTATTAGGGTAGGAAAACTTAAAAAAGATCCGATAGCGGATGATGTTCCTTATCCGGAGGAGCTTGAAAATAGAATTCAAGCAATGGAACGGTTATTATCAGATACCATTTGGGCTACAAAGTATCCCTTGCGATGGTTGGCTATTAAACGTTTAGAACAAGATCCGGAAATTGGACAGACTTGGAAGAGTATCCCGCAGACAAACCAAAGGAATAGGAGCACGGATCCGTGTTGCGACCCTGGGGATCCTGTAAAATATGAACTTCAAGAATCGGTAAGTTTGCCTGGAGAAGCTTTGCTCCAGGCTTATGAGGCAGAAGGGTGGAGCAAGGATCATTTCGAGATGGCAGTTGCAGATGCCAAGTACCAATATATCTCTAAAATACTCCCGGAATTTAGGGTGAATGAGAATCCTGTCAAACGCACTTGGACAGACAAATTAGATGAATGGATTCTTTCTCCCTTTTGGGGTTACCCTATTATGGTAATTATTTTATCGCTGGTTTTTTGGTTTTCTTTTGTTGCTAGTGCACCGTTAGGCGGTGCTGTATCTGAGGCAATGGCCTGGGCGGCAGATGTGATTGTTGTTATCATGCAGTGGGGTCAAATGCCGGAAGTTATTCAGAGCTTGGTACGAGATGGAATATTCGCAGGGGTAGGTGCCGTTTTGGCATTCGTGCCCCAAATTGCGATTTTCTTTGCTTTTTTCTCCTTAATGCAAGACAGTGGATATTTAGCGCGTGCAGCATTTCTTGGAGATCGGTTTATGCAACTAATGGGGTTACATGGAAAGTCCTTTTTCTCCTTGGTCTCTGGATTTGGCTGTAATGTTCCAGGGATTATGGCTACGCGAACTCTAGAAGATCCAAAAGATCGTTTAATTACAATGCTAATAAATCCATTGATTCCCTGTGTACCGCGCTTAGGGGTAATGAGTGCTGTTGTGGCTGCATTTTTCCCTGGATCTCGAGGGGCCTTCATTATGGTAAGTCTATTGTTATTAAGTATGCTTCTCGTAATGTTCTCCGCGCTCTTTTTAAGAAGAGTGGTTAGGCAAAAGGAACGCTCTGCCTTCGTCATGGAACTCCCCCTATATCATGTTCCCACTATGCGCAATGTTCTCTTGCCTACATGGCAAAAAACATATTCCTTCTTGAAAAGGGCGTGGACGTTCATTTTAGTAGCTTCGATTGTGGTTTGGGTCTTAAGCTCTTATCCACAAGGAGTCCCGATGAATGAAACGTGGGCAGGGAAAATGGGCGGTTGGTTAGCTTTTATCGGGCAGCCGTTAGGATTCGACTGGCGGATTATGGTTGCGATTGTCTTTGGATTTACTGCTAAAGAAACGACATTATCGACCTTAGGTATTTTATACGGTGTTGCTGCTGATGCGTCGCAGTCCATCGCACAGGCAATGACTGGGGCAATGACTCCTTTAGGGGCCTATACCTTTCTGGTAGTATATATGCTTTATATCCCTTGCTTGGCATCCGTTGTTACAACCTATAAGGAATCAAGAAGCTTGGGTTGGACAAGTTTTGGAGTTGCTTATAACCTAATCCTTAGTTTTATCATAGGCTGGCTTATTTTTCATGGAGGACAGCTTTTTGGCTTTCAATAAATGAAAAACCCTCTGGGGGTGAAGCGGATTGCTTACAGGCATTATGGAAGTGCTATCACGAAAAGAATCATTATCAATGACACAGCTTGCTACAGAGGTAGGCTATTCAGTTAGAGAGCTTGAAAGTGCTCTGGAGCAAATGGAACATATGGGATATGTGCGTCGTGAGATCTTAGGACAAGCTTGCAGTCCCGGTTGTGGAATAGATCAATGCAGCGGTCATTGTGAAGGCTGTGGTTTTCTTTCTACTGAGGCGTTTACTTTTTGGGTGCTCACAGAGAAGGGGCAAATAATTTTAAGTCAGTATCCCGGCAGATGATGTGAGAAGTTTCAAAATATGATATGATCTAAAGTATTAGGTCTATCTTTACTGTGATAGTGTGAAGAAGGGAGCTCGTGAACTAATGAGTAAGCCCCGTGAGGAAAAATATCAGGCAATTTTAGATGCAGCCACGGAGGCTTTTGCAGAATATGGCTATTTTACCTGCCAAGTATCCAAAATTGCTAAATTAGCTGGAGTTGCTGATGGAACCATTTATTTGTACTTCAAGAATAAAGAAGATATTTTGGTCAGTCTTTTTTCGGATCGAATGGGGAATTTTATTCAAGAAATTCGTCAGTCAATAGTCAAATGTCAGACAACTCAAGAACGATTATTCTGTATAATTCGAACTCACTTCAAATACATGGAGGAAAATCGTTCACTAGCTATAGTCACACAGATTGAGCTTAGACAATCAGACCCGAAAATTAGGGAGGCTATTTCTGGGCCTCTACGCGAATATTTCCATTTAATTGAGCAAGTTCTAACAGAAGGTGTGGAGAAACAAGAAATCATATTAGCTGACGTAAAAGTGGGTCGACAGATGTTCTTCGGTACATTAGATGCTGCAATCAGTGATTGGGTGAGTTCTAAAAAACCTCGTCCTTTGGAAGGTATAGAAGAATTAGTGTTTGAACTAATGCGGGGAGCCTTTAAAATCAAATAATGACTCAAGTTTACCTCATAAGTGTTATAAGAATTGTAAGGCCTTTCACTTCAATCAAAAAAGTGAAAGGCTCTTATTTTGAAGATCCCGTCCCAACATCAAGGAAACCTTCTTGGTTTTCTTCATTTGTTTAAGCTATACTGTATAATCGTCATCGTGCTGCTATTCGTTCTGCTTTTGCTGAAGGTCGGTTTTTCATAAATAAGGCGACAATTCCTGCAACAAGGGGAAGGAAGAATAAAACGGAAATTGCCGTTGCTAAACCGCAAAGATCTCCTATATGACCGATTATAATGACCAGCAGACCTCCGATTCCTCCGGCAAGGCCCATGGTTAATCCGGCAGCTAAAGACTTATTATTAGGAATGGCTTCTTGGGCTGCAACAACGGTCACAGAAAAGCTGGATAATAGAGAAGCCCCAGCAAGGGCTAAGAAAACAATACTCAAAATACCTTGCGTGTGTGAAAAGCCATAAAAAAGAGGAGTAGCTAGGACCAGCGAACTGACAATTAAGAGTTTACGGCCATAACGATCTGAAATATATCCACCTAAAATTCCGCCAATTGCTCCAGAAAACAGCATAATGAAAACTAAATGACTAGAGGCAATTGAAGAAAGATTTTGTGCTTGAAAATATAAGGGAAGGATGGTTAACAATCCAGTGTATGCTAATGCACGAATCGCAATAACACTGGTAATAGCTAAGAGTTCTTTTCGTGCGGTTTGTAAAGAATGTAATACTTCGGATAAAGTAGGGGCGTTTCCGCCAAGGACATTATTCTTGGGAGCAAAGAAAAAGAGTAACAAGGCAACGAATATTCCAGGGATAACCGTATAAACAGTAGCGCTAAGACCATAGGTTTGAAACAAGGGAACCAGTAAAAGTGGGCTGAGAGCAAAGCCAATATTTCCAAAAGCTATAAAAGTAGATAAGAGAACTGCTTTTCGGTCACCGCTGACAACAGTAATCATTGTTGAAGCTTGGGGATGGAAGGCAGCAGTTCCAAGACCTGCCAGGGTGGCTAGGAGAACAAGAAGGAGATAGTTTGAGACAAGACCGGTTAAACTGAGCATAATCGCCATCCATAGGGTGCCCACATGGACAAGCCAACGCTTCCCCTGCCGGTCAAGGAAGTAACCAAAGATTGGCTGTATGAACGAAGAGCTAATAGTAAACGCTGATACTAAAATGGCTGCTCTAGTGGTACTGAGAGCCGTTGCTGCAACCAGAAACGGAAGCATTTGAGGCAGATAGTTACTGTACATATCATTAAGCATGTGAGCCAAAGATAATATTCCGATCGTTGAATACTCAATAGGTTGCTTAGGTTTCATTTTGGGAGCTCCCTTCGGTCTTGCTATTTTTAATAAGAGCGTAGTGGGTAAGAAAAAATTCGAAATTAGCATGACGTTGGACAATATCCTCAGCATAATCATGAAGTGCAGTTCTTCCGCGGGAAGTGATGGTGTACCATTTTCGAGGAGGACTCTTCTCTGAGGTCTGCCAAGTTGATTTTACCCATTGTTTTTCTTCCATGTCCTGAAGGGCGCGGTAAACGCTGGGACTGTCCGTTAAGCAATACGGTATTTCTGTCTGCAAGCTAGAGAGAATCTGTGCCCCATAGGCGGATGAGGATTCCTCTAGAAAGAGGAGAATAAATGCGCTAGTGTGACGACTTTGTTTTGAACGATTCAAGACTATGCCCCCTCATACTGTTTATTACAGCATACTGTTTGTTACAGTATAATTGCTTTCAGGAATACGGTCAAACTAAAACAGTATATTGATCATGAATATTGAAATGTAATACGTTGAACATAAATAAACTAGTCTCTAGACAAATAGTTAATGTAGGGGTAGTATTTAAGGAAATGTCAATACTATTTTAAACAAAATCAACAGATAGGGAGATTACGATGGATTTTGCAGGGAAAGATAAGGCCACTTATGTGAAAGAGACGTTCAATTCTATAGCAGGGCGTTATGACTTAATGAATAGCTTAATGAGCTTAGGAATGGATAAAAGATGGCGGCGTCTTGCGGTTCAAAAGGTCGGGGCAAAGCCTGGTATGCATATACTTGATGTTTGCTGTGGGACAGGACAACTTTCAATGGAAATTGGAAATGTTGTTGGGCCTGAAGGGAATGTTACAGGATTGGATTTTTCGCAAAAGATGCTGGAAGTAGCAGAAAAATCCTTGCGCCAAGTATCTAATCCGGCTCATATCCGATTTATTCAAGGGAATGCAATGGAGCTTCCTTTTCCAGATAATTCGTTTGACGGTGCAACTGTGGGCTGGGGATTAAGAAATTTACCGGATTTGAGACAGGGATTGCGAGAAATGGCGAGAACGGTTAAGCCGGGCGGGAAAGTTGTATCTCTTGATATGGCAAAACCATCACTGCTGGGTTTTAAACAAGCATATTGGTTATATTTCGATAAGCTCGTTCCCTTAATGGGCAAGGTTTGGGCAAGAAAAGCCAGTGCCTATCAATATCTTCACGACTCAGCCCGAGAGTTCCCGGCTCAAGAAGAATTAGCACGTATCTTCACAGAGTGCGGTTTGAAAGATGTAAGCTTCAATAATTTAGCCGGTGGTGTTGTCGCCATAGTTTCAGGGAAAAAACCATGAGCTGGTCTAATCCAGTTTCAATCCTTTTGCTAATTAAAAAACCGTTGCTAAACGGTTTTTTATTATTATCTTACTGATTTTTTGCCCACAAAGAGGAGCTGTGTATCTTAATTTCTCTGCATGATTCTTTGCAAAGATGTCCATACTATCGTTGTTAAATATGAAAATTGTGAAAAGGAAGGGATAAGTATGAAAGTTCGTGACGTTATGACTAGCCAAGTTGAGTCGGTTACTCCGAGTTCTTCAATTGTAGACATAGCACGGTTGATGAGGAGCAGTAATGTAGGGTCAATTCCTGTTTGTGAAGGGAATAAAGTATTAGGTATCATTACCGATCGAGATATTGTCCTTAAGGTTATAGCAGATGGTAAAAACATTCAAAGCACATCTGCGAAAGATATTATGAATTCTGAGGTTATCACAGTAACTTCTGACCAAGATGTTCATGAAGCCGCACGTATAATGGCTGAATATCAAATCAGGAGATTACCGGTCACTGAGCAAGGTAAGATAATTGGGATAGTTGCATTAGGTGACTTAGCAACTGAGAAAATTCATGTGAATGAAGCTGGTGATGCCCTTAGTGGTATTTCACAAGGTGCTCATCATTAAAAAATAACTAGCAGGTGAAAAAAATGAGCGATTTACGAGATCGAATTGACTTAGGGACTTGGGGAGCGTTTCGTACAGGATGGTGGGTACTTCACATTGTAGGGATAATTGTTGTTGGGTACATCGGCTATTGGATCGCTAGGATGTAGAATAGAGCCATAAAACAGTTAATAGCGTTGTGAAAAATTCACGACGCTATTAGTTGTTTTATGATAAAATAATGACAATACCTACAACATTACGGGAATAGGATGTGTTCACAATGGATTTAAATGTCGGAAGAAAAGGTCAGGCTCAGACAACGGTAACTGCTTCAAATACTGCTAAGGCAATGGGAAGTGGACAACTTGAAGTCTTCGCGACGCCAGCAATGGTGGCACTAATGGAACAAGCTGCTGTAAATTCTTTAGCATTGCCTGTTGGACAATCCAGTGTGGGGACTTCCTTGACTATTAAACATAGTGCGGCAACACCCTTGGGCGCTAACGTCTTTGCAACGGCTGAACTTGTTGAAATAGACCGTCGGCGACTGGTTTTTTCAGTTGAAGTTTGTGATGAAGCGGGTCAAATTGGTCTTGGAATGCATGAACGTTTTATAATCGATATTGAACCTTTTCTTGCTAAAACACAAACTCGCAAACAGGGGATGTAACGTGGAAGGATTTAACACATTATCTGAGCGGAAAACATGGGAACAGATAATTGATAAATCTCGCTTTATTGGTATTGCAGTTCCGCTGACAACTGCGGAGCAAATTGATAAAGCTATGCAGAATATTCGCGAAGAGTATCCAAATGCACGTCACTATGTCTATGCATATCGACTGCATGACGGGTTTATTGAGAAATCTTCAGACGATGGTGAACCTCAAGGGACAGGTGGCCGGCCAATACTGGATATTCTGCAACATCGAAATATTTGGAACGTATTATTGGTTGTAGTAAGGTATTTTGGAGGAGTATTACTGGGGACCGGCGGGCTGTCTAGAGCTTATGGAGGAACTGCCCGGCAACTAATTAATGAGACAGAACTAAAGGAATTGGGACTCTATCAAATATTTGTTTTAAGTGTGCCTTATGAATGGTTTGAAATGCTTAAGTATCAATTTGACCAACATAATTGGATAATTGAAAAGGAAGACTTTAGAGAAGTGATTGAAATGCTTGTTCATGTTCATGGACAAGAAGCTGAGGTATTTCAAAAATGGGTTGATGATTTTACTAGAAGACAAGTTCGTTGTGAGGGTCAAGGCACCATCTGGAGATAACTAAAAACATATAAAATTTAAATAATTCAGAAGAGTAGAACTTTAAGAAAGTGAACACAATCACTTTCTTTTATTATCCATATATGATAATATGATGATGAGGATCAGAACAATTAATGGCATGATTAAATATGATAGTGAAAAGAAGAGCAAAATTCTGAGTGAAGGGGGCGTTTTTATGTTAGCTTTCATTCCTATACTAATCATCGGTGGATTTCTGGGAGGATGCGCAGTTGTTATCGCTGCTTCATGCGTTCAGCTTGTTAAAGTAACTGTTAATTTACCGAAAAATGATGGCAGAATGCCTAGAGCGATTGAAGCTTAATAAATGGTAATACTAGTTAAATGTAATCACCAAAAAACACCCCTCGATTGAAGGGGTGTTTTTTGATTTTTGTTCAGGCATTAAAAAGACGAATTATTCACCTAAAGATACTTTGATTTCGGCCCGTAGTTTTTGCTTCATACAGGGCATGATCTGCTCGCATTATTACGGAAGCAGGAGTATCAGTGGAACGCCAAAGTGTGACACCAATACTTACAGTAACAGAAACATTCATACCGGTTATCTGATTGTAAACTTGGGTTTTCTCCACGACTTCTCGAATTTTCTCGCTGATAAATAATACGATTTTTTGTGTTGCCTCTGGAATAAGAATGGCAAATTCTTCTCCTCCATAACGGGCAATGAGATCTTCTTCTCTTAAATTGTTTCTAAGTTCTCTCACGATAATTTGTAATACAGTATCTCCAAATTGATGTCCGAAGCGGTCGTTAAATTGTTTGAAGTTGTCAACATCAATCATGAGTAAGCCAAAAGTAACCGATCGTTTATGACGTTGACAGAGTGAAATATATTCATGCAAGCGTTTTTGAAAGTATCGATGATTATATACGCCAGTTAATCCGTCAGTAATTGATTCTCGTTCTACAATGGCATAAAGAAGAGCATTCTCCAAGGCAGAAGTGGCATGACCAGCAACCGTTTCTAAAAATTGCATTTGTTCTGGAGTTATTTCCGCCTGTCGAATTGCGTGAATATTTATAGTGCCTGTTTTGTGCTGGGCATTCTGAAGGGGTAAGCAACATATCCATTCCCAATCCTGTGTTCTATTTCCTGGGGAGCAATAATAAGTAACACCTTCAGATAATACTCGAGCGAGAAAAGACAAATCGAGATTTGGTGGCATTTGAGGGTATATTGTACGTGAGTCAAAGACTCCAATAACTTCAAAATCTTGCGTTTTCTCATTGTAAAGGCATACACTTGCTTGATCAATGCTAATAAGTGAAGCAATGGCACTGATAATATTGGCAGCAATCACTCTTGGATCTAGCGACGCATTAAGTGTACGTGCAATATCTAAAAGAACATTAGTCTGTAGACGTATTTCTTCTAGTTGACTTTCTAAGGTTTGTATTCTTTCCAATAATATAGAAGTATTTTCTGGGTCGTTTCTCCGATCGCTAGACATAGATATGCCCCCTAAACCGAAATCTAAGCATGTATGATGTGCAGACATGTTGTATATGGCTACAATGTTTATATTATTCTCTCTAAATTTGAATAATCCTTTGATAATATATTTTTTTCCAAAAAGAAACTTTAGTAAAGAATGCAATTCGAAAGACTAATAAGAAGGAGAAACAAGACTTCTGTCGAATTTTTATAAATACTGTTTAATATAAGGGGGGGGCCCATGTTCTGACATATCAAATTGCCGTTGTTTTAATAAGTGTTCCATTTGTTGCGTTTTTGATTTGGCAAGCGAGGGTATTTGGTATATCCCGAATGAGAGCATTCGCAATTTCTGTTTTATTGTGTTGTGCTGTATTATGGTTTCCTTCAGCGCTTCGGTCAGGTTGGATAACTTGGTGGATATTGTCTGTGCTGATTTTGATTATTCCGGGTACAATATGGTCGAAAATACAATTATATAGAAATACAAGAAACAACAAAGAATTACAGGATGTACATGAGGTTATCTCCGTTAATTCAGAGATAGAGATCAAGATCATGGATGAAAAAGAGGCTGTAGAAGAAGAAACGATCACGGATGAAAAAGAGGCTGTAGAAGAAGAAACGATCACGGATGAAAAAGAGGCTGTAGAAGAGGAAACGATCACGGTTGAAAAAGAGGCTGTAGAAGAAGAAACAATCACGGATGAAAAAGAGGCTGTAGAAGAGGAAACGATCACAGATGAAAAAGAGCCTGAAGAAGAAATGATCATAATTGAAGAAGAACTGGCTGTCGAGGAAGAGAGCATTTGTGATTCTGAAAACGCGCTTTCGATCGATGAACTTATTGATTTAGGTTTTAAAGAGAAAAGCTTAGAGAACTTTCAACAGGCAGCCTTTTATTTTTTTCGTGCATTAGCTCTTAATCCGATGCCAGATTTGGCCTTGTGTTTAATCATGGATTGTTATTGGTTGCTGAACAATCTAGGGGAACGTGATTATGCGATAACGGAGTTAAAGATACATGTTAAAACTAATATATCACGATTTAATCCAGAGCTTCAGCACCGCTTTGACACATGGATGATCAAAGAAAATCTTAACAAATATTTTAATGATTAGGGGGCTTTAGCCTATGAAGAAGACAAAAGTAATAATTGGCTTGCGTGTTATTAGTATTTCGGACGGGACACAAATTGGGGTTGTGAAGGATTTGGTTCTTAACCCACAGAGCAAATCCCTAGATTTTATAATTATTGACCAACCCTCGGATTATTTTGGGGCGAAGGTCGTTTCCTTCACTGATATCTTAGGCATTGGAGAATTTGCAATTACTGTCCCACATCAGGAAGTAATACAAGATGTTGCTCAAAATACAGAGATTCAGAATTTGTTAAAGCAAGATATCCGAGTAATAGGAACAAAAGTGTTAACGAAAAAGGGACAACTTATTGGAGAAGTCAAAGAAATAATTATTGATGAAGAAACCGGCTATATAGCTTCTTGTCTTTTTGAATCAGAGGGACAGATGCAAAAGATTGATGCTGAAAAAATTATTACTTTAGGTAAGGAATTACTGATTATTGAAGGGGAATCGATTCCCCAAGACGCTGTCAATTCCAAATTCAACGATGAATCAATATCTCAAATAGAGAATCCTGATCTGTTACAGAATATTGCGGAAAATGAAGATGGCATTGGTACCGAAGATTTTATTGAGAAAGTGGATGCAGTTGAAGAGCTTGAAGCAAATTTTAACCTGTTTGAACAACGCCAACTCCAATATTTCATCGGCAAAAAAGTTGAGAAGGATATTGTTTTAGACAATGGGGATATTTTGCGTGCTGGAGAATACATTACGCCTGAAATGGTGACATACATTAAAACTAGAAGCACGTTGATGGAAGTTACCTCTCATTTGCAGAAAAACTAAGAAAGATTAATGGATGTAGCTACTATGAAAAAAACAAGGTTGCTTATCTTAGCTTTATTGCTACAACTATGTGTTACACTGGGGTTTGGAGCTGTTGTTTCGTATGGCAATACTCGTGACCGGGCGCCATCAGGGTTAATGATATGGGACAAGGATATTTCTGGATTAAGTAGAGACCAAGTATCTGATCTAATAAGAGAAAAACTCCCGAATACTGTTACGTATGAGGATCAATTTTATCCTTTGAAGTGGGAACGCACTTATACAGAGATTGAACATTGGTTAGATCAAGTTTATCCTGCTACAACGGGCTCTTGGGTTGGAGATGTTTTTCAAAATCTGGCGCGACCCTTGATCGTTTCATCCGATAGCATTAGATTAGATCAAGCAGAAATTTTTACACAGTTGCAAGACTTTAGCAGGTTGATTAATCAACCTGCCCAGGTAGCAACAATTGAGTTTGATGCTGGTCAATTGAAAAAGACAGACGGACTATCGGGAAGAGACCTTGATATTGAAGCGACCTGGTTAAAGATTTTCCAAGAACAGGAACAAAAAAATGTTGAGGCTATTGTGAATGTTATTCCGGCTAAGCCCAGCACAGCTGATATCTTTGAAATTGGGGATAAGTTAGGAGATTACACGACCTATTTTAATCCTCAGGATGGGCAACGAACTAATAATGTGCGTTTAGCCGCTATGGCGTTGGATAATCGATTAATTCCGCCTGGAGAAGTATTTTCATTCAATGAGGTTGTAGGAGAACGTACGGTAGCTACTGGTTATTCCCCTGCCATTGTCTTTGTAAATCAGTCGATGGTCAAAGACATTGGAGGAGGCATTTGCCAAGACTCCAGTACGCTATATCAAGCTGTACTCCAAGCTAATCTGTCTATTGAAGAGAGGCACACACATTCTTTGCCGGTTTCCTATGTTATGAGAGGGCAAGATGCTACAGTATCCTACGGAATTCTTGATTTTTGCTTTCGAAATAATACACAAGGTTATTTATTAATAAGTGCACGAACCGGTCCGAACTGGTTAAGAATACGATTGTTTGGATTGGCTGATGAAAAACACCCAGAGCTTCAAAATCCGCAAGGTTATCCGAGGGGTCCGGAATCGTGGGATAAAGACCCAAAATAGAAATTATTTATATTGTTATATGTAGAGAATTGACTCCCGCTAGGAGCTATGCAGCCCTAGCGGGAGTCAATTGTTACAGTAGACTAAACGACAACAGTTTATAAGCAGTCGCTTCGGTTCCTGCGATGGTAACTTATAAATACTGAAAAATTAGTTTTGCAGCTACTAATAGAGACATTATCACAAATAGAGGCTTCACTATTTCAACACCACGATGAATGGCAAGCTTTGTACCTACATATGAGCCTAAAATCATAAATATGGCCATAGGGATTCCATAAGAAAGGAGAATCTTCCCATTCCAAGCAAAGAGGAGAAGAGAAGCGATATTGCTTGTGAAATTTAAAACTTTGGAATTTGCAGATGCAACGACGAAATCGAATCCAAACAATGCGATGAATGAAAAAATTAGGAAGGATCCGGTTCCGGGACCAAAAAAACCATCGTAAAATCCGAAGATCAGCGCAAATAGACAGCCTGCAACTATCCTTGAAGAACTTAGTTCCTTGAATTTATTCTCGATCCCTAAGTTTTTGTGGAACAAAGTGTATATTCCAACAAATAAAATTAAGAATAGGACAGCTTTATTCAAAAAGTCGGAACTGACACTGAGAACCGTCCAAGCACCTAGAAATGCACCGATTAATGTAAAAGGAATCTGCCACTTGACGAGTGGAAAGTGAACTTTCCCAGAGCGAGCGAAGGTTATAGAACTGTTTAAGGAAGCCAGGGAAGCTGCAAATTTATTAGTTCCAAGTGCTAGATGGGGGGGGACACCCACCATTAGTAATGCTGGTAAACTTATAAGACCTCCTCCTCCAGCAATTGCATCGACCATTGCCGCAACAAAACCAAGAGTGCATATTATGAATAGATCAAGAAACATTATTATACCTCACTTTAGACATCGCTTTTATAGTATACTACCAACCGCTATTCCCGTCATCAACTTCTATATAATATGGACTGTGAAAATAGCGAAAAATGGTGTAGGATTATATAATGGTTAAATAATATGCTTCGACAGGAAGGAGCAAACCTCTATATGCGGCAAGTAAGTGTTAATTCGTTAACAATGGGGGATGTCTTGGGTAAAACCATTTTCTCCAGCTCAGGCAGAATTCTTTTAGGTAAAGGCGTTAAACTCACTCCATTATATATTGCCAAATTAAGAGATATGGGGATTTCTATCCTTTACATTGAGGATGATCGTTTTGATGATGTGATTGTAGAAGATGTTATTAGTGAAGAACACCGTCGTGAGGCCATGGAGATTTTAGAGAAAGGTACAAGGTCTGTTCGACTGGGAAAAGCGCTCGATGGTTTTGATTTGAAAAGAATTATCAATAAAATTGTCGAGGAGATTCTATTCAAAAAGGATATACTAGTTAACATGATGGAAATGCGCAGTTTGGACAACCAAATGTTTGCTCATTCAGTAAATGTTTGTGTACTTTCGACTATTTTAGGGAAGGCCCTGTTACTTGACCGTGAAAAACTTGAGACTTTGGCTATCGGTGCAATCCTGCATGATATTGGAAAGGTACAAGTGGATCCCAAGTTAATTGCCAAAGTTGACTTAACAGCGGAAGAAGTTGAGATACTTAAAACACATACAACACTGGGCTTTGAGTATCTTAGGAAAAGAAAAGATCTAAATTTAGTCATTGCCCACATTGCTTTTCAACATCATGAACATATGAATGGGACAGGCTATCCACGACAATTGAAAGAAGGCGAAATTCATCCTTTAGCGCAGATGGTAGCGATTACGGATCTTTATGACAAGTTGACTTCTGACCACAGCAATGTGAAACGTATAATGCCCCATGAGGCTTGTGAAATTCTAATGGGTCTGGCTGGTATGCTCTATCCCTTAGAAATGGTCAGGGTATTTCTAAGAAATATTGCTGCGTATCCGACAGGGGTTACGGTGAAATTAAATACTGGTGAGATTGGGGTTGTGGTTGATCAGAATTTGAGCATGCCAGCCAGGCCGATCGTACGAGTTTTTGACGAATCAGACTTTGGGTCAAATGTCGTGAAAGAGTACAACATGGTAGAGAAACGAACTATCTTTATTCAGGAAGTTTTAAGCTAGTTAGCGGAGGTAACACATGACAAAGATTAGTTCTGATGGGCAAGTATCACAGTATATTTTTGATGCTTTACAAGAACGATTTCCTGATGCTCACTGTGAGTTAGCGTTTCACACGCCCTTTGAACTATTGATAGCCACAATCTTATCCGCTCAATGTACTGACGAAAGAGTGAACCTTGTGACTGCTTCTCTATTTGTAGAGGCAAATACTCCTGAAGCAATCATAAACTTGGGGCAACCCGCACTTGAAAATAAAATTCGTTCTTTGGGACTCTTTCATAACAAGGCTAAGAACATTCTAGCTGCTTGCAAGGTGCTCGTTGAGAATTTCGAGGGAGAGGTTCCTGCTGATCTTGAGTTATTGAGAGCTCTTCCGGGTGTAGGGCGAAAAACTGCCAATGTAGTGGTTAGCAATGCCTTTGGAATTCCGGCAATCGCGGTTGATACCCACGTTTTTCGAGTTGCGAATCGCTTAGGGATAGCTCACGAGAAGACCCCAGAGAAGGTTGAAGAAGAGCTCATGCTTACTTTTCCACGGGAAAGATGGTCTTTAGTTCATCATCTTTTGATCTTTCACGGAAGGCGAATCTGCAGTGCTCGAAAACCGCGTTGTGAAGAATGTCCTCTTACTAAAGTCTGTAAAACGTATCCGCAATTTGGTCAAGTAATTTTGCCAGAAAAAAGAGAGGGTTGATCACAATGAAATACGTCCGATTTTTAAACAGTGAAAAAGAAATTCAATTTGGAAAAGTTGAAGGAGAGCAGATTCGAGTTCTCGATGGACCCTTTCTTGATCCCTCAAGTAAACCAACCGATATTATATTATCCTTGAATGAGGTTACTTTGCTTGCTCCTGTGGATCCCAATAAAGTAATATGTGTAGGGCTTAATTATGCTTTGCATGCCAAAGAGTTAGAACATTCGTTGCCTGCCGATCCTGTTATTTTTATTAAGCCTCAATCTAGCGTTATCGGCCCAAATGATGAGATCATCTGCCCCAAAATAAGCCAACGTGTTGATTATGAAGCAGAATTGGCTGTCGTTATCGGAAAAACTGTCAAGGACGTCAGTGAAAGCGAAGCGGTAGAGGCTATTTTTGGTTATACTTGTGCAAATGACGTAACAGCAAGAGATTTGCAAAAAAAGGATGCTCAATGGACTCGTGCAAAATCATTTGACACGTTTTGTCCAATCGGCCCTTGGGTTGTAACAGATATTGATCCGAGTCACTTAGACATTCAATCAATACTCAATGGTGAAATTAAACAGTCTTCGAATACCCAGAATTTCATAACTTCAGTGCCAAAACTAGTGAGCTTTATGTCTCAGGTCATGACGCTTAATCCTGGGGATGTAGTACTTACGGGTACTCCTGAAGGAATTGGAGCTATACAATCAGGGGATGAAGTTATCGTCAGAATTGAAATGATTGGGGAACTACGCAATACCGTAAAATAATTCATTGAATAACACTTATTACTTGCATAACATGGGGGTACAAGCATGATTCGCATCGGACATAACCCTAACACTAATATGTTGCCTATGTTCTTTTTTTTGCAAAAGGACCATCCTTTATTAGAAGCGGTTACCGCTGAGCCCACGGGACATAATGCAATGTTGGCTGATGGACGGATTGATATGGCACCGATAAGCGCGTTTTCCTATGGAGAACATTGGAAAGAGTATGCGATTTTGCCCAATCTGTCGGTTTCTACGAAAGGGCGAGTAGGATCAATTCTGATATTTTCGAAAGTGCCTTTAAAGGACTTGCACGGGTTGACCGTCGCTTTGACAGACACATCTGCAACCTCAGTTAATCTTACTAAGATTTTGCTCCACCATTTCAATGAAGTAGTTCCTAACTATTTGACCATGTCCGCTAATCTTCAAGAAATGTTTGCTAAAGCTGATGCAGCGCTCCTAATTGGGGATGCAGCTATTCAAGCAGCGCTTCTTCATCCGGATTGTTATATCTATGATTTAGGTGAGGAGTGGCTTAAATATACTGGTTGTTCCATGACATATGCGGTTTGGGCATTCCCCAAAAAACTCTTAACAGAGAGGAAGCAAGAAATACAGGCCATTTATCAGTTGCTCTTGGAGGCTAAAGCTAAGGCACTGTGCCATATAGAGAATATCATTGAGACATGCCAAGCCATGCTTGGAGGAACGCAGGATTTTTGGAGAGATTACTTTACACAGTTTAACTATGGTTTAGATCACTCGTTTGTCTTAGGGCTAAATAAATATTTAGATTTATGTTTTGAGCAGAATTTGTTGTCAAGTCGTCCAGTCCTTGAGTTTTGGCCTAAGGAGTAAATCATGGGATATTGGGTTTACCTTGCAAGATGCGGTGACAATACAATCTATACAGGTGCGACAACAGATCTTATGCGGAGGGTGAAAGAACATAACAGTGGTACTGCAAGAGGCAAAGGAGCAAAGTACACCGCCTCCCATCTTCCAGTTACTTTGGCACAAGCTTGGGAGGTTGAAACATGGAGTGAAGCCTTGCGCTTGGAATATGCCATAAAACGATGCCTCCGTATAGAAAAGGATCAATTAATAAAGCAACCTGAACTTATTTACCACCTTGCGGAACGACGTGGGCTTAAATTTTCGATTTTAGAGGTTTCTCAAGAATTGGTAGATCAGGCGAATTGATAGCAGTTAATACAATATTGGGAGGGAATTTCATGCCAATTGTACAAATCGAATTACTAGAAGGTCGTACACTCGAACAAAAAAGATCACTCGTAGAGAAAGTCACTCAGGCAATTATAGAATCAACGGGGGCTGCGCCAGAAACTGTCTCGATAATTATTCGGGATATGCCGAAGGAAAATTACGCTAAAGCCGGCAAGCTTGCTAGCGACAAATAGGTTAATTAGTTAGTTATAGCGTAAAAAGCAAGGTGCGAAGAGTATTCTCCTCTTCGCACTTTGCCTTTATGTGATTAGATGGGGCTATACATTGTAGGCACTTCCTCCTAAAAACTCTCTTAAAATAGAGTTGAAAGGAACGGTAGAAATATCTAATGAATCAAAAAAGGATAAAAGGGTTAATAGGTGAACGGCCATCTCATAATGAGGGCATTCTGGAGTTATAGAGATCAGTAAATGTTCTGCATAGGGTCGTAAAGCATTGAGTTCGTATAGCAGGCTAGAGTTAAACATGACATCTGCTTCTTCCTGATAAGGAAAGATATTGTTGTTTTCTCCTCGACGAACACTTTCCCATTGGGCTAATGTTCGAGCAGGATCACTCCCGCGGAATTTATAATCTCTTACAAGACGGCGTATGAGTCGAACCTCTGTAGTAGGAACTCGAGTATAAGCATCGATATTAAGCTGGAAAAGGGCACTAACATATATCTTAAACATTTGAGTACGATCAAGTGAAGGCAGTAAAGATGGGTTAAGTGCATGAATTCCCTCTATAACAAGAATTTCATCGGGCCCCAGACGCATAGTTCTTCCGGCGGGACATCGCCCGCCGCATACAAAATCAAAGAGCGGAGTTTCAACTTCAGATCCCCCAATCAGCGCATTTAAATGGGCAGCAAGAAGGGGTAAATCAAGGGCTTCCAGGCACTCGAAATCGTACTGTCCATTGCAATCCAAGGGGGTTTTTTCTCGAGGTAAAAAGTAATTATCAAGAGATAATGCAACTGGGCGAAGACCGTTAACGCGTAATTGAGTTGACAAGCGTTGGGCAAACGTTGTTTTTCCGGAAGATGTAGGTCCGGATATAAGGATAACACGGACTTTGGAACGTTTCTTAAAGATACGATCAGCAATTGAGGAGATCATCTTTTCATGTAAGGCCTCAGCCAAATAGATCAGGTCCTGAGAAGATTTGGCTGAAATAATTGCATTGACATCTTGAACGTTAGAAAGGTGTAAGTTCTCCAGCCAACGCTGGGTTTCGGAGAATGTTGCAGAAAGTTTTTCCGGTGGAACAAAGGGAGAGAGCGAATCTGGATGATTGGCATTAGGAAAAAGCAGAATAAACCCAGGTAAAAAATGGATCAATTTAAAGTGCTTTAAAGTCCCAGACCGCTCTAATGGAGGATAGATCGTAGTGATCATTTGCTCTTCTATTTGGCAATGAAATAAATGATCATTACCAGTCTCATAGTGAATAGTTTGATCTGTTTTCACCCAAGTCTTCAAGTGGTCCTCAATTTTCTGAATTTCCCTTGAAGAGAGTACTGAATTTTTGAGTTCACAATATACACCATCGAGGATAGAGTGAGAAATTATAAGTTGTTCGCCCGGGAAAAGCTCTTTAATGACTCCTATAAGTCCAATAATTAGAGTTTGCCGATATTTGCGGATTGAGTAATCAGACATTCCCAATCTCCTTTCGTTTTTTAGCTATATTTTACAATGGTATTCAATAATAGAATATAGGTTTCCTTTAAAACTCTGATCTAATTTCAGAACTTAATAATGCATTTAAGCTTTTAAGAAGGAGATTTATTATTATAAGGCGAATATACAGCGAATAGATTGTAAATAATTAATCAAGTTAAATAGGTCTAGGAGGGAAACGTATTGTACGAAAGCACACGGGGTAATCTTTATGGACAAACAGCAGCGCAAGCTATAACATTAGGAATGGTACCAGGTGGGGGACTTTTTGTCCCTTCAACTTTTCCCGACTTGAATTGGAAAGACCTTCAGGGGTTAACATATCGTGATGTCGCCAAACGTGTCATGATGCCATATTTAGCGGACTTCGCTGAGGAGTCTCTTTCCGAAATAGTCAACGTATATTCAGATAGCAGATTCGATGGAGAAGACCCAGCACCTTTGGTATCCTTAGGGAAATTCGGAGTGTTGGAACTTTGGCATGGACCTACGGCTGCTTTTAAAGACATGGCCTTGCAAGTGTTGCCCGACTTAATGAAGGTTAGCCTTGAACAGTTTAACAGGGAAGAAGATGTATTGATTCTTGTAGCAACCTCCGGTGATACTGGAAAGGCCGCCTTAGAAGGGTTTAAAAACAGAAAAGGGATGCATATTGTTGTCTTTTACCCAGATGGTGGTGTGAGTCCTGTTCAAGAGCGTCAAATGACAACAACAGAGGGATCAAATACTCATGTTGTGGCTGTAGTGGGTGGAAACTTTGATCAGTGTCAAACAGCTGTAAAGCACATTTTTGCTTCGGATTCTTTAAAGGCAAAACTTCAAGGGAAAAATTTGATCTTTTCCTCTGCTAATTCAATTAACTGGGGTCGGCTTCTGCCTCAAATCGTATATTATTACTGGGCTTATTTACAAGCAGTAAGCCAGGGAAAAATCACCCCAGAGGGTAAGATGAATGTGGTAGTCCCTACTGGAAATTTCGGAAACTTACAGGCTGCGTACTACGCTAAGCTCATGGGTCTTCCGATTAATCGGATAATATGTGCTTCAAATACTAATAATGTCTTGGCAGATTTTTTTGCAACTGGAGTTTATCAGAGTCAACGTGCCTTTTTTCAAACGATCTCACCCTCAATGGATATTTTAGTCTCAAGTAATTTTGAGCGGTTTCTATATGAAATGAGTGGGCGAAATTCAGAGAAGATTCAATCATGGTATGACGCAAGTAATCAGGGGACGTTTACAGTTGATCCAACTACCCTGAAAGCATGTCAAGATACAGTTTATGCCGGATGGGCGAATGAAGAGGAAACACTTGAGACAATAGCAAGAAGTTATAAAACCTATCAATATGTTTTTGATCCACACACTGCAGTTGCTATGAAAGTGTACGAGGATTATCTTTCCGCAACAAACGATCAAACATTCACGGTTATTGCTTCAACGGCAAGCCCTTTTAAATTTTCCTCAAATGTCATTAGAGCGTTAGATGGAGATCAAGAGGCGAGTTGTAAGGATGAATGGGAAGCTCTTGAGCGTTTAAATCTATTGACAGGATGGAAAATCCCTTTGGGTTTGCAGGGATTAGACAGTAAAACAGAGAAAAAAGCTGCATTATGTGTACCAGAAGGGATTGCTGAGCTAATTGAAAAAATGTTCATAGATTAGTCTAGCTGGACTATGTAAAGATTAAGGAGTGAGGATTATCCTCACTCCTTAAAATATTCTCTCGTGCGGGTGTGCTTTTGGGTAAGAACCAAGAAGTTTAACGGAAATATGTTCTTCCTTAAGTGCCCAAAGTACATCTTGAATGGGGGGAGCAAAGACATAACCGTCTACATCAACAAAGAAAACATACTCTCCCAGTTTTCGTTTTGAGGGCCGGGATTCAATACGGCTTAGATTGATATGGCGTTTGGCAAATTCGCCTAAAATACGATATAGGGCGCCGGGAGTATTTTCTGCAATAACCAAAAGAGAGGTTTTATCTTCGCCGTCGGACATTTCTGCAAGGCTATGACCAACCAATACAAAACGTGTTGCATTTAATGTAGCGTCTTGAATGCATTCACGTACAAGGTGAAGGTTATATAGTTGTGCAGCTCGGCGCGGACCTATAGCCGCCCAGTTTTCCCGAATCGAAGAAATTCTATGGGTCGCCTCAGCTGTGCTCAGGCAAGTGATTTGTTGTGCATTAGGGAGATGATTCTCGAGGAAATCCCGGCATTGCCCAATCGCCTGTTCGTGAGAATAAACCCGCTCGATTTGTTCCAGAGGCATAGGTTCGTGTGCTAAAAGGCATTGGTCAATGGAATGGATAAACTCATTGGTGATAAAAAGGTGCTCAGTTTGACCTAGTGTATCCATAGTTACTCCAACTTGCCCTTCGGTAGAATTCTCTAAAGGAACAAAAGCCAAGTCAATTTCCTTATCATTACAGGCGAAAAGCAATCGCGGGATTGTAGGGAATGCGATAAGCTCAGGCAGAGAATCATTTAATTCAGGCTGAGAGGCTATAAATAAATGAATCGCCTCCTCAGAAAAGCTGCCTTTAGGTCCTAAATAGCCAATTTTTTTCATGTCCTATCTGTCTCCTCTCTAAATTAAAAAACTTGGCAAGCATAAAACTGCTGGCCAAGGAAGGCCGAGCGTCCCTGGAGCCATAGTCGGCGGGAAAGGCCTTCTCGGAATGTATAAAAAAATCCGTCCCATCCCGTTTAGGAACGAGTCGGAATTTTACGGCCCGCCTTCAAGGCGTTAAGAAATTTCTGTGTCGATTATGTAAATACTTGATGAATATTGAATATATTTCTACTATCATAATACAGATAGAGATTAACGGCAAGTTTATAGTCGAAAGAGAAGAATCACACACTTGCATAGGTTGCAGTGATCGAGTAAAATATATCTTGGAAGGTTGGGGAACCTTCCAAGGGGATAGTGGACAAGGTGAAGCAGGCAGTGGTACGTACGCTGTCTGTTTCGCTATGTTTATAGGTATCTTGGTTATAATCTTTATAGGAGTACACCTATTACTTATAAAGTTTGTAAGAAATAGTAATTTACAAGCAGGATGTATATAATAAAAGATAGGTAATTATTACGGGGGGGTAAATATTCGTGGATCAGCAAAAACTAAAGACTAGAGCAGAAATTCCAGAAGCTAATAAGTGGCATTTGGAAGACGTTTTTTCCGATAATAATCAGTGGGAGGCAGAGTATTCTCATGTCGAAAAACTATTGGAAGAAGGAAAGAAATTTGAAGGGCATTTAGCCGATAATGCGGATATGTTAATCTCGTGTTTTGAGTGGATGGATGATTTAAGTCTTCGTATAGAAGAAGTATATGCATACGCGCGTATGAGGCGTGATGAGGACAATAGAATTGCTAACTATCAGGCTTTAACAGATCGAGCGGGTGCTCTCGCCGTTAAGGTAAGCAGTGCGGCATCTTTCGTAGTTCCTGAATTGTTGGCCATGCCAGAAGGGAAACTGAAAGAATTCCGCGCAACGTCCACAAAAATGGAACTTTATAATCATGCGCTGGATGATATTCTTCGCAAGAAAGAACATATTCTTAGTTCGGCTGAAGAAAGATTATTAGCTGAAGTTGGTGAATTGGCAGAGGCCCCGGGGGCTATCTTTTCTATGGCTAATAATGCGGACCTTAAATTTCCGAATATTATGGATGAATCTGGCCAAGAGATCGAATTAACAAAAGGTAATTTTATTCAGTTTATGGAAAGTCAAAAGCAGGAAGTGCGCAAGGCTGCTTTCAAGACGCTCTATGGTACGTATGAGAAGCAAAGAAATACCTGGGCAGCTACCTTGAACTCCAGCATAAAGTCAGACGTCTTTTTTGCTAAAGCCAGACACTACCCCTCAGCCCTTCAAGCTTCTTTAGATGATGACCTCGTTCCTTTAAATGTTTATGATTCCTTGATTAATACAGTTCATGAGTTTTTGCCTCATATGCACAGATATATTCAATTGCGCAAAAAAGCCTTGAAGCTTAGTGAATTACATATGTATGATATTTATGTCCCCATCGTCCCAGAAACGAACATGAAGATAACCTATGAAGAAGCAAAAAATATGGTCATTGAAGGATTAAGGCCTTTAGGGGAAGAGTATATCAGTATTCTTGAAGAAGGATTTTCAAAGAGTTGGATTGATGTTTATGAAAATGAAGGGAAAACGAGTGGAGCATATTCTTGGGGTACATATCGTGCGCATCCATATGTGTTACTAAATCATCAAGATACACTTGATTCTATGTTTACCCTTGCTCATGAGATGGGACATTCATTACATACTTATTTATCTAATCGGAAACAACCTCATCTTTACGCTGGATATAAAATCTTTGTCGCTGAGGTTGCATCGACGTTGAATGAATCATTAATTATGGAACATCTCTTGAAAAAAACAACAGACCCTAAAATTCTGGCATATTTAGTGAACCATTATCTGGAGCAATTCCGAGGTACTATCTTCAGACAAACTATGTTTGCGGAATTTGAAAAAAAAGTTCACTTAGTTGTTGAGCAAGGCGGTGCCTTAACCGCGGATAATCTCTCTGAAATGTATCGTGATTTAAATTCAGTCTATTATGGAAAGGATGTCGTCCTTGATCCGGAAATTGCCTTAGAATGGGCACGTATACCTCATTTTTATAACGCTTTTTATGTATATAAATATGCAACAGGTTTCTCGGCGGCAATTGCCTTTGCACGGGCGATATTGGAGGAGGGTCAACCGGCCGTGACTCGGTATTTAGAGTTCTTAAGCGGTGGAAGTTCGGATTATCCAATCGAATTACTGCGAAAAGCGGGCGTGGATATGGAGACCCCTGCACCTGTAGGGAATGCTCTTCAGGTTTTTGCGGAACTTGTAGATCAATTGGAGAAACTCCTAAAGTAAATTAGGGTTTGACCAAGGTTTGAAAGCGAGGATCACTACGAACGGGGAGAAAGTCCTGTTCATTACGGGCGACTTCCTTGACATCGGTATCAAGAGCGATCGCAAGTTTCAGATATTCCAGGACTTTGTCAACATTACCTTGACGACCGTAAATGCTGGCAATGCCATAATAGCTCCATGTATCTTGATCGTCTAGTTGCAGAGCCTTTTGATAGGATGCGATTGATTCATCCCAGCGATCTGCCAGTTCATAGGCCAGTCCTTGATTAAAATGTGCATAGACAAACGAAGGATTTAAATCAAGGGCTTGCTTAATAAGGGCAAGCCCTTGATTATGGTGTCCCTGAAAAGCGAGAGCAGCTCCTTTGGCATTTAGTGCTTCATAACAATGATCATCAATTTGTAAGGCCTGATTGAAAAGATCAAGTGCTTCAGGGAATTGGCGTTGGTAATAAAGCTTAAGCCCCTGTTCGTAGAGAATAAGTGCTTGGGAATCTGATATATGGACTGAGAGCAGAGCTGAGGTTCGGGAGAGCTCCTTATCTTGAGGTTCAGATGAAGAATCAAGGCTTTTCTCAGGCGCGGCAGGTATTTCTTCTGGTTCAGTTGGGGATAGGGTTTGTTCAAATTCAGATGTAAAGGAAAACGTGGAATTACTTTGTAAAGTATAGAAAACTGTTATAGCAATAACCAGGACTATTCCAAGTGAAATGATAATTTTTGATGATGATCGTTTGCGCATAAGCACTCCTTTGAGCATATGAATAGATCCAACTGGATTCTTCGCTAATTATAGCATAATTACAGAGATATATAATTAATATCCCTATAGACTTAAGTTGAGAAATATAATTGCTAATTTCCATAATTGGAAAACTTGACAAGGCAAGAATCGCGGAATAAGATAATTTTAAAGTATTGTACCTTTCCATCAAGTGTAAATGGTGTTCATCCTCTGGAATGGGGGTTATAAAAATGACTTATGTTTTATCACAAGATGCCTTGCAACAGATTATTCAAGTTGCGCAAGGATTCTACGCTCGGAAAGATCGTGCCCATGATTTAGAACATGCTTTAAGAGTTAGAGAGTGGGGCAGAAAACTGGCTCTGGAAGAAGGCGCAGATATAATTGTCATTGAATTGGCTGCACTTCTCCATGATATTGGTCGTTCTGGTGCAGTGGAAAAAACTCACGCAGAAAGCAGTGCTGGGTTAGCTGTAAATATTTTGCAAAAAAACGGTTATTCTGAGGGGATAGTCAAACAAGTTAAAGAAGCAATTATTTCTCATTCCCGGGAGGCGGGGCATGAACCGAAGACCCTTGAAGCCAAGATTCTGTATGATGCTGATAAATTAGATTTTGTAGGTGCAATTGGGTTGGGACGTTTGTTTACTTGGGCTGGAGTCCAAGGGTGGACTTTAGTAGGAGAAAACTCCTGTGAGAAATTTTACCATGATAGAATCTGCAGCTACAGAGATCACTTGTTCACACAGTCTGCTAAAGCATATTTTGATCCATTATTTCTTTATATGGAAGGATTTTGGCAACAATTACGTGCCGAAAGACTTAAATTATCTAATTCTGGACAAGCTGACACTATATAAAGCTTGAAAGGATGAATCAAAATAATGCGTTGGTTTTGGCGACTGTTAACTCTCCTTGTTTTTATGGGACTCGTTCGAACTTTATTAGTTCCAGAACCGAAAACCTTTATTGTCTGGCCAAAAGAGCAAAATTGGGTACAAACGATTCAAGGGGAACTAAGACAATGGCAAGAATTATCCCAGGATCTTCCGGCGAGTATTGAAGTTGAAGTGCGTCGTCTTTGGAAAGATTTTGAACCAAATGGAGACGGCAAAGAAGTATAATAATCAATAAGAGTTATATTTATGCGATACTTTAAAAAAAACTAGAAGTATGGTATATTAAGAATTAATTGGATCAAAAAGGAGTGAAGATAATGGTTAATATTACTGAAATAGCTGCCCAGAAAGTTAAAGAAGTGCTTAAGAATCAAAATAAAGAAAATGCATTTCTTCGCCTTTATCTTGTAGGTATTGGCTGAGGTGGGCCGAATTTCGGCATGACTCTGGAAGAGTCAAAAACGGATGAAGATGTTCTTGATGTTGAGCATGGTGTTTCTATTCTAACGGATAAAAAACTTACCACCCACTTAGAAGGGGCAGTCGTCGATTTTATTGAATCTAACAATGGTGGTGGATTCGAAATTCGAACGGCGAAGTCCGGTGGTGGTTGTGGAGATAGTTGCGGTGGAAGCTGTTCGTAATTGTTCGGTAAAAGAGAGCTCGGTGAGCTCTCTTTTTTAGTACCTTAAAAGAACCATTTATCTCAATTCGAATCTATATTTAGTCAAAACTTACGGTTTTAGTCATTTTCAGTTATACATTAATAAACATAAAACTTGAATGGGGCTTGAGTATACTAGGTAAATATGTTAGTCTAATCCCCATAATAGATACATTGCCGATAAAGGGAGGAAGAACCATGACTATGCCACGAGAAGAATCTAACCATGCAATTATAACCGTAATAGGGCGTGATCAGATTGGAATTATTGCTTGGGTCTCCGGGCGTCTTGCTGAATATCACGTAAATATTCTAGATATTAGTCAGACAATATTAAATGAATTTTTCACAATGATCATGGTCGTCGACTTAGAGCCATCTACATTAAAGCTTGACGTATTAGCAAGCACCTTGGAACAAGAGGGAGACAACAAAGGGTTACAGGTAAAGGTTCAACACGAAGATGTTTTTAAGTTTATGCACCGTATCTAATTAGTAGTGTAAAATCAGACAGATGGAGTTAAGTGAATAGTGGAGGTAAGTCATGACAATCACATTCGCACGAGAAGAAATACAACAAACAATTAATATGATCCATAAGGAAAACCTTGATATTCGGACTATTACAATGGGAATTAGTCTGCTTGATTGCAGCTCCGATGATATTGGCAAGATGGAAAAGAAAATCTATGATAAGATTACCAAAAATGCAGGGAGATTAGTTGAAGTTGGCGAGCAAATCTCGGCACGTTATGGGATTCCCATTATAAATAAACGGGTTTCTGTTACCCCCATAGCGATCGCAGCAGCCCAAATGAATGTAGATGAAATGGTACGGATTGCTAAGACATTGAACCGGGCTGCCCGTGAGATTGGAATTAATTTCGTAGGCGGTTTTTCTGCACTAGTTCAAAAAGGGTTTACTTCAGGAGATTTGGCACTTATAGATGCTATACCACAAGCACTTAGTGAGACGGAATTTGTCTGTTCTTCAGTGAATATCGGAACAACAAAAGCTGGAATTAACATGGATGCGGTGCTTAAAATGGGCAATGTAATTCTAAAGTCTGCTCAACTCACTGCAGACAATGACGGGATTGCGGCCGCTAAGTTGGTGGTATTTTGTAATGCCCCAGAAGATAACCCTTTCATGGCGGGTGCTTTCCATGGTGTAGGCGAACCAGATACAGTTATTAACGTTGGTGTCAGTGGCCCAGGGGTTGTCGCAAAGGTTGTAAAAAAATATCCTGAGGCAGATTTTAGTGAACTGTCAAATTTGATAAAACAAACTGCCTTCAAAATTACCCGTATGGGAGAGTTAATAGCGCGTGCGGCATCAAAGGCTTTAGATGTTCCGTTTGGAATTATAGATCTTTCCTTAGCCCCTACTCCCGCAATTGGGGACAGTGTAGCAGAAATACTTGAGAATATGGGTCTTGAACGATGTGGAACCCATGGAACCACCGCAGCCTTAGCTCTGCTCAATGATGCAGTTAAAAAAGGGGGAGCGATGGCCTCGTCTCATGTTGGAGGGTTAAGCGGCGCTTTTATACCTGTTTCGGAGGATGCAGGAATGGTAAGGGCTGTTGAAGAAGGGGCTTTGACCCTGGATAAGTTGGAAGCAATGACCTGTGTCTGTTCAGTCGGTTTGGATATGATTGCGTTGCCGGGTGACGTCAGCGCAGAAACGGTTTCGGCCATCATAGCAGATGAGGCGGCCATAGGGATGATTAATAAGAAAACTACCGCAGTGCGAGTGATTCCTGCGATTGGTAAAAAAGCTGGCGACCGAGTAGAATTTGGAGGACTTTTGGGAGGAGCACCTGTTATAGCCGTACATCCCTATTCTTCAAAATTGTTTGTGCATCGCGGAGGTCGGATTCCTGCACCAATTATAAGCCTTACTAACTAAATCGAAATTTGTTGCAAAATATTCATAAAGTTAAAGGGCCTCTAATGAGGTCTTTTTTCTTTGTGTCTACATTTTTACTTAAGGAAAATATACTTCTTGGCCGATGTACCCAAAAATAGCCTTCTTAGGTAAACATTGGTTGGATGGCAGATTTGAATTGGGATACACTGTTGTAGGGATTTGAGTGAGACCATTCATATAGTGATTACAGGCATTTTTATCGTCTGCTGGATAGACTAACCCCTTTATCTTTATCTTTATCTGATTGAGGTCTTAGATTAATTCAACATATAATAACTGGAATAGATATTTTTCCGCAGAGAGGAATTTTTTCCCTTAGGAATTTTGCAGGACATTTTAGGTTTGTCTCGAATAGTATTAATTATAGTAAAAGCTGAATCCAAATCCTGTACTTTGGAGCGGGGGATTATTATTGGGGTGAATCACGTGGACGATTCACGTGTAGGGCTTACACCTGCTGCCCGAATCCGTCAACTAACCTCGCAAGCTAAGAAAGGTGGATTTTTTCTTGGCGGTTTCCTCTTCTACGTGTAAGTGGTTGGGAAGCGTTGCTTTGTCAGGCCTGCTTTTAGCAAGCAGCCTTCCTACTTTAACGTCAGCTCAACCCAGTACGACGATAAGTCGTGCTCCTATGAAGCCCTCGTTGCTCGTTGCTGATAGTTTATCGGCAGAAAGTTATACGCAGACAGTACGCAAGCAAATGCAATGGGTCGCAAGCCCGATCACCAATGTCAGTGTGGAAAGTGCTTCCATACCTGAAGAATCTGTATCTATACCGAGCGAGCCAGTAGCAGTTGCTGTTGCTGAGAAAACAACTCAACCAAGCAATGATTTACAAACAATAAAGGTACAGACTGCTAAAAAAGTGCCAGAACCTGTTCAAGTTGTAGCCGCAGTGCAAGGAAAAGTTGAAGTGGCAACAGAACCGCCTAAACAACAGGTATCTAGATCCAGTAGCCCTACTCTTGTGAGTAATGCTCTAAGTCTAAAAGGTGTACCTTATGTCTTTGGAGGAACTAGCAAGAGTGGCTTTGATTGTTCGGGATACACTCAGTATGTTTTCAAGGGTTCAGGCATATCCTTGCCAAGGACATCTCAAGAGCAATTTAATGTGGGGTCATCTATAAAGAAAGATCAACTGCAAACGGGTGATTTGGTATTCTTCACGACGTATGCAAAGGGACCGTCCCATGTTGGCATTTATATCGGCGGTGGAAATTTCGTACATGCGTCCAACAGTGGTGTGCGTACAACAAGCCTTAGTGATGGTTATTATTCAAGCCGTTATCTGGGGGCACGTCGAGTCAACTAGTTTACCTGTTAAGGGAAACTAGGACAGTACAAAAAGGTCCAGCAAGAATTTGAGTTCTTGCTGGACCTTTTTGTATTATTACTTTCAAAAATTGTTCTAAAGTTGTGGTAACCAGGGGATAGGTTTGAATTTAACGCATTCCCCACCTGGTTTAGCAAAAGCAAACGACGAATTCTGAATATAATAATCCGTAATTGAGCATTTATGAGTTCGTTTAAAGTAACATTTGCGACATACTTCAACTCGGTAATTTAGGATCACTGGACGAATTCTCCCTTCTATTCGACAGGCTTTGTGTCGCGAAAATGTTCATAGATTGTGGCAGCTGCATTTTGTGGAATTCCGGCTGCTTGAAGCTCTTCAAGGCTGGCACTCTGAATCTCATCCAGAGATGGAAAATGACGTAACAGTTGCTGCTTGCGTTTAGGGCCAATACCTGGGATGCTGTCTAGTGCAGAGAAGGTCATATTTTTGGTTCGTTGTTGGCGATGGAAGGTAATTGCAAAGCGATGGACTTCATCTTGAATTCTGCCTAGTAAAAAAAACGTGGGATGATTTTTAGTTAATGGGACTTGGCCCCCCGACTGATCTAGAAGTCCATGAGTTTGATGCCGGTCGTTTTTAACCATGCCAGCAACGGGAATGGTTAAGTTTAATTCTTTTAATGCCTTTAAAGCAGCGCTTATTTGTCCTTTCCCTCCATCGACTAGGATTAAATCTGGAAGAGGATCGTTCTCTGATACTAACCTTGAATATCTGCGCATAACTACCTGATTCATGGCAGCAGTATCGTCCAATGTTTCCATGGGTTGAATTTTAAATTTACGGTACCCCCTGCGTTGAGGTTTACCTTCGACGAATTGTACCATACCGGCAACGTTATGAGTTCCCGCAATGTTTGAAATGTCAAAGGCCTCGATTCTGCTGGGGGCTGGGATGCTTAAGACTTCTCCAAGTGTTGCTAAAGCCTGCCCTGTTTCATTTTGCTGCTTAACTTCAATAGTAATTGAGTCGTGAAGGGTGGTCTGTGCATTCGTCATTGCCATTTGGATTAACTCTCGTTTCTTCCCTTTTTGGGGGATAACGATGGGAAATAGTCTAGATAAGACCAGAGATTCAATAGATGGGAGCAAAATTTCTTTGGGCCATACTTTGCGTTCAATATAGAACTGAGCGACAAAGGAAATGAAGGCATCTTCCGGATCCTCGTAATAGGGGAAAATAAAGCTGTCTCGAGCTAACAATTTGCCCTGACGCAAATAAAAAACTTGAATGCACATCTGGTCTGTCGTTATAGCATATCCTAAAACATCGCGATCAATAAAGTCATTGAGCGTGATGTTTTGCTTTTCTCCTAATTGCTTTAAATCGTTAATTAGGTCCCGATATTCTTTGGCCCGTTCGAATTGAAGCGCTTCTGAAGCTTTAAGCATTTTTCCATTTAAGAGAGCGAGAATTTCGCTTTGATCACCCTTTAGAAATGTGGAGACCTCTTTTCGCATTCCTGAATACACATCGGGAGAAATGTCATCAATACAAGGGGCCAGGCATTGCGCTAAGTGGTAATATAGGCAAGGCTGAGAGGGGATCTGACGACATTTTCGAAAAGGAAACAATCGATTAAGCAAACGTGCAGCTTCCTTAGCGGCTGTTGAATTGGGGTAAGGACCATAGTATTTAGATTTGTCTTTTTTTATTTGTCTGGTCACAAGGACCCGTGGATGACTTTCCTCAGTAATTGTTAGGTAGGGATAAGTCTTATCATCACGCAAGAGAACATTATATTTGGGGTTATACTTTTTAATCAAATTACATTCTAAAACAAGGGCCTCAACTTCGGAATCTGTCGTGATATATTCAAAATCAGCAACTTGACTAACTAATCGGGCGGTTTTACCATCATGTGATCCTGTGAAATAAGATTTAACTCGGTTTTTGAGTATTTTTGCCTTACCGACATATATAATTTGCCCCTGATTATCTTTCATCAAATAGACCCCTGGTTTTTCTGGCAACAAGGTCAATTTTTGTCGAAGAAGATTCATATTCCCCACCTCAATTCTTATTTTAGAGGGTGGTATTATGAGATGCAAGTTTATTAATCATATCTTTGCTCTGACATACGTATATATGTAATGAGATTGCGGGTGTCATAGCAGACCTGAAGTACAAGTACAGATGGAGGGGAAAGGTATGTCTAATACTTGGGGACGACCACCGCGCAATGAAATATGGCGGGATTTACAAGCCCTTGCTTTATGGATATTGATTATTGGAGTTGTGGGTTACGTTCTTTTTCCAAGCTTTTTTAAAGATATCTACTCCCATCTGGCGGACCCTGTTACGCAAACTAGTACTCTTAACGATCAATATACTCTAAATAATTCAATTAATACAAATTCTGATTTGACAGATCAGAACTTCTTGGGGCAAGATTTTTCCAGTGTGTCTAATTCACTGTACAATAATAGTAATAACGAAGTTTCTATAGGTTATTGGGTTATCTTTGTCGCTGACGGAGAATTCAAGCAGTTGTCAGTAAGCAGCAATACCTACACCTATTTACTTAGCTTAATAGAAAGTGATGTAAATGCTGCCGGAAAAATTACGATGATATTATCTTCAAACGGCAAAATAAGCAAGTATAATGTAAGTCAAGAGATATACGCCATTATTACTAATATGGCTTTAATCGTAAATCGTAATAATACATAGAAATTATTAACGGAAGAGCAACTTGGCTCCTACGGCGAAGAAGCCAATCCCCAGCAGTTGCCATGGACTCCATGGCAATCTGCTCACACCTAGCAAACCGAAATGGTCGATTAGTACAGCCGTACTGACTTGGCCAATGATAATCGCTGTGGTGGCATTACACACACCCACTTTTGGGATGCTCACTGCAACAAGTCCGACTATGATGACACTTAGAACACCGCCCAGATATAGATACCAAGGAGTTGAACTCCAATTATGGTTTAAGAATGGTGCTCTCCACAAGAGAACAGCACCTAGAGAGACAATGGTGCCAATGATATGGACAACGAGTGTCGCCGAAAGTAAGGATGTCTTTTGACTTAACGATGAGTTTATGGTGCCCTGAACAGCCATAGCAACCCCTGAAATTGCTGCTATTAAAAAAGGAAGAGAAAGCAACTTTGACATTTAATACCTCCTGAATAAGTTTTTGGAAGCATGGTGAATATAGCCATTTCCGCTAAGATGTATCAGTATTCATTACCAAGGTTAAGGGGAAAATGTAAGTATCGTAAAAATAACTGAAAAAGAGGTGCATCATGGACATTGATTATAATTTGGTACAACGCGCCCAGATGCTACTCACTCTGGACCATCCTTTAACACATGTGCGAGAGATTCTGCTAAAGGAAGGATATCCTCAAGAACAAGTTGTAGAATTAATGGATGCCACCGAAGAAGTATTAAACTACCTCGTTCCGCCACAATATGATGAAAATAAAATAGGAATCGATATCTTACACCCTGGAGAAGAGAAAACACAGGGCAGGAAACCGACAGTTGATATATTAATTGACAAACGATCTGGACGGTTGGAACTTATAACTCCAGATCAACCTGAGACCTGGCGCGTGGCCAACGAAGTCCGCAAAGCTATCAAGCGCCAACGCAAAGCAATGAAATATTATCATTAAACATTAGCCTGACTGTAAAAGTATTTACAGTCTTTTTTTTATTTAATTCGACATCCTTTCTATATCTTTTCTCGAATTTCAGGAATTATGTTATAATAAGAATAAGTAACAATTTCAGGAAAGAAGGGTCCATAGTGGAATTTAATCCAGTATTAAAAGGGTTAGAAAAGGTATATACAAAAATAGTTAAGGAACAAAGACTAAACAGAGAAGACGGTTTAGAACTCTTACAAACGACAAATATACTTGGTCTTGGTCACCTGGCGAATGAGCGGAAACGCGCTATGACTGGTGATCAAGTTTTTTATAACAATAATGCTCATATTAACTATAGTAATGTATGTAAGGTGCGGTGTGGACTTTGTGCCTTTGCAAAAGACCCTGGTGAAAAGGGATCTTATACAATGTCAATCGAAGAAGTTGTCAATAAAGCAGGACAATTCGCAGAGCAAGGAGTTACCGAACTTCATATTGTAGGGGGAATACATCCGGATCTTCCTTTTTCGTATTATCTGGACATGATCCGAAAGATAAAAGAACGTGCTCCTCAAGTTAGCTTAAAAGCTTTCACGGCGGCAGAATATGATTTCTTTGCTCAGATTGAGAATGTGCCTGTAATAGAAATTCTTAAAACATTAAAGGACGCCGGTCTGAGCTTTATAACGGGCGGGGGAGCAGAAAATTTCAGTCCAAGAGTACGAGAAATTATTTGTCCCGGAAAACTAAGCGGTCAGCGGTGGTTAGAGATCCATCATCTTGCACATCAGCTCGGCATTCCTTCTAATGCCAACGTACTTTATGGTATTATTGAGACAGATGAAGAACTGATTGATCATCTCTTAGCGTTACGGGATTTGCAAGATGAAACAATGGGATTTAAGGCCTTGATCCCTACGGCCTTTCATCCCAAAAATACAAAATTTGAAGATCTGCCTCAAGCCAGTGCAATTCGCACCTTAAAAGTAATCGCAGTTGCTCGCTTAATATTGGATAACTTTCGTTATATTAAGGCCTATTGGGTTTCTTCAAGTCCTCAAGTGGCCCAAATGGCGCTTTCATTCGGTGCTAATGATCTTGATGGGGTTGTTCGGGAAGAGAAAATTTATCATACGGCTGGTGCCACAAGTCCACAAATGCAAAGCGAATTGCAGTTAATTAGCATGATTCACGAACTAGGACTAGAGGCCGTTGAGAGGGATACCTATTACAATGTGATTAAGACCGTACGTCCTCAATAGAGTTAGAACCAAGAGGTGGTTAAGATGCACATCGCAGTATTGTCAGATACCCATTTACGCAAAGGAAAGTCTCTCCCTAGTTTTGTTTGGGAACACTTATCTCAAGTTGATATGATTTTGCATGCTGGTGATTTAACACATATGGGGTTGTTAGAGGAACTTTCTTGTATTGCCCCTGTTCGAGCGGTTAGAGGAAATTGTGATGGTTGGGATGTTTCGTTGCCCGATCATGATATAATTGAATGCGGGACATTAAATATTGGCTTAATTCACGGCAATACCGGAAAGGGGAAAAATACCCCGGATCGTGCCTATTCTTCATTTGCAGATTCTGCAGTTAATATCATTGTTTTTGGACATAGTCATTCTCCATATTTGGAATGGAGAAACGGTATCCTTTTGTTTAACCCGGGTTCTCCAACGGATAAAAGACGCGAGCAATACTTTTCTTTTGGACTGATGGATATTCTGCAAGGGCAGGTCCAAGCCAAACATCTTTATTTCTAAATCCGGAGGAAATCATGAAACATCGCAGGAATAAGGTCAAACGTGAACACGGTATTATTCAAAATGCTTTACTCTGGTTAGAAAGTTTAAGCCGTTTAGCGGAAGTGACAGACATCATTCCTGGTGTTATAGATGTTAATCGGTCCTCAGAAAGAGGCATTGTTTACAAATATGAAACTCAAACGGGATGTAAGCTATTGCTTAAAAGTAATGGATCCATCCAAGAAGCCTTTGTAGTAACTAAACACCCTGAACGTGTTCAGGAATGGGTTAATAAGGAGTTTCCGCCCGATTTATCACCAGCAATTGCTGAAAACATATCGCCAAATGACTCCCACGAAACTAAAAAGAAGATATCAAAGATCTCCTCAAAACCAGCGGTTAAATTAGAGTACAAACCTTCCATGCCAAGGCGCCAATCGAAAAAGCAAAAGCCCTCTCAAAGTAAAGCTGTACCGTCTTATTTTAAAGATGATGATGCGCTGAATGTTGCTGACCGATTGGACAGTTCTACACTGAAGGCATTGAAACAGTTTAAAAAATCACTGGAAACCGTTAAGATTGAAAATCTTAACGCAAAGGGTAAAAGAAAATCGTGAATTTTACAGCTTAAGACGGATGTCTTGCCAGGCTGAAAATATTAGTAACTTATGGCTATATAAGCTGTTCAGCATACGAGAGGTGTATAAGTATGGAAGTAAGCAACATATCATCAGCACCTAGTTCCATTAGTGCATCCCTTCTTAATAAATTTCAGCTTGGAGAGCGTCTATTGGTGGAAGTCGTGCAAAAACTCAATAACGGGGAAGGGACTGTTCGAGTAAAAGGACAAAATATGCACGCTCTTTTAGAAACTTCTACTCAGGCGGGAGAGAAGTTTTGGGTTAAAGTAGGAAATTTAAATGAGGGCGGCTTACTGCTGATACGTGAGCCCATCCTTGGGAAATCGAAAGATATTTCTTCAGCCCCTCAACAATTACAACAGATCATAGAGAGGGGACTTCCCAATAACCAAGAAATTATTGCTCTGATAAAATCATTTCAGACATCAGATATGGGGTTATTTCGTTCGTTGTTTGGGAGTATGCAAGGGACTTCAATAACTGATGAATTATTAACCAACTTAAAAAGAGCAATCCCCCAATGGAACAGTTTTTCAGAAGATAATGGAATGGAAGAACTATTGTCAAGTTTGAAAAAACTTGGTCTTAATTATGAACAACGGATACAGCAAATGATGAAATTAGATTATCCTGCCAGGGGAATCGAGAAACAAAGGCTACAGGAGACCTTCAAAGGAATGCTCCTTAAAATAATCCAAAGTCCAACAAGTGAGGACATGTCTGATTCTGATAGTCCTCTGCTACAATTACTTCAGAAGATAACCGGTCAACAACTGTGGTTTAAAACTGGAACTATGGACAGTGCTTATATGATGCTCCATATTCCACTCTTAAATAAAGAGCAGTTTGTTCCTGTCCAGATAGCCATTGAAAGTGCGCGAAAGGGACTAAAAATGGATGAACAACACTGTAGAATTGCTGTCTTAGTTGAAACTCAGGAGCTCGGAGAGATAGGGATTGATGCTTTTTTTAATGAGAATTCATTCACATGCCGTGTTTTAAGTAACGGTTTACAATTCTTGCCAGATCTCCTTGAAGCAGTTGTTCCTGAAACAAGGGAAAGGTTTGCAAAGCTGGGATTTCACCTAGAGAGAGTTGAACTGGGAGAACTTGATCAAAATCTTGAATTTAAACATTTCCTTCAAGGATCTCGCCGTACTGGAGTTGATATTTCGAGGTGAAAGATAAGAGTGAAAACAATGACAAGAAGCAGATTAAGAAGGAAGAGAAGGCAACAGCCTTAATATATGATCAAGCTGGGGCACCTCGGCTAGTGGCTAAAGGGGTTGGAGAAGTGGCTCGGAAAATTATTGAAGCCGCTGAAACAGAGGGAATCCCTATTCAAAAGAATGCGGTACTTGTTGAAGCCTTAATGCAAGTGGAGCTGACTAAGGAAATACCGCCTCAACTTTATCGTGCAGTCGCAGAGTTACTAGCGTTTATTTATCGCTTGGAAAATGCCAAAACCTCATCTGGATCGTAATTAACCATACATAATTCATAGAACGCTTCCGCAAACTATCGAAATAAGGAAAATAAGGATGCAGGAGGTTCTCTATGAAGACATCATTTGAAGCGCTGAATAAGATCCTTAAGGGCGAACATATGGCGATCAGACAATATCAAGCATATATTGACACACTGACTGACAGTCCGTTGCGTAACCATCTTACTGCTATTCTTACAGATCATAAAGAGCATGCAAGCCGTATCGCATATTACATCCAAACCAATGGGGGGCAGGTTAAGGAAGGTGCAGGATTGGTGGGTATTGTGGCAGACTGGAAAACCCGTCTGACTAATTTAAGGGAGGCAGCGCCAACAGAAATGTTGGAACGTCTCTATGATGGTGAAGATAAAGGATTGGCTAGAGCTGTTCAGTATTCTGAACAGTACCTAAACAGTGCGGAGAAAGAGGTGCTTAATCCAATATTCTCAGATGAACATGATCATCTGAAACAATTACAAAATCTGAGGGAAGGACTTTACAATAATATTTGATATATAATAAAAAAGCGGCAAATTGCCGCTTTTTATACTTAACTCATTAATTTGACAGAGCATCCTTTTCGCGTTGTTTCTTTGATAAACGTTTCCGTGCCAACATATTGGCTACTTTACTATTGTCTCCTAAAATCATTCCTTGTAATCTCCATTCGCGGAAGAACTGCCAGAACTGTTGTTCAGAGATTCTACGGGTAAAGCCTTCAGACTCCTCATCATAAGGCCAAAAAACATCTACCCAAAGTGTTCCATTGTTGCTCAAAACCAGTAAAAAATGTACCAGTTCAGGATTCGTAGATTCAGAATCACGCATTAATATGTGGGTACGGCCGTTAGGAAAATCGGTTCGTATGTAACTCAGCTTCATCTTAATCCCCCTCTGATAATTCCAGAGATTCCTGACATATCAGGTTTAGTATAGCATGAAATGAATGATAAAACGATGGGCATTTTTAACTGCGTCGACCATTTATGCCCTATCTTAAATTATGCTAAGTGTTGATTGAAAGTTCACGAGATTTGACGTATGTGTTAAGTAAGTTTAGGACAAACTGAAAAAGCTAACTATATAAAGGATAATGGGGGGTATATTATGCTGACAGTTATTCATACGTTCAACGGTCCGGACTCAGATCGAATTTTAGGCGAAGTTCGAACCGGGATACAATCCCTTGAAGATATAGAGGGATTTAAATTTGCATCCGTCAATAAACAGGAAAACACAAGAGATATAATGCTTTTTTCGAAGTGGGAAAATCGTTCTGCTTATGAAAATTGGGCAGATACTGTTGGAGAAAATAAGGCATTTAAACAAGCATCGCCACAAATGTTTGAGGTTCTCGAAGAAAAATACTGATAAAGATTTAACAAAAATATAAGAGAGGTGCCAGGGTAAAATTATAACTGGGCACCTCTCTTGTATTTAGAATTATGTATCAAAAAAATAGCCAGATATCTTAACAAAATTCTTGTACGCAGTTTCAAGGCATCTCATTCCTGAATCTAGGGAGCCTAGTGGAGACACCGGAAAGGAAGAGGCGTTAACTTTACGAACTGGCATTATACCCATTAAGGAGTTTGTCATAAAGATTTCATCAGACGATAAGAGGTCAGATAAGGCGTATAAGCCTTCTTGTACAGAGATTTGTTGAGAGCGAGCTAAATTGAGAATAACTTGACGGCGAGTTCCAGGTAAACACCCACTAGAAAGTGAAGGAGTAAAGAGAGTTCCATCTTTCAGAAAAAAGAGATTGCTCATTGTCCCTTCAGCAAGAAATCCTTGGGTATTAAGCCATAAACCTTCCTCACACCCCTGGCGACAAGCCTCTTCTTTTGCCAAAATATTTTCCAGATAATTTGTTGATTTAATAGAGCACAAAGGAGATTGTTCATTCCTAGGGTATGGCAACAAGTTAAGCTGTATCCCAGAGGTATACTGTTCGTGTGTGTATGGTATTGAACGTTTGTGAAATAGAAGTTGGGCAGGATGACGGGTCAAGGGTGATCCGCCGCTTAGAGTGATCCTCAGGGCATATGGGAAGGTTTCCAAAGTTTGTTGGATGAACCCTTGGATAAGTCGTAACCATTCTCGTTTATCTGGCAACCTGAGGCCGAGTATCTGAGCTCCCTTGTTCATACGTTGCCAATGCAGATCAGCAAATAATGGCCCGCGATCTGTGATAAGAAGAGTTTCGAAAAGTCCAAATCCAAATAAAACCAAACGGTCATTAGTTAAAATCGTCTCATCGGGAATCATGTAAACTTCCTTTCAAGACCCTAAAAAGTGCTTTAGCTTTATCGAGAGTCTCAGTGTATTCAGCCTCGGGTCTGGAGTCTGCGACAATCCCTCCTCCAGCATGGATAAAGGCCTTTCCATCTTTTAATAAGATGGTGCGTATAACAATATTAAAGTCCCAGGCACCATCAAAGCCCATATAACCTATGCTTCCAGTATAAAGCCCGCGAGTATGCGGCTCTAACTCTTCGATAATCTCCATAGCTCTGATTTTTGGAGCACCGGTGATTGACCCCCCGGGGAAAACTGCCTTTAAAATCTCACTTGGTTTTAACTCTGGCAACAATTGTCCGGTAATAGTCGAGACAAGATGCCAGACTGTTGGATATTTTTCCAGCCTAATCAAATTAGGAACTTTAACCGTTCCAAACTTGCAAATACGCCCGATATCGTTGCGCTCTAAATCAATAATCATAGTTAATTCCGCACGATCTTTGGGACTGTTTTGAAGCTCAACAGCTTGTTGTTGATCAGCCGAATGTGAGTCTTCACGCGGACGGGTACCTTTAATCGGACGAGTCTCTATTTGTCCTTCCGGTTTAATTCGTATAAACCGTTCAGGAGAGCTGCAAAGAACTTGAAAATCTGAGTAAGGCAGAAAGGCAGCAAAGGGAGCAGGATTTTGTTGATGAAGTTGTGAGTAGAGATTCCAGGCATCTCCTTCCCAATTCATGTAGAAGCGTTGGGTGAGATTGGCCTGGTAAATATCACCTGCGTAGATATAGTTAATTACACGCTGTAAATCTGCTAAATATTGTTCTCTGGTGACACTTGGTTCGATTTTAGAATGGGTTTGAGTTTCTAATGAGTCAAATGTTTTTTGCTGGGCTTGTTCTCTGGCAAATGTATTTAATTTTTGTTCCAAGCGTTGGATTCGAGTAAGAGCTAATTCAGCACGACATCTTCCGTCTTCTTCAATACCACAGGCTGCAATCCAATATTTACACTGATCATGATCATAAATAACAATTCCATCATACCAGGCAAAACGCCACAGCGGTAAGTTCATGTCATCTTTAGCATACTTTACAAGATGTTCAATTTCATTTTTTAGGTCATAACTTAAAAATCCAACGGCCCCACCGGAAAAGGGAAAAGGAGAATTAGGCACACGGTATTTACGATTTATATCATCAAGAAAGTTTAGACATTCAGATCGTTGAAGAGGGGTTAAGTCTTGCTTTGAAAGGTAGGGCCAAATTAGCTCGAGTTGATCTGGATAGGCTGTGGCTTCTAAAAAAGGGGATGACCCCATATATGAATACTGGCCGAGTTCTTTGTAATCATTTCCGCTATCCAGGAAAAAAGGGGAGGGCTCTTCTTTAAATGCTTGGAATAAGAGATAAGGGGGAATTGACAAAGAGAGTGGCTGAACCACCCATTGTGAGGGGGAATTATTGTACTGCCATAACTTGGCATTTTGAAGGGCGTTTTTTAATAATTGATGACCAGACTGAGTTAAGATCGCTTCAGGATGAAATTGAATGCCTTCTATCGGCAGTTCAGTATGGCGAATACCCATTATTTCACCATCAGCTGTTTCTGCGGTAATTATAAGTTCTTCAGGAAGGGTAGAACGCTCGATTATCAAAGAATGATAACGTGTTACTTCCAAAGGATTAACAAGTTCTTGGAAGACTCCGTGTTGATCATGTCGAATGGGCATTGTTTTCCCATGAATTGGTTGCTTGGCACGGATAACCTTTCCTCCAAAAAATTGTCCTATAGCTTGATGTCCGAGACATACCCCTAAAATTGGGATTTGACCTTTAAAGTGTTCTATAACAGATATGGATAGGGGAGCTTCATCGGGTGTACAAGGACCAGGTGATATCACAATCAGGTCGGGATGCAACTCTTCGATATCTTTAAGAGTGCACGCATCTCGACGTTTGACTACGACATCCTCACCAAGTTCGCCGAAGTATTGGTAAAGGTTATAAGTAAAGGAATCATGATTATCCAGCAAAAAAATCATAAATTTTTTTCCCCTATCGCACATTGCAAAATTTTTAAATTTAGCTATGATAGTCAAGCAAAACAAGAGTTAAGATTTTAGTCCTGAGTTATAGGTTTCTAATGCAACATAGTGTCTCTAGTTAAGCTGTCTTTATCCAATTATGGGCTTTCAAGCTGAACTGCTTTTTAAAGTTGTAATAGACTCCTTAAAAAGAAAGCTTGGGGTAGTCGCCAAGCCTTTTGTGCATTAGCGCCAGGTTTAGTGTTATTCAATTTCAGTGTTACAGTACAAAAAGAAAAGTTGCATTAATGCAACTTTCTATTCCACTTTATGCAACGCATCTGTTAACTCCTGAAAAGCTGGATGAAGGTTGGGATTTTCAATCCCCTGTAATATAATTGTCTGATTGAGGATAACTTGCCCCACATTTGCCCCTTCTACCTCTATTTGTATAGACTGTACATCTATTGTAAGTACTTTGTTGTCTACTACAAATTTCATGCGCTTTGGCTGAGGGAAATTAGCTTGTATCCTCGTTGCTTTGACTGGGGTCTCTGTAGATGTTTCCAATGAACTGGGAGTGTGTAAATCGCTCAGGACAAATGATGCCTCTAAGAGGAATTTTTGCAGTACCGCCATATTCGTGTTCCAAGGTAATTCTACCAGCTCTGATTGGGTCATTCCTGAAGGGGAAACAGTCAAGATTACATATGTTCCGTCTTGTGTTAAAAAGGGTTTGGGAGAACATCCGTTAAGGAAAAGACAGGAGAATAAAATCGCGAGACTGAGTCCGAACATCGATATCTTTTTTTTCAACAATGGGGAATCCCTCTTCCTAATCAAAGATAGTCGAATTTCAAATTCATAAAGAGTATTCGCTATAGATTTTGAAAAATCCTGCTTTGTTGGTCCGAATGTTGAAAATAGTGTACAATATCATTAAGAGAGGGGTCAAGATTTGTGAATAAGGATATCGTGTTTTTTGATGTGGAGACATTGGACTCGGAGTTTGAAAGTGATAAATTCATTGAATTTGCTGCACTTCGGGTTCGTAACGGACAGATTCACGAATCATGTCGTTATCTTTTACAACCAGACCAAGGAGTAACCGGTAAATGGCATACGGATCTTCAAATAGAGAAACTAGGTAATGCGTTGCCATTACCTAGTGATCGCCAAGAAATCATGAATTTTCTTGGCGATGCAGTTTTAGTTGGTCATGAAATATCTGGGTGCCTCTCTATTCTTGAAAGGAAGTTAAACGTTCGTTTTCAGCAACCTTTATGGGATACGTTAGACTTAAGCAAGGTTTTTTTCCCAACTATGCATCATTACCAACTGTCATACTTGGCTGATAAGCTTTCTTTACCATTAAAAGATGAGACACTGCATCCGTCGGAAGAAAAGGCCTGGTTAACTTGGAAACTTTTTGAAGCATGCTGGAAAAAAGGCTTGAAGTTCGATTTGAGTTTTTTTGATCATGCCAAAGGCTTTATGGCGGAATGGGTAGGTAAAGATTTTATTGAACAATTGCATAAAGAAATTATTATTTCCTTTCCTGACCGCCCAATCCGTACGGATCTAGTTCTTACCCCTTTTACAGACGAGGGCCTGTTTGCCACCGAAAAGATAGCGACAAGTATTCCGGAATCTATAGACTGGGTTGTAGATAATTTTTCTCCAGGAGGGAACCTCGAACAAAATTTACCAAGTTATGAAAGCAGACCGGGTCAAGTGAAGATGGCAAGATTAATAGCTATAGGGCTTTCTTCTTCTCAGCACGTGGTTGTTGAAGCTGGCACAGGGACAGGAAAATCATTTGCTTATTTGATTCCAAGCCTATGGTCAGCTAAAAAAACCGGTCAAAAAGTCGTTGTTGCGACCCATACAATTCCACTTCAGGAACAACTTCAGAAAAAGGATATTCCTATTTTAGAAGCGGTGTTGCCGTTTTCGTTTAGAACCTCTGTACTAAAGGGAAAAAGTAATTATTGTTGCCTCAAAAAATGGCAAGGGTGCTTAGTTAATCGAGAAATATTAGGCAACCAACAAAAACTTGCAGTATTAAGTATCCTAGTTTGGTTAAGAGAAACCTTAACGGGGGACATCCAAGAACTTTCGAAAGTTCCTGGACTCATGGAACTTTGGCCAAATATAAGTGCGGATAATGAAACCTGTATTCCGGGAAGGTGCTCGAAAGCTGGAGTTTGCTTCTTGCTTAGAGCTAAAAAAAAGGCTGAAGAGTCTGATGTTCTGATTGTGAATCATTCGCTCCTTTTCTCGGATCTAAAAACAGATTATAATGTCTTACCTGAATATCATCAATTAGTGATTGATGAGGCCCATCAGATCTATCAAACGGCACTGCAACACCTCGGTTCGGAACTAAGTGTAGAAAATGTCACGCGAATTATTGATAATATATATCGGCCAACCGGAATAAATTTTTATGGGACAGTCAAACAACGTCTGCAGTCACTTGCAAGCAGAGTGCCATCTGTGCCTTGGGAGATATTTACTAAACGGTTGGAGGAAATTCCTGAAACTTGTGCAAGTGTCTTAGAACAGATGAAGGAATTATTCGAGTTGTTGTCGATGATTCTAGGAATGGAGCGAACGTTCCGATTTGTTGCCCAACATACAGTTAAACCTTGGTGGGCAGGACTTAACATTCAGATCGAAAACTTAGTGGGAAGACTCAAAAGCCTGCTTACCGTCCTCGAAAGTTTGTCAAGCGTCTTAAGTGGAGATGACGCAGATGAGATTGAGGAATTAAAATATACCTTAAATGGTCATCAGAGAGACTTACAATCATTTGTAGACACTCTTATACTGGCGATAAATGTAAATAATCCCAAACATGTAACCTGGCTTGAACAATCTTCAAGACTTTATTTAAAGACTTCCCCAATTGAAGTTAGTGAAATTCTAAGAGAAAAGATATTTTCACGTCTCGATTCCGTCATTTTGACGTCAGCTACCTTAAGCGTCTCAAATTCATTTGAACATTTTCTTCAAGATATTGGATTACCAAAGTCTACTTTAACTGCACAGGTTGATTCCCCCTTTGACTATGAGCGACAGATGCAATTTATCGTAGTTAAAAAAGGCATGAACTTTCAAAATACTGATGGGGAAAAGGCTATAGAACTTGCTGAGTTTATTGCTGAAGTTGCAGGGCGAATGAATGGTCGGACGATGGTTCTATTCACTGCCCACAGTATGCTCCGGCAAACGTATGAGTATTTGAGTCCTTTACTGGCTAAGGATGGAATCGAATCCTTGGCTCAAGGAATACAAGGTGAGCGCAGCACGTTGCTTGAAGCTTTTAAGAGGAATCCTAAGAGTGTTCTTTTGGGGGCTAACAGCTTTTGGGAGGGGATTGATATTCCCGGCGATACATTATCTTGTGTCATTTTGGTTAAGCTTCCATTTTGGCCTCCTTCGTTGCCATTAATTGAGGCCCGCTCAGAGTATCTAAAATCTCAGGGACGAGATCCTTTCCATGAACTCCTCTTGCCTGAAGCGGTTATTCGCTTTAAACAAGGATTTGGGCGTCTGATTCGGTCTAAAGGGGATCGAGGGGTCGTCATCTTATTGGATGATCGGGTCATTGAAAAATATTACGGAAGATTCTTTTTAGGTTCATTGCCAATAAGGACCCATATTCGAGGAGAGAATGCACTCGTATTTCGAAAAATCGAGGAATATACCAGGGATTTAAGTGAAGAGCTTTTATAATCGTCCTAAAAATGATAAACTAGAGTAAATCAAGAGGAGGAGGTCAATTTTTAGGTGAAACAATATCCCATTTCCCGCGATGGTTGGTTGTATCTTGTGATATTAGCAGGGCTAACGGCTTTAGCCTATTGGGTTTGGCCGTGGCTTATTATTTTACCAGGAATTCTGTTTTTATTTGTTTTATTTTTTTTCCGAAACCCGGAAAGACAAGTGCCTATTGACGAATTAACGTTAGTTTCCCCTGCAGACGGGGTAGTTATGGATGTAGAAAGGGTCTATGAGGACCAATTCTTTAATGGAGAAAGCATCCGTGTTCGAATCTTCTTAAGCGTTTTTAATGTCCATGTTAATCGCAGTCCAATGGCTGGAGAAGTTGTTTTTCGTGCCTATCGCCCGGGTAAAATGATTCCCGCTTTTAAAAGCCATGCTTCGGAGCTGAATGAAAAAAACTTTGTGGGAATTGAAAATAGTCACTTAAAAATTTTAGTGACACAAGTGACAGGATTTATTGCTCGTCGCATAGTGTGCTGGGTTGATAAAGGAGACGTCATGACCAAAGGGGAAAGATTTGGCTTGATTAAGTTTGGATCATGTACAGAAATTTTTGTGCCGACTAATGTTGAAATAATGGTTAAGCAAGGAGATAAGGTGCGAGGAGGACTAACTATAGTTGGGAAGGTGAGCGTGGAATGAGGAAAAATCCTATTACTGCACGCATGATCCCAAGTATCTTCACCTTGGCAAATTTGCTGTTTGGTTTCCTGGCACTGATCTGGGTTATTGAAGGGCAGTATACTTTAGCAGCAGCTATGATTGTGCTTTCTGTTCTTATGGATAGTTTGGACGGAAAGGTAGCCCGCAGACTTTCTGTGAGCTCTGATTTTGGTAAAGAACTTGATTCTCTAAGTGACTTGGTTTCTTTTGGGGTGGCACCTGCTATTCTTACTTACCAAGCAATCTTGTATCCTCAGCCAGATTACGTAAGGTATACCGGGTTAGGTATTGCTGCAGTTTTTGCTTTATGCGGTGCTGTACGTTTAGCTCGTTTTAACATGCTCAATATTACGACTTATTTTGTTGGCGTACCGATTACTTTCGCTGGTGGTTTTATGGCTTTGTTAATGTTTTTCCGAACTATGTTGCCATGGTATATTTATTTAGGCAGTATGTTTATTTTGGCTTTTTTAATGGTTTCGACATTTAAGGTGGCGAAGTTGGGAAAATAGAGGGGACTTGTGTGACACAGCGCTCGGTGCTTACGACGCAGAGCAAACTAACAGTTTAGGCTCTTTTCTCAGGGGAGCGGGGCGGAACAGGAACACGGGTGAGTGTTCCGCCAGATGAGCCGGCAGTGCGCTATGCCTTTCATGGCGCACCCTGCACCAGGTACGTCCTGTGCCGACGTCCGACGATCATGAGATGGGTGCTTTAGTTGCCCCTGTAGCCATGGACGGCGAGAAGGGGCCTTGGCGCTCACTGGCGGCAGTGTACATCCGATGTTCATGGATGGACTAGTGTCCCCGGAGCCCACGAAAACACTGTTTTCGCACGGATTACTCTTCTTGCAGGCACGGTCTTCGCACGGATTAGCCTTCTTGCAGGCACGGTCTTCGCACGGATTAGCCTTCTTGCAGGATGGCGGGAGGGGACCTTGTACACGCCCCGTATATGGGGTCGCTTAAACGGAAGTTTGCTTTTCTGCTTACGTAAAGACGTCGCGCTCGTGTCACACTGCGTCTTGGGCTTTGGGGTCTTGGAACGGGGTGACACGAGCTGGTGGGAAGGCACATTTCATGTGCACCTTCCGGCATGGGTCTTGGTGTTTATGACCCGTATCAGGAAATAACAAGCTAAAAATAACGAATCTCTCATGAGCAGAGAAGGTATTTACCTTCTCTGCTCTTTTTTTCACCCTTGTAATCCTTCAGGCATATAGTATGGCACGGGAACTGAATGTTTAGGGGGGACATATTAATGGAAAATCAACAAGTAAGTTGGAATAGCGTGGGATTACGTATGGTGCAAGGCTTAACGACAACGATTGATGCAGTTCGTCAACTAGATGTTCAGGAAGCTTCTTTAGTCATGAGGTTGTTAGGAAAGAGTTGTACCCGCATGATTAAAGAGGGTGTAGGGCATCAATTTGGAATTGCCTTGATAGAAACCAGTGCCCAATTAGCTATGAAAGAGAAGTTAGTTTTGGAAGACGTCCTAAAAGTTATAACCGGTATTATTGGACGGCTTTATTTTACAGCAAATACTGAGGAGGAGCGTTTACTTGTTGCTCAACTCGAAGAGGCAGTAAAGAATTACCAATCCGTTTAGAAGGTCATTCCCCGTTTTGTCTGCATACATTACCACTGAGTAATGGATATTAAAAGGAATGCAAAGGAGGAAGGAGACTATGCGAATTTATTATGTTCGGTTACCGGAGTTCGTGCTTAATGTATTAAGAAAAGTTTTTGGCTAAAGTGGTCTGAAATTTGCTTTTCCCTCCTAGAATATATAGTAGAGACAAGCAAGGAGGGAAATTATGCGTCAAAGTCGTTATGTATGGTTAATTGGGATATCACTCTTATGTCTAATTACTATAGTCATCTTGAAAACACCTCAAGCAGTGATATCGACTCTAGCGGATCCACAATATGGGAATTCTCAAAGGACAACAATTCAACAATTCTGGAAGTATATGGATTTTCGCCAAATTGACTTAGCTCGTGATCTGCTAAGCTTACCAAAGGGTTCTGCGGATGAAAGTGAGTTTAAGGTTTGGGAGATCCTAATGAACAAGGATCCAATGTTGTCATTACAAAAAGTGGAGTTTATGAATCCTGATTTGGACGGTTCGCAGGATATCATTGTGCGTGTTTCATGGACATCGTCTTTAGAAAAAGTTCAGCAGGCAACATTTTCCATGAGTCTGGCTAAAACTGAAAAGGGTTGGCAAATTCAAGGAATTAAGCGAATCAACGATCTCTCGTATATTGGGGGGGATCAAGATGGAGGGTCAGTTTAGACCTTACACCAGTATGAGTTCAAGTACTCAAATGAGTAAAGCGCCTTTACGCTTATATGTGGGTATTGTCTACTTAGCTATTGGGTTAATTTTATATCTGTTTGCCAACTGAACTTTTGACTTAGAAGGAAATGGTTTGAAACACGGTGTACCTCATTGGGTAAATCGTGTTTCTTGCATTATAAGTTTGAGATAGATGAATTCATAACGAAAACTAAGTTGAGGTATTAGGTAGAACATCGATCAGATTAAAGAATAAGTACAAGTTATTGCATAGTTTATCGAATAATGGTTTAAACTGAGGCTGAAATAGGTTTACTTTGGAGCGTGCTTAAATACACTCAGAAATGTGTTTTAGGTCACACTTAAAACGATGGCTAGCATGTTAATCTATGATCATGAAGAAGGAGGTTATTTCAATGGCAGACATTAAAAAAGAGGCTCCTGAGATGGAGTGCGATCATTGTGGTACTACAAGCGAATTAGCTCCTATGTTGACTTATGCTCATCAAGGTGAAGAAAAACATGTATGTACGCGTTGTTTGCCAATGCTCATTCATGGTTAGGAGTTGAGTAGATGCACTTTACACTAGATATGAAATTAAAAGACATAATGTCCTCCAATCCAAAAACAGCAGAAGCAATGCAGGAATTAGGATTACACTGTCTGGGGTGTGCTTTTTCAGTCAATGAAACCCTGGCCAATGCAGCACAAATGCATAATTTAGATCCTAATGTCTTGTTGGAAAAAGTAAATTCTGTGGAACAAGGCGAGATGTCGGCGGAGGCTGCTGCAAAAGCTCAACCTGCGGGAGGAATTTTGCAAATGGATAAGAAAACTTATTCAATTGCTCCTCATATACCGGCAGGTGTTGTGACTCCGGAAATCCTGCGTAAGATAGCTGATGTCTCTGAAAAATATCATGCCCAAGCAATTAAGGTGACTTCTGCTCAGCGTATTGCTATCGTTGGACTAAACCCCGAGGATGTCCCTAAAATCTGGGATGAACTTGGCATGGACCCTGGACATGCTGTAGGATTATGTGTGCGAAGTGTAAAAGTTTGCCCAGGCGATACTTTTTGTAAAAGAGGTCTGCAAGAAACGCTATCTCTAGGTATGGAAATTGACAAACGTTATCATGGTATGCAATTACCCTCTAAATTTAAGATCGGGGTTGCCGGTTGTCCCAATAAATGTACTGACTCTGCTTCAGTCGATTTAGGATTGATGGGTACTAGCAAAGGATATCATTTGTATGTAGGCGGAAATGGCGGAGTTAAGCCAAGACCGGGTAATATCCTTTTGGAAAATGTGCAGAGGGAGCAAGTATTGTCGGTCATGGATGCGGTCATTTCGTATTATAAAGAAAATGCCAAGCCTCAAGAACGGATTGGTCGTCTCATTGACCGAATCGGAATAGATGGACTGCGTGAATTTGCGGAGCAAACAAAACATTAAGACAGTTTAAACGCGGATGCATTGCCATCCGCGTTTAAACTGTCTTAACCTCTTAATCTACATTCGGTCTATTTAATTATTCGACATGTATAGCATCTGTCGGACAGCCGTCAGCAGCATCTTTGGCGGCTGACTCAACTTCACTTGGAACAGGATTAGTATAGGCTACGGCTAATCCGTCATCTTCCATCTTAAAAACCTCAGGGCAAAATTCCGGGCAAGCTCCACAACCAATGCAAGTATCCTTATCGACTGCAGCTATCATAATATTATCCTCCTTAACCTTCTTGAGTATCATTCGCCCATAGTATATCCACAAATAACAATAAACTTAACATGAAATGCACTTTATTTTTTAATGTTTCTTTGTAATTCATGTATTTAATTAAAGAAAATCTCTATTATACCCAGCAGTTTGATAAATCTCGATTGTGTTAGTATTAATTCGCTAATCTTATGTCAGGTTATAATTTCAATGGAAAATAGTGGAAGATTTTGCGATAAATAAAAATACCATAAATAACCAAATAAGCGCTTTGAAGTTAGGCCTCATCTCACTTTTAAGCGGAAATTAGTGTTGACTTATTATTTGCGATTTCGACATCAACCATAGCGTATAATAAAAGCACCGGAGAGATGCAAACGCAAATTAAGACTCTAATGCTGGACCGGAATACATTTAAGGCGGGATGATTTTAAGAATGAGTAAGAAAATAAAAATAATTGTTGCCGATGATAATCGTAATTTATGTCAAATGCTACAAAACTATCTCCAAGGCCAAGAAGATTTAATCGTTGTTGGAGTTGCAAATAATGGTTTAGAAGCGTGGGAACTTATTCAAAGTCAGGAACCGGACTTAATCATTCTTGATTTAGTAATGCCTAATTTGGATGGATTAGGTGTATTAGAAAGAATCAACTCGCGTACAACTATAAATCGACCTAAAATAATCATGTTAACAGCCTTTGGACAGGAATCACTTACTCATCAAGCAATGATGCTGGGTGTCGACTATTTTATACTTAAACCGTTTGATTTAGATATTCTCAGTAAACGTATTCGATCTTTAACTCAGGACATACCTTCATCCCAGCCTAACCATAATTCTTCTGCTTCACCAATTGTTGTTTCAACCGTTGGAAGCGGGTTGAACTTGTGTGTGGAAGTGACGACGATGATGCATCAAATTGGGATTCCAGCTCATGTAAAAGGATACCAATATATTAGAGACGCAATTCTGATGGTGGTTGAAGATGTTTCATTGCTAGGTGCGGTAACCAAAGAGCTATACCCAAGTATTGCCAAGAAATTCGATACTGCTCCCAGCAGAGTAGAACGTGGTATTCGCCACGCGATAGAGTTGGCATGGGAACGTGGACATACTGATACCTTGAAGAGAATTTTCGGATATTCAATGAACATAGAGCGACAAAAGCCCACTAACTCAGAATTTATTGCTTTGTTAGCTGACAAGTTGAGAGTTATGAGCAAGGTTAGCTAGAAATAGAAAAGCTTGAATAATTCAATTATAAAAGCATCTCCTTTTACCTTTAGGGCAAAAGAGAGGTGCTTTTGATTTTGTAATTAAATCTTACAATTAACTATTAAAGTGTTGTTGAAATGCGATTTTATTGATAGACTAATCATTAAAGTAACGCTAATACTTTAATACAAACTTTATTTTTTCAGTAGATATAAAGCATAAAGAAGGAGCCGGTTTTTTTGAAGGGAAAACTCATAGTCATAGAAGCAGGAGATGGCAGTGGCAAGGCGACACAAACAAAATTATTGTTTGATAAACTATCCCTGAATAATTATAACGTTAAGCATGTAGAATTTCCTGATTACCAGAGCGAGTCCTCTGCTCTTATCAAAATGTATTTGAATGGGGAATTTGGCAATAATCCGAACGATGTCAATCCCTATGCAGCGTCCACTTTCTATGCTACAGATAGATATGCTTCCTATAAAAAAAAGTGGGGAGACTTCTATCAGAGTGGCGGCATCATTTTAGCCGACAGGTACACCACATCCAATATGGTTCATCAGGCGGCTAAAATAATCAACCCTGACGAACGGGACGAATATCTCAATTGGTTATGGGACTTGGAGTTCGTAAAGTTCAAACTTCCAGTACCTGATTGCGTGGTTTTCCTCGATATGCATCCACAATACAGTCAGATCCTAATAAACAACAGATCTAACAAATTTGGCGACGGTGAGAAGGACATACATGAGAGGAATTATGATTACTTAGTTCACTCATATAACAATGCAACTCAGATCAGGGTATCTTTTGGCTGGGAAATGGTAAATTGCGTACATAATGGCCAGTTGCGAAGTAAGGAAGATATTCACAGGGACATTTATGAAATTGTAACAAAAGTCATCCATGGCGAAGGTTAAGGAGGAAAAAGGATGCTAAAGGGTAAAGGACGTTGGTATTTGGTTATTGCTGTTTTGTTATCAGTAACTTTAATCCTGTCTGGATGTGGACCGAATGCTGCACTGACAAATGGGGATAAAACAAGCGGTGCAACTCCTGTTGATGGTGGAACATTTCGTTTTGGGATGATTTCAAGTCCTTCCGCTCTGGAACCGGCCTTTTTAGAAGAAATTAATGGCATTCAAATTGGCAAAGAACTCTATGACGGACTTGTAAAATACGATCCTTCCTCTTTAGAAGTAATGCCCGCTATAGCGGAAAAATGGGATTATTCTGCGGATAAGAAAGTTATTAAATTTCATATACGCCATGACGTTAAATTTCATGATGGAACTTCATTAAAAGCTCAGGATGTTTTAGAGGTCTGGAATCGTTTAGCTGCCAAAGACACACTTTCCCCCGTTGCCTTCCCACTTGAACCTATTGTTGGATTCGCTGAAGTGAATAGTGGAGAAGCTAAGACAATTTCAGGACTAAAAAAGATTGATGACTATACGATTGAAGTGACTTTAAGAGAAAAGAATGCAGCTTTTCTCACCTCTTTAGGGCACCCGGCAGTAAGTATTTATAAGATAGAGTCTGCGCTAAAGGCGGGTAAAGATTTTGGTACGCCTGTCGCCACTCCCGAAACTTTAATTGGAACAGGAGCCTTCAAATTTGTAAAATGGAATTCCGATCAAGACGTAACAATAGAGAAGTTTGATGATTATTATGGAACCAAGGCTCATGTCGATAGAGTCGTCTATAAAATTTTTAATGATGAATCGACGGCTTTGAATGAGTTTCGTGCTGGAAACTTGGATTATGTGGACATGTTGCCTCCAGGTCAAAGAAATTCTATTAGCAAGGAATTTCCTGATCAAACCATTAATCAAACTACTTTAACCACACAGTTTATCGGATTTAACCTGACTAAGGCGCCGTTTAAGGATAATGTTAACTTACGCAAAGCAATTGCCTATGCTCTTGATCCCCAGAGTATTATTGATACTGTACTCGAGGGAAACTCAACTCTGTCCAACGGACCATTGCCTTCAACAATGCCAGGTTATGATAAAGACTTAAAAGCACCAAAATTTGACCCTGCTAAAGCTAAAGAATATTTAGCTTTAGCAGGGTACCCTCATGGTAAAGGCCTCGCACCGATCCAATATGCCTACAACTTTAATCAAGAAAATCAAAAAATTGCAGAAGCTTTCCAAGGCCAATTGAAAGAGGTTGGAATTCAAATCGAGTTAAGAAACATGGAATGGGGCTCCTACGTTAAAGCTATGCAGTCAGGCGAAAATCAAATGTTCCGCGTCAACTGGGTTGCGGATTATCCGGATCCAGCAAATTTTCTCAACATTCTTTATTCCAAATCCCAATGGGGGATGAATAATGTTATTTTTTATTCTAACCCAGTGGTTGAAAGTCTACTGGCTCAAGGCATAGAGGAAACTGACACAACCAAACGTATGGATATCTACAAAAAGATCCAAGAATTAGTCGTAGAAGATCAACCTGCCGTTTGGACATTTAACCCTAATTATCTGCGTTTGTTAGGAAAGAAAGTTCATGACCTGACCATTAGTGCTTTAGACCATAAAGATATGCGTACAGTCTGGTTATCAAAGTAACTTGGTTCAATTAATATTGGAGTTTATGCTTACTGATGCATAAACTCCAATTTAATGTACGACAATTCGAGTAAATTGTTTAACTTTTAGGAGGAAGCTAATTTGTGATACGTTTTATCATTCGGCGTATTTTTCAATTGATACCTGTTCTCTTAGGGATATCAATGTTGACGTTTGGGATGATGTCTTTGGTCCCTGGAGATCCGGTAGCATTAATGTTAGGACAACATATTTCTCATCAAACCATGGATAGTGTTCGCCAGGAATTGGGATTAGATCTGCCCTTTTTAAATCGTTATCTAAATTACCTTTGGAATGCCCTGCATGGAGATTTTGGTCGATCCTACATACAACATCAAGAGGTTTCCCAGATGCTCTTAGATAAAATCCCTGTTACCTTTCGTTTAGCAGTGGCAGCCTCAGCAATTGCGATAACATTTGGTGTACTTATTGGAGTATTGTCCGCAGTTAGGCAATACAGTTTTTGGGATACTTTTACTACCTTTTTTACGTTAATAGGTCTCTCGTTGCCAACTTTCTGGTTGGGGATGGTCTTGCAATTGGTATTTGGCGTTATTTTCCGTATATTGCCGATCAGTGGTTCTGGTGGTGAAGGGTTTCATCTTCAATACTATATCTTGCCCGGATTTGCACTAGGTTTTGCTTCAATGGCAATGTATGCCGGGCTGACTCGCTCTAGCATGTTAGAAGTTTTAGGTGAGGATTATATTCGTACTGCACGTGCTAAAGGTCTATCTAAACAGGTCGTTGTTTTCAAACATGGAATGAAAAATGCTCTTATTCCTGTGTCTACTCATGCAGGCATGGATTTTGCGAGCTTAATGGGTGGCACAATTTTAATTGAGACAATTTTTTCGCTTCCTGGAATTGGTTACATGCTTTTTAATGCCATCTCCAGAAGAGATTATCCTGTTGTCCAAGGGGTTACGCTCTTTCTAGCCCTCGTTTTTGTGGTTGTAAACTTGCTTGTAGATATTTCCTATGCATTTTTAAATCCGCAGATTCGATATGATTAACGGCTAAGGAGGTAAGAAAATGTCAACTAATTCAGATGCCGATAAAACTTTGGAATTATATGAGACATCCTCGCTTTTCTTGGAAATATGGGATCGCCTGAAAAGAAATAAGCGTGCGATATTAGGCCTTTTCCTGGTTATTTTCTTGATACTGGTTGCCTTATTTGCCAATGTTATTGCCCCCTATGATCCTGTGCAGATTGCTTTGAAAGATTCACTAAAAGAACCCAACTTGGCTCACTTAATGGGTACAGATGTTCTTGGGCGGGATATTTTTAGCAGAATTATCTACGGAGCTAGGGCGTCCTTAATCGTCGGAGTGGTGGCTACAAGTATTTCCTTAGTCATAGGGGTCATCATTGGTGCTTTTTCTGGTTATTATGGGGGATGGCTTGATTCACTAATGATGAGAATTACGGATATTTTCTCAGCATTTCCATTTTTCCTTTTGGCAATTGCAATCATGACTTTTTTAGGACCTAGCTTGCTTAATATCTTCTTTGCCTTAGGTATAGTGGGATGGACAAATTATGCGCGACTTATCCGTGGACAAGTTATCTTGGTTAAGGAAAGTAAATATATAGAAGCAGCTCGCTCTATCGGGGCAAAAGACAGACGAATTATACTAAGACATATCCTTCCCAACGCTTTAGCACCAGTGATTGTATACACTGCCCTGAATATCGGAGGAGTTATTTTAGCTGAGGCAGGATTGAGCTTCTTAGGCCTTGGAGTTCGGCCTCCTGCTCCGAGTTGGGGATCGATGCTGGCAGAAGGCAAAGACTTCATCTTTAATGCTTCGTGGCTGGTTGTTTGGCCCGGCGTTGCCATTTTTTTAACTGTACTAGGTTACAATTTATTAGGTGAGGGGTTGCGTAATGCTCTGGATCCGCGCTTGAACCTTAGGAGGATAAAGTAATGGATCAAGAATTGTTACTCCGTGTTAAAGAGCTTAGAACTCATTTTTACACGGATGCGGGGGTTATAAAGGCTGCAGAAGGCGTGAATCTTGAGATTCGAATAGGAGAGACTCTTGGAGTTGTAGGTGAATCGGGTTCAGGAAAAAGTGTTGCGGCCATGTCTATTATGCGTCTGATTCCTATGCCTCCAGGAAAAATCGTAAGTGGAGAAGTAATGTTTGATGGCAAAGATTTGCTCAAGGCTTCGGAGGATGACTTAATGAGGATCCGTGGCAATGATATTGCTATGATTTTTCAGGACCCTATGACATCCTTAAATCCAGTACTTACTGTTGGAGAGCAAATAATGGAAGCTATTATGCTTCATCTGAAAGCAGGACGTACGGAGGCGAAAAAAAAGGCTGTCGAAATGTTAAAAAGGGTTGGTATTCCTGAAGCTGAAGTACGCATAGACAATTATCCGCATCAATTTAGTGGTGGTATGCGACAACGTGTTATGATCGCTATGGCTCTATCCTGTAATCCAAAACTTCTTATTGCTGACGAGCCAACAACAGCGCTCGATGTAACTATTCAGGCTCAGATTTTAGATTTGATGAATGACTTGAAAAGGGAATCTGGTACAGCAATTATGTTGATTACCCACGATTTAGGGATTGTCGCAGAATTGTGCCAAAGAGTGTTAGTAATGTATGCTGGAAATACGGTCGAATACACTGATGTTGTTTCTTTGTTTACCAAGCCTATGCATCCGTATACATGGGGATTGCTAAGATCGTTGCCAAAACTTGATGTGTGGGCAAAACAACGTCTGGAACCTATTCAAGGGCACCCCCCTGATCTGCGCAATTTACCGCAAGGGTGTAATTTTGCACAGCGATGTAATCATAAAAAGCCCATTTGTGAACAACAAAAACCGACCTGGCTCGAGATTGAACCAGGGCATTTCGTAAGTTGCTTTTTATATGAAGAAGAGGGTAAACGACATGATTGAAACTAAGAAAACAACTGAAACCCTGTTAAAGGTTGAGAATCTAAAGAAATATTTTCCTATCAAGAAGGGAATAGCAGTTCAGCGGTATGTAGGTGATCTTAAAGCAGTTGACGGGGTTTCTTTCGAAATTCGTCGCGGGGAAACACTAGGATTAGTTGGAGAAAGCGGATGTGGCAAATCCACAATTGGGCGGGTAATCTTAAGATTACTGGAACCAAGCAAAGGAAAGGTTATTTTTGAGGGGAAGGTTCTGAATGAGCTTTCCCATGAAGAAATGCGCCAGATGCGTAGTCAGATGCAAATGATTTTCCAAGATTCATATGCTTCTTTGAATCCTCGCATGAGAGTGGGGGATATCATTGCAGAACCTATTTTGATTCAGGGAGTTTCGAGTCGTGCCGAGCGTGAGAAACGTGTTTGTAAGATCTTGGATGTTGTAGGTTTAAGTCCGTATCACGGAGCACGTTATCCACATGAATTTTCAGGAGGACAACGACAGCGGATCGGAATCGCTAGAGCTTTAGCTCTTAACCCAAAGTTGATTATCTGCGACGAACCAGTATCCGCACTAGATTTGTCGATTCAAGCACAGTTGATTAACTTACTTGAAGATTTACAAAAAGAATATCATTTGACGTATTTATTTATTGCACATGACCTATCAGTAGTTAAACATATTAGTGACCGCGTTGCGGTTATGTATTTGGGTAAGATTGCTGAACTTGCAAATTCAGAGGAACTCTATAAAAATCCTCAACATCCTTATACAATCGCTTTATTATCAGCTATTCCTGTTCCAGATCCGACCGTTAAAAAAGATCGCATAATTCTTAAAGGAGATGTTCCCAGCCCAGTTAATCCACCCTCGGGCTGTCGATTTCATACACGTTGCCCAAAGGTACAAAGTATTTGCAAAGAGCAGGATCCAAATTTTAGAGATATTGGAAATGATCATTTTGTTGCTTGTCATCTTGTTTAAGATAACTGAGCGATGGGCTGTAATATGAATGAATAATATTTACAGCAAAAGCCACAACAATAGTTGTGGCTAATTTTATCATGGTGCGCCCGGCGGGATTTGAACCTGCGACCTCCGGCTTCGGAAACCGTCACTCTATCCACTGAGCTACGAGCGCTTATAAGAGGCACTTCAATACTTTATCCAATTATAAGTATTTTGTCAAGCTAAATAGCAGGATCCATTGAATGCGATATTCTCTTTATGATATAGTAAAAGCTAAGTTAGCTTTAGATTTGTTTCTTAAAAGACTCTACTGTATAATTTAAAAGATAACAATGCACTGTTACAGGTGAAGAACGGGGGTTCCTATTGCTGAGACGTTTTCGTGACTATTTTACATGGTATTTATTTAAGCACTTTTTTGGAATCGTAATTGGTTCAACCATTGTAAGCGTAAGTATCAATACATTAATTATTCCCAATGAAATAGCTGATGGCGGAGTCACAGGGATCTCGATAATTCTGCATTACTTATTTGGTTGGCCAGTTAGTTGGGCTGTTCTCCTTTTAAATCTGCCACTTTTTTTTCTCGGACTGCGTATGGTGGGAAGAGATTTTTTAGTGTTCAGTATTGTAGGTGTGGGAGTTCTCTCAGCGACGCTTTCTCTGACTACACATCTGCCAGCCTTAACCAATGATACCTTGTTGGCCGCGATATCTGGCGGAGTTCTTACTGGAATCGGAATGGGTCTTATTTTCCGATCCAGAGGATCGCTTGGCGGAACTGACATATTAGCAGTATTGCTTACTAGAACTACCTCTTTTAGTGTTGGACAAATCTTACTTGGAATTGATGCAGTTATCTTTCTGGGCGCAGCCATTTTGTTTGGCCCAGAAATGGCTATGTATGCCATGATTTATATGTTTATTGCTACACGGGTTGTGGATCTTGTTCAAGAGGGCTTAAGTGTATCTAAGTCAGTTTTGGTGGTAACTGCTCAGCCTCAGAGAATTGCTGAGGAGATCATCGATAAACTTGAGCGAGGGGTAACGCTTTTTCAAGCTATCGGCGCTTTCTCAGGTGAAGCTAAGCAAGTTGTTTATTGCGTTATTAACCGTTCAGAATTGTCTCAAATAAAGGAAATTGTTCGTGATCAGGATCCTCAGGCTTTTGTAGCTATTTCCGAAGTGCCTGAAGTTGTAGGGGAAGGTTTTTCTTCGTGGAAGGGACACTGAGAAGCGATTTAAAGTTTTTTTTATATAAAATAGTGTTTGAGGATAGAGATCTGCTCTTGAATCATTTAAGGGCACATTGAAACGAGGGATTGGGATTGTTTAGTCAGCGAAAAAGAGGTCAGAGAAGTCGCTGGAAGACAGTATTCTTACTTTTCTTGGTTAGTGTTTTTATGTTCACTGTGGGGCCTTTCGTTTGGCGTATGCAACAACTAAAACACGCAAAAAGCGTTTATGATGTTCAGAAGGTTCAAGAGGAACTGCATTGGATAGAGAAGAATGCAGCCTTGTTAAAAAATCTGGAAATCGTCAAAGATACTAACCTTTGGTTGGCGCTTAATGTGGGAAGTAAGGGCTTAGACGAATCCAAGTTGGCGTCATATCAAGACAGAAAACATCAATTTTGGTTGTACCTGTTTTATTTGCAAGAGGGAAAATTAAGCTCAGCTCAGAACGTGTTGGCTAAGATGAGTGACAGCAGTCTTATATCACTGGGGAAAGGTTTGATGTCCATCTCAAAGGGGGATGCTCAGCAATCACAACGTTTACTGACCGATACTAATATGGACTGGAAGACATTATCGATTGATGAGCAGACCCTTAGGCATTTAACCTTAGCGCAAGCAGCCATAATTGGGGGAGATCTTCACACTGCACAAACAGAGCTCAAAGCAGCTCAACAGTTAAATCCGTATAATCCTGCGTGCCTGTCTATGGCATTTAATGTCGCAATAGAAGAAGAGCAATGGTCGAAAGCTCTTGAGCTTAGTCAATTAATCGATGCTCAAACATGGCGCCCTGCTAATACTTTATTTGAGACTAAAAAAGCTATCCTAGCTATTTACCAAGGCGACAAATTGAGTCTGTCTAATATCCTGGCCTCTCTAAAAGAGCTGCCCCATGGGGATGCTTACATAACCTATGTGAATGGAATTCGCGTTTTGGAAGAAGGGAAGTTAGAAGAGGGTAAGGATTTACTGGAACGGTCAATAAAAGATGGACTTGAGGGTCAATTAAATGTTGATGCCCAAAAAGCCCTTAACCAAATCAATGAGCGACTAAAAGCGGATAAAAGTCTTCGCGCCGCTGTGGCTGAAACCAATGAACAATGGTAGTTAGGCGGGCAGTTACTTAGCGGGGAGAGCCTCTTCTTTCAAATTACTTTCAGGTGGCCAGGTACTGCTTGCTTGAGATAATAACTTTCCTACAGGAAGTAAAGTATTCCCCTTGCTTTTAAGGCTCTGAATCACGGTAGGTAAGGCTTCAATCGTATCAGGAGCAGAGTCGGAGGCGTGAAATAGAATTATATCTCCAGGTTTAGCTCCTGTTCCTGGACGGGGGCCATTAAGCACATTGTTAACGACGGCACTTGGGCCGGGACGCTTCCAGTCAAGAGAATCAACACTCCATTGAATCACACGATATCCCAGTTCATCGGCTGTAGCAATAACCTTATTATTATAGGCTCCATTAGGGGTGCGAATCAGTCGTATTTTTTGACCTGTTATTTTTTCAAGGACTTGCTGGGCACTGGTAATCTCTTTTCCTATTTCTTCTGCCCCTAAAGTGTTGAGATCAATATGACGGTTTCCATGCGAACCGATTTCATGCCCTTCAGTGATCATTCTGCGCACTAATTCTTGATGCTTTTCAGCCCAGGGACTGGAAAGGAAAAACGTTGCTTGAGTTTCTTCTTTCTTAAGAATGTCTAGTATGGGTTCCGCCGTCTTCTCTCCCCAACTAATGTCGAAGGTTAGACCAATAGCTTTGGTGTTAACGTTGACTGAGTAGATCGGTTTTAATTTTCCGGAGAAAACAGATGTAACATTTTCACGGTAAGCAAGCATGACGAATAAAAGAATTCCCCAGAGAGCAACATTTCGCCATGAGGGACGTTTGAAAATAATAATTCGCATTTGGCACTCCTCCTTCGACTAAAAGATATTCATTGAATAGCAAGATCATGAGAAGTAAAACAAAAAAACGCCTGTAAAGGCGTTTTAAAACTGCTAGTCAGACTTGTATTCCGCTATGCGGCTTCATTGATGAATGGAAAATTATTTTTCCAGAGCAGAAAGTATCGAGTATAACTAAGGTTAAAGCTGGAGTCTTGAAAGCTCAGCGTTAGCCAATTTTGTATATTTACGTTAGAGAAAAATCCAGTATGTTCTAGCGTTGAATAAATCGCTTACCTGACTGGATCAAATCTACTCTGAACAATAATTTAAGGAAAATATGAAGGACTACGAATGAAACCGCTATAAAAACAAGAATACGTACTACGAAAAATGTTACTGCAAATACCAAGGAAAACACTTTACTTAAGACCAAGGCTGAGACATATAGTCCCAGAATGAGAATCACCAATTTGAGGGCAACCATCCAATAATTTGAAGACTGTGCAGGACGATAAGTATTCAAGCCAAACACTCCCTTCTGAGCTTAAGATTATCATATTTCGACTTTTATGTCTAGATTACAAGCTAGTTCACCCTAAAGTTATTTCTTATACAAGGTCATCTCAACTGTCACAATTCTTGCCATCATGTCACATTCCATAGCTGCCGTTCACTGCTCAAACATTTGTTTGGACCTTGGATTTCACATATTTAAAACTTATATCTTTATAATATGCCCAATAAATCCCCTCGTGCATATGATGGAACAGACACGGAGGGATTTATATGTACGATGCTGACTTATACATCTGGCGAAACCTTATGGAAGATGGAACACAGTGTCTTGGAGATGAGCAATATCTTAAAGCAGAAAAATATTATATTCAGGGCTTATTAAAGGCCTACGAATTAACCGTCCCAGAAATTGTGGCCTTTACACTGCGACTTCTAGCGACGGTCAGAGTGCGCCTGGGGAATTTGGAGTTTGCTGAAGAAGGGTTTAAAGAAGCTTTACGCATTTGCCAAGAGATTCAGAATGCTAAAGGAATGGCTGAAGCCTGGGCTGGTTTGGCAAGTATCTCAGTTAAAAAGAGAATGCTTCCGAAAGCGGTTGAAGAGTACGAACAAGCAATAGCAGTTTACCCTAAATCATCCCCCCAACTTAGGCTTGGAATGCTTTATGCTGACATGGGTCAAGTTTATACTGCTCTTGAAAAATGGACTAGTGCCAAGAACTCATATGCAAAGGCAGTAGAACTTTGTCGCTTGCATGGTTTCCCAAAAGGGGAGGCAGAGTTGGATGTTCTTTCCGGAGAATTGTGCTTTAGACTTGGGCAGAAAACTGAAGCTCTAGGAAATTTAAAGCATGCCTGTCAACTATTTGCCCAACTGCAGGATATGGTCGCTTTATCGACGACACTTCAATATTTGGCTTTACTTTACTTTGACCAAAATGAAATGCGTTTAGCTCTTGAAAGTCAACAAAGAGCAGTTAGTCTCTGTCTAAAGTTTGACACCAAGGAGGTTTTCAGTGAAAGCTGTTATTTTCTTAGCAAAATTGAACAAAACTTAGAGGATTACCAAGAAGCAAGATATTATCTTGAATTATCGGTTCATTTTTATCCTGAGCAAACTATAGACCTTGCTATACGCTATCAAAATTTAGGAAGCTTACTGTTTCTTTCAATGGATTTTACGAAATCTGAAATATACTATTTAAAGGCACTAAATCTCTTTGAATTGTATCACGATGACCAGCGCAAAGCTGAAGTTTATGAAGCATTGGCTCTCCTAAAAGGGTTGCGTGAGCAAAAGGAAGGTCCGCTAAACACCCAAGATAAGCCGGAAGATAGATCTAAAATCCATGGGGAGTTTACCTTGGAGGCCTTAATACATTTAGCAGAGTTTTATGAAAAACGCCATAATGATCGCGATGCCTTGGAATGCTACTGGAAGGCTTTGAAAAGGGGACGTGATGCTGAGGTGGCTACGGATTGGATAGAATACAGGGTGCAACAGGTTTCAAAACGTCTTCGCAAGAAGAAGTAATTTCCAAAATTTTATAAAACTAGCTTTATTAATTATCGGAATTCAGTTAGAATAACAATATAGAAGTTGCTTCTAAAAGGAGACGGGGGGGATAATCGACATGCGAGAGGAAGATTCGATACTTCTCGAGTGCTTGGAAGATGTGTATCACACCTTTGAAAAGGCCTTAAAGAAGGCTAATCAGGTTCGTTCGATTCATGTCCAGAAATTTGAGCAACTCCTTGTTGAGATAAGAAGCGAGCGAAGGATTTTTGAAGATATTTCTATTCCAGCTCGACTTATCGTTGAGCAACTCTTAGAATCTCAATTTAGAGTTGGACAGGTTGCGATAGAAGCAGAACGGCTTAAGCAAACGTTTGCTAGTGTAGCCTATGTGAAGGTTGAGGAATTTGGTAAAATATGTATAAAGATAGGGGAACTAGAGGTCTCTTGGCGAGATGGGAACTACTCATATTATCTGTATCCTGACAAAGTAGAGCTAAGAGCAACTGATGAGAAGTCATCAATTAAGTTGTTTTTTTCCATAGCTTTTAATCGTCAATCAGTGGAGCGGTTTCCAGAAATCCTTATTTCTCCTAATGTTGTTTATATCCATCCACAACTCGAAAAATGGATACGGAAGGTGCAATAATGTCAAATCTTTCTCAAGGATTGGTCCAAATTTATACTGGGAATGGCAAAGGGAAAACAACAGCAGCATTTGGCTTGGCGTTACGGGCTGTTGGCCATGGTTTTCGGGTTTTCATTATTCAATTCATGAAAGGAAACGATGGCTACGGTGAGTTAGATGGTATAAAACGTTTGAGTCCTGAATGTCAACTTGAACATTATGGGGGAGCAGGATGGGTTCACAAGGGAGAAAATCTCGAAGAAAACATCGTTGAAGCGAAAAAAGCTTTCTCTAGAGCGCAAGAAATTGTCTTCTCAGGGAATTGGGATATTGTCATTCTGGATGAGATTCTTAATGCAATTTGGTTTGAACTGCTTCCAGAAAGTGAAGTTATGGAGCTGTTGACCAAGAAACCGTCTCATGTAGAATTGATCTTGACTGGTCGAAATGCTTCAGAGGGCATGATTGAAAAAGCGGATTTAGTAACAGAAATGGTGGACAAGAAACATCCCTATGAAAAAGGCATTATGTCACGTCAAGGAATTGAATTTTAAAAACATCTCTTAGGAGGTGTTTTTTTCATGATCATACACAAATGATTTCAATGACTTATCTTCTTCGACGGGGCATATACTTAAGTATTATCCCGACAAGTCTTGCTGTTGTTAGAGAAGGGAGGGCTACTATGGAAGTCATTAAATGGTTGCGAGAATATCGCGAAGTAGAGGCTGCGCTGGCTTGGAGTGGCACTTTTGCTGATTATTTGCAAATGGTTACTAAAAACTCTAAATTGGCACTGCATGCCCATGCTCGAATCTATGAGATGATCAAAGCGGCCGGAGTTGAAACAATTGGGGATTCGAAAAAGTACAGTTTTTTTGACAAAGAGCTTTTTGGGTTGGATAAGACTTTGGAGAGGCTGATTGAAGAGTATTTTCATAGTGCAGCCAAGCGGTTAGATGTCCGCAAACGGATCTTACTTTTAATGGGACCAGTAAGTGGCGGGAAATCAACAATTGTCAGCCTATTGAAAAGAGGACTTGAAGACTATACAAGAACTGAGGAAGGAGCAGTTTATGCCATTGATGGATGTCCTATGCATGAAGATCCCCTGCATTTGTTGCCAGTATCTTTACGTCAACAATTTGAAGATACTTACGGGATTCGTATCGAAGGGAATTTATGCCCCGTATGTCGCTTGCGGTTGGATGAGGAGTTTGTCGGTGAAACAGAACGCTTTCCAGTAAAAAGAATATTATTTTCAGAAGAGCAACGGGTTGGAGTTGGAACGTTTACCCCATCAGATCCTAAGTCTCAAGATATCGCAGACTTAACTGGTAGTATTGACTTTTCTTCTATCACGGAATATGGATCAGAATCCGATCCTCGCGCTTATCGTTTCGATGGAGAGCTGAATAAGGCAAACAGAGGCTTGATGGAATTCCAAGAAATGCTCAAATCAGATGAAAAGTTTCTCTGGAATCTTTTAAGTCTCTCTCAGGAAGGAAATTTTAAAGCGGGGCGCTTTGCTTTAATTTCAGCAGATGAGTTGGTTATCGCACATACGAACGAAAATGAATATCGGGCTTTTATTGGGAATAAGAAGAATGAAGCTCTGCAATCTAGAATTATTGTTATGCATATTCCTTACAATCTGCGAGTTAGTGATGAAGTTAAGATTTATGAAAAATTAATAAGTCAAAGCGATATTAGAAATGTGCACCTGGCTCCGCACAGTCTTTGGGCAACCTCTGTCTTTAGTGTACTTTCACGTCTAAAGCCTTCGAAAAAGCAAGGCATGGATCTGGTGAAGAAGTTGCGTATTTATGACGGAGAAGATGTGGAAGGATTTAATCAAAAGGATATTAAAGAATTAACTATGGAGGGAGAAGAACTGGGCGAAGGCATGAGTGGCGTTGATCCGCGTTATGTTATCAACCGAATTTCGACAGCCTTAATTCGAGATGAGCATAAATGCATAAATGCACTAGATATCTTAAGAGCTTTAAAAGACGGTTTATCTCAGCATACATCGATCATGAAGGAGGAAAAAGAGAATCTTCTAAATCTGATTTCTGTTGCGAGACGGGAATATGACGAAATGGCTAAGAAAGAAGTACAGAAGGCATTCGTCTATGCTTACGAAGAATCTGCGAAGTCACTCTTAAATAATTATTTGGATAATGTAGAAGCATACTGTAATTCTACAAAAATTTATGACTCAATAACCAGTGAAGAATTAGCTCCTGACGAACAACTTATGCGAAGCATTGAAGAACAAATTGGGGTTTCGGAAAATGCTAAGAAAACCTTCCGAGAAGAAATCCTGATTCGAATTTCAATGTATGCTCGAAAAGGAAAAACCTTCGGATATGAATCGCATGAACGTTTAAAAGAAGCGATTGAGAAAAAATTGTTTGCAGATCTTAAGGATATTGTCAAGATCACAACCTCTGTCGCTCATCCTGATCAGGAGCAATTGAGAAGAATCAACAATGTTATGGATCGACTTGTCAAAGAGCATGGATACTGCCCAATCTGTGCCAACGAGATAGTGAAGTATGTAGGGGCCCTCCTTAACCGATAGAGAGGACAGGGATTTAGTATGGCGGATGACATCATCGTAAGCCGTGATGACTGGACTTTGCATCGCAAAGGACATCTTGACCAATCAAGGCATAAGGAAAAGGTTGAAGAAGTCATTAAGCAACAAATGGGGGACTTAATTGTTGATGAAAGCATCATCTTAACGGATGGTAAAAAAAGTACAAAGATTCCCATGCGCTCTCTTGAAGAATTTCGCTTTCGGTATGATTTTAATAAGCAAAATCATACCGGACAAGGGAACAAAAAAATGGCTCCCGGCGATATTATTGGACGGGAACAGCCTGGGAAAGGCAAAGGTAAAGGAAGCGGAGCAGGTGAAGAACCTGGCCAAGATATTTATGAAGCAGAAGTTACGTATGAGGATCTGGCAAGCATTCTTTTTGAAGAATTAAAGTTACCTAATTTGGATGATAAAAAGAGACCTCTTATTGCTCATGATCGTCCCGAATTCAATGATGTACGGAAGAAAGGGTTAATGGCTAATGTGGATAAGAAACGTACATTGCTCGAAAGTATCAAAAGACAGGCCTTTTCGAAGAAGCTAAATAAGGAGGCTAAACTAAAAATATCTCCGGAAGACTTGCGTTTTAAGACTTGGGAGACTCGACCTAATTTTGAGACTAACGCGGTTATCTTGGCGATGATGGATACATCAGGCTCAATGGGTCAATTTGAAAAGTATATTTCCAGAACCTTCTTTTTCTGGATGGTGCGTTTTCTGCGTTTAAAATATGAAAACGTAGAAATGCGTTTCCTGGCACACCATACTGAGGCAAAAGAAGTTACAGAGGAGGAATTTTTTACACGTGGAGAAAGTGGAGGTACTCGTTGTTCATCGGTTTATAAATATGCTTTAGATATCATTGAAAAGGATTATCCCCCAGCTCATTACAATATTTATCCTGTTCATTTTACGGATGGCGATAATATTGGGTCGGATAATTCCAGGGCATTGGCTCTAATGAAAAACCTAGTCGAAGTGAGCCAAATTGTTGGTTACGGAGAAATCTTAAGAACACATTACTCCAGTACATTAATGTCAACGTTAAAGCGCATAGCCGATCCAAGGTTGCGTTTGGTAACCATAAGGGATCGCAATGAAGTATACGATGCACTCAAAACAGTTTTCTCCTAAAAGTGAAAGAACGTGATTGAATAGGAGTATGTAAGGGGGGGAGTCATGGACAGTGAGATGCGAGCCCTAACTGATATTGCACAAGATATCGCGCAAGTGGCCCGTGACATGGGACTTGATTTCTATCCGGTGAATTTTGAAATCGTTCCGGCAGAGGCATTGTATACATTTGGAGCCTACGGAATGCCGGTGCGTTTTACACATTGGAGCTTCGGTAAGGCCTTCTATAAGATGAAGATGCAATACGATTTGAATCTGAGTCGAATCTATGAATTGGTCATAAATACTAACCCTGCCTATGCTTTCTTGTTAGAGGGAAATCGTTTAATTCAAAACAAACTTGTCATTGGGCATGTCTATGCCCATGTGGATTTCTTTAAAAATAATCATTATTTCTCCCGTACACCTAAAGATATGGTTGAACGCATGGGTGCTCATGCCGACAGAATCCACGAATATGAAACCAATTACGGACGAGACAAAGTGGAGCAAATCATGGACGCAGTCTTGGCTATTCAAGAACATGTCGATTATAGAGCTCACATCGGACCCGTTAAAAAATCTGAAAATGGACTTAAGACAGATAGACGTGTAAAAGGTGACGGGCATGTTTGTCAAGGTAAATCCTGCGCCGGAACTTGCAATGGAAAAGCTGTTCAAGGACTAGGGAAAGGAGATCAGCAAAAGAAGACTCGAAAGAATACAGTCTCGTTACCGTACGAAGATTTATGGGGAGACCTGTTAGCAGATGAATGTGAAGTCCTGCCCCAGCAGGAATTTGAAGATTTGTTGCTGTACATTATTAAGTTTGCACCCGGCCTGGAAGAATGGCAAAAGGATATCGTCAGCATTGTTCGTGAAGAGTCACTGTATTTCTTTCCTCAGATCGAAACTAAAATTATTAATGAAGGATGGGCCACCTTCTGGCATGCCAGGATTATGCGAGAGCTCAATCTAACTGATGCAGAAACCCTTGAATTTGCGATTATGCACAGCCAAGTCGTTCAGCCTTCTCGATTGGGATTAAATCCTTATTACTTGGGAGTGAAGATATGGGAATACCTGGCTAAAACTAAATCTGATAATGAACTATTTGACCTGCGTGAGACCGAAAACGACCTTTCATTCATTCGCAATCATCTTAGTCGTGAATTGGTCGAAGAATTAAACTTATTTAATTTTCGTAAAGTGGGTGCTCATTGGCAGGTTACAGAAAATGAATGGGAGAAAGTCCGGGATAATCTAGTGAAACAATTGGTTAATGGAGGGCATCCTCGAATTGTTGTTATTGAAGGAGACTATGAAGGTAAGGGAGGATTGCTAATTAAACACTGTCATGAAGGAATGGATCTGGATATTATGTATCTAGAGAAAACCCTGTCTCTTGTTCAATTTCTCTGGGGGAAATCAGTAGCCCTCGAGACCGTAGTGGATAACAAGAAATACATCTATGAATCTGCGAACGGAATAGTAAGTCGTCGTCTGGCAACTAAAAATGAAGAGAATGGCGCCAGATAACAATTATTCCCCAGCTCAAAAACAGATGCTAGAATAGGCATCTGTTTTTGAGTAATAAATAAAGGATTTTGGACTATTAAAGTAGAATTATATAATATAACGTCGATGTTTTAAGTTTATATCTCAGACTATGCCCTAATGTGCAACTAAGGGTGATAGGGTTATTGAGGAAGGCAGGAAGGGCATGCAAGGGCTAGAACAATATTTAATAGATATAATCTATCACTTTAAGTATATTGGCTTATTCATTCTACTCACTTGCGGTTTGGTCGGTGTTCCTGTACCGGATGAATTTCTCATGACCTTCAGTGGGTTTCAAACGTCTTTAGGGCGAATGGATTTTTGGATAACCCTAATGGTTGCTACCTTGGGCAGTTTCTTAGGAATGAACTTAAGCTATTGGATTGGAAGGAGATTGGGAATTCCTTTCTTGCACAAAGTTGCACCATATCTTCATCTTAATGAAAAGAAAATCGCCAGAGCTGAACATTGGTTTCAATGTTATGGTGACCGGCTAATTGTAATTGGATACTTCTTTCCTGGATTTCGCCATTTCACAGCTTATTTTTCTGGAATGAGTAAGCTTCATTTTGGACGTTATACAGTATTGGCAGGGATTGGTGCTTTTCTTTGGGCCTTAACGTTTATTACGCTGGGACGAATCCTTGGCGTACACTGGCAAACAATAGCTCATATCTTGCACCATTACTTGGCACGGAGTGGAATTGTCCTAGCTATTATCGTATTCTTAATCTATCTCTACAGTGTAAAAACGAAGCAGGGAAAGTCGTATGAACTGAACTTGTTTAAAAAATATTTTCCATAGATTAGGGAAAGTATGAATCCAGTGGTATAATACTATGGATAAAAACCTAAAACATAAAGGAGGTCACACGGGTGACAAATGAAATGAATCAGGATCAAGAGGTTAAACAAAACCCCATAGTAATCATTGAAATGGAAAACAATAATACAATTAAAATTGAACTTTATCCAGCTATTGCGCCGGAAACTGTTGAGAATTTCATAACTCTCGTTTCTGAAGGCTTTTATGATGGCCTCATTTTCCATCGATGCATCCCAGGTTTCATGATTCAAGGAGGAGACCCTAATGGCACAGGAATGGGCGGAAGCAAAAAAACAGTCCGCGGCGAGTTTAGTGGGAATGGTTTCAAAAATGATTTGATCCATGATCGCGGAGTAATATCAATGGCTCGTACCTCAGCTCCTAATTCCGCAAGTTCTCAATTCTTTATTGTTGTCAAAGCTTCAAGCCACTTAGACGGTCAATATGCCTCTTTTGGGAAAGTCATCGAAGGTATGGAAGAAGTCGACCGGATCGTCAGTGTTCCGAAAGATCGAGGAGATAAACCTTTGGAAGACCAACGGATGAAGAAAGTTACAATTCAAGCTTAGGTATAGATTGAATTGTTTTGAGTGATTCTATAGGGAAAGAGGAGGGCCATGCCCTCTTCTTTCTGCATATTCTGAGTTCTATTGCGGATGGAGGTGTACCATGTTAGATTTGATGCGGTTATTTGCTCAGGTGGTAGAAGAACAGAGTTTTACGATGGTTGCTCGAAAGTTAGGAATCAGTCAACCTGCTGTTTCCAACCAAATACGCGCTTTCGAAGAAAAACTGGGAGTCAAGTTGCTTTATCGTAAAGGAAAGGGATTTGCACTTACTCCAGAGGGGGAGACAGTTTACAGACATACCTTGCATATGCTTGATGAATGGTCAGAGCTTATGCGAGAGATTGGTGATTCGGAAAAACTAATGAGCGGGAAAGTCCATATCGGAGCTTCCCACATTCCAGGAGAATATTTACTGCCAATTTATTTAGCTGCCTTTCGTAAACAATATCCGGAAATTAAATTCAAGCTATCCATTGGAGACAGCCTTGAGATGGCGGAAAAGGTCCTCGCTCATGAAGTTGATTTTGCCGTTGTTGGAGCGATTTTTGATACGGAAAAATTAACCTCTGAATTTTGGCTAAAGGATGAACTAGGTTTCGTAATCTCAAGCGATAACCCCTTGTGTGCCAGTCAAAGCATTGAACTCAAATCTTTTAGGGAGGACCCTATGATTATTCGTGAGACAGGGTCGGGGCATCGGCGAGCCTTCGAAGAAGCACTCACTAAGCAGGGGTTAGACTTGAATGATTTTAACATAGCATTAGAAGTCGGAAGTACTGAAGCTGTAAAAAATGCCGTTCGTTCCGGTATAGGATATTCGTTTCTTTCAAAACATGCGTTAGAATCTTGTGAGAAACAAGGACTAGTATGGGCAAACGTCAAAGACTTTTCTATTGAACGAGGTTTCTATCTTTTAACCCGCCGTAATAAACCTTTAACGGTTGCTGCTGACGCAAGCTACCGTTATTTGGCTAGTCAGATGTCTGAAACCAGAAGCGTTCGGAATTAGAAAGCGAATTATAGTATCAGGAAGTCAGTCTATCCAATGCGCATATTCTGTTGTACATAAGTTTGTGTTATCGGTACTTCTAAATATTTCGACACCTATGTCTAAATTCTACTGCAGTTTTATGAGATAATATTAAGATAAGATTCTAAAAGGAGAGGCCCGCTTGAACTGGTTTATAAGTGAATTTAACTTTCGAGCATGCCGTATGGTAAAGAACTTCCAGCTCGAGAAAGCTCCTGACGTTAGTTTAATTTATGGACCAAGAGGAGTAGGTAAATCAGCTTTATTGCATCATCTTTATCGACAAGGTGAATCGGAAAATGGAAGGCTTATTACGGATGCCTTGGCTTTTGCTCGTCAGTATGCCTACGCAGCTCAAGAGAAAAAGCTCAATCAATTTCGTGAACGATACCGCTCAGCTCGACTGTTGCTAATTGATGATCTTCAGTGCTTAGCGGGAAAAGTCAAAACTATTGAGGAACTCCATTATACCTACGAGTATATTATCGAAAATGGGGGCAAGTTGGTGATTGCCTTGGAAGCAGACCGGTTAGCCTTAGACTTCCTAGGTGATCGGCTGGCATCACGGTTTTTGAGCGGTGTTGCCATACTTGTCGATCGACCTCAGGAAATTGAATTGAAGCGCTTCTTAGAGGACTATATTCGAGAAAAACGTCTTACCCTGGATGAATCGGTATTGAGCGCGATCGCAGGGAGAACATTCAATTTATCAGATGCCATAACCACTATGGGGAAATTTATTCAATTCGCTGAATTGCAGCAAGATGAATTAAGTCTCACTTGTTTTCAGGCTTACTGGGACAATAAAGAGAGCGTAAAGCACAACTTAGCAGATCCAACCAACATTATTCAAAAGGTTGGTCAAACGATGGGAGTTTCTGTTCAGGAATTATTAAGTTCCAGTCGCAAGCCAAAAGTAAACGAAGCAAGAGAGATGGCGATATATCTAATACGTACGCTTTGCCATATTTCTTACCCAACAATAGGAAGTTATTTTAATCGTAATCATAATACTGTAATCATGTCGTATAAAAAGATGCAAGATAAGCTTATTAATGATGAAGAATTAATCAATAAATATCTAGTTATATTAAATGCGTTTAATCCCTCGGAAGCTTAAAAAGATATAAATAATCTGACTAAAAAACGTCATAAAGCTAGATAATGAGAAGGGGTGATGCAATGTCGAGACTAATACAACGGATCGGGGTACTAACGAGTGGCGGAGATGCTCCTGGAATGAACGCAGCCCTTCGCGCAGTCGTCCGAAAAGGGATTTATCACGGATTAAAGGTTTATGGAATAAGTCGAGGGTATGAAGGGCTTATTCACGGAGAAATCCAAGAGATGAGCATAGGCTCTGTGGCAGATATTGTGCTTCGCGGTGGAACGATGCTGAAGACCGCTCGGTCAGCAGAAATGATGACACCTGAAGGTCAGCAGAAGGCCTTAGATCAGTTACATAAGCATCAAATAGACGCCTTAGTTGTGATCGGCGGTGATGGGTCTTTTAGAGGGGCTCAAACACTGGCCAAAGGAATTCAGATTGTTGGGATTCCAGGAACAATTGACAATGATATCCCTGGGACAGATCTGACGATAGGTTTCGATACGGCAACTAACACGGTCATTGATGCAGTAAGCAAAATTCGAGATACAGCGACCTCCCACGAACGAACATTTATAGTGGAAGTTATGGGCAGGGATTGCGGAAATATTGCACTTCAGGCAGGTATTGCTTGTGGAGCCGAAACCATCTTGGTACCTGAGATTCCCTTTGATTTAGATGAGATTTGCGATAAGTTAAAACGCGGTCATCAACGTGGAAAAAATCATAGTATTATCATTATCTCAGAAGGTGCAGGAAGTGCGTATAAAATCGGTGAGGAACTGCGTTCTCGTTCGGGGTTTGAGACTCGTATAACAATCCTGGGACATCTGCAACGCGGTGGTAACCCCAGCGCTTTGGATGCTGTGATTGCGGCTGCTATGGGAGGGAAAGCGGTTGAAATCGTTTTGGCTAACGAGACTAATAGAATGACGGCCTATGTCAATCAAGAGGTTATATCCAGACCACTCGAAGCAGCCTATGGAGAGAAGCCGCCTTTTAACAGAGAACTGTATGATTTAGCAAATCAGCTTTCAATTTAGCATTCGAACCCAAATGCAGAGATGAGGTTGAGCTTATGGAAAATCAAGTACGGTCAGGACTAGGGATAGATTATACGGGAATGATGAGTAACTCGCAAAATCCCAGTGGATTTACTAAGGCAGAATTGCAGAGTCTTCAGATTGAGTTGGATAGAGCCCAAACTTCACTTCAGTCGCGTTGGGAGGCCGGTGAGTTAGATTTCTCTAAGCTTTTGGTGTCTATGAAAGCCCAAGTCCCAGAAATCATTAAATATGCTGATACAGCAGCCTCTAAATTTCAAAACTTTGTAGTTTTAGGAATTGGGGGGTCTGCGCTCGGACCATTAGCAGTACACCAAGCCTTAAACCATTACTACTATAATGAGCTTCCTCCTGAGAAACGCGGTTTGCGACCTCGTTTGTATGTTGTGGACAATATAGATCCAGTTCGATTTAAAGAATTGTTTCAGATACTTGATCCCAGCAGAACGCTTTTTAATGTAATTTCGAAATCCGGTAACACGTCAGAAACTATGGCTCAGTTTTTGATTGTTCGGGATATACTGCGTCAGGTATGCGGAGACAGCTATGCAGAACACATCGTAGTCACGACAGATAAAGCAAAAGGCAATCTCTTGCCAATTGCCCTTAAAGAAGGGTTTCAACGCTTTGTAATACCAGCTGGAGTCGGAGGCAGATTCTCAGAGTTAACTCCAGTTGGCTTGCTTGCTGCAGCGGTATGCGGAATTGACATTGATCAGCTTTTGGAGGGCGCTCTAAGCATGGATCAGTGGATTAGGGAAACACAAGGGGTGTTCTCTAATCCAGCGCAACTACGGGTAGCTTTAGCTCATTTTTCGTGGCAAAAAGGAAAGACTGTGTCAGTTTTTATGCCTTACGCTGACGGATTAAAAACCATGGCGGACTGGTATGCCCAATTGTGGGCGGAAAGCTTAGGAAAACGATTTGATCGACAGGGACAGGAAGTGCATGTAGGGCAGACACCAGTCAAAGCGCTCGGAGTAACGGATCAGCATTCCCAAGTGCAGTTATATGTTGAGGGACCAAATGATAAAGTAATGACATTTGTGACGATTGAGAAATTTAAGGACACTCAATTGATTCCATTAGACTCTGAGTTGCCTGAAGATATTCATTTTCTGGGGGGACGCACCTTAGAAGAATTGTTATTCGCGGAACAAAAAGCCACCGAATACGCACTGACCTTAGCAGGACGGCAGCATCAAAAGATTATACTGTCCAGCTTAGACGCCTATAACGTTGGACAATTGTTGCTTTTGCTGGAGTGGGAGACGGCGTATATGGGTGAGCTATTAAACATAAATGCTTTCGATCAACCAGGAGTTGAAGAAGGAAAAAACGGGACGTATGCCTTAATGGGTCGCAAGGGATACGAAACTAGGAAAAAAGAAATTGAGGAGTATGGTGAGACTCAGTATTTTTTGCGCACATGATGCAAGTAAATTGTGTTCACTAAGGCAGGAAAAATTCCTGCCGTTATCATAGGCGCAGCTCTCCCTAATTTGATCGGGTTATCCCCATCATCAAGGTCGATGGCAAAAATTATGCCATCGACTTTGATCGTGTTGGCGCATAAAGTTATAGGTCTATTAATATTTAGTGAGAAGGATTTTGCCGTAATAGGGCGAATTTAGGTTAAAGAGAGGTGATAAAGTGGAACCTATTTTTGCGCTGGATATTGGAACACGTATGGTAATGGGACTAGTGATGACTAAGAATGAAGAGCAGGGATATGAGATTTTAGCGAGTGCCCAAACAGAACATCGTCAACGTGCCATGTATGATGGTCAAGTTCATGATGTAGATGAAGTAGCTCGAGCTGTTGCAAAGGTTAAAGCACTCTTGGAACAAAAACTGGATTTTCCCTTGAAACAGGTAGCCGTGGCGGCTGCAGGCCGCGCGTTAAAAACAGAAGTTGCAGTTGCTGAACATAAGGGACTGCTTCCGGTACGCTGGGAGCGGGAGAATGTATTAGCTTTGGAAATAGAGGCAGTTCATCAAGCGTTACGCCAACTCCAATCATCAACTGGCGATGACTTACAAAGTTATCACTGTGTAGGATATAACCCTATTGCCCGCTGGAACGAGGGAGAAGAGATTGCGAATCTGATTGGACAGCGGGGGAGAGTGGCTAAGGTATCCGTAATTGCAACCTTCTTGCCCCGGACTGTCGTTGATGGTTTAGTGGCTGTATTAGGACGGGTAGACTTAGAAATGACAAGTCTGACGCTGGAACCGATTGCGGCGGGTCAGGCCGCTATTCCACCGAATATGAGACGTCATAATCTGGCTTTGGTAGATGTTGGAGCCGGGACAGCGGATATAGCCCTAACTCGAAGCGGGTCCTTTTTTGCCTATGGGATGGTTCCCATGGCGGGGGATGAGGTCACTGAGGAAATTTGTAAGCATTTTTTGTTGGATTTCAAAGTGGGTGAAAAAGTTAAACGAGAAATACTGAAGAAAAAGCAGTTAAGTTTTACGGATTTTCTTGGAGCCAAAGTCGTTGTAGATCAATCTGAAGTTTTGGAATTAATTCAATCCGTCGTTGGAAAGCTAGCGGAAAATATTTCCAAGGAAATTATAAAACTAAATGATGGTGTTCCCCATGCTATTATACTTATTGGAGGGGGAAGCTTAACCCCATTGCTTTGTGAACTTTTGGCTGAGACCTTAGGAATTCCTCAGAATAGGGTTGGAATTCAAGTGAGAGATCGGTTAGGGGGAATACACGGAGAAAAAAGCTTAAAGGGGCCGGAAACTATTACCCCAATTGGAATCGGCATTGCAGCACTTGAAGGAAATGGGCTTCAATATTATACCGTATCAGTGAACGGTACACCTGTTCCTATTTTCGCTTTACAATTAACGACAGTTGCAGAAGCTTTACTTGCCGCAGGCATACAGCCACGTTCTTTTTTTGGTAAGCCTGGATCGGCATTGACCTTTGAATGGAATGGTGAAATGCAGGTTATCAAGGGGACTTTAGGCAGCTCAGCAGAATTGTTGGTTAATGGAAAACCCGGTAAACTGGATCAATCATTAACAGCTGGAGATGAAATAATCTTCATCCCTGGTGAACAGGGTAAAGATGCACAGATATCTGTTAAAGATATCTTGCCTGTTCAAAATCCAAAATGGATTTTCTGGAATGGAGAGCAAGAGAGGTATACGCCCCAAGTCTTTGTCAATAATAAGCTGGTTCTAGAAACAGATCATATTCTTGATGGAAACAAAATCTCATACGTTGCCAATGATGACCTTAGCAATCTCCTCAAACAAAAAGGCTATAACCACCAAGAAAATGAAGAGGTGGAAATTAGTATTAATGGAGAGACTCGTATGTTTCACTTACACCATGAGGTTTTGGTCAATGGGAACACGGCAGAGGGCAACATAATCATTAAGGATGGAGATTATATCGAGGTTCGTAAAGTCCAGCTCACGATAGGTGATCTAAAACTTAAGCCTAATCCAATCACTTTTTATATAAATGGTAAGGAAATGGAATATCCAACTCAAGAAACTATCATAACATCACAAGGCAGACCAGTGCAGGAAGACGAACTGCTTATAGATGGAATGGATTTAAGGGTGGTGGGATATAAACAAATGCCAATCTTTTCAGATCTTTTGCCCTATGTTAAGTTTTCGGATGAGGTGCCTCCTGGTTCTACATTAACCTTAATTGTCAATGGACAACCAGCGGAGTTTACAACAGTGTTACGTCCAGGTGATCGTTTGACGGCAACATGGAATTAAAAACACTTGACAATCGCGCTGAAGGACATAAAATAATAAGGGAGGTGTTGTGAAATGTTGTTCCAATGGTTAGTTGCACTAATTGTAATTGCTGCCTTAGTTATTACTTTGTATTCTGATGCGGGATCGGCTAAGAAGAAACACTCCAACTATTTTCAAAGAGTTCAAAAGCCAACCGGAAAAGCAGAACGTAATGCAGAAATTCCCCGTGGAAATAAACACGATCCATTTTATGCTAAACTAAATAGTTTATAATTTTAAAAGACAGACTGATACTTTGGTATCTGGTCTGTCTTTTAAAATTCATAATACTTTAGGATAAGTATTGGAGAAACTTGAGATCATTTCTTATTCAAGCTATAATGTATTAGAAAAACTTGGCTGGCGCCATGCAGCAGGGAATGGTGGTAGCTTTATCATGTCGCAAGACTTTTAATACAGATGACTGAGGTTGGTGCTTCGACGAATACAATTGCGCTAAGGATAGACTTTGCCGAAGGGCATATACGCAGACGAATACATTCGCGCCGTAGGATGGAGTCTACCTACTTCGCGCCAAGTATTCCTATTGGGAAAGGCGCTCATACTCTCCACTAGAGACTATCGTCACCGAAGTAGAATAAGGAACACCCACTTGAAGAAGTGGGTGTCTCTGAATTGATAAAATAAGCAAAGCGTTTGTAACTCAAATACAAGGTTTTCAGCTGAGGGAGGATATAATGCATCAATATTGGTTTTTTATTGGCGATTTTCCTATTAGGGCCTATGGGACGATATTTGCTTTAGCTTTCATTATTGGAGTAGGGATTACCCTGTATTTTGCTAAAGCGGAAGGACACCCGGAATACATAGACTTATTTATGGACTTAGCGCCCATATTACTTATTTCTGGTATAATAGGTGCCCGCTTCTGGCAAGTGTTTTTTTTCGATTGGGGATTTTACAGTAAATATCCTGGTGAAATCTTGGCGGTCTGGCATGGCGGACTTTCAATTCAAGGGGGCGTGGTCGGGGCGTTATTAGCCGGTGCAATTTACGTTTGGCGAAAAAAATTATCCTTTTGGGAATTAGCTGATATTGCGGCTCCTGGGCTTATATTGGCCCAGTCCGTCGGTAGAAATGCTAATCTAATGAACGGTGACGCTTTTGGGGGTCCTACAGGAGGAGATTTTGGAATTCTGTATCCCATTGGCACTATTGCTCGAAACACATTTGGAGATCAACCCCTATGGCCGGCAGAAGTGTGGGAAGGGCAAGTTGACATAATTATCTTTGCGCTTCTTGTGATTCTAAAATTAAGAAAATGGCCGTCGGGCATGATCTTTTTGTTATATATGTTTTTGTATAACCTGACAAGGTTCTTTTTGGAAAGTCTGAGAGGAGACAGCCCAAGGTTTTTATTCAACTGGACAGCAGCCCAATGGAGCAGTATGGTGGCAGTGGGAATTGCATTGGTGCTTCTTGTTTGGAGAATATGGAGAAATAAAAAGACCGAGGAAGTCCCTAAAGAATTATAACAACTTGAGGTTTTTAAGGATTCAAATTACATTACATGATTTGTACATTCTGTATTTTACAAAAGGATGACTCTTCTACACCTAGAATAATTCGGATAGCTTCTAAATTTTTGGTTTGTATTTCACGCGGACTTAGCGGTTCTTCAGCGTCTGCGATCTGTTCTAATATTTCTGAATGGACAGTTATCAGTATTTTTTTTGACATATTCACATTTTGAAAGTGGTAAACATGAAGTTTTTTTTCTTCAACAAGCAAGTTTTTACGTCCGTATGTTGCCCGGTTTATTATCTGAAAAGCGTCGAGTGCGCAAGAATGTGTATAAGCTGTAACTGAGATCCCTGAATCGAGTGCAGCGGAAGTCCCCAATTCTCGATTGGCAATTTGAGCCAATCGATATCCTAAGGCTATTCCGGGGCACGTATGCCCGTGAAATTCTATGACCTGTTCCCACGGGGTTTTTTCTATGCACATACATATTTCCTCCTCAACAAGCTTTTTAAGTTATTGTATAGCCTTACGGGGAAAATGAAAAGTAATAGTATTTATAAATTAGATTTGGGAAATTGCAGGATTTTTCAAATAAAAGTAGAAAATTATAATAATTAATAAGAGGGAAATCTCACTGCGGGATTTCCCTCTTAATCTCAAAGCTAGGTTTTCTGAATAGTAAATTAAGGTTGGGGGATGATCACTCCGATGATTCCGCCCACTCCACCAGAAACTAGTGCCACGATAGTTTTCTCAAACATTTTTAGCCAAGACGGAGTGTCCGACCAGAAAACTGAGGATAGGATCAGCACTAAAAGAATAAATCCTATGCCAATAGACAATCCATAGTACAACCCCCTTGTGCCTGCTTGGAAGGCCGTGATAAAGGCAGCAATAAAGACACTTGTACCAAAGATAATATTGATTGACAAATTAGATTCGGGGAGTGATGTGTAGGAGAGCAGAGCGCCGAATACAAGAGAGAATACCATGGCTAAGACGGAGGCTAAGAGAATTCCTTTTAGAATTAAGCTGATTTGAAAGGATTTTGACATAGGTTTATCCCTCCTTTGCTTGTACTCGTAAGAAAGTATAACTTGGGTCACTAGACTCAAACATCCATGTTTGAGTCTAGGCTGCAGGGAAACTCGGCCAGCCTTGGGCAACTAAGGCGACCGCCAGCGACTAAAGTCTTGGCACTAGCCTAGTTTTCTTTATTAACTACGTATGCCAAAATTTTAAGGAGTATGACTGAAAGAATCAATTATTTATTAAAGAATGATCATAGGGGAGGAAATGTAATGAGAAAGATGATTCCTGATTTTGAAAAAATGAAACAGGCTGGAGAGAAAATTAGCATGTTAACTGCCTATGATTACCCTTCTGCTCAGTTCGTCGAAGAAGCTGGGGTTGATATGATTTTAGTAGGAGATTCTTTAGGAATGGTCGTCCTAGGTTATGACTCAACAGTTCCAGTAACAATGGAAGAAATGCTTCATCATACTAAAGCGGTTCGCAGGGGAGCATCACAGACGTTTATAGTTACTGATATGCCATTTATGAGCTACGCGACTATTGATCTGGCAATTGTTAATGCGGGGAGGCTTATTAAAGAAGGCGGAGCGGATGCCGTTAAGTTAGAGGGAGGCATGGACATAGTACCTATTGTTCAAACCCTGACTCGTGCAGGAATACCTGTAGTTGGACATATTGGCTTAACACCTCAAACTTCAAGTCAGCTTGGTGGATATAAAGTACAAGGGCGAGACCTCGATAGCGCTGTTCAGTTGGTTAAAGATGGTCAAGCTCTGGAGCAGGCGGGTGCTTTTATGATTGTTCTTGAAGCTATACCCAGGCAAGTCGCAGCACAAATCTCTACCGGACTGAGGATACCGACCATTGGAATAGGGGCGGGGTCTGATTGTAATGGGCAAGTCTTAGTATTCCATGATATTCTCGGTCTTTTTAAACGATTTACCCCTAAATTTGTTAAACAATATGCCGAATTAAGGTTAGATAGTGTACAAGCAATACAACAATTTCACAAAGAAGTTAAACAAAGTACTTTTCCATCTGAAGAACACACCTTTGGATTGTCAGACGAGGTTATTCAAAAGCTATATGGAGATTGAAAATTTTAATTGTAATTAGTTCAATTAAATTTAAATATTAACAATATTCAGTATAGATTTTTTCCATAAATTTGATATAATATTAATGATTTTTAAGTTATTTTATTTTCGTTATGGAAGGATGGACTAGCATTGAGATTAAAAGAAAAAACTCATCGAAAATTTGTCGAATTTTTCGAGAAGATTTCTACTATGTATCAAGGCAAGGATTTTGAATTAGCATATTCAGATATTCAACGTGAAACAGGTGCTGCAAGTGTTACTTTAAAGCGAGCTATTCAGGCTTTAGCTGAGGATGGTGTCATTGAAGTTCAGCCTGGACGTAACTCAAGATATGCTCGTTTTAAGTATTTATTGGCAGCTCAAGACATTGATGAAAACTCGACAGATGCATTAGTATCAGAATCGCAAGGTTCAGAAAACTTGGATAAAGAAGAAACGCCTCATTCCGGAAGAGTGTTCGATTCAATGACAGAAGACGTAGGGGAACTTATACAGTTAGTAGATCATCTGAAGCGTCGTGTGCGTAATCAAGAAATGGCTATTGCTTTACTGCAAGATCGTTTAGCGGAAATTGAGGACAAAATACGAAAACGATAATTTCCAAGGATTTGCTAGAGATTTTTTGTAACAGTAGTGGTATAATATGAACATATCCTAGCTGGTGCGTATTGACTACCATGGTTTTGATCCTATTATGTGACTAGGGAGTTAAATGCTGGACGATTACAACAAGCCCGTATTCAAGAATAAGGGAAGTTGGAAAGTTTAGACTAAGCACCCACCTGCGAGAGCAGGGTCAGAAACCTGGAGTCTTACGGCAAGTTGGGGAAGGGTAGGGACTATTCCCTACCCTTTTAATTCTAGAGTCAAAAGCATAAGTGCAACTAAGGCTACCGCTACGACAAAGTCTTGGCGCTGGCCATTTTTTTTAAGGAGTGTATTTATGACACGGATCATTCTAACGCGCCATGGTCAGACATTATGGAACATTGAGGGGCGAGTCCAAGGAAGTTTAGATTCTCCACTTACCGAAAAGGGGATACTTCAAGCTCGTTCTTTAGCAATAAGGTTAAGAGGCGAGGAAATTAAACATATCTATTCCAGTGATTCTCTCCGAGCGATTAACACAGCTGAAGAGATTCGCCGTGAACTCGGACTTGGAAAACTGTCGTCAAGTCCTGCACTTCGTGAGTTTTCATTTGGAGAGTGGGAAGGGTGTGTATGGCAGGAGTTGCGAGAAACCTATCCGGACATCTTTAAGCAATGGGACTCAGAACCACATCTTGTCACTACACCTGGCGGAGAAAACATGGAACTTGTACAAAAAAGAGCATGGGATTTTTTACAACAGATTGTACAAATTCATAAGGGAGAAACCGTTTGCCTTGTAACCCATGGATTAACCCTAAAGTTGCTAGTAACAAAAGCACTGGGGTTTGAGGTTCATGAATGGGCGAAAACACCCTGGCAGCATAACACGGCACTGAATATTTTAGAGGTCGAAGGAGAAAAATGGATTCCATGTGTCCTTGGAGATTGTCAGCACTTAGACGGAATGGAATAGTTTAGGGTTAATTAAAAACATAATTACAGGGACAGGCATTTTAAGTGCCTGTCCCTGTAATTATGTTTTAGCAATTGATATAGGGGTATGTCTAGATTATTCACTTACTCAGTACTTTTTTCCCAATCTTGAGTAAACATAGTCACTAATTTGTTAGATGCAACAGGGGAAGGAACTGTAACGGAAAATTCATGGTTGGCAGTAAATGAATAGCGAGTCCACCCTGAACTGCTTAGAATAAATGAAGTATTATCAAATACTGCTAAGTTCATTCCTAATGGCGGTTGGCTGGGATAATAACGAATTTTTACCCCATTAGATGACAGTTCTTCAAGGGTAACGGGTGTTTTAGCAGTTAATGATTGATCAAGTATAAGGCGAACGTCACACCCTTTTACGGCTGCATCTATTAAGGCTTGTTTCAGATCAGGCTCAGTAACTTCTGTACTTTCTATCCATATGGATTTTGTACTTGAAGATATATGTTCTATAAGTTGCTGTCTGACATTAGTATTAGTGGCTAAAACAATGTTATCTTCTGGCAGAGTGGATGTCTTTGGGACATCTAAGGGAAAAGTCGTGGTAAATTCCCAATCCCTCGAAAATACAGTCGCAGCTTTCCATGCTGATCTTCCAGAAAGCTCCACAGCTAGATCGTGTGCTTGAAGGCCATTCTCTGTCCAAGCTGGACCATAAATAAGGGCACTTGTTTGGTCAATAATTAGATATTTAGTGTGATTATATTGTCCTTTTTGGGCTGGATAAAACTGAACTGAGACATTTTGACTCTTCAGTTGATCCAAAGTTATGCGATTGGCTTTTTGCCATTGATCCAGAAGGACGCGAACATCAACACCTGAACGTGATTTCGTGAGGAGCAGCTGGATAAGATTAGGGTCATCAAACACCGCCTGCTCAACATAGATTGATGTCTGGGCGGATTCAATAAGTGCAAGAGTTCGATTATAGATGGCATCTTTGTCAATAAACAGTGCATCAGGGGGCAGATTAGAAACTGGGATTTCTTTAGGAAAAAACTCTGGAACCTTAATGTTACAACCATTTAAGAATAACATGCTAAAAAACAGCAGAATAGAAATCGAAATTACGGAAATCCGTTTTGACATGCGCATACTTCTCCCAGGTAATTATTGTGGCTTCATTATATCATATACCTTCTTAAGGATAAAACTATTGTAGGCATAACCATGAGAAGTTTTTCATAAGAATTGGCAAAGTAAGTTTGAACTTTGAAGGGGCATGGGCTATGAAGATTTCTAAAGTTATTCCGATCACATTAATACTTGTCTTCGGCTTAGTTACGATTTCGTGGTTAGTTTCTTCAAAATCTAATACTACTCCGATTCTCAAGGCTTCAATCTCAGGATTTTCAGCCGAAAATGCGTTTGAACATGTAAAGTATCTCGTGCAGAAAATCGGATCGCGACCGGCCGGAAGCAAGGCAGAAGTGAAAGCAGCTCAATATATTGATTATGTGTTAAGGCAAAACGGTTGGAAGGTACGCGATCAACCCTTTAGTAAAGTCGTCGTGCGTGAGGCTTCTGTTCTACAAAAGGAACAACAGGTCGAATTAATTAACAGCCAAAATATAATTGCCGAATTACCAGGAACACGTCCCGATACCATCATTGTCGGTGCTCATTATGATTCTGCAACATTCAATGCCCCCGGAGCAGTGGACAATGCTTCGGGCGTAGGAGTTTTATTGGAACTTGCCAGAGTTCTTAGTCAAGAGCCTCACGAAGAAACCTATCAACTTGTTTTCTTCGGAGCAGAAGAGTATGGACTTGTTGGATCGCAATTCTATACATCTCAAGCAGATTTATCAGCCGTTCGATGGATGCTCAATCTAGATATGATTGGACGTCCCATGGAAATTGATGTTGCAGGAAAAAAATCAACCCCTCCAGAGTTAATTAAGCAAGTTACAGCATTGGCTGGTGAAAGTAGCATTCCTTTTCACCTTAGTCGAGATTTTATTTTAATGACACGTGATAGCGCTCAAGGGGGAGTAAGCGACTACAGTCCTTTTCTCGATCAGAATATTCCTGCTCTTGGATTAGGTATCTACGGTCGGCCAGAGGGGTATTTTCATCGACCGGAAGATCGTATTGACCGAGTTTCGATGGAAGAGATTCAGAAGATTGGAGATTTTGCGCATCGTTTGCTAACTAATGTAAAGATGAGCACGATTGGCCCAAATGAATGGGATGAATTATATCTGCCTTTCCAGCTCGGTAAGCATGTAATTATTCTCCCTAATTATGTGATAGGTATAGTTACTTGTCTTACATTCTTAGTAACTGTATTAATGTTAATAAAGTTTCATAAGAAAAGGAACCTGAAAAAGTTTGAATGGAAAAAGGTTTTAGGAGTGTTGGGGATCTCGCTGTTGCTAAGTCTGATTGTAGTTATTACAAGCGGAATTGGTGAAGCAGTATGGGGATTGATTAAAGAAGTACAAATATTGTACTACGCACATCCCTTGCTTTTTATAGTCGCCCGCGTGGGAATTGCGCTAGGGGTTTTCTTAATTATAACAAGTTGGCTGTATAAGCTTCCTTTAGTGCGGGATTCTGAACTCTATTGGGTTACTGGAGCAGTATTGCTTTTAGGAATTAGTTTACTCTTAGCATTAACTCGGATTGACCTGGCATTTCCGTTCATATTTTGGTTATTGTGCTTAAATATCCAGTTCTTTTTCCCCAACATTATTTTGGTTTTAATCGGCCCTTATTTCCTTATTTGGATGCACTATGAACTTCTTAATTCCCAACAATGGATTAGTTATTATCAAGCAATACATAACTATTTCTTAGTTTTCCTTGGGATTTATAGTGTATTGCTGATTCCATTTTTTCTAGCGTTGCTTCACGTTGTGATCACCAAGACCCATCACTTGAAAAAACTGTTGGTTCTTTCAAGAAAGCCTGCACTAGTTGTTACTGCTTTAGTAATTCTATCTCTGGGCTTAGTTCCTGTTTACACTAGATCTTACCCTCAAACAGTCGTTGTTCAGGAGGAATGGTCAGGAAGCAGCGAGGGAAAGGTTCACATTTTCTCTGACGAACGTTTGCCCAGAAGCGTGGTAAAAGATTTAAGCGGAGAAGATGGAAAGAGTCTTTACATCCCCATACAAAATGAAAAACCGCCAATTAATGTTGAAGCTTCTATGGCAGAGACTATTAACGATGGACAGAGGATTCTTGACGTATCATTTATCTTGAATTATTCGAGGGAACCATACTTGACACGGGTCAGGATAGAAAGTGAACATCCTTTTGAAGTGCAGACCGATGAATTTTTACCAATGGCCAAACTTCCTAGAAAACTGCAGTTAAAAGGAATACAACAATCAAACCTAAAATACTCAATTATATTACAGAGAACACCGCCGCATAAAAATAATATCCACATGTCCATCGAGACACAGGGTTTAGTAACCTGCTCTATCGAAGCAATGTTTTCTGATCCATCCCCAAGAATACAAATTCAACATGATCTATTATCCATAGACTACCAGATTTGGTTCAAAGAAAAATATGATTTTTAACTGAAACATTGAATAAGCCCAAAAAGAATTGGGAACGATGATAAAGATAATTTGGAGGAGGGTGAAAAAATGTATACAACGATTGCCGTTGAAGATGGACTTGGTAATGTAATTCAGGCCCTTCATAATGCAGGGTTTAAAACGACCTCTTTGGAAGGTCAATCATTAAAGAACAACGTTCGGGCAGTTGTTGTAAAAGGGGACGAAACGAATATCCTAGCCCCTGAATGGTCTGTGAAACTGCCAGTTATCAATGCATCCGGACGAAGTGCTGATGAAATTGTAGATGTTCTCCGAGATCGTCTCTCATAATTCATAGAATTATTTTTTGAGTTAAAAGTCGTCCTTCTCTAAAGGACGACTTTTTTTCGTGACCATAAAGGTATAATATTCCATATAATGAATTGAGACTTGTATCTCATTCAGGAAGGAGTTGCTCGTATGTTCTTTGGTCTTATTCCCTTTGCCTTGGGTTTTGGTTTAGGTACTTTTACTGCTGCACCACGTTATGTTCCGTATCAGTATGCTTATCCTTATCCACCATACCCCAATCATTACCAGAGATGGTATTAGAATGCAGCATTAGTTGCACTTGTGTTTAGAAAGTTTATAACGTAAGTTTAGACTTTCTGACAGTAAAATGAGAGAAAAGGAAGCAAAAGCTTTCTTTTCTCTCATTTTAGAGGTATATTTTGAAGGATGTCAATCTCATATTAATGGTAGACTGAAAGCGAGGGAACTAAATGACGGTTGCAAAAGCGTTTCTCAAAAAGAATCGTAAAAAGAGACTTGAGCAAGGGCATCCCTGGGTTTTTCCCGGTGAAATTGAAAAGATCGAGGGGAATCCTCAAGGCGGAGATGTTATACATATTGTGAATCATGTCGGACATTTTTTGGCCCAGGGATTTTATAATCCGCTATCCCAACTTATCATACGAGTAATAACTTATTCTAATGAAGTTGAAGTAGATCAAAATTTATTTCTGCAGAAAATTGAGCAAGCATGGAAGCGGAGACAGTGGTTAGTTCCGGATGCCACATCTTGTCGGGTTGTCCATGGTGAAGCTGATTTTTTGCCTGGATTAATCATCGACAAATATGAAGATGTTTTGGTCGTGCAAATTCTTTCCCTAGGCGTAGAGATACGTCGACAGTGGGTCTATGATGCCTTAACTCAGATCTTTAATCCACGTGGAATTTATGAACGCAGTGATGTCCCGGTAAGAAAGCTGGAAGGACTACAAGAAAGGGAAGGCTTCGTTGATAAGCCATTTGATACCAAGGTTACTGTCTTTGAAAATGGTCTGAGAATTTTGGTGGATGTAGCTGAGGGACAAAAAACAGGCTATTTCTTTGATCAGCGAGAGAATAGAGCAGCCTTGAAGCCACTGATGACGGGATGGGGCGCTAGGCACGGCATTAAAGTGGAAGGGGACACGCTTCCCGTAGATGCTAAAGGGAAAACTGTAAAAAATCCTTTTTGGGATGGGGCTGAGGTATTGGATTGTTTTTCTCATACCGGTTCTTTTATGTTGCATTCATGTCTCTATGGTGCTAAAAAGGTCACCTGTGTGGACATTTCAGAAAAGGCAGTTGAAATGGCTAAAGGTAATGCATTGCTCAATGGCTTCCTGCATCGTACTGAATTTATAGCAGCCAATGCTTTCGATTATTTGAGAGAACAAGTAAATGAGAAAAAAAGCTGGGACATTGTAATTCTAGATCCGCCGGCATTTGCCAAAAACCGTCAATCTATTGAAGGGGCTATACGAGGTTATAAAGAGATCAATCTCCAAGGTATGAAATTGGTCCGTAACGGAGGGATTTTGGTAACTGCATCTTGTTCTTACCACTTGAGTGCTGCACGGTTCTTAAGCATGCTTCAAGAGGCAGCTGCGGATGCCCATAAAGTATTAAGACTCATTGAATTCAGGCGTGCAGGCATTGATCATCCTGTTCTTTTAGGCAGTGAAGAAACGGATTATTTAAAATTTGCGATATTTGAAGTGTTTAACCGCTAAATTATCAGAAAATCACTTGCAAAGGATTGTCATTATCATATAATAGGTAATATATGGAGGAGGGCTGGGAATGGAGGAAGTTAAAACCTTTGAAAGTATTTGCAATTTATTGCGCAATCGCTCCTATAAGTTGACCCCTCAGCGTCAGACAATTTTACAAACATTTCTGGAGCATGTCGATCGTCATTTGAGTGCTGAAGAGGTGTATATGCTTGTAAAACACCAAAATCCAGAAATAGGTTTAGCAACTGTCTATCGTACCTTGGACATTCTAGCTGAAATAGGAATTTTACTTAAGAATGATTTCGGAGATGGGCGGAGCCGATATGAGTTTAGCAGAAAAGACGAACATCACCATCACCATCATCTGATCTGCTTGGGGTGTGGGAATGTCTCGGAATTTGATGACGATTTGCTGGAGTCTCTTGAAGCCGTGATCATTAAACGAAATCAATTTAAAATCATGGACCATGACTTAAAATTTTATGGGTATTGCAGTCAATGTGGAGAGGGGCATTAAATTGCGCCTTTCCATTTTTTTTGAGCAAGATTTTTTAAAATAGGAATAAATAACAAACAGGAGCTGTAAAAGTCAGAATTCTGACGAGTAAAAGCATTATTAATAAACCTTAATGCGAATTACCGCATATTTGATAGGCATTTGACGTTCGATTTATGTACTAAATAGAAGGGGAAAGCAATACGAAAGGAGAACTAAAATATGGTAAAATAAGTAAAAAGAGGTGGAAGCTATGGATCTACCTATGGCCTCAAATAGCAAACAAAAAAGGCCCACTCTAAAAAATTCGTATTTGTGGAGTTTTATGCAAGCCAGATGGAATCGTCGGTTTGGTAAAACCGATGAAGCTATCCAAAATTGGGTAGATTTATTGAATCGAGAATCATCAAGACCACGTTTTAAAGAAGTCGGCTATTTAATTGAAGTCCAAGCGTTACAAGAAGCAAGAGGATATTTAGAACAGCTGGAAAGTGACTCGGATGAGGATATAGCGGAAAAGAACTATCTTCTTTCGAAGTGTTATCTTGGGCAAGCTCTCATTCCACAGGCCAAAGAAAAGATCGATCAAGCGATTCTCAAAAAGCCGCAGAATGCAAAGTATTGGGATTTACTTGCGGACTGTTATCTAGAACTGGGAGATTGGCGTGAGGCAATTAAGGCCTTAGATAACTCCATGAGAGCCGCACCCCAAAATGCAGAAACAAACTATCGGCTGGGAATGATTTACTCTTTTCACGAGGAATATCACGAGGCTTTAAGGTGTTTTCAAGGATGTTGTCAACTTCGGCCCCGTGAATTCTTGTATTGGGAAATGAAAGCAGAGATGCATTTACTTCTAGAACAGTTAAAAGACGCCTGTAACAGTTATGAAAGAGCACTTCGTTATGGAGGAACCCCAGACTTGGCCGCCAGACTGGCTTACTGTTATGTTCAGAATGGTGAGATTAAGAAAGGAATTCAATATTACAAATACACCTTAAAGTATGAACCCGATCATTATGACAGTTTAAGTAATCTGGCAGCTGTCTATCAAAACCTGGGCCGTTCCCAAGAAGCTCTGACCTTGTTGGAACGAGCCAAAAACATCTATCCTAAGGACCCGATACTGCTTAATAATTTGGCTTTTACCTTAGTTCATCAGGGACGGACAAGAAAAGCATCTGAGTATTATCGAGAAGCGTTAGAGTTGACACCAGATCATCCGCTAATTCTATACAATTTAAGTGTTTGCCTTACGCGTAAAGGAAATTGGCAAGAAGGTATAGATTTAATAAATCAACTTCTTAAAATTGATCCAAATCATTCAGCAGGTTGGGCTTTGTTGGGAAATATTTATGACCAAATTGACCAATCAGAGGTTGCAATAGACTGCTTTAATAAGGCATTGAAGCTAGCATAAAAGAGAAGGGAGAGACCCTTCTCTTTTCTCGTATCAATCAGAAAGTTCAGCTGTGTATCAGCTCAAAATCGACGGCGATGATGGCAACAGTATATTTTTTGATATTTCATTTTTCTTTTGTAAATAATAATGGTAAAATAGAATGTAATTTGTCTAATAAGGAGCGCGAAATGTTTCAGGTATGTGTTCGAGCGCACTTTGATGCTGCTCATTTTATCAGGGATTATGATGGTGATTGTTCTAATTTACATGGTCATCGATGGGATGTAGAGGTTTGTATCGCCGGTAAACAATTGGATCATTTAGGGATGTTGATAGATTTTAAGGAAGTTAAGCAGAGCATACGTAAAACGCTTAAATCACTGGATCATGGTTTGTTAAATAACTTAACTTCTTTTGGTCCTGAAGGAGTCAATCCTACAGCAGAAAACCTAGCCCAGTTTTTGTTTTTGGAATTCAAAAGGGATTTGGTCTTAGAGGATAAGCGCTTGGCGTGGGTAAAAGTCTTTGAATCCCCTGATACATGGGCCATTTTTAAGGAGGATTAAAAAATGGCGGGAATAGTTTTGCTTTCAGGTGGTTTAGATTCAACTGTTGCCTTAGCGCTCTATTTGGAAAAGGACAGTATTGATTTAGCACTTACCATCGACTATGGACAAAGGGCAAGCAGGAATGAAATCTCTGCTTCGCGAAAGATTGCAGAGTACTATAACATTGCGCATCAGGTTATTCCAATACCTTTTTTGCAGGATCAGACTCACTCCGCTCTTGTTAATCGTTCTGAAAATTTGCCCTTGATAGAATATAACAAACTAGATGATCTTCAAGGCCAGGCGTTAGAAAGTGCACGTCAGGTATGGGTTCCCAATCGCAATGGTTTATTTCTGAATATTGCGGCTGTTTTTGGCGAAAATATGGGCGACCACCCAGTTATAATCACTGGTTTTAACAGGGAAGAGGCTGCAACCTTTCCGGATAACTCCCTGGAATTTATTAAAGCTGTAAACCGATGTTTGACCTTTTCTACGCAAAATAATGTGACCGTTGTCAGCCCTACTTCGGTTTACGAAAAAAAGGAAATTGTTAGAGAAGGGTTGCGCTTGAACGTTCCATTTCACTATATTTGGAGCTGTTACGAAAGTGGAAATAAAGTTTGTGGACAGTGTGAGAGTTGTCAACGTTTAAAACGAGCCCTGCTTAAGAACGATGCAGAAGAACTGGTAAGAGAATTATTTGAAATAGATCATAAATAATAGTTTTTAAAGATCTGACCAGAGACCCAGAAGAGAGGGAATTTTAATGAAATACTTTATAGAGCACAAACTCCTAAATTACGATGGCAGCCAACTTCAGTCTTTATTTGCCTATAAAAATTTTGGTTTAATGGGGGACAGTATAAGTGTATTCCGTGGCTCCTGCCGTGTAGAGCAAAACGAGATGGTAGACATGGAGGATGTCTTGGCTAAGGATTGGATTTACAGCGAAGACATGTTGCATTTTATTGTAGAACATTTTGATATGGATTTAGAAAAGGCAATTATTCGGCAACGCCTGCTCATCGCTACAATCAAGGAAGAACTTGAAAAATTTGGGGTGAAGACCCTAAGTCGGAGTGGGGATGATCTTTATGAAGAAGATAAAAAGCTTTCTGTAAGTATTAGCACCCTTTCACCAGTGTCTAGTATGATTCATTGCGGGCTTAATGTTTCCAAGCTGAATACACCCATTCCAACCATAGGCTTAGGTGATTTCCGGATTCAAGATGTATTAGGATTTGGAGAGAGCGTTGCCAAACATTATTGTGATGAGGTTCTTTCTATGCGTCTTGCGCGTTGTAAAGTGCGAGGGGTTTCGTAATGCTTAAGTTGCCAGTTACGGAAATATTCTCTTCAATTCAAGGGGAAGGCCCTTATGTTGGAGTAAGGCAAATTTTTCTTCGCTTGCCAAACTGTAATTTAAGGTGTCCATATTGTGATACGGTGACAACAGCACCCCAACAATTGCGCATGGAGACGGAAGCAGGGTCGGGAGTTTTTAACATGTCTGAAAACCCTGTTCCAATTGAAAAACTTATAAAGTTGTTGCAAATTTATGATTTTTCTCTTCATCATTCTTTGAGTATCACAGGAGGGGAGCCACTTTTGTGGGTTAACGAATTACGAGCAATCTTACCTTTTTTGAGAGAGAAAGGCATTAAGATATACCTTGAAACTAATGGAACATTACCTGAGCAGCTTCATAAGATCCTACCTTGGGTTGATATAATAAGTATGGATATTAAGCTGCCATTTGATGGTCAAAGCTTCTGGGATGTTCATGAGTCTTTTCTGCGCTCCAGTCTTCAAAAAGAAGTCTTTGTCAAAATTGTTGTTCATCAAGAAACCAGTCTTACGGAACTCCAGTACGCTCGTGATTTAATTGTGGCGGTAGATCCTCTGCTCCCAACAATCTTACAACCAGTAACAGCAACAAATGAGATAAATACCCCTAAACCTTATCAACTTCTAGAATGGCAAAGTTTTTTTCTTAAGAAACTTACTAACGTAAGAGTTATTCCTCAAACACATGTATTTATGGGACAACTATAGTTAAGTTAAATCTAATGAAGGACCATATAGAGTAAAGGAGAAAAGAATTATGGGGATGGATTTACAAAAGATTGAGCAAGCTGTTTACATGATTTTAGAAGCTATTGGGGAAGATCCTGAACGCGAAGGGTTACGGGATACACCAAAGCGTGTGGCTAAAATGTATGCTGAAGTATTTAGCGGTTTACATGAAGACCCTGGTTATCATTTGAATGTTCAATTTTCAGAAGAACACGAAGAGATGGTTATCGTGAAGGATATACCGGTTTATTCCATGTGCGAACATCACCTTGTCCCATTTTACGGCAAGGCCCATGTCGCTTATATCCCGAGAAAAGGTAAGATAACAGGTTTATCAAAATTCGCTCGTGTAGTTGAAGGGTTTGCACGCAGACCACAACTTCAAGAACGTTTAACGTCTGAGATCGCAGATGCTATTATGGCAAAACTTGCCCCGCTGGGCGTTTTGGTGGTTATTGAAGCAGAGCATATGTGTATGACTATGCGAGGGGTTAAGAAAGCAGGATCACAAACATTAACGTCTGCCGTACGTGGGATATTTAAGACAAACCCTATCACTAGATCGGAAGCATTTTCATTAATTCAGGGACACAGACGCTAAGAAAGAGGTAATTTTGGGTGAATGACAATATAAACCCGTCTGATCGTCAAGGAAAGATAGAACTTATTGCCTCACAACGCTTAAGTGTGAATGGTGAACTATATAAAGTGGTTGATTTTTTAAATAAAAACCTCAAGGGACATCACTTAATGTTTGGGTTAACTAAAAAAGAAGATAAAATGGTTATTTCTGTTTACGAAGTAGAATAATCGGAGGAATTATATGCATATTTTACTGACAAATGATGATGGATATCATGCCTCTGGTATTCAAACATTATATCGTTCACTTCGATCCCTGACAGAGCATGATATTAGTATTGTTGCTCCAGAAAGTGAGCGTTCTGCCACGGGCCACTCTATAACCTTGTTTCATCCTTTGTTTGTAACAGAACATGATCTTGACAGCCATCAAAAGGGATTTGCCGTTAGCGGTACGCCTTCTGATTGTGTTAAACTTGCTATCCAAGGAGGGCTTATTAATAAGCCGGATCTGCTTATTTCGGGAATTAACCAAGGCTCTAACTTAGGAACAGATGTTTTTTACTCTGGAACAGTTTCAGCGGCCATGGAAGGAGTAATACTGGGCGTTCCTTCATTAGCTGTTTCTTTAGCAAACTATCAATTTACGGATTTCGAACCGTCTGCAGTCTATTTAGCAAAGCATTTAGATTATATCATTAAGTGTCATAAGAAAGGCTTATTGAATATAAACTTTCCGGGCAAACCTCAGTCTAAGTGGGCTGGAGTTAAAGTGACAAGACTTGGTAAGGCTATTTATGACAATGTGTTTGAGCGAAGAGTTGATCCTCATGGGCGTGCTTATTATTGGCAATGTGGCAATAGGGCAGAAGATCTTGAAGATGATACGGATTTAAGAGCGATCCAAGAAGATTTTATTTCGATTACTCCAATGCATAGTGATTTGACGGATTTTAAAGGGATTGAACCTTGGAAAAAATATTTTAACACATCCAACAGTTTGCTCGATAACGGGGTATAATTAAAGGAGTACAGATTATTTCTGTACTCCTTTACCTATTGATTATAAGGAAGTCTCATTTAAGGATTCTTTTGCTCTGCGGATCATGGTTTTAACCATGCTTCCACCAATTCGTCCTCCGACATGACCGCATTCTCGAGAGGTCATGTTTTCCCAACCTTGACTCTTAATTTTTGAGCTTATACCTAGTTCATCTGCAACTTCCCATTTGAATTGCTCCAACACCGATTCCGGTAAAATTCCACTATTTCTATTTCTGCGACTCATAAACACATCTCCTCTCAACTCTATCTACTGACACAATTGTAGTATTCACATATGCTTCAATGTTTATAGTGCATAAATAATGGATAGTTATTGTGTTTTTACTAATGGAGGAAGCTTAAATGATAATTGGCACGTTTATATTTTATTTTATATTATTTGCGATCGTTTTCTCCTATCCAGGATTCCGAAATAAGAAGGATAAACGTTCAATATTTAAATTATTAACAATTCCTGCTATATTAGGACTCGGAATGGTTTTTTTAACTGTCATAAAAGTATATTTTGTTTACAAGATTTTGGCATTATTAGTTGTTCTTGTGACATTTGTTTTATCTTATTGGCAATGGGGAAACCAAATTCGTCGATTGTGGAATAAATTTTAGGGCGGAAGAAACTTTCCGATCCATGGCAGTCGTCTTAGATCGGCAAAGGTGACGCCGCCATTAAATAATAGAATTGTACCATAAACGACTATTCCAACTAAAAATTCAATGGGATACCCTAAAGGATGGCTGCTAAAGAACGGATCCAAAAATTGAAATATGAGAAGCATACCTACTCCGCCAAAAACTGGTTGGAGAACAAATCGTTGAAGATCTAAAGGCATTCCCGTGTACCTTGAAATTGCCGCGATATTTAAGACAGCCATTATAAAATAACCAAATGCATATGCCCATGCAGTTCCACGCAGACCCCAATGGGGGAGACCTGTAAGGTAGATGAGCAAGGGGATGCGAATGACAGCCCCAATGATGGAATGGACAACTGGAAGATGAACTTTTCCGATTCCTTGCAAAATTCCCGTTGTGGTTTGTTGTACGTAAGAAAATATCCCTCCAAAAGCTAACACACGCAAGATTGGTGCAATTTCTGAACTCTTGAAAAACGCGGTCAATGGACGAGCAAAATAAAAGAGAATAATAAGGCAAGGAATTCCAATTAAGATCGTTAAACGAATGGCTTCAGCGCTGCGTGCTCGGACGACGTTTAATTGTCGTCTTACGGTTGCTTCAGATATGGCAGGTACCAGTGAGGTTGCTAAGGCAAATGTAAAGACACTGGGAAAGGTAAGCAGTGTAAAAGCAGAACCACCAAGCTGTCCAAATAAGGTTACTGCTTCTCGTGCAGAATATCCCGCTACTTGAAGACGAAGAGGGATGATTATTGCATCTAATGAAGACAAACCCGTAGACAGCAGTCTTCCAACGGTAACAGGCGAAGCTAATTTCCATAATTTGATTAATATTTGGCGTGAGGAAAAAGTTCTTGCCTGATTGTCTCGTGTGACTTTAAGTTTTGCCCTCCAATATTGGATAATAATAGCGATCAATCCGACGAATTCGCCAGCTAACATGCCTAGTGCTAATCCTGCTGCAGCCCATTCTACACCATAATTCAAAAGTCTAAGAGCTGCCGCATATCCGACTGCCACTCGAATTATCTGTTCGCAAATTTGGCTTACAGCCGTGGGAACCATATTCTGTAAACCTTGAAAATATCCCCGGAAGACTGATGATACAGAAACGATAAAAATTGCAGGAGTGCATATGAGAAAGACGTTAATCACTCTTGGGTCAGAAAAGATCTTGTGAGCTATATAAGGGGAAAGGAAATAGAGAGAAATTGATACGAAGGCTCCTGAAATGCTGAGGAGCCAAAGGGCTAAACGGAAGATGGATTGGGCATCAGAAATACGTCCAAGAGATACTTCTTCGGAAACCATTTTGGCAATTGCGAGTGGAATACCCGCTGTTGTAACAACAAGAGCCATCATGTACATAGGAAATACCATATTAAACAAACCATAGGCTTCACCTCCAATATTTATCATTATTAAATATTGGTAGGCGAAGCCCAACAGGCGGTTTAACAAATTTGCTCCTAAAAGTATAACTGCACCGTAGACAAAGGTCCTTCTCGCCATGTAACCCTCCCTAATCTGAGTTATATATAACCATATGCTTGCGGAAAAAAAGAAATGCTTAGGAAATTTTCGGAGTGATTACTAGGCATAAAGGATTTTGGCCCACGATGAAGAAATGTTAAATGCATGGAATATTGAACCAGGATTGGGGCATTATACCTCGTGAGGGGAGAGGTAAAAGTGTGGGTACTTCTTAAGAACGCCAAAATTTACTGTCCTGAGTATACTGATGATTCGAACTTGTTGATTGTTGGAATTAGCATTGCTGCAGTCGGTAAAAATCTGAGACTGCCTGATTTTGCAGAAGGGGAAGTAATCGACCTTCAAGGTAAGACACTGGTCCCAGGTTTTATAGATGCTCATGTACATATATGTGGAGGAGGGGGCGAAGCGGGACCTGCTTCGCGTACTCCGGAACTTCAACTTTCTCAAATAACTCGTGCTGGAACAACAACCGTCGTTGGTTGTCTGGGGACAGATTCCGTATCACGCTCTATGTCAGAGCTTTTGGTTAAAGCTAATGCACTCCAGGAAGAGGGAATAAGCACCTATATCTATAGTGGGGGCTACCGAGTTCCCATGAGAACACTTTTGCCAACCTTAGAACAAGACCTAGTCTTGATTTCAAAGGTCATTGGTGCCGGGGAAATAGCTATTTCTGATCATCGTTCGGCACAACCTCAAATCAGTGAACTTGAGCATTTAGCGGCAGAAGCTAGAGTTGGCGGAATGCTCGGAGGAAAAGCAGGAGTCGTTCACGTTCATCTAGGAGAGGGGAAACAAGGTTTACAACCTATATGGGAAATATTAGATAAAACAGATATCCCTATTACTCAATTTATACCCACTCATATTAATCGAACTCATACTTTACTAGAACAAGGGATTCAGTTTCTTTTAGCAGGAGGGCATATCGATCTCACGGCAGGGTGTGACGATTTTCCAGTTGAATTGCAGGTGCCGTCAGTCTTAAAAATGTTGTACCAACGGCAACTTCTTAATGATAGGATCACCGTAACCTCAGACGGGAATGGAGGTATGCCTAGATACAACGAAGCAGGCATACTTATTGGCATGGGAGTCGGTTCAGTAGAAGTTTTATGGCGTGATATTAGAAGTTCAGTCATGCAACACGAAATTCCTTTGGAGGCAGCCTTGCGTACAATTACAGCCAATGCAGCAAACGTACTGCGCCTTACAAACAAAGGGATGATTCGCGCAGGCTATGACGCTGACCTGGTAGTGCTTGATGAAGACCTGCAGGTCGATTCTGTCTGGGCCAAAGGCAAATGTATGATCCTCAATAAACAGCCACAGGTATGGGGCACGTACGAAAAAATAAATTAATATTCCAAACTTGAGAATACTTGACCCACTCTAATCAATAAATTAGTACTAATCTAGGATCTAGACATAGAAACTCCGGTAATCTGTTGCAAGTAAAAAGGCTCGGTCCTTTTTCTTAAATAACAAATCAAGGAGGAATCGTCTTGAAAACCTATGACACAAATCAACTTCGCAACGTCTGTCTAGTTGGGCATGGTGGTGCAGGAAAGACTTCCATGGCGGAAACCTTTCTATTTAATTCAGGTGCGATCAATCGTATTGGCAAAGTTTCTGAAGGAAACACAGTCTCAGATTATCTGCCCGAAGAAGTTAAACACAAAGTGTCGATTAGTACGAGTCTTACTCCGTTTGAGTGGCAAGGAGTTAAAGTCAATATTCTCGATAGCCCGGGATACTTAGACTTTTTAGGAGAAGTTAAGAGTGGTTTACGTGTCGTTGAGAGCGGAGTTCTCGTACTTTGCGGGATAGCAGGGCTTGAAGTCCAATCGGAAATTACGTGGAATATTATGGAGGAACAAAAACTCCCTAAGATTATTGTTATTAATAAATTAGATCGAAAGAATGCCAATTTCCATAAGGTGGTGGATCAGCTAAAAGATGCCTATCCTGAAGCAAGGCTGGTTCCTCTACAACTTCCTATGGGGCAGGAATCAAGTTTTAAAGGGTTAATCGATATTCTCGAAAATAAAGCCTACGACTATGACCCAGATGGAAGTGGGAAGTATTCTGTCAAGGAGGTTCCAGTCGAGTACAGGGAGGAAACCGATTTTTTAAGAGAACAATTAGCTGAAGCAGTTGCGGAAGCAGATGATGAAATATTAATGAAGTATCTTGAAGGGGAAGGATTAAATGAGGCAGATCTGCAAACTGCCTTGAAGGAAGCATTAAGGCAAAATCTTATTATTCCAGTGCTCTGCGGTTCTGCAAATAAAAATATCGGGATTTCAAAGATTATGGATTTCTTGGTAAAATTCGCTCCCCCCCCGGAAACAATTCAAGATAAAGCGGCTCTTGTCTTTAAAACGCTAACAGATCCTTATGTTGGGAAAATGTCTTTCCTTCGCGTTTACGGAGGAAAATTTACTGCTGAATCATTGGTCTATAATTCAAGTCGCGAATCAGAGGAAAAGATTGGGCAACCTTTTTATTTGAGAGGTAAAATCCAGGAGCCTGTTGGATCTGTGTTAGCGGGAGATATTGCAGTTATTGCAAAACTGCAAGAGGTAAAATCAGGGGACACACTATGTGCAAAAGATCATCCTATCGAGCTTGAGGGGATAGACTTTCCGATCCCTGCGCTATCAGTAGCTATTCAAGCGAAGACTAAAGGGGATGAAGATAAGCTTAGCAGTGCGTTAACGCGTTTGCTTGAGGAAGATCCTACAATTAGGATCAGTAAAAACACTGAGACTAAAGAACTAATTTTAACAGGGCTGGGAGAAATGCAACTTGAGATTCTCCAGGAAAAGCTAACCCGGAAATTTGGAGTTGATGTGACCTTAAAAGTTCCTCGCGTGCCTTATCGTGAGACTATTCGTAAAGCAGTTAAGGTAGAAGGTAAACACAAGAAGCAAACGGGCGGACATGGTCAATACGGGCATGTATGGATTAACATAGAACCATCTGAAGGCAGTGACTTTGAGTTTGCTGAGTCGATCTTTGGAGGGTCTGTACCGAAGCAATACATTCCAGCAGTCGAAAAGGGAATTCGTGAGGCTATGTCAGAAGGAACTATGGTAGGATATCCGGTAACAGACATTAAAGTTACTCTTTGTGACGGCTCGTATCATGCTGTTGATTCTTCAGAAATGGCCTTTAAACTTGCAGCGATCATGGCTTTTCGCAAAGGGGTAGAGTTAGCAAAACCCACCTTGCTTGAACCAGTTGTTGAAATAGAAGTGAGAGTTCCTGAAGTCTTCATGGGAGATGTAATTGCGGACCTTAATGGAAAACGGGGAAAAGTTTTAGGGATGGATGCCAGCGGAAAAAACCCATCCATACGGGCACACGTACCACAGGCCGAAATGATGCGTTATGCTATAGATTTAAGAAGTTTAACTCAAGGGAAAGGTTCATTCACTATGGATTTCCTGCGCTATGAAGAAGTTCCAAGCAAAATAAGCGAGACATTAGTCAGTCAATTGAAAATAGCGAATAATCGTTAGAAAACTTTGGTGGTTGCCAGGCTTTAATCGTCTGCGGCCGTATTAGGTGCACTGAATGCGCTGGTCATAGAAATAGGGGCTGTAAAAGATTACAGCCCCTATTTCTATTGAGAATACATTTTGAATAAAGTAGTTGTCTTTTCTAAGGGACAGGGCCATTTTTCGCTATAGAGACAAATTATTACAAGTTGTATAATTGTTTTCCGTATCTAGAATCTTTTCTGTAAGAGGATGAATACAAATATAGGAAATAGTGCCATGATGTTGGATTGAAGTTATGTAGGGAGAATGATAAAATAGATGATGTTAGTAAGAACTAACATGATGAAAGTAGAGTGATTGGAGAAGGACTATGTGCACTACGGAAGAAAAAATAATAAATGCTTCAATTGTCCTCTTCTCGCAAAAAGGGTACACTGCTGTTACTACTAAAGAAATAGCTAAAGAAGCTGGCGTAAGCCAAATGACTCTTTTTAGGCACTTTGAAAGTAAACATAATTTATTTGAAAGGTCCTTGGATAAATTTGTTTTTTCTCCTCAATTTAAAGCATTATTTGAAAGCTTAGAATGGGATTTAGAAAGAGATTTGAATAAAATTTGTTCTTCCTACCAAGATGTTTTATATAAAAACCGAAAAATTATTCTAATGCATTTAAAAAACGAAGAATTAAATCCTCATTTTGAAGCTGTATTATATAAGTTCCCGAATGAGTTTAAGAAACTTTTAAACCGTTATTTCGAAGAAATGAGGAATCGAGGGGCCATCATTGAAAATCCAGAAACATTAGCTGTGAATTTTTTAACAACCAGTTTCGGCCTATTTTTCACATCTTTAGTCATGAACAAACTTACGTTTGATACTGATATTCAGACATGTATTTCTAATTATATTAAAATATTTACAAAAGGCATAAGCTTGTTATAGATAATTCTCGCCATTACCAATCTAACCATCCATAGCCAGACCTGAATGATAGAGCGAGCCGAATTTTCAAAAACGTTGTGCATAGTGGAGGAAAAAAATGAGTAGCAGAGTTTTAAATATTGGTTTGGACATTGGTTCTACAACTGTAAAAATAGTTGTTTTAGATAAGGACAAAAATATTATTTACAAGAAGTATTTAAGGCACTTCTCTAACATTCGAAATACGGTTATTAAAGTACTTGATGATGCCAGAGCTATTATACAGGGACATTTATTGACCCTGATGGTTACTGGATCTGGTGGGTATAATATTTCTCAAACTCTGGAGATACCTTTTATTCAAGAAGTGATTGCGTGTACGAATGCCATAAAGCTTGTTATTCCCAATACGGACACTGCCATTGAACTTGGCGGTGAAGATGCCAAGATTACTTTTCTTGGAGAATCCATTGAGCAACGAATGAATGGAACGTGTGCCGGGGGCACCGGAGCATTTATCGATCAGATGGCTTCCCTATTGCAAACAGATGCCTTGGGCTTAAATGAATTAGCTAAAAACTATCATCACATTTATCCAATAGCTTCTAGATGTGGAGTGTTCGCAAAGACTGATATTCAGCCCTTATTAAATGAAGGGGCTGCCAAGGAAGACATTGCGGTGTCTGTTTTTCAGGCCGTTGTAAATCAGACGATAAGCGGCCTGGCTCAGGGACGGCCTATTAAAGGAAATGTAGCATTTTTAGGCGGGCCTCTTCATTTTATGTCGGAGCTGAGACATCGCTTTATTGAAACTCTAAAGCTAGAGAACAAGAATGTCATATTTCCTGAGAACTCCCAATTTTTTGTGGCAATCGGAGCGGCACTGTCTTTTGGTGAAATGGCGCCTATCACCCTTCAGAAGTTGTACGATAAAGTACCTGAGATCCTAAAGGTCGATAATTCTGAGAATGAAGAGTTGGAAGTTTTATTTGCAAGTGAAGAGGAATATAACGAATTTGAGAAGCGACATGCTGTGCATAAAGTCAATCGAGTGGAACTTGATAATTACGAAGGAGATGCCTTTCTCGGAATTGATGCCGGTTCGACTACCACAAAGATTGCCCTTGTCGATAAAGCTGGAAGCTTATTGTATTCCTATTATGGCAGCAACATGGGTAAACCCTTAGAGTCTACCATCGCGGCCTTGAAAAGTTTATATGAAAAACTAAATAAGGGTATAAGGATCGTAAATTCTGCCGTTACTGGATATGGGGAACATCTTATTAAAGCGGCCCTCAGAGTGGACATTGGAGAAATTGAAACCGTCGCTCATTACACAGCAGCTAACTTTTTTCAACCAGGAGTCGATTTTGTTCTTGATATTGGCGGACAGGACATGAAAAGCTTAGTGATCCGTGATGGGGTTATAGAATCCATTACATTAAATGAAGCCTGTTCTTCAGGCTGTGGATCTTTTGTGGAAACTTTTGCAAACTCATTAAACATGGATGTCAAAGAATTTGCCCGATTGAGCGAAGGGTCCAGGCATCCTGTGGACCTTGGGACACGATGTACGGTATTCATGAACTCTAAAGTAAAACAGGCGCAGAAAGAAGGCGCTGAGATAAGCGATATTTCTGCAGGAATCTCCATTTCAGTTATCAAGAACGCACTTTATAAAGTCATTCGATTGAGAAATGTCGAAGAACTAGGGGAAAAAATTGTTGTCCAAGGAGGAACCTTTTATAATAATGCCGTCCTTCGGGCCTTTGAGAAAATAACCAAAAGAGAAGTAGTCCGACCAGATATTGCAGGCATAATGGGTGCTTTTGGTGCAGCATTAATTGCTAAGGATCTATATGAATTTGGGTATCAAACAAGTCTTGTTCAAGGAGCTGATTTGTTCAATTTTACAACTGAGACTACGATGAAGCGTTGCGGTTTATGTGGAAATAATTGCTTAGTAAGCATTAAACAATTCTCAGGTGGAAATGAATATATTTCGGGAAACCGATGCGAACGAGGACTGGGAAAAGACCTCGTCAAAAGTGATATCCCAAATCTTTACGAATACAAATACCAAAGGGCTTTTAACTATAAACCCTTAGCCAAAGACAAAGCAACGAGAGGAACCATTGGCATTCCGAGAGTTTTAAACATTTATGAGGACTATCCTTTCTGGTTCACCCTTTTTACAGAGCTAGGTTATCAAGTGATAATCTCGGGTCGTTCCTCAAATAAGATTTATGAGCAAGGAATGGACACAATCCCTTCTGATTCTGCTTGTTATCCTGCCAAGCTTGCGCATGGGCATCTGGTTGACTTAATTAATAAAGGGATTAATAAACTTTTTTATCCCTGCATTCCTTATGCAAGACAAGAAGATAAAGAGGCTGACAACCATTACAACTGTCCTATTGTTACCTCCTACCCGGAGACAATTAATGCAAATATGGACAGTTTGCGAGAATCACAAGTCACGTTTTATCACCCTTTCCTGCCATTGGATATGCCTCGCAGAATGCTAAAACGACTAATGGAAGAGTTAAAACCTGAGGGAATACCAAAGCATGAGCTAGCTCAGGCGCTAGATAAAGCATATGCTGAACTTGATCGTTATAAGGTCGATGTAAGAACAAAAGGAGAGGAAACTCTAAATTATATTCGAAAAAATAAGATCAAGGGAATTGTCCTCGTGGGAAGGCCTTATCATATTGATCCTGAAATTAACCACGGTATACCAGAGATGATAAATTCCTATGGTTTTGCTGTTCTATCTGAAGACGCGATTCAACATCTGGGCAAAGTCCAAAGGCCAATGCGTGTTGTTGATCAATGGGTGTACCATACAAGAGAATATAATGCGGCAAGTTATGTAGCAGAACAGGGGGATTTAGAACTAATTCAATTGAATTCCTTTGGGTGCGGACTTGATGCAGTGACTACTGATCAAATTAAAGAGTTACTCGAAACATTCGGGAAGATTTATACGGTCTTAAAAATTGATGAAATAAATAATTTGGGAGCTGCAAGGATACGTCTGCGCTCTTTGATCGCCGCAATAAAAGAACGAGATAAGAGAAACTTCACTCCTAAAAGAATATATAATTATCCAGCAAGAGCCATATTTACTAAGGAAATGAAGAAAACTCACACAATTTTAGCTCCCCAAATGTCCCCGATTCATTTTCAGTTCTTTAAGACGGCGTTTGAAGATTCTGGTTACAGTATAGAATTTCTGCCCTCAGTGGATAAGTCTGCTGTCGACGAAGGCTTAAGGTATGTTCATAATGACGCTTGCTATCCAGCTATTATTGTCGTTGGTCAACTGATGAAGGCGTTGAAATCCGGAGTTTATGATATTAATAACACCTCAATCATAATGACTCAAACGGGTGGTGGTTGTCGAGCAACAAATTATATTTCGTTTATCAGAAAAGCGTTAAAAGATGCGAATATGGAACAAGTTCCTGTCATTGCCTTAAATACGGGAAATTCATCCAGTTTAGAGACCAATCCCGGTTTCAAATTTACTGTTCCTATGTTTAATAAGATAATGCGGGGGCTGGTCTATGGTGATCTTTTGATGAGAGTCCTGTATAGAGTGCGACCTTATGAGAAGTTTCCGGGTTCAGCTAATCTCTTATATGACTATTGGGTTGAGAGATGTCAAGAATCATTAAAGAGTGGAAATAAAAGAGAACACGAAGAGAATATTCGTCAAATCGTAGCAGATTTTGATAGCCTGGAACTTTACGAGGACTTAGTCAAACCGAAGGTTGGAGTTGTTGGTGAAATTTTGGTTAAGTTTCATCCGACAGCAAATAACAATGTCGTTGAACTGTTAGAAGCTGAAGGAGCAGAGGCTGTAGTTCCTGACCTTACTGACTTTCTCTTGTATGGTGCTTTTGATAATCGCATTAAATACGAGAAACTATCCGGAAGTTTTTGGGAGATGGTGTCTGGATACTTTTCGATTAATAGAATTGAATCTTATCGTAAGGAGATGAAGAAGGCACTTAAAGCCAGTAAACGGTTTGAAGCTCCAAAACCTATCGAAGAAATTGCCAAGTACGCTGAAAACCATCTCTCTCTTGCCAATCAGTGTGGTGAAGGCTGGTTTCTTACTGGAGAGATGGTTGAGTTAATTCGCAGCGGCGTTAATAACATTGTTTGTTTACAACCCTTTGCCTGCTTACCTAATCATATTACGGGAAAAGGGATGGTTAGGGAAATTAGAAGATCTTACCCTAAAGCGAATATAGCAGCTATTGATTATGACCCGGGAGCAAGCGAAGTTAATCAACTCAATCGAATTAAACTTATGCTTTCAGTAGCCGTAGAAAATCTTGAAAACAAGTCTGAGGGAGCTAAAACCCCACTGTTAGACTTAGAGAATGAGTTAGTGGAACGTAAGTTGACGATGGTTTTAAGCGGAGAGCAGAATTTAATTGAGTGTAAAATGGATTAATGTAGATGTAAAGGGCTCAACCTGTTTTTTTGCTAAAACGGTTGAGCCCTTAATATTGCGCGAGCAGAGGCAAGTTTAAAGAAAGGTTGGGTTTAAATACCCAGGCCAACTTTTACTGGCTAAGAGCCTCTAAATTTTTTTGATAATGATTAACAATAGAGCTATGATGATTAATAACGCCACCAAAATACCTAAAAAGCCTAAAAGCATTCTCTCACCCCCTCATTTAGATCTGCAGAAGAATGAGAGGTTTTATTAATATATTCTATTCAGCATGTCCGTAAATGTTCGATATTTATAATTCTGGATATTAATTAGTGTAGATAGTTACAGATTTTCCCTTACTCAGCGAGAAACTTGTGAGGTGATTAGGCTATCTTGGAAAAATATGGGCGCATTATTGTTTGAGTAGAAGTGTGTAATATCACTAAAAAGTTTATTAAAAGATGGGGTTAAATAGAAATAGATGACTGGATGAAAATAAGAATGAAGTGAACTTTGGCAACGTAGGTCAATTATGCATTGAAAATAAATGGTCAATGAAAAACAGTAAAAGTTCTTGGATTGAAACAGGGGATTTGGGTTATCGAGACTGTAAAGGGTATTACTTTTTATGTGGACGGGTGGACGATATGGTTGTTTCAGCTGGTGAAAACGTTTATCCGGTTGAAATTGAGCAGGCATTAATAAATCACCCTCAAGTAGAGGATGCAGCAGTTATTGGGATTAATGATGAAGGCTTTGGGCAACGGTTGAAGGCCTATGTACTTCCAAATAAAAATGCTGATCTCACAGAAAAGGAACTTTTAGAATGGCTTACCTATAGAATTGCGAGATTCCAGATGCCAAAAGAAATAGCCTTCGTTAATTATTTGCCTTATACATCATTGGGTAAACTTGATAAGAAGCAACTTAAAATGAAATAACCAAATAAGCCCTATCGAAGAGCCTATAAAATAAATCTGTCCAAAACCTGAAATGGGCAAAAAGAAAAAGGCTCAAAGCCTTGGTGAGTTTGGCAGGGGATGAGAGAGTCGAACTCCCACTGACGGTTTTGGAGTGAGCGATTTATCATTTTCTAACTTGTTGTAAAATGCTGAAACAGCTGGTATTACAGGGCCTGTCCATTTTACCATAACCTAACATAGCGTGTTCTTTCGTCGTTTTTCGTGTTAATAGTCCCCAAATAGTCCCCAATTATTTAGACATAAAAAGCGTCTGAGATTTAACTCAGGCGCTATTATTTATGCTTCTTTCGGCTTAGCAATTGGATTCTTCTTGAAAAGGTTTTGAAGCTTGTCGGCCGCTTCCTGATCAGGCCTTTTTAGAAAATGGCTATATATACTTGTGGTGGTTGTCGCCTTGGTGTGACCAAGCCTCTTGGCGACTGTCTGAACGTCCACTCCTTGGCCGATAAGCAGGGAGGCGTTCGTATGCCTCAGACCGTGGAATTTTACGTCAGGTAGATTATGCTTTCGTCTAAATTTACGGTACCAGGTTGAAGGAGTTGTTGGAAAGATAGGTTTACCATTCCATTTAGTGAATAAACGGTTCTGATCCTCCCAAAGATCTCCACACTTAAGGCGTTCTTCATTCTGCCATGCTTTATATTGCTTTAAGAGATCCATAACCAACGCTGGCATTGTAATAATTCGCTTACTACTTTCATTCTTAGGACCCTTAGTAAAAATCCCCTTGCCGGGTATATATTGTGAAGCTCGACAAACTTGCAAAAGGTTTTTCTCAAAGTCAATATCTGACCATTCAAGGCCGGACACCTCACCAAGGCGGCTACCTGAGTAAACAGCCACATATACCATTGTTTTGTACTTGAGTGGCTCATCATCGAGTAAAGAAAGCATGTACTCCGTCATGTCTTCCTCAAAATGTGCCGCTTCATTCTTGTCAACTTTCGGAGGCTTTACGCGTTCGGCAGGATTACTTAAAATACACTGCCATTGGACCGCACATGTCAAGATTGAACTGATGAGCCGGTGATGGTGCTTAACACTCTGACCGGATAGCGGCCCAGTATCATGTACATGGAAAAGTATTTCTAGTTTCACCTCGAGAGCAGAACTTAATGCGCTTGCGGTTTTTGAAGAGAATGTGTTTCCGGATCGTGCTCTCATGATAGTCTTGTCAGATATACCGGATAGTCTGCTCAGATCTACTATCCTTAATTTCTTCTGCTTCATTAGATCATTGAATTCAGGCTTGAGAGAATATTTTACATCACGCCTGATACCACTCTCTCCTAAGTTGTCATAGAACTGTAGCAGGTGGGTGGGTTGCAGCTTTCCTAGTTTGAGGTGACCTATTGCAGGAAGGATCCTTGAATTAAGCATATCTTCATATCGGTGAAACGTTTTGGGTTCCAATTGTTTTTCAGCGTAGTCTTTACGCCATCGTACTGTAAATTCGGCAAAGGTTAACTTGGATCCGTCTAGGTAAGTTCCATTTTCGACTTCACGCTCAAATAGGACCGCTTGTTTATTAAGTTCATCTTCAATTTTCTTTTTGGTTAAACCAGGATCTAAAGTGATGGTTTTTTGCTTCCGAATTTTATTTCCATCTGAGTCATAACCTTGAGAAACGGTGATCCGGTAAGTGTTTCCACTTCGTTTTTCGATGGATGCCATTATTAACGACCGCCTTTCTTTTCAGCCCTTCTTTTTCTCATTAGATTCTTTTGATACTCATTCACGCATTTCGGACAGTTTTTTGTATTACCATGCGTGAATTCAAAAGGATTGCCGCAAGTTGTGCAAAACTTTACGCCTTTTTCACTTTTCCCGAGTACTAACATAGCAAACTGAAACTTTGCCACTTCGAAGATGTTTCCGGCATGCGGTTCAATATAATAAGAATCATTTTTTTCGTTGTATTTCAGAAAAACACTTAATTTAAGCAATTTGAAAGGCAACAATTCTTTTAAGGTGCGAATTTTTTCATCGATGTTACTGGCATCAATAGTAAAAGAATGATCATGAGAATATTTTATTACCCTTCGAAGATCATCAAAGAAAAGTCCATACCATAGCTGAAAAGTATCATACAACATAAAAACATGTCGTCTGAATTCTCTTACTTCAAAAGCACTATAGCCGGTAGGAGGCTTCCTCCCGCTTAGATCAATATAATTATGAATATTTTGAAATTCTCCGTTTTTATCCTTGTAGGCGTTTTTTCTAAAGTATTCACTCTCAAAGGGATGTCCATATTTTTTACAAAAATTTATTATTTCGTTTGCGTAGGCAAATTCATCATTCTGGCCGTATTTTTTTTCAAATTCCATACCTAGATTGATCAAGTCAATTAGCAGTTCTGATTTATTAAACGCAATGCTTTTTGGCTGAGTAACTGCTTTTGATCCGACAAGATACAATAATTTCCTATTGACAATACTTGAGTCGCTAAATAGAACTTGTTGGTATTCTTCAAAATAATAGGTTGGTTTATTAATTTCAGTTAATGATCCTAGGTCTTGCTCAACATTTTCTAAAAAACTGTCAAAATCATTCATAACTACACCTCGTTAGGTTAATTTGTTAGTATAAAAAATTGAATTACATAACTTATTTATTGTACCATGTACTCAAGACCAAGGCAAGTTGCAAGGGGGTTGGGTAAAATGACAATGACTAATAATCTCAAGGAGATGCGAGAGTTTAAGGGGTTATCTCAGTTTCAATTATCAAAGAGGGCAGATGTAAACCCGGCGGACATTTCTAGATTGGAAAACGGGAAAATATTTGCCTATCCTGGTTGGAGGAAAAAAATATCAGAAGCTCTTGGGGTAACTGAAATAGAAATCTGGCCTGAACTAGAAGGGGGGTTGCATCATGGCTAAAATGAGAACAATCAAGCAAGCTATCCAAACTATAAAAGAGCAGGATCCAGGATCATGCTTTTCAGAGTGGTGGCTTAGGCAACTCGTAAAGTCTGGCAAACTCAAATGTCATAGAGCGGGGAATAGATATTTAATTGATCTCGATTCTTTGTCACAGTTTTTAGAAAACCCGCCGATCACCGAAGAAGTAAAGCAACCATACGGCACAGTTCGGAGAATAACAACTTAGATAGTTAATGGGAGGGGAGAATAAATGGAGTACCACTGTGAATGCTGTATGTGCCCCAAGGACATATGGACTCGTTCATTAACCACTTATAACGGCGATGAGTGTCAACTGTACGAGAGTTTTCTATCACTGCTCGAAGACTGGATGACCGCTAAGGATTTATCCAAGGTAGCAATCGAGGAATTGCCAAAGGAGTATTCTGACATCTATGACATAGTAGCAACGGTTAAAGAGATGGTGGATATCGTTGTTGATTGTGGCGTTATAAGCTCAACCACATAGCCAAGATAAAAGAGAAAGCTTGAATATGATAGGGCATGGAGAAAGAAGAATCCGGATAAGGTCCGAAAATATAATCAAAACCGTTGGCTTAAGAAAGCTCAACTTTTACTTGAATCCCAAGAGAGTAATTAAGGACCCTAAGGAGACGGTGTTCAATGGCACAAGATCAAGATACAGGGCAATACTCAGGCTCTGGGCAGTCTTCAGATACGCATAAATTCATAAAAGCACTATTTGATAATCTAGAATCGGGTAACCATGTTTATGTTTGGACATTACCAGACAGGAAGACATGGTCGTTTCCCGTTGACGATTTAAACATGATGGCGAACGCTGCGCATGCAATTCAGGATGAGCGAGACGTGTACTTTGGGCTTGGCGGGTCAACGCATGAGATAGAAGCTGATAAAAGGCTCCATGCTAATGACGTATCTTTTATTACGTCCGCATGGGCCGACATGGATATACTTGGTCCAGCCCATAAACAAACTAATTTACCAGCAACAGTCAAAGAGGCTATAAGTATACTGCCGGATTTCCTCCAACCGTCCATCGTCGTATGGTCAGGTAATGGATTACACCTATACTGGCTTTTTAAAGAACCTTGGATATTTGAAACTCAAGAAGAAAATCTTAGAGCCTCTAACCTTATGATTCGGTTACAGGCTTATATCAATAAGCTCGCATCAGAACGTGGATGGAAATTTGATTCAACCCCAGACCTATCCCGCGTTCTCCGGGTACCAGGTACGCTTAATCATAAACTCGGTAATAAACAGCCGGTTTACATTACACAGTTTGATCAAAGCCTACGTTATGACCCATCTGAACTGGAGGATGCTATTCCGGATATAGATTTTAAGTCTATGTTAACGGGTAACAATCACGGATCATTTGAGCGTCGAGAGACTGATGGAAGCTCAGACTTAATGATCGCCAATTGCCAATTCCTGCAGCATTGCCTACACCACGCATCGTCCATAACATATGGTGAATGGCTGTCGATGCTGACCAACGTGGTTCGAGGCACGGATGGGATCGACAAGTGTCACGAGTTATCATCACCAGACAAAGGACGCTATACTCCGAAGGGAACTGATTTTAGGCTCTCTGAAGCACTCAAGATGAATCCGCATACTTGCGACTACATCAAGACGAACCACGGCTTTTCGTGCCCAGCGAATGGGTGTGGGGTTAAGTCTCCTTGCAGCTTCTCTTTGGGTAAGAATGATCAAGCTCGTGCAAAAGTTAATATGCTTGGGATACCAAGTACGGATAAGGTGTTCAGTGAAGACATGTTGAATGCCTTGTCGATCGTTAAGAAACAAGATGCGGCTCTTTACGCCAAGACAAAGGACAAGCTTAAGGGGACGATAAACCTCGTGGACCTTGAGCGTGCGATTAAGCAGCAGGCACAAAAAGAACTTCAGGAACTATTTAAAGAATTCCCCGACCTTCCCGAGGAAGATTTAAGTGACTCCCCGACGCAGGGAGATAAAATTCCATTTGGATACAAGGTCACGAGCAGTGGAATTAATTTTACTAAGATGACTGAATTCGGTCCCCAAGTCATTCGGGCGTGCGGATGCCCTGTGGTCATTACAGCGCGGTTATTCAATGATGATACAGAAACCGAGAGTATCAAGATTTCTTACAAACACATGAGCCGATGGCGGGACATCGTTATCCCGCGATCGATGGCAGTAGACTCTAGAAAGGTCATTGCCCTGGCTGATAAGGGGATTAGCGTAAGTTCGGAGGGTGCAAAATGTCTTGCGAAGTATTTTGATGAATACCTATTTTGTAATCCGTGGATTCCAGTTCAAAAGGCGGTTTCTAGATTTGGATGGAGAGGTAAGGAGTTTATCTTCCCTGGGTTATCTCCGGGCGTGGAGATCGATGTTGATGATATGGGTAGTAAACACGCACTGAAAGGGTTTTCAACTGCAGGAGACTTAGGTGAATGGTGCAACATCGCCAATGAGGTTCGAAATTACTCCTCTAATGCCAGGTTTATCTTAGCAGCTGGGTTTGCGGCTCCGCTATTGAAGGTTCTCTCGCAACGTAACTTTATCACCCACAACCATGGTGATTCTCAGGGCGGTAAGACTGCTGTGCTCTGGTTGGCTATGTCGATATGGGGTGATCCGAACGTGATCATTAGCAGTTTCGATAATACATCGACAGCATTAGAACGTCGGGCTAGTCTATTCTCCGATCTACCGCTAGGGGTTAACGAGCGTGAAGTATTGTCTCAGTTGAAGAAGCAGGACTTATCAGGTACTTTGTACATGCTGGCTGAAGGTAAAGGGCGGGGCAGAGGTGGTAAGGTTGGACTCCAGGAACTAAACACGTGGAGAACAATCGTGTTAACCACTGGCGAAGGACCTCTGACCAATGCCAGTTCGATGGACGGTCTTATGACCAGGACGATTGAACTGGATGGTGGGCCACTTGCCGAAAACAAGGAACTATCCCAACAGCTATACGGACTCCTTCCTAATTGCCATGGCCACGCGGGAATTGCATTCATGAACGAGCTTATGAAGGCACAACATGGTGACATTATCGATTACTACCGTCGGGCCAAAGTTTGGATAAAGCAGCAGTATAACGATAAAATAGACAGCCAATTGGACGCATTAGCCTGCGTTATGACCGCTGATTACTACTCCAGCGTTTGGGTTTTTGGACTAGATACCGAGACAGCGCAAGCTGAGACCAAATCTATGGGGACAGCTATCGCCAGCCGGTTAATAAAGCTCGTTGAGGCGAGTGAGTCGGAGCGCGCCTGGTTGGAGTTTATGGATTACTTGGGAGAAAATCACGAGAAGTTCAGTACCACATACTCGAATACCAAAATTGGCACAAGGGACGCAGGAAATATTTATATTATCCGACGCGTTGTAAATGATTTTTTGGAAAAGTATTCTTCGGCACAGAAGATCATTAGAGCTTGGGCGGATCAGGGAAAGATTCATTCAAAGGTAGATGCGACAGGAAAACTTCGATTTGATGTTGAGAAAAGATTTGGTGGGGCGAAGGTAAGATGTATCTCTTTCCCAGGAGAGTTCGATGGACTGCTTTAATGCGAGTGGAGACGGAGTGGAGACAGGAGTGGAGACAGGAAAAAAGGCCAGCAAGGGCATGGGAGTAAGAATATATAGAGATGTCTCCACTATCTCCACTGTATCCACTACATTTCCCTTTAGCAAAGGGTTGTTGTCTCTAACACATCAACTCAACACATACCCCTTTTATATAGTCACCCTATTTTTTTAGAGTGGAGACAGGGGAGAAAAGGGGCTCAATCCCTTGCAGGAGTAAGGACAAGCCCTTGCGTCAGAGTGGAGACTCCAAGGGGTAAGGGTGGAGACAGGCGGGGTGTCTCGCAGGAAGATATCGGTTTCACATAATAAATTTATAAAATATTGACAATGGATACATATTGGATATATAATGGATATAGATAAATAACATAAGGGCGTGATAAAGATGGAAGACAACAAAATTAACGTAAGGATACCCGATGGGACCGGATATGGTTTATCGGACATAGAGGCTAAGGCCAAGAAATTAGGAATGAATAAATCAGAGCTCATCATGAAGGGTGTAAGTATGATGATGAATTTTGATGAGGTTTTTCTTAAGAGAATTCAGGGCTACTCAGAGGGTTTGCATATTCCAGAATGGTTGGTATTGCAGAACATGATTATCAAAAGGATGGCTGATGAAGCAGCCCACTATGAGGTATATGGGAATAGTACTAAGCTACTAGACGAATTCATGCTAATTGGAGATGGTATTGAGCGCCGATCGGTAACCGGAGAAGAGTTATTCAACAGCCTTAAGGATCAATACGTCATAAAGTATGAGAGAAAATTAGTTGAGCAGGCCTTAAATGAGGAGAAGTACGGCACACTTCATTCAAGGGAAAAGGCTTTATTGATCAAATACCGTGCCGGTGACACCTGGCGTGAATCTGAAGAGTATAAACAAGAACTTGAACGTCAGGCCTTAGAAAAAAAACAAATTGAAGAAATCGAGAAAAAATATCCTGAAGCTGCAAGAAAACAAAAGGAACATATCGAGAAGATGAAAGCCGAACGCAAGGCGGCAAGAAGTAATTTTGACTGGGAAGAGACTGTAACTCCTGAAGAGCTTGCCGGATGGCAGAAAGATTAAAAATTAACTACACTTAACCCCGAGGGGTGTTGGCTCCACCTTTCGGTTTTAAGCATTTTGCTTCCTCCTCAAAATAGCCCCGGGGTTTTTGCTTGGCTCCGGGGCCACTAACAAAATAAAGGGCAAAATGCTCTATATAGTCAAAGTAATAAATAAAAAAAGGTGCTGAGAAACGTGGGAGAATGGATTTGTTGTCCAACGTGCAAAGGAAATATTAAGCTTTTTAAGCTCAACGCGAATACGTTTATTATGGGTAAAGGGATTGAGCAGAAATGTCGAATGTGTAAACAAACAATCCTGATATTTGAAGATGGAAAAACAAAGATTTTAACAAGTGTCTAATATGAGCCGCAGAGCCTTTGAGCCTGGCTGATAGATTAATAATCTGTCGCCAGGCTTTTTTATATCAAATTATTAAAAAAGGTGTGAGGAAATGATGGGTATGAAGGGCAAGGTAATTCAAATCATGCCAGCTCCAAGCAATTTATATGCAACTTACAACATGACCAAAGAAGAGCATTTAAATGTTTTATGCCTTGCGCTAACAGACCAGGGCGAAATCTTAGTAATGGATATGGATGACGATGGATTTATTGAGGAATCAAGGAAAGCAGAATGCTTTAAGCAATTCAAGTGGAAAATTGGCTCTTGATTAAAAGGAGTGAGGAAATTGACGCAGATCGAAGCACAAAGCCTCGTTAAGAAGATCAGTGCAATTTTTGCGAATACGGGTTTTACAGGAGAAAGCGGAAGCCTTAAACGATCATTGTACGTTGAAAAATTCCAAGACCTTGATTATGAAGCGATGAAAAAGGCTATCGATAAATTGATATTAGTCAATAAATTCCTTCCAAGTATCGCAGAATTCTATGAGACTTATCAAGTGATTAAAAAGAAGCAAAGCATGAGGCTACCGGTTGCGCTAGAGAATAATTGCGCAGTCTGTGGGGGAAGAGGATTTCTTATAAAGCTCCGCACAGTGAACATGATGCCGTATGAATACCTTTACCATTGTGAGTGCAAAGCTGGTTTACCTTGGGCCTATGACGGGAAAGCGCTTAAGGAAGACCAATCAGAGTTTCGAATTCCACCCATTTCGGAGTATTACGGAAATGAGCAGGCAGCGAACGGCTGATATGCTTTATGGAGGGGAGAAAAATGCAGTATAGGCCAGGTATGTTCAGCGAGGTATCGATACGTAACGGAATGAAGGAATGGATAGAAAGTCGCTTTGACAGATGCGACAATCCCTCAATTTACAATGAATTACCGCATGAAGTTAAGGACGTGCTGGATGCATGGATATTTGCCAATATCTTGCCTGGCAAAAGGACCTCCACAAGACGATCTGTTTATGGACTGAAGACAGATTTCCAAAGAGCGACTGGTATTTACCTTTACTCGGGAGCATTCGCTGGGGCCATGGTGAAAGCCGGATACAGGCCTATGAATCCTAGTAATCCAAGTGGACGCTTCAATGTAATTACAAATAAAAATGGAGTTGGTTAAATGTGGACGTATTAGAAATGTTTAAGAAGCTAAGAGATGGTGCCGGTGAAGTAGTTGCTGCCCTCGAGAGCGGAGATAATGATAAATTTGAAACTTCAATAGGGAAGTTCATGTTCTTAATGATTCAGTTTAAAGCTTTAAAGTAGGTAAAACATAAACCAAATAAAATGGAGTTGGTTAAGGATGCCTCTAATAAGTAAACGTGTTGTTCGGAGAATCGAGGATGAGCTACGAGCTTACCCAATGAAATCAAAAGAAACGAACGATCGACGTAACGATATAATCCATGGATCATCTCGTCCAGAGGTATCTGTTAGTGGCGGGGTGATGGGTGATACGACTGGGAATAAAGGAATGAAACTGGCTGAGATAAATAACGGTGATTGGTTAGAGTTGATAGCTGAAGCTCTCGCGGCGATCCCGATGGAATACAAACTACTTATTAAGTTCAAGTACTTTGAAAATAAGACCAATGATATGGCAGCAGAATCACTACACATTAGCCGAGCCTTATACTACGCATGGAAAGAAAATACCATACTTTGTATCTGCTTATTGGCTACCCAAAAAGGATTGATTGACCCAATGGAAAACCTACGAATAGGCTAAAAGTCTAGACCATTTGGCGTATATAGGGTGATATTCTATAGGTGCCTGAGTTCTTGAAAATTCATTATACCTCCTAACTATAGACACCTTGGCGGCGGGTGTCTTTTTTATGTCCTTAAGCCGTGAGTCATCTCATGGCTTTATCTATTACCGAGAAAGGATGGTGGCCATCTGTGCCTACTATTAGGACGATCATTAAGAAGAAACAACCGAAAGTTTACGAGCAGTTGATGGCCATTTATCCGGTACCAGAAACGAAGGAATCTAAATCTTTGGATACCTTACAATATCCAATGGGTAAGGCAGTTAAGATATCAAGGTGGGAGATCGAGGCCGCCATGACTCATGACAGTTACCGACGTGGCCAGGGTGGAATAAGACAGGTAAGGAGAGGTAACTAGATGAATCAAACTATAATCGATTGGATGTTTTTGCACCCATGGATGTCGTTCTTTGTGCTGCTTACAGCGGCCGAAGGGATACCTTACCTATTAGGGAAGAGGTAGTACTGGTGCCTAATAAGCCGATGCATATGTGTAACAGTCCAAACTGTCCAAACCTAACACAAGATCGATTCTGTCCAGAGCACACCAAGCAAGAGCGACAGAGATACGATAAGCATCGTGGATCAGCGCATGAGCGAGGCTACACGTACCGATGGAGTCAGTACAGTAAGTGGTTTCTTAATCAGCCAAAGAATGTATTCTGTAAGCTACAGCTGAATGGATGCGATAACATATCTGAATGCGTGGACCACATTGATCCTCCTGATGGACCGAATGATCCAAGGTTCTGGGATAGTGTTAATCATCAAGGCGCTTGCATTCATTGCAACAGTGTTAAAGGACATAGGAAGATTAAAGGTGAGTCCGCACCGTTTAGTAGGGGATAGGGGGTATCAATTGTCTAGGACCTCTATCTTCAAGACCAACCTGCTAAGGGAACGCGAATTTTTTTCCCAAAACTATATGATTTAAGGAGGTGGCACCTATGCCTGGTGGAAGACCGACAAAACCTTTGGCCTTGGTAAAGGGCCATCGCACAAAAGCAGAGAAAGCAGTCAGGAAAAAAGCTGAAAATGGTTTAATTACAGGCGTGTCTTTGAAGGAGTGGCCGGATGTCAAATCCGACGAGATTGCTCATAAGGAGTTTATCAGAATCAAAAAAGTACTAAAAAGTATCGACAAGGATGACGGCCTACATGAAGGCGTCATCAATCGTTACTGCCTACTGCATAGCGAATGCAAAAGGTTTGAGGGCTTTAAAAAGGTTTGCAACGATGAACTTAAAGAAATACACGAATCCCATCAAAGCGAAAAATTGGACATACTAACCTATCTCGAACAGAAAGAAAAAATCTATAATAGGTTCTTGGCGATCGATAAAAAGATCATGGAAAAACGAAAGATGATGTTAGAGATCGAGAAGGAAAACATCATGACAATTCAATCGGCGCTGCGCTCCATACAGAAAAAGCCGGATGAGAAGAAGGGTAAATCGAAGATGGCCGCCTTCCTTGATCGAAAGAAGGTGAATGATCAGTGAAACACATTTTTGAATGCCTGAATTGTAATCATATCCACTACGTGAGTAAACAAAAGTATATTTACTTTCATGGAAATAGCTGCGAAAAGTGTGGAGGACATTTAATCGAAAAGCAAGGTGAGGGAAATGCCTCACAATAAGGATCGAGCGCTAGAACCTATTGAATTTATCCAAATGCTTAACCTGACCGATGACTTTTATGGCCAACCGTTCGTCCTTCCAAAGTGGCAATACAACATTATTTGGGATGTTTACGGTACTGTAGGTGACAATGGATACCGGCAATATAGATATGCTTATCTTGAAATCCCAAAAAAGAACGGCAAAACGACTCTGATTGCTGCCTTGTCGATTTATCATTTAGCCTGCGATGGACCAGGCGGACAGATATATTGTTGTGCTGCAGATAGAAGCCAGGCAACACTTGTTTATAAAGCAGCTGTCAGTATGATTGAGCAAAATGAAGACCTAAAAGAAATGTTCAAAATTACCGACAGCAGGAAAGAAATTGAGAATGTCGAGACTGGTACCATACTAAAAGTTTTATCGGCTGAAGCCTATTCCAAGCACGGCCTTAATCCTACAGTCGTTATTTTTGATGAGCTCCACGCTCAACCAAAACGCGATCTATGGGACACAATGACATTTGGTGCTGGTGCTGCTCGTAAAGAACCTCTTTGGTGGGTAATTACAACAGCCGGTGACGATCCAGACCGTAAATCAATTGGCTGGGAGATTCACGATCAGGCCCAGAAAATTATTGATGGGGAATTAGTCGATCCTTCGTGGTATGCAAAAATTTATTCCGCACCAGAGAATGCAGACATTTACGATGAGGAGCTTTGGCACAAGATTAATCCATCACTAGGGATCACAATTGATATCGATAGTGTACGACGCGAAGCCATAGCCGCACAGAACAGTGAAAGTTCTGAGCGGCTTTTTAGATGGCTTCGCTTAAATCAGTGGATTTCCCTTAAGCGTATCGGATGGCTGCCATTAACACTTTGGGATTCGACGGTTGGTAAATGGTCAAAGGCTGATCTAGTGGGGAAGAAGTGTTATCCAGGACTTGATTTAGCCAGCACAATCGACTTAACCGGTCTTGCTTTAGTTTTCCCTCCGCAGGAAGGTATTCCTGACTGGCGTGTACTGATCGAGGGTTGGATACCAGAAGACAAGATGAAGGAGAGGGTTCAGCGTGATGGTGTTCCGTATGACAGGTGGGTAAAGAACGGATTTCTACATGCAACACCAGGTAATGCTGTTGACTATGACTTTGTAGAGGCCCGAATCATGACATTGAGTAAACAATATAGCTTCCAAACAGGGGGTACGGACCCATGGAATAGCAGAACTCTAACTCAAAGACTTGGAAAAGAGGACGTCCAATTCATTGAAGTAGTTCAAAATATGGCCGGAATGTCGCCTGCAATGAAAGAAATTGAACGACTTTTAAGGTCGAATCAATTTAGTCATGAGGACAATCCTCTTGCCAGATGGTGCTTTGGTAATGTCATCACAGCTGTTGATGGTAACGAGAACATAAAACCCATGAAAAATAAGTCAAAGGATCGCATTGACGTGATTGTAGCTTGGATAAATGCAATGGCTGTGGCAATTAGGCAAGAAAAACAAAATGCATATGAAACCCGTGGAATGAGATTGCTTTAAGGAGGTGAGAAATTGAATAAGGTTCAAAAATTCGCGGCAAAGTTGATTCTGGGTAGCGCTTGGGATGATGTGGTCCGATCATTTATCCAAGGGGATGACGCACCCGTAATAAATGGACAAATACCTATCAGTACGACAACCGCCATGAAATACTCAGCTGTTTTTGGCTGCATAAGGGTATTGTCCGAAACCCTGGCAAGTATGCCGGCCATGCTCTACCGGAAGAAGAAAGATGGAGACAGGGAATCAATTAATGACCTGGCCATATATGACATCCTCCACAACCGACCGAACGAAGAAATGTCACCGTTTAGCTTTAAGGAAATGTGCATGGTCTCTCTGAACACTGGCGGTAATGCGGTATGCGAAAAGTTGGTTAACAGAAATGGTGAATTAGTCGGACTCTACCCTTACGATTGGTCGATGACAACAATAAGTCGCGATAAAGGTACCGGAAAGCTCACGTACAAAATACGCGGAGATGTCACAGGAAAAACTTTGCAAAGGGAACAAGTCTTTCATATCCCTGGGCTAAGTTTTAACGGTGTAATCGGATTAAGTCCCATAGAGCATAGTGCTTCGGCAATTAGGTTAGGGTTGGCCTACGAACAGTTTGGCAATAAGTTTTACCAGAACGGCGCAAATGCAAGCGGCGTTTTTTCATTTCCAAACACTTTGAGCGAGGCAGCATTTCTGCGACTGAAAGAAGATTTGGGTAAAAGTTACACCGGGCTAGTCAATGCAGGTAAGCCAATGTTGCTTGAAGAAGGCGGGGATTTTAAACAGTTAACCATGAAGCCGGCTGATGCTCAATTAATTGAATCTAAGAAATTCCAAATTGAAGATATCTGCCGAATATACCGGGTACCATTGCACCTGGTCCAAAACTTAGACCGTGCAACAAACAACAACATCGAGCATCAAAGTTTAGAGTTCATCATGTATACCATGCTTCCGTGGTTCAAGCGGTGGGAAGAAGCTATTAATATGCAACTTCTGACCGTGCAGGAGCGCTTAGCTGGGTATTACATTGAGTTTAAGATCGACGCTTTGCTGCGTGGGGATGCGAAGAGCCGTGCTGCTGCTTACGCAGTGGGGCGCCAGTGGGGCTGGTTGAGCGTGAATGATATACGCCGTCTTGAAAATATGAACGGTATAGGCTCAGCGGGTGACATCTACTTAGAACCCTTAAACATGCATGAAGCTGGTAAACCTATTGATCCTGCAAAGTCCCCGGGCCCAACAAAAGATATGATCGATGAAATCTACAAAATGATCAATGAAAGGGGGTGAGGATTTGAAAATTGATATCAAGGGTTTCATTGTGGCAAACGATGATAAATGGATTTATGACTGGTTTGAGGTTGGAGCGGTATGTCCAAGTGACATCATAAACCAACTAGAAAAAGCCAATGGTGAAGACATTGAAGTCGGAATAAATAGCCCGGGTGGGGACGTATATGCTGGGTCTGAGATTTATACCGCCCTCATGGAATACAAAGGCAATGTTTTGAACAAAGTCGTGGCAGTTGCGGCAAGTGCAGCGTCAATAATAGCTATGGCCGGGAAAACAGTTATAACCCCAACTGGCCAAATAATGATTCATAATGTCTTAACGCAAATACGTGGAAATCATACAGCCCTTGAGCGCGAAGCAATTGTGCTAAAAGGTCATGACGCTGGAATTGCAAATGCGTATATGCTGAAAACAGGAATGTCCCGAGATGAACTACTTGATCTTATGGAAAAAGAGACATACTTCAACGCTCAAGAAGCATTGAAGTATAAATTTGTCGACGAGATCATGTTCGATGAAGGGAATAGGCTTGTTGCAAGCATGGGGCAGGCAATGATACCAACCGAAGTTATCAATAAAATGAGGAGTTTCCTTAAAGCTAATGGGCAGACTCAAGTAGTTCGCACAGCTGAATCCGGGAAAGAATTATCAGTTCTAAAAGCAAAGCTTGCCTTGGAGTTAATACTCTAAGGCTATTTTATTAAAAAGGAAGAGGGTTTAAAAATGAAAGTACTGTTAGCAAAATTGGCTCAACTAGAAGTTGAGGCAAAAGGTTTATTGGCCAACGCGGATGCAAAAGCCGAAGATATCACTGCAAAAATGGAAGATATCAAGAATGTCAAAGCCAAGATTGAAGCCCAAAAAGTTGTTGATCAACTCGAAGCTGATCGCATTGCGGCAGAAGCTCAAGCAAATACTCCGGTAAACACGCCTGTATACGCTCAAGCAAAATCGAATGCGGCCCCTAAGCTCTTCAAAAACCTCGTAGACCAACTCGTGGCCGTTAAAGCAGTCGCAACCGAGGGAAGAGTTGACGAAAGGCTTGTGCAGTTAAACAAATTTAGCAACGCGGCACTTGGCGGCAACGAAGGAACTGGGGCAGACGGTGGTTTTGCGGTGCAAACAGATTACGCTGGTTTAATGATGGAAAGTGCTGTAAAAGAAAGCGGCATCTTAAACCTGGTAGATAGTTATGAGGTTACAGATGGATCAAACAGCGTCAAGTGGGTCGACGTTGATGAAACAAGTGTAGCTACAACTGTTTTTGGCGGGGTTCAAGTATATTGGGCATCTGAAGCTGCGGCAGTAGCAGCGAGTAATCCAAAGCTGACGGAGAAGGAACTGAAGCTTGAGAAGTTAATGGGCCTTGCTTATGCAACCTATGAACTCGAAGCAGATTCCAGCTTTGTTAATACTCTCTACACTCGCGCATTCACGACTGGAATTAGACGAGAACTAGAAAATGCAATCATTGCAGGAGATGGAAAAGGTAAACCTATCGGTTTCCAAACTGGTGGTGGAGTTGTAAGTGTTGCAAAAGAAGCAGGGCAAGCAGCGGCCACTATCCTATGGGAAAACCTTTCCAAAATGTATCATCGTTCCTTGGATAAATCATCTATGGCGTGGCTAATGCATCCAGATTGCGCTGAGCAATTAGACTTCTTGGCCTTCCCTGTAGGGGTTGGTGGGGTACCTGTTTATCTTCCAGCTAGCGCAGCCGGAACAATCGACACCCTACGCGGTAAGCCGATCCTTGAAAGTGATCATTGCGCGGCCTTGGGTACTGTCGGAGATGTCAATCTTGTTGACCTTAAACAGTATATGTTGGCCTACAAGGGCGGGATTGACGCAGCCACCTCTATGCACGTCCAATTTTTGACCGCACAGAACTGTTTCAGGTTCATCTTCCGCGCTAACGGCATGCCTAAGAAAAACTCTGCGCTGACAATTAAAAACTCTGCTAATAAACGTTCAAGCTTTATCACTCTCGCAACCAGAGGTTAATCTAGGTTTACATCGCACCGTTATGAATTTAATTTAAGGGAGGTACCATCAAATGTTAACTAAAGCAATCGAAGGATACCGCACAAGGGTAGTTATGGCCCTTCAGACCACGGCAAATGCAGCTGATGATTATGTTTTACCCACCGGTGGAGCTAAATCACAGATTCTGCGTTGCATCGTTACTATGGGTGATGCTACAGACCTAGTATTGACACCAAAAACCGCTGATGATGCAGCCGGAACCAATGCTGCAGCAGTAGCGGCAGACTTGCCTATCTATGTAAACGGAGTTCGCCAAACAGATGCTAAAGCCTATACTGTTGCTGATGCAACCGGAAACTTTATCGTCGATTTTGTAGTTGATCCAGCAATCATTCCCACGGGAAAATATATCGGGATGAGCTATGGGAACTCGAATGCAGCGAACCTAATGTGCGCCACTATCGTTGAGGATGTAGCTTATAAACCGACAGTAGCGTAATAACAGAGGCCCTTTAATTAGGGCCTCAAACTTTTCAAAGGAGGCAATAAACAAGGATGGACAATAAGCAGAATATCTTGGGATACAACAGTGACAATAATCAGTTTGAATCTACTCTGGTAACCGCCGATCCTGATGGGTCTATCATTGAACGATTAGAAGACGTAAAAGAAAAGATGGGGCGCTGCGTAAGCCTTGGTCAAGCTGCGGCTTCGCTTACTGGCACAGCCACAAAGTTTACCGTGACCGGAATCGTTAAGGTAACGCGCCTCGGCGCTCTTGTAACGACTGCCATACCGGCGGGCGCTAACACATTAAAATTCTCATTCACACCGACCGGCAGCACTGCCAAAGATTTATGTGCTGCTACAGACACCGCTAGCGCTGGAGCACAACAATTATTTTTGGTAGACGGAGTCAAAGCCACCGCACTGACCAAGTGTACAGACGTGGGTATTGGCGTCTTAGCGGCAAACGCAAATATGCCCCTAATTCTCGGTCCCGGAGTAATCCAAACGATCTACAGTGCAGGGGCTCCTGCCACTGGAGCATTAACCCTGTTTGTCGAATACGAGCCTCTTGTGCCAGGTGCAATGATTAGTTAACAAATGATTTGGGGAGAATTCCCTCTCCCCAAATCCCTTTAGGCAAAGGTAGGTGAATCTAATGAGCCTTAAAGTAATTACCCCACCGGCGACAGAGCCCCTGACGCTGACGGAAGCGAAAAACCACCTAAGAGTAGACGGAACCGCAGATGATACACTGATCACCAGCCTTACAAAACAAGCCCGCGAATGGTGCGAAGATTATCAAGGTAAGAAATTTATCACACAAACTCTTGAGTTAGTTCTCGACGCTTTTCCGAGCGGAGATATTGAATTCAAGGCGTGTTCTCCAGTTCAATCAGTTACAAGTATCAAGTATACCGACAAGGACGGCATTGAAGCCACACTTGCGGCCACGGAATACATTCTAGACAACGACAGTTTTGTTAATAAAATTGTCCTAGGCTATAACAAGCAATGGCCATCGGTTAACCTGCAACCAGTTAATTCTATACGAATTCGGTTTGTGGCTGGTTATGGAGTCGCATCAACCGTTCCAGAATCAGTTAAATGGGCAATGGCTCTTCACATGAAATTACTCTATGACGATTACAGACCCGATGAGCGTTCAAAGATTGAAAAAGCAAGAAATGCCTTACTAGGCATGCAAAGGGTGATGCCTACATGAAGTCAGAAGAATTAAGGCTACAGCTTACAATAGAAACGTCAACAGCTACACGCGACACCGCAGGAGGGCAAATACTATCATGGGCCACTTTTGCTACCGTCAGAGCGGCAAAAAAGCATAGCTCATCTCGTGAGTTTTATGCGGCCCAAAAAATCAATTCTGAAATTACTGACCTTTACACAATAAGGTACCGAACAGGAATAAACGCCAAAATGCGAGGTATCTGCGATGGTAAAACTTACGATATCTTAGGCGCTAATGATCCGGATGGTAAGCGAAGAGAAATCTATATACTCTGCAAGGTGGTCGAGTAACATGGCGCGGACAGGGCTCCAAATTGAAGGGTTGCAAGAGATTACTCGAAGGATTGGATCATTTCGCCAGAATCTTTTTAATGAAATGGGCTCTATCGCTAAAGAAGCAGCTGACATTGTGCGCGATGAAGCTAGAGCGCGAGCCCCAGCCGGTGAAACTGGCGAACTTAAGGCTGGAATCATCAGCGCTGTGACTTGGGATAAAAACAAAAGTAAAGCCTTCGCTGGTGCAGGTATGGACAAAGCCAAGAATGACATATTCGTAAAATTTAGTGCGACAGGTAAGCGATATTACTACCCTGCATCAGTCGAATATGGTCATGGCGATCCAAAGAGAGGCGAAAGACCGTTCTTACGTGTATCGCTCAAAAAGAAAAAAACAGCAGTGAAAAATCACATTTCATCAAGAGTTAGAGCTTTGGTCGAGGGGGCTAGATAATGACATTTGAAGAAGAGTTATATAGTTACCTCTCAAGTCATAACGGCACAATTGCCCTTGTTGGGGATAGAATTTACCCTGGTAATGCTCCCCAACAAGTTACGAAACCGTACTGCACTTTTCTCAAAATTTATAGCGACCGTGAATACTCACATAGTGGCTATAGCGGGCTTGAGCATATCGATCTGCAAATAAGTTGCTTTAGTGAGACATATTTACAGTCGATACAGATAGCCAAACAGGTCACCTTGGCAATAGAAGCATGGACCACAGCTAATAACAACGTTCAGTCGGCACTCCAGCAAGGGACCAAAGATTTATATGCAGATCAAGTAGAGCTCTACCATTGCGCGGTGGAGTTTTCTATTTCTCATTCGTTTTAAGGAGGATTGGTAAAAATGACAGGTGCAAAATCAACTTTTGGAACAACCTTAACCAGGGCAGGCAGCGCCATTGCGGAGATAACCAATATAAGTTCACCAAAACTAACTGCGGGTGAAATCGATGTAACCTCAATGGATTCCGCAAATGGGTACAAAGAATATATTCAAGGCATGCGTGATGGCGGTGATGTATCGGTAGAAGGAAACTTTATAAATTCTGACACCAATGGACAAGTTGGTTTAGTTACTGATTTCAACGCTGGTACCGTTCAATCTTTTGTAATTACTTTTCCAGATGGTACCACATGGACGTTCAGCGCATTCGTCAAGGGATTTGAACTCGACGATGCCGAAGTTGAAGGAAAAATGGGCTTTAAGGCTACATTGAAGGTAACAGGCAAGCCTGTTCTAGGCATCACGGCCGCGCCTAATCTGACTGCATTAGTCGTTACAACCGGAACATTGATCCCTGCTTTTGCAGCTGGGACCTATGAATATGTTGCCTATATCTTAACTGGAGTAGCGTCAGTAACCATTACCCCAACATGCGCCACAGCAGACAGTATCACGGTGGATGACAATGTAGTTGCGACAGGGGTACCATCAAGCGCAATTGCTTTAGGCGCCGCCGGTTCAGTTACAACTGTCGAAGTCGTAACGACAGATGCTGGTAAAGCTGATACCAAATACACCATCCATCTGACCAGGGCGTAGGAGGAATTGAGATGAGAAGTAAAAACGTAACCATAGCCGGCAGGGACATAGTTCTTCGTGAACGCAAAATTAAAGATATTAAAGAAAACCTGATCCCTAAGCTTGGCACAGCTTGGAATGAGGTCTCTAAGGGCGATATTACAGGATTAGTTGATCGCCTCGGAGAACAGATCGTCGAAATCTTCCCTGAGCTCCAAGGCATAGACGTCGAAGAATGCTACCCATCAGAATTAGAGGGATTCGTGGAGGCGTGGATTGACGTAAATTTTACTGGAGTAAAACGCCTACTCGGGCCGCTCATGTCTTTGGCGAAGTTGGGGCAGGACAAGCTAGGGTAAGGTTTGGTAAGGCGTTTGGACAACCTGATTATTGGCAGGAGTTGACCGTAACGGAGCTTAATAAGCTCTTGATCGAATTAGACAAAGTGGAACGTTGGGAGCGATACGATGCGTGGCAACACACAGCATCTATCAGCTCCCTTATTGCTAATATCTGCCGAGACCCTAAAGAACGCAAGGAACCATTTACACTAGCTGATTTCAACCCAATAAAGATACCAGGGCAACCGATAAAACAACAGAAACCAAAGCAAACATGGCAAGATCAAAAACGCATCGTTGAAATATTTAATGCTGCTTATGGCGGCACTGATCGCAGAAAGGGGTGATGAGGTGGCATCCTCATTAGGTGAACTTTTAGTAAGAATTGGATTAGATGCTTCTTCGCTCCGGACTGGACTAAATACGGCAATAAGGGACCTTGGGAGAATGCAGAGTCAAGCCGAGAGAGGTCTCGGTCCTGCCATGAATGCTATCAGTACGGGACTAAAAGTAGTTGGTACGGCGGCAGCTGCTGGCTTTGGAGCGGCTGTAGTGGCTAGTGTCAAGGGTGCTTCTAGTTTAGAGGGCTACAGGAATACTCTCAATATAGTTATGAAGGATCAGAAAAAAGCCGGAGAAACAATGGCTTGGGCTGTTGAATTTGCAAACAAGACCCCTTTTGAAACTGCTTCAGTTGTTGATGCAACTGTCAAATTAACGTCATATGGACTTGTGGCCAAAGAGGTTTTACCTGCCATTGGCGACATGGCCGGAGTTATGAACAAGGACCTTAACCAAGCCGTAGAAGCCGTTGCGGATGCTCAGACTGGTGAATTAGAACGACTCAAAGAATTTGGTATAACTAAGCAAATGATCATTGATCAAGGCGCCAAGATCATGAAAGATAAAGAGCTTGTTAATAGTAAAGGTCAAATTGTAGACCAAGAGAATTTCAACAAAGCCCTATTTTCCCTTATGGATGAAAAGTTTAAAGGTGGCATGGACCTTCAGGCCAACTCAATTAAGGGTCTATGGTCAACGGTTACCGGTTCATTTCAAACGACACTTGCAACCATGGCGGGGATTAGCGCGACTGGAGAAATCGTCGTTGGTGGCTTTTTTGATAAATTAAAGAACGGTATTAAAACAGTTGTAGAAAAACTGGCTGAATGGCAAAAAGACGGAACGATCCAGGAATGGTCAGACAAAGCGGGGAAGGCCTTAAATACGTTTTGGGACATTGGTAGCCTAGTTTTTGATAAACTTGTTGGGGCTGCTAAATTTATATCTGACAATTGGGCTTTAATCGGACCTATTTTGGCTGGTATATTAGCTGGATTCTTAGCTTTTCAGACCACGATAGCTGTTATAAATGCTGTAAAATTTGCCATGGTTGCGCTTAACGCGGTAATGGCAGCAAACCCTATATCGTTAGTCGTGCTTGCGATAACAGCACTAGTGGCTGCCGGTGTTGCTCTTTACATGAACTGGGAAACTGTTAAGGTTAAGGCAAGTGAACTATGGATAGCAATAGAAACGGCATTCGTTAAAGGTGTAAATGGAGCTATTGGAATGATTAATAGCCTCATTGAAAAAATAAACATGATACCTGGGGTTAACGTTCCTCTTATTGCGAGAGTCCAACTGATAACTGAAAATAAATCTAGCGCTAAAACATTAGACGATAGACTTGGTAATAATGCAGATGGAACTGATTACTGGCGCGGCGGATTAACTTGGGTTGGTGAAGAAGGACCCGAGTTAATTAATGCTCCGAGGGGTACGCAAATATTTTCTAATGCTGAATCGATGGCAATGGCAAGGGGGTCAGGAACTCCACTTAACAACTCTTCTTTCGTTAACGATATGGCTAGTGCCTTAGGTTCGGCGTTCTTAGGGGCAATGCAGTTTTCGCAACCACAGCAAACTCAACAAGGACTAACCGCTGTGTTTAATCTTGACGGAACACAGTTCGCTCGGGCAATAATTCCTTTAATTGATAAAGAGAAAAGTAGAATCGGTTCAATTGCCATAACTTAAAAAAGGGGGTGCAATGATTGATTAAAATTAACGGAGTAACAATCCCTTCGCCCTCAAGTTATCAAGTCAACTTACAGGACATTAATAGGGTTGAACGGAATGCAAATGGAAATACCATCATCGAGCGGATTGCGACAAAGCGCAAGATTGATATGAGCTGGAATTACTTATCTCAAAGCGATTTAGCAATAGTATTACAAGCTATTTCTGGTGTTTTTTTTAACGTTGAATATGTAGACCCTCAGGACGGTTCATTGAAAACCGGGACATTTTACTCGGGGGATAGGAAAGCGGGAGCCCTTGATTATCAAGATGGGGTAATGCGATGGAAGGATTCAGGATTCAGTATCAGTGAACGTTGAGGTAGCCTTTAAAAACCCTCGCTGAAAAGTGGGGGTTTTTAGTTTTAGTCGAGGGGGTTTGGAGGCGAAGGCATGCGTGTTACAAAAGAACAAAAATTGATAGCGTTGGACCTTGTAATCTCGCAAGGGAAGACTGTATCCGAAGTCGCCAAGAAGTTTGGAGTAACTAAGCAGTCAATGTTTCAGCACTTAAAAAAATTTCCTGAGTATAATGAATTCCACGAACGCAAAAGAATTAAAGGAATTGAAGATAGAAAAAACGTTTTAGCCATGGGAAGAGAGGGATACTCCCAAACGGTTATTGCACGAGAATTAGGATTAGCACCAATGACAGTACGCGCATGGCTCCTAGAGGACGGAATTGACGCAACTCTAAAAGGTAACGACGATCTTACTTGCCCAGCATGCAATGGGGTAATGAAGAAGCAGGATATGTTTTTTTGGCAGTGTAATAGCTGCGGATCAGAATGGTGGCCAAAGGAGGCGCCCGCTGATACGGATGATTGGACTAGACCCTGGCGTATTAGATATGGAGATGGTGGCAAAGAAATGCTCGGGATCGCTACTAGGATGCGAAGCGAAGGTTATTCATCGGAAGAAATATGCAAAGTGTTAAACGATCAAGGAATAAAAACGCCCAGGGGTGAAGAATGGACGAAGCAAAATCTTAGTCAACAATTTCGAAGGCGTGGGATCGTTAGTCGAGGTGGGGATAGGGCCAAGATAGAGGCCGTTACGAGAACATTAGTAGAAAAAGGAGTGTATCTGAAGGATATCGCAATACGATTGAATTCAGAAGGATTAATGAATGAACATGGCAATAAATGGACTAAGAGCGGCATCTCTTTACTATGTCAGAGGATGGGGATTGAGGTTAAGCGCAGAAAGAAGATCAGCCTAAAAAGTGATTGTGTTATACACCCATGGGTAGCGGATGAAACCGCAAGGTTGGAGAAGAATAGAGCTTGGAGGCGATCTCATGACGTGCCCAGTCTGTAGATGCCTGATGAAATCAACCGACGAAAGTCATCAATGCCCAGAGTGCAGCGGTGAGTTTTTCACTGTAAAGGAAAAGCCGACTGTGGATGAGGGAGAATGGAGCCGGCAAAAATACTATAAGGCTGCACGTAATAGCGTTTCAATTAACCGCTTTGAACTAAGAGCAGGATATCGTCTCTGGTATAGTTAAGGCCCCCAGTAATAAGGCTGATGCCTTTTTCCCGGTTAATAAAATATTATATTCTTCTAATTTATTAATGGCATTGAACATCGCAAAAGGAAATATGTATTCACAAATAGTTGATGTAAAGATAGTGAAGTATACAAGTCTTTTACCCGTTTTTCTGAGATAATAATACATTTAGACCGCAATGAAAGCCCGAAGGATTATAATTATCGCTTCTGATGGAACAGTGCATACTACAAAGACAACGCTGATCGAGAGATCCCCGGGTATAACGAAGTAGCCGTTTATACGCGGTCCTGCGCTATTACGAAAGCCTCTCTCCTTAATTGGAGGGAGGCTTTTTTTTAGCGTCATAAGCTTTCACATATCTTTTTAGAAAAAGTCGACGTGACGAAGACGCTTTAAAGGGCAAGTTTAGTATTAACACTCGGATAATGTCTATTAATTAAGTATCTAAGCAAATAGTAAACATTGACAGCGACAAGCTAAGATATAATAATAGGATAGAGATACTTTACTAGAAAGCGGAGGGATGAAGCTAAATGAAAACTAGGGACATTGATATCCGCAACGTATTACATAGAGAACTTGATCAGGATTTTGCACATGACATAAATACCTTAATTCTCGATGAATTAGGTTTATGCCAAGGTGAAGCAAGAATAGACGTTGCTGTAATAAATGGTTCAATCCACGGCTATGAAATCAAGAGCGAACGAGATACACTAGAAAGGCTACCAAATCAGGTGGATATTTATAACAAAGTACTTGATACTGTCACAGTAATTACTACTGTTAGCCATATAGATGGAGTTCTTGATGTTACTCCTCAATGGTGGGGTATTCAAGAGGTTCAACAAGTTGAGGATGACGTAATTGGTTTTGTTACAATTCGCCATCCCAAGCTCAATCCATGCGTAGACCCGTATTCACTCGTACAATTATTGTGGCGTGACGAAGCATTATTTCTGCTACAGGAGTGTGACTTAGCGAGAGGGTACCTGAGTAAAGGAAGAAAGCAAATTTGGAAGCAGCTAGCAGAGAATATTCCTCTAGATGAATTGAAGTATCACGTTAGACGAACTCTCAAGGCGCGACAAAACTGGAGATCTGGCTAGCCGCTAGTGATAAATGATGATTAGTTCCAACTCGTCTCCAAGTTTCGGCATTCCCTGTACTTGCCGTCCCTTTGGAGCAATTCATAATGTATTCATCCCCCCAACTAAATGATGCTCCGGAATACTCTGGTAAAGCAACAATCTTTTTGCATTGATCTTTCGTTTGTGACCATGAAAGTTTCCTAACACTTACTCCCTTAACAAGTAGGTAAACGTCCCTCGCACTATAGCGAATGCTTGCACTCATTTGCATTAGTCGCGGATCAATTTCTACATAGGACGGATGAGCAATAGCGTAATCGCCAAACGAGGGGATTCTTTTTATTGTGCCGGACTTGCTGTTTATCAATTCCCAAATAGACCATTCAATTCGTGGAACAATACCGATTGTGTTAGCACTAACTGCAGACAAGTTTTCAGGAAAAGACGATCCTACAAATGTAAGAGTACGCCACTGATCTAGAAATGGGATAGAATTGATAATACTAATTAAGGCGATAACCGTCGTTTTTTCATCACCAACGTGCTTGAAGTCTAGAACTAAATCCACTCCTTCGGGGGAGATTCCAAGTGAACTAAGAAGGCTTTTTAATCTGTTGTCCAAATCTACGAAATCTTCGTCAACCATTCTGAAGCATACTCCGAAGTTGTCTACCCTATTAGCATTAACGACTTCATCGTTGTAACTGTCATCTCTATCCCAACCAGTAACAGGTATAACGTGGAGTCTTCTAACGCGGCATTCACTTAGAGCAAATCCTAATGGATGAGTTCCGTTTTTCATAGCCTCGGTATCATCTATTTGATCTAAGTCAAGGAAAACCGGGGCCTTTCCCCAAGCGCATTCGATCTGTTCACCGATTTTCTCTAAATGTCCATCAATTGATTTTGCTGGCACTTCATTCACAAAATCATAGGGCAACGGCACAATCTCAATCATAGGAGTTAAAAATTCTTTATGGTTTGGGGCTACGAGTTCAAGTGCTTTTTGCTCTCCTCGTCTCCATTTGAGAATAGGAACATAATGTAAGTGGTTAAAGATAAAAACTCCCCCTTTCTTAATTATTACTTACCTTTCAAGATTTTTGTTTAAATCCCTACCCTGTGACACTATTAATGGTTACGCGACTATTTTTGCACGCAACAAAGTGGCTCTTACAATTATGGTAAGGGCCTTTTTGCGTTATAAGGATCGAGCAGGTACTCTCGATGACCGAAGAAAAGCTCGCCGGCAATCGAATGATGATCTTCCGCTGTCAGGGCGAGATCGATAGTGAGCTGAAGCCCTTCGAAATCAAGTTCGAACTGAATACCTGTAAGTGGTATCTGTGGAAGATGTGAAGTCTCGAGCCTAACCAACCACTTTACTTCCTTACTCTCTTTCGACAAAACATTACCTTTTGGGCCTATTGAAATCGGTAATACATAGTACTAGAATATCCAAGTGAGCATTTTTGCTGAGGAGGGTATTCTAGTAGTGAAACTCAATGTACTCGATCGGATTGAAGAATTAAGATTACAGATGCAAGAAATTGCTTTGGACAAAGATCTTTCGGATCCCATAGTGGTAAGGGTTAGTGAAGATCTTGATGCATGGATTAACAAGTTTTACTTCAACCATAAAAAGAAGAAGAGAAAACAATTGTAAACGTAGAAAGGAGAGTTGCCCCGGCTCTCCTTTTTCGTGCCTCTAGGATTGATCTCATTGAGGTTAGTGGCTTTATTTCCACAAGAAGCTCATAAACCATTCTTCTACTGGCAATAAAGCGAATAACTCTGCCTGTACATATTAATACTAAATTTAAAGAAGGCATTATGGTTACAGGAAAGTAGATTAAGGGATATGGGAAAAGATGAAAATCCTAATGGCCTCGATCGAAGTCCTAGCCTGGTTCGAAAATGGTATTCCTCACCCACACAGATCGAAGCCCGATGGCAAGGAGATCCGGAACGAGTAAGTTCTCTCGATGACCCCGGAGAAACTCGCAGGTAATCAAATTTTAGCTAAAAACGTGAAAAGTGGTTTCTGTGGAAGATGTAGCACTTCTTAATGGGCATCATATACTGATATAAATAAAATATTCGGCCGAGACTCTTGAACAGTCCCGACCAAATAAAAATGGACATCAGTTATCTAACTAATTATAACATGACAGAAATTATCCCTAGGACTAACGTTGCAAAAGATGTCATAAGAATGAGTGATTGAAATACTGACATGCTTGATCACCTCCTATTTTTACTAAGAGAAGAATAGCTAACCCTCCCAAGTAAGCGTTCATGCTCTCTACCATTAAACTATGATTGCAACGGTAAGAATGTTAATGCCCCCATCTGCTCAATAGCTGGGGGCATGCTCTATTTCGTTGTATTTTTAATCTCGCTTACTGACTTCTCGATCTCCCGGACCGACTCTAGCAGCCTGGCGCTTGCCTGTTGTACTCCCGTTCCGGACGGCGATTTTTATGATTAGCCAGAAGAGGATAAGAGAGAGAAATCAGAGGATCAAGAATAGGAGTGAGAGGTGGAGCATTTTATAGGTCTCAGCTATTTGCGGATAAGCTTAATTTATTAATTAATTATAATCCTTGTTGTCGAGATCCCATCTGAAGAGATAATCAAGAAGTAAACCCATAAAAAATAGTTCTTGTATCTTAAACATTTCCGATCTTTTAAATTCCGACCTACCAGACATTTTGTCATAGAAGGCTTGAGGAGTAATCCCAATGGTATCAGCTACATCCTTACCGCTCAATGGAATTCTTGCCATTTCAGCTTTGAGGTTTTTAAACATTGCATTTAACCAACTTTCTGAAATTGATAAGGACTCGGATTTAAATCTGAGTTCTATCTTATGTCCTGTCGTGTCCCTCATCCGTCTAATTCGTTATAATATTCCTGTTCATATTCAATTTCATTTTTGGTTCTGAGGACGTACTCTCCATCATGGCCGGTAACTAACTCAAAGCCATCCTCGGATAAAGTATCAAGAACAGTAATAAGGTCGAGATCTTCACCTTCATGTTCACTGGATAGGTCAGATGTTTCAAATGTCCAATATTCCTTGTGAGTTTTAGAGTGGATGTTCCTTGTCAGAAGACCATGTTGACGATATTTAACTGTCCTAAATTTTGGTTTATCTTCATCTTTAACCATTAAAGTCATTCCCTTCTGTTAGATGTTTAATATTTGCTTTTTGCCTTCTCTTGTTTTTGCGCATCGATCCACTCAAAGAAATCCTTCTTCTCAACCCGCTTGGAAAGACCTATCTCAAAGTTAGGAATACCTCCAGCAGTGAACTTAATTTGAAACAACTCATATACACGCCTGCGGGAGATCCCGAGGTAATCAGCAATATGCTGAGCCGTGAGTATTTCAGGGAGCTCATCTTTATTCATGTGTAGACATCCTCTCTCAGTTCTGAAGATCTATATTGAACTAGGATGTCCACATGAGATAAACAATATTGGGTGGCTTAATATTAAGCTGCCCTTAACGGTGCTTGTCCAGAAAACGTTCGAACGCTGGACAGGCAGTAAGACGGACGGTAAGTAATTGATTTTTCGTTTTTCTAACGTACTAACTAAAACCCTGAATGCTATGGGAGAGTTAGAAGCCAGGAATACGATAACAGCGACATAAAGAAGTAGGGGAAAGGAAAAAAAGTAGGAACTAGGGGGCAACTGACGGGATCTCCTACTTAGCCTTCTTCTGTTTCCGTGCATCGATCCACTCGAAAAAGTCTTTGCTATCCACACGAATTGATGCGCCAATTTGAAAATTTGGTATTCCTCCGGCCGATGGATAGGTCTGAAACAATTCGTATACACGCCGGAGAGATATTCCTAGATAGGATGCTATGTGCTTGGCTGTTATAATTTCAGGGAATTCGTCTTTATTCATAAGGTTAATCCCCTCCTTTTGGTTTAGAGTGCCCACAGGAGGGGATTAAAATAGCTACCTGTCCAAAAAACGTTCGTTCACTAGACAGGCCGTAAGTCGTTCACGTAAGAATTCAGGAACCCAAAAAGCCCTGAGCCAGTGTTGGCACTTTTTGACGTATATGAGACAGAAAGGGCACTCACTTAATGAGCACCCATAATAAGGGACTCCTCAAAATTCAGGAGTCCCTTATATTTTCTTTTATAAAAACCCATGTAATAGGCCCAATTATAGGGCTTTTTAAGCTCCATTGAACCGATATTTTAAGAAACTACACAACTTTTTATATGAAATACAGCCTATTTCTTAAAAGTCGATTGGTTCATCATCGGCAGAATCTACGAACTTAGGTGATTCCTTTACATATTCCAAGAGATCACCAGGCTGACAGTCCAAGGCAGCACAAACTCTGTCAATTACTGATACATCAAAGCGAGTAATTTCACCTTTATATAAACTGTAGAGAGTGTTTTTATTAACACCACTTAATTTTTGAAGTTCTGGTATCTTCATATTTCGTTTTTCAAACATAACCCGATCCAGTTTGAACCTGATTGCCATACTTAATCTCCCCTTCTAACATCATTATAATACGAAGTGTGGAAAAAGTACAATAAACATTTGACAATGAACAATATATAAAGTACAATGAAGTCAATACAAAATACATTGAACGCTGACCGATAGACAAAAAGTTTTAAAGGAGGAAGAGAATTGAAAACATACCTTAAGGATTACTCCATTGAGGGAAATGCATTAATCAATGGATGCAGCGAACTTGAAGAGGTGATTAACAACCGGCAGGAAAAGTTCATGCTTACAACAGAGTACCAAAATGCAAAAGATAAGGCGGAGGCTGCTTTAAGGGAAATCATGCTACTATTACCGGCTGAACGTAAAATCTTCATGGACGTAACAGACGCATTTTTCACAATGGAGAGTATTTGTTTTAGCGCAGGATACCGGGACGGAATGAGCGATCTTATGGCAAGTATGACACTTAATAAATTAGGACTTACCAGGGTTGAATATTATGACCTACGAAAAGGGGCTTAATCAAATCGGCAAGCACTTGCGAATATCAAATTAATCACTTGCTTGGAGGGTAATGGAATGTCGGAAACAAAGAGCCTTACCATTCATGAGGCTGCAAAGATCATGGGGAAGTCGGATCAATTTGTCAGAATCGGATTACAGAGAGGAATTCTGCCATTTGGATCTGCAGTTAAGTTAAGCACAAAGTGGACTTACTATATTTCTCCTTCTAGGTTTTATGAATACGTTGGTAAATCAAACTAAACTCATTCACCGGAGGTATAACAAAATGACTAGGGAACCAGCGGAAAATATCAACGATCTTATCCAGGAACTATTTTGGGAAAGGTCAAGAGCCTGTGATTACTACGAAAGTGGAGAGTACGAAAAACACTCAAACAAGTCCAGAGCGTTAGACAAAAAACTTAAAAAGCGTTTAGGCAAAAAACGATGGAGAGAGTTATTCTGGTACGTATATGGCATTGATGCAGTAAAGGGTGAAGAACTTGCCGGTCTTCAAGGTTCATGTTATAAACGAGGATTTAATGACGCTTTAATCCTAATGGGTGAGATTGAACGAGCCAAGAATGGACTTCCAACCATATTCAACTAAGCCGATAGAGAATAGGTACCCCCAATTTGTGAGTACCTAAGTTTTCAGATGAAGTCAATTTGACTTCGACTGATAAAGGGGGTTGATCCATGCCAGAGAAAACCGTTAAGCCGGACATCTTAGGACTGACGGCATCCCTTATAACATGGGGTATCAAACAATTCAAAGGAAAGGGTATTCAGGACGTTATTGAGGCGGTCCACTTGCAGAACAAGGAAGGGCAAAGGCCAATACTCAGGAAAAAGCATCCGACAGATAACGGAATAGATTATGTCTTTGCTCTACCGGCTGGCGTGGATCGGTCCGACTTCGAGCGTGAGAGACATTACTTTGAAAGCTATCTCAATTCCATTGTGGAGTTTGAGGCCCAAGGCAGGAAGTTAATTCTTAAAACTTATAAGGCAAACTTCAAAAAGAAGATACCCTTTGACTTTAATCCTTCGTTATACCCTGAAATGTTCGCGCCTTTCCCAGTAGGCAAAACTCCTGATGGGAAGACACTCGTAGAGGATCTTTATAATCTCCCTCACATGATGGTAGGCGGGCAAACAGGATACGGCAAGACTTCCTTCCTCCTTGTAGTCATGGTTGCCTGTCTTCTCAGTGGGGTTAAGGTATCAGTCGTGGACCGCAAAGGGGTGGATTTTCCCCGCTTTGCTCCCTGGGTTAACTTAGCGCTTACAGATGCGGATACTGAAGTTTTGTTACAGCAGCACATTCAGGAAATGCACCGTAGGCAAAGGATTCTGAGAGAGGCAGAGTGCCAGAATTTTGCAGAGTACGCAGAACATTATAATGATTTGCCGTACTTGGTACTGTTTATAGACGAACTAACACAGATCAGGAATAAGGCTTGCTTTGAAGCCATTGGGGATATGTCTGTATTGTCCAGGGTAAGCGGGATCAGTATGATCTTGGCTACCCAAAAACCGGGAGCGAAGATCTGGGACGGATTCACTGACGTTAGATCCCAACTATCCGGGGCCATGTGTTTTAGGGTCAGGGATCAGACAGATAGTCAGATTGTACTAGGGTCTGGCAACACAAGGGGTGCAGAGCTTCCAAAGATCAAAGGCCGTGCGGTGTGGAATAACGATCAAGACCAAATAGTCCAATCAATGTACCTAACAGCTAAGGAAGCCTATTCTGTGCTTATGGAGCGGGTGTCAAAGGGGGTGTATTCATTTGCAAACGCAAGCAATGACGAATGTACAGAAAGGATCGACACGTGATAAGTCCATTATAGAAACTATTGGCCTTTGTGGAGTAATGGACACCGAACAACTAGCAGAGCTATTCTTTAGATTCCCCACAGGAATGAGGAAATGTCAGGCAAGAATGAAATGCCTGGTAGATCGGAAACTGGTAAAGAAAACTAGATTATCCTTGGACACACCTTCTGTTTATTATCAGGGCAAATTTCCTCACAGGTTAGAGCATGCCAGGGCTTTGTCATGGATTTATGTATGGTTCATGCGGAAGACAGGGGAGAAGCTTCTTACTTGGGAACGAGAGGAACTAAAGGAGTTTGGTGACATCTTGCAAACGGATGCGCTTTGCTCAGTTAAGATCACTATGACAGGAGAAATAAGATGGTACTGTATTGAATTGGATCGCGGCAGTGTGAATCGATCTAAGTTTGATAAGATCGAAAAGTACATTGCCCTATACAACCGTGAAGGCGTTGCTGGATCCCCAATGCTCAAGCGGCTTGGTAACCCTCTAAGATTCCCTAAAGTGCTCATTGTGACCGACAGCGTGAAGCGAGGCCAACGGATCAGGGAGCTTGTGGCCGACGCTAACACTAGGCTAAAGTTCGAAGTCCACTTACTTAGCGCAATTAAGGAGGGGTAAGTATGATCCCAGCAGTTCCACCATTGATTAAGGTTATGACTGTAGTTCTGGCCGGGTCTATAGTCTTATCACCGGTTCCCCAAGCAGAGCCAGCACAGGCAGGGATCGCTAACAAGATCACTCAAAAAATTATTAAAGAAATCCACGAGAAGAAAAAGCAGGACGAGAACCCCAACTATAAACCTAAAAAGAAACTGCCGATCATTGGAGGATATAAGCCAGGTAAAGATCTATTGCCCAAAGGAACGACCCCGGAGAAAGTACGAAGTAAGATATGGTCCTCAATTAAGAGTGACTTAGGGTTTAAATAAAGTCACCAATCCCCCGGGGTTACTACTAGTGAGGTAGGGGCCATACAAGGGTGCGATTTCAAATCACACCCTTTCCGTGAACTAGGTTTAAAAGTAAATGAAGCGAATCAAAGGGGGCGCGAAATTGAGAACAGCAAACGACTTAATTATGCATGACTTGTACACCAAAGCATTCACTAATACTTTGCACGCATACATGGCCAACGAGCAGCAGGATGTAAAACCTTTCATCAAGAAGATGATCGTGTACGGAGTAAAGGCAGTAAATACAAAAAAGGATCGTGAGACCATAACTCAAGAAGATGCAGAACGAGATTTTCAGTATGTGGAAACAATAAAACTTTTCATGGGATCATTAACGCCGGCTGAATTTGTAAACCTATTCCCCATAAGGAAAGATTACCGGGGCCACAAATATGAGTGTAAAGATTACTTTTATACAAGAGATTATATCAAGGGTCTTAATCCAGTTAACCCAATTGGCGACGAAATGACCATGTTCTTGTGGGAATACACAAATTGGGAAATTAATATGTTTACTGTTCACATTATGGGGTGTATGAGCAATCTAAGGCGGTTAGCCGGTCAATCCTCTCTGATGGAAGAATGGATAGGGATCATGGAGGGTAAGACCTATACCATGCACACGGACCTCAAAGGCACGCAGTTCTTATTCGATAAAGAAACGGGGAAAACAACTAAGGTTAATAAGCGGAGATCCAAGCATTTAAAACTTGTTAGGTAGTGGGTGTGGAGGAGAAAGAACATGAAACCTTATTACGACCTTGACCTTACCACCAGAAACCGAATCATAGGTCTTATAAAGCAGTGTGAGATTTCTAACCTTGGCAATGTGTCCTTTGAGTATTACCCAACACCTAGAAATGAAGCAAAGACATTTCACATGGAGCAGAATAATTTAGGATGGGAACTTGTCGTCAGTGAAAGACGATCCGGCACCAGGGACGTATATGAGATCGTTGGGGATCAAATAACGTATGATTACTCTGAAAAGGATTGAGGGGGCTAAGGCATGATTATTGATGGTTACGAGGGCATATGCACCGGGTGCTTTGAACCCATTAAGAATGGTGACGGTTTTAAGTTCAGAGAGAGCGGCAGAAGTTTTCACAAATGGTGCGTTGAGAGTAATCCAAATGGCTATTACATCAAGCTAGAGGAGATTGAAGGAAGATTCGAGACGGCCAGTCAGGAGGAGCTGCCAAGACTAATGACGGAATTGGAACAGGCCTATTCAATCCCAATGCTGAACAACGAGGTCTTTAACAGGGACAATGAGGATGTCATAAAGCTTTACCGAAGGATCAGTAGTGCAAGGGAGCTTTAACTTTAGACTCCATGAAAGACACTTATATGAGCTGTAGAAGACATAGAAAGCAAAGAGGGTAAGATTTTCAGTACCACTACTGCCTTTGTTACAACCTCCAAGGAGTTGACGGTAAGATATCCGTAGATTATGGATAACATTAATTCCGATAAAGTGGGCATCTTATACTAAGTATTAAATGGAGGTGGAAGTATATATGAAGAAAAGTGTTATTAGGTCTTTCAAAAAATGGGCTACGATAACTAAATTGAGAGTAATATACGCAAATCAACTTAAGAGGCAAAACAATTTAAGTATAAACACATTAGAGGGTAACATCGATTACGGAAAGGTAGTTAATAGCCGATACCTAATAGGTCAAGGAATTGAACCTACTGAAGAAAACTTACAAAAAATGAAGATGGAAATTAACGAGCAAATTGTGGAATGGAATATGGAACATCCCCCAGTGCCAAAACAAGAAATAGAAAAATATACCCTAACAACAGCTGCTACAGAAAAGTTTCGAATTACTCTTCGTGCGGCCCGTGTAAACAGAGGGTTAACCCTTAAAAATGTTGCGGCCCTAACAGGAAAAAGTGCCAAAACGATCGGAAGATATGAAATAGATTCCTCAAATATCTACTTAAATTTAACCCTCCAGTTAGCAAATTTATATAGGGTTCCATTAGATATGCTTTATATCGGCCCAGAAATTAATCTGTTTAATTTGGACGAGAAGGAAATGTCAGCTTAGTCAGATGCTTATACTTAGTAAATATGATTTATTAGCCTTTCTCCTTAATTGGAGGGGGCTTTTTAAATTTGCAAAGAAATGTCTTAAAGAGATGCGATAATAAAATAAAGTTTACTTTCGACAATTAATAGCAGGTAATTTTTTAGCTTACGGGGAATATACAAAGAAAAACACTTTTGAATCAAGGAGAGGTGAGCAGTACTGGTGTTTAAGCAAATAAAAAAATACTGGTGGGTTTTGTTGCTACTTTTATACCTTGTTATTTTTGTGTATAGACTAGTAACAGTGGTTAAGATTAATGGTCTTGATCTGGCAACTATTACGGTGTTTTTTGCATTTATCCAAACACTAATACAAAATTCTGAGCCAATAAAAAAATTACTACTATTCATGCATTTTTGGTTTACAAACATCCAATTTTCTTGGAATTATACTGCTGATTTTATGGTGCCATCCGCTTCTCTTACAATTATCGATGAACAATTTTTAAGAAATTTGGTTGGCAAGGCAATTAGCCAAAATAAGAATCTAAAGATAAATACGCAAGATATACAATATTTCTCACGAAAAAAGAATATGGAAAGTATCATTACTTTTGATAATTTAGGGGTAAATCTCGTGTTTACAAAATCCCAGGGAGATAGTATTGAGGATCTTGAAAATAACGATATAACTCATTTTACTGTAAACGGAAAAACACTTGTAAGATATCGAAAAACTAAAGAAGTTTTAGATGAGTTTATAAGTAGTGTTTTCGCTGGCTTAGAAGAATCACTTACAAATATTCAACAAAGAAAATTCTCACTTGAGATTAAATCTGGAGAACAAGATCACGATTATTTTAAAAAACTCTTTATAAGAGGCATAGAAAGCCAAGAAGTAGATCAATTCAATTTACAAAAAAGACCGGGTCGATGCAATTTACATGCTAGTGAAAAAAGAATATACGTTTTTTCCCCAAACAGGCAGGACTTGGTTATTAGCGTGAAGAATCTTCTCTTTAAATTGTCAATTTAAGGAGAAGGAGAAAGAGTTATGCCGATATCAGCTAAACTATTTCGCATTGAGCGATATCCTACTAGTCTACCAATTGAGACTATTCCAGTTACATTCAATCCTCAGACAGATATTACTTTAAGGACAAAAGTGGAATTACTGGGTCAGAGTGAGTATGGAGACTTAACAAAATTACAAATCGCTCACGATACAGGGCGTGAGTTTGCAGGAATAGGGTACTCAGAAGAACAAGGTAGGATTGATGATCTAATACACATTGCAAATGAAAATCTATTTCCAGCTTTTGTAGATGATGAGCGACAATGGCTAATTAGCGCCTATTCTTCTAAACAAGTTTTTAATGCTGCATTCAAACGTTTACGAGCATGGATGCCGGTGGATGCCAACGAGAGTCAGCTTAGAGCAAGACCTGTAGGCATAGACCTTCTTAGAATGAAGGCTTCATATGACTTGCAAGCAGAGGGACCGCAGATAAAAGGTGGGTGGTTTAGTCGTATACAACTATTAAATGTAGATGTCGCCTATATAGGTGGAATTGACGTATCTACCAGTGAAGATTGGGGTCGTTATGAAACAAACGGACTTATATCCGCAATGCGAGTTGATTATCCTAATGACGATCGTGACCTAGAACCTTCTAGACTTCTTCTGACTAAAGATGGGTCAGTATTTAGTTATAAAACCCTCCCAGAGGGGGAGTTTTTGAGACTAATCTTACCAATATTTGATTTTGCCAAGCAATTTATAACTGAAGATTAGTCTATCATCCACCACATGGTCATATTGAACTAAGACTCTCATTGGACGATGGGGGTCTTTTTGATTGCTCATGTATTATACTATTTGGTATCCTATTGTAACTTTAGTCCCCAAATAGTCCCCAAACGAGCATTCAACAACTTAAAGAGCAAAATAAAAAACACCGCAAACGCTTGCGGTGTCTCATTTTTTGTTTGGCAGGGGATGAGAGAGTCGAACTCCCACTGACGGTTTTGGAGACCGCTGTTCTACCATTAAACTAATCCCCTATATTTTTTGCAACGAAGTGAATTATATCGGAAAAAGGTGAATGTGTCAATATGCTTTCCGAAGATTCTTTGGAAATTGAATTTAATTTAGAAATAAGCAGGCAGGATTTTTGAAGAAAAACAAGAATAGGCATACTATAATAAAGTATGTCTATGATCACTTTGTGGATTTATGGCAAGGGTTATAATAATCCATAAAGCAAAAAGCTAATGAGGGAGGGGTGTTTTTGAGGTCCGATTTACACATTCATACTCATGAATCTGATGGATTGCTTTCCGTAGAAGAGGTCATTAACCTTGCGCATGCTAATAAAATCCAAACCTTGGCCATTACGGACCATGAAAGTACACAAGCTATTAACAAGGCTGAAAGTCTTGCTAAAGAACTAGATATTATAATTATCCCTGGGGTAGAATTGCTAACGAGCTATCACGGGCATGAAGTGCATCTGCTTGGGTATTTCAATGACGTGAATCATCCGGTCCTGCAAGAACGTTTAAAGGAACTTCGAGCACAGCGTACTGATTTAGCCCATGACATGGTTGAATGCTTGAAAAACAGTGGAATTTCTCTAAAGTGGCAAGATGTTGAGAAGGAAGTCGGAGCAAATGGAGCTGTTACTAAAGGGCATATTATGAGGGCCATTTATCATCAGGAAGATGGCAACACTAAGAAAAATTGGCGAGAAATAGCCGCTCATTTCCGGCCGGGGGGAGTTGCCTATTTACCCTATTTAAACCACGCCTTTGAGGATGCAGTGGATCTAATATTTTCTTGCGGCGGACTGCCAGTGGTGGCTCATCCAGGACTGCTTTGGGATCCCCAGATAGTGTTCGCTCTGTTAGCCTACCGGCCTATAGGACTTGAAGTATACTATGGGTATTGGGAAAGACAATCAGCGTTAATAAAATACTATACTGAGGTTGCTGAAAACTTTGCGATCATTGCAACAGGCGGCAGTGATTATCATGGACCTTCAGGGTATGTAAAACTGGGTCAAATGGATATTCCCTATGACAGCGTTATTAAGCTAAGGTCTTACTTAACAATTTAATCTGTACGTAATTAATGTTAGGCTCGACAGAAAGGAGCAAATTGTTGGTTAGGAGGGTTTGGATCGCATTTATCGCCTTAGTTGTCACACTAATAGTGGGGACAGCCGGCCTCATGGTAACAGAACATCTTAGTTTAGCTAGAGCAATATATCTTACGGTTCAGACAGTTACGACGGTTGGATTTGGAGATATCGAACCACAAACCGACGCCGGGCATATCTTTCTGATTTTCATGATGCTGAGCGGAGTCGGGGTCATGTTATATTTTGCTGGACTATTAATGGCCTTTCTGATTGAAGGTCAGTTAGCTGGTGTATATTGGAGAAGGAAAATGAATAAAAAAATTCAACAAGTGCAAGATCATGTTATTGTCTGCGGTGCAGGACGTGTGGGCAGGCAAGTCGTTTACCGCCTTCGTAAAGAGGGGGCTCAATGTGTTGTAATAGAACAAAAAGAAGATCTGGCTAACGAATTAATTGAAGAAGGTTTTTTGGTTATTAACAGTGATGCAACTCATGATGAAACCTTAATTATGGCTTCCATTGAGAAGGCTAAGGGACTTATCTCAGCTCTCCCAGAAGATGCTCTAAATGTTTTTGTCACATTAACAGCGAAAGGACTGAATCCCAATATTCAGGTAGTAGCCCGAATGGATCACCCGGAGTCTGAGAAAAAGTTACTGCGAGCAGGTGCTGATAAAGTAATTTCTCCGGCAACACTAAGTGGTTGGAGAATGGCGATGTCGATGTTGAAACCTATTAGTGTGGAATATCTCGAAACTGTGATCCATGATCACAATATTGAAATCGAAATGGTTGAACTGAAAATTGATGAAGGATCCTGCTTAATTGGAGAGACATTACTCACTAGTGGAATTAAACAGCAGACAGGGGCAATGGTACTTGCCATTTTGCGAGGCGATCAGGTAATCAGCAATCCTAGCGCTGGAGATCAATTATCCCAGGGGGATCTTTTGATCGTCTTAGGGTTAAGAGATCAATTGCATCGGTTAGAAAAACTCGCAGCAAACCTTTCAAATTGTAAAACCTGAAAATCATCATAGTTTTCGGTTAAAAGGAGAAGTCTTGGGATAAAATACCCTCTATGTGAGAGTAGTAACACTTTTCATGGTGGAGGGAAGATATATGCATAATTCACGTTCTGAAAAAGATGTCCTGAAGGATATTAAGAAACTAATTCAAACTCATTTCGGAGAAAGTGCTCAAGGAATTCACGTTGAGGTCAGAGGGGATAAGGTTACACTGTGGGGAACAGTGGACAGCCTCGTAGAAAAAGACTTTTTTGCAAGCCGTATCGGACGAATTGCCGGGGTTCGAGAACTGGATAATTCTCTGACTGTAGCTACTGACGGAAACATCTTGGATAAAGACATCGAGGGGGATATAATTGAACGTTTTCAAGGATCTCGTTATGAGGATATCGCTCACTTGGGTTGTCGAGTAAGCCGGGGTATAGTCACCTTACTGGGGCATATGGAGACTCAAAGTGAGGAGAGATTTGCTAAACGCCTGGCCTCCCAAATACGGGGAGTTAAAGAAATACGGAGTGAAATTCAGTTTTTACAAAAGGCAGTTGACGATGCGACTTTAGTTAATCGTGTTGAAACTGCAATGGTTGCTTCTCCTTGGGTAGATGCTCATGAGATTAAGACTGCAGCTCGAAATGGTCTGATTACCCTCACTGGACTTGTTGACTCTCCTGAGGAAATAGAATGGGCTGTTGATACGGCCTATAAAGTGCCTGGAGTAAAAGCCGTGGTTAGCGAAATACTTGCTCGTCATCAATCTCAAGGGGAGGATTTGTGGTTAACCGAACAGTTAGTCTCTAAGCTTGGCCAACACCGCTTGAATTCTGGACAAATTCGCGCTTTTGTTAAAGATGGAATTGCTTTTCTAACCGGAGAAGTGTACTCAGAAGAGGATCGGGAATGGGCAGGAAAGATGATTCAATATATTCCTGAAATTCACGAGGTCAATAACTCTATAAAAGTCGCGGCACACTCAGCAAAATAAGCTTTAGCTCTAACCTTTTAACATAGGTATTATTGATCTTAGAAGCCTTCATTTGTACTGGCAAAGTATGATGAAGGCTCATTTTTTGTGGCTAATAATCCACATGACGCTCGATAAATTTTAAAAGATTAGTCTATAATGCTACACATTATAAATGTGAACATAAAATGGAAATTAGAGAAATAAAAAGACATTATATTTTTCGATTGAAAGTCATGCTATAATGAGGACTGTATTATTTAAGGATAATATTGATGCTTCAGAAAACTTGGCTAGCGCCAAGCCAGTCTAAAAAAGATAGAGAAGGTGAGCTGTTGGATCCGATAACACATGGCTTAATTGGAATTGCACTCAGTACCTTGTCGGGTCACCCAATGCAATTGACTGATCCTGTTTTTTTAGGTTGCACATTAGGTGCAATGCTCCCTGATTTAGATATTATAGCTCACGCAAAAGGTCGCTTGAATTATCTATTAAAACATAGGGGAGCAAGTCATTCGTTGATTGCCTTGACCACTTCGGCACTAGGACTCGGCACTGGCCTTTATTTGTTTTTCCCAACCACCTCATGGTCAACGGTGTTCTTTTGGACTTTGATAGGAACAATGTCTCACGGAATAATGGACTTATTAAATTCTTTTGGTGCAGAGCTCTTATGGCCTTTTTCACGGAAAAAAATTACTGTGGATATGATTATGCTTTCAGACCCTGTGGTACTAGGTTCTATGCTATTGTCTTTAATTATTTCCCTGATTACACCTGAGTTAGCAAGAAACTCCTCGTTTATTGCTTTAGCGCTTAGTGCGATATATTTAGGATTTCGCCACTTAGGGAGAATTGAGATAAGAGATCGTTTAAGGATTATTTATCATTTGAAGGAAAAAGATCAAGTTAAGGTTATTCCTGCGATGTACCATCCTTTTACCTGGAATTTTATACTTTTCCAAGAGGAACATGTGAGTTTTGGGGTTATCCGAAATCAAATACCATCGATCTGTCGTGCGTTGCCTAAATTGACCGAGGATAATCCCTCAGTTACCAATGCCTTAGAAGGAAATGTAGCTGAAATATTTAGCCAATTTACTCCTCATTATCATGTAATTGCTCATTATTTAGATAATGAAGAGTGCAGGGTTGAATTTTTGGATTTAAGATATTGGGTAAAAGGAGATTTTCTCTATACTGGTAATGTATATTTAGATTTAAATGGGGAAATATCTCATGAAATCTTCCACCCATTACCTAAGCATAAAGGGGTGCTGTTAAGTTATTAGTTCGAAAATCAAAAAAACCTTTTGACATTCGCCTAGCGCATCTACCATAATGAATACAATGGAGGAGGTGGAAGATATGTCGAAAAGGAGAAAAAACAGTTCTTTTTGGCTTAAATTTAGTGCACTTTTATTATTAATTATATCGATCTTAGGCTTGCTGGGCGCTTTCGGTTTATCCATCGGAAAACATGTTGATGCTTTCTTTACTTTGACTATGGGAGGTCTAGCCTGGGCTGGGCCCTTCTTATGTTTTATAATAGGGATTATACTCTGGATTTATGCATCTACTATTACGACTGAATCGTCTATAAGTTCGGAAAGGTCACCTAAGGATGACTCTAAGATACCAAATAATCAGAAACGCCAGGAGAGAAGAAGTAAAGATAAATCGCAAGACTCTAATGTCATTCCTCTTCCTGCAGGGAAAATTGTAAGCTTAAAAGGGTTTAATCAATATTTCAATTCACCAGAATGGGTAGAAATGAAGGATAAAGATGCCCAAATGAGTGAAGAAATGCAGGAGATAGGAAGAGATTTCCCATCTTATTTCGGAACAGGAGAATCCGGTTTTCCAACGAAACGCCGCAACATGACCATTTTAAAAGGGCTTAATGACTATTTCACAGAAGTAGATCAAGAAGTAAGATTAGAGGTTAGAAGCTCTGATCATAAATATTTTGAGCCAGCAAAGTTATCGAAAATACCTACAGATAAACCAGCAAGCTATTCAACTGTGTTTAAGTCGAAAACAGAACAAGAAGAATTCTTATCCCAATTCAAGGAGGATGAAAATCCTCTAAACGAGAAACTTGATTTTGTTGAAAATCGGAGTGAAGACAGCAGAATTAGCAGTGAAGCAGGGGGGGGGGGGACATCCCAAGCCATTGATATTCCAATACCTAAAAATGAGACAGTATTAGAGACAACAACAGATTCAGATTCAGATTCAGAAAGGCCGGAAACTGGCTATGGAGAACTAACTGAGCAAACTGTCAAAGGAGTTGCATGGAATACATCAGCACTTACAGAGGCCCTTCTGGAGACGGCCTGTACCGTTGAGAGGGTGCCAATGTCAGAGCTTGCAGTTGCTCCTGTGGCCGAAGAGCCTGCTTTAATATTTGAATTTGTGGAGCAAGTGGAGCAAATAGCACAAGCGGCACAAATAGCACAAATATCACAAGTAGAGCAAGCGCCGCAAGTCCTCGATCATAAAGCTGAAGTTGTCAAGCACTGGGAGTTTCCCAATTTCAATTTATTGGAACCGTTGCAACACAGAACAATCATTCAAGATACGGAAACATCGAGACAACTTGAAAAAGTACTTCTCGATTTTGGAGTAAAAGCCAAATTAATTCGTGTGACAAGGGGACCTGTTATTACCCGTTATGAGTTAGCGCCTGCACCAGGAGTAAAAATTAGTAAAATTGTCAATTTATCGGATGATATTGCGCTTGCGCTTGCGGCGCGGGATGTCCGTATTGAAGCTCCGATCCCTGGAAAAGCGGCAATAGGTATTGAAGTCCCGAATAAACAGGCGCTTTCGGTACCCTTTAGAGAAGTGTTAGAAACTGCTAGCTTTGGACAATACTCTTCGAAGCTCAAAGTTGCTCTAGGAAAGGATATTGCGGATCAACCGATTATTGCTGATTTAATAAAAATGCCTCATCTGCTGGTAGCGGGTGCTACTGGTTCGGGGAAAAGTGTTTGCATTACGACGATTATTAATTCTCTGCTTTTCAATGCAACACCGGATGAAGTAAAGCTCCTGCTTGTAGACCCCAAGATGGTCGAGCTGAGTCAATACAATGGTATTCCTCACTTATTGGCTCCCGTTGTGATCGATCCCAAAAAGGCTGCAAGTGCTTTAAAATGGATTGTTAAAGAAATGGAAAATAGATACGAACTCTTCGCGGCTTCAGGGGTTCGAGATATTGAACGGTATAATCGCTTAAAAGCAGCAGAGACTTCAAGAAATACACCGGCCTTACCGTTTGTGGTAGTGATTATTGATGAGCTCGCTGATTTGATGATGGTTGCGGCGGGGGAAGTAGAAGAAGCAATTTGTCGTCTGGCTCAAATGGCTCGGGCGGCAGGGATTCATTTAGTGATTGCGACGCAACGTCCATCGGTTGATGTAATAACCGGAGTCATCAAAGCCAATATACCTAGTCGAATATCCTTTGCAGTTTCATCTCAAATTGACTCCCGTACTATTCTTGATGCCACTGGGGCAGAGAAACTGCTTGGCAGAGGAGACATGCTTTATTCTCCCTTGGGAGTAAATAAGGCGCTTCGAGTACAGGGGTGTTTGGTAACGGATGAAGAAGTACAGCGAGTAATTATGCATTGGAAGGAAATGGGCACGCCGGAGTATCTTGACCCAGAAAGACTTTTTGCAGAAACTACTGTTAAGAGCGAAGAGGGGAATGGACCTGATGATGCTTTGTTCCTCGACGCCGGGCATCTATTCATTAGGACAGGCATGGCTAGTGTATCCTTTCTTCAACGCAGGTTGAAATTAGGCTATACCAGGGCAGCCAGATTAATGGATATGCTGGAAGAACAAGGGGTTGTAGGAGCTTATGAAGGAAGTAAACCGAGGCAAGTACTCTTAACTCTGGAAGAATTTGATGAACGATTTGGATGATAAATATAAAGAAACACCCTTGTCACATGACAAGGGTGTTTCTTTATGTATGAATGAAGTAAGGGGAAATGGGAATAATGCATAAATGATGTATTAAAAATTAAGACGGAGACGGAGAATGAAGTTTTTCACACAATCTTTAAGAAAGAATAAGCCTTATAAAGATATTGTTCTTAACGGCGAAGATTTACTCAGTCATGCTGAAGAGATTGCTCGATCAAATGTTAATCAGGGGACTAGTCAGCTAAAACGATCATTGATGCCCAGAGTAAAACAGAATATGAAATTCTTAGAACAGGCTTACCATGAAATTGCTGATTATTCATCGAGAACACAAGACAGTGTACCTGCCACTGAATGGTTATTGGATAACTTTTATAGTTTAAAAGACTTGAGAGTAGAAATTCAAAACAGCCTTCCTCAAAAGTTCGAACGTCAATTACCGCAAAATTCTACGGGCGATTTCGAAGGATACCCGCGAATTTATGGACTGTTGATTGAACTTATTGAACACACGGACAGTCAATTGCAAAGTGAAACGCTGAAAGCCTTTATTAACGCTTATCAGGTTCAAGTGCCCTTATCTAGCGGAGAACTATGGGCAATTCCCATTATGTTGCGTATTATCCTCTTGGAAAATATTCGCAGGTTAACGGAACAAATACTTTATACTCAAGCAGAAAGAGAAACAGCCGATCATTGGGTTATGCCCCTACTGGAATCAGAACACGGGTCGGAAGAATGGGAAAAACTATTAAAAACGTTAAGTCCTCAAGAAGAATATTCCTCTTCTTATGCAGAACAGATCCTAAAGCGAATTCGGGAGGTTGGTGCGGATGTAGGCCCACTGTTACAATGGGTAGATCGTGCTGTAGCCAAACAAGATACCACAATTGAAGAACTGGCAAAACTGGAACGCCAACGTCAGACCATGTATCAAGTGTCAATGGGTCACGCAATTTTGAGCATTCATTTCGTTAATGCTGAAGACTGGCCCCATTTTTTTGAAGAAGTCAGTTTAGTGGAAGGTATATTTGGAAAGGACCCAAGTAGAGTTTATGGCCAAATGGACTTTCAGTCGCGTGATTTCTATCGCCATTGTGTAGAAAAGATTTCAAGAAAATTTAAAGTGTCTGAGTTAGTTGTAGCTCGAAAAGTTTTAGTGAAGGCAGAAGGGGCATATGAACAAGGGGATGCTGTCTCGTCGCATGTCGGGTTTTATCTGATTGGAGCAGGGCGAGAAGAACTCGAACAAGAATTAGAAAAAGATTTTGGAAAGTCAAGGGACTTCTGGAGTAAGGTCCGGCGCAAAATACGCAAGCAACCTAACTTATATTATTTCGGAAGTTTGTTGATTGGAGCAGGCACTCTATTCACCTTGGCCTTAGTATACGCGCTCGTAAAGACACCCATTTCCCTTGGTTATATTCCCTTAGTTATAGCGTTGTTTATTTGGGCGAGCAGTATTGTCATCCCCTTAGTGAACTGGATGGCTTCTGAACTATTTCGTCCATCATTCCTGCCAAAATTTGAATTAAGGGAAGGAATACCTCAAAAATTACGGACTATGGTTGCAATTCCTACACTTTTAACAAATGTTGACAGGGTTATTGAACTTGTCAGCGAAATTGAAGTATATTATCTTGCCAATCGAGATGAGAACTTATATTTCGCTCTTCTGGGTGATTTTGCAGACGCAGCGACAGAAAGTGTTCCAGAGGATAAAGAAATTGTTTCGGCGGCAGTGAGTTCCATCGAGAAATTAAACAGCAAATATGGCGACAATCGATTCTATTTCTTTCATAGAAGAAGACTCTTCAATAAATCTGAAGGCGTATGGATGGGGTGGGAGCGCAAACGTGGGAAACTAGTCGAGTTCAATCGACTTCTGCGTCAAGAAGGAACGACAAGTTATGATATTCAAATTGGAGAACTTTCCATACTGTCAACCATTCGTTATGTAATCACACTTGATGCAGATACCCAGCTGCCGCGGGGAATTGCTAAGAGACTCATTGGAACAATCGCTCATCCTTTGCATTCACCTCAACTTAGCTCAGATGGAAAAAGGGTGGTTCAAGGCTACGGGATCCTTCAACCGCGAGTGGGCGTATCAATTCTTAAAGCTGGCGCTTCTAATTTTGCAAGAATTTTCTCGGGAAGAGTTGGAGTTGATCCCTATACTACAGCAGTATCGGATGTTTATCAGGACTTGTTTGGCGAAGGTATTTTTACTGGAAAAGGAATTTATGATGTAGATGTTTTCCATAAAGTAACGGATCAATCATTTCCAGAAAACACGATCCTCAGTCATGATTTGATTGAGGGATTGTATGCACGGGCTGGGTTAGTTTCTGATGTGGAACTTGTTGATGGTTATCCTGCTAACTACCTCGCTTATACCTGTCGGCAACACCGCTGGGTCAGGGGGGATTGGCAACTCTTACCCTGGTTGTTTGCGCCCATCCCATTTTTAGCACGTTGGAAAATATTCGATAACTTGAGAAGGAGTTTAGAAGCACCTGCCCTGTTGTTACTTCTTATGCTTGGATTTATGGTTCTTTCTGGAGATCCAATAGTTTGGGTTGGAATCGTCTCTCTAAGTTTATTCTCGCCCATTGTATTATATCTGCTTAATCAACTTTTCAATGACCGTGCTGAGAAGGGAAACTTAAGCCATGACTTAATGACCTTAGCTAAGCAGTTTGTTCTTCAGTTCGTGTTTCTTCCTTATCAAGCTTTAGTTATGCTGGATGCAATCGTCAGAAGTCTGTATCGCCAGTTTGTTTCTCATCGACTTCTGTTAGAATGGGAAGCTGCTTCAGATGCAGAGAAACGCATAGGTGCCAGCTTGCAAACCATGTCGCGCTCGATGTGGCCAGTAATTCTCTTTGTTTTATTGGCAGTTTTGGGCATTGCCTACGCTTTCCCAACAAAGTTAGGACGATTTGTCCCGTTGACAATTGCCTGGGTCATTTCAATTTGGGTTGCGCATTATGTAAGTGAACCTATTCAGCATAAAAAAATCTCACTTTCAGCTTCAGAAGAGATCGTTTTGCGTCGCTTTAGCAGAAAGATATGGGCTTTTTTTGAAGAATATCTTGGCGAGGAGGATCATTGGTTGCCTCCGGATAATGTGCAAATTGATCCACCAAATGGCGTAGCACATCGAACTTCACCCACCAATATTGGGTTAGCGCTTTTAACAAATTTGGTGGCAAGGGATTTCGGATATATACCCTCAACAAAGGTATTGGAAAATATTCAGCATATGGTTAATACTATTGGAAAGCTGGAACATTGGAGAGGGCATCTCTATAATTGGTACGATACTCAGACCCTTATGCCTTTAGAACCTCGCTATATCTCGACAGTTGACAGTGGAAACTTTGTGATGTATCTTTTGACGTTAAAATCAGGGTTAGCCGAGATTATTGAAGAAAAACCTTTGCTCGATTTGCAATTTGTAAGAGGTCTTAAGGATACTTATAACCTTTTGCTTGAAGAGGTTGACGAAGATACCCGTCAAGAATTGAATTCTTTTAAAGTAACACTGGATCAACTTCTTGGTTCAGATGAGCCTTTGAATCTTAAGAACTGGATGAATCTATTATCACTATGGCCAGCACAGATTTTAGAACGTGAATTAGGCAAAGAGGGATTATACTGGGCACAACGTTTAGATACCATGATTCAATCATTTTGTTTAGAACTTGGCGAATTGTGTCCTTGGATTGGAAATGAGCAAGTTATAAATAATCTCAGCCTGAAGGGACTTGCTGATTACTATGCGAACGGACTTGGAAATGGCAATTTTCCTCCGGAACTTAATGAGAGCATCGAATGGGCACACAAGAAGATTCTAGGTTATATTCATAAATCGGAGGAATTGCAGCAGCACCTTGAGGGGATGGCTTTAGCCACAGATTTTTATCCCTTGTTTGACGAATCACGTCAGCTCTTCTCGATCGGTTATCGTGTTTCAGATAGCAAACTCGATAACTCTTATTATGACTTGTTAGCTTCTGAAGCCCGTCAAGCAAGCTTTTTTGCAATTGCCAAAGGGGATGTTCCTCCAAGCCATTGGTTTAAACTTGGACGTTCACTAACAATGACGAAAGGCAAACGGAGCTTAGTCTCTTGGAGTGGAACAATGTTTGAATTTCTGATGCCACTCTTAGTGATGAGGAATTATGAGGGAACTCTTCTCAATGAAACTTATCACTCGGTTGTTGATGTCCAACGAAAATACGGGTTGGATCACAATGCACCTTGGGGTATTTCAGAGTCAGGATTCCATGCTTTTGATCCTCAACTGAATTACCAGTATAAGGCGTTCGGTGTACCTGGATTGGGTCTGAAGCGCGGGCTGATTCAAGACCTTGTGATCGCACCGTATGCAAGCTTTTTGGCGCTGATGGTTTCTCCTCATGAAGCATTGTTGAATATCTCCGCGATGGAACAAAAGGGTTTTGGAGGTCGTTTTGGGTTATATGAAGCAGTTGACTTTACTAGTGAACGTGTCCCGGTAGGACGTTCCTATAAACTTGTCCAGAGTTTTATGGCCCATCATCAAGGAATGAGTTTATTAGCGATCGATAATGTCTTATTTAAAAACGTCATGCAACAGCGTTTACACAATGAAGCATTGATTCAGTCTGCTGAACTTCTGCTTCAAGAGCGGTTGCCGGATGTAACGTCAATTATTCCTCAGCCCGAAGATGAACATCAAGTCATCAGGCAAAAAACCAAAACTCTTGATCTCGAGAAAAACCAGTTCATTCTTTTAAACACTGTAAATAGCCCTATTCCAATTGCCCATTGTATTTCCAACGGACAATACTCTGTCATGATGACTAATTCGGGCTCAGGCTTTAGTCGTTATAAAAATATTTGCGTCTCGCGCTGGAGAGAGGATGTCACGCAAGATGCGTGGGGCATGTATTTCTATATTCAAAACCTGAACTCTGGTGACGTATGGTCAGCTACTTACCAACCCTGTAAGAATTCTGGCGAGGATTACAAGGTGACCTATGCACCGGATCAAGTTGAGTACTGTCGGAAGGATGGCAATATAACTACCCATACCGAAGTTGTTGTATCCCCTGAGGACCAAGCGGAGATGCGCCGCATTTCTTTGACAAATCATAGTAAGCATGATCGAATCGTCGAAGTCACAAGCTACTTTGAAGTGGTTTTGGCTAGGCAAAGTGAGGATCTTGCGCATCCAGCGTTTGGTAACCTCTTTATTCAAACTGAATTTGATTATGAGGCACTTTTAGCATCTCGTAGACCACGTAGTGAGAATCAAGCCAGACTATGGCTCATGCATACAGTTGCAACTGAAGGGGAAAAAGTTGGGTCCCTTCAATACGAAACAGATCGTGCGCGTTTTATTGGCCGAGGCAGAAGTCTTGCCAAGCCTCAAGCCTTAGACGCTAACCATCCTTTGTCGAATACAGTTGGTGCGGTGCTAGATCCTATCATGAGCCTGCGCCAGCGGGTTAGAATAACTCCAGGGCAAACTGTGCGGGTCTCATTTTCTGTCGGATACGCGGAGAGCCGTGAGGATGCAGTCCGTATTGCAGAGAAATATCGTGATCCTCTCTCAGTTAATAGAGCGTTTGAGTTAGCATGGACACATAGTAAAATGGAACTTCGTCATTTAAACCTGACATCAGCACAGGCTAATGAGGCTTTAAGTCTTGGCGGACATTTACTTTATCTCAGTCCTTGTCGCAGAGATGCGGAGGAATGCATTAAACAGAATTGCAAAGGGCAGTCTGCTCTTTGGCCTTATGCGATTTCGGGAGATCTTCCGATTGTCCTTGTTCGAGTTGCTAATGCTGAGCACTTAGATCTGGTGCGCAGACTATTGACAATTCATGAATATTGGAGACTCAAAGGACTGCTTGCTGACCTTGTAATACTCAACGAAGATGAGAGCGGTTATGTACAGGCTTTCCAGGATAGCCTGCGTGATTTTATCTCAATGGGCCATGCCCGAGATCTTTTGAATCAACCTAGTGGTGTCTTTCTTCTCCAAAAAGGGCTTGTTCAGCCAGATGTACTTAATCTTCTCTGCACAGTAGCCCGTATTACCTTTATTGGAGAGGGGGGATCTTGCTCTGTTCAAGTTCGCAAAAAGGCAAAGCTAAGTACGAGGGAATCTGAGCTTCTTGCGGAGAAGTCTCAAGAACAATCTCTTCAAAATGATCAAAACATAATTAACATGCTGCAGGATGTAACAGAAGGATCAGATGGTCCGTTGCATTTTGCTAACGGATATGGCGGATTTAGCGAAGATGGAAAAGAGTATATAATTGAATTACAGGAAGGTATGAATACCCCCTTGCCATGGATCAACGTCATTGCTAATTCCAAATTCGGTTTCCAAATATCTGAAGTGGGCGCTGGTTATACATGGTCTCAAAACAGCAGGGAATATAAGTTAACTCCTTGGTCCAATGATCCAATTCTTGATCCAGTGGGTGAAGCATTATTCTTGAGAGATGAAGAAACGGGCGAGTCTTGGTCTGTTACTGCAAATCCAAGACGTGAAAATGGTGTCTATAAAATTCGGCATGGACAAGGATACTCAATTTTTGAGCATTACAGTCGAGGATTGAAGCAAACTCTGCGTCTTTTTGTTCCCATTGATAAGCCTGTTAAGATTGTGGAACTGACGCTGTTGAACCTTACAGAGCGTGCTTTAAGTTTAAGTGCAACTTATTATGTTGAATGGGTCATGGGGGTTGTACGAGAGCATACAGCGCCTTTTCTGGTGACTCAGTATGACAGAGAAAGCAACACTTTCTATGTTCAAAACACCTATCAAGAAGAGTATATGGGAAGGATTGGGTTTTTAACTTCCTTTGGAGCTACCGTTACAAGTTTCACTGGAGATCGTTCTGAATTCATTGGACGTAACAGAAGTTTGGAAGATCCTATCGGATTACAGCTGGATTCCTTTTCGGAATCTATTGGAGCGGGACTTGATCCATGTTCTGCAATGCGACTGGAATTTCCAATGATGCCAGGTGAAAGCAAAACGATTACCTTTTTATTCGGAGAAACAGCTAATCGCCAAGAGGCAGAACAGATCATTTCTGATTATGAACAACCTAAAAAGATTGAGAATTCGTTTGAAGAAGTCAAGCAGCATTGGGATGAGTTATTAGGGAACATTCAGATCCAGACCCCAGATTTGTCCATGAATTTGCTTTTAAACCGTTGGTTGCTTTATCAAACAGTAGTGTGCCGATTATGGGCGCGTTCTGCGTTTTATCAGTCAGGAGGGGCTTACGGTTTTAGAGATCAACTTCAGGATGTAATGGCCCTTGTTTATACGGAGCCAACAGTCACTCGTAATCAAATCCTTATCCATTGTAGGCATCAGTTTATCGAAGGGGATGTACAGCATTGGTGGCACGCTGAAAAAGGAAAAGGGATTCGAACCAAATTCTCAGACGATTTATTATGGTTGCCCTTCGTTACCTTCCATTATATTGAGCGCACAGGGGACATCGGTGTTTTGGATGAAATGGCTGAGTACTTGGAGGATGAACCACTAAGAGAGGGTGAAGATGAACGATACTCAATTCCAAGAATTTCTGATCAACAGGGAACGGTTTATGAGCATTGTCTGCGCGCAATCGAACGGGGCTTAAGTTTTGGAGAACACGGTTTGCCGCTTATCGGCTCTGGGGATTGGAATGACGGCTTCAGCAGAATTGGACATAAAGGTAAAGGCGAAAGTGTATGGCTGGGCTGGTTCTTATATATGACCTTGGTCCGTTTTGCTGGCTTATGTGATGCTCATGAAGATTCTGAACGGGGAGTCCATTATCGAGATATTGCAGAAGAACTTCTGAAAAATATTGAACTGCATGGTTGGGATGGAGGTTGGTACCGCCGTGCTTATTTCGATGATGGAACACCGCTGGGATCTTCTCAAAATAAGGAATGTCAAATTGACGCACTTGCCCAATCCTGGTCAGTTCTGTCTGGGGCCGCCAGACCAACTCGAGTTCAGGATGCTATGTTGGCTTTAGAACACTATTTGTGGCGCAAGGATGATGGAATTCTCCTCCTGTTGACCCCGCCCTTTGACAAGTTGCTGCCTGATCCCGGATATATTAAAGGATATGTTCCTGGCGTCCGAGAAAACGGAGGACAGTATACCCACGGAGCGGCTTGGGCTATTTTAGCCTATACGACTTTAGGAGAAGGGGACAAGGCGACCGAGCTTTTTCAGATGCTAAGTCCAATACATCATGCTCGTACTGAACATGAAGTGAATCGCTATAAAGTAGAACCCTATGTTATGGCGGCTGATGTCTATGGCACTCATTCACATGTAGGACGCGGTGGCTGGACATGGTATACTGGCGCTGCGGGGTGGATGTATCAAGCAGGATTAGAGGGGATTTTAGGATTTAAACGGCAAGGAGATACAATAGTCTTAAAGCCCTGTATTCCCAGCCGTTGGTCGGGCTTTAGCTTAACTTATCAGTATCATACAACAAAATATGAGATTTTTGTTGAGAATCCTAACGCCAGGATGTCTGGGTACACGAAGATCATTTTAGATGAAGCGGAGTTACTCGAACCTGTCATTGTCTTGAAAGATGACGGTCAAACCCATACAGTTCGATTAATTATCTAAGTAAAAAGGACTGCGGTTCGGATTCTGTGTAAATTCACCTTGGCGAATATAGAGAGGAGGATAACTGAGATGGATTTTTACCGTGCCTTATCCGAACACTATGATGAAATATTCCCGCTGAAGGAACCGCAGAAAATGTTCCTGCATGATTATTTGAAACAAGATAATATAAGCTCGGTATTGGACATCGGATGCGGTACAGGGACGTCTGCCTTAGAAATAAGTCAAACCGGCGTGCGAGTGCTCGGTGTAGATTTAAGCGATGAGATGATTGAGATTGCTAAAAGGAAGGCCCAAGAGAGGAAAAGCAGCTCTTCATTCGCCATAGCAGATATGCGAGACCTGCAGTTAATTCAGGAAAAATTTGAGGGAATCTTATGTTTAGGAAATACACTGGCACACGTATCTGGGGAAACTGAGTTGAATCAAGTTTTAGGTCAGTTCTGGGAAAAGGGAACCCACCTTTTATTGCAAACAGTTAACTATGACCGAATTTTGGCCAATCAAATCATAGAGTTGCCAATTATTAAGACCTCTCAGATTGCCTTTTATCGCTACTACACCCATAGACCGGATGGGAAACTCGATTTTTCCATGAAGATCAAGTTTCCGGACACGAAGCAAGTTATATCTGGAGTTAACGTTTTGTTTCCCATAACTAGTTCTATTTTAAAAAAGGCCTTGAAGGAGACCGGTTGGGAAATAACGGGGCTGTGGGGTAACTATGAAAAAGCCCCTTGGACGGAGGAGTCTCCGGCTACGATTGCAGCGGCGAAACGTATATTAAGGTAAGAAGTGGACACATCCTAGGTTTTTTTACTTAATATAAAAGCTAGTAACCTTTGCTTGGTAGATAAAGGTTACTAGCTTTTTAGTTATCATTTTAAAGAATATCTCTCAATGCAAATTGCCCACCTTTTTTCAACACAGTTTTCATTTAATATTAATAAATATAAAAAAGAACTTCCGATTTTTAAATAAATTATAAGAAATAATTATTACTATAAAGGAGGAGTTTTAAGAAGGATGGAGAATTAATAGATAGTATTATAATTGTGGTTGATTATCCCATAAGTTTCGAAGGGACTCAAACCGCAATTACGAACAATGAGGTTAAAAAAAGGAGATAGGAAGTAAAATGAGAAGCAGGGTAGGGAATGTATTAAATTTATTTTCTAAGAAACCACCATGTGAGGAATCTACTTTTATATTTAACTATGTAGAGGAGAAGTTACAGGGTATAAATGCGGTTGAACCAAAGGTTGAATATCCGATCCATAGAAAGATGATTAGTTACTTTATTAAGCTTTTCGATAATGAACGACAAATGGCATTATCATCAAAAAAGTTGTTAACTATTGCAGCAACCTTAAGTAACTTTGACGTCAACATGTCACATATAGCACATCAGTTGATTGACTTTGCTAAAAAAATGTCGTTGTTGAGCGAATCTAATCTTGCTGTCGTAGAGCAGACTAACGCAGGAATGAGCGAGGTGAATTCAACAGTAGAGAGAACTTCCACTACACTATCTCAATTATCGGACGCCTCTAAAGATCTTGTTCAGAATAACTATCTAAGTCTTAATCAACTCACAGAAGTAAATGAATTGAAAGATAAGGTTATGCTTGATGCCAATATTATGAGCGAAAAAATTGCTCAATTGGTAGAAATGGCGAATAGAGTCAATGAGATAGTTCAAGGTGTTGGAGATATAGCTGAGCAGACCAATCTACTTGCTCTCAATGCTTCTATCGAAGCAGCGCGGGCAGGCGAAAATGGTCGTGGTTTTTCTGTAGTTGCTGAAGAAATTAGGAAATTGGCTGACGATACGAAAAGAAGTCTGGAAGGTATGAAGTCTTTTGTGGGTAATATTCAAACAGCTGCTAAAGAAGGCAAACAAAGTATGAATAATACGATGGCATTAACGAAAAAAATGAGTCTTAAGATTGATAATATTACAGACACTATGGGAAAAAATGTAGAAATGCTAAAAACGACGATTAACGATGTACAATTCATTAATCAATCAATGGAAGGTATAAAAACTGCCACGAGCGAGATTAATCAAGCGATGGATGTTTCTAGCCGTGATGCTGAAGAGTTAACTATGATGACTCAAATAATTCATAGAGATGCCTTAGCAAGTGCAGAATCTGCAAAGGAAATTGCTAAGATCGATGATGAAATCTCTACTATTGTTAGAGAACAAATGAATTCTCTGAAGGGTAGCAGTAATGCCTTAAACAATCAAGAATTTTTAGATACTATTTCAGATGCTAAAAAAGCCCATGCCAATTGGTTAGATAATTTCAGACGAATGGTTGATGATATGGCGATTTATCCGCTACAAACGGATGGAAGTAAATGTGCTTTTGGTCATTTTTATCATGCTGTTCAAATAACGAATTCCATAATTGCAGAAGACTGGGAAAAAATCGAGGCTTTTCATAATGAGTTTCATAGAATCGGGCAAATAGGTATAGAAGCAGTTAAAGCTAATCAACAAGTAAGAGCTCAGGAATCTTACAGTAGAGCAGAAGTACTTTCAAGAAGTATTTTTGGACAGTTAGATAAGGTGGCCGCTTTAGTTGAAGATATGACAACTAAAGGCATTAGGTTATTTGGAAGTAACCTGAGTGATCATTCCTGTGACAAAGAATGTGCAGGCTGTTAGAGTTTAACCTTCTCAGGATTGTGGGATTTTCCTCAGTTGTTACTTCAATATGAAAAGACAGCCCGAAGGCATCTTCGGGCTGTCTTTTCATGTCCAAAATTCATTGTCATTTGTTTTCGGAAAAGAAGTTAAAGTTTGAATCACGATATAATACATCGAGCACCGATCAAGCTATACCATTAAGCCGATCATAGATGACCTCGCGAGCTCCGACAGTCAAGATTACAATCAGATTTTCTTCAGCAAAGACGGTATAAATGACTCTGTGTTCCTTTGCTCCACTGCGGAAAGAGACACGATAAGTCTCATAATACGGTCCTCTGAGTCGCTTAAAAGCAAACGGGTCTTGTTCTAAGCTTTCGAACACTGCTGGAATTTCTCTAAGCTCTTCTTTACGGAGAACAACCAGGTCATGGACACCGCGGGTAGTGATCATCACGTGATACAGTCCTTTGTGGCCTTTTTGAATACCCAGCGATGTTAAAGCTTGAGCTTCCCACCACTTAATCGATTGACCATTTTTATGTGCCCTGTGCGCTTCTTCTGATAAACGGTCGAGTACGGTGCTTAGTTTTAATTTGCGTTCCAAGAGTTTGTTTTTAAGACAGTCTCCACTGCATCCCTTTGCAAGCAAATCACTTACAATTAAGTCTTCAAAGAAATCTGAAAGCGGTCGGACTGAGCGCTCGGCAGTTCGGACAAAAACTTTACCTTCTGAATCGACACACAAATCTAAAGTATCATCTGCTACCAGTCCAAAGAGTTCTTGCAGTTCTACAGGTAATACGATTTCTCCTTTTGCGCCAACCTTTACCCGATAAGTTTCCATAGATACTCCTCCTTCTAGATTATTTTTTGTTTATAAAGGGTTAAGGCCGGAAGTGATTGACTCCTAGATATAATTTCAACAATAATTCGAATATTCCTTCTAATTACACAATATGCTTAAGATATTATTTTGAGTTCTAAGATTTAGTAATATAGCTTTGTATTTTTTGCTTACCATATTTAACATTTGGATAGAAAACGATTATAATTGTATCTTAATAGGTTAAGCTTATTTAAGATTATATAACGCTTCAGTCAGAAAGAACAATTGCCACCTTGTCATTCATGACTCGGTGTTACTAACCTCGAACATCCTGTTCGAGTCATGGTCTGGCCACCGCCTACAGCTTAGTGCTGGAGAGTAAAAGACAAGAGAACTTATTCACTTTTGGAGGGAACAGCTTTGGCGAAAAAAAATTATTACGTTGTTAAAAGCGGGCATAAACTTGGGATTTTTAATAACTGGCCCGAATGTCAAGCCTCAGTAAAGGGATATAAGGGAGCTCTTTTTAAAGGCTTTGAAACGAAAGCAGAAGCACTTGAGTGGCAAAATGATGGAGGAGTCTCTAAGGATCCTAGAGACAGCAACAATGCAGGCATGCTAACATCATCTATTGGTAACGTTGACTTTGAAGTATATACCGATGGAAGTTATTTAAATGGCAAGTATTCTTATGGCTATGCCTTTGTCAAGGATGGTGAAGTCGTTCTCGAAAGTTTCGGGATAGGGGAAGACCTTGAAGCAGCTAGTATGAGAAATGTTGCGGGCGAAATTGCCGCAGTACTTCATGCTGTCGAAAAAGCCAAGTCGCTGAACGCACGTATCCGTATCTATCATGACTATTCTGGTATTTCTCTTTGGGTGACTGGAGACTGGCAAGCAAAAAATAAGTTTACTCAAGCTTATGTTGAATTTATGCGAACGCACCATGGATTGTATGAGTTTAAAAAGGTTGCCGGTCATAGCGGAGATCAGTTTAACGATTACGTAGACCGGCTGGCCAAAAAAGCTTTGGGGATAAAAACAAAATAACTAAATAAAGAGTTGCATGTCTGATTCAAGAGCATCGCACAAATACTCTTTGGCTGTAATGATTTCAACTTCCGGAAGTAATTCATCTTCTTTAAAGCCCATAACATCAACAGATAGCTTACATCCGTAAAATTTGACTCCTTTTTTTCGAGCTCCGTTGAGAAAGTCTGTCAGAGAAGGAGCTTTATCATCTTCCATCATTTCTAGAAGCATTTGTTTTCCCAGACCTGCCATGTTCATGCGCGATAGGGGCAACTCTTCAGGCCCTTTAGGAGTGACCATTCCAAACATTTTTTCGTAGAGAGTTTTATCATCTGAGCTTCCCTTTTTCGGATCGCGAACGAGACAAAGCCCCCAAAACGCGAAGAACATAGTCACATCTACCTCAAGCTCTCGTGCGGAATTGGCTAGTATAAGTGCTGCTAGAGCCTTATCATAATCGCCGCTAAACATTAATAGGTTCATTCTCTTGTTCAATTTGTGCACCCCTTTATGATCGTCATATAAATCCTATTATTAGTAGAAATAGGTATTTATATTAGTTGATTAAATGTAAGATGTTGGGTGCTTGCTGATTCTTTCTAATAATTGCATCAGAACATCTATTTCACTGAAATCGTTGTACAATCCAAAACTTAGACGAACTACGCCTGGTCGGGGAATGTCTCTGCGTTTTCTGAATAAATCCATTTGCCTTGGGGAGATAGATAACAGTCTTTGAATATAGGGCTGGGTGCAAAAACAACCGGTTCTAACCGCAATTCCTGCCTGATTGGATAAAATTGTAGCTACTTGTTCATGGGCAATACCGTTAACGTTAAAAGGGATTACGCCGATTCGAGGTTCACCTGTGTCCGTATGGGAATAGACTGTTATACCCGGAATGGATCTTAGTTTTGAGTTGGCATAGTTTGTAAGCTGGTTTTCATATTGGTCGATGTTTTTCATACCTAATGTGGTCAGTGTCTTAATCGCTGCTGCCAGAGCGACCACACCCATTAGATTGGGGGTGCCTGCTTCTTCATTATGCGGAGGAAGTTCCCATACTACCCAATCGTGAGTGACAGTTTCGGCTGTACCTCCTCCTACATACTCAGAGATTCCTTTTTTGAAGGTTTCTTGTGGACCGATAAGTACTCCGGTTCCAAAAGGTGCGTACATCTTATGCCCTGAAAAGGTCAGATAGTCAATGCTTTGAAGCGCATTTTTGGGGTTCATGTTGACAGAGTTATGAGGAACCAATTGCGCTCCGTCAACATGTATTTTTGCTTGGTAGCGATGAGCTAACTCAGCTATTTTATGTATTGGATTTACATACCCTGTGACATTGGATGCTCCAGTGACTGTTACAAGTTTAACATTGCCTTTGTGCTTGATTAATCTGCTCTCTAGATCATCGAGACTCAATTTTCCAGAGGAATCTGTCTGAACATAGTCAACTTGAAACTTGTTTCTCCACGGAAGATCGTTAGAATGGTGTTCCATCCAGGTTGACAAGATAACACTTCTTTTGTTTCCATCCCATAAACGATAGGATAATTTATTAATTGCCTCAGTGGTATTTTTGACAAAAATAACAGTATCTCGAGAGGGATCGGCATTAACGAACTTTAGAACAATTGATCGTGCTTCTTCAAAGACTTTAGAAGAAAGCTGTGATTTATAACCTGTGCCCCTATGAATGGATGAATACATGGGAGCAAAGTGATTTATTTCCTCCATAACTGAAACAAAAGGCGGGGTAGAAGCGGCGTTATCAAAATTGATGGCTGTTGTGTATTGACCATTTTTTAGTAGGATTTTTGTATCTGTTCCTATAACTAGATTTCTATAATTAGATCGGGATAATTTAAAGCTTAAATTCATATGATCACCTCTATCTGGAAATATTCAGTTTTTATACTCTGCTAGCATGATATTTTTTGATTGACAAAAAGGTGACAGAAGTTTTGAAGCGCACATGATATTCACACTACTGAAACATACTAAACATAGGTACTGAAGTGAATAAAGATTCGAGGAGGTAAGTATGAAAAAGTCAGGTGAAATACAAAAACATACTAAAGGGTATACCAGTGCTAAGTATGATTCTAGAAGTGCGGAATTTAAGCAGGAACAGAAAAAAGCCAAAGAGGCAGCAGAGAATCAGTCTTGAAAACGCAACGTCAAGGTTTCTGAAATAGTGATAACTAAAAAAGTGGCTGTAACAGAGTTTGTTACAGCCACTTTTTAATGCTATAAAGTCTTATAAGGGGTTCTTGGGATTATTTGTTGTATTGGTTGGAACCTTTTTCTTATCATTATCTGAGTTTGGACGTTTGTCATCGAGGTTGGCGGCATGAGTTCTCGATTTATCCGTTTTCTTATTGCCCACCTGTTTTCGTCTCCTTTCTTAAAAGAAAATGTATTTGAATTTATCCAAGCATAAGACTCTCCCTCAAGTGGGAGCTAGATGTTCAACTCTCGTTGAACGAGTTAAACTAACTTATGTTTCCCGAATTTCGTAATCTAATGCCAATTCCCCATCACTTAAGAATTTGAGCTATAATAATTGTTAAGAAAAAAAACTATTGACTAAACTGTTATTATAATGCTTACTAAATATAGTAATTAGAATATTGGGAGAATTTCAAATAAATTATATAGGAACGTAAGGGGGATTAAATAGTGCCATATATAAATATTTTAGGAAAGAGTACATATTATCGACAAAGTTGTGAATTTCAGGCAGGTCTCCCTACTGTAGTATTTGTCCACGGTGCGGGAGGAACCAGCGGAAATTGGGTCTGTCAGTTAGCCGGAATCGAGGGCTACAATTTGATTGCCCCAGATCTTCCGGGACATGGTCGTTCAGAAGGTTCGGCAATTGAAAGTATTACCGGGTATCGGGAATTTGTTTGGGGTTTTGCGCAAGCGTTAGAGTTAAGAATGTTTTATATTGTTGGGCATTCTATGGGCGGGGTAATAGCCTTAGATCTGGGTTTAGAACATTCAGAAGCGCTTAAAGGATTAATTATTATCGGCAGTGGGGCAAGACTGCCAGTAAGCTCTTCGTTTTTAGATTTACTATCTATGGGTAAACACCCTCTCCAAATTGTTAAATACAGCTATTCAAGCAATATTTCCCCTGATATTCTAGAAAAAGCAACTCAAGAAATGAAAAGTGTTCCAATCGAAGTTTATCAGGCTGATTTACAAGCTTGTAATGAATTTAATATCATGGATCGTGTCCAGGATATCAACAACCCAACTTTAGTCATTTGTGGGCAAGATGATCAAATGACTCCCCCTAAATACTCTAAATACCTTTGCAAAGAACTACCACATTCAAACATAACTCTTATAACTGAGGCTGGACATATGGCTATGCTAGAGCAGCCGGATCAGGTTAATAAAGCTATTATTAACTTTTTGGACTTGAATTGATTTAGTTACCTAAAATGAAAACACAAAGAGACATGTTACTTGAAATGCTCTAACATGTCTCTTATGTATTGGGAATTGAATTTATAGTGATATAGATGATTCTCACAATACGTGTATATGTAATAGAAGTAATCGATTTGCGGGCAGGCAAGTGAACTCGTTCAGCTAAAGCTGAACATCGAGACTTCGGTGGGGGAGTCTACCTCCTTCGCGCCAAGTGTTCCTATTGGGAAAGGCACTTGGCGATACTCTATCCTACGCCGGTAGGCATTCCTATTGGGACGGCGGCTTCGGCGATACTCTCCACCGGAGACTATCGTCACCGAAGTAGAATAAGGAACACCCACTTGAAGAAGTGGGTGTCTCGGAATTGATTAAAAGAGAGAGGGTTATTAATGATAAGAACACTGAGCGCATATGTAAATGTAGCCCTTGAAGATTATGATGATTCAATGTTAAATCATCTTGTAGAACTTATGAAAGAGTCGCTAAGAGAACAATCTACAGAAACTATTCTTGAAGATACGTGGAAAGTGGAAGAAAATAAACGCAGACTGTTAAAAAATGAAGAAGGGGTATGGGTATCCCAGCCCTTGGCAGGCATATTTTCGGAAGATATTCAGGAAAATGAGAACTTAGAAGTTATGACAGTAGGGATAAAAGTAGATGCAATTAGTGAGTATGGTTAAAAGTAATGCTCTTGGCTAAGAATAGTCATAACTGATTATCGAACTCATTAAGAAGGATAATGTATATGGATCAACTTGAGGAGATTATAAAGAAGAGTACAGAACTTGGAGAGGCTATTGCTCAAACAACTGTGTATCGAGATTTCAAAAAGGCAGAACATGATCTCCTACATAATACGGAAGCTCGCAAGTTTGTTGCAAAAGGTGAAACAAGAATATCATGGGAAACAAATGGCGGGATTGGAATTGAGTAAAGAAAAACAAGAAAAACTTAAAGAAATGGAAACTACATGTATAAGAAACCGTCAAGTATTACTATCAAACGAAGCTAATTCAAAATTTCAAGAGTTTATGGAGCAGATAACGGCAAACATTAAAAATAGAATTAAGAGTATAGACACTTAACTAACTTGCCATTTGGACAAACACAACTTATGATAGTAAAAGAAAAGTTTAAGCGAATTTTTACGGTCAAACATGGCGGTTTACCGTTTGAATTGAGAGAGGTTGATCCAGATGGCAAAAATTGAGCTGATTGCAACAGCCGCATTTGGTTTAGAATCCATTGTTGCTCGTGAACTTAAAAAAATTGGGTATGAAGAATTAGTCGTGGAAAATGGAAAAGTCACATTTACAACTGATGAGTTGGGAATATGCAGAACAAACCTTTGGTTGCGAAGTTCTGATCGCGTGTTATTAAAAATGGGATCATTTGAAGCCCAGACATTCGAAGAGCTTTTTCAACAAACAAAAGCTCTTGCTTGGGAAGAATGGTTGCCAGAAGATGCAAATTTTCCTGTCCAAGGAAAATCTATAAAATCGAAGCTGTTTAGTGTATCAGACTGTCAAGCCATAGTAAAAAAAGCGATTGTTGAACGCCTTAAAGAAACGTACGGCCGAAGTTGGTTTGAAGAAACTGGGCCTCAATATCAGATTGAAGTTGCTTTGCTAAACAATAAGGTTACATTAACCATTGACACTTCAGGTGCAGGTCTTCATAAACGCGGTTATCGAGAACTTGCCGGTCAAGCACCTCTTAAAGAAACTTTAGCGGCGGCTATGATTCAGCTTAGCTTCTGGAACAAGGATCGCACCTTAATTGACCCTTTTTGCGGAACTGGAACTATTCCCATTGAGGCAGCCTTTATAGCTCAAAACCGTGCGCCAGGCCTTAAAAGAAGCTTCGCAGCTGAGAAATGGCCGCGTATTCCTAAAGTGCTTTGGCAGGAGGCATGGCAGGAAGGTTTAGATCTTTGGCAACGCAATACTCCATTACATATCTACGGTTCTGATATTGACCCTAATGCTCTGGCATTGGCTCGCACACATGCTGTTGAGGCGGGTGTTGATGATGTTATACATTTTCAACGATTACCTGTGGCAGAAGTCAGGTCCAGATTTAAATATGGACACATGATAGCTAATCCGCCTTATGGTGAACGGCTTGGGGATATCAAAGATGTGGAAGGACTTTATCTTGAACTTGGTGAAACGTTTAATCGATTATATGACTGGTCACTTCATATGCTTACTACTTACCAATTCCCGGAAAGGTTAATTGGGCGACGCTGGGATAAAAGTCGTAAGCTCTATAATGGCCGATTGGAATGTCATTATTTTCAATTTTTTGGTCCTCGTCCGCCAAGAGAGCCATATGAGAAATAATTAAAATAATTAAAAAAGTTAAAAAGATGGTTGTTGTTTATGATGTAAAAACATTCATGAAACAACAACCATCTATAGTATTAGTCGGAAACTAATTTATTGATCCTTATCCATCTCAGAACTAAAAGAAGTTGTTGAGACAGCTTTTTGTTTAATCAATCTAGTGAACTTTCACTTGAGGTTCACCTTTTAAAGATTTTATGTCCTGAATTGCCCGCTGAACTTCTTCATCAAGCCCTTCAATAGCAATCGTCACAGAACCTTCTGAACCATCAACTCCACCCGAAGCAATACATCGTGCCTCAAGGTCATAGAGAATTTCCAGAGCGGACAATTCTGTGACAACGGTTGCTCCAACCATTGGAATAAGGCCAACCTTATTTCCAATCGCTTCGTCGACTGAAGATTTAGTCATAAATTCAACAGCTGCTCTCACATCTGGAATCATTTTTTCTAGCCCAATAGGTACAACCAATTCGATACCTCGGGCACAAAGGGTCCCTTGAGCTGCTCCGATCGTTCCTCCCATTGAATCCGAAACCATTACTGCTGCTAAGCCGGTGTGGTCTACGGCATTACCACCTTTGATAAAAACGTCTCCTCTTTGCAATTTAGGTAAGCAATCTTTCCAAGAAATTTCTTGAGACTGCCCGTTAGCAATAACATAGGGAGGTATTTTTTTGGAAGACTTACTGACTCCTAACTCTCCTCCGGTGACGATACCCATTGTATAACTGGTTTTGTCCTCAAGCTGTATACCAAGTAACTCTTCAGCTACAAAAGCATTCGTCGTACCGCCGGCCACGATGACAGTATGCTTTTCCATTGCATTTTGTATACTGGACATTCCTTTTATCCCTTTTGCGATTAGTCGTTTCGATTCACTGGAAGTTAACGTAATCAGTGCTTTCATTGATTTCCTCCTAATTTTTTTCGGCTTACTTAAAAACCAATTATATGTTATACCAAAACTATAGGATAATAAAGTTTCCAAAAGATTTATGATTTAAGCCAAGTTTAAACTTCCATAATTTAGTAACAGTTTTTCTCACTATGCATACATTAAATTAAGAAAATTAACCATAAATTACAGGAAGTGGAGGAATATAAAATGGCATTTGGTGGAGTTGTCGAAGGAGCACATGGACCTAACTGGTTATCCGGAATTGCTGTTGTAGTGGTTATTATCCTTCTGCTCATAGCAATGGGAATTGTATTCTAGTAAAAATCAAGCATAATTGTTCGTCGATTTGAAAGGAGGAGCTTTCATGTACGGATACGGAGTCGGCTGTGGTGTAGGGAGTTATATTGGTGTAGGCATAATCTCAATCGCTATCCTTATTCTCATCGCTCTAGGAGTAATCTTTTAAAAACTAATCAAAATATGAGGAGCATCTCTGCAAGGTATTTCTTCGGAGATGCTCTTTATTATTTTAAAATTAAATGAAAATTGTAATAAAACTGTTATTTTCCTTAGAAAGTACTAATTTACACAGTCATCAATTTCTGCGATAGTATAATGAGAAATGATAATTTTACAAGCCATACAAACTCACTTAAGATAAAGTGTGCATGGATAACAAGAGAAGGAGGTTGGGATTGTGATTCTTAGTATTATTGCGTATCTATCCATTGTTCTTTTCCTAGGAATATCTGTTTACAAAGCGTATCAGTTTGCAGGAATGCCCTTTCATGGTAGAATGGATCTCTATCCTGTCCCTAAAGAAAAGGGGTATGAACACGGAGGCTCCTACTACGAGGAAACGGCTTGGTGGAGTAAACCACATGAAGTTTCTCACATGAGAGAAATAATTGAAATGCTTAAAGAAATTATTTTTATTAAAAAATTATTTGAAAATCAGCGTCCTTTCTGGTGGATTTCTTACGCGTTGCATTTAGGAATTTACTTGATAATGGCTTGGACAATCTTATTGGTCATAGGGGCGATGTTTGAACTCAATGGGATTCTTGTCGCAGCTGACAGTTCAAGTATTTTGGGGCTGTTGGTTTTCTACCTTTCCATTGTTACTGGGTATATCGGGCTTGCTTTGGGTGCTTTGGGTTCAGGGATGCTGTTTCTTCGCAGAGCGTTCGATAATACGTTGAAAAAATACACAACTCCTCAAGAATATTTTAATCTTTTATTGATTTTTGTTGCACTCATTACAGGAATTTTCACATGGGGAAATGATTTATCCTTTGGCTATGCAAGGGAAGTAACTGGAAACCTTGTTACTTTTACGCCTTTTGTTGCCGATGGCTTACTCACTTTACATGTTGTCCTTGTAGGTATTATGTTAACTTATATTCCAATCAGCAAAATGAGCCACTATGTTGGCAAGTATTTTACGTTCCATAAGGTTCTATGGGATAATAACCCGAATCTCAAAGGGAGTGGTGTTGAGCAACAAGTGAAAAATGCAGCGTCATTCCGTCCGACCACCTCATGGTCTGCTCCTCATATTAAGCCACCCGTCGCACCCGAGAAATAACTCTGATTCGTGTGTCTTAACTTTATGGAAAGAGGGATCAAAGTATGTTAGATCAAAAAGATTTACGACCAAAGGATATGGGGCGTTCAGATGAGCAACTAATCAAGTTGGACAATCTCATACCTTTATTAGCGCCATATGATAAACCAGGGATGGAGTCCCCTTTGACTGATCCTAAACCTGCCTGGAAAGAGAAATATTGTACGTCGTTAGATGGTTATATTGGAATTGATACCCTGACTCGCCCAAAAACTAAAGAGGAAGAAGACGAATTCGTTCGAAAGTTCCTCAGCGGTTTAGAAAAAATCTTTTCCGATGCTAATAATGGTGTTCTGCAACCGTTGTTATTGTCCTTCGAATACTGTGCGAAATGCAATACATGTTCAGATGCCTGTCATATCTATACAGCAGCAGGAAACAATGAACTGTATCGCCCGATCTACCGCTCCGAGGTTTTGCGAAAAATCGTAAAGAAGTATTTTACGACGAGCGGAAAGCTTCTTGGAGGTTTTGTAGGGGCAGATATCGATGTGAATTGGGAAACAATTGCTCGGCTGGGAGAATTAGCTTATCGCTGTAATCTTTGCCGTCGTTGTGCTCAAACATGTCCATTGGGATTGGATAACGCCATCCTCACGAAAGAAATTCGCAAGATTTTCAGCCAAGAAATGGGGATTGCCCCGACTCCTCTTCATACTAAAGGGACGATGTTGCAGATTAAAACTGGTTCATCAACAGGGTTAAGTAAACCAGCTTTTTTAGATACTCTGGAGTTTTTAGAGGAAGATACTGAAGAAAAATTTGGTATTAAACTTAAATTCCCGGTAGACAAAAAAGGTGCCGATATCTTAGTGCTGCATAATGCCGGAGAGTTTATGGCCTGGCCGGAAAACCCCGTTGCTTTCGCCATTCTCTTTGATGCAGCTGGCTTAAATTGGACCCTTAGCAGTGAAATCATGGGGTATGACAGCGTAAACTACGGTCTTTGGTATGATGATGTTCAGGCTAAGAAAATTGCTACGATGCAGATGAAAGTTGCCAAAGATTTTGGCGTTAAGAGACTAGTAGTGGCAGAGTGCGGTCACGCCCATAAGGCTTCAATGATTACAGCTGATCGTATGGGTACTGATAGACTTCCTGTGGAAAGCTGTTTACCTCTTCTTTGGGATATGGTTAAGAGTAAACGTCTAATCCTTGATCCCAGTAAGAATAACTTTCCAGTGACTCTTCACGATCCATGTAATGTCGTGCGACAAATGGGAATTGTGGAACCACAACGCAATGTCCTTAAAGCTATTTGTCCTCAGTTTAGAGAAATGACTCCCCATGGTGTAGACAACTATTGTTGTGGCGGAGGAAGCGGATTCGCTATCATGAATTCTGCTAACTTCCCTGAGTTTAGAACGCAAGTTGCTTCACGGGTGAAATTCAACCAGATTCTTGGAGCATTTAAAGGAACTATGGAGGATACCTCAACCCCTAAATACATCTGTGCTCCTTGTTCTAACTGCAAAGGGGCTATGAGAGGTCTTCTTGAACATTACGATGCAACCGAGAAGTACAACCTTCAGTATGGCGGTTTAGTTGAACTTATGGTAAATGCTCTTGTGAGCTTGAAAAAACCTTTCCTTGAGTTTCTAGAATAGGCAATCTGTCGATAGTAATCGATGTTTTTAGAATGGACCATTTCAGAATTTCTGAAATGGTCCATTCTTCTAGAATTGATTCGAAATTTGGTTTATTTATATTCATATTAGAGTTCCTAAGCTCAGATTATTAGGAACTCTAATATGAATATTTTTAAAGAAAATAATTCGAGGTCGACCCTCGTGCATCGAGCCTCGAACCTCGAGTATTGGAGGGAGAGTTTAAAGTTTAAAGTTGAAAGTAGTCATAGTTGGAGGAGTGGCAATTGGTCCTAAAGTCGCTGCACGATTAAGGCGTAATAACCAAGAAGCAGAGATTACAATTCTGGAAAAAGGTGGACTTATCTCTTATTGAGGGTGTGGCTTACCTCTGTATGTTGGTACCTAAATTAGATGATTTAATGATGACTTCATATGGTGTGATGAGGGATACAGAATTTTTCCGCAAACAGAAAAATGTCACAGTTCTTACTCATACTGAAGCAATAAAAATCAATCGAGAAGAGAAAAAGGTTATAGCGCGAAACCTGATATCAGGACTGGAGGATTCGATCACTTACGATTATTTGGTGCTCGCAACAGGTGCAAAACCCAGTATCCCGCCAATTTCAGGAGCAGACTTAAACCATGTCTTTACTCTTCATCATCCACATGATGCCCAAACACTTAAGGAGTTTATTAAAGCCAATAAAATTAAGCATGTCACAGTTATGGGATCTGGCCTAATCGGTATGGAGCCTGCGGATGCCTTAGCCAGCCCTCGACTAAAGGTTGTGTTATGCGAAGCCGAATCACAAGTTCTGCCGAAACTGCTTGATGTCGATATGGCTAAACTTATTGAGAGCAAAATAATTGAGAGCGGGGTTGATATTAGCCTTTCCTGCAGAGTAAATGCTTTGGAAGGAGATGCGGAAGGCAATGTTTGCCGTGTTGTGACAGAACAAGGGACCATTGATACTGAAGCAGTTGTAATCGCAACTGGAGTGCGTCCAGTGGTGGATTTAGCCAGTAATGCGGGAATTACGATTGGAAGTACTGGGGCAATTCAAGTTGATGAGCACATGATGACAAGTGATCCTGCTATTTATGCAGGTGGAGATTGTGCAGAACAACACCATCTTATTACTGGGGAACCAGTATATATTCCCTTGGCGTCTACAGCTAACAAACAAGGGCGGGTTATAGCAGATCATATTGGGGGAATAGATACACGCTTTGCGCCAGTCGAGGGAACGTCTGTTCCTCAGGCCTTTGACTTGAATATTGGGCGCACTGGTTTGGGAGAAAAAGAAGCCAAAGAAAAGGGATACAATGTTGTAACCAGTGTGAGCAGCGGGCTTGATTCTACTCATTATTACCCTATGCACGCCAATATTACGACGAAATTAATTGCCGAGCAAGAGAGTGGACGTTTGCTTGGTGCCCAAGTTTGTGGCATGGGAGAGAGCGTAAAGAGGCTTGATGTTTTAGCAACAGCCCTTAAGTTTGGCGCCAAAGTTGAAGATTTGATCGATCTGGATCTGGCCTATGCACCGCCATTTGCCACAGCTATTGACGTTCTGATTCATGCCGCTACCACCCAGGAAAATATGCGTTTGGGGTTAGCTAAAGGAATTACTGCGGAAACGGTTCAAAAGCGCCTTCAAGCAGGCGAAAGACTGTATATTCTTGATGACCGTGAGTTAGAAGAGGTTGAAGCCAGTCCTCTGCCAATCGAGGGGACTGTAGTCATCAGTCTAGGTGAATTGCGGGATCGTTGGGAAGAGATCCAAACTGATTCCTTAATTGTTACAGTTTGTGGATTAGGGATTAGAGGGTATGAAGCAGCCTGCATGCTCAAAGGAAAAGGACTAAAAGAGGTCGCTTTTCTCCAAGGAGGCATCTCGGTCACGAAAGCGTACTTTAAGTAAAAATCCTTACTTTTTTATAACTTGTTGATAATTAGTTTTCGATATAGTACAATCTGTATTATATATTGTACGAATGGAACTCAAGGTGTTAAATTAAGTACATGGACTAGTGTTAATTTACACAAGTGAAAAGTTTCCCAGTGTCCAATGTTTGTTTGTTCTCTTTAATAGTTTAAGGAGGTGTAATTTGTGTTTATTGTATCAATCGATGAAGATCTGTGCTCAGGATGTGACTCATGTACAGAAGGATGCCCAGCTCACCTGCTTGGCTTTAGTGAGGACAAGGCTCATGTAACTGGTGATGAATCAGAGTGCATGGGTTGTGAAAGCTGTACATCAGTTTGTCCAACTGGTGCTATCAGTATTACTGAAATGTAAGTAATCCCATAAACTAGAAGACGGAGGGTGTGCCATGACAGAAAAGAAAACGCCACTACTGGACGAGCTAGAAACAGGTAAATGGCCCAGTTTTGTGACGGAAATTAAGCGCGCTGCGGTGAAGAGTGAAGCTGCAGGCGAGTTGCTCCAAGTCTTGGAAAGATCCTATGCAGAGCGTAGAGGACACTGGAAACATGGTGGAATTGTTGGAGTTAGAGGTTACGGCGGTGGTGTAATTGGCCGTTATGTCGATGAGCCTCAAACTTACCCACATGTTGCTGAGTTCCATACGATTCGTTTACTTCAACCATCTGGATGGTTCTATAACACGAAAACACTTCGTACAGTTTGTGATATTTGGGAGAAACATGGTAGCGGTTTAACCAATATGCATGGCTCTACAGGAGATATAATTCTTTTAGGGTGCAAAACTGATCAAATTCAACCAATTTTCGACGAGTTTAGTGAAGCTGGATTTGACCTTGGTGGTTCAGGATCTTGCCTAAGAACTCCTAACTGTTGCGTTGGACCAGGCCGTTGCGAACATGCTTGCTATGATACCTTAGAGGCATGTTATAATGTTACGAACGAATTCATGGATGAGCTTCATCGTCCTATGTGGCCATATAAGAGCAAGATTAAGTTCTCCGGTTGTGCAAATGACTGTACTTCTTCTATTGCTCGCTCTGACTGCTCTGTAATCGGTACTTGGCGCGATACTTTAAGAATTGACCAAGACGCTGTGAAAGAGTACGTAGCTAATAAATTTGATATTCAAGAAATGGTTTGTGACAAATGTCCAACCAAGTGTCTCTCGTTCAATGCAGAGACTCAAGAACTCAGCGTAGTCGGTGAAGATTGCACACGTTGCATGCATTGCATTAATATGATGCCTAAAGCTATTCGTGCAGGAAAAGAAAAGGGTGCTACCATTTTAATCGGTGGTAAATCGACGATCGTTCAGTCTGCTTTCATGTCTTGGGTTATTGTGCCTTTCATGAAGATGGAAACAGAAGATGATTTCGAGCCATTTAAAGATCTCATGCGTCGTATTTGGGAGTGGTGGGATGAGCACGGTAAATCCCGCGAGCGGATCGGTGAAACTATTTATCGTCTAGGAATGACTAAATTCCTTCAGGGAATTGAAGTCGAGCCTGTACCGCAAATGGTCTTCCGCCCACGTGCAAACCCATATGTGTTCTGGAATCAAGATGATCTTGACAGAAGTGGAACGGCACTCGATGGATCGAAACTCTAATTATTAAAAAAATAAGTAGCTAACGAGAGGTGGATAATAATGGCAGTTTTAGATCAAGGACCTCCGCATTATAAAAAAATGCTTCCTCCGATTGTACAAGAAAACTATGGACAGTGGAAATATCACGAGATTCCTAGTCCAGGTGTACTAAAGCATGTTGCTGAAAGTGGCGCAACTCTATACAGTGTACGTGTGGGTACTCCTCGTCTTGTCAGTATTGATTTTATCCGCGACGTTTGCGTAATCGCTGATGAATATTGCGATGGATTCCTTCGCTGGACAACCCGTAATAACATTGAATTTTTAGTTTCAGACGAGGCTAAACTTAACCCATTGCTCGAGAAATTAGAAGCTGAAGGCCTAAGTGTTGGTGGAACTGGGCGTTCCATAAGCAATATCGTACACACACAAGGGTGGGTACACTGTCATACTCCGGCTACAGATGCCTCAGGTGTTGTTAAAGCCGTTATGGATGATTTATATGAGTATTTCAATACCATGAAGCTCCCTGCTAAATTAAAAATGGGCTTAGCTTGTTGCTTAAATATGTGTGGAGCTGCACACTGCAGTGATATTGCGATCGTTGGTGTTCATAGAACTCCACCTCGTATCAACCATGATGTAATTCGCAAAGGCACAGAGATTCCAAGTCTCGTAGCTAGCTGTCCGACAGGAGCTATTCGTCCAGATCCTAAGAACAAGAGCGTTATTGTCAATGAAGATAAATGCATGTATTGCGGTAACTGCTATACAATGTCTCCAGGAATGGAAATATATGATCCTAAGAACGATGGAATTGCGATTCTAATTGGTGGTAAAACCTCCAATGCTCGTTCAGCACCGAGTTTCTCACGTATGGTCATTCCATTCCTGCCGAACACTGCTCCTCGTTGGCCTGAGACAACTGAAGCAATTCGTAAAATTATTGAACTCTGGATTGCTAACGCTCGTAAAGGTGAGCGTGTGGGTGAGTGGGTTGAGCGGATTGGTTGGGAGAAGTTCTTCAGCTTGGCTGAGCTACCGTTCTCAGATATGTTGATTGATGATTATATCTTCTCCAGAGAGACATTCCGTACTTCAGCATCATTTAAGTACTAATCTGAGGAAAAATTTAGAAAGTTGGTATTTAAAATGGCAAGAGGACCAGCAGATCCCGAAGTCAAAGCAAAGGTTCTAGAATACCTTGCGAAAGTCCAAAAAGCTAAGAGTAGAGATGTCGCAGTAGCTATTGGTGCGACAAAAAGCGATGTTGATAACGCAGTAAAGGAACTTACTGCTGAAGACCTCGTTGAATATCTCTATATTACTACAACTTTTATTTGCCTAAAAGGAAAGGTCCAAACACCAGATTAAACCTAATCTTCTGATGGGCCAGAGATAAAGATTGTTATCATATGCGTTATAGACCATCCTAAATGCCCGATGTCCCTGTTTCTGCTGATTCATATCTGCATTATGGGGACGGGTTTCAGGGTGGTCAATTTTATCTTTATTCTATCCAACCCCATTCTGAGATAGGCCTTGCGTATTCTCTCCTGAATAAAATCTCCAAGAAAGGTGTGGGTATTATGTTATCATTATCACTAAATGAACAGAATATCAAAAATGTCCCTCGCTTAGTAATTGGAGCACCTCAGGGGCGAAGTGGGAAAACAACGTTCACCTTGGGATTGCTCAGAGCTTTTGCACGGCAAGGGATGGCAGTACAGCCCTTTAAAAAGGGCCCAGACTATATTGATGCCAGTTGGCATACTGCGGCAGCCGGTTATACTTGCCGCAACTTAGATTCTTTCTTCATGAAAAGAAATCAAATATGCAAATCCATATTTGATCAATCTGTTGAAAAAAATATTACTATTATAGAAGGCGCTATGGGACTTTATGATGGACTGGATTTACAAGGAAGCAGCTCAACTGCCGAAATAGCCAAGGTAACACGTACACCTGTATTGTTTGTTGTGGACGCTACTCGAATGACTAGGAGTATAGCTGCAATGGTGATGGGATATCAGCACTTTGATCCGGACGTTCAAATTGTTGGGGTTGTTCTTAACAAAGTTGCCCGAGTTCGTCATGAGAAGATGGCTAGAGAAGCTATCGAAGAATTTTGCAACATTCCTGTAGTAGGTGCAATTCCGAAGGATGTAAACTTATGTATCCCTGATCGTCACCTGGGACTTGTTACGAAAGGTGAGTTTGATGAAACAGACAAATTGCTAGATTATTTTGCTGATGTAATCAGTGAACATGTCGATTTAGATAAAATTTTAACATTAGCTCGAAGCGCACCTGAACTTCCGAGTTGCTCGGAGTCTATCGTTCCTAACTTAACAGTTGAATACTCCTTAAAAAATAGAGGTTTAAAACCAAAAATCGGGATTATTCAGGATGCAGCCTTTAGTTTTTATTATCCAGAAAATATTGAAGCATTAAAAGGACTGGGAGCAGAAGTGGTTCCTATTAGTGCTCTTTCAGATAATCAACTTCCCGGTGATCTTGACGGGCTCTATATTGGCGGAGGTTTTCCAGAGGTTTTTGCAGCAAAACTAGAGGAAAATGAAACTTTGCGTGGAGACATTAGAATAGCAGGAGAAAATGGCCTGCCAATTTATGCAGAGTGTGGTGGTCTTATGTACCTTGGACGCTCTATTCGGACGTCTTCTCAGAACTTTGAGATGGTTGGTTTACTGCCATTCGATACACAAATGGAAGGTAAGCCGCAGGGGCATGGCTATACGATTATGGAAACCAATCCTGATCAGTCCTGGTTTGAGGAAAAGGCAGAAATTAAGGGGCATGAATTTCATAACTCTAAAGTGATTAACTTAGCACCTCATGTAAAATTCGGGTTAATTGTTAAGCGTGGTCATGGAATTGATGGGCAGCATGATGGAATTTGTTATAAAAATGTATTTGCTGCATATAATCATATTCATGCTTTAGGCTGTCCCGAATGGGCTGAAGGAATGATAAATATAGCTGTAAATTATCACATGTCTAAGTGGACACAGGCAGATAAGTTATTAAGCTAATGCGCTCCTTAAACAATCATTAGTTTTTATGTATTAAAAATGACTATACTAATCAATATATAAGCTTTCCAAATGGAAGGCTTTTTTATTATAAATTTAGTATTATTAATAGATTTCTAAACCTTTTTTTTGAAAAGATGAGTCTATATCTGGCTAATAAGTCCTTTGGATGATATTATAATAGAGATAAGCATTCATTTTAGAATTGAAATTGAATCATTCATGTCTCTGGATGAGTAAGAATGTCTAATCATTATATTTCCTTATGATTAATAGACAAACCCAAACTTACCAGTATTGGGTATTATAGATTATTTATATACTATGATTATGAATATTATGGAATGGAAATATTTATAACAGGCACTAAAATGGAGAGCTAATATAGAGATCTAGGAAGGGGATACAACAATCATGGAACAACACCTTCTTGTCTTCAAAGAGGTTGCAGAAACTAGAAACATTACGTTAGCTGCTAAAAAGTTGCACATGAGTCAACCCAGTATAAGTTTGCAAATTCAAAATTTAGAAAACCAATATGGTGCCCGCTTTTTTGATCGAACCAATAAAGGTGTAACTTTAACTAAAGAGGGAAAAATTTTCTATGCTCATGTTCGCAGTGTTTTAGACATTCTATCAAATGCAAAAGAACAGATAAGTGCTTTAGCAAAAGATCAGAGAGGGTTGATATATCTCGGAGCCACTTTAACTATCGGAGAATATATACTTCCCAATATTCTAGCATTTTTGTTCAAAACTCATCCTGACGTAGATTTTAAAGTAAAGATTGCTAATACAGAGTCAATTTCCCAGGATGTCCTTGAAAAGAAGTTGCATATTGGATTAATTGAGGGACCAGTCCCTCAGCATAAAGATTTAAATGTCGAGAATTTCTGGGAGGATGAGTTGGTAGTCGTAATTGCTAATTTTCACCCTTGGGCCTCAAGGAAAAGCATTACACTTGCAGAACTTCCAAATGAGCGCCTGGTGACACGCGAGGATGGATCGGGAACTCGTAAGGTAATGGAGATGGCTCTACAAGAGAGAGGGCTCGATCCTGAGCAGTTGAATGTAGCAATGGAACTCGGAAGTACTCAGGCGATTAAGCAGCTCGTTTCTGCGGGGCTTGGGATAACTATAATTTCTTCATTGACTGTAAGTCGAGAAGGAGACCAGAAGTTATTTAAGACTTTAAAAATTCAAGATGCACCTATTTATCGCCCTCTTAGTATCCTTACTAATGCCCGAACTACACAGACTAAAGATGAACGTATCTTAATTAACCTACTTCACGATCATAGGTTGCTGTCTGATGTTCTAAGCAGGGATTACAATGAATTAGTGGATCTGGAATAAGATTTTGATTGATTGAGTGAGTAAAAGGAAGGGCGAGTACAAGAGTATATGAAACAGGACTGTCGGATTGGACTCGTTCAGATGGAGTCTATGGTAGGGGAGACTGAACGGAATTTACAAAACATAACTCATTTAGCCGAAATTGCTCAAAAGCAGGAAATTTCGCTGTTGTGTTTTCCGGAATGCGCTTTAGATGGGTATTCGCCACATGATGCAACAGCAATTGCTAACCCTTTGGATTGTAAATGGGTTAAGCAATTAAGAGAATGCTCAATGGACTTAGGTATAACTCTCTTGGTTGGTATGGTGGAGCAAAGATCAGGAGAACATAGACCTTACATATCACAGGTTATCTTATCTCCTGGAGAGGAACTTAAGGTTTATCGTAAAGTACATTTAGGTCGGAGTGAATTAGAGTACTTTTCTCCAGGAGATCATTTTCCGATTTTCTCAGCCCACGGTACCTCATTCGCAGTAGGTATTTGTTGGGATTGGCACTTTCCCGAAACGGCTGCAATTTATTCGCTCAAAGGAGCCGAGGTCTTATTTGCGCCTCATGCTTCACCTTTAGTAGCTGGAGATCGAAAAGAGCTTTGGTTACGTTACCTTGGAGCAAGAGCTTATGATAATTCTGTTTATATAGGTGCCTGTAATTTAGTAGGAAGTAACGGGAAATCAAAGAAATTCAGTGGCGGAACTTTAGTTATAGGTCCAAAGGGGGACCTAGTTGAACAGACGCAAATTGGGAATGAAGGCATATATACTGCCATCCTTTCGGCCGAGCGAATTAACCATATTCGCCGCCCCGAGCGTACTTCTATGCGAGATAGTTTCTTTTTGGCCGATCGACGCAAAGAGCTTTATCATGAACTTATAGAATTGGACATTTTGGATAAATAAAAATAGAATCCCGTCCTAGGCATGAGCCTGAGAAGGGATTCTATTTTTTACTAGTTATAAAAAATGATAATCTGTCATTATACTTTTATGAAAGGATAAGTGCTATATTTACCAATTGTTTCGTGATCTTGGTTGGTAGCAGTCTCTGCAATATACGGGCCTATCGCCGGAAGGCTGGAAAGGTACAGTAGTTTCTTTTCCACAAGTAGCACAAATAGCTGGGAACATTTCACGAGGTTGACGAGAATAACCGCCACCACTGTTATTTCTATTCTGTTCTTTTCTGGCAGCGCGACATTCCGGGCAACGCCCAGGCTCATTGGTGAACCCTTTTTCCGCATAGAACTCTTGTTCTGAAGCTGTAAATTCAAAATCACGACCACAATCTTTGCAAACTAAAATTTTGTCATTAAACATTAAAAAACCTCCGAAATTTTATTACCCGCGACATGGGAAGTTCAGAATCTTCCCACAGCCTTAGGCAATCGAGAAGTTTGTCTAAATCCTCAAGTACTTCGAGCAATTTAATTATAAACTAAATACCAAATATTAGTCAATGCTCCCCTGGGAATTGTCCTATAATTTACCATTGTTAAGCAAGTGTAAGGTAATTTGTAATAAATAATGTCCTTCCTGCATAATAATAAGCCTAAAGTCTTTTAATTTTAATAAGTTGGAAAGTATAGAGACCGATACCAGTCAGAAATGATGGGCAACAATCTGTTAGACAGGGGTGGCCACGTTGAGGCACAATGATATTGAGACACTTCCCAATCGGATCGTTGGCATGCAGAGACTTGAAACCTTATTTAATCAGAAGGGTTATTTGATATGTCAGTCTAGTGGAGAAAGGATCTATGACTTTAATGAAGTCGTAGCGATCTTTTTGCCGCTTAGCCCATCAACTGATAATGTCATAGCAGTAAGTAGTATCTGCGCGCCGGAATTTGTGCAGAAATGTATCTCAAGCATTCAATAGGTTACTTGAATAAGTACAGCTGACAAAAAACGAAAATAAATCCTAAGTTTAATCAAATAGATTATGGTTAAGAAGATGGGGCTATCTAATAGCTCTATCTTTTTTTGTATGTTAGTATAAATAACTTCTATTTCTCCCTATACACGGAGTGCTTAGCGAAAGGTTAATTTATAATAATATCCTTTTATATCGAATCAAAATCACCTGCGCTTAAAGCAATAGAATTTTAATAATTAAGCTAGGACCAAAGACTAGGACTAACTAATATTAACTTTGCGACTATTGCCTTATATCGTTTTATACGGTTAGTAACTATAATAAAATAAGCAGATAGGAATACTAAGAAAAGGGAGGGTATTAAAATGAAGACAAGATTAATAGGGTTTCTGAAGGATGAAACTGGACAGGCGATGACAGAGTATGGGCTCATTATCGCTCTCGTAGCGGTTGGAGTTATTATTGCTTTAACGGCCATGGGCGGTCAACTCAGCACATTATTTAATTCCTTAGTAGCAAAGCTTACACCAGCTACCTAAAATATTTGCCACTAGAGCCCTTTCCTAACTAACATAAAAGAAAAAGAACCCTACTGCCCGCAGTAGGGTTCTTGACACAAGGGGGCCGCTATGGGAGTTAATGACCTTGCTTTAGGATTCACATTAGGTATCGCTGCCTTCACCGACTGGCGAGAACAAAAAATCTATAATAAATTGCTTTTTCCTGCTTTTTTAACTGCACTGTTGCTTAATACAGTTCAAGGAGGGAGCTCAGGATTGTCGAGCAGTCTCTTAGGAGCTGTTACTGGCTTTTCTTTACTTCTTCTCCCGTACCTCATGGGTGGGATGGGTGCCGGTGATGTGAAGTTACTTATAGTGATCGGGGCTTTCGGTGGTGCTCCTTTCGTTTTTACGAGTTTTCTTTATGGGGCCGTCATAGGCGGTCTCCTCTCATGCGCAGCTCTTTCTCGACGTAAGGCTTTAAGCAACACCTTGAAGCACTATCTGTTATTTTCTCTTATTCTGAAGCGACCTCAACATTTTAGCGAGTCTATGAATAACGCTCGACGCGAAAAATTTCCTTATGGTATTGCAATAGTTTTAGGAACTCTGATCGCCTTGGCCTTCTCTATTGGAGGTTGGGAGTTATGATTCGAGAACGCCGTAAAAGTGAGCAAGGCCAAGCGTTAGTTGAGATGGCCCTTGTATTACCGCTCTTTTTCCTGCTGTTATTTGGCGTGATTGAGATGGGCCGCGTTGGTTATGCCTACATTTCAATAAGTAATGCCGCCAGGGAGGGTGGCCGAGTTGCAACAATTGGCGGAACAGACCTAGAAATTAAGAGTTCCATAGAGAATGCAGCACCTTCCCTAGATTCTGCGAGCTTAACGATTACAATCTTCCCGAGCGAATCCAATCGGCAATCAGGTCAGGAGGTAAAGGTTAATGTCACTTATCCAGTTCAGCTATTCATACCAATTATAAATAATATCATAGCTAATCCTGTTGTTGTCAGCTCCAGCATCGTGATGCGTCAAGAATAGAAAATCCTTATATGTCCATTCTGTGGGACGGAGGAGTGGTCATGGTTAAAATAAAGTCTGCATTTTCCAAACATTGGAGATCAAAGATACAACAGATTAAGCGGCCATTGCAACATATGCTAAGTCTTGCGGATAATCAGTGTCAAGAGCGCGGCAGCGTTGTGGTGATTGTTACTCTGTCTTTAACTGTCTTGCTTGGCTTCTGTGCTGTTGTAGCGGATATGGGCCTATTGTACGCTCAAAAGGCCCATCTTCAAAATTCGGTCGATGCGGCCGCACTTGCTGGTGTACAAGAGCTACTAAAAGGTCCCTCTGATGCAACAAGTATGGCCATTGATTATGCGACCAAGAATGGGGTAGCTGACGTTAATGTATCAGTTGAAGCTAATAATGCCATAATTGTTGTTCAAGCTAAGCAACAAGTTCCCACATACTTTGCACGAATTTGGGGGATTACCGAAGAACAGATTTCAGTTTCTGCCAGAGCTATGCTTCTTCCCCCCATGGGGCTTTACGGAGCGGTTCCTCTTAGCATCCAGGAACAGGACTTTGTTTTTGGACAAAAATATATCCTGAAGTCCGGAGGAGGGTCTGGAACGTCGGAATGGTATCTTGATGACGACAAGAATAACAGCGTAAAAAGATATGGAGAAGAGTATGGAACTTCCGGATGGTATGGTGCTTTAGAACTTAGTGGTACTGGGGCAAATACGTATGAATCTGATTTAGCCAACGGTTACCAGGGCTCTCTATTTGTGGGACAGATTCTAAACGTCAAACATGGAAACATGAGTGGACCTACAGCAGATGGAATAAACACTCGTATAAATCGAGATACACGAGTTCCGAGGAATACGATTGATAACCACGATAGGAATGCTCCACAGATTGTGTATATTCCAATTGTCAGGATAATTTCGGAAAGTGGTAATTCCATTCATGAAGTGCAAATTGTCGGATTCGCTGCTTTTTTTCTGGAAGGGGTTGCTGGAAACGGCAACGAGTCCATAGTAACTGGTTGGTTTATTCGAACTCTGGCATCAAATGCTCATAATAAGGACCACCTTTCGGACTCGCTAAAGACTGAAGAGGAAATAGAAAATGGAGCAGCGAGTAATGATTACGGCTTATACACACCTAAACTCATCGCAAATTAAATAATTCTTAGTACAATCTAAAATCGTATTGGGTTAAAGAGATGGAATTCACATATTTGGAATTGCGAGGTATTAAAATGCAGCGTAAAGGCTTTTTTCTTCTGGCACTGATCTGCGGTCTGATCGCTGCTGGATCAATGTATATGTATCTGAACAAAGCGACAACTAATACAACTTCCACACTCAAACCTTTGGTAATCGTTAAGATGGATATACCAGCTCGGACTGTAATTGCGGCCAGTCAGTTAGAGGTGAAGGATATTCCAATCCAAGGGTATCCTCAAGGTGGATTTTCAACAATCCAAAATGTTGTGGGTTCAGTAGCTCTATTAAATCTATCAGCGGGTGATTTAGTTGTTAGTTCAATGGTTGAACGTCCATCCCCTCAGAATAATGGTGATGGGCTTTTGACAGGAAGTACTGCAGCTCTGACTGTTCCGAATGGGAAAAGGGCTGTAGCAATACCGATCGGTTTAGTAAGTGGAGTGGGTTATGCCATTAGACCCGGTGATCACGTTGATGTCTTGGTGACAATAGATATTAATGACTCCAATTCAAATACACAAGCAGTGACTGTAACCACTCTAGCAGCTCAGGATGTCTTAGTGCTGAGCGTTGGAGAAACACTTAGAGAAGAGAAAAATAAGGTTGAGACCAAATCGTACACACTAGCGTTAAGCGTTCCTCAAGCTATGGCTGTCACACTCGGCAGTGAAAAAGGCGGTCTGCGTTTGTTATTGCGAAACCCGGTAAATACAGAAATTCGCCAAGATACCCCGTTTACGGAAAATATATTTATGGATCCCAATTTTATTAATAACTATAAGTAAGGAGGGGTTACTGTGAGACGCATCAGTATCTTGATTGTTGACGATATCAGTGATACCCGGGACAGTATCCGGCGGCTTCTCCAGTTTGAAGATGATATTGAGGTCGTGGGTGATGTAGGGTCTGGCTCTGAAGCAATATTGTTTGCCGAAGCAAACAGGCCGGATATTATTTTGATGGATATTAACATGCCGGAAATGGACGGAATACGTACTACAGAGTTACTCGCCCACCGTGCTCCGGAATGCTCTGTCATTATTATGTCAGTACAAGGAGAACAGGCATATTTACGTCGAGCCATGATGGCTGGAGCACGAGAATATATTGTCAAGCCCTTTACTGGAGATGAGCTTTCCAGTGTTATTGCCAAGGTCTATGAGTTAGATCAACGGAAAAGAGATGTTTTGGGAGAACAGATAAAGGTGACTAACAGCCCTAAAACTAGAAACTGTGAAATAATCTCTTTCTTTAGTACAAAGGGCGGAGTAGGCAATACGACTTTGGCTACCAATCTTGCAGTACAATTAGCGAGTTCCGGCAAATGGCGAGTTCTTCTAATCGATCTAAACCTTCAGTTTGGAGATGTTGCGGTCTTTTTAAACTTAATTCCTAAACGATCGATAGCGGACTTAACCCAATCAGGCACTATCAAGTATTCTGAGATTCAGTCGTATTTCTTGACTCATTCTTCGGGGCTTCAAGTCTTAGCTGCCCCGACACGGCCAGAGTATGCAGAATTGGTCACTGCAGAGCATGTTGAACAGATTCTGTCTGAGGTGAAGGGAAAATTTGATTTTATTATCTGTGACAATATCAGTCGCTTTGATGATGTAAGTCTAGTAAGCTTCGATGCCTCAACGCAGATTTGGTTGGTGTTAGCAATGGATGTGCCGACACTTAAGAATGCAAAACTTAGCCTTGAAGTTATTGAGGGGCTTCATCATACCTCCAAAGTACAAGTTGTTCTTAATCGTTCCAGTAAAGAAATGGGAATGGATCCTCAAGATGTTGAAAAAAGCCTAAATATTAAAATTAGCTATGAAATTCCGAGTGATGGGAGAGCCCTGGTTGCTGCAGTAAATCAAGGGGTTCCTTTCGTGACGTCTCATCCACAAAGCAAGGCTTCAGAAGGAATTCGAAACATGGCAAGAAAACTTATTGCATTGCAAGATGTTGAAACCAAAAATGCTGTGAAAGAACAAGAATGCAAGAACAAAAATCCTTTAAAGGGACTGCGAAGGGTGTTCGGATTTTAAGGAGGCATGAAAAATGTCTTTGCTTAAACGCTTAGAAAAAGAGAAAGTACATATTCAAGAAGAACCTAGAAAAGAGCTCCGAACGGTTCGTCCCGTAGCGCAAATTGATCCTTGGCGTGAGTTTAAAAGTGCTGTTCATCATGAAGTCATACAAGCGCTGGACAAGAATAACTCTCAAGACCTTAATTCAGAGACGCTTCAACCAATGGTAGAACACACGCTTGATATTAGATCAGATGCCTTGGGGTTAACCCCTCCTCGAGCAGAACGTCAGCGTTTAGTGCGAGAGGTAATGGATGAAATTCTGGGTTTCGGACCAATTGAACCATTACTGCAAGACCCTGCCATTAATGAGATTATGGTTAACGGGCCTCATCAAGTATACGTTGAACGGAAAGGTAAACTTGAGTTGGCAAGAATCTCATTTTACGATGATGCGCATGTTTTGCATATTATTGAAAAGATCGTAGCGCCACTCGGTCGCCGTATAGATGAAAGTCAACCCATGGTCGATGCAAGATTACCGGACGGTTCCAGGGTGAATGCGATTATTCCGCCGTTAGCTTTGAATGGACCGGTTTTAACCATTCGAAAGTTCTCTAAAATTCCTTTTGGAATGGAAGATCTCATAGGCTTTGGGACCTTGACTGAGGAAATGGCCAAATTCATTGATGCCTGTGTTAAAGCGCGTTTGAATGTTATTGTATCCGGTGGGACGGGTTCGGGGAAAACAACGACGCTGGGAGTTATCTCAGCGTTTATTCCTGAAGATGAACGAATAATTACGATTGAAGATGCAGCAGAACTGCAGCTTCGCCAAACACATGTGGTCACACTGGAAACTCGTCCTGCGAACATTGAAGGTAAAGGAGCAGTTATGATAAGAGACCTTGTTCGCAACGCCTTGAGGATGAGACCGGAACGGATTATTGTGGGTGAAGTGCGAAGTGGGGAGGCCTTGGATATGCTGCAGGCTATGAATACCGGACACGATGGTTCACTAACTACCGGACACGCCAATACTCCGCGTGATATGCTTTCCCGTCTGGAAACGATGGTATTGATGGCGGGTATGGATCTGCCTGTCAGGGCGATTCGCGAACAAATTTCCAGTGCTATTGATGTCATTGTTCAGCAGAGTCGCTTGCGGGACGGCAGTCGAAAAATAACTCATATTACCGAAGTCCTGAGGATGGAGGGAGATGTGATTGTGTTACAGGACTTATTTCGTTTCGAGCAAACAGGAATTGATAAGCAAGGAAAGGTTCAAGGACATTTCCGGGCAACGGGGATACGACCCCATTTCATTGAGAAATTGATTGCTGCAGGACAGATTCTTCCGGATGATATTTTTTCAAATTAATTCGTATCCATAAGTCTCCGAGAAAGGAGGGTTTATATGGTTAATGCAATGTCCCAAACTATAATGTTCATTTCAGTAGTCGCTACATTTTCTGCAGTTTACCTCGGAATTCTTGGCCTAGCACGACGCGAAGAAACACTTGAAGTAAAGCTTCAACGTTTTACTGCGTTGCGTGCGCCTGTTACTATAGACACCGAAAAACGAGATTTAAAACGTTTGCTTGCCAGATTGGGTCGTCTAGCTCCACGTCGATGGAGTGAAGGGTTGGACATTGAACTTATTAGGGGTAATATTCCGATTAAAGGCGGGGAATTCCTAGTTCTCCAAGGGTTTTTAATTATTCTGTTTTTCCTTATTGGACTTGCACTGACCCAAAAAGCATACGGCGGAATTCTGTTTTCTGTCCTTGGTTGCTTACTTCCCCGACTATGGTTAAAATCAGCACAGAAAAAGAAACGTCGGCAATTTAATAATCAACTTGCAGATGCGTTGCTGGTTTTGGCTAACTCCCTGCGGGCGGGTTTTAGCCTCCTGCAAGCGATGGAGATGGTCAGCCAAGAAATGCCAAACCCTATTTCCGGAGAATTTCAACTTACTTTAAGAGAAATGACCTATGGTACTGCAACAGAAACAGCACTTATCCATTTATCTGACCGGGTCGGCAGTGATGTCTTAGATCTTCTTGTTACAGCCATGCTCATTCAACGCCAAGCGGGGGGGAATTTGGCAGAGGTGCTTCTAAATATTCATGCCACAATTCAGAATCGCTTGCGTATCAAACAAGAAATAAAGACGCTCACTGCCCAAGGACGAATGTCTGGATATATTATCGCTGCCTTGCCGTTTGGCATTGCAGCTGTTCTGAGTGTGCTCAATCCAGGCTATCTCTCCATACTTTTTACCAATAGGATCGGCTGGGCCATGCTTGCCGGAGGTCTTATCTCGCAATTTATTGGCTTCATAATTATCCGAAAAATTATTACGATCGAGGTCTGATACACGAGACACATTGAAGGGTATTTGTTAAATATTTGGTCAGGCGAGAAAAGGAGTGCCTTTATGTCATTACTTGTTATAGTTTTAAGTGTATTTGGCACAGTTTGTTTTACCATTATGGCGGTTTTTTCAAGAAACCAAGGAAAAGAGACACAAGAACGAATTTCGCGGGCTCTGGGACAGAAGGAGATTGCAGTTGAAGAGGACAGGCGATCGTTAAGTGAACGTGTACTGCGTCCTCTGCTTCATAAATTTGCCCGTCGTTTGACGGATTTGACGCCTCAACGACAACGTGAGCAAATGACAACTAAGCTTAGTGCAGCAGGTTTATCTAGTCAATGGGAAGAGGCTGAATGGAAAGGGTTACAATACGCAATTAGCATTTTACTCTGCCTAATATTTTTTGGGATATTTTCATTAATAAACACCCCATTTCTAACTAGGATAGAAATGGGGTTAATCGGATTTATAATTGGGTATATGCTTCCTGTTTATTGGTTGAAGGCTAAAGCTAAACAACGTCAAAATGAAATTGAAAAAACGTTGCCAGATATTCTGGATCTGCTCACAGTAAGTGTGGAAGCAGGTCTCGGATTTGATGCTGCCTTACTTAAAGTTGCAGAGAAACAAAAAGGAGTCCTTGCGGAAGAATTCCTGGGAGTACTTCAGGAAATCAAAATGGGGCGACCGCGCAGGGAGGCTTTACGAGACTTGGTAAAGCGTAATAAACCAGCTGAAGATCTCAACAATCTGATTGCTTCCTTGGTTCAAGCAGATCAACTAGGAATATCAATTGGTGGTGTTCTGCGCAATCAAGCCATACAAATCAGACAAAAACAGCGTCAACGTGTTGAAGAGAAAGCCCAAAAGGCTCCAGTGAAAATGATGATCCCTCTAGTGTTTTTTGTTTTTCCCACTATTTTTATCATTGTGATTGGACCGGCAGCAATTCAAATTATTGAGATGTTGAAATAACATAACCCCAGATATAGCTTACTGGGGCCATGCAGTAATCTCGATATAGACTCTTAGTTTTTTGAAATTTCTGGTGAGTACAAGGGGAAAGGAAAAGTCGGAGATGAAACTTGGAAAATTGCAGAACTTGAGGACAGGACAAACAGTTGCCAGACAACTTTTGATAGCCGATACATTTTGGAACCGTTTTCGCGGTCTTCTTGGCAGAACTTCTTTGCTTCCGGGGGAAGGGCTTTGGCTTAAGCCCTGTCAGCAAGTTCATATGATGGGGATGAAGTTCCCACTTTCTGTGTGGTTTTTGGATAAAACAGGACATGTGGTGGCAATTATTGATGACCTTAGACCGTGGAGAATATCTCCTTGCCTGCGTAATGCTGAAAGCATTATTGAATTCCCTGCCGGCTGGGGAAAAGAGACAAATACCCAGCTCGGAGATGAATTGATATGGAAAGACAACACAATAGAACAAACTTAAGCTTAAACTGATTCATAGAACGCACTAAAGACTTTTGCAGCAGCTAAGTGGTCTTTCACGCCCCCGAGTTCGCGTACAGAATGCATTGCTAAGATAGGGTTACCAATATCTACAGAACGAATATCGAGGTGTGTGCTGGATATCGGGCCAATGGTAGAGCCCCCTCGTTCATCAGAACGATTGACAAATTTCTGGACAGGTACATCTGCTAATTGGCAGAGGGCAGAAAATATTGCGGCAGATTCTGCATCGGTAGTGTAGCTCTGATTAGCACTAGTTTTAATCACTGGGCCGCCATTCAAGATAGGACGATTACTAGGATCATGCTTCTCACTGGCATTGGGGTGAAGCGCATGGGCCATATCAGCGGAAATAAGAAATGAATGCTCTAAGGCTTGGAAATATGCTTCTCGGTCTTTCTTTTGAGCAAGCAGGATTCGTTCCAGCACATGGGACAGAAGAGGAGAAGCCGCCCCCTGCTTCGAAGTGCTTCCACATTCCTCATGATCAAAACAGGCAAGGACCTGAGTGGACAATGATTGTTTTACCTTGGCAATGGCCCATATTCCTGCATGAATCATGGCCAGATCATCCAAACGCGCGCTTGATATAAACTCTTGTTGAAGCCCGACAAGACAACCCTTTTCAGCTTCATAAAGGAACAGGTCAAAGTCTATAATATCTTCAGGCAGACAATGCAGGCTTTCAGCAAGGTAATGAATTAAAAGATTTTCTTTATGTAAGTCTTTAGTAACTTGAGCTAATAAAGGCAGCATATCCTTCTGTTTATTTAATTCTAAACCTTCATTAACTTTGCGGTTCATATGAATTGCAAGATTAGGAATCACAAGCAAGGATCGATCACTATGAAAGAGTTTGGTTTGTGGAGAAAAGGGAGATTCTCCTCTTTGGATAATTCGACCAGCTAAAGAAAGAGGGCGGTCTAGCCAGGTATTAAGAATGGGACCTCCGTAGGTTTCAATATTCAATTTGAGATAATGACCTTCTACTGATATTTCAGGTAAGGTTTTAATTCGGAAAGCAGGGCTGTCTGTATGCGCTGCAATCAGGCGAAACCCGTGTTTTTCTGGCTCACCCAGGCCAAGCGAAAAGGCAATTAGAGCTGAATTGTTACGAGTTATGAAATATTTCCCACCTGGAGTCAAGGACCATTTCCCGTTAAGAGATAGCTCTTGAAATCCCTGAGGAGCGAGCAATTTCTTAACACTTTCCACGGCGTGAAAAGAAGATGGGCTTTCCTCAATAAAATCCAAGAGTTCATGAGCGAACGTTAGCTCGGCGTCATTAATAAATGAAGTTTTCATTACGTCGGACCACCTTTCAAATTTCTGTTGGTGATTCTTACTATAAGTAAATAGCAAGAGATAAGCAAATATTAATCACACTTCTAAAATATATTAGCTGGTATTCCTTAAGGTTGAAGGATATTTGACATAACATATAGAAAGTTAAATGACCATCTATTTATAAAAGAATTGTGGGATTAAATTGAAGATCAATATTAAAAATGTCAACGTAAAAACTCTTGAAGATTTTAACTTGCAAGAAATTACTGAGATGTGGAACCGCTGTTGGCTCGGGTATTATTATAATATGGCATATAAACAAGAACATATGAAAGCCTGGCTTGCTCTGAGTCAAGTTTCTTTGTCGCGTTCTGTTGCCATTTTTGTTGATAATCGTGTTGTAGGGTTTACCTTGCTGTCAATAGATAATAAAGATGGATGGATTGCTGGCACCTGTATAGATCCTGATTACCGACGAAATGGCCTTTTTACAGTCCTGTTGCGTTCTCAGTTGAATATGGCAAAAAGTATTTTTCTTAAACGGATTTACCTTGAAGTACTGGAACAGAATTATGCGAGAAAAATCTATCAGTCCGTCGGTTTTGTCGATGTGCGTCAGCTTAATGTTTATCGTGCTCAAAGCATCGCTGATTTTAACGATAAAATGCTTCAGATACATCCGGTTACACTTATTTCAGTAGACGAATACTTTCGAAATCGCAACCATGCTTTTTTTAATCCGGCTTGGCAACGAAGAGAGGGGTATCTCAGACGACATGGTAACCTTTTAGCTTACATTAATCAAACTAAAACTGCGGGTGCCTTGTTTGCAGAGGAAAAATCGGGTCTTTTGCTTGATGTTTGGAGTTCAAATTTAGCGGGAACAGAAGAAGTTCTTCCAACTATACTTCAATGGTCAGGCGCATCTTTCTCACTTACTAATCAACCAAATGATTGGATTTCCACCTTTCTCCGGGCTCATGGAATTAACCCTAGTGCCAAACAACAAGAAATGTGTATTGAACTGTCATAAACCGCATTCTCCGCACATAGGCTAATATAGTCCGGATGAAATGACGCAAAAGCGGGGTCATTTTGGTTCATTTTAAACGGCAGATGTAAACAATTATTATTTTTACGAAAAACTTGTAATTGCATCGAAGAAGGTATATAATTATCTAGTTACTCAGAAAATGAAAGGAAAGAATGCGTATGACGAAAAAAGAGCAGTTAATGATTAATGCAATTTTGGAGTCTGTTGGACTAGAACCCATTAAGTCTACTCAGACCCTAAGGCAAGTTCATGAAGAAGGATAAGTAGTTACAGAAAGGGAGCGGTATTTTGACCCAGATCCTAATCCTAAAGTGTAACCTAATGAGCTTAAACCCATTCGGAAAGAGCCAAATATAAAAGCGAGATTCTTAAATAATTAAGAACCTCGCTTTTATACTTGGATGAGTTATATTTTGTATATACGCGAGAAACCATAATTGATGGGAGAGAAAATATATATGTCATTATCTGTACTTGGAATCGCCTGCAGTCCACGACGCAACGGTAATACGACGAAATTGCTGTTAGAGGCAATTAGAACTGCCCAGGACGAGGGTCATAGCACGGAGTTGGTTTATCTTTCTGACCTAAAGATCAATCCTTGCCAAGGATGTGGTGCTTGCTCTGCCAAAGGAATTTGTGTAATAAATGACGATATCCTAAAGCTTCAAGAGAGGTTGATTCACTCCGACCGATTCATTCTAGCCGCACCAATCTATTTTATGGGGGTCAATGCTCAAACTAAAACAATGATTGATCGAATGCAAACATTTTGGGTGCGCAAATACCTTCTTAATCAAACGCTACTAAATCCAGCTGGACCTGACCGAATCGGACTTTTTATTTCTACGGCGGGAACACGTCTCCCAAATGTATTTGAGTGTGCCGAGCGATCCATAAAAACGTTTTTTCATATGTTAGATATTCAATATTCTCAAGCTTGCTTATATAGTGGAGTCGATAAAGTCGGAGATATTGAAGCATCTCCGGCTTCATTGGAAGAAGTGCGTAAAGCTACCCAAGCTCTTTTGATATCCTAATATTACAAAAACTTTCTAGTCGAATTGTTGACTATTATGATATACTAATTATTATAATATTATAGTTTTGATGGAAAGGAACTATGCCTCATGCGAGAAACTTCAATACCTTTAAGCGTCCCAAAAATTGCAATTGTTACAGACAGTACAAGTGATCTAGGCTCAGATATGACTAAGGAGTTTGGGATTGAGATTCTTCCTTTGCACGTTGTGTATAAAGATCGAGAGTATCTCGATGGGGTCAGTATCAGTCCAAATGAGGTATATGACAATATGGATATTGAAGTTCCCACAACATCATTACCTTCTCCAGCAGAAATCTCTAATTTGTTTGACCGACTAAGAGAGGAGAAGTTTACTCATGTTCTCACAATGCACATATCAAGTGGTTTAAGCGGTACTTATGAAACTGTATGTCAGGTAGCCAAAGATTATAAGGAAATGGAAATTGAAGTCTTGGATTCTAAAGCGCTTTCCATGGGCCTCGGTTTTCCAGTTCTCCAAGCGGCTCGCGAGCTTCGCAAATCTATTGATTTTCAGGCCGTACTCAAGGTAGCTAAGAAAGTTTCTGAGCAGACTAAGCTATATTTTGTCTTATCTACATTGGAGTATCTAAAACGGGGTGGCCGTATCGGATACGTTTCAGGTACCATAGGAGAGCTTCTTAACATAAAACCAATAATCTCTATAAATTCAGAAGGAAAATATATTACATATTCGAAAGTCCGCGGCAGAGACCAATCACTCAAAAAATTATACGATATACTCATTGAAAGTACTCAGGATGGACAATATAATGTGGCTATTGTACATGGCGGAGCAGAGCAGGAAGCTCGTAAGCTGTGGCAAAATGCTAAAGAACTTCCAAATATTAAAGAATTGTTGTTCAATCAGATCAGTCCGGTCATGGGGGTCCATACAGGACCCGGACTTGTTGGTGTTATAATTTCTCCAGTACTTACAGCTCAGTCTTAGACTGGGCTTATTTCTTTTTTACTTAGCGTTTGCAGAGGAAAAGGGCACTCGTTTCAACAAGTGCCTTACCCGCTATAATAATTTGTTAAATTTAACAAGGGTATGCTATACTCACTTAAAAGGGAAGATTATCCAATGAGGCAACCCCTGCGAAGTCTTAAAAGCCTAATTATATTGATAATACAACTATATGGGAGGTTTGTCAGGGTGAGTATTCAAGATCGCTATCGCTTATGGACGGAAGACCCCTATTTTGATGAAGAAACACGACAAGAGCTAAGAGAAATCACCGATCCACAAGAAATTGAGGACCGTTTTTATACGGATCTAGAATTCGGCACAGGTGGGTTAAGAGGTATAATTGGCGCGGGCACAAATCGCATGAACAAATATGTTGTTCGAAAAGTAACCCAGGGGTTGGCTGAATGTGTTTGTGATCATGGGCAAGAAGGAATGCGGCGAGGGGTCGTGATTGCTTACGACTCACGCAGGTATTCACCTGAATTCGCTCTCGAGGCTGCCCTGGTGCTTGCCAAGAACGGAATCAAAGTATATCTTTTTGATGCACTTCGTCCCACGCCGGAACTCTCCTTTACGGTCCGCCATTTGCGTGCTTTGGCGGGTATTGTTGTGACAGCGAGTCACAACCCTAAAATCTACAATGGGTACAAAGTATATTGGGATGATGGAGGACAGGTGCCTCCTGTAAAAGCAGATCAAATTCTTGCCCGCATAGAAGCCCGTGAGAGCTGGTTGGGAATCGAACCTCTATCCCTTGAAGAAGCTAAGCGATGTGGACTGCTTCAAATAATTGGAGAAGAAATTGATAAACCCTATCTTGCTCGTGTCGGGAAATTGGCACTGTACCCAGATCTCGATAAGCAAAAAGGGAAGGAACTCAGTATCGTCTATACGCCGCTGCACGGAGCGGGAAATATCTTAGTCCGAAGGGCTTTGTCTGAACTCGGTTTCAGTTCGGTCAATGTTGTTCTCGAACAAGAGCATCCTGATCCGGAATTCACAACCGTCCCGTATCCCAATCCGGAAATTCCGGCAACGTTTGAACTTGCTCGAAAATATGGAAATGCTGTGAAAGCAGATCTTCTTCTAGCTACAGATCCTGATGCGGATCGGTTGGGGGTGGCCTTACGTACTCCTCAAGGGGACTATATACAGCTTACAGGGAATCAAATCGGAATACTGTTAACATACTATATCCTATCTCAGAAAAAGGCTTTAGGAACCCTTCCTGATAATGCAACGATTATTAAAACTGTTGCCTCAACTGATTTGGCAGATGAAGTTGCCAGATATTTTAATGTTCAAGTTGAAAATGTTTTGACAGGGTTTAAATTCATTGCCGAAAAGGAAATGGAAATGGAGGAGGGCGGTTGGGGAACCTTCGAATTTGGCTTTGAAGAAAGTTACGGATATTTAGCGGGGGATTTTGTCCGGGATAAAGATGGAATTATCGCTTCTGTCATCTTAGCTGAAGCTGCCCTCTATTATCAGCAGATTGAAGGACGCAATTTCTTTGCTGTTCTCGAACGCATCTATCAACAATTTGGATATTACCTTGATGACCAAGAGTCCCTTGCCCTAGAAGGGAAACTTGGAAAAGAAGAGATGGCTTTAATTATGGATTCACTCCGTCAAGAAGAGATTCATGAATTGTGTGGGATTTCCATCGAAAGATTTGACGACTACGAACTGCGCATAGGCAAAAACTTTGAAACAGGACAAACATATCCTCTCAAACTTCCTCGGTCAAATGTATTAAGGTATTCTTTTGAGGGTGGAGGATTTGTGATGGTGCGACCCTCTGGTACGGAACCCAAAATTAAATTTTACTTCTCAGTGAAAGCTGATACCTTAGCTGGGGCAGAAGATTTTCTTCGCAAAGTGAAAGAAGATGTCATGCAACGTATCAATCAAATACGTGCTGTCTAAACAAACAAATTTAAATAGCTGTCTTATTGGCCCTTCCGATAACATATAAAGAACACTCTTAGCGAGAATTGCGATGAAGGGTAAAATAACGAAGAGGATTTTTTGTTCTAAACGTCGAATTCTCTCGAGATAAGGCATATATAAGCATTTTTTTAACGCTAATACTAGTCAGAAAGTATAATCTGACTGTACATTATATATGTGTCTGCCAAAAGGGAGTTTTCTTAATGCAAATAAGTAACTACTGGTTCGCTGTTGTAAATCCGCATTCATCCAATGGCAGTACTCTTAAACGATGGCCTCATTATTTGAAACGACTGCGAGAAGAAGGATATACTATCGACTTCATTTATACGTCTGGACCTGGAGATGCAATTCATATCACCCAAAAAGCCTTGAAAGAAGGGTTTGCTCGTATCATTTCTGTTGGGGGAGACGGGACTATGAATGAAGTAGTTAATGGATTCTTCTCAAATAATCAGCTGATTAACCCGCAGGCAGAGCTAGCCGTTTTTTCACATGGTACTGGATGCGACTTTATTCGCACCTTACAAATTCCTAAAGGAATTGAGGGTTTTATCGGTATTCTGAAACAAGGTCGAAAACGAAAAATCGATGTCGGGGAAGTCCTCTTTCATGATAATTATGGACAGCAGATCCACCGTTATTTCCTTAACGTTGCAGACGTTGGTTTAGGTGGGGAGACAGTTGCTCGCGTCAATCAGCAAAGTAAGTTGCTTGGAGGTAAACTATCTTTTCTTATTGGATCAGTAGTAAGCATACTTCGTTACAGTAATAAAGTTATGAGCTGTGAAATCGATGGAAAATTAATCTGTAATGGTCGCCTCAACAGTATTATGGTAACAAACGGTCGTTATATTGGTGGTGGAATGATGATCGCACCGCATGCAGAGCTTGATGATGGTCTTTTTGATATAGTATTTTTAGGAGACTTTTCACCCTGGACTATTTTACGGCATATACCAAAGATCTATAGGGGCACTCATCTTTCGATCCCTGGGGTTAGCGTGCTGCGCGGTCGCTCCGTAGCCATCACTTCTGCTGAAAGAATTCTGCTGGATATTGATGGGGAGCAACCCGGTCGAGGACCTATCCAGCTTAAAGTTATTCCTCGTATTCTTCATTTATGGGGTTAAATGATTTGCTGGCTCTAAAACCTGCCTGAAAATTACATTGAGTGCATCCGCTTATTTCAGAGATAGGCTTCATAAAAATTCTATGAAGCCTATCTCTGTTTCAACTGCAAACTCTATAGGGTTAAAAAATGTATTTTAATGAGTAAAACAGTTAATGTTTAAAGGTCAATATTGGTCAAATAAATGTCTGACCAATATTGACCTTTAAATGAAAATAGACTATAATTTTTATAACAAGGAAAAATACTCTAAATTATTAAGATTATTTTAGAATGTAAAAATCCAGGGAATAGTTACTCTATATAAACTAATGCTGACTAAAGGTAGTGTAATGAGGTGAAAGTATGGATTTTAAAGACTATTATGAAAGCTTAGGTGTTTCAGCCGATGCCGATGAAAAAACCATTAAGAAAACTTATCAGAAACTAGCTAAAAAGTATCATCCGGATGTTAATCCCGGAGATAAAGTTGCTGAAGAGAAATTTAAAGAGGCTACGGAGGCATATCAAGCAATTAGTGATCCTGAAAAACGACGTAAATACGATGAGTTGCGTCAAGACTATCAACAATGGAAAGCCCGAGGAGGACGCGGGGATTATAATTGGGATCGTTGGCAATCGAATCCCAGTGGAGGGAGCGGAGGGCATACCTATACCATGTCCCCGGAAGATTTTGCGGAAATGTTTGGTGCCTCGGGTAAAACCGGTGGATTTAATTTTGGAGGAGAAGGATACTCTGACTTCTTCTCAACTCTCTTTGGAGGAGTTGGAGGACCAGGTCGAGGATTTGGCGGAGGGCCCGCTGCTGGGCGTCCCCGTCAAGGCCAGGATCTTGAAGTTGAAGTTCAAGTAACTTTGGAGGAGTCTTATAGTGGTACAACGAGAGTCATTCGAACAGGTGAAAAGCAAATTGAGGCTAAGATCCCAAAAGGGGTACGGACCGGTTCTAAGGTACGGCTTTCAGGTCAAGGCAGTCCGGGAATTTCGGGCGGACCAGCTGGGAACCTCTATTTAATCATAACGGTTAACCCGCATTCCTATTTCCTTCGCGATGGAGATGACTTAAGGGCCGAGATCCCGGTTGATTTTTATAGAGCGGTTTTAGGCGGAGAAGTCAGTGTCAAAACTTTTAGCGGTGAAGTCTTGCTGAAAATTCCGCCTCTTTCCCAAAACGGAAAGAAATTTCGCCTGAAGGGCAAAGGTATGCCGAATTTAGAAAAGCCTGCTCAACAGGGGGATCTTTTTGTAGAAGTTTCGATTAGGTTACCCGAAAATATGAGTGATTCTGAAATTTCGGCTCTGCGTGACCTGGCAGATAAACGAGGAGTTGTTCTGTAGTGTCATACCATGGCGCTATTAAATTGAAACTAGCTTGAAAAGGAGTGAGCAATTATGTCATTTGATACCAACCGTTTTACCCAGAAATCACAGGAAGCAATCACAGGTGCCCAAACAATGGCGGAACGCAACGGGAACAGTCTAGTTGAACCGGAGCATCTATTACTCACCCTCTTAGAGCAAGGTGATGGCGTTGTTCCTCAAGTATTAACTAAACTAGGCATGGCAGTTGGATCCCTCATCCAAACTATGCGTCAAGAGATCAACCGCTTTCCCCGAATTAGCGGCGGCAATGTGCAAATGAGCATTTCTCCCCGCTTGCGCAGTGTTTTGGTAGCTGCTCATGATGAGATGGCACCGTTTGGCGATGAGTACGTCAGTACAGAACATTTACTGCTTGGGATCTGGGAAAAGGCCGGAGGGTCTGCCCAACAAGTTCTAAAGCAAGCCGGATTAACTCGGGAAAAATTGCTTCAAGCATTGCGTGAAGTTAGGGGAACCCAACGTGTCACGAGTCCTAATCCAGAAGGGACCTACGCTGCTCTCGAACAATATGGGCTTAACTTAGTGCAACAGGCAAGGCGTGGACGTCTAGATCCAGTTATTGGCCGGGATGAAGAAATTCGCAGGGTTATTCAAACTCTATCCAGACGCACGAAAAATAACCCTGTCCTCATTGGTGAGCCTGGGGTTGGTAAAACTGCCATCGCAGAAGGTTTAGCTCAAAGAATTGTGCGTGGAGATGTCCCCGAGGCAATTAAAGATAAACAGGTGATTTCTCTTGACATGGGAACCTTAATTGCTGGTGCTAAGTATCGTGGGGAGTTCGAAGAACGATTGAAAGCCGTACTTAAAGAAATCCAGGACCGCGATGATGTAATCTTATTTATCGATGAACTGCATACAGTTGTAGGGGCAGGAGCTGCTGAAGGAGCAATGGATGCCAGTAATATGCTCAAGCCGATGCTTGCTCGAGGAGAACTCAGTATGCTGGGAGCTACAACACTCGCAGAATATCGCAAACACATTGAGAAGGATGCCGCTCTCGAACGGCGATTCCAACCTATTATGGTGGAAGCACCCACAGTGGAAGATACTATTTCAATTCTGCGCGGTCTTAAAGAACGCTACGAAACACATCACGGTGTACGAATTACTGACGGGGCAATTATTGCGGCAGCTGTTCTATCAGATCGTTATATTAGTGACCGCTTCCTGCCTGATAAAGCAATTGATTTAATTGATGAAGCCGGTGCACGCATGCGTATGGAAATTACTAGTGACCCTCATGATTTAGATCAAATTAAACGTCGAATGATGCAACTGGAAATAGAACGGGAAGCCTTGAGGAAAGAAAAGGATGAGGCCAGTAAAGAGCGCTTAGCGAAAATCGAGGAAGAATTAGGTAATCTTAAGGAAGAACGTTTTGGCATGGAGGCTCAGTTGCAGGGAGAACGTGAAACTCTTGTTAGGATTCAACAACTAAAAGAAGAAGTAGATCGTTCACGTATCTTAATGGAGCAAGCTCAACAGCAACTTGACTATAATAAAGCCGCAGAGCTTCAATACGGAATAATCCCTAATTTGGAAAAGGAACTGAAAAGCACGGAGGAAAAACTGCAAGATAAGAAAAATACTTTACTGAAACAAGAAGTAATTGAACAAGACATTGCGGAAATCGTGGCAACCTGGACCCATGTTCCCGTTTCCAAATTAATGGAAAGTGAGATGCAAAAGCTCATTCAGATGGAAGAGCGAATTCATCAGCGAGTTATTGGTCAAGAAGAAGCTGTTCGTGCTGTTGCCGATGCCGTGCGTCGAGCGCGTGCAGGGTTGCAAGACCCGAATCGACCCTTAGGTTCATTCCTTTTCCTAGGCCCTACGGGGGTAGGGAAGACAGAGCTTTCAAGGGCATTGGCAGAATTCCTCTTTGATGATGAACAAGCAATGGTTCGGATTGATATGTCCGAGTATATGGAAAAACATTCTGTGTCACGACTGATCGGAGCTCCTCCCGGATATGTCGGTTATGAAGAGGGTGGACAACTCACAGAAGCCGTCCGACGTAAACCTTACAGTGTTATTCTCTTTGACGAAGTAGAGAAAGCGCATAGCGATGTTTCTAATATATTATTGCAGCTTCTAGATGATGGAAGGTTAACCGATGGACAGGGCCGAATAGTAAATTTTAAAAACACAGTAGTGATCTTAACCAGTAATATTGCCAGTCCGACTATTCAAGAATTAACCCAACGCAACGCTGGCAAGGAAGAAGTTCGGTCCAGCATTAATGAAGAACTTCGACACTACTTCCGGCCGGAATTTCTCAATCGTCTTGATGAAATTATTATCTTCCATCCACTTGGACGTCAGCATATTGGTCAGATTGTCGATATTCAGCTTGGGCAGCTACGTAAACGCTTAAGTGAAAGCAAACTGACACTGACCCTATCGTCAAAGGCAAAAGAACAACTTACGAATGAAGGGTATGACCCAATTTACGGAGCAAGGCCACTTAAACGAGTGATTCAACAACGTTTGCAGAACTCTTTGGCTCTCAAACTTCTGAAAGGAGAATTTAAGGAAGGGCAAGAAATTTTTGTCGATGTTGACGAATTGGGGAATTATTCATTTTCTCCCCTTAAAGATTAGTGATTAAATTATAATTAAAGGCAGAACTCCTTGACTAATTTACATTAAGTCAGGGAAGTCTGCCTTTACAGTCTATGGGTTTATTGTTATATAATTAAATCCTTAATCTTTTCTAAATATTGCCTAACTTGATCAACGAGAGTCTGTAGTTCCGTTTTTTGCTCAATCAGTCCTTGAATCTGTTCCTCTAGTTGTACAATTTCCATCCGCTTTTCAATGAGCATATTGTCTGCTTCAATTTCCTTGGACTCCGAAAGACGTGCTGCTTCACTTAGTATGACTTCACTCTCGCTGCGTGCGGATTGAAGAAGCTCTTCTGCCTGTATTGTTGCTTCATCTTTTACTTGATTAGCGATTCTTTGGGCGCTTACAAGGGCATCTCTTAGATCTTTTTCAATCTGCTCATAATACTTGAGGCGATTTCCCCATTCTGAATTTTGTTCCCTTAAACTGTTAATCTGCAAGCGCAGTTCCTTGTTAGCTGCATTTGCTTCAGATAATTGTCGTTCGCTTTCTGCCCACGCTTGGTCAACAGCATCGGAATCATACCCACGGAAACCACGCTTGAATTCTGGCGTCTCCAAATGTTTATACCTCCATTCTCAAAAGCCAAGATTATGTAATGTTTCTATACCAATATGTATAATAATTCTTGCACCTTTTCAGTTTAACTCATGAACATCCTGCCTGTCTAGCATAGTATCTATTTGAACATACTTTGTGTTAATTTATTATGAATAATTTAAGGTTAATTTACACATCCTGAGAATGTTATGTAAATTAGTTTTTCAGAAGGAGGGATCTTGATGCAACTAAATGATATGGAAACGAAGAAAATCCTTGACCAAGGCATGTTAACCCGAAGCTTAATTGAGACTGAAACCGCTATGAAAAAGTGCCAAATTTACAATGAAATGGCAAAAGACGCCGCTGTTAAGGGGTTTTTTAAAGAACAAGCCAAAGGTTTAGAAGATGTAGTAGGTTATTTTAAAAAAGGAATGGTAGAACTTCAATAGAAAGGGGGTAGAAAAATGAGCCAATTTAGCGATTTGGATATGCTTTATGATTATGAAAAAGATGCTGCAGCTGCTGCTACTGGGTACATGACTTTAGCCACGCGTGCTCATCATGCTAATTTAAGAGATATATACTTACGCTTAGCCAACGAAGCGACTAATGCGCATAGTAAAGTGAGTAAATTGATTTCTCAAAGTGGTGGAATAGCATAGTTCAAGCGTAAATAAAGAACCGGGAATCAAAAATTCCCGGTTCTTTATTTTAATTTATAATACTTTGGAAAGTTAACCTGCAACTTGCCTAGAACGATAAAGTGCAGTTTTGTGGCGTATGCGTTGGATTGCATTATCCAAGGATTTCGGATGAAGCCCTAAGTGCTCGGACACTTCCCGTTGTTTAAATCCTTGGATGAAATAGTGTTCAAATACCAAACGTTCAAGATTTGACATATTCTTATTTAAATCTTGAATCATGGAATGGACTTCATCGTTGGCGATAACTGTTGATGCTGGGTCCTCAGCGGTTGGTAATAATTCTAAAAAGCTTGTTTCCTCTGTCTCAGAAACTACGTTATTGAGGGAATAGGCTTCATTAAGGTTAGCGTGTTTTTGGCGTGTATATTTACGCAGACCATCGATGAGTTTCCGTTTAACGACCATCCTTAAAAAATGAAGAAAGGGAATACCAGATTCTTCGTCATACGATAGGATCGCCCGATATATCGCGATTCGCCCTTCTTGTAACAAATCTTCATAGTCTGCTCTAGGTAAGAAATACTTAGAGGCAATCATACGGATTTCAGGTTCATAATGTTGGATAATCTCATTTAAAGCATCTTTATTGCCGGAGCGCGCTGCTTCAAGCATGGCTATTTCCTTGGCTAAGCTGCAAATGTTCGAAGTCATGGCACTCTCAACTCCTTGTCAAAAATAGACACCTATAAGAGTTTAATAAAAATTATCCCATTTGACAAGGAGTTTTTAGTGGACAAACCTCCATATTATTCTAATTGATTTTAATTGTTTAAGCGATAAACGGTTTATGGTTAAAATGATTTGAGTAAATTTGCAGTTTCTATAGCGGTCATAGCAGCGTCAAAGCCTTTGTTTCCTGCCTTAGTTCCCGCTCGTTCAATTGCCTGTTCAATACTGTCAGTTGCAATAACACCAAAAATTACTGGGATCCCGGTTTGTAAGCCAACCTGGGCAATTCCCTTACTGACTTCATTGCTGACAAGGTCAAAATGAGGTGTTGCCCCACGAATAACAGCACCAAGACAAATGACTGCATCATAGTTTTTAGAGAGGGCCATTCTTTGAGCAACTAAGGGGATTTCAAAGGCTCCGGGGACCCAGGCTAATTCAATATCGTTTTCCGTTACACCGTGTCGCTGCAGTGCATCAATTGCACCACCTACTAATTTACTTGTAATAAACTCATTAAAACGCGCAGCAATAATTCCAATCTTTAGCCCTTGAGCAATTAAATTTCCTTCATAAGTTTTCATTTTTTATAACCATCCTTTCTGTATCTGGAACAAAGCTTATCCTTAAATGATCTAGTAATACTAATGATTCACTACTGTACTTCTGTTAAAAAATGTCCCATCTTTTGTTTCTTAGTGCAAAGGTATTTTGTGTTTTCTGGTTTACTCGAGATCTCTAAAGGGACACGTTCAACTACTTTTAAGCCATACCCTTCTAGTCCGACGATCTTGCGTGGATTATTGGTCATTAAACGGACTTGAGAAATTCCGAGGTCGGCTAAAATTTGGGCACCAACGCCATAGTCTCGTAAATCCTCGGGAAATCCTAAGGCGAGATTTGCCTCCACAGTGTCTTTACCTTCTTCTTGAAGTTTATACGCTCTTAATTTGTTTAACAAACCGATTCCGCGGCCTTCTTGACGCATATAAAGCAACACTCCGCGTCCTTCACGCTCAATCTCTTGCATAGCGGCAGAAAGTTGGTCTCCGCAGTCACAGCGACGGGAATGAAAAACATCTCCGGTTAAACATTCTGAGTGAACCCTGACTAGTACCGGTTTACCATCGTCAACTGTACCTTTAACTAATGCAACATGTTCTTCTTTATCAAGAATACTGAGATAACCTACAGCACGAAATTCACCAAAACCAGTAGGGAGCTGAATGCTTTCAACCTTTTCTATCAGTTTTTCCGCTTGGCGCCTATAACTGATTAGATCTTTTAAGGTAATCAATTTAAGATTGTGCTTTTCTACAAATAATTGCAGATCAGGTACTCTTGCCATCGTTCCGTCTTCATTCATAATCTCACAAATCAGGCCCGCTGGTTGCAGTCCGGCAAGACGTGCTAAATCTACAGAGCCTTCCGTGTGACCTGCACGAACCAAAACTCCACCTTCTCGGGCCAGAAGTGGGAAGATATGCCCGGGACGTTGTAAATCGGTCGGTATGCTCTGAGGGTTCACAAGAACCTTTACAGTTTCCGCTCGTTCAAAAGCTGAAATTCCAGTAGAACTTGTGACGGAATCAACGCTTACAGTGAAGGCCGTACCATGAGGATCGGTATTATTAGTTACCATCTGCTCAAGTTGTAGAGCATGAATTCGATCCTTGGTCATCGGAACACAAATTAAACCTCGTCCGTAGGTTGCCATAAAATTAATTGCTTCTGGAGTTGCCATTTCGGCAGCCATAACCAGGTCACCTTCGTTCTCGCGGTCCTCGTCATCCACCATTACAACCATTTTACCTTGTCGTATATCTTCTAAAGCTTCTTCTATTGTATTAAATGACATTGTTTGCACTCTCCTCATTGTTCCATCTATCGGACGATCCGAATTAGATAAATCCATTTTCAGCTAGAAAACCTAGTGACAAATCTTTTTTGTTATCGCTTGAAGTCGCATTAAGCCCCATAAAACGTGCAACGTATTTACCAATGAGGTCTGTTTCAAGATTGACGCTCGCTCCAATTCCCTTGAATCCCAGGGTAGTCTCCTTGGAAGTGTGGGGTATCAGAGAGACTGTAAAATAATCGGTTTCTACGTCGATCAGGGTAAGAGAAATTCCATCAATAGCAATTGAACCTTTCGGCAACATATATGAAAGAAGAGCAGGGGGAGCATTGACTTCATAGACTTGAGCGATGCCCCATGGAACAATTCGGCGAATGTTGCCGACCCCGTCAACATGCCCACTAACCAAATGTCCGCCTAAACGGGTTTGAAGCTGTAAAGCTCGTTCCAGGTTAACACGACTGCCACTCTTTAGTTCAGCTAAATTCGTTTTTGCTAATGTTTCAGCCATTACATCTACTGTGAATTCTCGATCACCTAGGCGAATAACAGTTAAGCAAACTCCATTGACAGCAATGCTGTCTCCAATTCGGGTTCCATCAAGAACCTTTTTTCCTTCAAGAGTAAGTTGACCAGATTCTGGCAAGAGTTGAAGGGCTCGGACGATGCCTAGTTCTTCTACAATTCCGGTAAACACATCTTTCTCCTCCCTAATGCATCTGCGGTCTAAGTCGTTGATAGCATAATAGTCTAATCTAAACCTTTCGGGCGTATATACCCTGTAACGTGCAGGTCGCCAGTCTCCATACCAATGCAGAGATTGTCTAGACTTATAGCATCAGCCATGCGTCCGATATGTAAACCTGAAAGGGGAGAAGGACCATTTCCGCCAACAAGTTTAGGTGCAATAAAAAACTCTGCTTTGTCGACTAACTTTTCTTGAAGAAGCGCTCCCGCCAGTCCGCCTCCTCCTTCTAGTAAGACGCTTATCCAACCGCGCTGGACAAGATCACGCATCAGCTTTTCCAGAGGGACATGTCTCTCTGTATTGTATTGCCACACTTCAACTTGATGGAGGTTTCGCAGACGTTCAACCTTCTCTCTAGATGCTGAAAGCGAAGTGGCTATTATACAAGGACTGGATTTTGAAGAGGTAAGCACTTGGGCATGTTCATCAATGACTAATTTTCCATCTACAATAAGTCGAATGGGGTCTTTTCCACTGGGAAGACGGCAAGTGAGGGCAGGGTTATCCTGAAGAATAGTTTGACTGCCTACTAGGATAACATCATAAAGATCACGAAGCTGATGAACATATTGGCGTGAGATTTCATTGCTTATCCACTGTGAATCCCCAGTTTCTGTGGCGATTTTTCCATCTAAGGTCATTGCCGATTTGTAAACAACAAATGGTAGGCCAGCAGTTATTGATTTAATGAAGGTTTCATTTAAGAGTAAGGCTTCTTTTAACAATAACCCTACGTCAACTTGAATTCCAGCTTCACGTAAGCGTTGTAGACCTCGACCTGCGACCAGTGGATTAGGATCCTTCATGGCAACGACAACCCGTCTGAGTTTAGCGCGGATTAATGCATCAGCACAGGGAGGAGTTCGGCCAAAATGGGAACAGGGTTCCAGTGTAACATACGCTGTAGCTCCATGTGCTTGATCACCTGCAGCTGCCAGGGCGTGAATTTCGGCATGAGGAGTTCCTGCCTTATGATGAAACCCCTCACCTAAAATCTTATCATCCTTAACGATGACACACCCAACTAAAGGATTAGGACTGGTTCTGCCCAATGCCATGGCCGCTAGCTCGAGAGCTCTTTTCATAAATTGTTCATCGTTAAGATCGGAGGGACTTGATTTGTGCATGAGAATTCCCTTTCTAATTATTTCGGATTTAGTGTCTCCAAAAAGCGATAAATTAGATAAAAATGAAACAAAAAAAACACCCGTTTTTCTCTAGGTGTTGAATAAGATGCAGCTCAAAAAAAGCGTAAGTACGCAATTTGTAACTGTTCCTCTTCTCATCCAGACTGTACTGTCGGCCCTGGAATTTCACCAGATCTGCCAAAAAAGGCTCGCGGGCTTTACCGCCGGTAGGGAATCTCACCCAACCCCAGAGGAGTATACGATTATTTAATTTATTATAGTTTACTCCAGGCTGTTGATTTTAGCAACCCTATTACCAAGATTCTAGTTTAGATTGGATTATTTTCCATGTAGGGCCAGAAACTCACTGCTTAACAAACCCATGAGAATGGCATCATGATAGTTTCCTAACACGTAACGAGCTTCACGTTGACGGCCTTCAACTTTGAACCCGACTTTTTCATACGCTTTTATAGCTCGGATATTCTCATCCCAAGTATCTAGCGAGAGTCGGTGGAAATTCCACTGTGTGAAGAGAAAACGCGCAAATACAATTAAGGCATCTGTTCCATACCCTTTTCCCCAATAAGCTTTATCCCCAATAACAATATAAATTGTCGCTGATCGACCAGGTATATTGAGTTCTTTAAAACCAATAGTTCCGATGAGGTGATCATTTTCATCGAGTATAGAATAGCGGTAAATATCTGGTGACCCGTCAAGAAATTTAACAGCAATCTGATCTTTGCTCTGTAGAGTATTTAGAGGCCAAGCGCCAGAAGACCAAAAATTAACCTCTTGATCATTATACCATTGGTATATTGTGTCAATATCATTTTCCTCAACTGTCCGAAGGAATGTTTTCAGACCTTGCAGCATTACAAAAGACTCCTTTATTAAATTAAACCAATTATTCAGAGCGTTGCACTTTAAACTAGGTTAGGTTTTTAGTATTATTTTATCACTATTTTCAGATTAAGAGCAACTAAGGGAGTATTAGTCGTCAAAAAAAGAATTATTTTTAAAGAAGGATTTCTATAATAAATATTCTTTCTGTGAATTATAAGAATTTTGTATTAAGCGGGTATTAATTAGTTTGCATTAAGTTAATACACTGAAAACATTGAAAACATTGAAATTAGAGGCCTCTAAATTAATAGTTTGATCTTAAATTTATCAAGTGATTGACATAGATGATATATTTAAAGAAGACATATTTATCATTAAGAAAAACAAGGTGTCTTACAGCAGACAGTACCTGCTGGCAGTTGGTGGTAGAATGATAAAAACCACTTTGTTCTCTAAAATATGCAAGAACAAAGTGGTTCAGTATAGCAAGAAATCGTTGACCTTAAGTCAAATATCGTTAACCTGCAGTTGCTTGATCACTATTCATTTCAGACCACTGTTTCCCTTGTAGGAAGTTCAAAGTGGTCGGGGCGACGGGATTCGAACCCACGGCCTCTTGGTCCCGAACCAAGCACGCTACCAAACTGCGCCACGCCCCGTATTTTAAGAACGTCTATCATATTAACAAATCATATTAATTCTGTCAACCTATTTAGGCATAACCAATGTCTTTTATTTAAAATCATACATAAAATTATAAAATATTCAAAAAATGAATGATGATTCATTGATAAATTCTACTTTTTATAATAGAATACTCCTATACCGATTTGTTACCACAATTACTAAAAATGTTAAAATATAGGTATAAAAAGGCGGTATGTTAATCCAATTGCTGGGTCTTTTGATTGCTACCACTATTGATTTAAGATATACTTTATACAAGTAATAGATTAAGAAATTTCAAGGCGTTTATACATGAGGGAGAGAAATAGATTTGAGGAAAATAGGGATTGTTATGGATTCTACAGGATATTTATCAAAGGATATCCTTGAGCAATTTCAAATTCGCGTGGTGCCTCTTAATGTAAATATCGGAGACGAAACGTATTCCGAAACAGAATTGACCAATCAGATTTATTTTAAAAAGTTAAGTAATATCTCCGGTCTTTCTACAACATCTCAACCTTCCGTTGGCAAATTTTTAGAGACTTACGAAGCTATGTTTTCTGAAGGTATCGAGGAAATCGTGAGTATTCATCTCTCATTAGCAATAAGCGGCACATTACATTCCGCGGAAATGGCCAAAGAGCTGGCTTCAAACCCAAATATTCATATTTTTGATTCAAGATCTTCTGCATTAGGTCTTGGTGTTTTGGCATGGGCATCAGCTGAGTGGGCCCAACAGGGCTTAAGTGCTTTGGAAATTATGGACAAGTTAAAAATTCTAATCCAAGAAACGGAACTATATTTCATAGTGGATACCTTAGAAAATCTGCGAAAAGGCGGGAGAATTGGTGGAGCAGCTGCTCTGGTGGGGACATTGCTTCAAATTAAACCAATTCTTTATTTTAATAAAAGCGCCCATATAGATGTTTTTGATAAAGTACGTTCACGTTCACGGGCTTGGCAGACTGTTCTTGACCAATTAGACCGGGCTTTATCTACCGGCAAACGTTATCGAATTTGTGTTATGCACGTCAATATACCTGAAGAGGGAAGAGTATTGCTTAACGAACTTCAGGTTCGCTATCCGGAGCATGAAGTTCGTTTATTTGAAGCCGGACCAGTCATAGCAACTCACGTTGGAGCAGGTGCTTTTGGGCTTACATTTCACCCTTGGCCTTCTAATTAAGAACTGTCTGAAATTTTATATTAGTTTTCAGAAGGGTTGGATTTAATAATGTACTATTTATTAGAGCCCTTTAGAACAGGTCAATTGAAAGCTTACATAATCGGTGTATATGAGCAATATTTAATGCCTCTAAATGAGCAACTCATGAAATTAATTCTCTTAGAATTCAAATATACATAACGGAGACATAATTTAGCCTAAATTTAATTTTGTATCTTAAAACTAAAAAGAAATTAAGTTGCATACTATAATTTTAAAGGTGAAATCGTTTAATTTGTTAGTTACATTAAAGGATTATGATATTTGTCTGAATATACAGAAATATTAAACAATGAAACTAAGTTTTAAGTGATTTAAAAAAGTTGCTTAAAATAAAAAATATATTCAGAAAGTTTGCAGGATTTGTGAAACAAAAAAAGAATATATAATTAATAAAAGCGCAGCATTAGGTTAATAGGCTTATGATTAAATGCAGAGAAGGAGTTGGGTCTCGTTGAAAATAGCAATTTCTGGTAAAGGTGGCGTTGGTAAAACTACCTTTGCTGCAAATTTTGCCCAATGGCTCTCAAATAAAGAGATATCTGTTTTAGCGGTTGATGCTGACCCAGATGCCAGTCTAGGGACGATCTTAGGAATCTCTGATGATGTTCTTGCGAATCTAAAGCCGATTGTTGATATGAAACAATTAATCGAAGAGCGCATGGGGGGGAGTGGAACTTATTATCCACTTAATCCCAACGTGGATGATATACTTGATGACTACAGCATCTCGCTGGGAGCTCTTAGGTTCTTTCGCATGGGTAACATAAAGGGAGGCGGCACTTCTTGTTACTGTAAAGAAAACAGCTTTCTTCAAGCCTTAGTTAATTCGCTAATCCTTGGGGAAAAGGATACAGTCATCTTAGATATGGGTGCAGGAATTGAACAACTAACCAGGGGTACAGCTTTAGGAGTCGATGTTTTAGTCATTGTCACAGAACCGAGTAAGGTCAGCATTCAAACCGTAAAGGTAATACAACAGCTTGCTTTAGAACTGGGTATTCCTCGAGTACTTGTAGTTGGCAACAAAGTTCGCAATTCTAAAGATGAAAATTTTCTTAGAGACCACTTTCCTAAAGAACAGCTTATTGGCATCATCCCTTACAGTGACGAGCTGTTGGAAATGTCCTTAAATACAGGTAATATCGAGTTGCCTGGTGGGTCTCTGGGAGTTGAGCTCAATACAATTTACCAAAAAATACTAGACGAAGGGAGATGACAGAGGTTCCGTAGTAGAGATGTATATTTGTAAGAGACAAGATCTTAATAAAGAGGAGGGTGTAATATGCCTAGATATCGGGATTTAACCCATACCGCCCGACCATCCGACGCACCGCGAGTCGTAGATCCTAAGAATCCCATTCGTACAACTGACCCCGGTGCCCTTCAAATGTTGGAAATGATTAAGGATAAAAATATTGAGACGGTTTATGATCGGGTAGTTGCTCAACAACCTCAATGTGCGTTTGGATACAAAGGAATATGTTGTCGTATCTGTATCGCCGGCCCTTGTCGTGTCAAAAAAGAGGACGGTCCTGGAAGTCGTGGAATCTGCGGAGCCTCAGCTTATACCATTGTTTCACGTAACATTGTCCGCATGATTGCTGGAGGAGCCGCATCTCACTCTGAGCATGCACGCCATGTTTTGCATACAGCTCATGCATTAGTCGATGGACATGCCGACGATTACGAAATCAAATCTCCTGCAAAGCTTCATAAATTGGCTGAAAAACTTGGAGTAGCCACTCTTGACCGTGGGGATAAGGACATCCTCAGAGACGTTGTTGAGATTGGATATGCAGATTTTGGACGTTATCAAGATCGTCCTTTAGCGTTTCTTGATTCATTTATGACTGAAGGACGCCGCAAGAAATTCCAGCACACTAATATTATGCCGAGAAATATTGACGGATCGATAACTGAGCTTATTGCCCAAACTGCCATGGGCGTTGACAGTGATCCAGTAAATATCATCTTCGGAGGACTTAAAAGTGCACTTGCTGACTTAGGCGGAGAATATATCGGCACAAATCTAAGCGATGTTTTGTTTGGAATTCCCGAACCTATTGTATCGGAAGCAAACTTAGGTGTAATCAACCCCAAAATGGTGAATATTGCCGTTCACGGGCATAACCCAGTTCTGAGCGAAATGGTTGTTGCAGCTGCACGCGCGATGAAAGAAGAGGCAGTAAAAGTCGGAGCTGAAGGGGTCAATATCGTAGGAATCTGCTGTACCGGTAATGAGTTGCTCATGCGAGAAGGTGTATACTTAGCAACATCTTCCGCCTCTCAAGAAATGGCCATCTTAACGGGTGCTTTAGATGCGATGGTCGTGGATATTCAGTGTATCTACCCAGCTGTGCAAACCATAGCGGAATGCTATCATACAAAAGTTATTACTACAGAAGCTATTATGAAAATCCCAAGTGCTCAACACATCGCTTTCAATACCACCACAGCAATGGAAGATGCCAAGAAGCTTATTAAGATTGCTATCGAAGCTTATAAGCATCGGGATCCTAAGAAAATCTCCATTCCTAACGAAAAGCATAAGCTTGTAGCTGGTTTCAGTGTAGAAGCGCTTACCGAAATATTCTCAAAGATCAACCCCGAACGTCCGATATCTGTGCTTACAGATGCTATTCAGAGTGGACAGCTCAAAGGAGTTTGTCTCATGGCCGGATGTAACAATCTTAAACGGGCTCAAGATGAATCCCATATAGCTGTCTTGAAAGAACTCGTTAAAAATGATGTTTTCGTTATTTCCACAGGCTGTTCATCAGGAGCATTTGCGAAATTTGGTCTTATGTCCCCCTTAGCAGTGGATACTTATGCTGGAGAAGGGCTTAAGTCATTCATTCAAACCCTTGAAGCGGCAAATCCTCAATTGGCCACCGGTCTTCCCCTGGTTTTCCATGTAGGCTCGTGTGTTGATAACAGTCGTGCTGTAGATTTGGCCGTCGCAATGGCTAATGAACTTGGAGTCGATATCCCTAAAGTACCGTTTGTTGCTTCTGCTCCGGAAGCAATGCACGAAAAAGCGGTAGCGATTGGTTCTTGGTGCGTTACCATGGGACTGCCTACCCATGTTGGGTCCTTGCCTCCTGTTGAAGGCAGTGACCTTGTTTATGGAATTACTACTCAAATTGCTCATGACGTTTTTGGTGGAAACTTTATTTTTGAAGTCGATCCCGTTATTGGAGCATCAAAACTCTTAGATGCTTTAGAGTATAGAACTTGGAAATTAGGCATTCACAGGCAAACTGCGGAGAAAAACGACACCGCAATAGCGCAAGGTTGGTAAGAAAGGAGGAATGTTTATGTCTATGGAGGAAATTTACGCAGACGCAATTAAAGATCCTAATAATCAACCCAAAAAACTCTTACGAAGAACGTATGATGGTACAACCATTGCGATGACTTATGCGGAAATCTTATTGAATCGGGCAATTAAGGATTTTGGTACTGAGCAAGAAGTTGGTTATCCAGATACTGCCTACCACCTCCCAGTTATCACCTGTCTTTCTGGAGAAAAGGTGACCAAATTAGGTGAATTGGTTCCTATTCTGAACCGTATGCGCAGTCAAATTCGTACAGAACTTACCTTTGAAAATGCCAGGCTTTGGGGTGAATCTACCCTATACGCGGCTGAAGTCATTGAGACAATCAATTATCTGCGTGGAGAAGAACCTAAAGTTAAACCTTGGACTGGATTCTTAGGTGACCCGATAGTACGGAAACACGGAATCAAGATGGTTGACTGGACCATTCCAGGAGTTGCAGTAATTCTTGGGCGAGCAAAAGATTCTCAAGCAGCCAAGAAAATCGTTGATAATCTGATGGGTAAAGGATTCATGATCTTTCTGTGTGATGAGGTCATTGAGCAGTTACTCGAAGTAAACGTCAAAATTGGGGAAGACTACATTGCTTTTCCTCTAGGAAACTTTACACAGATTATTCACGCTGTAAACTATGCCTTCCGCGCAGGTCTTGCTTTCGGTGGAATTCCAGCTGGAGAACGTGAAAACCATCGCGATTATCAACGTCGTCGGATTCGGGCATTTGTCCTTAGCCTTGGCGAGACAGATGATGTCAAGTTAGCAGCTTCAATGGGCGCAATTTTCATGGGCTTCCCAACTATTTCAGATCAAGTGCTTCCGGAAGACATGCAAATCCCTGATTGGTACGTATCTGAACCTGATTATGAGAAAATCGTTCCATTAGCCATGGAAGTTCGGGGCATTAAACTAACTAATATCGAAATACCGATTCCTGTAAACTTTGGACCTGCTTTTGAAGGAGAATCTATCCGCAAAGCTGAAACCTATGTGGAATTTGGTGGCGGTCGTTCTACAGCCTTTGAGCTTGTCCAATCAGTAGGACCTGATGAAGTTGTTGACGGTCAGGTCACAGTCATCGGGCCTGAAATTGATACTGTCCCGGAAGGATCCAGACTTCCATTGGGTATTAAGATTGACATTTTCGGACGTAAGATGCAGGATGACTTTGAAGGGGTTTTGGAGCGTCGAATCCATTACTTTGCAAACTACGGAGAGGGTGTCTGGCATGTTGCTCAGCGTGATTTATGCTGGGTACGGATTTCCAAAGATGCCAGAGCGAAAGGCTTCTTAATTAAGCATCTGGGAGAACTCCTGTTGGCGAAATTAAAACAGGAATTCCCCGCTATCGTTGACCGTGTTCAAGTAACTCTTATTACTGATCAGGCCGCAGTTGAGGAAGGCCTCGTCAAGGCACGTGAACGATATCGTGCTCGTGACGATCGGATGAGGAGTTTAACAGATGAGTCTGTCGAAGATTTCTATTCCTGTTTACTTTGTCAGTCTTTTGCACCAAACCATGTTTGTATTGTCACACCTGAAAGGGTTGGCTTGTGCGGTGCAGTGAGCTGGCTAGATGCCAAAGCATCCTATGAGATTGCACCCAACGGACCAAACCAACCTATTCCTAAAGGTCCCGCGATTGATGATTTGAAAGGTATGTGGCAATCGTGTAATGAATATCTGTATAAAGCTTCGAACAACACCCTAGAAGAAGTTAACCTCTATACTTTAATGGATAAACCGATGACCTCTTGCGGTTGCTTTGAGGCTATCATGGCAATTGTTCCTGAAGCGAACGGTCTCATGCTGACGACTCGCGAACATTCTGGAATGACCCCTTGCGGTATGACATTCTCATCACTGGCTGGAACATGCGGCGGTGGAATGCAAACCCCAGGGTTCATGGGAATCGGAAGAACTTACCTGCTCAGCAAAAAGTTCATCCCTGCTGATGGTGGACTTGCCCGTATTGTCTGGATGCCAAAAGAACTAAAAGAATTCTTGCGTGAGGACTTTATTCAACGCTCCATCGATGAAGGTTTAGGAGCAGACTTCATAGACAAGATTGCGGATGAGTCCGTTGGCACCACTGTAGAAGAAATAATTCCTTTCCTTGAAGAAAATGGACATCCATGCTTTAACCTTGAACCGCTAATGTAATATTCCCGCAGACGACAAGGTCCCAGAACGGGACCTTGCGGGTCTGCTTCATCCTAGATCGATTAGAAAGGGGATTTAAAATGGCTCTTACAGGTTTAGAAATCTATAAACAAATGCCCAAGAAAAACTGCGGAGAATGTGGCGTTCCGACTTGCCTAGCCTTTGCCATGGCATTGGCCTCAGGAAAAGCAGCTCTAGACTCTTGCCCTTATGTAACTGAAGCTGCCCGAGAGAACTTGGATTCTGCTGCTGCTCCTCCGATTAAAGCAATAAAATTCGGTAAGGATTCTGTTCTCGGAGATGAAACAGTTCTTTTCCGTCATGACAAAACCTTTTATCATCCCACGACTTTACTTATTTCTGTGTCAGATACCTTAAGTGATGATGAATTGAATGCCAAAATTGAGGAGATCAAGGGCTTAGAATTTGAGCGTGTCGGTCTTCAATACTCTATAGATGGTGTAGCTGTAGTTCAAGAATCCGGAGATGCTGCCCGCTTTGCTAAAGTAGCTGCTGTTGTGGCAGAAGCCACAGATAAATCATTACTTCTATTAAGCAGTGATCCCGAGGCTATGAAAGCTGCTCTCGCACCTTTGGCATCCCGTAAACCCCTTATTGGAGCGGCAACTGCTGATAACTATGAAGCTATGGTCAACCTAGCTAAAGAAAACTCAGTTCCTGTCATCATTAAAGCAGATGGACTGGATGCTCTCGAAGAACTTGTAGTTAAGGCACAAGCTTTGGGCTATAAAGAATTCGTTTTGGATCCTGGTACCAGAACTCCGGTCGATACTTTAGCAAATCTTACCCATATTCGCCGTTTAGCCATTAAGAAAAAATTCAGGCCGCTTGGTTTCCCTGTCATTGCCTATACAAGCAAAACTGAACCAATGGAAGAAATCATGGAAGCCTCAGTATATGTGGCTAAATATGCCAGTGCTGTCGTCTTGAAAACCAGCAAAAAGGCTCACCTTTTACCGTTAATGACCTTGAAGCAGAACATTTATACAGATCCTCAAAAACCAATTCAAGTTGAACCAAAACTCCACTCTGTTGGCAATGTTGATGAAAATTCGCCATTCTATATTACCACTAACTTCTCCTTAACGTACTATAGCGTCGAAGGGGAAGTAGAAACATCTAAAATTCCTAGCTATATCTTACCAATTGATACCGACGGAACATCCGTCCTCACAGCCTACGCTGCTGGTAAATTCGAGCCTGAGAAAATCGTCGAAGCAATGAATGCATGTGGAATTGCCGATAAGGTAAAACACCGTAATATCATCATTCCAGGTTATGTTGCAGTAATTTCAGGAAAACTTTCTGAACTGTCCGGTTGGAAAACCATTGTTGGACCACGTGAGTCCAGCGGGATTGTATCTTTCTCAAAATCTTTGACTTAAGACTGAGCAGGGTACACTAAAGCAAATTATGCTATGTTGAGAGACGAGCAATGTTTTTCTAAAAATTCATCACACTAATGGGATTTCTTGGTAGAGTAAGGAAGTGAAAGCGATGTCCCAATTTAGAATTAAGTTCATGCCAGAGAACCGTGTTATTGAAGCTGATCAAGGTACATCTCTGCTTAACGTAGCCGCTAAAGCCGGAATTATGGTCAAATCTGGGTGCGGTGGTAAGGGAACATGCGGAGCTTGTAAAGTTGACGTTTTAAGTGGAGAACCCTTAGTAAATGGGACGGGTAATTTAACACCTGAGCAACTTGCTAAAGGAATTCGGCTTGCCTGCAAAACCTTGGTCCAGGGGGATATGACAATTGAGGTGCCTCCTGAGTCCAGGTTACAAGAACACCAAGTTTTGATGGGAGATGTTCAAAAAGGACTCCTACAGGAAAGCGAACATGATTTACTCGATAAATTCGGGCGTCACCCTTTAGCTATAAAACAGAGGATTTCACTTTCTACACCGACCTTGACTGAAAATTCCAGTGATTGGGCACGTCTTAGTATTGAACTCCGTCGCGTCCTAAAAACCGGAGACAAACCCATTCATATACCTCTATCCATTCTTAAACATCTGCCTGAATCACTCCGCAAAGCAAATTGGGATGTATCCATTACCATGACAGATACAGAAGCTGGGTTAACCATTACGCATATTGAGCAGGGAAATGATGTCCCCCCTTATGGGCTCGCTATTGATATAGGTACGACGACAGTTGTTGTCTATCTCATTAATCTTTTAACTGGAGAGATTGTCGATCAACAAGGTACTTATAACAAACAAGCGAAATATGGGGATGACGTAATAACTCGGATAGTGTATGCAGTTGAAAACGAACAGAACTTAATAGAGATCAGAGATGCTGTTGTAGAAACCGTCAATGGACTTCTTGACAAGATTCTTGCTCGTCAATCATTAAGTAATATGAATATTGCTAGCGCAATGGTGGCAGGAAACACAACAATGACCCAATTGTTCTTAGGCGTAGATCCGCGGTACATTCGCTTGGAACCCTATATTCCCACTATGACAAACGTTCCCTCATTCCCTGCTCGAGAGATTGGACTCCATATGTTGCCTGAGGCAATGGTGCATTGTTACCCCTCAGTAGCAAGTTATGTCGGAGGGGACATTGTAGCAGGAACACTGGTGACGGATTTGGCCAACGGGGAAGATATTATTCTCTTTATTGATATCGGAACGAATGGAGAAATTGTACTCGGAAACCAGGATTGGCTTGTTGCTTGCGCTTGTTCTGCAGGTCCAAGCTTTGAAGGTGGCGGTATTACTTTTGGTATGCGAGCTATGCCCGGGGCGATAGAACGGATCATCATTGATCCGGAAACCTTGGATGTGTCCCTTAAGGTGATTAATAACCAAACTCCTGTAGGAATATGCGGATCGGGGCTTGTGGATTGTATAGCCAAACTGCTCAGTGCAGGTATTATCGACCGCGCTGGGAATTTCCAGCTAGGACATAAATCGGGCTCGCAGCGATTAAGAGCTACGACGGATGATAAGGAGTTTGTCCTAGCTTGGGCTTATCAAGCCGGTGGAGAAAAAGATGTGGTCATTACAGAGAATGATGTCAAGAATGTCATTCGTGCCAAAGGTGCGATCTACGCTGGAATCCGATCATTGCTGAATATGGTTGCAGTGGATATTGAAATGATTAGCCGGATTGTCATAGCAGGCGGTTTCGGCAATTACCTTAATATTCATGATTCTGTTCAAATTGGACTGCTCCCAGATCTTGAACCGGAACGGTTTGAATTTATTGGAAATGCATCCGTCAAAGGTGCACGCCTCGCCTTACTTTCTCAGAATGCCTGGCGGGAAGCAGAAGAATTAGGACGAAAAATGACCTATGTTGAGCTTTCAGTTGGAGTGACATATATGGACGAATATATGGCCGCCTTGTTTTTACCCCACACGGATATGTCCCTATTTCCATCTTTTCAATAAACGTTATAATGGAGGTCAATTATGTCTAAATATATAGCTGTTGCAGGTAAAGGTGGAGTAGGAAAAACCACATTCACCGCTTTATTATTAAGGCAAATGGTTCACCGAAAAAAAGGGACTTCAATACTCGCAGTCGATGCAGACCCCAATGCAAATCTAGGCGAAGCGTTGGGCTTGAATGTTACATCGACAATATCGGAGTTGCTTGAACAAAGTAAAGATCCTAAAGCAATTCCTGAGGGTATGCCAAAAAACATCTTTATCGAGTACAAGCTACAACAATCGTTAGTTGAGTCGAAAGAAATCGATCTGCTTGTCATGGGAGGGCCTCAAGGGGCCGGGTGTTACTGCTATCCCAATGACATCTTACGTAAACATCTAGAGAACATCGGGGAAAACTATGACTTTGTGGCTGTGGATTCTGAAGCAGGCTTGGAACATATAAGTCGACGTACGATTCCCCGCATTGAAGTCATGTTTGTAATTAGTGATTCTTCGGCTCGAGGGATTCGTTCAGCGGGAAGAGTTCACGATCTTATTCGGGGGCTAAAATCTGCTGTACAAACCATATTTTTGATTGTAACCAAGACTACAGAGGGAAGTATGGAATCATTGAGAGAAGAGATTGACCGTACTGGTCTTACTGTGATTGGAGACATTCCTTTAGATCCTTTAGTTGTGGAATATGACTTGGCGGGCAAACCACTATTTGATTTGCCTGATGATGCCGTCTCGGTCCAGGCAGTGGATAGCATACTGAACCGTGCCGGAATCTTTAACTAGAAAGGAGAGAAGTTCATGTCCGTAACGTTAGTAAAAGAAAAATATTCCAGTAAAGTTGGAGAGGTAGTACTCGGCGCAACTGCTGAACAGGGAGGAACAAGAACCACCACGATTACGGTTGGAGGGGACAGTGCCTTACCGTTTCTCCACTTTGAAGGAGAAACTAAGAACCGTCCGGTGATTGCAATGGAGGTCACAGACGTAGTACCTGCTTGGAATGAGATGATTATGAATCAAATTGGGGATGTCATCAATGATCCAGCCGCTTGGGCTAAAAAATGCGTTGATGATTTTGGCGCAGATCTCATCTATCTAAAACTGAACGGCGCTGATCCCGAAGCAGAAAACCGTTCCCCAGAAGATTGTGCACGCATTGTAAAAGACGTCTTAGCAGCTGTGGGGGTCCCCCTCATTGTGGAAGGGTGCGACGACTCTGAAAAAAATAATGAGATTATGGCTGTTATTGCTGAAGCTGCAACAGGGGAAAACCTCCTGATCGGTATCGCCGAGCAAGATAACTATAAGTCCATTGCTGCTGCCGCGATGGTACACAAACATACTCTGATTGCCCGTTCACCACTTGACATTAATATCTGCAAACAGCTCAATATCTTGATCAATGAGATGGGACTGCCTCTAAACAAAATCGTCATTGATCCTACGGTTGCCGGTCTGGGATTTGGAATTGAGTATGTTTATTCAATCATGGAGCGCGCACGTCTCGGAGCCTTAGCAAATGATAAAATGCTTTCAATGCCTATCATTTGTACAGTTGGATACGAAGCTAACCGCTGTAAAGAAGCTTATGCATCTAATGAAGAGTTTCCCGGATGGGGAGATCTCGCAGATCGCAGCGTTCTTTGGGAGGCTGTAACAGCTTCTGGCGTACTTCAAGTCGGAGCTAGTATTCTTGTAATGCGTAACCCTGCTGCAGTAAGTGTTGTCAAAAAGAACATTGCCGATATGATGGGGAAATAATCCCTATTATAGGTTCACACTTCTATCTGTAAAATTACCTTCATTTAGCTATTTAATTTATTAAAATGAAAGGACGTGACCGAATGCTTATTTTTGGCGAACGGATTAACGGAATGTTTACTGATATTGGAGATGCACTTCGCAATAAAGATCCGAAGCCCATTCAATATTGGGCTGTAAAGCAACAAGAAGGAGGAGCACACTACCTTGACGTTAACTCCGGCCCTGCTATTCCAACTCATGAAAGAGTTGAAGCCTATGAGTGGATGGTTAATGTTATTCAGGAAGTTTCCGAATTGCCTCTTGTCTTAGACTCAACAAACTATGATGCTATTGAAGCAGGCTTAAAGGTTTGTAAGCGTCCAGCAATTATTAACTCTTGCCCTGCAGAACAAGTAAAAATAGAACGTGTTTTCCCAATGGCTATTCAATATAATGCTGGAATTATCGGGTTGACCATGGATAAGAAAGGTATTCCAAAAGATGCCGAAAATCGTGTGGCTTTTGCTATGGAATTAGTGGCTGCGGCAGATGAGTACGGAGTACCGATGGAAGACCTATTCATTGATCCATTGATTCTTCCTGTAAACGTTGCTCAGGAGCATGCACCAGAAGTTCTAGAGTCCTTAAGACAAGTGAAAATGTTGGCAAACCCAGCACCTCGCACGGTTCTAGGACTATCAAACGTATCTCAGAAATCTCCGGATCGCAACTTGATTAATCGGACATATATGGCAATGGCAATTGCGAGTGGACTTGATGCAGCTATTATGGATGCCAATGATGATGACCTTGTTGACGTTGCTGCTACTTGTCAGATCCTTCTTAATAGAAGCGTCTACGCTGATTCTTATCTTAAAGTTTTCCGCGCTCGCTAAAATTTTAGCAAGGTTAGAAACATCCACTTCTTGTAAGTGGATGTTCTTTTTCACTCTATCATACGTCTATTTCGCAAAAAGAAGCTGTAACAAACTTTAATTATAAAGTTTGTTACAGCTTCTTTTTATTAACATGAATGTTCATACGGTCAAGGATACAAGCATAGCTATTAAAGATATAGAATTTGGAAGGGGATAATTATGGAGGCTTATTATCATAACGATCCGAGAATTCAAGAATGGGTAGAGCAAATCATTGAAACAATATTTACGACATGTTTATTAAGTGGGAAAGATTCAGAGACAGAATATCAAAAGGGATGTAAAACTGTAGGAAAGCTTTCATCTTTGTTACAGGGATTTTCTACATTTCCTTCCGAGTATCTAGCGGATGGACTTAAACAAATTATTGAACAACAACTTCCTGACCCACGTGTTATTAGTAACTTTTCTACATTTATTGAAACAATGAATAGAATGCTCAATGAAGGTATGTTAAAAGCGATGGGCGATATCCCTGAAGAGTCTAAAATAATAGAAATGCCTGAATCAATTCCTGCATCAGCTTCGATCTGCCAAAACCAAGTCTTAATTAAAGAGGGTGATGAGAGCGAAGTATTGATCGAAGAAAAAGATGAAAAAACTGACACCGCATCTGGGAATTTTGAAGTAATAAACAGCATGGATAAGTTGCAAGAGTGTATTGAATCAGATATTAAATCAGATATTAAATCAGATACTTCTAATAAAGATTCACGTAAAATTGTTTCAATATCAGCAAAAGCTAGTGAGTTAGTTCAAACTGCCCAGATCCCTTATAGGGCGGAACGCCTTAATGATGTTCTAAGCTATATTTTCCCCAAAGCACCTGTCTTATGGAATGTTTCATTACTGAATCAGGAATTTTTAGCTCAAGTAGAGGATGTGCTAATCAGCTGCTATGATTCAGCCCGTCCTAGTGAGACTAATAAATATGTAAAAGACGGTTGGAGGATTTTGGTCCTGCGTGAGGATGATCTTTCTTATCCGAGAAGATTAGAGAGAGAAGTTAGAACCATTTTACGTTTAGGACGAAAGTCCTAATGGGGGATAAGTTATCTAATTTTTCTTGCTTAGAAGTAGGAAATACTGTTTCTGTGTCGAATAAAACAATATAGAAGAGCAAGTTAATGTTTAATATTATTGAAATGAGGAATAATTTTGTCTGATCAGTTGGGAGAAATATTAAAAAATACTTTGAAGGCCATCGAATCAGGAAAAGAAGAAATATTTTTTATAGCTGAAACATCTCGAACTGAGACTCATCGGCTTGTTAATGAACTCTCTCAACTTAAATCAGATATTCAGGAAATTATTTTACAAGTCGATTTTCAAGAAAAAGTGGAACGACGCATGCGCCAAAATCTAATGGAGGTAAATCGAGCGTATCAAGAACATACTCAAGAAGAAATGATGAAGACGTATGCGGAAGCAAAAGATGCCCAAGTTAAATTGCAACTTTTGCAACAAAAAGAAATTCAGTTGCGTAAGCGGCGCGACGATCTTGAAAGATCTCTTACTCAAATGGAAGTAACAATTGAACGTGCCCAAAACCTTATGACTCAGGTCAGCATGGCAATCAGCTTATTGCAAGGTGGCGTTGTTGAGGCCCTTCAAACTCAGAATCATGAGCAACGGCTAGAGATGGGTCTGCGTGTTATTAAAGCTCAAGAGGAGGAACGTCGCCGTGTAGCGAGGGAAATCCATGATGGTCCTGCCCAAACGCTTGCTAATATTGTCTTACGCTTAGAAATTGCCGAAAAATTACTGGAATTAGATCCTAGTCGGGCCAAGTCCGAACTTCAAGACCTTAAGAATTTAGTTCGAGCTAACTTGCAAGACATTCGCAGGATAATTTTCGATCTTCGGCCAATGGCATTGGATGATTTAGGAATTGTCCCTGCAATCTCAAAATACCTGGATAATTTTCAAGATAACTATGGAATTAACTGTGATTTGCATATCGAAGGTAGAGAAAGGCGACTTCTTCCGGCCATGGAGGTTGCTCTCTTTAGATTAGTTCAAGAGGGAATGACGAATGTCGCTAAACATGCACAGACTGCTAAAGTAGAGATTTGTTTAACTTATAAAGATGAATGGACCATCGCCACTATACGTGATTATGGTAAAGGCTTTGAAGTAAACACTGCTATGAATTCTCCTGGGGAACATTTTGGACTTGTGGGAATGCGTGAACGCGTTGAAATGTTTTCAGGGTATTTCTCGATACAATCAACTATGGGAAAAGGGACAACGATTGAACTGTCAATTCCATCGAACCAAGAGGGAGGAACGACAACTTGATAAGAATTGTAATTGCAGATGATCATCCCTTATTAAGAGAAGGGCTTCGTCGCATTTTAGAATTTGAAGATGGGATTGAAGTCGTTGCAGAAGTGGGAGATGGTCAAGGTGCCATCAATGTAGCGCGGACAATGAAATTTGATATTCTATTAATGGATTTAAACATGCCTGGGGTTAATGGACTGGAAGCAGGTCGGGTAATTCGTCGTGAATGTCCAAACGTCGGTATCTTAGTGCTAACTGTTGATGATTCCGATGAAAAGGTTTTCCAGGTTCTGCAAATTGGTGTAGCAGGTTATTTACTTAAAGATGTAGATTCTAAAACCCTGATTGAATCAATTCGCAAGGTTTATTCCGGAGAACCAATCTTATCTCCATCAGTAACGGGAAAACTGCTTGATCAGTTGAGCCAACCGAGCCCTTTGAAAGATACATGCGGTCTAAGTGATCGGGAGATGGAAATTCTCCATTATGTTGTGAAAGGGTCTTCCAATCGCGAGATTGGGACCTCTTTATTTATTAGTGAAAAAACAGTAAAGAATCATTTATCAAGCATTTATCGTAAACTAGCTGTTGAAGACCGGACGCAAGCTGCCCTAAAGGCTGTTAAACTGAATTTCTTTCAGCTTGAATAAAAAGCAACAGTTTATTATGGTCATTGCTAAACCTAGAATAAACAGGTAGAATAAGTAGAGATATGTAAGTTAGATGTATATGCTGGAAAACTATAAATAGCATTGTTAAAGTAAAGCGTCCAAAATGCTATTCTTCACAGAATAATATTCTGAAAGGAAAAGCAATGAGGCGCTATTTTTGGAGGATTGATTGATGAAAATTAGCTTTTTGGGGGCAGCACAGGTTGTCACAGGATCTTCTTTTCTAGTCGAATCAGGGAAGTCACGCATTTTAATTGATTGTGGAATGTTTCAGGGTTCAAAGGCACTCAAAGAGTTAAATTATGGAGAATTCCCCTATAATCCAGCAAGTCTTGACGCTGTTATTTTGACACATGCTCATACCGACCACTCTGGAATGTTACCTAAACTTATTAAAGCTGGTTTTAAGGGTCCAATCTGGGCTACACCTGAGACAATTAAATTATGTTCAATAATGCTTCCTGACAGTGGGCATATACAAGAAATGGAAGTGGAACGTAAAAATAGAAAGCGAAATAGAGCAGGGTTCGAACCCTTGGTTCCAATATATACAGTTCAGGATGCACTCGATACCATTCAATACTTTCGTGCCGTATCCTACAAGGATATTGTAGACCTTGTGCCGACTATTTCCTTTGAATTCTTCGATGCCGGTCATATACTTGGTTCAGCCCATGCAGTTCTTCACGTTAAAGAACCTGACTATCAAAAAACGATTGTATTTTCAGGTGATATAGGAAATGTTAACCAACCCTACATTCAAGATCCAAGCTTATTAAGTGTGGCAGATATCGTGGTTATGGAAACGACTTATGGAAATCGTCTCCATTCCGAAAGCAGTGATGGCAACAAAATTGACCGTTATGAACAACTCGCTAAAATTATTACTGACACATACGAAGCTGGCGGAAATTTGGTTATCCCTGCTTTTGCCATTGAACGAACTCAAGACCTTCTTTTTTACCTTCAAAAACTACAGAATGAACATCGTATACCAATATTGCCTATTTATATTGACAGCCCTTTGGCTATTGCAGCTACGAAGATTTTCCAAGAAAACACAGATAATTTTGATTCTATCACTAAGGAACTGATAAGAACTGGAAATAATCCTCTAAATATGTCTAATGTTCATTTTAGTCAAACTGCTCAAGATTCTATGGCTCTTAATTCAATTGAAGGTGGAGCGATAATTATTGCTGCCAGCGGCATGGCTGATGCTGGTCGAATTAAACATCATCTGAAACATAATCTATGGCGAAGAAATGCTACAATTCTATTTGTAGGATATCAGGCCCAAGGAACACTGGGCCGAATTCTCTCAGATGGTGTTGAGACTGTAACCATACACGGGGAGAAAGTCGCAGTTAATGCACAGATTAGTCACATGGACGGGTTTTCCGCTCATGCAGATCAGGCTGAACTTATTCATTGGCTCTCTCTTCTGGGGAAAAAAGCAGAACAAATTATTCTTGTTCACGGAGAGTTAGAATCTCAGACAAGTTTTTCTGATAAAGTTTTAGAAGTGTTCGCAAAAACGCCTCTTATACCCCAGCTTGGAGAAACTTTAGAATTTACTCAAGAACAAGTTCTACAGCATGCTCCTGAAAAAGTTTGGTTGTCTAAAGCGATTAAGGTTGAGGATGGCAATGAGGTTTCCACAGAGAAGGTTCTTAGGAATATTCCAATTCCTGCTGCACCTTCTTATAAGCGATCTAAGACATCGGCATCCAAAATATCACGTTCACAAGTTAATAGAGCATATATACGATTACGACATCACCTTAAAAGGCTTATCGACGAGGGACAAAGAACCCGTGATTTTGAACGGGTCGTTAACCTGCTGGACAGCATAACACGATGGCTTGAAGAACAGGAACGAAGAACTAGGCATTAAACTTCAATAATTACAGCCACGCATATTCTAAGGTTTGACGTTTTATACCTGCAAGGAAGCGAAGGCTTTCTTCACGTCGCTTAATTGCTAAACGTTTTCCTGCTTTAGTGACTACTTTGTCGGGAAGAGCATCTGCAAAAAGGCGTGCGCGGTCGATAGCGTCTTCAGGAGTCTGTATTAGTTCATCCTGGCCTACGAGACTAAATAGACGCATTAAGCCGATATTGCCCATATTATCCAGAATATCTGCTTCTCTTAAATAAACCGCTTCATCACTCCGGCCTGGTTCTGAGTAAAACATGTGATTTTCAACAGCGTCTAAAACAATGGGCAGTTTAACGGAAGAGAACATCATTTGTTGCAGAAGGTTTGCCGATACCCCTTTTGAGCGTAGGGCATGATCAATGTTTTTAAGGGCATAGACAGGATATTTACCTGTGTCATGTAACATTGCAGCTGTATAAAGAACCTCATCATCTAAGCTAAGATGAGTGGAAAGTTCTTTTGACAAGTGATAGACCCTGAAGCAATGCTTAACCCCCCAGGCTGAGAGAGAGCCTGATTTCTCGACTATTTGAATAAGTTCTTTTCTAAAATCCATATTTCTTTATCCTCCTTTTCATTTCATAATATATATACGCCAAAAGAGCTCCATACTCCTTCCATAATGTGGTAAATGTAATAAAAGCATTTTGTTCTAATTTGTATGTAATGGAAAAAATATCCTTTCTCTGCAAGTTTTGGTGAGGATAATGTCTGAAATAGGAGAATGATTTTTATAGATAATTCTGTGACCGGTACATGGGGAGATGAATGTCAATGAATAAAGTAAATGTTTATGGGAGCTTTACACAAGCTCTTTTCTTTTCCGGTGTTGTTTCAATTCCAAAATACCTGTTGACACACTATACTAAAATTGGACTCAGTGATCATGAGATGATGGTGATAATTCAAATTCTATGCGAATCTGAATCAAATCCATATCCTTCAATTGCCACTTTAGCGGGGCGTATGAATGCTTCATCTTCGAATATAGAAGAAGATTTGGGTGGTTTGGTAGAGCGAAAACTCCTGACCATCGAAAGGTATTGGAATCCAGTTGAACTTAAGTGGGGAAATAGTTATAGTTTTGTTGGGCTGATCGATGAACTAGCCGAGCTTTGGGCCATTGAACGTTCTCAACAATTGGAAGAAGAACGAGTCCTTAAACAAAATCAAGTCTCTCCAAATATCACACCTTTACCCAATTCAACAAATCCGGCAATGGAGAATTTAGTTCAGACTTTTGAGCAAGAACTAGGTCGGTTGCTCACGCGTCTGGAGTGTGAAAATCTAGATCGATGGTTATCTTCTCATTTTACTGAAGAAATTATAATAGAGGCATTAAGAAGAGGGGTTAGTGCAGGTATCCGAAATTTCCGTTATTTAGATTCAATACTTAGGGAATGGGAAAAAAAGGGACTGCGTACAAGAGCAGAAATTGAAGCAGAAGACGCTAATTTTCAATCTCGTCAAGAAAAGAAGACCACAAAACCAAAGAATAAAGGGTCAAAAACAACATCCAATAAATATGAAAATTTTTATCTTTAAATTGTTTGGATACGTCTGGATTTTAGAGGAGGTTATCCAAAATGAAAAGTGTAAATGATATTTTGAAAAGTAATGTCTTAAAAACAAAAACAAATATTAATAACCCCAAGCCTGTTATTGATTATCCCAATTCCACCGATAAGGTTGCGTGCTCTATTTGCGATGATCGAGGGATTGTTCTTGAAGGAGATATTGCCTATCCCTGCAGTTGTATGCAATCGAGGAAAATCGAAAATCAATTTCGCCATGCCCGTATCTCTAGAGAGTTGATGAACTGCAGATTGGAAAAATTTCGATTTGATTTTTATTCCGATAACATGACAGATATACATCGTGACGGAGCAATCAGGGCCTTAAAGGCAGCTAAAAGCTTCGTTAATGATTGTCTGCGCACTCCTTATGGTCTCGGACTATTGTTTACTGGGCCCGTTGGTTCAGGAAAAACGTATCTAGCTGCTTCCATAGCTAATGAACTTATGGATTCTCATTTAAAGGTACTTTTTCTTGTTGTTCCCGATCTCTTGGATGAATTGAGAGCAACCTACAAATCGGATCTCAACGAACTTGATTTATTAGATACAGCCCGATCTGTGCCAATCTTAATCCTTGATGATTTAGGAGCGCATAATTATACAGATTGGACAAGAAACAGACTCTACTCAATTATTAATTATCGCCTAAATGAGCAACTTCCAACAGTTATTACGTCTAATCTTTCTCTAGATGAAATGGAAGATTATATTGGTATACGCACTACATCACGCATAATTCAGTCTTCGCGAATTTTTCGATTAACGGTGGAAAAGGATATTCGTCTTCAGATTTATCAGGAACGGGAAAGGTAAAAATTAGTCAAACCTTTTTAATATAGAAGAAATAAACTTCAGGTAAATATAATCTGACTCCAAAAATTTTAAAATATTTTTCTAAACCTATGCATGTCCTCACCCGGACGTGCATAGGTTTTTTAAAAGAGTGAATAAAAATTAATAGGAGGTTTTCTGCTATGGCTAAAATCATTACAATTAACCGTAAATACATTGCCATGGTCGCCAGTGTTTTTGTTATCTGTCTTATTGGGTTTGCCGGATTTTCCCTTTGGGAAAATAAGAACGAAGATGTAGCAAAGAACATGGCTACGCCTGAAATTAAAATGATTGGAGTTACTGTCGAGCCGGCTTCAATCATCAAGGATCTCACTTACGGAAGCGTAACTTTAAAAGGCGCACAGGTGATTTCAACTAAAACTTTTGACCTAATTGTTACGGTACAGAACATGACTGCTAAAAAAATGACGAATGTACCCGTGGAATTACAAGTGAGTTTAATTGGAAATGACAGCAAAAAAGTTACTTCACCCGGAAGTTTAGAAACATTAGAACCAGGTGCTACTGCTCGTATTGCATTTCGACAAATTAATGTTTTGGGCGATGCATTGGGTAAAAGTGCCACAGATGGACAGCATTTGATTACATTGAGAGTTAATCCTAATCCTGAAGGGGGAGTAGAACAAGCAACAGAAGCAAGTTTTCGCTTCAATGTAGATACAACAGTAAAGGTTCCATCGACAGTAAAAAAACAGTAAGTTCCCATAAAAAATAAGTGCTGTCAAAGCACTTATTTTTGTTTTTACTTCATTTAGGGATATAATAACCTTAAGTGAGGTGGATAAAATGGAATTAAGAGTTGATTTACATACGCATACTGTTGCAAGTGGACACGCCTATAGTACCCTTCCCGAAAATGCTCTTGCAGCCTCGCGTAAAGGTATCAAGTTACTTGGTATGACCGACCATGGACCATCAATGCCTGGCGCACCAAACCTCTATCATTTTGGGAACTTAGCGATTATCCCAGAAGAGTTGCATGGAGTCAAAATCCTACCTGGCGTTGAGGCAAATATAACAAATCATGACGGTGAATTAGATGTTCCCATTAAATATCTGGCTCGAATGAAACTTATTCTGGTCGGATTACATGTTATTTGTTACCCTGGAGGGACGTCTGAACAAAATACTGAGGCCTACATTAAAGCTATGAAAAATCCTTTTACGGATATAATGGTTCATCCTGGGCGACCGGAATTTGAGCTGGATCTTGAACGAATCGCTTATATGTCTGCGCAATTAAACATCCCTGTCGAAATCAATAACAGTTCACTGTCATGTGAAAAGAAGGATGCATGGGGAAACTGTCGTCGCTTTGCCCGATATGTGGTTCAATACAAAGGGCCTGTCATTTTAGGAAGTGATGCACACTTTATGGATCGAGTAGGAGAATTTGGTCAAGCTCTAGCTTTAGTGAGGGAAGTTGGAATTTCTGAAGAACAAATTCTTAATACTTCAACTGAGCGCGTTCTGGATTATTTAGCTTCTCGCCGTAAAGACCGTACTGCGATTATCTAGGGCAATATTCAGCTTTTCCAGAAGTTATCTAAAAGGTACATGAAGCCTTTCCTTTCCATATATTGAATTGAGGGGGGGTAGTAATGTACGGTAGTCAGCCAGAAAGCCGTTGTGGGGATCCAATCAGTTTAGGGATCGAACTTTTTGCTCCCATCAGTTCAGTGGCAGGGAGCTCCTCACTTTTTATTACACAACCTCTCTTAGCTGGGAAGGTTTGCGCATCGTCCGCAGTTATTATTGGAGCGGAATTTATCATATTTATTGCACATCGCTTTTTCAACGTTAAAAGTATACCTATCCTTGACTTAAAAAATGAACGAACCGTACAAATACCCATTTCTGAGCTTCAAGAATTCTTGAAGTGGATGGCCAACGGATCGGGTTCCTCTCCAGGCTTAAACACAACTGCTGATGGAAGAAATAGACTTGTTAATTTGGACGGAGGGCTTATCGACGAAGTAGGAGAACGGGGCTTTCTGACTCCCGAAAGCCCAGAGGCACCCCTTATCCTTGCCATATATGTGCTGGCAAATTATTCGGATAAGTTATACACACCCTATGTTCTCTTAACAATTCCAATACTGACCTTTCCCGGCGTTCGGGGCGCGCTTCCGCTTCTGATCATTGGATTGTTAGCTACCATATTTGTAAGAGCCGTCGTTCCACCGGAAACAACAGGTGCAAAGCCTCTGGTAAAAGCGAATACATTGACTAATGGTAATACGCCGCTTACCTTTACACCCAATGATCTTCTGAAATTATTGACTAGATTCGGAAAGCACTTCGGCTCAGATTAAAGTAGTAAAAGAGAATGTCTAAAAACCAAGATAATAGTATAATCATCGTCTAAGGGGAGGCAAAATGCCTTTCCTTAACGGTTATTTAGAATAAATTAATTTGTTTCACTAAATTATTTATAGTACAATGAGTTTTGTGGGTAAACTATAATCGAGCAATTGAAAACTAGTACATACGTACAGCAAAAGTAAAGGACGTGTAATAGTGCTTTTTAAACGAGGACAGATAGATCGTGAACGTATATCGGGAGTTATCATATTTATTAGTCTGTTTGTTATTCTAATGACGTTGGTCGGGGTTAGGTTTTTAAATGTTAAAGTGACAAATATCGAATTAATCGATCGTGGCTTATATTCAGTTATAACAGATAATGGTCCGGTGAATATTGGTAAGGATGATATTTTAAGAATTGAAAGAACATCTAAAAAAGCAGGGATGACTAGTTCAACCGTTGAATTATTTAAGATATATACGACCAAAGGTTTTATTTATCTTTCGTCATTGGATCCCTTTTATAAGATGGGAAAAGAACTGGTTAATTCCGTTGATTTGGAAGGGAAACCAGTGTGGATTCACAATTTTAACGGTACTGGTTCTGAGGCATCCTTTGATCAACGACAGAATGCTAATTTGAAACTTATTCAGCCGTTCAGCTATGCGATTGGTACCTCTGCTAAACTGGCATCAGTTATCTTTTCCATTTTATCGTTGCAATATCTTTCGCTTGCTATAGGTGGGTTATCATTGATGATCCTTATATTCCCTCTCAGGTTAGAAACACCTTTGCCTGCACAATCGGTTATTTTACAGAATTCGGAGTATAGTAAGGAAGAAAAGCAACTAGACGCTGTCGCAAAATAACACTGATCAAAATTTGGATCGCCAAAAGCTTTAATGTTTTACTGAAAGGAGTTGCGTCAATGAAAGTATCAGTTAAACACATAAAGGGTCTGCATTTCCAAGGTGAAGGAAGTTCTAAAGTCTTGACTAATATGGATGCCAGTGTAACAGCTGGAGGAACGGGACATGGAACCAGTCCTATGGAACTCTTGTTGATGACAATTGCCGGATGCAGTGGAATGGATATTGTTACGATTCTTGACAAGATGAAGGTAAAAGTCCATCGTTTTGAAACGACCGTAGAGGGGGAACGTGCCAGTGATCATCCTCGGGTCTTTAAAGATATCGAAGTTGTCTATAAATTCTGGGGGGAGTCTCTACCCAAAGATAAGCTTGATCGTGCCGTGCAACTCTCTATGGAAAAATATTGCAGTGTCGCTAATATGATTGATAAAGCAGCCGATCTCACATACCGAATTGAAATTAACCCTTAGACGTAAGATTTGAGCCGTTTTTATGACGGCTCATTTTATTAATTTTATATAATATTTTCCATTATATGACATTATTAACTGGTTTTCAGTGTTACTTTGCAGACAATCCTTGATACAATATACATCTTTTGTTATACTAAGTACGTTATAAATGAAATTTAATTAAAGGATAAACACATAATGATAATAGTTCTTGGTTTTCTAAGAAGCATTTTTTTTATTGCCATCGGTCTTTATATTTATTTTATTACTCGACGTAAGCAACACGATGTTGTTATTCAAATGTGGGTTACCATTATTGTTGGAATGCTAGCCAACTTAGCTATTCAGATAATTGATTTAAAGCTTGGAATTTCTAAATGGGAATCAGTTCAGATCAGTATCTTTCTTTTGACGGCTATTGTTGTCTACTCTCTGTGGAAACTATCAATAGAGTTAAGAAAAAGACATTCTAAATAGTCGCAGCCGCACATCCTGAAAACTGCGGCTTGTTTTTTTGTACTGTCAATTTATTTTGCCATCCAATGGCAGTATGGCCGGGGTATAAGTGTGGATAGGTCTGTTTACTAGGCGATTAGTGAGTTTTTTAGCAAGTAATACTTTAAAAGGAGAAAGAGCTTAAATGAAAAAAAAGGGTAGGATTAGGATAAAAAAAATTTTTGGGTATCTAGTCTTTAATATTATTTTTGCTGCAATACTAGTTCCATTTATATTGTTTTGGGGCCCCTTTGAATCTCTCAAAATTGTAGCAGTTGGCGCAGTGGCAACATCTCGACATCCACAGGTAGTAGAGGCTTTTCTTTCTCAAGAAGAGATTAGCCGTATTATGAATTCTAATAACCATCAAGGATCTGGCAGAGGGAATGATTTAGTAAGCACAGAAGTCATGACTGATAAGACTTCGGGTATTACAATTGAAGATATCAAAGGGCAAAGCTTTAAAGGAAAAGTAATGTTAATTAAAGACCCGACACGAGTAAAATTAGCCGTTACTAAAGAAATTGGTGTAACAGGAGAAAGAGTAACAGATTTTGTCAAGGATATGGGGGCCATTGCTGGAATTAATGCTGGAGGGTTTTATGACCCTAATGGTAAAGGAAATGGAGCTTTTCCGGACGGTTTAACAATGCATGACGGGAAGTTGATTCATAACAATGTGGGGGACAAAGCGGTTAACATTGTTGGATTTAATGACAAAGGAAAACTTGTCCTCGGTAAAATGAATGCAAAGCAACTGGAAGAAAAAAACATGCGTGAAGTGGTTACCTTCGAACCTAATTTAATTGTCGATGGTAAACCGGCAATTACGGGTGATGGCGGTTGGGGTATTGCCCCTCGGACAGGAATCGGGCAAATGGCTGACGGAACGGTGATATTTGTTGTTATTGACGGACGCCAACCTACTTGGAGTATAGGGGCAACCCTGCGTGACCTCATGAACGTCTTTGAAGATTATAATGCTGTCAATGCTGTCAACTTAGATGGAGGATCATCATCAGAGCTCGTCTATAATGGTAAGGTTATGAATAAACTTTGGAATATTTTTGGCGAACGATATATTCCTACTGCTTTTGTAGTTACTAAGTAAGAACTATTAAGCACTGTTATAAAAGGAGAAAATAACGCATGAAAAAGAAACTGCGCACGATATTTGCTTGGGTTTTAGTTTCACTCTTCCTACAATTTGGAGCTTATTCTTTTTTAGAAAACAAAGTTGCTAAAGTTCTGGGCCCTGTTGCTGAAGCTGGTCCAATAACAGAGCGACTTGAGGCAACGATCCCCGGTACTGATTTTGAAAATGTTCAAGTTTCTTATGCAAAAGATTATTTAGCTTATACAGAAAATGGCACACTCAAAATCTTTAACCTTAAAAAAGAAAAAATGGTCTTCGAAAAGAAAGCCCCTGGGAATGATAACACAATGGGAGTTCTCAACTATCAATGGCTTCCGGATCGTGATACCCTAGTCTATTTTTATGGTAAAAAAAATCCCAATCCGGTAACTTATGTAACTGTACCTGTTGACCCTGTTGTACCGCCTGTAACGACGCCTCCCAAATCAACAGTACCACTTAATCCCGAAGATCCTAATCAAAAACCTGATAAGCAAGTGGAAGAAGAAGTCAAGCCAAAAGTCCAAACTAAAACTGTACCGAAGTATGGTAATCCACAAATTACAGAACTGTACACACTTGAACTGCCAAATAGTGATGAAGACACTGCTCCAGATGACCGCTTTAATCAAACAATTAATGAATTCCCAGCTGGCGGGAAAATCGATGAATTTGTCGTCTCAACTTCTACCAATCTTATATACCTCACAATTAAAAACGGATCTACAGAACGACTCATGGAAATTGACGTCATGAAAAACGTACGGACACTAAATAAAACGGGAGAGACTATTGATAGCATGGCAGCCTCTGATCGATATGGCACACTTTTCATTACCAGCAAAGTTGGAGGGACCAAGCAAGTCATCTCTTTAGGAGTTGGGAATCGTCATACCATTTCTAAAAATGCTAATGACAGGGTCATAGGAGTTCTAGATGGCAAGGTGTATATCGGCGAAGTCCAAAATAATGTTTTGGTTAAAATTAAATCAACTGAGGATCGCTCCGAAATCAAGGATAATCCTTCTTTCCAAACAGAATGGGAAGGTTCAATTCCTTTTAATAACGTGAGTACGCTTATCGGCTCCGAAGGGCAGATAGTTATATATAGTCAACAAACAGCCAATGTAATCACTGCCGGAAAACTTGAAGAGATCCCATTGCTTGGAGACGAGAATTATATCTCTGATGATGGTGCTGAGCTCATTCAACTGAAAAAATCAGGAACATCAACGATTGTAGAGTTAAAACCCCTTAAAGACTAGTCAAATATATATTTGGATAATAATTAGCTTAAGCGAAGTTAGGCAAGAAAAAAGAACACTTTAGGGTGTTCTTTTTTTCTTAGCATGAAGTCTTATTTGGTTTTAGCGAAAACTGTCATTGGGAGGTTTGATAGAGGAAGGAGTATCGTCAGAGGAGGGAGTATCACTTGAGGCGGGAGTTTCGTCAGCGGGTAAAGTTTCCCCAGAGGAAGTTGGCAATCCTTTAAGTTGAGTTTCAAGATTGTCGAGTAGCGCACGGATTTGATTCATTTGTTCAATGACAGACGTCATGTCCAGAGAATTAAGATCAACCTCTGTTTCGTCTTGCTCAGAAGGGACTGGGAGTGTGCCACTTTGTCCAAGTGTTGTTGGTTGAGGTGCGCCCTCACCAAAAAGTTCTATTAAGGCTTTTCCTAAAGTTTCTGTCATTACTAACTGGTTTTGATAAGCGAGTACGACTCTTTTCATCTCAGGAATACTGCCGCCTTTATCTGATTGCAGATAAATCGGTTCAACATAGAGGAAGTTGCCGCCGATTGGAAGAGCCAAAAGATTTCCTCGAATTACGCTTGAACCTTTTTGATCCCACAGAGAAAGCTGTTCAGAAATCTTAGGGTCTTGATCGATTCGAGATTCAATCTGTAATGGACCATCAATTTCAATATTTTTTGGCAACTTATATAGTAATAATTCGCCATAATGCTCTCCATCCATTCGAGCAGCCATCCAGGCAACCATATTGTTGCGTGTATTCGTGGCACTAGAAGCTGGTGTAAACGGAAGCATGAGCACGAACTCAGGTTTAGCTTCTCCTGGAATCTTCATGATCGTGTAGTAGGGATCTACACTTTGTGGGGTTGTTTCGTCGAAAAGTTCTTTTGCAACATCCCAAGAATCTTCCTTATTGTAAAAGACAGATGAATTAGTCATATGAAAGTTTTTAAGCATATTGCTTTGAACACTAAAAAGGGATTCTGGGTATCGCAGATGGTTTTTAATGTTAGGTGGCATACTGTCTAGGTCTTTAAATACGCCTGGGAATATCTTCATATAGGTTTTCAGAATAGGATCGCTGGAATCAGCTGCATAAAAATCAACGGTGCCGTCATAGGCATCAATAATTACTTTTACTGAGTTCCGAATATAGTTAAAATCTTGATTAGGATACATATTGGAATAGGGCAGGGAATCAGACGTTGTATAGGCATCAATAATCCATTTCATGCGACCAGCATTAATAATCACATATGGGTCCATATCATAAGTTAAAAACGGAGCTAGCTTTTCAACCCGCTCACTTATATTGCGGTATACGAGCATTTTACTGGCTGAAGTTACTTCATTGGCAAGGTAGAAGCGCGGGGTTCCATGGCGAAGAGAAAGCATAAATTTATTGAGTGGAGTTAACGGGATCCCGGTTTTGCCATTATAAGAATTTTCTGCATTAGAGTTTCCCAGAGGATAATCAAATTCTTTGGCCGTGGTATTGGCGACGACCCAGTCGTTAGTCAATTCGCCAAAATAGATCCTTGGCTCGGTCATCTTAAATTCAGGGAATTCACTTACAGGTGGGACATCTTTAATTGCATAAGAAGGAAGTCCTTCAGAAGTGACTGCATTGGCAAAGGAAGCAGATGCTCCGAAACCGTGGGTGTACTTTAAGCGCATGTTTACAAATGTTTTTGCATTAGAAGTTAGATCAGGAGTAGAGATTTCTCGAGGTCCTATCATTACTTGGCGAGACTCTCCATTAATCGTATAACGGTCGATATCAATGTCATTAAATTTATAATACAGTCGAATACCCTGTTTTTGATTATAGGTCTGTAACATAGGACGAGCATCATTAAGTCGGATATTGTTAAGTGTTCCTAGTTCTGTTTTTAAGGTTTCTGCTGTAACTTGTGTATTACCCGGATAATCAATTTCTTTAATATTGTCCAAGCTGTATCCAAAGCGGGTTAACTCTATCTCATGATTAATATACGGTTGCTCCTTACTCAGCTCATTTGGAAGAACAACAAACGATTGGATAAGAGCGGGCAAGACACTGTAGATTAGGATTCCAAAGACAAAACTTCCTACAATTGGGACTGTCAATAGCCGGGAATCTTTAAAAGTCAGTGAGATGAAAGCAAGGATAGATCCTAAAATACTTATAAAAATTAGAATTTTAAGGGCTGGAAGTGTGAAATTTAAATCAGTAAATCCGGCACCTACCACGTGTCCGTGTGTAGAATAGAGCAACTTGAAAATATCTAAGTAATAACCGTAAGCTTTTAAAGCAAAGAGAATTCCGATTAAAAATGCTAAGTGCTTCCGGCAGCTGGGTCCCATTGAGACAGCACCACTTTGCCAAAGCTTTCTTGAGTGGAAACGAATGACTCCTGTAACGATATAAAAAATAATGGTAAACAAGGTGAGTAAAAAGAGGGGACCGAAAAATGCATCAAATATTGTCCTTAAAAAGGGAAGTTTAAAAAAGTAAAAAGCTAAATCCTTACCAAAAATCGGATCGACCTGATTAAATTGTGTGGCATGGGTAAAAGATAAGACATCTAACCATCCTGTAAACCCAGCTACGAAACTTATGCCAAAACTAACGATTGCCGAAATCACAAGTAACCATACAGTAACTTTACGTTGACTCAGGTTGAAAACAGGACGGTTCATATCTTGTACCAAACGCAACCGGAGGCGTAAACGTTCATTAACAAAGGTCACAATGGCATGTCGAATAGATAGCAAGGTTCCGGCAATAAAGAGGAAGAGAATGGTTCCATTTACTGCCTGAAAGAGCACTTTGCTTAAAAATGGAGTCCAGAAGAGTTGAGAATAACCAAGGTTAGTAAACCACAACCAATCTTCGTATAACCCACTTGAGGCGGTTAAGAATGAGACTAATATTATGAAGCCAATTAGGATTTTAATAAAACGTTTCAGAACAAATTCCTCCTTCGAAACTTCCGATCTTTCTTAAATATAACTGCAACAGTTGTGTAATACTAAACCCGTATTAATATATTCTTCCCAATTAATTAAAATCCCTTCATTAACATGTTTCATTCGGGTCAAATTCTTTTTTAATTCTGGATAAACTATGATATACTATCTACGTATTTAATACCCTTAAGGGGTATGTAGGTAAATAGTAAAGAGGAGTTGAAAGTCATGTATGACGTCATTATTGTGGGTGCTGGTCCTGCAGGTCTAACAGCTGGAATATATACCGCACGGGGAGGACTTAAAACAGCGGTAGTAGAATTAGCAATGCCTGGCGGTCAAGCCGCATCAACGGAAAACATCGAGAATTATCCTGGATTTCCAGACGGAATTAATGGGTATGAACTTATGAATCTGTTTCATAAGCAAGCTTTGGCGTTTGGTGTTGAGTTTATCTTTGAGGAAGTTCAGAAATTAGAGCTAAAGGAACCTGTAAAGAAGATACATACAACCGGTCAAGTTCTTGAAGCGCGTTCTATTATTATCACTGCAGGTTCCAAGCCTAGGTTATTAGGTGTCCCTGGGGAAGACAATTTCCGAGGAAGCGGAGTTTCCTACTGTGCAACCTGTGATGGTGCTTTCTTTAAAGGTAAGAAGGTTGTGGTTGTTGGTGGAGGAGATGCTGCCATCGAAGAAGGGGCATACCTTACTAAATTTGCAGAAGAAGTGACGATAGTACACAGAAGAGCAGGTTTCCGTGCTTCTCAGATCGTCTTAAATCGCGCTAAAGATAATCCGAAAATTCGTTTTGAACTTAATGCTGTCGTCGAGGAAATACTCGGTTCAAACCACGTTGAAGGGGTACGTGTCCGCAATGTACTCAGTAATGAAACACGAAATATCCCAGCAGATGGAGTGTTTATTTATGTTGGGACAGATCCAAATGCCCAATTTATTGATGAGGAAATTGAAACAGATGACCGTGGTTATATTCTGACTGATGCTCTTTTACAAACCAATATCAAAGGAGTATATGCTGCAGGAGACATTCGCAACACACCGCTGCGTCAAGTAGCTACTGCAGTTGGAGATGGTGCTTTGGCTGGGGTTGAGGTTGAAAAGTATTTAGCAGATTCCGAGTAGACATAAATAATACTAATTATGAGAATTCCTATTAAAATTATCAAAATACAATGTTTAAATCTTGAAATAAGGTTGTTTTTATACTAGTATAAAAACAATAACTTTTTCAGGCAGGTTTTTTAATCTTGAGATTAATATAAAGGAGGGATTTATTGTGAACTTCGTGGTCTGCCTTAAGCAAGTTCCAGATACATCTGAAGTACGTATCGACCCAGTGACTAATACCCTCATGCGAGAGGGCGTGCCATCAATTATTAATCCCTATGATGCACATGGTTTGGAAGAAGCAATTCGCCTTAAAGAAAAAGTCGGGGGGAAGGTTACCATTGTATGTATGGGGCCTCCGCAAGCCAAAGAAGCATTGAAGAAAGCTATGTCTTATGGTGCTGATCGAGCAATCCTCCTGAGTGATCGTGCTTTTGGTGGTTCAGATTCCTTAGCTACAGCTTATATTCTTTCGATGGCCCTACAAAAGTTGCATGAAACGGAACCTATCGATCTCGTATTCGCAGGAAAAGAAGCCATTGATGGAGATACCGCCCAAACGGGTCCTGGGATTGCTCAACGCCTGGGATTCCCTCAATTGACATATGCCATAAAGGTTAGAGAGCTTACTGAAACTTCTATAACCGTTGAACGCAAGACTGAAAGCGGACGTCAAGTTGTTCAAGCTCAGTTGCCTGCATTACTTACCGTAGAGAAAGAACTTAACGATTTGCGTTACGCATCCCTTCCGAATATGATGAAAGCCGCCGCCTATGAACCGGAAACGTGGGATGCCAAGACCCTTCCGTTTGATGTCAAACAAATGGGCCTTAAAGGGTCACCTACCAGTGTCTCCAGAATTTTTGCACCACCTGGTCGCAGTGGCGGGGAAATAATAGATGCTTCAAAGGATCCAGCCTCGATAGCCGCAACTGTAGTACAAAAACTATTTCAGTCGAATGTTATCATGGTTAATCCCCTAGCGAAGGGAGGAAAGCACTAATGACTGTCGCAGTTGACAAGACAAAATGTATTGGGTGCGGAGCTTGTGTCGTAGAATGCCCAGTGGAAGCTATGGACCTGATCGATGGGATAGCAGTGGTGGATCCGAAAAAATGTGAAGACCACGGTAAATGTGTCCTTGTATGCCCTACGAATGCACTTGCCATACCCAATCAACCTTCAAAGCCTAAAGAAGAGCTTGATCCAGAGGCTGGTTCTAAATTCAACTTAAAAGATCCTCTGCCCGAAGCGGTTAAAGACTATGCTCAAGATAATGATAAAAAGACAATTCCTGCTCAAGTTACGCCGGTTGCCGGCGGAGATGTATGGAGTGGGGTTTGGGTTATTATTGAATACACTAATGGGAAAGTAGCTCCTGTCTCTTGGGAATTACTGGGCGAAGGGCGAAAACTAGCCGATGCTATAGGGTGCGGACTCAGCGGAGTGATCACTGGCAATGAGATCGACAGTGTTATTCCGGAAGCTTTTGCTTATGGGGCTGAGAAAGTCTATGTGGTTGATCACCCTATTCTTAAAGATTACCGAACTGAACCTTATGCCGAAGCAATTACCAGTTTGGTTAGAAAATATCAACCGGAAATTATTTTAATGGGCGCAACTTCTATGGGAAGAGATGTTTTTCCAGCTATCGCTACCAAATTACAAACTGGATTAACTGCTGATTGTACGGTGCTTGGCATTGATCCAGAGACAAAGCTCTTACAACAAACCCGCCCTGCCTTTGGTGGAAATATTATGGCGACCATTCTTTGTCGCACTAGTCGTCCACAAATGTCAACGGTACGCCCAAGAGTTATGGCAATGCCAGAACGCATAGATGGTCGAGAAGGTGAATTGATTCGAGAGGAATTTACCTTTGACGAAAGTGATTTCCACACTAAAATTCTCGAGTTTATCGGGAGCGATGCTAAGAGCGCCTTCTTGGATAAGGCAGAAATAATTGTGGCGGTTGGCTTAGGTCTTGCGGCAAAGAAGAACTTGGCAATTGCTGAAGAATTAGCGGATGTCCTAGGAGGAACTATAGCTGGTACGCGCGGAGCAGTGGAAGCTGGTTGGCTGACTCACGATCAACAAGTGGGGCAATCCGGGGTAACAGTTCGGCCTAAAGTTTATATCGCCATCGGAATTTCAGGAGCCATACAACATTTGGTGGGTATGGAAACATCTGACTTCATTATTGCGATTAACAATGACCCGGAAGCTTCAATATTAAAAGTTGCTAATTTCGGCATTGTTGGAGACCTTTTTCAAATAGTTCCTGCAATGACTGCAGAGTTTAAGAAACGCCTTCAGCATGGCGTGGCAAATTAAGGAGGGGCAAACATGGAAAACTTTGATGTAATCGTCATCGGCGGTGGTCCTGCTGGCCTGTCTGCCGCGCTCAGTGCTGCACGAGCTGGCATGAAAACTGTCGTCATCGAGCGTGGAGACTATCCAGGAACTAAGAACGTAATGGGTGGCATACTTTATACAAAAGCTACTGATATGGTTGTACCAGAGTTTTGGAAAGAAGCACCCTTAGAACGTCCAATCATTGAACAACGTATCGCTATGTTGAGTGGCGATGAGTCTATCATGGCAGGTTACCGAGATCCTGCTTGGGGTAAAGAGCCGTATAATGCACATTCGATTTTCCGAGTGAAGTTCGACCGTTGGCTTGCGGAGCAAGCTGAAAAAGCTGGTGTTATGATTATTACTGAAACGCTGGTGGAAAATCTGCTATATAAGGGAGACCAGGTTGTCGGAGTTCGTACAGGACGAGCTGAAGGTGACTTAGGAGCCAAGGTTGTAATCCTTGCGGAAGGGGTAAACAACTTCATAGCTGTTAAAGCAGGATTAGCTAAACCCTTAAAGCCAGAATCAGTTGCAGTTACCGTAAAAGAAGTCATCGCCTTACCTAAGGAAAAGATAGAAGATCGTTTCTGTCTTGAGGAAGGGCAAGGGGCGACCATTGAATTATATGGGGATTCCACCGCAGGGATGATGGGTGTAGGGTTTATCTATACCAATAAAGAATCGATTTCAATCGGCGTTGGTGCAATTCTTCAACCTTTAATTCGCAATAATTGGACACCTAATGATCTTCTCGAGAATTTAAAATCAAAACCTTATGTAAAACGACTTCTTCAGGGCGGTGAAACTAAGGAATACTTGTCTCACCTAATACCTGAAGGCGGATATACTCAAGTACCTAAACTGCATCGACAAGGGGTCCTTGTCGTTGGAGATACGGCAATGCTTATGAACTCGTTGAATAGAGAAGGTTCAAATCTTGCCATGATTTCGGGTAAAATAGCAGGAGAAGTTGCTGCTCAGGCCATCAAGGCTGGAGATGTCAGTGACCATGCCATGACTGTTTACGAAACCCGCCTGCGAGATTCCTTTGTTCTAAAAGACCTTCACCATTATCGCCATATGGGCAAATTCTTTGAGGAAAATCCACATCTTTTAAAAGTATATCCAAAGTTATTATCTAAAGCTGCTAAGATGTATTTAACAGCTGATGGGACGCCTAAAAAACAACGTCAAAAGGAAATCATCAAGATGGCCTTCGAAAACCGTTCGAAAGGCGGTTTGATTAAAGATATTTATGGAGCATGGAGGGCGCTCTTATGAAATTAGATGATAAACTATATTTGGTTCGTTTTAACACTGATAAATTAAGCCACATTAAGATAGCTAACCCCAATGTATGCTTGCAGCAGTGTCAAGATAAACCTTGTACTCGTTTTTGCCCGGCTCATGTTTATGATTGGGACGAAGAAGAAAAACGTATTGCAGTTGGTTATGAAGGATGCCTTGAGTGTGGCACCTGCCTTATCGGGTGTCCCTTTGGGAATATTGACTGGAAGTACCCTAGAGGTGGATTCGGAGTTTCCTGGAAAAATGGGTAATCTGGAATAGCCGTAAGAGTTAAGTTTTCGCGTAAGGTACTTATCTTATTGTAAGAACGAAAGATAAGTACTCTTACTAAATAGTAAACTTTAATACTGAGCAGGGAGGGCTGACACCCATCTTTGCTCTTTTATTTGTATAAAGATCTTTGACAGGCATTTCTACAATGGGTAGAATATAGACGAAGGAAGGGATCAATCCTCAATGGATATCAATCTGCAAGAAGTGGCCTGCGAGAAAGAAGTTCAACTTATTAAACGATTAAAATCCTTAAATAAGGTCCTGGTTGCCTTTTCTGGCGGAGTAGATTCAACCTATCTTTTAGCTGTCGCTCAAGAATCCTTAGGTCAAAATTGCCAAGCGGTTTTTGCGCGCGGGCTGATGATTTCGACTCAAGAAGAACAGGAGGCCCTCGCTTTAGTCACAAAATATAATTTTCCGGTACAAGTGATTGACTTTGATGTTTTGGGCCTTCAGGAGTTCCGAAATAATCCGCCAAATCGTTGTTATTTTTGTAAGAAGAAACTCTTCGAGACATTTCTTGAATTGAGCAAAAGCAAGGATAATGCTGCAGTTATTGACGGAACAAATGCATCAGATGCCCAAGATTATCGTCCGGGGCGGGTAGCTCTTGAAGAGTTAGGTATTATTAGTCCGCTTCTGGAAACAGGTCTTACTAAAGCTGAAATACGAATTTTATCAAAACTTCGTAATTTACCAACTTGGAACAAACCCTCGATGGCTTGTTTAGCCTCCAGGGTCCCTTATGGAGATGCAATTGATGCCGAATTACTGAAGCGTATTGCACGAGCTGAAGCCATACTTCAGCAAAAGGGATACTTAGAATGTCGGGTGCGTGCTCACGGAGAAATTGCCCGCATTGAGATTCCGATTAACAGTTTTTCGAGATGTATCCAGGAACATGCTGAAATCACAGCCCCTTTGTTAGAATTGGGTTTTCGATTTGTTACCTTAGACTTAATGGGACTCCGTTCGGGAAGTCTCAATCCCATTTAACAGGAGGCTTATTAATGAATGAAGAGACTATAAGAGCCCTTCTTGAATCTGTTCATCAAGGTTCTTGTTCCCCAGATAAAGCGTTTCACCAATTAAAAGATCTTCCCTATGAAAACTTAGACTTTGCACGCTTAGATCATCATCGTGCCCTCAGAACTGGACAAGCAGAAGTGATTTTTTGTCAAGGGAAACAACCCGATCATATAATTTCGATACTTAAACACTTAGGCGAAAAAGACCAAAATGTTTTGGGTACCAGACTTGACCCCCAAACTGCAGAACTGATCTTAGCTCATTTTCCAGACGCTATCTATGATCGACTAGCTCGTTGTCTCCTCTTGCGTCCCTTGTCAGAACCCACAATTCCTGGCAAAATCCTAATCATGACTGCCGGAACTGCGGATCTGGCGGTAGCCCAAGAAGCTTGGCTGACTGCTCGTTATATGGGCCATGACGTTGATACACTTTTTGACGTCGGGGTGGCTGGGATACATCGACTTCTGGGACAGAGAGAACTTATGGATCGAGCTGAAGTGATAATTGTTGTTGCTGGAATGGAGGGGGCATTAGCAAGCGTTGTTGGCGGGCTGGTAGATCAACCGGTTATCGCAGTGCCGACCAGCGTAGGGTATGGTGCTCATTTTCAAGGCCTAGCAGCCTTACTCAGTATGTTAAACAGCTGTGCCTCAGGAATTGGGGTCGTGAATATTGACAACGGTTTTGGGGCAGCCTCTTTAGCCTCTGCAATAGTGCGCCGCATAACGAGACATCAGTAGGAAGGAGCATTGACTTTGAAAATTTTATACTGGGATACATTTGCTGGCATAAGCGGCGATATGGCTCTGGGGTCCTTGATTGCCTTAGGAGCAGATCCTGAAATTATTGTAAATCAGCTTCACTCGATGGGATTGACCGAATTTGTGCTTGATGTACGGGAACGACAAGTCCATGGGATTAAAGCTACAGACATCAATGTCGTAATTCCTGGACAAAACTCAGAGTATGACAATCACGAAGATCACGATCACCATAAACATGAGCATGAGCATGAACATGAACATGGACATGAACACGATCACGAACTTAAACATGGCCACGATCATAACCATAACCGCCGTCTCCCGGATATTCAAAAGATGATTATTAGTGGGGATTTATCAGAACGGGCCAGAAAAAATGCCCTTAAGGTCTTTAATGTTTTAGCCGAGGCAGAGGCTAATATTCATGGAACAACGATTGATGAGGTTCATTTTCATGAAGTTGGCGCAGTTGATTCCCTAGTTGATATTGTTGGAACGTGTATCGCATTAGATCAGCTTGATATTGATTCCATCAAGGTTTCGACGCTGCCTTGGTCACATGGTTTTGTGAAATGTGCCCATGGAACTTTACCTTTACCTGCACCTGCATCACTAATGCTGTTGAAGGGATTTAAATTCCGTGATTCAGGAATCACCGGCGAACTTATCACCCCGACGGGAGCTGCTCTTATTCGTGCTTTAGCTGAGCAATCAACTTTTCCGGAGATGGCTTTGCTCAATGTCGGATATGGATCTGGAAAAAACGATTACGGCATACCGAGTTTGTTGCGAGCAGTATTAGGAGATATTTGAATAGAGGTAAGATATGTTTGAACAAATATTTAATACCCTTCAACAATCTGGATGGAAGCTCGTTACTTTAGAAGGTAACTGGATGTCTGCGACGCACGAGTCAATGGAACGCGGGCTTTTATTTGGGAATATAAGCAATCTTCCCCAAGACTTTAGACCCTTGATACAAAGCTACGGCAATCTTTCGCAATGGGATGTAATTGTTTTTTGCCCTAATGGAATTGATTCTTCTGATTTGAAGAATAACCATTTTCCTGGGATACAGCTTTGGTACTGGGATACTCAACAAGGTAACCTGTTCCCCTTTCCTCCAACAAATGATCCAGTGATACCTAAATGGTTAAAACAACTAGCCAACGGAAATGACGTGGGGATAAACAAGAGGGCAGAAAAAAAGTTCATTCCATTTTTAACGTACATTTTTTTAGGGATAAACCTTATCGTCTTTATATTAATGACCTTAGCAGGAGGATCGACAGAACAGCGAGTCCTTATTGCTTTTGGAGCGAAGGTAAACACCCTGATTCGAGCAGGTGAAATATGGCGTTTACTTACAAGCACTTTTATTCATATAGGTTATTTACACCTCGTCTTTAACCTTTATGCATTATGGTCGTTAGGTCCATTTAGTGAGGAAAGGTTTGGACATGGACGTTTTTTTGTGATCTATATTATGAGTGGGCTTGGGGGATCAATCGCCAGTTTTTTCTTTTCCTCAGCCTTATCCGCGGGAGCTTCAGGTGCTATTTTTGGACTTTTAGGATCACTCTTGTACTATAGCTTAAAACGGCCATTGCTTTGGAAATCCGGCTTCGGTATGAATCTGGTTATTGTCATACTTATCAATTTTGGGTTTGGACTTACTCAGCCGGGAATTGATAATTTCGCTCATCTTGGAGGTCTGCTTATGGGTATAATAACCACTGTTCTCTTGTCCAATCAATCAAGATTAAATACTTAAAAAAGGTCTAAGTTGTTCCATATTTTCATAAAAATACCTCTATTCTGTAGTGTATTTTTGAGCCTTCAAGGGACAAAATAGAATCAAGAGCTTGCGGTTTCTTAGCAAGGTGGCTTTTCAAAGAGTCATCGTTAGTTAGGAAAGCGTAAGTTCTTTTTCAGCCCTAAGCTTACCTAAGTACCTTCATCCCTTCTTACATATCCAGAATTTGAAGATAACCTTTCTAATTAACTTTCTTCTCATAGAAAAGATATAAAAACTTAAAATTGCTATTATGAACTAGGAAGTACTCACTTAAATGTTATAATGTAAGAAGAGAGGAGGGACACTTTGAAAAAAGACAGAATAAAAACCAACTATTTTTCACGCGATCGTTGGATACAATTAATATTGCTTGTGATAATTCTTCTTGTGTGTGGAAGACTAGTCGTTCTTCAAGTTGTTCAGGCTTCAAACCTCAAGGCAAAAGGTATTGAAAGGCGAACGATTGATCAAAGCCTTAGACCTGATCGAGGCGCAATCTTTGATGCCCAAGGCAACGTCTTAGCTCAAAGTATCCCTGTCAAAGAAGTCTATGCTGACCCCAGAATGTTGAGTAAACAGATTGAGAACAAGAAATTTGAACGAAGCAAAGAGGATGTAGCAACAGAACTGGGAAGTATCTTAGAAATTGATCCGCAAGCTATACTGGATAAGCTCAATAAAGATCTGGCTTGGATAAGCCTGGCCCATCAAGTGGATATACAAAAAGCAGATGAAATTAAGGCTTTGAAAATTCCAGGAGTAGGCTACAGTGAAGAAGAGAAACGGGTATATCCAATGGGAATGTTTGCGGCCTCTGCACTGGGAATCGTGAAGCAAGACGGTCATGGTGTAGAAGGCGTTGAATACTATTATGATAAGGAGTTATTTGGTAAGCCAGGGTTCCAATCCGAAGAGCAAGACACAAAAGCACGTTCTATATTGGATGCTCTCAACCAAGGAGACCCCTCAAGGCCTGGAAACTCGATAACCTTAACCTTAGATGCCACAATTCAATATTATATTGAGCAACAATTAGATCAGGCAATGAAAGCTACCAACGCTAATAGTGTCACGATTCTGGCTATGGATCCGATGACAGGACGTGTTTTGGGCATGGGATCCCGTCCCTCGTTTGATCCTACAGACTATAATAATGCTACACCCGAAGTTCGGCGAAATTTAGCTATCAGTATGTCCTATGAACCAGGTTCGACCTTCAAAATTATCACTGGTGCAGCGGCACTTGAAGAAGGAATAATTCAACCGGACGATACGTTTGAAGATCCTGGCTTCTTACGGATATCACCTCTTTATATTACAAACTGGGATTCTGATCAAAAGCCTCATGGCTTTCCTACTTTTACCGAAGGAATGAAATTGTCTTCTAACGTCGTACTAGCACAGGTTGGATTGAAGATGGGTAAAGCGATCTTTGACACATATTTGAAGGCTTTTGGTTTTGGGTCTAAAACTGGAATCGACATTTCTGGGGAGGAAAGTGGATTACTCCTTCCTGATGAAAAAATTCGAGAACTTGATATTGCAACTATGTCGTTTGGCCAAGCCAATTCTGTTACTCCAATCCAATTATTAACGGCAATTTCCGCAATCGCCAATGGAGGAACACTCTATCGACCCTATATAGTGGATAAGATTTCGACCTTTGATGGTCAAATCGTTGAACAGAAACAACCCACTTCTGTACGGCAGGTTGTTTCACAATCCACGGCAAACCAAATGACAAATATTCTTGAACAAGTGGTTTCTAATGGAACAGGAAATACAGCTAGTATTCCTGGTATAAGGGTTGCGGGAAAAACGGGGACTGCTCAAAAAGTAGACCCCAAAACAGGGGGATATTCGACAACAGACTTCATCGCCTCATTTGCAGCTTACGCACCGGCAGAAGATCCTAAAATTGCAGTACTTGTAATAATCGATACGCCCAAAACCGAAGATGGACATCAGGGTGGGACATTAGCGGGACCGAGGGCTAAAGCGATAATAGAAGGTGCATTGCAATATTATGGACTTCCTGTATCCAACGATACGCAGAGCACAGTTGTCATTTCCCCTAGTGACACTGCCATCAGACCATTGCCTCAACCGGTTATCCCTGAGCGCACACCCGTTGGAGGGGAAATAGTTATTCCAGACTTAACAGGAATGACTATGCGACAGGCGGGAGAAACGCTGGCAAAGTCAGAATTACACTTTGACTTCACAGGCAGCGGATTGGTGAATCAACAATCACCCCAAGCGGGAAAAATTGTAACCAGAGGTACAACCGTAGAAGTTAAGTTTTCTCCATTAACACCTTAATTCAGAATTTGAGATGATTTGCTGAGATTTCATGCAACTTCATTTCTTAATCCGGGTATGCTAGGATGACTCAGCGAACATAAAATTAATGAAGGAATGATTAGAATATGCGTCTTGACCAACAGATTGACTTAATGAAAGAGGACATAATATCCGCAGTACAGGCCTGTATCCAAATTAAGAGTGTCAAAGATATTGAACATGCTTCAGAGGGTGCACCTTTCGGTCCAGGGATTAAAGATGCTTTAGAATGGACTTTGGCACTTGGAAAAAGGTTTGGTTTTACGGTCAAAAATGTTGATGGTTATGCAGGACATATTGAAATGGGCACGGGTGAACTATTAGGTATTCTGGGACACATTGATGTTGTTCCAGAAGGGGATGGATGGTCTGTGCCTCCATATTGTGCAACTATTGTTGAGGGCAAGATTCTGGGCAGAGGAGCTTTAGATGATAAAGGGCCAACTTTAGCAGCGCTCTTCGCCATGAAAGCCATTAAAGACGCCAACATACCTTTAAAGATGAGAGTTCGGCTAATTTTAGGCACTGATGAGGAATCTGGTTGGGAAGATATGGATTATTATCTAAAAAAAGAAGAAACTCCTCAAATTGGATTTGCACCGGATGCTGAATTCCCTGTAATTCATGCTGAGAAAGGAATTCTCCATCTGGAATTAGCTAAATCACACGCAACCTCTTTTCCGCATCTAGTAAGCGTCCGCGGCGGAGAACGAGCTAACGTTGTTCCCGATCGCTGTGATGTTTCTTTAAAGGGGATCTCTTACGATGATCTGGCTGAGCAATTAAACAACTTCTCTTTCCCGGAAGGGGTTAGCGGTACTCTGGTGAGCCAGAAATCGGAACAAGAGATCAGGCTTATGTTTAAAGGAGTAGGTGCCCATGGAAGCCTCCCCCAAAATGGTAAAAATGCAGTTCTCTACGCCTTAAGATTCCTGAGAACGTTACCACTGAGCTCCGAGGAACAACAAATTTTAGATTTCATTTTAACCAATCCTGGCACAGGCTTTTATGGAGAAGGTTTTGGAGTGGCCTTAAGTGATGAACCTTCGGGTAAACTTTCCCTCAACCTTGGTATTTTAGAATTGACTTCAGATAATACTCGCTTAGTAATTGATATCCGATATCCTGTTACGTACCAACGTGACGATGTTTTTCTGCAAATTGAAAAGATTGCTTTAAATGAGCAATTTAAAATCAAGATATTAAATCATCAAGAGGCACATCACGTCCCAAAAGAGAGCCATTTAGTTCAGTCTTTGTTGAAAGCCTATTCTGATGTAACCGGCCTCGAGCCCTTTGCTTTTGCCATTGGCGGAGGAACTTATGCTAAAGCTCTGCCCCAAGGAGTTGCCTTTGGCCCCACTTTTCCAGGTGAACCGGAAGTGATTCATTGTCCAGACGAATACATTCCTATCAACAATCTCCTTTTAACAACCAAAGTATATGCTCAAGCTATTCTTAACTTAGCAGCCGACATATAGAATCAATAAACTAGAAATTAGCAGATTGCATGATAGTAATAAAACATAATCAGAATGTATTAATAAATCATAATCATAAAGTTATTGACAATTAAACATTTTAAAAGTATACTCTTAATTGTTGCTTGTGCGCCACTAGCTCAGCTGGTAGAGCATCCGACTCTTAATCGGCAGGTCCCTGGTTCGAATCCTGGGTGGCGCACCAAAAATGTTATGTTTAGTAAGCATTTCGAGTTTTCGAGATGCTTATTTTTTGCTATTTGGACAGTTTGAGGCCTTCCTTTCTATCCCCCCAACAGGTGAAAGGAAGGCCTGTAGAATCTAATTAAGTAGATCAGATCACATAACATCTAACTTGGCTACTATTAAGGCATTTCGGGTTAACTACTATGCAGCATTCTTAATTGAAGCACAGAACGAGAGAACGTCACTTTGGTACTATAAAACTTATTGAATAGCCCCCCGCGATAATTGATTCAGGTCCGATGATGAGAGTTGAGTTAATACTTGTGAATACATTCTGAACTTTTGTTAAAGCTATAACCATAAGAAATTTGAGTGAGAATATGGAACACCCACTTGAAGAAGAGGGAGTCTCGGAATTGATTAAGAAACTTGAAGGAAAAGGAGAGTTTATGGTATCTATACTTTTTTATCCGTCGTTCATATTTCTAATGTTTATTGTCGTACTTATAACCATCCCTAAGAAAGATTTTAAGGAATATTTTATATATGCAATGCTTCTTGGAGGATTAGGTGATGTAGTTGTAGTAGGTTTATTTCAAAATCTACTTCATATTATTTGGTTTGAAAATGCTGGTATATTCAACGTATTGGGGCAAAACATACTTTCTCCACCTAGTTGGATTCTTACAGTTATGATTTTTCTTCGACTTTTACCCCCACAAAAAATGTTTCAATACTTTTATGTCCTTGGGTTTGCTGCATTCAGCGTTATGTATGGTTATTTAGTTCATAATGTTGGATTATTTGATTTTAAACCTTGGTTTTACCCAGTTATGGCATATTTCACTTTTTTAGTTTGGTGGTCCATCATTACTTGGGTATTTATTAAGACAAGTTCAATTGCGAAAAGAGATTCTTTAAATAACCTCTGAAACTTAAAAAGTCAGAGGTTTTAGTTTTTTTATTATTGTTCTAATCTAAATCATAGCACATTAAACTTGCCCCATCCCTGCTGTAAATAGTGTTGTATAGGCTGGATGATTGAATGTTTATTATAAGCTGTGTTATGATTTCGTTGTTATTTAAAGTTAATACATCAATTGCAGATATGTGTTCGAGGGAACCACTAAATAATGACTGAAAACTGCGTTAAAAACGGAGGTAAAAATGAATAGAAAAATACTTATAGCAACTATCACAGTTTCTCTGCTTTTAGCGGGATGCGGGAAAACGGCTCCAACTAATACAACAGAACAACTCAGGGAAGAATTGCCCTCAGTTGCAACTCCAAATTCTTCAATAACAACTCATACAAGTGATGCAATTGACTATAATCAATACGTTAGAAAGACATGGATTAAGGAAAAAGATACTAATAATAGCTTCGAAAACGGAGTGTCTTTTTCTATTTCTAAAATTAAAAATGGAAAAATTACGGGAGAACTTACTGTGGTCGGTCCTGCTCCATCTTATCCTAATGATGTAGCCAATTTAAACGGAATTATTAATAAGGATACGGCTGAATTCGAGTTCACTGATTCGAGAGAAAATAAGGGAAGTATCAAATTGGTCTTTAAACCAAACGATAAGATGGAAGCAACCATTAACCTTACGGATAAATCAGAGGATACTGCAGCGCAACCGCCGGTGGGAACTTTCCAGTTCGCACCGTATAATCTTAAAGATTTAAAGGGCTTTAGTCCTATTGAGAATCAATCTTTCATGGTAGATTTAAAATCGTGGGGCAATGTTAAATTCGTATCAGGAAAATTGACAGGAGGTAACCATATACCTGTAGTATTTTATTTAACCAATAAAGACGGGGATATCCTTTATGATTTTTATGCAACTCTCCCCTATAGGGTAGATGTTAAAGCTGTTTCTTTTGAAGATGTGAGTAAAGACGGGCTAAAAGATATAATCATTATTGTTGATGATGATGCTGGACAAGGGAATGCTTCTGTAGCTACCGTCTATTTTCAAAAAGCAGATGGGTCGTTCGCTAATGATCCGAAGTTGGATCAAGAAATAAACGATTCAGTGAACAATACAGATGTAAAAACCGTAACGAGCTACTTAGCCCGAAAACTCTAAAGGAGATAGAGATATGACAGAATTCTGGGAATCGAGTTTTATAGAAAAACAAATGATGTGGGGGTTTGAACCCTCAGACTCCACAATCTTGACAAAGGACTTTTTCCTTGAGGAGAAAGTTAAGGACATATTGATCCCGGGTATTGGATATGGGAGAAATGCTAAGATTTTTTATGAGAACGGAATTAATGTAACAGGTATCGAGATTTCAAAAACAGCAATTGATTTGGCAAGACAAAACGGAGTTAATATTAGAATCTATCATGGTTCAGTAACGGACATGCCTTTTGATGACAAACTTTATGACGGTATATATTGCTATGCACTTATTCATTTATTGAACAATCGTGAAAGAAAAAAATTTATTAATGATTGCTATAGTCAACTAAAACCAAACGGATATATGATTTTTACAGCTGTTTCAAAGAAAGCTCCAATGTTTGGAAAGGGTAAACAACTGAGTAAAGATCGATTCGAGACAATGAAGGGAGTGAAAATATTCTTTTATGATGCTGATTCAGTAAAACGTGAATTTGAAGAATATGGATTAATAGAGTTTTCAGAAATTGATGAGTCAGCTAAGAATATGAAAGATAAACCTTCTGTGAGATTTATAATTATAAAATGTAAAAAAGAGAACTTCAAATCCTGACTTAAGCAAGGGGATGTAACGAAACTTGTTTTCCGGTTTATTTCATCCCCTTATATATTAGGGTCCACTTTACACTTCAAAGGTGTACAGTCCTTTTTTTTGGGATAACGCACCATCAGCTTGAAAAAATCTCAAGTTTCGTTACGGCCCCTATAAAATAATCTATATGAATTGCATTTAAATGTTAGGAGATATACAATATTATAACAAACATAAGTATGATGTTTTCAGTATGCAGGTAAAGAGAGGAGGTGGTGCAATGCAAAGTGAGGGTGTACAAACCGTCGAAAGGGCTTTGGCAATCCTAAATTGTTTTACCAACGAAGACGACATATGGGGAGTCACGGAGCTTAGCAAGAAATTAGAACTCTCTAAGAGTGTAATACATAGGATATTGGTTACGTTGCACCGTAATGGATTTGTAGAAAAGGATGTCTATACTGAAAAATACCGTCTTGGTATGAAGGTGATTGAATTAGGAAAAGTGGCAACTAATCAGCTGGGCTTGCGTAAAATTGCACTGCCGATAATGCAGGAGATGGGCAAACTCACAGGGGAATCTGTACTCTTAACAAAGAAACAAGGCAAAATGGGTTTGGGAATAGAAATTGTTGAAGGGCCATACTCAATTGCGATTCGTGCTGCTTTCGGAATCGGTCTTCCTCTGCATTGCGGTGCATCGAAAAAGGTATTGTTAGCTTTCCAAACGCAGGAGTTTATTGATACATATCTTCAAAACGAGAATCTAATTAGGGTAAGTGATAAGGGCAGAATTGATGCGAATGTACTAAAGGAAGAACTCATCCGCATTCGCCAGGAAGGTGTTGCTGTGACGGCAGGAGACGTAGATTTTGGAGCATATGGGGTGGCTGCCCCCATTTATGATGATAATGGAAACGTTTTTGCAAGTATTTCTGTTTCAGGAAGATCTTTTGGGTTTTTAGAGGAAAGGGCAGAGCAAATCTCGTTACTGGTAAAGAAAGCGGCCCGTGAGATCTCTGTGAAACTGGGTTATCCTCACCATGGAGTAAAGGGTGAGGAGTTTGATAAATAAACAGAAATAAAAATAAGATTTAGATTTAGATCTTCCTACCTAGATGGTAGGATTTTCGATTTTATAGAAAAGTTTTATGAAAAGGTTTCACTATATCGATGTGAATTTCTTGACGCTGCATAAATCTTGAACAAACCTTCAACAACATAAAGGTGAGGGCGAGGTTCGTCTTCAATATAATGAATATTTTGAAAGTTATGTTAAATAGGTAGACCTTGAAAAGGATATTATGTTATAATTTTACTTAGGAACATGGTACCAATAATCGGAACGCACATTGCAATTGTGTCAATGAATAATACCGTATTTCGGTGTAATCAGAAAATAAATAACAATAAAGGGGTTGATAAAAGCTAGGTTTACTTATCCAAAGTTTAAGAGGGAAAAATTATAGGAGGAGGGCGAATCTAAAATGCACAAAAAATTGGCGTTAATAATGGTTATTATTATAACTCTGGCTCTGACGGGGTGTGGAAGCACCAGTTCCACCGGCGATGGTCAGACGACCGAGAAGATTCAAAAAGTGAACATTGCTACGGGGACGACTTCGGGTGCTTATTACCCAATAGGAAATGCCATGGCTAAAATTTGGTCGGACAAGGTTCCGGGCGTTAAAGCTTCAGCTCAGTCAACTGAGGCAAGCGCTGCTAATATGAATTTCTTGCAACAAAAGGAAGCCGAAGTAGCTTTTACCATGGCCAATGTGGCTGTGTACGCTTATGAAGGTCAGGATACATTCAAGGGACGGGCCAACAAGGATCTGCGCGGTATGACCTTCTTATATCCTAATGTGACTCAAATTGTCGTACGTAAGGATTCCGGAATCAACTCGCTCAAGGATCTCGAAGGCAAGAGATTTGCTCCAGGGGCAACGGGAAGCGGAACGGTAACCAACTCTAAAGAAGTCTTGGGGGCCTATGGGCTCAATTTTTGGGAGACTGATAAGAGCAATGTGAAAGCAGATTACGTTGGATTTACTGAGGCGAGCGAATTGTTAAAAAATAAGCAAGTCGATGCGGCTAACTTCTCCGGTGCCATGCCCTTAGCGGCGATTATGGATGTCTCTAACTCGATTGACATTAAGCTGATTTCCCTTGAACCGGAGATGATAAAAGAGATTGTCACCCAATATCCCTTCTACTATGAGGTGGTCATTCCCAAGGGAACCTACAAGGGACAGGATGAAGAGGTACACACGGTGGCTTTAGCTAATTTATTACTGACTCGAGCTGATCTGAGCGAAGAATTAATCTATGACCTTACGAAAGGGATTTATGAAAACCTGCCGGATCTGTTGAATGCCCACTCCATCACTAAGAACATTAAGAAAGAAGATTCCAATAAAGGGATGGGTCCTCTGCCCTTGCATCCTGGTTCCATTAAATACTTCAAAGAAGTTGGGGTCATGAAGTAAGGAGGTGGTGAACCAGACATGAAGGACCGGCAAGGAACAAGTGACGATAACCAAGTTGAGAGATTATCAGCGGATGGAATTGCCTCAGAGGAAGTCGTCCAAGAATTCTTGGAAAAGTACGATAAGGAATCTCAATTCCGGAAGTTTATGCCCCGGACAAAGCTTGCGTTATTAGTCTCAGCAATCGCTGTTTCATTTTCTCTATTTCATTTGTGGGTAGCGGGTTTTGGGGCGCTGGAGGCCATTAAGTTGCGCTCTGTTCACCTAACCTTTGTCATGGTGCTGATCTTTCTGCTGTATCCTGCCCACAGGAAAGGGATGCGCAACAAACCGGGCATTATGGACTGGGCAATGGTCGCGCTTAGTATGGTAACGGGTCTCTACATGGTCTTCGCCAATGAGTCATTAGCCATGCGTGGAGGTCTGCCGATAACCCGGGATTACATCATGGGTGCGTTAGGCATCGTGGTAGTCTTAGAGGCGGGACGCCGGGCCCTTGGCAAAGAGTTGCCGATCCTTGGCGTACTGTTTCTCCTCTATGCCTACTTCGGAGAATACATCCCGGGGACCTTTGGGCACAGTGGTTTCAGCCTGAATCGGATTATTGCCCATATGTATCTGGGTTCAGAAGGGATCTTCGGTGTCGCACTCGGTGTTTCAGCCACGTTTATTTTTCTCTTTGTATTATTTGGTGCTTTCCTTGGGGAAACGGGCATGGCCAAATTGATTAATGATGCGTCAATGGCCATGGCGGGAACCTCACCGGGCGGGCCAGCCAAGGTTGCCGTATTTGCAAGTGGAATTATGGGAACCATCAGTGGCAGCGCGGTGGCTAACGTAGCGACAACCGGTGCCTTTACCATCCCCTTGATGAAAAACATTGGCTATAAGCCTCACTTTGCGGGGGCGGTGGAAGCCGTCGCTTCCACCGGCGGTCAGTTAATGCCTCCAGTCATGGGAGCAGCGGCGTTTATCATGGCAGAATTCTTAAATATCCCTTATAAGGACATAATGCTGGCAGCGTTAATACCGGCGTTTCTCTATTACTTAGCGGTCTTTACCATGGTGCATCTAGAAGCCGTTAAGACGGGATTAGTGGGCGTGTCCCGTGACAAATTACCCATTATGGGAGTGGTCATGAAAGAGCGGGGTCATCTCATATTGCCCCTGATAGCGATTGTTTACCTGCTGATGAAAGGGGTAACCCCAACCTTTGCAGCCTTTTACGGGATTTTGACAGCCATTGGGGCCAGCTTCTTGCGGAAAACGACACGAATGAGTTGGCGAGGACTTCTAATGGCCTTGGAAATGGGGGCAAAAGGGAGTGTGGGTGTAGCAATAGCCACAGCGGTCGTCGGGTTTATCGTCGGAGTATCCTCACTGACGAGCCTGGGCATAACCCTGGGAGACAATATGATTGCCTTTGCTCACGGGAACTTGTTTGCAACCTTAGTCTTGACGATGATTACCGCCATCATCCTGGGCATGGGAATGCCGACCACTGCGGTTTACATTGTGGGAGCGACTATAGCTGCCCCGGCTCTCCTGAAATTGGGGATCGCTCCGTTGGCTGCTCACCTGTTCGTATTCTACTTTGGCAACATCTCAAATGTTACCCCCCCTGTAGCCTTGGCTGCCTTTACAGGAGCCGGGATTGCCGGAGCCAGTCCAAGTCGAACGGGGTGGGCAGCAGCTCGTCTGGCATCCGCTGGATTTCTAATCCCCTTTATATGGATTTATTCCCCCGCCTTAATTGCCCAGGGAAGTCTGGGTGAGATTCTGTTGGCGGCTGTAACGGCAAGTATTGGGATTATTACGCTAGCCTGTGCGGTACAGGGATATATGCTAAGAACAACGAATGTTATCCAAAGACTATTCTTGTTTGCAGCAGCCCTTGGATTGATTAAGCCGGGATTGATAACAGATACGGTGGGTATTTCGGTATTGATAATTGTGTTCCTCTGGCAGCGGTATCAGCGTAATTCAAAAAACACTATCAGGTCAGCTATGAGTTTTGATCAGACTATTGAGCGATAATATCATATGGACATGGGTCTGACTCGCGATAGAATTTTAACTTTGTTGCTAAAATTCTATCGCGAGTTTATATTTTTAACCTAAACCTAAAAGTTCGTTAAGCAAAACTTTACAATGAAAGTATATATTTAATAGTGTTAATATATATAGAAAAGAGGAGGTACCTATAAAATAGGTTAATTAACAGCAAGCCTTGTATTATCAATACCCTAACAAAAGTATCGAAGAAATCTCATCCTAACGTTTTTGCGACGGAATCCTATTAATACTTTGCGTCGGCTCCTATAAGATTTATTTCTTGAGGTTTTAACGCCTGTCTGTATTAAAAAGGAGGCTAGATCAATGACCCAGCAATATAAATATTCCTTATTAAATTCCAAAGAAGCTACATACTATCTGGAGGTTTCAAGTTTTAAATTTAAAAAGCTTATTAAGGAAGGGCATTTATCTCCGCAGATTTGGACTAGTCGCAACGGTAAAGAGGTACATTTCTTTGACCCAACGGAGTTGACTAAAGTTAAAAAAATGTTGATTAAGGAAGGTTATCACTACCAATATGCCTAATTAGTTTTGTGAAAAGATGGCTCCTGCTTGATGCGGGAGCCATCTTTATTGCAGGCTGAGACGATTGTAAAACACGCTTTAAATCCTAAATTTGCTAACCCCATTTTGTAAGTCCTGAGCAAAGTTTGACAGACTATGACAAGAAAGGTTTATCTCATCGATAGAAGCAGTGAATTCGTCAATTGCTGAAGATACATTTGCCGCCTGTCCAGCTGTACTCTGACTAACTGCGCCGATATCTTGAACCCCTGAAACGATCTGTTGACTTCCTGCCGCCATTTGCTGTATGGAAGAGGAGACTCCGCCAATTTGTTCAGACACTTCATCAACCATTTTCAAGATATCATTGAGGCCGTAACCTACTTTATTTACCGCTTCAATACCATCATTGACGTAAATCTCTTCAGCATTCATTGCAACAGTAGCATGGGAGATGTTTTCCCGGTTAACAACAACCAAATCTGAGATTTGTCCAGTTGCTGCTTTAGCCTTTTCAGCCAACTTTCGAACCTCTTCAGCTACTACGGAAAAACCGCGTCCGTGTTCACCAGCCCGGGCAGCTTCAATGGCGGCGTTTAAGGCTAGAAGGTTGGTTTGTTCGGTGATACTGGTTATTAAGTGAGCAATGTTTGCTATTTGTTCAGAGCTATCAGCCAGTAAAGTAATAGCATTTTTAACAACTTGAGTTCCTTCACTGACGTTGTCCATTTGTTTAACGGCCTGGGTGAGAGCCATTTGCCCATCTTTCGTAGCAATAGCCGTTTTTGTTGTCAGAGCTGTGACGCGCTGACCTGCCTCTGCTACTATTTGAATGTTAGCGTTTATTTGTTCTAGAGCTGCCACAGTCTCGCTGACTGCGCCAGCTTGTCTTTCCGTGCCACATGCCACCTCTGAGACGGACAGGGAGATTTGGCCGGAGGCCTTCGACCCCTGTTCTGTAATAGTCAAGAGCTGGTTGGCAGAGGAGGTTACTTGTTCGGAGGACTTCGAAACTCTTCTTACCAAAGTTGACAGATTTATTGTCATCTGATTAAAAGCCTGTGCTAATTGTCCGGCTTCGTCCTTGGATTCAGTATTGATCCGGGTTACTGTTAGATTTCCTGCAGCCAGCTCACGAACATTTGCCAGCATTATTTGCAAAGGTTTGGAAATGGCACGAGCTACCAGGGCCCCGATGGTTACAGCCAGTACTGCGGCGGCAAGAGGGAAGGTAAATAAAACTTTCTCGGCACGGATAAAATTAAGATTTTCGCGGGCGATGGTACTTTGGGCTTTCTGGGCGCTGAAATCTACAAGTTCGGGAAGCAGGGTGTTTATTTCCTCTAGAATTTTGGTAACGTTAACAGAAAAATAGGCGTAGGCTGCGTCCTTGTCATTGCTATCTATAAGAAGAACTACCTGCTGCCATTCATTACTGTATTTTTGCAGTTCTTCTCTTACTTTTGTCAGTTTTGCAACTTCAAAGGGCTCAATGGCATGGGAAGTATAGTTGTCCAGGGACTCATTGATCAAGCCTTGCAATACAGTTGTCTGAATAAGCAAGTTTTGTTTCTGAGAAGAGTCAAGAGGGGCCAAAAGGAGTTCTGCGTTGACACTGCGGATCATTCGGACATTAGCATTAGCCTCATTGATCAATTTCACTGAAATCAGGGAATTTGAATAGATATCGTTCATAGCCACTTTGGCTTGTCGATAATAGTAATACCCCATAAAACTTAAACCAAGCATGAATACTACCATGACAAGGACTAAAGCATTGATTTTATAAAATGTTTTCCAGTTATTGAACCACTTCATTACATTTACTCCCCCTATCTAACTAAATAAGAGTTGCCTCCAATTGCCTTAACTTCTTTCTTGATCTGGGCAGCCCGCTCGGAAACGAGCAAAGGTGTCCAATTCTGCTCTGCGGTGTTTATGATGAGGCCTGCCAGAGCAACGCTTAAGCTTTCTGTTCCGGTTAACTGCTTACATGATTGTTCGAATTGGAAGAGTATATTAACTGCTAATTTTTCCAGTTCTAAAGATGAGGAGATGATTATAAAATCGTCGCCGCCAATGTGACCAACAAAAGTTTCCTGAGCAGAATTGTTGGATGCATTCAGTAAAACCTCGCTTAACATCTTAATAGCTACATCTCCTTGTTGGAAACCGAATAAGTCGTTATAATATTTGAATTTGTTAAGATCAACATATATTAGACCAAAGGTCGATCTGCGTTCTAAATGCTGTCGAATTTCTTGGTCAATGAGGAGGTTGCCAGGCAACCCGGTTAGTGGGTTAGCACCTCGGGCAATTTGGATCTGTCTCTCAGCCATGGTTTTAATTAAATTTGCCACTGAGACCAACCCGATGGGCTTGCGTTGATTTGCGATAATAATACCATCATAGAGCTGAGAACCAGAACGTTGCATAGCTAAACTAGACACCACTTCCAAAGGAGTGGTGTCTTCAACTATGAGTGGATTTGTGTCCATTAGAATTGGAATAGTGCGTTCAGAATAAAGTGTGACACCATAACGAGTACCTAGGGCTGAAAATAGTCTGTCTCGTTGCATTACACCGACTAAACGGGAGTCCTCAGTTATGCCTACTAACCATTGATGTGGATGATCACGGAAATAAGTTTCTACAGCATTAACCAGAGTATGAGTATTGAAGAGGGGTAAGGGTTCTACCATAGAAAGAATCGAGTTTTGTTCTGCAGATTTGAGCCGGTGTTTGACATCTAAAAGCTCTTTAACTGCCGGATTAATGCACTTTCGTTCAAAGGAGGGTCTGGCAATAAAGAATCCCTGTATGTAATCCACCCCCAATTGGACTACCGTGCGCATTTCTTCTGCAGTTTCAACCCCTTCGGCAATGATGCGGCATCCTATACGCTTAGAAAAGGTAACAAACGTTTCTAGTAAGGCCCATTTGATAGGATCAGCATTAACTCCTTTTATTAAAGATCGGTCAACTTTAAGAAAATCAGGATGCAATTCAGCAACGGACTGCAGGGAAGAGTAGCCAGCCCCAACATCATCTAAAGCGATTAAGTACCCCTGCTTACGATAATGATCTAAGGCATCTCGGAATGTGGAAAAATCTTCTATAGCACTTCGTTCGGTAATTTCCAGTACAACATCTGAAGGAGTTAACCCTTGTTCACTGAGGAGTTTTCTGGTATGACCAGAGGCAAACTCAGGGTCAATTAGGACAAGAGGGTTAATGTTAAGGAAAAGTCTTTCTTTATTATGGGATATTGAAGGGTAGGAAGTAATGGCTTGACGCCGGCAAAGTGTTTCGATTGGATAGAGCTGCCCAATCTTTTCGGCAAATGGGAAGAGATCAGCAATATTGTTAAAACAAGTAGAACTTGGAATACGAGCCAATGCTTCAAACCCAAACACTTCTCCGCTTCGAGCTTCAATGATTGGTTGAAAAGCGGCCTTCAAGTATTTTTCGGGTTCTTCAATTAAATAGGTAATCTCTTGGCGACGAGCAAAAAAATTTGGATCAGGTTCCGATTTATTTAGAAGGAAAGCCTCTTTCACAGCCGCATACAGTAAATAATCCGGGCTTCGGCCGGCTTCGTTGATACACTGGGCGATTCCCGAACGAAGATTGATTTTCTCGCTAACCAGTTTCCTTATTCTGTGGTTAAACCTTTCTTCCAGAGGAATAACCCATTTTTCGATGGCTTCCGTTATATTCCAATGTATTTTTTTTCCGGGTACGAAATAAACAACGAAGTCGTCCCCACCTCTGCTTTCAAAATGAGAAAACAGGTAGAGATTACGTTGCTGCTTAATCGTATAACTTATTTCATTTTCAATTTCTTCTAGGATTTGTCTGCAAATTTTGTAGCCGTACCGAAATTCCACCTCCTGAAATTTAACAATGTCAAGATATAAAACCCAGACTGTTTTGTCATCCCTTAGTAGACGGTATAATTTTCGTTGGCTTATATCTAGCGACTTAAACATTTGAAAACTCCTTTTCAGATCAAACATCGCCTCTAGTCGACTCTTCCCATTAAAGATCCTTATTAAATAATAATGTCTTAGTGTAAAGTTTTGATGAATTGAATATTAATTTATTGTTAAATTTGCCTTCTGTAGGCGAAATTATTTACTTTATTTCAGTTACAGGAGCTTAATCTTCTTGTATTTATCTATAATAAGTAATTCTAGTAAGAAATAATTTAAAATAACTTAAACTTAACAGAAATTAGTCTTTATTTAACATAGAAATAATACATTCTTTACAGTTATGCCTTAAAATTATCTATAAGAACAAAGGAGAGGTGTGACTTGATTATGTATGAAAGGATTATTGGTCAAACACTCAGTAAGATGACGAAGATACTTCTTGCTTCGGCAGGTCCCTTGCAATATTTTCTTGACACTCCAGGTGTAACCCATGTTCATTGTCTAAAACAGGCCTATATTGTATTGAAGCAGGATGGGAAAGAGGATGCAGCCACATTATTCAATACTTATCACTCCGCGCTCACCAAGGGCTTATACTGGGCTGATCGCGGTTGGAAAAACGTTAATCATTTTTACAGCCATCCTGACAAGCAGGGAATCATCGGCTGGCCGGGCGCAACCGCTGAGTGCCAATACTATTTCAACAAGGCTTTTAGCCTTTTTCCCAAGAACCTTGATAAAGGGATGTTTTTCTTGGGAGCAGCGTTACACCTAATACAAGATATGTGTGTACCTCATCATTCGTTGGGGATTTTGTTCGACGGTCATAAAGAATTTGAAACATGGGCCACCGAAAACTGGGATAAATTTCCTGTTATAAAGGGTACGTATCTACCGTTTCAACATCCAGCTCAATGGATTGATCATAATGCTCATGTTTCCGGACCTTTATACTCTCTGGTATCAATAAAGGAAGGATGCTCTGAAGAGAGCTATATAAAAGCGTCGGAAACTTTAATTCCTTTGACAATTGCCACTTCTGCAGGTTTTTTGGATTTTGTTAGTCAAAGAATTTACACTTAACATTCCAGCAAATTAGATTTATTCGAGCTTTTTGTGACTTCCTATAATTATTGCAGTAAAAAGGCTGTTAGGAGGGAGGAATAGAATTGAGGCAGATAAGGGTTCTCGTATTTTCTGCAGGATTTGGAAACGGACATTTTCGAGCAGCTGAAGCTGTGATTGAAGGTATTCAGATCAAGGCACCTTCAGCAAAGATAATCCATTTAGATTTTGGCGATTTTCTTAGTAAGCGGTTTAACACCATGGCTAAAAACGTTTACATGGAAATGATTAAACATACCCCTAAACTCTGGGGGAAATTTTATGATAAGACTGCTAAGTTTCATCCTGATTCGATGATTCAACGATTTCTTAAGCAATTGGGACGAAAGGATTTTGTTAACTACATTCAGGCCTTTGCTCCAGATCTGATTGTTTGTACCTATCCAACTGTGTCTTCGATTCTGGCCCAGTTGAGACTGGAACAAATCCTTCAGGTTCCGGTAATCACAGTGATTACCGATTATACTGTTCACAGTCACTGGGTCCATCCGGGTGTTGATCGATATATGGTGGCTTGTGAGGAGGTAAAGGAGAGTTTAGTTTCCTTGGGAATCAGAGAGAGGTCTATACTTGTAACGGGGATCCCGGTCAGCCCGAAATTTGAATCGCAAATGGATCGAGAGTACATTATTTCTGAGCTGGGATTAAATCCCCATGTTCCCATTTTTTTAGTCATGGGAGGAGCGTATGAGAGTCTTAAAAGTACAAAAAGAATTTGCCATAGACTAGCAAATTCTCTCGTTCCTGTTCAGTCGATTATTGTTTGTGGGAAAAATGACAAGCTATATGATTCGTTAGGAGAGGTGATTGAACAGTCCCCTAATCCCATGATACGGCTAGGGTACGTTCATAATATAGAAGAACTCATGTCGATTTCAACTTTGATCATTACAAAAGCCGGAGGGTTAACAGTTTCCGAGGCTCTAACCAAACACTTGCCGCTTGTAATCTACAAAGCTATTCCAGGTCAGGAGGAAGCAAATGCTGATTTTCTTCTTCGTTTAGGCGCTGGAAACGTAGCAAATACTGAACAAGATCTATATCGTCTTTTAAAAGGTTATTTAACAAATCCTAAGGAAATTGCTGAAATGCGAGAAAAAGCAGCTTCATCTTTAAAAGGGCAGTCTGCCGAAAGAACTGCAGAGGCTATCTTTGAAATATTATTAGAAGCTAAAAAGGACCTGATAATTTGTTGAAAAAAGTTTGATTGTACAAGGATACTAAAATTTAACAGTAAATTTACTTTCAGTTCATTAAGACTTTACATTAGTAAATTAAAATGAAGGTGCTTAAAAAACGTAATTCATAAAAGTAAAGGGGGGGCCTTATTGAGGGGAGTTTTATTATGGCGAGTATTCTAGTTATTGAGGACGAACACCAGATACAAGAAATCCTGCGGACTAGCTTGGAAAAAGATGGCTTTTTAGTTATTAAAGCATCGGATGGGGAACAAGGGTTAGAACTTGCCAGGAAGGATAAACCTGATCTTATTATCATTGATTTAACGTTACCACTGCTTAATGGATTTGATGTAACTAAAAGATTGCGCTCACAGAAGGATACCAATACTATTCCGATAATAATTCTAAGCGCCAGCGACGACGTGACAGACAAAATAATCGGACTTGAGCTAGGCGCCGATGACTATTTATCTAAGCCTTTTAATCCTAGAGAATTGTCTGCGAGAATAAAGGCTAGACTCAGAGAAGTTCATCGTATAACTAATACCAATGACAGTCCGCTGAAATGGGGAGAGTTGAAGATAACCAAAGAAAGCTACAGTGTTTTCTTAGCAGAACAACCCCTAAACTTAACAGTGAAGGAATTTGAATTGCTAGTTCTATTCGTAACAAATCCTTACCAAGTATTCAGTCGAGAATATCTGATCCAAAAGGTCTGGGGCAATCTTTCCAGCACAGGCACCAGAGCACTTGATGTTCATATTAGTCATTTGCGAAATAAATTGAAGCCCTTAGGCCCGGTTCTCGATTCCGTACGAGGAGTCGGTTATACTTTTACACATCGACCTAAGAACTGAAATTTAACTCAAACTTTACATTGATTTCATTAATACTTTACAATCGTCCAGTATAATCAATCTGTACTTAAGAAAATTTAAGGAGGAAACAAAATTGTTTAAATCTAAATCGCGAATTGCTCTCGTAAGTACCGCTTTAATCGCTTTACTGGCACTGGTCGGATGTGGTCAAACTGCAGCTCCAACAACTACAACACCTGCGCCAAGCGCCACATCCATTGACAAGAAAACTATTTCTGCTGCAGGATCAACTGCATTGCAACCCCTTGTCAAATTAGCTGCCGATGAGTTCATGGCTAAAAATTCTGGTGTGCAAGTGAACCTGAGCGGTGGTGGTTCTATGACAGGCCTAAATAATGTTGCCAGCGGCTCTATTGAGATTGGTAACTCTGACGTCGTCAGCCCAGAAGAACTAAAAAGTGCAGGATTAGTTGATCACCAAGTATGCGTAGCTCCTTTCTTACTAATTGTTAATAAAGATGTCAAAGTTGATAACTTAACTAAAGCTCAAGCAGCAGATATATTTACCGGAAAAATAACTAACTGGAAAGATGTTGGCGGTCAAGACCTCAAAATATCCATTATTGGCCGGGCTGCATCTTCTGGAACCCGCTTAAATGTTGAGAAGATTGTAATGGACGGTAAAAAGATGACTGACGCTGCCGCGGCTCAAGATTCAACAGGTAATCTACTCACTGGTGTCGCCCAAACTGCGGGAGCTATTGGCTATATTGATGCAGCTTACTTGAAAGACACTGTCAAGGCGCTAAAGTTTGATGGAGTTGCGTATAGCCCAGAGACTGTAATTAGTGGACAGTATCCTATCTACTCCTATGAACATATGTACACAAAAGGAGAGCCTACTGGAACTGTAAAAGCCTTCTTAGACTATGTTATGAGTGCTGAATTCCAAGATAAGAATGTTGAGAAGACAGGATTTATCCCCGTTAGTAAGATGAAAAAATAAGATACAACTCGATGAAATAACATCGCTATGAATTGGGAGCAAGATATCTCTTGCTCCCAATTCTGTATGCTCATCTTAAAAATGTTAACCTGAACTTTACATTCTCTTAATTTATAATTTACACGCATAAGTTAAACTTATTATAAGCTAATTAAATTGATTACATATGATCAAATATTAGCGAGGTTTAAATTTCTAGAAATGAAAAATTGGAGGTGTAACAGGTTGCCTCAACGTAAGTCCTGGGTATATTATAATGACCGTTTATCACGTTATTTATTTATTAGCAGTGCAGTTTTGGTGTCATTAATCATCTTATGCATTATTTGGTTTGTAGGTATGCAGGGCCTATCAACATTTCGTGAGGTCAGCATCATTGAATTCTTCACTAGCAGCAAATGGAGTCCAGACTCTGGAAAGTTTGGAGCACTGACATTTATTGCTGGATCGATTGGAACGACATTAATTGCAATACTGCTTGGAGGTCCATTGGGGCTGGCTGGAGCTGTATTTTTAGCTGAAATTGCTCCGCCTTGGGTGCGCGCCTTCATGCGTCCCGCCACAGATCTGTTTGCCGGGATTCCGTCTGTAGTGTATGGATACGTTGGTATTACCGTCATCGTAGGTTTGACTGGAAGACTCACCAACTCCCCAACCGGCTACGGTATGTTGGCTGCTGGGATTGTATTAGCTATCATGATTCTGCCAACGGTGATAAGTCTTTCCGAAGATGCTTTACGCTCTTTACCGAGAACTTATAAAGAAGCTTCGTTAGCCTTAGGGGCAACACGTTGGCAAACTATACGCAGAGTTCTTGTGCCAGCAGCATCCCCGGGAATATTAACAGCGATTATTTTAGCGATGGCCCGGGCCATCGGAGAAACGATGGCGGTTCAAATGGTTATTGGAAATTCTCCACGATTCCCTGATTCTTTAGGCAGTCCTACCTCAACGTTAACTAGTAATATTGTTATGGAAATGGGCAATACCCCCTTCGGTTCAACGTGGAATAATGGTTTATTTATGATGGCATTTATTCTGTTGGTCATTGCCCTTATTATGATTATTCTTGTCAGAACAGCCTCACGAAAGGGGGCAGCTCGTTGAAAGCTCATCAAGCCGATCGTTTTGCCACTATTATGCTCTGGATAGGAGCATTATCTATTGTAGCTATACTGATTGCTTTTTTAACTCTCATTTTAGGACGAGGTCTGCCTCATCTGACGAGTGAGTTCTTTAATGGCCCAGATGGGGTGAGGGGTCAGCTGTTTAATTCATTCTATATTTTGTTTCTTTCCTTAGTTCTCTCGCTGCCTGTTGGGCTAGGTGCCGGAATATACATGGCTGAATATGCTCCGAAAAACAAATTTACAGACCTGATTCGTTTGAGTACAGAGAGTTTAGCGAGTGTTCCATCTATAGTCTTTGGTCTTTTCGGCATGATCGTATTTGTAAACATGTTTGGTTTAGGATTCACCATCTTAGGAGGGTCTGCAACTCTGGCCCTACTAAATTTACCCATCTTAGTGCGCGTCACTGAAGAATCTTTACGCGCGGTACCCAGGAGTTACAGAGAAGCCAGTTTAGCCTTAGGGGCTACTATGTGGCAGACTTTACGTAAGGTAATTCTGCCGACTGCTCTGCCTGGACTTATTACAGGAATAACCCTAGTCGCCGGCAGGGCGTTAGGTGAAACAGCAATATTGATCTTCACAGCGGGTATGAATGTGTCTCGAATACCATTTGATGTTAATCCTCTTGCAGCCGGAGAGACATTAGCTGTGCACTTATTTGCCGTTAAGTCAAATCCATTGCCGGGAACGAATGCTGACCAAATTGCTGATGGGACAGCCGCACTGCTCATTATTATGGTCATAGTTTTTAATATTTGCTTGACACTGCCTAGTCGTTGGTTACAACGCCGCCAGCTAGGAAAAAACAAGATGTAGCATTTTATACATGGATATAAGGAGAAGTTGATATGGATAAGATCGTGGTCAATAAACTCGACCTTTTTTACGGCGATCAGCAGGCCTTAAATAACATAGGCATAGCAATGAAGGAAAGAAGTGTGACAGCTCTAATAGGTCCCTCCGGCTGTGGCAAATCCACTTTTTTGCGCACGCTCAATCGGATGCAGGATCTAATCCCCAGTGTGAAGATTACGGGTCAAGTAAAGATTGATGGGCAGGATATTTATGCTACCGGTACAGATGTTGTCTTACTAAGAAAAAAGGTAGGAATGGTCTTTCAAAATCCTAATCCCTTTCCTAAGTCAGTTTTTGAAAATGTTGCTTATGGTCCGCGTATTCATGGGGAAACTGACAAGAAAAAATTGAGTGAAATAGTTGAGACAAGTTTAAAGGATGCAGCCTTATGGAATGAAGTTAAAGATCGCTTGCATGAATCTGCACTGGGTCTGTCTGGCGGTCAGCAACAACGGCTTTGTATTGCACGCCTATTGGCTGTGGGTCCTGAAATTTTGTTAATGGATGAACCGACGTCGGCGCTTGATCCCATCTCTACCATGAAGATTGAAGAGCTTATTTCTGAGTTAAAAGACAAATATACAATTATCATTGTTACACATAATATGCATCAAGCCTCTCGTGTTTCAGATCGAACTGCATTTTTCTTGAGCGGTGATTTAATTGAAGAAGATGTAACGAGTGTCCTATTTACCCGGCCAGCTAAGAAAAAAACGGAAGATTATATTTCCGGGCGGTTTGGGTAAGGGGTTCCAATTAAATTAGAAGCAGTTGTATAATATAAAGAACTTAATAAGAGAGGAGGAATACTAAATGCCGACTCGTCAGAAATTCGATCATGAATTAGAGGAATTGCGCGCCAATATTCTAGAAATGGGAAACTTGGTTAACCAACAAATAGCTCTTGCGGTCAGTTCTTTGATTAATCAAAATCTAGAATTAGCAAACTCAATTGTAGTAAAGGATTTGGACCTTAATGATTTGCAAGCAATAATTGAAGAAAAATGTATTCTTCTTATAGCTACACAGCAACCCTTTGCTCGTGATTTACGCAAGCTTGTGGCTGGGTTTAAAATTTCTATATACCTTGAACGAATGGGTGATCTGTCTGTTGATCTTGCAAAGGTAACTATAAGAATAGGTCAGGATGAATTGATAAAGCCCTTGGTTGACATCCCTCGCATGAGTGCTTTGGTGCAAGAGATGATTAACATTGGATTGAAGGCCTATATCAACGAAGATTGTGGTGCCGCAGCAGAAATGGCGTTAATGGATGATGAAATTGATAAAATCTACTCTGGAGTTTTTGGTGAACTAAGGACCATTATGATGGAAGACCCTAACAAGGTGACACAAGCTAATTACCTTCTCTTTGCCAGTCGTTTTTTAGAGCGACTTGGAGATTACTGTACAAATATCGCTGAAGAGATCGTCTATATTTGTAATGGGAAGAGAATGGATTTAAACGAATAAAGTTAACACTAACTGAAAACGATTTAATATATGACGTTAGAATATAAGAAAGATATCACTAGGGTAAATCTTCGGGTTACCACAGTGATATCTTTCTTATATTTACCAAAAAAATACTGTGTGATTAAAACCACACCAAAATGATTGTATATTTGCTAAACTACCTCAGAAAGATAAAGGCAAGCCTTAGATTATTTCGGGAGGAATAAAAATGAAACAGTCTGGATTTCAGCTAGAACACTGTCGTCCGAATTGTCCGAAATTAGCTCGCAATTGGAATACTCTTTTCGAAGCTTTGAGAACGAACCTAGCTGAGTTAAACATTCAGGAAACACTTGAAAGGAAATTTGGGCAAGTACTTCATCACCATATTCCAAAAATTTGCATTGCAGGTTGTCCCAATGGTTGTTCTCAACCTGATATAAAAGACTTCGGAATTTCTGGATATGTAACTCCTCAAATTACTGAGGCACCCTGTACTGAATGTAACGCGTGTGTTCGTTCTTGCTTAGAAGGTGCTATAACCTTAGAACAAAATGGAATCGTCATAGATAATAATCGGTGCCTTTCCTGTGGGAATTGTCAAAGCCTTTGCCCTTCAGGGACATTAACTAAAGGTGAGAGTGGTTGGAATTTGCGTATTGGCGGGAGAGTAGGGCGACACCCTCGATTTGCATCCTTCGCCGGACAAGTCTCAACTAATGAGGAAGTAATTGCCTGGGTCCTCGAAACAATCCAAAATTATATTAAAAATGGACTGGCTCAAGAGAGGTTAACCCATTTTCTTGAAAATAGAACGGATTTAGTCTAGAGAGCGAGATCGGGCAGCTCGCTCGTGAATCCATATTCGTAAATTTTCCATATCCAAAACCGTTATATTCTTTTTCTTAATCTCAATAATTGTGGCTTCTTTCAACTCTGCTAGAATACGGCTAACAGATTCTCGAGCAAGGCTGCACATCCCCGCAAGTTCTGTCGCAGAAAGAGGAATAGTAATTATTACACCATTCTTAGCTTGCTGACCATGCACATGAGCCAGAGCAAAAAGTTTGGCACCTAAGCGTAAACGCGCATCTCCCAGGGACAGATTTCTAATTTGTCTGTAGGAACGACGTAAATCCAGAGCAAGTTCACAGTAAAAAATCCAGAGTAAGGATGGATTTTTTTCCATAAATCGCATAAATGTTTGCCGGTCTATAGCTAATACTTCTGTCTCCTCTATGCAAAGTGCAGCATGGGGATAGGGTTTTCCGTCAAGTATTATCTCCGGAAAAAAAACTGGAGGATTAAGGACACGAATTATTTTCTCAGTGTACTCACCCATTAGGTAGAGCCGAATTCTGCCTGATATGAGGAAATAGACAGTGTTTCCTTCATCCCCTGAGAAATAAAGATATTGTTTGGAAGCATAACGACGAATTCGCCCATGGGTAAGGCAAAAATGAATAAAGTCAGGGGTCATTTTACCGGAAAAAAGTTTATTGGCTAATAAGTCTCCCAGTTGTTGTTCATTGATCATTTTATCCCTCCGCCATAATTGAGAGTTCCTTACGCATAATCATTATTTTAGAATTTGTTTTTACTATTATAGCATGACAGCAGAGAGTTTTTGAGAAGCTTCCTTGAAGTCTGTAATAAAAGAATTTGAACCATCTTACATTATTTACATATTCGGATTAGAATAGCATTGTTTGATTCGGGAAAACTAGTTTCAAGTTTCGCTTGATAAGTGGAAAGGGTGGATTGTAATGGGAGCTCATAAAAAAGTATCACGTGCAAAAGCATCAGTCACAGTTAGAGATCCTCATTATCAGGAGTTTGACACACATAAAGAACGTAATATTCAAAAAACGTTACCCCATAAAACCACTTAAAACTTTACAAGAGGAGGAGTAAGCATAAAAACTTACTCCTCCTTATAGATATAAACCATTAACCGCTTCGATAACATTTGATAATGTATCTATTTAAAATATAGTTGTCGACAAAGAAGGATTTGGCGTGTATTGGTCGAATAATCTGAAAAGACAAATATATTTGTTATCACCAATCCTGACAACACTTGTTAAAATGTGGTATATAATAAGGACTTAGAGTGAGTTTATTTGAAAATTCATTTTATGAATAAATTCGCTATAAGATTTCTTAATTATGGTCATATTGACTTATTGAGCACACAATGCTAGTCTTATTTTGTGAGAAGAAGGTAGCATTATAGATTGTGCATTTTGTTACTATAAACTTCAAGTCATGGTTGTATTGTTGTTAATCTATTAATTGCATATGTGAAACAAATCATATTCGTGAGTTATATCCAGGGATTTTGCTGGTAACTCTGCTTAGCCTGTGTCTAGTCAGAGTCTACAATACTTGTGTTGGAAAATAAATTCCTTCTCACGCATTTATGGGGGGTGTTATGAAAGATTTCATTGTTGTTGTCTAATGGAGGAGGACTTTATCAGTCAGAGACGAAGTAATCTTGAGTGAGGCTCGTCACCTCGTCTATCACAGGTATCAGTGAGTTTTAATGCATTGTTATCAAGAGTCATATTCTGAAAGTATTAATTTTGTTGCAGTAAGGGGGAAACAGTGTGAATATTGTCGTTTTCATCAAACAAACATTTGATACTGAGGCTAAAATCGTATTAGATGGTAACGGTAAAATCGATGCCAATGGGGTTAATTTAATTATCAACCCTTACGATGAGTTTGCCATTGAAGAAGGAATTAGGCTTAAGGAAAAGTTTGGTGGCGAAGTGACCGTCGTAAGTATGGGAGGTCCTCGTGCACAAGAAGCCATCCGCACTGCATTGGCGATGGGAATAGATAAAGGTATATTGGTTAACGATCCTGAAGTAGACAATACTGATGAGTATGGTCGAGCTCAGATCTTGGCAAAAGCGATTGCTCAAGTTCCATATGATGTCATTTTAGTTGGACGTATTGCTATTGATGATGGTGCAAGCCAAATCGCAGTTCGTTTAGCAGAGGCATTAAGTATTCCTTCGGTCAGTAGCGTTCTTAAGCTCGAAGTTGCTGGAACACAAGCAACTGCAACTCGTGAAATTGATGGCGGAACTGAGACGATTGAAGTTAGTTTCCCAGCTGTAATAACTGCCCAAAAAGGGTTGAACGAACCTCGCTATCCATCTGTTGCAGGCATTATGAAGGCTAAAAAGAAACCGTTACAAACTTTAACCCTTGCTGATCTTGGATTAAGCGCTGGAGATTTGTCGCCAAAGATGATTATTAATGAATACAGTTTACCTACTCCTCGCCAAGGTGGACGAAAACTTGCCGGTGATGCGGCACAAGCTGCAAATGAATTAGCAAAACTCTTGCGTGAAGAAGCTAAGGTTCTGTAAAGGGAGGAATTAACATGGCTAAAGGGATTATGATTATTGTCGAACAACGCAACTTGCAAATTCGTAAAGTTTCATTAGAACTTCTCAGCCAAGCTCGTAAAATTGCTGATGCAACAGGGGAGCCAGTAGTAGCAGTTGTGCTCGGACAAGGTATTGACGAACTTGCTGCGACTGTTGCCGCTAGCGGAGCAGACAAAGTAATACTGATTGATGATGCAAAGTTGGCTGAATATACCACAGGAGCTTATACCTCCGTGCTCAATAAGCTCATCCGAAAAGAAGAGCCTCAGGCTGTTTTAATTGGAAATACTGCCGTCGGTAAAGATTTGGCTCCACGTTTGGCCCAACGTCTTGGAGTTGGCTTGGCTTCAGACTGCACAGGTATGGAAGCGGATTCTAATAGCTTCTTAACCTTCAAACGCCCCATTTATGCAGGTAAAGCATTTGCTCATCTCACCTCAAATGTTCGTCCGATTATGGCTACGATTCGTCCTAATACCTTCCCAGTAGCAGCTCCAGATGCTGCTCGTCAAGCTGAGGTAGTTAAAGAAGCAGCAGAGATCGATGCTGCTGACTTAGTGGCTATTCTTAAGGAAGTAGCAATTGCTGCTTCTAAGCGTCCAGAGCTTACTGAGGCAAACATCATTGTTTCTGGTGGACGCGGCATGAAAGGTCCTGAGAATTATAACATTCTAGAAGATTTGGCTGATGTAGTCGGTGCAGCTGTCGGAGCTTCACGCGCTGCAGTAGACTCTGGTTGGAAAGAACACAAATTCCAAGTTGGACAAACAGGTAAAACTGTTGCCCCGACTCTTTATATCGCTTGCGGAATTTCCGGAGCAATCCAGCACTTGGCTGGTATGGGATCCTCAAAATTCATTGTAGCCATTAACAAAGACCCTGAAGCTAACATCTTTAATGTTGCGGATTACGGTATTGTTGGCGACCTATTTGAAGTCGTTCCCTTACTAACTGAAGAGTTTAAGAAATTAGTTAATGAATAAGGAATAACATTTAGCGAAGCGCCTCTCAAGGCGCTTCCTTAAATAGGGTAAGGAGAGGAAAGAATGGCAACACGTCAAGTGTATTGGAACGTTGAAGGACATCATTGGCTTTATTTATTCTTTATCATTGCACTTGCTATCTTCGTTTATGGAGTGTATAAACGAGTTAAGCTTTGGAAATTAGGACAACCTGATAATCGATGGAAAGACGTTTGGCCAGGAATCAAAGACGTAATAGTTTACACCTTTGCCCACAAACGAATTCTTAAAGATGCTTATCCGGGTCTGATGCATGCTGGAATTTTCTATGGATTTTTGTTTTTAGCTTTTGCAACAGCCATTATCACTCTTCAAGCAGATTTCGCCCTAAACATTTTCCACGGTTGGCTTTACCTTTTCATTAAAGTAACAGCAAACTTGTTTGGACTTGCAGCTCTGATAGGAATCGTTGTTGCAGCATACCGTCGGTATATCCAAAGGCCGGATCGTTTAGATAATAAACCTGACGATGCAATAACACTTGTCTTATTATTCACCATTTTATTAACAGGCTTTGTCATCCAAGGGGCACGCATCGCTGTAGTACCGGATCCTTGGGCTGGGTATGCTTTTGTCGGACAATGGATGTCTATCCCGCTAAAAGCTATGCTTAATGAAGCTCAACTTTTGTCCTTACACGTTTTCCTCTGGTGGTTACATCTCGCCTTAGCGATGGCATTCATTGCTTATTTCCCATACTCTAAGCTTTTCCATGTACTGTTGGGTCCACTCAATCAGTTCTTCCGCAACCGTGGCCCGATTGGTATTCCTGAGCCGATTGACTTTGAAGATGAAAGCCTGGAAACCTTTGGCAAAAGCCAATTGCGTGAGTTTTCCTGGAAGGCATTGTTTAATACAGATGTTTGTTTACGTTGCGGACGTTGCCAAGATAACTGTCCCGCATACTTGAGCGGTAAACACCTTAACCCGAAACGCATTATCCAAGATATGCGAGTTCTTATGGAAGAAACGGGTGCTGCTGTTCAAGCTCAAAATAAAGTCTTAGCTCAAGCTGCCGGCCAAGAAGCTGCCGCAGCAAGCGAGTCTGAAGAGACGGAAGAATGGACTGGTCGGGCACTCATTGGTGAAGTGATACCTGAAGATGACCTTTGGGCTTGTACCACATGTCGTTCTTGCGAGCAACAATGTCCTGTGTTCGTAGAACATGTTGATAAAACGATTGATATGCGTCGTAATCTCGTCCTTATGGAGACAAGATTCCCTGCTGAAGCACAATTAGCTTTCAAAAACATGGAGAATAACGGAAACCCATGGGGTATTGGCTGGACAACACGTGCTGATTTTATTACAGGTCTTGGGGTTAAAACTTTCGAAGAAGATCCTACGGCAGAGTATTTATATTGGCCCGGATGTTCAGGCGCATTTGATGCACGCAATCAAAAAGTTTCCGCTTCTCTTGTTAAGTTGCTCCAAGCTGCAGGTGTTCATTTTGCCATCTTGGGAAATGAAGAAAAATGCTGTGGTGACTCAGCTCGTAAATTAGGAAACGAGTATTTATTCTATTCTTTAGCCACTGAGAACATTGAAGTTATGAACAATTACGGAGTTAAAAAAATCATTACTCAATGCCCTCACTGCTATAACTTCTTAAAGAACGAATATCCACAATTAGGCGGTAACTTTGAAGTTATTCATCATACCGTATTCCTATTAGATCTAGTTAAGTCCGGAAAACTCAAGCTGTCTAACGCGGACAAAAAGACCGTCACCTATCACGATTCATGTTACCTGGGCCGTTACAATCAGATTTACGAACAACCTCGTGAATTGCTTAAAGCAGTTGGTCTGGATATCAAGGAAATGGCACACACCGGCGAGAAGAGTTTCTGTTGCGGTGCTGGTGGAGGCCGAATGTGGCTGGAAGAGCATGAAGGACAACGGATCAATGAAATGCGCACCGATGAGGCCATTGCTGTAAAACCAGACTATGTCGGAACTGCGTGCCCATTCTGTCTCACCATGTTCGCTGACGGCATAGCTGCTCGTGAAGTTGGGGAAGAATTAAAGGCATTAGATGTAGCTGAGATTTTAGAAAAAGCATTATAATTTACTCATTAGATTTGAGTGTTTATTTTAAAAGTGTAAGAATGTCCAATATAAAAAGACCGACTAATTAGTCGGTCTTTTTGTATTCGGATCTTTTCAAAAGATTAGATATTTTTAAAATCCGGAACATGAACTTGCCTATCTGAATAGGAATGTTATGCAGATGCAATAAAGGAGGAGTATACTATATGTCGAATGCACATATTAAGAAGGTATTTCCTGGAGCAGTAACATCACAAGGTTTCTATTCATTTTACCATTATATGATTGAACAAAACGCTAACCACATCTTTGTCCTTAAAGGGGGACCCGGCGTAGGTAAATCATCATTTATGAAAAAGATTGGTCAATCCATGTTAGACCGGGGGTATGATATTGAGTACCATTGTTGTTCGTCAGACAACGGATCTATTGATGGGCTAGTCATTCCTGAACTTAAGATTGGCTTACTGGACGGAACAGCGCCCCATATTGTGGATCCGAAGAATCCAGGTGCTGTAGATGAAATAATTAATCTCGGTGAATACTGGAAGGAAGATATAATTAAGAAATCAAGAGAAAATATCATAGACTGTAATTTGAAAGTCACAAGCTATTTTCAAAGAGCTTATTTCGCTTTAAAGGAAGCAAAAATTGCCTTAGCTGAATGGAAGTACTATATATCAACATACCAGGATTGGAGTCAGATCAATCAACTGACCTTAAAGATACAAAAAGAAATTTTTAAAGCTTCATCAAGTAATCATGGTACAGAGCGACATTTATTTGCCTGGGGTCATACTCCACAAGGAAAAACCCAGTTTATAGATACTTTGCTAAATAAAACTGAGACGCTCTACATATTACAAGGGCAACCTGGAACAGGTAAGTCAACCTTCCTCTCCAGAATCGCGGAGCGGGCTGCAATCTATGGATTAAGTATCGAATATTACCATAATACTCTTGACCCCGAGCAACTGGACCTTATTATTCTTCCGGATCTTAAAACTGCTTTGGTCATTGATTGTGAGCCCTACGCTTACACTCCTAATTTTAAGGGCAAAGTTATCCCCTTGAATTTCGAGCAAAGCCTTAATAATACTGAGCTCATTAAAAACTGTGGCGATGAAATTCGGGGTTGTCAGATTCGAGTTAACCAACATATAACAAGAGCACTTAAGAATTCTGAGAAAGCGAAGGCCACTCATGACTTACTGGAAACCTACTATGTGCCGGCTATGAACTTCTCGGGGGTTGAGAATAAACTGATGTCAGTACTTGAAAAAATCCTATCTTACGTTGAAGATGAAGCAATTGCAGTTGTAAAAAGCCAACCTAAATCTATATTATAGCTCTTCTGTAAAGTTAAGTTATTAATTTAAACTTGCAGCCCTTGGCTTTGCAAGTTTTTTTCTTTTTAGGGAAGTATAGATGGTAAACTAACTATCAATATTGATGAAACTCTTATAGAAACTCTGATAATGAAAGGCGATGTGGAAAATTCTGTGAAGGAATACAAATGGGGAGCAGGGATTTATTAGTGTCCACAGAATAGAGTTAAAAGAGAGTAACTATTTTTACCATGAACATATTATATCTTTGATTATTATGAGGAGGTTAAACATATGAGTATTAAAGTAGCAATAAATGGGTTTGGGCGTATTGGTAGGCTTACACTTCGAGCATCGCTAAATCAAACTCTTCCATTTGAAATCGTTGCCATTAACGATTTAGGAAGTCCGGATTTATTAGCCCATTTATTTAAGTATGATTCAGTTCATGGTGTCCTTCCCAATTCAGTAGATATAGATGGACACACAATGCTCGTTGATGGAAAACGAATTGACATCTTCGCCGAAAAAAATCCTTTAGACTTGCCTTGGAGTAAACTTGGAGTTGATATTGTCATTGAATCAACGGGACGATTCACAAAACGTGATGATGCTGCTCAGCATCTTACTGCTGGGGCTAAAAAAGTCGTCATCTCTGCACCGGCAAAAAACGAAGATATTACCATCGTAATGGGGGTTAACGAAAATCTGTATAATCCCGCAGAACATCATGTGGTTTCTAATGCTTCTTGTACAACCAATTGTCTTGCTCCAGTAGCTAAAGTTCTGTTGGATACCTTTGGAATTGAACAAGGGATGATGACGACCACCCATTCTGTTACTAATGACCAACGAATTTTAGACTTAGAGCATAAAGACTGGCGCAGATCCAGAGCTGCCTATCAATCGATGATCCCAACTACCACTGGTGCAGCTAAAGCTGTTACCCTTGTGATACCTGAATTAAATGGTAAATTAAATGGACTTGCTGTACGAGTGCCAACTCCGAATGTTTCTTTGGTTGATTTTGTCGTTAATTTAAGTAAACCAACAACCAGAGATGAAATAAACGCTGCCTTACGGCAAGCTGCTAATGGGAAGATGAAAGGCTACCTCGAATATAACGAATTGCCTTTAGTTTCTCACGATTACAATGGCAACCCAGCCAGCTCTATTGTAGATGGATTATCAACCATGATGATGGGAGATCGAATGGCTAAAGTTTTAGCTTGGTATGACAATGAATGGGGCTATTCAAATCGGATTTTAGATTTCGTGAAGCTTATTGTAACAAAAGGTTTGTAAGCTAGAAGGAGGTTGTTGTATGAGAAGGACAAAAATTGTCTGTACCATTGGTCCGGCAAGTGAGTCTGAAGAAAAGGTTCAAGCACTTCTAGCAGCTGGGATGGATGTTGCTCGACTGAATTTTTCCCATGGAACCCACGAAGAACACAGCCGCAGAATTGTGACTCTACGGAAGGAAGCGGCTAAATTCGGAAAACATTTGGGGATACTGCTGGACACTAAAGGGCCGGAAGTACGTACCGGAAAGGTTCCTGAAGAAGGAATTACTTTGATTAATGGATCAGAGTTTATTTTAGACACAGACCTTAGCCTTGGAAATCAGCAAAGGGTTGGAATCACCTATACTGATCTATGGCGGAAAATTCAGCCCGGCAGCCATATTCTGATAGATGATGGCCAGCTTGACTTAGAAGTTACCTCCGTGGACAAGGAAATTATTCGAACTATCATTAGAAATGGCGGAATTCTTAAATCTCAAAAAGGAGTTAATACACCAAATGCACACATAGACCTGCCTGCTGTCACAGAAAGAGATATTGAAGATATTCGTTTTGGCATCGCCCAAGGGATTGACTTTATTGCGGCTTCTTTTACACGTAAAGCACTAAACATTCTGGACGTCCGCAGGGTTGTTGAAGAAATGGGAGCAGATGTCCATATTATTGCTAAGATCGAGAGCCAGGAAGGAATCAATAACTTAGATGACATTCTTGAAGTAGCTGATGGCCTCATGGTTGCCCGAGGAGATCTTGGAGTTGAAATTCCGGTGGAAGAAGTCCCTATTAGACAGAAGGAAATGATTCGTAAGTGTAATTTACTTGGTAAACCTGTTATTGTCGCCACTCAAATGTTAGACTCCATGATACGCCAACCAAGGCCTACAAGAGCAGAAGCAAGTGATGTTGCTAATGCAATTTTGGATGGAACGGATGCTATTATGTTATCGGGTGAAACTGCTGCGGGCCTATATCCTATTGAAGCAGTACAAATGATGGATAAGCTGGCAAAGCGTACTGAAAAGACCTGTCTAAATAATGTATCCTCGCGTTATACTCAGCTTAACGTTGCCGAAGCGATCAGTTTTGCCAGCTACACCATAGCAAAAGACCTGCAGGCGACTGCGATTCTGACGCCTACTCATTCTGGGTTGACGGCATGTATGATTTCAAAGTATCGACCAATTGCCATGATTATTGCTGCAACCCCATTTGCCAGTACCGCAAGAAAGCTATCTTTGCAATGGGGGGTACAACCCATTCTAGTTCCCGAAAGCTCTGGAACAGACGAAATGTTGTCAGTCACGGTCAATACATCTTTAAATCAAAACTATATTCACGCTGGCGATGTCGTTGTTATTACCGCCGGTGTCCCTATTGGCAAGGTAGGCTCTACAAATATGATAAAAGTGCAAGTAATGGGCAATATCTTGTCTAAGGGGATTGGAATTGGACGCAGATCCTATTCAGGATTAGCACGCAAAGTTCAATTCCCGGAGAAAGAAGTTTTTAACGATGGGGAAGTTTTAATTGCATTGTCAACAGATGCAAGTTTTGTACCCTTAATTTCGCGTGCGGGAGCATTAGTTGTTGAAGAGGGCGGTTTGACTTCACACGCTGCTATCACAGGATTACAGTATGGGATTCCGACGATTGTTGGTGCTGCAGATGCCTTTTCCAAGGTTGAAGACGGGCAGACTTTGACAGTCGATGCCTTAACAGGCATGATGTATGAGGGTTCAGTGAGCATCCTATAACTAAATTGTATAGTTTGTTTCGTGTTAAATAAGGGATAAAATAAGAATAAACGCGAATAGTCCATGGACTATTCGCGTTTATTCGGATGCGCCACGCATGGCGATTAATTAATTTCATAGCTTTACTTAGGCTGGGTTAGTGAATCCTTTACCTTCCTTTTAAGCCCTGGGATATCGTGATCAAAATTACCTGTATTCGTCATTTGATTATCAATAGTATCTTTATCAATTGTACTCTGTGACCTGTCATTAAATACTCTAATCAGCCCCTCATTCTGTAACTCACTGGCAATCTCGAAGAGTGATTCTCTTTTATTGCGGGGTAAACGATTAACAAAACGGTTTATTTTCACAGGGGGAACAAGATTTCGAAATTTTACTCCTCCGTACTTAATAATTCGTTCCGGCAAAGATGATCCTCCTCCTTAAAATAGATTATCTATCCTACTTATTATTTGCCTATTGGTTAAAACAAATACATTTTGAAGATCCTGAGAATTAATATTTACTTAAAGGTATCAAATACTTTATTGTCGAATTACATAAAAATAAGAGCAAGGCGATACTTGCTCCATGGTGGTTACTGAATAGGGGGGTCCTCTTCAGCTTGAACTTTGCTCAGGGTATCTTTAACTTGTTCCCGAATAAATGATAAATACTCTTGGCGCAATGCTTCTTGTTCGGCCCGTTCCCATTCTTCTAAACCAACAGACCGCTGTTTTTTAGACAGCTCATTAATACGTTCGATAAATATTTGCAAGGGTGAAGTACTCAAGGATAGATCCTCCTTTTTAATCGCTGGCAGAGAAGATTTTTTGCACATTATAACATAGCAGTAAGAATATCTACAAATTCTTTACTATGGTAGCTAAACTATTTACTTATTCAAACTAAGACTATTTGAAAGAGGGTCATTAAATGGGATTATCTTCAAAAACTAATCTGCGTGTTCGTTATGCTGAAACAGATCAAATGGGAGTTGTCTATCATTCTAATTATCTAATTTGGTTTGAAGTCGGAAGATCAGAATTATTCAGAGTGTTAAACCTCCCGTATACAGAGTTTGAGAAACAAGGTTTAAGTCTGGCTGTGGTAGAGGCAAATTGCCGTTATCGTAAACCCGCTCATTATGATGATGAACTTACTGTAGTTACGAAAATTGAAACTATGACTTCCCGAAGTATAACCTTTACTTATCTCATATATTGTGATGAGAGGCTATTAACAGAAGGAAAAACCGTTCACGTTTTTCTTAACAAAGAAGGTCATCTGGCAGATGTCCGTAAATACGAAATATGGCAAAGTTTACAACCTGTATTTGAAAAACAAGAAGCCTCTATTCCTACTCCAAGATAAGAAAACTTTATAATGGTACTATGATATATGATTGTATTTCTACTTAACTCATGGTATTATGTATACATAATACAAGATGAGAAGAGGAGGGATTGTATGTTTCTTGTTACGTGGATTGAAGGAGAAGAAGTGAATTATCGGGTAGTAAAGAAGCAAGAACTTTCAAAACTAATGGCAATCCTTGGACAACATGCAATCATTCAACAGTTAGCATCTTGAACAAAGGTGAATTTCGTTCTTAACATGTGTTTAGAATTTTAATAATTATGAAATCTTGCTCATCGGAATGATGGGCATTATTTTTTTGTTCGATAATAGCAGGATAATCCTAGTTCATCCAGAATAATATTATGTTAAACTAACATGTATCGTTTTGTAGGAGGTGTAGCATGTCCTTCAAAGTACTTGTTGACAGTGCGGCTGATATCCCTTTAGACAAAGCAAATGATGCAGGCATTATTACGGTTCCTATGCCCGTAAATATTGACGGTAAGACCTTCTTAGAAGGAGTAGACCTACAAACAAAAGACTTTTACGCCAAATTTGAAACTTTTAAGGAATTGCCTAAGACATCTCAGCCAAATCCCAATACTCTATTGGAAGCATATGAAAAGATCTTGTCTGAAGGTCACGATGTGGCAGCAATTCATCTTTCTTCAGGTTTAAGTTCAACAGTTGCGACAGCTCGAATGATGCGTGAGATGACCTCAGCTCCCGAACGAATACACGTAATTGATAGCTTAGGAGCTTCATTTGGTTATGGGTTGTTGGCTCTTTTCACTCAGAACATCTTGAAATCTGGGGCGTCATGGGAAGAGGCAGAAAATACTATTCTCGAATATCGCAAACACATACGCTACGTTTTTACCTTAGATACTCTTGAATATCTCGTTAAAGGGGGAAGGGTTAGTAAACCAGCAGGATTTATAGGTGGATTACTTGATGTTAAACCTGTTTTGCATATTACCCCAGAAGGAAAGATTGAGCCCTTTGCGAAAGTTCGTACTCGACGTGCGGCTATACGCAAATTAGTTGATGTAATGGAACAAGAAATTGTTAATTCTGAAGAGCAAGTGATAGGAATATCACATTCAGCTTGTTTTGATGAAGCTCAAATTTTAATTGAGGAAATTCACCAACGCATTAAAGTTAAAGATATCTGGATTAGTGAAATCGGCTGTGTTGTTGGCAGCCATACTGGACCCGGAACGCTGGCTCTTTTCTATTCTTGTCTGAAATAATATAATTACTTAGGGGAGTGTCCCTTTTTTCTCCGCGATATTTTTCATTGCTAGAAGATTTGGTTTCAACCAAGTCTTCTATAAGTTTGGTTATTAGGTAGGCTATGCAATTCCAATCTATTATTTTTGTTTTTTATAGGAGGCAGACATCGGTGAAATTTATTAGTGCTTTAATACTTTCGTTTTCTATTATGTTGAGTTTTACGCCCATTGCTTATGCCGAAAATTCTCTGCCGCCGGATGTACGCGGAGAAGGGGCCTACTTGATTGATGTAATGTCTGGACAAGCTATTTTTATGGAAAATCCAGATGAGCAGTTGGCTCCGGCCAGCACTACTAAAATTATGACCGGACTTTTAGCAGTTGAAAACGGAAATTTTGACGATATTGTGACTGCCAGCGATACCATGTTAAACAATAAACTGGTTTATGGTACACAAATATACCTTGAGCCTGAGGAAAAACTGGCTTTTAAAGACCTTCTCTACGCGACCTTGTTAAATTCAGCCAATGATGCAGCAGTTGCTCTTGCAGAGCATGTGGGTAAGGACTTGCCCCACTTTGTCGAAATGATGAATCAACGTGCCATTGAAATAGGAGCATCTCAGACTCATTTTGTTAATCCAACGGGTTTAACTGAAACCGGACATCTTACAACCCCTCATGATTTGGCACTTATTGCCCGTGCCGCTTATCAAAATCCTATCTTTGCAGAGTTTGTTCGCACGAAAACACAACCTATCTCAAGATCAAAGCCGGATGTTCCAGTCTTAATGGTAAACCAAAATAAACTCTTATGGCGAGACGCTGCCATTGATGGAATCAAGCTAGGTTATACTGAAGCAGCTAAGAATTGTCTTGTTGCCTCTGCTACAAAAGACGGACGACATCTTATTGGTGTGATTTTAAAGTCGCCGGGAAGTGAGATCTACACTGATATGCAAAAGATGTTTGAATATGGCTTTACTCAGTTTGACACAAAGACGTTTAAACCTGCGGGAACTGCTATTTCTTCAATTTCAGTTAATGATCAGCCTGTAGATCTAATTATTGACCGACCGATCTATATGACCCAAAAAGTAAACGAACAGCAGGAGATGCTTAATCTCCGGGTATCTCCCTTATCTGACAGCCAATTAACCTCTGTTGAAGAGGGACAAGCAGTTGCGCAAGTAGAAATTCTTGATGGGGATACTCACTTAGATACCTTTCCTCTAGTAGCCTCAAGATCGGTTCAACCAGACCCTGGTAAGAAAACCTTAGGTTCCCCTTTTTCCACTTGGATTGTTGGAACGATACTTCTGTCCGGCGTGTTTTTCTTAATCGTTTCCTTAAATAATAAAAGGAATAAGACTCGCTATTGGCGCAGGCAAGTAAGGCGCTCAAGAAGAGAAAATCATAGTGAACTCCCTCAGCTAAAGCTGAACATCAAGACTTCGGTGGGGGAGTCTACCCCCACCAAAGTAGAATAAGGAACACCCACTTGAAGTGGGTGTCTCGGAATTGATAAACTATAACTTTTTGTACGTCATATAATTATAAAATCTATAGAGAAAGTGCATAATACTTTTGCTGTCATAATTAATAAATAATTGTTCTTGTCTTAATAAACTATTATAATGATATTAGGAATTAAAGGTTGATTTGGAGTTGAAAAATTCTTTGGATAAGGATAAAGGAAAAAAAGTTGTTACACTGGCCTACGGCTGTCAGATGTCTGAACGAGATGCTGAAACATTGACCCAGATCACTAGACAAGAAGGGTATACGAGTTCTGATGATCTTCTCAATGCAGATTTAGTGATTATAAATACCTGTTGTGTAAGAGAAAGTGCTGAAAATAAAATACTCGGAAAAATAGGGGAGCTAAAAAAGCTAAAGGAAAAAAATCCTAACTTAAAGATAGCCATAAGTGGCTGTATGGTTCAGCAACCCGGGGCCCTAGAGCGACTGCAGAAACGAGCCCCCCATATTGATATTTGGGCGGGAACCCATAATTTACATGATTTCTCGGCTCTCCTGCATCAAGCTGAGCAGGGAGCGAAAGTTGCGGAAGTATGGCAAGAACCAAAAATGCCGTTGGAATCCACCCCGCAAGCAGAGAAAGGCAAGTTGCAAGCAAATGTAAATATCATGTATGGGTGCAATAATTTTTGTTCATATTGCATTGTTCCTCACGTTCGTGGCAGGGAAAGAAGCCGTAAACCAGAGGAGATTATTCAAGAGATCACAGACCTTGTCTCCAGTGGATGCCGAGAAGTAACGTTACTTGGTCAGAATGTTAATTCCTATGGCAAGGAATTTTCTCCGGTCTATGACTTTGCGGATTTACTTCATGATGTAGATCAAATACCAAACCTTTTGCGAATCCGTTTTATTACTTCACACCCTAAGGATTTATCGGATAAACTGATTGAAACTGTGGCTGGTGGGAATAAACTTTGCGAACACTTTCATCTTCCCATACAGTCTGGCAGTAATTTCATTTTAGAGCGCATGAATCGGAAATACACCAGGGAATACTACCTTAGTCGAGTTAATAAGATTCATGAAATTTTGCCCAAGGCAAGCTTGACCACAGATATAATTGTTGGTTTTCCAGGCGAATCCGAAATAGATTTTGAGCAAACCTTAGAAATAATGAACATGATTCATTATAGCCATGCCTTCACCTTTATGTATTCAAAACGTTCGGGCACCCTTGCAGCCGAAATGGAGGATCAAATATCTCTAGATGTTAAAAAGCGACGTTTGCAGAGACTAATGAGTGTTCAGAACGTCAAAAGTTTAGCATGGCGTGAAGAGATGATCGGGAAAACCTACGAGATTCTTGTTGAAGGTCCCAGCAGAACAAATCCAGAGCGCTTAGTCGGGCGAACCCGCGGAAATGAACTTGTTGTTTTTAAGGGACCCTCGGAATTTGTCGGATCTTTGGTTAATATTCGGATCACTGAAGCAGGAACTTGGACCCTGGTGGGGAACATTGAGGAATAGAAGGGTAGAATTTGTTTAAGCATGCAATTTATAAGCAGGAATCATGCTGTTCTATGTAGAATGTAATATTCGGAGGTGTTGATACACTATGACAAATGAAATTATTGAAAATGCCCGACTCTTGGCGGATGCCATTGCTCGAAGTTCCGAGCTTTCTGAATTACACACTATGGAAGATGCAATGGCTGCTGACCCTTCAGCACAACAATTAATTGCAGAATTACAGAAAGCTCAAGAGCGGTTTATGGAAGTACAACAAAGTGGTGAAGAGCCTTCTGAAGCTGATAAAAATGCAGTGGATGAAATTGAAGCTAAAGTAGAAGCAAATGTTTCCATTGCTGCTTATATGCAAGCGCAAGACAAATTCACGGAAATGTTAGATAGTGTTAATGCTATTCTAGCTGGTGCTATTGCTGGGACATCAGACGGTTGTTCCTGTGGAGATGACAGCTGTGATTCCGGCGGGTGTAATCCAGGAGGCTGTGGAAGCGGAGGCTGTGGTTGCGGGAACTAATCCCTGCTAAACCACCGATACTTGGGAAAGGGAAGGGCTAATGCTAAGCTCTTCCCTTTTTTGATACTGGCCGGAAACCAGGGCCTGCTTAGAATTGAATCTAAAAGGGGAGAAGACAAATATGACTACCCCAATGATGCAACAATACCGAATTATTAAAGATAAAGCGCCGGATGCAATTCTATTTTTTCGATTAGGTGATTTTTATGAAATGTTCGGGGAAGACGCTGAAGTCGCGGCACCGATTTTACAAATCGCCTTAACCGGAAGAGATGCAGGAGAAGGGAAACGTATCCCCATGTGTGGGGTCCCTTATCATGCTTTAGATAATTATTTATCAAAACTAGTTAAGGCCGGCAATAAAGTTGCGATTTGCGAACAAGTTGAAGACGCTAAAGATTCTAAAGGAATTGTCAAACGTGATATTATTCGTATTGTCTCCCCCGGCACTCTGACAGAGTCTGTCTCCGAACGTTCAAATCATTATTTAGCCAGTGTATATTACCATGAACAATGGGGGTTAGCCTTCCTGGATTTATCCACAGGTGAGTTTGCTATTTTCCAAACTGCTGACCTAGATGTACTTCTTACTGAAGTTTCTAGGATTAACCCTGCTGAACTCCTTCTGCCACCTGAACTGCTGAAAAGGCCTAAACTCTGGATAGGCTATTATTGTACCGTCCGCGAACAAAAGACTTTTGGCGGTCAGGCTATGCGCGATCATTTTCAACGACAAGAGTCATTGTTTCAGGAATTCCCCATAGCTGCCAAAGCTGCCGCCGGTTTATGGAACTACTTACTGGAGACCATGCCAGGGGTTGATCCTACCCATATTGTTGAAATCAAAACATATCGTTCCGAGCGTTGGATGTTTCTTGATCAATGGACGCGTCGCAACTTGGAACTCACAGAATCCCTTCGAGGGGGCAGTAAGAAAGGAACACTGCTTTCTGTTCTGGACCTAACCAAAACAGCCTTCGGTGGAAGACTCTTAAAGCATTGGATAGACAAGCCCTTGCTTAAGCAAGTTGAAATAGAAGAACGACTTAAATCAGTTGAAGAATTAATAGCAGACTCATTTTTTCGCAATGATTTACAAAAACTTCTTTCCGAAGTGTATGATCTCGAACGTTTAATGGGAAAAGTGTCCTATGGAACTGCTAATGCAAAGGACTTATTGTCGTTGACCCAGACTTTAGCTTTGCTTCCGGATATTTGCATGATTCTTACGTCAAGTTCTTTTGAAACTCTCAAAATCAAGGTTCCTTATCTTAAAGGACTTGATCTATTCGTTACTAAATTGCAGAATGCCATTAATCCAAATCCTCCACTCTCCCTGCGAGAAGGGAATATTATTAAAACAGGGTATTCTAAAGAAGTAGACGAATTACGTAAGATTGCGACGGGTGGTAAAGAATGGTTAGCCCAGTTAGAAAATGCCGAACGAGAACGTACGGGAATTCGTTCATTAAAGATAGGGTATAATAAAGTCTTTGGTTATTATATAGAAATTACACATGCTAATGCTCATCTTGTTCCTAGTGACTATCAACGCAAGCAGACTCTGTCCAATGCTGAAAGGTTTATTACGCCCGAACTCAAAGAATATGAACTGAAAATCATAGGTGCTGAAGAAAAGCTGAAGGATCTTGAATATGAACTTCTATTAGCTCTTCGAGAAGAGGTCAGAGCCAATACTAAAAAAATCATTCAGGTGGCTCAAGTACTCGCGGAAATTGATGTTTTCGTTAGTTTGGCAGAAGTGGCAGTTCGCAATCATTATGTTCGTCCCCAAATCAAAACTGATGGACAGATTCTTATTACTGAAGGCCGACACCCGGTTGTCGAAGAAATGATTGAACAGGGTGGCTTTGTTCCTAACGATACCCATTTGTCCGGAAGTCAGCATTTAGCTCTCATCACAGGTCCAAATATGGCTGGAAAATCCACCTACATGCGTCAAGTCGCGTTAATTGTTCTAATGGCTCATATTGGCTCTTTTGTACCCGCAAAAAAGGCCAGTATTACACTGGTTGACCGTATTTTCACACGGGTTGGGGCATCCGATGATTTAACAGCCGGTCAAAGCACCTTTATGGTTGAGATGCAAGAAGTAGCCCACATTCTGAAATATGCCACTCGTAACAGCTTGATCATTTTAGATGAAATCGGACGAGGGACTGCTACATATGATGGGCTTAGTATTGCATGGGCGGTGACTGAACACCTGGTGCAACATCCCGAGTTTAACCCTAAAACCCTTTTTGCAACTCATTATCATGAATTAACTCAACTTCAAGATGATTTTTCCGGTCTTTTTAACCTTCATGTAGGTGTGAAGGAACGTGGGGAAGATATCATATTTTTACACAAAATATTGCCTGGCCGTGCAGACCGCAGTTATGGTATTCAAGTAGCTCGTCTGGCTGGTCTTCCGCAAGAGTTAATTCAGCGTGCCAAATCCTTACTTTTAGAATTAGAGTCCTCCGAACCCGTTCATACTGAAGATGCCCCGGCCAAGGTTATCACTCAATTTACCCTTTTTGATGTTCCCAAAACACATCCACTCTTGCAAGAAATTGAGAAGCTTCCCTTGGAAGATATGACTGCACGCCAAGCTCTTCAATATCTCTTTGACATACGTGAGCGTATACAATCTGCAGAAACCATGTAGGATACTCGTAGTTCGTGGTTCGAAGATCGAAGTTTGAATTCCTAAATAGGAAATCAGGGTTGAGATTTCATGTTAGTGGACCTAGTCCATATTTCAAGTTCAGTTTCAGTCGTAGTTCGAAATTAGTTTTCGTGCTTATAGATCGAACAACGAATTTCGAACCACGAACATCGATTAAGGGGGTAACTTATGTTTAATCGAGTAGGTATTGATGTGGGAGGTACTTATACTGATGCCGTGTATTTTCACCATGGCCGAATCCAACAGACAGCTAAAGTGCCCACCCAGTCTGATAACTTAGTAGAAACCCTCATGAATGCTTTTGATACCTTAAAGATCTCAGATGAACAGGAGATTAACCAAATCACGGTAAGTACCACACTGGTAACAAATGCGGTTCTGCAAAACCGAATTCCCCCGGTTAAATTACTTTTGTTCTCGGGAAATGGGATGAAAATCGATGCCCTTCCTTGGCCAGTAAGCTACACAGAACTCAGTGGAGAAATGGATTTTAGGGGCAGAGAAATTGAGGCCCCCGATGAGAAAGAATGGGATAAACTCCAATTGCAAAGAGATAATATATCTCACGCGGCTATTGTAGGAAAGTTCTCCCACCGAAACCGTCTTCATGAGGAACAACTGGCTGCTTACCTGAAAGAGCACAATCCCTCATTAACCTTGGCCCTAGGGCATGAGTGGGGACAGGCTAATTTTTATCGTCGCAGTCTAACAACTTACCTTAATCTGGGCGTTTCCGATTTATATCACCAATTTGCTCAACAACTGCAAACTGCCGTAAGCGCTCGGAACATTCAAGCTCCTATTTACATCTTAAAAGCTGATGGTGGAAGTTTACCGCTAGCCAAGATACGGCCGATTGATTCCATTTATTCCGGACCGGCGGCCAGTGTTCTTTCTGCGCTGACCCAAACCAGCCCGAATGCTTCTTCGATTATTGTTGATATTGGAGGTACAACGACAGATATTGGTCTTACTCTTTCCGGAGCCCCCTTAATTAGTTCAAAAGGAGCTCAAATAGGTGGTTTTTCAACCCTTGTACGTTCCCTTGCAGTTCGCTCTATTCCAGTGGGGGGGGACTCTGTTGTCCGTACTAAAGATCAGGGCTTTGTCATAGAAGAATATCGACTTGGTCCTGCCTGCTGTCTGGGTGGTGACAGACCAACTCCCACGGATGCCATGCGTTATCTTAAGCTTATTGATTATGGGGATGAACAGCTGGCGGAAGAAGGGCTGGCCTCCCTATTGCCACCTGAACAGAGAAATCCACAGCTCCTCCATGATCTGGCTGCTGAGATTATCGACAGGGTAGTTGACCGAATTGCGGAAGCAGTCGATTCACTTAAGCGAGAGTGGAAAGAGGAGCCGGCCTACAAAGTTTGGGAGGTCCTTCATCCTCATGAAAACAAGGAGTTTAATACCATAGTCAGTGGCGGGGGTGCCAGGGGAATCACAACGGCTTTGGGGAAACGACTAAAAACAACGGTTCAACTGGGAGCTTTCTCGGAAGTCTCTAATGCCCTTGGAGCCGCTCTGGCCAGACCTGCCTTTGATTGTACTCTTCATCTTGACACTTATATGAAACAGTATCGAGTTGAAGAGACCGGGGAACAAGGGAAATGGACAGGATCGCTTAGGCCTCACCGCGAAGTGGAGGGTTTTCTGGAGACTCTTGTTCAACAGCAAGCTGCAAACTATGGAATTGAAATTCAAGATATGGAGAAGGAACCCTTCGATTTCTTTCCTATTGTTCAAAATTATCAAACCGTAGGTCAAATTATCCGTGGGGCCGTCCATTTACGGCCAGGAGTGATTGGGAGGGTAAAGGAATGAAAAGAACAGGAATTTTATTTTTCCCTGCCTTTGATTGGTCGTTGGGTGACTCCCATCCGGAACGTGAGGAGCGTCTCCTTTATACTCAAGAGCAACTTTTTGAAGAGGGAGTTCTTGACCTGCCACAGATTAAGCAGTTTTCTCCCCGTGTCGCCACTATGAAAGATGTGCTTAGAACACAGGCGTTATTTCCTAGTCCGGGAGCTCACATTGAAAGCTTAGATCCCCATCTTATTTCCGCCGGAAGTTCACTTCTGCTGGGAGAAGCGCAAGTGAAGGGCGAGATCGACAACGGTTTTGTTATGGCTCGCCCCCCGGGTCATCATTCAGGAGCGACGGTATGGGGAAATCGCGGCTTTTGTTCGCTAAATAATGAAGCTATTCTTGTCAACTATTTAAGAGCTCGTTTTGGTAAAAAAAGAATTGCTATTGTGGATACGGATGTTCATCACGGAGATGGAACTCAAGATATCTTTTACCATGACCCTAATGTTCTCTTTATTTCCCTCCACCAAGATGGGCGCACACTCTATCCGGGAAGCGGGTTCGTTAATGAAAAAGGGGGTCCTAATGCCTGGGATCAAACTTTGAATATACCACTTCCGCCCGGCACCGGTGACGAAGGCTACCATTACATTTTGGAAAACTGGGTGTTGCCGCGCTTGCAGGCATTTGCTCCAGAAATCATTATTAATTCAGCTGGGCAAGACAACCATTTTACCGATCCGCTGGCTTCAATGAATCTAACTGCGAGGGGATACGGACGGATTACTGAACTCCTTCAACCGGATTTAGCAGTTCTCGAAGGGGGATATTCCATTGAAGGGGCACTCCCATATGTCAACTTAGCCATCTTACTTGCCCTTGCCGGAGAAGACTACCATCATGTTCGTGAACCTCAGAAGCTGAAACGTACTACATTAACTTTAGCTGCCTTGAAACCTTATATTCAAGATCTTCAAAAGCAACAGCAAACAGTCAAGCAAAGTTTCACAATTCAAAACAAGCCCTATTTTCCTAAGGGGAATTGGATATCCATTCCCCATTCGGTTTATTATGATACAGAAGGTTTCCAAGAAACACGACATGATTACGTACGAGAGTGCAGTAATTGCGCCGGAACTGTCTATATAGAAAGCAGACGATATACAGAAACGTCAATATTGGTGCGAATTCCCTTCGAAGCCTGCCCAATTTGTGAGCAAGCAGGTTACGACCTATGGGATCATCTTCAAAAACCAAATGAAGGTTTTGCAAATGGAATGTTACAAAATCAATTGCATGATAAACAATACCTTTGGAATAGGAAAGAAGGACTGATGGAGTTTTGACACCGGTTATTCATATTCTTGATGCTCATTCTGCAAACCAAATCTCTGCCGGTGAAGTTGTCGAACGTCCAGCCTCTGTGGTTAAGGAGTTAGTCGAAAATTCCATAGATTCAGGTGCAAAACACATTGATATTACTATCGAAGGAAACGGAGTACCTTTAATTAGGGTGCGGGATGATGGCAGCGGAATCGGAATTACAGATTTGCCTTTGGCGGTGATACGTCATGCGACAAGTAAAATTTCTCAGATCGAAGACTTAAATCATTTGCAAACTCTCGGTTTTAGAGGGGAAGCACTCCCGAGTATTGCTTCTGTTTCCCACTTGGAAATTTCCTCCCGACCAGTCGATGAGGCTGCCGGATTAAGTCTCACCCTTCATGGTGGGGAAGAAGCAGAGCTTAAAGAAATCGGATGTCCTGTAGGAACTTCTGTGACCGTACGCGATCTTTTTTATAACACACCCGCTCGCTTAAAATTCCTAAAATCCACTCCAACTGAATTTGGCCTAATAAGTGATACCATCGGACGAATTGCCCTTGCCCACCCAGATATCGCCTTTTCTTTGACCCACCCTCAACAGGTCGTATTACAAACCACAGGACGTGGAGATTTGCGGGAAGCCATAGGTACGGTTCTGGGATATGATATTGCCCGCCAACTCATTCCCATTAACGAACAACAAGAAAAATGGCATCTGGCAGGTTTTATCAGCCCCCCAAACCTGGTTCGGTCTTCTAAACAAGCGCAATTTTTTATGATCAATGGACGGATAGTTCGCTCGCCAATTTTAAGTCGTGCTCTGGCTGAAGGGTATCATACCCTCATACCCGTAAAGCTTCATCCTGTCGTGGTATTGCATTTAACTGTTTCTCCTTCTGATTATGATGTGAATGTTCATCCTACAAAAATGGATGTGCGGTTTAAGGAGGAGCAAGCCTTAACCCAATTTATCCGTGAAACGGTTTATCGGGGGTTGATCAAGAGTAAACCTTTACCTTCAATTCAAATTAAATCCTCAATCCCCCCTAAATCCCAGGTTCCCTTAACTTTAGCTGAGGTTCAAAATTCTAAATCCTTAACCCTGTCACCAAGCTCCTATAAAAAGATCGACATTTGTGAGTCAGAAGCGCCAAGCTTGCCAGATACTCACTCTAAACTGTCCTATAAACCTCATGCGTACGAACAGTCGAAAATCAAATTTACTAATCAAACCGAGATACTTCACAAATCTCCAGATACTGTTGTGCCTGATTTAAAAATGCCGGCCAGCTCTGAAATACACAAGGATGATCAAATAAATTTATATCAAAGGGAACCGGAGACAGTAAAGGATTATTTAGACATTCAAGAAAGTTCCACCGCTCAGATTGATGCAGAATCTACGGAATCTCTGAGTCATATGTGGCCGTTGACGCAACTGTTTAACACCTATATCCTGGCTACAGATGGTAAGGTGCTTATAATGATCGATCAACATGCGGCTCATGAGCGGGTAAACTATGAACGACTGCTGAGAGAGTTCAGACAAGCTGAACAAGCCAGCCAGACCCTTTTAATACCCCTTCCCATGGAGTTTTCTCTTCAAGAAGAGCAGGTGCTTATAGAAAACTTATGGATTTTAAATGAAATGGGATTCATTATAGAGCAATTTGGCTCTCGAACTTATTTACTGCGTGGCGTACCCGTTCAAACAGGTTCGTTTCAAGCCGATGATTTGCTTCGACAATTCATTGAAGAGGTTCTACTTAAAAATTCACCGCCGACGTTTGATAAAATATTAGAAGAATGGATTTATATGTTAGCCTGTAAGGAATCGATTAAAGCGAAAGACTCCCTTAGCTTGCCTGAAATGGAACAACTGATGGCAAGCCTCAGCCGCACAGAAAATCCGTATACCTGTCCACACGGACGGCCTACAATGGTTACAATGACTCGTTCGGAATTAGAAAAACGTTTTTATCGCACCTAAAACACTCTGCTTGGCAGGCGAGGTTTTTAACCCGTCTAAAGTTTAGCATTCTTTGTCATCTTCAGCGATTACCTGTCGGATAGACTATCTGGAGTTTGCCTGTCTGGTGTTAAGGGTATACTACTAAATACGCAAAAAAACTGGAGGCTCTATGCTTAGTGAAAGCCCCATCCTTATAAGAACAACTCATCTTGACTCCCAACTTCAAGAAAGACTGGAATGGTTTCTTCGACAACCCGGGTGCAACTGGACTTTAGCACGGAGCGAAAAAGGGGACCAGCCAGAGCTTACGATTACCAGACGAGGAGTTTTCTTGCTTAATGGGTCGGAGCGAATAGCCTTTCATCCAAGTATGGCTGTCATTAGACTGATGAACCTTCTGCGTGGTGGATATGACCGTTATCTTGATGCAACTCAGTTAAAAGACGGAGACTCATTAATTGATGCTACCCTGGGTTTAGGAACCGATACCCTCATTGGGGCATGGGCTGTCGGAAAAAGCGGGAAGGTCCAAGCGATAGAAAAGTCCCCGATTTTAGCCGCCATAGTACAAGATGGACTGCGCCATTTCTCAAAGATCATCCCTGGCTCTATATCTAAGGATAAACAAGACACATGGTACGCTTTAACACAAGCGTCTCAAAGAATCAAAGTATACTGGGGGGAACACAGGGATTATTTAAGTTGTATTCCAGATAACTCTGTCGATGTCGTCTATTTTGATCCAATGTTTCGCAATACTTGTAAAAAGTCTGACTCAATTCAACCCTTACACAGCTGGTCAAACCATAGCCCGCTGGAACATAAGTCGATTTTAGAAGCATGCCGCATTGCGCGACGCAGAGTTGTTTTAAAAGAACGAAAAAACAGTTCAGAGTTCCAACGTCTTGGATTTGAAATACTCCTTGGTGGAAAATACAGCCCAGTTGATTATGGTGTAATTATAATTTGATGGAGATGGTTAGGTGTATCCACTTGTAATTATCATTGGCCCGACTGGCATAGGTAAGTCAGCACTTGGTCTAGCACTCGCCCAGAAGATCGGTGGGGAAATTATTTCTGGGGATTCTGTCCAAGTTTATCAAAAACTTGACATTGGATCAGCTAAACCTTCCAGGGCAGAACTTGAACTCGTACCACATCACCTTATTGATTTTCTTGATCCTGCAGAGTCCTTTACCGCGGCACAGTTTAAAGTTATGGCCACTTCTTTAATTGACGAGATTAGGAGCCGTGGACATGTTCCGATAGTTGTTGGTGGAACTGGGCTTTATATACGTTCCTTGCTGGACCCCTATGACTTTTCTCAACAGGGCAGTGAAGAAATTCGCTGCAAATGGAATGAGTTTGCAGAATTACATGGAAACTTATTATTGCATGAAGAGCTAAAGAAACGGGATCCTGAAACAGCTGAGCAACTTCACCCTAACGATGTCTTGCGAATTACTCGAGCACTTGAAGTCTTTGAATTAACCGGTAAAACTATATCGAGTCAACGTCAATTTAAAGATGATCAATATCAAACCCTAGATCCATCTATTGTATATATTGGATTAACTGCACCGCGCAATCTCATCTATGAACGTATTAACCAACGGTGCGTCGAAATGCTGTCACAAGGTTTAATAGAAGAAACTCTCGGTCTTATGAGGGAAGGTTATTCACTAACCTTAAAGCCTTTGCAAAGTATTGGTTATCGACACGCGATTTGGTTCTTAAAAGGACTTGTGACACAACCAGAAATGCTCCGTTTACTCCAGAGAGACACACGTCATTTTGCTAAACGACAGCTAACTTGGTTTCGTCGAGATCCCAGAATCAGTTGGTATGATCTTGAAATTGATTTTAACGTAATACTGGAGTCCGTGGTTCAAGCTTGCAGAGCTTGTCAATCTCGTGTAAAATAGATTAGAAGTAGAAAAATAAGGTGATGGAGGAAAATAAATGAATAAATCGCCCATCAATTTACAAGATACCTTTTTAAATCAGGTACGCAAGGAAAACCTTCCTGTGACCATTTATTTGGTTAACGGGTTTCAACTTAAAGGACTTATCAAAGGGTTCGATAACTTTACCGTTGTCATCGAGTTTGAAGGCAGACAACAAATGGTTTATAAACATGCTATTTCAACCGTAATGCCTATCCGTCCGATTAACTTAGCTGCAGCAAGTGCAGGAGAATCAAGTTCGGCTAAAGGAATTTAATGAATCAATAGGTAATACTTATTAAATACGGACAATCCTGAAAGCATGAAGGACTAAGTTCGGTTTTTTGCCGAACTTAGTTCTTTATGCTTGAATTCAGTACTCAACTATGATATCTTAAAGTGATATGTTTTTATTTAGTGAAAGAAAGGAATTCAGCCCAACTATGGAAACTCGAAATTTAAGAAACATTGCAATTATCGCTCACGTAGATCATGGGAAAACCACGCTTGTTGATGCTATGTTAAGACAAAGTGGAACCTTCCGAGCAAATCAACAAGTAATTGAGCGCGTTATGGATTCCAATGATTTAGAACGTGAACGTGGAATTACTATTTTATCCAAAAACACTGCGGTACACTGGCAAGGAACAAAGATCAATATTATTGACACGCCGGGACATGCGGACTTCGGTGGAGAAGTTGAACGGGTATTACAGATGGTGAATGGGGTACTCCTCATTGTTGATTCCTTTGAAGGGCCGATGCCTCAAACACGCTTTGTTTTACGAAAGGCTTTAGAACTTAAGCTTGTTCCGATTGTAGTTATTAATAAAATAGACCGCCCTGATGCTCGACCTGCCGAAGTGGTGGACGAAGTCTTAGATCTCTTTATTGAGCTGGGAGCAGATGATGAGCAATTAGATTTCCCAGTCGTCTATGCCTCCGCCCGGACAGGAATAGCCGGACTTGAACATGATGCTTTGGCAGACTCTTTAGTCCCTCTGTTTAATGTCATCTTAGAGAACATTCCTGCACCGGTTGTAGATCTTGAAGCGCCCTTCCAAATGCTGGTTACCACCCTGGACTATGACGATTATGTAGGGAAAATTGTTGTTGGCCGCATCGTTCGCGGGACAATTCATCAAAATGAAAATGTAACCTTAATCAAAAGAGATGAAAGTTTTGAACGTACAAAAATTGGTAAAGTTATGATTTATGACGGCTTAAAGCGTGAAGTCGTTCCTGAGGCCTCGGCCGGAGAAATCGTAGCCCTTACCGGCTTGACCAGTGCCAATATTGGGGAAACTGTTGCCTGTGCATTGAGTCCGGAAGCATTACCGACTATTGAAGTGGACGAACCTACTTTGTCCATGAATTTCATGGTTAATAACAGCCCTTTTGCTGGACGAGAAGGAACTTTTGTAACCTCACGAAAGATACGTGAGCGTCTCTGGAAAGAGGTAGAGACCAATGTCAGCTTACGAGTTGAAGAGACGGACTCTGCCGATAGTTTTCAGGTTTCCGGCAGGGGAGAACTTCACCTCTCAATCTTGATTGAAAACATGCGTCGCGAAGGGTACGAACTTCAAGTGTCAAAACCTGAAGTAATTTATAAGATGATTGACGGCGTCAAATGCGAACCTATGGAGTTTTTAATTTGTGACCTCCATGAAAGTTCTTTAGGCGCTATTATGGAACTCCTAGGGAAGCGTAAGGCTGAAATGGCGAATATGTCGAACCTCTCGGAAACCCAAATGCGTGTCGAATTTAAGATTCCGGCTCGAGGCCTGATTGGCTTCCGGGGAGAGTTTTTATCTCAAACACGCGGAGAAGGAATGATGAGCCATATGTTCCTGGGTTATGAACCCTATAAGGGGGATATTCCAGGACGTAATCGCGGAGCACTGATTGCCTTTGAAGAGGGCGAAACAAACGCTTACGGCCTTTATTCAGCTCAAGAACGAGGCACATTATTTGTTGACCCGGGTCTGCATGTATATGCAGGCATGATTGTTGGGGAAAATAAACGTGAGCAAGACATTGAAGTAAATGTCTGTAAGAAAAAGCAACTCACAAATATGCGTACCAGTTCAGCCGACGAAGCTTTGCGTCTTGATAAACCCAGAGAATTATCCTTGGAGCAATCCTTAGAGTTTATTAACGACGATGAGTTGGTTGAAATCACCCCTAATAGCGTCCGACTTCGCAAGAAATTTTTAGATCACACGGCTCGTGTACGTTATGCAAAGAGCTTGACAGGGAAATAATAACAATAGGTTTAACTGGACACCTTTCATCTTTACTTGCGTATAGTAGTAAGGATGGGAGGTGCCTGTACTTATGACAATTAGAATAATGTTTGGTCCGGACAACCAAATGCCGCCGGTTATTCACACTCCCTTGCCCCCCAAGACCGAACAAATACATACACCCGTAGCAGATATGGCGGGGATTGGACGAGTGCGTAAAAGTAATCCTTCTTCCATTGAAAAGGACCGGGATAAAGACAAGGATAAAGATAAAGATAAAGTCGCCGAAATTCTGAATGAGTTAGAGTCCTACATTGGCTTAATTATCGTAAAACGTCTCATACGAGATTTACAAGCCTTTGTAGAAATTCAAAAACGAAGAACTCATGAAAGACTTATTGCTGAACCCCTTGTACTCCATATGATCTTCAAAGGGAATCCCGGAACGGGCAAGACGACAGTGGCACGTTTGATCGGGCGACTGTTTAAAGAAATGGGAGTTCTGCAAAAAGGACATATAATCGAGTGTGAACGTGCGGATCTGGTTGGTGAATATATTGGACATACCGCTCAAAAGACTCGAGAGCAACTTAAGAAAGCCTTAGGTGGTGTCCTATTTATAGATGAAGCTTATTCCTTAGCCCGTGGGGGAGAAAAAGACTTTGGAAAAGAAGCTATTGATGCTTTGGTTAAGGCGATGGAGGACAATAAAGATAATCTTGTGTTAATCTTAGCCGGCTATAGTCAAGAAATGGACTGGTTTTTACAAACTAATCCAGGACTCAGATCACGCTTCCCCATACATATTGATTTTCCGGACTATACTATCGATGAATTGTTAGCTATCGGAAAACTGATGTTTAAAACACGGCAATATGAGTTAACAACAGATGCTGAAGATACCCTCCGTTTCCATCTTCAAATCTTGTTAAGTTCTCACCGCTATGCTGGAAATGCTCGGCTTGTACGAAACCTCGTAGAAAAAACCGTGCGAAAACAGGCTGTTCGCTTGTTTCAAAAGCCAAGTTCCAGCCGAGAAGAACTCATCCAGATTTTACCCGTCGATATTAACTTAGAAAATCTCTGAGATCTTCTAAAGTTATAGGATGTTTTTTATCAGGGAAATTCGGCCATCCTTGGGGATAGTTAAGTTTTCTAAAAAACTACGCGATCAATTGAGTGCTAATTTAAAAGCACTTTAACACTAAGAATACGAGGTAGTCTGTGAATATGAAGATGGATATGGATATTTCGGGAGACTTGTCAGGTATTCGGGCAAGTCAGTTACAAGAACTTAAGAAACTTGCGGACATTAAGACTGAACGTTCTGAACTAATCCATCCTGAAATTCTTAAAGAGCTCATACGCCTAACTCAACTTTGGAATCGAGAAATAGCCATCTATCTCTCACGCGCCGGTATCCTATTGGCCGCGGCGGTAGGTCGTCATGCTACAGTAACGCTCCCGCCTATTAAAGGCAGGTCAATCGGAAAACATCTGCGGTGCATACATACACATCCTAATGGGAACTTTAAGCTGAGTCCCTTAGATCATAGTGCCTTGGAATCGCTTAGACTTGAAAGCATGGCTTCCGTCGGAGTTCTTGAGGGGAAATTTACTGGAATTCAAATCGCCTTTAGGACAGAGGAGAACGACCCTTATATTGTTAACCTAACTCCCCAAAACTGGCATAAGTTTGACTATAATGATGCTCTTGATGACCTTTCAAAGATTGGATCAGGAAGCAGTACTAAGATAGAAACGTCACAAAAAGTTAAAGAACTTGCGTTCTTAATCGCTCTGGAAGACAGTGAACAAGAAACCAATGAAGATTTGAAAGAACTGCGAGAACTAGCCCGTACTGCAGGAGTAGATGTGGTAGGCCAAATGGTCCAGCTGCGGCGTTACGGTCAATCACGCAGTTATTTTGGAAGTGGTAAACTTGAAGAACTAATTCATCGTTTACAGGAAACTGAAGCCAATGTTTTGATCTGTGATGATGAACTGTCTCCAACACAATCGCGAACCTTGGAGATGGAGACTGGGCTAAAAGTGTTAGACCGAACGGGATTGATTTTAGACATCTTTGCTCAGAGAGCTCAATCTCGAGAGGGTAAACTTCAAGTCGAATTGGCTCAACTTAAACATCTTTTGCCATTTTTGACTGGACAGGGACAAGCTCTATCGCGTTTAGGTGCGGGAGTAGGATCGCGGGGCCCTGGTGAAACTAAATTAGAGTTAGATCGCAGAAGAATGCGAGATCGCATAAACCAGTTGGACAAAGAATTAAAACTAGTGTTGCAGCACCGAGATGTTCAACGTCGCCAAAGAACAAAAAGCGGTATGCCCATAGTTGCTTTAGTAGGGTACACTAATACCGGAAAAACCACGTTCATGAAAATGGCCATGGAACAAGCAGGCAGCCGGTCAGACTTACCGGTTGGAGAGAACAAACTATTTGCTACCTTAGACCCGATTGTACGCAGTATTAAAATAGACTCTTCTTTAGAAATTCTCTTGAGCGATACGGTTGGATTTATTCGGAAATTACCGACTCAACTTCTACGAGCCTTTATTGCGACATTGGAAGAAGTTAAGCAAGCAGATGTTTTGATTCATGTTGTCGATGCAAGCCATCCGCAAGCGGTTCAGCACGCTGAAACTGTTCGAGAGGTGCTAAATCAGCTGGAATGCGCGGATAAGCCTATGATTACTTTGTTAAATAAGGTTGACCAAGTTACGGTTGAAGATGATCTGGATCAGTTAGCTGAATATCTTCCTTATCCAATCAAGATATCCCTTATACGCAGGGATTCTCTAAAGCCGGTATGGAAGGTCCTTAGCTCATTATTGAGCTAAGGCAACTGAGAAGGCCGCCTTCGCAGGCTTCTCCGCTATGCTAACCCGTGGGAAGACAGTGTCTGCAAGAATGCTAATACGTGCGAAGACAGTGTCTTCGTGGGCGTCAACCAAATATTAGGAGGAAGTTGTTTGTATTCGAATCCTAAATGGCCAAAGATTATTAGCAATGCGGTAGATGAGGCAGAAAAAGCACTCTTTGGTCAATTACCTGCATTACAAGAAATAGCCCAAAAGAATCACGAAAAAGTTTTAAACGCTTTTCAAGAGGAACGAGTGGCAACTTATCATTTACAAGGAACGACGGGGTACGGCTTGGGTGATTCGGGACGAGAAGTGCTTGATCGTGTAGTTGCGCGTATTTTAGGTACGGAAGCAGCACTTGTCCGAGGCCAGTTTGTTTCGGGAACCCATGCCATTGCTTCGGCCTTATTTGGTGTGCTGCGTCCTGGGGATCATGTTCTTTCCGTTAGCGGAACCCCTTATGATACATTAGAAGAAGTAATTGGGCTTAGAGGAGAAGGACAAGGGAGTCTTAGGGATTTCGGGGTATTTCATGATACTGTTCCCTTGGATTCCCATGGCAAATTACAATATGCCCTAATTAGCGAGAAGATCACAACGAAGACTCGAATGCTTTTGGTTCAGCGTTCACGAGGATATACTTGGAGAGATGCTCTGATGATAGCTCAGTTGAAAGAACTCGTAGACTTTGCCAGAAAACACTTTCCCCAGCTGATCATTTTTGTAGATAACTGCTATGGAGAATTAGTAGAGACTCAAGAACCCGGTGATATCGGGGTGGATTTAATGGCAGGATCACTGATTAAAAATCTGGGCGGGAGTTTGGCCCCTACTGGTGGATATGTGGCCGGACGCTCAGATTTAGTTGAACTAAGCGCTCAACGCTTGACGGCTCCGGGAGTGGGAGGGCACATGGGGGCAACCTTGGAATGGCAACGCTTATTTTTTCAAGGATTGTTCTTTAGCCCCTTAACCGTTTCTGAATCCATAAAAGGTGCCGTTTTTTCTGCGGCATTTTGGCGGGCTTTAGGATTTGAAGTGCATCCTCAACCAGAAACGGTGAGAACGGACCTTATTCAAGCCGTCAAACTTGGATCTCGGGAAAAGATGATCGCTTTTTGTCAGGGCTTACAGAAAGGGTCGCCGATTGATTCTCATGTATTGCCTATTCCTTCGGGAATGCCTGGTTATGAAGATGAAATCATTATGGCTGGAGGAACCTTTATTCAGGGTTCAACCAGTGAATTCTCCGCAGACGGACCTCTGCGAGAGCCCTATGTTGTCTATCAACAAGGGGGAATATCCTGCACCTATATACAGATGGGCAACATCTTAGCAGCCCTGAATTTATGGCAACAAGGACTTCTGAGCTAATAAATCTTCCATTTAAACATCGAAAAATCTATGATAATATGTAGAGTAGAAAGAGGTGCACTATGGAAAGTTCGGAGAAGCCGAAAAGTTCCTTTCGTTTTTTTATAGAACTGGTAGAAATAGTACTCATTGCTTTCGCGCTTTCCTGGGTATTGCGCACCTATGTGATTGAAGCACGAAAAATCCCAACAGGTTCAATGCTCCCAACGATTCAACTGGAAGACCGGGTCATTGTAGACAAGTTTTTCTTCAAACGATTTGATCATATTAATCATGGAGATATTATAGTTTTTCATCCGCCACCGAGTGCTCATGCCACTGATGACTATATTAAAAGAGTTGTTGGCTTAGCAGGGGATAAAGTAGAAATACGCAACAAGACCACTTACTTAAATGATCAACGTCTAAACGAACCTTATCTCTTAGAAAAACCCAACAACGATTTTGGTCCGATCGTTGTTCCCAACGATTCTGTATTTGTTATGGGGGATAATCGTAACAACAGTGCTGATTCAAGAGAATGGGGATTCCTGCCTGTTGAAAATATTACAGGAAGAACTCTTTTCCGTTATTGGCCTTTAGATGAAATAGGAGCTCTTGCCCGTTAGGCGGGAGCTTTTTTCTTTTTCAAGCATATACTTTAATAGTTGCTTCTTAAACCGATTTTCCCTGTTTAATATCGGGGTCTAGATAGGTTGGTGAGCACATACTTAATTAACTATTAATTACTTATTAGAGAGGGTGGGGCATTGTGGATGATCACAAACAAAATGTGGTTCTTCTGTTTGGCGGTCGCTCAGGTGAACATGAGGTTTCATTGAACTCAGCTCAGTCGATTTACAAAGCGATAGACAGAAACCGTTACAGTGTAGAAACAATTGGCATCAATAAACAGGGGCAATGGTTTTGGGGAGTTTTACCGGAAGAAATTATTAAGAATGGGTTTCCTGAGATAAATGAGGGGATCCAAGTGACTTTGGTCATTGATCCTACCAATCCCCATTTTATGACCATTGATGGCAGGCCACTTCCAAACCAGGGGAAATTTGATCTTATTTTTCCGGTTCTTCATGGACCCTACGGCGAGGATGGAACTCTCCAGGGATTACTTGAGATGGCCAATGTCCCTTATGTAGGATCTGGGGTATTAGGGTCCTCCCTTGGTATGGACAAAGATCGGATGAAAGCAGTCTTTCTGGAAAAAAACCTGCCCTTGGCACGCTATGTTACTCTCCTTAGATCAGAATTCCTTGACGGACCTGAACTATGTCTTAATAAGATTGAAGAGAAGATAGGCTATCCATGCTTTGTGAAACCTGCCAATCTAGGGTCCAGTGTGGGTATCTCGAAAGCTCATCACCGCGAAGAGTTGATGGATGCCTTAAAAACAGCAGCCATCTTTGATCGAAAAATTGTTGTAGAAGAGACGATCATTGGGCAGGAAATTGAAGTCTCAGTTTTAGGAAATGACGCACCAATAGCATCTCTTCCTGGTGAAGTCTTGCCTGCACATGAGTTCTATACTTATGAAGCCAAGTATTCTAATATTGGGTCCAGTCTTTTGATTCCGGCGAATCTGGAGGATTTAGTCATTAAAAGCTTGCAGAGTATGGCTATTGAAGCTTTCCGTGCTGTCGAAGCAAATGGCTTAGGTCGAGTTGACTTTTTTGTGACTCCTCAAAATGAAATATTTCTTAATGAGATAAATACCTTACCTGGATTTACGGAAATATCAATGTACCCTAAGCTTTGGGAAGCAACAGGGATTCCTTATTCTGAATTGATTGACCGTTTGATCGCCTTAGGGTTGGAGCGTTTTCAGGACAGACAAAACTGCAAAATCTCACGAACCTAATCTGCTATCAAATACTCTCAAGATAAAATATTCGTTAAGATATGCAAGCAAAAAGACCGGTTTTCATTTGAAAGCCGGTCTTTTTATATTAGTTAGGAAGCTTAACTTAGTGTTATTTACTTTCTGGAAGATTCCTTCTCGCCCTCTGCGGACATCACCAGGATTGTCGATTTTCAATTTCGTCCCAATCGGGCCGAGTATAACCTGCGGTCAAGAACTCTAAGAAATCATAGGCTGATTGCTTGGTTTCTTCAGGAAGTTTACTAACCAGCTTATATAAATCCTCATTACTAATAGCCATGAAAAGACCTCCTCTAATGTATGCTCAAGTTAAGCTGAAATTATCGTGTCATCTAATGTAAGTCAAGTTCAGGAATCGTTGCATACAAGGATGCCCAAAAAGATCGGACTAACTAGATTCTTATGTGTAGATTTTTCGTTTAAATTAACAGTATCAATGTTAACTCATTCTCATAGTGCATATCTTTGTAATAAGAGACTTCACATCATTAGAGAGTACGGAAAACCCCGACGACCTTACCTAAGATTGAAACATCCTGAGAGTAGATCGGTTCCATTGATGGATTTTCAGGTTGAAGTCGAATAAGCGTTCTTTCTTTAAAAAACCGTTTAACCGTCGCCTCATCTCCAATGAGGGCGACAACAATTTCGCCATTTCGGGCATCACTTTGTTGACGAACGATAATGTAATCTCCATCTAATATTCCTGCTCCTATCATGCTTTCTCCTTGCACGCGAAGCATGAAAATGTTGTCATGGCGTACAAAATCAGCAGAAAGGGGAAAGGTTCCTTCGATGTTTTCAACAGCTAAAATAGGCTGGCCGGCAGTTACATGGCCGACAATTGGGACCTGGACAACTTTCTTCATTTCTAGAGCTTCACTGGAACTGTCTAAAATTTCGATCGCTCTTGGTTTGGTGGGATCCCGTCGGATGTAGCCTTTGTCCTCCAAGGTCTGAAGGTGGCCATGCACAGTAGAACTTGATAACAACCCAACAGCTTCGCCGATTTCCCTAACGGCAGGCGGATATCCCTTTTTTCGTATTTCCTGTTTAATAAATTCCAAAATATTCGTTTGTCGTGCAGATAAATCCGGGTACATAAAAAAAACACCCCCATCTTTTCAGGAATATTGTACCATTCATTCTAACAAAGTGCAAACAAATGTTCGTTATGTTTGGAAATTTTTAAAGAGAGCAGGTATAAAATCTATGAGAATTCCCTTGAAACTTATAAGTGGATTGGCCCAGATAAGTCTTTTAGTTGTTTTAGCAGTAATCATTTGGCAGTTACTTCATAGTCCAACCAACATTCCTCCAGACGTATATCCATATTTAAATACCATATCTCCTTCGCTAGTGAAACAATGCGTTCAAGAAAATCAGAAATCCCCGCATATCGCTTATGAGGATCTATTAGCAATCCATTCGACAATCCCTAAAAATGAGGCTCAAATGCTTATTGACCAACTTCAGGATAATATCACTATGTCAGACCTGAATTGGGGTATGCTCCCCGCCGATACGATAAAAGCAATTGGCAGACATCGTGAGATTCTAAGGGAATATTCATATTATCATCCTAATAAATATACTTTTCCCGTGGCAGGAACCACTTGGTATGAAGATAGTTATGGGGCAGATCGAGAAGGTGGGGCACGCAGACATGAAGGAACCGATCTCTTTGGAAAAGAAGGGACGTCTATCATCAGTAGTTGTGGGGGGAAAATCGAACAATTAGGGTGGAATCGGCTAGGCGGCGAACGTGTCGGTGTACGCGGAGATGATGGAAATTATTATTATTACGCTCATCTCCAGTATATTTCTCCGAAACTTGTGAAGGGGGAACGAATCGAGGCGGGGGAGTTCATAGGAGGGATGGGACATACCGGAGATGCTTTAACAACACCTGACCACCTTCATTTCGGTATAGAACTGCCGAATGGAGAATGGACTAATCCCTATCCCTTTTTGGCAGTGTGGCATATGTGGGAGAGAGAGGAGAAGTCTTAGGTGTCTCATTTCACAACAATACTCTAGTTGGCTTGCCTCGATGCTTTAAATTAGTTATAATAGCGTTGTTTGTATAAAAGTTTTAAAAGCTTAGAGTACATTGGAATTTAGTAAATTAAGAGACATGTCTTTTCAAAAGAGGGGTTAATTTATTGAAACATCCGGAGTATCGTATTTCAAAATCAAAGTCTAAAAGAAAGTCCAGAAAAGTGATGAAAATGATGTTGCTTATCACATTCATTGTGATGTCGATTTTTGGATTTCGTTATTTTAGTCCTGCTGGGGCCAATTCCCTCGCTAATTCTCTAATGACATCAACAATTGATCAGACCCAACCTTCTGATTCAATGATGGCAGGTTCATCATCAGCTGAACTATCAACCGATGATGAAAGCTATGTTCTTATTGATCCCAATACCAATAAGATTTTAAAAGCGCATAATGCTGATGTACAACGGGCCCCGGCAAGTACCTTAAAACTTATTACGGGTCTTGTTGCAGTCAAGAACTTAAAAGGGACGGATATGGTGAAAGTCGGTACAGAAGTGAATGTTGAAGGTTCACGACTTGGGCTGAGGCCGGGTGATGAAATATCAGTTCATGATCTTTTAACTGCCTTATATGTCAACAGTTCAAATGATGCGGCAGCAGCTTTAGCAGTCAAAGTAGGTGGTTCAATTCCAGCTTTTGCTCAGCAAATGAACGAATATGCAGCTAGTCTGGGATGTCAAAACACACACTTTACCAACCCTCATGGATTGCCGGATCCCAACCAATATACTAGCGCCAATGACCTTAGTAAAATCTCAAGAGAATTTGTTAATAATGATACACTCAAAGAATACGTTAAACAAACAAGTGCTCATGTTCAATGGAAAGACGCACAAGGGGTATCTCGTGAGTCTTACGTGCAGAATACTAATCGTCTTCTCGAGATATATCCGGGAGACCAAGGTCTGAAAACAGGGACAACGACTGCAGCCGGACAATGTCTTGTTTCTTATGTCTCAAGACCCGACGGGGATTTGTTACTTGTCCTGTTAGGGAGCCAGGAGCGTTATAGAGATACTATCAAATTACTTGATGAAGCTTGGGCTGAACAGCGCTCAAAAGCTGCCCTGCAAGGTCTGGCAGATGACCCAAGATCGCTTATCTTGAGTCCGGGAATATTTTAGTCTTATTAGCATCATTAATTAATAATGGATTAATTGGAGGTTTGGAAATTGAATAGCCTAGGAGAGCCCTGTTTATTGGAAGATCGTGTTTGCACTGAATGTGGGGAGTGCGATCTTTGTGATCTTGATCCAACGAAGCAATGTGATAATTGTTGCCAGTGTATTAATGTTCCTGAGGGGGATTACGCAGAGATAGAGATAGATGATGTTTTATTAAACACCGAAGCTCCAGAAACTGCTAAGCGCCATAATAAGCATAGTAAATATAAAGTGAAATCAAGTTCACTTCCTTTGTAGGTATACTTTTTAGTAGCGCCATTAAATAGTGAGTTCAATTTATAGGATTATGGCTTTTCAACGGAAAAACTCTTTTTATCAGCCCATAATTCTCGAGGGATATATAAGCAACTGAAGCCAGTTTTCTATTAGGGAAAACTGGCTTCAGTTGTTTATATATGTATTAAAGATAAATTGAATTACGAAAACAATTAAAATAATAATACCACAATCGAGAAGCATAGAGAGGTGGCTCCAGCAATTTAAGGCTGTGAGCCACCTTTTCTGTATATTTAAACTCTTTGCCATGTGAACTCGTAATTTTTTAGAAGAACTACTAAATTAAATGGCAATACCCAGTGGACTCTTCAGCTAAAGCTGAACCTCTTAGAATAAGGAAAACCCAATTGAAGAGGTGAGAGTCGGAATTGATTAAATGATTTCGTAATATCAAAAAAAAATATTTTATAAAGTTAGGAAATTCTGTAACCTTTTGACTAACTCAAACCCTCTATATAAATAGGGTCGTAATCTCCTTTTTCACTTGGAAACTGAATATAGTTCAATATCCATTCCTAATATTTAGGAAATGAGATGCAGTGCCCCTTTAAGCTGTTCTATTATTCTCAAAAAACAGGAGGCGAATATTATGTTTAACAGAAGTAGTTTTGATAAGTATAGGGATGAGTTGATATTTATTGGATTATCCTTACTTGTGATCTTTGGTCTAAGTTTATTGCCTAAATGACCTTTATTTAGCAATGATTCCAGAATGCCCTTTGGATATGAATAACCGAAGTAGTTTGATGGGTTAGGAACTAACTAATAAGAAGGAGAGGTATATAGCAGAATTTCTAAGTCTATACGGAAAGGAGAGAAGTTTTATGGGTTTATTTAAGAGGGTAAGTGACAACATCAGAGCAAATCTTAACTCTCTGCTGGATAAGGCGGAGGACCCGGAAAAAATGCTGGACCAATATCTGCGTGATATGGAGGAGGATATCGCAGATGCTGAGGGCGCTGTGGCGAGACAGTTGGCTGTGGCCTGGAAGTTCAAAGCCCAATTGGATGATGCCTTGGCTAGGGTAGAGAAACGTGAGGTCCAGGCTATTGAGGCCCTGAAAAAGGACCGTGAAGACTTGGCCCGTAAAGCTCTTGAAGACAAAAAGGTAAATAAGGCTAAGGCTGGGGACTACCGTCTTGAGTACGAAAACTGCAATTCTATGGCTGAACAGCTCAGGTCTGAGTTAAAAGATATGAAAAATGAGTACGAAAAATTACGAGTTAAACGAGATACTCTGGTAGCAAGGGTTCAGTCTGCCAAAGCACAAAAAGAGATCTACGGAGTTATTAGCGGGTTGGGCAAGGACAGCGCCCGTCGGAATTTTGACAGAATGGAGGATAAAGTCCTCCGTATGGAAGCAGAAGCCTATGTAGCTGGAGACTTGAAGGAAAAAAGCCTTGACCAAGAGTCGGAATTATTAGATATCGGAAATGACATTGAGATGGAATTGGCAAAGTTGAAGGACAATCTTATGATAATAAAAGAACAAGAGCCGGATGGCACAAAGTAATTCCACTTGGAGGGGAGATAGTTGTGCTTGAGTATTATTGGATATGTTTAATTGGCGGAGTACTCTTTGCAATGGTAACCATCGTATTTGGGGATCTTTTAGGCGACATATTTGGTGGTATTTTCGACTCACTTTCTATGGATCACCTTGACTTTCTGCAGCCGATGGTTCTGGTCGGGGCAATCACCATCTTCGGAGGCTCCGGGATTATGCTGAGTCAGTACACACTTCTGGACCCCTTTCTGACCGCAAGTGTTTCCCTGATGATTGCTATTGCAGTTTCAATTTTAGTTTATTTTTCTTATGTAAAGCCCATGAAAAACAGTGAAAATTCAACAGGTTTTTCGATGAAAGATCTCGTCGGCAAAATCGGTGAGGTTATTGTCCCAATTCCGGTTGGAGGGTACGGAGAAGTAGTCCTTAAAGTTGGAGCCGGCAACACCAACCAAATTGCCGCCAATCTTGACCGATTGGAAATACCAGCCGGGACGAGGGTAGTGGTTGGGGAAATAAAGGACGGCGTTCTTTTTGTTTTCCGTTATGAAGATAAGGAGGAGATGTAATTTTGGGTGAATTTGGACTTGATATACTTGTTATCCCCATGATCGTGCTGGGAGTGATTATTGTCCTCGGTATGGCTTTCTGGGCAAGGTACAAGACAGTAGGACCGGATAAGGCCATGATCGTTACCGGTTCCTACCTGGGCAATAAAAATGTTCATACTGACGAATCGGGCCGCAAGATCAAAATTATTCGTGGGGGAGGAGCCTTTATCCTACCTATTTTCCAGCAAGCTGAGTTTGTATCTCTGCTGTCACATAAGCTTGACGTAACCACGCCGGAGGTATATACGGAACAAGGTGTACCGGTTATGGCTGATGGGGTAGCGATCATTAAAATTGGCGGTTCAGTGGAAGATGTGGCTACAGCAGCAGAACAATTTCTGAGCAAACCTACCGAAGCCTTGAGGCAGGAAGCCCAGGAAGTCCTAGAGGGACACCTGCGGGCAATTTTGGGGATGATGACAGTTGAGGAAGTTTACCGCAATAGAGATAAATTTGCTCAGGAGGTTCAGGGATCTGCTGCCAAAGACCTGCGAAAAATGGGCTTGCAAATCGTATCATTTACGATCAAGGATATCCGAGATAAAAACGGTTATCTTGAAGCCTTAGGTAAACCGAGGATTGCTGCCGTAAAAAGAGACGCTGATGTTGCGGAGGCGGAGGCTGTTCGTGATACCCGGATCCAGAAGGCAAAAGCCTCCGAAGAAGGTCAGAAAGCAGAGTTGCTCAGAGATACAAGCATCGCTGAAGCAACCAAAGAAAAGGAACTAAAAGTGGCCTCATATAAGAAAGATCAGGATACAGCTATAGCTGAGGCTGACCAAGCCTATCATATTCAAGAAGCACGTTCACAGCAACAAGTTACCGAGGAACAGATGAAGGTTGCTCTCGTCAAGAAAGAAAAAGAGATTGAAATAGAAGAAAAGGAAATACTGCGCCGTGAGAAACAATATGACGCTGAAGTGAAGAAAAAAGCAGATGCTGACAGGTATGCAGTAGAACAAGCTGCCGAGGCTGATAAAGCCAAGAGAATGAAAGAAGCAGATGCCCTCAAATATAAGATTGAGGCTGAAGCCAAGGCGAATGCCGAACAAAAACGCCTAGACGGTCTGGCAATTGCGGAGGCCGAAAAGGCTAAAGGAACTGCCGAAGCAGAGGTGGTAAGGCTCAAAGGTTTAGCTGAAGCGGAGGCAAAAGAGAAACTAGCCGAAGCCTTTGAAAAATTCGGTCAGGCGGCTGTACTGGACATCATCGTTAAGATGCTGCCTGAACTGGCCGGAAGGATTGCCGAACCATTGAAATCCATAGATAAATTGACGATCGTTGATACTGGCCACGGGGAAGGAGCAGCAAGGGTAAGCAATTACGTTACTTCACTTATGGCAACTGCACCAGAGATGTTGAAAAATGTATCGGGCATTGACCTTGAAAAATTAGTGAAACAGCTGACCAGACAGCCGGAACATCATATAGAACAAAAGTCTGAGGAACTGAACGTAGGTTAGATAATTTGTTATTATATCAGGCTGCACGATAAAAAAGTGCAGCCTGTAAGTCGCGTACAATGATTTGCTATTTGTTGACAACCGTATAAAGGCAAACCGTTGGGTACGATACAAGTTCGTCGGGACGTTTGAGGAGCCCCGTTCATCGTCCAACTAGTCAGATATCAAAAGTCGGAGGAGATTAAATGAGCTTCTTTAAGTTGGGAGAAATGGTATCTTATAAAGCTATTTCAATTTTGTTCTATGTAGGATTTATACCTTTGATTGCTCAATCATACATGCTTGGTAAAAATATATACGAAACAAACACATATTCTAAATCAATTCAAGTTAATCAAAATGGACAGATCTGGTTGACAGGACAAGAAGTGAATAATATTCCCTTAGGAATACTCGGAGGTTTAGTATCTTTTATTGTCACGATGATTATCTGGAAAATTATTTGCGAGCTGTTAATTATCGTATTTAGGTATTTTGAAGCCGGTACGAATAAGAATTTCCAATAAGTATTTAGGGCTGTTTAGACAGTAGATGGAGGGGATTATATTAAATTTTTCACAAAGTGAAATTACGAAAACAAAAGATATTGCATGAAATCAAAAACAGTTTTTTGATCATCTTCAGGAAGGCGCTCAACTAGGTTATGAATATCTTCTTTCCGTACAACCATGAGGCTCAACCTCCTAAAATCCAATGTCCGCTAGGGTTTCGGCTAAGATAAAATTACTATTTCCGCTAAGGTAGGTCAAGAGTTAGGAGGAGCCACTGCAAAGAATGTATCTGCTCAAAGAGAACTGATTTAAGAGGGAGGAGTTTTGAAATGGAAGGAAATCCTATTGTCTTTGACTTTAGATTAATAATGGTACTGATCCCGATTATTTATTTTAGTACATTTATCTTTGCAATTTACTTTTTGGTGAGTGTGTTAAAATTTATGAAGAAAAAGATTGTGTTAGATGAACAGAGAATCGAACAAACAAATCGGTTTCTAGAACTTTATAAAGGTACCCATGAAAAACACTAGTTATTAAATGGACATTTACTTAGCAAAGTATTATTGGAGCCGGGCGACTATGTTGTTATCGAGGATTAGAATGTACAATTTTATGCTTTGCTTCAACATATTCGTTTAATTTTAAGTAACCCCAGGTCGCAAAAGAGAACCATACAGTGAAATTAGCCAATCTAAGTAAGAAAACAGGCTCAATAAACATCCCTAAGTTGACTAATACTCTTGAATATATCATGCTCATAACTATTCCTGACACAGGAAAAAAATATATAAAGGGCTTATGCTTTGGTAAAAGATAGAAGTATATCATGTAGAACAAACACCAAGATACTGGTGAGTCAATTGGCAGATAATTATAGCCAAAGGGAGCAAAGTTAATCCACCTAAAAGCGTTTGTTAGATGACCAATCGTGAGTCCTATTACATCGTATGTGCTACCAAATATAATTCCATATACAGCTAGACGACGAATTTCTGTTCTTGGAACAAATACTACAAGTACGAAAAAAAATAGTGCTAATTTCATGAGATGCATATAGTAAATAGGCAACTAGCTTAGAACCTCCTTAGTGTTGATTCCTATATATTCAGTGGCATTTTCCACCATACTTACAAACTTAAATGGTTTGATTTTTACCAATTATCAGTTATTATTATCAATATTTAAGAAATTATGTAGTCGCAGATTATTTTAGAATGAGATATTGTGTGCCGTTATATTTAAAGCGTAACTTATAGTTTATTTGATCACTCGAATTTTTAGTATAACTTAACATTTGTATAAGCGAAGTGGCGTATTTTCTTATGTTTCTGCTTTTTTGCAGTTATTTTGTCAAATTGAGATAAGCTTTGGTTTGATATAGTTAGTAGGATAACTGGAAGTTGGCATTACTGCCAATACGACGCCGCATCATACGAAAGTTACGACCTATCTTTTATGTATTGTCTTTAATGTATCAATAATTAATAAAACACTAAAATACACAACAAATATTAGTCCAATTAGAGAAAAAACAATTGTTATGAAACTCGTAACAAATCCTTGAAAGCCTCCTAGTACAATATATAAGTTAACATGTGGAAGCCTCAAAAACACTAAAAATAATCCCCCAAGAATACCAAATAAAAGACTAATTCTCTTTTCCAATTCTATCCCTCCATTAAATATTATAGTTTCTCGATTAATTCGTACTTTCCTACAACTGCGTCAAGTTATAAGAAATGAGTTCAATTACTCTTAACAAGATTTCAACAATTTTCTTGAAATCCCTGCCATAAATACCATAAAAAATATGTCCTTATTGCGAGAGCATTCTTTATGTTCTCGCAATAAGGACATATTTGACCATCTTCATTGAACTTCCAGTTATTCTTATACCCATAAGTATAGCCTTCCCACCCCTAATTAAGTATTGGACAGCGTTGTAGGATAATACCAATACCAATGTAAAGAATATAGATGCAGGATGAATTAAATGAACAACAAGGAACTTGAGGCGTTGATAATAACGCCAGTGCAAAAAAGGTATCAGTATTTCATAAAGAAGGTTCAGAAGGTGAGAATTACAGAAGACTTATCCAATTTGCTTTTAATGTTTGTGACACCTTTCTTTTCATTAAACATAGTCAGCTGTCATATAGTCAATCATTTCACAAGTTAGTAAAGAAACTTGAGCCAGATTTGATTTGTTGTAAGGAACAGAACGAATGGCCTGGGACAATTTCTATTCCAACTGCAATCGTATATTATTTTCATACTTCAGAGAGGAGTAAAGAGATAGTTGTAGAGATTACTAATTCACTATTCGATTGGCATGCGCCAAACCTACCAGATGATTTGTGTTTTTTGAAAGGGAATAAGGAGTGGCTCATCAATACAGCTCATGAGCGTATCTGTGATGTTGTTACTGAGAATGAATCAGAAATTGAGAAACTAAAAAGAATAGATAGGCTTATGGTTAATAGCTAGTAGGGAATGTAAGAAAAATCTTTGCTCAAAAGGCAATTAGCATTATTCTTATACCCATAAACATAAAATGCCGCCCCATCACTAAGCGTTGGATGGAATTTGTGGGAAATTGCGAATCAATAACGAGGTAAATGGAGGATAAAAATGATACAGGCAAACGAAGCCAATAAAGTATTAATCAAAATGTTAAACGAATCGGACTTTGATTTTAATAAACCTAACCCTAAATTAGCCTGGAAGAATTTCAAAGAATTTATTAATATTAAAGTGGATTGTGCTGATGATGCATTATTATTCCAGTGTGGAGTATATAACTTTACAGGCGAAGACTTATTTCATTTTGAATTTGTTCGACAGTTTGTTTTCCAAATAGACGGTGAATATGACCATATGGAACAATTAAGATTAACTATATATTATAAACCTAGTAAGGAATTACAAGATTTAAAAATAAATTCATGGTCATATGACTGCAATACGATAGAGGAGTTTTTTAGTAAAGTCGAAAATATGAGTAATTTCAAAACACCTATTGAGAAGTATGTGCCATTTTTATGTGACGTTGAACAGGAGGAAGTTTAAATTTAACTGGGAATCACTAAACGTACTTCGCATTATTCTTATTTTACGACGTATTATGTGAATAAAAAGCTTACCGGACCCTGAGTTGCCAAAAGGCCACGGCGCTGGCTGCAGCAACGTTCAGAGAGTCCACGTTATGGGACATGGGGATGCACGCGGTGTAATCGCAGTCAGCAATCGTGCAGGGCGCCAGTCCATTACCTTCTGAACCCAATACGATAGCAAGCTTTTCCTCTGCCATGAGCTGCGGATCGTCTATGCTGACAGCGTTATCATTTAAAGCCATGGCAACGGTCTTAAAGCCCAGCTTGCGCAGACTCTTCATGCCCTGCTGCGGCCACTGCGAGGGCTCGCTGCCAATACGGGCCCATGGCACTTGGAAGATGGTACCCATGCTCACCCTCACCGCACGCCGACACAGTGGGTCACAGCATGAGGGGGTAAGCAACACGGTATCGATGCCTAGCGCCGCAGCCGAGCGAAAAATGGCACCGACGTTGGTAGAGTCCGCAATACCTTCAAGCACAGCCACTCGACTTGCACCGGCACACGCCTCCTCAACGCTGGGTAGATGAGGACGCCGCATGGCACACAGCACACCGCGGGTCAGCTGAAAGCCAGTCAGCCCTGCTAGCAGGCTGCTATCGGCAGTATAGACGGGGACATCTCCGCAGCGGGTGATTATACCGTGCGCCTGCCCTGCAATGTATTTGCGCTCCATCAAAAGTGAAATAGGCTCGCATCCAGCGTCGAGGGCAAGGCCAATTACCTTGGTACTCTCCGCAATAAAGATGCCCATCTCCGGCTCCAACCGGTTGCGCAACTGCGTTTCCGTCAGGCGAGCAAAGACATCCAAATTGGACGATGAAAAATCGCTTATCTCAATGATATTTGACATCTTATCTCCTTATGTTCGAGGTTAGTGGTAACATATCGTCACAGTGTTCTGCTCAATTATACCCCATAACATTGGTTGGTAGATACAAAAAGGGCCCAGCTCTTGCAAACCCTAGGTACCAAGGCTTCCGCTAATTCTTAAACCCGTAAGTATATGCCGCCCAATCTCTAAGTTTTAGGGCGGCATCAGCAAGAAAACTGAAATAATCTTATAGTCTCAGTTGAGGGAAATACACTTAATTAAACATCATTGCAAGAGGGTTGGAATTTACAGCAGACTGCAATTGATGCTCATCAATATGGGTATATATCTCAGTAGTAGCTACGCTCTCAGGCCCAAGAATCTGTTGAAGTGATCGTATGTCAACCCGTCCATATTTGTACATAAGTGTTGCGGCTGTATGCCGGAGCTTATGAGTCGATATGGATTTAGGATCAAGGCCAGATGCAATAATATATTTTTTAACAACATTTTGAATAGCTTTGGTTGTCATCCGCTTTCGGGATGCCATTACAAAGCTGAAAAACATAAGTAAATCGGTTCGATATTCCTTAACCGTGTTTTCTGATCTGCCTTTTATAACGACAAGATACCCTAGGTACTGTTCAACTAGTGGACAAGTTTTAGTGGATTGCATTTGCTAATCATCTCCTTGCAAATAGTATTGACTTAATTTGCAGAAGACAACAAGTGCTCATAACCAGAAGTTGGAAGAGGCCCGCGTGTGTTATAATTAGGCTAATTAATGAGAACATTAATTAACACAAAGAAGGCGATGAAAATAAGATGATATCAAGAACATGGCATGGTATTGTACCTATTCATATGAAGGATGCGTTTGAAAAATATGAATATGAAACAGGGATAAGAGATACAACGATAATAAAAGGAAACATGGGGGCATATTTGAAGATAGTTGAACAAGGGGAATATGCACATTTCTTTTTATGTACAAAATGGGATACAATGGCTAGTGTGATTGCATATGCAGGTAATAAACCGACAATAGCTGTAACTTACCCGGATGACGAGCAATTTGGCCTGATATCAGATCCGATTGTGATTTTGCAAGAAGTGGCCGATGCGGAAAATCCCTTTTTATAATAAGAGAATCATAAGGTTAATAATAGGTATATGAACAATTAAAGTGAATTTCTTATAATTATATAACGCACAGATAAACAGAAATTTGTCGAGCAGATAATTTGTATTTAAGTAGGCAACCGGAGAATAAGCATGAAGAACAGAACCTATATCGCAATTGATTTGAAATCCTTCTACGCTTCGGTCGAATGTGTGGAACGAGGGCTTGATCCGCTGACCACCAACCTTGTTGTCGCTGACGCAAGCCGCACAAAAAAAACCATCTGCCTCGCCGTCTCTCCCTCCCTCAAAGGATACGGCATTCCCGGTAGGGCGAGGCTGTTTGAAGTCGTACAGAAGGTCAAGGAAGCAAATGCAGCACGGCTGTGCAAAGCACCAGGACGAGCCTTTTCCGGCGTTTCCTGCAACGATACTGAATTGAAATCCTCACCGGGTCTCTCGTTGGACTACATTGTTGCTCCACCGAGGATGGCGTATTATATAGAGTACAGCACGCAGATTTACAATATCTATTTGAAGTACATTGCGCCCGAAGATATTCATGTTTACTCCATTGACGAGGTATTCCTTGACGCCACCGATTATCTGAACACTTACAATCTTTCAGCCCGTAAGCTTGCCGCGAAAATGATTCTGGATGTACTCAAAACAACTGGCATTACAGCAACGGCGGGAATTGGCACAAACCTGTATCTTAGCAAGATCGCTATGGATATTCAGGCAAAGCACATACCTGCTGATAACAACGGTATGCGGATTGCCGAGCTGGACGAAATCAGCTACCGTCGCTCCCTGTGGTCGCATCGGCCTCTAACAGACTTTTGGCGCGTTGGAAAAGGATATGCCAACAAGTTGGAGGGAAAAGGCCTCTTTACAATGGGGGATATTGCAAGATGCTCTCTCGGTAAACCTACCGATTACTACAACGAGGATTTACTGTATAAGCTGTTCGGCATCAACGCTGAGCTTCTGATCGACCATGCGTGGGGGTGGGAGCCATGCACAATTGCCGATATTAAAGCGTATAAGCCAAGTACAAACAGTATTGGATCGGGGCAGGTACTGCACTATGCCTATACTTTTGACAAAGCGAAGCTGATCGTACGGGAAATGACTGATCTGCTGGTACTTGATCTGGTAGATAAAAGGCTTGTGACCGACCAGCTTGTTTTGACGGTCGGATATGATATCGATAATCTAACAAATCCAGAGATAAAGAAATCATATCACGGCGCAATCACCATTGACCACTACGGACGCGCAGTTCCGAAATCCGCGCATGGTTCAGTAAATCTTGGCAGACAGACCTCCTCTACAAAGCTAATCATGGATGCCGTCACAGATCTGTTTGAACGCATTGTTGACAAAAATCTTCTGATCAGAAGAGTCAACATCACAGCGAATCATGTTATTGATGAGGCAACTGTTCAAAAGACGAGCAACTTTGAACAACTTGATCTCTTTACGGATTACGCGGCTGCGCAGGCAAAAAAAGAAGATGAAGAAGCTGAGCTTGCACGAGAAAAAAAGATGCAGCAAGCAATGCTTGAAATAAAAAAGAAATACGGCAAGAACGCCATTCTAAAGGGTATGAATCTGGAGGAAGGCGCTACCACTGTAGACCGGAACAGGCAGATTGGAGGGCACAAGGCATGACGAGGACATATGACGACATCATTAATCTACCTCACCATGTCTCTACGACACGCCCTCATATGACTGCTATTGACCGGGCAGCTCAGTTTTCCCCTTTCGCCGCACTGACCGGCTATGATGCCGCCATCAAAGAAACCGCAAGACTGACTGACGAGAGAGTAAAATTGGACGAATATATGAAAGACGCTTTGAGTGATAGGCTGCAAATCATAGCAGATCGAATTAAAGAGTATCCCGAAATCGCAATTACCTACTTTCAGCCGGATGCGAAGAAGAATGGTGGCTCCTATGTTACTGCTATCAGTACGGCTAAAAAGATAGACGAATATGAACGGGTTGTCGTTATGACCGATGGCACAGCGATTCCCATTGATGAAATAATCAGTATAGATGGACAAATATTCAAGTTTATGGAAATGCGTTGAACCAATAGTAAAGGTTAGAACAGATAGTGAATACAAGCACACAGAAGATATAGATCACGCCGTATGAATTATCAAAATGCTTTAAGTAATTTGAGGGAAGAATTATCAAAGCAAATTCCAATTTGTCACGTAGCTTGGACTGTGGATTATTTATATTACGGGAACAGCTCGTCGTAGCGCAAGATGGTGAAAGCAATATGCTTTTCACAGTATTGGGATAACGGAAGTTAATTTTGAGAGTCAGTTGTTGAATAAACTGCTTTATATTACTCTTCTTTGGCCAAAGGACTAGTTCTTCTAAACAACCATGTAGCAAATCCCCACCAGCAAAGAAATATAAGATAAGCCGGTATGGGGTAGAACCAGTTAACGAAATCGTATAGTCCAACATTATGTACGATATATCCGTAACCAAGGCTTATACTGGCCCAAGTTAAGATATAGGGATACCTGAAGTACTTTTTGGCGGGTAAAAAATATAGAAAAATCATAATAGTAACCGTCCAACATAGTGGGGATAGGGCCATCATTTTTAAAACATAAAAGATGCTTAGGTTCTTAAACCACATAACACCTAGAATATTTTGAAATAAACCAACAGCTATTATATCACCTAATCCACCGATAAGAATTCCATAGATTAAATATTCTTTATATTTAGTTTTAGGAATAAAGATCAACGTTAAGCAAAATGTTATGACTAGGAATACGGGGTAGAATAGTAATGTTATGATTTTATCCATACTTTCTATACCTCCAGATTTCATAAGCATTTTATTTATTTGCTAAATAAGTAATTTTCATACAGCTTATGCGGGTTATGTACACAATAAATGCCCTTGCTTCTGGATTCCGTTTGTTCACATTATATTAAACCTTTCATAAATAAGCCCAGTCTCAGCGTGTGAACAGCACTTGTGACGAAGTAATTTCTTACTATATTCAACAGAAAACTCGGACCTATAAGAATCTTAAATAATGTAGTGGTTGCAATAATCTTATTGTATTTCTGGGAATAATATTGTTCAAAGAACCTATAGACCCAATAAGGTTAAATTTTATTTGATTTATAATAATAGGAATTACAGGATTGAAAATTGTGTCCGCTCATTAGTTAATCTTTTGTAATTAAAAAAACAATAATGATTAATGTAAACGTATACCACAATGGAGCAGAATCCTACTATGCTGACAGGGGTTTTCGTGGCTCGCTAAGGGGTCTGGAACCGGCTATGCAGAAATCCTCAGAAGGACAGGTATCTAGGTCTGGTAAACCGTACCAGGCGGTAGTGACATGTCCTTACCAGGCATTACTGCATTAAACCATTAAACATAGTTACCACTCATCAGAGAACTCAATATTATTCTTAGTGTAATAAAACCATAAAGAAGGTGTTCCTGATTAAATTTTTCAATTCAAGGTTTTGAAGAGGAGAAGTTAATAGAATATGATTTGAAATTGGGTCCGATAATAGATATTATGTAAAGTAAAGTATAAAATACCGCAGGGGGGTAATACTAATAACAGCCTGAAAAACTCGATACGGATTTATAAACGCAATTCATCCGTATCAGTGATTTTCAGGCTGTCTGTGATTTTTTAAATTATGGTATTCACATTGGGCATTTATATATACTCAATTGATAACTCACTAAAGTAAATTAAACATCTTGTTTGGGACTATCCTTATCCATTTGACCTTTTGTCAGAGTCCGCGATATATGTGACTGAAAAACTAGCCTCTAGGGACCTCTGTAAGGCTTTAGAAATAGATGCCTAGAGAAATACTCAAATCCAAGAAAACTGTGGCTACAGGAGCTAATACAAAGCGTTTAATATGTATCAATAATATGATTCAGAACTATTTATAAATTATAAAATTGTGATGATGACTAAACAAATTGGATTATCCAGGGTTATTCGCAATTATCTATTATATTAATCTTGGACACTTGCACTCAACTATGCGTTAAATATCTATTTAGTGAAGAGTTGCATGTGCTTTATCTTTCCTTTACGGTTATAAACATCAAATTTTCTGCTTGTATTGGGTTTCAATAATTTCTTCTAATATTACTATCTATCACCTTCCCCATGTTTAATTAACATTTAAATGCCTACTTCCACAAATAAACAATCTTTGTTCACTCACACTATAAACGCTAAAATAAAAGTGAGCCAAAAATAAGAGTAACGCCAGGAAAAAAGTGAGCCACTTCTTATAAAAAACCTGTATAGTTTAGATCAGTAAGAAGCTGACGTACAGGGGTGAAAGGGTGTCAATAGAAGTGGATGTTTATAAAAAGATACGCTATCTACATGAGCATGAAGGCAAGTCACAGAGGGATATAGCAAAATTGCTTGGGATATCTCGCAATACGGTTAAGAAATACTGTGAGGGATCACTGGTCCCATGGGAACGGCAAGGAATAAGTGGTCGTCAGAGGTATGTGGTAACCGATGAGGTGATGGAATTCATTAAAACTTGCCTAGCCACTGATG
>NZ_FQXJ01000012.1 GCF_900129935.1 Desulfosporosinus lacus DSM 15449 | reverse complement strand
ACCCTCTCAGGCCGGCTACTGATCGTCGCCTTGGTAGGCCTTTACCCCACCAACTAGCTAATCAGACGCGGGTCCATCCATAATCGGTAGCATATTCAGAGGCCACCTTTCCTTTAAACTTGATGCCAAGCTCAAAGATTATCCGGTATTAGCCCTCGTTTCCAAGGGTTGTCCCGGCTTTATGGGTAGGTTACCCACGCGTTACTCCCCCGTCCGCCACTAAAAATTTCTCTAAGTAAACTTATTGAAATTCTCCGTTCGACTTGCATGTGTTAGGCACGCCGCCAGCGTTCGTCCTGAGCCAGGATCAAACTCTCCAAAAAAAGTTATCTCACTTCAATGAAGAAGATGATTCGCTCATGATTCTTTTGAAACTCTTGCGAGTTTCTCTCATTGGCTGTCCTTGTTGTTTAGTTTTCAAAGACCATCATTTTCTTTGGCTGTTTAAGGCCAGAGTTGTATCTTAGCATCTTCAACTTGCGTTGTCAATAGCTAATTTGTATTGTTTCTTATTGAAAGGTTCGAAGGTTTTACCCCCGTAGCTATTCAGTCATTGTGCGTCGTTTTGGCGCTTTGTTAGAATACATCCTTTAGCTTGTTCTGTCAACTATTATTTTAAATTTGTTGTTATTTGATCATATAAATCTCGATCATACAAACCACATGTAGCTATAAGGTATCTCTAGCTAATGTATGGCCAAAGCTCATAAATTGTAACTTTATCTAACTCTTAACCAAAAAATATAACGCTAATATAATTTATATTTCTATGACCAACCGAACACCTTAAAGTCATGCTTTTGGATATATCCTACCAAAAATTCAATTGATAAGATTGATACTATATAAGCAAATATTTATAGTTGCTGTTTTACAGCTGGGTCTCATTGTCAAGCTATCCCTTTCAATACCAAGAGTTGAGAAGAGGGTGTCTCAAAATAGAAATGTAATTTCTATGGAGAGGCACCCTCTTTATTTATAAAAAAGCAAAAAGACGAGTCTAAAGACCCGCCTTCAAGGTATAATTAGTTATGCTGCAAAACAAACAAACTATACCGAAAATTGCGGAGTATATCAACTCATACTCCCACTGGGCATGGAAGCTTTAATACCTGGAGATGACTCGGCAAGACTGCTAAGCCATATAACGGAGGAATTAGATTACAAAACTCTAAACATGGCGTACTCTTCCAAAGGGAGAAATCCAATATAAAACAATCTTTATAGACGGAACGAAAATTGAGGCTTATGCCAATAAATATACCTTCGTTTGGAAAAAACCCACCGTAAAAAATAAACTAAACCTGCAGGAAAAGGCCAAGGGTTACTGGTAGAACTTAATCAAGAGTTCGATGCCGGCCTTCCCTTAAGCAAATCGCCAATTACGGTAGAAACCCTACAAAAAGCTGTGGATTTTTTGAAGGAGAAGCAGCAGCTGAAAAGATTGAGTTTGTTTCTGGAAAAGGTAAACGCAAAACCAAGCTACAGAAGGCAATAGAGATGCTGGTAGACGTCTTGGAAAAACAAAGAAGATATGACCAATAAAACAAATCTACCTCTCTCATTTGTTTTCGAAAGTGAAAAGGAGTTGCCTTTTCAATGAATGTCCTCAGACATCATTATGAGACAGCCCCCATAAAAATGCATTTCTTTATTCTGCCAACATCTGTGAAAGCTCTCGCTCTATTGCTTTGCTTATCACTGCTTCTCCTCCGAAAATGCTAGCTCCTGTGCTTTTTCTTGTTTTCAGGTAATCAATAATACTGCCTGAAAGATTAACGTCTGCTAAAATAATCGGGGCATTGGAGTTGGCTCCATAAACACTTCCTGCTAGAGCATCCGGATAGTTATTTCCTGTTGCCACACAAACATTTTGCCCTGATAAATTAAAGTACTTTGCTACCGCAAGTGAGGTCTCAAATCGATCCACTCCACTTAGTCTTACTATAGCCCCTTTATCTAGTGCAGTGAGCTTGGAAACTTCATCTTCGACGGCTGAGTTTATGACTGCCTGACCCCCTATGATATAGACTCTGATTGGTTCAATCTCAGAAATTTTCTTCTTGACTAATTCACTGATTCCATCTTTTTGAACTAATAATATTGGATATTGCATAGCTGCTGCCGTGCTGCTTATGGATAAGGCATCTGGGTAATTTTCCCCATAGGCTAAGACGATCGGCGTTCCAGTCAATACATCTACGGCATCCGCAATTTTTAGGGCTGTCTCATATTGGTCCACTCCGCCTAGTCTCTTAATATTAGAGAATCCACTAGCCGCTATTTTCCCTTCCATAGCAGCACTGATTGCTCCAGTTCCCCCTAAAATATAAACGGTTCCGTTTGCGTCCATAGAATCCTTCATATAGGAGATTACCTTGGTTTGATCCTCTTCAGTACTTCCAACCAGCAGGATGGGAGCATTATGCTTATGGGCTAAGACGCTCCCTGCCAGTGCATCCGGAAAATTCTCTGCAGTAGCCAGGATCACATTGGAGACCGGTCCGGTATAACTTGCTTTGGCAATTTCCAGAGCGGTATCCACTTTATTTAAACCAGCAAGTCTTGTTAAGCCGATTTTTGGTCGATTCATCTTGAAATCCAATTTGACTATGTCTTGTTCTACAGGTATGGTTGGACTTCTAAATTGATCATACCCCTCTTTGGTTGCCACAATATAGTAGTCTGACGTGGGAAAAACCATGAATCCGTAGGCCCCACTGAGATCACTTATTTGCGGATTTTTATTGTCGTTAGGTTTAAACCCTTCAATAATAGGCAGGGCTACGACAGTATCCTGTGTTTTTCCTGCTGCTTTGTTTCTCTCTGTATTGGCATAATACAAGGTGACATCAGCACCCATTATTACCTTTCCAGTAGCTGAATCTGTAATTATCCCATAGGGGTCTATTAAGGTACTCGTCAAGCTCACCTGACCGTTGCTTCTTACCTTAATATCCATCGTTCCAATGGTAATCTTCTGTCCATTTCCTAAATCAAAAGTAACGGCAATTTTTGTCTCTGTTCCATTCGCCAAGTTCTTAACCTGAATGTTTCCGTCAGCCAAAAGAGTAATAACAACATTTGTATTAGATTCTGTATTACCTTCTACTAGAAACCCTAGTTTGGTAATATCACTTAATGGAGCTCTCGTTCCGTCTGGTTGTTTCATTAATATGGCTTCATCTGATTTAACTGCAACAGTTGAAGTTCCATTTGCTTCCACAGTTACCTTTGCTTCTACTCCCTTAACTAATTGCCCTGTTTTATCAAGTACTTCACCAATTACTGTGGTTGGGGTATCTGGAGTAGGAGTGGATGAACCACCGGATCCGCCATCATGATTTGATGAAGAAGAATTTACATTGGCTGATACCTTATAAGTGGTGTTGTTATTAATTATATTGGAGTCATCAAGACTACCACTATCATCAATAGCTTTAATATTACTAAGACTGATCTCTGCCGTTCCAGTTTTTAGGGTTTGAAAGGATATCTCACCAATATTGATCGTTGAAAGTGATTCAATTGTTGTCGTCATTGCGTATTTTCGGATGCCAGGCTCTGTTTCCTTCGTCTGTTCGACCCAGATTGTATAGTCCCCTTGTGGTATCATCCCAGACTTGACTTGAAGCGCTGAAGGATCGTAATTAATATTGAATTGTATGCCAAAGATTTTAGCTTCACTCTGGCTTTTGACAGCTACTTTCACAATATCGCCCGTATTATATTGCTGTTTGTCACAGGTCAGGATTATATTTGTTTTGTTTGCAGCTGCATAAGCGTGATCCGGGCTCAAAACAAAACTGAAGGCTAAAATCATCGCGAGCAATAATATAGTCAGTTTCTTAAGCATTTCTTTACTCCCTTTTTCATTCAGTTAATAATTCACAATAAACACCTGCCCAGAATATGGACAGATATTTATTGTCATCCGACTAAACCCTTTCTTATTTTCCAAGCAGCATTTTTGCAACGTAAGCAATATCTTCGATGTCAATGATTCCATTTTTATCCATATCGATCATTGCTTGATAACCCGAATCAGCCTTCGATTGCTCTGCTCCAAAGAGCTTAGCCACCATGACCAAGTCATTAATCTCTGTTTTTGCATTTTCAGATACATCTGAATTTGCAACAGCAATCTCTTGTACAACATCTTGATCTAAGGTAAATAGTTCTGCATTTCCGTCAGAGAACTCTGAACCAGCTAATATTGTTATGTTACTTAATGCATCTTGCTGTTTAGCCTTAAGCTTGACTGTGACTAAATCAATATCTCCATCCATACCTGTGCTTTGCCCCTTAAGGACACCGATGACCTGAATATTACCCTCAGCATCATGAGTTACTCCTGCTTCGCCCAAGTCAAATTCAGGCTTTGATGTTACACTCTCATATTCAAATAACGTTGGGTCATATTTAAAGAACAAATCAAACCCATAAAGATCCTCTGCTGCCCTGGCACTAAGTGTGACGGTTGCTTCTCCACCCACTTCGACGATTTGTTTCTCTAGGCCTATGGTCAGCTGTGCAGGCTGATTACCCTCTTGTACGGTATATATTACGTGGAGACTTGGCACCTGATCTAAGTTGCTTCCAGCGCCTTCAAAGGACTCAGCAGTTCTGTTACCGATACCGCTTAGAATGAAACTAACGGCATTCCCTTCATTCCAGCCATCCTTCTCTACAATCATCTGTACCAGAGACGCAAGATTCGTGCTTTGTTGGGCTGAGCCAGCTTCATGCTCTGTCGTCCACAATGGGGCGCCTTTCCATTCTATCGAATCCGTCGTTTTAACACGTGAGGAGACACTATGCGTAACATTTTCAAAAGCAGCTGAATTAGGAACATCCTCAGCAAAAATATTAACGTCAAAGGGATTAAAGCTCTTACTAGCTTCGTCTACTGAAAACTGAATATACGCATTCGTAATTTTTGACCCTTTAGGAATGGCAAGATCCGGAAATCTAAGTCCTACTAGCTGGTCTTTTACATCCGTTTTGGTTGGGTCTTCCCATGTAATTTCTAGGTCGGAACTGTCCCAATCCAATGACCCGTCTGGTCGTTCTTCAAGATCATCCAGACCGGTTTTGATGCGTGCTACGATCTCTGTTCCATCTTCTGTTCCAGAAACTGTTATAGACACTGTATTGCTAGTGACTGTTTTTCCACCAAGGGTAACTTCTGCCCAAATTTTTACGCTTTGATTATAGACCGGTGTGGTTTGGACAGTAACAGTTCCGTCTGCTGTTATAGCCAATACTCCATCTTTATCAGTTTTATAACTTACTGTGGCAGTAGAAAGACTGATGGCTGATCCTAAGTTGTCTTTTCCTGTTAAGTTGGCCTTAATACTTGTCGGAGAGTCTGCTGGTAATGTGTCACCATCTGTTGTCAATGTAACCTCTGCCAGTTCTGGTTCTGTTTCTGCTTGCGGATCTACTATACCGAAAGGCTGTGTGAAACTGATACCACCATCACCTTTAAGCTGTGCACGGATATAGGTGCCTATTTGGTCTTCATAGTCGTCAAGGTCAATTGTATTTCCAGTGGCAATAACCTTACCGTCTGCAACCCACTCAATTACATTGTAATTTTGCCCTTCAATCGCAATACTGTCATCTTCTTCATCGACCGCTATATTTATGATTTTAGGAGCAGGACCACTTGCGGAAAAACTTGTTCCAAGTTCTCTTTTGGAAACAAGGGCAACTGCGTAGAAAGTACCATCTTCCATTGAACTACGTACATTTGACAATGTATTTTCAGGCATCAGCATCATGTTATAGCTAAAACCTGTATTCGCTAAAGCGTGGGTATCATCATTAGAGAATCCCCATACCGGGCGGTCAGGCATCGTTTGTTTAAGAATGTTATCCCACAAAATTCTATCGCTGGCAGAGTCGCCATCTTTCTTGTTGATAATTTCCATACCTACGCAGGAAGGATATCTATCAAATAGATCGACATATTTTGCAATAGTTGCAGGAGCACTCGATGCGGCTTCACCTGTTGCATCAGTTTTTCCTGCTCCACCTGTATATCTGCCTGGATGGTTAATGTGGGAAATCCCGCCTAATTCCTGCGCTTTTGCGATACTGCTTTCCAATGTAGCACCTGGCTCATTATTAAATGTTGCAAAGAATGTATTTACATGATCCGAGATTGACTGTTCGTCTGAGGATGGGATGGCAGTCATCCCTTTATTATTTCTGTCTGTTCCTGCGGAAATAGTTGCAAGACGGTCCGTCGTCAGATAAGTCTTGCCAGCTCTATCCGTTCTATCCCATGTAGTGCCAAGGAAGTTGTGATCAGTCATAGCCAAAATATCAAAGCCCTTTGTATAATGCTCTTCAATCATTGCAGCCGGCTGATCTGCTCCGTCGCTTTCTACGGAGTGTGCATGGAAATCTGCTTTATATTGACCAAATACTGACCAATCTACTGTTGCATAAGGATTATCAATTTCGTAGTCCTTACTTTCTGAATTATTACTTTCTGAATCCTTCACGATCCCGAACTGTTCAATGATATAAGGATCAGACGTATTCGCATCACCGTCAATCAAATCGCCCTGGTCAATCTCATAGGAAACAACCGTAAGCTTATCACCATCTATGGTTATAGCTTCGAAATTCTGAACCATTGCGCGCGTTGGTCTGCTAGTATCACCTGGGTCAGGACCATATACTGCAGCGTGATTTTCGTCAGCCACATCGAAGAGATCATAGTAGCCTGGGACGTAGGAGCTGTTAGTGGGGTCATCGATTTTCTTATTCTTGTAATATACCTTGGGTCCAGCAGTCGCAGGAATTAAATAGATACTGCCGTCGGGATTCACGGTGTATTCAATTGTTTGACCATTGAACGTTTCAGTAATCGTTTCTGCGGTTGCTGCAGTACCGTCTTCTTTGATGGGCTTGCTGCGGGCATAGCCATGGTCATGACCTTGGAGCACTAGGTCAATTCCCAACTCGGACATGATTGGAACCACCTTGGTTCTCACGCCGTTCGCACCCATGATATCGCTATCAGTTGCATGATTAGAGGTAGAATAGGGGCCCTTGTGCATAATTACTATAATCCATTTAGCACCAGCAGATTTAGCTGTTGCAACATCATCTTTCATCCATTGGATTTGCGCCGGAGTGAAATCAGCATATTCGGTCGAAGTCTCATTGTTGTTAAGGATGATGAAGTGAGCATTGCTGTAATCATAGGAAAAGTAAGCACCTTTAGTGGTAGGAGAATTGGGGGCTGGTTTGATGTCAAAATGCTCGATAAAGGAATTTGTTTGTGATTCATGGTTACCAGCAGCGGGTAAAACGGTCGTATTCAGTAGGCTTGTTTGTGAATGGCCGAACACCCAATCCCATTGTTGCTCGTTACTTCCTGTATCTACGATATCACCATTTATAGCTAGAAACTCGGCATTATCAACAGTATCTAATGCCTTAGCAATAGTTTCAGAAGAAAGGATTGCCTCATCCTCAGTCTTAGCCTGGGGATCAGCAATGTCTACAAATGTGAAAGCACCACTTTGAGGAGCGGTCTTAAAGGTACCGACCTCACTCCAAAGGTCGATAGCCTCTTCACCGACACGGAAGAAGTACTCTGTGTTGGCTTTAAGACCGTTTGCCTCTGCCTTATGAACAAATTGTGTTGTGGAATAAGTAGGAATGGCACATGTGCCTGAGAACTCAGTAGCTTGGCTGAAATCCGGAGTATCGTTTGTCTTCTCCACTACTTGCAGATCGCTGATAACAGAACGCAAGGTGGTGTACCAGGTGAAGCCTTTTGTTGAAGTGGTATCACCGTTGAAAGTTACAGTTACCTTGCTGACTACGCCTATTGGAGCATTAGGATCAGGCGTAACGGTGGGTTCAGGATCGACAGGTTCCTCTAGGCTTGTCAGTCCCTTAATGGACATTTCAAACCAAAGGTCAGAACTATCCCCACCATCCTGATGAACCTCGGCTGCGATTGTATTTAATCCTTCTTTAAGTGCAGTAACAGGAATCCGAAAAGATTCTTCTTTATCACTGAATTTAGCATCTGTGTGATAATCCACAGATACTCCATCGGCAATTCCGCGTCGGAAGGCTTCATCACCATTAATATAAACTACCGCGCCATCGTCAACGTGAATATAAACTTCAAGAGCTAAATAATTGCTGAGGTTGGTGACATCGATGGCGTTACGGAAATAGGTGGTCATATTTTTGTCTGCAGAATCACCACCAAAACCTATTTCTGTGGCGAGAGGGAGGGTAGGTTCTGTTTCGGAGAAATCATCACCAAATCCGAGAGGAGCTTTTCCTGTCGTCCAACTAGAATCATCAAAATCTGTGGCTCGCCAGACAGTACCTTGGTCTTCACCAACAACTAAGTACTTCCATTCAGCATCCTTTGCCAGAAGAATGTTGTTATCAGCTGCTAAGGCAGTGCCTGGTATAGCAAATGTGCCTATAAGCATACAAATCGTTAGAATACAAGATAGTACTTTTCTTACATTTTTCATGACTTACCCCCTAATTAAAATAACTGGAGCACGGCTAATTAACGAATTGGTTTCTTTTAGGAAATCCCTCCTTTAAAATGTTTTGATGTAAAAAATTAACACAAATTCTTTTACATGATAGTACCATTAGAGTGTAAGGAGCAGATTATCTAAGCGTAAAGAAATTGTTAAAGTTTAACTTAAATGTAAAATAACTTTTTTATCAATTCCGAGACTTCCACTTCTTCAAGTAGGTGTTCCTTATTCTACTTCGATGACGTAAGTCTCGATGTTCAGCTTTAGCTAAACGAGTTCACTTTTATTACTTCATAAGTCCTAAAAGTACATTAAAAAAGAAAAGACCAGAGCGTATGGACGCTCTGGTAGGCAATCATGACCTTATACTTCGAGTTTGCATGTCTCTTGAAGATTATCAACGAAGGAAAACATTTTTTAAGGCACAATACGATCGGCTAGTTGTCATTATAAGATCTAAACTAAAACCAAAAAATATAAAACTACAATAATTCCTAATATAATTCTATACCAACCGAACACCTTAAAGTCATGCTTTTGGATATATCCTACCAAAAATTTAATTGATAAGATTGATACTATATAAGCAACTATCATGCCCGTTAATAAAATCAAAATTTCAGTGTTTGTAAACACAAAACCAAATTTTAATATTTTTATCAGGCTTGCACCAAACATAATAGGAATAGCTAAAAAGAAGGTGAATTCTGCTGCAACCGTTCTAGAAGTGCCTATTAATATAGCACCAAGTATTGTAGCGCCTGAACGAGATGTGCCGGGGATTAATGCTAAAACTTGAAATACTCCTATGAGCATTGCAGTTTTATAGGTAATTTGCGAAAGATTATTGATCCTTGGCCTTGAATTCTTGTTTCGGCTCTCGATTACGATAAACAATATTCCATACAGAATTAAAGTGACTGCAACCGTCTGATAGTTATAGAACTGTGCATCAATTTGATCGTCATACAAAAGTCCAATGATTGCCGCTGGGATACAGGCTGTAAGAATTTTCAACCACAGTACCACAGTATCTTTTTTTACCGCTGAACTCTTTTGAAAAGACACAGGGACCAACTTGTTCCAGTACAAAACTACAACAGAGATGATTGCACCAAGCTGAATGACAACGAAAAACATTTCTTTAAACGCTTCACTCATATTGAGCTGTATAAACTGGTCAACTAAAATCATATGCCCAGTGCTACTGATAGGTAACCACTCAGTGACTCCCTCAACAATCCCAAGAATAACTGCCTTCATGATCTCAATTAATAACATTGCTCTGATCTCTCCTTATTCTATACCTTGTTTCTTAAAGTTCACTATGCATAGCGAATTTCGGTAAAATTGCATTTTTCTTTGCTTCCCAGTTTTATCTATGTTCAGCTTTAGCTAACGAGTTCACTCAAGCTTTATCGATGAAACTATATCAAGCTTTGAGGATTTTAAGGCCGGAATTATCGATGCCATAAGCATTAGGGTTACACCTGCCAGAACATAAATTATATATGAACTAAAAGGGAAATGTATGTCTTTAGAATTGTTTGTTCCGGCCAAGATAACGATCATTAAAGTTCCAGCCATAACCCCTAGTAATCCGCCTATCGCTCCCCCTGTAATTGCTTCAATAAAAATCATCTTGACAGTTTGAACCTTGCTCATTCCCATAGATCGAAATACGGCAAGGGAACGCTTACGTACAAGAAAGCTTATCAGGAGATTGTTCAGTACTCCAAAAACTCCGATGATGATTGCTAAAACCGAAAAGCCCGACATAAGTAAAGTGACTTGTTGATTGGAACTCATGTATTCTTCCTGAAGTTCGTTTTTTGTGACCAGGTAGGGCTTAAGCCTTATAAATTCTGTTTCAATTTTCTTCAGCACGTCTTCTGGATTTTGAGACGTCTTTATAAAAATATCAGAATAATACTTGAGTTGCATATCTGCTTTTAAGAATCTTTGGGATACCAAGCCAATGTTTTTATTCGTGGCAAAATCATCAAAAAAGCCAATTACCTTGTAATCTTTTTCGCCGCTTTTCATTTTGAGCTTGATCAGATCTCCTTCGTTCAAATTCAGCTTTTCCTTCAAAGTGTTGGTTATTAAAATATTACGTCCTTCATCAAGTCGTTCAAATTCAGCTTGAATGTCTCCCTCCATATTTATGTTCCAGAAATCTAAAATCTTGCTCTTATCTACCCCTTTTATACGAGATATCCTATCATTTTTATCGGCGATTTCTACTCTGTAAGCTTCATAATCCCCATAGACTTCTTTCACTCCATCAATACTAAGCAACCTGTTCTCGATATTTCTATCCGCTTTGTCCATATACATTTCAATATCATATGAAACATTTTTAAATTGATCTGTTATGCTTATGACATTATCATAACTGGCTGTATTGATCAAAAGTAAGCAGGCTATACCAATAGCTAGCATCGATATGTTATTAATGATATTTTGATTCTCGCGCAAATTCTTGGCAGCAAGAATCCCTATGTTCCCAAAAACAAAGATATATAACGTTTCAAAGACCCTGACAAAAGCTGAAGTAAGATTAGGTACAAGCATTACGATGGCCGTAAGGGTCAGCAACATTCCCACGCTGCCCAAAATAGGCCTTAAGTTGTCCGACTCTATGAGGGAAGAAACAAACGCAATGACCATAAAAACTATCCCAAGTATGGTCCAAAGCCTTCTTCGTTTTGTATTTTTTTGCACAGAGTTTAAAACAATATCCTTGATCGGAATTTTTGATACTTTTAAGATAGGAATGATGGAGCTTACGAAGCAAAGAATTATGGCCATCAAAAAAGCCAATACAAAATTAACTCCTGAAAATTGAATTGTAGCATTAAATTCCATTCCCTCAGAGCCATTGACCATTTTACTTAAGGCATAGGACATAAGATATAAGATTCCTACTCCTACACCACATCCCAAAAGCCCACCGACAATACCAAATATAATACTTTCTCCTAATAATAAATAGTTTGTCATTCTTTTTGTAGCGCCAATACTTCTAAAGGTCCCTATTATTGGCAGCTTTTCTGTCGTAATAACTTTAAATGAGGAGTAAATAATGAATATGCTCATAAAAAAAACAATGGATGACAGCATGAGAAATACTGCGGATATCATCATGGTTTCCTGCTTTATTTCTTCAAGAGGAAAAAGTTCAAATACCTTGTAATTGTTATAGTCATTAGATAACAGCTCAATCATTTCCTGCTTGTCTTCAGGCTTAAGAAGCTTGATATAGATAGCCCCTACCTTGCCTCGCGCATTGCTGTAATTACTCAGAAAGTCCCTGGGTACTATGGCAGAAGCTGATTTTGTATTCCCCTTAAATAATCCTGTCGAGGAAGCTATTCCGCATATTGTAAACCTCTGTTTGGATGTAGTCCCACCTTGTACAAATTCCAGATCCAAACTGTCTCCAACCTTCAACTGATACTTCTCTGCAGCTGATTCTCCAATAATGATTTTTCTGCCTTCAAAAGGATATAGGTTATACTGCTGTTTAATTGTGAATGGGTTCATTTTTTGAACGTCTTCAATAGATGCTCCTGTCATGTTAATACTGATTTCTTCATTCCTGTTTGGTTTATAAACTGCGTTTTCCTGAAGCTCCCCAATCATGTATTCCGCACGATCTTTATATAACTCCGCTTTATCCATATAGAAATACGGGGAGGAGGATTTTTCGCTTGGGGTGATTATAATATCCGCATTTCCAATTGAATCTCGAATCCCTTTAATAATCATTTGTTCTAGACTTCCGGAAATTGCAATTGAAGCGAAAAACACTCCCGAGGAAAGCACGATTGCCAAGATTATCAGAAATGAACGTAACTTTTTTTCACAAATACCTTTAACTATGAACTTGGTGATTATGCCCATTTCATCACTCCTAAAGTTTCCCTGTTGTAACTGTCAAATTATACGCTGACTCTTCTTTAACGTTTTCAAAGTTTATTTTGACATCAACATTAAACTCTGGAAGCAAAAAGCTGTCTGGATTTTCAATCGATATCCGAACAGGTATTATGGTCTCATTGTTCTTCAGAACCGCTTTGTCAGCAATGAACAAAACTTTCCCTTGGTAATTCCGTGATTTATCTGCTTGAGGGATTATTGTAACTTCCGCTCCTATCTTAACATCCTTAATAAATTCTTCAGCTACATTTGCGTCTACCACTAAACGGTCCTTATTCAGGATACTCAAAAGTTTTTTCTCCGGGTCAGTAATTGTATCCCCTTGAACGCAACCAATTTCGGATACCACCCCATTTGGAACATCTGTCAGAATATCATTGCGGCTTATGTAGCTTTTGTTCATTTTTTCCTGCATAGCTTTGATATCAAGCTCCAGGGAGGTAACTCTGGGACTTTTCAGATCTATTGATGTTTTAAGCTGATCCAGCTCATCTTGAATTTTCTTCCGGGTGGTTTCCTCAGAAAAAACAGCATCTTGGACAGATTTTTTCTTTTCAGTGACAGTTTCCTTAAACCCATTAAGCTCACTTTGGGATATTGCGCCAGCATTATATAGTGCTTCTCTAGCTGTTAAATCCTCTTGAGCTCTATTCAATAATTCCTCGGCATGTTTCTTATCATTTATATATTTCATGATCTCAGGGTCAGAGTTATTTTCCAGCCTGCTCTTTTTTACCTCATAATCCTTATTTAAACCCGCTAATTCTATTTGCAGAGTCCCTAAATCAAGTTCCTTGTTACGGATTTCTGTTAGATAGTTTTGAGAGTCTATGCTAAGTAAAACATCTCCCTGTTTTACACTTTGCCCTTCTATAACATTAATCTTAGTAACTTGTGCCAAAAAATCGATGGTTATATTTTTCACCTCTGTTGACTTAACGGTACCAAAAGCTTCTATTACCTGCTTTGTTTCAACTTGGGTAACATTTTCATCGTTAGTTTTAGCCGTTTCTTTACTGCACCCTGCTATAATTAATAAGAATATCCCGATAAGCCCTATAAGTAATACCTTTTTCATACTTGACATACCTTCCCGTCTTTTAAGTTAATGATTCTTTGGCCGTAATCTGCGGCCTCCTTTGAGTGGGTAACCTGGACAATAGTTCTTCCTTTTTCCATATTAATTGTTTTTAGAAGTTCCATAACCTCAGTTCCGGTTTTCGAGTCAAGATTTCCTATGGGTTCATCTGCTAAAATAATCTCAGGCTCATTAATTAGTGCTCTGGCAATTGCCACTCTTTGTTGCTGACCCCCTGATAATTCTTTTGGAGTATGGTTTCTTCTATCAGACAAACCTACAATATCTAAAATCTGCTCTAGGTCGTCTTTATAGTTCTTAATTTTTTTCCCGTCCAGCAGGACAGGAAGTAAAATGTTTTCTTCAACACTTAAATTAGGTATGAGATTGTAAAACTGGAATACAAACCCTATTTCTCTTCTCCGCATCGAACTTTCATCTTTATCCTTCATCTTGGAAATCTCTTGACCATTTACCCTAATGCAGCCCGAGGTTGGCTTATCAAGCCCACCAATTAAATATAAAAGAGTACTTTTACCTGAACCTGATGGTCCCATAATCGAAACAAACTCTCCCTTGTGAATATGTACATTAATATCCTTCAAAACTTCCACTTCTACAGTCCCTAACTTATATGCCTTCCATAAATCGACTGTTTCGATAACTAAATCCATTACACACCTCAACTATTCAAAAATTGGCAATAGCAAATACACCCTACTTTAAGCCTAGAGCGCAATAAGAGTTACTAAATAGTCTTATATTATTTAGACGCAGAATTCTGATTTCATACTTCATTTTAGTTCGAACTCTTAAGCTTTTCTTATTTGGGATAAATTGAATATCACTAAAACAAAATTTCTCACAGCTTTCCTAGATATATTCTAGACTAAGCCTATTGACTTTCTCTAAACAGTTTATTAACAAATTATTAACTATTTATAACGTTGAGAAGAATTATCCCTAATTAACACTAATGCCTATGCTCATCTGTATAAATGGATTGAAGAAAATGGTTTTCTAGCAAACGATAACCCAAGGGAATCATATATTGATGGAATTTGGAATAAAGAAGACGAAAATGATTGGCTTACGGAATTACAAGTTCCGATAATAAAAAAATAACCGGAGCTGAAATCCAACACATAGAAACATGCAAAAAGCCCCAGCAAAGCTGGGGTTTTTGCATAACGACTTATAAGACTCATTTCTCTGTTCAACATCCGTCTTAATCTAATGCTTGTACTGCCGAATAAATCCGCAGATAGTTACAATACAGTTTGTCATAAGCGGAGGCATTCTTTGCATTAGGCGAATACTCCTCTCCTTCCCTCAGAGAAAGGAATCTTTTCGAGAAGTCTGCATAGCTATTAGCCCAACCCAAGCGAACATAACCCGCCGCCGCTGCCCCCAAAGCCGGGAGAAATTCTGAATCTTGGGGAACAACCACGTTACAATGACATACATCTGCTATTATCTGGTTCCAAACACGACTTCTACTCCCGCCGCCAATCAAGGTGATTCGCCGAATTTCTTTTTCGCCCAAGAGAAGCTCCATGACTTGACGGATCGCCATAGCAACCCCTTCTAGAACAGCCGCACACATTTCTCCTCGCGTGGTTGTCGATTTAAGACCAATAAAAGATCCACTGGCATCCGGGTCTTGGATCGGACAGCGTTCACCATGCAAATAGGGTAAAAAAACAACCTTTCTAGGGCTCGGGTCAGTATTGGCCATAATCTCTTCCAAATAAGCAAACCCCTCTTTGCCCTCCGATCGATTAGGGTCCCCAAACACGGACAACGCCCAGTGGTGAACATTTCCCGCATTGAGTAATGGAGCAATGGCAATCATTACATCTTTGGGCGCATGAGCCAAATGGAATACTCCATTGCCAACCCGACTGACGGTAGCTGTAGGCAAGGCAACCCAGCCGGTTGTCCCCAAATAAGCATACATCTCCCCAATCTCAGTCACCCCTGCCCCCAACGTCGCTGCCCCAGCGTCTCCGATTCCGCATAACACCGGAGTGCCAATCTTGAATCCGGTCAATGAAGAAGCCTCTTTTATTACATAACCCGCAATTTCATCAGGACCTAACAGTTCGGGAAGACAGGATGTCACTAACCCAAACGAGTTAAGCCATGTGCTTAGCCAGGATCGATCAAGTAAATTCATCATCCCTGCAGTGGCTGCTGAAGTAGGATCTGTGACACTTCGACCCGTCAATTGGCGGATGACATAGTCCTTAGCACTAATCAAGAAACACTCTGTTTTCGAAAAATAATCGGGCTCATTTTCTCGAAGCCAGACCATTTTGGGAAATGTCATCTGTCCATCGATATGGTTTCCGGTTTTTTGCCGAATCTCTTCTTCTCCAAAGCGCCCTAAGATTTGTTTAGCCTCTGACTCGGCGCGGGAATCCGAATAAAGAATCCCTCGTCTAACCGGATTACCCTTACCATCGATTGGGATGCAGTCCTCCATCTGCCCACTCAAGGTAATTGCTTGAATTTTTTCCGCCGGGAACCCACTTTTCCACCAATCCTGGGCAATCTCTCTGACAGCTTGCCACCACTCTTCTGGCTCCTGCTCAACCCTGTTCCCATCGTGGTAAGTACGAATAGGTTTTGTCATTTCCCCATGAATTACTCCGTCCTGAGAGACAAGAATTCCCTTGGCATTGGTTGTACCAATATCGAACGAGGCAATATACTGCATATAATCACCTCCTAGGTTTATCCGAACTGATCGCCACTTATCTTCCCTTTTGTTCACTTTCTCCCAAGTTTTTGCAAGATCACCGCAGAAATCACAATGACTCCAGTTATAACATCCTGCATAAACGTTGGCACTTCAAGAATCGTTAGTCCATTCGCTAATATCCCTATGATGGCGGCACCTACAAAGGTCCCCCAGATATTCGGCACTCCTTCTTTAAACGTGGTCATTCCTAAAAAGGCTGCAGCATAAGCGGGTAAAAACAGGCCGTTTCCGCCGGTGGGATGAGCAGAACCTAAGCGAGAAGCCATTAAGATCCCAGCTAAAGCAGCCAGAGCAGCACATATGGCAAAGGCCAAATTTTTATTGGCATGCACATTAATCCCCGCAATTCGTGAGGCTGCTTCATTCCCTCCCAACGCATACAAACGACGTCCAAAAGCAGTGTTTGCCATCACGAACCAAAATATAACCGTCACCAAAATCATCACAAATGAAAGCACAGGAATCCCAAGCCATTCTGACTGACCCAAATAACGAAACGATTCTGGAATATTCTCGAAGATGGTGGTCCCTCCCGTAAACCAGAAGGTAAAACCGCCTAATATCGTTCCCATGGCCATAGTTGTAATAAACGACAACACTCTAAAACGAGTCACAATCCAACCGTTAATAAACCCTATTCCAAAGGCAACCCCTAAGGGGATGAGGAATACTGCCCAAAAAGGTGAACCCTGAACCGCCAATTTAGCAGAAAAAACGCCCCCCAAGCTGGCCATAGCACCTACGGAAAGGTCAAATTCCCCAATAGCCATCACCAAGGTAGCTCCTACAGCAATAATAACAAGAAAGGAAATTTGGCGACTGATATTAACCGCATTGTCCCAAGTTGCAAAAGAAGTGGGGCTTAAAACACTGAATCCGATTACAATTAAAATTGCAGCGATAACCGTTCCATACACGCGAAGCAGCTGAAGCCAATTTGGTTTACCCTTCTCCTTCAATTGAAGGCTCACTCTCCTTTCTTGGATAATAACAACACTGCAGTACAGATTCCTGTGTCAATCCCTTGGCCGCAAATTCCGTGATCGTTTCTCCGTCATGCATAATTACCAGACGATGAGCCACTTCTAACATTTCTTCTAAATCCGATGATACATACACAACTGCCCCACCTTGTTCGGCCTGATTTCTCAGTAAACGATGAATTTCACTGCGAGTCATCACATCGACGCCTTGGGTCGGTTCGTCACACAAGAACAATCCCGGACGGGACATTAAAGCTCTGGCAAAAACGACCTTTTGTTGATTTCCTCCACTCAGGGCTTGAACAGCTTGCCCTGCCCCATTAGCTTTTATTTTCAGTTCAGTAATACAGTCTTCCGTATCTCTAAGTTCTTTAGTATGAGCGATGATTCCTCTCGCCGTGTAATTTTTAAGAACAGGCAAGGTAATATTTTCACGAATAGACATATCCATGATCAAAGCCTGTCCTCGGCGATCCTCAGGAATAAGTACAATTCCTTCTTGCAAAGAAACCGCGGGGGAAGGTTTGGATAAAACCTTCCCTTTGATCCTTATTTCCCCCCTGCAGTTCGGCCTAATTCCATAGATCGCCTCTAGGAGTTCGGTCCGTCCCGCGCCTGCTAAGCCAAAAATACCCACTATTTCCCCCTTGCGAAGGGAGAAGGTAGCTTCTTTTACTCTCTTGTCAACTGTTCTTAAACCTTTTACCTCCAAAACGAAGGGTTCCGCATTAACCTCTGCTTCTTTTTTCACGTCACTGGATAATATCTCACGACCAGCCATGAGCTTGATCAAGCTGTCTTTGTTAACATCGTCCTTAATTACCGTCCCCGCCAGTTGACCATTACGTAGCACCGTGATTCGCTCAGCAAGCCGAAAAACTTCATCCAAACGATGAGAAACATAGATGATGGCGGTTCCCTGGGATTTTAGGCGAAAAAGCAAACGAAACAATATTTCAGTTTCCAGGTCAGTTAACGATGCCGTCGGCTCATCCAGAAAAAGAAGTTTGCATCCGACCCTTACTGCCCTCAGAATCTCCAATAAAGTACGTTCCGTTGGCGACATATCCTGAGCCTGTTTTTCCAAGGGAACCTCTATACCTAATTGGACTTTTAGCTTTTCAGCTTCTTCACGCATTATGTCCCAGCGAATACCGAGCCACAATTTCCGTTTGGGATAATCGGCTCCAAGATATAGGTTTTCCAGACCCGTAAAATAAGGCACAAGATGACGATCTTGGTGAATGACGCTGATTCCCAAGTCACGGGCATTCCGTGGATTTTTTATGCCCACCTTTTCCCCTTGCCAGAAAATATCCCCTCCGTCAGGCTGATAAACTCCAGTTATTAACTTAATGAAGGTAGACTTTCCGGCGCCATTTTCTCCAACCAGCGCGTGTATTTCACCCGCTTCAATAGTTAAAGATACGCCAGAAAGTGCATAGTTTTGGCCAAACGTCTTATCTAAGTTTCTTACCTGCAGCAGCGACATCCACTGATCACTTCCCTGCATTCTCTTTCGTGATCAACGTAGCGGGTGCATAAAGTTCCGTACCTTCTACCTGTTTGCCTTGGAAAACTAAATCTATCTGGTTGGCCACTATTTCAGCCATGCCAGGGAAATTCTGTTTGACCGTAGCAATCAATGGCGAACCTTTTTTAATCATATCAATCGCTTGGCTGGTCCCGTCTATGCCAACAACCATGATGTTTTTCCGTCCTGCTGCCTCGATCGCCTGTGAAGCTCCAATAGCAGGCTCATCCCAACCAGCCCAAACTGCTGTCAATGATTCTTCGGTTTTGTTGGCCAGCAATAAATTTTCCATCTGTTGGCGAGCGCTTTCGATAGGTCCGGGAACTTGGACTTGTTGTTCTGTAACGATTTTGATCTCGGCTGTTTTCTGGAGAAGCACATCAAGCTCCTGAGTTCTTTTCAGCACTCCAGGATGTGGTCTGTGGGTGAGAACTACGAGGTTCCCTTTATTGTTCATCGTTGTAAAGAGATATTCTGTAATCATCTGGGCCATTGCTTGGTTGTCACTGGTTGCATTCATAGTCATTCCTTCGATATAACCGGAATCACACCCAAAGACCGGAATCCCCTTTTCTTGTGCTTTCTTAATCTGATCCTTCAATTGATTCGGATCTGTGCTCACGAGCACGATAGCATTTACCTTGCTCGAGATCAGATCCTCCATCCGGCTTGCCAGTTGAGCAAAGTCCCCTTTGGTATCTACGACATTAGCTTTCAAATCACGCTCAGCTACTTGGGTTTTCAAGTTTTCGACCATTTCATTCGTAGTAACGGAGGATAAATAAGGAGTCAAAATTGCGACAGTCTTTTGTTCCTTCTCTGGTCCTCCAGCGGTTGTTGCAGGTTTTCCTCCACCACACCCTGTGAGACTGAATGCCAGCGCCACCAGGATAAGCAGAGATAATAATTTTTTCATACTCTTTGCCTTCTCTCTTTTCATTCTAAGGGCTCATGCCCGCACACCACTTTTTTCAATGTTGCCTCCCCAAGGTTCTGCTCTGCCTAATTCTTAAGGCTAGCCAACCAAGAAAACACTTCTTTTTCCTGCTCTATCAGATCTTGTTCCTCTAGTCCTTTTTGGTCGAGCTTAGCAAAGGCCTTCACTAAAGCACTACCTACAACAACTCCGTCACAAACCTTTGCCAACGCACGGACTTGTTCCGGTTTCTGAATCCCAAAACCAACACAACGGGGAATTTGAAGACTGTTCCCTAAACTTTCAATGAACTTATTAACGCTGGCAGGGAGTTCAACCTCTCCTCCCGTAATCCCATTACGCGATATGACATAAGCAAAGCCTTCCGTAACCTGAGAGACGGCCTGAACATCCTGCTCACGACTCGTTTGGGCGATCATTGGGATGAAATCCAATTTGTTGCCCACCCTCTTTTTCGTTCTCAAGCGCAGACCTTGGCCTTCTCTCCAAGGCAAATCCGGCAAAATAAACCCATCAACCCCTGCATCAGAAGCATCCTCCACCAATTGATCCCACCCGTAGCGAAGAAGGGGGTTAAGATAACTCATTAAAAGAAGCGGAGTATCGTGGGTTCTGCGAAATTCCTGGACAAGTTTCAAGGTTTTTTTCACTGTCATCTGAGCGTTCAAAGCTCTCTCAGCAGCAGCTTGAATGACCACTCCATCTGCCATAGGATCACTGAAGGGGACCCCCAGTTCTAACACATCCACACCGTGATCGGCCAGTCCCTTCAAGCGACGAAGACTTGCTTCGACAGAGGGATCTCCTGCCATTATATATGAGACTAGACGGGTTACCCCAATAGGCTCACTTTTAAAAACTGCTTTAAGCCGCTCACTCATGATTTGCTCCTCCTTCCAAATACTGAGCCAGAGTTTCTACGTCTTTATCTCCTCTTCCCGAGAGATTAACGACGATCACCTGGTCCTTCGAGAGCCCTGGTGCGAGTTTTGCCGCATAAGCAACAGCATGGGCACTTTCCAGGGCAGGCAGTATGCCTTCTGTTTGACAGAGCAGGGTGCACGCGTCCAAGGCTTCTTGATCAGAAATACTGACATAGTCAGCTCGCCCAGTCTCCTTTAAATTACTGTGTTCAGGACCGACGCCCGGATAGTCAAGCCCTGCAGAAACGGAGGTTGTTACAACGATTTGTCCATCATCATCTTGTAATAAATAGCTATACGCTCCGTGCAGAACTCCCGGCTCACCTAGACAAAGTGTCGCCGCATTTTCACCCGTCTTGTTCCCTGTTCCTCCAGCTTCGACTCCGATCAGCCTTACCTCTTTATCATCGATAAATGGATGAAAGATCCCAATAGCATTACTTCCTCCACCGATGCAAGCAATGATCGCGTCCGGAAGTTTTCCCAGCTCGTTCAAGGCCTGCTCCCGCGTCTCCTGCCCAATCACTGTTTGAAAATCTCGAACAATCGTCGGATAGGGATGGGGTCCGGCTGCTGTTCCAAAACAGTAAAACGTTTCCTCAACATTCGTAACCCAATCTCTGAGCGCTTCATTGATAGCATCTTTCAGGGTACATGAACCGTGGGTCACCGTGCGAACTTCAGCCCCCAGTAATCTCATTCGTAAAACGTTTAAATTCTGTCTGCGCACATCTTCCTCTCCCATATAAACCACACAAGGAAGAGCAAACAGCGCGCAAGCCGTGGCCGTTGCTACCCCGTGTTGACCCGCTCCAGTCTCTGCAATCACCCGTTTCTTGCCCATACGTTTAGCAAGCAAAACCTGCCCCAGGGTGTTGTTGATTTTATGAGCGCCTGTGTGATTGAGATCTTCTCTCTTAAGATAAATGCGCGCACCACCTAATTGTTTCGCAAGGCGCTTAGCTTCATAGAAGAGAGACGGTCGTCCAACATACCTTTGCAAAAGCTCTTTAAATTCCTGCTGAAAGCTCTCATCTTGGCAAGATTCCATATAAGCCGCTTCTAATTCTCGTAAAGCAGGCACTAACGTCTCTGGAACATAAGCACCTCCATATGGGCCAAAATGCCCACTCGTTTCGTAGCCGTCATCGGATAGCACATGTGTTTTTTCCTTAACCATTTGAACGCTCCTTTCATGCAGTTGCATATTCATTTTCCATGTACCATTTGATGCTTGTGCTTAAATCAGGTAAATAAAAAAGAGCATTCAATCCTAAAAGGACGGAATGCTCCGTGGTACCACCTTAATTCGTATAGGGTAATTTTTTTTACAAATCCAATCACTGCTGATCGAACTTATGCAAACAAACCACCAAATACCTCTAATCTATCAGGTACGGAGAAAAATTTTCTCGATACCCTTGTCTCTGTAACGGGAAACCCCCGGATCACCTACTAACTGTAACAGCTTTCGGATCACACCTCTGAGAACCATTCTGTCTAAGAGATTTGTATCAGACTCTCACCGCCTCTGACTCGCTAAGACATTCCCATAAGACATACTATTTCTCATCATCAGTCATTGTGTATTAATTTATTAACTATAATACTAATTATTATATGACAGGTTATTATGGCTGTCAATATCAAAGAACAACAACTTATTACAGCTTCCGAATATTTCCCAGTAACTGATTGAGCATTGCTTTAAGATTTATTGCCTCCTCTAGCTTAATGCCAGAATTGCAAAACATTTTTTGAGGAAGTTCAAGAAATGATTCCTGTAGCATTCTTCCTTTTTCCGTCAAGTAAACCTTGACGATTCGTTCATCGTCTTTATCTCTTACTCTCTCAATCAATTGGGACTTTTCGAGTTTTTTTAGAAGAGGGGTGAGTGTACCTGAATCAAGCAAAAGCTTGTTTCCGAGCTCAGAGACACTGAGCGAATCCTGCTCCCATAATACCAAGAGAGTAATATATTGAGTGTAGGTTAGCCCATGAGCGTTCAGGTACGGCTTATACAAGGAAATAATTTCTTTCGAGCATGCATAAAGTGCAAAACACAGCTGATTATCGAGCTTGAGCATGTCTTTTGAGTTCCCGTTCAATTTACAAGCACTCCTCAATGGAAGTGGTCATGCTTTCTGGGGATATGGTGGGCTCAAAACGGCCTGCGATTTTTCCGTCCTTGCCGATGAGGAATTTAGTAAAGTTCCATTTTACAGAGCTATCGGAGAACTGCTTTCCATATTTCTGTTTCATCATAAGTTCAAACGCCTTGTTTTTAAGGCCTTTTCCAAAGCCGTCAAAGGTTGTGTGTTCAGAAAGATACTGAAAGATCGGATCTGCATTTTCATCCCGTACATTTATCTTAGCAGACAGTGGGAACGTAACTCCGTATCTTATCTTACAGAACTCCTGAACTTCACTATTTGTCCCTGGTTCCTGCTCAGAAAACTGGTTACATGGGAAACCAATTACCACCAACCCCTGATCTTGATAGGTTTTGTAAAGCTTCTCCAATCCCTCATATTGTGGCGTAAAGCCGCATTTACTGGCGGTGTTGACGAGCAACATCACCTTTCCTTTATAATCAGAAAGAGAGACGGTCTTTCCTTCAATAGATTGAAACGAATAATCATAAATTGACATGTTCATCACCTTATCCTTATTTGTATTTTATACAATCTTATTGTACGCAATGCAATATTATATTGCAAGGAGAAATTTAATTTCTACTTCTCTTCTTAGGCTTTGAAAACTTTTTCAATACAAATAAGTCCCGGTGGATTATTAATCTGATTTGTGAAGCAAATTTTGGCTACATTATACTCTTTTTGGTTTAATGTTGCTGTAAAGTCCTCCAAAGCCCTTAGTTCCATTTTACCATTCTCATGTCCCGAATATACAACTAATAAAATTATACCGTTAGGTTTGAGCAACCTTAAACATTTCTGTAGAGCTTCAATGGTTGTCTCCTTTTTCGTAGTAACCTCATGATTTCCCTTTGGAAGATATCCTAAATTAAATATTACTAATTGAACAACACCTTCCTTAACATATTTATCAATATTTTCGTGACCAGTAAGTATGATTTCAGCTCTTTCAAGAAACTTCAATTCTTTTAGTCTCTTCCCAGTATTAACTGCAGCCTCTTCTTGGATATCAAAAGCATAGACTTTCCCCTCTTCTCCAACTAGATTGCATAAAAATGCAGTATCATTTCCATTTCCCATGGTACAATCCACCGCTATATCCCCGTTACCTAATTTCGATTTGCATATTCCCTTTGCTATCTCGATAGCATTTTTAAAAATATTCTTCATACTTCTAGTTTCTTCTCCTTATTTTTATCGAGAGACCATACAATACAATCCATTCTAACGAAATTATCCTAAAGAATGAGATCTGAAAGAGGGCATTTGGGCTTCCATATTATGAACTCTCGATTTTAGCCTTTATTATTTGTCTGTCTATTATTATATTCCATATATCGCAAACTAATAGTACAACTATTGCTTTTCAACTCATCCCCTTCAGTTTTTCAGTGGTTGTCTTTGTTCATTTCATCTTCATTATCTTCATAACTTGTCTGGATAGGTCAATTTGCTAATAAACTATTATGCTATAAAAATTAGTTCGTTTTAGTGGTCGAGTAAAAAACTGCACTTAGAATAATAAGGCCTCCCAGGACTTCTCGGATCGTTGGTATTTCTCTCAATATCAACGTAGTGAAAATAATGCCATAGACCGGTTCAAGGCAGGAAATAACACCTGCTGTTTGTGTCTTAATGGTCTTTAATCCATTAATAAAGAGTGAATGAGAAATTCCAGTAAACACTACCCCCAAAAGAAGGAGTAATAAAATCTCTATCGAGCTAAAAACCGGGTGTTGTATGACAAAAAAAGGAATTAAAATAATTGTAGCCGTAACTTGTTCATAGAAAGCAATGACAAGGCTTGAATAGTCTTTGACAAATTTTCTGTTGAGCATTGATAAGACTGCATAGGTAAGTCCGGAGAGCATTCCCCACATAACCCCTTGGGTCAAGTTATTCCCCAAGTCGAACCTTGGAATCACAAGCATAACTCCTAAGAATGTCACTATCGCAATCGTTAGATTAGATAGTTTAAGTTTCTCATGAAAAAAAAGCGGTTCCAAAAATGTAACAAACACCGGAAATGTGGAAAACGTTAACAAGCCGATAGATACTGTTGAAACTTGAATCGACGTAAAAAACGTACTCCAATGAAAGGCTAAAACAGCGCCCATGAGGACCAAATAGATGTAGTGCTTTTGCTCTTTTAGCTTTATATCTTTTTTAAGATAAAGGATTACTCCCCCTAAAAAAATGCTGGAAAAAAAGACTCTGCCGAGCACTATGATTACCGATGAAAAGGGCAGTAATTTCGCAAATAGTCCTGACAAACCAAATAGAAGGACCGCGAGATGGATTTCTGCTAGATTTCGATTGTTAGCTTTCATATTTGTATCACTTAAAAGAACCCATTCCTCTCTTCACCCAAGTACTTTATTTCTTTTAATCCTTTAATGCAACGAGACGGCAATCCAATATAGAAAGAGGTTCCTTGTTCCAAATGTTCCTTCATTGCCTCCGAGACATCCCCAATTATTTTGGCAGGCACCCCTACCAATAGTTTGCGGGGTGGAATCAGTTTGTTTTCCGGAATTACAGCTCCTGCTCCGATGCAACAACCATCTCCTATTTCAGTTCCATCCATGATTATTGATGCCATTCCTACAAAAACATGTTCCCCCAAGGTGGTGGAATGCAGAATCGCTCCATGCCCTATGTGACTCTGAGGGCCTAGTTGTGCAGATAGCCCAACCCCAACGTGAATGACGCAGTTCTCCTGAATGTTCGATTCACGCCCGATTGTAATCTTACCCCAGTCCCCGCGGATACGTGCTCCCGCCCCTACATAACAACCCTCTTCCAAAGTGACATCGCCAATAATAGTTGCCTCAGGATGAATAAAACATCCTTTTCCAATAACTGGTTTATTTCCTTCAAATTCGTATATACCCAAGCAAGTTCCTCCTTTCGATTATTGATCTGACCAAGAATTTTAATAACTTGGCTTAACTCTCCACGAGTCTCCCTCATCACCCAATCCTCTTCTTTATTTCTATAAATATATTATTACATACAGCGCACTCTTTCAGGGAATTTTAACCAAAGTTTATATTCACCAAAGCGAATTTACAACTCTATTACATTTCTAGTTTTCTGGATATGTTAAAATTGAGCTGAGGTGGTTTTATGGCGCATATTCTCATAGTTGAAGATGAAAAATCTATAAATGATCTCATTGCCATGAATCTTGAGTTGGTCGGTCATACCAGCGAACAAGCATATGAAGGCAATGAGGCGCTCGAATTCTTAAAGCATAATACTTATTCACTGATTATCATGGACATTATGCTTCCTGGCCAAGATGGTTTTACTCTGATGAAGCATGTTCCCGAAAACATCCCTGTAATTTTTCTCACAGCTATGGGCAATTTGTCTGATAAAGTAAAAGGACTTAATCTAGGTGCTGACGATTATATCGTTAAACCCTTTGAAACAATTGAGCTGTTGGCACGTATTGAAGCCGTGCTTCGCCGTACAAATCGGTCTTCAAAGATTTTTTCTCTTGACAGTACCGTAGTAAATCTGGAAAGCAGAGTGGTTACAGTAAACGACAGTGAAATCGAACTTACGCTTCGGGAATATGAATTACTAGAGATACTCATTAATAATATAAATATTGCTTTGTCCCGTGAAAAACTCCTTAAACTGGCTTGGGAGTATGATTATTTTGGAGAGACAAGAACGGTGGATGTACATATTCAAAAGCTGCGTAAAAAACTCAACTGGGAAAACAGAATTAAAACTGTCTATAAAATAGGGTACCGCCTAGAGGTGGATCAATGAAATTTTGGCAAAAAGCTTTTATTGGAATCTTAATCGTTTTCATTATATCCATCAACATCTGCCTCTACCTCACGTCTAGCTATAGCTTCTCTCTCAATATGAAGCGGGATTCGGACCGAACATTAGGGGAATATCACTTTATCATGAATGGTGTTTTGGAAACTATGGACAGCATTTACTATCGTGAACCAGCTTCACTGACTCCCTCTGCTATTCAAAACATAATGCGTTCATATGCTGGCTACTATGGAAAGCAAAATGTATTCCTTGAGCTTAAGGATTCAAAGAAGGTTCTTTTTTCTAATATTCCTCCTACTGTCACCTCCGAAATAGATGTTGGGAGCCTTACGAAAGATTCCTATAAAACCAAGGTGCTTTCAGCTAACGGAATAAATTACTTATATATCGTTGGAAAATTAGGCGGGCCGTACGAAGATCATACTCTTATCTATGTTCGGGACCTTTCTGAACTATACAATAACCACTCCCAGCTCACCCGCTATCTGATTTCGGTGAGTGCCTTGGTAGAAACAATGTTAGCATTAGTATTACTGCTGCTGTTGAGGAAGCTTACTAAGCCTATCAGGATTATGCAAAAGGCTACACATAAAATAGCAGGCGGTGTATATGATGAGCGAATTAGAATGCCGGGCAAAGATGAGTTCCATGACCTGGCAGAAAACTTCAATCTGATGGCAAACAGCATACAAGAGAAGATTACAGAGCTCGACAAGAATGCCCACGATAAACAGCGCCTCGTAGATAATTTAGCACACGAATTGAGAACGCCACTGACAGCTATTTACGGATATGCAGAGTATTTGCAGAACACTAATTCTAGTGAACAGAATCGCATCAAGGCAGCCAGATATATCCTAACTGAAACTGACAGGATGAAGAACTTGGCCTTTAAATTGCTAGATTTGGCACTTGTAAGAAACAATACGTTAGATTTTCAGCCCATAATCCCGTTAGAATTGCTTCAACAGGTAAAATCAGTGTTAGCAATAAAATTAGAAGAAGAAAATGTTCAATTAGATATCAGCTCCTCATTGAATCAAATAACAGGAGATTTTATCCTTTTACAGTCGCTGCTGGTAAACCTTGTAGACAATGCTGTGAAGGCATCTCCCAAGGCATCTTCCATCCAGCTATCCGCTTATTTCGATACTGTGCCAATCCTTGAAGTTAAGGATTCTGGCTGCGGTATGGAAGATGAACAGACCGCTTTGATCTGCGAACCTTTTTATCGTGTGGACAAAGCACGTTCACGAGGCTCCGGTGGCATAGGACTTGGACTGTCACTCTGCCGTGAGATTGCACATTTGCACGAGGCTAGACTAAGAATCCGATCTTCTCCAGGAAAAGGAACTACAGTGCAAGTTATTTTTACAACTTCCTTACAACCTTCTGAAAACTCCCTGATGCATAAGGATATATAATCTGGTTGTAGCGCTACAATAATAAATGATTTAAGAGGGAGATAATATCATGAAAAAACTTAAAGAAATAGCAGCTAAGACTTGGGTAATTGGTGCTGGAGCCTTATTAATCTTAGGCAGCAGCTCTGCAATGGCTTTTGCCCTTGATCCTAACGTTCCAGAAAGTTCTTCAGCATATGTCGTCGCGACTAACACTCAAGAGACTACTAATAATTTTTCTTTAGAAACTGGAGTTACTGCGGAGTATTCAGTAATCGACCTATCTAAGGGGTCACCCGAGCGAGATAAACTAATTAGAGACAAGTTAAGCCTGACAGAAGATATCACACCTGAGCAGATCGAGGAAAAATTCAAGGACATAATTTCCAACTCTATTCCAGGCGCTAAGGATATTTCAGCTGAACAAGCTGCCGCTTACGCCGCAGACATACTTAAGACGGCCTATAATGTTGACTTTACAAGCTACACTGCTCATGCAAGCTTTTCGAAAAACCCAATGCCAAACTCAGACAACTGGACAGTAATATTCCACGCTCCCAACGAAGACAATACTACACAAAGGTATATTGCCAGTGTGGACTCTGTGAACGGATCCATGCTTGATGCAAGTTCCTTCAACCTTTCTTATTTAGTAGATAACAGTAAAAATCCAGAAGATCCCGAGTGGAAAAATAAGGCTGAAGAAGATATCGCCAGATTAATGCCGGAAGAGGTCTCCATAACCAGCAGTAAAGTGATTTATGCAACCCCCGAAACTGGCGTCATGGTTGTTAGTGAATTATCCGACGGCTCTGCGTGTGCAGTTCGCTTAACAGGTGAAAACAAAGAAGCAGCCACCTATATATTCTTTCCCAATGGATATGATGGAAGTTTAGATCTTAAACCAATAACAGAGAACGCAGTAGGATAATGTAAGGTGGGACGTGTTGTTTAAAATAGAACTTTTAAACAACACGTCCCACGTTTCTATAGCACCGCGAGATGACTCTTCACATCTGTTCCACAAAAAAGGGACGGTCTCAAAACGCAAACCAAAAGTTCGTAGATTTTGCCCTTTCTATTGTTTATAATGAATATGGGTGATTTTTGTGAAATCTTTTATCAGGACGATGATTTTCGGAACCATATGGGTGTATTTGTATGTGATTCTTGCCCAATACTTCACTTTATTAAAGGGAAAATACAATCAACAGATAGTTTTTATCATATGTATATTTGCGCCAGTAATAATAGTCAAATTTGTTTATTTAATTTTTAAGAAGTTGTGCTTGAAATAAGACATGGGAACTCATAATGGGTAAATATTGAAACATTGATTTTGGGAATATTTTTGATAACTAATTTAAGTTTTGTTAGTTATAATCCGATTACTAAATTATTTTTCCGTGCAAAGCAAAAGGGAGCATCGCTTACTACTTCAAAAATAGTTCGCGACACTCCCTGTTTTAATTTGCTCTCTTATCTTCTAGTATTCGAAAACATCTACCGGAACATCAAGAGCTGAAGTATCCCCATCAATGACTATCTCCGCAACTGCCCATACATTGGGAACAACATTGCACAGGTAGTACTTGGCGGCGGCTACTTTGCCGGTGTAGAACTTATAATCAAAGTGCTCTACTCCCACTTCTTTAGCTTTCTTATCCGCCAATACCGCTTGATCAAGAATCTGCCGGCCACAAAAGAGCTGGGCACTGGCGGTAAGGATTCGTCGGGAATAGAGAGGAATCATGCTCATATTGGTTTTGGTGTATCCGTTCAAGGCCTTAAGCATAGCTTGATAAGCATCAAGTGCCTTGCCCAGGTTAGAAAATTCCTTGCTTAAAGCTTCATTGCCTTTATTAGCTTCATGGAAATCTACCATTTCTTGTACCCAAGCCCCAAAGACAGCGCCGCCCTTCATGTTCATCTTACGGCCAATCAGATCCATGGACTGGATATAGTTGGTTCCTTCCCAGATGGAATAAATCTTCATGTCGCGAGCTATTTGGGATAGGGGATACTCTTCACAGTAGCCATACCCCCCATAGGATTGGATAGCTTCTCCAATGAGCCACCATCCTTCATCAGAAGGATAGGCCTTGCAAAGCGGGGTGGCTATATCGATCAGGTCGTTGGCGGCTTGCCTTACTGCCGGATCAGGATCGCGATGCCTCTGGTCAAAAGCCAGATAAACCCTGTACATCATGGCCCGCATGGCTTCAATATGTGCTTTGCCCATCATCAGAGTGCGCTTAATATCCTCATGGTTAATAATGGACACCCGACCAGCTTTGGGATTTGTCAGCAAGCGGCCCTGAACTCTTTCTTTAGCATTATCTCGGGCATTCGCAAAGGCGTTGATAATACAAGACAGCGCCATATGACCTGTTTCCATCCGGGCCATGTTCATCATTTGAAACATCTGGGCCATACCTTCGCCCTTGCCCTCGTTATCACGTGGGTCTTTACCCAGCAGCCAGCCTCGACAATTATCGTTTTCCCCAGCCGATAAAGCGGCCGTGACCGAACCATGCTGGCCCATTTTATGCTCTATCCCAGTGTTTAGAAAATCATTGTCTTCCAAACTGCCATCCTCGTTAACCCATAACTTAGGAACTACGAACAGAGAAATTCCGCTGGTACCGGGTTTAGCACCTTCTATACGAGCTAAATAGAGGTGGATGATATTTTCCGTAAAATCATTGTTGCCACCAGTTATAAAGATCTTATTGCCTTTGATCTTAAAGATCCGCGGATCGTCAGTCGGATAGGCTTTAGAAAGAATATCCCCTACATCGGACCCTGCTCCGGGCTCAGTCAGACACATAGTTCCAGCCCAAGTTCCATTCATCATATTAGGAAGGAACTTAGCTTTTAATTCGTCATTGCCAAAGCTTTGAATTAAACCGGCTGCCCCACTGGTCAGCAGAACATAGGGCATAAAGGTGGGATTAGCTGCACAAATAAGCTCCCAAACGGCGGCATTCAGCATTTCCGGTAATACCATGGCATCGGGGGAATTATCTATATTGCTGGTACCCCAGCCCTCTTCCTGCAACTTGTGGAAAAGTGGTCCTAAGCTAGGCGGGGTAGTTACCTCACCATCAGCAAAGGTAGCAGGATGAGTCTCATTTTCGCCATTGGTCGGCTCAATTACTGCCTTGCACATTTTTAAAACAGGATCTAAGACTGATTTAATGTCATCCTTGGAATAATAATCTGCAAACTGCGGGTAATTAAAAACCCCCTCAGTTGGAAGCCATTCTTGGATAATAAATTCAAAATCTCTAATATTATTAACTGCAAAATTAGACGCCATGTTTACATTCCCTCCAGCACAAATTTTTTCACCAATTTCTTACAACATCTATATCTCTCGAGTCCACAGAGAAGCCATAGCTGCTCCGCCACCTACGCAAAGGGAAGCGCCGCCAACTGTTTTCCCAAGTCTCTCCAGTTCATAATAAAGGCTTACAATGATGCGCAGTCCGGTAGCCCCAACCGGATGTCCTAATCCAATTCCAGAACCATTCGTGTTAATGTTGCCATCCTGCTCGAACGTACCTATGTTGAAAGTGATGCCTGCTTCATCTTTTATCTTCTTGCCAACACCAATCACTTGGGCTGCAAAGGCTTCGTTGATTTCCCAGTAATCAACGTCTTCATACTTTATTCCAGCTTCTTTCAAACATTTGGGTATAGCAACAGCGGGACCTAAGCCCATAACACTAGCTTCTACCCCTTCATCACAGATATTTATAAGTTTCATTAGAGGTTTGATTCCCAGTTCCTCAGCCTTTTCCTTAGTCATCAAAACGACAGCCGCCGCTGCGTCATTTAGACCAGAAGCGTTGCCAGCAGTTACAACACCGTCTTTTTTAAATGCAGGTTTCAGCTTGGCCATACTTTCGAAGCTTGCACCTCGAATAGAATGTTCGTCCTGCTTGAACAGGTATTCTTTTTTTCCCTTTTTGACTGGAACAGGAACAATCTCTCTGACAAAACGACCTTCGTCAATAGCCCTTATTGCCCTCTGATGGCTAAGAAGAGCTAGCTCGTCACATTCTTTTCTGGTAATTCCATACTGTTCAGCGATATTTTCAGCAGTTCCTCCCATATGGGAACCGGCTAGTTGGCATACCAATCCATCTGCAAGCATGGCGTCCTGAAGTTTGACGTCGCCCATTCTTGCACCCCATCTGGATGTCGTAGAGATGTAAGGGATATTACTCATACTTTCAGTGCCAGTTACTAGAGCTATTTCGTATTTGCCTAGTTGCAGTTTCATAGCAGCGATTTCCACGGCTCTCATTGCAGATGCACAGTTCTGGTTGACCATACAGGCACTTGATTTAGGATCCATACCAATCTCCATAGCCACAATACGGGGAGGACATGAGCCATTACCATGACCTAAGCACATTCCGGCCACGATTTCATCCACCTGTTTCGGATCAATTCCCGCACGTTTTATAGCCTCAGTAGCAACAAGCTTGGTCAATTCATTGGCAGGCACTGGTTGAAGTGACCCTCCATAAGAACCAATAGGTGTTCTGCAAGCGCTAACCATCACAACTTCATTAAGTTGCATTACCATAATTTAAAACCCCTTTAATATTAATTAGCCCTCCCCAAATTCAGGAGATCTACAGCCTTAGGATATCTTGTTAGATTTTACCCATATCTTATTGGCATCCGCTTCCTTAATCAGTTCATCACGCAGATCCGGATGAGCAATATTTATTAAGGCTTCGGCTCTTTGCCACGTACTCTTTCCCTTCAGCATCGCTATACCGTATTCTGTAACTACATAATAATTAATACTCCTAGGAACGGTAACAATCGACCCTGGACTTATAGTAGGCGTAATGCGGGATTGCATCTTGCCCTCACTGTCAACGAAGGTCGAGGTAAGACAGATCAAACCCTTACCGCCTTTAGATTTATAAGACCCATAAATATAGTCTAACTGGCCGCCGGTTCCAGAAATCTGCCGTGTACCTGATGATTCCGATGCCACCTGACCATAAAGATCTACTTCTATCGCATTGTTAATGCAGATCATATTGTCATTCCGGCATATTATGTCAGGTTCATTCGTGTAATCCACCGGGTAACTTGCACAAACCGGATTGTTATTCAAAAAATCATAGAGTTTGTTGGTTCCCATGGCAAAGGTATAGACCATCTTACCTTTGTCAAGCTGTTTGCGCAGACCCGTAATTCTTCCGGCTTCGTACATATCCACAAAGGAATCGACCAGCATTTCTGTGTGAACACCTAGGTCTTTTAAGTCCGATTGGGCGATCATTGCGCCTACTGCATTGGGCATAGCCCCAATTCCTAACTGTAAGCAGGCACCGTCTTCGATTTGTTCCAGAATAATTTTGGCGATTATCTTATCCACATCTGAGATTGGGGTTTCAGGAAGCTGAATAAGAGGTCTATTGTCACCCTGAACAAAATAGTTGATTTCGGATACATGTAAGGTCTCCCTGGAGCCACCTAAACATCGGGGTACGGACTCGTTTACTTCAGCAATCACGATTTTAGCAGCATCACAGAAGGCATGTGTTATAGAATTCGATGTGCCCAAGTTTACATAGCCATGTTGGTCAGGAGGAGTAACCTTGATCAAGGCTACATCAACCGGTACCCAACTTCGGTCAAAAAAACTGGGACCTTCATGATAGGTCAGTGGAATATAGTTGCACAAATTCTTATCATGCAGTTTTCTGCTGGCTCCACTAAAATGCCAGTCATTATAAATAAAATGTTTCCTTTCCAGGTCATTGACAGTAGTTTGCGGTATAAACGGACAGGTAACTGTTCTAATGTTCACCCCTTCTAACTCATCACACCTCTTGGCCAAAGCGGCATCCAAAACATGTGAAGCCATCATGAATTCACCATAATGAACAACATCCCCTGATTTCACGACCTTGACCGCTTCGTCAGCAGTGATGAATTTGCGCTCGTACTCCTTTTTATAATCCAAATCGACCCCTCCCTTATTATTTATTCTCAGAAGATTTTGGCCCAGCAGCCCCCTCTGTTAATTCACTCAATATGCAAGAATAGATCCAAATTTCTGACTTTTTTTAATAATTATTTAACGAACCAAAAAAGGGCATGGAAAAACCCTGCCCCTAAGCAAATCATCTAATGAGATTATTTAGAACCATCTTAAAACAATGCCGCATTGACACATTTTCGCGTCTCCTATTTGAGACAATATGCTCCTAAAAAAGACGCCTTGTCTCGATTAAGCAACCCGACGATCATTCAGATTACAACTCCCCAGACAAAACCTCACCACCAAGCCCATGCTTCGTAAGTTTCTTATACAGAACAGATCTGTGAATCCCCAAGATTTTTGCAGCTTGCGCCTTATTGCCCTTGGCACACTTCAAAGCATCAACCAACAACTCTTTTTCAGCAAAATTTCTGCCTTCCTCGAATCTGCTATGTTCTCCGCTCTGAATATCATTCACGCTCATTTTGGCCTGCAGTATTCGAGCCGGTAAATGTTCAGGTAAAATAATCGGCTCGTCAACCATGTTCATCGTTCGTTCCAAAACGCTCTCCAGTTCTCGGACGTTGCCTGGCCATGCATAGTTTTGTAATATTTGCATGGCTTCTTGAGAAATGCCTTCCACATCTGTCTCTAATTTTTGGTTTAATTTAGTCACCATGTAATTTGCCAGTAATCTAATGTCCCCAGACCTTTCCCGTAAGCAAGGTAACTCAAGAACCATAACATTTAACCGATAGAAAAGGTCGTCCCGAAACGTCCCTTCCTGCAACATTTTTTCTAATTTGCGGTTTGTAGCTGTAATAATACGCACATCGATTTTGAAAGGTTGCGTTCCGCCTATCCTTTCAATTTCACGTTCCTGAATGACACGTAAAAGCTTGGCCTGCATTGTTAGGCTCATATCCCCAATCTCGTCCAAGAAGATAGTACCATGGTTCGCCAGTTCAAACTTACCGGGTTTACCATCTTTGCTTGCTCCGGTGAAGGCCCCTTCAACATAACCAAACAGCTCAGATTCCAAGAGCTGTTCCGGAATCGCGGCACAGTTAACCTTAATAAATGGTCCATGGCGCCGCACGCTGTAATTATGAATAGCATGAGCGAACAACTCTTTTCCCGTTCCACTCTCCCCCGTTAACAGAACGGTTGAGGTTGTACGAGCCGCACGTTGAGCTAAGCGTATGGTTGCTGTAATTTTAAATCCTTCTCCGATAATATCATCAAAAGTATAAGTAGCGCTGTGAATTTTGCGCAACTCTTCTTTATAAAACTTCAGATCATCTTCCAATTGGGCCAGTTTCCGGGCGAAGACATGAGCTAGGCCCATATCCTTAAAGAGGGTCTTGCCAAGTGCGCCAATTGTCTTGCCATCTTTTTTAATGGGTGCCCGGATAATCATAAAATCCCGGTCTCCAACTTTCCAGTAGTCTACAAATTGAGCCTTCCCCGTACGCACAATGTTTGGAAGTTCTGAATGTGGAGTTAGTTCGCAAATATGTCGACCCAGAGCTTCTTCCCTAGTTACCCCAAGGACCTCCAAATAGAAATTATTAATCATAGTCACATGGCTATTTTCGTCGACGACAACCATACCTTCATACGGATTTTCTATAACCGCTTCCAATGTAGCTGTTAGCTTTTTAGATTTGTTAAGCTCTTGTTCTAAACTCTCCAACTTGCTTGCCTGGTAATCAAACAACGGCCAAAGCTTAAGTACTCCGATCATCCGTCCCGTCTCATCAGTAACCGGGACTTCGTTCACTTTTAGTTTTAAAAAAAGGGTGATCGCCTCTTGAACTGAACTACTCGAGGGCAAGCACATCGGAACCTTACACACAAGCTCCCCTGCTAATTTTTGCATATTCCTACGAGCCCCGACCTTTAGCATAGTAGGCTGATCTAGAAGACCCACCAAAAATCCGTCTCTGTTTACGACATAAACACAGTCTAACGATTGGCCAAATTCTTCATAGACTTCATAAATATTTCGATCTTCAGAAACCTTTGGGAAATCAAGTGTAATCATGCAGTCCACTGTATCTATCCCAGACCCAATGATCATATCCGAGAAAACACCCACCTCGCATCCCCCTTTTCCATCCTTGGATTGAAATAAATCTGGCAACTATCATAGAAGAGTCATTAATACTTCGACGCTCGTTTTATAGTTCCTTTTCATCCAGGGAACGGCTAAACATTAAATAATTTGTCAGCATCGAATTAATACATTAAACATTAGACCCTATTGATTATATCATTTCATTGAGGGCAGTTGTTATAAAACAAGCTGTTCGCCCAGACTTTCCTCAGCCTGGGTGGGCTGTACGAGAGCCAATTTCTTATTCAGTATATAGTTAAAGTCCATCCCTTTTTAATTTAAAAACAAGAAGCTAGAACATCCAAACATCTGTCTGAATGCCCTAGCTCTTACTTATTATCTTAGCCATTATTTAATTAATCGGAATCTCCAGCATTTCATCATAGCTTTTTGAATAAGTCATTCTTTGGACGTCCAGATCCAACTCATCCCCCGCACCCAAGAAACGCAGCGTTCGTGTATGAATAATGGTACCATCCTGTAGTTTATCATAATTGTCCAGAATGGTTTCTTCTAGGGGAACCTTCTGTCCATCAATCATCAAATATACTCGACTTAAGATAAGGCTCTCTTCACTACTAATGGTTATACGCGTCTCTCCCTGGGAAGTTTTAATTTGATCTATCTCTACTATTTGCCCTAGAATATTTAACTTCTGATTCTCGCTATCGTTAGTTCTCCCCAATTTAAACTGTCGATTCACATCGTGATCTGCTCCAAACTTCACCAATTCTAGTTGGAGTTGCTCTAAATCTGAGGGTAAAGGATCATAATCACTGTGAAAAGTAATCCCTTTCATGTCTGTACTCATCCCACCCCCTTGTACGGGAACTTCTTTTCCATTGGCAATAAGCTTTAGCGTTAGGTCTGTCGGTCGAAGTCTTTCTCCACTGAGCTGTTCTATAGCTAATTCTAAAATGTTTTGAATAGAACCATTGATTACTGTTTTTGTAGGGGATGCAAGAATTGATTCAATTTTTATATGGGCTTGATCAACTTTAATCGTCTCATTGAGAGTCTCTTTTAGTGTATGTCCCATAGCAGTATTCCTGTTTAAAGTAAAGCTGATCTCAGCAGGCGTTTGTGTTCCCTTCAGTATTTGCGAAAATCTTAAGGTTAAGCTTTTTTCAAAAGGATTTGGAGGCTCAAAGCTGGCGAGATATTTTATTTCTGTTTTATCTTCATTAAGAATACCTTGGGAATTCTGATGGTCATATTCTCCCCAAAAGGCTTTTAAGGACATTAAAGATGAGATGTCATTTTCTTCGACGTGCCCTGATGGATCTTTTACGGTATAGAACAATAAAAGTTGGTTTTCATCTAACATTACGTAATCAACTGTTAATGAGACTCCATTGTCAAATAGAAAGCTTTTTCCTACGGGTTGTCCTTTACCGAGTTCACTTAATTCTTTCAAAGAAGCATTCATGACCTGATCATACCCTAGGAGTTGTTTACTATAAAAAGCAATTACATCATAATTAAACGATAGTAATAGAGTAACCACCATAACCATGGCCGCGGCATAAACTTTAGCTCTGTTTCTTAGTCTAAATTGTTTGTCTTTATTTAAGGCAGTACGCAGTCGCCCCTCCAATTCTTCGGGGACTTCAATTTGATCAATTTTACACTTTTCTGCTTTAAGAATATCCTCTATATTGTTCATCAGTTACTCACTCCCATGCTCTGTTTTAATTTTAGAAGCCCAGTGTGAATTCGTGATTTGACAGTTCCTATTGGGATTTTTAAGATAGCAGCAATTGATTCATAATCCATATCAAGGTAATACCTTAATTTTAGAACTTCCAAGTGTTTTTGATTGAGCTTTTTCATGTGTTTTTCAATATCTAGTTGTTCGTCCTTTACTTGAAAGACATCTTCGTGAGAGCCTACCGGAATATTGCTGATCAATATGACCCTATTCTTTCTCCTTAAGTTATTTTTACAACAATTAACTAGGATTGTTTTACTCCAACTATAAAAAGCAGTATCATCGTGAAGCTTCTTAATATTTTCATACACTTTAAGAATCATATCTTCCATGACGTCTAATGCGTCATCTTGGTTCTTCATAAAGGTATAGGCGAGGCGATAATAATCCTGTTTTTGCCTCATGATGAGTTCTATAATTACCTCTTTATCCCCCATTTTTGCTCGTTTTATCATCTGGGTAAACTCATTTTCCAAAGCTTTCACCTCACTTCTATACCTATGAGTTCTATCTTACCTAATAAGTTCATTTTACGGGTGAAATATTTTCAAATATTCACTGGTATGTACTGCAATTCAAATCCTTAAATTGAAAAGAGCACCCATTAATTGAGTGCCCTTCATAATCCTATCCCTCATACCCTTGCTTTAAAGTCTTTATATCCATTTTCTTCATCTGGAGCATTGCTTTGATAACTCTTCCCGATTTTTCGGGATCGGGGTCGCTTACCATCTCGGTCATTAGTGCTTACCCTCTGCCCGAAGTCCTATGTCATTCTTATCTTAGCCATTTATAAGATTACTCATTCTTTCCAGGTCGCACATCTCCCTAACCATCGGCCATCTTGAATTGTGTTTCTTAAGAATCGATAACCGCTTCCACCTGACAGCGCACATAGCGATGTAAAGGTGTACCTGCAATGCGATCGCGATTAGTATTTTTGGTCAATCGATTGACCCCCACTCCGTATATCTCTCCGTTAAATTCCAACCCAAAACCGTGCGGAATGATCACCATTCCGGGGCGAGTGTCCGTGGTGGTTTCCAGTTCGATGTTCACCGTCCCTGCTTCAGTGGTAACCTTCACGATTTGTTGGTCATTTAGGCCCAGCCGTTCGGCATCCTCCGGATTCATAGCCACGGTACAAGCTCTTCGCCCACGGTTCCACTCAGGATTCCGCATTAAGGTATTGGCATTCTCATCCATGTGCCGTCCTGCCAAAAGAACAAAGGGGTACTTACCTTCAGACTGAAGTTGTTCTTCTTCATACTCTGGGGTTATGCCCGTAACCCATTCTTCGACTTCTGGTATATATAAGTTGATGCGATTATCATCCGTTTTTAGGTTGGCAAAGTTGTTGTCTGGGTCCACCTTACCGATCCATAAACCTTCCGGATGATCAAGGATTGCTTGAAAGATGTCATCACCCATAGTGAGACCGAGTTTGAAGCCAGCCCGAACTGCATTTTCCTTAAAACTCTGAGGGACAGTTTGAAGCAGAGCCCACATCCAGGCTAAGTTAACTGATCCCATTTCTTTGCCTAGAGTTTTAGCCACCACAAATGGCATTATTGCCGCTGCCTTCGGTTCCGATTTCATATAGGCATATAATGCCTGACCATATTCTATTCGGGATTTTTTAGCAGCAGAATAAAGTGATTCTGGGATTGCCGGAATAAAGCCTAGTATATCGGCCAAACGAGTAAAGATCTCACTCCCTTCCAGGAGTTCCCCCTCTGGTTTCACGATGGGCTGACGCATTTGGCAATATATTTCGGGATAATTGAGCTGGAAGTAAGTAGTATCCCATCTCTCATAAAGCGAGTGATCTGGCAATACGTAATCTGACATCTTAGCTGTTTCCGTCATGGCAATATCAATAGTAACCAATAGATCTAGCTTGGAGAAGGCTTGTTCATAGGCCGTCGTGTCAGCAAAAGAGCGCACAGGGTTACTGGAAGAAATAAGTACCGCCCGCAGCCGTTCGGGGTGGTTATTGTCAATTTCTTCTGGCATTGCGTTAGGTGGATACATACCTAGAATTGTAGGGAAACCGGTCGACATAGTTTTCCAGTGCTTGGGATTTCGATCATCCGTATGTGGTCCCATGGTCATTAAATAACCTGGAACAACATTACCTCCTGGAACAAAAAGGCGTCCACAAATGGCGAGCAGTATAATTTCTAAATAAGTCGTCACTGAACTATGCCTGCCCATAAGTACCCCCAGGTCAGCATGAAGGGATGATTTTCGCGTGGCAAAAAGTCGCGCAACTTCTTTGACTTGATCATAGTCCAGTTCACATACTCTGCAGGCTTCCCTGGCTTCAAAATCCTTAAACCAAGGATGGATCTGCTCAAACTGACTGACATGCAGGTCAATATATGATTGATTTTGCCACCCTTCCTGTAAGATGATGGCGATCAACGCACGAGTTAGGAGGGCATCTGTACCTGGACGCAAAGCCAGATGAATATCTGCTTTTTTTGCAGTCTCTGAAGGACGGGGATCTATGACTACTAACAGTTTTCCTGGGTCTTTGGACATCTTATCAAGGTACCTTCTGGCCTGAGGCATCTGATGGCTCATCCAACCGTTCCAACCAATGGCTAAAAGGAGATCCGTCTGATCGTGATCGAAAATCGTAAAATTATATTGCCTGCCTATTGTTCGACCATAGCCCCAGTATAAACCGGTAAGTTCGCCAGCCAAGGCATTATAGTAGTATTTCGAGCCCAAAGAACGTAAAAGACGAAGTCCGAAAACGGCTTCAGAATGACCGCCCAAGCCTCCCAGACCCATAAAGGCCAAGGAACGTGGCCCATGCTCATCTACGATAGACCTGAGTTTCTCCGCGATCTCAGCGAGTGCCTGATCCCAAGAAATAGGTACAAAATCGTTCCCCACTTTTTTCAACGGGTGAGTAAGACGATCACTGTGATGCTGGTAATAAGCGATATTGAGCCCCTTTCGGCAAGCATATCCCTGGCTGCGGGGATTATCTTTGTCAGGTTTGACCTTAACAATTTGGTTATTCTCCACCAACGCCTCGAGACCGCAATTTTGGGCACAAAGCACGCAACTGGTCTTTTTCCATTCGCTCAAAATTTCCCCTCCTCTTCATCCTAGATTTTTTCTATTCACTCCTTCTTACCTCTCCTCTCAGGAATTTCTAAATCAAATAGAAGGGCTTGAGCCAATAAAAATACTGCGAATAGCTACCTGGAAAATCAAAACTTATTAGCCTTCTACTTCGATTCCAATACCGTTTTCTAAGCTGTTAGTAAAGTGATTTTAATCGACGAAAGACTGCAGAAACTGCTTTACACCTTCGGATGAGCCATCGAGTTGCATAGATTGCACGTACTGATTTCTCTCACTCCGTTTAACGGCCAAAAATGTCGCCCACGCTTCGGGAGATACCGTCACTCGGACGTCCGGATCTGCTTTCTCTCCTTTACTTGTTGACCATCGATCACCATCAAAGGATAAGACATGGGTTCCCCCATGCGTGAAACACATCAACCATGTTGTGGGTTGAGGCAACTTACGGCCTCGTTTATTGAGAGAATCTGTAAGGACATCCATCGCTAGATCAGGACGAACCACTTCGCCTGGCAATGGTGGCCGCATTGCATGTTTCAGGCCCCACTCCTTCATCGCCTCCACCACAGGACGCAGGTCTTGACCTGCACGCGTTAGCCTGTACCAGACCTCGCGATGGCCCGGCTGTTCCTCTCGTTCGACAATTCCAGTCTCCTCAAGTTGCCGGAGTGCAAGCGTAAGTCCCTTAGGCGTGACGTTGCTCGAGTACTGCAATAGGTCACTAAACCGTTGGGGTCTAGTGAGCAAATCTCGAATGATAGTAAAAGACCATTTGCCACCAATTACCTCTAATGAAAAAGCCACAGGACAATAATGGTTGTACTTTCGTGTCATTGTGAATTACCTTCCTGAAAGTAAGTATACTAATTATAGTATCTTTATTATACTAATAATAATTTTCTTGACGCCAGCTGTCAAGTCTTCGCGATTAATTTACTTGCCAACGTTGCCCTAGAGGCCCTCCATGAATCTCTGCACTTCTAAAAAAGTGCTCTTATAGCAACTATATCGCACAAAGTTCGTTATATTGGAATATTATGTAAATATATCGTGAAAGGAGACGTTGATATTGCCAGAATATTCCTTGTGGGTCATCCAAAGTTATTGGGTTATTTGGTTAGTCGGATCTTTCATCGTCTCGATCATCTTGGGGGGCGTCGTATTCCGAAATTATGCAACAATTAATCGATAAGAAGGAAAATGATCATGAATATTACCTTCAATCTACGATGTAATCAACAAAACCAGCTAAATGACAAGAAAGCTATGCCAAGCCATATACAGGGCAACTTGCCTCAATCTTCAAATCCAAACACCAAGTTCTGGGGTATTTGGCTACCAGTCCCCACCGTCTTGGCCATCGTAAATTCACTTTTTTGGACTTGGCTTATTTTAAACACAGTTGGCTATACGGTGGAACCAATTGAAAAAGCCGGAGAAAGAATCATCGAACAGTTTTAGGGACGGAGTGAAGCGATTGCATTCCCAATTTAAAATAAGCAACGTCTTACAAGACTATCTAAATAAATACTTTTATAAGCATCCCATCCTTTTTAAGTCACTGCAATTGGAGCGCAGAGCTTTCGAGAAGCATTACTCCACAGTGCTTAAAAAAATACGAATACTCTTTGCTGATAAGCTAAACCCTTTCAACCTATGTCCTCATTCCATCTATTTTTGGTTCTTAATTCAACCTTACAACGCCATTGGCATTTCAATTTTAGGTCTTAGAGAAGTCGGCGTTCATTGGCGGCAACAGATAGATCCTAACGAGACCGTTTACCTTATGTTCCAAATAATAGATTTAAGACCCCCATTTCCTCTTACTTTATTGCTAATGTTTTCTGCATTTGGTCTTGCCATTACTGATGGGGCTAACAGATTGGTTCAGGCAGCTCAATTGGAATTAGCGAATGAGCTAAATAATCTAAAAGAAACCATTTACGGTTATTCTAGTTTACTTGTTGACCAACAGGAAGAAGTGATCGAGACAACCAAAGAGCAAGAACCTCAAGACTTACTTTATTCTCGTGATCCATTCACGTTAACTCCCAGAATATCAATTTATTATCCTATTCTTGGCAGACGTACGTCCTTGGGTCTTCTAAATCTTGATTTAAGACACGTAGAAATCAGCCTTAAGCAAGCTCTCGAGCCCAACGAAACCCTTCATAGCATAATAAGATTTTTGGATCTTTACTCACCCTTTCCACTACAGTTGGCAGTATTGTTGCTTTCAGTGGGTCTTTTTATTACTGGTCAGATTTATATTTATGGAGAAACGACACGCGAATAGGTGATAATCGAAGCGAATCAAACAATAAAGTGCGTAATAATAAATATCTACAGATTGGAGGTTTGTTTTATGCCATTATGGTACTTGTATGCACATGGTACACTCTTATGGGCGCAGCCCTTTGCTTACTTTGCTCCTATATTGTCACTGGCTGCCTTTATTTTTATTGTTTATATTATTACTTCACTCAAGCAAGTGGTGGATAACAGAAACCAACACCTATTATGGTAATGGATTCAAAGACTTCCTTAACTAACACATATATAAATTTATCAATAACCTATCCGGCGTCCGGAACTTATACGGACAGCTTATGAAATAGTTACTAAGGAATTTTATGTTTATATTTCCTGTAGATCTTAGTATTTGGTATAATATCCTAAAAACAAGGATGAGGAGTACATTTATGTTTCGAACAATTCTATGGTTTACATATTTTTGGATACACCTCATGGCCATTCAACCAACACTATTAAAAGTTAACCTATTAGAAAAAATGGGAAAAACCGTTGAACATGACCAGCTCGCAAACCAAACGGCAAAGAAATGGGCTCATTCTCTCGTTAAGCTTGCAGGAGTCACTGTTACCATCAGTGGGGAGGAGAACATCCCTACTGATGGCTCAGTTCTTTTCGTCAGCAATCACCAGGGGAATTTTGACATCCCTATTCTCCTCGGTTATATTGATAAGCCAAAGGCCTTTATTGCAAAAGTCGAGCTTCTAAAATTACCCCTAATTCGAACCTGGATGACTCATTTGAAGTGTGTTTTTATGGACCGTTCAGATATTCGACAATCTCTTAAAGTTATAAACCAGGCTGCAGAACATCTTAAAGAAGGATATTCTATGGTCATTTTCCCTGAAGGCACTCGCAGCAAAGGTGAAACTTTAGGCGAATTTAAACCTGGGAGCTTGAAGTTAGCGTTTAAGGCTGGTGTTCCCATTGTTCCGATTAGGATACGCGGTTCGTATAAGATAATGGAACAAAACGGCTTTAAAATTAAGCCAGCCCATGTAGAGATAACTATTTTTGACCCCATCCCAACTGCCAAACTAACCAAGGAGCAAGCCGCGGAATTGCCGGAAAGGGTCAGGAAAATCATCGATGGAGGCCTCTCTCAATAAAATCTTGTACTAAGTTGATCTAAAATTAGGTTCCTAATAAGTCTTGGAATGCCAATTACCATTTATTTCTACGATTAATTTTAGAGGAAATCTCCGTATCATGTCGAATATATTATGTCGACGCAAAAAACAAAGGCTGAATCTAGGATACCTAGAGCGGGGGATCTTTTTTTATGGGGTGAAACGCATACCAATATGCGTAGGGCTTACACCTTGTGCCCGAATCCGTCAACTAACCTCGTAAGCTGAGAAAGGTGAAAGAAATATGCATTTGTCTCCAGTCATATTACGGTTAAAAGGTTCGATACATACTAGAATCAAACATTTCAATTGGACTCAGAAAAAAACGTTGCTCAAACGATTTTTCAACAGTACCTTACAAAAAGTCTCATGGAAATCACCGCGCGTCATTGGTGGTTTATCTATTGTGGTTATCCTCACTGGCGGTCTCACCTATTATCTTTCGACAACGACTGCCGCTGCTGCGGTTATGATTAACGGCCAACAAATTGGGTTAGTTAAAAATGTTGATGCCGGTAAAAACCTCGTCGAAACAATTCTAAAACAACAAGGTGAGCCATTTGGAGTGGTTGCCAAAACTCATGACCAAATCACCTATGAAACCCTCAGAGTTAATCCCGCAGTCTATTTCGAATCTTCTTTAAACGAAGAGACATTAGAAGCTAAATTAGGGTTTTATCTTGAAGGTTATAGGTTAGAAGCAGACGGTTCAGTTGTCGCCTATCTGCCTAGTAAAGAGGATTCCGATAAACTTCTTGAAGAGTATGAAGACTATTATGTCAAACCCAGTGAGGAAAATAAGGTAACTTCCGTTAGTTTTGCCGAACAGGTTAGTGTTGAAGCAACAGAAGTCCAACCAGATCAAATGAAACCACTTGAACAAGCTTTCAAAGAGTTGATTGACGGCAAAGTAACTACAAAGGATTATACTGTACAACCAAACGATTCTTGGTGGCTAATTGCCCGCAAAAACGATATGTTAACAGATGAAGTATTAGCTGGTAATCCGGGAACGAGCAAGGATACGAAATTGCAGCCCGGCCAAATTATTAAACTAGTTTCTACAACTCCCTATCTTACCGTTGTAAGTGAAGGAACGTTTACAGGTCCAGAAGCTATTCCCTATGATGTCGAAACAAAGAAAGACAATAGTCTAAAGGTTGGACAAACAAAAGTAATTGAGCAAGGCAGTAATGGCTCAAAAACAGTAACCTATTCTTATGTTCAAAAAAATGGCATCGACGTTACCAAGCAGGTAGTAGATGAAAAAGTAACACAAAATCCAGTCAATCGCGTCATTGCTCAGGGCCCCAGTAAGCAACCAGTCATGGTAGCTTCTACCTTGTCTCGCGGAAGCGGCGGTTCTTCAAATATCGTAGACCGGGCACTTAGCTTGCAAGGTACCCCTTATGTTTTTGGCGGAACGACAAAAAGTGGTTTTGACTGTTCAGGTTTTACAAAGTATGTCTTATCAAGTTCTGGTATATCTCTTCCTCGAACCTCTTATGCACAATTCGCTTCCGGAACTCCAGTTAGCAAAAATGACCTTCGTGCAGGTGATTTAGTATTCTTTTCAACCTATGCTAAAGGTGCCTCTCATGTAGGTATTTATATCGGTGGAGGACGTTTTGTTCACGCCAGCAATCCCCAAAGCGATGTTAAAACATCCAGTCTTAGTGACAGCTTCTACTCCTCTCGTTATCTTGGTGCTCGCAGGTATTAATAGAGATGAAAATAACTTTTCAAGAGTAACAACGCATGTTGTTGCTCTTTTTCTTTGGTCTAGATATCGAGTTAGAATTTGCCTCAATAATAAACTAAAGCAGCATTAGTCATTTCTTGGTGCTATCCAAATAAATATGAAACATAACTACCCTTTAAGCAAAGGAGGTTATGTTTTATATTTATAAAAGTTAAAGAAATATGGCAATCAATCTTTAGAAAAGAAAATATATCTGCTCAACTTAATAACAAGGACTTTTCCGACACCTTACAGGACGTTTTTGACTTACTTAAGTACCTCAAAGTTAATGATTCATTCCGTATATTTGAACTTAGAGACGAGATTAGACAATGGAGTAAACTGAACTACAGTTCATGGGAACAACACCTAACTCAGGAAGAAATTAAAACTATCAAACTATATACTTCATGTTCCTTCAAATATAACGAGCATTTGCGTCATTGTAGATATCCGAGGTATAAAAATCGAATTATGCATCTAGATTCTGCTATAGAAAAAGCGTCAACTCCTGAGGATATAATTACTTTTAGATGGATCGATTTAGAAGGTTTCCAAGAGCTCACTAATTTTTTAAGTATCTATAATGGAGCAAAGTTTCTTGAAAAGGGTTATTCAAGTACTACTTTATTTTTTAACGGTAATATCGAATACTCTGGTGATGTACTATTTATCTTAAAAGTCCCAAAATATTTTAACGCTGCTTGTTTAAAAAGTATCAGCAACATTCAAACAGAAGATGAACTGCTCTTAAAAAGAGATTCAACCTATACGGTGGAGAAAATTATTTTTTATACCGATACACATGCAATTTTACTGTGCAATGTCCAATGAATTCTCAAAAAAATAACATTGGAGTAGGAGGGGTCGGCTAGCCCCATCCTCTCACACCACCTAGCATGCGGTCCGCACTAGGCGGTTCCTAAAGGTTACGAAGTTCCGTATACCTATGAAGTAAAGTTTTCAGTCCTGACGTTCCCATTAGGAATTGGTAAATTTCATAGCATTTCACTTAATCTATTTGTATAATTTAACAAGTGCTCTCTGACAATCTAGTTGGAAGATGCAGAAAAGAATAATTTTAGAAAGGGAGTATAGAAAAGTGAATAGGAAGTTTCTTAGCTTGGCAGTCGCGGTAAGCTTAATCACGGCTGCGTTCATTGCTCCAGCCGGGGCATCTCCGACAAAAAACACCTACACGATTGCTTTCCAGCAACAAATTCCCGCTGACTATGATCCAGTTATTTCCAAGGCTGGAGGTAAGATACTTAGGGTATTGCCTGAGGTATCAGGACTCGAGGTACAATCCGATAACCCTTACTTTTTAAATAATCTGAAAGCAATTAAAGGGATCCAAGCCGCAAACGTTTCGTTGTTTTTAAAATTAGATGATAAGCAGATCACCCCTGTGGCTGCTAACGGTCAACCAGTTACAGATATTCCTCAAGCTGATCAAACCGATAGTTACTGGGACTATCAATGGGATATTCAACGGATTACCCATCATGGAGATTCTTATGCACTGGAGACTGGCGGTGTGGAAATTAACGGAACAGTAATCCATAAGGCGATTGTCGGTATCATTGACTCTGGGATTGATTTTAACCATCCAGATCTAAAAAATAACATTGTTGGCGGACAAAACTTTGTACCGGCCAATGCAGACGGAGACGCAACCGAAACTGATGATCCTAATGACTATGGGGATCGCTACGGACACGGTACGCACGTTGCGGGTTCTATTGCATCTAATGGCAAAATGCACGGGATTGGACCGGATCTAGGAATCCGTGCTTATCGTATCTTCTCTGCTAGCGGCAACACCCAGACACCCTGGATTATTTCGGCTATTGTACAAGCGGCTAAAGACAAAGTAGACGTCATAAATATGTCCATCGGTGGATTTGATAGTATCTCTCGTTATACATACTTAGATGACAAAAATGCTTATAGCGACGTTGCCGATGCACTTTTATACAGACGTGCCATTAAATACGCTGTAGATCATAATGTCACAGTCGTCACTGCTGCAGGGAATGAGTCTCTTAACTTAAACAATCCGAATGTAATCACAAGCTACATGAATCAAACATACGGTCACTTAGGATTTAAGTTTAAAGGGGCATCTCGCGAAGTACCTGGACAGACCCCGGGAGTTATAACAGTATCCTCTTCTAATGAATGGTCTAAAGATAAAATCGCTTTCTACTCTAATTATGGATCCCGCTCCATCGATGTAGCCGCCCCCGGTGGTGACTATGGACCACTCTATGACCAAACCAGTGATCTCAACCTTCGGGACCTCCACTACCATACGTTTAGTACTTATCCGACTAATATGGAACCCTATGTCACATCAAATCTTCGGGGCTATGCTCTGCTGCAAGGTACCTCAATGGCTTCACCGAAAGTTGCAGGAATTGCCGGAGTTATTAAAGCTCATAATCCGGGATTAACCCCAGCCCAAGTGACTGCATTGATTCAACAGACAGCAGTCGATCTAGGTAAACCCGGTACCGATGCGCTCTTTGGTGCTGGCGAGGCTAATAGTTACACCGCATTAACTGGAATGAAGAAATAACTAAAACACCTTGTCGACCCCTAAGGGGGTTTGACAAGGTATTCGAGAAGTACCTGTTCCTACCGAGCGGAAGGTGAAACAAGCAAGATTTCTCCATCTTGAATTTTAATAACGCGGCCAGCTAAGTGTTTGTCGTGGGTAACAATAACAAAAGCAACGCCATACTCTTTATTCACTTGTTTAAAGATGTTATAAACATCTTCCGAACTATGTAAATCGAGGTTTCCCGTTGGCTCATCAGCCAAGATAATCTTAGGGTTATTGATCAGCGACCTGGCAATTGCTACACGTTGCTGTTGCCCTCCGGATAGGTCTAGGACATTGTATTGGCGATACTTATATAGCCCTAACATATCTAATAAGCGATTCGCCCTTTCCTTTACCTCTGTCCGGCTGTTTCTTTGTATTTTACTAGGCATGAGAACATTGTCAAAGACATTGAATTCCTGTAATAAAAAATGAAATTGAAAAATAAATCCTATAGCCTGATTCCGCAATTTAGCTAACTTGTGCTGTGCCATATTTTTAGTATTAGATCCATCGATAATGACTTCCCCGCTAGTAGGCCTATCGAGAGTACCCATGATATTTAAAAGCGTTGTTTTACCACTTCCAGAGGCTCCGACAACCGAGTTAATGCTGTTTTCCTCAATTTCTAAATTAATATCATAAAGAATTTGCGACTTTACCCTAGTCCCATAGATCTTGTTAACATCTTTCAATTCAATGACATTAGGCATTTTTAATTACCTCAATTGGATTTAATTTGATACACCTAAGCGCAGGGAAAATGGCAGTTGACATTGAAACCACAAAGAAAATAAGGATAGATAACACGATAAACCTATAATCCACGGTAACATTAACGACAGGTGATCCTTGAGCAGTCACAATGTATCGATTGAATCCTCTAAGAAAGCCGACAAGGAAACCGAGACTAAACGCGATTCCTACAAGACTAAGTATTAAGGCTTGATAGAAAAAGACAAGGCTTGCCGAAACATCCGTAAGACCCATGGCCTTTAAGATACCAACTTGTTTTGATTTTTGAAAGACGTTAATGGTCAATATATTGACAATACTTATAATGGTCGCCAGCATAATGAAGAATTGGATGACAAGGGTCACTATTTTTTGGCCTGAGATAGCACTAACCATTAACTGATTCTGGTCTTTCCAATTAGAAAGAGCTAACTCTTCCCCTGACAAGGCGCTGCTAATTTGGTCACTGACAACATCTGCTTGAAACGGGTCGTTAATCACTAATTCGATCTCAGTCACTTTATCCCCAAAACCGATGAAGTTTTGCGCGGTGGTCAAATTCGTAATCACCCAGGCTTTATTAATCTTAGTAACTCCGAAATCATACAAACCAACAATTTTCATAGTCACCGTTTGTCTACCAAGGGTTAATATACTGACCTCATCCCCGACATTGACACCTAATCGCTCAGCTAATTCTTTGCCGAGTATAATCTCATTATCATTAAGCGGTGAACTTCCTTCGTAAATTGCCGATGTAACGTTATATAGACGCTCGGTATCTGTGATATTAAACCCCCGTATAAGTATAGGGATCGTCATTTTGCCAAGTTTTATCCACGCTTGGCTATTGACATTTGGGGATACCGCGTCAACTTCCGGGAAATTGCTTCTGATCCTGTCCGCTTCCTTCTGCCAGTCACTAAATCCTCCACTTTTGGAGTACATGGTAATATGGGGGGTATAAGCTAATATTTTATTCACTAATGTCTTTTCAAGTCCTTGACTGACCAGACCGATAAAAATCTGAACAGAGACTCCTATGGCGATACCTAAAATGACTAAGATTGTTTGTAATTTTTTATCAAGTAGAAACCGCCACGCGATCTTTAAAGGTAACAACACAACAATTTTAGTCCTCTCTTAGTTGTATATTTAATGGAAGGACACTTTGCCAAATATAAATTTAACTGGGTTGTTGGATACTATATAACCCTGTTATCCATTAATTGCTGCAACCTTATCATTGATGTAGCCATACATTTTTTTATAATAATTTGCATAATCACCAGAGGCAATATTTTCCATCCACTCAGTATTCTCTAAATACCAATCAATAGTCTCTTTTATCCCTTGTTCAAAGGTATAAGCCGGTTCCCAACCTAGCTCAGTTGTAATTTTAGTATTATCAATGGCATATCTTCTATCGTGTCCAGGACGATCTTTGACGTATTTAATCAAGTCTTCAGACTTCCCAAGAGTATTAATAATCAATTTTACAATTTCTAGATTGGCTTTTTCATTATTTCCACCAATATTATAGACCTCTCCGTCCCTTCCTTTATGAAGAACTTCATCGATAGCAGTGCAGTGATCTGATACATGAAGCCAGTCTCTTACTTGCATGCCATCGCCATAAACAGGAAGCTCTTTTTCTTTAAGGCAGTTATTGATCATAAGAGGAATCAGTTTTTCAGGGAACTGATTTGGCCCATAATTATTACTACACCTTGTTATATTGACTGGTGTACCAAAGGTTTCATGATAAGCTCTTGCAATCATATCAGCACTTGCTTTGGATGCAGAATATGGGCTATTTGGCATTAGCGGCATCGTCTCAACAAACATTCCCGTCTCACCTAAAGCTCCGTACACTTCATCTGTTGATACTTGAATGAACTTTACTCTAGGTTTGTATTTCTTGCAATGCTTATCATTGGGATTTATTTTCCAATGCTTCTTTGCCACATCAAGCAATACTTGTGTCCCAATAACATTAGTCGTTAGGAAAACTTCTGGTTCTTCAATACTTCTATCAACATGTGATTCTGCAGCAAAGTTTACAACTGTATCGATATGGTAGGTTAAAAATATTTCTTCCATCCTTTGTCTGTCCCTAATATCTGCTTTGATAAATGAGTAGTTATAGTTATCAGATATAGCTTGTAGATTTTCTAGATTTCCTGCATAGGTCAATGCATCAACATTAATAATTTTATAGTTAGGGTGCTTGTACAACATTGTTTTTACAAAGTTGCTGCCAATGAAGCCAGCGCCTCCTGTGACTAAAATAAATTTCATTTGTCAAAACCTTCCCCTTTAACTCTTAATCTTAACTCTAACTCTTACACTTACTCTCACTCTAACTTTGATTTAACTTTAGAATTTAATCCTTCAATCATTTAATAACGATAAAATATACTGTCCGTAATCTGTCATCTTCAAGCTTTCGCCAATAACTTTTAATTCCTGATCCCCAATGAATCCTCTACGCCAGGCAATTTCCTCTAAACATGCAATATAGAATCCTTGCCTAGACTGGACTGCCTCAACATACTCAGCAGCTTTTTGCAGGCCATCAGGAGTACCTGTATCCAGCCAAGCCATACCACGGCCAAGCAAAATAACATTAAGCTCCCCTTGTTCAAGATAAGCATTATTAACAGCAGTAATTTCAATTTCACCACGTTCTGAAGGCTTAACACTTTGAGCTATCTCTACAACCTTGTTGTCATAAAAATATAATCCCGGAACAGCATAATTTGATTTTGGTTTGCTTGGTTTTTCTTCAATAGAAACCACTTTTCTATTTTTATCAAATTCAACAACCCCAAAGGATCGGGCATCTTTCACAGGATATCCAAAGATGTAGGCACCCTCCTTTAAATCACTGGCATTATGAAGAAGTCGCACAAAATCTTGACCATAGAAAATATTGTCGCCCAAAATTAAGCAAACCCTATCGTCGGCAATAAACTCTTTACCAAGTATAAATGCATCCGCAAGCCCTCTGGGACTTTCTTGTACCTTATAACAAAGTTTAAGTCCTAACTTAGAACCATCTTCAAATAGCTTTTCATATATAGGTGTATCCTCTGGGGTTGAGATGATAAGTATCTCTCGAATACCGGCCATCATTAAGACTGAAAGAGGATAATATATCATGGGTTTATCATAAATAGGCAATAATTGTTTGGACACGGCCCGGGTCATAGGATACAATCGGGTCCCTTTGCCTCCCGCAAGAATTATACCTTTCATCCTTTTCCCTCCAATTTCTATAGTTAAGACCTCAGCGAGCTTTTCACTCCTTTTCAAACAACCTGCTTAGCCATCATTGCAAGATAATCTTACAAATCATATCCACGTCTTTTACTGTCAAGTCAGCATATAAGGGAAGGGTTAATACATTTTCTGCTATCCTCATTGCCACTGGTGTTTTCTGAAGTTCAAACATCCCTTCGTAGGCTTCAAAATTATTGGTAAGGGGATAAAAATATTTTCGGGCCAATACATTATTTTTCTCAAGCAGAGCAGCAACATCATCCCTGTTCATGCCAAATTCTTTTTTATCGAATAGCACAGGAAAATAACTATAATTAGGGGTAATATCCTTCTGGGGATTGCATATCGTCAATCCTTTGACTCCCGACAGCAATTCACGGTATCTGTGCATTGCCAGACCTCTCTTGGCAATCTCCTCGTTGATATGCCTCAGGTTACACAGACCCATTGCCGCATGCATTTCCGTCATTTTGGCATTGGTTCCGACGGTTGGTACTGATTCTTGCCCAACCATGCCAAACTGACGAAGCCTTGCAAGTATCGGCGAGTACTTGGAATTACTATATGTCAAACCACCACCTTCAACAGTATGGAAGACCTTCGTAGCATGGAAACTAAACATTGACATGTCCCCGAAATTTCCAATAGCCTTAGCCTTAATCTTCACACCAAAGGCATGGGCTGCATCGTAGATAACCTTTAGATTATACTTTTTGGCTATCTCATCAATCCTGTCAACATCACAAACATTGCCATACACATGCACCGGCATGATTGCGGAGGTTTTTTCAGTTATAAGCGCCTCAATCTTACTCACATCAATGGTATAGTCCTCTTCATTTATGTCGCAGAACACCGGAGTTAAGCGATTACGTACAATAGCCTGGGTGGTAGAGGCGAAAGTAAATGGAGTGGTTATTATTTCGCCGGACAAACCTAGGGCATCAATGGCCAGTTCAAGGGCCAGATGCCCATTAGCAAATAAGGAGATATTATCCACGTCCAGATATTCACATAGTTTCTTCTCTAAAGCTTGATGTTTTGGCCCGGAATGAGTGAGCCATCGACTGTTCCATAGATCTTCGATCTCACGAATATACTCCTCATAAGGCGGCATGGATGGTCTAACAACCGGTATTGATTTCAGATTCATAGTTACCCCCTGCTTTTTTAGTCAAGTTTAAAATGTCATCAATCTGTCTGCTTTGGGCTTCTATTTCAGCGTAGGATTCCAGACGTAGAGTGTTATCTGCCATACAATGATAGAAATGATTAATGGATCCCAGGAACTGATCGTTCCCGGCAATCTCATAGACTCTCACTTCCTGCTTCTTCACCAGTACTGTAGCTGTCAAGTTGGCAGGGGCGGTAAAAATTCTTGGAGCATAAATACTACCTTCGCTCCCCCATATTTCCAGTTCACATTTATAGGAATTATCCATCCCAAAGGAAACCTGGGCCGTAATACCATCAGCATTTTCTAAAGTGGCACTTCCAAATACATCGACATTGTGTTTTTTGGCAGATTGCAGTGCAGCTGTCATAATTTGTGCCGTTTTACCAAGAAACAGGGTTGACAATTTAATAGGATAACCCCCACTATCCAACAAAGCTCCTCCGCCTAGTTCTCTGTCATATCTAAAATCAGCAGCTCCCCGGTAGGGAAAACCAAAAGCGGCCCTTATCTGCCTTATTTCTCCGATCTCACTATCCTCAATCAGCTGACGAATTTTATTAATCTGCGCATGATAACAAAAGGCATAGTTTTCGTGGACTGCCAATCCCTGTCGCTCTGCTATTTTAAGCAACTTCTTTGTATCAGCCAAATTGGTTGTGAAAGGTTTTTCCAGCAACACATGCTTCCCATAGTCCAAAGCTTTTTTGGCCCAGACATAGTGTAAAGCCGGAGGCAATGGAATATATATGGCTTCAATGCTTGAAGACAACAGCTCTTCATAGCCGTTAAAAATAGCACCTTGATAATTCTTTAAAAAGTCCTCAGCTTTTTGCATGGATTTTTTGAGCATGGCTTTTAGTTCATGGTCATTGTAGGATTGATTTCGCTCATGAGGTTTTGCAATAGCCACTCCTGCACATTCAAAGTGTTCGCTATTTTTAAGTGCCGGTAAAAAACGACGGAAAGCAATATCCGAGGGGCCTAATATCCCGATTCTTAATTTCTTCATTTCACACCTCCAACAATGAGAGTAGATTTCGCAGTTGTATATTTAAGCAATTATTTACCTGGGTAAGAGTGTTTAGTGTTTTGTAATCACTCCAAAAATAACCTCGTGGCAAATCCCAGAGGATTTCATCTTTCTGAATTTCAATAATTACATTTCGATTTTGTTCATGGTAAAAGCGTCCGCCTTCTTCAGAAAGCAATACATCAACCCTAACACTCTTACTCGAAGAAAGTTTTTCATAAAATAAACTAGTAATCTCATCCTCATCCCTGTCATGAGTCACTTCATGTTGAACAGTTGGGCCTAATTCTATTCCATCCAGGCACCCAATTTCAGGCTTAGCCTTGACAAGAAACTTCTTTATGCCATTATCTTCACAACTTACGAGTCCAAAAGTGGCAATCCCTTGGGCCTCAAAAAGTGGTTGTGTCCAGTTAACCACTTCACGTCCTTCAATCGATATGTCACAAAAAATCAAACGAAAGGGAAAAGGATCCTCGCAAACAAATCTGTCTTTCTCCATATGCCAGTTCTTTAATGAGTCCAGGCCTACCAATCTTGTATCCGTCTCACTAAACATTTTATAGTTATTAAAAGAATGGTAGATATCTGTTAATATAGGCTGGCTTGCAGGGCCACTAATCGAACGTAACAGGGCTTTATCCTTGCATTTTTCCCCAATTTCCTCCAATCCCCCGTTTTCCGTATCCATCAGCGAAAAAGGAATGCAAGAAAGAACTGTACGTGTATCCATATTAACCAAGTTATCAAAACGCATTAATTCTTTAATTTGACCTAATGTCATCCATTTGTGAGTGGGTGGTACAGTAATCTGCTTGTCCAAATATAGAATAACGTTTCTATTTCTTTTTTTTAAAAACCGAGAAGACTGCTCAGATTGAATCTGATCGACAAGTGTTTGATGGGGTTTTGCTTCTATAAAATAGTCAAGAAAATCAGGTCTCTTGCCTCCGTGTTTCTGGGTAAAATTACTCTTGGTTGCTTGTATGGTGGGCGAAATTTGTACTTTATTAATGTTACCGGGCTCTATTTTAGCTTGCATTAAGAAGTGAAGTACTCCATTTATCTTCTGGAAGATAACCCCTAAAAATCCTATTTCGTTCTGTATAATAATGGGTTGCTCTATAAGCAGATCATCCTTCTGATATTGTTGAATTCCAGATATCGAGAAAAAGCTATTGTTTTTATTCTTTATCAATCCAGAATGCTTATCAAAGAACCAAAAATTGCTTTCCTCTAGCGATATTCTCTCTATTTTCACTTCTAGATTCCTGTTTTGTTCATTTATCCATTGGAGTAAGGCTTCAGTTGAATTAACACCTTCCTTAGTGAGCCAAGAGTTCATTAAATCATAAAAGATATTATTCATTAAATAATTTCTCCCTTTAAGTTAAATGCCAATTGCACATTCAAGGGTATGATGTCAATTAGCAAATAATTGAACTAAAAACGAGGAAAAAATAGTCCGATATCCTCTCAACAAGTGCAAATTGTTTAAATACAATACTAGTTCATTTTATCCAGAGAAGAATTACAAACCGATATAATATATCCACCGATATATTCCGTATAAATACACACATCATTACGATCTGTTTTGAGAACATCAAAGGACCTAAAGGGGATCATCATCCCTTTGCCTATCCATTTAACATAAGCTTCTTTTCTAGTCCATATTTTGGCAAATCTCTTATCTTGATTTCTCTTATACGCAAAAATATAAGTTTGCTCATTTTGAGTAAAGAAACGCTCGGCAACCCGTTTATCAAATTTTTTTACACTTTCAATATCCACCCCCACCGGTTCCTCTGACACGGCACAAACTATAGCCCCTTTTTTGTGAGATAGATTATAGTGTAGATTTGGATAGTCCCTTAGGTAGGGTTTACCAAACTCATCAATACAGATAGATAAACTACTTCCATCCACATCTAACCATTTACCTAAAACCTTTCTGGTAAATAGTTCTGAGTAACTAACAGCATTTTCTTTCTTTAATAAATACAGTTTGGTCATCTTCAAATTTCCTTTAACCTTCACCTTGTTGCTCTTGCAGGATTACCGAATACTTTGGTATTATTTTCAACATTCTTGATTACCACGCTGCCCGCACCAATATACGCATTGTCACCAATAGTTACATGCGGAATAACTGTGGAACCTGCGCTGACAAAAACACCCGTACCAATCTTCACATTTCCTAGAATTGCCGCTAAAATACTTACCGTAGTATAATCCCCTATCTGACAATCATGGGCAATTTTTGTGTTTACATGAACATGATTGCCTATAACAGCATTCGGCCCTATAACTGCGTCCCTGTAAAGAATGATTCCTTCTCCGAGTGAGCAGTAGTCATTTATTTCAACATTCGGGTGAATGATATTAGCAAATTTCGCGCCCTTCTCCATTAATCGTTGTGTCACAATTCTCTTGGAATTAGGATCAGCTATGGCACACACATAGTCTTCTGCTGGTTTTGGAGTCCATTCATGGATCGTACCAAGAATATCGAATTCTCCATTTGTGAGTTTGTGAATATCTAATCCACTATCCGCAATGAATCCTTTAATATCCCATGTCGTTTTAACTTTATTTATTTCCTTTACGACCTGTAATACATCCCTACCTGCATTGGAAGCTCCTACAATAATCAGGTCTTTCATATCATATCCTCCTTTTGTTCTTTGGAAGGATTCCGGTAAGTAAATCCTGCCATTTTTACAACATAGCTTAGACATTCAAACTTTAATAATCTGGCCGCTCCAAAATAAAAGCTAGCACCCACCAGCACTTGCATGATCAGCGTCATTCCCATCGGCAACTGGAAAAGCATAATTGAGTAAACAACCATTCCCATAGCAATGGAAAGAAGAAAAGATGGTAAGATGTCAACGATCTGTTCATGGATTGGATAACCAAGTAACTTTATGTTTGGATAGGAATTGATCACTAAACTGATTAAACTGGTGACAACTCCGCCAATAGCTATCGAAAATATTCCCTGGGGTATGGTCATTATGAGTATGATGATACCTAGGGACTTTTTTATGATTTCTAATTTTAAATTAATATCACTTCGACCAATTGCACTAATTGCCTGAAGGTTTGCTGTGTGTATCGGATAAAGTGCAAAATAGGCACAATATATCTGAATAAAGGGCACACTATACAGCCATTTGTCGGTTAAAATTAACTTCACCATAGGAGTCGCCGCTGCGGCCAGTCCTGCCATTATGGGAAACACAATAAACGAACTTGTGACTATTGAGCGGCGCATCATACTCTTAAGCTTCAATTTGTCATCTTGGACCCGAGAAAATGCAGGAAACATAACCGCTTGGATAGAGCCGTTAAGACTTGTTACTATTACCGCCGGAAATTGTTTTCCTCTGTTGAAATATCCAAGCATCTGGGTACTGAATATTTTTCCAATGACAATCGTGTAAATATCAATATATATTGTGTCTATCAAAGCGGTAAGCAGCATTTTCCAGCCAAAGGAAAAAAGGCCTGCAGCTTTTTTTGTGGAAAATAGCATTTTAGGCCGCCATTTCACAACCTTTGCCATAAAGAAACAGTTCAATATTACATAGGATATCTGTTGAAAAACCAGGGCCCATACTTCAAAATCCCCAAGAGCCATCACAATCCCTATTGTTCCGGAACAGACAATTGCCCCGATACTGCTAAAAAACAGTTTCTTAAACTGCATATTTCGGGATACAAAGGCTATTTGCACTGAATTTACAGCACTAAAGGGCAGGGAAATCGCCAAAACACGCAAGACAATGGAAAGCTCCATGGATTTGTAAAAGTCAGCTATCAAAGGGGCTGAGAAAAATAGGATAAAATACAATAGGCACGAACCTGCAATACTTATGAAAAACACAGTGGAAAAATCGGTCTCGTCAACATCCTTGTTCTGTATCAGCGCCGAAGTAAATCCTCTTTGCAGAAGTATATTTGACAAGTTTATGAAAATAGTAATCAAAGCAATGATCCCGAAATCCTTAGGCATGAGTAAGCGCGCTAGAACAAGCTGAATTATTAATTGGATTCCTTGAACCCCTAAGCTCTCAAGCATCTTCCAAAATAAGGATGAAATGACTGTGTGTTTTGTGTCATTATTTTCATAATTATTAATTTCAACACTTCCTAACAATGCCCTAACTCTACCGGTGAGTGGGGCGAGTATTCAAAGTTGTTGCTATCTGGACAGTTAATCTAGTTGTATGTATTTGCATCCTAGATTGAGGCTTTACCATATAACAGCCTGTGACGCAAACCGCTGACTCTTGTGGTTAAGACAAGGAAAGGATACTTAATCAATGTCAGGATAATTTTGACGACAATATATGTTTTACTGGGAAACATACTACACATATATATGAAGTTATCCCACTTGTCTTTATCAGGCTTTAATATGGTCTTGCCCAGGGCAATAGTAGTGTATAGTATCAGAAGCTTGGAGTAATTCAGCTTAACCCCCATCACTTCTCTTGCAAAATCCTCCATAGCCAGGCATTCGTCGAAAACAAATCTATTTACATTGATTTTAGATAGCTGGGCACTCCAACTATCACCGCCCGAATAAATACGCCTATGATGACTCATTACTTCCTCGAAACAATAAGTGTCCCCTCGTATAGAAATGAGCATAGCTTTCTTTACATCCCCTGTTGCTTTTATCTTCCCATATTTATCTGCCACCTCAGGATCATTGAGCTCAATTGCTTCTTTCCTATGCATCAGAGTAGCGGTTTGTCCGAATAATAATCTCTTTTTTTGGTGGGTTTCTAAGGTATAAACCCCACGTTTTCTGTAGCCATAAAAGTAGCGGCTGGACAACATTTTTCCATTTTCATCAACTTCCCAGCATTCATGTGTGGTAGCAATGTATTCAGGATGCTTTTCCAGAAAATCCACTTGCTTTTGTAATTTATAGGGATCAGTCCAATAATCATCCCCTTCACAATAGGCTATATATTTACCCCTGGCTGCGGGAAGAATAAACTTATGGGTTATAGATACATTCTTAGAATATTGATTCTCCGTTTGGAGAATTGGTTTGACGATATTAGAGTACCTCTTAGCGTATTCCCTAATAATAGCGGCCGTATTGTCCGCTGAGGCATCGTCATGCACAATTATTTCATAGGCAAACCTTGTCTTTTGCATCAACATAGAATCAAGGGCTTGCCTTAAGTACTTTCCATGTTTATATGTCAAGCAACTAATGCTAACCTTAATCTCATCAGACATTAATCGGTTTCATCCTTTCACTTTTATTAATTTTTTGCTGTCTGTTCCAACTGTATACGACTGCAATTGCAGCCCAAAACTCAGGTATATACCAGTAGGAATCAGAGAGCAGCAGCTTTAAGGAACAAACCAAAAAGATTAAAAACAAATCCAGCCAATCATCGTCTTTGCATTTTATTAGTGTCCTGACAACATGGTATAACAGGAAGACTATTAAAAATCCCCCACATATGACACCAAAGGTTATCAAAATCTCCAGGAAGATATTATGTGGATACCCCCAGAAATAATAATTTCCGATAACATAACGATCTCCGTACAGTCCATACCCAAAGAAGCCCATGTTCTTGATCATCTCGATTGACATGTCATAGATTACTGCTCTTCCGTTATCATCACTTATGGAGCCGGATAACAGCATGTCTATACTCCTGGCTGATATACCTCGATCTTGCAAAAAAAACACAAGAAACCCAATTAAGTCTTCAAGCTTCAGATATATCAACAAAAAGACAGGTACAGTCAAACCCCAAATTACCTTGACCTTACTGGTTATAAAACCTTTGATCAGCATCACTGCAAAAAATACGATAATCCACAACAAAGGCGCTCGAGAACCCGCCACTAAAATCATAAATATACACATGATGCTAAGTGCCCAGTGTAATGGTTTCTTATCTCTCATTGCATAATACAGAAACACCATTGACGGTAACATCATGTCATAGCCAAAGCTCATACTATATGAAAGTTCTTCATATCCATTTGCCGTTAAGGTTAACCAGCTGCCAACTTGCATGGCATTCGTAAATTTATATAATCCATAAATCGCAAAAATATATGAAACAAATTTCAAATTTAAGAGGATTTGCTTAGGATCATTAATAATCCGCACCATAAAATAAGCATACAAAGCACGATCTGGTCTAAAAATGTAATCAAAGACACCATAAAGCGGATGTTTAAACCAAGTTTCATATTCAGGGTGGACGATAATTGTAACTATGAATGCTACTAATACAGTCACCCAAAGTATAAAGAAATCACGTGTCCGTCTTCTTTCTCCAATTACAAATGGCATCAATAGAAGAGGAAAGTAAATAACAATAGAGGTTAAAATCCAGGCAGAGTCTTCCAATCCATAAAACCTGAAAAGCCGGGTCGTACAAAATGAAATCGTATCCGAGGCAAAAAACATTATAAAACACATATTAGCAAGAATTTGTTTTGATATAGAAAATTTAACGGCAGTCACATTTTGCTTCCGCTCCAGCTGTAGTTCCATATGCATCCTCCATTTTATCGAGCTCCTATCAGCCCTTTATAACTATCCTTCAGCTCGATAAATACCCTGATTCAAATCAACCGCAATGCCAGCTTTCTATCTAACGCCTCGTACTGAACCTTACCTGACTCATTGCGTGGAATAATCTCAACAATAAACACAGCATAGGCAGACATAATTATCCTAGTTTTTATACTGATAAATCTTCGAACTTCATCTTTGTATTTATCCTCTGTGATGTAAATATCCATTCTTTTGTCCGTGCCTGTACAGACACAATCTATCTTGAACTCATCCTTTATTAACCTTTCACATCTGTCCAGGCTAACCCGTAGTCCATAGAGCTTTAAAAACCTACTTTTCCTACCGAGAATGTAATAGCATCCGTCCCTATCTCTCCTAGCAATATCCCCCGTACGATATTCACCCTGCCATTCATCCCCAAGCATTAAATCATCACGACAATAAGCATACCCCATAGTCACATTTGGCCCTCTATATCCCAACTCGCCCTCGGCTTCCTTTTGCTTTATTTCGTTGCCCTTTTCATCGAGCAAAAACAATTCCCCTCCAGGTATCGCTTGACCAATGCTTCCAATCTTAGAATTCGCAAGCTCCGCAGGTAAAAAGGCCAGTCGAGCCGAGGTCTCGGTTGTGCCAAAGGTGGCGAAGAATCTCTTTCCGGTACGGCTTGCATAGTCGGCAGTATCGGCAAACATTCCATCAGTTAGCTTTCCTCCTCCTTCGGCGAAGGTGGTCAAATATGGCAAATCCATTCGAGTAAAACGGAGTTTAAATAAAACCTCGTAACTGAAAGGAACTCCTGTAAAATTAGTTGCCCGCTGATCCTTAATATTCCGCCAGAAATCAGGACTCATAAGATTGTGCTCCGTAAGCAGCACGGATGCGCCTGCATACAGATGACTGTTAATGACATTAAGGCCCATAGTATACTGTATCGGCAAATCCACAACCGCACGGTCTTTCTTTGTCCAGTCAAATAATGCGGCAACATTTTTGGCGTTGGCAACAAGATTGATGTATTTATGACGTACCAATTTCGGGCTGCCCGTTGAGCCGGAGGTGGTGAGAAGCATCGCCAAGTCGTCATTTATGGGATATGGTTCATGTTCCGTACGAACAAGGACAAATCCATACCCTTTATATAATATGGGATAGTTAAATTCAGATACGAGCCCCTCGGGCATCCACATGTAAGCCGGTGTGTATACCTCCATCAAATGAACCAGTAACTTGCGGTCGATGGCAGCACCAATCAAAAGAGGAACAATATGATTGGATAAACAGCCTATGTATCCGGATAGAGCACCAATTGTATTCTCACATAAACAAAAAACGATAGACCGTCGTGGCATCATGGATCCGAACTCTAGGGCAAAATCACACAATCCACCATAGCTTAACTCCGTGCCCGTATCATCAATGGCGGCAATTCTATCTGGTCGGTGTCTATCAATTCCTAAATGCATGTATATCCCTCCTCACATTATCGTACAGCCATCCACCACAAGAACTTGTCCCGACACATACCCTGACAAATCCGAAGCAAAAAAAACGCAGGCTCGTGCTATATCTGAAGGTTCCGCAATGCGCCCCATGCTAATGTTGGCAATCCTGCCTTTTAACTTCTCAATATCTGCGGCTTCCATCATCTCTGTTTTTGTGAGGCCCGGAGCAATGGAATTCACCCTTATATTTTTCGAGGCAAGTTCTTTAGCTGCAGATTTTGTCAAAGCTATAACCGCACCCTTGGTTGCTGAATAGACAAGTTGCCCTCGGTTGCCTCTGATTCCGACCAATGAGGATATATTGATAATGCTGCCCCCACTTTCTTGTCTTGACATCAGCCGACTTGCCATTTGCAGCATTTCAATAGTTCCAAAGACATTAATAGAAAACATTTTTTCCATGTTTTCCTGGGATATCATGCCAATAAGCTCGTTATATTCAACCCCTGCATTGTTCACAAGCACATCCAGCCGTTGTTTTTCCTTTTTTATGTGAGTTAAAGCATTCTTAACCCCTGCCGAATCCGTTATGTTAAAATAAAGCGGCATAATTCGATGCCGCATTTCACTTGCTATAAGCCAAGAATCTACAGAACCTTCTCTTGCGTCATTGGCATACACATAAGCGCCTTCCGCAGCAAAGCTTTCAGCTATTGCTCGACCGATGCCTTTTCCCGCACCGGTAACAATACATACTTTATCTCGCAATAAACCAGTCATTCTAACCTCCTAAACATCAGTAAACGAAATTTCATACTTTTCCAATATCCTCATACCGTTCTCATAGGAACCAAAGGAGAGTATATCTTCGGTCTCTAACATTACATTAAAGGTATCTTCAAGCTCTGTTATCAACGACAAGTGAACAATTGAATCCCAATCCTCTACATTATTAAAGGTAAAGTCTTTGTTTAACTGATTGTCACTTATATTAAATAACGTTGTAAAAACCTTATTGTATTTCTTCAGGTTATTCATATCTGTCCATCTCCTTAGTTGCGATGATTTTATCGTGCTCTCCTGGCAGGATTCCCAAAAACCTTTACACCCTTCTCTACATCATTTATCACAACACTACCAAGTCCGACATACACGTCATCCCCAATTCTCTTATTGGGCACAATTGCTACATGACTGCCTAGGAAAACCCTCTTGCCCAATTTGACCTCTCCATTAACCCCACAGTGGGAAGATATTGTGGTGTAATCCCCCACCCAAGCATCATGACCGATTTTCGAAGACAACAGTGTGACAAAATCCCCCACATAGGCGTCCGGCCCTATCCCTGAATTGGGGTAGGCAACAAATCCAATCCCATAGGTTGCGCTTTCGGCAATTCTAGCGGTGGGATGAATAACTGAGGCAAATTCAGCACCCCGATCCATCAGCAGCTGAGTCACCTTTTCTTTAATGACCGGTGAAGCAATGCCCAAAGCAAAGCATTGATTTTTCTCAATAGTCCAGTCCACTATTTTTCCGATGATTTTATAGTTGCTTTTTTTATCATCCAATTTATTTAAATCGTCATCAATAAAACCCAACACATTCCAAGTTGGTTTCTCTTCATTGATGTCCATCACCCACTCCAGAACTTCCCGCCCGTGCCCTCCGGCACCAACAATAATTAGATCTTTCACTGCATACCCTCATTTATTTTCTAGTTTTTAGCTTGAAACTTCGCCCATTCCAGCACCACCAGTTCTTGTTTGATTCTTTGATCTTTGGGTTTTAAAGCTTCTGAATAGGCATCTAAGTCTAACAATCTTTTTTTCACATAATCGTCAAAGGTACCTATAACCCTAGCTGGGTTTCCCCCAACAATAGAATTTTCCGGAACATCTCTTGTAACAACACTCCCTGCCGCTACAATTGCCTTAGGACCAATTCGAACATTATACAAGATCGTAGAATTGGCACCAATAAAGACATTGTCCATAATCTCAATACAGCCAATTTTTTCTGTAAACTTGTTATCAGGAAATGCATTATTAAGGATATTATGGGTTACATCATGTGTGAGAAACGTCACATTCGAGGCAACCATAATATTGTGATGGAAACGAATTAATTGTGAATAGAGCGGAATTTTTCTGGACTGAATCATAACATTCTCACCCATTGCGTTATAGATTCCTTTCCTCTTAGCAAACTCCGCTCTCCGAAATCCACTTCTTATAAATGCCATTCTTACCATTAGCCAATAACGCTTTATTTGCATCCTATTGTCCTATTCTCAGCCACACCAAACTCTTCCATGGTTTGATTCTTGGACTGATTAACCCCGCTCCTGATAAGCACAATCCCCAAAGTCTTAAGGAAGATCCTTAAATCCAGCCAAAAGGAAATATGGTCTACATACCACACATCATATTTAAATCGTGTCTCCCAGCCTACCTGATTACGACCATGGATTTGTGCCCACCCGGATATTCCAGGTGTCACCTCATGCCGTCGCATCTGTTCAGGGGTATAACGCTCTAAATACCGAACCATCAAAGGACGGGGACCAATGAAACTCATATCCCCTTTTAAAATATTAAAAAGCTGAGGTAACTCATCCACACTAAGCTTTCGTAAAATCCCACCCACAGGAGTCAGACGCTCCATATCGGATAAGGAGCGACCGTCTTTCTCCCTCTCCAGGCGCATGGTACGAAACTTGTAGATCGTGAATATTACTCTATCTTTACCTGGCCGTTCTTGTTTAAAGAGTACGGGCCCCCGGGATCCTAACTTGATGGCAATTGCTGCACAAAGCATAATCGGGGATACTACAATCAACAAAATAATTGAAAATAATAAATCCATGACTCTCTTAACCTTAACGTAAGATAACATGATCACTTACACTCCTAATTTACATCTCTTAAGCCGTGCTTTAGAATCAGGTATAGAGGCATACCGAATAGCTTTCTTAACCTCAGCCACGACCATATCGATTTGCTCCTCAGTGATGTTATTAAAAAATGGAATAGCCAAAGTACCGCTTGCCACATGTTCTGTCACCGGGAAATCCCCTTCCTTATACCCAAACATCTCTCGATAGAAAGGCTGAAGGTGAATCGCAGTAAAGTATGGCCTACATCCGACACCCTGATCTAAGAGGGTTTGCATAACAAGATTTCGATTGATCCAAGGTTCAAACCTTATGACAAAAACAAACCAACTCATTTTCGCTCTCTCGTCAATGGTCGGAAGAATAACCCCTTCCACATCCTTAAGCTTTTCCATATAGAAATCAGCAGCTCGTTGGCGTTTAGCGAGGATCTCATCAATACGTTCCAATTGTGCAATACCAAGTGCGCAACTAATGTCACTCATCCGATAGTTGTAACCTAACCGAACATGATCGAGCCACTGAGTATCAATTCCTCGTCCTTGATTCCGAAGGCTATAACATAACTTAGCCAGGTTTTCATTGTTCGTAACAACCACTCCACCTTCACCCGTTGTCATTTGCTTATTGGGGTAAAAGGCGAAGACCCCGGCATTAGACATCGTCCCGGCTTTCTTACCATTCCACTCTGCCCCAATTGCCTCGCAAGAGTCTTCAATAATAGCTAAGCCATGTTTAAGAGCAATACGTCTTATGTCATTCATGTTGGCAGGTTGCCCGAAGACATGAACCGGTAAAATTGCTTTGGTTCTTTCCGTAATCTTCTCCTCAATCTGGGTTGTATCCAAGTTATAGGTCTTCTCATCAATATCAACAAACACAGGTTTGGCCCGTTCAAATAACATACAGTTACTAGAGGAAATAAAACTAAAGGACGTAGTAATTACTTCATCCCCATCCTTTATTCCCAGCGCAGCTATAATCATATGTAAACCACTGGTTCCACTATTACAGGCTATGGCATACTGTGTTCCGGCGTAAGCTGCCATTTTTTCTTCGAATTCATTCAATTTCGGCCCTAAGCTTAACAGATTCGAGTCCAAAACCGCTAGTACGGCTTGTTTTTCTTTCTCAGTGATATCTGGTCTTGCTAACGGAATCATTTAAAAACCCTCCCTATCTCTCTCTTCCCCGGAAGTTGTTTAAACCCCGGCACAACCTCACCCAACTCTTTTACGATCTCTTCCCTCGTCAAGTACGAACCTCTCTCCCTAATCATCTGAACCAAGCCCTCAATCCCTGCAACATCTATTCCATTTGGCTTTGCCACAAAAATTCTCTGATGCTTTGTACTGGCAGCCCCCTCCTCTGCCGTGAGCAGCTCCTCATACAGCTTCTCCCCGGGACGGATGCCTGTATATTCAATCTTAATATCCACATCCACTTCAAACCCTGACAGCCGAATCAAATCTCGTGCCAAATCAACAATCTTAACCGGTTTTCCCATATCCAGAATGAAAACTTCCCCACCCCGAGCCATGGCACCCGCTTGAATCACCAGCTGGGCCGCTTCCGGAATGGTCATAAAGTAACGAACCATCTCAGGATGAGTCACTGTCACAGGACCACCCTTGTTAATCTGTTTCTTGAAGGTGGGAATTACACTTCCTCGACTCCCTAGAACATTGCCAAAGCGAACGGCGACGAAACGCGTCTGGGATTGTCGATCGAGACTTTGAATGATCATCTCCGCCACTCGCTTTGTGGCCCCCATAATACTCGTGGGATTGATAGCCTTATCTGTGGAAATAAGAACAAAGGTTTTTACCTGGGTAACATCCGAGATCTCTGCCACATTATAAGTTCCTAAAATGTTGTTCTTTAAAGCCTCTTCAGGATTTCGCTCCATGAGTGGAACGTGCTTATGAGCAGCAGCATGAAAGACAACTCCCGGTTTGTACCTTCTAAAAACCAATCCGACCTTTTCTATATCTTTCACGTCCAGGATTTCTGTGACAACCTTAACCCCTGGACATTCCGAACGCAGTTCTTGCTCGATATCAAAAATACTGTTCTCCCCACGTCCAGCCAGGATAAGCTTTTGGGGGTTAAATCTACATATTTGCCGACAGAGTTCCGAGCCGATTGATCCACCAGCTCCTGTAATTAAGACGGTTTCTCCTGCCAAATAACCCGCTACTTCCTCAATATCGAGATTCACCTGATCCCTTCCCAATAAATCTTCGATCTGAACTTCCCGGATTTTTAAGCTATCCATTTCTCCACTTAAATAGTTATAAATACCCGGAATGATCTTAATGACCAGTCCACTCTTTTCGCAAATCTCATTAATATCCCGAATCACATCCCCTGGCGCTGAAGGCATAGCAATAATGACTTCTTCAACTTTGTGGGATCTCATAACTCGCGTGATATCCTCCCTGGTTCCTAAGACGGGAATTCCCATCAACTTGAGTTTTTGCTTTTGCGGAGCATCATCGATAATCCCCACCGGATAACCTTCACGATAATTGCTATTTTTCAATTCACGGACCGCTAAGGCCCCTGCATCTCCGGCCCCAATAATCAGGACCCGCTTCGGCATTCCGGAAAAATGCAGGTTGAAAACACTATCTTGTAATATGCGACCTAGGAAACGAGAGCCTCCGATTAAAAACGTGGTGGTCAGCCATAATAACACAGCTACCGTGTTTGGATAGCGCATGGGGGCTAAAAAATAAATGACGAGTATTACACTACTCGTTCCAACCGTAACTGCATAAACAATTGAAAGAAGTTCGCTGATACTGGCATACTGCCAAAGCCGATTATACAGGCCAAATAAGGAGAAGATGACTAAGTAAATCAGCGTTCCAGCCCAAGCTGTATGATAATATGTCAAGAAATATTCCTGAGGAATATTTCCTTCAAAACGGAGGTAAAAGCTTCCAAATGCAGCTAAGTTAACTAATACTGCATCAATCAACATTAAAGCTAAGGATTTCCGGTTAAATTTCATGGATGGACCTTCCTTTACAGTAGTACAAATACAGAATTATCTCCTCCTTACTCAAACCTTTCTGCTTTGTGCAACGTTTTGTATTGATTTCGTCGAGAAAGACGGCAAGATAGTTCTCCAAACCATTAAGGGGTTAATATGTTAGAATTTATTATAAGTCCCTTCCAATATTTGCACATCCGGAGAAACTACAGGGAAAATAAATAAACTTTTAGGTAGTTCCTACAGGTTAACCTTTAATTAATCCTCAGAATGCAAAAGAGCCACACATTGCGTGTGACTCTTTTGCATTCTCTTGTTATTAAACTTAAGCTCATTCTTTAACTGATCTTATCCCCTATCACATTATCCTTTGTATAAATCAATACAGCCTCTAAGCGGGATTTTGCGCCTAACTTTGACAGGATATTGCTGACATGGAAATCCACAGTGCGGTTTTTAATCTCCAATGCAGCAGCGATTTCTCGATTGCGCAAGCCCTGGGCAATTAATTCTATGATCTCTTGTTCCTTTGGAGTCAGAAATGTACCAGGGGCTTTTTTTGACTCCATACTATCCGTTCTAACCTCTTCCCCAACAATGACAGATCTAAGATAGGGGGCCATGTTTTGGGAAAAATAGTACTGACCACTACAATTTGAGACCTGGAATATTGCCGCTGTCATTTCCCTTTTTGAACAGTCTTTAAGAAGAAAGCCACTGGCACCTTTTTTTAAGGAGGCATTAACATACCCCTCAGGGCTTTGTCCGGTAAGCATAATAATCTTAACATTTGAAGCGATCTCTTTAATTTTTTCTATCAAATCGGTTCCACTGAAATCAGGAAGATTAATATCCAGTAATACCACGTCCGGATCTTCCACCTTCACTAGTCTTAAACAATCCCTTCCATTCTTAGCCGTTCCCACCACAGAGATATAGGGCTCAGAAGATAGCAACGATACAGTACCTTCCGCAAAGAGTGTATGGTCATCCACTACTACAACTCTTATGGTCTTTTCTAAACTAGCGAGCATTACCCTTCCTCCTCCTTCAGTAGTTCTAAGACTCTTTACCATTCTAAATCGGAATAGACGCCTTAAGCATCACTCCCTGACCGATCTTTGAAGTAATAGAAAAATCCCCACCCAAGCTTTCTATCCGTTCTTTCATGCCAATAATTCCGAAATGATTGCCCGTTAACGACCAATCTGCTATCTCCTGGGGGTCAAACCCTTTACCGGAATCCTTCATTAACATTTCGATTTTCCTATTGACCAAAGTAATGGTGACATTTACTCTGGACGAACCGGAGTGCTTTATAACGTTATTAATTCCTTCTTGCAAAAATCGAAACGCTACCAGTTCAATATCCTCGTTAAAGCGAGCCTCTCTACTCATTCCTATGACATCTAGTACGATTACCAAAAGCTCTCTTTGCATAATTTGCTCAAACATAACCTCGACAGCAGGAATAAGCCCCAAATCCCGCAAAGAGGATGGGCGCAAATTAGTGCAAATTGAACGAAGTTCATAATTCAAATCCTCTATCATGTCCTGCATTACGGAGATGGTTTGAAAACTATTACTTCCAGCGGGAAAATTTGTAATTAATTCTTTCATCCTGCGGTTTAGATCTAAGCCTATCTGTAAGGATCCGTCATGTATTTCCCGGGCCAGAACTTTCTTTTCTTCCTCCAGGTTACTAAATAATAATCGATTGATTACTTCCAGTCCCTGGCTTCTTCGTTGTGTTTCCCGGGACTTTTTCTCCATGACATTGATTTCCCTGGACAATTGCTTCATGACATGGATCACTTTGAGGCGTTGACCTAATTGATAACACATTGAAGTGAGTAACGGTACTTCATTTGCTTTAAATTTGATATAGGAACGACGATGGCCCAGGAACATTCCGCAGGTAAACTCTTCAGAAACAAAGGGTATGTACAATTCCGCAGGAAAATTGCCGGAAAAACACTCGATGGCCTGCCCGGTGTTTTTAGCTATTCGGTAATAATCCTCCAGGATTGCTTGTTCTGATGGATTGCCAAGATATCGTCCTGCTGCGCTTTTTGTGTGCCACCCTTTTTGATCCTCTGCTATAACAAAGGCACCTTCCAACCCTAGTTGGCTCACTAACTCTTCAACAATTAAAGCTTCATTCATCGAGGATGGGTTCCCGTGTAATGCAACGATTTTAGTTTCAATTCCACCCCTGCCATGAAAAAAGACACTCTTATCCGTGGCATAATGGACGAAAACTTTAAAAAGGTTAAAGATGACCAGCGCCATCCCGGTCAAAGACAACCATAATAGATAAGTCTCAAGCTTTAAATCCTTAATCACTCCTATAAGAAATAAAAAATAAGTAAAAAGAAGGCATGTTAAAATGCCAGAAACCAGAGAGATAATGAGGAACTCCAGAAACATACGGCCATCCGGCAAGCTCCTATTTAGAACAATATAACTAAGGGTAATCGGAACAATTACAATAAAAAGTGCACTGACCTTGGGATTAGCGATAAGCGGGGCATCAATCAGGATGGGAACCGCTGTAAGGATTACAAAGGGCAACAACCCCATGGCCAGACCCGCAAGCACAATGGCAGCCTGATTTTTCTCCGGCTTATCAGCGGGTAATCTAATCAGCCAAACTAAATTCCCTAAAACTGCAACCGTACCGATCAACCCATTGACCAGGGGGAGTTTTCTGATTTCAGCAACCTCAATAACAACCCCTAGCCCATTTAAAACAAGGATCGTAACCAAAAGGGCTGAAATAAGTCCTAAGACCCAAATAATAAGTTGGTTTAGTCGATTAACCTTGTTAGTAAAGACAGAAATAAACTTCACTAAGACGACTGGGACCAGAGAGAAACCAATGGCCTCTAATTCTCTCGCCAAGATCAATCCCCGACTGGAGACCGGGGCTAAGATTATGACTAAACCGGCTAGCCAATTTAACCAGAACAGATCATAAGCCTTGGCCAGGAAGAGTCGCTTAAAGACTGTAACAAGGCCTACCAGCCAAAAGACAACTCCTAAAGTCGCCATCGGGAGTTCACTTAACATTGTATAGGTAAAAGGCGGATTCTCTATTTGGACAACTCTCATGGGCACTTCAGGACTTTTTACGGTAATCGTTGTAGCTCCTTCTGCCTCCCCCCACTTTTTAGTGGACGGATACTTTCCGGGGTCGTCGTGATTAATCTTAATAACCCTATCCCCTGCACGAATTCCCGAACGATAACCCTCGCCATGGGGATCACTAAACGTTACGTTCCAGTTTACTCCACTACTTTTAAGGCTTAGACCAACATATGGTTGATTGAACAGAATAGTAACATATACAACACAAACTATAATAAAGGCGACATTAGCAGTTCGAAGTGCTAGCCGCCTAAACGTTGTTTTATCCAACAAGCTGAATCAACTTCTCTTTACTTTTTTCCGATATTGGGATACGGTTTACAATCTCCAGCGCACGCTGCATATACATCTCGTGAATTACTGAACAATAATGAATAGTCCCTTCGTTGATAACCAATTCTCTTAACTGTCCTTTTTCATTTGTCCCGAAGTTAGTTAAACCTTTGATGGCCAAAGTACTCAGGTACTTTAACTCTTCAGCTTCTATCTCATCCAGAACATTAAGGAGATAAACAAAGGGGAGAGTTTTCCTTCCTTTAATGAAATCACTTTTGGTCTCCAAATTCAGAAAGTCATCGAGATCGTTTTTGATTTGACCCATCATCCCTAAACACATTCCGAATTCTTCTAACCGGTCGACAAGTGTTTGATCAGCTTCTCCTAAGATCGCCCCAATCTTGCAAGCGCCGGCAGTTAATCCACAGGATTTTTTATTAATAACCTTAAAATACTCTTCAAGGGTAATTCTATCTTTACTGTCATTCAAAAACTCCTGAAATTGCCCATCACAGACTTGTAACCCCATTTGGTTAAAAACCTTACTTGCTTCCTCGAAATGCCTGGGGTTAGATAACCCAGAAAGCGCTTTGTAGCTAAGAACCAGAATACAAGTCGCCAGATTAATCCCTTGCGCAGGAGGAACTTTACGCCAAGGAAGATCGTTGTTATCTTGGTCTTGAATATCGTCCAAAATATCCGCTGCCAAGGCGTAAAGTTCCATAGCGACTGCTCCTCGGAGCCCTTCTTCCGGGACTCCCCCAGTGCTATCGCAGGTTATTAGAGTTAATTGGGCCCACCCATACCTGCCCTTGCTTCCAAAACTGGAATCAAGCCAACCATTGATGATGCTTACTACACCCTCGCTCAGACCTGATTCGGTCAAAAGCGATTCTATTTCCTTCGTAATACTTCCGTCCATATCCATGGTATAACTAAGCCCCTTTTATACCCAATAGAGAGTCGGTTTCATGATAGCCTCTAAAGAATTGCCCGACAATTTTTCTTGGGAGAACACTTTGGCTATGGCGTTCAATTCCCGGTTGGTCATTTCCCTGTTAGCTTTTAACTGTGGTAGTTTTACTGAGCTGTGATTTGGGTTTTTAGCTAATTCGTGAACTAATTCAGCAATGTTGTCAAAGTTCATTAAATTACCCCTTTCCTTCTTGAATAAGTTTGACACCTATTCCTAAGATTCCTCCTATTTCAGGAAATATTACGAAAATCTACACATTTGCTTCCTTCTGCTCCAATCATTATCTACAGATCAGACATCTTATTTCTGCTCCGAAGAGTTATGATAGTTGTAATAGTAATAATCGTTGGTATCCATGTCCACTTTATTGAGAACCGCCCCGAGGATCTTAATCCCCAACTTGTCCAGCAGTCCCTTGGCTTTTTGCGCATAATCCTTGTTCACTTCCCCGAAGGCTAATACTAGGATGACTCCATCAACTTCCTGGGCGAGAATCGCTGCATCAGTGACTGCAATAATGGGAGGAGTATCGATGAGGACTATCTCAAATTGGTCACCGACTTCCTCGATGAGGCATTTCATCCGTTTTGATCCGACGAGTTCTGCAGGATTTGGAGGAACAGGACCTGCCGAGAGAACCATGACACCGGGCACAGTCGTTTCCCTTATATATTTATGATAGTCTTGATCTTGAACCAAGGAAACTGATAACCCTTCTCCATTATCCAATCCAAATAGTTTATGCTGAGTTGGATTACGCAAATCAGCATCAATAATAAGAACGGATTTTCCGGATTGAGCCATACTAACCCCAAGATTAGCGACGGTGTGAGATTTTCCTTCCCGAGGACCTGAGCTTGTGACCATTATTATCTGAGTCTCTGAATCCACACTCGTAAACTGGACATTTGTTCTAAGCACTCGATAGGCTTCTGAGATTGGAGATTTCGTTTGTTCGAAAGTAATTAAGGAATACACCAATCAAACCTCCCTCTCTTGCCCTTATTTTCCCATTTCATAGTCTGGAATGATGCCTAGTACTGGTATCCCCAAAAGCTTCTCTACATCACTCGAGGTCTTTACAGTGTTATCCAGATATTCCAGTAGGAAGACCAGCCCAACAGAAGCCATAAGGCCCACAACAAAGGCAATCAGTACGTTCAGGGTTTTTCTGGGCTTAATGGGCTTATCCGGAATTACTGCAGTATCCACAATGCTTACGCTGTCCACTTTTTTAATTTCGATAACAGCTTTAGAAAACTCTTGCGCCATTGTATTAGCAATCGAGGCCGCCAGCTCTGAGTTTGTATTGGTCACCTGGATCTCCAAAATTTCCGTAGTCTTTACTGGATTTATCGAGATCAGACTGTCGAGTCCTTCGACCGTCAGTGGTAAGTTTAAGTCCTTGATCACATTTTGTTCGACAGTGCGACTCTGTGCGATCGTTGCGTAAGTTTTAGCAAGTTGTTGATTAGCTTGAAGCACACTATTATCTAGCATTTGTACTGCCGCTTGTCCAGACTCCGAAGCTTTCTTTCCAACGATCAGCGTTGTTGAAGCTTGATAAACTGGTTTAATCACAAAGAAACTAATAACTCCACTGGTGAGTGCCGCGATGAGCGGCAAGGCCACCACGATCATCCAACGTTTTCGCAACACGTCCCAATACTGCCGCAATTCTATTTTTTCTTCCATGTCAACCTCCCAAATCAGTCCCGTAAACTTGTTCAACATTTTGCTATTTAACTTTTTACAATAATTCCACTAAATAGCCTCTGCCTAAAGCTTTATTGTTATCGACAAATTTCCAACGACACTGCCATTCTTTTTGAGCTCCCCTTGAATTGAAACACTATCGCCGTAAAACGCTCTAAATGTTTTTAGGCTAATCCCATTTCCGCCGTGTGTTCCCGAAATTAAGTCATCGAGGTTCACTAAGGTGGCCTGTCCTCCTGAAAGAGGAATGATTTTATCGATCTTATCCAATTGCAAGTCGCAAGGCTGGTCGACGGTGACACTAAAGCCAGTCACTTGAGTCTTATCCTGAGCACCACTCATGTCAAAGGTTAAGTCATTACTCATTTCATCTGAGTTGTAGGCAGGAACCGTATGCATTTGAATCTTAAGAACCTTAACAGTCGGCTGTGTAGATCCTGGCAGAGGAAGTGGCAGAGATGACATCACATGCCCAGCAATTTTTGATGCGGTTTCATATTGGTCTATGCCTTCTAAGCGAGTGACTGCTGTTCCACTGAAACTGGATAATGAGGGAGTTGCAGTCGTGGCGGAGAAAATTTGTTCTGAAAAACCCAAAACGCACGCCAAGCCGATAGCCATGCTTGTGTAGAATAGCCGTGGCCATTTTTTACGCATGTCGTAAATTATCCCCCTTAAACATTCGATCAAATTTCAATAAGTTTGATCGAAATCTTTGTCTTGAAAAGATTAATTAAAAACAGAGAGCTGGAATCCCCAACTCTCTGTATAATCCATTTGTCCTCTCCCGCAACTTTAGCGAGTGTAATACGCGTTGAGTAAATCCCAATTAATTTACAACCACTGTGATCCTAATTAACTCGTTCATTTCTACTTGTGAATCATTAATTCTATAAGCAGTTATGACTGTTGTACCTTTTGTAGTACCGGCTTTAATTGAAGAGCCATCCTCGGCAACAGTCGCAATCGCTGAATTGTCGGTCTTCCAAGCAAGCAGACCTGCAAGGTTAAATGCGCCAGTATCTATCCCTTTGACAGAAAAAACAAGTTTAAGTTTATTATCACTTTTTTTCAATTTCACAGGCGTCAAGGGATCGTAGATAGTCCCGTTGATTTTGTATTGGATTTGAGAGCGGATTATTGACATTCCTACGGCCTTTTCAGCGGCATTCGATGGATCAATGACCGCCCCAATCTGACGTTGCGTATCAACAAGCAAATCTATATTCCAGCCAATATCTGCGAGCTTTTGATCAAAGACGTGGTACTTACTATTCTGAGGATCTGCAACATTGTGCAAGGCCGTTTTCAGCCATTCAACGAATGTATCCTTGATTTCTGTGTTAGAACTGCCTACAAGGCCTAATATAACGGATGGATTTTTCTTAATTTCTTTTTTGATCTCTTTTTGGAGCTCATCTTGCGTAGCCATCATGAAACCATAGAATAATTCTACTTTAAAGTCATCTCCGAAAAGTGTTCTGATTGTTCTTTCATTTTCAATTTTAAAATTTACGAGCGCACTTTCCAAAGTAGCAGTGTCATCAGAATAGCGGACCGCTTGAAAATCACGGAGGGCCTTAATGAGTGCCACTTTTGCATCAAACCTCGTAAAACCACTCGCTTGAAATCTTGCAACTACTTGGTCCGTCAAAATTCCATCAGCGCTATCGCTTAAAGTCCCATCTTGAACTGAAGTCAAGAAATTTGTTCTTGCTTCATTGATGGAGTCCTTTTCACTAGGATTAAGATAGCCGCGATAGGACATAATTTCAGTCACGATTTGGTCAAGAGTTGCCGTATGTGACGAACCGCCTTGGTCAGCGATTTGTACGGAAATTTGCGTAACAGTTGCCGCCCCTATGCTAATGCCAGTAGGAATTAAACCCTCTGCGAAGGCATTGAAAGGGATCATAGTAAGTGCCATACCAGCAATGGCTAGTGAAGCTAAAACCTTGTTTATTTTTTTCATGGAGTGAATTTCTCCTCTCTACATTTAGCCTTCTCTATCTTTAGAGATGAACTATCTTATAATCCCTTACCATTTTCAGTTAAACTGCATAGATCTTGATTTATTATAAGACTGTTCCAGAATTTGTACATCCGTAAAAACTACAGGTCGAATAAATAAAATTCCAGGTAGTTCCTACAGGTTCCGTTATATCATGCTTAACTTTCAAATCGATTAAAGCGGTTGCTTAATCAAACCAATATCGAAGATTTTGGAATTAACAACGATATCCACTTCAGCCTTCGGGAACTCCTCTGCCCAATTTTCTTTTATGTTTTGCCATTCCTGCGGAAATTTTCGGCTTAACTCAGTCCCAAACCCCAAAATATCGGTACTGTATTTTTCTTGGGCTTTATCAACAATACTCCTGATTTCTTTTTCTATTACCTCACACTGGCTCTTCTTTAACTCCATAAGTTTTTCCGGATTGCCCAAATCTGTCAGGCACGCCTGCTCAGCCAAACGAGATTCTACATTGATAGTAATCGTGAATTTCAATTGGCCATCGCTTATATCCGATTCGATTTTCCGGTTAGCCCTTTTAATTTCCATGGAAACTTTTTTATTTTCCTCACCCGGACAGGGAAAGGTAATTACTCCCGATTCAACCTTACCTTGGCTCCACAAATAACCTCTAGTTTCTAGTGGATCCAGCCTTCCGATGAGCTTGTCTCTCTGGAAGACCGCAGCACCGTTAAGAAGCAAGGCTTTTCTAGGATTATTAGGATCGAGTTCAATGTTACTGAGGACAACCCCTGGCGAATCGTAAGCTAGCTGCTTCATGGTGTCGAGTAGGTTGGTAGCTACTGTTTTTGATGTTGCTCCAAAATCATTAAGCATCATATCAAGCTGTTTTGCCGACAGACTCTCCAAAGTGGGTTGGGCTTCAAGGATATCGGCTGCTTCTCCCGGGGTAACTAATACCCAAGTAAGTGGATGCATTTCGGCGTCCCGGTTGAAAACATCGAGTATCGGCAGGATTCCCTCCCTAGCTATCTCATTACCAAAAATGATAGCAGTGTTATGAGGATAATATAATTTGCGCCCAGACTTTAATACAAGATTTCTTATGGCATCAAAGACGGTATCTCCAGTGCTACTCATTATAACACTGGCTCTTTCGCTTCCTGAACTGCCTCCAGTACCTGATTCCTGGGAATCAGAGGTGCGTACAACTCGAACGGAAAATTTGATATCATTATTTTCTCCTTTGTCAAGGGCAATCAGCGTAACAATTGCACGTCCCTCTAATTCCTTACGGTCCCAGCAACCGGTTATCAGCCAAGAAATCCCTAAGATTAAAAATAAATAGATTACCCTTTTCCCTTTTTGCATGCTCTAACCTCATTTTTTCTTTGGAGATGGCCTGGTTGAACGTCCTCTAATAGAATTCCAGGCTCCTAAAAGCCGGGGACGGGTATTTAATGTCCAAGCAGGAGCTTTAACCAGGACATCTTGCCAATCGTCTAGATTCGCCGGGGCCAAAGGTGCCAGGTAGGGGATCCCAAAAGAGCGTAGTTTTGTTAAATGAATAAAAAGGACCATACTCCCCATCAAGAGGCCAAATATGCCCAGAAGCGAAGCCCAAGTCATGAGAAAGAGGCGACTAAGAGGAACAACATCCCCTAAAGATGGGATAACAAAACTAGCGATACCAGTTAAGGCTACAAAGATAATCACTGTCTCACTGACCAAGTTCGCCTTTGATGCAGCTTCACCAATTACTAAGCCTCCGACAATACTAACCGCTTGCCCGATCGGACGAGGCATGCGAACTCCGGCCTCCCGTAATATTTCAAAGATCATTCCCATGATAAAAACTTCCACGTATGCAGGGAAAGGTGTCCCTTCTCTGGATTTTGCCATGCTAACTAACAAGGGAGTTGGAATTAAGTCTGGATGAAAACTCTGGATAGCAATATACAATGCCGGCAGGTAAAGAGCAAATATCAGGGAAGCAATCCTAAGCCAGCGAACTATAGTAACAAAATAAGGCCGAGAATAATAATCCTCAGAGCTTTGCAAAGCTTCAACCAAAAGATAAGGAACTGTCAAAGCAATAGGAGTGCCATCTACAAATATGCCAATGCGCCCTTCTAGTAGCTTCGCAGCTAGAATATCCGGCTTTTCCGTATTGCCAACCGTGGGAAAGATTGAGACCGGAGCATCTTCAATCAATTGTTCGATATAGCCGCTTTCCAAAATTCCGTCGATATCAATTCTTTGCAAACGGTTTCTTACTTCATTGACTAATTTTTCGTTGACGACTCCCTTTAAATAGGCAAAACAGACAGTTGTTCTCGTTCGAGTCCCCAGATTTAATTGTTCTAAGATTAAGTTTTCATTAGTAATCTTACGCCGTAATAAAGAGAGATTTATCCCCAGACGCTCATTAAACCCTTCCCGGGGTCCCCGCACAACAGATTCGGTAGCTGGTTCTATTATCGCACGACCTTCGAACCCTTTACTATCGAAAATCAAGGCTGAATTAAAACTGTCAAGAAGTAAAGCTACATTTCCTCTTAAGATGCTGTCAATAACATCTTGAAGCTGACTAAATTCCTGCACCCTGTTATTGGGCACAGCATAATCCCTGATGAACATGAGCAAGTTATGCTGATTAAGCTCCTGCCATAGTTTTTCCCTCGCGAAATCAAACATTAAGGGTTTTAAGATAGTTGCATTGATTGATTCGGCTTTAACCAGACCGTCGATATAGATTAGGGCCGCGCTCTTATTGGGGTCAAAACCGACCTTGAATTCACGAAAAACAATATCTACGCTACCCCGAAACCGCTCTTTCAGAACGGTAAGATTGGATGTTAAGAGAGAAGTAAGTTTATTAACTTCAGTTTCAGGCTCATTAGAAGAAGGACGGCTATCATTCTCTGTTTTCGGTTGGCCGTTAGCTGGTGTTTTTTTTAGATCCCTTAGTTTTTTTAAGTTCTTTAACAATTTAGCGCTGCCCCCTCCCCAAATTCATGTCTTCTTTATTCCGTGACGAATTAAGCTGACAATAAGTAACATTATGATCAAGAAAACTTCGATAAATATAGCCAAGAAAGGGAAAATTGTCTCCGTAAACTGATTTATTTCCGTAATATTGCTAAATACAAACACCGATAGGATTAGCATGATAACTCCGAAATATGGCGTCAAAGTCTGATACCTTTGTATTTTGAAAATCTGGGCTAGTCCCAGAACGCTTGAATAATAGAGTATGACCATGCTTACAAAAGCACCGGCAATCTGAAATATAATGACTACAGTTTCAATACGCTCAAAAAAATCACCAACTTTAATGATCTGAGCAAGACGAAATACCGGATATACTTGTTGGCTGCTATAACTTGTACCGAAAATGGTGATCAGGGACATCAATGTCATAATGGACAGAATAGTCCCACTGCCAATGGCAATCCATTTTGCTTTAAGACTTTCTTTAGGGTTGTTATGATACGGTATAAATACCCCCATTGTGATGCACACCCCATACAAACTAATGGGTAAAAGGCTTAACTTTAGTAATTCCCAGACGTTATGTTGAAAAACCGGTCGCAAATTTCCTAGTTCGACCCGATTCACGCTAAAGGTCAAAATGATCAGCAATGCAATAATCATCAGTGGAGCAATGATTTCGCTCAGCCTGGCAACTACCTCTAAACCGGCATTGACTGCATAGAGGGTAATCAAAAGCAGAATGAAATTGATAGCTAGTTCCGGAGTGCCTGTCAAGAGTACTGTATCAATAAATTTACTGACGGTTTTTAAGACTATCAGTGTCATGTACCCAAAAAACAGGACAAATAAAAGGCCTGAAATCTTACCCAGCCATGGGCCCAGAATTGTCTCGCTGTATTGAATCATCGTCTGCCGAGGATACCTCATGCCGAGGATAAAATAAATTATAGCAAGTGCAGCATCTATAACGAAGGTTATAAGCATTACTTGCCAAACGTCTTGTCTGCTTTGTTCAATCAAAATTCGAGGTAAACCAAACATAATTGTACTTAACAAAAGAGAAAAGAGCATTAAAGTAAATTGCCGGGTAGATATTTTTCCGTTTTCTAACATTTTCGACTCCCATTTTCATCAAAGTACAAGATTATTCTATTGTAACCTTTCAAAATTTTTCTATGTAGAGCTGACCTCAAGAACGAACATACCAATAATATTCTTATTTATCCATTAGCTCATAGGGATGCTATCAGCCTCAGCTTGTTCCGTTGTCAATGGCAGATGGTTCCACAATACTTCACTAGCGGCCAGCATTAATCAGATAATGCAAGAAAAAGAGGCTGAAGCACTTGCTCCAACCTCTTTCCTTGTTTCTTTTTACTTTGTAACCAGCTCTAACTCAACTGGGATACTAGAGTCAACCTTTTCCCCATTAGCTACCTTCAGGGCAGTCTCTAATGACGTTTTCCCGATCAAATCCGGTTTTTGAGCGACTGTTGCCGCCATTTTTCCTTCTTTAACGGCTTTTACAGCGTCATCGGTTGCATCGAACCCTACTACCATAATGTCAGTCTTGCCTGCCGCTTGAATGGCACTGAGGGCCCCTAAAGCCATTTCATCGTTATGGGCGAACACGGCTTTAATATCTTTATTCCCTTGCAGGATATTTTCCATGACCTTTAATCCTTTAGCACGATCGAAATCTGCCGGTTGAGAAGCTACAACTTTCACTCCGTCTTTGCCATCAACAACATTATGAAAGCCTTGACCTCGATCACGGGCTGCCGATGTTCCCGCGATCCCTTGTAACTCCACAAGGTTACCTTTGTTGCCTAAAGTTTTTAGAATATAGTCAGCAGCCATGCTGCCACCTTTTACGTTATCAGAAGCAATATGAGAAACCACTGTCCCTCCATTGGAAGCCCGGTCCACTGTGATAACCGGAATGTTGGCTTTATTAGCCGATTCCACGGCTGAGACAACTGCCGCACTGTCGGTTGGGTTAACCAGAATTACATTGACCTTTTTCTGAATCAAGTCTTCTATATCGCTAATTTGTTTAGCTGTATTGTCGCGAGCATCTACTACTAACAGATCTGCTCCAGCTTCCGTAGCAGCTTTTTCAGCACCTTCCTTGAGGGTTACGAAGAAGGGGTTGTTTAATGTGGAGATAGAAAAACCAATTGTTACTTTTTCATTTGGTTTAGCTGCCTCTTTATTCTCTAAGTTGGATTGAGTCGTTCCACAACCAATCAGACTAATAGTCATGAGAACTACTAGCATTATCATCCAGATACTATTTCTTCTTTTCATTTTTCTTCTTCCTTTCTATAGGGCGGCCTGCCGCCATGATTTCCATTATTTAATATAAATCAAGAACATTTCCAGCGTTCGCATCATCCTCCTTTATGAGAACCTATATCCACAACTGATAAAACTGGTTGTTCCATTCAGTTGGAGATCCGAAAGTTTGCTTCACTCACCCAGAAGTATTATTTCTTCTTGGAGCGGTCCAGCAAGACCGCCAGAAGAATAACTCCGCCTTTGACAACCTGTTGGTAAAAAGATGAGACATTTAAGAGATTTAAGCCGTTATCGAGTATTCCAATAATCATAGCCCCGATTAAGGTTCCCACGATCCACCCTTTTCCGCCCGAAAGACTCGTTCCCCCCAGCACTACAGCTGCAATGGCATCAAGCTCGTAAGACGTCCCTGCAGTGGGCTGAGCAGAATTCAGGCGCGAAGTCAGGATGATTCCACTTAAAGAAGCCATTAAACCGCTCATACTGTAAACAAGAATTTTTACTCGATTGGTATTGATACCGGAGAGGCGTGTTGCTTCTTCATTCCCTCCCAAAGCGAATACGTGACGTCCAAAGGATGTAAATTTTAAAATAACATAGAGTACTCCAAAAGCTACTAACATCCAGATAACGGGCATTGGAATTTCGAGGAGATACCCTCGTCCAATCATACCAAAGGCATCTGGCAGACCGGTGATGGGTTTTCCTTCTGTATAAACCAAGGTTAAGCCACGAAAAATCGTCATAGTCGCCAGTGTAGCAATAAACGGTGCGACTTTTCCTCGGGCAATGACTACCCCATTTACCGTTCCCATCAACGTCCCAGACAAAACGCCTATCCCGATTGCCAGCCAAGAATTTGTACCTGAGGCCATCATCCCTGCGGCAAAAGCACTTGAAAGTGCAATAATCGAACCTACAGAGAGGTCAATCCCGCCTGTTAGAATGACAAACGTCATCCCATAGGCAATCAGGGCATTAATCGAAACTTGACGAAGTACATTAAAAATATTGCTTACGGTCAGAAAGTCTGAATTGACCATTGATAAGATGAAGACGATGAGGATCAAACCCACAAGGGGTCCCATGCGCTGCAGAATCCCACTGTTTCCTTGGACTTTACCCATGACTTTTCCCTCCTGTTGCAGCAACCATAATAGTTTCTTGAGAAGCATTTTCGCGTGCGAATTCCCCAGTGATTCGTCCTTCATGCATGACTAAAATTCGATCGCTCATTCCGAGAACCTCTGGAAGTTCTGAAGAAATCATGATGATTGAAACCCCTTTTTGAACGAGCTGATTCATTAAGTCATAGATTTCTCGCTTCGCCCCGATATCTACACCCCTTGTCGGTTCATCAAGGATTAAGACCTTAGGCTGAGTCGCCAGCCATTTACCGATCACGACTTTCTGCTGATTTCCCCCACTTAAAGAGCTTACCTCTTGTCCAGAATGATGGACTTTTACTTTCAGTTTCCGAATACTATCGTCCACAAACTCCTGTTCCGAGCGATGACTTATGAAGCCAAAGCGTGAGAGTGATCGTAAATTGGGCAAGGCCAGATTCTCTCGAACTGACAAATCAGTGACAAGCCCTTCCCCTTTTCGATCCTCCGTAATCAAAGCCAACCCAGCCTTAATCGCTTCAGCAGGCCCCTTAATCGTCACCAGTTTACCATTCACGAAGATCTTTCCGTGATACTTCCCTACTCCAAACAATGCCTTCGCTAATTCAGACCGACCAGCTCCCATTAAACCTGCAATTCCCAAGATTTCTCCGGCCCGTACATTAAAGTTGATATTATAAAGTTTTCCGTCTTGAGCAAGTCCTTCTACACGAAGACGTTCTTCTCCGATTTTCGATTCTACCTTAGGAAAACGCTCTTTGATCTCTCTGCCAACCATCATCTGTACTAATTCATCCATTGTTGTGATATTGGTATCCCTAGTGCCAATATAACGTCCATCACGCAAAACTGTTATCCGATCACTGATTTGGAATATTTCCTCCATACGGTGGGATATATAGATCATCCCCACTCCTTGGGTCTTCAAAGCCTCAATAAGCTGGAAGAGTTTCTCGATTTCTCGTTTAGTCAAAGCCGCTGTGGGCTCATCAAGAACCAAAATTTTCGCGTGCATAGAAAGTGCTTTAGCAATTTCCACCATTTGTTGTTGTCCGACTGACAATTCCCCTACCAAGCTGTCCGGGTTCAAATCCATCCCCAGTTGCTGTAAATAATTATTCGCTTCAGCACCCATTTTGGACCAGTTTATAAAACCCGTCCGACCCCATTTGAACTCGCGTCCTAAAAACATGTTTTCAGAGATGGTTAGATCGGGGATCATATTAAGTTCCTGATGAATGATCGCCACGCCTAAAGCTTGGGCAGTTTTAGGTGAACTAGCTGCAGACTCAGTTCCTTGAATCTGAACAGAGCCAGCATCCTTACTATAAATTCCAGAAAGAATTTTCATCAGGGTTGATTTCCCGGCTCCATTCTCTCCCATCAAGGCATGAACTTCCCCTTGGCGGAGCGAAAACTGAACATCTTCTAACACCTTGACTCCGCTGAAGCTCTTGTGGATACCTTCCATCGTCAAGAGATCTGTCATACCTAAATCCCCCCTTTGAAATTTTTAGAAGATAACGCCCGCTTCCAGCACGACATTGGCATAGGGAGTAAACTCGCCTGTACGAATCACGGCCTTTGCCTCTTGAGTTAAGGCTTTTAACTCTTCATGGGTGACGATCCTAGTCTGAACACCGAGTAATAGCCTGAGTAACTCTTCCTTTGTTGCAGCGCTGGCTGATTCCATTTCTTGAGCTACAAAGGCATTTTCTACACACATTTCCAGAAGAACGGTCTCCACGGTCTCAATAAACGATGGGACTCCCTTCTTTAAGGCCAAGTCGATTCTTTTGACATGAGAAGGAATAGGTAAGCCCGCATCTGCGATGACAATCCGATCCATATGCCCCAACTCACCTATCACTCGTGATATTTCACTATTTAAGATGCCGATTTTCTTCATCTGCTTCCCTCCTGAAAATAAGCTTCTACTTCGGCCAGAGAAGGCATCCCACCCTGAGCGCCAAATTTTGTAACTGCAAGAGCCGAAACCTTAACTGCAAATTCAGCCGCTTCTCGAATAGATTTCCTCTGGGCCAGCGCATAGGCCAAGCCAGCATTAAAAGCATCTCCCGCTCCCGTAGTATCCACAACAGGGACCATATGACCCGAAATACTTACCAGACTGCCGCCTGATTCCTTGAAAGCGACTCCTTCAGCTCCAAGAGTCGTGACACAACATGAAACCCCAACCTCAAATAGCCCTTGAATTCCTTGATCAATGGCAGACTCCTCGGACATCTCTGTCAGCAAGGCGAGTTCAGAGCGATTGGGAGTTAAATAATCCACTTGCCTGAGCAGATCCTGGGAAAGGCTTTGGGCAGGGGCCGGATTAAGCATTACGAGCGTCCCGTGCCTTCGTGCCAGCTTAATGGCATACTCCACGGTCTTCAGAGGGATTTCCAGTTGCAGGAGCACAAGATCTGCTTCGGAAATTATGCCTTCATACTGGTCCAAATCCTCAGGTAAACACTGGGCATTCGCTCCCGGAACCACCACAATACTGTTATCCCCTTCAGCCAGGAGAATTGAGGCTACTCCAGTAGCTTGTGAATCGAGCACCTTAATACTCGATGTACTTACTCCATCTGCTTGTAAGGCTTTTTTAAGTTCTTCCCCAAAAGCATCTGACCCAACTGCTCCAATCATAGTCGTCTCAGCACCTAAACGAGCTAGGCCTATTGCTTGGTTGGCACCTTTACCACCGGGAACAAAATGTATCTCTTCCCCCAACACCGTTTCCCCACGTTTTGGAGCTCGAACAGCTTTAACAACTAAATCCATATTCAGACTGCCAATAACAACAACCTTTGGCCGCTGATCCATTTAGGACTCCTCCTTGTGGGTCGATTTTCTGGGAATTAAAGTGACATCTAGTTCGATAAGCTTATTTTCACGGGTCCCGCTCTCGATCTCGTCCAGCAAAATCTGAGCAGCTAATCCTCCCATCTCATAAACTGGCTGGGCTATGGTCGTCAATTCCGGTTCGGTAATCTCAGTCAAGCCAATTCCATCGAAGCCGCATACTTTGACCTGTTCCGGGACTGGAATTCCTCGTTCATGCAAGGCCTTGAGGGCCCCAACCGCCATAAGGTCATTACCGGCAAAAATCCCATCTAAGTCAGGATGACGGACAAGGAGCTGTTCCACAGCCTTCTGTCCACTCTCGATATCAAAATTACCCTGTTCCATCAGACTGGGCGAATACTCTCGCAATCTTCCGGCAATCTCCTCATATCCTAGCATGCGCTCTCGAGCGGTGATAAATTCCTGTGGCCCGTAGATATGAGCGATTTTTTGACAACCTTGTTCTACTAGATGCTTGACAGCCAGTTTCGAACCTTCTCGGTTATTTGAGCGTATTACTGCACAGGATGCAGTATTCAAGCCTCTATCCAATAAGACGATCGGAATCTGTTCCTTTCTTAACGCTTCAACATCTTCTTCAAGAATCGTATTAGAAGCGAATATGAAACCATCTACATACTTTTTTTTAAGGACTTTGATATATGAGCTCTCTTTTAGGCCTTGATCGTCCGAGTTACCTAAGATAACCGTCAGGCCTTTCTTATGGGCTACATCTTCGACTCCTCGTGCCAATGCAGGAAAAAATGGATTTAATATATCCGGTAAGATTAAGGCAATAATCCCCATCTTCTTACCAGCCAAGCCCCGAGCTACAGCATTTGGCTCGTATTGCAGTTGCTCGATGGCTTTCAGCACTTGTCCTGCGGTCTCAGGATTCACAGAGTCCGTTTTGTTAATCACTCGAGAGACTGTAGCCACAGACACTCCCGCTAAACGCGCAACATCTCTAATCGTTGCCAATAGAGAACACCCTCAATCCGGTTATATTGTAATCGGTTACATTATTTTAATTCCACTGTTTCTGCATCTTGAAATAGATAACCCTAAACAAATGTATTCTATGACATTTTTCTTGAAAATGGTCATAAAATAGCCTGTTCCATCCCAGTTGCTAAGCTTTTTCTTCTATAACTAATATAAGGATCAAACCTAATGTAAACGGTTACATTTATAATATAATTTTAGCTTTTTCAGAATGCACTGTCAATCCCTATTTCTGTTAGTAGATTACCCTTAATATGATCAATTTAAGTATCAAAATGATCGAAATGTTATTCTTAGCTTTACAGTAGAATAAGGAACATCCACTTGAAGAAGTGGGTGTCTCGGAATTGATTAAACGATTTTTACAACGCACATGCCAAAGGCCACACTTCAAGTGTGGCCTTTGGCATGTGCGTTGTAAATCTATTGTGAAGTAAAAACTTCACTCAAATCTATTACTAAATCCGGAAAAATGGATACCGCTATTTTATCCTCTTCGGTATATATCTCAGTTCTCCCATATCTTTGATTAATTTGCAGTACAACTACACTCACAAGTTTTTGATCAGGTTCAACAATCCAATATTCTCTAACACCAGCTTTTTCATATTTATTGAACTTGACAACCCTATCCATTTTTATTGATGAAGGAGAAATAATTTCAATGATCATATCTGGTGCTCCATTGCATCCTTTATCATCAATTTTAGATTTGCCACAGATAATGGATATATCGGGTTCAACAATGTTTTTTACTTCATACTCATTTTTTTCTGAGCCTAATGGCAATCTTACACAAAAAGGAGCAGGATATACTTTGCATGGTTTGCCTATCAAATGATTAGCAATTTGTCTTACTAATTCCGTAAGTACTTCTTGGTGTACAGGTGTCGGGGATGCTTGCAGATATTGTACTCCGTCAATGATTTCCCATCTCTCATCTTCTGGATATGTCAAGTAGTCTGCAAACGTGTACTTTTTATCTTCTCGAGATAATGGCATAATTAGCTCCCCTTTTATTTTCAAATGCTCTTATCAGACACATCGATTAACACGTTCCCATGCTGCCATTATACCATTTTATGGGTAAAAGGTCACGATGTTCAGAGTTGTAAGCAAAATTCATCTTAGAACTAGTTAATAGGGAACCAATATACACATTATATGAACTGAGTTAAGATAACAATCGCAACGATGATACCCTCAAGAAATAGTACAGGGCGCAGAGCCTTGAATATGTCTGCCTTGAAGTACTCTCCCGTTACAATAAGACAAAGATGTGCCGGTGAGAGCATCGATCCGGCTATGCCCATCACGTACGCAGTTGTGGCGGTATTCACATTCCCCGGCGCTAGGACTGCGACTATGGGAAAGGTAATGGCGACAACGCCTTGAGGTGATCCTGTAAGAACTCCGACCATTAGAGCACAGAGTCCTATCATAATTGAGATGGGAAGACTCACTCCTTGCAAAAGCGCGACAAGTTCCTGAACTAAGCCTGAAGCCGTCAGGGTATGTTGAAATAACATGATGCTGAGAATTCCCCAAAGAAGTTTTAAGTCAAAGGACTTACTCAACATCCGAATTACTTGTTCCCGTTGTATGCGGAGAATTACAACCATTCCAAGAACGACTACCCCCATGGATACCGCTGCACTAAAGTGGAAGCTGACAACAAGGATGATGTTCACAATAATAGGACCAAGAGCGAGGAGTAGGTAACGCATAGACCGCGAGGAAGTTCTGATCTCAGAAGCGTCAACAAGTGTGGTTTCCAACGAAGCGGAAACTTCGAGCTCCGTTTGATTTTTGAACTGCTCTTGAGAACGAAATTTCTTCCCAGTTAAAAGGAATAAACACCCCAGGATCAGTGCCAGGAATGTGTATCCTCCCATGTGAGTGACTAATGAACCTAAGGGAATCGATGTAATTTGACTGCCGAGGATTAAGGCTGGAACAATGGGGTTCGCATATTCCCAAATATGGCGAAACCAGTAGTTGATTGTCACCTTGTTTTCCGAAGTGAGGGAGTACTTTTTACTTGCGTGCTCAACCATGGGGGCAGAGAACATCGCTCCACCCAGTGAGGGAAGCAGACCCAGGAAAGCAGGCATAAGGACAAGCAGCACGCGATCACTTCGCAACAGTGCTTTCATAGAAGTCATAAAACCTTCTATGGTTCCACTTGTTCTCAATAGGAACTCAAGACACATGACAAAAAACATCGCCAGCATAACTTCCCAGGTGCTGGTTTCCAGTAAGGTGGCTCGGAGCGCAGTAGATGCTTTTTCCCACGTTGGCGAAGCAATTAAAAATAAGATCATCGAGCCAGCTAACATAGCATGCCCAATTTGAACGCGCCTCCGAAGAAGCCAAACGACGAGGAACAAGGTACTTAATATTTTCAACATAACAGTCATGTAGGCTTAACGTCCCTTCTAACGCAATTGACTCGGGCAAATTTCCTTTAAGCTTGGTTCAAGTGCTTTCGATAAGGAGCCCTTTCGAGAAATCTTCATTTCTTTAGTCTTTGCTTAATGTTTCTTCCATAAAATAGATACCCTTTAATATAAACCCTTTAATTGCTTTTTACAATGTTTTTTAAATCCATTCTTTTCTTAAAATATTGCAGTAGCTCTTTCCTGTCACTAACCTTCAAGGACCACCAATATCATCGAAAGAAGCCATTGCAGTTCAATTAATGCAATGGCTCCTTTCGATGATATTGAAATTAAACCAAACGCAAATCTTCCATTTTTTATTTGCATATTAGTTATGATGATAACCGCTAACAATCGGTGCCACCTTTGTCCAGAAGGTATTATATATCTTCCGTACAATTTTCCGAGACATATTCTCGTCATTTTACCTTTTCATTGTCCACTCCTGCGAGTTGTATTTCTTAACTAGTTGTTCTGTCATAAGTTTCTCTTCTTTGCTCAGAACTGCAGGGACAAGTTTTATACCCATAATTTCCTCAAATCCTAGACATATCTCTTTTTCCAGCTCATCGATCGTCACTGGTCGCGTCCATACTTCATCTAAGGCACAGGCCTTGGCCTTAAAGCTATTTACCAAACGCTGCCGGACTTCTTCGTTTGGTAATTTCAGAAGGCTGAATAGAAGTTCTGTATCAAAATGCAAGATTATAGAGCCATGTTGCAAGAGAATTCCATCTCTGCGCATTTGGGCACTTCCTACAAGCTTCTTTCCGGCTACTGCTAGTTCATACCACGAAGGGGCATCAAAACAAGCCGCTGTTCCCGTGTGCGAAGAATTTGCCTGAGCAACTATTTCAGCCGGCACCCCAACTGCATTTATTCCTTTTAATAATGCCTCACTTATTTTCAAGTAGGATTTAATGATGGTCCCCTTAACATGTTCCTCAGATTCCGGAACAATAATACTGTAGGTTAGTTCATACTGGTGTAACACAGCCCTGCCACCAGTCGGCCTCCGAACAACATCAATATTAGCCTCACGACAGGCCTCTTCATCCACTTCCTTAGCATAACTTTGAGCATAACCCAGAGATAAAGCGGCAGGCTTCCAGCCATAAAACCTCAAAACTGGTTGGTTACTATTATCCTTTTTCATAAGTTCCATGATAGATTCATCTATGGCCATGTTTTCAGGGCCCGTAAAAACCGAGTAAGGCAGATATCTCCACGTTTTCATTTTTTCACCTACTTTTCTAAACCAGAAACGAGTTCCTGCCAGGATTTTTTCGTTTCTTCAGGGGTAAGCGGTCTTGGATAGTTATAAAATTCTTCCCTGGGGGATTCATTATAATAAGGACGGTTACATCCTGAACAACCAGAGGTCTGAAAGGCCTCACCTGAGGAGAGATAATCCCAAAGCTGGTCTAAATGCATGGAAAAACTTACAATCCTGCCCGCTCGAAAGATAAACTCATCTGCTCGAGCATATTTCCTGCGGATTAAATAAAGGGCAACCTGTATCCGGCGATAATGATTCAACTCTGGTTTAGGTGATTGTTCCATGCGGGTCCCTTTTACCGGTGTGAATGCAAACAAGGCTACATTGATTCCTTTATCGTACATGTCTTGTATGATTTTGACCATTTCCTCTTCGGTTTCCCCCAACCCTACGATAAGGTGGGTGCCAATATGTCCCGGAAACTTACCTGCGGCTTCTATGAGCAACTCATAGCGGTTTTCCCACGATCCATCTTTGGCCAAAGCAAAAACCTCTGGAGTAGCAGCATCGAGTGCTAAACTTACCCTGTCCACACCATGCTTTAGCAAATCTTGAATCTCAGTAAGGCTTCGCGGCCCTGCCGAGACACAAATTGGCATATTGGGACTCTCATTCTTTATGGTTGTAACCAGATTTTTGGCTTCCTCTAAGGCCTTGCCATCTTGGACGACCTGAAAGCAAACCCTTTGCATGACCTTTTGGGCCTCGGGTATTTGCAAGCCCTGAACAACCTCGTGTTCTTGAAATTCCGGCCAAACTATTCTGGACAGTAAGTTAGTTTTCGACCTACTCTCGCGAGCTTGAGCACAAAAGGCACAATTAAACTTACAATGTTCTCCTACCATTAGATAGGCAGTCGTTGGCAAGGCATCAGTTTTTATATTATTTAGGCCTAATACTTTGGCAGTTCCTACCGAACAACGAATCATAGAGCACAACACTCCTCACCTCGTTTGATTATCAGTCCTTTTTCCTTGACCAATTGTCGCGCCTTCGGAGTAGGTATCACAATTCTATTGATTCCCAAGGCCACCGAGGCCTCATCAAGCTTTTGACGATAACTTCCTTTGGGGCGCATGCAACCAAGTGCAAGAGAAGTTTTAGGGAAGCGTACCCTTGCTTTAGCCAGAAAAGAGATGACCTCTTCTAAATTCGGGGGAGTTCGGTCAGCGTAACGGGTGCCCGAAGTTGGAATAAATACGTTCAACACCAATCCGTCCAAGCCTAAATCCTCAAGAATATCCAATGCCTTTTCCTCTCCACTCCAAATCCCCCCTTTTAAGCCAAGTGTTAAATGGGGAATAATCCTCACCTGTTTACGCAAATCCTTATAAACCCGAATATAATCCTCTAATTTATGCTCGAGACCGTAAACTTCACGTATAGTATCCTCATCTCCAACAAAATCAAAAGAAACTGCATCTGCTAACCCTTTAAGCAGCTGAACCTCCTTTTCGCTAATCAGCCCTACATGGAAATTTAGACGAACCTTCCTATTCTTTAGCTCCTGTAAGAGGTCTAAGCGGTTCCAAAAAGGAACCTTACCGTCCTGAGTACATCCACCGCTGATTAATGCGCTGGAAAAAGAAAGCTCCGAGCACAACTGGGAGGTTAGCTCTTTGACATCTGTCATTCCTTTGAGATAACGTCCCCCACAATGTGCACAATTGAGAGAGCAAGCAGTTCCGGTTAAACTTATACTTTTTGTTTTGGTCGGATAATCAAAGTATATCTCGGCCGGAAAATTATTTACGCGTATGTCCCAGCCCCTTTTAATCCAGTTATTCGTCTCAACTGAATAGGGATTTATTTCAAAAACGCCATTACTGTTGTTTTGATCCAAATCTTTTCACCCTTTTTTATTTTCTAGATCTTACTCCTATGTTACACGATTCTCTGCAATTTTGTCGAATTTTTGCAAGAGTCACAGGTCAAGGGTAGACCAGGGGCTAGACGTCTTTCCAGGTAATCTTCGCACTAGTTTTTTTCCATAGAACAGCGATAATTTCATTCTGAGTATTCGATGGCAGTTTAGTTTCCCAGCTCCTTTTATCAAGCTATTTGTCTCAAATGAATAAGAATTCTACTCCAAATTCTTCTTCTCCTTTTTCTTTCAATGGACTTTTAAAATCAGTATACCCATTTTATATGACGAACTAAGTTAAGATGACAATCTTAACGATATACCCTCAAGAAGCAGCGATGAATCCTCAATAGTGTAGCGCTACAGTTTTGTAAGGCTACACTTGTATTGTTTTTGTAACATAATCCTAGCATACGAATTTGTATAATGAGCAGTCTAGCCACTGCTTTACGGTATAATGAAACCTCTTTAAAGCTGGCATTAATATTGCAATAACTTCTAACAGAATATTCAGTTATTTTATCTAGCGAAGGGAGTGATTTATGTTCCAGAAATCAAGTTCATGGCCTGTTTTGAGTTATGATCTATAGATACCAGATACGATCCCTATGCTAAGATTTATAATTTGTAAAATAAAAACTGGAGGGGTATAAAATGAAAGCATTTGTTTATCATGGTCCTAAAAATATGAGCCTCGACCAAGTACCCAACCCCGTTATTCAAAGACCGACGGATGCCATAGTTAGAGTAACCACCTCAACCATATGTGGAACAGATAAACACATCAGAAACGGTGGATTACCCGAAGTGGAGGCGGGAAGAGTCATAGGACACGAATTCTGTGGCGAAGTTGTGGAAATTGGAGCAGGTGTTAATAAGTTTAAAAAAGGGGATAATGTTGCCGTCTCCTGCATTACACAATGTATGGAATGTTACTATTGTAAACGCGGAATCTACTCCAGATGTGAAAATGGCAGCTGGATCTTTGGTTACAAAATTGATGGCTGCCAAGCAGATTATGTTAGAGTTCCCTATGCTGATTCCGGAATGTACCTGATTCCAGACAGTTTAGCAGACGAAGACGTCTTGTTCGTCGGTGATATTCTTTCCACGGGCTATTTTGGAGCAGAAAATGGCAGTATTCAACCTGGTGACACTGTAGCTGTGTTTGGATCCGGTCCAGTCGGAATGTGTGCTATGGCAACCGCCCGCCTATGGGGTCCAGCCAGAATCGTGGCTGTAGACATTGATGAATCCCGGCTTGAGTTTGCTATTAAGCAAGGATGGGCTGATTACGGGTTGAATCCTCAAAAAGTAGACGTTACGCAGGCCCTAAAAGATTTTACCAGTGGTCGTGGAGCTGATGTAACTATTGAAGCCAATGGATTCGAGCCAACCTTCAAAGGAGCAATCGCTGGCGTAAGACCAGGCGGAACTGTTTCTGTGATCGGAGTTTTTGAGAAACCACAGATTCTTGAAATGCAAAACCTCTGGATTCAAAACATCACACTGAAAATGGGGCTAGTCAAGGCTAATCATATTCCCGAGCTAATCGATCTTATTAAAGAGGGAAAACTTAATATGAAGCCACTTATAACTCACACTATACCCTTATCCCAGGTTGCAGAAGGATACGATATCTTTGAACAGCGACGTGACAATGCAATTAAGGTCGTACTCAAAGCAGATGCCTAATTATAATTAAGATATGTTTCACTTTAGTTGTACAATTTACCAGCAGGCAATAGGCAAGACTCCATATTTACAGAGCCTTGCCTATTGCTAATTACACATATTTACATCCAAAACACTTGATAATCACGATTACTTAGAATAGAATAATAAATAAGTCAAAATTATCTGATTTTTCTGACTTAGTATTATTCTAAAAGTGGTGGTGGTTTCTATGAGTTGGCAATTAGAGACATCCTCCCCAAGAGGCCTTATTAAGCACAGGAAACTACTTGAAGAGAATCGGTGCAGATTTTTGGATCACTCTCCAGGCCTTCAGCCCATACAGCCGATAGTTTATGATTCATGGATACGTTGTCGCCAATTTGGGATTGATCCTCGACGTCATCAGACTGAAGATCCTCCTAATGGCGCAGACCTTGAAAACATAATTGGATGTTCTATACTTCATAAGTATTCAACCGCAACTTTGAATGAGTTATTAATTCAGGCCGAAAAAACTAAGTATCTTATGACCTTATGTGATGCTAACGGAAGGATTATCTATCTTGGAGGGGATCGCCAAGTCAAAAAGCAGGCAGAAAAAATGAATTTTGTATTAGGGTCTTGTTGGAGTGAAGAAGCAATTGGAACTAATGCAATTGGCACAAGCTTAAAAACAGGTTATCCAGTTCAGATTTTTTCAGCTGAACATTTTTGCGAAGGAATTCATGACTGGGTCTGTTCATCATCTCCGGTACGTGATCCTGTAACAAAGGAAGTTCTGGGCGTTATTGACATTACAGGATGTTGGAAAGAAGCTCAGGCCCATACCCTCGGTCTGGTTTTTATGGCTTCTAGAGTGATTGAACATAAGCTTTATGAACAATCACTCCTTAATAGACTTCAGCTTTTGGAAAGCTATTCGTCATTTGTTCTTCGGTATCCGCAAAATGGAGTCATTGCCCTTGATGCTGTCTTTAACCCTATCGAGGCTAACCTTTGTGCCCGTAGACTTATTCATAACTTGACGGGCAAAGATTTAGAAACAATATGGAAAGAGCAAACGTTTACTGCGATTTTAGTAAAACTGCATAAATCCGGTCAACCGCAAGAGGACTACAAAATTTTCATTGAGCAATTTGGAACTCCATGCTTAATTCAGGAAATCTATCGAGGAAACCAACGCATAGGTTCTATCCTGTTACTAATCCCCTTAGACCAAAGAACAACCCCAAGCCGAGCCCTTCACAATGATACTTGGACCAAACTCCAGAGTGCTTCTTGGAGTAAAATCGTTGGAAAATCGAGCAAGATTCTTTCCGCAATATCCCAATGCAACATAGTTGCTCAGACAAACGTCCCAGTTTTATTGCTTGGAGAAAGCGGGTCAGGCAAAGAACTCTTTGCCAAAGCGATCCATGAAATCAGTGATCGCCGAGAAGGACCTTTCGTTGCCTTAAATTGTGGAGCTATGCCGAATGAGCTGTTGGCTAGTGAGCTTTTTGGCTACGATCCGGGTACGTTCACAGGGGCAGTCAAAGGTGGACGTAAGGGAAAATTTGAAGAGGCCCATCTGGGAACCTTATTCCTCGATGAGATTGGAGAAATGCCTCTTAGATTTCAAGTTCATCTGTTACGCGTTCTCCAAGAACGGGAAATCGTTAGACTGGGGGGTTCAACTCCCATACCGGTAGACGTGAAAATTATTGCTGCTACCCACCACAATCTTGAACAACTCGTAAATGATGGGGTATTTCGCGCGGACTTTTATTACAGATTGCATGTTGTAAGTATCACTATCCCACCTCTAAGAGAACGTCGAGACGATATCCCCTTGTTAATCGATCACTTTTTGGAACAATTCGCTTCTAAATACAGTAAACCACTTCCTATGCTTGATCCGCAAGTCAGGGATTTTCTGATTAACGCCTATCAATGGCCGGGTAATGTTCGAGAATTACAGAATAGTCTTGAGCGTGCAGTGTTATTTTGCTTAAATGGCATTATCGCAATTGAAGACCTTCCGCAAAGTATCCAAAAAACGTTAACTGATAACTCCTCTTGGACAAGGAATATAGTCTCCCCAGCAAACTGGAAGGAATTTACGAGCAGTTACAAAAAAGAGGTCCTTCTCAACCTTGTTAAGGAATCAGGCGGTAATCTTTCTGCTACAGCTCGTCAATTAGGGATAGCACGGACAACATTATATCGACATTTAGAAAAATACGGTGTTAAAAAATAAGATGTTAATGTAGCAACAAGGCTAGAAAGCAATAAGATGCTTCTAGCCTTGTTTGGACAACAGGATTTCAACCCGAACCCCTCGCTCATTCAGGTTCAAAGTTGTTATCTTCCCCCCGTGCTGATCAAGGATACGGTGCACAACGGATAACCCTAATCCAGTCCCTGTTTCCTTCGTCGTAAAAAAAGGGTCGTAAATGTACGGCAAGGCGTCTGGCAAAATGCCGGGTCCCTCATCACTAACTGCGAAGCCTACAAAACCCTCTTCCTGAACCCCACTTAGCAGAATCACTCCGCCTTCCCCCTGGGCATCGATGGCATTAAGTAAAATATTGAGTATGACTTGCTTAATCTGGTCCGGGTCCACCTCAACTTCTTGCAAGTCAACCTGGCTTCGTGCTTGTTCTAACTTAATATTGTTTTGCCTCAGGGCTGGCTGGACTAGTGTTACTCCTTCGTCCAAGAGTTTTCCCAGCGTAATCCCTTCCCGCACCAGCTCTTTAGGTCGGGCAAAGGACAAAAACTCGCTCAGCAAGCGATTTAGCCGTTCACATTCTTCCAGAAGTACCCGACAGTATTCCGAAACAACCCCATCGTCGCATTTTTCTTGGGCCAGCATTTGGATGCTCACTTTCATTATCCCCAAGGGATTTCGTATTTCATGAGCTAAGCCGGCACTCATATGCCCTAGGGCGGTTACTCGTTCAGTTTGCCGAATCTCACCCTCTAATCGTTCACGTTCCTGCCCTTCTCGCTTTAACTTTTCTACCAATTCTTTTTGAATCATTAGCGCCAGCTTATATTTACGCTTCGCCTTCCGTTCCTCTTCAGTCAAAATGCCCGTTAACCAACCAATGACGTTGATTAAGCCGACCTCCACCCACTGTGTATACTTAGCGGCTGGGCTTAAATCGCCTTGCATATGCCACATAAGCGGTATAAAAAGCAACGTTATAATAAAGCTTGATATGATCCCCCCGGCAGGTCCAAAGCGCATAGCTGCATAAATCACCGGGAGATAATAGGCGAATTGTAAAAGAATGTGATAATCCACTTCGTAATGATAATTCGTGTAATGAATAATAGTGAGAACCGCCACGACGAGCCCAATTGCAATGAGGTCAAAGAGAACTCGGGCTTGGTTTGGTTCAGGGGGGTCGTTATTTAGCATAGAGGCCCTCCTTCTCTAAATCCCCCAATGAGGATCTATTCCGTACTTCTCTAAACGGTATAAAAAAGCATGCCTGGAAAGACCTAAGCGTTTGGCAGCCTGACTTTGATTCCCCCCCGTTTGTTCCATGGCCTGTTGGAGGAAGGATTTCTCTAGCTCTTCCAGGGAAACCCCCTCAGGAGGCAGGACAAATGCTTCGGGGCATTTCTCCTCTTTTGAGGGAGTGCTAAAGACGGTCAACCCATCTGCTTCTATCACTGCTCCTTGGGAAATAATCACCATACGTTCCACCACATTTTCCAGCTCACGCACGTTTCCTGGCCAGTCATACTCCATGAGTTGAGTTAGGACTTCTGAATTCAGAGTCTTGGTTTGCCCATAAGATCTAAGTTTCTTCAAAAAATGATCGGCTAGATAAGGAATATCCTCCCGACGTTCCCGTAAGGGAGGAATAGAAATCGGAAAGACACTGAGGCGATAGTAAAGGTCTTCACGAAAACGCCCTTCTTGAGCCTCTTTCAGTAAATTCCTGTTCGTCGCAGTAATAATCCTGACGTCCACCTTGATGGTTTTTTCACCGCCGACCCGCTCAAAGGTCCGCTCTTGGAGAACCCTTAATAACTTAGCTTGGACGTTGAAAGACAGTTCTCCGATCTCATCAAGAAAGAGTGTACCGCCATCGGCCAACTCAAAACGTCCCGTCTTTCGAGCATGAGCTCCCGTAAATGCTCCCTTTTCATGTCCGAACAGTTCACTTTCCAGCAAAGTCTCCGTCAACGCTGCGCAATTCACTCGAATAAACGGTCCATTCACCCGCGGACTTAAAGTATGTATGGCATGGGCAACCAGTTCTTTCCCCGTCCCCGATTCCCCTTCAATAAGCACTGTCGCCGGCGTAAGAGCAACCCTTTCTACTAAGTGTTTAACCGCTTTCATTGCTTCACTATTCCCGACCAGTTGCCATCCAGAGCTTTGGACCTCTCCCTTGAGATAATCTACCTGTTCACGCAAGCTTTCTACTTCAAAGGCCTTAGCAACTGTGATGAGCAGTTCATCAATATCAAAGGGTTTCATCAAATAATCATGTGCCCCGGCCTTCATGGCCTCGACCGCCGTCGCGGTACTGCCGTGTGCAGTCATCATGACAACCATTAAATCTGGATAATGCTCTTTCAAGGTCCTCAGAACACTCAAGCCATCCATTTTCGGCATTTTCAAATCTACAAGGACCAGATCCGGACGTTCTTCCAAGGCTCGATCTATGGCGATCTTCCCGTCCTCTGCAGTTTCCACATCATAACCGACTTTACTTAATGCTCGTTCCAAGACCCAGCGCATATTTGCTTCATCGTCTGCAACTAATACCCTTCGCAAGTTTCACCCTCCTCGCCTGCGGGATTTCCCACACCATAGTGTGGGAAATCCCGCAACTTTTTAACCCTAAGGCATTACATAGCAATTTTTGCTATACGATGAACCCTTAATTAAATTGATGCAAATTAATTTCTACCGTAATTATTACTTTGGTCAAACATACTAACAATGTCTACTTGATAATACAGCCTGTTCATATAGGAACAGCTACAGCTACATTATCGAGTATCTTTTAACTTTTCTGAAAGGGTAATTAAGCCTTCCGTTATGTCATTCCAAATCCCACGTTGAATTCGAATCTCAACTTGGCACAACTTTTGCATATTCCTAAACCGTAATAAATTTTAGGAGTGTTTTTTAATGAAAAAGAAATTTTCGTCACTAGTAATACTAATTCTGTTCTCTTTATTAATTTTTACCCTTCCCGCATTAGCTGATTCAAAACCAGCCACATCCAATAACATGTCTGATATGGACATGTCTGGCAGTCCTTCCTCTGAAGCTGCTCACGGTGATTCGCCTTCAACTGAAGTGACCGTTGCCAAGGGCGATAAGTTTCAAGTGAGTGTTCAGGCTGACCCTGAGCAACCAGCACCGAATAAACCCGTTACCCTTATGATTATCGTAAAAAACCAAACCACTGGAGAACCTGTCCTCGATGCATCCGTGAATGTGGATATGATGCTCATGGAAAGTGATTCCCACAGCAACATGTCAGGAATGAATATGGACTCGGCCACTACTCTCAAAGGAGAAGCCAAACCAGACAACATGGAACCGGGAATGTACGCTGTCACTCTCATCCCAACGGAACAAGGAGAATGGAACCAAGACATTCATATTAGTTCTCCGTCTCTTGGGGAAACCACCATTACTGTCCCTCTTATTGTTTCTAAGTCCAGCCCCAACTGGATCCTCATTGGAAGTGTTGGCGGATTGGTAGTACTGGCTGGTATTATTGCTCAATTTCTCAAACGAAAGCAGCCCTCAGGGAGGGAGGTTCAATAATGAGTCAATCAACCCCGTCTAAATCTCCACAAAAAAGAAACTTTCTTAAGTTTAAACCTCTCAATTGGTTTTTGCAAAGTTCACTCTATCCAAGTATTTTCCAATGGCTGGCCGTTCTGATATTTGCGGTCATTATGATTGAAACTCTAGCCGGACCCACAAGCGCCCATGATAATTTCGGTACTGCCGCTACTTGGGTTCTCTGGTGGCCACTCCTCCCTCTCTTCTTCTTTATTTTCGGTCGGTTCTGGTGTGCCATCTGCCCCTTTGCCTGGGTGAGTGATTTGACGCAGAAGTTTTTTGGGGCAAATCGCAAAGTTCCCAACTTTTTAAGAAAATATGGATTATGGATCATTGATATTACCTTCATTTTCATCACTTGGTCCGATCACATCTGGGGAGTTGTCGAATCTCCCAGGGGTTCCGGAACTCTGCTGTTACTCATCTTAGGTGGCGTTATGGTCACGGCTATGCTCTTCGAACGACGTACTTGGTGCCGTTATCTATGTTTTCTCGGAAGCTTATCAGGCAACTACTCTCGAGCAGGCATGCTGGAATTACGTGCCGATAAGGAAATTTGCAAAACTTGTACTACTCGTGATTGTTACAAAGGCAACTCAAAGTCGCCCGGCTGTCCGATGTTTGAATTCCCTATGGCTATGGAGAATAATGCTAACTGTAATCTCTGTGGAAACTGCATCAAAAGTTGTCCTCATGATTCTATCCGCTTAACTCCCCGCAAACCAACCAGCGAGTTTTGGTCGATGACTAGGGCACGCTTCGAAGAATCCTTCTTAGCAATTGTCATTGTCGGCATTGTCTTTGTCCAAAATATCACCATGTTAGAGTTCTACCAGTCCTATCTTAAATGGACGGAGCTGTCTTTAGGAATTGTTAACAAGGATATAGCCTTTACAATTCTCTTTGTTTTCGCTATGACCACCCCAGTCTTGTTACTTTTCTTAGCCACGGCGATTTCCAAGGGATTTACTGGGGAGACGTTGCGTACTGCCTTCGCCCGTTTTGGTTATGCAGTCATCCCGCTAGACTTAGCCGCCCACATGGCCCACAACCTGTTCCATCTTCTGGCGGAAGGAAAATCAATCTACTACACCTTCATGGGCTTATTCGGCAAACACATTGAGGGACCCACTTCTTTCGTGTCTGACCCAACAATTCAAATCATGCAATTCGTCTTGGTTATCTCGGGAACTCTCGGTTCTCTTTACACTGCCTATAGGATTGCTAAAAAGAATTACGGAACCAAAAAAGCCCTATCCGTCGCTATGCCTTATTTAGTCCTCATCTTGATCTTCGGTATACTGAACTTTCTTACCTTCGTGGTAAGAATGGATATGCGGATGTAGTGCCAGAGGCCTGAGGTCAGAAGCCGGAAGTCAGATTGCAGGTTATAGAATTTTAGGATCCAAGATTTTCATCTGTATTAAATTAGTAAGAAATCCTATAATGGATTGTTGCTCCCTTTATAAGTTCAAACTAAACTTCAGGTGGAGCTAAAACTCCACCTGAACTGAGATTCCTAAATTGGCTTAAATTATTATTACAAGGAGGTTTCCAGATGAATAAAGACCACGCGGGGAAAAACCAGAAATTTATCCAACCCTCTAAAAGCAATGCCCTGCTTTACAGTATCGTTGGCCTAATAACCGTTGTAATTATGATAGGTACCTATTTCATAGTTGCCAATGGCAATAAACCTGGCGTCACTGTCACTGCGACAGCGGAAATCGGTCAAAAAATGAGTTATAGCCCAGATAGTAAACTAGAGCAAACAAACGTTGAAAGCAAGGTTGAAAACGGAAAGGCCATTGTTACGACGCTCAGTGCGGTGAAAGAAGAAAAGTTTATTTGGACAGAGTATAAAGCAAACGGTAAAAGAATTCCCTTAACGGCCTTTGTCCAACCCGATGGTAAAGTCATGGTGGCCGTCAGCTTTTGTGAGCCCTGCAAGGGCGAAACCTTTCACATCACAGGTAACCAAATAGTTTGCAACGTCTGTGGGACAACATGGGATCTTCAGACGCTCAAAGGCCTGAGCGGTGGTTGTCAAGCCTATCCCCCCGAAGCGCTCACCTACTCTTTAAACGGCGACAACCTTGAGATTCCACAAGCTGTACTTGATGCGTGGGAACCTAGAGTTTAGTTATATTAAGAATACTTTCATTTATCGAAGTTTTCCCATCTTCTATTTATAACATTTATTAAACGCACTCGTTCTTACGGGTGCGTTCACTCTAACCAGAGCTCTAATCAGAGCTAAGAACTCAATTTCTAGAAATTTAGGAGGAAATGGCTAAATGTCTTTGATAAAGGTGTGTGCGGTTAGCAAGTCCTATGAAGGTGGAGACGGGGCCGTTGAAGCCTTAACCAATATTAATCTAGAGATCCGCGAAGGAGAATTTTTGGCTTTAATGGGCCCTTCCGGTTCTGGAAAAAGCACCTTGCTCAGTATTCTAGGAGGATTAAATCCCCCTACCTCCGGCAAACTCATCATTGATGACATAGATGTTTATGCTCTCAATTCTGAACGATTAGCAGATTTTCGTCATGAATACGTCGGATTTGTTTTCCAGCAATATCAACTGATTCCCTATCTTACCGCTTTGGAAAACGTTATGCTCCCTCTGTCCATAACCTCGCGTTCAGGTAAAGAACAACGAGATATGGCTCAGACAGTTTTAGCCAAAGTTGGTCTCGGTACGAAATCCCTTCGTCTCCCCAATCAATTATCCGGTGGAGAACAAAACCGAGTAGCTATTGCTCGAGCCATCGTTAACAGACCTGCAATAATTTTTGCGGATGAACCCACTGGAAGTCTGGACTCAAAAACCGCCAAGGAGCTGTTAGAATTATTCCAAGCCCTTAACCAGGACGGTTTAACCATTATTATGGTAACTCATAATCAAGAAAACTTGGCCTGGGTCACCCGTGCCATTTACATTCGTGATGGATTTCTATCCCAAATTCCTCAAGAGTTCTAAGGAGGGCATTCAATGCGTCTAACAAATATCGTGGTGCAAAACCTACGTCGCCGCAAAATGCGCTCCTCATTATTGATGCTCAGCGTGATTATTGGAGTGGCTTCAATCATCTTCCTCTACACGACGACTCAAGCCATGCAAGAAGATGTTGCCAACAAGCTTGATCAATTCGGTTCTAATATCCTCGTTCTCCCTGACACAGAACAATCCTTAACCTTTGGTGGTATAACCGTTGAAGCTCCAACTCAGATCAAAGAACTGGATATGTCCCTTATTCCGCTTATGCAAACCATTAAGAATAAAGAAACCTTGGCTACTATTGCCCCTAAACTGTTAGCAAATACTAAGCTTAAAGGTCGAGAAATTTTGTTGTTAGGAGTTGATTTTCCTCAAGAATTCCAACTAAAAAAGTGGTGGAAAGTGGATGGTCTGGAGAAGAACCAAATTCCCAGCGCAGACCAAGTCATTTTAGGGAGTGACATTGCAAGTTCCCTTGGTCTTATCCCTCTTCAAACTGTAACTATCCTAGGACAGGACTTTAAGATAGCTGGAGTCATACAACCTACAGGGTCAACAGAAAATGACCAAGCTGTATTTATGGACTTAGCTGTTCTCCAAAAACTTACAAACCGACCCAACGCCATAAGTCTTATCGAAACGGCTGCCTTATGTTATACCTGCCCAATCGAAGAAGTTACCCAACAGTTAAGTGACAAACTTCCTGGGACTAAGGTTACCGCGCTTATGTCCAGCTTGGAATCTCGGGATGATACCGTCAATAGATTTAACCTATTTGCTCGAAGTGTATCCCTGATTCTCTTAATAGCTAGCAGTTTAGTTATAACTATAACGATGAAGTCTTCTGTGGAAGAACGGACCCGGGAAATTGGAATCTTTCGGGCCATTGGTTTCCGTAAACGTCATATTATTATAATCATCCTTGGGGAAGCAGGTTTTTTAAGTCTTCTGGGCGGGTTATTGGGGTACATTCTTGGCATGAGTATGGCCGTAAGCTCCGGATCAGAGCTCATGAAAGCTCAAGTTCATATCTCTTGGCAACCTAATTTGCTAATCTATGCCTTAAGTGCCTCTCTAATAATTGGACTGACAGCAAGTTTGTATCCCGCCCTCAAAGCTGCAAGACTTGACCCGACTGAGTCTTTGCGTTATCTGTGATTTCAGAGGCCGGAGATCAGAAGCCGGAGGTCGGATCACAGTTCGGGGTTCGGGGTCGAGCAAGCAATGCATGAGGCTGTAGACAGAGGCAAGCATAGTTTTTAGGTCGAGGTTCAATATATTGAGCGATGCGAGACGTCAGAAGTCTTGTCTTTCTTGAGGAACGACCGCGGGGGTCAAAGTTGTCTGATCGTCGGATTTAAGCATAAGTACGAGATATGTAGAGTGTAAAGGAAAGTTAAAAGTGGAGGATGAAATAGTACAGCGATCTTCGAAATTCGAAAACCGCTGTTCGGCAAAGGAGAACAAGATGACACTCACTGATATTGCAATCCAAAATTTGCGTCGTCGGAAAGGGAAAACTTTCTTTCTGATGCTTACTTTTATATTAGTAGTAGGCATAACTGTCACATTAAATTCATTAGCTAAAGGTATGCGGGATGATTTACAAAAAAGCCTAACCCATTATGGTGCTAACGTCGTAATTACTCCCAAGTCCGAACATTTTACACTCAGCTACGGAGGTCTTTCCGTTCCGGGGGTTAATTATGAAATTAAGCATTTAGATTACGATAGTTTAGCTAAATTGAATAATACCCCTGCTCTTATGTTAAACGGAATTGCCCCCAAGATTATTGGTTCCGCCACTGGAGATTCTGTCACGGGAGAGATCAATCGTTATCTGATCATCGGAGTGGATTTCCCCACAGAACTGAAAATGAAACCTTGGTGGAGTATAAATGGCCAATTACCTAGTGAACAGGAAATTATTATTGGTTCGTACCTGGCCCAGACAGAAAACTTAGCGATGGGGAATGCTCTGGAACTTAACCAGAAGAGTTATCCCATTGTGGGGATAATGCAAGAAACAGGCGGCTCAGAGGATAGTGGAGTATTTACGAATTTTAACACTGCACGATCGATTACCGGAATAGATTCTTGGTCAATGATCGAGCTCAATACGGCTCAACCAACTAAAGCAGTGACCCTGTTGAGTGAACTCTTACCTGAGGCTAAAGTCTCCGAAATATCTCAACTAGTTCAGGGAGCCAAAGAAAGTGTGGATCGCTTTTCTAGTTTTTCCTTAATTACTTCTATTTTACTGGGAATTATCGGGGTCTTAATCGTATTCGTCACAACCTTAGGTAATATCAACGATCGCGCTACGGAAATTGGCATCTTTCGAGCCATCGGTTTTCGTCGTCAGCATATCTTTTCCATTTTGATTCGCGAGATATCTTTAGTAAGTCTCTGTGGAGGAGTTTTGGGATATTTTATAGGGATCTTGACGCCCACTCTTCTTGCTCCAATCGCTTTCCAAAAAACAGTGAGCTTTGAATTCCACCCTTTCATTGCTTTGACCGCAATCAGTGCTTCTGTCATAATAGGGGTAGCTTCGATTCTTATTCCGGCTCGGCGAGCCGTACAGTTAGATCCCTTAGAGGCACTATCCGCTATCTAGATTTATCCCGATAGTTGCGGGTCACTTCTCGCCATCCCTGGCTACAGCGACACTTGGCCGTCCTTGGCCGGCGGTCGCTTCTCGCCATCCTTGGTTGCAGCGACACTTGCAAACTAAAATTATAATAATGGGGTGTTATTATAAAGACAAAAATCAAATTGCTTATAATACTAACGGTTGCAATTTTATCCGTAATGGCTTTAGTCATTCCCAGATACACTGGTCCCTCAGAATTTCACGTAACTAATCAACCAATGGTTGCTTTCCAGGACGCCCAGAACTCTGACAAACCAACTTTCTTGGAGTTTTATGCTAAATGGTGACCCAGCTGTAGGAGCATGGAGCCCGTGGTGCTGGCTCTAGAGAAAAAATATAGTAATAATATAAACTTTATTGTTGTTGATATTGATGATCCTCAAGGACAGGCTCTTGCTAAGCAATTTGGCATCTACTATATCCCTGCTTTTTTCGTGATAAATGAGCAAGGGCAAGTTACTTATAACGATTCTGGCCCTCAAAGTAAAAGTACCTTAGACAATGCTCTCAACTCCGGTAATCCAAATGATACTTGGTACGGATCCTTCTTTAAAGACACTCTCCCGCGTGCTTTATCTAATGGTGGTTTAACCATCATACTTTTGGTTTTCTTAGGGGGATTAATGACCAGTCTGAGTCCTTGCATATTGTCGATGTTACCTGTCATGTTAGGGTATATCGGCGGCTTGGAAAAACCCTCTAAAACAAAAGGCTTTATTACTTCAGTGTCCTTCGTCCTAGGCCTGGCTGTTACCTTTGCTATCTTAGGTACAGCAGCCGCACTTTTAGGTAAAGCTTTTGGCCAGATTGGCCCTGCCTGGATTTATATTATTGGTCTTTTCTCAATTATCATGGGATTACAGCTAATTGGCGTTATCAATATTAATTTGCCGGGGTTACAGGCTATGCCCGAGAAAAGGGGCGGAGTTTTTGGTTCTTTTGGAGTGGGCTTATTGTTTGGTCTGGTAGCTTCCCCCTGTGCCACTCCCGTGTTAGCAGTTCTGATGACTTATGTAGCTGGTCAAGGTATGCTTTGGTATGGCGCCTTATTGCTCTTTATCTATGGCCTTGGTCATGGGCTGCCGCTGATTATTGCGGGAACTTTTACTGCGGTTCTAAAGAGTTTACCCCGTTTACAAAAATGGGGGCACTATTTTACCTATCTGAGCGGCAGCCTGCTCATAGTGTTGGGTTTATACTTCTTCACGCGAAGGAGTTAGCAATCTAATAGCTGCATTCTCATCTTTCCAAGGATTCTTCTGAGTTATTGTTATGGGTTTTGAGTTTATTATTACTTGAAAGAGTAAGGTAACATAATACATAACCCAAAACTGAGAAGCATACGGATGTTACCAATAAATCTAGCCCTTCGATATAGACCCCTCCCTAGAAATTTATTTTTAAATTTATAATGAAAAAATAGTATACTTATTACAACTTCCTTAGCATTCTAAAACCTGTCTCAAATATATCAAACCCTTGTCTAATTAATCGTGACTCGGATCACATTAGCTAATATTGAAAAATTGCCTGTACATGTTAATTGGTTTCTACCTAGCACCTTATATTAATTATTATATTAAAATAAATATAATTAGTCAATTGGATTTGAACTAATTTTAATCTTTTACCCCCTCTCAAGGATATTTTTTCTTCGTTTGATTATCCCTTAGGAAAACCTTAATGGATCCCTTCCGCCACACCGCCGCGTACCATTGCCGTAATTCTAATCTTTCCACGCAGGTAACCAGCTTCTGATATAAGTAAAGAAACATCTGACTAACAGGATTGCCGGGGTCAGTGAGAGGAGTCCATCGATGAGGATTTTACTGGTTGATGATGAAAAAAAGATAACCACCGTGCTTAAGGCTTACCTTCAACAAGAAGGTTTTCAAGTCAGCACTGCTATTAACGGACTTGTCGCTCTGACCATGTTTAAAGAAAACCCCTTTGACTTACTGATTCTGGATCTAATGCTCCCTGGCATGTCTGGAACAGAAATTTGCCGCGAGATTCGCAAAATATCCTCCGTACCCATTATCATGCTCACTGCTAAAGTCGAAGAAGAAGATCGTATCCAAGGCTTAAGTATCGGTGCAGATGATTACATTACAAAACCTTTTAGCCCTCGTGAAGTGGTTGCCCGGGTACGTGCCGTCTTACGTCGGGCAAATAATGATACTGCACCCCTTGCAGACGTAATTTCCTATGACAATGGCCTCACCATTGATAACATACAGTATGAGATTCGGCTGCAGGATCAAGAAATCTCGTTGACCCCAACCGAATTTAAGATTCTGGGTGCCTTAGCGAAAAATCCTGGACGAGTGTTATCTCGAGGTCAGTTGGTAGAAATTGTTCAAGGGCACAACTTTGACGGAGATGACCGAGTGATTGATGCTCATATTAAGAAGATCCGCCAAAAGATTGAAACTACTCCCGGCAACCCACAAATTATTTTGACTGTCTACGGTATTGGCTATAAGTTTAACCCGAATGCGGGGGGATAAAATGCGCACAAAATTGTTTCTTTCCACCTTGATCATCGCGCTGATAACCTTAACTTTCAGCATGCTTTCCGTGAACTTTGTCTTCAAACAGCAGTTTAGTAATTACTTGACTCAGGTTAATGAAGCGACTTTGGAACAGTTACCCTTACGTCTGAGTTCGCTATATCAGACCACAGGCACTTGGGATCCTGCACTTCTAAACGAAGTAAGTCATACCCTCCCGATGGGTACAGTTGTTACTCTAACAGATCCCAAGGGCAAGCTCATTGCCACGTTAAGCAACCCCATGGATAATATGATGCACGGTCAGGGCCAAATGGGTATGGGTATGGGCATGGGTATGTCTTCCCAAACCACTACAAATTGGAAAACTAAAACCTTCACAGTGTCAGGACCCCTCGGCAATTTAGCCATAGCAGAGGTCCGCTACCCTGCTACCGCACAGAGTCTCAATCCCCAAGATCTCCGCTTCCAATCTGCAGTCTTTCGCTCTCTGCTTTTCGCTGGAGGATTGGCCCTTCTATTTGGGATTCTTCTCAGTTACTTTACAAGCCGCAGGCTCGTCGCTCCACTCAAACGCTTAACACAAGCCGCCAATCGTATTGGTCATGGACATCTTGAGGAACGCGTTTCCCTTCGTTCCAAAGACGAGGTCGGGCAACTGGCAGACGCTTTTAATGCGATGGCTGACAATTTAAATCGGCAAGAAACCATGCGTAAACAGTTTACCGCCGATATTGCCCACGAACTGCGCACTCCCTTGACCTCGATCAAAAGCTATATTGAAGCCTTCCAAGACAACGTCCTTCCTGCCAATCATGAAAATCTCTCTTCTATAAATGAGGAGATTAACCGTCTAGTTGACTTGTCAAGCGATCTAAAAGACCTAAATGTTGCTGAAATAGGCGGATTACACCTAAAGCTTGAACTTGTGGACATAACACATCTTCTTGAGAAAATCACACACAGCCTTTACCCTCTTATCCAGGAAAAAGAATTGACTCTAAATTGGAACACTCCCGAGAAACCCGTTACTGCGGTGGGGGATGAACGCCTTCTGACTCGACTCTTCTATAATCTGCTCCACAATGCCTATCGATACTCAAACCCAGGCGGTCAGATTAGCGTTACTCTTGCACAAACGCCGGATTATGCTGAAATCAAGATTATGAACACAGGTATAGGCATTTCGGAAGACGACCTACCTTTAATATTCGAGCGTTTTTACCGAGCTGACCAATCCCGAACCCGTGTGACAGGGGGGACCGGAATTGGTCTGGCGCTGGTCCGTCAGATTACGGACCTCCATCAAGGTACGATCTCAGTACAGAGTAAAGTCGGTCAGGAGACGGAATTCGTCATCAAGCTTCCTAAAAAGATAAAAGTGGCTGAGGAATAGATCCTCAGCCACTTTTAGAACATTGAGATATCAGATTTACTAACTCCTGTACAAAAATCTGTAGCCTCAGTTAATTCCATCTTTTCTCAGAATCATTTTTTGTTTTTCACTAAATGCTTTCTTTACAAAGGTTTCAGCGTTTGATCATAGAACAATAGTCGATAACCGTTGGCATAGTTCACAAATAAACAAATCTTAACCTCTGACTATAGCGAATCGCAGCTTCAAGGGCCTGCTCGCCTTTCAGCTGGAAAGCTTTCCCGTCTGGACCAATGTGATAAATTTTCAGCTCACCACTGTTCTTTGTCCATTCAAGACAGCACTCGTGACAATAATAACGGTTACGGCCGATGCGGCCAGTGTCGTGCGCTCCGCACAAGGGACAAGTCAATGCTATCAACTCCCTAATAACTTGTGTTTAGTCCGGATAACCATGTTCGCTCACCTGCACAGGACAATGATCATTCACAGCGCCTAACTTTGCATCAAGGAGGGGATATCTTTTCTGTGCTCGAGATTAAGAATAGACCGCCCAGCGCCGGAAATCTGCTTCCCGCGCCAGGGGTCATACAAATGAGAGGAGAGGAGCTGACCTTTTAATTATACTCAAGAAATATTAACCGGCTTTTACCTAACCTTAAAAATTCTTTTCTAAAATATTAATAAATGTTACAAGACTGGGATAGCCCAGAGACAACCATTCAAAGACATAAAAATGCCAACGGTTTCCGGACAGTAATGACCGATAACCGTTGGCAGCAACATTTGTCGCGTCCACAGTCAATTCAACCTCTTCTATATTCTCGTTGGCTAACGCTTGCAAACTTTTTTCGATCAATTCTGTTCCCAGCCCTTGACCACGCATTTCCTTTGAGATAGACACTCCTATCATCTATGCTTTACGTGGGTTGTCCCAGTCCAGCATGCACTGAACCAAGCAGAGGAAAAACAGTCTAATTCTTCTCAAAAGATGGGAAACTTATGTGAAAAGTTGTCCCCTTTCCTAACTGGCTTGCCACATCAATGTTGCCGCCTTGTAACTGAACCAGCTTTTTCACAATCACCAGCCCCAGACCGCTGCCTTTTTCCTGCATGTGATCAGCACGTTGGTTCTTGATCCGATAAAACCTTTTCCATATGTGAGGCAGATCCTCGGGCGATATGCCAATACCATTATCCTCAATGCTCAGTTCCACTTTACCTTGTCGGGTCTCTACGCCAACCCTGATGGTGCCGTTCTCCGTGGCCCTAGTCGCATTTTTCAGTAGATTCCTGATAACCTGTTCCATCCGGTCAGCGTCCCCGAGTACGATGGCTTTCTCTGTTTTTTGGTCCAAAAGGATCGAGGTGTTCGTGCGATTAGCCAGAGGCTCCATGGATATAGCCACACCGTGGGCCAGAGCGTTCAAGTCCACAGGTAGTTTTTCAACCGTTAGATTGCCGCTTTCCAGGCGGCTTAATTCCAAGATGTCATCTATCAGTCTGCTGATATGAATCGTTTGCGTGTAAATCGTGTCTAAATACCTCTCCTGTATAGCCTCATCTTGCACGATACCGTCCCGGATAGCCTCGACAAAGCCTTGCACGGCAGTCAGCGGGGTACGTAACTCATGGGATATCTCCGCAAATAAACGGGCTCTTTCTTCTTCCACCCTGCGACTTTCAGTCTGTACCTTCTGGAGTCTTTCCGCCAATTTATTAAGCTGTCCGCCAAGGTCATTGATTTCATCCAGAGGCTGGTCCTTATCGCTCAGAACATAACTCCCTCTGCTGATCTCTGCCACAGTGGCAGTCAAACGGGAAATCGGCCTGGAAATATACATAGCCAGGTAGACGGAAATGAAAATAATAAACAGCAGGATGATCATTCCCCCGATAACCATGTACAAACGCATTTTGCTTAAAGCAAGGTCAAGATTAGATGATTTCGTTTCCAGCAGGATCCCGTTTTCAATGGCATCCTTGTTGTTCCCCATGGGCACAACGGTGACAAAAATCGGCTGATCGGTATCAGAATCTACTGTTTGGGTCGTCGCAATTGAACCATTTTTGTTTTTGAGTATTTCAATGTATTTCTCCTCTATCTTGCTACCGGGCACCATTTCCTGCTCTGCCGAGGTAGCCGTAATCTTTCCTGTCATGTCAAAAATCGTAATCTTAGCGTCAAAGATATCAGCCAGATATTTCAAGAAATCCTGTTGGGCCTGAATCTGACTGCTTTTTAGCTGGTCAGGTGGAATACTCCACGCGCTGTCCGTCTGCTGGAGCAAGGCAAAGTTTACTCGTTTGGCCTTACGTAACAATTCCTGTTGAACCTGATCATAGGTTACCTGCTTCACCACAAAGCTGGAAAACATCATCAGGACAATCAGAGCGATAACAAAAGCCGTAACATTGGTGAACAGTATCCTGGTGTAAAGATTTTTGTTGAATTGTTCCTGAAGTATGCGTTTACTAATGAGCAAAAACTGATGCAGGGCACGGATTATCAACTGAAGTTTTTCCCTGCCCTGCTGTCGATAAGTATTCACGACACGGTCTCTCCCCTTTTTGCAGGAGGTGTAAACTGGTATCCCACACCCCATACAGTTGTCAAGTATTCAAACGGCAAAGGTGCCAGCTTGGTCCTCAACCTGCGAATGTGGACATCTATCGTACGCTCATCACCGAAGAAATCATACCCCCAGACAGCCGCCAGCAGATCCTCTCTGCTAAAAACCCGGCGCGGATTCTGGGCCAGGTAGTAGAGCAAATCGTATTCTCTGGGAGTGACTTCAATTTGTTGATCCTCAATCAAAACTGTCCTGGAATCGGCCAGGATTTCTAACCCGGGGTATTTCAATTTCCAATTCGTCGCTGTATCCACAGGTTGAGTACGGCGCAGTAACGCTTTAATTCTCGCTACCAATTCTCGGGGACTGAAAGGTTTAGCAACATAGTCATCGGCTCCCATTTCCAGTCCCAAAACACGGTCTGCTTCCTCTCCCTTGGCTGTAAGCATGATGATAGGAACCATGCGTATCGACCTTAGATTGCGGCATATTGTAAGCCCATCCTGACCCGGAAGCATGATATCCAGTATTACCACATCAGGATTTTCTCGGTCGAATGCCGCTAGCACCAAGTCACCGTTGCTTACCCCAATAACTTTAAAACCTTCCCTTTCACCATATAACTTGACCAGTTCCAATACATTTTGGTCGTCATCAACCAACAGAACCTTACCACAATAAGACATTTTACCCTCCCTCAGCGGTATCCTTTTCCATCTAAATACTTTGATGCGATGGTACCAATCTTTCTCTGGATTGTACTAATTGCCTATAATTCCGGTTATATTCGTATTCAATCATGGAGCTGCTATTTGTAGGAGATCAGCATTTTGATACTGATTTCCTACAATATCACCAATCTCTACATCACTGATCTTTCGATTTAAAGAGCTTCCTATCTCAACAAGTTCGAAACTCCCTATTGATTTATTCCAAATCACTTTGTAAATTGCAGATGAAATTTTCATAAAATCACCTTCATAGACATCCGTTTCATTGGCATCAAATAAACCGGTCCACTGCAACAATTCAAATTTTTCCGCTGGTTCCCACGAACGACCGGGAATACTTATAGCAAATGGAGCTTGCATCTGTGTATCGAATGTTATAGCTTGTGGCTTAAACATTTTCAGCCTAACCTTGTCCCAAACTCTAAATTTAATTTCTTTCAACAACGTCGGCGCATTCCTCCCCCATCTTCTCTATTAGTGGGAGAGGAATGCGCCTTCCCTCCTCTCAATAATGCGTAAAGGGTCCCGCGTTGAACTAGACGCAGGACCCTTTACGAAGTTTTTTCTCTCTTGTAAGCGCTTACGAAGTTAGCTGACGGATTCGGGCAAAAGATACAACCCTACCGGCAAAAGCCGGATTCACCCCAAAAAGATGGGTCCCCCGTTTCCCCATTTGTGCGGAACTCAGCGCGTCCTTAACTATTTAGTTGGAACAACTGACAACTGATATGATTATTATAAGTTGTCAGTTGAGCATATGTCAACCCTTAGGAGCCAGGAATATCCTTCCTATGCTGCCTAGGTATAAAATTTTTATTCTGGTAATCCGATTATTGGGTGAAAGTTGTTCCAAAAATACTTAACAGATTGTCGTAAATGTTCTGCAATTTATCTTAAAGAGGGGAGGAGCTTGGCATACCTTCTATTTACCGTTTGTCCTTGGTCCGTAGGAGCAGGAATTTCATTATCCACCGCTTCTTCTTCGTCCACTGGAGTATGGATTTCATTATCTACCTATCGTTTCAGTTTCAGCCAGAAAACGTAATTGTTTCCTTATTGAATTTAACGATTAAATCATCTTATTCACATATAATACCTCCCCTTCCTTAAGATAAGAACTATTCCTCCTTTCGAAGCCAATTATACTGAAGGCATATTAACTGGTATTTACTAAACTATGAAAATGTTTTGCGAAAATGTGAAAAAATGTTACAACGGGTAAGGAATTTTGTAATTTAGCTTTAGTCGAAACAAAGTTAAGATTAGCAGAGTTATTTCATTCATCAGTAAACCATAAAAGCGGCTGAGGATCAGTTCATCCTCAGCCGCTTTTATGGTTTTTAATTATTTAATCTCTAAATCCCGTTTCCTGCTCTGGAATTCCTCTGAATCTATCTCGCCACGCGCATATCGTTCGCGCAGGATGTCCATAGCACTATGCTTACCTGTTGCCCCGTTATGAACAGGTGAGGCATTTCGACGAAATAGATAGATACCCAGAAGGATAATCCCAATCCCGAAGATGAGATGCATTCCTATTCCCGCCATACCCATCATCCCATAGCCGCCGCTTCCGTAACCACCATATCCCCAACCACCCATCATATTACCCCAGCCACCCATCATGTAAATTCCTCCTTCAAACATATTTTTGATTTTCTATAAATACAGCCTTCGATATTCCCTTTCGAATATAAAACGCTGTTTATTCTTTTTTAATAGATACGTACCGTTTTTGCCCAGAGAGTTCTCGTTTCCTTTCAAGGTATTCATCTCTTTGAATCTCACCGCGTGCATATCGTTCATTCAAGATATCCAGTGGTGTATTCGCTTGAGATTGATGGCCCATACAGCATGAAGCTCCAGAACTAGATGGACTAAACATATAATAAGCAATAACGGCTAACAGAATTAAACCAATCATCATTTAAGCTCTCTCTCCTTTTAATTATTTGACTGAGATGCCATTCCATTTACACTCCCATTCATCATAGAACCGCGGGTACCGGTCATACCACTACTTTTGGTCATCATGCTCCCTCCAGATTTACTCATAAATTCATTCATCTTATCTATGTTCTCTTGACCCATTTGAGCTTTAACTACCGGATTGGAATTCATGAGTTCTTGCATCTTCTCAAAATCGCCTGTTTGCATTGCATTCTGCATACCCTGCGAATTATGAAGGTTTTGCATTTCGGTCGAATTCATAAGAGTTTGGTGTTGTTCCGGTGAAAAGGTTTTCTGCATGTATCCATTCATTTGTCCAAACCATCCACTTCCTTGTTGCTGAGACGTTTCTGCCAAGGCCGGCAAAGCCATGAGACCTAGAACTAATGTTGCAGTACCTACGATCACGGTAATTCTTTTACTGAATTTTTTCATTGAATATTCCTCCCAATCGATTATTAATTTCTGTTACGTTTCCTGTGAATCTGCTGTCCTTCTATGTCCTTAGTCTAACTCTCTGATACGATTAACTCATGAAAAAGTTGTGAATTTCTTATGAATAAGAGACCCTGATTTAAAAAATCAGAGTCCCTTTAAGATACCATCGCTTCTTGTTCCGCTTGAAAAGTTGTGGGTTTTCTTTATCAATTTACTCTCTTAACTAGATTATCATACCATTACTCATTTGACCCGCTTAAGTTGTCCTCTGCGGTCTTGATTAAATCACGATCACTATGCTCAAATTGTTCCGCAGGGATCTCGGACATTAAATTCGCCTTTTTCAGTAGCGAAAATGTCATCCTTTTAGTTCATCCGCCTTAAGTCGGTAAAGAATCTTACATTTGTGATAAAACTGCCTTTATTATAAAAAAGACGACCCTAATCTAGGGTCGTCCACTAAGAAGAGTCATAATTTTTTTCAGAAAATATTTACTAACAACTCGTTAAAACAACTTAATAACTCTGGTGTACCATTTTAAGTTGTTGTCGACGGGCTATAATTGAGAGTGAATAATTCAGAACGAAATACGTTGATGCAATCATCCCAAAGATAGCAAAGAACTGAGCAGTTGTACCGTATTGTCCTAAAATAATCATGCCTTTACCTGTCAAATCTTCTACACCCACAACCCATACAAATGATGTATCCTTAATAACTGTTATAAACTGAGATACTAAAGGCGGGATCATTTTGTGCATAGCTTGAGGCAGAATAATATTCGTCAGGGTTTGACGATAAGAAAAGCCCTGTGACTTGGCGGCTTCCCACTGTCCTTTATCAATGGAGGTTAACCCCCCTCGGACAATCTCGGCAATGATGGCCGAAGTGAAGACTGCGATTGCGACAATTCCTGAATTAATCGGTTTCATAGTGGTCATAAAACGAAAAACTAAGATAAAAAGAAGCATAGGAATGTTACGAACGCATTCAATATAAATTGTAGCGATTCTACCCAGAATAGGTTGTTTAGAGTAACGAGCAATGCCAAGGACAGTTCCGAAGACAAAACTAATCAGAATAGCCATAACTGCAATATAGATAGTCGTCAATAGTCCTTGACCAAGAAAACGAATAAGTTCAGGTTTAAAGACCTCTTGAATCATGATGACACCCCCGTTTTACCTTCTAAGCGGCGTGTCAAGGTCGCTAAAGGCAAACAAAGAAGGAGATAAAGCAGACCAATTGCAACATACGCAGGCCCATAGTAGAGATTGTCACTTGACCAGGAGTCCGCACGATACATCAGGTCACCGCCGGCAACCATAGCAAGTACGGATGTGTTTTTAATCAGGTTAACCGCTTGATTAGTGAGGGGTGGTAAAACGATTCGGGATGCTTGCGGCAAGATAACGTGCCGCATAGCTCCCCAAAAACTAAAGCCCTGAGATAAAGCTGCTTCCATTTGCCCCTTGTGGATCGAGTCGATTCCAGCCCTGACCACTTCCGCAATATAAGCGCCATGATACACGCCGACACCTAAAACACCCACTGCGAAGACAGGTATCATAACATCCATGTGAGGCAACCCATGATAGAGGAAATAAACTTGGATAACGAGTGGCGTATTTTGAATGAATTCCACATAGACGCGACTTACCAGCTTGGCGAGTTTCCACTGAGAAGTCCCTAGCACCCCAAACACTATTCCCAGTATCAGGGCCAATGCAAGGGAAAGGACGGCCACCATAATGGTGGTTTTAAACCCCTCAGCAAATACCGTCCAATCGCGAAAAAGGGCTTCCCATTTAAACCAAGCAAAAGGACCAACCACTATTTAAGACCCCACTTTTGTGTCATTTTATCAAGCTCTCCAGATGTTTTGAGCTTTGCAATCGTATCATTTACTAATTTAGCTAATCCGTCATTTCCTTTTTTAGAGGCAACTCCATAATCTTGAGGACTAAAACTATCCGCCAGAATAACCGTTGAATCATCTAAATAACCAGATAGGATAGATCCATCTACGGAGAAACAGTCAACTCGGCCAGAATCCAAAGCTGCCTTAATTTCCGGATAGGTACTGAACTCCATGAAGGTGACTTTTGCTCCAATCTTATCAGCAGCCTCTTGAATAGCCTTCTTACTGGTGGCGCTTTGGGCTACACCGATCTTTTTACCGTTTAAATCTTTGAGACCTTGAATACCGGAATCCTTTTTAACCATTAATTTTACACCATCGGTAAAATACGCGTCAGAGAAGTTGTAACTCTTTTTTCGCTCTTCCGTAACGGTAAATGTGGCAATAACTAGGTCTACATCCCCGCTGTCCACTAAGGGACCTCGAGTTTTCGCCGTAACGGCAGCAGGTTCGATTTTCTCAGTTCCCAAAATTTCTTTAGAGATGGCATTAGCTAAATCAATTTCAAATCCAGTGATTTCTTCCGTCTTTGGATCCTTATATCCAAAATTAGGGACATCGACTTTAACCCCTACTTTTAGAACCCCCCGGTCTTTGATGGCCTGTACATCTGCAGGCAATCCGCCGGCGCCTTTGTCTGGGGTAGTCGGAGTAGACCCACATCCTGTTACCAGACCGGCAACTAATAATAAACTTGTTAAAATAATACCAAATTTCTTCATTATATATATCCCCCTCTTCCAATTCTATAGTCACAGCTTACCTGCGCTTTCCATATTAAACCAGAATAATTACACCTATGAAGTAACCGAATTTAAAGTTTAGCGTAAAATCCGGCTTAAGAATGACTTGGTGCGTTCATGCGTAGGGTTTTCAAAAAAGCGTTGGGGAGAATTCTCTTCCACTATCTGTCCATCATCCATGAAGATGACGCGATCTGCAACCGTTTTAGCAAAACCCATTTCATGGGTGACAACCACCATTGTGATTCCCTCATGAGCTAAATCAACCATAACATCAAGAACTTCCTGGATCATTTCCGGATCTAGAGCCGATGTAGGCTCATCAAAAAGCATAATTTTAGGCCGCATTGCCAAGGCCCTAGCAATGGCCACACGTTGTTGCTGACCCCCAGAAAGTTGGGACGGATATACATTAGCTTTTTCTTTTAATCCCACACGATCAAGATAAGCCAGACCAGCCTTAACTGCTTCCGCCTGAGGCACTTTCTTAATAAGCATAGGAGCAAGAGTTAAATTTTCCAAAACTGTTTTATGTGGGTAGAGGTTAAATTGCTGGAAGACCATAGCAACTGACTGACGAACTTTAGCCACTAATGCCTTATGAGCAGTTATGTCTACCCCGTCCACCGTAACTTTACCTGAACTTGGCTTTTCTAACAGGTTCATACATCGAATTAATGTGCTCTTGCCTGATCCACTGGGGCCAATGACCACCAATTTTTCTCCCGACTTTACCGTTAGATTAATATCTTTCAAGACATGCAAATGACCAAAATGTTTATTTACCCCTTCTAATTGAATCAAGCGGGTTCTCCTTCCATTTCTTGTATTTTTTTACCATTTAGTTCCTTTAAAGTATGTCAGTTATGTACAATTTATTCGTCACAAATCCACAAATCCCTCTATTAATTAACAAGGAATACTGTATACACTCTTTTAAAGTTGACAAAAACTTGCACTTGTTCTAAACTAAAAGGTGAGCTGACATTGAGATCGCGCAAATGGCGCGACAAAAATCGGAGATAACATCTGCTATGGAACTCATGTTTGTAAAGATATTCTTATCTGTGACATGTGTGCAGGTGAACCCGTACAAAGAGGGACGACAGTAGTCGTCTCTTTTTTGTACTTGTCATCTATGCCAAACAAAAACAGCGTCGGTATTCATTCCGCAGCGCTGCCTCTTCAGAAACTATATATTAAATATCCGCAAGCCCTAAACTAATTTCGATGGCTTGATCTACTCTTAGCATCACTTCTTCATCCAATACCGCTACTTTTTCCTTCAGCCGACTTTTATCAATCGTTCTGATCTGCTCCGTAAGGATGACCGAATCCCGTTCTAATCCGCTGCGTTTAGCTCTTACCTCTACGTGAGTCGGTAACTTCGCTTTAGCAATCTGTGAAGTGATCGCGGCAATAATTGTCGTCGGGCTAAATTGATTCCCTATGTCATTTTGGACCACGAGGACGGGACGAGTTCCTCCCTGTTCTGAGCCGACGACGGGGTTAAGCTCAGCGTAATAAATTTCCCCGCGTTTTATCATCATCTCTGATACGCCACCATCGTTTCTTCATAATACTCTAGTACTTCTTGTTCCGTTTGAAACAATTCTCTAGCTATGGATAAATTCAGTTGCGCCATTTCGAGGTACCCTTTACGCATTTGCTCATGGATTCCCTTCTTCCGGCGTTCGTGAAGGATGCTATTCAATGCTTCTCGAATAAATTCGCTGCGATTACGCTTTTCAACTGTGACGATCCCATCAACCTCCGCAAGCAAACTCTCCGGCAAACTAATCATAATTCGCTTACTTTCTGCCACATTAGCACCCCCAAGTCATTTAGCTAAAGCTATACTCTATTATAGACAGTAATCTAAAAAAGTGTCAACGAATTCCACAGGTAAATAAACCAAAACCCCTCGAAATCAAGGTTATTTCACCATGTAAATTATGGTAAGAGACAATATGGATGAGAACTTTTATCAAGAATCCTTCATTAACTATAGTATATCAGTATATCACTCTTGATATACTGATTTTTGTTATTAACCAATCATAGCCATGATTTTAGGCCTGTTTCAATAGCCTTTTGACCATGGCCTTATGCGCTAAATCTTCCAAGCAATCGTCAAGTTCCATCAAGGAAGTGTCCACTCCACGCCTTTGAATAGCCAATTCTAATAACAAATCGGCGAGATGCGGATTCTTAGGGAGGAGGGGTCCATGTAAATACGTTCCAAAGACGTTGAGGTGACGTACCCCTTCCCCACTGTCCTCACCGTTATTTCCATGACCGAATAAGACTTTGCCCAAAGGGCTGATCCCTTCACCCAAATAAGTTTTGCCTGAATGATTCTCAAACCCAACCATTGTCCTAAATTTATTGGAATTACCGCTTGATTTTTTCTCGTCAAGTTCCACAACCACATTTCCAATCAGACGCTTTGCCCCAGCAATTGTCCAGATATCCAAGATGCCCAACCCGTCAATTCTTTCCCCATTAGTCATTTGATAGTATTTTCCCAGCATTTGATAACCACCACAAATAGAAAGCACGACAAGACCATTTTCAATGGCCTTTCTAAGTTCATTCTCCCGACGCATAAGATCTTGAACCAACAGGCCTTGTTCACGGTCAGAACCGCCGCCAATAAACAGAATATCCATACCCATGAAATCCAGGTCTTCCCCTAGGGAGGCTTTTTGAATTACCGGTTCAATTCCCCTCCAGCGGCACCGAGCCGCTAACGTTAAAATATTACCTCTATCTCCATAAAGGTCTAGTAAATCCGGATACAGATGGCAAATAGCAAGTTTCACGCCCTTGCCTCCTCTCCACGTTCCTTAGCTCCCGAATTCGACAGCCCCGCACTCTTTTGACGGTCTTCCACGATCTCCCGAAGCGGAAAGAGCAGAGTATACGTAGGTAATATAAACCAAGCTTCGCCCTCTGCCCGACTTCCTGTCAACATCTTAAGGGCTCCAGTCAAACTATGTTCAAGTATAAGTTTCTCGACGGATACGCCGGCATATTTTAGCCTTAAGGCTATGTCTTCTGCTCTAAGACCTGTACATACCACTTTCTGTATGCGTGCCTCATGCGTTCCTAATCGTTCAAAGTTCACATCCCAAAGCCAAGAAATATCTCGCCCATCCGCTGCTAGGTCATTAATTCCGATTAAAATCCCCAGGGGTCTATCGACACCAATCATTGTCTGAATGACCTGATCAAACCCTGTGGGATTCTTAACGAGAGTTAAGGTGATGTCCCCCTCCGGGAGACTAAACCGTTCCATCCGTCCGGCTTGAGGGATAAACACTCGCAGCCCCTTTTCAATAACTTTATCCTTGAAACCTAATTCACGGGCTGCTGTAAGAGCTGCAAGTGCATTGTACAGATTATAATACCCTTGCAGAGCTATCCTAAAGGCAACCTCATCAACCTGAAACAGCATCAACCCTTCATCCAGATGAACATCCTTCGCCAGTATTTCAGGTTCAGGACGATGGAAACCACACCCTGAACACTTGAAAATCCCCAATTGGCCGTAGTGAAACAGCGTATAATCTAAGGCCGTTCCACATCCGGGGCAAAATCTGGCTTCCCTTGTCTCCTGACTATCCCCTTGGCTGTCTGGGGTGCGCTCCACCCCATAATAAATTGCCTGATTATGATTCGTACCAAACTGAGCAACTAAAGGATCGTCCGCATTTAAGACAAGAACCGTTTCTTTCGGCAAAGATCCTTTAACCATACGTACTGTAGTATCTAATTCTCCGTAGCGATCAAGCTGATCACGGAAAAAGTTAGTGACAATCGCTAGACTGGGAGACACTTGTTCACAAAACTTAGGAACTGTCGCTTCATCCACTTCCAGCAATGCTAAACTCGCTTGTGATAAACCATTCCACCCTGTATTCTGTATTAAAGCTCCCGTAATTCCAGTCACTAGGTTCGCCCCCGCTTGGTTAAAGGCAAACACTTTTCCGGCTTGACGCAAAATACTTGCCAGGAGATTAGCCGTTGTGGTTTTTCCATTGGTCCCGGTAACCATGATAATTCCATCAGTATAGGCCACACTCAAGTGGCGCATGATCTGCGGGTCAATCCAGTTGGCAATCTTTCCGGGCAGGGTCGTCCCTTTTTTCCCTGTAACTAACAGCCCCATAGTTATTATCTTACCAGCCCATAAGGCAAGCCAAAAACGCCATGTTCGCTTCATGTTTACTCCTTTAATCAATTCCGAGACTCCCACTTCTTCAAGTGGGTGTTCCTTATTCTACTTCGGTAACGATAGTCTCCAGTGGAGAGTATCGTACTGGAGACTATCGTCACCGAAGTCTCGATGTTCAGCTTTAGTTGAACGAGTTCACTGTTATCTCATACATTGTAGCACTCTTATGTGTATTATCAACCAAAATCCACTCAAAACAAACCTATCTTTTCAACCACCCAAACCCTAGCAAGCACTTTCCGGGCTACTGGCAGACTATGAATTCAATAATTATTTGAATATGACTATTTTACCATGAGATACTCAGATGTTAATATTATTTTTTAATCTATTTAATTTGTCGTTTCCTGCCAATAATTACGGGCTTGTATTCATTGACTCGCTTATTAAAACTATGGGATAATGGTCAGGTGTGTGATCAATACTTAGAAATGAGATGATGCTTTGAACGATTATGTCAGCGCCTTGATTTTAGGGATCGTAGAAGGAATTACCGAATTCCTCCCGATTTCTTCGACAGGGCACCTAATCATAGTGAACCAGTTTGTTGGGTTTACGGAACAATTTGCAAATATGTTCGATGTAGTGATACAACTGGGGGCAATTCTTTCCGTCGTTGTTTACTTTCGGCATAGACTTATTCCCTTCGGCAATTATAAGTCAGCCAAAAATCAAGAAATATTTGAGCTATGGAAAAAGACCCTGGTCGGGGTTCTCCCTGCCCTTGGAATTGGATTTCTAGTAGGGGATTACATAGAAGAACTTTTGTTTAATACGACAGTTGTCGCTATAGCCCTCATAATCGGCGGATTAATTTTATTATATATTGAAAGCAAGAAACCTGCCTTCAATATTAAATCCATGAAACAACTCACTTACAGAACTTCTCTTTTGATTGGGTTTATCCAGTGTTTAGCTATGATACCAGGAACCTCACGCTCAGCCTCAACCATCATAGGGGCCATGTTATTAGGTGCTTCAAGGGTCGTAGCTGCAGAATTTTCCTTCTTCTTAGCCATTCCTACTATGGTCGCTGCTTCTGGTTACACATTGTTAAAAAATGGACTCGCCCTCAACTCACATGAGTTTCTAGTGGTAGCTTTCGGATTTTTCATATCATTTATAGTAGCTTGGTTAGTAATTGCCGGATTCATGAGTTACGTTAGCAAAAAGGATTTTAAGCCCTTTGGTTACTACCGAGTTGTATTCGGAATCATTGTACTTATGTATTTTGGTTTTATACCGGCCTAGGTTTCTTATAGGTTGATAGGACTTCGAAGAGCCCCTCCAGAATTGAAGTGTAGTCTCACTTCAATTCTGGAGGGGCTCATTTTGTACCTAAATCAATTCACAGATCAAGTCTTGTACGTGAAATTTAAAAAGCTTTAAATCCATTAATACTTTTATTTACAACCAGATCGAGTACCGGCCCCAAGACAAAGCTTAAGAAAATTCGAAATCCCTCAGCCAATACTAGCGCTACGCCTATACGCAGTAAAAATCTCCCCCAACGGGATGTAGAACGACGCAGGATACCATCGTAATCCAAAGCTCCAGCGGCACCCCACCCGAGCACCAGGCAAAGCATAAAAAAGGCATAACTCAACCCAGTCGTTAGATCAAACATAGACATGGCACCCCCTTGCCACAATTTATGAGGCAACAAAGGGTTTTATGTCTCAAAGAGTTTGACTTTTAATAATTAGATCACTTCGGACATGAAACAAGGGATCGCATCAATGCTCCCTTGGATCAATATAAACTCGCGGAACCCGTTTAGAAATTCCACAAACCACTTCATAGCTAATGGTACCCATCCAATCAGCCATTTCTGTCGCTGTCAGCTGTTCGTTGCCATCTTTTCCTAAAATAGTTACGACATCCTCTACTTTTACTCCCGGAATCTTCGTTACATCCAGCATAGACTGATCCATACAGATCCGCCCTATAATTGTTGAACGTCTTCCATGGATCAGCATTTCCCCTTGATTGGAAAGAGCTCTGCGCATTCCGTCCGCGTAACCTACCGGGACAGTTGCCACAACGGTAGGGTAAGCCGCTTGAAATGTGCGGCCATAGCTTACAGTCTCTCCGGTATTGATAGTTTTGACATGTGACACTTTGGCTTTCCAAGCCATTACCGGCTCTAGTCCAATATTCCCGTCAATTTGAGAAGATGGAGTGAGTCCATAGAGGCTAATTCCCAGACGAACAAGCTCAAAATGTGATTCCGGTAATTGAATGATCCCCGCGCTATTAGCCGCATGGCGGATCGGAATAGTAAGCCCGGCCCTCTTTAGCTCTTCATAAACAGTCTTAAAACATTTTAACTGTTTTCTGGCAAATGACAAATCTCTTTGGTCCGCAGTCGCAAAATGTGTGAAAATACCTTCAATAAACAGATTGGGTAAATCGGCAATCCTTAGAATCTCAGCGACGTCGGTCTCACAAAATCCAATTCTCCCCATCCCTGTATCAATTTTTATATGTAGTCTCGCCCTTCGGTTAAGCCTCACAGCTGACTCGGAAAGTGCCTGAGCCTGAGCTAATTGAAAAACAGTGGGAATAATATCTCTTTCAACTAAAGTATCCGACTCATTCCCCTCCGTAGCACCAATGACCATGACCGTAACCTCAGGAAACGCCGCTTTAATTTCCAGGGCTTCTTGCAAAAGAGCAACTCCAAAACGCTGTGCACCACAGGCTATAAGCGTTTTTACAACAGGAATCGCGCCATGTCCGTAAGCATCCGCCTTTACGATCGGCATTATTTCACTTTTGGTATATGTCTGAAGCTTGTAGAAATTTTCTCTAAGGGTTTGCAGATTCACCTCAGCCCAGACCGGTCTCCCTCCCATAGTTTATCCCTTCTTTCCCTCTAAGCCCTTATACTCTAATGCACGCCTCACTTTAGGAATTTGATCTGCTACTTCCGAGGCCGTAAATCCAGACCAACCAAACTCTTTTGCTAACTCATCCGCTGCTTTACCATGTAAATATACGCCCAGACAAGCCGCTTCCAGCGGTGAAACTCCTTGGGCTAACCAAGCAAGAATACTGCCGGTAAGAACATCTCCCGTCCCCCCTGCGCCAAGTCCGGGATTTCCGGTTGGGTTAAAGAAAGCACGACCATCAGGGGAAGCAATAATAGTCACAGAACCCTTTAAAACGACCACAGCTTCCCACTCAACTGCTTTTGCCACCGCAATATCTAACCGATTCCGCTCAATATCTTCAACACTGCATTGACAGAGTCGAGCCATTTCACCGGGATGAGGTGTAAGTATCAACCCGCCTCTTCCATTTCTCAAACTCAACAGACCCGGTTCTAATGCTATGAGATTAAGGGCGTCAGCATCCAAGACAATTGGGCAACTAATATTTTTAAGAATTTCTTCTAAAACAGAAATAAACTCTATATTCTCACCTAGACCCGGACCTACAGCAAGGGCTTTAGCTTTCTCAGATTGTTTTAAGACTACCTGCCAAGCTTCTTCATTCAAGAAATCTTCTCCAGGCGCAGACCAAACAGTTGCCTCCGTGATGCTTGCATCCACTTCTTTCGCAATCCCTTGTGGAGCAACGATTTGTAACAACCCAATTCCACTTCGCAAAGCTCCTTGTCCTGCTAACACTGATGCCCCGCTCATCCCTTTAGACCCTGCCACAAGAATACCTTTTCCATGGGTTCCTTTATGCCCTTTGAGATGACGAATAGGGATCATATCACGCACATCATCATCCATCAATACAAACGTAGAAATTCCTTCTTCTACCAGGTAGGATTCTGGAATAGAAATGGGATCCACTACAACCCGTCCACAATATTCGGGCCCTTCACCGAGAAAAAGGCCCCATTTGGGGAGCCCAAAGGTAACTGTAGTTTGGGCTCGAACCGCAGTTCGATAAACTTTACCGGTATTAGCCTCAACCCCGCTGGGAATATCAATAGAAACCACCCAACCGGGAGCACAGTTCACTTCATCCACATATTCTTCAATCAGGCCAGGCAAAGCCCCACGCATTCCAATTCCAAAAAGTGCATCTACAACGACATCTGCTTGCGCCAAAGCCAATCGTGTTAACCGCCGCTGTTTCTCTCCTTCGATTACAAATAATTTACCGGTGGTGCCTTGAAAAAGATGCAAATTTAAAGCTGCATCTCCCTTTAATTCCTTAAGTGGAGCAAATACTAAAACCGTAACATCCATCCCTTGAAAAACCAGATGTCGAGCAACAGCCAAACCATCTCCGCCGTTATTTCCTTTGCCAACAAGAATCACTGCTTTTCGACCGTTTAGCCCCTCCTTCCCTTTGGGGATACAACGTCGAATCTCTTCGACGACTGCCCAGGCTGCATTTTCCATAAGGAGCAAACTCGGAATACCATAATGATGAATGGCATTTTCTTCTATCTGCCGCATCTGTTCTGCATTGACCACACGCACTTTCCCCACCCCAGTTCTCTATATTAGCTTAAAATTGCGAACGCCATCGCTTGAGTTCGATTATGGGATAAACTAACTCGAACTTCTGATCCGCCCCTGGCAGATACCTGATCCATTGCTTTAAGACTAAGAAAAACTTGCGGTTCTCCCTTTACATTACTCAAAATCTCTATATCATGCCAAGACAATCCTTGTAAGCCAGTTCCCAAAGTCTTAAGAACTGCCTCTTTTCCAGCAAAACGTGCTGCATAACTTTGAATACCTTTCCCAATTAAGGCTTCCTGCTCTCGAATTGTGAAAAGGCGCTCAATTAGTCTAGGTTGACGTTTAAACGCCTGTGCCACTCGTTCTATTTCTATAATATCAATGCCAGGATACATTTTTAACTTACTCCATCCAACTTATAAAATTGACCTTAGCTTCTGTTGCCCCTCTGCTGAACCTGCTGCCAGCAGGACGTCCTCTCCACGCAGGACAAAGCTGGCGTCTGGAGAAAATTGTTCCAATCCGTCTCGAACCACCGCCACAATAGTTGCCCCTGTTCGCTCTCGAATTTTTAATTCTCTCAAAGTCTTGCCAATGGCAGGGGATGTTTTTCCGATTTCGATTTCTCCAACATCCAGCCACCGAGACATTAGACGGTCAGTATAACCTAGGAATTTATTAAGATGACTTTCAATCTTTATGTCAATTTCACGCCTTTGATCCATAAGCTTCTTAAGATCTTCAACAAAGACTTGAATTTCCCCTTTTTGATCAAAGGATTTAACAAATTTTTCTGCCATGGCCTTTGAGGTTACGGTGATCCCTACTCCTTGACTGACCACAACTACACCGACATTTTGCAAAACTGCGATGGCCCGGCGAATAGTTTCTGGAGAAACATTATACCGTCCTGCTAACGTCGAACGGCCATGAATTTTCACCCCTTCATGATATTCTCCCATCATGATTGCGTGAGCTATATCGATTGCAATTTCCTGATACCGAGCCTTTTCCAATTATGTCAACCCCTTATCCAATCTCGCTGATTCTTGGTTCATAGTTCATGGTTTGAATAACTAATAATAAAATATCCACTCGAATTCTAACCTATTATAACATAGCCAAATCTTGGTTACATCATGCTATTGACAGGTAACAACTCTTGTGTTAATATAAGGTTGTCAGTAAAATAAATATTTTTACCTTGCTGAATTTCCAAAAGGAAAACGGGGGAACCACTTCTTGGGGTGAATCGCCAAAATGGCGTAGAGCAGTTTTCAGCTCGAACCCGACAGCTAACCTCGTAAGCGTTGAAACACGTTAGCGTGATATTTCGCGTTTAATTCTTTTGGGAACCGATGATTTGATTGGTTCTTTTTTGTTTTTTAGAATGCGTGGCTAAGCGCCAAGCTTCCGCCCAAGCGGTAGCCCTAGCGACACTTATGCGTTGGGCCACGGATGGCGTACAAAACACCCCCATTACTAGAGAAAAGCACATCTGGATGAATTAAGTTTCAACTGGAAACAGATAAAGGAGGAATATATATGGCTGTCGAACTCCAAGAACGTTCAGGTACATTTCGACAATATGCGCTTAAGCGCGCAGTTGAGCTTAAACAAATGGTTATTCCATATCTCAACAACTCGAAAAAAGTTCCTACAGGATTTTCGCTTACAGAAACCTACGAATCCCGCCGTGCAGATATTCTAAGCTATTTCAACGCCACACTTGAAGACTGGGAAAGTTGGCACTGGCAAATGGCGCATAGAATCTCAGACCCCCATGTCTTGAGGGCTCTGCTTCCCGGATTAACTTTAGATCAATGTGAGGAAATTGACCGCGTAGGAAAAACCTATCGTTGGGCTGTATCCCCTTATTATCTAAGTTTAATGAGTGATACGGACCCTCTGGACCCAATTCGGCTTCAAGGATTGCCTGCATTAGCTGAACTCGTCGAAGACTTTGGCGAAGATGATCCTATGGGCGAAGAAATCACATCTCCTGCTCCCGGGATTACGCGCAGATATCCGGATCGGTTAATTATAAATGTCACAAATATGTGTGCTATGTACTGCCGGCACTGCCAGCGCAGACGTAATATTGGGGAAACCGATACTCATACACAAAGAACAGAACTTAAAGCAGCTCTAGATTATATTCGCGCAAATCCCGAGATTCGAGACGTCTTAGTAACTGGCGGAGACGCCTTGCTTCTTAGTGATCTCACTCTGGATTGGCTTCTGGGAGAACTTCACTCAATTCCTCACGTAGAAATCAAGCGACTTGGCACAAGGGCTCCAGTGACTCTTCCTATGCGCATAACGGACGAACTGTGCTCAATATTAGCTAAATATCCACCCCTTTATATTAACACACAGTTTAATCACCCCAAAGAGGTATCTGAAGATGCTAAAAAAGCGGCTGACAAACTTATTGCAGCCGGGGTGGTCTTGGGTAATCAAGCGGTTTTACTCAAAGGCATAAACCATCAACCAGAGGTCATGAAGAAACTAAATCATGAACTCCTCAAAATCAGGGTTCGCCCATATTATATCTTCCATGCCAAAAACGTCAAGGGAACACGCCATTTTGTTCCTCGGATTCAAGACGGACTTGCCATAATGGATCAGTTACGAGGATATACTTCCGGCCTTGCGGTGCCAACTTATATTATAAATGCCCCGAAGGGCGGAGGTAAGACACCCATATTACCGCAATACCTGGTATCTCTTGATGAAAACAAAGCAGTTTTACGTACTTGGGAAGGAAAACTTGTCCAGTACGAAACCCCATAATAGAAATAGTTATAAGAACAAGGGGGTGAGTGCAACATGGAACGTCTCAATAATGATCAAATAAGCCAACGAATAATTGCTACAAATTCAGATCTTAAACGTTACTTGAATTTAGCACCTAGCTTTAAACTCACACCACCCCAGTCTAAGCCTAAAAACTCCTGTTATAATGCATCCATGCAGCCAGATCAGTTATCACGGCCTAAGCTTAGGCCTTAATCCGAACTTCACTTCACATTTCTCCTTCTCTTTAGCGATCCTTCAGGGTCGCTATTTCTCTGCCCTTTTCCCTTGCCATGTATCTCTGAGTTCTAACTCAGCGTCGATGGCATTGAGAACTTCCCACTTCTTCCGACTCCAAAGAGGCCCGATTAGATCATCTGGGGGGCCATCTCCGGTCAAACGATGAATCACCATCTCTGGCGGTAAAATTTCTAGAATATCCACAACAAGAGAGACATAGTCCTCTTTCGTCATGAGTTCAAATGGCTCCTTGTCATAAATTGTTGCCAATGGAGTGCCCCTGAGCACATGTAACAAATGAATTTTAATCCCTTGTATAGGCAGACCGGCAACTGCCCGCGCTGTTTCCAGCATTTCTGCTTTTGATTCTCCAGGCAAGCCTAGAATTATATGAGCGCAAACCCGTATCCCTCTATATCGCAATTGTTCTAGACCCTTAAGGAATTGGGAATAATCATGACCTCTTCTAATCCATTCCATAGTTCGATCATGACTGCTTTGCAAACCCAGCTCTACCCATAAATACGTCCGCCGATTCAGTTCCTCAAGATAGTCGAGCACATCTTCCGGCAAGCAGTCCGGCCTTGTTGAGACGGATAATCCAATGACATTTTCTTCTGCCAGGGCTTCTTCATAAACCTGGCGTAACCTTTCCGACGAGGCATAGGTATTGGTATACGCTTGGAAATAAGCGATATATTTTGCGCTTGGCCATTTCCTCTTCATCCGTTCTGAAACTTCAACAAATTGATCATGAAGGGATAACTTCTGATCTCCGGCAAAATCCCCGGATCCTCGCTCGCTGCAATAGACACACCCGCTCCACCCCAAAGTTCCATCTCGATTTGGGCATGTAAATCCAGCGTCCAAAGAGACCTTAAAAACTTTCTCCCTAAATCGATTGCGCAAGTGTTCATTAAACGTAAGATATCGTTTCTTTTGCATAGTTGCTTCCATTCTTTATAATGATCTTGTTTAGCTGCTGATACTATCAAAAATCGGTTTTAAATCAACCAAGAGATCCGAAAAAATAGATACCTTAATCTTATCATCCTCGGTATATATATCTGGTCGACCATATCTTTGGTCCCCTTGTAATGTAAATAAACCCCTCCAATTATTGACCCTAAACATCAATTGTAAATATACGAAAGGCAGGCAGGTACAGGATAATATTACCACATAAAGCAGGCATTGCAAGATTATTAAATCTTCTGAAGGGATTTCAAGAAGGGATTCCTTGATAACTGATAGAATGATAATCCCAGGAGGTGTCAAATGTACAAATCATTACTGGAAAGCTTACCCATTCCCTCTCGCATCCCCTTGATGGGCGGCCCTACACCCCTTGAAAGAAGCCGCCTTGCTTGGGGTGAGGATGCATTATATTGGAAACGAGACGACCTGACTCTCTACGGCCTTGGAGGGAATAAACTGCGCAAACTTGAATTCCTGATGGCTGAAGCACTAAGTCAAAAGGCAGATCTCATTATAACATCGGGTGCACCTCAATCCAATCATGCTCGTCTCACAGCTGTCGTTTCCGCAATGTTAAAGCTTAAACCCGTGATTGTTATTCCAGGAGAGACACCCACTGAATGGGGTGGCAACCTGCTTCTGGATCGTCTAGCCGGGGCAGAAATTATAGCTTGTGGAGAAGAACCTCTTGATCAAGCAGTAAACCGCATTTCCACTGAAAAGAAATCACAGGGTTTCCATCCTTACACAATCCCTCTAGGGGGCTCTAATGTTCTCGGATCGTTGGGATATTTTCTCGCTTTTTTCGAACTGCTTAAACAAGCTGAAGAACAAGGATGGGCCCCAAATACCCTGATTTGTTCAGTCGGTAGCGCCGGAACTCTAGCGGGGTTGATCGCCGCCAATGCTCTTCTCCCACACCCTCTTCGCGTACTGGGAGTCAATGTAATCCAAAGTTCGGATCAACTTCATACACAGGTTGAAAAACTTGCTGCCGAGGTCTTGGATTTGCTTCATATTCCTTGTTCGCTGCCATCTTTTGAAATTACTGCTAATTTTATCGGACCGGGATACGGCCTACCCACTCCAGAGTCTTCTAAGGTCATCATTGAGTGTTTTCGAACTGACGGCATCCTTTTTGACCCCGTTTACACTTCCAAAGGTGTGGCAGCAGTTAAACACCTGATGCAACAGAAAAGCCAAGAATTCCCTGAGAAGATTGTCTTTTGGCACACTGGAGGCGGGCCGGCCATCTTTGATCAACATTATTATGCGGACCTTCTTGGTTACACCTGATATAGCTCGAGTCTTTCTCCGCTCGGACCCCGAAAAAAGAAATTATACCGTCCTTCTCCTATCGACATGGGTTCCGAAGCAGTCAACTCAACCTGATGGTCTTTTAAATGATCAATAGCCTTCATAATATCGGATACACGGATTGCCAAGTGATTGACAACTCCATCCTCAAACTTTTGGCCGTTAACGACTTCCACCAACTCCACAACGGTACCCCCTAATTCCAGAAAGACCAATTCCACCTCGCCTGGTTTAATCCGGTTTAAAAACTTAAAGCCAAGTACTTCTGTGTAAAATCGAATGGCCTTTTCCATTTCCAAGGCCTTAATTCCAATATGTTCGACTCCAGTAAAAAGGGATTTGTTCTCCATATCTGTTCCCTGCCTTCTCATTTATCTATTTATTTTCCCGAGTTGTTTAAGATGCTATTTATTAACCGTCTCTAGTGAACTCGTTCAACTGAAGATCAATAATTCTTTAAGCTTCCCCTTTAGGTTCGGATAAAACCTTCCAATTCTAACAGCCTTTCCTTAATGTCTAACCCCCCGGCATACCCTGTCAAACTTCCGTTTTTGCCGATCACTCGATGGCAGGGAACCACAATTCCAATTGGATTTTGATTGTTGGCCATGCCCACCGCTCTTTGCCCCTTTGGATTACCCACTCTCGCAGCAATATCACCATAACTGCGTGTCTCTCCATATGGTATACGCAAAAGCTCTTTCCAAACTTGAAGTTGGAAAGGGGTACCGACTTGATGAAGAGGGATGCTAAAGTCCTTAATTTTCCCTGTCAAATACTCTTGCAACTGACGAAAAGCCTCTGTATTAGGCTCGCGTTTTCGAATCAAAAACCCCTTTGGGAACCAGCGTGCTGCCCATGTTCTCAAGGACTGTTCCTCCTCAACCATCGAGCCAAGTCCTAACCAACATAACCCCTCCTCAGTGGAGGCAACCGTTATTTCAACCTCCATATCCTTGATATTCATCTGCTCAGACCAAAACGCAAGAGTTTGAACCTGCCAGAGTTCCTGAACAGTATAACTGACAAAATTGCCATCTTGATAAATTTCAAGATGGTGCTGATCATTTTTTAAGCGCTGATCCAGCTCTTTGGAAACGCTCCATTTAGGTCCTTGTTCACGGTAAAGTTCAAAGTCATCCGCTGGTTTTCTCATCAGGGCATAAATCAAGGCAGCCAATCCCCGAGCGAAGGGTTCTTTAGCTTCTAAGAAGGGGCTTATGCGTTCTTCCAGAGGATATACTAACTGTGGGGCAGTCTGTGCCAATTGCGCTAATCCCCATAGTGCTCCATCCCTTAAGCTCTCATCTTCTAACAACCCAGAAAGCATCCAATTAAAATGTCCACAAGTCCCCGGACAATGAGCAAGGAGACTCCCTATGGCCTCAGATGCATTCCAAGCCGTCCCCCCAGATTCTTCATTAAGCATCCAAAAATAGCGTCTTACAAGCTCTACCGCAAATGTGGGCTTTTCCTTTTCGATTTCACGAACTAAAAAACCTAAGGCATCTACAGCTCTCCAGAATATAAGCCCATCCTTAACATAAATTCGGGTCATTAATTGTCGGTAGACATTCCTATGTTCTTTAGCCCAAATACTAAGTTGATTCCAATCCCTTTTCTCTAAAACTTGTTCTACATCTCTTTTAGTCGGCATTGGACACCCCTTCTCTCTTCTACATATTTTCTACACCCTCTTCAAGTGCAAAACTTCCTTAATTATTTTTATTGGTTCCTTATTAAGAATCATCTTATCACAATTTCATTAAACTGTGTAAATAAAATAGCAGTCCTAAAAAGCTCTCGAAATAAAGTTGGGCGTGCAACGAGGCGGCCCCGTTGTACGCCCAACTCACTAGAACAACCTCTAAGATCAAAAAATAGGCGGCCTCCCTGAGGCCGCTTATTTTTTGATCTTAGAAATTAAATGTTAATCTCTCTCTTTGTATTTATCCCAATAGGCAGTTTCGGTTAGCACTTCCCCACCAATACCCATATTGCTGTATTCGTGTTCATCTAAGGTAACTGTGAAGGCTGCCATAGGAATTCCCAAGGCCTGGGAAGCAGCTTGACTCATTCCATGAATCAGACTCCTCTTTTGATCAATAGTTAGGACAGGTCCATCAAAGTTAATCATTGGCATTTACAAGGCACCTCCGCTAAATTCATTGTTTTACTCTTAATATAAAATTCCCGTTTTAAACCAAAAACATGTAACCTTCATCAACGTCTTGATTTTTTTATTTTACCTTATTTGCAAGAAATCCCCTTAAGATTTTCCCTTAATTTCTTTCTTTTGCGGCTCGCCATTATTCTATATAAAAAAAATATCAGCCATGTACAAGAAACAGGGCTGACACATCACAAGTGAATATATAGTTGTATTTATGAAGGATTATACAAAAACGCTTCTATGAATATAGAGGATTTTCTACATGAATATTAGCTGAATAGCCAGTATTAAACTTTTTCAGTCCCACAAACGGGACAGTTCTGCAGTGACAATGGTATCTCAAGGCCACAGTCATCCATCAACTCGGCATTCACCAAAATTTCAGACGTCACCCCATCCGCCGCAATTTCACCATTTTTAATAACAATAGTCCTGTCACACATTTCGAAAATCATGTCTAAATCATGACTGGTAATAACTTTTGTATGCTTAAAACTCGTAAGGAGCTGCATAACTTTTCGTCTGGATTTAGGATCAAGAGCCGCTGTAGGTTCATCCATAATCAAAATATCGGGTTGCATCGAAAGCACTGAGGCAATAGCCGCGGCTCGCTTTTCTCCGCCTGACAATTTAAAGGGGGCGCGATCTTTTAAATGAAGGATGCCCACTAGTTCTAAGGCATTGAAAACACGCTTTTCAACTTCCTTTTCATCAAGTTTATAGTTACGAGGTCCGAAAGCTACGTCATCGTAGACAGTATTCATGAATAACTGGTCATCAGGGTCCTGAAAAACCATACCCAAACTTTGGCGAATCATCGGAAGTGTCTTCTTAGTGACATGGACATCACCGACACAAACTTCGCCCTGGTCTGGAAAAAGCACTCCCATAAGCAACATCAGCAGTGTGGATTTTCCTGCCCCGTTCGCTCCTATGATTCCCACGGACTCCCCATGATGGATACAAAAGGACATCCCCTTGACCGCCTTATGTCCATCAGGATAACTATAATGCAAATCCTTGACCTCAAGTTTATGATGACTCATCTTATCACTCCCGTTATCAATGAACCTATTAACATCGGAATATTGTACATTCTCGCCACCGCAAAGAAAAATACCCATCCGATAAAATAGGATAAATCCCAAACTCTAATTTCTTTGAACCCTCCTGTATGGTACTCCCCTGTAAACCCTCTTAAACACATTGCTTCATAAATTCGCTGAGCTCTGTCAAAGGTGCGGAGGATAAGTTGTCCGGCCAATGAGCCCCAGGCACTTCGATGGACACCTTTTTGTCTAGGAGCCCGTAAAGAATACGCCCTTAAGGTTCGGGCTACCTCCTCCATCAGCACAGAAATATATCGATAAGTTAAGAGCAGTTGGAGCACAAATATACGAGGAATTTTCAACATCCTTAAGGCCCCTGCTAATCGGTCCATTCCCGTGGTCGCTATAAGAAGCAGGGCTGCGGTTACAGTTAGTCCGCTTTTTAACAAAATTGAAAGAAAGGTAATCCACCCTCTGGAGATTTCTCTTCCACCCAGTAAATAAACTTGATGATCGAAGAAAGGATTTAGTATACCTATCCCAATAATAAATGGAGAAACAAGTAAGATCCTTAAAAGTATGGGCTTAACAGGCAGTTCTGCCAAAGTAAAGACTATTACTGGGTAGAGCAACAATGGCAGTAAACCACCAATCTCATATCTTCCAAAGGATACAACCACAGTTAAATAACTAACTGTGGTTAATAATTTCATAAGTGGATGCAGTTTGTGTATCACGGTTTCCTGCCGAGCCAAATCATCAAGAAGCCGCATATTATACAATGAATTCATGATGTTTGCCATATCAACAATCCAATCCAATTTTATCAGTGAACTCGTTCAGCTAAAGCTGAACATCGGGGCTTCGGTAGGGGATTCTACCCCCACCGAAGTAGAAATCGGAACACCCACTTAAAGAAGTGGGAGTCTCGGAATTGATAAAACTATACCTGCGACAAGGGTTAGGAAGGGCGGTCTGGTCGCCCGCCGTCAACTAAACGACGGATTTAAGAATTAGCTCCATACTTTCTTCGCTTCAGCGAACTGATACCCACTCCCACAAGGACCGCTAAGGCCAGAGTCAGCCCACCGCCTACTATTCCGGAAGTGCTCGTCCCGCCGCTTATGGCCGGCCATGCTTCTTCCTCTTCTCCGGCACCCAGCTCCGTTTCATCCTCCGGTGTCTTAAAGGAATAGTCAGGCAAAAAGGCTGTTTTAGTCTGTAGGTCAGATAGTTGCTGATGCAGGCCATCCGGAGCCTCCAGTTCGGCTGTGCCGGCAGTCTTGATCATGGCCCATTCCAAGCCATCAGGATTGGAAGAGGCAAACCAGGATAATCCTACTCCAGTAATCAGCGTAATTGCGATCAGTCCTGCAGCCACCTTCTTTATGGAGACATTACTTAGAGCTCTTCCAGAGGCAGCCCCTTCAAGAATTTCCGGCCGGGCGTTCCAAATATAGGTTACAACAGCAGCTGTGACAAGGCCTTCTACTGCCCCAATTGCCAAATGAATAGGCTGCATTAATAGTACAAATGTCCCAAAAGGCAACTCGGTCTTACCAGAGAAGAGGGTTTCTAACACGACCCCGAAAGCTCCCATTTGAAGCCCTATGATCGCTGCAAGGATCGAAGCAAAGAAAATGCGCTTTGTAGTATACCCTCTTCCCATAAACCCTTTATAGATCAAGGGATAGGCAATAAAGCAGGAGAAAAAGCCCATATTAAACACATTGCTCCCTAAGGCCAGCAAGCCTCCATCTGCAAAAAACAGCGCTTGGATTGTGAGAACGGAAGCAATAGTCAGGAAACCCGCATACGGACCAAGCAAGATTGCAAGAAGTAAACCTCCTCCAATATGACCACTTGAGCCAGTCGCTGGTATCGTGAAGTTTATCATCTGGGAAGCAAAGATAAACGCTCCCATAACTCCCATCAAAGGAATCTTCTTTTCATCCATCTCGGATTGAATCTTCTTAATCGAATAGGCCGCAACACCCGCTGTTGCCACCCACATGGTTCCACCTACCAGCGGTGAAATCAAGGCATCTGCCATATGCATAAGTATCCCTCCAATTATTATAAATAATATCATATTTTAGTCTTCTCGGGATAATTTTCTAAAAAGTTTGATTATTCAGCTTATATGTAACTCTCCCTTCCACTCAGAATAAACAAAAAAACCACAAAGTTGACCCTAATGAGTCAAACCTCCATGGTTTTTGCAAAGACCTTCATGATCTTGCTCTACAAATATATTTACTTGATACAATTCTACAATCATCTGAGATTTCCTGCAAGGAAAAAATTATACTTTGCCAAATTATCTTATCCCCTTGCCGAGAATTCCAATGACTTAACTCATTGACAAGCGACATCATTTCTCATTATTGAAGTTGGCATCTCTAAAATGGTACTAGTCAGATATTTAGTGTAAGAATGCTGAGGCTGCCTGAAAATCTGCTGCCTGCTCCCCATTTCTATCAACTTGCCCTGATGCATCACCGCAACTCGGTCACTTACCGCTTGAACCACTTCTAAGATATTAGAGAAGTCTTAGAAATAACTGAAAATAATTATTGTAACCAAAGAAGGAATTATAATATTTATGTAGAATACTATGCCCTAACTACAAATTGCTAAATATTAAAGACCATGGAGGTCTTGACTAGACTTTAAGTCTAGTTATTCCTCCAGGGTCTTTTCTGTTTTATAAGGAGGTGATTAATGCATACCAGCTATGGTCAAGACGACTTTCCAAAAGTCCGCAACATGAATTCGACGCTCCAAAGCCCCTTGAAAATCTTACCACCTGCATCTTACCTGCGAAAATGCCAACCAAAAATCCCTAAAGAAAGTTTGAATCCTTAGGGAGCTATCAACTTCAGACTGATGATATTCTGATCTGACCGTCACAATGTTATTGGGTCTGGCCTAACCAAACGTTGCTTCTAGTATAAAAAGAGGTTGTGTTGAAAACTCAGCCTCCAAAATCCCAAGTGGTTACAACAATCAAAAAGCGTCCTCCTTTCACTATCAAAGTGGAGTGAGGACGCTTGTGTTTTATTATTTTAGGACAACCCCTTTGAACTTATTCTTTAACTTGGAATCACAACAATTTGGTTCTGTACCCGCTCCACACTAACAGAGACCCCATAGGCCTGAGAGATATTTTCAGCTGTCATCACTTCCGATCCTCCCGCAGCAAAGACCTTGGTGTTCTGCAATAACAAAAATTTATCTGAGAAACGCAAGGCCAGATTTAGGTCGTGCATCACAGCAACCACTGCAATGTTCTTCTCTTTAGCAGCGGCCTGAATGGTTCTCAACACTTCGATTTGATTTCTTAGATCCAAGTTACTGGTTGGTTCATCTAATAAGAGAACCTCGGGTTCCTGAGCCAAGGCCCTGGCAATCACGACTTTCTGCAGTTCCCCTCCACTCAATTCATCTAAGTAGCGAAGAGCAAACTCTTTTAGACCAGTCTTTACCAATAATCCTTGCACCAGCGCCAAATCTGACGCCGTCGCCTCCCACTTTATATGAGGCTTGCGGCCTAAAAGCACAGCGTCAAAGACAGTCTGGCGATTGCTCTCGTAGTGCTGTGAGACATACGCCATCTTTAGAGCTATTGCCAAGCGACTAAGCTTAGACACCTCCTGATTGTCCAATAGAATACTGCCCTTTTTCGGCAGCAAAATCCTGTTTAAAGTCTTGAGTAGCGTGGATTTTCCAGCGCCATTGTTCCCTAATATGGAGAGGAACTCCCCTTTTTGCACAGAAAAGCCCACCTTATCCAAGATTGTTCGGGAGCTGTAACTAAATTCGATCCCTTTGACGGATAAGATCATCGCAACTTAGACCCCCTCACCAGCAGATAGAGAAAGAGCGGTGCCCCGAGAAAGGAGGTTACTGCTCCTACAGGCAAGACCACGGGGGCGATGATCCGCCTGGCCAGAGTATCCGCAGCCAGAAGCAGCAAAGCACCCACCACCCCAGATGCAGGAATGAGGAAGCGATTGTCCCCGCCAATCAAGCGCTTCACAAGATGAGGAGCCACGAGACCAATGAAGGCCATGATTCCTAAAAAGGAAACGACTGTAGCCGTAATCAAAGAAGCGAAAAACATCCCCCACTGTCTTGTTTTTTCCACGTTGACACCTAGACCCTTGGCTGTCTCTGCTCCACTGTCCAGAGCATTGTAATTCCAGCGGTTAAACAAGAAAAAGAGCAAGGAGCCAAAGACGACACAGGACATAATCCCCAATTCCCCCCAGGATGCTCTTCCAATGTCGCCAAAAGTCCAGAAGACAATAGCCGCTACATTAACATCATTGGTAAAATACTGTAACAGCATAGTGGCTGCCGAAAAGAGAGACCCTAAAGCGACCCCGGCTAAGACCATGGACTCCGGTGAAACTCCCTTATATTGAGCTAAAAAGAGAATGATCATGGTCGTAAGCATTGCCGCCACGAAGGCGAAAATTGTGACAATATAAGGGTTGTTAATCAGCAGCGCTCCCCCGCCTGTACTGGGAGTACTTCCTGCTCCCAAACCAATGATGGCCAGTGCAGCCCCAAAGGCTGCGCCTTGAGCAATCCCGAGTGTACTCGGAGAAGCTAAGGGGTTTCTGAGGATATTTTGCATGACCGCACCGGCAACTGCCAAGCCTATCCCTGCCACCATCGCTGCCAACACACGGGGTAAGCGGATTGACCAAATGATAATCTGAGACTGTCCCTCGGTTTGGCCGAATAAGGTCAGTAAGACCTGCCAAGGCGAAAGCTCAGCTGAGCCGGCGCTGATGGCATAAAGTGCCAGCACTGCAGTCATCCCCAACAGACCTAACATAATTAATTTCTTCTTCCATGTATATCTCAGATAATGGCTTACTCCGCCTTCAGGCACGATCTCATTGCCAACCAACTCAAATCACCTCATATCATTTTCCTAGCTCCAACTTCTTGAAGCCGCCAAAATCCCTATCCATATCCGCATACAGGGGTTTACCCAGCAGGAACTGATAAATTTCATCACTCTTCTTGATCGGATCGATGTCTTTAAACTGTTCAGGAAAGATTATTTTTCCTGCGTAATAGGCGTCTGCAAATGCTGTGTCGATATTGGGGTTATAGTTATTAAAGGGAATCAAGTTATAGACTCGATCAGTTTTCAAAGCCTGCAGGGATTGGTAGAAAGCAGGGTTTTTCTTATAATCTTCTGTGACTAGTGCATACCCCCCTGCATCAAGAAACAAAAAATCCGGCTCCCAGCTGATGAGTTTTTCTTTATCGATCATAACAGTTCCGTTTTTGCCTGTTTCATCAACGACATTTTTTGCCCCAATATACTTAAATGGAGGGTATTGGGCCTGAGTGCTTTCAATCCCATGCGCTCCTTTCATGCTCACAGCGCCTACATAAACTTTGGCTTTTTCGCCCTCTGGAATACCCTTCGTCCGATCTGCCAAATCCTTTTCATTTTGTTTGAGATAGGTCACAACGTCTTGTGCCCTCTTCTCCTTGCCGATGATCGAGCCGATTATATTTAGGGAACGGTATAGATTCTCACCAAACGTCGCTAAATCCCCATAGCTTAAAGCGACTACCGGAATACCTGTTTTGGCTTGTAATTGATCAGCCTTCTCTTTATCTACAAGGGTACAGACAAAAATCACATCCGGTTTGACGCTGACTAAGCTTTCCTCGTTCGGTGCAGTATCCGGGCCTCCCTGCCCGATACTGGGGAGTTTCTTCAAGTCGGGATAAGCGAGCATGTAGGATCTTCCTGGGTTAGGTTTCTTCTCAGTCTCTTCGATCCCGACCACCATAGACGCTCCTTCGGCATAAGTCACTAACCGGAGCGCACCCGGTCCAATGGCCACCACCCTTTGGACAGGGACCGTTAGTTCAACCTCTCTGCCGACCAGATCCGTAATTTTTTGTTTATGAGCCTGAGCTGTGGTCGGAACTGTTCCCCCTTCCTTCGTACTTGAAGATCCTCCACATCCCGTTAAAAGTAATAAGGACGTCATTAGTATCAAAAGTAGCGATGTCAGTTTTCTCATTAAACTCATCCTCTCAAAAGCGTATTTGCCCATGAAAAGCTACTTTACTAAAAGCGAGCTTTATTTATTTAAGACAAGGAGTCGTGATTCATACTGTTCCACACACTCCGGACAGGCGATGCGTCCATCACGAACACTCGCCCGCTGCTCCATTACTCCCTCACCGCAGAAAGCACATTGCACCGTTGGATTGAGTTTTGGGCCCTTGGGTAGCTCAAATGTGATTTCCCGCCAATCAAAATGCTCTTCCGGCGGTGCTTCCACCAGGTGCCTGGAAATCTCTCCGTGAAGCTGATAAAATTCTTCAGCCTCAGCTGCACTTGCAGTGTTGTCCATCATTTTGACCCGTAAAGCTTGATGTCGTTCATTTTCCATAGCGCCATATTTTAGAGCTACACGAACACCACGCCCATCCTGACGGCGAATGAAACTAAAAACGTGCTTTCCATGATCCCTGAACATCAGATTTCCTTTGCCAAAGGTACTCGAAAGCAAGGTCTGCACAGCATCCACTCCACAGGCGTCGTTTTGCACGATGCTGACCACTCCGCTTTTCGGATTGTACGGCTCCCCCTCGAAGTTGGGCAACACCTTTAAGGCAATCTGGGCCGCTTGGAAACCGATTGCCAACCCAGGGCAAATATGTCCGTGAAACTCTACACAACGCTCCCAATCCATTTGAATTTGTTTCTCCATCTTTTCATCGCTCCCTTAATTTCAGTAAAAAAAGAGACCAGGAAGCTGACTTCGTAGCGAAGTCAGACCTCCATGGTCAAATTTTTAATGTATTTTGTTTGATATTGGTATTTCTACATTAATTTATAAATTCCTTCTTTTTTTATTACTTTTTTGGACTTCAGTTTCTTGCCGAAAACTCATGTTCATCAGATCGATTTGCTTTGCTGAGAAGATAATTCTTCAAGTTCGTCATCAATATCTAGAAGCTTAACCAGCCACTGAGAGCGCTGTTCCCTTTCTGATATAAATTTCCCTAATATCTCTTCTCGCGCATCTTGTAGCACTTGCCTCCGCTTTTCAATCTCCTGTAACTTATCTTGGTCACTCTTTTATTTAATACTCTATTCCTTTTCGCGCTATTATGCCCTTTTCAATAGGATGTTCGCGAGCAACTATTTCCGAGACATAATCAGCTAACTCGATGAGCTTTTTCGGGGCATCCCTCCCTGTCAGAACGAGCTCTAGTTTTAGTGGCTTCTTCTTAACAAGCTCGACTACTTCAGCCATTGGCAGGAACCCATAGTTCACAGCGGCCATAATCTCGTCCATGATAATCATATCCCATTCCCCGCTCATGACCGCCTCAGTAGAATAGTTAAGACTAATTCTCATCTCTCCTTTTAGTCCTCCTAATTCTTTATCTGACATTCCCCAAGTGAATTTGCCATTTGCTCTGTATTGAAAGAGTTGAAAGTAGGACCCTAAACCGGCGATGACCTTCATTTCTCCAGTATCCCATCCTTTTAAAAACTGCACCATGAGGACCTTAAGTCCCTGTCCGTAGGCCCTAATCCCTAATCCGACTGCTGCTGTTGTCTTCCCTTTCCCTGCACCGGTATAAATATGAACAAGCCCTGGTTGCATGCTTCTTTCTCCTTTCCTCAAGTATCTAGTTTCATTAGATATACAACGCTACCATAAAATAAAGAGACAACTTAACATCACTAATCATTAAGACAGCAATGTATCGGTTGTCTCAGACGGCGCGTTCTCCTCCGCTTGCAAGTCGCATTCGCATTTTTGAAGCAGATCCCGCTTGAACAAGACATTTAAGCTTGCAGGCTGGTTTCCTCTGGAACCCTTTTAGTTATGCTTAACAAACTCTATTTAGTGATATCAGTAACCATCCCACCCTCAGAATTTGCTTTTGATTTTTAGAATCTGAGTTTTTTTCTATTAAAAGACTTTTCGCGTCTTTTTCTAAGTTGTCTAACCCAATTGCCATAGTCTTCATACATCTCTCCCCCTAATGTCCTAATCATACGTGTACCATCCACCGTCTTAGCCTCAGGTACACCGTAAAAGGAATTAGTTATCTGAGTTAGAATAGTAATTACTCGATTTCTCCTCACGATCAGCACGACTTGATAACCCTCTTGGGTAGGATCTGGGGCTAAGTAGTACTTACATCCTTTCATTTTGTTCAATATACAAGCTACCTCATTAGCCTCCTCAAAAGATACCTCGCGTGCAGTTTGTAACCACTCCTCCATAAAGCGGTTAGCTGTGAGTGGGTCTAGCCCCAGTCTGCAGACAACACCTTCTAAACTATGAACAGTGGCTGTAATCATAACAATTCGCTCCCATACACTTTGTATTTACACATATCTACGTTCAATCTCTTTTCCTGAGAAAACAAAAAACCCTCTACAGACACCTGTAAAGGGATATGGTTGACTTCGCTAGCCGGACAGCATTCGCTGGCTTCCCGACATAAACGGCACCTCCCCTATCTTCCGTAGGTTCCTGTGTTGATCTGTAACGAACAAGGTCTCCTGGCTTAAGTTCATCGCCGCCTTATGTCTTCCCGGTTACCCAGTGACATTATATAAGGCCGCTCACTATCACAGTGGCGGGACCGCGTCAGATTTACTGACTTCCCTTTTTAATACTTCCATCAGAAAGTATACTCGTTACGCGCATTTTAAATTATTTATTTATTCAATCATTAACTACTTCTACAATGACTTGGAAATCCCTGCTTATCAAATTTATTTTGATCAATGGCTTTTTCATTCGCAACATGCTATGTATCCTTATTATCCATCTTAGAATTCCATATCCTTATAAATTCAACCTCGCCTACTGATTTTAACAATTCCTGATTCTCAATGAAATTCTGTCCATATTTGAGCCACCTTTTAGAAAAACTCTTAAATCTCTTACATGGGTATTTTTCACACTCATAACAATGATTAATTCCTTTTTCTTTACAACATAGATGATATGAAGTACAACCTTCACATCTATCTGTGAAGGAAGCTCCCAGGCAAGGTCTTACATCCCGTATAAAATTGGGGCATCCACCACAAAAGCATCCGCACGCAGGCACCTTCCCATTATATGGTTTTAAGCAACTTATTTTGACCACTCCCTTTGTCTTACTTCAGTTGCATATTCACTCCATTTGCTAATGATTTCTGCCCCAAACCAATTCTCCATATAGTTCTTCCAAAAATCTTCACCTGAATATTTCACAAAAAGCTCTCCTTAAAATTTCTGTTGATTCCATAATCTCGCTTCACCCTCAATTTCAGATACACTATTGTTGAACGAAGCCGCCACAGCCTTCTATGGGGATTCAATTCTGAATTCCCCTTTAAAAAGATTGCCTATATTAATTTTGAAGTGAAAACTAGATTAATCCAAGCAAATTGGAAGAATCTGAATAATACTACTTCGTCAAAATTAATCTAATTACCTTTCTTTAAACTCGGTATTCTTAAAAAAGACAGACTTATCCCTTGGGCCATTTAAGTGAAATCTTTAGGCAACAAAATGTTTCGGCGGTGAATACGCATAAACTATCTCCCCTCTCTATAACCCATCTTAAATCATCATCTGAACTAATTTGCAAGTGTACTTCTCTTTGGGCGAACTGAATACATCCGCAATCGTCCCATGCTCGATGATTCTCCCCTTCTGCATGACGTACACCCTATCCGCTATTTTGCGAGCCAAAGCCAGGTCATGGGTCACATACAACATGGAAAACCCTAAGGAATTTTGTAATCCCTTCAGCAATCTTAAGACATTAGCCTGAGTAGAAGAATCCAACATAGAACTTATTTCGTCGGCAATCAAGAGTTTGGGCTCCATAACCAAACTCCTGGCTATAGCCACCCTCTGCCGCTGTCCACCACTGAGCCTATGGCATCTTCTGTCGAGGAACAGCTCATCTCTCGGCAACTGCACATCTTGCAAAGCCTTAAGGACTGCCATTCTGCGTTCTTCCTTGCTCCCCAGCCTCAATATATCCAAAGGTTCTCTCACCGCCTGTCCGACGGTCAAATGCTCATTGACTGCAGAAAAGGGATCCTGAAAGACCATCTGTATTCCCTTGATACGGGAGGTAAAATTGTTGCCTTGCACTCTGTCCCCCAGGAACCGAACTTCCCCTTCATCGGCTAAGCTGATCCCGGCTAAGATACTGGCTAAGGTAGTCTTTCCCGAGCCGGATTCCCCGATCAAGGCCACTATTTCTCCCGAGCGAATCTTGATTTCGCAGTTAGCGCAGGCTTTCACAGTCTCACCCTTAAATTCATAGTTCTTGCAGATACCCTGGCCCTGAAGTAGGGTCACAATCCCCCCTTGATTGCAAGCCACCTTTCTCTCCACCCAGACGTATTCCAGCAAAGGGGCCTTTGTCCTGCAAAGCTCCAGCTTTTGATTACACCTTCCATAAAAACAACACTGTTCCTTCTTACTGACACCCGTTTCTCCAGGTATGCCCCACAAGTCACGATAGGGGTTGAGGGAAGGAGCAGAGTAGAGCAAGCCCCGGGTATAAGGATGCTGAGGATTTTTGATCACATCTTTAGTAATGCCTTCTTCCACAATATGCCCTGCATACATCACTGCCACCTTGGAGGTCAGTTTCATGATTACCGGGATTTCATGGGAAACTACCAGCATGGCCAAGCGTCGTTCCTTGTTAAGCTTGGCCAGCAGTGTAATAATTTCATCCTTGGCCACGGCATCCAAAGCAGATGTAGGTTCATCCACAAGAAGCACTTCAGGATCACAGGACAGGGCCATAGCAATCAATACTCTCTGGCGCATTCCGCCGGAAAGCTGGTGGGGATAATTTTTCCCCCAGTCCGGATCCAGACCTGTCATCTCCAGAAGCCCCGCTACCCTGTCCTTAGCCTCCTGTTTGGAAAGCTTAGTATGCCGCCTTAGACATTCATAGATTTGCTCCTGCACCGTAAGGACAGGGTTCAAGACATCCAGACCGTTCTGGAAGACCATGGCTATCTTCTTCCAGCGGTATTGCTGCCATTCCTGTTCAGAAAGACCGTCCAGCTCTCTATCATAGTAACAAACCTGCCCGGAAATCTCTGCCTTTTTGCTCAAAAGACCCATGATGGCCATGGCGGCTGAGGTTTTGCCGCTGCCTGACTCACCGATAATCCCCAGACAGCTTCCTTCTTCCAGAGAAAAGCTGACACTCTCCACTGCTAAGACTTGGTCGCTGTCGGTCTTATAATGAACTGACAGATTTTCTACCTTTAAAACCGATTTTTTCAAACTCAGCATCCCCTCACATCTTTGAATTGACCAGTTTTTCCAGTTCCCTGCTGATAAAGGCGATGGAGACCACCATCAGTGTAATTGCCGTGATAGGACTCACAACCCACCATTTCCAAAATTCTGTGAAGTAAATTCCCTTAAAGTTAATGGCATGATTAAGAATAAGGCCCCAGCTTTTGGACAGAGGATCTCCGAGACCGAGAAAGGCCAGTCCGGCTTCAGCCACTATGGCTCTTCCCATCAGGCGAATCATACTTACCAGGACTAAGGGCAGAAGGCTTGGTAAAAAATGCACTCTTATCAAGTGCCAGACACCTGCACCATAGCTCTTGGCCGCTCTGACATAGTGCTCCTGCTTGATAGAAAGAATTTTGGAACGCACAATCCTGGCGGGTTCTGTCCAGGAAAAAAGGGCCAGCACCAAGATAACGTTCTTCAGACTGGGACCAAAAAAAGCACCCAAGACAATCATCATAGGAAGTTCCGGCAAAACAATGATCAAATCCGTAAGGCGCATGATTACTTTATCTGTAATCCCTCCGGCGTAACCCGAAACAACCCCAATCAGGCTTCCTCCTATTCCCGCTAATAGCGCTGTTCCCCACCCTACCATAAGGCTTACCCTTGCTCCATAGCAAATCTGGGCCCAGAGATCAATTCCCAGGTCATCTGTCCCCAGCCAATGGCTTTTTCCCGGGGCTTCCAGGGCATAACCCGAAGGGAGATTGTTGGAAAAGAGGGATAAATGCTCCGCAAAAATACCCATCATAACGATTATAGCGGCTATCACAAGAGCTGCCTTGCCTATTGGCGAGAATTTTTTCACAGCCCTCACCAGTAAATGTAATCCGGCAAATTTGCTGTGACCATGCTCAGAGCCGGTATTGATCATAGGCAAATTACTGTTCAGCATTTTTTTATCCATCATAATAATTCACCCTGGGATCCAATTTCTTATAAACAGTATCCGCCAGCAGATTCATGGTCAACACCAATATGGCCACAAATAAAAAGATCCCTTGAATCAAAACATAATCCCGAAGCATGACAGCTTCCCTCATCAAACGGCCAAGTCCGGGATAGCTGAAAACATTTTCCACCAGAACTGCACCGCCAAACATAGCTCCCAAGCTGAGAAAGACTCGCGTAATCACGGGCAGCAAAGCATTCTTCAGAGCATGACGAAAAATAATCCGAACTCTTGCTAAGCCTTTAGCCCTGGCTGTCCGCATGTAATCCTTGGCCAGAACTTCTAACATACTGTTGCGGGAAAGAAGATAAAACCCTCCGACCCTGGTGAGTGAAAGTGTCAGAACCGGTAAAAAAGCATGGTGAAGGATATCTTTGGCCCTTTCCAAAGAGGTATCATACTGGGCGAAGGAACTCATGCCTCCAAAGAGGGGAAACCAACCGAACTGACCTGCGAGTATGAAGAGCAGCAGTATCCCCACCAAAAAAGCCGGTATTTCGGATATTGTAATCATGAGAAAATATAATAACTTGTCCAAGAGACTGTCCCTGTACCAAGCGGAAAAACACCCCATCACCGTACCTGCCGCAGTGCTGATCAGGATAGCTCCCAGCACAATCCCCACAGTCCAGAGCAGTCTCTTGCCAATCATCTCTAAGACACTTACATTGTAATAGATACTGTACCCTATATCCCCACGGCAAAGATTAACAAGATAGTTGCCATACTGGACGGGGAGGGGTTTATCCAGACCGTAATAAGCTTTATACTTGTCGATCTGCTCCTGGCTGTAGGAAATGAAAACCTGCCCCTCCTCCTCAGCAGACAAGAACGTAAAGGGGTCCCCCGGCATCAGCCGGGGAATCATAAAATTCAGGGTAATAATCAGCAGGAACGTCATGAGATATTCCGTCCATTTCCAAAGCACCCTCTTTTTCATGGCCTATTTCACATCAACAAAGGATATTTTGGAGTGGGTAACATTGTGATGGTCATACATGTATTTCCAGCCCTCATACTTGACAGGCTTGTATACTACATAACCGGTAGTGTTGATCAGGGGAAGAAGAGGTATTTCTTGGGCAATCAGCTCCTGCAGTTTAAGGGCGATCTCCTTCCTCTTTTGCGGATCCATTTCATAAAGTTGAGCCTTGGCTAACCTTTCAAGCTCGGGATTGCTGTACCCCGGTATGCCTGTGACGCTGCCCGGCGCGGATGCTTCCCTGGTATAGACAGTTCTCAGCACATCCGCATCATTGCCTAAGCCCCCTCCGCTGTTCAAAACCAATTCATAGTCATTTTTTTTAACAGCGGCGTCCCTTGTTTTAGTGTCGACGCTCTTAATCTCCAGCTCAATTCCTGCCTTAGCCAAACTTATTTTCATCAGCTCGGCAATGCGGATTTCTTCATTAGAATTGCCAAGCAACAGCTTGAAGCGCAGGGTTTTCCCGGCCAGCAGTTGTTTGCTCTTCTCAAGATCGAATTCATAGTTCTTCACCTCGGGGTTATACCAGATGTGCTCTGCAGACAGGTAGCCGGCACTGGCCGGCACTGCCGCGCCTCGGAACACTTTCTCCACTAATTCCTGCTCATCAATGGCATAGGCCAGAGCCTGGCGGATTTGCAAATCCTTTAATTCACTTCGTTTTTCCATATTGAGCAACAAACGATATCCGAAAAAGGAGGGATTCTCCAGGACCTTATAGTCCGGCTTGTCTTGGTACTTCGCCAAAATATCCGGGGTTATCTCGGCAATATCTAAGCCCCCTTGTTCAAAGGCCAACACAATATTGTTAGCGGCAGCAGAGTTGCCGGAGGCAGAAATAGGCAAAAATCGGATCACTTCCGCACTCGGCTGGGGACCCCAGTACTCTTTAAAGGCTTCAAACTTATACATTCCCTGCTCTTTGTCATACTCTTTTAAGACATAGGGGCCAGAGCCGATGAGGGCTTCCTTAGTCATATTTTTCTGAGGCTCAGTCACCTCTTTCCAGATATGTTCAGGTATGATCCTGGTCGCGCCTATCTTTCCAAGGGCCACGGCCAAGGGAGATTCTACTGTTATTTTGACGGTTTTCGGATTCAAAACCTCAATTTTCTCAATGAAGCTCTTTCCATCAATCAGTGTTTCATTAGCAACGGGAGGATATTTGGCAAAGTATTCAAAGGAGAACTTTACATCCTCTGCCGTTAAAGGTTGTCCATCCTGCCATTGCACATTGTCCCGGAGTGTGAAGATGTATTCCTTTCCGTCAGAAGATATCTCCCACTTCTCCGCAAGCCAGGGAATTGGGCCTTTCTCCCCTCGTTCCAGCAGACTGTCAAAAACCAACCACATCTTGGAAAAGCCCGGCCCTCTGGAGCTGTGAGTGAAGGGAGAGGGATAACCATTATCCCCACCGGCGAGGTTTAAGACCTCTACTTTTGCAGATCCGGAGGAGGTGGGGTCAGTCCCGGCCGAAGCCGATTCGGAAGGCTTCCCACATCCGGCAACAGTAAGAGTAACTGCCGCAATTAACATGACTGCTGCAAGCTTTTTGAAATATCCTTTCCACATATGTGTAATCTCCTCCTCATTTACTTGTTTTTCCAGTACAGCCAGACAGTTTTTGATTGGAAACGATCCTTGACAATTCCATCCTCTGTGATTGTCGTCAAATACTGCTTAACCTCCTGTTTTTCCTCGCTGCTTAGTTCATTTTTCCCTTGGAATTGAGAACTGTAATAGCTGAAAGCATCTTCAAGAGACCGGACGTTTTCTTTTTTCATGTCGTAATAGGCCAGCTCCGGATAAATTCCGGCTTGCCAGAGAATATTGAAGCTGCAGTACACATTCCTGCTATAATCGATGACCCTTGGCTCCCGCTTTAAGACATCTTTTTCGATTTGTTCTTTAACCTGTTCATGTCTGTCTAAGTGTCCGCTCATGAAGCAATAGCCCTTGGAAACATTGATCAGTTTCTCAAGGCTTTTTCTGCTGTTAATAGCAGGACTCATGATCGCCGCCGCAAAATCAAACTTTTTTCTCCACCCCAGGGCATCTAAATCGATTCCTTCCCAAGGCATTTCTAAAAATTCCACATTAGTTACCCCTTCTTCCGCGGCATTTTGTCGAGCAAATTCCAACATCTTAGGGGAAAAATCCAGCGCTGTCACACTTTTTGCTGTTTTGGAGAACTCCAGGGCATATTTCCCCGCCCCACAGCCAATATCTATGACATCACACCCCTGAGCAAGCATCCCTTTGTCCATAAAGAACTTGATAACATTTCTGACCATTTCCTGAGACTTATTTTCCTTAAACTCTTTGGCCCTAAAGTCCCACCCCATCCTGCTTTCTTCCATGGAAGCCTGATCCTTGCTCCAGAGCTTGTCAAAATACTCTAAATCCATTTATTTTCATCTCCCTTTAGGTGTTTAACTTCCCATCTGAAAGTTAAACTTTCTTTCTGCCTGGTCCCAATGCCGCTGCTGCGGCGCCAACAGATGATGAAAAGCAGACTCGGGTCGGGCTGTGCAGCATCCGCAGAGAATAATAAGTATTCTTTTTTAGAGTAAAATAAAAAACCCTTCACCAATAGAAGGGTTAAGAGCTTAATCCGTATCAGGCAACAACAGCACTCCTGACAACACAGGCACACCCCCTAACAATCCCGTAGGTAGTTTGATCTTTGGCATAAGCAGGTCTCCTGGCTTAAGATCATTATCTATTCACGTCTTCCCGGAAAATACTTTCCAGTGACATTTGTGAAAAGACTCCCTTTTACAGTGGCGGGTACCGCGTCAGCTTTTCCTGACTTCCCTTTTCAATTCTTTCTCTCAAGAAAGAATCACTTATCCCTATATTCAGTTAATTTCATCTTACCATAAAACTACAAAATATGTATAGTCCGAAATATTTTGTCAGAAAACAGTTTCTGCGAAATACTGCAGAACCTTGCTTTCCTCTACTGATTCTTTTAATTATTTTGAACATATGTCCGGCAGGAATTCATGGAATCTTGTAGAATACTAAATATCATCATAAGCACACAAGATCATGAAGATGTTGGTGAAGACCATGGAGGTCTGACTTTGATAGGTCAGTTTTCCCTTGGTCTTTTTTATTATATAAAAAGGGGGATTAAATGTATGTGCAGAGAGTTAACACAGTGGGAAAAAGCAGTAGAATTTCATGGGCATGAGTGCCCAGGGCTGGCAATCGGCTACAAAGCGTGTGAAGCCGCCATTAAGAAGCTGGGCATTCGGTTTTCTGCGGATGAGGAAATTGTCTGTGTCACTGAAAACGACGCTTGCGGAGTTGATACTGTACAGGTGATCACCGGCTGTACTTTTGGTAAGGGGAATCTTCTGTACAAAGGCACAGGCAAAATGGCCTTCAGCTTTTTTAACTGCTCCAATGGCCAAAGCCTGAGAATGATAGTAAAGCCTTTAAATGAAGAAATGGATCGCCGGCAACGTCAAGAATACCTTCTGAACTCACCTGCCGAAGAACTTTTTAACTTCTCCAAACCGTCCTTTGAGTTGCCCGAAAAGGCCAGACTCTTTACTACCGTAATTTGTGAGAATTGCGGAGAAGGCGCTCCCGAGCACAAGGTGCGAATCAATGACGGCAAAAAAGTGTGCCTGGACTGCTTCATGGACTATTCGAGAGGGTGGTAAGGAAATGAATCTACAATATTATACCGATCTGTGGAGCGAAGGAAAGATTGCCAGGGCCTCAGCGACGACCTTTTGGGACAATCGAGCCGATGAGTTCAATAAATTAGTTTCCCCAAAAACTTCTGACCAACGAATTGGGAAAATTCTTGAATTCATGTCTGATCATAATCTTTTTGCTAAAGACAGCAGTGTTCTGGACATAGGTTGCGGTCCGGGAGGATTTGCCCTTGAATTTGCTAAGACATCCAGTGAGGTTACCGGCCTGGACATATCCTCTAAAATGCTGGACCATGCCCATAAAAATGCTGCCGCCGCCAACCTGACCAATATCTCCTTTAAAAACTTAAATTGGGATGACGTCAATCTTGAGGAATACGGTTGGAAAAAACGATTTGACTTAGTTACGGCCATCAACAGTCCAGGAATCCATGATCAAGCCACCCTGGAGAAGATGATTGCCGCCAGCAAGGGATACTGCTTTTTGTCAAATTTCGTGAGTCGTTCCGACTCTGTTCAGGACGTTATTCGCGCGGAAATCCTTCAGCTTAAGGATCCAAAATTTTATGTTAATACAGTCTATTGTATTTTTAATATTCTTTGGCTAATGGGCTATTATCCCCACATTACCTATGTGGATACGGATCGAGAGCATGTCCGCTCACTCGAAGAAGCACATAGTTATTATGGCACACTTTTTGAACTTAAAAATGACCCCGCTGATGATCAAAACAAGCTAATTAAGAATTATCTCAAAGATATCTCTCCGGATGGGTTTGTAAGAGAGAGGGTTCGGACAAAAACTGCATGGATCTATTGGAATGTCTGAATCATTCTCATGACTTTATCTCTTGGGCTTTACTCTTATTGCTATTAGGCTCTGTATATCATTGATCACAGATTTGTCTTTTACTTCTATCATTAGCCAACGTCCTCCACAGGAAAAAGATGTTTTACCATATAATTCTTGCACATAGGGAGTAAATGTTCCTAACTCCATTTCTACTTGTTCTACCTCTTTTGCCCCTACCACAACTAGCCCAATAAAAAACCCTTCCATTGGATAAAGCGTACATAGTGACTTACCACTCTTTCGATATTTCAGATTCCAACCTGGCTGTGCCGAACATTTACTGTAAGACATTTTTGGTTGAACCTGATATGCATTTTCAATATTTGAAAGAAGTTCCGACCAGATCGGTTCTCCTTCTCCAATATATTGTTTAATGTCTTCATAAGACGGCTCCCGGTTAATGTTGAATTGCTCATTCCATTTCATATACAATCTCCCTTTCAAAGGTTGTACTGTCAGTATTGCCTTCAGGAGCAGGCTATGTCGTATTAGGGGGCGATGTTGGCCGTTGCACTTCGGTGGTACCGTTGATGTATTTAGGTTCGGAATACACTCGTTATATTCCCTGATCATTGAGGCTAGATCAGCATACCATCTCAAATTTCGGGAATTCGCTGTCGTATGAAGGAACACGACCCAAAGCATACCTAAGCATTTCTCCTTAATGGCATCTATTTGTACCAACTATTAATGACGTTGATGCTCTGGTCACTTGGATAATAGTTTTTAAACTCATCGTTTTTGCCAATTGCGAAAACTGATAAACCCAAATTCCAACTCTCTTTCTCGAATACTTCTTTATATGCTTGGAATCCATTTGCTTGCTCTTGCTCATTAAGTATGGTTGAAGGCTCTGGATTCCAAGGATGAACCATCGCTTTATTCCGTTTTGGAAAACCTAGCTCGCCAAAAAAAATCGGTTTATTCCATTGGGTCGATAATTTCTTCAGCTCTTCATAAATATTCTGGTGTCTACTGAAAATTTTGGTACTGTAAATCGAACTTACTAGATTCTCCACAGTATTTGTGTCTTGATCAGTGAGTTCAAAGTATGCTGCAACTGAAATAAAATCAACTTTTTCAAGAACTGGGTTATTTAGTTTCGCTGTATATGTGTCGTGTAGACCGTTCTTTTCGGTGTCCCATTCTGCGGTGTACCACCAATTTGTCTTATATGTTATACGCCCCTGGTAATTTGTTCGAACAAAATTTGCTACATCATTCCAAAGAGCATATTCCTTTTCAAACTTGTCAAAATTAGACCCTATACAAAGAGCATAAACTTTGTAAGGTTTGGCTATATCCTGAATAAGTGGCTTGAGCACTCCCTCTTTCCAATTCCTGAACCATTCATCTTTATCATCAGGATTTAATTGTGTTTCATAAAGTTCCCCGTTTTTAATGTAGGGGTAGGGCTCTAATATCACATTGATTCCCTGATACCTAAGCTTTTTGATTAGCTGAGTAGCTTTCTTTTTACTTTCCGTGTTTATTGTTGCTGAATTTGCCGTTAATGATGGAATATCAATTTGAACCGGTACATTGACAGTGTTTAAGCCAAGAGCCTCAATATCTATCAAAGCCTGTTCCAATGAATAATCCACTGAAAGATTACCCGATTTTATTTTTTCACCCCAAGGAGTGATAATTCTATTTTTCTCATATTGCTTACCAATATAAACCACATCGATCAGAACTTCCTTTACGAGAATTGCTGAAATCATCAATGATACTAAGGCTATGTATTTTAGCTTATGACTTGTCAAATGAACTGAAAGCACCTTGAACATTTCAAATCCTCCAAAGTTCATTATCAGATACCGGACTAGGCAAATGTCTCAATAACGGCTACAGGCTCAAAATCCGTAAGCTTGCAGACCTCTTTGAAATAGACCAGCAGGATGAATACATCCCGCGGCTCCTCAAATTCATCCACATGCTCAATGTTGATTTGTTTCCCTGCAAAGAATGCCTTCAGATCCAGGTCCTTGTTCTCTTCCTGGCCAATCAGGGCGCTGTATTCATCTACCAGCTTCTGCAATTTGTTTTGATTCTCATCATTGACCTCCATATCCGGAAAGCGATAATTACTGGAATTTTCCCCAAAGCAAATCATCTCTTTGAGAGTTGATTCCGCTTCCGCTGCAGTCTCTTCTTCAGGTCTTAACATAATATATTTCTTCGACATCCTACTATCCTTTCCGGAAGCTGAGCCTCCATGATCTGAAATATCCTCCATATCCATTCGCTGCGATCCCGGCAGTTCCCTCCTTATTTTTATTGATTCCATACATTTGACTTATTTAATCAATTGCTATATAGCAAGTAATAAGTAGTAAGTAATAAGTAAAGTTTCTGAAAGGGGTTTACATCATGTTAAACAATTTATCCATTCCTCAAGAATTTGCTTTACTAGCTTTAGACCGTGATACAAACAGACTAAAATCAATTTTTCGCCAGTATATTCCATTATATACAGTAATGACATGTTTCGTAGAATTGTTGATCGATGGCAAAATTAAATTTGAAGACAATGATACTATTACTGTTACAAATTCAACACCTACTGGAGAGAAGTTGAGAAAGCAATCCAAGACCATGAAATAGGTATGTATTAATTGCTGCTTGTGCTGCAACAACATAGGAGATAAAAATGGGGAGAAGAAGAAATCTAGATATAATATTAGCTTCGGAGTATGTGGGTATGAGTGAACTCGTGCAACTCTCTGGAGTTCGATACAGCACTATTAAATATTATACAGAAGAGGGATTACTTCCATTTGAACAAGAGGATACGAGAATGGCTAGAAAATATCCGCGAGTTCGAGCTATTGAACGGCTAGAGGAAATTCGTTTAATGAAAGAAGAACAAGGTTTAACTATTAAAGAAATTAAGGAAATAATATTATAAATTTTTTCTTATGTTAATCGCCATGCGTGGCGCACAAAGGAAAATAAGCAGCCGATTAAGGCTGCTTATTTATTATTTATGATTTGTTTGAATTCCTAAATGTTCTTTTAAGGCTTCCTGAAGAATGGCTGAGAAATTCACATTGTGAGCTTCCGCCTCTTCATTAAGCCATGAGGGAATCGATAGTGTTTTCTTTACAGCCTTTGAACTCTTATGCCGGCGATAGGCTGTCATATCGATATCTATCATTGTCGTAAACTGTCCGTCATCTAAAGGAATATCCCTTGCCCTTGACGGATTTGGGATGACCTCATTTTCGTCTATGAGATAATCTAACCAAGTCGCTAAGGCATCACGTGCCATATAAATAGCGTTTGCAAGATCGTTGCCCTGACTATTGGTTCCGGGCAAATCAGGAAACCGTATAGCATAT
>NZ_FQXJ01000015.1 GCF_900129935.1 Desulfosporosinus lacus DSM 15449 | reverse complement strand
CGGTTACCACATACCTCTGACGACCACTTATTCCTTGCCGTTCCCATGGGACCAGTGATCCCTCACAGTATTTCTTAACCGTATTGCGAGATATCCCAAGCAATTTTGCTATATCCCTCTGTGACTTGCCTTCATGCTCATGTAGATAGCGTATCTTTTTATAAACATCCACTTCTATTGACACCCTTTCACCCCTGTACGTCAGCTTCTTACTGATCTGAACTATACAGGTTTTTTATAAGAAGTGGCTCACTTTTTTCCTGGCGTTACTCTTATTTTTGGCTCACTTTTATTTTAGCGTTTATAATTAGGGACAACAACAATTAAATCAACTAGTTCAACATATGACTCAATTTAAGGCCCAGTCACAACAACAGCAACAACTTCAAACAATGAGTCAAAACTCACAGCAAGGTCATGTCAAGGCCAAGGTCAAAAACAGCAGGGTCAGCAAATGCAGCAAGGCCAACCTAGTCAAGGGTGGTTTCAATAAGAATTTTGGAAATAGAGCAGGGCGTTGCATGTAGAATCCTGTTCTTAGAATAAGTTCATATACAAAATGTATACCCCAAAGCTTTTTTGCTTTGGAGTATACATTTTTTAAAATTTCAATGCTTAGATAGACAAGATTTACGCGAATTCGACACTTAGAGTGTGTAATAATTAATAAATGGATGTTGACGTTATAGAGCAACTAATGGCTGGCAAGTTTATTCAGAATTTTAAATAGAGGGGTGAAATGATCTATTGAGATTCCATTCATTTCTTTGCTTATACAAGGAATTCCAGAACAAGCGGCAGTTACAACTTTAGCATTTATAATTGCAAAGGTCCCTATAAAGTGGGATAGAATTTTTTTTATTGGTACATGTTTAGCTTTTAGTGCTTATACAGTGAGATTGTGTCCTATCCCTTTTGGAATTCATACTATCTTGGTAATGTTTTTATTATTTATGTGTCTAACTAAACTAAGTAAAAGGGATGTTAGCCTATCCTTTATGGCAAGTGTTTTAAGCTACTTAATTTTAGCTATATTTGAGTGTGCTTGCTTATCATTGTTTTTGGGTGTTTTTAATATAACACCCAAAATTTTTCTTACAAACATAGTTGTAAGAATTGGAATAGGAGAAATACACGTCCTTCTTTTATTTAGCGCAGCTTTACTTTTGAATAAATCATACATTAAACGAGTTACTTGAACTGCTAAGAGGGAAGGCTTTTAGCGTAAGTTCCTTGCTTATGGAAAAGGTGCCAATTATGTTTCGCTAGGTCCTATTTATTCATGCAATGTGGGAGAGGGGGTTAATTCATAGATATTCCATTTATTGCATTTCTCGTACAAGGTATACCTGAAGTAATCGCAGTAGTCACTTTAGCTTTTGTAATTGCAAAGATACCCATGGGATGGAAAAAAATTATTCTGCTTGGGATAGCTTTAGCATTTATTTCGTATGTTTTGAGAATGTTTACCTTGCCTTTTGGGATTCATACTATTATCCAAATGATTTTTCTGTTATTAGCCTTAATTTTGTTTGGCAATGGAGATTTTAGTTTGTCCCTAATAGCAAGTCTATTAAGTATCTTAGTGTTAGTAATCATCGAATTTGTTTGTCTATCACTACTAATGCCAGTTTTTGGAGTGACTCCTGAAACACTATTTGAAAACTTAGTAATAAGGATTATGATAACAGAACCTCAAGTATTTATTATGTTTATCTTCGCCTTTTTAATAAATAAACTTATTCGAAAAGAGGTAGGATAAATGCATTTTACTGAAAACATTAGTAATAAACTTTCTGAACTAATAACACGTGAACTAAATTATAATGATGATAAGAAGGAAATTATAACATACGCAATTGAAACTGCACTGCTATTTGTCTTAGGCTCTTTTTTTCTTATACTTTTAGGATATTCTTTAAATGCTTTAATGCCGACGGTTATTGCGGCCTTTTTCGGTAGCTCATTAAGAAGAGTATCAGGAGGAGCGCACTTTGATACTCCTCTCAAGTGTTTGGCTTTTGGTACTATAGTTTATAGTTTTTTGGGGGTTTCAACTAAAAAAGTTGTGGAATATGATTTAACTAATAGGCAAATTCTAATTTTTCTTTTATTGATTTCATTGTTAACAGTAGCTTTCTTAGCTCCTGTAGACAGTGAATCAAAGCCGATTAAGTCCACTAGTTTCAAATATAGATTGAAGATTTTTTCTATGCTTTTTGTAATTATCTCCTTTTTAGTAGTTGCTTTAGTAGACTCTGAATTGGTAATTGTTAGTGCAGTATTAGGTGTGGTTTATCAAAGCATCACCTTACTGCCTGTTTTTAATAAGTGAGGAGGTGAGTAATTATTTTATGAAAAAATATGTTTTCTCCATAGTTGCTTCGCTATTAATGATTTTAGCTAGTGCGTCCTCCGTCTTTGCGTGCACATTTTGGGCATATCAACCAAAAACTCCCAAATCGTTGCAAAGATAAATAGAAGGTTTAGAACCTGGAGTAATCACATTTCGTAGCTAACAATATTAAAAGCTGGGATGGATATCCCAGCTTTTAATATTTCGGCAAAACTCTTTGGAAACTTTTTTTATTTGGACAGCTGGAGGATAAATTTGATGGTTTTTAATTTCAAATATATTTATAAAAGGCAATCTATAATTCAATTGACCTTATTCAAAGTTATATTTAGCATTTTTGCTTTTCTAATTTTGTTTATACTTTTTTATGGGCAAAGTTTCTGGGAGAAACAAGGCCTAAAATTTAATTACGACTTATTATTAAATGCTTCAAGAGTTCAAACAGAAATACAATCTCGGACTTCCACTATAGAAGAGTTAAAAAGAGATGAGAGCTTAACGAAGGATAATAAAGTATTAAAAATAAATGAAATCATCCAGTCAGTTATTAATGGAAATGATAGCTATGTTATTGGTTATTATGATAAAGAATTAGATTTAGTCATTAAAAATCAAACTATTGATGCTATTTCATTTAAGCAAATACGCCCTGAAATGCTATCATTGAGTGAATTCAATATCATATCAAAAAGTAACGAGGTAATTAAGGCTATCCTACCAATATATGACCAGGGAAAAATAGTAGGTTATGTATGGGCCTATGCTCAGGATGCTGATTTAGTATTGACGTCATTTAATGAATTAAGTGTAATAGTAATACTATCTTTAACTTTATCGATATTGATTATAATTTCAATTAGAAATCATATGAAGCAGATTAAATTATATTTAGAAAGATTTTGTGCAATTATAATAAATGATAATTGTGAACATGAAAATATTATAAATAAATTACCGGAATTGAAACCTGTTTTAAATAAAATAACTTGTTTTACAGATGATTTAAAACAAATAAACGCAGCTTTAGAAGCATCAAAACTTAACATAATTAAAATTATGGAAGGGATTTCAGACGGGTTTTATGCATTAGACCGCAATGCGCAGTTTATCTTTGTCAACAAGGAAACACAAAAGTTTATTGGAGGGAATAATGTTGAACTTATAGGAAAAATCATATGGGAAATATTCCCAAAAATTAAAGGTTCTGTAACTTACGATAAGATATACGAAGCAATGTCTCAAAATAAATCAGTTCATTGGGAAGCAGAAGGCTTAGCAAATCCTGATCAAAACCATGAATTTCATGCTTACCCCTATAACGAAGGTTTGACAGTGTTTTTTAGAGATATTACGGAGACGAAACGGCAGCAACAAGAACTTAATCGATTAGAAAGGCTTAATCTGATTGGACAGTTAGCGGCTGGAATCAGCCATGAGATAAGAAATCCCTTAACGACTGTTAAAGGTTTTTTGCAGTTTTTTGGTGCAAAACCTCAATACATAAATGATAAGGAATACATAGATTTGATGATTTCTGAGATTGATCGTGCCAATACAATAATAACAGACTTTTTATCTTTGGCTAAAGAAAACTCAGATAACATCATGCGCCAGAATATTAATGAAGTTATTAATAAAGTTTTACCTATGATCCAGGCAGATGCCTATAACAATAATAAGGAAGTAAATGTAGATTTAAATCTGGTGCCGGATATTTTGGTCAATGAAAATGAGATAAAACAACTTATTTTGAACTTAGTTCGCAATGGTTTAGAAGCCACTGCAGAACAGGGATGTGTTACGATTAGCACTTATTTAAAAGAAGATAAAGTTGTTTTAGAAATTAAGGATCAAGGCAAAGGCATTCCTCAAGAAGTACAAGCAAAAATAGGTACTCCGTTTTTCACAACAAAAGACAGTGGTACAGGCCTCGGGCTGGCAATATCTATTGGTATTGCTCAAAGACATGGAGCTGGTTTCGAATTTAAAACAGGGAGCAGTGGGACGATTTTTTATACAGCTTTTCCTTCTTAAAAAGTAGTTAGTTATGTCCAATAGTGATTATATTATCATTTGAGCATCAAGGTATGTCGAAGAGCTCTCTCAGCTCACTTTCTGTTAACTTGGAGAGCATGGTTTCTCCAGGCTGAATAACTGAATCAACCAGCTTCTTTTTCCTTGCTTGTAAGACGTTAATTTTTTCTTCGATGGTTCCTTGGGTAATAAGTTTAATCACTTGGACAGCGTTATTTTGGCCAATGCGGTGAGCTCGATCTGTAGCTTGATCTTCAACGGCGGGATTCCACCATGGGTCGTAGTGAATAACCATGTCCGCTCCCGTCAGGTTTAATCCTGTACCGCCAGCTTTTAGGGAAATCAGAAAGACCTTGCCTTGATTGGAATTAAATAAATTGGCCATGTTCAAACGTTCAACTGCTTTAGTAGAACCCGAAAGATAGAAATGCTCGATATTCTCGGAAATGAGATGGCTTTGAATAATATCTAACATAGTTGTGAACTGAGAAAATATTAAAATGCGGTGGCCGCTGTCTAGAGCATCCGTGAGGATTTCCTGCAAAAGCAACATTTTACCGCTTTCACCAGTGTAATTCTCGATGAACATTGAAGGATGACAGCAAATTTGTCTAAGCCTGGTCAGGGCCGCCAGAATCTTCATGTGACTTTTGTTGAAACCCATAGTAGCAATTTCTTGGGCTATTTTGCTTTTTGCTTCTTGTAAATAAGCAACATATAGCTTTTTTTGTTCTTCTGTCAAAGGAGCATTTAGTTGGGTTTCGATCTTGTCTGGAAGCTCTTTTAGTACGTCCTTTTTTAGACGTCGTAAAATAAAGGGATTAACATGCCGACTTAATTCAGTAATGACGGCAGGGTTCTCGCCTTTGATAATTGGAATTTCATATTGCTTTCGAAATTCTTGGAGAGTAAGGAGATATCCCGGCATTACGAAATTGAAGAGGGACCAGAGTTCGGAAAGAGCATTTTCAATGGGTGTTCCCGTTAAAGCAAAATACCCTTTAGCTTTAATTTGTTGAGTTGATTTAGCATTGAGTGTTTGAGGATTTTTAGTATGTTGTGCCTCATCTAAGAAACAGTATGAAAACTCAACCTTGGCAAATTCATCAATGTCTCGCCGCAGTATGGGATAGGAAGTAACCACCAAGTCCCAATGGGTTTCTAAATTCTTCAGGAGAGCCTGTCTTTCTTGGGGAGCACCTTCTATGACGAGCACTCGCAGGGCGGGAGTGAATTTCTTTGCTTCTTCTTGCCAATTATAGATCAAAGAGGTAGGGGCGATGACGAGTGCCGGTCCTTTGGCGGTTGGTTTTTCTGACAAAATAAAAGAGAGGACTTGCAGGGTCTTTCCCAAGCCCATATCATCAGCCAAGATACCGCCTAATCCAAATGAGGCTAAAGTCTTCAACCACTTAAAACCGGTCTTCTGATAATCTCTTAAGATATTTTGTAGTTCTTCAGGGATTTCAAACTCTCCATCTTGGGGTTCGAGAATGCTTTGCACCAATTGCTTAAAGGCTTTATTTCGCTGTACTCCCGGCAGGTTAGCCTGACGTAAAAAACTGTCTATGTACATTGCTCTGTATTTGGGTAAATTGAGCAGTTTCTTGTTTAGATCATCGGCACCAAGGTTTAAGTTATCTAAGAGTTCAGCAACCGTTGTTAATTCTGGCTGATTCAGGTCGAGGAATGAACCGTCACGAAGGCGATGATATTTTTTCTTTAAATGGAGGGAGTCGAAAATGCTGGCCAATTCATCTTGGGGGATATCATTATATTGGAAGGAGATTTCCAATATGTCTAAAGTTTCATCTAGCCGAACATGACCAGAAAAGGTGGTTGCAGTACGTATTTTCAGCTTAAATTGATCAGAATAGTATAGTTCGGCCAGGTCCCGGAGTTGGGGAAGCCAGTTAACGGTAAATTCAAAGATTTTCTCATCCTCTTCAAGGTGGATGCTTCCTTTAGAGACTGTAAAATCAGCATGTTCAAGAATACTTATAATTCTGCGTTCCTTTTCTGCAGAACGAATAAGAATGATATCATTGGCATCGAAATCATTGACGGTTTCTCGAGTTGAAGCAAATGGGTTTATGATGGTATTCCCATAGTGAAATTCTAAGCGGGCTGTAATACCCATATCTAATGCGCGATCAAGATAGATCTTAGCTTGTAAATCCTGATGGGCGAATTTGTCTTCAAGGAGGGGATCGATTGAAACTTGCCCCAGTTTTCCAATCAAAGGTAAGGCTTCTGAGGCGAAAAACTCCTTCTGAGCTGAGGGTATAAGAATATGGGTTTTAGCCCCTTCACGAAGTGCAGTTATAATTGGAGGGAGCAGGTCCTTCTGAGTGAGAGAGGCTTGGTAAATTTTATTTTGGTAGGCGTAATAATTGCCATCTTGCGTAAGCAGAAGGGGCACCTCGTCCGTTTCCAGGGCTAAAGCGAGATCTTGACCTTGTAACTGTAAAGAGAATTCCATGGGTAACCCATCCCGAACAATCTGGGTGGGCTCTAGAGGACTGGATCCGATTCCCCAAAGAAACATTTTGTCCCCCAGGGCGTCTAAAAATTTGGTTAGGTAATAGCCAGTTAAAGGCAATGCTTTTTGGTTTAACACCGCTGTGGAATAATACGGGCCCTGCATTTCAGTTAAGGCTGTATGCTGGTCAAACATTTCCTGCAGCATAGTAATCACTGCGCGGTCTTCTTCTTTAAAGATCTGCCTTGCAGGTTCAAAAGTAAATTGCTTGCCAAATTCCAGTGATTGTCCTGTTTTAATAGCCTTAAGTAATTGTCCGATGTCTTTAACAACATAGAGGCGTTGAAGACCCAATTTCAGTTGCAGATGAGTAGAAAGCCTGTGGTTAGGCATAGTTTGAAGTTCCACGTTCATAGTTAACTTATCCAAGAGGGTCTCCTGGGGATGATTGGCGAAGGCAGCAAGAAGGTCGTTAACAACATGGTTCAGGGCGATGGGAGCCGGCCAGGCAACGGGTAATTTTGCTTGGGAAGCCTTCAGTACAGCTATAACATGTTTGCATGCTCCTGGATAGTCTGTGAAGGCGGGGCAGGTGCAACGGTAAGAGCGAATCGAGCCCTCACGTTCAAAGGCAACTTGTACTACGTATCGTAAACCGCCTACGACTGAAGCATTAACAAGCCCTTTATCGGGTGAAAAGGAGAAATTTATCACTCTGCCTGCCATGTAATAAGACAGGCCCTTTCTATATACACGATCATTATCTGCCAGATCTAGAATTATTTGTTCAGTGAGAATAAAACGAGACATACAATACTCCTTTGACAGTATATTTCCGCGTGTGGAGATTAACTAAGAATATCATAGTTGATAGCTGCTCGTCTAATAAGAGGGAGTATCTCATTTAGCAGTTCAATAACCCAATTTTAGTCCTGCCATGATTACTCTGTTATGACTCTAGTTACTGTAAACTACCGAGTTGTAAAGGTATGTCGAATATTGTATCATTGAAGATAGAGGAAAAAGGTACAACTGCGCAGAATCAATATAAGAATAATGAGACTGGAATTCGAAGCTTAGGGGGGGATGTTCCTTGCTTATTACCTGCGATAATAACATGCAAATGGGCTATATCTACCTAATGCCTAATGAAACTGTTGACGACTATACCCTCGAAAAAAGTGATATCGGGCTTTACTATGATGTGAACACTCTTAACATTCCAAGAATTAAATGGCTCAGCATGGGCCAAAGTTTGAGTCAAATGCGTTTGGCCACGAAGACATATAGAGAGGCTGTTGATAAGGCGTTTCATTGTGAATATTGGAATGATCTAGATGGTGAAGGTTATATGATGGGAATCGAACTATCTTTGACCGAGGATATCTTTTTAACTCTGGTTGCCCATCAGGCTTTTAAACTTTATGATACTCGTTGGCGTAATTGTGATTTTAGAGTTCTTACCTTGGATGCACACCATGATGTTTTTAATAAAAACAATGTTATTTATCCTTTATCTGCAAAAAAAGATGCCTTTGTCATTTTAACGATTGATCCTTCAACAAAGGTTGCTAAGATTATGGCACTCATTTCTGCAAGAGATGATTTGTACCCAATTGATTACTTGCGGAATCCACTTTTTATTTTAGCAAATTCAAGTCGCTATTTTAATGAAGTTAGTATGAAGTGATCCGCTAACAAAAGAAGTTTGAACGATCCTCTTGTTATACAACTCGAATAAAATGGGGCTGAAATGAACTTAATGGTTTGTTTCAGCCTCTCACTTATTTAATATACTTAGTCCTTTTGATAGACTATTTTTCCACTGGACATGGTCAACATAACTTTGGACATGGTGTTGAAAGGGTCACCAGTATAGATGGCGATATCAGCATCAAATCCTTCTTGAAGCTTCCCTATTCGATTGTCGCAATCCAGCAATTCAGCTGGATGGACTGTCAGGCATCTTAACGCGTCCAGTTCGGAAAGACCTTCGGAGATAGCAAGTCCTGCCACAGTTCTTAGTTGATCGATGGAATTGTACGGATGATCTGAGATTAAGGAAACTTTAACACCCGCTTCCGTTAGTTTCAACACTGAATTGTAATTTCTAGCCTTCAGCTCCATCTTGATTCGAGGGGTAAGCATAGGGCCAAATGCAACGGGAATATTTCTTTCAACTAAGTAATCAGCAACTAAATGGGCCTCTGTACCATGTTCAATCACAAGCTTTTTAATCTTAAACTCTTCGGCAATTCTCACAGCAGTAACAATATCGTCTGCTCTATGAGCGTGAGCTCGCAACGAAATATCGCCACTTAATACAGGGATTACTGCTTCTAAACGGATATCCCTGTAATCTAGCTTGCCTGACTTCTTTAATTCTAAATAATCCTGAGCTCTCATAAATATATCTCTTATTAACCCGGTGATGCCCATTCTCGTAACAGGGCATTTACCATGGGCTCCATAAGTTGCCATAGGATTTTCACCGAGTGAGATTTTAAGACCAGCCGGACTTCTAACAATCATCTGGTCAATAATGTTACCATGGGTTTTAATAACTAAGTTTAATCCACCGATGGCGTTATTACTTCCTGGACCAGTCATTACAGTTGTGACTCCTGCTCGAATAGCATCCCTAAAAGCTATGTCTTGTGGGTTAATGGCATCTAGGCCTCGTAAATGGGGGGTAACAGAGTCAGATGTCTCATTGTTGTCGACTCCTATATTACCAGTAGCCTCCTCAATGATGCCTAAATGTGTATGGCAATCGATTAATCCCGGCAGTACATAACGTTCTCCAACCTCGTATGTCTTACAAGTTGAAGGAGGATTTTCGATAGTTTGAGAGATCTGGCTAATGATTCCATTTTCAATTAAAATGTCGCGAACTATTTTTTCACCGGTTTCTAGGCTGATGGTCAGACAATTCTTTAATAAAAGGGTATCCATTTAACACCTCACTGTTCTTTAGCTCTAAGTAAAGAATAATCAATTCACATACTTAAACACTAACATAATAGTTATATCCAAATTGGAGATAAAAATTAAAACAAATGCCAACATATATTAAGTCTAAATCCTTAACTCAAACTTTACCTAGCGATAATTCCTTTTTAACAATCACCCTATATAATAAATTATACGGAGATTATGAGACTAATTTTAGAAAAGTGATGAGGTGTAAAAAATGGAACTGTTAGTTGATTTGCATACCCATACCATTGCCAGCGGACATGCGTACAGTACTGTAACAGAAAATGCACTGGCAGCTTCTCGCCGAGGAATTAAATTGTTGGGAATGACAGACCACGGCCCAAAAATGCCAGGTGCTCCTCACCTTTTTCATTTTGATAACTTATCAATTCTCCCTGATGAGTTATACGGGGTTAAAATTTTACCTGGTGTTGAAGCCAATATCACGAACTATGAAGGGGATTTAGATATGCCGATGAGATATTTAGAGCAACTGAAGCTTATCCTCGCAGGATTGCATCCCATTTGTTATCCAGGCGGGACATGCGAACAAAATACGCAAGCTTATCTCAAGGCAATGTTAAATCCCTATATAGATATAATGGTTCATCCAGGTCGACCTGATTTTGAGATGGATCTCGAAAAGATCGCACACGCTTCTGCCCTTTTGAACGTCCCTGTGGAGGTCAATAACAGTTCACTTGCAACGATTAGTGGAAAGGACAGAGCAAGGAATAATTGCAATTCTATTGCCCGCTACATGTCAAAGTATAAGAGCCCGGTAATTTTGGGGAGCGATGCTCACTTTTGGGACCGAGTCGGCGAGTTTAGCGAAGCGTTAGAGTTGGTGAGGGAGACTGGGATTTCTGAACAGCAGATTCTTAACACTTCGCCCGAGCGAGTTCTTGATTATTTAGTTGAACGACGTAAACGTCGTACAGAATTCAACCCAATATCTCTCAAGTACAGGCTGAGTATTGCCTAATGTTAATTCTCTAAGGGGTGTACCCTGTTGACAAGATAGAATTTGTTTTAAGATAGCAATTAAATGCAAAGTGGAGAAGTCATCGATGTTATCATACATCTGATGGCTTTCTTTGGTTTGTGTCGGGATATTTGCAGGAATACCTCGAGCCTTACATTGTATCGCAAATATGTTCAAATATCCTTAAAATTGGATCATAGGCTAGTTTTAGCGTATAATTGGTACAATCGGTTCAGGGGATGTTAATGGAATCCATTAAATTATGAGAGTTTTGAAGGAATGTGCTGAGTTTCGACGAATTATGATAGTGCAGAAATAAGAAATACAGAAGAGAGGTTCGAATAATATTATGTTAACTGTGGAGAAAATCGGTGGAACATCTATGTTGCAATTTCAAAATGTACTCAAAGATATAATCGGCTATCCAAGTTCAGATGGTTTTCGTTATGGAAGAGTATTCGTCGTCTCGGCATATGCAGGGGTAACCAATATGCTTCTCGAAGATAAAAAGACCAAAGCTCCGGGAGTTTATCAACGATTTATCAAAGGCGAAGATTATGAATCAGCTATGGATGACTTGTTAGGTATGGCCATGGATATCAATGAAACTTTTACTAAACTTGGCCTGGATTTAAAAGTGTGTCGAGATTTTTTAGTAGAACGAGTTGTGCAAACGAAGGCATATCTTAATAGTATGGAAGATATTGTTGCTTCCGGTTATGTGGGACGAGACAGTATCTATTCCGCCGCGAGAGAGTTGCTGGCATCGATAGGAGAGGCTCATTCCGCTTTCAATACTGTGAATATTCTTCGTAATAATGGAATTCTTGCTGAGTTGGTTGACCTAACGGGTTTCCGAGATTCTAAACAACTCTCAATTAGTGAACGTATTGAAAAGTCTTTCAAGAACGTAAACCCTCATGAAGCAATCATTGTAGCAACTGGTTATACAAAAGGGATCGAGGGAATTATGCGAGAATACGAAAGGGGATACTCTGAAATAACCTTTTCAAAGATCGCAACCCATCTTCATGCAGATGAAGCAATTATCCATAAAGAATATCATTTGTCATCAGCTGATCCGAAAATCGTGGGTGTCGATAAGGCAATTCCAGTGGGCAGAACAAATTACGATGTTGCAGACCAACTTGCTGATATAGGAATGGAAGCCATTCATCCAAATGCGTCTAAACCACTAGAAATGGCTGAAATAAACCTTCGCATTAAGAATACCTTTGAACCTAACCACCCTGGAACAGTTATTTCAAATGATTATATTGGTCCCCAGGCGAAGATCGAAATTATCGCCGGTTCGGATAAAATAGTTATCTTAGAAATTCACGATACATCTATGGTAGGTGAAACGGGATTCGATCTGGAAATTATGAAGAAGTTTAAAAAGTATAATATTAGCTATATCATGAAAACCACAAATGCAAATAGCATTTCCCTCGTAATATGGCAGGCAGATCTTGCTGAATCCTTGGTATCCGAATTAGAAGCTGAGTATCGAACGGTTACAGTCCAGGAAGCTGCGATTGTTTGTTGTATCGGCTCAAATATTGCTATGCCTCGGATTTTAGCCAGAGCCGCTAATGCCTTGGCTAAGAATAATATTAACATTAAATGTGTTTCTCAGTCTCTTCGGCAGGTTAACATGCAATTTGTCATTGATCGGGCAATGTATTCAAAAGCAATAATCTGTTTAAATGAAGATTTATGTTGGGTGAATCATAAGTAATTGGAGGATTCGGGTTATGTCTGTAGAAGCAGTAGCTGCTTTTTTAGAGCAGAACAAAAAAGATATTAAGATATTAAAGTTTCAGGATACAAGTACTGTAGCAAAGGCGGCGGATGCTTTGGGAGTAACCCCGGGAGAAATCGCTAAGTCATTGCTATTTAAAGTGAAAGACGAGTTTATCATGATCCTAATGGCCGGAGATAAGCGGCTTGATAATAGAAAGTTTAAAGAAATTTTCCATACTAAGGCAAAGATGCCCGAAGCGGAGGAAGTATCTGAGGCAACTGGGCACCCTGTAGGCGGGGTTTGTCCGTTTGGGTTGAAACATCCGATACCTATTTATCTGGATCATTCACTGCAAGCTTATACCCAAGTTTTTCCGGCTGCCGGTGCTTCAAATACAGCTTTGAAGTTAACCGTGGAAGAATTAGAAGAATTGACAAAGGCTCAATGGGTGGATGTAATTCAATCTTGATAGTCAGCGTTGTTTAAAGATAATTAAGTGGGCTAAAGGATATCGGCAGTAAGGGATTTATACAGCAGAGAACCTAACGTTAGGTTCTTTTTGCGTTTTATGATAAGACTGCTGTATGGTTTAAAGCGGAATGGTAAAGCAATGTAATTTGACCATTTCTGCGATAAGGACTATTATTTAAAGATAGTAAAGTAGAATTGATAATCGGAAGGAAAAAACGAACTTGATTTTACCAAGAAAAGAACATGGTCTAAGACATTACTTAACTAATAGATATTGGGTCATAGTTATTGCCCTTTTTTGCGCTGTTCTTTGGGGGAGTGCCTTTCCAGTGTTAAAAGTAAGCTATTTAGAACTCGGTATACTGCCGGACGATCGTTCCGCAATTATAGTATTCGCTGGAATACGCTTCTTTTTGGCTGCTATTTTGATTTTTCTTTTAACTGTGGTGGGATTTCAGCAGTCGCTAAAGGTAAGGGGAACAATCTTACCTCAACTTTTTTTACTGGGTTTACTGCAAATCAGTTTACAATACTTTTTTTTCTATAATGGATTAGCTCACACCTCCGGGATGAAAGCTGCAATTTTATCTTCGGCAAGTACTTTTTTTGTTGTGGTCTTAGCCCACTTCGCTTATTGCGATGATCGATTAGATTTTCGCAAAGTATTAGGTTTAATCGCTGGTTTAGTGGGGATCATCTTGATTAATTCAGGTCAAGACTTTACTTTGAATTTCTCATGGCAAGGCGAAGGATTCATGATCTTATCCGGCCTTGTGAGCGCTTTAGGAACAATCTTAGCAAAACGGATTTCGAAAGAGGTTCATCCCTTTGTTCTGACGGGTTGGCAAATGTTGTTAGGATCTCTGCTTCTTATTGCGGTCGGAATACCGGGGGTGAAACCTCACACTTTGGTTTTTTCGAATAAAGCTGTTCTGCTTCTGGTTTATTCCGCCTTTCTTTCCGCTACCGCATTTTCTTTATGGTATGCAATTCTGAAATACAATAAGGCAGGAGAAATTAGTGTCTATAAGTTTATGACACCCGTCTCGGGAGCGATTTTGTCTGCATTATTGATTCCGGGGGAACGTTTGACAGTCAATATGTTCATGGCATTAGCCTTAGTCGCACTTGGGCTAATCATTGTCAACTATCAGAGAAGTGTTCCAAAAGAAACACTTCTCCGTCAAGGACCGTATTAATCGAATTCAAGATTCGAAGGCAGATTTAAAGTCCAAATAAGAAAGAATTCTGTATATAGACGGAGCAGTTAGCTGTGTCGTTGCTTATTATGTAAAACAAGAACAAAGTGATTGCCCGGAAAGGGAATATAATATCTTTTAGGATTTAAGTAAATTAAGGTTATGAGAAGACCTGAGAATATGTTATTAAGACAAAATAGATGAGGAGCTATGACATGGGAAAGACACTAATATTAACGGAAAAACCGTCAGTTGGTCGTGAAATCGCGAGAATCCTCAATTGCAATCAAAAGGGCAACGGATGCTTCATCGGTGCAAAATACGTGGTAGTATGGGCGCTAGGGCATTTAGTGACTTTAGCTGACCCGGAAATGTACGACGAAAAATATAAATCCTGGAAGATAGAGGATTTGCCGATGTTGCCTGCTAAGATGGAATTAGTCGTTATGAAAGAAACCTCTAAGCAATTTGGCGTGGTTAAAAACCTTATGAAAAGCTCGGAATTTGTGGACCTGATTATCGCGACAGATGCGGGAAGGGAAGGGGAATTGGTAGCACGCTGGATAATAAAAAAAGCCGGATGGAGAAAACCAATCAAAAGACTGTGGATTTCTTCCTTAACTGAGCGGGCCATCAAAGAGGGGTTTAACAATTTAAAACCAGGTAAAGAGTACGAATCTTTATACGCCGCCGCAGAATGTCGTGCGGAAGCAGATTGGTTAGTCGGTTTGAACGTTACTAGAGCGTTGACCTGTAAATACAATGCCCAGCTTTCCGCGGGGAGGGTGCAAACTCCTACCTTGGCGATGATAGTTGAACGAGAAAATGAAATCAAACAATTTGTTCCTAAAGATTTTTGGGCGATTAACGTCTTGACAAATGGCTTTACACTTCGTTGGCAAGATCAAAGTGGCCAAAATCGGATCTTTGATAAGAATAAAGCGGAGGCGTTGCTAGCTAAAGTATCTGGAAAAACCGGAGAAGCGGTCGAGGTTAAAAAAGAAGGAAAAAAAGAACTTCCTCCCCTAGCCTATGATTTAACGGAGCTTCAACGGGATGCCAATCGAAAATATGGTTTTTCAGCCAAGACTACCTCCTCAGTGATGCAACAATTATACGAGAATCATAAATTAGTGACCTATCCACGCACAGATTCTCGTCATATTAGTGAAGATATCGTATCCACCTTACCCGAACGCCTAAAAAGCGTTGCTTTGGGACCTTATGTAGATTTAGCTCGAAGCATTTTACGCAACAAACTTATCATCACAAAACGCTTTGTCGATGGATCGAAGGTTTCCGATCACCACGCAATTATCCCGACAGAACAGCCCCCAACGCTGTCTAGGCTTAGTCCGGAGGAATTGAAAATTTATGATTTGATTGTCAAACGGTTTCTTGCCGTTCTTTCACCAGCGTTTGAATATGAACAAACCCTCGTTAAGGTAGCTATTAACGGGGAGCTCTTTAGCGCTAAAGGAAAAATTGTGAAGCTTAAAGGGTGGCGAAAGGTATACGAAGGTCAGGGTCACTTTGATGATGAGTCAGCAAATGGAGAAGGGGAGGAAGAACAAAATCTCCCAGAAATTCGCAAGGGGGATATGTTCAAAAACCCCTCTGTTAAGTTAATGTCCGGTAAAACTAAACCGCCCGCAAGACACACTGAGGCTACATTGCTGTCAGCGATGGAACATCCGGGGAAATTAATTGGAGATTTGAAATTGCGGGAAGCGATGGACCAAAGTCATGGACTGGGAACCCCTGCAACACGTGCAGAGATCATAGAGAAACTCTTCAATTCCTTCTATATGAGTCGACAGGGCAAAGAGATCATTCCTACATCCAAAGGGATCCAGCTCATCGGTTTGGTTCCTTCAGAACTAAAGTCCCCGGTTCTGACCGCTAAGTGGGAACAGCAGTTGACAGAAATAAGCAAAGGGCGGGCTAAAAGTCAATCCTTTCTGACAGGAATAAGAGGATATGCAACACAACTTGTATCAACGGTGACAGGCAGTTCTCAAACGTTCAAGCATGATAACTTGACAAGGAACAAGTGCCCGGAGTGTGGAAAATACCTTTTGCAAGTAAAAGGTAAAAAGGGTGAGATGCTTGTCTGTCAAGATCGAGAATGCGGTTACCGAAAAGGGCTCTCTCAAGTTTCAAATGCAAGGTGTCCGGAATGCCATAAAAAGATGGAGATCAAAGGGGATGGGGACAACAAACTATTCTCCTGTGTTTGTGGATATCGTGAAAAACTTTCAGCCTTTACAAAACGAAAAGAAGGTGAGAAGGGGAATCTAAATAAGCGAGATGTCAGTAAATATTTACAGAACCAACAGGATAGTGGACCGATAAATACAGCCTTGGCAGATGCCTTAGCTAAGCTAAAGAAATAGTTATTAAAGCCGATAATTCTCAATTAAGTGGATTATCGGCTTTAATATTTTTATGTATATTATTACGATTTCTCCTCAGGCCAGGCCATATTGTTTGAGTTTATAATAAAGGGTGCCCCGGGATATACCGAGCAGTTTTGCAGCGGCTGTTTTGTTGCCGTTTGTTTTTTCCAAGGTGAAGGCAATGTGTTTTACTTCCCCGGAATTTTCCCCTGTGTGGAGATTTCGTCGCATAATTTGGGAGGTTAAGGGGGAGGGGGATGAGGGGATGCCAGTGTTAAAGGGCGATAGATTAGAAGGAAGATACTGAGCATTCAGTATCGTACCCTCGGCCAGTATAGCCAGCCTTTCAATTACATTACGTAATTCACGGATGTTACCAGGCCAATCATACCTTAAGAAATTAAGCATTATCTCGGGGTCAAGAGTTGGTGTAGGTTTATTGTATTTAATCGTAAATTCTTGGAGAAAGGTTTGTATCAAATCGGGAATATCTTCTGTTCGAGCGCGCAGAGGGGGGATTTCGAGGGCGATTACATTTAAACGGTAGTAGAGATCTTCGCGAAATTCCCCGCTTTTAATCATCTTATCTAAGTCACGGTTGGTTGCTGCGACAATTCGAGTATCTACAGTCAGAGGCTCTGTACCTCCTACACGGTAGAAGCACTTATCTTGCAAAACCCGTAGAAGTTTTACCTGAAGCTGAGTTGGCAACTCTCCGATTTCATCTAAGAAGAGGGTGCCGCCGTTGGCTAATTCCAATTTGCCCGGTTTACCTTTGCGTTCAGCTCCTGTGAAGGCCCCACCCCTATATCCAAATAATTCGCTTTCAAAGAGGGCCATTGGTATAGCTCCACAATTGACAGCAATAAAAGGTTTAGAAGCCCGAAGACTGTCTTTATGGATTGCTTGAGCAAAGAGCTCTTTTCCTACACCGCTTTCTCCTGTGATAAGAATGGTAGCTTCGCTGTTAGCAACTTTACGCGCAATAGATATCGTGTGTTGGATTGAAGGGCCTTTGCCAATAATTCTGCCGAAAGGGTCATTGGAAGAGGCTGTTTTCTGTTTGAGGTCTAGCAATTGAGAACTTGCATAGGATAATTCTTCGTTGAGGCGAACCACTTGGGTTATGTCTTGTTCTGTTGATATTGCACCTACAATCTTACCCTCTAAGATTACAGGGGAGGCGTTAATTTGAACATGTGTTTCTGGACGAGGTCTGTGGTAAGCCTGGCGAATAGGCCGTCCTTCGTCAAGAATTGCCAGTGTTGCTAAAGCTGTTCGTTCAAAGAAATCAGAAATAGGTTTCCCAATGATAGAGTCCTCAGTTATGGAGTACATAGTTTGGGCGTTGGAATTCCAATGGCTGACAATCCCTTCTTGAGTAACTACTGCGACTGCTTCATTAACAGTATCAAGCAGGGTATTGAAAAAAGTATTTAAAGTGTTCCAGGAGCAGAACAAACTTTTAACTAAAAGAGAGGGAGTGACTACTCCTAATATCTCTCCAGTAGCACTCATAATGACAACAGGACCTAAGTCGTTAAGGTGTTCTTGGCAAAAAACGAGGGTATCTGTTTCTGGTTCAATGATTAATGGGGGCACCCAGTGGAGTTCATTTAACAACTGGTTTGTTGGAGTGAGTATACCAGCTTGTTCTATGGTAAGGACCCCAATCAATTGGGTTTCAGCTTTGATGACTAGATGATGGGTAATCGCCTTTTCTAAAGCTTCACGAAGACTTTGATTAGACTGAATGACTGAGACGTTTTGATCCATTAGTAATGAAAGGGATAGAGATTTCATATTACCACTCCTCGTATATTAAATGTACCCTAAGAAGTGCTATTTGCCTAGAGGGTGTTTAAACACTTTGAACAAAAGTGTTTAAATTGTTTAAACATATTGCCCGTTGTTTGTACGTACAAAAGGCTGTTTAAGGCAATTTATTGTATTAAAAGGACTATCCCCATTAAACACATAAAAATACAATATTTCTTTTAAAGTACTGCAGGGATTTCTAAGATTCTGTCTAATAATACATATCAGTATATCTTATAGAAAGAAGGAGGAAAAAAATGTTTCACAAGAAGAGAAAATCCCTGGTTTTTATGAGTGTAATTATGTCCGCTTTGATCATGGTGAGTGGTTGCGGGGCGAGTAAGCCAGCGGCAACAGCAACTACACCGGCTGCAGACAGCAAAGAACCTATTAAGATTGGTTTCCTGGGTGCTAAGACTGGGGACGTGGCAATGTATGGTCTAAATACCTTGAAGGGTCTTAACATGGCAGTAGAAGAACTTAATAAAGAGGGTGTTCTCGGACGTCAGGTCGAACTGGTGGAAGAGGATAATGCGGGACAAAAGGATCAAGCGATTAACATAACCAATAAGTTGATCAGTCAAGACAAGGTTGCGGCTATTATCGGGGATCCAACAACGGGTATCACTCGTGTGGCCGGACAGATTGCCAATAGCAAAAAGACAGTTATCTTGTCTGCAGGTTCGACAGGTATGAATGTTGTAGAAATCGGACCATACGTTTTCCGGGATACGTTGCTTGATACAATTGCTGCTCCTGCAACTATGAAGTACGTTATTCAGGAAAAAGGCTGGAAAAACGTGGCTTTGATTACTTCTAAGAACAATGATTACAGCGTTTCGTTATCTAAAATCTTTAGCGATGCTATTGATGCGAATGGCGGTAAGGTTGTAATCGAAGAATTTATCCAAGATAAAGATACGGATTTTAGTGGACAGATCACCAAAATAAAGTCAGCCAACCCAGATGTTATCGTTTTTTCCGGTTACTATACCGAGGGAGCCCTGATCATGAAGAAAGCTCGTGAAGTAGGGATTAAGGCAATTATGGTTGGAGGGGATGGCCTTCAAGGGGACGATCTCATGAAAATCGGAGGGGCTGCTGTAGAAGGCTCAATCTCTTATGCTGGATTCTCCCCTGAGCAACCAACACCTAATACCGAAAAGTTCATTAATGCTTATAAAGCAAAATACAACAACGAATTGCCAGATCTATTTGCTGCCCAAGGGTATGATGCCTTAATGCTCATCGCTAAGGCTATCAAGGATGCTAATAGTGCTGAGTCTGAGAAATTTAAAGACTCCCTTGCTAAAACTAAGAATTATGATGGTGTCTCCGGATCTATTACCTTCCAAGAAAACCGTGAGCCAATTAAGAGTCCAGTGTATCTATTGGAAGTTAAAGATGGCAAGTTTGCCTTATTGAAGAAGGTTCCTGTAGAAATAAAATAACCTGTGCTGTCGTTTCCTTAACTAATAGCTGTAGCAGCACTAGGTCCTAGGACCAGTGCTGCTACAAAACATTAAGACAAATTCAGAATAGTCCAATTAATTATTTTATTTAAGGAGGGCGCCGAAATTTGCCGATTTTGAACAATTTGATGCAGCAGCTGGTCAACGGACTTGCCCTAGGTAGTATATATGCCCTGATTGCCTTGGGCTACACCATGGTGTACGGTATCATCGGTATGATTAATTTCGCTTATGGCGAAATCTTTATGTTTGGCGCATATGCTGGACTAGTTTTAGCATTGACAAATTATGTTAATGTTTACGTAGCGTTATTAGGTGCAACGTTTATAACTATGGTGCTTGGGGTTGTTATCGAACGGGTCGCTTATAGACCCTTGCGTCGATCATCAAGACTTTCTGCGCTGATTAGTGCTATTGGAGTATCGTTCTTTCTGTCGTCTTTAATGGTTCGGGTTAAGGGACCCAATACTAGGGGGTTTCCTACCCTTTTTGAAAATCGAATTTTTGAGATCGGTGATTTCCAGATTACAATTTACCAGATTGTAATTATCGGAGTAGCCGGTCTCTTGATGCTTAGCTTACATCTTTTTGTAACCTACTCTAAAATGGGAAGAGCTATGCGTGCTTGTGCTCAGGACCAGGATGCAGCCAGCCTTATGGGGGTTAATATTGACCGAGTAATATCTGTAACCTTTGCCATAGGGTCCGGCCTGGCAGGGGCCGCAGGAGTATTAGCTGGTATTTATTTTAACGCAGTTCAGCCTTACATGGGGCTTTTAGCGGGCCTTAAAGCATTTGCAGCGGCTGTCCTTGGAGGGATTGGAAGCATTCCAGGGGCAATGATCGGTGGACTAGTGATTGGTTTAACTGAAATACTGGGCGTGACCGTGAATTTGTCTGAGTACAAGGATGCCTTCGCCTTTGCCATCCTAATATTGGTGCTCCTGTTTAAACCATCGGGAATTATGGGGCGAAAAGCCAATAAGAAGGTGTAAGGAGGAAATGGCAATGAAAAAATTACTCAATAATTGGATTGTACAAGTTCTGCTGTTCCTCAGTTTACTTGGTTTAACTGCTTACGGCTCACAAATGATTAATGACATTATTCCACCCTATTTGCTTATGATTGCGTTTTTTATTGGCATAAATTTAATCATGGCTCTGGGCTTAAATCTGATTACAGGGGTAACGGGTCAGCTTTCCCTGGGTCATGCGGCTTTCATGAGTATCGGGGCTTATTCTTCGGCGATAGCCACTGTGAATTTTGACCTGCCTTTTCTTCTTGGGGTACTAATTGGTGGTCTCATAGCAAGTGTTTTTGGAGTTATTATAGGCTTTCCGACTTTACGTCTAACCGGGGATTATCTGGCTATTTCCACTCTGGGCTTTGCGGAAATTGTACGAGTCCAATTCACGAATATGAAGATTACCAATGGTGCCATTGGTTTTCTGGGGATTGAGGGATCAACAACTTTCCCTATCGTTATGACTATTGCGGTTCTGATGATATGCCTTATGGTATGGTTAGAAAATTCTCGGAACGGCAGGGCTATGCTGGCTATTCGAGAAGATGAGGTTGCTTCCTCAGCAGTCGGGATTAACACCACGCTGTATAAGATTCAGGCTTTTGCCATTGGTGCTTTCTGTGCAGGGGTGGGGGGAGCTTTATTTGCTCATACGACCACATTTATTCAACCGACCGATTTTGGTTTTCAAAAGTCCGTCGATATTTTAAGTATTGTTGTTTTGGGTGGTTTAGGGAGTATTCCCGGAACCATAATTGGTGCTATAGTTCTTACCGCTGCTCCGGAAATTTTGAGACCTCTCTCTAACTATAGAATGATCGTTTACGGGCTACTGCTCGTCGTGATCATGATCTTTCGTCCCTATGGTTTAATGGGCGGAGTAAACTTAAGGCAGGCCGTTCGCCGGGCAATGATGTTTCCTAAGAAAAAACAGGCCGGACGGGAGGAATAGGGATGAGTTTATTAACTTTAGACAACGTAACCATCCGCTTTGGCGGTCTGACTGCGGTCGATACTGTAAATCTAGAAATAAATCAGGGCGAAATATTGGCTTTGATTGGGCCTAATGGAGCGGGTAAAAGTACGGTGTTTAACTTGATCACAAGTATCTATCAACCCACCGAAGGTACAATTTCGTTAGCCGGCAAACCTTTAGTTGGTATACCTACTCACAAGATTGCAGAAATGGGTATCACTAGAACCTTTCAGACTATCCGTCTGTTCAGTGAACTTTCTGTGTTAGATAACGTGAAGATTGGTGCCCACTGTCGAGGAAAAGCGGGCTTATTTCAAGCATTTACTCGCTTGCCAGGCATGAAGCGAGAAGAGGCAGAAATAGAAGAGAAAGCAATTAAAGCGCTGGAATTCCTTGATTTGGCAACAAAATGTGAGGAAATGGCTAAAAACCTCTCCTATGGAGAACAGAGACGCTTAGAGATTGCGAGAGCTTTAGTATCCAAGCCAAAGCTACTCCTTTTAGATGAGCCTGCAGCGGGGATGAACCCCCAGGAAAAAGTCGTCTTAATGGAAATGATTCGCAGAATTCGTGATACAGGTATCACAATTTTTCTCGTTGAGCACGATATGAAGCTGGTCATGGGTATTTCTGAGAGAATAGCCGTGCTGGACTATGGTAAATTGATTGCTGAGGGGACGCCTTTAGAGGTACGAAGCAACAACGCCGTTATCGAGGCATACTTGGGCTCCGGTAAATTCAAAAGCAGAATTCGTCGCTAGGGAGGGCCAAGACATGTTGACGTTAGAAAAGATAAATGTAAGCTATGGCTCAATTAGGGCGTTACACGGAATTTCCTTAGAAGTAAAAAAAGGAGAGATCGTCGCCTTAATCGGAGCCAATGGAGCAGGGAAGAGCACAACTTTACGCACAATCTCCGGACTTCTGAAACCATCCAATAAAGACAGCAGGATAACCTTTAAAGATGTCCAAATTCAGGGCATGCTTCCTCATAAAATTGTGGAGATGGGTCTGTCTCACGTACCGGAAGGGCGTCGAGTATTTCCAGAGATGTCTGTCTATGAGAACCTTCTAATGGGTGCGCACAGCAGGAAGGGCAAGCCTGGACAGGCAGATTTTGATCGGGTATATCATCATTTTCCCAGACTAAAGGAGAGAATTAAGCAGTTAGCGGGCACCTTATCCGGAGGGGAACAGCAAATGCTTGCCATGGGCAGGGCCCTGATGGCCAGGCCTGACCTGCTGATCCTTGATGAACCCAGTATGGGTCTTGCCCCAATGTTGGTGGAAGAGATTTTCCACATCATTGAGGATATCAATGTAGCCGGAACGACAATTCTATTAGTAGAGCAAAATGCTCACTTAGCCTTGGAAATTTCTAATCGGGCTTATGTCCTAGAGACCGGGGAAATCGTACTGGAAGGTCTGGCCCAAGATTTAGCAACCAATGAGGATATACGTAAGTCTTATCTCGGAGAATAGTTATTCAACCTAAGTACATTATCCCCATTGATTGGGATGGCAAAAGAATGGAATATTGGGAGTTCTTCTTTCAACCTTGATGGTGTTCGGTGACACTTACAAGGTTTGAGAGAAGGACTCTCTTTTTTCCATAGTCTTCTTATATATAAAGCTAATAAATTGTGAATTATCTTAACCACTAAAATCATGGCACAGGAATTGCATATTAATACGACATGAAAGGACATTCTTTCAACTATTTATAAATAGGGGAGTGGGTTTTTTTATGCGTATCACCGAGCATCCGATTTTAGAATTTCAGCGTGGGGAAGAGATATCTTTCTTCTTCAATGGGCAGGAACTTAAGGGCTTTGAGGGTGAAACTATTGCTGCTGCACTTCATGCGGCTGGAGTTAGAGTTTTGGGCCACAGTCACGTAATGCATCGTCCCCGGGGTCTCTTTTGTGCGATTGGAAATTGTTCCTCTTGTCTAATGGATGTCGATGGAGAACCCAATATTAGAATTTGTGTGGAAAAGTTGAAACCCGGAATGAGGGTAGAGACTCAGCAGGGAAAGGGGTGCCTAAGGTGAAAGAGACTGAGATCCTTATTGTTGGTGGCGGACCGGCAGGCCTAAGTGCTGCTTCTGCTGCGGCTAATCTGGGTGCCAGCGTCCTAGTCTTGGAACGGGACGGAAAACCCGGCGGTCAATTGATCAAACAGACACATAAATTCTTCGGTTCAAAGAAGCAATATGCTGGTGATCGAGGTTACCAGATTGGCGATTTACTTATAGAGCAGTGCAGAAATAATCCCAACCTTGAAGTTTGGACTGACACCACAGTACTTGGAATTTATGAAGATGGAGTGGTAACGGCTGAAGGTCAAGGCAAACATTTAAAAATAACCCCCAAAAAGATCATTGTAGCCACTGGCGCCTCAGAAAAAATGATTGCCTTCCCCAATAATGACCTCCCGGGCATTTACGGGGCAGGAGCGGTACAAACTTTGATGAATGTTCATGGCATTGTCCCTGGAAAACGCGTCTTAATGATCGGAGCGGGAAATATTGGACTAATTGTCTCCTACCAATTAATGCAGGCAGGTGTGGAGATAGCAGCGATAATTGAGGCTGCACCGACCATCGGTGGTTATCTCGTTCATGCATCTAAGATTCGACGCGCTGGGGTACCAATATTAACTTCGCATACTATCACTGAGGCCTATGGTGATGAAGGTGTTGAGGGTGCGATTATCTGTAAGCTCGACGAGAGCTGGCAACCGGTTTTAGGGAGTGAGCAAGATCTGAAAGTCGATGTGGTTTGTCTGGCGGTTGGGTTAAGCCCATTAACTGAACTTTGCTTTCAAGCAGATTGCCAGATGAAATACGTGCCAGAGCTTTCTGGACATGTCCCTGTCAGAAGCGAATATTTAGAAACCACTCGTCCGGGGCTTTACGTTGCAGGGGATGTAAGCGGGGTCGAAGAAGCAAGTTCGGCTATGGTAGAAGGTCGTTTGGCAGGTATAAGTGCTGCTTGCAGTTTGGGGTATGGAGAGGATATTGCTCCGAAGCTTCAAGCGGAGGCTCTTGCCGAATTAAGCGAACTTCGTGCTGGTCCCGCCGGTCAAAAGACGCTGAGGGGAATAATCAACCTAATGGACAAGGGGGGAGTGGTATGTTAAACAAAACGGGTATTCCAACAGCTGAAGATGTTAAAAAGGTTTCCCCTTCCGAAGACAGGCTAAAAAAAGGCCCTGTAGCCATCATCGAATGTTTTCAGGAGATTCCCTGCAATCCTTGCACAGAAGCCTGTAAGCAAGGTGCAATTCAGCCGATGGAGGATATTAATAATCTGCCGAAACTTGATTTTGATAAATGTAATGGATGCGGTGTCTGCCTTAGCCGTTGCCCTGGGTTAGCCATCTTCATTGTGGATGCCTCATATAGCGATACGGAAGCGGTTGTCAGGATTCCTTATGAATATCTTCCAGTCCCTCAAGTAAGCGATAAAGTAGTTGGCTTGGGCAGAGCCGGAGAAGAACTTGGCGTTTTTGAAGTCATTAAAGTTCAGTCAGGCGGTCAGAAAAATAAGACATACACACTATGGCTAGTCGTACCTAATGATCTGGCCATGGACCTTCGTAGTATTCGTTTGGGAGGGGTTAGGCATGCAAACTAAGGAAACGATCGTCTGCCGATGTGAGGATATCACTCTGGAGGAAATAAAGTCTTTGATTGATCAAGGCTACCGTACTATTGATGAAATTAAACGTGTCATTCGTGCCGGAATGGGTCCTTGCCAAGGACGTACTTGTCGGATGCTGATCGCGCAGGAATTGGCAAAATATTACGGGATCCCTGTTGGTGAAGTTTTGATGCCTACCTTTCGGCCAACAGTGAGGCCGGTGAAACTGGGAACCTTTGCGGGGGGTGAATAAATTGAAAAAATCAGCTAACGTTGTGATTATCGGCGGTGGGATTACAGGGTGCGCCACTGCGTATGAATTGGCCGTGCGTGGAGTTAAGGATATCGTGGTTATCGAAAAGCAATACCTGTCATCAGGAGCAACGGGACGATGCGGTGCCGGTGTTCGCCAGCAATGGGGAACGGAAACTAACGCTATTCTTGCTCGTGACAGTGTGAAGCGTTTTGAGGGTATGAATGAAGAACTGGAATATGATAGAGACATCGAGTTTAAACAAGGCGGTTACCTGATGGTTTCCTACACTCAAAACGAATGGAACCAGTACAAAAAGAATGTTGCCATTCAGCATAGTCTGGGGATACCTACTAAAATGATCACTCCACAGGAAGCTCTAGAAATCGTACCCCATCTGAATATTAAAGGGCTAATCGGTGCTACTTTCTGTCAATCGGACGGTCATGCTAACCCGTTTCACGTTGTGGATGCCTACTATAAAGCCGCCAGTCGGCTGGGGGTTAAATTTGAGACCTACACTTCCGTCACTGGAATCACGCGGGAAAAAGGCAAAGTGACATCTGTTCAGACCTCTAAAGGAGATATCGCGGCATCGATGGTGATTAACGCCTGCGGATATGCGGCGGGTACGATCTGTAAAATGGTCGGTTTTGAACTGCCCCTTTATCCCCAGCGGCATCAGGCGCTGGTTACCGAACCGGTTGAACCATGCCAGGGGCCGATGGTTATCTCTCTACACCATCGTTTATACTGTCAACAGACCCCACACGGCAGTTTTATTATGGGAGTAGGTGACCCTAATGAACCCAAGGACTTTAACATTAATTCCAGCTGGGAGTTCTTAGAGGATGTGGCTCGTCAAGCGACCACAGTCTTGCCTCTTTTAAAGAACCTGCGGGTTGTTCGGCAATGGTCTGGCCTCTATGATATGAGCCCTGATGCCAATCCGATTTTAGATGAAGTTCCGGACGCTAAAGGAATGTGGGTGGCTGCAGGGTTTAGCGGTCATGGTTTTATGGTTGCTCCTCAAACAGCGGTTCTTCTGGCTCAGAAGATTCTAGGTCAAAATTGTTTTATGCCCATTGAACGATTTGGATTGGAACGCTTCAGCGGGGGAGAATTGTTACTTGAATCCGCAGTGGTATGATATGAAAAATACTAGGAGGAATGTTAAAAATGAACAATGCATATTTTCAACTTAAACTTCCGGAAAATGAACCGATTAAAGGTTATATGCCGGGATCACCTGAGCGGTTCGCTTTAAAAGCAGAACTTGAAAGACAATTAGTTAACCCAGTCGAAGTACCGATTATTATTGGTGGAAAAGAGATTCGTACAGAGAATAAAGAAAAAATGATTTGCCCTCATGATCATCAGAAAGTACTTGGCCAATACTATGTAGCTGGTGAAAAAGAACTCCTTATGGCAATCGAAGCTGCCGAAGCAGCTAAAGAAGAATGGGAAAACATGCCTTGGGAACATAGGGCTACTATTTTCTTAAAAGCAGCAGATTTGTTGACTGGAAAATACAGAGCAAAATTATCGGCTTCTTGTATGCTCGGTCAAAGCAAGAATCCTTTTCAAGCAGAAATCGATGTCATCTGTGAATTAGCAGATTTCCTTCGCTTTAATACTTACTATGTACAAGAGATATACAAACAACAACCCAACAACTCAAGTGGTATTTGGAACCGCGTAGAATATCGTGCGCTTGACGGTTTTGTTGCAGCGATCACACCTTTCAACTTTACTGCAATCGGTGGTAACCTTGCTACTGCTCCAGCTATGGCCGGTAACACCGTTTTATGGAAGCCCTCATCCACATCTGTACTTTCAAACTACTATGTCATGCAAATTCTTATAGAAGCTGGTTTGCCTGCAGGGGTTATCAACTTCGTACCTTGCCGAGGGGTTGACTTTGGTAAAGTTGTAGTCAGTCATCCTAAAATGGCAGGCTTCCACTTTACAGGATCGACAAGTGTATTTAACAATATTTGGAATCAAGTGGGCGGAAATATTGTTAAGTATGTTACTTATCCTCGTCTTGTTGGTGAGACAGGTGGTAAAGACTTTATCTTTGCTCATGAATCGGCAGATATTGAAGCACTTACCTGTGCAATCGTTCTTGGTTCTTTCGAATATCAAGGGCAAAAGTGTTCTGCAGCGTCCCGCGCTTATATCCCTGAAAGTCTATGGGGTGATTTAAAAAGACGTCTTGAAGAAGAAATTAGCAAGATCAAGATGGGTGACGTTCGTGATTTTACAAACCTTGTGAATGCTGTTATTGATCAAAAATCCTTTAGAAATATTCAAAGTTATCTCGATTATGCGAAGGAATCTAAAGATGCTGACATTATCATTGGTGGGGGAAGCGATGATAGTGTAGGATACTTTGTAGAGCCCACAATAATCTTAGCAAAGACGCCGGCATTCAAGACAATGGTAGAAGAAATCTTTGGGCCGGTTATGACCATTTATGTATATCCAAATGACAAATTAGAAGAAACTTTAAAAGAATGTGATACAGCAACCACTTATGGATTGACAGGTTCTGTATTTGCACAAGACAGAGCTGCAATTATCAAGATGGCAAAAGCCTTGGATCATGCAGCAGGTAACTTCTATATCAATGACAAACCTACCGGTGCGGTTGTTGGACAACAACCATTCGGCGGCAGTCGTGGATCAGGTACAAATGATAAAGCTGGCAGTGCAATCAACTTATATCGTTGGATGAGTCAACGTACAATTAAAGAGACATTTGTGCCGCGAACAGTAATTAACTATCCTTACATGGAAGAGGAATAAAATAATTTGTTGCTTATTGTATTCTGACTAGTGTAGTTTGAATTCCTCTGCAATGGGAGAATACTCTTATAAATCGGAAACATTCTGAATTATCCCAAGAACAGAATGCGTAAAACAAGGGGTCTGTTCAAAACTGTAATGAGTTTTGGACAGACCTTCCTCTTAATTTTATCCCTAAATTTCCATCAATTGATTTATCCAAAATATAAATATAGATATTTATATTTTGGATAAATCAATATTAATAGGATAACCGCTCAGCAAGGTTAAACACTAAAAAGAAAAGGTTATTATCTGTGTAGAGGAACTAAACGGTTCGTGGAGAATTAAAAGATCTATACCCCATTGAATTTATCTTAGAGTATAACGATCTGCTAGGGAAAGGGAACCTTAATCTTTAGAACTGAATTAGTTCTGAAAAAGCAGGAGTGGTGGAATTTTGCTTATGGCCAGGATTTTTAACATTATGAAGTACTCCATCCATGATGGGCCGGGCATTCGGACGACAATATTTTTTAAAGGTTGTCCTCTCTGCTGTCCCTGGTGTCATAACCCAGAGGGCCAGAGATTCGATCAGGAGTTAATGTATCGGCAGGACAGGTGTATTGGTTGCGGGCAGTGTATAAAAGTCTGCCCAAGCAAAGCGATTGTTTCTATTGAGGGACAACTGGTTTATTTAAGAGAAAAGTGTCTGGCCTGTGGAGAATGCAGCAGGATTTGCCATGCCGGGGTGAGAGAGCTGGTTGCTAAGGAGATGTCTTTGCAAGAAGTCATGGCTGAGATCGAGAAAGATTTAATATTCTATGACGAATCCGGAGGAGGAGTAACTTTTTCCGGTGGAGAAGCCCTTGGGCAACCGGACTTTCTGCGGGAGATACTTAAGGAGTGCCGAAGAAAGGAAATTCACACTGCGGTAGAGACGGCTGGATTTGTGAGATTAGATTCCTTGCAAATGATCAGCCCCTATGTGGATCTCTTCTTATACGATTTGAAACTTATGGATAGCAGGAAGCACCAAGATGTAACTGGGGTTCCTAATGAACTAATTAAAGCAAACCTTCGTTGGCTTGCAGAGAACCATCCAAAAGTTATTGTCCGTGTTGCAATCATTCCGGGGATTAATGATGATGAAGATAATCTTCGACAAATGGGTGCATTTGTTTCGTCGTTAAAATGTGTAGCAGAAATACATTGTTTGCCATACCACAAAGCAGGAGTGGATAAGTATCTGCGGCTTGGTCTGGAGTATAGTCTGTCGGATATACAGTCCCCTGTCGATGAAAGCATGGTACAGATAGCAAAGAGGTTGGAGCGGTTTGGGTTGAAGGTGAAAATTGGGGGATAATATATGGCCACTGACATAGTGCAGCAATGGATGATTAGGGTGAAGATTCAAAGGAGGAGTATTTTATGCCTAAAAAATCTTTTAACGAGAAACTTAACACCTCAGGAGATTTGCCGAAGCTAGAATTCATTGGGTATGACAATAATATGGCCAAACGTTTTGGGTGCGGCAATATGCTTATAGCAGCCCCAATTGAATACGATGAGGCAATGAAAAGAATTCCCGCAGGGAAAATAATTACTTCGGGGGAAATTAGAGAATACCTTGCCAAAAAACATAATGCCGACTTCACTTGCCACCTTACCGCAGGAATTTTTATCAATATTGCCGCAAATGCGTCCCAAGAACGTGAAAATTTGGGAAGAAGAGATATAACCCCTTACTGGCGTACTTTGAAAAAAGGTGGGGAGTTAAATGAAAAGTACCCAGGGGGTATAGAACAACAAAGAATGTTGTTGGAGATGGAAGGCCATGAAGTGATAAAGAAAGGCAAGCGTTACTTTGTAAAAGACTATGAAAAGGCATTATATCAATTGCTGTAATACTTTTCATAGGAGATTGCTCTAAACCCATTATTTGGGAAAATGGATCTTTGTGGAGGGAAACAATGTGACAAATGAACCTTCTCCAATGCAGATCATCTCAATGCCGGCGGAGGAACTTAGGAAAAGGGCAGAAAAAAACCCCCTTATCGAGGAGGTCTTGAGATCTTTAGCATATGGCAGAGTTGTTTCTTGCACGTTTTGAGAGTTGCTTAATGCGCTTTTATTTTTTCCTCCCACCAGCCAAAGGCAATTATTGCTGTAAATGAAACTGCTACCGCCCCAGGAGAGGTTAGAAAGAGAACCAAATTACCGCCTGGAGGGAAGATTAATTTTCCATCCTCTTCGCTGACAAGAGTACCACCTGGTGGAACTATCCTGTCGAAAACGTTAATTCCGCCAACCGGGACACCGTTGACGTTTTGATTAAATTGTAGCTGAACTTTCGGTATAGGAGGCGGAACCAGAGCTGTATTAGCAGGACTGATTTTTGTGGATTGAGTTCCTGTTCCAGGAGGATCTGTGTTAAACCACAATTGTGCTAAAAATGGTCTGTCCGTAAAATTTGAAATGGTATACACATTGGCAAACAGATTAACACCAGAACCGATGGGATTGACTAAAGATCCCCAGGCATTGGCAGTATTGCTGAGAATTAAGGATTCTGTTTGCCCGACAAAGTATTTGCCTTGAAGAGATTTAAACAATGGATTTGGAATATTCACTACTTCATCAAGTCTTTTAGGCATTAAAATTGATTCCAAAAAGTTGGGCATTACTCACACCTCTTTATAATACTTTACTATATTCTATGAGGCTTGGTTTATATTGTGCTGTAAAGCGAGGGTAAGGTAAATCTACAAGCAAGGAAGTGACCTAAGAATGAATAAACGAGTGACTATGCTCAGACAACGCAGTCTTGAGGCTGAAGCTTATATATCCGCAGAAAGAGCCGAGTTAATCACAGAATTCTATCGTTCGGCAGGAAATACCTCCGTTCCTGTCCAACGGGCTTTAGCGTTTAAATATATGTTGGAGCACAAGGAGATTTGCATTAATGAGGACGAATTGATCGTAGGAGAAAGAGGGCCGGCTCCTAAGGCTACTTATACATACCCAGAACTGTGTTGTCATAGTCTGAAGGATCTGGATATCCTGAATTCGCGTCCGAAAATATCGTTCAAAGTCAGTCAAGAAGTGCGTCAAGCTTATGAAGAACGAATCATCCCCTATTGGCAAGGCAATTCTATGCGGGATATGATTTTTGCGGAAATGCCCGAGGAATGGAAGACTTCTTATGATGCAGGCATCTTTACAGAGTTTATGGAGCAGAGAGCCCCTGGGCACACCGTACTCGATGATAAAATTTATCGCTTAGGTTTTCACGACTTTATCGCAAAGATCGATGCGTATTTGAACAAATTGGACTACTTTAACGATGCGGAAGCATACTACAAGCAAGAACAACTAAAAGCTATGCGGATCAGTGCAGAAGCCATCATTAGGTTTGCTGAACGTCACGCTGAAAAAGCTCAAGAACTAGCCCAAGTTGAAACAGACCATATACGCAAGGCAGAATTGGAGAGGATTGCCGAGGTTTGTTCTTATGTTCCAGCCCATGCCCCGCGGAATTTCTGGGAGGCTTTGCAAGCCTATTGGTTTGTGCATTTAGGGGTTATCACAGAACTTAATACCTGGGATGCCTTTAGTCCGGGACGACTGGATCAACATTTGTATCCCTTCTATAAAAAAGGTTTAGATGAGGGAACGCTGAATGAGGAACAGGCTAGAGAACTCCTTCAGTGTTTTTGGGTAAAGTTTAACAATCAACCAGCGCCTCCTAAAGTGGGGGTAACTGCTGCTGAAAGCGGGACGTATACAGATTTCGCGAATATCAACAGCGGCGGACTTAAGGCGGATGGCTCAGACGGGGTCAATGACGTCACTTACCTGGTTTTAGATGTAATTGATGAAATGCGCCTCTTACAGCCAAGCTCAAACATTCAGTTAAGCAAGAAAAACCCGGATCGTTTCTTGAAACGTGCGGCACGGATCATCCGCAAGGGCTGGGGTCAACCTTCAGTATTTAATGCGGATACGGTTGTCGAGGAGCTTCTGCGCCAGGGTAAACTGATCGAGGATGCCCGGCAAGGGGGAACGAGCGGCTGTGTGGAGACAGGGGCCTTTGGCAAGGAAAGTTATATTTTAACAGGGTATTTTAATCTGCCGAAAGTTTTTGAATTAGTCTTGCATAATGGGTTAGACCCCAAAACAGGCCGTCAACTGGGCTTGGAAACTGGAGATCCCAGGAGTTTTGAGTCTTTTAATGAGTTGTTTGAAGCTTTTAAGAAACAACTTCACTACTTTATGGATATTAAGGTTAAAGGGAGTAATATCATTGAACGTCTTTATGCAACCTATATGCCGTCTCCGTTTCTTTCTTTGCTAATTGATGACTGTATCGCTGAGGGTAAGGATTATAATGATGGTGGTGCTCGATATAACACTAACTATGTGCAAGGGGTTGGCCTTGGAAGTCTGACAGACACATTGTCTGGAGTAAAATACCATATATTTGAGCAGAAGAATCTTACCATAGATCAGTTGCTCGATGCGTTAAACGCCAATTTCTCGGGACATGAGGCGGTGCGTCAGTTGCTGATGAACAAGACCCCCCACTTTGGAAATGATCATGACTATGCTGACGAAGTAATGGTAGATATTTTTAATACTTACTATAGTGAAGTTAATGGCAGGCCTAATACCAAGGGCGGAGTTTATCGGATTAATATGTTGCCGACGACTTGCCACGTTTATTTTGGTTCCGTCATTGGTGCTTCTGCGGAAGGACGGAAAGCTTGGGAACCGCTTTCGGAAGGGATTTCTCCAGTTCAGGGAATGGACCTTTTGGGCCCAACTGCGGTCATTAAATCAGCTTCCAAACTCGATCATGCACGGACTGGAGGGACCTTGTTAAATCTGAAGTTTACGCCTCAAGTCTTAGAGGGAGAAGAGGGAATTGATAAATTGGCTCATTTGGTGCGCTCGTATTTCAAATTAGGGGGACACCATATTCAATTTAACGTGGTCAGTGCCAAGACCTTGCGAGCAGCCCAAGCTGAACCGGAAAAATATCGGGACCTAATCGTACGGGTGGCAGGGTATAGTGACTATTTCTGCGATCTAAGTGAGGCGTTGCAGGAGGAGATTATCACCCGGACGGAACATACAACCTTCTAGAATGGAACTGCTACGTTAATCGTGATATGTTTTACAATTTATAGAATTATCGTCGGAAAAGATGTTGGATTTAATGAAATATCATCAATTGCAATAGGGTTGATGATGTTTTTCCAAACTATTACTTGGGGGACTAAGAGAGAAAAAGATGGAATATTGCAGGAGGAGGAACTTGGAAAGAAAATTACGTAAAAGTGCTTAAAGAGATTACAATAGTACAAAAACATTGAACCTTGGCTATTAGAAAAATCTCCCGTGCGATCACAGATCACACGGGAGATTTCTATTGTAAAAGTAAGAGGAGATTTCGTTCAATGCAGCTCAACAGAAAATGAATATAGTTTATTCTTTAACCATTTTGTAACTATTATTAAGATCTCTGTAAAAAACAATTTAGTGATTAGGTGTATTGTAAAAGTATGGCGAAAGAGTGCTTTTTTTGAGACAGAGATAAAGTGTAGAGAGAGGAAGAGAGAACTATGTCCAAAATGAAAATCGCAGGTCTGGTTTTTATGGCGAGCTTTTTAAGTATTAGCGTTTTTTGGGTGGGGGTATTTCCTCGCTGGAGTATCGCTACTCAATCGATTGCTCGACTGCACGATTCGCCGAAGGTGGAAGAGGATTTAGCGCCTTTACCTAACAGTATGGCAGAGGTGAATGAAACGAGTGAAATTGACAGTAAGGAAGATCAATTGGCGACATCTCCAAATTCTGCACAGCTCGCTCAGGGGAAATATCCGGAAGAATCGTCCTTGTCCCAACCCGATCAAAGCAAGTTGCTAACAGAGAAGGCCCCATCTCAATCAGAGGCAATTAACACCCGGTTCGAAGATTCTCAGTCTTCAGATCAAAAACCTGAGTCGTTATCTGAGTTGTCATCAGGGACGTCAATGCAGGAACCCGTCCATTCTAATCCAAAACCAAATATAATCATCTCGGGCACAAAAGAAGATTTATCCCCGACTCCACTACCCGGGCCACCAGGCACGCCCATTCGACCATACTATGATGAGGCGGGCAACCCGCCAACAGCTCCGGGTTTAGCTATGCGCCAGCGTAAATTCCAGCCGGAAAATGAAAAAATGGCGTATTTGACCTTCGATGATGGTCCGTATCCCAGTACCACGCCAAAAATTCTTGATATATTGGACAAAGAAAAGGTCCGCGCCACCTTTTTTAATATCGGGCAACAGGTGGAGCTTTATCCGGATTTACTGAAGGCTGTGTATGAGCAGGATCATGTGATCGGCAACCATACATATTCTCATAACATGGCTGAGGTGTATAAGGGACCTGAGAATTTTCTGGATGACGTAAGGAAAGCAGAAGAGATCATTTATCAGACCATTGGTATACGCCCTCAAATAGTTCGTGCCCCTGGAGGGACGGTAGGTCATTTTAATATTGACTATTTTAATACAATAGACGCCGCAGGTTATTTAATGGAAGACTGGAATGTTGATCCGGGAGACACAAATCCTCGATTATTCTCTGAGGACCAGTTAATTAGGAATGTTGAAGAGCAGATTCAGGGTAAGACTCGAGTTGTTATCTTGTTACATGATCTAGTAGGTAAAAATTCAACGATAGATGCGTTACCAGAGATTATTGAGTTGTTAAGAAAACAAGGATTTTCGTTTGGGGTGTTAGGTCCCGATGTTTTGCCTATAGTATTTTCCGGAGGTTTGCAAAACTAAGACAATTCCTGCAAAAAAAATCCCCTTAGCTCTGCTAAATGGTTTAGAATAGAGGTACAGGGGTCAAAACCCTGCAATAACAGATACGCGGAGTGGTCAGATGAAGGATGTAAAAGTAAAAGTACTAGTTGTTGAAGATGAAGAGCCTATCCGACGCTTTATTACCCTTAACCTTAGTGCGGCAGGTTATTTAGTGGGTGATGCTGCGTCTGGAGAGGAAGCCCTGGAGATGCTGAAATCGTTTGTCCCTAAGGTAGTTGTGTTAGATCTTATGTTGCCGGGTATCAGCGGATTGGAAGTTTGTCAAAAAATCAGGGAGACTATGCAAGAAACATTCGTGATTATGCTTACCGCCAAGGGCCAAGACACCGATAAAATTCTTGGCTTGGAACTGGGCGCAGATGATTATATGGTAAAACCGTTTAACCCTTTAGAATTGATTGCTCGTGTAAAGGCTGTTTTGCGAAGAGGCAATGGGTGTAAAGACCCAAAAGAGGTTTATAGTTGCAGGGACTTATGCTTAAATGTTACTGCTAACAAATTATTCAAGAGTGATCAGGAGATTGATTTAACCCCAATCGAATTTGCTTTGATACAAGTATTTATGAAAAACCCTGGTAGGGCACTTAAGCGGGAAGAGATGCTGAATACTGTCTGGGGTGATGATTATTTTGGGGATACAAAAACATTGGATGTCCATATTAGGCGCTTGCGGGAAAAGATTGAGGATAATCCTTCGCAACCGGAATATATTAAAACGGTTTGGGGTTCCGGTTACCGATGGCAACAGGAACCTTAAAATGACAGGAATTCGAGCCAGGCTGACAGCCAATTTTATGATCATCATCATTATCACTGTGACGATTCTCGAAGTGCTTCTTATCTATACAGTACGCCAAAACTACTATGGAAGCTTGGAAGGAAGTCTCACTAACCAGATTAAGATATCTGCTGATTTGTATGCTAAGTATTTTTCTGACACCTCCCTTCAAGAAAATGTCTTATATAATGTAGACGCTTTCTGGAACCAAAGTAACGCTGAAGTGGAAATTGTGGATAAGGATGGCAGTATTGTAATGGATTCTCTGGGTGTGATTCCCACAGGGAATGCAGCAATAAACGATATCAAGGAAGCCTTAGACGGAAACACTGGGAAATGGATTGGGAGATTAAATGGACAAAAAGTAATGGCTGTGGCCTACCCATTAAAGGCAAACAATGAAGTAGTGGGGGCCTTGCGCTTTATAACCTCCTTAAGCGCTGTTGATAAAGATATTCAAAACACGGCCTATATCTTTATCTCAATTGGTTTGGCAGTAGTTTTTATCGCCGGGATGATCAGTGTTTTTTTAGCCAATACAATTATCGTGCCTTTAAAAGAAGTTACAAAAGCAGCTCAAGAAATGGCTTCTGGCAATTTTCAAGCTCGCAGTAAGAAAACAAATGAAGATGAGATCGGTAAGCTCTCAGATACTTTAAATTATATGGCGGATGAGATTGTGAAAAAGGAACAGCTTAAGAATGATTTTATCTCATCGGTTTCCCATGAACTGCGCACACCCCTAACGTCAATCATGGGCTGGGCAATTACTTTACAGAACGAACAATTCCAACAAAAGGATATGTTAGCAGATGGTCTGGGGATTATTGCCAAGGAAAGTGAACGACTAACTTTGATGGTTGAAGAACTGCTGGATTTTTCCAAGTTTGTCTCCAGCCGAGTGAAATTGCAAAAGGCTGAGGTTAATTTAGCCTCGCTTATCGAGCACATCCAAAAACAATTAACTCCAAGGGCAGTGCGGGAAAATATCAACTTCACAGTTCAATGCCCTAAAGATTTACCGAATTTTTTCACTGATGCCAATAGGCTAAAACAGTTGTTTATAAACGTTTTAGATAATGCCTTTAATTTCACGACTGCAGGCGGACTAGTTAGTTTTGATATAGAGATGCAAAAAAAGGAATTGTTATTCACTATTTCGGATACTGGGTGTGGAATAGCCGTTGATGAACTCCCCATGGTCAAAGAGAAATTTTATAAGGGAAAAACTTCTCGCTCCCAAAATGGAATAGGGCTGTCAATATGCGAAGAAATTGTGAACCTAATGGGTGGTAAGTTAGAGATCACAAGTGTACTTAATCAAGGGACAAAGGTATTTATCACCCTGCCTAAAGGGGAGAGTTTCTATGCATAGAGCGTTTAGTGTGTTGATTATAAGCCTTTCCCTCCTCTTGCTCGGCGGTTGCGCCAACCTTTCTTGGACAACAGCGGGCAAGATTATTCCACCTGTACATGATCTTTGCCCATTGGAAGGTCAATGGCAAGTGATTCAGGAGATGCAACCCAACGGGAATTCCGGAGCAGATAATTCGAGTTGGGAAGGTAAGATTCAATTTACGGCGGAAGTTGCCATGCTCGGTGAGTATGTTTGGAGCAAACCGATGTTTAAGATAAAAAAAGTAAACTCTTCAAACTATCTAATGACTAAATATTTAAGTTTACCCAATACTTTAATGCCAGACAGTAAAGAAGTTGAAGTCATCACTGTATCCTCAGAGGAGAATTTTCTAGGCGAATTTATGAGAATCGATGAAGCAAAGCTCATAGCTTTTGTTCAAAATAAAGTGTTATATCTCGAGAAGGTCTCTGATCAAGCAGACAGTTCTTTAGCGTCGGCTAACCTTAATGACTTCAAAACCAACGAACATAGTAATTCTGGAGCATCCGGTGTTTTGGTGGGTCTAAAAATACCAAAGGGATCGGATGTTAACGATAATGCTGATAATTTTAGCTTCACGTACCAGACTTTATGGCTGGCCATAGATAATAAGAAACTGCATCCGGTTTTAAAAGGTGACAATATCTTTTTCCCGCGCACCAGTGGCTTTTGGGAGTTGCAGATACGCCAACTTAAGGAAGGATCATACATTCAGGATATATATTCCGCTCATGATGTTTCTACTAAAGTGCAGGAACCGCAACAGAGGACCATGACAATTAGCCGAGGGGAAGTTAAGACAGGAGCTGGTCAAAAGATCATTGATTATGTTGGTAATGACTTTGTTGCTGTGGAGACCGACCAGGGTGAAAATCGTTTACAGGTCCTGCCGGTGGATAAAATCTCTGCTTCAGAGGGGATTAAGCTGTCTGACCTGTTAGGAAACAACGGGTTGGTTGCTTTTAGCAACGCCAGGGCTCAGGCACTTCGGTCTTTAAACAACAATATTAATATTACCTCCATAGATAATGACGGCTATGAGCAAAATTTTGGTCTGATCCGTAAAAATGGACATTGGTATCTTAGAGGCAGAATAAATTACGATTTTCAAGATGCGAGCGATCCCAGCTATATGGATTTTAATGTTAATTTAGTTCCCCCGGCCAAATTAATTTTCTATGATACGTTGTGTCTTAGCTGGCAATACATTAAGGATCGCGTTCCGGATGCAGTGGATGCCTTCACCTCTCCTAATCAAGATATGGCTCTTGTCATAACCAAGACCAAACTTCAGGTTTACTCAATCAGGGCAGGTCAATTGGGAAGTGAACCATTGGCAAAAATAGATCTGCAGACCGGAACATCTGTCATTATGGCTGAGTGGGCTACAGGATCTTATGTTGATAATTGGGAAAAAGCGTTTCTCGCCAACGGTGCAGATGCAGTAGTTAAGTGAAAAGGGAATCTTTATTAGAGAATAAATATAATTGTAAAATAATTATTAATAGAGTATAATATTAAATAGGAAATATTCTAGAAACATACCGGGTCATGATTGTAAATAGTATATAGTATATATCAGTAATACTTAGGTATTGGAGAGAAAGTAGGTCATAAAGTTGATGAGAGAAGTTCTTTCATCCCCTACGGATTACTACTGTGAATCATTAGCACCAATTGATGAGCAGATTTGTGTACTCCTTTCCAAACGGAAAGTGCTTTCAGAGAATAACCCGGGAATCCCGAGCCTTGAATTGATTACAGCCTGGTGTGAGCAGTACAAACTTAATGAAGATAAGACATGGAGTATCTTTGCAAGTATGTGCAATGATTCCAATTTCTTGCCACAGGCACAAATCGAGCCAGCGGAATTCCTCAGATTTGTACCCATCATGAAAAGCGTAGAATTAGACAACATTTTTTACGCAGTGACCTATATGAGACAATATAAGAATGCCAGTGTAGTGTCCATAGAAGTGGAATTGAACAGTACGGAAGAAGATATCAGACTTGAACATGCCGGATTTGAACTGTATATCTCCCCAAACTATCAATGTCGGTCTACTAGAGGAGGAGGGGGTGACAAAGGGATACAGCATTCCTTTGTGGTAACTCCTTCTCTTCCGGATGATTTAACTGGAGTTGAATTCAGACTGACCATAAGACCATACAGTGACTATGAGAAGAGGAAAATAGCGCTAGCGAAATCACCGATAACCATTAAATAGAGAATTTCTGTCAGCGCGCTTCAGTTTCTAATAGGAGGCATTGGGAAAGAGTTAACTTGCTCGGTCTTTAGTCAAATAAAAGGAGGGGAACTGGTTGAAACGACAAATAACTAAAGCGAACTTCTCCTTAGTCAGCAAAGAACTGAACTACTTTGAAAGCTCCGGTCTTATCACGGGAGAGCAAAAGACTGGAATATTGGAAACATACGAAATTAAGGGTGGTCTGAACTTTATTCAGGTTGTTGTTACGATTGGCGCTATTCTTGTAGGTCTTGGGGTTTTAAGCTTTATAGCTAGCAACTGGGATGGGATTAGTCATTTTATTAAGCTGCTTATTATCTTTGGCGCATTCGGCGGAGTAAACCTTGCAGGATATATGCTGACGGAAAATAATCCGAGGACAGGTCGGAGTTTAATCTATTTAGGGACTCTGGTTTATGGAGCAGGGATTTTTCTCATTGGACAGATGTACAATTTTGGAGGAGACTTTCCCACAGCATTTCTGCTCTGGTCCATAGGTGTGCTTCCGTTGGCATTTCAGCTTAAGGATAAGTATTTAATGCTTTTTGCTAATTGCCTGTTTGGAGTCTACCTTTTAGGCTCCTTTGATCAAGGGTTTCCTTATGCAGGGTGGGCCGGGGTTCCCATCACATACCTTGCTTTTAACTACTTCAATAAATCAAGGCTCCTCTTGTTTTTCGCTAACCTAACAAGTTTGAGCTTTATCTTTCAAATCGCTTTAAGATATGAAGCTGAGGGATTATATGTCGCTTTGCTCTTTTTCTTCATAGGACTTGTTATGTATGGAGCAAAGCATAACTTTGAGCAGGACATTTTTCGAGTTCAGGGTAACATCCTGTTTGGGGTGACCGGTGTGATTTTGACCTTCCCCGATATATGGGATGTCTTGGTCAATGTTCAATCCACACGTTTGGTGAGTATCCTCTTTGCACTTGCTTTTGTCGCTGTTCTATTTTTCCTAATCAGAAAGGGCAACCTCATAAGTCTAATCTTTGTTTGTATAACTATCTTCCGATATTACACGGATACCATTGCGTTTTTACCTAAATCCCTGTTCTTTATTGTAGGGGGACTGCTCTTATTAGCCTTTGGTTTTTACTTCGAACGCATGAAAACAAAAGGGGGGACATTGGCATGACTAAGAAAAAATCCTTCTTTCTTGCCATGGCGATTCCTTTGCTCATTCTCCTAGCTATGACCATCAAACCACAAGCAACCCTTATCTTTGGAAAAGAGGTCGTTCTCGAAACGAAGGCTTATGACCCGACAGATCTTTTCAGGGGAGACTATGTCGCCATCAATTTTGCAATTTCAGATGTGCCAAAGTCTAAAGTTTCCCTGTCCATAGACGAAGTATACAATAAGAACCTTTATGTCAGCCTTAAACAAGAGGGCAAGTATTATGTCGTCGATCAAGTCAGCGAAACGAAACCTAAGCAAGGGCTCTATCTAAAAGGAAAGTTCCAAAATTCATTTAATGAAACTAATACCTATCGTGTAGACTACAGCTTGGACAAATATTTCGTTGAACAAGGCAGCGGTAAGGAGCTCGAACAGGAATCTTTCCAGGGAGGTCTTGTGGGAACGGTTAAAGTCCTTGGCGGGTATGGAGTTCTGACGGGAATCACACCACGTTAGGGAGTAACTAGTTAACTAAAAGTGAATAATAACAATAAAAAAAGCAAACTGTATCAGTGCGATACAGTTTGCTTTTTTTGAAGAAAGGATGGCTCGGTGCTAGCAAAGTTGCATAAAGAGAATTTTGGTTTTTATAGTGAACCTGGATACCAATATCTTACATAAGTAAAATACTGTATTATTGTCGCAAAAGTCTGGACTTTTTAGTCCTACTATAATATATTTCATATAACTATAATCGATAAAAGGAATTAGAGGTATTTCATGGAAAATATATACGAACGAATTCGGAGTCTTCGTGTCAGCATGAACATGACGCTTAAAGAATTGAGTGAAAAAACTGGGTTATCTATCAGTTTCCTTTCCCAGGTAGAACGGGGTAACAGCTCCTTGGCTATCACTTCTCTTCAAAAGATTGCTGACGTATTTAATGTTTCGATGTCCTCCTTTTTTGAAAGCACAGTAAGCAACAGTTTTTTCACCCCAGTTGTTGATCGTAAGCCTTTTCAAATTGAGAGATCCAATTCGGTATTTACACGCTTGGGAGGTGACTTTTCAGGAAAGGTATTGGAACCGATTCACATAGTATTAGCGCCGCGGCAAGGGCAGGATGTTGTGTTTAATCATCCGGGTGAGGAGTTCTACTATATATTAAAGGGCAAGGTCTTAATGATGGTCGGGGACAAAGAATATGAAATGAACGAGGGGGACACGATTCATTTTCCCTCTATGTTAGATCATACCTGGCATAACATGACAGATGAACCAGTCCACATGATAGCAGTACTTACCCCAATTATATTTCATGAATAATTTCATTTCTGAATTTATCTCTTTCCCTCAGTCTAAGAGAATCCTATTGTCAAAATAACTCCAGCTCAAAAGGAAGAAGATAAGGAGAAAATCACTTAATGAAAATTGTAACAAACAAAGATGTTAAAGCAGCAAATCGTTGTGATGTGATCATGAAAACCCTTTTTGGGGAGGATGCAGTAAAGGATGCCAAAGTGACTATGGGGACAGTGGTGTTTCCCCCGGGAGCAAGAGTTCCGGCAGAAGGAGCCGGAGTTCATACTGAACATGAATACTCGTTTATAATGAGCGGATCAATTCTAACCATGAGTGGAGGAACAGAATGTCGAATATCCGCAGGTCAAGCATCTATAATTCCTGCAGGTGAAGAACACTGGGCCTTTAACGATGGAACAGAGAATTGCGAAATAATTTGGTTTTTGGTGAAATAGTTAATATTATCATTTAGATTATGGAAATTCGAAGTCTGGGAAAATGCCTAAGACTCACAAGGAGGATATTGAATCTATGGTTGGATATATTGCGAGAATCAAGAAAATCCAAGCAATAATGAGAGAGCAAAGCACGGAGTATCTGGTATTGGCCCCTTCCTCTAATTTGTTTTATCTCACCGGATTAAAGACCGTAGCAGATGAGAGACTGCAGGCCTTTTTGGTGCCTGCAGAGGGCAAGCCAGTTATGATTCTGCCTGAGATGTATCGGGAAGTGGCAGAAAATCTTGGACAGAATAGTTTTGAATTACTAACCTGGGCTGATGGGAGCGACCCAGTGGATTTATTACTTCCGTTGATCAACAAGCATTCAGCAATAGCGGCGATCGACGAAAGAATGTGGGCAGGACATTTTTTAAGTGTAAGAAAGGCCTTTACAGGGTACGAGTTTATTGGTGCTTCAGCCTTGATGCGGCAAGTTCGAATGATAAAAGACCAAAATGAGATGAATCTTTTAGAAAAGGCCGGAGGATTAACAGATAAGGTTATGGGAGAAGTGCTTATGGTGATTCAACCAGGTATTTCTGAAAAGGAATTGGCTTTTTTTGTGGAAAGTAAACTCAAGGAATATGGAGCTGAGGAGATTTCCTTCAAACCTATTATAGCCTCAGGACCTAACACCTCCTCGCCTCACCACAATACGGGTGAAAGAAAGTTAATGCTTGGTGATTTGGTTGTATTAGATTTCGGAGGACTCTTTCAAGGGTATTGTTCTGACATGACTCGAACCTTTTCTTTGGGTAAAGCATCTGAGGACGTCAAGAAGATATACAATGCCGTAAGAGAGGGAAATGAAGCTGGATTCCAAGCAGTTCAAGAAGGGATTTCTTGTGAAAAAGTGGATGAGGCCGCCCGTAAAGCCATTTCCCGAGCGGGATATGGACAGCATTTTGTCCATCGGACAGGTCACGGTATAGGGCTGGATATCCATGAAGATCCATTTATAGTTTTGGGTAACCAAGAAACTTTGAAGACTGGAATGACCTTCAGTATTGAACCAGGTATATATTTACCGGGGCAATATGGGGTTCGCATTGAAGATATTGTCGGACTATCTGAAAAAGGGCCGGTTCGTTTTAATAATTTTTCCCGGGAATTAATTGAGGTCTAAATCCTCTTGTTCTAAACTGATAAATTTTATGAATGATTGTGAGACATGCAATGAGTGATGATTTATTAGATAAGGATTTACTTAGAATAAGCAACCTTAATGTTCAATTCAGGACCTCCGAAGGAGTTTTTAAGGCTGTTCGAGATGTGAGTATATCAATACGTTCCGGGGAGACGCTCGGCATTGTGGGGGAAAGCGGCAGTGGTAAAAGTGTTACTGCGCTCTCAATTATGAACTTGATTCCTAATCCCCCTGGAGAAATTAAGGGAGACATCTTTTTTAATGGTCAAAATCTCAGGGAAATGTCCCCGGAAGAAGTACGAAAGGTTCGAGGCAATGAAATATCGATGATCTTTCAGGAGCCAATGACCTCCTTAAATCCGATTCACACTTGTGGCAAACAAATCATGGAACCTCTTTTGTTACATAAAGGCTTCACCAAACATGAGGCAAAAGCACGTTCTTTAGAACTCTTAAAGATGGTTGGCATTCCGCTTCCGGAGCAAAGATTCAAGGAGTATCCACATCAATTATCCGGTGGAATGCGGCAGAGGATTATGATTGCCATGGCCTTAGCTTGTCGTCCTAAACTGCTTTTGGCTGATGAACCGACAACAGCTCTGGATGTGACAATTCAGGCGCAGATATTAGAACTAATGAAGAATCTGCGCAACGAAATAGACTCTGCTATTATCATGATTACCCATGATTTGGGGATAATTACTGAAATGTGTCATTCCGTGGCAGTCATGTATGCCGGACAGGTAGTCGAGTCCGGTCCGCTTAAAGAATTAATAAGAGAGCCGTTGCACCCTTACACGGAAGGACTGTTAAGGTCAATTCCTACAATAACCAAAGAAAAGCAACGCTTGTATACGATTGATGGCACGGTTCCCAGCCCCTTTAACATGCCTCCAGGTTGCAGCTTCCAACCTCGGTGTAAATACTCAAACCCTATTTGTTCCGAGCAGACTCCGGATTTGATCCATGTCTCAGAAGAACGTGCTGTCAGATGCTGGCGACATGCGGAAAATATAGGCATAGGCAATAGGAGTGTGTTACATGGATGACAGTGTGCTTGTTCAGGTACAAAACCTTAAAATGTATTTTCAAACGGAAGGGAGCTTTTCGTTTTCAAAAAAGTACATTAAAGCTGTGGATGATGTCTCCTTTAATCTTTTTAAAGGAGAAACCTTTGGTCTGGTAGGTGAGTCAGGATGTGGCAAAAGTACACTGGGGCGCACTGTGCTCGGACTCTATAAGCCCAATGCCGGGAAGGTGATTTTTGAGGGGGAGAATATATTTTCCCTCAAAAACAAGAGAATGAAGGAAATGCGCAAAAAAATGCAGCTTATTTTTCAGGATCCCAGCGCCTCTTTAAACCCTCGAAAGACGATTGCGGATATTTTAAATGAACCTTTTCACATTCATCAAGTTGGAACGATGACCGAGCGTAAAGGGAAAATTAAGGATTTAATGGATCGAGTGGGCCTTTCTGAGTACCATTTGAGTCGTTATCCCCATGAAATGTCGGGAGGGCAAAAGCAACGGGTCGGTATTGCTCGTGCCCTGGCCTTGAATCCTAAGCTGATCATCTGCGATGAGCCAGTTTCTGCTTTAGATGTTTCGATTCAGGCGCAGGTCATTAATTTATTGGAAGACCTGCAAAAAGAGTATGATTTGACCTACTTATTTATCTCCCATAACTTAAGCGTGGTACATCATATCTGTAACCGTGTCGGTGTAATGTACTTGGGAAAACTTGTGGAAACCGGCAATCATGAGGATATTTATCGCAACACTCTTCATCCTTATGCCAAGGCCTTGATTTCAGCTATTCCTCATACTGATCCGGATAACCCAAAAGACCGGATCCTGCTTAGAGGGGACGTGCCGAGTCCTGCTAATCCTCCGTCCGGGTGCCGCTTTCATACTAGATGCCCAGAGAGGACAGACCTATGCAGTCATGCGGAACCTCAACTAAAGGAGGTGTTTCCGGGGCATTTTGCAGCTTGTCATCTGTGTTGAACAGTTGCGGAGAAGGAGGGATATTTGGGACTAGTACTTAGAGTTATGATACTTGGGCTGAGAGTAAAACCGAAATCTATTTTGAAGGGAGAAAGAAATTGTGAGAAAGAACTATAAAATTCTGCTGGCATTACTGACGGTTGTGTTACTCTTTGCGGCAGGGTGTGGCGGCAGTAAGGATGCCGGTACTAAGCCGGAAGCCGCGGATGGTACTAAACAGTTAATTATGGCGCTTGATCCGGATTATGAGACATTTGACCCGGGTCTAGCTTATGAGGCTTATGCCTTATTGGTCTTGCATCCGGTTTATGATACCTTGATGCAGTTCGAAGATAATCTGGATGCGCCAATTTACGGTATAGCTGAGAGTCATGAGCTCAGTAAGGATGGACTTAGTTATGCCTTTAAGCTTCGCAAGGGAATAAAATTTGCTAGCGGTAATGCACTTACCTCTCAGGATGTTAAATGGAGTGTCGAGCGGTCCATGAACTTAAAAGGGAATGGTTCCTTTTTGGCAGATGGTATCAAATCAATTGAAACACCTGACTCGGATACCGTTGTTTTTAACCTGAAAGGGCAAGATGCTTCTTTCTTGACCAAGCTTACCTATAATGCCTTTGGTGTTATTGACAGTAAAGTGGCAATGGAGAATGGGGCAACCAATGCAGTTGATGCAAATACTGCGGATAAGGCCAAATTGTGGTTTGATACACACTCTGCAGGATCCGGTCCTTATATGATTGAATCCTATACTCCTAAAGTGGAAGTAGTTTTAGCTCGTAATAAAAATTATTGGGGTAAAGCTCCCTACTACGACAAAGTGGTTTTAAAAGCAATCTCTGATCCTGGAACCCAATTGATGATGCTGGAAAAAGGGGATATTGACATAGCGTTCAACTTAGGACCAGAACATGTTAAACAAATCCAAGATAAGCCGGGCATTGAAATAAAGAAGGCTCAATCAATGACGCTGACCTTTTTGTTGATGAACCGTGATCCTAAAATTGGCGGACCTATTGCTAATCCGAATGTTCAGAAGGCAATTCGTTTAGTTTTAGACTATCAAGGGATGCAGACAATTGCCGGGGAAGGGTCCATCACACCTGTTGCACCTTTTCAAGTGGGATTCTTAGGTACTTTGCCTCCACGTGATCCCAAAACTGCCCAAAATATCGAAAAGGCTAAAGAGTTAATGAAAAAAGCCGGTTATGAGAAAGGTTTTAAGACCACCCTTGAAGTAGCCACCTTGGCTGTTGAAGGTATGGACTTGCCAACACTTGCTCAAAAGGTTCAAAACGATCTGCTCCAAATCGGCATTGAAACCGAAATTAAAACTTCGGATATCATGGTTGCGCTGGATCCCTATCGAAAAGGCACTCAAGCTCTGTCCCTTTGGTATTGGGGGCCGGACTATCCTGATCCGAATACCCAATTAGCATTTTTGCCCGGCAATCCTGTGGGTCTTCGTGCCAATTGGACGGCTGATATGAATCCTGAATTAGCAGAGTTGGGTAAAAAAGCTGCTGTTGAAGTTGACAAAGCTACTCGGGTAAAGAACCTCGAAGAAATTCAAAAGATGATGGATGAAGACAGTGCGTTTGATGTCTTATTACAGCATGCTCGTCATTACGCTACACGAGATAACATTCAAGGTACAGACTATATTGATCTTTATAAAATCGATCTCAAAGATGTTTCTGCGAAATAGAAAGCAAAATGGGCAGATGATACTATCTGCCCTCCATCGGAGGCTCTGAGCTTGAATAACGGGTAAGTGAGTCTTGGTCAATGGATAAATGCAATTTACGTCACAAGACATGTTTGGTGCGAATGCGTTAGCGAGTTTTCTTTTATCCAAATGGCCGAAAGGAGGTGGATGACGTTGGGACTTCTAAAATATACAGCCAGAAGATTGGTATTCTTAGCGTTCCTTGTTATTGGAGTTTCGTTAGTAGTCTTTGTTATTTCCCACTCTGTGCCCAGTGACCCTGTTTTGGCCAATCTAAGCCAGAGGAATATCGATAACCAGGAGATGGTAGATTCTTTTAAAGCTAAGTGGGGCTTGGATAAACCCATGTACACGCAATACTTTATTTATGTTGGTAATTTAGTTAAAGGAGATATGGGCACCTCTATCAGAACCCAGCGACCTGTGATGGATGACCTAAAAAAATACTTTCCGGCAACGATTGAGTTAGCAATCTTTTCGATAATAATTGCGGTTTTTTTTGGCATGCTCTTCGGTATAATTTCTGCCATCAAACGTAACAGCGCCATTGATCAGATAATAAGGGGAATCTCTGTTGTGGGGGTATCTGTGCCTAGTTTCTGGTTGGGACTGATGTTTTTGTTGCTTTTCTATGTAAATTTGGGGATAGCGCCTGGGCCAGGGAGAATAAGTCCTTATTTGGCACCGCCGGCAGCTGTAACCAATTTATACGTTATTGATGCCCTATTGGCAGGTGATTGGAGCCTTGCAGTGGATGCACTGCAACATTTGCTTTTACCGGGTCTCGTGTTAGGTTCTTTTACCATGGGTTTGATCACCCGTACTACTCGCTCAAGTTTATTAGAAGTAATGTCGTTGGATTTCATCCGTACCGCAAGGGCGAAAGGTTTGACCGAAAAAATGATTATTATGCGTCATGCCTTGGGAAATGCCTTGATCCCCGTCGTGACTGTTATTGGCATAGGATTCGGTAACCTTTTGGGTGGAATGGTTTTAGTAGAAACAATATTTGCTTGGCCTGGGATAGGGCAATATGCCTATAAGGCAGCTGGAAATTTAGATTTTCCTGCTATCATCGGGGTTTCCATCTTGATTTCCATTAACTATGTTGTTATTAATCTAATAGTTGACCTTCTATATGGAATTCTTGACCCCAGAGTGAGGTATAATTAATATGTTGTTGCGAATCATGAAAAACAACTTGTTATTCTCGATCGGAATAATTGTCTGTGCCCTGTGGATTCTGATTGCTATAGTTACAGTACTTGTTCCGTCAATTACCCCTTATAGTTATTTAGCACAAGACTTAGCAAACCGCTTTCAAGCGCCAAGCAGTGCACATTGGTTTGGTACTGACAGCATTGGGCGAGATGTTTTCAGCAGGGCGCTTGTAGGCAGCCGGATTTCGCTTATCGCCGGACTAATTACCATTGCTTTAGCGTCTTTAATGGGAATGATTTATGGCGGCATTGCGGGCTATATTGGTGGTCTAACCGATGAAATCATGATGCGAGTCTCAGAAATGGTAATGGCTTTCCCTGGGATTATCTTAGCTATGACCATTGCCGCAGCCTTAGGTCCAAGTCTTCACAATACCTTACTGGCTATGGTAATTATTTGGTGGCCCAACTATGCTCGAGTTATGCGCAGTATGGTAATTGCCAACAAAGAGAATGAATATGTGGAAGCGGCCAAATCCCTGGGCGCCTCCCATTTTAGAATATTCTTCAATGAAATTATGCCTAATAGCCTTGGACCAGTGTTGGTCTTGGCTACGCTGGATTTTGGCAATGCGATTCTTCTTTTCTCAGGATTGAGCTTTTTAGGTCTAGGCTCTCCTCCGCCGACACCGGAATGGGGTGCAATGGTGGCAGATGGTGTTTTGAATTTTAACTATTGGTGGATTGGTACCTTTCCTGGCTTGGCTATTCTCACCATGTCAGTAGGCACTAACTTTATTGGTGACAGTTTGAGAGACTTTCTTGATCCTAGGCTGAGAAAGGAGATTTAAATCCCCCTCTCACTGGCAGAAGAGTGTAACATTAGTGATTAAATTTGTCAATGTTACACTCTTTTCTTCATAAGCAGAAATAGCACTTAAAAGGGGAAAATTGAGAGAAATTTCTAGAATCGTATATTATTTGGGCATAGTGTATGATATATTAGGTATAATGACCTGATGGGTATAACAATTTAAAATAGTAATTCTGCGATAATGGCAAACTCAGTGAGAACTGAGGACGCAAAGCTACGGGTCTTACATGTAATGTGAAGATAGCCGGGTTATCGAATAGATAGGATGTTTTCGCTGAATAATTATTCGGCGTCTTTTGTTTTAGGAGGGAATTTAGTTTTGATAACTCATTTAGAACTTTTATCAACTGCCGCATTTAAAATTGGCGAATTCTCGACACTTGACTTGTTTGATAAACAGGGAATCCTTTTGTTATCCAAAGGAAAGCCGATCACTTCAAACATTCAAGAACTTCTTCAAGGACGTCAGATTTACACCTTAAAATATGAGCTGGATAAATCTCAAGCTCCTAAAACACACAAATTCTCTGAATCAAAATACCAAGACATTGTAGGCTATGTCCGAGAAGTTTTTGAGGATACCTGTCTTTTTAGCGTTGATCGCTTACAAAAGACTTTTTCCGTGGTTGATAAGATTATCCACGAATTAGAAGGAACAAACCAAGTTTATCTGGATTTAAACAAATTTCGAAAATTTGATAACTACACTTACGTTCACTCTGTGAATGTAGCGGTTTTAGCGACTCTGATCGGACTACAAATGAGTTTTACGGGACAAAGACTAAGAGATTTAACACTAGGGGCTTTGTTGCATGATATTGGCAAACGCGCCATACCCTCTAAGATTCTTAATAAGCCTTCAAATTTAACGGATGACGAATTGGGAATCATAAAAAAGCATCCGGTGCATGGTGAGGAAATGCTTAAAAGTACTGATATATCCGGTAAGGTGCTCTCAATTATCCGCCATCATCATGAACGCTGGAACGGCAAAGGTTACCCGGATGGTCTTCGACAAAGCTCAATTGCGATAAACGCTCAAATAGTTGCTGTTTCAGATGTCTTTGATGCTCTTGTGAGTGATCGACCCTATCGAAAAGGTTTACCCCCGTATCACGCTCTGGAATTAATTATCGCTGGATCAAGTGAAGAATTCAATGAGGGAATTGTTCAAAATTTCCTTCAATGTTTAGTACTCTATCCGCAAGGGTCAATCGTTACTTTAAATACAGGGGAAGTTGGCAAAGTAATTGGAGTTCAGAAGGATTACCCGAGCCGACCATTAATCAGAATTTTATTCGACAAATACGGGAATTATCTACAGGATGATCAGATATGTGATTTATCCCTTGATTTGACGAAGTTTGTCAAGTCCATTGATTTTAGGTCTGTACCATAGAATATCATATCAAGAGTATAAGGCGTTGCCTGGTTTTTATAGGGATTATTATGCAAAATTATAAGTGAGGCTAATGTGTAATTCACAATAGCCTCACTTGTGATTTTTTTTGGACTTCTCTGTTGCTACTAGATGGTTTAGCTTACTAAAATAGACGCTTAGCGATGGTTATCTTCTCAATTTCTTTAGCCCCTTCATAAATCTCCAAAATCTTGGCATCGCGATAAAAGCGTTGGATGTCATACTCATCGATATAGCCATATCCGCCGTGCATTTGTAAAGCTTTGTCTGTCACCCAGACCGCTGTTTCTCCGGCGTAAAATTTAGCCATAGCATTAAGAGAGGGATCTAACTGGCCGTTGTCGGCCTTCCAGGCTGCCTTGTAGATTATGTTGCGAGCTAATTCTATACGGGTCGCCATCTCGGCCAATTGGAACTGAATGGCTTGGTTGGCGGCTAAGGGAACGCCAAAGGTTTTGCGCTCTTGAACGTATTTGAGAGCCAAATCTAATGCTCCTTGGGCTAAACCAAGTCCTTGTGAGGCTACCATAATTCGAGTTTGATCAAAGAAATGCATGAGTTGGTGGAAGCCATTGCCTTCTTTGCCAACAAGATTTTTTTGAGGTACTCTTACATCTTCGAAGGTGATTTCTGCCGTATCCGAGGCTCGAATACCCATCTTGCCGTGGATTTTCATTCTGGTGATTCCGGGACTGTTTGCATCAACGATAATTAAGCTGTGCCGTTGTGTTTTTTTAGGGGACTCTGGGTTGGTCACGCATAGTGCGACCATATAGTCACAGATTGTGCCGTTTGTGATAAATGTCTTACTTCCATTGATAACATAGTCTGAACCATCTTTGGCAGCTCGAGTCGTTGTTCCGGCTACATCGCTTCCGGCGTTTGGCTCAGTATAAGCCCCGGCAAAGATTGCTTTGCCTGCAGGCAGTAAGGGAAGATAGGTTTTCTTTTGTTCTTCACTGCCATAGTTAATGATATTCTCAGCACCAAAGGTTGCAGCGACGGCGGCTAAGCCGAGACCCAAATCTATTCGGGACAGTTGCTCGGTAATTAAGGCAGTTTCCATCCAACCAGCACCAGGGCCTCCATATTCCTCAGGAATGGCTATTCCGACCAGTCCTGCTTCGCAGGCCTTTTGCCAGATTTCACGAGGGTATTTTTCCTGCCGATCACACTCTTGGGCGAAAGGGGGGAATTCTTTGAGTGCAAATTTGTAGGCTAGGCTCTGAAAGGCTTTTTGTTCTTCTGATAACTCGAAATCCAAAATAGTTCCTCCTTCTTTTTAAAAAACGGGGTATCATTAAATTCCCGCTTTTGTATCCTTCTGGTTTGAAGATAGGTTGCTGGGCTTAACAATTATATTTGCAATTTCAATGCCAGTCTCAAGAGGTGTATTTTCAAGGTTCCTAGATATAAAAGCAGATATTGTGTGTGCATTGTGTTGTCAACTGTCCGTCATCAAGGACAATAATGACAAGAATGAGAGGGAAGTTTTTTGGTTTCTTTATAGGAGACGCAGCGGGGAAGCGGCCTAAACCAAGTGGCATAGGATTTGCAATTAAAGAAAAAAGCAGATATGTATAAATTATTATCCGAATATTATGAATAATATAGGGATAATTCTCTGCGCCTAGGGCTTTGATCAAAAACTTTAAGACGAGAAAGAGTGGTTAAAACAATGAGAGAAGCCGTAATAGTACAATCGGTAAGAACCCCTGTAGGAAAGAAAAAGGGATCACTAAGCGGTCTTCGTTCTGAGGATTTAGCGGGACTAGTTTTGAGAGAAGTGGTCAAACGGGCGGGAGTTGACCCAGCCGTGATCGAGGATGTTCTGATGGGTTGCGTTTCCCAAGTGGGAGAGCAGGCGTTCTGTATAGGAAGGCAGGCAGCCTTGATTGCGGATTATCCGCAGCATGTCCCTGGGCTGACGATTGATCGTCAGTGCGGATCCAGCCAGCAGGCCGTCCATTTTGCTGCTCAGGCGATTTTAGCCGGAGACATGGATGTCATCGTGGCGGCGGGCATAGAAAACATGTCCCGGATTCCAATGGGTTCAACCTTTAAGGGGACAGAGCTTTCGAAAGAACTAACCTCCCGTTATGAGATCATTAATCAGGGACTCTCGGCTGAGAGAATCGCCGAAAAGTGGAGCCTAAGCCGTCAACAGATGGATGAATTCTCCCTGGAAAGCCATAAAAAGGCACATAGAGCGCAGGAAGAAGGACGCTTCGAGCGGGAGATAATGCCTGTCAGCGTGGTCCTTCCGGAGGGCAGCCAGGGGATTATGAAAATTGACGAGGGTCCCAGACGAGACACAAGTTTAGAGAAACTCTCAGGTTTAAAAGCTCCCTTTATGGAGAATGGCCAAGTTACTGCCGGTAATACAAGCCAGATTTCAGATGGAGCAGCTGCAATGCTCATCATGTCTCGGGAGAAGGCAGAAGAGCTGGGGCTTAAGCCCCGCTTCCGTATTGTGGCCAGGAGTGTTATAGGTTCAGATCCAACGCTAATGCTTACGGGTCCCATTCCTGCTACAGCTAAGGTGTTAGCCAAAGCAGGTCTGAGCCTTGCTGACATTGATATCTTTGAGGTGAATGAAGCATTTGCTGCAGTACCGTTAGCTTGGCTAATAGAGACGGGCGCCGATCCCAAGAAGCTTAATCCTAACGGTGGAGCTATTGCCCTTGGTCATCCTCTTGGTGCCAGTGGGGCTCGCTTGATGACCACTATGATGTATGAACTAGAACGAACTGGCGGTCGTTATGGATTGCAAACTATGTGCGAGGGACATGGCATGGCTAATGCGACAATTATTGAGCGATTAGATTGAGCGAACAAATAGATATAGAGAAAGGAGAAATTTAAAATGGACTTGAAAAAGGTGGTAGCGTTCATTACGGGAGGGGCCTCAGGTTTGGGTGAAGCGACTGTAAGGCGGATAGTAAATGATGGAGGTAAGGCAATGATTCTCGATCTGGCTGTGGATCGAGGAGAGAAGTTGGCTGCTGAATTAGGTGGCAGTGCCCTGTTTCACGAGACCAACGTTTGCAGTGGGGAGAGTGTACAAGCGGCTCTGGAACATGCAGTAAAGAAATTTGGATTGGTGAATACAGTTGTGAATTGCGCTGGGATTGGGGTAGCGGAAAAGGTCTTTGGCAAGAAAGGGATTCATTCCCTAGAGAATTTTTCTAAAGTCATTCAAGTGAATCTTATAGGTACTTTTAACGTCATACGCCTAGCTGCGGCACATATGGCGGGCAATGAGCCCAATGTAGGGGATGAGCGAGGCGTAATTATTAGCACTGCTTCAGTGGCTGCCTATGAAGGGCAAATTGGGCAGGCAGCCTACAGTGCTTCTAAAGCAGGGATTGTTGGAATGACTCTGCCAATTGCTCGAGAAATGGCGACTCATGGTATTCGCGTGATGACGATTGCCCCGGGTCTCTTTGAAACGCCGATGTTTGATTCCTTGCCAGAGGAGGCTCGCAAGTCACTGGGAGCTATGACTCCATTTCCTTCTCGCTTAGGATATCCGGAGGAATTTGCCCTTTTAGTGAAGAGTATCGTAGAGAATCCAATGCTCAATGGTAGTGCGATTCGCTTGGATGGAGCAATCCGAATGCAACCCAGGTAAACGGCGGTTGTTTTCAGGAAGCCTTTACGGGGGGGAGGGCTATATGGAAGAGTATCCCATTGCCCGACTTTACCGAGATGTGCGGGTGCACACGATCTATGCCGGCACGTCTGAGGTTATGAAACTGATAATTGCCAGAAAGCTGGGGTTGTGAGGTGGAGGGAGATTTGGATAGATGTATCAGCTTTTGCATGGTGTGAGGATTTTGGATTTAACTCGACTTCTGCCTGACGAGAGAGGTTTTACAGGAGGCTGGGTTCACTGATGAGGAGATTAGGATGTATGAACAGGCTGGGCTAGGTGAGTAGAACTTCTTGGACAAGGCAACTCGGACATATTTATCAAGTGAGTGTGAATAGAATTTCCCTATAACATTGAGGCTGAACGAACTTTTTTCCAGTTTGTTTAGCCTTTTTATGTTGCCACCCATGGGAGCGCACAAATCTCGAATATCCTGATCAAGTCCCGGCTAGCGGTTTTTCCCTCTACTGAAGAATGAATGTTCTGAAAAAGAGGAATAGCAGTTGTCTAAGGAGAATAATTATGCTAGGTCCTCGTATTTTTGCGGCAGGGACCATGAATTAATTGCATTATTCTGTTCGATAGCGAGGTGAGCTTTTAATGCTGATGAGCGATATGATGACCCGAGATGTACCTCTTCTTCATGCTAAGAATACTCTTAAGCAGGGGGTAGAGCTTTTACGTTGGACCAAGCTGGATGCTTTACCGGTAGTAGATGAAGAGGGTTCTCTGATTGGGATCTTTACGAAAGCCAATGTTTTGGACGCCTTTTTGGCTGGGGCAGATTCTTCGGAAATAATTGGGCAACACTTCAATCCTCAAGTAGTGACTGTTCAAGTCGACGCTCCTTACCGTGAGGTAGAACAGCGGGCAAAGCAGAGTTCAGTGGGTACGGGTGTAGTAGTAGATAAAAATGGGAAAGCGCTTGGGATCTTTACCAAGGTGGACATGATATTGGCTCTTTTTAGAGAAGCAGAACAACTGGCTATTAAACTCAGTACGGTATATCAGGCCATGCCGAACGGAATTATCGTAGTGGATCAAGATAACCACATTCAACAGATAAATCCTGCAGGCGAGAAAATCCTTGGATTAGGACAGGAAGTACTAAAAGGACGCCTGTTTGATGACGTTATTTCTGGCTTAAATCTGAATGTGGTGCTAAAACAGTCGAAACAACTATCCGGGGTCCAGACTCAAATGAATAATGTGACCGTTCTCTGCAACATCAGCCCTGTGGGTGAGTTGGCAGGAGCAGTAATCGTTTTCCAAGCTTTGACTGATTTTGACCAAGTCGCTTTAGAGCTCGATGCAACGAAGCGTTTGTACGAGACTTTGCTCACTGTAACCAATATTGGCTACGAAGCAATCTTCGTTGTTGACGACCAAGGGAAAATCACGCTGGTTAATGAGGCAGCCTGTAAATTTTTTAATAAGAGAGAAGAAGAACTATTGCAGCAACCAATAGATCAAGTTATTGAGAATACTCGCCTTTTGCGCACCTTAAAAACAGGCATGGCGGAAACCAATGAAGTCCAAGTTATATACGGTCGGCCGTACATAGTTTCACGCCTGCCTATTGTGCGCCAAGGTAAAATAATTGGAGCCGTGGGTAAAATTATCTTTCAGAAACTGGAGGAAGTTAAGGACCTTGCCCAAAAACTGGCACAAATGGACCTCGAGTTAAACTTCTATAAGGAACAGGTCGGCTCAACTAGACTGCCCGTGACATTCAATCAGATTGTTACGGTCAGCCAGGACATGCGCCGTTTGAAGCAGGAGGCTGAAATTGCCGCTCGGGGAAATTCTACAATTATGCTGACGGGGGAAAGCGGTACTGGCAAAGAGCTCTTTGCTGAGGCTATTCACCAGGCGAGTCCATACCGAAATGGTCCTTATGTAAAGGTTAATTGCGCTGCGGTTCCCGAGAATTTATTGGAGTCCGAATTCTTTGGGTATGCGAGCGGAGCGTTCACTGGAGCACAAAAGGGAGGCAAAGCGGGTAAGTTCGCGGTTGCCAACGGAGGGACGCTTTTCCTGGATGAAATCGGTGACATGTCTTTGAATTTGCAGAGTAAGCTCCTTAGAGTCCTGGAGGATAGATGCTTTGAACCGGTAGGGAGTAACGAGCCGGTTAAAGTGGATGTAAGGATTATTGGGGCTACCAACAAGGATCTTATTCAGAAAGTTGCCAGCGGTGAATTTCGCAGTGATCTATATTATCGTCTTAATGTTATCTCATTTCGCCTCCTCCCTATCCGTGATCGTGTAGAAGACATTATTCCTCTTGTACATGTCTTCTTGGAACGGCTTAATCAAGATTTCGGCAAACAAATTTCTGGAGTATCCTCAGGGGTACGCAAAATTTTGATTAATCACCGTTGGCCTGGCAATGTACGGGAATTAAAAAATGTGATTGAGCGGGCGGTGAACTTTGCTTCAGGAGAATTGTTGAAAACAGCAGATTTGCCCTTCTACCTTAGGGAGGAAAAACAAGAATCATTATATTTGGCGAAGGAGTGGAACCTAGAAAATGCCCATGAACACTTGGATAAAGAAACTCTGGAAAAGGCCCTTCTAAAAATGAATGGCAATAAGTCCGAAGTCGCCCGACTCTTAGGAATTTCTCGTTCTTGGCTCTACGAAAAGATACGGCGATACGATATTAATCCCCGCTGAACTTATGTATTTTCAAACACATTAGCGCTACATTTTCTTTACTTAAAGCACACAACTTCTTAAAGTCCAATTCACAAATTTACCATATTTGGCGGATATCATAATAGTGTACCGATCAAAAGTACATACTTGGAAATCGGAAACTATTCTGAAGGAGGAATCTTATGAAAAAGAAACTCGTTGTCGGTGTCCTAAGTGCTGCACTATTGATTGGAGGTGCAACGGCAGCCTTTGGTGCCACAGATTCGGCAAAGCTGGATGAAATCAAGAGCTTAACTCAGCAAATGTTTGGTATCCAGAAGCAAATAGTGGACAAAGAAGTGGAAGCTGGGCTTAGAACTGCAGAACAGGCCGACAAGATGAAGCAATTTATTGACGATCGCCAAGAAGCGAGCGAGAAGGCCTTAGCTGATGGTAAAGTATTTGGTCCTGGTATGGTTGGTAAAGACATGGGGATTCGAGATAAGGTTAAGAAGTTCAATAATGGTGAACCCCTGACGGAAGAGCAGATCGAAGCCTGGAGTACAGCGGCACAAGAACGCTTAACCGCTCAAGTAGAGGCCATGAAAAGTAATGGTAAATTAACTGAGGAACAGATCAAAACTTGGAGTGATGCTGCACAAGCTCAGTTAGATGTTCAAAAAGAGGCGATGAAGAGCGGTACATTTGTGCCTGGTGACATGGGAATGATGAAGGGTATGCTCGGCAAGCGTAGCGGTGCTTGGGGCAATAAACTGGCACCAGAAACAACCGAAACACAAGATACCGCACCAACAACGAATATCCAGTAAGATACTGCTTTATGTGGAACATTGGCAGCCTGAGGTATCTAAAGACGGGTCTCACATTAACATAAGACCAGAGGAGTTTGAAGCTCTGTGAGATAACCTCAGGGTTAAAACTAAGTAAAGAAAAAGTTATGAGATACTGGCAGTCCCAACAATAGTTTGGAGCCTGCCAGTATTTCTCTTTTCCGAAAAGAATTATACTTTGGACATTTTCGTCGCCGGAGGCTTTAGTATCTGAAGTATCGATGTTTTGCCTTAGCTAAAAGGGTTCACTTGCCAGCATCTGAATGTCAGGACAAGCTACAGTTCTTTGTGCATGGAAATAAAAAACCTTCCCAGACAATTAAGTCTGGGAAGGTTTAAGTTGCTATCTAGTTCGATTTACCAATTGCTGCGTGTGCGTGGTTGGTAGCACTCACGGCAATATACTGGCTTGTCGCCTGATGGTTGGAAAGGAACAGTAGTTTCTTTTCCACAGGTTGCGCAAATAGCTGGGAACATTTCACGTTGTTGACGACCATAACCGCCACCGCCGCCGCTGTTTCTGTTTTGAGCTTTTTTAGCTGCACGGCACTCTGGGCAACGACCAGGCTCATTAGTGAATCCTTTTTCTGCATAAAACTCTTGTTCTGATGCAGTGAATTCGAAATCCCGTCCACAGTCTTTGCAATTTAGAATTTTGTCATTAAACATTATAAAAAAACCTCCAATTAAATATTACCCGCGCTACATGGTAAGTTCACCAACTTCTTCCCGGAGACTTAGGTAATAGAGAAGGTTTGCTTAAATCCACTAGTTTTAACGAGCTTATATCAGTATAACAAAATTTGAGCAGATGTCAAATAATAAATTCCACAATCCCGATATTTATCCAAAAAATCAACTGTACATTGTCTCTAAAAGCGCTTTGACATCTTCATTTTCCAGATATTCATCGAAAGTCATTTGTCGATCAATAAGTCCTTTTGGCGTGATTTCGATAATACGGTTGGCAATCGTTTGAACAAACTGATGATCTTGTGATACGAACAAGATGTTTCCGTCCATATTTGTCAGTGAATTATTAAGAGCCGTGATGGATTCCATATCCAAGTGGTTGGTGGGCTCATCGAAAATAAGAATGTTCGCTCCGCTGAGCATCATTCGAGAGAGCATACATCGTACTTTTTCCCCTCCGGAAAGAACACTGGCCTTCTTTAGGGATTCATCTCCAGAGAAAAGCATTCTTCCTAAGAAACCACGGACAAAGGATTCATCGGGATCTTTTGAGAATTGTCTTAGCCAGTCAACCAAAATCAAGTCTGTCTCAAAATAGGAGGAGTTATCAAGAGGAAGATAGGCTTGAGTCGTTGTGATTCCCCAGCTAAACTCACCACTATCCGGGGTGATTTCACCCATTAAAACTTTGAAGAGGGTCGTTTTCGCATTCCCATTTGGGCCCACAAAAGCAATCTTATCCCCTTTGTTCACAAGAAATGAGATGTTGTCGAGGATTTTTTCCCCTGCAACAGTGACGGTTAAGTCTTTTACTGTCAGGATGTTGTTACCTGCTTCTCTGTCCGGACTGAAAGCAATATAAGGATATTTGCGAGAGGATGGTTTGATATCATCAAGCGTTAATTTATCAAGTTGCTTTTTCCGGGAGGTCGCTTGTTTTGCTTTGGATGCATTAGAGCTAAAGCGCTGAATAAACCTCTGGAGTTCCTCGATTTTATCTTCTTTTTTCTTATTTGACTCTCTCATTAATCTTAAGGCTAATTGACTTGATTCATACCAGAAATCATAGTTCCCAACATACAGTTGGATTTTACCAAAATCAATATCGGCAATGTGGGTACAAACTTTGTTCAAAAAATGTCGGTCATGTGATACTACAATAACGGTGTTCTCATAATTATAAAGGAAGTTCTCAAGCCAGATAATTGACTGGAGGTCAAGGTGGTTGGTAGGCTCATCAAGTAACAGAATATTGGGGTTGCCGAATAGGGCTTGAGCCAGTAAAACACGAACTTTTTCATTTCCGCTGAGTTCTTTCATTTTACTGCTTTGCAGCTCTTTCCCAATCCCTAAACCCATTAATAACTCTGAGGCTTCTGACTCGGCTTGCCAACCATTAAGTTCCGCGAAATCGCCTTCCAAAATGGAAGCTTTAATCCCATCTTCTTCGGTAAAATCAGGTTTGGAATAGAGAGCATCTTTCTCTTCCATTATTTCGTACAATCTTGCATGGCCCATAATAACGGTTTTCAGTACTTCAAATTCCTCGAATTCAAAGTGATCTTGCTTTAAAACCCCAATTCGTTCCCCGGGTGTAAGAATAACCTCACCACTGGTAGAATCTATTTCTCCTGAAAGTATCTTTAAGAAAGTAGATTTCCCTGCACCATTGGCTCCAATCAAGCCATAACAGTTTCCGGGAAGGAATTTTACATTAACATCTTCGAATAATGCTCGCTTACCAAATCTTAAGGTTATTCCACTGGTACTAATCATTATTAATCGTTCCTTTTTATTAAATTTGCCGTTGCTTAAGAATATAGTATATCATTTTATCACAATAAGGTATAGGTTGCAGAATTTTAAAGGTAACGACGGAAAACAAGGGATTGGATAGGTCCGGCCAAATAGTAAGCCCTCATACCTAAATGGCAGAGGGCTAAAATTTAAATCTATGCCTTGAAATATTAAGGTCCTATGGAGTTATTGTTTCTCAATTAACAAATATAGAGTTAGTTAAGTGAATTTCCTTCTGCTTCGTTTAATAAGTTCCTCAGAATTAAAACCCCTTGCATGGTTCTTGGAAATCCTGCACTGGGAGCCACTAAAAGGATGGCGTGTTCTATTTCCTCCTTAGTACATCCGCTTTTTATGGCCTTTAAAATGTGGGTTTTTAAAGCCCTTGGGTATTGGCACTCAGTAGACAGTGCTACTTTTATTAGCCAACATGTTTTCTCATCTAGAGGGCCGCCATCCATATGTATTAAATGACCATATCTCTCATAGGCATCGTAAATATCCCCATGGTGTTCTGTAAAGTACTTTAAGTTAAGTTCAGTGCTGTCAAGGTTATCAAAATAATCATCCATTTATGTTAAGCTCCTTTCTGGTGTATTCACATTATCATCCAATGGGAAGGTTTTTATTCATTTGATTATTGAACTAATCAAACAGCCACTTTAAAAATTAAGATACTTTAATAATTTTTGATATAATAGATTTTACTTATTACGATAAATTAATGAAAAGAGGCGATTAAGGTTGCAGAAAATGGAGATAGACTTAAAAAAAGAGGTTAGAGAGGTTCTTACTGAGGATCTTAAGAGATACTTCTGGAACGAGAGGGATGAAGAACTAAGTAATTTAGGCGCTGAACTTCTTCTTGATTTCATAATAAATAACATAGGCCCTTATATTTATAACCAGGGGATAGAAGATTCTTATGCTTATATGAGTGAACGAATCGAGGACTTGCTCAGTTTAGAGAAACGTCTAAGGTAATCACAACTTCATGAAGTTCAGTATCTCTAAGTTCCACTGCAAACTGAATAGGAGAGGGATTAATTGATGAACACATTAGAGAGATGTCTCCTCAAGACTGGGGACAAGTGAGGGATATTTATACTGAGGGGATTCAAACCGGGAACGCTACCTTTGAGACCGAGGCTCCCAGTTGGGAGGTGTGGGATCGTGACCACGTTAAGTCATGTCGGTTGGTAGCAACCGACGGACATCAAGTTACCGGGTGGGCTGTATTAAGTCCTGTTTCAAGTCGATGTGTTTATACGGGTGTAGGAGAAGTCAGTCTTTATATATCCCTTAATCACGATGTCGTATTGCTTGAGCGAAGAAGTGAGACAGTTGGGATCGATTAAAGTGAGTAGGGCAGGTTGTGCAGAAGCCAAGGGGGAGGGGGAGATAATGATGCAAGTAAGTTCATTTGAACCCATAGTGGATGAACGTTCGCGTATATTAATTCTAGGGTCAATGCCTGGGGTAGAATCTTTGAGATTACAAGAGTATTATGCCAATCCAAGGAACCAATTTTGGAAGTTAATCTATGCCCTCTTTGAATTGGAACCCAGCGAGGGCTATGCTGAACGGGTGTCATTTGTTAAGAGTAAGGGGATTGCCTTGTGGGATGTCATCGAAAATTGTTTAAGAGAAGGCAGCCTGGATTCAGCTATCAAGGAAGAAAAAGTAAACAATTTCAGGGGTCTGTTTATGGCCTATCCCAGTATAGAAACAGTTTTATTTAATGGAGGGAAGGCTTATGAGACCTACAAAAAATGGGTCGGATTTGAAGCCCTGCCCAATATCACGTTTCTGAAGCTTACCTCTTCCAGCCCGGCGAATACTAAAAAATATGAAGAAAAGCTTAGGGAGTGGGGGAGTATCAAGGATTTTTTAAAGAGTGGTAACTGATAAATGATAAAAAGAACGCAAGCAGAAATCCTGCTTGCGTTCTTTTTGACTAGTCATCTTGATTTTCAAGTGAATCATGTCCTTCGATCCAATCTACAAACTGCCTGGCAGTCCTGGCAGAACGTCCGTTATACCATAGTGCCCATTGCAAGGCCTCTCTTTGTAATCGTTCTTTGCTAATTTTTAAATCTCTAGTGGAAGCAATTCCTTCAACGATTTTGAGATAACGGTTTTGATCGGGCGAAGAGAATACAACATTTATGCCAAAGCGATCTGCGAGGGAAAGCTTCTCCTGCATACTATCCCCTGCATGAACTTCTTCGCTATGGTTACCTGAGTGCAAACCAGCCCGTTCACTAAAGTACTCCTTGACCAGATGTCGGCGATTGGAAGTGGCATAGATCAAGATGTTAGATGTTTTACTTTCAAGACCACCCTCTAGTACTGCCTTGAGAGAAGTGTAGTTTTCTTCATTATCCCCAAATACTAGATCATCAACGAAAATAATGAACTTTTGAGCCCTGTTTTTCAGATGTCTAATAATCAATGGGAAATCGGCGAGATAGGCTTTGGGAACCTCAACCATGCGCAAGCCCTGGGTATGATAATGATTGAGTATCGCCTTGACAGTCGATGATTTCCCAGTACCTCTATCACCGTATAATAGTACATTGTTGGACGGAAAACCTTTCAGAAACTGTAAAGTATTCTCGATTACTCTTGACCGTTCGTTCTGGTATTCTACCAGTTCATTTAATGTGATGGGATCAGGACTGTCTATCCCCTTAAGATAACCTTGCCCATCGGATTTTTCCCATACAAAGGCGATATAACGGGCAAATAGACCACAACCATAGTTTTGATGGAAATGGGTAAGTTCATCCAGACACTCATCCCAATGATTAGAGTGGCTAAACAGTTCTTGTATTTGTTGTATATGAGCAGGACTATTAGAAGGCTGGAACTCTGATACCCAATCAGGAAGTGCCTCGATGAAGGTTTTATTGCTGTTATTATCAAATATCTCGGATATTTCTGCCTTAAGCATCCCTGAGGTAAGCTTTGAAACCTGCTGAAGCCCTTTTAAATCATTGGCAACTGCCTTCTTCAGAAAATTGTTATACTCACCGGTTTGTACAGCTTGGGGTTTAAAAGTAAATGGATTTTCATCGAAGACTATTTTGTCAATTATGTATTCTTGTAAAGATACCCTACCGCTTTTTGCCAATTCAAAATAAAAATCATTATATAAATTCACAACGTCTCTAAATTCATTAGTTGCTTGGTTTATGCAACTAATTAGTGACTTCAGCCTGCTTAAAACTTTATCATCCAGCAAGCCTCTATAAATAGAAAGAGAATCCAATGCCAGTAAAGTAGTCGTTAATTCATTTTGCTCCATTCAATAGTTCCTCCATCTGATTTTTCTTCTTGATAGAATTTAAAAATTCTTAGTGTAAACTAATATTTACATGTAGCAGTTTGTAAACAAACTTACTCTACAAGTAATCCTATGACTAATTGATGTAAGGGGTCAAAAGATGTAAACTGACGGATACATGTATAATGAAGATTTCTAATGATAAGTTAAAGGCAAAAGGGCCGGAAGCTTGTTGGTGCAGGGAATTATTAAGAATTAAGCATAACTTTAGTCGGTGGCATATAAATTGCAAAACAATTCAGTAGATTCAGAATCACCTGATTTAGAGACGATCAAGGTTGCTAGTGATTCTTAAAGCTAAATCTGTTTTGGTATGCACGATAGAAAGGAGGATAAAGTTAAATTATTTTGTCTGGATTTATACATTTATACCTAAGACTAATGAATCCTTAACTATTTTACTACAAACTGTGACATATAACTACTTAGATAAGGGGGAAACTCAATGAGCACACAAGAAATCAAAATTAGTTATACGGGAGCAGATCCGACAGCGTTTGGCGTATTAGGCCTGTCGATGGTCTGTTTCGTAGCATCATCTGCTAAACTAGGCTTTACTAATGGCAGCTCCACAGGCTTACTGGTAGTTTGGGCTGCTTTATTAGGTGGTATTGTGCAAATTATTGCGGCAAATATTGATTTTAAAAAGGGGAATATTTTCGGGGGCACGGTTCTAGGGGCATATGGTTTCTTTTGGGTTGGGATGGCATTTTCTTGGGCAACAATTAACGGAATGTTTGGAGCTGGCATGAAAGCAGCTGTTGATCCTAAAATGTTGGGAGTAGTTTTCGTCGGCTACCTGATCTTCTCGCTTTTTATAACGGTAGCTTCATTCGAAGTAAACGTACCTTTTATATTGATGATGATTCTCATTGATGTCTTATTCTTCACTCTCGCGGCAGTGTCCTTTAACATGGGCCCCGTTGCTTTATTCGCAAAAGTAGCCGGTTGGAGTGAATTTGTTATTTCACTTATTGGCTTTTATACTTCAGGAGCGATTTTTTTCAAGTTCTTCTATGGACGTGAAGTATTGCCGCTCGGGAAGCCATTTAATCTAATTAAAAAGGGTGCTTTAGTTCCAGTCCCTGCTGCAACTATTACCAAAGGACAGAAGCGCAGTACCTAAGTAATAGCAGAACATGTTTCTTCGATAGATAAAATAAGTATCTGCTTCTCGTTAATATCGAAGGCCTGTAACAACTTTTATGAAGGTTTGTTACAGGCCTGCTTAATCAATTCCGAGACACCCACTTCTTTAAGTGGGTGTTCCGATTTCTACTTCGGTGGGGGTAGAATCCCCTACCGAAGCCCCGATGTTCAGCTTTAGCTGAACGAGTTCACTAGGGCTTGCAAACCAACCCCCTTTTTTCTCTTAGGCAACCAGAATCTTACTCTTTTTCCGCCTCTATATCCAAATCAGAATTTGGGCAATCCCGACAAGGGTGGGAGCCCTCTCTTCGGCTTGTCCCAGAATCGACAGCGCTGTCGATTCTGGGACAAGATTCCTTACATCACTTAGGGAAGAAGGAGGTGTTAATTTACAAAATATAGCAATGGCGAAACTATTAGTGTATAATAGTTAAGATAATCGATTAAAGTCCTTGGTTGAAAACTAAAATCCATAAGCTAAATTAGGAGGTCAAATTTTTGAATGAACCCAAAATGCTGTATCAAAAACGGTCCGATTATTACGCTGCTCGAAAGGAAAAGCTAAGCCATAGAATTAACCAATTAAGCAATGTAAGGCTCATCACATTCCTTGCTGGTTGTGGACTGGCAAGCTTTTTTTATATGACTCACAAAACTTCGTGGAGTCTTGGCTCAGCGATTTTAACAGCAGTTTCTTTTGTTACCCTGGTTATTTGGCATCAGAACTTAAAAACAAGAAAAAACTATATTCAGATACTGTACGAAAATTATGATCAATCATTGAAGCGTTTAACAGGAGAATGGAAGTCCTTCCTTGACAAGGGGGAAGACTTTAAAGACCCATCTCACCCATTTTCAGAGGATCTTGACCTTTTTGGAACTAATTCTCTCTTTCAATGGATCACTACAGCAAAGACCTTTCGGGGGAGGGAAAAGCTGAAAGAGTGCTTAACAGTGGCTCCGCTAGAAGTCGAAACGATTCTTGAAAGGCAGGAAGCGATTAAGGAGCTTTCAGGAAATCTTAATTGGCGACAGAGGTTTTTGGCTGAGGCCAGGATGGCCAAGAATCCGCTGAATTCTCCCAAGGCTATCATTGAATGGGCTAAAAATGTCGACTCTTCCTATCTTAGAATGGGAGTCTTGATTTTAGCCCGTGCATTACCGATTATGACAGTCAGCTTTTTGCTTCTTTATTTTATAACTGCAAAAGTATCATTTTGGTATCCACTTACAGGTATTATTATTCAGTCGATTATCCTTTTTGTCGGAAAGCAAAGAGGTAAGGCTTTGAATGCGGTTTATTCTTATAAAGAAAATATCAGAGTTTATGAAAAGATGTTAGAGCGGTTTGAAAAGCGATCTTTTAAATCTGACTGCCTGCAGGCTTTAAAGAAGGACTTATATGATCGGGACAACAAGCCTGCCTTTGAACAGATTAGAAAACTATCGGGTTTGGCCGACTTGATAGCTAACAGGAATAATGCAGTTTTTTTAATCATTAATATACTTACACTTTGGGATATCCAGTGTATGATTGCTTTAGAATCCTGGAAAGAGAAATCTGGGCGATCTCTTGGCCGTTGGGTAGAGACAATTGCTGAGTTGGAGGCATTATCAAGTCTGGCAACTATTCATTTCGATCACCCTGAATGGGGATTTCCGAAGATTACCTCCGAAGAGGGCATTACCGCAGTCAGAATAGGGCACCCGCTATTGAGTGGTTCGATCTGTAATGACATATCTATTCAAAAACGCTCGGGAATTTTGTTAATAACGGGTTCCAACATGTCTGGAAAAAGCACTTTACTTCGGACTGTAGGAATCAATCTCGTCTTGGCCTATGCCGGAGCGCCTGTGTGTGCTCAGACCTTTAGCTGTTCTGTGTTACAACTTTATACCTGTATGCGCGTGAGTGATAACTTAGGAGAAAATATTTCTTCCTTCTACGCGGAATTGTTAAGAATTAAACAGATCGTTAGTGCCTCGAAGGCTTCTTCGAACATCTTTTTTCTCTTAGATGAGATATTTAAAGGAACGAACTCGCAAGATCGACATGCTGGTGCTAAGGTTTTAATTCAGCAATTGAGTAAGGCGGGAGCGATGGGTATGGTTTCTACTCATGACTTAGAACTGGGAGACATGGAAAGAGAAAGTGATCGAAGAATTCGTAACTATCATTTTCGTGAGTATTATAAAAATGATGAGATTCATTTTGACTATAAACTTCGCCCAGGGATTTCAACCACTCGCAACGCCATGTATCTGATTAAAATGGCGGGTATTGATGTGGATGGATTAGCGTAGGCTGTCAAGGGATCTTGTAATGAGAGGGAGAGTACAGTGATTCTAGTCAGTGCTTGTTTGCTGGGGCTGAATACAAAGTATAATGGTGAGTCTAATGCTCATGCATTAATCCTGAAATATTGCTCCTTAGGAAGATTTATTCCGGTTTGCCCTGAACAACTAGGGGGGTTGCCAACTCCACGGGAACCGGTGGAGATTCTTAATGGGAGTGGTCAGGAAGTCCTTAGTGGACAGAGTCTTGCACAGGGAGAGCATGGGGAATATGTAACTGGTCAGTTCATAAAAGGGGCATATGAAGTTCTGAAAATCTCAGAGATGCTGGAAGTTTCAGCGGCGATACTTAAGGAACGAAGCCCTTCTTGTGGAGTGAATTATATCTATGATGGTAGCTTTACACATCGAACAATCCCTGGGCAGGGAGTGACTGCATCGCTGTTGAGAGAACATAAAATCCCACTTTATTCGGAGGAAGATTTGACTGACGAACTCCTAAAGGAGCTCCTCGGCGTTTAATACGGTTAAAGATTTGTTGGGTTTAGTTTTAAGAAGAGATGATTGTTACTGCTTTATAATGGCGACACGCCAGACGTCCGGTCCCTCTTCCAGGTACTGAAGATATTTGCTTGCTTATCTTTTGGAGCGAATTTCCTAACATCAATTTGGGAAGTAAAGTTTGTCATTTTGCCTTCCCCCTTGTTCGACTTTTTACCAATCTCTAGTTTAGTCACAGTTTTCTAGTTATTATTTCATAAAGAATATTAAAGCAACAGAGACTTTCTGATAATTGGGAAGTACTCTGTTGCTACTTTTTTAGAGTTGTTTAATACGTCAAATAATTGATTAAAGGTCGTATACATGACATTAAATATGTCACTCAAATTTCATTCCTTTTACCTGAAGTAGTATATTATAGTGATACTAGAAAATTTTAACGTTTAATTTAAAAGCAATAAATGTTAAAGAGAGGTGCTTTATTGGTTTTAAACGTTTTGAAAATGAATGAAATGCAGGCCTCGAAGATATAGTTTCTCTTCGAGGTTAATTTGTGCAATCTTGAACAGCTGTATAGCTTCAATCCAGCATATTAATTAGCTGGTTTTTTATTGTAACAAAATTAAAGAAAAAAGTAATAATCTGTAACAAATTAGGAGTTAGGGGAGGATTTTTATGCCTAAGGGGACCAAACGTTCCATGTCAATTAAGACCCGAATTACTCTCATCGCTGGTATCGTGATTGTTGTTGTGGTGGCGGCCTTATCCGGTGCAAGTTTATGGAATGCCGAGAAACTGCTCAAAACAAGCGAACTCCAAACGCAAAAACTCGTAGAACAAGGAATACAGGATGAATTCATAAATCGTATGGATCGGGCAAGGTCCTCAGTACTCTCGATGACTATGAACCCTGATGTGGCGAAGGCTTTGGCTGAACAAGACCGAGCTACCGTTGCACGTCTTGTTCAGCCCGTTTTTGACGAGATTAAGCAAGAAGGCTTTAGCCAACTCCAATTTCATCTCGCACCGGCCACTTCATTTTATAGAGCACATTCGCCGAAAAAATTTGGAGATGACCTGTCAAAGATTCGGCCTACAGTAGTGGCGGCCAATACAGAACATAAGATTGTGGAAGGACTGGAAGAAGGGGTCGAAGGATATGGTTTTCGAGTTGTTGTTCCGGTCAAGTATCAAGATCAGTGGGTTGGTACAGTAGAATACGGAATGGACTTCGGTGAAGACTTTTTACTAGCGTTACAGAAGAAGAACCCAGGAGATTATTTTATTTATCTTCTAGATCCATCGGCTTCCATGGTTAAAAACGTGAAAGAGAATGGCGGGTTGCTAGCGGGTACCGGTCAAGATGACTTTACAATGTCCGAAAGCACTGTGAAGGCATTAGCTGATGGACAGGCTCAATTTAGTGTGAGTGGAGACGGTCGATTTAATGTCTCACTCATTCCCTTTAAAGATTACCGTGGTGATGTGAAAGGTTATATTAAGACCGCAGTTTCACGGGATGGGGTGGTACAAGAATTAAATGCTCTAAATCGATGGGTCTTGCTGGTTGGATTAGTGGTGCTTGTAATAGGAGTAGTGGCAGGATATTTTGTCTCTTTAACTCTTACCCGGCCAATAATTCGCTTAACGGAAGATGCGGAGGTCCTTGCGACAGGTAATTTAAAAATTGACATTAAAACAAATTGGTATGGAGAGTTGGAAACCTTAGCCCTGGCTATGAAAAAGATGTTGGAGAATACCAAGGAAATATGTTCTTCGATTAACCAAGTGGTGGAACGGGTGGAGAGTTCGACAAAGGAAATTTCATTAGCTGTCGATCAAACTTCCCATGGAACAAACCAAGTGGCCGAGAGTGTAAGCCAGGTTGCCAGTGGTGCTCAAACTATTACTCATCGTACGAGTGAAATGAGTGCACAAAGCGAAGGCATCAATCAAAGTATTCAAACTTTGGCCCAACATATGGAGCGTATCGCTGGAAGCACCTCTGACGTAAGTGGACGGACGGTCAGTGGAGAATCAATAATGAAAAATCTAGCGGAGAAGATGCGAACCTTTACGGAAAAAGTGGAAGAAATCCAGACCGGAAGTCACCTTCTTAAAGAACAAACCGGACAAATTCGGGGAATTACTCAGATCATTACTGGGATTTCTGATCAGACGAATCTCCTTGCCCTTAATGCTGCCATTGAGGCGGCGCGTGCAGGGGAAGCCGGACGAGGATTTGCCGTCGTGGCCGAAGAAGTTCGCAAGTTAGCTGAAGGGTCAAGGGAAAGTGCTTCTCAGATTGCGGGGCTGATCGATCAAGTGACTTTAAATGTAGAAAACTCAGCCCAAGCTTCGGAAGAAGCGGTCCATTTGATCAAAGAACAATCAGACATTGGAAATCTGGCCTTGGAACAATTTTCAGAAATATCCCAAGGGACGCAAGTTGTAGCTCATATGTTAGGAGTCATGGAGGAAGAGGTTCAGCAAGTTGTTCAGATGGGACAGGCAATTACAAGGTCAGTCTCTGATATTTTGGGCATGTGCCAAGAAGATGCGGCCGCTGCAGAGGAAATTGCAGCTTCAACCGAAGAAATGAGTGCAACGACCTATACCATAGGGGACAGTATTAGTGAGCTAATGGGATTGATGGAGGAAATGAAGACTCAAAGTAAGCGTTTTGTAATTTGAAGTTGAGAATTTATTCAGGTATAATTATAAAATAGGAAATTCTTACATTCTTAATAGGATGGCTTCAGGAGGGAATCTATGCAATCGACACTGGTTAAGGAAATTCACAGAGAGACGACTCGGTTTCTCAATCAAAAAGTGGAACTGTCTGGATGGGTTCGCACAGTTCGTACTTCCAAGGCGTTTGGTTTTATAGAGATAAATGATGGGAGTTTCTTTGAAAATATTCAAGTAGTTTTTGAAGATAGTCTTACCAACTTCGCGGAGATTGGCAAGCTCACCATTAGCTCTGCAATTCGCATTCAAGGAGAACTGGTCCCTTCACCGGGAGCCAAACAACCATTTGAATTAAAGGCGGAGAACATTGAGGTGCTTTCCCTGGCAGCTACTGATTATCCCCTGCAAAAGAAGCGGCATACCTTTGAATATTTAAGAACGATTGCGCATTTGCGCCCCAGAACTAATACTTTTGCGGCCGTTTTTCGTGTGCGGTCAATGATTGCCTATGCGGTTCACAAGTTTTTCCAGGAAAAGGGGTATGTCTATGTTCATACTCCCATCATCACAGGAAGTGATGCTGAAGGTGCTGGAGAGATGTTTAAGGTAACCGCCCTAGATTTGGCTAATCCTCCCAAGGATGCCGAGGGAAACGTTGATTTTTCCAAAGACTTCTTTGGACGGGTTACGAGCCTGACTGTAAGTGGCCAGCTTAATGTAGAGACCTATTGCATGGCATTCCGAAACGTTTATACCTTTGGTCCCACCTTTCGAGCAGAAAATTCAAATACGGCGAGACATGCTGCGGAGTTTTGGATGATCGAGCCAGAGATCGCCTTTGCAGACTTGGCAGATAACATGAATTTAGCTGAAGAAATGATGAAGTTTTTGATCCAATATGCCTTGGACAATGCTCCGGAGGAAATGGCTTTCTTTAATAACTTTGTTGATAAGACCTTGTTTGACCGTTTAGAAAATATCCTGAACTCAGAATTTGCTCGTGTTACCTATACTGAAGCCGTGGAACTGCTGGAAAAGGAAAATGCCAAGTTTGAGTATCCTGTTCAATGGGGGATGGACCTTCAAACTGAGCATGAGCGTTATCTCACAGAAAAGATCTTCCAAAAACCTGTCTTTGTGTCGGATTATCCAAAGGGAATTAAAGCCTTCTATATGCGTTTGAATGACGATAACAAGACGGTAGCAGCTATGGATCTGCTCGTTCCCGGAGTCGGTGAAATCATTGGGGGAAGCCAACGGGAGGAACGAATCGAGGTTTTAGAAGGTCGTATGCAAGAAGCCGGTTTAAAGGCAGAGGATTATTGGTGGTACCTTGATCTTAGACGGTACGGCGGAGTAAAACATGCCGGGTATGGTCTGGGATTTGAACGGGTTATTATGTATTTGACGGGAATATCCAATATCCGAGACGTAATCTCTTTTCCCAGAACAGCCAATTCCAGCGAGTTTTAATCAAACTTTAAGTTCTAAACCTGACTTAAGCACGAACTTATGTCTTGGCAGGTGAATTTTCTTGACAGATGTACCAGTTCGGTACATCTGTTTTTTTTATTATTCAATGACTCCTTCGTGTTGACACCCAAATAAGGGCATGCTAGAATTAGCAAAAGTTTGAAATGTATAGACAATTATAGTTAGGAATAGGTGTTTTTGGTGATTCAAACAGATATGATTGATAAGAGCTCAGTGATTCCGATATATTACCAGCTATTTAAACTGCTCGAAGAGCAAATACGCAGGGGTGATCTCAAACCGGGTGAGGCAATACCAACCGAGCATGAAATTTCGTCACACTTTGAAATTAGCCGAATGACGGTTAGGCGGGCAATTGCGGAGTTGGTGTCGGCAGGTATGGTTTATGCACAGCAAGGCAGAGGCACCTTCGTAGCTACGCCTAAATTAGATAATATCGTCTTTGAGCTCAATGATTTTAATCAGGAGATTAAACAGAGAGGGTTGAACTATAAAACCACTCTCTTAGAAGCTAAAATTATTCGGGCAGATAAGGAGCTTCGGGATAAGTTCGAACTGGGAGAGGATTACAAGCGATTCTTATATTTCCGAACAGTACTTTCAGCTGAAGATGAACGACTTTCTTATGAAGTGAAATACACAATATACAGTAAGAGTAAACCAATCCTGGAAACGGAACTCAAAGATCCAAGTTTGCCGGGTCTGATTGCCACGCACACAGAATATGTGCCAATGAGCGCAAAAAAAGTCCTTCAAGTTGCGGCATGTACTGAAGAAGAAGCGTCAATTCTCGGGATAGCATCCAATTCCCCGGTATTTCTAATTGAGCAGACAGTTTATGATCAGGATCTTAAGCCTGTGGGATGGAGTAAAGCTGTTTACCGGGGAGACCGATATAAACTGACTAGTTATGATGGATGGTATAAAAAAGATTAAGCTAATTGGAGGTTCTTAATTTGAAAGACGAACTACAAATAGCTATGGCGGACCTTGATGAAGAGAGGACCCTAATGCTGGTTGAGGAGAGGGTCAAAGCAGGGTATTCTTCTGTGGAAATTATTGAGAGTTGCCGTCGGGGAGTAGAGGTAGTAGGGGAAAAATATAGCGATAGTCATTATTATCTTTCGGATTTAATTATGTCAGAAGAAATACTGAAAGGGGTTATGCGGATCTTAGAGCCCTATATCCCTACAAATCCCTCTGTAAAGGGCCTGTCCATCGTAATGGGAACTATTGAAGGGGACATTCATGATCTCGGTAAAAACATTATTATCTACCTATTGCGGTCATCAGGGTATCAAGTGCATGACTTAGGAGTGGATGTAACACCTGAGAGATTCATACAAGCAGTCAATGAAACGAAAGCATCAATTTTGGGGATAAGTGTTTTGCTTTCTTTTTGTATTGGTTCGATTAAGAAGGTCGTAGATCTATTAGTGGATGCCGGTTTGAGAGATAAGGTAAAAGTAGTGGTAGGCGGGTATCCGGTTAATCAAGAGGTTAAAGAATTTACAGGTGCAGATTTTTATGCTAACGACGTAACTGAAGCAATGAGAATTTATCGAGAAATCTTAGAGATAAAAGAGGATTCAGTCTAAGTGGATCTAAGACTGTACCAAATATTTCAAAAATTCCATATTGACTGCACAGAGGAGCCATGGTAATATTTAGATAAATTAATTGTCTATACATTCCAACAACTCCTTTATTTTTTTAGTACAAAATTTGTATAGACATCTGTACGAATTGAAAGATTTCCAGGCATACTTTTTAATAATCTAATTACTAAGTTAAAGGAGTTGATAGCTTTAACATTATAAGATTATTAAGACTATAAGAAATTAGGCTCGGGGAGGGTTCTAAGATGTTGATTATTGGTGAAAAGTTAAATAGCTCGATCCCTAGTGTTCGACAGCTAATAAATGATAAAGATAGCGTTGCAATTCAGGACCTGGCCCTAAGACAAGCAGCCGCAGGAGCTGATTACTTAGATTTAAATACTGCACAAGGGAATGAAGCAGTCAATATGGAGTGGCTTGTACGAACGGTCCAAGAAGTGACAGATACTCCTCTATGTATTGACAGCACTTCTGCTGCAGTAATTAAAAAAGGCTTGGAAACCGTTATAGGAGACAAGAGCAAGGTTTTAGTCAACTCTATTTCTATGGAAAAAAATCGCCTTGATGAGGTACTGCCTTTAGTCCTCGATTATAAGTGTCCTGTCGTCGGTTTAACCTTAGATGATAACGGGATACCGAAAACTGCTGAAGAGAGAATGATACTTTCAGAACGTCTGGTTGAGATATTAGCTAAGAATAATTATGATCTAAAAAATCTTTACATCGATCCTCTCGTACTTCCACAGGCAGTAAGCCACAATAATGCAATGATGTTTTTTCAGTGCCTTACAGACATTAAGCGGTTATTAAAGGTTAAGACGGTTTCCGGGTTAAGTAACATTTCTTTTAATACGCCGAAAAGGAAGGTGGTCAATCGACATTTCTTAACCCTTTGCATGGCTTTTGACATGGATGCGGCCATCCTCGATCCTTTGGACAAGAAAATTATGACCTCAGTCATTACTAACGATTTCCTTTTAGGTAAGGATCGTTTTGGTAAGAAATTCTTAAAAGCCTTTCGTGCTGAATTGTTAGAAGACTAAGGAAGGTTTAGTCGGTTAGGTTAAACTAGAATTTGAGAACGCAGGAAGGGGAAATCAGTATGAACGAAAAGGAAATGCTATATCAAAAGAGATTAGAGCGCTACATGACGGCCATGGATTGTGGAAAACCAGATATGGTTCCCGTAGCTTTTGGGGTTGGAGAATGGATTACTAAGTACACAGGGACCACACTCCAAGAGATTTATTATGATCTCGATAAGAGTAATAACGTTGTGAGTGAGATGCTGCCGGGCTTGGATTTCGATATTTTCAAGGGTGGTCCAGCATTATGGTGGCCTCCGATGTTTGATGCAATGGGTTCTAAGTTATATAAATTTCCAGGCATGGGGGTGGACGAAAACTCAACCTTCCAATTCAATGAACAAGAGTACATGAAAGCAGACGATTACGACGAGTTTATTGCCAGTCCTACGGAATGGCTTGTAAATCACTATTTGCCGAATATTAGCACGGAATTAGAGAATCCTGGTTCCTATAGATCCACTGTGGCCTTAATCAAAGGGGCAGCCGCTTTTGCCATGCAAGGAGGAATTATGGCTGCTGCCTGGGGTAAATGGACCATGGAAAACGGAATTGTCGGACAAGGAACCGGGTTTACCAAAGCGCCTTTTGACACTTTGGGTGATGCCTTACGAGGAATGAAAGGGGTTCTTTTAGACCTTCGTCGCCGGCCAGAGAAAGTTTTAGCTGCTTGCGATGCAATCACTCCTCATAATGTTAATTGCGGTCTGGCAGGAGCTGGAGCAGACACTCGTTTCCCTTGTTTTGCGCCGCTTCATCGCGGAGCCTATCCGTTCCTCAATCCTAAACAATGGGATACCTTCTACTGGCCATCCTTAAAGGCTACAATCGAAGGAATGTGGGCTAAAGGGAAGAGAATGTTGTTCTACGCTGAAGGGGACTGGACTCCCTATCTTGAGAAGATTGCGGAATTGCCGGATAAAAGTATTATTTTTCAGATTGACACTACGGATGCAAAAAAAGCTAAGAAAATCTTAGGTGGGAGATTCTGCCTGCAAGGCGGAGTACCTACGACTCTGTTAACCTATGGTACCCCGGAAAAGGTAAAAGAACATATTAAGAGAACCTTCGATGAATTAGCTTGTGATGGAGGATTTATTTTAGATACAGGTGGAGTCGTCATGGGGGATGCTAAGAAAGAAAATGCGATTGCTATGATCGAAGCAGCTAGAAAATACGGCATTTATTAATAGGATAGGAGGGGTATCAATGTCTGAAAAAGAAAAAGCATTAAATCCTGATCCTGGTGTGTGTGTTCCATGGGAAGTTAAAAAGGCGGAGATTGGTGAGTTCCCCGGCAATGAGGCGATTACAAAAAAAGAATGGGAAAAACTCGATGACTTTGCCTATAATTTTATTTGGTTTTGGGCGCAACGCTAAGACGGAAACTATGAAAACTTCGAAATCAGAGATATAAAGTCAAATCGCTAAGAGATTAATAATGTCAGAAATATCGATCAAAAGGAGTGGGGATATATGCTAACAGATGCTTTATCGATTGCGATTGCTGAATTAGAAGAGGAGCAGGTAGCAGGGTTGGTTAAGGAACGTTTAGATAGTGGAATTTCGCCTTTGGAAATTGTTAATTCGCTCCAGCAAGGTATGGCTGAGGCTGGCAGTCGGTTTGAAACCGGTGAGTATTTCTTAGGTGAACTGATTATGTGCGGTGAAATTATGCAGGATTCTATGGTTATTTTGGAGCCGCTCCTAATTGGAAGCAATGCAGAGTATAAAGGGAGTATTGTCATGGGGACGGTCAAAGGAGATATCCATGATTTAGGCAAGAACATTGTCGTGATGCTCCTCAAAGGGTCTGGATATAATGTTATAGATTTGGGAGTGGATGTCTCGAAGGAAAAGTTTATTGAGGCTATTAAGGAGTCAAATGCGCCGTTAGTTGGGATGAGTGTTCTATTAACGGGCTGTCAGGAATCCATGAAAGAAACGATTGAGGCCATTCGTGCTGCAGGATTAAACACCAAGGTTCTGATTGGCGGTAACTATATTGATGATATTGTTAAAGACTATGTAGGTGCAGATTACAGTGCTCAAGCAGCTACGGATGGAATTAAAGTTGCTGATGAAATTTTTAGTGTATAAATCTGTTGTTGCGCAAGTGGCAAAAAGGAGAGCAAGAGAGATCTAATCAATGGTGAATAGAGGCCTTTTAGGCCTCTACTCATCTTTTAGCAATAATATTTGCAGTAAAGGATAAAGGAGGATTCTCATGAATGATAGTCTAAAACCAGCACCTTCGCCTTATCGTTGGGTTGTTTTAATTGTAATGTGGTTTGCCATGTTTATTGGGAGTCTTACTCAATTTCAAGTTGCTGCCCTGGCTTTTAGGATTATCCCCGAATTGCAGTTGACGTCATCACAGTTTGCGTTGATTATGTCTGCCCCCATGTTGCCTGCCGTACTCCTCAGCCTTGCGGCCGGTTCGCTTGCAGACCGGTTTGGAGTAAAAAAAGTGGTCACAGTGGGATTTGCTTTTTCTGTCGCAGGAGTATATTTTCGTTATCTCGCCACAGACTTTACGACATTGTTTAGTATGATGGTTTTCTCAGGACTTAGTTCAGCCCTCCTTAATGCTAATGCAGCTAAGTTGTTAGGTGCGTGGTTTCCCATGGAAAAAATGGGAACAGCAATGGGCCTTTACTTTTCTTCATACTCCGCAGGCATAACGGTTGCCTTAGCAACGTCTGCAATGTTCCCATCGACCAAAAGTGCCTACGTAACAGCAGGGGTGTTAATGCTTTTTGTCTGGATTGCTTGGATGGTATTGATTAAAGTTAAGCCTGTCGGTGCACCGGAAATGCCTGTTATGCCTGTGATCAAGTATATAGGGGTTGTTATAAAGAGCAGAAATGTTTGGCTCGTCGGCTTTGGTTTGATGTTTTTCATGGGCGCCAATATGGCTTTTAACGGATTTTTTCCTAATGCTTTAAACGCTGTACGCGGCGTAGACCCAGTAACAGCTGGATTGTTGGCTTCTATTGTGACTCTTGGGACCATGTTAGGCTCAATTGCAGGCCCAGCTATGTCTGACCATGTCGGTATGATTAAGCCCTTTTTGGCCCCTGTAAGTATTTTGGGAGCATTCACAATGTATGCTGCCTGGATTGTACCGATTGGGGCGGCAATGTGGGTAACTCTCTTTGTTCTGGGGATCTTAATGGGAATCAGTATGCCGCTCCTTATGGCGTTTCCTATGCTGCTTTCCGAAATAGGGCCTGTTTATGCGGGGACTGCTGGCGGAATGATTGCTACACTTCAGCTTCTCGGTGCTTTCGTGATCCCAGCCTTTGTTATCACTCCATTAGCAGGTACAAACTTCAGTATGCTCTTCGGCTTAAGCGGTTTGTGTTTTGCCTTGTTAGGGGTGGTGTCCCTTTTTCTTCCTGAACTTGGCACTAAATTACGCGTTAAGATTAAAAATGTCTCTGCATGATCGATTCATTTTCCGTATATCCCTCAATTAGGAGGTACCCGATTTGGGTGCCTCCTAGTCTAGCTTTCATTTGAGTGCCTTAAGGTGTAAACTAAAATATATTAAAAATGTCATTAGAATGGAGTCAAGAGAACAATGAAAACTAACATCGTTGAAGTTAATCAGAAAAGCCAAAAATATTTAGGGGAAAAAGGTCTGATTGTCTTAATAGCCTTCTTAAGTGCGTTTATTCCTTTGTCAACCGATCTTTACCTTCCAGCCTTACCACGGATGGCCGAGAATTTTAATGCTGCTCCAAGTTTAATTAATCTTACCCTAATATTGTTCTTTATCTTTTATGCTGCAGGCTCCCTTTTTTGGGGACCTCTCAGCGATAAATACGGACGCAAACGTATCTTGTTAATTGGGTTAGCTATTTACACCTTATCTAGTGCTTTGTGCGCTATTTCCGGAAACGTGTATCAACTAATTTGGTTTCGAATTATACAGGCAATTGCCAGTGGAGCGGCTACAGCAGTTGCACAAGCAATGGTAAAGGATTGCTACTCCGGACGAAAACGTGTATCTGTTTTGGCTATAGTTACGTCAATGACCATGGTTGCCCCAATTGTAGCCCCGGTAGTTGGGGCATTGATCTTAAGGTTTACTTCATGGCGCGGGGTATTTATGGTCTTGGCAATTATGGGTCTTTTAGTTACGCTTGCAGTGATTGCTCTGGAAGAAACCATTGACCAGCGGTCTAATGGAAGTATCCTGCAATCCTTAGGGAGTTTAGGAGTTGTCGCTAAAAACCCAGGATTTATGACCCTTTTACTTACCTTTTCCCTGATGGCAATTCCTATGATGTCGTTCATTTCATCTTCATCCTATATTTATGTAAACCAATTTGGCTTAAGTGAACAGGTTTACAGTTATTTTTTTGCAGCTAATGCTTTTTTCATGGTGATTGGTCCCTTGCTTTATATGAAGATATCCAGGCTGGTTAAGCCTGTTTGGCTGATCACGGCAAGCTTTGTTATTGCTTGCATAAGCGGTGCATTTATAAGCACGATTGGGATTCATGGCCCCTGGTTATTTACCTTGGCATTAATTCCTGCAACCCTGGCGGGGAGCATCACCCGCCCTCCAAGTGCTAATCTCATGATGGAGCAGCAAAGGGGAGATACTGGAGCGGTTGTATCTCTTATGACTTTTGCTTTTACAGTATTTGGCAGCATTGGGATGATCATTATTTCATTGGATTGGGAAAATAGAGTTCTAGTAATGGGGCTTATGTATATAGTTTTTGCCGCCGCAAGTCTGGCGGTTTGGAATCGGATTTCTAAAAAGTCCTTTGTTCAGCATGTTTTAAATAAAGCAGGTTAAGTTTCATACTCAAATACCAAAGCCTTATGGTTACAATTTTCCTTCTCAGTTGAAGGAAAGAATCAACAAGAAATGGGGACGTCTTTCCAGTCAGCCAGCTTTAGATATACATACACGGATTTAAGCAAGTTTTCTTTAACGAAGGAGTGCTAGAGATGATTAATATCACTTTTTTACCCTCGAGAAAAGTTGTTCAGACTCCAGTCGGATCTACTATTCTGCAGGCCGCGAGTGTCGCTGGAGTGCAAGTGGAAAGCACTTGTGGCGGTAAAGGGACTTGTGGTAAATGCAAAGTTCAAGTTGTGGCAAAGAACTCTTCTCTAACAGCTCAAGTGTCGTTGATTGAAAAAAAGTTTCTAAGTGCTGCCGAATTATCAGCTGGTGTAGTCTTAGCTTGTCAACGGGTCTTAACTGAGGATACGGTTGTTAAAGTTCAAGAACAAAAGGATGTCCATAAGCGGAAGACGGATTTTGTTGGGTTAGGGCATGCTGCTATAGCACCAAGTGTAGGAAAGTATCCAATAAAATTGACTAAGCCAAGTGTGGAGGATCAGACTCCAGACTGGGATAGGCTGCTGGCTTCTTTGCCGGTTTCAGGGATTGAGTTCAACCTCTCCGTGGCGGCTTCTTTACCAAGGGTATTTCGAGTGGGAGATTTCTTGGCAACGGCAGTGTTAGATGGAGATAAACTTATAGCTGTAGAAACAGGGGATACGTCCGGGCGTTGTTTTGGAGCGGCGATTGATATCGGGACAACAACGATTGTCGTTTATCTAATGGATCTGAACAGGGGTACAGTTATAAACAGTGGCGCAGTGACAAATCCCCAACAGGCCTTCGGTGCTGATGTCATTTCTCGGATTACTCACGCTGCGAATGGTCCAGACCAATTGAGAGAGTTACAAGAAAAGGTGATCGAAGGACTCAATACAATCATTGCGCGATTATGCCAAGAAAGCGGAATAAGCAGGGGGGAAATTTACCAGGCTGTAGCTGTGGGCAACACAACAATGGCCCACCTGTTTCTCGGAATTGATCCAACCTATTTGGCCCCAGCGCCGTTTATACCTGTCTTTAGCAGATCAGTTGAAGTACAAGCGAAGGAGTTGGGACTAAAAATTTTAGATACTGGGACGGTTATAATGCTTCCCAATGTGGCTGGTTATGTTGGATCAGATACGGTAGGAGTTATGTTAGCGGCGGAAGCAGATCGTTTACCCGGGTTCAGCCTAATCGTAGATATAGGCACGAACGGAGAAATTGTTCTGTGCGGGAAGGACAGAATCTTAACCTGTTCGGCTGCGGCGGGGCCTGCTTTCGAAGGGGCGGAGATTAAATATGGTATGCGTGCGGCAGAGGGTGCTATCGAAGGTGTGCGGATTACTGAGGATGTTGAATTAGATGTCATCGCTGGAGGCAAGCCAAGAGGAATATGTGGCTCCGGCCTGATTGATGCTATCGCCGAAATGCATAAAATCGGGGTTATTACCCCTACAGGTCGATATGCCAGTGGACCTGTACTTGAAGAGCTTCCCGCCTCGGTGCGCGACCGGTTGCGCAAAACCCCACGGGCAAGCGAGTTTGTGCTGGTATGGGGGGATGATTCCGCAACAGGAGAAGATATCGTACTATCCCAAAAAGATATCCGAGAAATGCAGCTGGCAAAAGGAGCCATTATGGCTGGGATTATGATTCTATGCCGGGAAATGGGAATTGATCCACAGGAAATCGACAGAGTCCTGCTTGCTGGAGCCTTTGGCAATTATATTAGGAAGGAAAGTGCTGTAAGAATCGGACTATTGCCCTCCTTGCCATTGGAACAGATTGTGACGATTGGGAATGCTGCCGGTGATGGGGCGAAAATGGCCTTGATCTCGACGGAAGAGAGAACTCGAGCGGATTTGCTTTCCAGGCGGGCTGAGCATGTGGAACTTTCCAATAAGAAAGAATTTCAGCAAGAATTTCTGAAAGGACTGGATTTTAAGGCAATGGTTTAATGGTTAAGTAAGGGAAATAATAATAAGGTTAATGGAGACAAGTCTCCATTAACCTTATTTATGTTGCTATATTTTATTTTCGAGAGAGGTTAGTGTCATTTGCCCTTCAACTCCAGCTTCTTCGGCATTTTATTTGTTTTTACACCCGTTTTCTTGCATATTTTTCCTTAAAAACGAAAATCGAGAAGTTCCTATACTCTATGAAGGAGGTAATATTTTAAAATTGTGGTCTAATGGCGTATAATATAAGTTCCCCTATGGCGTCCAATACCTTTTGGTATAGCAAATAATTATTGTGATATCTTAAAGAAGACATGACTGGTAGCAAATCAAGCTACAGCAGGACGTACAGTATGTTATAATAAGCACAAGAAGTGAGGTGAAGTGGTCTTGTACCGGTTAGACGATTTAAATCCTATGCAGCGGGAAGCTGCAGAGCATAAAGAAGGGCCGCTTCTAATTTTGGCGGGAGCAGGGTCGGGGAAGACTCGAGTGCTAACCTACAGAATTGCCCATTTGATTGCTCAGGGAGTAGAACCCAGCAAAATATTAGCAATTACGTTTACCAATAAAGCGGCGAAAGAGATGCGGGAACGAGTGACCACCTTGTTGGGCAGTGAGGGATATGGACTTTGGGTTACGACATTTCACTCAGCATGTGTCCGCATTTTGAGACGTGAAATTGATAATCTGCCAGGATATACTAAAAACTTTGTTATTTATGATACGGGAGATCAACAGTCAGTTATCAAAGCCTGTTTAAAAGAACAAAATTATGACGAAAAGAAATTCCCAGTGCGCAGTGTTGGGGCGGTTATTAGTGATGCCAAGAACAAACTGCAAGATCCTGAAGAGTTTTCCTATAAGGCTGCCAGTTATTTTGAACAAAAAGTTGTAGATATTTACCGTTCTTATCAGAAACGACTGAAGAGTAATAATGCTCTTGATTTTGATGATATTATCATGCTCACGGTTCAGCTCTTTCAGCAAAGCGACCATGTCTATCGGTACTATCAGGATAAATTCCGCTATATTATGGTGGATGAGTACCAAGATACGAACCATGCTCAGTATATGCTGATTAAACTTTTGGCGAGTGAATATCGGAATCTCTGCGTGGTGGGGGATGATGATCAATGCATTCTCCAAGGAATGCAGGTGAGTACTCCTCAGGGGACTATTCCCATTGAGGATGTCGAAGTGAATCAAACTCTTATCTGCGCTTCTGGTCAAGGAGAAACGATCCAAGGAACCGTCGATCATGTTTCAAAGCAACACTACCAGGGTCCTGTGATAAAAATTACGACCCAAACAGGTAAAGTGATTAAAGCTACTCCCAATCATATTGGTTTTGCCAGAGTCAACTCTAATCCAGGCGTTTATTACGTTTATTTAATGTATAAACGTGGCATAGGGTACCGAATTGGTCAGACTCAAGGAGTAAGAAGCAGGAAGGGCGAAATAGTCAACGGATTATTCGTTCGTCTAAATGGCGAACATGCAGATAAAATGTGGATTCTTAAGGTTTGCATGGACAAGGCAGAAGCTGCTTATTATGAACAACTGCTTTCGGTCACTTATGGAATTCCGACGATGGTGTTTCACTCCGCTGGACGTAAACTTGTAATAGGTCAGGAATATATTGATAAGTTATTTAGAGAAGTTAATACTGGCCTAGCAGCTGCTAAGATAATGCGAGATCATATGATCTTTGAAGAATACCCACACCATTTCAGCAACGCAGTGATTAGGGGCCAATCCGTCAGAAGGATTATTAATGTAAATTTCTTCGCAGGGAGAAAATCAGGAGCGACTAATTATTGCAGTCACAGAATCGCTCTAATTACTTCTGGTGAAGAACTTAAACGCCAAGCAGCAGGATTCGGTTTTCCAGTTCGCAATGGACAGAGAAATACATGGAGAACTGAAACAGAACGAGTGGTCTATGACGAAGCCGATGAATATGCTAAAAAGCTCTCTCAAATTGAAGATGGGTTGGAGATCCATAAGAAGGCAAGGCTAACAGATGGTGAAAGTTTCCGATTTATGCCTTTTGCCCATTTCAGACCTACGATGAGTGTGCCTATTTATGAGAGTGGCAAGATTATTGAAGATGTTATTGAGGCAGTCGAAGTTGAAGATTATGACGGGTATGTTTATGATCTCTCTGTTCCAGAATTTAGACAATTTGTATGTGAAGGAATTGTGGTGCACAATTCCGTCTATGGATGGCGCGGGGCGGATATCCAAAATATCCTTGATTTTGAGAGGGATTATCCGGAAGCGAAAGTTATTAAATTGGAACAAAATTATCGTTCGACCCAGAAGATTCTTAATGCAGCTAATGCAGTGGTTAGTAATAATGAATCACGCAAAGAAAAGTCACTCTGGACTGAAAATTCGGAGGGACAGTCTGTGGTGTGTTATGTTGGGGCTGATGAGCGAGATGAGGCCAGCTATGTCGTGAATCGTATTCAACGCTTACATGAACTGGAAGGGCGCCCCTTTAATGATTTCGCAATTCTTTACCGGACGAATGCCCAATCCCGAGCTCTCGAGGAGCGTCTGATGAAGGAGTCTACTCCCTATCGTGTTTTCTCAGGGCTGAAATTCTATCAACGTATGGAGATCAAGGACATCTTAGCTTATTTGCGAGTCCTCTATAATCCTGCTGATCAAGTGAGCTTTGCCCGTGTGCTTAATGTGCCTAAACGCAGTCTGGGAGACACTACTTTGCAAAAGATTTTAGAATATGCTAATGAACAAGGAATGCCTGTGCTGGACGCGATTTTGGAGGCTGAGTATATTCCGGAATTGACAACACGTGCTAAGAAACCCTTAATCGCCTTTGCCCACCTGATGCAGGGTTTGATAAGTTTTGCCCGAGAGTCAAGTGTCTCTGATTTGGTGGAAGAGATTCTGAACAAGACAGGGTACAAAGGGATACTGGAGGCGGAAGATACACCAGAAGCGGAGACGCGTTTGCAAAACCTGATGGAATTTCTCTCCGTAACGGCTGAGTATGATGCGAAAGCAACTTTGGCTGCTCAAAATGCCTTAAATGATGGGGCTGAAGAAGAGGTTGTCCCGGGCTTGAGTGGATTCTTAGAACAGGTTTCTTTAGTTGCTGATATAGATGAATTAGACCAAGCTGAGGAAGCTGTAGCTTTAATGACCATGCACAGTGCGAAGGGCTTGGAATACCCGGTTGTTTTTGTAGTTGGTATGGAAGATGGCATTTTTCCCAGTAGCCGTTCACTCGTGGAACCGGCTGTTTTAGAAGAAGAACGTCGACTTTGTTATGTCGCCATCACTCGAGCGAGGGAAAAACTATACCTGTGTAATACAGAGATGCGGATGCTCTATGGCAAGACGCAATACAATCAGCCCTCTCGCTTTTTGATGGAGATTCCGTCGGAATTAATGACGGATATTGACCCGCTTGATCCGCCAAAACGTCGTCCTGCTGCTCCGTCTAAACCGGCAGGGAGACGGAATGCTGTGTCAGATCGAACCATTCCTTTAGGTTCGGGGTCGTGGGAAAAGGATTTTGGAAGTAAGGTGGTTATTAAAGGGGGTGAGGCGCATCATATAGGAGAAAAAGTGGAACACGCGACGTTTGGTCGAGGGATTATTGTCTCCATAAAGGGAGAGGGAAATCAGGCAGAACTAACGATTGTTTTTGACAGTGGAATCAAAAAATTAATGGCTGAGTATGCCAAGTTAACGAAACTGTGACATTTTTTATCCCATGGTGCATTTCAAAAATTGAGGAAGAGAAAGGTTTAGGTGTTAAATATGTCTGATGTAATTTATATTGTTGGTCATAAAAGCCCAGATACAGATTCAGTTTGCTCAGCGATCGCTTTGGCTAAGTTGAAAGAACTCACGGGGACAGCCAATGTTGTTCCTTGTTCAGCTGGAAAACTCAATAAAGAGACTGAGTATGTACTTAATTTTTATGGAGTAGCTATTCCTCAGGTCTTAGAGTCCGTAGAAGCAGGTCAAAAATTGGTTCTCGTTGACCACAATGAGTGGGGTCAAGCGGTTGCTGGTGGAGACCAAGCTAAACTTATTGAAGTTATCGATCATCACAAAATAGGTGGCCTTCAAACTTCCGATCCTATCCATATCCGCATCGAGCCTGTCGGATCAACATGTACAATTGTAGCTAAGGCTTATAAGGAAGCTGGCTTAGTTCCAGAAAAAGCAATTGCTGGAATTTTACTCGCAGCTATTCTATCTGATACAGTAATCTTTAAATCCCCAACTTGCACTGAGGAAGATAAGGCAATCGCTGCTGAACTCGCTGCAATTGCAGGAGTTGATCCAAAGACTTTTGGTATTGACATGTTCAAAGCGTCTTCCAACATTGCAGAGCGTACCCCGCAAAGTATGATTGAGGAAGATCTCAAAGCCTTCACCATGGGACCTCACAAAATTGGTGTTGGACAAGTTAGCCTCATGGGACTGGACGGATTTGAAGACGTTCGGGCAAACTTAACCGCCGCTATTGAAGCTCATCGTGTAGCTCAGGAAATGAAATATCTTTGCTTAATGATTACAGATATTTTAACTGATCACACAGAGCTGATCGTTAAAGGGGACAATCCTGAAGAAGTAGCTAAAGCCTTCGGCAAAGAGATTGTCAATGGAAGCGTTGCGTTACCAGGCGTTCTTTCCCGTAAGAAGCAAGTTGTTCCACAAATGACAACATATTTCCAAGGCTAATTATTATTACCTAATAACCTCGCCGAATAAGAGAATTGAAGGGGATGTAACTGAACTGTTTTGAGGTTTGTTACACCCCTTTTTGTTTAGGAATTTTCTATATATAGAGGATTATTCTCCGCTTTGTTGGTGAATAATCCTCTATTTGTGGGTTGGCGAAACCACCTATTAAGTTTTGGACCGTTTTTTTTAAGGTGGATAATGATTTAGTGAGTGGTATCATGGAAAGAATAGTATGAATTAGTTAATTACTTTTAAAGACTCGTTATATGATTTATAATTAAGTCACATTAAGTTGGAAGCGAGGAATTTTGGTGCAGGATGAATTCGAGCGCATAGCGATGCTTCGTAAAGCTCTGGAAGAGGCCAATAGGCAGTATTATGAATTAGACCAGCCCCGCATCACGGATGCGGAGTATGATGCTCTCATGCGTGAGCTTCTGGACTTGGAGGCTAAGCATCCAGACAGGGTTACTCCGGATTCTCCGACTCAACGCGTTGGGGGAGCGGTAGCCAAAGAGTACACGAAAGTGCGGCATTTGGAACCCCTCCTTAGTTTGGACAATGCATTTGACCCGGGAGATTTGCGTGAGTTTGACCGAAGAGTACGACAAGTGTCTGCCTCAGTGGACTATGTGGTAGAACTCAAAATCGATGGCTTAACAGTTGCCCTGACCTATGAGGATGGGCTTATGGTGCGTGGAGCAACTCGGGGAGATGGCTCTGTAGGAGAAGACATTACTGCTAATGTTAGAACGGTGGGATCGATTCCTTTGCGTCTGAAGAAGACAGTTCCAAACTTAAGCGTTCGGGGAGAAGGGTATATGCCTAAAGCTTCTTTTGCGCGTTTGAATCAAGAACGTGAAGAAGAAGGGCAATCCACCTTTGCTAATCCTCGCAATGCAGCAGCAGGGTCATTACGTCAGCTGAATTCTCGAATCACTGCTGAGCGCAAACTCGACTACTTTGCCTATCAAGTCCTATCAGCGAAGGAATTAGGATTACATAATCAAATAGACGTGCTTACCTATTTAAAGGAACAGGGGTTTGTCGTAAACCCTGAATATAAAGTCTTTAGCAATATTGAAGAGGTCATTACTTATTGTGAACAAATGGCAGCAGAGCGTCATCGTTTCCCCTATGATATTGACGGTTTAGTAATTAAAGTGAATGAATTTGACCTGCAGCAGGAACTTGGCTTTACCGCGAAAAGCCCCCGTTGGGCGATTTCTTATAAATTTCCGGCGGAGCAAGTTGAAACGGTCATTGAAGATATCATCATCCGGGTAGGGCGGACAGGAGTCTTGACGCCTACAGCGGCCCTTAAAGCTGTTTCCGTTGCAGGGTCCACTGTTAGCCGAGCTACACTCCATAATCTGGATAATATTCGAGAAAAGGATATCCGTATCGGAGATCATGTGCTCTTACATAAAGCTGGGGATGTGATTCCAGAAGTTGTCCGAGTCTTACCCGAAAAACGTACCGGCGAGGAAAAGCTTTTCGAAATGCCGGATCTCTGTCCGGAGTGCCAGAGTCCTGTTTTGCGGGAGGAAGGGGAAGCGGCTTACCGCTGTCAAAGTATCATTTGCCCGGCTCAACAACGCGAGGGGATAATTCATTTTGTCTCTCGAGATGCTATGTCAATTGATGGGTTAGGACCCGCGGTTGTTCAACAGCTTCTAGAGGCCGGGTTGATCAAGGATGCCGCCGATCTGTATTCATTAACCTTCGATGATTTGACTCCGGTGGAACGGATGGGCAAAAAATCAGCGGAAAATTTAATGAAGGCGATTGAAGACAGCAAAGAGCGAGGCTTGGCTCCCTTGATTTTCGCCATGGGAATCCGGCATACGGGAGTAAAAGCAGGTAAGATCTTGGCCCAGACCTTTGGCTCTATGGAAAAACTGCAGGAAGCAACTCTTGAGGACCTCCAAGGGATCCCAGATATCGGTCCCGCGATGGCTGAAAGTTTGGTCCAGTTTTTCAAGTTGGAGAGTACGGCGCAATTTTTAACTAAATTGAGTGAAGCCGGTGTAAATATGACCGCTGGAACTTCGACTAAACCGCAGATATTCGGGGGGAAAAGCATCGTGGTGACTGGTTCGCTGGAACGTTGGGAACGGCGAGAAATTGAGACACTCATCGAGGAGTATGGCGGAAAAGCAGCAAGCAGTGTCAGTAAGAAGACGGCTTTTGTCATTGCTGGAGAGAAGGCTGGCTCTAAGCTTGTCAAGGCTCAAGGGTTGGGAGTGCCGATTTTGAGCGAAGAGGAGTTTGAAGAGATGATTAAGGATTAATTAGTGAAGAACGGTCTCACTTTGTCTAAAGTGAGACCGTCTTTCACGTTTTGTTTTCAGTTTGCTGAGTTTGTAGCTTGATTAGTTCATCTAACTTTTGTAATAGCTCTTTATCCGTTGCTTCTTTTCGTTTAAAAAACCGTATTGCACTTACTATAAAGTATATGAAGAGTAAGGGAAATAAAAGGGCTAAAATTGAAGCTAAAATCGTGAAATCAAATTGTATTGGGTTGCCCCCCATAGACAATCACCTCCATGTGAAAGTATATCATCTTTATCCCCAAAGGAACATATTTCCAGTTTAAGAACAAACACTTCGGCGGAACGTGTCTTGAGACACGTTTCCAGGTCGATAAAAGCCTAGACATCAGTTTAAATACTGATTCAACAAGAAGGAGATAAATAAATAAAAGGAAACGCATATAATCATTTTGTAAAGTGCTCATATGCGTTTCCTTTTATTTATTGCTCCCTTCCTCTATATTTGTTATGATAGAGGATAAAGCAACAAACTATCCAAGGGAAGGTGAATAAGTTGTCAATTTCACGTGAAGACGTTGAATACGTGGCGGCATTGGCTCGTCTAGAGTTAACTGAACAGGAAACCCAAGAGTATACTGAGCAGCTTAACTCCATTTTAGGCTATGCGGCCATGTTGGAGAGATTAGACACGACCGATGTGCTGCCTACGGCTCATGCTGTTCCTTTGCACAATGTACTGCGCGAGGACCAAGTGAGACCTTCGATTAATCATGAAAAAGCCCTCAAGAATGCACCTGATGGGGAAGAGGGTTTCTTTAGAGTACCGAAAATAAGTTTGACTTAGTTTTAGCTTGGAAAGGAGATTGCGAAGTTGGAATCAGTGAGTATAGGAAAGTCAGTCAGTGAACTGCATGAGCTGCTCGTTCATAAAGACATAAGCTCTGCAGAATTAACGAAAGCATACATAGACCGAATACAGGCAGTGGATCCCGATTTGCAAGCGTATTTAACAGTCTTAGAAGATGAAGCTATGGCCCAAGCGGCTGAGGTTGATCAAAAGATCGCCCAGGGAGAAGCCCTAAAACCTTTAGAGGGTATTCCGATGGCCCTCAAAGATAATATGTGCACAGAAGGAATTCGAACGAGCTGTGCTTCAAAAATGCTGGAGAATTTTGTTCCTCCTTATAATGCGACCGTCACAAACCGTTTGCGAGCTGCGGGAACCATACTTCTCGGTAAGCTGAATATGGACGAGTTTGCCATGGGTTCGTCGACGGAGAATTCTTATTTTACCAAGACGCGGAATCCTTGGAATTTAGAGTGTGTCCCGGGAGGATCTTCAGGAGGGTCTGCTGTAGCTGTAGCAGGGGATGAGGCGGCTTTTACCTTGGGCTCAGATACAGGGGGATCTATCCGCCAGCCGGCCGCGTTCTGCGGAGTGGTGGGAATGAAGCCAACCTACGGAGCGGTCTCACGGTTAGGTTTAATCGCCTTTGCATCTTCGCTCGATCAGATTGGTCCTTTCACTAAAACCGTACGAGACAATGCCTTGGTGATGAATGCGATTGCCGGCTATGATGCACTGGATTCTACTTCAGTTCCATATGAAACGCCCGATTATACGAAGTTTCTGGTTAACGACATTAAAGGTTTGAAGATCGGGATTCCCCGTGAGTACTTTGGGGAAGGAATTGATCCTGATGTTGCAAAAGGGATTAAAGCTGGGATTCAAACCCTGATCGATCTGGGGGCAGAAGTAGCTGAATGTTCCTTACCTCATACGGAATATGCAATTCCGGCGTATTACCTGATTGCTACTGCTGAAGCCAGCTCTAACCTAGCTCGTTATGATGGCGTTCGTTATGGATATCGGGCTGATTCTAACGATGTTTTAGGTATGTTCAAGAAGACTCGGGCTGAAGGATTTGGGCAGGAAGTAAAACGAAGAATCATGCTTGGGACCTATGCCCTGAGTTCAGGATATTATGATGCTTATTATCTTAAAGCACAAAAGGTCAGAACCCTGATTAAGCAAGATTTTGATAAGGCGTTTGAGAAGTTTGATGTTCTTCTTTCTCCGACGGCTCCGACACCAGCATTTAAATTTGGGGAGAAATCTGCAGACCCCTTGGCTATGTACTTATCTGACATTACGACCGTCCCGATTAACCTGGCGGGTATTCCGGCAATTTCTATTCCTGCGGGATTTGTTAATGGCCTGCCGATCGGCATGCAACTGATGGGTAAAGCGTTTGGAGAAGGTGCGTTGTACCGTGTAGCTTATACCTTTGAGCAAAACACGAATTATCACTCGTTAAAACCAAATCTGTCAGGGGAGGTGCTGACTTGTGGTAGTCGCTAACAAATACGAAATGGTCTGTGGGTTGGAAGTTCACGTCGAACTCCAAACGAAGACAAAGATTTTTTGCAGCTGTACAACTGAGTTCGGAGGAGAGCAAAACACCCATGTCTGCCCGGTGTGCCTGGGAATGCCAGGTGCTCTCCCCGTTTTAAATCGCGAAGTTGTTAATTACGCGATAAAGGCTGGATTGGCTTTGAATTGTGAAATCGCGGAGTTTTCTAAGTTTGACCGTAAAAACTACTTTTACCCGGATTTATCCAAAAATTATCAGACATCCCAGTTCGATTTGCCGATTTGTGGCAAGGGCGGTTTAGAGATTGAAGTGGACGGGGAGAAAAAGTGGATTGGAATTACTCGGGCCCACATGGAGGAGGATGCCGGTAAGCTCGTGCATAGCGGGGATACCATCACAACCTCTAATGAGTCTTCGGTAGACTATAACCGAGCTGGTGTGCCCCTGTTGGAAATCGTGTCAGAGCCTGATATGCGCTCAATTCCTGAAGTGCTGGCTTACTTGGAAAAATTAGTTCAGATCTTAGAGTATACGGAAGTTTCGGACTGTCGTTTAGAACAAGGCTCAGTGCGATTTGATATTAATGTTTCCTTGCGACCGATGGGAGCGACAACCCTAGGAACACGAACGGAAACGAAAAACCTAAACTCCTTTAGCTCAGTGCGACGCTGCATGGAGTATGAAGTAGCTCGACAGGCCAGAGTATTAGACGCGGGCGAAAAGGTGGTTCAAGAGACACGGACTTGGGATGAGGGACAAGGGGTCACGTTAACCCTTCGCTCCAAGGAAGAAGCCCATGATTACCGTTATTTCCCTGAACCCGACTTGGCACCGTTAGTTATTGATCGGGAATGGGTGGAAAGAATCCGTAAAACTCTTCCCGAGCTCCCAGAGGCACGGCGTGCTAGGTTACAAGCCTTAGGATTGTCAGCTTATGATGCTGGGGTTATTACGCAAGCAAAAGCTTTGTCGGATTTTTTTGATGCGGCTCTCTCGAGTTATGGGGATGCTAAGACCTTGGCAAATTGGGTTATGGGAGATGTTACTCGTTTACTCAATACAAATCAGTGCAGTGTAGTTGATTCTCCGATTTCAGCAACCCAATTAGCGGAGCTTCTCGGGCTCATTGATAAAGGAACCATTAGCGGTAAAATTGCTAAGAGTGTTCTGGAGGATATGTACAGTACAGGTAAGGATGCCGGGGTTATCGTCAAAGAAAAAGGACTTGCCCAAATCAGTGATGAAGGTGCACTGATTGGAATAATCGACGACGTAATTTCAGCTAACCCCCAATCAGTAGAGGATTTCAGGGCGGGAAAAGATCGAGCAATCGGGTTTCTTGTGGGGCAGATCATGAAGGCGACCAAGGGACAAGCTAATCCGGGTCTGGTCAATAAATTACTCAAAGAAAAACTATCTTAAACAAGCTATGACGATAAGGGCTTCTCTTTTACGAGAAGCCCTTATCATAAAAGGGATATTGAGCCGCAAAGCAGACTATAGATATGTGTTTATTAAGATTGAACCAGGGTTCGGCCGGCAGTAAATACGTTGCCCACCGCCTGATTTAAATCACAATAATAGGAGTCCATCATGATTATTGGATTAATCTTGATAGGATCTGGTTTACCATTTGTCAGGCATTGTTCATTTCCGTAAACTGCCACTATTTCTCCTAGAAACATTTCAAAGTCGAAGATAGGTATGGTCTGTATAACTTTGCACAGATAATTTAAGGAACATTCACTTATCATAGGGGCTTTTCCGATTTCATCATAAAAGGGCGTAAATAAATTTGACTTGTCAGTTGTTTTTCCCGATACCATACCGCAGTAATCAGTTTTCTGGACTAATTCTGCAGAGGGGATATTGACACTGAAATATCCATTTTCTTTTACGCCTAAAGTTGTGTGATGGGTACTTTTCAAAGAAATATAAAGTACTGGTTTCATGCAAACCACTCCGTAAGCGCCGAGAGTGGCATAATTAGGCTTGCCATTAACATCTGCCCCAACAAGGACAGTTGGGAAAGGGCCGAAAGGTCTATTTTGGATTTTAATCCTTGCCATAGCGATCACTCCTTCTTTTAGATTTAATTGTTCCTAAATACTTTATAGAATATAACAAACATCATCGGAAAAGTATAGACTTATAATTTACTTTGAGATATAATATTGTAAAGCTATGCCCTGGGATGATGGAGGTTTATTCTAGATCATTCTAGCGAACAATACTAAGCTGATGATCCGAAAGAAGGAAAATCAGCTTTTTAATTATTGGGGGTATACACTTTAGATTTTCTCTTTTTGATATAACTGGTTAAGTTAGTCCACTGAAAATTAAATTCAAGTATACAGTATAAGGACTTAGACCCCTTCAAACTTTTGGGGTATTATGGTAGTATAATTAAATATGATGTTGATGTTTTTTAGGCAGAGTTTTTTTAGTCGATGAAGAGGGGTGAGTTAATTGAGACATTTAACGATTGTTGATACTACTTTGCGTGATGGCGAGCAAACCGCTGGCGTTGTTTTTTCGAATCAAGAAAAATTACGAATAGCTCGGTTACTCGATGAGCTTGGAGTTCATCAGATCGAAGCCGGAGTCGCGGTCATGGGTGGAGATGAAAAGCGAGCTATTAGTGATATTGTAAAATTAGGATTAAATTCAAGCATCATGGGCTGGAATCGTGCAGTTATCTCAGATATTGAGGCCTCATTGGCTTGTGGGGTTGATGCCGTAGCGATTTCTATTTCCACCTCAGATATTCATATTGAACATAAACTCATGACTACTCGTGAGGATGTTTTAGAACGGATGGTTAAAGCGACGACCTTTGCCAAACGGGAAGGAATGTATATATCCGTTAATGCGGAAGATGCTTCCCGCTCAGATATGGATTTTCTTGTGCAATTTGCAAAAGAAGCAAAAAAGGCGGGCGCTGATCGCTTACGCTATTGCGATACAGTAGGGATTTTAGATCCATTCGCAACCTATGATAAAATTAGAATCCTAGTTGAAAAGGCTGGCATTGACGTCGAGATGCATACCCATGATGATTTCGGAATGGCAACGGCTAATGCTCTTGCGGGAGTAAAGGCTGGTGCCTCGCATGTTGGCGTAACGGTAAATGGCTTAGGGGAACGTGCCGGTAATGCTGCTTTAGAAGAAGTCGTTATGGCGTTAAAACACTTACTAGATACAGATCTGAGCTTTGCAACAGAGCGATTTGTAGAGGTTTCTGAATATGTTGCTCGGGCTTCAGGGCGGATGCTTCCGCCATGGAAATCAATCGTTGGAAGTAACATGTTTGCACATGAGTCGGGTATTCATGCAGATGGAGCACTCAAGAATCCTCGCACATATGAGGCATTCAGTCCTGAGGATGTAGGACTCGAACGGCAGATCGTGATTGGAAAACACTCGGGAACCGCATCAATTAAAGCAAAATTTTGGAATGAGTATGGCAAAGAGATGACAGATGAAGACGCTAATGAGATGCTCAAACGAGTTAGGGCCTTAGCTGTGGATATGAAGCGATCACTGTTTGACAAAGAATTAGTTTATATTTATAGCGATATGTTGAAGCAACGAAAGTAAATACAGAACTGTGAAAGTAAGACGGCTGTTAGCCGTCTTTTTTTATACTAGTCAGAAAGTATAACTTTCAGTTGCATACTTTCTGGAAGCATAAGTGCAACTAAGGCTTCCGCCGGCGCCTGAAGGCTTGGCGCAAGCCAAGTTTTCTTTAGTTGGTTATCACGATTACTACAACTATTCCCCCTATTTATGTAGGAGGATTTTTTCGAGTTTCCTGACATTTGCGGCTTAAAGCGGTTGGCAAATACATTTTTGGCAAAAATAAGAGAAGTGTGGTTGCCTCCGTCAAGTGTATCTTAGATTTTAGTTAATAGAGGAGTAATTTGTATTAATATAATTAACTGAATATTCTTCCAATTAAACTCGTTATAAGATATTATGGTAGTAAATGGGATTAATAACCATGTGGTTTTGGATGGGGTGGTATAAATAATCTGGAATACAGAAATGACGTTTCGAGCTATGATAAGTTCAATTAGTGATGGAATCTATATAACTGATTCCCAGGGAGACTGTCTTGCCCATAATGAAGCTTTTTTACGCATTACTGGAATTCCAATAAATATCTTGGGTCGGAACGTCAGTACACTTATAGACGATAACTTGATATCAGACTCTGCGACAATTGAGGTCATTAGAAGTGGACAGCGTACGTCTAAAATAATAATATATCCAAGTGGTTGCGAGGCCTTAGTAACTGGTAATCCAGTCTTTGATAAAGACGGCAAATTGATAAACGTGGTGTGCGAGGTGCGTGATTTAAGTGAACTAAATACATTGAAAGATGAATTAAAGCGTTCTAAACAGCTTAACAAGCAGTACCGGGAGATTCTAAAAAACTATGGCCCTGCTGTGAGCACTGAGGTGGTAACGGTACGCGATCCTAAAATGCAAAGCATGTTAGATGCCTTACCCAGAATCGGTGATTCTGACGCAACGGTGCTGATCAACGGAGAGTCTGGGGTAGGAAAAGGACTGATAGCTTCGTTGATCCATGAGCATAGCAGTCGCAGCACGAAAGGAAAGTTCATAAAGGTGGACTGCAGCGCGATTCCATCGTCATTGATGGAATCAGAATTATTCGGCTATGAGGGGGGAGCGTTCACAGGTGCGAAACGAGAGGGTAAGCCGGGATTGCTGGATCAAGCCAATCACGGCACAGCCTTCATGGATGAGATAGGAGAGTTGCCCCTGTTTCTCCAAGTAAAACTGCTTAGTGTATTACAAGACCATAAAATTCTACGAGTTGGAGGAACGACACCTCGGTCGATGGACATTAGGTTTGTATGCGCCACTAATCGAGATTTAGAAAAGATGGTGGATGAGGGGACATTTCGTAAGGACCTCTATTACCGACTAAATGTCATACCTGTTGGAATACCGCCCTTAAGAGAACGGAAAGAAGATATATTTGTATTAACCTTGTCCTTCTTGGACAAATTCTGTAAAAAATATCATCGCAATCTGAGCTTTGTCCCGGAAGCAATGGACTGCTTATATGAATACTCTTGGCCCGGAAATGTGCGTGAACTGGAAAATGTTGTGGAACGATTGGTGGTACTGAGCCAAACGGGTCTCATTGAGAAAGCGGATTTACCGGAGAAGATTCGACAGGCTAGTGAGGTGGTTGTTTTGACCGTTCCTTCGAGTGAAAATAATCGGAAAGTAATTCCGCTGAGAGCGGCCGTGGCAGCAACCGAAAGGCAATGGATTGAGCGAGCTTTCCAGCAAAACAAACAGCTCGGGCCGACCGCACAGGCTCTCGGTATCGACATCTCTACTCTTTTGAGAAAATGCAAAAGGTTGGGGATAAGACGAACTGCAACATTAGCGGAAATGCCATGAATAGGCCACTTAGATCTCGATTTGTAGATGGATGTAGAGACCTGATTATTATTTCGTTAGATCCCAAGAATGATTAATTCACAAGGGAGGTTGGATTTAACCAATGACAAAAGTTATAAGTCCTGAAGAAGCAATCAGCAAGATTAAAAATGGAATGACCATAATGGTCGGAGGGTTTATTGGATGTGGAGCTCCCAGCCAACTCCTTGAAGAGGTCTGCCGTAAGCAAGTCAAAGAGCTGACCCTTATTGCCAATGATACGGGTATCCTCGGGGATGCAATGTCTCAACTCATCGTGCAACGATGCGTAAATAAACTTATTGCAACGCATATAGGCACGAACAAAGAGACTGGAAGGCAAATGTCCGTCGGTGAGCTTGAAGTCAAGCTAATACCCCAAGGAACATTAGTTGAACAAATTAGGGCTGCGGGTGCGGGTTTAGGAGGAATTTTAACTCCGACTGGAATTGGAACTCTTGTGGAGGAAGGGAAGCAGAAGCTTGTCGTAAATGATACTGAATATCTTCTGGAACTTCCAGTTCGTGCTAATGTAGCCTTATTAAATGCCTATAAAGCTGATAAGGCCGGTAATCTCGTTTATCGTCGTGCTGCTCGTAATTTTAATCCTTTAATGGCAACAGCCGCCGAAACTGTTATTGCTCAAGTGGATCGAATAGTCGAAGTAGGAGAAATCGACCCGGATGAAGTCATGACTCCAGGCATCTTTGTGGATTATCTGGTTCAGAAACAGCCTCGGGAGGTGAGCAGTGTTGGATAAGGAAGCAAGAATAGACTGGCTTATAAAAAGAGTGGCTCAAGAATTTAAAACTGGAGATGTCGTCAACTTAGGGATCGGAATTCCTACTAGGGTAGCCAACGCTTTACCAGAGGGGATAAAAATTATTCTTCAATCTGAAAACGGTTATATGGGGGTTGGCCCTGTCCCGGAAGCCGGAAAAGAAGATCCTGATATCGTTAACGCTGGGGGTCAATATGCTACCATCTTACCGGGTGGTTGTAGCTTTGACAGTGCCATGTCGTTTGCCATCATTAGGGGAGGTCATGTGGATGCCACTGTGTTAGGAGCTCTTCAAGTAGATGAAGATGGAAATTTAGCAAGCTGGATGATACCGGGAAAGATGGTGCCTGGAATGGGTGGAGCGATGGACCTGGTAGTCGGTGCGCGCAGAGTCATTGTTGCAATGGAGCATGCGGCTAAGAATGGAGGCATAAAAGTCTTGAAGAAGTGTACTTTGCCTTTGACAGCATCGAGACAAGTTAATCTGATTGTTACGGATATGGGAGTGATTGAAGTAACTCCCAAGGGGTTGGTCCTTAGGGAAATCGCACCGGGCTTAACGTTTGCGGAAGTGCAAGCTTGCACAGAAGCTATTCTGCTTACACCCGAATCTGAAATAGTAGAAGTATGACGTAGTATTTGTGAAAAAGTATGATTTGCAAGGTGAGATGAATCTCGTACTCAATTGTAAAAAAGGCTAAGGAGGGTATTTATGTATATTGAAGAGTACCGTAACAAGTGTGTCTCAGCGGATGAAGCGGTAAAAGCGGTTCGAAGTGGAGATTGGATTGAGTTTTGTTGGGCAGCAAGTATAGCGTGTTTGTTAGATGAGGCTTTAGCCCGCCGGGTAAAAGAACTAAACGATGTGAATATTCGTGCAGCTGTTCTGCTCAAGCCGTCGGCCATCTTGGAGAGTGATCCAACGGGAGAACATTTTACTTGGAATAGTTGGCATCTTAGCGGGCGCGAACGAAAATTAGTCCAAAATGGTCAAGCTTACTATATTCCTATTAAATATTCGGAGGTGCCTCGCTGGCTCCGTGAGAATTTACAGACAGATGTTGTTGCTATTCAAGTTGCCCCAATGGACAAACATGGGTATTTCAGCTTTGGGGTAACGGTATCTCATTATGCGGCAGCGATTGAAAAGGCTCGTGTAGTCATTGTTGAAGTAAATGAAGATATGCCGAGTATCCATGGTGGATATGACCATATGGTCCATATTTCAAAGGTTGACTATGTTGTTGAAGGAGGGCATAGGGGACTTCCAGAATTACCTTCAGCGCCTGCCTCTGAAATAGATAAAAAAATTGCCTCATATGTATTGCCTGAGATTATGGACGGCGCTTGTATTCAGTTGGGAATTGGGGGAATGCCTAATGCCTTAGGACAGATGATTGCGGAATCAGATCTTAAGGATTTAGGAATTCACACTGAAATGCTAGTTGACGGTTTTGTAGATATGGTTGTAGCAGGGAAAGTTAATGGTACGTGCAAACAACTAGACCGAGGCAGAATTGTCTTTTCTTTCGCGGCGGGGACCCAAAAACTTTACGAATTTATGAAGAATAATCCATCTTTGGCTGCTTATCCAGTAGATTACACTAATCATCCATGTAATGCTTCACGAAACGACCACCTAATTTCAATTAATAGCTGTTTGGAGATCGACTTGACAGGTCAAGTATGTTCTGAATCAGCTGGCTCCAATATGATGAGCGGTTCTGGCGGACAGCTTGATTTTGTGGAAGCCGCTTATAATTCTAAAGGAGGAAAGAGCTTTATTTGTTTGCCATCCACCTATATAGATAAACAGGGACAAGTTAAATCCCGCATTAAAGGGCTTATGACATGGGGCTCTGTGATTACGGATACTAGGACGACTGTTCATTTTGTAGTCACAGAGTTTGGAAAGGTTAATCTTAAAGGGTTGTCGACTTGGCAGCGAGCAGAGGCTTTAATTTCAATCGCCCATCCTGATTTCAGAGAAGAATTGATCGCTCAGGCAAAAAAACTGAAGATTTGGCGTCAATGTCATAGTGGTTAAGTTAAGGCGTTTAACTCTAATAGATTACTCATCTACTTTAGTGAGATAAAAAATAAGAGAGACAAGGAATTTTCAATTAGCGTAAAGAGTAAATGATTAAAATTATATTAAGATAAGGGGTTGGGTTATGGGTGTTACTCTTACGATTGATCAACATATAGCAAGGGTTGTAATTGATCGACCTGAAGCTCTTAATGCTATGAATGAAAGCGTTTTAGTTCAAATGAAGCAGGCTGTTGATAGTATTCAAAATAATGAAAATGTAAGGGTTGCTATTTTTATGGGTGGCGGTGTGAAGAGCTTTGTTGCCGGCGCAGATATAAACTATATGTCTTCTATGACCCCTCTCGAAGGTGAAAAATGGGGTAAATTCGGACAAAGCGTTTTTATGGCTATTTCGGAGTTGAGGTGTCCTACAATTGCGGTAATTCAAGGGTACGCCTTGGGTGGTGGTACGGAACTCGCAATATCTTGTGATCTAAGAATTGCAAGTGAAAAAGCTTGTTTTGCTCAACCTGAGGTGAAGTTAGGTATTATCCCAGGGTTCGGCGGTACACAACGCTTGACACGTTTAATCGGTCCGGGCTATGCAAAACAGATGATTTTTACAGGTGATCAATTTAGTGCTCTACAAGCGTTAGCGATGGGGCTCGTAAATGAAGTTGTTTCCCACGACAAACTTATCGAGCGAGTAGACGCTCTAGCCCAGAGTATAATAAGTGGATCGCCCAATGGAATTCGATTGGCTAAAGAAGCAATTGAACACGGATTACAAGGCTCTCTTAATAAAGGATTACAGCTGGAGGCAGCTTTATTCGGATTATGTTTTGCTTCTCCTGAGCAACGGGAGGGTATGACCGCTTTTGTGGAAAAACGCAAGCCCAAGTTTTAGGTAGACTAACTTTGAACTTGAATGTTTTATTTATAAGCATACTCTTCACTTCTTCTTACAATTGAACCCTCTTGTTAGAATTTTATCGTACGTGATAGACTCGCACTTGGTAGATGCCTGTTATAAATTGGTATTTGTGATGGACAAAGAATGAAAAGTAAAATTGGCTAGTTAGTAAGATTGATACATGTTTAAAATTCAATACATGTATCAAAAAGTAGTCATCGATGCAAGGCCAGGAAATGGAAGCAACCATAAGACCTTACGCCATAAAGTGTAAACAAGTGTGCACATGTATCTGATCAGAGTTTTTTGTAATTTGCCTGTGCAAAAACTCTAGAAATCCTTGATAGGAAGGCGAAGGGCCGAAATAAAATTCAGAATATTTAGTATGGCACAAATATTGCAGATAATTAAGTATATTCTGATATTTTACCAGAAATCACCCTAAACAAAACAAAGGGAGGGATGCCTAAAGAAAATCAATAATGGCATGGTTAAGTTCAAGGATTAAGCCCTGGGAACGAAATGTTTAGAGGAGGTATATTAATGTCGGATCACCAATTGAAAGCTCGCTGGGGTCAGCCCTTAACCGGTATTATTTCAACGGCTTCTTTTTTACTCATCGCACTGATAACTTGGTTTATTTTATCATCCCCCCATGGAATTTTTAAGAACTATGAACACCCTATGCTTGAGTTTTTAGCCTGGATGATCTTGTTTGGTGCTTGGCAGCATATTGTTTTTGGAAATTGGCCTTTTGAGAAGCTTAAACCAGTGACACGAGGAATTGTGATGATTGGGGTTAATATAATAGGAACCTATGTCATCATTTATGGTGTATTTCAAAGTTTTCTTGGAAAGCTCATTCTTCCACTTTGGAGTGTTGAAGCCTTAGTGGCACAAGGAATAACTATTGAACATGCCAGAGAATATGTTGGAGGAGCCATTACAATGTTTGTCCTAATGGGCTTTGTCACCTATACGTTTTGGTCAATTCTCTTTAAAAAATGGCCTTGGGGCGGAAAACTGACCCAGCCTGCCTTAGGTTTGGCAGAGTGGTCATTAACTACGGTCATTACGCTTTTGGCTTATGGTGCACTAATCTTCCCCTTCTACGTAAGTGTGGTTTTAAAACAACCTTTAGCGGCCGCTGCTCCTTGGTGGGGAATACTTGATGGTGTTCCTCACTTAAATTACGTGGTCGGAATCTGGGAATGGATGGTTGTTTACCTTTTCATGACAGCAAATGTATGGTCCGGGAAGCCTTTCCACCTGGTTAAAAAGCAACCCTGGAGCGGGCTGGTTGCCATTATTTCTATCATTGTCATGGCCTATGTGACAGTCAAGATTTTGATGTTTGGAATGGGCGCTGTATGGGGTGCAGTGGATCCGAAAGCTGCTGACGGGCCAGCGTCCTTGGCGTGGCGCTATTATAATACTGCCACACTTGCCGGGTTTACCTTGTTCCCATTTTTAATCTGGAACCATTACTTTGACAATTGGCCTCAAAAATGGGGAAGCGTTGTGGGGTGGTTTGTTCGGACAGGGATCGTTGGTGTACTTGCTGTGGCCCAGTTTTTCATCTATTACTCTGTATGTTTACCCTTATTAGGACTGAAGCCTGAGTATTCTAATCATGCCAACAAACCGCTGGTGTGGCTTTTCTGGGCGATTATCCCCCTTCTCTTTAACGATTGGTTCATGTCGAAAGTTCCCTTTTACAAGTCGACTGCAGAGCATGTGGATGTAGTGGAATCAAAAACTACGTCAAGCTCTCATTGATGAAGCACAAACACTAACGAATACTATCGCTGAAGGGTTGGCTTCGCTGAGCCGCCTATCCCAAAATACACTGGTGGCGAAGTCGGAGTCTCCCCCAAAGCGAAGTAGAAACGGGCCCGATTACAAGAAGTGAGGGTCAAGGATATAGATTTGGAAAAAATACGTGGGGTGAGAAGATGTCAAAGATTAAAGAAATTTACCAAGATAAGCTTCGTACGGTTGAAGAGGGGATCAAACTGGTTCAGAATGGGGACTGTCTTGTGGTACCAACAGGAGTGGGTGAACCACCAGCACTTTTGACAGCTTTATCCGAGCATCGTCGGGAGTATCATGATGTTAAGGTATTTCAGATTCTTCCCTTGAGAAAGTTCGGATATATTGATCCTGAAACAGTCGAACATGTTCGCCACGTGGCATATTTTTTAGGAGGCGCAACGCGAGCAGGAGGCCAGCAAGGATGGATTGATTACATCCCAAGTTATTTTAGTGAAATGCCCAGAATGTTTCAAGATGGACTTCTTCCGGTTGATACTGTCTTTACTCTTGCCTCGCCAATGGATGAACATGGGTATTTTTCCATTAGTTTAGCTACAGATTATACAATGGCTGCAATTCAAAAAGCACGTACTGTTGTTCTGGAAGTGAATCCTAATGTTCCCTACGCTAATGGAAATTGTTTAGTCCACATTTCTCAGGTTTCAGCCGTTGTGGAAGATCAAACCCCGCTTACAGAAGTCGGACTGCCTGTTATTGGTCCGGTTCAGGAAGCGATTGGTAAATATGTCGCAGATTTAATCGATAATGGTTCTACAATTCAGATCGGTTTCGGGGCAATCCCTGACGCTGTCGTGATGCAACTTACCCATAAACATGACTTAGGCATTCATACGGAAATGTTTGGAGATGGAATCTTAACTCTGATTGAAAGCGGCGCAGTAACGAATCGAAGTAAGAATTATTTACCCGGTAAAGTTATTGCAACTTTTGCCTTAGGTTCAAAACGTCTCTACAATTTCATGAACCGCAATCCTCAGTTGGAGATGCATCCGGTCGACTTTACAAATGATCCATGTCTTGCTGGGCTGAATGATAATTTAGTCACAATTAATGCTTCCGTGCAAGTGGATTTCTTGGGTCAATGTTGTTCTGAGAGCATGGGCAGTACCCCTTACAGCGGAACCGGAGGGCAATCAGATTTTGTGCGGGCGGCAAATCGTTCCAAGGGCGGAAAATCATTTATTGTTCTTCCTGCAACTGCGAAGGATGGGAAAATATCTCGGATTACTCCGACCTTAACCCAAGGTTCAGCAATAACTACCTCGAAAAATGATGTAAACTATGTTGTTACGGAATATGGTGTGGCACAGTTAAGAGGGAAATCTGCTAAGCAAAGAGCTAAAGCGCTAATTGCTATTGCCCACCCAAGTTTTCGTGAAGAACTTACGGAAGCAGCAAAGAAAATGAATTTACTTTAAAACTTAATGAGATGGATGAAAATAGATTGTGGAAAATATTCCGAAATATGAGATAATATTTTTTGTAGAGAGGAACGCGGCAATATGAGTAAGGAGAGAGATTAAATGTCTAGAGCAGTAATTGTAAGTGCAGCAAGAACCCCTTTCGGTACAATGGGCGGAAGTTTGAAGGATATTTCGGCGGTAGATCTTGGAGCACATGTCATTCGAGAAGCGCTTAAACGCGCGGATCTTCAGGGAGACATGATAGATAATGTTCTTATGGGGATGGTTATCCAGGGTGGAGCAGGACAGATTCCCTCGCGGCAAGCGAGTATCAAAGCCGGACTCCCATTGGAAGTAACCTCAGAGACGATCAACAAAGTATGTGCTTCCGGAATGCGAGCTGTGACCTTGGGTGAGACCATCATACGCGCAGGAGATGCGGAGGTTATTATTGCCGGTGGAATGGAAAGTATGTCTAATGCACCATTTGCTTTGAAAAAGGGACGCTTTGGCTATCGTATGGGGAATGACAGCCTGATAGATTTAATGGTAAACGATGGATTGTGGTGTGCTTTTCACAATGTTCATATGGCAATTCACGGCTCTACAGTAGCCAGAGAATATGGAATTTCACGTGAAGAACAGGATGAATTTGCTCTGAGGTCCCAACAATTGGCCTCTAAGGCTATCGAAGAGGGAAAGTTTGTGGATGAGATTGCTCCAGTGGATATCCCGCAACGAAAAGGGGAGGCACTTTGCTTTGCGAAGGATGAAGGACCTCGACGAGATGCCACTCTGGCAAAGCTTGCAGCCCTACCACCTATTTTTGTAAAAGATGGAACTGTTACAGCAGGGAATGCCCCTGGAGTGAATGATGGTGCCGGTGCAATGGTCTTAATGAGTGAGGAAAAGGCGCGTGAAATGGGTAAAAAGCCTCTGGCAACAATCCTTGGGCATGCCAGTGTAGCACAAGAACCGGCCTATATTGCCACAACCCCAGGACTGGCCATCAATAAACTCCTCAAACAAAAGGGAATGAACATTCAAGATATAAACTTAATTGAAGCTAATGAAGCTTTTGCGGCAGTTGCCCTCACAAGTCAAAAGATAGCTAAGTGGGATCCAGCGATTGTCAATGTCAATGGAGGGGCTATTGCCTTAGGGCATCCCATTGGGGCCAGTGGAGCAAGAGTCATTATGACCTTAATTTATGAATTGCGCCGTCGTGGGGGCGGAATTGGGATTGCCGCGATTTGCAGCGGGGCAGCGCAAGGGGATGCAATCATGCTGGAAGTGTACGGAGAGTAAGGACAGAGTAGAATTGCGAATCGAAAGTGGGCGGAAAGAGTGGATTTTCAATTTAATGATGATCAATTAATGATGCAGAAGATGGTGCGGGATTTCGTCCAAGAGGAAATCGTTCCCTTAGCAATGATCACTGATGAAACCCATGAATACCCTTTAAAAACCATTCGTAAAATGGGTGAGCTTGGATTAATGGGGATACCTATCCCGGAAGAATACGGTGGCTCAGGTTCGGACTTCTTATCTTATATCTTGGCTATTGAAGAAATCGCCAAAGGATGTGCTTCTACAGCCGTTATCTTAGCAGTGCATACGTCTGTGGGAACTTTTCCAATTCTTTATTTTGGAACTGAAGAGCAGAAGAGGAAATATCTTCCTAATCTGGCAAGTGGTAAATTTATTGGAGCTTTCGCTTTGACAGAAGCGAATGCCGGTTCAGACGCATCTAGCCTGCAAACGACTGCGATACGTAAAGGAGACCACTACATCCTCAATGGATCAAAGCGTTTTATCACCAATGCGGGTTATGCGGACGTCTATTTAGTCATGGCTTCTACAGATCGAGGGAAGGGGCCGCATGGGGTGACTTCTTTTCTGGTCGATAAGGATACACCTGGATTTAAAATCGGGAAAAAAGAAGAAAAGATGGGCCTGAATGGATCCGCAACCTGTGAATTAATTTTTGAAGATGCCATAGTTCCGGCAGAAAACCTTTTGGGCTCTGAAGGGCAAGGCTTTAAAGTCGCGATGTCCCTGCTGGACGGCGGACGGATTGGGATTGGCGCACAAGCCTTGGGGATAGCAGAAGCGGCGCTGGAGGCGGCATTAGCTTATTCCCAAGAACGTGTACAGTTTAAACAAACCATCGGTAATTTCCAAGGAATTCAATTCATGTTAGCAGATATGGCAACTCAAATCGAAGCGTCGAAATTGCTGATTTACCAAGCGGCCTCGCTGAGGATGGCCGGACTGCCTTACAGTAAACAGGCCTCGATGGCCAAGATGTTCGCGAGCGATACCGCAGTTAAGGTGACGGCAGATGCGGTGCAGATTTTTGGGGGGTATGGTTATTGCAAAGAGTATAAAGTTGAGCGCTATATGCGAGATGCAAAGATCACACAAATTTATGAAGGAACAAATCAGATTCAGAGAATTGTGATTGCGAAACACATGAGAGCTTAGAGAATCGGACCGACTGCATGAGAAAAAGCTCATAACACAAAGCACTTCTTCGATTCGGAGAGGTGCTTTGTGAAGTAGCGCTAATGTTTAACTAAGGGTCAATAAAGGAATTTTCTCTTTTTGGGCGAATTATTTGATAATATCAGATTGCAGGAGGTTTGACCAATGTTGCTTGAGGGACAAAACTTTTCGATTACCCTTGATGAAATATTAGATAACACAAATAATGCAATTATTGCCGTTGACCCTCAAGGTATGATTATATACGCTAATCGGGCAGTTTTTAATATCCTTAAGATTCCAGTCAGCAATATTATTGGGCACCCTATCACCAATCATTTCCCTGAAACAGGGTTAATGCGGGTTTTCGAAACAGGTATAGCTGAGTTAGCCCAGAGGTTATCCCTTAATGATACGATTTTATTAAGCAATCGAACTCCAATCTATGTTCATGGAGAACTTGTGGGGGCCGTCGCTGTATTTCAAGACATTACGATTCTGCAGAATTTCCTTGACAGTTTAGTAATCGAACATGAGAAAACCAAGCAACTTCAACGTACTCTTGAAGTCGTTCTGAACACAGCCTATGACGGGCTCATTGTGGTAAACAAAAAGGGAATTGTCACTATGACGAATCAGGCATTTTCTAGTTTTTTTGATCAAAAGCCAGAGGACCTGGTAGGCAGACCTATTACAGAAATTTACGATAATCCAAAATTTACGGAAGTCCTGGAAACTGCCCAACCAGTGCACGGATACATACATGATCTAAATGGACATGAAATAATTGCCAGCAGAGTTCCGATTATACAGGACGGTAAAATCGTAGGCGCTTTAGGTAAGGTTGTTTTTAAAGATGTTAACGAACTCTATGCTTTAACCAAAAAGATTGATTCTCTGCGTTCTGAACTTGACTATTATAAGAGGACGGTGTCAGAGAACAATTCTTCAGCTCTCGAGTTGTTGCATGGGAGAAATCGTATTATGAGTTCGTTGATACAGACTACTTTACGCGTGGCTAAATCTGGATCGACGGTACTTCTAAGGGGAGAAAGCGGGACAGGGAAAGAATTATTCGCTCTGCTATTGCATGCGCAAAGCTCCCGCAGTGAAGGTCCCTTTATTAAGGTGAACTGTGCAGCCATACCTGAAAATCTGCTCGAATCTGAAATGTTTGGTTACGATGAAGGGGCATTTACCGGTGCAAGGAAAGGGGGAAAGATAGGTAAGTTTGAATTGGCTAATGGGGGAACTCTTTTCCTGGATGAAATTGGGGATATGGAAATGAGTATGCAAGCTAAGCTGTTAAGGGTAATTCAGGAACGAGAAGTGGAACGCTTAGGAAGTAATAAATCTCATAAAGTAGATTTCCGGTTGGTTGCTGCGACTAATCGTGATCTCGAGGGGATGATTCGGGATAAACAATTTCGCGAAGACTTATATTATCGCTTAAACGTAGTAACCTTGACGATTCCACCCTTACGAGAAAGGATAGATGACCTGGGAATTCTGATTAAAACATTTATTAAGAAGTTTAATCTTCAGTTTGCTCAATCGGTGACGGGAATCACAGATGAGGCAAAAGACGTTCTGAAGAAACATCGCTGGCCAGGTAATATCCGGGAGCTTGAGAATATTATTGAAAGGGCCTTTAACATGGTTGACGGTACTGAAATTGAACTCAAGCATTTGCCAAGCTACCTGCAAATAATAGCCAGTCATGATATACGACCTTATGTTGAAGGGTCGTTAGAAACGATTCTTAATGAAGTGGAAAAGGATGCTCTTATCATTGCGCTTAAAAATACCAATGGAAATAAAGTTCAGGCCGCAAAATCCTTGGGTTTGTCGAGAGCAGGCTTATATAAGAAACTAATTAAACATCAATTGCACAAGTTGTAATAGATAGGTAAAAAGGGAATTAAAGTATGTCTACTTTTTGATAAGTGTATCTATTTGTAGACAGTGTTTAACATCAGCTGTAGTACAGATTGTAGAGTTTTTGCCTGATATATGTATACTAATGTGTACATATATTTGATTTTCAAAGATTTGTAGTATCAATCGAGTTAAATGCTTAGAAGCTTGATATCAGCAGACATTAAATTATCTAAAGATACAGAATATTCGTTGGCATGTTAATTGCAAGATTATTCAGTAAGATTCCTAATCACCTATAAAAGGTCTTGTAATTAAAACAAAAGGAGGATTAAGTGTGAAGACTATTATGGTTATTGGAGCTGGACAGATGGGTGGTGGAATCGCCCAAGTTGCTGCCCAAGCAGGTTACTCAGTCATTTTAAATGACATCAAAGAGGAATTTGTGAACAGGGGTTTCGGAATTATTGATAAGAATCTAAGTAGAAGTATAGAAAAGGGAAAACTTAAGGCAGAAGAAAAGGATCTGATTTTAAGTCGTATTACTAAATCAATTACTCTGCAAGATGCGGTATCAGCTGACTTAGTGATTGAAGCAGCAATAGAGAATATGGGAATAAAGGCCCAGATTTTTTCTCAATTGGATGTCATATGCCCAGAGCATACAATTCTTTCTACTAATACCTCTTCATTACCAATTACTGAGATTGCCGCTTTTACAAAACGGCCTGATCGAGTCATAGGGATGCACTTCATGAATCCCGTTCCAGTGATGAAGTTGGTAGAGGTTATTCGAGGCCTTGCCACCAGTGATGAAGTGTATAAAACAATCGAAGATCTCAGCTTAAAAATGGGTAAAACCCCTGTGGAAGTCAACGATGCCCCAGGTTTTGTTGCTAATAGGGTCTTAATCCCCATGATTAACGAAGCTGTCTATACGCTTTATGAAGGAATAGCCTCTGTCGAGGCAATTGATAACGTCATGAAATTAGGTATGAATCATCCGATGGGTCCCTTAGCGTTAGGAGATTTAATCGGCTTGGACACGGTTCTATCGATTATGGAAGTCCTTCATGAGGGATTAGGCGATAAATATCGCCCATGCCCATTACTCCGAAAATATGTCAAAGCGGGCTGGCTTGGCCGGAAATCCGGTCGCGGCTTCTATAAATACGATGCTTAACTCCAACGTGCAAGGAGGGCAAACTATATGAACTATACCAATCTGTTACTGGAAAAGAACGGTGCGGTCGCGGTTCTAACCATTAATCGCCCAAAAGCTTTGAATGCCTTAAACAGTGACACCTTGAAGGAACTATCCGCCCTGCTCGATGAGTTGGGGAGTGACTCCAGTGTCAAAGCTGTAATTCTTACAGGCAGCGGGGATAAGGCCTTTATCGCTGGGGCAGATATTTCTCAGATGAAAGATTTTAATGCTATAGAAGGCCGCCGCTTTGCCCAACTGGGGCATGCAACCTTCCGAAAACTTGAATTGATGCCACAGCCGGTAATTGCAGCCATCAATGGATTCGCTTTAGGTGGCGGTTGCGAATTAGCTATGGCCTGCGATATTCGTATAGCTGGTGAGAATGCAAAGTTTGGCCAACCGGAAGTAACTCTCGGACTTACAGCAGGATTTGGAGGGACTCAGCGTTTACCTCGTTTAGTCGGCACCGGCATAGCTAGTGAGTTACTATTTACCGGAGACGTTATTGATGCTAAAGAGGCCTATCGTATCGGGTTAGTGAATAAAGTCTATCCTTTAGATACTCTCATGGAAGAAGCTCTAAAGCTTGCGAAACGCATTTCCGGAAGGGCACCTGTAGCAGTTCAGCTGAGTAAGAGTGCAATCCAACGCGGTATTAATATGGACTTAGATAGCGCCCAAGCCTTTGAAGCGGAAGTTTTTGGACTGACTTTTAGCACACAAGACCAAACCGAGGGATGCGGCGCCTTTTTAGAAAAGCGTAAACCCGTCTTTGAAGGAAAATAACTTTCAACCTTAAAAGACGAGCCTTTAGGTGAGACACAAATTAAATTTTATAAATGAGAGGATTGATTTATATGAATTTTGATTTAACTGAAGACCATATTATGATGCGAAAAATGGTGCGGGATTTTGCTGAGAAAGAATGCGGCCCGGGAGCAGAAGAACGCGATGAGACCGAAGAGTTTTCTGTGGATATATGGAAAAAGGCTGGAGAGCTGGGCCTGGCAGGTGTTACATTTCCTGAAGAGTACGGCGGTGTTGGCGCGGACTATATTTCCTATGCTATTACCGTCGAAGAACTTTCTCGCGTCGATGCATCTGTGGGAGTAACCATTTCTGCCCATGCCAGTCTGTGTGCTAATCCAATTGCTTTGTTTGGAACTGAAGAGCAGAAGAAGAAATACTTAGTTCCGTTGGCTACAGGAGAGAAGCTCGGAGCATTCGGGTTGACAGAGCCTATGGCTGGATCGGATGCATCAGGAACTCGGACAATGGCTGTCCGTGATGGCAATGATTACATCATAAACGGCACTAAATGTTTTATAACCAATGCTTACTATGCCGATGTCTATGTGATCACTGCTCAAATGGATAAGAGCAAAGGAAATCGGGGGATTGCCGCCTTTATTCTGGAAAAAGGAATGCCGGGTTTCTCCTTTGGCAAAAAAGAGAAGAAGATGGGGATTCGTTCTTCAGCCACCTATGAATTAGTTTTTGAAGATGTCCGCGTTCCTGCTGAGAACTTGCTCGGTCAAGAAGGACAAGGCTTCAAAATCGCCATGCAAACACTTGACTTTGGTCGAATCGGGATCGCTTCCCAAGCATTAGGTATTGCCCAAGGCGCTTATGAGCAAGCCATGAAATATACCAAGGAAAGAGTACAGTTTGGCAAAGCCATTTCTGAGTTCCAAAATACTCAGTTTAAACTGGCAGACATGGCAACACAAATTGAAGCAGCCCGTCTCCTTGTTTATCAAGCGGCATATTTAGCTTCTCAACATAAACCTGTTGGCAAGGCTTCTGCCATGGCTAAACTTTTCGCTTCCGAGACTGCTATGGCGGTAACCACAATGGGTGTTCAACTGCACGGTGGATATGGATATACGCGGGATTATCCTGCTGAGCGCATGATGCGTGATGCTAAAATCACCGAGATCTATGAAGGAACCAACGAAATTCAACGGATCGTCATTAGCGCTAATATTCTTAAATAGAAGATTTAATTAATACTTAGCGAAGCGCCGAAAAGGCGCTTCGCTGTAAACCAGTAATTCGGTTTAGGTAATTTAAGAACTTCGGACTATTCACCGTTGCAGAAGGAGAGGGCTAATCAATGAGAGACGTTGTTATTGTGAGTGCAGTTCGTACCCCTGTCGGTTCTTTTTGCGGCACTTTAGGGCAAATGCCTGCTGCCGACTTAGGTGCCATAGCTGTCAAAGAAGCGATTAGAAGAGCAGGGATTACCCCTGAGCAAGTCGATGAGGTTATTTTAGGTAACGTTTTACAGGCCGGATTAGGACAGAATCCCGCTCGTCAGGCGTCAATCAAGGCTGGAATTCCTCAAGAAGTACCCTCCTGGACACTGAATAAAGTATGTGGATCCGGACTGAAAACCATCGTTTGTGCCGCTCAAACCATTATGGTAGGGGATGCGGATATTGTAGTAGCAGGTGGAATGGAGAGTATGTCCCTTGCTCCTTATGTGCTTCCCAAAGCGCGTACCGGTTACAGAATGGGCAATGATACTATCGTCGATTCCATGGTTAACGATGGCTTAACAGATGCCTTTGACAAGATTCACATGGGCATTACGGCTGAAAATATTGCGGAACAGTTTGGCATTTCTCGCGAGGAACAAGATCGTTATTCAGTTTCCAGTCAAAATCGTTGCGAGGCTGCCACAAAAGCCGGAAAGTTTGAGGAGGAAATAGTACCTGTGTCCATTCCCCAACGCAAAGGGGATCCTGTAGTTGTTTCTCAAGATGAATTTCCTCGCTTTGGAGCCACCTACGAAGCTGTTGCCAAATTGCGACCAGCCTTTAAAAAGGATGGAACCGTTACTGCCGCCAATGCTTCGGGGATTAATGACGGAGCCGCTGCCCTGGTTATCATGTCGAAAGAGAAGGCTGAGGAACTTGGCATAACACCCTTAGCAACCATTAAATCATGGGCTTCAGCCGGCGTAGATCCCAAAATCATGGGGACCGGCCCTATTCCTGCCAGCCGTAAAGCCTTAGAAAAGGCTGGGTTGAAAATTGAAGATATCGATCTCGTAGAGGCTAACGAGGCTTTTGCTTCCCAAACTTTGCGAGTCGCACAGGAGTTGCAACTGGATATGGCTAAGACGAATGTCAACGGCGGGGCCATTGCTCTGGGCCATCCGGTTGGAGCTTCAGGAACACGTATTCTCGTGTCCTTGCTGTACGAAATGAAGCGCAGCAACGCGCATCTCGGATTGGCAACACTTTGTATCGGCGGTGGTCAGGGGATCGCTTTAGTCGTAGAACGCTAATTCGGGACAATTGTTTTTACGTTTATATTTCTCGTTACACTTCTATATTCAAAGATAAGTTGTTCTAACGTTCACTTCCAACTTGAAATTAAAGCGTTTTTTATAGATTAGTAATTGGGTGGAGCAGAAGGGGGATGTAACAATGTATATGGAAGAGTATCGGAAAAAGTGTGTCTCAGCAGATGAAGCAGTAAAAGTAATTCGCAGCGGTGACTGGATTGAGTTTGCTTGGGCAGCAAGTATGCCCGGGTTACTCGATGAGGCTTTGGCCCGTCGTAAAGATGAACTTTATGATGTCAATTTGCGTGGCGGTGTAATTATTACTCCGGTGAACTGTATGGAATGTGATCCAACCGGTGAGCATTTTACATGGAATAGCTGGCATCTTGGCGGACGCGAACGTAAATTGGTTCAAAACGGCCGGGCTTATTATATCCCCCTCAAATATTCAGAATTACCACGGTATTTACGGGAAAATGTAAAAACGGATGTTGTGGCTATTCAAGTAGCTCCCATGGACGCACATGGATATTTCAGTTTTGGAGTTACGGTGTCTCACTACGCAGCAGCTATTGAAAAGGCCCGTGCTGTCATAGTAGAAGTTAACGAGGATATGCCCAGCACTCATGGCGGGTATGATCATGCAGTTCACATTTCAAAGGTAGACTTCGTTGTTGAGGGAGGACACCGAGGACTGCCTATCTTACCTTCGGCATCTGCTTCAGAACTTGATCGGCAAATTGCTGAGTATGTATTGCCTGAAATTATGGACGGTGCTTGTATTCAATTGGGTATCGGCGGAATGCCGAATGCCTTAGGTAAAATGATTGCAGAATCAGATCTTAAAGATCTGGGAATTCACACAGAGATGTTTGTTGACGGATTTGTGGATATGGTAGAAGCGGGTAAGGTTACTGGAATGCGCAAGCAACTTGACCGAGGAAGAATCGTCTATGCTTTCGCCGCCGGCACCCAGAAACTCTATGACTTTCTTCGGAATAACCCATCGTTAGCGGGTTATCCTGTGGATTACACCAATCACCCTTTTATTGCTTCTCAAAATGACCAACTAATTTCCATCAACAGTGCTTTAGAAATTGACTTAACCGGCCAAGTTTGTTCAGAATCAGCTGGACCCAGCATGATTAGCGGTGCAGGGGGGCAACTTGATTTTGTGGAAGCTGCTTATAATTCTAAAGGGGGAAAAAGCTTTATCTGCTTACCTTCCACCTATAAGGATAAAAGCGGGCAATTGCATTCTCGCATTAAAGGACAAATGACCATGGGCTCCGCAATAACGGATACTCGTCCAACCGTACAGTTTGTGGTCACAGAGTTTGGAAAGGTTAATCTTAAAGGGTTGTCTACCTGGCAACGTGCTGAAGCGTTGATTTCAATTGCTCACCCTGATTTCCGAGAAGCGCTGATGGCTGAGGCCAGAGGTCTTAAAATTTGGCGTAAGCCGGCATAGTTCTGAAGGGTTAAGGAGGGGGTTTTGATTAGCCCCTTCTTTTTTTATGCCAGTCAGGCAGTCTTGGCGCGGCCAAGTTTTCTATATTTGTGGACAATGTTTGTTATAAAGGTTAGAATTGGAAATGGACTGGAAATTGAATTGCAGATATAATATTTTCTGAAATGAACAGCGTAATAAGATCAGAGGATGAGTGTGATGGATAAAAAAACTAAACTGAGGTTACCACCGCGAAAACCGGTTTGGAATATTTGGCAGGGATTACTTTTAGTCGCTATTATCACAATTATTGAATTTCCACTTGGCTGGTTGGAGAGCCCAAAGGATTTAGATTCTGTGCGAGGGATTCTCAATTTTATCCTCGTGGGTTTCGGAGATGTACTGCTTTACTTCGCAATAATTTTCATATTTCTTAAATTTATACGCAGACCCTTTTCCGACTTAGGATTTGTTAAATCCTCTCGAGGCTTTTTGCTGCTGGGCTTTATCGCTGGAGTTTTATTGTTTGTAGGAGTCGGTCTTTTAGGAAACTTTTTAACGAAATTGTTTGGAACTCCTGCTCCCCAGAGTTTTGCCATAGCGGTAAAAGGGGCAAATTACACCTGGGAATTCATTCTCCTCACTTTTTTGGGGGGAGTCGTTGCTCCGATTAAAGAAGAAATGTTTTTTCGCGGTTTAATCTACCCACCGTTGCGCCAAGTCTTCGGAAGAGGTAAAGGAATACTATTGACAGGGCTCTTCTTTGCATCATTACACTTAGAAATTATTCGTTTTTTGCCACTATTTATTGGTGGAGTCGTGCTTACATGGTTGTATGAACGTTCTTCAAGTATTTGGCCAGCCATCGTTGCCCATGGGACGTGGAATATACTTATGGCCTTTGCGTTATGGATTCAGCGTTTATAGTAAAGTAATCTTAAAGGAGATATCTAATGAATAGCAATAAACTAAATATCGAATGCCTAAGGCTTATATCAGATGGTTCAGGAGTAGGGTACATGAATGGCATCGCCACGTTTGTGCCGGGACTTCTGCCGGGAGAAACAGCAGAAGTTGCAGTGTCAAAAACGAAGAAAAAATGGCAACGAGCGTCTCTTTTGAACCTAATACAGCGTTCTCCAGAGCGCATCAATGCACCTTGTACTGTCTTCGAAGGATGCGGAGGATGTCAACTTCAGCATACAACCTATGCGGAGACTCTTTTGTGGAAACAACGCTGGGTTGAAGATGCACTTGCCAGAATCGGCAAAATAAGTGCGGAGGTCAAACCTACACTTGGAATGGAGCATCCGTGGCGCTATAGAAATAAGGCGCGTCTTCATCGCCTGCCAACAGGAGAATTGGGATATTACAAGGAAAAGTCCAAGGATCAGGTAAACTTCCATGACTGCCTGCTCTTAAGCGAAGGCATGAACCGTTGGATAAAACGGACGGAAGAGCTTTTAGGGGAAGGTTATCCAGAAATACATACCCTAACCTTCCGTGAAAACACCAAGAACGAAGGGCTTTTAATAATCGAGGGAATGCCTGGCGAATTCCTTTCAGCCTCCGAAAATAATGATTTCTTTGAGGCTCTTGCGAAGGAAGGGCTTCGTTCCGTTTGGAATCTTGATGCCGAAGGAAGCCTTCAACTGATTTGGGGAGAGGAAGAGTTCAGCCAAAGGATTCTTGGCTTTACTTTTGAACTGTCTCCTTTAGCATTTTTACAAGTCAATTCACGCCAAACAGACCTCCTGTATAAGCTGGTTTTGGATGCGGTGGCTCTGACAGGCGAGGAGATTGTATGGGATCTTTATTCGGGAATAGGTACTCTGACTTTAGCTTTAGCCACAAAAGCCAAGAAAGTAACGGCTATCGAGGAAAACCCGTATGCCGTTGAAAATGCAATTCAAAATGCCGTCAACAATCACGCTGTGGGGAACATCGAGTTCTTGAAGGGGAAAGTTGAACAGCGGATGATGAAGATAGAGGAAGAACCGGATGTAGTAGTTCTGGATCCTCCACGTGCTGGGATTCACGCGGATGTTTTGCAACGGTTGCTGGAGCTGAAGCCTCAACGCATCATCTATGTGTCTTGCGACCCAGGTACTTTAGCACGGGATTTGGGGGGACTCGCAGCTGGAGGGTATAAGGTAGAGAGTGTGCAGCCGGTGGATATGTTTCCGTGGACAGGGCATGTGGAGGTAATAATCCTGTTGCAGAGGCTGTAACGTTGATGTATCAAGGGTTTAAGAGGACGGACGCAAAAATGTGTTTTCGACGTGAAGGATATCTTTCACGTCTTTTGTTTAATGTAATTGTAGGTGCGTATTATCCAGTTTATGTTTACACAAATAAAAGGATTGAGATGAAGAATGTTCGAATCATACCGCCTAAACCCAAAGAAAATAGAAAACATAGGGTTGCAGCCTATTGCCGGGTCAGCACATCCGGACCGGAGCAGATGCGTAGCCTTGAGATTCAGATAAAGACTTATACGAAGATGATAAAAGACCATCTTGATTGGCTTTTTGCCGGTGTTTTCTATGATATTGAAAGCGGGCTTCGACGAAGCGGTAGAGTGGCCTGTGATTACGTGATTAACGGTTGGCTGGTAGAAATGGGACTGGGAGAGCTGCCTAAGGTGGGAGCGCTTTATGATCCCGAACTGAAGGGACTTTCAGCTGAAGCAATTTATGACCGGATTGTTCTGGACATGAGAACGTATCGAAAGCTGGCAACCTTAAGAGGAATCGGGCTTGGAGATTTGCTGGAAAAGAATGCGCCCGACTGGCGGTCTAGCGGAGATGGGGAAAGTCTGGATGATTTTTATCGCCGTTATCTCAGTCAGGGACTTGCCTATCATGATGAACAAGGACGTGGAACGCTACCTGCAGGGTTAATAGAAGAGATCAGAGCTTTGAGTCAGCCGCCTGTGCCTTGGGATGTTGAGCTGGCGCAATGGTTTGATCAGTATTTCTCACCACTGGAAAAAGTACGTTCTTATGCCCGTCCCAGTCGACGCCAGTCATCAACTCCGGATATACCCCGTCCACAGTGGATACCTGAAGCAGGATCTGAGGAAGGAAGAACTTACGGGGTTATTCTGGACACCTCAGGTTCCATGGATCGTTCCTTGCTGGCCAAAGCCTTGGGCGCTATTGCCAGCTATAGTATTTCCCGAGATGTACCCTTAGTAAGAGTGGTCTTTTGTGATGCGGCAACCTATGATCAAGGATATCTGCCAGCTGAAGCCATCGCTGAAAGTGTTAAGATCAAAGGACGCGGAGGGACAATCCTGCAGCCCGGCATTGATCTGCTGGAGAAAGCGGAGGATTTTCCGAAAAATGGTCCGCTATTGCTGATCACCGATGGCTATTGTGAGCCGCTTAGGATTCATCGGGATCACGCTTTCCTGATGCCGAAAGGGAATAACCTACCGTTTATACCCAGAGGAAAAGTTTTTCGATTTAGTTAGGCGTGAAGTATATTACCTTTTTATACCATATCGTGATATAATAATTACGTTAGAATAATGAAAACGAATAAAACAATAGCAATGAGATCGGGGTGTTTATATGGACGCAGCCGCAAGTAAAGAGCTTGAAACGATCAAGCAAGCTATTTTAGATACCATTATTGTTAATGAAATATACTTGTTTGGTTCTTTTGTATATGGAACGCCTCATAATGATAGTGACTTTGACATTTATGTGGTCATCCCGGATGATAGTATGCGCCCTATCGAAGCTATGCAAAAAATTGGTGGCGCTATCAGTCGGAAGGATATTCGGGCAGTAGACATTATTGTCGGCAAGGAAAGTGAATTTAACCAACGAAAGCAACTACCTACTATTGAAAGAACAATTTTCAGAGATGGGGTGAAGCTCTATGGACAAGAACGGCATAGTCAAATCATGGTGTGATTTTGCCAAGGATGATTTGATAGCCGCAAAATACTTATTGGGGCTGCATCCACTTAAACTGGAAATCATATGTTATCATTGCCAGCAATCGGCTGAAAAGATCCTGAAAGGGTTTCTCATCGACAAGAATATTGACCCGCCGAAAACGCATGATTTGCGATTGCTCAGGAGGATGTGCGGGAAAATTGCAGAAGGCTTCGATGAAATTGAGGAATCTTGTGTTCATCTGACTGCATACGGTGTGCAGCCTCGTTATCCTATGGAAATTGAGATAAGCGAAAGTGATATGCGTCAGGCAATAAACGATGCAGACCATATCATGAGTTTTATTGCTCTGCGCTTAGAACTTAAATCAGATGAAATGCAAAAAGACAATCCTCAGGCAGGTCACCAAATGACATAACAGACTAGAAAAGCGAAGTGCCCGGTAATAAATTGCTTGGCATTTTTTTGCGATAATATTCAAGGCAGAGTTATCCGAATTATCGCCCAAAGGCATACAGAATGTTGCTGCTTGCTTGAACATGCATAAAGGCTGATGTATAAAGGGGTTGAGGCATATTTATAGCAACTACCGAATACCAAAAAATAAGATAGACGGCCAACAGACAGGGAATATATGCGTGAGAGAAGATGCTGAGGGATGAAGCATCTTTTCTTTTGTCATTTTAATACTTTTTATAACCTGCTATTGACATTTCCAAGACCTCATACTAAACTGTGATTACAGTGCATGCACACAATAAAAATGGGGTGGTCCAGTATTGAATATAATCATAGTAAATTCTGCGGAAGTGCCAATCTACGAGCAGATTATGAATCAAATTAAAGCTGCTATTTTGTCCGGTGAACTAAAAGAGGGCGATGTTTTGCCGTCTGTTAGGGGCTTGGCGAAGGATTTGAATGTAAGCGTTATTACTACAAGGAAAGCGTATGACGGCTTGGAAGCAGAAGGATTTACTATCAATATGATGGGAAAAGGCTCCTTTGTCGCCCCGCTGAATATGGAACTTTTACGAGAAACTCGATTGGTGGAAATTGAAAAAAAACTGGTGGACATTATTGAGTATGCAAAGCCCGTTGGAATTTTGGGCAAAGACTTGAAAAAAATTATAGATGAATTAGGCCGGGAGGAATAAAGTTTGGATACGGTTCTGGAAATTCGCAACCTTTGCAAAAGCTATCATGATTTCAGCTTGCAGAATATAAATATGTCACTGGAAAAGGGAACGCTGACCGGCTTCGTAGGGCCTAACGGCGCAGGAAAAACGACGACAATTAAGAGCATACTGAACATTATTAAGCCGGATGATGGAAAAATCACGGTTATGGGTATGGACAGCATTATCAATGACTTAGAAATAAAATCCTTGCTGGGCATTGTCCTTGATGATGGTCATTTTTATGAGGATATGACCTTGAAGAAAATGAAAAGTTTGATTGCGCCTATGTACCCCACCTGGAATGATCGTGCTTATCAGACTTATATAAAAAAGTTTGAACTGCCGGAGAATAAAAAAATCAAAGATTTATCCAGAGGAATGAGAATGAAGTACGCGCTTGTGTTTGCTCTTTCGCATGACGCAGAACTTTTTATTTTGGATGAGCCGACATCCGGCCTTGACCCTTTGGTGAGAAACGAGCTGATAGAGATACTCAAAGACATTGTATTTGAGGACAACAAAACCGTTTTGATGTCAACACACATCACTTCCGACCTTGATAAAATAGCGGATTATCTATTTTTCATATTCGACGGTAAAATTATCCTGCAAGGGCAAAAGGACGAGATAAAAGATCAACACGCTATTGTAAAAGGCGATACTGGGGCATTATTACCGGATTATGAAAGCTACTTTGTCGGTATAAACAAATCCGCTTATGGCTTTGAGGGATTGACGGATAATAAAGCCGCGCTTAAAAAGGTATTGCCTGACAAAACGGCTTATGAAGTTCCCTCAATAGAGGATATCATGCTCTACTATATAAGGAGGCACAATAATGGGCTCAAATTTTCTTAATTTCACAAAAATGCAGATTTCAGCACTAAGCCAAATTGTTTGGTTACAGCTTCTTTGTATTGCCTTATATCCGATGTTTTTCAATCGAATTAACATAAATAATGACTTGGCCAATGTTCTTATTTACGCTGCGGGACTTTTAATGTTGTCTTATTTAATTCTGCGAAATTTTATGTTCAATGACGCAAAATACAAAACGAAATTGCTGTTCAGCATTTTACCTGTCTCGCCTAGTGCAATCATAGGGGCAAGGGGTATTATTATCTACCTTTCTTGTTTAATTGCCACGCCCCTATTAGTTTTGTTTTCCGGCATAACACATGCGATAAAGCCGGAAATGTTTGCGATTGTGCAAATACATATTCTGCCTTATGGCTTCCTGTTGGTAGCCACTTTTATGCCAATAGAGTTCTTGATATTTTATATGTTTGAAACACAAAAAGCGGATATAATCGGTGCGCTTGCGATTTTTCCGTATATGGGCCTTATGGCTCTTTTTTATAACTATTTGATAAATAGTACTCTTTGGATCGTTGTGTTAATTATTGCAGTTTTCATAAATGTGTTTTGTTACAGGCTTTCCACACGACTATATAAAAATAGATAAAGGGTTAGATAGCAGACGTACTGTTCAACTTCGGGCCAACTTGGCCCGAAGTTCGGTATGTCCAATAGCATTACCGTCAAGGCGGGTCAAAGGGTTGTCTGGAGCAAGTGATTGCCAAATGCGGAAACTCCGGGTATACCAGTCAGCCTCACATTCACTTTCATTTAAACGACTGCGAAAGCTTTTTTGCCTCCGCCGGTCTGCCAATCCGATTCGTAGATGTATGGGTAAAAGATAACGATAATTTTTCTCCCGTGGGATATATCGTTAAGGAGCGATTTGTGCAAAACAGTCAGTTTTAAGGTCAGGAAAAGGAAAAGGATTGAACTGATCTCCGCCAAGGGGATACCAGATGGTTACGGCATCTTTTTTGTATCCTCAAGGCATGTGAAAGCCGTGATCCTGTTGCAACGGCTGTAACACTGACGTTGCAAGGCTTAACGAGATTACGGCAAGAAATATGCTTTGACGTGAGTGAATTTATTGCCGGGTCAGCACCTCCGGGCCGTAGCAGTTGCGCAGCCTTGAGATTCAGATAAATGCGTACAAGAAAATGATAAAAAGCCATCCCAACTGGCTTTTTGCCGGTGTTTTTTATGATATTGAAAGCGGTCTTCGACGAAGCGGCAGAAAAAGTTTGGACAAGCTGCTCAAAAAGGCGGCGACAGGCAAAATTGATTACATTATCACAAAGTCAATCAGCAGGGTATCGAGGGATACGCTGGAGATTTTAAAGATTACAAGATTTTCAAGAGAGCGGGGAATCAATATGCATTTTGAAAATGAGAGGCTGGACTCAATCGAGGCGGATAAAGAATTCGAGATTACGCTAAGGAGCATGCTGGCACAGGACAAAAGCCGGAACATGAGCGAGAATATTCAACGGGGAATTCAACGAAAGTTTGAAAAAGGCGAGATTTATACGAAGTATAAGAATTTTATGGGTACACTTGCGTTGACGGTGAAATTGTTATAGTTCCGGAACAGTCAGAGGTTGTCAGAAAGATATTTGACTTATATTTACAAGGCCAGACGTTAGGACAAATTAAAGCCTATCTGCAAGCCCAAGGAATTAAGACTGTAACGGGTGAGGACATCTGGGATACAAAAACGATTCAGAGGATGTTGACCAATGAGAAATACAAGGGCGACACAATGCTTCAAAAGACCTTCACCGAGGATTTTATGACCGGAAAGAAAAGAAGAAATGATGGGCAGCGAAACAAGTATTATGTGAAAGACAGCCATCCTGCCATTGTCTCCGCCGAAGTATTCGACAAGGTACAGGAAGAAATGGCGAAGCGGTCAAGGCTTGTCAGCAAAGATGATGGGACGATAGAAACCACGGGAGCAAATATAACGGCAAATATCTTCTTGGGAATCTGCTTGTATGTGGCGATTGCGGAGCATCTTATCGGAGAAGGACAGAACGTGGCAAGGTGGTCTGGCGCTGTGCAACAAGAATTGAAAAAGGCAAAGAGTTATGCTCCCACTCCCCCACTCTAGATGAAGGATGGTTGCAGAATACTTTGAGTAAGGCTATTTGCAAGAATGGAGTTTATGATGAAGGTATTATCAGGGATGAGGTTGATAATATTCATGTTTTTGATACTTATATTCTGATTTTCCGCACGGATAAGGCACAGGAGAAAAGACCATTCCAGAATGACTAAACCTGTGATAGGCTAATAATTGTCAATAAGAATAGAGGTTAAAGCCTCTGGCAAATATTGATTGGGGTAAAACCCAACGCAGAAGAAACAAGCTGAGAGGCTTGTTTTATGCTATGCAGTGTCTTTTGGGTTAATATATATTGCAATATTTATGAGCAAAAAAGACATTTAATTTCATGAAGAGTTTATTAAGGGAGGCATCAAATTTTGAGATATCGTTATCAATATAATTTTGATGAAGAAACAGGGAAAATCAGCATAACTGGACTACCTTTTAAGACGAAATTTGTTGAAGTTCCAAGAGAAAAAAGGTTTGAACGGCTTTACTCATATGGTTTGATAAAAATAGATTTACAAAATGCCATTAAATATTTAGGAATATCGCTGCAAACCACTGATATGGCCATAAAAGAAGGCATGTTTAGAATAGCCTTAGTTTTATATATTAAATGCTTTAACAATTCTGGTGGAGGTAGATCTCAGCTTTCGTTAAACAAAGTATATAAAGATGTATCAGGAGAGCCGATAGAATGTTATTTGAAGCTAAAGAAAATAAGGGATAAATATATAGCACATGATGAAAATGATTTTCTTAACGCGAAATTAGGCATGGTTTTAAACGAAAATGATAAATGCATTGTAGGAGTTGCTTATCCTGAAATGCAGGCTAAATTTGATTATGATGAGACTTTGAGAATATTGCAGTCATTATGCAAAATTGCTCTGGAAAAGACAGAAATATACATTGATGATGAGATACATAATGTGGAGCAATATCTTAGACAAAGAAATTTTGAAATAGTAAGTAAATATCAAGAAATGTTTGTTGAAGCAGATAAAGATTAGTTGAAAGTTTATGCTGCCAGGGAGATACCAGAGGGGTGCCAATTTTTATTGACCACTCAAGGTATACAGAAGCATTTTTCGTAAAAAAGACTTTCTTATAAGTGGAGGGGTTGTTATGGGATTATTATCGAAGCTTTTTAATAGGAAATCTGAAATTGTTAATAGCACCACAGAAACGGCTGCTCAAGCTAATCCAAAATTGAATAGCATAAAAATAACCGGTGACAACCCAATTGCTCTTCCTGAAGAAGATACCATTGGCAGAAACAGTTTCGCGCAATCATTCTCAAAGCAGATACTTTCACTTGATACAAGCAAAGGTAGTGTTGTTGGAGTACTTGGTGCATGGGGTTCAGGAAAAACATCTTTCATAAACCTCGCTAGAAACGAGCTTAATCAAGATAATATTACCACTCTTGACTTTAATCCATGGATGTTCAGCGGTACAGAACAATTAATGCAATCTTTTTTCTCCGAATTATCAGCGCAACTTCGATTATGGCCTGACCTCAATGACATCGGAGAGGCGATAGGTACATATGGCGATTTATTTACGGGTATGGGATGGCTACCAATAATTGGACCATGGATTGAACGTGGACATAAAGCAACCGAGGTTATTAGCAAAGTACTTCAGGGGCGTAAAGAAGGCGTCGGAGCTCACCGAAAGAAAATTGAAGATGTCCTAACTAAACTCGACAAAAGGATTATTGTCGTTATTGATGATATTGACCGTTTGTCAACAGCCGAAATAAGGGATATATTTAAGCTCGTCAGACTAACTGCGAATTTCCCAAACATAATATATATTGTCGCATTTGACAGAATCCGTGTTGAAAATGCTTTAAACGAAGAAGGTATAAACGGACGCGACTATCTGGAAAAGATACTTCAAGTTGCAATTGATATTCCTCCAATCCCATATCAGATTCTAAGCACGCAGATACTAACAGCAGTTGATAACGCAATACAAGATATCGAAAAAGCAGGGCCCTTCGACAAACAAATATGGCCAGATATATTTGTTGAGATAATAAGACCTTTAATAAGAACGATGCGCGATGTTCGACGTTACGCTGTTAACATACGTGGCACGGTAGCTTCGCTTGGCGGCGAAGTTGCTTTAACAGATGTGCTTGCACTTGAAACAATCCGTATATTCATGCCTGATGTGTTTCAATTACTGCATTCATCGATTGACGCCCTTACTACAACAGATGATCACATATTAGGTTATAGTCGTAATGCAGATAATCCGCTTAAAGCTAAAATTGAGAAATTGATCGAGGTTTCTGGCGACAACTCAAATATAGTAAAAGATATGATATGCAGGTTATTTCCTGCCGCGAGGCGACATATCGAAAATAACAGCTACGGAGCAGAGTGGAAGAAAGAATGGTTACGAGAACGTCGTGTCGCACATGAAGATATACTCCGGTTGTACTTAGAACATTATGCCGGTGATCATTTTAAAGCTTTTTTACATGCTGAGAAGGCTCAGCTATTTATGGATAATCGTGAATTATTTGATTATTACCTGCGTTCACTTGATGCTTCTGAGATAACAGATGTAATAACTGCGCTCGAAGCCTATGAAGACCAATATAAAAGTGAGAGTGTAGAACCGGCATCTATTGTTCTCCTTAATCTCTTGCATACTCTGCCGGACAACCGTGTTAATATGTTTGATTATGATGTCCGTATAAAAGTTGAACGTGTAGTATATCGTCTTATTAGGTCATTGAAAGAACCTAATTTAATTGAAAGTGTTGTAAAATCAATACTGACTGAAATCACTACATTATCGGCGAAGTTTGATTTAATTAGTATGGTCGGTCCATATAGAAGGACAAGGTCACAAGTTAATTTCTGTGGAAGCCGCAAAACAGCTTGAAGGTACATGGGCAATTGAGGTCAAAGCAGCGTCAGATGGTATTTTACTGAAAGAACCAGACTTACTTAGAGTTCTCCTGCGCGCAAAAAGATACTTAACTGAAAGTGGTGAACAGATAGTTATCAGTGATACTGCCGAATTAACAGTAGCAGTAATAAAGTCCTCACAAAGCAAAGCAATGAGTCAGGCTATTGATAGTCGTGCTGTTCGAAAAGAAACCCGTCTGGCATGGGATGCGCTTATTGAATTGTACGGCGATGAAGATATCTTAAAAAATCGTATAGATCAGGCAAAGGATTCAGCATCTGTTGATGATAAAGAGATAATTGAACTTGCTGATAAATATAAAAATGGGTGGCGTCCCGAGAGATTTTAATCTATATTAAGTAAATAATTAGCAAGAGGTAACACATTATGTTGATAAATGGCAATATTGATAAATATGACAGAGAAACTTCAGAATGCATTGTAGCATATCTGGACTTATTAGGTGTGGCAACAAGAATGAAAGCTGATAGGGAATACCAAAAAATATCAATGAATAAATTACATAATTTATATACTTCGTCTATCCGATTATCAAAAGAAATTGCCATTGAAGGTTAATGAATGGCTTTAACATGATGCAGGATGAACTTAGTGGAAAATACGCAAAACGTGTTTACCCAAAATATTGTTGGCATATGAATTATGTAAATCGGGAATTGGATAAAAAGAATGAACGTAAGGATAGGAAATTTAGATTAGAACTAAGACAAAAGTAAGTGATTGTATTTTCCGCCAAGGGGGTGCCAGAGGGGTGCGACATCTTTTTTACACACTCAAGGCATGTGGAGTGCTGTGTTAGGATTGAACGGGTGAAATGCCTATGAATAGAGGGATGCAGATGATTCGTAAAGCTGATAATTTAGTGCGATCCTTGAGTAGTGTAGACAATAAAGATATTTAAAATATTGAGTTTCATAGAAGAAGGAGGTTCACATTATGGCTAAAAACGATAATATGCTGGCAATTCTGTGGATGCTGAATTCAGGCGTAAAAATGACTGCAAAACAGATTTCTGAAAAGCTAGAAATAAATATAAGGACAGTTTATCGGTATATTGATGCACTATGTGCCAGTGGCGTACCTATAATATCTGACCCAGGCCATAATGGTGGGTATAGCCTGCTGAATAATTTTATCAGAGCACCTCTGCTATTTGATATGGAAGAAAAAAAGGCACTCCTTCAAGCTGCTGTTTTTGCAAAAGAAGCTGGATACCCTTCGAGTGAGGCATTAGGCAATGTAACATCAAAGTTGAAAATGTATTCGAATCAGGAACAGGAAAGTATACTTAACCATCATTTAGCCGGATTTGAAGTTATAAACCGCATGGTAAACTCTTCCATTCAGCCGATATTGGCGGAATTGGAGCAGGCTGTAGAAAAGGAATTCTCTGTAGAAATTGATTATCGCACAAGCCGTGAAGAGCAACCAAAGAATAGGATGATAGACCCCTATGGAATGGTTTACTGGAACAACAAATGGTATACTGTTGCATTTTGCCACCTAAGGAATGAAATACGAAGCTTTCGGGTAGATCGGATTTTACTAATCAAGTGTACTCAAATAATATTTAAGCGTCCCGAAGCTTTTTCGACCCGTGAATTTTTTGTGAAAAACCTGTTGCCTGATTTAGTGGGTAAGGAGGGATTAATTTCTTTAATTATCGAAGGCAGGTCAGAGGCGTTGGATGAACTATGCATTCATTGGTTTTTAGGGCATCATCTGAAAGAGCGAACATCTAATCAAGCCATCTTTTTATTTGAGGAAAAATCAATTCATATTTATGTCCCTTATTTTCTCCTATCCTATGGTAAATCCATTCAAATAATCGAACCACAGAGTTTGAAAGAAAGACTTGTTGCTATTGCATCGGAGTTAATGGAATATTATCAACTTTAATAGCTTCACTGACAGCAGATGTCAGTGAAGTTGTTTTATAATGAGGATAGTCACTGATTACCGATGGTCGGTATTCCTTGATGAATAAAATAAGGGAGAAATTGCAAAATGAATAATACAGTATATCTTTATGTGTTTGACACAATGTCAGACTGGGAAATAGGTTACTTAACTGCCGAGCTGAACTCGGGAAGATATTATAAAAAGGGACTTGACCCATCAAAAATAGTGACTGTTGGAATTGAAAAGACGCCTGTAACAACAATGGGTGGATTGAAAATACTGCCTGACATCAAACTAGATGAGTGCAGTATTGAAAGCACAGATGCATTGATTTTACCTGGTGGAGATACATGGACAGAAACAATGCACCAACCCATCTTAAAAATCGTTGAGAGGTGTTTAAAGGAAGGTATATTGGTTGCAGCGATTTGTGGTGCTACAATGGGACTTGCTCAGACAGGATTGTTGAATTCACATTGGCATACAAGCAATGATCTGGAATACCTTAAAATGATCTGTCCCACTTACACGGGCGAAAAGTATTACAAAATGGAGTCGGTAGTAACTGATGGAAAATTGATCACCGCATCTGGAATAGCTCCGTTGGAATTTTCTGTACACGTCTTGAAATCTCTGGGTGTGTTTTCTTCAAAAACATTAGATGCTTGGTATAGTCTTAATAAGACTCATGAATCCAAATATTTCTATGAGTTGATGAATTCAATCCAATAAAGATATAAGCATAAAATTGATATGTTATGATCATTTAAAGGAGGAGTAAAAATGACTAAATAGTTAAGTGAACAGATTGGATGTCATAGTCCGGTGACAGAGCAAGTTAGATGTTTTTCGGATTATGCGAGGTTGACAGAACAGGTTGGATGATAAATTGTTATTATAATTTTGGAGGAATGCGTTTTCCAATCTGCCGCCGAACCAGCGACTCGTCGTATTGAGGGGATGGCGGTGGGTTGCTCCCGCAGGAACGCGCTTATATCGGTAATCCATATCCTCAAGGCATTCAGAAGTTGTAGTGCTGTTGCAACGTGAAAGGTAACGCAAAGGAGATATCCCATTTGAATTATGTGTTATAACTTCCCTTGACACTATATCGGAACACCGATATAATAAATTTAGGTGATAAAAATGACAATACAACAGCTTTTACATGATATGCAAATGTCCCGTTATCGTTTATCGAAAATCAGTGGGATTCCATGGGCAACTCTCGCGGATATTTATTCCGGGAAAACCCATTTGCACCGATGTGGTGCAGGAACGCTTTCCAAACTGTCCAAAACACTTGGTCTATCCATTGAGGAACTATTGGCACTGGAAACAGAGCCGGAAAAAAACACAGCCACCGGGAAACCAAACATAAAAACTTACTTGGAAACCGGGCTGTCGGAGAGTGTCCAAAAAGCAATAAAAGACTATTCGCAAGGCGAAAAGGAGCAGGTGCTATATCTTGACTGCTTGTGGAATGAGTTATATGGAGCCATTAATGCCGACCTTTGGGCTGGCTTAATTACTGAGGAACAGGCAAGCTATCTGCGTGGAAAATATCTTGGCACAGGGGGGAAGGATGGTATTAATGATTGATTTTACGTTGTGTGAAGTAAATAAATTCAGAGCTTACGGTGGGGCAAATGGGAATAAAATCAATATTCTTTATGAGGGCAATAGCTATATGCTTAAATTCCCGCCTGTCCCAAGCCGCAATAAAACCATGAGTTACACCAACGGAAGTATCAGTGAATACCTTGCCTGCCATATCTTTGCATCCCTCGGATTCAAAACCCAGGAGACCCTGCTCGGTACCTATACTGATCCACGCGGGAAGGAAAAAGTGGTAGTGGCCTGCGGAGATTTTACCGAAGGCGGCAAAAGACTCATTGAGTTTGCGCATCTGAAGAATACCTGTATTAGCAGTGAACAGAATGGATATGGCAAAGAACTTTCATCCATCATGCAGGCAATAGATGAGCAGATGCTTCTGCCGCCGGATCAGCTTCGGGACTTCTTTTGGGATATGTTTATTGCCGATGCACTGCTTGGTAATTTTGACAGGCACAATGGAAACTGGGGCATTCTTGTAGATGAACAGTCTAAGACGGCTGAAATTGCCCCCGTTTACGACTGTGGCTCCTGCCTCTACCCGCAGCTTGCAGCCAAGGATATGGGGGATGTCCTGAACAGTGAAGATGAGATTGACAGGCGGGTTTATGTTTTCCCTGCCTCGTCCATTGAGGAAGACGGAAAGAAGATTTCCTACTTCGAATTTATCTCTTCCCTGAGAAATCCAGACTGCACGGCGGCTCTAAAAAGAGTCTCCGCACGGATTGATATGGAAAAAATTCGCACGCTCATTGATAAAACACCGACATTGCTTCCGGTACAAAAGGAGTTTTATACTGTAATAATTTCAGAGCGAAAGGCAAAAATCATTGATTACAGCATGGAACAACTCATGAAACTGGACGGACAGGAGCTGGAGCGAGAGAAACTACAAAGCCGTGGACAGCAGTTTACCATGTGATATAAATACCCTGTAAAAAGAACCGTGCTGTTTACAAAAAATTGTACGGTTCTTTCACCTTTGTTGCCTCCTGTTTGTCACTGTGTCGGCTTTTGGCAAGACTGGATTTTGTCACTGCTTGAAAAGGCTGCTAAGACTAAAATTCTCAGTACGCTGAGGTTTTTAGTGTTGGCAGCTTTAGATTTTCTTAGGTGCAAGATTTCGTGCAAAAACTGAACTTGGTGGATCGGTTTTTTAGAAGAAAAAGCCGTCTCCAAGGGGGTGCTAGCTTCAAGTGTCATCTTTTTTGCATCCTCAAGGCATGTGGAAACAATGGTCCTCCTGCAAAGACAACATAGTTAGAATGATCGCTCAACCGCTGGTTTGACAAGTGAGGCCGTGTCGCGAGGATATGATTAAAAATTGCCGTTTTTGAGTTTGACTTAAGCTAGCTTAGTTAAGCTTCAAATGGCCGAATTTTTATTTAGAGTACTTTTTTGAGGGGTTATTTTTTTGTTGTCTCAAGAGATTATCAGCAGGCCAGATAGAAAGGAAGCAACAGTAGACAAGAGGTTATGAAGAATGACAAGAAACATTACAGTTATTCAGCGAAGAAAAGTAGGATGAGCCTTGCAGTAAACCAGGAACCTCAGAAAAGAGAATGGCACTTATAGAAAAGCGAAGTGCCAGGTTTAAATTGCTTGGTATTTTTTTTGCGATAGTAATCAAGGCAGAGTTATCCGAATCGTCGCCCCAACGCATGTCGAAAATTGCGTGCTTTTGTCGAAGAAGTGAGCAAGAGTATATACCCAGGAATAACCAAATAATTTTTCCAGGAAGAGAAAAAGTGATGTGTCATAATCAAAAGATTTTATTCATGCCCTTAGAACTTCTGGAAATTTTAACGGCAAGGCTAATGGAACTCTATAATCATACGCGGATGTGGATACATAAGGGGCATACTCCCGATGAGCTTTTTCAAGAAGAAAAGAGGTACTTAAAACCGCTATCGGCGGAGTCATTTAGGATGGGCCAAACAGATCCGAATTTTCAAATTCGGGAGAGCAGTCCATCGTGCATGTTAAAGCTTTGGACAAGGTATTAAGAAATTCAACAGACTGTTCAAGTATTAAATGGGTTAATTTGGATCGAAGCAGGTTTGAGATAAATTAACAGGTAGCACGAGCATTCTGAACTCTCTCCAGCAGCGACCATAATTGTTCTACCATGTATGTTGATGGATAAGGCATTGAATTTATAATCCACCATTCCACAACACCGATAGCGGCTGAAAAAGCGGCAAGATCAATCATATCGGTTTTTCATACCATGGAGATAAACAACAGTTTAAAAAAATCGTAGATGATTATTCATGGGAATTTTGCCAGATTCAATACAATTATATGGACGAAAATTATCAGGCCGGCAGAGAAGGGCTCGAGTATGCAGCTTCAAAAGGTCTTGGGATTTCAATAATGGAACCTTTAAGGGGTGGTCTGCTAGCTAGAAAAAACGATGATATTGAAGCCATATTTAGCAAAGCGGATACAATTATGACACCGGTTGAATGGGCGCTGCGATTCGTTTGGAATCATCCGGAGGTTTCGATTGTACTATCGGGTATGAACGATGAATCTCAAATCGAAGAAAATGTCAATATCGCTAATCGTGCACAAGCAAACTCGCTTTCGAACAATGACCTGAAATATATCGTTGACGCAAAAAATGTACTGGATAAAAACCTTAAGGTCGGTTGTACAGGATGCGGATATTGTATGCCTTGTCCTGCCGGAGTTAATATACCGATGTGCTTCTCGTATTATAATGACAGATATGTTTTTGACGAAAAGGCAGCGAAAAATTTCTATACAAATTTGCTATCCGGACTTGACTCGGGAAAACCTTCATATGCCTCGCAATGCAAAAACTGTGGTAATTGTGAAAAGCATTGTCCCCAGCATATTCAAATACGAAACTATTTAAAAGACGTATCGAAAGAGATGGAAAGTTGAACAATAATGTAACATTATAAGGAGATGAATAAAATGAGCTATATAACCGTTAATGAAGAAAAATGCGTCAAATGTGGACTTTGCGTTAAGGAGTGTCCGGTTTATGTTCTGAAAATGGGGGAAAATGGGCCTCTAGAAAACCCGATAGCTACTTGCAACGCTTGCGGTCATTGTGTTGCTGTATGCCCTAATACCGCTATAGATAATGAGAAAGCACCTCTGGCACAACAAGTTGATGTAAAAGATATACCTAAGCTAAATGAACAACAGGCAGAGTACTTTTTAAGATCCCGCCGTGCTATAAGAAATTATCAGGACAAGCCTGTATCGAGAGAACTATTATTAAAGTTAGTTGATATAGCAAGAATGGCTCCAACCGCAAGCAATAGTCAAGATATCTCCTTTATAGTAGTTGAAAATAAGCTTTTGCTTGAAAAAGCAACTGAAATCACTATTCAAATGTTAGAAAATTCACCCTTTAAGGTGCAACTGAAAAACACTATCAACAGTTATAGGGATGATGGGGTTGACTCTATCTTCCATGGTGCACCGAATTTAATCATAGCTACCGCAAATAAGGATTTTCCGCACGGGAGAAATAACGCCATTTCATGTTTAACCTATCTTGAATTATATGCTCCTTCATTAGGACTTGGATCTTTTTGGGCTGGAATGTTTGAACATTGTGCATCTGCAGAGGGTTCTCCGTTACTTGAATTATTCAATATATCGGAAGAAAAAAAGGTAGTAGGTGCGGTTATGGTGGGTTATCCTAAATATAGATATAGGAGACTAGTGGATAGAAATCCATTAGATGTCACATTTATAGATTAAGACAGGAGGCCACCGAAAGAGCCTATCCCATATAATATTGAATTTTAAAAATTGGATCAGAAAATTAGAGAGCTGGAATCAGAAGGGCGGTATTCGTCTTGAGATTAATAACAAAGGTATTGATACTGCTGGAATCAAGAAAGATAATATGGCAGGTACATTCAAGAAATGAAAGGGGTATAATCTATGAAATTCGCCCGTTACCTTGACCAGTTTCTGACTAAGCGAGGCAGACTGATAATCAGTTTAGTGCTTGTGATAGCAATCCTTATTACCCTTGATGCATACGCCCGTGGAAGATTTGAGTCAGAGGTAATGACATCGTCGGAGCATTTTGAGTTAAGTGGACTTGCAACGCAGCAAGCACAAGAGGTGCTCAATGAAATGGAGAGCAGCTACGATCGTATCGGTCGTGATTTAAAGGCTCAGCCTGAAGCTCTGATACGGGTTTATGTCTATAATAATAGGTGGGCATATGGTCGCGCTACAGGACATTGGGGTGCATCTGGGAATATTGAGGGTTCAAAGATGATCCACATCCTTTGGGTCGGAGAAGAAACTGGCCAGGTAGCGATTCATGAGTTTGCTCATACGGTCACATTGCAACTTTTGATTGAACATGAGCCTCAGCCTTTAGATGCCGCCAAGTTTGATGAAAAATTTGCCTCTTTCCCTGTTTGGCTCTGGGAAGGAGTCGCAGTGTATGAGGCTAACCAGGCCCATAATCCAATGTCATTTCCGTATATGAAAAGTGGACAATACCCTAGCCTGCAGGAACTAAGCCAAACATCGAAAGGCGCAAAGATTTACGACGTCGGTTATACTCTAGTGGAATTCATCGAAAGCAAATGGGGGCATGACAGGCTAATTCAGCTCATTCTTGAATATGGAAATGCTCAGAAAGTGCTGGGTGTGAGCGATGAGCAATTAAGTAGGCTCTGGAGCGACTTTGTGCGCGCGAAGTATCAGTAGGGATAGGCCATTATTTTATTGATTTTAAAGTTCTTAGAGATAAACGTTAGTAGGGTCTAGCAAAGCCTACAATGAGGTCACATTTACATCAACACCAACGCACTTTGAGACGGTAGTTCTGATGACGAATAGTGGCCAGAAGGGAAAATGAGAAGGTTTGACCACTAGATATAGTGGTTTGGAGTAAAAAATGAGCAAAAATCGGGGCAAAAAAGTGTATTTTTGGCCTTTTTCATAAGTTTCTCAATCTCTATTCATTTTGTTTATAATTGTCCCTAGTTGTTTAATAAAATTCTGCTTTATGGAATGTGGATAGATATTAACAAGAAATTGTCCAAATTGATGAAGATAATTGATCAGGAACTCTATTTCTGATGGCTCAATCCAACCGACGATAAAGATTTGTCCATTATTATCTTCTAATAACATATTGGGGTAATGACATCTTTTATAGATAGATTTACCTTCTTTTGAAATTTCAACTTTGTAATCAATAGCGTGTGAACTTTTTTTTACCAGTTGAAAACGGTTATTTAAATCAAATTTCATTATATTATCAAGAGGCCGATCCTCAAGTATATCAATTTTATTAATCCTGTCACAGCGGAAAAGCCTATACTCATTTTTATCAATATCAAAGGATGGGCAATACCAATTACCATACTCTGCAAAAATACCTATGGGTTGAATTCGACGCTCAGTTTGTTTGTCTGAGGTTTGGTAAACAATTTTTAAAACTGATGGTTTCATTATTGCATGGAGGATATTTTCCAACATGGGGCATTCATCTGTTATTTTTGCCGTACCAAATGAGATACGGGAGTTTATTTGCTCAAGTGCACTTTTGATTTTTGGTGATACAGAATCAAGAAATTTTTCTTGTATAGTGCTGTATTCTGCTTGAAATGGTATTGACTCCATCAGTTCCATACTTTTAATCGAAAAAAACAGAGCATAAGTTTCCTGTGGAGTAAATGTAATTGGCGGTATCTTATATGTTTCCAGAATTTTATATCCGCCATATCGGCCCATTTCCGAATATAACGGTACTCCTATATCCTCAAGTGCTTTGATGTAGCGAAGCGCAGTGCTTTTTGAGATTTTAAACTCCGTCATTAAGTCATGTAGCTTGAAATAATCTTTTTTATAAACATAATTCATTATTTTATATATTGACTCATATTTTTTCATAATCTCCTCCAATGGTATCAGTTTTTGAAACCTATAGATATTATAGTATATATTGTACAGACTAAATACAATAAAAATTATCAAGGAGATAAATTATGAGTTATGAGGTAGTTACTTTCCTTTCGATGAATGGAAGAGGAGCTGAAGCAATTGATTTCTATACCCAGCATCTTAATGCAAAAGTTATTTTTAAAGTCACATATGAGGACATGAAGAAAATGGATCCTTCGATGGTAGTAGAAACTGGAAAAGAGCAATGGATATCTCACTCCATACTCGAGGTAGGTGTTCACAAATTAATGCTTGCGGAAGAAACGATGGTTCCAAAATTAGATTACATTGTAGGCAACAACATTTCACTTTGCATTCAATCTGCTGAGAAACAAGAAATTGAAAAAATATATAACTCTCTGATTCAAGATCCAACGACGGAAGTTATCACTCCATTAGGCAAAATTGTTTTCAGCGAGGCGTATGGTATTGTAAAAGATCCGTTTGGCGTTCTTATACAATTAAACTATGACAAGCGATTGGCTAAGTAAAAATAATATCGGAGGGAGGTCATAAAAAATTGATGGTGCCGCCAAGGAACCTAATAGTTTCAGGCGGCATCATCTTTATCTCCTCAAGGCATGTTGAAACGGTAATTCTGATGACGAAATGTGGTTCGGAGGGGAAAAAGTAGACTTTGACCACAATATGTTGTGGTTTGCTAACCAAAAACGAGTAAAAAATCAAGGACAAAAAGTGCAAATTTTAGCCCGATTTTTTGGCCATTTTTATAGATGACATAACGACAAATAGGAATTAATTGAGCAGATAGCCATAATAAAAACACAAAAAATTGGTCTTAGGTAAATTATCGGAGGTTTATAAATGGAACAAAATGATTAAGATTAGGAAAGAAGAAGAAACAGATTATGAGAGAGTAGAAGAAATCACAAGGAAATCTTTTTGGAATTTATATATTCCGGGGTGCATCGAACACTATTTAGTTCATGTTATGCGATCCCGCAAAGACTTTCTGCCGGAGTTGGATCTGGTGATTGAAGTTGATAATCAGATCATTGGGAATAGCATGTATACGAAAACAAAACTAATTGATGAGTCTGGGGAAGAAAAAGACATCCTTACTTTCGGTCCAGTTTGCATTTTGCCAGAATATCAGAGAAAGGGGTATGGAAAAAAACTAATGGAATATTCCTTTGAACAGGCTGCCGCATTTGATTATGATGTGATTGTAATATTTGGAAATCCGAATAATTATGTAAGTCGCGGTTTTAAGAGTTGCAAAAAGTACAATGTCTGTCTTGAAGACGGGACATATCCGGCGGCAATGATGGTAAAAGAACTCAAACCAGATGTCTTGGATGGAAAAAAATGGGTTTACTATCAAAGTCCTGTATTTGAGATAGATGAACAAGAAGCTGGGCGCTTTGACGAGGGTCTGGAAAGCCTGGAGAAAAAATACCAGCCAAGTCAGGAAGAATTTTTTATTCACAGCCATTCTATTATACAGTGAGTTTCCTTTAGTGGTATAAGGATAAGCTACAACTTCCAATTTATCTATAAATCAAAAATTAAGTGAATCTTGGAAATCAGCGGGGAGTATTTTTTAACGAAGATACCCCTGCTTTTTTATACCCTTTTTTAGGGATGCGAATAAAAGAATGGAGGAAAACAAATGGCAAATGATACATGCGTATCTTTTTCCCTCTGAAGATATTCACCTATCTTCGGTATGACTGCGTGTGCGAGCCGATTATCATTGAGCCAGATGACGTAATAACTGTTAGCGAAGATGAGGACGAAATTAACGTGTAACAATATGCGCGCGAAAGCCCCTCTAATGCCGAGAACTACGGCGTTTGATGGGCTTCCTCTTTTCCTCAATTCCCATTGCCGTTATCGGAATACCGCCCCTTCGAGCTACACTGTGAATATGGAATTGTACCGAATAAAGCCTTCAAGAGATGAACACACTTTTAAGGGTTTATTGCTTATAATTCACTATGAACTGTAACGCAAAATCAGTCGCTAAATCGACGTAAATAATGGCTTATCCAGGTGACTGTTTCTGAAGTATGACTACCCGCCAAGGGGATACCAGAGGGGTGCGACATCTTTTTTGCCCACTCAACGCACTTTGGCGTTACTTCATTGTAAGTTTTGAGTGTAGCTTTATGTCTCAGACAGGGCGTTGTGAGGTCGTCGCGAGGATTGAAAGGCTGATAAATAAAGGGTTTGAGACGCTTAATTAATTTTCAAGTTTTGGATAGTCGAGTGTATAAAAAGGTGTACCTTTTTAGCGCAGGTAGGATCTTAAAAGAAGGATTCAATCTGTGCTTTTGTTTAAACAAATGTATTGATGCTTAGTTGTAAATATGTTACCTTAATTTTGAGGGAAATAAAATATAGAAGTTAATTGGAAATTTAGTACCTTATGAAAGAATTATGACGGATGCCGAGTGTGTATTTAAGGTTGTTGAAAGGAGTTTCTTCTTCTCCTAAACGAAAGCAGTCCCTTTACAAAATAACTTTTCCCAAACCAGAAGTAATGCCTTGTTAAGGTATATCAATAGCGTAAGAAAGGCAAAAAAGGGAGGTTTTTATTGTGTCAAACAACTATAAGTTGGAAATTCAAGTTGTGGCTACCTGTTTCGCAAATAGGCTTTCACCACCACAATCTGTAAGTAGCGTCAATTCCAAATACAATCTTTTCTAGCCAGAAGGATTGCCTGCTTACACAAAATAATTGGTGGTGTCCTCCTTGGCTCGAAAAGAGAACAAGGAGATAATTGAATGTTTAAGGATAAAACTCTCTTGGGATTGGTTGTAGCGGTAGTGTTAATGATGATCGGAGTAGGTATGGTAGTCACTCTATTGCCGCAGCGAGTTGTCGATTTGGATGGAAATGGACGATCAGTTGGGTATATAGCGTCGGCCTTTGCCTTCTCGTATCTGTTACTTCAAGTTCCTATCGGCCGCTTGTCGGATAAGATAGGATTCAAGCCGTTACTCATTGCTGGATATTTGCTATGTTTTCTTACCGGACTGGTGTTTTACTTTGCAACAAGCTCTAACATGATATTTTTTGCCAGGCTTTTACAAGGTGCTGGTGAAGCACCGGTTTGGGCATTGGCCCCGGCCTTGCTATCGCTAAGATTTCCTCTGGCTAAGGGGAAAGTAATGGGGATATATAACGCGGCCTTTCATTTTGGCCTTACTGTAGGGCCTTTTCTAGGTGTAGTATTGGCGAAGGTATTAAACAGCAATGAGATATTCCTAGTTTACTCATTTTCCTGTTTAGTGGGCGCGATTGTAATCTATTTTCTAGTAGAGACTCCTGCTAAGAAGGAAGAGCAGACAATCGACCTATCAGATTATTATCAAAACATATTGGAACTGGTAAAACAGCAACAGACGTTGATTTGTTTTATGGGAATCACTTTATACGGAGCGGGTTACGGCATCTTACACACAACAATTCCCGCATTTCTGTTACAAGAAAAGGCTTTTAGTGCAGTTGATATCGGCGTGTTTTTTTCACTGTTCTATTTAGCTATAAGCCTATCACAAATTCTTACTGGCTCATTATCGGACAGATTTGGTCGGAATAGTTTTATGATTTTAGGGCTACTTATAGCTGCTGTTGGGATTATTGTTTCGCCAGCCTTCAGCTTCCCGTTGATCTTATTGGTGCTAGCTATATCAAGTCTAGGGTTGGGGGTTTTTCATCTCGCTTCAATGGCCTTCTTGAACGAATCTGTACCTAATTCTTTAAAAGGCACAATTTTGGGGACATATTATCTTTTTTGGGGCGTCGGTATGTTTTTTGGTCCCCCTATAATGACCCGGATAGCGGCGTCCGTTAGTTTTCAGGTATCAATGGCTGCTTATTCATTTCTTATACTTCTGGTTGCAGTTGGGATGATGAAGATATTGGGGTGGAAAAGTAAGTGCCAGGCTCCGAACAAAAGAACTAGATAAATAAAATAATTACGATTTGAGCGCCTTCTGTAGTGATATGCTACCCCCAGATAGGACAGTGAAATAAAAAACGCTGTTCAGTCTGGGGGTAATTATGTCACAAAAAGGAAAAATACCAGCAGAAGAGAAGATGCGAATAGTAGAATTGTATCTCTCAGGAAAAGTAAGATATTCATCAGCGTGTCGAGAAGCAGGCGTAGATAAAGCTACTTTTAGGAAGTGGCTTAGCCGGTACAAAACGGAAGGGCCATCAGGATTTCTACCGAAGGAGAACAACCGAAAATATACAAAAGAAACCAAGCTCTCAGCTGTTCTGGATTATCTGGCAGGACAAGGATCGATGTTGGAGATATGTGAGAAATACGGAGTCAAGCACCCACGTTGGCGTTACTTCATTGTAAATGCCCTTATAGTTCTAAAGTCAAACCACCCGTTAAACGGGTGGTCCGGTGATTTTGATATCAAAGGGGTAAAGAGCCAGCAACTATCTTAATCCTTCTTATATCTACGGTAGTCTATTCATCGCAATTGCGATATAGGCCTAGACCGTTCATTACATAGGGACAGGCAATATTTACAAGTAAATCGGTTCGATCATTTTCCCTAAACATAAACCAATAATGCGCAGCGCCATAGATAGCTGAGGCTGTCATGGCCGAAATGATCTTTGCATTATGGTGCTCTGACATACGGGAGGTATCCCCTTTCAAAAATATGCTTTCTATCATTTGCTGCAACATCTCCTTTATCTTTTCGTCAACAAGTGTAGCAATAGATTTGGAATCGAATCTGCATATCTGATAAAAATTCACAATGTAGTTGTGTGTTAGTAATATCAACTGGTTACATATTTCACCCGTAAACTCCTGCGCATTAATCACTTGTTCGGGAAACATCTTGTGAAAAGCCTGTTCTGTAATATCTTCCAGCAAAGCATATTTATCTTCATAATGAGCATAGAAGGTGGCACGGTTAATGGTAGCTCTCTGTGCGATATCTTTTATAGTAATTGCATCAAATTCTTTCTTCTGTAACAAAACTCTGAACGCTTCCCTTATTAATTGTCGTGTGCGCAAAACCCTGGGGTCATCCTGATTTACCATATCTATCTCCCTTTTAAAACATCAAATATCAAAATCTGTTGTGTAAGCAACTTTTCACTAAATCTACTGGTTGCAATCATATGAATGACATACTATCGTTATATCATACAGGTGTCGCATAGACAACCTTTGACGAATTATCTGGAAGGAAGGATAATATTGAACGTAAAGCAAAAAAGACTTTTGGTATTTGGCGCCGGTGTGATTGGTAGTATATACGCGCTCAGATTTGCACAGTCGGGACTGGACGTCACATTGCTTGCCCGAGAAAAGAGGCTGGAAGCACTGAAAAGGGATGGGCTGCAATACAACGATAATGGGAGGATTAAGCACATATCTATCCAGACGATCGAAAAACTGGAAAACGACGATATCTACGATTTCATCTTTGTTCCAGTACGCTATGATCAGGCCGAATCTGCTCTGTCTGCGATGAAGAATAATCAGAGCAAAACTATTGTCACCATGACCAACACTGTGGGATATGACCGCTGGCTTGAAATCGTGGGCGACCGGTTGCTTCCTGGATTTCCGGGTGCAGGTGGAGATATCAAAGACGGTGTTCTATACGCCCAATTCGGTTCCGAAAAACATCAAGGAACTATTTTTGGTGAAATAAGTGGACAGATGACAGAAAGAATGAACGAGCTTGCTAAAATATTTGAAACAGCGGATTTGCATTATGAAGTACAAGAAGACATTCAAGCATTTCATGTTTCGCATGCCGCGATCGCGATAGTTAACAAGCATTTCTATACGAATGGCGGTATGGTGGATATAGAGACGGCAAGAAACGAAAGCACTCTATGCAAGGTCGCAGCAGACCTGAAATATAATATTCGCCTGGTAGAGCAAGCCGGAATCCCGGTAATACCGCTGGAAACGAAGTCAATGGGAGAATTGCCGGAAAAAGATATTATTACCTGGTTCCGCCAGATTCTGAACAATGATTTTTACATTGATGTTAAGCTTGGAAACCATGCTGTAAGCGCGAAAGCAGAAATAATGTTATTGGATGAGGTATTTCATAAAAAGATGTCAGTTCGACCATGACATCACCATCCACTCACCAAAGGATGGTAATGAGGCGGATATTACCTTAAAAGAGATTAAAGCAGCTTATCCAAAGATTGATGGACTGGTGAATAATGCAGGAATCCATTCTTTTGAGCAACGAATGGCATTAGAGGGCTTTGCAGAAATGATGGTAGTAAACTATTTAGAAACATGGGTATTGTCATATACCTGATATCCAATCGGAGCCCTTCAAAAGATTTTACAATGAAGTAACATTTACATTCACATCAACCCACGTGGAGACCGTGGTACTGCTGGGGAGGAAAGGCTAGTAAATCAAAGGATACAAATTATTTATCTATTATATACAAAAAGGAGGGCTTAAAATGGAAAAAATTATATGGGTTAGAAGCAATGGAAAAATGATAGGGGCGAAAGAAGATGATGGCTTGGATATTGTAAACAAGTATTTGGAGGAAGGGTGGAGCGTTAAGCATATATCGGCATGTGCTGTAGGCGACAGTATAAACCAAGGTCAAGCATATATTGTTATTGAAAAAAATGATGGTTAGTCAATGCAATTTTCAATGTACAATTAAAATGATGTGCATGAATTGAGGGTCTGTCCAGGTTGGGGAGCCTGTGTTTTTGACCATGAGATGGAAGCGCATCAATACAAGCGCTTGTGAAGATTATTGAAGCGATGAACATTTCTAAAATGTTGATTACAGATGAAAATGATGGGTGCGTATCAAATAGATATTATGTTGTACAAAATACAACAAGCAGGTGCAGGGCAGTTACTACCTGATTAAGCCAAAAAGCAAAACAAAGGAGAGAAAGCCATGATTACACCTTACCTTACATTCAACGGGAACTGCAAAGACGCGCTGAACTTCTACCGCGCCATCTTCCATTGCGACGAGCCAAAAGTCCTGCCCTACGGTGACTATATGCCGGAGGGGTCAAAGACGCCGCCTGAGCTGCTGCGTACTTGGGTTATGCACGCTGAGATGGTCATCTGTGGTACGAACGTCTGGTTTGCCGATGAAGCTACGCCGCCCAAGAATGGCGACAACATCAAACTAACCGCCACGGCACCTACGGGCAAGGAAGCGACGGCTATCTTCGACGCGCTTTGCGAGGGTGGCGAGGTGACACTCCCGCCGACGGAGACCTTCTACAGCGTGTTCCACGCCGCAGTAACAGACAAGTTCGGTGTAAACTGGAATGTTGTCGCCGAAGAAGCGCCGAAGCAAGTGGAGGGATGAAGAGTGAATAACGAACGTGTATACAAAATGAAAATCTCCGGCGTCTACCCTCTGTATATTCAAAAAGCCCTGCGTAAAGGACGCACGAAAGCGGAAGTTGATACCGTCATAGAGTGGCTGACAGGCTACGATGAACAGGGATTGCAGTCTCAAATTAACAGAGAAGTGGACTTCGAGACGTTCTTTGCTGAAGCCCCTCAAATCAATCCGAACGCTTCCAAAATCACCGGAGTAATCTGCGGAGTTCGCGTCGAGGAAATCGAAGACTCGCTTATACAGAAGATACGCTGGTTAGACAAGTTGGTGGACGAACTGGCAAAAGGTAAACCGATGGAGAAGGTGTTGAGAAGCATGCAGCCGCTTTAGAAAAGGGGTCAGGGTCACCCATTCGATAATGCTATAAAATAGGTTCATTTCCGAAGGCTCCACCAGCTTAGAACGGCATCTTTTTTATCTCCACAAGGCATGTGGAGACGGTGGTACGGTTGGAGAAGATGTAGAACTGAATAAACGCAATGAATTAATGCCCTTGAGTGTCAAAATGATGCTCAGGGGTTTTTGTTTGAGGAACCATAGCTAATAGGTGTGTAAAGTAAGTCGAAAAAATTATCTTAAAGGGACATATGATATCGGTTGATTTGTAAATAGAAATTTGGTAAGTAAGCAAGACCCCTAATAAGTTTTAGTAAGTATTTTTTGTTGACACACATAGTCTAATTAGACTATAATAAATGTGTTGGTCTAATTAGACTACACATTTTAAGGTATAAGGAATTAGTGATTTTGAGTAATTGCTTGGAAAGGAGCACATGATGATTAAATCTTTTTTGATGATAGGGCAATCCAATATGGCCGGTAGAGGCTTTTTATATGACGTGCCCCCTATTATAAACGAACGTATACAAATGTTACGCAATGGCAGATGGCAAATGATGATTGAACCTGTGAATTATGACCGTCCTGTTTCGGGTGTAAGTTTGGCAGCTTCTTTTGCGGATGCGTGGTGTTTAAAGTATCCGGAAGATACGATTGGCCTGATACCATGTGCCGAAGGTGGAAGCTCGCTAGACAACTGGGTTATTGATGGCGAACTTTTTCAACATGCCGTCAGCGAAGCCAAATTCGCCATGAAGCATAGCAAATTGACAGGTATTTTGTGGCATCAAGGCGAAAGTGATAGTGCTGACGGCAAATACAAAGTGTATTATGACAAGTTATTGGTTATCGTACAAGCGCTTAGGGATATCCTTAATGTTCCGGAAATCCCGCTCATCATCGGCGGCTTAGGAGACTTTTTAGGTAAAACAGGATTTGGGCAGTACTGCGTCGAGTATGAACGTATAAATGATTCCCTTCAAAAATTTGCTTTTGAGCAAGCAAATTGTTATTTTGTATCTGCGCAAGGGTTGACTGCGAATCCAGATGGAATTCATGTGAATTCATTATCTCAAAGATATTTTGGTCTGCGCTATTTTGAGGCCTTCGATAAAAAAACTCAAGTTTTAGCACCACTAAGCCATGAGGTTGAGCTTTTGGATAGACTCAGTGCGAGAATGCATACACCAACTGAATTGATGTTTGTGAAACAGATGGACTTTGCACTTGGAAAAATTTCTTACGAAACACTAATCAACGAATAGTGAGGCACAGATTATGATTCCATTGCTGATTTTAGGGCTATTAATACAAAATCCTGGAGCCCATGGATACGAGCTTCTGGCACAAATGGAAGAAAGGCACTACAAGTATATTGTGAATTTCACGAAGGGTTCATTTTACTATAATCTTCAGCAGTTAGAAGAGAAAAACTTAATCAAGCAGGTTAATCAATCAGAACAAAGTCGGGAAAGTCACCATTATGTTATCACGGAGCCTGGGAAAGCCGAGTTTCAAAAGTTGATGTACCAATACGGTGCAAAAACGGAGTATGTTAATCTGTCCTTTTATGTGGCGCTTTTATTTGCCAAGGAATACAAAAGCGATAATATGGTCAAGCTTATTGAGATTCAAATTGAGCAGACTGATGCAAAAATTCTATTATTAAAGGATGCCTTGGATGGAGAACATCAACTCCCAATATATTTTAAAAAGATGTTAGAGAACTCGGTTTCACACCATTTAGTAAACTTAGAATGGTTTAATTCCCTTCTAAAAGATGTGGATTGTCTATAAGATTTATTAAGAAACGATTCAGTGATGAAAAGTCGAGTTCTTACTAAACCTTCAATGGTGGAACTGGGACGAAGAAAAGATATTTAATAATCTTGAAAAGCTAACATCGGAAGCTGGTTTAGATCAATTAATGAAATAATTATATAAACAGTAAAATCTGTATGGTTTGAGTATGGATCTTCAAGGTACCTAAACAACTTTATTCTGGTTTGTATAAAAAACGGGCGTATTTTCAAATGAAAATGCACCTGTTTTTTTATATCTTTAAACTCAAGCTTTACAGCTGTTACATTAAAAGAATGGACTGCGAGATAGTTAGCAATGAAATCTTGAAAAAAATGCTTGACTCCAACCTCAGGACATACCTTAGATTTATATTCGAGCCATGGAATTGGCGAGAAGAAATATGGAGGTGTGTTTATGAAATTAGATCAGGTCATTAAGGTAGAAAACTTGAAAAAGACTTAAACAAGAAAATGTACCGTTTTGCTTACTACACATTATTTGGAAGAAGTTGATCGACTGGCAGATAAACTTGCAATTGTAAATGCAGGAAAAGTCATATTCATATATCACTGATAGTATTGACTAGACAATAAGTTTGGAGAGGGCTGTGATTAACAGCTATGGATTTTTAGGTTGGATGCCTTATGCTATATTGCTTCTCGTGTTTGTATCCGTAAGTTTAGGCTTTTGAAAATACTCGTTCAACCTATATAGGCATTCCATATAAAAAGTAAAAACTTCTTTGACTCCGACCTGAGGTAAGAGATTATACTAGATAACGAGGTGAAGTCAAATGTCCTATACAGTACATGAAGTAGCTGAGCTTTCCGGTGTGACAATTAAGACATTGTACCACTATCAGAAAATCGGATTATTAATGCCGGAAAGTATAGCTGAAAATGGTTATCGATATTATGGCGATAAGGAATTAAAACGATTGCAGCAGATATTATTTTATCGAGAGTTGGAGTTTTCTTTGGAAAATATTAAAAACGCATTGGACAATGAGCCGGATCGGCTGAATTGTCTTAGAGAACAGTATTCACTAATAAAAGCAAGAGAGCAGAGGCATGCCCACATTTTGCGTACGCTCGAGGAAACGATCCAACACGAAGAGAAAGGAGTACCTATGAGTAAGGAAAAAATGTTTAACGGATTAAATAAAAAGGAATGGGAGGAAGCAATTGCTGGTCAGAATGAGCATTTGCAGGAAAAATACGACTATAAGATTGATACAAGCGAAATCGATGCAGATGCAATGAACAAAAAAGCTAATGAAGCAGCCGAATTTATGTCGTTTATGGTAACCTCACTGAAGAACGGCGTTAGTGTAAATGACAAGAGTGTATCAGATGCAATTGAAAAGCATATCAAATTCATGCAGCAGGATATGAGCATTGATGCAAATGGTTTTGCAGCTCAAACGAGGTTTTTAATGACAGATGATTTTCATAGGAAGATGATGGAAGATCAACAGACTGGTTTAAGCTACTATATCTGCTTCGCAGCAGAGAACTATGCAGGAAAATTAATCTAAACAGGAAGTCAGTCAGTCCTTTCTGAGCCGCTCTCAGAAAGGACTGACTGGTGCAGGAGCAAATCAGGTGTTAAGATTGATTGAAATGGAATCGTCAGTAAAAAACCATCTGAAAAAGAATGATTCTAGAATTTTAATTGAAAAAATTTCAGGAAATTATAGGGATGAGGCAATAAAATTAGCAATAGAAGTATTTACTGATGAGCAGGGTATTCCTGCAGAATTGGTTCCAGTGAATGATAATTTAAAGCCAATTTGGTGGTGCTCAAGAGTAGGAGAAGATATTATTGCAGTGGTAGCAGCCTGGAAAAAAGATGATAAATGGCAATGGGGAAGGTTTGCAGTTGATAAAGGATTACGAGGTATCGGCATTGGTCAAAAAATGGCTATTTATTCATTGAGAGCTGTGTTACATGCAGTATGTAGAATAGGTGGATCACGAATAGTGGTCGGAAGAAATAATAATACGGTTTGAACACAAGGGGTTGTAGTTAGAGACGAAAATTGAGCAATGCGAAAAGGAAAAAGAAGTAAACCAGTGCGGGGGGAGCGGATTGAAGGACAGGAAAGGTCAAGAGCTTGGAGAAATTACGACCCGAGGCAACTACCAGTGAAACCCGGTGTTTATATGATGATCGATTCACTTGGAAATATTATCTATGTTGGTAAGGCGAAAAATTTAAAAAACAGGGTGTCACAATATTTTAATCATCAAAAGGACAGGACTCCTAAAGTTGTTGAAATGATACACCGCATTCATACATTAAAATATATAGTTACAGATACGGAATTGGATGCATTTATTGAAGAATGTCGCCTGATCAAGGAAATTAAACCTCGATATAATAAACAGATGAAGACTGATAAAAAGTATTGTTATATTAAGATAATGGCTGAACGTTACCCTAAGGTTACGAAGTAAATGAAAAAATAGATGATGACGCATTGTATTTTGGTCCTTTGACCAGTCTTCGGCGGGTTGAGACCGTATTAGATTATTTGAAGGATTTTTATCCTATACGAAAATGTTCTACTCCACGACTGGTTAAGAGGACCGATGGTTGTCTGTTCTTGCAATTAGGTACTTGTTTGGGAGTTTGTTCAGGGCGGGTAAGCCCTGATGAATATAAGGTTTATATTGAAGAGATCTGGCAACTTTTGAACGGAAATGATAGAATCGCAGTTCATGAACTTTCTGGAAAGATTAATACAGCTATTGAAAATTTTAATTTTGAAAAAGTAGCCCAATATAGTGGGTATCTTTTAGGACTTCGGCATGTCATTGGAAAGCAGCGATTAGTTCGATCCTCAAGTAAAAATAGGAATGTCTTAGCAGTTGAACTTATTAACAATGAGCTTCCTAAATCAAAGGGAACAAGATTCTTTATCGAAAAGTGATTGTGAAAGAAGCCATGCCGCCAAGGCCAAACAGGTTTAATCGGCGTCTTTTTTGTATCCTCAAGGCACGTGGAGGTAATAATCCTGTTGCAGAGGCTGTAACCTTGATATATAAGGGTTTAAGATGAAGGATATGAAAATATGTTTTTGACGTGGTGGCTATCCTTCGCGTCATTTATTTTGGAGTTTTTAATTCCTCTACACGAAACAAACAATGAGCAGGCTGTTCTTGTAGGAAGCAGAATAAGTGAAACAGTACAAAATCTGGTATTTGAAGATAAAAGTGAGTTCAGATGCACGATCAGTGGTAGGTATTTATTCCGATGTACCGGATAATTCAAAGGAATATGCAACATCTTATAGACAATGCAGATTAAACACTATATAAAGCAAAAGAATCAGGAAGAAATTGTATAGTGACAACAAATGTTGTATGGCCGTAAAGTATAAAGTATAATGAAAATATGCCGATATATTATAGAAAGATTTTGGTATATCGCCAAATTTTTATAGAGGCCTTTTATTCAGAGATATGATATTCAGTGAGGTGTCACGATGGGGCTGGAGGCTAATATCCTGTTAATCGATGATGAAGCGAGTGTTATTCGTGCCCTCAGACGTGTTTTCCAGCAGGAGGCGTACAACCTGTTATCGGCGGAAAACCCCGAGGATGCCTTGACACTGATCCAAAAGAATGAAATTGATCTGATTATTTGCGATCATCAGATGCCCGGCATGTCGGGCATTGAGCTTTTGACGCATGCCAAACGAATCAGTCCGGATACAATTCGAATTCTCATTACCGGGTCTAACGATATTAATGTTGCGATTTCAGCCATCAACGAGGGAAGTATTTACTACTACATTGCAAAGCCCTGGGAAAACGAAGAGGTAAAAACGGTCGTCAAAAAAGCCCTCACCTGGAAACAAGAACAAAAAGAAAAGGAAAATATTCAGCAAATTCTCAACTTCAGCAAAAATTGCCTGTTGGATGTTTCCGAAAAATTAAACGCAATCAATCATTTCCTGCCGGGGGAAGATCAAAACGAACAGACCGGTACGAAATGCAAACCTGAACCGGGTATGGGAAAAATCCCTGTTAATGAAGAGGATAACATCATCATCATCGAAATTACGGATATTATTTATCTTTCGGCCGAGAGCGGGGATGTGACCGTGGTTGCCAGTACAGGAAGGTATATAAGCCATGATTCCTTAAATTTATGGGAACAGAGACTTGCGGGATATAATTTTTTCCGGTGTCACAGGAGCTTTATTGTCAATGTCGATCAGATTGCCAAGATAACCCCCTGGTTTAACGGAGCCTACACAATTACGCCAAAGAATTTAAAGGAAAACATCCCTGTCAGCAGAAACAGCATAAAACAACTGAAAAAAATATTTGCGTTTTAAAGTAGAAAAAAGGCGCTTGGAATATGGTATCTCTTTGAGGTGAAAGCCGTGAGTGAAAAGCTTAATAAGTCTGCCTGGAAGACGATCCCGAAAATCATTCAGGTACTGCGTGTGGCTGAAGATACGGAAGTAATACGAAAATATGAAAACATCATTATTTGTATGTACGCATCTTCGCTTCTCTACCTTGCGTCAGCGGCCAGTTTTATCGCACGTTTTTTTTTCGAACGGCAAAATTGGGAGAACTACCTACCGGATAGTCTGGTTCTTTTGTTGGCAGGTATAGTCTACTCGGTTCTTGCCAGATTAGAACCCGATAGAAAACTGCTGATTCTGAGTCCCGTGCTTACAGCGGTCATTTTTATATTTGTAACAGTCAGATTTTATTATCTGATTGGACCGGCCGTTTGGACCTTGGCCTTTATCCAATTAATACTGGCCATGTTCTGGGTTTCCAGGTCCAAATTATATGCTCTGGGCTTGGCCGTTGTCATTGCGAGCTTTTATATTGTTTCTCGTCATTTTTTTGCGGAATCTTATCAGATCGGTATTGTGTATTATATTACGCAAGGTGTCTTTATCGTTTTTTTGGCTTTTATTGCGGCCGCTTTTCATAAAATCTGCATTGACCGATATTGCAGAATTGAACACGAACTTCAAAAAACGGTGAAACAGAAAGAAGAAATCTCAGTCTTATATGAAGAAAAAATGGCTTCCGAAGAAGAATTAAGGGAGGCTTTGGAGCGTTTACAAAAAAACCAGGAGCAGATGATTCAACAGGAAAAACTCGCAGGAATTGGACAGTTGGCTGCCGGGGTGGCCCATGAAATCAACAACCCCTTAGGCTATATTGCCAGCAACTATGAAACATCCCGGGATTATTACCATCAACTCAAGGAAGCCAACAGGGAGTTTGCGGCATATATGCACCAAATGTCTGCTGATAAACTGGAAAAAAATGCAGAAATACTCTCAAAGCTAAAGGAAATAAACGATAAGAAAAATATTCTTCCCCTATGTGCAGATTTGGAAGAAATCCATCATGATATTGAAGAAGGATTGGCGCGCATCCGGGAAATCGTTCAAGGCATGACAACCTATGTGAGGGTGGAGCCTAACAATGATTTCGCAGATTTTGATCTGAATAAGAACATCCAAAGCACCCTCTTCATGGTAAAAAATGAAATCAAGCATTCTGCGCGAGTTGTCGAGCTTTTGGGGGATATTCCCACAATCCAGGCCAAAGGAAGTCATATCAGCCAGGTATTGGTGAATATCATTCTAAACGCGGTTCAGGCGATCAAAGCGAAAGAGTCCGATACTTTTGGAACGATCATTATCAGCACGGAATTATCAAAAGACGTTGTGATTTGCCAGATCGAGGATAATGGCATCGGAATAAGCGAAGAGAACCTGCATCAGGTATTCAACCCGTTTTTCAGCACCAAACCCATTGGCCAAGGAACGGGTTTGGGGCTGAGCATTGCTTACGACATCATTGTGAATGAGCACGGGGGCCAGCTGCTTGTTCAAAGCACGGAACATGTGGGCAGTAAATTTATCATTAAACTCCCTGTTTCCAAGTTGGAATAGAGAAAGCGGTTGGCGATGGATAAAAAAAATATTTTGCTTGTAGATGATGAAACGAATATCCTGCGTTCTTTAAAACGGGCGTTGGCCGGAAGTCCGTATCAGGTTTATACCGCGGAAAGCGGGGAGGAAGCCTTAAACCTTTTCAGCAGTCAGGATATTGATTTGCTGATTACAGACATCAGGATGCCCGGAATGACCGGCTACCAGCTTTTGAAAGAGGTAAAGGCCAAATACCCGTCTGTTATCCGGCTGGTCTTAAGCGGGTATCCAGATGAGCATGAATTATTGAAAATCCAGCGAAGCTGTCTGGCCAAGCTTTTTATTTTAAAACCCTGGCAAAACCAAGAGCTTTTAAAAACCATTGAGAATGTTTTCAGTGTTGAGCAAATACTCAACAATAAGAAAGTACTGGAAAAGATCAATAATATTGACTTTTTGCTTTCACCGGATAGCGTGTATCATCAATTTAATGAGCTTGTCGAAAAAAATGCTGATATGAAGCAGATTGTGGCCGCAATAGAACGTGATCCATCGACGGCAGCCAAAGTCTTACAGGTTGTCAACTCGGCGTTTTTTGGCAAAAAAACAGGTTCTGTCCAGCAGGCTGCTGTCTATCTGGGGCTAAACAGCGTAAAAGATATCCTGATGAACTGCTGTCTTTATCAGGAATTAAACCATACGAAGAATCCTCGTCTCAAACGGGACCTTGATACGCTATGGCAGCATGCCGTTCTGACCAATCGCATTCTGCATGATCTCTATCTGCGGGTGTTTAACGAAAAAATACCCGAAACCTGTTCATCGGCCGGTTTATTGCACGACGTTGGAAAAGTAATCATACTGAGCAAATATACTCATGAATATGCCGAACGGACAAAAACCATAACGACCGGACATGACGTCTTTTACTACTACGAGGAGTTGGAATTCTTGGAAACTACCCATCCTGAGATTGGCGGATATCTTCTCAACTGGTGGGAACTGCCTTATTCAATTGTTGAAGCGGCAATGTTTCATCATTGTCCTATGGATGACAAAGTGATCAACCATAAGCTGGTATCCTTGGTGCATATGGCGGATATTTTCTCCTGGAATATGGTATCCGATCAGGAATTGAGAAAAGTGGAGCCGGAGGTTATAGAACGGTTATATTTGAAAGAAGAAGACATCGACAAAATGTTTCAAGAGATAAAAACATCTGATTCATAATTATAAGGACCTTTATCGGGGAAAAACGACATTTCATGTCGTTTTTTTTGCTTTCTGTCATTGAATCCCCCTAAAAGAATGAAGAATCGAGTATCATTGAAAAAAGCAAAGGCAGTAAAGCTGGCTAAGTTATCACAAATTGAGATTTGCAGGAATTTGGAGAAAAACATGATGCTTAAACAGGCGAAAAACATGGAAAGAGAATATTGCATCACGATCCACTTTGAGGAAAGCGGCGAAGCGGATAATGAGAAGGCATTATTGCTGCTTTATTGTATGATGAAATTTGCGGATATCATCCATTATTATCCCACCGATCTGGTTTCCGACAAGGAGTGTGCGCGGATCATCAAGGAAGAAGGCTTTCGGATTCAATTCAAAACAAGATACGAGCCGTACGAATTGCGCGCCTTCTTTTCTAAAAAATGCTCCTTCGACATTGATGTTGGGATTTAAAGTTGAATGGTTGAAAGATGTAGTTTAGGAGGCAACAAAATGTGGCAACCGCTGACGTTTCATCGGGAGCTATCGAAAAAGATGAGAATTTTTATCATAATGATCTGCAGTATGGGCTATATCCTATTTGCGGCTTTACTCAGATGTTCCTCAGGTGCGGAGGCCGGTTCCCCGGTTTTGTTTCTGGATATGTCCGTTATTCGAGGGATTGTCACCCAATTCCAGATGCTGATATCCGTTTATTTGGTCTTAAAGCTGAATCAAACAGGGTATATCACTGCTCTGGGTTTGAATGGGTTTAGTATGCTAACGGCCATTCTAGTCATTCTGTTCTCAGAGTCACTTTCTCCCCTGCCGGGGATCGTGTCCTATGGGGCGGTGCTTATTATCTTGACCTTAATCGTCAGATATAAAGCCCAGCTGGACATTTTTTTCAACCAGATAGAAATTCAAAAACAACAATTGGAAATCTCCCAAAAAAAGCTGTATGAGCAGGCCTTTTACGACTCACTTACAAACTTGCCAAACCGGGATTATTATCTGGAAAGCCTGGTGGGGGCAAATGGCGCAGGCAAAAGCACCTTACTCAAGGTGCTCTTGGGAGAATTAACTTTGCCGGGATGTAAAATCAATCGTCTTGGCAAGTTTGCCTATATTCCTCAGTTAGAGGAAGTAATTTTTCAAGAGATCAAAGATTTTGCCCTTACCGGTAAACTGGGTGTTAGTCAAATAGAAGCACAGACCATGAGCGGTGGGGAAGAAACAAGGCTTAAAATTGCTCAAGCTCTTTCGGAACAGGTGCATGGTATCTTCGCAGATGAACCAACCAGTCATTTAGACCGTGCAGGAATTGATTTTTTAATCGGACAGCTGAAATATTTCTCGGGTGCCTTACTCGTGATTAGCCATGACCGCTATTTCCTGGATGAGGTGATTGATAAGATATGGGAACTGAAAGACGGAAAAATTACCACTTGTTGCCGTAAAGCCCCTAGTTTCAACTATGGGGATATAAGGCAATTCTAGGTTCTAATTGTATTATATAAGTATGCGCGGTATAATATAAATATGGATATAAACTACAAATCTAACAACAACATTGTCTATTCATGCAAGTACCATGTGGTGTGGTGTCCAAAGTATCGTAGGAAGGTTTTGGTTGGTCAAATTGAAGTTCGCTTAAAGGAGTTGATAAGGGAGATATGCGAAGAACTTCAATCTGAACTAATAGAACTGGAGATCATGCCCGACCATGTCCACCTTTTGATAGAAGTAGATCCTCAATTTGGTGTCC
>NZ_FQXJ01000014.1 GCF_900129935.1 Desulfosporosinus lacus DSM 15449 | reverse complement strand
AAGGTGATTAATATAATCTTGTACGAAATGTGGAAGGGGAGAGGAAGTTAATCCATTATTATGATTCAAGAGAACCGTACCTCCATCAGTTTGATAGATTTAACATAGTGATTATTCGAAGTGAAAATATTATCGATAATTATATATATAAACGTTACAACATTCAATTATGCCAATAAAGATTATTTTAGCGCATAGTTCAATGGAAGACTAAAGTGGACTTGATAAATGCCAAAGGGAAATGGTTAAGTAAACAGAATTTCCTTACTTCAAAATGTGAAACGGCAGGTTGAATAAACATGTATAAAAAGGTGTTTAAGTTGAGCGACATCCTCAATTGTTAGTGTTCTCCATCAACACCAGCTCACAAATATGGGAAGGATCTATTATGACCCCGTTGAAGCAGCTTATAAAATCAAGAAACGTATCAAAGAGGAACTTGGGTTTACCGTAAATATCGGGATCTCTTCCAATAAAATCTTAGCTAAGATGGCTAGTGAGCTTAATAAACCATATAAAGTACATACTATTTTTCCACATGAGATTGCGGATAAAATGTGGTGTCTTCCCATTGATGAACTGTTCATGGTTGGGAGAGCGACTGCAAAAAAGTTGCGGGGTAGATCCATTAATACTATTGGAGATTTAGCACAAGCAGATCTAAAGATGATTAAGCTTTTTTTAAAAAGCCATGGGATCTTAGTATGGAACTATGCAAACGGAAACGATATATCGCCCGTTAGAGAAAATCGCAGAACAATGATCAAAGGAATCGGCAACTCAACGACAATTCCTTTTGATGTGGAAGAAGCGACATCTGCCCATTTAGTGTTGCTTTCTCTGACTGAAACTGTTGCAGCAAGATTACGTCAAGCAGAATACTGCGCGCGTTTAGTGTCAGTTTCCATAAAGACGAACGAATTCTATTCTTGCTCTCACCAACGAAAGATTTCCTCCGCCATAGATTGCACAAATGCTATTCACGAGGTAGCTTGCGAACTCTTTGACGAATTGTGGAAAGGAGAGCCGATTCGGCATCTTGGAGTACGTGTTTCTGAACTATGCAGAAATGATTTTATGCAACTTTCTCTTTTTGAGAGAGATTACGAAAAACAAAGGGCAGTTGATCGTACGGTCGATGCAATTCGAGAACGGTTTGGACCGGATGCAGTTTTTCGTTCGTCATTTCTGAATAGTGGAGTACGATTCCGGTCTGGAGGGACTGTTGATGATGAAGAATACCCCATGATGTCAAATATTCTATGGTAAGATGACGAAGCATTAATTAAACATCCTTACCGGGGGTTTGAATTGACAGCAGACAAACGAAAGTGTAATTTTGTGATCAGCAGGAAAGAGCGTTTAAAATGTCGAAATAATATGTTATGAGCTGAACGGGGTTTTCATCCGCACAGGTTTCGATCAGATGGATGATATACCTAACATACAATTTGAGTGGAATACATGTGGCCCTCTGTGGGGCAGCCGTGTCAATAGAAGGGAGTAGCCCAACAGTTTAAAATTAACATTGAGATGTACAGCGGATATGATAATCTTTCTAAGGATGAGAGCGAGTTGAAGCATTTATACCATGTCAAAGCTAAAAACAACATTATTTAGAGTCCGCGTTAGCAAAAACGAAGATTAATGAGTCGGAGGCAGTGAAATTTGGGCAGATGAAAACGAAGGTCTGGATATAAAAGAAGGAAAGGTTGGAAGAGATGGATTTAACCATGGTATTATTTAGCTTTATTGGGGGGCTGGGACTTTTCCTTTTTGGTATTAAATCAATGTCAGAGGGATTACAAGCCGTAGCCGGAGATCGGTTAAGGGTTATCCTGGAAAAGGGGACTAAAACACCACTTCGTGGTGTTTTAACGGGAGCGATCGTCACCGGATTAATCCAAAGTAGTAGTGGTACTACTGTCTTAGCGGTTGGACTCGTTAACGCAGGACTGTTGACACTAAGGCAATCTATCGGAATTATTATGGGGGCTAATATAGGAACGACGATTACGGCTTACCTCATTGGTTTTAACCTTGAACACTATGCCTTACCAATCATTGCACTTGGGGTTTTCTTACTGTTCTTCTTTAAAACAAAGCGAATAAACTATCTTGGACAAGTACTTCTAGGATTTGGTCTTCTCTTTTATGGCATGGATATCATGGGCAATGGTTTACAACCCCTCCGAAGTTCCTCCTTCTTTATTGATTTGATGTCCGATGTAGAAAATAATCCTCTGCTTGGGGTACTTGTCGGAACAATCTTCACTCTTGTTGTTCAGAGTAGTAGTGCAACCATAGGTGTCTTACAGGAGCTTGCGAATCAAGGAGTTATTACTTACTCTCAAGCAGTACCTATTCTATTTGGAGATAATATTGGGACGACCATCACGGCAATCCTGGCTGGAATTGGGGCTTCGGTCATGGCCAGAAGAGCAGCTGCAACTCATTTAATCTTTAATTTAATCGGTACAGCCATCTTTTTACCGCTCTTCCTAGTGGGTATTTTCCCCAAACTTGTCATTTTATTAACCAACTCTATATATATCCTGATTCCTGGGTTTGAAGGAACTTGGAATACGCTGGGAATAAAACTTCAGATTGCTCAAACTCATGGTGTGTTCAATCTATTAAATACTTGTTTTCAATTGCCTTTTATTGCACTTCTAGCGAAAATCGTCAATAAAGTTGTTCCTGGGGATGAGGAAGAGGAAGTAGTCATCATCAATGCAAAGCCAAAATATTTAGAACCTCGTTTATTTGGTAATCCTTCTATGGCTCTAGCCAATGCTAGCCGCGAGGCCTTGCGGATGGGCAGGATGGCGGGGGAAGCATATGAAAATTCAAAAGACTACTTTTTTGATCATAACCCACATAATAAACACTTAACAGGTCAATTTGAAGCTGGGATCGATAAGCTTGAAAACGAGATCACAGACTACGTCTTAAACATTACATCCGGTAAAATGCTCACAACTGAGCAATCGAACCAGAGTTATCGGATTCTTCAAGTGATTGGTGACATAGAACGAGTAGGAGACCACGCCACTAATCTCGTGGAACTTGCTGATTATGCTATCGAATCAAAAGTTAAATTCTCAGAAGAAGCCACTAGTGATCTTATGAATATGTTTGAGAAAGTCCAAGAGATCTTCAGGATGTCCTTAGAAGTATTAAAAACTGATGATATTGCTTTATCTGAAAAAGTACTCAAATATGATGATATTATTGACGATTTAGAAATCAGTTTGCGTAAGGGGCATATAGAACGTCTCAGTCAAGGGACTTGTAATGGAAGTTATGGTGCTACCTTCCTCAATATCATTAGTAATCTAGAACGTATTGGCGATCACTCTGTAAATATTGCAAAGTACACTCTTTTACACAGGAAAAGCTAAAATATTTCATTCGAAAGGGTTGAATTTCAGAGCTTCTTATCTGGAATTCAGCCCACTTTTTTCGAAGCTGTTCCAAAATTAGTTGGACCAAAAAGGAGACCTATCGAAACTGAACTGAGACCTATATCCCTGACACAACACTAAAGGGCCTTCCCATAGTAGAATAATTCTACTAAGGGAGGGCATTTTTGTGATACAAAACATTGATCCACAATTACTGGATACTAATTAATGTGTTAATGTGATAACATTGATACTTAAAGCAAATGAAGAGGTAAAGGGAGTTTGTTGGTTATGATCAGAGTCTGTTTGATTTTGGCTATGGTGCTTATTGGAATTACTCATTCAGCACTAACGCACTTTATGGTTGTACCTTTCTATAATAATATTATCGTCAAATGCTTGGTACTGGGTGTAGCTTTCGGACTAATAAATTACATTGTAGCGGAACTGTTTGTTCGAAGAATTGATAAACTTAAAAAGATCAATAAGCAACTAAGAGTAAAGCTTAAGACTGATAATTTAACGGGAATACTCAATCGAAGAGCTTTCGATGAGGATATTAAAAATTTAGAATATAACTATCCATACTCATTAATTTTTATTGACATAGACAATTTTAGAGATTTCAATAATCGTTTTGGCCACGATGTTGGAGACAGCGTGCTAGTTAAAGTAGGAAAAACAATTCAGGCTTGTGTTCGTACGAGCGACCGAGTATACAGATATGGTGGAGAAGAAATAGTTTTACTTTTAAGGGACTGTGATAAAAGGAACGCTTGGAAGATGGCCGAAACGATCCGCTCAGAAATAAGTTCACTTGATAATGGATCATACCCTCAAATCACGATTTCCTTGGGAGTTTCAAGTTATCCCTACGATGGCAAAACTATTAACGATCTTATTTTTGCTTCTGACCAAGCACTCTTAAGGGCTAAACAAAATGGAAAGAATTGTACTGTTTTATGTTAGCCTATAAGCCGTGGAAATGAGGTACACAAATCATTGAAGAAGGGACCCTGACATATTAGGGTCCCTTCTTCATGCTGATCCTTGGACCAACGTATCTACATAATAAACTAACATTTAGAGATAATATGTTGAAGTGAATGGCATAGAGACCTAGTCATGGGCCAACTTATCTCCACCGCAAAAGGAGGGTATTCGATAATGTTCAAGGGCGGAAAAATAGTTGCGGGGCTTATTATCGTTGTTGCTTTACTGAGCATACCTTTCTTCTATAATTTAGGCAAATCCAACAAGGCGCCTCTAATAAATTTGGATACTCCAGCTATCCGGCAACTAGAGGTTAAGGAGTGTATCGAGTCAACGGAATTTATGAAAGCTAATCACATGAAACTTCTGTACCAATGGAGAGAAGAAGGCGTGCGTGAGGGCAAAACGGAGTATGTAAATAGTAAAGGGAAAGCTTACAGGCTTAGCTTTCAAACTTGCTTGAACTGTCATTATAATCCGGGAGTAAAAACGTCTGATCAATTCTGTGTTTCATGCCATACCTACGCTGCTGTAAAGCCGAATTGTTGGGATTGTCATTTGCTACCCGACCCTCATCCTGATTGACCCTCTGCAATTTAATGGATTAAAAGATATTAAATTATCTAAGACCCTTATCATACGGAATGCCCTCAGCTTTAGGAGCCCGGGATTTTTTAGATGTAAATGCGAGAACAACCATAGTTGCAACATAAGGAAGCATTTTGTAATAGGTTTGATTGATGTTTAAAGCATCTAAGAAGGGGATCAAGGCAATTGAATAGGCCACCGTGCGAAGAAATGCGAAGAATAAGGCTGCGAGTAGAATCTTAAAAGGCTTCCATTGTCCGAATATCATAACAGCAAGTGCCAGAAAGCCGAATCCTGCAACCCCTGTATGACCGTTAGTGTTCCCATTCATAACCCCAACTGCATAGAAGAATCCGCCAATACCTCCAAGGATCCCAGAAAGGCTCACACCGGCATAGCGCATGAAATAGACATTTATTCCAACCGAGTCGGCAGCATGAGGATGTTCACCACAGGCGCGAAGGCGCAGACCAAACTTTGTTTTATAAAATACGATAGCAGATATGACAAGCAACACAATGCCAATGTACACAGTAATATACGTGTTTTGAAAAAATAGCTTACCTAGTACTGGTATCTCACTTAGGGCAGGCACTTCTTTAACATAAAAATTCTTGTTTGTGGTGATACCGTCACTGTTGAAGGACATTTTTGAAAACAATAGAATTGCTGCGGGAACTAACATATTCAGTGCCGTACCGGTAATGGTCTGGTCTGCTTTCATAGTTACAGCAGCAAGGGATAATAACAACGAATATAAAAATCCCGCAGTTGCTGCAACGAGCATACCCAGTAGCAATATTCCCTGTGTGTCCATGGAGGTACTCTGTACAAAGTAAACAAAGAGGCAGCCAAAAAATGCACCGAACAGCATGATACCCTCCAGGGCAATATTGATGACACCACTACGTTCACTGAACATACCGCCCAGGGCCACCAAAAGCAGGGGAATGGCAACTGGAAGCGTATTCTGAATCAGATAATAAAAGGTATCCATAGTTTATGCCTCCTCCTTTGGATCAGCAGGCAATATTTTTTCTGATTGGTTTTTACTGAAAAGCTTTTTTATAAGGTTACCAACCATAGCATTCATAAGCATAGCAAAGGCTGAAAAATATATAATAACCGCAATCACAACATCAATGATCTCCGGTTTATAGCCGTAGAGGCTTGCTAGTGTGCCACCGCGCTGAATGTGTGAGACAAAAAGTGCAGAAAAAATAATTCCGATAGGGCTGGAGTTGCCCAGGAGGGCTACGGCTATACCATTAAACCCGTTCGCAGCAATTACGCTTACCGGCTCATAGGTCATACTGCTTCCAGCGATGGTCGACGGTGCTAAAATAGCAAATGCTCCGCCAAGTCCTGCCATGGCACCTGCAATTGCCATCGTTAGGATGATATTGCGTTTCCCGTTCATGCCGGCGTAGGCGCTGGCATATTTGTTAAAGCCCGTTGCTTTTAGTTCATAACCAAAGGTAGTTTTGTTTAGAACAACAAATAATATTAGTGCCGCAGTAATAGCAATGAAAATAGAAATATTTACACTGGAATTAGTGATTCCAAGAGACGGCATTTGTGCCGACGCAGGAAGATATGAAGTTCTGGTTTTCGAGGAAATATACATCGTTGCGTTTCCTTGAATAAGCATATCTACCAGATACATACCGATATAGTTGAACATTATTGAAGTAATAACTTCATTAACGTTCAGCAATGCCTTAAATATACCGGGGATTAACCCCCAAAACATTCCACCGATCATGCCGGCCAGAACGCAGACTAACCAATGAACACTGTCGGGTAACTTCCACATAAACCCTACATACAAGGCAAAGAACATGCCCATTGTATACTGCCCCGAAGCTCCAATGTTAAATAAGCCCATTTTAAAGGCAAAGCCTACTGCCAGACCTGTCATTAAGATAGGAGTTGCATAATAAAATACATCCCCAATACGTTTGAAACCACCCATCAGGAGCTTCTGGAAACCTAAAAATGAGTTGGCAGGGCTTGCGATAGTCATAATGATATATCCAAAAACAAGCCCCAGCAATACAGCAAGCAGCGCTGCAGTAAATGCCGAAAAGCCTTTACTTTTTCCTGCTTTTTTGATATTAACCTGCATTTTCATTCTCCTTTGCAGTGCTGCGTTTGGCTCCTGACATGTACAGACCAAGTTCTTGAACAGTGGTTGTCTTGGCGTCCAGCTCACCAACTATTTCGCCTTCATACATTACAAGAATTCTATCGCTTAAATTCATAACCTCCTCCAGCTCGAGGGATATCAACAAGACCGCTTTTCCGGCATCACGTCTTGCAACGAGCTGTTTATGTATGTATTCGATAGCCCCAATATCAAGACCCCGGGTAGGTTGTACTGCAATTAGCAGCTCATGTTCCTTGTCAATTTCCCGAGCAAGAATTGCTTTTTGCTGGTTTCCGCCCGACATGCTTCGCATAGGAGTAATCGGACCCTGCCCGCTGCGAACATCATATTGCTTAATCAACTTTTCGGCATATGAGCGCACGGCATTGCTTTTAATAAATCCGAAATGCTGAAACTCAGGCCGCCAATAACGCTGCAGAACCAGATTTTCTTCCAATGAATAATCAAGTACGAGACCATACTTGTGGCGATCCTCCGGAATGTGGCTCATACCTGAAATTGACCGAGTACGGATCGTCGCCTTTGTAATATCTCTGCCGCAAAGAGTGATAATTCCACTGCTTGTTTTTTCAAGCCCTGTAAGCGCCGAGACAAACTCAGTTTGTCCGTTTCCGTCGATACCGGCAAGACAAAGGATTTCACCTGCTCGTACATCGAAGCTAACGTTTTTTACAGCATTGTTGCTATGAATCTTGGAGGAAACTTTAATATTCTTTACAGAAAGAACAACATCGCCGAGCTCCTTAGTTTTCTTATGCACCTTGAAGTTCACATCTCGTCCAACCATCATTTTCGACAGTTCTTCCTTTGTGGTATCTTTTATTGCAACGTCACCCATTAATTTACCCTTGCGCAGTACAGTGCAACGATCGGCAACAGCCATAATCTCATTCAATTTATGGGTTATAAACAAAATTGATTTACCTTCTCTGGCAAATTCCCGCATTATTTCCATGAGCTCATCAATTTCCTGCGGGGTTAAGACTGCAGTTGGCTCATCAAAAATCAGAATATCATTTTCACGATACAACATTTTTAAGATCTCAACACGTTGCTGCATTCCAACTGAAATCTTTTCAATTAATGCATCCGGGTTTACCTCAAGTCCGTACTGTTTACTTAGTTTTATAACCTTTTCCCGGGCTTCTTTCTTTTGCAAGAAGCCCATCTTATTTGGCTCAACCCCTAGAATGATATTTTCAAGAACCGTAAAAATATCTATAAGTTTAAAGTGCTGATGTACCATGCCAATGCCCAAATCGTTGGCGTCATTGGGATTATTAATTTTAACGACCATACCATTCTTCCTGATTTCGCCTTTTTCGGCCTGGTATAAGCCAAAAAGAACGCTCATAAGTGTCGATTTTCCCGCACCGTTTTCCCCTAACAAGGCATGAATTTCGCCCTTTCTTAAACACAGAGTAATATCATCATTGGCTGTAATGCCCGGAAATTCTTTAGTTATATTGAGCATTTCGATAATATAGTTTTCCATAATTAACCTCTTTTTGTTTAGAGTTAATATCATAAAGGGGAAAGGTATTTGCCTTTCCCCTTTAAAGGGCTTCTAATTACATAAGGCTCGGCCAATATGTTGGTTGGCAGCAAAACTATAATTATTATTATCTTACCTCAACGGTAACCTTTGAAAGTTTGAGGCCGGAAACAAGTTCCTTAGCTGTTGCATAACCGTTAGTATCAGCAACCGTTATGGTACGGACAGGATCTATCGAACCCTTAGCTAGTGAGGCATATATAGCGTCATAGTCGTTTTTGGTGAATGATTTGAATCTGTCAAATGCATTGCCATCTGGTTGTCCAATAATCGTTGTTGGAAGACCTACACCGTTGTTGGCTGCATTGAAATAGGTGGATTTTCCTGCGAAGGTGCTCCAGCTGTTGGTTTTATAGATAGTTTCAAGAACTTGTATAACGGAAGCTCCAAGACCTTTGGTGGCAGATGTAATAACAGTATTGCTGTCATATCTCTGGTCAACGTCAACGCCGATAACTTTTTTCCCTGCTTCAGCAGAGGCTGACATAACACTTTTACCTACTGAACCGCCGCAAGCAAAGATAACTTCTGTACCTTCCTGATACATGGTTTTTGCTGTTGCTTTATTGGTATCAGTTTCTGCAAAATCTCCAGTATAATGATAAGTAACAGAAATTGCACCTGCAGGAAGTCCTAATTTTACCGCGGCAGCCTCGGCGCCCTGCAAATATCCATAACCAAATGCTTGAACAGCTGGAACTGCCATACCTCCCATAAAACCAAGCTTTTTCATGCCGTCCATAACAGCGGCATAGCCGGCCAGATAACCGGGCTCTTCTTCAGAGTATAGAATGCTGGCAACATTATCATTCGTTTTAAAGGTTGCGTAATCAGCAGTATGAGGTGTTCCATCTAAGAGGATAAACTTTACATCAGGGTACCTTGTCTGTGCTTCGTAAATCGGAACTTCAAACAGAAAACCCGGTGTTACAATAACCTTAGCGCCACCGGTTACAGCCAAATCAATAGCTGCAAGATAGCCTGCGTCAGACGCTTCCTCGGGCTTATAATACTTGTGAGAAATTTTGTTTTCCTCAGCAAAGGCAACTACGCCCTCCCAGGAGCCTTGGTTAAAGGACTTGTCATCGATGTTGCCTTTGTCAGTAATGAGTGCGATTTCGAAGCCTTTGCTTGTTGCACCACCTTCACTAGTTGTACCACCGCAGCCAATAACCATCGTGATGCAAAACAAAAGAAGAACCACCAGTATTGCCGAAAACCTTTTCATTATACTCCTCCTCCTATAATCTGGATATAATAGTTACTACCAAATGTATTTTACAACCCTTATATAAATTACAACTATTTTCCTATTGTTTATATAAAGTCTGGCTTTGCGAAACTTTACGAGATAATCAACGGGACGACAAGGCACTTCAATGTGAACTCGTTCAACTAAAGCTGAACATCGAGACTTCGGTGGGGGAGTCTACCTCCACCGAAGTGGAATAAGGAAGGGGATGTAAGGAAACTTGTTTTCCGGTTTATTACATCCCCACTCTATTTGTAATCCCCTGATATAATAGAGGACTGTTTACCACTTCAAGGTGTACAGTCCTCTATTTTGGGATAACGCACCACCAGCTTGAAAAAATCTCATGTTTCGTTACGGCCCCTCCCAGAATTAATAAACTATTTGACTAAGTCAGATAATAATAGTTGACTTAGTCAAATAAATGTGCTATTTTTACTAAAATAACATAGAGGGGCAACCATATGAATTCAATATATACACCATTGGTTCATACCATTCGAAGCTTTAACCGATTTTACACTAATATCCTTGGACTTTTGGAACATCATATGTTTGACAGTGATTTTTCCCTGTCGGAAGTTCGTGTATTGTACGAAATTGGGCATATGGAGAATTGTACTTCAAAAAAATTAATTGAAGAACTAAGAATTGACTCAGGCTATCTAAGCAGGATTATAAAACGCCTTGATAAACAAGAATTGACTTATAGGGTACAGTCCACTGAGGATGGCCGGTTGTATTATCTTTATCTTACTGATAATGGAAAAGAGTCGCTTTCAAAGCTGAATGATCGATCCGATCAACAAATCTATCAGATGATTGTACAATTAGAGGAGCAAAACCAAAAAAGGCTTATTGAAGGTATGCAGGCGATTGAAAGTGCGCTGTCAAGAGATTCTGTTTCTAGAAAAGAAAAGATCAACTTGCGTTACGAGTTGAAGCCTGGGGATGTAGGTCAGCTAATTCATCTGCATGGTTGGATATATGCCCAAGAATGTGGGTATAACCATGTTTTTGAGGGCTATGTTTGTAAGACCTTATCTAACTTCTTTGAAAACTATAGTCCGCAGAAGGATAGGTTTTGGTTTGCTGAAGCTGATGGAGAGATGATAGGAGCTATTGCAATCGTCGGACATTCGGCAGAAAAAGCTCAACTTAGGTGGTTTATACTTCATCCGGAATTTCGAGGAATAGGTCTTGGCAACAAGCTGTTGAATGAAGCCATGCAATACTGTAGAGAGAAGGGGTATAAAAATTTATTTTTGGTGACCACGGAAGACCAAAAAACAGCTGTGAAAATGTACTTGAAAGCTGGATTCAGAAAAGTGGCCGCGCATGAAAATCATGCATGGGGCAAGGATTTGATTGAGCAGACCTTTGAGTTGAACTTACCATAATTATGCATCGGCAAATTGGATTTTGAACTCCCGCATTCGTCCGAGGACATACCGCCGCTCGTTCAATTGCATAGAGCAGTAGTTGGTAATCTTCCTATAAAACAATGTGGTTTCCATTAAATTTTATAAATCAAACGCCGGTACGAGTTGTAGTCGTACCAGCGTTTGATTTACTATGCAACCGTTTAGCGCTTACAAAAAGGAAGTATGAATATCGCTGCGCTTTTGTGAAATTTGCAATGAAACATAACAACAAGGGGCAGTGAAATTCCTATAGAGGCTAAATTGCTGCACGGGAATTGTGTTAAGAAAAATTAATCTAAGGGCGAAAAGTTGAGGTTCAGTTGATTTTGGAATGGTAGAGTAGAGCCTGACTAGGAGGTGAATTCATGTTCAATATTTTGGTAGTCGAAGATGACACCAACACACAAAAACTGATCTGCGCTGTCCTAAAGCGGGGAGGGTACAATGCTTTTGCGGCAAAAGATGGCCTCAACGCTTTAAGTATGATGGAAAGGCAATATTTTGATTTGATTATCCTGGATTTGATGATGCCGAAGATGGACGGCTATCAGCTTTGCCAAGAGTTACGCGATGTTGGAGAAACTATTCCTATCTTGATGATTACGGCACAACAAGAAATTAAAGATAAACATAGAGGCTTTCTTGTAGGCACAGACGATTACATGACAAAGCCCTTTGACGAGCAGGAAATGCTGTTTCGCATAACGGCATTACTACGTCGGGCGCAAATTGTCAATGAGCACAGATTGACCATCGGCGGCACCACTTTGGATTATAATACGCTTACCGTCACTCGTGGTGAAGATACAATTACCCTTCCCCAGAAAGAATTCTATCTGCTCTTCAAATTGACGAGTTATCCAAATATGATTTTTACCCGCCTGCAATTGATGGATGAGATCTGGGGTCTTAATACAGAAACAGATGAGCATACTCTGAATGTCCATATGGGCAGGCTGCGCGACAAATTTAAAGATAACCCTGATTTTGAGATCGTTACTGTGCGCGGACTAGGATATAAGGCGGTGAAGCAACCATGAAAAAAAGAATGAGTCTCGCTGTTTCACTGGTTGTATTTGTCTTTTTTGTTATGGCTTTGTCGGTTGTGATTGGCAGATTATGTACGTATTTACTGGAATTTATTTTTGGCAGCAGCTTTTTGGAAAATCGTTTTTTGGGTTTTTTCGCCTTGTTGCTAACAAGTGTATCGATTGGAACTTCTATCACCGCTCTCCTAAGCAGGTGGATGGTTAAGCCTGTCCGTAATCTGATTGAAGCTATTGAAGATGTAGCTAAAGGGGATTTTTCGGTTACGGTTAAAGGCAGCAACATTCCAGAGCTGGAGAGCCTTGCTTCGAGTTTTAATAAAATGGCCCGGGAGCTTGCGGGAATTGAAATGTTACGCCTTGATTTTATCAATAATTTTTCCCATGAATTTAAAACCCCTATTGTTTCTATTAAGGGCTTTGCCAAACTTTTGAAAGAAGGCGGTTTAACCGGGGATGAAGCGCAGGAATACTTAGATATAATTATTCAAGAGTCCCAAAGATTGGCTGACCTTTCCACAAATGTTCTAAATTTATCAAAGGTGGAAACTACGGAGATCATTAGTGAAAAAGAGGTTTATGCTCTGGATGAGCAAATTCGCCGCGCTATACTTATATTGGAACCCAAATGGAGCGCTAAAAATCTTTCAGTAGATGTGGATTTGGAGAGTATAACTATTTATAACAATGCATCCTTACTCCAACAAATATGGGTGAACCTTTTGGATAACGCTATCAAATTCACAGATAACGGTGGGGAATTACAAGTCAGTTTAAGACGTATCAATTCATCGCTACGGTTTTGTTTGCGAGATAGTGGCCAGGGAATGGACGAGGAAACTAAACAACATATCTTTGACAAGTTTTATCAAGGGGATACATCCCACGCAATTACTGGGAATGGACTTGGACTGACGTTGGTTAAAAATATTGTCGGCCTCTGCAACGGCCAGCTAGAAGTCGAAAGCAGTCCAGGAAAAGGCAGTTCCTTTACTGTTTTCTTGCCTTTGGGGATGCCGATGGATAATATGCGCAGCTAAAGCTGTTTTTTCATATTGCTTTGAGTGAAAAGGGGGCTGCGTGAAAACTTAGTCCCCAAACACCAAAGTAGTTACTGCAATCAAAAAGCGTTCTCATTTCACTGTCAAAGTGGAGTGAGAACGCTTTTTGATTGTTATAGTGGAAAAGTGGAGGTGTGAAAACGACATTCCTAAGTTTTAGGACAGCCACTCATTATACTTGCCGCTATACAGGCGAAGCCCTCAAAAATAGGTAATCATGCGTTTTTAGGCATCTTGAGGTCGATGAACTATAATTCTGAAAATGAGAAATGCCTGAAAAAGCGTAGTCATTCACTAGGTTGGGCTTTAAACGCCGGAAAATAGGTTTTAAAAAAAATATTAGAGGCTTAAAGGCTAAAAGTTGAGGTTGAGTTGATATTAGATTGTTAGCATAAAACTACAAAATGAAAGGAGTTACAGACTATGAATATAATTTCAAAGCAAAAAAACAGTGGCACAAAAGCAATCCAAATTGAGAGTTTGCACAAGAATTTTGGCGAATATAAAGCCTTGAACAATCTGTCTCTGGAAGTGAACCGAGGAGAGATTTTTGGATTTCTGGGGCTGAATGGTGCCGGAAAGACAACGACCATAAAAACCCTCTTAGGGATGCTCAGGCCAACCTCCGGCAAGCTCTACATGTTAGGTGAAAAGGTCCATGCCGGAAACTATAAATTATGGGATAAAGTTGGGTATTTGGAGGAAGCAACTTTTTATCCTGATTTAACCGTAATCGAGAATCTTGACATCGCACGCCGGATGCAAGGGGTATCTGACAAAGAGTCCGTCAATCGGGTTATCTGTAAGTTGGGGCTTGAGCCGCACGAAAAGAAAAAGGCGAAGCAGCTTTCTTTAGGAAACAAACAGCGCTTGGGACTTGCCAAAGCCATGATCCACAAACCGGAAATCATGATCCTGGATGAACCGATCAACGGTCTTGATCCGGCAGGAGTGGCTGAGATACGGAATATGTTATATGATTTAGCGAAAAATTTTGGCGTTACTATTTTTATATCCAGCCATCTGCTGGAAGAACTCGCAAAAGTTGCCACACGCATTGGGATTATTCACAACGGTCACCTTATTCAAGAAATCGAAATGGCTAAGCTGGAACAATCCTTGCAGAAAAATTTAGTGTTGGATGGACGGGACAAAAATGCGCTGAAAGGTGTGCTGAAAGAGCAGGGCTATGAATTTGAGGAAACAATGGATGGTCATCTCAAATTAACCGATGGCCAGGCAGTTGAGAATCCTGAACGGTTGGCAGAACTGCTTGTTAAATCCAATCAACCGCCAACGCTTCTTAGTGTAATTACGGAGGATTTGGAAGGCTACTTTCTTCGGACAATTGGTATGGCAAGGGGGAATATCTAATGAATATCTTTTCTGTTCTACATTGTGAATTTCGTAAGATTATCCGCGCTAATGTGTTTTGGCTGGTATTTCTTGTTTTTGCATTTGGGCCAATCATGATGGGAGTTGGAACTATTTCATCCGGTAACACGGGTGATATTAATTGGCAGATGTATTTAACGGAATTGCTTAGTGGTCTTGCCGCCCTGGGACTTATCGGATACACATTTATCTCTGCCTGGGTATTTGGTCGAGAGTTTACAGATAAAACGATTAAGGATTTGCTGGCCAAGCCCGTGTCCAGATCACAGATTGTAATATCCAAATTGCTGGTTATCTTAGCATGGGACCTATTGCTTGCCCTCTTTATGTTTGCCGTTGCCCTCGCTGCAGGTGGTGTTCTGGGGGTTACGGGTTGGTCAACTGTCCTTATTGGGGATATTTTCTTTAGATTTATTCTAACATCCATCTTGTTTATTGTGGTTACCACACCAGGCACCTTTCTGGCAAATGTTAGTAAAGGATACTTGGCGCCCTTGGGACTCATCTTGGTCATCGTTATTTTCTCAAACGTGTTGGCCTCTATGGGATTTGCCCCTTATTTCCCCTGGACAATCCCGTCGGTATTTCAAAGCACCGGGTTCCTAAATGTAAGCAGCATAATCATTCTTGCTTTCACGGGAATAGCCGGAATAGTTGGAACGTTTGCTTGGTGGAGATTTGCTGAGCAACAATAGACGGATTGTTCGCTCAGAGAAAAATAGGTGACCGGATATATGGGTACAAACCAACTATATAGGGGGATTTATCTTGTTTAAAAAAATAGGTCCAGCTGTTAGGAGATTAAAAATAAGGAAATGGAAATTACTTGCAATAGTCATTGTGCTCATTTTGGCTGGTACAGGAGTTACAACCTTCAGGGGAAAGCAGGAAAAGGCAATCGAAACTGCTGCTCCAAATAAAGTTTATGTCAAAGTCAGCGCGGCAGAGAATGTTATTAAGCAAGCATTCGTTTCATATAAGGCATCATTAGAAGCCTCTGAAGAAGGTATTGTAAGTGGCAAGGTCGGTGGTAAGGTAGTTCAAGTGATGTTTGAAAATGGTCAATATGTAACCCAAGGGGACCCACTGATTAAATTGGATGATCAGGAGATTAAAAACCATATAGCTTCTTCTCAGGCCAAGCTGAAAGCCTCAGAAAGTCAGGTAAAATCTTCTGAGAGCCAATTAGTTTCTTCACAAACCGGATTGCAGAAAATGCAGCTGAGTGTAGACAATGCAGTGCGTACCTATGATAGAACGAAAGAGCTTTTTGACGGCGGGGCTATTTCCAAGGTTGAATTGGAAAGTGCTGAAACAATGGTAAGTAATGCTAAAGGCGACCTTGAATCGGCAAAAGCCAATATCGAAACAGCACAAGCCAGTATTAAAACAGCACAAGCAAATGTGACTGCAGCACAGGTCGATTTAAAAATTCTTACAAATTCGCTGGCGGATACGACTATTACTGCGCCCCTTACTGGGATCATAGATGAGAAAAGTGTGAGTCTAGGACAATATGCCAACATAGGAGCTGCCTTAGGAAAGGTTAAGACTATATCACCGATCTACGCGGTAATTGAAGTAGACCAAAACGATATAAGTTCTCTTAAAGTAGGACAGAGTGCCAAAGTCAAAGTTGGAAGTACTGATATCAAAGACTATGACGGAATTATAAAAAGTATTGAAGCCTCTGCCGATGCTACTTCAAGAGTTTTTAGATGCAAAGTTGAGGTTGCTAATCTCGGTCAGACACTGAAACCGGGCATTTATGCCAACGTGGATATTGTAGGTGACCAGACATCAGAGGTGATTGCTGTGACAACAGATGCCTTGAGCGGAAATCCAGGAAATTATACAGTGTTTGTGAATGATCAAGGGTTTGCTCGTAAACGCATGGTCAGTATTGGGCAAATCACAAAAGGCTTAGTGGAGATCAAAGACGGCGTAAAGAATGGTGACAGTGTCATCATTACCAATGTCAATACACTGCAGGATGGCGATGCGGTTTCAGTGGTAACGGAATAGGAGGACAAGATTAATGTTTTTAACAGATATCAGCCTGAAAAGGCCTGTATTTGCCACTGTCATCATTATTGCTATGCTGGCAGTGGGTGCTATGAGCTATATAGGATTACCCATTAACGAAAACCCTGAGATCGAGATTCCTTATATAGCGGTTGCCATTTCCTTGCCGGGAACTTCAGCAGAACAGATTGAATCAAAGGTGACAAAAAGAGTCGAGGAATCTGTCGGACAAATTTCGGGAGTGAAACACATTACCTCCAGCATTTCGGAAGGGGTTTCCCAGACCGTCATTGAGTTTAAATCCGGAACAGAAGTCAATGTGGCAGCCCAAGATATCAAAGACAAACTAAGCGGTATTCGGGGTACTTTGCCCCAGGATATCGAGGAACCCATTATTCAAAAATTTGACTTTGCGGCAACACCCATTATATCCTTCGTGGTCACCAGCCCTCTTTCCAATAAGGACCTATCGCAAGTAGTCGAAGATGACATCACCAAAAAGCTAAATACGGTGAAAGGGGTTGGATCGGTTACCACCTATGGTTCGCAAGTCAGGGAAATACATATCAAACTCGATAAAGAAAAAATGGCGTCCCTTAATGTGACCACTGCACAAATCACCCAGAGCCTGCAAAGTGACAACCTAGATAGGTCCAGTGGAAAAGTTTCCAACAATGATAAAGAAGTTTCCCTCAGAACGAATGGTACGGTCAAAGAAGTTAATGATTTCTTGAATATTTTAGTCGCCAATCGTAACGGGACTGAACTTAGAATTAAAGATATTGCTCAAGTGGAGGATACTATTAAGGATCGGGACAGTTTATCTTATTATAAGGGTGCAGAATCGATTGGTATTGATATCGTTAAACAATCCGGAGAAAATACCACCCAAGTAGCGGATGATCTTAAAGCAAAAATTGCAACGATTCAAACCTCACTGCCTAAAGATGTGAAACTAGATATTGTCAATGACAATTCCCAGGTCATACGGGCCTCCGTGGCTGAAGTTCAGAAAACCTTGTTGGAAGGTTGTATTCTGGCGGTTCTCGTGGTTTTCCTCTTCCTGCGGAATGGGGGAAGCACGGCCATCAGTGCAATTTCACTGCCTACCTCGATTATCACTACCTTTGCCGCTATGAAACTGATGAATTTTTCACTCAACACCATGTCCTTAATGGGTCTCTCCTTATCGGTTGGATTGCTGATTGATGATGCAATTGTCGTCGTTGAGAACATTGTACGTCACTTAAACATGGGTAAATCTCCCATTCAAGCAGCGAAAGACGGGACGAGTGAGATTGGACTGGCTGTGACGGCTACCACCTTTACCATAGTTGCTGTCTTTCTCCCCATTACCATGGTTGATGGATTGATCGGGGCCTACTTCAAGGAATTTGGTCTAACGGTTGCTGTCAGCGTCTTGATTTCTTTATTTGTATCCTTTACATTAGTTCCGTTGATGGCATCTAAATATATAAAAAGGGAAAACGAGGAATTAGATAAAAAACACGGTCCCCTGAGGAAATTCTTAATATGGTTCAATCACTTGTTTGTTAAACTTGCCAGAGTCTATACAAGACTTCTCAGGGTAACCTTGAAACACAGGACTAAAACCATAGGTATTGCCACGGCAATGTTCTTCGGCAGTTTGCTCCTTCTTAACTTCATTAATATTAGTTTTTTAGATTCCTCAGACAACGGAAAGATCACAATAGCAGCGACGACAGATGGAGGGACAACCTTGGATAGCGCTGCAGAAACAACCAAAAGAATGGAAAGTATTCTTAGTAAGTATCCTGGAGTAGTGTACCTGTATTCCACTGTCACACCCAGCAACATTAACATTAGCGTGCAGCTTCCAGACAAGAATGCCAGAAAAGAGACCTTAAGTGAAGCAGCCAATAAAATGAGAGAGAGTTTAATTCAGATTCCGGGAATTAGCTTTTCTATGACGATTGGTTCAACTTTGGGGGAAGTATGGGCCACTGAAATTCATTTTACTGGCGACGATTTTAATCAGCTTTTAGACTATTCGATGCAAGCCGAGAAAGTTTTAAAGAAAATTCCCGGGGCTGTTGACGTAAGTATAAGCTATAAAACTGGAAAAGCAGAAGCAATAATTGAAGTAGATAGGGATAAGGCCGCTGATTTAGGGGTGAGTCCCTTGGTCGTAGCCAATACCTTGGGAACACTCTTTAATGGTTCTATCGTAACCCAGTATGAAACAGAAAAAGATCGTTTTGACGTTAAAGTGTTGCTCCAGGATGATCAGAGGAAGGACTTTGACAGCTTAAAAGGAATTTATGTGCCCGGTTCAAATAACAGTATGGTTCCTCTCGATCAGGTTACCAAGCAAGTTTTCGCCATGGGCTCTACGACCATTAGTAGGTATGATAAAGCTCGAGAGATTGTAGTGACGGCCAATGCCTCCGGAGTTTCGGCAACTCAGTTGAATACTCAGTTTAACACAGCCTTGAAAAATGACACGAAGATGCCCGCCGGAGTAAGCCAAGTCAGCGGAGGAGATCAGGAAATGATGGCAGAAGCTATCCCTGGCTTAATGCAGGCACTTTTGATGGGAATTCTGTTCATTTACTTGGTTCTTGCCGCTCTGTTTGAAAGTTTTATTGATCCCTTTGCGATTGTCTTGGCTTTGCCCTTCGGCATCATTGGAGCCCTGTTGGCCCTGTTTCTTAGCGGCAGCAATTTAAGTATGATGGCCATGATTGGTATTATTATGTTGATGGGACTGGTCACCAAAAATGCGATTTTATTAGTTGACTATGCTAAGCAAAAGCTGTCCGAGGGAGAGGAGCGAAATGAAGCGCTGCTACAGGCGTCTTCGACACGACTTAGGCCTATCCTTATGACGACGTTAGCGATGGTATTCGGTATGATTCCCACAGCGCTTTCCACAGGGTTAGGCTCGGAAGGACGAGCGCCTATGGCTTATGCCATTATTGGCGGCTTAATTACGTCAACTTTTTTAACACTCATCGTTGTACCTGTCATCTATACGCTGTTGGACGATGCCAAAGGGTTTTTTCACAAGAAACCGAGCAGTTGAATTTTATAGATACCACTATAGAAAATGCTTGACATAGTGTTAACTACAGATGTTAGACTAGGACATGAGGTTGATCAATAGACTGTAGATAATGAGAACAAGCTTGTCCTCAGCATTTGAAGATACGGAGCACTTAAAAGATGTTTCTGCGGCATTTGATGTGACTCCTCAGTTTCCAACCAGAAAGGAAAAATAGAAGCAAGTCATCAGCAAGCCCAGCCGGATAGTTGGAAACCGTGACGGACGAAGAATACACCAGGTTAAAATAATTTGGTGGAGATAGTTTACGAAGCAATGAAGGCAACACTATAGACATCACGTCAGAAGCGAGGGATTCTCATTAAAGCTAAAAAGTTATGGATTATTGGATTATTTTTGATTGCTGCCTTTTCCCTAAGTCCAAAAATAGAAATAAACTCAGTAACTCCCCCTGATGAGACGCTTCAGGCTACTGATATAAATGAAGCAATTCCGTTATTAGGGCTTTCTTTGTCCTCAGCTTCTGATGCAACCGATGTACTGAAGTCGAGTCAAAATAATGTTCGATTTGCGGTTATTAGTGATATTCATATTCTTTCAAGCGAAACGGCTCCAATGAAGTTTCGAACGGCCTTGGAAGATCTCTTTATGAATCAACAACCGCCTCTGGATTTAGTAGTATTAAATGGCGACCTTGGAGACGGTACACCTGAAGACTATCTGACCCTTAGCCAAATACTTCGTTCTGTTCGGACGAATACGAGTAAGACAACTCCGCTGGTGGCCACCATTGGAAATCACGAATTTTACAAAGCCTATCATGATCCAAACAGTAACGCTTGGAATGCCGATACCTTCCCAAATCAAGATACGGATCCTCTTACAGTTCAGCGTTTTTTAGACTTTGCCGGGAGAAATAAGGTATACACTGATCACTATATTAACGGTTATCATTTCATATTTCTTGGCTCCGAAAAGTCGAGAATGTCTGATCTTAATATCGGTGATGCTGCCTATCTTTCGGAAACACAATTAACATGGTTGAAATCAAAAATCTCAGAGAACCTTACACCGGGAAAACCTGTGTTTGTCTTTTTGCACCAACCCATATTTTCCTCTAATAGTACGGCACAAAGAAAATACAATTTAGTGGTCCAACAGGAAGAACTCGCGGGAATCCTTCAATCGGTACCAGACGTCGTCCTCTTCGTCGGTCATTTACACATCAAGTTAGGTTCTCCTGATTCTGTTGTGAAAGACACATTTACAATGTTTAATGATGCCTCTGCGAGTCGAGTACGCCAAGCCCCAGAGGCCAGTCAGGGTTTAATTGTTGATGTTAAAGATGGTTCTGTAAATGTACAAGGACGTGACTTCCTAAAACACGAATGGCTACCCGAGGTTGAGTATCAAATAAACTTTTCAAAGTAACCGAAAAGCCAACTACGGTTTGATCTGATCGAAATGAATTAAGCATTCTTGAATTTAAAAATTTAGATACTTGACTTGGAGTTAACTCCAAGTCTTATACTAACAATGCAAAAAACATTTAGGGAGGTTCTATGATGTTTAACTTTGATTTTTACAATCCAACACGTATTTTATTTGGTAAGAACAGACTTGAGGGCATTGATAAGTATGTTCCAGCCGATGCTGCTGTCTTAATAACCTATGGAGGTGGAAGTGCCAGAAAGAGTGGCCTTATCGACAAAGTTAAAACTGTACTTGGGAACAGGAAAGTTTATGAATTCGGCGGTATAGAGCCGAATCCTCGCTACGAAACTTTAGTAAAAGCTGTAGAAATTGTACGCAGTGAAAATATTGATTTTATACTTGCTGTTGGCGGAGGCTCTGTTATCGATGGGACTAAATTCATAACACTTGCTTCTTATTACAAGGGAGATTCGCGTGATTTATTGAAATTTGGCTTTATGCCAATTCCTTTGGAAGTAGTCAGTAAAGTTGTTCCATTCGGCACGGTGCTAACGTTACCTGCTACCGGGTCTGAAATGAATAGCGGAGCTGTAATCAGTTATGAACACGGGAAATTTCCAGTTATGTGCGAGTTAGCATTCCCGAAGTTCTCAATATTAGATCCGACCCTTACGTTTACACTTCCCAAGATTCAGGTTGCCAATGGAGTGATTGACGCCTTTGTGCATACAACTGAGCAATATCTAACATATCCTGTGGATGCCAAGGTACAGGATCGAATGGCTGAGGGTATTTTACAAACATTGATTGAAATAGGTGAAACGACAGTTGCTGAATCCGAAAATCATGAGGCACGTGCTAATCTTGTTTGGAGTGCTACTCTTGCGTTGAATGGGTTAATCGGTGCGGGGGTTCCACAGGATTGGACGACTCATATGATCGGACATGAACTTACCGCATTACTTGGCATTGATCATGGACAGACTTTAGCGATTGTATTGCCATCATTACTAGAGGTAAGACGCGAACAAAAACGCGCTAAACTTCTGCAATATGCAGAACGTGTATGGCATATAAAGAGTGGCAGGGATGAGGAAAAGGTAGACTTGGCCATTCAGAAAACCAGAGAATTCTTTGAAAGCCTTGGTGTTAAAACTCGTCTGTCTCAATATGGCGTTGGCGCTGATAAAATACCAGTTATTGTTGAACAGCTAAAGGCTCATGGGATGACAACACTCTCGGAAACTCAGGATCTTACCTTGGATATAAGCCAAAAGATTCTTGAAGGATCATTGTAATTTGGAACGAGATGATTGACATGAACCATTAAAATGGATAATATTCAAATCAACTTTAGGATGGTACAGTGATTAAAGCATAATATCCAACAACTAAAGAGGCCTGCAAGGTTGGCAGTTCAAATTCGGTAGAGTACTGTTCCTTGCGGGCTTTTTTACGTGGTTTGTTCACCTTGCGGTTGAGGTCACCTCGGAAAAGGGCCCTACAGAATGGCTGGAACCCGTGTCTGATGAAGATTACAATAAACAGAAATAAGATGGAGGGGACAGATATGGATAAAAAATTTGGTTTTGGATGTATGAGGCTGCCACTGCTGGATAAAGATGATCAGACATCCTTCGATACCGAAACTTTCAACAAAATGGTGGATACATTTTTGGAAAAAGGCTTCACTTACTTTGACACGGCTTATGTCTATCATGGCTATCGGTCTGAAGAGGCGGTGAGAGAGTCTCTTGTAAAGCGACATCATAGGGACAAATTCAAACTGGCAACCAAACTGCCTATGAGAGACTTTCAGTCTGGGGAGGATATGGAACGAATTTTCAATGAGCAGCTGGAAAAATGCGGCGTTGATTATTTCGATTACTACCTGCTTCATAACATGGGTGTTAACGCCTATAAGAAGGCCTGTGAGTTCGACAGCTTTGGATTTGGTCTGCGGAAAAGACAGGAGGGCAAAATTAAAAACTTCGGCATATCCTTCCATGATACACCGGAGCTATTGGACGAGATTCTGTCCGCCCATCCAGAGTTGGACTTTGTTCAGCTGCAGATCAATTATATCGACTGGGAAAACCCCGGAATCCAATCCAGAAGATGTTACGAGGTGGCCAGAAAGCACGGAAAGCCAATTATTGTTATGGAACCCTGTAAGGGCGGCAACCTTGCTCTTGTCCCGGAAAAAGCGGAACAGCTGATGAAGGAATATAATCCGGCGGCGTCTGTCCCCTCCTGGGCCATCCGGTTCGCCGCCAATCAGGAGGGCGTGGTAATGGTGCTTAGCGGTATGAATACCATGGAGCAGCTGCTCGACAATACGTCCTACATGGCGGACTTCAAGCCCTTGGTCAAGGAAGAATACAAAATCATCGAGCGGGTCATCGATATCATCAATGAAAACACGGCCATTCCCTGCACAACCTGCAGATACTGTGAGAAAGACTGCCCCAAGAACATCGCGATCCCTGATTACTTTGCACTCTATAACAGCGCAAAGCGTGCGGTGACCAGCAATCTTTCAAGCCAGTTCGTTTACTATATGAACCTTACCGCCAACCACGGCAAGGCTGGCGACTGTATCGGCTGCAAGCAGTGTGAAAGCGCCTGCCCGCAGCATCTGAAGATCACGGAACTGTTAAAGGATGTTTCCGCCATATTTGATGTGACACCCGCATTCCCGACGAAGAAATAAGAGGTAAGTTATGAGAATCAGTGAACTGCAGAAGTAATAGCAAGGAAAATATAGGAATTAACGCAGTGAGGGCAATATCAAGAAACTTTGCCCGAATGGAACCGATCTCTAGCAATTTTATTTGGTAAAAAGGAGGGGAAGAGAATGAACATTGCAGTAGTAAGTAAAAAATTTGATCTTTCCCAGGATACCCTGCGCTATTATGAAAGAGTCGGTATGATTCCGCCTGTCAACCGCACCCCGAGCGGAATTAGAGATTACACCGAGGAGAACTGCAAATGGGTGGAGCTTGCCAAATGTATGCGTAGTGCCGGCCTTCCGGTAGAAGTGATGATTGAATATTTGAAGCTGACGCAGCAGGGCGATGAGACGATCCCTGCCCGGCGTGAACTCCTCCTTGAGCAGCGTGAACAGCTTTTGGCGCAGAAAGCGGCTATCGAAAGCACGCTGGATCGTCTGAACTTCAAGATCGAGCGGTATGAAATAGCCATGGAAACAGGTGTACTGTCGTGGGATCGTGAAGAGGTATAATACACATATTTTCGCAAGTTAGAGGAGATTGTGAATTGTGCTTTTTTACTAAAGAAGAAAGAAGCCGCGCAGCAAGCGGCTTCTCACGCTGTTTATTTATGCAAAACACCTTTTCCGCATTAGGCAAACCCAGGCTCTAGGCGGGGTTGGGTGGTTAGATCCAAAATGACTTGAAACCAGCGAGAGGATTTTATGGTTCCCGTAGTATGCCTTCCCGGGTTTGAGATGAAGATTATCGATAAAAACACAGGGGTTAACTCCATCGTTAATTTTCGTGATGGGGAAGCTGTTGGCTGGAGGAGTCGGTGGATTTCTCCCAGAGCAGGCAATAAACTGATGCGTATCTTCAAAGAGTACGGAGCCGGACAGCTTACCTCCTTAAATTCGGATCCGGATCCGAATTTGAACTACAGCCAGGCACTGAAGGAGGAACGCGGACCTCCAGAAAACAGTGGAAGATCAAAGCGGTATCATCACCGATCCTAACCCATTAGTTGGCAAAAACGTAGAATCGGTAACTTGAACGGCGCTTACGGAGTCAGGCGAAAATAAGTAATGCGGAGGTATTCAATTATGCAAAGAAGATTCAAAGTTATCCTCGAAAAAAAATGAAAGTGGCGGCTTCACTGTTACCGTCCCTGAACTTCCAGGTTGCGTTACCCAGGGATGTGATCGAAAAGAGGCTCTTGAGCATGTACAGGAAGCAATAGCAGGTTTTCTCGAAGCCTTAGTGATCGAAGGTCTGGCGATTCCTTCCTCAACTAAAGCTACTATATAATAGGACGAATTAAACAAATCATTAAGTTTTATGTACTACATTGAATATCGCAATTCTAAAACTATTTTCGCATGACCCAATTCTAGCCCAAAAGTGCTTTGTAGAATAAAAGGCCCTATCGCTAAGAGAAGCGTCGAATTACCCCTTCTAAATCAACCGAACGGTTGATTTTTTTGCTTTACGCTCAGCGTAACCCTGATGCCGCAACCTGTCGATATATCGGGACCGCACTTCCATGCATTCTTAGCTAACGGAAGGCTCAGCTCACTAAGTTAATAACGCAATGGAATATGCAACTAATATTTAGTTGCATATTTTGATCTTTGATAATATATTAAAGATAAGAGGTGCACGATGAGCAAAAGAGATAAACTTATAGACAGATTGCTTAAGAGACCTATCGACTTTGAATATGATGAAGCAAGAAGTTTGTTAGCAAAATTCGGTTACAAAGAAGAGAACAGGGGGCGTACTTCGGGGTCGAGGGTTGCTTTCGTCCACTGGCAGGACATATTATAAGACTCCATAGACCGCATCCGGGAAATATATTGAAGAAATATCAAATCGAGCAGTTGATTGAAGAGTTGAAAAATCAGGGAGTGATTTGATTATGAAAAATGTGATGATATACAAAGATTATATTGGTTCAGTGCATTACAGCACAGAAGATGAGATTTTCTATGGCAAGATTGAAGGCATAAATGATTCAATCAGTTATGAAGGCAGTAGTGTCAGCGAACTAAAGTCAGCATTTGAAGAAGCGGTTGAGGATTATCTTGAACTGTGCAATTTGAACGGTAAAGAACCGGAAAAGATGTATAAAGGTAGCTTTAATGTAAGGATACCCCCTGAGCTTCATAAACAAGCAGCACAAAGGGCCTTGATAGAGGGAAAATCATTGAATCAGTATGTTGAAGAAGCCATAGAACAGTATTCAGTAAAAGAACAAAAATGAAGAAGAACTGTTGACGCATTTAGTTTACCGAGGATTCTCGCGTTCAGCTATTAAACCCCACAGCGGCCACCTAGTCGTATTCTCCCTACGGAACAGAAGAGTTCGTTGATGACGGAAAATATTAACACTTCGCCATATTTAAAGGGGGATAAGTCTGAAAGGAATTTCTGGCATGACGTTTAAATGCGATTATTTCTCAGTGGAGCAAGCTGTGTCGGAAAAACAACTATTGAACAGCGTTTGGAGAAGTGGACGCACAAGGGCAGTCCATTTCACTCTAATTCTATGGTTGACTTCGGGGAATATGTCCATTCGAGCAACAGCAACTATTCTTTTAGGTGAAAAAAAGACGGGTTGTTATCCCGTCATCTTACGGTATCTTGCCAAGGTCGTATCTCTATAAAACAAGTGAATAAGCTCATTGGTTCAAAGGTTTCAGAATATAATATTCTCTGCTCGGATGCATGGAGGTCTTATTCAATGTTTGCTCGGCAGAAGGGCTTAGACCATTACAGCATAAAGTCTACTGAAGCACAGGGTGAAAAGGGCAAAATATTCATATCATAACCCACTTCGTCAAGTAAAAGAAAATCATAAAGTTTATCTCTGTCTACTTTATCGCGATTGTCCCGACTTGGATTACCAGAACAATGCCTTTAGAATAAAATCGGATGACGAACTAAAAAAACTGCTTTATGGGATAGAACAGCGTTACTACACAACGCCAGTAGGCAACGAAAGAAGATGTGCTAACTCGATCAATTCGACTATTGGATGAAGTGCAGGTGAGCAACGGATCAACCGGGCTGTATCATGGCTGCTGAAACCGTATTGAAGAAAAGGGAATACATACGGACACAAGTCGTCCGATTGCAGGGAATTATCAGAACGATAGCGAATACCAAAGAGTGAGAATTTTCATATCAACGACAAGCAGCCGGAAATCATCAAAGTACAGACCGAATGGCATTCATCGAATGGTCATGTATTATTACGATTCGTACTCGACAAGAATAACGGAAGGGTGCTTATTATGGAATCCGATGGGGGCAGGGACAGGAGAATCGGCAAAACCAGAAAGGCGATAAAGCGCGCTTTGGCAAAGCTGATGATTGATAAAAACCTTGAAAAGATCAACGTTTCTGAACTGTGTAACATCGCAGACATTAGCCGCAGAACTTTTTATCTTCACTATTCCTCAGTTGAAGCAGTGTTCAAGGAGATCGAAGACGATATTTTTTCCGGATATTACAACCTCCAATGCCGATATAACCAGAACGGAAAGTACGACATGCAGGGCATTTATAGTGCGCTTGTACGGGGTATCACGAATGACCTGGCCTATTATCGTGATCTTGCCAAAGGGAAAGGGTCTGCTGAACTCTTTATACGATTGTACAGCTCTTTTCGGAGTATCAGGCTTGACTTCATTACGAATAATGAACAAAGTACGATGTACCATGTTCAAACTTTTCTCAACGCAGGATTAATTGCCACTATATTTGAGTGGCTTTGTTCTGATTCACCAATTACTATCCAGGAACTTGGCGATTGTATCCAGCGGATTTGCCTTGCCGGTCACAAGGAATTTGATTTCTGAGGTTCGTGCTTAATCCGAGCTCATATTTAAATGTAAGAACGAAAATTGCGGAAATTGCCGCGTGTGACCCGAACTCTGTGTAAATCTCAAGTGCAAATTCCATGAAACTACGAATACTCCCCGGGAGCAGAAACGTTAAGACGGCTGCTCCTTTTTGATTTGCCTGATCCGGAAAACCTCAACCTATTTCCGTTTTCATGAGCGACCTCAAATATGATAAACAAAAATTAATGGATATTTCACAATTTAGGTTAAAAGTGTTACTTAATTCTCAGTTTCGTTTTTTTTGGAAATTGAATATATTTTTAAATATTATATGATTTAAATCACAGCAACAAGTTATTTACCGGGATACTTGTTTCTCCGCTGCATTCCGGTTAGATGCAGCGACTTGAGGGAAGCTTTAACGAAAGAAGGACTTACTGTGACGAATGCTAAAAAACTTAGAACGATTCTTACCAATGGTTTTCAGGTAATCCCCGGCGGGTACGACGCTTTCTCCATGGCTCTCGTAGAAACTGTCGGCTTCAAGGCCGGGTATCTGGGAGGATACTCGTTGGCGGCAAGTATAACCCGTACCCCGGACTGGGGATTCATCACCCAGACGGAGATGATTAATGCGGCGATCAACAGCGTCAATGCTGTCAATATGCCCATCATTTGCGATATAGACCAGGGATTCGGCGCGCTGAGCAATTTTGCCCGCACGATTCACGCCTACGAAAATGCCGGTGTCGCCGGAGTTCATTTCGAGGATCAGTTTTTCCCCAAAAAATGCGGGATGATGCCCGGCAGAACGGTTATCCCTCTTGAAGAAAACGTCAGGAAGATCAAAGCCGCCTTGGAAATCCGAAACGACCCTGACTTTGTCCTTATCACCCGGACGGACTCCCAGGCGACGGAAGGGCTGGACGGCGTTCTGCGCAGATTTGACGCCTACCTGAAAGCCGGTGCCGACTATGGCATCTATTTTGAAGCACAGAGCGAAGAAGAATTACGGATCGTTGCCAAAGAATTCCCTGGCAGGATTATCGCTTTTATCGCGGATATCCCACACCCCGCGCATCCGCTTCCTTTCGGCCACTTGCCTTTTGCCGTCTATGAGGAGATGGGCTATGCCGGAGTAATCAATTGCGCCGCGGCCTTTGGGGCAGCGCATAAGGCTGTTAAAGCCCTGTACCAGACCATGATGGACAGCGGACAGCTTACCCTGGCGTATTTTCAGGAACACTGCTGCACGTATTTTGAAAATAACGAGATTTCCAGGATTAACGACTGGGAGGCCCTGCGCCAAAAGTACGATATGCTCTGATTTTGAAGGAGAATTATGGAGGAGAATTATGGAAACATTTGATAGGAAAAAGTTATACAATAAATTAATCCGGTTTATTATTCCGTTACCGTTTCTTCTTTATTTCTTTAACGGCTTGGATCGGACAAATATCGGTTATGCAGCGCTGACGATGAACAAAGAACTGGGAATCTCCTCCGTTGATTTCGGTATTGTTACTTCGGTATTCTTCATTACTTATCTGATATTCCAAGTGCCCACCAATATGCTTTTGGAGAGAATCGGGGCGCGCAAAGTTATACCGACCATCGTTATTGGCTGGGGACTGGCTACGCTGCTGACCTTTTTTGCGCAGAATTTAACCCAGCTTATCGTTTTCCGGGTTTTACTGGGCATGTTTGAATCCGGTTTCTTCGTCGGCATCATCTACTGGCTTACACTCTGGTTTCCACGCAGTGAACGCGGCAGGGTCACAGCAATATTTACGCTGTCCTTATCCGTTGCCAATATTATTGGGCCCCCGGTAGCCGGTTATATTATTCAATATATCAACTTTGGCGGTATCTCCGGATGGAGATGGCTATTCATTATCGAAGGGATTCTGCCAATGATCTTGGGTGTCATCGCCTGGTTCGTGATGAGAGATAACCCGGATCAGGCCAAATGGCTGTCAGTGGAAGAAAAAAATGTAATTCGTGCGGACTTGGAAGAAGAAAAAGCCAACAATCTGGCCAATAAAGAGCCGGTTAGCTGGAAAAAAACTGTAACCAATGCAACGCTTTGGAAATTAGCGGCTATTTACGGTATTATTAATGTTGCCGTCCAAGCTGCCAGCATTTGGATGCCGACGCTGATCAAAGATATTGCGGCCTTTCTTTCGCCTTCGCTGATTGGCTTTGTCATGGTGCTCCCCATGATTATCTCCGTGATTTGTATGTATTGGGTGGGCAAACACTCCGATAAAATCGGGGAACGAAAATGGCATATAGCCCTTCCCATGTTTGTTTTGGCCTTCTCCTTCCTGTTGATTTGCCTCCCGGTTAACAGTCTTGCGCTCAAGATGCTGGCCTTAATGCTTTTTGGTGCCTCGGTCATGAGTTATTACGGCCCGTTTTGGGCCTTGCCGTCGGAGTTGCTTTCGGTAGAGGGCGTTGCGATATCCATTGCCGTTATTAACTGTTGCAACGCCATCGGCTCAATTTGCGGAAACATGTTAACCGGCATCCTGATGGGCAGGTTCGGCAGTACAGGTGTATTCGTCTTCTTCTCCATTATAGCTGCTGTTGCCGGCCTCATCGTTTTAACTCTTGATTTAAAAAAGCATTCTCCAGAGTTTTCGAAGCAATTATCCCCTAACGGCCTGTCACCTGAACAATAGAAGTTAAGGCCATCCCTAACAGCTATCCGGCCCGTTACCATTGAACCAACTGTAACGGGCCGGTTTTTTTTTGTTACAGAGGTAACATGTTACAAATAGTATTTTTAGTATATGGTAAAATAAGGTATTATTTTGGGTGATAAATTGTTATCGTAACCCCAGATTCTTTAATTGGACTTTAAATGAAAAGACGGAAGTATAAAATGGAAGTTGGTTGGGGAGCGAGCAAAGCGGGAGGGGTATAATGCGCTCATTATTAGTTGGTGTCGTCGCAGGCGAAAATAAGTAATGCGGAGGTATTCAATTATGCAAAGAAGATTTAAAGTTATCCTCGAAAAAAATGAAAGTGGCGGCTTCACTGTTACCGTCCCTGAACTTCCGGGTTGCGTTACCCAGGGACGTGATCGAAATGAGGCTCTTGAGCATGTACAGGAAGCAATAGAAGGTTTTCTCGAAGCCTTAGTGATCGAAGGTCTGCCGATTCCTTCCTCAACTATTGTGGAAATGGATGAAGTGCAGGTGAGCTACTAATTATGCCTAGGCTACCGAGAGTTGAGGGGAAAAATGTTGTAGCTGCGCTTAAGAGAGCGGACTTTAGAGTTTCACACATTCGAGGAAGTCACCACTACTTACGTCGTTCGCTTCGTATTCCCCGCGGCAGGGACTGGTACTTCCGCAATTTGTCGAACCTATTAAGAACACCAGCTTCAGTGCCGTCTATATCGGATCGTCAAATATCTCAGAGTCAGCCATGACGAGAAGTTACCCTGGAGTGCATTATTCCCTGTGAGGCTGAAACGGAAAGTTTTTGTATTCCAGCTGTGTGCTGTAGATAGAACCGGAGAGAGTTTCAGTGGAGCGGATAATAAATAGGGGAGCGAAACTAAGGGAATCTTAGGCTTCGCTCCTTTTTCACGTAGAATTGTCTGAGCTGAGGAAATCAACCCTAGCTTCGCAAAATCCTTATTACTGCTTCTAATGCACCTTTCCTTTGGAGCAAACTGATTATATCGAAAGAAGGTTTAGTTAATTGGTCTTAATCAATTCCGAGACACCCACTTCTTTAAGTGGGTGTTCCGATTTCTACTTCGGTGGGGGTAGAATCCCCTACCGAAGCACCGATGTTCAGCTTTAGCTGAACGAGTTCACTAACCGAAGGCCTTACCTTGCCTCATTTATTAAGTAATAATTTTCATCATTAGCTACACCAAGTCTCTAAAGGAGGAAATGCACCTGAAACCCATCGTCTTTATCGATACCGAAATTGAACCGAAAAGTGGAAAAATACTTGATATCGGCGGTATCAAGGGCGTTGGCAGTTCATTTCACTCCAATTCGATGGTTGACTTCGTCAAGTTTCTCTATAGGTCGGAATATGTTTGCGGTCACAATATTTTTAATCATGATTTGAAGTACATTCGCAATGTATTCATTTATGCTGGCCTTGATGATACAAATATAATTGATACGTTGTTTCTTTCTCCGCTTCTTTTCCCAGCCAAACCTTATCATAAGCTGCTCAAGGACGATAAGCTGCAAACAGAAGACACCAACAATCCGCTGAATGATTCCATCAAAGCCAAAGACCTTTTCTTTGATGAAGATTGCAGCCTTTCAGCAGGCAGATGATGGTGTGAAAACTGTGATCTTGCCAAGATAATCGTAGAATATACCATCGAACTGTCCTACTGCCTAGTTGTTCAATGCCGATAACCGATATTCCATTACCCCTCCCTGGGTTTTGATCTTTCCCACCGGTGGCGGGAATTCCATTACCTTTCAAGTGCCAGCTTTAATGTTTACTTTTAAGATCAGTAGCAGGCAATTCATCTAATGTTCTTACATGTAAGTTTTTCGTAACCTTTCTTAAATTTTTTGTAAAGAACTTACTCTTAATACTTGATATTGTAGAAAGAAACTCTGGAAATTTATTCTTCTTATTGGCAGCGGAGAAGCTGCCAATAAGAATGCTATCTGCGCTGATGTTAACGGGGCTTTTCTGCCCCAAAACATATCATGTTAGCTGTCGAGCCATGTATGTTCTCAGGTGGCTCAAGTTAGGTTTATTGCAACAGGGTGTGCTTTTAACCTGCGTGGACATCCCGCAGGACGATCTGCTTCTGGCTTTGATCTTTAACGAGGCGAAGGTGGGGCAGTCGGGCGGACAGCTGGGCGTCAGTCTGCTGGTCCTGGATAAAGAACTGAACATTATCGGGGACTCTACCAGCGGGATGCCCTTAAGTCCTTGTTACTCAGCACAAACTTTGCAGGCAAACGCTTATACAATCACCTTTGGATGTACGGATCACACCAAGTGGCTTAGCGAATCCGATAAAGTCGTACCTGTCGATATCCGGAAGGTTAAAGCGGTGTATGACAACGGTACCGAGGTTCTGTCCCCGGTGCAGAATAACAGTTATATCTGCTGGGCCAAGGGAACACCCGACCTGGTGGGACTGTATTTTTATAATGCCGACAATGAGCTTCAGGCCGATCATACGGAAATTTGGGGACCGGGTCTTGGCGTGTACGGTGTGGAGAATTACACTGTTAGTCCCGAAAATGTCGTGAAGGGTTATCTGAAAGCGAAAGAGAATAATGATTATGAGGCTTGGAAGGCCGCCTTATGGCCTGCTCTAAAAAAACGATCAAAACTTTACGCCCACATTTGAAAAACCCGGCGATCTTGGTGTTTTAAGCCTGAGCATGGAGAGGGTGGCGGTTTCAGAGGAAGAAACCGAGCGCATCAAAGCGAGGTACACCGGAAGTGAGCTTGCGCAAAGTTACAACTGGTCCTACGAATACATAGCGGAAAATATGATCGTGGTTTCCGCCCAATATACAGTAGATTACGACAATACCAAAGTTCCTTACCAGGAAGGGGCTTTGAGCCAGGATTTTATTCTGATCAGAGAGTACACGGGTTCCGGTTCCTCGTGGCTTATTTGGGATGGGGCCAGCCCGAAATGAGCTGCAAAGCGTGGTTTTCCTCACAATAACTCTGATTGGAATCAACATGATGCAATATGTGGAGCAGGGCAGGGAAGGGAAAGGAGCAAAAAGATCGTCAGAGCGACCCTTGTCTTATCGTCATATCATAAGGAAAACTCTTCAGAAGGAATCGTTTAGGTTTATGAAATGAATTGAGCCCCGCAGTAGAAAATAATCGAATTCTTTAGGACATAAAATCAAAAACGGAGTGAAGATATTGGCTAAAAAAAGGGACAAAAAGAAAAAACTTAAAAGGGTTTTTATAATCCTAGCACTGCTGATTGCAGGGCTCCTTGTCGGGAGGGCGGCATTTGCCGGTTTTTATTTCGGAGAGGAAGGATTATTCGGTGATAGACAAACAGATGGCAGTGCTGATTTGAATAACCGGGTCAGCTTTCTTTTGATCGGGACGGATAAAAGGCCGGGGGAAAGTTCTTACAATGCGGACTCGATCATTGTGGCCAGCCTTGATCCGAAGACCAAACTCATTTCCCTGCTGTCCATTCCCAGAGATACTCGGGTAACCTTGTCGGGATCAAAAAGCTATTATAAAATCAACGCCGTTCCGATGTTAAAAGGGATCCCGGAGCTGGAAAAACAGGTTACCGGGCTGACCGGCATCAAGCTGAACGGCTATGTATTGACGAATTTCGCCGGGTTCAAGGATATTATCGATACCTTGGGCGGGATCACCATTGACGTGGAAAAAGACATGCAGCACGTGACCGGGGACAAAGAGGACGGCTATATCAACCTGAAGGCCGGGGTGCAGGAATTAGATGGCTCAAAGGCCCTGCAGTATGCCCGCTACCGTGACAACACAACGGCCGACATCGGAAGAACCGTCAGACAGCAGAAAGTACTGACAACGGCAGGCAAAAAAATGCTTGAACCCGCCACAATTCTTAAACTGCCCAAGCTTGTCCCGCAGTTAATGAAAACAGTGGAAACGGACTTGTCTTTGAAAGATCTCCTAACACTTGCCGGGGCGGCAAAATCATTTGACGACGCCACAATCGTAACCCAAACACTGCCCGGAGACGCGATTATGCTGGACGGGTTAAGCTATTGGGAAGTAAACCGGGATAAAGCGAAAGAGGTGGCCGGTAATCTTCTCCTGGGCCAAACTGCCGATGATATCTGGGACAACTCGGTGCTGGCCTCCTTGGATCCGGAAGTGAAAACCCGTCTTGCTGCTCCGGCAAGGGAAGAGGCTATCGACATCCCCGAAATACCGGGAGTTATTGCCCCAGAAGAGGGAGCGACACCCGTGACAACCATCCAAACCGAACAGTATGCGGGGACGGTCACCTGGTCGCCTGTCGATGCCATCTTTTTCGCAGGTCAGGAATATACGGCGACGATTACCCTCCTTCCCAAAGCAGGGTATACCTTAAAAGGCGTCGCTGCGGACTTCTTTACCGCACCGGGAGCATCCACCACCCGGAATGCTGCAGGATCAGGGGTAATTACGGCCGTGTTCCCGGTGTCGCCGTCTGAGCCGGCACAACCGACAGAACCGTTTGAGCCAACAGAGTCAACAGAGCCAACAGAACCGGCGACAACAATCGGCCTTTCGAAAATCAGGGGGGTTATACCGCCTGAATCGGAGGTGTCACCTGTAACAACGATCAGCGAAACGGAGCAATATACCGGGACGATCACCTGGTCGCCTGCCGACGACCCCTTTGTCGAAGGCCGGGACTACACGGCAACTATCACGCTGGTCCCTAAAGAAGGATATACCTTGGCAGGGATTGGCGAGAATTATTTTACAGTGCCGGGCGCAGCAGCGGCAAACGCTGCCGGATCGGGAGTCGTAACAGCGGTATTTCCGCAAGAAGATGAAGATTTAACCGGCACCGAATAACTTTAAACAATGGATCTTACCAAAAACGGTGAGGGTGAACTTTTGGTTTCAGACCGTACCCGTCAGATACTGGCGGTCCATTAAGTTTGAACGCAAAAAGTCCCCTTCGCCTCTCGCATGACGGAAATCTCAGAGCGGATCTCCAAGTCCTAGAATTTAAACTCCCAGTAGGTGGCGTGTACGGTAATTATACGAAAAATAATTGAGATATCCAGTAAAATCTGAGGGGGGCACATTAGCCCCTCTTTTGGTATGGTTAATATTTTTCGTCCGAAGGATTGCCGCCAAAATCATGTTTGATAAATTGATTTTTAGTAATGAGAAAATCTATAGCGTCAGGTCAGCAGCTTTTTAATCGTCATAATTATAAGGAAAAGGATTCCAAAAAGATATTAAGTTGGAAGTCAATCTTAATTATACGAGGAGTTGAGCACATGAAAAAACGGTTTTGCCTGATGCTTGCGTTTATAGCAGTAAGTCTGTTGGCTTTGGACCAGGAAATTGCAAAGCATGGACTGGTACGGCAAGCCCGTTCCGCGGCAATGGGACTGTGACTTTTCGCCCGAGGCTGACCAAATGGAAATATATTATATGAACAGCGCCACCTATGACTATATGGATGAGATATTTATGGAAGATGGCACTTATGAGTCCAAGATTCAAGCATTCTATGCCGAGTGCAAGGTCAACGGTACGTTAATCTGGAGCGGAGCGAATCCCGACAAGTAGTTTAAAGAAGCCATGCGCATACGCGGTCGATTACGTTTTGCCTTAAGTCCCCGTAATGCAGCATTTAATCGTAATGGTGCAGAACCACTTGATTTGGCAATATTACGGGGTTCCCTTGACAATTACCGTTTACAAATGTAATATACTAATAACTACAAGTGTAAACCTAATCTTGGCATGGAGGTTTAAAGATGTTAGAAACACCGAATATTTCCGATGCGGAATGGGAAGTCATGAAGATTTGTTGGTTGAAATCAGCTTGTACTGCCAACGAAATTGTTAGGGCATTAGAGCATCATACCGATTGGAAACCAAATACAGTCAAGACGTTAATCGGAAGACTAGTAAAGAAAGGAGCCCTCGGCTATAAAGAAGAGGGAAAGTTATATATCTACTATCCCTTAGTGGCCGAGGAAGAGTGTATCAAAGCAGAGAGTAAGTCCTTTCTGACCCGTGTTTTTGGTGGAGCCATAAAGCCAATGCTCGTCACGTTTCTTCAAGAAGAAAAACTCTCTCAAGATGAAATTAAAGAACTCAAACAGCTCCTTGAGGCAAGAAAGGACTGATAAGATGCTGATGACGCTATTTCAGGACAATTACCTGAACCTATTTAACTGGGTTTTAACAACGTCTGCCAAAGCTTGCATCTTCATCGTTTTTCTGCTGGGAGTAAAACATGTCCTTAGACATAGAATGGGAGCACGTTTCCAGTATATGCTATGGTCTGTTTTGATGATTGGATTAGTTTTACCATGGGTACCCAGTAGTCCACTGAGTGCCTATAATTTTATTAACCCGTCTTACATACAACAATTTTTATCCCCTATTTCTAAAGGTGCGACAGAGCCAACGACTAATGTCGTTGATACTATGCAGTCTAGCCCCGCCCAAACTGCCGCTGTTGATAGCAATTCCAGCAAAGCTACCCTAGACACGAATACACAGCAAACAAGAGAAAATAAAATCGCACCTTTAGCCACCTTTCCCTTCATATATAAGCTGATGTTCTGGATATGGCTTTTAGGAATTTTGATATTAACGACTCTTACAGCCCTTGTTAACAGACGATTCTGTAATAAAATTGAACATAATTTAGTCACTGACCCAAGGCTAATTACAGTTTTTAATCAACTTAAGGTGGAACTAAAGGTAAGAGCAGAGATTCCCCTGCTAAAGACGAGATATGTAAACAGTCCATCATTATTAGGCTTCATCCATCCAAGGTTACTGTTGCCGATTGGGATTGAGCAAACATTTAGTTTGGAACAAATAAGCCATATATTGTTACATGAGCTATTACATTTCAAACGTAAAGACATCATGATAAATTGGCTGACACAGGTCTTAGTAATCATTCACTGGTTTAATCCATTAATATGGTACGCCTTTTACCGAATGCGGGAAGACCAGGAAATATCTTGTGACGCTTTAGCCATGGAGCGAATCAATACGAAACAAACCAACGACTATGCTTATACGCTCCTCAAATTGGTAGAGACATACTCTAACACTCCGCGATTGATGGGATTGGCAAGTTTATCTGGCTCCAAATCTCAGATTAAGAGGAGAATAACCATGCTAAAAGAGTTCAGAATGTCTTCCGTTAAATGGTCTTTGATAGGATTATCAGTGATCGCTTTGCTAGCTGTTGTGGTTTTCACCAACGTTAAGAATCTACCGGACTACCATATACCAGTTAATCAAAGTGATATCAAAGAAATTCGCATTTCTATGAATGGTACAGAGAAAACAATTAATGATAAAGATTGGTCTTCTATAATTCAGGAGTTCAATAATTCCAAAATCACACGTGTCCGAAATCTTGAGGTAGATCACAGCTTGGTTGTTCTATTCGCCTTCAATGACGGAAGCGGAAGAACACTAGATTTTGCAGTGAACGGTAATGAAATAAGGGTATCTCGACATATCGGTGAAACAAAGGTGGATTATATCGCTGAAAATCCAGACATTGAAAATATTGTTACAAAATTGTATGACAATGCCGATACGTCAACCATAGACGTCCCACAAACCCCTGATGACTTAACCGCCGAGCAAGCCGGGTATAGTTCCCATTATCCTAAACTGGAGATTCTCAATGGAATTACCAAGCTTAATTGGACTAGGGGAGACGCCAACTACACTTCCCAGCCTGGCGTGTTGATTGGTAATACGAATTTCGGTTTAGGAATTGACGAAGCGATGAAATTACCAGTCAGTGTGCTTAAGCCAGAATCATGGCTTGAGTTCATGGCTGAGGAGGTTGCGGGCTTAGATAAGCCAACCTATCAGGTTAGGTTAGTAGATAGCAATAAACAATTGAAGTTGTATCCAATAAGCCAAAACTTAATCCTTCTCCCCAAAGCGGAAGGTGAATATTTATTTCAACTTCAGGTTAATTGGGGCAACGAAAATCACGTAATTTATTATTGGTTTCAGATAGAAACACAGTCAGCAACAGCAGTAGATTATTCAAGTGCTGCTCGAGATTTCTTAAGCCAGAAGAATCTCAAGATAGCTGTAAACAGTGTTGGCGCTGAAGATGTTCAACTGCCAAGTGATTTTACAGCCATTAAGGAGGGTGTTAGAGTTGGCGACCTATTAAGGAGAAGCAACGAATTATCGAAACTGAATAATTTAGACTTTTCTAAGTATATGGGTCAACGAGTTAAGATGTATACGGCTCAAATTGAAACTGGTGTCAGTGAATCAAATTATGACGTAGTCCTATTCCTAACCGAAAATAAAGTGGTCGGTTATTGGATTGATGCTGGAATGAAAGACCCTAAGCAAAACAGACCTGATTTTAATGTTTTAGTAAATCTTCTGATAGATCGAGCCTAAAATCATTTCTGTCAAAGCAGCCCAAGCCCATATCCTAGGCGTTCTGACTGACGGAGACATCGTATTTTGGTATAGCCTTAATCCCAGCGAAAACGGGGTATGCATCACAAAGTAAGCAAAATACTGCGGATCATCAAATGAAGAAGGTGAAGGTGAGGTGAGGTGAGGTGAGGTGAGGTGATTAGCTTGACCCATTCTATTTCCAAACGGATTGTCTTGATGCGTATCGTACTTATGCCGTAGCAACTGCGGGAATGCTATACTCCCATTCCCGTTCCATTCCGGAGGAAGAGATGTTTTTGGCTATGAACTTCACTATCGATGCCAATACGGATACCGGTGCTTTTGTCACACCCGACGGCAAGGAGAAAATTGAAGTATACGAAGGGCAGTTTGATGGCCGATTTAAAGACGTCCGACGCCGAGCAAAATGCCATCACAGCATTCCTGGCTTTACAGGGAATACGCCGGTGACGTTCCGGAGCAGCTGATGAACCAAATCAGGTATTATCTCACGAAGATGCTGCCATTCCATGCTGGTCTGGCTTGCCTCGCCTCGCAAGCAAGGGTATTATCAGTGCTCCCAGCTTCGAGAGTTGCCGCCAAGCGGCGGACAGAAAAGAGGAATATATAGAAGATGAAACACACAAGGATAATGGCGCTTGTCATGGCGCTTTCGGTTTTGACATTATCAGCTTGCTCAAGCGGAACGCCAGACGACGATATGACTGCGAACGCGATCCCGTCGCCCTTGTCGTCGGCAACTGTCGACCCGATAACGCCGCCGACTTCGACCGCACCGCCGACCACCGAGCCAACAGCAAAACCCTCGACCGAGCCGGTCCCTGCCCCGCCCACGGCAGATCCGGTTAGCGAGGAGAATACCGCCGTCCAGGAGACGCCGGTTTCCCTCGCTGAAAGGCCGGAGTTCAGTCCCGAGGATCGGGTGCGGGAGGAGGAGCTGATTTCGCTGCACGGCTATTCGATCGGCATGACCTTCGCTGAAACGCAGCAAGTATGGAAAATCCCGAAAAATATGATAGACTACGCGATTGGCAGATGGACGCCGGAGGCACCGAACCTCTATATCTATATAGGAAACATGGGTTATGAGTTCAAGCCTGGACCGGATGCCGTCGCCGATCATTTCGACAACTATATTCTTCAACACATATACTATGGGGAGACGATCTTCTGTGCGAATCGCGAGCCGCTCAGCGTGCTCCGGGATATCGAGCTTGGCGATAGGATAGAGGACACTCTTAAGTCCCTGCCCGGGAACCGGACGCCGCGGAGATGGACGATGGACCAGCTCTACGGCGAGTACGGCAAGCCGAATAGCGCGAGCTTGGAGTATATCACAAACTTGGGGTTTTATGAGCTGCGGATATACTGTGAAAGCAGCTGGATACGGTTGTCGTATGGCAGCAGCGGGAAGCTCTGGATCGCTGAAGTGTTTTCCATATAGGGATTATTTTGCCTTGCCAGCAAATAGGGCGGTCGGTTGATAAGGATAATTTGCCGGACAGCCTTGTGACGGTAGATAAGATAGTTTTTTCGCCGATTGATACGACAATCTATAAAGAACGGCGAATTATATTGATGCCCAAACGGTGTAAGGCAACTTTGTTTAATTTATAGGATTAAATTGCGGAGGTAAATTATGTCATTTGACTATGGGGAGCTCAGAACAAAAGCAAAGGCAATTGTTCGGATTCCGGAGCATTACCGACTGGCAATGGAAGACAATACTCGCCATGAGCAAGAACGGTCCTTCATTTGGGAGGATCCAGGCAACGATGACTGTCAAATCGAAATTTCGCAGGATATTGAAACTGGACAGTTAATCAGCCTGGATATCGATATGAAAGCCAAATATTCCGCCGATCAAGCTAGCTCGGCAGAGGAAGTGAGGGCTGTCACTGACGCTTTTTTAGCGAAACATACCTCTGATTATGACGCATTTACTTGGGTAAATAGCGAAGAAAAAGGAAACTTACGATTTATCACCTATAGGGAGGAAGTGGGAGGACTACCCCTTCCCGATACGGGCTGCAGAATGACACTGGACAGTGGGTTGAACGTCATCCGCTATCAATTGGAAAAATCCAGACGAAAAGCTGCTCCTAAACCAGAATGGCCCAGCATCATCGTTGATGTGGAGACTGTGAGGCAGCAAGTGTTGAAAACTATGCGAATGGAGCTAACGATTGTTGCATTATATCCGTCCATGTATGAAATGGAGGGAACAGAGCCTGAATACCGGCTTGTCTATGAACCGATCCCTGGCCATCACTTAATAGACGCTATTACAGGTATTGATCTGTTTGGAATGAATCATTATGTGATGCCCTCCTGTCTCCCAATCACTAAAATGGAGTCTGATAAAAGTAATGAGTCAACGCTTAAGGACATTGCGACCTTGGAGATAGAGCTTGGTATCGACCCAGAGTTATACCTGCTTGAGAATTCGAAGGATGACGGTGAGAGAATCAAAAGGTTGTATAAGTTCAGAGCGGAAGTAGTCGAAGATCCGGAAGCAGAAGCACTTTCTGTGGATGCTTATATGAAACGAAAATGGGGCGATTCACTACGGAATCTGGAAGCCTCGTTTATGATTCAAGTCGAGAAGTCCACGGGACGTCTGGTGGGGTTCCACCGGAGTGAACGGAAGAAAGATGCTGCACCGTCACTAACTCGGAAGCAGTGTTGGGAGAAGGCGGAACAGTTCTTGCAACAGGTATTCCCGGACTACACTTCTTACCTTCAAATCGAAGTCGATCAGGAGGATATGGACGTGCAGCTACGTGAGCGTGAGTTTTTCTACCTGCCTGTCTACATCGGCAATATCCCTGTTAACCATGAACGGGTCATGGTTAGTGTCAGCACTTCAACCGGGAAAATCTGCGTCTATATGGGAGTCTCTTATGAAATGATTCGTGAGCTGGAAGAGTGTAATTTCCTCTATCCGACTCTGACAGCGGAAAAGGCGTTTGGCCTATACAGTGAGTATGTCAGATTCCGACTTAGATGGTTTAAAGACTTGGAGGACGAGGATCTGCCGGTTTATCGGTTGATCTATGAGCCTATAACGACTCGTCGAAACGAATTTTCCTTGGCTGCTGGCTGTAATCCAGGATTAAAATATATCGATGCCTGCAATGGTGAGCTTATTTGGGAGAGGAGATAAGTGACTATTTCCAGAGTCAACCGGTAATTATCTGGTCTGTTTCAAAAATATTGTCTTTAACAAGTGGATGAAATTCGATGACAAATGAGGATGAATCGATGGACTTACTAACCGTAGATATTAAACACGCAGGTTATTCTGACAACACGGAGGTCATCAAAAATGTGACCTTATCTCTGAAACCGGGGGAACTCGTAGGCCTGATTGGTCCTAACGGAGCGGGGAAAAGCACTACAATTAAGGGGATCATGGGCTTGCTGCCGGTGATGGACGGTAAGGTGGAATTCGCCGGGGCGAGGAAAAACTTTGCCTATATCCCAGAACAGCCCGTACTATATGAAGGGTTAACACTTTGGGAACATTTAGAACTAGCTGCCGCTGCCTATGAAATCGAGCGAAAAGTATTTGTACCAAAAGCTGAGGAACTTCTCAAACTCTTCCGCCTTACGGAAGTCAAGCACCATCTGCCGGGCAGCTTTTCTAAGGGCATGCAGCAAAAGGTCATGCTTATTGTGAGTTTTTTACTTGAGCCCTCAGTTTTTGTGGTGGATGAGCCTTTTGTGGGGCTGGATCCCAGGGGTACGAAGGACTTCCTGGCTTATTTAAACCAGGCTAGAGCTAAGGGAGCAGGAGTATTGATGTGTACACATATCTTGGATACTGCGGAACGAATCTGTAGTTCTTTTGTATTAATGAACGCTGGGGGAGTTATAGCTCGGGGAGATCTTGCAGAAATCAGGGAACAATGCCAGTTACCTAAGGGCTCTCTATTGGAATGTTTTGATAAACTCCTGGAGAATAGCTAAATGATTACCGTGACTAGGCTGTTTTTTCAGCGAATTATTTCAGACTGGAACTATCAGTATCAAGTATGGAGAACCGCCGTAGATTGGATTGTAGCTCTTTATATTGTCATCCCTTTTTCGGCTGGTTTCATTTATTATTATCTTTCCTGGTGGAGGGCGGTCCCTGGGTGGCTGGACTATATTCCCCTCAATGCTCTGTCAGCAATTATTGTCATCTTCGCTTGGTCAGGTACAATACGTATTTTCGTGGAGGGTGCGGATCAGCTCTTCCTCTTACAGCGCAAAGTGTGGATGAGCCGGATTATTAAGTATAGTTTAGTGTATGCTGTTGTCTATAACCTTGTGGTAACCTTATTGTTGCTGACTATTCTGGCGCCACTTTTATTATTGCATTACGGTTTTTCTTTGATAAGTGTCGTATGGCTAACCGTTTTAGTCCTTCTCCTTAAGAACTGTATAGGTCTTGGTAAACAACTTATCGAACTTCGTTTCAAGGGTTGGGCCAAGCGCATGGTGAAACTGATCATTTTTTTAGTAATAGGTGTGTATGTGAGGCAAAGTGTGGCTCTTTTGTTGAGTCGCAGCGGTCTGTTTTATCTGTCTATGTTAGTACTCTTGATCATCTTAAGTAAGCTCTTATATCAACGGGCTAAATTAAAGGGGATTTTCTTTGAAGATGTTGCCAGGGAGCAAACTGCTAGGCTCAGACTAGCTAAGTACATGCTGCAGAATGCCGGAACCTACGTAAAAAGGCCAAGATTCTCCAGAAAACGCCCCTTATTATTCAGAAACTCTAATTTGCTCTTTAAAAAACGCAACCCTGTGAACGGTTTGGTGGAAATGTGTCTTAAATATGAGTTGCGTAATGAGAAAGATGTTGAGTTTTATCTTAAAATGGTTGGGGTAAGTATTTTAGCTATATTAGTCTTTCCCCCGGATTATGGATGGCTTCTCTGGTTTGTTTTTTCAATTATGATATCCAACGTCGTTTGGTTGTTTTGGCAAGAGGTTATTAAGGACCCCTTTGTCTGTTTATTCCACTGGCTCCCAGAATCGAAGATTGCGGCGATGAGCAAAGCCATATTTCTTATGGCTTTGCCGGGGCAACTTATTCTCGGTGTTGTGGTGGCAGCTAAGACGCACTCATGGTTGGGGGGGCTGGTGATGGTGCCTGTCATAGTTCTTACAGGCTATTATATTGCCAGAAAGATTTCATTAAAGTCTTAAAAGCGCCCTAAAATGCGGAGTAGAACCCATTGGTTAACCTTTTATCTCATAAATTAGTCCTAGGCTTTAACAGCCTGGGATTTTGTTTTGTTAGGATTAGGTCTAGGTAGAATTCAGAGGATGTGGCATCTCCTGACTGGCGGTAGAGGTACAGAGATAACATCCATTTTGATCGAATCAATAACGGGGCATTTTTTGAGGAAATGGTATCTTTAAAGGCACTGGATTATAAAGTGCTGGACATTGATGAAAACTAAGCTATGGCTCAGAAGATGGCTATCACCTTAAAGCGCCTCTCTGCAACCCCGATCAATACAATTCTGTACTATGCGGATGCGTCGGAATACAAAGGTACTGCTTTAAGTCCAATTTCAAATTTTATCCACTTCATTTGAATGGCAATCAACACTGATGAAGGAAAAAGTAAATACCGGATATTGATGATAGTTGATTTTTCTAAACTCCAGTAGGTTGCTGAAATTTAATAAAAATACCTTAAATAACCAACATTGATAGGTAACGGTAGTGTAAATGAGCGCATAGATAGTATATAATTATGATGCAAACTAGAATTATTCTAATGTTATACGAGGAGTTAGAACAATGGAAAACAAATGCTTTAAAATTGTCGTATCAGGAGATATATGTGTAAATTTATTACAGTGGAGAACTGATCAACAGTGTACTAAGGGTTTGAATTGGCAGTCTTATCCACATGTTCACAATAGTTTTAAAAATGGTGAGGCACTGCTTTTGTCAAAGTTTGTAACTCTTGCAACTCAGGCTTCAATAAGTTCACCGCAAATTCAAGACCTAGAAGCTGCGTTGCCCAAAGAACTTCTTCGTTCTACTGTAGAGTTAGAGCTTTTTCCTGAAACCCTCAATAAAAATGATAATCATAAAGTATACCGCATCAGCCGCTATCTTGGATTTACAGGACTGACCTCTTGTAGGCCTATGTTACTACCGATCATAGATGATGACCAAAATGCAGATATGGTCATATTAGATGATGAGAATAACGGTTTTAATGCTAACGAAGAATTCTGGCCTTTAGCAATAAAAACACCTGGAAAATCACCTATTGTAATCTATAAGGTGAATCATCCTACCAGTTCAAGTAAGCTTTGGCATAATATAAGAGATTTTCATATTCAAAATACCATTGTCGTTATCAATAGTGATGATTTACGAGCAAAAGGAGTAAATATTAGTAAAAGCCTTTCTTGGGAAAAGACGGCCCAGGATTTTGTGTGGCAAATGAATCATAACCCCGACCTGGCCTTCCTTGCTCACTGTCATCACCTTATAGTGCCTTTTGGCCTTGAAGGTGCGATATATTATCAAAATAAAGGAGTAGCGGAATCTCAATTGTATTTCTTAACTTATGAAGTTGAAGGAGGTTTTATCAAAGACAATCAAGGCAAAATGTTTGGATTAACCTCTTGCTTTGTTGCTGCGCTGTCCCGTAATATAGCTACAGGAATTTGTAATAATGAAGAACTTAGTAAATCAATAGGGGAAGGTATACGCGAAGGCATTGTTGCTGCTCAAAAATATTTTGTTTATGGTTTTGGTGAAACTATTGAGGAAAGTGCTTTTCCCAATCCTTTAATCTTTAAGGAAGCCGAAAATGATTTTGTCTGTAAAGAGCATATTCAAGATGTACTGATACGTGATACAAATAATTCTTCAATCTGTGAGACTGACTGGTATATTATTAAAGACAAAAGTTCCAGTAGTTTAGCAGACATAGCTTATAATATCGTCAAAAGTGGAGAAAAAAGTGCCCTCAAGTATATCCCCATAGCCCAATTTGGCAAATTAAAAACAGTGGACAGGGCGGAAATTGAGGGTTATAGAAGCATCAAAAACCTAATGACGGAGTATATTTCTACCAAAAATACGGTTCGTCCGCTGTGCATTGCTGTATTTGGAACACCAGGGTCCGGGAAATCCTTTGGGGTAGCAGAAGTGGCTTCAAGTATTGCCCCAGATTTAATGGATCAATTAAATTTTAATTTATCTCAATTTCAATCATTGGTAGACTTATTTGCTGCCTTCCATAAAGTCCGAGACCTTTGCCTGAAGGGAAAGGTTCCGTTAGTTTTTTTTGACGAATTTGATTCGGCTTTTGAAGGAAATCTAGGTTGGTTAAAATATTTTCTAGCACCTATGCAGGATGGGGAATTTAAAGAAGGAGATTCTATTCATCCTATCGGAAAAGCTATTTTTGTCTTTGCCGGTGGTACCAGTAGTACATTCCAAGAATTTGGCGGAGAGGATATTGCGGATGAATTGGAACATAAACAATTTCTAAAAAAATTTCAAAGTGCTAAAGGTCCAGACTTTGTAAGTCGTCTAAGAGGGTACGTAAATATTCTCGGACCTAATCAAACAGATGAACAGAAGGATCAATTATTCATTGTTCGTAGAGCAATGCTATTGCGATCACTACTGGAACGCAAAGTACCTCATCTATTAAATGAGCGAGGGCAAGCTCAAATAGATAATGGTATTTTACGAGCAATGCTCAAAGTTACACGATATAAACATGAATCCAGATCAATGGAAGCCATTTTAGAGATGAGTATGCTAACCGACAGTAAAAAATGGGAGCAATCACATTTGCCCTCTAAAGAACAGTTGAAATTACATGTTGATGAAGAACAATTTTTACGTCGTTTAATGCATGATGCTTTCTATAGTGAGAAATTTGAAAGTTTGGCAATGGATCTTTATAGGCATACTTTGCTCAACAAAGATAAGAATGAATCAGAATTAAATTGCCTAAAATCCTGGGAAACTCTTTGTAATGAACAGAAAGAGTCTATCTACGAACAAATAAAGCATATTCCTGATGCTTTGCATAGGATCGATTACGATATTATCTCTGTTAAGGAAAAACTCGAAGCTGTAACCTTTACAGAACGTGAATTAATTGCTTTAGCTGAATATGAGCATGAACGCTGGTTACTTCAAAAAAAGGAAGCTGGCTGGAAACTAGATGCTATTATAGATGAAGAGAAAAAATTACACCCTTTACTAGTACCTTGGAAAAAATTATCCGACAATGACAGAAATGAATTAATTGTAACGATTAAATTTTGGCCAGAAATCCTGGCAAATTCAAATTTTAAGATAGAACGACTCAAGTTTCTTTCTTATTGTGAGACTGCACTTTAATTTTCCCCAAAAAGAGCCTTTGGGGAGGCGATATAGCGTTCTGTAAAGCCTATTGACATTTCTTATTCTACAGAGTTAGAATGATATTGCATACTAATGCTGTAGAATGGAGGGGGATAAATGCAACAGGAAATTCCAAAGGTCACAGAACGCGAGCTTGAAATTATGGAGATTATCTGGCAGAACAGGGAAATGTCAGCTGTGGATATTGCAGCTCATTTCCTAAGGCCGGAAAACGGTGCTCATTTTAAGAATACTACTTACACCTTTATCAAACGCCTTGTTGAGAAAGGTGTGATTGAGCGGAGGGAGCCGGGCTTTAGATGTCTTCCTCTTTTTGGACGCGATCAAATACTACTCAGCGAAACAAAGTCCTTTATCGACAGAGTTTATCAAGGCTCGTTCAATCAGTTATTTGCTCAATTTATTGAAAATCGGGTTCTGTCCGATGGGGAGTTAAAAAAGCTCCGAGATTTGATCGACAAAACGGTCAAAGGAGGGGATGACAATGCTTGAGAGCGTTTTCAAAGGGGTACTGAACATCAGCTTGTATGCAACCGTTGTGGCTGTGGCAATTATGCTCATAAAAGTAGTATGCGGCAAACGGCTGTCTCCTTCCTTTCATTACGGAATATGGTTTGTATTTTTGCTCAAATTGGTGATTCCTTTTGATATCAAGAGTATGTTTAGCCTGTTTACATTGTTTAATCAAGTTGCTCCTGTCCCTGTAATTGATAAGGTCAATACGGTTTTGCCGCCAATGACAACCGGTGTATTGATCAATCCTGCAAATCAGCAGCCTCCAATCTTAACTCCAGAACTAGCTGTCCCTGCTCACGGGCTTGACCTCTGGAATGTCGCAGCGCTGATTTGGGTTCTCGGTATCCTGGTGATGTTCGCCGTGTTGTTATTCTCCTACATCAAAACGTCCAGAATCCTTAAGGTAACAGTGGAAGAACCTGATGACAGACGGTTGGCTCTGCTGGAAAAGTGCAAATCTGACCTTAAGATGCGCAGCAAAGCCTCGGTTTGCATCACGAGGTCCTTTGAGATACCGTTTATTTTTGGCTTTCTCAAGCCTGTGATTATCCTGCCTGAGCGCATTTATAAGAACCTTACAGATGAAAGGATCATAGCAATCCTCTCCCACGAACTGATGCATATCAAACGCAGGGATTACGTGGTCAATCTTATTTTGTTCCTGCTTAAATCGGTTTACTGGTTTAATCCGGTGGTCTGGTTGTCCTTCGCCTGGCTGAAAAACGACGGGGAACGGGCGTGTGACAGTGCGGTTGTCAAAAACTATTCAAGCGAAAGGCGCAGGGAATACGCCAGAGCATTACTCGATGTTGCTTCTTGTGTGGGGGAACGCAGGCCTGTTGTAGCCGTATCGTCGTTTGCGGAGGGAAATTTAAAGGCTAGAGTGAAAAACGTCTTAACCGGACGGAAATATTCTTATATAGCTTCCTTCGCTGCGGGTGCTGTAGTGATCATTGCCGGAACTGTTTTGCTTACAGGGGCACCTACCAAGAGCGAAGATATCCGTCCCGGTGCAAGTATAACCGAAACTCAGGATGAAGGTGCTGAAGCAGAAGTTATCAGTCTGGTCGAGAATTTCGGTAAAAAACTTCAGATGGTTTCCCTTACAGCGCCTAGAGATTACGTAAACAAAAGTATCCAAGAGAACTACGGAGATCTAGTATCCCCCGAGCTTTTGTCGGCATGGCAAAAAGATCTTCAGGATGTTCCGGGCAGGGTGGTTTCGAGTCCATGGCCGGATCGAATAGAGATTCTAAGCATTCAGAAATCATCATCAGAGTATGACGTGAAGGGCGAAATCTTAGAGATAACGAGTGTGGAGATGCAAAATGGTGGTGTTGCCGCCAAGCGGCCAATTGATCTTAGGGTAAGGAAAGTCGAGAATCGCTGGCTGATTACTGAGGTCAAACTTGGTGCCTACGAGGAAGCTAACCCTAGGGAGTACCAAAATCCCCAATATGGTTTTAATTTTTCTTTGCCGGAGAGTTGGCAAGGCAATTCGATAATCACCGCTACTTGGGAAGGTTTAAGCTTGGAAGGTTCACAAGGAGAAATTGTAGAAACCGGACCGCTGCTTTCCATCCGGCATCCTCAATGGACCGCACAAAACCAACGACAGGATATTCCGATTATGATATTTACACGTGCCCAATGGAATTCCCTTCTACGGGAAGACTTTCATATTGGAGCGGCACCTATCGGACCAAGCGAACTTGCTCATAACAGCAAATACGTTTTCGCCCTACCTGCACGTTACAACTTTGCTTTTCCGACAGGCTTTGAAGAAGTGGAAAATATTTTAAAGAATAGTCCTCTCCAGGTTTACGAACCAATTTCCTCGGCAATAACGCCGGAACCGTAAGCAAACAAACCGACACTGCAGCAGGAGCATCATTTTTAGATGTAGAGATAGGTAAAGGAGACCACACGTTCGGAGAACAGACTCCGGTGTTAACGCTGACTCTGATTTTGATATGAAACAAATTGACGGAACTGAAGTTAAACTGCGTAAAACCCACAATGATAATTTGCCAGCTGGTAAGTTTACAATCCCTGAGAATGGTTTGGAATGTATGATTTATTCGACTGTGCAGGAATCTAAGTAGAGAAAGCGGCAGCATCAATTTTACAAGCTTATTCAAAGCTGTAATAATGAGACATGAATTGGGAGCAACTGTGAATTACCTGCTACGGTCCGTTGTCAATTACATACAGGATGTATAGTTTTCATTATAGAGGGAAGAACCAACTACATTAGCTATAGGGCCTTTTAGATAATTTGTTACTTTAACCTCAATCATTACAAATATAGGGGAAGGGGGCAATATGCACTGAAAAGGAACGAAAAAGCAAACGATACAACTGTAGCGCAGAGTTGATTTTGAACGACTGACTATTTTACAATAATTTATTTGGAATTTTTCTGGATTTAATGAAGAAAATCCTCCTCCTTAATTGTCTAAGTAATAAGGATAAAAAATTATTACTAGGAGGATGAAAATCATGAAAAAACTAGCTCTAACATTTCTATTCGTTGCCGTAATGTTGTTTGGATCCAGCCCCGTACTTGCGTCCCCAGAATCATCTGTATCAAACCCCATCGATGGAGGAAGTGGCATTGAAGCATTACAGCTTATTCAGGGCGGGTACAGCAGTATTCAAAATGCCGGGAACAATCAGGTTAGCATCTACGGTGAAACATTGACTTATAAGGTCACTGACATTGTTGGTGTGAAATTTCATCTTCAATACAACAATAATGGCTCGTGGGTTACTCTAGACACTGTGAGTCGAGAAGGTTATGATACAAATTTATTTACTACAATGGTCGGCTACACAGTATCTCCGGGATATACTTACAGGGTTGCGACTGAACACTATGCTTATGATGGGTCTTTTAAGGAGACTGCCTGGACTTATACATCGGGAGTATACATGCCATAGCCATTGCCGTTATTTTGAAATCACGAAAACACAAGAGAGCATTCTGACCAAATGCTCTCTTGTGTTTTTTTCTCTAACTATCCTATGCCACTGACCTCGCGACCTTAATCAGTTCCTCTTTTTCGATTTTCCCAATCAACGCTATCCCAAGTCCTCTCATTGCCCATCGAAGAATTAATGTTCCATCTTTAGTCTTGATCAAATGTCCCTCATTTCCATTGATTTCGATTTTTCTAACCTGCGCATCATCCGAGTCATTTATGGCTATGCTCATGACCCATGCACAAAACTTAGTTTGTTCTCTTAGCTGGCTAATATTGCAGAATGCTTTATAAAAACCTTCTTGAACCGCGTCTTCGGCAAGATCTGGGTCCCTTGCGATGAGGTTAACAGCAGTAAATACTCTATAATAACAGCGTTCATATAATTCTTCATCGAGGTGGCTCTTCTTATCCTTAGAGAAAAACAACTGCCGCACCCCCTGTCTTCAAATGCATTAGTCATCTATTCCAAGATTGTTGCCGTCAAATCCTTTTTTAGGGAATGCAATTCAAACCATACTAATCTAAAGTCCCTCTTTACATAGGGGTTTTATCCTATTTTAAATTTATTTCGAAATTTATGAAGCTTTTTCCATGGCTCAATTGTCTAATAAGTATAGCGGGTAAATTGGTTTAAATAAACCAGTTGTTAAGAGGTCAATAATAATTAATTATTAGGGAGGTGGAGAGGAAGTTAATGAGGGACTAGATATTTATCTAAAAAATTATTATTGGAGGAGATAGTATGAAGAAAAAAGTTAGTATTATATTGTTTACTTCACTATTATTAGTGTTTACATTAACAACTTCGGCGTTTGCTGGATCACTTTACCTAAATGTACCTGGTACAATACAAGAAGAAGATAATTGGTGCTGGGCAGCTAGTAGTGTATGTGCTTTAAATTATCAAAGCCTTGGAGTTACACAAAATCAGTTTGTGACTTATGTCAAAGGCTCACCTGTTGACGAAGCCGGATGGCCTTGGGAAGTTCAGTCTGGCCTAGAGCACTGGGATGTGGACAATGATTGGACGGTAGGAAATATTAGTTGGACTAATGTCAAAGATGATATAAATAATTATGCCCCCATTATAGCATCAATTGCATGGTCCCCCTTGTGGGAATTCCAAGGTCACATGATGACGATTTATGGATATTACGAAGACGCCTATGTTAATAATGTGAGCTATATGGACCCTTGGGAGAGTAATCCAAGATGGAATTCTAGAACATATAGTAGTTTCGTTAGCAATGATGATTGGACATGGACCGCAACAAATTATAATTTGGTATATTAATAAAAAGAGGGGGTTTAGTAATGAAAACTAAAATATTTCTCTTAACCCTAATGTTCATGTTTCTTTTAAGTACAAACGTGTTCGCCGTGGAAAAATTGCCGGCAGATGTTTTGGAAGCTTTCCGATCTGATGTTAAAAGTTTTCAAAATCAAATGTTGGAAGAAAGAGATCAGACACACAATCTTACGGATGTGGACATTTATGAAATACAAGATGCGGGATACAAAGTTTATAGACTTGATGCAAAAAAGGTACTTAATGAGGCAAATACTGATTTATACGATGCTTTAATTTCCACTGATAAGTGGTATATACCTGTTACAGAACGAGTAAGATATGTTGTAGATAAAGTTGATGGTGTTTATAAATTAGTTGGCTATGGCGTATATGACGAGAAAAATGCTATTCCATATGAAACTTTGGAAAAGAAAGCTATGGAAATAGGGTTAAAAGATCTTGTTTATATTGATGAACCAGCTTTACATATTAATGGTTTTATTGGTAAAACAGCTAAAGGCAGTCAGCTATTATCCTTTAACAAAAACGATGACCTCAAACTTCAAAAGAATGAAATAAAGGATGGCAGAGAATTAATCGATGAAATTAAAATCAAAGTAAATGAAGCAAAAATGAACGGAAACCAAGGATATGGAGGTTCCGGTGGATTTAATTCCAACAACAATCAAGTACAAATATTATTCTTTCTTTTATCAATTTGTACAGTAATAGGGATATTTATGTACAAGAAATTAAAGCTCCAAAAAGAATAGAGTTCGCATTATTGAAGTTCTATTTAAAGAAGCCACTCCATTGTCTGGAGTGGCTTCTTATTAGGGTGTGCTACCTAATTATGATGATTAATTATTGTTTGTTTTTATGATTCGGAGAAATTGGGTTCGTTACTATAAGTCGAGAAGGTTATAATATAGATTTATTTACTACAATGGTCAGCTACACAGTATCTCTGGGATATACTTACAGAGTTGCGACTGAACACTATGCTTATGACGGGTCTTTAAGGAGACTGCCTGGACTTATACATCGGGAGTATATATGCCATAGCCATTGCCATTATTTTGAAATCACGAAAACGCATGTGAGCATTCTAACCAATGACTCACATGCGTTTATTTCTTTATTGTTGCCGTCAAATCCTTTTTTAGGGAATGCAATTCACCATACGAACCCAAAGTCCCTCTTTACATAGGCCTTTTATCCTATTTTAAATTTATTTCCAAAATTTATGAAGCTTTTTCCACGGCTCAATTGTCTAATAAGTATGAGAGGGTAAACTGGTATATCAACCATATATTTAAAAAACATTGGTAGTAGAATGCTAAAAGAGATCCGTTAAAAAGATTAATATCGAAAACCATTGACTGTTTACAGGTTCCCGTTGTAGTAGAAGAAAAAGAATATCCAGGTTTCTATGAGAAAGTTAAACGAGTAAACCCATTGATTAAATTTACTGAAAGTACTCGATGTATTTTGAAAGGGGGTGATGGTCTTGAAAGCTCTTTTTCTTAATTCGGCACAATTGCCGCAAGTTTTGGACTATTGGTAACAACAATAAACGCTAACACAAACTGCATTTGTATCATTCATCAGCCTAAAATGCCACAAAATGCAGAGAAGCTCCGTAAATTTTAATGCAGATACACTCTTATCAATTATGTAAGAGGCAATGAATAAATTGCTGGCTCCAAATAATTGAATAAAGTAGAAGTTACTGCGAGTATTCAGCAGTATATCAATGGAAACTGGCAGACAATTAAAAGCTGGACAAGCATTTTCAACAGCAACAGCATTGATTTATTTAAAGAAAGGTATGTCGTGAGCGGTTATTATTACTGTTTGGGTTCAACCGGAGCAGTCTATCAGAATGGTGTCCTGATGGAACAGACTTCTTACACTGGGCCGAGCTATTGGTATTAGGCTTAAAAAGCAAAGTTTGAATCGGATGCTTTGGAGGAAATATGTTAATTGAAAAAAATAAAATCACAAGGAGGGATAAATATGAAAAAGTTTGGTAAAATTCTTACAATATCGTTATGCCTTATTGCGTTGTTTTCAACCATAGCTATGGGTGTAACAACACCAAGTGGAGGAAACTGGAATTACGGTCAAGAATGGGACGACATGTATGAGATGGCGTATTCTTATTACTATCATGGCAGCTTAGATCATGGTTCATATGCTGCAGTAGACGGAGAGTCCGCAGATGGATGGGATTTTAAAGCGGCTGGATTAACTTCAGTCTCAAATTCTGAAACACTATATTATCCATATCACGTTATCGTTCAATGCACCGATGATGAAATATCTCCTTCAGTTTATGAGCACGATTGGTACAACACGAAGTAATTTCGGCCCAATTGTTCCGTCAGGAGCGAATGATTAATGGATATCTTGTGACCCATACAGTTTTAAACTTATCCATCTCTTCCGAAGCTGCGGCTTCGGAAGAGGCCTTTCCGCAGCAAACGCTTCAGTTTCAATGTAAACACAATTAATTCTAGTAAAAGGGGAGAATATGTTTGAAAAAATGGATAGCTATTATTTTAATAATAATTTCTTTCTTTACGACCTATATCTTCTTTGATGACAATAATAAAGAACAATTAGGCCGTATGATTAATGCTGAATATTTTGAAAAGAATACTTATAGACTACTTATGCCAGCCGAAGTTACAAGTCAATCGCAAGAAGATGTTTATAAAAAAATTAAAATAGTATTAACAAAATATCAAGGCAATATGTTTTTTAAAAGGTTGGACAATAATACAAGAATTAATTATGTATATCTCTCAACCCCCGATTATCTTGCTAAATATTATACGCTTAACCAGGGAAGATTCCTCAATGAAGCTGATTTCAGCAATAACACCGACTATTTTTTATCAACAAAGAACACAGGCAGTACCAAGCAAATTGGGCAGATTGCCGATTTCGGAGGAAACGATGATTTAAGAATAGAAACATTAAAAAGTATGATTGATAATAACCAATTATATAATGGTTATTGTACCGTTCAATTTAACCCAAATGTTAATATTGATTCATTTACGCGCGACCTTTCTGAAGCAACTAATGGCAGTGTGACCTATGCGGCGTTAAATATTATTGAATCAAATAGAAATCATTTTAGTAATTACTTAGCGATTCTTGTCTTATATCTGGTGATTATCTTATTGATTTTATACGATATATTAAAATCATATAAAGAAATCGGCATAAAAAAGATGTTGGGATATTCAACAAAGGAAATATGGCTAAACAAAGTATTAACCTTATTATCATTACAGCTCGTAATTGCAATTATTTCCTATGCTATTTTCAGTATTATAAAAATACAGGAATTCAATGTTTTATACTGGCAGTTTACTTTTAAGATAATAGGAATATATGCTATAGGTATTTTTATTTCCTTTTTGATTTTTTCCATACCATTTTTACATATTAATAAAATCAAAGTTTCTGATATGGTGAAAAATAAAAAACCGGTCAGCGCAATCGTTTTCTTCAATTATTGTATAAAAATCTCAACGGTTGCTGTTTTTCTAATTTTAATAAGTCATATAACGAATAATTTTACTGCAATAAAAAATGAATTTACCAACTCTTACAGTCAATGGGAAGACACCAAAAACTATGTCTATATAAAGGGTTATAAAATTCAATTTAATAATGGTCCGTCAGAAGAATACATTTCAAAACTAAAAACAATATATGAATATTTTAATAAAAGAGAAGCTATCCTAGCTGATTTTTCAGATTTCACCCCGGATTCGCTTAAAATGCTTAGGCAGGAAACCTCATATTCATGGGAAAGGGATTGGGTAACTATAAACCCCAACTATTTAAAGGAAAATCCGATATACGATGTTGACGGGAACAGAGTGTTTATTGAGGAAACCGATAATAATTATGTTACATTGATTCCGGATAAATATCGTTCTTCCGAGTCTGATATTCTAAAGAAAATAGCTTTCTGGAAAAACGGTTCTCGTGAACCTGTTAAATCTCAGCAAATTAAAGTAATATGGATCAAATCGGGCCAGAAGTTATTTTCTTATAATATAAATGTCAATCCGAATCAGGGAAATTATGTGACAGATGCTTTTCTGAATGTAAAAACCGAATCCAATATGAACACTTTTGATTATATGTACGTTGCTAATTATAAAGGTAATCCTTTTAAAATTAAAATTGATAACGCTTTGGAACCAGCGGAATCTGTTGAGAATGTATTATCTCAATTAGATTTAAATATTTATCAACCGATAATAATCTCTGTCTATGACACCATTGCGGCCGAGAGCAAATCCGTACGCGATATGGTTCAAAAATTCGGCATGGCAATTGCCTTGCTTGTTATGATTATCGTTATTGTGTTAATGCAAAATATTTATAATTACTTTGATTTATATAAACAACGTCTAGTCATTCAAAGTTTTCATGGTTATAAAAAATACCACAAATATTTTGATTTCTATTTTTTAATGCTATTAAGCTGGATAATAATCTTTAACTTGGCAGTATTTCTCGGAAATATTCAGTTCTTATCGGTTATAGGGTTTACTTTATCCTTTAGTATAAAAGAAATATTTGCTCTAACTATATGTTTATATATCATTGAAGCCGTCTTCACACTAATTTATTTGCCCTTTGTTGAAAAAAAGAAAATCGTCGAATATCTTAAAAGGAGCGCTTAGCAATGAATATTATCGAACTGAATAACGTCAGTAAAACTTATGGAAATAAAATCGTATTGGACAAATTTTCTTTGCAGATAAATGAAGGTGATTTTATCGCTATAATGGGTCCCAGCGGCAGCGGGAAAAGTACGCTTTTAAATATTATCGGATTACTGGAGAAAGTAGATGCTGGGAATGTAATTATCGATGGAGCAATAAATATTCATACAAATAGCTCAAAATCGACAAGAATTCTAAGAGAAAAGATTGCTTACCTGTTTCAAAACTTTGCGCTCATTGACGAAGAAACAGTTCAATATAATTTAAATTTAGCCTTAAAATATTTTCATGGAACAAAAAAGGATCGGCTTGTCCAACTGAAAAAAACTTTGAATTTCGTTGGGCTGGAAGGGTATGAAAAACGGAAAATATATGAGTTAAGCGGCGGAGAACAACAACGCGTTTCAATTGCGCGGCTAATGTTAAAACCATCAAAAATTATTTTAGCGGATGAACCAACCGGTTCACTGGATGAACAAAACCGGGATCTCATTTTAGACTATTTGGAAAAATTAAATAGTGAAGGTAAAACTATCGTGCTTGTTACACACGATTACTATGTGGCAAGTAAATGTTGCAAAGTAATAAATTTATAAGTATTTGGCGGAACTTGTCGTTCCGCAAAAGTACCTCCCTCTATAAATTAGAGCAACCTTGCAAATGCTCCTTTTTTCATAATTTTTCGTGTTAGTTTGAATGACCTTAATAAGGACTGAACCGAAGAAACCGTTGTGTAGTAGTAAAAGGGGCATACTTTTACCGATAACATTAAAATCATACGAAAAAAGCGAAAAACGCATGTGAGCATTCTAACCAATGGCTCACATGCGTTTATTTCTTTAATTATCCTAGGTCACTGACCTCGCGACCTTAATCAGTTCCTCTTCTTCGATTTTACCAATCAATTCTATCCCAAGCCCTCTCATTGCCCAGCGAAGAATTAATGTTCCATCTTTAGTCTTGATCAAATGTCCCTCATTTCCGTTGATATCGATTTTTTTAACCTGCGCATCATCCGAGTCATATAAGAAGCTCCCGTTATGACCTGCAACTAAATTATTCTGGATTATCCTCAATGGCTGGTTATTTAAAGAGTACTCCATTTTAATGGAATACGAATCTCCCGTCACTTGGGTTAGAAGGACTTTCTTCAACTCGGTACCCTGAGGCAGATAATGCGGTTTGGCAACGCTAAAGTAAACAATTTTCTCAACTTCATCTAACGTAACTTCCTTCTCGGACGAAAGCTCATTTCTCTCAATCGCGGGAGGAGCCGGATTACCCTTCTGCACAGTATTTACGTTATAGAGACTTCCTCCTAGAAAAACCTTAAGGGAGTTGATTAGCCTCTCCCCAAGAGCGGATGCCGTTGATGGGCTTAGAAAAGAAACTGAAATGACTATCAGTAATACAGCAGCTGCCGTAAGTGTGGCTTTTCTAAACCGGTTTTTTCGTTTTTTCGTAACACCATAACGCTTAACATAATCTTCCCACTGCGCTTGAACCGGGGGCCCATCTAGTTCACTTGCTTCCCGTAAAAGGTCTTTCCTGATTTGTTGTCCTAACTTATCTTCAAACTCATCTCTCATAATCCACACTCCTCCAGACCCGCTGATGATTTATTGAGCGCAGTTATTCTGTATTTTTCTCGGGCACGACGAAGTCTTTGATTTACATTTTGAGTTGAAGTCGCAAGGACAACTGCAATTTCTTCAGTAGAGTAGTCTAAAAAATACTTTAGTACAAGAATCTCCCGATCCGCAATATTAAGTTCGACTAGGACATTTTCTACTTCATTTTTAAGTAATACAAAATCGCTAACCGGATCAGATGGGGTGTTTCCGCTGGAGTTAATCTGGCTAAATAATTCCATTTCGTTCGTCAACACCTGACGAGAATTTTTCTGCAGCATATTTTTAGCTTGATTTATGGCTATGCTCATGACCCATGCACAAAACTTAGTTTGTTCTCTTAGCTGGTTAATATTGCAGAATGCTTTATAAAAACCTTCTTGAACCGCGTCTTTGGCAAGATCTGGGTCCCTTACGATTAAGTTAACAGCAGTAAATACTCTATGATAACAGCGTTCATATAATTCTTCATCGAGGTGGTTCTTCTTATCCTTAGAGAAAAACAACTGCCGCACCTCCTGTCTTCAAATGCATTAGCCTCTATTTCAAGATTGTTGCCGTCAAATCCTTTTTTAGGGAATGCAATTCAAACCATACGAACCCAAAGTCCTTCTTTACATAGGACTTTTATCCTATTTTAAATTTTTCCCAAAATTCATGAAGCTTTTTCCATGGCTCAATTGTCTAATAAGTATAAGAGGGTAAAATGGTTTAAATAAACCAGTTGTTAAGAGGTTAGTAATTATTTAGGGAGGTGGAAAGGAACGAAGCATGGAAGCTGGATCACGAGGTTCAGGTCCTTTGGCAGAATAGCCATCCTGAAGCAGAGTGGTAATGCAGGATAAATCGGTCATCCAAAGTCAAGTGCTTTTTGGACATTTCCGGGTCGTTTAGAAACCTTTTATTACTCGTGAATTTCCAGTTTGACTCAATGAAAAAGCAAAATTCCTCCCACTAAAGTAGGAGGAATGCTATAAAGTTGGTTCGAGGAAACCCTTGCCCCAACTGCCTCGGCGAATGCCGAGAGTCTATTAATAAGTTAGGAGGGTAGATTGCTTATTTAATTTGTTATATAAAAAAAGGAAAGGTGTGTAATGATAAATTGGATAAAAAGAAAATAAAGATATTTAAACGGCTTACAATAAGTGCGGGCGTATTATCATTATTAACTGTGCTATTGGTTGGAAACATTGTTTATGCAAAAACTGAACAATCAAAATTGGAAATAGAAAAAGAAGGTAAAGCTTTTCAGTTCAAGGTAGAAAAAATGGTTAGTGATTCAGCTATTAAAACTTTCGATATAGACACTAAAAAATATGAACCTCTTTTTTCAGATGATTTAGAAAAAGAAAGTACTAGCGTAACCGAAGATATAAGAACTAAAGTAAGCGCTGCTGAGTTTACATTAGGTACGAGTAGAATGCTTAAAATAGGTGATAGATTCCCAACTTATTTCTTTGGAGGAAATGAAGTTTTAATAGCAATTGAGCATGCCGATGGAACTATGTCTCTCGTTAAATATGATGTATCAAAACAAGACCCACTTCAAACTGATCATATAGTTAAGGAGGTCAAATAAAATACATGAAAGGTAATAAATATAAAATTATTGTATCGACATTAATCCTATTGTTTTTATGTGCAGTTCCCGCGTACGCATTATCTTTAACTTGTAAATCCCAGTTCACTAGTACTGGAATTTCAAATCCATATATAGGTGGTTTGTCATATACTACGGGCTCAGGTTACGACTCTTATGAAATAGATAGTTATCTTTTTCAAGATGGCTCTATAGTAGACGAAGACCATGATTCTGATTCTTCTTGGGCACAGGGAGATATAGGTTGTAATAACCCAACTGGGTATCAGAATTGGACCATTCGTGGATATCACATAGGCTGGATTCAAGAGAATGATATTACCAATACAACTCGTGAAATATATAATGAATAATGTTATTTGCCTCCCAAAAGTGTACTCAGCGGTTTGAAAACAAAGAAAAAACGAGTGATGAAGAAGGCTTCACCCACGGCAAAATGGTCAACTGCCTTTTCCACACAAAAATACGCTTTCCTCCGGCTCAACAAGCCATGGCAAGCGTATTTTTTTCACTGTTATCGGAGCGAATCTTTACCCCTAACCGGATTTACAGCCCTGCCAGTTTTTGCTATAAACACCTACGCCTAACGACAAAAAATGTCAGCTCGAAAGAAACTCATAGAAAGGTGTGGTAATGACAAATGAATAAAAAGAAAATATTCAAATGGTTTACAATGAGTGTGGGAGTATTAACTTTGGCGGTACTATTGCTTGGAAATGTCAGTAGTGTTTTTTCTACTGAAAAAGTTAAACATTTAGATGTAGAAGACACAATCAAAGCTTCAGCTATCAAAACTTTCGATATAGATACTAATAAAGTTAAACCTCATTTTTCGAGTGAATTAAATGAGAAAAGTACCAGCTTACCCGAAGATATAAAAAGTAAAGCAATACGTACTTTTCTTAAGCTAACCGATGAAGGGGGGTTCAAAATAGGTGATTATATCCCGATTTATTTCATCGGAGAAAACGAAGTTTCAATAGCAATTAAGCACTCCGATGGAACTATATCTCTTCACAAATTTGATATATCAAAAGAAAAACCGATTAAAACTGATCATATAGTTAAGGAGGCAAAAAAATAATGAAAGATAATTAATATAAAATAATTGCGTTGACATTAATCCTATTATGTTTATGTGCAGTTCCCGCGTACGCATTTGACTTGTTGATGATGTATACTTCTAAGTTTCAATTATTTAAGGGCAGATCTACGGATATTGATGACCTTATCCTCAATACTTTAGGTGGGCTGCTGGGGTTTCTGATTTATGCTGCAATTAAGAAAACTAATAGGTTTGAATCCTGCCATTGAAATTTTCCAAGATCATGTACTTTGAAATATATAAATAATAAGGAAGATTCCGACTGCGAGGACTAAACCGGTGAGCAATGTATTAAGTATTGACGATGATCGATAGGTATTCTCAGTTATTTGTTTCTCAGTTTTCTTATACTTGATATAGGCGAATACGCTCATTATTGCGCCTAGACCCACAAGGAGGATTCCAACGATTGACGAATATCCATGGGAAGAAGGTAATACATTTTCAAAACCAGCTTGGCTCAAAATATATGACATTTGTTTTATGAACAAAGAGAATCGCTCCACTACGAAACCGAATCCCATTATCCCTATGGCTGTTCTTATCCATGCAAGAAAGGTCCTTTCATTGGCCATGTAAAAACGGGGGTCACCAACTTTTACAGGCTTCGTTTCTTCAATTATTTTTGACATACAACAACCTCCATAATTCCAAGGCATTTTTCAATCTTTTTTAAATAATAAGTATCCTCTCTCATGCATGCTCAATATACCTTTGCTCTCCATTCCTATCGTCATTACTCTCAGCTGGCTTTTGGTTTATATTCTATCATGATAATACAAATAAAACCCACACCTTGCTAATAGCCCTATTGGCAGTAATTGATGGAAGCAGAAATGTAGAAGATATATTATTTACAGATTTATTTTGCAGTTCAGTTGAAGCCTGAAGGAAACTTGTTTCCTTCAGGCTTTCACATTTTCTCAAGTTTATCCAAAAAAATTAGTTAAAAATATGCCCAATATATCCGCTGCAGAATGGGAAGTTATGAAGATCTGTTGGTTCAAGTCGTCTCCATGTACTGCCAATGAAATCGTTAAGGCTTTAGAACAGTCGACGGATTAGTGGTAGCCTATGGTTGTAAGTAATGAGGAAGTAGGTCGACTCTGGATAAACAAGCAAAGATTATCTCTTGACGAGGTAGTCTTTTGCTTTTAATTATATGGTATTATTATCCTTGGGAGTAAAAACTTGAATATTTCAAAACATTGGTGAGACATACGGATAAGCAAAGCAAAATGAACCAATCAACAAAATAAAGGATTGAAGTGTAATCTGGAGTAGTTATGGAAAAAAGCAAAAAATAGGGGGGCTGTTACTTGAACTGTATTGTAATAAAAAATATTCCATTTGACTTAGACTTTGAAGATTTACTTAACAGATTGCGTATCAAAAAAGGGACTGAATATGAAAAACGGATAGAAGAACTTGTCCAAGAGGCCGAAAAAAATGCAAATCTTAAGGTTCTATATAAGTTATCATACATAGAAGATAAAAAGGATGATACGGTTGTTATTGATGGTGTAAAGTTCTCCAGTCGTATCTTACGAGTCAATTTGGATAACGTTAACAGGGTGTTCCCATATGTTGCTACCTGTGGGCATGAATTAGAGAATTGGTCAAAAGGCTTCTCAGATATGCTGGAAATGTTTTGGTTGGATACAATTAAGGAATTAGCGTTGAGATCGGCAAGGACTGCTCTTACAAAGGAGTTAAAGGATAAATTTGAACTGGATAAAATGGCCAATATGAATCCAGGTTCTTTAGAAGACTGGCCCATTAGTCAACAAAAGGAACTTTTTCAACTCTTTGACAGTCATGAGAAATTAATTGGGGTGGAACTTAAGTCTAGTTTTCTGATGACACCTATTAAATCAGTATCAGGCATATTTTTTCCAACAGAAACTAACTATGAGAATTGTATGCTATGTCCTAGAGGAGCCTGTCCTGGAAGAAAGGCTCCCTATGATGAAAAACTATATACTAAGAAGTATGCATTATAATAACGTCTATTCGAGGGGGATATGAAAATGGATAAAATTAATATTTGTGAGAAATTAGATCTTTTTAATGATTATTGGAGTCCCAAAATATTAGGCGAGGTCAACGAATCCTATGTAAAAATTGCCAAACTCAAGGGTGAATTTTTATGGCATATTCATGAAAAAGAAGATGAAATGTTTTATGTTCTAAAAGGATTGTTGATTATTAAGTTTAGGGATAAGGATGTTATATTAAATGAAGGAGAATTTCTTATTATTCCAAAAGGAATCGAACATATGCCTGTTGCTGAAGAAGAAGTACAGGTCATGTTAATTGAAGCAAAAACAACATTGAACACTGGAGGTATAAGAAATGAAAGAACCGTTGAGAAACTTGAAAGAATTTAGTGAGGGTTGTTCTTAATCAATAAAAATCCAGTCTATAAAAAGATGAGGCCAAGTTTAACTGACACCATAGCAACCGCGTCTGGTGAGGAAGATTTGACCGGTCCGTTGAAAGAATTGAGTTGGATTTAATGAATATCTTTGATAAGATGAAGGCAAGAAATTAACTTTAATGCACAATAGTGTAATCACATAATGGAGGGTGAAAGATTAATAATTATAAAAAGGAATGAAAGAAGATGGAAGAGCAAAGAGTTTTAAAAATGTTGAATGAACTAATGGGCGAAATCAAGAAAACGCGAGATGATCTATCAAGCGAAATATCACAAACAAGAGCGGATCTATCGGGTGAAATATCACAAACAAGAGCGGATTTATCGGGTGAAATATCACAAACGAGAGCGGATTTATCGGGCGAAATATTACAAACGAGAGCGGATTTATCGGGCGAAATATTACAAACGAGAGCGGATCTATCAAGCGAAATGTCACAAACAAGAGCGGATTTATCGGGCGAAATATTACAAACGAGAACTGATCTATCAAGCGAAATCTCACAAACGAGAGCAGATCTATCAAACGAAGTATTACAAACGCGATCTGATCTATCAGGCGAAATATCACAAACACGATCTGATCTATCAGGCGAAATATCACAAACACGATCTGACCTATCAGGCGAAATAAGTACGATAAAATCCGAAGTTGGTAGAAACCGTATGCTATTGGAGGAGGTACAAAAGCAGATTAATACGGTTGCTGAGGGAGTAACGTCATTGAGGGAACAAACTGCACAGCAATTCGAAACACTTACACACTATGTAAACGAAAAAACGAGTTTACTAGAGAAGGTTATCCGAAACGAAATTGATGAAGGTAAACACATAAAAGGTATATTGGGCGAACATGAGGTTTCTATAAGGCACTTGAAAAGCAAAAGTTTATAAGGGCAAAATGAGCCACAACAAATTCCAAATGCAGATTTAACCGTTCCAGTTGTAATTAATTAAATAGATGAAAAACAAAGGCATCGGAACTTATAAATTCTGATGCCTTTGTTTTCATATAAGCTTAAATCCATAAGCATAAAAAATCCCCCGGTGATCGGGGGAAGGATCCTTGAAAATATATACAACTTAAGTTGGCAGATCCATTCAAAAGACCTCAAAGTCGTTTACGCCAGGATTCAGGCCATGTCGAAACGATCTGCGTTCATCACTTTGTTCCAGGCAGACACGAAGTCATGCAAGAACTTATCCTGAGAGTCGTCACAGGCATAGACTTCCGCGATGGCCCGGAGTTGGGAGTTTGAACCGAAGAGGAGATCAACCCGGGTGCCGGTCCATTTGAGTTCGCCAGTCGCGCGATCACGGCCCTCGAACAGGTTTTCATCTTCAGATGTCGGCTTCCAGGTTGTGTTCATGTCGAGGAGGTTCACGAAGAAGTCATTTGTAAGCGTCTCTGGTTTCTTGGTGAAGACACCGTGCTGAGACTGTCCGTAATTGGCATTCATGACGCGCATGCCGCCAACCAGAACCGTCATTTCCGGAGCGGTTAATGTCAGCAATTGTGCACGATCAAGCAGAAGTTCTTCTGCTGAAACGGAAAATTTGGTTTTTAAGTAGTTGCGGAAGCCATCTGCAGCCGGCTCGAGCACTGAGAATGAGGTAACGTCGGTCTGCTCCTGCAAGGCATCTGTGCGTCCCGGCATAAAAGGAACGAACACATTATGACCGGCATTCTTCGTAGCTTGCTCTATACCCGCACATCCGCCAAGGACGATTAAGTCGGCGAGAGAAACTCTCTTTTGGCCTGACTGTGCATTGTTGAACTCCCTTTGGATTTTTTTAAGGACTTCTAAAGTAGCATTCAGCTGATTTGGCTGGTTGACTTCCCAATCCTTCTGTGGTGCAAGACGGATGCGTGCTCCGTTTGCCCCGCCGCGTTTATCGGAGCCACGGAAGGTAGATGCCGATGCCCAGGCTGTTAAGACAAGCTGGGAGACGGAGAGGCCGGAAGCCAAGATTTTACTCTTGAGATCCGCGATATCCTGTTCGTTAATCAATTCATACTCGACTGCCGGCACCGGGTCCTGCCAGATCAGTTCCTCTGCAGGAACTTCAGGACCGAGATAACGTGAACGCGGACCCATATCGCGGTGGGTCAGCTTGAACCATCCACGGGCGAAAGCGTCCGCAAATTCCTCGGGGTTTTGCTGGTAGCGCCGTGCGATTGGTTCGTAGATCGGGTCGTAGCGAAGGGAGAGGTCCGCCGTGGTCATCATCGGCCGGTTTTTCTTCGATGGGTCGTGTGCGTCAACCACCATGTCTTCTTCGGCCACGTCCTTGGCCAGCCACTGATGCGCGCCGGCCGGGCTTTTGACCAGTTCCCACTCGTATTTGAACAGCACGTTGAGATAGCCCATGTCCCATTTAGTCGGGTTCGGCTTCCAGGCCCCTTCAATGCCGCTGCCAATGGTATCTCCGCCTTTGCCGCTGCCGAAGCTGCTCTTCCAGCCGAGGCCCTGTTCCTCCATACCGGCAGCCTCAGGTTCCGGACCGACATGGGCCGGATCCCCCGCACCGTGACACTTGCCGAAGGTATGTCCGCCGGCGACGAGGGCGACAGTCTCTTCATCGTTCATGGCCATCCGGGCGAAGGTCTCCCGAACGTCATGGCCGGAAGCGACGGGATCCGGGTTACCGTTCGGCCCTTCCGGGTTTACGTAGATCAGACCCATTTGTACGGCGGCGAGGGGATTCTCGAGCTCCCGGTCGCCGGTGTAGCGCTTGTCGCCAAGCCACTCGGCCTCAGAGCCCCAATAAATGTCCTCTTGCGGCTCCCATACATCTTTGCGTCCGCCGGCGAAGCCGAAGGGTTTGAGTCCCATTGACTCGATGGCGCAATTGCCTGCGAGGATCATCAGGTCGGCCCATGAAATTTTCCTGCCGTATTTCTGCTTGATGGGCCAGAGCAGACGGCGCGCCTTGTCGAGGTTCACGTTATCGGGCCAGCTGTTGAGGGGTGCTAAGCGTTGGGTGCCGGATCCCGCGCCGCCGCGGCCGTCGTTTGTGCGGTACGTGCCTGCGCTGTGCCAGGCCATCCGGATGAAGAGAGGCCCATAGTGACCATAATCCGCAGGCCACCAATCCTGCGAATTGGTCATTAATGCAAATAGGTCCTTCTTCAGCTCTTCCAGATCGAGCTTCTTGAATTCTTCTGCATAGTTGAATTCTGAAGCCATGGGATTGCTCAAGTTTGAATTCTGATGAAGAATCTTGAGGTTCAACTGATTCGGCCACCAGTCTCTGTTAGAAGTACCACCGCCTGAAGTGGCATTTTTCGTTCTGCCTGTTACTGGGCATTTGCCTTTTTCATCCATAAAGTCCCCTCCTCGGATAATAAAATTATTGAATAAGTTTGCATATCTGGATTATCAAGGGAAGGATAGAGATTTTCCCCGAAAGAAGAAAAATACTTCCAGCCTTGGCCTTGACAACGATGCCATAAACATGATGGTGTAGCTTGCATGTGTGAAAAAAATGATTTGCTTCTTTTTTATAGTTTGCTTTTAAGTACATCAACTAAGAAACCATAGGTTTGTTTCGTTTTGAATTATGCTATCTAAGATATTTTAATTATAATAAACGGTCTAAAATTGTAATTATTATAATATAATTCATTATATAATATGATGACACGGATGACAATAAAAAATAATGAAAATTCAAAACAAGTATGTAACAAAACATTCAGGTGGAGAAGAAAAAAACAGCAAAATCGGGTTAAAAAAAAACGAAGTTATCAACTTCGAACTTCCAAATGTAGCGGATATAACAATTAGGGCCTTCCTGATCAGGATGTAAGAATCGATGTCAATAACCATGAAATTAATCAACTTGGAATTTCCGGGACACAGGTTGCCAGGGATGTAAAAATCATGGGCAAAATTAGAGCCTTTATTCCCAGAATGAACGAAATGAAGAGCTCTTTTGGTACAACATGAAGGGGGGCTCGGTAATTAATGCTTGGGTACAAGAGATGGTAGATTTGAGACCTTTGGAGCTTGATCTTAGTTACAGGTGGAAATATATTTGAAGTCAGGAGGATATGGCGATATAGTGAAGAATAAATTTTGGTAGGAATATTGTACCCGAGGGAACATTGGAGGAATATTGAATGGCTGATAATAAAGTCAGTATTAAGCAATTCATGAAAGATGAATGTTTGCAAGAGAGTTTAATGGTAATTAAGGATTCATTTATTACTGTCGCAAAAGAATTTAACTTTACTGAGGAAAATTGTCCCTCTAATCCTGCCTTTACAAATCTGGAAAAGCTTCATATTATGAGAGATAATGGGATAAGTATGTTTGGCTTGTTTGAAGATGACAGGCAAATTGGATTTGCGGCACTTGAAAAGGCTAATGATAATATTTTCTACATAGAAAGACTTTCTGTGTTACCAGGATTTAGGCATAAAGGGTATGGTAAAACTATATTGGATTTTGTTTTTAAATATCTAAAAGCTCAAGGAGCAAAGAAAGTTTCCATTGGTATTGTTAATGAGAATTTGCTTTTGAAAGATTGGTATATATTGTATGGTTTCAAGGAGACGGGTTTAACAAAATATAAGCATTTACCATTCACAGTTTGTTTTATGGAAAAGATTGTTGATGAATGATGATTAAGGGTGAATATCATTGTGTACAAAATGCCATTAACTATTGACATTCACATAGGTTGAAGGTTTTATGATTTTTTTAACTCTCAGAATAAATCTGGGAGTTTTTTGTTAGTTCTATTCATTGACAAGAATGGAATCACCTCATATAATTATTATATTAGAAATTCCTAATATAATAATTATATGAGGTGATAAAATGTCAAATATGGGGAACCAACTTATATCAAATGTATTCAAAGCTTTGGCTCATCCTACGAGAATTCAAATAGTGAAGTTATTAAGAAATGGTGAACTGTGTGTATGTGATATACTACCTAATCTTGATTCTGAACAATCCAATACCTCTCAGCATCTTACAGTGTTAAAAAATCAAGGTATTGTTGAAAGCAGAAAAGATGGATCTAAGGTTATATACTCAATTAAAAACAAGGAAGTTTACGAAATGATTGACCTTGTTGAAGCAATTATTCTTCGTCAAATAGAAGAAACAAAGACTTCATTATTAAAATAAATCAGGAGATGATCATTTGTTTATTTTTGAGTGGTTAAATAATCAATTACTTAGAATGGAGTGGCTTTATAATTTAGTAAAGCTTTTGGTAGAAAATGTTTTTGGGTTAAGCATTCAGGATCGCTTAGGTGGAAGCATTCATTTCTATATTTATGATGTCATAAAAATCTTCATCTTGCTTTCAGTTTTAATCTTTACAATTTCCTATATCCAAAGTTTTTTCCCACCGGAGAGAACCAGAAAAATACTAGGTAGATATAAGGGAGTATCTGCAAATATATTAGGTGCTTTACTTGGGACGGTTACACCATTTTGTTCTTGCTCTTCTATTCCATTGTTTATAGGCTTTACCAGTGCAGGTCTGCCGATTGGGGTGACATTTTCGTTTTTAATATCGTCTCCTCTTGTCGATTTAGCCTCGGTTATTTTACTGGCCAGTATCTTTAACTGGAAAATTGCCATAGCCTATGTGGCTGTTGGGATTGTCCTGGCAGTCATTGGAGGGACAATCATTAGTAAAGCGAAGCTTGAAAAGTATGTAGAACCCTTTGTTTTTGGCAATAAGATACTTGAGGTGGATCAAGAAGAGCTGACGACTGGTGAAAGAATGGAATATGCCAGAGATCAGGTCTTAGATATCATTAAAAAAGTTTGGCTCTATATTCTCATCGGTGTTGGAATAGGGGCAGCCATCCATAATTGGATTCCAGAAAACATCATATCAGCAGTTCTTGGCCAGGATAAATGGTATTCGGTTTTGTTAGCCACCCTTGTGGGTGTGCCGATGTATGCAGATATCTTTGGTACCTTGCCTATAGCTGAAGCCTTAGTATTAAAAGGGGTAGGTATTGGAACTGCCTTGTCCTTTATGATGGCTGTAACAGCACTTTCGCTGCCCTCCATGATCTTGCTGAAGAAAGTTGTGAAGATGAGACTTTTAGCGATCTTTGCCGGGATTGTTACTCTGGGAATTCTAATCATTGGATACTTCTTCAATGCCTTTGGCTATTTATTGATGTAGTCTAAGTTTGATATCTCCGAAAAATAGCATTGACGGATGTCATGGATGGGTTGTAAGTTAAAGTTCTTAGAGTTTATAATGGCATATTTATTGGGGTTAATTGGCTTTTCATTCTTGTATTTTATATTCTAATAAAAAAGTTAGGGAGTGGATTAGTATGATTATTAAAATTTTAGGTTCTGGATGTAAAAACTGTGAGACTCTAAAAGAGAATACGGAGAAAACGCTAAAAGAGACAGGCATAGAAGCAGAAATAATTAAAGTCAACGACCTTAAAGAGGTTATGGCCTATGGGGTAATGTCGACCCCGGCCTTAGTGATTGATGAGAAGGTTGTTTCCGTTGGTAAGGTTTTAAAGCCGAAGGAAATAGCTAAGATTCTCGAAAATCATAAGTGAAATCGGTTTAGCCTCAGGCCCTATTGCTGTTACGGTAATGTCATATTTAATATAAAATAGAGTGGCTCAACAATGTGCGAGCCACTCTATTTTATAGCCCGTTTTTAAATTTCCTTGACGATTGTATTTAAGTCATAAAAAACATTATAATATAAATTGAGGGGGAAATTGGGAATATGTTTACAATTCTGATGTACATTGTAGCTTTCGGCTTTCTTATCCTTTCTTTTATAAAGGATAAGTCAAAGACGTCCGCAGCCTTGAAGAAGGCCTGGAAGTCATTTGAAAATATCCTGCCTCAGTTCCTGGCTATTTTAGTAATTATCGGGATTATGCTGGCGGTTTTGAGCCCGGAAGTGATTTCCGGATTAATCGGTGAGAAATCTGGGTGGTTAGGAATGCTAATGGCCTCAGTAGTCGGTTCAGTTACTTTAATACCTGGATTTGTAGCCTTTCCCTTAGCTTCGGCTTTATTGGAAAGCGGTGCTGGTTTTAGACAAATAGCCGTTTTCATCTCAACGTTAATGATGGTCGGAATCGTGACAATCCCTCTGGAGATTCAGTATTTCGGTAAAAAAGCAGCAATACTGAGGAATAGCTTTGCCTTTGTATTTTCATTTTTGGTAGCTATAGCAATTGGGGTGGTGTTGAGATGAAAATGCTGGTGAAACGATACAAGTTCTTCTTGGTGCTGATTGTGATTAATATTGTCATTTATGCTTTGTATCCAACAATCGGTCAAAGGTCAATTAACATCACTTGGAGCAATACTGTGGAAATGCTTTCGGTTATACCACCAATATTTATTCTATTGGGGCTATTGGATGTATGGGTACAACGGGAAACGATGATCAAGTTGATGGGTGAGAAATCGGGAATCCTTGGTATTCTGATCGCGTTTTTCTTGGGTTCGGCTGCTGCCGGACCGTTATACGCAGCATTTCCCATGGCAGGAGTGCTCTTGAAGAAAGGGAGCAAGTTTTCTAATGTCTTAATTTTTATTGGCGCCTGGTCAACAACCAAAATACCGATGCTCTTATTTGAAGCTTCTGCGCTGGGCTGGATGTTCATGATAACTCGGTTTGTCATCAACATACCTGGAATTATCTTGATTGCTTATATCACTGAAAAGCTATTGAACCCCAATGAAAAACAGTATATTTTTGATAGTGCCGGTAGATAAGTTCACTGTCTGGTCAAGGTAGGTTGCGTTGGAGACTGAAGCCCCAGGGCTGCAATAGGGGAAAGGTTGGCAGCCAGCATCTGAAATGGGGTAAAGGCCTCTAATATGAAATAAGGTTTGAAATGCGCATTTCAAACCCGGGTTGGGAAGGGGATAGCCGGCGGATCTTAACTTTGCGGCGAAGCCAATCACTGCTGGGTTCTTTCCTTTAAACCTTTCGTTAAAAAATTAAGCACCTTTTTTCTATAGGCTTCATAGGTTGCGGGATCTTTGGCAGACAGGTTTTTCAGCTCAGCGGTCAATTCCTTGAGGGTTCTGTCCAGGCTATCGTATAAAAAGGCGACTCGATTGGCGCAGGCTTTGTTTTGAGCTTCATTAAGCTTCTTATTCATCATGCGGATATCCTCGTAAGAGGTACTTTTCTTAATGGAGTTTAACTCCGACTGCAGCTGCACCTCTTTGGTTTCCATCTCCCTTTGGGACTGGTTTAACTCCACAGCCTTGGTCTTCAGCTTGTCGCGCTCAGTGGTCAGCTGGGTTATTTGGTTCACCTGGTCATCCAGGGTTTTCTGGAGATCTCCTTTTTCCTTGAGGGCCTGATCCCGTTCCTTGAGGGCCTGGTTCCGGTCCTTGACCGCCTTTTCCAGTTCCCGGGTGGACATGTTTTCCACATCCAGCTCGGCAATGAATTCCGCCCGTTCTTCCGCAGGGATTCCTAAGAGGATAAGAGCTTGGGTATAATTCAGATTCGGCAGCTCTTGGACCTGGATGCCGGCGTCGAGGGAGACGGTCTGCGGGGTTCCATAGGCCTCGAAGATGCGCATCAGTTTAGAGGCGGTTTGCTGGGAGTAGCTGAAGGACTCCTCCAGCCACTTGCCCCATTCCCCATAGGGAAGCAGCCCTTTGGCCTCTTTCAGGCGGAGGCCGATCTCGATAGCAGCTGTCAGGAGAAACTTTCCGGTCTGATATTTAATTGTGTTTATTTCAGAGGCAATCACAGGCGGAGTGCGATTCGTTGTCAAATCGTTCATAATAATTGCTGATCCTTTCAGTGCTTTTTTCATAGAATATGAGCTTAAACCTGCTAGTGTGAAAAATTTACGATCAAACGTCTCTGCCAAATTCCTCCCCGCGGTCCAATTAGGCAGAAACAAGACAGAAGGCTGACCCATAATGGTCAGCCTTCTGTCTGCTTATTTCCGCCTAAACCTGGGGCGGATCGTAGAGGTCCTCGGTTGAAGTGTTGATCACCTTGATATCGCGTTTTCTGGTCAGCTCGCCGCTGGTGGTAATATATACATTCTTCTCAATAATCATGTCCATAACGGTTTCGGCATCCGCCTGCTGTAGGTTTACCTTAGGATCCGGGATGGTTATAGAGAAGGTTTTTCCCCCGGCAGTCTCAAAGGTTAATCTTAAGATCTTAGTCGTTGTCACGGCCATCTGGCCACCTCATTTCCTATTAATCAATTTCGAGACACCCACTTCTTTAAGTGGGTGTTCCGATTTCTACTTCGGTGGGGGTAGAATCCCCTACCGAAGCCCCAATGTTCAGCTTTAGCTGAACGAGTTCACTTTTCGCAGAGCTACTCTTCAAGCAGCTCATAGCTTTTTCTAAGGAGGACGCTTGTCACGGGATTCTGCCCCAGACTGAATAAAGCGGCCGCCACATCATAGGCATCTTGTTCCGTGGTGTCGGCCTTCAGATCATTCAAGCTTTTTTGTTTGATCACCGGGCTGCCTTCAGGGGTAAATCCATTTTGGTATTTGACAATTAGCGTTGAATTTAAGGACATGGCATTAACAGCCATTATCTTCACTCCTCTTGTTCCTATTGACGGCTTTTCGATCAGCCTATCTGTATATTCTATGAGTTGGTTCGGACAAAGGTTACAGCCTGGTCATCATTTCTTAAGCCGAGTTTGATCTTTGGGTAATTAGAAACATCTGACTTAAGACCCATTAAATGAGTATCTGTACTTTTGGGAATTAGTTGAATCTTTAGGGATTGGTGGTTACCTAGATGTCTGCCCTGTCCCAAATTGAAAGGTGCCTTTCAATTTGGGACAGGCAAATCGGTGACAAAGCCGCTTCAACCTGTGTAACGGTTATTGCCGAATTGAAAAAGTAGAGACCACTCGTCGAATTCGAGTGGTCTCTATTATAAAATGCTATTATTGCATGACTTATCTGTTTTTCATGGCAGCATAGAATTTTGGATAGAAAGGGGATCCTCTATATAATTTAGTTTACTGTACCTTGCGAAGCTAAAGTGTCTATATGTATCATTTTTCCAACGAGTCTTCCAATTTAGCAAATAATAAAATCCGAGAAGCGTCAAAAGAGGAGGGGTGCAATGTTATATGGAAAGTTGAAAGAATATAGGGCCCTGATCACCTTCCCTTCATTGACTGAAGCTTTAGGCGCGGAGAAGGTACTCTCTCGTTATAATTGTCCTTTTGCCAGTATTCCGACGCCCCGTAGCTTACGGTCCGGTTGCAATACGGCTTTGTGTTTTCCGCTGGAGCGAAAATCCCTCGTGGACGATCTCATCGATGACGGGGTAGTGCTTACAGGGATGTATGAAGCACGTGAGGATGGATTTATCTCTTTAGTATGGTAAATAGGAGTAAGTGAGTTAAATATACTAAGGTTTGACTGGTGGTCCAAGGAGACCGCAGTTAGACTTTTAAGTTTGGGTGTTGTCGGATTCTTGATATTCTTTCGACACTTATCTCGCAAAGCATATGGATAGCTCCCTTGCTTGCGTTGCTTGCCGGGGTGTTAACTTCTCTAACGCCTTGCTCCTTATCAAGTGTTCCACTTGTAATAGGCTATGTAGGCGGCACGGGAAACAACGATCCTAAAAAGGCCTTTCGGCTTTCCCTTACCTTTTCGGCAGGCTCAGCAGTCACCTTTACCATATTGGGAACAGTATCTTCACTTGTGGGCAAACTAATGGGAACATCTGCTTCCTGGTGGTATCTTTTGTTGGGGGTACTGATGGCTTTAATGGCCTTGCAAACCTGGGAGATTTACAATTTCATTCCATCAACTACTCTTATTGCCAAGAACACCAGAAGAGGGTATATCGGAGCCTTTATTGCAGGAATATTGGGCGGACTTTTTTCATCCCCCTGTGCAACCCCTGTTCTGATTACCCTTCTTGCGATTGTGGCGGATAAAGGCAGCTTAATCTGGGGGATTGTGTTGTTATTGCTCTATTCTATAGGTCATAGTGCCTTAGTAATTGTAGCAGGAACATCTATCGGGTTTGTAAGAAATATGACATCTAACAATAGGTACGGTACATTCAGCAAAGGGTTGAAGTTCGTTATGGGCAGTGTAATTCTGCTCATTGCCTTTTATATGTTCTATTTAGGATTTTAGAAGATTTGACTTTGAGTATGGAGATTACAGAAACTAGCACTTGTTATTCGTAACAAAAAGAGACCAATTGGTCTCTTCTTGAATGGCAACTAAGCTCCTTTGTTTTTGACTGTTAAAGAAAACCCTTGCAAAGACTTTTCATAGGGTAATCAGACTTCTTGTTTAACGTTATTGGCCAGCTTTGCTCCATGCCGTGTAAGCTCTATTACATTGCCAATTTCGGCCACGAAAATATTTTCCCCAACCAACCACTCAGACTTCGGGATTATGTGATTCAAATTCCGATGGCAGCTTTAGTTGCCGTAATGATTATGTTGATATTACCCACCAAAGCTCTAAAACGTACTAATCTTAATGATTCGGAAAGCATAGAGAACTGACCCTACTAAAAATTGCTTCGTAAGCAGTGTTTATTCGACCCAAATTATTGCTCCGGCACCCTGAGTTAAGCCGCCACAAATAGCACAAGCCGCATAGCCGCCGCCATTTTCTTGGAGATTATAGGCAGCAGTCATCATTATACGTGCACCGCTTGCCGTGTTTGGGTGACCGACAGCGATGGCACTTCCGTTAGGATTGAGCTTTTCCTTAAGCTTTCGATATTGAGTATTATCATTATCCAAGATCGGTTGAGTTGAGGCTTCGTTAACCATCGCCTTGTAGTCACTCTTAAGGAATCGTTCATTGGATAAGAGTTTAAGTGAAACCAAGGGAACGCAGGCAAAGGCCTCATTGATTTCGATCAATTTGATGTCATCCATGGTCATTTTTGCGTCATCCAGACATTTCTTAATGGCAAAAGCAGGGGAGACAGGCATAATTCTTGGTTGCAGGGCAATGGCAGAAATTGCAACCAAGGTATAAAGAATAGGTAACCCCAATTGCTCGGCATTTTCTCTGGTTGTAATTATTTGAGCTGTAGCACCGTCATTCATTCCTGGGGCATTGCCTGCGGTACAGGTTGGGTTGCCGAAAATCGGTTTTAATTTCGCCAGTTTATCCATAGTGATATCAGGACGGTATTGTTCATCAATATCTAAGACTTTAGAGGAGATGACATTTCCTTTTTTGTCCTTTTGAGTTATTTCAAGGGGCTGCATTTCATTTTTAAAAAATCCGCCTTCCCTGGCTTTACCGTATTTTAGATGGCTGTCTAGAGCTAACTCATCTTGTTCTTCGCGGGATACACCATACTCAATGGCTACAAAACCCGAATCGACAGCTACAGGTGCATAATCCTTATAGCCTAGGGGAATAATCGGATCTTCGATCATAAAGGAAGAATGCTTTTTTCCTTCCCAGCGAATGTCTCGGAGTAAAAAAGGAACAGTGCTGAAACTCGTTGACCCTCCGGTCATGACAATCTTCGCTTCCCCCAATTTGATGCTTCGGGCTCCATATTTAACGGTACTCAGGGCAGAGGTGCAAGCTTGGTCATAGGAGAGCGAAGGGGTCTCGGGGGAAATCCCTGCTTTCAGCATTGTTTGACGTGCGACAACGGGTGTAAAGGGATCCTTTGTGCTGCTGGTATCCCCATTACCCCACCATACTTCATCAATTAAAGCCGGATCCAGGTTGATCCTTTCCATTGAGTTTCTCATGGCAATGGCCCCGAGATCGTAAATATCAATATCTTTCATTGAACCACCGAATTTGCCAAAGGGAGTTCTCACGGCACTCACACAAACGATATCATCCTTGCTTTTTTGAAAGCTCATAATAATTCCACCTCGTTATTTTCTTTATTCTAAATTCTAACCGCAAAAATATAATTCGTAGACCCGAAAGGCAGCTTCTCGTACAGGAGTGAACGAATTTCATGGAGAGGCGGAACGGTCCACAAAGCTTGCGTGGGAAGCGGAGCCACTGGTCCCCTCTCGCCATCCATGGCTACGGGGACACTCGGCCATCCATGGCCAGAGGTTCACCTCAGGTATTACCCGGAGGTTTGGCGAAGCTCCCGCGCAAGCGCGTGGGCGAGCCTCGGAATGCTGAGTGACGAAGACACTGTCTTCGCACGAATTAGCTGGTCTTGCAGGATGTACGGGAAGCTGCCCGACCCGAGCGCCCTTTTTGATTCTCTTTATAAAACCCGACCGTAAATTTCAGCATATTGGCCTTTCAATTCAGCTCTAAAGTTGGGATGGGCGATGCTGATAAGTGCTGCGGCTCGTTCTCTTTCAGATTTGCAAAATAAATTAACGGCTCCATATTCAGTAACAACCCAACGAACATCATTACGAGTTGTCGTTACAGGGGTTCCTGGTTTTAGTTGACAGGAAATTCTTGAGATTGTGGCGTTTTTAGCAGTGGATTGGAGGACAATAATGGGTCGACCATTCTTGGAAGCTGCTGCGCCCCGGATAAAGTCTAATTGTCCGCCGATGCCACTGTACTGTTTGGACCCCAGGGCTTCAGCACAAACTTGACCGCTCAAGTCAATTTCTAAGGCAGAATTGATGGCCACCATATTATCATTTTGAGCGATGACACAAGGGTTGTTGACGTAATCAACGGGATGAAATTGAAACATAGGATTTAAATTGATATATTCGTAAACCTTCTTACTCCCTTGAGCAAAGGTTAGAATAATTTTTCCTGGATTTAAGGTTTTTTTAGAGCCATTAACGATTCCGGACTCAATAAGATCAATAAGACCATCGGAAATCATTTCCGTGTGAATGCCCAGGTCACGTTTATCCTTGAGGTAATAAAGTATGGCATCCGGTATAGTTCCGGCGCCCATTTGGAGAGTATCGCCATTTTTAATAAGTTTAGCTACATTTCGACCAATGGCTTGAGTAACTTCATCCATGGTTGCAAAACGAGTGAGTTCCAAAATAGGGCCATGGTTTTCTACAATGTAATCAAGATCACTGACATGAACAAAGGTATCTCCATAGGTACGTGGGACATTTGGATTGACTTCAGCGATGACTGTCTTCGCACATTTTACTAACTCTTTCGAGTGATCAACTGACATTCCCAGACTGCAGTAGCCATGTTCATCAGGCGGGCTAACCATCGTGATAAAGACATCAGATCCTAAATAACCTTCGCGAAAAGCCCGAGGGAACTCATGGAACATCAGCGGGAAGAAGGTCCCACGGTTTTCCCAGATTGATTTTCGGGTATTTGCACCGACAAACATGGATTTCAAGATAAAATGACCTGCCATTTCAGGTTTGCAGTAAGGTGAACTACCAAGGGCAACCCCTTGGATTATGGTGACATTTTCCAACTCAAGGTAACGTTTGGCTAGAGCATTGACAAGTAGTTCTGATTCGCTTGCTGCATGACCGGGTATAACGAAATCACCTGACTTAACGACTTTTACTGCTTCATCAGCAGTTGTTAAGCGGCTCTTATACGTTTCTCTCCAATCCATTGGGAAGACACTCCTTTCAAAATATAAGAATTTGGGCTAAACTATCTATAAGCAAAAATCATGCCAAATACATGTGTAAGATACAAATAGAAGTTAGAAGTCTAATCTGCCGTTTGAATGGATAATCATAATCTTACTCAGAGAGAATATATAGTAAAATTACGACGCTTTATGTTGTGTTTTTACTATATATGTAATAAATGCAACACATTTAACAATGACAGTAAATCAATATCACATGTGTTGTTCAATTCTTTATTATAATTTATAATTATTTATACTTTATAATTTTTTCTGTCCGTGAATTATTTTAATTAATAGAAGGGTGAAATTAATGATTGAGACAAAAAGTTCTATTAAAAGTAACTCATATTCCCTTCAAGAAGTCATGGATAATTCTTATGATTCAATTTTTGTTACCGATGCCACGGGGAATATTTTAATGGTAAATCCGACAGCCGAACGACTTCTGAACTTACCAACGACGAAAATGGTCGGTAAAAATATCAGAGAACTTGTTGAAGAAGGTTATTGGGATAAATCAATTGCTCTGGAAGCCATTGAGAAGAGGACAACAGTGACTGGAGTAATCAAAACCCGGGATGGTTTAAATCTGATGTGCACCAGCCGGCCGTTACTTGATACTCATGGAAACATTACGATGGTTATCAGTAATAGCCGGGATCAGGATACGCTTGTGAAATTAGCTCAGACTCTGGACAAAGAGCGGGAACTTGTTCAACGCTATAAAGATGAAGTTCAATATTTAAGGGATCAAGGTTTTAAGAACCGGCATTTAGTTGCTGAGAGTCTGGCAATGAAAAACTTACTGCTTGAAGCGAATTCGGTAGGACCAACAGAAACATCTGTCCTCTTATACGGCCAATCTGGTACAGGTAAAGAAATACTGGCAAAGTATCTATATAGTATCAGTGGCCGATCGAAAGAAGCCTTTATCACGGTGAATTGTTCAGCGATTCCCGAAAACTTAATTGAAGCTGAATTGTTCGGTTATGAAAAGGGATCCTTTACGGGTGCGGATGCCAAGGGAAAACCGGGATTATTTGAACTGGCCGATAAGGGGACGATCTTCCTTGATGAGATTGGTGAGATGCCGCTTATCCTTCAGGCAAAATTATTGCGTGTCTTAGAGGACGGCGAAGTGAGAAGAATAGGGGGAACTACTTCAAAAAAAGTAAACTTTCGCTTAATTTCTGCGACAAATCGTGATTTGAAAGTGATGGTTGCGGGTAAAACCTTTCGGGAAGATCTCTTTTACCGGATTAATGTCGTTCCTCTTCATTTAACTCCTCTGCGCGAACGTCCCGAGGACATTATGACTATGAGTAATATCTTCTTAGAAGAATTAAATAAAAAGTATGGGTACGACAAGGTGTTTTCAGCTGAAACCCTCCAAGGATTTCTGAACTATAGTTGGCCTGGAAATGTCCGCGAACTTCGCAATTTGATTGAACGCTTAGCGATAACAACCAGGGGCCGGGTGATCGATTATCAGGTTGAAGAAATGACAAATTTAGCGCGAAATATTGTGACTAACCTAAATCATCAAGAAAACGGGAGCTTTCGTATTACTGTAAGTTCAAAAGCCCCACTCAAGAAGACGATGGATCAAGTCGAGAAGGAATATATCAAAAATATTTTACATGAATGTAATGGATGCGTAAGTGAAGCAGCGAGGATACTATGCGTTGACCGCTCAGCAATCTACAGAAAGGTTCAAGTGGTCAATCTAAGGAATCAGGAATAAAAAGTTGAATATGAATATGAATCAAAGCCTCTTCAGCAGTTCAGTTTGAAGAGGCTTTGATTTTGTCTTTCATCCTTTTAGTTGTAAAAATAATATATATAGTAAATCTACAATATAAATTATAGCGAATTTGCTATATACGAAGAGTTTATGCCATGAAGACTTACTTCAAGATTCCTAAAAACTCTTTACAAATCGAACATAAATACTCGTTTATCATCTGGCATGTTTTTTGCGTGTGTTAAAAATATGACCCATAAGATGTTGGAGAGGTAGCTCTGAACAAAAAAGTATGTAGAGAAAGGTGTTGTTTGTTTATGGCAAGATTTGATGGAAGAATTGCCTTAATTACCGGTGGAGCCAAAGGGATCGGGGAGTCGATTGTGAGGAAGTTTTATGCTGAGGGAGCAAAGGTTGTGATTATTGATGTCGATGCGGCCGGAGCTCAACAATTGGCGCTCGAACTTGACCCCAGCGGCGAAAAGGCTATTGGTCTGGGATGTAATATTGTCAATCGACCTGAGGTGAAAGCTGCTTTCGAAGTGATTGCAGATAAGTTTGGTACGGTGGATATCCTTGTGAATAATGCCGGAATTACGCGAGATGCCATATTTCATAAAATGACAGAGCAACAATGGGATGATGTGATCGCCGTGAATGGTAAAGGTTTATTTAACTGCACACAAGAAGCTTGGCTGATTATGAAAGATAAGAAATACGGAAAAATTTGCAATTTGTCTTCGACGAATTCCAGCGGCGAAGCCGGACAGGCTAATTATTCTTTTACCAAAGCGGGTATTATTGCTGTGACGAAGAGTCTGGCCAGAGAAGGCGGAAGATATAATATCAACGTTAACTGTGTACGACCCGGTGTGATTGATACTGAGATGATGCGTGCTGTGCCGAAGAATGTGCTTGAGGATTTGGTCAACAAGACCGCATTTAAGAGAATGGGGAAACCGTCGGAAGTAGCTGACGCCGTCGCTTATTTGTGCAGTGATGAAGCCTCCTGGGTTACAGGTGAGGAACTTTTGGTGGCCGGCGGCTACATGTACAGATAGCTCGGGGTACTAACGGCAAGCCGACAGTATAGCGGCGAGGAGGAATAGTGTTGCAAGAGGTTGTTATAGTCAGTGGGGTTCGTACTCCCATCGCCTCATTCGGTGGTGCCCTGAAAGGGTATGGAGCCACAAATTTAGGGGCGCTGGTTATTAAAGAAGCGGTTCGCAGGGCAGGGATTCAAGGAGAGCAAGTGGATGAAGTCATCATGGGAAATGTTTTGCAAGCCGGGCTGGGTCAGAATCCCGCCCGCCAGGCAGCCTTAAAAGCAGGGCTGCCTGTGGAAACGACTGCGCAAACCATTAATGTGGTTTGCGGTTCGGGACTTAAATCGGTTGTTTCTGCGGCTCAGGCCATTATGGCCGGAGATGCAGATATTGTTGTAGCAGGCGGGATGGAAATCATGTCGGATGCCCCCTTTGTCTTAGATCAAGCCAGATGGGGCCAACGCATGGGCAACGGCACAATTGTAGACAGCATGATCAAGGATGGTCTGTGGTGTGCCTTTAATGATTACCATATGGGTATTACTGCGGAGAATGTCGCTGAAAGATTTGGCATTGGCCGCGTGGAGCAGGATGAGTTTGCAGCTGGGAGCCAGGAAAAGGCTGTGGCTGCAATTGAAAAAGGACGGTTTGCGGAAGAGATCGTACCGGTGGTTATTCCGAAAAGGAAAGGGGAACCGATTATTTTCGACACCGATGAACACCCCCGGACGGGAACAACGGTGGAAACTTTAGCGAAGTTAAGACCCGCTTTCAAAACAGACGGTACGGTAACCGCCGGCAATGCTTCCGGCATTAATGATGCGGCGGCGGCCTGTGTCATGATGAGTAAAGAGAAAGCTGATTCCTTAGGGCTCGCTTATCTTGCGGTATTGAAAGGATATGGAATGGCAGGGGTGGATCCGGCTATTATGGGAGTTGGACCGGTCAACGCCGTGAAAAAGGCTTTGCAGAAAGCAGACATCAGGATGGAAGAGCTTGATCTTATTGAAGCCAATGAAGCCTTTGCCTCCCAGACCTTAGCAGTAGCCAAGGAATTAGGATTTCCACCAAAGAAAGTGAATGTCAATGGAGGCGCCATTGCATTAGGGCATCCGATTGGTGCCAGCGGCACCCGGATTCTCGTTACTTTACTGTATGAGATGAAGAAAAGAAACGATAAACTCGGCCTGGCGACCCTTTGTATCGGCGGCGGGCAGGGGATTGCCGTTGTGGTTGAGCGCTAGCGGATAAAATCAAAACAGGATTTGCGTCAACTAAAAGGCGCAAATCCTGATAGAAAGCATAATACGTTTGATATACGAAGGAGTGGGGAATATGCCATTACAACAATTAGATGCAATTACTTTTGATGAGATAGTTTATGATAAGGGGAAGCCTTGTTTGGTTATTTTTTCAAGAAAAACCTGTCACGTTTGCAAACAAGTTGTGCCGCTATTGGAAGAATTACAACCGAAATATGAAGGTGTATTTGGTTTCTATTATGTCGATATAGAAGAAAATGCCGGTTTATTTCAGCGGTTCTCCTTAAAAGGTGTGCCGCAAATTCTCTATTTTAATGAAGGGGAATTCCAGGGAAAACAAGCCGGACTCGTGGATGAGGAAAAAGTGGAAGAAAAAATTGCAGCAGTCCAAGAAGTTTAATGAAAAAGGAGTAGAGTGAAATGGAAGACGCCAATAATTCTTATGACTTGATCATCATTGGCGGCGGACCTGCCGGCCTTTCTGCAGCGATTTACGGCGGCAGAGCGAAACTCAAGACCCTTCTCATTAATAAGGGGACGCTGGGGGGAATGGCTGATACGACCCGGGAAATTGTGAATTATCCGGGAACTATCAAGGTCAGCGGCCCGGATCTCATGGGTGATTTTGCCAAGCATGCTGAAAGCTTTGGCGTTGAGTTTTTAAAAGATGAGGTTGTCGGTACGGATTTTGCCGGGGAACGAAAAAAGGTGACCACGAAAAAGAAGAAAGAATTCTTTGCTAAGGCAGTAATTATTGCTGTCGGTAATGAACCGAGACTTCTGGACATCCCGGGGGAAAAGGAACTTCAAGGCAGCGGGGTTGCCTATTGCGCAACTTGTGATGCGGAGTTTTTCGAAGGAGAAGATGTCGTTGTCATCGGAAGCGGAGACCAGGCCATCGAAGAAGGCATGTATATTGCTAAGTTTGCGCGAAAAGTAACCGTTATTGTACTTCACGATGAAGGGATTTTAGATTGCAATAAAGTCAGTGCCGAAGGCGCGTTGAGGCACAAAAAGATGGAATTTGTCTGGAATTCTACGATTGAAGAAGTCTTGGGAGAAGAGAGCGTCAAAGGGGTAAAAATCAGAAATATCAAAACAGGGGAATTAACTGAACTTCCTTGTCAGGGTGTATTCTTCTTTGTGGGCATGATTCCTTCCACGCAGTTTTTAAAAGCAAGTGGACTGGAAATGGACGAAAGAGGATATATTCCTGTCAGCGAACAGATGGAAACGAACTTGGAAGGTGTTTATGCCGTAGGAGATAATCGCAGGAAATATTTGAGACAAGTGGTTACGGCAGCAAGCGACGGCGCAACAGCGGCAGTAGCGGCCGAACGATATATCGAAGAGCAGGATTCCTTTCAACTGAACGTTTTGCAAAGTGAGAAAAAAGTATTACTCCTCTTCTTTGACGCTTTCAATCAGGAGAGCCTGGAATTCAGCACCTCATTGGAAGAAGTCAACCTGGAACTCCAGGAAAGCTACAAGATCGTCAAAATAGATATGGCTACCAAGAAGAATTTGGCACTTAAATATCAGATTGACAAGGTGCCGTCCGTGGTGTTGCTGGAGAAAGGGCGGGAAATTAAGCGCCTGAATTGTTGCACAGGTAAAGACAAGCTAAAATCTCAATTATAAAATATCGATGGGGATAACGGTATTAATAGTCCGCCCTGTCCATCGGGGCTATACAATGGTATTCTACATGACGGATTATCATAATATTTGGATATACCTAAAGTTTGGAAGTGCGTTTGAGTTATAGAGTAAACAGCAGAATAGGGAAGGAGATACTTGAAATGCGGACATTGAAAGGAAAATACGCAGTAGTAACCGGAGCCGGTAAAGGGATCGGTGCGGCTATCGCCAAACGCTTCATTGAAGACGAAGCTGCGGGTGTCGCCATATTGGAATACGATTACGAGCTTGCCAAAAGAACTGCGGCAGAAATAGACCCCTCCGGAGAAAGAGTGCTGGCTGTAAAATGCGACGTGGGAAGCGAGGCGCAGGTCGCAGAAGCGATCAAAACGGTAGTGGAAAAATTCGGGACCATCGATATCCTGGTCAATAACGCCGGGATCACAAGGGACGCAATCTTCCACAAGATGACAGACGAAGCATGGCATGCGGTGTTAAACGTAAACTTGAACGGTACCTACTATACCTGCAAATATGTTTTTCCGATAATGCGTGAGAAGTGCTACGGCAGGATTGTGAATATTTCCTCAACTTCCGCCTTTGGGAACCCGGGGCAGGCGAACTATGCAGCGTCGAAAGGAGCGGTAATCAGTTTTACGAAGACGCTGGCCAAAGAAGGCGGGCCCAAAAATGTTACGGTCAATTGCATCGCACCGGGGTTTGTCAATACGGATATGGCCAACGAAGTGCCGCCGGAGATCTTAGCTGAACAGATCAGGCAGATCCCGTTAAAGAGGCTGGGAGAACCGGAAGATATCGCCTCAGTTGCGGCATTTCTCGGGAGTGACGACGCGAGCTACGTGTCTGGACAGTGCATTGTGGTCAGCGGCGGATCGAGATAAAGAATAAGATGGGATGAACATCAACAAAAAACAAGCGTCCTCACGCACTTTGATAGTGTAATGAGGACGCTTTTTGATGGTTGTAACCACTTAGTATTTTGGAGACTGAGTTTTCACATGCCCCTTTTATCTTAAGCGTTAGTCCAACATTAATCATTAATTATCCGAAAATATCCGCATGAAATTTGTAAGAAACTTTGGACGATATTGGTTCTTTTTATAAATTAAGCATATATCCAAATTAATTTGAAAATCATCCAATAATAGTATTTTTATTTGAGGATTTTCATTTAACTTCCATGTACTAATGTAAGGTTCAGGAATAATTGTAATTCCAAGGCCTAATTCTACTAATTTAAGGGCAATATCCTGAGTGTCTACAGAGTAAATACTATCCCTTTTTATAGCATCTCCTAATAAGCTGAAAATCTCTTCCCGATAAACCCCTTGACGCCGCAAAATTATTCGTTCATCCAATAGCTGGTTGAGTGAAATTTTATCTTGTTTTGCAAAGGGATGATTATATGAAACAATTGCTACAGAGCTTACGTTCGATAATACTTTGCATTGCATATCGGATAATTCAATGACTGATTTTATTCTACTGTTCACAGAAATTAAAGCTACATCAACACTACCATTAAGAAGGCATTCAATAAGTTCTAATGTTCCGCTTTCAACCATTTCAACTCGAATGTCGGGACAAATTTTTGCAAATTCCATCAATTTATTAGGCACTATATCAAGCGTTGTAACAGAAACAAAACCGAGTTTGATAAATCCGACTTCCGGATTAACTATTTCAGAAATAGCATTTTCCATGCTGCTAACAGCTTCAAGGACTGCTTTGACTAAGGGTAAAAGTTGTTTACCTTCCGAAGTTAAGGCGATTTTTCTTCCTTGCTTCTCAAATAATGGTAACCCAATTTCTTTTTGAAATTCATTAATTTGCTGGCTTATTGAAGGTTCACTTATAAAAAGCTTGGCTGCCGCTTCTCTCATTGTTCCATACTTAACGATAGATTCAAAATAGCGAAGCTGCCGCATTTCCATCCAATCACCTCGTTTAATTGATAGCTAAAGCTTATCAATCATTCTAAATCGTTAATTATCACCTCAGATTAACTATAGTATAATTCATTTAAAGAAAATTGGAAATACAATTCAAAAATAAGGGTTTTCACTAAAATCATGATTATGTTTGCTCTTTACTATAAAAGTTTACCGGTGAAGGATAAAGGATCTAAAAGGAGAGGGATACAATGTCGTGGAGGATAATTCCTTTGGAACTTGGCCGTCTTAGTGTGTTTGCCAAGGTTTTGGCATGGGATGAAAATTTGAACAATGAAGGGGATACAAGGAGAACACAAGTGCCCCTGATTGGTTGGTTACTCATCAATGACCAAACCGGAGAGAAGCTATTGGTTGATAGTGGGGGAGGCGAGGATGAGGAATTTGGGAGAAAATATCATAACCCGCTAATCTGTAAAACAGAGAATCATCTAGATGTAGCTTTAAAGAAGTTCAACACAACCGTAGATGAAATAAAAACAGTGATTTTGACCCATCTGCATTGGGATCATGCCTGGGGTGTCTTCAAATTGCCTCAAGCTAAAGTAATCGTACAGAAAGCCGAATTACAATATGCTGTGGCGCCGGATGCCAAATTTATTAGAGTATATGAGTTGGATCTTTCGCACCAGATCCCATATTTCATGAGATATTTCAATCATATTCAAACGGTTTCCGGTGATGTGGATTTTGCAGACGGAATTAAGTTATTGTTTTTGCCCGGACATTCAGCAGGTTCACAGGGTGTGATGGTTGATACAAGTAATGGTAAATATATAATTCCCGGTGACTTAGTCAATATAAAGAAGAATTGGGAAGAAAATCTTCCGCCGGGAATTCACACTGATCTGGAGACTTGCTATGCGAGTATGAAAAAGTTACGGGAGATTGCTGCTGAAAATAAGGCAACCGTACTGTACGATCATGATATTGCTGCGTTTGAACAATTAAAACATATGCTTTAAAGACAAATGAAGAGTGGTTTGATGCTGAGTATCTTCGTTGATAGGAACCTAGGATTACTATTGATGAATTTATTATAGATAAAACAAGTTTGCTTTTAAAAACAGAAAGGTGGTGTATGGTGAGATAAATTTAGTTCTCTTAATTGGGCGGCCGACCTATAGGAGAGCGCTTATCAATGTTAAACAAACTAAACAGATAAAGTGCGTATCTGTACTTTGAAAATTTAAAATTAAGTAGTGAGTGCTCATTCTTCTAATGTAGAGGGAGGAAATTTATGAACACACAACTTGAAGGTAAAACCGTATCCGGAATTTCCCAGAACCTAAAACTGTCTAATACTCATTACTTTATTATTATTTGTGCAGCGCTGGGTTTTTTTGTTGACTCGCTTGATTTGTATATCGTAGCTTATGCAATGCCTTTTATGGTAACTGAGTGGAAGATTGACGCCATTACTAATGGTGTTTTAGCTTCAGCCGGTATCTGGGGTGCGCTTATCGGATCTTTAGCATGGGGACCTATTTCAGACAAAATAGGACGAAAATGGTCCCTCGTTCTAACAATAGCTGGATTCTCAGTACTTACCGGAGCAATTTATTTCACAACAAATACAACCCAATTTATGGTTATTCGCTTTGCATCCGGCTTTTTCTTGGGTGGCGCAATACCCATCGCAGGTGTTTTCACCTCGGAAATTGCACCTTTTGCAATTCGGGGAAAATTAACATCTGTCTTAGGTTGTTTTTTCCCAGCCGGTTTATTGGGCGCTTCGCTGATATCTCTTTTTATTGCCCCGGTTTTTGGTTGGAGAGCGATGTTTATCGTTGGAGCGGTACCAATTATCTTAGCATTTGCATGTATCAAATTACCTGAATCACCACTTTGGCTGGCTGCTAAAGGGCGTCAAGAAGAGGCGGTTGCAGTATTAAGGCGCTTAGGCGCAAGTGAAGAAGATTTAAATCAGGTAATTATAGAAAAAGCCAAGGATGAGCAAGAGAAAAAAACAAAGAAAGTTTCCCCAGCAGTACTTTTTGGACCTAAATATAGAAAACGCTTTGCTTTTACGACTTCTTTCTATTTCTTTACGAATCTGGCCTATTTTGGCTTTGCAATGTGGCTGCCCTCCCTCTTGAATACCGTATATGGAATACCTAAAACCGAAACATTTAAGCTTACCCTGGCAGTAGCCTGTGTGGCCATATTAGGCAGAGCATATTCAGCTTGGGCGATTGAAAAGTTCGGACGAAAGACCATGGCTTATGTGGGTTACGGTGTTGCCGGAGCGGCTTCCATAGCCGTTATGTTCGTTAACAATGTAACTCTCTTAGTAGCTATACTTATTATTATGCCTTTCTTTTATGAGCAAGGTGCAGGACTCACCGTATCATGGGTTCCGGAACTCTACCCGCCTGAAATAAGGGCTACGGCTAATGCCTGGTCAAACTCGGCTGGAAGAATTAGTTCAGCCTGCGCTCCGATCCTCTTTGGATATATTATATCAACAGGTGCAGTTTTTGGAATTTATTTAGTGATGGCGGGATGTTTCTGGTTGTTATGCTTGTTGTCTAAAACCATAGGTATTGAAACAAAAGGCAAAACATTGGAAGAAATTGAAGCAGCGTAGAGTTTTGTAAAGCAATGTCTTTAAAATATTTGTGACGAAAGGATGATTATGAAAATGAAGAGGACAGCCTTAACAGAGAAGATTGCGGTTATAGGAGTAGATGGTTTTGAGCCAAGGCTGGCAAAAAAGTTCTTGGACCAAGGCAAAATGCCTAATTTACAAAAGTTCATAGACAAAGGTTCTTGCCGGGATGATCTGGTTTTATTGGGGGCGATGCCTACCGTTACACCGACGCTCTGGACAACATTATCTACCGGTGCCTATCCGGGAACCCACGGCATTACTTGTTTCTTTGGGCACAATCATGGTCAGCTGGATAGTTTGGTCTATAATTTGGACTCCAGACGTTGCAAAGCTGAACCGTTGTGGAATATTTTGGCTGAAGAGGCTGACAAAAAAACCTTAGTATGGCATTGGCCGGGCAGCTCATGGCCTGTCACTTCAGATAGTCCCAATCTTCATGTTGTTGAAGGCACTCAGCCCCAGACCATTAATACCGGAATTGCCGGTGTAGATATTTCCAAAATAGTCGTTGCTTCAGACAAATTTGAAGAGGCGCAATTCTTGCCAAATACTTCCACTATTACGCCTGGTGCCGGTTGTATTATTGAGAATGTGGAAGAATTACTTGAAGATGATGGAGAGTCTAGTTATTTAAGAGCAGCCATATCAAGCGGAGCAAAAGTCATAAAAAATATTGTTACTTGTGAAGAAGAAAACGAAATACATGTCTTGGCCAAAATGATTGCTGATACAGTAAAGTCACCGATTAAGGAAGCTGTAGGTTGGGCTAAAGCACCTGCGGTTGCTAAGGAATTTACTCTTACCTTGGGAAAAGGCTTGGAACGCCGCCCGGCATTGCTTTTACAAAACGAACAAGGTGTTTATGATACGGTTGAAGTGTATAAATCAAAGAAAGACTTAGAGCCTCTTGTGACCATTGAAGGAGGAAAATCGGCTTATGACGTGGTTGATACCATCAAGAATGATGAAGGGGAAACTATTTTATGTAATAGAAATTACCATGTCTTAACGATTAAGCCTGACGGTTCTGAAGTCACGATGCTGATAGGCATGGCCATGGATGTGAGCCGGGATGATTTATTTCACCCAAAAAGTTTGTACAAGGAAGTTATCGATCATATCGGGTATGTTCCTAACAGACCGGTCATTAATGGCGCTAACGAAATACTTGTCGATCAGGTATTTATTCCAACCTGGGACCACTATTGTGAGTGGCAGGCAGATTGTTTGACTTATTTTATGAAAAACAATAAGTATGATGTCATTTATTCTCATTTGCATAATGTTGATAATGGCGGGCATCTGTTCTGGCATTTTGCTAAGCACCAGGAGAAGTGGAACAATAATGAAGAAGCATACCAGGGATTTATAGAGAGAATGTATATTCAAACAGATAACTATCTGGGTAGATTTCTCCCTTATTTAGATGAGGGTTGGACCATAATTGTCACTTCGGATCATGGCTTGAGTTGTCAGGAAAATCTCGGCGTGGAATTAGGCGAGGCAGGCGGAATCACGACACCGGTAATGGAAGAACTTGGTTATGCCAAAATAATTACGGATGAAAACGGCAATCACGAATTTGACTGGGCGAATACCAAAGCGGTGGCCAGCCGTGGTAATTATATTTATCTCAACTTAATTGGACGAGATGAGCACGGAATCGTTGATCCTAAAGACCAATACGATTTGGAAACACAAATTATCTCTGATTTATATTCTTACCGCGATCCCAAAACCGGTAAACGGGTTGTGGCACTGGCCATGCGTAATAAGGATGCTGTAATTATTGGTCTGAGTGGTCCGGAGTGTGGCGATATCATCTATTTCACTGAAGAGTCTTACAATGTTATTCACGCAGACTCTTTATCAACCCAAGATGGCTATGCAGACACATCTCTTTCACCGATATTTGTGGCAGCCGGGCCGGGGATTAAACAAGGTTATAAAACTGAACGGGTTATTCGTCAGGTTGATCTTGCGCCTACTATGGCTTTTCTCAGTGGTGTTCGTTTACCGGCTCAGTCCGAGGGATCTCCTGTGCATCAAATTCTTACGGAAGAAATTTAACCCATTCAATTGCAGATTCATCTCCCGCTTTGACAAGCGGGAGATGTTTAGAATGACGGCAGTTTCAATCCAATTATCAGACTAATTTCAAAACCTAGGAGGTAAGTTTTTGAACACACAACGTCGTGGTAAAACTGTTGCTGGAATTTCCCCGGCACTTTGTAGAGGAGGTGTGAAGCTGTGAAAACTTTGCTGGCGGACCGGATAGCCGGTGTAATTCTCTTTGTTATTGGTGGTTTGGCTGTTTTTGAGGCGATACGGTTGTATCCTCTGCATATTGGAAGATCCATAGTTGGCGACGAAACATTTATCGGATTTTTAGGTGTGGCACTGATGATTCTCGGGGGGCTATTTATCTTTGTATTCAAGCCGCAGGGGGATAAGCAGGCAGAGTTTCCTACCGGTGAGTTGCGTAAAAGGATGCTTTTAGTTACAGGTTTATTGTTTGCTTATTGGGTATTATTGCAGGTAATAGGCTACACGGCTAGTACGTTTATTATCGGATTGGGCTTGTTCCGAACCATGGGTGCTTATGGGTGGTTACGTTGTAGTGTGTTTGCGGCAATGCTCACCGTTGTATATTACGTATTATTTGTGGTGTGGCTGCAGTCCCCATTTCCGGAACCTAGTATTGGTATTTTATTATAGTTAGGTAGGTAATTAGAATGGAAATATTACACTTGCTGCTCTCTGGATTTGCAACGGCTCTGCAACCAGACAATTTACTGATGGCTGCAATAGGCGCTTTTGTCGGTACGCTGGTCGGCGCATTGCCAGGCTTAGGGCCAACGTCTGCAATTGCCATTTTGTTACCACTTACTGCCGTCTTATCCCCTACAAAGGCTATTATTATGCTGGCAGGAATCTACTATGGAGCTATGTATGGCGGATCCTCTTCGGCAATCCTTCTGGGAATTCCTGGGGATGCTGCTGCTGTGGCTACATGTCTCGACGGTCATCCCATGGCTAAGCAGGGTCGGGGGGGGCCGGCGCTAGGGATAGCAGCGGTTAGTTCGTTTTTTGCCGGGACAATGGGGGTAGTTGCTCTGGTTTTTTTTGGCCCTATGTTTGCTGATCAAGCACTTAAGTTTGGGCCGCCAGAGTATTTTGCCCTGATGCTCTTGGCTTTAACTGTAGTAATAGGTTTAGGGGGAGCATCTATAAGTAAAGCCTTAGCAATGGGCTTTTTGGGATACCTTCTATCCTTAATCGGACTGGGAACGATGACGAATATGCCGCGGCTTGCCTTTGGCTATGCGCCCTTATGGGGTGGTCTTGATGTTATCAGCGTAGTCATCGGGTTGTTTGCAATAAGTGAAGTATTAAATGGAATTGAAGAGAAGAAAGTTGCTATCTCTATGGGTAATATCGGCTCGGTTTTTCCAACACGTAATGATTTACGAAAAAGTGCCATACCGACAGTTCGTGGAGGTCTTCTCGGGTTCTTTATGGGATTATTACCTGGGGTCTCCGCTGCCATAACAACGTTTCTTGCCTATGATTTAGAAAAAAAATGTTCGAAAACACCGGAACGATTTGGTCAGGGAGCAATAGAAGGTGTAGCTGCCCCTGAGTCTGCTAATAATGCGACAAGTTCAGCAGGTTTTATTACCTTGTTTGCTCTTGGTATTCCAGCTTCGCCGCCTTTAGCCGTTCTTTTAGGGGGACTTATGATTTACGGCCTTACACCCGGACCGATGCTATTCCAGCAGAATCCAGACTTTGTCTGGGCAGTCATAGCCAGCATGTTTATCGGGAATATTGTGTGTTTGGTTCTCAATCTTCCTCTTGTTGGACTTTGGGCTAAGTTAACTCAAGTACCCTTTGGTATATTAGCTCCGATTATTTTACTGATATCTATTGTTGGAACCTATACTATCCGTAACGATATGTTAGATGTTCTGGTTGCTCTGATATTCGGGATTTTAGGATACTTTCTGAAAAAATTTCATTGGCCATTAGTCCCTTTAATCATTTGTTTTATCCTTGGCCCAATGTTGGAGAAGTCACTTTTACAGTCTTTTGCGATGGCGTTTGAAAACCCTTTCATTTTCTTTCAACGCCCAATCTCATTATCTCTCATTGTTGCGACCGGTGTCTTTTTGATTATTTCCATTATACTTAGGCGGCGGACTAACAGCAGAATAGCCAGCTCCGGTCTTGAAGAAATATAAATAAAAATGGGGGGATCTATTAATGAAAATGAAGAAGAAAATGATTTGGATTATCAGCATCTTACTTTTGTCAGTTATAGTTGCCGGGTGTTCATCACAAGGGTCATCACAACCTGCTAAACAGGAAGCGCCATATCCAACAAAACAAATAGAATTAGTGGTTCCGGCTGGTCCTGGGGGTCTCACTGATCTAACAGCCCGTCTTGTTGCCGATTTTGTCAGCAAAAAATGGAAACAACCTGTTCTGGTAATTAACAAACCCGGTGCGGGTAACGTTACCGGATTACAATATGGTTTAATGCAAGGCAGACCGGACGGATATACTGCAGTGGCAGATAATATTGCCGCTTCCGTATTGATGGTTGCCGGAATGAAAAATCCACCTATAAAGCTTGAGGATAGAATTTTCGTCTCTAAATTTGTGGATAATCCAATGTGTTTTTCTGTTGCAGCCGATTCTCCTTTTAAGGATATGAAAGAGCTTGTCGAATGGATTAAGCAGAATCCGGAAAAATTAACGCATTCCAGTTTAAGTACTATAAGTATGAATGCACTTACTGCCGCCGAATTGTGTAAAGCCATTGGTGTTGATTACAAAAAAACCCAACCGATTCTTGTACAGAGTGGCAGTGCGGGTATTACAATGATAGCTGGAGGGCATGCAATTTTGGGTGATCAGTCAGTGCAGGAAACATATCCTCTTGCTGCAGGCGGTAAATTAAGAGTTCTTGCTGTTGCATCAAAAGAGAGGAGCCCTTTATTTCCGGATGTGCCTACTTGTCAAGAGCTCGGCATAAATATTGACGTTACCTGGTATGGGGGTATAAGTCTACCGAAAGGAACCCCTGATTATATTGTGAAGAAATGGGATCAAACTATTGCTGAAATTGAACAAGATCCGGAATTTATTAACAAGATGAAAGAAATGCACGGCAATGCCAGCTATTTGAATACTGCAGATTATAATAATTCAATTAAAGAACAGGTTGAACAGTATACTGAATTGTTTGATTCGATGGGCGTTCGTCAGTAACCCTTAATATAGAATGAATTGTTAATGAGAATGGATTTTTATCCAAAAGTCCATTCTCATTCCTGTTGAACATTTACCCTAGTATTTTTATCGGTTGAAATCCCTGGACAGGCAAGTACGAGATTTGATCACAGGCCATGTTCTAAAAGAAAGTGGGATTAGTAGAAATGGAATGGTTTATTAATTTAAAAACCAGCAGAAAACTTTTCATATGCTTTTTACTGATGGCCATATTAATCCTGACTGTTGGCATAACAGGGTTGCTTAACCTAGGCAGAGTCAACAATAATATTAAAAGAATTGCCCAAGATGGAATCGATCCTATTCTAATTCTGGAACACTTGAATCAGAACTTTGAAAAAGGGGCTACGGAGATGGTCAGTGTAGTCTGGAAGAGCCAGGTTTCAGAAGATCCCACAGTGATCAGCGATTCCAGAATGGTTATTGCGCAGTCTATAGAGGACAACGACCTGTTGATACAGCAGTATCAATTGCTTAACTTAACCGAGGAAGAAAAAGGACTGTTAATGGAATTCAAAAGTGAGGTTGCCGTTTACCGCGACTTGAGAGAAAAGGCTATTACAACAGTTGAACTGAAAAACTACGCCTTAGCCAGTGACTTTAATCAGCAGGCCGGTATGCATCAGGCTAAGGTAGAAGGAATCATCGAAAGACTGATAAGTTGTTCTTTGAAATATAATGAAGATCTTCAGCGTGCTTCGGAACAGGACTTTGTTAAAGCCCGAATGATTATTATGATACTGACGGCTTGCGGTTTTGCTTTGGCCTTGTTACTCAGCCTGATCATAGGCAGAATTATCAGCCGTCCGATTTTAGCTGCAGTTAAGCAAGCCGAATTATTTGCCAAAGGTGATTTTTCTACGGATCAACAAAATAACTTTATCAAGAGGAAGGACGAAATTGGCGAATTAGCCCGAGCCTATGATGATATCGACAATAACATGAGCTGCCTCTTGAAAAATGTAATGCTTGCCGCTGAAGATTTAAAGACAGCCGGAGAGGAATTATCAATTTCGGCTGGGGAACTTAACGATCAGGGACAAAATATTAATGCCGGGACTGAACAGATAGCGGCGGGAATGGAGGAGACTGCTGCTTCCACGGAAGAAATGCTGGCCTCGGGAACGGAGATCAGCAAAGGGGCCAGTATGCTTGCCGAGAAAGCGTATGAGGGCAAGATAATCGTTAGGGAAATCGAGAAGAAAGCCCAGATGATGCGTGAAAATGCTGAAACTTCAAGGGGAGTGACCCGAAGCGTTTATCTGCAGAAGCAAGGGGAAATCATCGAAGCGATTAAAAACGGTGAAGTCGTTCAGGAAATCGGTATAATGGCTGAAACCATTGCCGGTATTGCAGAGCAGACTAATCTATTGGCTTTGAACGCCGCTATCGAAGCAGCCCGGGCAGGAGAGCAGGGGAGAGGCTTTGCGGTTGTCGCGGAGGAGGTACGAAAACTGGCTGAACAATCAGCACAGACGGTGGCTGGAATTCATAAGGTTATCAGCAAAGTCACAGAAGTATTTGGCAATCTTTCTCAAAATTCTTCAGAAATTTTAAAATTTATTGATGAAAAAGTAATTCCTGATTATGAGATGCTTGTGGAGGCAGAAGAACAATATGCCAAGGATGCCAATATGATAGGAACGTTGGTGGAAGACTTCGCTGCGACTTCAGGACAAATGCTTACCTCCATCGAACAAGTGAATAACGCAATTCAAACCGTTTCAGCTTCAGTTCAAGAAACGACGAGCAGTTCCCAGGAAATTGCCAAAAATATGGGCGAAATGGCCAAGGCGATGGATCAAGTGACCAAGGTTGCCCAGATCCAGGCCGAACACACTCTGAACTTGAATACAATGGTGGAGAAGTTCAAAATTTAACCAATAGGATGGGTCTCCCGCTTCTGCAAGTGGGAGACCCATTGACCGCTCAGCAATCTACAGAAAAGGCTCAGGTCGTTAATCTGAGAGATCAGGAATAAAGAAGCTGAAACATTAAAAAAGACGAACTTCGATGGGAGTTCCTAAGGTTATCCCGTCTTCATCGACGATAGAATCATAAGCCAAAATCGTCACTCCTTTTGCACTGGCAAGCTTCAAAGCCTGTGCAAATTCCGGATCTCTTATCTCATGGGGCTTAAAGTATTTTACACCCTTCATCTGGATGAGAAAGAAAATGAACCCAGCATACCCATCTTCTACAGCTTTGATCATTTCATAGATATGCTTGCAGCCTCTCTGGGTAGGCGCATCTGGGAACATGGCAATACCTTCGGTTTCAAGGGTTACCCCTTTTACTTCTATAAACCCTCTCTGTTTTTCGGTTTCAAAGTACAAATCAAATCTAGAATTACCATAAACAATCTCTTTGGACAGCTTTGTAACATCACGAATTTCTTTGATTTTCCCTTCCGTTATACCATGATAGACAACCATATTTGGAATCTGTGAATCGATATTGATCAGAACATCTCCCTTGTATGCGGCAATAATAGAGTACTTTGTCTTCCGTTCTGGATTTTTTGCTTCTTCTAAAATCACCAAATTTCCTTCCTGGAGTAACTCTCCGCAGCGCCCCGTAGTCTTAACATGAACAATTTCTTCTTTATTGTCTAGAATCACATGCGCTATAAATCTATTAGGACGTTTTATAAATTTTGCGACTTTAACTGATGGATACTTCATGCTTGCACCTCTTTATCATTAGATCATAGCCTACCGTTAGCATTCTATCAAGAAGTTGAGGATTTCAAGGTAATCATTTCGGCCTTATAAACTATATGATTGGGCCAGATATATTGAAAAAGACGCCCTAGGGGCATCTTTTTTAGATTAATCCATTATTATTTGGTCTATTGCTGAAAAGCTTCCCTATCAAAGGACTCTGGCGGCTGTTCCATCCAGCCTCTTTCAATCATCAGCTTCATACCTTCCTCACCATATCTCGCAATTTCCACCATTAGGGCAGCATAATGAAAGGCTAAATCTTTCCTAAAAGATAGAGACATGGCATAAGCACATAAATAGATTCCTGCCGTAACAGATGTTGAAACCAGAAACATAATCAACTTATCTGAAAAAGGCGAGACGGTTGAGTCAGTTACTTCCATACTTACCGGCAAATTGCCCAGATGTTGTTCTTCCTTAAGAATTTTATTAAAGATATCAATCTGCTTTTGAGCAAGATCTTTTCCTTTCAGCAGATAATCTTTAATTTCTTGGTCACGCATAACTTGAATGAAACCCATTAACATAAGTATGCCAATATAATTTCTCTCAATAATGTAAAATATCTCGCCTAATTCCATTGCATTCAGGGGTCTATGCTCACCAAACCATGTTTCTAAGAGAGAATCTCGTTTTTGAATAAATTCTACTTGGTGAGGATAAGGCATTTTAGGAGGTCTATCATAAATACCTTTAGACAACATAAGGTTTAAAGCTTTCTTAAATAAGGCACCACTCAAATTTAAACATTCATAAAAAAATTCAACAACATCTGCACGTGCTACTTTAGTTATTGTCACAGCATAATCACTAAAAACCATTTGGTTAAATCTGTAGACATAGCTAAGTCCAAATAAGTCTGTGTAGAGGGCAGGGGCAGAAAAATTTATATCCTGGTCGGAAAAACCTTGAGGTACAGGGAAATTTTCGTCTGAGAATATCTCTCTAATTTTCGCTGTGAATTTATGCAGTAGATTAATTTGCTCATCAACTAGAGGCTTAATTTCTGAGTCCTGAATATAGGGCTCAAAATGCTTAAAGACGTATATATTTGACGTATTCTGCATGTATGTTTTCCATAAACCCGCAATCTCAGGAGTTGTTAAGTTTATGTGATGTTCTTTCATTAGTTCCTCCAAAAAGAATTAGATTTTTGAATAATATGTGCCATAGTCTTTGGAGTTATTCAGAATTTTTGCCAGCCTCCCTAATGGAAAATCATTGCTGGCATAAAGAAGGTTCAAACGCTCTTATTTCTTAATACTACAGAATCTGCGATCTTTCGATATTTGTAACTTTTTCGTAATATAATTTAAGGTTTTTGTAAAGCACTGATACTCTAAACTTGGTATGGTTAAAAGGAGAAATGGCTATGAGGGGAAAAATCCGAAGCCTGGCCTAAGTGGAGAGTGAAGACAACATGAATTGCAGCAAGAAAACGAAAAATCAATCGGATTTACAACAAAGGGGATTGCAGGGGAATTCCATCGGCTATATGCCGGGATTAGACGGACTGAGGGCATTGGCGGTGTTTGCCGTGATCGCTTACCATCTCAATCTGACTTGGGTGCCGGGAGGGCTCTTAGGGGTGAGTCTATTCTTTGTGCTATCCGGGTATTTGATCACTAATATTCTACTCAAACAATGGGAGCAATCCGGAGGGATTGACTTGAAGGATTTCTGGCTGCGCCGGGCCCGGCGGCTGCTGCCGGCTTTTTTTGTGATGCTGACAGGGGTGATGTCCTGGGTTATGCTTTGCGCTCCGGAACGCCTGGCAGCCTTGAAGCAGGAAGCGCTGGCAGCGGTATTTTATACCAGCAACTGGTATCTGATCTTCCATCAGGTATCCTATTTTGAAAGCTTCGGTCCCCCGTCTCCTCTGGGACATCTCTGGTCTTTGGCAGTAGAAGAGCAGTTTTATCTATTCTGGCCTCTTCTTTTAGTAATGGGGCTACGTGGTTTCCGTCAGCGCAAATGGATTATCGGGGGAACAATAGCTGTCGCTTTGACTTCCGCTGCAGCGATGGCGCTGATTTACATACCCGGTCATGACCCCAGCAGGGTATATTATGGCACGGATACCCGTGCTTTCGCTTTACTTGCCGGGGCAGTCCCGGCGATGGTATGGCCCAGTTGGAAGATGAACCCAGATCTGTCCGGCAAAAAGAAAATAGCGCTGGATTTGGCGGGAATCCTGGGGTTATTGGTCATACTTTTGATGATCGGGAAAACAAACCAATACCAGACCTCTCTCTATCAGGGCGGACTCTTGCTTTACTCTGTCGCGGCGGCTTGCCTAGTGGCAGTTCTGGCCCACCCGGCCAGCTATCTGAGCAGGTTATTTGGATGGGGCCCATTGCGTTGGCTTGGAGAATGTTCCTATGGGATTTACCTGTGGCATTACCCGGTCATCATACTGACAAATCCGATTGGGAATACGGAAGGCATGAATCTTTCCCGCACACTCTGGCAAATTGGCGTAAGTATTATCCTGGCTGCACTATCCCGCTACTTAATCGAGGAGCCGATCCGGTACGGACGACGAAAACAAGTTCGAAGGCGGAGGTCAGACCTGCAGTGGTGGCACAGGCCATTGGCCCTCAGTACCAAAATTTCATTGAGTATATTGCTGATGTTTTTAATATTGTTTGTGACCCTCAACGGAGGTATGCAAATTTCAGAAAAAGCTTTAGCGAAGAGCCCTGTGACTCAAAATCAAGCTCAAGTAGCTGACAAAGATGAGATCACCGGCATGGGACCTAAGGCGACAGATAAGAAAAATGCTATCAATGGGGATGATATTACGATCATCGGAGATTCCTTAATGATCAATGTAGAGCCTGTTTTGCAAAATCGCCTGCCAGGTATTGTAATCGACGCGCAACTCGGCAGGCAGATGTATCAGGCTCCGGATCTCATTTCCAAGCTCCAAAAAGAAGGTAAGCTCGGAAAAATTGTCATTATTGAATTAGGAACAAACGGTTCGTTTACAGAAAAACAGTTAACAAAGACCCTAGACTCCCTGCAAAGAACTGAGGAAATCTTGCTGGTGAATACCCGGGTCCCGAAGCCTTGGGAATCAGTAGTCAATGAGACCCTGACAAAGGTGGCGGAGTCCTACCCAAATACTAAACTGATAGATTGGCATTTGCTCAGTAGTGGCCATGAGGATTATTTTTATCCAGACGGTGTTCATCTGACCCAGTCGGGCATGAAAGCCTATGGGGAGATACTAATCGAAGCATTAATTTCTAATCAAAACGATGGAGAATAATCAAAACTCGAGCAATCTGATTTTCTCAATGCATAAAGGTAACCAGAGCATTTGGTGGAATATGCTATGAGATAGCAATTCGATTTGCAGCCGGTCATGTTTACATAACAGTGGGAACATGACTCACGCCATGTTCCTGATTGCCTTTGTGTTGATAAAAACGTTGGGGGACTAAGATATAAACAAATTATTTAAAACCTATAAATAGCTTTCAAGTGGAAACGAGGGAATCGTTATGGTAATATATAGGAAAATGAAGGGAGAGGATCAGGTTATGTCTTTACCAGAAGAGAACAAAAAACATACCTATTCTGATTACTTAACATGGCCTGAAAAGGAAAGATGGGAGATAATTGATGGTGTACCGTATTTGCAGTCAGCACCTAAATGGCAACATCAGAGCATATCTGGCGAGCTATACAGACAAATATCAAACTATTTAATTGATAAACCTTGCAGAGTGTTCGCATCTCCTTTTGACTTATGCCTGGTTGAATATGAAGAAAGCGATGATGACATCTTAAATATTGTACAACCGGATATTGTAATAGTGTGTGATGAAACTAAACTAAGGAAAACCGGATATTTCGGAGTACCTGCTCTAATCATTGAAATATCTTCACCATCAACGACTAGACAGGACAGGGTAATTAAGTTTAATAAGTATGAAAAAGTTGGTGTAAAGGAGTACTGGATCGTAGAACCAGACGGTAAATATATAAGCGTATTTACTTTACAAGAAAATAAACGATACGGTCGCCCAGAAGCGTACACGGAGAAGGATAAAGCGAAAATGTCTGTTTTCTCAGATTTCACGGTAGATTTAAAACCTGTGTTTGAAGGTATTTGAAGCTAGACAACCTGGATACCCCTGTTTTCAGCAAAATTCAAGGGATATGATGGGGAGTTGGAAACAATTAAGCAGCTCCGTCACCATGCCAGTCCTACTTTGAAATGCGCATTTCAAAGTAGGACTGGCTTTTCTTATTGACAATAAAGGAAATATCTGCTAGCATACAAACTGTATTAACTGTACTAAATAATATAGAACAGTTTGGAGGTAACTATGTTTCAATTGGATTATATGGATCATAGCCCTTTGTACGAACAGATTAAAGAAAAGATTAAAGCACTCATCATTAGCGGAGTACTGAAACCTGACGAGAAAGTTCCCTCTGTTCGTGAATTGGCCCAGTCCCTCACCATTAACCCCAATACCATTCATAAGGCTTACAAGGAACTTGAGCTGGAAGGATACATATACTCCGTCCGAGCCAAAGGAAGTTTTGTGACACCCATCTACAATAAAATCAATCAAGCAAGAAAGGATAACTTGCTGCTGGAGCTGGAGAAACTGGTTTCTGAGCTGGCCTACATGAATATACCTAAGGAGCAGCTCATTTCCAGAATTGAGGAACTATATGAAAGAGGGAGGCAGAAGAACAATGATTGAGGCCCAAAAACTGACGAAATCCTTTGGCAACTATAAAGTTCTCGAGGATCTGAATTTAAAGGTCAAAAAAGCATCCGTTTATGGCCTGCTGGGGCCTAATGGTGCCGGCAAGACCACTTTGATTAAGCATTTAGCCGGATTATATCGCCAGGATCAAGGCATAGTGACCATTGATAATCAGCCGGTCTACGAAAATCCTCAGGTGAAGGGTCAAATGATTTACATAGCTGACGATTTGTACTTCTTTTCTCAAGCAAGCATCGACGAAACAGCAAAGTTTTACTCCAAGATATATCCTGACTGGAATTGGGACCGGTATGAACAATTAAAGCAGGTATTTCCCATCGACAGCAAGAGAAGAGTGGTCAAACTGTCCAAAGGAATGCAGAAACAGGTGGCCTTCTGGCTGGGGATTTCCTCGATGCCTAAAGTCATGATTCTGGATGAGCCAGTCGATGGCCTGGACCCTGTCATGCGCAAAAAGGTCTGGAGCCTCATCCTCCAGGATGTAGCGGAAAGGCAGGTATCTGTCCTGGTATCATCCCATAATCTGAGGGAACTGGAAGATGTCTGCGATCATATCGGGATACTTCACAAGGGGAAGATCGTTGTGGAGAGGGAACTGGACGATATGAAATCGGATGTTCACAAGTTTCAGCTGGGCTTTGCCGGTGACATTCCGGAAGGGTTCCTGGCAGGTCCTGAAGTTTTGCACAGAACCCAGACAGGCAGCATACTGCTGCTGATTGCCAGAGGGGATAAGAATGAATTGCTGCAAACCATGAAATCAGCGAATCCGGTTATTTTGGATGTCCTGCCTCTGACACTTGAAGAAATTTTTATTTATGAATTAGGGGGGATGGGTTATGACATTCAAAATATCATTATTTAATAAAACCTTGATCTTAAGCGATTTGAAACGTTTTTGGTGGGTAAGCGCTCTCTATACCCTGGCTCTTATGGCCTATATTCCCTTCAGTCACCTTATGAAAGCCATGGGAATGGAGGTCCAAAACATTACCTGGATCCAAGACACTATCGACAGAATGCTGAGTTTTTCACAGGATGACGTTCAAGCTATTCTAATCTGTACTGTACCGGTTCTTATGGCAGCATTGATATTCCGTTACTTGCAGGTAGATAAGTCAGCCGTTATGATGCACAGCCTGCCTATTAAAAGGAGCTCTCATTATGCCAGCCATTGCCTGGCAGGGTTTATTCTTTTAATAATCCCCGCCGTCTTAAATTCTTTGATTATGATATTATTAGACTATTTTACGGTCCTGGGAAGCTTTTATACCCTGCCTAAGATTGTCACCTGGCTTGGACTTAATATCTTTTTTTGTCTGTTCTTTTATAGTATCGCCGTATTGGTCGGGATGTTTACCGGATCTTCCGTAGCCCAAATCGTATTTACTTATATCATCCAAATACTGCCTATAGGAATTTATGTTTTGCTTAAATTCAGCCTTGAGCAATTGTTGTTTGGCTTTGGTGAAGTCCCTTACTCACTGTTTATCGAGGATAAATATCCCTTATTTTTGTTATTCAATAGTGCCTTCCTGAGAAACCCGCATATGGCGGGCTGGTTACTTGCTTACATCCTGACAGCCGCCGCCTTTTTAGTCCTGGGCTGGTTTGTCTATAAACATAGGAGGCTGGAAACGGCCGGCGACATTATTGCCTTTCCGGCCTTCTATCCGGCATTTAAATACGGGATGACCTTCTGTTTAATGCTGGTTGGAGGAACCTATTTTTGCGGTGCTTCCAGACAATCCCTTCCCATGCTGATTCTGGGTTATGTTATTGCTTCGGCTCTGGGCTACTTTGTTGCGGAAATTTTGATCCATAAGTCCTTCAGGGTATTGCACCTCTATAAAGGTTATCTCTATTACGCCCTTGTCATTGTCATACTTTTGGGAGGCCTATCCCTGGATGTTTCGGGCTTTGTTAAACGAGTTCCCAGCCCAGAGGAAGTTGAAAAGGTTTATTTTGGCTATAACTATAACGATTGGTTCTATTTTGAAAAAGAAAAAAATCCCGAATTTCTGGAGTCCAGATACCAGGATAGTGGGTACTTCGAAGATAACCCGCCTATCCTGCTGGAAAGTCAGGAGAATATTGCAGGAGTGATTGAACTTCAGAAGCATTTGATCAAGGAAAGAAAGAGGGAGGCTGGTTCATCCCGTTATATCATTTACACCCTGAAAAATGGAGATTATATCCTTCGCCAATACAATATTAATGAAGCTGATCAGAGTGATGCCGCTTTCCTCAAGCCCATCTATGAATCCTTGGAGTACAAAAAATTGAAATTTCCGGCAATGCGTCTGGTGCCGGAGGACATAAAATTGATGTCTGTCAGAGATGACCGCAGCGGCAAACAACCGGTGAATCTCACAGGAACTAAGGACATCCGTGAATTAACGGAACTTTTGAAAAACGAAGGGATTAAGATGTCCTATGAGGATATGACCTCAAGCAGAGATTCTTATATGCGGATATCCGTATTGGAAAACAATAAGCGTAATGAACAAAACATCCTGGTTCAAAGCAGTTTTACCTCACTGCTTAATTGGCTTAAGGATAAGGGCTACTATGATCAATTTGCCCTGCATTTGGAGGACATCGAATCCGTTGAACTGGAAAAAGTTGAGGACAGAGCATACTCCGACAATGCTGCAACTCCCAGTCGGGTAACCATCAATGAGCGGGAAGTGATTGAGGAATTATTAAATATAGATCCCAGTACAAACTACATCAGCAATGATGTCAGCGCACGCTTTAACATACGGAATCATGTCTGGTCAAAACGGGTCAGTCTTGAGGCAGGGGTTTCGCCAAAATTAAAGGGATATTTCGCAGAGTTGGAGAAAGACAATTAATTAACGCTGCCACAGCCACGCCGGTTGGACTTTGAAAGGCGTCTTTCAAAGTCCAACCGGCATGGCATTATTTATTGGGGTTGGGAAAGGAATGAGCTAATGATGAAGGCCTGGCCTCGGGAAGGCCATATTGCAAAGCTCAGTCAAAAGGATCCAGGTAGGGAGATTCCCCAGGGCCTATGCCTGTCCGAGAAACGAAAGCGCTTTCGTTTCTCGGACAGGCTGTTTATAGGATATTACCTTATGCCCATAACTACTGAGATGGACCTGTTTCGCACCATGTTGAGGGAGATATTGTCACAAATCAAAACCTTTAGAGTATTAAATAAAATCAGAAACAAATTTTTGTAACCTTTTGTCTCTCAAAACCCTCTATATTATATAAAGCTTAGGTGTCATTGATAGCGTAAGTCTTAAGAAAGGGGAAACGCGGTTTTTCCAAAGATTTTGACGAAGGTTCAGGTAGGTCAACTAAATTTTTTCGATTTGGGATGCGTTATAGCTTATTCTATTGTCAGTGAAAAGGACAAAGGGAGTGATTATTTGAGTAGATTTACGTTTATTGCGTCTGATTATGAATTACGGGAAATTGATTTGTCCGGTATTATCAAGGGGACGGTTAAGGAATTAAGGGAAATGAATCTTAATCCTCGACCGGAATTGTCCTTTAATCTGGATAAACTTCGTGATGATGTTAAAGCAATCTTTATTCCTGATGGTATTGATACTGGTGGATTACAAATATCAAGATGTACCAATCCGCCCTATGGACTAGAAGAATATATTAAGAAAAGATACATTTATTGGCTTGGTGGGAGCTTTGGTATTAACTGGAGAAACCAACTTCAAGAGTATTTAAATACTAACATCCAAGAAGGTAAGCCTATTGGACTCTGGTCAATTTGGTTTGGATGGAGTGAATTTGAGGAAATGTTCTATAAAAAAATAGAGTTATCCAAAATAAATAGCTGTAATTTTGAATTATTAGATCAGAAGGATTGTTGCTTTATTATTGAGTGATATCATTCAATACATAATTCAGCATAGGAAAGTGGAGAAAAGGTAGTACTCTGTGAAATAACTTGAGTGTTGTCATTGATTGTCGTTCCCCGCAGGGGCCTGGACCCTTTGCGAAATGACTCCTTTCGCTGAAATAAAGTTCAAATTTTGAGTAGAAAACGCCCCCATGCGGTGTAATGATGCACCGCATAGAGGCGTTTTCTTTTTTGGGCTTGTCTAAATTACGTTGCTGATTTCCTTAGATATGCTTAAATCTTGCCCTCTGACTGAGATGGATTTGAAGATTTGCCTATGGCATAGTAATTGCTATTGTACATTACTTAGAAAGAAGGGAGGGCTGTAATTGATAACAGCAGGTGTGGACATTGGATCGACCTCATCAAAAGTTGTAGTTTTGGAAGAAGGCGAAAAAATTTTAAGCAAAGTCATAATACCTGTTGGTGCCGGAAGCAGCGGGCCGGCAAGAGCCTTTGAACAGTCTATTCGGGAGGTGAATTTGAGTCGAGAAGATATAAAAAGGGTGATTGCAACGGGATATGGCAGAAACACTTTTACAGGTGCAGACCAACAGATTACGGAAATAACCTGTCACGCACGTGGAGTTTATGAACTTGTTCCAGGTGTAAAAACAATTATTGACATCGGCGGTCAGGATGCTAAAGCTATCGGAATCGGAAAGGGTGGAACCGTCTCTAACTTTATCATGAATGATAAATGCGCAGCGGGTACCGGAAGATTCTTGGAGGTCATGTCCCGTATTTTAGAAATTAATATTGAGGATTTAGCAGATTTGGCAGCATCAGCAAAAAACGAGATTTCAATTAGCAATACTTGTACAGTCTTTGCAGAGTCTGAGGTTATTTCTCAGCTTTCCACCGGCACAGCTCGTGAGGATGTTGCAGCGGGTATTGTCCAATCTGTGGTTGGCCGTGTTGCAGGACTTGTTAAACGTATTGGCGTGCAAAGCGAGGTTGTTATGACCGGTGGAGTGTGCCTAAACTGGATGATCATTAAGGTGATGGAGAAAGAGCTTGATGTACCCGTAATAGCTTCTCCCATGGCTCAATTGACAGGTGCTCTTGGGGCTGCTCTATTGGCTTTCGAAAGTGCAAGCTAACCCCTCAGGAATGGGGTGGTGCTTCATGCCACCGCAATTTTCACTATTTTCAGTATATTGGGGCAATGATGCACCAGTCGCTGAGGCGTTCTGAAACGGCCGACTTTGATGAGCAACAGGGTGAAACTAATATTTGCCTGGGAAATAGAAAAATGAATCAGATCGAAAAAGGGGTGACTTTAAGTGCCTGAAAAACTTACGTCAAGAAATTTACTGAATCAATTGCAAACTCGTCATTATACGAATGCTTACGCTGCCAAAATGAAAGGACAATTAGTTGGCTGGGCAACGTCAATTTTTCCTCAGGAATTCTGTGAGACTATGGGTTTAACGGTAGTTTATCCCGAGAATCACGCAGCTGCCGTCGCTGCTAAGAGAGGAGCCTTACCACTGTTAGAGCAGGCTGAAAGCGAAGGGTATAGCGTGGATTTGTGCTCCTATGCCCGGATTAATCTTGCCTACATGAAATCTCAGGCAGCAGAAATCCCTATCCCACTGCCTGACTTCATTTTATGCTGCAATAATATTTGCAACACCCTAATAAAGTGGTATGAAAACATCGCCGCAGAACTTAATATTCCTATGATTCTTATTGATGTCCCCTATAACCATGGGTATGAACCAACTCCGGCAGCCATCGATTATATCAAGTCTGAGTTTGGGGAGTGTATCCGGCAGCTTGAAAAAATCACCGGCCAACAATTTAATCAGGAGCGTTTCCAAGAGGTTATGATACTATCCAACGAGAACTCACGCGCCTGGAAACGGGCGCTGGATTTGAATCAAGCAGTTCCGGCTCCCTTAAATGGCTTTGAACTATTTAACTATATGTCCCAAATGGTCTGTGCAAGGGGGCGCCAAGAAACAGGTGAATTACTCAAGCTCTTGATTGAGGAATTAGAAGAAAAAATCAGGCTGGGCAAGTCTTGCTATGAGGATGGCGAAAAATGCCGGGTGATGTGGGATGGCATCGCTTGTTGGCCTCATATTAAGCATAACTTTAAGGCCTTTGAAAAAAACGGGATCAATATCGTTTGCAGCAGCTATCCGGAAGCCTGGGTTTTGCTCTATGAACCGGGAAACCTTGATGAATTAGCCAAGGTTTATTCCATGATCGGCAACAACACTTGTATGGAATACCAAGCTGATAAAAGAGAGAGAGAGGTAAAGAACTTTAAGCTTGATGGGATATTGTTCCATGTGAATCGAAGTTGTAAGGTTATGGATTTTATGCAATATGAGCAGCAACGCCTGGTTGCAGCCCGAACGGATGTTTCCATCATGAATTTTGATGGAGACCAGGCTGATCCTCGTAATTTTGCTGCAGCTCAGTTTGAAACCCGTCTTGAGGCCTTAATGGAAATTGTAGCTCATAATAAGTCAGCTAAGAAAAGCAAAGAGGTGACGAATAATGACCCAGCTTAAGGATCTCTTGTCAGTGCTGGAAAACGTCGCAAATAATCCGGCACAGGTTATTAATAAATGCCTTGAGGAGAAGCGGCTGATGATCGGCTGTGCCCCGGAATATTGTCCGGAGGAAATTGTCTACGCTGCCGGAATGCTTCCCGTGGGTCTATGGGGTGGGTCAACCAGCATCAAAAACGCCAACCTGTATTTTCCTGCCTTTGCTTGTTCTTTAGTTCAGACCACCTTGGAGCTGGGGATGCGCGGAGTCTATGACCGACTTGCAGGGATTATTGTCCCTGCCCACTGTGATCATCTAAAGTGTTTCGGACAGGATTGGAAGGTTGCCGTACCCCAGGTAAGGTTTATACCACTTGCTCATCCCATTAATCGCAAATTGGAAGCGGCTGTTGAATACTTAAAAAGTGAGTATTTCCGGATCAAGAGTGTCCTTGAAGAAATTGGCGGCAAACCAATATCCGATCAGGCCTTAAGTGAAGCGATCGAGATCTATAACGATCATCGGAAAACCTTAAGAGAGTTTACCACGATTGCCCGGGATTATTGTACAACGATTACCCCTTCCCTCCGCCACAATGTTATCAAGAGTGGTTACTTCATGGATAAGTTGGAACATACCCAACTTGTCAATTCTCTGATTAGAGAGTTAAAAAAAGCCCCTCCCGAAGAATGGCAAGGGAAGAAGGTTATTTTGACAGGGATTATGGCCGAACCTAATGAAATTTTAGACATGTTCGAGGACTATGGATTGGCTGTCGCTGCCGATGATCTGGCTCAAGAAAGCCGGCAATTCAGAACGGATGTACCCCAGGGAAAAGATCCTCTGGAAGGATTAGCCCGTTATTGGAGCTGCATGGAAGGCTGTTCCTTACTATATGACCCCCAAAAGAACCGTCGCTTTATGCTGAAAACAATGGCGGAAGAGAGCAGGGCAGATGGTGTTGTGGCCTGCATCATGAAGTTTTGTGAAATGGAAGAATTCGATTATCCCATTTATAAGAAAACATTGGAGGAAGCTAAAATTCCCTTGCTTTATCTGGAATTAGATCTGGTAACACCATCTTTAGAGCAAGTAAGAACTCGAATCCAAAGCTTTGCTGAAATGATTTCTAGGAAACGATAATTAATAATTAAGTGGAGGGGTTAGAAATGTCCAAGATACAACAGTCTATAAGTAATCCCCGGCAAGAATACCAAAAGAAACTGGTTAAGGCTGAAGAAGCTGTCAAACTGATCCGTTCCCAGGATCGTGTTCAGTATGGGGAGTTTCTTTCGTTCCCTATCGAATGCGATGCTGCCTTAGCCCAATGTAAGGATGAATTATATGATGTCCGGATCTTAATGAGTACCTTAACCTCGGTTCCCCAGGTAGCCCTTTGCGATCCGTCCCACGAGCACTTCGTTGCTACTGATTTTTCCTATAGCTTAATCAGCCGGAAACTTGCCGATGCCGGGTTGTTGTTTTATATGCCCTCGACTTATCATGAAGCCTACAAAATTTTTAGACAGCTGCCGGATTCGGAACGCCCCACAGTAGGAGTAGTGACAGTGAGTCCTATGGACGAAAATGGGTACTTTAACTTTGGGACGACTTGTTCAATGAATCCTCTGCTCCCTGAGATGGTTGACCGCCTGATTGTTGAGGTTAATACCAACATGCCTCGGGTACATGGCCCGCAAAATTATCTGCATATATCACAAGTTGACCGGGTGGTAGAGGGGAAAAACCCCAAATTACTCCAGATTCCCAAACAAAGTTATTCTGAAATTGATGATAAGATTGCCGGCTATATCGTCAAGGAGCTTGAGGATGGGGCGTGTTTGCAGCTGGGTATAGGGAGCATGCCCAATCGTGTCGGTGAATTAATTGCCCAATCCGATGTGAAAGACCTGGGTGTTCACACTGAAATGCTGGTGGATTCCTTTGTCGATATTTATAATACGGGGCGGATAACCAACCTGCGCAAGACTATTGACAAAGGACAGTTTGTTTTTACCTTCGCTATGGGAAGTGATAAACTTTATGAGTTTATCCATAATAACCCCCTCTGTAAAGCAGCTGCTCCCGACTACACCAATGATCCTTTTGTGATCGCTCAAAATGATAAAGTCTTTTCAGTGTGCAGCTGCTTAGAAGTGGACTTATATGGGCAGGTATCATCGGAATCCATGGGAGCGCGCCAAATTTCGGGGATAGGCGGTCAATTCGATTTCATTTTCGCATCACACAGGTCTAAGGGCGGAAAAGGGTTTGCCTGCCTAAATTCCTCATACATGGACAAGGATGGCAATTTAACCTCAAGAATTGTACCCGGGTTAGAACCTTGCACTGCCGTGTCTTTGCCCCGCTATATTACCTATTACATCGTAACTGAGTATGGAATTGTCAATCTGAAGGGCAAACCGACTTGGCAAAGGGCAGAAGAACTGATTAGTATTGCCCACCCGGATCTCCGTGATGAACTTGTGAAAAAAGCAGAGAAATTGAAAATCTGGCGGCATTCCAATAAGCGTTAGTTATCCGGATCTTACTTTGAAGTACTTTGCCAAGGGGAGCCATCCCCGTGAAATGGGCAAATAACAAAGAGCAGGGGTCTCCTTTAGAAATACTTTTTGGGCCTGGAGCTCATACCTTATACTCTGCGGCAGAAAAATAGATTATAATATAGTCAGGTAATAATCAGTCTTGGCATTTCGGGTATATCTATAAGGCAATATCAGTAAAAACCGAACTGTGGTAATTTAGATTGTATAAGTATTGGACGTACTGGAGAGTGGAATAGGAATGACCGAGTGCAGTAATTCGTTAGAGAACTTTGATTTTCATAAGATATTTGAAAATTGGGACGACGGTGTTCTTATTACCGACTCACAGGGATTTGTTTTAATGCATAATCAAGCATACTTACGCTTAACGTTTTTGCCCTTCGATAGCCTGGTTGGGATGAATATGCGTGAGCTGATACGCAAAAAATACGCAACTAATGTCGCTTCGTTAAGGGTATTGGAGGATAGACAGCCGGTAAGCATGACTCACAGCAATGAAAATGGTACCATTGTTGTGAGTTCAAATCCTGTTTTCGATACACATGGCTCAATTGCTGTAGTAGTTACGTTTGTCCGGGAATTAACTGAAATTGTTCGCCTGCGCGAAGAACTAATGCAAGCCAAAGAGATTGAGGAAATGTACTTTAAATATAATCAAAAAGAGTACTCTACAACGCATAATGTACCCATAGCTGTCAGTAAAATGATGAACCACACCTTGGTATTGGCAGCAAATATCGCCCAGGTTGCTGCCAACGTTCTGTTAACAGGGGAATCGGGTGTAGGAAAAGATGTCATAGCCAACTATATTCATGAACAAAGTTCACGTAAAGAGGCGCCGTTTATTGCAGTGAACTGTGCCGCCCTTCCGGAAAACTTACTCGAATCGGAATTGTTTGGTTATGATTCAGGTGCTTTCACCGGGGCTGCCCGGGCTGGAAAACCAGGACTTTTCGAGGCAGCTCAAGGTGGCACTCTGTTTTTGGATGAAATAGGTGATACCTCTCAAAGTTTTCAGGCTACGCTTCTTAGGGTTTTAGAAACGAAAGAAATTAAACGAATAGGTGCGGTAAAACCAATTAAGATTGATGTTCAAATTATAGCAGCAACCAATCGTGATTTAGAAGACATGATAAAAGCGGGTGAATTTCGCTCGGATTTATTTTACAGACTTAATATCTTCCGAATAAAAATTCCGACCCTGCGTGATCGCCGTGAAGATATAATCCCCTTGAGCATGTACTTTATGAACCTCTTTAATAACCAGTATCATCGTCAGAAAAGGCTAAGCCACGAAGTATTGCGTCAATTAACGAAATATGACTGGCCGGGCAATATTAGAGAACTTCGCAATGTCATTGAACGTATGGTCGTCATGAGCAATGGGGATTATCTTAGCGTCTCAGAGTTGCCCGAATCTCTGCGAAATGATTTTGAGATGCATCCTTCGGTTATCGTAACCGGAATCATGCCAATTAACTATGCAATTGAGGAAACTGAGAAGCAGATCTTAACCAACGCTTTGCGAACCTACGTTAGCACTCGTAAGATAGGACATATATTAGGGATTGATCATTCAACGGTTGTTAGAAAACTTAAGAAATATAGGCTTAAGTGACGATAGTAAATTTTTTGCCCCGGGGTTAACACTTGAGAAGTAATTATAGCCTGTCCGAGAATCGAATGCGCATTCGATTCTCGGACAGGCTGTTTATATGGGCATAGTTGTGGTCAATGTACTCCATGATTTTCATAAAGGCATTGTAGCGGTATCAATTGGGAATATTTTTGTGTCTCTCAGGGGTGGACATTTTATAAAAAAAGTGGTATTTTTAATGGGAATTATCTTAATATTTGGACTTAATGTCTCCCTGGGGAGGACATTTGGTTTTACGAAGAGAGGTGCTTGAGCAAAGATTAGAAATATCATTTGACATTATATAGAGATTTATTATGGGAAGAATCAATTCGAATAAACTCTAAGAAATAAACAAAAGGGTGTGTCGAGATTGGATAAAAAAGAAATGTTTGCCTTAGTCAAGAGCAAAGCTGAGAAAGGATTATGGATGGAAAAGGTCCCCGTACCGGAAATTGGACCTAACGATGTTTTAGTAAAAATAAAAAAAACATCCATCTGCGGTACAGATGTCCACATCTACAATTGGGATACCTGGTCCCAAAAGACTATCCCTATACCCTTAACTATTGGCCATGAATTTGTAGGGGAAATAGCAGAAATCGGGAGTAATGTCAAAGGTCTTAAAATTGGGGAGAGGGTATCCGGTGAAGGTCATTTAGTTTGCGGAGCTTGCCGTAATTGTCTGGCAGGCAGAAGGCACTTGTGTAAAGACACAAAAGGTGTGGGAGTTAACCGCAATGGTGCTTTCGCAGAATATTTAGCAATACCTGCCAGCAATGTCTGGCGATGCAGCCCGGATATTGATGATGATATCGTTTCATGTTTTGACCCCCTGGGAAATGCCGTGCATACGGCCCTATCTTTTGATTTAATCGGGGAAGATGTTTTGATCACAGGCGCAGGTCCCATCGGGATTATGGCTGCAGCTATTTGTAAGCATGTTGGTGCCCGGCACGTTGTCGTGACTGATATTAATGAATATCGGCTGCAATTAGCCAAAAAAATGGGCGCGACTATGGTGGTCAACAGCAAAGAACAAAAAATATCGGAAGTTATACAACAATTGGGGATGAAGGAAGGGTTTGATGTTGGTCTGGAGATGTCCGGAAATCCTCAGGCTTTTTCGGACATGGTAAGTAATATGTATCATGGTGGAAAAATTGCACTGCTGGGTATTCAACAACCAAACACTATTATTGATTGGGATAAAGTTGTTTTTGGCTGTTTAACTATTAAAGGAATTTATGGCCGGGAAATGTTTGAGACTTGGTATAAAATGACGACTATGCTGCAAAGCGGTTTGGATATTTCCGGTGTTATAACCCATAGATTTGATATTCGAGATTATGAAAAGGGATTTGAAGCAATGAACTCCGGAATGTCGGGTAAGATTGTTTTGGATTGGTCTAAAATCTAAGTTGCTGGAGGAAAATCATGAAAACAGCTATTAAGTATATAAAGCAAGAAATTGAAACTATCAAAGAAACAGGTACCTACAAGGAAGAAAGGATCATTACCACACCACAAAGCAGCAGAATAGATACTCGAGACAAAAAACAAGTACTTAATATGTGTGCTAATAATTATTTGGGATTATCTAACAATCCGGACTTAATCGCTGCGGCAAAAGAGGGATTAGATAAGTGGGGTTTTGGTCTTTCTTCCGTTCGTTTTATCTGCGGGACTCAAGAAGCACATAAAACATTAGAGAGAGCGGTTAGCGATTTCTTGGGGATGGAGGACACCATCTTATATTCCTCTTGTTTTGATGCCAACGGTGGCTTGTTTGAAACTTTATTAGGAGAAGACGATGCTGTTATCAGCGATGAACTAAACCATGCCAGCATTATCGATGGAGTTCGTTTATCCAAAGCAAAGCGTTTGAGATACAAGAATAATGACATGGCAGATTTGAGGGCCAAGCTAAAGGAGGCGGGTAATGCCAAGATTAAACTGATAGCTACAGATGGTGTCTTCTCTATGGATGGATATATTGCTAATTTATCCGGTATTTGTGATTTAGCTGAGGAATATGATGCGTTGGTTATGGTTGATGATAGTCATGCTGTCGGATTTATGGGAGAAAAGGGAAGGGGGTCACACGAGTATTGCGGAGTGATGGGACGTGTGGATATTATTACCGGAACCTTAGGTAAAGCGTTGGGTGGTGCGTCCGGAGGATATACCAGTGGTAAAAAGGAAATAATCCAACTTCTTCGGCAGAGAAGCAGACCTTATCTTTTTTCAAATACTCTGGCACCTTCCATTGTTGCCGCAGCTATTAAGACACTGGATATGTTAAACGGTTCTACTGTATATCGGGATAAAGTACATGAAAATGCACATTATTTTAGAGAACAAATTGCCAAGATTGGTTTAGATGTGCAGCCAGGGACTCATCCTATTGTTCCTATTATGCTGTATGATGCTAAAAAGGCGACAGAATTTGCCAGACGAATGCTGGAAAAGGGAGTTTATGTAATAGCTTTTTCTTATCCCGTCGTGCCTCAGGGAAAGGCAAGAATCAGAATCCAAGTTTCGGCTGGCCATAGCAAAGAAGATTTGGACTTCGCGGTTACTTGTTTCAAGCAAGTCAAAGAAGAGATGGAACTCTAATCATGAATTTTCAATTTAGAAAGCATCCTTATCTTGAACTTACAGGGAGGAAAAGTGATTATGAAAAATCTGATCAACAACTGGAATAAACTGAGCCTGGTAAAACAAATAATTATAGGATTGATTATCGGTATCATCTTGGCTGTAACGATTCCAGACACAGCAAAACCCATCGCAATTTTTGGTTCTTTATTTGTAGGTGCTTTGAAAGGGATTGCACCTATATTGGTCTTCTTCTTGGTCATGTCGGCAATCTCTCAACACAAGAGTGGTCATCAAACCAATATGAAATCCATTATCGTCCTTTATCTTTTAGGAACATTCTTAGCTGGACTTGTGGCGGTTGTTGCAAGCTTCATATTCCCAATATCCTTAACACTTGCAGCGGGCGTTAATGATGTGACGCCTCCGGGAGGGGTCGTAGAGGTTCTCAAAGCATTACTGCTGAATGTTGTTGATAACCCTGTAAAAGCACTTTATAATGCCAACTATATCGGTATATTGTCTTGGGCGATACTTCTTGGCTTTGCTTTAAAAAATGCTCCTGAATCTACCAAAATGATGATTTCAAATTTATCTGATGCAGTGACAAAAATGGTTAGATGGGTCATAAAATTAGCCCCATTAGGTATCATGGGTCTCGTATTTGATGCTATTGCTACAAATGGAATTGAGGCATTATTTAGTTATGGGCAATTACTTGTACTTCTGCTTGGTTGTATGTTTTTTGTAGCTCTTGTTGTCAATCCAATCATTGTGTACGTGAATATTCGTAAAAACCCATACCCACTTGTGTTTAAGTGTTTAAGGGAAAGTGGTATTACAGCGTTCTTTACACGTAGCTCAGCTGCAAATATCCCCGTAAATATGACCTTGTGTGAAAATCTAGGTTTAGATAAGGATACGTATTCGGTATCCATTCCCTTAGGCGCTACCGTCAATATGGCAGGTGCTGCTGTTACCATTAGTGTTATGACCCTTGCGGCGGTTCACACTCTTGGCATTCAAGTGGATATGGCTACGGCCTTAATTCTTAGTGTGCTGGCGGCTGTAAGCGCTTGCGGTGCTTCAGGCGTAGCTGGCGGATCGCTATTACTGATTCCTCTAGCATGTAGCTTATTTGGGATCCCAAATGAGATTGCTATGCAGGTAGTTGGGGTAGGCTTTATCGTAGGTGTTTTACAAGATTCTTGCGAAACGGCCCTTAACTCATCCACTGATGTACTTTTCACTGCAACAGCTGAATTCGCTAAGATGCGTAAAGACGGAAAAGAAATCATTATTAAATCAACTTTCGCAGAGCAAAAATGAGTTTGTCCAGAACCCACTACCACATAAAAAAGACATGTCTTCTATGATAAAGATAGCTCAAAAAGCGAGTTGGGTTTAGCTGTTCCTGTGTCAGTTCAAGCAACTAAAAATCCTTGCAGCTTATACAGTTGCAAGGATTTTTAGTTACAGGAGAAAACTAAAGGCTTTTCTGTATAGGATCAGATAACTTTTTTGTTATCCGGGCCGGGTGTGGTGACAATGACTTTTTCCGGGGTGATAATAAGGGCACCCTTAGCAGTCATAGCCCCTTTGAACATGTCAGAAACTAGCTTTTTGAAAGTCTCCACAACAGGGCCCTCCGTCACGTACTCGGCCTTGCCTTTGACCTGATATCCTTCCATGGTCCCTCCATTGCAGGCAGAAACGGCTATCTTACCGTTCTCTTTAATATTGGCAAGGGTGGTTTCCAAAAACACATCACCTACCACTAGTTTGCCGTCATCGGTAACATCCTTGAAAGCTACGGGTACGGCATTCGGCTCATCCGAATATGTACTTAAATACCACATCTGTTCTTTGAGAAGCTTCACTACATTTGCATTCATTTGAAGAACCCTCCTATTTGATTTGCTCATTTTTGTACTTAACTTAAGTATAGTCAAGCTGCAGCGCGATTTGAAGATACCCGCAAATTTATGAGTTACTCATTAATTTCATAGTTACTGGTATTTTCAAAGTATGCCTTTTATAATGACGGTACAGGAGGGGGTTCGGAATGTATAAACCCAAGTTAGAAAAAGATATTCGCTGCCCACTGGAATATGGCTTAGACATTTTCGGCGGAAAATGGAAATCCCGGATTATCTGTGTTCTGGCAGAGAAAAAGGTTTTGCGGTACAGCTCTCTGCGCAAAGAAATGACCAATATCACGGACGCGGTTTTGGCAACGACTTTGAAAGAGTTAATTGCAGACGGAATTGTGCAAAGACAGCAATTTGATGAAATTCCGCCGAAAGTGGAATATTGCCTGACGGATAAGGGAAGATCCGTTCTACCCATTCTGCAAAGCATTTGCAGATGGTCGGGGGCATACCACAGGGAGAACAGCGAGTATATCCATTCGCAATGTCAAAAATGCGATTACAAATGCGAAAACTCAAGTGATTGAATTGGTCTATCCTAGCGCCGGTACTCTTACCTGTGAATAGAAGAGAAAGCTAATCTAATAATAGCGTTCCACTACTATAGATAAAGAGGCATGCGTACACCCTTATTAGGGTATCTAATTTACCGAGAGATAAAGGTCCTGTGAGGACGATAAAAAATCCACGCTAATAAATAGTGTGGATTTTTTGTTTTTGACCAAGCTGTACTTGAAAAAAATCTTTAAGTGTAAAATTTTAATAATTATGTAACCTTTTGGCATCTTAAAGCCCTCTGTATTATAGAGAAAGCTTAGGTGTCATTGATAGCTTAAGCAGATTTTTAGTTTAAATTCGCTTTAAAATTCCCTTTAATTGATTTTGTTCTTCAGGACTAAATTGTTTTAATACTTCTATATTTACTTCTTCAATAATTTTACCTATTGGCTCACGCAAGTTGGAGCCCTTTTCAGTTAATTGAACTTTAAAGGTTCGCCGATCTGTTATACCAATATTCCTCATAATCAATGCTTTACTTTCCAATCTATCAAGGATTCCAGTGATAGTTGAACCATCTAAACTCAAAACATTCCCAATTTGTTTGGGGGTTTGACTGCCCTCATCCCAAAGACATTGTAATACTCCATATTGCACAGGCGTTACGTTAAACGGTTCAAGTTCTGACTTTAAATATTTAAAAACTTTTTGTTGTGCATGAGTTAGTAAGAAATTAATACATTCAGCCATTTCCATAATTACTGCTCCTCTATTCTTTAGTCATATAACCACTATATTTCAAACTTATTAATTTTGTCAATCAAGTTTACAAAGCGTCAGAGGTGAAGAATGATTTTCTTAAAGGATAAATAAAAATCCAAGACTATCAACGGCTGGAGTTTGATATGCCTCGAAAGAGACGTGCATAGTGTAGTTAACAGCTTAATTGGCTAATTTAACTTGGAATTTCTCGGAAGGAACATTGAACCCTAAACTACTATTAATATACATATTTATACAATTTTATACATTTTAATTTGTTGACAAACTATTTGCTAGCAAGTAATATATTAATTATCAAACATGTTTGAATATTTATTAAATTGTAAATTCAAGGAGATGATATGGGATTTTAGTATTCGTTATGGAAACGTTAAATGTGGTAAACAGCGATGCTTATTAAAGATGAAAATGACAAATAAGCGTCACAGTCTTCCTTTTTTAAAACACAAAAGATCGTTAAGCAGTCTTGGGAGAAATTAATGCTTTAAGATCAGCGAAGTTTTCTTTCGAGTAGAGAATACCAAGCGTCCATGTGTTGACACATCATAATGTCGTAGAGGCGGACGTGCCACATTTTAGTAGAACGATGCCGTTCGGCTTCCAACTTGTAATTGATCTTTTTTCACGCTTGTTCGAGCGCTCAATGGATGAGCGGCGTTAGTAAATCAACTTCCATTTGTCTGAATCACGCAGTGTTTTAGGGAACAGCCGTAAGTTCTCCTTCGAGTGGGTGTGGTAGGTCTGTCCGTATTTTGTTTTAGAACAAAGGGTGGCACAGAGATTATCAATACCTCGGGATCGAGCACAACGCCATTTTTGACGAAGGAAACCCTTATCCCGACTGCCTCGGCGAATGCCGAGAGGCTATTTAAAATTCAGGAGGAGGCAATTAAAAATGGATTTTAATTTAACAGAAGAGCAAGAGATGATTAAGAAAGTGTCAAGAGATTTTGCCCAAAAGGAACTTTTACCTATCGTATTTGAGAGCGACGAAAAAAGTGAATTTCCTGTAGATCTTTATAAGAAGATGGGTGAGATGGGTTTGCTGGGCTTACCGTTCCCATCAGAATATGGTGGTTCCGACGGAGATTATTTATCCTACATCTTAGCCGTAGAAGAAATTTCCAAGGTGCATAGTGCCGTTGGTATCTCATATTCTGTAAATACCTCTCTCTGTGCAGGAGGAATATTTCAAAACGCTTCAGAGGAACAAAAGAAAAAATATCTTCCAGATCTATGTTCCGGAAAGAAATTTGGCTCTTTCGGATTAACTGAGCCAAATGCGGGCTCAGATGCAGCAGGTGTAAGAACTACAGCTAAAAAAAATGGAGATCACTATATATTAAATGGATCCAAATGCTTCATTACAAATGGCCCTCTATCAGAGACCTTCTTAGTATTTGCTTCAGTGGATATAAGTCTAGGAACAAAAGGATTAACAGCGTTTATTGTTGAAAAAGGTTTCCCGGGATTTTCAATAGGCACTATTGAAAACAAATGTGGGATAAGAGCTACTCAAGTTTCAGAACTGCTTTTTGAAGACTGTATGGTCCCAGTTGAAAACTTAGTGGGCAAAGAGGGAAAAGGTTTTGGCATAGCAATGAAAACTCTTGATGGTGGGAGATTCGGAGTGGCAGCACAAGGACTTGGTCTTGCAGAAGGAGCATTTGAGATAGCGAAACAATATTTGAAAGATAGAGTCCAGTTTGGCAAGCCTTTATTCAAGAATCAGTATTTAGCATTTAAAATGGCTGAATTAGAAATTGAAATAGAACAAGCTAAGTATCTATTGTATAAAGGAGTTCTTGATAAACAAGCAGGAAGACCTTATGCAGTTTCAGCGGCTAAGGCAAAAATGGCTTGTACAGATGCAGCCATGCATGTAACTGTGGAATGCGTTCAGATGCTTGGCGGAAATGGCTTCATGAAGGATTATCATGTTGAAAGAATGATGAGAGATGCTAAGATAACTCAGATCTATGAAGGAACAAATCAAATAATGAGAATGATTATTGCGGGAGAGATTTTTAAATAAATTTCCATTTTGAGTAATGAGATTTCCTGAAATTCGAGGTTGCAATGATGAAGAAGGAAATATTAAGCCCAACCGACGGTTTATGGAGTGATGTCGTTAAGTTGAAAGGAGAGAATGAATGAAAGAGTGTATTGCATGTCACTCTGGACAAATAAAACAGGTGGATATCATAACAAGAGATGGTGTATTTACCTTAATTGAGAATAGTGAAGTAGTTGTTAGTCCCCAAAGTCAAAAGATACTAAAGTTTGTGTGTTTAAATTGTGGATTTATAAACCTTTATGCAGAGGACTATTTTTAAAAGAAAACTGCTACCAAATAGTTTGCAACATGAATCCAAGGCAGCAAGTGGAATGGATACACGTCCCCATAACGTCGCTGTTATTACGCTCCTATCTATCACCTATAAGCGAAATTATATTTTTTCTCAGTTACTAATTAAGACTGGGACGGTATTATCATATCATGTTCAGTTTGCCTTAAAACAGAAAATTGACCCGTACTTATTAAATATAGACTAGTCTTATAATCAAGTCAACTATTTTTTTGAATATTGAATTAATTTATTGAGGAGATCTCTCTAAATGATATTTTGGTTCAGATCAATCTCTACCATTTGGGAATTATTTCACTATTCTAGTCTCAGATCCTTCCGGCCGGACAGATGCCTTTAATCCTGACTTGATGAAGTGTAAACAACAGAGAAAAGCCTGGAAGTTCTGTGTTAGCTTTTGTTGGTGGCAATCCCATACCATTTTCATTTGTACTGTTTAAGTATTCCAACCACTTTTAAAATTTAACGGAATTACGACTGACGTGTCCACATTAACTTAATAATCGGAATATCCTGATCAAATGCCCCGCAATTTGCGGGGCAGGTTAAATCACTGAGGATAACATTGGAGGAGGGGCCGTAATATGAAGAAGGTTATTATTCTGACAGCAGAAGAGGCTGTTGATTTAGTTAAAGATGGGAACACTCTTTGTACCAGTGGATTTGTTGGAAATAGTCTTCCGGAAGCACTTTTCAAGGCTATAGAAAAGAAATTTTTAGAGACTGGCTATCCTCAAAATATTACTTTGTTTTATCCAGCATCACAAGGCAGCAGGAACGGCACAGGCGGTGATCATTTTGCTCACGAAGGTTTGGTTAAAAGAGTAATAGCAGGTCATTTAAATACTGCTCCAAAGTTAGGCGAACTGTGTCTAGCTAACAAATGTGAAGGTTATAACTTACCACAAGGTGCTTTGGAATATATTATTAGAGATGCTGCGGGTCATAGGCCCGGTACAATTACACATGTTGGATTAGGTACTTTTATTGATCCAAGAAATGGCGGAGGTAAAATAAACGCCAGGACGACAGAAGATTTAGTAGAAGTTATAAAAATCGGCAATGAAGAAAAGCTTTTCTACAAAGCATTTCCTATAGATATCGCCTTCCTTAGAGGTACTTATGCGGATGAATATGGTAATGTAACCCTAGAAAAAGAAGTAGCTACTATTGAGGTTACCTCTATAGCACAGGCAGTTATAAATAATGGTGGAAAAGTAATTGTTCAAGTGGAAAAGGTTGTAAAAGGCGGTACTTTAGACCCCAGACTGGTACAAATACCCGGCATTTATGTTCATGCTGTTGTAGAAGTAGTTGATATGAAAGATCATGAACAAAGTGTTGGACATGAATATAATCCAGCACTTTGTGGGGAAGTAAGAGCACCTGAAGGTAGTGTGGAAATGACCCCCTTGACTATTAAAAAAGTTCTTGGCAGAAGAGCAGCTATGGAATTGGTAGAGGATACAGTTGTTAATTTAGGTGTAGGAACACCTGAGTATGTTGCTCAAGTTGCAAGTGAAGAAGGAATAGCAAGTTATATGACATTAACTGTTGAATCAGGGGCAATAGGTGGCAGTCCTCAAGGTGGAGCTAGATTTGGTGCTGCTTTAAATCCTGACGCTATTATTGACCAAAATAGTCAGTTTGATTTTTATGATGGCGGCGGTCTGGACATGGCATTTTTAGGCTTAGCTGAATGTGATGAAGAGGGTAACATTAATGTTAGTAAATTCGGCCCCAAAATACCGGGATGTGGCGGTTTTATCAATATCACACAAAATGCCAAAAAGGTATTCTTCTGCGGTACATTTACAGCAGGAGGCTTAAAAGAAAGAATTGAAGATGGCAAGTTAATCATAGAACAAGAAGGAAAGAAAAAGAAATTTATTAAACAAGTTGAACAGATTACATTTAGCGGAAGATATGCCATCAAATGCGAACAACCCGTTTTATATATTACTGAAAGAGCTGTGTTTGAATTAAAAGAAGAAGGACTTAACTTAATAGAAGTTGCTCCCGGAATTGACATTCAAACACAAATTATAGATTTAATGGATTTTGTCCCTACGGTTGACAAAAATATTAAGCTTATGGACTCAAGACTTTTTAGTGAAGAAAAAATGAACTTGAAAAAATAATCAAAGAGGGAGATTAATAGATGTTTACAATGGGGATTGATATTGGGTCCTCATCCTCAAAGGTTGTAATACTTGAAGATGGAGTTAAGATTATCGCTGGAGAAGTAATTCAGATTGGAACAGGTTCTACAGGACCTAAACGTGTACTGGATGAAGCTCTTTCCAAAGCAGGTCTTAAATTGCAAGACATGGCTAAAATTATTGCTACCGGCTACGGAAGATCTTCTGTGGAAGAAGCACACAAACAAATTAGCGAAATCAGTTGTCAGGCTAAGGGAGTTTTCTTTTTAGTTCCTTCAGTAAAATTAATCATTGATATCGGCGGTCAAGATGTTAAGGCAATTAAACTTGACAGTAAAGGCGGCGTTAAGCAGTTTTTTATGAATGATAAATGTGCCGCCGGAACAGGACGTTTTCTCGATGTTATGTCACGAGTACTTGAAGTTAATCTTGATGAAATGGCAGAATACGATGCTCGGGCAACAGAACCTGCCACGGTCAGCAGTACTTGCACAGTTTTTGCTGAATCTGAGGTAATATCTCAGCTTTCCAACGGAGTTGCTAAAGAGAATATTATTGCAGGGGTTCACCAGTCAGTTGCTAGCAAAGCCTGTGGACTTGCTTATAGATGTGGGGTGGAAGAGGACATTGTTATGTGCGGAGGTGTTGCTAAGGACTTAGGGGTTGTTCGAGCAATAAGCAAAGAACTAAAAAAACCTGTAATTGTAGCTCCTAATCCACAAATTACAGCTGCCCTTGGAGCTGCTATCTTTGCCTTCGAAGAAGTTATGGCAGCTGTTATATTTGCCTTCGAAGAAGTTAGGGGAGCTAATAAATAAAGGAAAGAGGTATGAGAGATGACTGATACAACAACTATGAGTGCCAAAGAATTGTTAGGTTTCTATCAGGAAGAATTGTATGAAGAAGCGAGACAGGCAAAAATAGAAGGAAAACTTGTTTGTTGGTCTGCATCCGTTGCTCCTTCGGAGTTTTGTGTAGCTATGGATGTAGCGATGATATATCCTGAAACCCATGCTGCGGGTATTGGGGCCAGAAAAGGTGCTTTAGATGTGCTTGAAGTTGCCGATGAAAAAGGCTATAACGTAGATACTTGCTCCTATGCAAGAGTAAATCTGGGTTATATGGAACTTTTAAAACAAGAGGCTTTAACAGGAATAACACCGGAAAAGCTTGAAAAATCCCCAGCGGCCAGAATACCCCTTCCCGATTTTGTCATAACCTGTAACAACATTTGTAACACCTTGCTTAAGTGGTATGAGAATCTTGCCGTTGAATTAAATATTCCTTGCATCATCATTGATGTTCCCTTTAATCATACAATGCCCATTCCACAGTATGCCAAGGATTATATTGCGGAACAGTTTAAGGAAGCTATTACTCAGCTTGAGGAAATTTGCGGCAAGAAATTCGACTACGACAAATTTTTAAAAGTACAGGAACAAACCCAACGTTCTGTTGCCCAATGGAACAGAATTGCTTCTTTGTCATCACATAAACCATCCCCTTTAAATGGTTTTGATCTTTTCAACTATATGGCCCTGATCGTTTGTGCAAGGAGTAAAGACTACGCAGAAATTACCTTTAAAAAGTTTGCCGATGAACTTGAAGAAAATCTTAATAAGGGGATCTTCGCCTTTAAAGGAAATGAACAAAAGCGGGTAACTTGGGAGGGCATAGCTGTTTGGCCGCACCTGGGACATACATTTAAAGGCTTAAAGAATCTTGGCAATATAATGACAGGTTCAGCCTATCCGGGTCTCTGGAATCTTACTTATACACCCGGGGATATGAGTTCAATGGCGGAATCTTATACCAGAATTTATATCAATACTTGTCTCGATAACAAAGTTAAGGTTCTTAGTGACGTAATTAGCGGCGGAAAGTGTGACGGTGTTATTTATCATCAGAACAGAAGCTGTAAGCTCATGAGTTTTCTGAATGTAGAAACTGCTGATATGCTCCAAAAAGAAAATCATTTACCCTATGTAAGCTTTGATGGAGACCAAACTGATCCTCGTAACTTTTCTCCTGCTCAGTTTGATACACGTATCCAGGCCTTAGATGAAATGATGAAGCAGAATAAGGAGGGAGTTTCCAATGAGTAGAATTGAAACTATTATCAGTGAATTATCTTCAATTTCAAATAATCCCCGCAAGGCCATGGAAGATTATAAGAAAGAAACCGGCAAAGGATCGGTAGGGGTTATGCCTTATTATGCTCCCGAAGAAATAATTCATGCTGCAGGTTTTCTTCCGGTAGGTATTTGGGGAGGACAAAAAAGTATTTCTAAAGCCCGTGCCTATTTACCTCCCTTTGCTTGTTCAATTATGCAATCCGTTATGGAAATGCAGCTTGAAGGGGTATACGACGATTTAGAAGCTGTACTTTTCCCCGTTCCTTGTGACACTTTAAAATGTCTTAGCCAAAAATGGAAAGGAACATCACCTGTCATCGTATTTACTCATCCTCAAAACAGAAAACTTGAAGCAGCAAATAAGTTTCTTGCTGAGGAATATAGGCTTGTTCGTGAAAAACTGGAAAAAATATTGAGTGTTCAGATTTCAGATGAGGCACTAAACAATAGCATTGAAATTTACAACGAAAATCGTCAAGTAATGCGTGAATTTACAGACATAGCTGCTAATTATCCTAACATTATTGATCCCATAAAACGTCATGCTATTATCAAAGCAAGATTTTTTATGGAAAAATCTAAACATACCGCTTTGGTAAAAGAATTGAATTCAGCGCTTAAATCCTTGCCTGTGGAAGCCTTTACAGGCAAAAAGGTTGTTTTAACAGGAATTATGGCTGAACCAAATGAAGTATTAGACATTTTAAAAGATAACGGTTTTGGTGTTGTGGCAGACGACTTGGCACAGGAATCCAGATTGTTCAGAAATGATGTTCCGTCAGGTACAGACCCACTCTATAGATTGGCTAAATGGTGGCAGGAATTCGATGGTTGTTCTCTTGCTACAGATGCGAAAAAATCAAGAGGTCCCATGCTGATGGATATGGTTAAAGCATCTAAGGCAGATGCAGTTGTGGTTTGCATGATGAAGTTCTGTGACCCTGAAGAATTTGACTATCCAATCTACTATAGACAGTTTGAAGAAGCCGGAATTAAGAGCTTATTTATAGAAATTGACCTGGAAACAACATCCTTTGAACAGACCAAAACCAGAGTTCAAAGTTTTAGTGAGATGCTGTGATTTCTAAGTTAATAGAACTTTAAATTATATCTCTTGTTGCTTGTTTGTAGCATGACTTTGTGGGAAGAGGTAGTATTTGCCCCTTCCCACTTTGTTTGTTCGGTATAGTACTTATTAAAGTTTAGCTTAAATTGAATTATTACATAACCAAGTGGTCTGACAGGCGTACCATATTCGAAGCGTTATAAAGGAGGGATAAGGATGTTAGCTCGTGAAGTCTTGGAAGAACTTGTTCGAGTGCTCGGCCGTGAATATGTCCTCACAGAGCAGGAAGACTTATTGACCTATGCTTATGACGCAACTGCGGCGATGAAACATCATAAGCCGGATGTTGTGGTTGCACCTCTAACGACAGAACAGGTGGCAGATGTGGTGAAAATCGCCCTGCGTTACCGTGTCCCTATTTATACACGTGGTTCCGGAACGAACCTCAGTGGGGGGACGATTCCCATTGAAGGGGGTATGGTTCTCTCCATGCTCCATCTCAACAAAATTCTGGAAGTAGACCAGGATAATTTAACGGCAACCGTTCAACCTGGGGTGATCATTCAGGCTCTCAATGATGAAGCGGCGAAACACGGCTTATTGTATCCGCCGGATCCCGGTACAGTCACCACGGCAACTATGGGTGGCTCGGTTTCGGAGTGTTCGGGTGGATTGCGCGGTTTGAAATACGGTGTAACCAAACATTATATTATGGGCTTGCAAATGGTCTTGGCGAATGGAGAAGTCACTCGTTGGGGAGGAAAAACGGTAAAGAACGTGACAGGGTATGATTTAGTGGCTCTCTTTACAGGAGCAGAAGGAACCTTGGGGATTATCACTGAAATAATCGTCAAACTCATTCCGGCTCCGGAAGCACGTAAGAGCATGTTAGCGGTCTTTGATGACGTCGATAAAGCCGGGAGGGCCATCGCAGCCATTATTCGCAATAAAGTTATTCCGGCGACACTGGAAATCTTGGATAATGTGACGATTCAGACCGTGGAAAACTTTGTGCATGCGGGACTCCCCATGGACGCGGAAGCGGTCCTCTTATGTGAAGTGGACGGCTACAAGGAAGTTGTCCAACGGGAAGCTGTTTTAGTGGAACGAATTTTGAAAGAAGAAGGAGCCGTTCAGTTAAAAATAGCTAAAGACGATAAAGAGCGCGACCTTTTGTGGTTGGCTCGTCGCAGCGCCCTGCCTGCTCTCGCTCAAAAACGACCGACCACCGTACTTGAAGATGCCACCGTTCCCCGGAGTAAGATTCCTGATATGCTTAAAGCAATCCGGAGTATTGCAACAAAACACAATCTGCAAATTGCTACCTTCGGGCATGCAGGAGATGGAAATCTACATCCCACAATTTTAACAGATGAACGCGACGCAGAAGAAATGAAAAGAGTGCACCTGGCAGTGGACGAGATTTTCGAAACGGCGCTGGCTCTGGGAGGAACCCTTTCCGGTGAACATGGGATTGGTATCGCCAAAATGAAATATCTTGACAGGGAATTTGGAAAAGCAGGCGTGGCGGCCTTGCGGCGCATTAAAAAAGCCCTGGATCCCTACTATTTGCTGAACCCTGGGAAGATTGTAAGGAGGGACTGATCGTGTCCGTATATGATTCACTGGATTCGATTGCCGAAGAACTCCATAAATGTATGAAATGCGGCAATTGCATGGCGGTATGCCCCATTTACAAGGAAACACGCCAAGAAGTCGGAGTTGCCAGGGGAAAGATTAGTTTAGCGGAATACATTCTCTCGGGCGAAACAGAGATGACTAAGGGTTTGGGGAGCCGTTTTTCCCTGTGTACGACCTGTATGGCTTGTAATACCAACTGTCCCTGTGGGGTCCGGTTTGATAAAATTATTCTGGCAGCAAGAGCGGAATCCGTCCGTAAAAAAGGGCTGCAGCCGGCCAAAAAAATAGCCTTTACTGCCTTGAAGATGCAGCGAGTGTTTGATTTCGGGATGAAGGCGGGAAGTATCTTCCAGGGTGTTGCCTTAAAAAACATACCGAATCGACACAGCAAATTAGCACGTATGCGCGTGGATGTAGGGATAGGTAAGGAGAAAGTCTTCCCCATGTTGTCCAAGAAGACCTTGCGCTCCGAGTTCCCTGCAGTGATTAAGGTTAAAAACCCCAAGCTGAGAGTTGGGTTCTTCACGGGCTGCATGATCAACTATTTTTACACGGACATCGGCAGAGCGGTCATCGAGGTGCTTAGGGAAAATGACATCGAAGTGGTCATTCCTAAGTTCCAGGCTTGTTGTGGTATCCCAGCCTCGGTCAATGGGGATGTGGCTTCAGCACGTACTTTGGCTAAACGCAATTTGCGGGCCTTTGAGAGAATGGGGGCAGATGCCTTAGTTGTCGCCTGTTCTTCCGGTGGTACTGCTTGGAAGCATGTTTTTGGAGAGCTGCTGGAAAATGATCACGAACTTAAAGCCTTGGCGGATAAATGGGCTAAAAAATCCTATGATATTTCTGAGTTCCTGATTCATCAAGTTCCCTTTAAGAAAGAAGGTTTGGGACGAGTAGCGCGTAAAGTGACGTATCACGAACCTTGTCACTTAAACCGTGGACAGGGGATTAGTAAAGAACCGCGGGAAATTTTAAAAAGCATTCCCGGTGTGGAATTGATTGAAATGAAAGAGCCGGGTCGCTGTTGTGGTATGGCTGGATCATTCAGCCTTGTACACCCGGATCTCTCCGGACAAATTTCTGATCGCAAAACAGCAGATATCCAGACGACCCATACGGATACAGTAGCAACGGGTTGTCCGGCTTGTCGGTTGCAGCTGCAAAGTGGGGTCGAAAATGCCGGATTTGACGAAGAAGTATTGCACACGGTTCAAATCTTGGCTGAGTCTTATCGAGTCGGTAAGGAAGAACTAATACATTCTAAATAGTTGGAATGATGGAAATGCTTTAAGCGTTTCCATTTTTTCGTAACAATATTAGAGTTTGTTTTGCTCTTATATAAATTAGCTAAATTAAAGGGGATTTTCTTTGAAGATGTTGACAGGGAGCAAACTGTTAGGCTTAGAAGCCATATTTCTTATGGCTTTGCCGGGACAGTTTATTCGTGGGGTTGTGGTGGTAGCTAAGACACACTCATGGTTGGGGGGGCTAGTAATGGTGCCTATCGCAGTTCTTACAGGCTATTATATTGCCGGAAAAATTTCATAAAAGTCTTAAAAGCGCCAATAGAATGCGGAGGCAGGTTCTGATTGGGAAAAAATCATAGAATGAAAGGACTTTAGTACTATGGATATGAAAAGTACACCGAATTATATAAAAATGAAGAATACATATGAAGTGGGAGAGGGATAGACTCTCTCCCTTACTTCGTTTATTCCCAAAAGATTTATAAGGTATTTTTAGAAGATAACTGCGAACCGAAGTGTTGCTTATCTTTTGATATTAATACCATCTATAGGGATAGGGTGCATAGGCATTGTAATATACGGATGGGTAATAGCGAGGTCTCGATACAGCAGCCCCTAAACCAAAACCAAGAGCAAAGGGAAGTACTCCAAAGCCAAACATAACGATCAACTCCTTCTAGATATAATATTACATAATATGGTAATGAGCAGATCTTGTGCACGTATAGTAATTTATGCAAGACACAGAAATAGCTTTTTATTCATTATCCTTCTTATCGAAGAAAAGGGCAGACATAATGATACAAACAAGTTAAAATAAAACAATGGAATTAAAGAAGGGATTATTTTATACTTAACTTAAATACTAAGCACCTTATGCACGATCCACACCTTCAGGCGCACCAGGTATCAGACCCCTGTAGTGATAAAATCAAGCCACCGTTGACAGGGGGCCGTGACTTAAGAAACGTAAAATTAATATGACTTCAGATTGCGTAGAAAACCTGAAAGGGCATTAAATGATATGCTTACAAAAGAATTACTAAGTTATATATTGGATATTGGAGAGCAAATGCTTGTCAGCGGTGCTGAAGTAAATCGCGTGGAGGACTCCATCAGTCGTATCTGCAAAGCATATGATGCAAAGCGGGTGGATGTATTTACTATCACGTCTAGCATCGTCGTATCTATTCATTTGAAAAGCGGAAATAATCTCACTCAAACCAGGAGGATCTTAAAATACTCAACGGATTTTGATAAGTTGGATAGGCTTAATAATCTTTCCTACCACGTTTGTGCACACACACCCGAGGCAGAATATATTAGAAACGAAATAGAAAAAATAGGTACTACACGCATGTATGGTCCGGTTGTCCAATATTTGGTATATGGTATGATTGCTGGATCGTTCACGATTTTCTATGGGGGCGACTTGAATGATGTAGCTGTTTCTGCGGTTATCGGCATGATATTGAAATTAGCAATCACTTTTATCCAAAGAGTTGATAAGAATGTTTTCTTTGTAAATATACTATGCTCGTTCGTTGTAGGCATGCTGGGGTTTCTGCTAGTTAGAATCGGGATAGGTCATAGCTTCGATAAGATTGCAATCGGAAATATCATGCTGCTGATACCTGGATTGGCTCTCACAAACTCAATAAGGGATATTATAAGCGGTGATACGATAGCAGGCCTACTGCGACTTTCTGAAGCTATTCTTGTAGCTTTGTCCATCTCTTTTGGATTCGGTTTGGTATCAGTTTTTGTTGGAGGCATGTTTAAATGATCCATACATATCAAATCATTACGGCTTTTATGGGTTCACTTGGTTTTTCGATTCTGTTCAATATTAAAGGAAGGAAAATAGGGTATGCTGCTTTAGGTGGTATGTTAGCATGGGTGATATACTTACTGGGTGGTTTCTGGCTAAGCGGGGAAATGATGCAGTACTTCGTATCGGCTATTATAGTAACCTTTTACTCGGAAATATGCGCCCGCATCGAGAAAACGCCAGCTACTACTTTTTTAACAGCAGCTATAATTCCACTAGTTCCTGGTCGGGCCTTATACTACACAATGAGCTATGCCATCGATGGCAAGTTCGGAGAGTTTGCCGAATATGGTTCTTATACAGTAAGTATTGCAGTTGCCATAGCAGCCGGTATTATGGTGGCATCTTCGCTGGCCAGAGTTTTTTTTGCATTACGCTCTTATGAATACCGTCATCATTTAATGTAAAAAGAGGGACGTTAAGCCTGCCCCACTTTAAGGTCATGAGAAATTTATGTCCAACCACACGACAGCGAGAGGAATGGTATTGCGACTATTAGCTAACTCCGAGATGATTGTTGACCGATTAGCTAAATATATGGATAATGGAATATATATAGCTAAAATGGAGGGGTTATTATGAGAGTTCCTTCGACGGAAGTACAGAATAATTTTGGCAAATACCTAAAATTTGCGGAGGTCAACGAAGAAATAATTGTGACCAAAAATGGAAGGGATATTGCCAGAATTCTGTCATGCGATGCCCCGAATAAAAGCCTCGTGGCAGAAGGCGCCTCAGAATATCAAACTCGTGAGGGAAGAGTGACTTATGAGGAGTTTCTGGAACTCGTGGAAGCTTCCGAGCAGCGGTTTGAGTTGATTGACGGCGTTATTTATAATCTCGCGTCGCCCTCTTTCGAGCACCAATATGCTGTTAACGAAATTCATGGAACCTTTTATAACTGGTTTAAAAATAATATAAATTGTATCCCCCTCACTTCGCCTTTTGATATTACCCTTTTTAAGGCTGAGGACAACATTTGTGTTGTTCAACCTGATATCATCGTTATCTGCGACAGGGATAAGATGGACAAAAACGGTAAGTACAAAGGAGTTCCAACCCTGGTGGTTGAAGTTCTTTCACCCTCTAGTAGAAGTAAGGATACTCTTAAAAAGTTGGAGCTTTACAAGCAATGCGGTATTAAGGAATACTGGATGGTTGATCCTAAAAATAATCTGGTATATATTTATATGCTTGATAAAAATGAAATAACCGACAGCACGGCCTTTCAAAAAGGCGCCCATGACTATGTTGAGTCAGGATATTTCAGGGGACTGAAGGTAGCATTGACTGATATGTTTTTATAGAGATGGGAATATCGGATAGTATATGTCTGAAAAATTTCCTGACTTGACTATGCATAAGTCCTCTCTTTAATTTGACTGAGAGGACTTATGTTTTGCGGAAGCTTAAGCAGAAAGCACTCAATAAGAAGAAAAAGTAAAGGCATCCTCAATGTGTGTCTGTACTTTGCCTTTTACGCCATGATAGTTCAAAGCATAGGCCAGATTATTATAAATGGACATAGGAAAGGGCAGAGGCTACAGGGAAAACCAGGCCGATGTCCTTTTTAATCTTGTTAAGGGAATTTGCTGAGCGGACTTGCCCCCGGAAAAAGGATCTCACAGAATACTCTGGTCCGGTTTTCTTCCTCAATGAGGGTTGATCGTCCTGAGCAGCGTAGTTTTACGACTTTGACAGTAAAAGACCATTTACAGAGGTTAAATTGCAGGGCGATGAAAATTTTATCTCGGCCGATGGGGCTGAGCTGGTTCAGTTCACCAAGTCAGGAACATCCACCTATGTGGAATTACAACCCCTTATTTAAAAGTCTATCTCTTAATGTACTCGTGAAAAACTCTATTGAAAACAGAGAGTTATCAACAGAAATAGAAGAGCTTAATATACTCTTAAAAGATAAATAAACCGGACGTAGGTAACTTGATTAATGACAAATGTTATAAAGCAAAACCTGAACCATGCTTGGCATGGTATATACATTAGGTAATCGATTGCTTGCCCAGAATATTGAGAAGAAAGAAGAGGGAGGATATGAGAGATATTAACGAAAGGCTTAACTACTTAATTCAATCAGTACCTGCCAAGGTCAAACAGTATTCAGAACAAGAATTTTCAGTCCGCATAGAAGGCAGGTGGTCGAAAAAGGAAATATTGGGCCATTTATGTGATTCCGCTACTAACAATCATCATAGGTTCATAAAAATTCAGTTTGAAAAGCAGCCTTTTGTGATAGTGCCTTATGACCAAAACAATTGGGTCCTGATTCAGGATTATCAATACATGCCTCTCGATGAGATTATTTCCCTCTGGTCGGTTTTAAATAGACATATCCTTAGAATCATCTTAAGAATCCCGGAAGAGAAACTGGTTTATTTGTGTGACATAGGTGATAATAAATCCTTCACCTTCGTAGAGCTGGTTCAGGATTATCTGAGACACATGGAGCATCACTTAAGACAAATCTTTGGTACATCGGAACTTTAAGTGGAAGATATCGGCTGGGTTTTGCCATGAATTAAGGTGCAAAACTTCAGCGTATAAGTCATTCACATGGTGCTTAAGGATTTCCGGAAGGTATATGAATATGGAAATAAGAGAAAGCGAGAAAGCGAGAAAGCGAGAAAGTGAGGAGCATTTATATGCCTTCCAGATTAAATAAGCTGGTCGAAAAATCCCAGGGGTACTTTTTCTTGTTTATTTTTCCTATTTGCTGTATAGACTTTTCTTTTTGCTTACAGTCAATACTTTAGATTCTCCGGGGAGGATCTGCAGTTTAATATAATTCCGTTCACAACGATCATTACCTATATGAGTAGGGTCAGTGATGATAATATTGATGTTTGGTTTTTTAATTTGTTTGGCAATGTACTAGCGTTTATGCCCATGGGTTTTCTGCTGCCTCTTATTTTTAATAAGCTCAATAGTGCTAAAGCTATTGTGATTACTACCTTTATAACAAGTTTTGTCCTGGAAGGAATACAGCTAATCTCAAAACTCGGGACGGCGGATATTGATGATGTTATTTTAAATATACTCGGTGGATTCTTGGGCTATCTATTGCTGATGAAGAACCTAAAGCTACTGAGAAAATCTGTACGACTGGAAGAGGATTAAGATTGTTCATGTGCGGAAATATTCCAATGAGGAAAGTAAGGTTGATCTGCCGGAAAGCGACAGCAAAATTGCGTGGGAAGATTTGTGGTTGGCTGATTTGTATGAGGTGGTTAAAAATTCGGCGGTTTGAAGTCTGGCTCATCTAGAATAGTCAATCTCAAAAGCGCCGAATTTTTAAACCGGATCTCTTTTAAATAATTATATACCCTTGGTTTTTCAGCACAGGTTTTCAAACAGGAAGAAATCTGGGGACAAGGACTCGACGGAGATTTCCGTCTTTTTTATTTTCTTTGCGAAAAATCGCTTCCTGCTTCTCCGCAAGGATCATTGAGACTTCTCTCGCAAATTTAAAAAAGCTTAGCGAGGCAACTTTATTATTTCTGCCTACGATTCTTCTCTTTCACCCTATGGGTAGTTGTTGGTTGCACATCATACATTTGCCAAAAGTTATAAATAAACATAACCATTAGGTATTGGAATTATATTAAAATTTTGGTATAATTCAGGCAGTTGTTTAATGAGAAGGATGATGTAAGAAGGTCTCAGCAAGTCTTTTCGCATTACGGTAAAATAATAAACATAAAAGAGAGTGTATAAAATGACAAGCATTATTAATCTACAAAGCAAATCGGAGAATAAGATAAAACTTGCACTTAAAAACATTACTGTTACTTTTTCTTCATCGAATGGACATCAAGTTTTAGCAGTTAATGACGTATCGTTAGATGTTTATGAACAAGAGTTCATTGCTTTGATTGGTACCAGTGGCTGCGGTAAAAGCACACTTTTGAATGTGATGGCCGGGTTGATTACTGCCGACTCCGGACAAGTTCTCATTGATGGTGTAGAAACCGTTGGTATAAATCCTAAAATCGGTTATATGTCTCAGCTTGATTCCTTACTACCTTGGGCTACCGTAATGGATAATGTGGCTCTCGGTCTTGAATTGCGGGGCATATCGAAAAAAGAACGCAGGGCTATGGCACGGGAATTGATTGTTCGCATGGGTTTGACAGGATTTGAATACAGTTATCCCCACGAACTGTCAGGCGGTATGAAGAAGAGAGTGACCATTGCTCGTGTATTGGCCATTGATCCGGAAATTTTATTTATGGACGAGCCCTTTGGTCCGCTAGATGCCTTCACTAAGGAAATTTTGCAGGATGACATCTTGAAAATTTGGCATGAAACCAAGAAAACAATTGTTTATGTTACTCACGATTTAAGCGAAGCTATCTCATTGGCCGACAGAGTCGTTTTAATCAGCTCTCGTCCAGGTAAGGTGAAAGCCGAGTATAACATCCCTTTGCCGCGACCCAGAAATGTAATGGATATCAAATTTGATGCCAATTATGTGGATATTGAGAAAACCATTTGGCTTCAATTGAAAGAAGAGGTTATTAAGGGTAAGGAAGGAATAGGGCATGTCAGCAAAATTTCGTAACATTCGCATCCCAGCCTTGATACAAACGGTACTGTTAGTCATGGCGCTTTTCCTGATCTGGGAATTAGCCACAAGAGCTGGAAAAGTCGATACCTTTTTTTTCAGTAGCCCCAATCTGATTGGAAACGATATTGTGAAAATGTGGACTAGTGGGGATATCAGCAAGCATGTTGGCATCACTTTTAAAGAAGCTTTCTATGGCCTAATTTACGGTGGAGTGTTTGGAACCTTATGTGCTTTTATCTTTGGCATGAATAAAAAACTACATAACATTTTATTCCCTATTATTGTTGGGATGAACGGTCTTCCTAAGTTGGCATTAGGTCCCCTCTTAATTTTTTGGTTTGGCATCGGTATCGAATCAAAAATTGTGATGTCTGCTGTCATGGTATTTTTCATCTTTTTATTTAACATATATGCTGGTTACTGCAATGTTGACGTAACCCTGATTAATGCCGTGAGAATGATGGGAGGTAATCAATGGCAAATCATTCGTAAGGTTATCTGGCCTTCTTGTATACCCTGGTTCTTGGTGAGCTTGCGCACAGGTTTGGGAATGTCCATAATGGGGGCTATTGTTGGGGAATATATCGGTGCTAATAAAGGTTTAGGTTGGATGATTCAGAATGCTGGCGGCACCTATAATATTACCCGTGTAATTTCGTGTATAGTTCTTCTGATTATTTTAATGGCTAGTCTTGATTATTTCGTCAAATTTCTTGAAAAGAAGATTTTACGGTGGAGACCAACCGTAGATTGATAAAAACTGGAGGAGAAGTTGAAATGAAAAGAAAAGGAATTTTGGTATCTTTAATTGTATTGTTAGGTTTTTTAATGGTGGTATTGGCAGGTTGCAGCGATAAGGCTAGAACAAAAACGACATCGGCTGAAGCAACTAAAACGAATGTGCATCAAAAAATAACAATCACTGAACCCTCCAGAGGGGAATTATGGGCACCGATTTATCTGGCTCAAACTCTGGGATATTTTAAAGAGGCCGGATTGGAAGTCGATTTCCAAACGGTTACTGGTGGAGACCCTGGTGCACCGGTTCTAGCGGGAGAAGCCCAATTCGGCTTAAGAGGTATTGAGATGCCACTTATTGTTACTCAGGCCGGTAAAGAAGTAAAAGTTCTTGTTTCAACTTCACAAAAATTTCCCTACGCCTTTATTGCTCAAGGACCGAAATTTACTACGATTGAATCCTTGAAGGGTCAGGTTGTTGGCGCTTCTACCCCAAGTGGTTCTCCTACCGCTTGGATAAAGGCTTGCTTGAGCTATGGTGGATTAGATCCCAGTACCGACGTTCAGCTTCCCAGTATGCAAAACTCAGCTTATATAGCAGCAATGAAGAACGGTAATGTTGCAGCGGTCTGTGGCTCTAACGGTTATCTAGTTAATAAACTAATGGCAAACGGCGGAGTAATGTTAGTAGATGGCCGGGATACTGAAGTGTTTAAAAAGATTATGGGTTCCGAGACTTATGAAATGTATATCATGTTTGCGACGGATAAATATATAAAAGAAAATCCGGAAACAGTTCAAAAGGTTGTAACTGCGTGCGCCAAGGGGATTCAATGGGTCAACATGCATTCTACCGAAGAGATTGCGGATGCCTTATTGCCGCTATTCCCTGACAGAAAAGAAGAACTCCTCATAAGTATTGCAGACTCGAAAAAACATGATCTGTATAGTAAGGATGGCAAGCATACCAAGACAGGATATCAAGCGGCGTTAAAATTAGGTGAATATGCCGGTATTGTTACTCAGGAAGTTCCTGAAGAAAAAATCTATAATGAGTCCTTCCTAGATACTGCCCGGAAAACATTAAACAATAAGCAATAAAAATTCTTATACAGGAGGTATTTCTATGGATGACGACCAACAAACATTTCAAACAGCATGTGCAATGTGCAATGGAATGTGTGGGTTAGAAATAACCTTGGAACATGGTACTATCGTAGGAATAGGTGCACTTAAAGGCTCTCTTTCCCAGGGCCATCTTTGTCCAAAAGGTAAAGCCATTGCAGAAATAGTACATGCTCCTGATCGGCTTAGAAAACCAGTCAGGAAAACTAGCGATGGGCAATGGCAGGAAATCTCTTGGGACGAGGCTCTGGATATAATCACAGCTAAGCTACACGATATTAAAGCTAGATTTGGCGCGCAAGCGGTGGCCGTTCACGTTGGCCAAACGGGTGTGAGGAAAGAATTCACTCCATATTTAGAACGATTTTGTAACGTGTTTGGTACCCCGAACTGTTCATCTTCGGGAAGTCATTGTCATGTTGCGAAAGCAATGGCTAATGTTCTCACTTATGGGGCACTTCCTGTCCCGGATTATGCTAATAGCGCTTGTATTGTTTTGTGGGGCTCTGATCCTGTCGTGTCCTGCCCACCCTTAATGAAAGATATCAATAAAGCATTGGTCAGCGGTGCCAAGCTCCTGGTTGTAGATCCACGAGTCACGCCCTTAGCGAGGAAAGCTGACATTCACTTGCAATTGAGACCCGGAACTGACGGCGCTCTAGCCTTGGGTATATTAAATGTTATCATCCAGGAAAAGCTTATAAATCAGGATTTCGTGAATAAATGGACGATTGGATTCACTGAGCTGACCGAATTAGTTAAAGACTATTCTCCAGCTAAAGTTGAACAAATCACCTGGGTTCCTGCGGATAAATTAATCGACGTTGCGCGACTCATTGCCCTATCTTCCTCAGCTTGTGTTACGTCAGGGCTTGCACTCGAACTGCAGACTAATGGTTTTCAGGCCCTGCGTGCCATTGCCATTTTGCAGGCCATCACCGGAAACTTGGATGTTTCCGGAGGAGCATTGTTTGTGCCGCTAGCCAAGCTTGCTTCTCTAGTACCAGAAAACATAGCTAAATCAAAGGAATTGGCCATCGGACAAAAGGAATATCCATTTTTTCATGACCACACCCATCGAGCCCAGGCAAATTTGTACGCGGAAGCTATCCTTACAGAAAAGCCCTATTCGATCAAGGGAATGATTGTTGCCGGTAGCAATCCGGTCCTTACTTGGCCCAATACAGAAAAGGTTATAGAAGCCCTATGCAAGCTGGAATTTCTGGTAGTTATGGACCATTTCATGACAGAAACCGCTAAGTTGGCTGATTTGGTGCTTCCTGCGTCGACTTTTCTAGCGCGCACTGAGTTATGGAATGGCGCCAGTATTTATGGCGTACAGAAGCTTGGATTGTCTCCACAAGTGCTAAAAGAGGAAGAATGTCTTACAGATTGGAACTTCTGGAATCAGCTGGCTCAAAAAATGGGCTACCAAGAAAGTTTCCCTTGGGGAAGTGAGGAAGAGGCATTAAACTTCAGATTAAAACCCCTCGGTTTAAGTGTAGAAAGCTTAAAACAGTACCCCGAAGGGTATGACTATGGAAGCAATAAATTCAAAAAATATGAAACAACGGGCTTTAAAACTCCTTCAGGGAAAGTTGAGATTTATTGTAAAGAGCTAGAGGAACAGGGCTGTGAAGCCCTGCCTGTTTATGTGGAACCCTATACTAGTCCTCTCTCCACAGCAGAAATGGCTAAAAAGTATCCACTGATTTTAACTGGAGCAAGAAATGTGGGATATTATCATTCCCGATATCGGAATATTCCTTCGCTTCGCAAACTGTCGCCAGAACCGCTCGTGGAACTTCACCCAGACCTAGCCAAGGAGCTAGGAGTAGAGGATGGTGAGGAAGTGATAGTAGAGTCTTGGCAAAAAAAAGGGATTACGCTTAAAGTAAAAATTACGGAGACCATTGATTCCAGAGTTATTTCTATTCCCCATGGATGGGATGAGGCAAATGTCAACTTTTTAACCGACGATTTAGCATTGGATCCGGTTACAGGTTTTCCGGCATATAGATCCCTGTTGGCACGTCTTACTAAAAAAGCTGATTGCAAATGTTCTTCCGCATTATGACTGCAATAAAAGAGGGTGATAAATGGGTATGGCTACCTTAACATCGTTAGAACGGATGAAGGCTTTAAGCAATAAACAAGGCTTGGATAGGGTCCCGGTAAATCCCAGTGTGAGCCTACATGCTGCAGCCATTAGTAATATGTCTGCTAGGGAGTTTTATCTCGAACCAGAAAAGGCATTTGAGGCCCAAATATGGGCGAAAGAATTCTACCAGTATGACTCAGCACCATCTTATGGTATTCCTGAATGGAGCGGGTGGGATTTCGGTGGAGATCTCCAAATTCCCTCCTCTCCTCGGATTTCTTTACCAAAACTAACCAGACATGCCGTAGAAAACCCCCTAGACTTAGAGAACCTGCGGATCCCCGATCTGGAAACCGCTCCTGCCTTCAGCAAGATGCACCAGTTTGCCAGATTGGCTCGTGCTAAGGGTTATTCAGTCTCTATTCCTGGTGGGTCCCCCATGGGTATTGCAGGGACGATCGTTGGACTTGATCTATTATTACGCTGGTTGCATAAAGAACCTGAGTTAGTGCACAGGGTGTTGCGTTTAGCCACAGATTATCTCCTGCAAATTGCTGATCAATACATAACAGAGTTTGGGCCTGAAAACTGTTCGGTTTTTTCCACCTATCCGTTGGAGTGTCAAGCGTTGGTATCCCCGAAAATTTTTGAGAAGTTTAGTCTGCCATATGTAAAGGAAATATGTGTCAAGTTGAAAGCTAGGGGTGTGAAAAAATGGGTCTTTCATCTCTGCGGTGATCATACTCGGAACCTGCACCTCTGGACCGAAGAAATCCGACCGGAAGTGAGGTCTACTATTACCATCGGTCACGAGATGGACATTCAGCATGTAGCCCGTGTTTTTGGGGAGAACATAATTATTGGTGGTAATATTCCAACTGTTTTACTACAGACGGGCACTCCGAGAGAAGTATTAGAAGCAAGCAGGGGAATCATTGAAAAAATGAAAAATCATTCTGGTGGTTATATTTTGATGCCGGCTTGTGCTCTACCCCCTCTGACGCCACCGATCAATGTTTTTGCCATGGTTAAGGCGGTCACCCTTTATGGTCAGTACGATAATTAGTTTTATAGGATCACTTATGAGGTTTAAATCCAAAGCCGGAAATGAACATTGAAAGAACACCTTGCAGCCGGAGAAACTACAAGGAGTCAATTACGACAAAAAAGCTTGTGGATTCTCCTTGACACGATCCACTTTTTGGATATAATTTTAACCATATTAATAATTTTTTCTTAGGTGCCCTGTAAAGGGAGAATAGGGAACCGGGTGTAAGTCCCGGACGGGCCCGCCACTGTATAGGTTAGCCGATGCCAACAACCACTCCAAAGTTGGGGGAAGGGGCATAATGGCGATGATCCTGAGTCAGGAGACCTGCCTAAGATAAGAGTGACCTTTACCGAGACAAAAAGGTCCTGTGAGGATGATGGAAAATCCACGCTAATGTTTAGTGTGGATTTTTTATTTTTATAAGGAGGAGCAAAATGAGAGCTGCTGTACTGGAAGCTATTGAAAAGCTGACCCTAACAAATCTGGAGACTCCCCAATGCGGACCGGGAGAAGTCCTCATCAAGACCAAGGCCTGTGGAATATGCCGTACGGATCTGAAATGCTTAATGCACGGACAAAAAGATTTAAAAACCCCGCGGATCTTAGGGCATGAGGTCGCCGGCACTGTGGTCGCCAGAGGTCAGAGTGTCAATCAGGTCTCTGTTGGGGACAGGGTTCAGGTATCCCCCGGCATACCATGTGGTACTTGTAACTATTGTTTAAGGGGTCAAGATAACTTATGTGATTCTGTCCAGATTATTGGATTTCACGTGCATGGTGGCTTTGCTGAGTATTTATTAGTTCCCTCCAGAGGGGTCAAAAATGGAATAATCCAGACGATCCCTGATCATATTTCCTATGCAGAGGCTGCCCTCACTGAGCCTTTGGCCTGTTCTGTCAACATGCAAAATTCTTTAGTCGTCTCAGCTGAGGACTCTATGCTTATTATTGGTGCGGGACCCTTAGGAATCTTAAATTCCAAATTAGCCAGAGCTCGTGGAGTAAAGAAAATTATTGTTGCTGAGATCAACGAAAGGAGACTAAAAAATGCGGAAAAGTTTGATTTTGATTACTTGATCAACTTAGATCAAAAAGATTTAGTTAATGAAATAATGCTGCTTACAAATGGTGATGGAGTGGATGTCGCTATTCCCTGTTGCCCGGGTATAGAGGCCTTTAGCCAAGGAATAAATGCTTTAGGAAAAAGAGGACGTTTCGGCTTTTTCAGTGGAATAATAGGGAATGCAGCCTTGGGCTTTGATTTCAATATGATTCACTACAAAGAGCTATCGGTTTCAGGAGCCTATGGGTGCTCTCTATCTGATAACAGAAATGCCTTGGGACTAATAGCTGAAAATAAAGTCAATGTGAAAAATATGATCACCCAAAGACTTTCATTAGATGAAATACAAAGCGGTTTAGAGATGGTGCGAACGATGTCTGAAACATCAATTATCGTAGAGTTTTAGGAGGGTATTCTTATGTCAATGGAAAAAGCCAAAGAATTCGGGTCAATCATAGCCAGGTTAATTCATGCCCAAAATATCACTAGGAATGAATCCAAAGCAGTATTTTCTCAAATCCTCCGTAATGAGCAATCGGATATGCATCAAGGAGCCTTTTTAGCCGCTCTGGCAGCGAAAGGGGAAACGGCCGAGGAGATTGCTGGAAGTTGGGAGGCTATTTATGAACTTGATACGGTAAAAGTAATTTCTGAAACGGAGTTTCCCCTAGTGGATAATTCCGGTACCGGAATGGATGCTTTCAAAACCTTCAATATCAGTACGGCTGCTTCGATTATCGCTGCAGCCAATGGAATTACCATGGCCAAACATGGATCCAGAGCTATTACCTCCTATTGCGGCACCATTGATATTCTGGAAGAACTGGGTGTCGACGTCGAATGCAATACAGATATAGTAAAAAAAAGCATTGAAAAGGCAGGGATCGGAATATTCAATGGGATGAGTCCTAAGGTTCATCCTCAAGCGTTAGGAAGAATTCTTTCTCAAATTTCTTTTGGGACGGTTCTCAATATCGCGGCCTCTCTGGCCAACCCAGCTCTGCCAAAATACGGAGTGCGTGGGGTATATGCAAAAGAAATGTTAGAACCCGTTGCCAAGGTAATGAAGGAGGTTGGTTATCTAAAGGCAATCGTTGTCCATGGAGTGACTGAAGATGGAACTTTAGGGATGGATGAAGCGTCTAACTTGGGAGAGACCTTTATTGCTGAATTAAAGGAAGACGGTAGAATAGTACAGTATTCATTTACTCCCGAAGACCTGGGGATCAAGCGAGGCAATCGAGATGAGGTAGCATCACTCAATAACCTGGAGCAAGAGGCCATCCGCATGATAGCCTTGTTAAATGGCAAAGATTTGGGATCCCGCTCAGATATTGTGTGTTTAAATGCCGCTCTGATATTTTATCTCATGAACCAATGCGCCACAATAAAGGCAGGGTTTAACCAAGCCAAAGAAATTATTGCTAGTGGAAAAGCCATTGGTAAATTACGAGATTGGGTAGAGGAACAAAATCATAGTCCTCAAAAAGGATTAGACAAATTGGAAAAACTAACTCAGAAGGCTTTAGCCATGTAAATTGTTTACTAACGTTTACTTTGTAAATGAGAGAGGATGAGCAGCTATACAACTTTATGCCTTAAAATTCAAGGATAAATTTCTAAGGGTATCTAGGGAAAGTTATCAATGTGTTGAAATGGATAAAGCCAGTGTCTTCCCACTGGAGAAATTCTCTGTAATTGAGGAACATCTTAAAGGAGCTAAAAAGAGCGGGATGGTCGATGCTCGGATCGTAGAGCTGATTGTAACCGAAAAGATAACAAGTATTTGAGTTAGCTATTGCCTCCGTTGCCTTCTCAGTTGTTCGTGCAATAAGTTGTCTTTATCAATTCATTTTCTGTGGCAGTGAATGCAATATTCTAGAATTCATCGTGCAGCCCTTGCCCAAATCACAGTCAAGCAGCGTAATATCCACGCAATCACGCCAATTTAGTTGAATAAAAATTTTTCCGAAATCACCAACTGCTTATAATGAGGTGATTAAAATTCGGCGGTTTTGAGGTCTCACTAATCTAGATTAGTCACCTCAAAACCGACGAATTTTTATATTGAAGGCTGTAAGTTTAAATTGCCTACGTAAACCGGATAGCTTGAGCTTTAATGTGCCCACCATGGGGCATGTTTTAGTTATTAGCATTTATAAAGGAGCTAAATCAGGTTTGCAGAAATTACGATGTTTTAACGAAGCCTAGAAGGCCAGTTTTAGCTCAGCGTTGATTTTCTTGTGAACATGGTATACCCCTTCATACATTAGAAAATGAGAATATTGCTATTGAAAAGGAGTGCCTCCCAAATAAAAGGAATCGAAGATGTGTATACCCGGTATCATTCTTAGGTATTTGACAGATAGTCAGTTCGTTACTTATAATGGGGCTCTTGAATATCGAGTAATATGTGACAGGAGAAGGGAAATAATGACATGCTAAATGGTTATCTATTAATTATTTTCGCTGCAATAGGCTATGGGGCTTTGCCCATATTCGTGAAATGGGGGTATAACCTGGGTTTAACCATGGATCTCATGTTATTCTCACGATTTTTCATAGCCAGTAGCTTAATGGTTTTTATCCGGTTGGTCAGTAGAAAAAAGGGCTTCAAGATATCGAAATCTTGTTTTGTTTTATTAACCCTCCAGGGATTACTGTTTTTTGGATGTTCATATTCCTACTTTCTATCCATTAAGTATATGTCTGCCACCCTTACTAATATATTGCTTTATACCTATCCTCTAATGGTTGTACTTATGTCCGCCATGATTTTTAAAGAGAAAATATCCTTTGTTAAAGGAGTAACTTTGCTTATTGCCTTTTTCGGTTGCTTGCTGGTTGTAGATGTTGTAAATATGTCAGGGCAAAAAATCAGCATGCCGGGCTTTTTTTATGGTGTGTTATCTGCCCTATTTTATGCCCTTTACAATATCCTTGGACAGTATCTTTGCGAAAAGGCGGATCCATTTACTGTATCCGCTTCTACAAGCATCATTTGTTTGTTCGCTACTATTGCCATTTATCCCTCGACCAATGTCTTTTTGGGTCACACCCAGTTAAACCTGTGGATCGTGGGCCTTGGAACTGCCATATTATGTACGGTTATCCCTCTTTTTTGTTATCAAAAAGGGCTATCTCTTTTAGGAGCCAGCCGAGCTTCTATCTTAAGTACCATGGAACCTGCAATAACGATCGTATTGGCTGGTTTCATTCTAGGAGAAACACTGACAAGCAGCCAACTGCTTGGAGGATTACTTATTATATCCGGGGTTTTGCTACTTAAATTAGATAAATTGGAGCGACCCTATCCTTTCAAACGTCATATGAGCCATAAAGCGTAAATTTATCTGGTGCGCCAGGCATAGCGATTAACTAGCCGGTGAAAGTCCGTTAGGAAGGCATGTTACGACTTTGGTTTCAAAAGTGAATGGTTCGCCTCTTAGGCAAATGGAATAACAAGCAGGAGGCTTTTGATAAGATGTTAAGATAGGACCTCCTTTTAGACATAATAAAAGGCACCCAAAATTGAGTGCTTGTATGCTATAATTTATTTGTAACAGAAAAAGGCTTGCAGGGCGGTCGGCATTCCTCCGAAGGGAGGTGATGCCATGGAAGTATACCAGACTTTGATGCTGATGATTTCATTTGCAACATTGGTAGTGTTAATACTTTCATTCCATAAACGGAAATAGACCGCCTCTGCCTAAGGATTCGGTCTATTCCGCACTCTTTGACGCCGTCCGCTCTTTAAGTGGCTGTTACATTTGGAGTCATGCGAACAACATGGCTCCTCTTTTACTATAGTATACCACAGTTTGATTTAAAATATCACTCTTGGATAGTGTTAGACGTATGAATTTAGAGCTAGATCATTGGCATAAGTATTTTATAGGTTTTTTCATAGTGACCTGCTACTTTATCCTCCATGCTTTTGGGATTAGAATATAACAGTTATTTATAAAACTGTTTTTAAGTATTGTGACCTTAACCAACTATTCTTACAAAAAATGACCAAATACAAATCAGGTGCGGCGAACATAAAAAGTCCGGAGCCAATTCCTGATGCGAATAAGCGGCTGTTCAATCGTGCACGTATATGATTGAACAGGCCGCTTATTCCATTCAACAGGTGACTTGAGTATTCCTTCCATACTCCTCCACAATGAAATCCATAAAGTACCGACTGGCAATGGGCAATACCTTCTTGTTTTTAAAGGCCAGGGAGATGGTGCGGACAATGGGTGGGGACAGCTCCAAGGTTGCGATATGATAAGGGGACCTGCTGATGATTAGTTTCGGCAGAATAGATATTCCCAAGCCGCTTTCAATCATGGACATAATCGTATAGTCGTCATGAACACGGTATTGGATATTGGGGTGGAGATTTTCCCGTTTAAAAAACTCCATGGGCACGCTTAATTGACCTTCATCTAAAAGGATAAAGGCTTCATTGACCAGGTCCTGGAGTAAAGTTTTCTTTTTGCGAGTTAAGGGGTGGTTTTTAGGCACCACTACCAGCATTTCGTCTTGTTGGAGGGGGATGGTCTTGAGTTCTGATACAGCTTGAGCGTCGGGATTGACAAAGCCGAAATCCACGCTTCCTTCTTTAATTAACTGGGCAATGCTAGTGTACTCCCCCTGGTGAAGTTCGAAGCATACCGAAGGGTACCTGGCTTTAAAATCTCTGATCAAATTAGGCAGCCAATTGCTGGAAATGCTTGAAAAGGTGCCAATGCGAATAATCCCTTTTTGCAGTCCTTGCATTTCCCGGTGTTTTTCCTCAAGCTCCCGGTGGGAATTATGGACCGCTTTAATGTAGGGCATGAATTCTTCGGCATCAGGCGTCAGGGCGATCCCCTTGCGCGAACGCAAAAGGAGTATGGTAGAGAGTTCATCCTCCAGGGCGCGGACCATCTGGCTGATAGCGGATTGGGTGTAACCGAGTTCCTCAGCGGCTTTGGTAAAACTTCCTGTCTCGATGATTTTCATAAAAGCTTGATAGCGGTTCATTGCTCACCTCATATACATTAGAGATTCTTATATGTACATTATGGAAATTCGTTTTACTTATGTCAAGAGGGGAGAGTATGATGATAAGAAATATGAGGATTGATAAGAGGTAAGTTTCAATGAGCAACAAGATTATTCCCTGGAAAAACGGAATCAAGGACGGTATCCCCATCGCTCTCGGCTACTTCGCGGTTTCTTTTACCTTTGGCATTGTGGCGAAGAAGGCCGGGCTGACGCCCTTTCAGGCCGTCTTCATGTCCGGAGCCAACCTGACTTCAGCCGGACAATTCGGGGCACTGGCTTTAATCGGAACTTCCGCGACTTATCTGGAAATGGCCCTGACCCAACTGGTCATTAATTTAAGATATTGTCTGATGTCCTGTTCATTATCGCAAAAATTCGAGGCAGGAGCAGGCTGGCCTCATCGCTTTCTGGTGGCCTTCGGCGTTACGGATGAAATATTCGGGGTATCCGTTTGCAAAGAAGGTAAACTGAACCCTTTCTACAATTACGGTTTGATGAGCGTCAGTATACCGGGCTGGATGCTGGGTACCTTTTGTGGTGTTGTTTCAGGGGAGATTTTACCCGCAAGGATCATCAGCGCCTTAAGTGTTGCCCTGTACGGGATGTTTATCGCTGTGATCGTTCCGCCGGCCAAGGGAAACAAACTGTTGACGGGAATCATTTTGTCCTCCATGTTGCTGAGTTTGTTATTTTCCCAAGTACCCATCCTTAGTCAAATCTCGCAAGGGTTTAAAATTATTATTTTAACGGTAGTGATAGCAGGAATTGCCGCACTCCTGTTTCCGGTGAAGGAGCTTGCAGATGAAAGGTAATACTTATCTCTATATTCTGGTCATGGCAGGCGTTACATATTTGATCAGACTCATTCCCTTGATATTCATGCGTAAGGAAATCAGGAATGTCTATCTCAAATCCTTTCTATATTATGTTCCCTATGTCACCCTGGCGGTGATGACCTTTCCCGCGATCTTAAGCGCGACGGCAAACCTATGGTCCGCCTTGGCAGGATTCAGTGTTGCTTTAATCCTGGCTTATAGCGGCGGCAGTCTGTTCAAGGTTTCCATACTGGCCTGTCTATCAGTCTTTATTATTGAGTTGATGGTTTAAAGCAGATGGAATTAATGAAATTTATTGAGGATGCAGCACGGTTTTGGAACTGCCAGTTTATTATCTCAACTCATTCGCCGTTTTTACTTGCCTTGCGGGGAGCAAAAATATATGATCTTGACGAGAATCCCGTGGATGTTAACATACTATGAGTTTTTTAAACGATATGAAAATGACTTTTGTATATCAATAGAGTAGGGGGAGAAAGTGTAATACGTATTCCATCTATGTTATAATTTGGTTGTTAATATGTGTAAAAGAGGGTGATTCATGGATGACCTTAATAGAAAATAGACTTGTTTCTTATGAAGAAGATTTCCTTCCACATCTGTTGAAACATGCCTACAAAGAGATATATTGCAAGGCTTGGTTTTTCACGAAAGCACCATGTGCAATTTGAACCAACCTTTTCCGAAAGTGGAAGTATATATAGGCAATGGAAGCATAGCGGCTGCCTGGATTATGGTGGAGATAATAGATTGCTGAAAGGAGGAAGCTTGTACGAAGAATCTTACGCGCGTAAGATTCTTCGTACAAGCCCGGGAGAAGGCTCTCTTATTTATGATGATGTAATAAATTTTAATTGATTTAAACTGAAAATGATATAAAATAACTAAAAGCACTTTTACAATAAGCTATTACAAGAGGGAGGACATTTTATGGAAGAGTTTAGTTCTAAAACGGAAAAAAATTTATGGGAAGCTTTTCTAGGAGAATCTCAAGCTCGTAATAAGTATACCTACTTTGCATCCATAGCCAAAAAAGAAGGGTATGAGCAAATTAGTTCATTTTTTTTGGAAACGGCAGAAAATGAGAAGGAACATGCTAAACTTTGGTTCAGAGAACTTGGCGGTCTTTCAAATACTATTGAAAATATGAAAGCGGCGGTAGCCGGAGAAAACAGCGAATGGACGGATATGTATCCAAGAATGGCTGCTGAAGCCCGGGAAGAAGGATTAGAGCATATTGCCAAGCTATTTGAAAGTGTGGCAAAAATAGAAAAAGAACACGAGGAACGTTATAAGCAGCTTTTAGAGAACCTGGAAGAGGGCAAAGTCTTTAAAAAAGATGGCAAGGTTTATTGGAAATGCAGAAACTGCGGTCATATTCATGAGGGAAGAGAAGCACCTGAGATATGTCCGGTCTGTGAACATCTCAGAGCATATTTTGAAGTTCGAGAACAAAACTTTTAGGATGTTTCTTGACAAAAATAGCAGCAACTAAAATTCGTTCAAACCTGCGACGGCGGAAGTAATATAAAATAACAAACGTACATTATAAAACATAAAATAAATCATAAAACAGTCTATGAAAAGAGGGGGTCCTTATGAAATGGGTTGTTCTCCTCATATTCGCTTCGGCTGTTATAGTATGGTTTATAGAACTGGCAAAAAATGAGTGACGCCCCTACAAGGGCGTTTTTTTTATACAGTCAGAAAGTATAAACTTGCGTTATATACTGCAAGAAGATTTAATACGTGCGAAGCCAGTGTCTTCGGGCGCTAGCCAAGTTTTCTAATGTATTGAATCGATTATTTGCTGGCCAAATCGGCAGGCTGAGGAGATGATGATTCAAAGGACAGCTCTGATTTATCCGGTTTGGTGTTCATTCTGGATAACTGCAGTACAGCCAGCCAGACAATGGTAAAGCCAATCCATTGCCCAAGGTCAATGGTCTGGTGTAAGATCAGCCAGTTAAGAAGCAAGCCTGTTGCCGGGAAGGCAAGTTCAGCAATGGTGGCATGAGAAGCTTTCACTCCATCTAACCCATGGTAGTAAAGCAATAGACTTATAAGGCTTGGCACGAGGGTTTGAAATAGGAGGTTAGACCAAACGGGTGTCAAACTAAGGGCTTTACCCATGCTCTGCCAGTCTGGGTGTTGTGCCAAGACCATAACTGTCAACAGAGGCAGGGCTACGGCGAAGCGAAGAGCAGTTAGAGTAGTAAAGGATACTTTGCCGGCCAGGTGTTTGCCCATAACGGTGGATCCTCCCCAAAGTGCAGCAGCTCCGATGGCAAACAGTGATCCAATGAGCTGCGAAGTATTCTCGGCAGCTGAAGGAATGTGCAGTCCGAAGGTAAGCAAGTAGGCTCCGATGAGTGCAGCAATGAATAATTTCCAGTAGTTTTTCTGCAAACGCTCTTTTAGTATTAAGGTGGCGAGGAATACAGCAAATAGAGGCTGGATTTTTTGCAAGATGAGCACAACGTTAGGATTGCCGTAAGTAAAGCCGGCTGTAAATAAGACTGAGGCTAAGGCTGATCCTCCCCAGCCTATGAAGAGGACTGCCAACCAGTCATTAAGTTTAAGTTGCTTAAGTTCATGGCGTTTCCGGAGAAGCACAGGGAAAGCGAAGAAAAATAGTAAGACGTGTTCCAGCCAGACAATCTGCGAAGATGTCAGATTGTGCAGCAGTGAAACGATAAAGACACCATCAAGTCCCCACATAGCAGCTCCAAGGGCGATCCACCAGATACCCAATGAAGATGGCTGTTTGTTTTGAGTCAAGTTCGAACCCTCCATATCCTAATACTGTATTTGAATTGAACCTTCTCATGTCAAAAGAAAGAATTATTAACATGAAAAATACCTCGTAAATAATTTCTATTACGAAGCTGGCAGTGCCAGAAGCTGTCTTGGCTTAGGCTGGTCATTAATCCCCCTAAGAAAACGAAAAGTAAAATGGTTACACCGCCATTAGACAAAACCCGGGAGAGTATCGTTAAAGAACGATTCGTACCAAGCAGCCTTTAAATTGAGATCAACTCCTATTATGACAGAAGCAACGATTGCGGTCAAAGGAAGGAAAGGGTGAATCCAAGCTCAAAAACAATTGGAACTATAGTAGTTGCCCCATAACCACACTGAATTGATGAGGATAGAATCGAATTCCCAAGCCGAAGACTTGGGAATTCGATTCTTTATCTTATCTAAATCATTTCTATTTTACTTTTAACGGTATTCCGTTAATCATTTGCAGGGCATACTGGTATCCTGTATATACTTAAATAAATTAATGGGCGGGGTAAAAGGAGATTTCAGCATGGGAAAAATATCTCTGGATGAAAGGCTGAAAAGAGAAAAGGAAAAACTGCACAGGCTTGTTGAGGAAGCCATAAAAAATGAAATTCCGATTATACAGGATGAAGCAGTTATGAGACAGAACCGCAAAGTTGATGCCTTGGTGGTCGGACTGCAAAAAGAACTGGGGCATCACATGAGAAAGGAATAAGACATCGAGATAAATAGCTTAGCTATCGGAAACCAAACTTGCTCGCTGTGAAGGTGGTCAGAAACGGGAAAGAAGTTATTTGGATCAATCCGGTTGCAGCGAGGTCGATAGGGACAACGTCGTTCTGGATTTTTCAGCTGATATCAAGAAGTCGTTTAAGAAGCGATGAAAATTCAGCAGTATCGACGTTAACCTCAAGAATTGTTTCGTCCTTGGGATCATCAGGATACATCACAAAGGTTAGTTTACCGGGTTCCGATTCAAAGATTTCCAGCACATTCTTATCATCAAGGATTTCAATCTTAAGCTTACCGGACATATAAACAACCCCTTTGTGATGATAAACGAAGATTAACGCAACTCAATAGTTTCGCGGGTTGACCAACCCATGATGTCATAAACAATTCAGTAACCAATAGCAGCTTCTAGTAGGTTGAAGAGGCCCCAGATACTAGCTGCGGTTGCTATCCATCCTTTGAAAAATCCCATAGCGGCTAAACCAAATAAAACCAAGCTAATAACAACACGTATTCCTCTGTCTAAAGCGCTTAAATTTCTCTGAAAATTAAGTTCCACAATACGTCCCTCACATTTAATTAAAGATATGTTAATCTTTCCCCCAAAAACTTAAAGGTATTCCTTGAGACTGATAGGCTAAATGGCAGAAAATGAAAATGTCATTCTTCCCTTGTTATAACGATTTCTTATCCGTGGGAGCCCCGAACTTGACGCTGTGGTCATTAAGGTCCGAGAGGCTGAGCGCAAAAACCACTACATAGGCACTAAGGGGTGATTCCACAGATAGGTAGTGCAGCAGGTTGATTTAGAAAAAAATCTTTATAGTGAAGAGGACTGCCGGCAGCTATGACGCTGTCGGCAGTTTCCTTTTCCCTTTGAACAGTTAAGCCTGGGGAGGGTCATAAAGACTATTTGTTGTCGTATCAATGACCTTGATATCCCGTATTCTCGTCAGGGCATTGCTGGGTGTTAAGAATATATCGCTGGCGATAAGGGAATTCATAGCAGGGCTGATCAAGTATGGAGATGGCTGGATGTTGAGAAAAAGACCATGGAAAATAAGAAGCTAGCGGAAAATTCGAATTTAAAGAGCTACCAAAGGGTGAGTAATGAGCTGGCGGCTGCCCAGATCAAGCTGCTCACGTTTAAAATCGCTTTTTTCTTCGTGAGCTTGGAAAAAGCGTTCAAGGAACTGAGTTATGAGATGGATTTGCTGGCAAAGGTTGATGACCAGGTGCATGGGGAGTATGCGAAGATGCTGAATGGGTTTTTGATAAGACGATGGAGGAAAGAAAGGGGAAGTACCTAAAGTAATGGGCAGTTTTTTTAGAGGGTTTTCTTCAGTGTTACACAGGAACTACTCGGCGGAACGTATTTTGAGCCGGTGGCTGATATGGGGGAACTTCTCAAAGATTGGTCTGCTGAAGACTGCGAAGCATTCGGGCAGCTTTTGAAAAAATTCAATCATACCTTGTTGAATTTAACAAAAGAAGTCAAAGAATAGGGGGGCAACTATATTTAGTTCAAATCTAAGCATTAAAAGGCCCGTACATTCTATATATGAGGAGATTGAAAATTCGGCGGTTATGAGGTCACTAATCTAGATCGGAGACTTCATAACCGCCGAATTTTTAAACTGAGTTCGTGATGCAAATGGGAATCGTTGCAAGACTTTCCTTATCATCATGGGGCAAAAAACGACAGAGTGCTGGCGAGATTTTTTTAATTACGAAGGGAGGATATTGAGGGAAAAATGTGGAAATAAGCTATGACACTTATATTGGAGGTTAACAACAACCCATGTATAGCTTTATTGCAATCATAAGCTTACTTGCGGCGGCTATAGTTTTTTTAATTAAATTTGTACTCCGAATGCTATAAGAGAAAGAGCACTGACCAAGGGGGAAAGAAGATGATAACCAAACTAAAAATTCCTGGGGTATTGAAAGTTATAATATGCTTAATGCTTGTAATGATACTCCTCTTTCTGACACAGGGCTGTTCGGAAACCGGGAATTTGGGAGAATCGGCACAGTCTCAGATACCGGCAGCGCCAAGCGCGGTTCCAAAAGCAATCACTCTGACCCCATCGGAGGAGGCCGCCGCCATCGGCATCACAGCGGCAAATTATCCGCGCATCGACGGCTCGACTTCCACCCTGCCCCTCGTACAGAGAATCTACAAAAGGATGTTCCATACCTCTGACAACATGGAAGACAGGTGGCCGGGCCTTCCGGAAAAAGCCTCCAAAACCATGAAGTCATATGAGCTGCTCATCGCGGGAGACGTTGATTTAATCCTTGTCCCGGATCCATCAAAAGAGGTCGCGGAGGTTGCGGAAAAGGCCGGAACGGAGCTTGAATATATCCCGGTCGGTGCTGAAGCCCTTGTGTTTATCACACACGAGGACAATCCCGCAAGCAATATTGATGCCTCTCAGGTGCAGAAAATCTATTCCGATATGTCTATTACCGACTGGTTTGAGCTAGGAGGTAAAAACGGGCGCATCGTGCCGATTTGCCGCAACGCCGATTCCGGTTCCCAGGCGCAGTTGGAGAATTTGGTGCTCGGAGACAAAAAGATAAACTCGGCCGTCGAGGAAAACTACATGGAGCGGGACATGAACGGGATGCTGCAAATGGTGGAGGAATACCGGTATTTCGCCCACGACAGCGAGGAAAACGCATATGCGTTGGGCTATACCCTTTACTACTACATACAGATTACCCAGAGTGTGATCGGCAAAATGAGTATCAAAACCCTCGCCTTTAACGGAGTCGCTCCGACGGCGGAAACGATTTTGGCAAAGGAGTATCCCCTTGCCATCAATTACTATGCAGTCATGCGGAAAGACCTGCCGGAGGACCATCCGGCGCGTAAGATTGCCAAATGGCTTCAAACGAGTGACGGTCAATGGGAGGTCGCCGTTTCCGGCCTGGGCTCTCTCAAGACGTTATACGAGCCGCTGCAATAAGCGAACTTGGCCCCTGGTACCAGCTCGGGCAAAATTCAATTTAACCTGAGTGGAGCAAGAATTCTCCCACCTCGTTAGGTGGGGGATGAATCGCGACCTTCGTTCTTCGCCAGATAATCTATAGCTAACTTCTCCAATATCTTACTAACGTCTGTTTTCTCTAATATTGCCTGTATCTTTAGACGTTCTATGATACTTTCCTCAAACATTGTAGTAAATTTCTTTCGCATTGCCTCATTCTCCCTCTTGTCATGAACGTATAAACGTATACAATGGTATTATAGCAAACAGGAGGTGAAAGTACAATGTTGAAAGGTTTCAAGTACCGTATATATCCTAATCAAGAACAGCGAATCTATTTCGCAAGAACCTTTGGATGCACTAGATTCATATACAATCGCATGCTTGGAGACAAGATTGCCCATTAT
>NZ_FQXJ01000003.1:854565-925637 GCF_900129935.1 Desulfosporosinus lacus DSM 15449 | reverse complement strand
ATAGCTAACGGCGCACCTCCAACAGTAGAGATAAAATACGAATTAGTCCATAACGTTGGCAATTTAGTGGTTAACTCTTTAAACTCCTTTCTGAGTATTCTCGACGTTTTTCCTTTGATCGTTTTAATGACCTTATGGACACCAAATTGAGGATCTACTTCTATCAAAAGGTGGACATGGTCGGGCATGATCTCCAGTTCTATTAGTTCAGATTGAAGTTCTTCGCATATCTCCCTTATCAACTCCTTTAAGCGAACTTCAATTTGACCAACCAAAACCTTCCTACGATACTTTGGACACCACACCACATGGTACTTGCATGAATAGACAATGTTATTGTTAGATTTGTAGTTTATATCCATATTTATATTATACTGCGCATACTTATATAATACAATTAGAACCTAGAATTGCCTTATATCCCCATAGTTGAAACTAGGGGCTTTACGGCAACAAGTGGTAATGATAGTAGCGAATAGATGCGACTTCGGGACAACTTGACCCGAAGTGAGAAAGGAGGAAAATACCCTATGGCAAGAAGTAAAACCGCTACTGCCCCCATTCAGGAAAATGAGCATGTGAAAGAGCTTTTAGCGATTCTGCGGGAAAACAACGCTCCCTCTACGCAGGATTTTCTTGCAGTTCTGAATCAGGTAGGCGCAATGGAAAAACAGCTTGACGCGGCTGTAAAAGAGCTTGCCGCCATGCGGCAAGAACTAAAAACAGCACAGGAACAGAAACCTCGAAGCGTTGAATAAACTAAAATAAAAAGCAAATGGCAAAAGCAATCCAGCCGCGGCCACCTATAATATTCGTCGTAAACACGCCCAGAAAACCAATGGAAGAAAAAGCACTGGCTACTCTGCCCATAACCCCTGCTAAAAGTACCGTAAGATTCAACACAGATAACATCACACGTCAGCACGAGGCACCGGGTTCGTTCATGCTTTCAGCCGTTTAACTTCTTCTTCCGTCATACCTGTTGCTTTAGCTACCGTTGGGATCTCCATGCCCAAGTCCAAAAGATTCTTCGCTACTTCTGCCTTCCCTTCTGCCCTTCCTTCTGCCTTCCCTTCTGCCTTCCCTTCAGCCCTTCCTTCTGCCTTCCCTTCTGCCTTGCCTTTATTCTCCGCGGTCTCTATTCTCGTTAGCTGGTCACGAAGCTCGGCTTCTCTGGCATCGTACAGCATTCTTGCCTTTTCATCCTTACTGATAATCTGCAATAAATCATAGGCCTTTTTGATGTCCTTATTCTTTTCGGCTAACATCTCAATCACTCCTTTTGATTTTGCATCTAGGAATTCCATCCATTCAACGATGGGATCATTCTCATCTCTTTGAATATCCAAATCTGCTAGCTTTACAATCTCTAAAAAATGGACCTCTAATATGTCCGTCAACCTGTATCCGGTTTCGTCCTCTGTCAAATGATAGCTGGAGTACAACTTTTGAAGTGGGGTACATAAACATAACGGCCCTATAGCTCCATTATACAACAAAGCAAATATTCGTTCCATAAAAAGGAATAGTTGTTGTTTTATTATATATGTCTCGGTTACCAAGAGGTTCAGAGTTTTGACGAATGTAACTCAATTACTCTATGTTACACATAAAAATATGAAAGGCAAAGAGGCCTATGATTGCAACATCACATGCCCCTTTGCTTTTGAAACTGCTGTCATCACCGATTTGCTCTATTGCTTTTGCCATTTCATGTTGAAGATAACATCTCCCATTTTTTTGATTCATTCCGAGTCCAATAATGAGCGATACGTGAAGTAAGAGCCCCACATTCAGGCCAGTTCCCCCATGAGAATACTGCCTATCAGACAATATAGAAGAGAGTCTTTATCAGAAGGCTCTCTTCTATATTGTCTTCAGAGTAAAAATGTTATTTTAAACCACCTTAAGCCAGAAGAAATGAGTTACTGACTCATTAAGTAAACGGCAGATTATGCTTTTAGCATTCAATTTGATGCCATTTAGAACTACTAGGAATTACCTTAACTGTGCTATTCTTTGGACTAGTAGTAGTCACCGGCAAGATTAAGTGGAGATAGGTGGTATGAATAAACAAATAATCTTATGGAATGTAGGGCAAGATCTTAGAACAAATACATAGAATCCATTTTTAACAAAAGGGAGTTGATTTGATATGAATTGGTTTAGAAACCGGACAATCAGAACGAAAGTTCTATCACTAGTCACCCTCATGACCTTATTTATAGGTAGTGTGGGGTTTATAGGTTATTACTTCAATGCTAAGGCAAATGTTAATATAGACAGCATGTATAATCATGACTTAATGGCAATCAATTATCTGAATGATGCCAGAAATCAGTCAAGAGCAGGCGAAGCAGCAATGTTTCATTTTTTGATGGCAACTGATAAAGCAACACAAGAGTCAGAGCAAGAGAAAGTGACTTCTCGATTGGAAGCTTTAGACGAACTACTAAGCAAATACCTGAATCTTCATCATGAAGCCTATGAAACGGATAGGATTCCCAAATTACAACAAGACTTAACCTCTTATGAGACGGAAATAATAAAAGTTATCGAAATGGAACTTCAAGGAGACCCAATAGGCGCTTATGAATATTTCATAAATACGGCGTATCCTCATTTTGATTCCTTTAGCATCCTATTGAAAGAGCTGGCATTATTCAATGTGGAACAAGCTTCTACTATACATTCTCAAAATACTCTTGACTATGCCAAGTCCATAAAACTTCTCGTTTCCATATCCATTGCAGCGGCCCTGCTCTGTCTGCTGCTAGGGTTTGGAGTGGCGACTCTTATCTCCAATTCTATTAAGAAGGTTCTGAAGAGCGTCGAACGAGTCGCAGCAGGAGATTTATCCATTGAAGATGTTATTGTCCTAGGAAAGGACGAATCAGGTCAGTTAGCTATTAGTTTCAATGTGATGAAGAACAATTTGCACGGACTGGTTACTCAAGTCTCTCAGTCCTCGGAGCAAGTCGCAGCTTCCTCAGAAGAGTTAACTGCCATAGCCGAGCAAAATACTCAAGCTTCAACTCAGATAGCGGCTTCAATAGAACTAGTAGCCCAAGGGACAGAACAACAAGCAGGTGCTGTAAACGAAACATCGTCTGCTGTCGAAGAAATCTCTGCCAGTACAGAGGAAGTCGCTGCCAGCTCCAGTGAAATAACCCGTTCCATGGTCGATACATTGACAACGACACAAGCCGGTCAAAAAGCCTTAGACCGAGTGTCTGAACAAATGAACAGTATTAGCGCAGGAACTGACCGGGTACAACATACTATAACAGAGCTATCAACGAATTCCGAAAAAATCGGAAATATCATAGGAGTCATTACTGGGATTGCAGATCAAACCAATTTATTGGCTCTAAATGCAGCCATTGAAGCAGCTAGGGCAGGAGAGCAAGGTCGTGGGTTTGCCGTTGTCGCTGAAGAAGTCAGAAAACTGGCAGAACAATCACGGGAAGCCACAAAACAAATTGAAACTCTCATCAATCAAAACAAGAGTGATATTGGTACAGCGGTCATTGCTATGGCAGATAGCGTAGAAGGGGTAAAAATGGGTATGGATGTTGTCAACGTGGCGGGACAATCCTTTAGCGAAATTGCTAAACTTGTTGAAAGTGTCTCTGCTCAAATGGAACAGATAGCTGCAACCATACAACAAATAGCAGGTGGAAATGAAAAGATAGTCTCGTCAGTTCGCGAAGTTGATATAATTAGTAAGGAGACAGCAGCTCAAGCTCAAACAGTCTCAGCTGGGGTCGAAGAACAAACAGCTTCAATGGAACAAGTGTCTTCGTCAGCCCAGAGTCTATCCACTATGGCATTTGAACTTCAAACAATTATCAGCAAATTTAATATATAAATCATTCAGACCTTCTTTTAATTCAACCTAGGCAGCGGGTTATTGATCCCGATGCCTAGGTTGAATTATCATTCTTTCTTCTCAGGCTGTTCTGAATTTCTGCATGCCTTCAGCAGAATAAACTCGCTGTCCTTGCCTTGCATGAACATTTCCTCCGTTTGACGCTGTATCTCCTGAATTTCCTCAATGATATCAGTCATTTTATTAAATAGAATTCTATACATCTGTTCATAATGCACCATTGCCTCCCACCACCATCGAAATAATTCTTAGCGTTTTAATTCTCAATATTAAACATTATATCACGATTAGTCCTATTTTGTGAATCATAAAGGGTTTTATTTTCCCAAAAAAGAACTTCCTACTATAATAATTTATTGGCAAGTTTATTATGAACCTTGAAATAAATGGCAAGTATCTAAGAAAGGAGGGTAAGCCTGTGCCAGAACTCGGAAAAATACTTAAAGAAATACGGCTAACTAAGGGACTCAGTGCTAAAGAATTATCTCATCGGTCAGGAGTAGCTCGTAGCCTTATCAGCCAATTAGAGACCGGAAAACGCCTATCCACCGGCATTGATACAATTAGTCGTTTAGCACTGGCCCTTGAGGTTTCCCCTACCGTTTTTCTTAGCAGCGAATCTATTCAAGCATCTTTATCAAAATCAGGATATTCAGGAAACTCTTCTATTAATGAGGATCTTCTTCCGTTTTCACTCAAGGAAGAAAATCAACCCTACCTACGTCTAGCTCAAAAAGCAAAAAAAACCGGTCTCTCACCGGATCTTCTGGAAGAACTACTTGATATTATCGTTAGATTTAGCTCAGAGACCCCTTGCCCTAAAGACTCGAACTAAATCGGAAGGGGCTTGCTTTTACCCCTCGAAGAGGGTGGCTATACCGTAGTTTTCCCGATTTACCAGGATGCGTAATCGAAGGAGACGCCTTAACTGAATCCATGGAAATGGAAGTTGACGCCTCTTCAGGTTGCTATTAACTTCAGTGGAAGAAAATAACCAATTACCCAAAGCCTCAAATATTAAAAACGTTAATTTCTCACAAGTCCTACGAAATTCCTTAAAAGACCAACTTGGCATTAACAGTTAACGAAATATAATAAATCAGCAGCTTTAACCGACTGCTGATTTGTTATATGTGGGCTCTGTGTCCTATAACGCCCATTAGGTGAAGAAAGGCCCCCCCACATTCAGGCCAGTTTCGAAACCCTAGCTTTCACAAGCTAAACAATAAGTTGATAAGTTGGTGTCAGGCATCGGTCCCATTATGTATGAAATATGGCTCAATCCTGAGCGCATTCAATCTGAATGTGAATGTCAATGAGGAAAAACAATCCTCTTAACTTATATATAATTTTGGGGTTTAGCGACAACTTACTTGACATTTACCGAAATAACCCAGCTGACCACTGAGCAGAACAACCTGAAGACTAGGCAGAAGAGTTAAGGAAGTCCCAAGTGGAGATCGAGACCAAGTGAATATTTCGGTGTGGCAGTGGCAGAGCCACCAATACGCTCTGAACTGAGCCACCTACTTACTACCGCAGATAATTTCAGGAGTTTGTTTAAACTTTTTTGCAAAGACTATAATGATAATGATCATTATAGTAAGATCAATCCTTCTTCTCATAAATGCTTCTATATCAGCATACATCGGGTAGAAAGCAAGAATTTCAAACATTCTAATTTGAGTTAACTTAAGGAAAACATTTTGATGTGGCGTATTAAAAAACCTGTCAAACCACCCAACTATTTTTCCAAAAAGGAAAGAAACTATTATTACCCCCACTAATGAAAATTGGTAGTATCCAAATGTAATAATATCAGTGGGTATACCTGTAGTTAAGTGATTTGCTGAATTAACGACATATGAAGGTGGTATTAAATCCAAGTTAAATAGGTCCATAACTTTATTTGGTATAAAATTATTATAAATCCAGCTTATTAAGTCAATAAAATATCTAAATTCTCCAATTTCATAAGTGAAGCTATGCACTTTTAAGGTGTTTATATAAGGAAAACTAAATTGTGCTACTAATCTAGGAATGTTGTCAAAAACACTCCTTGTCATCACATTCTCTTTATCAGAAAGCACTTCAAATAAGGGACCCAAATAATTCAGAAGAAGAAACCCCATTACCCCTATTATCAGCAAACTTTTGATATTGAAAGCATTCTTTTTATCTAAATAGTATAAGATAAAAACTAATACAAAAAGAGCAAAAGGTAATCTTCCCCCAAACATTAATACATAATACATAGAATTGAAGAATGCTATTAGCAAAAAAAGAAAATCCAATGAAAGGATCCTTAGTTGTTTTATTTGAAATGATAAAAATATTAAAAAAGCCGGTATTGCTACTGGTAACAACATAAACCCAAAGGTTGAAACGCTGACTTCACCGTTACCAGATCTTAATGCGTCGATGTATTGAATGGAGCTAAAAAAACCTCCTAAATCTGAAGCGACCATTAGTGTACTTAGACAAGAAATTAAAAGTATGAAAACACCAAGTAATTTTAATTTACTAGTAGAAACATTTATAGTCTTATACGCGATACAATAAGGCTTCGAGAAAAAGTACCCTAATAACAAAGAAATATAACCTATTATAATAATGATACTAGCAAAAAAATATGGTTCGTTTGGGATATCAACTGTATAAATCAGATAAAAATCGGTTTTTCCTTTAAAGAATTTGTTGCTATTTAATATCAGTGGGACTATCCCATAAATGAATATAAATATTAAATTGATCCCTGTAAATATTTTTATTTTGTTTTTTTTACTTCGTTTATAATCATATATATAAGTAACGACTCCAATTATAATAATTAACACGTGAACAAAAATTGTAATAAAAGACATTTCTTCACCTCTATTTAGAGATTTTACCAAATACAAAAGTTTAATAACGACCTAAATCTTCTTCGCATATCGCTATACATAGTGCTAACGGCGACCTGTCATTACTACTTCGGGCAGATGTCCTCTGAACTCGACAGTCACTTCCTCCTGTTAGAGATATTGGAGTTCTCTCTCCTTAGCGTCCCCTTTCAGAGTTCCGTTGTTTCCTTGTACCTTAGTCTAAATTGGTTATCTTTGGTCTCTCTTATAGCCCGTCAGACGTCCATTAATCCTTGGTTGGGTTGCAATAAAAACCAACGGGATAGCTAAGATTATCAACAACGATCAAGTAAGTTAATTCACTAAATTATCCATTCTGCTGATCTCCGCATTTAGCACCTTATGAGCATAAAGATATGTTAATAAATAAACAAACGACATAGCTATTGCATATAGGGCAATTGACCAATATGAATTTAATAATAGTAACTTAGAAACACAAAAAACTATTAAAACTAATAAAGCTCTCAATCCATCCAAAACAAGCGATTCTTTTTGTTTCTCATAGACAGAAAATATTCTAGTTATGGGTGTGAATATAAGCCTTGTAAATACTAAAAAAGAAATTATTCTTGCAAAAATTCCAGCCTCGCGCCAAATTTCACCAAATATAAATGAAAACAAAAGTGGTCCAAATAATAGCAAAACTATTAAAGGGGTGGCTCCTATTAATGCTGACCTTCTAAGTAAATTAAAAGATAAATCCTTTAATCTTCGTGGATCACTTTTACCTATAGCTGCTGCTTCTCCATAAAACACATCAGCTATTGAATTTCCAATTAAATTCATTGGTATACTTACTATACTATTCGCTAATCCATATAAACCCACAATCGTATTACCATATAATAATGTTATAAATAAAACTGGTAACTGTAGACCCGTAATATTTAAAAATTGCCCTGGAGCTGAGTATATTGGAAATTTTATATATCTTTTAGCACATCTATAAATATCCTTTATATTTATCTTCGTAAATAATCCTTTGTCTTTTTTTATTAAAGGCATAGATAAAGTTGTTATGCCGGCGCTTTGTCCAAATATATTACCCAGAATAAGACCTATTGGACCTAGATTCATTAATCCACAGCAAATCTTAACTATATTTTGAGTGATAGCTTGAGTGAATTTAGTTTTCGAAATAGACTTATAATCTTGTTTTCTATAAGACCATTGTGTGAAAATGTTATATAATCCAGTAAAAAAGAGTCCTAATGGAATAATAAACTTAAACTCTATTAAGACTTCTCCATCAAATAACCTTAAGAACACATCTCCAACAAATATTAGTATTATCGTTATCAATACTGTAACAATAAATAATATAATCACACTTAAACTTAATACATTGATTGCTATATCATCATCATCGGCAATAGGAATCCCCCATTCGTATTTAAGTGAACCTATAATTACAGATATGCTTAATATAGAAGCATAAACTGTTAGCACTCCATATTGTTCTGGGGGATATATTCTTGTAATGATCGGAGATAATAAAGTATTAATTACTTGTGCTATAGCTGTTCCACCAGTGATTATCAATACATTTTTAGCAAAATTGCCTTTAAATAATCTCTTTATTTTATACAAATTCAAATTCAAATTCATTCACTCCTGAATGTTACGTCTGTTAATCTTAACAGATAACCCTCGTATAATATACAGTAAATACTACTTAAAAATTTGTTTAAAATTCAGCTTATCAATATTAGATATATAAGATTCATAGTTTTCAATAATACTGAATTTATTTTTACCATTAATCATATTGTTAACGTATTTATTTAGATTATCTTCCGAGTAAAGCAAATCCCCATTTACATAAGTTACTGCAAAATAGTATTCTTCGTTCAGTATTTCATTCACTTGGATTGCTAGGTTATCAGTTATAATTATCCCTAATCCATTAGAAATATAATCGTATATTTTAAATGGTGATGCTGTTAAATTAACAATACTATCATCCCTGATTATTATACCAATATCATAATTGCTCAGTTCTTCATCAAACTTATTAGGTAATACATACTTTAAAACTAAATTATCTAAAATATTGTAATATTTTGCTAATTGCGTAGCTTTTTCGAAGTTTTCTTTAAACGTCAAAATTGTAAATGTGCAATCATTTTTTTTGATAAGTTTGTTAATAATCGGAAAAATTAATTCTATATTTTGCCACTTGGAGAAGCCCCCAGAATATACTATTTTCACTTTAGATTCTATGTCTTTTGGTTTTATAAAGCTATTAATTTTTGTTTTTATATTGGGTAATACACTATTATTTTCTATATTTTTGAATTTTTGATATTTTGATAAAAAATGAACTCTTTGGCTTTCACTTATAAAAATGAAATAATCCGACAATTTTACAGCTTTCTTTTCAATATAATTCAATACAATCTTTTTAAAAATATTTTTATTTTTAAAATAAGACTCTTCAGGTACTATTCCTCTTGGTCTGAAGATAAAAAATAAATTATTAATATCACTATATTTGCGCAAATCATAACCATCAATTGGATTAAAAAACATAATTGCCCTATTTTCATCCCGTTTTATAAAATATTCAAAATCCATATAATCAATCAATTCAGTATCAAAGAATGTTCTCCATTCTTTATTTGCTATTATTTTGGTGCATTCGAGAAATGAAATGATTGTTTCCATTTGCCTCACTGACTGTTCAGAAAAATTATTATTATACAAATAGATTATCATACTTATTCATCCTATCAAAAAAATATTTCATTATTTTTGATGACTATACTATTTAAATTTTGTGGATTCTACTTTATAAAAAATTTTTTAAAATGTTCCTTTTTTCTATATCAATAAAATGTTTAATTTCGGAAACGAACTGACCCCGTCTTGACGCCAAATCTCGTCCATATTTAACCAATTCCTTACCATCCATAGTCCAAAGCATACCAGCATCTTCCATGATGCCAGGGTTTTTAAATCCCCACTCTTCCTCAAAGTATCCAATTACTGGAGTGTAAACAGAAAGCGCCAATATTGCTGCGTGTAAGCGCATAGCTAGTATAAAATCCATATTTCTATATACTTCACGAACAATATATGGGTCATATTCCTCAATCATATCTATACAATTTGAACTGCTAATTTTACTTAGTACATATTCCGTAAACTCTTTATCTTTTTGGGTTTGTACTACAAAATGAATTTTATATTGATCCTTAAACTCATCAATGAACGTAAGTATTGAATCGGCGAATTCTTCCTTCTTACTATCCAGTAATTCTCCTATATCTCCTATTGTTGTTGCTCTTAAAATTATAGCTATATGCCTTTCAGCCGTATTTATAGTTAATAAATACTTATTCTTATATCTTGTAGCCGCCAACGGCACATCCTTAATAAAAAATGCTAAATCTGTTGCTTTGATAAATGAAATGTCCTGCATTTTTTCCTGTATTGTAAAATAAGAGATCTTCTCTCTAATGAAAACTTTATTGAATTTACTTAAGTGTTTCTTCAAAATTTTAAAACCTATTTTGCTTGTACTTGCTGTTGATTGAGGCAAACAAACAATAAATTTTTTTAGGTTTCTTGCAATACGGATTGGATATAAGAGAGCTTCTAAGCGCATATAATCTGTAATAGTTTTCCCTCTAAGTAAATTACCTCCGTTAAAAAATATAACTTCGTTTTCTGAAATTAAATTCTTAAGCCTTTTATCGTCAACTGGCGAAATTACATAAAGGATACCCTTCAGATACGCTAATAGTTTTTTAACCATATTATCACTTCTATCAAAAGAAAATAGACCCGGCTCTATAACCAGATCGCTGTGGTATTCCCTAAGGTATTCTTTGCTATTATTATAATCACATTGTTGTCCTGAAAATCTCGATACAAAAGTCAACTCATATCCCAGCTCTTGTAGCAATGAAATCGCACCTAGACAAATTGCAACATCACCTGCATTCTTATTTCCATACATATAAAAGACAATTGCTTTTTTCAAAGTTGCCACCCACAATCTATCAGAGCTTTTTGATATTGTTCTATCACGTTTTCTGCATTGAAGTTTTTTGCAACGCTCCTGTTATTCTTTGATATATTCTTCATTTCTTCTTCATTATAAAAACATTGAAGTAGCGCAGATTTAAGCGCTTTTCTATCTCCAGTTGGAAATATCCAGCCATTTTCATTGTGAATAACAATCTCTGTGTTAAAATTAATATCACTAGCTACAATTACCAGACCGGCAAGATATGCCTCAATTATTACGGCAGGGAATCCTTCGCCTTGATATTCTGTAGGAAAAATGAAAACGTGATATTGTGATAGCTTTGTAAGCACATCTCCATTTGCTACAACACCCCGGTAATTTATTCCAGGCAAATTCTCGATATCATCAAATACCGATCCGTCAAAATCGTCTCGTATGGGTCCATAAATATCTAGAATTGCAGAAGGATATATATCAATTATCTGCTTAAAGACAGAAATCATAGTCGCAATGCCTTTTACATTACGCACACTAGACAAGAACACAAATTTTAGATTTGGCGTTTCAAAAATCGGTGTGCTCAGGTCTACATCATCCGGAATTTCTTTGTAATTTGGCATATAATGAACATTCTCTAGTCCACAATCTTCCTCTAAGCGGCGCAGGAGCCCTTTTGTCTCAACAGTAACAATATCAGCAAGCTGTAACGTTTTATATATTAATAGGGGGCTTTTTATTGCTTCTTGTACTATTGTGCCTCCAATACACACGATTGAATAATGCAACTTAGGGCTGAGCATCCTCTTTATACTTAAGATAGGAAATAATACTGCCCTCCCTCTTCTACTAACAGAAACAATTATTTGCTTATCTCTACTCGTAATTAACACAGCAACACTCTTTACAAGGTTTAGAATTGAGCGATTATGCGTATTACATATGCGAAATCCAGAGTCTTTCTGAATAAATTTGAGTAAAATTCTGTTTTTTATTGCTGGTCCACCCACATTTTCCACTGGGCCAATAAATAAAGTCATTATGTTTCTCCTCATTTAAAGTACTTATTTATACAATTCATTACCAGTACGTCCCTACATTTATTATTTTCACTAGCCTAAATTAATTAATATCTTTAGTTGATACACATTAGATTTTACTAGTATAGATTTAGTTATCACGGGTTACAAAACTACAAATAAAAAAGTTATTGTCAGTTTTCTTACTTTTTCCAATTTATCTTAATACAAGCCTTACGGTTTATTTCAATCGCATAATACATCTGCTATCCTTTTACTCGCAAAGCCGTCACCATATGGATTGGAGGCATGACTCATCTTTTCATACTCAGATTTATTCTCTAACAACAGCTTAAATGTACTGTAAATAATTTCTTCATCAGTTCCTACCAACTTTAACGTTCCTGCCGCGATCCCTTCCGGTCTTTCGGTAGTATCTCTCATTACTAAAACCGGCTTACCGAGGGACGGCGCTTCTTCTTGAATACCACCGCTATCGGTTAATATAAGATAGGATCGTGACAAGAAGTTATGGAAATCAAGAACATCTAGGGGCTCAATGATACGAATCCTATCACATCCTGCTAGTATTTCATTCGCAGTTACTCTTACCACCGGGTTCATGTGGATTGGATAGATTACCTTGATATCTGGAATTTCATCGACTAAGCGACGGATTGCTCTAAACATACAGTGCAGAGGTTCCCCTAAGTTTTCTCTACGATGAGCTGTAAGCATGATGAGCCGGCTGTCCTTAGTCCACTCTAATTCCGGATGAGTATAGTCATCTCTTACTGTTGTCTTTAAAGCATCGATTGCAGTATTACCAGTTACTGTTATTCCAATAGGGTCCTTACCTTCGTTGATAAGATTCTGCTTTGACAATTCCGTCGGAGCGAAGTTAAATTTCGCTATAATCCCCACCGCCTGACGATTGAACTCTTCCGGATAGGGAGAGTAAATATTATAAGTTCTAAGCCCTGCCTCAACATGCCCTATTGGAATCTGCAAATAAAAGCAGGCTAGAGCAGTGACGAAAGTAGTTGAGGTATCGCCGTGAACCAGAACCACGTCAGGCTTTTCAGCTTCTAATGTCTTCTTGATTTTATTTAAAATGGTAGTAGTAACATCAAACAGCGTTTGCTTATCCTTCATAATTGAAAGGTCGTAGTCCGGCACCACATGGAATGCATCTAAAACTTGGTCAAGCATCTGACGGTGTTGTCCTGTTACACAAACGATAGTATTGATATGTGCTCTTGTCTTTAACTCTTTAACCAGGGGGCACATTTTTATTGCTTCAGGTCTAGTACCAAAGACTAACATCACTTTTTTCATAACAGCTTGGTTCTCCTCATAATTCAGAAGATAGCTTTAAAGCCCTCCTCTGTACTTTTTACAATTTATAAGCATCCTCAAGGCCGCGGATGTTCTTAGTGTCCAGTACCACCTTACCTTTCAGCTTGTCCATATGTTCTTTAATCTCGTTATGAGATACCATAATCACTACAAAATCAACATCATCCAAAAACTTATCAAAATCATAGTACTGCTTCTCAACTAATTCTCTCTTAACAAATGGATCATAAACTTTCAGCCCTGGAGCAAGATGTCGTTCCATGCTTTCCAGTAACTGTAATGTGGGACTTTCTCTTACATCATCAACATTTTCTTTATAAGTCAAGCCATAAAGACCTACTCTTGTTAAATCAGACATGCCCTTTTCTTTCATAATTCCATAGACTCTTTCCAGGACAAACTCAGGCATAGAATCGTTAATTTTCCTTGCGGCTAAGATGATATTGGCGAGTCCCGGATAGTCTCCTACCAAAAACCATGGATCTACAGAGATGCAATGTCCACCAACTCCCGGACCCGGCTGTAGAATATTTACACGTGGATGCATGTTTGCAATTTTGATTATTTCATAAACATCCATATCATCTAATCGGCAGATTTTTGTTAACTCATTGGCAAATGCAATATTAATATCTCTAAATGTATTTTCAACAACCTTAGTCATTTCAGCAGTTCTGATATTAGTTACCGCAATATCTCCTTGGCAGAACGAGCTGTAGAGGGCTTTAATCTTCTCCCCTACTTGCTTATCATCGGCTCCGATGGTACGAGAGTTGTGCTTTAATTCATATACCATATCACCCGGAATTATTCTTTCGGGAGCATGAACCAAATTGATGTCTCGTCCAATTGTAAAGCCCTTTGCTTCGACAACTGGACGGACGAACTTATCGATTGTTCCCGGAGATATGGTGGATTCTATTACCACAGTAGCTCCTATAGGACAAACTTCCATTACATTTTTAACTGCAGCAAATACATAGCTTGCGTCAATCTTCTTACTGATTTTATCGTAGGGAGTGGGTACAGCTACGATATATACATCAGTTTTTATGTATTCCGTTGAAAATTGAATTCCTTTTTCTACAGCTTCGTTGAAGAGATCGTCAAGCCCTTCTTCTTCGAAGGTAGTTTTGCCTGACTTTAATGTAGCTACTAACTCTTTATCATAATCTGTCCCAACTACATCCACTCCATGGGATGCAAACATTAATGCTGTTGGCAAACCAATATAACCTAATCCGATTACATTAACCATCGCTTTAACCTCGCTCATCTTAATTTAGATTAATCTCAAACTTCAGGTTGCATTTATTGCTCATACTCCTTTTAACGACAACACAGTTGATTTCTTCTTTTCTTAGATAATACAAACTTCTATAAGCTTTGCGAATTTCTATATTTCCAGACTCAATCTTAACCACACACAGTTTTTTGCCGTCATCAAATACCTCAAACCCATTTAATACACTTTTCACTTCATATGGCGTATGGAAATAAAACTCACAATGTACGCCGTTACCACGTACTTCATCATCTATCTTATATCCCTGTACTGTTCTCTGAATCTTTCTGGAATGCTCATAGCCATTCTTTGAGATCAGTGTACCGGAGAAGCTGTCTTCAGCATGCTTTACATCTTTGCACTCAGCCCAATCATATATCAGAAAAGCACCGCGCTTATTCATCTGCTCAATTCCGGTAACCTTAGCGGTATTATGACCAACTGTTGTTGAGATTTCCTTCACAAGCTCACTTGCATATGAATAAGTACCACTATCACAGAAGATGTTCTTCCCTTTGTGCCATAGATCAATATGCAAGCCATCCATATGCGATGGGCGAGCTTTAAAGCTTTGCAGATAGGTCATCAGGAAACCTCCGTCATGCCGTAGCGTATAAAATCCTGACATATCAAAGGAGGTTGACTTCCTCTCTATCTCTGCAACAGGAATTTCCTTTCCATCACCAAACCACAACAGTTCTTCATCATAATCGCCTGCGTCATATAATCTCTCACCTGTAGTCAATGCATATATAGTGTTCAAAACAGATCGAAAATCCCGATAATCGCAAACTGTCAAAGGAAAAATTAGTGCCCCGTCATTAGAACCATAATTGGGGACGTCTCCAGTTATATCCTGTGCCTGATACATTAGAAGAGCACTACTTTTAAGCAGCTCTTTTGACTTAGCTGATATGGATATACCGGTCTTTTCGCCTATCTTATATATGCACTCAAAAATCTGGAGCGTGAATCGCTGGTAGTTGAATGAGTACTGCGTATAACCACCGTCAAGAAGGAACTCGCCTTCTGTTTCTTTGTCTAGTAATCCATAGGCTTTAGTCAGCCCCTCCTTATCGTTGCAACACCACGCACCAATAATCAAGCCACAGATCTCAGAAAAAGTATGATTATTTTTGATGCATTTATGGGCATAAAAGAAATTGGCAAGAACCTTCTTATAGCACACTTCAACTAATAAGAAAATATTGTTCTCATCCTCATCCGTGGTAAGCTGATTAAAGACTGTATAAGCAATTAGTGCATTTATCATTCGTAGAGTGCATTCCTGCCCACATTTATAATTTGCACCATATGGATATGGATTGTCTTTTAACCAATGCTTAAGTTGCTCTGAGAAGGCACAGTAATATTTCACATTACCTGTAATCAAATATGCTCTTGCAAAATATAAGAAATGGGTTAAGCGCGATGCCTCCCAAATGATCTTAATATCTCCTCGTTTAACCTCGAAATCAGGAATTCGATACCACTTAGCAGTCCTGACGCTTTCTTCTCGAGTTATCGGACTGTAATGCCAGTTAATTGGATTGCCGTAGTCTAATTCTATTGATGAGAATCCTGTGATAATGCCGTTAATGGCTTTATCTGCAATAGCCAATATCTTGTATTGCTTTTCCAGTGAGAGTTTTAATAAAAAGGTCCTAATTCTAGCTACATTCAGATTAAATAAATCAATTTTTTTTACTTGTACCCGCTTCTCAAATATATTCTCGGTAGCTGGTACCGCCGATAGCATCTTCAGTTTAGCTGAATACAATAACCGGTTAATCGCCCAGCCTAAACCATATTCAGTTAAAATTGTCTTGATCATCGTGATACCTTACCTCGCTTTACCATGTTCCGCTCAACAAACACGTATTTGTTTCATACAAGTTAATCTTTCAATATACCATCTATTGTTTTTATCAGCCTATCTGTCAAAACCAAATAATTAAAATCTTCAGCACCCATTCTTGCATTTCTTGCCATCTCTTCATACTGGTCTCTAGGCATGTCATGCACTTTCAGTATCGTTTTGGCAAGTTCTTCAGGCGTTGGTTGTTCTAATGAAAGGCCACACTGATACTTCTCTAAAATGCAGTAACCCATCCTCACGGTTGATATAACAGGTTTGCCAGACGCCATATACTCAAAGAGCTTGTTAGAGCTGTTGCCTCTTGTCCAATTGTACGTTGTTTGGGAGTAATTCAGAATATTAACTGATGATCTACTAAGCACATAAGGAATATATTTTTTATCTACATAGCCCTTAAACTTTACGTTAGTAATCTCTTCATCAATAACCCGTCGTTTTAGAGCCTCCAGTTGGTTTCCGTCACCATAAATAAGGAACTGAATATCGTCATGACCTTTCAGCAAGGTAGCGGCGTCAAGAATATTCCCCACATTATTGATGGGCCGAATAGCACCTGTGTAGACAACATTAAATTTGCCATCAATTAAGTCTAGGTCATCTAGCGCTGTCTCAGTCATCTGTCTAGTATAAGCCTCAATATCTACACCATTGTTAATATAGTGGCATTTATTTAAATCGATATTTCCGCCTTGCTCTAAAGTCCACTTTCTTTCTTTGAGATAATCCGTATCGCCTTCTTTTAAAAATATAAGCGCATGAGCTCTTCTATAAATCCAATTCTCTCCCATAATAAGCCACTTCCCTAGAATGCTGTTCTCTGTTGTCTTGCCAAAGGCAAATATTGCTTCAGGCCACAAGTCACGAATTTCGCAAACGCACGGAACCTTGAACTTCTTTGCAATTTTTATCCCGGCAATCATTGTGAATGGATGAGGGGACGATGCAATTATTAAATCGGGCTTGCCATGCTCTTTTGCATATTTGTTCGTTACGCTAAAAAGCCTTTTATAAAACACTATCATATTCTTAACTCTCGCAACTGTACCTTGGGCAGAAGATGGCGTGTTCACAAATACAAACGGAATATTCGAGTCCTCAATAATAATGTAAGCTTCCTTACTATTGATAAGATTGACATCGGAAAAATGAAGGTATGATGCCGCAAAAACTGTCGTATCATATTTATTTTTCATATGGACCGCGAAGTTATACGGTCTTGAAAAGCCGTTCATTGTTGGCGGTGTTGCATAATGATGAAATACCCAAATATTTTTGCTGCTCATAAAGTTCGTCCTCGATCATTCTTGATTTACTCCATAATAACTCTTCGCATCCATTAGCCCGTCTGCCAAAGAATACTTTCCCTTATACCTCAGTATCTTAGTAGCTTTATCGTTTGAAACGATCTTTATCTCCCCTGCTACTGCAAGTTTCTTTAGAGGCCCTACCTTAGACGCGACCTTTTTACAAAACCAAGTTGGTATGTATACTCGTAACGGGTTTAATCCGTAACAGTCGCAAATGGAATCAATAATTTCCTTGTATCCATAATCCCCCGACGATATGTTAAAAACTTCACCGTCTAGGTCGTTTTCGCTTTCAATATACCTTGCGGTAGCCTGGACTATATCCTTAAGATATAGTAGCGTCTTTTTGTTTGCGCCCTTGCCAATCATTGGCACAATACCTTTGCGGCAAAACGCTATTAAGGATTTCATGCTACCCTTATCGTTCTGACCGTATACCGATGCGGGTCGAAAGATGCACACCGCTGTTTTGCTTCCCTTAGATGATTTCCTTAAGTACTGTTCAGCGAGTAACTTACTCTTTCCATAGAATCCCTGTGGGTCAGTCGCCGTTCTCTCAGTTATCAACTGATCTGAAACTGCATAGACATCGTTTGTGCTGAAGAAAAGGAATCTCTCTACACCATGATCTATGCAAGCGTTATATAGTATTCTGGTACCTTCAGCGTTTGTCTTAATAAACTGCCGCTCCTCTTCAATTGTCATTGGCATCCAATGAACGGCAGCGGCTAGATGTACAACACAATAAACGTTATCAAGCATACCCTGCCACACATTGACTTCAAGTAAATCACTTTTAATTATCGTGGCCCTATCCGCGTATTCCTCAATCCTGTGTGTACGAGGGGCCAATAGTATCAGTTCGTATTTATTTATTAGTTCTCGGATAATGGCACTGCCTATCATGCCGTTTGCACCAGTAATTAGTATCTTTTTTATTTTTTCCATTTAAGTCACCTTATTAATTTTTGCTATAAACACTTGTCTTATGTTGTCATTTTTCTCTGTCTGCTGTGCTAATATGTGAAAGCTAACGTTATCCTACCTTGCTATCTACTAGCTCCAAATAATCCTGAAACCGCAAGAACTCAACATCCTGCTTCTTCAACCACCTTATATACTTGAGCAACTTTTTTTTCAAACTCCTTCTACCAACCTGGAATCTAAAATAATTTTTCAGCCCCATCATTTTTGCGTTCTTTAGCGGTTCACCGGAAACCTCAAAAGGGTGTATATAAAAAATGAAGTTTTCCTCACTTTCCCAATGCTTCTTCATAAACCACTTCATCAACCACAGTGGAAACAGTCTAAAATACCCTCCACCAGATATCGGAATTGATTTACCCATAATATCGAGCGTTGGTGTTTCAAACTCGAAATTATCTCCTTTTCTGTAGATCATACTCTCCACCTTTTCGAAGGCAGACATGTCCATCACATTGTACAGTTTATGTTCCTTGAAACGGATCAAACTAGAGTCGTACCTAAATCCCAGATTCCAAAGGAGATCCAGTTTCTCGTTTTCCATGGAGAAACAAGGAGCCCTATATCCTTTAATAGGGGATCCAACTATATCCTCTAAGACCCGTCTTGCTTTCTCTGTTTTCTCCTTGAACTCTTCAACAGATAAATTATAAACCAATTCGTGACCTTGTCCGTGACAAGCTATCTCATGGCCCATTTCCATTATCTCCCTAATTACATCTGCATTATCTCGAGCTATATCCTCCAAGACGAAGACCGTCATGTAGACACCCTCATCTGCCATTATCTTTAGAAATGGAATAACCTGCGGCACGAACTTCTGATCTGACGCTATTTCACCCCTATAGTCTTTTACATATTCCAGGTGATACCACTCTTCAAGATCAAGCGATAAAAAATATCTTCTCATATGAATCCTCTCTTAAACCACGTATCTGAGCACTACTTTATATCAAACGCTTCCCTTTTGAACGAAAAGCTCTCCCCTGTTCAGCAGTTGGCCAAGTGAAATACCTGCCCTTGGTAGCAATGTTGGGTCTACGTTCTAGTGTATTAGTTTCCAACGCCTTTATCGCCTTCACCATAAGTTCGCCACCAACCCCTTTTGTGCACTTCATGAGCTTTAACATTGACTTGCAATTGCCTATATATACTTTGTCTTGAGCGACAATATCCCCATCATCAATCTTTTCAGACATATAGTGAACCGTCGCGCCACCATACTCTTCCTCGTTGAAAAGATACCAAAAGCTCGGCATACACCCCCTATAGTCAGGCAATAAACTCCCATGCACATTCAAAATACCATATTTCGGGCAGGAAAGCAGGGGTTCCTCAATAACCTGAGGAGCAGAAAAAGATACTATTACATCTGGTTGCAACTCATACACTTCTTTGTAGAAGCTCTCACTATTTGATGAGTTAATTACTCTGTACAGCACATTATTCCTCTTCGCCACATGCTCAACACCGCACAGACCTTTATAAAGCCTATACCCAGTAATCTGGTCTATCTTGCCGATAACAGATCGCATGACCGTCGAAATGCCCATCATTCCAACCTGAAAAAATCCAAACCACCTTACGAAATCCTTTAATTTGTTTTGTACTGAACTCTTGCAATTAACATTTACAATTTCAAGCACATTTGAATTGTCGATAATCTTCTGGATGTTTTTAGGGATGTAAAACCTATCTTGCTGGGTCATGACTATTACTTTGAGCATAACATCCTCTTCTCTCCGTTTACTACCACACATCCCCGTTGAACCCGCACCCCAACATCCACAACCGCACAACTCTCCACCTTAACGCCGCCAGCCAAAACTGCACCTTGTGCAATATGAACAAAATCCCCTACGACACAATCATGATCAACTGCAGCAGCCGTATTCACAATAACATGCTCGCCTATCCTAGCGTCAGCATTAATAATAGCCCCTGGCATCACAACACTCCCACCAAGAATCTCTACTTTACTTCCAATAATAGCAACTGGATGAACTAACTTGACATAATCTAAGTTCAACCCTTTGTACTTTTCAACAATCGCTTTCCTCACCAGATTATTCCCAATCGCAATAACAAAACCGACCCCATCCCTAACCCATCTTGGCAACGTCTCAATCTTGCCTAGATACAATTCCCGACCTTCTCCAACCGGCTCATTGTCATCGAGGTACCCCAAAACCTTATATCCATTTAAAATAGCAATGTCCGTCACCACCTTACTGTGTCCGCCCATTCCTATAATAATTAGCTCAGCCAATACGTCTCACCACCTTACCATTTACCCTTACATTGCACTTTCTCTTTTCTCAACCATATTTGGATTTCGCGCCCCTTCTTGAATCCCATCTGCCTTAAGAACCTTTAGGAATGTATAGAGTATTATTTTTATATCTAAGGTTAAAGAGTGATTTTCTAAGTAGTAGCAATCGAAATATACCTTTTCACTTATTTCCAGACAGTCCCGTCCGTTTACCTGGGCCCATCCCGAAACACCTGGTCTTAACGTGTGTACTCCACATTTTGTTCTTAAGTCTATCAAATCGTACTGATTATATAAGGCCGGCCGTGGTCCAATAAACGTCATATCCCCTTTAATAATGTTCAACAATTGTGGCAGCTCATCTATACTAGTCTTTCTTAAGAAGCTTCCAAAAGGAGTAATGTAGCTTTGAGGATCCTTTAGTAAATGAGTCGCTACATTTGGAGCGTCAGTCCGCATGGTTCTAAACTTATAAAAAACAAACTCTTTGTTATTTCTTCCGATTCTTCTTTGGGTAAATAACGCCGGACCTCTGGAATCGACTTTTATGATAAGGCTAACTATGAGTAACAAAGGACTTAAAATAGCAAGCAGTATAAGACCTAAGAAAATATCCATAAATCTTTTCATCTTAACCCTCCAAACTTACCCCTTTTAACGTATATCTCTTTAAAGACTTAGATGAACCCTACCCCTACCTCGCAGACACCCGCTCCATCTCTTTTCCCCTGGGAAGTTGCTGAAACCCCACCACGACACTTCCCAGCTCCTCCACGATCTCATCTCTCTCTAAATGCGAACCCCGCTCCCTAATCATCTGGACCAATCCCTCAATCCCCGCAACATCCACTTCACTCGGCTTCGCTACAAAGATCCTCTGATGCTTCGTGCTCGTCGTCCCTTCCTCTGCCGTGAGAAGCTCTTCGTACAACTTCTCCCCGGGACGTATGCCCGTAAATTCAATCTTAATGTCCACACCCACCTCAAACCCTGACAATCTAATCAAATCTTGTGCTAAATCGACAATTTTCACAGGTTTTCCCATGTCAAGGATGAAGACTTCCCCTCCTCGAGCCATGGCACCCGCCTGGATCACGAGTTGGGCTGCCTCGGGAATCGTCATAAAGAAACGAACCATCTCTGGATGAGTCACTGTTACCGGTCCACCCTTAGCAATCTGTTTCTTAAAGGTCGGAATAACACTCCCTCGACTCCCTAAGACATTGCCAAAGCGGACAGCGACGTAGCGGGTTTGGGATCGTCGGTCTAAGCTTTGAATGATCATCTCGGCCACTCGTTTCGTGGCCCCCATTATACTGGTTGGATTAATGGCCTTATCAGTAGAAATAAGTACAAAGGTCTTTACTTGGGTCAAGTCGGATATTTCTGCAACATTATAGGTTCCTAAGATGTTATTCTTCAAAGCTTCCTCTGGGTTTCGCTCCATGAGAGGAACATGCTTATGAGCGGCTGCATGAAAGACGACTCCGGGTTTATACTTTCTGAAGACCAGTTCGACCTTTTCCCGATCTCTAACATCCAAGATTTCCGTTATGAGATTGATACCGGGAGAGTCCGAGCGCAGTTCTTGCTCGATATCGAAAATACTGTTCTCGCCACGACCGACTAGGATGAGCCTCTCTGGGTTAAACCTGCCTATTTGCCGACAAAGTTCTGAGCCGATGGAACCGCCTGCTCCCGTCACTAAGACGGTTTCTCCTGCCAGATAGCCTGCTACTTCTTCGATATCCAGATTTACCTGATCTCTTCCCAATAAATCCTCAATCTGCACTTCACGGATTTTTAAGGTATCCACCTGTCCACTAAAATAATTATAAATACCAGGGATGATCTTAATGACGACCTCGCTTTTTTCACAAATCTCTGTAATATCCCGAATGACATTCCCAGGAGCCGAAGGCATGGCAATAATAATTTCTTCAACTTTGTGAGCTTTAACAACTCGCGGGATATCAACCCTTGTCCCTAACACGGGAATCCCCATTAACTTGAGTTTTTGCTTTTGCGGAGCGTCATCAATGATCCCGACTGGATAACCTTCTCGATAATTACTGTTCTTCAACTCTCGGATTCCTAAGGCCCCGGCATCCCCTGCCCCGATGATCAGGACTCGCTTCGGTATTCCGGGGATACGAACATTCAAGACTCCATCTTGCAATATCCGCCCGAGGAAACGTGAGCCGCCGATTAAGAAGGTGGTGGTCAGCCAAAAGAGCACAGCCACCGTGTTCGGGTAGCGCATGGGGGCTAAGAAATAAATAACGAGTACAACGCTACTCGTTCCGACGGCCACTGCATAAAGAATGGAAAGAAGTTCACTGATACTGGCATATTGCCAAAGCCGATTATACAAACCAAATAATGAAAAGACGACTAAGTAGATGAGTGTCCCAGCCCAAGCAGTATGATAATATGTCAGGAAATATTCCTGTGGGATATTTCCTTCGAAACGAAGGTAAAAGCTTCCGAAAGCAGCCAGGTTAACAAGTACTGCGTCTATTAGCATTAAATATAAAGAATTTCGGTTCAATGTCATTGACCTTCCTTAAATTACTATATTACCCATTACACCCCTCTAGAATCTCCTTGGAATAATAACTTAAGCTTGTGCCCCCCTTAATTGGGAAAATAATAATTAGGACTATGGTCCTACCAAGGTAGGCCTATCATCCTAAGAAAGGACTACTTATTTCCCAATTCGTTGTTAATATGGAAATTCCTGCAGACAAAATGACAATTATTCCTACAATATTACAGCAATTCTATGCATTTCTGATATAAAGATGTCGTTTACTCACACCAGTCATCTCATTACTCCTTTTATCGTCTAACATACTCCCAAATCTACCTTTCTTTCTCCTTCAACATTGTTCGTAAAGAATTTACTCGAGTTTAATTGATAGGTTGCAAAGTAATTTTACAGAACATGGGTAACATTTCTTCGTTCTTATGTTACAATAATGTAAATTACCTAATATTTATCAAATTTACCATAGTAATCTTTTACAGCAGAAGAGGTAGAACTATGTCTATTCTTAATGTTTTAATCGTTGACGATGACCCTAACGTCTTGATCCTGTTAGATTCAGCCCTGAGCAAAAACGGTTATCAAGTTTATAAAGCAGAATCCGGAGAGGACGCTCTGAGGATTTTAGACTCCTTGGACATTGATTTGGTGATCTTAGATGTGGTCTTACCGGGGATAGACGGCCTGACAACTCTTAAGGAAATACGGCATCATCCTATTAAAGGAAAGGTTCCCGTGCTTATGCTGACAAGCCGGGACAGCGAAATCGATAATGTCATTGGTCTGGAATTAGGGGCGGATGATTATATCTCTAAACCGATTCGCTATCACGAGCTGATTGCACGCATAAAAGCCGTCCTGCGCAGAACAGACCAGAGTGCAGCCACCTCTTCCTCCAAGATTTCATTCCGGAGTCTGGAGATGGACCTTGCTACTCGCAGTGTTACGCTGAACGGCCAAGAGCTTCTGCTATCCTTCAAGGAATTTGAGCTCTTATGTTATTTGGCTAAAAAGCCAGGCAGAGTCTTTACTCGCAGTGAGATTTTAGATGCTATCTGGTCTGAAGATGTCTTCTGGGAAACCCGCACAGTGGATGTGCATATCCGCAGAATTCGCAAGAAGATTGAGGCAACAGGGCTAAGTTCTTGTCTGATTGAGACGGTTAGAAATGTGGGGTATCGGCTTCCAAGTTCTTTCTAAGGGTCTGAAGTTCCCCTATTAAGGCAGGGATTAGCGCCTTAAGTTTGTGGTACTGTTCTTGTAACTCTTGCCAATTTCCGGCCTGAGCCTCCCGTTCCAGCTTCTTAGCCAGCTCAAAAACCTTCATTGAGTAAAGACAGGACAAAGCGCTTGCCAATCTGTGAGCGCTTTTTTCTAATGGGTCAGCCTGGCAAGCCTCCAGATCCGTCTCAATGTTTTCCAGCAAGGATTGATAATTCCTTAGAAAGTCCTCGATAATAGACAGCATGACTGTTTTGCCAAATAGCTCTGCTTCCTGGTGGAAAACTTCGTAATCAATAAGCTCATCCCCCTGCTCTCCTCTGGGTTCGAGTTTGCCCCCTCTAAGATACTCTAGGTTTACTTCCCCCGAATGGCGTATCTTCTGCAGGATGTTCAGTAAATAGTCCTCCCGAATTGGTTTGGCCAGATAATAATCAATCCCTTGGGCGAGAAGTCTTTCACGGTCTCCGAGAATAGCGGAAGCAGTGAGGGCAACGATGGGGATATGCTTTCCCGTGTTTTCTTCCAGGTTGCGAATGATTCGAGTTGTCTCTATGCCCCCCATGACGGGCATATTCTTATCCAGCATGATACAGTCATAGTCCATGAGTTTCAGGGCTTGTATTAGTTCCAGGCCATTATTGACAATGGTTACTTCACAGTTGTGATAGGCCAGGACGTGCTTGATATAGGTCTGATTGGCCAGGTTGTCTTCTGCGGCTATGATTTTTAATCGTTTTAAGTCGTCTTTCTTTTGATAATCGAACTTCAAGCTGTCCTCTGTAACTGCGATCTCCTGCTGAGTTGCCCTTCCCAGGGGTAAGAGACAACGAAACTTGCTGCCTTGACCTTCCCGGCTCTGTACTTCAATGTGCCCATCCATTAATTCCACCAATCGTTTGACGATAGTCAGACCAAGCCCGGTACCGCCGTATTTTTTGGTGATACTGCTATCCCCCTGGGAGAAGCTTTCAAAAATGCTTAGAAGCTTTTCGGGGGATATGCCGATGCCCGTATCCTCTATGATAAATTCAACCTCAACCAGCATTTCATTGACGGTAAGACAACCGGCGCTAAAATTCACCTGCCCTTGATGGGTAAATTTCAGGGCATTGTTTAAGAGATTATTGAGAATCTGACTAATTCTTAAAGGATCTCCGCTTAGGTATTCCGGAATCTCTGAACATATACTCGAAGTTAGGTGTATCCCCTTGCCTCCGGCCTGTGGCTCATAGCTTTCTACGATTTGCCTGAGTAAGTCTTTGAGGTTAAAGGCTCTCTCCTCAATCACTAAGCGATTGGATTCTATTCTGGAGATGTCCAGGATATCGTTGATGATTCCTAAGAGGGATTCTGCGGAGGATTGAATCATCCTGACATAATCCTCATTGTAGCGATGATTTTTCTTCAGGAGGCTGGTCATTCCCATAATCCCTTGAAGAGGGGTCCTGATCTCATGGCTTACATTGGCGACGAAGCGGGTTTTATTCTCATTGGCTTCTGCCAGCTTGTGATTGCTCTCGGCGAGGGCAATATTTTTTTTGGTCAATTCCTTGGTATGGTCTTCCAGAATGCTTTCCAGGTTCTGATATTGTCTGGCGTTTTCTATGGAGACGGCTATCTGGGAAGATAATAACTGTAATAGGTGTAAGCGCTGCTTTGTGAAAATACCCGGTGCCAGGTTATTTTCCAGGTAAAACAGGCCTATCACCTTATTCTTAATAATCACAGGCAGACAGAGGATGGATTTATCCTTCTGGGGGCCATCTGAAGTGACGGTTTCTCCCGTTCTGACCACATAGCTGATCAACTTGATGGGCAGATCAAAACTTGCTTGGTTCAGACTCATGGACTGCAACAGTCTGACAGAGTTATCCTCCGCATTCCCCTCCGCTTCCACGGTTAATCTATCTTCATGATTCATGATTAAGACGACGGTTTGAGCGCCGGAGTTTTGGAGCATGATTTTTATCAGCAGCTTAAGCAGGTCCTCCAGGACTATTTCACTGGAAATGGCTTGCCCGATCTTAATAATGGTGGACAGATCGATATCCGGGATACCCTTGGGCAAGGGTGGATAAGACCCATTCTGAAGCAATTTGGGATAACGCTTCTGCAGATCATCCACTTTAGCCTGAGCTCCCCACTCATGGTAGCAATCAAGGGCTTGCTGGAGATAGAATTTAGCCGAGGCCTCTCTCCCTCGAGAGAGATAAAACTCAGCCGCCAGTTCATTAGCCAGGGCTTCCTCTTGGATAAATTGGTGAGTTCTGCCATACTTAATCGCCAAATCGTAGTAAGTTGCTGCTTTAAAGTCCTCTCTGTCCAGTCTGGCCTTTTCCGCTTTGAGGAGATACAGCTTGTTGAGGATATTTTCCGGGGCTGAGCGAGATAATTTTGCCAAGGTTCTTATGGACCCCTTAATCTTATGCCTGCTTAGATATCGTTTAGAGAAACTTAGTCTCTCATAGTTGGCGGCAATCACTAATGATCCGTAAAAATGAACCAAGGGCAGGCAGAAGGTTCCCAGGACACCGTCCAGATATTCTTCGACAAAGGGTAGGTTTTCTAAGGCTCGTATGGGTTGATGGAAATAGAAAGCCTGAATCAGACGGTGAAAATAGATGTTGAAAACAATCGTCCGATCATTAGACTTCGTATAAACCGGCAGCAGGACTCTTTCATCAAAATAATCCCCCACTAAGGCACAGGGGTCCGGGGTTCTGCCGGCAAAATTCAAGGCAGTCTGGCGATAGAGTTGACAGAGGCGGAGGGAGGTTTCATGCCCTGTTTTGTGCATGGCATTCTGATGCTCCTGCATTTCTTCCTCGATAACAGCAAGCTGCCCTCCGGAAAAATAGGAATAGACAAAGTACTGCATGATGGAGTGACCGGCAGAAAGCAAGTCTCCCGCGGCGAAACCGCTTAAATAGGTCCCGGGAAAATCCTCTAATGTCGCTCTGAGAGGATCTTTGCTATGTCTGATTACCATGTTAAACATCATGCGGATCTTGCTGTCAAAGCGTTTGACACCCAGTCTGTCCTGCAACTCCAGGGCTAGCTGTCCGAATTCATACCCTTTGTCTGCTTTTTTCGAGAGCATGTTGATAATGTAGCCATAAGCGGAATAGGCCACGATGGTTTCTTCTGTAATCCCATATCTAAGGGAGATGCGCAGGGCTTTGAGGACGATTAAGATAATGGTGTTATAAGAAGCGGAGTAGCTGCCGATCCCGGTGCTGTTGAGGATGCGCATAATGGTCATGTGCTTTTCATCCGTCATCTTGGGGAGATCTAGTAAGTCTTCCCTTTCCTTGCCCCGCAAGGCCCAGAGGGTTTTCAGATATTCGAGGATCACATGCCCTAAATGTGGCTTTTTAGGAAAGTGCACTCCTAATAGGCCCAGAATATTTTCTGCCGTTAACATGGCTTTTTCTAATTGGTTTTCCGCAGTATAGGTGGCGATCATGATTTCTGAAATCCTCGCCATATCCAGGCTGTCTTGACAGTGAACCATGGTCTCTGCCGCTACTTCTTCCATGCGCTCGAACTGTGTACAAACGTAGGCCATTTCTGCCAGCTCAATATGTAACTCCAACATCAGGGGGTAGTAAGTAATCCAAGCTTCTTCAGGGCATAATTCTTTGCCCAAGCTGAAATAGTCCAGAGCCCGTTCATAGGCTGAAGAGGCTTTAGCTTTTTTGCCGGCTCTTAGATTCAGATTGGCTGCTAAGTAACGTTCAGTTGGATCGTCGATTAAGTTTAGGGCGATGTTCAAATGATCGACCAGTTCGAAGAGGCGGTTTTCCTGTTCTTGTTCTGTTAGCTTGGCAATGGATAGCTTGCCGATTCTATAGTGAATGGTGGTTTTTGTCTCATCCTCCAGGAGGGAATAGGCGGCTTGCTGGACTCGGTCGTGCAAAAAAAAGTATTTCCTGCCGTTCTCTAGGATAAGTCCCGACTCGACAGCCTCTCTCAGGGTTCTCTCGATTGCGCTCAGGGGCTTTTCCGTCACGATCTCTAAGGTATAGGCGTCAAAATCATTCCCGATACAGGCGGCCAGTTTCAGGATTTCGATGGTGGGCAAAGGCAGTTTGCTGATCTTTGCCAGCATCAAGTCGACGACATTTTCCGTGACCTTACAGCTCAAGATGGCCGGAAGATCCCAGCCCCAGGCAGATTGCAGGGCTTCCTGATTCAGAAGCCCTTCTTCTTTCAGCATGTATAAAAACTGAATCAGGAAAAAGGGATTTCCTTTGGTCTTTATCAGACAGACTTGAGCCAGAGGCAGGGATTCCTCCCAGGGACGTTTCAGGGTGGCAGAGATCATTTCGTTGACATGGCTTAGCTCCAGGGGCTTGATGTCCAGGACTTGGACCTTTAGGCCCGGGTCTTTAAGGCGATGGAAGAGTGACTGTATAGGGTGGGTGGAATCGATCTTATTATCCCGGTAAGCTCCAATGATCATCAGAAATCCGGACTGCTCCAAGACCAGCTGTTCGATGAGACGCAGGCTGAATAAATCTGCCCATTGCAGGTCGTCCAGAAATAGCACCAGGGGTTTCTCGGGGAGAGCGAAGAGTTGGATAAACTTCAGAAAGACGGTATTGAACCTAGTTTGGGCCTCCGTGGGGCCCAGGTTATCCACCGCTGGCTGAGGCCCGATGATCATGCCTGCTTCAGGGATCAGATCCACGATCAATTGCGCATTGGGGGCAAGTGCAGTGAGGATCTGTTCTTTCCAGTGACGGACTACTGCCTGGTTTTCTGAAAGTATTTCCTTCAGAATAGCTTGGCAAGCCTGGATAAAGGCTAGGTAGGGGAGGTTGCTTTTGTACTGGTCGAATTTTCCGCCTGAAAAGCTCCCCTCATTTTCCCGTACATATTCCAAGAACTTGTTGACCACAGCGGTCTTTCCCACCCCGGAATAGCCGGAAAGGAAGATGAGTTCCTGACTGCCGTCCTTTACCCGTCGATAAACCTGCTTAAGGGTCTCCAGCTCAGTATCCCGCCCAAACAGTTTGTTGGGTATTGATAAACCTCTCTGCTTGTCGAATTGGGCGATTTCGAAGGGTTCGATCTGCTCTAATTGGTTTTCGAGGTTGAGAAGTTCGAGACATTTCTCCAGATCCCGTTGGAGAGCGCCCGCAGTTTGGTAGCGATCTTCCGGCTTTTTATGCATGAGTTTATGGGTGATGTCAGACAAGACCGAGGGAATGCTCGGGTTCAACCGGCTTAAGGGCAGGACTTCTCTGGCCAAATGGGCGTAAATAAGTTCCAGGGGATCGTTGGCATTAAAGGGAGGTTGACCGCTGAGCATATGATAGAAAAGTATGCCCAGGGAATAGAGATCCGTCCTGGGATCGACCTGCCGATTGATTCTGCCGGTCTGTTCAGGGGATAGGTAACGCAAGTCAGCAGGAGGGCAAGAGACCCCCGGACTGACGTCTTTCAGTTTAACATGGCATCTGTCGAAACTGACCCTAATGCTGTTGGGACGGATGTTCTTATAAATGATCTTCTGTCCGTGGAGACGAGCTAACTCTTCAGAGATCTTGAGGCCGATCATCAGAATACTCTTGATGTCCAGGGGTTTCCTTCTCAGCATGTCTTCCAGCTCCAGGAAATATATCCCTGATGACTGATCTTTTACGATGTGGGCCGGAATTGTTTCAAGGTCGATCACAACGTTGTCCGTGAGGGGCCACCACCTTACTTAGCGTCAATACGCATTTTTACAAATGAGCATGGTCAACTTCAATGTTGCTATTTATTGATAAAAGCGAATCTCGTGTTACCTTTTTCTGCTTAGTTAAATCAAAAAGATCCTATCTTGACAAATTCTACCTGAGCCTGTGGTTTTCCTGCCGCATTGACGGGTAAAGGTCAAAAGCACGAGAAATCCCATTCCAGGAATTCCTCGTGCTTTAAAAGAAGCAGCTCCTTTAATATCAATTTAACCTGGACCCCATGTCAAGGACATTTAAAAGAGGGCTTTGAAACTGAGACATATTTTAATATCCTTGTTGTCTTGGAGGGGATGTGGGACAAAAGTAGGGGATGTAACGAAACTTGTTTTCCGGTTTATTTCATCCCCACTCTATTTGTTAATCCCCTTAATATATTAGAGGACTGTACACCTTTGGTGTACAGTCCTCTTTTTTGGGATAACGCACCACCAGCTTGAAAAAATCTCAAGTTTCGTTACGGCCCCTACTTTTAATTAATTCCGAGACTCCCACTTCTTTAAGTGGGTGTTCCGATTTCTACTTCGGTGGGGGTAGAATCCCCTACCGAAGCCCCGATGTTCAGCTTTAGCTGAACGAGTTCACTAAAAATCCTATTGCTTAGATTCTGACATTAACCGTTAAATTTTAGCCATGTTTATGCCCTTTATGCTTCTTCTTATTATCGTCAGTTCCGTGATAGTAGTAGTAGTAATAGTAGTCGCTAGTGTTCATGTCTGCTTTATTGAGAACTGCCCCCAGGATCTTCGCTCCTACTTTATCTAACTGCTCCTTGGCAAGCTGGGCATACTCTTTGTTTACTTCACCGGCGGCCAAGACTAAGATCACTCCGTCGACTTGCTGAGCAAGAATGGCGGCATCTGTCACGGCAATGATCGGCGGGGTATCGATCAGGACCACATCAAATTGCTCGCTGACTTCCTCGATTAAACGCTTCATCCGTTGAGATCCGACGAGCTCAGCCGGATTGGGGGGAATGGGACCTCCTGTCAGGACCTTGACCCCAGGTATTTCGGTTTCCTTGATGAAGTTGTGACTGTCTTCTTGATCCTGAACCAAAAAACTTGAAAGTCCCTCGAAATTACCCAGTTGAAACAGTTTATGCTGAGTGGGATTACGCAAATCCGCATCGATAACCAGGACAGACTTGCCGGATTGAGCTATACTCACAGCCAGGTTGGCAACGGTGGTCGATTTTCCTTCTCGCGGGCCTGAACTTGTGATCATAATTTTCTTAGTCTTAGAATCCACACTTGTAAACTGCACATTCGTCCGGAGGGTCCTGTAAGCCTCAGAGATAGGTGATTTCGTTTCTTCGTGCGTAATTAGTGAAAATGCCAAGTAAACCTTCTCCTCTTACCCTTGTTTTCCTGCTTCAAAGCTTGGTATAACTCCTAATACGGGAATTCCTAAAATATTCTCCACATCACTTGAGGTCTTGATGGTATTGTCTAAGTACTCTAACAAAAAGACCAGTCCGAAGGCAGCCATTAAGCCGACAACATAGGCAATCAAGATGTTTAACTTTTTATTGGGTTTAACCGGATTAGTAGGGACGACTGCTGTATCTACGATACTGACACTGTCTACTTTTTTTATCTCAATGACCGCTTTGGAAAACTCAGCTGCCATCGAATTGGCGATGTCAGTCGCTAGTTCGGGGTTTGTATTCATGACTTGTATTTCTAGAATTTCCGTCGTCTTTACGGGGCTGATTGTGATAAGTTTGTCAAGCTCTGCAACACTCATTGTCAAATCCAAGTGATTAATGACACTTTGCTCAACGGTACGACTTTGGGCGATGGTGGCATAGGTTTTAGCAAGCTGTTGATTAGCTTGGAGGACACTATTGTCCAGCATTTGTACGGCTGCTTGACCTGCCTCCGAGGCTTTCTTTCCCACGATCAACGTAGTGGAGGCTTGATATACGGGTTTTATAATAAAGAAACTAACGACCCCGCTGGTGAGAGCTGCGATGAGCGGCAGTACCAGGACGATGATCCAACGCTTTTTTAGCATTTCCCAATACTGTCTTAATTCTATTTCTTCTTCCATGGCTACCTCCAAATCAATCCAGCAAACTTGTCCGACATACTATATTCGCTATCGTTTTGATTTTTCCTTCAATTTCTAAAAAATGATTCTTTTGTAATTATTTATCTTGGAAAAATATATAATTTTGGGTATTTTAGAAGGATATTACATACTCCAACGTCGAACCTTGTTGTCTGTAGGAAATCCCGTACGTTTAGGAGGAAACTGCTCTAATGATTAAACCAGCCAAGCGTGAATTCCACATAATTTTAGCCACCTGTATTTTGGCACTTTCTGTTATTGGCCTATTCTGGGTCACCAATAGAGGAGAGACACCGGAATATACCCTAAAACTATCCACTCCGGTCAACGGCACCATAACCATGACTGAGACTTCAAACCCTGAGAATTCGGAGAAGACCCCTGGGAATCCCCTTATTGATGAGCCAAGCACGATCACCAACCATGGATTAGTTAAACTTTCCGGTCCTGCCGGTGTTAAGGCCCTTGTCTTCGGAGGAGCTGTGGCTGAAAGCCAAGGGACTACCAATAAAGAGGAATTAAGCTGGCATGCTTTAGTCTCAAAGGCTTTACTTGATAAATACCCGGGTAATTTTCAGTGGCATTTTAAGACCACTGAAAATGCTACCATAAATACGGTCTCAGCCTATGCTCCTGAGGCGACACCAGACACGGACCTCATCATCCTCTGCTTAGGCAGAAACGATTGGGCCACAGTAACCACGGAGGATTTCAAGCATAAGTACGAAGAACTGCTGGCAGAACTTAAAGTCTTAAGCCCAGGTGCCAACATTTTTTTAGTTGTGGAACCTCCCGTTAAAAACGTAGCTAATAATAATAAGTCTTTCCCTTATCGCCAGGTTATTATTGAGCTTGGAGAAAAACACCAACTTCCTGTTATTGACGAGTGGACAGCCTTTATAAGTGATCCGACTCCCCTGGCAGGGCTGTTGGCAGACGGAGTTAATCCCAACGATAAGGGGTATCAGGTTTTCGCGGCTGAAGTAGTAAAGGGATTTGAGGGATATTTGTCGGGGGAGTATTGAAAATCCTCTGTACTTGCGCTTTACGAGTAATTGTTCTTTTTAAAGAGCCGACCGCCATAGCGGTCGACTCTTTGCTCTTTGCTTTAACCTAATTTCCTAGGGGGAGCTAAATGGGGATAGTTATGAAATTGGCATTATTTAAAATTGATAGTCCAGGTATTATTGTTTTGATCCTTAAAAAGAATTTTCTTATTTACAAGTTGACCTAAGGTTGCATTTGCCCAAGTAGTACCAACCAGGGTTTCGATATCAGCTTTAATTTCGGCTTTGCCGGTAGTGGTAGTTGGGTCATTCCAATCACCACCGTCAGGTTTTACTGATACAGGCAGTACTCCGAAAGAATTGACTACCAGATTATTAATTCCCATAGTGCTTAGCTTAGTACTTCCTTTACCACTCTTTATTGTTGCCGTAATAACGCGGGTACTTTCATTGACTGTCATTGTAGTCCACTCATTATTTGGCGGTGTGACAGATGATGATAAGTTGAGGGTCAGATTAACACTGCTGTCAGAATATCCTGATTTCGAGAGAGTGCCACGGAACGTAACCGATGACCCAAATAGATCTCTTAAGGTACCTAAGCTGACATCTCCGTTTTTAATTGCCGGAAGAAGGTCTGACATAGTAATTGGATTGCTTAAGGAGAATGATTTGTTGCTAAAGGATACTGTACCCGTACCCGGGGATACAAGACTGGTCAGCTCAAGGGTACTATCCGCAGGACTGGCTGTGATATCAATAGCGCCTACCATTTGTGTATTAGCTAATCCGGTAAGATCGGCGGAACCGCTTGTTCCATTAACTGTGTCGTCTGCAATGCCATCATCTGCACCATCTAAGATAGAGAATTCTACAATTTCGGTAGACGTTGTATCACCCGATCCGCCGCTGCCGCCACTTCCACCTGTTGATGGAGTTTTTGGCGGTGTACTGGGAGTTGAGGTAGTATTCTCACCGTTAACTTTTCCACCACCGCTAACGACTGTACCAGTTGAACCCGATTGTAATTTGCCAATACTTGAACTGCTTGGAATAGTAATGTCAACTTTGGCAGTGGTTTTCATAGTTTCAACAACAGTATTGTCGGCTAAAACCAGTTTCCCTTGGGATTGTACTTCTACCGCTTTAAAGCTTCCCTCTAAGGTAACTTTTTGATCTATATTTTCTGTGTTAATAACAACAGATGGAACAACAGCGTCTTCTGCAGCTTTTAAGGTAACCTGACTTTCCACCACGACGGGCTCAGTGAAAGTTCCTCTTAATTCAACAACGGGATCTTGTCCGGGGGCACTCGTAATGGTAACCGTCCCCATGGAACCGCCGTTGGCATCTAAAATTGCGTAGGTCCGAACAACAGTGTTATCAATTGTTGTAGTACCGGAGGCCTCAACCCGGACATTACTGTCACTGTCAACTGTAAGGACGCCGGCTGTGGTATTTTTAATGTGGATACTGTCTGATGCACCGGAGAGGATAACGATGTTAGCTGCGGTTACTCCGTCTAAGGTAGCCGTTCCCTTTTCCCCGGGATCAACAAAGACTGTCCCACTGACTGTCAGGTTGTTCAGTGTGATATTGTCTCCCTTAACATAGACGCTGTAATTGGCCTTGGCGTTTTGTAAGGTGATGTTATCTCCTGTAAGCAGAACGTTGTCTGTCAATACTGCGGGAGTCGTCTTATCAATCGAACCGACGGTTTCATCATCGGTTGAATATGACACAGCCGATGTCAGGGCGTTCATTCCAGCAGAAGGAACAACAAACTCACCGCCTACTGCAACCATATCATTGGTCGATAAGTTTAACTTCACAAAATCCTTGGTGACATTGTCCAGTTGTTGATTAACAAGCACTACGGGGGACCCACTTGCAGCGGCAAGAGGTACAACAGCCAGAGCATCAACTAAGGTTTCTCCGTTTGCGACGTATACTTTGTCATTCTTATACTGTCTGGCAAAGCCTTTTAGGATTTGGACGTTGGTATCATACTTCGAGAGGCCTGAGTATCTTTTGACGTTTCCTTTTAACTGCCCTTTGACCGCATCCGATACTACTGCCGTTCCACCAACTACATAGGAATCTGTGACCTTATCATTGATGCTGTCGAGATAGGTTTTAACAGAGGCAGGAAGTTGTCCTTGGGTGGTAGTCAAGATCGGCATACCTTGGGCTGCAGCGATGGGCGCAACAGAAAGAGCATCTGATGGGCTTAACCAACCGGCTGCAATCACAACCTTAGAGATATTGACGCCTTGATTGGCCATTTCCTTTGCTATGTTTACGGAGGTTTCATATTGATCATATCCCCCAAGCTGAACCGGGGTAATACCCATAGCGATGATTTCATTAAGAACGGATTGTTTGATGACAGCTGTACCGCTGGTAATATAGACTTTTTTAGGTTTGAGTCGAAGCAGCTCCGCTTTAGCTGATGCATTTAAGGTTTGCCCGTTATCTGTTAATAGAATGGGAGCCTTCAATTTAGCTGCCAATGGGCCCGCTGCCAAGGCATCCACAAGGGAGTAGGTCATTCCGGCTGAAAGAACGACGCTGTCGCTTGTTCCCGCCCAGCCTTTTTGGGCCATCAGGGCTGCTGTTGCATACTGGTCATATCCACCAATCCTAGTCACTGCATTTAGTACGTCTGGCGTTGCTGCATTCGCAACAACCGGAGTTAAGGTTGCCGACAATGCAACTGCAACTGCCATACATCCGTTTAACAACTTTTGTTTTGTTCTTTTCATGATTTGACCTCCTCGTTTAATTCGGGCTCTGGTTTTCTATCCTAGGTTGTGTCAGGATTAGGGTTGGTGCGGAACCACTCTTATATTAATGAAAATTACAATTAAGGTAAAATGTCCCTCACCTGTCAAAAGTTATTTAATTAATTCGCTATTCCTTAGGATATTCCTGCAAGGAATATCCTTTTATTCATATTATTTTCACTTTTAGCTATTACAGCTCTCTCGTCCAGCATTGCTATTGTTTATTCCAATCAACGAACAATGTAATAATTTATCATTGACCACTTTTAAATATATATAATTTGGCATATAATTATATATATAAAGGTTGGTGATTTTGCAATGATGTCATTTAGGAATGATAAACTAAACAATATGGCCTGGCCTAACGAAACATTGCAGTTGATTGGACGAATTCAAGAATTCAAAGGTAAGCAGGATTTATTTAAGCAGCAGCTTCCTGAAATATTGGCTGCGTTGAGGGATGCTGCCATAATTCAAAGTACTGAGTCAAGTAATCGATTAGAGGGAATTGTGGTTGAAACTAAGCGTTTAACGTCTATTGTTCAGAAAAAAATTCAACCGCAGACACGTTCAGAGTCGGATGTTGCCGGGTACCGCGATGTATTAGCTACAATTCATGCGTCAGCGGAATATATGACTCTCAAGCCAGGAGTAATACTACAGCTTCATAGAGATTTAATGCAATACACCGGCAGTGGTGGACGGTTCAAGATCAACGATAATGAGATTACAGAGACGCTCCCTGATGGAACCAAGCGAATTCGCTTTATCCCGGTCCCGGCCTGGCGTACGCCTGAGGCTATGGATGAATTATTTAATGCATATCTTCGTGAGCGTGAGCGTGGAACTATTAACGAGTTGATCCTTATAGCAACGTTCATTTTAGATTTTTTAAGTATTCATCCTTTCAGTGATGGCAATGGTCGTATGGCTCGGTTATTGACATTGCTCATGCTTTACCAATGCGGTCATGAAGTCGGTCGTTATATCAGCTTAGAGAAAGTAGTAGAGGAGACGAAGGATCAGTATTACGAGACCTTGGAGCAATCTTCTGTAGGTTGGCACGAAGGGGAACACAATTTACTACCATGGATCAACTACTTCTTAGTGATGCTTCTTAAGTCTTACCAGCGATTTGAGGAGCGAGTTGGAAAAACAACGGATAGCAAGCAACGCAGAGGGTGGAAAGCGCAAAAAGTTAAGGAGGTCATAGACCACTTTATTGCAGATTTCACTATTCAAGATATCCAAGAACGTTGTCCAGGTGTAAGCCGGCCAACTATTCAAAGGATATTGAATGAATTAAGCCACGATGGAACCATTGAATGTGTAGAGCAAGGTCGTAATGCCCGATGGAGGAAGCTGTAATAGTCCATGAAATAGCTTTCTCTGATATTAAAGACTTTCTGAGATTCGGAACAGAGAAGGTTGTAGACTCTTACGATGAAGAAGGTCGGCCAATCTATGCATACAAGCAGTAGTTGATCGTAAATCACGTGATGAGGTTGACGGATCGCTAATCTCTGAGGTTTCCATAGGTAAAGACGGAACGTTCATGTTGTTAGAGTGCAAAAAGAAAGAACGGATTCACCTTAAATCCGTTCTTTCTTTTTGCACTCTAATGGTTATTCAACTGTTTTCAGATTATTACATATTTATAAGATAAAATGTTCCGCCAATAACCGCTGCCAATACAACCGCCGCAAGTATGATATAGAAATTCTGCTTCTTGGGATTGAGCTTGTGCCAAGGTAAGCCCATGACTTAGGTGCCCCTTTCTGTAAAACGACTCATAATGGTACTTTATTACAGAATACGACAATAATCAAGGACTTTGTTAGGACTGAAATTCTTTGCTACATGTTATGTCCATAGGATTCACGCTTGAATGGGTTAAAGGTGATAAATTGACCGTTTACTAGAGAAAATATATAGATCGGGACAACTTCAAACTCACAGCTTACATATTATGTTATAATTGTTTTGCGAGGGGGGGTGTTTCAAATGGATCAAAAAGTTATGGAGTTACTCGCAAACATATATCAAACGCAAACGGAGATGCGAGGTGAGTTAAAAGAGCTTAGAGGCGAAGTCAATGTGCTTAGAACAGATCAAGAAACAATAGCTCAAAACGTTGCTAAAATAATCACAGTGGTCGAACATGATATCTCCCAAAAAATTGGAGTAATCTTTGATTTCCGTGAAATACAGATAGAAGATAACCAAAAGACCGGAAAAGCACTGGAACGCATAGAAGCCAAGGTCGAGGTCCTACAATTAGAGACATCCCATTTGAGAATGATAAAATGAATGAGTCGTTGCAAGAAGTCTAAAAAATCTCCCAGACCCTTAATTAGGATGTGAGAGATTTTTTAGACTTCTATGTATATTGATAGGCAATGAAGGCTTCCATAAATTTGACCTAAGAAGTTATACCCTCCCGCTCCCATCACAGTTCGGACAAGGAGAAGTATAACGTACTGAAAGGGTCTGACCCACTTTTTTGCGAGTCATTTCCACAAGCCCCAGCTGAGTAATCCCTAAAACCTGAGACTTAGTTTTATCCTGGGCACAAGCTGTCTCCAGCTCGTTAATGACTTGTTTCTGTGCCTCTTCGGTTATCATATCGATAAAATCAATAATGATAATTCCACCCAGGTTTCTCAGCCTCAACTGTCGAGCTATCTCACGGGCAGCCTCCAGGTTCGTATGGACTACCGTTTCCTCCAAGGAGTGTGTCCCTACATATTTTCCGGTATTCACATCAATTACGATTAAGGCCTCAGTTTGTTGGATGACTAAATACCCTCCGCTCTTCAGCCACACTTTAGAGCGCAAAGTTTTTCGGATTTCATCATCCACCCCGTACTTTTCAAACAGGTCCTCTCCTGTGACAACATAAATCTGTTTAGCGGCCGGGTGTTCAATCTCCCGTAAAGCTTTACGCAGTATTTGACCGACCTCATCATGATCAACGGTGATTCTTTCGACATCATGATTAATCCAGTCCCGGATTAAGCGGGAAATAAGATCAACATCTTTATGTACCAGACCGGGCACAGAAACGTGTGGGATTTTCGGCACTAAGGCTTGCCAAAAAGCAACAAGTTGCCTGATATCTTCCGCTATCTCGTCCCCATCTATCCCTTCAGCAAGAGTACGAACTATGACTCCCATACCCTCCGGTTTAGATGCAGCCGCCAAATCCCGCAGCCTTGCCCGTTCATTATTATCTTGAATCTTCCGAGACACCCCAATATAGCTAACCTGGGGCAACAGCACCACATACCTCCCCGGCATGGTAATATTAACACTGATCCGAGCGCCCTTCGTACCCACCGGTTCTTTAGTAACCTGTACTAAAAGCTCTTGGCGAGGTTTAAGAACATTTTCGATCCGATCCTGAACAATCGTCGAAGCCTTTTCATCCTCATCAAAGCGGGATGGAACAGCATCTCCAACATACAGAAAGGCGTTCTTGTCCAAACCAATATCAACAAAAGCAGCCTGCATACCAGGAAGGACATTCTCAACCCGCCCCCGATAAATATTCCCCACCAAATGGGAGGAACCGCCTTCATCCTCGAAAACTTCCATCAGTTCACCCTGCTCAAAGACGGCTGCCCGTATCTTTTGAGATTGGTTTTGGCCGTTACCAATGGTTTGGCTTTGCAGAACGATTTCTTTACGCGCACGCTTACTTTTCATCGAATACACCTCCCAGCTCAGCTTCGAAGCCAATGCAATCCCAAGATCGGCCCTATACTTGCACTAGACTCGCAAGAACCGTGATAAAGCAGAAATTCTTTGCCTACAGGCAATAACGTGTTATAACTAGGCTAAATAAAATTTTCAGAAAATAAGAAGGAAGCGATATATATGCCCCTAGTACAGTTGAAAAAGTCATTTGGAATTGTACAAATAAAGAAACATCACCTAATCACCCTAGGCCAAGAAGTTCGTAAAGAGCTTAACCTTAACGAAGGAGATATTCTTGAAGTTTCAGTTGTAGACGGAAAACTCGTACTAGAACCCCAAAAGCTTATACAAGCTGATCAGCAATGGTTTTGGACAGAGAAATGGCAAACAGGTGAAGGAGAAGCCCAAGCTGAAATCGACGCTGGGCGAATCAAAAACTTTGATTCCATGGAAGATTTCCTAGAAGATTTAAGGAAAAACAACAATGCAGAATAAATCCCCCGCACCGATTCAGAGGTGCCACATGCCTAAAGCATGTCCCAAAATTCAGCTTGCAACAACTTCCCAAGCACCAGCTAACGCCCCACCTATCACCCAGATCCGTCCCCAGCCCTGCGGCGCCGCTCAGCTTCGAAGTCAACTCCAAAACTTGCCCCAACTTACCCAGCTTACCCCAGCAGACCCCCAGAGCGAGGGTCACGAGCACACGGCGAGAAACCTTTGCGAGAGTCGTAGCCAAACTCGGCTTTAATCCGCTTGCATAAAGCAGGGCGGGAAACAGGGACGTTTCCCGCCGGCCATGCGGCACGGACGCCGCTTTGGCCGGGAACCCTGCCCGCTTACATAACCGGATTAAAGCCCTAGTTTGGCACGACGAACGCACGGTTGAACAAGTGTGCTCGTGACCCTCTCTCCCACTCACGCTTCGAAGCTCACCAAGAACGCTCACCCAGCCGTATCGATCGGCGAGCTCTTCCCGCCCTCATAACTTACATGAACCCCCGTCCGAATAACCTGGATCCCATCCAACTCAATCGGCAAATTCTCAAGCTCCCTCAAACTGGCCAGCACTTCCTCCGGACGTACACTTCCTGAGTTGCCCATCTCAACTTCCAGGTCGAAGATAACTTCATCCCCTTGGATTTTAGCCTCTAACAGCTTAATCCAAGGTCGAATGTCCTTATCTGTCGGTCCCTTTTTAGAATAACGGGAATAAGTCACGTGTTCTCTTCCCAGCCAACCGCTTACGGCTTCCTGCAAACGTTCCGCTTGAATCGGCAGAGCCATGGGCACACGTATCCGATAACTGGCGGCATTGAGCACTGCCATCAAGGATTTAGCACCCTGATCCAAGGCGCGCCCTTGTAACAGGCGAATTCCGGGAGGTAGTTGTTCCTGAACTCGCGCTAATACTTCTCCCAGATCCATCTCCTCTTGAAGCTCAACATCCACGTATTCCCTCTCGCCCTCTGTTCCAACCGCTAAGGCAAAACCAAAGGAAATCTTGGGACGAGGGTTAAATCCTTCTGAATAAGACATATGGATTCCAGCTCGTCGGATCGCACGTTCAAATACTCTCGTAAGGTCAAGGTGTGCGATATACCTTGCATCTTCAATTTTAGTATAGGCGATTCTTAGCCGCATGGCACTCACCCTTTCAACTCAATCTGAACCCCTCTGCTCGGGCAAACTCCGCACCCGGTACAATCCTCATATCGACAGTCGATGGTCTTTGCTTCCTGCAGCGCCCGATGGTGTTCTTCAGCCAAAAACCGTTTCGACACGCCACTTCCTATATGCTCCCAAGGTAAGATGTCATCATAATCCATGGCGCGATTAGCGTAAAAACGAGGGTCGATTCCTAACTCTTTCAAGCCCTCCATCCACACATCGTAGCGGAATTGATCAGACCAACCATCAAAACGACATCCGTGTTTAACTGCCCATTCCAGGAGTGGGGCCAATTTCCGGTCCCCTTTGGCAAAGACGGCTTCTAAATAACTTGTTGTCACATCATGATAGCTATATTTAATGCGGCGATCTCTTAATTTCTCTCTCAAATATCTCTGCTTCAGTTCCACTGAAGAGCCTGCTTCCTGGGGCTCCCATTGAAATGGAGTGTGACTTTTAGGAACAAAGACACTCGTCGAGACCGTCACTGTGATATTTCGGCGTCCCAGCTTGGTCCCCAGATTAACAACTTTTTTCGCCAAATCAATGATTCCATCAATGTCTTCCTGAGTCTCTGTGGGTAACCCGACCATAAAGTAGAGCTTAATGGTGGACCATCCCTTTTTAAAGGCTGCCTCTGCAGCTTGTAAAAGGTTTTCCTCCTCGACTCCCTTGTTGATCACGTTACGCAAGCGTTGTGAACCGGCTTCCGGGGCAAATGTTATACCGGATTTACGAGCTTTCTGCACGGTTTCGGCTAAATCAACATCAAAAGAGTCTACTCTCAGGGACGGGAGGGATACTCCTACCCCTTCTGCTCCATGCTTTTCCATGATGCTATGAATCACAGGCTGTATACAGGTGTAATCTCCGGTGGAAAGTGAGGTGAGAGCGATCTGATCATAGCCTGTAGCGCGGACCAATTCCTCTGTTTGTTTGAGCAGGGTTTCCGGAGAACGTTCCCGGACAGGTCGGTAAATCATACCCGCTTGGCAAAAACGGCATCCTCGCGAGCAGCCGCGCATCACCTCTAGCATCATTCGATCATGGACAATTTCTAAATACGGGACGACCGGATTAGTAGGGAAAAATGCTTGATCCAAATCGGCGACAATGGCCTTTTCCACTAAAGCAGGGACACCCTCTTCAGCCACAATCTTCTCAATTCGACCGTCCTCTTTATACGTTACATGGTAGAACTCCGGAACGTATACCCCTTGGACTTGGGCGACTTTCCGTAAAAAGTCTTGCCGGGAAACGGGGTTTTTCTTCTGTTCAGCCACTAGATGAAGCACTTCAGGCAATTGTTCTTCACTCTCTCCGATGAGGAAAAAGTCAATAAATCCAACCAGAGGTTCCGGGTTATAGGCGCAGGGTCCTCCGGCAATAACCCACGGATCCTCAGGTCCCCGGTCCTCCGCCCGCATGGGGATTCCTGCCATATCCAGCATGTTAAGGATATTCGTATAACTCATTTCATACTGAAGGGTGAATCCGACCACATCAAATTTGTTAAGGGGCTGAAAGGATTCGAGGGCATAGAGGGGAATTTCCTTTTCTCGCAATTCTTTTTCCATATCGATCCAAGGAGCAAAAACCCTTTCACAGAGAAATTCAGGATATGAATTAACCAGGTGGTAGAGGATTCTGGTTCCTAAATGGGACATTCCTACTTCATAGACGTCCGGAAAAGCAAAGACCATCCGGACATCGGTTTTATCCCAATCTTTCTTAATCACATTCCATTCAGATCCGATATATCGGCTAGGTTTTAAGACTTTAGGTAAAAAGCGTTCGACCTGCCGGCGTATCTCCGCCGCAGTATTATTACTCATGGTATCAGCGAGGCCTGGTTTCTAAACACTAGACAAACTTATACATCCAGCATTTTCACTTTGCCGACTAAACAAAGTGGTAGCATCACAGGATTCAGCTACTAAGGTCAATACTCTCGTATTAAACGCCAATAAAGCCTTAATTGAGTATCAGCTTAAGTACAACAGACGTGCGACGGTTAGTCGCCCCTAAAACAACTCCGCACAAGCCTTTCAACTGAGTGTACTTGTGCAGTGGTTTATTCTAAGCTTAATCGTTAAGCAATCCTAAGTAGTTCTTTCCTACGCACTAACCATAAACCAGGCGTATTCACTTCCTTCCGTTTTTTGAATAGTCTATCGACTTGTTTACTAATCTCACTCCACTGGCCCCATTCATTCCTTTGGTTGAATATGGTCAGTGTTTTCTTTGGTACTAATTTGTCTCGTAGTAGCTTAGGTACGGTTTCTTTTAACCCATAACTTCGTCTTGCTATAACTAAGGCTGCTCCGTTATGGACATCGAGTCCGTATTGGTGACAATATTTATAAAGCCCTATTTTACTGGTATATTGGGGTCTAACCTTGACGAATTCGACACCGTTACGCAGACAACTACGCTCCAACATTTGGAGTAACGTTGCGTAAACAAACTGACTGCTCACTCTAGCCATTTTACCCGTAACATCGCGGTCGTCCTTAAACTTTAAATCTTCCGCAGCGATCCCGCAATGGTTAGTTTTTGCCGCTTCTACCGCTTGTTTCACAAGCTCACCACATAAATTCGTTCGCCGGTTACTCCGACAGAAGGTTAATTCATGCTGTTTTAAATAGGTGTGCCCTCTGTAGTTACCTTTATTATCAATCCTTGTTAGCACAAAACCATCAGGATTCGTATCTGCTCCGATCATGTTGAGGTGCCCAGTGTCGACGACGTTCGCTTCAGGTTCTTCAAACGTAATGTGTGCGTAATACTTGCCATCTTGTTTGATCAACTCCACTTGGTAGGCAACACCTTGTTCTAACGATTCCATAAATAACTTTCGGTAATGTACACCATTGACTTTGCCAGTCTTTTTGGAGAGTTTTTGCGGTAAATAAATCGGCATCATAACTTTAATTGCTCTGTTCTTAACTGTTTTTTCAAGGGTTGAGATTTCTAGGAAACTTACTCTATCCTTAAAGACGACTCTTAAATTTGGATTACCGCCCTTTGTCTTATCACCACGACTGTAAAAACGGTTATTACGACAATCGTTCCATTCCTGTTTCGATATTAATCCCTTACACCGTCTTAAAAACATCTTTTTCGTGCCAAAGGTAACCGGTGGGATGGTCTTACTCGTCAAAAACGTTGTCCAATAATCTAGCTTTTGCTGACGTTTCGCCAATTTTGCGGTTAAGGCTTTAACCCTGCGTTCCGATAGCTTAGGCTTCTTAAGCTTTTTGACAAGCGCTTCGACTTTTTTGCTATAGTTTTGATGGTGAAGCCTAACAAGTTCATGTTGTGAAGCAATCGTCTGCCTTGCCGACTCCACTGCGTCTTTAGCTTGTCGAATATTCAAATGGTACTTATGCGCAACAACCTTTTCCAAGTCTCCGATCCGCTGTCCTTCGAGTTGTCGCTTAAACGAGTAGCGAATGGCCGTACAGAAAACAAGCATCATGTGATCTAATAGTGCCTTTTGCTCATTCGTTAGGTCTATCAGAACAGCTTTCACCGTCGTTTTCGTAAGACTCACCTCGCTCCTGTTCCAATTTTCTATGGTTTGAACAATCGTCTGTTTTAGCTTTCTTCTACCTCTGGCACCAATTAGATTTCTTCATTGGGTTGCAACTTTACACCTTGTTCAATAGATTCGTAAAGTCCACTAGCAACTTTTTCATAGTCACTTATATCTATCAATCTACTTGTCACCCAAATATACCTTCTACGATATAGTTTAACTAGTTAAAGGCTATCGGCTCACTAGGATTTGTATAGACTTTACAAAACTGTTGTTACCTCCTTGTATCTATTATATTGTGAACTTAAATTATATCATATATAAGTTAAATTCCCTATAATTTCAAGGATTATCCTCATATCTCGTTGGTTAGAGCTTTCCGACGGGAAAGCGGATCCCCTCCCGCAGCATTCCTTCAACAATATCTGTCTCGGTGAGAATTTTCTCCATTCCCGCTTTTTCATTGGTAAGGGAAATCATGGTATAACGATCCGGGGTGAATTCTTCTACAATCCGCACCAAAGGAGTTTCTCCCTGAACCGTTAGCCATAGACTGCGCATCAGCCCTCTTTTCATTAATTCCTCTTTCTTGCGAGTTAATTGCCTAAGAAAGGTAATATGAGCGGAAGAGATCTCTTTGCTCCCCGCAAACCAGAAGAAGCCTCCCAATATGAGATAGAAAAGCGGACCTTCCGTAAATTTTCCACTAACCCCTAAGACTACTCCATAAAGGGCAAAGAGAACCCCCAGCCATCTTCCTGCCCCAGCTAAAAATTTTGTGGTCCGCACGAATCCGAAACCTTCGACTAAGAGGGCTCGCACTACCCGCCCACCATCCAAGGGTAAAACAGGGATTAAGTTAAAAGCGGCCAGCCACAGGTTATAGCGAACAAAATCTTCGGCCAGTTCTCCCGTCCAAACTCCGTTCCAACGTAAAACCTGAGCTCCAAAGAGGAGGACAAGGTTAAATGCCGGACCGGCTAAGGCCATAACACTCTCTTCAAGTTTCCGTCCTTCGAAGAGGCCGTCACAATAAGCTGCTCCTCCGAAGGGAAACAGTTCAAGACCTTCGACTTTAAAACCGTAGGCTTTAGCCACCAAAAGATGGGCCAATTCATGCCCTACTACTAAGGCAAAGATGAGAAGAGCCTGGGCCGCTAAACCCAGGACTCCATAGAGTAACAATACTACCAGAAATGAGGGATGGATTCGGATGCTCACCCCAGATATTTTGAAAAGCTCCATTTTCTCGCACTCCCCCCTAGAACTGTGTCGATGAGCTAAGATCTATCCATATCGCTAACCACGTTTATACTTCCACCTTAAAGCGAACTCGTCCGCTCAAGCTGAACCCACTCCCACTAAGAAGTGGATTTTTACGAATGTATATGGGATCCTAAACCATGTATAAGTTCGATGAATCCTTAAGGAACTGACTTCACCTTTAATTTTTCTTAATCCCTCTAATTCTTCGCCGCAGGAGGTACGAGATAAGGGATTGGATTAAGCGGTTGATTATTTTTTCTCAATTCAAAATGAAGCCAGGGCTTCTTAAGAGGGGCGGAAAGACCAACAGCTCCGACCACCTGTCCCTTCTCAATTCGTTGACCTTTCTCAACCTTTATTTCGCCGAGATTCCCAAGCACCGTGGTCCACCCATCTCCAAAATCAATTTTAACCATCTTACCCAACTGAGGGTCTGCCCCGACTATAGTTACAACCCCGCTGGCAGGCGTGACCACAGGAATTCCCAAGGCACTTCCCACGTCAATCCCTTGATGGACTGAGTCATCACTTCCCACCTCGCCAAAGCCGGCCATGACCGGTCCGGAAATGGGAGGTAAGAATTTCCCTTTCATCTTGAGATCGACCGGGACACTTTCACTGGGCACCCCGCCCAAGGATAATGCTTCTTTCGCCATATTATTGAGAGCTGTGTAATAATTTCCTGAATCCATAGCCCCCCGATAAATAGAATGGACGGCTGAGGAAACTTGATCCGAACTATTGGCGCTAAAAAACACCATTAGGAACATCATGGCAGCTAAGAGGGTTCGCTTCTGGGTACCATTCCAATGGTTCAGGAAGTTTCCCCACCCTTTCTTGACAGGATTTCGATGACGACTGTATTGGTTATTGCGCGGCGTCGATTTACCCCGCCCCTGTTCTTTCCCGACTTCCTGGATCGCCCGTTCCCATTCCCAATCATCCCAACGTTCAAAAGGATTCATCCGCTAACCCCCTATTCGTGGTTCGTGGTTCGTGGTTCGTAGTTCGAACTTTGAATTCGATTCTGCGAATCGAAGAACGTAATTGCATTTAGCTTGAACTTAGGCTGAAGGTTTTAAATACTGTGCGAACTTTGTTCGCTTCGACTCGAACGTCGAACTTTTCGAAACCTCAAACCTCGAACCCCAACCTCAAACCTCAACTTCAAACCTCAAACTTCAAACCTCGAACCCCAACCTCAACCTCAACCTCAACCTCAACCTCAACCTCAACCTCAACCTCAACCTCAAATCTCAACCTCAAACTTCAACTTCAACTTCAACTTCAACTTCAATTCTCTATTCTCTATTCTCTATTCTCTATTCTCTATTCTCTATTCTCTATTCTCTATTCTCTATTCTCTATTCTCTATTCTCTATTCTCGTGCCTCAAATATGGCTCGTACACCCATTAATAGTCTATGAAATAGACAAAAAAATAGAACTGCGATGCAGTCCTATTTCGAGGTTCGAGGCTCGATGTTCGAATTGTAATTTCGATTCTGAGAATCGAAGAACGGAATTGACCTTAGAATCAACATAGACGTGAACTTAGACCGTAGGTTAAAATTAGGCTGAGGCTTTAAATACTGTGCGAACTTTGTTCGCTTCTAGTTCGAACCACGAACTACGAATATCAAACCACGATCAGAACATTAGCCTTCGGTGCCTTAAGTTTACACTTAGCAACAAGCCGATTGCGGCCATATTTGACCACATGGCGCTGCCTCCGGCACTGATGAGAGGGAGGGGAATTCCTGTGACGGGCATGATTCCGGAGGTCATACCGACATTGACGAGAATATGGAAAGTAAACATCGAAACAACACCCGTACCAATCAACATTCCGTACATATCACGGGCTCTCAAAGTAATATAGATGCTGCGCAGAAGAAAGATCAGAAAGAGGAACAGTAAGGTGATGGTTCCGATAAAGCCGAACTCTTCTCCGACCACAGAGAAAACGAAGTCTGTGTGATGCTCCGGCAGAAAGTTCAACTGCCCCTGGGTTCCCATGCGATATCCTTTTCCCCATAATCCCCCCGACCCTATAGCCCAGAGAGATTGAAGAATGTGCCATCCGTCTCCCGACTGATCTGATGCCGGATCCATGAAGATAACCAAACGATTCAACTGATATTCCTGCAGCGGAAGGGGGAGCCCTTGAGCCCATTGTAACCACCCCGGCAAGTCCGTGGAGAAGTGGAGCCAAAGTGCTATTCCTACTACGATGGCCCCTCCCAATAACAAGCCTCCAAATTTCCAGGGGTTAGCTCCGGCAACGAACATCATACCGATAAATATGGCCACAAAAACTAAGGTCGTTCCTAAATCCGGTTGTTTAAAGATAAGGAGCATGGGGAATAACACAAACAAAAACGGCACAATGAAATCCTTGATATTATTAAGTTTCCCTTTGCGTTCGGCTAAAAAATCTGCGAAGGTAATAATGATGAAAATCTTGGCGAACTCTGAGGGTTGGATTCCAATGGTTGGAGTAAAGTAAATCCAGCGGGTGGCACCTTTAGCTGTGTCTCCAAAAAAAATGACTATCAAGAGCAACACCAAATTAAAGCCATAAATCCACCATCGAAAATGATGCCATTTCTGATAATCGATGACGGCAATAACCAAGGCAATCACGATCCCGGTCACAATCCAGACAGATTGGGTCTCAACATAGTGAAAGGGATCTGATTTTATGACGTTAATTGAAGCTGTACTCAAGATCAGGAGACTGGCAGCTAATAATAACAAAGTAAATAGAATGAATAACAAGTCTAGGTTTCTTAATGCTCGTCTATCCACGTGATAAATCCCCTTAGGTTATTTGTTGAATACTTGTTTGCTCATTATACCATAACTAACGCTATGTTCGAAGTTTGAAGATTCCTTTACCCAACAGCAACCCTAGTGGCTGTAAAGAGTAGGTTAGGGGTGGCTGGTAAGGTAGGAACACCACTAAAAAAGGCATGACAATAAGTGTCATGCCTTTTCTAACAGTTTCAAAGCGGATCCATTGTTCTATTCAGCTAATCCCTTGGTCGCATAATCCCGCTTCATTTTCACGACTGGAATGTTGGCAACCAACGCCACTTCCCGATCATCTTGACAGAGATTAAACTCGAGTGCAGCTTCGTCGATTTCCATGTAGTTTGAAATCACTTTAACTAAATCTTCCCTTAATTTGTTGAGCATGGCAGGCGAGATGCTGGCACGGTCATGCACTAAGACGAGCCGCAGACGTTCTTTTGCCACCGTCTTGCTCGAGGCGCTTTCCCTGCCTAGCATTCGGCTGATAAATTCTAACAAGGACAATTCCTCCTCTCAGTACCGAACGTTCAACGTAAGCCAATGAGTCTCTTGAGTCTATCCATAATTCCTACGGGTACGTCAAGGTTCATCAGTGGGATATCTTCCCCTTCGATTCTCTTCGTAATCCGCCGGTAAGCTTCTCCAGCTTTTGATCCCATATCCATGACTGCAGGCTCACCACGGTTCGTAGAAACCACGATGCTCTCGTCTTCCGGAACCACACCAATGAGCTCGATAGCTAAAATATCTAAAATATCCGAGATATCCATCATATCTCCACGTTTCACCATATCCGGGCGCAGACGGTTAATGATCAATTTTGGATTTCTCAGCTCCGCAGCTTCCAGTAAGCCGATAATTCGGTCTGCGTCGCGGACTGCACTGACTTCAGGAGTGCAAACGACAACCGCTCGATCTGCACCGGCAATGGCATTGCGGAATCCTTGCTCAATTCCTGCCGGACAATCAATAATTGCATAATCAAATTCTGCTTTAAGCTCATCAGCTAATGTTTTCATCTGTTCAGGGTTAACGGCTGTTTTATCCTTTGTTTGTGCAGCCGGAAGCAAAAAGAGATTTGGAAAACGTTTATCTTTGATAAGCGCTTGTTTCAAGCGGCAATTTCCACTTGTTACATCCACCAGATCGTAAACAATCCGATTTTCTAAACCCAAGACGACATCAAGGTTACGCAAACCGATATCTGTATCGACAAGAACGACTTTATGACCATTACTGGCTAATCCTGTGCCAATATTTGCTGATGTCGTCGTCTTGCCTACGCCCCCTTTTCCAGAAGTTACTACGATTACCTCACCCATAGTTAGACCTGCCTTTCCCTATAGACTTATTCTCTCATTAACGGGCCTTGCTACGCCAACCACTCATTCCGGCCGCTTCAACCATCAATTGATCATCTTTGATCCTAGCTATCTCCGGACCTCGTCCATCTGTTCCATCATCCGGTGCCCTAGTCACCAAATCTGCAATTCGTAATTGAGTAGGTGCCAAATGATAGGCGCTTACTGAGGCCTTCCGATCACCCGTCGCTCCGGCATGGGCAACTCCTCTAAGGGAACCTAGAACGACAATGTTACCGGTCGCTATAATTTCCGCACCCGGGTTAACATCACCCAGCACAACAACATGCCCCTCATACTGCACACTATTTCCGGAACGAAGTGTGCGTTCCATAAAGAGACAGTGTCCTTCCAACGTCCCTTCCTCCCCGCGTGCATCTTTTTCCTCTGGTACATAGGACCTGGCTTTAGGAAGGTAGACTTCTTCCGAGGTCATCCAGCCGGCAAGTTCCAACCCTTTCTGTTTCAAAACGGTTGTCAAACCAGCGTGTTCATCCTCGGAAAACTCTCTTTTCCCAGCATAGCACCGGACGGTTGCTCCCTGGAGGAATTGGTCAGAGTTCTTCATAAGGTTATCGAGTTCATTCATTAGCAATTCAAAGTCCGCAGCCGGATCCAGGTATAACACCAATCCGTCGCGGGTGCCCTTTAGTGCCACATGTTCTGTCCGTGTCAACCTGCACAATCCTCCATTGCTTGTCATAAATTCTACCGGTTATAAAGTATATTATTTCGGGTGGCATAAGTGTAACTAAGCAGGCGCCTTCGCAAAACTCGACGCCAAGCTGAGTTTTCTATAAATGCACTCCTATAAATTCTACAAGCCTGTCCAAATTCCCTTTATCCAAATGAAAAAAACGAGGATAAATTTCCTCGTTTTTCAGCCTCCATTCGTGTTCTTCCAACCAAAATATTTCATAAAAGCCGCCTTGGCGACGAGACCTGCTGTTTCTCCGCCGTGTCCTCCAAATTCAACGACCCCTGCGAAGGCAACCTGTGGATTATCATAAGGAGCAAAGGCGACAAAGACCCCGTTGTATATTTCTCCGGAGATGGTGTCTTTCGAGCCGATCTGGGCGGTTCCTGTTTTCCCTCCGCCTGTGAATTCCGGTACATCTGCGAAGAGCCAGTTGGCGGTTCCTTCTCCGGTGGTTACAGCACGCATCGCCTGTTTAACCTGATCTAAGACTTCAGGAGAAACCGAGACCGTATTGAGAACCTTAGGTTCATATTGTTGAACTGTCTCCCCTGTCAGCGGATCCAAGAGTTTTTCCACTACAAAGGGACGATAATGCTTGCCTCCGTTTACTATGGTTGCCACATAGTTGGCTAATTGCAAGGGAGTGTAGGCGTTATACCCTTGACCGATAGAATTGTTGTAACTGTCATAGGGCCGCCACTCAAGTGGTTCGCTCGTTCTTGCTTTGTACAAATCATTAACTCTTTTGATTTCTGCGTCTTTCTCCTTTTGAATTTGCACCCGTGCTGTCTCATCGGATGCTTGTTCAAGTTTGGGAGCGTAATCGCTTTCAATCTTCGCCAGGGATGAATCACGTGACTCACGGGCATTGTCATAGATATTTGTGAAATAACTTTTCTTCCATTCGGCTGAAGGTGAAATTCCTTTAGATTCTCCGGGCAAATCAATCCCGCTTTCAATACCCAAACCAAATTCCCGGGCGATCTGTCCGATGGTTTCCGGATTAGAATCAAAAACTCGGCGACCCATGATTTCAAAGTAAATATTTGAGGATTTAGCCATGGCTCGATAAAGGTTGACAAGTCCGAAGTAATTGCCGCCCCATTCCTCAATCCCTTGTTGCTGAGCGCCAAGGCCACCTAAAGAGGAAAGTCTGTCATCAATCTGCTCATAGGGCGTGGTTTGTTTCAGTTGCAAAGCCGACATAGCTGTGATCATTTTAAAGGTGGATCCCGGTGGATATAAACCGGTCAACGCCCGATTTAGAGAAGCTGCTTCTGAGGCACGTTTGGGATCTTGGGGCCAATACTTATCAGCCATTTGTTCGGATATAATGCCGATCAAGTCATTGGGATCCATTGCCGGACGAGACGTCATGGCTAGGATCTTGCCGGTATTGACATCCATTACGACAGCTGCTCCCGCATGGGCAGCCGGGTTTTGCTTTTGAATATCCAGTATCACCTGATCAAGGGTATCATCCACGGTCTTTTGCAGGTCTGCATCAAGGGTCAGTTGAACCGTCTTTCCCGCTTCCGCTGCTTGGATCAATTGTTTGGAAACAGGACGGGCGTTATTATCAACTTCAACTTGTTGAACCCCTTCCTTCCCTCGCAGCCAAAAGTCATAGGATTTTTCAACCCCCATTTTGCCGACCATGTCCCCCTGTGCGTACTCAAAACCGGCCTCTTGGGCATCTGTGTTTTTATTAAACTGAGTAATTTCTGTATCCGAAATTTCTCGAACATACCCCAGGAGCTGACCAATTAAGGTTTTTTCCGGGTAGGAACGAACGGGAATTGCATCCACACTCACGCCGGGGAGCTCCTCCTGGTGTTCGGCAATAACGGCCTGGAGCTCGGGGGAAATCTCATCGAGAATAATGACGGGGCGATAGCGTTCCCATTGGTGATTCTGAATATTGGCGAAAATATCTTCAGCAATTGACTCGACGGTTTGATTGGCATTCGGCCATTCCGGCTGGATGTAAAATGCTAATCGTTGGACAACTTCTTTCCATTCACTGCCTTTTGCCTGTTGCAAATCCATCCAATTCAAGTGGACAACGAACTCAGGAATACTCGTTACCAAAAGCTTTCCATTTCTGTCCACAATATCTCCCCTTGTAGGAGGCACCTTGACCAACTTCATGACGTTTCCTTTGGCCATGGCAGAATAATAAGAACCTTGGGCAATCTGTAAGCGCCATAGGTTAAAGCTTAGAATTAAAAAAATAAGCACAACTACGGCGCTCAAGCCCCAGATTCGATAGGTAAAAGGTTTTCGTTCTCTATCATCCAATGAGCAAACCTCCTCTTTATCGATGTTCGTGGTCCATATCGTGGTTCGTGGTTCGATATTCGTAGTTCGAATTGTGAATTCGATTCTACGAATCGAAGAATCGGAATAGATGTTCGAGCTCAATCGTGGGGTTAACAGGTTGGTGCTTAATGATAAATTCGAGCGAAGTTTTGGGAAGCAAGGGGATGTTTTCAATAGGGTCGGATAGAGTATCGCCGAGCGCCTTTCCCAATAGGAACACTTGGCGCGAAGGAGCTAAACTCCATCGTTATTCGTCTGTGGATCTGCACCTTCGGCCTAAGTCTATCCGCAGCGCAATTGTATTCGTTACGGGCCGTGCGCTTTCGGCGATACTCTCCACCAGAGACTATCGTACAGGAGACTTACGCCACCGAAGTCTCGATGTTCAGCTTTAGCTGAATGAGTTCACTAATCTCCTGCGAACTTGTTCTCATCAATTTCGAACCTCGAATATCGAACTTCGAGATATGAACGCACTAGCGTTCATATCTCGGTCGATAACGCAGCCAGCCGCGAACGAAGGACTGATGAATCAAAGGATAGGTTAGGGGAACCAGGATGGCGTTATACAAGGAAACCCCGATTACCAATCGGCCCATATCCCCCAGCGTCCAATGAAGTCCGGCACCTAAACTCAAAAAAGCAACTAACAATTGTCCCACTGAGGTGACAATGAATACCATAAAGGTCGTTAAAAGAAAATTTTCTCGATACCAGCGTTCTGCTAACCAATAGCTTAAAAAAGCGACCACGACGAGGGTGAGAGTATACATTCCAATGTAACGCCCCAAATAAAGATCTTCTAAGAAACCCGCAACCAGACCCCAAATTAAACCTGAACGAAGTCTGTGATGCATGGCTATATACATGGTTAAAAGCATGAGCAAATCTGGTTTGATCCCTGACCAAGACCAAAAGTGAAAAAGTGTGCCCGGCAAAATCAGGCTTAAGAGAAACATAACCGCAATTAAAACATAACGCACATTATCCACCAACCATTTTAACGATATATACCTCTTCTAAGGAGTCAAAGTCGACGAGTGGTTGAATATAAGCAGTCTTAAGCAAACCGGAAGGGTCTAATTGAATTTCCTTAACTTGCCCGATGGGAACATCTTTAGGGTAAACTCCGCCCATGCCGGAGGTAAATACTAAGTCTCCTACATTAATGCTGTCCTCTCTGCGAAAAAGCATTTGTAAATTCCCTTCCGCTGTCAGACGGGAGCCGCGTTGATAGTTCCCTTGCACAATGCCAAAGGTACTGTTCCCAGTGCTCCCACGCACCGAGGCACTGACCTGCCCCTCTCCATCGAGGATTAAGAGGACTTCAGACGTGGTTTGAGTAACGGACACAATTTTTCCTATCAGCCCTAAGTCTCCGATAACTGGGGCATTGGCCACGATCCCGTCCTGACTTCCGCGATTTAAGGTTAACGTCCGGTACCAAGTCGTCGGGTTGCGATTAACTACGGAAGCCCCAACCTTTTCAAACTTTTCCAGGGTTGGACTGCGAAACTGACCCTGATCAAGCTCATTATATCGCATCCCGGCCAAGATTTCTGTTTTCAGCTTAAGATTATCTCCTGTAAGCTGGTCAACTTTCTTGAGCAGTTCTTCGTTTTGACGGGATACCTCAGTGAAGCCCCAGAATGCCCGCGTATGATTCTTGATCCCATTCCCAATCTGAAGAATTGGTTGTTCTAAAGGGCTTAAAACACGTTGCATGACTCCACCAATAGGGTTAGAAAAATTACTTTCCAGTCCCGTAAACCGAATCGCTATCAGCACTCCTAATAATAGAAAGAAAACGAGAACCGCAATTCCCGTTACATTGACTCGCTTTTTCCTCACCACAAATCCTCCCCGCTCTTTTTAGCTCTTTTGCGAGGCGGCAATTCTACGAAGGATTTCTGCATGTTCCAATACATTTCCTGTCCCAATAGCGACACAGGACAATGGGTCCTCCGCTATGTGCACCGCAATACCCGTTTCCTCTGAAATCAGTCGATCCAGGTTGCGCAGTAACGAGCCGCCACCTGCCATCATAATGCCGCGATCCATAATGTCCGATGATAATTCCGGCGGAGTCTTTTCTAAACAGGATTTAACCGCATCCACAATTGCCATTACCGGTTCTTGTAAGGCTTCTTGGATCTCTTCCGAGGTTACATCAATGGTCTTAGGAAGTCCCGTCAATAGATCCCGTCCACGTACTGTGTACATTCCTTTTTCGGCTTTGTAGGCATATCCGATTTCAAATTTGAGGGTTTCAGCCGTGCGATAACCAATCATTAAATTATAGCGTCGTTTAATATGAGCGATGATGGCATCGTCCATTTCATCTCCCGCTACACGAATTGACCGGCTTGTCACGATTCCGCCTAAGGAAATTACAGCAACTTCTGTTGTCCCTCCGCCAATATCGACGATCATGTTTCCTGTGGGTTCACTGACTGGGAGTCCTGCCCCAATCGCAGCCGCCATGGGCTCTTCTAAAATTATGGGATCTTTTGCACCTGCCGCCATAGCCGCCTCTTTAACTGCCCGTTCTTCAACGGGGGTAACTCCGGAAGGTACGCAGATAACAACCCGGGGACGAATATATGGGTGCTCTGTCCCTAAGGCTCGGCTGATAAAATATTTGAGCATTTTCTGGGTGACGTTAAAATCAGAGATGACTCCATCCTTCAAGGGACGAATTGCTACGATATTACTTGGAGTCCGACCGATCATTTCCTTAGCTTTATCCCCCACAGCCATAGGAGTTTTTGTAGTGATATCCATTGCCACTACGGAGGGTTCCCGTACAACAATCCCTTTTCCCTTTACATGAACCACTGTATTTGCTGTTCCTAAATCTATTCCTAAATCCCTGCTAAAAAAGTTGAAAAACGCCATGGTTTTGTTAATCTCCTTCCAAATTCGAGGTTCGATATATTCGCAACTCTTAGTTTTATTTTCGTATTTCTGTAGTTCGCAGCTCGTAGTTCGTGGCTTGTAGCTCGTAATTCGTAATTCGTAGTTCGTAGTTCGTAATTCGTAATTCGTAGTTTGTTTGCTTACAGTACAGCTCGCAGTTCAAACTAAGACGAACATAATTCCGTAACAATACATCCCGGACATTCATTAAAAGCCAGAAAGTCTATTCCGTTCTTCGATTCGCAGAATCGAATTCACATTCGAACCACGAATATCGAACCTCGAACCTCGATCTCCTCGATCTCCTCGATCTCCTCGATCTCCTCGATCATAGGATTCCGCGTTCCTTCAAGCTGATAAAACGATTATCCCCGATAATCACGTGGTCTAAAACTTCAATCCCGAGAATCTTCCCTCCATCTGACAGGCGACGAGTTACCTCAATGTCTTCCTGACTGGGGGTTGGATCCCCACTGGGATGGTTGTGCAATAAAATAATGGCGTTAGAATTTCGCCGTATTGCTTCTTTAAAACATTCCCGCGGGTGTACCAAGGATGAATTGAGGGAACCTACTGAGACTGGGCTGATCCCTAAAACATGATTCTTTGTCGATAGAGAAACAACTCGAAAATGCTCACGATCAAGGAACCGCATTTCTTCCATAACGATATGGGCCACATCCTGAGGAGAGTTGACTACCGGTCTGGACATGGGATCCACGGAAACTGAACGACGCCCTAATTCCAAGGCAGCCTTCACTTCTGCGGATTTGGCCTTACCTAAGCCATGTATTTGGGCTAACTCATGAACAGTCAGCTTTCCTAAACCCGAAAGTCCACCCACACATACCAAGATGCGTTCCGCTAAGGTCAAGACATTTTCACCCTTGATACCGGTCCGTAAAAGAATAGCCAGAACTTCGTGATTCGATAAGGCTTCAGGACCTAATTGATAAAGTCGCTCACGGGGCAGAAGTTCCTCCGGTAAATCCTTCAAACGCCGATAGTCCATTATCCACCTCACGTGAAGCGATGTTTGTCTGCTCAATCCCCCACGCCCTAAGCTGTTCCGAGAGATATTCCATGGGTAAGCCAATGACGTTTGTCAAGGACCCTTGAATGGCCGTAACAAATTTTTTAGCTTCCCCCTGAATCCCATAAGCTCCTGCTTTATCCATCGGTTCTCCGGTAGCAACATATTCCTTTATTTCATCCGCTCCAAGTCGGCGAAAGTTTACAATGGTTTCCACCACATCCGCAACAATTTTCCCCGATCCGGAGATTAATGCGACGCCGGTTAGAACAGCGTGAGTACGGCCGCTTAGCCTTTGAAGAATTTCTTCTGCTTCCAAGGGTGAAGCTGGTTTCCCTAAAATGGTGGAGTCCAGGACTACCATGGTATCCGCTCCCAGCACAAGGTCCAGTTTGTTTCCGCCAAGCTCTAACCACTCTGCTAAACCCGCTTCGGCCTTGCGTACTGCCAACTGTCTGACCCCGATCTCGGGAGGAATCCCTTCCGCCAATTCTTCTGAAACAGAAGCCTTAACCCTTTCAAAAACGTACCCTCTCTCACGAAGCAATGACGCCCTGCGAGGAGATGAAGAAGCAAGCACGAGCATGTTACACCTTCCTTGACAGCAAATAACCTCCCACAGCTCCCAAAAGGGTTGCAATTGTAATACTTATACGACAACCAAAAGAGAGCGAGAGAAAAAAGAAATCCACATATGTATGAGAGGGTATATCGATGACCGCCGGCCGTAAAAACGGAGCAAGAATACCGTATTTTTCTAAGCCAAAACCAACTAAAGTCCCCAGGGCCGCTCCAATCATAATAAGCAAGACGGTTCTTCCTGCCCCTGAGGAATTTCGTCCAACCGCCATAATTCTTTCCCCTTCCGTACACAGCAAGTCTGTAAAAACCAAGATTGACTCCTAAAAAGCCTTCATATAAGTGTAGCATCTTCACCATGACTAAGCAAGTTCGACACAGTTCTTCTTCACTATATAAAACATGAAAGAAACAGCCCTAATTCAATAAATAACGGGTTTCATTTCGAGATACAAATCCGATATCATCTGTGATGATTGCTGTATAGTTACCTAGTTATTCTATCTGAAAATCACAGATGTTTTTCAGATCCAAAAACTTAACTCAATAATGAGATATTTGGAAGTAAAATTCCAATTCCGCTATATAGTTTAATTTAAACGGTTAGGACGAGTGAATAGGTTGCCATTGAAACTCATGTTATAATTACGGTATGGGTTAATTTATGATTTAATACATATTTATTGGATATTGTGTAATTCATTGATGCAATTCTTAAGGAAAGGAATTTAATAATATGATGAAAGAAATTAAAATGCGCAGAAGTATTAGGAAATATACTGCTGAACCGGTTGAAGATGAAAAAATAATTGAGTTACTGGAGAGTGCAAGGCTGGCTCCTTCCGGTGACAATACACAACCTTGGCATTTTATTGTCGTTAAATCGGAATTGATTAGACATCAGTTAGCTAAAGTATCTAATAACCAAAAATGGATGCTCACCGCACCGGTTTTCATCGTGTGTGTTGCAGATATACGTTCTAGAATAGCAGACGATGTGGATCTATCGTTAAATGAAAATAGTCAGCTAGTAGAACTTAAGCAGATAATCAGGGATACATCAATTTCCATAGGACATATACTGCTTGAAGCTGAAAACTTAGGACTAGGTACCTGTTGGGTTGCATGGTTCATCCAAGAAGAAATCAGACCAGTTTTAAATATTCCTGCTGATAAATATGTCGTTGGCATTATCACTCTTGGTCATGCCGCTGAAACACCGAAAGCACGTCCCCGAAAAAAACTCGAAGACCTAGTACATTATGAAAAATGGTAAACGGTTGGAGCGAGGTGCATAATACGTCTGTTGTGAAGCTTATCTAACCACCCAAATATTATTTCCCATAAAAATAACCGCCACGTTGACGGTTTATAGTAGCAACTTTAGAGTTTAATGTAAGCTAAACATTCCCCTTTAACACGATCTCCCCCTAAGGTAATCGGCAGCTGCTGCCACAACTGCCGATTCGAAACGTAGTACACAGCGTATCCTACAAAATGGTTTGATCTTTAAAGACCAACATTTTTTTGCTTCATATAAGAAATACGTTCATTGATCTAATTATTAGGGGGGGTAACCTCTACCAATATTTTCACACTAACAGAGACATTTTTTGTTTCGAATAATCGGTCTTTAGCGAAGTTATGTTACCAGACGTTCTTATTGAACTCATAAAATCCGATAATGATAATTAACAGTCCCCTCGTACATTTTTGAACGAGGGGACTGTTAATTATCATCGTTAATGCCTTTTGTTATACGATGTGGCCTTCCCTATGAAATGCTTTTAGAAATAAACATCAATAAAGCTACATGAGAAGCTAGACCAATTAAAGAAGTTATTATCATTCCTTTTTGTTTAGTCTTAATGAAATAGAATAAGACAGCCACAAATATTGCAACAAAAAAGAACTCAAGAAATACTTGCGCACTAGATGTAATTCCAACCAATCCGATTGAAAATGAACTAAGTGCATAACTAAGGAAAATTAGTCCTAAAAATAAAACTTCGCAAGCAGCTAATAAGGAGGTAAAGATAATAATAATACGATTGGCGAACTTCTTCAAACACAACCACCCTCTCTTTTCAGAAAGAAAATAACTCTATTAGAAAATTAAATATCTTACTCCTATATGTCTTCGACATATTGTAATATATTTCCTCCTGTGTCGGATATCTCTCACAAGTAACTGATTATTTCTCAATTATCGAGGCACTAACCACGGCAGTTTAGAACTTTATTTTGTTCGCTAAACTCCCAACAAACGAAGCTTGGAGTACAGAAACTTTTATCACTCATTTCAGGTATGCTTAATTAAATGCATGATCCCTCATGTAAAACTTTATGCTTCGCCAAACTTTCGCTACGATTCTCCTGAAAGAAGGCGAGGATTAAGAGTCATTCAAGAGCTACTCGGTCACACTGACATACGAACAATCAGAATCTATACTCGGGTTCGGAGAAACTAAAAAAAGCGGCCTCGAAAACAGATAACCACTTGAGTCCAAAGAAAATGGCCTTGGAACAACGTAAAAAAAGTGGGTTGCAACGCTATTGCAATGATAAGTAAAAATGAGCCGATTCAAACGTAATCCAATACTATCTTATTTAATAAAAAGAATTAGAAGCAACTATGAAAATGCATTCTCGTAAGGAAGAATATCTTTTTTCATAGAGGGATGCCACCCGTTGGTAAGAACCTCCCCTATGACCTATCGCTTATGCCAGAGAAAATACGTTCACGCTATTTTAGACACGACTCTTCCTGATCCTAACGAAAGCACACTCCCATTAGTACTATGAACGTATATAGGACCGGACCCTCCACTAACAAAATAGCCAAAAAGAAAAAACTGATTTTACGTTTTTCAAAATATTCAGAGTCAAAGGATAGGTCCCTAACAGCCTAGAATTAAAGGCTATTAAGTAATTGTAATCACAGTTGAAATCGTTTTTTCTTTTACTAAGTATGTAGTTCAAGTATAAGTAATGAACAACCGGGAAGAATGTTATTGTATGATAGCACTTTTTTCTAAATGTCATCATATAATATCGCAAGTCATTGCTCACCTTCTTTTACTCTGTTATACTAATTATACTAAGGGTATGAGGAAGTGAGCTCTTGAGCCAGAACGTTGAAGACTTTCTGAGTGAATGTCGTGATTTAATCGGGCAGCGAAAGATAACTCTTAACCATGATGCCGAAGCAACTAGAAAAAGACGGGAGACTCTTGACAAATTAGGATATAGCATTCAGGCAATGCTACAAGAGATAAAGGACTTAAACTCTAATGATCTACACAGTGGACCAGAACAGGACTATAACTATCCTAATGAAGTAGTGTGGATTTTCAAAAAGGTGATTCAGGGTAATCTAATCTATATCAAAATTAAAATTAGAAAAATTCCCATACGTAAAGACCTTTTTGTGACGAGCTTCCATCTTGACATGTATTGGTAAAATTCGTCTACTTCCAGTACTTAGAATAAAGTAATGAGAAGTGGAAATTGAAATAAAAAATGAAAGGTATGGAGAAGTTAAGAAAGGAAGAAGATTATGACAAAGAAAGAATTGTTTTGCGAAGATTGTCGTGGGATGAGAGCTACGACTCCAAAGGTAACAGAAATAAGTCATACAATTAGAGGTGAGGAGATTACGGTTACAGTAAATGTTCCTTTCTGTTCAGAATGTGGATGTGAGCTTTCCGATCTTGATGTTGAGGAATATCATCACGACCTTGCATTAAAGGAGTACCGAAGGCGTAAGGGACTATTGTACACAGACCAGATAAAAGCTATCAGAGAAAAGTATGGCCTGTCCCAAAGGGCTTTTGCCAGGGCTCTTGGCTTTGCTGAACCAACCATTAATAGATATGAACTCGGTGCTCTTCAAGATACTCTTCATAACAACATCCTAGTATTGGTAAACGACTCTAGTGTTATGTTGAAAATGGCAAGTTTAAATAAGGACAATCTATCCGAGAAAGAGTTTACTACTCTGGTTGAAACCCTGAATAAGATTAAGTCAGATAGACCTTCAGAAACACAACAAGACGGCATCATAGGTTACATGGTAAAAAATCTTGACCGTCTAAATAGGAAAGTGGATGAACTTCTTAAAGATTCGAAAAAAGCTACACACTCACACGGTTTAAAGATACAACCAGATCATGAGTGGCAAATTGAAGCCTTACCCAAAGTACGGACAAATCCGTTTGAACCCAGACGTTCATTTGAATTGGAACCTTCGTTTAGTAATTGGGACGAGACATTTCTTCAACTAGATAATGGGAGGTGACACTATGTCGGAGCAACTACAAATACTCATCAAGTGGTTTAATAAATTAGAGGACAAACAAAAAGATGATCTCATGAAGCATATAAATTCCAAGGCTTTTTTACCTGAAAAAGAAACTTTTAATTCATTTAAAGCATTAAGAAATGAAATTGTCAATTTAATTACAACAGGACAAGAAGAAGATATTATACTCCAAAAACTCACTGTTGGAGGAATGGAAGAAAAAACAGGCAACATCTTTTTCAAATATTGTTCTTCAATGTTGAATCCATTACGAGAATGCCAAATTATAAACTCTCTGGAACTTGATGGTCTGAAAAATGTAATGGATTTTATTATTCACAAGATGTTTATCTACAGAGAATATGGTCACTACCCATTTGATACCGTGGTTAAAGCAGGGAATTTCAGAAATCAAACGGAAGCTCAAAAAGTTCTTCGTTTTTTGCACAAAACTATATTTCAAGTTGCAAGAAGGGATATCAGTCCAGATACTTTCAAACTAATTTTACTCAACGATTATGACTTGTCACCCGACTCAGTTGAAATTATCACGGACTTACTAAAAACAAATGCCTATGAACTTCACCAGGCTCAACTTTTTTATATTATAGACGAAGTACAGGATAGACTTGAAGAGCTTTTTGCGGATGAAGATGACGAGGTAGAGGAAGATTAAAGAGGACCTCTCCCCTATTAGAATGATGGTAGACTATTCCAAATACGAATAGTTTTCTATTCCATAAACTACCTATGGATATTTTGATCCTTCTATGGTAAGGCAGGATGGCTGTTCAGTGATACGACTAAGGGGGCCAAAGCCAGTGCAGTCGTTTATAGCCTTGTTGAAACGGCAAAGGCGAACAAACTCAATGTTTACATGTATCTATTCTACCTTTTCAGAAAAATGCCAGGGACTGATTTTAAAACCGATCCATCGCTTCTTGATGACTTTTTGCCCTGGTCGCAAAAGCTACCGGACTACTGCCGCAACATAAATCATTGAATGATAGGATGACCTAAAACCCCGGCACGCTGATTGCTGGGGTTTTACTGTCAATGCACCCGTTTATTAAGCGCTACGCTCTTCTGAAACGAAGTATTCAATATCCTTCCACGATAGCAAAATAATCCAAGAAAAACCAAAAAAGCCAGACCTAACGATCTGGCTCAATATGTTCCCCCATACACTCCGTCACAATAAAAAGACAATCACTCTCTCAAACCCGCTCATATCAAGGCTTTCAATCAACACCGATATAGCACTATTATCGTCTCCACGTGCCCTGTCTGAGGAAACATGAATCCCCTTCTTTTACGTGAAAAATAAGACTAACCAAATTATATGGTTAGTCTTATTGTATTGTTATTTTCCCAAAATAGCAGGTCATAAAGTGGAAGCATATCTTTTCCAAACGGAAATTTTATGATCCAAGTTACATTTTGCATTATTATTTATATATGGTAAGTTCCTATAGAAACACCTAAAAATCATTCGCCACCAATGGTAAGTTTACCTTTATTTTTCTCGATAGGTCATATAAGTAACACCATGACTAGTCGCTGAAAATATTATTTGTTCGCTAAACTCCCAACAAACGAAGCTTGGAGTACAGAAACTTTTATCACTCATATCATACATGCTTAATTAACTACCGGATCCTCATCAATAACTTTATACTTTTAAGCATAGCAGTGCTACAATCTTGTTAGGAAGTGGTGTCCCGCCTAAAAATGTATCCGCCAGATTGGGTCATAGTTCATTATGCTCATGCATTGGAATCAGTTGGCCGACAAGCAGCTGACAAATTGGATGAAATTATGGCTAAAAAATAATCCTTGCAATACATCAAATTTGATTTATAATGGGATTAAGACTAAAACATCAAATATGGTGTATTATTTTCGTAACAAGGGGCCAAAATATGAGTGTTTACCGATATGCCACGCTGGGAGGTAAAGACTTAATTGCTGATTACTTAAAGAGCCTTCCGAAAGATGAACAAGCAGAAGGTCAACTTATAATGACGCAACTCGAACAAAAAGGACTAGATTATTTAAAAGAGATCCTCGATACACGTCAGATTGAAAAAAAGCTCTGGGAAATAAAATTCCTAAGGAAGAACCGATTTTTTTATATCATTGCTGATGTAGACAATTTCTATATCGTCCATGCTTGCCGGAAGCAAAAAGGAAAAGCTGAAAAATTCGAGATAGATAAAGCTAAACAACGCGCTAAGGAAATCGGAAAAGAACTAGGGAGGATTTTCGTTTAACTTAGAAGGGGGAATAAAAAATGCCATTCGTAAAGGTCAATATTCAGGATGAGACAGAGAAATTTCAAAAAGAAGATCCGGAATTTGCAAGAGAATATGCGATAATCGAGACAGAGTATGAGCTCATAAAAATGGCTGTAGAAATGCGGAAGCAGCTCGGAGTGACCCAACCCGAAATCGCTCAGGAATCCGGACTTTCTCAGCAAGCCGTTTCAAGGCTTGAAAAGGTTGGTCATTCTCCGACACTACGAAACTTCCTCAAATATTTATCAGGAATGGGCATTGAAATTGAGCTCAAAAAAAAAGCTCTGGAAAAGGACGAGCGTCTAGCAGTATAAAGGGTCACTGAAGGAGAAAAATGCCAGCCACAAAATACGGCTGGCATTTTTATTGTCATTTTCAGGTACAAAAGGTGTAGAAGAAATACCTTAACCTTCTGGTTTCCTAAATATTCTTTAAACATTTACAAATGTTAGTAATATAATTCATATCATAAATAAATAAAGTTGACTCTTCAAAACCAGAAAAGTCAGCTTTATTCCTTATAGTACCTTAGTAGCATGTAATCAACAAATATTTGACTCACAAAATTCCGTCTGCGAGTTCTCCTTCTATGATGGAAGTCAAGATACTACCTCCCCAATATTTCATCTTAAGCCATTGCCTGTATCGGCTGCTGCGAATTTATGCGCAAACTGGGTCTTTAACGAAGTTAAGTTGTTATATGATCAGGTCTAATAATGATGTAATAATTACAAACAGAACCCTCCGTCAATAAACCGAGGTCTTTGGTGGAAAAACTAAACTTACAACGCACCTGTAATTATTGACTGCCTGATTAAACAGACATGTGTTACTGTTTATTATCTACATTTTATCAAGTTATAGTTTTGTATAAGCTTGTAAAATTGATGTTACTACTTTTTCCACCTCATTTTCCTGCAAATCCGGGTGAGTAATGACAAATTGCAAACCATTTTTGATGGTAAACTGAGCAGCTGGCAAACTAACATTTTGGGTTTTGCGCAATTTAACTTCAGTCCCGTTAATTTGTTTTGTATAAAAATCCGAGTTTGGCGTTAACATGGGTTTCGAGCCTCCATTTTTCATCGTTACATGTAAAATAGGGGAATAGTCTGTTCCATATGCTAAGGAACAGGTTTCTGACGTTTCATCCCCTTCAATGTGTATATTGGAGTCTTTATATATAAATTTATATCCCTTTGGAACGACCAAATCCCCAGGTTGAATGGTCTTGTAACTTAATTCATCTGATACTGTAAGACCCCGTTCGACAATAAAAGTGTCTGTAGGTGGAGTTTTCACTGGAACAACTAAACTTTCGCAGATTTTCTTTAACTCATCAATCGAAACTGCTGCTCCTCCGTTGTTCATTACTGTATACTCCACATTATTTTTCGTGAATTTTATCCTATTTGAAGAAATTTTGTCTATTTTTTCCTCGCTTGCTGTTGCTAAGAAATCGCCGATTTGAATTTGAGTTTTAGGCGATTCTGTGTTAAAAAGATTAATTGCATTGGGTAATGCTTCAAAGATACTAAATCCGGAATCCGGGTAATCGCCATATTGAGCCCAGTAAATATGTCCGTTATCACAGTTAATTTCTGTATGTGTAAGTTTATATCCCGCAGTGTAACTTGGAAGTAAGGGGGTAAATGAGAGATACTTTTGGTAGTTAAAACTTCCATCCTCTAAAGTATAAGATTGATCAGACTGGTTGGTTTGTATCGGAGTGCTGGCTCCCGTTTTAGGGTTAGAGTTTGATATTGAGTTAGTGAAACCCATTAAACCTAAACTAATGAATATAACGACCGCAATACATGTCCATTTTAAAGTGGGTTTCTGAAATAACTTAATCATTTTAATTCTCCTCTTAATTTGATAATTGTTTTCGTTCCCAAAGAAACCCGTTGCCCCCGGAAGCCATGGAGTTTGCGTATGGGTTGCTAAACTGATGATGGATAAGCCATAGCTTTGATACTCTTCTGGACTTAAAAAATTTAAGGTATCGGCATCACAAGCTAACTCGCAATCTTCACGCATTTTCGCAAAAGAATACCAAATTAATGGATTAAACCAATGAGCTATCTGTACGGCGACGGCCAGCCAATTAATAAGTATATCTTTTCTTTTATAATGAAATAGTTCATGAAGAAAAATATGTCTGATGTTTTCTTCATTTAGCCGGTTGACTAGGGATTTAGAAAGAAGTAGTTTGGGACTGAATATTCCGTAAAGACAAGGCGCTTCTATCCGATTCGTGATTATTATCGGAAGGATTTTTCTGATACCCAGTTTACTGGTACACTCTTTCATGAGTTTGGACATTCTTACGTCTGTTACATGGGGGTCTCGTCTTATTTTGGAATAGAATCTGAGGTTTATAGCAATGGTCAGAATCCCTAAAACTAAAACCCCAACTAACCATATAATTGCTAATATCCTGCCATAGGACAAATCCTGAGAAATAGGTTCTTCCAAGTTGCTATTGGTTTCTTTGTTGATAATAGAGTTATTATTAGTTAACTGAATATCATTTCTGGATATATTCCTGATTTGAGCATTGATATCTGGCATCCTAATTTGATTGACAATAGGAATTGTCACCGGATTGTTAGATAATAAGCTGTAAATGCTCAAAGGACTTTGAATATCGTAAGGTATTAGTAATCGAATTATAAGCAGTATCCAGATCGCATATTGCCACTTTGCATCCAGTTTGTTTCGTAGCGCATATTTCAACAGTAAAATTAGGACAGCCAAAATACTAGCCATAATGGACAATTTAATAACAGAATTGAAGACTAACTCTAATCCCAATAAAACCGCCCCTCTTCGGATTATTTATCTTCCAAGAGTTTTTTAAGCTCTGCTATTTCTTCTGCCGAAAGCTCTTTGTTTTCGATAAAGTTTTTAACAAAGAGCTTTAGAGAGCCATTATAAACCCGACCTAGGAATGACCTTGCTTCTTCTTTGGCACATTCGTTTTCGGAAACTAAGGGATAATATGAATACCCTCGGCTTCCAACGTCATAAGCTACGGCATTTTTTGTAACCAATCGACTAAGTAATGTTTTAATGGTTTTTGGTTTCCAGTCGGTTGTCCCCTTCAACTCGTTAACAACATCGCCGGAACCCAAAGGAGACGCATTCCATAATACTTTCATTATCATCCATTCGGCATCGGTTATTTGTGGGATATTTTTCATTTTCTCACCAACCTACATTTGTAATCCTATCACAAATAGAGCTTACACTTGTAAGCCTTGTTTGTCAAGCCTCTTGGAAAATTCCAAAAACTACTGTAATTTAAAAACTTTCCTATTCCTGTGTCAGTTGCAAGAATATAGAACGTTATGGCTTCGCTAAACTCCCATTTACGTTGACACGACCGCACCGTTAACCCCTTTTATGGGTTCATAACCTGATCCATCTCTTAAGGTAACGTGGAATCTTATTCATAATTTTATCGGCAAAAGTTTTAGTACTCAACCAAAGCCCATTAGCCATTTTGCTAATTTCGCAATTACTTCTGATCACTTGGTAAATCTTCCTGATAACCTCATCTTTCAATTTTTCAATATCCTTATCTATTTGAGACATTAAATATTCCCCCTCTTCTAATCATCTCATATATTCAATGCAAAATAAGGGGCTGTATACAACTTAAAATACCTTACAGTAGGAGGGCAAAGAAAAAAGACTATCTAGTCCCTCTTTGCCCCTTTATGTTGTTTAGTATAGGTCTACTATGCAATAAAAGACCTACCTTGATTTTTATATCAAGAACAGGTCTTTTACTACATATAATAAGAAAAATGCGTCTTAACTGTAATTATGAACGTCTTTCTGAGAGATACCTAACCAAATACGCAGTTTATTTATAAAACGGCGATTGACTTCATCTGTTGAATCATCACCTTTGTATGAAGCGACAAAAGAGGCAGATTTTACTTCAATTCTGATATCCATATTAAATTGATGTAAATGCAATGCAACAAATTGCAATCCGTATTTTTCGGCAGGAATATCACGGACTATTTTTAACCTTTGAACAAAATCCACTGGAAGAGATTTAATACAGTCTGGAGCAACAACCTTCAAAGCAGTTTCTTTTAATGAAAGGTCCTCAAAATTCTCAGTAATTTCAACAGCATTAAAAGTTTGTTTTAGAAATTGCACTAATTCTTTCCCAAAATGTGGTTCTGGTATAAATTCGAAATTGTTATCAATAGTTTCCTGCATAATTTAACCGCCAATCATCTTTACTGTACATTTTTCAACAAGTGTGCATCAACATAAAGATTAAGCATATTCCATATTATAGCATCTGTTTAAAGGAAATGTCTTTAGATTTTAATCCTCAGCTAATATAAAACACTAGAGGTAATTGCGTTAAAATCCGCAATAACCTCTAGTGTTTTATAGCTATGATACCAGCTCTATCGAAAATAAATGCATATCCCTATAGGTACGCCATCCTGCCTATCTCAACAACTCTACCCCAGCTATTCCCGGTCTGGTCATCTCATATGGGTTTAAAATTAAATCAAGTTCCTCTTTAGTTAAAATCCCTTTTTCTAAGACAATGTCCGAGACTGGCCGCCCATAAAGAATGGCCTCTTTGGCTATGATTGAAGCCACTTCATATCCCACATGGGGGTTAATTGCCGTAACCAGTCCGACACTGTTTTCCACCATTGCCCTGCAACGTTCTACATTTGCGGTAATACCTGCGACACAGCGGTCTCGGAAAACACGGGTCACATTGCGCAAAATGTCCAGGGATTGGAGTAAATTGAAAACGACGACGGGTTCCATAACATTGAGCTCAAGTTGGCCTGCCCCACAGGCTAAGCCGATGGTGAAGTCATTCCCTTGAACCTGAAAAGCTACCTGATTGACCACTTCAGCAATTACCGGATTAACCTTTCCAGGCATAATGGAAGAGCCCGGTTGCATCGGTGGTAAATTTAATTCATTTAATCCGGTTCGTGGACCGGAGGCCATCAGGCGCAGGTCATTGGCTATTTTAGAAAGGTTGACCGCCAAGGTCCTTAAAGATCCGGAAACTTCCATGAATGCGTCCGTGTTCTGAGTAGCATCCACCAGATCCTCGGCAAGACGTAAAGGCAGACTTGTCCATTCTTGCATCAGCTCTGTCACTTTCTCAATATATCGAGGATCAGCATTTAACCCGGTGCCAACGGCCGTTGCTCCCATATTTATAACTTCAAGAGCTCGAATGGCTTCTTTAATTCTCTTAATATCCCGCCCTAACATGTGGGCATATGCTGCAAACTCCTGTCCTAAGCGAATAGGAACAGCGTCTTGAAGATGAGTTCTCCCCATTTTAATGACACCGTCAAACTCTTGGGCCTTATCTTCAAAGGATTGACGCAAGCTGTCTAAGACTTGGAGCAAATCATGGGCCACATTTAAACAAGCAACACGAATTGCCGTGGGGAAAACATCATTGGTGCTTTGAGCCATATTTACATGAGTGTTGGGGTGAACTTTGAAATACTCACCCTTTTTCCCGCCCAGAATCTCGATGGCCCGATTAGCAATGACTTCATTAGCGTTCATATTCATAGACGTCCCAGCCCCGCCCTGAATCACGTCCACCACAAATTGCTCGTGAAGCTTTCCTTCAATTAATTCCTTAGAAGCTTCAACAATAGCCTTACCAATCCCAGGACTCAAAGCCCCAATATGCATATTTGCTTCAGCCGCCGCACCTTTAACCATGCCAATAGCACGGATCAATTCTCCATGAGGGGGATATCCGGTAATAGGGAAATTCTCCGTGGCACGGAGTGTTTGAATACCATAATACACGTCATCCGGGACTTCATGAACTCCAATCAAATCCTTCTCTTGCCGCATATCTCATATCTCCCCTACAAATTTTCGTCTTAAAAGAGGTCGCACTCACACGATCCCAACAACCGTGCTCCCACGATTCCCCCTGACCCAAGAGGGTCGCGTTCACACGCAGCGACGCCTCTGCGAGATTCGTAGCCAAACTCGGCTTTAATCCGCTTTCATCCAGCAGGGCGGGAAACAAGGTCCCTTCCCGCCATCCTTGGCTACAGGGACACTAGACCATCCATGGTCGTCGGACGTTTTCCGCCGGCCATGCGACAGGGACGTCGCATTGGCCGGGAACCCTGCCGCTTTCATAACGGATTAAAGCCCTAGTTTGGCACGACGACCGCACGGCCAAGCAAGTGTTGACGCGACCCTCACCAGGACAAACGAGGAACGCAACAACCGTGCTCCCACGTCCCCCCCGACCCAA
>NZ_FQXJ01000003.1:789362-854155 GCF_900129935.1 Desulfosporosinus lacus DSM 15449 | reverse complement strand
ACCCAAGAGGGTCGCGTCCACACGCAGCGACGCCTCTGCGTGAGTCGTAGCCAAACTCGGCTTTAATCCGCTTTCATCCAGCAGGGCGGAAAACAGGGACGTTTCCCGCCGGCCATGCGACACGGTCCCTTCTCGCCATCCTGCAAGAAGGCTAATTCGTGCGAAGACAGTGTCTTCGGGCTACAGGGACACTTGGCCATCCATGGCCTGCGGACGTCGCACTGGCCGGGAACCCTGCTCTCATGCATCCGGATTAAAGCCCTAGTTTGGCACGACGAGCGCACGGTCGAGCAAGTGTTGACGCGACCCTCCCACGACCAGCAAGTATAACTCAACTCTCCTTCGACGTTCCCAAGGCCCCTGCGACCCGCGCCTCTACCTCCCACTCCATATCGTCCAATTAATCGCATCCAGCAACGCCTGAGCACTGGCCCTCAAAATATTCTTAGAAACCCCGATGGTCCCCCACACTTCATTCCCCAGGCGAGTATCTATTATTACACGCACGATAGCTTCCGTTCCGTGGGAACCGTCCAGCACCCTAACCTTATAGTTCACTAACTCGCTTTCCCCTAAGATGGGGAAGAACTTGGCCAAGGCCTGCCTCAAAGCTGTGTCCAGTGCATTGACCGGGCCGTTTCCTTCTGAGGCAATTTGTACGGTTTCCTCACCCACTTTAACCTTGACTACGGCGACGGAATCAAGTTCTCCTCGCAGAGGATCACTCCAAACATGATAATCTAAGACTTCAAACATAGGAGTACTTAACTTCCCAAGTGTCCGTAAAAGTAATAGATCCAGACTCCCTTCCGCAGCCTCAAATTGGAATCCACTATGCTCTAACTCCTTGATCTCATTCATGGCAATCTCAACTCGCGGATCGTCCTTCTGCATTTCAGGCTCGAAGCGACGCAGGCGTTCCAGGATATTAGCTTTCCCAGCTTGGTCAGAAATTAAAATACGTCGTTCGTTTCCGACTTCAGCCGGATCCATGTGTTCAAAGGTTCGTTGGTTTTTCAGTATGGCATCCACGTGCATTCCTGCTTTATGGGCAAAGGCACTTCGCCCCACAAAGGGCTGTTTCTCATCAAAAGGTGCATTCGTAAGCTCAGCAACATAACGTGAGAAGGAGGTGATCTTTAATAAAGCCGCATCCGAAACCACATCATAGTCCCCTTTGAGCTGTAACAACGGAATAAGAGTACTTAAATTAGCATTGCCACACCGTTCTCCAAATCCATTCCAAGTTCCTTGAATTTGAGTTACCCCAGCTTCCACTGCCATCAGTGAATTGGCAACAGCAAGGCCTCGATCATTGTGGACATGAATGCCCAGCTCTTGGGGGGGAAAATCCTTCTTGACTGCTTGAACCCCAAGACTGATTTCCCCCGGCAGGCTTCCTCCGTTTGTATCACATAAAACAATGGTCTTCGCCCCACCATCAAGTGCGGCAGAAATACACTTTAAGGCATAATCAGGGTTTTCCTTAAAGCCGTCAAAGAAGTGCTCTGCGTCAAAAAAGACGTCTCGTCCCTGCTGAAGCAAAAAGGAAACTGACTCTCGAATGATGCGCAGATTTTCCTCCAAAGTTGTCCGTAAAACGTCCCGAACATGTAAATCCCAGGTTTTTCCGAAGATCGCAATGGTCTTGGCCCCTGAAGCCAGAAGTTTAAGCAGGATCTCACTCTTTTCGGGAGACTCCATAACCTTGCATGTACTGCCAAAGGCCACAATACTTGTCAGCGGGGATTGTAAGTTCCGGCATTGCTGGAAAAACTCATCATCCCGCGGGTTAGCACCGGGCCATCCTGCTTCCACATAAAGATTTCCCATATCCTCGATTCGTTTTATATAACTAAGTTTATCCTGGGTGGAAAAATGAATTCCTTCCCCCTGAGCACCATCTCTCAAGGTTGTATCATAAATTGTAATTTTTCTTTTCGTCTGATCTTGATTCATTGTTCTCCCCCTCTATTTCTCCGGCACAACGCGGCTATAAAGAATAATACTCAAAAGCCCCATAACGAGTTCCTAAGAACTTGCCACGGGGCTTTTTTCCCACACGGTGTAGCTGGTATCTTTCCAACCTGTATCGCTCGGTCCAGACCCTTTCAGCGGAACCCTAGATACACTTCTTATTGTGCTATTATACGACAGGTGCACGTTGATATACAACAGTACAGTTAATTAATAACACCTTTGTCCGCAGACATTAAAGGTCAATACTTCAAGGTTTACCGCCAGGTCAACATTACGCAGTTCAATCTCCGGAGGAACATTTAATACCACAGGGGCAAAATTCAGTATGGCAGCCACTCCGGCGTTAATTAATTGGTCAACGATTTCTTGCGCAAACTCTGAAGGTACAGCTACAATTCCGATTTGGGTACGATTTTGCCTTACGACAGTTTCTAGCTGGTCAATCGGCAGAACTTCCACGCCTTCAACAACGGTTCCGACCTTTTTGGGATCTGCGTCAAAAATACTTGTGATGATAAAGCCACGGTCTCTGAACCCTTTATATGTACTCAACGCCAGGCCTAAGTTTCCGACCCCAACCAAGGTTACACTCCAATCAGCACTTAACCCAAGAATCCGCATAATATGTTGGCGGAGATCTTTAACATTATAACCAACGCCTCTTGTTCCAAACTCCCCAAAGTAGGCTAAGTCTTTCCGCACTTGTGCAGGACTAACGCCGACTCCATCAGCAATTTCCCCCGAGGATGTGGTTATAATTCCTTTGCGATCGACGTCAGTTAAATGACGCGAATAAACTGAAAGCCGAATAATTGTTGCCTCTGGAATTTTTAGCGTTTTCAATAAGTTCCCCCATTTCTCACTGGAATTTTGCCTAATTGCGTATGTTAATTATAGCACTATCAAGGAAAAACGCAATTTGAATCTTTGATCTTTTTACCATTAACTTAAATATATGGATGCCCCTTTACCTATTATTTACCAGAAAACTTATTAATAACCCTCTGATACTCAAAAAAAAGTGATAAACCGGCAGCTTCTTGCTCTTCCGGTGTGGTTTTTTTCCGTATTTGGTTATATAACTGATGAAGGCCTTCTAAGTCTTTGGGCGGATGTTCACCGGCTTGAGTCGTCCATAGTTGCTCTTCCTTAGCCAGCAGTTGCCCATTAAACCCTTTTTCAAGGATTGAATTAACATTTTTTAATAGTTCTGCCGTCAATTGAGCGCCATTTCCAGCGACACGAAAGGACCGTTCAGGCAGCTGAATTTGTTTGGGAATCGTCGAAAAACCCTTTTCCTCTAAGAGTTGCCGTAATTCCTTAAGCTCATTGGCAGAATGGCTCAAACCAATTCCTACCATCCAAGGATTAGCGCTTATTATCTCAGCCTTAAATCCCATCACCGTTAGTTGGTCTTTGAGCAACTGAGCATTATGTTCTTGTTGAAAAAGCCCCGCTTGACAGGTCCAAAAGGTTACTGCCGGTAAGTCTAGTATTGTTTCTTGATTGGTTTTATCAAGAGTTTGGTCATTTTTTACGCTTACCGTATGTTCACGACTTGATTGACCTATGAGCTCCAAATAAATTTTGCCGATTCCCCAAGTCAATAAAGCTAAGGCCATAATTCCTAAAATCAAGACTAGGATAACTCGCAACTGATCCACAATCTTCATTTCTATTCCCCTTCCCTTGCTGCATAAAGGACAACTTCTCTAGGGGAAGATATGTAGCAGATAGCGGAAATAGACCGTCTCTACAAAACTCGGGGCCGTAAAGAAACTTAAGATTTTTTAGGCTGGTGGTGCGTTATCCCCAAAATAGAGGGCTGTACACCTTCGAAGTGGTGAACAGTCCTCTATTATATCAGGGGATTACAAATAGAGTGGGGATGTAATAAACCGGAAAACAAGTTTCGTTACATCCCCCTAATGGACAAATGTGAGAGAAGATATACTTTTTAGAGATAAAACAAAGGTCTTGGTACAACGACCAAAACCTTTGTGTCTACTCACCGTTTTTAATAATTAGAAAGTCATATTTATAATCTATCAATAATATCTTTATAGAGCTTAATCTCTTAAAGGACCTTGGAAAGTATGTAGTAACAAAGAGCTGCAAGGAGTGAGGTTGTCGGAATTGTCACAACCCAAGCTACAAGCATTTGTTGCGCCACGCCCCAGCGGACTGCAGAAACTCGTTTGGCACTTCCAACCCCCATGATAGAACCGGAAACTACATGAGTGGTAGAAACCGGGAGGTGAAGACCCGGGAGTACAGTTGCTGTCCAAATAACGATTGAGGAAGTCAAATCTGCGGCAAATCCATTGATGGGCTCCAGCTTAAAGATCTTTCCGCCCATGGTACGGATGATTTTCCATCCACCGGCAGCAGTTCCGCCGGCCATTGCCAAAGCACAAGCGAATTTTACCCAAAGTGGGGGGGCAAGAACTGATTGTGACTGCAACCCTGCCGCAATAAGAGCCATGGTGATAATCCCCATGGATTTCTGAGCGTCATTAGACCCGTGGTTAAAAGCCAGCAAACCGGCAGAGACAATCTGCATCTTTTTAAAGCCGTGATTTAGTTTGGACGGTGAAAAATTCGCAAAAAAATAAGCTAATGCCTTCATAATAATAAAACCTAATACTATCCCGACGATGGGGGAAATGATCAGGGCCGCCAGAATCTTTCCTAAGCCTTGCCACTGCAATACGCTAAATCCTACCTTGGCAACAGCTGCTCCGGCCATTCCACCAATCAGAGCATGGGAGGAGCTGCTTGGAATCCCAAAATACCAGGTAAGCAGGTTCCAGGCAATGGCACTTAACAAAGCTGCAATAACTACTTCTTGTGTCACATACTTAGGGGACACAATATCTTTGGCAATTGTTTGGGCAACTCCGGTGCTATAGAGAGCTCCAATAAGATTTAAAGTGGCTGCGAGCATTACCGCTCGTTTTGGAGAAAGAGCCCTTGTGGAAACACTCGTAGCAATAGCATTGGCTGTATCATGAAATCCATTGATGTAGTCAAAAGCCAAGGCTAAAAATACTACGATGACTAACATCACACCCACACTAGTCATATTTTAAGACCACGCTTTTGAGAAGATCTGCGATGGACTCACAGTGATCTAGGGTTGATTCAATATGTTCCAGGATTTCCTTCCATTTAATGATCTCAATAGGGTCTTTTTCATATTCGAATAAACGGGCTACTTCTTCGCGATAGAGTTTATCCCCCGCACTTTCTAAGTGATAAATCTCTTCGGCGGCAGCTAAAATATTGGATTTCTTGGAATGCAGGTTCCCTAAGAAAGAGAAGGCTGACTGAATTTGCTGTGCTGCCAATTCTACTAAGTGGACAAGTTCCAGGGCACCCAATGAAGGTTTGCCTGTACGATAGAGAAGCATTCTTTCCACTGTACCTTCAGCATAGTCGACGATATCATCAAGAACTTGAGCCAACTTGTAGATATCTTCCCGATCCAGCGGGGTTATAAAGGTGCAATTCAGACGTTCTAAGATTTGAGTAGTGACGTTGTCCGCTTCGTTTTCGAACCGATGCATTTGAGCAGCATCTTCGGTAGAAACGCAATCTTGTTGCATAATACCATAAAGTCTTTTAAGTGATTTAGTGATAATTTCAGTACTTTCCGAAAAAAGCGCAAAAAATTTATCCTCTTTAGGAGACAACTTAAACATAAAATACCCCCAGCCTCAAATTCTCAAAGCACCCTGAAATCTGCGCAGTTTAAAAGTCGGAATTTCATTGTTTTTCAACAAAACTGTGTCTATCTTTCGACAGTAAGCTCATCCCACGGAGTATTATATCAAATACTAAAACTTTTGTGTTAAGTTTATGTTAAGTTTTTAACAAAGGATTAACCTAGCGTATATTTCCCATGACGAAGCCGCTCATCTAAGCATAAGCGGCTCTAAGACTCCTGCCTGAATTCAGCCCTTCAGGTGGAGTTGAAACTCCACTAAGTAACTCTACTCTGAAAAACGCCTAAAAAACATTCTCAAGAATTCTCATAGACCCAAAAGGAAGGCGGCTTCGATCCACAGGAGTGAACCCATTGCATGGAGGGCTACCCTAATTTAACTTTGTCGATTAACGCTTGACGAGCGTCTGCCAACATGTAGATTGAGCCCGTTACGCAAAGCATGTCATTTTCCCCCAGACATGTGAGGGCAAAAATAACCGCTTCCTTAGGGTCTTCGATGCAGGTTACCGGTCGGCCAAATTGTTCCGCTAAACTCCCCAAGGCTTTCCAGTCCCCTGCGCGAGGGGAATTTGGCCGGGTGACGATGATTTCATCCGCCAGAGGCACGAGCATTTTGACCACCTTTTCTCGTTCCTTATCCGCTAACATCCCTAAGCAAAGGACAAGTCGATCCCGTGCATAAAGGGGTATTGCTTGCGCTAAAGCTTGTGCTCCATCAAGATTATGGGCCCCATCGAGGAGGATTTTAGGCTTTAAGGAAAGCAATTCTAAGCGGCCGATCCATTCAACTTCACGTAACCCGGCATAGATGGCCTCTCTGGGAATATTTACTCCATATTCACTTTGCAATACTTCACAGACTGTTACCGCTGTTGCAGCATTGCTGAGTTGATGTAAACCCATGAGCCGCAGACGCAGCTTAGAGTAATTGGCATGCAATCCCACCAGGTCGAATTCCTGTTCCAGCTCTCCGCTCCACTTGCTTTCCCAGCGAACATCTTCCCCGACCAACCAAAGAGGTACCTCCATAGCCTTGGCCTGGTCACGCAAAACTTGAATCACCTCCGGATCCTCAGAAGCTGTAACGACAACGGAGTTGGGTTTAATAATGCCTGCTTTGACTTTCGCAATTGAAACTACATCTGAGCCTAAATAATCCATGTGATCCATACTTACATTCGTAATGACGGAAATAAGAGGGTTAACCACATTGGTTGAATCGATGGCTCCCCCTAAGCCCACCTCTATCAAGGCATAGTCGACGTTTTTCTCAGCGAAATAGAGCAAGGCCAGGGCGGTACTCACTTCAAACTCAGTGGGATGCTCGAACCCTTCAGAAACCATGTCTTCCAGATGGGGACGCACACGGCTGATCATTTGAATAACATCTTCCTTGGAAATCATAAGGCCATTGATTACCATACGCTCTCGGTAATCATGCATATGAGGGGAGGTAAAGACCCCAACCTGATACCCTGCTTCCCGCAAAATTCTGGCGATCATTACGGTCGTCGAACCTTTGCCGTTTGTACCACCTATATGCACCACTCGCAGGGCCTTTTCCGGATTTCCCATTCGCTTAAGCAGTTCTTTAATCCGCCCCAGCCCAAAATTGATACCGAAAGTTGTCAGTGTAGTGAGGTATTGTAAGCTCCCTTGATATTCCTGATCAAGATTGTTATCAGACATAGCATTAACCCTCCTGCGCAAACATGATTTCGATTCACGATTTATGCTCAACGAGTTACAATTCCTGTGTAACCAAGTAACTCCTGCAACACTAATGCCAACTAAATTTTTCTTAGCAACCAGCTAGGCTTTAACCTGCTAAAGTTAAGGCGTATCATCCCTTTTAGTTTAATCCCTTTTAAATTAAATACAACCTTGAAGCTAGCCTTGCTTCAACTCGTTTAAGCGCTCTTCTAAAGCGACCCTGCGAGCTGAGAGTCCTTCCAGTCGCTCCCGTTCTTTCGCTACGACTGCCGCCGGTGCTTTGCTGGTAAAGCCCGGATTATTCAGTTTAGTCTCCAATACTTGTTGGTCCTGTAAAGCTAAAGAAATCTCCTTTTCAATACGGGCAACTTCCTTATCCAGATCCATCAGTCCCTTTAAGGGGAGATATATTTCTACCCCTCCCAGAACGGCACTTGCAGATTGAGAGGGTTTCTCTGTCAAAGTCTCAAACAATTCTACACTGGCCCCTCCGGCTAATTTCAAGATATCTGCCTTCCCGTTTTCCAGCACGGCTCGTTGGGTCTGATCCGGGGCGAGGATTATGATCTCCACTTTCTGCCCGGGTGACACCTTCATTTCCGCCCGGATATTACGGATGGCTTTGATAGCTTCCATAAGCAGGGTCATATTCCCTTCGGCCACCGCATCTCTGTAGGCAGGTACTTCAGGCCAAGGCTGCATCATGATGCTTTTTCCTTGGACGGGGAAGTTCTGCCAAATCTCTTCCGTCAAAAAGGGCATAAAGGGATGCAATAGTCGCAGAGTTCCTTCGAGGACTTCAAGCAGCACGGATTGGGCAGTGTGCCGGGCCAACACATCTTCTTTATTATAGAGGCGCGGCTTTGTGAGCTCAATATACCAATCACAGAACTCATTCCAGATAAACTCGTATAACAAGCGTCCGGCTTCGCCAAGATCAAACTTTTCCAGAGCCCCGGTAACATTCTCCACTGTGGATGCATAGCGGGTTAAAATCCAGCGATCTGCCAAGGCGAGTTCTCCGCGAGGTCCCTCTTCATAGTCTTCTAAATTTAAGAGTACATAACGTGAAGCATTCCAAATCTTGTTGGAGAAATTTCTGGTGGCTTCAAGCCGCTCAGGGTGAAAACGCAGGTCATTACCCGGTGTATTACCTGTAATCAGCATGAAGCGCAGGGTATCTGCTCCGTACTGATCAATTACTTCAATAGGGTCTACACCATTGCCTAAGGATTTACTCATTTTACGACCTTGAGCATCCAATACCAGTCCATGAATCATGACTTTTGGGAAGGGAACTTCTTTCTTAAATTCCATAGCCATAAAAATCATACGGGCAACCCAGAAGAAAATGATATCCCTTCCCGTTACTAACACAGAGGTGGGATAAAATTGTTCCAATTCCGGCGTTTTCTCCGGCCAGCCCAAGGTGGAAAAGGGCCACAATCCCGAGGAGAACCAGGTATCTAAGACGTCAGGATCTTGCTTTAACTGATCCGCTCCACAGGTCGGACAGCTAGAAGGATCTTCCTTTGAACAAATTTCAGCACCGCACTTCTCGCAATACCAAACAGGAATGCGATGCCCCCACCATAACTGTCGGGAAATACACCAATCCCTGATGTTTTCCATCCAACCCAGGTAAATTTTATCAAAGCGGTCCGGAACAAATTCCAATCGCCCATCACGCACCACATCAATGGCAGGCTCAGCCAGGGGCCCCATTTTCACAAACCATTGTTTACTTACTAAAGGTTCGATGATGGTAGAACAACGATAGCATTCCCCTACTGCATGGGAATGGGCATCAATCTTAACCAACACTCCGGCGGTTTTTAAATCTTCAACAACCGCTTTACGTGCCTCAAAACGATCCATTCCTTGGTACTGTCCCGCATTTTCATTCATCTTCGCTTCTTTATCCAAAACGATAATCTGAGGCAACTTATGACGGAGACCAATTTCAAAGTCATTAGGGTCATGGGCAGGGGTGATCTTCACTGCACCTGTCCCAAACTCACGATCAACGTACTCATCTGCAATAATTGGAATTTCCCGATTCATCAGGGGCAGAATCAAGGTTTTACCGATTAAATGTTGATACCGCTCATCCTGTGGATGAACAGCCACCGCTGTGTCCCCCAGCATGGTTTCCGGTCGGGTAGTTGCTACCACCAGGGACTCCTGGCTGCCTTTTACCGGGTAACGCAGATGATAGAGGTTGCCATCCCGATCAGTATGTTCCACTTCAATATCTGAAATTGTCGTATGACATTTGGGACACCAATTGACTATGTAATTCCCACGATAAATGAGCCCTTTGTTATAGAGATCAACAAAAGCCTCACGAACGGATCGTGAACATCCTTCATCCATGGTAAAGCGTTCACGTTCCCAATCACAAGAAGAACCTAATCGGCGCAACTGCTGCGTAATTCGTCCACCATACTGCCTTTTCCAATCCCAGACCCGTTCTAAGAATTTCTCTCTTCCCAGTTCATTGCGACTGGTTCCTTCCTTCGCTAACTGCTCCTCTACCTTGGCTTGAGTTGCAATTCCAGCGTGGTCCGTCCCCGGAACCCAGAGAGTATTAAACCCTTGCATCCGCTTAAAGCGCGTCAAAATATCCTGAATCGTACTGTCCATGGCATGACCCAAGTGCAAGGCACCTGTAACATTCGGCGGAGGCATAACAATACTGAACGCCGGCTTATCCTTATTCACCTCTTCATGGAAGAAGCCATTATCCTCCCAATACTGATACCATTTGCCTTCAACTAAGCTGGAATCATATGTTTTTGCCATTTCCACTGTGTCTGTTTTCGCTATATTCTCTTCCATTATTAACGAACTCCTTTCGTCTATTTAATCTGCCGTTTTTAGCTCTGTGGCAGGATCTGTCTACTTTTAGTGTAACCTGTGGTTCTACTGAACAACCCTAGCGAACAAGGACGGATCTTAAGTTCTTATCCTGGGGAGGGTCGCGTCACACTTGCTCAACCATGCGCTCGTCGTGCCAAACTAGGGCTTTAATCCGTTATGAAAGCGGGCAGGGCGAAACACATGTGTTTCGGCCAAAGCGGCGTCCGTGCCGCATGGCCGGCGGGAAACGTCCTGTTTCCCGCCCTGCTTTATGCAAGCGGATTAAAGCCGAGTTTGGCTACGACTCACGCAAAGGTTTCGCGCCGTGTGATCGCGACCCTCTGAGGCTTAGGGAGACGTAGGGTCACGTGGGACGGTTCTTAATGGACGCAGTGTCACACGAGCACAACGTCTTTACATAAAGCAGATTAACAAACTTCCGTTTAAGCAACCGACCCCAGATGCGGGGCAGTGTACAGGGTCCCCTCCCGCCATCCTGCAAGAAGGCTAATCCGTGCGAAAACAGTGTTTTCGTGGGCTACAGGGGCACTAGACCATCCATGGTCGTCGGACGGCTCATCTGGCACGATAGTCTCCAGTGACGATAGTCTCCAGTGGAGACTATCGCCGAAGCCGCTATTCTCCAAACGATACTTACCGGCGTAGGATGATTATCGCCGTAGGCGGGTTCTTTAAAATGATACTATCGCCGAAGGATGAACCCCGCTCCCCAAAGCCAGTCGCTTAAACGGTTAGTTTGCTCTGCGTCGTATGACCGAGCGCCGTGTCACTCAAGTCAAAAAAAGCCTCTCCTCCTAGCAAAGGACGAAAAGCTTCCGTGGTACCACCTTTATTCTGAGAAACAAACGTTTCCTCAGCTCTTGGCATTGCTAACGGGTTTTTCCGTCAGAGAGTACTTCATTCCCCTCTGCCCCTCCTGTGCGACCTTAGCGTTTCCCGAAAAGGCCTTCCAGCTATGGCCCTTCTCTCTGAACGGTAATTGTCACTATTCCTCACATTCTTTGGGTTTATCTCGATTAACTTACAGTTGAATACATTATACTCGGCACAATAAATCTTGTCAAAATGGTACAACCAGCGACACCGACAAAAACAGATAAAACTAAAATTGATGCGATTAATTTTTTGAATAGTTTCATAGATTTCTTTTCTCCTTTTATATTAGCATATCTTTTTCAGCAAACTAAAAGAAGCCACTCGTATAAGAGTAACTTCGAAATATCTACATATATTATAGCATGGATTCTTCATACCTTAATTCAATTAACTTTTACGCTATTATGGCTATTTGGCAATGATTTAGGTGATAGTTTGATTTCTAAACTTCTGGAATTCATCAATTCTCTTGCTGCATGTCAGACTTTGATCACTATTCCAAAAAGCGATGCAAGGGACGCCATCGAACCAGCGACTCCGAGAATGCTTGTCAATAAACCAAAAACTCTTTCCGTTTTCTTTTTATCGTTATTCTTATAAGATTCCTTTAAATCTTCGGCAAGATATTCCGCCTGTTCTCTTGAACCTCTATCTTCAATTTGTTCAATTTCAGTCCTTAGTTCACTAAATATTCTTTCGAATTCTTCTTGCTTGCCTCCAAAACATTGAACAGTATCATCACTCTGGATAGCTATACCATTTTCCAACTTCGATTGATTAAAACTACCATTAATACTTCTATCATTCAAGTTATTTCCTCCTTCAGAAAGAAATATATGTTTAGCGTTGGGAGCAAGTACTTGTATCATCCTTGGAGCTTGAAGAGATTCTCCAACATATTTTTCTAAGTCCCATGCGACCTCAGCCTCTTTCAACGCTGAGCTAACTGCAGATACGGACGAATGTTCGTTTTTTTTTCTTCATAGATATCTGCCTTAAACTGATCAGTAACTTCAAAAACCGGGAAGTAATCACCTGGCCTTGCATCGAATTCTATACCGCAATACGGGCAGAATACAGAACTGTCTGCCTTAGCTTTATCATTTGATAGCTCTATTCTCCGTATGCAAGTGTCATTTGGACACCTTAATTCCCATTTGATGATAAGTTCTCCGTCGATTACTAATTGTAAAAGAGCCTCAAAGGCTACATTTAGAGGGACTTGAGCATACTTTGCAGCAGCTGAAGGATAAAATTGTTTAACACGGCTGAAAGCCACAGTATCGACAAATCGACTAATCTTACGCTTTATCTGGTATGCTTGCATGCCGTTCCCTCCTTAGTAATACTTCTTTAGCTTTATACTAATATAACACGATTTCGAACAAATTCAACTACAGATTCATTCGCTGGAGTGTTAAAATAAATACTTTTACTCTTTAGCCCAACCCTTACTGTATAAGGTTTTTCTACCCCTCCGTCTGGAAAGCTAAATCGGATGAATCCACTCTGGTGGTCAAGATATGGATTAAAACAGTCATAAAGGGGTAGTCCCCGCAATTCACGTTCTCCTCCTAAGCCTACTCGTTCCATCCCCCCCAAGATAAGAGCAGTAAAAGGAACCGCGATAGTTTGTTCATCAAATAATTCATCAGCCTTTTTCAGGCAAGTCTCGACAACAGTAATATCCTTAGTATTAAAATATTCATTTAGCGAGGCTAATATGTCTACCACTACTTTGGCCTCATCTGCGCTAATATCTGCCAGAAGAAGCTCCGGTTTAGATACGGTATCAATGAGTTCGCCATTTAGCTTGTCCGCAATATCATCGATTGGTTGATCAAAAGGAGTAATTATTTGCTCAAGCGTAATTTCTTTTCGCAAAATCCTAACAAAAGCGGAAGCAACTTTTTCTGCTTTTTTCGAATCTGCCCTTACTTCAATGATACCCAGATCTTCATTGACATAAACTGTCGTTATTTCGCTTATTGGTGATATATTCATTTCATTTCCGTAGTACTCTTTTTTTACGCCATTCTTATACATAAATCGCAAGTAATACTCGCAAACATATTCGCCGTTAGCCCCAGCAATTAAAACTGGTTCAGTTGTCAACTGCTCCTTTAGGGGAAGCTTCACTTGTTCAAAGGGATTAAATCCGGCATTTTCAATGACCAATTCCCTCGAACCTCTTAAGCTCTCCCTGCTCTCTAAGCGAAACCATGTTAGAGAAGCTTGTCCAACAAGTAATTTGTTTTTGGATTTCTCCAAGACGTTCTCTGAATTTTGGCCATCGCGAATATGCTCCCATACTCTCTGCGCAAGCTCATATGCTGATCCGCCGTTATCTAAATTTAAATCTGTACAGATTTCGGTTAATGTTATTTTGGGAAGTCGTGTGATATCATTAGCAAATACCACATTTGGTATGGTAAACATTTCAGACGCCTCCATATATTAGTAACTACACCTAATATATACGACAAATATTTAAGTTTTTCCTTTATGAAATAGCTAAATATTCAAAAAATATTTCAAGTAATAAATACTTAACATTTCTGATTGATTCTCTTTAAAGAAAAAGACCCAATGGCCGCTCAGGAGATTCCAGAAGGCTGGGTCGAGGGACATATAATCCTAGAAAATACCGAAAATGGTTACCGACATTACGTTTGCGGAGTGCCGATCCCATGCCGGAAGCGCAGTTCAAGTCAAGTTCGGCGGTGGTTGAATCGCTGGCCGATACGAGTGGAGCTTTGACGGTAAAAGCCCCATTAGAATCCATAGTGGTTGCGATGTGATTTATGTGAATATGGAGCATGTTGTCCGGGTACGGGGTGAAAGTTTTTTAGGGAGAGCATAACAAAAACGTGAGCCTCACTGAAAGGTTAGAAGTTTGTTTGTCTTGTAGGGGGCGATTAGCGTTCGAATAAGTTCAATTTGCATACAAAAAGAGGTTCGAGCATTTAAACTTTGAACCCTTTTTTTGTAGTCTAATCTTGCCAATCATAAGCAGGTTTTACTCCCGTTACTTTAGCCGTCCATTCATCCAGTGCCACGAGATCATTGGGACCAAGCTCTGACAAACTTGTCTTTCCGAGAGCCCTAACCCCCTCTTCCATTTCCAGAGCCATGGATTTGAGGACATTGGCCACACTTTTACTAGCCAATGGGATATCTAAACGTTGCTTATAGGGAGAATTGTACCAAATCAACTGAGTTAAGGGTTCCCAGGGGAGAATCTTCTGAATTTGGTTGTGAACTAATCCAAACAGAGGAACGGTTCCTAAATAGATGGCATCCGCACCTAAGGCAATCGCTTTAAGGCATTCCCCAGGTGTTACATATCCTCCTGAAACCACTAAACTCACTTCTTTTCGAGCACCCTGCTCCCGCAAAAAGCGTTCCGCCCGAACTAAGGCCAATAAACTTGGAATTCCCATATCGTCGCAAATCAAGGGTGATGCTCCAGAGGCTGCACCTTGGGCTCCATCGATGACAATCACATCAAAATCTGCTTCTAAACAGACGGCCAAGTCTCTTTCTAACCCCCCCGTCGCCATAATCTTAATGGCAATGGGTTTTCCTGCCGCTTCTGAGCGCAAATCCGAAACATACTTTGGCCAGTCCCAAGGAGTGTTAATTCCCGGGGTTACTGCTGAAGTAACAACAGATTCCACCGGAGAAATGCCCATTAGTCTTTGGGCCTTTCCCTTTACAGTACTGGGTTCTTTAGAAAAATACCCCACCCTGGCCCCCTGACCCATCTGAACTTCCAGCATATCTGCAGAGGCTATACCTTGTGAGCTGTGACCCCATTCACTTCGACTTATTTGCCAAATGAACTTTCCCGCTTCGTCTCGTTCCTCTTGTAAAAAAGGTCCTTCTCCGGAATTTGTGGCAGTACCCATTTGTTTCGCTGCCCTTGCTAAGGCTCGTTTAGCTTCTTCGCTGAGACCTAACCCGAAACTCATGCCGGTAATCATCAGCGGGATATCGATCTGAAGGGGTTTTTCGGCTTTGGCTCCTAAGGTTACCTTCATATCTACCGGAATCGTTCCTTCTTTAGGCAAGCGTGCCATTTGGGCCCCAACAAACATCAGAGTATCGTAATGGGGCAGTGGTTTTGGTGATCCTAAGGGGCGCTGAATGAGCTTTCCCTCTTCCGCTCGCAAACTGATTTCCAGGATGTTTTGTACGGAGGTACGACGTACTGAATTCCAAAGTTCCATCAAATTTTCCGAGTACTTATCTCTCAGCAACCTTTCTACGACCAACCCAAAAAGTCGTTGGGCTATGGCTCGAAACCAATGTTTACCAACGAAATAAAAAAGAATCAAAAGAATTCCTATAGCAATAAGTGTTCCCACTACTGAAAGTGCAACAATGAGCAGGGCCGTCTGTAACAACAAAGGTCAATCCTCCACCTATTTAATTCAAGCAACCAATACCCTAAGCTTAACAAGCTTAGTCTGTACTTCTCAGTCAATAATATTCGCCAACTAAGCTAAATTTTCCATCTCTGGAATTCAAATACCATTTGTAAGAAAAAGGATTTTTCGTTTTTTAGCGAAGTATATCGGGTAATCATTGTTCACTTAAAACATTTTCATTTACTTTTTAAGAGATTTATAAGAGATTACTAGAAAACTTAACAGTTGTCTCACAAAACAGTCCAAAAACGAGGAGGAAAAAACTTAATGAATAAAACTAAAAAAACCTTAGCTGCCTTAGCCATCGCAGGTATGACCCTCAGCATGCTTCCTTTCAATGTATTGGCAGCAGGAACAGTCCCGCAACGCTTAGCAGGAATAACCGCCCCAGAAACTGCTGTAGCAATTGCTGAACAAACCGGGTGGACAGGCACTGCTATTTTGGCCTCCTCTACTTCTTATGGCATGGTTGATGCACTGACTGCAGGACCGCTTGCCTCCTTCCTTGAAGCTCCTATCCTTCTGCAAGAGGCTGGTTCAGTTCTGAATGAAGCCACTAAAGCTGAACTTATTAAACTCGAAGTTAAAAAAGTTTATGTTACCAGTGGTACGGCAGTCATTAGTCAAGCAGTTTTAAACGAGCTTGCTGAGATGGATATTACAGTTGTTTCCCTTGGCGGAAAAGATCGATTCGAAACCTCTGTCAATATCGCTAATAAAATGGTGGAACTCGGTGCTTCAATAAGCAAAGTCGCAGTTGCTTACGGTTGGTTAAATCAAGATGCACTCTCTATCGCTTCGATAGCTTCCGCTCAAACTCAGCCAATTCTCTTAACAGAGGCTAATTCTCTTCCTGAAAGTGTTGGAGAGTTTCTGACTGAAAATGAAAGTGTTATCTCAACGGATGTTATTGGTGGAACAGCTGTCATCAGTGAAACTGTCAAAGCTGAGCTTCCTGGCGCTAACCGCTACTTCGGCAACACAGCCTATGATACGAACGTAGCAGTGCTTAAAGCCTTTGACGATGTTTTAGAGTATGATAAGGTTTTCTTAGCCAATGGCGAAACTGCCATCGATGCTTTAGCAGGAGCCCCTCTGGCTGCTCAATTCAATGCCGGTATTGTTCTCACTAAAGGCAGTGCCAATGAAGGCACAGAATATGCGAGCAGTAAACTGTCTGCTGCCAGCGTAGTAACTGCTTTAGGCGGTACAGCCGTAATTTCGGACAGCGTACTTGCGGATATAGTTGCAGCTCAAGTTGCCGCGGAGGCAAAAGCAGCCGCTCTTGTGAAAATTGAAGGTATTGTAGAAGGTGAGGATGCCTCATCTATATCTGTTCAAGATCTCTTAGATGCAGGCGTGACAAAGGCTGATGTTCTTGAAGTGAATCTGGAGGCTTATCAAACTGCCATTTCCGGCGCAGCAGAGTTGGAGCTCGACTCCACCGAAGAAATTCAAAAATTGGTTACCGATGTAAACGTTGCTGAAGCAGTCAAAGCTGCTGAGGCAAAAGCTGCAGCCATCAAAAAGATTGATGAGATTACCCTAGTTGCAGATGCCTCAAACGTAACTGTTCAAGATCTCATTACCGCTGGTGTCAATGCAGATGATGTTATCGCTGCAAACCTGGCCGCTTACCAAACTTCGATTTCTGCAGCTGCAGACTCTGCACTTAACTCCACTGAAAAGATTCAGAAAATGGTTACCGACGTGAACGCTGCTAAAGCTGCAGCGGCAAAAGCAGCAGCCATCTTAAAGATTGATGGAATTGTCCTAGCTGCAGATGCCTCAAGCGTGACTGTTGATGATCTCATTGTCGCCGGAGTCACTGCAACTGATGTTATTGAAGCAAACCTGGCCGCTTATCAAGCCGCGATTTTCGTAGCTGAAAACTCAGCCTTGGACTCCACTGAGAAGATTCAGAAAATGGTTACCGATGTAAACGCTGCTGAAGCAGCTAAAGTTTCCGCGGCAAGGTCAGCAGCAATCTTAAAGATTGAAGGAATTGTTCTGGCTGCAGATGCCTCAAGCGTAACTGTTGATGACCTCATTGCTGCCGGTGTCACAGCAGAAGACGTTATCCCTGCGAACTTGACAGCCTATCAAACTGCAATTTCTGAAGCAATAGATTCAGCCCTAAACTCCACTGAAGAAATTCAGAAAATGGTTACCGACGTGAACGTTGCTGAAGCTGAAGCCGAAGCCGAGGCTGAAGTTCAACAATAAGATTAGAAATTCCGTAAACGAAAGCATATGGGGCCGTAACGAAACTTGAGATTTTTTCAAGCTGGTGGTGCGTTATTCCAAAATAGAGGACTGTACACCTTTGAAGTGGTGAACAGTCCTCTAATATATAAGGGGATTACAAATAGAGCGGGGATGTAATAAACCGGAAAACAAGTTTTGTTACATCCCCTTCTTTAATATAAACAATCGATTTTTATATTAACCGTTTAAGTTCACAGTTGTCCCGCCATATCACTTAGAGAGCGTTGTAACGCCATGCTCCCTATGCTTGCCCCCATTTTCCATGGAAAACCATTTCAGACATAGTCCTTCGAGGGCGCGGACGTCGTTCCTCAGCTGCATACCCCAAAGGAGTCATAGCCACAACTCGAACATCCTCCGGAACATTTAAGGAAGCACGTACTTTTTCTTCACTAAATAGGCCCTGCCAGCACGTCCCCAGTCCTTGTTCTGTTGCTGCAAGAATTAAATGCTCCATCGCCAGCCCCGCATCAAGCATCATATTTTCCTTGCCTTCCCACACTTCCGATTCCCTGATCACTGCACAGAGCACAATGACGATGGGAGCTGACATCAGAGCTTTACGCCCCGGGTTATTTTCATCCATGCTTTCAGCCATAGATTGCCGCCCTGCTGGGTCATCGATCACAATAAAGCGCCAACACTGCATATTCTTCCAAGATGGCGCTAACCGCGCGCATTCCAAAGCATACTCCAGTTTCTCCTTCTCAACCGGCTTGTCCAAGTAAGTACGTAAACTTCGACGAGTCTGAGCCAATTCTAAAAAGTTCATTTATAAAATCCTCCCCATATTTAAATTCTTCCAGAGAACTCATTCAGCTAAGCTGAAAACCGAAGGGCCTCCCCTACAAGCCTTCGGTGATTAGTGCACTCCTTCAGCTAAATCTGAACATCGAGATTTCGGTGACGTGAGCCTCTGTAGCGATAGTCTCCAGAGGAGATTCATCGCTGAAAGCGCACGGCCATCACAACAACTGTTGCGCTGACGATAGACCTTATGCTGAAGGCGCAGATCCATAGACGAATATATTCGCGCTGTAGGCTGGACTCTACCTCCATCGCGCCAAGTGTTCCTATCGGAAAGGCGCTCGGCGATACTCCTATCCTACGCCGTTAGGCATTCCTATTGGGACCACGGCTTCGGCGATGCTCTCCATCGGGGGAACATCGTACTGGAGAATTTCGTTACCGAACCCGAATAAGGAAGACTACTCATAAGAAGTAGGAGTCTCTTTGAATTGATAACAAACTCTCAGCTGAGCAGAAGTTTTAGCTCTGGTTGTACTTATCTTATTCTGACTAATTACTTCAAATTCCTGCGTGAATCATATAATTTTCCGATTTTTCTTGTTATTGCTCCCACCAAGGCTTTGCTTTTTCCTCTCCTCTATCCCACACTACCAAATCATTTCGCACCTGATTTGGCGCTCTTGTCGCAATGGCAATCTCATTCGTAGTTTCATTCTTGGTCTTATTCTTAGCCCCATTCGCAGTCTCATTCTTAGTCTCAGGTTCCCTGTCCCAAGGCCATTCTATGACAGGTTCACGCCTTGTTTCTGAAACCTCCGCGAACTCCTCATCATAGCTGTCGATCCAATTTAGCTTGGAAGGGTTTGCCCTTGGGGCAATGTCTTCTTCAGTATCCCACTCAAAATTGCTGCTGCCACGATCTTCCCTGCCAAATCCCGCATAGGAAGGGGTAAAACGAGTCGAAACCGTTGCCTTTTTTCCTGCTCCAAAAGCTCCTGCCACTAGGCCAATGAGCGCCCCTTCTCCAAGGATTTGGATAAAACCCAATCCCCGGATTGGTAAAAACAGTGCCAACAACAACGTTCCCACTGTAACATAGCCTGCCCCGGCAACTCCGCCCATATACCACACTTTACTTTCCTTGGCTGTGCGGTACCCACCCACCAGACAACTTGCTAAAAGCCCGATATCTAACAATTTAGAAATACTTAACCCTCCCAGGCCCATGGAACTCCATACAATACCGGCGAAAAGAGTAAGTACCGTGACAAGTAAGGCCGTGGTGATTCCCCTTAAGACATATGAACCCACTCCCGCACTCCTCCTTTTTCAAGATAGTTCTATACATAACTACGTCGGACTCGTCCAATTCATTCCATTTTCCAACCCATTATTATCCATTATCATGTCTCTTTCTTCTCGAATATAGTGTGCTATGACATAAAGAAAACTTGGCTAGCGCCCGAAGACACTGTCTTCGCACGTATTAATCATTCTGTCAGCCATAGGCGCAGGACAGGGATGTCCAAGTGTCCCTGTAGCCATGGACGGCGAGAAGGGACCGCAGGCGGTAGCTTAGTTGCACTTATGCTTCCAGAAAGTATATAACGAAAAGTTATACTTTCTGGCTAGTATAAAAAAGGGAGGATTTCCTAATGGATTACGCACGCTATATCGTTAATGCCGGGGATACCATCTATAAAATAGCTAAAGCCTACAACATTGAAATGGCTGAAATCATCCATCTTAATAATTTAAAGCATCCTGATCGAATTTATGCAGGTCAAGTTTTGCTTCTTCCATTCCAAGGAACCTGTGAACAACCGCCGTCAGAGCCTGCACCTATACAAATTCCCGAACCTACCTATACATATGCCATGTGGCTGTATGAGGCCTATGCAGGGAAGGATTCGGAATTAACGGCGATTACAACTTACCTTTATCAGGCAGTACTTTTAGACCGTCCGGAATTCGATGCCTTGTTAAGGCCTATTGCCTATGATGAAATGCAACACCTGGAGAAATTAGCCCTCGCCTTGCGTCATCTGGGTGTCGACCCCAAATACGGCTCATTAAGCTGTGGTCATTGGGTCGATTGGCGATCTCGTTTTGTCAATTATACCACCGACCTTTGCATGCTCCTTGACTCTAACATTGAGGATGAGGCCAGAGACCATCGCGAGTATCTTGAGCTCGCAGAAAAAATACCTATTCCAGAAATTCAATGCATCCTAACTGAAATAGCAGCTGATGAAGAACGCCACTACCACTTATTCTGTCAAGCGAAGCAACAATACTGCAGTGAATTTTCTCCGCCTCCGCCTCCGCCATGTTCTCCCCCCCCAATCTATACCCCGATTGAGGAGCCTGAGCCTGTTCCGATCATTGATCTCCCGGGACCTCATGACGGAGGAAGAGGTTAATTACCTCTTTTCAGTTGGCATTAGATCCGTTATACTAGGAATATCGTAATCCAGTGCCACAACCATAATTTCTGTCCTTGATCAGAATAGGTCGTTGCGTATCTTACGCAACGACCTTTTTATATTAGAAAGGAAGTAATCGGATTGAAACTAAGCAAAAGCCATGGGGCTGATCTTTCTTTGCTTTTGGTTACCCTAGTTTGGGGTTCAACCTTCGTCATTGTCAAATGGGCCATCGAGGATCTCCCACCATTCCCCTTTCTGGCGGTTCGCTTTGCCCTTGCATTTGTGAGTTTATTACCATTCCTCTGGTTCCAAAGAAATCATATTAATAAAGCCTCCTTACTCTGTGGTGCAACTGCGGGAGTCTTCCTTTTCTCCGGCTATGCTTGGCAAACAGTCGGTTTGCAATATACGACCTCCTCAAATGCAGGGTTTATTACCGGGCTCTCTGTCGTCTTTGTTCCGGCCTTAGTCACCTTAACGACCCGGAAGCTTCCCAGCCGAAACCTAATCTTCGGAATCCTATGTGCTTTGACCGGTCTTGCTTTCCTTTCCTTAGGCAACAGTTTTCAACTTAATCGGGGCGACCTGATGATTCTTGTTTGTGCCTTAAGCTTCGCCTTACATATTTTCTTTGTTGGACGTTATGCTCCTCAAACAAATGCTACAGTTTTAGCCAGTTTTCAAATTCTTACTGTAAGCGTTCTAAGTGGGCTTGCTACCCTTCTTTTCCCACAGCCCGCAATTCACTTCAGCTCAACAGCTTGGTTTGCTTTACTGGTTACCGCGATTCCTGCAACTTCACTGGCTTTCTTTGTTCAAACCAAAATGCAGCAATTCACTACTTCCACCCACACCGCCCTCATTTTTTCTATGGAACCTGTTTTTGCCGCCGCCTCTGCCTATTTTCTTGCCGGTGAGCTATTAAGCCCTAAGGGATTTTTTGGTGCGGGACTAGTCTTAACGGGTATGCTGATCGCAGAGTTTAGTGGATCGCAAAGCGAATCACCGTCATAATAAACAGCAGGTAAAAAGCTCCTCCAATCAGGAGGGTGGTGGGATAAATTGCCCCTTTTCGACTCAGGGAAATGTAGGGTATAATCGCAGCTCCTAATGCCAGCAGTGCACTCCACAATGCCAAGGCATCCAGTTTCCAGGGCGTAAGAGCAATTCCGATGGCAGGGATTACGGAGCTTTGGAACACCATGGCTCCGGTTAGGTTTCCCATGGCTAGGGTGTCTTTGCCCTTCCGAATCCAAAGAACACTATTAAACTTTTCCGGTAACTCTGTGGCAATGGGCGTAATAATTAAGGCAAGCACAAATACCGGAATTCCAACGGCTACAGCAATGGGTTGCACTGCGTTGACAAAGCGATCTGCCCCAAAGACAATTGCTATCAAAGCCAAGGTGATTTGCAAGAGTATCATGGACATGCTCGGGTTACCGGAGCTCCTGTCCATATAAAGGGGTGCTAATTCTTCATGTTGGCAACCATCCTTGCAATCACGTATTGTCTGGTATACATAGATCACATAGGCTGTAACCAAAGTCATCGCTGCTCCATTTTTAAGGGTTTGAGTGGGTAAAAAGGATGCCAATATAGCCAAAGAATAAACAATGAGAAAAAACTTCAGATCGTGTCTTACGACTTTAGCATCCAGCCGTAAAGGAACATTCCGTCGGCGAAAAAACAATGCAGCAACTCCCGTAATAAAAAAAGCTACCGTCGCTAACATAAATGGGGCACCTAGAATAGCTCCTATGCCTATCTCCGCACCTTCCGGTCCTACGCCTCCGCCTAAAATGGCCATAATAGGAACCATGGTCTCGGGTAAGGCTGTGCCAACCGCCGCGAAAATACTCCCAACGGCACCCGCTCCAAGTTTGAGTCGTCTTCCCAGCCACTCAATTCCATTGGTAAAGGCTTCCGCTCCAATCAAAATGATACCTAAGCTTATAATGAGCAGTCCTATATCTCTCAAATGTTCCCCTCCCTTCTTTATGCTTATCTCCCGAGGGTCTCCCACCATACAGGCTAATTACTGATAGTTCTCACTCTATAACTATACTGGAGTGAGATTTTTTTATGATAAAACAACCCTCTTCCAAAGCAGAAAAGCCAAGATCCTTCTTTTGGACATGAAGGGGCCGTAACGAAACTTGAGATTTTTTTCAAGCTGGTGGTGGGTTATCCCAAGAAAGAGGACTGTACACCTTTGAAGTGGTGAACAGTCCTCTATTATATAAGGGGATTAACAAATAGAGTGGGGATGAAATAAACCAGAAAACAAGTTTCGTTACATCCCCTACCATCTCCTAACAAACTTTGTACTATATAGACCCAAAGGAGATGAGATGATGAAAATGCCACTGTAACTGCCATAGTAATAAAAAAAGCGTGCTGTCGCACGCGCTCAAATCAGTTATCCACAAAGCAAAAATTTTATACTTTCCTGTACAATAAAAAAGGAGCTATCTTAACGATAACTCTCTAACCGTTCATGGTGTCCGTACCTTTGAAACAAGCATATCTAAGGGAAGCCTATCAGAGTTCCTGGCTTTTCTCGTTCTTATATGATTAAATGAGTATAAAATTGGTCTCATTAATGGAATGCTAAATTAAAATTTCGGTCAAGCTAGCTCTTCCGTTGACCTGAGAACTCCGATTCCAGACTGTAAAGGGGGACTATGGTTTGAATTCTCGGTGGAAAAATCTATTCGAATTGGTTCAGATATTAGCCTTTGCTCTTATTCTGTCATTCATTGTCAGAACGTTTCTTTTAGATAACAGGATCGTGCCTTCAGGCTCCATGTTGCCCACCATCCAATTGCAAGATAGATTGCTCGTAGATAAACTGCTGTTCAAGTTTAGTGAAATAGAGCGTGGGGACATAGTCGTATTCCATCCTACTGCAAAATCCGGCGAAAAAGACGATCTCGTAAAGAGAGTCATCGGACTGCCTGGAGAGGAAATTCAGGTTAAGGATGGAAATGTTCTGGTCAATGGAACAGCGCTTGAGGAAGATTACCTTCTTGAAAAGCCGGATTACCAATACGATCCTGTTACAATTCCGGCGGATTCATACTTTGTCCTAGGGGATAATCGCCGAAACAGTAATGACAGCCACATGTGGGGTTTTTTGCCCAAGCAAAACATCACGGGGAAAGTTTGGATTCGTTATTGGCCATTTAATGCATTCGGAAAGTTAGACAGCTAAAGTAGGTAAATACGTCAAACGAATTGGCATTGAACCTGGCAAAAAGCAGATTACCGACATTCCTCTTATCATAAGTTTGTCGTTTGGTTATTTAAATACAACGTTTGCTTAACTTTAAATACAAAAGAAATATGGAAATTAAAGGTACGAATTCATCGGTGACGAATGATTTTAGTATTCCTGTAACATGGTGGAAAGCCCCCTTGCGAAGAAACATATTACATAAGCAAAAGACCACCTATAAAATAGGCGGCCTTTCATAAAAGATCGAAAACGTCAAGCCCCGAAGGCTTCATGTAAGATGGCATAATAATACCATAAAATCTAATCAAAGACAACAATTATCTTAACGCAATTTGTGATTTTATTGTGGCAGAAATCTTTGTTAATACATCTCCATCGACATTAAATATTCTTGTAGGATAAATCATTCGTTGCTTACTAATATTTCTAACACTTAATATATTTGCCCAATGTTTATCTTCTATATGTTGTTGAACCTACACGTCCTCGACGGTAAATCCCCCGATGACAAAGAATTGAGACGGAGGGAAATATCAATGATAAAAAGAATTCATATTTTAGGTGCATCTGCTTCAGGGACAACAACTCTTGCGAAGGCTTTATCAAAGGAAATAGGTTATTGTCATTTTGATACGGATGATTATTTTTGGACCTCCACTGATGTACCATTTACACAAAAGAGAAAAATAGAAGAGCGTCAAGAACTTTTAAAAAAAGATTTGAATAGTACATCTAAATGGATTTTGTCAGGTTCGTTATGTGGTTGGGGGGATATTTTCATCCCGTACTTCGATTTAGTAGTCTATCTGTCACTACCAAAGGAAATTCGGATAAAAAGACTAATTGAGAGGGATAGACAAAGGTATGGAATGGAAATAGAACAAAGTGGGAAGATGTATCAAATGCATAAAGAATTTGTAGAGTGGGCTTCGAAATATGATGAAGCTGGACCTGACATGAGAAGTAAGGCTTTACATGATCTTTGGCTTTCAAAATTACCCTGTCCAATTTTAAAAATAGAGGGCGATAAGACTGTAGAAGAACGTACGAATATAGTAAAGGAACACTTGAAACGGCTTGATATGTAAATGAATGCATTTATCTCTTAAGTCATCTTATCTCAGGCATCAAAAAGAGCCTGAATTTCAGCGCCATCTCTCCGGAAGTTTAACTTCGAATGGAAATCCTTTTACCCGACTGGTAATCGGGCAAAAAATACCCATCCCGGTCTTGCTATTATATTCCTTTGCGGATATAACCAAAGCAGGTCTGGTCCCTTGCTGTTCATGCAAGTAATTCTTTTAAATCGTATTTTTTTCGAGTGACGATGATCTTATCTCCATCAAGTTCGATATCAATTGGGGTCCCGTCATTAATTTTTATTGAATTAGCCATTGAAGCCGGTATTCTTATACCAATGCTATTTCCCCATTTCCGGGCCATTGCCTCCATAGTGTGTCACCTCATTTTTTTATTTAGTTTATACAAAAAATATACATTGTAATGAAATTTATCAACATTTGTCATTGAGTATGCCCAAAGCTATAATGAAGCAAAGAAAAACATATTTTGGGCTGGAGATTGGTACCCGATATCTCTTGGTGAGGTGTTTTACTCGTTAAGCTTCGTTCTGATTTAGCAGAGTTCTATATTTCCGATAATAATAGTCAGTTTTTCTATGTAACCTAGAAACGCGCTAGTTCACATAATTTCGTACCTCATTTAGTAGAATTTACGGAGTTGAACTATTATAAAATTGACAACCATATATAACGAAAGTACTTATTTATTATTATTTACACAAAAGAGGTTTAGTTATGATTATAGTTTATAATAGAGAAACTAAGACATATGAAACTGAGCAAGTAGCAGGAAATACGTATCTAAAGTGGACTTATTCTTCACCTGTTGGAATGAAGCTATTAGAATTAATTGTAAAGAAAAAACTTTTTTCTAAGCTATATGGCTTCTTTTGTGATAGCAAAATAAGCAGAAAAAAGATTCCGTCTTTTGTTAGTGAATTTGGTATTGATCTGTCTCTCTGCGAAAAAAAACTAGAACAATTTGAATCATTTAATGATTTTTTTACTAGAAAGCTTACTAGACCCATAGATAGGGCATTAGGTTCACTAATATCGCCTGGTGATGGCAAACTTGTAGCCTATGACAATATTGACTTGAATAAATTAGTTCAAATTAAAGGGTATACGTATAGCTTTAGTAAGCTTATCGATGATCCCAGTATGGCGTCAAAGTTTTCAGAAGGTACCTGCCTAATTCTTCGACTTAGTCCCACAGATTATCATAGGTTTAACTTTATAGATAACGGTATCTGCGAAGAAACAAAAAAAATAAAAGGTGATTATTACTCTGTGAATCCAATTGCACTAAAGGCGGTAACTGAGCTTTTCTGTAAGAATAAAAGAGAATGGAGTATTTTTCATTCAGATAACTTTGGTGATGTATTATGTGTAGAAGTAGGTGCAACCTTTGTCGGTTCAATAATACAAACCTATTCTCCAAGAGAAATAGTAAAAAAAGGGGATGAAAAAGGGTACTTTAAATTTGGCGGCTCTACTACCCTATTATTTTTTGAAAAAGGTAAGGTAAGCATTGATGAAGATATCATTGCTCAGACAAATAAAGGACATGAAACAAGTGTAGTTATGGGTGAAAAAATAGGAGAGAAAGCCATTAGATAATTAAGAAGCCGTCCTTTTCGGACGGCTTTGATACTTAACAATCTTCTTCGCATTCCCTTGTTTTACTTATCCAAATTGCAGCTCCAGTAGCTAGGGCAAGGATGAATAACGAAGGAGGGCTAAACAAACTATCTGTCTTTCTAGTTCTCATTTTTATACCAAACATTCCTAAGACCTCCTTGCAATATTATATTGACAATTTAGGTTTTACAGTTATGCCCTCGTTATACCAGTTAAAAAATGTATCTAACATGAGGTATTGAGAAAGTGAAGGTTCGAACGGCACAAAATCCATAGCATTAGATAGTTAGTAAAGTCTTTACATTACCGTAGTTAGAGGCTTTTTATATCTATGAAACAGATTCCCCCTTATTTTTCACAAAAATTATGAGATAATAAGTCGTCTTAAGATGATATTGATATTCTAAGGAAGGCGGAGCAGGTATATCAATTAATCCTTTCTGGACTTAATGGTGGAAAAGAGGTTGTCTTCACAATTCCTATAGAGTACAGCATCGTTACTAGAGGAAGTGGTGACTATCTAACACATGAAATAACACCTAAAATGCCTAGGCACGGTATCAAGCTAGGTGGAGGCAGTGTCCCAATTCCCGGGAAAATGATACCTACGAAGCGAAGATAATTTTAGGGTAAGACGGAAGAATTTGTACTAAAACCAGGTAAAATTGATGGTAATATTAAGTTATGGAAGTAGGAAAATACGCTCTTGCCGCACTGTTTATATAAAGTGTAGAATACCCTCAATAAAGAGAACTCCATATTATCCCCTTTGCTTGGAGATGGGTCAAACAGGAATGAAAAAAGTGGGGAGGAAATTGAAATGCCTTTCTTTTTGAAAATTATTGCAAGTGCATTTCTACTTATTTATATTTTTAACCCGAAAATCGGTTGGATGATTTCTGAAGGATGGAAATACAAAAATGCTGAGCCGAGTGAAGTGTATTTAATAATTAACAGAATATTAGCTGTTGCCTTTTTAATCATTATTTGGTTCCTAGTTAGGTGAAGATACTAATGCAGACTAATGAATGTCATTCTTATTATGCGACACATCAGCAGGATATGCGTATCAGTAGTAAGGTATAAAAACAAAATTCAAAAGCATTTGGAGAGGGATTATAAATGAATCTAAAATCAGTTGGTATGTTGGCATTACTACTATTAATAGTTTTTTCAATGTCTAACACTTTAGGAACTGGTATAACTCTACTTATATTTGCAATTATTTTTTTGGTACAGGCTATCTTATTTAGCATTAAAACAGAATACTACGATAAATTTCTAAGTTTTACGAATCCAGGATTATACAGTGCCTACAGTGAAAAGGGTAGTGACTTCATTAGGAAAAAGAGAAGGATGAATATAATAAGTTATTACCTCTTTTCGGCCATCACAGGATTTAATGCATTTACACAAATAAGGTTAATGACTAAGATTGATGCAAGACCTTTATTTAATTATAGAGAATATTTTCCGTTTGCAATTGTAATTATGGTCCTAATTTTTCTAACAAATCATGCTTCCATTTTAACAATAAAGAAGTCTAAAACTGCTAATGAGGATTTAGGGTGGAATATAATCATAGGCATTGTACTTGCTATTATTTTGGTTGGCTTTGTAAGCTTATATGTTTTTCACTCAATATTTTAAGTTTAGCTACCTTTTGCCATAAAAATGATTCACATCATTCTTAATACTACGTAATAGGATTGTATATCTTCAAATATTCAAACATTCCGAACTAAAAAGACACGTTTAGCAATATCTAAGCGTGTCTTCTTTATAACATTTTTAGTACATTTACTAAAACTCAAACGTTGTCTACCATACATTATCTTGGTTTTAGTACACTACTAACTATAGATAGGCATAGCTTAAACCCTCTATAGTTAATTTCACTATAAATTTAATTAAGGAACCGACGATCCCAATGATATTTTAGTCTTTCCCTCTAACCCTTTAATCCGTATTGATAAGTAGATTCCTAAGAATCGCTCTTCGCGGCTTCCGCTGCACTTTCCTGGTTTAAACCCAAGATCTCTTCAATTGCCTCATTCAGCTCGGTTTTACCAACCCCTGACTGTGCCGAAAAGGGCAGGATCAGCGACACATCTTGGATATCTAACGCTTTGGCGATAACCTTCAAGTGTTTAGCCCACTGACCACGTGCAATTTTATCGACTTTGGTTGCCACGATCATGGTTGGAACCTGCATAGTTCGCAACCATTGCTGCATTTCGATATCTTCAACGCTCGGTGCATGTCGAATATCGACAATTTGAATAACCGCACGCAAAGGCTCACGCTTTTTGAGATAATGCTCCATCATAGGACCCCATTGGGCATTTACCGTCTTGGCGACCTTGGCATAGCCATAGCCGGGCAAGTCAACTAAAAACCAACCATCATTGACTCTATAAAAATTCAAGGTTTGAGTTTTCCCCGGTGTATTCCCCGTTCGCGCAAGGTTACGCCGTCCTAAAAAACTGTTAATCAGAGATGACTTACCAACATTTGACCGCCCAGCCATCGCTATCTCCGGCAATCCATCAACAGGATATTGCTCATATTTTACAGCAGAAGCTACATACTCTGCCTTCTTAATGACTATCAAGATACCTCTTCCTTTCGTGCAATTTTTCTTGACTTGCACTCTAACTTACATTCGTTTTCCCCTAGCTTCATTTTAGCACGACGAGCGCACGGCAGAACAAGTGTGACATGCCCCTCCCATAATGAACCTCGAACCATCTCCCGGTGCCTTCATCATCAAGCCCAAGAGGATCGCGATCACACGGCGTGAATGCCTTTGCGTGAGTCGTAGCCAAACTCGGCTTTAATCCGCTTTCATCCAGCAGGGCGGAAAACAGGGACGTTTTCCGCCGGCCATGCGACACGGACGTCGCATTGGCCGGGAACCCTGCTCTCTTTCATTAGGATTAAAGCCCTAGTTTGGCACGACGAGCGCACGGCTGAACAAGTGTGTCGCGACCCTCCCCCCAGAGGAATCCCCAACCTTCCCCCGGGTACCTGAAACCCAAGAGGGTCGCGATCACACGGCGTGATGCCTATGCGTGAGTCGTAGCCAAACTCGGCTTTAATCCGCTTTCATCCAGCAGGGCGGAACACACGGACGTGTTCCGCCGGCCATGCGACACGGACGTCGCATTGGCCGGGAACCCTGCCGCTTTCATAACGGATTAAAGCCCTAGTTTGGCACGACGACCGCACGGCTGAACAAGTGTGTCGCGACCCTCTCCCCAGAAGGACCCTAAACAGCGTCTCGCGACCCTCCCTAGCAGGTCGTCGGCCTCTCCTCTGATCTCGGCACCGAATCCGGTATCCCACCCTGTCCATACACAGAATGAACCGGCATATCCTTCTGAAGCTTATCCGAATGAGCCAGCGGCAAAAGCGCCAGCTTCAACACTTCCTCAATTCGGCTGACAAAGTGAAATTCCATGACTTTGCGAACATTCTCCGGAACATCTTCCAGGTCCTTGCGATTTTCCTCAGGAAGAAGTACCACTTTAATTCCTGCCCTGTGGGCTGCCAAAACCTTTTCTTTTACGCCACCGATAGGCAATACATTGCCGCGCAAGGTTATTTCACCCGTCATAGCCAGATCCGAGCGAACTGATCGCTTTGCTATAGCAGATGCCATTGCAGTGGCCATGGTAATCCCTGCAGAAGGACCATCTTTAGGGGTTGCACCTTCCGGAACGTGAATATGAAGATCAGTTCGATCATAAAAGTCTTCTTCAATATCCAGTTGAAGGGCATATGCCCGGATAAAGGTCCAGGCCGCTTGAGCCGATTCCTTCATGACATCCCCCAGTTGGCCGGTTAAGGTTAACCTTCCTTTGCCCGGCAGAGGGGTTACTTCTACCGTGAGAACCACCCCACCTACTTCCGTATAGGCAAGTCCCGTTACTGCTCCGATTTCAGGAGCCTTCGCCGCTACTTGGAAATGATAACGGGGAACTCCCAGAGTGGATTGTAAATCTTCAACTGTTAAAGTATGAGGTTCCCATTCCTTCTTCACCCAACGGACAGCTATTTTCCGACAAAGGTTGGCCACTTGTCGCTCAAGCCCCCGTACTCCGGATTCTCTGGTATACCCTTGAACCAGTTTGAGCAGGACATCCTCCTCCAACGTAAAGACTTCTTTGGTAAGTCCATGGGCTTCTAATTGTTTAGGAACGAGATAACGGCTGGCGATATTGACCTTCTCATCTTCTGTATACCCACTTAGGGTGATTACCTCCATCCGATCAAGGAGCGGGCGAGGAATCGTGTGTAAAGTATTAGCCGTCAACACAAACAGAGTTTGGGAGAGGTCAAAGGGCACTTCTAAATAGTGATCTGTGAAAGTACTGTTTTGTTCTGGATCTAACACTTCTAACAGAGCAGAAGCCGGGTCACCACGGAAGTCCGATGACATTTTGTCGATTTCATCTAGAAGAAAGACAGAATTACGAGTTCCGGCGGTACGCAACCCTTGAATGATTCGTCCCGGCAAGGCCCCAATATAAGTGCGTCGATGCCCCCTGATCTCAGCCTCATCACGCAATCCGCCCAAGGACATGCGCACAAACTTTCGATTTAGGGATCTGGAAATCGATTTGGCCAAGGAGGTCTTCCCAACTCCGGGAGGTCCCACTAGGCAAAGAATTGGACTTTTCATTTTCGGGGTTAGTTTACGGATTGCCAAGAACTCTAGAATCCGCTCTTTGATTTTCTCCAGACCATAATGATCCTCGTTCAGAATTTCCTCTGCCCGATTCAGATCAATTTTATCTCTGGAAGACTTGTTCCAGGGCAGGACTAAAAGCCAATCTAAATAAGTACGAACGACTGTGCCCTCTGCCGAAGAAGGAGGCATTTTCTCTAAACGCTCAATTTCTTTAAGTGCTTTTTCTTCAACTTCTTTAGGGCATTTGGCCTTGGCTACTTTCTCTCGGTATTCTTCCGCCTCAGCTTGACGCTCATCTTTGTCTCCCAGCTCTTTCTGGATCGCCTTCATTTGTTCCCGCAAATAGTATTCTTTCTGCGCTTTATCCATTTGCTTACGAACTCTTTGCCCGATGCGCCGTTCTAATTCCAGAAGTTCAATCTCACGCATAATAAGTTCAGTTAAACGTTCCACCCGCAGCTCGACTGACATCGCTTCTAAAATTGTTTGTTTGTCCGGTACCTTCAGGTTCAGATGGGATGCCACAATATCCGCTAATCGTCCGGGTTCCTCAACAGCTAACACTGTTCCGATGGTTTCCAGGGGAACCCGTTTACCCAGTTTGGCATATTCTTCAAACTGATGGGTCATTCCTCGCACCAGTGTCTCTAACTCCGGCGTCAGAGATTTCGTTTCCTCTTCTAATTCCTCAACACGCACTCTAAAATACTCGTCTTCCTCAAGGAATTCAAGAATTCGGCCTCGGGAAATCCCTTCGACTAAGACTCGCATAGTGCCTCCCGGAAGTTTTAGGAGTTGCTTTATTTCAGCAATTGTGCCCATCTCATACAAATCATCCGGATTTGGCGAATCAATCTCCGTCTCTTTTTGGGACGTCAAAAGTATAATTCGATCATCGAGCATGGCTTTTTCAATCGCGGCCATAGACCGTTCTCTGCCTACGTCCAGATGAATGACCATATAAGGGAAAACAAGAATCCCACGTAACGGGAGTAATGGTAATTCACGTTCTTTTATCAACGAATATCCCCCCATTTTGAAAAAATCTTGAGAAAAAAAGACACACTACAGCTTAGTGTGCCAAACTTATCTTGAACTATTCTAACATGTTTTGCCTTGATCAGGCAAATTGGCGACTATGTTTGTAACCGCCTTATTAACCACTCCAAAATCCAATCTGCTTAAAACCTCTTCAATCGGAGGCCGGGTCTCGACTTTCTCCAGCTTAATTTTTGGGGTCAGCGCAAGCTCAAGAACTTCTGAGAGTTCTTCCACCGAAATAATTTCTATCTCCTTCTTAAACTCTGAAAAACGTTCTTGATAATTCTCTTTAGGAATCAAAACTCGTTTGCACCCGGCCTGTTTGGCAGCCTCAATCTTAGCCGCCACGCCCCCTATAGGGTTAACCCGCCCACGAATGGAAAGTTCCCCGGTCATAGCCAAATAATTGTCAACTTTTTCTTGGCGTATAGCGGACACTGTAGCGGTTGCAATGGCAATTCCAGCAGAGGGACCGTCCACAGGACCTCCCCCCGGAAAGTTGACGTGGATATCAAAATTTTTAGGTTCCACTCCCATTTGCCGTCTCAAAACAGTCAAGACATTTTCCACTGAACTTCGAGCCATACTTTTACGGCGAAACTTCTTCCCTGAATCCCCTTGTTCTTCTTCCTCCACAATCCCCGTCACCAACAGTTCGCCGGTGCCCGGAGTTACAGGAAGAGCCGTGACTTCTAACTCCAGAAGTCTTCCCATATTGGGACCATAGACGGCAAGACCGTTCACAACCCCAACACAGGGCTCTGTCGGTACTTTTTTATCCGGCCGGGGAGCGTATTGGCCGGTTGCTACAACCCATTCTACAATTTCCACATTGATTTCCGGCAATTGATCGGTGAGGGCCACTCCTGCGGCAAGCTGAACCATATTTACGGTTTCCCGGCCATTACTGGCAAACTGTTTGATGACTTCAACCGCCGCCGGGGTAATGGGAATTTCCATCTTGGCTGCAGCTACCTGAGCGATTTCTGCTATTTCATCCGGAAGCAATCCCCGAAAGTAAACTTCCATACACCGGGAGCGGATGGCAGGCGGAATTTGATCCGGGCTCCGAGTGGTTGCCCCCACAAGTCTGAAATCCGCCGGCAGACCGTTTTGAAATATATCGTGAATATGTTGTGGAATATTTAAGTCTTCCGAGCTGTAATAGGCGCTTTCCAGGGTTACTTTACGATCTTCTAAAACCTTTAAAAGCTTGTTGATTTGAATTGGATGAAGCTCCCCAATTTCGTCGATAAATAAAATCCCGCCGTGTGCTTTGGTGACGGCTCCCTGTTTAGGCTGGGGAATTCCCGCTAAACCCATGGCACCGGCCCCCTGATAAATGGGGTCATGAACCGAGCCTATCAAAGGGTCTGCAATTCCTCTCTCATCAAAACGTGCAGTTGCACCATCAATTTCAGTGAAATGAGCACTTCCTTTAAAGGGAGACAGAGTATTTTTCTTAGCCTCTTCTAAGATTAAGCGAGCGGCGGCGGTTTTGCCGACACCGGGAGGTCCATAGATGAGTACATGCTGTGGATTTGGGCCGCACAAGGCAGCTCGCAAGGCTTTAATTCCTTCTTTTTGCCCAATAATTTCCTCAAAATGTACGGGTCGAGTCTTCTCTGATAAAGGGGTGGTTAAAGCAATCTTTCGCATAGTTTGCAGTTTTTCAAGTTCTTTGCGTGATTCTCGTTCTACGGAGACTTTATTTCCCTGTTGAGACTTGAGCATTCCCCAAAAGTAAAGCCCAATCACAACGGCAAATATTAACTGAACCATCATGACTATTCCGCTGAGTCCATTCATGCACAAATTTCCCTCCTAGCAATCTCTCTTATTTAGTATTGCCATAAAGTGGGGAAAAAACCCTTAGAAAGGAGGACAAGAAAAAAAACACCGGGGATGCTTATAAAGCGACCCGGTGTTTGGCGTTTTTCGACTGAACTTTATTAGATGCCCAGTAAACTTACCAAGCAAAATATTCAATGTGTAATGCCGATATACAACTTCGACACACGATACTGAACTTCAGTAAATGTGAAGCCTTAAAAACTGTATATCACACTTTACTTAAGCCGACTCTTCTTTCTTACCCTTTTTAACCTTATCCGTCATAACTAAAAGAGGCTCTTCTTTCTTCATGACCACTTCCGGTGTAACGACGCATTTTGAAACGTCATTACGCGAAGGCAAATCATACATGACGTTGAGCATGAGATCCTCAAGAATCGACCTAAGTCCTCGCGCTCCCGTGTTCCTGCGAATCGCTTCGGAAGCTATCGAGGTAAGGGTTGCATCTTTGAACTCTAAGGTTACACCATCAAGCTCCATTAACTTTTGGTACTGCTTAATGAGAGCATTCTTGGGTTCTGTCAGGATTCGAACCAAGGCTGCTTCATCCAGTGCCTCAAGGGTTACAATGACGGGTAAACGCCCAACAAATTCCGGAATCAACCCAAATTTCTGAAGGTCAATGGGCAGGATTCCTTTCAGAGTTTCACCGACATTTAAATTGACCTTGTTGGGAATAGTAGCGCCAAAACCCATGGTTTTTTGTCCGGCTCGGTTTTGAATGATTTTTTCAATCCCGTCAAAAGCTCCACCGACAATAAATAAAATATTCGTGGTGTCTAACTGAATAAATTCTTGGTGGGGATGTTTGCGACCGCCTTGCGGAGGTACACTGGCAACCGTTCCTTCAAGAATCTTCAGCAAGGCTTGCTGAACTCCTTCGCCTGAGACATCTCGGGTAATGGAGGGATTTTCAGATTTGCGGGCAATCTTATCAATCTCGTCGATATAGACAATACCCTTTTCTGCTTTTTCCACATCGTAGTCAGCAGCTTGAATTAATTTCAAGAGAATATTCTCAACATCCTCACCTACATAGCCTGCCTCGGTTAGTGACGTGGCATCTGCAATGGCAAAGGGAACATTAAGAACCTTAGCCAGCGTCGAGGCCAACAAAGTTTTTCCTGAACCTGTGGGTCCCAACATGATAATATTTGATTTTTGTAATTCTACATCATCAATTTTCATGCCCAAGTTAATTCGCTTGTAGTGATTGTAGACTGCGACTGAAAGTGCCTTTTTCGCTTGTTCTTGGCCAATAACATATTGGTCAATGATCGCCCGAATTTCTTTGGGTTTAAGAATGTCTCCAATCTCAACGCCCAAATCATCCGTAAGCTCTTCCTCGATAATCTCATTACAAAGTTCAATGCATTCATCACAAATATAAACGCCCGGACCAGCAACTAATTTTTTGACTTGTTCCTGGGTCTTGCCGCAAAATGAACACTTGAGTTGATTTTTATCTTCGGTGTATTTTGCCATCCTCTCACCTCTATACCTCAGAATTCCCCCCAAGGCGTCGGGTTTAGGTGTTCTGTTCTACTAAGAAGCTGACCGTCTTCTGACTAGTCATGCTTTGTTTATAGAACGGGAGCTCCCCACGCGCTATAAGGGTCTGTTTGAGTAATGCAGCGTCTTGACCGTGACGCTCACTTACTTTCTTGATCTCTTCGTCTACTTCGTCTTCCGTGACCTCAATTCCTTCTGCTTTAGCAATAGTTTCTAAAACTAAATCCATTTTGACGCTTTCCGCAGCTTGAGGGCGCACTTGCTCCTGCATAACCTCCTCGGTTGAGTTCGTATACTGATAATACTGCTCAAGGGTCATGCCTTGCTGGGCAAGATTGCGGCTTAAATCATCCAACATTACTCTGATTCTTTCAGTAATCATAACTTCAGGAATTTCGACGCTGGCATTGTCTACCACTTTAGCGACGATTGCTTTTGCATGTTCGTCTTTAACTCTTACTTCGGTGGTCTTCATTAATTTATTCCGCAAATCGGTTTTCAATTCATCCAGAGTCTCAAATTCACTAACATCTTTTGCAAATTCATCATCCAGAGCTGAAAGTTCTTTACGCTGAATTTTTTTGATGACTGTTTTAAAGACAGCTTCTTTTCCTGCAAGCTCTGAACTATGATATTCATCTGGGAAGGTAACGTTGACATCAACAGGATGTCCGATTTCAGTACCAATTAAACCCTCTTCAAAACCTGGAATAAAGGTTCCGGATCCGATGACAAGTTCATAGTTCTCGGCTTTACCGCCAATGAAGGCAACTCCGTCAGTAAACCCTTCAAAGTCTAAGGTGACAGTGTCATCATTTTCCACTTTGCCCTCTTCGAGGGTGATAAGGCGAGCGTGCTGTTCCTGCTTGCTTTTCAGCGCTTCATTTACTTCTTCTTCAGTGACAACAGCTGCCCCTTGTTCGACCTTAAGTCCTTTATAGTCTCCAAGTTCAACTTCCGGCTTGACCATGACTTTTGCTTTAAAAATCAAGTCTTTACCCTCTTCGATTTGAACTAAATCGACACTCGGACGATCAACGGGATCGATACCGCTTTCGATAACTGCTTCAGCATAAGCTGGTCCAACTAATTGATCTAACGCTTCATCATAAAGGGCTTCTTTTCCAACGTGTTGTTCAACCATGCGACGTGGAGCTTTACCTTTGCGAAACCCTGGAACATTCACTTTTTTAGCTAATACTTTGGCCGCTTGATTCACCGCGCTGACAAATTTTTCGGCTTCAACGGTAACTTCCAAAGCTACAACATTTTTTTCTAGCTTTTCTACTGAGACTGACATATGTTCTCCCCCTTAAACACTGTTTAGTATATGTGCAAGGCAGCTGTGGATACTTCGTTAGTCTTGCCGTTTTTTAAAGACTACAAACCCCCGCTTAAGCCAAATACATCTATAAAATTTACTAATCAATTATACCAGACTTACTTCTTCTAATCAAATGATCAATCTTGAGCAATCCTTGAGCAGTGCGTCACGGATAACTCTAACTATTCAGGGTAAAATAATCTTTATAAAAATAACCTCCGGAGCATGAAAGAAAGGAGACCAACATGCTTATTGTTGTCGTCAGAACCCTTATTCTATACATTGTGGTCATCATTGCCCTGCGCCTAATGGGAAAAAGGGAAATCGGCCAATTACAGCCTTTTGAGTTAGTTGTTATTCTCATGATATCCGAACTGGCTGCCGTGCCAAGTGAAAACGTCGGGGTTCCACTCCTCAGTGGCATAATACCCATTCTGGTTCTCCTCTCTGCAAGCCAGAGCTTAGCCTACATTTCCTTGAAGAGTGAAAGGGCTAGAGATATTATTTGTGGCAGACCGAGTATCCTCATCAATCGCGGAAAGATTTCGGAGAAGGAACTAAGCAGAAACTGTTATAACATCAGCGATCTGCTGGAAGAGCTTCGCTTAAATAACGTCCCAAACATCGCCGACGTAGAATTTGCGATTTTAGAAAACAACGGACAAATAAGCGTTTTTCCTAAAGCGCAAAAAAGGTCAACCATTCCAGAGGATTTCGGTATAAAACCGCCATACGAAGGACTGCCCCTCACGATTATCATGGATGGCAAACTAAAAAAGAATTACTTAGAGCAAAGCAAGAAAGATCTGGACTGGTTAAAAAGCGAACTCGAAAAACAACAGATTTCTCAGATCGAAGATGTCCTCATTGCCAGCCTTGATTCCTCAGGAAAACTCTACGTGCAAGCTAAGGCAACGAAAAAATCAAACTCAAAACATAGTGTGAGGTGAAACCCGTTGCGCACCCTTTTAACCATTGTTGTCATTGTCATGCTATTATTAGGAGGTTCTTTTACTTCCTATCGGTATATTCAAACCACGACTCATACAGCAGGGGAGCATCTTGAGCTTCTCGAACAATCCATCTCAATTGAAAAATGGGAGGGGGCCCAAAAGGAATTGAGCACTGTTCACCAAAGTTGGGATAAAAGCAACACCTGGTGGAGCATTCTCCTCGATCATGAAGAAATCGATACGATTGATATGAGCCTGAGTCGGTTAGAAAGCCTCCTTGCCAGGCAAGATGTCACACTTTCCCTTGCTGAAGTGTCAACCTTAAAAATTTTATTTGAGAACCTTCATGAGAAGGAAAAGTTTACTTTAAAGAACGTTCTTTGATCTATATTTTACCAAAAAATGACCTATGTCTCCTAAAACCTAAGGTCTATGTTTAGGTGCAAAAAAGAAATTTCAACAAAGTCAAAAAGAAGTGCAAATCCTATTACAGATTCGCACTTCTCTCCAATGTATTCTCATGCTTCTCTAAATTTTGTCTATTTCTAAATCAGAAAGGATTGGGTTATCTCCTTCTAAAGCTTCTAAATAATAATTGTTCTTCTTCGATATCAGTCACCCGCGTTAAATTATAAATATTAGATAGCTTCAAATGACTGTTTTATCTCACTATCTGTTAGTAACCCATTAAACGAGTACTCATCTAACCCATTTACATAGTATGATTTATATTCTTCAAATAGTTTAAAGTCAAATTCTTTTATTAGAGTTTTGAACTCTTTCATCCTATTAGCCGAAATAGTAATTATCGGTTTAGGGTAGTCGAGCGTATACAAGCACTGACTCATCAAGTCACGACCTATTCCTAATCCTTTAAACTTATTTTTAACAAAAAGTGTACAAATCTTTTTTTCCTCAATTGTATCTTTCAAAATTGCAAGAGCCATAATATTGCTACCATTGATTTTTAATACAATACTTCTGGAATTTAGATTTAATCCATTAACCACCGAATTGAAATACCAGTTATTAAATCCTGGATAAATACCGTTCAACCCTTTAAGTTCATTATAAATTGAAACAATGTATTTCTCAGGTAAATATTTAATCGTCTTATTATTGAGCATTATAGTTTTCATGTTCATTTTACTCATTTCCTTTCTTGGGAAATGTGTTCATTCTTGTTAAATTAGTTACCATGTCGATATCAAGTTAGTTATCAAATTAAAGCTGATTGTGAGGATACCAAGTATTATAACATATAATATAATAGTAGCCCAATTATTGTTCTCAAATTTTGTTTTTATCATGGCATTAATACTATTCCTAGATTTGATAGACCATTGATAGACCAGTAAATTATTCTTTTTACCAGTGTCTATATAATTGCCACTTAGGTTAACATAACTCTTCCATAAATCTGCTTCAAGTGTTCTACAGCGCTTGAAAGGACCGTGAGAGAAGAAGCTTATTTCTTCAGTAGAACTGCACATAAAGAAAAAATTAAATTTTTTAAAGTTAATGATCCCTTTACTCATTTCAAACTGCAACGAATTGTTTGTAATATTTCTTTTTTCGTTTACACGGAAATCTATAACTTCAACTATAGAGAATGCACTTTGCAGTCTGGCATTACTAGGTTTTTCCAATTCCGATAACATATCTGTCAGACTTGAGCCAATAAGCCTAAAACGAAAATAACAGTCCTGAATAGAACCCGTTGCGCATACATCTATTTTAAAAATCTTGTACCCATAACAGTACTTAACAGTTACATCATTTTTAACATCGATATGGCATACATGAAATTGCAAATCTCCATTATTTGTTAAATGTATTGCGCTGAATTTTGGATTTTGTACATTTGTTCTCTTTTCATAATCTTCATTAAATAAAGCTGGGAGTAACTTATCGTTATTACAAAGTACTTTTCCCAAATCAGATAGTTTTATATCATTTTCATCATTTTCTTTTTCATATTCTTTTTTTTCTTTAGAAACATCATACTTTAACGGAATTCCAATAAAAAGACTTTTAATGTATTGAGCTTCTGTGGTACGTATACCAAAATCAACAAATCTACCAAATGTTTTTCTTAATATATTTGTATTTGATTCTGGTAACTTCCAAAGGTTAACATGTAAATCTACATCTAGCTCTTTATTCCCCACAGTCGGTTCGTACCAAATGGCAAAACTTTCACTCATTAATCAATACTCCTATACTAAAGATAATAAAAAGATTGTGGAGGCTTAAATGCAGTCATATAAGGATTTATAGGTTTATCAAATTGAATTATTTTTCTAACTTTTATTGCAGTTACTAATTGAGCATTATTTGTATATAAATCATATTCTTGCTTCGATAAACCTGAATGTATATAAGTTCTTTGCCATATTTCGGCTGGAGTATCACAATAGAAAATTTCAGGCGTAAAAAATCCAATTATGCTTTTTTCTGGAGAAGTGGAGTAGATAAAGATTTTATGAGGTAAGGTCCTAAATCTTACTCGACGATATTCGTAAATCTTGATGCCCTCTAACATTCTATTGACGAAAATTGGCTTAATAGACATTAAACAACATTGTTCATTAGGCATGATATATTCTGATAATAAATTGGCTAAATCATAAAACGCCATTACTTAGACCTTCAATCTTATTTGGTTAATATTTCTATTCTATAAAAGTTCAAAGTTTTCCTTCTTTTTCCTTAATCTTATTCGAATAATATAGCCTATTTCATCATGTTGCAATATATTTACAAATAGAAGTTATATTACTTCAGACTACCGTGTTCATAAGTTACTCAGGCAATCAACGAATTACATTCTCATGATGGACGCCCTTGGTTTTGGCTGTACACTTCCCACTATCAGGGTGTGTTAGGGACTTACCCTTAGACTATGACTATGCTTACTCAGGGCGAACCACAAAAGGCAGTTAACCCTTTATAGGTCAACTGCCTTTAACTAGCTTAATTGGTGCGAGAGACAGGACTTGAACCTGCACGGTTTACCCGCTGGAACCTAAATCCAGTGCGTCTGCCAGTTCCGCCACTCTCGCAAGATAATTGTTGCAACAAAGAGAATTCTACCATAATTTTTAGGGTATGACAAGTGTTAGGTTTTTACAGTATCCCATGGGGTAATTTTTGGTTTATAATCAATCACCCGCAATGTAATATTAGACGCAACTATTTCTGAAATGTTCTGGTTACAATACTCCTTGTGTTGAACACTCCCCCACTTAAACACTGCGGAGTTTTGAAGTCGGGGTCTTCTTGTTGACCTTGTTAAAAAGGAGGTAATTATGATGGATCATATTGATGCGCATAAATATTGTTCTAGCCACAGAAGGCAATTGTTAAATGATCACAAGTGTGGATGTTTTAATTGTTTAATGATATTCAACCCCAATGAGATCACGGAATGGATTGAAGAACAAGATGGTACAGCTATATGTCCTTATTGTGGAATTGACTCTATCATCGGAGAAAGTTCCAACTACCCGGTCACAGTGGAATTTTTAAATAAAATGAAAGATTATTGGTTCTAGTTTTTGAAGATGAATCGGTGACTTCAATTCCCAAGATCAGCCCATGCTCTGCATTAGCCAAAAATATTCAAAGATTAAGATCAGCAGATTAACTCCAACTAAAGCCAGTAAATTCCGAAGCCAATTTTCGGGGTACTTCCAGTGATAAAACAGGATATTGAAAATAACTAAGAAACCAGAACAGATACCCCAAGGTACATAAAGTTCTTGATCAGGTGAAAATAGATGGACAAACCATAACAATGGGAGAAACAAAAATACACTCAAAAATGTAATCATCGTGTATCCGATCAAGCGGCGCAGATCATCAGGACTCGGCTTCGCTTTGCTCATTATCTTTCCCCCTCATCTTCACAGTTTCTCACGGAGTAAGTATAACACGTATTATATAGGGTTCAAAAAGATTTGATCCTTTGAACCTATATACCTCTTTCCAAGAGAAAAGCGACTCCAAAGAGTCGCTTTAGCCGTCAATTTGCGGATCACCTGACTTGAAGGTGATCTTTTATTTATCGTCTCGTTGGTTATCTTGTTTTTTGTCTCCGCCTCTGTCATTTCCTTTTTCACTCTGTTTGTTGCGTTCTTCATTGTTCTTTACAGACGATCGGTCACCGGAAGGTGCCGACTGCGATTTTGCAGGAGCAACAGTCACAGAAGTCGGCTGGCTATTGGCAGATGTTACTTCATCAGCCTCAGTTGCTGTTTGGTCTTGGTCTTGGTCTTGGTCTTGGTCTTGGTCTTGGTCTTCATCATCTTGGTCCTCATCATCTTCAAGCTGGATGTTTTTATTATGTTTAAGTGATTTTTTAAATTCCTTTAACGCCGCTTTAGCTTGTTTTTCCAAAGATTTGTCTTCGGTTGCCGGTGTTATTACAGGTTCAGTTGAATTCTCAGCCGTTTCCGGGAGAGTTTCTGTTGAGGTTTCTGCGGCAATTTTTGCTTCCTGTTTTTCCATTTTTGAAACTGCCTTTTCCATGGAGCGCACAACATTGAGCGCTAACCTTTGAGCGGCCTGCGGAGGAAGCTTATCTAACAAATCGCCTAATACCTTAACGTTATTTTGATTAACATTTGTGAGAGCGATGGCCAGCTTTTTAGCCTCTTCAGAGTCAGGATCTTCAACTTGCTCTAAAAATTCCTGTGCCTGGGTAATCTTATCCGTGTATTCACTGAAAGCTTTCTCAGATTCTTCTGTTTTACCTTCAGTCATCAACTTCTGAGCTTTGGCCAGCTTTGCAAGTGCCTGCTGTTGATTTAACTCGCTCTTGCGCGCTGGGTCAAAGGCCAAAGCCACTTTGAGTTCTCCTATTAAATCGGATAACCAATTGGCAGGATCGATTACATTGCCCTCAGCATCAGTAACGGCCGTTGATTCTTCATCTTCGTTATCTGTATTCGCGGCAACTGCACTTGTTGTATTCGCGCTCCCGATATCTGTACTGGCGGTGTCTGTATTCGTTGTATCCGTGCTAGTGCCAGTGGTAGTAGCTGCAGTTTCCACTTGGGCTGCTGTTTCTGCAAGAACCAACGTTGTTCCTAGCGGAAGGGCCAAAAGTGCTGTTGCAACGGCAACCGCAAGTTGTTTTTTAATTGTTTTTGTCGTTTTCATTAGATTCCCTCTTTCCTTTTAATAATAATTTACTTAGTAATAATTGGTTTAGAATTTAATATTCCTTCCCCTCTTAATACTAAATTCACCTTACACAGTATCTTACGAACCTTAGATTCTTTTTTAGGGGGTCCTTCGAGAAAATTGGATGTCTATTGTTAAGTATCAAAGATATTTAATAACGTCTCTCTTTAATTTTAATTATTAATAGAATATATTACTAAATGGCAACAATGTAACTATATGCATTTAAAAAAACCGCAATAAATAATTATTGTTGCGGTTTTTTGGACATTTAAGAGAAAATTTTGTAATGATTCTTTATTTTCTACGACCTTTCTTTTCCTTTGACGAGAATACTATTGTGAGCGTCTTTTTATACGCTTTGCATCCTCATGGAGAGTGCACTTTTATAACCTGACCAGCACAAAAACACCGAGAATAAATTCTCGGTGAAATCTTTGTATTATGGGGTGGGTGATGGGGCTTGAACCCACGAATGCCGGAACCACAACCCGGTGCGTTAACCACTTCGCCACACCCACCATAGGAATTTTGTTTAATTGGTGCGCCTGGAGAGATTCGAACCCCCGACAACCTGCTTAGAAGGCAGATGCTCTATCCAACTGAGCTACAGGCGCAGTTTCAAGGATACGATTTGTCAACCCAGGTTACCACTTCAACTAAAAGGAAAACTGGGAATTAATGGTCGGGGCAGAGGGATTTGAACCCCCGGCCTCCTGCTCCCAAGGCAGGCGCGCTACCAAGCTGCGCTATACCCCGATTTGGTGACTTGATTAGTATAGCTCATCTTTAAGTATTCGTCAAGGAAAAGAACGAAAAATATTGGAGAATTTTTTCAGCCTTTTTTCAGCTATTTTTAAGAGTTTTTTTTAGATACTTATGATCCTTTGTCTCAAGGTGAATCTTAAGCGAATCTTAAGTTGAATCTGAAAGCTCATTCATAGAATGCCAACATATAACTAAAGAAATATCACCCAGGACCCTATGTCCAGTTGAGAAAACTGCTCGGTTTACGGTCTGAATCTAACCTTTGATTTTGAGGGCTTGGAGGATCGGGATCGCCTTTCGAAATGCTTGAGCTCGATGACTGAGCTTATTCTTTTCAGCCAGTGTCAATTCGGCCATGGTCCGTGCATACTCAGGCACAAAAAAGAGTGGGTCGTAACCAAATCCATCCGTTCCGCGACGTTGAGTCAATATTTGCCCTTCGACTGTACCCTCAGTTAGAAATTCCTCCCCTTTAGGGGTTGCCACAACTAGGGCACACCGGAACCGGGCCTGCCTTTGATCATCCGGGACGGTTTCTAATAGTTGAAGGAGTTTGTTGTTATTTCGTTCATCATCTTTCGGTTCTCCGGCAAAACGTGCAGAATAGACCCCCGGCGCCCCATCTAAGGCGTCGACTTCCAGCCCTGAGTCATCAGCTAAGGCAATTAACCCCGTTTTCTTAACGGCTGCTTTAGCTTTGAGAGAAGCATTGTCAGCGAAGGTTTTTCCATTCTCCTCTACGTCTTCCCAATCCTTAATATCTTGTAACGAAAGAACCTCAATCTCTTCATCTACAAGGAGTTCTTGAAGCTCTCGAATTTTTCCTTTGTTTTGAGTTGCAAGTATTATCTTCATGCAGTTGTTTCCACGGCAGATTTCTGCACTTCCATTAAAGTACGAATGCCCTTTTCGGCAAGTTCCAAGAAATTATACAAGTCTGTACGATCAAAGGGAATATCTTCAGCAGTTCCCTGGATTTCTACAAACTTCCCCGCGCCTGTCATGACGATGTTCATGTCGACTTCTGCCTTCGAATCTTCTTCATATTCCAGATCCAAAACGACATTTCCCTGGACTTTACCCACGGAAATTGCGGCTAAGGTATCTTGAACCGGATTTGTTCGAATAAGTTTCTTCTCCATCAAGTATTGAACCGCATCAATCATGGCTACGTAAGCTCCTGTAATGGCCGCTGTACGTGTTCCACCATCCGCTTGAAGCACATCGCAATCCAACCAGATTGTTCGTTCACCGAGTTTCTTTAGATCAATAACTGAGCGTAAGGCACGGCCGATTAATCGTTGAATCTCCATGGTACGGCCGGTGAGCTTTCCCTTACTAGCCTCACGCTGGGTCCGTGTTTGGGTCGCTCGTGGAATCATGGCGTATTCCGCAGTAACCCACCCTTTACCTGTTCCTTTCTGAAAATGAGGTACCTTTTCTTCAACACTGGCTGTACATAAAACCCTTGTTTCTCCGATCTCGATGAGAACAGAACCCTCAGGTATGTTAGTGAATTGACGCGAAATTTTCACAGGACGTAATTCATCATTTGCCCGACCATTGGAACGTTGCATATTGATAACCTTACCTTTCTTTGGCAAATCTTATTGCTGAGTTTTAGTTTATCAGAATCACGGCCGAAATGCCAATCTTCTCCAATGTTTTTTGTTAAATATTGGTTTTCCTTGCTGCAAACAGATCGAGTGAACGGGCAGGCGTCATTTCCTCTCCTACGATGCCAGCGATGGTATAAAGCTGGGCGATGGGGTCGAACCTAAATTCCTTAAGCAGGTGAAACCCTTTAATATCACTGGATCGCCGAATATGAATACGAGGACCTGTGCAAGGGTAAAGCATTTTCCCCACCCGAATGTGATCATCATTAGCAAAACAGATGGGCAAATCTGCATCGATTAAATCGAGCACCCGTTGCTCCACCAAATCTAAGTCAATATCAGGTTTCTCGGGAAGTTCCAATACAAAGCCATGTTTAATATCACTGTGTACCTCAGGCTTTGGCAAGCCCATTTCTTCCAGGATCATAGACGTGATGTCTTCAGCACTGTGGGCCATGCGCCGATACTTTATGGAATCAAAAACAATATCTGCGATACTTTGAGGTTCCGGCCCAAACACCGTTGGCCGAGTTACAATCACTTCTTCCCCTACTCCTATCAAGACTTCGGCATTTACCCCAAGCTGAGAATACACGAGATCAAAGTGCTCAACAACCACTCGCCGTCCCTTGGCTATGACTTTTTGAATTGCCTCAGCTATTTTCCAAGGTTGGGTAAAGGCAGACTCGAAGCGGACGTCTAAATGATAGGTATGATGTCGAAAATTCCCACTATCCGCATCTTCCATTAAAGGTAAGGGGCGAATATTAATGCCATCATCGTCATTGGTCAGTTCTAATCCCGGGAACATACCGCGAATAAGCAAGGACTTTCCAGCTCCGGCATCACCCACAAACCCGATCAGCTTATCCTCAGGGCTTAAATAACGTTGAGAAATATTTACCCCCAAAAAAAGAAGACGTTTCTTCCCGCGTGGAGCAAAATAAACGGCCTGCATCAAATGTTCATGAACAAACATTGCCAAAGCTGTGGCCCCCTTCCTTATTTTTCACATCAGTACTTAACAATAATACCTGGAATTCCCGGACTTATTGGATATCCCATCACCTGCAAATCTCCACATGAAATGTTAGGAGTCTTGTCCAAAAGCTATTAGGATTTCGCTAAAAACGTTTATAAAAGTCTTATACTAAAAATAACGAGAAGAATTAGGGGCTGATGAACTAAATAAATCATTAAAGAATTTCGACTCAACCACAGAATCGGCTTTGAATCGAGCCTAAATGTCCATAAGGGCTCAGACCTCTGAGCGTACCAATGTCGATAAGCAAGTATCCCCAGGAAAGTTACACTTATATAGGGAAAAAGGGGATAATAATCCATGGACCCAAACCCCTTATACATAAGGCCAAATGGAAGGAAGAGGCTTGTTTCTACCACTAGTTTCTTAAACCAAAACCCCAGCAAAGCAGTAACACCGGCAAGGGCCCAGAGCATTCGCGAAGACAGGGAATATAGGAAGGTCGATAAAATCATGGTAACACCTAAAAAATGAAGAATTCCGAAACGAACATAATTATCCCTCATCGCTAGATAGGTCGCAACTGTGATTGCCATTCCATAAAGCAATACCTTAAATCCCCGTCTCACCGGCGATCTGCTAAACCCGCTGGCAAGCCCCGATATAAAGATGAAGAGCAGTGCGGCAGTTTTTCCTACCAGAAACCAAATCGGGTCCTGGTAATTAATATTTACCCCGGCAAACTCCCTTAAATCATAGACAATATGGAATAAAACCATTAACACAATAGCTATAGCCCTTAGCAGGTCAATCTCTCCATAGCGCTCCCCAGGGGTCATAGCACTATCCGCCGACTAACCGACACTCCATCTCCAAATGGTAAAACAGTCGTGGAAAAGTCCGGATTCCGAGAAAGATCCTCTAAAAATCGCCGCAAGCCACCCACCATGCGATCATACTTCGGCGCAAAGGTACTTTCCGGAACTACCCACCCCCGGAAAAGCACATTGTCCACGACCAGCAACCCCCCCGGTGCAATTAAGGGGTAAATTAGACTTAAGTACTCTAAATATTCTCCTTTTGCGGCATCGATAAAGACAAAATCAAACATCGTATCCAGGTTCTTTAGAATTTTACGGGCATCCCCTTCTAAAGCCGTAACCTGATCACCCAGCCCCGCACGTTCAAGGTATACCCGTGCACGAGCCAGACGATCTTTATTCATATCAATTGTGGTAACCTGCCCACCTGTCTCTTCTGCAGCCCGGGCCAACCAGATCGTCGAATATCCGATGGCTGTCCCGATTTCTAAGATAGTCTGCGCCTTACAAGTATGTACGAGTAAGTTGAGAAAATTCCCAACCATCGGCGTCACAACCGGAATAGTTTCTTTTAAAGCCTGCTCTTCCATTTCACGCAACAGCGGATCCCGTTCACCCAATAAGGTTTCCAGGTATCGTTCCATTTCAAAGGGGTAAAACAAGGTCATCTCCCTTTCTTATTCTGTCAGATTGCCGATATTTCAGTTTTTCTTCCACTTTACCACAAATGATATAAGAACGCATAAAAAGCATAAAAAAATTAAAAATAACCCCAAACAAGTAAAGTTTGAGGAACTTAATATGTTGAACGAGCCATTGACCTTCTGGAAGGAGTGATTAACGATGAACAAGACTCTTGATTATTACATGGGATTACCATACAGTTACTCGCTATATTCTGCTGAAGAAGAGCCTCCACAAAACTTTATCTGAACAAGCCAAAAAAGAAAATACAAGTCTCAACCAACGCCTTAGAAGTGCCTAGGGCTTACCTATTTCCTTAGGTCCATAACTGAGATTAAGTAAATTCCTCATCCTAGAGACTGCTATAAAGCTTGAAAATGACGGGCTAGGGGAGGGTGGATAATATTTAGTGAATTTTGAGTCTGGATATTTCTTATCCACCGTAATAACTGTTCAAATCCCTTGCCGTCGTTAGAGAAGCTTAGATACTCACCCAATTCGATTCCTCGGTAATTGACTGCTCTGGTTACATGTGTCTCCAGGGCGATGTCAATGCCTACTACCAAGTGAGTAATGGTAATGTTAAAAATGCGTCCATTTTATGCTTGCCTTTCTTTATACTTCATAGTAAGAGCGCCTCCTTTGGTGGTAATTAATGTTTGTACGAAACATTTACATTACCATCATAACGGAGGCGCTTCCATTTTTTCAAACTCCAAATTAGCGCACTACAGGAATGCTTTTATAAACGTGCTTATCATCAAAAGGACTTAATTTATTGTTTAAGGCTTGAGGGGTTGCAATTCTATAAGAGTGGAATTGCCTTCGTTGGAAAGTTTAATCAGCTCTGCACCATCGTCAGAGACGTAATTCTCATCTCCGTGCAATTGAACCTCTGCTAGCTTTCCGGACGTAACGATATAGACTGTTTGATGATTACAAACAATTATTTGACCTTTAGCACCAATGAGCATGCGCACGTTATTGTCAAAAGGAATAGATCCTTCCCATTCTGTTTTTAGAGAGGGGTTATTCGTCAATTTAGCAAGGTCAGTCGTAGTTTTAACTTTTAAGAGTTTATTATTTTCTACTTCGCCGATATATACCGTGCCCGCTTTGATTCCTAGTATTCTATCGTTGGTATTCTTAGAGATGATTTGACGCTTAGTTCCTTCCAAGGCAACGACTTGACGGGTAGCCCCCACTTTACTGTCAATAAAAAGAGTTCCATACCGATCTGAGACAGCCATATTATAGATGGTCTCACCAGATTTGTTTAAGTTGGTTACGCTCTTCATTACATTTATTTCCATAAGCAGTTCGGTTGATCCATCTTTAACAGTAAGATAAATGAGATTGGTAGGAGTTGAGATAACCAAATCTTTGATTTGACCGCCTGATGGAAAATTGTCAATCGTTTTTTCGAAGCAATCATCTGGAGCAGTAGTCTCATCACTATTCGGGAGTTCAAGCGAATATAGTTCTGTGATTTGCGGATTTCCATACCGTTTTTCAATTTGAGGCCTTACGGGAACCTCTTTGGGCACGACCTTTGGAACCTCCTCCACTTTTTTTTGATTGGGGTCTTCTGTTTTCTGTTTAACAGGAGTCGGAGTCTGAATAGAGGTCTGCAACGAGGTTTTGGATGGGGTAACGGTAACATAAGTTACAGAATTAGGATTTTTCTTGGCATAAAAATACAGCAGGGTATTGCGATCGGGTAGCCATTGGTACGTTATAACACCTAATGTCCTATTATTCTCAGATGGTGATTTCTTCTCAAAAACAACTTTTTCATTTTTAAGGTTAAAAACTTTAAGTGTACCATTTTCCGAGTATGCTAAATAATCCTTATTATAAGAAATTTGGATATTATTAAGGGCAGAACCCGGGATGGTTGCTTGGAGAGTGATCGGTTCACTAGATACCACCGGGTTTATAACTTTTCGAACTTGGTTGTTCAAAAGGGAATAACCTCCAAATTGTAGGAGTAATGAAGTTAATGTCCAAACCAATAGAATACGCAATTTCTTCTTCAAACGTAATTTCTCCTTTTTGGGCAGGTATTTTTTTAGAGTGTAAAGTGAAATTACAGGGCACTTATGAGGTACTTCAAAGGCAGTGGGAATATAGGATTCATCGTTTTATATCCACTATAAGATTAGGTTCAAAGTCAACTCCCTCCTGAATGTGTTTTTTTTCAATTTAGGCAGAAAGAATTGTGGAACTAAAGAGAGAGCGCTGTTTTGTTAAACGGCATCCTTTCTTCGTATATATTTCTGGAAATTCTATAGCCCTTGCAACTCGCTTTTTTTGTTAGGAGTGGAGTCAATACCCCTGCATCCATTTCATATACAGTATCACATAACTTGGCAATGTCCTCGGAACTGTGCGAAGCAATTAATATGGTTTTCCCTTCCGCTTTAAGATTCAGGATGAGATGACGAATGTCTTCTACGCCATGCTTATCCAAACCGTTCATAGGTTCGTCCAAGATGAGAACAGAGGGATCTTCCATAATGGCCTGAGCAATTCCAAGACGTTGCCTCATTCCGAGAGAATATTTATTGACTCTTTTTTTATTGTCAGGGTCCAAACCCACCTTTTTCATAGTCTCCTTGATTCTGGCATCATCTATTTGATGGCGGATCAGGGAGAGCAACTTAAGATTTCTGTAACCGCTATAATTTGGCAGAAATCCTGGCGCTTCAATGATAATGCCAATGTTCTGTGGTACATCGATTTGATTGCCGTCCACCAAAATCTGACCAGAGGTGATCGGCATAAATCCACAGATGCATTTAAATAACACTGTCTTGCCCGACCCATTGCGTCCAATGATACCATGAATTTTTCCTGCTTCAAAGGAGACGGATACCTTATTGAGTACCGTTGTGTTTTTGAATTTCTTAGTAACTTCTTTAAGAATTAATTCGTTTTTAGTCATTTTTTACTCCTTTTACACCGATTACACCGGTGGTAATACATCGATATCCTTTTTACGCATTAGTAACGCTGTCAGTAAAATTAATATCAGACTTAGACTGATTAAAGCGCTAACCGCATAGGTAACTGACGGCAAAGCCGAGGTATAGGTGGTGTCCAGCATGTTCAGATTGGCCCAGGATACAGGCGAGAAGCTATATAATAAAAATCCTCCCGCTTCAAAGCAAAAGTACTGCAAAAAAACCAGGGCCGTGCTCACAACAACTCCAATTTCTCTAGTAAAACGCATATTCAACACAAAGATGAGCAGACCCAAAAAAGTTCCGACCAGCCAAGCCATTAACAAGCTCCAGGCCATTGCCGCGATGGGCGAGTAATTAAGTTGCAATGCATAACTAATTCCCAAAGGAACATTGAATTGATTTCCCGCATCGGTGATCCCCAAGGTTCCCAATACTTTTCCCCATTCGCTGGAGAAGGTTATATTCGGCAGTAAGAACAAAACTGAAACTAAGAAAATTAACATAAAATAGATGGCCGATGCCACAATAATGTAGGCAATCTGACCAAGTAGCCAATTCTTTTTGCCGGAACGAATGATGACATAGGGTTGATGAGAGTCAATAAATGGGGCATCACAAAATAGGAAGACAATCCCCAGCATAATCAATGCTAGCAGTCTCGGGTCAAGCGCTAGATAGGGAAAAACCCAAGGGGTTGCCGGTATCTGAACAATATGAGAGAAATTGGATATTGGCAAAATATATTCGGCCAATACTCCGATAAGAAACAGTCCAAGTACATAGCACCGGGGATTGGCGGGTAATTTGCGTAGGTTCTGAGCGCAGCAATGAGCGATTATATTAATCTTAACCATGCTCAAGCCTCCTTCTAATTTGACCGACTACCAAAATCCCCATTAGAATACTCAATAGGCTACATACGACAATCGAATACAGCAAAGAACCATAGGGATTGTTTGCATAAGCACTTCCCATCAGGGCGTTATAAAACCATCTCATCGATATGCCAATTACGGGGGGAATTGTAATTAAAAAATAAAAAGAGAGGATTGGAACGGCCAAAGTGACAAAGACGTTGGTGAGATAAGTAGAAATCCACAGTGCTAGAACAGAAAAGAAAGTTGCCGCGAAGAATTTCACAAGAATCTGGAACGAAAAAAAAGCGATAAGATTCCCTCCTGAAAGCATCGAATTGTTAAGGTTTCCTTCAGGGCCTACCAAAGGAAAACATAAACAAAGCAAAAGAATAAAGAGAACCTCCCCAAGCGCCACAGCACTGCCTCCGGCCAACGCACAGGTTAAAGCCTTAGATATGCCGTAAGTTCTGATATTTGTCCGAATAACGACGGAACGGATAAACTGGTTGTTCCAGTCTATACAGAAACTTGTACTGTAAGGCAGGGTCGCAAATATTGCGGACAGTAGAGAAAAGCCCTGGAAATGTGCAAGGTTATAAAGATTTAACACATCCGATTGCATAAGACCATTTACCATTGCTCTAAGCTGTGAACTTACGCTTAAGAAAAGAACTGTGCACATTCCAGCCACTGATAACAGAAACTCGAAGGAAGAAAAAGCCCGCCTCAAATCCACTCTGGCATTACTAAAGAATTTTTTCACAGGATTTCACTCCCATTCGTCGCGTCAATGATCATGTCGCTGGGAGTTCCGTCTTTCTCTTGAATTAAATGAAAGCACCAAGCAGGAACCATGCGGAAGGTTTCCCTTGAATTATCAATCAGCGTCGGTACATAATTAAATTCGATCCTCGTAATGGAGATTAGATCGGTCAGAATAACATTTTCGTATTTCTCCTTGACAACAGCCAATGCATTTTCCACCCCGATGATCGGTACATCCTTTTGATCAATAGCCATTTTCTGGTAAGGAAAATTAGCAAATATATATTCCAACCCTGATTGGGAATAATAGGCATAAACAAAGGAGCCAGACACTAAAGTATTAGTATCTATACTACCGTGATTCAACGAAAATACTGGAATACCATCCAATGCATTTTGAATAGACATAAAGTAACCATCGTCTTCACTGCTCCATTGATCTTTGAGGATTAGGTGGTTACCTTCTGTGGACATAAGAGTCTTGTCATTCATAAGCTTCTCCTCTAGGTCTTGCATTGTCTGGTGGTCTAAGGTATACGTTTCAACTTCGTCATGAACAGAAATCCCTATAGAAACAAGAACCTTTTTGACCTCATTAACAGCCTGTTGATACGGCATGAACGATAAATCCTTGTTTTTATTGAAGTGGTCTGCGGTTGGATACGGCTGATCGGGCAGATTAAAGATGGGATCAATATACTTAAATTTCTTTGTTCTAAGAGAAATATAATTGCCGTTCTCAAATGCAAAAACCTTTCCGTCCTCTGTTTGCACATATTTATCTTCTCCATTATTAATTTGATTCGTGAACTTGCTATTGTCTATAAACATTCTTTCTAATTCCTGCACCTTTTGGCTATCTAACTTGAGTGGCATTGCAATTAGAGTATTTAATTTTTGGACATTAGGAGGTGCATTCACAGCGGCGTTTACAGCTAAATTTTTAACCAGTTGTTTTTGGATGTGCCCCCCTGTGCCAGTTCCGGAAAAAGCATTACTATCACTTTGTCCTAAGTTATCAGTACTCTTCCTCTGGCAAGAAGTACTAACTAAAAGCATGAGCAAGAGAATAATTGCTGTTATCATTTTTCTTCTTTTCATTAAGATCTCCTTTATTATTTAAGATCACCGGCTGCGAGTATGCCGATGATTTAAATTATGAAGCTTGTAATATAAGGATCAAGGGTACCATTTTCCACTAATAGAACAGGTCCCGGAATAGCCAGCTATACCCTTTCTGGCACCCAGATAATAGCTTCCTGGCTTAGCATCCTTGTAACTCAATGAGAAAGTGTCGGGGATATTGTGACAAGTATATGCCGTAACATAAATCGGATTTTTGTTTGAGTCATAAAGACCAAAACCAATTGAATCACCTGACTGCATAGTTCCGCCTTGAACATACACATCTGCCGTAGTGTAATCATTTTTATAGCCAGAAGAATATTTTACATCTCCCGCATAAGTAACACTAAAGTTAAAGTTAACTACACTCGATTGTGGCGTTATCACAGAAGCAGGTGTCTCTTGAGCAAAAACAACTGGTGCTCCTATGGATAACATAAGCGCTAATACGCAGATTAAACTAAATAATTTTTTTTCACTCTAATTCTCCTCCTTAATGTATTTAATAATTTATGTGCCTTAACTCGCATAAGGACATAAATAGCTAACGCAATGTATTAAATATTATAGGTAACAAATTTAACCATCAATATCTCTACACTTAATAGAGGGTTTAAACATGTCAAAAGGTTACATAAAATTTAAAAATATTTTATTATTAAGAAGTTCAAGTATATTTATGAGAGATAATTTGGAATATATGTTTGCACTAATTACTTTCGGCGGCAAATTTAATGCGGTTAACCCCATTGCCATCCGATTACGAGGTGGGGGTAGTTTATGTGAGCCAGCTTAAAAAGCCAGACGGAAGTGTTGAAGAAAATAACCCGCCTTAGCAAATTTGAAGCTAGGCGGGTTATTTTTAGTTTTCACATATAATAATGGCCTCTGTAAATTATTTGGCTTATTAGAAATCTAATCATATTCCAAAATGTACCTCAGACCAGTTACACCAAGTCTTGAGCACAGTTTTTTTGCAAAATCTTAATTTGAGCCAACAGTATTAGAAAACTAATACCCTTTATATATTATGCCATATCTATGCTATCAAGAGCGCTTCGAATACTGCGTCTGAGGGTGTCCAAAAGGGGAATAAAACTGATTGAACATTTTTTCGCCTCTGATTTGGAGGGCCTACTCTACTGCAAATATGAACTGCTTTACTATTTTTGGCCCTAAAATCTTTTTGCAAAATTTTTAGGACGTTTAAAACGACTTGGATTATATTTTCCGAAAATTTTTTTATTTTTTTCAGAAAAAATGATGCCCTGTGTCCTGAGTATCATTGTATACATGGGGGGGACATTCTGTGAGCGCAATCTCGTGCCACTTTCTAGGAGGGGGGGTGGGTAGTCCTGATAAGGTCCTCTGTTGAACGAATAGGGGGCACTTTAACCGGATTGTCATCCTTGGGTATAGGGGAGGGTAATTTCAAGCGAGTGTTTCTTGATCTTCGGAATGGAATAGGCAGAGGCAAAACAAAACTAGTCAACAGAGCGCAGCCATTCGGCAGGAGACTGGGAGGATGACTATAATGTTTAGTTCATCCAATAAAAACTTAACCAAAAAAGAAGAGGTTGCTTATTACCCCTTCTTAGCTTCGTATTCTTTTACTTTCCGGTAGAATGTCGCCTTGCTTAATCCACTCAATTCCATAGCCTTTACCGCTGTAATCTCTTCTGCTTTCCATAGCTTATACGCAGTTGCAAAGTCCTTGGATAATTCTATCGATTCTATATCACCTATCAAGAAGTATAGGATTAAATAACTAATAAAACAAATAATTAATTTGAGCGGGAAATAAAGCCCCGCTCTTTTTTAATCCAGTACCCGTTTCGCTAAATCAACTAAACCCTGGTCCAATTTTGTCCCCGCCCCACGTTCAATCAAAGCCAAAGCTTCACCAGAGCTCATAGCAATCCGGTAAGGGCGATCCTCAGTTAACGCCGCAAAAATATCGGCTATTGCCATTAAACGAGCACCCTCATCGAGATCTTTCTCTCCCAAGGCGAAGGGATATCCTTTACCATCAAGGCACTCGTGATGATGAGCAGCCCATTCAACCATACGAGTCGGAAAACCAGCCTCGGTCAACAAGCGGTGGGTATAATATGTATGCCTGCGAATTATTTCAAATTCAGCAGGATCAAGGGGGCCTGGCTTGTCTAGAATCTTCCTGGGTATAGAGAGTTTACCCAAGTCATGAAGTAAACCCGCCACATAGATTTCATGTAAACCATCGTCTTCCCATCCCTTTCCCCGAGCCAAACGTTCAACTGTTTCCGCAACTGACCGCGAGTGACGCGCTGTAAACTTACTTTTCTGGTCAATCAGATCCGCAAAGGTCGCTGCCAAGTCATCGGTAAAACCAATTTCTAATTCCCGCGTCGCCGGCATTTGCCACTGTCCATACAACAGCCCTAAAGCAATCTGGAGCAGATCCGGCTGTTCAATGTCCAACCAAAACGCTTCCTTTTGAGCGACCTGTTTAAAGGCATCCGCCACTTCCGGGTAAAACAATATCCCCGTTTCCTTGGTAACCCATTCTATGATTCCGTCTCTCTCCCGACGGTTTGAAGGCCTACGCTTCAACCGAAGATCAACCCGGTCCGCAAGAGATAAAATTCGAGCCATTAAAGTAACATCTTCAGCAGGCGCCCTCAAAGCACAGTATAAAGGATCCGGAGTCTCATGGTGATATTTGATTGCTTGGGCAAGAATTCTTCCGGCAGGAAAGCGCTCAACAATCGATGCCCCTGTAAGACAATGTCTTTCAAAAATATGTTGGTCCCCATTATACTCACCCATATAACCTACCGCCCCGATGTCATGCAACAGTCCTGCTACTGTAACATGAACAAGGGATTCTTTATTGAGTCCTAAGATACGACCCAGACGCATGGCAATATAAGCAACCCGTTCTCCGTGCCGTTCCCCAAGTGAAATCTGCAGGCCCCTTTCGACCTCTTCATCAACTAAAGCAAGATCAAGCGCACGGGAAAAGCTCCACATCTGCCGGATATAGAAAGCATCTTTAAACATTCTCCTACCCCCAATTAGACCAACATACTACACGCTCTATGCTTCACTGCCCATTAGTCCAGTCTATTCTAACGACTTTCCCCTTAACCCCGGGACGCAGTGAGACACGAGCGGACTTCTTTACCTAAGCAAAAAAGCAAACTACCATTTAGCGACCTACCCCAAACGTAGGGTAGTATGCAAAAGAATACAGGAAGGTGCACATGTAAGTGCCTTCTTCCCAAACAACGTCCCTCGACCCAAGCCAGGGACGCAGTGTGACACGAGCGCGACGTCTCCACGTAAGCAGAAAATCAAACCTCCGTTTAAGCGACCGACCCCAGAGGCGGGGCAGTAAACAAAGGAAAAGGAAGGTGCACATGAAATGTGCCTTCTCCCGAGCAACGTCCCCTCGACCCAAGCCAAGGACGCAGTGTGACACAAGCGCGACGTCTTTACGTAAGCAGAAAAGCAAACTTCCGTTTAAGCGACCGACCCCAGAGGCGGGGCAGTGTACAGGGATGTACACTGCCCCGCTCCCCAAAGCAGTCGCTTAAACGGTTAGTTTGCTCTGCGTCGTACGACCGAGCGCTGGGTCACACAAGTCCCCTTAATCTCGTAATCCCATTTGCGCCAAAGAAGTAGCCGAATTAGCTACATCCTCAGAAGCTGCTCCGATCTGGCCGGCTGTCAACGACAAGGCATCAATCTGACGGGCAATCCCCTGTACTTGTTGGATGCTTGCATTAATAGCAGACATTATTTCTCCAAAACGGTTCACTACTTCCCCTGCCTCTGTTGCCGCGCCCTGCATAGCATCAGAGGTTTGGGCAATAGAGTGGTTTACCGCAACTGTATTTTGTTTTGTAATCGTAATCAAGGCGCTAATCTCTTTAACCGACTGTTCCGAATGATTGGCGAGCTTCTTCACTTCTTCTGCCACAACTCCGAAACCTCTGCCGCTGTCTCCGGCACGAGCCGCTTCAATAGCGGCATTTAAGGCTAAGAGATTGGTTTGGGAAGCGATTTCTTTAATTACATCCGTGACAGAGGCAATACGTGCAGAGCTTTTATCCAGTTCGGTCATTTTCTCTTGCATCTCTGATGTCATACCTGCTAACCGTAAAATCGTCTCAGATATCGCTTGAATCTTTCGGACACCCTCTTGAGCCAAAGCATCGACCTGCCGGGAAAACTCTGCAGCCTCAGAGGCATTACCGGATATTTGCGAAGTGGCTTCATTCATCTCTGCCGCAGAGGCTGCTGTTTCTTCTGACGTTGCCGCCAAAGCTTGGCTGGCTTCGCTAACACTGCGTTGTAAGCTGTCAATTTCGGTTAAGGCATTCTCTAATTCAGCCTTCTTATCTATTTCCGTCATATAGGACTGGATATAACTGGCCATGACAACTTGCTGGTCAAAACTCAAGAGTCTTTGGAAGGCTAAACTAGCACGAACAGCCTGATCCGTCTTTTTGCGATAGTGTTTAAAAATCCGCGGAATAATTTCGTCGCAAAAATATTGATTGGCACTTAAATAGTAAAAAGGCGGTAAATTGATCCGATTATGAACCTGCCCGATTGTAACCCGCCATTGCATAAACTCTTCATCAATCTTATCGGGGAAGAGAGAAAACAAATACTTTTTCATAGTGATTTTCAGCTTCTCCACCGAAGAAAATCGGTCAATAATTGCTTTAAGATCTGGGAACGAAGTCACATGGGCATAAAAATTACGGATAATTTCTTCAGAATCCCCCTCAACAACTAGTCGAACCTCTTTAAGAAGGGCCAACTGTTCAGCATCTATCCTCAGTAATTGAACAGCCTCATCTAAGCTAAACTGATGTAATTGTATCAACAATATTCATCCTTTCTATCCCTTCAACATTTTAACTAAAATCTTTTTTTCATAAAAACATCCGTAACAAGGGGTCTTGCCTGACTACATGTACCTAAGACTGGATTTCCTTATCTTTGTCCGTAATATAGTCTTTGCCTTCCAATATAATTCCCAGGGCAGTAAGGACCACGTTCACCGTACAATAAGAATCATGTTCATCAGTTGCACAATTATCACAGATACTCTGTACCTCAACAAAAGCCTCCTGAAGTTCCATGCTTTTATACCGTTCCGGGATTAAAGGAACACTTCGGAACATATCAAGAATGTCATCCGGTATCTTATCGGAGAACTTCTCCCCTGTCTGAGCAGACAAACTGAGAAATTCTTTTGCCATGAACAATTGACACAGCGCTGAACATTTACATCCCTGTGAGCAAGATCTGTCCATCTTTGAAAATGCCTTATAGGCACTAAGCTTACTAAATCCTTGAGTCGTCATATCCCCGCTCCTCTCTTACATCCACTAAATTGAAGCCCTATATTTACTTACTTACGGCCCCATTGCTCAGGAGTTCTTCGACAGCCTTCTTAAATCGCTCAAACCCCGTCTTTTCTATGACTCGATAAAGGCGAGCCCGGTTGCCAAGCTCTTCCTTAAACTCTTCTGCTCCTGAGATATACGTTTCCAAAATTCTTCCTACAACAGGAATAACTTGGTCGCGAGGAATCCCCTTGAGTACCAACATTCCATGTTTCGGGCTCATTCCCGACTCCGTCCCGCCAATCCAAAGTGAATATTTTCCGCGGGGCTCAGCCATCAGCCCCAGATCTTGGCACTGCACTCCGGTGCAATTACGTGGACATCCAGAAATTCCTATTTTGAAATCCCAGGGCAGAATCGTTCCGTAAAACTCTTCATCAAGCATTCTGGCTAATTCTAAGGTATCCCCACGAGAATTAGGGGAAAACCCTTTACCTGGACATGCTGCAATATTTCGAACGCTCTTATGCAAATTTGCTACCCGAAGACCGGCTGCCTGGAGTTGCTCCAAAGCGGCAGCAACTTTTTCTTTGGGAATAAGAAGAAGGGAAGTCATGCGACGTGTATTTTTAATGACCCCATCTTCGCCTACAATCTCAGCTAAAACACGCACTTGTTTGCCAGTCAGGATCCCTCCGGGCGAATTAACAATAATAGCTACAGTACCATTGGCCTGTTCCGCGATGGCCCAATGGATTCCACTGGTACATTCTACCGCCTCACCTGTCCACTGATAGTTACTGTCTCGTTGAAGTTCAGTCATACTAACCTCTCCTCTATACAATTTAGAGTAATTATTATATCCTCCTACATTTCTATATGAGTCGACGAAATCCTGCACCAATCGATAATTATTATTAATAATAATTAAAAAGAGAGCCCAAATGGCTCTCTCTTTTAAGTACCTTACTCATTATTCAGGGATTACTATGTTTTCTCATACAAAAGGTGGTTTAATCGCGCCTTTTAAACGTTTACTCTAGCCAGCACGCCTGCGGACAACGGGATGGGCTTGTAACGCACGGGGAAATGGTTCCAACTTGGTTTCTAAGCGTTCTACCGAACCATCTGACAGTACCTCATAAATCTTAACGACTCCATCACCCTTCGTCCATTCATGGCAACACTCTCTGCAGTAATAACGTTCACGGCCAATTCGGCCGACATCACGCGCTTCACATAGCGGACAATTCATTGCACCTCAACTCCTATCAAGGGTTTTTATGAATACCTTATTATACCGCACAACCCAATTATTTTGCTTAAGAAATTGTGAAGCTTTTGTGTCTATTTAGACTAAAAGTTGTGTCTTTTTCACTTTCTTTTAAACACCTTATCCTTCAAAAAGGTTGTTGAAATTCTGTAACATTTCGCCAAAACAGAATAAGGGGCCGTAACGAAACTTGAGATTTTTTTCAAGCTGGTGGTGGGTTATCCCAAGAAAGAGGACTGTACACCTTTGAAGTGGTGAACAGTCCTCTATTATATAAGGGGATTAACAAATAGAGTGGGGATGAAATAAACCGGAAAACAAGTTTCGTTACATCCCCTGAATTGATAAAAACAGAGGTCTGAAACCGCTGCGCAGTGTGCGATTCACAGACCTCCGTTTTTATTTTTATATACAACATTCAGACTGTGCTTTGATAATGTTCGATAAGTCTCTGATAATGTTTAATAAGTTCATCCTGAAATTATATTCTTAATTCTAATGCTTGACATGTCATAATATCAGGAGATGACCTGGATTGTTATACCCTTCTGTATTGTGCCTTGCCAATTTCATAAAGATTATTGCCCTCGTAGTCAATAATCACCATGACAGGAAAATCTTTTACTACTAAACGGCGTACTGCTTCCGGCCCCAGCTCAGGATAAGCAATGACCTCAGCAGAAACAATACGCTTTGCGATGAGGGCGCCTGCCCCGCCAATCGCTCCAAAGTAGACGGCACCGTGTTTTTTCATCGCTTCAATCACATCCGGGGAACGGAGTCCTTTACCAATCATTCCTGTTAATCCTCTCGCGATCAACTTTGGAGAATAGGCATCCATTCGTCCACTCGTCGTTGGCCCTGCTGAGCCGATCACTTGTCCTTCTTTTGCAGGGGTCGGACCCACAAAATAAATGATTTGGTCTTTCATTACAAAGGGGAGGTCTTCCCCTCCCTCGAGAGCTTCAACCATTTTCTTATGAGCGGCATCCCGTCCGGTATAAATCACACCACTTATTAAGACATTGTCCCCAACTTTAAGGGATTTAAGCTTTTCTTGGGTAAGGGGAGTCTCAATGCGGATTATTTCATTCATTGGCAAGCCCTCCCTTGCAAGGTAATTTCCTTATGACGAGTGGCGTGGCAACCTATGTTTACCGCAACGGGCATTCCTGCAATATGTGTGGGATATACTTCTAAGTTGACGGCAAGAGCCGTTGTAACTCCTCCAAAGCCTTGAGGACCAATTCCTAAACGATTGACACGATCTAACAACTCTTTCTCGATATTAGCCAGACGCTCCTCGGGATTATGTATTCCCACTTCACGCAAGAGACCTTTTTTGGCTAAGAAAGTAGCTTTTTCCATCGTTCCACCCACGCCCACCCCCACAATTATTGGGGGACAAGGGTTTCCACCCGCTCGATCAACTGTATCTACAACAAATTGCATCGCACCCTCGAGGCCCTCAGAAGGCTTGCACATTTTTAAGCCGCCCATGTTTTCACTGCCGAACCCCTTAGGCGCTACAATTAGGTGCAATTCATCCCCAGGGACAATATCATAATGAATAACTGCCGGGGTGTTATCTCCGGTATTGACACGCTCAAAGGGATCCTTCACAACAGATTTCCTAAGATATCCTTTGTCATACCCTCGGCGCACCCCTTCATTAATAGCCTCAGTAAGGCCACCGCCGACCACATGCAGGTCCTGTCCGATACTCACAAAAAGTACAGCCATCCCCGTGTCTTGACACATGGGGACTCTTTCCTCTTTCGCGATTTCTGCGTTCTCAATGAGACGCTCCAGCACCTCTCGACCTAAGGGAGAACGCTCATCCTTTAAAGCTTGATTAAAACCAGTCATGATGTCCGATCCCAGGTTATAATTTGCTTCAATGCAGAGATTTTCAACGGCGGAAATAATCTCTTCCGCAAGTATTTCCTTCATTTCTCTATCCCTCCTTCAATATCTTCTTTTATGGCAATAATAATTCCAATGAACTCGTTCAATTAAAGTTGAACATCGAGACTTCGGCGGGGGACTCTATCACCAAAGCAGAGTACGGGGGCACCACTCCCACTTATAAAAGCGAGAGTCTTAACGTCGGGTAAAATAACGGACTCTTCTGAATATTTCCACCCCTGTCTTTATTTTACTCCTACGCCAAATAAAAGCAAGCGTCATTACATGACAAGAACTTCGAATGCCGCAAATGGCATTCGAAGTTCGCTTTGTGATTTTTACATTTAGTCATCAGACAAAGAAGTCTTTGCATGATCTACAGGCGAAAATGAGCTTGAACCAGCATTGTTTACCGCCTTAACTTTGTAATAATAGGTAGTATCTGCCCATAAACCGAAATTTATATAACTTGTCGTGGTTACCGTTGCAATGTGAGTATAGGTTCCGGTAGCGGAAATTGCCCCGTAAACCTGATAAGATGTTGCTCCACTTACAGAATCCCATGTTAGGTTTATTTGACTGGAACTTTCAGTTGTTGCAGTTAACTCTTCCGGTGCCGACGGTGTATCATAGACATCGGTATTCTGCTCAATATTAATTAAAATGCTGTTAGGTACAATGGCTATTCCTCCAAATACAACCTCTTTCTTAATACTGCCGATCTTAGTGCTAATGTAATCAATTGTTGTCTGTTCGACAGGATCACTAACCAAAATAAGCGGGGAATGAAATAATGAAGCTAAGGCTGAACCAGATAAAGCATCTGCGAACTTTTCACCCGTCGATACGTAACAAGTGCTGAAATCAAGTTCGTCTTCGAATTCTTTAATAATACTGATGTTTGTATCGTACCTGGTTATCCCGCTTAGGCGTTTTGGAGATGGAAGTTGCTTAAGCACATTGTCACTTATTACGCCTGTTCCCCCGACAACATAAGTACTTTGTGCATTCTTTAATAAATAGGCTTCTATGCTGGCCGGCAGTTTATCCTTGGGGGTAAGCAGGATTGGCATTCCCTTCATCGCAGCAATGGGAGCAATTGATAAAGCATCCGGAAAAGTTTCACCGCTGGCAATGACCGCTTGGTCGAATTCCCCCATGGCTTGGGCAATTTTAATAGATGTGTCATAACGATCTGTTCCGACAATCCTCAGAACACTCATTCCCATCGTTTTTATGCTTTGTTCAACTCCGGAAGAAATAATATCGGTTCCGCCTACCATGATAACTCTTTTTACTTCCAAACGTGCCAACTGAGCTCTGGTTTGTTCATTCAAGCTGTCCTTTGTCGTAAGCAGTAATGGAGCGTTATATTTTTTGGCCAGGGGAGCGCCGCATAATGCATCAGAAAAGCTTTCTCCGCTTACTACAATGGCATAATAAGAAGTATTCCATCCTGCTTTAGCAACCTCTGCAGAAGTTCCATACATATCCTCCCCGGCTAATCGATCCGACTGGATTTGGGTTGAAGGGTTCGTTGGAACATCGTCGTCTGAACCGGCAGTAGTCGCATAAGCTTTGGAGGAATATCCGCTGGTGTCCGAGCTGTTCACGGCCACAACTTTGTAATAATAGGTAGTATTCCTCGATAAATTAGTGTCTCTGTAACTTGAGGTTGTCGTTGAGGCAATTTTGGAATACGTTCCCGACGACGAATCAGATGTGTATACATAATAGGATGTTGCGTCACTTACCGAATCCCAATCTAAGTAGATTGCGCTGGAGCTTTCAACGGTAGCTTTTAGATTTGTAGGTGCCGAAATATCAGAGTCATCTGACTCATCCGTAGTGGCATGTTCTTTGGAGGAATAAGCACTTTTGTCAGAACCGTCTACTGCCCTAACTTTGTAATAATAGGTAGTATCCTCATCTAAATCGTCATCATCTGTATAATTTGAGGATTTCGATGTCCCTATTTTGGTGTACGTTCCCGATGACGAGGTAGATCGGTATACTTCATAGGATTCTGCACCACTTACTGAATCCCAATCCAGCTCTATTTCATCCGAGCCTTCAGCCGT
>NZ_FQXJ01000003.1:753672-788952 GCF_900129935.1 Desulfosporosinus lacus DSM 15449 | reverse complement strand
AGATCGGTATACTTCATAGGATTCTGCACCACTTACTGAATCCCAATCCAGCTCTATTTCATCGGAGCCTTCAGCCGTAGCCGTCAGATCTTTTGGCGCTGACAGATCGGAATCGTCGTCATCGTCATCGTCATCTGTTGTTGCATAGGTCTTGGCAGAATAGGTGCTTGTGCCGGCACTGTTTACCGAGACAACTTTATAATAATAGGCGGTATCCTCCGACAAATCGCTATCTGTATACTGGGAAGAGGTTGTGGTTGCGATTTTTGTGTACGTACCTGACGAGGTTTTAGCTCTATAAACATAATAAGATGTAGCGCCACTTTCAGTATCCCAATCCAAGTATATTTCACTGGAGCTTTTGGCACTGGCTGTCAGATCTGTTGGGGCTGATGGTGAACTTAAGGCTAAAGTATCTTTCGGAAATATTAAAGCTGAGAATACCAAGCAAAGAAATAAGGTCATTAATTTGAGACTGTTATTTTTCATTTTTTACCTCCATTATTTTAAGAGTATTTTCTCATGATCTCCCTAGAACTTTTATCTAACATTAAATATGGTCCCACAAGAAACTCCAACTTTTCAAAGTCCCTTTTTTCACAGTTCCATATAAGCCATCTCTTGCATTCCAAGTTCAACTCCTTTGCCAGGGCCAATCGAATATTAAAATAATCCGGTGCAATCAGTAAGTAACAATACTTAATTAAATTTATCACTTTGCGAAGAATCAATTGACGAAAAAATTATAGAAGCACCTATATACTTTATTCTTGTTTTATCTCCATAATCCTCCCTTTAGAAGAAACATTTTCTTGCGAAGATAAATCCTTCAGTTCCATTCCAACAAATCTTTAATTTCCTAAAAGAACTCCAAAGCTAAAAAAATCCGAACATCGAAGCTCTTAGATACAATTATAGTGTAATGGGAGTCTTGAAAATTAAACACATAATTAAGGACGGATTTTTAACCCTTTCTCTGATGCATCAGAGAAAAGGTTAAAAGTATTTATATCATGAGATAGACTGTATTATAAAAAACAAGGCCAAAGATTATTGTTCCAGCCTTGTTTTACTAATCAAGAATACAATTTTCCGTCATATAACCCTCTAAAAGAGCTAGAAAAACAGTAACTCCTAATAGATCCGCACTCCCGCCCGGCCCTATCTTCCGTTTGCAAAAATCCTCATCCATTTCTTGGATTGCTTTGATTCCTGCAGCCGTTGTCATACCCCCAAGAGCAATAATCTTCTTAGCGTTTTCCTGAACTTCTTTTAAAGTTTCGAAAGAGTGTCTATGTAAAATATTAGTATCTTCGTTAAATTGCATAATGGCTAACAGAGTTTGAACCAGCCTTGAGTTTTGGCTTAATTGCTGATTTTCCCGATAAACATCCAGGGCAATGTCAAAAACTGTGGGTAATCCTCTTTGAACTTCTCCCCTGATGCCTTCGACTTTGTGGGTTAAAAAGAGTCTTTCACCATGGGTCAACCTTGATGGATGGGTGTTTTCCAACTCGCTGACTCTGGAACTTAACTCCCTATCCACTATACCTTCGGTCATATTTTGAATAATCTTCTGCAGTGCAGAGAAGCCGGTTCCTGAGTATAAGACCTTACCTCCTGCGGCACAGCAGATTCCCATTAAAAAAAGTGTTCCTTTATGGGTATTAACCCCTCGTGTTTTATGAAACATTCTCCCTTCACCCAACTGCCCGATCTGCCTAATCTTCTTAAATATTTCTTTGGGGTTGTCAGAAGAAAACCCCGCTTTCGCGCAATGAATCAGAGGGTTGATTAGAGCAGCGGCACTATCCAGGAAGGTGAAATAATCCATGTCACTATGTGCACCATTAGAGACTTTAGAAACCAACCCGGGGGATGGATGACAGGCAACCTCATAAAGAATTGCTTGTACCGCTAAACTCGCAATGGCAATTGCCTGGTCATCTATGTTATTGTTCTTCCCTGCTATGTACATTTAATTTCTCCATTTTCTCCGCGTCAAAAGGGTTTCTAGATCCCCATTTTCCTATATCTTTTAAACCGGTCTTCAATAAATTCTATAACCTCATGCTCTCCATGTCGCCTTGATCTTACGCAATGTTGGGCATAATCCTCACACACATAACATTTTCTTCTGGGATATCCCAGTTCCTGTCTGCTTATGCTTCTACCGAAACTATCATAGACATCAAGGTCTAAACAACGTCCGAGAACATGCTTTTCTTCCAGATCAACCGTTATCCTCTTTAAAGCAATAGCTTCTTCTTTAACTGCAACCAAGAAAATCGGACCTTCTGCCCCTGGCTGCCACGTTTTAAAACATACCTTTTCCCCTAACATAGTGCAAATTAAGGCACTCATTTCCTGGATAATAGTCAAAGTGAGATCATTTGTTTTCTGAAGGCCGGGATAGTTCACTCTCATCACCAGCATCGGAGTTTGATAACGTTTTAGAAGGCTGTCAATTAACTCAGCCCTTCTCTCCCTTGCTTCAAGCAAATCGTTAACCATATATCTTTCCATAATTCAGTGCGGAGAGTCAGATCTTTTTATATTCTCCACGATCTCCCTTCCACGGCTTGTACTCAGAAACTCCAAGGTAACTTCTGGCAGGAGGTTACTGAGCTTATGAATATCATTCAATTTTAACAGACTTCTAACCATTGAAGCGCTGATCGCTTCGTTTCCAAATGCCTTCCTCTTGATTTCATGCAGTTCAACCCCGTAAATAGGTAGCACATCCTTTAAAGTCTCATTATATGTTTTTGTAACCGCACAATAAGGTTCTTCTCCTACATATCTTTTCTTAATCTTAAAAGTATGGCAAAAATACTTTCCAAAAATTGAGGAATCTAATTCAGCATAGGCTCTGAGTCTTTCTCCTTCCTCCCTTAAAAAGTAAGAGGGAAAGGTAGCTGCTGAGATAATGTATTCCCCACTGGGTATTACTTTGACATTTTTTAAATGACCAATCCCCTGACGAACCAGCTCAATTCTCGTTTCAAAAGGAAACAGAGATTTATCCTCTTCAACAATAAACACGAGGGCCTCACTGTTATTCTTAGAGGCTTCTTCAATTAAGAATTGGTGGCCCAAAGTGAAGGGATTGCAATTCATAACCAAAGCCGCCTTTTCCGAATCTCCCATGTTATAGTTCTTTTTTATTTCCTTTAATTTTTGACTGATATTGTAAATTCCGTTTTCTAAGAGAGCAACCTCAGGATTGTGATGGATAAGTTTGAAATTCAAGGCTGAAAAAATATGTGCCTGACAAGGCTTTGTAAAAACAAAATAGTGATATATACCTTGACTGAAGAGTTGATCGATTAAGGCGGAGACTAAAGTCGATGTTATTCCCTCTCCCCTAAGTTCATCAATAACCGCAAAACACTTTAGGACATTTTTTGCTTTTGAGCAAGTCGCAACCAGGGGGGTCCCCTGTACCGTGGTCATCTGCTCCCCGGCTCTTATGACCAGCGTATAGTCCACATCCCGATCTAAGACTAGGTCAAAATCTTCGAGGAAGGTTTCCACTTCATCTCGTTCCACCTTATTCTTGAGATTTACCTTTTCGATGTGAACTCCGTACATATTTTTTCTCTCCCTTATATAGTATATGGAAGCAAAAAACGGTTCTCATGCTTCCAAACTTACTTATTCCACGAAGGAACACGATAGTGTCCAGTGGACAGTATCGCCGAAGGCGCAGAGTCTGTGACGAATAATTTAGCGCCGCAGGATGCTATGAAACTGAGCTCACTTTCCTAACGACGTCGATAACACTGCCGTCCCTATACTCTACGACAGCGACAATTTTCTCAGATGTTTCAACCCCCTTAGGGACTCCTGTGATTTTTTCTGCCAGCAGTTTTAATTCTCCTATGGTCATTAGAGGGAGATTGGTCATCTTTAGCTTTTCAAGCAGGTCCCCTCTTTGAGGATTAACAGCAATTCCTCGCTCCGTGACTACAACATCAATGCTATCCCCAGGAGTAGTGACCGTTATCACCTTGTCCTTGATTATTGGGAGTCGGGCCTTCATAAGATTTGTTACCACAATAGCAAGTTTTGATCCGGCTGCCGTATCACTATGTCCACCTGAACCGCCCATAATCACTCCGTTGGACCCTGTCGTAACATTAACATTAAAGTCCGTGTCAATCTCTGTCGCTCCCAAAATCATAATATCCAGATTATTAACCACGGCTCCTTTTGTATGCGGATTACCATACATGGAAGCGGACATAAATTGATGGGCAGGGTTATCTCTATAAGACTCTATCGCTTTCAGATCAAAACATTGAACATCAAAGAGGCTTCTAAAAAGTCCTTCTTCCAACATTTCTACGAGATATCCGGTAATTCCTCCGGAAGCGAAACTTCCAGCCACCCCTTCATGTTGCATTATCTTTTTCAATTCCGCGGCAACGGCCAGTGAAGTACCGCCTGCTCCCGTTTGAAAGGACATGCCCTCTCGAACTAAACCGGAGGCCTTAATTACCTCAGTCGCTCTTTTAGCAATAATAAGTGCCACCGGATCCTTAGTAATTCTCGTCGTTCCGGAAACGATGCCCTTAGGATCTCCGATGGAATCAATTTGAACGATGTAATCAATAAAAACTTGGCTGATTTCAATGGGATAGGCAGGGTAAGGCACTAAATGATCCGTTATGGCGATAGTTTTATCGGCATACTCTGCATCTGCAACGGCATAACCTAACGATCCACAAGCCGCATCACCATAAACTCCGTTAATATTTCCATAGTTGTCCGCCGTGGGAGCTGCCAGAAAGGCAACATCGATGTGTAATTCTCCGCTTTCTATGGCCCTAGCCCGTCCGCCATGAGTTTGCATAATAGCGGGTTTCTTCAATTTGCCCCTCGAAACCGCTTCCGCCACCGGGCCGGATATGTAATTTGCAACTAAACCCGTTACCACTCCGCTTTCTATGTGCTCGACAAGGGGTGCATGGATTGGGAAAATAGAACTCGCAGCAACGGTTAGATCCTTAACTCCTCTTGCGGCCAATCTCTCCATGACTTTATTTAAAACATAATCTCCGTTTCTTAAATGATGGTGAAAGGAGATAGTCATCCCATCGGTGATGTTTAACTTATCTAAGGCATCCTCTAAGCTTGATAATACTTTTTGATCATTAGGGATCACACTTGTCAGCTTGACGGCGGTTCTGGTTTTTACTCCAACATCACTAAAAGCCCCTTGAAAAGGCCTAACATGCCCATATCCTTCAATATAGTCAGGAATTTCTCTGCCTAGTATAGTTTTCATCTTGCTCCACCCTCACCGCTGATAAGTCCCAGCCTTATGCCTTGATCGACTGTGCATGCCGCTCGATTGATGACAGGAGCATCAATCATTTTACCATCTAATGAGCAACATCCTTTGCCTTCTTTTTCCGCTTCCTCCATAGCATCCAAAATCCTTAAAGCTCGTTTTAGTTCATCCTCTGTGGGTGCGAAAACGAAATGAATAGTTTCAATTTGTCTTGGATTAATAGCCGATTTTCCAGTTAGCCCCAAACCTTTTGCTTTAGCTGTATCCTTTTCAAGCCCCTCATAATCGTTCGTATCTGTAAATGGAGTATCTATTGCATCTACCTTTAAAGCTCTGCACACAGTTGCCACCTTATTTCGGGCATAAAAGATTTCTTCTCCCTCTTTTGTCCGTTCGATTCCTAAGTCTGCTGTTAAATCTTCCCCTCCCAACAACACTCCAACCGTTCGACTAGAGGCTTGGATCACGTTATAGACATTTTCAAGTCCAAGGGCAGTTTCTATAAGAGCAATAATCTTTATGCATCCGAGGGGATATCCCTCTTCCTTTTCAATTTTATCCAGTAATTTATCCACAAGCTTTATTTCTTCTTCATTCGCTTTAGGGATCAACAATGTATCAGGTTTTACCCGAGCGATCATATCCACATCTGGTTGCCCGAACTCCGTATCCAGGGGATTAACTCTGACTACCACTTCCACCTGTGAGTAATCTATGGTTTTAATCGCTTCTCTAACTAAAATCCTGGCACTATCCTTTTCCGTTAAGCTAACCGCATCCTCTAAATCTAAGATAATCGAGTCTGCTCCCAGTATCGCTGCGTCTTGAAGCATACCAGGGTTATTCCCCGGCATAAACAACATCGTTCTTCTCAATTTTTCCATGTTAACCCACCTTATGTTTAAATTGCCCTGCTAATAGCAGTTTCTACTCTTGCTGCAATGGTGTAATCTAAAGCTCCCTTGTCTTGAGCCTTAATTGATATGCCTTCGATGCCCATTTCCTGTACTTTATGTAAAATCACTTGCTCGATGACCTCTCCGAATTGTTGCATAACAATACTTTCTAGTTCGAGCTCTGTTTTTCCAAACTCATTAGGTTTAACCATTATTAGAATATCATTAGACTCCAAGGTCCCCGCTTTGGCCACTTTCGTTATTTTCACGTTACTCACCTCAATCCTCAGAACATCCTACTAATTAACCTTTAATCTGCCCCAAAAATACACATTCCGAACACTTGTCATTATATCAAATGACAGGTGTTCGGAATAGCGTTGGACCCAATGCAAATCTTCTTTACGAGGTTAGTTTGATAATTCGAAGACTCCGTTTTCATAGTTAAAAATAAAAACCTCACCAGTTTCAATCATATAATAGAAGCCGTAAATATTTATCTCTTTATTAAGATACTTTTCTTTAATATAAGGATAGGTTAATAGATGTTTAATCTGCTCTAATATGTTTATTTGCTCGGTTAACCATTCTCTCATGTATTCGTCGTCTTTGTCTTCCAGATGTACCATGACCCTCTTCTTAACATTTTGTGCCAATTCCAACCATTTTTTAGTATCCGGCAAATTATTAAGAATCTCATCGGGCAAATAGATCGAAGCGCACCCTCCACAATTAGAGTGGCCACAGACAACAATATTTTCTACTTTAAGAGACTTTACAGCGTATTCAATTGCTGAAGTAGTTGCCACATAGTCCTGATGTGTTTCTTTATAGGGAGGGACTATGTTGGCAATATTTCGAACAACGAACAATTCTCCTGGTAAAGATTTTGTTATCATCTCTGGCATTACACGTGAATCCGAGCAGGCAATAAACAAAGTATGCGGTTCTTGACGTCGTTTCAACTTATCGAATAAATTCTTATGCTCTTCGAAGTCCTTTTGTCTAAACTTAATCAGCCCTTCTAACATTCTTTGCATAAGTCGACCTCCAAATAATTATTCTTTAGTTCTTTGGCCCATACAATTAGATACAGTAGATACAATAATAATTCCAAACAGTGGTTTGTAACTTCTTGCACTAACTTAATTATAAGGCCTTTTTACTAAAAATTGGAGGCCTTTATTATGTTTTTATTATGTTTTTTTATTATGGCAATCCCATTATTGTATTGCCTTATTATTCAGTATATTTGTTTTAATAAGCGCTATTAACAGCTTCTCCTTCTTCTTGATAATTATCACCAAATTTATCATATTGTAATCAGTATGCTTTATATTAATTTATACTATGATTGGTTCGCATAAACGCAACATCCGATGGCTCCATTATATTGGGGCTCTTGGGGTATCACGATCTTACGGCCGGACCCCCGCTCCAAAAGCTTGCCGACTGCTAGGTTATGCGCTACCCCTCCGGTGAAAACAATTATCTCCCCGCGAAACGATCGCAAAAGAGGCAAAATACGTTTAACAATCGTAGTGTTTACTCCTGCCGCCAGTTCAGTCAGGGGAAATCCTTCGACAATCTTACCGATCAGCTCACTTTCGCCGAACACCGCGCAAGTGGAATTCAGCTCCACAGGAGCATCGGTATATTCCCCCAGCTCCTCGAGAGTCAGGTCGAGTATAGTCGCCATATTCTCTAAATAACGTCCGGAAGAGGCAGCACACTTGTCATTGGTCAAAAAATCAACCATTCTGCCCTTTTGAACCTGAATGATTTTACTGTCTTGTCCACCCAGATCAACTAAAGTAAAATCCTTAAGACCTGTCTGATAAATTGCTCCCAACACATGGGCTTTAAGCTCAGGAATCGCTTCGCCGCCGGCAAGTTCCAGGGTATTCCGCCCGTATCCCGTGGAAACTAAATGATCGACCGCAGGCAATCCTAAAGCCTCAAAGTTCACGGATAATTTATCGCCCTGTTTTCGTCCGTACTCCCGGTAAAAACGAATCGTATCCAAACTTTCCAGTCGAAGGATCTCCAAACCTTCCTCTTCAGGCTTATATTCCATAAGGGCAATCTTAACACTCCGACTCCCCAGATCAATTCCACAAATGGTATGTTGTCCCGACATAATGCTTTTCATCCTTCCACCAATATATTCATTAGAGACCCTCTGAGAGGGTCTCTAACACACAAGGTCTATTCCCCTAACTCTGAGGGTCTTTTCATGCAACTTTGGATTCGGCGGGGCCCATGGTATGAAGTACCGCCATCAGATTCGTTACTTCATTCAACTCTTATCAACTTTACAATTTTAATCCGCTCTAATCATCTCTAATCGGCCTTAACCTACTTTCATAAGGCAAGCCGGAGCGCAAGGCAAAGAGCGTTTCAGACTACTCTCTAGTCTTCGATCATGCTTAAAAAAGACTCTAATCTCATTCTACTGCGTGCATCTAACCCTGTTGGATTTTCTCCTTCCAAAGTTAAAATCGGGTAATCCAGCTTTCTTCTAATAATCTGATCTTCAATCTGGCGATAACAAAAGCTTTGGGTATAGTGGATAATTCCATCAAGTTTACGACGTTCTGCTTCTCTGGCGATATCCTCTAAACGCAGAAATACTTTATAGGGATACGTGTACAAACGATATTGTTCAACAATGTCATCTGTCTTAAAAGGCATGGAAAATTGCCTCTGAACTTCATTAAAAACAACCCTGGCACCTTGTTCTTCCAGAAAATCGTACAGTTCCGGGAAGATAGGCGGAACCCCGATAAATCCTAGGCGTATTTCCCGCTTTTTCCTGCCTAACCCAGAACGAGAACGTTCTGGCAAAGGCTTTCGCGCACCCGCGCTTTGAATGAATTCTTGCATCTCATGAGCAAAACCCTCAGGATTACCATTAAAATCCGAACACGAGACAAGGTAGAGGTGATTTTCGAATCCACTCACCCTGTTCTCTTCCCAGGTCAAGCGATCAATCTCCCATGCTAATGCCCGAACCTGATCAAGCCTCTTCTTTTGCAGGTTCACGTCCTCCCAGGTGGTTCCCAACACATTAATTAGCTTGTCCATTTGAAGGCGGAGCATGTCAGGATCCCGATCATAAGGAAATGCAAAAGGAATAATCTCAATCCCCTCGACTTCCCAAGTTTCCATCAGGGCATGGGTATTACTGCAATCCCCTTGTGTAACAGCAACTATCTGTTGAATATCCGGATTATGCAAGGCTGTCGAATACAATCCTTTAATCCAGCCGCACACATTCCGTGGATAACCCGCGAGCTCCGCTTCCTCTAAACGTTGCATAGCTTCAGAACTGGTAATAAAGATATTGTTCAAATCGACCGGTGTATCCCCTGCCGCAAAAATAACTTCAACAGGCACTGTCGTTGTTAAACCGATTTTACTCATTAATTGTCTCTACTCCTTTGGTTCCAAGTACATCAAATATTAAAACTTATGTCTATTTTAGAGGATTAAGGTTGAAATGTTAAGTACGTTTAGCAGCTGCTACTACATATAGAAATATAGCTGCATATTTATAAGTATATTGGAACGAAAGTATCCGCCCTAATTAATTCCCCATTAATGGAAAAAATGGAATGTATGGTAAACATTCTATTGCTATCTTTCATGCATGGGAAGTATAATTAAGTTGTTTATCAATTCCGAGACTCCCCCTTATTCAAGTGGGTGTTCCTTATTCTACTTCGGTGACGATAGTCTCCAGTGGAATACCAGCCAAGTATTTTGGTGATGTCTATTATTTATCAGGCAACGAAGATTTCACTGAAAAATAAGGAGACGTGATAATAATGAGATTATCAAAAGAGGAAAAACCATATACTTATGCGGACTACCTGACCTATCCGGAAGGGGAAAGATGGGAAATTATGAATGGAGCACCTTATATGCAAGCTGCCCCAGCACCTATACATCAAGCGATACTAATGGAATTGGCTAAACAGATTGCGGTCTATTTGACAGGTAAACCTTGCCGAATATACCCTGCACCTTTTTGTGTGAGGTTACCTCAAGGATATGAAAAGAACGATATTGAAGTAAAAAATGTAGTCGAGCCCGATATTTCTATTATTTGCGACAAATCCAAAATTGATGATAAGGGTTGTAATGGGGCACCTGATATGGTGATTGAAATAATTTCTCCTGCCTCAATTAAAACAGACAGGGTCATAAAGTTTAACCTTTATGAGAAAGCCGGTGTTCAAGAATATTGGATTGTCGAACCAGAACAAAGAATGGTCAGCGTTTTTCAACTGCAAAAAAATGGGCGATTCAGTCGCCCTGAAATGTACACTGATGAAGATAGTATACGGGTATCTTTATTTGCGGATTTAGAAATTGATATGGGGGCAGTATTTGCACAAAGATAATAGACTTCAAGTGGGATTTTCTAATTAATGCACGCTTGCATCCAACGTCTAAAGCCTTAGTTTACACGACGAGAGCGTGTCTCGCGAACCCTCTTTAACACAGCGAGTGTCCTGTTCATCTCATTGTGCACGATCATATACCCTTCATCTACTCCCATACCGGGTTTTGCAAGCATTTGGTCCGGACGGGCAGCCAGGGATACATGCACCGCAGTCCTCCCTCCGGAATCCGTTTCATTGCAGGACCCACCTACATAAGCGCCAACTCCGTATTTTTTGGCATAGATAACCGCTTCAATCGTGTTTTGAATCCCCCCCAGATCCGGAGTTTTAATTTGAACCATATCCGCAGCTTGAGCATCCACAAACTTGACAATATCTTCGTAAGTATTGCACCACTCATCAGCCACGATTTCCACTTTAACTCCCCGAGCCTTCAAGGCCACGCGCAAGGCCTTCAGCTGTTCTATCTGCCCTTCCAGGCTTCCGGCATCCATAGGCCCTTCAATCCGCAAGTGCAAGGGATCAGCGGCTTTTTCTAACTGTATAAAGTACTCCACCATCCGCTCAACATTATCCTCAAAAGCAAGACCTATCGTACCATAAACGTCGATGTGTAAGATCGGACGATAATCATCACCGCCAAGCGTCATGATCCGGTTTCGAAGCCAATTCACATAATCCAGGAGCAGTTCTCCATCTTTACCAAGCTTTGTCTCTACATTATTGATCAAGGCGTGTGGTAAAACTCCGGCACGTTTTATAATCGCCTTATCCGCATTTTCATAGCGATCATCCCCGGTTTGAGTGAAAATAGGGACAGGTTCAAGAACCATCGGAAGCTCGTATTCTTCAAGAATCACTTCGGTCATTGTTTTCCTCTGAGCTTTAGCCACACCATCCAGAATAGCTTGACTCACACCATACCGAATCGCAGTATGATAACGTTCCCCATTCTCGCGTTGAGAGTTTTCAACAAGCTCCACCAATTTGCGGAAAGAATCTAACTCCTGACCCACAAGCTTAGGGGCAATCTCTCCCAGAATAATGGGAATAAAATCCTCAGCCAAAAACAGCGGATCCCTTCCCCCGGCCCCCGAATACTGTACAGCCGCACAATCCCCTGAAGCAACTTGCCCATCTTCCAAAATAAGCATCACTGAAATAGACTCACCCCGTTGACGAACCGCCTTAAAACCAGGCGTTTTCGGCTCCCCCAAATAAGTAAAACCATCATGCTCTACCCCAGATTTAATAGCCAGTTGATCATCAAAATAAAAACCCGTAAGCCCCGGTGAAGCAATAACATCAATAATCTTCATTAATAGTATCCTCCTTAGATAATGATCCATGTCATCCCCAAACCCAAGTCTAATTCCCCCAAGGGGCTTAGCTAACTACCCCGGCTTTCGGGAATACCCAAATCGTCCACGCAGGATAGACGTTGCTTGAGACCAAGAGAACGACTTAAGCGAGCAGCCCGCCAAACTTCACGAAAGCGCAGGCGGAGGACGGGGCGGAACACAGGACGTGTTCCGCCGGCCATGCGACAGGGACGTCGCTTTGGCCGGGTACCCCGTCCGGAGCCGAAGCTAGCGTGTTAGTTTGGCCTGCGAGCGCCGGTCGTGAACGGGTCTCAAGCAACGTCATCCCCAGAAACCCATAGACCCGAAAAAAGCTAACCCCTTGGCCGCCCAACGAGCATCCCTTTACCGATAGCATAAATATCATCAATCACCATCTGGAATGACGGATCCCTGTCCTCATCCCGACCGCGCTGAGCTATGCGTTCACGATGAAACTCCTTAATCGTCTCATCAAAGGGAATATTGCCAAAGTCCAATAACCGTACAGCACCTGTGGTGTCGCGAGCAGGGAGAATCTTTCCGGCATTATAGCGACTGGGTGCAAAGGGAACATCAATGACTCCGGCCTGAAACGCCCGAACTGTGCCCACCGCAGCATCTCCTTCTCCCAGTTCGAGGACTCGATCAAGGATCGCCCTTGTTTCAGCTAAGATCATATCTTCTTCTAGGGCAAGCTCTGGAGTCATAGGCAGCGACTGATCTTTTAACATAGTTAATATTTGTTTTGTGGTTCGGATACCGGCAGCATTGGCCTCTTTGGTAGGAATCCCCAGGGCTTCATGAGGAGTTTTTACAATGACCTTTGAGGCTTTACCCAAAGCCGCAGTCACTGCCCCCCAGGAGATGACCCCAAAGGCTTTCGCTTCATCCTGGGGAAAACCACCCATCCATTGGTGAAAGACCGTGGTGATCATCACTTTCGGCAAGCCTAGTTTTGCTAAATACTCTTCCGCAAGAACCGGCAAGGTATGCAGTGCCGCAACATCTTGGATGAGATTACCGCATTGTCCATAACCGAGAGTCAAACTGCGGACCCCCTGAGCGACTGCGAGAATCCCTTCTATAACAGCAACAGCATGAGAAATAGCAGGCGGAACGAGGGTCCCTGTCAATGGACCAAAGGGCTCACGGTTGATTTTCACCCCTTGTTCTTCGTACAGACCGATAAGGCGATCCACATACTGCCAATATTTTATGGTGCTTTCAATAGAAACATCTTTAGAATAAGGAATGTTATAAGAAATTCCGCCGCCTTCATAATCTGTAAATCCACCGGCAATGGTAATTTCTGCCAGCAAGCGAGCATCCGGCGTCCCGTGACGAACTTGAACCGGCACTTGAACACTTTCCACAACCTGGCGACAGGCCGCAACTCCATGGTTTACCGCCGGAAACCCGTTGAGCATAGAACGACCAATCATCGCACTTTCTTCTATACCCGCTTGAGCTTCCGTGTAACGGTTTTGGCGGGTATAGGAATCAATGGTGGAAGGCAGGAAATCAGCCCCTCCTTCATCTTGAAGAAAACGTAACAATTCAATATGCTCACTGATGAGGGCTACACCCGCCCGCGGTTGAGCATAGGTAATCCCTTTTTCTTTTCCTTCGGCAAGTTTCTCTGCAAATATTTTACTCTTAGGCAACGATTTCTGATAGGCAACGGCTTCTTCAAAAAAGACATCCTTACCCGTCTGCCATTGTCCCAATACTTCCTGCCGCTGGCGCTGAAACTCTTCGGCGTCCATTTGTCGGACTGTCAGATCCATATACTAAACCTCCTAAAGTTTTACAATGTATTTTTTCATCATCCGAAGCGCAACCTGTGGCGACACCTCTCGCAGTAAGCCCATGGCTGCTAAAATATACTCTTTATCCAAGTAGAAACTGGGATCTTGTGGTTTAAGAATCGTGGGTTCCTGCGGATTAAAGACCGCACCTCGTAAAATTTCCAAGGGATCTGAATGATGGAGAAGCACTCCCCCCGTTCCAATGACCACCGCTAATGGCGTTAAGTCCTTGCCGTTCTGGACATAACTTGCTCCGAAAGGAGTATAGACCACTTCTATCGTTCCCACATGGCGATCCACTGCCAAACCTACGGCAATTCGGCCCATAGCCACATCAAACTTCGCTTCTTCCGCCGTTTGAGGGATTCGCCAGGGATCCTCTTTATATAAACTCAGTTGGTCTAAAACTTGATCATCTGTCCAACCAAGATTGTCCAGCAAAGGTTTTCCGGCAGTTTCCACTAAAGCTTCTGAACTGTAACGCATCCCCAGATCCCCTTCGACCGTCCGTTTGACATAAGGTTCGGGCAAGCCTTTCAGCATAACACTGGGTTTGCTCGGATCACCTTTAGCAATGGAATGGACATCTGTCGTGGCACCGCCAACATCCACAATGATTAGTTCTCCCATTCCCGGTTCAGAACCGTATCCCTGAGCTAAAAGTTCTGCCGCTGAAAGCACTGCTGACGGTGTTGGCATCATGATCCTCTCCAGGAATTCTTCCGCTTTGTCTAACCCTTTGGCCTGGATAATGTGGGTTAAATAAACCTCCCGAATTGCTAAACGAGCAGATTCCACTGACAAAACGCCCAGTTCCGGCATCACATTGTCTGCGATGACTACGGGGGTGTGTCTCTTCCCGAGGATATCTGCAGCTTGACCGGATACAACTTTGTTTCCCGCGATCACCACAGGAAGGCTGACAGGGAGTGTACTGAGCATTTCCGCATTTTTGAGAATTACTTCCCTGTTCCCGCCATCAGTTCCTCCGGCTAACAGAAGGATATCCGGTTTTGAAACGATAATTCTATCTAAATCTTTCTGAGTTAACTCATAGCTGAAGACTTCCAGGACTCGAGCACCGGCACCCAAGGCTGCACGCCTCGCCGCCTCTGCAGTAAGCTCTTTTACCAACCCGCTGGCAATCATTTTTAAACCGCCGGCTGCGCTGCTGCAGGCCAGCTTTCGAACAAAGTTCCATCCTTCCGCCGGCTCGGGAATTTGGGCTAAAGCTGAGTTCATCCCGTCCATTATGTTTGTTTCAATGGTTGTGCCTGCTCGAGCCGTCCCCAGGATATTCTCACTCTCTAAGTCTACGATTGTCACTTTAGTATAGGTACTGCCAAAATCAATGAGAAGGACTGCTTGCAAGGTCCATTCCCCCTTTTAATCTATCGTCATGCCTAAGTCCTTACGCAGATCTTCGATGGGAGTATCCGGAAGAGTTCCCGGGGGATAAACTCGGTCAAAGCCCATGGCCAAAAACCGCTCTTTAACCGACTCAAAATCCTGTTTCCCTACGACTAAATTCCCGCCTACATACATGATGATCTTGCCAATTCCAGTTTCCTGACATTTTTCACGCAGCCCCCGGCAATCCATCTCTCCATGTCCATACAAGGACGAAACCAATAAAGCGTCCGCATTCGTTTCAATGGCTGAATGAATGAATTCCTCTTGTGTTGCCAAGACCCCAATGTTGATCACTTTGAAACCTGCTTGGGTAAAGGCAAAGTCTAAGATTCGATTGCCCACAGCATGCACATCTGATCCAATAACCCCTAATACCACAGTTTTTTGCTCCATCGATCAATTCCTCCTGGTCATTTCTTAACCTTCGTCAAGTTAATCTGTTTTAAATCCTAAGAAAGATCATATGAAATTCCAAAACTTACTCGCCTAATATGACTTGCTCTACCTGGCCGATGGGTTCTTGGAGAAGAGTATTTCCTACTTGTTTAAAAAGCTCCGGATCTCCACTGACATAGTAGCGAGCTCGCCATGGTTTTTTGCCCAAAGCAGGCTGTGACTCAACCAGTCCGGACTGTTCCCACTCATCCAAATGCTGAAGCAATATTTTAAGTTCTTTTACAACCGCCCGAGCCGGATCTACGATAAGTACATCTTTTCCTAAGATCTCTTTCAGGACCGGTTCAAGAAAAGGATAATGAGTGCACCCTAAAATCAAGGTGTCTATACCGGCTGCATGTAAGGGAGTAAGATAAGTTTTGGCAATTCCTCTTGCCTCTGAAGAATTGGACAGACCAGCTTCAATTAGAGGTACAAAAAGAGGACAGCCCTGTGCTTTAGTCAAGGTAATAGGCTGTTCTCCATGTTGCCAGGATTCTCGAAGCGTTGGGTCTTTAGGTAAACAGCCTTTTGCCAAGGCCCGACTCACAGCCGTCGAATACGCTTTACTGCGCACAGTGGTTTCTGTGGCAATTAGTCCAATCCTTCCCGCGATGGTTTTTTCAACAGCTAACCGGGCTCCCGGTTCAACCATGCCAATCATTGGGACATCAAACCGCTCCCTTAAAACAGGCAACGCTGTAGCCGAACTGGTATTACAGGCTACGACAATCACCTCGGCCCCTTGGCCAATCAAAAAGGTAGCAATTTCTTCCCCAAACCGAATGAGTTCCTCACGAGAACGATTTCCGTAGGGAACCCTGGCCGTATCTCCAAAATAAACGATTCTAACATCGAGCAGTTGCTCCAAAATCTCTTTCATGACCGTAAGTCCACCCACTCCGGAGTCAAACATGCCAATTACGCGTTGTTTCTTCAAAACTTCTCCCCCTTTAGGTCCAACAAAGCCCCTCTTAGTAAATTAAGGCTCCCCGCATCCGGCTCAAAACGAAACTCAATACACTCCATATTCTCTGGAAGAACTTTTTCAACTCGAAAACGAAGCCTTGGAGCTAGAATTACAGCCCCGCATTCCGGTAAAATTTCACGCAGACTTGCTTCATTCGGTTGAATAAGGGTTTTAAAAGTCGGGTACAATCCTGCCTGTCTAAGAGCAATTTTTATTTTTTCAGCATACTGGTTACTTTCACAAACCAGAGCCAATTCACGGCCCATGGTCAACTTGGCAATGCGCACGATTGTGTCAAGTTTTGGTTGGAGAGAAATCCCCAGAATAGGGATGTGAAGTTTGCCTAAAAGAATCTTCACTTCAGCCAGATGGGCTGCCCCTGTGATAGCCATATCCATTCCCGCTAAACATTCCTGTGCTCGGGGGGATTCCTGAAGTTCAGAAAGAAGTAATGGCACGAGACTCACACCTGGACCAAGGTTCCAATTGACATCTGCCAGTTGCTCGGGGTTACTCACTAAAAATGCCACTTTCATGCGCGAAAGCAGATCTTTCTTCTCCATCCCCCGCACATGCACGAAGGACACAAAATCATCAATAGAGAATCCGAGTCCTACCGCTTCCTCCATAGCTAAATCAACGATCCGTAAAACTTTCTCTTTGCGACTTTCCTGCTGCATGATCAAGGCTGTATCCTCAACAAAGGTCCCTTTACCCCGTGTCGAGCATAGAATCCCTTCACTCTCCAATTCCTTATAGGCTTGGCTCACGGTATTTCGGCTGACAGCTATGCTTTTAGCTAACTCCCGTTCCGGTGGGAGTTTTGTCCCTGCCGGCCAAATCCCTTGGGTAATTCGCCGCCGAATCTGCTCTTTAAGCTGGATGTAATAGGGCACACCGCTTTTTCGATCTAGCTCCATCAAAAATCACCTTTCTAAACCTTAACAAGCCACAAGCCTACTCGATCTATCTATCTTATGTTAGGTTAATCCTTTTTGGCCTGGTTGACTAGTCCAATTTTAATTTATTTCTCCATTCCCTTAGCTATTCCCTGCTTTATATAGTCTAATAAAAAAAAATTTTGTGACGTAAACCAAAGAGCTAGTACCCCATGGAGAGTGGCTCAAATGGCTGACCGAATCAGTGAGTTACTCCCCCCGTCGGGGAAGAGAGGCCAAATGTTGCACCGGTGCAACATTTGATGTTAACTCCATGTACACGGTTTTTGACGCGAAGGCTGTTTTTTCATGCACATATTAAGAAAACTACCCGTAAACCCTTGCAAAGTCTTGACTTTTCGATAAATTGGCAAACCCTTATTAAATAGAAAAAACCTGTCACATTCATGACAGGCAAAACTTACTATATTATATTATATTATATTATATTATATTATTTATATTTTACCGTTTCATCCTTTTCTTTGTTAAACAGCTCTTCTCTTCTAATTCTATTTCATGTAATTAATTACTGGTCGCTCCACTGTATAGGCATGGACTAAAGCATAGGCGGCTTCAGCTCGTGTTGCGACTTGATCGGGGTGCAGAGTATTCTCATCAACTTTTAGAATACCTAACCCCCAGGCAAGTGCAATATATCCAAGTGAATCCTGATTAATCGTATCTGCGTCTGTAAAGGGTACAGAATATATGCCTTTAACCTTCGCTGATGGTTCCATATTAATGAGCCGAATCATTATTTTAGATAGATCCTCTCGACTTAATTCAGACTCCAGTTTCACACCCTCAGGCAGCCAGCCGCGATCTTCGGCAATATCTAGGACTTCCTCATCGCTCAAAACCCGATCTCGATAATTCCCTTCTGCAGTAAGCATCGCCCGCAAAAGTGAGCCCGCGGTGATTTTCTCATCCGGACGGAAATTTTCTCCGTATTCTCCAAAGGCTCCTGTCAGACCCATAATGCCTATTTCCTTTTCCGCATAATTACCTTGAATATCCTGATAGGTAATGGCCCGAGACCACTGGGATTGAGGTCTTCCATACCAATCCATCGGGTCACCGGTTTTGGCATCAAGGATAGCCGGAACGTACATGTCATAGTCTAACTTCGGTTGATAAGCCAAGCGGATTTCCGGCTGCCCATTGGGATAGAAGATCAAGGAATATCTCAAAGCCAAGGGACTTATTTTTAAGAACCGTTCTGTTATCTCATTGAGAGACAGAGCGTTCGAGGAACTGGGGAATTCTTGGTTATTCCAGTTCATTTCATAATTGACGACCTGCTTAGCAACTGTATCTACTAACAAGTACATTCCGTTACGGGAAACAGGAATACCGTTGACAACCCTAACATAGTTAAATATCTGAATATTGGGAGGCATTTTTCCTCCATAGAAGTCTTCCGCTTCCACTTTAACGAGCTCAAAGCGCTCAGGCTGTGTAGATTTAAGAAAGTTATCCGCTATTTTTTGGGCTTCTTTACGGTTCAGAGGCTTAGATTTGTCATCTTGGTTTGATCCATAGGATCGATTAAAACCAATCAAGTCCCCCGTTTTAGCATTTACGCGAGCACTAAGATAACGTTGTTCTTCCGTATCGGAGGATTCAGTATTCCACTGTAACTCCCAGACTTGTTCAGTGGGATTTTGCCAGTCAGGATTTAAACTGGAATTCCTAAGCACAAAATCCTTGGGGATAGTAACCATTTTCTTAACGATCTCAATTGCTTCACTTTGGCTGATTTGTGGAGAGCTCTCTTCCTTATCCTGGCTCGTTGAGGGTTCTGAGACTTCAGAAGCGGCCTCAGTCGACAGGATCTTTGAAGCTGCTGATGCTGTTGATACTGCTACTGATTCCGAGATACTGCCTGCTGAGCTCGATGATTTATACGCGAGGGCCGGTTTATCAAGGGTTACAGGCTTCCCGGTCAAGGCATCCACAGCTCCTCCGTAGTATTTATTGGTTAACTGATAAACGAGGAGTATCCGTTGAGGTTCTTTGGTCTGGGGATTCATGACCGGAGGCAAAAAATACTGCAATTCGAGCATCGGCGTATCTGTAAAAACTTGACGTGCTTTTTCAGGAGAAACGATATTTGAGGCAACCGGAAAGACAAGATCCTCTGTCCAATTATAGTTATAGTTTATAACCCGCCCGTCTTCTCCACTAACACTCACGTTTACCCCGTTTTCAGGAAAGGGAACACCGTTAACGATTCGAATCCAGCGGAAATTGTACGTAAAGGGTTGAGAGTTATTTAATAGGAAGACTTGTTGCTTATCTGTTACAAGTTGCATTTCTGATTGATGCTTACTAACCAATTTGGCAACCAGGTCAGTGGCTATTTTTAAAGTATCTTCTGAGGACAAGACAGGGAGCTTAAATGAAGGCTTGAGTTGTTCGTTCCATTGACTGATGTTTAAAATCTCCCCGCTGATTGCATCAACCTCTGCATTGAAACTCCCACCCGGTTGTTCAACTGCATGCCAATTTAATGAATAGGTGGCACGGTCGTTATACTCATTATATCCGGTACTAAGTTGCGTATAATTCTCAGGAATACTAAAGTTATCTTTGACCGTCTGGACTGCCTGCTCAACCGTGATAACAGATTTTTCGCTTCCTAAAGTATTGACTGGATAAACCAGCAATTGTAAAAAGAGCATACATACAACCACAATGTTCAAATGGCGAATCTTCCTTAACAATTTCCATCCACCCTTTCTTACCCCGCTATTCTTTAGACTTTCATAACCCTTTAATACTGCCTCCTTCTATTAATGAACTGTAAATTCTTTATTTCACTGCTCACGCTACAACAATATATATTCCATGTATCCCATTATTATCCTTTAATTGGAAAGGCATTTTTTGTATTTTCCCCTTATGTTTTACAATAGTCCAAATACACTCAGGTCGTGAAATTTAAGACAGCTTATCCGCAACGCAGATAAGCTGTCTTAAGCCTTAACCTCTTATATTAGCTCTTCAATTTTTTCTACCATGTCATCTTCCTCAACATCCCCTGCTAACTTTCCATAAAACTCTCCATCCTTAAAAAACAAGAGCTGAGGAACACCTTTAAGGGAAAAACTTTTAAACAGAGCTTTATCCTGCTCAACATCCAGAGCGTAAAATGATAATTTATCTTGATACTCTTCCGAAACTTCTTCCAACCTGGGTACAACTTCTTTACATACGTGACAATCATGCCTGGTAAATGCAACAACGCAGGCCTCATTGTTATCATAAATTGCTTTGTTAAAAAAGTCGGCATTAATTTTCTTGAGTTCCATTTTTTACACCTCCTAATCTCTACCGGTGAACTCGATCAACTAAAGTTGAACCAGAAACTTCGGTGAGAGAGTCTGCCTCTTCTTCGCCAAGATTGCCATAGAACGGCAGACCACTCCCACTAAGCAACTATTTATAGTTTTACTGATGCTTTTATATCGTACTTCTGGTTATCAATATTCAAATAAAGATCAAATTCTCCGGACAAACCTTCCCTGCTCACATAGTACTGCACATCATTTTCCTTCTGTTCTTCAAAGGATATACATGCGGCTGTGATGTCATGCACATCAGTGGGGACTGAGTAAAACTTAGAACTATCCACACCTTTGAATTCCAGCAACACCTGGGACCCTTCCACAAATGTGCCGCGCAGGGCCAATCTATCTTCTTCAAGCACTAAGGAGACAGCATATTTTTCCGGCAGTTCCACACCGGCTTCTTTAAACTTAACCTTCAGGCCGAATTCAGAGTTAACTCCAAAACCACCTAACAATTTACCTTTACCCAGTCCATAGTTAGTTTTTTCATCATATAAAGCAAGTCTTCTGGCTCTATAGTAGTTGCCGCCTTTAACCATTAATTCATATTTAACTTCATTGTTGAGCAATTCTACAGTTATTGATTCCAAGGTCAAGTGGATGTGCTCACCTTTGTGTTTATTTATCTGCATGGCCCCTAAATCATCGGTATGCTTCCCTCTAAAGGTTGAGATGCCGCCTGAGTGTACCATGTAGTGTCCTTCACCATAGTAATCCACGTTGCAGATATACGGAGAATAGAATTCTGATCCTCTTTCTTTGCCATACTGCCAGACTTGTTCTATTTCCATTTTGTCAGTATCTATTCTGTATATAACCCCTCTGGAGAAATTATCATTTGGCAACACCCTATTGTCCGCGGTTTTGGATCTATAAGTTCCGTTATCAAACACGAAAACGTCTCCGTTGGGTAAAATTCTAGCTGCATGCTGCTCATACTGCCAGTCAAAGTCTCCTTTAGTTACATTTTTGAAGAAATATTTTTGCCATTCTTCTCCCCAGCCTTCAGGATCACCAATAATCCAGTTTAACTTGCCGGTATCATAGTTAAAGTTAATGACTGCATCCTGGTGCCGTCCGGACATAGTAATGGAATTGGTGGGTTTGTCATACCAAACGGCGTTATTATGGAACCAGTCATGGTGATTCCAGTCTCCTGCTTTGCCTTGTTCTCTCGGCAATATCTTGAGCAGATCCCAGGATTTAACGATTGCCCCGGTTTCTCTATCAATTTCAACGACAAAATCCTCAACAGATTCATCGAAATTATTATCCGAAGCAGCTAATAGATTACCGTTTTCTAATTCTATGGCATCATGGTGATATCCACCCGGCAGCCTGTATTCGGCGTAGATCTTACCACAGAAGCCCATCTCCATAAGTCCCACAGTATAGTATGGCTTTTGCATTGAGCGGTAAGAACTTACTAAGAGCCTTCCATTAGATAATTGTTTAATATCCCAGCTTGCTTTTTCTGTCATCACCCATCTTAAATCACCCTTATAATCAAAACCGCAAGTTCTGGCGGAATCAATGAGAGGAGTAGCAGTTGATATAATCATAATATCTTTGCCAAAGTACTCATATGTGGTATCGCAAGCGCAAGCTTTATTAACCTTTAATTCTTCAACTTCAATTCTGACCTCAGCTGTATTACCATTTTCCAGTGTTAAAACGACGGTATTTTCATAAGCATCATATAAGCCATAAATGGGCAGCACGTGCTCCTTAGCAGCAGCAAAATCATGTTCTATATTCCCTTCTACTGCTTTACCTTTTACAGTTACTTTTACAGCGACTTCTTCTTCGGTAGTAAAACAAATCACTGCGGCCAGTGGGTTAATCAAATATGGATTTTTAACGACATAAGGATTTTCTAAAGTATAGTTCCCTGCTCTGAATTCAGCTAAAAACTTCTCTTCAGATTCGTGCTGCAAGGTAATTAAATGCTTTTGAGTTTCTAAATATTGTTTCATAATCTTTTTCTCCTTTTAATTTAAATTTAATACTACATCTTCTTGGACGACCAAACTTCATGCAAACTTAGAAAATTCCTCCCTTTCATTTTTTAATTTCATGAGTGGTACTAGGTAATGAGACATATAATGTGTATAATTATCTAAACATAGCTTAGATATGGTAAATGCAAAAAAGTGTAACTAGTTGAGGAAGGTGTCTTACCATGCGTATAGAGCATCTCTATTATTTAGTTGATATAGCAAAAACAAAATCCATAACACTATCTGCAGAGCATCTCTTCATTTCTCAACAAGGCTTAAGCCAAGCTATTCAGAAACTCGAAGCAGACTTGGATGTTGCTTTGCTTCGGCGCAGTCGCCAAGGAGTATCTCTAACAGAGGCTGGTAATATGGCTGTAGAAAAAGCAAAAGAGGTTATTTTTAAATACGAGGAATTACTTGAAAGTATCGCACCCTATTCCAGTATTGGCAGTCCAAATTCAAGTGATAAATTGAGCATTGGCGCGACTCCCTTCATGAGTAATTACTTATCCCACATCTTGGATTTATTGCGAAAAGACCATCCTGAAATTAATATACATATTGAAGAACAAACACCTGATGAAATTGTAGCGAAGCTTAGTGAAGGGTATTTGGATATAGGAATTGTTAATTTACCAGATCATTATGATCATCAACACCTAAAAAACAACAATATTCACTTTGAAAAACTCAACAGTTATGAATTTTTGGCTTGTGTTGCTAAATCATCTCCCTTAGCCAGGAAGATAATGTTTAAAAAATCCGAGATAATAAATCACCCAATCGTGGCCTATAACCTAAAACCCTATTTAGAAATCTTAACTCATATGTTTGGGGATTTAAGCCGATTAAATATCATTGTGAAAACGAATAGCAGAGAAATCTACCTGAAAACCATCATCCATAGCAAAGCCGTTGGCATTACAACGATCACTGATTTTAACCTCTATCATGAAAAATCAATCGTCGCAATACCGATTAAAGATAGCCCGAGCTTAGATTTTGGGTGGCTAGTTTCTACTCACCATCCTCTATCATCTGCAGGCCAAGATCTTCTGGAGATTTACAAAAACTATATAACAACTAAACCACCCTATTAAACTCTCCCATCAAAGTAGCAGTGAAGATTATCTATATGCCGAGTATATTTGATTTGCAACAATTATCACAAACAATGATTTCATGTTTGCGTCACAATTAATCTTTGTAAAGACGCCTGGAATCTTCCACCAAGTAAAGAGAGTAGGGGATTTGGCTACTAATAGCTAAATCCCCTACTCTCTTTGTGCCCCAGCAAACGCTTCCATCTAAATGCACTATTCGTTAGTATTAAGACCCCGAGGAAGCCGCACAGGTATTTCATTCACGGTCAAGCTGGGAAGGTAAAGCGGACAAAAACTTATTAGTTTTTTTAATAGGAATCATTAGCACAATAAATAGTTGGTATCTTCTCAATAAAACATTGTTGGTCAAAAGGTATAAAACAAACTAAACTGTGCTTGAACTAACCTTCACAAACCAAGGGAGTGCTTCTTATATCATAACCAGAGCAAGTCTTTGATCATCACCTTATAAAGAAAGGATGGAGTCAAAACTAAAGTGAACTCGTTCAGCTAAAGCTGAACATCGGGGCTTCGGTAGGGGATTCTACCCCCACCGAAGTAGATATCGGAACACCCACTTAAAGAAGTGGGTGTCTCGGAATTGATTAAAAGCATAGCAACGACGCGTTTTCAGAATAATAATTTAGGAGGTTAAGGCATGTCAGTTCAAACAGAAAAACAACCCATGAGTATGAAGAATTTAGCAATCATGATTATGACGTTTATTCTGCCACTCGCGATTCTGCTTTTCCCAACCAACGAACTCTTTACTCCCCAGATCAGATTGTATTTAGTAATAACTCTCTTCGCAATTCTAACCTTTATTTTTGCAACATAAATCAGACTGCGGTTTCAATTCTATTACCCGTTGCCTATGTGGTCATCGCCCATGCACCTGCTGCAGCCGTTTTTTCCCCATGGTCTACCTATATTCCATGGTTTATCATTGGAGGTTTATTTCTGGCCAACGTTATGGAGCGCACCAACCTGCTCAAGCGAATTGCGTACAATTCCATCTTGCTGACCGGAGCAAGTTATAATGGTATCATTTGGGGATTAGCCATAGCCGGAGTAATACTCTTTCTCTTAATTCCCGGAAATACCGTTTTCCCTTTGGCAGCTTTAGCTTATGGCCTTTGCAAAGCCTTAAATCTTAAGGTAGGCAAAGAAACAGCCGGAATAACTATGGCTGCAGCCATTTCATCACTGCTTCCGGGATGGTTCATCTTCAACGCCAACTATGGTTTGCTGACAGGTTTAGGTAAAGGTGTCGCTGGAGAAGTAAATTTAACCTGGATTCAATACCTTATGTACAATAGTATAAACATTCTTTTCTATGCCTTTATGTTTTGGATCATCACCAAAATGTTTAAACCCTCAGTACCCATCAATGCAAAAGACTATTTTAAGAGCCAATTAGAGAAATTAGGAAAAATGTCCTTTGATGAGAAAAAGGTTCTAATTATGAGTGTCATGCTCTTTGCTTTTCTCTTAACCACTCAATACCATAAAATAGAGGCTGGCTGGGGCTTTATAATCTTCCCCATGTTACTCTATTTCCCCGGGCTCAGCGTAGCCACTAATGAAGATCTCAAAAACGTCAATTACGGAATGGCCATCTTTACCGCAGCTTGTATGGGTATTGGAACAACGGCCGGAGCCTTAGGCCTAGGGAAAGTTGTCGCTTCGGTCATCATGCCGATACTCGCCGGTAAAGGGATTATGTTTATTTTCGGCACCGTCTATACCATGATCTTTAGTCTGAACTTTTTAATGACTCCCCTAGCAATCATGTCAGCATTCACCTTACCACTCACTGAAATCGCTATGAGCTTTGGCATTAACCCCGCCGCCTGGTACATGTTCATCCAAATAGCCGTAGACGCAATTATACTGCCCTATGAATATGTCCTATACCTAATCTTCTTCTCCTTTGGAATCGTAAAGTTATCCGATTTTGTTAAGTTCCAAGCAGTAAAAACTATATTGACTATGATATTTGTTTTCACGATACTCATTCCATTCTGGAGAATGATTGGTTTCTTAATGATGTAGCAAAAGAAGTTATTTCAAGGGTTCCCCTAGGCTTTAGTCAACAAGTGTCAATGACTCTAAGAAACAATCCAAAAAATCGCCTAAACTAACTTGAGAGTTTAGGCGATTTTTTGGTAAGCGCTTCTTGTAAGCTATTCTTTGCAAGGTATTCTATTAATGGTTCAGCATTTGTTGAAGTTGTTGCTCCACATTATATGAGACCCCGCTATTGTTACCCACGACAACTGACTTTGGAATATACCCTTTATTGAATAGCAAGAAAAAGTTAAGACCCGAAGGGATGGTATTCGGTTCAGTCATTGCCACAATCCCCCCGTTTTTAGCCGCTAAAGCAGCCGTTAACAAGGCATCTGCATAGGGTTTCCCCCAACTGACATCATCTTGGCGAACCAGACCTGATGTAAAGTAAAGAGGAGACTGAGGAGTTTCTTTGTTAAGGAGATTTTGAAAGATAATGCTTTGGGTATCGTAACGATCATGGCCTCCCCAGCGTTTGACTAAAAACCCGGAACTTAGTTGGTTTTCCACCGCATTACTGATAACTGCGGTTCCTCCGAGGAGGACGACATTTGTCGCATTAAGGTTTGTTAAAGCTTGGAGCGTAGAAGGTGGCAAGACATCTTTATCTGTAAGTAAGATCGGGTTTCCTTGCGCCCCTGCAAAAGCGCTAATCGCGATGGCATCAGGTATGGCAGACCCATTAGCAAGATATACGGTCCGAGTGGAATCGATCCCCACTTGGGCAGAGATCAGGGCAGCCGTATCATATCCTTGTAATCCGGCAATCCGAGTAACCGTATAATCCTTACTTAAACTATCTTCGATCCCCTGAGCAATAGCGACTGTTCCGCCAACAATATATATGTTCCTGGCACCTAACTCACGAAGTCCAGCTAAGGTCCGATCATCTAAGGTCGAAGAACCCGTCATAAGAATCGGAGCATCCAGCTTTTTCGAAAGCGGAGCCGCGGCGAGAGAATCCGAAAACTGATCATCTCTTGCCAAGATTACATTCGAAGCACTCGTCCAGCCTTGTTTGGCAATTTCAACCGAAAGGGCTACATTATCAGGAGCGTTGGAACCAATACGGCTACCCGCTTCAAAAGCCGGAGCAACGGATATTGAACTAATGATCTTTCCACCAAAGATAATATCAACATTGCCCGCTTTTTCCGGAGTTATGTTAAGGAGAAAGGTTCCATCACTTAAGGTGGTATAACTCTGGGTTGCCGGGCTGGCATCCACGGCCGTTCCATCCACGGTCACTGACCTTTGGTCCAAAACATTCCCTTCCGAATCCGTAAGCTTTACACTCAGCGAATTTTCGGCATTAACCACGAGGGAACCCTCTGCCGTTACTACTGCATCTACAACCTTTATCGTCCCGGTTGCCGAGCCCTTGTTTGGAGAAACAGCACTAACTTTGAGCGTATAATCTCCGGGCTTATACAAGGTAAGGTCGGAAAGATTGTAATAACCGCCACCTCCGGATACGGAATAGTAAGTCACGTTACCCTCCGGATCTGTGAGAGTCGCATTGACCGATCCTGTAAAAAGTTTACTGGTAGGAATACGATTTAACTTAAACTCAACATCCGTCGGCTCCCCAATAACCACGCTCGATTCTTCCTCAGACACAAACGTCAGCCCTCTTAAAGTAGTGTAATTCTCACCACTACTATCAGTACCACTCTCAGTAGCAGCAAGCAACATCCCCGGCAACATACCGATCAGCAAAAAAGCCATCATCAGGATACTTAAAACCTTTTGAGTCCGTTTCTTTTTTATCACGAAATTTCTTCCTTTCTTACGTAGCTTTAGCATCCAAGAATTCTTGTGAACGGGCAATTTCCCCTGGCTTTCAAAGACCCCAAACAGCCTCTCGAACCGTCCCCTCGTTCCCAGCCCCGTCGACCCGAAAGAAAGGGGACAATTGCCAAGTGAACCCATTCGTGGGAGTTCACGATAAAGCGAGTGCCGATGCTGAAGGGCCAATTTCGCCCAGGTTCACATCCTGCGCCTCCCAGAGGTTGGCGAAATTCCTTCAGCATCCAGCGAGCCAGTGAACGGGAACGTGGGTGAACGGGCAATTTCCCCTTACTTTCACAAGACCCCAAACGCACTCTCAAACGTCCCCCCCATTCCCAGCCCCGTCGACCCGAAAGAAAGGGGACAATTGCCAAGTGAACCCATTCGTGGGAGTTCACGATAAAGCGAGTGCCGATGCTGAAGGGCCAATTTCGCCCAGGTTCACATCCTGCGCCTCCCAGAGGTTGGCGAAATTCCTTCAGCATCCAGCGAGCCAGTGAACGAGAACGTGGGTGAACGGGCAATTTCCCCTGACTTTCACAAGACCCAAAACGCACTCTCAAACGTCCCCCCCATTCCCAGCCCAGTCGACCCGAAAGAAAGGGGACAATTGCCAAGTGAACCCATTCGTGGGAGTTCACGATCAAGCGAGCGCCGATGCTGAAGGCCAATTTCGCCCAGGTTCACTTCCTGCGCCACCCAGAGGTTGGCGAAATTCCTTCAGCATCCAGCGAGCCAGTGAACGGGAACGTGGGTGAACGGGCAATTTCCCCTATCTTTCACAAGACCCCATTTATTCAAACCTTAATGCGTCTATTGGATCCATCGCGGCAGCTTTACGTGCCGGGAAGACGCCGAAGATAATGCCGATGGCGGCCGAGAAGCCGAAAGCCATCGCCACTGAAGTCAAGGAAATACTGGTATCCATTGACAAGGCCTTCCCCGCCAAGGTCGATCCTCCATAGCCGAGGGCGATGCCTATACCGCCCCCCAAGATACTAAGTACGACAGCCTCAATAAGAAACTGCAGAAGAATATCCATTCCTTTAGCTCCGATCGCTTTCCGTATCCCAATCTCCCGAGTTCGTTCGGTAACGGAAACGAGCATGATATTCATGATTCCAATTCCCCCGACCAGGAGGGAAATACCTGCAATTCCGCCCAAGAGCATGGTCAAGGTTTGAGTTACACTTTGCATAGCTTCTAACATGTCAGCCTGATTCTGAACCCTGAAGTCGTCATCTTTACCTTCCTGGATTTTATGAGCTTTTCGCAAGGTTGCCGTAATACTATCTTGTGCTATTTGCATAAGGTCCTCGGATGTCGCTGAGACCAGAATATTGCGTACCGTTTTCTTTCCGATTAAGCGCGCTTGGATGGTAGTGATAGGTGCGGTGATCATATCATCACTGCTGGACATTCCTGTTGATCCTGTAGCTGTAGTCACTCCGATGACTTGAAACGGTACATTGTTAATTTTAATATTCTTCCCAATGATATCAGCATTCACATCACCCATCAGGTTTTCCACGACGGTTGGGCCGAGTACTGCGACTCTGGCACTGCTGTTAACGTCTTGCTCAGTAATATTACGTCCGCGTGCAATTGTGACATTTTTAATAATTGCATAGTCCTCAGTCGTGCCGGTAATACTCGTGGAAGTGTTTCCGGAGGCCAAGACCACTTGAGCACTGGTGTTCGCAACCGGTGCAACAGCTTTAATAGCCGTTCCTACTTCTATCTTGGACACATCTGTCATGCTTAAGCTCGCTGAGCTCCCTGCACCCCCACTAACTCCTCCGGAAAACGCTTGTGCCGAACTAATTGTAAGCAGGTTCGAGCCCATGCCCTGAATCTGGGAAGTGATCGAAGCAGTCGCTCCATTGCCGATTCCAACCATGGCAATGACAGCCGCCACTCCAATAATAATCCCCAGCATCGTCAAGGATGACCTGAGTTTATTTGCTCGTAAAGCCCTGAGAGAGACTCGGATACTTTCTAAAAAGTTCACTCTGGTCCTCCTTCCTCCCCGATGACTTGCGCTTGAGCCTTACGCGGATTTTTAACTATTTCGTCTCCTTCAATATGACCGTCTCGGAAACGCACAATCCGCTCTGTAAATTCTGCAATATCCGGTTCATGGGTTACGATGATAATCGTATTTCCTTGGGCATGCAGGCGTTGGAAGATCGCCATAACCTCTTCACTGGACCGACTGTCCAGGTTCCCCGTAGGCTCATCCGCTAATATAATCGAAGGGTTTGTGACCAGTGCACGGGCGATGGCAACCCGCTGTTGCTGCCCACCGGATAATTCTTTAGGACGGTGATGAATTCGTTCGCCAAGACCGACAGATTCCAAGGCCGCAATGGCCCGAGTGCGCCTTTCTTTCCCTCCCGTTCCCGCATAAAGCATAGGAAGTTCTACATTTTCTACAGCCATGGTCCGAGGAAGAAGATTAAAACCTTGAAAAATAAAACCTATCTTGCGATTGCGGATTACGGATAAATCATCACCGGTCGCCTTTGCAACATCCGTTCCATCGAGAAAATACTCTCCCTCTGTTGGTGTATCCAAACATCCTAAAATATTCATCATGGTCGACTTGCCGGAACCGGAAGGCCCCATAATGGCTACAAACTCACCCTCTCCTACATGCAAGTCTACTCCGCCTAACGCCGCAACTTTGATATCACCGTTAGCGTAGATTTTTTTAATTCCTTTAAGATTTATCATAACATCCCTCCTGAAGTATCCGCTAAAAGCAAGTTCAACGAGGTCCCTTAACTAATTGCTACCACGGAACGGAACGGAACTGACCTTACCTTACCTCTATTGAATTGCATGAATAAGTCTCTATCTGACTCTTACCGCACCAGTTGCACCCCCTGGTCTGGCTGCTCCACCTCCGCCACCTAAAACTCCTCCAGTAGAAGCCTTTGTTGTTGCGGATGTACCAACAATGGTAATGACCTCTTGCCCTTCTGTCAAACCACTCTTGACTTCTACATTTGTTCCATCATCTAAGCCAAATTCCACTGGGATAAATTGTACATTGGCTCCGGTCTGTCCGCTGCCAGATTTTTGGACAACCTTAGGTTGAGTTTCAGACTGAGAAGACGAGTCTTCTTGTCCCGCAAGAGTATCATTTGCACCCATGGGAACCATAACGCCTTTTTCATCCCCTCTAGTTTTGACCGCCTCACTTGGCACTGTTAAAACATTCTTGGCCTCTTCTACAATAATGTCAATATTAGCATTCATTCCCGACCGAAGCTTATCACTGGCTTGTTCTACTGTCACCGTAACTTCAAAGGTTGTAACATTTGAAGTAGTTGTTCCTTGAGGGGCAACTAAGCTCACCACTCCGCTGCTATGGTCATCTGGGTAGGCATCAAGAGTAATATCCACTTTCTGTCCTACTTTGACCTGAGCAATATCGGCCTGATCAATTGACGCATTCACTTCAAGACTACTCCCAGTAGTTCCTGAAGGCGTGATCGTAATTTTGGAATCATCTGTTGTATATTGGTAAAGTTGTAAATTGGAATCGATAACGATGGCATCCGTAGGCGCAACTATGGTAGCTCCTGATAATTTTGCCTCCGTACTGTCAAGTTGAGCCTGTGCTTGTGTAATACTGGCTTGAGCCGAAGCTTTGTCTGCAACTGTCGGGCCGGCCTCTTGCTGTTTCACTTTATATTGCGCAGCCGTAACATCCGCTTGAGCAGCTTCTAAAGCCTTAGCCGCGCCTCCATTTTGCGCATTTTGGGCCGTTGTTAAGTTAGATAATGCATCGTTCAATGTGCTTTGAGCAGATTGTATAGACGACGTGTCTCCGCTCTGCTGCGCCTTAGCTAAAATATCACTAGCCTGTTTAACTCTCTCATTAGCCAATGTAACTTGGTTTGCCAAATAAGCCGGATCCGCATCCTGCTGTGATGTGGTTAAACTCGTCTGTGCTTTTGCAAGATCCGACAGAGCCTGAGCTTTCGTTTGTTCATTATATCCATCATAAAGGGATTGAAGCTTAGCCTCAGTGGCCGCTAAGTTGGCTTGCTGCTGCACGACATCAGCTTTAAGGTTTGTATCATCAATCTTAGCAAGAACTTGGTCTTTTTTCACTGTATCACCGACCTTGAAATTCAGCTCAACCACCTGTCCCCTGGTCACATCTCCACTGTTGGAGAACTGTAACGGTATCGACTGCGGGTAATTAACCGTTCCTGTTGCAGTAATCACCTTGCTTACATCTCCGATTTCTGCTTTTGCTGTGATGTTAGCAACCACTGCCGGTTTAGCCGTAAACTTCTTATAACCCCAATACCCTCCTCCCAAGACCAAAACGCTTAAAATCCCTATGGACACCCATTTTTTGTTCATGCTCTCTCTCCTTTTTATGTACTTAAACAGTGGTTTTCAACTCAACTGAGTTTTAACTTAACTATTCAGGGGAACTCCGTCAGAAGTTTTCGATAGATGCCTATTACTTACTGGATAAAATTCCTAATCAGGATATCACAGTATTATGATCAAACAACGATAAACTTCTTAAGATCTTGTCAGGATTAGCTGAGTATCTGCTGAGTTTTCACATTCTGCCTTATGGGTAATAGAATTCTAAAACAGCTCCCTGCACCCAGTTTACTTTTTACTTGAATTGAGCCGCCATGAGCATGGATGAATTCTTTAGCAATCGCCAACCCTAAACCGGTTCCACCACTTTCCCGCTCTCGAGCTTTATCTACTCGATAAAAGCGGTCAAAAATATGCTCAAGTTCTTCTTCCGGAATTCCTTCTCCGGAATCCTCAACCGTTACTTGTACCCAACTATTAAACTTCAAATCATCTTTCTTTTTAAAGACCCTTGGCTTCACTTCTTTTGGTTCTCCGGATTCTTTGGCTTCCTCCGGTTTTTCGGGCTTCTCTATCTTTTCCCCTTTACGACGGAAGACATTCCGTAAACGATGGGGAGTCCCCTCGGTGCCCATCCCGTCTTCAGCAAGCATTTCTTGCTCTGTCAAGACCAAGCGAAGAGTTCCGCCTGGCGGTGTATGTAAAAGAGCATTCCCTATCAAGTTGACAAAGACCTGAGTTAAACGATCCGGGTCGCCAATAATTTCAGGTACCTCTCCCAAGATTTCAGCATGCAACTCCCGCTCCTCGAATTCAATCGCGAATTGCTCTGTAATCCGTTCCACTAACTTTCTTAGATTTACAGGTTTTAGAGCCATGGGTAATTTTCCGGCTTCCGCAAGATTTAACTGTTGAAGATCCCGGACTAAACGAATCAGTCTCAAAGTTTCATCCTGAATGGGAAGAATCGTTTCCGGAGTTGAAGGGAGAACTCCTTCTTGGATCGATTCCAGTTTTCCAAGGATAACAGAAAGCGGAGTTCGCAATTCATGGGCAATATCTGCCACCATGTTACGTCTCACTTCCTCATTGCGAGCCAATTGTTCAGTCATTCGGTTAAAGTCCTGAGCCAAGATCGCGATATCACCTTTTCCCTTCACATGAACCCGCGAAGACAAATCTCCTTTTCCTACATTCCGAACGGCTTCCATCAGATGGTTTAGAGGTTTAGTGAAATGTCGGGTCAATAACATTCCCAAGAGTAAAGCGACAATAGATGTGATCGTCAATCCGATAAGCATAGCCTGGATAATCGAAGTTCCAATTGTTTTGGCAAGTTTATTATTAGTAATCAAAGGGTTTTCCTGCCAGTAATAGCCTACTGTTTGGTCTTTCACCTTGATTTCTTCTCGTTGTTTCATGATTTTGCTATTTGAAGGAAACTGAGAGAGGGGTTTGCCAAAATCTTCATTGCGCGAGTCGACTACAACCTTGTCTTCTAGGTCAAATACCCAAAAAGGCGGGCCATCCCGACGAGGTCTGCTAAATTTCAGATCCGACTCAGGCATTGCCCGCACGACGGGAATTCCGTCGATAAAGGTTACCAGTTTTCTTTCTGTCTCGTTTCCTTCAGTTATAGACCCAAACCTTCGTTCTGCCTCATTAATTTTCGCAACGTATCCTTGGGCTCCATCCCAGCTGCCACGGGCTTCATAGTAGCCACTCAAAAGCCGCTTCCAACTCTCACCATAAGCTTGTTGTACATAGGTTTCAGCGTGTCCGAGCAACGCTTGGGTTGAGGTAAGGGCAATTCCGGTGAAGAAAATCGCCATAAAAAAAACCATGCCTATAAGCCCTATTATAAATTTTCGTCGTAAGGTCACAAGCCCTCACCGAACCGATACCCTACGCCAAACACAGTTTCGACATACTTTGGTTCACTGGGATTGTCCTCAATTTTCTTGCGCAAGTTTGAGACGTGGGTGTCAATAGAGCGCTCATAGTAGAGATATTCCTCCCCCATCGCTTGACGCAGGAGCTGCAGACGACTGTATACGGTACCCGGGCGTGTTGCGAGCAAATGTAAAATGTTGAATTCCGTTGGAGTCAGTAAGACTTCCTGCCCTCGTTTTAAGACTTTATGGCTTGAGACGTCCAAGCTTATCTCCCCTCGAATTATGACTGAAGAGGTACTTTCCTGTGACACTCCGGATGAGCGCCGAAGTACAGTTTTAATTCGGGCTGCCAATTCTCGAAGGCTAAAGGGCTTGACAATATAATCATCCGCTCCAAACTCCAAGCCAAGCACGCGATCGATTTCCTCCGATTTTGCAGTGAGCATGATAATAGGAATTGTACTTGTCTCCCGCAAACGTTTACACATTTCCAGCCCGCTTATTCCCGGAAGCATCCAATCCAACAAAACGAGGTCCGGTTTTTCACCCTCGATTAACTCCATTCCCTCAAGTCCATTGATTGCTGTTAAGACACTATATCCTTCCCGTGAGAGGTAATCTCTTACAAGAGTTAGAATTTCTGGTTCATCATCGACTAAAATGATTTTCATTTTCATACCACCACTTTTCCGCTTTTATCTGTTGAATATAAGTATAACGTTTATATTTGAGTTGTATCTAGGGAAGATTTGAAGATTTTATGAAGATTTTGGGGTCTTTGGAAGCAGGGGACACTTGCCCGTTCACACACGTTCCCGTTCCCTGGCTCATTGGATGATGAAGGTATTTCGCCAACCTCTGGGTAGCGCTGGATGTGAACCTGGGCGAAATATTTCCTTCATCATCGGCACTCGCTTTAGCGTGAACTCCCACTGATGTGTTCTCTTTGCAAGTGTCCCCTTGCTTTCTGGTCGACGGGTCTGGAACGAGGGGACGTTTAAGAGTGTGTTTTGGGTCTTTGGAAGCAGGGGACACTTGCCCGTTCACCCACGTTCCCGTTCACTGGCTCATTGGATGCTGAAGGAATTTCGCCAACCTCTGGGCGGCGCAGGATGTGAACCTGGGCGAAATTGGCCCTTCACCATCGGCGCTCGCTTTATCGTGAACTCCCACGAATGGGTTCTCTTGGCAA
>NZ_FQXJ01000003.1:0-753102 GCF_900129935.1 Desulfosporosinus lacus DSM 15449 | reverse complement strand
AATTGCCCTTCACCATCGGCACTCGCTTTATCGTGAACTCCCACGAATGGGTTCTCTTGGCAATTGTCCCCTTGCTTTCTGGTCGACTAGGTTAGAGACGGGGGGATGTTTTAGGGTGATTTGGGGTCTTTGAAAGTCAGGGGAAATTGCCCGTTCACACACGTTTCCGTTCCCTGGCTCGTTAGATGCCGAAGGAATTTCGCCAACCTCTGGGCGGCGCAGGATGTGAACCTGGGCGAAATTGCCCTTCAGCATCGGCACTCGCTTTATCGTGAACTCCCACGAATGTGTTCTCTTGGCAATTGTCCCCTTGCTTTCTGGTCGACTAGGCTAGAGACGGGGGGACCGTTTTAGGGTGATTTGGGGTCTTTGAAAGTCAGGGGACTCTTGCCCGTTCACACACGTTTCCGTTCCCTGGCTCGTTAGATGCTGAAGGAATTTCGCCAACCTCTGGGCGGCGCAGGATGTGAACCTGGGCGAAATTGGCCCTTCAGCATCGGCACTCGCTTTATCGTGAACTCCCACGAATGGGTTCTCTTGGCAAGTGTCCCCTTGCTTTCTGGTCGATTATAAATACGATACCCTCGCTTAAGCTTTCTTAAACGAGGGTATCGTATTACTGCTTTAATTCCATTCGTTCTGTCAGGAGTTCCAAACTGTATGACAATTCGTTGTGTTCCCGATCTGTGTACCCTCTGAGCACTTCACTTAAGAATTTTTGTCGTTCGGCGATCACTGCTTCCAGTGCAGCCTTCCCCTTAGATAATAAATGCAGTCTGACTATCCTTCGGTCCTTGTCGTCTCGAACACGTTCGACAAGCTCAACCAGTTCCATTCTGTCTGCTAAATCAGTTGCTGTACTGCAAGCCACAAACAAGCTCTTACATAATTCGCCCATCGTTTGAGGCCCATATTCTTGAATGCTTATAAGGGCATTGAACTGAAGTTCAGAAATTTCCAAGTCTTGTAGAACCGCTCGACCACGTTCAAACAAAATAATATTAGCACGTCTCAAAAATTGCTCTAAGAGTTTTGTTAATTCTCCGTTTGGTACCGCCATTCCCACCCTCATTTCCTAAATATTATAACAATTCTATATTATCATAAATTATAGCCTTGTCCACCAAAATGAAACACGATTAACAAAAAATTGCATAGAAAACGAAAAACGGTTCTTAGTCAATTATTGAACTAAGAACCGTCCCTCGTGCCATGTTTACACCACGTCTTCCTGCCAGTTTGGACAACGACCCCGCACTAGATCCGGTGTTCCGAGCCTTTCCGCTTAGGTTGAACTGGGGGGATAATTGAAAAGGTTAATTGAGCTCGGAGAATTAGGCAGGGCTTCGTTATTATTTTGGTTGCTGCTATCGTTATTATTATTGCTAGCATTGTTGTTAGCATTATTGCTATTGCCATTAGTATTAGTATTATTGCTATTGTTGTTAGTACCGCTGCTTGGTACGACTACTCCTAAGCCCGCGTTTCCGGTTCCGGTATTGGGGACAACTGGATTGGCCGTAACTGCCGACTTAACTAAACTTGCCTTGTATACTAGATTTGTCGCAGCAACGGTCCCATATTTAGTGATAGGAGCCCCCTCAATTCGAATCTGGACTTGCTTGATTGTGGAAAACTGAGTCAATGTATTAACGAGTCCATATAAGGCAACTTCAGGAGAAACTTTGGAGTTAGGTTGCATAAACTCTTTACTTAAATCTACAATAACCACGTTATCTTTAATCGCGATATCCCGCAGGGTGGTGACCGTGGAAACGGAGCTCTGCATGGTCTCTGTCATAATCGGCCCTTTTAACCACTGATTGACCGTCTCTCTAGCCATGCTCACAGTCTTTTGTAATGTCCGTTCTTCCTTCAGTAAGTATTTGCCACTGGTATCCGGGAAATAGAGTGCAATCACCACGCCCTCTCCAGGGGTTGTTGTTGCGGGAAGAGCGGTCCCCTTATCTTCGTTCGCTCCTATCCAGTCCGCTAGCGGAGTGGAGGCTCCATCCTTTTTAACTAATGTCTCCAATGTCCCACAGCCTGTCATGAGAATTAAGCTGAGGAAAATAACCCCCATAAGAATACAATTTCGCGCCCGTACTTTCATACTTTTAGCCCCTTCCTCAGACAAATTTTCGGCTTTTATTAAGGTGATTTAAACTCCACTCGCTGAAGTTTTCTATACCCTCTTTTCTAACCTATGCTTTGTCCAAAAAAATAGTACAGGTTCCTACTATAAAAAGAGCCCTTTGATCTTCTCCCAAAAGAAAAAACGAACCTTTGGCTTGCTTTTCAGAGCGTAGTCTGTCTGACTTTTTCCATCTACTTGAACCGCAGTGGAATGCTCGACGTCCACAAAGCAAAGTGCAGGAAAAAGAACACACCACCAATTTGATCCTTGTCCCTCTCCGATTACCACCCGCAATGCTTCATATTCTCCAGCAGGCAACACTAAGGTCCCATAGGATTTAGTCGGGAAAGGAAAATGCCCATATTCCGTGTGAACGGTATAATTCTTGTTCCAAGCTTGAATTACAGAGAGTGCAATCCCCTCCATATTCGGCTGAATCTGCTTAACAATTTGCCTTGATTCTTCTATGGACTGAGCAGCGGCCAACTGTGGTGCAACGTCTTTTAAGATTGCATCTCTAACCGCCCGCTTCAAGGCTTGGTCTTCGTCACTATCTGAATTGGCCAGGACGTGAAAACGAATTAATTGATCTGGTGTTTGCGCCAGTGATGTTTCTACCTTCGCTCTTCCCACCGCAATAGGCCCTCCAAAGGCCCCAAATGTCAGAATTCCTATCATACTTATAATAATTGCACTGATAATAACTCGAGCTCTCATGCCTAAACCCCTCTTCCGAAAACATTTCTCTCTAATACAAGCCTGTCCAGGAATGTGAAGGTTTAAACAAAGTAGCAACTCTAAACAATAATATTCTCACGGGACAACACCTTTCTCGTATAAAGCACGACTCTCAGCCATAAATATGGGTATCGTGATGTTACATAGAAAGGAGCTTCTTATGCACGACATCTTCGAGATCGTCTGGATCAGTATGATTGCCGGACTGGCTACTACGCTTGGCAGCCTTCTTGTCCTCATGTTTGGCAAACCAAAAGAGCGTATCCTTGCCTCCCTTTTAGCTGGCGCCGGAGGAGTGATGTTAGCAGTTGTGAGCATTGATTTGCTCCCGGAGGCTTGGGAGGTCGGGCCACCAATTCAAGTAGGCTTAGGGTTTGTCCTCGGACTGCTTTTCATGTATCTGGCAGACATTCGCCTCAATGTCTCCCATGACACCCTCCCTCTGTCACGACGACAAAGACTTAAAAAAACCGGCCTGCTCGTCGCTGCCGGTATTGCCTTACATGATATCCCCGAGGGGATGGCCATTGCAGTCAGTCAGGAAGCCGCTCCCGGTCTGGGGTTTTTGATTGCCTTTGGAATTACGTTACATAATCTTCCTGAAGGAATGGCTACGACAGCTCCCTTAAAAATGGCTCAAATCCGTTGGTGGAAGATCCTTCTGCTTAACATCGGAATTGCTTTTTTCACGCCCCTTGGTGCCTTGCTCGGTCTCCTCGCCCTGGAGGGTGTAAAAGATTCCCTCGCCTTCTTTCTGGCCTTTGCAGCCGGTGCCATGACCTTACTCGTTTTTGCTGAGTTGATGCCCCTTTCCCGGGAGCGGCACCCCCGCTACGCGTTGCTCGGTGGTACCATTGGATTCATCTTATTTGCCTCGATCAGTCTGTTGCTTCCAGCCTAAGGGCGTTTTAGCTGGAGCGATAAAGGAAAAAGCATCTATACATAATACGATCCATCAAAGAATTAGCAGGGGCGTAACGAAATAATTTCGTTACGCCCCTGCCTTTTAGAAAAAGATATTTTATAATCATAGAACAATCGTTAAGTTAACTTTTAATTAATCGTTGTTAACGTTGTTAGCCTTTGTGAAATCTTCTGAGCTTAAATATAGCTTCCACTTTACTTAAGCACCTGAGCCGCATAGTCTCCCATTGCTTTATATCCTTTGGCATTGGGATACTTATCATTAATGGTTAACCCGGTTAAATATTTCCCCTCAGTATCAAATAATGCTTTTGAAAAGTCTAAGGTTAAGATTTCCTCCTGCTGAGCGTAACCCCATTCCCATTCTCGAATCTCATTAATACTTTCACTTTCTCCGGGATACTCGATCGGCAAGGCAAGAATAGGGATAATGTGATTAGATTTAGCTTTTTCCACCATAGCTGTAATATTTGTCTGGACTTCGGTAAGGGGCACATCTTGAAGTGCATCCCCAATTCCGGCAAAGATGATGACCCTGCCGGGTTTCTCTGCAACCACATCTGTGTCAAAGCGATCAAGCAAGTCTTTCGCAGTTTGCCTTGATTTCCCCTTATTGATCACAGGGACCTGAAGAACCTCCGCCGTGCGCACAGTCCAAGAATTTTCTGGGTCCAAAGGATAACCGAGGGTAAAAGAATCTCCTAAGGCAACAATCTTCGGGTTGCTTAGTGATGGATTCGTTGTTGTCGAATCAGGATTCACGGGAACAACAGGCGCCTTTTCACCTTGACCCCAAAATCCTGTAAAACCCGCAATCAAGACAATTAAGGCCAGACCAACGGCTACTTGAATTAAGCGTATCTCCAGCCGATATGTTCGCATTAAAAATCCCTCCTTCCTTTATCAATTATTCTACATCCTTGACCACTTTCCTTCTTCATTCAACATTCATTCTAACTGATCTTGTGAACGCATCATACACCAGTATGCACGATGACGCATATTTTGGTATAAGGAAAAAAGGAGGTAGCCTTATGAATTACATTATCAAGGCCCGCGAATTAGGAGAAGCCTTGTCTCAAACTCCGGAAGTTCAAGCATTAAAAGCTGCCGAGGCTTCTATCATGGCCGATCCTATGAGTAAAGAGGCATTTGTTCAATATCAAGAAAAAGAACGCGGGCTTGTAACCACTCAAATGCTCAGTAAAATTGTTCCGGAAAAGGACACCCTAGCCCTTCTCGATCTAAAAGTTCGTTTAATGAACAAACACCCTCTAATTAAAGCCTATTTTGTTCAACAGCAAAACTATGAAAAACTAATGGCTATGGTTAATTTAACCCTGACTACAGCGATGCATGGAATGCCATCTGCCAGTGACCTGCCCATTCCGGAAGAGTTTAAAGGCATGGCCCAGCAAATTCTTGACAAAATCAGTGGTGGGAACGCTATGGAGAAAATGCAAATCACGCCTGACATGTTAAAAGGCATCAAACTCCCTCCCAATCTCTAATCATAGAAGGTGTGATTGAGTAATGAGACCCTCCGGTTATCAGGGAGCACATTTTATCAACGATATCTCGCATCCTTTGACATTAATTGCCTTTCTTATTGTCATTGTATTAGGAGGGTGGGTAACTATACGCGCTTGGTTCTGATGACTAGCAGAAAGGGGGAACGCCGTTATCAACAAACATGACTGTATAGCACCGTTACCGGCGACTCCTTTCTCCTTTTCTATCTTAGTGACAAGCCCTATCCGCCGAAACCTATTGTACTGTCCTGTCAGTTCCATCATATTTCCTTTGGCTAAAACAAAAATTCAGTTTGCTTCTATGATTGTGGCAGGCTTAGATATCTTTATAGCCTTTCTCTTTAAACGTTCTTTGGCTCATCCTCCAGACCTCTCCCGCCCTGCTCCTGAGCAGTATCCTGTGACCTTGACCATGCCGCAGCTAAATCACTTGATACGCTCAGCCCTTAATGGGGAAATCCCTCTGTCTTCATCACAGAGATCTGTTCCTGGGCAAGGCTTTGGTCCCGTCGGACTGGATGAACCGCTTTTCCCAGATAATCTGAGTGTCTCCTTGATCATTTCAGCTCCATTTGCACCCTTCGACGGCAGCCCAGACACATCATTTAATGTCCCATTATTCGAAGTCCCAGGTGTCCCCGGCAACCTAATTATCGCTGTAAGTATACTCATCGCCCAGTTTCTCATCGAACGAGCGGGAGTCGGAAATGGGGACAACAACTCAAATGGGAAGGCTGCCATAAGACGAGCTGAGGGAGGTATTCCATATGTCAATGCCCTTTAAGTCCCCATCCTATCCCGATCGTTTCCCCCCCACTTCTGCCCCTTGTTCAAGACCACCCTTAGATTCTAAGACTTCAGATTCTTGGAATTATACCTTAAAGCGCCTTATACCGCTTCTGGAATATCCAACTGTTGGAGTCGGCCTTCTGGCCTGTACCTTTTTCTTCTTCATTGCCTTTCTTTCAGATCCCATCTTAGCCAATATAACCTCGATGACATTAGGGATCGTCGTAACAATAACTACATTCAGCCTGCTGATATTGATCGTTTTTATTCAGGTATTATTATGAGTCAAGACAATGGCTCTGCCCTTTAAAGAATTATAACTGACGAAGCGGGGTTTATTATAGAATTTAGCAGAGTTCTAACACAAATTAGGGGCCGTAACGAAACTTGAGGTTTTTTCAAGCTGGTGGTGCGTTATCCCAAAATAGAGGACTGTACACCTTGAAGTGGTGAACAGTCCTCTATTATATAAGGGGATTAACAAATAGAGTGGGGATGAAATAAACCGGAAAACAAGTTTCCTTACATCCCCAAAACATCGGATTTAAATAAGTTATTATTATTAGTCAAAGGGTCAAGCTCTTTCTATAACTGATTGGGGCCACCCAGCGGAGGAATGGTTGGCGGAAGCGCAGGGACAGGATTTTCTGGATTTACACCCATCTGATTTAAAGATTGCAGTAACTCTGAATTCATCGGTACTTCTTCCGGAACGATCGGTGCCTTTTTCCTGCCATTCATGAAGCCTGTAATCTTACCCCAGATAGATGTTGCAGTTGTCTTCATGGGGCGGAGAAAAGTCATCACACCCATTGGATCTTTGACTTTCAGAATCAAGGGACCATTCGGAGCTTGCCCCAGCTGTGCGGGATTTTCTGCGGAAACTACCACACGGTCGTAATGATGCAGCGGAACCGGGCTTTGGAAATGAGCACGATAAACTCCTTGACCAACTTGACGCAGAGTTCCTACTAAGAACCCTGTCTTTCCTTTATCATCCACCAAATAAGCAGCATATACCCCCGGTTGTCCCAGTCCGAGAAAAGTTTGCGGTGCCGGAAGATTGGCAATCAGAAGAAAACTATTGTCCGGGGAAATGGTCGCCACCCCATTGCCATTAATCCCTTCTTGGGCAGCTTGTAAGATAAGCTGGCGCGCTTGACCCGGGTTATAGGGGATACCTTGATGATACCCTTGTTCCGGCATATATCCCATACCCGGATTAGGTCCACCTTGTACCGGAGGCGGCCCCTGCCACTGGTTTCCTGGACCTGGGGGGTGCTTAGCTCCAATAAAGCCTCCCCTCATATTTTGGATTTGTCCATCCTTTTGGAAGACTCCACTGGCCTTAAGTCCTGAACCAAGTGTATTGCGAATCGAACCCGGAGAGTATCCCGAGCCAAATTGACCATTGGGTAATTGACCAGGGAACCCCTGCGGTCCGATGGGCTCATAAGGATTGTTCGGTTTATCCCCAACGAACCTCACTATGCTCCCTCCTTTATTCACTTCAATGTAACTTTATATCATGATATGATAGTGCGCATAGAAGGGTTCTGAAAGGAGGACACAATGCCCAAGAAATTGACTCACCCTCTTGCCAAAAAAGTATCTCGCCGTAATTTCTTCCGTGGAATCGGCGGTTTCATAGCAAATCATTGGCTTCTTTCTTCAATCCCCCTTGCCGGAGCAGGAGTCCTCGGCTGGGCAGAATACGACACTCTTACCTTAAAACGCCAAGAGTGGGATTTATATTACCCGAACCTGCCGGCAGCCTTAGAGGGAAAGACCATCTGCCAACTAAGCGATTTGCATCTCGAAACTTTACGAATTTCCCCCAAGAATATATACGAGAGCGTGATGGCTGAAAAACCGGACCTCCTCGTGATTACAGGAGATATCATATCTACCCGCACGGATCTGGATAAATTAGACCCCTATTTGGGGGGATTAACTGCTCCATACGGGAATTTCGTCGTCCTGGGGAACAACGATTACAGTCACCTTTCCCGCACTCTTTTTAAACGCTATCTCCAAGAATTGAACAACATTGGATGGACTCCCTTATTGAACGATGCCGCTTTTCTCCCGAACCTCAACCTTTGGGTCATTGGAATCGACGACCCGGCGACCGCTCATGATGAAGTAGATTTAGCTTACCAAAAAGTATTCTCTTCTCAGCAACTTGCAACTGATCCTCCCTTTCGCCTCGTCTTAGCCCATTCCACAGATTGTCTGGACGATGTAGCAAAAAACGGAGCAGATCTTCTTCTCACGGGGCATACCCATGGCGGACAAATCCGCCTGCCGGGATTCGACCCTCTGATCACCAATACTTATTTAGGGGACCTGGGGTTTTATGAAGGTTACCATGTCATCAATGGAGTTCCCTTGTATATCAATACGGGTATTGGAGAAAGCATGATCCCTTTGCGCTTTAATGTCCCTCCCGAAATCGCTTTCTTCACCTTGCGTAAGGGGAATGCGGAGCCGGGACATCAGACTTCCTAGCGAGGGACTTGTATGAGCCATCGTTCGGTCATACGACGCAGAGCAAACTAACCGTTTAAGCAACTGCTTTGGGGAGCGGGGTTCACCCTTCGGCGATAGTATCATTTTAGGGAACCCGCCTACGGCGATAATCTCCACTGGAGACTATCGTACCAGATGAGCCATCCTTGGCTCACTGGCGGCAGTGTACATCCGCCGGCCATGGATGGCCAAGTGTCCCCGGAGCCCGAAGACACTGTCTTCGCACGGATTAGCCTTCTTGCAGGATGGCGGGAGGGGACCTTGTACACTGCCCCGTATCTGGGGTCGGTCGCTTAAACGGAAGTTTGCTTTTCTGCTTACGTATAGACGTCGCGCTGTCTCACTGCGTCCCTGGTCTTAGGTCAAGGGGGACGTTGCTTGGGAGAAGGCACATTTCATGTGCTCCTTCCTGCCTTCCTTTTGTATACTACGCGTTTCTGGGGTCTGTGCTAATATATAGAATGCTTATTTTTTCTGCTTACTTAGAGACGCCGCTCTCATGTTTCACTGCATCCCTCGGCTTAGGTCAAGGGGAGCGTTGCTTGGGAGAAGGCACATTTCATGTGCTCCTTCTGAGTGTATCTTTGGGGACGGTTCTCAGAACTTTTCAGTTAACCCTGAATTAGCTTATTGGTCCAATCCGCCGAATAAGATGAGGCTGGCTAAATTACGCGCTCGTATACCGAAAGCCCCACAACATCGATTGTTGTGGGGCTTTCGCACTGAGTGGGCCTTTACCTCTAAATGCTGAACGTATGGTTGCCAATTCGTTTGATAACGGTACGGCTCTTAATCCATTGGTCTGTTGCGGTTTTTGGGTTGTAGTAAAAGATTGCTCCATTGGTTGGATCCAGACCGGATAGAGCTGCTTCGGCTGCCTTATAGGCCTGATCATTTGGGTCTAGATGAATTTGTCGATCATTTACCGCAGTAAAGGCTCCGGATTGGTATACGATTCCTTGTATTGTTTTCGGAAAACGAGGATCCTTCAAGCGATTAAGTACAACTGCTCCGACAGCAACTTGTCCCATGAAATCTTCCCCTCTGGCTTCTCCATAGATGACACGGCTCAACAGTTCGATCTCCTGTTCGGAGACTAAACGGCCTAGTCCTCGTGAATGAATCTGGCTTTCAGAGGAGACAGCCGAAACGGCTTTAGAGTTCTCTAGTGTCTGACTGTCGTTTTTAGTTGGCGGGAGCGGGCTTATGGTTAATTTCTCAGGTAACTGAGTGTCTTGGTTTACGAATATTTCGTAGGTTTTGATCTTGGACTCGGTTGATGGAAGTAAGTTGCTTGAATCTGCAGTGGTGTAATCTTCTTGATGGTTTTTTGCAAAAACTGGAATGCTCCGTAAAATACTTACCCACCAAGGTGTATAGGCTTCATCATCTTCTTCAGCAACTTGTTCCCTCTCTGCTGCTTTTACTTTTGCTTGCGCTGAAGTTACCAAGATTTTATCGGTATATTCCTTTACATCCATCGGCTTGAGATCTTCAGATCTCTTCTTTGTTACTGGGGTCGGAACCCATAATGATTGCCCTTCTCTGATTTGATCCGGGCTTTTTACACGGTTAAGCTTTACGAGTTGGTCGACTGTTGTTTGATACCTTTGGGCTAAATCCCAAAGGGTTTCTCCACGCTGAACTACGATTTTCATCGTGGCTATTGAATTAGTATTGAGCCCGTTATTTGCATTGGTAGTAGTTTCGCTCCCTAGCCCCAACACAGGATAAATATTGGCTTGCCATAAAAACAAGCACATTATCCCACATAGGACTATCGCCAAGGATTTCCGACATCGTCGGTGTGGTAATAAAATAAAAATCACCTCTTGATTATTAGACTATTTCTAGTCTTTCCCATTTGAGGTGAGTTTTATAACAACGCAAAATTAAATGCATAATAGTGGCAGAATGCTTAACTATTATTTGTCATAAGCTACTAACGCAAACATATATTATAATGACTAAGCAAAGATAGATTAGTCTCATCTTTTGTTTCGTCAAGCTTGGTAAGTGAGGTGAGGCTGACAACTATGAAGGCTTTTATTAAAAACCTGTTATTGTCGTTTTCTCCCCCCGAAGAAGCCCCGCTCAGCGAGGAAGAACGCCTGCTAATGGAAATCGAAGAGACTAGAGAAAAAATGGACCATGCCTGGAACCGCCTGGATTATGCAGACCCGGAATACGTAGATATTGCAGTACTTGAACTTCTGCTGGTAGAGACCCAATATGGGATTCTTAATAAACGCTATCGTTTGATGTTAGGTATAAACGATAATTCTTACTTCGTACCATCGGCTGCCAAGGCGTTATCCTCTACACTGGAGAAGAATTGCCGAAACCACGCCTTCTATGGCTCTCTACTAAATCGCATTGAAAGCCCCCCCACGAAATCAGTTACTCCCCCATTGAATTCCCCAAATCCTTATCAGTCATAAAGAGCTCCGCCGATTCGGCGGAGCTCTTTAATATCTGTTTGTTATCTGAGCCCTCTCAATATCACATCCACGATTGCCGGATGATCTATCTCCCCTATAGGTCTTGGACCGATAAAAACCCTTTGTTTACAAAACTGATCCAGTGTTCCAATAATACAACAGGTAGCTAATTCTACATCAAGGTCGGATCTTAATTCCCCTTTTTCTTTAGCGCCCTTGACCATCTCTTTGTAATATTCGATAATAACCGACTGAACCGCCATGTAATGAAGACGAATATCTTCCGAAAGGATTTTAATCTGCATAGCAATGTGTACGAACTCCATATGATCGTTCATAAATTGAGCGGTAAAGCTTGAGCAGTTCATAATCTTTTGCTCAATAGACTCTCCCTTTTCCAGACTCTCTTTAAGCCCAATTCTAAATTTCTCCACACTAAATTTGAGTATTTCTTCAAATAAGCGATCCTTGCTTTCAAAGTACTCGTACACTGTTCCTTTTCCGATTCCCGCCTCTTTGGCAATATACTCCATCTTTGCGCCGTCGAAGCCGTATTTAGAAAAAACCCGGATAGCAGCTTTAATTATTTCTGTCTGTTTTTCTTCTCGCGACGCCGTGGGTACCATCTCCTTTAAACTGAGGCGATGATCGATGCTCTTAGATGAACCTCGATCATCCATCGAGCATCGAAGCCAGCCATTAAACTGAGTGCGTTGTCTGAGGTGCAGTGCTTTGCTTTTGCTTTTTCTTTTCCTTTTTACGTTTTCTTGAATCCCGAATATCCTCAAAAATCGTATAAATAACGGGTACAAGCAACAGGGTTGAGACTGTCGAGAGTGCAAGTCCAAAAATTACGACGATCGCCATCGGGGCCATAGTTTCTGAACCTTCTCCAATCCCTAAAGCCATCGGTAACAGACCGAGGATGGTTGCAAGTGTGGTCATCATAATCGGTCGCAAACGAATCGGACCGGCGTTTTCGATAGCCTCTTCTCGTTCCTCTCCCCGCTCTCTGCGTTTTATAATATAATCCACCAAGACAATGGCATTACTCACGGCAATACCTACCAGGAGAATCAAACCGATGAACGAGGGCACGCTTAAGGTTGTTCGGGTAATAAACAGTCCCAACATCCCACCCGAGAATCCCATCGGCAAGGATAGAATAATCGTGAATGGGTGTAATAAGGATTCGAACTGAGATGCTAAAATCATGTAGACGAGGAGGATTGCCAGTACTAAGGCCATCCCCAAATCCGCAAAGGATTCCATCAGTTCTTCATTCTCACCCAATACCTCATACGTATACCCATCCGGAATCGGATACTCGTTTAACTTTGTTTCAATATCTGTCGTGACACTCCTCAAATCCCGGTCGATAATCTGACTCGTAACATGAACCACCCGGGTCTGTCCCGTGCGCTCAATTTGCACCGGACCACGCCCTATCTCAACTTCAGCGACTTGACTGAGAGGAATGGTAATTCCTGAAGGTGTGGGAATCGGAGTCTGCCCCAGGTTTTCAAGACTGGTCTTAAAGGTCTCATCCCCAGAAAGTACGACATCGATTTCCGATCCTTCATAACGATAAGTTGTCGCAGTGGTTCCGGAAATGGTTCCCTTGACAGCCTGGGAAATCTGAGCTGCCGACAAACCAAATTGGGCGGCATTGGGACGATTGACTTTTACAACGACCTCCGGGACCCCGTCCGTCATACTTGTCTTAACTTCACGGGTTCCGTCAACCGACGAGACGATCGTCTGTATCTCCGTTCCTATCTTCTTAAGCTCATCGAGTTCCTCCCCTTTGATTGCAATGTCAATGGGAGTTGTTGATCCTCCCATTTGCATATTATCCGATACTGTCACTTGAATTTCAGCACCGGGGATGTCTTTTGTCAAAGAACGAATCTCATCGCTCACCTCTACGACGCTCCGCGTTCTAGCGTCCAAATCCACTAACTGAATACTGACTGATCCGGTATTGGCCGTATCTCCTCCAAATGACAATCCGCCGCTGGTTCCGATTTGGGTAAAGATTGTTTCAATCTCAGAAATACCTTCCAGCTTCTCCTCGATTTGTGTAACCGTGTTTTCAGTGTCCTCAACCTGGGCTCCATCCGGCATAGTCGCGCTGATTCTTAATTGTCCGACATCTGACGCAGGCATGAATTCCGCTCCCAAGCTGAGTACTGAGGCAGCTGAGAGAACGAAAAGTAATGTTGCAGCCGCCATTACCATCTTTCGATGATGCAAAGCATAGTGGAGAAACTTCTTGTAGACAGCTTCAATTCGCCCAAAGATCTTGTCAAACCCGCGACTAAAGCCGTCGATAAGCCCTTTAATTCCGGTACGTCCCTCCGGAATAGCCCCGGTTTTCATGAGCTTAGCAGAAAGCGTCGGAACTAAGGTTAAGGAAACCAGGAGTGAGGCCATCAGAGATATAGCAAAGGTCATGGCCAATTCCCTGAAAATTATGGACACAGTCCCCTCAACAAAGACGATGGGGAGAAAGACCGCAACTGTGGTCAACGTGGAGGCGAAAACAGCCATCCCGACCTCAGATACCCCTTTAATGGCAGCCTCGTATTTGGAGTATCCTTCCTGGCGATGTCGATGAATGTTTTCCAAGGCTACGATATTATCATCCACCAGACGTCCCATGGCCAGGGTTAATCCCCCCAGAGTCATCATGTTAATAGTGATTCCTGCAAAATAAAGAACTGCAAAAGTCGCCATCATGGCAATCGGAATCGCCGTCGCTGTAATAAAGGTGGTTCTGATATTATGGAAGAACAGGAAAACCACAATAATGGCTAAAATACCACCCATAATAGCTTCATTTTCAACAGTTTTTATGGATTGCTTGATATCAATAGACTGATCCATGACTATATTAACTGTCAAATCAGGGTACTCTTTGGCGAAGGCTTCAACGGTAGCATTTACCTCATCTGCCACTTGAACAGTATTTGTCCCTGATTGTTTTTGAACAGAGACACTAACACTCTTTTCTCCATTTGATTTGGAGATTGCGGTGACTTCCTTATGCTCTATGCCAACATCCGCTATATCTTTTAGTCTAATCTGCCCTCCGCTGGGGAGCGGAATCAAAAGGTCTTTTATTTCCTCCACAGATTCGAACTCACCTGTTGTCCGAATCGTAAGTTCCTGGTTGCCTTTTTGAACCTCACCTCCTGGGGAGTTAAGGTTTTCTGCGCCAATAAGTTGCGCTAAGGAATTAATGGTTAGACCGTACCCGTTCATTTTCTCCAGATGGGTTTTGATCTTAACTTGATCCTCATACCCTCCGACAACCGAGACTGAAGCAGCCCCTGACACCCGCTCAAGTTGTGGTTTAAGCTTATCTTCCGCAATAGACTGCAACTTAGCCAAGTCAGCATCGTGTCCGCTCAGGGTCAGTGTAACTACAGGCATTGCATCTAAATCCAACTTCATGACCATCGGGGCCCCTGCCTCAGAAGGTAAACTACTCTTAATCTGGTCAACCTTCTCCCGCATTTGAAGGGTCGCAAAGTCCATGTCCGTTCCGTTTTTAAACTGTGCTATAACGATTGAGTTCCCCTCAGTTGTTGTCGAAGTAACCGTATCAATATTTTCGACAGTGGAAACGGCTCCTTCCAGAGGATTAGTAATAAGTTTCTCGATTTCTTGGGGACCTACCCCAGTGTACTGTGTCACTACGATCGAAACAGGAACTTCTATGTTCGGCAAAAGGTCAATCGGCAGGCGAGTCAGAGAAATACCACCCAGAAGAATGATAACCAGCATCGCCATAATGATTGTGACCGGGCGCTTAACCGAAACTTCTACTAGCTTCAAGACTCTTCCCCTCCCACAATCTTCACCTTGTGGCCTTCGTCAACTAAGGTTTGCCCTTTAACGATCACCGTGTCGCCCTGGTTCAACCCTTCGAGGATTTCTATGTCCACCCCCGTATCCAGGCCGGTGACAACCTCTTTGGCAACAGCTTTATCTTCTTGTACTATCCAAACAATTGTTTTTTCATTTTTAAGAACGACGGCCTCACTTTTAATCGCCATTACGTCTGCTTTCTCATCAGTAACCAGTTCGACTTTAGCAAACATGCCTGGTTTAATTAAACCGTCCATATTCTCAATCAGAACTTTAAGTGGATAGAGCTGAGTCTTCGGGTCAGCTGAAGGACTAATATTATCAATCTTCCCTGCAAAGTTCTTCTCGGACACCGACGGAACCGTAACCTTTACTTCACGATTCTTATTCAGTCTGTTCACCAAATTCTCCGGAACACTAATCGTGCTATAAAGACTGTCGGCACTCGTAAGGCTTAAAGCGGCTTGGGCGCTCGTTGCCGTATTTCCCACCGTTACATTGACCTGAGAGACGATCCCATCTACAGGGGCAGTCACGGTTGCATTATCCAGAGATTCGCGTGCTTGGGTAAGCTGAACTTCAACCAACTTCAAACTGCTGTCTGAAGCCTGCACACTTAATTGTTCAATCTGGCCGGCATAGGACGATTCCAGCTCCTTGAGTCCTAACTCTGCTTGGTCGAGTTGAGACTTTGAAGCTGCACCGGCATCATAAAGGGCCTTTGTATTGGCTAGAGTTAGTCTGGCATCGGCAATCTTTTCTGAAGCAAGAGCCTTTGTTCTTTCCAGGGAGGTTTTTGCAGATTCCCACTGTTCTTTGCTGTTTTGATATCGAGCTTCAGCTAACTGATAGTCATTACTTAAATCCGTCATGTCGATAGTTAAGAGAACCTCTCCCGCATGAACTGCATCTCCTACCTTCACGTTAACAGACTCAACCTTGCCCTGAACCTTTGGAATGACAGCTACATCGGTCTCAGATGAAACCTTTCCACTCAAAATGGCTGTATTAACGAGGGCTTTATTCCCAACCATTTCTACTTCTACTGGTATGTATTTTTCTTCGACGACGGCAGTGGGCTCACTTCCACTGCACCCTGTCAGCAATCCAAACGCCAACAGCGCCACGATCAGGATCCGGACCTTTCCCTTTTTCCAGGTTTTCTTTTCCAACGCCAATCTCCTCCACTTTTACCCATATATTATCTCTAATCTTCAAAACCGACTGTTCGGTCACTTCTTAGTTATACCTTGAATACCCTTGGAAATCAAGCCTAATTACTAAATAATCTGCTGAAAAATAAGAGTAACCCACCAGTTAAACTGATGGGCTGCTAATTATTTGCTCAGCTGTCTGAAGCTTCCTTTTTCCGTCCTCGAATGTCCTGCCATAAGGCCATTAGTTGTTTTATTCCCTCTAAGAAAACAGCAATAAAGCGCAGTGGATTCTTTCTCATTTCCTCCAGACTCACTGCCACCTCATTCACCGTTCCACCCACTTGCTCACTTGTTTGTCTCACTACGGAGGTAACCGCCTGAACATCCGATAGCAGATAAGGCAAATGAGCATTAATGTCCTGTACTGTCTGCTTAGCTTCATCCGTTAGTTTCCGCGCGGAGCGTATCCAAAGCATTAATTCAACGCCGATCACTCCGAAAATGATAGTAGCTACAAGAGCACACACTTCAAAAACCATGGCTCATCCTCCACTCTGTCGTCCTATCGTCCTACATCCTATCGTCTTATCTTTTCACTTAGATCCTTAATAGCGGCGCCATAGTCCGGATCATAAGGAGGGGTCATGTTTCTCTCACTAATCCTGTCCGTGATCCTGTCGTTCGCCTTAAAGGACTGAATCTTGGAAGTGCCTCCAACTTCTTCACCTCCACTGATCGTATGTGCGATGGCCAGGCCACCCTCTTGCAAGGACTGACCGGAGGCTCCCAGGACTGTCGGATGAATGACCAACCAATAGGTCGTATCCGGAGTTAACTCAACCTGAGGAATCACTTGCATACCATAAGTCCCCAGCGGTTCAAACGTCGAAAGCGTCCTCTCCCCTGTATTGCTGTTAATCAGCTCGATGCTGGAGTTATTTACGCTCTGCCAATCTATCTCCCCTGAGAAATTCACTGTGAATTTCTTGTCCAGCCGAATTTCTGATAGCTGGGCAACTTGGCGATAGCTTGAATAATAATGGAGATAACTTAAAGAAGGTTGTTGTGAATTATTTTCAACCACACCCGACAGTTCACCCCAAGCTTCCCAATAATCATTCGTCCGTGCCATAGCAAGTGCCTGGGTCGAATCTGTTAACATAAGTTCCGCTGCTTTGAGCGAGTCTGCGTGCTGGATTACCACATTGGGGCTAACCCCTACTTTATCGATCTGGTTCCCTAGTGGGGAATAAAAGTGATCCACCGTCATTTTAAGAACTCCGCCATTCTCTAGCGGAAACATGCTCTGAACCGAGCCTTTACCATAGGAGGTAGTTCCGACAATAGTCGCCTTGCCATGATCCTTGACCGCTGCAGACAAAACCTCTGAAGCGCTGGCACTGTTTTCATTGATTAGAAAGATAACCCGTTCATCGATTTTCCAACCGGGATCCCTTGCCTCAATGGGAGAAAGCGTACTGGTCCGGTCCTCTACGCGTACCGCAATATCCGATCCAATAAAATAGCCCGCCAACTCAAGAGCCGAGCTCAAATATCCGCCTCCGTTATTTCTCAAATCAATAATCCAACTATCTGCGTTTTGATCTTTTAACTGCTTAGCTGCAATCTCGAATTCCTCTGGTGTATCACTCCCAAAGGAATTCAGATCCAGGTAGCCTATATGTCCGTCCAATATCTCCCCCGTCACAGTGGGCTCTGAAATCGCTCTGCGCTCAACCTTCAGATCCCGGGTCACTGTGCCTTGCTTTACCTTGAGTTGAACCTTACTTCCTTCAAGGCCCCGAATTAAGTTCACAGCCTCTTCCGAAGTAAGCCCTGCTAAGGATTGCCCGGCGGCACGAGTAATAACATCTCCTGCTTCTAAGCCAACCTCTTCTGCTGGGGAGCCAGCAATGACACTCAATACCTCTACTCCTTCAGGTACCATCTCAATATAAATCCCGATCCCCGTGAAACTCATATTAATACTTCCGACGAAATCCTGGTATTGCTCCGGCGTGAAATACATGGTGTGCGGGTCTCCCAGTCTTTTCAGCGTCTCTTCCACAGTTGGCGCATTTAGGACATCATTTGAAACCGGCTCGACATACCGAGTTTTAATAAGAGAACGAATTTCAGTCAATACTCCGGCGTCGGAAGCCAAGACCATTGTTGAATTACTCAGTATTAAGAGTAAGACGAGCATAATGCTTAAGAGACTGTGACCGACCGCTTTTTTTCGTAAAAATCTTGCTAGCATAGTTTAATAATCTCCCCTCCGAAGTTCCAGACCTCATTATGGATTAGATTCGACGCGGGAATGTAATTACCTTCGACCAGCGCTAAAAGTTCTTTTAGTGTGAAAAGTTCTTTCAACGCATAAAAAAATGCCCTCTATAGTTACCTCACTAAAGAGAGCATTTTTATTCGCTGAATCGAATATCAAAATATTTCATTTATATCGCCTTCCGTTTTGTAATTACATCACCTATAGTGTTTATCGTACCTTCTACATTGCTTACCGTATGTTTTAGATTATCGATCTCTGCCCTATGCACTTGATTGTTATGCTCTATAGCCTTTACAACCAAATATATCTCATCTTGTCTAGACTCTAAGTTATTCATTCTTAACTCTAAGCTATCCATTCGCAACTCTAATCTATCCATTCGTAATTCCATTTTCGACTCTAAATTATCCACTTTTGACTCTAACCCATTCAGTTTATTGAGTATAAGCCCAAGCATCCCTTTAATCTCATTCTCCATTGTTTCACCACCTATCTTTCAAAATTATACCATTCTTAACTCCCTCCAACAAGCTAAATTATACTCAAAAGAAAAGGAAAAGGTCACTAACAACCTTTTCCTGAATATAAAAACCTATTGGCCGTTCCTCTTATTGTCCCTGCCTCTTTGAGGTGCGGCAGTGCCTCCACGGAAATCGGCGCCTTTTCTCCTCGACCAGGTATCCACCTTTTGACCGTAGCCATCACGATGGAAGTTTCCTTGCTGAGGTCTGGCATTCCCCATGTTTCTGCCGCCCATGCTTCTGCCCCGAGCCGGTGCGGCTTCGGTCAAGCGAACTTCGACATTGTCAGGTTCTTTGGTAATAATCTTGAGCGCTGCGGACAAAAGTGTTACTGAATCGTTTTCAGCCAGTAAATCTTCAGCGACTCCTTTATATTTCTCGATGTCTTCTTCTGCAATGACACGCAAGATCTCAGTCATAGTCAGGCGTTGTTGCCCTTGGACTGCTTCTACGATGGTTGGAATAGGTTTACGAATGATTCTTCGCTTAATTACAGATTCAATCAGGCGAAGCATACCTATCTCCCGTGGAGTGACTAAGGTAATCGCCAGACCGGATTTCCCTGCCCGGCCGGTACGGCCTACGCGATGGACATAACTCTCTGGGTCTTGAGGGATATCAAAGTTAAAGACGTGAGTTACTCCGCTGATATCGAGCCCCCGGGCAGCCACATCAGTAGCGACCAAAACTTCTATAGTCCCGTCTTTAAACTGTCTCAGGACGCTGTCTCTCTTGCTTTGAGTTAGGTCTCCATGAATGCCTTCAGCGGAATACCCACGCTTACTCAAGGCCTCAGAGAGCTCATCCACGCGCCGCTTGGTTCGGGCGAACACAATCGACAAATCTGGGGATTGAATATCTAAGATACGTGATAAGACGTCGAACTTTAAACGCTCCGTGACTTCCACGTAATGTTGCTCAATATCAGAGACCGTGACACCGGTCGCTTTAATACTAATCAGCTCTGGGTTCTTCATAAACCGCTGGGCAATGTTTTGAATCTGTCTGGGCATCGTTGCCGAGAAGAGCAATGTCTGGCGTTCTTCAGGGATTTCCTTCAGGATGGTTTCGATATCATCCAAAAAGCCCATATTCAGCATCTCATCCGCTTCGTCCAGAACAACGATTTTGATTTCATGAAGGCGAATCGTTTTCCTTCTCATGTGGTCCATCAAACGTCCTGGAGTCGCCACAATAATATGTGGTCTCTTCTTAAGAGCTCTAATTTGCCAATCGATTCCTTGTCCGCCATAAATGGGTAAGGCATTAATTCGTTTAAATTGCCCGATCTTGTTTAGCTCCTCAGCCACTTGGACCGCTAATTCCCGAGTAGGTGCCAGAACAATCCCTTGTATATGTTCGGCTTGAGACATAATTCTCTCAACCAAAGGTATCCCGTAAGCAGCTGTTTTGCCTGTTCCGGTTTGGGCCTGCCCGATTAAATCTCTACCTTCCATTGCTGTAGGAATCGTCTGTTCTTGAATTGGAGTTGTTTCTTCAAACCCCATGTTGATAATCGATCGAATAACCGGTTCACTTAACGATAAGTCTGTAAATGTAGCCAATACTTTCATTCTCCTTTTTATATGTTATATTCTTTAAGTTTTCCAATTGCGTCCTTATCTATAACTGCGAACTATGACTGCGAAGAAAAAATATCTTATCTATCAATTAACCGCCGAAACAGAATATTCGCGATAGCGCGTGAGTTTCGCCAACGAGAGAAATAGACGCTTTATGGCACCAACTATATATTATACCATAGTTATCCATTAATAGAAAGCACATGAAATAAAATTCTAATCTAGACATACTAAAGGACCTCCGCGTCCGGAGGTCCCAATTGCGCAAGTCAATGGTTCAATAGGGCCTTAACTGACTTACAAAATAAAATTAGCACTAATGTTTGCGAAAGTCAAGATAAATCCACAGATTTACCCCTAGATTGTGGATACATGAATATTTTTCAACTATGCTTGTGGCATTCCTTTTAAAAACCATTCGTAATTGCATTTTGCATTAAACAAATCGATTTGCTTTGTTTTTACTGCATTTTCTTGAAGCTGATAGTTCGTTGTTGCTTCATCCAGTTCCAATTGTGAAATCATCCCTAGGCCTTTCCTGAGTTGAGCTTCTGAAAGCTTCACTTTTTTATCTCCAAGAGTTTGCTCTGCCAGTCGAAGATCGCTTTGAGTTTTCGCGATATTATCGATCATAGTATGATAATTTGATTTTAAGGTGTCATTCATCTGAGTAAGCTTCAAGTTGGCATTAGTTAAATCATAATTTGCCTTCTTATACTGCTTCGATGAGGCTCCATTATCCTTTTTAGCTCTATCAAGAGTAGCTTGATTCATTGTAATCTGTAGTTCCTGCAATTTTATTGCATAACTGTTCTCTAAAGCCTTTTCTAAATCTGCCTCTTCGTCTTCAATGATAAAGTCTTCAACCGTAGCAGGGGTACTCCCGATTACCAAAGTATTTTCTTGATCGTTAAACAAATTTTTAAGTTGGCGCTCTAAAGAAGCTTGTTGAAATTCTGTGCTTTCAAGTTGAGTCTGCAAGTTTACTAAATTAGTTTTAAGCTCATTGATATTATTATGGGAAATCATCCCTAAACTCTCTTGCAACTGCATCGCAACTAGTTGCTTTTCCAAAGTTTTTATGCTTGAGGAGATAGTTAAAATACCTAAATCCGCCTGATTAACACCAATAAATAAACTTTCCGCCGCACGAACAATCAATTCATCGTTCATTGAGTTGTTAAGATCAATCCTAGCTTCCAAAGTAGGACGATCGATTGCACCTCTCTCATATTCCTTTAGTGCATCGAGTAACATACGTTTTTCGGCGTTAATAGCCATTATCTCGCCAGTAGTGATACCTGTACTATCCCTTTGATTATCTAGATCTTCTAGGTCATCCTCTAAATCTTTAATATTTTTCTTTATATTTGAGAAGTCTACTTTATCTTTCAGACTGGAGTTCTTATTGATTTGAACGTCAATATTTTGTTCAGCAATAATACCCTTAATATCCGCGAAGTTGATTACCTTCGTACTCGTTGCGTCAGCAAACGCCATAAAAGGTTGCCCTAAAATTAACATAGTTGATAATATTGATATTCCGATTAGTTTCTTCATATGTAACTTCCTTTCATGATACCTTGTAACTTCCTTTCATGATACCTATGCGCTTATTGTAGTTTACAGTTTTTCTAATGTCAATTGTAATAATAGGTTTATTTGTAACAATTGTGGCTTTTGTATCTCGAGGGAAGGAGCGTGTACACTTCACTCGAGGTTTGCCACCTATTTCAGTGTAGCCTGCTTAAGCAGTTTCCCTTCTTTGGCAATTGGCAATAATAATATCAATAGGCCTGTCAAGATATTTTTCTTTAATAATCTAGCTGTATTTTTCAACAACTTGATCCACGGACAGTTCCTGCTCATTATTTATTACTATATCAACGTTTACTCCACGTTGTTCTCCTTCCTCTACCTGAACCATGACACGTTCAATTCCTTCTTCTGCTTCCAGCTGTTTTGCCAGATCCGTCATCACTCGCAAATGTATTCGCCTTAGACTCAGTCTCCTGATTCACCTGGTCCTCTACTGTTGTTTCCGGAACCGGATTTCGAACCTTAACATCCTGTTATCAAAAGAAACATCGTTATTACACCGATAATCCTTAACTATTTATGCTTAACCACTGTTCTATGTCCCCCTTTTCGATTTATATGGTGGATTCTAACAGATACAATTTCAATTGTAAAGTTAGTGACATAGATAATAAAAAAGAGGCAACCTCCGAGGCGCCAAAAGAGTCCTTTGCCCATGAAAGCAAAAGACTCTTTTCGCGTATTGTCAGAGGTACTTCCTGTCGTTTAGATCCTATCCTAGTGACAATTTATTAGTCTTGTTTCTAAATATATTATAACTTTCGATCTCCCGTTGTTGGCTGAGTACTCAAGCTCTTCTTCTGCTTCTCCAACATATAATTAGTACTAATACCTAGTCCCAAGAGAACCCAAAACACTGGAGCCACTGAAACGACACTATCATTAAAGAATGCTGCACCGAGATAACCACAAACTGCAACAAAGATACCTACACCGGCCTGGGAAACAAAATCACTATAATCACTTCTAAAATAAAGTCTTACGCTCCTGACAAAATAGGCAATGAACAAGGATAAAAGAGCTAAAAGGGAGATAATCCCAGTGTTAAGTCCAACCTGTAAGTATAAATTATGAGGCTTATCCACCACTTGCCACATATCTCCGGAATAAGCATAGGATTTCCCCATAAAGTCATTTTGGGGGAAATAGATTGCAAAGGTATCCGGCCCGTAACCCATAAATAAGGTATGTTTCAGTAAAGGAATTGACCTGGACCAGATGTAACCCCTTGAGGACCCTAACAATTCTTTACCTTCAAACCCCCATTTTTCGACAGGTTCCATATTGACTACCTGACCTTTATTGTTTAACAAAGTTACTTGGTCCTTAGCTAGTTTAAATTTGAATTTCATGTTCCCTTTTGTTAATTGTAAAACATTCGCATCATTCAACTTACCCAAAGTCAGTTTGTAGTCTTTATACCTATCATCTTCTAAATTTAACTTACCTTTACTTTCCTCATAACTCATTTGAATCGGATTACCATCTTTGTCCTTTAAAGCAATTTGATCACCTTCAACCGAAAGTATAAGTATTTCGGTAGATGTCACCAACGTTGCTTGGTTTCCGTTTATATCTAATCCTTGCAAGGGCATATTAGCTTTAGCACCGCCATTATCGGCACTTTGAGTAAACTCCAGGGCATTGTTAATTAAGGAACCTATCCTTGAGCCTAAATACCCATTCGATAGATAATTAAGCCCGAATACTAGAGCTCCTAATATAATCAATCCACTTAGGAAATACTTCCAGTTCTTAATTATCACTTTGTTAATCATAACCATTAAAATTACAATTGCAAGAGTACCACCGAACATACCAGCCCGTGAAGTAGATCCTAGCCAGTTAACTGCCATTAAAAGGGCTAGTAAAGCAAAGAGAACTTTAAGCCATCCTTTTTTCGTAAGGATAAACAGTGCAAAAGTTAAGGGGAAAAGCATGGCCATATAACTACCAACATAGTTAAGGTGATAAAGGGTTGAGTATATTAAATTCTCGCCAAACTGAAACTGCAATTTGTCCGCCATAGGTTCGTAAACCTTAGGTAAAATGAGATTTTTTCCAAAGCCTGATTTAAAGAAATCGTAACCTATATATTGAAATACACCTATAAGGCCGATCATAACAGCTCCCGTAAATAGAGCTACTAAGAGGACTTTGATATGCTCTTCCTTATTCACAAGATTGATGGTGACAAATAAGATAGCCATATAGGCTAAAAGCACGTACATTCCTTCGTATCGATCGGTAAAACCTGTTAACGAGATATCCGTATACTTAGAAAACTCTGTCGAAAGAATCACAAAAAAAGCATAAACTGCCATTGGGATATAATAATAGGTTCCCCTAATCCTATCAAGTCCGTTAAGCATAACAATTAATGCCATAACTCCGACTGCAATGAGGCTACTAATCAAGATCCAAACCATCTTGTAATAAGAGAAAAAGTCCAGATTTTCCTTCTGCCCGGTCCAAAAATCAAAGGATGCCCCGGTTAGTGGTACAACTTTGAGATAAACTATTAAAGGCACAACCGCCAGTAAGAACATTAGAGGCAATAATAAATACCATTTATAGTTTATCTCAGTATTTTTTACAACCATAAATCTCCCCCCCTCCTGAACGTTGGAAAAATTAATAAAAACTTATTTAAGTTAAATATCTAAATTGTCTTCTTGGCTTCTAAGGAACTAAAGTTTAGCTCAGAAATGTGGTACATTCGTAATCCCTTATTTAGGTTAAAGCCAAGTCATATTGTCCATGTAATCGCCCCTTAAAATTGGAATGAGTTTGCTTCTTAAAGGTTCTTCAATGTCCCTCAGTCTCTGGTTATCAATTTTTAAGATATCCACGGTATCCAATTTCAATTTGCCCGCCAATTCCTTGGCAGTCAAGTTTTGGTTTTTTCGGAGCTCTTTGATGGTTTTTTTATCCTTGAACTCCAAGCCAAAAAACAAGGTAATTCCTCCTATCCTTAGAACTTTTATCCCAGATACTTAACAATGTTTTAGTCAACTGTCAAATCTACCGTCTTTACTCACTCAGCCCAAGTACAATGTTCTTCTACTTCTTCCCAGGTCATATAAATTCGGACAATATCCTCCTCAACAAGGTCACTACCCATCTGGACTTCGATAAATTCCAAATCAGTGACAGCCCTTAAACCATGTTTAGCTCCAACCGGAATATCTAACACATCTCCTGGCTTAACACGACATACTACCCCGTTAAAAGCATAAAGACCTTCACCACTAATAATGGTCCAGACCTCACTCCGTTTATTATGATATTGATAACTAAAATTCCTGCCCGCCATTAAGCTTAGCCTCTTAGTTAGAACCTCGTTGCCACCCTCAAACACCGTACGGTCTAAAACTCGATACCACCCCCAACGTCTCTCCTCATACATCGGCCGCAGGTCAAACTTACCCACTAAGTCCTTAATCGACGGACTGGAGTCTTTATCTGTGACTAAAATTCCGTCAGGACTTACAGCTATTACCGCATTGGAGACACCAAGAACCACGACCGGAATATCCAACTCATTAATAACATGGGTATTAATCGAACCCTCACTTAAGATCGCATTACCCACTAGACCATTAGGCATTTCCTCTGTTAAGGTATTCCAGGTACCCAGGTCTTTCCATTCACCATCGTATCTAAGAACGACAATATGCTCAGCTTTTTCCACCACTTCATAATCAAAACTAATTTTAGGCATTGCTGTATATTGTTGCAGCAACTCTTCGTAGTCAGTTGGAAGACCTTTTTGGGTTAGTTGTGAAATAATGTAATTAAGTTTGAATGCAAATACTCCACAATTCCAGAGAGCCTGTTGCTGAATAAGTTTCTCAGCATCGGTGCCCTTGGGCTTTTCCCTAAAATAACTGACCCTAGAATAAGGTCGGTTATCCTGGTTAAGCTCAGGCACGATATACCCATACTTTTCCGAAGGAAACGTAGGAGATACTCCAATGAGTGCCAAATTAGCCTTGGAATCCTCGAGTACCTTCTCCAACTCTTTAATCTTACTAAAAAAACCAACCTCGACATGAGGATCGACAGGTAAGACGACCACTGTCTCATCTAATCCGGTCTTTTCCACGGAATAAAGATAAGAAGCAGCCAAAGCGATCGCCGGAAAAGTATCTCTTCGCTCTGGTTCAACAATCATCGTAACAGCTTGTCCCAATTGACGTTGAATCATATCAACTTGGGATTTACTAGTGGCTACCAATGAAGAATGAGCCAGTCCCACTGAATCCAACTGCTCCCACACCCGTTGAACCATGGAAACTGGTTCACCTTGCTTATTTTGTAGTACTTTTAAAAATTGCTTTGACCTTGCATCATTGGATAAAGGCCAAAGCCTTTTACCAGAACCACCCGAAAGTAAGATTAATTTCATCTTGAACACTCCTAAATATTTATGTAATCTATGTGACCAATCTCAATCAGGAACTGGGTTCGATAATACCCCCAATTCCACTAAGACATTTAGCAAAGACTTCTTGAAATTTTCCTTGCTAAATTCGCCAGCTTTACTCCTTAACAAGGAGGGCTCAAAATCCCCTTGACCTTTACCGCTTAATTCCTCAAAGCGTAAAATCCCTGCCATCATTCCCTCGGCGGTCTGCTCTTTAAATAATACACCCGTTACACCGTCTTCGACAATATCAACCGCTCCACCTTGACCATAAGTAATCACTGGACAACCAGAAGCTAAGGCTTCTACCATAGTTAAGCCAAAATCCTCTTCTCCGGGAAACAGAAAGGCTCGAGCACGGGCTAAATAATCTGCAACGACTAGATCACTCTGGCGACCCAGAAACTTTATCATTTCACCTTTACTACGATCCATAGCCTTTAAGCGTTTTTGCTCCTCACCATCACCAATCACTACTAGATTACGTCCTAAACGATTGCAGGCCTCGATCGCTAAGTCAACCCTTTTATACCCCACTAATCTAGAGACAACCACATAAAACTCTTCCCTTACACAAGTAGACGTAAACCGATCGATATCCACAGGTGGATATACCACGCGTGATTCACGCCTATAATGTTTTCGGATCCGTTCTTGAACCGCATGCGATATGGCAATAAAATGATCCACCCTGTCCGCACTGAGCCGATCCCACATACGAATCCGATGCATTAGCCAAACTGCCAACCAACGCTTTAGACACTTTAAAGATTTCATGTAAAAATGATATGAATCCCAAGCGTAGCGCATCGGTGTATAACAATAGCAGACATGAATCGTCTTAGTCCCAGTGATTACCCCTTTCGCACAAGACGAAGAACTACTGAGGACCAAATCATAATCACTTAAGTCGAATTGTTCAAAGGCATAAGGCATTAAGGGCAACAAGTTTTGATGTTTACGCATGAATTTGGGAAGACGCTGTAAAAAGGACGGGCGAACATCAGCCTCAGCCAAACTTGGCTCCAAGTTAGCCGATTCATATAAGGATGTATAGACAGGAGCATCTGGAAAAAGTTCTAGAAGGACACCTACCACTTGTTCCGAACCGCCCATATTGGTCAACCATTCGTGAACTATGGCGACTTTTAGTTGGTATTCTGGATTTTTCATGTGTACAACTTCTTTTGCATTATTAGTCATCTTGTCCCCCATGTATCAATTCCACTAAGCCAGCCATAGCTTTGATCAGCATCCAACTCCCGAATACTTAAATATCTTTTTAACTTCAATATTCTTGGAAAAGACATTACGCAAATCAAAGAAATAGTCGTTTTTCATAACATCCTTAACTTTGTTCAGGTAGGCACCTCTAAACTGATGCCATTCAGTCAAAAGAATGATAGCATCGGCCCCCTCAGCGGCTTCATACTCGTTTCTACAATACGTCATGGAGTCCTCAATATCTTTTAATCTCCATTTTGCCTCCTTCAAACCCTCGGGGCAATAGGCACGAATTTTTGCACCTACACTGACAAGTGCACGGATAATGTCAATAGAAGGCGCGTCACGCATATCGTCTGTTTCCGGTTTAAAAGATAAGCCCCATATTGCAAAAGTGGCGTGTTCAAGGGGAACCTCTTGCGAAACGGTGCTGATAATCCTTTCGCTCATTTTTCGTTTCTGCTTCTCATTGGCCTTGATAGCCGCTTCAATAACCAGCAATTGCTCATCATATTGATGGGCAATATCTGCAATTGCCTTGGTATCCTTAGGAAAACAGGAACCTCCGTAACCAGGGCCAGCATGTAGAAACTTAGGGGATATTCTACCATCCATTCCCATTCCCCGAGCAATTTCCTGAATATTAGCGCCGACCTTATCGGCAAGCAATGCCATCTCATTAATAAAGGAAATTTTCACTGCCAAAAAAGCATTGGAAGCGTACTTAATCATTTCCGCAGTCTCAAGATTGGTGATTAGAAAGGGCGTCTGATTAATGTAAAGTACATCGTATACCTTTTTCATAATATCAACGGCTTTTTCACTTTCTGCACCAATGACAACTCTATCTGGCGTCAGGCAGTCGCGAACCGCCTTGCCCTCACGGAGAAATTCAGGATTGGATACAATGTCAAATTCAAAGTTGCCACCTCGTCTATCAAGCTCTTCCTGAACAATGTCGCGTACTATTTTTCCTGTCCCAACTGGTACGGTAGACTTGTCCACAATGATCTTATAACCGTTCATGTATTTACCAATACTTTTAGCGACTGCCTGAACATATTGGAGATCGGCGCTTCCGTCATCTTGAGGTGGTGTTCCAACCGCTATAAAAATGACATCGCTTTTTTCAACTGTTTCCTGTATGTCCGTTAAAAAGTGTAGCCTACCTGAAGTGACGTTTTTGTCGAGCAGTTCCTTGAGTCCCGGCTCATAAATTGGTAGAATACCCTTTTTCAGCTTTTCGATCTTTTCCGATACTACATCCATGCAAATAACGTTCATGCCGAACTCTGCCATGATAACGCCCTGCACAAGGCCGACATAGCCTGTGCCAATTACGCCTATGTTATACATAACATCCATTCTCCTTTTGAAATTCCTGTCTATTCGGATCTTGCACCCAATTTATCATAAATCACCCTTTTTTCCGAGAAAAACAGTTGCAAAAAAGAATATTAAATCTCCCATTACTGTCATCACTCGCCCTAACGCCACAGCCAGTAACAAATCCACCTCTACAACTACACCCTTTAAGAGAAATAATAAAACTATTTCTCGCACCCCCACTCCTGCAGGTGCGCCAGGTGTAATCAGTCCAACGAGCCAAGCTATAACATAAGCTCCAACTAATTTAATCACTATATCTATAGTCATAAAACTCGGTGATATAATTACAAGTACTCCCATAAATATTAAACCAGACATTACTAAAAATAATACATGCCATCCCAAGGCCAATGCTAATGATAAATCAAGCCAGCGCCTAATCGCTAGAACTACGACGAGTAACACCATTACAAATAACATTAATGCTAAAAAAGTCGGGAAGCTCTGCCACCACAGTGGCAGAGCCAATAGCCCGAACAAAGCGCCTACGAATGCAATCAGCCCTATTTCCCATACGGAGGATTTAGCCAATGCCCACCCAGGTACCCCTGCCGCCACGCCTAACGCTTGTCTACTAGCGAGATGAAAAATATTGCCCGGAACATATTTAGCCAGTTGTGACATTCCATATACATAAGCGGCCTGGTACAAACCGAGCGGCGCTCTTAGGAACACTAGAATTTGATACCAGGCTAAAACGAGTGCAACATTTATAATTGCGTATAAAATAGCAAGGACTAAAAACGCGAACCAATCGATCGGCTGTATCCATGACAGATCAAGCTTGTCGATATAACCAACTAGCCGAATCACAACAAAAAGTACACCAATAATGGAAAGCGCCCCACCAACCCATGATAAAGCTAATTTGAGTTTATTGAGAACTTCTCCGCGATCTATCATAATATATTGCACCATCCATCAATTGAAAAATCGTAAACTCTTGATTGAATTAGGGTTATCCTGATAATGTTGATCTCCAGACGATCGCCCGGTCGACTAGAGGAAAAGTAATAAATTAAATATTACTGGATCATTGACTTTAGCCTCTGAGACCAGATTCCTATACTATATGTTTTGCACGGCACAATACCATCGTCCAAGGTAGTGGGTTCTTTACTTCTAAAACATTAAAATACTTATTCACGAGGCATAGAAAGCTTTTTTTCGACCAGTGCTGCATATGGCCAGGTGTATTCCCTAAATGGGCTATATATTTACCTCGTGCAAGATTGAGGATACGCCATAATGGTTCCCGAGGTACACTTAAAATTATATAGTTTTTAGCGATCCTTTGTAATGCGGCCATTCCAGCTTCTGGATCTTCCAAATGTTCAAGAACCTCACAGCATACAATCAAATCCGCCGAGTCACGATCATGAATGAGGTCATATATACTAAACTGCTCGAACAACAAATCAGATATTCCCGATTCCACCGCATTAGTTCGGGCTATATTGATTACTTTTCTAGAAAAATCAGATCCCCTAGCCTTAATATTTTCTTGATGCCAACGTAAAACCCAATAACCTTCACCACAACCAATCTCATGAATATCTTTTGGCTTTGTTTTACGTACTAATTCACTTAATGCATTATCATAACCACTCATAATGACCTTGACAATGCGGTTTCTTGAACCATATTTATCATAGGTATTACCTACGACCACACCATCTTCTATTTCACCGTGTGAGGTTTTCATAATAATTCTTCACAACCTTTTATCCGAGCTGTTGCCAAACTTTTTTGACCTAATTCCACTAACCCGACTATGATTAAAGTGATTCCTATCATTTGATTTAAATCAAGCCTCTTTTTTTGAACACTCAATCTTCCTCACTCTATATTGAACATCCTCAAGTATCTTTCGGTTGGCCGCGATAATATCCGCTTGCAATCCAACGATAAAGATTTGCACACCCATTAAAATCAGAACAGCTGATAAAATAAGGGACTGAATATGTCCATCTCCTGCACCTACCAAATAGTAAAACAAAAATCGAACGCCAATGGCAACACCAAGCAAAAAGGCAATGGTCCCCCATGATCCAAAAAACTTAAGAGGCTTGTACATCATAAAAGCTCTTATAATCACCGAGGCAGACCGCTTCATATAGGCCCACATGTTTTTAAACAAGCGGGATTCCCTTGTCTCTGGATTGGTTCGGATGGGAACGGAGGTCATGGCAATTTTATTGTGCCCGGCCTGAATGATAGTTTCCAGAGTGTATGTATACTCGTTTACCACATTCAGACGCATTGCTGCCTCCCGGGAATAGGCGCGAAACCCGCTGGGGGCATCCGGAACTTTTGTCCCCGATGCCAACCGCACCACCCAACTACCTATATACTGAAACTTCTTTTTCTTCCACGAAAAATGCTCAGTCTCATTAATAGGGCGCTCGCCGATAACTATATCCGCTTTTTCCTCCAGAATTGGGCTCACCAACTTTTCGATATCCGCTCCGCGATACTGGTTATCCGCATCAGTGTTGACAATGATATCTGCGCCAAGGTGCAAGCAGGCGTCAATCCCCGCCATAAACCCTTTCGCAAGACCTTTATTTTGCTTAAAAGACACTATGTGGTGAAATCCTAGCTCCTGTGCCACTTCAACGGTTCGATCGCTGCTGCCGTCATTGATGATGAGATACTCTATTTCCTCAATTCCATCAATTTGTTTTGGCAAATCCGCATAGGTTACCGCTAGGGTTTCCTCCTCGTTATAGCACGGTATTTGAATAATAAGCTTCATAATGATTATATCCCCTTTGTTAATTCAGTTAATTAACATTATAATTCTTTCGATAATTTCTGACCAATATCCATGTTTAATCTATCCGATCGTTAATTAGAGGGTTCTTGCTTATCAAGCTCTTAAGGACAGTATGCCTCTTATCAGTATTATTTTTTTGGATACAATTCTCACAAGTATATTTGCCAAATTAGTTTTCGGCGAAAGTAATGAAGCATCTACCAATATGTTAACTGTTATGCTGAATTCCCTTTGCCAGGATTCTATTTTGATTTCACCACGATAAGCTCATATCCATTCAACCTTACTACATCTGATGCACCCACATGCACCCGCACCTCGATGTCATCGACAGACGAATCAAGCGACACCTCACCAGTGGCCAATACACCGGTAGGACCGTTACCTGCAATTGAAAGCGGAAATTTCGCATGTTGGATTGTACCCTTATGTGATACCACATCCACCCATGCATCCTTAATCGCACTGGCCTCACCCTTAACTGTGAGGCGGTAGCGCTCAGCATTGAGAGGCTGATACGGACCGTAGGCTAGAAAACCAGCTTGACTCGTCGTAAACATTACATTCTTCTCAACGCGACCGACTTGATGAAGCGCAAAATCAGTTGTGAAATAATCCCTCTTTAGACCAAGCGGCGGGCTTGGCATATCTGTCGCTAGAATATTTAGAAGTACCGACGAATCTGCCTGCGCTGCATATGCCGGTTTCAGGCGCACCACCGCATAACGTTGACGATGAACAACTTCGAATAATTTTGATGCTTCGAGTTCCTTCTCGGCCGGTTTGAGCTCAGCCTGATATTTGTCCGGGTACGGCCAAGCATGAGCAGCCCAAAGCATGTCAATGTAAGGCAATACCACGGCATTCGCCTCACCCGTCGCGAGCAACTGTGCCACGCGACCTGAAAACCCGGGATCAACCTGATCCATTTTAAACTGTTTCATAATGTCTGGCCAGTGCGTACGTGCTTCGGCCAGATTCTTGTCACCACCGACGTTGAAAGTTCGAATACCCAACTTCGGTGCTAGGTAATTCACCAGAAAATCGTTCCGATACGGCAGAAACGCTACTGTCTCACCAGGCTTAAGATCTTGGGAAAGTGGTTTCACGAGATCATGATCCAATGCTAAAAACATAATACGATTGTTTTTAGCTGCCTGCCATTGACCGGTAAGATTCGGCAGGTTATTCAAAATCAGAAAAACGATTAGACCAATAATAACAAATCGGGCAGAAGAGGACTGCTTTCGCGCCAATAGCAACAACACCAATGCCCAAAATCCAAACATGCCCAAAGCACTCCAGCGATAGGCTGCGCGCATATTATTAAATCCCGGCACATATTTAGACAGAACTGCGTTGCCAGTGGGCGCAATAGCGAGGTCAGCGGGCATTAAAGCACTCATCTGATGGGGCATAGCGATCTGCATGGATTCCGGTTTGGTTGAATCAACCTTCAGCGAGGGACCTAACGCCATATAAAACCCGAAAAGCGCCAATATTAAAAAGCCAGTAGCTAACCTGGAACTTTTACGAGTCGACCACCAGGCCACGGCACCTAATAGAATCAAGGGTAGAGAGAATGTCGTTACCCATACAGACGCGTCACCAAAAAACTGCGCATCTGAACGTGCAACACTTAACCTCAGTAAATCCCATAACCAAAGCATACCCTTCGTTGGGATAGCGATAAACGAGAGATCAAGCCCCCAACCGCGAAAGAAATCCATCAGTGCAGGACTATAATCCGCCTTGCCGATATATAACGCGTAAAGCCCATAAGCCCAACTAAAAGCCAAAACATGAATGGGAAGTGCGTATTTTATTAAATAAGTGCGCATCTCTTTATAATGAATAAGAATATAACCCGCGAAGATACTCGATCCGACAGCAAAAAACATAAAACTGTAGCCATCCATGAATACTGCGATGATAGGAACCACCAAGTATCCAATCATCGACTTCAAATTGGCTCGCCCCATCGTCACAGTATTTACTAGAAAAATCACTACAGTAGAAAAATAGAAAGGCAACAGAGCAATACCCAGACTAAGCATCGAATATCCCGCATGCGCCCAAATGATGGGAGCACTCGTCCACAACAGAGCACCCAACGCAGATAAGGATGCCGACAGCCCCAGAAAACGCCCCACTCGCCAAGCACCCCAGAAAGCCACAGTTAGCCAAACCGCAATCATGATCGTATAGGCGTCAGATGGATTCAACCCCATCGCGATCAATATTCCAGCCGGGTAAGCACCCGCTAAACCGAAGGCGATCGAAGCTGGATGGGGATATCCAAAATTCGTTGCTTGAATGGAAAGTAACGAATTTTGAATAAACGAGAGTGAAAACCCTGTCGTCCAAACAGCCTGTGCCAGTGTCGGTAATGACCAAAAGGGCACCGCACCATTTATAAAAAGCATAAAACACCAAGTAGCAATAGTAAACAGGGAGGCTAGCATACGGTGACTCATAATTAATCTTATATTCATACTTTACTCCGTTTCCTAAGATTCGCAGGCCTCTAAAAATCTCCCAATATTGTCACTACTCGTCCTATCGTAAACGGCCAGCACCAAATCCGCCTCTTTAACTACGCCGTACAAAAAACTGGATAAATTCCCTTACGCCCACTCCGGCAGGTGTTCCTTGCGTGAGTAGTCCAGCGAGACAGACAATACAAAAATGCCCCTACCAGTCCAAGTATCATCCTGGCAGTCAAGGAATCTGGTGAAATTAGTAATAGCACTTCGTTAAGTATTAGCCCAAAAACTACCAAAAAGGATAGCAACCTACGACAATGCCATTGTCTACTAGTCCCACGACATGTGAACAAAAACGAAAAACAATAATGCAAGTAGAATCGAAAACTCAAGCCACTAAGTGACATAGCCAATAAACCAAACAAAGCCAGTGAACAAATTAGTTCCCATCTTCTGAAACCCACCCTGAGCAAATCCGCCATCTAATATTAACATAGGCACTGGTGTTAACTAGAAGTTAGCTCAATACATACCTATAAGCCTCCATAGTTTTATTCAGTGTATTCTCCCAAGTAAATTGCTTTGCTCGTTCGAAGCCCTTTTGCTTCAGTTCTTCTTTTATTTCACGACTGCCAAGAATCCCCCTAATAGTTCTATTCATATCCTCTTGATCACGAGGATCAAAAAGTAACGCCGCATCTCCTGCAACCTCAGGAATAGATGAAGTGTTTGACGCAACTACAGGGGATCCACAAGCCATTGCCTCCAGTATTGGAAGACCAAATCCCTCATACAGCGAAGGAAAAACAAACAGTTCAGCAGAACTATATAAAGCAACAAGTTCCTCTTGCTCAACTGAACCTAGAAAATAAACATTGTTAGCTTTCATAATTCCCTTACTAAACCCGCTTCCCCTCCAGTCCCCCCCCACTACAGCCAAATCTACACTATACTTCTCGCTAATTCCTTCAAAGCTATTTATTAATCGAGCTACATTCTTTCTCGGCTCATTTCCTCCTATCGTCAGGAGAAATGGTCGCCTAAGTCCAAACTTTTCTCTAACGTTTTTTAACCTATTCATTTCGAGAACTGGTTTAAATTCTTTCCCGCACGCCAAAGGAATAACCCTTATCTTTTTGATTGGTACATCTAAGTACTTAATAATTTCATTCATAGAAAATGCTGAATCTGTAATTATCATGGATGACCGTGATATCGCCACTTTTAACGCTAAATTATAATAAGTGCGTTCCACAAATGTCTTGAGATATTGATCGCTAAAGACTAAAGGAATTACGTCATGTATAGTTACAACAGATTTACAGACCTGTTTTATCGGGAGTCCATGATTCATAGGATTATGCAGAATGTCAACTTGATTTTTACGGAGAAGATTCGGTAGTTTTTGCTGCTCCCACCACAGTCTGCTTAAACGGTTTATGTAACCTCGTAGCTTCTGTCTTGAAATTATTACGTTATCTGCAACCGATACCGTCTTTATTGTTGCAGGAAAGAGCTTAGGAAGTCCTTCAAAGAGAGCTTGACTATAATTTCCGATACCTGTTCTTGGCAACGCCCTCATGTCGATTGCCACTTTCATCTCTTGACCTCCATTTTTTATTATAAATGAGCTGTCTCTAAAATACCTCATTAAGCAACTTTTGCGCGCTCTCTCTCCACGTAAGGTAAGGCATCCCTATGGACTGCGGAGTTTTGCCTTCGCTATCCAGTGTTAACCATCTCTCAATGGCGTCTGCCAAAGCTTGTGGTTTCTCTCCCACAAAATAAAATGCATGCTCGGCAGCTACTTCACGAAATACTGGGATGTCACGGGCGATGATGGGCAGTTTATGCTGCGCGGCTTCAACGAGAGGCAGACCGAATCCCTCGCCTTCGCTGGCGGCGATGAGGCAGGTACTTACGGCATAGACCTTTTCTAGATATTCATCGCTGATCCCATCCAGCCAGAACAGATGCTCATTTAGTTTTATGTGGTGACGTAGCTTCTCAATAAGTGCTTCGACCTTCCAGCCTTGCTTACCGACGATAACAAGATTAGCATCAACACCTTTGGCCCAAAGCCGATCCATGGCCTCTAACGTCTGAGCATGACCTTTGCGAGGTTCAATTGTTCCAACCATCAAGAAGCTAGAGCGTTTACGAATTTTCTCTATCACTGCATCGGCATCATCAGACAGACCGCTAGAAGGTACTGAGTTTTTAATGTCCGCACCAAGGTGAAACCAGCCAATCTTGAATGACCGCAGCCGGTGAGGAGCATTTTTCTTGAACCACCCGCTCAGTTCATTAGCCACGGCTTTAGAAATGCACACCGCACCATCACTTTGAAATACCACATCTAGCCAGTCTTTATGCAGTTGTGCAATCCCTTCTGGAAACGCCCGTGGCATCATGAGCGGTAATAGATCGTAGACCATAAACCTAACTTCAGTGCCATGGCGACGCATCTGCTGATAAGTTTCTTGTTGCTTCAGAGCGACATGATGTTGAAGATCCAACCCTAAGAAGAGATCACCAGACCGATATTCGATAGGGTCATCAGTCAAGCCGGTAGTCGGACAGCCTAAAAATCCTGCGGTAAAACGACGCGCATATCGATAGCCCGCATCAAGCGGGGCATACACGGGTTCGACCCGCCACCCTGAAGGCGGATGCTCAAGCCAGACTCGAAGGATACTGCGCACCACGCGCTGGATGCCAGATTTGGCGTCGCCTTGAACCAGCACCGAAATATCAACAAGCAATTGCCTGGAAGCAAGTTTAGTTGGCAATGAATGCGCGATACAACTGGCTAGCGTCTGATAAGCCGAAGAATCCTTCGGCGCAGATTCAATCCGGGCAATCGCCTGCGTCAACCCAGAAATACCTGTAAAAGCTTTCTTGTACATACCCTCGATTGCATCACAATACTGTTTGGCACAAGCACGAGGCGCATTATTGGTAACAATAGCCTCCCGGGCTTGCTCTCCCAGTCTTTGACGCAACGACTCATCCCGCCATAACACCTCCAAGGCCTCCTTGAGCTCATCCTCGCTAAATTCATCTGGAATTTTCCATACCACGTCATCAGGCAGATCTGCCATACTGCCGTTTGCATTAACGATAGTGGGCAGGCCATAATTCATGCAATCCAACACGGCGCCCGATGTTTCACCACGGGAAAGGGTGCGCAACTGCACTCCCACATCAACCGCAGCAAGATATTGACGGAAGGAGGCAATATCCAGCCATCCAGTTACTCTGATACGTTTAGTCAGTCCGCTGTTGCTTATGTCATTAAGTAAGCGCTCTCCATAATCCCCTTTATCGTTTTCCCCTGCAAAAACCAGTATGCAGCTTTGGTTTTTTGCTAGACTTGAACTAAGCCAGGCCTTTAGTAGACGCTCGTTGAGCTTGATTGGGCCTAGCAGACCGAAACTGCAAACGATGAAATCGTCCGCGTCAAAATTCAAGGCTTGACGGGCTCTGGTACGATCTTGCACTGTGGCAGGAATTCGCAAGAGCGGAACTACCAACCAATCTTGAGCCACAGACGCACCGTACCAAGACTCTGCCAGTCGCCGAGAATTTTCAGAGTGCACGATGATGCCCCGTGCATTATGCAGGACGCCGTAATTACAAGGATACTTCCATACTACTTCATCCCGAGAGGTAGCATGGAAGCGTTCTTGCATTGCCTGATAGCCATGCGCCCGATATAATTCAATAGCCCAACAATTTGGGACATCCCCGTTAAAATCTATATGGGAAACGATACCTGATAGGAAAAAATCGTGAAGTACGACCGTGCCAGGGATCTCATCAAGAAGCGCGAACATATGTTGATGAAAAGGGGAATTACCAAAGTGGTAAAGCACCCGGTCATAGCGAGGAGCGTTGGCACGGAACCACTCAACGCTTCGAATGGAACAATTTGCTTTTACCCAAGTGTCAGAAACAGTATCTTGTGCCACAATGACATCGATATCGTAGTAACATGCCAGTTCTGGCAGGAGTTCAGCACTATAGTCACTTATACCACTACGTTCAGGTAGTAATGGGGAAATGTACGCTAATTTTAGTCGGCGCGGCGAGATACAAATTGGCGTTGTCCTTTGTTCCTGATGTGCAAGCCATTTTTCAAAGGTAATAATCGTCTGTTTAGCACTATTCTCCCATGAGAACTTTCTAGCCTGTTCAATTCCGTACTGTTCTAGTTCTTGACGAAAGACGTCATCAACTAGTACTTGAGTCAGTTTTTCAGTAATTGCCATGTCGCTATGAGGATCAAAGAGGGCATCTTCTCTGCCAATAACTTCTGGCAAACTTGTTGTATTTGCACCGATTACTGCCTTTCCACAGCTCATAGCCTCTAGTGCTGGCAGTCCAAAGCCTTCGTGCCAAGAAGGAAAAATAAAGACCTTACAAAGGTTGTAAAGAACAATTAGGTCCTCTTCCGGCACAAAACTAGTAAAAATAACCTCATCGCATGAAAGACCATATTTTATGGCAATATTGTACAATCTTTCGCGGTCCTGTGGCTGAATGGAACAGACTACTGCTAATTGGTGACCATCTCGAAGTGTTTTGGACAACCTTGCATAGGCACGAATCAATCCTTCAATATTTTTACGGTGGTCGATGCCTCCAGTATACATTACGAAAGGACGTAACAGTCCATAGCGTTGACAAATTTCTGTTGCTTGAGTAGTTTTTATTAACTTGGGTTGAAAATGAGATTCGGCTGCTGTAGAGATGTTGATGGAATTGTCCGAAGAAAAGCCAAGATAAGACATGCTCTCCTGCCGTGAAGATTCTGAAATAGCAAGTAACATCTTGGCGCGGCGCAGGTGACCAAGCTTGTTCTCATACCATGACTCGACTAGTGGATTTTCCAGATACGGCTGGCGGTGAATAAGAGGAATTAAGTCATAAAGAATCACCGCTGTCGGGACTGTACTACTCAGCGTATCAATACTTGTAACAGCATCATCATTAAACCCCTCAAAAAGACTACTAATTAAAACGATATCTGGGTTAAGTCTCGCCAAAAATGCCTCTCGGGTTAACTCTGCTACGCGACGGCGCCAAATATTCTCAACATTTGAGCTACTCACCTGTCCTGGCGCATACCAGATGAGGATGTTCTCCTGCGGTAGTAGATCGACGAAAGCTGCACGGATGGGTTCAATGGTATCGGGGAAGAGGCCGTTCAATGCGAGGATTATTTCGTGTTCACCTTGATTAAGCGCTATAGCTTTAGCGAGTGAAAGAGTATAACGACCAATACCACGATTTCGGCTACCAGTTGATTGTGCTCCTTGCATATCCAGTACGATACGCATCAGTTATCCTCCTTTTGGTGCTTAGCAATTGCCCCTGTTAGATCCTCGTAAATGTGTCGTGCATGGCTGCTTAGTTGGGCAATATTGGGGTTCAGATGTAGGTTTTCTGATTGATCAGGTATCGGTAGACGAGATGGCTCAGCGGAACCAGACCGATGTACTAATATGCCATTATTGGATACCACCGAGCGAAGACGGGCTTTGAATTCAGGATGCTTAGCGAGAAGATTTGTACCTTTTGCTTTTAAACTAGGTCTTGCTAGTACATAAAGTACTGCTATGCTCACTGTGCGCTTAACAATACGTTTGGGTAGAGAGAGCATCCAACGTACCATCCTCAATAGGAAAAAAGATAACTGCCGTAGGAATTTCATAACCATACGTAATGGCCCAGTGATACGCCAGGACTTGCTGTGATAAGCAGCTTGCATCTCTTGGTTTAGACCGTCAGCCACCGTCCACCAATGTTGAGAATAATGGTTTAGTTCGTCTATTTTTGCGTTAGCTGTATTCCACTCGTCTTGAAGATGCTGAGCGCGGGCCTGTTGTTCAGTCAACGCAGTTTGTGTTTCTGTGAGCTTTTGATTTAATTCATCAAGTTGTAAAGTTTGATGCTGGTTATTGATCTGTTGTTCAACGATCGTACTATTTTGCTCTGTCATCATTCGATTAATTTCGTCAAGCTGTAAGGTTAGATACTCAATATGTGCGTTGGCTATAGACACCTCTTGGGTAGCAAAGTCATCAAACACATTGGGAGGCGTTATAAAACTTTTTCTGAGTTCTGGATGTTCTTGCGCCACGTAAAATCGATTCAAGCCATCGAAGTATACATAATCGTAATTTGCATTCAGCAAAATAGGTTCCCAGTTTGCATAATCTTCTATTTGAGTGTTCGGTAGCGTAGATTCTACTACCACAATCCACGGCCTAAGTTTAGAAAAATCAATCCCTTCGAGTACCTCATTCTCGGCACCCTCGACGTCAATTTTCAGAAAATGAATCGGAGCTATATGCAGGTTAATACAGATCTCTGTCAAGGTTTTAACATGCACTTTATACTCGACTTTTCGATAACCCCGCTCCGTCTCATGTCGTTCCGCAATTGATTTATCCATGGTAGACAAGCCCGTGTCAGGTAGATCGTAGATTATTGTCTCTCCTGACTGAGCACCCACGGCAACTTGCAGGTTAATGTCCCGTGTACGTTCACTTACTAACCTATTAAACCACTGGGAGACTGGCTCGATATTGATACCACGCCAACCGCGTTCGTAAAACGCCTTAGTTACAGAGTCATGCTGTGGGTCATTTGCACCAACATCGACATAGAATCCTATCTCTACATGCTTAAGCGCCCGCCAGAGCATAACATCTTCAAAATTCTGGGCATAAGAAATAAATCTCATTTACCATACTCCTCTATTGTTATCCTCGACTCGATCCACATACAACCAGCAAAATGCACCTTATCGATATTTATAACATTAAAAACCAAGGCAAGGTCAAGCCATTCGTAGTTAGCTGTAAGGTGCGTGTCACGATCGACCAATGCGGTCTGAATGGAGTAGCTGCCCACTCCCAGGTTTGCTTGAAAGGCGATGACGAATTCATATTCACTTCCAACATTTGGTTTGTTGATAACTTGCTTCGTATGCCAAGTGTTTGTACCATGCATTACTTGGCCTAAACGATCTTTGATACCATAGCCCAATACCAAGGTTTCAATGGATTGATAAACCTTAACCTTGATTCGTAATTCAACCCGCTCACCCACTCCGACATATTCAGCAACTTGACCTTTAGCATTATACAGAGCAACCTCTATTACTTTAGCTTCAGCGGTTCCGGAGCGTGTTTGTATGCCTCCGTTACCCATTACCACCTGTTCAATCGTGCTATTTGCTTTCTCTGCGATTAGAGCATTGTAGTAGTCGGTTATCTCCTCCGGATCGCCATCTCTAAGCAGGTGACCCTTGTCAAGTAAAATAGCCCTATCACATAAGGCCAAGATTGCTCCTTTATCGTGTGAGACAAAAAGAAGGCTTGTCCCTTGTTCTCGAAACTCGCGGATACGATCGAAACTTTTGTGCTGAAAGTAAGAGTCTCCCACACTAAGTGCCTCATCGATAATCAGAATATCAGGACGAAAAGCCGTCGCGACTGCGAAAGCCACGCGCATCTGCATCCCACTTGAGAAAGTGCGCACTGGATCTTCAAAATACTTGCCGATCTCAGCAAATTCCTCAATATTATTAATGACAGTATCGATTTGTTCGCTGGTATAACCCATTAATCCTGCCGAATGATAGACGTTTTGACGGCCGGTGAGGTCTGGATTAAACCCCATTCCTAGTTCTAAAATCGCGGCAATCTTGCCCTTCACTTGCACGCTTCCATTTGTGGGTTTAGTCGTGCCTGTGATGATCTTGAGGAGTGTGCTTTTACCAGCACCATTTTGTCCGATAATCCCCACAGCCTCTCCTGGAGAGAGCGAAAAGCTAATGTCTTCGAGCACCCATGTCTCTTTAGCCGGGTAAACATTCGGGACAAACCATGAAGCAACACGCTGAATTTCGCCTTTATACTGACGGTACGCTTTAGCAACGCCGTTTACGTCCAATGCACCACTCATAAAACATCCACCATTTCCGCACTTGCACGACGATATACAAAGACCGCAAGTAACAGCAACCCTGCTGATATGCATCCAATGACTCCTATTCCTGTCATGTTAGGAGTTTTTTGAAATACAAATATATTATGATACGCCGAGATGATAGGGTACATCGGATTGAGAGCTATATACTTACCATATCCTTTTGGCAAGATCGCCTCCATATAAACTACTGGAGTGAACCAATACCAAATCTGCAAGATGATCGGCATGATTTGTCCGATGTCACGTATAAATACATTAAGTACCCCCAAAAAAAGACCAAGTCCAACCGCAAATGCGATCGTCACAATCATAACAAAAGGTAACCATAAGATAGCTGAGGACACCGTATGACCCAGCATAGCAAAAATTACGATCACAGATACAAGCAAGAGCAGATTGTTCACAAGGGCCGAACCTACGACTATAACTGGAAGGGTGCTTTTAGGAAAAGCAAGTTTTTTCATGGTGTTACCATTATCAATAAAGACAGTCAGGCATCGATTAAAAATCTCAGCGAAGAGTGACCATCCAACAGTTCCAGCCATCAAATAGATCGCATAGGCATACTTGTTTTCAATGCCTGGTAATTTTGCAGACAAAACTTCTGAGAGGATAAACGCAAAGATCACCACTTGCGCCAATGGATTAAGGATCATCCATGCCGCCCCTAGGCGACTTCGTACAAATCGCGCACGAAATTCGTTCACTATAGAAGTTCTAATAAAATAGCGATAGTAATATAGTTCTCTGATCCAGCTCATTTAGTGCTCCCAGCCACTTCACTGCCCACCTGTTTCAGGTCCGCCACGACCATTTTTCGAACAAGTTCCTCAAACCCCACAGCCCGTTCCCAGCCTAATACCTGATATGCTTTATCAGGGTTACCAAGAAGCAGTTCTATTTCTGCCGGACGGAAAAACCGCGGGTCCACAGCCACTAAGACTTTTCCCGTCGCCCGGTCCAGTCCCTTCTCTCCTACACCCTCCCCGGTCCAATCTATTTCAAACCCAGCATGTCGAAACGCCAGTTCTACAAACTCGCGTACCGGGTGAGTCTCACCTGAGGCGATGACATAATCATCCGCTTCCTTTTGCTGAAGCATCAACCACATGGCCTTGACATAATCTCCAGCGTAACCCCAATCCCTTTTGGCATCCATATTGCCCAAGTATAGAGTGTCCTGTAAGCCATACTTAATTCGTGCCACGGCGTCTGTGATCTTTCGTGTCACAAATTCCAAGCCGCGTCGTGGAGACTCATGGTTGAATAAAATACCAGAACATGCATACATCTGGAAACTTTCACGATAATTTTTAGTAATCCAATGCCCATAGAGCTTGGCAACTCCATAAGGACTCCGTGGATAAAAGGGAGTTGTTTCAGTTTGAGGAGTCTCTTGTACTAAGCCGAACATTTCACTGGTTGATGCCTGATAGAAACGCGCTTCAGGCTTCACAACGAGGATAGCCTCGAGCAAATTGGTTACTCCAATAGCGTTAATCTCTGACGTTGCTATCGGCTGCTCCCACGAAGTGGCTACGAAGGATTGAGCGGCTAAGTTATACACTTCGTCTGGTTGTGCGATCTTCATGGCACGGATAAGTGAGGCCATATCTGTCAAGTCGGCATAGATAAATTCAATGTCCTTCTTAAGATGTTCCACAGTTCCAAAGTCAGCCTTACTCTTACGTCGAACAACCCCATATACCTTGTATCCCTTTTCTAACAAAAGCTCTGTTAGATAGGAGCCATCCTGACCAGTTATTCCAGTTATTAATGCGCGTTTCATCTAAACAATCCCTTCCTAGCTCGTTATATTTCTATCTACTTGCACAGTACACGCTTGACCACTGTAGCATATTTCCACGATCATGTTTAAGCATACTAAAACTCAAAGCCGATTCTCCCACTCGGCTAATACCCCTTTCAAACTATCTTCAATAGAATAAATGGGTTCCCATGTAACAGCAGTACGGATTTTATTATTATCCCCTACGGAGTAGATATTCTCCACAGGGCGTAACTTACTTTCGTCAAGCTCTACGCTTAGGTTTCCACGTTCGGCGCGCATAAGATCAAGAATATCACTGATTTTCTTAGCTTCTCCCGAACAAATATTGTACGTTTCGCCCTGTTGACCTTTTTCCGCCAATAAACGATATGCTCTGACAATATCCCTTACGTCTGTAAAATCACGATAAACATCGAGTCGTCCGACTCGAATACTTTCGTCTCGCTTTGAGGCTTCTATTATTTGACGTGCAAAGTCAGGCACCACAAATCCCTCATTTTGTCCGATTCCAATATGATTGAACGGGCGGGTTACTATAACTGGAAGTTTGTACATCTGACCTAACTGTAATGAAATGCGTTCTGATGCATACTTCGATGTAGCATAAGGACTCTGTGGATTCGGGGGCATTGACTCACTAAATCTCTCTCCTAGGCGTCGTCCTGGTCCATAAAGCTCTGATGAACTAACATTAATAATAGCCCGAACATCTTGTCCTTTTAACGATTCCAACAAGTTAATTGTTCCGATCACATTTACTTCAAATGAAGCCTTTGGATCAAGCCAAGAATGTCCGACTGACGCTACACCTGCTAGATGAAATATCATATCAGGCCTTAGTTCTTTCATTGCCCGTTCCAAGGCAATCTGATCCGTTATATTTACTTCTTTATACTGAACATCTGGCAAATCAAACTGTCCCATACCTATTCCACTCACTGAGTAGCCTTTTTCCTGAAGTTCTTTTGCAAGGTATTTCCCTACAAACCCATTAACTCCTGTAATCAGTGCCTGCAATGTTATATTTACCTCCCCTGTTACGCAACCATCTTACGGCGACTACATCTAATTTACGACTCATTCAGGAATCTACTGATCCTTATATCTTAATGGTTATCATCCCAGATTTTTACATGGCACCCTTGCCAAGTAGCACAACGGGGATTGTCTGAATGATTATTTTTGCGTCAAAAACAAGTGACCAGTTATGAATATAATAAAGGTCCATTTGAATCCTGTCTTCATAACTTACGTCATTGCGGCCACTCACTTGCCATAAACCTGTAAGCCCAGGCTTCACACGTAGAATAACATTTCCATGGGTACCATACCGTACAATTTCCTCTGGAACAATAGGTCTAGGACCCACAAAACTAAGGTCGCCTTTTAGAATATTAACGAGCTGTGGTAATTCGTCTAAGCTAAGCTTCCTTAAATACTTACCAAGCGAGGTTATCCTCGGGTCATTCTCGATTTTGAAATTATCATGATAATCTTTTTTTATCTCCTCGTTTTCAAGCAAAGCCGAAAGTTGTTTATCGGAGTCGACAACCATTGTCCTAAACTTATAAATCCGTACTTTCCTTCCATCTAACCCCAATCTTTCTTGAGCGAATATGGCGGGTCCCGATGAACTGAGCTTTACTGTTGTCCATACTAGCACTAGTAACCAAGATGTAAGAAATAATCCAGCAGCCGCTAGGATTACATCCATCACTCTTTTTAACCGTTTTGAGACTCCATCAACAATTAAGTCTTGCGGTCCAAAAATAAGAATTCCTTTATAATTAATTGTCTTTAGTGGTATCGACAATAACCTGCTCACCGAGGGCACTATATATAGTGGGATATAATTGAGCTCACAGTAGGATATCAGTGGCTCCAGCTCACCTACTCTTTCTTCATAAACTAGCATGCCCAGTTCCCTTGGACTCACTACACCTAAGGTGCTAGCCAATTTGCGATGACTGTTAACTATCTCCTCTAGTTCCGTGTTTACCGCTGTCGTTGCTACCACTCTGAGTCCCATTTCTTGAACCAATTTTTCTAAAAGATTATCTGCTGTTAACTCAAATCCAATGGCCATTAACGGTAGTTTAGCCTCATCTCCTAATTTCGACTTATATACTTTCGCTAGCAAATACCTCACTATAATCGCAAATAAAAAATTGACCAAAAAGAATACTGTAAAATAAACACGTGAATAGCTAACACTACGCAGGTAAAAGGACATAACATAAAAAAAAGCTGCACCATATATTAATGAGCGGAAATAAATCTGTGGCTTAACTTTTAATAACTCAGATGTTTCATAATTCCCTGATAGATATAATAAGCCCATGAAGATTATACCGATCATCGATATCATTATCAAATATGCACTTATATTTATCGCTGAAATATCACTCAGGAACTTCATATACCCGACTAAAAAGCCGCTTATGGTATAGACCAATATATCAGAGATGAAAAACTGTACACTTAGTCTGGTTACTCTTCCAGAGTACAACAATTATCATAACCTCCACGTTGTAAGAAAAATTCCGGCATAATTATACTTCTCACTTATTAATTCGACGCTATTCTCATATTTCCTTTATATTAATATGTGCATGTATGGTTTTTAAAGTATAATGTAGCAAGTCATGTGTACTTTTCCAATTTGTTATAGGTTACTGTACGTAATAGTTAAGTATAGATTGTCAATAAAACTGACCACTTAAGTGGTCAATTTTAATTGACAATCTGCAGAAGATTAACCACTCACTGACTATGCACCTGAAGATTAAGCACTCACGAAACTTTTGCAGCTTGTTAGATGTGCTTTCATCCCGATAATTAGAGAAAGAGTCTTTTGCCTAATCAAAGACAAAAGACTCTTTCTTTAGATTGCCTAATAGTTAGCCCATTAGCGAGCTTCCCATTGGAAAGGAGCCATCAGCTACTTCCCACGATCATTGCCTCAGTCTTTACCATTGGCAAGAGCCAATTATTCAAACATGAAGTACTTAACAAAATTAGAATTCAGCTCATCTTTTACAATTGTTACGTTAGTTTTACCGCGAAGATCAGCTAATGTTTCGACAGTAATATCATTGTTGTCTGTTCCATCAAGTACTTCACCGTCAGAAACAAGTTTGTATATTTGTCCGCCGATTGTAACTTCTCTCGAACCAACGTTTACATCTGCAAGACTGATAGCCGCACCGGTTGTTGCATTAGCTATTACACGGCCAGTATACTCAGCCCCAGAAGTATGGATATTAGTAACTAGTTCCGAACTGCTATCGTCTATTTCGAGAACCGCTACATCACCCTTAGCAAGAGTTGCAAGTGTGACTTCGTCCACTGTATAAGTTTTCTCAACGCCATTTACGTAAGCAGTGACTTTCACAATATCTTTGTCTGTGTTGCGAATAATGCTTGTAATAACAGCTTCCTCATAAGATGTATCCGAGGTTGTAGTAGTTTTAATAACTACGGCGATTACCTCGTTATCATCATTGATGATGAAATCTGGATTGCTGATATCGGTGCCTTCGTAATCACTCCATTTTGTAACTGAAACGTCACCAGCTTTGACGTCCACAAGCACGCCACTGTTGTCATAACCTTTCTTTGCATCAAAGACAAGCGTACTAGATAGTAGTTTTTTACCATCGAGATAGGTGTCACCAGCTTCTAGAATAGAAGTTGAGGACTTGAAATCGGCTGAGAAGAATCCAAGCTCTTTCACGTTACCATTATCATCTAATTTGAATTCCATTAGCTTTCCTTCAGTATTGCCAAAGCTAACAGTTACTTGGGTGCCGGCTGAGTTTACTAAAACTAGATCACTACTTACAATAGTTGGATTCCATTCGTCAGTTGCAGTTGGAGTACTATCAATATCATAATCCACGCCATCAACTGTAATTGTATCTAAGTCTTTAAGAGTGAGATCGTATACCTCTTCATCACCATTTTCAAGAAGAACTGAGAACTGAGCTTTAGCATTACCGTAAGTTGATGAGCCATATTCAATATCATCTGTGAGAATAGCTGTTAGTGTATTACTTTCGACATCAGCTAAATCTCCAGCGATGTATACTAAATTACCAGCACGGTCAAAGTAAAGCTTCACATCTCCAGCTGCTTGAAGCTCCTCAGCTGCATCACTATCAACTAAAGCGGTTTCACCGTCTGCATCAATATAGACAGCGCTACTAGCATAGTTAGTGTCATACTTAGTCAATTCGTTTTGGTCATAAACAAAGTCATACGTATCACCATCTACTGTTATCGACTCATAATATACATCGTCGATTGCACCAGTTACTGTTTTGTTGTAAACTTCAGCAAATCCATCTTTGTCATCAGCATCAGTACTGAAGAATAAAACATCACCTTTTTCAAGATCATCAAGAGTAATTACTTTTCCGTCTTTTATGATCGTAGCATCTTCAGCGTCAAATGATCCGCCAGTTCCGGGACCATCAACACCAACGACTTCATCGCCATCAACCTTGTCTACTATTAAGAATTGTTTAAGGTTATACGCACTAACATATTCAACATTTCCAGATTTGTCAAAACCAACCTTTGCAAAGTTGAATTTATCACCCATAATAGCACTTGGGGATGTTGATTCTCCATCTAGATAAAAAGCGTATTTATCATCATCATTAGCATACTCTTCATCTGATGCATCGTACTTATTATCTTCTGTAAGGAGTTTGATTTCATCTACTTTTGTAACTTCAATTGAATCATATTTTGCAGTTGTAGTTGCAAGTTGGGACTTTAACAATTCATTATCTGTGTTGTACCAAACCTGAATAAGCTCACCGAGTACAGCTTGATAATCAAAGTTAGGATCAAGTACTTTAAGAGTTTTAGAAGCACCACTCTTATTGTCAACAACTGTTATTTCTTTATCAGCTACATCAATGTCCACTACACGAGTTTCTAAGGAATATGGACGGTTGAAATTAGCAGTTAAAATTGTACCGTTAGCCTGAACAGTTACTGTGTAATCTGTCAAGTATTGAAGTACGTTTACATTATCTACGTTTGAGAATAACTCTAGTTGAGCGCTCATTCCGTCAGCTGCAAGTGTAACTGTCTTCACACCATAACTAGCAAGTGTCTTAGCATTTTTAATGGAGATATCAGAAGGCTCAAGGGATGTAGTTACGGCTTTGCTGAAATCAACTCTCAAGAAAGTATTTGTATCGTCAAGTGCACTTATCGATACAATTTTAAACTCATTCGTTACTGGTGTAACTTGACCAGCAGCAATCCCTAGGCGTACACTCTCAGAAACAACAAACTCGCCGCCGAGGGCAGTAACTACAGTGCTAGTAGCGGATTTGCTGTATGTGAAAGCAGCTGCAGCAGGAACTGATTTGCCGTCTGTGAGTACGATAGGAGATTTGGTTTGAGCTGCAAGAGGAGCACCTGCGAGAGCATCAATACCAGTTACACCGCTAGCAACATAGACATTGTCAAATTGAAGAGCAGCAGCGAAGTCTTGGATAACTTGGTTGTTGGTGTCATAAGCAGTCATACCAGCGTGACGAGTTGCGCTTGGAAGTCCAGCTACTACTGCATCACTGATGACGCCTGTTCCACCGATAACATCACTGGTTGTAACGCCAGCACTTGCTAAGTAAGCAGCTACACTAGCAGGAAGAGCATCTTTGTTAGTTAAAAGGATTGGTTCATTAGCAGCCGAAGCTACTGCAGCAATGGAGAGTGCGTCTACAACAGTGTTAGCAACTGCAACTTTGGTTACGCCAGTCATTTTCTTAGCGATGTTGACGGATGTTTCAGCACGGTCATATCCACCAAGAGCAACAACTTCAATACCCATAGCTTTTAACTCATCAATAACACTTTGTTTGATAACAGCAGTTCCGCTAGTTACATAGACGGTTTTAACTGCAAGTTTAGTAAGTTCAGCTTTAGTAGCAGCATCAATTGCGTTTCCAGCTCCGGTTAATAGGATAGGAGCTTTCAAGGAAGCTGCGAGTGGGCCAGCGGTCAATGCATCAACCATACCATAGGAGGTTGAGGATGCAAGGATAGCAGCGCCTGTGTAGCCAGTTTGATCAGCGATTTTTACTGCGGTTTGTTCAGCAGTTACACCCGCAAGACGAGTTGGAACTGTTGAAGCAGCGAAAACATTAAAAGGAATCATGCTTAATGTCATACCTGCGATAGCTAAGGTAGCTAAGGCTTTTTTAGTTTTCTTCATGTAGTGAATTTCTCCTCTCGTAATTGGATCTCTTTCTTTTTTGGGAAATGAACCATCTCTCTTTACCAGGACGTCTTTTAGTCGCCCCTCACCCCCTTAAAATGTGTAGCACAATCTTTAGACATTGCGCAATATCTAAAAGCATTCCACAGAATAAGCGGGAGCGTCCCCCCAAAGGATGACGGTATTCATCCCTCCTGTGGCGTACCATTTAGAACGCATGGGAAATGAAGAAACCACAAAAAGGTCTATATTAGCTATATATATTCTTCATCATAGCCAATATTCCTGCTTGTTGTCCGATTTTTTTTATGAGGACTTGCACAAGGCCTAATCCTCTCGGACAAGTTTCAGTCTCCAATGTTACTCGTCTTAGTTTACACTAAAACCAACTAGTTTTCCACCATTAGTCAAAAAATATACTTGCTTCTAATGGAATAAATAAAGTATAGCATATAATTCGACTCTAAATGTGGACATTTTGTGGAGTTTCTACAAAATATTTGTTTTGGTTTGTTTGGCCTGCTTGGTACTTTTAAATACTTTTAAAATTAAACATGCCTTATCTCGAGAATCAATGCCCAATTTCAGGAATACTAAATCATTTATGCCTAGTACCCTTTGAAGCTTAGAATTCCTCGGTATATTCCTTGAGCGGCCGTTTTTTGAAACTCCGGAGAGCTTAGGAGATTTTCTTCGGTTGGGTTGGATAGAAAACCGAGTTCTATTAAGACTGCAGGCATTTTTGTGTTTTTAACTACATAAAAAGGCGAGTTTTTGACTCCACGGTTGGTTAAGCCGATTGATTTGATCAGTTCACCCTGAATATTCTGTGCCAGGGACAAGGATTGATCGGCCACTGGATTTAGTGAACTGTAATAGGTAGTTGTACCGGAGGCAGCAGGATTGCTAAACGAATCGTTATGCAGGCTAACAAATAGATCTGCATTCAGATCGTTGGCGATTTTAGTTCTCGCCTCAAGGTCTGCCCTTTCTGAATAAGCTCCCTCAGCCGGTGAAACGTCAGTGCTTCTTGTTAAGACAACATGAGCCCCCGCTGAACGCAACAATGCTGCGAGATTAAGGCCAACAGGCAAAGTGTTGTTCTTCTCATACGTTCCTGACGCTCCAGAAGCACCTGGATCAGGACCTCCATGCCCTGGATCAACGACAATCGTCAGACCTGCCAACAGGTAGGAAGGTTGCTCGGTACCCTCTAGCATCCCCTTAACTTTATTTGTGATTACAGCCGTCCCTCCTATGATTACGACTTGGAGGGGGCTTTCTGCCGGTCTGGACAAGACCGAATAGGTGGGTCCAGGCAGACTAGTCGTTTGGGTCATGACGATGCTTGCGCGCTGTTTTGCAGCCAGCCCGCCTGCCGCGAGAGCATCGGGAAAGTTTTCACCCGTTACCAAGTACGCAGTTTGAGAAGACAAAGTATCACGGGCAAACTCATAGATTTCAGCCGCAGTTTCATATCGGTCGTTCCCAAAAATCCGTTCTACACTTTTTAAACCACCTAATGTAGCAGAGGATACCACGGCTTCTCCGCCAACGACAATCGTATGCAAATCCCCTTCATCCTGAAGGCTGTCAAGCGCTTGCTGAGTGGAACCAGGCATTTGCTTCGATTTTGTCAGCAGAATCGGAATCTCTTTTGCGCCCGCGTAAGCTGATATTGAGAGTGCATCCGGAAACTGTTCTCCGCTTGCCAAGATGACTTCTCCCTTAGCCCCCACTCGTTCGGCAACTTTTTGAGCTGTTTCATATTGATCATACCCATAAATTCGTTCGGGTTGGTCTAAGCCTGCTTCGACGATATCTTGCTCAACCTTTTGACTTAAAGCTGCGGTTCCTCCTAATAGAATCACTTTCTCAGCACCCAAACGTTTAATTTCTTCCATAACCTTGGCATCGACTCCCCCTGATGGGGTTAACAGAATGGGTGCATCCAACTGATGGGATAGTGGTGCCGCTACTAAAGCATCGGGGAAATTATCGCAATTGGCCAGTAAGACAGTTTCCGCCTGCTCCCACCCATATTTAGAGACGCTTATGGCTGTGTCTATCTGACGCACCCCATAAATTCTTGACGTTTCTAAGGCTAATGGAGTGGCGTAGACCGGATTCTGAAACCCTGCCAGAAATCCCAAGCCTAATGCCAACATCCCTAAGAGTCTCCATTTCAACTTTGCCACTTCATCACTCCTCGTTAGTAGAATCTACACCTATTGACTAATTTGAACAAAACACCCGCTGTTCCTGCCAGACTTTCGTCCTAATTCGAGTTTAAATTACTGAGCCCAGGTTCGCACAGTTTGAACTACATTTTCCGGCAAGGCTAAGGTTCCACCCAAAGCTTCTATCTTATATCCCTGCCAAGACTTTAAAAGGAGAGTCAGACTCGAAGGAATGGGCGACTGTGTGGGGACTAAGACGACTCTCGCTCCGTAGAACGCTGCCCGCACTGCTCCTGTTAAGGCATCCGGGTAATTTTCACCGGTAGCTACTTCTAGCGTGGCTGTGGTCGGCGGATACGCTTGTAAGACGGCAGCTGCGGTGTCATAAGCCGTTATTCCGCTGATTCGTTTAGGAAGAGGCAGTTGCTCCATGACTTTAGACCCGACAACCGCTGTTCCTCCGACTACTAGTGATTCAGTAACCTTGAGATCCTGCAAAGAAGTTTGAGTTTCGGCAGATAAAGTCTGGGGCTGTGTCAGCAAGATCGGGATCCCTTGCCTGGCTGCCCATGATGAGATGACCAGGGCGTCTTGAAAGTAACGTACACTGGCTATGACAGCCTTGCCCTTGGTACCCAGTTCCAGCGCTATCGCTCGAGCGGTTCCTTCTGCTGTATACCCGAAGAGACGCTTTACTTCATACGTTTGTTGAAGTTCTTTTTCGATCTGGACTGAGAGAGCTGCTGTGCCTCCCAAGAGATAGACTTTCTTTGGGGCCAGTCGCTGTATTTCCGCTCGGACCTCTTCTGAAAGACCTGCGCTTGATGAGAGCAGGATTGGGGCCTGCAGTTTATAGGCCAGCGGTGCTCCGGCCAGAGCATCTGGGAATTGGTTGACCTGGGCTAAAATGACCGTATCCGCACCAGTCGTAAAGGTCTCCTTGGAAATCTGTACTGCGGTCCCCTCCGCTGTCACTCCTGCGAAGCGCTGGCTCTGTTGCCCGCTGTTTTGGGCTGTTCCAAAGACATAGATCCCTGGCATATAGAGGCCAAATCGGGCTTCTCCCTTGCCGATTTCCCCGCCTAAGGAGATCCAGCGTGAGCCGGTCCATCGATAAAGGTTTCCTCCTGAGGCACCTTTAAGGGCGGGATCGCTCCATTTTAGAGAGAGCATCTTCTGGGGTGTGGCACTTCCCCAGTTAACTTGAAATGCCGGGGTTAAAAATGTCTCACCCTTTGGCAGGTCAGAAGGAGCAGGCATCGCTTTTAGGGTTACGTTCACTGCTTGATCAAAGGCTTGTGATGGAATGGTTAAATTGATCTGGGTTGATCCTTCAACTGCTTCGATAATTCCACCTAATGAATCAATGACCGCTGGGGATGTCCGTTTATCCAGGGTTTGATTGGTAAGAGTTAAGGCAAGCTTCACATCCACCAGTCCGTGACCATATTGATTATCTTGCCCCGGAGAACCTAGATCTTCAGTCCCTTGCTCAAGAGCCTGAATCACTTGATCTCTGGACCATTCGGGGTGTTGGCTCCAGATCAAAGCCGCTTCCCCTGAGACAAACGGGGCAGCCAGAGACGTCCCGCTTGCGTAGGTATAACCGGATCCCTCCGCTCGTTCCCATCCATCTGTCGGGATGAAATCTCCCGGTGCGGCTAGATCCACTTCTGAACCTGTGGCTGAGTAGCTTGTCACCTTACCGGCTATATCAGTGGCGGTGATTGCCAGAACACGTGGGTCAGAGGCGGGGTAGCTCACACCTGGGTTTGCTTGAGATTCTGAGTCATAATTTCCACTTGCGGCGATTAACAAGCACCCTTTAGTAACCGCATAAGTTACTGCTTGCTTTAAAATATCCGAGGAGACGGACCCATTTTCTGAACCGAGGCTTAGATTAATAATCTGGGCTCCATGATCTGCAGCCCAGATTATCCCCTCGGCTATGGCATCGTCATACCCCACTCCTTTAGCACCAATAGCCTTGATGGGCATAATTTTAGCTTGATAGGCCACTCCGACAATTCCCACGCCGTTGAGTTCAGCGGCCGCAATTCCGGCAACTTGAGTTCCATGTCCATTATTATCCTGATTTGCTCCCGCTGCTTCGCTCCCGGTAATTGCATTGTACCCCGGAACTAAATTCGCCTTCAAATCCGGGTGTTCCAGATCGATTCCCGTATCGACGATGGCAATGGTCACTCCTTGACCGGTCGCCCCCATTTCCCAGGCCCCTTGAACATCCCTATTGATCAGTGGCCATTGTTTAGAAAACAGTGGTTCATTGCTTGGGTTTTCCTCAGCTGCGCTTTGGATGCTCCGTGAATAGTTTTCTTCAGCCCCTGTAATTCCCGGAGTATTTTTAAGTGTTTCTATGACTTCTTGCAAATCGCTCCCCGGAAATTCCAGGGTAGCAAAGTTTAAGGGGCCCTGGCGTATAATCTTTGCGCCAAAGGTTTTTGCCACTAAATCGAGGTTTGTCCCTGGGGCTAAAGATAGGACGACTTGGTGTGAATCTGATTGAATTGTTTCTCCTTGAGCGGTGCCAGGGGGATCAGCCAGCGCAGGTATTGGAGCCGCCCCAAAGTTTAAAAACATTATCCCTGCAATCCCTAAAGACAGCAGTCCGGATTTGGTTCGATAAAACCAGATTTTAAACATCTCTTCAGCCTTTCTTTGCATAAATTTAGGTAACATTCATCTGTGATACTTTTAATTAGGATGTAATACGATAATTCGACAAATTATTCCGCATTCCTTCGCCTACCCTACTGTTATAATTTGGACGTTGTTATTCCTCTCTTGTTGGAAGGATTTTGCCATATTTAAAAGAATAATTAGGCAGTAGGGTCTTTTGTGACTATTTTAGATTTGCTTACCCATCAATGATTGTCTACTTATGGCCGTTAAACATCCCTAAAGACGCTTTTGACACTTAAGCAATTAATTAAGAAAGAGGTTAGCTTATTAATGAACTTTATCACAAAAACCGTCATTAACAAAAAAATCCTGAGTATTTTCTTTAGTTTAATAATTCTTCTAAGTCTTACACCTATACTCCCATTTCAGGAGGTGCAAGCTGCCCCTGCTGAATCTGTCACTGATCGTATTTACGGTAATACACTGTATGATACGGCTGTGGAAATCTCTAAGGAAGGCTGGGATTCCGCCCCTATCGCTGTCCTGGCAACCGGAAAGAATTTTCCAGATGCTCTGACTGGAACCGTCCTCGCTCATAAGGTCAATGGACCCTTGCTGTTGACCGAGTCGGATCGTTTAAGTCCGGTAGTAGCTGCTGAACTCCAACGCCTCGGTACACAAGAGGTATATCTTCTTGGCGGTACGGTTGCTTTGAGTCCTGGGATTGAAAAGTCTCTTAAAGAACTGGGGATTTCTCCTAAGCGTCTCTCGGGATGGGATCAATACGGGACGGCTGCGGAGATCGCCCGCGTAGCAACCCCAAGGTCTAATCAGGCTTTTCTGGTGAATGGGGAGCTTTTTCCGGATGCTTTAAGTATCTCTTCTTATGCTGCTGCTCAAGGGATTCCTGTCCTGCTCACACGTTCGGATGCACTGCCGCTAGAATCCGCTAAAGTACTCGATGAACTTGGAGTTTCCGAGGTGACGTTAGTCGGTGGTACAGCTGTAATTAAAGACAGCATCGAGGAACAGCTGAGCAAGCTCCCTCAACCTGTCAAAGTTACTGCCCGTTATGCAGGGTATGATCAGTACGAAACAAACACCGCAGTCTTAAACCAGTTATCGTTCGATACTTCCAAAGTCTATGTAGCAACAGGACAGAATTTTCCGGATGCCTTAGCCGGGGCAGCCCTGGCTGGAAAGAGCAATACGCCGATTTTATTAATTCCCAGCACCCAGTTAGGGGACTCGACAACCAATTATCTTAATCAAAGACGAGCTTCTGGCTCAGCCTTTACGATTTTCGGGGGGTGGGGTGTTATCAGTTACAAAATGGAGAGCATGATTCGTACCGGTGCTGTCCAACCGCGAGTTTCCCTTCAATATACTCAGGGCGGTTATGGCGGCACAAATGGTATGCTCAATCAGGTCAAATCAATTCCTTCCCCTGCCACAGATTATGCCGATATCATTGCTCCAAGCTGGTATTACCTGGATGATACCGCCGATGGCAATGTCGTTGGAGGGTGGGATGCAACCCCTAATGATTACAAGCAGTTTACTTCCTTCGTTCAATCTCGAAATTTAAAAGTTCTTCCTGTTTTTCAATCCTCTTGGGACACCCCTAAGACAGTTGACACCGTCATGGCTTCAGAAACTACTCGGGCTAAGCTGATTGTAGAAATCATGGATCTGGTCAACAGCGTCAATGCTGACGGGGTCGTGATTGATTTTGAATTTATGAGTAATGATACTGGGCCTTATCTAACTCAGTTCATGAAAGAACTTTACGCCAAACTTCACCCCTTAAATAAGTTAGTGATTCAGGCCGTCATGCCCCGGACAGGTGCTGAAGTCTGGCTCGAAGAGTTTGACTACCCTGCTCTTGCCCCCTATGTCGATTATTTGCACATTATGACCTATGACTACAGCCACGGGGCCCCCGGGCCCATCGCCCCGCTGGATTGGAGCAGCAAGGTTATGAAATATACCCAGGATCAAGGGGTTGACATGCGGAAGGTTCTCCTCGGGATTCCCTACTATGGAGTAGACTGGACCGCTACAGGCAACACCTCCGCTCCCTATAGCCGTGTCTCTCGTGGGCTGCACACCCTTTATGGAACAACTGCGGATAAAGACTTGGGCGGAATGATGGAACTGATAGCACAGTATAATAGTCCAGTCCAACGAGACTCCTCACAGGTCCCTTATTTTAGTTACACGGATACTGCCGGTACTCACACTGTTTATTATGACGATGCCCAAAGCTGGAATGCCAAAATGGGGTTGCTCAGTCAATACGGTCTAGGCGGCGTTGGAGCCTGGTCCCTCTACTGGGCGTCAAACCCTGAAAGTTCTAGTACGATCTTTGCAGTCTTAAAACAACATCTGCGATGATGTTCTAAAAAGGGTAAAAACAGTTAAGCCGTTCACTGAATTTAAGTTACAGTGAACGGCTTCTAATTTATATCTGTTTATATATCTGTGTTATTATTTTTGTGGATTTTGTGTTTACCCAAAGTATCATCGATAACGTGTAAGGAATATCTCTCCTATCATATGAAGTACTCAATCAATGATTTCCCATCGTTCATCATCTGGATATGTTAAGTAGTCTGCATACGTGTACTTCCTAACTTCTTTTGATAATGGCATAACATCTTCCTCCTCGCCTATATATTATACCAAATATTTCAAGGGGTTTCATGTCATGGATTAATATTCATCCATCAGCAAAAATTCTGCCAGATTTTTATGTTTGATACCTTCGATATTATCTTGCCAAAAGTCCTCCATTGTAACAACATATTTTGGATAATGATCTCTTATGCCGAGCAATACCCCAAATTCTCTCTCTACTGTTGATTCTTCCACTAATTTATAGGCTACCTGGACGTAGACTTTTTGTTCTTTTTTCACTGCCACAAAGTCAATTTCCTTATCATCGAACTTTCCAACATACACCTGGTATCCTTTGCGTTTGAGTTCTAAGAAAACTATATTTTCTAGAATTCCTGATATATCTCTATCTTTATAACCCATCACCGCATATTTCAAACCTTGGTCACCAATAAAGTATTTCTCGTTGGTTTGCAAAACCTCTTTGCCCCTCAAATCATATCTCGGAACTCGATAGATGATAAAGGCCCCTTCTAGAGCATTTAGATAATTGTATACTGTTTCTATATCAACCTTTCTCTGTTGATTTTTGAAATAATCAGCTACCTTCTTTGCAGAAAACATATTTCCAATGTTTTCAAAGACGTATTTTACTACCTTCTCCAACAGCTCAATATTTCTTATACGATTGCGCTGGACAATATCTCGCAGAATTGCGGAAGCATAAATATCATTTATGATTTTATAGGCATCCTCACGAGAATAACTAGCTGTATGAATAATTGGGAACCCACCCATTCTTATGAATCGTACTAATTCCTTATGAATATCTGTTGGATCTATTCTGGTAAGAATCTTTTTGAATTCTAGATTCTCTTTAAATGATAAAGGTGTCACATTGATTTCGATATATCTTCCTGCAATATAAGTGGCAAGTTCCGAGGATAATAACTTTGAATTTGAGCCTGTAATATAGATGTCAACATTAAAATCCACTAAAAAAGAATTGATCGCTTTTTCCCAACCCTTAACTTCCTGAATTTCGTCTAAGAGAATGTAACATTTAAGTTCACTTGAAACTTTCGATTTTACAAATGAATATAGACTTTTCGCATTATCCATATCAGAGTGTTCCATTGACTCAAAGTTGATATATATTATGTTTTCATCCTTGACTCCACGCTGTGTTAATTCCTCTTGCAACATCAATAAAATTGATGATTTACCGCTTCGTCTAATACCGGTTAGTACCTTAATTAATGGTTTATCAATAAATGGTCGCAGCTGTTCTAAATATAGTTCTCGTCTAATTATGGCAATCACCCCCTATATAGATTATACCCTATTATCGGTATAATCCAAACCATATTTATAGGTTATAACCATCTAAACCATATAAGATTTATTTGTTTTTCTGTTTTTAATTTTCTTTTAAGATTTCCCTCATTAGACCATATTCCGATTTAGAACTTTCGTGTCTCAATACAACTTTGAATGTTCTTTAAGATATAATTTTGCTGCCAACTATCTTCTTTCCTTAATACACTTGCTTAAAAACGCTCAAATTGTATAATGTTTTAGAATGCTAATCTAGAGAGTATGAGGTGGACATCTTGTTAGTTCTCCTAACAATCATTAATTCAATGCTCATGGTAACGGGGCAAACCCTCTGGAAACTAGGGGCCTCCGGAAAAGAGATACATAGCCTCGGTCAACTCCTGCGCATTTTCTTAAGCCCTTATGTGATTTCCGGCCTCGCGGTGTATGCGTTTGCTTCCGTCCTCTGGATTTATATTTTAAATAAAGGCGAGTTAAGCTATGTCTATCCGATTCAAAGCACGGCCTTTATATTTGCCCTTCTAATAGGAACAACAATTTTCAAGGAACAGCTCACGGCCTCGAAGGTCATCGGAGTTTTAGTGATTTGCCTGGGCGTAATTATTATCACTCGAAAGTAGGCATCAGTATGTGGACATCAGTTAAATATCTGCCAGAGAATCTGCCTGAAACCATTGAAATGACGCGTGAATACTACGGAGATTCCTGGATTTCAGACTCAGACTTCCTGAAGTGGCAGTATGAAGCGAACCCTGCCGGGCCGGCCATGATTCGATTAGCTCGGGATGTCGAGACCGATCAGCTGGCAGGACAATATGTTGTAATCCCCATGCGTTTTAAAGCGTTTAATGAACTCATTGAAGGAACCCTCTCCTTAAACACCCTCACCCGTCAAATCTATGGAGGACAAGGGATTTTTACCGGATTAGCCAAGGCCGTCTATCAGGACTGCGCTGAGCAAGGGTCCCTCTTTTGCTATGGGTTTCCTAATCCCAATTCCTATCCGGGATTCATCAGAAAATTAGGGTTTACAGACCTAGGAAGCGTCCCCCTCTTGCTCCGCCCCTTAAACACCAATGCTTTAGTTAGAAAAAGATTAGGTTCTTTGCTTGCTACTCTCTCCCTGCCATTTCACTTCTATTATAAGGTGAAGGACCGCTCAGATGAACGCTATGAGGTTTATCCACTTACTCCCTCAAATCTCTCTGAGATGAATGCTTTCTGGGCTAAGGTACAGGACAAATACCCCATCATGGGAATTCGTGATGCTGACTATCTCCGCTGGAGGTATTTCGATATTCCCCTTCGCGACTATCAAGTCTACGGAGTTCGCCAGAAAAATAGCACTCAGTTACTGGGATATATTGTGGGACGATGCACAGAAGTAGCCTCTATGTCTTCCGGTATGATTGTTGACTTCCTGGTTGACTCAGAGCATCCTGCCGCAGGAAACTGTCTCGTGAATACTCTTCTGCGCTTTTTTGTCGATAAGAACATGGATTTAGCCGGCTCCCTAATGATGCCTCACACCGAAGAATCCCGTATCCTTAAAGGCAATGGATTCTTTACTTGCCCAAAATCCTTCGAACCTCAGCCCTTTCCGGTCATTTACAGGAGACTTGGACCTTTAAAAGGGAATTATAAAGAAGGAGAAAAGGACGACGATCCTTTTCTCCGACTGAATCAATGGTTTTTAACTATGGGCGATTACGACGTTATATAATTTCCGTTTAGCCTTCTAAATTAGGGTTTGCTAATTTATCGACAAGTCTAGACTTTACACGGATTTACCGGTAGTTCTGCCTAAAATATGTGCATGTAAAAACAGCCTTTGGCCACAAAAACCGTCAGACCCGGCCGGGCTTGTCCAACAATCGACAGCGCTGTCGATTGTTGGACAAGCCGAAGAGGAGGATCCCACCCTTGTCGGGATTGCCCAAAGTCTGATTTTCATTACAATCAATCCAAATGATGATAGGATGAGGATGAGGATTGGTTTTGGCTAATAAAGTTTAATCTATGTAATTTAACTGCTTGTGCAGACGAAAGTTGAGTTAAGCAATGAAGAATATCTTAACCATTGATCTAGAGGAATGGTTTCACGCCAACTATCATGATGACGTTTTTGATAACCAAAAATCGTATGAAGTGCGCATTCTCCGGAACACGGAACGTCTATTAACCCTCTTTGAGGAAAACAAAGCCCAGGCCACCTTCTTTGTCCTAGGCTATGTTGCCGAAAAACATCCCCAACTGATCCGGGATATTGTAGCTGCCGGACACGAAATCGCCTCCCATGGGTATGCCCATCAACTTATTTACAAACAAACACCCAGCGAATTTAAAGAGGACGTGAGCCAAGCTAAGCAACGCGTTGAAGATATTATCGGCACAAGCGTCAAAGGCTACCGAGCCCCTTCATGGTCTATCACTCCAAAATCTCTCTGGGCCTGGGAGATCCTCCAAGACTTAGGCTTTGTTTATGATGCCAGTGTTTTTCCGATTGAAACCTATCTCTATGGCCTGCCCACCGCCCCCCGTTTTCCCTATCACCCAAAATACAATGGAAAAATACTCAAGCTGCTTGAAGTCCCTTCTTCAACGGTGCGAGTGTTAAACAAGAATCTTCCCTTCGCTGGTGGCTTTTACTTCCGAGCCCTTCCCTATCCTGTGATCGCACAGTGCATCAAAACCGTCAACAAAGAGGGTCAACCCGCGATTGTCTATCTCCACCCCCGCGAAATCGACCCAAATCAACCCCGCCTCACCCTCAGCGGCAAAGAAAGCCTCATTCATTATTACGGTATTAATGGATGCGAGCAAAAGCTGATACGCGTGCTGAAGAAGTTTGAGTTCACCTCGATAGAAAAGTATTATAGGCTTTGACACTCCCCACAGATGAATCTGGAGTAAAATTTATTTATAATAAAAAAAACGAGATGGCAGGTTTTATTCCTACAATCTCGTTTCTTATTTTACAGCCTTTAGCCTAGCGATGTCACTCCAATTACTCGCTGTAATTAACTCAACATTTAATAGGTCTTTTCTAATGGATTTGAGATCTCCACTTATCTCCGCTATATTAAACGACATCTTATCATGTTCTGCTTTATTTATCTCTGCCAAATGCTCTAAAGCCTTTAATATCTGCGTATTTTCTTTAATTTGGGTTCCTTGGTTATCTACCTTTTCTGATAGCGTAGTGATCTGTTTTCCCTGGCCGTCTACTTTTTCCGACAACGTAGTGATCTGTTTTCCCTGGCCATCTACTTTTTCCGATAACGTAGTGATCTGTTTTCCCTGGCCATCTACTTTTTCCGATAGCGTAGTGATCTGTTTTCCCTGGCCATCTACTTTTTCCGATAACGTAGTGATCTGTTTTCCCTGGCCATCTACTTTTTCTGATAACGTAGTGATCTGTTTTCCCTGGCCATCTACTTTTTCCGATAACGTAGTGATCTGATGTGATAGACCTTCAAGTGCCTGGAGGATTTTATTTTCCATCCCTTCACATCCTTCTAATCTTAAATATATCTTTAATTATATCATAGCTTGGATGAATTCACTGGACTTTTCTCCTCACAACATATGTTAATTTAAGGCATTGAGCTAAAATCATACAAGACATCATCCTAATATCCCGAAAACTTGCTTCAAGTCAATTGTAAGATCAGTAATGACTCCGCTCTTCAGTTGACAATCCTCCATGAAAATGCTTGGTCTCCCGTATTGATAGTCTTCACCTAATGTAAAAACCATGACGGTATTATCAATGGGGTGTATGATCCAATACTCTTTAACATGGTATTTCTCATAGAGAGCTAACTTTTTTACATAATCAAGGCTAATGGATGTTGGTGAGATGATTTCAATAATTAAATTCGGAGCACCTAAACAACCCTTATCATCTAATTTCGACTTGTCACATACAATCGTAAGGTCCGGTTGGACCACGTTCACTATTTGCTCGTCTTTCTGCTTTGGCTCACTAAAACGAACGTCGAAGGGCGCTGAATATATCTTGCAAGACTTGTCAGCAAGACAGCTACGAATCTGGTAGAATAATTCACCAGAAACTTCCTGGTGTCGACGAGACGGCGCAGCAATGTTGAATGCAATACCATCAAGCAATTCCCACCGCTTGTCATCAGACCACTTTAAATACTCGGCATATGAATATCTCTTATTATCCTTTTGCGCAGGCAATGACATTCACTGACACCTCCGTTAAATAGCTTAAAGCAAGCTTAAAAAATCCGGGGCAACTATAGCTATATTACAATCATACCAATTACGTGGACACGTTAATATCAAAAACTTTGCTTAAATCCACGACTAAATCAGGAAAAATTGACACTGTCACCTTATCCGTTTCGGTATACAGCTCAATCCTTCCATATCTCTTGTTATCCTCTAAAACAAAGACATTTACAAGTTTGGTGTCAGGCTCTACGATCCAATATTCCTTTACACCGACCTTTTCATAAATATTGAATTTTAAAAGCCTATCAATTCGCACTGTAGAGGGTGATAGTATTTCAATTATCAAACTAGGAACTCCATAATAACCAGTTCCTCTTAAGCGACTGTTATCACAAACGACCAATAGATCTGGCTGATAAACATTTGTAACATCTTCCTCAATGTCTTTTTCCTCAATCTCCGGCAAACGTAAATCAAACGGTGACGCAAACACCTGACACTGATTATTGCGCAAATACTCGCCAAACTGCAACATTAATTCTCTAGATATACTTTGATGCTGCCAAGTGGAAGCTGATTGCATATAGGATATTCCATCTATAATTTCCCATCGTTCAGAGTCTGGAAATTTAAGATAGTCAGCAAATGTATATTTCTCCTTTTCTTTTGACAACGACATTTGACTTCCCCCTTACTTATATTGTACCAAATATTTACATGAATAACATCTGGTCTTCTCTCTATAAATAAGACTTTTATGAATTCTTAAGTGAACTCGTTCAACTAAAGATGAATTTAAAAAAACAAGATCGAAAAGTTCTCACCCTCGATCTCAGCCTTAATCTTAACTAGTGACTACCAGTTTGTCTTGTTACTCTATATCCATATTTCGCAAGTAGTATAGTGAGTTGTTTGCCATCAATATCACGCGGAATCCTCATATAGCGACGATCTCTTCCCTAATAAAGTGCAATCGAATAATTCGAGGAACTTTGTCTTCATCAAAGTGACACCGAACTGCATCCTTTGCTCTTTCTCCAATAGCATCAAGAGAATCACTTTCAGTAAATATCGAATAACCTAAAGCTCTCGCAACATAACCGCCTTCTGGGGCTTCTTCGACCAAAAAAATAATCTCCTTGTCCATTATTTCATCTTCTTCTCTATCATTATATTCAATTATGCCACAAAAAAGCCTTCAAGAGTCATTTTTCAAGCAAAACACAGACGAAGACGGTCGCCTTAGTTACAATTATGCTTACCATAATTCATTCTGAGGTTCGGACGCGCTCTCGAACCGTCCAGCACGTCAGCGGCGTAACGTGCTGACGTGTGCAGAAAAGCGCTCCCCCCAAACTAAGCCCAAGGAGCGCCTTTCTAAAAGCCATTCCCTTAAAACTTACCCCAGAGGAGCGCTTTTCTGCTAAGCGGAAGCATCAGTGAAGTCGCGGTCCAGACGTGCGCCGACGGTTCGCGTCCCTCGTAGCGCGCCGCAGGTTCACATGCATCACGCCCTGAGGTTCGGACGCGCTCGCGAACCGTCCAGCACGTCAGCGGCGTAACTTGCTGACGCGTGTATAGAAAACTTGGCTAGCGACAAGCCGCAGGCGAAGTCGGTCGCCTTAGTTGCACTTATGCTTACCATAATTCATGCTTTCGGATAGTGCAGAAAAGCGCTCCCCCCCGTAGCCACTCAAGGCAGGCTTTGTTCAAAAAGCTCTAATCATTCCAAATCCTACTCATCATCGAGTTAAGAATAATCGCCAAACTCACTTTAAACATATAATACCCGCTCTTAAAAGGCGTAATCGACGAACTCCCGGACAAGCGTGCATCCATTTCAACAGAAATTTCTATCACCCGCAGTCTATTCTTAAGCAAAGTAACAATAGCATCGGGTTCCGGATAATCCGTGGAATAATGGGCGGACACAATCCTCAAGGCCTTTTGATTATAAGCACGAAATCCAGAGGTAGGATCCGTAAAATTCTTACGCACAACGGACTGGAGAGTTTTACTCAACAGATAGATTCCTAATCGCCGGGGCCAAGCTGATTTATATGAGGTCTTTTCGAGAAATCTCGATCCAATGGTTACGTCCGCTTCCCCAAGAAGGACAGGATCCACTAATTTCTTGATTTCTTCTCCTCTGTGCTGTCCATCCCCATCAACTTGCAAAGCCACGTCATAGTCGTTCCTTAAGGCATACAAAAACCCGGTTTGTACCGCGCCCCCTATGCCCAGATTAACAGGCAAAGAAATCACTTTTGCTCCATGGGCACGAGCAACCTCGGCGGTCTGATCAGTAGATCCATCATCTATGACCAGCACATCCAGCCAAGGGGATGTTGTAATTAGATTCCTCACAACGGGACCGATATTATCCACCTCATTTAAGGCGGGAACAATCGCTAAAATTCTCATGACTCAACGTCCTTACAGAATGGCTTATTTTCCGGATCAGCAGAGTTTTCTTCCAAGTTTTTTAAGTCATCCTCGAGCAGGGCGATCCGTTGTACCAAGACTCGATTGTTCGAACTTAATCTGGATATCTCTAAAGAGAAATGAACACATAAAACAAACACCAGAATCCCAAAAATGACGAAGATCGCAGACGGAGCATAGTAAATGCCCATCAAGTCCGCTATGTACTCTATCCCATCTTTCCAGAGGGATAAAACAATCATTCCCATTCCTGCGACAATCCAAATCAGAGAATATTCCACAGCTAAACGCCGGCGACGAACTTGCTCAACGATAAAGCCGGTTACAAGTAAGCTGATTATTAGAACGACTAATTGAACACGTGACATTAAACTTATACCCTCCTGCCCGTTCGCCGATTACCTCCAGATAATTTCCCTATGCCCTTAATAGCTATAACTAAAACCAGAGATCCTAAAAGGATCATTCCAGGCATTACCGGCAGGCGATAGCGAGCGCCATCAACTACAGTGATCATACTCACTATAAAACTGTAATAGGCAATAAAAAGTAAGAGAAAGCTGTATTTTTTCAAACTAAAAAGACTAAGCAATGCCCCAACAAGGCCCAAGAGGAGATACCATTTGTCCAGTAGAACTCCCTTGATTTTGTAGGCTCCACCTAAGGTAGGAACCGGTTGCCAAAAAAGGTCCTTTTCTTTGGCAAAGGTTCGCTGCAAAAACAGTACGGGATGTTGAATTATATAAGACACAGCCAATTGCTTATATTCCTTTTCTTGTTCGGGGATGGGCAATTTTTCGATCCGAGCTTTAACTTGGGGGTCATAGCTCGGTTGAGCAAAATAAAAGTATTGATCCGTAATAGTCAAGGGATTATTCCCCAGGTAAAACTCATAGGAACCATAATTTGAGACAGCAATGAACTGATGGTATTTGATGCCATTGCGGATCCACCAAGGGCTCATCACCACCACTGTCATCACAAGGATGACGGCAAAATCCCGCAGAGCCATTTTCAAATTCCAACCCTTGGCCCACCAAATCCAGATTCCCAAAACAGGGAAATAGAGCAACAGGAGCGGACGAACCAGGTTCGAAACCCCCATGGCTGCCCCTAAGAACAAGAGAGTTTTCAGTTTTGGCCGGTCGACTTCTTTCGCATAACGGGCTAATAGATAAAGGAAAAGTGTGATGGTAAAAACATAGGTTGCCTCTGTGAGAACGTACATCCCCCAGAAGGCAAATAACGGATATCCCAGTGTCAAGCAATAGGGGATCCAAGCATACCCCTTGCCAAACAAGAGTTCACCCGTCTTATAAGCGAACACAGCGCTGGCAGCTCCGAGCAGGGAGTGCAGAACAAGGATAACCATCTTAAAATTCATCATGCCAAATATCCCATAAATGACCGCCAAGAGCATAGGGTAGACCGGGCCTACCACATACTCTCGTGTTTGAGCGACTTCTCGGATGACACCGTCATCCCCCTGGACAAAATTCGCTGTATTCACGAGCCCATTGCCATGAAGGAAATTCTCAGCTATGTTGGAATAATGTAAACCATCGGGGGAAATAAAGTAGCCTGCCCCATATGCTCTGAAATATAGGACTTCTACAGTGAGGGCAATGAGAAATAAGAGCCCCGTAAACCACAACTTCTTTCGAAGCACGAAGTTCGAGGCACGAGATTCGAATTCTTGATTTATTCCATACTCTCTAGTCAATAATTTTCCATCCTCTGCCTATTTAGGATCATTGAGAAGTCAAAAGGCTCCCCATTGTTTTTTCATTTGTGCTTGGAATTACCCCGGTCCCACCCAAAATATAAGCTGTTTTGGTCTTTCCGCACAGTCCCTTTAAGTAAGTACTGGTATCCGAATTCAGATCCCCTTTGGGGACGAGAATCATAGGGCTTCCCGTCAAAGCTGCAAAAGCTCCTCCGGATAAGCCATCTGGGAAGGTCTCCCCCGTAGCTATGACGATTGATTCAGAATTTTGGTTAAAGTGTTTCACAATTTGTAACATCGTATCATATTTTGTATTCCCAGCCAAGCGCAAAGGACCATAGGGTTCTAAGGGACCTCCTTTGGCATCAAACGTTGTGGATACCGCAAATTTCCCTCCTACGATGATGGTTTTTGTCACCCCGAAGTCTTTTAGTATTTGCTTAGTGGCCGCGGGCAATTTGTTTTGTTCTGTCAGAAGAATTGGAATCCCTAAAGCCGCTGCCGGAGCAGAAGCCGAGAGAGCATCCGGAAAGCTGGTACTGGAAGCTAAGATCACCTGTGAACTGGGTCCAATCTTCCTGGCAATAGCGGCGGCTGTATCTGCCGCAGAATCTCCGTAGATTCGTTCATAGGATAAACCCTCTTCTACAAGGGTGTTTGTCACTGGCTTCAGTATCGCTCCCTCACCCCCAATGACATAGACTTTAGCATTAGAGGACAGACGTTTTATCTCTTGTAAAACCTCTTTGTCTAACTGATAAGGGGACGTTAAGAGTAAGGGTGCCTTAAGCTTCTTGGCCAAAGGGGCTGCCGCTAAGGCATCTTGGAAGCGGTCTACTCGTGCAAGGAGCACGACTGGGGCAGAATTGTTTGCCCAGCCTGTTTGGGCTATTTTGATCGCCGTGTCTTCTGCCCTCGTCCCATAGAGCCGCTCGATGCTTAACTCCTCGGGGTTTGGGGTTGGAGTCGGAGTCGGAGTCGGCGTTGGCGTTGGCGTTGGCGTTGGATTGGGAGTTGGCAAAGGGTTAGTGCCCTTTATTTTTTCGTACCCGACTCTGGCGCGTTCTGTGAGGTTGGCATCCAGGACTTGTCCCTGCACAACCGTCAAATAGTATTTTGCCGCAGTCTCATTAGAGGAAGCTGTCCCTTCCAGGGCTAATTTATCTGCTTCAGACAAGAGCTTTACATAGGTGTTTTGCAGGCCATTTTTAGCCTGTTCTTCAAGACTGGCGTCCAGATTCGATTGCTGTAATATTATTCCATAGTCCTGGGCAGCAGTCGCATAACTGATGCTGTCTGCAAGCGCCAATTTATCAGCTTCAGCTAAGAGCTTGTTTAAGGCACTAAGATGACCTGTTTGCGCACGTTTCTGGATAGAAGCATCCAGGTCTGGTCCCTGCAAGATTGTCCAGTAGTATTTAGCCGCACTGGCATAGGAAGTGTCGTTCTTTTCGAGCATCAAAACATCTGCTTCCGTTAACAGTTTGCCATAGGCATTAAGAATTTTCTTTTCGACAACCTCTTTATCTGTAACCGATGGGCTCTTATAAGCAGTAACGTAAAATCCTAAAGCATAATACGAACTCCAACGAGCATAGTTGTACCAGTAATCACCATTGGCGGATTCTGCACCGGTTCCTCCACCGGAATCAACCAAGCTGTCTTCATCAATCTCTAAATCTCCTAAATGAATCGAGGCCGGGGTACTCCAACGACCGGATAAGTAAGGAGGATTTACCGGGGGTAAAAGTTCCTTCGGGAATTTTGTGGCTCCCGGCGCAAAGGTTATTGCACTATTGTACTTTTGACCCATCAAACTAAACACTGAATCCTGATAAGCAGTTTTACCTGTTAAGCAATTTGGATTATTTCTTGTTGCCCAACTATTGTAACCCCAGATGGCAAAATACCAGTTTTCTAAAACATTACGGTCCCCGTCACCAATCTTGGGGTAAGCCCGCCATTTTTGGTTGAGCATCTGACAACCAATCTCAATATTATAGTCGATATCATTTTTTAATCTGTCCATAGTCGCTGTGTCCTTGGGATCGTATGAGGAAACTTGCATAATCCCAATTCCAATTCCGTCACGTCCTATTAACGGTTTATCGGTAATAGGCTGTCCGGTGGCAGTATCCAGTTCCCATTGCTTCCATCCACTCTCCATCCAAGCAACTGCTTTGAGGAGTACAGGCGGAATATTATATTTATTGGCCATATCCTCTAACTTTTCACCAATCTCATTATAATAGGCCTTCTGATCTACGGCTGCCATGACCGGTTTAGCCGGGACTAGCTGGATAATAATAAGTCCGATGATAAGTACTGCCATGATCTTCTTGACGCGTTGTGCCCCCATACTCCTACTACCCCTCTCTATGTGTCTAAGACAATATTCCATTTCTTATTCGACACCAAAGGAGAGGATTCCTGCCCAAAAACTGTTTTCCACTTGTAGAAGTGGGAGCCTTACGATTGGATAAAAAAAAGCCCCCTAAATCTAACTGATACAGTTGACCTAGCAGGGCCGAGAGCATACAAGATGAAGTTGATCGCCGCCATTTATACCAGGCGGCCGGAAAAAATCAGAAAACCAAACATCACAAAATGAAAGGTCACCAATATCGCTGACAGATCCCAGATCGGTCCTGTCCCCCAATACTTCCAGGTTTTGTTCTTGCGTTCCAGAAAGTCAAAGCCAATCATCAGTCCCGCATGATAGAGCCCATACAAGACATACTGGAGCTGGGTTCCGTGCCATACTCCCATAATGCCAAAAAGGAAGAGATAACCCACATAGGAAGCCGTATAACGATTTTTAAAGCGCTTTTTCTTAGCTGAATCAAGGACAAAACGCATGTAGATGTAATCTCTAAACCAAAATGACAACGAAATATGCCAACGGTTCCAGAAATCTTTAATATTTTTAGAAATAAAGGGTTTATCAAAGTTGATGGGAGTCTTAATACCCATCAGATAACTGACTCCGATAGCGAACGCGCTATATCCGGCAAAATTAAAGAAGAGATAAAAGCCGTAAACGTACATGTACTTAAGGGTTGGCAGGAATCCAAAGGTCTGGTTCAAGGGCTCAAGCCAATACTTATTGATAAGATAGGCGATAATAAACTTATACAGAAAGCCCCGGAAAATATAGTCCATTCCCTGGATGGCCAGCTCACCATATTCCTGCCGGGTAAGGGGTTTATAGAGATCTGTAACAAAGCGTCGGTAGCGGTCAATCGGACCGGAGGCAATGGTCGGGAAAAAGAGGACAAAACTGATGAAATCCACTAATCGAACCTCTTTAATCAACCCATCGCGAATTTCCATAATGATCCCTGCCGTACGGAAGGTTAAATAGGAAATCCCTATAAACCCGATCACAGTTTGCCAAAATCCCAACGCTATAAAACTAGGGTTAATTTTTACGATCACTAAGGGCAGAATCGCTAAGAAAGTTACCAGATAAAAGACACCGGCGCGATTTTTTCCCAGTGTACTCAGTCGATAGGACAAGTAAAGCCGTACTATAATCCATTGGAACAAAAGATAGCCTTCAATCTGATAGAGCACGCTCAGTGGTCGTCCAATGAGCAGAAGCATACCCAAGGTAGAAAGTAAGACCCAGGCAGCTCGTACTTTACCGGATACTCCGAGAATCCCAAGCAAAACTGCTGGGACCATTGGGATAAGCAAATAGATAAAAAAGGAAAAGTCCTCAAAAGGCGTCATTTATTGGCCTCCCAACAAAGCACGCCGGTCTGCCTTACCATTCGGTGTCATGGGCATTTTCTCGATGAATTTAAACCGGCGCGGGATCATATATTCGGGCAGGTGTCTGCGCAAATCTTCCTTCAGAGCAAGAGTCGCCGTAAATTCGTCTTCCACAGGCTTACTCACTGTAATAAAGGCCTGTAAATATTCCACTTTACCCCGTCGTTCAATGGGTAAAACTACAGCATTCTCAACCATCGCTAATCGCCTGAGATTTTCCTCGATTTCTCCTAATTCGATCCGGTAACCATGAAGTTTAACCTGAAAATCTAACCTGCCTTGGTAAAAGAGGAAGCCCTCTTTAAACAGCCCAGAATCTCCCGTTCGGTAAGCATTCCAAGTTACCCCTTGTTCTTGCCAGCTAAAAAAGGCCTTGGCAGTTTGCTCTGGATTGTTAAGGTAACCCACACTCACATTGGGGCCGGCAATAACCAGCTCCCCCGCCTCTCCCTCGGACAGGGTCTCAGGTCTTTGGGGCAAAATCCCCTTCTCGGCGGCTATCGTTGCCGTGAGGTGATCGGTATCACAAATGAGGACCAGAGCATCCGGTTTAACCCTTCCTACCGGAAGTGGATTAAACCCGTTCAGAATGTCCTGGGTGATGGTCAGGTTAGTTACCGCCACTGTGGCTTCGGTGGGGCCATAGAGATTTTCCACCTTTGCTCGCGGAAAGCGCTGAGCCAGTTTGGAAGCACAATCATGGGTAAGAATCTCTCCGCAGAAGAGAAAACCCTTGACCTGGGGCAACAGGGTATCATTAAAACTGGGATCCATTAAACATACCTCGGCAAAGGAAGGGGTTGATACCCAGTAACTAATTTTCGAGGAAGCCAAGGAGGCAAAGAGTTCTTTGGGGTTAGCAATTTGGTTTTTGTCCACACTCCAAAGGGTCCCTCCTGTACTTAAGGACATATATAAATCCATCACCGAAAGGTCAAAGGAAAAGGGGGCCTGATTGAGAAAGACCTCATTCATTTCCTCTGGCTGAAAGGCCGGGTTGACCCAGTTGAGAAAACTCTCTAAGGCCCCCAGGGTAATCTGAACTCCCTTGGGTACGCCTGTACTGCCGGAGGTGTAGATGATGTAGTAAACTTCATCCGGTTGTACCTGCCATGAGGATGACGGTACTTCCAATTGATATCCCTTAAGGATACTGTCCTGCCCGTCCAGGGAAATCATTTCTTCGATCATAACTTTGGGCGAGGCATCCCCTTTAGGCACAATTTGAGGAGAAAGGACTGTTCTTGCGCCAGAAGCCTCAATAATTTGCCACAGTCGCTCCGCCGGCACGGAGGAATCCACAGGAATATAAGGATGGCCTGCTTTGACGCAAGCCATAAATAATACCAGCATCTCATTTTCTTTATGCCCATACACCACAACCGGAGTTTGGCGAGTTATTCCCTCAGCTAAATTCAGTTCATGAAGCCACACTGCAGCAGCATTAGATCCGCTTTCTAAAGAAGCATAGGTTAAAGCTGAATTCCCATGTCGATGTGCCACCCGCTCCGGACATCTTATGGACCAATCATGGATTTTTTCACTAAGCATGAAACACATTCCCCATTCGCCTAAAAGTTATTGTAAATAAACGGAACTGTAGTTTGTTGCTTTTGCACTAAATAAAGAATAAACAACCCCATCAGGATAAGGTAGTAATAGGCAATTCGGCCACACCATATTAAGGTGGGATTCCATTCCTTAGGTCCCTTCCCTTTCGTGATAAAATCCGTCCAGTACTTCATCGATGTTCACCCACCCTTTCCAGCCCAAGTGCATCGTGTCCTGCAAGAAGTAAGCATCATATTCGTGATCTCCGAAATTTGCAACCGCAAACCCTCTGTCCTTGATCATCTTCTCAGCTCGTAAATAATACGCCTTACGTTCATCTATCGGAAAACCTGTATAATCATACCAAGTTCCATTGACTGGCACAATAATAAACATCGGTTGAGCCTTAGTCTCTTGGAGCAAATTCAACAATAGCTCCAGATCCTGGTATTCAGGCGAGGGATATAGTCCTGAATGGGGCGATGAATTCCTATTCTCCGCGAGCTTGGGTTGTATATTCTCTGAATAGTACTGATCTAAGATGCCAAAGCGATTATTTTGGGCCATTTTTTCACCCTGCCTGGTGGCCTTCTCTTTTAATTCCTGCCATGAGGCAAGAGGCGGTGCCGTTACAGCAGCATTTATTGAAACACTTTTTGGGTTGATTAGCCGGGCGTAGGCAATGGTTTTTAACGCGTCTTGAGCTTCGAGGGCGGCCATTTCAACTCTTCCCCGAACTGCTAATCTCAGACTCCCAAAGCTTGGTTTTTGGCTTGTAAGCAAGTGCTGGTTTAGAAGCGCATAGAGAGTGGGTTGCTCCTCAAAGGCTTCGGGAAAGTCTAAGAGGCGGGTTATTAATGAAGTTTTAGTCTCTGCAGATAAAGAGGAGTTAAAAACCATTTGATAGGCGTGGAGCGGGGAAAAATTCTGTTTAAAATACGCGGGACTGATTCCTTCCGGAGTAAACCATTGTGCAGAAAGTATTACGGCAATTTTTTTGCCCTTAAGAGACTCTCCTAAAGCTGCCATGTTTAGAGCATGGATAATGTCCTGGGTCCCTCCTCTCCCCACAAGAAAAGGGGCAAACCCGGTGGGTTTTCCCTCAAAAAGAAGTGACGGATGAAATTCCGAGACAGCCGAAAATTCTGAAGACCCGTAAACAGGAAGAATATCCGGGGACTCCAGGGCTTTTTCCTGCAAGATCGTACCCTGAAAACTTACAGGAGTTTGGGAGCCGCCGATGGTTTGGGTAACGCCTTGTTTAAGCCAAAAAAGCCCCACAACCTGTTGAGTCAGTGGGCCCATCCAAACTATTGTTACAGCAAAGAGAAGCACGGCAATAAGCATTGGCCCTAGTCGACTTCGAATCATCAACCCCTACGCTCCTCCAGGTAAGCAATGATTTTATTGGCGGTCTCCCATTCCTCACGTTCCATTTCTGTTGGGGCCACTTCAATGGCCAGCTGCTCGTGAATGGCCACAAATAATTCAATGATTCCAAAGGAATCAAGCAATCCATTCTTAAATAATTCCAGATCCGGGTTCCGCTTTATCTCATCTGTACCACAAATATCGGTAAGTATATCAAGAATCTTTTCTCTTATCACGTTTATTCCTCCTCTATGCAAGAACCTTCTTTTCCTATTCGACAAGATAGAAAGCAGTTCCTCCCTGAAACGTCCTGCTTTTTATGAATTGTTCTTAGTATTCTTTAGATCCTTCCCCAATAAATCATAACCATTTATTGGTTATTTATCCCTTATTTTCATTTTAGAGTTATGCTAAAGGTGTTACATTTGTCACATCAGAATTGGCTAAATACTGATTTTAGACCAAGACAAGAAGTTGTCATAGCGCCATTACCCTATACTTTATCCTGAAAGACCTTGCCCCTGAACCTCTTCACGATTCAAACTTAGTTTGCGCGAGACGGCGCTAAGCGAGAACCTTAGAACATTTTTAAGTAATAGACTTGATCCAATCAAGACTAGAATATAAAGACTAAGGGACAGTACTTTGTTTGGCAAAACATAAGGCAGACAGAGCTTATACATGAAAACAGCCTCAAATAAATAAATTTCATAGGAAATCGAACCAATAAACCCAAGCAACCTTGAATAAAGCCCAAATCGCTCCAAAATAATCATCAACGAGACAGTCGCTATGGCGAAACCTAAATTAGAGAGCATGTAAGGTCCTAAACCGAGGGCATTATCCTTGAGGTTAATGAAATATACCGCCAAGCCTGCGATCCCGCTAAAGCTAAATAGTATTGTAATGATTTTCTCACTTAAGTTTTGCAGTCTTACTAGGGCGAAGAGTGCTCCCAGCGGGAACATGACAGCGTGAAGACCCCATTGCCAATAAACTGGTTCCGTGAAACTCACCCTAGAATGATATCGTAAAAGATAGGCAAATCCGAATAGCAACCCGACTTTCAAAACATTAGGTAGCTTAAGGCTGAATACAAGATAGAAAACCAGATACCACATCAAGATAAAGGATATGTACCACATCGTGGCATCCAAAGTGAATTGAAAATCCAAGCCTATTAAAGAAAGCGCGATTGTCCATGTGGGATAAATTATGCCTTTAGTATAATCATACAAAAACCATATCAGAGTCACTAAGGAATAAGGAAGCAATACAGTTCGTAACCGCCGTACAAGGAATTTATGATCGATCCCATTTTTTAAAAAGGATGTTGTCATTCCATAGCCCGAAAGTATTAAGAAAATGGCCACCCCTTGTGCGCCTAAATAACCAAAGGCTGCGTTCTGGCTGTTAATGAACTTTGTCACAAACAGGTGCCCGAAAACAACCAAAAGGATCGCAATTCCTTTTAGCTGTTCTGATGATCGTTTATTCATTAGTAAGCCCCTTTACCGGAGAAGACGACGGAGAAAGTTTTCCACAAAATCGATAAATCCAACCAGATATTCCATCGCCTGACGTATTCCACATCATAGGCGAGGGTTTCTCCCAAGGTTAGTTCACTCCGCCCGTTGACTTGGGCTAATCCAGTGACCCCCGGCAAGACGTTAAGGCGCAGGCGTTGTTCTGGCGTGTAGTGTTTTGCAATATCCGGAACCTCCGGGCGAGGTCCTACAAGACTCATATTGCCAAGCAAAATATTTAGGAGCTGAGGGAGTTCATCCAAACTGGTTTTACGCAAAAACTTCCCGCTCCGTGTAATCCGGGGATCATTTTTCTCCTGGAAAACGAAGTTTTCGAGATTTTCAACTTTTTCCAGCTTTGACTTCATTAAGGCATCCGCATTCGCTGACATCGTCCTGAACTTATAAATAGTATAGGGCTTGCCCCAAAGTCCCACCCGGGTTTGTGTGAAAATGGCCGGTCCCGAAGAATCCAAGCGAATCCAAAGGACTATAAAAAGCCACAACGGTGATATGATCACAAGAAGAACAACAGCGACTAAAAGGTCAAGCAGCCGCTTCAGCGCAAGTTGCCAACGTGAATACATAAGCTCTTTACTTTCAGCAGATGCCGCCAATCTCTGACCCATTGGTTTGTCTCCTTTCCCTATCTTACTTGCGAAAACCCTCGACAATTCGTTCGACAGCTTCAATGACATCTTCCGTATCTTGCTTACTCATCTTCGGATAAAGGGGCAAGGAGATAATACGTTCAAAGGTCGTTTCAGCCTGGGGAAAATCTCCTTTTTGGAAACCGAAGGTATCTCTATAGAAGGGATGCATTGGCACAGGAATAAAGTGCACACTCGTTCCAATCTGTTCCTTCTTCAATTCTTCGATAAACTCTGTTCTGTCTATGGATAGTTTCTCCAGATTTAGCTTTATGATATACAGATGCCAAGCATGGCGGGCATATTCCTTTTCAGGAGGAATTTCCAGTTCGGGCATTTTGCCGAATGCTTCGTTAAATCGCTCGGCTATTTCCAGTCGAACTCCCTGCATGCGCTCGAGCTTTGCCAATTGGGACAGACCGAGAGCCGCCTGAATATCCGTCATATTGTATTTATATCCGGGATGGAGAATTTCGTAGTACCAGGAACCTGACGCCGAATAGCGGTTCCAGGCATTTCGGCTCATGCCATGTGAACTCATTATCCTGATTTTATCGGCAAGGGCCTCATCGTTCGTGGTGACCATGCCCCCTTCTCCCGTCGCCAAGTTCTTTGTGGCGTAGAAAGAAAATGCCGTTGCATTCCCGATGGTACCGATTAATTTCCCTTTGTACTTAGTATACACAGCATGGGCTGCATCCTCTAGTACAAAAAGATTATATTCCTTGGCCAGCTCCATAATTTCATCCATTTCACACGGATGTCCGGCAAGATGAACCGGAATAATGGCTTTAGTCCGGGGGGTTATCTTTTTACGAACTTCGTTGACATCGATGTTCATCGTCACCGGGTCGATATCTGCAAAGATTGGTGTTGCTCCGGTATGAATAATAACGTTTGCAGAGGAAGCAAAGGTCATGGGAGTTGTGATCACTTCATCCCCTTCACCGATTCCCGCAGCCACCAGCGCGAGATGCAACCCTGCCGTGCAGGAGTTCACAGCTATAGCATATTTGACTCCGATATACTCAGCAAAGCGTTTCTCGAACTCGTGGGTTTTGGGTCCCTTGGTAATCCAATTTGATCTGAGACTGTCCACAACTTCAGCAATATCATCCTCTTCAATAAGAGGCAAACCGTAGGTTAAAAATTCTTTACGCATTGGATTTATGTCTCCTTTCAAATTCGAGCATATAAAGAATTAAACTTATCCTTTCTGACTGGTTCGGAGTAATCGCCGATACACGGCTTCCATTTGAGTTACATTTTTTTGCCAATCATAGTGCTTTAGCACATTTGCCCTTCCTTGTCGGCCTAAGCTATCCCTCAGGGCAGGATCTTTAATGAGACGTTCCATAGCCTCGCCTAACTCGGTGATATTCTCTGAAGAAACAAGTAAACCTGTCTCTCCTTCTATAATTACTTCGGTTAATCCGCCAACCCTGCTGGCAATCACGGGACGGGCGCAGGCCGATCCTTCCACTGCTGTTACACCAAAGCTCTCTTGACGGGAAGGAATGACCACAATATCAATACTTCGATAGAAATCAGCAACCTTAGCATTAGGAAGTTGCCCCAGCCATTCAATATATGCGCTAACTCCAAGCTTCTCTGCCAAGTCCTCTAGCTGGCCGCGCTGTGGACCTTCCCCCGCAATCCGCAGACGCGTCTGAGGAAAATGACCATGAACCTGAGCAAAGGCCCCGATCAAAAGATCTAATCCATACACAGAGTGCAGGCCTTTGGCAATGCCGAACACTACGAGATTGTCTGTACTGCCGCTGCCGCTTTTAGGATAAGAAACCTGTTCTCCCTGGGGGGGAGAAAAGTGAGTGGTATCCACTCCAAAGGGAATAATTTCTATAGCTTGTTCCGAGCCAATATAGCGATGCATCTCCTGGGCCATTATTTCACTGCTTGAGCATAGCACATCTGCACGACTCAGAATCCATTTTAACAGTCTTCGATGCAAAAAGGAGGTTCGGGGAAAGGAAAAAATATCACTGCCCCAGGCGGAAATAACCAAAGGATGCCTGCGGGTTAACGCTCCCAGCAAGCCAAAGCTCGTTGCATAATGGGAATGGATCAGATCCGGTTTAATCTCGGCGACCTTTTCCCTGACCCAAGTCTGGCGCAATAGTACATCCACCTTATCACCGGCCAAGCGAGGTATGACATGCACTTTAATCTTTGGCAGCTCTGCAGAGAGAAAACTTAGGATTTCTACCTCCCACCCTCGTTCTGACAGAGCTATGGCCCATTTCTCGGTATGAGTGCTGGCTGCGTTGGCCAATAAGCAAAGTTTAGCCATCCCAGCCCTCTCCCCAAGGTTTCCATTGAATGGCTAGACTCAATCCCCAGAAAGCCCAAACCATAGGGTCTTCGAAAAACCGTCCTTCCCCCTGGGAGCTGAGCCAAACCACGAAAATACTAATTAAGATTGCTTGTGCAAAAGAATTCATCTGATTCAACACACGCAAATTCATACTCGCTATAATAATAAGAAAAACAAACATGCTCACAAGGCCAAGTATGCCCATCTCAGCCGCTACCGTAATTAAACTGGTATGAGAACGAGTGACCGCATCACTCCAAGGCACCAGATAATGGTAGGGCTGTTCTATTGCCCACTGAAAATTTCCCAACCCCACTCCGGTCAAGGGATTTTCGATAAACATGGCCCAACCACCCTTGATCAGGTGCTCACGCTGTCCGAGAGCGCTCATCCCGGTGAAGAGTGTTTCAAACCGGATGCGGATACTTGGGATGAGATAAATAGCAATTGCCCCCACCCCTCCAAGCCCCAGTATACTCCAAGGCGTCCTGGGATTTTTCGCTGAGCTAAGGGCTATAATAACAATTCCTATCAGCAGGGTCAACCATCCTGTTCGCGAAAACGTAACTCCCAGAGCTGCCACTTGGATAAGGAGTGCCAAGGCAGTTCCGATATTTAAAAACCATTCCCGCCGCACGAGAAGGAGTAAAGTCCCCAGGATAGAGATATTCAAATAACGTGCAAACAGATTAGGATCGATGAAACTTGCATTCACCCTTCGTACTCCGGAGATATTAATACCTCCGCCCCAAATCCAGTTCCCACTCAGATATTGGGCTAATCCAATGATTGCAGTAAGAGTCGCCATAGCAAAAATCACCTTAAACACTCGGTCAAAGACTGTTTTTCGGTCCGCACCCAAAGCCATGCTTATCCCGACAGCAAATAGAAGAAGCAAGCGCACCCCTTCATTAATCGTTGTTTGTGGTTGCAAGCTTGTAATCAGTGAAACAAGGACGGCGATGAACAAGGGAATGACCGCCCAAATCAATGGAACCCCAGCAAGACGCTTTAAGGTCTTCCCTATTCCTAATTGAACAAAGCGCACTGCTCCCCAAGCTAACAAGAGAATCATCCCTATGCGCAAAAAGGTTAAAGAGGTTGGTGTTTCCGCACCGCTTTGATAGGGGGGGAACAGCACTTTACTGATATCCCAAGGCACCAAAGCAAAAAACAAGGGAATAATCCAATCACCCCACCGTTTCACACAGCCACTTCCTCTCATTTATAAACTTCTTACCTTCCGGCTATTTCAGCTCTTTTAGCCACTGACTGACAATACTGTCCCAAGAATAATGCTCTTCTACATAGCGCCTGCCGTTCTCTCCCATAGACTTTCCCTGGTCACTTAACTCGTATAGGGAACGAATGGCTTGGGCCATCTCAACAGGGTTTTCCGGTTCAACGGTAAGTCCCGCTCCGGCCTCCCTGATCAGCTCTACGGCTTCCCCTTCTCCACTATAGATAACAGGAACCGCACAGCCCATGGCCGGAAACATCTTAGACGGACGTGCCCCTTCAAAGAGTTTTAGCTTCTTTAAGGGAATTATACTTCCCGCAGCTAAGGACAAATAGCGTGGCATATCTGTAACCGGTTGAAATCCGAGAAATTGCACATTTGGCAACTTCATTTCTCTCGCCATTTCTTCAAGTCTCGGTTTTTCCGTCCCATCCCCTAGAAAGAGAAAATGATACTGTGGTTCAGAACGCAATAAGTTAGCTGCTTCCAATACACTTTCTAACCCCTGCGCGTATCCCATCGTTCCGGTATAGACCAAAACAAATTTATCTTGAAGTCCCAGCTTTTCCTTAAATTCTTGATCTGGTGGAAGGGAGCGAAAGAGATCGAGGTTTACTCCGTTAGGCAAAAAAGCGATTTTCTCAGCCGGTATTCCCCGTTTTATCCAGGTGTCGCGAATTCCTAATGTCACCGCAGACAGTTTCCAAGAACGATTGTACAGCCAAGTTTCCAGTGCCTCTGTCATTCGGATCATGGTCTTATTGCTAACCAACCCCAAAGCTACTGCGGATTCCGGCCAGAGATCTGACACATTAAACACCAGGCGGGCACGTTTAATCCAGCTTCCGAGTACAGCAGTCATCCCCAGAAATAGTGGCGGGGACTCCACGAAAAGGACGTCACAAGGCCCTGCCTTTAGGATTCCCCATAAAGACGAAAAGGTAAACGAAAAATAATTTAAAAGGCGTTTCCAAAAATGTCCCCGTTGCACAGGGTAAACCCAGGTTCGGTAGACGGGTAATCCTTCCACTTCATCTTTCATCGACCAATATCCTCGATACTTTGGCGGAATCACCCCTGAGGGATGATTAGGAAAGGCAGTGACAATGACAACCTCATGCCCCTGGCGCTGCAATCCTTTTGCCAGTTCTTTAAGCCGCACTTGAGCAGCCCCTGTTTCCGGAGGAAAGTATTGGGTCAAAATTAAAAATCGCATTGATTTACCTTCCTTATCCAACTTTCTGAGATTGGAGCAATACTTTATTTATCGCCAATTAAAGTCATAAACTTTAGTATTGGTTAATATTTTTCTTTCCAAACGTTGCTACAATTTGCTCTGCGGCCTTGCCATCACCGAAAATACTCGGACGGTTTTCTGGAGGAGTAAACATCTCTACAGCCTCTAGAATTTTCCCTTCATCCGCGCCAGTCAAGCGGTTCCATCCCACGTCGACTGTTTCGACCCACTCTGTTTCATCCCTCATCGTAATGCAAGGGACACCAGCAAAATAAGCTTCTTTCTGGACTCCGCCTGAATCCGTAACTAACTTTAAAGTATGGGCTTCAAGTGTAATCATATCAAGATAACCGACGGGTTCAATTACGTTAAGTCGATCAAGCAGTGATGTTAAACCCAATTCATGCACGATCTTACGGGTTCGGGGATGTAACGGAAGGACCACAGGCAGCGAAATCTGGGATAATGCTTTTAAGATTTGAGTTAAACGTGCTGGATCGTCCGTGTTTTCAGCGCGGTGTATTGTACCGAGAATATATGATTTTGGTCCTAAATTGAGCGTCTGGAGAATATTGGATTTCTCCTTGGCCAACTGAAGGTTATAAAGAAAAGCATCGTACATGACGTCTCCGTCTTGAGAAACTCCCTCTGTAATCCCCTCAGCGCTAAGGTTCTTAACGGCAGTTTCAGTCGGACAGGAAAGCCAACTGGAAAGATGATCTGTTAAAATTCGGTTGATCTCTTCAGGCATTCTGCGATTAAAACTTCGAAGTCCCGCTTCGATATGGATTACAGGGATATGAAGCTTCGAGGCTGCCAAAGCCCCCGCCAGTGTCGAATTCGTATCCCCGTAGACTAACAGAGCATCAGGAGTTTCTTGAATCAGCACTTCCTCAACCTTTTCCAGGATTGCCCCAGTCTGAGCGCCATGTCGACCAGAACCGATTCCTAGGTGAAAATCCGGTCGAGGAATATGCAATTCATCGAAAAAAATATCGGACATGTTAGTATCATAGTGTTGTCCGGTATGAATTAGTATTTCTTGATGGTCCCTTCTTAAAACACGGGAGACTGAAGCCGCCTTAATAAACTGGGGCCTTGCTCCTACGACCGTTGCAATTTTCATAGTTTCGTATGTTCCTTTCTTATCTGTTGGTTGGCTAACTGAGAGACTGAGACTAACATTGCCCAAAGGATCCAAAGCAACGGTTCTTCATATAATCGTCCTTCTCCTTGAGCACTGACAAAAATCGCTATTACTCCTGCCACTATGCTGGCATTCAAGAAACGCAGGCGCTCATGACGGATTGTACGGGAAATGTCCCACCCTCTTTGGAGTGTCTTGCCAAAAAGAAAATAAAGAACGGTAAAGCCGATAATCCCGGTTTCCGCCAACACGGTAAGGATCGCCGTATGCGACAGAGAAACATAAAAGGTAGAGTAAGGATTGAAGTAAGGATAGATCGTTGTAAAGGCCACTCCAAAGGCCCCCACTCCAATGCCAACCACCGGATGATCCCTCACCATAGCTATTCCCGACCGCCACAAATACTCTCGAATCCCTCCGGAGGCACTCAATAAACCCGTGCGCAAGCTCTCAATCCGTGCCATGATGGCGGGATTAAAGACAGCCGCCGCAACAATAGCGAAAATCATTAGCACCATGGCGGAAAGCGTCAACTTGCGTCGGGGAATGAGAATCACGAAGATAATCGACGAAACACCCAGAGCCAAAATTCCGCCTCGTGAGCCGGTGATTCCCAAGCCGGCACCCTGCAGCAAAATAGCAACGAGCGGTATAAGGCGCGATGACCATGAAGTGCGTCGTTCAAGCTCAGCCACAGAGAACCAGAATGTGACAACTAAAAAACGAGCAAAGATATTTGGGTCAGCGAAGGTAGTGTTAGAACGGCGATTAATGACGACAGCAGAAGTCGGGATGAAAAACCATTCTGTTAGATACTGCACAATGGCAATTAAACCCAGAACCGCTCCAGCTGCAATCAGCGTATAGCCTAAGCGCTGCAAATCCTTTTCGTCTTCGACGTAGGCTATGACAAGGTAAAGGGTGATAACCAAGGAAAGCAAGCGCACGGTTTCTGCAAACGAATGTGCCGGCGCAATAGAAAAGGCCGTTGAAAGCAAGTAAACTCCTAAAAGCGCGATTGGGAGCCATAAAAGGGCGTCTGTCTTTATACGTTTCCAAATCTTAAATTTATTGGCTATGTGTGCCCGATGGTCTTTATGAGTCTGCCAAAGATCACATAACCAACGCAGGCCTAAGGCCAGTTGTGTAAGACGAAAAAAATCTAAGATAGAAACATTAAAACCAGCTAATCGCTCTGGTAAGCTGTAAGCCGGTATGAACATTTTCGAAACCTCAAGGGGAAATGTGACGATAAGTACCGCCGGCAACCACCTGGGACGTTTTACGGCAACCCAAACAATCCCCCACAGATAACCCAAGGTTATTAAAGTCGACGGATAATAGACCCAGCGAAGGATCATATAAAGCCATAATATGGTGACAAAGACCTCAAGAATCAGGAGCAAACGGTTTTCACTCAGATTATTTTTTTCCATCGTGCATCTCCTTTCTCCTCGAGATCCATTTAGTGCTCACCTGCTTAATAAACAAAGTCATCTCTCTTATGTCCTCCCGCGTAAAAATCAAAACGGTTTTAAACTTTTCGCCGCTTTCACGGCGGTAAAAAACATAGTTCAGGGTAAAAAGGGATATGTAAACTAAGCTTGAGGCCATGGAGGCTCCCATAATACCCCAAAGGGGGATGAGAGTAAAATCAAGGATCAAGGTTAGTACGACTGTGATCCCGGAAGAGATACTTGAGTAAATCGGCTTTCCTCGGGCCATTAAATCCCCCGAAAGCACTACAGATCCACCAAGGGCCACAATCCCAGGCAATAATACCAGCAAAGGGTAGAAAGCTCCACTAAAGCGCGCCCCAAAGAAGAGGAGAATCAACGGGTAAGCGATTATAGCCATTCCGAGCGCGGCAAGAAAGGTCAGCATTATGGTTAAGCGCGTGACTTTAGGAGTCATAGAGAAGGTAAGGCTGTCTTTCTCAGAAGCCAGTTTTGGAATGAGAGCCGTATTGACCGCATTGCCCAAGTATCCGACCATTTCGGCGAGGGTGACTGCAGTAGCATAAAGACCAACTTCAGATAGGGGCAAAAATCCGGCGATTATGAAGAGGTCGAGTCGATAGTTAATAACCATCATGACGTTAGCTAAGTAGGACTTAGCCCCATAACTGAGAGTTTGTCTTATATACGACGGGCTAAAGACATGGAAACGCCAGCGAACAATCTTGGCCATTTCCGGCAGCATATACAGGGTTGTCAAAATATTTCCGGCTACCCATATCCCAAACCCAGTGGTCACTGTCAAACGATCCAAGGCAGCCGCTGCCGAAACTCCTGCGGAGAGGACTACGAACTGGACCAGTAAGGCCAAGTTGTACTTGCCTATGGAGTCCAATCCCCATAACACACTCAACCAATAGAGATTAAGCAGTCCGAAAGGAATTGCCAGCAGAATCAATCCCAATTGGAGGGGCGTTACTGCCTGCATGTACCCATTCTTCAAAAAGTGATAAGCAATACTTACACATACCACCATCAACCCGCCCAAAAAAGCAGCCATACCCAGTGAACTTCCCACAGCTTTTTTGCCATCTTCAGGGTTTCGTGCAACGTAGTAAGTATTGGCATAATTCAATCCTAAACTGCACAGCGGTACCAATACCGTGGGGATCTGGACAAGAAAGGAATACAAGCCCTTTCCCACGGGTCCCAGCACGCGAGAGATGATGATTTGAGTTACCATGGAAAAAACAACGCGTCCCAGGGTTCCAAACAGGGTCAAAAAGCTGTTTCGAACAAAACTCATGGGGTTTCACCATTATCAGGATTACCCCACAAGACATCGGGATCCACAGTCTCCCGTGTGACCTCTATACTTGTCGGGAATATGGAAGAATACTTCACCTCTATAACATTCCCGTTTTTCAATTGATCCCTCTGTTCCTTGGTCAGATAAAATGTCCAAGTATATTTGGCATTGGGCTTTGGAGCCAGAGTGATATAGTAGGGATATTTTTCGAAATCAAAATCCCTTTCCAATTCTAGCCCTTTGATCATGGTGGTTAACCAAAGATCAGTAATATAGCCCGTAGCTACTTTTTGGGTATTAGGGGCTGGTTCGACAAGGCTATCCCCCGGCGAGTGATACGTTACCCGAACACTGTTCAGTGTTTTAAGAGTTGCTAGTTTAGCAGCATCAACAATAAAGCGTTGAACTGTGTCCTCTTTAAAGGAGTATACAACACAATAGAATTGATCATTGTTCTTCGGAGAAATTCTCTCTAAAGAATTAATTTCTCCATCCATAATCTTCTCCTCTGGAAAGACGGTCGTCACGTATGAGACATAATTGTCTACCCCAACCCATTCAACCTTTTGACCTGGGCTTGGTTTGTCCTGCGGAGTAACAAAGGAGATTAGGTTTTTTCTGCCTTGAGGTGTTTCCACTTCATAAACTGTTCCCACAAAGAAGTAATGCTTTATATCAATAAGTTGACCTTGACCGATCTCCAATTCTCCGTTAAGAAAACGAGTAGCCCCACTCTGGGCTTCCTGAATTTCCGTTTCTGTAAACGGCCCTTTTACCTGTTTATACCCTGAAAAAACACCCAGGAGCACAAATAGAAACAGGCCGATTAGAACAAGATTCCCTCTGCGCAACGGTCCTAGCTTCCTAACGCTATTTTCCACGGTATACTCCTTCGATCACGCGGACAATTTCTTCTTGCTCCGTTCTTGAAAGTTCGGGATAGCAAGGAATTGCCAAGGCTTCCGTACATGCTTTCTCCGTGATCGGGAAGGAGCCCTCTTTATAGCCCAAATCATGAAAAGCCTTCTGTAAATGCAATGGAACCGGATAATAGATTGCACAGGCGATATCCGCTTGTTTAAGCGCCTCCATCAGTTCCTGGCGACGATCCGACCGTAAGACATAGAGATGATATATGGGGGTGCCCGCCGGATCCCGGCCGGGCAGAGTCAGTGGCAGTTGCCCTAATAGTTCGTCATAAACTGCCGCCTTTTCCCGACGGCCTTCATTCCATCCATTTAAATAGCGTAACTTAACCCGTAAGATGGCAGCTTGAATCTCGTCAAGACGACTGTTATAGCCGATTTTATCATGATAATATTTTACTTGGCACCCGTGGAATCGCAACATACGCAATTCTGAGGCCAAATGCTTGTCGTTAGTGACGATCATGCCTGCATCTCCATAAGCCCCTAAATTTTTGGTAGGGAAGAAACTAAACGTTGCAGCATGTCCGATTGAGCCGGCTTTTTTACTCTTGTATTCTGCTCCAATAGCTTGAGCGGCATCTTCGATGACCTTTAGGTCGTGGCGTGCGGCGATTTCCATAACTCTCTCCACATCCAGCATCTGGCCAAAAATATGTACGGGGATAATGGCCTTTGTCCGAGAGGTTATTTTCTTCTCTAATTGAGTTAAGTCCATGTTAAGTGTCACCGGGTCAATATCAACGAAAACAGGAGTCGCACCAACCTGAGCAATGGTTTCTGCAGAGGCAAAGAAGGTGAAGGGAGTAGTAATCACTTCGTCTCCGGGGCCAATGCCAAAGGCTTTAAGAGTCAGTACTAAAGCATCTGTACCGTTAGCAACCGCGACAGCTTCCTCCGTGCCGCAGAAAGCCGCAACTTCCTTTTCCAAAGCCTTCATCTGCGGCCCCAGAATATATACCGACGAATCCAGCACGCCCATAATGGCTTGATTGATCTCATCCTTTATCGTCAAATACTGAGCCTTAAGATCTAAAAGAGGAATTTTCATTATAATCTTCCCTTTCTCTTCTATATTCAGCCCACAGTACGTGAATTAGTTTGTGGGTTCATTTTGTTGGTCTTTGAAAGTAAGGAGCCATTGTACATTCACACACGTTACGTTTCACTTGCTCGTTGGATGTTGAAGTCTTCAACATCTGCACTCGCTTTACCGTGAACTTCACTAATGTGTTCACTTAGCAGTTGTCCCCTCAATTTCTGGTCGCCCGAGGTGCTATAGCAGCTCCTCCTCAGGTACCGCTCGAAGATCTTTGGCGGGGAACCCTTTAATAACTCGCTTTTCCGTGGTATCTTTGCTAACCAAAGCCCCTGCAGCTACAAAGGTTTCCGGGGCTACCTTCACCCCTGGCAAAAGGATCGAGCCTCCGCCAACACGGGCCCCTCGCTGAATGGTGGGGCCTTTGATTTCTTTAAAGCGTTTTTCAGTCCGTCCCATGTAATTGTCATTAGTCGTCGTAACCATGGGAGCTATAAACACTCGTTCTTCGATTTCCATATAGGCAGTTATATATGAACCTGTCTGTATCTTGGTGAACTCGCCAATCTTGGTGTCATTTTCTACTACTACTCCACTGCCGATAACCACGTTCTGCCCAATCGAACATTTCTCTCGAACGACTGCTCCATCTCCGACAAAGGCCTTATCAGCATAGTTGGTGCCGGCATAAAGAACGGCAGAACAACCTATGGTGAATCCATTACCCATCTGAAGAGAGGGCATATCCGCTTGTGCTTTAACTGTACTCGTTGCCGAAGCCTTCGGTAAACGTCCGATTGAAGAATTGCTGCCGATAAACCCATCTTCCCCAAGAATAGTTTGCGGATAAATGGTGGTATGATCTCCTATGCGGGTACGATGTCCGATTACTGCACCCCGACCAATACTCACGTAATTACCCAGCTTAACTCCGTCCCCGACCTTTGCTCCGTCACCAAGGACACACCCAACTCCCAAGATGACATTTTCCCCAAGCACAACATTTTCTCCGATCACACAAAACGGCCCGACGGTTGTGGTTAAGGGCACGGTTGCACTGTGGGCTATGAGATTATGATTCATTATTCTTCGCTCCTTTCAATAGCGGGGTGGATTTTGATTTACAACGTTCGCTTCATAAGCTACGTAGACCAAATTACCGCTCAAAGCCGTCCGCTCCGACGAGTTCCCGGCAATTCGCCATCCGATGGCCAAGGACGGCCGAGTGTCGCCGGAACCAAGGATGGTGGCAGGCGACCTTGGCTCAGTGCCGGTTGGAAACGTCCTTGTTTCCAACTCGTCTCCGCTGCCTGCTTTTCGCGAAGTTTGGTTAGCTACTCGCTTAAGTCGTTCTCTTTTGTAAATCAAAATCCACGTACTGCTCATGAGAAACGTCCATGATTGTCTTCGTAGCATTTATGGAAAACATGCATAGCCGCGAAGACCCGTAATCTTAGCCTAGGAGAGTTGATTTACAGCAAGTGAGCCCTCTACGTGAGCAGCCCACCAAACTTAGGCCAACCTGCCTTTCATCAGCGGGGCGGGATCCAAGGACGGATCCCGCGCCAACTGAGACACGGATGTCGAATTTGGCGGAACCCCGCCCGCTTGCATTAGCAGGTTTGCCTTTAGTTTGGTCTGCGAGCGTGGGGGCGAAGCGGCTGTAAATCAACTCTCCTCTAACGGAAACACGATCGGCTCCTTCGTCTCCTGGCACTTATAAATCGCCAGAATAATCTCTAATGCCTTGCGTCCCTCTTCTCCCGGAATGGCCGGTACTCTGTCTTCTCGAATCGCTTGAATCATATCTGAGATGATTTCTCGGTGGCCGAAGCCGTAAACGTTTGGAGGGTCCCCTACTTGGCTGGCGAAGATCTTTACTTTTTCCTCTGCGCTGTCTGGGAACTCCCATACTTCGATGCGGTTAACTGCGATTCCGCCAACAATGACGGATCCCGTTTCACCGAAAACGTTTAAGGTCTCTTCAATGTTCGTAGGGTAAATAGTAGAGGCCGCCTCAATGATTCCGATGGCACCGCTTTTAAATTTGATAACGGCTGCTCCCATATCTTCCATTTCAATTTTGCGCATAAAGGTTTCTGTATATCCAAAAACTGACTCCACAGGCCCAAAGGTCCACTGCAGGAGGTCAATGTTATGTATCGACTGATTCATGAGTACCCCGCCGTCATGGAGTTTTGTCCCGCGCCAAGGTGCTTGAGTATAATAGTTATCATTCCGATTCCAACGCACTGTAGCCTGTCCATGAGTCAATTTACCAAAACGTCCATCTTCTAATGCCCCGCGAAGGAGTTTCACTGAGTCATTAAAACGGTTTTGATGAATGACACCTAATTTTACACCCGCTTTTCGGCAAGCCGCAATCATTGCATCCGCTGTTTTCAAGGTCATGGCCATTGGCTTTTCTACAAGTATATGTTTGCCGGCTTCAGCTGCAGCAATTCCGATTTCGGCATGTATTCCACTGGAAGTTGCGATCGTAACGACATCAATGTCTGTCCTTTTCAGCATTTCCATATAATCGGTATAGGGCTCTGCCCCATATTTATCGGCAAAGGCTTGGGCCAACTCCGGCACTATATCACATACGGCGACTAGGTCTGCCTCAGGAAGGGAAACTATAGATTCTGCATGTTTTGGGGCAATTCGCCCACACCCTATAATTGCAAACCGAATTTTGTTTTCTCCGTTCATATAAATACAACCACTCTTTCCTTGATTTATCAGTTCCGAGACTCCCACTTCTTAATTTTAAGAATATGCTGTTCTTTGCTGTACTGTACAGCTTTAAGGGGAATCTGATGATTCCCCTTAAAGCGTGGGTTTCTATACCTCAATCGCCATATTTCAGAGTCTAGATTTTGGCAATCTTCTCACGATTGCTGAGGACATTTTTTGTGGCATTACGGGTATCCACTACGAGTTTAGCCTTGTCAACAACTCTCTCATAATCTACTGCCGTATGATCGGTTAGGATTAAGACAGCGTCCGAATTAGCTAAAACTTCATCCGTCAGTGGGACACTCTCCAAGTGAAGCATACTTCCACCGTGTGGCTCAATAACCGGAATATAGGGGTCATGGTAGGTGATACTTGCTCCTTGCTTACGCAGGAGTTCGATGATTTTCAAAGCTGGAGATTCGCGCATGTCATCAATATCCTTTTTATAGGCTACCCCAAGTACAAAGATCTTAGCATCTTTCAAGCTCTTGTTGACACTATTTAAGGCACGCACGACTTTGTTGATAACATAATATGAAACTTCTACATTGATCTCACCGGCAAGTTCAATGAAGCGGGTATGGAAATCATACTCACGAGCTTTCCAGGTGAGGTAGAAGGGATCAATAGGGATACAGTGACCGCCTACTCCCGGACCGGGGTAAAAGGTTTGAATTCCGAATGGTTTTGTTCCCGCGGCTTCAACGACTTCCCATATATCGATTCCCATGCGGTCACAGAGCATCATTAGTTCGTTCACCATAGCAATGTTTACCGCTCTGTAAGTATTTTCAAAGACTTTGGTCAACTCAGCAGCCGCTGGTGAGGATACGGGAACGACATTGGATATGGTTTGGGTATAGAGTGAATAAGCAATCTCTAAGCATGTGGGAGTCATCCCTCCCACCACTTTAGAGGTGTTTTTCGTACTGAAGCGTTTGTTGCCTGGATCGACGCGCTCCGGTGAGAAGGCGAGGAAAAAGTCGCGACCCACTTTGAGTCCTGTCTTTTCTAATAAAGGCAGAATGACTTGCTCTGTTGTGCCTGGATAGGTCGTGCTCTCTAAGGTGATTATCTGTCCCGGACGAAGATATTTTCTGATCTCTTCTGTCGATGCCTGCATGTAGGAAATATCCGGATCACGGGTGATCGTTAAGGGAGTGGGTACACAAATGATTATGACATCGCATTCCGCTAAGCGCGAGAAATCTGTGGTTGCGATCAACAACCCGCTCTGCACAACATCCTTGAGATCTTCATCTTTGACATCCCCAATATAGTTGTCCGCTGCATTGACGCGGTCAACACGTGCCGGGTTGATGTCAAAACCTGTCACGGGAAATCCGACTTTCCCTTTTTCTACAGCTAAGGGGAGTCCTACATATCCTAAACCGATAACTCCAATTCTTGCTTCATGCTTTTCGACTTTTTCTTTGAGAGCTTTGGCAACCACATCTTCGTCAGTAATTACATTCTGTACGGTTAACATCTTATAAATCTCTCCTTAATCCATTCTAAGACTCCCACTTCTGAAGTGGGAGTTTCACTTTTCTGTTTTGTCTCAAGTCTGGCTTTAGCTAGACTTAGTTCAGTGATTAACTACAACTTTTTCCACCTTCTTACGGAAAGAGGGGATCACGGTCTGCAACAATTCAATAACTTCATCTCTGGTTAAAAAGCTGCCTCGTTCTCGAATGACATGGGTTAACTCTTCCAGGAGTTTTACGTCAATTCCATTCGGTTTTGCAACGAAGATTCTACTGTGTTTAGTCGATGTGACTCCTTCTTCAGCCGTCAATAATTCTTCGAAGAGCTTTTCACCCGGCCGAATCCCTGTGAATTGGATCTTAATATCAACATCGGGTTGGAAACCCGAAAGCCTGATTAGGTCTTTGGCTAAATCCACAATCTTAACTGGTTTCCCCATATCTAAGATGAAGATCTCACCGCCGCGTCCCATGGCACCTGCTTGGATAACTAACTGGGCCGCTTCAGGAATTGTCATAAAGTAGCGAACCATATCCGGATGAGTAACCGTAACTGGGCCGCCTTGAGCAATTTGCCGTTTAAAGGTAGGAATCACACTGCCACGGCTTCCTAAAACATTGCCAAACCGAACGGCTACAAACTTCGTTTGAGAACGAAGATCCAAGCTTTGGATAAGCATTTCCGCGGTACGCTTAGTAGCTCCCATAACACTTGTTGGATTAACTGCCTTGTCTGTAGAAATTGAAACAAAGGTCTTTACTTTTACTTGATCGGCCGCTTCAGCTAAATTCTGTGTCCCAACAACATTATTCTTTAGAGCTTCTTCGGGGTTTCTTTCCATCAAAGGGACATGTTTATGGGCTGCAGCATGGAAGACAACCCCCGGCTTATATCTATTAAAGATTAAGAAAACCTTTTCTCGGTCTTTGATATCCAAGATCTCGGTTATGTAGTCGATTCCCGGGTGTTCGACACGCAATTCTTGTTCGATGTCAAAAATACTGTTCTCCCCGTGTCCAAGCAGAACCAGCTTCCCTGGATTAAACCTGGCAATCTGACGACAGATTTCCGAGCCGATTGATCCACCGGCTCCTGTAATAAACACCGTTTCTCCTGCAACATAACCTGCTACTTCCTCCAGATCAACGGAAACCGGGTCACGACCAAGCAAGTCCTCCACCTGAACTTGTCGAATTGGGTTAACATTTATGTCTCCGCTAATAATGTCATAGACACCCGGCATTATTTTTAAAATGACCCCGGATTCTTCGCATATTTGCACAATTTCGCGAACGGATTCGCCTGAAGCCGATGGCATGGCAATGATAACTTCATCCACGTTATGTCCTTTTACAATACGGGCAATATCGATCCTCGTGCCTAAGACTGGGATTCCAAGTAACTGCAACTTCTGTTTTGAATGATTATCATCGATAAAACCAACTGGGCGACCATCCCGATAATTACGGTTTTTTAATTCTCGTGCAGCTAATACTCCGGCATCTCCTGCCCCAACAATAAGTACTTGTTTCTGCGAGCCTGGGACATGACGATCCAAGGTATTTTCCTGTAAGATCCGCCAAATAAACCGCGAACCTCCAATCAAAAAGACCATTGCCAACCAAAGAAGCACCGCAGCAGTATGCGGCATTCTAACATAAGAGAGAGTGTCAGCATTAGAGAGACCATAAAAATAAACCGCCGCGACAGTTCCGCCCGTTCCAACGGAAACAGCATAGACAATTGAGAGTAACTCCCCTGTGCTTGCGTACTGCCAAAGCCGGTTATACAGCCCAAAGACATAGAAGACCACAAGATATAAAATAGTCCCGCCAATGGCTGTGTGATAATAGGTTTGGTAATAATCTAAAGGTATGCCTTCTTCAAAGCGCAAATAAAAACTGCCGAAAGCTGCCAAGTTGATTAACAAAGCATCAATCAGCATTAAAATCAACGTACGTTTGCGGAATAACACGTTGCTCAACCCTTTCTCGCTACACCTCAACATTAAACTTTATCGTTCTAAAGTTTACTACAACTCACTTGGTTTTACAACTATGAACAATCGGCAGCCTCTGTTCAAGGCAACTCAAAAAATCCCTTTAAAGATCTTAATTTACGATCTATTTCTGCTCTGAGATCCTACTAAATAGTAACTAAAAGGAAGGAAACTAACCAGCCTAATACTTAAATAACTTAAAATAATCGTGACAGCAAATACTATTGGATAAAAAGTCCAACTATCAAAATCTATCTGATAGTTCTTGAGAATTTTGATAGCGGATTGGTTAAAAAAGATATGGATTAGATAGATTCCAAATGAATAATCTCCGATTCTTTTAATAACTTTAGCAAGGATACTTCTCCTTTTCCCAAGAAAGCTCATAGACACATTAAAGAGAAATAAAAAGGAGATGACTCTCAGAACAGGATATATGAGCTCCGGACCTATGAAGAAGTAGGCTGGAATGGAGTCATATCTATAGCCTGTCGTTAAACCGATAATTATAAAAAAACTGGTTCCTAAAGTTAGGGCAATGGACATGATGAATAAAAAGGACTTTGGCAACGTGAATTTCCTCTTAAAGGAGTCAAAATGATCCCAGGTATAAATCCCTAAGCAAAAGTAAAAAAGAAAGCCCATAAAGTTAATTTTTGTACCTGATAAATATGAGGTATGTAGGCCAGCCATAAAAAAGGTCTGTATCATTAACATTAGAACCAACAACAGTTCTGCTCTATTTCTCTGTTTGAATAACGAGTAAATTCTTATGATCAGGGGATAGAGGATGTAAAATTGAATGATGATCGAAAAAAACCATAGATGATATGAAGCATCTGCAAGCCAAATACTATTTAGTAAAAGTGCGAAGTTAGTATCCAACGCGCTATTTTTCATGATGTCCCAATTGTTAAATGCTGTATATAAGATAGAAAACAACAAGTATTGGGGAATAATCGAGCGTACTCTTTTTCTGTAGAACTCCTTTAATGCGAATGACTCACGATAGTTCTTAGCTAACACAACCCCCGATATCAAGATAAACAGCGGCACTGCGAATTGAGAAAAAATATCTACCCATAAATTCACCAGAACCAAGGAATTGAACTGTTTAACTTCTGTAAAGTAGCCTGTTGTATGAATAGCGATTACTGCTAAAACCCCAAATCCTCTTAAATACCCAATTTCCTCAATTATATCGGGTTTGACATTACTTGTTCTGCTTCGAATCATGTTGATATTCCCTTCTCTGATTGGTGGGTTCTCCGAGCGCAACGATTTTCTATATGGAATTCAACGGACGAGTTCACTTGAAGTGCGCCATAAGTTTAACTGAGCACTAGTTTATCATACACCTTAATTTTCTGCATAAAAAAACTCGGCAAGCGCCAAGCGTCGTATCCCACCCGACAATACACCAAGAGTATCAATTTATTCTATTATAAATAAACATACCCTATAGAGTAGCCTTTATTAATTGTCTACTCTATAGGGTATGTTTTATATTTAGACTGTAGCCCTTTTTAACCAATTACTGTATTGTACTCTCTCCCGTGATTACCCAACGCGAATTTTGTTTAACAAGATTGACACGAACTTGAACAATCTGTTCATGCTCTTCCCCGACTGCAGTTCCATCAGTTAAATTGTAATCCCTTGCTGTATAACGATAATCCACTCGCAGGGTGGCAGCGTTTTCAGAGACACTTTCCACATCAACTTGGTCGAAGACTATTTGACTCACATCTAAGCCTATACCTTGTACCAAATACTCTTCTGCCCGCCGCGCATGTTTTTCAAATAAATCCCCCGTATACGCTTTAGCTAGTTTGAGACGAAAGCTAGCCATATCTGTTGATTTCCAGGCTCCGAAAAAAATTCCGATGTTCTGCTTATAGTCTGTGATAACTTGTTGCGCCATGAGTGAATCCTTATTAGAAAGGGAGTGAAGATCACTTTCAGACATGCCGGCTGTTGCAGGGTCTAGCGGCGGGGTCTGAATCGGGTCATTCACGGTACCCGAAACTGTCTGTATCTTATCTTGGCCACGCAACTTGGAGATAAATGAAGTTGGGGAACTCGAATTCGTGAGTAAAGACACACCTAGTGTCCCGACCAGTACACCAAGTCCTAACGCCAGCGCTCCAAACAAATAATTCATCTTACGCATAAAGACCAATATCTCCTTCAAATGGTTTTTATTACTATATTGACCAAAGAAAGGGGATGTTAGACATTTATTTTCTATATTTAATAAAAAATACAAGGCCTGTCCATTATAGACGGCCTTGAGTTATTTATCATTTATTTAATTTTAAAACAATCTTGATCAGCTTCTAACCTTGTAAACACAAGGTCATTCTCCACTAATCCAATTGCCGATTCAATTTTCAACGGAATAATATTCTCAATTTATTCTTTTCGATAGGCCGGTCTCCCTCCGCTTTAGCAGATTGTCAATCCATAAAATAACCAATTTGATGGATCAATATATATAAAAAATCCGAGAGTCTTATAATGCTCATCAAAACATTGTACTTCTTAGTCTTATCTACAAAAACCTCATTATTAACTACAAGGGCGCCATTGTGCACCTTGAATACAATTTAGTGCAGTTAGTTACCGCCTATAATGCTACAGCTAAGCTTCATTTCATTCTTATGTTCATTGCCTCAGTTAATACCTAAATTATGTCCGTTTGGTTGCAAATGGCGTCGCTCCGTAGATTTTTGAACTTGCGTCATTGCGCATAAGATGAGCATCGAGATCGTGAATTCCTTGGTGGAACTGTTCGATCCTGGTTTTATCCTTCGAATCAAACGAATCGATCCCACTGTTTAACAGCACATCCAGGTAACTCGTAAAGGCTGAAGCTTTAGAAGCATTCGCTTCATTTTTATACTGCTTGTCCAGCAATGTTTTATGGAATACGATGTACTTCTTAATGTCTTCTTCGTTCATCTGGGGACCCGCTGCTGGCCCATAGAGATAACCATCTACATATTGGTGGATATTCCATGCGGAGCCAAAGGCTAATGTTTTTGCATCATTGCTTAATGCAGCCTCTCCGAAGAATGCAGTGACAGACGGCGCCAAGTCTATCAGCTTAGTGTCCGGTTCCCTGTACTTATTTTTTGATCCCGAATCACTTTGTGGAGGTGCATTAATGGTCGTGGGTGCTGCAGTGGGCGTTGTTTCCGCTCCTCCTTTTACTGCAGGTGGAGCAGTCCCTTCAGGCAACATCGTGCCATTACTGCCGTTAATACTGTTATTGCCGTCAACGGCTGGTGTTTGAATAACCACCTGGTCAGTAATAGCACTTTGTTGCCTAAAAACCTTCCAGACACTTGGGCCATACACCCCTGCTGCAACAACAGCACCCGCAAGAACTAACGTTCCGGCTAAGGTTACTATCCTCTTTTTGTCTAATGGTATCATTAGTCTCTTCCCTCCTTTAGACTTTTTTTATACTACGAGAGCATTTTACCAATTTTTGGGAGAGAAGGGTGTCGTTTTTGCTGTAGAGTCTGGTTCATTTTCTGTTCTCTATGTTCACGAACTGTCAAAAGCCTTCAAGCAGTCCATATAATTCGCGATAATCAAGCAGCATTGTCCAAAAAAAGTCGGTAATTTAAAGGTAAGGAACCTCTGTAAAATATAAAACCCCCACCAACGCGGTGAGGGTTTAAAATATTATCTGTTCTCGTCTTCCCTTCGAACTAACTCTCGAAGATAGTCAAATAGGTCTTCCGAAAGATCTCCTCTGCGCAGGGCATAGTCGATCGTTGCTTCCACAAAACCTAGCTTATCTCCGACATCATACCGACGACCTTCAAATTCATAAGCGAGTATTTCCTGATAGCGCCCCAGTTCCTTAATTCCATCTGTAAGCTGTATTTCTCCACCCCTGCCAGCTGGCAGACCCTCCAAGATACCAAATATTTCAGGGTTTAAGATATATCGACCCATGATAGCTAAGTGAGTTTCCGGAGCCTCCTCCGGACGCGGTTTCTCTACCATATTCTTGGCCCGATAAAGTCGATCAGCAAACTTCTCCCCATCCACGATCCCATATTTAAGAGTATCCTCGAGTGGAACCTCTTGAACTCCTACTATACTTGCCCCATAGCGCTGATAGTGATTGATCATTTGCTTCAAAGCAGGCACTTCTGAATAAATGACATCATCCCCTAAAAGGACCGCAAACGGTTCGTTACCAATGAATTTCCGGGCACTGTAAATTGCATGTCCCAAACCTAAGGCTTCTTTTTGCCGAACATAATAAATATCCGCCATCTGAGCAATATCCTGAACCAAATCTAGAAGTTCGTCTTTAGCATTCTTTTCCAAGAAAGCTTCAAGTTCCATCGAACGATCAAAGTGGTCTTCAATGGCCCGTTTATTCCGACCTGTCACAATAACAATATCCTCTATTCCAGATTGGATAGCCTCTTCTACTATGTATTGAATAGTTGGTTTATCCACAATCGGCAACATTTCTTTTGGTTGGGCCTTTGTTGCTGGTAAAAAACGAGTTCCCAGCCCGGCTGCCGGTATCACTGCTTTACGTATTCTACGCATGCTAACGCTCTCCTTTGTTATAAGACTTTGTGCGCTCAATTAAGATTTCTTAGGGACTATATAAATCACACATTCTTTCACTAAGAGGGTTTCGACGAGCAGTCATTAATTACCTTCTACTTTTTACATATTTGTAAAATAATACATACGATGAGCTTTTTCATCGTTATTTTCCAAAACATTCCTGGATTCTTTGGAATGCTCTAAAATTATCTTACCATACTAAGAAAATGGAAAAACTTAAACGCTTCTTTATCTACGGAATTATTGGCCTCGTCGTTGAGGTCATATATACGGGTTTAGCTTCCCTTCTCAAAGGGGACTTAAGCATGCAAGGGTTCACCTTCTTAATAATGATCCCCATATATGGACTCTCGGTATTTCTAGAACCCTTACACACCTCTCTGCGCTCTCATTCCTGGTGGATTAGGGGGTTAATTTATCTTGCCGTAATCTGGACGATAGAATATTCCAGCGGTTCGATCTTGGCTTTAATCTTAAGAAGTTGCCCTTGGCAATATAATGACTCGTTAAATATTAACGGGTACATTACCCTCCGAATGGCACCCGAATGGTTTCTTTTCGGATTAGGGTTCGAATATCTCCATGATTTTATGGATAAATTACCCTTCAAAATATAAAGACGATATAAAGACGGATCTCAATATCGCTTCCGCAGCACTGTTGATGAGACTTTTTTCCCTAGTCAGATTAATTAGTCTGACTAAACTATTATAAATGCGTGCCAAAGAATTGTTTTAAGGTTACAACTAAGAACGCAAGAGCGATAGATCGTCCTTGCGTTCTCAAAGTTGTTACTCTTTGACTTATCTTACTTTTCTTTTTCTACAGGAGTTTCCAGTTTTTCCAGAACTTGGTCAACAAGCCCATATTCTTTGGCTTCCTCCGCCGTCATATAATAATCGCGCTCTGTGTCTCTTTCAACTTTCTCAATGGGTTGCCCCGTTCTCTCAGCAAGAATTCTATTCATCTTTGCTTTAGTTCTGAGCAATTGTTTAGCATGAATTTCAATTTCCGTCGCTTGTCCGGAAAGTCCATGCCCACCAATTAACGGCTGATGAATTAAGACTTCAGCGTTAGGCAAAGCTACTCGTTTTCCCTTAGCACCGCTCGCTAAAAGGAATGCCCCCATACTCGCTGCCATTCCGATACAAATCGTACGTACATCTGAGCGAATATATTGCATGGTATCATAAATGGCCATTCCTGCAGTGATCGAACCACCGGGACTGTTAATATACAGATTAATATCTTTTTCAGGATCTTCTGCTTCGAGGAAAAGCATTTGTGCTACGACAAGATTGGAGACATCATCATCAATGCCACCCCCGAGGAAGATAATACGATCTTTCAAAAGACGAGAGTATATATCGTAGGAACGTTCCCCACGATTTGTTTGTTCTACTACCATTGGGACGAGATAACCCATTTACAATTCCCCCTATTCACTTTTATTAAGGATACTGTACTTAACTCATTATATTCTTGCCGATTAACTTTATTTTAGTACAAAGGTCAGTTAAGGTCAAATGATTTGTTGTAAAAAACCTACCTGTATCATATAATCCAGAATTTTCTTCAGATAATCCTCAGTAATATCTGGCCACTCAAACCCGGTTTCATTTAAATAGGCTTGAGTAACATTACTCTCGATCTCAACTTTACGCTCAGGGTCAATATCGCGCTCCTCAGTCAGGTCCAAAACAAATCCACTGAGCGAAGGCAACGACTCTACATAGTATTCAATTAATTCGTAAAACGATTTCATATCTAAAGGCTTAATTCTGATATCCTGTGTATGAAGGATATCGATTAGTTTTGTCATCTCGATTTTCTTATGGTTAAACATGTGAAATACTCGACCAGCTCGTGTATTTGTCTTAATGCTATTAATAATGCCTTGAGCGCATGAATCTACTGGGGTAAATTCCAGTTCCTGATGCAGTTTATCACTTGGAATCGCTCTAATCTCCAGTATCGATTTTAGCTTCTGATAAAAAGCATTTTCGTGAATATTTTCTTGGAATTGACCATCTGAATATCTGCCGGTCAATACTCCTACTCTAAAGATAGCAGCTTGAAGTCCCAATGAGGTTGCTTTAAAAATATTCACCTCTGCCTCAAACTTACTTCTAATATATAAATTATCACGATAATTTTGACCTATATACAGTTTAGTTTCACTAAAACACCCGTTCTCAAATTCACCCGTTAATTGATTCCCAGCAATACTTAGAGTGGATACATGGTTCAAAGGCGTGCCGAAGGTTAAGCAAAAATCAATTACCTCCTGTGTTCCCTGGACATTTACTTTCTCAAAATCAGAATAATCTCCATAATGTTTAACCAGCCCCGCTGCATGAACCACAGTTGAAACATTCTTGCCTAACTCCGTATAGTCTTCAGAAGTTAGGCCAAGAAGTTTTTGGGAAATGTCACCTTTGATAATTTTTATTCTGGTATAGTCACACTTCGCTGATACCGAGAAGTACCTATTAAATAGGCGTCGAAACCGTCTCTCCGTTTCACTCCCGCGAGCTAAACAGTATATAGTGCTTGAAGTATTATTCAAGAGTTCCCAAAGCAGATGCATCCCTAAAAAACCAGTTGCTCCCGTTAAGAGTACGTTCTCCATCAAAACAGGCATCAAGCTTTGTAAAGGTTGATCATAATCCGCATCTGGCTGTGGAAATTCTTCCTCTAACTTAATAATTCTGCTTTCTTCAATTTCTCCCCTTACCTTATCCGAAAGTTGCCGAATCGTAGGATAATCATAAAAGTCCTGCGCATTTAAATCCCATTTTCTAAACCAAATCTCTGTGAGTATCTCGATAATCGCCAGAGAATCTCCCCCAAGAAGAAAAAAGTTATCATCAATGCCGACCTCTCCAACTCCTAATACTTTGGACCATAGTCTAACCAATTCTTCTTCTACTGGATTTCTCGGAGGTATCAGTATTGTATCCTCCAACTCTGCTCTCGATATCGGATCAGGCAGACTCTTTTTATCTACCTTGGAGTTGGGAGTCAGGGGGATCGCGTCAAGCCACACAAATTTTGCAGGAATCATATATTCTGGTAAGCGTTGCCCTAAATATCCTCTCAATTCCAAGGTAGAGCAGACCTTATTTCCGACTAAATAAGCGCAAAGATAATTCTTCTTATTCCCATCCTCACGAGTTATAACAACAGCTTCTTGAACTTGTTCATGTTTAATTAAACATTTCTCAATTTCCCCTAACTCGATGCGAAAACCTCGGACTTTGACCTGATCATCATTTCGACCTAAATATTCAATCTCCCCTTCAGCAGTCCAACGTCCAAGATCTCCGGTTCTGTACATAATTTTCCCTTCATGAAAAGGATCGGGAATAAATCTTTCTTGGGTAAGATCTGGACGATAGAGATATCCTCGAGCAAGCCCTTCTCCTCCAACATAAAGCTCCCCTGTTACTCCCATGGGTACAAGCTCCCTGGTACTATTAAGAATATAAATCTGAGTATTGGCAATAGGCCTTCCTATAGTTACGTGTTCATCTTGAGTTACCTCTTTATACATACACCACACAGTCGTTTCAGTAGGCCCATACATATTGTAAATTCTTGCGGCTGGGGCAACTTTCTGTAAATTATTGAGCACTACTTCAGAAAGCGGTTCTCCCCCGACGAAAATATCCATTAAGGGTGTGAAACCTGCAGAACATTGGGGGTCTTTTAACAAGGATTGGATTTTTGAGGGTGTAGCCTGGAGCATCTCAATATTGTTCTTCTTGACAAGATCGAACAAGAGATTGGGAATTTTCTGTTCAGCTTCATTAGCCATAACCACACATATCCCATAGGATAGCGGTACCAGAGTCTCCATAACAAAGATATCAAAAGCTACTGTGGTCAAGGAAACAATTGCCTTCTTTTCTGAGAAGTAAAAAAATTTCCATAGAGCATGAATAAGATTATTAACTGATCGATGTTCAATCATTACTCCCTTGGGAGCACCCGTTGATCCAGACGTATAAATTACATAGGCTAAATCATTTGGCCTATTAACATTGTCCAGATCCGAGGCTAACCCTGAGTATAATGATGAATCATTAAGATCGATTTGCTCTAAAGCTACGGCTTTTTCCAATTTCCCTACAACTTCTCTTTCTTCAATACTGGCAGGGTTCGTCAGCAACATATGTGTCTGGCTATTATGCAACAGGCCCTCAATTCTCGCAACCGGATATTGGGGGTCAATGGGCAGATAGGTGCCTCCTGCTTTGAGTACTGATAGTATACCGATCATCAGTTCGGGGGAACGATTAAGCATAAGCCCAACAACACTATTTGGAGTTACACCTTTTTGCCTTAAGGTCCTGGCTAGTTGATTGGCACGTTCATTTAATTCTCGATATGTAAGCCTGTTATCATTAACAATTAACGCAATATGCTCTGGTGTTTTCATCACCTGTTCTTCAAACAACTGATGAACTAATTTTCCTTTTGGATAATCTAGCTTTGTAAGGTTAAGTTCATGGACAAGTTTGTATTTATCTTGTGTCGTCAACAGAGAGATTTGGGACAAGGTTTTGGAAGGCTCTGAAATTGCGTCTTTCAAAAGATTTATAAGGTAACGATGAATTTCTTCAACTTCTTCATCACTTAAAGCTTCAACTGAATAATCATAATCGAGCCTCAACATTCCATCATCTTTCCAGTCACTTATGCTAAGAGACAGCGTGTTAATTTCATGTCCATTAAAACTCCAAAAAGTTTCTAGGTCCATGTTTTCTACATCTAATTTAGAAACTTGATACGAAAAAGCGATATCGTTTAAAGTCCCTGAAAAACCGTACTTTGCCCGAATGTCTTTCAGAATCTCTTTATATGGATAGCGTTGGTTTTTTAACAATCGCTTCCATACCTTAGCAGTATGGTCAAGAAATGTTAAGAAGTCCCATTCTCGATCAAGGGTTATAGGAAAAGGTATATTGCTTATAAACATTCCAGCCGTATTCCTCTGTTGATAGTTTGCCCTATTAAGTACTGGAGTCCCAATCACAAGGTCCCGTTTAGATGTTACTTTTGATATGCATAAGGAAAAAATGGCAAAGAAAAATATAAAACCAGAAACATTATGTTTTAGTGAAAAGACTTTAACGTCTTCACAGAGATCACGGGATAACATCATGGTTTTTCTTTTAGCTTGACTATTCCTCTTTCCTCGATTTTTTACATTTAACAAAGTAGGCTCAGGAATTGTCTCAAACAATTGTTGCCAAAAAACTTTACGTTCCATATATTTAGGGGAATCACTATAACTAATCTCTTCTAAAATATAACTTAAGTAAGAAGGTTTTTGTTCTATCTTAAAGGTTTTATAGTTTATTAAATGACTATAGACGTTAAGTACTTCTTTGATAATCATCGTCAGACTCCACGCATCCGAAATAAGATGGTGGAATTTAAAATACAATGCTACTTTAGAGTTTCTTAGTCTAACACAGGCAATATAAAATAAATCAATGTCTAAAAGCTTAAAGGGAACCCGTGTTTGATGATCCTTCCAGTACTCAAACTCTTTTAATCCGTTTGAATGACTAAAATTCAGTCGTTCGATCTGGTATTCCCGGAACTCGGATATAAATTGGCGAGGTTCTCCCTCAACCATAATGAATCTCAAACGAATAGCTTCATGCATTTGGATAATTAAATTAACCGCTTTCTCAAGAACGTCCATATTTATATCTTCTCGGATTATCACACCAACTGCTAAATTAGCATGGCTTGTATTTCCATAAAATGTTTCTATGTCCCATATGGATTGTTGCGGGAAGGTCAGAGGGTAAAGTATTGGATTATTCATCTTCCATCCTCCTAATAATCACTAATATTTTCTCCATCCCTTTATCAAGCTGAAATGAGAAAAATTTAATTATTTGGCTGATAAGGTTACCAAATAGTAACCAATTTTTAAAACTATCGGTAAGTTCTTGAAGGAATGTGATTGATTATGTCGAAATAATAATATGTTTTATCTAACCATATTTGAAAGGTGGCTTTTTTCGCCAATGCCTTCTCCATTCCTAAAACTCCCTGATAAATATGAACAAGAATTTTTTAATGAAATAGTACGTTTAAATTTTTTACGCTCGCGCAATCTTGCACTGGTTCTTTCCCTTCTTAATATTTTATTTATTATTTTTGATATAAAGAATTATCAGGAAGGGCTATGGTATTGGTATACCCCATCTGGGTATTTGACCTTATTTTACCTTCATGTATTCTTAGGCCTTATACTATCAATTTTCCTCCTATTGTCATGGTTCAATAGACTAAAGTCAGAGGACCAAGTACTGACTCGTTGGCATTCTTTGTTGGGGACCTTTTTTTCCGCTTTCATTATCCTTTTCAGTTCCTGTATCTCCATAAACGATCAGCTCCTTCACAATCAAATCACTGTCTTTATTCTTGGTTCTATTTTAATTGCAACCAACAACTACCTAAAACCGATAATCAGTATAACTGTATTTGCTTCTTCCATGATTTTATTTATGATTGGAATTACGTTCTTGCAATCGGATTTAGACGTTCTTAAGGGTAATTATATCAATGGCACAATTCTGATCATTTTCGCATGGTTTCTATCTTTTACTATATATAACATGAAAATTCAAGACTTTATTAGTCAAAAAACGATCCAGCAAAAAAACAAAGAGGTCGAAGACTACAATAACGACCTCATCGAGATCAACAACCGTCTTGAAGAGTCTCTACAGGCCTTAGACGAATCTCAAAATGTAATTTTCACCTTGGCTTCGGCCTTGGAATCTAAGGATACTTATACGCGTGGACATTCCGAGCGTGTTGCAAACTATGCCCTCCAGTTGGCACAGACCCTTGGACTTTCACTCAATGACCAACAAACCGTTTGGCGAGCAGCACAATTACATGATATTGGAAAAATTGGAATACCCGATGCAATCTTAAATAAATCCGGTAAACTTAACGAGGAAGAATGGGAAATCATGCGCTCGCATCCTGAAATGGGAGAAAACATTTGTTCTACACTCAGTTTTGCTCGTAATTTCCTCCCTCTTATTCGCCATCATCATGAACATTTTGACGGAACAGGCTATCCGGATGGATTGAAGGGAGAGGAAATACCCTTTTTAGCTAGAATTATTACGATTGCCGATGCTGTAGATGCCATAACCTCTCATCGTTCCTATCGGCCAAGCCGAACCATCGACTATGCATTAGAAGAATTAGCGATAGGAAAGGGTTCCCAATTCGATCCTTCTATTGTTCAAGCTTTTATTGAGTCCTTTAACTATGCATAGCTGATAGATAAAGGAACTTTGAACTTAACGAAGAATGTTGATCCCATAGGGCTGGATTCGATCGAAATTGTTGCATTATGCCGTGCAACAATTCCGTAACAGACTGCCAATCCTAACCCCGTACCAGTCTCTTTAGTCGTAAGAAAAGGAGTGCCTAGCCGATCTATTATTTCTGGTTTAATACCCGTCCCTTCATCTTGAATGACTAGAATTACTTTTTCGTCCTCAAAGTGTGTTCTTATGGTTAGGCAACCGCCTTTAGACATCGCTTCAAATCCATTTCGGGCCAAATTAAGAATCATCTGACGCATTTCTTTATCATCTAAAATCAGATCGGGAACTACATCAAGTTGAGTCGTTACGCACTTGTCACTCCGAATAGCATCTACCTGAACAAGAGGTAGGATGCTATTAATAATATCATTCAGATTATGTCTGGCAGCCTCAGTTACCTTAGTCCGGCTTATAGAGAGGAATTCCGTAATAATATGATTTGCGCGATCAAGTTCGCTAATCATGAGCGGAATATAGCCGCTGTATTTAGCAGAATTAGTATTTTCACCGAGTAACTGTAGAAATCCTCTAACGGTTGTCATCGGGTTTCTCACCTCGTGACCGATACTTGCCGCCATTTCACCGACCAAATTCATCTGATCCATCCGTGTCATTTCTTTCTCTATCTTCTTTTGAGCAGTAACATCCCTGACAATGGTTGATGCTCCAATAATCGTTTCATTGTGATTCTTAATCGGAGATACAGTCAGATAAACTTCAATAATCCGTCCATCTTTTCTTTGACGAGTAGTCTCATAATGTGAGACAGACATCCCTTGGGAGATGGTTAACATAATATCATCCAGCTCAAACTGCTTGTCCACAGGGAACAACTTTCTAACTGACAAGCCCACCATCTCTTCCTCCGAGTATCCGTAAATACACTCTGCCCCTCTGTTCCAATCAATGACGATACCTTCTAAAGTCATCCCTATAATGCCATCTTCTGTTGACTCGACAATAGATGCCAACCGAAAGATCTTTTTTTCTATTTGTTTGCGTTCACCTACTTCTCGCATGAGCTGATGATTAATTTCTTCCAGTTCCTTCGTGCGTTCTTTTACTAGACGCTCAAGGCTATTTTGATGCAAAAAATCTCGGACTTTAGAATTATAGAGAGTTAACGATAAAACCCAAGAGACAAATATCAGCATAAAAGTATTAATGTAATGTCCATTTAGTATTAGAGAATCCGGCTGATTTCGCGCTATTCCCAGAATAACAATAATGTAGGACAAAAAATAAGCCCAGAAGCTCTCCATCGGACTTAAACTAAAAAAGACAGCTATTATTAGGCAAACCATAATGTAAACTGTCAATTGTCCATGAATCCTTTGGTCCACCCAGCCGGTAATAACTGCAGCCATGACTAAGCAAAAGACCGCAAAACAAATCTCATATACATTATGAACCCATCTTACATCCTCCACTGACTGCAGGCTAATTTTCCAATATAATATTGTGATTACTGTCATTCCAAGGCCAAATACAACATGAGAGTAGAAAAGCCATTCATACCCAGGAGTACTGCTCCAAAGACCCTGTTGATAATTACGGTAATCCGTAAAAAGAAAGAGCAAATCTAATACAAGCAAGACCATTGATAAAATTCTCAGGCGAAAGTAATTTGAAAACAATTTATTCTTAAAGAATTCCTTCTGAGTCTCTTTTATAATAAATTTATTATTTGTTTTGATAGTTTCCATTGTCCACTCCTGTCCAAAATTATGCTTAAACTCATACGATGAAACTTATATATATTCCTTTTTAATTACCAATAATCCTTCTTTTTCTCAAAAAATACCCATCGACTCTTATTCCACTTTAACCCAATTCCGACGCGTGGAATATGATGGAATATAACTTTGGGAAAGGCGGCGAATCAGACGTGCAATCCAAGACAAAATCTCCCCCTTATCCTCCCTATTTTAGCCCTTATCCACTAGCGCCTAACAACTTACGGGGGTATAAACCTTCACTTCCAAACAAGCATAGTTGTTCTACAGCCTGTTTACCTCTTCTTCCTTCAGTGCCCAAGTTTTCTCTTGGCTACTGGGAATTACTATCGCCTGCTCTTTTCGGGACTGCTGGGGCTCTTTTTTTAAGCCTTTTCTCGAGCAAAGATAATCTAGTTAAACAATTTGGAGGAACCCTCTTTAAATTTTCGCTCGTCGGGTATGCTATCGGTGCGACGGTCTCAGTTTCCTTAGCAATATCTGAAGTCATAAAAGAATCCAAAGCTCCCTACAACCATTTACTCTTTCCCATCGGTGGGGGGATTCTCGCAATTATCTTTCTTTTCGGGTCAGAGTATCTACTCCTCTATAGATTTTTCCCTTCCAGTTTTACAGGGAATGTGGGAGATAACTTAGGAATTCAATTTCTTTCATTTTTATATTTGAGCATTACGACGATTGCTACTGCTGACTTAGGCGATATCTTGCCGACCGATATTACGCCCCGTTTGTTGATCGCCACAGAAATAGCCTTTAACCTGTTTACTTTGGCAACCGGAATTCAGCTTCTACTTGCACAAAACAGCTAAAATCAGGGGGATATTTCCAGAAATGTCCCCCTGAAAGATGGCCTTGACAATGTATAATGAATTCATTCGAAAAGATACTTATAATTGGACAAGATTCGTTGTAATATAAAAGGCGAATTAAAATCTATTAATTACAAAGGGGTAATTTAAAGATGAAAATTTTGGGAAACGTAATGGAACAAGTTGTGAAGAAAAACCCGAACGAAACCGAGTTTCACCAGGCTGTAAGAGAGGTCCTAGAATCTATCGATCCAGTTGCTGAGAAGCATCCTGAATGGGTAAATTCTGGAATATTCAGCCGGATTGTTGAACCAGAGAGACAAATCATGTTCAGAGTCTCCTGGGTTGATGATAGTGGAAGAGTTCAAGTAAATCGTGGATTCCGAGTACAATTTAATAGTGCCATCGGTCCTTATAAAGGCGGTTTAAGATTTCATCCATCCGTTAATCTAGGAATTATTAAATTCCTGGGATTTGAACAAATCTTTAAAAATTCACTCACAAGCCTTCCTATTGGTGGAGCTAAAGGTGGATGTGATTTCGATCCAAAAGGTAAATCAGACGGAGAAATCATGAGATTCTGCCAAAGCTTTATGTGTGAGTTATCTAAACATATTGGTGCCGACACAGATGTTCCTGCAGGAGATATTGGTGTAGGTGGTCGTGAAATCGGCTACATGTATGGTATGTATAAAAGAATCCGCAACGAGTTTACCGGTATTCTTACCGGTAAAGGATTAGCCTACGGCGGGAGCTTAGCACGTACTGAGGCTACCGGTTATGGCCTTTGCTATTTCATGGAAGAAGCTCTTAATGCAAAAGGCAAATCCTTTAAGGGTGCGACTGTTACCATTTCCGGATCAGGAAATGTTTCTATTTATGCCGCAGAAAAAGTCCAACAATTAGGTGGAAAAGTTGTTGCGATGAGTGATTCCAATGGTTATATCTTTGACCCAGCAGGAATTAACCTGGACACTGTTAAGCAAATCAAAGAAGTTGATCGACTCAGAATCAGCAAATATGTAGAATCTCATCCAACTGCAACTTACAAGGATGGATGTGCTGATATCTGGAGTGTTAAATGCGATATTGCTCTTCCATGTGCTACTCAAAACGAATTAGACGGACAAGCTGCCCAAACTCTGGTAGCTAATGGATGCTATGCTGTCGGCGAAGGCGCTAATATGCCTTCTACTCCAGAGGCGGTTAATCTTTTCATTGATAAAAAAGTAGTTTTTGGCCCGGCAAAAGCGGCTAACGCTGGCGGGGTTGCGACTTCCGCTCTCGAAATGTCCCAAAACAGTATGAGATATTCCTGGAGTTTTGAAGAAGTCGATGCGAAACTTAAAGACATTATGATTAACATTTACAAAAATGCCAGCGAAGCTGCTAAGGAATATGGCCAAGAAGATAATCTCGTTGTAGGTGCGAACATCGCCGGCTTTATTAAGGTTGCTACTGCGATGTATGCTCAAGGAATTGCTTATTAAGCTTGACTGGTAATGAACTAAGTTTATACGTTTGATAGAGACAAGGCACCTTGGCAAAGTTACCAAGGTGCCTTGTCTATTTTTACACTTAGCTCTTTTCCCTAATCTACACTTATCAGGTAAAATGCCCGTAGAAAGAAACTTATTGTCCTTTGATTAACTATTTGTTTCGGTTACGGCTAAAGCGGCTAAGAAATTCCTTAATTCCTCCACGTTTCTCCGTCGGTTCTTGTACCTTCAAAGTATCTGACAAACGCCCAGCTTCACCTTGTGAATTCGGTCCTTGGAGGTCTGGTCCTCTGAAATTGGAACCTGGAATATTTCCTCCCTGGGGAAATGGCGGATAATTCATTCCCCTTTTCTGCATAAAACGTTCAAGACCCCTCATAGGAAATGGGTTTTGTCCCAAGCTTTGCATAAGATTTGGGGTATTTGGGTTATTAAAAAGATTAAGTCCTCTAATTGACACTCTACCTTCACCTCCTTGACTTGATCTAAATCATGAGACTCCCACTTCGAGTGGTACTCCCGGTTCTGCTTCGGTGGGGGTAAAGTCCCCCACCAAAGTTTCGATGTTCAACTTTTGTTGAACAAGTTCATTAAAGAGATTTAACGATAATGGGCTCCCTAGTGATAGGAAGCCCCGTTTCAGATGAACCTTAGAAGATAACTCCCAAAGCTATTAGAATTAAAATCGCAATCGTGATGATTCCAACTCCTACTCCGGTACCAACAGCGGGAGCAACACGACAACCTCCACCATAACCGTACATATTATTATACCTCCTATATTAGGTGAATTACTTAAACAGTGGGCTCCTTAGAATACAATTCCCATCGCGATGAGGAGCAAAATAATAACAACTACCACTGCAATACCAGCGCCAACGCCGCCAGCTCCGTCAGCTCCGAATGCCATTTAAAATCCCCCTTTCGTTCTTTCTACATTATACGAAGATCCCTCTGTTTTGTTTACATATATTGGTTATTTTTCATTTATTTACTTGTATTTCATAATCAATAACTCCTACTATTGTTAATTACTTATCACAATAGAAAAAAAGACCGTCCCCTTATTTAGAGAACGATCTTATGTCTTTGATTCTTTATTGATGTTCTTTTGATGATCATACCTTTGAGTGTTGATAGTATCCCCTTCTTGTTTAGTTATAATGCTTGTTCTCCACTGGCTCCTGTTCTTATTGTATAAACATTATCCACTGAAGATACAAAGATCTTTCCGTCGCCAATCTCCCCAGTCCGTGCTACTTGGGTAATGACCTCGATGACCTTATCAACATCACTGTCAACAACCACAACCTCGATCTTCACCTTTGGAATAAGATGAATGGTATACTCAACACCTCTATAAACCTGAGTATTTCCTTTTTGTTTTCCACACCCGATCACTTGGGTCACTGTCAATCCATTAACCCCATGTGAACCTAAAGCATCTTTTACATTGTCTAACTTTCCAGGTCGAATAATCGCCTCAATTTTCTTCATAATTAAATCCTCCATCTATAATTTAGTTTGCTTGTTTTTTATCAAGCGACTATGGATGTAACTGACTTACCCCATTAGATAAACTCTGAATATGCGGTTTCTCCATGTAGCGACAAATCCAAACCATTTGCTTCCTGTTCTTCACTGACGCGCAATTTGGTGAACAAGCCTATTACTTTTAATATGACGAACGTTGCTACTACAGCAAACACCACGGTAACTAAAACACTCGTGGCCTGAATACCAAATTGGGACATATTTCCATAGAGCAATCCATCTGCACCAGCTGAATTAATGGTCTTGGTAGCAAAAATTCCTGTAGCCAGTGCTCCCCAAGTTCCTCCAATGCCATGGCATCCGAAGGCATCTAAAGCATCATCATATCCGAATTTCGCTTTCATTACGCTGATTGCGATATAACAAACTAATCCACCTACTAAACCGATAACTATGGAGGAGAGTGGGGTCACAAATCCGCAAGCAGGGGTGATGGCTACTAACCCGCTGATCGCACCGCTGGCTACGCCAAGCATCGTGGTTTTCCCTCGATGGATGCGTTCCACAAATGCCCAGGCAATGGCAGCCGCAGCAGCGGCAGTATTTGTATTAACAAAAACCATTCCCGCTAAACCATTAGCACCCAAGGCGCTCCCTGCATTAAAACCAAACCAGCCAAACCACAGGAGCCCTGCACCTAAAACGGTCATTGGCAAATGATGAGGTGCCATTGATTCTTTGCCGAGTCCTTTGCGCTTTCCAAGTATCAGGGCTGCAACTAAAGCGGAGTAACCGGAACTAATATGAACCACATTTCCTCCCGCAAAGTCTAACGCTCCCATATTCCTTAAGAAACCGCCGATACCCCAGACCCAATGGGCCACGGGATCATAGACAAACGTTGCCCATAACAGCATGAAGAGTATAAATGCAGGAAAGCGCATCCGTTCTGCAATAGCACCGCTAATTAATGCGGGAGTAATTACTGCAAACATCATTTGAAAAGCCATAAAAACAATAGCGGGGATAGTGGCGGCATAATCCGCATTGGGATCCATCCCGACTCCATTTAAACCCAGCCAGTCTAAGCCACCAATTAAACCGTGTTGATCCGTTCCAAAAGCTAGAGTAAATCCAATTAAAATCCATTGCAATGAGATGAGGCCAATGGCAATCCAACTATGCATAAATGTACCAAGAACATTCTTTTTACGAACCATACCACCATAGAAAAGTGCTAAACCAGGTGTCATCAGAAGAACCATAGCTGACGAAACTAAAATAAAGGCTGTATCTCCCGTATCCATAATTATTCCTCCTTACTTCGAAAACTTGGCTAATGCCAAGCCATAAGCCTAGTAAAACAAAAAGGCGCTTTGAGTACTCTTGCGAGTATCCCAAAGCGTCTTTGCTTTGCCTAAATGTATTAACCTATAGGGTTTCGGTTGTGCACAACCTTATGTTAGGTATTCTAGCATAAAGGCCAAACCAATTACAATACTTTCTTTTCATGAATCTTGTATACGTGATTTTCTTTAAGCGGTTCAGCGGACATAGTTCATTAAAACTGACATGATGAGAGGGTTATAGACAAACTCCAAGAATAAAAACAAGATGAGTCCCACAATTCCACCGATCATCGAGCCATTGATCCGAATCCATTGTAAGTCGTTACCCGCTTTATCCTGTACAAACTGATTGAGGTCCTGATCCGTGTACGCTGCCAGCGTCTCCCTCACCATCTGTCCAATCATGTCATGTTCATTTTTGATTACGCGACATAATGTATCCACGATGAACGAATTCACCTTATCCCTAAGTGCTTTATTTTCCTGAATGTTAACCCAATATTTTTCTAGATAGAAGTGTAACATGCGATGCAGGGCATTTGGCTCGGAGGTTAGTGACGGAGAAGTTGCAGTGTTGATGGCCGTCCCTATGACAATTTCTAAAAAGTCCTCAAACAAATGATCTGTCAAAAGATCATCTTTCCAGCGCTCTATCTGGACTTCAAACTCTGGATCTTGAGCCAATGCCACTATTTCAACCATTAGATTGTCCCTCAAAGTTACGCGCAAAGGATTGTTTTGATCTTTCAATTTGCGCAAAGTTAGAAGTAACTCAACTTGCAAGGCATCAGCTGCTTCAGCAAGGTTTAATCCATCTGACATCTCTACAAAACCTAGTAGAGTACGGAATATAGACCCTCCGTTGCTTACCTTTTCTTGCTTTATCTCCTCAAGGTATCGGAGAATAACTTGCCTTGTTTCCCCTTGGGCAGCTTTATCCCACAAACCTTCTGCCAACTGATCTAATCCTTGATCAATATAGCCATGATTCAATGCCCATCCGCTCGCAGCCTCAACCTTGGGTGCTATGAGCCAGGCCTTAGAATTTTCTCGAAGATACACAGAAAGTTTCTTCGCTAACTGGTCCGGAGATTGTCTTTCTATATAACGCTGAAGGTAAGGAGTTAATTTGTTCGTAAGATATACTGAACCGCCTTCCTTTTTAACATAGTTAACAAGGGACTCAATAAAGGGAACTCCTTCAATCTTCTGTCGAATCAGATCAACGCGTAATAGCTCTGACTGCACCATGGACGCAACTGCTTCAATGACCTTTTCCCTGTTTCGCGGGATTAGCGCAGTGTGAAAGCCCCAGCCCAGCGGCTTCTTGAAAATTGCAGTTACAGCAAACCAATCGGCGATTCCACCTACCAAGGCTGCTTCTAGGACAAAATACACTAGCCTGATCCCAAAGTTATGAGGATTAAAATGTTCTATGACTGCTGCACCTATAAAAAGGATAAAAACTGCGGTCAAAACGAGATTTGCCTTTTTCTGATAATTCATGACTGCAACACCATCCCGAGCAAGTAAATCAGCATTCCAGCTAAGCCGCCAACGACTGAGCCGTTAATTCGAATCATTTGCAGATCATTTCCGGCTTTATCCTCAATCAGCTCAACCAGCTTGTCATCTGTCAAAGGATCCAGCCCTTCGCGTACTATGCGTCCGATGGCATTGTGGTGGTATATAATCTGTTTTTCAAGAATACTTTTTACCTCTTCATTGACTTTCGACCTCAAATCTTTATTATGTTCGATTTTTTCAAGATACCCCTGCCAATTGTCCCTTAAATTTACGAGCAGGTGCTCAGTCACAGGCGAGGAGCTCTCAGAGCTTGTCCCTGAGGAACCTGAAACTATGTTCTTTGCCTCCAAAGTTTCCAGTCCCCCATCTAAAGCTTTGATAACCAAGAGATCCAGACGCTCTTGGAGCGAAGTCTTGGTTTTGAGTTCCAAGACAAACTGGAGCAAGGATTCCTTAAGCCACTGTACGACGGTCCCGTCCTGTAATATCATTTTGACCTTTTCTTGCAGGCCATGCGCCAGCTCAGCAGGTGAAGGGAGGAACTTTCCAATCATTTTACGTGTGGAATTGTTTTCTTCATACCTTGTTAAGGCTGCTTCCATCATATTCTTGAGAGTATTCTGAACGACAGGTTGATCTACGAATTTAGTGATTGCCTGACAAATAACCGTCAAGACCCGATCGATATCTCCATGTTCTATTGAAAACTCGATGACTTCTGCCAGAGTTTGAGATAGCTTTAAATCCTTTATGTTCTCTTTAAGCAACTCCTTAATTTGTCCCCTGAGTACTTCCGGCTCCCGATGGTTCCAGATATCCTGCACGAGATTGGCAAGCATAAGATTCACAGTTTCCTGAACTTCCCGCTCCTGAAAGACTCGAATCAGCACTCCAGAAAAATCCCAAGCGGACAGTTTACGTCTAAGTATGTCTTGAGAAAGCAATTCGTGTTGCACCATATCTGCTAAAGCTGTAAAAATTCGTTCTCTGTTCTGGGGAATAATCTCAGTACGCACGACTTTACCTGGCCGAATACCTAGCGGCCGCCGAAAAAGGGCCGTTACCGCAAACCAATCGGCAAGCCCTCCTATCATTCCTGCACTGCATCCACTTGAGATGAGCCCACCAAGAAAACTGCCTTGTAGATAAAATGGATAGCTCACTAAAAAACCTAGGGTAATTCCTCCCAAGGTTAGGTTGGCACTCTGGGTATTATTTCTTTTCGTCATTTTTTTCACCTGCATCAAACATTATGAGGAAATTTCTGGTTTCTTTGTCCCCTCCCTACCTATTCTAGCCTATTTTTTATTCCTATGCCAGTATCCATAACCTTTGTATCTATTTTACTTCCTGCCATCAATCGTACAGAAAGTTCGAGATTAGAGCATATCTATAGAGGCCGGATGCCGTAACGGACTGGTATCAACGACTCAGGCTCAAATAAAGTGTACCCTATAGGATTGACGTTTTTTCAAATGCCTCCTCTATAAGGTACACTTTAAAAATCTTTAACAGAGCTTGAGTCTCTTTACATTGTTGGCGACCTTATGCCTCGTTAGGAACTATTCATAGACCTTCTCTTCCATCAAATGTGCGTTTTCAGCATCTTCCTCGATTGCTCGATGGTTAGACATCTGGGTTTTTAATTCCTTGTAATATTCATGCTGAATAATGAGATCCATCACTTCATTCGTGCCCGTCCAAATCATGATTAATCTTGTATCCCGCAAAAGCCTTTCTACTGGGAACACATTCGTATAGCCAATCCCCCCCATAATTTGCATGGCATCATTAACGACGGCCCAGGCAGTACTGGTGGCAAATTTTTTGGCCTCAGATACTAGGCGTCTGCCTTGGGCCGCCGGCACTCCTGAGTCAATAGCTCGAGCAGTCGTGTAGACTAAGGCGCGTGCAGCATCCAAACGGGTGATGGAATCAGCAACTTTGAAACTCACTGCTTGGAAATCTTTGATAGTGTGATTAAAAGCCTTGCGCTTGGTACTGTAAACTGAGGCTACTTCTAGAGCTGCACGGGCCATGCCTAAGGCTCCAGCCGCACTTGTCATTCTTTCCGGAATCATCATCTGATAGAAAATCTCAGCGGCTCCGTTTTCGGTGCCCAAAAGGTTTTGGCGAGGAATCCGTACATCCTTAAAAACAACACGCCCTGCTCCGCCACCTCTGGTCCCCATTAGTCCGTACACATGCCCGACTTCTACGCCTGGGCCCCGGTCAACGATGAAAGCACTCATGCTTTCATGGGATTTGCCCTCAGGATTGGTCTTGGCATACACCATGAAGTAATCTGCTCCTTCAGCCCCAACGACAAATCTCTTTTGGCCGTTAAGTATAAAATCCTCCCCATCTCGTACCGCAACTGTGGTGGCACCAAAGAAGTCTGAGCCGCCCCGGGGTTCAGTCAGCGCCTCGGCGGTGTAGATTTTCCCTTCTAGAGTGGGTTTTAGGTAGCGTTGTTTTAAGTCCTCCGAACCAAAACGAGCGAGAGCTTCCCCAACGATGGAAGGCAACGAGTAAAGGCAGGCTAAACTGGTGCCTAAAATCCCAATTTCCTCTAAAACTCCGACTTCATCAACCCAGTTAAGCCCCCGACCGCCATACTCTGGGGCAAAACGCAAACCTAAAAGATTTGCTTCTCCAAGATCTTTAATGTATTCAACGGGATAAACCACTTTCTCGGCATCCATATCCAAAATTAATTGCTTGGGGACCTTTTCTTTCACAAAGGCAATTGCCTCGTTTTGCAGTTCTTTTTGGGCGCTGGTCAAAAGAAAGTCGAACATTATTCTCTCCTCCTTGTTCATGGTAGATTTTATTCACTTGACTATCTTATTTGTCCGTTGGCAGGTCATCTTCTTTACGACGTTATTCCTCTGTACATTTCTTCAGTAACTCTGTAAATTGCTGATGATAGTCTAGTAATTCTGCTTTAAGCAGGGTGAATTCTTGGATTTTCTCCTCAAGCTCCTGCAGGCGCTTTTCTCCGTAGGCCACTGCACGTTCCAATTGGAGACCCTCCGTACGATCAATATCATAGAGATTGATCATTTCCTTAATTTCACTCAGAGAAAACCCCAACCTTTTACCTCGAAGAATTAACTTTAAGCGAGCTCTCTCTCGTGCCCCATATAGCCTCTGGCTCATTTTTTCGTGGTGTACTGGGGTCAACAAGCCCATCTCTTCGTAATAGCGAATAGTTCTCGGTGTAATTAGAAATTCTTCTGCTAAATTTGAAATACTCACGAGGGGCTGTTCAACAACCAAAAAATGCACTTCCTTTCAGAATATTAGAGATTACTATTACGAATATTCTGACACCAGTTTACGTTAGCGTCAAGCCCTTTATTTTAAATACCACGTTCCCCATGCATAATTTTTTAAGGATTTTTTATTTTATCTCGTACGGTCAAACTCTATTTTTGAACTTACAAGGATTCCTTGCAAACTATACGTAAATCTTGGAAAACTGGGAACTATAAAAGAAACTCCTCAGAATAGAACCTTACTAAAGGAGGATTCCATGAGCAACAACAACTCTTTAATTAAAGATCCTTATCAACTGTTGGATGACTATATTGACAGCCTCCCCTACAAAAAGGAGAATCTTATTTTAATTCTCCACCATGCGCAAGGACTTTTTGGCTACCTGCCCGACAAGGTGCAATGGCATATTGCACAGAAATTGGACATCCCCTCAGCCAAAGTCTATGGCGTTGTGAGCTTCTATTCATTCTTTACCATGAAGCCCCGTGGGCAACACGTGGCGAACGTTTGCATGGGCACCGCCTGTTTTGTACGAGGCTCTGAGAAGTTACAACAGGAAATCGAGAGTCAACTAGGGATTAAAACCGGGCAAACTACGGAGGATCATCTTTTTTCCTTAGATTCTGTGCGTTGCATTGGAGCGTGTGGCTTGGCTCCTGTCATAACAGTGGATGGAAAAGTCCACGGACGTTTAGAAAATACCGAGGATATTAAAGAGCTTTTTGCTAAGTATCGCTCGGAAGCGACACCCGATGCACAAAGCGAGATATCTAACATCGAACCTATTCAAGACGTGAAGCACGCTACTTGAAACTATTTCGGGGCGCGATACTTAAAAGTTGCAGACTTCAGTTCGGACTTCGAACTTCGAACTCGCGCCTCCGCTCCTCGAACCTCGACTAAAGGAAGGAAAGTCATATGAAACTCAAAGACACCGCTGCGCTGAATGCCCTAAAAACCGAGAGCCTGACTCTTCTTGATAATCGGCGTATTGCTAACCCACTAACGACTATGGACGCCCAAGGCAAACCGCGGCATATTATGGTTTGCGGAGGAACCGGTTGCCACGCTTCAGATAGTCCTGAAATAGCAAAATTACTAAAAGAAGAACTTGACCGGCGCGGATTATCTGATCAAGTTGAAGTGCTCCAAACAGGTTGTTTTGGTTTTTGTGAAAAAGGGCCAATTCTTGAAATCCACCCCGATAATACCCTATATGTAGAAGTATCCACCAGCGATGTAGCAGATATTGTTGAGGAACACTTCGTTCAAGGGAAGCAGCTTGAACGACTTCTCTATATTGACCCCAACACAGAACAGCGTTTTGCTTCCGACCTCCCCTTCTATCATAATCAACTTCGTATCGCCCTCCGCAACTGCAGCTATATTGCCCCTGAAAACATTCGCGAATATATTGCTGCCGATGGCTATCAAGCCTTAGCCAAAGTCCTTTTTAAGATGACCCCTGATTCAGTTATTGAAGAGATAAAAAAAAGCGGCCTCCGCGGAAGAGGCGGCGGCGGATTTCCCACCGGGGTAAAGTGGGAACTAACACGTCAAGGCGAGGCGAAACAACGCTATATTATTTGTAATGCTGACGAGGGGGATCCCGGGGCTTTTATGGACCGCTCTATCCTCGAAGGCGACCCTCACAGCGTTTTAGAGGCGATGCTCATAGCCGGCTTAGCGATCGGATCAACTCATGGATTTATCTATATCCGTGCTGAATATCCACTAGCTATTCACCGTTTAGAAATCGCAATCACCCAGGCGAGAGAGTATGGATTACTTGGAGAAAGAATTCTAGGTAGTGATTTCTGCTTTGATGTTGAAATTAAATATGGAGCAGGAGCCTTTGTGTGCGGAGAAGAAACTGCCCTTATTCATTCCATCGAAGGTGCTCGTGGGGAGCCTTCGGTTAAACCCCCTTTCCCCGCTCAGGAGGGACTGTGGGGCAAGCCCACCTGTGTCAATAATGTGGAAACCTTTGCAAATATCACCTCCATTATTTTAAGAGGAGCGGACTGGTTCTCTAATATCGGAACGGAAAAAAGCAAGGGGACTAAGGTTTTCGCCCTAGCTGGAAAAGTTAACAATGTTGGGCTGGTAGAAGTCCCTATGGGAACGACCCTGCGTCAAATTATTTTTGATATTGGCGGGGGGATCAAACATCATAAGACCTTTAAAGCAGCGCAAACCGGCGGACCTTCTGGCGGATGTATTCCCACCAAATATTTGGACACCCCCATTGACTACGAATCGTTGATCTCCATCGGTTCTATGATGGGTTCTGGGGGATTGATTGTTATGGATGACAGCGATTGTATGGTCAATATCGCGAAATTCTTCCTCGAATTCACAGTAGACGAGTCTTGCGGTCGGTGCACCGCCTGTCGGGTCGGCACAAAACGTCTTCATGAAACCCTGACAAAAATTACGGAGGGCAAGGGAACCTTAGACGATTTAGACAGTTTGGAAAAACTGAGCAAGATTATTAAGGATACCTCACTTTGCGGACTTGGCCAAAGTGCGCCCAATCCTATTCTCTCTACCTTGGAGTATTTCAGGGACGAATATCTGGCCCATATAGTCGATAAATCTTGTCCGGCTGGAGTTTGCAAGAGTTTACTGAGGTATAAGATTACTGACAAATGCAAAGGGTGTACTCTTTGCACTAAACATTGTCCAGCCAACTGCATTTCCGGCTCCGTCAAGGAACCGCACGTTATCGACGAAGAACGTTGCCTCAAATGCGGGGCGTGTATGGAAAAATGTCGATTTGGTGCCATCATTCGCCATTAAGTTACCCCTTAAGGAGGTCTCCGTTATGGATATTCAACTAACAATCAACGACATATCCCTTACCGTTCCGGAAGGAATGTCCATTTTAGACGCTGCTCGAACCATAAATATTGATATTCCAACCTTATGCTACCTCAACCTGCATGAGATGAGAATGAATAATCACATAGCTTCCTGTCGTGTCTGCGTGGTCGAAGTAGAGGGTCGACGAAATTTAGCCCCAGCATGTTCCACTCCTGTATTCAATGGCATGGTCGTTAAAACAGATACTTTGCGTGCTGTCCAAGGCAGACGGACCATGGTAGAACTCCTGCTTTCTGATCATCCCAAATCATGTTTAACTTGTCCTAAAAACCTGGATTGTGACCTCCAATCCCTAGCGGCAGATCTAGGTGTACGAAATATTACCTATGAAGGGGAAGAATCCGAGTTTCCAATTGATAAATCCAGTTTAGCTATTATTCGTGACCCAAATAAATGCATACGCTGTCGCCGCTGTGAAACGATGTGCAACGACGTTCAAACGGTTGGCGTATATTCTGCAGTGGGACGGGGTTTTGAAACAGTAGTTAAAACTGCCTTCGACTTACCTCTACACGACACCTCTTGCACGTTCTGCGGACAATGTGTAGCGGTATGCCCTACTGGGGCCTTGATGGAACTTGATCAAGTAGATAAGGTGTGGAAGGCCCTTAATGATCCGACTCGTTACGTTATTGTAGAAACGGCACCTGCTGTACGGGTCGCTCTCGGAGAAGGATTCGGACTGGAACCGGGAACGATTGTGACAGGAAAAATGGTTGCCGCCCTCCGGAGGCTTGGTTTTGACCGTGTCTTTGATACGGAGTTCGGGGCTGACGTAACGATTATGGAAGAGGCTACTGAGCTGATTCACCGTATAGAACACGGCGGGCGTCTGCCGATTCTCACAAGTTGTTGTCCTGCATGGGTCAAATTCTTTGAGCATCAATTCCCAGATTTACTGGACATCCCCTCAACCTGTAAATCTCCTCATGAAATGTTAGGGGTCTTGTCTAAAAGCTATTATGCTGAGACTTATGGGATTGATCCTCAAAAAATTACCGTTGTCTCGATTATGCCTTGCATAGCCAAAAAATACGAAGCAGCCCGCCCAGAGTTGGGGCAAGATCCGGTCACTCCGGATGTGGACATCGTCATTACAACCCGCGAACTTTCGCGTATGATCAGGGAAGCTGGGATTCATTTTGATCACCTTAAAGAAGAAGACTTTGATCACCCCTTAGGGGAATCAACGGGTGCAGCTGTGGTTTTTGGAACTACCGGCGGCGTCATTGAAGCGGCCTTGCGAACTGCCTACGAGTGGCTGACGGGAAAACCCTTGGAGAACGTGGAATTCGAGTCTCTTCGGGGAATGGATGGAATTAAGGAAGCAGTCATTCCAATTGGAGAGCGTGACTTTCGAATTGCAGTCACACATGGTCTGGGGAATGCCCGAACCATTCTGGAAAAAATCCAATCAGGTGAAAGTCATTATGATGCCATCGAAATAATGGCTTGCCCCGGTGGATGTATTGGGGGCGGAGGACAGCCTTATCACCATGGAAATATAGAAATACTGCAAGCCCGTGCTAATGCCATCTATCAAGAAGACCGCTCCAAGCCTTTGCGCAAATCCCATGAAAATCCCGCGGTACTTAAGCTGTACAAGGATTTTATTGGCGAACCCTACGGAGAAAAAGCCCATCAACTACTCCATACCAGCTTTACAAAGCGTCGAAAAATCTAGCTTCCTTTCCTACTATTTCTTAATGTTAAAGGTTATGATAAACTTTGAGAGTAAATTTTTAAAGAAGTGGTGGGAATATGCAACACGAATTCTCTAGGACTGAGCTTCTTATTGGCAATACTGGTCTGGAAAAGCTTCGTAAAAGCAGTGTTATGATATTTGGAATTGGAGGAGTAGGCTCTTTCACTGTGGAAGCCCTGGCCCGCGCCGGTATTGGCCATTTAATCCTAGTTGACTTTGACGATATATGCCTTACGAATATTAACCGACAATTACACGCTCTCCGCTCCACCGTGGGCGAAGCGAAAGTTGAGGTCATGAAACGGCGAATTCAAGAGATCAATCCGGCAGCCCAAGTGGAAACCATCAAAGAGTTCTATTCGGCGGCTGATGCGGAACGCTTTCTTGATCGAAAGCCAGACTATGTTGTTGATGCCATTGATACTGTTTCCAGTAAAGTCAGTTTGGCTAAAGAATGCTTACTGCGAAAAATCCCCTTTATCTCCAGTATGGGAGCGGGAAATCGCCTTACTGCCGAAAATTACAAAGTTACCGACCTTTCTAAAACTAGCGGAGATCCACTAGCTAAGGCCATGCGCAAATTGCTGCGCAAAGAAGGAATCACTAAAGGAATTAAGGTAGTATTTAGCCCCGACCTGCCGCTTACTCCAATCCCCTCCGACAACGACTGTCGAACAAATTGTATCTGCCCAAGCGGGGATGCCCACTGCGCTGAAAATCGCCAAATTCCTGGGAGCATTTCCTTTGTTCCACCTGTTGTTGGTCTGCTTATTGCCGGAGAAGTTATTCGGGATTTACTTAATTGCGAGATAAATGCGTAGGTTAAAATTTAAATCTTTTTAGAAAGCACTGAAGTCTTAGGACGCTTGTCTTGACTCACCATAGTCTTGAATACGAGAAAAAATACTCCGATATCAATAAGGATATCTCCAACACTAAACATTTGTTTTTTTAATCCTAGGATATCCAGATAGAAACGATCTGCTAAGAAACTCAGGTGAGTCATTGATGTCATCAAACCATGAGTACCTTGTCCCTCTAACAATGCTTTGCGGCTCTCCTCTGGAAGAAACAATGGATCGACGGGCATTACTCCTCCGTTTACACCAATCACAATAGTGTTAAGCAAAATCCCCAGAGTAATCCAACTCATACCTGGGCATGTTCTGTTACGCCATGTGAAAAATAGTAATAAAAAATAGGACCCTGTACCAAGCGACTGAACGAGCCAACTTGAGTCTAGTCCAACTTCTCTAACAGCGGCCCAGTAGAGACCACTTTGTATTATAAGCGCAACTGGGACCAGCCAAGATACCCTTAAAACGAGCTGGCCTAAGCGGTTAATTTTCCCTCCCCATAACAGACTTATTATTAATGCCAGAATTAAAGCTTCTATGAGCATACTTCACCTCTTGAGTAGAAATTAAGCAATTTGCACGTGTTCCACATTAACCCTTTGGGCTACCTCGTCCGTAACCACATTGCAGAAAACTTCTACAATTTTTGGATCTAATTGTGATCCTGCTACCCTTTTCAACTCAGCAATAGCCTCATCATGAGTACGCCCTTTGCGGTAACTGCGATCCGAAGTAATCGCATCATAGGTATCGGCAACAGCAATGATCCGTGATTCCAGTGGAATCTCTTCCCCTTGGATCCCATCTGGGTATCCTTTTCCATCAAACCGCTCGTGATGATGGCGAACTACTTGTCCAATATCAAATAAGAATTTAATACCTTTGATAATCGTTTGACCAATCACAGGATGACTGCGAATAGCCTCCCACTCCACCTCTAGAAGTTCCCCTTCTTTATTTAGGATTACTTCGCTGACTCCAATCTTACCGACATCGTGTAAAGCTGCCGCATATTTAAGAAATTCAATTTTTTCTTCACTCATTTCAATTCCTTCTGCAACAGCGACTGCCAGCTTGCCTACCCTTGCTGAATGCCCGCTGGTATATGTATCCTTAGCCTCTAGAGCCTGGACTAAGGCTTCGACTGTATCGAGATAGTTTTCCCGCATATCGATATAGAGTTGAAAGGCATGCCGAGAAATTAAAAGTGGGATAAATAGCAAGAGGATTCCCTGAGCACCCCAATCTTTATAGATCAATGCTAATAAAAAACCAAGGGGAACAAGTGCCATAAAATTTGGTACAGCCCATCGGAAATTGACAATCCATATTGACCAAGGCGATTTATTAGAAACCAGTCCCAATACTATAGCGACGATTGTCATATTCATTACCATATAAATTGTTGCCGCTATTATATAAAATATTATCGATCTTATTTCAAATTGAAAGAATGGAATTTCTGAATAACTTATTGCAACATGTGCTACGGATAAGGATATTACATATTGTGATGCGTTAAACACACGTTTATAAAGAGGTTGCTCTAAGCTAGCCTTACCAAAGATAAGCAAGCCAGACAAAGCCATTGCTGATAACGTTACTCCTAAGGGAAATAGAATTAGAGAAGAAAGAAAAATGGAATAACTAACCGTCACGTATCCCCCTTTTGGTAGGGCAACGGGCAAGGATTCAGAGGCGATCGCAAGAATACAGAAAATCAAGAAATTGATTAATTGTGTTTTAGTCCAATCTGTATTAATCATATTCCATAGCAATATTATGGTGGCAGAGGTAACAATTATTGTAAAAAATAGCTTGAGTTTAACCGATATATTTTCCATTAGCCACCTCATTATATATTTGGCCGACTTACTCCACAACCGAAATCAAGGTTGCGCACCTAGAAAGAAGGTGAGTTATCCCTGTAACTCTAGAGTCTAGGTTATAGGAACTACCACTTAAAGGTTGCGCCACCGGCGAGTACAAGAGTAACGAGAACAGAGATTGCTTTTAATAATTTGCTCATTGCGGTAAACCTCCTTGATTTTTTATCAAAGGGACAGTTTTACCGCTTCGCTCTTTTTCCGTTCCGCTGTTTTTTCCGCTTCGCTATAGTGAAATAAAACAGATGTACTCCCCGATCTAAATTGTTAAGTGGTCGGCCAAATCTTGCAAAATTAATTGGAGCTGAGAAATCACAGTTTGCGATTAACTGCGTCAAGGGTTGCCTTAACCACAGCTTCTCGATCATCATTTTTGACAATGGCACATCCGGTAAGGGATTGTTCACCCGTAGAGGCAATTAAAGTAATGGAAACTAAAGCAATATGTTGCTTCGCTAGCTGTATAATTCCAACATCTTCAGTAACAAATAAAAGTCCTGAATTGAGAGGTTCAAGTGCTTTAAGTGTCGCCTCAACAAACAGCCGCAGTTTGTTATGAGACGAAGACGGCCCCTCAGCGAGCCCTTCGAGCAGCGTATCTCCTTTTAACATTTCCACTTTAACTTCTGCCATTCCATTAACAGTTCTAAGTGTCACTCCAACTAATTTAAGCCGATTTGACACCTCGATAGCAGAGTTCCCTTTTTCGTTCTCTTCCAGTTGGGCCACACTAATCTTTTTATGGTCAATTTGCAGGTCGAATTGGGCTGCTAAAATCGACTCGACATCCCTTACGATCTGTTTAGGTACTCGTCCTGATCCAGCAAGGATATGAACTTCTTCGATTTCTCCCAGCTGATTAATATTAATTCGAGCAGCTACTACTGATTTAACCTGTTTTATGGCCTGCTCCCAATCTTTAATTGGATAAGGCATCTCTGACATGAAAACACTCCTTAGTATTTCTGATTCCTTTTTTATAGTGCAATGTGTATTTTCGACGTCTACTTGCATTTTCCTTTATTCCCGACTGGTAAAAGTTCTAAAAAATCCTAACTTTTCACAATATAGTAATTTTGAGAACCATTTTCCTCTTTAACAGTTCTTGCTTCCCATATTTCAATGTCATTCCTCATTTTGAAAAATATTAAGGTCCCCTTTACCGATGGTTCAGTAAAAGGGACCTTAAAGGACTTCTCAAGTTTTTTTATGCCATGAACATTTTTACATCATCTTCAACAGTGGAGATGCCTGCAATACCGAAGTTCTCAACCAAAACTTTGACCACATTCGGAGACAAGAAGCCCGGAAGGGTTGGTCCTAAGTGAATGTTCTTTACACCTAAGTGAAGCAGGGCCAGTAACACGATAACTGCCTTTTGCTCGTACCAGGCAATGTTATAGGAGATAGGCAGTTGGTTAATATCATCGAGCCCGAAGACTTCTTTTAGTTTTAAGGCAATTACGGCTAAGGAATAGGAGTCATTACATTGTCCTGCATCGAGCACTCTTGGAATACCGCCAATGTCCCCTAGGTTTAGTTTATTGTATTTATATTTAGCACATCCTGCCGTTAGGATCACAGTGTCCTGAGGCAGAGCTTTGGCAAAATCGGTATAATAGTCCCGGCTCTTCATGCGGCCGTCACAGCCTGCCATAACGAAGAAACGCTTAATCGCTCCTGATTTGACGGCAGCTACAACTTTATCAGCCAGTGCCATAACTTGATTGTGGGCAAATCCTCCAACGATTTCGCCAGTTTCAATTTCCGTTGGGGCTGGACAGCTCTTGGCATGGGCAATCAAGGCGGAGAAATCTTTGGCCTTTCCGTCTGCGCGGTCAGGGATATGCTTTACCCCTTCAAAGCCGACTACCCCAGTTGTGTAGATGCGATCTTTGTAGGATTCTTTCGGAGGAACGAGGCAGTTGGTGGTTAAGAAAACCGGGCCGTTAAAGGAATCAAATTCTTTGTCTTGTTTATACCAGGCATTGCCGTAGTTGCCGACAAAATTGTCATACTTCTTGAAGGCCGGGTAGTAATGGGCTGGGAGCATTTCTCCATGAGTATAGACATCTACGCCTGTTCCTTGGGTTTGAGCGAGCAATTCCTCCAGGTCTTTCAGGTCATGGCCGCTGATCAGAATAGCCGGATTGTTTCTGACTCCGATGTTGACTTTGGTGAGTTCTGGGTTTCCGTAAGTCGTAGTGTTGGCTTTATCTAAAAGGGCCATAACGTCCACACCGTACTTCCCTGCTTCTAAGACAAGCGCTACCAGATCACCGGCTGCCAGTGTATCATCCAGGGTCGCGACCAAAGCCTTTTCGATGAAAGCAAAAATACCGCTTTCTTGATACTCAAGGGTATAGGCATGCTCTGCATAAGCGGCTATCCCTTTTAGTCCATAGGTGAGTAACTCTCTGAGAGAACGGACATCTTCGTTTTCCGTGGCTAAAATGCCGACGGCAACCGCTTTTGCTTCAAATTGGTCTGCTGGCATTGTCCAAGTGGCTGCATCATGCAAGCCTGCTGGAATAGTGCCGCCAGCTTTGAGAATATCTTGCTTGAGTCCTTCACGCAGGGTTAGACCCTCTTGGATTCGTTCGACAAAACGGCTTCTGTCAAAATTAGCATTTGTAATCGTGCTGAAGAGGCTTTCCATGATGAATTTATCTATATCCGGTCGAATAACACTTAGTTCACGTGCTTGAACCGCATAAGTGGCGATTCCTTTCAATGTGTAGATTAGAAGATCTTGCAAATTAGAGACATTTTCCGTTTTCCCGCAAACCCCTTTAATCGTGCAACCGGTTCCTTTAGCTGTTTCCTGACATTGGTAACAAAACAATAGATAACAACTCCTTCATTTATATTTGGCGTCCTTGGGTTTTCCCTGCGCCTTGGTTTCTTTATCCGATGAGCTAATATTATCACTATAAACTGTGCCTTTATGTGATTTGGGTCACGGTTTCAACGTGATAAATTGACAAAGCAAGGCGACTTTCGCGGCCTTGCTTTTAGTAACCTCTAAGATCATGATGCATAATGCTCTCAAACAACTATCATTCTATATTTATGCTTTATTTGTCATCATCAAATTCCTCTTCGTACTTATGCCCTCTGTGCTGATTAAATTTATTGGCAATGATAAAAATTGCTACGAATAATACCAAAAATGTGGCTACGCCAACTACTGCGTTTGGCCAGACATACAACGCTGACTCGGACATCGAATTAAAGATGGACACTGCTGATATAACCACTATGATTGCAACTATTATAATCAAATTCTTTACAGCTTGTTTCTTCCTGCGCTCACCGTAAATACTTATCTTCATCGTATGCATTCTTATAAACTGATACAGCGGAAAAAATATCATAATTACATATTCCGTAATACATTCCTGCAACTCCATCTTAAATATCATAGTCTTTACTAAAAATGATGCTACAACACCTAAAAATACTATAACTGCCATTTCACTTCTGATTTTATTTTTTGCTTGTTCAATTCTTTCATCTTGCATGCTTTTATACCTCCCAAAAAATATCGTCTAATGTTTTACCTAACGTCTTGCATATAGCTATACACAACTGTAATGATGGATTAAATTTCCCGGCTTCAATCATTCCTATGGTCTGTCTCGTTACACCGACTGCTTCTGCCAATTGTTCTTGAGACATATCCAAAATAGCTCTTGCTGACTTCAATCTAAGATTTTTCAAATGCAGTCCCCCTTACATTGCATATTATACAATATAATATGCAATATGTAAACTATATATTGCATATTGTTGAGTGAAAAGGCTCTTTATTCTCTAGGCCACTATTCGCAACAGCCAAACGAGATCAAAGCACCCGAAAATTGTATAATAACAAAGAATCCTGTGGAAACCTCGCTGGCATTTAAGGCCATACCATTTTATAATGTAAAATGGTATGGCCTTAAATGCTAACTAGTTATTAAACTGGAGGAAAAGTATATGTTAGATAATCACAAAGAGCCCCAAATAGCCAAAAGTGTCTATCTCGCTGAAGGCTGTAAAATAAGAGGTGACGTCCACATCGATGAACAATCTAGTGTGTGGTTTAACTCAGTTATTAGAGCCGACCTCGCTAAAATTAAGATTGGCAAATGTTCCAATATTCAGGATTTAGTCGTTATTCACGTGAGCCTAAATCAACCCGTGACAATCGCAGACTATGTTACGATTGGACATTCTGCTATCCTTCATGGTTGCACGATTGGTAAAGGGTCTCAGATCGGAATAGGGGCTATTATTCTTGATGGTGCCGTCATCAATGAGGAAACGTCTGTTGCCGCTGGGGCCCTTGTTCCAGGAAACAAAACTTATCCTCCCCGAGTTATGCTAATGGGAGTACCCGCGCGTGTAGTAAGAGAACTTACAGAAAAAGAAATATCAGCCATGCGTCAAACTGCAGAACGATACATTGGCAAAGCCCAAGAGGCTATGGATGCTTTGATTCCCTAGTGAGTGTTAGTTTTTAATCACGCTGAAAAAATACAGCCTTCACCGCGTAAGTGAAGGCTGTATCCATCTTATACTAGTTAGATCTGCATAGGACTTTGCACTACATTGAAGGCTTATTCGGCCTTTTAAAGCGCCCAAACAGACGGGTGAAAGAGCGTGAAAATGGACTTTCACTGTTACCCTCTTGTTCAGCTGAATATATCCCATCAATTTCATTGATATCCTCAATAATTTGTTCCATATTTATTCTTCGAAAGGGTGTTCTTACTTTATATTGAATAGTAGTCTTATTGTTTTCTTCATTTAATAAAGTCATTGAAATATTTTGTGGCACTATGCTGTGAGCCTCAAAAAGCCGATTTATTTCTTTCACTTTACAAGTTCCGTTGATAGCGACTACTCTTAAGGTCTGACTGTTTCTGAAAAAATACGTTTCAACTGAGCGTTCTAATGTAATAAAAACTAACAGAGTAACAAAGAAAGCCGAGAAATAGAATCCTGCGCCTGCCGCCAACCCAATTGCTGCAACAACCCATAGTGAAGCAGCGGTTGTTAATCCTTTAACCGAAGTTCTATCTCTTAGAATAGTACCTGCTCCTAAAAAGCCTATACCTGAAACGACTTGAGCAGCCAATCGAGCGGGATCCTTATTGACTGAAGCAAAATCATTGAATCCATACATTGATAAAATCATGATTAAAGCAGATCCTAAGGATACTAAGATGTGGGTTCTAAATCCAGCAGGACTATCATTTTTTTCTCTTTCAAATCCTACTATTCCGCCAAAAACACACGCTAGAAAGAGTCTTAAAGCGATCTCATATTCAGTGATATACATTCTTCTATCTTCACCTCTTTCTCAGGACAAACAGTAATTTCTGCATTACAATTGATTTTAAGTTTAATATACTATACGATAAATCCTATTATAATTCCTTTTATTTCATCCACGGCATAATACAGTTTCTTGATAGAGCCTGATAAAAACCATGGAGTAAAGCGAACCGATATATGTACTCCTGTTAGAGAAATGTCCACAATAAAACAGCCCTGTTGGGCTGTTAAAATATTTCCAAACCGACAGGGCAATGATCCGAGCCTAAGATATCATTATAAATAACCGAGTCTTTCAACTGATCTTTCAACTCTGCAGAAACACAAAAGTAATCGATTCGCCAGCCTGCATTGTTAGTTCTGGCATTAAACATATACGACCACCATGTATAGGCTCCTTCTTTAGCAGGATAAAAGAACCTGAATGTATCCACAAAGCCATTCTTAATAACTTCACTAAATTTGTTTCTTTCTTCGGTAGAAAAACCAGCATTCTTTCTATTGGTACTGGGATTTTTAAGATCTATCTCCATATGAGCGACGTTTAAATCCCCACAAAATATAACCGGCTTTAGTTTTTCCAGGTCTTTAACATAGTTTAAAAAGTCTTCTTCCCACCTCATTCTATATTCCAGTCTGGCCAGCCCTCTTTGAGAATTTGGAGCATATACTGTCACTACATAAAACTTTTCGAATTCCAGGGTGATTACCCTGCCTTCTTGATCATGTTCCTCTATACCTATTCCGTAGAGAATATTGACTGGTTCAATCTTGGAGAAGATTGCCGTTCCTGAGTAGCCTTTTTTTTGAGCAAAATTCCAATACTGATAATATCCGTCAAGTTTAAATGGAATCTGTTCCTCCTGCACCTTTGTTTCCTGAATGCAAAATATATCTGCATTTTCTCTGGCAAAGAAATCCAAAAAACCATTTTTTACACAAGCGCGAATTCCATTGACGTTCCATGATACTAATTTCATATATATAAAACTCCTTGCTAGTTTAACTAGTTAAATCAATTCTGTGCAATATCCAATTATAACACACCAATAATGCAATGGGCTTCTCAGAGAAGAAATGTACTTCCTCTCGTTCCAGACTGTAATTGCCTTGCGTCTGCAACGAAGCAGAATATTAAACATCCTCTTATATAAGTGGGTATCCTTTCAATAAACTATTATCCTGCATTGTCTTTCATATTCTTTACCAGCCCTATCTGAGCTGCATAAGCAATCACTTGAGCCCTATTCTCTAGGTGAAGCAGTTCAATAATTCTTCCCATATGATACTTTAACGTCCGCTCTGTTAGCCCCAAAGCTTCTCCGGCTTCCTTATAAGTAATTCCCCTAGCGACCATTTCCAGAATTTCCAGTTGCCGCTCGGTAAGTTGTAGCTTCCCTCTCTTCGTCTCTTCTGATTCATGCCTAAAAAGTTTCTGCTCATGTACGCTGTTGGGTCTAAATTCTTTTAAAAACCGGTCAGCAAGGCCCGCTGATAAAGGAACCTCACCCTTTTCAAGATCAGACAACATCCCGACAAGCTCCTTGGCATTAGTGCTTTTTAATAGATAGCCTGATGCCCCATATTTAACGGCCTCAAAAAGATCCTCATCCTCCTCCGATGTAGTGAGCATGACGACCTTAATATCCGGCATTTCAGCCTTAATCAACTTCAAGGCATCGATTCCACTGCACTCAGGCATCATTATATCCATTAAGATGATATCTGGTTTTAATAGCCGGGCCTGTACAAGCGCCTCTTTACCATCCTTTGCCACACCTGCAACCTTAATACCGTAGGTTTCAAGCAGGTATTGCAGTCCTTCTAGGAATAAAGGATGGTCATCTGCCAGCATCAATTTCATCTGCACTTTTTCATCCTTTCTTGAGAGGTAAACATAACACAATGCGGCTCCCTTTTCCTGTTCCTGATTCGATGTCAATTTGAGCCCCGATTTCCGCCGCCCGCTCCCGCATGATGTTTAGTCCAAACGTCTTCTTCGGCCCCTTATCATATTGAATAATATCGAATCCCTTTCCATTATCCTCTGTGGTGATGCACAGTTGCTCCTGAGTTAGTAAAAACGATATTTTTACACGATCCGCCTCTGAATGTTTTCTGACATTGTTTAAGGTTTCCTTGACAATGTTCAATATATTGAGTCCTACATTCGGCTCCAGTTCTTGGGCTGTAAATCCAATGGGCATATCCAATACTGCATAAATGCCTGCTTGTTCCTCAAAATCCCTAATGTCCTTTTTTAAGGCCGAAATAAAATTTTTCTCCATGGATGAAGCATTCCGGACATTGTGAATATACTCTTTAATCTCATAATGAGCCGATTGGGTAACATTAACCAGCTTATCCAGCTTTGATGATGCCGTATCAACACCTGCGTTTAAAAGCTCTTGCCTGATGCCCTGAGCCTGAAGGTTGATAAAACCCAGCACCTGACCCAAGTTGTCATGCATATCCCTGGCCATCCGTTCCTTCTCTTCAATGACGGCAAGCTTCCGTTGCTGTTTGAGAAACGCTTGTTGGGTCTGCTTTTTTTCAGTAATCTCATAAGTTACTGCTAGCCTGCCTAAAAGCATGCCCTTATTGTCGGTTAGTGGAGAAAGCAATACTTCATAAGCCTTTGACGATTCGTTTGTATTTATAGAAAACTCAGTATGAGTAATACTTCTGTCCATACACGCCTTGGCCAGTTCCGGAATTATAGCGCAAACTTTTTCTGCTCTCTTTGAAGAAACCTGTGAAGCAGTTAACCCTATGATTCTTTCAAAGGAAGGATTAATATCTCGAACACGATTCTGCAAATCGAGCACCATAACACCGGCATCCATGGTCTCAATCACTGTGGTACGTGCCAAAGGCACGAGGTCAAACATCTTAAAACGGAATATTCCCCAGGCAATAATCCAGCCCGCGGGTCCAAAGAACACTGGAGTGATATCGAATCTTTTTACAGGTCCAAACCCCAAAACGTACAGAATATTTGGGATTACAATCAAGCTCATTCCGATGAGGAGGGCAATGGCTTGCTTCCTGTAAATCGTATTCCTAAAAAAAATCGTTCTGATCAGAAGCCCCCATGCGACGATGTTCAATAAATGTGAATAAGCCGCATGAATGAAAAAAGCAAGACCGTATTTTTTGACAATGACCGGAAATAATCCGCTATAATCCATATGCAGGTCATATCTTACTAAACCATGCAGTTCATCTGTCCACACAAGCATGACAATGATTGTCGGTATGACGGCTAACCACAAAACCTTGCGGTTCTGAACCCACTCATCATACCCCGTAAATTGCATACATAAGGCAAGTAAGGTTACCGGAGAATAGCAGTAAGCGAAATACTGCATGTTTGCCCAAAAAAGTTTTGTGGCCAAATCAGTACTGGACATTTCCAGGGCATTAGCCGATGACCAGATGGTAACTACAAACATGCTGAGGATAAAGCCGACGGCACCTTTGACATTTGTTCTCCTCACCAGGGCATAGATACCTAGAAATAATGACATAGCTGCAGAGGCCGCTAAGGGCCATATATACCAAATATATTGAAGCTGCATACTATCCCCCTCGTCAACCACTCAATCCTATGAAAATTCCTGTTAACTTAATTCCTGCTATTAGTTATATAACGGCATTTTTCAGCAAATTCTTTAATTCTTATTGAAGAGGCAATGCTATTCAAAGGCTATTAACGGCACAAAAAAAAGACCTCCTTTGCATACGAAGCAATCGAGATCTCTATTCAGGGATTCAGACAAAAACTGAATTCAAATCAATTTCAAATTCCGGTATCATAGCTACTTTTATTTTATGGTCTTCTGCATAAACTTCAGGTCTGCCATACCTTTTATTTTCCTGAAGAATGAATACGCTAACAAGTTTGTAATCCGGTTCAACAATCCAATATTCCTTAACACCAGCTTGTTCAAATTTATTAAACTTTAAAAGTTTATCGTTCCTAGCCGTTGAAGGCGAGGAAATTTCGATAACCAAGGCTGGCACTCCAAAATATCCTGTTTTTCTAAGTTTACTCTGATCACATACTACAACAATATCCGGTTGCGAGATGATATTAGAGATTTTTTCATCATTTTCTTCATTATCAGGAATACACAGATCAAACGGAGCAGCAAATACCCTGCATGAACTTCCTTTAAGATTAGCGTTAAATTGTGATGTTAATTCCACCGATATTGCCTGATGCTGCCATGTTGGAGCAGCTTGCATATAGGGGACACCATCAATTATCTCCCATCTTTCTTCATCCGGCCAAGTCAAGTAATCTGCATACGTGTATTTTCTTCCTTCTTGTAATAATGGCATCGAAAATACGCTCCTTTAATCGTTATATTATTCATTTGACTACTACTGAAATAATTATACTTTATCGGGTCATATTTATCATCTCTTTATTCCATAATTTTACCATTTTAATAATAAATAGTCCTACCGTATTTTTGGCAAATAAAAACAGTCCTGCTCGGACTGTTTTTATTTGCCAATAGAGTATAGTCCGATAAGTTAAATTCTTATTGGACTTCAGCTTAAAAACCTAGTGTTTATGACTTAGATCTGCGTTCTTTCTCTACCATTTCTTGAGAAACCTTATGGGCTTTTACCCGAATATCTTCTGGGTCTACGGTGATTAATTGTCCTTCACGTACAACTATTCGACCATTGACAATTGTTGTATCCACAATACTGGTATTGCCACAGCAAACCATGGAAACCAAAGGATCATGACAACCCGCAAAAGCAACATCCTCAAGATTAATAAGCGCTAAGTCAGCTGCCTTCCCCTCTTGAAGAATGCCTGTATCGTTTCGTCCCAGTACTTCTGCTCCGCCACGCGTGGCTGCTTTAACTGTTTCGTAAGCAGAAAGTCCCGCATCGGCATACCTTAGGTGATTAAGCAGATAGGCACGACGAACTTCTTCCCACATATTTGAACCATCATTGCTGGCACTGCCATCCACAGCGATCCCCAGTTTGACCCCCGCTTTAATTAATTCACTGGTGCGACAGATGCCGCTGCCTAGCTTCATGTTCGAGGAGGGACAATGTGCTACTCCTGAGTTGGCTAATACTTTAATTTCTCGATCACTGAGATGAATAGCATGAGCAAACCAAACATCGGGCCCTATCCACTCGATTTCTTCCATCAGTTCGACTGGCCGACGGCCATAGAATTCAAGACAGAATTTTTCTTCATCCATCGTTTCCGCAAGGTGGGTATGCAACATAACCCCTGTCCCTGTGGAACGGGCTAACTCTCGGGCTTGGATCATTAAATCCTTACTGACAGAAAAGGGAGAACAAGGTGCAAGGGATAGCCGAGTCATAGCAAATGGAGAGGGGTCATGATAGGTTTCAATCAAACGTTGTGAATCCTTAAGAATCTCATCTTCAGTTTGGACCACTTCATCAGGGGGCAGCCCCCCTTTGCTTTTGCCGAGGGACATGGAACCCCGAGTTGGATGAAAACGAATTCCGATTTCTTGAGCTGCCTGGATTTGACTGTCAATCAAGGTGGCAGGTTGACCTTTGGGGAAGACATAATGATGATCTGTGGTCAAGGTACACCCGGTCCGTAAGAGTTCCGCAAAACCAACTTGTGAACCATAGTAGACCGCGTCAGGTGTTAGGTGCTTCCAAAACTCATAGAGATTTATGAGCCAAGAAAAAAGTGGCATCCCTTGAACTTCGGATAAACCGCGAAAGAGTGTTTGATATAAGTGATGATGAGTGTTGACCAGTCCGGGAATTGCCAACTTCGAGCTGCCGTCGATCACTTCATGCGGTCCGTCATAGGTTAATTGTTTACCTACAGCTCGAATCTGATGTCCATCGATGAGGAGATCCACATTTTTGAGAATTTGATCTTGATCATTACAGGTAACAAGGGTGTGAATATTTTTGATAAGAATTGCCAACGAAATCACGCCCTCCTTTGCTCGATTAATTACATCAAATAAGTATTCTCTTCATAAGAGGGTTGAATTATTTATCCTGGTTAGTTTCAAAACGATAAATGCTTTCTAAAACCACTTTGATTTCTTTGTCCCAGCCTTCCACGAGACGGGTATTTTCTTTTTCATAAACGACTTCTCCCGTTATGAGATTACCAGAAACAGCACAGATGCAGGCTGCTTTCAGTTTGCGAACATGAGCCACAGTGTAAATTGCGGAACTTTCCATTTCAACGTTCATAACACCTAATTTAGCCAGTTTTTCAATCCATTCCTGAGTCTCACCATAGAAGGCATCATCAGAGGCACAAATCCCGACATGAAGTCCAAAATCAAGCTCACTTTTCATACTTCGAGCGGTTTGTATGATCGTATGGGTTAGATCAAGATCTGGAACAGCCGGGAAGCAATCCGGCACATAATAACGCGAGGTTCCTTCATTTTTCATAGAGCCTGAGGAAACAAGGAGATCTCCGATCCGAATCTCAGGTTGTAAAGCTGCAGAACTTCCAATGCGAATAAAAACCTCGGCACCTACATTAGCCAACTCTTCCACCGCGATTGAAGCGGATGGACAACCGATTCCAGTTGAAGTAACACTTACTCCAACCCCTTTATAGGTACCTGTAAAGGTCCGGTATTCTCGATTATTGGCAATGAGAACGGGATCATCCAGGTATTTGGCTACTCGATCTGCACGAGCCGGATCCCCGGGAAGGAGCACATATTTTGCCACATCTCCGGGTTTAACCCGAACGTGGTATTGTATTTTCCCTTGAGTTTGGTCTGCTTTGTTTAGTATTGTCATGATTAGTTCCTCCATTTTAGTGCTCACTGGGAGCAAATATTTTTCCGACGTGGGCAGGTCCCCGGGCCCGCTTAGCGACAAAGGCCAAAACTATTATGGTTGTCAAATATGGAATGATTTCTAAGATTTGGGCTGGAATCGCCAGCCCCTGTGCATTCATCTGCCAGGCAAGGACATAACCGAAGAATATTGAGGCACCGAGTGAACCCAGAGGGGTCCAGCGCCCACAGATCATGGCTGCTAAAGCAATATACCCTCGCCCGGCTGTCATGTTTTTCGTAAATACATTTAACATTCCGATGGAGAGAAAAGCTCCGGCCAGACCGACCAGGGCACACCCTACAATCACGCTCAGGTACATATATCTCCGGACCGGTATACCTAAGGATTGGGCTGCATATGGATTTTCACCCACGGACCGTAAACGAAGTCCCATCTTTGTGCGGTAAAGAAAGAAGTGACTGAGCAGGATGAGTACCAAGCCAATGATCGTGAGATAGCTCATATTATTAAGTATCGGTCCAAGAATAGGGATTGAATCGAGATTGGATATTTGCCCTATTTTGGGTGCGGATGGAGATTGTCCTTTATTGTTAAAGAGCAATTGCAACAGGAAGACGGTTAAACTAGAGGCTAAAATATTGATGGCTACTCCGCTAACTACATGGTCCGCCTTAAATTCGATACAGATGGCCGCATGTAAAAGCCCAAGCACAGCGCCAACTGTTAGCGCAGCTAAAACACCCATCCAGGCTGATTGTGTGTAATAGGAAGTAATGGCAGCTGCAAAGGCTCCAGACAGCATAATCCCATCCAATCCGACATTGACGACTCCAACGCGTTCATTGAACAATCCCCCCAGTGCTCCAATATATAAAGGGGTTGCAATTGCCACAGTAGCTTGGATGATGCTTATAGTAAGAAAGCTAATCATGATTTGTCCCCCTTTAGCATAGAGCGTAAACCGTCACGGAAGAAATGTTCAGCCGCAATGAAGACGATGATTAAGGCCTCTAATATTAAGCCCAGTTCACGAGGGACATTGACCTGTAACGACATGAAGGAAGCTCCATTCTCAAAAGCGCCAAAGAGTATGGCCGCCGGAATGATACCTAAAGGGTGATTCTGACCAAGCAGTGAAACCGCAATGGCCGTAAATCCATAGCCCGGTGAAAAGGAATTGATAAACCGTCCATAAATCCCCAAGGAACGCTCGGCGCCCATCAGGCCGGCAATCGCCCCACTCATAAGCATAGCTCTTAAGACAATGCGTGTGCTTTTAATACCGGCATAGCGTCCGGCACCGGGGTTGAGGCCCGTCACACGCAGATTATATCCCCATGGGGTATAGAAAAGAAAAACATAGATGACGATGGCTAAGACAATGGCTATGATAAAACCTGTATTGAGCTTATTGGGTGGCATAAGTGCCGGAAGAATGGCACTCGGATCAACCTTATACGTTTGAGCGACAGCACCGGGCTCATGGAAAACGCGCACAGTCAGATAAGCGGTCAGAGCATAGGCTACATAGTTTAACATGATCGTAGAAATAACTTCGTGCACCCCAGACTTCACTTTCAGCAAGGCAGGGATGATAGCCCAGACATAACCCGCCAAGGCCGCCGCAGCAAGTGCTAAGGCAATATGAAGGAAAGCCGGGATATTGTGAATACTAAAACCTACGATAGCTCCTGCAATTGCTCCTACGTACATTTGACCTTCTATTCCGATGTTAAATAACCCTGAACGTGTTGCAATTGAAAAAGCCAGGCCGCCAAAAATATAGGGCGTGGCCCGTTGGAGTGTCTCCGCCCAAGAAGAGGGATCGCCAAAGGCCCCTTGGAACATGGCAGCATAAGCTTGCAATGGGTTTTCCCCGATTGCAAAAATAATTACTGCCCCAATTAATAAGGCACTGAGTACGGCTAGGACGGAGGGGAGGATCTGCCAAAAAAAATGTTTTAAGCGACTTGTGTTCACTCTGATCCACCTTCCCCTTCAGGACGAACTCCGGCCATCATCAAACCGATTTCTTCTTTAGAAAGGTGATCCGGAGTATTACATCCCATAAATCGCCCCTGATAGAGTACCGCAACCCTGTCCGACAGGGATAGAACTTCCTCCAATTCATTGGAAACGAGAAGAACAGCGGTGTTCTGGCGACGGCATTCCAGGAGAACTTGATATATAAATTCGATCGCTCCGATATCCACACCCCTCGTCGGCTGAACGGCAATAATCAGTTTGGGGTTGGCATGAAGTTCGCGTCCGATGATTAGCTTCTGCTGGTTGCCCCCTGATAATGTGGTAATTGGTGCTTCCAGGGAAGGGGTCTTGATTTGGAATTCCGTAATGATTTGATTAGCATAATGATCTATACGCTTATTCTGAAAAAGCAAGTTAGAAACAAACTCTTTACCGGTATGATAACCTAATATCGCATTTTCTCGCACATTGAACTCTCGAACGAGCCCGGTTTTAAGGCGATCAGCGGATATGCAACTCACTCCCTTTTGACGGAGATGTGAGGTATCTACACCATTAATGTGTTCACCAAGATAAAGTATTTCCCCTTTTTCCACTTTGCGCAAGCCTAATATTCCTTCGATCAGGGCATCCTGACCATTTCCGGCAACTCCGATGATTCCTAGGATTTCTCCAGCCCGAATGTTAAAGGATAAACCATCTGCCTTCTGATCTCCGTTGACTTGCTCAGTCTGAAGGCCTTGAATCTGCAAAACAAGTTCCGCAGGTTGGGCATCCTCTTTAACCAGATCAAGAACAACGTCACGACCTACCATTTGTCGCGCCAGAATCTTTTCGTTAACTTCTGAGATGGGCCAATGACCTACCGTTCGTCCGTCACGGATGACCGTAACATCATCAGCAAGAGCCATGACCTCATTTAATTTATGGGTTATAAAAATGACAGTACATCCGTCCTTTTTGAATTCCCTTAAAATCTCAAACATCCGATCGATCTCTTGGGGGGTCAACACAGCTGTTGGTTCATCAAGAATAATCAAGCGTGCTCCCCGGTAAAGTACTTTTACAATCTCGAGTCGTTGCTGAATCCCAACAGGTACATTTTCTACTATGGCATCTAAATCTAAGTCTAATCCATATTTTTTACAGATTTCTTCCACTGTTTTTCGGCTGTTCTTATAACTAAGCAAGATTCCTTTTCCAGGTTCTGCACCTAGGATGATATTTTCTAAAACACTTAAAGCCTCTACCAACATAAAATGCTGATGCACCATACCTATTCCATGCGAAAGTGCTTGAAGAGGGGAGGAGAATTGGACTTTCTCCCCCCATAAATAGATTTCTCCTGAATCAGGCTGGTGAAGGCCAAAGAGGCTTTTCATTAAGGTGCTTTTTCCCGCTCCATTTTCGCCGACAATGGCATGAATTGTTCCGGCGCGAACGATTAGATCAATTCCATCATTTGCTTTTACATGGCCGAAGTGTTTTTTCAAGCCATTGATAACAAGGGCTTCCTCTTTCGCCACGGCATATCACCGCCCAAAGTTTATTTCGTTGCTGTTACATCCGTAACTTTAATGCTACCGTCAATAATTCCTTTTTTGATATCATCAAGTTTTTGAAGTTTGTCAGCGCCAATTAGGTCCTTAGTAAATTTCATTTCCGTGACCCCAATGCCACTGTTCGCCACCCCATAGGTATTCGTCCCTGCTTTGAAATTTTTATCCACAGTCCCTTTGATTGAGTCATAAACAGCTACGTCTACGCGTTTCATCATGGAAGTAAGTACTAATTTCTCGGCCATGTAATCCTGATCTGAATTACAACCGATTGCATATTTATTGGCTTCTTTGGCTGCTTCAAAAAGTCCGGATCCTGATCCGCCGGCAGCATGGTAAATAACGTCAACCCCTTGGTTATACATGGTCAGGGCAATACTCTTGGCCTTGGCCGGGTCATTAAAGCTACTGAAGTCAGAACCAATCGGTTGAACTACGACTTGAGCCTTGGGGTTAGCATATTTTGCTCCTTGCTCGTATGCAACGGTAAATCGATTGAGAAAAGGAATATCCATAGCAGGTATTGCTCCAACCTTATTACTTTCCGTCATCATACCTGCTAAGGCCCCCACAAGAAATGAACCCTCATGCTCGTTGAAAACGAGGGATGAGATGTTGTTGCCTTCCACCACAGCGTCAATAATTGCAAATTTAGTATCTGGGAATTCAGGAGCAACCTTTCCCAAGGGTTCGGCCATGTCAAAGCCAACAACGACGACCAGAGCATTACCCGCTTTAGCCAGATCACGTATTAAGCCTTCTTCGGAGGCCAGATCGGGCGGTTCAACTACCTTTAGTTGTACACCAAGTTCGCTCTCAGCTTTTTTTGCCCCTTCATACGCAAGGTCATTAAAAGACTTATCTCCTAAACCGCCAACACCCGTAAGCAGACCTACTTTGGCTTGTTCAGAAGCTGCAGGTTGAGTTTGATCAGTGTTTGATTTCTGAGTACCGCAAGCCGTCAGAGTAAAGAGAATAAAGACAGTTAGCAATAGTCCTAAAAATTTCTTATTTCTTTTCACTTTAAGTCCCTCCCATATTTTTTGAAATTCTTTTTTTAGTTAGTATGTAATGCCCTAAACTATCTTTTTGCCATCACCCCCTTCCATCCTTCGTGAAGTTTAGTCTATATAGGCGACACTGCGGCATAAAGTGAAACGGCAAAATTGATCAACGTAAAATTCAGTGTTATACATTATGGGTTGACCTTCCGCCGAGTATTCGACAGTATCGATTCGGAGCATAGCGGTTCCTACTTTGAGATTGAAAAGAAGAGACATCTTCTCGTCGACAATGCTCGGAATTAATTCAATCACATCGTGGGTAAGTCGACAGTGACAGTGCTTTTCAACAAAAGGAAAAATGGCCTGATGTAATTCTTCCTCGGCAAAATCAAGCTGTCGGAAAAGCTTGCGTGGAATTCGATCAATGCAAAAAGCAGCTGGATTTCCGTCAGCTAAAAAACGTTTTTCAACCACTAATAGTTCTGCATTTTCTTGAAGACATAATTTCTGACTTTCCTCATTCGTTGATAAGCGCCAGTTCTGCGTGACTTCATCAACTGAGGAAATATAGCCCGCTTCCGCTATAAACTTCCCGATTTCTCGAGCAAAGTCTAAGCGAGTTACTAAATGCTCAGCGAATTGGTTAATGATTGTTCCTCTGCCTTGAAATCGAGCAATAAGTCCCTCCCTCTCTAAAACTGTCAAGGCTTCCCTGACAGTGAGCCGACTGATTCCCAACTGGGCGGCCAGGTCCTCTTCGGAAGGTAAGCGAAAATTATCTTTCTCAACCATAGATGTGATATACCCTCGCATTATTTCCAGTGTGTCGAGAACCGCTGTTGATTTTCGAACCTTTCTTACACCCTGCATCTTTCGCAACTCCTCCACCATAATGGCCAATATGCCTGACTATTCGTATAAAGAGGTATAGTCCTCTGATGAATTGATGATTTACAAATTATACTTCTATCGTGGCAGGGGATATTCCTCCTTTGAATATAATAAAAGGATAATTTTCTTTCAGGATCGATATAAACCTTTACATGCTCGAACAGACATCTAAGTTTGAGTGGAAAGTGAACTCGTTCAGCTAAAGCTGAACATCGAGACATAAGGAACACCCACTTGCAGAAGTGGGTGTCTCGGAATTAATAAAAATAGACCTACTGTTAAGCAGGTCCAAATAAGGATACGAGGTCAAGTTATTTACAAGTTTTCAAGAGACTGACTATCTTTAAGCCCAGCTCAGCCTCAAGTCGGTCTTTATGATTTGAAAAATCTATTCCGCTAATTTCTCTAATCTTTTCAAGCCTATAGAGAATTGTCTTGTAGTGAATAAAGAGTTCCTTTGCTGTATGTGTTGCATTACTATTGTTTTTTAAGAACACTTCAAAGGTATTTAATAGGTTGGTTTTATTTTCTCTATCATAAAGAATCAGATTATTAATGGATTTAGGTACAAATTCCGTTAGATCGTTGGTCACTCCTAGTTGACACAACATGCGCATTATCCCGAGTTCCGAAAAGCTTATAAAAGCTTCATTCATTATTCGCCCAATGTTAATCGCATTTTTTGCTTCTCGGTAACTGTCTGAAATATCTTTAATATTGACTGCTATACTGCCTACACCTGTTGAGATATGCATCTTGGGGTATTTCTTTGCAAATAATGCCGAGATTTTAAGAGAGGCCTTTCTTATATCAGCAACGACCGGTGCTTCACTTTTGCCTTGGGTCGGCCACAATACATAAAGTGAATCACTGCTAATCCTCATGAAATGTTTTGTGTATTCATTGATAACATTGGCAACAGTCGAACCGACCTCAGTAATGAAATTTGTCCTCTGTTTTTTGCCTGTTAAGTAATCATTAATATCTAGAAATTCCATTAAAACAATACAGTATGGACCTTTAAGATCCCAGCCTATAATTGATGCGCGTTCCAAGGCAGTTTCTATCAAGATATTCCCGCTTATAAGAGAATCCAGTAAGTCATTCTTAAATCTTCTCTCAACTTCACTAATAGCGAACCTTTTTACAAGCTCAAGAGATATCACTGTTGAGGCATTTTCTAAGATAATATACTCAATATCTGTAAGCCGTTTGTTTATTTCCACAACGACAAGGTAAGCGTTAATCTGATTTAACTGTTGAATGGGTATTACTACTTGAGTGGCTGTAATATTATTTAAATCCGGAAAAACTACTTCCTGTCTGTAATAATAGAATTTCTCATTTAAATTTTCTCTTTGAGTACTATCCTGTACTTCACCGAATGTGGTTACACTAGGATCTGTGGCAGCCATGGCTTTATATTCTTTATCATAAATGATGACGGGGTTGCCAATAAGCTCTTCGAGAACCCTGGATATACCTTCTAATCCTTCTCCTGCAATGACTAATTCTGTGAAATGATCTTGCACTTGCTTGTAGTACTGAAGCTTAGATACTTCTTTATTAAACAATTCCGCCATTACCGGATACATTACATCAACAAATTTAACCTCTCTGCCCAGTTCGATGATGGGAAGACCAAATTCATCTCCGGCTTGAATAATTTCCAGAGGTATTTCCTCGACGACTCTTCCGGTCTTAATAATTAAGGCACTGACTTCTCTTTGGGCCATCTTTCTGATGTAGTCCCTAAAAGACATGATTTCATTCCGTACATTGTAAAGACTAGTCAGTAGAATTTCTCCTCCGGAAAGCCAGTCCACGATATCAGGGACTTCGATAATCGTAATACCTTTGACGATATTATCGGCACGATGCTTTCCCGCCAATAACTTGGCCTCCCGTAATGGTCCTATCTCCATAATATCCCTTACTGTTATTTCCATACTGTATTGTCCTCCTGAAGTGATATCTAATAATCCCTCACTTTGGCATATCCAAATACACTAAAATTTTTATATTAACTATATCCCAACTGGATAAAGGCCGTTCCATTCTTTTATAGTACAATAATATGTAGATAAAGTGAATCCTTCAATAAAACAAGTATTCTTAGAAATGGGGAACGTACATGAAAAGTAAAATAATAAAGGTCCAAACTCTTACCAAAGAAGCATTTGCTCCTTTTGGGCATGTGCTGATGCTTAATCCGGGGCAACCGCTAATTAAACCTGATCCCCCTCAGTTTACTGATCGAATGCCGTTTTCTGTCGATGATGGGGAGGCAGAATTCGTTTATGCTCTTTTGGAAAGGCGCGAGTTCAAATTCTCAAGTATGGAAAGACATCTGAAAGTAACTCAAGGTTTCTTCCCCCTTTATGGTGGACCTGCTATCATTACAGTAGCCCCTGCTACAGATGCGAATGACCTGGAATCATTGCCCTCTGCCAATTCAGTTAAAGCCTTTCTTTTAGAAAGCTACACTGCCTTCGTTATTAACCGAGGCGTTTGGCACGGTATGATCTTTCCGTTAGAAGAAAAGTTCGGCTACATCCTTGCAACACGCCAACAAACAACTGACGAGTCCCTTTCTCCTTTATATGATGGTGACGTTCAAATACGCAATCTAGAAACAACCTTTGAGATCATGTTATAATGTTTCCCTTTAACTTCTTGTCCTAAATTTATTCTAAAATGAGGTTGCAACAAAACTTTTTCCAAATTTTCTTGTTGCAACCTCATTTTTTTGTACGTTTAAATCAAAGACATCCAACTATAACATATGGATGTCTCTGACCAATGTATTCTATTCTGCTAATTTTAATACTGTTTGATACAAAACCTTCGCCCCCGCTGTACAATCCTCTGGGGTACTCCATTCTGCAGGATGGTGGCTAATGCCGTTTTGGGATCTAACAAATATCATCCCGATTGGACAGAGATTCACGACCTGCATTGCATCATGACCTGCACCGCTTGGCAAATGTAACTCTTCAATTCCCAATTCGCGGCAACTTTCGGCAATAGTATCAATAATTTCTGGAGAACAAGGTGCCGGAGGAACACGTTGCAAGAAATCAACCTCGAGTTTCAAACCCCTTTGAGTACAGATATCCTCTGCCTGTGACAGTATGCTTTTTTCAAGTTGTTGCGCGACTTTAATAGAAACATCACGCAGATCGACCGTAAATTCCACCCTCCCCGGGATAATATTGATCCCACCCGGGTAGGCATGAATCTGTCCAACCGTTCCAACTGCACTCTTGGTCGCACGGGTTTCCTTTTCTACAACACCAATAATTTGGGCCGCAGCGGCCAGTGCATCGAATCTTAAGTTCATAGGGGTAGCGCCCGCATGATCCGCCTTACCCGTTACGGTTACCATCAGCCTCAAAGAACTTGCAATTCCTGTGACAACACCGACCTGCAAATTTTCGCATTCAAGTACTTTGCCTTGCTCCACATGAAGTTCGAGATAGGCCTTTATTTCATCCGGTCTGCGGGAAGCTTTAAAAAACTCTTCAGGATTCATTCCACAGCTTTTCATAGCCTCCGCAAGAGAAATCCCCTCGTTATCTCTATACTCTAAGTTTTCCACTTTTAAAGTGCCTGACATCCCTCTGCTGCCCAGCAAACTGAAATTAAAGCGACAACCCTCTTCATCCCTGAAGACATATACCTCTATGGGGTGTTTAGTGCTGATCCCGTTCTCCGTCATACTCTGTAATACTTCTATCCCTGCGAGTACTCCTAAACTTCCATCGAAAATTCCACCGTTAAATACCGAGTCCAAATGGGATCCTATAAGCACAGCAGGAGCATTAGAGTCCTCCCCTTCTTTTCGGCCTATTAGGTTTCCGACTTCATCCTCATGAACAGCTAAGCCAGCTTCTTTCATCAAGTCTTCTACCATTTTAATGGCTTGACGATCTTCCTTGGTAAAAGCCAGTCTTGTAATACCCCCATCTGGATTCTTACCGATCTCCCCTATATCCAACAAATTCTTCCACAATCTATCCGCATTAATCATGTGTCCCACAACCTATACCATAATTATTCTGTAACCCCTTACAGATTGACATCTCTGTTACAGTCCTTTGTATAAATGTAGCAAGCGTTCTTTCTGCTTGAACAATAAAAAGCCTGCGGAACGTAAGGACCAAACCAGATAAAGTCTTCTTCTTTCACTGGGAGCCATTTGTCGTCAATAAGATATACCCCATCTCCCTCAAGAAAGTAGAGCCCGTGTTCTTGTTGATGCGTTTCAACAAATGGATGACTTCCCCCCGGATGAAATGTCAAGGTATGAAAATTAACATCAAAGCCAAGATCAGCCGGAAGAAGATTTCTTACCAAAACATTGTCCATATCATCATAGACTTCATTGGGCAGATCATTAAGATTTCCGAGAACAACTCTTGCCTCATATCCCTTAAGTTTACGATACCTTTGCTTATATAGCAGCAGTCTCCATACCTTTTCAGACTGGTTTGTTAAGGAGACCGCTTGAGATGCGGGTGCAAATACATAGCCATTGTCTTGTAACACAAATTTCTGATCTTCTACTTGAACTGTACCCTGACCATTGATACAGAACACAAATGTCTCAATACCCTCTTCTTTAAATGGCAGTGTTGTTCCTCCGCCCGGCTGAACATCAACTGTGTAGAAAGCAAATTTAGTTCCTAATTCTGGTGAAGCAATAATACTTACTTTACAGTTCTCCAAATTGGGAATCACGTTATTGACGCGTCCTTCGGGTGGAATAACAGCATATCTGCCATGTTTGATAATGGCACGGGTGGCTAATAAATCGTTAGGATAACCCACAAATACTCCTCCTCCTATTTTTTTAAAGATTTGATGTAGCTTTTATCGTGGTTGAGTTAGTATCATCTACCTCAGCCTTTTAAGTTGGTTAAAAAGAATGTTTTTCTGAAACCTGATCGAGTAATCTTTGTATAAATTGTTCTTAGTACCATCCTTCTTAATTATTGGATATTTTCAACCTTTTGTCTTTGGTAATCATGGATAATTATTTAACTATTTAATTATCCTTTGTAAGGGTAAGGGAATTTCAATACGAGGATCTATTCCAAATAATTATTAAAGCCCTTCTCTTATCTATGACAAATAATCTTCCTAAACATACAAAGATCACTTGAATTTCATTACTATAGGTAGACTGCAGTATCCCTAAATATCGCCCTTATACTCTGAAATTCGATAGTTAGGGGTGTGTTCCTGCTTTGGCTAAAGCCCCTCCTAAGACTGCAGGAATTTGGTTATGACTAAAAGGAGACTATTATAGCGAAGGAGCTTTGACCTATTATTGTAATAAAAGGCCTGAAGTAGCCTTTAGTCTTTAATGGGATAAAAACAATTCAAGCTAATTAGCAATGACGGATAATGAAAAATGAAAATATTTAGTATATTCTTGGTGTACACAAAGAGAATAACAATTTTAGTAAACAGAGAGGGGCATAAATGTGTTCAATCTAGTTATTAAAAATGGTAAGGTCGTAACATCGGACAGGATTTTTGAGGCAAGCATTTGTGTGAATAATGGTAAAATCGCCGCAATTGTTGAGGCTGGAAGTCCTATCGAAGCAGAAGAAGTCATAGATGCCAAAGGGAATTATGTATTTCCAGGAGCCATTGACAGCCATGCCCACTTAAACGATCCCGGTTACTGCTGGAGAGAGGACTATACCCATGGAACAGCAGCCGCAGGGGTTGGGGGGTTCACAACTATTGTGGATATGCCTCTTCAAAATGAACCTGCATTGACTGATGGCACGATCTTCGATAAGAAAGTAGAAACCGTTTCTCCCAACGCTTATGTAGATTATTGTTTTTGGGGTGGTCTGGTCGACTACAATTTGGATAAATTAAAAGATTTAGATGAAAAAGGTTGTGTAGCTTTCAAATCCTTTATTGGACCAGTTTCTCCTGATTATGTGTCATTAACCATAGGGCAAGCTAAAGAAGCTTTGGAAATCCTCAAGGATTGTGATGCCCGTGCAGGTTTCCATTGCGAAGATTATTCTATCATCAAATGGGAAGAAGAAAGAGCTAAGAGAAAAGAAAAAAATGATTGGCGAGATTTCCTTAATTCAAGGCCTGTTATTGCGGAATTGATTGCTACTCAAAATATTATTGAACTTGCAAGAGAACTTGATGCCAAAATTCATATATGTCATGTCAGCCATCCAAGAGTTGCAAAAATCATCCGAGACGCTCAGTTGGAAGGCATAGATGTAACCGCTGAAACTTGTGGCCACTACCTTACCTTTACAGATGAAGATGTCATAAGGAATGGGAGTCTGTTCAAATGTGCACCTCCACTAAGAGAAGCAGCTGCCGTCGAAGAAATGTGGGAGTATGTAAACAATGGAACCTTATGCTGTGTTGGTTCTGACCATTCCCCTTGTGAATTAAGTGAAAAGAGTGAAGAAAAGCATGGCATCTTTGGGGCCTGGGGCGGTATCAGCGGACTTCAAAATGTAATGCAGGTTGTATTCAGTGAAGGTGTGATTAAGAGAGGGTATAGTCCTACTTTGCTGGCGAGATCCTTAAGCGAAGGACCGGCTAAGACTTTTGGAATCTATGGTAAGAAGGGCGCCATCGAAGTTGGCTTTGATGCAGATCTCGTAATTCTAGATCCAGGACAGGAATGGAAAATCACACCGGATTCCTTACATTATCTGAACAAAATTTCCGCGTTTGTAGGCTTAAGGGGTAAAGGTCTGCCTGTATGTACATTAGTAAGAGGTCAAGTCGTAGCCAAAGATGGTAAATTAACAGGTCAAAAGGGATTCGGTAAACTTGTGAGAAAAGCCAAATAAGTGAGTGGGGGAACTAGTTCATCTAAAGCTAAACTAGTTTTTCAAGCCTATCAGGCATGCTAATAATAGTAAATTAGGGGGAATATTAATGAGCAAGCGTTATGATGTAATCCTGCGAAACGGGATTCTTGTTTGTTCGGATGGCGTAAAAAAAGCGGATGTTGCTATTTGTGATGAAAAAATTGCAGAAATAGCGACAGAAATATCTGGCGACGCAAAAGAAACTATTGACGCAGCAGGAAAATATGTATTTCCCGGCACAACAGACGGACATGTACATTTTAATGATCCGGGAAGAACAGATTGGGAAACCATCACAACGGGAAGCAGTGCTCTGGCAGCAGGCGGCGGGGTTGCATACTTTGATATGCCGCTTAATTGCAGCCCATGCACTCTTGATGCAAAAAACTTTAATGCCAAGCTTGCTGTGGCGCAGAAGGACTCTTTGGTTGATTATGGATTTTGGGGCGGACTGACTCCCAAAAATTTGGATAAACTTGAAGAGCTTGCAGAATGTGGCGTAATAGGGTTTAAAGCATTTTCCTGTAATAGCGGTATTGATGAATTTGAAAGAATGGACGATTTTACAGCTCTGGTGGGCATGGAAAAATTAGCAAAACTTGGCTTGCCGCTTATGGTGCATTGTGAGAATAATGAAATCACAAGAGATTTGACGTCAATCGCCCTTTCCAATAACAAAACAACCGTACGGGATTATTTTGCAGCCCGCCCGCCAATTACGGAAATAGAAAATGTCTCCCGCATGATTTCACTTGCCGAGGAAACTGGTTGTAAATTAATCATCGCTCACATCAGCACAGCGAAGGCAATCGAGCTCGTTACACAGGCAAGAAGCAGAGGGGTTGACGTCTGCTGTGAAACAATTGGCCATTATTTAATTCTTACAGATGACGATGTAGAAAGGATGGGAACAGTTGCTAAATGTTCACCTCCTATTCGCAATACTGAAAATCAAACTAAGATGTGGGCAAAACTATTAAATGGCGAGATAGCTTTTGTTTCCTCCGACCATTCTCCCTGCGACCCGAAGCTGAAGGACGGTGAATTTTTAAAGGTTTGGGGTGGAATCTCTGCTTGCCAAACAACACTTCCGGCCCTGCTGACTCATGCTTACCATGATAGAAAAGTTGCACTTGAGGATATTGCAAAATTGACCTCGCAAAATGTCAACGAGATATTTAAAATTCAAGGTAAGGGGAAAATTGCTCTTGGCTTTGATGGGGACTTTGCGCTGGTAGACTTGGATAAGGAATTTACGTTGCAGGCGGAGTCTCTTTTCTATAAGCACCAAGTAAGCCCTTATGTCGGAGACCGCTTCCGTGGGACAGTCACACAAACCATACTCAGGGGAACAACTATTTTTAAAGATGGAAAGATTGTATCTAAGCCTATTGGCAGACATCTAAGACCTAATTTGTAAACGACATATTACCTAGAACTAGGGTGACACTAAAAAAGAGAAGGAGTTGGGTGTATAACGATGTCTACTAATACAGAAAGTAACGTTATAAAAGAGACGCAGATCCAACATGCTGCGGGCGTGGATGAATCACTAATTCCGAAAACCGAAAAGGGTAGGACGGTAGGTCCCATAGACTATATGTTCATGTGGATTGGAGACGGTGTCAATTTAGGCAACATGACGCTTGGAGCCAGCCTGGTTGTTGCAGGAATCGCAACATTAAACATGTTTCAGACATTTGCCGCAGCGATCATAGCAATTGGGATCATTTCAACCATCTTTGCTTTAAATGACAGGCTCGGATACAGAACAGGTATACCCTATGTTGTACAGCTTAGAATGTCCTTCGGAGTGAAAGGCTCCGTCATATCATCACTTTTGCGCGGTATCCCCGCCATCGTGTGGTATGGTTTTCAAAGTTGGATTGGCGGTACAGCCTTAAACGAAATCGCGAAGATCCTTACAAGCGGCACCTTTGATAATGTTTTCATTTGCTTTGTTCTGCTGCAGTTAGTACAAATTGGGCTTTCACTGTACGGCTTCCATGCTATTAAATGGGTGGAATCCCTGACATCTATTGTCATTATGCTCGCTCTTGTCTATGTATTTGGCGTTCTTCTAACATCCCACAGCACAGTTATTGCAGAAAAATGGATTCAAGCAAAAGGTTCATGGGGCTTGCCGTTCTTTGCCTTCATAATGATGTTTATGGGGAACTATGCAGCTATCTTTTTAAGCGCTGCGGACTATTCGAGAGAGCTAAAATCTGGCATCAGCAATGCGAAACGGGGATTTTTGTACTTTCTTCCTATTTTAATAGCCTACGGTTTCGTACTCGCAATCGGCGCAATGCTTGCTTCCGCTACCGGCATCTCTAATCCTGTGAAAGCGTTTGCAATCGTGGTAAATAACCCTTATATTACAGTCTTTGTATCTGCGTTTATTGTTATGGGGGCGATTGCCGTAAATATGGTTGCCAATATTATTCCGCCAACCTATGTTATTACCTTAATTACAAAATTGAAATATAAAGTTGCTGTTACCATAACTGGACTGCTTGCCTTATGCTCCTTCCCTTGGGTGCTTGTACAGGATTCTTCGGCAAAGGGTCTTGGTATGTTCATTCTTATCTATTCCGCATTTTTAGGCCCTATTGTTTCAATCTTATTAATCGAATACTATATATTAAGAAAGCAAAAAGTAAATGTTGCAGATTTGTACGAGGAAGACGGTCCTTTTGCCGGATATAACCCAGCAGCGGTGCTTGCTATGCTTATCGGAGCTGGAGCCGCCTTTACAAAAGTCGAGCTGGCATGGATTATTGGTGTTGTTGTGGCAGGCATTTCCTATATTCTTCTCATGAAGTTTGCCTTTAAAGATTCCAAATTCAAAAAAGGTACGATATTTGAGTAATAATTGTATATCTTTTATTGTCTAAAACCCATTTACGCTTATAAATCCCTGGAATGCCATAAACTTGGCCCCAGGGATTTTTTGTATTCACGGTTATCTCCTGTGCCCCATTGAAAACCATGATATATGATTTACATCGAACTTTCATTAATAACTGTATATTATTATAATTTTGGCAAATACTACCATGATATTATTCTAATAGAATTGGAAGGAATCCTCTTGAAGCTACGGAGTTTCTTGTTACTAAGTATCTTATCCTGGGTATTATTTGTGGCGATTACACTAATATCCTCTAGACTTCCGTCTCCCGTGCCAGAACAGGCTGAAGCCGGAAAGTCTGTCTGGCAAAGAAATAATTGCGTAAGCTGTCACACCCTGTTTGGACACGGCGGATATGAAGCGGATGATTTGACTCATATTACCGCTAAGGAGACTTCGGAATACCTCGTTAACTATCTTGTCCAACCGCCGGTGATGCGTCCCAACAAATACGCCCGTCACCCGGCTCTCAACGAAGCAGATGCAGAGAATCTAGTGAACTACCTGGAGTTTGTTCACACCATACCCACTTTGGGGTGGCCTCCTCAGCAAGAAGAAGTGGAGGAGAACTGATGAAGTTGTTCAAGCGGTTTTCTTTTAGAGGTAAAATTGATAAATCTAGTGCTCGAAAACAGCAATTTATTGCCCAAAAGATCAGTCGCAGATATTGTTTTTCCGCAGTGAGCCTATTCGCCCTGCAAAGTGTGGTAGCTTCACTGGGTGCATTGGAATTAGTGATACCGGATTTACCCTCACCGATTCCCTTTGAGTACGGTAGAGCAATCCACTTGGCCTTGGCTGTTCTTTGGCCCCTAATTGGCACCATGGGCATGGTTTACTTTTTTACCACTGCCGAACTCAACAGGGAGATCTATTCCCCCCGTCTGGCCCGCTGGCAGTATTGGCTGGTTATGTTTTTCAGCTTAGGGGTCTTTAGCACCTTAGCCCTGCGGATTGGTAATGGTCGAGAATATCTTGAAGGAATCCCCATTTTATATGTTGGCATATGTATATCTCTAATTCTGGCTTCCTATAACCTTGTCCGAACATTGCTGACAGATAAAAGGAATATTACGCCGGCTGCCGCAACAATGACAGTGGGAGTCATATTTCTGATGTTACTATTGTTGCCGAACACCATTACCTTTAGCAATCCGATCACTGATGAAGCTACCAAGTTCTGGGTAGTACACTTGTGGGAAGAAATGGCCTTCGAACTAACATCCGCCGGCTTCATTGCCACGTATTTCATTGTCTCAGGTCTGGCTCCTCGTACAGAGGTTGAAAAATGGCTTTATCTAGAGGCCGTTTTAGCGGTCGTCGGAGGCTTGTACGGTACCGGACATCACTATTACTGGATTGGTTTTCCCGCTGTTTGGTTAGTTCTTGGTTCGTTGGTCAGCTTGGTAGAGGTCATTCCCGTGGGTATGTTGGTTCGCATGACCTATAAAGGACTGAAATCCACTAAAATTAGGAGTAATCGGGAAAAACTCACCTTGTGGTTGCTTCTCAGCAGTGTATTTCATCATATAATTGGTGCTTCCCTCTTAGGCCTATTTCTTACCGTGCCTTGGATTAATCTTTACACCCATGGGACGTATATTACTTCCGGGCATGCCCATTTAGCCTTATTTGGAAGCCTGGGTTTTGCGGTTTTGGCTGGGTGTTATTACATCCTGAGTCAGGGCAGCCAGCCTACACTCAAAGGGTATAAGGGTGGAGTTCTGGCAGTAATTTTACTTAACAGCGGACTGATCATTATGTCCTCAGCCCTGCTGGTTGCCGGTTTCATGGAGACTTATTTTTGGAGAATCCTCGGTATGGACTTTATGCAAGTCCGTTTCATCCTTAAACCGTATTTAAGTATACGGGCACTGGGCGGAGCGATATTCACTCTCGGGGACCTATTACTTTCTTGGCGTATTTTTAAGGCCTGGCAGGCAACGAGGTCTTACAGGCAGCCAAAGATCTGAAACTTTACTCGTGAGGTCTAGAAATGCAGATTACCATAACTAGTTCGTTTTGGATGTTTCTCCTAATAGTGTTGCTGGCACTTCAATTGCTCTTAGTAATAATACTAATCATTAAACCGATTCTGCGTTATCTTGTGGGGCTGCAGATTCGCGATTTTGTTGGAAAATTACTTTCTGACAAGTATACTCAGAACCTTATGGAAGTATTGCCAGCCGGAAAACGTATTTCGGTGTTAAATATCCTAGAAATCGGGTTGCGCTCGCAGAGTGGAAAAATCATTACACGGCCTATCGGTTCGCCTAAGAAGTTTCCTGGTTTTGATCACCTCATGTTTTCTCCCCACTTAATGACGAGGCTTTCTTTGCCTAAAAGCACCCAGATAAACATGCAGGTGACGATTGGCCCAAAAGCCCATAAGCCTCTTGTAATAAATATTCCCATTATGATTGGCGCTATGGCCTATGGAATAGCACTCAGCGAGGAAGCAAAAAGGGCTTTAGCCAGAGCGGCCAAAACCCTTCAAACTTCTACGTGTTCTGGAGAGGGTCCTTTTTTACCGGAAGAACGCATGGAAGCAGGAAAGTTTGTCTTACAAATTTCACGCTGGGCATGGGGGGCAAGAACTCAGGATCAAATTGACTCTGCTGATATGTTAGAAGTACAAATGGGACAAGGATCGGATATGGGCAGCGTCAGTATAGAGGCCGTAGAATTTCAAGGTCGAGCGCAGGAGCTTTCAGGATTAGCACCTGATGAAGTAGCGACTGGCTTTCCAGCTCCTCCCGGAATTCAAAAACAAAGTGATTGGCCTGGTTTCATGAAAAGTCTGCGTAAAAGGTCAAACGGTATCCCTATTGCGCTAAAAGTTATGGCAACCGGACATCTGGAGGACGACTTAGAGGCCGCGATTCGTTTAGGTTTTGATGCTGTCATTATCGATGGTGCACAAGGCGGTTCCCATGCGACAACCCCGATTAAACAAGATGATTTTGGCATTCCCAGCCTCTTCGCTTTGATTCGTGCAGTAAATTTTTTGAATAAGCAAAGGGTACGTGACCAGATTAGTTTGATCGTAGCCGGGGGATATTTTACCCCTGGGGAGTGTCTTAAGGCTATTGCTTTAGGGGCGGATGCCATCTATATGGCTACCGTTCCCCTTTTTGCCCTTACCCATAATCAAGTCGGTAAAGTGATACCGTGGGAACCTCCTACGACTTTGGTGTTTTACGATTCCCCTGCCAAGAGTAAACTTGATATCGATCAAGCCGCCACAAGTGTAGTCAATACCCTAACCTCCATGGTTTTAGAAATGGAAGAAGGAATGCGCGCTCTCGGAAAAGCATCGTTGAAAGAGCTTAATGCTGATGATCTTGTAGCGATGGATACTCTGAGCGCGGAAGTTACCGGAGTGAAGCGCATCTACTAAACAGTTATTACATTACTAAGCCTCCATCGACATATATGGTTTGCCCTGTCATAAAGCGACTCCAGTCAGAGGCTAAAAACAGGACAGGCCCGGCTACATCCTCTGGAGAAGCGATTCTTCGCAGAGGAGTTTGGGTGAGAATCATTTCTTTTACTTCTTCTTTGGTCTGCCGGCTGGCATCTGTTGGATAGACTAAGCCAGGCGCAACACAATTGACGCGAATGCCGAACTGGCCCAGTTCTGTCGCTAGGTTACGACTGTAACCAACAAGTGCCGTTTTGGCTGTGGTGTATTCATGATAAGGAATAATCGGTCTGGCCACTAGATTACTTACCATATTAATAATACTTCCTTGATTCCTTTTTCTCATGTTCTGAAGAACAGCCTGGCATACATTGTGTGTCGACCGTAAAGAACCATCTATATGCGCCTGATAATCCTCCCAGGTTAGTTCCCATACAAGCTTTCGTTTGTCCGGGTCAAATATATAGGGTTTAAAAGCATTATTGACCACAACATCAATCTTCCCTGCTTCTAACAGAATCTCCTCAACCATGCCTCTGACGGCACCTTCAGACGTGACATCCGCTTTAATCGACCATGCATCCCCACCCGAATTTTTACAGGCAGTAACAACTTTTTCCGCTGCTTCTTCGCTTTGAAGGTAATTAACAACTACTAAGGCTCCTTCTTTAGCGAAAGACTGCGCTATTTCAGCCCCTATGCCACGGCTGGATCCTGTAACTAAGATGACTTTATCTTTGAAGTCCACTTTCTCCCCCCTCTACTTTTTAGGAATGAGGTCTTGAATTACTGCTTGTGGCATATCTAATTTATTCTCGATCAAACCGAGACCTTGATAAATATCCGCTCCTTTTTGCAATACCTCTGGATCAAGGGCTCCAAGTGTCTTATCTTTCGGATCAGAAGAAAGACTGGAACTATTTCTCAAGTCTATAATTTTCAAATTACTATTTACATCCTTTCCGTCGATTGCAAGTTTAACGGCTAAAGAAGCAGCTTCCTGGGGATTATCGATCATCCACTGTGCACTTTGTTGATATCCCTTCAAAAAGCTTATTAAGAGATCCTTTTTTTCTTGATAGGTTTTTTCCGTTACTACAAAAACATCACTGGGTATATTTAAGTAATCTTTGACTTCTATGACATTTACATCACTTAACCCTTTTTGTTTACCAGTTTCTAACCCAGTATCTGTGGCTGCAGTTGCATCCACTTGGCCTTGCATTAAAGGCGCAAAATTTAAAAGGCCGGTTTCTACGATGGTTACATCCTTTTCGGAAAGGCCTGCCTGATGTAAAAGCAAGAGCAAATTCTGACGAGTTCCGCTTGAATGACTATAAACACCGATCTTTTTCCCCTTTAGGTCTTCAGGCTTGGTGATGTTCTTTTCTGTTAAGGAAACAACATTAAAAACATTTTGTGGATAAATATTGTAAATAACTCTTAACTTTTCTCCTTTATCGAGTGCGAAATAGAGTGAACCCGGATCTGTAAAGGCTATATCTGCTGCGCCTGTAAGAATATTTTTGATGGCATCCCCGCCGCCTGCTCCCGGAATAAAGTTAACTTTTATTCCATTCTCCTTATAGAAACTCTTTTCTTCCCCAGCTAACAGATTAGTTTGTTCCGTGATAGGCTGGCTCCAACTGGCTACCTTAACCTCTTCAATTTGTTTTGAACCTGCTGCGTCCTTGTCCTTTGCAGCACAACCACTCAAAAGAACGCCGAAGGCTAATAAGCCGATTCCCAGTAAATACTTAATCTTCATTTGTTTCTTCCTTTCATATAGGTTTTTAAAAATAATCCTTCAATAAGGTTTACACCTAGATAAAGAAGCATTCCCATAAGCGTGAGCAGGATCAAAACTGCAAACATGAGCGGGGTATCCATCATTCCTTGTGAGGCTATGATCAGTGCTCCCAATCCTTCGCTTCCTCCTATGAACTCACCGACAACCGCACCCACGACGGCCAAGACGACTGAAACTCGAAATCCCGCCAAAATTGCCGGCAAGCCAGCGGGTATTTTCAAATGGATAAGAGTTTGCAGGCGAGTGGCACCCAGTATATAAAATAAATCCTTCTTATTGGGGTCAGTATATTGAATGGCTGTTAGAGTATTTTCTAGAAGGGGGAAAAAACAAATCAAGGCTGTAATAACAACTTTAGACGTCATCCCAAAGCCAAACCATAAAATGAAGAGCGGAGCTAAGGCTAACTTTGGAACTGCTTGACTAGCGATGACATAAGGAAACAAAAGCTTTCGCAAAAAATCTATTTCTCCCATTAATACGCCAAGGATAAATCCCATTGTACAGCCAATCGATAAGCCTAACACTATTTCTGTAATCGTCCTAAGAATATGTGGTAGAAAATAGCCACTGCTTAAACCATTCCATAACTCAATAAAAACAGCCGCAGGAGCCGGCAAAACGAGCTCTGACATTGGTCCCGCTATCAATTCCCAACCTATTAACATAAGTAACAAGAGCAACATAGAATAGTATTCAACTTTTTTCATGATGAAACCCCACTAAATGACTGGCGAATTTTTAAGCAGAGCTCATTGAAATAAGTGTCATACCTCATCTTGAAACCGCGTTCTTGCGGAAGATTCACTTTATAATCATGGACAATTTGACCTCCCGACATAATGGCTACATGATCGGATAAATAAACCGCTTCGGTAATATCATGGGTAATAAAAATAACCGTTGTTTTCTGGAGCTGGCAGAGTTTTAATAGATCATCCTGCAGTTCTTCCCGGGTAATAGCATCAACTGCTGCAAACGGTTCATCTAAAAATAACATGCTGGGTCTTTGAATGAGAGAACGAGCAATCGCGACCCTGCTTTGCTGTCCACCGGACAACTCTGTTGGATATTTATCCTTCTGCGAAATAATCCCCATTAACTCAAGTAAGGTTTCTCCGTAATCAAGCTCCCTGCTGTTAGGTTTCCTTTTAAGTGAGATCGGTAAGAGAATATTATCAAAGACCGTTTTCCATTCTAGGAGCGTCGGTGACTGAAAGACATACCCAACTTGAGAAGAAGGCTTTGATACCTCTACCTCTTGCCAGTAAACCTTGCCCTTATCGGGTTTCAAAAGACCTGCGGCAAGTTTCAGTAAAGTGGTTTTACCACATCCGCTTTTCCCTAGTAAACAGTGGAATTCTCCTTCCTCTATTTGCCAGGTGACATCTTTGACTGTCGAGCCCTGTCCTGGATAACTGTAATATATATGATCTAAGGTCAGAAAACCCAAGCGCTCACCCCCTAATCAACGTATGGAGCAAATTTTTCTGCATAAACCTCTGCAGAACATTCAATGTCTACCATATTAATAAGGTCTAATAAATTAAAACGACCATCATGGTGCCAACCGGCTTCGGGGGAAGTCATGCTTCCAAGTCCCGTAAGACGTGTAACTCCTGCTCTTCCCAATAAATCCGAAATATCGAACAGTTCCTTAGGAGTCGAGGCAATCCCCACTGTTTGAAGCAAGGAGCGATAAGGCTTAATATAGTCAATGACTTGTTCCAATTGATCAACTGCAATTACTTTGACGGCCCTATTTAAACAACTGGGATTAATTTCTTGACCCGCTTCCTCGTAGACAACTGTCCAGTTATTCGAGGTCGTTCCAAGAACCTCTTTAGAGGAATTAGAAAAAATATTCAGCTCTTCTTTATGTCTCCAAGCCGCATTAGCCGTTATTTCCTCCAGCGATAGCCCTCGACGCGGATACCTTTTTTCAAAACACTCGAGTTCATGGGCCATATATCTCGCAAACTCTCGCGGAGAAACACTCCCTCCCCTTTGAACATAGAAACAATGAGGGGAATAGCACCCTTGTTGATCATACCGAACAACATCAAGAGCCGCGCTATGTGCGGTCTGCCAGGCCTTGCGTGAGTCTAGACTTGCCCGGGAAATTATACCAAAGCTGATTTTATGTCCGAAGGGAAGGAAACGGGTTGTGAGCGGAATTTTAGTGCCGAGAGAAGCTAAAGACGTGTTACTGCCATAACCTACTACTACATCTGCCTTATTAAGTAAGCAAGATTCACGCTCCTCATCCCCTCCTTTCCACCAAACAATAGCTAGACAATCAGCCAATTTAGGTTCAATCTCTACCAATACTTGAGCGAACAATCCTGCAAACAAAGGCTCTCCACTTGAAACCTTGCCGATGTTCCCCGCTTTTATCAATAATCCGGATATTAGGCTCCAGATTGGAAGAGCGGGGACATTTCCTGCCCAAACATGAGCCACTAACTCCGGTCCCATTGCCTTGGAAAATCCCCCTTTTGGACGAGGTTGAAAGTCATCTAAAAGCAAGGGATTTCCCAAATCCTCGACTAGAAACCGCTGAAGCTGCGGCTTGCGAAAACTCTTTAAGTAAGAGGTAAGACCTAGCCGAATTATTTCTTCATCATACCCTGTAATAATTGGCAACAGTTTTTCTGCCTTTTGCCGGTACTTTGAGCTGCGATCAAGGAATATGGCGATCGATTTGTCAATGATGTTAACAATTTCGTTGATCGTAAAGGATTTTAAAATAAATCGGCTGTTTCTCTTTACTATCTCTGTCAAAGCATCCATCTGGTCACGAGTAAGAAGAGGGATCTGAATTTCCACAGTATCCTGATTCCTTTGGAAAATATGGGTTTTATATTCAAGTACTCCTTCTAGGCATGGTGGCAAATAGCCTCCGACTTCTTTCATAAGGAATTCCCTTTCTTGGCTCGAATAAACTCCTCTAAGGCAAGTGAACACCCTTTGGCTTCCGCTCCCTGGGCCCTTCCTTTAAGAAGAAAACCCGACTCAACCTCGACCCCAATATCTTCAGTAAGGATGGTCGTCACTGAATTAAAGTTTGCCAGATCACAGTGGACAAGCACACCTTGCTCGCCTTTAGGTACCGTTTGTCCTGTCAGAGGATTAATAACTCGTGTGCGTATCCAATGAGGCCCGGACTTAACTGAAGGAATTTCCGCATTACCCTGATCATAGAACTGAGTGCTCAGCTCAGTCATACCATACATGTTGATACAATCCTTCCGGGCTACTCCTAAGCGAGCTGAAAGACGGTCATAAAAATCATCCAGCTCCAAGTGCCTTGAGTTGTTTTTAAATCCACCTGTATCAAGAATGCTGCTCCCCTTTGGCAGGGAGAAAACTCCCCCTATTTTTTCTAATTCATCTAACATATGTACAAAGCTGTAAGATGCACCTAGCAAAGCGTAAGGTTCTCCAGTCCTTTGAGCTTGTTCCAGTCCAGTAATCAAACTTTCTATCTCTAAACCGCGCTCACTTATAAAATAGGAACTATCCTCTGTTCCAAATTCCTTAACGGCAAGGGCTAAGTAATGTGCCAGCGAAGAATTGGGCATCTCTTCTTCCGTCGGGAACAGAATACCCATGCGAATCTTTTCTGAGTTTTTCATGAAGCGTTTATTAAAATTTACTGTCATGGATTGATCATACACCTGCAAAGCCGGATGATAATGTTTTCCCTGAATCCCTTGTGTAGTGCCGCTTGTCATAAAAATCCTTTCGGCTTCGTTCGGATTATTACTGCTTAGAGTAACCTCCTTGAAAGCGTTAATAGGTACAGAAGGAATTTGGCTCCACATTTTAACAGTCCTTGGCGTTCTCCCTTTTTGCAAACAGTAAGCCTGATATGAAAGATTATTTTTGTATTGGTAAGCGAACAGATGCAAAGCCAGATCGTTGAAACCCTCTTCAGAGCTTTGATCCCGCTTAATGAATTGGCAGATAGAATCCATTATTTCTTGCTGACTCATTTTTCTCAAATCCCTTTTTCCAAAATAAAAACACTTTGCCTAGGCAAAGTGCTATTGACTAAAATAACATTCCCTGCGCTGGCATTACCCAACAGGTTCAATCGGTCTACGACATTAGTCGTACTCTCAGCCTGTTCATCAAGCTCCCGATGTTTAATAATATTTATATGCCTAAGTATACTTCTTACCTGGAAGAATTTCAATTCTTCCAGGTAAATCAATAACAAAATGCACTGCCGTAAAATAAAACAAAAACTATTTTCAGAAAAGGTCGAAAAACAATAGTTATTGAAAAATTAGGACTTGCATAAAAGTAAAAGCTTTGGCACACTAAAAACAGAAATTAAAAGATATCACCGACAAGTGAAAAAGAGCGCATCAAATATTTTAGGTCTTGATCCCCGTGTCGTTGCGGCACATCCCGAAAGGAATGGAACCAAAGCATGTCAAACAGTTTGTTGTGGAATCTGACTCTCAATATCGGTCTGTTAGTGCTCATTGCCAATCTCTTGACAAAGAATAAGATAGTACGGCGGATGCTCCTTGAAAAAAGTGGCAACTTATGGAGCCAAGCGACACTTGCCGTTTTTTTTGGTCTTTTTTGTATCCTCTCCACCTATACGGGCGTTCAACTAGAGGGCGTCATCGTAAATACCCGTGTTATCGGAGCATTAGCCGGAGGCATATTAGGCGGTCCGGTCGTAGGCATCGGAGCGGGGTTGATCGGTGGGGTCCACCGCTACTTTTATGATATTGACAGATTTACCTCTGTGGCCTGTGCAGTTTCCACTTTGTTTGCTGGGATCATTGGCGCCGTATTTTACCCTCATTTCCAGCGGGGGAAATGGAATCAGGCCGGCCTTTTTGCCATTACCATCATTTCAGAGGTCGTACAAATGGCTATGATTTTACTGCTCTGCCGCCCTTTTGATATGGCTCTGAGTGTGGTAAAAACCATCGCCCTGCCTATGATCTTTTTAAATTCTTTTGGTATGGTGATCTTTATGGCTACCTTTAAAAATGTATTTATTGAAAAGGACCAAGAATCAGCCAGCAAGATGAGTCTTGCCCTGTCCATTGCAGAGCGATGTCTTCCCTATCTCCGAAACGGTCTTTCCAGCAGAGAGGATCTGAAAAGCGCCGTATCCATCATTCTTTCCTCCGCCATATGTTCCATTGTCATAATAACTGATCGTCAGCAGATCCTTGCCCGGGGACAGACGGATAGCAACCTTGATATCGATGATTTTAAGGAGCTTCCATTGCCTGCAAAACAAGCAATGGAAGACAATCAGTTTGTTACCTTGACTGAGACCAAGAATAATACAAGTTTAAAAGGGATTCTTCGCCACCATACAATCATTGCAGCACCACTCACCAAGATGGATCATCCAGTGGGCTGCCTCATGGTATTTGTAAAGCGTCGCTGGCTTAATCTGGAAGCGGACATCAGCTTTGTTAAAGGCCTTGCTACTTTGTTTTCCACTCAGCTGGAACTTTCTGATATCGACTATCAAAAGCACCTGCGCCAAAGGGCAGAGTTCTCTGCGCTCCAATCTCAGATAAACCCTCACTTTCTATATAACTCTTTGAACACCGTGTCCTGCATTTGCAGAGAAAATCCAGCTCAGGCCAGAGAACTTCTTATGGCACTGGCCACGTATTTCCGGCAAACCTTGGACTCAGACCGTTGTATGATTACCCTTAAAGAGGAAATGGCTCATGTAAATAACTATCTAATTTTAGAAAAGGCCCGCTTCGAAGAAAAGTTGGATGTTACAATCGACGTTCCTGAACATTTGGATTGCCTGGTCCCCGCCCTGATACTCCAACCAATCGTTGAAAACGCTGTTAAGTACGGAGCCGATTCTTATGGTCGCCGCCGCATTAGAATCGTTGCCCGGGAGATTTCAGACAGCGTCTCTATCATTGTCTCAGACTGCGGATCCGGTTTCCCGCCTGATGTGTTAGAGGATCTTCACAACGGTGCCTCCAGTGGCAATCACATTGGTCTTTCCAATGTACAAAAGCGGTTAAAAAGTATTTATGGGGAAGAAAACAGTCTTCGCATCACCTGTATCCCTGAAGGGTCTCAAGTGGAGTTTATGATAACAGATGCCAAGGAAGATACGTATAACACCGACCGGAAGGAGCCTGCTCAATGAGAATCGCAGTCGTTGACGATGAGCGTCCAGCCAGAAGTGAATTAATCCATCAGCTTCTTGATATCGTTCCCAAAGCCATGATATCTGAAGCAGACAGCGGCACTGCCGCCCTTGAAATGATGAGTAAAGATAATTTCGACCTGGTGTTCATCGATATAAACCTGGGTGATATAGAGGGAACGGTTTTGGCCTCCACCGTAAAACAGCTAATGCCCAAGGCCCATATCATCTTTGCCACTGCTTATTCGCAATATGCGGTTCGTGCCTTTGAGATCGGCGTCTCAAACTATATCCTAAAGCCCTTTGACAAGCACCATCTCGAACGGATCGTAGCCAACTGCCGCAAGGAACTGGAGGCTTGCTCAAAGCCTCTTCTGAACAGGTTGCCGGTTAACTGCAATCGCAGAATAGTATTAGTGGATATAGAGTCAATAGTTTTTGTAGAAACGGATAACCGCAGTTGTCTAATACACACTAAAAACGGGGATCTTACGGAAAACCTTTCAATAGGAGAATACGAAAAGAGACTCTCCGGGCATCGTTTTTTTCGTATCCACAAAAGTTATCTGGTTAACTTAGAGCATGTACAGGAGATCTTCCCGTGGCATAATAACAGTTTTGCTTTAAAGATGTCGGGCTATGAAAATGAGATCCTGCCAGTGGGCCGTGAAAAGATTAAGGACCTTAGACAAATACTAAAGATTTAATTTATACAGACTCTGATCCTCAGTCGGTACATCTAACGATATGTACCGGCTGCTTTTCTGTAGAAGCGCCAACCGTTTGATACACCTTTTTCGTTGATTAAGCGTAAATATTCTCATTTAAAACAGGAGCTATTTTATGTAGCTGATTTGGATGATAAAATTCTATAAAATTCAAAGAATTTAGGCACACTCTATTATTCAAAGAATTGAGCATACTCTATCTCGTTGCTCAAGTACGTTTTTTCTAATCTTTTTTTTCTAATCCTATTATTATCATTCATTTCAAATATCCTAAGATGAGGAGGGGAATAGTTTCTTAGAAACCTGTACCTATAAATTTTAAATTATTCGGAGGAGGTTGAATTATGGAAGCTGGCTTAGGTTCATTATTCGTGATGCTCATTTCCCTTGTAATTCTTGTTGTAGGAATAATTAAGCTTAAAGTTCACCCGGTCTTTGCTCTCATCATTGTGGCTATCGGTTCTGCCATTGGCTTTGGAATACCTCTGAAAGATGTTATCAGCACCGTTACAGGAGGCTTTGGCGGTACCATAGGAAGTATCGGTATCGTTATCATTCTAGGGTGTACGATGGGCGTAATCCTTGAACAAACGAGCGGTGCCCTGGTACTCGCCAACACTATATTAAAAATAGTCGGTAAAAAGCGTTCAAGCCTGGCCATGGCCATTTCTGGTTATCTAGTATCTATCCCGGTTTTCAGTGACTCAGCTATCGTTATTCTCTCTCCTGTTGCCCGTGCGCTTTCCGCTCGAGGCGGTGTTCCTCTCTTTGCTTTGTTGGGTGCTCTGAATGCAGGTATCTTGGCAACTCACACGATGGTCCCACCCACCCCGGGCCCTCTAGCCGCTGCAGGCACTTTAGGTGCGGATGTTGGTCTGGTCATCGCTTTTGGTCTCATCTCTGCTTTCGCCTATACTACTGCGGCTACTTTATATTGTAATTCTACGTGGGCTCGCAACAAATATCCTCATGTCTCCAAGATGAGTAATGTTGATACAGTTGTGGGGGAAGACTTCACAATTCAAACTGATAAGAAGCTTCCCAACGCTGCTCTGACTTTTGCTGTCATCCTGGTTCCCGTCTTCCTCATCTGTGCAAACTCCTTTGCTGTCATGTCCATTCCCAAAGGTTCCGCCATCCTTCCTTACCTTGGTTTCATCGGGCACCCTATCCCTGCTCTTTCAATCGGTGTTATCCTCGCTCTGTTCTTGGATACCAGCCTCTTCAGCAAGGATCAGGTCTATGCGTGGTTTGACAGAGCTGTTGAAAGTTCAGGATTTATTATTTTAGCTACTGGCGCAGCAGGAGCTTTCGGTGCTGTCCTCAAGGCCTCCGGCGTCGGCGCCTACCTTGGAGCTCTGATCGCTTCTACTCCCCTGCCCGCTGTGTTCGTACCCTTCTTAGTCGCCTTGCTCCTTTCCGTTTCAAACGGCTCTGCAACGGTTTCCCTTCTGACCGGTTCTGCAATTATCTTGCCGTTGCTTCCATCATTGGGAATCCATCCCGTTATCGGAACTCTTGCCATAGCAGCAGGTTCCTCCTTCTTCTATCATGCTAACGCCAGCCACTTCTGGGTCGTTGTCAAGTCCAACGATCTCTCTATGAAAGAAGGCTATTCGCTGGTCTCAGTCGGTTCCGCAATAGGAAGTGTGGCCGCAATAATTGCAGTTTGGATCATGTCTTTCTTCCTGACTGTATAATAAACGACCTTCACACTGTAACAACTCTGCCGGACGTAGGTTGAGTACTGCACCTCGTATCTTTTAGATATGTGTTATCATATCTGATTGATGCGAGGTATTCATTTTTGCATACAAAAAAGCCTTGAGATCTACATGGATACGTACCTCAAGGTGTTTATAAAAATTTATATTATTTTCCGAAAATTCCCGTGTCATTTAGGAAACGCAAGCGCACTTATCTAAGCCTACAAAAGAAGCAGCAGGTCTTTCCAAAAACAATCTTAGAAAAGTAATTCTCCGTCTATCTTTTTGACTGCTCCATCCTGCTTGTCTTTAAAAATCTAAATATATCACCTGCCTCCCTGTAGAATTGTGAAATCCTTATAAGTAAAGATTGCTCTCGATACGGCCTAATTGTTTCTTGTAAAGTATTATCGAAAGTGGTTTCTAATTTAGCAGCAGTTGCTTCCATTCTAAAGGCATTTACTAAATTGTCTGCGTCTAAGTCAAGGAAACGAGCATAAGAACGCAAAAATCCTACCGTGTAAACCCCGCCGGGAAGAATGCTGTAGTCCCCATCTTCCAATGCTTGCAGGTATTTAGTGCGAATCTTAGTAATTTCCTCGACCTCTTTCAACTCCAGTCCTTTAGCTTCCCTGGCCGTACGTAACTGATGGACAACTTCATTCATATTCAAACCCCCCCTTGTAAGATCAGTGATTAAATACAGTCAACATTATCCAAACCTAATTTAAAGAAGAGAAAACAAAAAGAACTCCACACCAGAGAACTTAGTCCCGGCTGGGGTTCTAATTTCTTCTCCGGCAACCTGGCAATCATGGCAGTAATTGTACTGCTGTAGACCCATGGCTTTGCGTCACACCTTTTCAGATGCTTTGCCTTTATCAGAACGATTTTTCTCTAAATAAAATAGCTAATATATGGGTATTTTATTTAGAAAGACAAAACCGTGTTAAATGATGTCGTATTTTGTTAAAAAACCTCTCGTGAGGTATTTTAACATATTTACCAATAATTTTAAATGTTTTTTTACATTACTTTGAAGCTTCTTTATAATGCAAAAAGCCCTGAGGGCATATCTCATTACGATATGCACTTCAAGGCTTTGCATTATATTTTAAATCTCTTGATATCTTCTTGTAATTTATTAGCACTTTCTTTAGCTCTCAGGATCTGTTCTTTAACCTCATAGGATTTAATGTTTACCTCAGTCGCCCGATTTGCAATATCTGTCGTTCCACTTGCACCTTGATTGGCTGCTTGGGCTACCCCATCAATAGCATGCGATATGTTTTGTATAGACATCAGAAGTTGTTCAGATGTGGCACTAAAATCAGCTACAAGCCCATCTACGAAGTTCGCATCCTCGCTGTATTTTTCTGCTACCTCCAACATAACCTGATAATCATTATTTACGTCGACAGTCACAAAAGACAGCAACCCATTAGAATTTCGGGAGAGATTATCGACTGCGCTTGTTACTTTTGTCGTAACTTCCTGTATTTGCATAACCGCTCCCTTTGATTGCTCTGCAAGTTTTCGTATTTCTTCTGAAACAACCGAGAACCCTCTCCCGGCTTCACCTGCTCTTGCAGCTTCAATTGCGGCATTTAAGGCTAATAAGTTAGTTTGTTCGGTGATTTGCATAATGGCTTCCGTCAATAAATGGATTTGACTGACGACCTGTGATTCTATAATCGCCTTCTCTAGTTTTTCACGAGTATCGATAAATATATCTTCTGCTTTCTTTCGAGCGATATTGACGTTCTTTTTAGTATCTTCCGCTCGCTTGGTGATTTCCCTTGACGAGGTTGCACCTTGTTGAGACTTTTCCGAGATTAATTGAACCGCTTTTTCTATTTCCTGAGTCGTTGCTGACATTTCTTCAGAAGTGGCAGAAGTTTCTTCCATACTTGCAGCCAGTTCTTCAGTTGTAGCAGAGATCTCTTCCAAGCTCGAGGTTAGAGTAATTACGTTGTCCATGGCATCGTGTACTTCCTCTTCGATCGCTGTCGATTCATTCTTAATATTATTAACCAACTGTTTAATCGAATTTTTCATATCATTGATGGCGTTCGTAATTGACCCTATCTCATCTTTTCGGGCCAGGAATTTAGGGTTGATCTCTTGTGAGAAGTCCCCACCGGCAACAAGCATTAAGTATTGAGACGATTGAATGATCGGTGTCGTGATTTTCTTTGTCGTTATCGTAATGAATAAAATTGTGATCAGAAGCATGATGACAGAAACAACCAAAACCATATAGGATATACTTCTTGCACCTTCAGTTAATTCGTTCTCAGACATAAAGGATGCTAAAATCCAGTCCGTTCCCGATACTTTATAGGGATTAACTATGTATTTTTGTCCTTCAATAGTTACATCGAAGGACTGTAAATCTTCAGACACTAGCTTGTCTAGTCCCGCTATCTGAATTTCTTCTAGTTTTTTAAAGTTATTTTCAGAGTTGTTTCCATCCGCTAAAACAACTCCTGTATTATGGACGATCATCGAAAATCCTGTTTCCCCGGTCTTCATGGAGTTCAACATATCACTTATGACGGACTGCTCCACATCGATTCCAATTGTACCCAACAGATTTCCATTCGTGTCTACAAAAGACCTTACATTGCTCGTAATCATAGCATTAGAAATTCCATCAACGTAGGGCTCGGTTCTCACAATTGACCCGCTTCCGCTTAAGCCAATTTTATACCATCCTTTTTCAGGTGGATTGAAATTCGCAGGCAGTTCGGTTTCAGGCCACTGTAGGTAAGTCCCATTTTCCGTGCCAAAATAAACGTACATTGTGCCTGGATGATTTTTTGCATAGTGATCAAAAATGTCATAAATCTCTTGCTCTAATCCACCATTTTGCGAAGGGGTCATTTTGACTTTTTCAGTATTGTTGGCATAGGACGTAATGCCGTTGCTTGCTCCCATAACCAATGGATTTGAAGCCATCATATTAATGTCTTTATCAATCTGATCATAAAAGATTTTGATTGATTTTTCGGCAATTTTCATTTGTTCGTTCGAATTACTAAAATAATCATTTTTAGCCTGTTGGTTAATATAGTAACTCGCAATACCGTCAACAGCTGTTAGAGAAATTATAACAATTATTATCGAAATCGCTAAAAACTGAGTTCGGATGCTTTTAAATTTCATCCATATACCCCCTCCACATAAGTCCGACGTAACCACAAACTAATACACGTTTATGTCACATAATATAACAAGTTTGCACTATTCAGGATCTTCACTATGGCTCTCGTGTATATTATTTTTGATCAGATTACTGTCGGCACTCCTTCTTTCTCCACAAGAAATAGGGGCTAGGATAATTGAGATTTAAGCTGCTCTTTATCCATACTGCAGTCCAGACGTTTGATTTCTTCCCCTTTATCTAATACAACAACTGCGGGTACCTTTTCTATTTGATATTTTCCAGCAAGACTCTTCTTTGTTGCCATATCAACTTTGAATATTTTATATTCATCAGCATTTTCACTAATGAGTCCTTCCAATAAGGTGCTGAATTCTAAGCTTTCATTGACTAAGACATTGAAAAATAATAATAATATCTTTTTATCACTTTGAATAATATTGGAATTAAAATAATTGAGTTCTTCAATGTAACGTTCAGCTGCTACAGCTGCAGTCGCGCCATCCCCTGCTGCGGAGACAACTTGTCTTAAATATTTTACTCGATTGTCACCGACGGCATAAATCCCTTCAAGGTTCGTTTCCATACCTTCATTGACGGGAATATACCCTCTCTTGTCCGTTTCAAGTCCGCTATCTTTGAGAAAATGCGTTGATGGAATCATACCGACGAAGAAGAATACACCCTGACAGGTAAGTTCAGATGAACCGCCTGTTTTTAGATTCTTAATCTTTACCCCTTCTACATTTTCTTCCCCAAGAACTGCTTCAATTGTTGAGTTCCAGATAAACTCCATTTTTTCATTATTAAAAGCTCTTTCTGCACTTACTTTATTACAATCAAGAACTCCTTCATCATGTAAAACAATCACGGTCACTTTACGGGCAAACTTGGTGATGTACATACCTTCTTCAATGGCCTGGTCACCACTTCCAACGACAACAACATCTTCCCCTTCAAAAAACTCCGCATCACAGGTCGCACAGTACGCTACTCCACTCCCTCGGAGTGTTTTTTCTCCTGGGATATTTAAAATTCTCGGTTCACTGCCACAGGCAAGAATAACAGCTTTAGCAGATAGTTCTTTGCCTTTCTTCGTTTTAATTATTTTTTCTTCTTGAGAAAAATCTACACTGATAACCTCTTCTTTTAAAAATTCAACGTTAAAATGCTCAGCATGTTTTTTGAAATCTTTCATGAGATCCGGTCCACTGACTTGGATATATCCAGGATAATTGACGATTTCCCTAGTCGTATCCACTAAACCGCCGATTGTCCCTTTATTGATTACTAAGGTCTTAAGCTTAGCCCTGCCGCCATAAATAGCAGCTGAAAGTCCAGCAGGACCACCTCCGATAATAATCAAATCATAACTATTAGCCATGTCTTCTACATCCCCTTTAAATTTGATTACACTCCAAGGACTTCTGATATTTTCTCTTCAACGCTTTCTTCCTCAACTTTACCGGCAAGTTTTCCTTGATACTCGCCGTTATTGAAAAAGAGGATCTGCGGAACACCTTTTAATGAGAACCGTTGGAATAATTCTTTATCTTCTTCAACATCAACATAATAGAAGCCAAATTTCCCATCATATTGAGGTTTCAATTCTTCTAACATCGGAACGACTTCTTTACATACATGACATTCTTTTTTAGAAAAGATAACTAAACAGGGTTCACAATTATCATAGATAATTTCTTCAAAACGGGTTGAGTTTAGTTGTTGCAAAGACATATTTTCCACTCCTTAAAATCAACATTATTTTTTTGTCTATAATAATCATACAGCAACGGTTTTCCCCGACTTTTGTTGATTACTATGACCGTTTCACTCCTATTTTAAATAGCAACAGCTATCAGAGTGCTTCCTTCTGATAGCTGCGCATAGTGCACTTACTTAAACATCTTCGGAGAAGATCTGGTAAATTGGAGCTCCTTCACATTGTGCAGGGTAACGCAAACCTAGCAATACCGAGACCGAAGGTGCAACGTCAACTTGTCGGATTGTACGATCTGTTGTAAATCCGGGCTTAATACCGTTACCTGCAGCTACAAAGATCGGCGAAACGGATGTCTCAAAGTACCCTTCTGAAGTTGAAATACTATCGCCATGCAATCGATTGTAGCCTTCTTCAACCGAGAAGAAAATATCTCCGCATTCTGGTCCATTAGCACCAATTAACACAGCATCCTTGTTTCTAAGGCAGATGCCAATAACACGTTTACCCGTCCTGTCATCTCTGTAATTATACAAATCAGAGATGATTTGTTCTTCTAAATCATATTTATCTTTGGGGTCCACGATACCATGCTCATCACGGCCCTTGAGATTGATATAAATATAGTTACTACGGATCTGAACGGCCCTTGTCTTCTCCCAATCGACTTCCCTAATGGAATTGCCATTTTCATCTTTTTTCATAACCGTGTAGCCCAGTTCTTCCATGACCTTTGTATTGAGACCACCATATTCTCCAATAATTGGAGGTACGTTTTCTCCCACAATAAGACCATGATCACTCAGAACTAACACTGTCCAACCTTCATCTAATAAATGCATGAACTCGCCAAGATAATCATCTGTTTGGATATAGAATTTTTCGATAAACCCTTGATAGGTTACCTCATCCGTGTGATCCCAAGGTGACAGTGTCTTCCCAAGATGCCATAATTGATGACCTGCACAGTCAATATTGTGAAGATGGGAAAATACTACTTCATAGCCTTTTTTATTGATGCAATAATTCATGCAATCTGCTTGCCATTGGTTGTATTGTACCCAAGAAGGTTCAAAGATTTCGCCTACCAATTCAGCATCTTCCCCGCCGATTAAACTGACAGGTGGAACCACGCCAACATTTTCAACGATTTCACTAAAGAGAGTTTTAGGATGCCATAATTGGTCATTTGCAATATCAAGCGCATTACTAATCCAAAGCCTAACTTTATTACCAACTGGATCAAGTTCTAAGATCTTCATCGAACGGCAGGCAGGTTTAGTGACTTCTTTCTTGGTAACATCATCAATAATACCTGATACCATTTTATCTCGCTCTAGCGTTACGATTGGTGCTTCTGCTTTCTTATTCTTATAAATAGCCACTCGGTCGTATTCGCCAGCTTCATTTTTAAGAATTAAGGCAGGGCGTCTCATGACACCGCCAGAAGTCAAGATCGTGAATTCTTTAGCCCCTTCAGGAGCATTTGCCCAACCTGTAGCATCTTTGAGCGGAGAGTTTACAATATCATAAGCTACCTTACTGCCAATGACTACTTCTGTATCTTCATCGTCCATAACGAAGGTGCGAATTTCTCCGCCTTGACGAGCTGTATCCCCCCACCAAAGTTCCATCATTTCATCGTCAACATCTGCGTCTAAAGAGTCTTCCAAATCGGTAATGATGCATCCAACACCGGCTGGTTTGTCCACCCTTGGCGCATAACGCACTTCTTTAATCTCAGGTGAAGCAACAATTACTTTTTCCCAGTCAAGCTGCGCAACTCCCATATTCACAGAACCTGGTTGCGTACCGTCGACAACACTGAGATTTTCGCTATGAGAGGTTGGGGGCCAAGAACTCCCCGGCCAATGCCAAACAAGTGTCTTTAGGCCAGCTTCAGCTGTGATATTCCAAATTTGTTCAGCCGTACAATTACGAGAGTCCATATTGTAAACGACTGCATCAAGACTTTCCGGAGATTGTCTCCAATAACATGTGATGCCATGGGTTCCAGGATAAGCGCCGGTGGCTAGTGTCGTCCAGCAAGGTGGTGTAATCGTTGGGATTGCCCCAAGCAGACGCAAATCTTCTCTAGCGGATCCGCGTTCAATGAATTTTTGTAAATTGGGCATTTTTCCCTCTGCTAAAAACTTCCGAGTAATTCTAGGGTCCATACCATCCACACCTAATACCAATAACTTTTGGGTAAGTGCTGATCTCTTCAAAATACTCATCTCCTCTTATAAATTGGACTTAAGCTTATGACATCCTCCGAATTAAGCGGAAGAAAATTTGACTTTCTCAAAGGCTGAAGTCCTTTGTTGTTGAACTTGTTATTTCATTCACTTTCAAGTCGAATTATATTCAATTCGCGTTTATGTGTAAAATACCGACTAATTATGCCCCGTATAGTTAAGTTAACTATGGCTCATTAGGGTTTTTAATAGTTAAGTTTTTTGGATGGCCGTGATCAACCATCCTCTTTTGGATACTTTTACTTATTCAACCTCATTATACATTTGACGGCAAAAGGCGGCTTCTGGCTGAAGCCGCCTTTTGCTATTTTCCGGGCTGGTTTTACTGCGACAGCCTATTATGATTAGTCTTCTTCCGGATAATCGACAACTTGCACTTTATCTTCTCCGCCGAAATCCTCTTTGAGCCACTTGAGTAGGGACAGCGACAAGATGATGATAATTGCTATAATGGGTATACTTGTGGCAACCGATGAAAGCTGAACAACCGATAATCCGCCCACCATCATGATAGCCACCCCGATCACTGCAAGGAGTACACACCAGAAAAGTCTCGTCCAGAGGGGAGATTCCTGATCATTTCTAACCTCTTTGCAAGAAATCATGGAAATAATAAAGGCATTGGAATCAATGGTAGTAGCTTGGAAAATAAGCATTACAAATAGGAAATAAGGAATCACAATTTGGGTTAAGGGTAAGGTATGCAAGACTGCGGAAATCATTCCCGCGGGACCGGCGTCCTTCATAATCTGATCAAGGGCCATCCCTTGATTAATCTGAAGATCTACTGTATAGCCGCCGAACACTAAGAAGAACAGTGAACAGCCGATGGACGTTACAACCATCATATTTATAACAACGTTTTTGATCGTTCTCCCCTTGGAGATCCTGGCAACAAATAAGCCGAAATACATAGCCCATGCTGCCCACCAGGCCCAGTAAAATACTGTCCAGTCTTGAGGAAAACCGGATTTGGTAATGGGATCAGTATATAAACTCATCCGTAAAAAGTTAGTAGCTAAAACCCCTAGGTTGTCAACATAAAGTGATAACATAAATAGGGTTGGGCCAACAAGCATGACAAAAGCTAATAATCCCATACATAACCAACTATTTAATTCCGATAACTTTTTGATTCCGCTATTTAAGCCGGATAAAGCACTATAGGTAAATGTTGCTGCAATCACCAGGGTGACCGCAATTTTTACCGTCATAGTATCTTCAATACCCAGATAACCGGCGCTGACAGCCGACATCATTGGTACAACTGTTCCTAAGGTTGTTCCTAATCCCCCGACCAAACCGAGCACAACAAAGATATCGATAGCTTTGCCAACCCATCCATCTACCAGATTCCCCAATAATCCCCGGCAAGCATAGCTTGGGTAGAAGTAGGGTTTTTTTCTAACATAAATCATGTAGGCAAAGGCGATGGCCCCTGGGACAAAGATAGCCCAAGCCGAAAGACCCCAGTGAAATATTCCATAAGCAAGAGCGAATTGCCCAGCTTGTGCTGAAAATGGTTCAGCCCAGTAAGGAGGAAACTTAAGATAATAAAGAGGCTCAGCCATGGTCCAATAAACTAAACCTGCGCCAACACCGCCTGTGAACATCATTGATATCCAGCTGAAGTCTGAGAATTCAGGTTTATCATCTTTTCCGCCTAATTTTACATTGCCATATCTGCCAAACGCCAACCAAAGTGAAAACACAACACAACCCAAAGCAAATAATAACCATAACCAGTCCATATTATAGGTTATAGCTTTTAATATGACTGAAACATAGGGTTGCAGCTCTGTACCAAAAATAAGCATTGGGGCATATAACAGAACACATAAAATAGCACTGCCCCAGAAAACAACAGGATTAATACGAGCATATAGACCTTTAGACTTCTCTTGTGACAAGTTATTCACCCTTTCTTGTGATTTAATCTGAGAACCGGGTTTAAGATTGAAACGATAATCAACTTTAATTAGTTAGTCTGTCCAAGGGCTTGGGGTCATATTATGGCACCCATATAAAAATTAATAAATCGAAATAAGACCGTTAACTTTTCCCCCTTCATGAATTTAAGTTTTAATTGTGATTTCCATCACTTATTTGCAGATTATAAGGTAATATAGGTTTATCTGTAAAATACTTAGTGATTATGCCCCCTATAGTTAATATAGAGAAGGCTTATTAAATTTTCCTATAGTTAAATCTTTACAATTAACCACGATCTCCAATAATAGGTCTAATGATTATTGTTTTCTTACTTTGTTATCTGAATAACTCATAGTATAATGAGGAGTAATAGTTAAGTTCAAAACTCATAAAATAAATTCCGAATCCCAAATTAAGCTATCAAGGATGGTTAGAAATATGCGCTTAGAACAATTATCCTATTTAATTGCTGTCCATGAATCTAAATCAATCTCATTAGCTGCCGAACGCTCTCATATATCCCAACCTGCGCTTAGTTCTGCCATCAGTAAATTGGAAGATGAACTGGGTGTTGTTCTGTTAAAAAGAACAAATGCTGGCGCTTTTCTTACAGAAATGGGAGAACAAATTATTATTATAGCCAAAGAAGTGCTTAATAAGGTTGATGAGATCAAATCCATCGCCCAAGGAGATTCATTTGAGTTAACTGGAAATATCTCAATTGCAGTAGAGCCAAGCATAAATATTACAGTAATGCCTGATATATTAACAACGTTTAAACACAATCATCCTAAAGTTAATGCCATTTTAAAAGTCGGAGAATCGAATAATATTTTGCGAGATGTTCAATCAGGCAAAGCCGATTTTGGCATCATCTTGAAAACTGATGCTTTCTGCAGTTCGAAAGATATTAACTTTAAAGAATTGTTTTCTGATGAATTTGTCATTATTGCTGGGAATAACTGCGAAATGACCATGGGATCGACCACAATGTCTCTCGAAAAGGCTCTTTCTTTGCCTATACTTTTGTACAACACCGAGTACATCACCAATTGCGGAGTATCCAGTGTGTTGCAAAAGTATGGTGATCTTAATGTTTCTTACAGGGTTGACAACTTAGAAATGATGGAAAAGATCTTATCCCAAGGAAAAACCATTGCGTTTGTCCCTCAATTTATGGCGGATGAATATGTCAAATCTAATATGATAAAAAAGGTAACTCTAAGTGATGCTCGTTTAGAGGTTTCAATTATCCTAATTTGGTTGAATCGACACCATCTTTCCATGGTCGAAAAGGAATTTATTAAAGTCATCAAAACCGTCTGTTCTTTAAAAATGCAAAGATAACCTTGGCTATCCAACAACCCCATTTAACGGTTTCCAAGGATGCCAATTTGTTAATAACACACGAAGGCTAAATTTACCCTTTCGCATCAAAAGGGCAAATTTAGCCTTCGTCATTTTGTCTAGCCATTCGTTATTTTTATTGTGAAACACCAAAATCGCGTCAAAAAAATGTAAATTTTAGATTTTTTCACACTTTTTGCACCAGATATTTTATAGAAATTAACGTAATTCCTATTCTGGCAAGCCTCAGTTTTGGATAGTAACAAGGAACTCAGCCCTTATTTTCGCTGTCAGACAGATGTTTTCTTCTGTATGCCTTAGGGGTCATATTCATTTGCTGTACGAAAACGCGATTAAAATAGGATGGATCAGTGAAACCACATTCACTGGAAATGCGATAGGCGGGATAGCTGGTTGTCTCCAACAATTTGCAGGCATGATCTATCTTTAATTTATTGACATAATCTATATAGGTAACCCCTACTTCTTTTTTAAAGATGCGGCTAAAATATTGGGGATTCAAAAAAACGTTGGACGAGACTAATTGCAGGGGCAATTTTTGTTTAAAGTTATCGTGTATGTATTTTAATGATTTTTCAATAGCATATATCTGATTAGTTTCTTGTTCCACAATTTCTTCGTCGGCATGTACCTGGCACGCAGCCACACTAGTCAACAGATCATGGAATACTTTCTTAAAAACGGATGGTTTAACGGGTTTGAGCAAGTATTCCTGAACGCGGAGATGAATTGCTGTCTGTGCATAAGAAAAGTCTGAGCAGGCCGATAGAATCATAACGCATGCCTGGGGAAGAAATTTCCTTATCTCCTGAAGGGCCTGTAAGCCATCCATTTCAGGAAGAAGTATATCCATGACTATTATGTCCGGTCGACACCGTTTAGCCATTTTAACAGCCTGTGTACCGCTTTCACAGGTGATTATTTTATCTGTAGGGAGGAGTTCTTCGGCCACAATCGCTTTGAGAAATTCCAATTCGAGTAATTCATCTTCCACAATTAACACTACGCTCATCACTATCGCCTCGCATTGGGTTTGCTTGGAATCGAGATCGTGACAGTACTTCCACTATAGTCTGATTTAGTGATTTTTAGCCCGTATTGTTCTCCGAAATATCGTTTCAAACGTTTGTCCGTACTGCGAAAACCTATTCCCAGCTTATTTTCCGATTGTTGCAAACCTTCAAGGACTTCTTTGGGGAAACCATTCCCATTATCCATAACAGAAATATTAATGTTATCTTGATACTTTTCGGCATAAATTTTTATTTTGCCCCCGTCCCTCTTAGGAGTAATCCCATGGATTAGAGCGTTCTCAACGATGGGCTGTATGATCATATTGGGTATTCTATAGGCCTTAATCTGATCTGCAATGTCAATGTCATATTCCAAACGATTTTTATATCTTACCTTCTGAATATAAAGGTATTTTTCGATATTATCCATCTCGGCTCCGATGGTGTGTAACTCATCGTCTTGCTTTAAGTTGTACCTCAATAAATCAGAAAGACAGTAAATGAGTTCTTCCGTAGTATGAGATTTTTCAAAATAAGCGATACGGGCTATGGAGTTTAGGGTGTTGAACAAGAAATGGGGGTTAATCACCAAAGACATGTTTTTAGCTTCGAGGTCGATAATCTTTTTTTCCAGCATTTCTTTTTCAATAGACAACCTTACTACAGCCTTATCCGCAGTATTGATGATGCTTTGAGAAAAGTCCTGGCCAATATTTTGGGAGATATGGTTGCATATTTGTTCATGAATTTCAATTTTATTTTCTTCGATAGTTTTTATCGCAGCAATTGATTTCGCAATAGCTGCCGGTTCAATTTTTTTCTCCTTTGCCATGGCCATTATATCAATTAGATATTTCTGATATTCACTATCCGCTGAATAAACCTGCGCCCCGACGAGATAGCCTATGGTTTGGTTGTTAATATTAACTGGCAAAAGAATATTTTCCAGTCCGTGTTGACAGATAAATCGGTCACTCTTACCTGGTTCTAATCTAGAAATATAATCTGAACATATCCGCATTTCATCTTCCTGGCAAATAAATTTGCAAAAATCGGGAGACGGATTAAATTCAAGCAGAATATTGCCTCTGGTATCTACCATCTGTAAAGAAATATTGGATAGGGATAATAGTCCACTATAGCGCGAATACAGATTGGAATCCATTAATTTCTTTAATGTTTCGTCAGTCTTGCTCATGCTCTTCGCCAAACTTCCTTTTCTATGATTAATTCTCTTTTACTTGACGGATTTTCAGGAGAACACCATTCTAAGTGTTTTCAGATTCCTGTTGCGTTTGGCTTAACAAGCTGCCCTTATAATAAAAAAGAAGACATCCGAAGATGCGTGATTCGGTTGCATTTTCATAATACAACAAATTATTTCATTATACAACATTGCTAGGAGTAGGTGTGATCACCGCTCCAGAAAAGATGAAGGTCAAAACCTCCCCTAGGAGATTTTGACCTTTGCTGTAGTGGCTTGTCTAATGGAACATTATGCTTGTTTTTTAACTTGAGGGAGCATCATTTCTACGTCACCGTGTGGACGCGGAATGACATGAACGGAGATTAACTCTCCAACTCGCTGAGCTGCGGCAGCACCGGCATCGGTTGCTGCTTTTACGGCACCTACATCTCCTCTTACCATAACGGTAACTAAAGCACCGCCGACTTTTTCATAACCAATCAGTTGAACATTGGCAGCTTTCACCATGGCGTCCGCCGCTTCAATTGCTCCTACAAGACCTTTGGTTTCAATTAATCCTAAAGCTTCTGATCTACTCATTTTTGTTTCCTCCTAAAATTTTATTTTGTGATTGTTATTTTTGAGGTTGATGCGAGCTGCATGGCATTCGCTTCTTCCGTGTCGATATGAAATTCAAGCGCCGAGGTGTTGTTGGCTCTGATGAGGACATTCGAGTAAGTTCCTCCCCGAAGTCCGTCTATTTGGATGGTTACCAATTCTCCATCCGTAACCCCAAAGTTATGGGCATTATCTAGGGTCATATGAATATGCCGCTGGGCAATCAAAACCCCTTTGGAAAGAAGGATACTTCCTTTGGGACCAATAAGAGTGATTCCCGGAGTTCCTTGCAGGTCTCCAGATGATCTCACCGGCGCGGTTATGCCGAGTTTGAAACAATCTGCCAGGAGAATTTCTACCTGAGTCTCTTTTCGCGCCGGCCCGAGGATGCGAACCTTTTCAATAGTCCCTTTGGGACCAGCCAGGATTAGCGTTTCCTTACAGGCATATTGCATGGGTTGGGACAAATCCTTGGTTTTTGTCAATTGGTATCCTGCACCAAACAAGGTTTCCAAATCCACTTGAGAAAGATGAATATGACGGTTAGATATTCCTACGGGTATGGAGCTTAAATCCGCTTTTAAATACCCCCCTTCTTTGATTGCTTCCAATAGAAGCGCTGCTAAATCGTCATACTTTCCCACGTTTAGTTACCACCTCTTTTTTTCAGGAGCAAAATAACTTCATTCACAACGTTCATAATCTGATCATCGCTAATGGCAGCAGGGCTGTTGCTCTGTGCCACGCAGGCTGAAGAGCTGGAGGTTGTGTTTTCTGTGAAGTCTTTAATTCCATAGGCTATACGTTTAATATTAATCAAGTGCATGGGGGTTACATTATCGGAGGTTGCACTTCCGCCCCAAGTACCACAACCCAGTGTAAAGGATGGGGAAAGTCCTGTACTTGCGCCCACACCGCCTTGGCTGGAGGCTGTGTTGACCAAGATCCTGAAGACAGGTTTTTCAGCGAATTTCATGACCATTTCTTGATTTTCCGTATGAATGGAAAGGCTGTGCCCTACACCGCCGTTATTCAAGAGTTTAATGCACAGGTCACAAGCTTCCTGCCAATCTTTTACGGTATAAAATGCCAGCACGGTAGTCAGCTTTTCGTAAGACAAGGGATATTCTTCGCCCACGCCCTGTTGTTCCCCTAACAGGACTTTTGTGCCCGGAGGAATGGCTATGCCGACACTGTCTGCGATAACTGCAGCGGATCTGCCTACCATTTTCGCATTCATAGCATGGCCGCGGACAAACAATTTTTTGGCAACTTGGTTTGTTTCCGCGGGGGTCATGAAGTATCCACCCTGGCGTCTGAATTCTTCCATAACCTGGTCACGCATACATTCCTCGACGATAACTGATTGCTCGGATGCACATATGGTTCCATTGTCAAAGGTTTTGCTGGCAATAATATTTTTGACGGCTTTTGTAATATTGGCAGTTCTTTCTATATAAGCCGGAACGTTGCCCGGGCCTACACCCAAGGCCGGTTTCCCTGCACTATAGGCAGCCTTAACCATGGCTGAACCGCCTGTTGCTATAATCATGGCGACTTCATCGCATTTCATGAGTTCATTGGTTGCATTCATCGAGGGTTTTGAGATACAGCCAATGATATTAGCCGGTGCACCAGCAGCTACTGCGGCATCATTCATCAGCCTAGCTGCTTGCATGGTGCATTTCAAAGCTGACGGATGCGGAGAGAACACAATCCCGTTACGAGATTTAATGGCAATAATGGATTTGTATATGGCCGTCGATGTAGGATTGGTCGAGGGAATAATCCCCATGAGCACTCCTACAGGTTCAGCGATTTCCATTATTTTATTGACCTTATCGTCTTTGATGACTCCAATGGTTTGCATGGGTTTAATGAATTCATACAGTTCTGTGGAAGCAAAACGATTTTTGAAGATCTTGTCTTCTACTTTGCCGAATCCTGTTTCCTCTACAGCCAGGTTGGCCAGAGAAACAGCATTTTCCTCTGCTGCTTTCACCATATTGCGGATGATCTTCTCAATTTGCTCGCTATTAAACTTTGCAAGTTGAGCCTGTGCCAGTTTAGCCTGACGAGCAATATTTCTGGTCTCTTGCACGGATTGTAAATCATAATCAAAGTTTTCCAATTTGCTATTCCTCCCTCCACGTCTCTATTTATTTTTACTGGCAGACAAGTTTACATATTTATGATCTTGCGCACAGGCTACTTTTGAATCTCCTGCTGATAATATCCCGTGAGTTTCTGGATCAGTAAGTCCTTGTCTGCTTTGGATATGGCTCTTCCTGCTATGCCAAGTTCTTTGTATTCTCTTGCTAAATTTCGGAGTTTCACCACAGTAATCGTTCTCAGGACGTCCAAACTTTTTTCAAGGCCGAATTCCTGTACGAAGGCATCTACCCTCTCTTTGCAGAGTTGGTTCAGCATTATTTGCGCTGACTCAATGCTTTCCTGTCTGGTTTTGGCAGGTTCCGTCAATTCTGTTGCTGTGTCCTGGTTTGGCAAGGGATCGACTATTTTGGCGGTTGGATCAGCGTCTGAAAGAAAGCTTGATTTCTCCTGTGTTGCTACTGGGATTGGTTGCTCCTCAACGGGATTTGCCCTTTCATCAACCATGCTTTCAATCTCCTGATGAGGTCTGGGAATGACATGGTGAGAAACTAAAGACAAGGGACCAATCTTTTCAACCGCAGTTACGCCTGCCTCCACAGCTGCTTTAACAGCTCCCACATCGCCGGTTACGGTGATTGTTACTAGGCCGGCACCTACAAAGGTCCTCCCCACAAGTTCCACTTGTGCCGTTTTTAGCATGACATCTGCACCTTCAATAGCGGGAATGAGCCCGTGAGTCTCAATTAGGCCAAGAGCCTGCATTGCTTACCCTCCTATTGTTGCGCCATAAGATCAGGCCAGTTTGCCGGATAGGTTACGTAAAAGAGTTTGACATAATCGGAGGAACCCCAGGTTACTTTAGAGCCATTAGGTACAAAGAGGACATCTCCCTGGTTAGCCTGATAAGTTTCACCATTGATGGTGATGGTTAGGCTTCCTTCGAGAACAATATCAATCTCTTCATAGCATAATTCCCACTCAAAGCTGGATTTTTCAATGGTCAAAAAGCCTGCGCTCATTTGGGAATCCTCTTTACTGATCACTTCACGATAAGCTACGTCGGTGCTTGAATCGCCTGTGTCAAAGGTCTCGAGGTTTACTGTTCTGCCGCGCACGATTTTAAATCCACTTTTCGGGTCACAATCTGCACGGAAAGGCATTTCTGGAGTTGAAGCAGGGACGCTTTCCAAGAGCCTATTTGCTAGTACCGCTTTTACCACTTGAAAGATCATTTCTGGGTCAATCTCGTTTTCCCGGCTGTCTTTCTTCGGCAGGCCAATCTCTTTACAGGTGTGATTTCCTTCAGCAGATGAGTCTGTAGTAAATTCCACGCCCAGTTCCTTGGCTAAATCCTTAGCTGCCGCTGTAATGATGGTATTGCAGTCTACGCAAAAGACATTTTGTCCCTTTTCCGCTGCTACTTTTACTTCGTTTGCTGAAACTAGTTTTTTCAAGTTCGCACCTCCTTTCAATCGTATCGGGTATAGAAGTTTGTGGTTGTTAATTTTAGAATAGCGATGCCCACAGTTTGTCAGAGGGCGAAGGAATTACCTCTGTATCGACTAACAAGCCCCTTTCGCGAGCAATGGATATTCCAGCTTCGATACCTGCTTCTACTGCGCCAACATCTCCGGTGAAGGTGAAGTAGGCTTTGCCGCCCAGCCCGCTGCCCAAACGTAGTTCGAGAGCTTGTACATCAGCCGCTTTTAGTACCGCATCCGCTGAAATGATCATAGAAGCTAGTGAAAAACATTCCATGATACCCAAGGCCCCGATTCCATCGGGCATGGTTGTGGCCGTGATGGCAGGGAAAATGCCCTGATGAACATTAGCAAGGATAAAGCTGTCTACCAGATATTCTCCTGCCATCTCAACACCAACGCTGATAGAGCTTTCTACGGCGGCAACGTCTCCTTTGATGATGGCAATATATTTACCTGGACAGACAGGTGTCGCACTAACCACTTCCACGTAGGCTGTTTTAAGCATTAAATCTGTTGCATTAATTCCTCTGGCAATACTCGTAAGCTCAATCATACCTATTGCACTATACATACGAACCCACCTTTATCACAATAGAATTATCGTTGATCTCAACCACAGTTCCATTAAAGCTGGAGTGAACGGCAGCTCCAAGACTGTTATCCGGAATTTTGCCAACCAGTTGACCCGCTTTCACCTGTTCGCCGATAGAGACGGTAGGGATTGCCGGTGCTCCAATGTGCTGTCGCAAAGCGATCTGAATGTATTCAGGTCGGAATTCGACCTCGGTCATGGGTGCCGGTTTATCGTAGGCTGTTAAACCGATTTTAATAACTAGACGTTTACTTGGAATAAGGCGATATTCTCTGGCGGATCTAGCTTGAAAATCCATCTGAATCGGCTGATATTTAACCCCTTGTTCTGCCAGTTTTTGCTTGAATAAGACATTGACAGATTTCGGATGAAGATTAACCGGGCAGGAGAATAATTCGCAGGCATTGCATTCACAACATAATTGGGCAATTTGTTGTTCCTTGACATCCTCTAAGTTGTAGCTCAGAGCTCGCATGACTTTATGTGGCTGCATATTGTGTCCTAGAAGATAACGAGGACACAGATCGGTACACATGCGACATTGTTCGCAGGCAGTCTTGCCTATCACTCTTGCTCGATCGGGGCTTACCGTTTTTTTACGGATGAGAAAGTGATCTTTTTTCAGGAGTACATAGCCTTTGCTTTTTTTGGTGACATACCCATCAATATTGTTCATGACAGATCCCATCATGGGACCGCCGTCTATTACGGCATAATCATCTACATTTTCCACTCCGCATTGTCCAATGACCTCCCGAACGGATACCCCCACAGGTACTCTAAAGGTCCTGGGCTGAGGAATATCACCGGCAACAGTGATGTAGGTTTCCGTGACTGGGTTGCCGGCAATGGCCTTACATATATTAAGTGCAGTTTCCGAATTGATAACCACACAGCCCACTTTCAGGGGAATAGATGCTTCCGGGACAATTCGTTGAGTTAGTTCATGAACCAGAACCTGTTCGTCACCAGCAGGATAAATATCTCGGAGTTCCATTACTTCCATATAATCTGACAATCCCAGAGCGGCGATTCTTTCTCGCATGAGGACAATGACCTGTTTGTGTTTGCCCTTAATACCGATGATGGCCTTGCGGGCTTCAATATATCGTCCCGCCGCTTCCATTCCTCTGATGATTTCATCAGGAAACTTCTCCATCAATTGCTGGTCCACTCTGAGCAGGGGTTCGCATTCAGCTCCATTAAGCAATATATACTCGGCTTTGGACGTTAGTTTGGCGTGAGTTGGAAATCCAGCTCCTCCCGCCCCAATAACCCCGGCACCCTTGACAATATTTAGTAGATCCAACGTTTTCCCGCCTCCAGTTTCTTAAAACTTGCAGTCTTCGTCAATGATTCCTACAATGACGGCATCAATCGGTACATCCTCCCGACCCAACATCTTGCGGGCCGAGCTGCCATTACAGACAATCACTCGTTCGCCAACGCCAGCACTGATGGTGTCGGCGGCGATCATGAGACGTCCGGCATCAATACCGCCAAGGACTTCCACCAACATGAATTTCAGTCCTACGAGAGAATCGGCTTTTCTGGTTGACCATATACTATCAATTACTTTGGCTGCTATCATAGAATCTCACCTGTTTTCGCTTCTTTAAATTTATATTGTATTTCCTGAATAGCAGCTTCCACCGACGACGTATCTCCGAAGATGGCGATCATAATCAGATTCTGCGGGCAATGTCCTTTAATGTCTTCTACCACTACTCCCGCCGCTTTTTCCGCAATATCAGCAGCAAAAACCATATCAATCAACCGTCCCTGAACCAGACCTATAGCATCATAGTTCTCGATAGGGATTGTTGAAGCGGAGCCTTTTCGCCGAAAGAGAATATCCACTGTCCCACTGGATGGGGATTTTATAATTCGATATTCCATGTGTGAAACTCACTCCTGTCTAAAGGATTTCCTGTGTGCAGTTAAGTGCAATACCTAAAGGGGTTACAAACATGGGGTTTTGCGGCTTATAGGTGGGAAGGTTGGTTTGTTTGGCGATAATATCTTCGATTCCTTCCAAACAGCAGGTTCCCCCTACCAGATAGATCTCTTTTACTTGGTAGTCACGTATATGGCGACTGATAATGGATGAGACTTTTTCAATGACAGGACGCAATACGGGCATTAGTTCCCTATGATTTTTGAAATCCCGCTTATATTGATCCGCATCCTCAAAGCTCATTTTATAGGCACCGGAAATGACGAGAGAAAAGTGAGTGCCGCCTGTAGGTTCATCGTCGACATGAACTACTTTGCCGTCTTTCAGAATGGCAGTTCCCGTAGTGCCGCCGCCGATGTCGACAATCGCGCCGTCTTGAATCTTGAGTACAGCATTGGCTGCCGTAGGTTCATCTAATACGTTGGTAACTTCAAAACCAGCCCCCTGGACTACATGTTTGATAGCACCTGAGTCAAGGGTAACCGTCCCAGGAGGAAGCGCCGCTGCTGCGTAGATCAGTTCAGCGCCCAGTTTCTCTTCGAGTTCCTGTTTCAATTCTTTAACTATGCGAATTGCACCGATATAATCTACCACCATGCCATCTTTGACAACACTGGCAAAACGATAGGCGCCGGCCACAGGTTGATAATTCTCATCAAGGACTGCCAGGACAATATAGGCTGTTCCCAGGTCAACACCGGTGTAATAAACGGAGGATTTATTTAAGATGGGTGTTGTGATGACTTTCTCAAAATCACGAACGAGTTGATCGCAGTATTGAAAAGTTGCATTTACATTTTCCATTTTCCACCTCCAGAAAACTTCCACATCATTATGCAGAGTATGTTAATGATCAGATTAACCCTATCAATCAGGTCTTGACGTGAACAGACTTGCTTCTCTTCGTCCCAATAGGTTTCCAAAAGTGCTGGTTCAACCTCTCGCAGGGAGGCACGCAAGTGATTTAACAGAGCAATCTCTTTTCCATTTTCCAATCCCAGGTAAAACTCACTGATGTCAATAGATTGTTTCAGATTCTCGGCTCGTGTTTTGATTTCTTCTGCCGTCAATCCCCAAAAATGAAGGTTGTCCGGGACGATCTGTTTCCGCTCAGCGTCTCGCAGGTTTCGGAAGCATTTAGCCAGTGCCATGACTTCCTCTGACAGGGCGAGATCGCCGGTGTGTAAAATTTCTGTGGCAGTCAGGATAAATAAAGATTCTATGCATTCCATTTTTCCAAGCAGCCTCAGAGTAAACCAGTTTTCCCGCACTTGAGTCCGAGTCGTCTCGTCGATTTTTAAAGTTTTGCTGTCACTGCCCTGAGCCTGTACCAGCGTGACTCGTCTGTCCACCAGAAATTGACGGGCTCCTGGGGTAATCTTTGTATCTGGTTCCAGAACATAAGTTTCAAAGGGCCCAGTTTTATATAAATCCCGCAGTTCCATTTCAGTGATGAATTTCATTGCCTCACCTGCCTTTCCTGAAATCTCCTTTTAGCAAACTTCCCATAAATTATTGCTGAAGCGATTAGATTAAAGCGGAAACCTAAAACTAGAGTGAATCAAAGACTATATCTATATCAAAAACTCATTAATTTCTGATGTTTCTTGTTTTCCAAATAAATATTGTTCCAAGGCTTCCACGCCTGTATTGTCGTTTAATGAAATCCAGAAGTAAGGTTCATCAATCCCGATTTTTTTTAACTGTTGAACACACAACTTGGAATTTTCCGGGGCTAAATCAATCTTGGTAATTATTCCAATGACTGGACAAGTAAATGTTTTGGCAAAAGCAGGCGGATATACTTCCCTGGGTTTCGATTGATCAACAAGCATGAGCACATGAGATGCAGCTTGGGCAGTTGCAATCAGATATTTATACATAGAAGCGTTTTCAAGATATGAGCCTGGTGTATCAATGGTATTCTTCCCATAAATAACATCTTGGGTCTTTTTTAAGGGCCTTGTAGAGTCATTCAAAACATTGGCCAGGGTGGATTTGCCTGATTGGGTGGGTCCGACGACCATAATTCGTTTTTTCATGTGCGTGTAATCTTGGCAGGCGTGAAGCCTAACAGCTTTTCCAGGGTGTCATTAATGGCAATCATGGCCGCTTCGACACTTGCCACATCACCGGATATAACCAGTGATCCTGTAAAACGATCAAGAAAACCGATCTCTACGTCAGAGGTCTTTGTGGCAACATCGGCTGCTATAATTGCTGTCTCACTGGGAGTGAGGGTTAAAATTCCAATCGATCCTTGTTCTTCAATGCCTAGACGTTCGTACAAGTCTTGTACGGGCGAAGCTATGATATGAGCCAGCGTGACTTGCTTGCCAGGCACGGATTCTTGGATAATACGTTTTCTGTCAAACTCATCGGCTACACTCACAAAATCCCTCCCTAAGGTATAAGTCTTTAATGTCTGATGACTTCAACTTGTAAGTCATACCCTTTTATGAACTCTTCAATTTTATCTAGCTCTTCTTCTTTGAAGCTCAAATCTTCGCTGATGGCGTATTTTAAGTCCAATTGCTTATATTTGTTAATGCCCAATTTATGATAAGGAAGCAAGTCTATACCCTGAAAGTTTTTATAATCTTTAAAGGACCGGAGAAATTCCAGAGTTCTGCGCAGGGTGTCTTCACTATCATTCAGTCCCCTGATGAGGGGCATCCTGACCTTAACTGTATGCCCGCGGCGTATGAGTTCCGTTAGGTTGTCCAGAATACGTTCATTGCGCACCCCAGTAAGTTCATAATGCCGCTCAGAATCAATTTGCTTAATATCGTATAAAAACAAATCGGTAAACTGTGCAATCATAAGCAGGGAATCCAGTTTTACATATCCCGAGGTTTCAATGGCTGTGTGTATTCCCATACGTTTGCATTCCGTCAACAGGTTGACTGCAAATTCCGGCTGTGCTGTGACTTCCCCTCCCCCAAGAGTGACTCCACCACCTGAACTGTGGTAGAAGGGCAAATCCTGTTGAATAATTTCCAGGACTTCGGAAATGGTTTTGTCTGTGCCAACAATGGATAGTGCCTGCTTAGGACAAACGGTTTCGCACTTTCGGCAACCGACACAGTCGATGCTTCTCTTGACTTTATGCTTGAGTCTTTCATTTTTGGTTTGCAGTTGCCCGTCTTCTCCATCCCGGAAATGATGTATTTGGACGGGACAAACAGGAATACAGTTGCCACAGTCAACGCACAAATCTTCTTTGAACATGACCTGATATTTTCTTTCAAGTCCCTCCGGATTTGAACACCACTTGCATCTCAGGGGACACCCTTTGAAGAAAATTAATGTTCTGACGCCCGGTCCATCATAGATGGAATACTTCTGGACATTGAAGATTCTTGCTTTTCTTTCTAAGATGCTACCGGTTTCTGTACTCATAATGTCCCCATCCCTTTAGAAATCCCTAGCGAAAATTTAAGTCTGATTCCACCCTTTGGGAAGATACTTTTTGAGAAGTCTTCTCCCCTCATCATTAATGGAGTAGTAAATGAGCAATTCTCCCTTGTCATCAAGTTCCACATCATTATCCTCAAGGATATGGTTCGCTTTCATGTCGAGGAGATGATCCGCAAAGACTTTCTTTGTAAACTGTTTTTCTGTGCCATATTCCGGTTTTAGCGCCTTCATAATCTCATCCGGGCTGGCTTTCTTTACCGTGGAAACATAATGAAGCATTCTGAAGCGCAGTGGTAAGGTGTCCGCCATGATTATGCCACCTCTCCTTTCTTGAAGAACTCCTTCGGGTTAATAGCCACTAGAGTAGCCCCTATAACCACCAGAAGACTGCCTATAACCAAGTTCTGCGTAAGGGGGGATTTCAAGAAAACAACAGAGAAGATGACTCCCCACATAACATAGGTTCCGTTAAGAGCCATTCCTTTAGCCACGCCAATGGTAGTGTTAGCCTTATACCACGCCAAGTATGATATCGCTGCCGCCAAGCCCACAATGGCAAATGCCCCGAGAGTTCCAGGCAGAGTGAAAACTTGGGAAACTACAACCCAGCCACCAACGATAGGGAGAATTACAATAGCCAGAAAAAGTCCGGAAGTTAGTTGACGAATATTGATGGCAACCTTTGGGTCAATCATGGACATGCCGAATACTGCCAAAACGGCTTCTGCACCCCAACCTAAGGCGGCTAGTGATGCGAAGAGAAGACCGAGGTAAAAAGTTTCACTGTTCACGCCTTCGGGCGGAACATAGGATATGACGATAGCTCCAACAACGGAGAGCAGCATGCCAGCCCAAACCCGGGGCACAATTTGTTGTTTAAGGAAAATCCGGGAAAGAAGAGCACCAACAATGGGATATAAGGCTGTAATTGTTAAAGCATAAGCAGATCCTGCCAGAGAAATACCCAGTAGGTATCCGCCATTAGCAATGGGTCCACCCAATAAGGCGGCTACACAAACCATTTGACCGGGAAAGGTTTTAAGACTGCGGAGAACTTCCTTTAAACGTCCGGCCCCACCGTTATAGAGGAGCAGCCATAGGCCGGCAAAAGAATCATTGATACAGGCGGCGGCCAGTGGGATGGCAAATATGGCAACATTTTCGCCCATGACAGGTATCATACTTAAAGCAAGGCCCAAGAGTACACTGTTTAAGCCCCAGGTAAAGCCGCTGAAAAGACCTGTGAAGACGCCTTTTTTAGTAAAGTCAGCATTCAGTTTTTCCTTCATCATAATGGCTTTTTGGTTTCCCGATATGCTCATCTAGTCAATACTCTCTCCTTTATGGAGTACCTGAAGAACTTAGATTCTTTAGATATTCCATATAGATTTAAATCATATTAAAAATGCTCCAACACGGTTCTGCTAATAATTTCATCCTGTACTTCCTTGCACAGTTCTACGAAGTAAGCGCTATACCCAGCGACGCGAATGATCAGGTCTCGATATTTATCAGGTTCGATTTGGGCCTTCTTCAAAACTTCATTGTCAACATAGCTGAACTGCATCTGACCATTACCCAGAATGGAAGCTGTTCTGAGCAAAGTGATCAGGCCATTCTCTCCTTCCGGGGTTTCCAGAATGCCGCGCAACAGTTTGAAATTATGCACCATGCCAATATTCATAGACTCGATACTCAACTTGCTGACGGATTTGATGATGGCTGTGGGCCCCAATTTATCGGCACCCTGGGTCGGGCTGATTCCATCTGACAAGGGTGTCCAAGCAAGCCGTCCATTGGCTGTCGCGCCGGTTATTTCCCCGATAGGTGTGTTGTTGGAAATGGAAAGGGTCCCATGAGTAAAGCGCGAATACAACATTTTAAACGTTTGGTGAACTCGTTCTGTCCAGCTGATGATATCTGCGGCAATTTCATCTGCATAGTCGTCATCATTTCCGTATTTTGGTGCATTTAGGCAATCTGTTCGAATGGTTTCGTAGCCTTCAAAGTTTGCTGCCACTGCATCCCCGATTTGTTTGAGGGTATATTTCCTGTCCTCAAAAACTAATTTTTTAATAGCCGCCATTGAATCAGCATAGGTTCCCAAACCGGAGAAGATAAGTCCGGGACCGCAGTTAATGAGAGCGCCGCCGCTTGTAACATCCGTACCTTTTTCCATGCACCCTTCTACCAGTAGGGACATGAGAGGTTTGGGAACAAGGTCTCGATGAACCCGTTGGCTAACAATGGTTCCGACAGCTGACAAGCGAATAATATGCTCAATTTGTTTTTTGCAGGCAGTGTCAAATTCTTCATAGGTCTTGAAATTGTCAAGGTCCCCCGTGTCAAGGCCTTCCATGGTACCTCGCCATTTCATCCTGCCGCGATTCAGAACAAATTCTATAGCAATAGGCCATTGGGTATATCCGGTAGATGTCCATTGATAGATTCTGCCCGATTTTTGCGGTTCTACGCAACCCATGAGGCAATAGTCTCGAGCATCTTCAATGCTGAATCCCTTAGAAAGCATCATTTTGATATGACTGTCATCAAAGTGACAAGCAGGGAACCCAAGTCCCGCTTTCACAACATCTACAATTTTCTTCAGGTATTGTTGGGGGGATTTATTATGAATCCGACAAGCAAGGGACGGTTGATACATTTTGGTAAAACGAACGGCATCCATAATCAGATAAGTCAGGTCATTGGTTGCATCCCCGCCAGTTCTCTTCTGCCCGCCTATGGTGCAGTTGATAAAGGGTTGATAGCCGGCAAAGTATTTCGCTCCCAGTTCACTGGAAAGCCACATGACTTCAGAGCATTTAATAATAAAACAGCTCAACAGTTCGAATGCCTCTAGTTTGTTCATTCGGCCGGATTCCAGGTCGGCCTTGAACATGGGGTAAATGTATTGATCCAAGCGTCCGACGGAAATCCCTGTCTGGTTTTCTTCTACCACAAACAAAGATTCCAAAGTCCAAATGGACTGGAGTGCTTCATGGAAAGTACGGGGAGGATTAGCCGGTACATTAGTGAATATATCAGAAATCTTGTAAAGTTCTTTCTGCCGAACTGAGTCATGCTCTCTGTCAGCCAATTCTTTTGCATAATCAGAAAGCCGTTTGGCATAAGCCAAAATGCCGTCACAAGTCTCAATCTCTGCTTTATAGAAGTAAATCTTGTCCAGATCATCTGGATTTTCCATGGACAATTTGCTCAATCTGTCGACGGCTTCCTGCCTCGCACCGTTGATACCTTTTTTAATCAGTATGACATCATAACCTGGGCAGGTGTCGCCACCACCGTTGACCTGATGATAAGAAAGATCACTGACAAATGATTCGCCTGAAAATGACCATACGCCGGCTTCTTCATATTGTGTCTGACAAACCTCATCCAGGCTCTTGCCTTCCCAATAGGGGAAGATCTCTTCCCGCAAAACCTGCTTGTCTTCCTCGCTGATTTCAAAGGGATCCTGCGCCCGAGTTGACATGGTATCCAGTTCGTCCCGAACCCATCTCCAGGCGATATCCGGGGATACAGCACCGGCTCTCGGCTTCCCGCAGGGATGTCCCACAATCAACTCATCCTTTTGAATTACCAAAGGAGCTGTCTCACAGGCCTTTCTGAAGCACTTAGCCCGAAGAAGAATTTTTGGCAACCCAACATTTTCTTTAGTCACTTGGGTGAAAGCTCTGGCACGATAGATACTGACACTTGGTTTAACTTTTAAATAAGCTGCTTTCAGCCGTTCCAAGCGCGGTGTCAGTCCCTTGATTTCCCCTTCATACGCAGGCGATTTTGTCACAGTGTTTATTGCGGGACTATTCGCGGACAATTCCCTGGAAATCCCCTGAAACAGTTTCATAATGGCGGATGTTTCTTCCGGGGACAAGTGTTTTGTGGCATCCGCAAATTTATTTGAAAACTCTTTGATATCCAACTTTCTTTCCTCCTCTTACTTTAGAAACATAAGCCTCGATGGCATGTACCAAAGTATCTAAACCGGTAACAAACTTTTTCATTACCGCCGTCGCCTCAATCGTCTCCCCATTACTTAAGTAGCTCAAGTAATTTTTCAAGCACCTCTTTTAAATCATCCGTACTTTCAATGGAGAGTTGATCAACACCCTTGGTTATATCCTCTAGCTGACGTACACCATAGCCGACTTTTCGGATATTAATCAGGTTCATGGGGGTGACATTATCAGAAGTATACCCACCGCCTGCCGTACCGGAACCCAAAGTTAATGCCGGGAAGAGATTGGTTGTCGCCCCTATCCCCCCTAATGACGCTGGCGTATTCACCAGTACTCTGGATACTGGTTTTTTTAGGGCAAATTCCCGGATCACATTCTCATTCTTCGAGTGAATGACCAAGGTATGTCCTCGACCTTCATTTATAAGCAATTCTACGCATTTTTCACAAGCATTCATCCAGTCCTTTTCAACGTAAAAGGCCAGAACCGGGCAAAGTTTTTCCCTTGAATACGGATTGTTAGAGGAGACATATTTTTGTTCTGAAATCAATAATAACGTATCCGTTGGCACACATATGCCGCTATGCCGCGCCAACTCTAACGCCGTTTTTCCGACAATCTCTGGATTTAAACTGCCATCAGGACGGAAAAAGAACTTACTGAGCTGAACTGATTCCTGCTCTGACATGAAATGAGCTCCATTTTTCCTAAGCTCTTGCCTTACTTCATCAGCGATACAGCCCTCAGCAACAATGGATTGTTCCGAGGCTGAGACAATTCCGTTATCAAAGGTTCTGCTGACAATGATATCTGCTACGGCCTTTTTTATATCAGCCGAACGCTCAATAAATGCGGGTCCATTCCCCGGGCCACCATAAATAGTCGGTTTTCCAGATGTATACGCTGCCCTGACCATCTTAGGCACACCTGTAATCAGAATGAGAGATGTATCTTTATGGTTCATCAAGGCAACCGTACCGTCCACAGCCAGCGTTCGCAAATATCCGATGGCACCACTTGGCAATCCGCTTTCTTCCGCGGCCTGTATGAGAATATCAAGTACCTTTGTGATTGTTTTTTTGGCCTTAGGATGAGGAGAAAAGACAATAGCATTACCAGACTTTATGGCAATCAGTGCTTTATAAATTGTAGTTGATGTAGGGTTGGTTGAAGGAGGCAAGGCGACAATTACTCCAACGGGTACGCCAATATCCATGGTCTTATTTTCTTTGTCTTCACCGATAATGCCGACAACTTTCATGTCCTTGATTCTCTTATAGAGAAAATCACTCGCAAAAATATTTTTAACAAGCTTGTCCTGCCATTTACCAAATCCTGTTTCTTCATGGGACATCACTGCCAGTTCTCTAGCATGCTTATAGGCTGCTTCAGCCATATTCCCGACGACTTTATCCAGTTTTTCTTGTGGAAAAGCCGCTAGCTCCTTTTGCGCCTCTCGGGCATTTTCCACAAGAATTCGAGCCTCTTGGACGGAGAGCAAATCATTGTCAATTCTATTCATATTCCAGTCGCTCCCCCTTTCCACTCGCAGAATCAATGGTTTAACAAATGCGTTATTTACCAATCGATAACGTATTTGGCGATAATCTTTTCTACCTCCGCATGAGGCCTGGCAATGACAAGGGAGCTATAGATCTGGCCTACCTTGCCTGCTTCTTTGACGCCGGCATCTACCGCTGCTTTCACCGCTCCCACATCCCCGCGAACCACGACGGAAATCAAACCGGAAGCCACGTTTTCATACCCAACCAATTCCACATCCGCAGCCTTGCACATGGCATCCGCAGCTTCTAGCACCGAAACCAGGCTATACGTTTCTATGAACCCTAAAGCACTATTTTTGTCCACACGGGCTCCCCTTTCCAAATTAATGTTTCATTCCGCGTCTATGTCATGACTCGAGACAATCTTGCCTATCCGGCTGATGGGACGCGGCATAACGTGGGAGGCTGTCAACTCGCCGATAGCGGCTGCGGCCGCTGCTCCCTTTTCTACAGCCGACCTTACTGCTGCTACATCCCCTTTAACCATGACCGTAACAAGTCCAGAACCCATATTTTCATACGAAACAAGAACAACGTCAGCAGTTTTACACATGACATCTGCTGCTTGAATTGCCGGAACCATGCCTCTTGTTTCAATAAGACCTAATGCCTCTTCTCCAGAGTATTTCATAGAAACAACCCCTCTTTTTCTTTCTATGCATAGATTTAAACTTTTTAGGATTGTCTTTTTTGTTTTTTAATTTAACCGATAATAATTTGTACTTTAATAATATCCTATGCAGAACAATTTTTTTTGAAGAATGAATATGTATAATTAGCATTATTGTATCCAGCAAAATATAGTTCTTGTACTAAAATGACTTCTTTGAATAATCGAGACATAAGTTTAAAATTCACTCATGTAAATTCATTTTTACAAGCATTGATTTTGTTAGGATTATTTGCTAAAGTAAATTAACAAATAATCCTAAAATCCAAGTTTAATAACTTGGGGGAGATATATATGAGAATGGAAGAATTAGTCCAAGAAAAGCTGCGCCATGCTTTTCTTGATGAAAGCATTGTCTTTGATAAATCCCGCTTTGCCGGGGGACTTACCAATTACAACTACATCATGACTATTAACGGTATCGAATATGTCATCAGGCAACCCGGCGGCATGACGGAACAGATTATTGATCGAAAAATTGAAAGGGTCAATAATATCATTGCCTCTGAGTTAGGTGTGAACTCTGATTGCATTTACTTCGATGAAAACAGCGGCATTAAAATAAGCACAAACATAAAAAATAGCCAAAACTTGGCTCAAACTGATCCTGGCTCACCTGAAAACTTGGATTCCGTTTCTACTATAATGAAAAGAATCCACTCCTATCCCAAGGGTTTTTTGAACCGCTTCGATTGGCAAGCAGAGCTTTCCAAATACGAACTGATTATTCAACAATTACACGGCGACCTTTTCTTTGATTACACAACTCTAAGAGACCAATTAGTCACTTTCGTCCAAAAAAATATCAAAAATACAATTTTGGTGCCCTGTCACAATGACACAGTACCTGAAAACTTTATCATTGACGATACGGGCAAAACATATCTTATAGACTGGGAATATTCTGGCATGAACGATCCCTGTTGGGATGTGGCTGCCTACATCCTGGAATCCAAACTATCTTCAGAAGCTATTCAACTTTTAATTCAGAACTACTTCGGCCAGCCACTGACCCCTATGGAAGAGTTAAAAATAAAATGCTTTATGATGGCTCAAGATTTACTCTGGACAGCCTGGGCTTTAATCAGACATTACAACGGGGATGACTTTCTCGAATATTGCTTGTTTAGATATGAACGTTTCCGAAAGAATATCAAAGCAATGACCAAATCCCCCCATTGTTCCGTTGCCAGCATGGTTACGAGTTGAACACCTCAACAAAAGAAGTACCAATCGACAAATGAAAGAATCATAATTTAAGCCCCGCCTTCACTAAAGAGGCGGGGCTTAAATTACGTATATGAATTTGCGGTTTCCCTAGCAAGCAGAAGTACAAACAGCCAATTTTACTGCTCACCCAAATTAAAATATACATTAAATGTTGAACCTTTAGGACTGGTTTCAACGATTATCCTTCCGTTGTGACGTGAAACTATACCGTAACATACGGCTAATCCTAAGCCAGTGCCTTGTTCCTTGGTTGTAAAGAATGGTGTACCTAGCTTTTCTAGCAAAGACTGTTCAATTCCAGTACCTTGATCCGCTACGACTAAGACTACCTCACATTTAGTACAAAACGTTCTTATTTTTAGCTGCCCGCCACTAGACATCGCTTCGAATCCATTACGAACAAGATTTAAAATCAGTTGGCGTATTTCTTGTATATCAAGTTGTAAATCCGGCACATCATTAAGCTCAATGGCTAATAATTTATCGTTGGTTTGGGCGTCTGCTTGGACGAGCGGCAATGTAGAGGTGACTACGTCATTAATATTGTACCATTCATACATGGTTGGTTTGGTTTTACTAATTGATAGAAACTCCGAAAGAATAGAATTTGCTCGGTCAAGTTCTTCTATCATGAGGCCAAAGTATTCCTTATCTCTTGAGTCTTGTTTGTTCAGAAGCAATTGCAAAAACCCTTTTACTGTGGTCATAGGATTTCGCACCTCATGGCTAATGCTAGCCGCCATTTCGCCGATTAAATTCAACCTGTCAAGCCGCACCATCTCTATCTCAGTTCGTTTACGATCGATGATTTCTTTTGTAAGTAAATTATTAGTAGCTTGTAATTCCTCAGTTCGCTCCATAACTAAATGCTCTAAATAATACTTATGCCGCAAATTCTGTTGCTTAAATTTATAGAGTACTATTGATATAAAATATGATATTACAACTAATAAAAATACGTCCATATAATACCCGAAGCTCATATACGGATCTTCTTGACTAACCGTTAGGGAAATCATAAAAGTAAGGCAGGATAATCCATACAAAAATGCCAAAACCCTCGATTTAAAATTTACCATTACGGCAACTGAAAAGCATGCAATAACATAAACATTACTTGGCCTATTAATCTCTTGACTAATCCATCCAGATATTATAGCTGAATAGTTTAGTGCAAAAAAGGCAAAAAGAATTGCAAATACTTTATGAAATAAAGTTATCTCATTTGCAGAGTGAAGTATAACTCTGTAGGAGACCAAAATAAACATGAGTGTAACCAAAGCTAAAACAACATGAGTATGAAACACATAATAATATGCTTCATTAATTGCCCAGAGGCCCTTCGCTCGGTTATTACAGTCAACAAAAAGAAAAATAAAGTTTATCGAGAATAAAATAAGAGCAAATTTCCTGGTTTGATTATAATTGTCGTAACTCATAATCCCATCAATAGCGTTTTCCTCATCCTCAGAAATTGGTTGCAATCGAAACAATCCCATGCTGTAACCCCTATCCAACTATTATTGATCAATTTCAATGCTGATTACGGTAAGCCCTGCTTACCGGTTGCATGAGGTAATAAAAAAACAGAATTGTATAATTAATGTAAAATTCTACAAGTATTAACACTTTCCTGCTTGATTTCTGTAAATTTCAGGGATCGTTTCGTCCCAATTCAAAATTATTTAGGTCAGATGGTAAGCACTGTCTCAAAGGCCACACTGTATGTGCGAGGGAATCACCTGCGAAATAAATTCAGTTGGTGGTCCCCCCTAAAAATCTAGTCCACAGTCGTATAACGTATTGAGGAAGATTGGTCAAAAAATGAAGAACAGGTGAATCCTCAATTGCTGTTAGTATCTGTTCAAAGTGAACTAAAGGGGGAGACAAGGTGAAGTGTACTTGTGACCATGAAGTTGGACCTTACCACTATTGCCCTAACTGCGGGAGACCTGTTGAAATGAACAATACACTATCAACATCAGAAGATAAAGAGATTACTGAACAGTTGCCTGACGACAAAAACTGTAAGCTTGCGGAAATTAGGGTAAGTGCCCAAATACGTTCTATAAAACCGAAAGAAATCAAGGTTGTCCTTTTCTCAATCTTAGCTGTTTTCCTAGTGGCATCGGGATGGAACTACTGGTTCAAGTCGGTCTATCAACCTAATCAAAGCTTAGCCATGGCTACAACGCTATTAAATATTGGACAAAAACCCGAAGCCGATGAAGCTTTTCGCGCCTTCATCTCCACGTACCCAGAGCACGCCAAAGTTGCCTTCGCTTATGGAAAGTTGTTTGAGCTTAATTTTAGTGACGAAACTAAGTCTGGCGATATTTTGAAAATATTACAGGAGAAATATCCTGCATCAAAAGAGTATGCCAATAGTTTAGCCAAATCAGCTGCCCGAGAGATCAACACTTTCAAACCTCTTTACGATTACTACTATAATACTGGGTACGGAAAAGATAAATATTACCTAGATGCTAAAAGTCTTCTTGACGAACTTAATAGGCTTGGTGATTCAAGCGCCTTTATTTCTGTGGGTGGCCCTGATCTTATTGCCAAACTAAATGAAATTGTTCATCCTGCTTCCGGAGCTATCGAGTTTGAGCTTGCCTTAAGCGACTACATCAACATCGAATCCGTAACATCCGCTGACAAACCAAAGGTCACATTAACCAAAAGTGATGGCACTTTGGCTGAAGTTCAATACGACAATGAGACCGGACTTGTTAGCTCGTATGATCTAGCTCCGGGTAACTACAAATTGGATATTAATATGATAAGAACCTTTGGAGCTCGCCGCGGCAGCTATTTTGGCGGGGAATCACTTACTATTATACCTGGGCGCAAATACAAAGACACTACATACCTGTTTCTGAAAAAGGAGTCTAGCTCAAGTTCTGATAATATAGATCGCCGATATTTGGTCCTAGACAACAATACTCAAAGCATTGTTGCTAAACAAATGGTTGCATCCTCGGATTCGACTGTGCCAATTAAAGTTACTGGAGAGGTTTTGCCTAAGGGCTACAGCATTCCTGATAATGATCATTATCTATTCGACTTAGATAACGATAAGAAAAACGAGCTTATCGCTTATTACCTTAAAACGCGCTCACTCGCTATCTTACATTGGAATGGCATAGCATTTGAGGAGCAAGCTAAATTTCAAATTGGAAGCAACGATTCGAATCTTGACTTTTCGATGTTTCCAATAAGCATTAAATTATATAATCTTGAAGGAATTCCCTTCCCTGTCTTGGGACTAATAACTACAAGTGGTGAGAGCGGGAGTTATCCTGAATTAACCCTTTTAAATTGGAATGGCGAAGACGGATACAACATCATTTGGAATGCTACTGCCGGAGACCGTGGGGATTGGCAAATATCTAAAAACAAGATCGTAATGAGTCAGGACAATTTCAATGTAGGTGCGCATGAAGATGCCAAAACTAGATTTACCCAAGAATACGAATATAATGGCACTGCCTTTGTTTTAGCCAACGCGTATTCATCTGCAACAAGGTAGGAAACTGAGCTGATTTCTAGATTTCGAATATTATGTGTTGCTATAACATTGAGGATCATAACAAAGGTTCTCCAAACAGGATTAACAAAAAGACCAAATCCCAGAGTTAGAGCTCGGGAATTTGGTCTTTTGATATTAAAAGTCTTAAAAAGCTTTCTACTGAACTTGTCTTGGCTAAGGGAAATTACACATGCCATGCTCAACATTATAGGAGGTAAAACATTTCATTTTGTACATTAAGGCGCCTTCGTCATTTTTTCTTAGAATTCGATGATTTATTGTGGAAGGCGAAGCGTACTTAAATTTTGAACTTACCTACGAGTCGTGAAAGATTTTCGCCTATTTTAGCCAAGGCCTCTGCAGATTGACTTACTGAATTCATTGTAGCAGCCTGTTCCTCGGATGCAGCCGAAACACCTTGGGTACTAGCAGCCGTTTGTTCAGCAATGACACCGATATTCTCCACTGATTTAACAGCTTGCGAACTCCCATCGGCCATTTGTTTCGATGCCTCCGTGACTTGCTGAATTTGTTCAACGACTGTTTTGATCTCAGACACAATAGTTCGGAATGAATTCCCCGCAAGATTAACGGCTTCTACACCGGCAGCAACTTCTGCCTTCCCTTTCTCCATCACTCCTACAGCAAGTTTTGTATCATGCTGGATGTCACCAATCAGCGTGGAAATCTGAGAAGCAGACATAGAGGACTGTTCTGCGAGTTTCCTTACCTCTTCAGCGACCACAGCAAAACCTCTTCCTTGTTCTCCCGCTCTTGCCGCTTCGATCGCTGCATTTAAGGCCAGCAAATTAGTTTGTGACGCAATGCCAGTAATAACATCAACAATTTGCCCAATCTGGATAGATTGTTCACCTAACTGAGAAATAACCTCCGCTGTTTGGTCCGTTACCTCACGGATTTGCTCAATCTTCTGCACAGCGTTTCCTGCTTGAAGAGCACCCAATTCTGCGGCATGTGCTGCTTTACCACTACTATGACTTACAATCTCCGCATTCACTGCGACTTGTTGTGCATGGGTAGACAGTTGCCTGATGATTTCGCCAGTATCCCCTACTGAGATAGCTTGCTCAGTTGCTCCCGAAGCAAGTTGACCCAGTGTATCAGCCACTTGTTCACTTGCAGCCGTTGCTTCTTGGGCTGAAGCCGATAATTCTTCGCTCGTTGCACCTAAAGTACTAGCAGTATCGTTAACTTCCATAACAATGCTATGAATGTCCCCAATAAACCGATTAAAATGTTGAGATAGTTTTCCTACCTCATCATTAGTTACAATATTCAACCGTTTGGTTAGGTCTCCATCCCCTTGTGAGATATTCTTTAACACTTCACTTGTTTGTACAATAGGCTTAGTTATTCCTCCAGAAACTATGTAAACGACCAAACCAATTACAAAAATGGCGATCATAGCAACAATGATTGAGAAATTCCGAATTGAGTTTGCTTGCTCCAAGATCGTCGTCATTGGAACGTTAATAACAAGCGACCATGGTGTTATCGTTCTACCAATAGTCACTGGCACGTACAATCGGTAATATTCATCATTAGATATGGTATAACTCTTGCCAGCTGTGATTTCTTCTATAGCTGCCTGATCATCTACCACTTTGCCTATTTTATTCGGATCTGGGTTTGAAACATACTTACCATTATTGGAGATAAGACACGCATATCCGGTATTAAAGGGCTTTATGTCGGCAATCATTTTTTGAATGGTATCTAATGCTATATCAACTCCAACTGCTCCGGCATATGTGCTGTTGTCATTGATCATTATTGGTTCAACTAAACTAATCATTAGGACTTCTTTACCATTTACTTTGTACAAAATAGGATCTGTGACAGTTTCCTTCTGAGTTTTTTTAGGAATTAAGTAAAAGTCCCCTACACCAGGTGTTTCATAGTCTATGAGAGCTTCTAGCTTAATATCTCCTGCCCCCCTGTTCCAATAAGGGATAAATCGACCTGTTGCATCATAACCTGGTTGATTTATATAATTTGCGTCTTTCCCATCGAGTGCATTTGGCTCCCATACCGTCCAGGATCCTAGAAAAGGAAGATTATCATCCAAGACGCTCACTATCATGGAATTCATAGTGGCACGATCGGTGTTGTTTGCCTTTTTAAGTCCTTCGAAAGTTGACCCTAATGTTCTTACCGTGTCCATTGGAACGTTTAATTCATTTGTTACTTGATTGGCATATTGGTATGCGCTGTGTGTTGCAGTTTCGTAAGCAGCTGTCTTTGCCATTTCAACCGATTTTGTGGATACTAGCAAAATAACGCAAACGAACGAAACTAAGACAACGAAACCAGTTGAAAATAATATTTTGTTCCTCAGATTTAAATCTTTTACTGACATTCATATTCCCCTTTCAATGGTACAATTCAAAATGATTATGTTAGCTAAATCTGTCCCGCAAGATGTTCATCATAAGCTGATCAGTTCCCTCAAATATCATTAGATAAGTTGTCATCATAATTTCCTCCTTATAAAACAAAAAGACGCCAAATCAATGATCGGCGACAAATTTTTGTTCGGTAACCCGGCTATCTCCCACACTTAAGGCGAGACCCGTGGCTTTGCGTCCCCAGTTCACACTGAGTTTGCCCTTATCGCAGAATATTAAATTAATCAATTACTAATCAACTAGACTAAAGCAGTAATGAATATAGCACATTGTGCGTTATAATACAATATATCTGCATATAACCAATTATAATCAGTCTCATTACTTCATAGTGAGAAAGAATGTAGTTGCGAAAAACACTTAAAAGTTGCGATATTGTATTAGACCTAAGACAAACGAAAATCCACCTAATTTCGTTTGTTTACCACATTAATAATACTGGAAACTCTTAAATTATTACTAATCTAAGACACCGTCTCTATTATAATCGATGTTATAATAGATATCGACACAACCAAAACTATACGGTATATAGCTCTTTTATATACCATTATTTATAAGGTTAAAAGTCAAAAAATCAGTCTCATATTCTTGGTTTTAGGTCAGTTGTTATTTCTCATGAGTCTTTACTTCATAAAAAAAACGAAGCTGAAGGCATCACCTTCAGCCTCGTTTTTAATTGTTTTAACAAATGCTTGATATGATGGGATTGGATAATGGAGTATCTGGTAACCACTTTATTGTTTTGAAGATCTCATTTCATTTGCAAACAAACTTTGAACAGCATCTGCCTGATCTTGGGTTATAGTTTCTGCCGTTACGAGACTATCCAAGATACTGGAAAATCCGCCTTTGCCTCTTTTCTGATCTCCACTTTCACCCGGATCACCTGTAGGTTTTGCTACTTCGAGAGCCGTTTGGATCGCATCTACTTGAGCCTGTGTTATCGTTCCCGCTGTTACCAGACCATCTAAGACGCTTGCTGAGTCTGAGGACTTCACAGCCTTGAGAGCTGTTTGTATCGCATCCGCTTGTACTTGTGTTAATGTTTCAGCTGTTACCAGACTATCCAAGACATTTGAAAACCGGCCTTCACCTCTTTTCTGATCTCCACTTTCACCCGAATCACCTGTAGGTTTTACGGCTTCGATAGCCGTTTGAATCGCATTTTCTTGAGCCTGTGTTATCGTTCCTGCTGTTACCAGACCATCTAAGACGCTTGCTGAGTCTGAGTCTGAGGACTTCGCAGCCTTGAGGGCTGTTTGAATCGCATCCGCTTGAACTTGTGTTAAAGTTTCAGCTGTTACTAGACTATCTAAGACACTGGAAAATCCGCCTTTTCCTCTTCTCTGTCCACTTTTATCCGGATCACCTGTAGGCTTTGCTGCTTCAAGAGCCGTTTGAATCGCATCTGCCTGAGCCTGTGTTATCGTTCCTGCTGTTACCAGACTATCCAAGTTGTTTGCAAATCCACCTTGTGGTGCGGCTGACTGTATTTGGGCTAAGAAGTTTTGAGTGGGTACAGTGGCTCTGCTTGACTGATTTGCATAAACACCTGCTGTGGACATAAGTGTTGCTATAGCAGTTAGGATTACAATTGATTTTACCTTTTTCATTTGGTACACCCTCCTTAAATTTAGCTTTGTTATCATTGAGCTGGACAAATCTTTATGTAGCAACCCAGTTGTCAGAGATGATTCCTGTATATGTGTGTAACATACCTGAGGATCAACGCTTTTCACTCGAAATGATTGAGTACAATGTTATTATGCAATATCAATCTGAAATTGGTCTGAATCTTACCTTAAAGTTTACTGAAATTCATCTGAATGTATCTTGATCTTGTTGGACACCTTGTCCGACTGAAGGAGTCACCGCAGTTTCTTGTTCCGCAAGATTAACGATTTACTTAATCTACACAATTCTAACAATAAGATAACCGCAATGAGCCCTGTAAACCTATAGCGCTATAAATTTATTGGGCCATATTCCTGTTACCAGACGTCCTTGCTATAATGGTTATGTAAATCTTAAAAACACAGTCGACAGTAAACGAAAGAGATATAAATCAAGGGCCCATATTCTTGATCTCTAATTTGACACCTAAAGAAGTTTATTTAGTAAAAAGGAGCTTCTACATGTTAGCGGAGTTTAAAATTATTAATGACCCCTTGCGTCCTAGTATTTGTACCAATCTTTGTTCAGTTTGTTACCGAAATAGTAAGAATGGGAGTAAAAGCATTGGCTGCTGTTCTTATGAACCAGAATTCTGTCTTTTCGATTTAGTATTTTTATATCTTCATTACCCGGAGTTTTATAAGTTAATCTTAAAAAAAGGTCAGATAATTAAGGGATATAACGGAATAATGCTAGAAATGAAATCCGGCTTCAACCATTGTCCCTTCGCAAGTGACTCGGGTTGTGTCTTACCAAGGGATGCCATAACGCCTCTGTGCCGGTTATTTATATGCCAGGAAGCGGCCATCTTTGGACCAGACATAATCGAAGAAAAATTCGACGAATACTTTTCAAGCAAGGAATATGACTTAAATCTCTTTTTGAATAATAAATTGGTACATGACAAGGATTTTACCAAGGCAAGACTACACAATTTTATAGTGGAATTTTCCCCAACAATAGACACTATGATTTCAGGAATTAATAGAATTAACCCGCCGATAGAAACTTTCAATATAGAAATGAAGATTGAGGATTTTGGAATACTCCTATAGTATTGGATGAACCATTGGCAGATGCGGTAACTCACCATAAAAATTAGATTAGAGCCAATCGAAGGGACTAATCCTTAGAATAACGATGGTAGTTGTTATTGTACTAGAGAAAATGGTTATCTCCATATCCCATGGAGACAACCATTTCTCATATGATGGGTAATGTAAACCCCATCCCAGCTTTTCTTCGCCATTTCTTCCTCAATTATTATACTGGTGACGCTTGTTGGCGTAACTGTACTGTTCGCGTCCTGAACAGTTGGCATATGGCTTGTGCCATCCCATCCTTCAGGGGCACTAACGGTTGTTCCCAGCGAGATCTGCACTTGGATATTTGCTGGTACACTGAGATCAACAGCAGACAATACTGTGAGTACCGGCAGCGAACTTCTGGTAACAGTACCTGCTGAGGGAGTTTGCACTTCTATATATCATTAACCAAATCTGTTATCTGACCTGACGGAACTGTGCCGTATTCCTCTTTTAAAACCCTTGTAAGCCATTGGTAATGATCTGAAATTGCCCGATAATCTCCAAGCGCTTCGAGTGTCTTTAGCAGTCTAAAATTTGCCTCTTCATCGTAAGGTACTAATTCCGTCAGCAGCTTCAAACCTCTTGATACTTGCGCCGCATCTCCTTCTCTAGAGTACACAGAGATAATTTCATTCAGTACTGAGGCGAGTTGCTTTCTTAGTTCCTCATCCTTTTCCATACTCCATAGATAACCCTGCTGAATCAAAAAACCCCTGCCAAAAAGCACACAGGCCTTCTCCACATTAGCATGGGTTGCTTTATCCCCGAGCCTGAAGTCGGACAAAGCCTGCTCCAATTGGAAATAATCACATTCTGCATTTGTTATCGTGAGACAATATTTGTTCCCGCTATAATTAAGCATGATCTCTTGTTTTAGCTTGGAAAAGATGTTCCTGATTTTGCATATAGAGGTCTGTAATATTGGCAGAGCTTTGGCATATTCATACCCCGGCCATAAGTCTTGAATAATAGTATCCTTATGAACGTAACTGTCATGCTTCATGAGCAGGTAGGCAAAAAGTTCTTCTGCCTTGGCCCTCTCCCATTTCACAGGAATACCTCCGATGCTGGTTTCCAACTGGTCAAAGCATTTTATTCTAAGGGCTAAGGACTGGAGTGGCGCCTTTAAAAGAATTTCATGACGGATTTTTCCAATCATCTGCTCGAAACGTTCAAGCTTAATCGGTTTCATGACATAATCCGAAGCATTTAGATCAAAGGCTTGGACAGCATATTGGTCCCAAGCGGTTATAAAGGCTACTTTCATTGACGGATTTTTCTCCAGAAGCTTTTCAGCAAGAGTAATTCCATCCATTTCAGGCATTTCTACATCAATAAATGCCACCTGTGGCGAAATATCCGCCACCTCCTCCAGCGCTTTCAGCGGATTTTGATACTTATTTTCTACTCTCATGAAACCGCTCTTCTCCACAAGCCCGCTTATTTCTTCAAGATTATACCATTCATCATCCACAACGATTGCTTTTATCATCCTATCTTTCACCCCCAACTATGAATCAGCCGTTATATAGGGCAAGGAAAACGTTACAGAAGTACCTCGTCCCATCACACTGGTAATTTTAAGACCTTCTCCGTAATGTTTTAACAGTCTTTTATGGATATTCAAGAGGCCTATTCCAGCCTTTTGATCTGCACTTATTTCTAAGGCCCCGACTCTTTTTTCCCGCATACCTACTCCGTCATCTTTTATTTCAAAGCAAACGTTCCCACCTTCACAGGTGATTTTTAACCAGACATTTCCTCCCTCAGCTTTTTTCATAATTCCATGTCGGATTGCATTTTCAACCAACGGCTGAAGAACAAGTCTTGGAATATTGACTTTAGGAATAATTTCGCAAACGACTTGGAAATTTAGCCTCTCTCGAAATCTTGCTTTTTCAATAGCTACATAGGTGCTGACAGATTCAAGTTCCTTATCCAGCGATACCATAACTGATGTGCTGTCAAAGTAACAACAATTTGCAAGGTATTCACCGAGATTGGCAATCAGATTTTTAGCCTCATCAGGATCCTTTGTTATCATTGAGGAAATGACGCTAAGGGTATTGTTCAAAAAATGAGGCTTAATTTGGGCCTGCAAAAAAGATATCTCATTGGTTTCTGCTTTAGTTAGTGCATTAGAAGTAATGGATTCTAACCTATTTTGATATTTAACAAATAACGAGACATCATTAATTGTAAGTATTTTACCAGTTTGAAAACCATCCTCAGTTATAATTCTTATTATTTCAGCAGAGTAATAATGCGCCTCACCATTAATCATCTTTTGATATTGCAACTTGGCATTTTCGTCCAAGATACCGTTTAACTCTGAATGTGCTTTAATAAAGGAATCAAAATTATGTATATCCGATAGTTTAGTTAGCTCAGGATAAACCTTAAGGAAAGCATCATTAACGTCAATGATATGATCCGTCATATCGATTAGCAGTGTCCCTTCTTTGGACTGGCGGAATACGGTTTGCATCGCTAGGGGAATAGTATTAAAAACTCTAAACTTAAATATGCCAAAAGCATATAAAAGCCCCGAAAAAATTGACACAACGGGATAATAATCGATGCCTAGATAACTTGTATTAGTTGCACCTAAATACACAGAAAGCCAAGGAAACAAGGATGCAATAATCATGATGATGTGGCCGTACCGATGCAAGCGTGGTGATTGAAGATAGGCACGGATATAAAAGGCTGTAGCAATTAATCCGATCAATGTACCGGAAGCAACCATCACAATATACAGCGGACCTTTGCTGGAAACGATCACCGAAAAATATCCATTGCTTTCAAACTGATATAAGGAAATATATTGATGATGTATATTGTTAGTGTAAAAAACTAAAAAATATGATACTGGATGATAGAGCATTACATACTTGGCCATCTTTAGATATTTTTTCGGTGCTCTAACATATTCTAGACTCATCATCAACCATAGATAATGCTCAAGTGGTATTGCTATGTGCTCAATGTTAAACCAGACCATAGCTGAGGATAATTCATTGGAATTTATTTCCCCGATATATCCGCCATTATATATGATTGCTGTTATTAAAAGCAGGATAAAATAATTTGCCCCCGGCATAGTTCGTCTTTTGTAAGCGTATCTGATCAACAGGATGGCACACGGGATTGACGCAGCAAGTAGTAATGTATATGTAAGTCTGACAACATTCATAGGACTCATCCTCTAATTTCCAAGCATTAAATAGGGCTTGCTAGCCAAACCCCACTTTTCTATAAGACTTGCCAGATGCACACCACAACCACAAAAATTTGGGTATTTACAAACCTTCGATGCAAACATTACTTAGATTCCTTAGGCAACATTAAAGAATTACTTTCTGTTAATTTCCACATTTTTCTCCAATTTCCTCCTAAGGTCGATGAAATAGTTCATGAAAAAACAAAACTGCCAAAACTGTTTAAAACAATCCGGCAGAGTATTCAGAGTGAGATTCGTCCCAGCAATAACCCTCTTTCACTTTGAGTAAGTTCATTGAGAATTATGCGTTGTCGAGTTGTCTTTTTAATTTTCTAAACCCAATATACATACTAATACGCCATGGTAGGATCATGCTAAAGGCCAAGATGAAAAAAATGCCGCTCATTTGAGTGGGATCGATATGTATGGTCTCAGCAAGGATAATTTTCCCGATCATTCTTAAAGCAACTAAGCCTATCAAAGCCACTATAAACAGCTTTGATCTTTGGAGATAGATTTGGTTGTCCCGAATTTCAAATTTAGAAGTTTTTATTAAGACGATAGAGAAAAGCATTCCCATAACAACGGAACTTATCAGTTCAGGTAATGTCGGTCTAAACATTGGTAAGATAAACATACTCGCACCAGTTGCCATGAAAAGTGGCGGCAAAATAATTTTTTTCGCTACAGCCGGTTTTTTTGTGTTTCTCAATCGTACAAAATTGACGATAACAACCATTAACAACGACACAATAATTGATGCAATGACTAAAAACTGTTTTGTGAACATAATTAACCTTTCTATCGTCCAGTCTTATACCTATTATAATATAACTCTTTGCCTTTAAAATATAGCAAAGAGTTATATTATTGCAGAGTTAAAGAGATATCGAACTCTTCTCTCATGCTTGCTATTGTTCAATTTTTTAGAATCTGTTTCTAAGTGATATCCTTATTAGAAAATTTCCGTATTGCTAACGTCACAAATCCGAGCATGTAAATGGCTATATAGAGAAACATCCATAGACTTGCTGGTTTGCCACTGCCCGATAAACTGGCAGCAGACATGGCGCTTGCTGCCAGCTCAGAATTCGGAACCATGACCCGTTCCATCGTGCTATAAATCGTTTGGAACGGTGAAATCAAGCTAATAAAAATTCCAGTACCAATGACTGAGTTGTTACTCACGTACTGCCCAATCATCTCGACCATTCCCCCAACATTACCTAAAATGTATATGAAGATCATTAAGATTCCATTGGACACTGCTTTTAAGGACACAGATCCAAACAATGTCAGGCAAAGGACTGCGACTGGCAGTAATAGATACAACAACCATCCTGTCATGATTTGAGAGAATGTTAGACTGGTTATCGTGCTAAGCCCAAAAAAGGCTCCGATGACCAGAATTAAGGAGAAAAGCAATGTTGCGTAGGTACAGGCTAAAATAACCAATCCGCCAAGTTTCCCAAGGATATACTGATAGCGTTGAATGGGACGAGAGAGAATCCCTTGAATGAGTCCTGACTCTAGTTCTGAGGCAATTGCACCCGATCCAAGCATAATAGTTAGCAAAGCTATTAACATGGCCGAAAACTGAAAACCCATTTTCGTTACCATTTGAATCGCAAAAGGCTTAAATTGATTTCCCATGCCATGAGTCACTGATGTGTTGGGAAAATAATTAAGCATTAATGTCCAAAATACCAAGTACAAAAAGGTGACAATCCCCATTATGATAAAGGTTTTTTTACGAATAGCTTCATTTAGCGTTGTGATTAATATTGCTACGATGATTGTCCCTCCTCGCCAACAATCTGCATAAACACAGTCTCAAGCGTCTCTCGATGAGGTGTTAACTCATATAGTGTTACACCATTGGCGATAAGACTAGCTGCAAGGGCAGGAATCTCCTCGTAATCGTTTAAAGAAACTGTTAGACTGCCATCTGCTAGTTTTTGCAATGATTCGTGTTGCTTATTAAGCTTGGCAAACAATTCTTCAGTTAGGCCATTGGCCCGAATTGTTAACAAAATTTTAGTCATTAGTAACTCATCCATCCGCGCGGATTTAACAACTTTACCTTTGTGAATAAAGGTAACACTGTCACAAACTGCTTCCACTTCACTTAAAAGATGACTGTTTAAGAAGACCGTTGTTCCTTCATCTTTCAAAGAAACAATAATGTCTCTGACATCTTTACGACCAATTGGATCCAGAGCAGATGTTGGTTCATCTAGGAAGATCAGTTGTGGATTAGGCAACAGCGCACAGGCTAACCCGATGCGTTGCTGCATGCCTTTACTATATGAACCCACTTTGTAGTTTTCTTGCCCAACGAGTCCTACTAACTTTAAGACCCTGCTAATTTGATCCTTCTTATTTTTCAATTTGAATAGTTGGGCATGGAAATTCAGCAAATCTAAACCTGTCATCCAGTCTTGATAACGGAAAAGTTCAGGCAGGTAACCCATCTTTTCTCTCGCAGAAACATCGCCAAGGGGTCTGCCAAGTACTGTGCCGCTTCCGGATGTCGGAAATACAAGACCCGTTAACATCTTAATACAAGTACTTTTCCCAGCACCGTTTCGGCCAAGGAATCCATAAACTTGCCCAGCTTCTATTGAAAGGTCAATTTGGTCACATGCCGTTTTATTGCCATACTTCTTAGTAAGAGCATGTGTTTCGATAATCATTACCGAACACTCCTAGCGATTTTCGCAAGCTCAGCATCCGTTTTATTACCCATTAATCCATATAAATTACCATCTTTGGTCCAAATCAGCACAGAAGCGTTCTCCATATTGGGCATTTCTTCTGCAGCGATTTTATGAGCTTCTTTCATCGCAGCAAATTTTTCTTCACCATATTTGCTAATCAATTTTTTGCTCATTTCATCCATGGCTGCCTCGTGGGACTTACCATTTGAGCCTTCAAGAGCTTGACTATGGGATCCTGGTGCGATCATATCTTGAGGAATTGTTTCAGTAAATCCCTTTAAATCAGACATAGTGTAGACGTAACCACTTTTCCCTCCCAAATCCACTTCTCTTCCGAAACCAACTAGGACAGGAAGATAGATATCAGAAGTATCTTCCTCGATCTCAGCAAGTTGTTGACGAAGATTCGTAGGAATTAACGGCAATTCTAACATAACATCTCGTAATTCTTTTTTGGCAGCTTGAGGTGCCTCTAAATAGGATTTCTGGGTTGCTACGAATAGGACATCATCATATTTTGCGAATGCTGAAGCTGAAGATACCATAGACATTTCGACATTATTTAGATTGCTGGAAAGCTGTCTAGGACTTTTAACCGCTTTCAGCAGTTCGTTGAAAGCATCCACATCTAACGTGAACGTCATCTTGCTAGAATCCATCGCAGAGATCTCAGGCTTTTGAGATTCTAGTTCCCGTGGCAAACGAAGTTTAAAAGCATCAAACTCCTCGGCCTCTTGCAGTTTTGTTACTTCATGTTGTGGGTGTGAAACAACGTTGATCAGAGAGCTGTGTTCAAAGTTCTTTCCTTTAAAATCTTCTTTCAGATTAGAAATGGTTTGCATTCCTTCTTGCAGATCCGCCATTGTAATTTCAAGGGTTTTCACATTGTTTACACGGAAAATCGATAGAGTATCCAGCGCTAAAGTTTGCACAGGTTTTACAAACGTAATAAGTCCCATCATAAGCACTAGTGAAGCCCCGATTGCTATTTTTCGTTTCATACCATCAGATCCCTTCATAATATAATTTCGCTCCTCCTCTTTTTACATCAAGATTATGTCCTCAATATGACCGTTTCTATTAATTTCTAAATGGCAATTTAACAACAAATGTTGTCCCTTGTCCAATTTCACTGGTAAAATCTATTTCTCCATCGTAGATTTCCACGATCTTCTTAACGATTGCTAAACCAAGACCGCTCCCCTCTTTGGAATGGGATTCATCGACTTGAAAAAATTTTTCAAAGATTCGTCCTTGATCGATTTTGGATATACCGATACCTTGATCCTTGATCTCGGCAATGACCTTGTTCGAGATTTTTCTCGCATGAATAAAAACAGTTCCGGATTCAGCAGAGAATTTGATAGCATTCTCAATTAAGTTCAACCAAATCTGTTGGATCAGGGCTTCGTCACCAGTGTAAACGATTTTCTCTAGATCTATGTCGAGTTCTAAGTTTTTCTTAGACCATTTTTCCTCTAGAAGGACAATCGTCCTCCGAATTTGCTCATCTAAAGAAAACTGTTTCGTGATCTCTGGGATGAATTGATGATCCAGCTTAGAAAGTCGAAGCATATTTGAACTTAAATGGCTTAATCTCTTGGTCTCATCTATGATAATGTTTGTGTAAGCCTGAAAATTTTCTTCCGACAGCTCCTTATCTTGAAGCATTTCAGCGAAGCCTTGGATAGACGCAATAGGGGTTTTGATTTCATGGGATACGCTGCTAATAAAATCTTTGCGGAGATACTCCATATTACCGAGTTCAGTCGTCATTAAGTTGAAATTTTGGGTCAAAACCCCTATTTCATCATTGCTCTTATAATCCATCTTGATTGAAAAATCACCCTTAGCAACTTCTTTTGTTGCATTGCTGATCCGAATGATTGGGTCAGAAATTTTCCGAATCGCGAAGAATAATAGTGAACCTCCCAAGGCTACACATAGGATCAAGGTTACGAACATGAAACTTCCAAAAACTGCATGCGCTTCGCTAATACTCAGATCCCCATGATAGAGCACTAAGAAAAGAATCGTCATCAAAGAAAAAGAAACAAAACAAGAGAAAAACAAGATTCCGATGGCAATCAAGGTACCTTTGGCTCGAATTGAATTTGACAAGTTCTTAGCCATAAATTTTCTCCGCCTTATAACCAAGTCCCCGAATCGTTATGATTTTAAACTCTGGCCTATCTTCGAACTTCTTACGAAGCTTTTTAATGTGGCTGTCCACCGTTCGTTCATCGATATCTGTATCCAGCCCCCAAATTTCAGACATAAGCTGTTGCCTTGTAAAAATTCGCTTTGGATAGCTCAACAGTTTAAATAGGAGCAGAAATTCCTTTTTGGGCAATTCAATCTGAAGGTCTGGCCCAATTATGCTTAAATTATCATAGTCCAGTACGATTTCACCTATCACAATTTTATGTTCATTGGTAATTTTAGCTCGTCTTAGCAGAGCCGCTACTCTCAAAATCATCTCGTTCATATCAATTGGCTTTACCATATAATCGTCTGTACCCAATCTAAAACCTTTCTCTTTGTCCTCAAAGCCTTCTTTAGCCGTCACCATTAAAATAGGCATGCTATAATTTGCTTCTCTAAGGCTTTCAATAAGTTCAAAACCATCCATAAGCGGCATCATGATATCACTAATAATTAAATCGACGTGTTGGTCCTCGAGGATTTTTAGAGCTTCTTGACCATTTTGAGCTTGTAAAACTTTATAACCGGCTTGTTCCAAACGGGTTTTCATTAACATCCGTAAGTTTTCATTATCTTCGACAACCAAAATTGGAAACATGGCAAACCTTCTTTCCAAAGATTACATGCTTATTGTTCATAGTTTGTTGTTTTCACAATTCACTAGGATATTATGCATTGTTAAAATCCCTTTTTCAAATTTACCGCTTTGAGAAGAGTGTAACTTGATAATGTGACTTAAATGTGTCCAAATCACAATAATAATATTTGTTTTGGCAGTTTTTACAATCCCTACACTATTGCCTTGCTCGTTTTACCCACTAAAAAATTCTATAATAGATGATGATCAGAACCCGATAATATGGACAGTGAAACAAAAAACCCCCTATGGTAGAATCAATAACATCTATCATAGGGAGTTTCTATATGGGCATTTGTTTCGCTTTGGGGTTAGGTTCATAACATCGGTTGCTCTCCAGACTAACGTTCCTTCCACACGACAAGAAAAATGTTTTATTTAGTGGCATAACCCAAGGTTCCTAGAGTCATGCCACCTTTACTTGTTGTTTTTCAGTACTTATTTCCCAAGCAATTGTCGAAGCTGTTGCTCGATGTCTTTAGAAATGACAGCCTCTCCTCCGAATAGGGTTACTCCGGTCATTGTCCTAGTTTCGAGAAAGTTTATAACCTGATCTGACAAACTATCCTCTGCTAAGATTATCGGGGCATTGAAGTTAGCCGCATAGACGCTTCCAGCCAAGGCATCCGGAAAGTTCTTACCGGTAGCTATACAGACACTTTGCCCGGACAAATTGAAGTATTGGGCAACGGCCAGAGAGGTTTCATAGCGGTCCTCTCCGCTGATTCTTACAATATTCGTCCTGTCTAACGACGTGATCTGCGCTACTTGATTTTCTGCTGCTGTACTGATAACCCCTTCTCCTCCGATGATATAGACTTTGATGGGCTTAATTTCAGCAATCGTTTCCTGGACTGCTTTACTGAGTCCCTCTTTTTGTACTAATAAGATAGGACTCTGCATACCCGCCGCAATGCTGCTGATAGATAAAGCATCCGGATAGTTTTCTCCATAGACCAATACGATCGGTGTTCCACTCTGGACCTCTAATTGGTCTGCTATTTTGACCGCGGTTTCATAGCGATCTGTTCCACCCAGTCTAATGATCTGGTTAAAACCACTGGCCATTACTTTGGCTTCCATCTCTGCGCTGACCACAGCTGTGCCGCCTAGGATATAGACCGTTCCTTTTCCCTCTAAGTTACTCTTTAGATAGGCTATGATCTTCTCTTGGTCGACCTCTGTGTTACCCACTAAGAGTATGGGCGCATTAAGTTTGTAGGCCAAAACACTTCCCGCTAAGGCATCCGGATAGTTCTCTGCCGTAGCTAAGACGACATTGGAAAGCTTTGTGGTGTAGTTGGCTTTAGCTATTTCTAGGGCGGTGTCCACACTCGTCAGGCCTGCAAGCCGTTTAACCCCTGTAATGGATTGATTCATCTTGAAATCCCATTTTACAATATCTTGTTCAACAGAGATTGTCGGACTCTTATAAGCTTCGTAACCCTCTTTTGTGGCTACAATGTAATAATCTGAAGTCGGGAAAACCATAAAGCCGTATGCTCCGCTTGCATCACTGACTTGGGGATTTTTATTGTTGTTGGGTTTAAAGCCATCAAGGATAGGAAGTTGTACCATAGTATCCGGAGTTTTGCCTGTCCTAAAATTTCGTTCCGTATTCGCATAGTACAAGGTGACATCGACTCCGACAATGGGCTGCCCAGTGGTCGGATCAGTGATGATACCATAAGGGTCAATCAAGGTAATTGAAAGGCTAACTTTCCCGTCACTTCCTACTTTTGCTTCGATGGTTCCGATGGTAATCCTTTGGCCGTTTCCTAGATCATAGGTTACTGTGAAGTTAGAGTCTGTACCATTAGCTAGGTTCTTGATTTGTAAGATTCCATCGGCTGTCAAAGTAATCTCGGAATCGGGGTTAGTTGTGGATGAAAATCCCAGTTTACTTAAATCCACGACTGAACTATGGGTGCTGTTTGGTTGTTGAAATACGATGGCTTCTTTAGAATTAATTTCGATTGTTTTCTTACCGTCTTTTCCAGCTGTAACCCGAGCTTCTATATCCCTCACGATTTGTCCTGTTTTACTATCGGTGACATCCCCTGTTACTGTTGTTGTACTTCCGCTGCTCCCTCCAGATGAGCCGCCGGAGTCTCCCCCTGAACTCGTTGCCGCATTAACCGTGACGCTGATGGTCGTGGTTAAGGCTACACTGTTCGGATTTACCACCCCTGCCGGCAGACTCACGGTTCCGGTTACGCTGAATGTCTGCTCCGTCGTTCTGGTCACAACATAAGATGATGTATTTACATCCCAGCTTACATTGGCATTGACATTACCATTATCAGTAACTAATACCACGTTTGAAGGCAATCCCAACGCTAATGCCGTTTTCGCTGTGCCGTTAGCTACGCCTGTGATGGCGCTTAGGGGCGTGATACTGATTAAGGTCTTATCGGTCGTCGTTGCCGCATCAACGGTCACGTTGATAGTTGTTGTTAAGGCTATACTGCTTGGATTCACTACGCCTGCAGGCAGGCTCACTGTTCCTGTAACGCTGAAGGTCTGCTCCGTTGTCGCGGCCACATCATAAGTTGATGCATTTACATCCCAGCTCACATTGGCATTGACGCTGCCATGATCCGTAACCAGGATCACGCTCGTTGTTAACCCTAAGGCAACAGCCGTTTTTGCTGTACCGTTGGCTACACCCACGATGTCGCTTGGGGCTGCGATACTCATTAAGGTCTTATCGACTGTCGTTGCCGCATTAACGGTAACGCTGATCGTTGTAGTTAACGCTACGCTATTAGGGTTTACCACCCCTGCCGGCAGACTCACGGTTCCACTCACGCTGAATGTCTGCTCTGTCGTTGTGGTTACATCATATGATGATGCATTTACATCCCAACTTATATTGGCAGAGACGTTGCCTTGACCCGTTACCAGGACCACGCTCAATGGTAATCCCAAGGCTGCTGCCGTTTTCTCTGTCCCGTTCGCCACACCTGTGATGGCACTTGGGGTGGTGATACTGATTAAGGAAGTGCTGGCGCTGGTGTAGGTGAACTCGTCACTTAAATTCTTCGCGCTCGTCCCATCCGGCGTTGTCACTGTCACATCTATTGTGCCAGTCCCCGCTGGGGAGGTCACCGTTATTGACGTGTCGCTGATAACCGTCAGATTCGTTCCAAGGGCAGTGCCGAAATTAACCACTGTAGCTCCCGTAAACCCACTGCCGTTGATCGTGACAGTTATCCCGCCCGATTCCGGCCCGCTCGAAGGAGTTATGCTGGATATGACCGGAGATGTAGGTGTGGGAGGTATCGCTTCAAACTCTGCCATCACCGTGACGTTGGCCGCTGGCATAGTGAAGCTGGTACTTGCGCTGCTTGAATCGGCAAAGGTCCCGCCTCCAACAGCCGTCCAGCGGTAGAATTTGTAGTCAGAGGTTGCGGTAGCCGAAATGCTGACCACAGATCCTTCTGGATAATTGCCACTGCTGCCTGTTGTAATAGCCCCGCCCGTACCGGCCGTAATGGTGAGAGCATAAGCAGTTGGCGGTGCCACCGTGATGGGTACAGTTACATTTACTGAAGCATTTCCATCACTCGCTCTTACTACTACGGACGTACTGCCTGAAGCCACTCCTGTCACTGTGACTGTTCCGCTTAAAAGGACTGCTTTTGCCTTTGCAGACTCCGGAGCAGTCATAATATCCGTAATGGTCAATATATCGCCGCTATCGACATCCTCAGCAATATCCGATGCTGTGAAGCTGACCGTCCCTGTTCCGGTTATGCTCTGGGTTGGTACCACGCTCTTAGCTGTAGGAGCATTATTCACAGCCGTTACTGTAAGTGTAACAGTCTTTGAAGCAGTTAATGCTCCACCGGAACCTGTGTTTCCCCCATCATTTACGCCAATTGTCAGGGTCACGGATTCTGTGGAGTTTGCAGCTGTTGTAAAGGCAATCTGGCCAGCTGCTATAAAGGCATTGATATCTGATACTGTACCCGTCAATGTTAAGGTTCCTGTACCTGCTCCGGTTACAGTTACTCCCCCACTAGAAATAGCAGACAGAGTACCACTTGGTACACTGAGAGTCATCGTTTCAGATCCATTACTACCAGCATCTACATCGCTGAAGCTTATCCCTGTTAAAGGCGATGGTAAATTTTCTGTAACCGATATGTCACTAGACGCAGTTACAATAGGCACATCATTCACAGCCGTTACTGTAAGCGTAACAGTCGAAGAATCAGTTTTTGCTCCACCGGAACCTGTTTTTCCCCCATCATTTATACCAATTGTCAGGGTCACGGATTCTGTGGAGTTTGCAGCTGTTGTAAAGGCAATTTGGCCAGTTGCTATAAAGGCACTAATATCTGATACTGTACCCGTCAAAGTTAACGTTCCTGTACCTGCTCCGGTTATAGTTACTCCCCCTCCGGAAGTAGCAGACAGGGCACCGCCTGATACGTTGAAAGTTGCTGTAACAGCTGCACTGCCGGAGTCTATATCGCTAAAGCTGATTCCTGTCAAAGGACACGCCACATCCTCCGTAACTAATATGGAACCCGGTGAAGTAATGATTGGCGCAGCATTCACGTATTCCCCGGTATGGATATACAGATCTTTGGTTCTACCTAGTTGGATCGTAGAATTATTATCAAATATGGTATTACTCAAGGTAAGAGTGCCTGGCCCATAATTAGCATAATACACCCCTCCGCCATCTAAATCCGACACGTTTCCGCTGATCATCGTATCAGTGATTGCAGCCGGGGAATTCAGGTATATTCCACCACCTTGTCCGACGTCAGTTCCGGCAGCAGAGTTTCCTGTTATGGTACTGCTGGTAATAGTGATAATTCCTGCAGCAATATAAGGTCGAATACTCATTCCGCCGCCCTGACTGCTAAGAGATGCATTGTTCAGTATACTCGATAAGCTAATCGCAGCGTTCAAATCTCCTTCTAGAAAAATACCGCCGCCTGGGCCAACGGCAGTATTATTATGGACTACAGTCTTTTCCATGTGGAAAGTGCCCCCTGCCAATCCGGAAATGTGCAGGCCTGCCCCTTCATAACTGCTCTTATTGTTCTCTACAATGCAATTATAAATCGTCACAGTGCTTATGCCGGTATCTGCAGCAATGCCAGCTCCGCCGTAAGGACTTCCCGCACCTACGTTCCCATTGCGAATAGTCAGGGCTTTTAAGGCAACATTATACCCGGTAGCATCCTGAAGCGGATTAATATCAAACACACGCGTATTAGCGGTGTCCACACTATCTGAGGCCTGAATAATAGTTTTAGCTGCATCACCCTCCAAGTCACCATTAGCCCCGATAATGGTAACATGGTTCAAAATCTCCAGTGGGCCTGAAGAGAGTGTATACGTACCAGTCGGCACAATAATAGTATTTGGACCTGTTGCTGAATTACTTTGTTCAATTGCCGATCTAAGGCTGCCTGCGCCGGAGTCACTATAGTTAGTGACAGTATAATTTGCAGCAAAAACCGTCCCAGGCAAAAACACTAAGAAAGCAACCATTGCAAAGAGAATGGCAAGAGCATTTTCTGTAAATTGGCCCAGGTTCAATGACAGTTCGGCACTTGCCCAATAATGTTTCAAACTGATTTTCATTTCAGATTCCTCATTTCTCCGGCGAATTTCTTCGGATATTTCCGGACATAAGAGAATTTTCCATTCCCAATGTAGTCTCGTTATGGACGAGATGGAAAAACGCCCTGCAGAGCAATGCAGAAATAAAAAGTCAGATAAGGCTGCAGGTTATTGTGAGGCAGACTACCCCCAGTTGGGGCTATAGCCTGATTGCTCATCGATTTTAAGTTAGTCGTCAGATCACTGGTATAAGTATTTCCGGTTCTGCGGCCTCTTGGGTGAGCCCACAAAGCACTGTCTGGGCTTTCCTTGGACCCTTCTCCAGCATTTCCTACAACCTGATGAGAATGTGCCGGCAGTTCGGAAACAAGCAAGCTCACCGTATCTGAACCGCTAGTCTCCCCCAGATCATGAGGGGATAAGCCTGAGCCCTGACCAGGGTGCATAGGGGCCATACCCTGAAGGTCAGGTAAGGCAAAGTTGGCTTTCCCATCTCCCCCGTAAGTGGTTCCGAGAAGGGCGAACAGAGCTGTATTTTGAGATAGTGGCAGCAGCTGGCCGTCACAAAAAGCCCAACCCTTGGGAGGAAAATTAAAAGGGAATATACGTATTTCTCCGATAAACGGATCAGCCATTGTTAACTACCTCCTTAATTAGGCGAGGGGAAAATCCCCTGTAAAGCAATACAATAACTAAGGGTCAAAAAAGGTTGCATGTTTTGATGAGCCTGAGAGCCTCCTGCATTCGTTAAGGCTGGAGCATTCAAGGCACAATTAGCTGTCTTATGATAGGTACTTGCCATCGTTGTAGCCCAGATGTTATTTTCAAAGTCCTTTGTCATAGCTTGATTTCCGCTGCCAAGTAGATTATGGGTGTGCGAAGGGAGCTCGCTTATACTTAACGTATGAGCCTGTTCCCCGCCTCCCTCTCCAAGTGTATGCTCACCACCAACATGTAAGGGCACCCGTCCCCGCAGGTCAGGAAGGGCGAAATTAACCCTGCCGTCGCCTCCAAAAGTGGTTCCTAATAGGGAAAATAAAGCCTGGTTTTGGTTTATTGGTAGAAGTTGGCCGTTACAAAGGGCCCAGCCCTTTGGTGCAAATACAATGGAAAAAAGTCTGATTTCACTTAGAAATGGTTCGGCCATTTTGTTTCCTCCTTTAAGTCGGGGATGGAAAAATTCCAAAAAGCGAAATAATAAAACTTACACAAAGGTAAGGCATCATATTAGAGTGAGGTTGGCTTCCCCCCGTGGAAGCTAATAATCCAGGATTCATATTCTTCAAATTATCTGCCTGGTCAGAATACTGATAAAAATTCGACTTGGCCCAGACCGCGTTTTCCGGGTTGTTGGTGTCGCCCGGCCCGGATTGAGCCTGTGCAGGATGTGTGTGGGCAGGTATCTGCTGAACGGTAAGTGTCACCTCTTCAACACCGCCCGTCTCAGCTAATATATAACCGTTACCCTGATGAATGGGGATACGGCCTCTTAAATCCGGCAGCGCAAAGGTTGACATCCCGTCGCCGCCGTATGTTGTACCAATTAATTGAAAAAGGGTTTCGTTTTCACTGATAGGAAGCAGCTGACCTTCACAAAACATCCAACCGGCAGGGGCAAAATTCCCGGCAAACATACGGATTTCTCCAACATAGGGTTGAGCCATATCCAGTCTCCTCTCTAATAAATATCTATAAAATTATTTATCAATAAAACAGTTAAATACAATTTCGTATTGATAACTCCCAGCGGATTCCCGCCCTACCGGAACTAAAAACAATTCGAGTTCTCCCAGTGATTCATGCCTAAGAGAGTAAATCTGCTGAGGCAGAAATTGAGTACCCGGTCCAAGCAGGATTAAGGAAAACTGCTCGTGGGCAGATGTCGAGCCATGGTCAATTATCTTTGACAACACAAGCGGAACATTTCCCGACGCCAATATGACTTCAAATTTGCTGCCTGTCACCGTTTGAAAAGCTGATAAAGAATTATTTAGCAAAGATACCACCCCGTAAGTTAATTTAAATTTTGCATATAGCTAAGATGCCATTCCATGTTATAAAGCAAATCACTTTGTTGAGTAATACAGAAACCTAACCGTTCATACAGCAAACGAGCCCGGTTTGAGACAAGTACGCGCAATACAACCGGCCTGAGGCATGCTTCCGACTCACGCTGCAATGATTTTAAATAAAAGGTACCTATCCCCTGGTTACGAAAAGAGGGTAACAAAGAGATATCCACCAACACGATAGCATCGTCAGTCCGGGCAACAATCAGCCTTCCTGCTTGCTGCTTGTTCATTAATATCACATACCAATCGGCCTCTGGGTATTTCATTCGATAGGCTTGCACCTGAAACCGGTACTGCATACTCACAAACTTTTCGTTTTCCTGCTCACTCCATCCCCAGTTGCGCATTTCTTCTGCCCTGGTGCCGGCATATACTTGAACTAAGAATGTTTCATCCTCCGGAAGCGCTTGAACAAGTCTTAACATGCGTTTTTCCTCACTTAAATGCTTACTGGCCGGTGATGGCAACCAGAGCCGGGCGAGGACCGGAGTCCCCTGGCCGGTGCGGCCACATGCTAGTGGGATTAGCGGCCACCTCAGTTTGTTCACCGGGGTGTTGTACAGTCAGGAATAAAGTCCCCTCGTCCGGTGTAATCCAGGAGCCGGAGAATTCGGCTTCTCTTGGAGCGGAAGCAAACTGCGGTACTCCCCCCGAGACGGGATAGGCTTTTCCGACCAGGTACATTCCGTTGTTTTTAAACTTCGCCCAGGCCCCTTTACCGATCCTGTCGGAAGAAATATCGCTCTGTACCCAAATATTCCCATTGTCGTCAAGGGATAACTTGCCTGGCGAGCTGAAGCCGACTTGACGCCCGCCGGCAGTAAAGAATTCAAATTCAAATCTTATCGCTCCAAGATCACCATCCTCCTCAATACAACGGACAATATGACCGTGAAGGCTGCCTTTGCTATAATCATTTGTGTGCGCTATAAACAGGGAGTTATCAGAAGGGTGTATTTTTATATCGGCAGGCCGGACTGTAGGGGTGGCGCCTAGAATCAGAGCAGCTTCCCGGGGATAAACATAAATATCTGCCGGTTCGTTATACATTCCCAGCAGCACTTCTCTTGTTTGCTTAAGTGTATCAGGGAGTTTAAATTGATAATCGTTAAGACAGGCTTTAACTTTATCGATAATTAACGGGATCCATTCGCCCTTTGCCATATCCGCTGCATAAAGCGCGCCTTCCGTGAGCAGCTCCGAATTGGCTTTGCCCTTTTCCGGGTCAAATTCCCCCTTGCTAATAAACTTATATATACAACCGCCGCTTACATCGTCTCCGGTATATACCACAACTTTTCCGTCTTTACTTAATCCCATGGCAGCATTTCCGTGGTGCAGGCGTCCCAGGGAGGTATGCTTCCTTAATTTGAAAGTGCTGTCAAACGGGTCAACTTCAACGATCCAACCGTAGTGGGTTGAGTTAAAACCTGCAACTCGGCAGGTATCCTCAAAATGACGTTCACAGGAGAGTACCGTGCCCCATAAGGTTTTCCCGGCGGCGGCATTTGCCAAGGTACCCTGAACTATTGCAGCACCACCTACGGCTTTCGCCCCCCGGGCCGGACCTGTAAACTCAAACCGATCCAAACCGGTTATCCGACGAGCATATGTGGAATTGCCGACCATATGCCAAACCCCACTTTTATCTCTTGACACTTCCAGGAGAGTACCTCCCATGTTGTACAATAACTTATTCACCTGGTCTGTGGCATAATGGCCTGATTGTTTCGTTCCCTCAACCCATACGGAACTGCCTGATTCATGGTTAACCCAAAGGATTCCGTGGACATTAGAATCGTTTACCGGGGCATCGTTCAAAGGAAAGAAACAGGGAGAAGCCGGATTGAAACCAAAGGTATCCCCTTTTTCATTTATCTGATCGCCATAAGCTGCCACCACATCATATTTGAATCCTGAAGGCAAAACCAGTTCATCCATATCCGAAGGCTGAATGGGGTTAAATTTAGCGGAAAACATGTTAGTACTTCCATTGAATAAATCATTGCTTTTTTCTGCAGCTTCTGCTTTTTCCGCCAGGGTTCCGAAACCGACGGACATTGCCGCCATCGAAGCCGTTCCTAACCCCATATAAGCTAGAAAGCTTCGGCGAGTTAATTTGTTTTTGTCTTGTTCCATTTTGCTCCTCCTATATTAAATCTTAGAAAACCTTATTGGCTGATGCTCAATTATATTGTTGATATAAACTTTAATCGGCTTAATTGGGGTAATCTATTTCTTGACGGTGCTTCTATTATGATTTTATCAGGGTGTTCTAACAGGATTCTAACAGAAATAAGCCTGTATCAACATTTAAGCTCCAGATAGAAGTTTTTGAACAGATTTCTTTAATTAATTTGATTGTTTGCCCATTAAGACTACTCATTGAGCCTAAAACTCACAGTACGCCAAGACCCTCAGTTCATACTTTCATTTTCTGCACTTTGAGAAAGCCACTTATATGAACTCCGTGATGGTCCCTTGAAATACAAAAAAGCCTTGAGGCTTACAACTTAATGTACCTCAAGGCTTCCGTTTTGTAACTCGCCATTCAAATCTAAAAACCAAGGCTTCTCCAACATGTATCACTTTTCGGTCCAGAGATGAGCGAAACTACCCTATTGGCGTATTGATTTGCTGGTCTCGCCCCTAATGACCTTCCTCAAACGTTTAATCCATGTGCTTTCATAAGAGATAATAACTTTTCACGGTATATATCCTCCATTGTAGTGAGAGGGGATCTGAGATAATCCTTGCAGAAACCCATAGCTGCCATAGCCGCCTTGACCGGAATAGGGTTTACTTCACAAAACAGTGCGTCTATAAGGGGGTAAAGTTTATATTGCTGCTCTGCACTGCCTGTAATGTCACCATTAAAAAAACGGGTGCAAATCTCACGTGTCTGTGCCGGCATAATGTTAGAAAGCACAGAAATGCCGCCAACCCCACCAAGCGCCATAAGTGGAACTATCTGATCGTCGTTGCCTGAATACAAATCAAGCTTGCCATGCACACGCGCCATGGTTTCAACAATTTTAGAAATGTTGCCATTTGCCTCTTTAATCCCTACTATATTTTCGTGTTCAGCTAATACTTCGTAGGTTGCAGGCTCAATGTTTATACCTGTCCTTGAAGGCACATTATAGAGAATGATAGGCTTAGTACTCTTGTCGGCAATTTGAGTAAACATTTTAATCAGGCCTTTTTGTGTAGCCTTGTTGTAATAAGGGGTAACTACGAGCATTGCTTCCGCACCCGCTTCGCAGGCACAATGTGTGAGGTCATGCACGTATTCGGTGTCATTGCTACCTGTGCCAGCAATGATCGGCACTCTGCCTTCTGCGTGCTGAACTGCAAATGTAATTGCCGCTCTGTGCTCGGCGTCAGTTAGGGTCGACGCTTCACCTGTCGTTCCACAAATTACCAGAGCGTCAATCCCTTCTACAATTTGCCAATCGATCAATTTGCCCAACTGCTCATAATTAATTCCTGTTTCGTCCAGAGGAGTGATGAGAGCAGTGGCGATACCTTTGAAAACAGTGTTCTTTTTCATACTAATTCTACCTCTCCTTTTATATAAAAAAATAGCTGATACGGAATCAGCTACTAAATTACCCTATGATTTTTCAATCACGCTGTAATATAGATAGCTCTCCGCATACGCGACAGTTGAACAAATCTTATTTTGTTCAACCAGCCCAGTCCCCACGTAAATGGGACCAACTTCGGCATCTACACCTTTCACCGAAGCTACGGTCTTACGTAAACCTTAACAACTTCGGGTACTGATTATATGATGCACCTCTATCAATTCTATTAAGTCTATTCATATATCGCTATACTTGTCAAGCCCAAATTAATCCTTCTATATTACGTTTTTCTAATTCTTCAATTAGCTTCTGTGCGAATAAGCTATTATAGCATTCTTTAGGGTTCATACTATTCCTCCCCTAAACTCGATTAGTGCAAAACATGAAAGAGTCAAATACAAGATTATGACTGTTTTATTTTAACATTAGTGTTCAAAAATAAATAGTCTGTTTTTCAATCTCTCTTATGTTACACCTAAAAAAGGGAAAGCACTCTACCCGAATCTAATTGCAGATATCTAAGTAAAGATGGATATTATTGAACACTCAAACGCTTGTGGCGAATGGGGTTTTTGTATTTCTTGATCATAAGCTCTTTGAAGCGACCTTTTCAAACAGCATTTTAAACCGCTGTCCTTAACACATTTGTTTATCTCTGTTTAACACAGATACATTTTAACGTCAGAATAGTTTCCCATTGTGTGGGGGTTAGACCCTCTTGTGAGCTTGTGAAAACTTGTTTTTGAACAGGTCTGAATCTTGTGCTATTATGAAAAATATGGCCTGGTGGTCTGACCATTAAACGTCTTTGATCATTATTATCGTATTATTAAGTGGGAGGTTGAGCATGAAAATTCTCGTGTGTATCAAACAAGTACCCGGAACCTCAAAGATTGACGTTGATCCAGTAACAGGTGTCTTAAAACGAGATGGTGTGGATTCCAAAATGAACCCGTACGATTTATTTGCTATAGAAACAGCCTTAAAGCTCAAAGAACAAAAAGGTGGAACGATCCAAGTTATTAGTATGGGACCCCCACAAGCTAAGGAGGTCATTCGAGAAGCCTTTATGATGGGTGTCGACGAAGGTGCCTTGGTTTCGGACCGCAAATTTGCCGGAGCAGACGTCCTAGCAACCTCCTACACAATTTCCCAAGGGGTTCGCCAACTGGACGACTTCGACCTCATACTTTGTGGTAAGCAAACAACCGATGGAGACACTGCCCAGGTCGGCCCTGAAATGGCTGAATATCTCGGCATACCTCATATCGCTAATGTCTTGAGCATCGTCGACCTTAAAGATACGTCCATTCAAGTGGAAATGGACATGGCCAATACAATAGAAGTCGCTGAAATTCAATTCCCTTGTCTCTTAACTGTCGAAAAGGACATTTTTCAGCCTCGACTTCCCTCCTACAAGAAAAAACTGAGTACCAAAGACCGAGAAATTAGAATGATCACCTTCAAGGATTTTCAAGATAACAATGAAACTCGCTATGGGTTAAGTGGATCGCCGACTCAGGTTGAACGAATCTTTCCCCCGTCGGTTAATTCGGATCGAGAAACTTGGACAGGCACCTCAGCAGAGCTTAGTGCTCAAATCGCGGATAAACTCAAACAATTAAAGTTCGTTTAGAGGAGGTAGAGCCATGAGTACGTTAATTTGTCACCAAGAAAAATTGAACGAATCCAACATTCAAGCCTTAGTCGATATTTGCCCATTTGGTGCCCTTGAGCATAAGAATGGAACCCTTGAAATCACCGCAGGCTGTAAAATGTGCAAACTTTGTGTAAAAAAGGGTCCCCAAGGGGTTATGGAATTTATTGAAGACGCAGCCACGACCGTCGATAAAAACTCATGGAAGGGCATCGGAGTCTACGTTGACCACGTGGAAGGGGAAATCCATCCCGTAACCCTGGAATTGATCGGTAAGGCTAAAGAACTCGCCTCCGTCGTCAATTTCCCTGTTTATTGCGTCTTTATCGGCTATAACATTAAAGACAAAGCTCAAGAGTTACTTCACTATGGCGTCGACGAGGTCTTTGTCTATGATTACGAAGAATTAAAGCATTTCCGCATTGAACCTTATACAGCAGCATTTGAGGACTTTATCCAGAGGATTAAACCATCCTCCTTACTGGTGGGGGCAACAACAATTGGCCGCTCATTGGCACCCAGAGTCGCGGCAAGATTTCGAACCGGCTTAACCGCTGATTGTACCACCCTTGAAATGAAAGAAAATACCGACCTGGTTCAAATCAGACCCGCTTTCGGCGGAAACATTATGGCCCAGATCATCTGTCCTAACACGAGGCCCCAAATGGCAACTGTACGATATAAGGTCATGAATGCTCCCGAAAAACAATGTGAGCCCAGTGGTAAGATTACTCTCTGCCAATTAGATCCCCAACAATTGGTCTCCTCTATCAACGTTTTGAAGGTAACCCACAAGCAGATCGAAGAAAACATCTCAGATGCCGAAGTGATTATTGCTGTCGGACGAGCTTTAAAATCCGAGAAAGACATGGCCATGATTAAGGAATTAGCTCAATTATTAGGCGCACAAATAGCAGGCACTCGCCCCTTAGTTGAAGCAGGTTGGATTAATGCCAAACAACAAATCGGTTTATCCGGGAGAACGGTCAAGCCTAAACTGATCATTACCCTCGGAATTTCAGGCGCAGTTCAGTTCACAGCGGGCATGAACAGCTCTGAACAAATTTTTGCTATCAATAAAGACCCCCTTGCTTCCATCTTTAATATTGCTCATTACGGAATCATCGGAGATCTCTATGAAGTTGTTCCTCAACTCATTGAGGATATTAAGGGCTCAAAGCTCCTGGCCTGCGCGCGTTAGTAAACTAGTTTAGCTAATAGCTGAACGTTGCAGAATTGGAACACCACTTGTAGTAAGGGAGTGTCTCACAATTAATAAGGGGAATGACGTCGAGAATCTGATAGATAATCTGACAGTAAATCGGAGGTAATTTCATGAACAACTATAAAGCGCTGGATGCTAAAGATAGAGAGTTTTTAGTTTCACTCTTAGGAGAAGAGCGAGTTTATACCGGAGAAACCATCAGCGAAGATTTTAGTCATGATGAATTAGGTGGTATCAGCCAACGACCGGAGGTTTTAGTCAATGTTCTATCCACCGATGAGGTCTCAAAAATCATGAGCTATGCCTATGAAAACAATATCCCAGTCGTAGCACGAGGATCAGGAACCGGGCTAGTGGGTGCCTCCGTTCCGATCTTCGGGGGAATCATGCTGAATATGTGCGGCATGAATAAGATCCTTGAACTCGACGAAGAAAACCTAACCCTTACCCTAGAGCCTGGCGTGCTCTTGATGGAAATCAGCAAGTATGTCGAAGAACATGATTTGTTCTATCCACCAGACCCTGGGGAAAAATCCGCCACGATTGCAGGTAATATCAACACTAATGCCGGGGGCATGAGAGCTGTAAAGTATGGCGTGACTAGAGATTATATTCGAGGACTGGAAATCGTTCTACCTACCGGTAAAGTTATCAACTTAGGCGGAAAAGTTGTTAAGAATTCCTCCGGCTACAGCGTAAAAGACTTAATCTGCGGCTCAGAAGGAACCTTAGGTATCGTGACTAAAGTGATCTTAAAACTGATTCCTCTGCCAAAGAAAGCTATATCTCTATTACTCCCCTTTCCTGATCTCGATAGTGCCATTAGCACGGTTCCAAAAATCATCAAATCAAAATCCATCCCCACAGCCATCGAATTTATGCAAAGAGAAGTCATTCTAGCTGCTGAGGAGTTTCTGGGCAAAAAATTCCCAGATAACACTTCCGACGCTTATCTCTTATTGACCTTTGATGGCAATAGCACCGAAGAACTGGAAAGTGACTATGAGAAAGTCGCTAACATCTGCCTGGAAGAAGGGGCACTTGATGCCTTCATCATCGACACGGATGAGCGAAAAGAAGCCGTTTGGTCAGCCAGGGGTGCGTTCCTAGAAGCAGTAAAAGCCACAACTACTGACATGGACGAATGTGACGTCGTTGTTCCCCGCAACAAAGTTGCTGAATTTATCAAATACACTGATCTTCTCCAAGAACAGTTTAATGTTAGAATTCGCAGTTTCGGCCACGCAGGGGATGGTAATTTACACGTCTATGTCTTAAAAGATGCTCTAACAGACGCAGAATGGAAAGAGAAACTTGATGAAGTCTTTGCTGCGATGTATAAAAAATCCCGAGAACTCGAAGGACTCGTATCCGGGGAACATGGCATTGGCTATGCCAAAAAAGGCTATATGTTCGACCAATATGAACCGGAATACGTCGAACTTATGAGAAACATCAAACTAGCCTTCGACCCTAAAAACATTCTTAATCCTGGTAAGGTTTGCGAATAGAATACAAAGGGGGCCCTGCCGAGCAGGACCCTTTTGTTATTCTCAGAATTGTTGTCCCATTCTGTGGGGGTCAGACCATTACCTACTGTACTATATCAACAAAAGAAGCTTCATTAAACACGCTTCCATATCTCCGCAAATCATTCAAATCACTCTGTAGTATACCATTATTGTCATATAACTCAACAACTTCAACATCAGATTCTGAAACCTTTGAACCAATGAGCTTATTCACTTGTTTTATAGAGATACGACCTTGGCAAGATACCTTAGAAACTGTGTTCTTCTCACGGTCACGGGCGACAAGAACACAAACTTGTTCTCGACTAATACCTCTGAATTTGGCGGCACCGCCACGTTTCCTGGGCTTGCGATGAGTGATTCCACTTTTTCCTTTCTCTGAGTAAAGGAAATAAGTTTCATCAGCTTCTAAAATACCATTAAATGAGGATATATCCATTTGACGAATTACTCTTTTTCATCCTCATTCCTCGATTCATCATCCCTAAATTTTTATTGCACCAATAAAATCCACCGTCCAAAATAACTTGTCACCGTTTATATTCAACAAACTCTTACACTATCAGTCACAGATTGGAAGCAATTCTTAATGGCTAAAGACCGATGTTCTTTCTGAAATTCATAATATGCGCCAAGTGGTGATTGCCATGCCAAGCGAATAACGCTGTTGTCTTTCTAATACTTAGATCACCGGCATCAGGGTGACGAAACTGACGATTGAGTTCAGCAGGTGATAACGACCTCAATAAAAAGACCCATCGAAAATGAAGAGTTTCAATAAGCTTAAGTGATACATCGACTGGTAAGGCACGAGCATCTTCAAGTTCAGCCCATAATGCTTCATTGAACGGTATTATTGTGGGGAAGTCCTCAGTCAAGGCAAGTTTCACTCTGATGTATGCGTTCATATGACTATCTGCCAGATGATGAATAACTTGCTGAATTGTCCACCCTCCTGGTCTATAGGGAGAACTTAATTGTTCATAAGACAAATCTTTAACTGAATTGACAAGTAATTTTGGCACAGCCTCAATTTGGGCAATAAAGTTATCAACCTGATCCAAACTAACCTCTTCTGAAATATTAAATTGCCCGATGGGATACCTTAGTTTATCCATGTTCCAATAGGCCCCCTTTATTCACTTTTCATCTGAAAACCTTATTCTCAACTGTCTTTTTGACAATGTGCTGATTGATTTGTTTTAGTCCGTCTAGATCCATGACTTTAAGTGTATCTCTGATTGCATCAACCTGCGGAAACTTTGTTCCTCGGGGAAATAGTTTACTAAACTCATGTTCTTTATCATGATGAGATAAAATCAGTACCGGTAAGTTTTGGTCATTCTGTAAAACCCTTCTTCTTCATTTCAGTGACATTACAAAATAATGCCATCCCTGTCTTCATTTTCTTAAAGTTTAGCTTTTCATAGAATATTTCTTTACCTGGTGCAGCATATAATATGAAATTACATTTTGGAAGTGTCTTTATAATATTATTCACTATTAGTCTTCCTATCCCTTTACCTTGGTACTCCGGTAATATTGCTATATCATATATGGCAGCTTGATATGCCCCATCTGAAAGCGCACGACCAAAACCAATTAGTTTATCATCGTCAAAAATAAATACCACTGTATAGCTATTTTCAAAAGCTTTCTTGTGAATTTCTGCAGTGAAACTTGCCATTCCAACTTTTTTCAAAGTTTGAGATACACAATCCCAATTAATATTTGAACAATCGAGCTGAATCTTTAAACTCATCCTTTTTCATCTCCTACATATAGTATAAGTTTTATAATCCAAAAAAATGTTGTTACTTGTTTGTCCAAGGTCTCATTGAAGGGGGATGATACCTCTCGTCTCTCACTTAGTGCCTTGTCCATAGAGCAAATTTACCGTATACTCTCACGATCTGTCAACTACAGAATCACCCTCACCGTTTCAGCTGAGAGTCAAATATATATTAATATACCTAACTACTAGCCATGATGCCACCATTGAGGTGAATATGAAAAGAAGGTACTGTATATTAAGACGAAAAAATAAGCAGCCCATCCGTCAGTACAGTGGAGGAGGAGGGTTGCTTATTTTTTTAGCGATCTTTTTGGCGCTTTTGCTTCTTCTTATTTGAATCGTCAGACCCGTGATAGTAGTAGTAATAGTTGTATTCACCGGTTTTTAAGTCCGCTTTATTGAGAACGGCCCCAAGGATCTTGGCGCCCACTTTATCCAACAATTCTTTAGCTCTTAGCGCATAATCTTTGTTCACTTCTCCTGAGGCCAAGACCAAGATGACCCCGTCAACTTCCTGAGCAAGAACTGCGGCATCGGTCACTGCTATAACGGGAGGGGTATCGATAAGGACTATGTCATATTCCTCACTAAATTCCTTGATCAAACGCTTCATCCGATTGGAACCCACAAGCTCTGCAGGATTAGGAGGAATGGGGCCACCCGTAAGAACCTTTACGCCAGGGACAGCTGTTTCCCTAATATAGTTTCTGTAATCTTGTTCCTGAACTAGGGCAACTGACAACCCTTGTCTATTATCTAAGCCAAATAGTTTATGTTGAGTGGGATTGCGTAGGTCGGCATCGACCACAAGAACGCATTTCCCAGTTTGTGCCATACTCACCGCAAGATTAGCAACCGTGGACGATTTTCCTTCCCGAGGTCCGGAGCTTGTTATCATGATTTTCTTGGTTTCTGAATCCACATCCGTAAACTGAACGTTCGTCCTGAGCGTTCGATAAGCCTCTGAAATTGGAGATTTCGTTTGTTCTATAGTAATTAATGAATATGCCAATTGAATCTTCTCTCCGCCCCTTGTTTCCTGTTCCATTTTGACCTCCTAGATTCGCCTTCTAAACTTGTTCGAAATTTTAATATTTAGGATTAATTTATTTTTTCTTGTAATTTAAATATTGTTCGTTATTTGGAAAGTCTGTCTTCGAGAATCAAAAGGCCGTACATCATACGGCCTTTTCTCATGTAAAATTCCTTAGATTAGTAGTGAAAAACAGAGAGTTGGAATTCCCAACTCTCTGTATGGGACAGGTTATGTCTTCTTCCACACGAAACCCATTACTCTAATTTCACTGTGAACTTTACTAACTCGTTACCATTCCTAGAAGCAGTAATCTCGGCAGTACCTGTAGTGAGGCCTTGAATTTTTGAACCATCCTGGGCAACAGTCGCAATCATAGGATTGGAGCTTGCCCAAACAAGCATACTTGCAAGATTAAATCCATAAGTATTTATCCCTTCGACAGATAGAACAGGTGTATTATCATTATTAGCTAATGTATAAGGTTCCAACGAATCCGAAGTACAGGTAGTTTCGTTGATTTTGGTAACGATTTGAGAACGGATAACCGACATAGCCATGGCTTTTTCTGCGGCATTCGCTGGATCAATAACCGCCCCAACCTGACGCTGAGCTTTAACAAGCATATCTATATTCCAGCCATTGTCTGCGAGCTTTTCATCAAAAACCTGGTACGCGCTTTTCTTGATAACATTGGTCGTAGCAGTTTTCGTCCATCCAATAAGTTTTTCCTTCAGTTCTGTACCTGAACTGTTTACGAGATCTGATAACGCAGATATATTACCATTTTCGTAATCGACTACAAGCTCGTCTTCGATTACGTTTTTAAGCTCTTCTTGCATTGCCAATGCGAAACCATAGAACTCATTTACTTTAATGCCTGGGAAGAGGATGTTGAATGTGTCTAAATTATTTCTTTCAAAATCATTAAGTGCCTGTTTCAAATCGTTTGCGTCACTAGAATAGTTGATCTCTCTAAAACCTTCTAATGCCTCGATGATTTTTGCTTTTACCTCAGCTCTTGTAACACCTTTAGCTTTAAATGCACTAACCACTTGATCTGTCATCAGTCCTTCAGCGGCATCGGTTAAAGCCCCGTCTTGCACTGCAGCCGTCAATTTTGTTCTGGCTTCATTAATGGAATCTTTTTCGTTCTGATTAAGATACCCACGGTAGGACATAATTTGCGTAACAACTTGGTTAAGGTTTGCCGTAGATGATGAACCTCCTCCTTCGTTGACTCCACTGCCTCCACTACCTCCGCTGCCTCCGCTACCTCCGCTACCAGGTGTTACAGGCGTAGCAGGGGTTGCAGGGTTTTTAGCTCTACCTTTAAGAATACGGTTAAGAACACCATCAGGAACAACAGCTGTACCACCTAAAGCGGTTACAATACTTGTCGGGGAAAGTTTGCTACTTACATAAGTTGTATCTTCATTCTCTGATCCGTCAGTGAGAACAATGCCAGCATTATACTTAGCAGCAAGAGGTGCACCAGCCAAAGCGTCAATCGCTGTTTCCCCGTTTGCTACGAGTACATACTCATACTTCAAAACATTGTCAAATTGTTTAAGCACTGCGATGTTCGTATCATAGGCTGTATTTCCGTAATAGCGAGTTGCGCTTGGAAGCTGAGCCTTTACAACATCACTGATCACGGCTGTTCCACCAATTAAATCCGTTGCAGTTACACTCGCATTTGCACTCAGGAACGCTTTAACACTAGCAGGAATTGTGTCTCTTTCGGTTAAGAGAATTGGTTCAGTCTGAGCAGAGGCAATCGATGCGATGGAGAGCGCGTCCTGGTTCAGCCAGCCGTAAGCAACAGCTACTTTGCTTACTGTAGCACCTAGAGATACCAGTTTTCGAGCGATATTCGCAGATGTGGCAAATCGGTCAACTCCAGCGAGAGACTCAACCGTAATACCCATGCCTTTTAAAACATCAACTACAGCTTGGCTGATCACAGCAGTACCACTTGTAACATAAACCTTTGTGACCTTGAGTTTTATGAGTTCAGCTTTGGTGTCAGCATCCAATACGTTTCCAGCCCCGGTCAGAAGGATAGGAGCTTTAAGGAATGTAGCCAGCGGCCCAGCAGTCAGTGCATCAACCATACCATACGAGGTTGAGGATGCAAGAATTGCTGTACCCGTCCAGCCTGTTTGGTCAGCGATTGATACCGCGGTTTGCGCGGCAGTTGCTCCACCTATACGATTCGCCGCTACACCTTCAGCAAAAGCATTAAATGGGATCATAGTGAGTGCCATACCAACAATAGCTAATGAAGCTAAAGCTTTTTTTGCTTTTTTCATGTAGAAATTCCCCCTCTCGAATCTTTTTAGATCACTTTTTTCTCTTAGCGGATGAACTACTTTTTTCCAAGGACGTATTTGTCGTCCCTGACCCCCTGAAAATGATCCAACGCTAAATGTGAATATGATAGTCCATTCTCAAGAGACAGATAATATCCAAATATAGGGATTAATATATTTATACACCTGAACTGTATATACTTGTATATATTATAATATTGTTCCAGTTTATTTAAATCTGTATATACTACAGGGTAAACAAATATATTTTCCAGGTAGTTCCTACAGGTTTTCATATAGACGTTACGCAATAAAGCATTCCACAGAATAACCATAATAGGTTCTATGTCCACCTATATGTATTCTTTATTAAATACATTGTTAAAGTGAAATCTAGAGTCTGCCCTCATCAACGCCTAGAAACACTCAAGAAATCCTCTCGTGCTTCCGAGTCCCCTTCCAACACAACAACGGATTGTTCTTCCCATTCTGGTATGCCTTCCTCCTATTCTTTAATACGAAGCGAATTCTCTCTTTTAAGGGGCTTTCGGCCGAATCTCTGACAAAGATGACAAAACGTGGTAGAAAAGTTTGGCTTTTATAACAAATGGGGTCAAAAAATTCAATGAGGTAAAATGATGGATTAAAAAAGCGTGCCCTACTCGGGGACGCGCTCTTGTTTCTTTAACCACCATTCTGGGTACATTTCTGCACCAAGATTCAATTGGCATGTGCGTTTTCAGGCAGCATGTCAATCCCCAGCTTCTCCCTCAATACCTCCCGAATGTCCTGCGCAGAAATCGGCCTGCCTTTTGTCCCCAATTGGAAGAGTCAGCTGGGAAACCCGATGGCTTTTCTGGCGAATTTGGGACCGTACATGCAACCGTACTCCTGCAGATCCGCCGCTACCGGAACAACGACAGCGTCCGCCGAGATTTCCCAGCCTGAAGTATCCGAAGCTTCGGGGATTTGCTCATGCTCTCTGTCCATCATACATAAATGAAACCCCAGCCTGGGCCCGGCCCAGTAATAAGCCTGGATAAAATCCTCCCCTTCGAAACCGCAGCCCGGCAGGTCCGGAAAAACAACCGTATATTTGCCGCTTATTTTATCCCGCTCTATAATGGCCCAGAAAACATATTTCCTCTTCATCATCCACCATTCCTTACTGCGCATCTCCTCCGGGACGAGCTTGCCCGCTCCACGTCTCGTCCTTAAGCCACACATTCAAAAGATCGTAAACTTTATTCTTATAAGTGATATACGTCTCCTTGTCATTGGGGGCGATTTTGAGCAGCTCTTGCTTCACATCCTTAATGGTTTTATCCAGGTTTTCACAAAGGAAGGCGATATGGTTGGCCCTGACCTTGAGCGCGGTATTAATGAAGTTCGTTTTCATCCTCTCGTAGCCCTTGGCGGATGAGCTTTGTTGGAGCGATTCCAGCGAATCCTTCAGCTGCCTGGCCGTTTTATCGAGTTCCGCTTTGGACGTCTTGACGTTCTCCAATTGGACCTTCAGATTGGCAAGCTCCGTAGTCAGCTCGGTGATGATACCGCTTTGGTCTTCCACTGTCTTCTGGAGGTCTGCGTTCTCCTGCAGGGCCTGGTCTTTTTCCTGTAAAACCCGGTCTTTTTCATGCAGGGTCTGCGTCCGTTCATTGACCGCTTGCCTGAGTTCCTGTTTGGTCATTCCCTCGATATCCATATCGATGATGAATTGCGCCCGTTCCTCCTTTGGGATCCCTAAAAGAAGCACCGCCTGGCTGTAGTTCAAATTCGGATCCGGATCCGAATTTGAGGAGGTAAGCTGTTCGGCTCCGTACTCTTTGAAGATACGCATCAGTTTATTGGCCCTGCTCTGGGAGAAATCGACCGACTCCTCCAGCCACTTGCCCCATTCTCCATACTTGAGCAGGGCCTTGGCCTCCGTCAGCCGCCTTCCGATCTCGACGGCGGCGGCAAGGTAAATCCTCTCAACCTGGTATTTGATCAAGTTAATTTCGGCCGCGATTACCTGGGTGGTGCGTCCGCTGATGACATCAGTTACTGTATCAGTCATGTATCCACACTCCTTGGGGCTAATTACACTCATAGGATATGTGGTCAGGCTTAAGAGTGTGACAACCTCAGTCGTCAGGCTTTTTAATCTAGGGAAGTACCCCGTTGTTTGGTCGAGACAGCAGGGTACTTCCCTTTTTAGAATCTTTTTAATGCCCCCAAGCCTGTAGCAGGCGGTCAATCATTCTCATAGTATATTAGGACAAGAGTGAACAAGCTCAGCTTGTCAAACTGCTGAAGGGAGGGATAAACCATGGCGGTGACAGAGATAACTTTGGATTCGATACTGACAACAAAATACCAAACCGGGACTACGCCGGCAGGCGGCCCGGAGACCCGGAAGAAAAGCTTGAATTATGTGAAGCCTACAGCCACGAGTCAAGACATCTATGATGTTGCAGCGGCTCTATCAAGTTTGAGCCAGTATCCGCTGCTGAATGTTGTACTCGGCAAAAACTGGGAGCTTATTAATGAATAAGCAGCGGGAAAATCTGCCTGAAAGACCGGCTATGAAAAGTCAAAGCAAATCTTTAGGAGGTTATTAAAATGGCAATTATTACAAGCAAGGTGTTAAAACTAACTTTTCTTACTACCGACGGCAAATCCTTCGTTATTTCCGTCCCACAGCCGAGGGAGAACCTGACGCTGTCTGAGGCCCAGACTGTGATGGAAACGGTTATAGCAAAGAATATTTTTAACAGCCCTAGCGGCGAACTGGCCGCGATACGGGATATCAGGGTGATTGACATGACCACTAACGATCTCTACGATCCACCGGTGACGTAAGCAATTTGACCACAGAAAAGGAGGCGCCTTTTGAACTGCACTCAGTTCTTTAGGCGCCTCCTTCTTTGGTCTTCATTCCCGAACACTGGAAAAGCTATAGTTTCCCTTTATTAACTGGAACCAAGCAGTTGGACAAAGCAACGCTTTACTATGTAACAACCTGGACGGCCATAACATAAGATATTGTATCCCTGGTGTTTAAGCCTGAGGCGGATCGAAAAGGGAAGAAACCCGCTGCTCAGCGGGCTTCTTCTTTATTGTCATTATCCTATTCAAGATATGAAAGTGGTGCCTTTGATATTCCGAGTACCTCGCTTATTAAACTTGCCGAATTCTATTAAACAGTTATCAACTATCAGTTGGGACTGACCAATAATAAAAAACCCTATCGCTAAGGGTGATATTCCCACTCATAACATACTCCCATTCATCACCATAATCGAAGCGGTACAGAAAGGTTTTGCCAGGGTATAATCCCAATTCCCCAATTGTGACGTCATCAGCCTGTGGCCCCTCATCAAGGGTTTATTCGGAGGCACACGCGAAGGGTTCTTGTTCGTCTTCACTATTCATCCTTTAAATCGTTATCCGTGCTAGTTGATGAAGCCCCATTAAAATCAAACCTTCACCATCTTCTTCATCACAAACTACCCGGCAAAGGCTCCTTCATCTTCCAGAGAATACCAATTGGTGCTGAACCGTAATGGCTTTGAAAATCGGCAAATCCAATACCAGTAACGGAGATGCAAAAGCCCCCTCTTTCTTATACTCTCTAACAAAAACAACACTACTACTAATTATAGGTAACGGTCTGATGGAAATCTCTTCTTGAACAACAAAAAAAGCCTTGAGGCGTACAACTTATGTACCTCAAGGCTTTCATTATGTATCTCCACCACATTCGAGGGTTTGATTGGTGGAGGCGACCTTACACTATATAAAACCCTGCAATTTAAAGCTACCTTTTAAAAATCACTATTTTGCGCCCCTCCCCAGAGTAGCCTACTTCAGACATATTAGTCTTAACCATTCTGGATTTATACCATAATACCTTACCAGGAAACCCTGAACCCGTTAATATTACTTTATAGAGCAGATAACAAGATTTGAACTCACGACCCTAGGCTTGGGAATTCGATCCCTATAGTTTACCGTGATACTGGTTAACCTCTAGCGGCCTAATATGATGCGGGTTTCGATGCTTTTGATAATATTGATGTTATGCCTTTTTGAAACTTTTTTTGGCGTCGTTGTCGTCAAAATTGTCGTCCAAATTAAGCGAGTTCGATAAACATCTAATTTAAAATCAGGCTTGTTTATTTGAATCACATGTTTATGGCTGCTCTGAAATGGATTTTGTAAATAACAACTTACAATACAGGTGATTACGCGTTACTTTGCTTAACAATGGATACGGGGATCATCATTCGGAGTAAGTAAATTCCTTTCTCAATGTCTATTACCCAATTAAGGAAAACATGAGTTACAGTCAGAAGAGCAGATGTTTTTTTCTTAACTCCTAGGGCAAAGACATAAAAGCAATTGATGCGTATACTCTCCAGCGCCTAAGAGTAGCCAGGATTCACGACCACCCGACCAAAGAAAAGGTCAGGAGTATTTATACTCCTAACCGTATTCGCAAGATGCAGTGGGCACAAAAAGCGGCGCAGAGCACTTGAATAACGTTAATCACAGTTGGTAAACCGTATAACCTCAGTGGGACATGTGCAGTTTGATGAGAGGGAAGCCATTAAAGTGGTTTCCCTACTCTATTATTTTGATTATTTCTTTTAAAGCTCATTTTGTTAACAACCAGACTTTTTAAGCAAAGAGATAAGCGCTGAGTCCAACCTCATTGATAGTCAGTCTATTATGCCTTTTTCTTTAAGATCTTTATAGCTAAACCAAATTTTCCCATTCTCCTTTTTCATGTGTATACCATTGAAAACTCCTGTTGCGTTTTCTGCCGCCATAAATTCATCAGTCATTTCATTAACGTAATATGGGGTATACGGGAAATCTTTAGGAAAACCATAAACTTCGAAATGTCCCGGTAAACTGGATTTTTCACGTCCTACAATACCAAGTTCTAAAAGATCATCTTCACGGGCTGTTATCTTTTCAAAAGTATAACCGCTAACCCAGCCATCTTCAGGAATTACGTAATCAGGTGTTACCGTAACGCCTTTATTATAGTCGATACCTTCAGCTGCATTAAGGTATTGACCAACCATTCTTTCTGCATCAGCGGTAAATCCTAAAAACTCGGCCCAATCCAAATAGACTTGACCAAAAGTGCTTTGCAGCCATTCACTTGACGTCACATCATCTGTCAGACTATATTTGCTTTTCAGATATGATAAATCTGAAAAGAAATGATTACATTCCTTACGAGTATTTGTCACAGTTGTTCCATTGTACTGCCAATAAACTATATCATTGTCATTTAAGCCTCGTAAATCAACTACAGAAACATGATAAGTGCTAGATGTTCCTGTGAAATAAACATCGAATCTATCAGAACCTAGATAGCCCATTAATCTTTGAAAACCTAAATATTCACCAATGCCATTTTCAGTATATAATTTGCTGAGGTCCGTTGTATTATTAGTAGGATTTGTGACTGATGAGTTCTCTTCTAATGTATTATCAGATAAGCTCTGTATTAAATTATCTGAAACAACCGCAGTTCCTCCAAAAACATATATTTCATCTGCATTTGCATAACGATTTTTATAATAATTTTTTGTAGTTGCCAATGGTGATGAGTTATTTACTAAAATAATGGGTGCTTTTACTTTCGAAGCATACAGAGCACCGGTTAACGCATCCGCAAATCCCTCTCCAGTAGCTAAGCAAATGCTATTCGCATTAAAGTCGTTGCCAAATTTTTGATTTATAGCAATATTTCTCTCATATTTGTTTGCCCCGACAATTCGTTCGGGATTAATCAATTGATTGAAGACACTGTCATTAATAATGTTGGAATCACCAATAACATAAGTTTTGCTGACATTTAGCGTAGCAATATAATTCTTAACAACATCTGGAATATTATCTTTTGGAACTAAAATAATTGGAATTTGTTTTAAAGCAGCGATTGGGGCAATTGACAACGCATCTGGGTAATCTTCCCCTGTAGTAACGATTAATTCCGAAGGCATATTTAGTTGTTGCGCAATTTTTATTGCTGTATCATACCTATCATAACCGGCAATACGTATTGTAACAATTCCCATTCCTTGTAGCTTTGTCTCGATAGACATAGGAATGACTGCAGTTCCACCAATAATAAACACTTGCGTAACCTGCAAATCTATTAATGTTTGCTTAGTAACGTCAGGTAAATCATTACTTCTAGTCAATAAAATTGGTGCATTATACTTTTGAGCCAAAACTCCTGCCGATAAAGCATCGGGAAAATTTTCTCCATAAGCTAATACTGCATAATCTGATTGCGTCCACCCCTCCTTGGCAATTTCTACAGCAGTAGAATACCTATCAGTACCTGCTAAACGAGTTATTATTGTTGATGTGCCGGCAAGAGTTGGTATGGTAATAGAAAATAAGATAATAAAAGTAAGTAATACACCTAAAACGTTCTTCTTCATTGTCATAGTCCTTCTTCCTCCCCTTCCTTGTTATGCTAGGAAATATCTGTATTTCTTATTTATTCGACTTTTTAACATATGTTTCCTGCTTTAACTTTTAAAAAATATATACTCTCCTTCTAAATTATCTTCAGGTTTCAAAACTCTAGTGGTTAATCCCACCCCAATTAAAATTAAGGCTTACTAGATAATTTCTATTCAGATACACTAAACAGACAAATCATTCCTCCCCCTAGTTACCTCAGTATTTTTCCACCCTTATCCACTTTTTAACTCGTATACAAAATGCGTTAGTTAAAAACTTCCATTGGAATTGTCAAATTTAGTTTAACCCCTAAACTCGATTCTGATAAAAAGTTAAACTGTGGCAAAGCCCTAATACTTAACGAACCTTAACCCTAAAATAATGGAATGGAGTCTTGAGACATTTTTGAGGAGCAAAGCCTTGATTACTTCGTTTATCCGGCTTTTGCTCAGCAATTTACCCAATGTATGAAATCACTGCCACTGATTGTATATTTCAATCACTTTTCGAATTGTCCTCCACAATTATCTAAATAATGGAGGAGAAAGAATACACCTTCCCCTACCCCATGATTTTAGATTCTTATTCAATTGTTCAAATTCTATGAGCTGCTAAAAACCAATTCGTTCGATACCTTCAGCAGATATAGTCCTTTTAGTAATAGTCTTACCATTTCTCTTTGAGTTGTAAAATGGTTTCTCTGTCGTCTAAATAAAAATAATTGCATGATATTTGATCCTATAAAGATCAAATATAGCACAGCTTCTACGGCATTTCCTTCATGCACAAAGCAATGCTCTAAACCCACATTGGTGTTTTAAGTTATTAAAAATCAAGTTCTCAATATCCCAACGTGCTCTTATTATTTTAAACAATGTCTTCAGCGTCATATCCATACAAGTCGTTACCATAATCTGTGTGTGCTGCTGATTAGTATGTTTAATGGCAAATTTCACATACCGCAACGGCTGCTTCACATTATCCATTGTAAAAGTTGACTCGTAAACTTCTACTTTCTCAAATCCTTTTTCATCTTCCCAAACCTCTACTGCATCCGTCTTATTGACCGTCTTTTTGGCTAACCGCAAACTATTATTGTTATTGTTTTTTGCTCGGACAATCACGTCAATACCCAGGCTTTTGCAGTGATTAATCCAGATAGAATTACAGGCCAGGGCATCATAAACTACAACATCACTTAAGTTTCTATGACTCTTCACGACTTCTGCAATCAGTCTTTTCCCAACATTCAGCTCGCCTTCATCCTTTAAAGCGGAATCTTTTCCGGACTTGTACATTTCAAAACCACTCACCAGCTTGGGGCCAATCCCTACTGTTGACATGACAGCACCACTATGGAAATTATGAGTCTTCTCACCTTTGGTAATTCTCAGGCAATCTGGACAGCTTTTCTTATTGCTACCGAAGAATTTTGTTCTATCTATAGCAACCACGGTATATCCATCAATGGTACCGTTTTCAAAAACCTTATTCTCAACTGCCTTTTTGACGATGTGCTGATTGATTTGTTTTAGTCCGTCTAGACCCATGACTTTAAGCGTATCTCTGATTGCATCAACCTGGGGCAGCTTTGTTCCTCGGGGAAATAGTTTACTAAACTCATGATTCTTTATCATGAAATTTAGCTCATTAAAGCTTTTTATCCTAAGCAAAAAAGCAAAAAGTACAGGCAAAATTACTTGTCCTGTGCAATAAGTTGAGTTAACTCTTCCGTCAGACAGTTTATTCAAACCACGTTCGATGTGGTAAACATTCTTTATATATCTTACTAGTTTTTCAAAGTGGTTTTTTCTCAATTTGACCTCTCTTTCCTCTGAATTTTAACAGAAAGAGAAGTCTGAAAAAAGCTTAAAAACCTCCGAATTTGATACATTTTTATAATTGGTACAAATACCAGTGAAATCAATGGTCTGACTGTGTAGAGGCTAAAGTGCTGTATGACAAATACATTTATGTTCGCTCGAACCTTCATCGTTATTTTCTATGGTTCCTCAGTATTGCGCTCCTATATTACATGATAAAGACTGCAGTCGCTAATGGAGTAGAGCATGCAAACGCCAGGCTGAGAATGATGTCCATGAAATTAAGATAAAGATAACGAAAATGGCCCTCAGTAAAGACTAGGGCTCGTTTCTGTTTTTATTTCTTATCAGCTTTCTTTATATTCATCAGCATTATTTGATACTTATCTAAAACAGCATCTAATATTTGACTTGCAGTTACGACTTCCGGATCCGTAAAGGATTTACCCTCTTTTATCTTGATCATACTTAAGCGTAATGTTTTATTAGCTCTTCAAGTTCAGACATACGTTATCCCTCCTAATGTTAGGGATTAGTATGCTCAGTATTATATATCATAACTTAAAAAAAGCCCCCACCGTTGCCGATGAGAGCTGAGTATATTTTTCCAATGTCTATGAGCGTCATTCTATTGGTCCTTTTTCCTTGATTATAATTCCATTAGTCTCACCATTATCTGTACCATTCTTTAAAGTAATTCCATCACCGTTATTTGTACCATTCGTTCCATCTCCAACCACTTCAACATTACCGTACTTTGCTTTCATCTCATCATCAATCTTCTGTTCAGCTAGGGCTCTTTTATATGCGGCGTCGACCTCAGCTGAATTAATCTTCGGGGATAACTCTATCTCAATAACTGTTGTTTTAGTTGTATTCTGTGAAGGTTGAGTCGCCTGTTGTGGCTGTGGTTGGGGTTGGGGTTGGGGTTGGGGTTGTGTGGATTGTACCGTGGAGGCCGGAGCAGGTTCACTGGGTTGAGGTGTTTTTTCTGTCGTGCTTTCTAAAACTGGAGAAGGGACAGCAGAAACAGGTTCAGGAGAAACCAGTGGTTCGGGTTCAGAGACGGGAGACGATTCAGGTGCCGATGCATCTGAAGAAACAGAATTGTCGGGATTAGAAACAGGCGAATTGGCGTTACTTTGACACCCGGACACAAACAAAAGGGCAAAAAGTAAGATCACGGTCAACAATTTTTTCAATGAAATCCCCCCCTATTCAAACTTTATCTTTTCTCAAGATAACATTATGGATTATCACATTATAGATAGTTTAGATCCTAAAAAAAGAACCATTCATCTTTAAAAAGGTCTTTTCTCCTTCACCCTTTCGACTCTAAATTAAAGAGACTAAGATAAATTGTATTATCTCATAACTTTCTTGCGAAGTAAGGGGAAACGTGTCTAAACGTAACAGAAAGACCCTCACCGTTTCCGATGAGAGCCAAATAAAGAGGAAGAGAAATCTGTTGAGGGGTATTTTATCCATAATAAGGTGGATCGCAAAGCATTCCGTGATCTAAAGAAGAAAGCCTCTGCAGGAGTAGACAACATAACGGTCAAGGAATATACAGAGGAACTGGAATCCAACCTTGGCAAGGCAGTAGAGCAGTTAAAAAGCAAACAATACCGTGCGAAGCTAGTACGCAGAGTGTATATCGACAAAGGCAACGGAAAGAAAAGACCGCTGGGTATACCTGCGGTCTCAGACAAGATCATTCAACGCGCGGCGGCGAAGATTCTAGAGGCAATCTATGAACAGGAGTTCAGTGACCATAGCTATGGATACCGGCCGCATACAGGAGCACAAAAGGCAGTAATAGATTTAACCCATGAACTAAACTTTGGAAAGTATAGCTACATCGTTGAAGCAGACATCCGAGGCTTTTTTGATGCTATTGATCATGATTGGCTCATTCGAATGTTGGAATTGCGCATAGCAGACAAAACATTTCTGAGACTGATCAAGAAATGGCTAAAAGCAGGCATCTTGGACATCAATGGAATGGTTAAACATCCAGTAACCGGATGCCCGCAAGGCGGAGTCATCAGTCCAATTTTAGCGAACATCTACCTGCATTATGCACTTGATTTATGGTTCGAAAAGAGGGTTAAGCCGTCTTGCAAAGGCATGAGCTACATCTGCATATATGCAGATGACTTCGTGTGTGCGTTCCAATACAAACAAGACGCAGTGCAGTTTTACCAAGCAGTAGGAGAGCGCTTAGGAAAGTTCGGACTGGAACTGGCGCAGGAGAAAACCAACATCATAAGCTTTTCACGATTTCGCAAAGAGGAAAACACAAAGTTTGAGTTCTTAGGGTTTGAATTTCGCTGGGGAGTATCCGCCAAAGTCGGAGATATTATCAAACGACGCACAGCACCAGGTAAATTAAGAAAGTCACTGACCGCATTTACAGAATGGTGTAAAGAGATGCGAAACAAACGTTTGAGAAGGATCTTTCCTAAACTCATAGCAAAACTGCGAGGCTATAACAACTACTATGGACTTATTGGAAACTACAGCAGTTTAAGCAAGTTCCATGAACAAGTAAAGAAAATTCTCTATAAATGGCTTAACAGGAGAAGTCAGCGACGTAGTTTCAATCTAGTCGAATTCAGCGCATGTTGGAAAAGATATGGGGTTCCAAAGCCAAGAATTGTCGAGTCGAATCTAGTACAACTTCACTTTGATTTCTGATGCTGGAAGTATGGAAGCGAATACTTTTGAGGAGCCCGGTGCGATAATTCCGCACGCCGGGATCTATGCGGGGGGTGTCGGGTAACCGGCATCTCTACCGTGACTCGGACATCTAAGCTTAATTTATAATCAGTAAGTCTTTTAAGTTGTGAACAAAGATAATCACTAAAAAGAGCTTTTATCTGTCAATGTATCAGCTTTTACTTTGAAGACCGATTGAAGTACATTTGGACATAGAAGGAATAACACATCTATGTCTACGATATAAACAACGCTGAAGGGACCTTCAAGCCTTTAAGCATTAGCATCAAATTTCTTACTTAGCGTCAGAACGGCAAACATATTGACATGAATTCCTCGTTGATTTACAGGCCGCTTCTAATTATGCTTTAACCTTGTAAAACTATAAGCGTTTAATGTCACCTACAGTTTAACTTTGGCCCGAATACAAATAGGGTTCTAATTCCAATAGAAACATATTTTTTTCGCTCATACCGGTAAGAAATTGAATTTTATCTCTATAGGATCCATATTTTTTTACTCAGATAAAAATCGCAGGTGGTTTCTTATGGTATCCATGATAAAGACCACTGACATATGGATTGGTGGCCCTTTTAAAAATATAAATTGCCTTTAAAAAAGGAGGTTTCCTTTTTTAAAGGCAAAAATCATTTCAAACAAAATATATGACTAAATCAGGAGCATATTCTTTCCTCGGGTAAACGGAAGCATATCGTTTCCGTTTGGAAAAAATATCGTTCCGTTGTTAACATACATCATTATTCATATATGGTAATAATTGGTGGAGGCGACCTTACACTATATAAAACCCTGCATTATAAGACTGAATTCAATCATAAATTATCCTTGTAAATAAAAAGAACTTCATTGTATTCAATAGGTTTATAGTCGGCACTTACCGTCCAAAAGTCAATTGCACGGCGAATAAATTTCTTATAATTTAAAACCCTTTTCAAACTATTTGAGTAAAACATATATTTCTTCCGATTTCTATCCTTCTTTTTGTGTCAACGCATTTGCAGTCTTTAGCGAAGTTAAGTTGCCATACATTGGCCTTTAATTTTGTTTTTCCTGATGGAGTTTAAGAGAAAAGTAAATGACTAATGCATTTAAAATATTAGTCATTTTACCTTAAATATAATTTTAGTGAATATAAGTAGGGTTGGATTCCTCAACAACACTTCCATTGATGTTAATTGGCATAGTTGACAAGGTATCTCCCGCAATAACGCGTCTTTCATTGAAAAGTGATTCATCCCCAAATGTCACTATACCCCAAGCAGCAACGAGTCCTGTGATTGCATTTGTTAAAGTATATGATAAGGTGCTATTACTATCTTTGGGTGCAACTTTATTTTTTGCGAAGCCACTTAAGAACGCATTAGTAATACTGCCTGTAATCGAACCTAACACAACACCCTTGATGGGCCATTTATTTAAACCGGCCTTCGTTAAGCTCCATACCATAAATATACCATTAACCGCATTTAAACCCAATGTCATCCAAGCACCTAACAATTGTCCATTCCATTTATTAGCCTGCCTTTTACTCTTTACCCATACGCCTGCAGCCGTACTCCAATAATTACGTTTTGAAATTTTCTGTTTATAAGATGCGTAATCAAATATTGATTGAAATATAAAAGCTAGCCCTCCCGCAAGAATACCTAACATCATACGGTCTTTAGTTTTAGGAATGTTCATAAAAAACCCTCCTTAATTTTTGATTTGTATTCGTGCTATTATGATTCATCTTATATGACTTAATTAGTCTTTGTAGAATTTGCAATTCCCTTCCATGTAAGATTTCCCACTCTGTATATAATATGGTATTTGGAATTAAATATCGTGCTATGAAATTTGTTTCTTTCCAATCGCATTTTAAATTAACTTGGTTCGCTAAACTCCCAACAAACGAAGCTTGGAGTACCGAAACTTCTATCGCTCATTTCAGGCATGCTAAGTTAAATGCGAGATCTCATCTAAAACTTTATGCTGTTTCATCCACACACCCACACGGGTACGACAGCTTTTTGCCAAATACCTACATCTTAAATCTTTAAGTGTTTTCTTCTTTTGATTTTAAATGTAATAATGCGCAACCTATCTATTTTATATGGATGACACACAATACTAACTCCTTTGCAAATTTTCAGTTTAAGTTATCCTTATCTGATTCGATTGTTCGCATTTCCCGAAGTATATGATTAAGTGGGTTGCTCTTATCAGCGTTCTCTCTCACCAACCGAATATACTCTTTTAACAGTTGAACTGTTTCTTCATCCTCATAAGCAGCCACCCGGGCTTCAAGTTCATCAGCATACCTGGAAAGTTGTTCGTGCTTGAACCAATTATTTGCATGAACTGAAATATCATTAATGAGAGAATTCCTATGCGCTTGCCTTTTTTGTTCACGTATCTGCTGCTCTTCCCTTAACTCTTTGGCCTGTTTTTCTTCTGTCTCCCGATCATATTCTAAAACCAACTTTTTGTGGTCAAGATGAGCAGATATTTCATTATCGCAGCATCGTTTGTACAACTCAGTAATCATCATTGGAATTTGATTTTCCAACCGATTATTAACAACATCAATGTATGACAAGTAATCTGATGGCATATTTTCGGAATCATAATAATGCCTTCCTTTGTATATTCGCCAATTGATTTGAAGCCTTCCGTCAAAAACCATTTCATATAGCGGCTTAAACTCTGTCTTTTGATCAGCGAGGTATCGCCGCTTCGATTTGCACTCACATAAGTCAAAAGATATGGTGGTTCCCAATAGCGTTATATTGATATTGTCTTTATCCCCTCGATCAACTGAGGTACTGCCCTTTAACTCCCTAAACGCCTTTAAAATAGTATCAACGATTCTATAAGCACGGTTGCGCTGGCTGTTTGAAACGTTAATTGGAATTATTGGTTCATTGTCGCGGTCCTTTACCTTTTCTAACGGATTCCATAGCTTAATGCCCTCACCCCTAAAGGGGTACTCCTTATCTCTTTCTATTCGATACTCCATTTGCACTTTGTGTTTGGAGATTAGCTCATCGTAATCTTGTATCCGTCCCGGTACTGTCAAACCATTGCACCAATTTGTGAAAATCTCCAATGAACCTTGAGCCAGCAAATCAAAGTCGTGCATATTTTCTAATTGCTCAACAGTCAATTCCTCAAGGTCGAGCAATTCAAGTATACCTTTCTTCCTTTTCGACTGAACCTTAGAAGCATTTGCTTCATCACCATGACTCTCGTAACTGAGTATTGTTTCATTATACGGTGGGAGAGGAGGTCGGTCAGCGACAGGCTTTCCTGCTTTGACTTTTGCCCAATATCCATTTGGCGGCCATGGAATGTTCAATGATTTGCATCTTTTACGTAATCCGTTATCTGAAATACCATATCTAACAGCAACCGTTGTCATCGGCTCTGCCCATATTTCCTCATATAGCGTTTGCCTTATCTTCTTTATATTTTGCGACTCACTCATGCTGTTCTCCTCCATCGCAAAATGCAAAACCGCTACGCAACAAATTGTCGACTAATTCTTCCAATTCGGCATCATTAGCGATACTCTTTGGGATTAAATACCGTTTCTGATTATCATTGAATGCCGCACTCAGCATAGTATAGAAATCATCATAGGTGGGGTGTTTAAATTTATGTAAGTAATAAACATCCAGATCCTCACTGATTTCTTTATATTTCGGGCCATAGGATTCTTGAGTTTTGAAATTTGTAATGTTCAGGCATACAATTGAATTTTTGATTTCAGTTAATGCTCCAAATACCTCCCTTTGGCTATAGGAACTGCTCCTCTTGCTTCCAAGCAGAGCCGGAAAATCAATTGAGAATCTCAGCGGAATCTTTCGTTCACGCAATTGAACCTTTAGCTTTATTAAGTCCTCAATAGTATTTAAATAGCTGATTGGTTTCGGTTTCTGCTTCGACTTCTTGTTTTCTAATCCGTTCACAATGGCAACTTTCATTTGAGTATTCTTTTTCATTTTCTTTTCAAGTATGGAGCAACACGAAATAAATATCTCTTCATCAAATGATGCAGTTTTAACCGGAGCAGTCAACTCTAATACTTTTGGCACGCCAAATTCCTTGAATGATGCTTGCAAGGCGGTTATTAATGACGCCATTTCTTCACTATTCTGCCATACACCCGCATATGTTTGGGAAACGTCTACCCGCAAGATATATGCCCTCTCTGGTTTCTTTTTCAAAATGCCGTCAGTCGTAATGATATGCTCCGTCACACAAGATGCATCTTCAGGATAATTGAGACCGGAGCTGCTCACAGGCAACAAGGCATTAACGTTTCTAACAATATTTACTTTTCCTCTAGATACACAAAGGTTGACGTACTCAGGCCAATAGTCGTCATCGTAGACCATTGAAAACAACCATTCATGCATGACAAGCATTTCCAACTCGCCTCTCTTGTTTTCCAAGAATGGTCTATGCTTGTTATCTTCAAAGATGCGGTCAATATTAAACGGATTATTATTGTAACGATGATTGTAGTTATTTACATAGTATGGTCTTTCCCCATAACGTTCTCGTTCATATTTCACATACCTATCGTTGTAGGTATCAGCAAGATTATATGCAAAAGAAAATAAATTGACGCCATATTGTCTGTAGGTTTCCTTTATCCATTTAACGATGTTGTTATCCAGATGAATCATCTCAGACGGACTCAGACCTTCCGTATTATATTGTTTAAGTTCAGCAATAAGTGTTGTGATATTGTTCTCATATTCCTCCATGTTTGCACCTTTGATCTTATGACTGGTGCTAAAGCTCTTTGCCGCAGAAGAGAAGTCATGCTCAGAATAGAAAAACGGGAAATACGGTAAATCCTCAAGCCACTTATCAATCTCTTTATGTATTCTGATTTTGTATTGCATGTAAAAATCCAAAATGAAGTCTTTGCTTTTCGGGTATCTTTTCTCTATCTCTTCTTCAAGTTTGTCCGTTGCATGTTTTAATTTAATTGTCTCAGCATCGCAAGTCTCCATGGTCAAATACTCGTTGAAGTAAGACATAACATATTTCATGACAACGCTCATGTTTTCCGACTGCTTCGTATAATCGAATTCGTCCAGTTTGTCTGATTTTTTCATTTTGGCAATATACTCATCGATTGTTAGCATGTTACTCACTTCCTCATAAATTTTGGGAGAAAATCGTGATGCATATCAATGAAATTATTCCGGACAATCTTTCAATTCTATATTTACAATTATTATACAACGAAATTTCGTTTATTAAATACACAAAAACTCCGCAAAGTCACACTTCAAACCTTGCGGATACGTTGTTTCTATTCTATGGTTCGCTTTAACTTAGCTTGTCTTATCCAGAATACATCAATTGATACATTAAAACCTTGGCAAATTTACTGGCAACCCCAAGACCAGGCAATCTCTGTGAATGTCAATGAATTACTTTTACATTATCATTCACAGCAATCTCCCATGTTCAAGTGCCCAGATATAATCCGGCTCTGTCCCAGCAAGGTGGCTCTCGCGGAGCACATATAATTTAAATAGCATTTAAATCTAGAGAATACAGCCAATTAAATAGGTTATATATCACCCTACAATTAGGTATTAACTGAAGAACTCTTTTCATACTATACTTTCTTATACAACGAAAAATAACAGCAGTTGTAAGTGACAACCGCTGCTATTTGTATATTGTATTTTACATCATTATTCATATATGGTAATAATTGGTGGAGGCGAGGGGACTTGCACCCCTGTATCGAAGAGCTGCCACATAAGCGTCTACGCGTGTGTCCTTTAATTTAAATTTCGCCAGTCTTGACTCCTAAAGGCAAGGATTCAGTTCAGGCTAGCTCGATAATCTTAGCTAATGTCTCCGAGCATTGACATTAGAGCGTCCTACTTAATTGACACCCTGGTTCTTCATCGTAGGTTCTGAAGGCAGGATGCTAGCGGCACTTAAGCAGCTAGAGCGTAATTATTTTCGTTAACTATTAGGTCCACCGTTTAACGAGACCAGGTGGAATCTCGACGCGCAACCTATGCCACCGCTTCCCCGAGCGAGTCTAAAACGCCCCCATGTAAAAGTTCCACATGCATAGTATAACACATTTAAGCATAAAGCAAAGCGAATATCCATGGAATCTTTACATTATTATGGAAAGATGCTCATTTAAGAATGCCTACATTCTTTTAGTTCAATTTTTCCCTCATTATCTTTTTTTCTTTGAACTGCATTTCATTTCTAGTAAGCTTTATTACGATCTCTTAGTGCCCGCTCAATGTCACGTTTACCTTCTCGTTCGGCAAGAGCCTGGCGTTTATCGTAATTTTTCTTTCCTTGACCCACCGCTAATTCTACTTTTGCCATACCCTTCTTCAAATATATTTTAATGGGGATCAGGGTTAGCCCTTGTTGCTGAATTTTGCCAATCAGCTTATTAATTTCGGCACGATGAAGTAAAAGTTTTCGCGGTCTAAGTGGATCATGATTATATCTGTTTCCCTGTTCATAAGGGCTGATATGCATCTGGTGAACCCAAACTTCGCCATTGTCCAAACGTGCATAGCTATCTTTTAAATTTACCCGCCCGCTACGAATAGATTTAATTTCTGTTCCAGTAAGAATGATCCCAGCCTCCACTCGATCTTCGATATGATAATCGTGGAAAGCCTTTCTATTGTCGGCAACAACTTTAATTCCTTCAGAAGGCATACTACTCCTCCTCTCATCTAGTATTTCAGTATAACACAAATTACCTATTTTAACCAAATAATGATATTTTAGAATACTTGAAATCCCTCATGGAATTATAGTTCCAAGGCATCTGATATCCCCTGCATTGCTTCTAAACCAAATCCCAAGAACTCCTCCAAAGAAAGCCCCAGCTCACTACAGGTGAGAATCTGTTCCCGATTTGCTCCCTTCGCAAATGCTTTTTGATCGAATTTCTTGCGAAGAAAGGGAACATCCACCCCCGAAAGCTTCTTATCCGGTCGAATCAGTGCTCCAGCGACAATGAGACCGGTCATAGGGTCAGTTGCGTAGAGGGCCTTATCTAATAAGGAGTTACGTGGGAGTCCGTGCCGCTCATTGTGAACTTTCACTGCATACACCAGCTCTTCCGAAAAACCCATATTCTCTAATATTTCTGCTCCTTTAAGGGAGTGTTCTTCCGGCAGTTCTTTCGTGTCCTCATAATCGATATCATGGAGAAGGCCCGCCATGCCCCACAAATCGGGGTCTTGATCAAAAAGCTTAGCCAAGCGGATAAGGACTGCTTCTGTTGAGATCATATGTTTTAGTAAGTTCTTATTGTCAACATACTTCGTTAATTCCATATAAGCTTCTTCACGCGTCATCATATCCATCTCCAGCTCACTTTCCAAATCAAAATTATTTCCTTACTATAAGAACCTATTTCCCAATTATGTACCCTTTAACGGTAGCTATTATTGGGTTGCACAATTACATCAGTTTATGTCTTTCAAAAATATCCGCTCATGACTGTTGTAATTCCTTCTTCTCGACAAACCTCTGAAGAAATTCATGAACCTTTAGTATAACCTCATCTCGTTCCTGTCCAAGTGTTAAAATATGTCCGGATTTTTCCCAATAAATCACGCCTGGGTTAACCTGCTGAATTTTTTTCCTAATGATTTCAACACTGATAGGGTTAACCGTCAAATCTCTTGTACTTTGCATTAATAAAGCAGGGCACTTAATTGTATGAAGTTTACTGCGCACCTGGCGAATCCCTCTATTCAAAGAAATCAGGGCATCCACCGGAATCCGTTCATAGACAAAACGCTCCCTTTTTGGTTCTGTTACTGATGAGGCTGCTCTTGATTTAGCTACGGATGCAACTGGTTTTGATCTTGGTTTTTCAACATACGTCATAAAGGGTCTAACGAACCGGAGGAAACGAGTTCTCCGGTCAGCAAGTATCATTGGAGCATTCATAGTAATCAGCCCATCGATTATGCCTAGAGTTCCTAAATGAAGTGCTAACAATCCTCCCATCGACAGTCCTACTCCGATGACAATATCACAAGACTCCCTCAGCTTTCCAACCCCAACTTCGGCGTCTTTAGCCCAGTCCTCCCAGTTCGTTTTTGCCATCTCCTCAGGGCTTGTTCCATGCCCTGAAAGTTTCACTCCAAGGACTGACCAGCCAAACTTAGTTAAACCTTCACCCATTAAACGCATTTCTGAAGGAGATCCCGAAAAGCCATGAATGAGCAAGCAGCCTACACGGTTTCCTGGGAAATAAAAGGGCTCTACTAAGCGTCTTTGTGGTTCCACCAAAGCACCTCCTTAGTCGATGTGCGATACTCAAATATCCGACCGGACTACTATTATTTTGTGAAAAAACACGAGCAAACTGTAAACCCTCGGTTAAAGCTGAACATCGAGGCTTCAATAACGCAGAATCAAATAATGAGTTTGCTAGAAGGATCTATGTGTCAGAGAAGCAATATCCTCTCCGCTAAGTTTTCTATGGATAGGCCTTGGCGATAACCTCCATTGGAGATTATCCTCACTTAAAAACTATCCTTATTCAAGAAGTCAGAAACTCATATTTTTATAGAAAAAATATTATCCACAATAAAGAATAGCACAGAAGGGCACCTCATACGAAGTGCCCCTCATTGATTTTGGTACAGTATAAAGAAGCCAATCTAACCTCTGAGACTTAAGCAATAATAGCTAGTCCTAAAGAACTTAGTAAGAAGACACCCGCTAAAACTCCTGTGAGTTTGGCGAATAATTCGTCCATACCTTTCTTCTTACCAAAGATAGCTTCGCCAGCGCCAGTAATAGTTCCCGATAATCCTGCACTTCTTCCAGACTGAAGCAGTACTGCTGCAATCAGTCCTATCGAACTGAGGATTAAAAGAATTATTAAAGCAATTTGCAAAATAATTCACCCCCCTAAGATAACCCTTTGTTATATTATCACTACAACTTTGTAAATTATCAATAGGCTCATTTTAGCACAAGCGCCTGCAAAACTCAATCAATCCATGAATAGGGGGGTTGAATTGGGGTATGTATTTGCTTTCTGCTAACTTGCCTAGCTATTATCTCGCTAAAGCTTTGCGACCGCGATACACAGCGCTTTCTCCAAGTTCCTCTTCGATTCGGAGGAGCTCATTATATTTGGCAACCCGTTCTGTCCGAGCAGGAGCCCCTGTTTTAATCATGCCTGCATTGACAGCCACGGCGATATGCGCTAGGGTAACGTCTTCAGTCTCACCGGAACGGTGTGAAACTACTGACGTATATCCTGCGCGTTTGGCCATTTCGATGGCATCCAAGGTTTCCGTCAGGGTTCCGATTTGGTTAAGCTTAATAAGAATCGAGTTGGCACACTTCTCTTCAATCCCACGGGCCAAGCGTTTTGGATTGGTAACAAACAAATCGTCACCGATAAGCTGCACCTTGTCTCCCAAGCGCTTAGTCAGGTTGTGCCAGCCTTCCCAATCCTCTTCATCCAGGCCGTCTTCAATGGAAAGAATCGGATAGCGCTCGATCAGACCCTCATAATAATCAATCATCTCGTCCGATGTCTTCTTAACCCCTTCCCCGGCTAAATTATAGATTCCATTTTCGTAAAGTTCTGTTGCTGCCACATCAAGGGCTAAAGCAACGTCTTCACCCGGCTGATACCCTGCTCTCTGAATGGCATCAACTATGCATAACAACGCATCTTCGTTGGACTCTAGACTAGGTGCAAAACCGCCTTCATCCCCAATTGCGGTGGCAAGAGATTTCTCCTTGAGAACGGCTTTAAGACTGTGGTACACTTCTGTCCCCATGCGAAGGGCCTCGGCAAAGCTTGAGGCTCCGACGGGCATTATCATAAATTCTTGAATGTCCACATTATTATCAGCATGTTTACCACCGTTCAAGATGTTCATCAAAGGCACGGGCAGTTCTTTAGCATTTACCCCACCTAAATATTGATAAAGAGGTATTCCTAACGACTCTGCTGCAGCTTTAGCTGCCGCTAAGGATACTCCGAGAATTGCATTGGCTCCAAAATTCCCTTTGTTTTCAGTTCCGTCAAGTTCAATTAACACTCGATCTAAGCCGGGTTGGTCAAATGGATTCAGTCCCTCTACTTCTGGAGCGATAGTCAGATTAACATTCTCAACCGCCTTCAATACTCCTTTACCCATGTAACGGGTATCATCTTCATCCCTAAGTTCAACAGCTTCAAAAGCCCCTGTTGAAGCACCTGATGGAACCGCTGCACGACCTATGATTCCATCTGTGAGAACGACATCGACTTCTACTGTTGGATTCCCCCGTGAATCCAGAATCTCGCGTGCATAGACATCTGTAATAAAGCTCATTGATCAATGTCCCCCTTTTTTATTAGAAATCCCAACTGAGGAGTTTCTAGCTTAATTAAAATATTAGAAAAACTTAGCTAGCGAAAACGCAGGTGCAAGCGGCAGCCTAAGTTGCACTTATACGTTGGCCATGACTCGAACTTAGTTCGGGATCAAAGGGCCACCACGATGGCAAGGTGCCGTGATGGTTGAATGCCTCTAGAGCCTATTGGATAGGATAGAACATATCTGTCTATGTCTTAAGCCTCGTGAATTCCAAGGCTAGTAAATAGCTTAAGATTCGAGCAATGACTTTCCTGTCATTTCCTTAGGAACGGGAATTTGAAGTAGTTTTAAGATAGTGGGAGCCACATCGCACAATGCTCCACCATTGCGCAGTGCTTGTCCTTTATACCTTTCATCAACAAGAATAAACGGTACACAGTTAGTGGAGTGGGCAGTTATGGGGAACAATGTCTTAGGATCCACTTTTTCTTCGGCGTTCCCATGATCCGCAGTCACGAGGAGGGTAGCATTCATTTTTTTAAGTTCCTCATAAATTTGGCCCAAACATTGGTCGACCACCTCTACTGCTTTGACTGTTGCCTCAAACATCCCCGTATGTCCCACCATATCCGGGTTAGCAAAGTTCAGAATGATCACATCATAAGTCGATTCCCGCAGCTGTTTGAGGACAACTTGAGTTATTTCCGTGGCGCTCATCTCAGGCTGCAGGTTATAAGTAGCGACTTTTGGCGAAGGAATAAGGATTCGGTCTTCGCCTGGATAAGGTTCTTCAAGCCCGCCATTGAAGAAGAAGGTTACATGGGCATATTTTTCTGTCTCTGCAATTCTCAACTGCTTTAGCCCTTGATCTGAAAGCACTTCTCCTAAGGTGTTGTCCAAATTCTGTTGAGGAAATGCCACAGGCGCAGGAATCGTCTCATCATACTGAGTCATACATACAAAGTGGACATGGGGGCGATTGGGTCGTTCAAATCCTGGAAACTCTTCATCTACAAAAGCACGTGTGATTTCGCGAGCTCGGTCCGAACGGAAGTTATAGAAAAGGACGCTGTCACCCTCTTGAACTCGGCCCACCGGATTCCCATCCTGATCATCGATTACCGTAGGCAACACAAACTCATCGGTGACACGGGTATCATAGGAAAATTCCACTGCCGATAGGGCCCCTGCGGCGTGCTTCCCTTCCCCGTAAACTATCGCCCGATATCCTTTTTCTAGGCGTTCCCAACGCTCATCCCGGTCCATTACATAGTAACGACCGCTTACTGATGCTATCTTTCCCACTCCTAGTTCTTTGATCTTCTCCTCGAGTTTGACAATATAGTCTTTGGCACTCTGAGGTAAGACGTCCCGGCCATCGAGAATAACGTGGATATACACCTTAGTTAAGTCTTTTTTCTTAGCCATCTCCAGCAGTGCGAATAAGTGATCAATATGAGAATGAACCCCGCCATCGGAGAGCAAGCCCATTAGATGAAGTCCCTTGTTATGTACTCGAGCCTGATCCATGGCCTCGAGCAGGACGGAATTCTCAAATAATGTGCCATCCTGAATCCCCTTGAAAATACGAGTTAACTCCTGATAGACGACCCGCCCTGCTCCCATGTTCAAGTGACCAACTTCAGAATTCCCCATCTGTCCACCTGGCAGTCCTACGGCCTCTTCAGATGCCTGAAGGGTAGTATAAGGATAGTCACTTTCCAGATGTTTGAAATTGGGAATATTCGCCTGGGCAATAGCATTGCCTTCAACAGCGTCTCGGCAACCCCAGCCATCTAGAATCATGAGAAAAAGTGGTTTGGCAACTTCCATTACTATATTCCTTCCATGCGGGCCACGAGAGGACCTGCGTTTTTGATAAGCTTGGCAAAACTAAGGGGATCAAGACTTGCCCCACCGACTAGAGCCCCGTCAACATCAGGCTCTTTCATCAGTTCCCCTATATTTTCGGCCTTGACACTTCCGCCATAAAGAATAGGCACTTTCTCTGCGGTTGGTCCCATAAGTTCAGTCAGAGTGGCACGAATCGCGGCACACATTTCTTGGGCGTCTTGACTCGACGCTGTCTTCCCAGTGCCAATCGCCCAGATAGGCTCATAAGCAACTATTATGCGACTCAAATCTTCAATTGATAAGCCGGAAAGAGCGCGAGACACTTGACCTTGCACCCGCTCCACTGCCTGCCCTTCTTCACGAAGGTTTAAATTCTCTCCACAACACAGAATGGGAGTTAATCCTACCGCTATAGCTTGTTGCACTTTCTTAGCAATTTCCTGATCCGTTTCTCCGAACATTTCCCGCCGTTCCGAGTGGCCGATTATGACATATGTACAGGCTACATCAAGCAACATCTGAGCTGAGATTTCTCCGGTATAAGCACCCTGGTCTGCCCAGGCCATGTTTTGAGCACCTATGTGGACAATACTTTCTTCCAGTTCATTCTTAAGGGCATGAAGGGCTGTAAACGGAGCACAAAGGACTATATCCAGATCAGTAACATCCTTAACCTCATCCAAGAACTTTACTGCATAGTCCTCTGCTTCACTTACTGTTTTGAACATCTTCCAGTTGCCGGCGATAACCGGACGTCGATTAGCCACTTTGTTTGATACCTCCATCTTAATAGTAATTTGTATCTTTTGCATTTTAATTATGTAAATAAGCTCAGTTCGATAACGGTTCTTCCCACTCTATGCACAAGGTGCAACAAGAGATCTCCATTCATATAAGTAAACTTTAGATTATTCTTTGTCCTGCAGAGCGGCAACACCCGGCAACACTTTCCCCTCTAGAAACTCAAGTGAAGCTCCGCCCCCTGTAGAAATATGGGTCATGCGATCCGCTACTTTCATTTTCTCTACAGCTGCCACCGAATCTCCTCCGCCAACAATCGTGATCCCGCCGCAAGTTGCGACCGCTTGAGCGACTCGCTCAGTTCCTTTAGCGAAGGCCTCCATTTCAAAAACACCCATCGGGCCGTTCCAAATCACCGTTTTAGCCGTCGAAATGCGAGCTTCAAATTTCTCAGCACTGGCTGAACCTATATCCAGGGCCATTTCATCTTCCCCAATTTCAGACACTTTCACCGTACGATGAGGGGCATCCGCTTGAAAAGCATGAGCTGCGACCACATCAATCGGAAGTTCCAATTCAATCCCTTTAGCCTTGGCTTTCTCAATGAGTTGCTTTGCCAACTCCACTTTTTCCTCTTCAAGAAAGGATTTTCCCACCTTAAATCCTTGGGCCTTAAGGAAGGTATTCGCCATCCCCCCACCGATGATCAGTGCGTCAACCTTTTCCAGAAGATTTTCAATGACGCCGATCTTATCGCTTACTTTAGCGCCGCCGATAATGGCTACAAAGGGACGTTCCGGCCGTTCCAAAGCATTGCCCATGAAGTCAACTTCCTTTTGCATCAGTAAACCGCAAACGGCTGGTATATAGTGCGTAACCCCTTCGGTTGAAGCATGGGCACGATGAGCGGTTCCAAAGGCATCATTGACAAATAACTCTGCCAACCCAGCTAATTCTTTCGCAAATGCAGGATCATTTTTCTCTTCTTCTGCATGGAAACGGACATTTTCTAGTAAAAGGACTTCCCCGTCTTGCAACGTACTGACAGCTTCCATGGCTGCATCTCCAATACAGTCTTTAGCAAAGGACACTGCTTGAGCCAGCTGTTCGCTTAAATGCTCAGCAACAGGCGCTAAAGAATACTTTGGATTAACTTGTCCTTTAGGGCGCCCCAAGTGAGAGGCAAGAATGACACGTGCTCCTTCTCTTACCAGATACAAAATGGTAGGGAGTGAGGCTTGTATTCGTTTATCATTGGTAATTTGTCCTTGCTCATTTAAAGGGACATTAAAGTCTACTCGAACAAGTACTCGTTTTCCACGTACCTCTACATCTTTTACACTCTTTTTGTTCATACAAAAATCCCCTTTCACCTTGATCCAAGGGTTCAGAATAAAGATAAAGAAAACTTGACTAACGCTAAGCCGTCAGGCGATGACCAAGGATTGCTTACTTTACCCCAAGATTCATACTTTCTGACAGTACAAAAATATACCTTAGTATACCGTAGAAAGACCCTTCTTACTCCCCCGGGGAATTAATAATTCCAATTAACCCAACTTATACTAATTCTACACCAAGTTGCCGTTTCCTGCCCAGCAAGGACTAATCATACAGTTCTTCCTGCTCAGTACTGCTTTTAGCCGCCTTAGCGTGTGGATCATTTCACAATATTATAAAATACTAACCGTTCCGTCGTAAATAACCCCTGAAAGGGCATCTACTGTGATTCTTTGTCTCTCAGAAATCTTAGTCAGAGCGTCTTGAATGCCTATAATGGCTGGAATACCGTATTCTAAAGCCGCAATAGCCGCATGTGAGGTCAAACCAGACTCTTTGATTACTAAGGCCCCTGCCTGAGCGATTAGCGGAATAAATCGGGCATCGGTAGAGCCAGAAACAAGAATGTCGCCCTTTTCAAAGGTATCCTGCTCAGGCTGATGGACTATCCGAGCAGTACCCATATATGATTTTCTGCCTATGCCAATTCCTTTCGCCAAGATTCCACCTACCACCTGGACTTTAATCATATTAGTTGTGCCAACCTTACCTACTGGAACCCCTGCCGTAATCACCACAATATCCCCAGTTTTAATGTACTGTTGTTCAATCGCGGCAGTTACTGCCACTGACAATAATTGATCTGTCCCAGAACTTTCCTGAACTACTAACGGTTCTACTCCCCACTGCAAAGTGAGTTTTCGGGCGACCTCAGCAAAGGGAGTGGCCGCTACTATAAGGGCCTTTGGACGATATTTAGAAATCATCCTTGCAGTTAAACCAGATTGTGTCGGGGTTAGAATCGCGGTTGCATTAAGATCTCGGGCAATACTATAGCTGGCGCAGCTAATAGATTCTGCTACATTAAGATGGGAATAGCGAGTTGTCTTATTGGCTAAAAGCGCTGTTTCTGCGCGTTTGGCAATTTTGTCCATCATAATTACTGCCTCAATCGGAAACTGTCCGGCAGCGGTTTCACCTGACAACATAATGGCATCTGCCCCGTCCAAGATAGCATTCGCCACATCGCTGGCCTCCGCTCTTGTTGGACGTGGTTGACGAATCATGGAATCAAGCATTTGAGTTGCAACAATAACTGGCTTACCGAGTAGATTACATTTGCGAATCATCTCTTTTTGATAAACAGGGACTTCCTCTACCGGCACTTCAACTCCTAAGTCTCCGCGGGCAACCATTACCCCGTCAACAACATCCAGAATTAAATCCAGATTATCTATTCCTTCCTGGCTTTCTATCTTAGCAATAATTTCAACAGTTGCTCCCATTTCCTCTACAATCCGGCGCACAGCCAAAATATCGCTTGCTTTTCTCGTAAATGAAGCAGCTATGAAGTCAATTCCCTGAGTAACGCCAAAACGAATGTCATCAATATCTTTTTCCGTAACACCAGGCAATCTAATCGATACTCCCGGGACATTGACACCCTTTTGTGATTTTAGAATCCCCCCATTACGTACTATGGTCTTAATCTCTTCTTGTTGTACCGCCAGAACTTCTAGATCCAACTGTCCGTCATCGATTAGAATATGGGTCCCCGGAACAACATCTAGCCATAATCTTTTATAAGTAATTCCTACTCTTTCCGAAGAGCCAAGAGCAGTTTTCGTATCCAAAATAAACTCCGTACCTTTTTTAAGTGTAATTCCTGACTCAGAAACCCTACCTGTACGGATTTCCGGCCCTTTAGTATCAAGTAAGATTCCTAAATGTTTCCCTGCCTTTAAAGCTTCCTCTTTCAAAACAGATATTCGCGAACCATGTTCTTCATGTGTTCCATGAGAAAAATTCAATCGTGCAACATTCATGCCTGCCGTAAACAAACGTTGGATTTTTTCTCTGGATTCGCAGGCCGGACCAATCGTACAAATAATTTTTGTCCTTCTCATTACAGTACCTTTCTTATACCATCCATATTATCCTTAGCGGGCAAGCCTAAAACATCCTATCGACAAAAGCCCACGGCCCTGTACGAAATACCATCGACCGAGAATTGATTTCGTCGAAGCAGCCTATCCCAAAAATGAACTCTTTGCGGGAGGACTCTCCCCCCTATAGTTGGGTGGAACTCACCCGATTTTTTTGAAGTAAAGTGGGAGAATCTTAATAGTACATATCCCATAGATGCCGCAAACTGGTAGATACAGCATCGATCCCCTTTGACAAGGCAAGCCTTACGTCTTCTTCAGTTTTCAATAGACCTCCCCCGAGAACCGGGATACCCAGAGCATCCTTCATATCTTGAATTACAAAGCGCGGGACGGTTGCTGGTAAAATTTCAACCGCGTGCGGTTTCACTGTGGATGCCATCTTAATACCTGTTTTAACAGACTCTGAATCCAATACAAACAAGCGTTGAATTACTGTCATCCCTTCTGCACTGGCAAATTTGACCAAGTTCGGTTTAGTCGTAACAAGCCCTCGCAGGCCCATTCTCGCAAGTAAGTGTATCCCGGCTTTATCCTTACCCACTCCTTCGAGCATATCGAGATGCACCATTAAAATCTTATTATCCGCTTGAATCTTTTTTATTATTGAGGGTAGTACATTAATGTCTGCACCCAAAAGAAAGATTGTACCAATATTGGGATGGTGAATTGCCTCATTCAGATCCTCTATTTTTCGAATGGTTGCGCCAATTTTCTTATCTAACATAATGGTTTTCAAAAAATCCATTTGGCCATCCCCCTAGCACTCAAATAAAGAATGGTTTACCCTCTAGCCTTTTGCGAGAATCAGCTTGACTAAATCCAAAATGCGGTTCGAATAACCCCATTCATTATCATACCATGCCAACACTTTAACCATGCGTTCCCCAATCATCATCGTGGATAATCCATCGATGATTGAGCTGGCCGGGTTACCATTAAAGTCACGGGATACGAGGGGTAATTCCGTGTACTCGAGATATCCTTTTAATTTGCCCTCTGCCGCTTGACGTAAGGTTGAATTTACTTCTTCTTTGCTTGTTGACTTGGATAAATTTGCGACGAAATCAACTAAAGAAACATTCGGTGTTGGAACTCTGACAGCTAATCCATTCATTTTGCCTGTTAATTCTGGAATGACTAACGTAACTGCTTTGGCAGCACCCGTGGTCGTCGGAATCATAGATTGATAAGCCGCTCGAGATCTGCGCCAATCTGAGTGTTCCAGGTCTAAAATACGTTGATCATTGGTGACTGAATGAGTTGTAGTCATCATTCCTTGTTCGATCCCAAAAGCATCCAGTAGAACTTTGGCCACGGGCGCGAGACAATTCGTAGTACAAGAAGCATTAGAAATAATATGGTGGTTCAGTGGATCATAGCTATCATCGTTAACTCCCATGACAACAGTAATATCTTCATTTTTGCCGGGAGCAGAAATAACAACTTTTTTAGCGCCAGCTGTTAAGTGTTGAGCGGCAGCATCACGCTTCGTGAAACGTCCGGTCGACTCAATTACAATATCTACTCCCAGCTTACTCCATGGTAAATCCAAAGGGTTTCTCTCAGCCAAAATTTCGATACTTTTCCCGTCTACAATCATCCTGTTTTTATCAAGCTCCACCGAATTCGGAAGAACTCCGTGAACTGAATCATACTTGAACAAATGAGCTAATAAATCCGGACTTCCTAAATCATTAATCGCCACCACTTCAAACGGAAGGGATTTATTCAGGGCGGCTCGCAATGTAAGCCGACCAATTCTGCCAAATCCATTAATCGCTACTCGTACACTCATTTAAATAACCTCCTAAATTTCAAACTAATTTGTCCATCACAACGATATATTCGTCTTTAATCTATCAGACGATATGCTTTAGCCAGGATGTGTACCGGATGCTCAGTAGGGATTCCAGTACCATGCACAATTTGCACTTTACATACACCGCATTCTGTCGTCATACTTTGGAAATCGCCGTGTTGGGAACCTACATTAATTGCTTCAAATAGGCCGCTTCCGATTTTCATAGCTTTTTCATATTTTTCAGCCTTAAAACCGTAACTGCCTGATAAACCACAACATCCTGCATCGATATTACGGATTTTCACTCCCGGGATTAACCCCAAAATCCGCAGTGCTGGCGTTCCGATCCCTTGTGCCTTTAAGTGGCAGGGGGGGTGGTAACCGTAGGATGCCCGGACCTCCTGAAAGTCAAGGGGCAGTTCCCCTTTTTCATGGAGTTGCCACAGGAATTCAAACAAATCATAGGCCTGCGCTCCAATGAGCTGAGCCGATCTTGTCTCCAATTTTGGATAATCTTCTTTCAGTGTTAAACCGCAACTCGTACAGGATGTAATAACCGGTATGCCTGCTTCTAGATAGGGCCGCATTAACTCTAAATTATAACGACCATTTTTGTCGGCCTTTCCAAACTGGCCGTTAGCCTCTAAGGGTAAACCACAGCAATGGAAATCAGGAACTATCGTTTTATATCCCAGATGCTCTAAGAGTCGAATTAGGATACGCCCTGTATCCCCTTCATTAAATCGCGTATAACAACCAGGGAAATAAACAACCTGTTTGTTGGTATTTGTACCAATTCCGACTTTATCCGGCTGTATCTTTAGTGGCTTTCCGTACGCAGGTAAAGGTCCATTCTTGCTGATAGACAATGTTTTATCGAGAGCTAAGCGCACTAATTTAATCTTTAAAACTTGATTAGTCAGAGTGGGCCATATAACTCCAAGCTTGCCAAGGTATTCATTCCGACCCAAAATATACCCTCTCAGGCCCAACCTTAATCCCATTGTATTCTTATGCCGTGCTTTACTAGCAGCTCTTCTTGCCCCGAGAATCATCTCCGTTATTTTGACGCCGGAAGGGCACGTTAACTCACAGGTCTTACAATTACTGCAATCATCCAACGTTGTTTCATCCAGATTAATTTGACCCTTACGAAAACGTTCCATATCCGGGCCTAAACCTTTCGGGCCGATGAAACGCGGATTAACTTTAGCCACCGGGCATTGAGCAGTACACATATTACATTTTTGACAAGCATCCAATCTAGCTGCCAATTCATCTCTTGAATCCACAGTCAAGTCTCCCCCTTTCCTTATAAATGCTTCGTCAAACTAAACTAATTCAGCTGCAGCGTAACCGGATGTAACCGATACCCCTCCGCCACATCTTTGGGTCCAAGGATCCCAGTGGGCAAGCATTCTTCCGACGACATGGACATTATCCCACACCACTTCTCCACGTTCGGGATCAAGCGGACGCATTAATTCATCTGTTTCTACGCCGATCTGGGCAAAGGGTTGAGAAGCAAAGAACTGGGGCTCACTCCATTCTTTCGGTACAAATAGAGGCAGATCAAAAACCCCTTCGTGTATCGATTTTCTTGCCATACCAACTTTGATTCCCCCTCCTAAGAGCCCGCCTGTAGCTAGGATAAACTTCTTGCCTTTTAAACAAAGCGATTTACCCTTGCTATTCACTATAACTTCCTGACACGTCCTAGCCTTATTTTCCGACGGTGACTCTTGGTTCAAAGATACTGCACGAGCCCCGATCATTAATTCACCGCCTAAATCAGTGAACCTATGCTTCAGATATTCCGCAAAATAACGGCCATGCGGACTAGGCACAAATGAACTCATTTCCAAGACCGGCAGAGAGAATTCCTCTATACAAGGTTTTGTGCGAGAAAAATCAACGTACTCCTTTACCAAACTAGGCAACACCACGATGATTTTCTCCTGGGGCTTGTTCCCAACTTGATACTGTCTTTTAATCTCTTCAATTTCATGGGCGAGAACTCTTTGCCCCTCTTCTGACCTCCAGATAGCCGAATAATCTATGCTTGATACACTTTTACCCAGTTTGACCCACTCCGCAAGAGCATCCACTCGCATCCTCTTTGCACTTACCTGCCAACCCGGGAATTCTCTAGCCATGTTAGTCATCACAACCTCTGGAAAGAAATCTTTCAATCCTTCGGGCACTAAGAGTACGAACCTCCCCTGCTCCTGTCGATCCGGAAGAATCATGCTGCGAGGCATGAGATCGCCTTGACGCACGGTACCTAAGACAGTGAAGGCAGACTGTGGTGTTTCATTTATAATATACTCCGGACAGATCTCTTGAACGAAGTGTTGGCCCTGAGCAATATCCTCTGAATTAAATAATGTATAGGGATGTTTAGGCAAATGACGCAAACCCTCGATATCTCCATAATCAAAAATCCCCGAGAAATAAAAGAGTGTTCCGACCCCTTCCGTGACTAAAAGCACCTTTTTACCCCGTTGGGCGGCTCGTATCCCTGCTATCCAACCGGCCAAGCCGCCCCCCACCACTACGGCATCCCACATCTCGTTCACCCCTCACTTTCTTCGGCTTTTAGATCCAGAACGTTTAAAAATAAGGCACGTGCTAATTCACTTTCACGAAGTTGCTCTCCCCAAAGTACTGGAGTAATCCCTCGCCAACGTTCTGCCAATAGAAGCCGATATTCTTTTACGGTTCTCTCCCACCCGCCGAACGCTTCCTGAATCATAGGGGTCGCTCTATAGGAGCAGTAGGCACCTTGACACGTCCCCATTCCTAACCTGGTCTGACGCCGAAGATCATCAAGGGAGTTAACTGCAGGATCTTGTAAGGCATGAATAACTTCCGCTTGAGTGACCATTTCACATTCGCAGACAAACTGCCCAAGCAGCGGTTGACGAGCTATCGCTTCAACGACGGCTCCAGCTTGTTCATTTAACCGTTCCATCATTTTGTTCGCAGCGGCAACCCCTATTAATTGACGAGCTTTATCCCAAACTTCTGCAGGTTGTTCATTGAGCAAGGGTTCTTCTGCGGTTCGGCATGCTGTATCCACCCCTAATTTAGCGGCAACCCAATCGGAAACTTTCTCAGCCATCAAACGATAAGTCGTTAATTTACCACCTAGAATACTAACGAGCCCCTGAACTCCATCCATCTTTTGATGATCTATGATGACAAAATTGCGGCTAACCCCTCGCCCTTCCTGATCTTGGTCTTCAACACTTTCATACAAAGGGCGAATACCAGCGAAGGACCGAACAATACGCTGTTGTTCAATCCCTTCCAACAAGTTTTGGCCCAATTCGATCAAATACGTTATATCTTGCTCATCGACCTGATGATCATCCGGCAATTCCACCGTATGTGAAGTCGTCCCAAAAACAGTCACAGTTTGATGTGGTACAAAAATATCACCATCACCCGGTACCCGCAAACGGTTAATCACACGATTAAACAAGCGTTGGTTAAACACAAGCAGAGACCCTTTATCTTTTAGAACATCAACATTAAAACCTGCCATTGCTGCGATTTCAGCAGACCAAGGACCTGCAGCATTTACCACTATTTCGCTGCGCACTCTCAGCGTTTCACCGGTGATGAGTTCTTCGGCATAGACTCCAATCACTCGCCCATTTTCTAACCAAAGCGATTGAACTTTACAGTACGTTTGATACGTTCCTCCATATTTTTCTGCAGATTTCACGTTCGACCATAGCAATTTAAAACCATCAACTGTAGCATCGGGCACTTCGAAAATCCGTGTTGCCTGTCTTGTTAACAAAGGTTCTAGACGAAACCCCTCTTCAAGCGGAACCTCCCTAACAGGTATTCCCACTTGATCACACCCTTGAAGCCAAAGCTCCAAATAGTTTGGATCATCCCCTTTTAAAAATACAAACCAACCATAGGTATCTTCAATGCAGTGTGCTGCAATGGTTTTCAATATTGTATTTTCCTCAATACACTCTTGAGCTGCTTTATCATCTTTGACTGCATAACGCCCGCCACTATGCAAAAGACCGTGAAATCGCGAACTCGTCCCATGTGCCAAGTCTCCTTGTTCTAACAAGAGCGCTGGTATTCCACGCATACTTAGGTCTCTCAATATACCAACCCCTGTTGCTCCTCCTCCGATTACTACAACTTGAGTACTGATCTCACGCATCCCTATTTCCTCCTTTGCTCGAAATTAAGAAGCACCAAAGAAACCGTTGTATCTCAATGGTTTCTTTGGTGGCTTCACTTATTCTCCGAGCCGCCTTATACAATTTTCTTCACTAACCTCAGATCTCTTGCCATCGCTTCAGCGTCAGAGTCTGGGTTTAGTGCTTAGTCATCTTCCCAATCCTTAGTTCGCTCAACTGCCTTCAGCCAGCCCTTATAGAGTTTCGCCTTCTTCTCTTCTTCCATATCAGGTTCAAAACGCCTATCAAGTAACCAACGGCTCGCCAGCTCTTCTTTGCTCTTCCAGAAGCCAACGGCTAAACCGGCTAAATAGGCTGCTCCCAAGGCTGTTGTCTCAATGATTTCCGGTCTGTCCACTCGAGTTCCTAAAATATCTGCTTGGAACTGCATGAGCAGGTTGTTGGCGACTGCGCCTCCATCGACTCTTAAGGACTTTAAGGATATTCCTGAATCGGCCTCCATGGAACCCAAGACATCTTTGGTTTGATAAGCCAAGGAATCCAAAGCCGCACGAATAATATGGTATTTTGTAGTTCCGCGAGTCAGTCCGAAAATACCTCCTCGAGCGCGCATATCCCAATAAGGAGCGCCCAGGCCAACAAACGCTGGAACAAAATAAACTCCATCTGAATCTTTAACTTTTTTAGCATAATACTCGGAATCTGGTGCAACATCAATTATTTTCAACCCATCGCGCAACCACTGGATCGCGGCACCGGCAATAAAAGTACTGCCCTCTAAGGCATATTCTACCTTACCATCAATGCCCCAAGCAATAGTGGTTAATAAGCCATGTTTCGAGGTGTAAATCTTACTTCCCGTATTCATGAGCATAAAGCAACCTGTGCCATAGGTATTCTTGGCATCCCCTGGCTCATAACACGCCTGCCCAAACAATGCCGCTTGCTGGTCACCGGCAACCCCTGCGATAGGAACCTCAAAACCCAAGAATACCCCTGCATCTGTATTACCATAGACTTCACTGGAATTGCGAACCTCGGGCAACATTTTCTGTGGCACATCAAGCATTTCCAACAGTTCTTTATCCCAATGCAACTCTCGGATGTTAAACATCATGGTTCGGGAGGCATTCGAATAATCTGTGACATGCACTTTTCCACCGGTAAGTTTCCAGATTAACCATGTATCCGTTGTACCAAACAGCAACTCGCCCTTCTCTGCTTTGGCACGAGCTCCTTCAACATTATCTAAAATCCATTTTACCTTAGTTCCAGAAAAATAGGCGTCAACAACAAGACCTGTCTTTTCTCGAACCACATCTTCATAACCCTTAGCTTTTAAATCGTCGCAAATGGTCGTTGTCCTTCGACACTGCCACACGATGGCGTTATAGACTGGTTTTCCCGTATTTTTATCCCAGACCACCGTGGTTTCACGTTGATTTGTGATCCCGATTGAAGCAATCTCATCGACTTTAATGCCCGTTTTTGCAATGAGTTCAGCAATAACTCCATACTGCGTGCTCCAAATTTCATCAGCATCATGCTCAACCCAACCTGCCTTAGGGTAGATTTGAGTGAATTCCTTTTGAGTCACTCCCACAATCTTACTTTCTTTATCAAAAAGGATTGCTCGGCAACTAGTGGTACCTTGATCAAGAGCCATAACATACTTTTTCATGGTGAATCCTCCTTATTTAATTATATTGAAGGTTTTCAAGAGTTACTAGCCCACGTACACTATTTTATATAGAAAAGCGCCAAGCACTCCACCTATGACCGGACCGACAACAGGCACCCATGAGTATGCCCAATCCGACTTTCCTTTTCCCGCTATTGGCAATAAGAAGTGGGCAATTCTGGGGCCTAAATCACGAGCCGGATTGATTGCGTAGCCCGTAGGTCCCCCAAAGGATACCCCAAGTCCCCATACCAAGAATCCCCACAAAAGTGGATTAAGTCCTGTAGCCGTGGCTGTTTCAGAAATTCCAATAGCAAGTCCTACAAAAACCAAGATAAAGGTACCTATCATTTCAGTCAACAGGTTCGCAGGATAATTTCGGATTTGTGGTGCCGTACTAAAAACGCCCAACTTTAGGCCAGGATCTTCAGTTGCTTCCCATTGGTTCAGATAAGCTAGGTAAACTAACACTGCGCCGATAAATGCCCCCAAGAACTGAGCCGCAATATAGATTGGCACCTCTGCCCAAGGAAATTGCCCAATTGACGCTAAGGCAATCGTTACGGCCGGGTTTAAGTGTGCTCCACTGATTGGAGCTGTGGCATAAATCCCCAAAAGAACTCCGACTGCCCACCCTAAGGTAATCATAAATGTGCCACCGTTATTTCCATTAGTCTTGTTTAATAAAACGTTAGCAACTACCCCCGAACCAAATAAAAGGATAATCATAGTACCTATCATTTCAGCTATAAATTTTGCTTCCATCTCAACATTCCTCCTCAATTTCAATTTTCGTCGGAATTTTAATCAATTTTTTAATCTCAAATTTCCCTTTCTTTTTAGAGCTTTATTTTTAAATTATCTCCCCCTTCATCACGATTGGTACATCCTGGTTAAATAAGGATAAATCATCCTAACCTAAGTCAACTGCTAGCAATCCGTTAGTTAGAAAAAATAAAAGCCGAATTATACTAGTCATTCGTCATACGAATTTACTAGTATAATCCGGCTTCTCTAATACTCTAGCCTTAATATATAATTATTCTCTGGTCATTAACGCTTGTACGCCCGTCTCTAATATCAGTATATTCTATCTTTTCCCCCATTTCAATACCCTAACAACATAAATTTCGGAAAATTTGCATTCCTTATTTTTCCTTAATCGAAAGCTTTCTAATTATCCCTTGCCTAATCCTTAATATCTCTTCCTGACCGTCGTCGCCGCAATTCCTAACTCATCACGGTACTTTGCAACTGTCCGTCTAGAAATCTCCATATCTCTAGCCTTTAGGAGGTCTGCTAATTTCTGATCAGAGTAAGGGCATTTAGGATTCTCTGAGGCGATGATGTCACGCAGAACTAATTTAATAACATCAGTAGTTACGCCTGAGTCATTTTGAGTACCACGCCCCATACTATTAGCAAAGAAGAATTTGAATTCGAAAATACCACGGGGAGTTTGAACGTATTTATGGGCAGTTGCTCGGCTGACCGTCGACTCATGAACTCCAATTTCTTCTGCGATATCTCTTAAGGTAAGCGGTTTTAGATGACGAATTCCACTGCGGAGGAATTCATTTTGCCATTTTACGATAGCATCCGCGACTTTATAAAGAGTTAGACGACGTTGCTCAATACTTCGTATGAGCCAGGCAGCGGCGTTTAATTTCTGTTCGACAAATTTGCGAGTGTCAGTTCCCTCATCCTGGCTCAAGGCATCACGGTATGCCTTATTGACTCCTAAGCGCGGGACAGTAATATCATTAACAAGAATAATGAATTCTCCTTCAATCTCTTCAATGACAACATCAGGGACTATATAACGAACTTCCCCCGGGCCTGAAAAACGGAGACCCGGTTTAGGGTCGAGCTTCCGAACTGAGTCAGCCAATTCTTGAACTCGACTTAGGGAAACTTTCAAAGCGTGGGCAATTCGTTGCAACCGTCCTGCTGCCAAGTCTTCCAAATGCTTTAAAAACTCTGGTAATTCAGGAGGGCAATTTATCAGGAGAGGTAATTGCAACGATAGGCATTCCTCTAAATTCCGGGCCCCAACACCCAAGGGATCCAGACTCTGGACTGCTGTCAACGCGTCTTCGACCTCTGCGAGGGAAACATTCATTTCCCGAACAATAACGTCTAACGACAATGTAAGATATCCTTTGTCATTCAGATTCCCAATAATATATTCAGCGATATCTAAAGAACAGGTGACCTTTTGAACATGGAGTTGTTCCAGTAAATGTTCCTGAAGCGTCGGGGCAGCCGCAATAAAGGGATCAAACCGTTGTTTGTCTTCTGTAATCACTCGTTCTTGGCGAACCCGATTTTCATCCTGATCATGAAAATAATCCTGCCAGTCAACTTCCCATTTGTCAATGGGCGGGCTTTCCTCCACCACAGGGGGCTCTGCTTCTTTACTGTCCGTACTTTCTTCTAGATTTTCCAGTAAAGGATTCTCCAAAAGCTGTTCCTCAACATACGTGGAAAGATCAAGTGCGGACAACTGCAAAATCGTAATTGCCTGGCGTAATTCTGGGGTCATAATGAGTTTTTGGGTTTGCTCGAGACTCAGACCATAACCTAACCGCACCTTATTCCCCCCTATATCTATATTTATTCTATCCTTCCATGTTTTAAGTTCCTATCTTCTGGTTCCTGATTCGATCTGCTAACTCATCGATTTTTCTCATTCGATGATTGACTCCAGATTTCCCTACCTTAGGTCGCAACATTTCTCCAAGTTCTTTTAAACTGGCTTCCGAGTAAGCTAACCGCAACTCAGCTATCTCTCGCAAGGTGGGTGGCAAAGACTGAATCCCAATCGTATCGGCTATAAACTGAATGTTCTCCAATTGGCGTACAGCCGCATCAACAATTTTATCAAGATTAGCAGTCTCGCAATTAACTAGGCGATTAACTTGATTTCGCACATCTTTAAGAACTCTAACATTTTCAAATTCTAATAAAGCATGATGCGCTCCGATGAAACCAAGAAAATCCACAATATGTTCACTCTCTTTGAGATATACCACATACCAATGCTTGCGCATGCTCACCTTGGCACCTAGTTTAAATCTATTGATCAATTGACATAACTCTTTGGCATGTTGTTCATCATTACTGACAATTTCAAGATGATAGGTCCCTTCAGGATTATTGATCGAACCCCCGGCTAAGAAAGCTCCCCTCAAATAGGCCTTTTGATCACAACGCTTTTTAATAAGATCCGGTGCAATTCCCAGGTAAATTTGGCCCTTATTATCAACCAGACCTAAGCTCTGTAAGTCTTCTAATCCTCGGGGATGGATTCTAACCAGGTATGAATTGTTTTTGCGAAGTCTCAGCTTGCGTCGTACCACAATATCCACCTGGCGCTTTAGAACATCTTTGGCTAAACGATAAATCTTACGAGCTACAGGTGCACTCTCTGTGATCACATTCAAAGTATATTGTTGATTTGCACTAATTTGCAGTGTTCCATCCATACGGACCAAAGCCGCCAATTCTGCTAAATCACAACAGGGTTTCTGACTGTCTAAGCGGGCAAGTTCTTCTTTCGTAACAGCACTAAAGGACAATTCTCCAGCCCCCTATCTCGTGGTTCGATGTTCGAGATTCGTGGTTCGATTACTGAGTCCAATTCATCGATAATTACACGAATTTATCCTAGCTGTGTTGTAACTCCATCTAAAGAAAGATTCCTCTTATGAATTTTTACGAAGCTTCCGAGTGAGCAAATAGGCATCGACTAAAGCAATACGCTCTCCTATTGGTTTTAAACGAAAAAGTAACCGAATGAGCTCCTTCGCCAGTCGATCTGAATCGTGACGTACGACATTCCCCTCTTGGACTAAATTCGCTTCAAAATACTTCGCCCCTAAATGCTGAACCATTTTAGGATCAGTAACCACCGGAACAGCTTCTTCCTTACTGTAGCGTTTTAAAAGCGGAGCAGTAATTTCACCACGAGAGGCAAGCACTGCATCTACAAAGCCTGCACCACAGTGATCCAGAATCGCTTGCAGGTGATCGGAGACTTTATAGCCATCTGTTTCCCCTTTTTCTGTCATAACATTACATACATAAACACAGGGAGCGCTGGCTTCTCGAATCTTTTCTCTAAGCCCTAAGACCAATAAATTTGGCAAAACACTGGTATAGAGACTTCCTGGCCCTAAAACTATTAGATCTGCTTCTTCAATTGCCTGTATCGCTTCTGGTAAAGGGGTACAATCACTAGGCTCCAGATATACTCTCTTAATTTTACCCTCAGTGACTCGAATCGAAGTTTCCCCAACTACACGGGTTCCGTCTTCTAAATCTGCCATAAGGACTACTTGATCCAAGGTAGTAGGAAACACCTTGCCACGGAGTGCAAACACTTTGCTGACCTGTTCAATTCCCTTTTGAAAATCACCAAAGGTATCGGTTAATCCTGCTAAAAGTAAGTTCCCCAAACTATGTCCCTGGAGTGCTCCACTTTCAAAGCGATAAGAAAAGAGAGTATCCATGATTTCCTCTGTCTCAGCCAATGCGACCAGGCAATTGCGCACATCTCCGGGTGGTTGTATGCCCAATTCATCACGCAGTTTTCCAGAACTTCCCCCATCATCCGAAACTGTCACAATGGCAGTAAGATTACAGGTGTATTCCTTAAGACCACGCAAAAGGGCAGAAAGCCCTGTCCCTCCACCAACCACTACAATCTTCGGTCCCCTTTTCAAATGGTGGCGGGAATAGATCCTATCCACAATTCTCACTTCATTTTCCGGGAGCACAGAAGAAATAATCGAATAAAGCATGTGTTTAAAACCGATGATAATTGCAAAAATTCCAAGGGCGCTAATAATTGCGCCAGTTGGCACGGCAATATGCTTAGTACTACCCGTCAATTGGTAAATAACCTCTCGGAATTGCAACTCCGCATAGCCGATAGCCACCCCATCATTCATGACGGAAAATCCTGTTGCAAAAAGGAAGATTCCCAGAACGGCGAGGATAAACCACCTTTTTACTTTCAAATCGGGGTAAAGCCATTTTAGATATCGATAAAAGGGTTCGTATCTTTTTGGGTTCATCGCGTTATTCCACGCTTTTGGTTTTTTATAGCATCCCTGTGCTTAACAGTGATGGCATAATCACGTTCTATTAAAAAACTCCCTACTCTTTCTGCAATAGCAACGGAGCGATGTTGTCCACCCGTACAGCCAATCCCAATTACCAAATGAGTTTTTCCTTCTCTAATATAATTGGGGAGGATAAACTCCAATAAATTCAAATATTTTTCCATAAATTCCTGGGCCATTTGATTGCCAAAGACGTAGTCTCTGACCAATTCATGCTCCCCAGTTAGAGGACGTAATGATTCCACATAATAAGGGTTCGGGAGAAACCGTACATCCATAACCAAGTCTGCATCCATGGGCATTCCATATTTAAAACCAAAGGATATCACCGAAACAGCCATTTGGCCTAACCCCTGAGCTTTGCAAAAAAGCTCCGCTACTTGACTGCGAAGTTGCTGGGAACTCAAGTTGGAAGTATCTATAATGTTATCTGCTCGAATTCTAAGTTCTTCCAGTTGTTGCCGTTCAGCCTGAATTCCATCTAATACTCGCCCCTGAGGAGAGAGTGGGTGCCTGCGTCTTGATTCTTTATAACGACGAATTAAGGTTTCATCCGATGCATCTAGAAAGAGCACTTCCAGGCGGAAGCCTTCCTTCTCCAGATTGTTTAAAGCTTCACTGAGCGAGGAAAAGAATTCCCCACCTCGCAGATCACAAACAATAGCTGCTTTAGAAACCTTGCCTCTGGACTGAGCACAAAGCTCAGCAAATTTGACCAGAAAAGTAGGGGGTAAATTATCCACACAGAAAAAACCCTGGTCTTCAAGACTTTGCATTGCCTGAGTTCTTCCAGCTCCTGATAAGCCAGTAATAACAATAAGTTCTAATCCTTGTTTATTCATTTTTTCACCTCCTCTTATTATATTATGGCTGCCCCTTAACCGATAAAACTTTTCCAGCTTGCTCTTGGGCATTATTTAGCGCATCCTCAGGAGTGGCATTCCCGGCCAAGACATTACTCCATGCCTCATTTTGCAAGGGAATCAACTTCCACTCCTGTCCGTTCCCCTCCAAAACCCAGGCTTTGGTCAGAGCAATATTTGCCTGAGGAAAAACGCCTTTCTGAGCTTCTGGACGTCCATAATAACTCATATTAGCTGGAAGAAGACTTCCAGCAACCTGCATCGCTGCTTCAACTTCTGGTGAGAGCAATGCCTTTTCAACCGTTTGAATAGCATCCAGCATCGCTGGAGTGGTTTTAATTGCCGAATTAGCAATTCCTAACGTTGTCCCTATCAGCGCTTGCCCTTGTCCACCCAACAAATCGGAAAGAGGCATGCTTCCCCACGGGACATTTAATTGCGTCAACTGCTTTGCGGTACTGGCTCCTGCGATAACATAGGGTGTTTGACCATTAGCAAATGCGGTCAGAGCGGCCGGATCAATACGAAGGACATTCGTACTCCGCCAAGTTAAGATTTGTTGAAGAAACGCCAAATTGTTTGGATCATTTAAACTAATATTTCCGGCATTCATGAACCGCCCACCCTGCCCATTCCACCATGCTGAAAGTGTGGCGGTATCTGGAGAGGCAATAGAAATCCCATTGACTGAGAACAGCTCCGCCAGACTGGCAGGCACTGAAGCAGTGTCCGTTCTAAAATAGAGCAAAGGAATATCCGTCATCCAAGGAAGTGCATACTCCACCTCTCCAAATCGAAAGGCGGTTAATGTTGCAGGAAATGCCTCTTTATCGTTATGTGCGGCAGGCGTCAATGCTCCTTGCCCATAAAGCTCATGGATAATTTCTCTTGAAGCTATAAAAATCTCCGGGCCTTCCCCGCCTGCTTCTGCTTGGTAGGAAAAGGCGGCAAAGTTCTGAGCCGGCACATAGTTAAGTTTAACGATAACCTCAGGATTTGTCTTTACAATCGTTTGAACCTGACCCTCTAAGGCATCCGCCTCTGCCCCTTGCAGAGAATGCCAGATGTCCACAACCGAGGGGGCCGGTCCCCCTGGTTGTCCCGTCTGAGGGGCAGACGAACACCCGGTGACAAGAATGAAACTGACTAGTATATAGAAAACTTGGCTGACGCCAAGCCGCCAGGCACTGTCCATGACTCGAACTGCACTCCATTCATGATTCTTCATATCGGTATGCCTTCACTTTCCCCTGTTGATAGTGAAAAAGATACCAACAAGGTCTGTTGGATTCTTGTAGTAAATCCGACGTAAAATATGCAATCGCTGTATTGCGATTCCACTGCCGCCGGTCCATTTTTTTTACCTCTGGAATTATCATCTCCCAATAAGCATCCTTGCGGATCTTATCCTGCATTGTCTTCCACTGATCTGTTCTCTTCTCCAGCTCCAGGCTGTTTTCATCTTGTAAATAGTCAGGGATGATATTCGGACGTTCCCACATGTAATAATCAAACCTCAAGGCGTCACGGATTATATTCCATGGTATGATGTCCATCCCTTCCCTTTTTTCGGCATCCTGTACGTCTTGGAGAAATTCCCACAGTTTATCAAAGAGGGCTTTGCCTTGCCACTGGCGGGAAAACCAATCCTTCTTGTGCCAAAGCTCTGCAAACTTATGATAAAAATCAAAGGGGGTCGGAAAGAGTTTGAGGACATGTCGTAAGGCGTGCTCAAACTTCCCTGAATTATAATATTTATCCAAAATACTTTCCATGTGTTGCAATTGAAGTATTTCACTATGTGATAAGTCCTTAGTCTCTAAAATCGTATAGGGTGGGTCAGGTACGAACAAGAGTCCATAGCGACTGCTTTGCAGACGCAAACCAGATCCTTTAAGGACTTTGAGAAAGCCTAGCTGAAGCATATCCGGATCTGTCTCATATACCTCATTAAATGATGTCCGAAAGTTTAGCCAGTTTTCCTCAGGTAATCCAGCGATCAGGTCTAAGTGAAGCGGTATTCCAAAGCACCGCATTTCAGCTATATATTTCTTCCACTCTTTAAACCTTTGTGGACGTGAAACTATCTTCAGAGTTGGCTGGTGTGTAGATTGTACTCCTATTTCTAATTGAACTAATCCCCGTGGATAATTTCTGAAGTAGTCCATCCATTCCGCATCTAATAAATCGCCTGCCATTTCGCAGTGAACTCGAATCGACTTGGCATCAGAGTGTAACTCACTTTCCTCTCGTACAATGTCTAAAATTCCAAGAGCATGCCGTTTATTGGCATTGAAGGTTCGGTCCACAAACTTTATGGTTCGGGCACCATTTTTCAACAACTGACGGAACATCTTTCGAAACCTCTCAGGCTCCAAAAAACGGACTCCTTGAAAAGTAGAGGATAAGCAATACTGACAGTTAAAAGGGCATCCCCTAGTCGTCTCAACATAGACCAACCGTCCTGTGAAGTCTTCGTCCTCAGTATAAGGAAACGGCAGATCGTTCATGCTAAGAGGGCTGACTGGAGCGGGATTAAGCATAATTTTCCCGTTCTTTGTCCAAGCAATGCCTTGGACATGAGAGGGATCATGTCCATCCTGCCACGCCTTTAACAGCTCTAAAATGGTTTTTTCCCCTTCACCAATAACAAGAGCATCTACTTCAGGATGCTCCAGAAGAAACTCCTCAGACTCGAAGGATACTTCCGGACCCCCTAAAACAAATCGAGTATTCGGACAGACCGGGTGAAGCTGTCTAATCACCTCCACGGTCTCTTTCAGGTTCCAAATATAACATGAAAAACCAACGACATCGGCCTTGGCTTCATAAATCTCCCCTGCAATCCGATCCAGGTGATCATTAATGCTAAATTCTTTAAGCAAAACATCCGGGTATAACGTACGAACTCCCTCTCGCAAATAGCGAAGGGCTAAATTCGTATGGATATATTTCGCATTGAGGGCAACCAGAAGAATACGCAAAATCGCAACCCCCTTCGCCTTAAGTATAGCGGTTTAACGCTCCCAATGCAATTGTTATGCCAGATTGATAAGGCATAGGGAGCCATCAATAACGTCTTCAGAATGATTACTTATTCTGGAATACACGGTGAATTGTCCAATTATTTAGAATTGGGATACACACGCTGGTACATTTCCGATCTTAATTCAATCCAGCCCAGAATCTTACTATTTTTCCGCCTCAATATCCAAAACAGAATTTGGACAATCCCGACAAGGGTGGTGAAATGAGAACGAAAAAGGTGCCTATCAATAAATTGATACAGGCACCTTTTTCGTTCTCTTTATTGGCAAGCCGCAACTGCTAATTTCAGCTGTTAAATCCGCCTGGAAAAAGAATTGGAGCAACTTTCGGCGTAATCTTTCCGAAGGAGTATCCTTGTTCTTTTAAGAAATGAACAATCAATGGGAGCGCCTCAATGGTTGTAGTTTTGCTTTTTGAATCATGCATTAAAATGATGACTCTTGTTTTGCCAGGCACTTGGGCCTCAATATTTTTGACAAGTTGCTCGGTTAAAACAAGCGGTGCCGCCGCATCCCCACTGCTGACATTCCAATCATAAACCAAGTAATCTTCAGCATCTAATGTGTTGTAATAGTTTACATTGAAATGCCCCTGAGTACCTCCAGGTGCCCTTACCATTCGGGGGCGGATTCCAATAACCTTAAAAATGACTTCTTCAGCTTGTTTAATCTCTGCTAAAAAAGTCTCCGGACTATGATAAACCGAACTGTAATCGTGTGAATAGCTGTGGTTTCCAATCCCGTGGCCCTGTACATATTCATCTTTCAGAAGTTCCGGATAACGCTCAGCCTGTCGCCCCAAAACAAAAAATGTTGCTTTAACACCTTCTTCTCGAAGAATTTCAAGAAGGTGAGGCGTCGTTTCCGGATAAGGACCATCATCAAATGTAAGGTAAGCAATTTTTTCAGGCTCTGCAGCAAACTCTCTCTTCCGCATGGCAAGTCCTGGTGCACTCGGCGGAGTTCCGTCTAAACTATAAAATGGATGGATTGGAGTATCGAGAGGCGATTTTTCAGGCAAAGGAATGACGGGTTTTGCTTCAACCTTTTGATTGGGAACCGGCTCAGCAATTGGTTCAGGACGGGATTCTGTCTTTGGCGCTTCTTGTGTATCTTGAGTTTTGGGGATAGAATTATCGTCCTCTTCACTAACTATGTCTGGCTGGGCGGATTTAATCGTTCCTGAGGAGGTAAGGGATGCTTTGGGCAACTTATCTGATTGACATCCGCCTAGATATATACTCGTTAGAAGTATCAAAACTGCTAACGCTGCATTCCACATTCGGCAATCTTTTGTCCACATTAAGTCTGTCCCACTTTCACGAGGTTCGATTTGGGTATTTTTGGCACTAACTTAATTAGGTGGAGTTTTTAATCTCCACCTAATTAAGTTTTTTGAACTTTATTTTTCTTTGATTTAAACTCGAAATAGTAATATCTTAATAACTAACTCGTAAACGTTTTCCTTTTAAAAAAACACATCCATATCAATATCTTCAAGTGTTTGGCAGCCAGTCAGAACCATAGCCTGTTTCAATTCATTCGTCATTCTCCTTATCGCTAAGGCAACTCCTTCTGCGCCTCCACCGTAACCAGCGATAATAAGGGGTCTCCCAATCATAACAGCATCTGCCCCTAAAGCTAACATCTTCAAAACATCAACTCCCGTACGGACTCCACCGTCAACAATCACCGGGATGCGTCCATCTACAGCCGCAGCGATTTCCGGCAAGACCTCCGCCGTTCCTGGAGTGTAATCAAGTACTCTTCCACCGTGGTTTGAAACGACAATTGCGGCAGCACCAACTTCAACAGCTATTTCGGCTTCCTCAACTGTCATGATTCCTTTAATAATGAAGGGTAATGACGTATTGTCAATGATCGTTTTCAGATCTTCCTTGGTTTTTGGGCTGACAGGGATGGAAACTAAGCCTGCTGCATCTACATCCATACCCACTGCAAGAACTCCTGCTTCTTCTGCCAGACGCAGATAATCAAATACTTCCGGCAATTCCCGCGGCTTCATAAACGGAATACCTAAACCCTGGGCTTTCGCAACCACACCAAGACCTGCCTTATACATTGCGGGGTCAGGCGCATCCCCTGTAGATCCCATGGCCCCCGAAGTTAGGCAACCCTGAATCATAGCCTCAGCCCATTCTTCTTCATTCAAAGCCCCACCCATATTGAAGTTATTACCGGTAATCGGAGCACCGAAGATTGGGGTTTTTAATTCTTGACCAAAAAGTTTGATCTGTGTATTGGGCTTTTTAACACCGTGCAAAGTCCTCAAATTAATGCGATAGGCTGCTAACGCTTCGACATTGTTTTTAAACGATGTCCCTGTGCCCATCCCCCCCATACCAGGAACTTCTCCTACACAAGCCTTACCATTACACTCTGGACAGACTCGACAAAAACCCTTAAGCTTTTCCCGTGCAGTTTGGCGAACTGTTTGGATGTTCATTTTTTTAGTTTCACTCATTTTTTGGCCTCCACTCAAAATTGATTATAAAAAACTAAATACAAACCAGTACTTTATAGAATGCTTATTTCTCATTTGCGATAACTAAGGTTCATGCTAAATCTTACATCCGATACTTATTTCCATTGCAAATGTTATCCTAGCAAAACATATTGTTCGATAGCCTCTGCCACTCCGTCTTCCTCATTTGTGAGTGTCACAATATCTGCCTGTTGCTTTATTTCTTTGCGGGCATTTCCCATGGCTACTCCAACCCCGGCATATTGAATCATCTCTAAATCGTTAAAACTATCCCCTATTGCCATTACTTCTTGTCGGGATATTCCCAAGCGCTCTGCCAAAGCAGCCAGAGCTACGCCTTTATTTACAGTGCCCTCTATTATCTCCAAAAAATGGGGTTTTGATTTTGTAATATGCACTTTTTTTCCATAGCGTTGATTTAACAGAGGGGCCAATTGATCTAGGTCAGACTCTTCCCCGATCACGAGAATTTTCTCAACCCCTTCCGGTTCTTGGGCAAGAATGCCTGGAAGGTCGGCTTCTTCGATGTGAACACTTGCGATCCGCGCATATTCCTCGGACCATTCATTAAGTGTCTGGGCGATAACGCGATCCTTGAGATAGATCTGCGCATAATTCCCCCTTCTCCCTACATCTTGAACAATCTCAGATGCTAAAGCGCTGGGAATTGGGTGCCGAAATAGTATATCTCCACTGACAGCCTGCTGGATCATCGCCCCATGATACGTAATCACAGGAACATCCAGCCCCAGCTGCTTTGCATAAGGACGTGTTGAGATAGGCATACGTCCTGTGGCAATCGTCACTTTTACTCCCTGCATCTGGGCCTTCTGTATTGCTTTTACCACTCGAGGTGAAATTGTGCAATCATCTCTAAGCAATGTATCATCGAGATCCATGGCTACTAAACGAATCGTCAATTTTTTCTCACTCCTCTATCCAAGTCACAAGTACGAGGCTCGATGTTAAAATCGTTGTTTAGACTTTCGGCCAAACTTGTCGAGGTCGTGCTTCTGGTTAGCTCCAATCTATTGATGCCTCTTTATGAATTAGCAAATAGTTTTATCTATTGAGACTTTAGGTTAAATAGCGTTTTAAATACTGTCCGGTATAGGATGCCGGGAAAGACGAAACTTCCTCGGGCTTCCCAGCGATCAGCACTTCTCCGCCCCGATTTCCTCCCTCTGGACCCAGGTCAATCAGCCAGTCTGCAGTTTTGATAACATCCAGATTATGCTCAATGACAAGTACTGTATCTCCCCCGTCCACTAAGCGGTGAAGAACATGGAGGAGTTTATCAATATCTGCCGTGTGTAGGCCTGTTGTCGGTTCATCAAGAATATAGATTGTTCTCCCCGTACTGCGTCGGCTTAATTCAGTAGCAAGCTTAATGCGTTGGGCTTCTCCTCCAGATAAGGTGGTTGCAGGTTGCCCCAGGCGAATATAGCCGAGCCCCACGTCTTGGAGTGTCTGGAGTTTTCGAGCAATCTTCTGGACTACTTGGAAAAACTCCACCGCTTCATCAACTGTCATATCGAGAACTTGCGCAATGGTTTTACCTTTATACCGCACCTCCAAGGTCTCCCGGTTATAGCGTTTTCCCTCGCAGACTTCACAGGGAACATAGACATCAGGCAGGAAATGCATCTCAATCTTAATGATTCCATCTCCACGGCAAGCCTCGCAACGGCCCCCCTTAACGTTAAAGCTAAACCGACCTTGTTTGTACCCTCGCATCTTTGCTTCTGGAGTTATCGAGAAAAGCTCACGAATAAAATCGAAAACACCGGTATAGGTAGCAGGGTTTGAACGGGGCGTCCGACCGATTGGAGACTGGTCAATATCAACGACCTTTTCCAGATGCTCCAAACCTTTTAGTTGATCGTGTGCTCCTGGGCGAACCCGAGCTCGACTAAGTCTGGATGCTAATCCCTTATAGATAATCTCATTGACCAAAGTGCTTTTACCCGAGCCCGAGACTCCAGTCACACATGTAAACAAGCCCAAGGGAATACACGCATGGACGTTCTTCAGGTTGTTCTCTCGAGCACCTATCACCTCTAGCCACTTTCCGTTCGGTTGACGTCGCTCCACCGGCACGCTGATTTGCTTGGCACCACTCAAATACTGCCCGGTCATCGATTCTTTATTGGCCTTGATTTCCTCAATAGGGCCTTCAGCCACTACTCTCCCGCCATGGGCCCCAGCTCCGGGACCGATATCGATTATATGATCTGCGGCAACCATTGTATCTTCATCATGCTCGACCACAATCAAGGTATTTCCGAGATCACGCAACCGTTTAAGGGTCTCCAACAATCTGGCATTATCCCTTTGGTGGAGGCCGATGCTCGGTTCATCTAAAACATAAAGCACACCCATTAAACTTGACCCAATCTGAGTCGCCAAGCGAATCCGTTGTGCTTCTCCACCGGAAAGCGAACCAGCCGCACGGGACATGGTCAGGTAATCCAGTCCTACATTCATTAAGAAACCCAGTCTTTCCTTGATTTCTTTCAAAATCTGGTGGGCAATGGTCTCCTCTTTGGGGGTGAGATCGAGAGTATTTACAAAGTTAATCGCTTCGGTAATTGAAAGACGAGACAAATCGTCAATTGAGATCCCGCCTACCTTCACCGCTAACGCTTCTGGTTTCAGTCGCTTCCCTTGGCACTCTGGGCAAGGGTTTTCGCTCATATACCCTTCAATTTCAGCGCGTACCATATCCGAGGTCGACTCGCGATAACGACGCCCAAATAAGGGAACCAGCCCTTCAAAAGTGGTGTTGTAGGTTTTCAATTGATCAAAAATATTTTGATACTGAAAGGTTATGGGAGTATCCGTCCCATAGAGCAACCCCTTCCATTGCTCTTCACTCAAGTCTTTTAAAGGGGTATCTATCCCAAATTTGAGGTTTTGGGCTACGGCCTCCATCATTTTTGGGTAATAACTTGAACTTGATTTTGCCCAAGGCGCTATTGCACCTGTTGCCAGCGACAGGGAACGATTGGGAATGAGCAGGTCAATATCAACGACAAGGTTTGCTCCTAGCCCGGTGCACGCTGGGCAGGCTCCATAGGGACTGTTAAAAGAAAAAAGACGTGGTGAAATTTCCTCGAGAGCAATCCCGCAATCCGGACAGGCAAAGTTTTCACTGAAACGTAACTCTTCGCCCTCAATGATGTCTGCAATGACGTTTCCCTCTCCCAGTTTAAGAGCTGTTTCTAGAGAATCTGCCAGACGTTCAGCACTTTCGGGTTTTAATGAAATGCGATCGATCACAACTTCAATAGAATGCTTTTTGTTTTTTGCCAGTTCAATTTCTTCACTGAGGTCCCTAGCCTCCCCGTCCACTCTTACCCGAACATACCCTGCCTTTCGAGCGTCTTCTAAGACCTTATGGTGTTCCCCTTTTTTTCCTTTTACGAGTGGGGCTAGGATTTGCACTCTTGTCCGTTCTGGGAGATTCATCAGCAGATCCACCATTTGTTGGACCGTCTGCTGGGAAATAGCTCGGCCACACTTTGGGCAATGCGGATGCCCGATCCGGGCATACAACAAGCGGAGGTAATCAGAGACTTCTGTTGCAGTTCCCACCGTCGAGCGGGGGTTACGGTTAGTCGTCTTCTGGTCAATGGAAATCGCAGGAGAAAGCCCTTCGATGGAATCTACATCAGGCTTGTCCATCTGCCCCAAGAACTGTCGTGCATAGGCAGAAAGGGATTCTACATACCGCCTTTGTCCCTCGGCATAAATTGTATCAAAGGCTAGGGAAGATTTTCCCGAGCCTGACAGCCCTGTGATTACTACAAGTTTATTGCGTGGAATATCGATATCGATGTTTTTCAAATTATGAGCGCGTGCACCACGCACGCGTAGGTAGTCTTGGGTCATGGTTTTCCTCCTAAGTGATGAGTTGGGAAGAGACATTTGATGTTCGCCCAAACAAACTTTCGATTCAAATCGAACATATACGAACTTATTATAAAGTATCCAATATCATTATACAACCGTTCCGATTCAAATTTACCGATAAACAACGCACTGTCCTCTCGCTTCGCTCTTCCTATTTCTTACTTTTTCGAGAAGGCCCCTTTTTCTGTGCTTTATGGTCATAGCGAGTATTTCTTTTGCTCCCGCCTTGTTGACTCGTCATTTTATATTTGTTTTCTTCCCCTTTTAAATCTATCATAGCATCTCGAATTTCAGCTGCCCGCTCAAAATCTAAGTCTCTTGCCGCTAGTCTCATTTCAGCTTCCAGGCTCTTAATAAGTTGTGCCAGCTCGTCAGGAGGAAGCTTTGTCCCATAAGCCTTTTTGAGTTCCGCGACTTTCATTGCCTCTGGAGCATCATGAACTGCCTTGCGTATGGTTTGAGGAGTAATTCCCGACTTTTCGTTCCAGGCCATTTGAATCTCACGGCGTCGGTTCGTTTCATCCAAGGCGTTCTGCATCGAGCGGGTAATTTTATCTCCATACATAATAACTTTACCTTCAGCGTTACGGGCTGCACGACCTATGGTTTGAATGAGTGAGCGATCCGATCTAAGAAACCCTTCTTTGTCCGCGTCGAGAATTGCCACGAGGGAAACTTCCGGCAAGTCCAGGCCTTCCCGTAAAAGGTTAATGCCAACGACTACGTCAATCTCGCCTAAGCGAAGTTCTCGAAGAATTTCCACTCGTTCGAGGGTCTTAATATCTGAATGCAGATACTTCACCTTGATTTCTAAATTTATAAAGTAATCCGTCAGATCCTCTGCCATTCTTTTTGTCAAGGTTGTCACGAGGACTCGTTCATCTTTCGCAATCCGTCTTCTCATTTCTCCTAGCAAATCATCGATCTGACCTTTGGTAGGACGGACGATAACCTCTGGATCCAATAACCCGGTGGGGCGAATAATTTGCTCTGTAACCGTCGGGCAATGTGCTAATTCATAGGGTCCGGGTGTTGCACTGACATAGACACTTTGCTTGATCCTTCGTTCAAACTCGGCAAAGGTCAGTGGTCGGTTATCCAGAGCAGAAGGCAGACGAAAGCCGTAGTTTACCAAGGTAGTCTTACGTGATCGGTCTCCTTCATACATTCCTCTCACCTGTGGAAGGGAAACGTGAGACTCATCCACAAAAAGGAGAAAGTCATCTGGAAAGTAATCTAGCAAGGTGTAAGGAGTCTCTCCTGGCTCACGAAATGTTAAGTGACGAGAATAATTTTCAATTCCATTACAAAATCCCATTTCTCTAAGCATTTCCAGATCATAGCGAGTTCGTTGCTCAAGGCGTTGTGCTTCGAGAAGCTTATTTTCGGAATTTAATAAATCCAGTCGCTCTTCCAGCTCTATTTCAATATTTTCTGCTGCCTGCATAACTTTTTCTTGGGCAGTTACATAGTGTGAGTTCGGAAAAATTGAAACATGATGCCGCTCACCCAAAATCTCCCCAGTCAGCATATTAATTTCATAGATGTGCTCAATTTCATCCCCAAACATATCTACACGAATCACTTGTTCACTAGAGGAGGCCGGATAGATTTCTACAATATCTCCACGCACACGGAAAGTTCCCCGAGTAAACGCTATATCGTTACGGTCGTATTGAATCGCAATCAGCTTGCGTAAAATTTCATTACGATCGATCACTTGCCCCTGTCGCAGGGAAAGGACAAGATCACGGTAATCTTCTGGTGAACCCAAACCATAAATACACGAGACACTGGCCACTACAACCACGTCGCGGCGTTCCAACAAAGAAGCGGTTGCCGAGTGACGCAGTTTCTCAATCTCTTCATTTATCGAAGCATCTTTTTCAATAAATGTATCACTCGAAGGCACATAAGCCTCTGGTTGGTAATAATCATAGTAACTCACAAAGTACTCCACGGCATTCTCCGGAAAATACTCCTTAAATTCACTGTAAAGTTGGGCTGCCAGGGTTTTGTTATGCGCCAATATCAGGGTTGGTCTTTGAACTTTCATAATGATATTGGCCATAGTGAAGGTCTTCCCCGATCCCGTGACCCCCAGCAACGTCTGGTGGTTCAAGCCTTCATTCAGACCTGCAGCCAGCGCATCGATAGCCTGGGGTTGGTCTCCGCCAGGTTGGTATGGGGCATGTATACGAAATTCCATGCGCCACTCTTCCTTTCGATTATATAATAAGTTGCTCTACTCTGTATTTTACATCTACCCTGGTGCTTATACAAATCGAAGCACAAGAATAATTACCCTGCAATGTTTGTTTACAACACAATATATATTTTGGTTGAATTTCCAAGAATTTTAGTTTCTTGAGCTTTTGTCCGATAACAAAGAGACAGGATGTAATTTTACCAAACAACATATCTGTCTCCTTATTTTGTACTTCGTTTTTACTTTTCCTCTTTTTTCGAATCATCCTTCGCCTGATCTCCCTGAGCTTTTTCAGCATCTTTTGGTTGTTCTGCTTGTTGCTTTAACATCTCTGGCGGAACTGTTTTCACCTGTTCATTAACGGTTTTTTCTGTGCCCATTACCTTCCCTTCAGCATCAAGATAATCTCGTGTTGTTTCCGTTTTTATTCGTTCTGTAACTTTCTCAACGCCTGGAGGAACAGGATTTTGCTTATCACCGGACTGCCCGTCTTCTTTCTTATCGGCTGCTTGATCTTTCTCTTGATCTTTTCCTTGGTCCTTCCCTTGATCCTTTTCTTCCTTCCCTTTGGACTCCGCTTGCTCTTTTTGCTTTTTATCTTTTTCCGCAGTTTGCATAGTTGTAGTATAACTTTTTTGAATGACCGCTAAATTAGATGGAGTTACTGCCTTCACTGCTATAACTTTAGCAGGTATTTCCCCTTGCTCGCTGGTAATTGAATTATTTACTTCTAGAGGTTCTTTCTTAATGATTTTCTGTGCCCATTGATAGGCATTGGCACCCTGTAGATAAGGAGAGGTATCAATATCTCCGAATTGAGAACCCTTAGCCATCCTCTCCAAGGATGAGACACTAGCTTGTCCACCAATCAAACTAATTTTTTTGTCTAACTGAGTTTGTTTGAGAACTTCGCTCGCCTGTACCGCCAAGCTTTCATTATGGGCTAAAATTCCTTGCACATTATCAGGGTTCTTTTGAAGAAAGTCGACTAGGCCTGTCCTTGCTACCGATTCAGATCCTTTGGGGCTTGAAATGGTATGTATGGTAATCTTAGGATACTTGCTAAGAATAGCCTTATTTCCTGCTAAAAGTCCTTGGGACCCACTTTCGTTAGGATCTCCTTGCAGTATAACCAATTGACCCTCAGTAACTTTTCCCAATAAAGTCTGAGCCATAAGCTCTCCGGCTTTTTCCTGATCAGGGATAATTATACCTTCAGGTTTTATTCCTGATGGAAGTTGGGTTAAAGCTAAAATTGGAATTTCTTCAGATTGAGATTCTTGTAAAATGCTCGCATCTCCTCCTTGATAAATTAGGATCTTAGCATCTTTTAAAGGAGACTCTTCTTTTGATTCACTATTTATATACTTTACCTTTACATCTTCTTTCTTGGCCAGATCTTCGATTCCTTTTGAAATAAGCAGTTTGTTAGGGTCTTGCTCATTCAATGAAACTGCTATAATTGGTTCACTTTCCTTTTTTGCAGAAGTTTTATTTTTATTTTTCCCTAAAAGATCTTGTAGACTGCAGCCAGTTATGGTTAAACTAAGACATACGGCAATTAAGACAACCAAGAATCGCAATCTTTTTGACATATTACGCACTCCTTTCGGGGTTCTCAAGCAATTCTTTAAATTAGTTTCCCCTAGTCGTCATAAAAAATCCCTGTGAAAAACTTCCTTTGAATATCTGCAAAAATTAAGGAGGGCCTATAGTTGACTATTAAATTGGAACATGTCTTAAAGCGTGTACAAGCTCTTCCGCCCCTGCCCACATCTGCTTTGCGCGTTATTGCCTTAACCAAAAACCCTGCGACAACCGTTAAAGAGCTAGAAACTGTTATCGGCCAAGACCCTTCACTCACAGCTGGTATCTTGCGACAAGCCAATTCTGCGTATTATGGGTACGCCAGACGAATCTCCTCTCTTCAGGAAGCCATCGTCATGCTTGGTTTTCAGGTGACACAAGGGCTAGCAATGGCTTCCGCAGTTGCCCCTCTATTGAAAAATAACCTTATAGGTTACGAGATTGAGCAAGAGGGCCTTTGGAAGCATTCTATGCTTACCGCTATGACAGCGAAACGTCTTTGTCAATATCATAAACTCCCTTTTGGGGATGTTGCCTTTACTGCAGGCTTGCTTCATGATATCGGAAAACTGGTTATCTCTATTTATGTACAGGAAGTGGGGCCTTTTCTTGTCGAGAAAGTAAAAGAGGTAAAACTATCCTATTCCGAACTTGAGGAAAAAGTCATAGGGTATAATCATGCAACTGTTGGTGGGTTCTTGGCCAGGACTTGGTTTTTGCCGGAAGATCTGGTGTCTGCAATTTCCTATCATCATTCTCCGTCACAAGCGCCAAGCTACCCCGAACTCGCCTGCGTAATTCATGTCGCTAACGGGCTTGCAAGTTTACTCGGTATTGGCGGCGGTGTGGACAGTTTATTAAATCCGATACAACAGGAAGCGCTCGATAAACTATCTCTTAAAGAGTCCGACCTTGAGCTTTTGATGGCAGATCTTGGGGAATTCCTTATAGACCCAACCCTATTCAGCTAATGTAATTATTCTAAATTAACTTTGGTATTTAAATCACACAAAATCTGGTTCAATATGGTTTCACGACAACCGTCTACTTGATCAAAATTAACCGCCTCCATGTAGATAGCTTTAAGTTGTGCCCTATTCATTTGCCAAGATGCTAAGGTCTCTATTAACGTTTTGCTTAAAGGACGTTCTAATCCTTGGTCATGCAAATTTTCCGGATTACCTTGCCAGATTGCTAAACGCCTCTCTGGAAAGACTATCCCGATGACTTCATCTGGATTGAGAGGGTGCAAGACGATTTCAATTAATTGCCCTAATTGTTGAGCCTCACGAAGCACCCAATCTAAGGCATCTAGAGTTTCGTCTCCTTCCAACCGAATCTGATCAAAATCCGTCAAGAAATGGGGGGACAGATTAAGCCATCCTTCCGCAGTTAAGCCGTGCAGGAAAAACGGATTTACAACACTTTTTTGCAGTAGTTTAAGAGCATTTTCCGCTAGTGGCCAAGGACCTGTATTCTCTTTTTTAACTTTCAGCTGAGCTGAGTTCCCAAGAATCCAAGAAATGTTCCCTTTATCTAATGGAGGCTTTGTCGTCCTGGACCCTATTAACGACCCTAGTTCAGAAGCTAGCTCTTCTTCCAAAGTCATTTGCAGTTCTTGCAGCCGTTTTTCAATCTCAATTATTGAAGACCTTTGCTTCTCCAACTTCACTTCATCACAGAACAGACTGAAATCAGTGAATTTCTCAACAACACCCGGGGCTTGCCAACGAAGTGGAGAAACCTCCATAGCATCTAACATCCCTAACCCCATCCGAGGCATAATAAACCCTGCCATCGAATCCGGATCCCGTACCGACCGTAGAAAATCGATGTCATATCCTCGATCCAACAATTCTAAACCAACAATCTTTATCAACGTTGATTTACCGGTCCCAGGGCCACCTAACAAGATATAGGCACGTTTCCAACTTGGCATCATATTTGGCAATAAAGATATGTAACCCCTGGTGGTCAGTCCCTCGGCAAAGTAATGTCGCACCCCAGTCTTATTTCTCATGCTTCTTACCCCCGTCGTTTTTTTCGGTCAGCGTAGTCTATGCAAGAAGGGGTAGGAAGGCCACTAAAACGTGGTTCGAATAGGAATAATTAAAGGCACGCTCGATTTTATGAGCGTGCCTTTGCAATCACTATTTTATTTCCTTGGGTTAAAACAAAGTGAAGGATATGTTGATTCTTTTATGCCCTTATTTAAGTTTCCCTTGCAGTGTTTGCAACGCTTTCTGAAGTTGAGCATCAAAGTTAGTGTCTTGAGGGGTGATGGTAGCTTGTTGTCCTTTCCCTAATTCTACCACAACATCTGGTTCGATTCCCTTCTTATGAATATCCAACTTATTAGGCGTTAAGTATTTTGCAGTCGTTAGTTTGACGCTGGTTCCTCCGTCCAAAGGGAAGATTGTTTGAACAATCCCTTTTCCAAAGGTTTTTACTCCCACCAAACTTGCCGTTTCTTTATCCTTAATCGCGCCTGCAACGATTTCAGCTGCTGAAGCACTTTCTTCATTCACAAGGACCACCATTGGCATCCCCAGATATGTACCTGTTGACATCTTAGTATCAACGTTCTCTTGCTTATCTACTATATAAACAACTGGACCTTCTGGAATGAAGTAGCTGGCAACTTGTACCGCAGCATTGAGCTCGCCGCCATGGTTATACCTCAAATCCAGAATAAGTCCTTTGAATTTAGTAATGTTCATGGTATTAAAAGTTTCCTTAAGTTCTGTCCCTGTATCTGAGCCAAACTGAGTTATGCTGACATAGGCAATATCAGGGTTCCCAGGCAATGCTTGCCCATCAACGGTTGGAACAGTTATGTTTTCCCTCGTTAGACTCACAGTAAAGGTCTTATTACTACTCTCTCGATATAGAGCTATATCCACTTTTGTTCCGGGCTCTCCCCGCATCAACCCCACCGCTTTATCCTGCTCCATACCTAAAGTATCCGCATCATTAATCTTACTGATAACATCACCCGATTGAATTCCAGCCCTGCTTGCCGGGGAATTTTTGATCGGACGCAGTACTACGAGCTTTTTAGGATCCTTGAGACTCAGGACAATCCCTATCCCGCCAAATTTTCCTTCAAGCATTTGAAACAGTTCTTGGTTCTCCTGAGCATTCATGTACGTTGAATACGGGTCTCCTAAGATTTCTACGATACCTTTAGTTGCGCCTTCTACAAGCTGAACAGTCGAAACATTTTCTAAGTAATCATTTCGAATAAGTTGTACTACATGCACTAGCCGTCCTACGTTATTGACATTGGCAATTACTACCCCGCTCACTAACGTGGTTACCAATACAGAAAAAACCAGGAAGATGACTCCGATGTTTTTGGCTATTCGTTTCATGTTCCACTCTTGCAATCCAGTAAACCCCTTCCCTTTCTTGCACTAGTCAGAAAGAATAACTTTCTGAATATCCCTTTTTGCCATCCATGGCGTCGCTCTAACCTCGAACACCAGGTTCGAGGTTAGACCAGCGCATTTAGTGCAACTAGGCAATCGCTGACCAAGGATGGCGAAAAAGTGACGCCTTTCAAGGCTTAGCACCAGCCAAGTTTTCTTTAGACTTGCTCTATTATATGCTTATCCTTGCGTAGAAATACTGCTTATCCATTAGTTAGGGAAATACTGTAAAGGATCAGTAGGATTTCCACCTACCCTAACTTCAAAATGCAAGTGTGCTCCTGTACTCCACCCTGTTGAGCCGACAGCCCCAATGACTTGATTGGCTTCAACGGATTGCCCTTCGCTGACATCCAAGCGCGACTGATGCCCGTAGAGCGTGGATATGCCACTGCCGTGGTCAATAATTGTCATATTTCCATAGGCCGTGTTCCAACCCGCCATTATAACTACCCCTGCTCCTGCAGCATGAAGTTTAGTCCCCGTTGGAGCGCCAACATCCGTTCCGGTATGCATACTTCGTTTTTTCGTGATGGGATGAGTCCTCCAGCCGAAGGGGCTGGTTATCTCATAATAGCCTGGTACCGGCCAAGTGGAAATTGTTCCATTGCCTGCCTGAGATCCTTTTCCTGCCTGTGTTGCCTGCAATTTACGAATTTTCTCCGTCAATGCCTTTGACTCGGCTTCCAATCGGTCAATTTCATCAAAAGCAGCTTGCTGGGCTTTCTGATTCTGTTCTAAAGCATTACTTTGCAGGGATTTTTTCTTCTCAAGGTCTGCAGTGACTAACGCAGCTTCTTTTTCGAGCTTTGCGGCTTGATCCCTTTTAGCCTGTAAGTCGCTCTTTTTCTTGGCTATTTGTGCTTTCTGGGATTCAATATCCGCAAGCAGTTGACGATCATTGTCCACTAACTTAGAAAAATACTCCATTCGCGTAATGAAATCACTGAGATCTGTAGACTGAAAGAGAAGTTCCAAATGGCTAATCTGACCACTTTCATAAATTCCCCGTGCACGTTTTCCCAGTGCTATACGTCGGTCATCAAGTTCTTTTTGTTTTTGATCCAATTCCTTTTGTGCAGCGGTAACTTGGGTTTGCGCTTGCACATAGGCAACCTTATTTTGATTCAAAGCGGTCTGAGCCGCAGCAACTTGGGTTTCTAATTGAGCCAGTTGAGTCTTCATCTTTTCCGATGTATAGGTAAGCTTGTTTAGTTGTCCACGAGCTTGATCCTTTTGATTTTGAATATCATTTTTCTGTTGAATACTTTCCCCCAGTTGATCAGCCCGGGTAGGCAATGCCGACGTCCCAAGCAAAAGAAGACTAACTAGCACAGTTGGTATGGCTTTCTTCCCAAACAAACAACCCCACCGTCCTTAAATAAAACTTTATCATAGAAATACTTAGTGACATTTGCACTTCAATATGCCCAAGCAACGGCACAGTACGTGCCTAGTGTCGAATGTACTGCATATGTATACTGGAGTTGTCTACTCAAACAAGGATGTTTGATATTAGAACACCCAGCCTATATGGCAAGGTTTCATGATGGTGAAAGGGCAAGACGAGCAATGAAACTTTACATGTAGACGACAGTGTCCTGCTGACACTGTCGCTGAATGTGCATGCCCCACAGAGTAAGACACTTCCGATCCCTATGCGCGCAGGAATTTCTGCAAAGAAAATAAACTTCCCAGGGCTCCCATCACCATGCCCCCGAGTAATAGGCCTATAGAAACCTGACGAAAGAGAACTTCATTTTGAACCACTGGCAAAAAAGTCAGTGTTGATTGAACATACACTGTAATCCAATTATAGCCAAGTCCAACAATGACAGCTGCAAATGTCCCTCCAACCAGGCCTAAGGCTAACCCTTCAATAAGAAAAGGCCAACGAATAAAACTATTACTGGCGCCAACTAATTTCATAATCTGAATTTCCCGACGACGAGAAAAGACATTCATTTTAACATTAATAGAAATTAGCACAACAGCTGCGATGCCGAAGGCGGCGACTACACCAAAGCCAATCCATCTCAACCATTGTGTGAATTTAAGAAGCTGATCCACAAAGTCCTGTCCATAACGTACTTTGTATAACCCTGGGTTGCTCTCCAACGAGCTAGCCAAAGCTTTAACGTTCTGTGGATCGGTAGCTTTGACTGTCAACTTGTCTGGAAAAGGATTGGTTCCTCCTACATCAGAAACAATATTACCTTGTGATCCACCTATTGTTCTGCCAAATTCTTCTAGAGCCTGTTCCTTTGTTACCAAGGTCACTGACTCTACTCCCGGCATCTGTTCAATCTGGCTTTTCAAGTCCTGTACTTCTTCTGGCGTGTATTCAATTTGCACAAATGCCCCAATCTCTAACTCAGATTCAAAGGATTTAGCCATATTAGCGGCATTAGCTAAGAAAAAAATCGAGTAACCCAAGATCACTAGAGAAACCATAACCGTTACGACGGATGCCAGGCTAAGCCACGGATTTCGTTTCATAGAGTTAATCGTCTCTCTGAAAATATAACCAGAGGAATTAAGCATCGTAGCCATATCCCCCTTTTTCTTCATCACGCGCTACTCGACCATTTTCTATAGCAATGACACGCTTTTGCATCTTATTTACAATAGCCCTGGCGTGAGTAGCCATCACAATGGTCGTGCCACGTTTATTGATATCATAAAGTAACTCCATAATATCCCATGCAGTATCTGGGTCGAGATTGCCGGTTGGTTCATCTGCCACCAATAGTGCAGGATTATTAATAATGGCCCGGGCTACGCAGACCCGCTGTTGTTCGCCGCCAGACAGTTCATGGGGGTATGCTGTCTCCTTTGCCTTAAGCCCAACAAGTTCTAATGTCGCCAGGGTACGGTTTCTAACCTCACGCTTGGCAACTCCGATTACTTCAAGTGCAAATGCGACATTTTCAAAAACCGTTTTGTTCGGCAATAGCTTGAAATCTTGAAAAATCACCCCGATATTACGCCTTAGATAAGGCACTTCCCGGTCTTTCATTCTAACTAAATTCTTGCTGTTGATCTGAACCTGCCCACGGGTCGGAGTCTCTTCACGATATAATAACTTGATTAACGTGGATTTACCGGCCCCACTAGGACCTACCAGAAAAACAAAGTTCCCTTTGCCAATTTTTAGATTGACATCGACAAGGGCTCTGGCACCATTTGGATAAATCTTGGACACATTTGTTAACTGAATCATACAGTCCTCCTTGATTTTGTACGCAGCGCCCCTTTTTTCTCTATAACTCTTATTTTATTCGACACCAGCCGTGGATTTCCTGTCTCTAATTCCAAAACATTCTTATGTTTTGGAATTAGTCAGTAACCGCTTGAAACACGATAATACTAATCAAAGGAACTCACTTAAGTGACTGCAGCTCCGCCTAAGTGAGTTCTTGGGGCTTACGTCGCTTATCGACCCTATTCGAGGGTTATTGTCGGTTATCCATCGGTAGAACATAAAAAGAGACCAGCACTTCAGTATGCTGGTCCCATTAAAAAATCAGATCGACTTTAGAAAATAGGTTTTGCCTTAAATTACTTTTGCTTTTTTGCAAGAACCTCATGAACAGCTTTGATCAACGCCGCTTTAGTCAAACCGTACTTTTCGAGAAGTTCCACGGGTTTCCCTGATTCCCCAAAGGTGTCTTTTAGTCCGACGCGAACTATAGGCGTAGGTTGCCTTTCAGCAAGCACTTCTGAGATCGCGCTTCCCAACCCGCCGATAATGTTGTGTTCCTCTGCTGTCACAACAGCTTTAGTGGTTTTAGCAACACGTACAATCGTGTCTTCATCTAACGGCTTTACAGAAGCAACGTTAACCACACTCACCTTAATCCCCTCGGCGGCTAGATCAGAGGCCGCTTCCAGGGCCATAGAGACCATAATGCCATTAGCCATGATGGCAACATCTGTTCCTTCTTTAAGGACATTTGCCTTCCCAATTTCAAAATGATAATCCTCGTCAAAAAGCAGGGGAACATCCAGACGACCCATCCTTATGTAAACAGGTCCGTAATATTTAGCAGAGGCTAAAATCACTTGGCGTGTTTCCTCTCCATCAGCAGGAACTAAAACAACCATATTGGGAACAGCGCGCATGATCGCCACGTCTTCGATGGCCTGATGGGATCCGCCGTCCTCCCCAACCGTAATTCCTGAATGTGTAGCTGCAATTTTTACATTTAGCTTCGGATAAGCAATAGAATTGCGAATCTGTTCAAATGCCCGTCCAACTGCAAAAATTGCAAAGGTGCTGGCAAATGGGATCTTACCAGCTGCAGCTAAGCCGGCAGCCGTTCCCAGCAGGTTTGACTCAGCAATCCCCATATTAAAAAAACGTTCTGGATATTTTTTACCAAAGTCAGCAGTCTTAGTCGACTTTGATAAATCCGCATCTAAAACAACGACGTTTGGATTTTCCGCCCCTAAAATCAGGAGAGCTTTACCATATGCTTCACGTGTCGCTTGTTTATCAGCCAAGGTTCGCCGCCTCCTCCCGCAGTTCTTTGAGGGCCTGTTCGCCTTGCTCAACTGAAGGCGCATTACCATGCCAACCTGCTTGGTCTTCCATAAAGGAAACCCCTTTACCTTTCACTGTCTTGGCAATGATCATAGTTGGCTTTCCTTTGACCGTTTTTGCCTCAGCAAAGGCTGCTAGCAACGCATCAATATCATGCCCGTCAACTTCAATCACGTGCCAGCAAAATGCCTGCCACTTCTCTAAAAGCGGAGCCGAACACATGACACTGTCAGTTTTGCCATCGATCTGCAACCCGTTATAATCTATGATAGCTGTAACATTATCCAGTTTGTAATGGGCAGAAGCCATCGCTGCTTCCCAAACCTGTCCCTCTGCCATCTCACCATCGCCTAATAAAGCATACACTCGATAATCCTTGCCATCCAACTTTCCTGCGAGGGCCATTCCATTGGCTGCTGAAAGTCCTTGCCCTAAGGAGCCTGTAGACATATCCACACCGGGAGTCTTTTTCATATCAGGATGTCCCTGTAACATATGCCCTGTTTGACGAAGCCCCTTTAACTCTTCCTTGGAAAAATAGCCTTTCTCCGCCAAAGCAGAATACAGCACCGGAGCTGCATGCCCTTTAGAAAGGACAAAACGGTCTCGATCCGCCCACTTTGGATCCTTGGGATTAATTCGCATTTCGTTGAAGAATAACGTTGCCACGATATCCGCAGCGGATAGGCTTCCGCCAGGATGCCCAGATTTCGCAGTAACAAGCATGGATATAATGTCTTGCCGAATAACATTTGCAACTCGCTTTAATTCAATTGTGGTCACTCGATTCCCTCCTTTAACACATCTTCAAATCTGCCTGCTATACTTTGTGGGTTATTGAACAGTTTTAGTCTTCTGAAGAAACGCCGCAATAAATGCATCGATTTCCCCGTCCATTACTGCTGAAACATTTCCAGTTTCCACATTCGTACGATGGTCTTTAACCATACTATAGGGATGGAAGACATAGGAACGTATTTGACTGCCCCAAGCATTTTCTTGTTGCTCGCCTCGAATTTCGGAAATCTCCGTTTCTTGCTCTTTACGTTTAAGTTCCAATAGTTTTGCCTGTAAAACCCGCATAGCTGCAGCTTTATTTTGGGTTTGAGAACGTTCACTCTGACACTGAACTACGATCCCGGACGGCAAATGCGTAATTCTGATAGCAGAATCCGTCTTGTTAACGTGTTGTCCGCCTGCTCCGCCGGATCGATATGTATCAATCCTTAAATCCTCAGTATCAATGGTTATTTCGCCGTTATCCTCAGCGACTTCCGGTATTACATCTACAGAAGCAAATGAAGTATGTCGACGACCTGATGCATCAAATGGCGAAATCCTTACTAATCGATGTACACCCTTTTCAGACTTAACATATCCATAGGCGTTTTCCCCACTGAAGGACAGGGTTGCGCTTTTGATGCCTGCTTCCTCCCCATGTAAAAAGTCCAGGGTTTCCACTTTATATCCATGCCGCTCGCCCCAACGAATATAAAGTCGATAAAGCATTTGAACCCAATCTTGTGCTTCTGTCCCGCCGGCTCCAGCATGGAGAGTTAAAATGGCATTGTTTCGATCGTACTGGCCTGAAAGCAATAACTCTATTTCCAAGGCCTCAAACCTTTGATTAAGCGCTCTTATCCCCTGCTCAATCTCGGGTTCCAGGCTCACATCGTCTTCCTCCGCAGCTAATTGCCAGAGAGTCGCAGTCTCCTCAAGTTCCCGCTCCAGCTCCTCATAAATTTTAACTTTGCCTTGATGCAAGGCTAGCTCCTGCATTATTTTCTGAGCATAGACCGGGTCATCCCATAGATCAGGTCTATGAAATTCCGTCTCTAAGGCACTAATTTTATCAATACGCTTAGCGACGTCAAAGGGAAACCCTCAAATCTGCCAAAGACAGTGATAATGTTTCAAGATCCTTTTTCCAATCAGAAAGCACTCATATTCACCCTTTCCAAAATCCATTTGCTTTCTAAGAAACAATGCGCTAATTCAATCCGTAAGCAGTCAGGCCTACGCTCCTGGATGTTGCTTTTTCTTTGCCCCGCAACACTTTTTATATTTTAACCCGCTTCCACATGGGCAAAGATCATTGCGTCCAATTTGGTCTCCGGTGTGAACTGGTTTACTCGGTTCACCTTCATAGCGGTTTTCTGTTACATTACGAGGCTGCTCTGCAACTTCTTCCCGGACTTGCGGTGTCACCCGCATAACATAACGAACAATATCATCCTGAATGGAGTCAATCATCGCTTGGAACATTTCGTACCCTTCACGCTTATATTCTACGAGTGGATTCTTCTGACCATAGGCACGTAACCCAATCCCCTCTCTCAACATATCCATAGCATCAAGATGATCCATCCACTTGCTGTCTACCACTTGAAGCATTACTGCTCGCTCAACTTCACGCATTAGGTCAGCGCCAAATAACTCTTCACGGCTCTTGTAAAGTGCTTTCGCTTTTTCAATCAGCATTGCTTCAATTTCTTCAGCTGAAAGCTCTGCTAACTCTTCGGGTGATAAATGGATTCCAGGCAGAAAAAATCCTTCTACATAATCAGCTAAGCTAGACAAATCCCATTCTTCCGGAAATGTGCTTTCCCCACTAAACATGCTAATACTATTTGTGGCTGCCTTTTCTATCATGTCCATGATATTGTCATGCAGATTTTCTCCCATGAGAACTGCACGCCGCTGAGCATAAATAACCTCACGTTGCAGGTTCATGACATCATCATAATCAAGTACATGTTTACGAATTTCAAAGTTGCGGTTCTCAACTCGTCGTTGGGCGGTTTCAATAGAACGGGAAATCATTTTAGAGGTAATAGGTATAGAGTCATCCATCCCTAATTTATCCATGATGCCCATAATATTATCGGCACCAAACAAACGCATTAAATCGTCCTCTAACGAAATAAAGAATTGAGTTGATCCGGGGTCACCTTGACGTCCCGCACGCCCTCTCAATTGGTTATCAATTCGTCTGGATTCATGTCGCTCTGTCCCAATAATATGTAAACCGCCTATTTCAGCCACGCCGTCACCGAGAATAATATCTGTTCCTCGACCAGCCATGTTTGTGGCAATTGTGACCATGCCATGTTGTCCGGCTTGAGCAACAATTTCAGCTTCTTTTTCATGGAATTTGGCATTGAGGACTTGGTGTGGAACCCCTCGCCTTTCTAACAAAGTACTTAAGTGTTCCGATCTTTCGACGGAAACCGTTCCTACCAGAAGCGGTTGCCCTTTGCTATGTCGTTCGATGACACTATCCACAACCGCTAAGAACTTACCTTCCTCTGTACGATAAATAATGTCCGGCTCATCTTTACGCAGCAAAGGCTTGTTGGTTGGAATTTCTACAACGTCCAGTTTATAAATCTTGCGAAATTCTGGTTCTTCCGTCATAGCCGTTCCGGTCATGCCCGAGAGCTTTTCATACATTCTAAAGTAATTTTGGAAGGTGATCGTGGCTAACGTTTGTGATTCTTTTTCAATCTTGACGCCCTCTTTAGCCTCTATGGCTTGATGTAATCCTTCACTGTAGCGACGCCCAAACATCAGACGTCCAGTAAACTCGTCAACTATAATTACTTCCCCGTCTTTAACCACATAGTCGCGGTCACGTCTGAAAAGGGTTTGCGCTTTCAAGGCTTGGTTAACATGATGTGCGAGCTCGCTATGAATATCTTCATAAAGATTGTCAACACCTAGCATGCTCTCCACTCGACTTACGCCTTTTTCTGTAAGGGTGACAACACGCTCTTTTTCAATGACCTTATAATCCTCTTCGGTTTTTAGGCGCGGAATAATCATGGCCACCCTGAAATATAACTCAGTAGGCTTGTCCGCTTCACCAGAAATGATCAGTGGTGTGCGTGCCTCGTCAACGAGGATCGAGTCTACTTCGTCCACGATAGCATAATGCAACTCACGTTGAACCAAGGCCTCAGGTCTTGTAACCATATTATCCCTGAGGTAGTCAAAACCAAATTCGTTGTTTGTACCATAAACAATATCTGAAGCATAACTGTTTCGGCGTTGCTCATAGTTCAACCCATGAACAACTAAGCCCACGGAAAGACCAAGAAATTGATGAATACGTCCCATCCATTCACTGTCGCGACGAGCCAAGTAATCGTTGACCGTTATGACATGAACCCCTTTTCCTGATAAGGCATTCAAATAGGCCGGCAAAGTGGCTACAAGAGTTTTTCCCTCCCCTGTACGCATCTCGGCGATCCGGCCATCATGAAGGACCATCCCTCCAATTAACTGTACATCATAGTGTCGCTGATCAAGCACCCTTCGGCCAGCCTCTCGTACAACTGCAAAAGCCTCCGGCAGCACACTCTCCAGACTTTCTCCCTGCTCCAAACGTCCTCGAAATTCAGCAGTCTTACCACGCAATTCGTCATCATTCAAAGCCTGGATCGTCGGTTCAAAGCTATTAATCACTGCAACGCGTTTTTGATACTTTCGTATTTCGCGTGCATTATCATCGAATAAATCTAAAAACCCCATTATGTCCACCTTTCTCAATCTTTGTATATTTCTTAATTCTAACATCCTTGAGATACGACTGCAACCAAGCCTGATGATTAACTCATGGGATATTCTCCCTATTTACCTTCGAACCAAAATAAAATCTGCGGTTCTTTAAATATATATGTAGAAAGGCCCGCATATGCGGGCCTTTCGCTCAATTATTAGCGGCAGATCAGTCCGAGTACACCACGCGATTTGCTCGAACTCTGGCTGATTACGTCTGAGGTTGCAGCAACCCATAGTCTCCATTATTACGCAGATAGACTACATTCATTTCTTGGCTTTCAGCATTTGTAAACACAAAGAATGTATGTCCTACTAAATTCATCTGCATAATCGCCTCTTCTACGGACATTGGCTTAGCAGAAAACTTCTTATTCCGAACAATCTCCTCACTCGGTTCATCGCTCATTGCAACTTGTTGCTTAGGATCATGATCCTTCAGGACTTTAGAGCGCATCCGTTTATTAATACGCGTGCGATATTTATCAATTTGGCGTTCTAATTTCTCAACGACCATGTCGATTGACGAATACATATCTTCGGTTTCTTCTTCGCCACGCAAAATCATACCATTGAGTGGAGCAGTAACCTCCACCCGATGCCGATCACGCTCGACAAGCAAGGTTACTTGAACGTCCATAAACTCGTCAGAGTATTTAGCTAACTTACCCACACGTTTCATAACATACTCTTTAAGGGCGTCTGTAAGTTCGATATGTTTACCACGAATATTAATGTTCATAAATTCAACCCCCTTCTATGCTGGTATATAAGTAATATTCCCGATTTACACAAAAAATCCTGCTTATTTAATATAATGTTTTTAGAAATGATATTTCTCAACTAAATCCCTAAAGAGAGAATCGCTGACATGATATCAACGATTCTCTCTTAACAAATTATACTTTCTTAGGATTAACGGACCATTACATTGGATGCCTGTTCCCCACGTGGGCCTTGAATGACATCAAACTCAACATTCTGTCCCTCTTCCAGGGTACGGAATCCATCCCCCATGACCGATTGAAAATGCACAAAGATATCTTGCCCATTTTCTTGCTCAATAAATCCGTAACCCTTCTGTTTGCTAAACCATTTGACTTTGCCTACCACGTAAAAAAACCCTCCTTGAATTGTCGAAGTCCTAAAGCTTAAGCCTCAACTCGACTAATACTAAGGAGGATACCCAACATTTAGAAAATTTAAACCTTAAACGAATCATAATTACACTCCCAAATTTAATGCACTAAAATTAAAGATCCTAAAACCTCAACACGATTTCGAACCCAAGAAACACGCTGCATCAAAACGACCACTTTTACCTCCAAAAACCACCCCCAAAGAGCGTTTTCTACTAAGCAGAAACACACCAACGGTTCAAAACCCCGTAGCTCACCGCAGGCCTCGCCCACGACTCGAACAGGACGTTTGGGTTATAGAGCATAGCCACGGATGGCTAGAGATGCCGTTGGCTGATAGCGCGGTGCCAGGGAATGGAAAGGAACAGCACAGATGCAACAGAACCGGATGTTCCTAATCCGTTGCGCTAAGGATGGAATAACATGAGGCCTTCCATCCTTAAGGTTCGGACGCGCTCGCGAACCCACCAGCACGTCAGCGGCGTAACGTGCTGACGCGTGCAGAAACCGCTCCTCCCAAGAGCATGACATGCAAAGGCGCTCCCCAGGCCTGCTTAGCCAAAGGAGCGCGTACAATAAGCTTCTCTTATAAAATTTTACTCAAAAACGCCTGAGTCCTTGGATTCTTAGGATTCGCAAAAACCTCGTTGGGCTCTCCCTCTTCCATGATAATCCCCTCATCCATAAAAATCACTCGATCCCCAACCTCACGAGCAAATCCCATCTCATGAGTAACGACGACCATAGTCATCCCTTCTCGTGCCAAATCCTTCATAACCGCTAAAACCTCTCCCACCATTTCTGGATCAAGAGCAGAGGTAGTCTCATCAAAAAGCATAATCTTTGGCTTCATTGCTAAAGCACGAGCAATAGCAACCCGTTGCTGTTGTCCACCAGAAAGGCGATCAGGGTATTCGTCCGCTTTATCATAGAGACCAACTTTAGCCAAAAGCTCTAGGCCAATCTTTCTTGCTTCCTCTTTATTTGTCTTACGAACCACTTCTGGAGCAAGCACAATGTTTTGAATTGCAGTCATATGTGGAAAGAGGTTAAAGCGTTGAAAAACCATACCCACCTCTCGTCGTATCGCATTAACATTGACCTCAGAGTTAAGAGGAATTCCATCGACGATAATCTCTCCACTAGTAGGCTCTTCAAGTTTATTTAGGCAACGCAGGAAAGTGCTCTTCCCCGAACCACTGGGGCCAATGACAACCACCACTTCTTTTTCACGAACATGGCAATCAATTCCTTTAAGAACTTCAAGCTTACCAAAAGATTTATGCAAATTCTTAACGAAGATCATTCTTGCCCAACCTCCTCTCCATATAGGCAACCCATTGGGCAATCAACTGAGTCATTACTAAGTAATACAAGGCAACGGCCATATACATTGGAAGTGGTTGGTAGGTTCGTCCAACGATAATCTTTCCGGTATAAAAAAGTTCCTGTATCGCAATTATGGATAACAGCGAGGAGTCTTTTAGCAAGGCAATAAACTCGTTACCTAAAGGAGGAATCGTCCGTTTAAAAGCTTGTGGAAGGATAACATAACGCAACGCTTGAGCTTGTGTCATCCCTAGCGATCGTGCAGCTTCGGATTGACCACGGTCTATGGACTGAATGCCGGCTCTAAATATTTCAGCAATATAGGCGCCTGAATTAAGGCCCATCGCCAATATCCCTGCCGTATACTGATAGTTATCGGGCATAGTCTGCCATTTAAGAAGCATTGGTATTCCAAAATATACTAGGAATATTTGTACTAATAATGGAGTCCCTCGGAAAAAATCTATATAGGCAATCGCCCCCGCGCGAACAACTTTGTGCTTAGACAGCCGAGCTAAAGCCATGAATAAACCAATTACAACTCCTATCGCCACCGCTCCAGCCGTTAGTTCTAAAGTTAGCAACGCCCCCTTGGCGAGAATAGGCATATTATCTACAACGACATGCCAGTTCATTCCCACAATAATCCTCCTATCTTCAAATTCTTATTCTTTATACTTTATTCTTTACGAAGCTATAATAAATGAAGCAGAATTAGTTCTTTCTGTCTCTCATTTCTCCACTCCATATTACATCGCCTTAAAATTATATATTTTACCGCAAATTTTTACAAGTAAAACTACATGGCCATTAACAGCGTCCATAAAGAGTACATCCGATATCAATTTATGAAATCCTTGTCCGCACCAACGGGACCTAGATTTCAAATGATCAAACAAAGTGTGATTATACAGGGAGGTAGGAGTATATTCAAGGACCAATTTAAACCATTTCGTGTCTATTGAGACTGGCATGAATGTCAGCCCTTTGAGTGTATGAGGGTTAAGGGCAAATTAAAGGGAAAGCACTTTCTTTATTTCAGTGCCTTCCCTTTAGCAAAGTAGTCAAACATGTTTAAAAGAATTATTTGATTTTAGGAGCATCCACTTTGAACCATTTCTTATAGATCTCATTGTATTTTCCATTTTCCATGAGTTTTTTCAATGAGGCATTCATCTTTCCTGCTAATTCAGTATTTCCAAGCTTCATGGCAATTCCATAATATTCTTCACCGGAGTCAGCATTTACAGATTCAATTTGGGCTGTAGGATTTTGGGCTTGGAACCAAAGTACAACCGGCGAGTCAGCCACAACAGCATCCACTCCACCGCTTATTAGAGCATTCATAGCATCCGGGGTTGTGTCATACTTATTTGTTTCCATGCCTTTTTCCTCAACTGCATATTGTCCTGTTGTATTGAGTTGAACTCCAATTTTCTTTCCTTTTAGGTCTGCTAATGATTTAAAATTAGCACCTTTTTTCATGGCTATATATTGGCCGCTTAAAAAATACTTGTCACTAAACAGGACACTTTTGGCACGATCCTCAGTGATTGTCATAGCAGAAATAACCGCCTCATATTTCCCTGCTTGCAAGGCTGGAATTAAACCATCAAAAGCTGCTGTCTCAATATCTACTTTTGTATAGCCCATATCTGCGCCGAGAGCCTGAATAAGCTCAATATCAAACCCTGTCGCTACTTGCTTTTCATCCATAAATTCAAATGGTGCATAGGCGATATCAGATCCGACTCTCAAAACCTTTTCCTCGGGAGCTGGATTCGAAGATGGAGCAGGTGTGTTGGTACTTCCGCATCCGGCAAGTGTCAAAAGACTCAAACTAAGTACTGCAGTTAAAACAAAACGAAATTTTGACCTAAACATTTTTATTCCCCTCTCTTTTGGATGTCTTAGCAAACCCCTCTTAAAGCTTTGGTGTTATGCATCAGCTTATCCTTCTTGCTTCCGATTATACTTAGTTGCGAATAATTATACAATACTTTTTTCATTGATATCTAAGACACCCTCCTGTTATTTTTTCAGGCGTAGATCGAAAACCTCCCTTAGTCCATTCCAAAGTATGTATTCCCATCATAAACTAAGTTATTTTGTTGTTTTATCCAGCGTCCTAAAAAAGTATACTCCCGTTGGATGAATGCTAAATCCACTAATACTCTTGTTGGAGGCAGCCATATCCAAAGAGTTGCTAATAAACACCCATGGCGCATCTTTAACTAAAATTTGTTGAGCATCAGTATAATTCTTAATTCGCTCTTCATTACTTGAACTTTGCTGTGCCTTAAGAAGCAATTCATCATATTTAGGGTTGTTGTACATTGCATAGTTTAAACGACCATTGCCAATTTGGTTTGAATGAAGCAGAGCATATAAGAAGTTATCAGGATCCCCATTATCACCCATCCAGCCGCACAGATATGCTTCGCCTTTTCCGTTCTTCACGTTTTCTTTGTGCTCTTTCCAAGCCGCAGAAGTAATATTAACAGTTACTCCTGCCTCCTTCAGATATCCTTGAATCGCCCTGGCCAGATTGTCTCCACCTATTGGGTTGTAAGGACGTTCATCCGAATAGCTGTTAAGTTCGAAACTTAAATTATTATCATACCCGGCTTCTTTCAATAATTCCTTAGCTTTCGCCGGATCATAAGGATAGGGTTGCAACTCTTTTACATAGCCAAAGAGGACCGAAGGCAAGGGGCCATTGGCCAGTACAGCGTTTCCTTTGTATAAGCTATTGATTATTTCTTCACGGTTAATCGCCATAGATATCGCTTGGCGAACTTTAGGATCGTTAAAAGGTTTACGATCTGCGCGCATTCCCATGTAGTTGATGTTCATACCTGGGGCGGTACTAACGTTAAGTTTGGCATCCCCTTTTAGACGTTCGACATCATCAGGATCAATACCATCAATAATATCTGCTTCGCCGGCTATTAGTTTATTGGCGCGTACGGAGTTTTCTTTTACAACTTCAAAGATCAGTTTATCAACTTTAGGTTTGCCATCCCAATAGTCTTGGTTGGCTTTAAGCGTAATCCTGGCGTCTTTTTCCCAACTTTCAAAGACAAATGGGCCTGTACCAACTGGGTTTGCCCCAAAATCTTTGCCCATCTTTTTAATAGCTTCTGGAGAGCCCATAGGAACGCTGAGCGACATAGCAAGGTTTAGCAAAAATGGTGCATAAGGATTCTTTAGAACAAATTTCACAGTGCTTTCATCAACTGCAACGACTTTATCCACCATACCCAGCGTAAACTCCGAATAGGGCATCTCTGCGGTTTGATTAGGCGGCAGTTGTCGCTCTACGTTGAATTTTACGGCTTCAGCATTAAATGGAGTACCATCATGGAACTTAACCCCTTTTCGGAGCTTAAATGTCCATTCCTTTTCGTCATCTGAAGTAGACCACTCTGTAGCAAGAGAGGGTTCTACTTCGGTGGAACCCTCTCTATACCTCACCAAGGTGTCAAAGACGTTGGCCACAACTTTAGCAGATTCTCCGTCTTCAATGAGTGCCGGGTCTAGACTGATTGAATCCGCTCCCCGTGCAAAAATAACGGTTTTCTCCCCCGCAGTCTGACCTCCGCCAAAGGAATTAATTACGCCGCATCCAGTAAGCAACGTGCTCACTAGAAAAAGGGATGCAAGAACCCCTGCCAATCTTCTTCTCATACTATCTCCTCCTCTTCAATGCCCTTTCTCCTCTTTTATATAAGCAGGAATAATCTTCTATATATTCGATCTTCTTTACACAATCTCCTCTTAGAAAGTAGTCTTTAAATATTCGCCTATTTCCATATTTCCCCTATATAATCAGCTATCCCATTCATGGTGATGCTAAATCACTCTAATACCCCTTTTTTAGCAAAAAGATTAACTCTAGTTCTTGAGTTAACCCATAAAAGTTACTTTATCCCCCTAAGTTACACACAGGAGTGTGTGGATAGTGTGGATAAGTATCGTTTCTGGCCTATTTTTTCGAGAAACCATTGTGGATAACCTTGTTGATATTATTATGCAATATAATATATTAATGCAAACAGAAACTTTTTAAAGGAAAAATAAAAAGCATTGGTCGGCGAATTGCCTACCAATGCTTGTCAATATCAAAATGATTAAATTTTTAAATTAGTATTGATCGCGAGCTGGGCGATGGTGCTGATAGCACTCACGGCAATATACTGGACGATCAGATGTAGGTTGGAAAGGAACCTGAGTTTCTACTCCGCAGTCCCCACAAACGACCGTAAACATTTCACGTGATCTTCCTTCTTGGGAATTACGGTTTTGTTTGCGAATGTTGCGGCATTCACGGCAACGCTGAGGCTCATTTTCGAAACCTTTCTCAGCATAGAATTCTTGCTCCCCAACTGTAAAAATAAAAGTCACTCCGCAGTCTTTACATACTAGATCTTTGTCTTCAAAGGCCATGAAAGATATTCCCCTTACGTAAAAAAATGTAATAGGCTGTGCCCATCCATTTATAATTATAACTCTAATCAGACAAAGGCACAAGTTTTTTTTCAAGGCCAGCGGCTAAGCACAAGCCATAAATTGCTCTTACTCCACTTTCCCTAAGAACCCCTGCAACCGCTTCGAATGTGGCCCCTGTTGTCGTTACGTCATCTATAATCCATACGGTTCGACCTTGATAATACTCCGGTTGTCTCACAACAAATATCCCTTTTAGGTTATGAAGCCGTTCTTGACGGGAGAGTAAAACCTGAGACGATCTTGGCTCGATCCGGTCGACACCTGGAAGAATCGGTAATCCTAATTCCCAGTGTAAAGCAGAGGCAATCACCTCCGCTTGATTAAAGCCTCGTTCTGCCAAGCGGGTTTTATGCATCGGTACTGCAACTATACCATCTACGGCTGGAAGCTGGCTAATAGCCCAATCTGAAAAAGGTCGAGATATTTCTCTAATAAGTCGTGGCTGGGCTTTAAATTTGACAGTTTGAATAAATTCCTTTAATTTTCCCGAATAATGACCCCAGGCAGTAACTTGATCCAGTTGTTTTGGTCCTCTGCCCGCGGCACAATCAAGGCAATATAACTTCTCCGACTGAACCAACTTTCCACACCTTCCGCAACGCCTTAGGTCGGAACGAAGATATTTAGTCCTGCAAGTCATGCAAATTGGACCTTTTTCAGCACCACACAGTGCGCAATATTGTTTATCCACGTACCAAAGCCCGCGACCGACCTTAGATGCTTCCCTCCACAACTCCTTCAAGCCTTCAACCTTCTTTCTCCACGGGGTCAATCAGTCCTAATTCCAAAGCACGTCTGTTTTGTTCCTCAATCCATTGCACTGCAGTCTTCATTGCTGGTGTGATCTGCTTAGCCAAAAACAAAACCCCTCCCCCAGGCCTTTCCCTGGTTCGTCCCACTCTTCCCGCCATTTGCACTAAGGCACGCTCATCAAAAATCGGATGGTCTGCCCCAAGAACCACTACTTGAATCCCAAGCAGAGTAATACCTCGCTCGAGGATAGTCGTACTTATAAAAATATCATATTTGCCCTGTTGCAAGTTCTTTATCTTCATATTGCGCCCCGGATCCGCACTATAACTCCCATCGACGCACCAACCCGAAAAACGTTGTTTAAAGGATTTGATCCAGGGATCAATCCAAGATATTTTGGGGACAAACACCAGCACAGACCCCTGACCTCTTAATGACTCAATATCTTTAGCCCATAAACCTATACTCCCGTTAGCTTCTAGCGAATTTCCAACCCTTATCCAAATTGGAACAGGCAGAGGATTTCGATGATGTCTTGCCGGAAGGCGAATGAGCGAAATTTCCCCTTTTCGAACAGCCTTTAATCCTTCATGAGAAGGAGTTGCCGTTAAGTAAAGTAATTTGCCTCCTGGTCGCAAGGCTTGATTCAGCCCCCATTCCAATGCTCTGTTCCCATGATAAGGGAAGGCATCCATTTCATCCATGAAAATTACATCAAAACACCTCCAAAATCTTAGGACCTGGTGCGTAGTTGCCAGCACCAGTCCCCCCACTTGAAATTTAACTGTGGTGGTCCCAGTCAAAACTTGAATCGGATAATTTGAAAAGTCCCGTTGAAGCCTTGGCGCAATATCATGAATAACATCCTGACGAGGCGCAGCAAAAAGTACTGATTTCCCTTGTGCCAGTGCCCAAGCAGCTGATGGAAAACACACTTCAGTTTTTCCTGCTCCACATGCAGCCCAGAGAAGCGCAACTTTTTCAGATGTGCCTTTGATAATCTCCGATACTTGATCACTTGCTAAACGTTGGGCCTCAGTCAAGTTCCAGTGAGGTTGAAATAAAACCACAGAAGGACCGTCCAAGATAGAACGTTTGTCTCGATACAACACATTCAACGAGTTACTCACACCTATGCTTTGACAACTTTGGCACGTCGCAGCCACTCCATAAAAACTGGGCCACTCTTCTAAATCCTGTTCTCCACAACGTTGACATTGCCAACCTCTTTTATTTTGTTTTACCGAAGGAACCCATTGCGCACATCCCTGCTCTACATTGTAATGAGCAAATTTTGTGATCACCTCATCCATCAGTCCGAGCTCTCGAGCAAGTTCTCGCAGATCCCCTATTGAAAGTTGCCTGCCCCGGACGAGTTGATTAAAGGCTTTCCATGCCTCATTCCCAATATCTGCACTAAGAACTAAGCGCTCTTCAGGCAAGGAAATAACCTCAGGGATTTTCCTCCAAGTTAACTCCATGTCCCAGCCAAAATCTTCTATAATCTTGGAGATACGGCTCTGAATAGCTTGAGGACTCTTTTTGAAATTAAGTGTGTTCTTCTTTGTTAGGCGCTCTAGAACTACTTGAATAATTGCTAACGGAAGAGGCTCACTGAGATAGCTGACTGCTCTCGAATCCCACTCAAGCCTTTCTTGAAAAGGAAAAACACCAACCTCATAGTTATGGTTTAACGTAAGAAAAAAGAGCACCGAAACCCCTCTCCCTGTTCACACTATGTGATCATTTCTCACATCCTGCTTATCACTAAGCGAGTACCCGCTAATCTCCATTTCTGAGAACCGACGCTGCAGACATGCTATGTATTTCTCATTTTGCTCTAGAAACAAATCCGATTTAATCTTAACTTCAATTGATAACGGGAGTTTATCGCCCTTTTGCAGATTAGGTAATGCCTTCTGAAGAAGCCAAAGTCGCTTCTCCATCTCTCCATTTTCTGAGCCCCCGTCGCAAACTAAGAAGACGCTTTGTGATTTATTGCTAAGCCGTTCCTGCCATGCACCTATAAAGTCCTGCCACTTATGAGGAATACTCCACTCATAGCCTGAATTCGCTGTCCAGCAAAAAATAGCTGCAACTAACACAAACCCAATTAAAAAAGTCATATTCTCTCCCCCTGCTTACAACTTATGTTGTGGCAGAAGTTGTGTGAGTTGTCTTTGGCGAGCATAGTCTGCAAGGAGCTTAATATGTTGGGATGGCAGAAAGTTCTTGTGCCCTTGCCAAAGCTTTAGATCCAAATCATTAAGGTCATCTGCCCTTCCTTCAATAGTTTCAGGCACTTCCTCAACCCACTGATAAAGGAGCATAGTCATTTCCGGTTGTGCTTGTCGATTTACCTCGGCCGCATCCCAAACAACCGACTGCGCCCATTCATAGGCTTCTAACTCAAATGGTTGCCATAAAAGAACATCTTTCACAGTCTCTAATCCAGAATCTAGGTTCCCCTGTCTAAGCAAATGCTCTGCCAACTCTTGACGCACCTTAACTTGGGTCTGATCCCGCTTCAAACTCTTACCCCATAGTTCAACACTTTTTTCAGGGTCCTGCTCCCTGCATTGGACAGCCTGCGCATTCCAAATTTGCTCTCTCTCTATCATTTTTGGATTCAAGAGGGCACTCCCACAAATCAAACAGAAGATAAAACTTAAACCGAACATTCCCATGTTGCTCAGCATGAAAAGTAATTTATTTTGTTTTGAAAAGATCGTTCTAAAATAATCACGCCGTTTATGCAAAATGCCAAAAAGCAACCAAAACAAAATCCCTAAGGCCCCAAAAGAAAAGTCTGCGTCCACTAAACTATGCAGTGCTAAAAAGACCAGGGCACTTGACACCTTAAGTTGTGCTTTTGCATCTTCCAATTCAGTCAATGAGCTGATATATTGTTTGTTTTTCCTTCCCCAAATCTTCCAAGCCTTAGCTAACGAAAAACTTCCCCAAATCCCTACACTCAGAATTCCGAGAAATCCCTGATTCAACAAGATATGAATAAAACTCGAATGAGGATCTGCAGTCCAATATGGAAAGTGTTGAACTGCAGGAAAAGCCAACCACCCTCCTGCCTGAGGAACCCCCCCTGAATTCCAAGCTAAACTAATCCCATCTTGGAAATAGACTATTCTTTCCTGCCAACTTGAAGAAGAAAAGCCCCAAGCGGTTAGGTTCTCCCAGGCTGATTTATAATAGAGAGGCATGAGAATTGTTCCCGCAATTCCCAACATAGCCCCCACTAGTCCTCTAAGATATCTGCTTAGTATTTTTGGTCGCTGGTGAAATCTCTGTCGTATGGATAGGCTGGGGCTGTTTTTTTGTAAGTTAACCCTTAAAAAGATCTGTTGAACTCCGAGAACTATAAGAAATAATCCCACACCAGCACGTGAACCAGTCCCCACTAGAGAAACAGCCAGAAAGATTAAAACTAGCTTTCTTTGTGGATATAGTAATAGTGCAGCTCCTAAAAATGCTGCAGCAGCATTAGGGTAACCAAAGACAGAACTCAATCTGCCTCCCACTTTACCGATCCAAGGCAACCAGCCAATGACAGCAATTGCAATGGCTATCCATTCAATATATTGCAGCAAATACCTTTTGGCTTTTTCATCAGAAGAAATTCGAACCCCCAACCGATAGACGAACCAAAAGACTCCCCAACGTAAGGCTTCAAGCAATCCATCTGTATATTTAATGGGATGAAGAAGCCCTAATAAGGAAAAAATGATATATCCCAAAAGTAGGAAATCAGTTAGGCCTAAGCCAGAATACTCCTCAGTCATAAAAATAGATCTTTTGTATAAAAAAGAAGACATGATATAGGCAGAAAGAAGAAATCCAAACAAAAGCCATTCTTGAGGATAATAGAGACCGTGGATAAAAACACTTAATCCTAAAAAAAGAGCTAGGAAGCGTACTGTGTTGCTCCTAGCTCTGCTGTCTTGTTGTAATGTTGCACCAATCACTGGGCCGGATTCTTCCTCTCTAGGAAGAATTTAAGGGTTCCTTCTGCCGCCAGTGCATCTCCGACATAGGCGACACCTCTGGCAACTCCATAAGTCTTGCGCAACTTCACCAGCTCCACCTCTAAACGAAGCTGATCTCCTGGAATAACCTGCCTCTTAAACTTAACATCATCTAAGCCAGCAAATAAACCTAAGTAACCTTCATATTCTGGCTTCTTAAGAATAGCAACGGTTCCAACTTGAGCAAGTGCTTCAATGATCAGCACTCCTGGCATAATGGGATGCCCTGGAAAATGGCCCTGAAAGAAGGAATCATTTATTGTAACGTTCTTAATTCCCACCGCCCTTTTTCCTTCTTCAAGTTCTATGATACGATCTACCAGAAGGAAGGGGTAACGATGTGGAATGATCTTCTGGATTTCTTGGCTTTCTAACACTGAAATTCCTCCTTATTAATCGTGGTTAGTGGCAGACATCTCGAACTGCAAATATCTTTTACCAACACGAGTATGGCAGATATTAACCACTTTGTCTAATGTATGTCATATTGGGTACAAGCTGAGGACAGTTCTCGACTTGCATTCGAATTGCATTCACAGGGTCATGAATTGTGACGAACTGCGAATATCGAACTGCGAGTTGAGAGTATCGCTTGCAGATGTGAACCAATATGTCTTATGATTAAGTATAATAAAAGTATATAACTGCATGCAAACAGTATAACCAAGTTTAGGTCTGAAGGGAAGATGGCCGGGGTATGAAAAAAAAATACAAGATTCTACATATTATTGGTGGCGGTGAAATCGGAGGAGCCGAGCAACATGTGTTATCTCTGCTCAAGGAAATTGACCGGACTCACTTTGATCCTCATCTTGTCTGCCTGACCAAAGGTCCTTTCGCTGACCTAGCCATTGAAAATAAGATTCCCGCCACTACATTCCCTATGCGCTTTCCCCTTGATCTTACTCCCCTGCCCGCTCTTATTAACTGGTCAAGGAAACAAGCAGTCAGCGTCATTCACACCCATGGTTCTCGGGCCAATCTTTTGGGGCGTCTAAGTGCCAGATGGTTAGGCATCCCCAGCTTAACCACTGTCCATAGCTCTCTTGCTCACGATTATCTCTCACCCATATCTGCCATAATAGCTCTAAATCTTGATCGTCTGACCCTGCCCCTAACCTCGGGAATTATCACTGTATCCGAATATTTAGCACAAGAAGTTACGTTAAGAGGCGGTCGAAATATTGAAACCATTTATAATGGTTATTCCTCAATTTCCTTTGACGATCCTTCAACTACTCGCCGCTATTTTCGCGAAAAGTGGGGCATCCCAATGGATGCTCTTGTTGTTGGAACGATTGGCCGGCTCCATCCTGCTAAAGGACAAATGAATTTAATCAAAGCCGCAACACAACTTAACTTGAGATTCCCAAATCTCCACCTCTTGCTTATAGGAGATGGTCCTCTTCGCCAAAACCTAACTGAAGAACTTCAAAGAAGCGCTATTCCTCATACTGTCACAGGCTACCTGCCCAAAGCGTATGAAGCTCTTCGGGCAATGGACCTTTTTGTCTTACCTTCAATCAGTGAAGGTATGGGGCTGGTTCTCCTCGAAGCAATGCAGGCTGGAATTCCGATTGTTGCAAGTGCTGTCGGAGGAATTTCTGAAGTCATTCACAATGAGAAAGAAGGGCTGCTTGTTCCTCCTGGAGATGTTGCAGCGTTAACCACCGCGTGTTCTTCTGTTCTAGAAAATCATACCTTAGCGCAGTCCTTGGTTCGAGCGGGCCAGAACCGCTGGCCTATGTTTTCCATTGATAGTATGATCAGAGAAACTGAACAGGTATACAATCGCTTATTAGAACGAGCCGTTAAGTAATATCAAATTATACATCCAGTAAAGTAATAAAAAATTTAAGAGACAGAAGAATCAAAGGTTGAGCAAATACGCTCAACCTTTGATTCTTCTATTCACTACCGTTTTTCGCGACCATCAAGACTGCCCTTGTCTAGTTTATCATTTTTAGGCTTATTCTCACCCTTGGTTTGTAACAATTCGTACTCAAGGGATGATGGATTCCCTATTCTTAAAAAGCTTGGCAGATTAGCCTTTTTGTTCGCAGCTTTATCACCTCTAGTACTTATATGGTCCCCATCTCCCTTACCTTGCTGTCCTTTATCTTTCTCATTCTCTATCCCTTTTCTGTCGTTCTCTATCCTTATGTCTTTATTGTTCCATATCTCGTTGTTTCTATCGCTCCCTACCCCTTTGTCGCTATCGTTACCTTCGGGTTCACTCTTTTCGTCCTTTTTCCGGTCCTCAATTTCTTTGTTCTGTTGTTTATTCTCTGACTCTTGATCTTTGCCCTTATCAAGCATCCGACCTTCGACCGATGGATATTCATGCCCCTTCTTATCCGCTTTCACCTGAGCCTGAACTTTTGGGTTCTCAAGTAACTCAACTCGTTCTAAAGTATCCCTTAATTTCTCAGGTTGAGTGTTTACCCCTGCCTTTTCAGCGGTCTGCCAAAGCGCATACTCTCCTAATGTCAGATTCTCCCTTTGCGCAAGTTCCCTATCCTGAGGTGTTAAGGCAAAGAAGGTAACTTGCGGAGTGAATCCATTTTCCTCAGTATCCTTTTTAAGCCATGAGACAATTTGATCCTCGCTAAGATTCTTATCTGCTTGCTCTGAAGTGTCAATGATTAGAGGAGAATAGCCTACCACAATCCAAGGTTGCTCAGGGTTAAGGAAATTTTGATTATGGGCCTCCGTTACAATTTGTTCTAAAACCTTAGCAATTGGCTCTCCCTTTAGTTCAATTTTACTAATCAGACGTTCCGCATCCTCGTTTTTAGTCTTTATTTTTAACAAATTCCCTTGTTCATCAATAGTAAATTGTATACTTGGATTAATATCAACCGAGAGCAAGGCTACTGCAGTTGGAGCTTGATACAGGTTCCATGCCAAGAGAGTGGTTAAAACCAAAAGAAACAGCGCCGCAACCCCAGCCCAGGCGCGTAAACCTCCAAAACCCTCCAGAGAAGCCAGCTGAATTTCAATCTCTTCTCCCACTTCGACGTTTTGCCGTCTCTGAACATGGCGAAAGGTACCATTTTCAGCTAAGACCGTATAGCGAGATCCGGATTTTTCCAGAACAACCGCTTTTATTTTTTTCATCCCTTCGCCCCCTTTTCCCGTGGAAGGACATACTCCCGTAAATAAACATAGTCGTTTTGGTTCGCTAAGAGTAAAGCTACAGCCAGAATATACTTTCGACCCCGTTCCAATACCTTTGGATGAATCTGTGTTTTCAAACCTAATGCTTGCATCGGAACTTTCCCTTTAGATTCAACCTGATGCCACAGCTCTAAATCAAAGGCTAATTCTCTAGCTGCCCGAAGCAAAGTCTCTCTAGAATCACGATGTTTAGGGGATACTTCTACCAAGTCCCGAAAGGTGAGCTGGAAAATTCCCAGTGCTTTAGAGAATTGCCGAATCTCTTCCGCTCGCTCACGGTTCTGTTCTTGCTCCCGGAAATCGTCTATTCCCAGATGGACATCCACCCGACGTCCAATGTCGTCTTGATCAAGCGAAATTGACTGCCGCAAACGTTGCCTGCGATGATAATCAATTAACCTGCGTTTCATCAAAACCCGTGCATAAGCTAAAAAAGGTACTCCTCTATCCTCAACAAACAGGTCTATCGCTTCATTAAAAGCGATCAACGCCTCTGATAATTCGTCGTCTCGACCCCATTCCAGAGAGCGAAAACAAGCTTGGCTAGCTACATGACGAATAAACGTTTGAGATTCGGCTAAGAAATCCTCTCGAGCTTCTGAGTCCTCTTTCAAACGCTGCCAAGAACATAGTTCTTCCCATTCTGGCATTTTCTTTCTTCCTCCTAATCTCTTATACGAAACGAATTTTCTCTATTAGGGGGTCATATTAGAAAACCTCTGCCAAAGCACCTTCATTACAAAACGAGGCAATACACTTTGGCGTTTCCAACGCCATGGCTCTTTCCACAAACGATAGAGCCATTCCAATTGAAACTCTTGAATGCGCTTTGGCGCTCGAACAACATTACCCGCAAGCGCGTCGAAGCTACCGCCGACCCCTATACTCACAGTTGCCAAATCTCGATGCTCCGCAATCCAATATTCCTGGCGGGGAGCACCCAGTCCGACAAGAAGAATATCCGGACGAAAGCCTCTGATCCTTTCTATTACTTCAGTTTCTTCCTCCGTGCTGAAGTAGCCGTGAGAATCCTCCCAAGCTATTCCGGAATATTTCTGGGCAACTTGGATTCCTGCCTCCCGGGCTATGCCTGGTTTCCCTCCTAGAAAGAAAATCCGCCATTTATTCTGATCCGCCACCGGAAATAAAGCCTGGATTAAATCTATCCCTGTCACTCGTTCCTGAACCGGAGTTCTTAGCCGCTGAGAAGCCCAAACAACACCGATCCCATCTGCCGTTACTATATCTGCAGAATTAATCAGGTTCCTAATTTGCTGATCTTTACCAGATGCATAGATCATTTCCGGATTAGCTGTAACCACACGTATCTTTACCCTGTTTTCTACAGCCTTCCGAATCTCTTCAACAGTTTCTTGCATAGAATATGTATTTACGGTGATCCCGAGAATATCGACCCTCATGAAAAATCTATTCCTTTCGGATGAATGAAATGGAATTAATGATAAAGCCCAAGGAAAGGGAGCCCCTATCCGAAAAGACTCTGATTTCGGATCGACCACCTATCCTCGGACAATTTTGTTTGTTAATAGTTTTTAATTCACTAAAATTATGCTCTGAAACACTAATACTTTCCTGTCAATACCTTACCCGTACCTAAGGCCACACAAGAAATAGGATCCTCAGCTAAGCTAACCGGTAAGCCGGTTTCACGGGACAGACGGGTGTCAAAGCCATACATCATAGCTCCCCCGCCCGTCATAATTATTCCTTTGTCGAGGATATCAGAGGATAATTCGGGGGGAGTGCGTTCTAAGACTTCTTTAACCCCCGCGACAATTGCATCGATAGATTCCTCAAGTGCAACGAAACACTCTTGAGAATTTACATTTATGGTTTTAGGCAAACCCGTAATTAAATCGCGTCCACGCACATCAATATACGCAGACGGTCTGCCCTCTGAAACGGCTGAACCAACAGCGATCTTGATTTCTTCAGCAGTACGTTCTCCAATCATAAGATTATGCTCCCGTCGGATATACCGACTAATAGCTTCATCGAACTTATCCCCGCCGACTCGAAGGCTTCGTTTGGCCACTATTCCATTAAGCGATAGAACTGCGATATCCGTAGTTCCTCCACCTATATCTACTACCATACTGCCTGTTGGTCCGGAAATATCCAACCCAGCTCCCAACGCCGCTGCATATGGCTCTTCAACCACTTTTACATCTTTAGCTCCGGCCTGGTAGGCTGCTTGCTTAACGGCCCTTTGTTCCACTTCTGTAACTCCTGAGGGAATGCAAACGACAACTCGAGTTTTAAAGAATGGCCATCTCTTGGCTCCTGCTTTCTCCAGGAAATATTTCAGCATGAGTTCCGTGGTCTGATAATCTGCGATCACTCCATCACGCATTGGACGTACAGCAACAATATTTCCTGGTGTACGTCCAATCATTAACCTGGCTTCTTCCCCTACTGCAATTCGTTTATTTGTGTTTCTGTCGATCGCAATAACAGAAGGCTCATGCAGGACAATCCCTTTTCCTTTAGCATAAACCAAAACACTCGCTGTCCCTAAATCTATTCCCAAATCAATCCCAAAATCAATTCCCAACATTATCGGAGATACCCCTTTCGTTAAGCAATAGCTTGTCCATCTAGATAATACTATAAACAAATAGCATAATCTCCCTCTCGGGAGATTCGCTACTTATAATCTTGTTATTGAATTCATTCGCGATAAAATCGCTAATCCCTTTTGATATCCAAGTTTTTTTTCAAATTACCTTAAAGTTCACCCTTCTTCAACTAAAAATACCCTTATCTAGTTCTCTTGGTACTTCTTTCGAGTCGCCTCTCCTCCACGAATATGCCGTTCTGCTTTGTTTGTCTCAAGAATATGCTTTACTTCCATGGATAACTTTTCATTTACTAATGGCAGGCGTTCCGTAACATCTTTATGAACTGTTGACTTAGAAACACCAAAGACATCAGCCGTTTGTCGAACGGTAGCACTCGATTCTAATATGTAAGTTCCAATATCGAGCACCCGTTTGCGTATATATTCTTGCACGCAGAGCCCTCCTTCGTCCACAAGTGTAGTACATTTATATGCATTCCCAACAAAAAAAGACATCCGTAAAAGGATGTCCTCACTTGGTAAATACTGAGATGTTTATTATTGCTCACTTATCTTGTACTTTATCTCCATGCCATACTTCAAAATAACGTTAATTTATCGCTTTTCGCTCCAATCATTCTTCCTTCTGGTTCGCAATTCTGCATACCCAATAAAAAAAGACATCCCTAAAAGGATGTCCTGACTTTAGTAAATACTGTGATTAATTTGATATTAGGGCACTATCCTCTGGACCTGTCCGTTGTGCCACAATTCGTAATGAAGCTGTGGTTGATCACTTTCTCCTTCAGATCCAGGAAATAATCCTACCTGACCTAGCGCTCCCTGAGTTTCTATAAACTCCCCTTCTTGAACTCTAAGGTTATCCAGTCCTCCATAAGTGATTATCCAGCCTTCTCCGCAGTCTAAAGTTACTTTCTGCCCCTGGATAGGATCTGGTCCTGCTTCAATAACCGTTCCTCCGTGTGTAGCTCTAATCATTGTTCCTTCTGACAGAGCATAATCTAATCCAGCATGATAGACATAGTTTCCGAATGCCTTAGAATAGTAATTACCCACGTTTCGAATAGGCTTCCCATTGACCGGACTCGGAAAGTCTTTTATCCCGATTGATGCATTGACTAAATTCTTCTCTCCAAGGACAAGCTTTATTTCTTCCTGTAATTCCGGATCTTGATTAAGACTGTTCGTCATCATCTGTTCTGATTCGGTTACTGATACGCCGTTCGCTCCATTGTTTTTTTCTGTTTTTATAGCAGGAGAAGCCGATACAGCATGAGCAGACTCGTTAGTTAATTTCTGAGGTTTTTCTATAGAAATTTCCGCCCCAGAACTTAGATACCCAATATAAAGGATCAGACCAGCTAGTATGAAGGCAAACCCCCAGACCAAAACCCAGTCTTTTGCTATATGCCAACGTTTCATTCGACTCACCTCTAAATCTATTTTTGCCGAATGTTTCTGCTTTTAGACAGATAAACCTCACCCTTCAATGCTCTAAATGTTATCTAATGTATTGAGTTTTGTTCCGGGATAATAGTATGCTAAAATTTCTTCTGCTTTGATACTCTTTTTGGCTAAATCATTGGCTCCCCATTGTGACATTCCTACAGCATGCCCGTTTCCATACGCAGTTATCGTAAGGCGTTCCGGTTGAATGGCATATTCAATATCTGTCGAGGAGAGTCCTAACATAGTACGGATTTGAGTTGCTGGATACACCCTGCCTAATACTCGAACAGTCTTGGCTCTTCCAACCGATGTCTTGCTTAACACTTGAAAATCTGTTGCAGTCAAAGACCGCGGTGACTCTCTAAGTCCCAACTTCTTATAAAGATCTTGGGTGGTATATACAGTTTTCTTAATATAGCGTTGTAAATTTTCTTCACCTGAATTCACATTTTGTAAATATGGTCGAGATGAGCTCCATACCTCTTCTGATCGCTCTGTGGGCTTTCTTCCGCTGCTGCTGTGGTATAAAGCTTCGATATATTCTCCATTGAACACTAGGACCATTCCTCGAGTTCCAAGCACAGCTTTTTGTATTTTAGTCCGATACCGCCAGTAATTAAGCAATCCCCAATTTTTTCTCATTTGTGTATCAGACAGCCATGCTTGTGATAACACCGTGGTGTCCACATCATATCCCACATCTGGCAGACTGCTTTGCCCTATGCGTTTTGCTGCATAGGTCCGCGATGCAACAGCCTGAGCTTTTAATGCCTCGAGTTCAAATTCCGCAGGCATTTCTGCTGAAACTACCCCTACTAAATATTCTTCAAGAGGTAGTTTTACAACTTCTTTATTGGGCATCAGAACTCTTATTTGTACATCTTCCGGAGTAACCTTCTCCTTCTGCCAGCGCAATACACTCCAGGGAATTACGAAGACAATGCAGAGTGATAATGCAATGAGCCATATCCAATCTTTTTTCATTGAACCCTCCTGCAGTACAAGCATTTTGCTTAAATCTATGCAGAAGGAATACAGAATATGGCAGACATTGAATAAAGAATAACTCTTCATTGCCGTGATGGCGAGAAGGGACCTTTCGGAAACTACATACGATAAGTTATACTTCCTGACTAGTAAAAAAAGAACAAGAGCAGAATAATCTACTTCTTGTTCTTATGCAGGGAAAGCACATTGTACCTGTACGTTAGATACGCAACAACGAGTACTTTAACGCCACAAAAATGAGTGTCACCGAAGGAGCTATGACCTATACTGAACACTTATCGAGTAAGATGCTAGGAAACTGACTCTTCCTCGCGAATAATATTGGCACCTAATCGTGATAGTTTTTCCTCTACCATTTCGTAACCTCGATCAATGTGATGAATTCCCCTAATACTTGTTGTCCCTTCAGATGTCAGTGCTGCTAAGATCAAGGCCGCTCCAGCCCGCAAATCTGTTGCTGTCACAGGCGCAGCATTTAAGCGATTTATTCCTTGAATAATTGCACTTCGACCTTCAATCTTGATATCCGCTCCCATACGCTTTAGCTCATCGACATGCATAAAACGATTTTCAAAGACGGTCTCTGTAATCAATCCTGTTCCCTTTGCCCGAGTTAAAAATGCCATAAATGGAGCTTGTAAATCCGTCGGAAAACCCGGGTGGACCTGAGTTTTAATATCAACCGCATTATAAACGCCGTCTCCACTTATCCTAATCCCATCGTCTTCTTCCTTCATGTGAATTCCGGCTTCTTCCATTTTTGCGATCAATGGCTTTAAATGGTCTGCAATCACATTCTGAACTAAGACATCTCCCCCAGTTGCTGCAGCTAAAAGCAAATAGCTTCCTGCCTCAATGCGGTCAGGAATCACAGTATGAGTTGTACCATGAAATTCTGGAACCCCTTCAATATAGATAATGCTAGTACCAGCGCCACGAACTTTGCCACCCATCTCATTCAAAAAGGTTGCAAGATCTACAATTTCCGGCTCTTGAGCAGCATTTTCTATAAGAGTTGTGCCTTGGGCCATAGATGCAGCCATCATTATATTCTCTGTGGCACCTACGCTTGGGTAATCTAAGTAAATTCGGGCTCCCTTTAAACCCTTTGTCGAAACATCTAAAAAACCATGATCCATTCTAACTTCGGCACCCAAAGCTTCCAAGCCCTTTAGATGCCAGTTAATTGGACGTGATCCAATTGCACACCCTCCTGGGTGAGAAATTCGCACGTGACCTTTTCGTGCTAATAATGGTCCCATTGTAACTATGGACGCCCTCATCTGAGAGACTAGGTCGTACGGGGCCTCAATACAATCTATCTCACGGGCATGGATACTCAGTGTTGAGCCGTTACGCTCCACTGTCGCTCCCAACGCAGAAATTACCCGATTCATTACATTTACATCTAATAAGTCTGGAGCGTCATCTAGTCGTATCGGTTCTTTACATAGCAAACTTGCTGCAATAATTGGAAGAACAGCATTTTTTGCACCGCTTACTGTAATCGTCCCTTCAAGTGGTTTACCGCCTGTAACTGTAAGCTTACTCAAATTCTGAAGACACCCCCCTATCCAAGGATTATGTTAGTTATGGCCTGGCGCCAGATATGTTTATTTTCGACTTGTTTATATTCTCTTTGACCTATCAAATATCCTGCATAATTTCGACTTTTTTCTTGTTTTTTAAGCTAGAATTCCTTGAGCAAGGCGGGGATAGCAAGAACAGATTGCCCTACATTCCCTTTTCCGCGACTTAATAGTTGTATATTGATTTGATCTTGACCCGCGATAACACTCGTCTCAATATTTTTTTGATAAGCTGCGGTAGAAATCATATTATCTATGAGAACCCACTGAGCAGGATCTGCATTCGTCTGGCTTAGATAGGCGGAGATATCTACAGCCTGATTGATACGCTCATCCAGATAAATTTCCCCGCCAGCCTTTTCAATTTGCGGGACTATAGTAGTATACCATGCATAAAGACTATTTTCCTCGCTTTTATTCAGTGTTTGCTGTCCTGTCAGTGTTGCAATTACTTCATTTTCCATCTGCAATTCCTTATAAGTCCATATCCATTCAGGTGTGGGTTTACTCGTTCTGATTGCGACAGGTATATCTCTATCTTCAAACCACAAAATAACACTGACTTCTGCGTATTGTGCCTGTGCTATTCCTGAATTTAGCAGTAAGGGTGCCTCTGACTTTGCTGTCTGTCCGGCATCATTATTTTGTGTCATTGCTAGGGTCTGGCCTCCAAAGCAAATCATCAATGTCCAAGCTAATATAACTATTTTTAATCTAATACGATTGAAATGACAGGCATTTGTGGACTCGTAACTCATGAACATATTATACCCTCTTTTCTCTCCTTCTGGTATTAATCTTAGTTTTACCAAATAGTGAGAAAGCTAACATACCTGCACTAAATATTACACAATTATTTTTAAGTCAACGCGCAAAATAGAAAAAAGCCCCCATTAATGAGGGCCTTTCATCATTTTAACAATGAAATTAGCTATATGAGCTTATTTTTTGTCTCCAGCAGCGTTAAGTCGAGCCGCAGCTCTTCGCAACGCATACTCAGCACGTTGTAAATCGATTTCGTTGGTACGAGACCCTAATCGTTTCAAAGCTCGTTCTTTTGCTTCTACTGCTCGTTTCACATCAATCTGCTCAGCAAGCTCAGCACTGTCTGCGAGAACGACTGCCGCATTATCAACAACTTCGACAAAACCACCTGCGATTGCAGCTTGATTAGTTTTCCCATTAAGGGTGTACCGTATAACTCCTACATCCAGTCCTGCAATTAAGGGTGCGTGGTTTGGTAGAATTCCTAGCTCACCTAATCCTCCAGGAAGAACAACAAACTCAACATTTTCTTTCAGTACGTTCCCTTCCGGAGAGACAATGCGTAGAGAGAATGTTGCTGCCATGGCTTATTCCCCCAATGTCTTGGCTTTTTCGATCACTTCTTCTATGGGCCCAACCATAAGGAAGGCTGCCTCAGACAAGTGATCGTATTTTCCATCCGCAATTTCGTTAAAGCCACGAATAGTTTCTTTTAGCGGCACATACTTTCCTGGCGTACCCGTAAATGCTTCTGCAACGTGGAACGGCTGTGACAGGAAACGCTGGATCTTACGTGCTCTAGCTACGATAAGTTTCTCATCTTCAGATAGCTCATCCATACCAAGAATAGCAATGATATCTTGCAACTCTTTATATTTTTGGAGGATTTGCTGAATACGTCGAGCAACACCATAATGTTCTTCTCCAAGAACTAAAGGTGAAAGAATACGGGACGTGGAATCTAGCGGATCCACGGCAGGGTAAATTCCTATTTCGGAAATAGCACGGGACAGAACGGTAGTTGCATCCAAATGCGCGAACGCAGTTGCTGGTGCAGGGTCTGTCAAGTCATCCGCAGGCACATAGATTGCTTGTACAGATGTGATAGATCCTTTACGGGTGGACGTAATCCGCTCTTGCAATTGACCCATTTCAGTAGCCAAGGTTGGTTGATATCCAACCGCAGATGGCATCCGACCGAGCAAGGCCGAAACCTCAGATCCAGCTTGTGTGAATCGGAAAATGTTATCAATAAACAGCAGTACGTCTTGACCTTGATCATCACGGAAATATTCCGCCATGGTCAGACCCGTCAAGCCTACACGAAGACGAGCTCCCGGTGGTTCGTTCATTTGACCGAAGACCATAGCAGTCTTGTCAATAACACCGGACTCTTTCATTTCGTTCCAAAGGTCGTTTCCTTCACGAGTACGCTCTCCAACTCCGGCGAATACTGAAATACCACCGTGTTGTTTCGCAATATTGTTGATTAGTTCCATGATCAATACTGTCTTACCAACTCCTGCACCGCCGAAGAGTCCAATTTTTCCACCCTTGGAATACGGAGCAAGTAAGTCAATGACCTTAATTCCAGTCTCCAAAATGCGGGTTGAAGGTTCTTGATCTTCAAAGGCAGGAGCTGGCCGATGGATCGGATAATGAGTGTCAGCTTTGACTTCTCCACCGTTATCGATAGGCAATCCCAAGACACTTACCATTCGACCGAGAGTCGCTGGACCAACTGGGACCGTAATCGCTGCACCCGTATCAATTACATCAGTACCTCTTTGTAATCCATCGGTTGAGGACATTGCCACAGTACGCACCGTGTTATTTCCGAGATGTTGAGCGACTTCTAAAGTTATGTTAATATTCTGGTCTGGAACCTTAATCTCAAGGGCGTTATATATTTCCGGAAGTTCGTCGGGCGAAAACTCAACGTCAACTACCGCTCCCAAAACTTGCAAAACCTTGCCGATATTCACAGGCGCGAAACCTCCTTTTTGGGTATTTATGGCAGATTATTCTAAGGCAGCTGCCCCCGAGACGATTTCGGATATTTCCGTGGTTATAGCCGCCTGTCGGGCTCTGTTCATCGCCAGCGACAACCGACCAATCATATCCTTGGCATTATCCGTTGCCGAACTCATTGCCGTCATCCGAGCCCCTTGCTCACTCGCTTTTCCTTCAAGGATCGTCCGAAATATCTGTGTTTCAACATACTTCGGCAACAGCGTGGTAAGGATTGCCTCGGGTGAGGGTTCAAATATATACTGCTTGCCTTGTTTTCCTTCCGGTTGTTTGATCGGAAGTAATTTGACTTGCGTGGGTCTTTGGGTCATCGCTGTGACGAATTCGGTATATAAGAGATATACTTCGTCCGCTTCCCCTTGCTCATAAAGGCGAATCACTTCCTGAGCAATCTGTTTCGCTTGATTATAACTCGGCTCATCCCCGAGTGCTACAAACTCAGCCAAAAACTCTATTTTGCCGCGTCGAAAGAAATCTCGACCTTTGCGGCCTACCGTCACCAGCTTAACCTCTTGCGGTGTTTCGGCAATCAAGCCCGCGGTCTTACGAATAAGGTTTGCGTTGTACCCTCCGCAAAGACCACGATCTGACGTTATCAACACATAAACCACCTTTTGCACTGGCCGCTCTTTCAAGAGCGGATGAACAATATCCACAGGAGCCTGTGCTAAGCGTTCCAAGACTCCTTGCAATTGGCTGGCATAGGGGCGGGCAGCGTTAAGTTTTAGTTGGGCTTTTCTGAGTTTGGCCGCGGAAACCATTTTCATCGCCTTTGTAATCTGCTCCATATTGCGGACGCTACGAATCCTCCGGCGAATATCTTGTGCTCCTGCCACCTCGTTCACCTACTCCTTTATAATCTAGGCTAAAAATCCCTGCTTAAACTCATTAATCGCTTTTTCAAGCTCGGCGATCATTTCTTTGGAGAGCGCCTTCTCAGTTCGAATTTTTCCCAACAGGTCAGCCTTCACGGAGCGCATGAAGCGCAGGTATTCCTCTTCAAACTTCCCGATCTTTTCCACATCAATCTCGTCAACAAATCCTTTAACCGCTGCATAGATGACCACTACTTCTTCTTCGACGGGCATAGCTGAGTACTGACTTTGCTTGAGAATTTCCAGTGTCCGCTGACCTCGCGTGAGTCGCATCTGGGTGACTTTATCCAAGTCAGATCCAAACTGTGAGAATGCAGCCAATTCACGATAGGAGGCGAGATCCAAACGAAGTTGTCCAGCAACTTGTTTCATCGCTTTAATTTGGGCGGAACCCCCTACACGAGAGACGGAGATACCGACGTTAATGGCAGGTCGGAAACCAGAGTTGAAGAGGTCTGCTTCTAAAAAGATCTGACCGTCTGTGATGGAAATCACATTCGTCGGAATATAGGCTGACATGTCTCCCGCTTGAGTTTCGATCACCGGGAGTGCCGTCATCGACCCGCCGCCGAGTTCATCAGACAACTTTGCAGCTCTCTCCAATAAACGGGAATGCAGATAGAAAACGTCTCCAGGGTATGCTTCACGACCCGGTGGGCGTTTGAGCAGTAAGGAAAGTTCCCTGTATGCAACGGCCTGTTTAGAAAGGTCATCATAAACAATCAATACATGCTTCCCATTGTACATGAACTCTTCGCCCATAGCGCAACCTGAATAGGGTGCAATATAGACCATCGGCGCAGGTTCAGAAGCAGTAGCTGCTACAACAATGGTAAACTTCATAGCATCGTGATCTTCTAACGTCTTAACCACGCTAGCGACAGTGGATGCTTTTTGCCCAACAGCAACATAGATACAAATCATATCTTGGCCTTTTTGGTTGATGATCGTATCAATTGCCACCGCGGTTTTACCAGTTTGACGGTCCCCAATAATCAATTCGCGCTGACCGCGACCGATTGGAACCATGGCATCAATGGATTTAAGACCAGTTTGCAAAGGCTCATGAACCGACTTCCGAGCTACCACGCCTGAAGCCTGGGATTCAATCGGGCGAAACTTATTCGACGCAATTTCCCCTTTGCCATCGATGGGTTGTCCAAGTGCATTAACGACTCGGCCGATCAAAGCCTCGCCTACTGGAACTTCCACAATTCGACCTGTCCTTTTGACTTGGTCGCCCTCTTTAATACCTTTGAATTGACCTAGAATAACGCAACCGATATTGTCTTCTTCTAGGTTCATTGCCATACCATAAACGTTACCAGGAAACTCCAAAAGTTCACCGGCCATGGCTTTTTCGAGGCCGTAAACACGAGCAATTCCGTCTCCGACTTGGATAACTGTCCCAACATCTACGATTTCGACAGCCGTATCATAGCGCTCGATTTGCTGTTTGATAATAGAACTAATTTCTTCTGGACGCAAGTTCATCCTGTTATTTCACCCCTACTTCCTGAGGTTTATCTGAGGTTTTTCGTAAATCCTCACGCATTCTATTCAAAGCGTGGGCGACGGTCCCATCCATCACGCGATCTCCGACCTGAATGAGGACTCCTCCAATGAGTTCAGATCGTACTTCGCTGATAATACGGACATCTTTCCCAGTCATCCGGCCAATGGCCTTCTTGAGATTGTCAAGTTGAGAGTCATCCAAGCTAATGGCACTAACCACCTTGGCCTCTACGACTTGACGGGCTTCATCCGCCAGCCGAGTAAACTCACGCTGAATAACCGGCAAGAGATATTCTCTTTTTCGATCAATCAATAGGTGGAGGAACCGACGTGTTGTCTCCCCAAACTCTTCTCCTAAAATTTTGTCCATAATAGACTTTTTGTCACTTGAAGAGATATGGGGATGCAACAAGGCGTTATTAACCTCTTTGTTTCCCTCTACTAGTTTTGTAAGCTCACGCAAATCGGTATCAATCGGATCAAGAGCCGTCTCAGTCGCAATTTTAAACAAGGCTTGGGAATACCTACGAGCAAGTGAGCCATTTATCATTGCATTTCCCCTACCTCTTGAATGAATTGATCTATTAGTTTACCTTGAGTCGTCATGTCAAGTTTTTGCCGAATGATTTTCTCTGCCACTAAAACTGACAGATCGGCTACCTGTGCCTTGACCTCAGTGATCGCCCGATCTCGTTCACGTTCAATATCTACAAGGGCAGATTTTTTGATCTTCTCTGATTCTTCATGAGCAGCGGCTAAAATTTCAGAAGCACGGACTTCACTTACCTTAGTAGCCTTTGCAATCACTTCTTGGGCTTCCTGGCGAGCTTTACGCATTTCCTCTTGGTATTCGCGTTTTATTGTCTCCGCCTGTTGCCGTTCGTTTTCTGCCTGTGTAAGCATGGATTCAATATTAGTCCGCCGTTCTTCCATCATTTTCATTAGCGGTTTCCAAGCATATTTACTTAGTAAATAAACAAGCAACAGGAAAGATAAGACAGTAGCCGGTACAGTATAGTCAAATTGAATAGGATTCCCACCCAATGGTCTACCCCCCTCTCGAGTCTAATTGACGTCGGGATGATTTTTTTCAAGGGAGAACTCTCGTTCCCCCTTGAATTAAGATGGGCGTAACTTCTGCCCATCATGTGAGCTTACTTTGTAAACATGAGAAGCAGGGCTAGTACCCAGCTAAGGAGTGGCAAAGCCTCGATCAAACCGACACCAATAAACATGGTAGCTTGTAATGTAGCTTTAGCCTCCGGTTGACGACCAATACCCTCTACCGTTTTACTAATAACATTACCATTACCAATTGATGCCCCAAGAGCTGCCAAGCCAGCAGCAATTCCTGCACCAAGTGCAGCAGCAGCAGACACGTCCATGGGATTTCCTCCTTTCTTGTTTCCAATAATTTTAAAATATTATTCCCTCAGTGGTGTCGAGCATCACTGAAAACCAACACAGAACGAAGTGCTTAGTGAGCTTCTGTGGTGACAGCTTGGGATACGTATGCTGTCGTCAAAACCACAAATACGTAAGATTGAATGGCTCCGATGAAAATACTGAAAGCTAGCCAAATAGTCGTCGGTAAAATACCGGGCAGTACCCAGATACCAGGTAACATCAAAATTACCCCTAGTAAAATTTCACCTGCGAAGATGTTTCCGAAAAGACGGAAGGCTAGTGTCATTGGTTTAGAGAGCAAATCAATGGCGTGAATGATCACAAACACCGGATATGGTTCAACAAAGTGATGGAAATAATGAGCTCCTTTATGCTTGATACCCAATGATACAACTAAAATAATGGTTAGCAATGCTAATGAAATTGTAGTGTTAATATCAGCCGTTGGAGACATCATGGATGGTCCACTGAAAATATGACCTAATTGAGCAAAATGAACGTCGTGTAGTAAATTAAACGTGAAGTTTGGGATAAGGCCAAGCATATTGGAAAAGAAAACAAACATGAACAACGTTACCAAATAGCTTAGCAGTGGACGTCCCTTTTCATAGTCCATATTATCTGATACAATGCTACGGACAAAATCTATGATCCACTCTAAAACGTTTTGCATTTTACCAGGTTTTCCACTGGTTAAATTGCGTACTCCAAGTAAGACAAATACCATAACAGCGGCCATCGAAATCCAAGTCATGACTAATGTTTTACCATGAAATGTCATACTCCCCAAATGCCACAATACTGTTTCATGCACTTCTTTTATCACCCCTTTCTCCATAGTTTTTTTGTATTGCCACAATGATAAATGATATTATCACCCCTGTAACAATCCCTAACGCTAAAGTAAACAGCCAACTTGACTGGAACCGAGCAACAGCGACGACAATCAGAGTAATCATGCCTAGCCGTGCCATAAAGTTCCTGCGCATCCGTTTGATCGCTGATTGAATATCAAGCTCAGAACTTAGTACCGCTTCACGATGAAGCCACAAAGTATAACCAAACCCAGCCCAATATCCCAGCAAACTACCGAAGAAGACCTGCCTACCCGTTAAAGCTACCCCAATCAACATACAGGCTGTGCCACTCAACAATGCGATAAAGCTACTTCTTATCATCGGATGCTCCCAACTTCATTAAAGTGATTACTAAGTAGCTTCCTCCGAGTACCAGTCCAATTAACATTAAACTGATTGTGAATAATGGTTCTGTTTGCCACCTGACATCGAGGTATCTGCCTAAGAAGAAGCCTCCCCCGACAAGTATAGCCAAGGATGTTGATATATTAGAACCGACTACAAGTGCTTTTTGCCAAGATCTTTGTTCCTCAGCCATATTATTCTTTCCTTATGTATTGAATTTTAAAAAGTGAAACTAAAACTTCTTAATTAGAATCTGCTATTTCAACCAGCGTGCAATATGCTAATTTTAACAATTCCTGCTATATTTTATATATTAGCATACTTCAAGAGGACTTTGTGCTTTTTTTTACAGCATTGAAGAATTTTATGTCCACTCTTAATTTTCTGCAATTATTTCTACAATTCGTTTAGCTGCAGTTCCGTCTCCATAAGGATTACTGGCCAATGTCATTTTTTGATAAGCATTTTCATCCCCTAATAGATGCTTTAGTTCTAAAAATACACCTTCGTATTCTGTCCCCACGAGCAAGACAGTCCCCGCTGCTACAGCCTCAGGACGTTCCGTCGTGTCTCGGACTACCAACACAGGTTTTCCTAAAGACGGGGCCTCCTCCTGAATCCCACCCGAGTCGGTTAAAATCAAATGTGCACGTGCCATTAGGTTTGCAAAGGGCTCATAGTCCATCGGTTCAATAAGATTGACCCGAGGATGAGACCCAAGGACCTCTGTCACAACTTTTCTAACAATGGGGTTCTTATGAACCGGAAAGATAACGTATGTATCAGGAAAGGTATCTAGGGTATTCCTCAAAGCCTGATAAATCTGACGCATTGGCTCACCTAAGTTTTCCCTGCGATGCGTCGTAACAAGAATCATTCGTGATTCTTGTCGTTGGCTCAGGATCTCTTGAATTTCTTTGTCAACAAAACTGTATCCCGGGTTCACCGTAGCAAGTAAAGCATCTATGACCGTATTGCCCGTGACAAAAATCTTTTCAGGAGGAATTCCTTCTTGTTCGAGATTTCTTTTTGCCGTCTCTGTAGGGGCAAAATGGTAGTCGGTTAAAACACTCGCCAGTTTTCGATTCATCTCTTCTGGAAATGGGGAATACTTGTTGCCGGTTCGCAATCCGGCCTCGACGTGGCCAACTGGAATTTGCGCATAAAAGGCAGCAAGGGCAGCCACAAACGTTGTCGTCGTGTCCCCATGTACCAAGACTAAGTCAGGAAGTTCACGTTGGAAAACTTCTTTTAGTCCATTTAATGCCCGAGTTGTGATTTCTGTTAACGTTTGCCCCTGCCGCATAAGGTTTAGATCAAAATCCGGAACGATTTTAAATAACTTTAAAACTTGATCTAACATCTCTCGGTGCTGAGCAGTTACGATAACTTGACAGAGAATTGAATCTTTCTGTCGGAGTGCCCGGATCACGGGTGCCATTTTTATAGCCTCTGGGCGTGTTCCAAATACTACCATCACTTTTTTTCGTTTATTCACTCGGATTACTCCCTTCGATAATCAATCGTTAATCCGACTGCTGACTAAATTAACCTAAGGCAACTTCCTTCACCTTAATCAATTTCGAGACTCCCACTTCTTCAAGAGGGTGTTCCTTATTCTACTTCGGTGACGATGGTCTCGATGTTCAGCTTTAGCTGAACGAGTTCACAGAGCAACACATACATTAGCTAACAAATATCTTCTCCAAATTTCACTAAATCCAATCCTGCTTCTCTAGCCATTTCAACTGCCAGCTGATCAGGATACGAATGAGTGTATATTACTCGCTTAATGCCAGCATTAATCAGCAGTTTTGTGCATAATACACAAGGCTGATGGGTGGTGTACAGATCTGCTCCAGTAATAGCGACTCCATGCTTTGCTGCTTGTACTAAAGCGTTTTGTTCTGCATGCACAGCACGGCAGATCTCATGGCGTTCCCCTGAGGGAACGCCTAAGCTCTGCCGTAAACACCCAACTTCATCACAATGTTGGAGTCCAGAAGGACTCCCGTTATATCCGGTACTTAGGATTTGTTTATCCTTAACCATGACAGCCCCAACTTGGCGGCGCAGGCAAGTTGAGCGTCCGGCTACTACTTGTGCCATTTGGATAAAATAGCTGTCCCAACTAGGACGCTTGCCTTGACTCATCATTTCGTGCCAAACAACCGGTCCCCGGCATCCCCGAGACCCGGTACAATATAACCATGGTCGTTCAACCGCTCATCTACCGCTGCGACAAAGATATCCACATCAGCGTGTGCGTTTTGCACGGCTTGAATTCCCTCCGGCGCTGCGATCAGGCACATTAATTTAATGTTCTTGGCGCCACGTTCCTTTAAAAACGTTATTGCTGCCGCCGCCGAGCCACCCGTTGCCAACATCGGATCAATCACAATAAGATCGCGTTCCGCAATGTCGGGGGGCAACTTGCAATAGTATTCCACAGGCATGAGAGTTTCAGGGTCTCGATAAAGTCCGACATGTCCCACTTTTGCAGCAGGAATTAGGCGGAGCATTCCATCGACCATTCCTAAACCTGCACGCAGAATCGGAACTAATCCGACCTTTCGACCTGCAATCACCTTGCTTTTTGCTATTGCTACAGGGGTCTTCACTTCAATTTCCTGAAGTGGAAAATCACGAGTTACCTCATAGGCCATTAACATCGAGACTTCTTCGACTAGTTCCCTAAATTCCTTTGAACCTGTTTCCTCATCCCGTATTAGAGACAACTTGTGTTGAATTAAAGGATGATCAAGTACTTGAAGCTTTGGCATCGTTTTGGCTCTCCTAACTCCTAATCTAAATTAGTGTATAAGGGAAATTCAGCGCATAAAGAACTGACTATTTCCCGTGCTTGTGACAGTTTATCAGGTTCATTGTGTGAGGTCAAGGCAAGGTCCATCGCTTCCGCTATCCGCTTCATAGCGTCTGGGTTCATGCCCCGCGTTGTGACTGCAGGAGTCCCAAGCCTGATTCCACTGGTGACAAAAGGACTTGCCGTGTCAAAGGGAATCGTATTTTTATTTACTGTAATACCAACTTCATGCAGGATGCCTTCCGCTTCCTTGCCTGTTAACTGTTTAGTCCTTACATCTACAAGCATTACGTGATTGTCAGTTCCTCCTGAAACAAGGCGGAATCCACGATCCGTAAGTGCCTGAGCCAAAGCCTTAGCATTCTCAACGATATTCGTTTGGTAGATTTTGAATTCAGGTTGAAGAGCTTCTCCAAAGGCAACTGCTTTAGCCGCAATAACATGCATCAAAGGGCCGCCTTGAATACCTGGGAAAATTGCTTTATCAATGGCTTGGGCATTTTCAGCTTTACAGAGAATTAAGCCCCCGCGCGGTCCTCTCAAGGTTTTATGGGTAGTAGAGGTCACAAAATCTGCATAAGGCACCGGAGATGGGTGTAAACCCGCCGCCACAAGTCCCGCAAAATGGGCCATGTCAACCATTAATAAAGCGCCCGCTTCATCTGCAATTTCACGCATTTTGACAAAATCTATAATTCTTGGATAAGCACTTGCTCCTGCAACAATCATTTTTGGATGATGTTCAATAGCCAACTGCCGAACCTGATCATAATCAATTCTTTCCGTTTCTGGGTCTACTCCGTAAGGAACTACATTGAAATACACTCCTGAAATATTGACCGGACTCCCATGGGTCAAGTGTCCCCCGTGGGATAAATTCATGCCGAGTATCGTATCTCCAGGTTTCAAAAAAGCAAAATATACAGCCATATTGGCTTGAGACCCAGAATGAGGCTGTACATTAGCATGCTCCGCGCCAAAAATCTCCTTAACTCGTTCACGTGCTAAATTTTCGGCCACATCAACAAACTCACACCCGCCATAATATCTCTTACCTGGATATCCTTCAGCATATTTGTTGGTGAGTACAGATCCTTGAGCAGCCATCACTGCTCGGCTAACAAAGTTTTCAGAGGCTATTAGCTCAATGGTATTCTTCTGACGATTTTCTTCTTGCTCGATGGCTTTAGCAACTTCGGGATCCTGGCTTTTTACCCATTGATTAATATAATCCATGTTAGTTCACTCCTGTTCACAATTTCCTTTAGCTGGGGTCGCGAGGTTTTTTGCTAGTATGTAATAGGGGCATTTCTCGACTGGCATGTATTAAGCATACGCAGCTCGCGGGCCGCCAATAAGGCGCGGTCGGGTGCGTGCCAAGGTGAGGTGAGCTTCACCAAGTTCTTTGACATGTATGCGAATAGGTATTGCTACTGGTCTAAGGTGCATGCCAATAAATGTATCGCCAATATCAATCCCCGCATGTCCTTGAATTCTTTCTACCATAACTGGAGAAGAAAACTCTTCCCATGCTTTGACAGTCATAGCTCCTCCCGCATGAAGCGCCGGAAGAACTGTAACTTCCTCCAGTCTGTAATGCTCCCGGCAAGCACCTTCTACCACTAAAGCACGGTTGATATGTTCACATCCTTGAACAGCTAAATAGATCCCACGCTGGTGCACCCGTTCTAACAAAGGAGGAAGCAATACCTCTGCGATTTCCAAACTGCTTCCCTGCCCAATTTGATGTCCGGCGACTTCACTCGTACTGCACCCTAAGATAAGGATTTGTCGGGACCGGAGTTCAGCCTTTGAGAAGAAGGCATCTAATACCTCATTCCATACTTTAGCCATATCTTGCAGTTTTTCCGCGATGTTTTTGTCCATAAGAAAGGTTCTCTCCTCTCCTTTGTCATTGATTCCATGAAGTTTATCAGTTAGATGTCTTTCCCTCGTTCAATATCAGAAATCAAACTTACACGGAGAGCATGCCTGCCACCTGAAAATGCCGTCTTCAAGAAAATGTCAACAATGTCCAGGGCAAGTCCTGCTCCAATAACTCGAGCACCCAGGGCTAAAATATTAGCATCATTATGTTCTCTTGCCATTCGAGCAGAAAAAGTCTCAGAGCAAACCGCAGCACGGATTCCAGGAATTTTGTTAGCAGCCATAGAAATTCCCAACCCGGTTCCGCAGACGGCAATTCCTAAATCTGCTTCCCCTTTTGTGATTGCACTGCCTACCGCAAAACCGTACTTTGGATAATCAACAGAATCCTTAGAATGGGTTCCAAAATCGAGAACTTCTATTCCCTGAGTCTCTAAATGCGTTCGAATAGCTTCTTTAAGTTCGTATCCACCGTGATCAGCTCCCAGCGCAACTCTCACTCTTAAACCTCCCTCTTTTAGTTCATTATTTATTTCTCTAGATAGTTGTAAAAATCCTGCAAAAGCACAAAATATAGCGACGTTTCACGCCGCTAGTGTAGACATTTTTCTTCTATCTTATGCTTTTTTCTCAGTACTTTCATTACCTGTAAGCAACTGCCTTTTTAAATTACTCAGCAATTCTCTGATTTCCTGCGCCGTCTGACGATAAACTTCTAGTGAACCCATCCACGGATCTAGAATATCTCGTTTTCCATCTCCCCAATCCCCTAAACGCCGGATTTTATGAATACATTGAGGAAAGCGACGCTTTAAGCCTTCTTCTTGCGCTTGAGTCATAGGTATAATCCAATCAGCATCTGCCATAAGTTCATCACTAACTCTTCTTGCACCATACTGAGAAATATCTACATTTTGTTCTTTAAGAATCTTCACCACGTGAGTACTGACCTCGTCTCCATCCCACGCATCGATTCCTGCTGAACTTACTTGAACTGAGTCTCCAAACATTGCCCGGGCCATCCCCTCCGCCAACGGACTGCGACACGTATTTCCTGTACAAACAAACAAAAGTTTCGGCCCCAATAAACTCACCTCATTATTACAAAAGAAGTTTGATTCCAATTAGCAACAGTGCCAGTCCCCCGAATAATTCGGCCTTCTCGCCCAACCTGGTTCCCATTATTCGTCCCAGAACTAAGCCCATTCCTGTCATTAATCCCGCGATCATGCCAATAATCATAACCGTCATAAAAATGTCTGCCCTAATCGTCCCTAGAGAAAATCCTACACTCAGGGCATCTAAACTTACACTTGCTGCCAAGACATAAATACCATAGCCTTTCAGTGTACTGTTACCAGTATTGTTGTTCTTCTGAAAAAGTGCCTCCCTAGCCTCCCCGAATGGAAAACTTTGCTTAGTTGGCCGGTAGACTTTATACAGCATTCGCCCGCCCAAACCAATAAGGACCAAAGCTCCTAACAGACTTGCAAATTGCCCGAGAATCGATCCTAGTGCTTGACCAAGTATCATCCCGCTTAGTGGCATGAATACATGGAATATAGCCACTACCAGGGACAATCTTACCATCATGCTTTTTCGGATACCTGCTAATCCAATTGCCAAAGCCAAGGAGAATGCATCTGCACCCAAAGCAGTTGCAACAGCTACAACCCATACTAAATTCATTCCCTTCCCCTCCGTTCTCTCTATGTATATGCATTGGAAAGGGTTGATTAGACGAATTAGTGACTATATGTGTTGCGTTCGTTTGCCAGCCGCTTTTTCTAAGCGATTCATCACGGCACTCCCCAGGCCAGCTTCTTCGATCCCTTCGACCAAAATCAAATCCATTCTTCTTTCATCACACAACCGTAACCCTTCAAATATGTTGCTTGCCACTTCTTGTGGTCTATCTTTAGAACCTAAAACAAATAAAAGATCGGGAAACCAGTTATGTAAAAGGGATGCACTTTCTAACGTACACAGTACACCGACCTTTTTTAACCTTGCCTGTCCTCTGAGAATTTCTTGTCCCATGCGTTGTACGACTCTATCTCTCAGTCCGCTGACCAGTAGCAACTCGCCCTGTGGAGCGTAGTGCCTATATTTCATGCCTGGCGCTTTGGGAGCCTGGTTTTCCGAAGGAGTGTCTGCACGGACTTCACCCAACACCTCTTCCAACTGTTCCTTGGTAATCCCGCCTGGGCGAAGAATGGTGGGAACTCCCCCGCTCACATCGAGCACAGTTGATTCCAAGCCAACTTCACACGCTCCTGCATCAAGAATTAGGGGAATCTTCCCTTTCATATCACGCCAGACGTGACTTCCTCTTGTCGGACTCGGTTTACCTGATAGATTAGCACTTGGCGCAGCAATCGGAAAGCCGGCTTCTTCGATCAAGCGAAGGGCAACTGGATGACTGGGCATACGTATTGCAACGTTAACTAGTCCAGCTGTTACGATATCCGGTACCAAGGCCGTTTTTGGGAGGATTAAGGTTAAGGGACCTGGCCAAAAATGCTGAACACAAAGTTCTGCCTCAGACGTCCAACTTTCAACTAGATTATTTGCCATAACACGATTGCAAACATGAACAATTAATGGATTATCTTGAGGCCTTCCCTTTGCTTCAAAAATCTTAGCACAAGCAGAAGCATCCAAGGCATTTGCCCCTAACCCATAGACGGTTTCCGTTGGAAAGGCAACCAGTTCTCCTGCTTTCAGCCACTCAGCGCCCTCATTAATTAGTTGAGCTTCAGGGTGGAGTCTGTCAATAGTACTTCTTTTTGTTTGCATCAATGCTCACCTCGCTAAGATCACTCTGTCCCGCCCCGCTAAGTCCGGGAAAACTTGTGTTTTGAAACCCTTCAAGTGAAAAAGACTACAGACGGCTTCGGCCTGATCCCAACCAATCTCCATTAGTACTTTCCCTTGAGGCTTCAATAAGGGACGTATCTCTTCTGCTAAACGACGATAAAAATCCAGACCATCTGATCCCCCTAAAAAGGCCATAGCAGGTTCATGGAAAATCTCAGGAGCGCATTTTTGATAGTCCTCTGTTGAAACATAGGGAGGATTTGTAATGATATAGTCCCAACATTCTCCCCGAATAGAATCCACAAAATCCCCCTGACGCCACTGCACTATAGCTCCCAATCGTTCGGCATTTTGTCGGGCTACCTCTAATGCATCTAAAGAAAGATCGATTCCAACCACCTCTGCGACAGGATAATAATGCGCAATAGAAATTGCAAGCGCCCCGCTTCCTGTACAAAGATCAGCAACCTTAATCACTCGATCCTGACCTTCATCATTTTCCTGCCTTACAAGATCCAGCCACTTCTCGACTAATATTTCGCTGTCTGCGCGGGGGATAAGCACCCTTTCATCAACATAAAAAGAGAGTCCCATGAATTCCTGTCGCTTTAAGATATATTGAAGTGGCATATTCGATGCACGACGCTGGATAAACGCCCTGAATTGTTCATTCTCTTGCTCAGACAGATTACGATCCCAATCAAGGTAAAGACGATCTCGCGTTACCTTTAGCACTTCCGCTAATAACAAGTCCGCGTCAAAGCGAGCATTTTCAATCTCTTTTTTCAAGAGTTCAGTCTCGCCCCAACGCATTCCATCAACTATCTTCAACCCACAAAGCCCCTTCTCGATGTTCGAGATTCGCAGTTCGTGGTTCGAATCTCTACTTTACACATATAACGCCCGAAAAATAAGTTCCCCAAAACCTTAAATAACATTACATATTATTTAAGCCCAGGTTCCTTTATTGAATCTCTGCTTTTAATCTTTCCGCTTGGTCTGATGAGTTCAGAGCTTGGATGATCTCCTCTAAATCTCCCGTCAGGATCGTCTCTAGGCGATGCAGGGTCAAGTTAATCCGATGGTCCGTCACTCGTCCCTGTGGGAAATTAAACGTTCGAATTCGCTCACTCCGATCCCCTGTACCTACCTGACTGCGACGTTCAGACGCCTGTTCTCCACTCGCTTCTTCTTGAGCTTTCTCTAAAATACGAGCACGCAAGACACGCAAAGCCTTTTCTTTGTTCTTAAGCTGGGATTTTTCATCTTGGCAAGACGCAATAATTCCAGTAGGAAGATGCGTAACACGTACCGCCGATTGGGTAGTATTTACACACTGTCCGCCTGGTCCACTCGAACAGTAGACATCAATACGCAAATCATTCGGATTGATAGAGACTTCCACTTCTTCTGCTTCGGGAAGGACCGCTACTGTAGCAGTAGAGGTATGAATCCTGCCTGCCGATTCTGTGGCCGGTATCCTTTGAACGCGATGCACACCACTTTCAAACTTTAATTTACTGTAGGCTCCATGTCCTTCAATGAGGAAAATAATCTCCTTATATCCCCCTGCATCAGAGTAACTAACACTAAGAACCTCTACTTTCCAGCCCTGACCTTCAGCATAGCGGGTATACATCCGATGAAGATCGCCTGCAAATAAGGCAGCCTCATCCCCACCGGCTCCTGCTCGAATCTCCATAATAACGTTTTTCTCATCCAAAGGATCTTTGGGCAAGAGAAGAATTCGAATTTGCTCCTCAAGTTCCTGAGATTGGTTTAAGAGTTTTCCTCGTTCCTGCTCAGCCATCTCCTGCATATCAGAGTCAAGCTTTTCTCGAAGCAACGTTTCGGTCTCCTCTAGTTCATGAAGCACTTCCTGATATTCCCTAAACGTTGTGACAAGATTCGTCATCCCCGCCTGGGCTTTAGCATATTTTTGCCATTCGCTCTGATTAGAAATTATTTCCGGGTCACTGAGGAGCTCTGTGAATTCATCATATTTCCGTTCAATTTCATAAAGTTTTTCTAACATTTTTTACACCTCAAAAAATTACGTAAGTTCTTGACCTGAATCTAATACGCCCTTTAAGGCCCCGCCACCCACAAAGGATACAACCCGACAAAAGCAAATACAAAAATACTTACAACAACGACAATAAGGAGAAAACTCGCCCTGTAGCGCGGATGCAACCTAGGGAATGAACGTTCATTATCTACAGTAAGATCTTGCCCTGCTTCATAGGTAAATATTGCTTTATGCTCTGCACCATGGTATTCTCCACCCTCTTCCTCTCCCAGAGAACGATTGACGGAAAAGGTTAATGCACGCATTCCTCTATCAAAGAATCTACAACTACAACGAGCCCTCGAATCTAGGGTAACTTTAGAATTGATTTAGATGCCCGCCATATTGAACTGGTCTGCTCATCCAATGTCCTCCTCTATTATATCGAGGCGAGATGCGCGAGGTTCAATGTTTAAGGTTAATGATAAAAATATCCTGCCTCACTTCGAACATTACGCAAAAAGCAGAGCTTGCGCTCTGCTTTTCCACCAGCAACGACCGCAGGCCGTTGTTTACATCCCATATTTCTTTTTAAACCGATCAACCCGTCCGCCAGCATCGACAAACCGCTGTACCCCGGTATAGAAGGGATGGCATTTTGAACAGATTTCCACTTTAATGTTCATTCTTGTGCTCCCTGTTGGGATAACTTCTCCACAAGCACATGTAACAGTGGTTTGTTCATATTTTGGGTGAATTTTTTCTTTCATGTCTTCACCTTCTTTCCCATTTGGATCGAGGCGCTCTTTTGTCGCACCTTAAAATACAATTCCAGTCAACTCTTACTATTCTAGCATAAAGATCATTAAGCGGTCAAGGATCGTGATCCTAATTTTATCGTTACCTCTAAATTAACAACCTTTCATGGCATAGCGAGGTTTTTTATCGAAGCTGTGACGTGCTTCAATAAATCTAACCGTCCCGGTCTTTCCTCGAGCCACCACGGTATGTGTTAATGCCCCTTTAGCTGTAAAGGTAACCCCTCGCACCAAGGGACCTTCAGTAATTCCTGTGGCAGCAAAAAAAACATCATCACCGCTTACTAAGTCATCCATTGTCAACAACTTACTAACATCATCAATTCCTAAGGCTTTCGCTCGTGCTACATCTTCCTCATTTTCCGGCCAAAGACGCCCTTGCATTTCTCCTCCAATACATCGAAGGGCTGCGGCCGCGAGAACCCCTTCCGGCGCTCCGCCTATTCCCATCATCATATCCACACCAGTGTCTTCAAAGGCACACGCCACAGCTGGGGAAACATCTCCGTCTGTAATAAGACGAATCCTTGCCCCACAAGCGCGCACATCCTGAATCAGCTTTTGATGTCTTGGGCGATCTAAAATCACGACCGTTATATCCTCCATACTTTTCCCTAACGCCTTTGCTACATTTGAGACGTTCTCGGCTACTGTAGCATCTAAGTTAATCCGCCCAACAGCTGCCGGACCTACGGCAATTTTATCCATATACATATCTGGAGCATGCAGCAGGCATCCCTTCTTCGCTATTGCAACAACAGCTATCGCCCCAGCCATTCCTTTGGCAACAATATTTGTTCCTTCAAGAGGATCGACAGCAACGTCCAATTGGGGTTTGTCTCCATTTCCCACTCGTTCTCCAATGTATAGCATTGGAGCCTCATCCATCTCCCCTTCGCCGATTACCACTGTACCGTCCATGTGAATAGTATCAAAAACGGCCCGCATAGCTTCAACCGCCGCATTATCCGCTGCATCCTTATTCCCTAGCCCAACCCAACGCGCCGAAGCTAAGGCCGCAGCCTCAGTCACTCTAGCAAATTCCATTGTAAGTTCTCTTTCCAATTTCAATTCCCCCTTAAATGCTTAACCTCTTCTTTTAAAACTATAATTATAATAATTATATAGCACATTTTAAATCTATCATCTTATTGTGACATGCTTTTAGAGGTTTTTCAACAACGATTAATATGTAAAACCCTATTAAACGCATAAAAGTTGGCATCAACTTATCTGTATGCAGACAGGCCAATGCCAATTTATATTAAGAAAAGGCCATAAATGGCCGAATGTCCCTATTTCTATCGCTTTTTCCAATCCGCCAAGAATTTTTCAATCCCAGCATCTGTCAAGGGATGACGGAATAGCTGTCTCAATACTCCAAAAGGAACTGTTGCAAAATCTGCTCCTATTTTGGCTGATTCAGTTACATGAACGGGATTTCGAATGCTGGCAGCAATAGTTTTGGTTGTAATTCCATGAACCTGATAAATCTCGCAGATATTTGCTAATAAATCCAATCCATTTTCACCAATGTCATCTAACCTGCCAAGAAAGGGACTTACATATGCGGCACCTGCCCGTGCTGCCAGTAACGCTTGGTTAGCAGTAAACACGAGTGTAACATTTGTTTTAATTCCCTCGCTGCTTAATACTTTTACAGTTTTAAGACCATCTTCAGTCATCGGAATTTTCACTACAATGTTTGGATGAATAGCAGCTAAGACATGTGCTTCCTGCAACATCCCTTCATGATCAAGGGCTATTACTTCTGCACTGATAGGGCCGTTAACGATCCCAACCACCGTATTAAGAAGTTCATGAAAGTCTTTTCCTTCTTTAGCGACTAAACTGGGGTTTGTCGTCAGTCCTCCTATGACTCCCATATTCCAGGCTTGCTTAATTTCTTCGATATTTGCAGAGTCTAAAAAAAACTGCATTCAGCTACCTTCTTTCTAAAAAGTTTATCCGATTGGCTAACCGCCGCTAACACTCTTGAAAGGAAAAATTAGCGGTCCCTTCTCGCCGTCACGACACCTTGCCATCCATGGCGGCGTACTAACCTCCAACATCCTTGTTCGAGTCTTGGCTACAGGGACATTTGGTCATGCCTGGATAACTCCAACTGAAGTATGTTTCCTTTATGCCTTACCGGTGCTCCCAAAAATCCGAATTTTTTCGCGGATTATTGCTGTTGCGGCTTCACGAGCAGGGCCTAACATTTTTCGCGGGTCAATTTCCTTAGAATCTCCTTCAAGCACATGGCGAGCAGCCAAGACAAAGGCTTCACGAATATTAGTATCAATGTTAATTTTACAGATACCTCGTGAAATCGCCTCGCGAAGCGCTTCCTCAGGCACCCCTGATGAACCATGTAAGACTAGCGGAGTAGAAACTCGTTCCCGAATTTTTGTCAGTCGTTCAAAATCAAGTTTCGGAATCCCTTTGTATTGACCATGAGCTGTTCCGATTGCAATTGCTAAGGCATCCACTTGCGTTGCTTGAACAAAATACTCCGCTTCTGCAGGCTCTGTAAACAACGCCTCTCGCTCGCTGACCGTAATATCATCTTCGGTCCCACCTATTTTACCCAATTCGGCCTCTACTGAAATACCTAAAGGCCGAACAGCTTCAATCACTTTGTTAGTTAATGCAATATTATCTTCAAGAAGATGCTTAGACCCATCAATCATGACAGAAGAAAAACCATTACGTGCACACTGCATTACCTGTGCAAAACTTGTCCCGTGGTCTAAGTGCAAGGCAATTGGAACGTTTGCCTTTTCGGCAGCTAATTTAGTTAAGGTTGTAATGTACTCAATTCCTGCGTATTTTATTGCACCTTGGCTCGCCTGGATGATTACTGGTGCATTTTCAGCCTCAGCTGCGGCCACGATCGCCTGCACAATCTCCATATTATTACAGTTAAAAGCACCTATGGCATAATGTCCTTTTTGTGCCTGATCTAATAACTCGACCATCGATACTAACGCCATTTCTTCTCCTCCTCTATTGTACGTGAAACATGCTGGCCACGTAACGGACTATTGATAAGCCAAGTCTTATTCTCTTCTAAATAAACAGATTTTATTCCTTCAATTTGACGAATATTATCTGAACTGTCCGCGTAAATAACTCCCACTGCTTCACAGCATTCACAATAAAGCTCGACGCGATCCGGCAATAATTCAAAAGTTAACTGATGATTTCCACAAGCACACCCTAAATCCCCTTGCCTAGCCAGACGATGAAGATAATCTAATACCCAAAGCATTACTTCAGGATTCTCGAAATCTTCTTCATACCCTAACTCTAGGGCTAATTCCCCAATGGATTTTTCACGCTCACGACAGGCCTGGGTGACTTTTTGCTTCGGTCCGATATACCCAACTGAAGCCCCTACATCAGGGCAAGCGAGCGGTAATGCTTCCTTCCCCCAAATTGCATGGTTGTTCAATCTCAAATAATGGGTCTCCCCACAGTAAGCACAAGCGTAAGCGATGTTGAACTGTCGTCGGTTCCTGCTGGTTAGAGACATCAGTTGACAGCCACAACCACAATGCAGATTCTTGCGTCCTTGACTAGAAAATGCAAAGAGAGAGAGGGCATAGAATTCTAGCTCCCCACATTGGGAGCATTGTATAGCAATAGTCGTATTTGTCGTTAGAATCATAATTCCCACCTCTTCCTACAGCTTATACTTCGTCATGGAAGAAGATTTTCCTGCCTTCCATTAAAGAAAACTAAGGTAGCCCCAAAACCACAACGAAGACCAAGGACGGCCGAGTTTCCCTGTAGTCTATTGATGGCGAGAAGGGACCGAAGGCCAAGGATAGCCGAGTGTCCTGGGCATTCGGCACGAGATACATACTGTAGAGAAAATTTCAATTGGCGGGAACCACTACTTAAGACTATACCTCTGCTAATATATCTCTTACTCGTTCTCTCAATTCAAATAAATCAAAAGGCTTACCCAAGTAATGAAGAATTCCAAGCTCCTTAGCTTGCTCCATATTTTGAGCATCACCATAGGCAGTCATCATAATCACGCCGACTTGACGGTCTAAAACACGAATTTGCCTTAAAGTTTCAATACCGTTCATCCCCGGCATCTTCATGTCCATCAATATAAGATTAGGCTTGAATGTTTTAAGCATCTCAACGGCCTCTTCTCCGTCTGCAGCCATTTCAACCTCATGTTGATCCCCTCGGAAGGTCTCAAAGAGTAGGCGACGCACACCAAGTTGGTCATCTACTATAAGAATCTTAGCCACTCCCCACATCCCTTTCCTTTATCTAATCTAATCTAATCTAAAATGAATATTCTGTATACGTTGATGAAACTCCTTCTTCAATAATTCGTTCTGACAAAATTCGTCCATCTTGTTTATATTTCCTATGTATCCTGGGATTCGCTACTGTCCTGCGCAACGGAATCCTAACCTCATCTCCTAACGCGCAGTCTTGCATACCCACATCAATTACTGTAAGCTGCATACCAATCTTTCCCGCAACACGGACAGTCCGCCCCTTTAATTCTAATCGCTCTTGGCTAAGAAAAATACCTATTAAAGCCGCAAAATTTTTAATTACTATCTTTAGAAAATCAATCCATCCTTGGGGAACAAAGTGAGGAGCTAAACCTAATCCATCTGCATACCCTGCTGGGATCACGGCGAGCTGGGTAACGGACTTCGTACGATAGATGCTTTGATACCCTACATACGTTCCTTTTGGTACTTGGCGCAGATGAACAATCCGGCTTTTAGCAACCCAAGGGTCGCTTAAAACTATTTTCCCGCCAAAACCCTGCCCGGGATAATGCCCAATCAATAGTGTCCCGATACGGACAAAGTCAAGATGCCATTCAGGATAATCCAGAAAAGCAGCACTATTGCAGACGTGTCTCCAAACCGGATGAATCCCCAATTCCTCAAGACGAGCGGTGAGGAGCGTAAACTGTTCATATTGCTCTAATGTATAGCGTTTGTCCCTTTGAGCAGCTCGAGCAAAATGAGTATATACCCCCACAACCTTAAGCTGAGGAGCACTCGCCAAGTTCCTAGAGAGCTCATCCAGCTCAGATAGCCGAAATCCCGTTCTCCCCATGCCTGTCTCCAATTTAAGCTGGACTGATACATGCTGGTTCAAGTCTTCACAAACCTCATTCAACTTGGCAATTGAGGACAATTCGGTAAGCGTCAGTTGCAATTGACCTCCAACAGCCTCCGTCCATTCCTCCTGTGTGGTTGGACCTAACACTAAAATTAGTCCCTTTATCCCATGCTTACGCAATATTAACCCTTCTTCAACCTTGGTAACCGCAAACGCTTCACATCCAACTCGCTCCAAGGCAAGCGCTACTTGAACCGCGCCTAAACCATAGGCATCCGCTTTTACAACTGCCATACATTTCGATTCGGGATGGAGGTGCTTAATTATTTCTTGATAATTGCTTACTATGGCATCCAAGTCCACTTCTATCCAGGTTCCAGCCATGGCGTTATCTCCTCCGCACTCGCCGTAACTTTGATATTAACCCCTTTATAACATCAGAATACAGCGGTTCTAACTGATTCCAGAGAAAATAGGTAACTGGGCGATACACTAGATCCCATTCTCCGATAAACTCAGTATACTCCCCGTTAAACCCCTTCTTAAAGCGATAAAGTCCATAAAGCGGATTATCTTCCGTCAAGTGTCCAGGGACCCCTCGGAAATCATAAAGCGTACACCCCAACGACTTTGCCCAGCGAATCATCTCCCACTGAATTAAGTAGTTAGGCATAACATTTCGATGAGCATTAGACGATGCTCCGTATATATACCAGGCTTTATTTCCAATAACAAATGCCAAAGTACCAGATATGATATTCCCTTCATATTCAGCAATAAACAATTCTCCTAAGCCTACTGGCACTAAAGAATCATAAAGGTCTTCAAAATAGGAATAAGCCCGCACTAAGAAGCGATCACGTTCGGTAGTTTCTTTAAGAACACGATAAAAGTCTGGTAAATCATCGCGCGTCCCTTTTCGAATATGTACCCCTTTCTTCTGGGCCAGACGAATATTGTACCGTGTTTTTTGTTGCATATTACTGAGAAGAGTTTCCTCATCCGGTGAAATATCCAGACGAAACACATACTTAGGCTGAACCCCTTCAAAACCCTTGCCACTCTCAGCATATCTAAATCCTCTGGAAAGCAAATACTGTTCCAATTCCTTTTCAGAAGAGGGCAAATCAGGATCAACCTTGAGAAAAATCGCGCCACGCGATTTTGCTAACTTACGAATCTCAGCCAAAACCAAATCAAATAACTCGACGTTCTTCCAGTCAACCACCGGTCCACGAGAAGCATAAAAGATAGGGATTCCTACAACAGGAATCTTCCGCTCAAGAATAGAGACCGCCGCCACAATTTCACTGCCCTCTTCAACAACCAATCTCCAGGGCACCCATCCCGTCCTGCTCTTAATCTCGCCCCACTCCCAAGACTGGAGTACATGCCCCTTCGAATGTTTAGCTAAAAACTCATTAAAGCGTGTATGTTCATTTTTATCGATCCACCTAGCAACATAGGTCATCGGTTCAGTCCCCTTCCTCTCACCATTCTTCCCATGGTTTTACTCCTCTAATCAGTAATTCAATATTATAAATAGCTTGGCTGTCACCAAACCACTGGCGAAGGCAGTAGCCTTAGTTGAACTTATTCGCTTGCCATGACTCGAACAAGACGTTCGAGGTTAATAGCACTACCATGAATGGCAAGATGCCGTGATAGCCGATTTTCCCTGCCACAAGGATGGCGAGAAGGGACCTTCTAGAAAGTAATAACGATAAGTTAACTTTCTGGCTTAGTACACAGGAAGAGTTCGTACCAGACCCTTAATCTAGGGTTTAGCAGAACTCTCCTAAGTCAAATCTATGATTTCAATATATGTACATCGAACTTTCAATACTATCATTGTTCATTGCCCCATTCTAATTCCCACGTAAGAATAAAAAAGCAAACTTCCGTTAAAGCGCCCCCAGATGCGGGCAGTGTACAAGGTCCCCTCCCGCCATCCATGGACGTCGGATGTACACTGCCGTCGTGGCTACAGGGGCTCTAGACCATCCATGGTCGTCAGACGACGGCACAGGACGTGCCTAGTGCAGGGTGTGCGCCATGGACGGCATAGCACACTGCCGGCTCATCTGGCACGATAGTCTCCAGTGAGATTATCGCCGTAGGCGGGTTCTTTAAAATGATACTATCGCCGAAGGATGAACCCCGCTCCCCTAAGCCAAGAGCTTTAACGGTTAGTTTGCTCTGCGTCGTAGGCACTGAGTGCTGTGTCCCACATGTCCTCTTACTTCAACGTCGCCCTAATAAACTCCCTAAACAGAGGATGTGCCCTGTTTGGTCGAGACTTAAACTCAGGATGGAACTGAGAAGCTACAAACCAAGGATGATCTAAGTACTCAGAAATCTCTACCAAACGACCATCCAGGGAGGTTCCGGAGAACCTTAAACCTACCTTCTCTAACTCCGCTCGGAACTGGTTATTAACCTCATAACGATGACGATGGCGTTCATATACTACTTGGTCTTGATAAGCCTGATATGCTTTGCTGCCCTCTACCAACTTTGCTGGAGAAATACCTAAGCGCATAGTTCCGCCTTTGTCTTCGATGTCTTTTTGCTCGGGGAGAATATCAATAACTGGGTAGGGTGTATCTGCATCAAATTCTGTACTGTTGGCTCGTTCCATGCCGCAAAGATTACGAGCAATTTCTATAATAGCAGTTTGCATACCTAAACAAATTCCCAGAAAAGGGATTTTTCGCTCTCTCGCATATCGAATTGCTTCGATTTTCCCTTCAATCCCGCGGTTTCCAAAACCTCCTGGGACAAGGATTCCATCGACACCATCTAAATACTTCTCAGCGGATTCTTCCTCGATGTTTTCTGAATCAATCCAACGCACTTTTATTTTAGCTCCATGCTCAGTCCCTGCAGACCGCAAGGCTTCTGCCACACTTAGATAGGCATCGGGAAGTGCAACATATTTGCCCACAATGGCGATCTCTATTTCACGTGTCGGGGATTTGATTTTATCCACCATATTCTTCCATTCAGTCATATCAGCTGGAGGGGCTTCTAGTCCGGCACAACGCAGGACAATATCGTCAAAACCTTCTGCTTGGAGCATAAGAGGAACTTCATAAATCGTCGACGCATCCAAGCACTGAACAACAGCTTCTAAATCCACGTCACATAACAAAGCTAACTTTTCCTTCATCTCTTTGGCAAGGGCTTTTTCCGTTCGACAAACAAGAATCGACGGTTGAATGCCAATTCCCCGTAACTCTTTAACAGAGTGCTGAGTTGGCTTTGTTTTCAACTCGCCAGACATAGCTAAATAAGGGACTAAAGTAACATGAATATAGATAACATTCTCTCGCCCGATATCGTTTTTCATTTGCCGAATTGCTTCCAGGAATGGCAAAGATTCTATATCCCCAACGGTCCCGCCAATTTCTGTGATCACGAAGTCAGGATGGCTCTCCCTAGCAACCCGATAGACCCGTTCTTTAATTTCATTAGTGATATGTGGAATAACTTGAACCGTTCCGCCCAAATAATCCCCCTTACGTTCCTTTCGGATAACCGACCAATAAACCTTCCCTGTTGTAACATTGCTGTTTTTCGAAACAGGCACATCAATAAAGCGCTCATAGTGGCCTAAATCCAAATCTGTCTCTGCCCCGTCATCCGTAACAAACACTTCACCGTGTTGATATGGGCTCATTGTCCCAGGGTCAATATTAATATAGGGATCAAACTTTTGTATTGCAACTTTAAAACCCCTATTTTTCAGGAGACAACCTAGGGATGCGGCCGCGATTCCTTTGCCAAGGGAAGACACTACTCCGCCTGTTACGAAAATAAATTTTGTCATGCGCTTTACCATTTCCTTTCAGACCTTTAAATGTAAACAAGTTCCTCTATTTCTCAAGCAGAAGATATATTCCTTACCAGACTATCTTCTGCAACAAAACACATAAATAAAGCTAGTCCGAGAGCCGCACTAGCTTTATTTTTCCGGTCAGAAAAGACTATGTTTTGTGTAAGGGTGCAACCAAGACAAACGACTTCAAGACGTTAGCTTAGTTTTCTTTATCTTCCTGTTCTATTTTAGCTAGACTTATAAAGGATGTCAAGATAAAGGACACCTGACACCAAAAAAGTGGTTCCTAAATCACTTATCGCTTAAAAACAAGACCCCCTCTCTTATATGATGAAGGGGTCTTGATCATCAACTGAGCTTCTTTAAATTCACCGTGCATCCTTACAAATGCGCTAAACATTTACCATCCGAGTGAACTTTCTTTTTTGACGTTTTATGAACTACCACTTTTCTCCGCGTTGCCCTTCATCGGTTTCATCAAATACTTCATCGCTTTCCGAACTGTCTTCATCTAAGGAATCTTCCTCTAATTCTTCTGTATCTAACTTGTCATCTTCATCCAAAGACGCTCTGTTCATCAAAGCAACCGCAGGCGACCGACGAGGCATTTTCGCAGGTTCCCAAACCTTAAGACCCCATTCACCTCGCCCAATAAATGTGAATCTGGTATCCAGATTAATCTGAGTGAGTGCCGCTGCAATCCGTATAGCCTCTTGAGAAATCCCTAAACGTCGAAGTACTTCTTCGATTAAGTTTTGATAATGCATGGGATTACCCTGAGCTTTTAAAACCTCATAAGCTATATCTGCTTCCGTCGGCTTGTCTTTTTTACTTAAAGAGTGGGTCAAAAAACTCCACCGCCCTTCGTCGTTTTGAATATCACTATATTCGGCCCACCCCTAAATATTTCCTGCTTATCGAAACTTTAAACATAATAAATTTACATTCTTTCTGGGGCTGATACACCTAATATAGCTAATACGTTTCCAACAATTTGTTTTACGGCTCGAACTAAGTTCAATCGAGCCCTTCGTAAACCGTCATCTTCAACTAGTACGCGCTGACTGTTATAAAAAGTATGAAAGAGCCCCGCTAAATCAAGCACATAACGAGCTAAGCGATGAGGTTCCATGAGACGTGCAGCGACAATAATCTCGCTCGGCAAATCTGCCATCTTCTTGAGCAAATCCCGCTCCTCCGTGCTGTCAAGTCTTAACAAGTCTTCTTCAGTGGGCGGAGTGCCCAGGTCACCCAGTTCCTCGGATTGCCGTAAAATACTGCATAAACGAGCATGCGCATACTGTACATAGTAAACCGGATTATCAGATGACTGTGCTCGGGCCAAATCCATATCAAATTCCACTGTGGAATCCGGATCCCGCAGATTAAAGAAGAAACGCGCGGCGTCTTTTCCCACTTCATCCATCAATTCACGCAAAGTAATATACTGACCCGACCGTTTAGACATTTTCACTACTTCACCGTTTTGTATAAGACGTACGAGTTGCATTAAAATAATTTGAAGATTATCCGCCTCATATCCTAAGGCCGACATCGCGCCCTTCATTCGAGCGACGTGACCATGATGGTCAGCTCCCCAAATATTGATAACTTTATTAAATCCACGGTCAAACTTGTTGCGATGATAGGCAATATCAGCCGCAAAATAGGTGGGAGATCCATTGCTCCTGATTACTACCTCGTCTTTTTCATCCCCAAATTGAGTAGACCTGAGCCAATGAGCACCTTCTTTTTCGTAAATGTACCCTTTTTTCTCGAGTTCTTCCATTGTAGAACGAACAGCTCCCGAATCATGCAAAGATTGTTCGTTAAACCAAACATCATATTCGACGCCAAAATCCTCCAGTGTTTCTCGAATATTACGCATTTTTTCATCTAAGGCATACCGCACCAAAAACTCTCGTCTTAACCCCTGTTCAACCGATAGATACTTATCCCCAACTTTGGCAATTAAACCTTTTACAGTATCAACCAAGTCCTCCCCATGATATCCGCCTTCTGGAAAAGGGACATCTTGACCAAGCAATTGCAAATACCTAGATTCCAGCGACAAACCAAAATTATGTATTTGATTCCCAGCATCATTAATATAAAACTCACGAGTAACTTCATACCCTGCCTTTGATAATAACGAAGCCAAACTGTCTCCTAATGCCGCACCTCGGGCATTACCCATATGAAGCAACCCTGTGGGATTGGCACTCACAAACTCAACTTGTATCTTTTGACCCTTTCCGATATCTACTTGACCGTAATCATCACCAGCTTTTAACACCTCACCAATAACGCCTGTTAGCCACACGGGGTTTAAGCGAAAGTTAATAAAACCAGCCCCGGCAATTTCAGAAGATTCTATCCATGTTCCGCTCGTTTCCAAGTGTTTTATGAGTGCAACAGCTATATCACGGGGGGAGCGTTTCGCTTGTTTGGCTAAGACCATTGCCAGATTGGTTGCCAAATCTCCGCGCTGCCTTTCCCTCGGTTCTTCCAAAACAAAACTTGGCAATTCCTCAAAATTCAACTCTCCTGCCAATTTCGCCTTATTCGCGGCTTCTAGCAACTGGCTTGTAATCTTTGTCTTTATATTCTCGTAGAGACTCATCAGGGGATATCCTCCTTTACGTTTACCAACAGACCATTGTGACTCACCAATTTATCATCGACAAAAAGGTCATATTCTAGACTAATACGTCCCCCTTGGACTGTCAAGTCATACTCTACTTTGTTAGGCATAACACTTAACCATATTTTACCGTAACAAGTGGTGTAAATACTGTTGTTAAGTACACCCTTTCTAAATTCCTGCGTAAGATCGATGGCGCCTTTTCGATTTAATACCACTGACTCATCTTTAATCGTTATAAATGTTGTCACTTCACCAAGATCCGAAGCAGCATTGCCAGCTTCCTTATATACTACATAGAAAACCCCGTTTCGTTCATAAAACTTCCCAACCGTAAGCAATTCCTGTTGATCCTCATGCCCTTCCGGATACTTCTGTTTACCATTGATTTGGATAGTTGCGTTTATTTGCAATAGAATTGCTCCTTTCTGATGGAAGTGGGGAGCTTTTAGGATAACCAATTTTGCAGCCACTTAATCTGAGATTCAATAATCGGCAAGATACTAATGAATTATAACGTATAAGTGCATAAGTGCCTATTCTCGTTAACTTATAAAAATCCTTTTTCCTTATTAAGAAAATTAATTCCATCATATTCAAGAGCGAGAGGGAAGTTTCCCTCTCGCTTATTTAAGAAAAATTCTTACTTAAGATATTCCCCTCGAGGGGTCTTAATAATTCGTTGAATCTTCTCTTCTGCACCATTAGAAGCATTTAGGTATATAAGATACTCTTCCCCCTGGTATCGACCTCGAAACTCATAACAATAAACTTCTTGGTTCCCACTCTTAGCAATTACGGCTAAGCGACTCTCCAGAACCTGAAAATTGGGACGCAGTTTGCGTACTGCTTGTTCCATTGTGAGTTTCGTTGGAAAAGTCCGTTCGTGATGGAAGGCATAAAATGGCGAAGCGTCAAATCCGACAAGCTTACCGTTGTCCAAAGCGATCATTAAGCGCACCTTGTCCGGGTAAATCCTTACCCCGTCTTTTTCCACAACGGCATCAAATTGAACATAAGAGCCGAATTCTTCACTTGACGTTATCGCAAGCTGCCAGCCTAATGACTGCAAAACAGCCTTGGCTTTATTTGAGGCTTCTTCAACACTCAGGGTCTTGGGCTCAATTGATCGTTGATCACGGTAGAGAGTAATAACACCGCCTTGACGGCTAACTTCCAAATAAGATTCTTTGAAATTCCAAATATAACCGCCCAGTGGCCCCTGTGATTCCCCTGCAAATTCTGGAGAAGCATCAGCATAGCCTACTTTGTTTAAGAAATCCCGTGCCCTTTCAAGGGATTGATCTCGTGTCACATCGCCCGCCGGGAGGCCCAATGGTTTTTCAACAACCCGAGTGGCATACTCTCCCGTATACGAAAACGGCGGAAGCTTCTGTAGACTTGCATCTAACTGATCCAAGCCAGAGCGTACAGATTTTGAAGGAGCTTCTGACCCATCTGCAGCTGCTTCCGCAACTTGAGTGCCTAAACCAAGCCGTTGCCTTAGAGTTGGGTCTGGGTCTGTCCAAACTAACTTTTCTGTGTCCATTCTGAGAATTAAATCCTGAACCTGTTGATTAACTGGCATAAGGCGTTCATGCATATCTCTAAGTGTCTTTTCCTCTTCTGCCGAAATCGTTCCTCCCCCGGCAATTCGCTGGGCCATAGTTCGGGTAAAATCACCGGACTGTGTCAAAAATTGCCCAACATAACTAAGCCCCGTTTGCTGGGCCGGAATTTGTGCGAAGTCTTTAAGTGCTGCATCACTTTTACTTGAAACTTGGCTTAAGTAGAGAATTTTTTGAGCCGGGTTACTAGCCACATTTCCTTTAGCCATATCTGTTTCCACCTGATCGAGATGACTCGCAAAATCGTTTAAGGCTCGGCGGTTATTATTTTCTGCAGCAATACGGTATTCCCCCGCCAGACGGTATTCATTCCATCCCCAGCCCAGTGAGATTAACAAGGCTAAACCCAAAGCACCAATCCAAAATTTTCTGTGCATGTTGTCCCCCTACTTCGTAAACATATGGTTACCGATTTGCTTAATCTGTGGGCGTGACCATATATATTTGTTGGATGTTTTAGCCGGATTAAAAAAGAAGACTGCTCCACCAGAAGGGTCTGATCCACTTATTGCTTCTTGAGCAGCACGAATAGAAGAAGCCGAAGGTGCTAAATTAATCTGTCCATCATCAACACTTGAAAAGGCTCTCGGTTGATAGATAATATCCGCAACTGTTTTCGGGAACGCAGGATCCTTAATCCGATTCAAGATCACGGCAGCCACAGCGACTTGTCCAATGTAAGGTTCCCCCCGTGCCTCCGCGCTCACGGCGCGAGCTAAAAGGTTTGTGTCGATATTTTTATACCCCACAGCCTTTCCTGAAGCATTTGTGCTCTGCCCTGTAAGGCGCTTTAATTCCTTGATGGTTTGAGTTCCAGCCAATCCATCTACTCTTAGCCCATGTTCCTTTTGAAAGCGCCGAATAGCAGCTTCTGTTTTTGATCCGTACTTTCCGTCAACTGTTCCAACAGTATAACCCAACTGGACCAATTTCTTTTGCAACTCAGTTACTTCAGACCCTTTACTCCCTCTGCCTAGTAAACGATCCCCTAAAGCTGCATAGGCAAACCCAGACAGAGCTATGCTAAGTAATAATCCGATGGTGATAACCATCCCCCAAGGTCTAATGTGTAATTTCATACCCTCACCTCACTTTGTTTAATAGTCTTTAGTGTGGCAAAGTTCTAGGAAATTATCCAACATTACCCTAATTATTCTGCAAATATGATTAAGAGTGTCTTTGGAAAATCATATTTACGTTTGCAATAAAAATAGCCAAGGGTTTTAACCCGTGGCTGGATCAGTGAACTCGTTCAGCTAAAGCTGAACATAGAGACTTCGGGGACGTAGGATGGACTCTAAAAACTGTAATTTAGTTTCTGTACTTCTCTCCGTATAAAAGGATAAGCATATCTCTAAAATATGCTTATCCTCAGAAAGATTCTTTAAGAACGAGGGCCTCTAAAAGGTTGCAATGCTCTTGGTTTCCCCAAGATTTCCGCCCAAACAACTCCTTGAACGAGTTCCTTTTTTGTGATAGAAAAACTGAGACCATTCATTACTTGAGGTCCTCTGGGTATACTCTTACTGCGATCTCTCTCTGCATCGAGATTTGTTTCCGCTCTGTTCCGTCCTTGGTAGGCACTGGTTCCTTCGATTCCTTGAGTCCCCTCAACTCCCTGAGTTCCTTCGACCCCTTGAGTTCCCTCTGTTCCTTGAGTCCCTTCCATTTGAACAAAGTTCTCTATGGAGCCCCCCAGTTGAAGCGATTCCAAAGATTCTGCTTGAACAGTCCTCTCTTGGCGAGAACTATTCGTTAAGGATTTTTGCATCTGTTCCCGCCATGATACTTGGGGCGGGTCCTGCAAAGCCTCTCTTATTGTGCGACCATCGGGTAATTTAAATCGATCAGAGAAATTTCCCGGTGATTGTTGTTGCTTACTCTTCTTCAAAAGAGAGACGCCTAACTGATATATTACCCAAATGATAATTACAACCGTGAAGGACGACATGATTTCACCTACTTCTTCGTTGTGCTATCATTGCCCGATTCGCATTTTCCTGTTTGGGCAATGTTTCCTCTCATCTGGGTGTCCGATATGATATTTTGCATGTTGTAATAATCCATAACGCCTAGTTTACCTTCTCTGAGAGCCTGGGCCATAGCTCTTGGAACTTCAGACTCTGCTTCAACAACCTTGGCTCTCATCTCTTCAACAGCTGCTCTCATTTCTTGTTCTCTGGCAACCGCCATCGCACGCCGTTCCTCTGCTTTAGCTTGGGCAATACGCTTATCAGCTTCAGCTTGATCCATCTGGAGCTGAGCTCCGATATTTTTACCGACATCAACATCCGCCATATCAATGGATAAGATTTCAAATGCCGTTCCTGCGTCCAGACCTTTAGCTAACACAGTTTGAGAAATCAACTCCGGCTTTTCTAAAACGGCTTTATGCGACTCAGATGAACCAATGCTCGTCACAATTCCTTCTCCAACTCGAGCAATAATTGTTTCTTCACCAGCACCTCCGACAAGTCGGTCAATATTGGCGCGTACTGTTACCTTGGCTTTAACTCTAAGCTCAATACCGTTTTGTGCCACAGCAGATACAACAGGAGTCTCAATCACTTTTGGGTTAACAGACATCTGTACGGCTTGAAGAACATCCCGCCCTGCTAAATCAATGGCTGCCGCCCGTTCAAAAAGGAGGGGAATAGCCGCACGTTCAGCAGCAATCAAAGCATTCACAACCCTATCGACATTCCCACCTGCCAAATAGTGAGCTTCAAGCTGATCTGTCGTAATCGGCAAACCTGCTTTATGTCCTTTGATTAACGGGTTGACGATTTTTGACGGAACTACTCGTCGCAAACGCATTCCTATTAAGTTGAAAATCCCGACGTTAACCCCTGCCGCTAATGCCGATATCCAGAGTCCAACAGGGATAAAGGTGAGAATTACACTTAAGACTACAAAACCGAGGAAAAACAGAGCAAGTGTTAAATATAATGGGTTCATTCATTGCCCGGTCGAAACCGAGCTCCACCTCCTTATAATGTTTATTTTTCTTCCCTGACAATAATTCGGGTACCCTCAACTCCAATTATTTTAATTGCGGTCCCGAGTCCTATAAACCCTCCTTCCGTAACCACATCTAATTTTACGCCATCAAAACTACCTGTCCCAGCTGGGCGTAACTGTGTAAGAGATATTCCTACTTGCCCCAGATACATTTCATACTGAGGTTTTGGAGCAACATACCCCTCCTTAGCTGTTTGGCGTGTGCTTAACGAGAATCTCTTCCATAAGCGCCTAGTCCTGGGTAACCGAAAACTTAGGTAAATTATGATGCCCAAGACAGTTAGCGCTCCAACTGTGAACATTAAACCTTCTAACAGCGAATCTGTTACCAAAAAGATTCCCGTAATTAAGGATGCCATTCCAAGAATTCCGCTAACTCCAAAACCGGGGATGACGAACACCTCGACAGCCAACAGAGCAATTCCTATCAGAATCAGCGTTATAATAATACCCTGCGACACTGCCCTCTCCTCCTTTTTCTATGCTAAGCGTACTCTCTTACTTTTAATTCTATGTCTCTAAACTGCTTAACCAACGCTTAGCAATTTGTTTATATAAATTGGCTCTCGCCAATAAATTTAGAATAACCAGCGTGGTAACAACCTTTTCCCGGTCTTCCTCAGGCATCTCTTCTTCAGCAAGTGTTTCTTCGACTTCTTTTTCTAAGCCATGCAATGATTTTTCCCAATCCAGCTGAGAACAATCAAAAATTTCACTATAGTATCGATAAAGCTTGGTAGGATTAATTCGGTCATCCGACGTATCTAAAAGGCTTTCATTAACATAACCTAACAAATGAGAAACCTCTTCTAATGACAGTATATCGCGTAAATCATTCATAAGCAGAACGTTGGCAACTTGTTCCCGATTATATTTCCTTTTTAAGGGATTAGGAAGGTACTTTCGTCTGACCCAGTTCTGCACATGTGTAGGATTAATATCGTTCTGACTTACCCTCTTAGCAACTTCAACAACCTGTGCAAGCATCATAGAATCTAATTCCAGATAAGGAAGTGCTTTCTGCTTGGGTTCCAAATCATTCAACACATTGCGAATTGCTTGTAAATGCTTTAAATTCATCATCTCACCTACTCATGTTAATTATTAATTTGTTTAACCATTAAGAAACTTGTTCTTTATGACATTATTATATGATCAATCTGATCATATGTCAATACTTTAATTTCACTTTTCAGTATCACTGTAATACTATATTTGTATTTGTAACATTAAATTTATCTGCTATTTCATGCAGGTACTTACCGTACCCTTGTAGAACAAAGATTCAAATACAAAAAGTGTTGGGAGATGGTAACATGTTTTACGAAGGGAAAATTTACCGTCCGCCGAGTGAGGCCAAAAGCATCATCTTGCAGATCACTGTTGGATGTCAGCATAACGCCTGTACATTCTGTACCATGTATAAGGATAAATCCTTTCGGATCAAATCTCGGGAAGAAATCAACGATATTATTTCCATAGCACATGCCCAAGATTCGGACGCTGAACGAATCTTCTTGGCAGATGGAGATGCGATCGCAGTTGATACATTATTGCTGATTGAGATTCTTGATCAACTTTATAAAAAATTCCCACATCTCCAGCGAGTCGGAATTTACGGAGGTCCCAAAGACATTCTCGCCAAGAGCCCCGAAGAATTAACCGATTTAAAAGCTCATGGGCTTAACATTGTCTATTTAGGTGTTGAAAGTGGCAATGAAGGCATTTTGAAATCCGTTTGTAAGGGTGTCACTGCAGATCAGATGATCTCAGCCGGACAACAGGTTAAGGCGAGCGGTTTAACCCTATCTTGCACGGTTATTATTGGCTTGGGTGGAAAAGCCCATTCACACGAGCATGCTGTTGATACAGCACGTGTTATCAGCGAGATAGATCCCCAATATTTGGGAGCTTTAACTTTAATGCTAGATCGCGAAGCACCTCTGGCTAAAGCCATCAAAGAAGGCACCTTTCAACAACTCACCCCCTTCGAATCTTTAACAGAGCTTCGAACTCTGCTCGAAGCTCTTAACGTATCCCATTGTGTCTTTCGGAGTAATCATGCCTCAAACTACCTGCCGCTGCGTGCTACACTTCCTGAAGACCGAAATGATCTTTTGCAGACTCTTGACAGCGTCATAAAGAATCAAACTACGGAGCGGCTTCGCCCAGAGTATTGGAGAGGGCTTTAGAATTACGCAAAAAAGTGGAAGCGAAAACTGATTGCTCAATTTTCGCTTCCACTTTTTAAGTCCATTTTGCACGGTCCCTTCCCGCCATCCTGCAAGAAGGCTAATCCGTGCGAAGACAGTGTCTGCAAGAAGAGTAATCCGTGCGAAAACAGTGTTTTCGTGGGCTACAGGGACACTCGGCCTTCCTTGGCCAGCGGTCTCTTCTCGCTATATGATAGTGTCAGTATTTCAAGCAACTGCCTGGGCCTGTGTGCTTGGTGGCTAGGCAAGCATTCTTTTATTAACTAATTGAAGCATCTCTTCCACAGCACGTTCAGTGGAATGACCTGGTAAGGCAACCGCTGCCTTTTCCCGCATTTTCTCAACTTCCCCTGGATTCATTAGAAAATGGTTTATAAGCTGTCCCAATTCCGCTTCGGTATGAGCGACTATTCCCGCACCTATTTTTTGTACATAATGTGCATTTTCTTCTTCTTGGCCGGGTATCGGCTTATAGATAACAAGTGGCAAGTGCTTAGTAAGCGCCTCAGAAACCGTTAAACCGCCTGCTTTTGTAATAATCAGATCAGAAATTGACATCAATTCTTCCACATTATGAACATATTCTAACCTTACTATAGGGTTACGGGCCTGAATGATCAGTTCTTTTAAGGATTGATACAGCTTTTCATTTTTCCCGCAAACGATAATAGCTTGGACTGGAACCTTAGAATTTGCAAGCTTTTTGCAGATTCTATTTGCACTTTTCAAAACTCCATATGATCCTCCCATCACTAAAAAGGTAGGAAGATTTGACTTTAGGCCTAACTTGGAAAGTATGTACTTACGATCTGTTTGATCTTCAAATTTTGGGCTTACAGGTATACCCGTCACATGAATACGAGATCCTTCAATCCCCCACGCTATTAAACTACCTTTCACCTCTGTGCAAGCAACTATATATCTATCGACACTTGGATGAACCCAATGACTGTGAACCGTATAGTCTGTGATTATCGTAACCACCGGAACCTTTAGGACCTTTTCGTATCTTAGTTGGGCCAAAACTGAAGAAACAGTAGGATACGTGCATATGATAAAATCCGGTTTGAACACATTAATATATCTAAGAAATTCTTTTCTTCCCAATTTACTTAAAAAACGTTGGCTTAGCGAACGGGGCTGAACCATAGATGTTTTATAATAAAAACGTCCCCAAAGTTTTGGAATATGGTTTATAATTTCACCATAGATATTTTTGATCAGCGTATTAATCGGTTTACTCAAAAAATCTCCAAAATCGAGATGCATAATTATTGCAGAAGGTTCCTGAATTCGTATTCCTTCGATAACTGCTTCAGCTGCCCGCAGATGCCCGTTTCCGAACGACGCAGAAAATACGAGAACCTTTAATTTTTTCAAAGTTCTTATAACCTCCTCTCAACCTTTAGACTTGCAAAAGAAACAATAATTGTACTAACTTGCAAGCTCTCAAGATTATAACTTCTATTATAGGGACATCCTTCATAAAAGAAAAGGAGAATTAGTCCCTACATCGAATTGATTTTAAAAAAACACCTTTTAATTACATCATAAGGAGCAGAAAACATGTCTCATAAAACAAACGCAGCTCGCATATTGGATAAGGGGAAAATCCCTTATGAATTAAAGGAATACGTTGTCGATGAATCTGATTTATCTGCGGTAACCGTTGCTCAAAAGGTTGGTTTAAGTATTGAACAAGTATACAAGACTTTAGTCGCCCGCGGCGATAAAACAGGTATCATTGTGGCTTGTATCCAAGGAAATCACGAACTTCATCTCAAAGGATTAGCAACCCTTAGCGGGAATAAAAAGGTTGAGATTGTCTCATTAAAGGAAGTTCAACCTCTGACTGGTTATATACGAGGCGGTGTTTCTCCCATCGGAATGAAAAAAAACTATCCCGTCTTCATTGACTTAACCGTAACTAAACAAGAGAAAATCTCTGTAAGTGCTGGTTTACGCGGACTTCAACTCTTTCTCAGTCCCAACGATTTAATTTCTATAACCAAGGCTCAGTTAGGAATGATTTCGGCAGCGCTTTGACGACTCTCAAGAGCTTCTAATATAATTCCACGTTAATGAACCGCTCCCATTGGGGAGTGAATTAAGAACATCAAAGAAGAGGTGCCTTTCGACACCCCAAAACTTTAACTTCTTTAGTTAATTACATGCAAAAAATGGATTGCATCCCTGCAGAGTTATTAAAGATACAACAAACTTCAGAGATCAAATTACTCGTCTGGCTCCTACATAAACGGATTTCCAGTACGGTCCGATTGTATAGATTGTTACTCCTTTAGAAGAAGAAGAATTAATAAATTGTCCTCCCCCTAGATAAATTCCATCGTGATCTACAACGCCATTTCCGGAAAACGAGAAAAAAACCAAATCACCTGGTTGAAGATTTTCGAAGGATACCTTAGTTCCTACTGTATATTGATCACGTGAAACCCGCGGCAAGGTAATGCCATTTTGCTTAAATACATAGTAAACAAATCCCGAGCAGTCAAAACCTGTTGAAGGTGAGGTGCCCCCCCATTGATACCTAACCCCTATATATTGTTTTGCAGTACTCAGAATACTATTAACGTTGTTCTGAGTTTGAGCTTGGGGCAGAGTTTGGGGCTGTTTTTGTAAGTAGACTTTATTTAGTGACTTTACTGTCATGGGACCAACTTTTCCATCGACCGCTAGGCTGTTTGCTCTTTGAAAATTCATGACGCCCTCTTTGGTCATATTTCCAAAGATACCATCTGCCTTACCAACATTGAAGCCAACATAATTAAGTTTTGTTTGTAATTCCACAACATCCGGGCCTCTAGAACCTACCTTAAGTAAAACATCCCCAAGTGATGCCTTAGCAGTAGCAGGCAAAGAAAGCATGAGACAAATTAAAAAGAATACAAGGACAATTTTCTTTTTCATTCTTTTCCTCCTTTAATTGTTAAACTTACTTTTTGGCGGATATCTTACGAGTGAAAAACTCCACTACTTCTATATCGGAATGAAAGGTGTAGAATCTCATTCTAAAAATGTCCCACTTTTTCAAGTTATTTACAAGCGGTGAGACAGTGTGAATATGCGGCCTTTAACCTCAATGTCATTAAGTTAAGCTCATGAGAAACCCCAGCGGTAGAAAAGTGATACCGCTGGGGTTGTCGCATACACGGAATAACATAGAAAACACGGGTGTTTTTGAATTTTGAGCAACACAAATGCAGATGCCCGAAAAGCATCTGTAAAAGTCCTATCACACATGTTAAATCTCAAATAATTCTGTACTGGAACCCGACTGCTGAAATCGAATTTTGATATCTAGGAAATTGTCGGCCAGGGCGTATTGGGGAAAGGTGCTTACCTATCAGTTTAAGAACTTGGACCGCTGGAATTAACTCTCTCAAAAATTGACGGCATATATTTAAAGCCACTGGAAAATTTACTCGCAAATCTTTAGGAATACTGATGTGGTGCATGATAATGGAAGAGTAATTGTATAGAATTAGTCTGGCAAAAATCTCTTGCAATATAAAATCCTTCTTTTTGCTGTGCAGACTTGCCAAACCCACAGCATATTTAAGTTCCTTAAAAGATGTCTCAATTCCCCAGCGCAGATTATAGAGCTGTTTTATTTTCTCCGGCGGAAAATCTTCGGCATTGAGATTTGTATAAACCGTTTCATACACACCATCAGCAATAGCGACGCGAACGGCACGAAAATGTAAATCATATAACTTGGAATCTTTCGGTTTAATGAAGTCAAATGTCGTATGTGGCTGTATCCATCGATACCGATGGGGGTATGCTTTTAGAAGCGATAACGTTTCTTTGGTTTGGCGCCGGGTGAGGGTTAACGTGATTTCTTCATCGTATTCCGGGCAATTTGGTAGAGAAAGCCTTGATATAATCCCATAGGATTCTTTCGCTCGGATGATATAGTACCATGATTTCTCCTGAAAATGAGCGATATTGTTGAATGACTCATATCCACGATCCATGATTGCAATTACATTTCCACTGATTTCAGACTGGTCTACCATGGATACTAAGGCTTTATGCTCATTCATGCCTTTCTTGGGTTGCACGGATGCATCGACATAAACCTTGCCCATCAGGTCATACATAGCATCCAAATGCACAAGATTGTAACTTTTGCTATCTTCGCTGTTCCTGATGGAGGAGAATCCATCATTTGAATTTGACGGAAGTCTCAAATCCGAACCGTCAACAGCGAGCAGCCTGTAGTCTTGTAATGAATTCTCCGATACTGCTAACCTTGTAAATTCGTGAAATAGTAGTTTCAGTGCTTCTGGACGAATTTTGTCTCTCTGTTGGACAAATGCTGAGGCAGTTGCAGTCTCTGACGAATAGCCCAGCCAATCATATAATTCTTTTGAAAGGCTGTTGCCTCCCATGCCTACTAGCATAAGCAGCATGGTATGCAGTGATAATTTGCGTTCGCGTGAAAAATCTTGCCCTGGTCGTTTCACACAAGCTGGTAAATCTGCTGTGATTGAGCGTATCGCTTGGTGCAGCGCAGTTCGTACCTGCTCTGGATATGCTTTCTTTTTCATTTTAGAAGGCCTCCTTAAAAATGTCCTCATTTTCAAGGCGAAGCCTTCGATTTTCATTAATTTGTCAAGTGTTTTTTTACAATTGATAAATTTTATATGCCCACCTGTATGTATAAGAAAAACACAACCATCTTAATCTGGATGGTTGTGTTTTTCAGGCCTTAACTTAATGACATTGCCTTTAACCTGGGCATATTCTCTTGAGGCAATCGAAGGCGGGCCCTTTGCCATTTTCGGCACTACTTAGAGCTCAGGCCTGTCAAGTTTTCAAATCTATCAGGCAAAATATTCTTACATTTTTTACTTTATTTTTCATATTCGGGCAAAATAAATCGAGCTATGTAAGGAGGGTGACAAATGAAGTTTCAAATACCAAAATATAAGCAACCAAATTTTGATCAAGAACCTTTTCTATCTGCACCAGACGCCCAGATTGTTGAGGTTAAAATCGATGGGGTGGCACCAGAGCACTATCATGGCCTCTCAATATATCCAGAGTATTTTAAAATTAAAGGCAAGTGGATTTTAGCCACGGAAAGTCGAATGGATGGCGTCCCAGTCTTAGGATCAGATGGAACCATTCAAGTTGTTGAATTTAGAAATCTGAAAATTGGAGATAAAGTAATCGTCGGTCGAACTGAAGGTGGCCGTGAGGGAATCTTTGTTTATGCTAAGGGTTTCAGCTCGAATGACACCGATTCGGAGTTATTTGCTTTTCGTTCTGGTCGTTCTAGAGAAACGGCTTATTCCAAGGATTACAACGAACTCTATGACCTCTTAAATTATGAGAAGGATAATGGCTATATTGTCTGGGTCCTAGGTCCAGCGGTTGTCTTTGACTACGATTCAAGGCAAGCCCTTTCCAGCTTAATATCTAATGGTTTTGCTCATGCTGTCCTTGCCGGAAATGCCATGGCAACCCATGACCTTGAAGCCGCTTTGTTTGGAACTGCTTTAGGTCAAAATACCTATGACCAACAATCTCCCCCAAATGCTCATTACCACCATTTAGACTTAATCAATAAAACGCGAGAAGCTGGTTCAATTAAAGCACTCATAGAAAAGGAAGGCATTAAAGACGGGGTTGTCTATTCTGCCATTACAAATAAGGTGCCCTTGGTCCTTGCTGGCTCAATACGTGACGATGGTCCGCTCCCACCCGTTATCGCAGATGTATATCAAGCCCAAGATGAGATGCGAAAGCACACCCGTAAAGCTACTACACTTATTTGTTTAGCCACTCAGCTTCATACCATCGCAGCGGGAAATATGACTCCTGCCTACACACAAAGAAACGGAGAGATCCGGCCGGTATTTATTTACTGTATTGATATCGCCGAATTTGCAGTAAATAAACTTAGAGACCGTGGTTCGTTGGAGGTTACAACTTTAGTAACTAATGTTCAGGATTTCGTAGTTCATCTAAAAAATAATCTTATTAAAATTGGGGTCGGCTCCTGAGTTGACCATATCTAAAAATTCACAGCAGATCCTAATTCAAAGGCCGCCTACATCTTAGATGCAGGCGACCTTAAGTGCATTTGATTTGAAATAAGCTGTAAGTAATTAGGGCTTGCTAACCAACCCCCTTTTTCTCTTAGGCAGCCAGAATATTACGATTTTCCGCCTTAATATCCAACTCAGACTTTGGTCAATCCGACAAGGGTGGATTGGCGCTATAGCCCTCACGCTTGTATGGGGCTCGGCATATCCTATAGCGGGATCTGAAAAGACATTCCATAAAGGGATTGGCAACCGGTATGAGGATGGAAATTTCAACAGGACGCCTGAGCAAATCCCTTCCGAGGTTAACTTTATCAAGGAACAAAGCAGCAAAATGCTGCTTGGCAACGCCGTTGGGATCGGAGGTTGTTTGACAGAAACCAAAGAGCTGGTACCCCATGGGGAGTGGCTCAAATGGCTGACTGAATCAGTGAGTTACTCCCCCCGTCGGGGAAGAGAGGGCAAATGGTGCATCGATGCACCATTTGATTTTAACTCCACGTACACGGTTTTTTGACGCCGAAGGCTATTTTTTCATGCACATATTAGGCAAAACTACTCGCAAACCCTTGCAAACTCTATACTTTTCGATAAATTATCAAACCCTAATTAGAACGTTCTTACCTTACCATGAAGCAGTATTAAAGCTTTTGTAAATGCTGCTATAAATAGCAAAAGAGCAGAGACAAATTTCTTTTTTGTCTCTGCTCTTAAATACATACTTTACTGTTTTAAATAATCAAGAAAACGTCAGCTCTTTGACCTCAGAATTTCTAAGTTTCTGCTGACTGAGCCCGATAGAATCATCTAATGGATTAGTTAGAGTACCATTTTCATTGCCTTCATCCACCTTGGCTTCGCCCTGATCAGGTACAAATTCTTCGTTAGGCATACCTTACCCCCTTTAATATAGTTCCTTCCAGTATCCCCAATAATACTAAAAAAACCCTGATTTATGGGTAAAGTTAGATATGCTTAATAAAAGAAAATATTTTTATTGTCAGAACCCTCACTTAGGGCTTTCATAAAAAACCGCTAAAATCCCCCGCTATGAAGGAAGCGAGGAGAATCTTTAGCTTTTTTTATTTAGTTAATTGAAAGGAACTCTTTAAGGATACAATTCTATTAAAAACAAGCTTCTCCTGTTTAGAACTTATAGGATCGACGTTAAAGTAGCCATGCCTAAAGAATTGGAATTTATCTTGGGGCTTCGACCCCTTAATATTCGGCTCAACAAAGCCTTGAACTATCTCTAAAGACTGGGGATTAATATGCTCTATAAATGAGCTCTCGTCGTCCTCATCTTGATCTAAAATCAAAGGTTCATATAATCTAAACTCTGCAGGTACGGCTTGCGCGGCATCCACCCAGTGGATCGTACCTTTGACCTTTCTTCCCGTGAAACCTGATCCACTCCTAGTCTCAGGATCATACGTACAATGCAGTTCAATGACTTTCCCACTCTGATCCTTAACTATATTATTGCATTTAATAAAATAAGCATTTTTCAGCCGGACTTCGTTTCCAGGGAAAAGCCTAAAATATTTTGAAGGTGGGTTTTCCATGAAATCATCTTGCTCAATATAAATTTCGCGTGAAAAAGGAATTTGCCGAGTACCCATTTCCGGGTTTTCCGAATTAATTTCAGCTTCTAACATTTCCACTTGGTCTTCCGGATAATTTGTAATGATAACCTTTAGCGGCTCAAGAACAGCCATCGTTCTCGGTGCTTTGAGCTTCAAGTCTTCTCGAATAAAAAACTCAAGCATTTTGCTGTCCACAACACTGTCAGCTTTCGCTACCCCAATTTCACGGGCGAAGCTGCGAATCGCTTCTGGCGTATACCCTCTGCGCCGAAGTCCTGAGATGGTAGGCATCCTTGGATCGTCCCATCCATCTACGACATGCTCGTCGACCAGTTGCTTAAGCTTCCGCTTACTCATAACGGTATTGGTAATGTTTAAACGGGCAAATTCGTATTGATGAGGTATCTCTTGCATTTCACATTCTCGTATAACCCAATCATACAGGGGACGATGATCCTCAAATTCCATCGTACAAATAGAGTGAGTAACTCCTTCTATGGCGTCTTCCAACGGATGTGCAAAATCATACATTGGGTAAATACACCACTTATCTCCAGTATTATGATGAGTTGCATGAGCAATTCTGTATAGCACAGGGTCACGCATATTGATATTGGGAGAAGCCATATCTATCTTAGCGCGTAAGACTTTTTGGCCATCTTTAAATTCGCCTTTGCGCATACGTTCAAATAACACCAAATTTTCTTCTGCGGACCTGTCTCGATAAGGGCTTTTTTGTCCCACCTCTATCAGAGATCCGCGCATTTTGCGAATTTCCTCGGCTGTAGAATCACAAACATAGGCCATACCTTTTTTGATTAGAAGCACGGCGCGATTATACATTTCCTCAAAATAATCTGAGGCAAAAAACAAATTGTCCCATTCATATCCCAGCCACAATACATCTTCCTTGATAGATTCTACGTATTCTGTGTCCTCTTTCACCGGATTAGTATCATCAAAACGCAGATTAGTCTTACCCTTAAATTCATCTGCCAATTCAAAATTGAGAATAATGGATTTAGCGTGTCCAATATGTAAATATCCATTGGGCTCCGGTGGGAACCGTGTGATAATATGATCGACTTTACCTGATTTAAAATCCTCGTTTACAATATTCTTAAGAAAATTCGAGGAGGACTTGTTTTCCATCCTTTATCAACCTTTCTGCTATGCTGATCCTACTTCTGCCAAATTTAACCTTACCCTACATAATACTGCATACCTAGTGAAAGTTCAACTTTTACCTTAAAATAACATCACTACCACATAATAGATGACGGTGCCTAGATATAATGGTTGTCCATATCAACAGATCAAACTTGATTTTATTACGATCAAGAACGGACGAAAATATTTAAAATATTATTCTTGCATCGATACTCATACTATCGCAGGGGCAATTCCAGTACCTGGTATATATTGGAGATATTATTATCTCAATACTAACCGATTATACAATAATATGAATTCTCTTCTTACATAGAAAGGAAATTTATTTATAACGTTTTTAAAAAATCAGTGTATTTTTCAATCCATTCCACGTTCAACCTATTGCGACCTTCATGTTTTGAACGATAGAGGGCCCGATCAGCAGCCAAAATCAATTCCTTCGGTGTCTTGGCTTGTTCCGAGAATCCGGTTACGACCCCAAGGCTCACTGTAACATAATCCGCGCAGGGAGAATTAATATGCGCAATACGCGCCTGCTCAATACAATATCGCAATTCCTTAGCTATTATCTCAGCTCCTACATCGTCCGTGTTAGGCAGGATCACTGCAAACTCTTCCCCTCCATAACGTGCCGGGATATCACCTGGACGCTTTAAGGTCTTCTTAAGAATAGATGCTACCTCCCGTAGACAATCATCTCCTTTAATGTGACCGTAGGTATCGTTAAAGGCCTTGAAGTAGTCGATATCGAGCATAATCAAAGAAAGCGGAGTTTTTTCCCGTTTGGCCCGCCTGCTCTCTTGCAGCAATTCCTGATCAAAAAAACGGCGGTTAGCTATCCCTGTCAAGCCATCTAAAAATGATAAACGCTGTAACCTCTCATTTGCCTCTTGCAATTGGCGTGTGACCTCAAGCAACTCAATTTCTCGAGCTTTTCGACGACCTGTTTCATGTTTCAGTCTCAAGGCTGAACTCACTCTCGCTAATAGTTCCATTCTATCGAAAGGTTTCTTAATGAAGTCCATCGCACCGGCTGAAAAAGCCAGTTGCAGATTTTCTTTTTTCATTGTAGTGGTCACCATGATAACCGGTATATCTGCCAGCCATTCTCTCTTCTTAACATTTCGGCAGGCCTCAATTCCATCAATATCTGGCATTATAATCTCCATTAGGATTAAATCGATCTCGACTATCCCTCGATCTGAATAACTATCGACTAACTCATAGAGTTCCCTTGCCGAATTAACCGTGATAACCTCTGAATAGCCTGACGTAATAAGAAAAGCCTTGATTACTTCTAGACTTAGAGTTGAATCATCAACAATAACTATAGCCATTTCGATGGCCCTCCTCCTGCTTGACCAAGCTTGACTTATACTCGAAAGGTCAGTTCCAGCAACTCCTCAGCACTGACGTGCACTACGCTCCACAGACTCTCCAAGGGGTAACCCTCCTACGCCTCTATTCCGCTTTTATGAGTTTATTCACATAGTACCCACCTGCAACATCATCTAGCTCATCATCTGACAACTTGCATATCGTTAAGGTCATTGCTTCAAAAAGCTCTGTCGCTCCTGCCTTATCCAGAGCCACATCCTGCTCTATGGCCACTGCCAGCAGTTCCTCAGCGCTTTTGCACTTTATCGCCATCTTAAAAAGCTCGTCCCTCTTTTCTCCTAAACCTTCAACAATCTTTTTTATATCCATTTTGACTTCCTCTTCCCTATCAGAATCACTCTATGCTCCGCTGCCAGTCCATGGTGAATCTATGTCTGTTTACTCCCCCCTGCTACGCAGTCCAACTGCTCATACGTCAGTTGCTTTCTTATATCTTGGAGGATCTTGCTAACTTTTCAGGCTTCAGCAGTTCTGGGACTTTATACTTTCGGAGAAATCGGGATTCAGTATGTCCTCTAAAGACTTATAATCCATCTCCATTTCCAGATGGTCCCCTACTGCATGTGGTACTTCAACGCTCACTCCCAGAGTATCTTTTGTAAAATAAAACTTTGCAGAGTGCTGCTTAAAACTTTCTTCCAGGTCCTTGCTGCTGAAATCACTTAATACGTCCTTAAGGACACCTCCCGAATTCAGATCTAAATCCGAGCCATAGGCTATATATTTACCATCTGTGAACTTATTGATAAAGCCATCGCCCATAGTTACTACATCGCTCAAGGTTAGGTTTTTTTCTTTTCTAAGATCGATATTAGCAGTCTGAATTAAGTTGACAGGATAGGCAGAGTCTTTTACTGAGCTTGTTCCCAAGTACTGAATACTGAGTAAGTCTGTTCCTTTATACTTTATCTCGAAGTCCATATCCAACTTCAAACTGCTTATGTCATCCTTATAATTATCCAGAACTTCCAATGCCGATGCCATTATAAGTTTGTTGACGATTTCCTCTTTACCACTGTCACTTAAATTACTTATTTGCGGATAATTAATCATGATAGTCTTGTCCCTAAAGGTTGCCTTGACAATGTCATACTTGTCAGTACTGGTGGTACTAAACTTCTCTTGGACCTTATTCGTGTTATTGCTGGACAGTACAATATCTTTCTTATCACCGCACCCATTAATCATCATAGCTAGGAATAAGAGCGAAATCAGAGCCCATTTCTTCATTACTTTACATCCTTCTTTATCAGTACGTATTAAATCTACTACCCACAATTGTAAGTTCGACTATCTTCCATGGTCATTAAACAATTTATGCGCCTTCCAAGTCCCTCTCAATCGCAAAGAAAAAGGGTTAAGCCGTCTTCTGAAAACTGGAGCAAATGATGTTCTTTAGGTAAGATGGACCGGACAGTCTGATTACCCTATGTTATTATGCTTATCCGATGGGTAATCTCCGTACTCACGAGCCGACTTCTCACCCTTATCGAAGAACCCGCCTGCAACACTATCAAGCTCGTCATCCGACAGCTCACCAGTCTTTAACTGCATTAATTCTAAAAGTACCGTCGCGCTGTCCCTGTCAAGAGTCAGTCCATTTTCCACAGCCAAGGCCATTAATTCCTCAGCAGTTGTGCATTGCGTCCCTTTTATCAGCAGTTCCTCCTTCTTTTCCCCTAGACTTTCCATAAATTTGTTGATATCCATACTCTTGCCTCCCAATTATTGCTTTATATCAACCTCAGATCTTAATCTTATCTGCTGAAGTTTACGTAAATTAATACTTTAATCTTAAGTTTCTATTACATAGTTTTGCGAACTTTTTATCTCATTTAATTTAATATAATGGGCACCCAAATTCTTGAGTGCCTTTTAAACAGGAACTTGTGACCTACCCTTATAGTTTGCCTTGTTTATGCAGAATGTCTCCCATTTCAGAAACAAGTTTCCCAAATATTCGACCAAGTTAAAAACTCTCTAATTTTCAAACGGAACAATTTCCTGAAATAAACCATTCTACATTTTTCTTATATTTCCTTTTAAAAATTAGAAAATAAGTCAAAAAGGCCGAGAAATGATCATGATTGTTGAAATTATTCACCAACTTTAATCTCATAATGATTCTGCACTTTTATGCTTTCAGCAAGCGCTCCTATGAAACTATGTATTAACTTTTACATTTTATGGTTCTTGTCAAAAACTACAGCAGACACTTTCCTATAATCGGTTCCTGTCAAGACCCTTTCCATAAATGCAGACCATTTACTGCTGCAGTGCTCATCATTGGCCTAGCGGATAAGAGAATCCCATCCTTTGTCAAACCATGATGAACATTATATTTAAGCTTCCCATTACATAATTTAGGAATATTCTTTCAGCACATTTCATTTATTCATTCTAATTAATAAGAACTATTTACAACAACCCCTATCAATTTTTATTCTCCGCTATTTATCAGCAACCCAAAAGATTTTTCAAGTAACAACACTTTCCCCCAATTTGTGCTTTCAACTAGTACAAGCAGACCTTTACAACTTATTTGCAAAAGACTGCTTGTATCAATTTATTACTGTGCTTCCAGTCATTTTATAAAATCCTGTGTAGAGTAAGTAAATTCCACCCTTGCAGTGGCACCTTTTTCAACTAAAAACTCACTCAAGCCATATTCTGTGCCGTTATCTGCCCAGTCATATGTATATCCCAATCTTGTCCAGGGGTAGGCATCTTCGAAATAGGAAGTTACTATGTTTGAATCGAACCATTGCATAAAATTCTTATCCACATTTTCAGCAAATTTCACGTTGGTAACATCATTTCTAACTTCACATGAGTATGCAGGCCGTTTAATTTTATCGATTGGTACCCACATAGCTGTAAAATGCGTATATTTTGAGTCGGGTGGCAGGCCAATCAGTTCTTTAAACCTCAAATTCCAATCTGATACACCATTTTCATTGCTTTTATACCATCTGACCATTTCCTTATCGGTAAATGTCCAAACTGCCCCATATTTTAGTGTGACTTGTTGACCGGCAAGATAACTGTCAGGATATTTATGCCAAGTGACAAGTAATACCTCATTTTTATCATTTAACGTTACCAAATCATTGTCCTTTGTTAGTTTTAAGACGGGTAAGATTTCTTCCGGTTCAATGGTCATTGCGTCTTTCACCGCTTGAGTATATAAATATTCTGATGATTTTTGTATGGCAGACGATGAATTCTGAATTGCTGCTTGGGAATTCGAGAATGTACTTACGCAAATTGTGCCGCCGATACTAATTACGACAAGTAAAATTGCAGCAAGCGGAGAAAATAATTTTTGCGTTAAGAAATTTTTCATAAGATAACCCACTTTATAAATTCAATTCTATCAGAAATTTACAGTTTGTTCTACTTGAGGTATTAAAACCCAGACTTGAAATAACACTTACTTACCTCCATTGAAACACCATACCCTGCTAAAATCTCTTAGCACAAGGTTCCCCACACTTTTCACACCTTTGAGATTGTATAGAAAAGCTGGTTTTGTGGTTGTTAGGTAATGTAGGAATAAGCCTATAGGTTCCACCACATTTTGTGCAAAGAACACCTGAATTAGAAGTTCCTCCGGCTACAGCGTCAAGCACGTCATCGATTATTTCACTATCGCTCAACTCTTCCCTTTGTTCTTTGGCTACGTTTTCCAATAATTCTTTGCGAGTCATAATTCCACTTCCCTTCGACTTGTTGTTAACAAGGCCTTGCATTTAATCCAGAGGCGGCATCACACCACTTACAAATAATACGCCCAGATAAAGTATCCCGCCCACAAAATATACACTTTGCCCTTTCATTGTCGTAGTTCACACCACCTCCAACGCTTTCGAGCTCTTCATCCGACAGCTTTCCTTTCGGTAAATGCATTAATTCAAGAATCTTTACTGCTCCTTCGCGATCCAGAGTCACGCTATACTCCACGGCCAGGGCAAGCAGTTCCTCGGCACTTGTGCACTGCGCTCCCTTTCTGAAAAACTCTTCCTTCTGTTCACCTAGACTTTCGATTAAATCTTTGATATCCATTTTGCTTCCTCCTCAGTCATAATTCACATCAAATACTAGGGCAATTCAGCTAGAACTCTTGCCATCTATATAGTTTTGGGCTGTTTTGGAAGGTTTTTGTTAGTCAAGCTTCCATTCTACCCCTAGTCATTGTGTCTAAATTGGTCTCAATTAACAACTCGCTTTCACTGGACGCTAATTCCTCTAGGGTTAATTGAGCCAAGGCTAACAGCATTTTAGTGCGTCCTCCTGGAAGATCAATTTTATCCCGGAAGCGCCTATGAAAAATTTCTAACCTCTCCGCAGAAGCCTTAACTAATTGCTTAAGAATCTCGAAAGCGCCGGCAGATAATGGTGGTGTTCCTCGATAATTATTAATCCTTCCCCCCGCTCTGTGCAAAGGAAAGTCTTCTAGCCCGACAAAGCGCAAGAACCAGTCCGCTCGATAGGTTTTCATAGCAGCAGTTATACCCATGTAATCGGCGATTAGCTCATCCAACATGTTATTACGCATTGAAGAGAAAACTCTGCGTGTAAAATAATGTGCACACTCATGTTCACGCCTAATAACTAGAGAAGCCTCTCTCCATTCCTCAGACGAGATTCCTAGTTCTGAGGCCTGAACAGCACTATAAAAGCCATTGCTTAAAATTATGAAACGATCTTGATACAGCTCTTTTTGGGGAATTAAGCGCCGAAACTCCTGCTGCCAATTTTCTCCACCCCATTTTCTCTCTTTGCCCTCCCACATCCTACGATAGTCTCTGACCCGTCCCCAATTGTTATAGCCAGAGATTATCAGGGCCCCCATAGAATCTGGTATTGGCTGAGGTTCATTTTTCATGGCGAGTGCCCTGACCAGTGACACAAAATCATTGCGGTGCCGGGTAATTATAAGCGGGATTTTGCCGGCAGACGATGAATGTATAACCAAATCTAATAATTCTGACTTTTCAAAATGGAGTCCGGCTTCCCCTGCAGTCAAATCCTTTCCGGCATTAACAACGGCCTTATAACCTTCGGTTGCACTGATACCCTCATGAATCGGAAATTGAAACTGGACTAAATTTTCACGCAGAGTCGCATAGACCCCCTTCGATTTTGCCTCCAAGGCATACTTTTCCCAGGCAGCTACAAAAGGTTCGTCGGAAAGAGGAAAACTCAAAGTCTCAGCATTGTCCTCTCTATGAAAAACATTTTTATTATAATGAAGAAGTTCCGTTATTTCTGCCGCAGTTGCTCCAAGTTCTTGAAGCACATTTCTTCTCACTATTTTTTTGTCCATTTATTTCCTTTCTAGCTGTTTTCCACATCTCAAACTCAAATAATAAATTTTTGCTTTTATTTTCTATGAGTTAATACGTAAGAGCAAAGTTATCATTACACTCTTAGTAGATTTCTTTAATTGCAAATCCCGCGCTTAAATGTTTCTGACAATACATAAAGCATGTATCGTTTTTTGTTGCTCGATGTTAAGGAAGTCGTTGTAGTGGCAAAACAACCTGTTTGATTTATCAGTGAGTTCACTTATGGCTTGAACGAGGATGCCCGCAAAATGAACAATTGTCACAGTCAATTGTTGCTGATGATCGTTGGCAACCACACAACAAACAGCCCTTATCATTCGTCGGTTGACCTATCCCCCCCCCAGCGGCTAGTTCCAATTCGTCGTCACTTAGTTCAGCGTCAAAATGTGATTGATCATTCGTTGAATCAGGTTTTTGCTCTGGAAACTTTTGCAGCAAGCGTTGTAAAAGACTATTTTTAATTCGACTCTCGCCTGAAAAATCCGCACTTTTCACAATCCCTGCCAATTCAAGCAGGGGCGCCAGCTCTCCCAAAACCTCTTTCTCTTCCACATGAGTTAGCAATTTTAATTCGGTTTCACTTTCAATTGTCATAAGATTACTTCGTTCCAACTCCAAATTAAAGTGTTCTGCATAGCGACTTTCTCTCATTGGACTCCTCCCCTCCAGACCCTATACTCGAATACAACCGCCCCATTGCCCGATAAAGTATCACGCCCACATTACTTTCACTGACCCCGATCAGCTTGGCAATACTGCGGTTTTTTAACCCTGACCAAAACTTAAGGGCAATAATGTGACGTTCTCTTTCGCTTAATTCGCCTAAGGCTTCTAAGAGTTTACTTCTTAATTCATTTTCAACAAAGGCTTCTCCCAAATCCTGAGATATTGAAGCAATCTCACCATAGGCCTCAAGGGAAGACAATTGGTTTTTCTCCCTATTTCGAAAATAGTCGGTTATTACATTATGGGCAATAGCAAATAGCCAAGCAGTAAAATTCCCTTTTTCCGGCCTGAAAAGTCTGATGTTTTTAAGTACTTTTTCGAAAATCACGCTGATTAAGTCGTCGGTGGTTTCAGGGTCCTTCACTCGATAACGAACATAGTTATAAATTCTCGTAAAATAGATTTCATAGATTGCAGCAAAGGCTTGCGGATCTCGGCGGGCTTTAACTGCCAACTCTGACATATCAGCTTGTACTATTGAGTTCAACTCCTTTCACCCCCTTTGGTTCTATTAAGCGACTGTCTTTCAACAGGTCTTTATAACTTCTGCTTTCATTTCTTACCCTAAGTTAGGAGGCATAGTTCGCCCACCATGCCTCCTAAGACTGCTAATTGGTCTGATAAACCTTTTCTAGCGAGTTACAGGTCCAGCCTTAGCTCCACAATCAGCACATGTAGGATCGGGTAGTCTCAAATAATGACTTCCGCAGTTTTTACATGTAAAATATTCTCTATAATAAACATTCTCTCTAACCTTTGTACGAAATCCACCACCCGCGACACTATCGAGCTCTTCATCCGTCAACTTGCCTATCGTTACCTGCTTTGCTTCCAAAAGTTCTGTTGCTCCTGCCCCATCCAAAGTTAATCCATACTCTACGGCCAGTGCAAGCAGCTCATCGACACTCGTGCACATTGCTCCCTTTTTAAGAAGCTCCTCCTTGTTTTCTCCCAGACTTTCAATAAAATTATTAATATTCATTTGACTTCCTCCTTCAGTTAAATGTGTCCAACAACAGATTCTTTGTCTGCCGCAGATTCGGTTTTACTTTCTATGAGTGAATACTTATTACTTTAAGTTCTATTACACATCTTTTTACATATTTCTTTAATCTTTTTGCTTATTCATCCCTAATACCTACAAACCCTATCAAAGCAATCGTAAAAATCCCGCCAATTATCCCCATCACCAACGATGAGGACATTCTTAAACCAATGGAAATCATCCCCATCAAGGCCAATTCACTCAAAACAAGTGCACCCAAGAGCGCATATTTTAAAGAAAGATACCCCTGTCCTTTATGGTTTCGCAGGCTTCTAATTGGCATGGTAATTTTGAGCTTGCTCTCTTCCGATGTGAGGACAATAAAAACCGGCAAGCCTATTAGAAGCGGAAATCCAACATCGTTGAATATAATAATCCAAAATAAATTTGGCATCCACATGCCAAACAAGAAATCCCAACCGCAGGCGATAATTATAGCGGATGCAATAGCGGCAATTGTCGAAATCAAAATATACTTGATAATATTTTTATAGCTTTTTACATTGGGCATTTCCTTGCTGCCTGAGATATGCCACAATTTATAAGGCAAATAAGCAGCCAAGAAATTGCCAATGAAGCCTAAGAGAGACCCTTTAGTAAAAGTTCCAAACAAATCAGCGATCAGATTACCGATTCCGCAGCCCCATGCTGCAGCAGGACCTAGAAGAAGCCCAGCTACAACGGGCACAGCATTGACTGGTCGCACCTCAGTAAACCCTTCAATAAGTACCATCACCTTAAAGGGGACAGCCATCCCGATAAACACCAGCACACACAGACCTATTTGTAATAGCTTCTGTTTTGATCTAAAGGGAGATAATAGTTCGTTCATTTTAGCCCCCCATAGCAGAATCGGTCAGAGAGGTTGCTTGATCCATTCTGTTCTTTCTACTTAAAAAGTTGGTCCCAGCAAAAATTGCCCCTACCAGAATAAAAGAAACCCCGATCACATTATTCATGGTCAAGACTTCTGTTTTCCCAAAAGTATTAGGGATAAGTAATGCTAACACCATTGTCACCACAGGCTCAGTGGACGCCATAATGGTTACTGTAATGGGAGAAGCATATTTTTGACTATACATAAGCATGATATAAGCATAGGCCTTGGCAAAAAACGCCAGCATGAAAATATTCGCCAGTATTTCGTTTGTGTACACAATCGAAAAAAAGGTTCTCGGTTCTTCGATAAACCACAACCCAAAACCGATAAGCGCCGTAAAAAACATCTGCCCGATCCCTAGCAACAAGGGATCACTTTTTTTGGTAAAATCGTCAACGATAATAATATAAACTGCCATAAAGAGACAGGCTGCCGTCATGGCAAGAACCCCGTAATTCACTGTCTCTCCCAGCTTGATTCCACTAGTGAAAATAAGACCGGTTAAGATAATTATTATGCCTGCCACGTTGTTTAGACTGGGTTTTCGCTTAAATATCAGCAACAAAAGCGGGACGAACACAATGTTTAAGGATGCAATAAAACTAGCCGCAGAGGCTGGTATCTTCGCTATGCCAAGTCGTTCAAAGACTAAATTCCCGCAGATAATCCCTGCTAAAATCAAACTTCTCCACAGAGTCTGCTTATCAAAATCCTTTAATCTTTTAATGAAAACAAGCGCTAAAATAATGCTGGCAACCGACGTCGTCATAGTCACATAGGCAAAAGCCGAAATAGAGTCAGGGATATTTTTGATAAATATATAAGAGGATGCCCAGCATAGTGTGATGGAAAACAGCACAATATTGGATTCCGCCTTAGTCATTATTTTTCACCCCCTCTTAAACCTTGGTAGTTAACCCTTGTCTTCTTAATGGATTGTCACAACGCCTTTTTTGTTCTTGAAGTCACTTTAGCGCATGATAATAGATTTCCCTCCTCGTAGCGAGTCGGATTTCCACCTTCCTAATTCTTAATCCCTGCAAATTGCCCGTTTCTGCTGACCAACATCTGCAAATCCTGAACATTTACCTTGAGAGCTCCCCCTTCTAAAAAGGCAATAGTTCCGCCTACCCCTTCATACCCTTTGGCGGCATGGAGTATTTCTGATAGTATTTCAGGGTCAGTGCAACCCGTATTAATGCAGGTATCAGTAATGAGTCTCATAGTATCGTAACCTTGCACCGCCCAAATATCGGCTTCCTTATTGAACTTCTGTCTGTATTGTTCTCGAAACTTATTAAGCTTTTCACTTTCCTTAATAATGAGGGTAGATGGGATCACAAGATTTTCTGCATTTTTCTTGTTTTCACTTAATAAATTAGCGGTACTGAATATAGGTTCACCAATTACCGCTAGATTGTTGTCCTTATTCCTGATCATCCCCAGCACTTCATAGGCCCTCTCGGATCCGTATTGGGCGATCACAACACAGTCAACATCTAAGGCCTTCCATCTGCTATAAACCGTTTCAAAATCACTCTGCGAGGAAATATTGGGTACATAGTCCACAACCTTACCTTCCGTACTGGACAAAGCAAGTTCAAAAGCGGTAGCCAGTTCCTCCTGTGAAGTGATTCCATTGTGATAGATGGCAATGCGCTTAAACCCTTTTTGGGCAGCATAGCCCGCCATGGCAGTTCCTAAATCTGCAAAGCTGGGTACATTGCAGAACAGCTTGTTATTCCCTTGATTCATAAGGCTGTCGAAGACACCGTATGGGAAGAATACCAGCTTCCCACCTTCGGAAAGGATACCCGCTGTAGTCTTAGAAACATCAAAATCTTGTAAGTTTATCACCGCTGTCACAGTTTTTTCCGTGCTAAGCCTAGTCGCCATTTCTACCCCTTTATCATAGGACGCCAAATCATCGATGACCTCTGTTTTGACGGTATATCCCTCAGCAGTGTACTCCTTATTCAATACCTCCACCGCTAGTTCAACCCCACTTATAAATGCCCCATCCTCTTTCAACCAGGCTGCATCCCCTAATACCGGAATATAGAGTTCCTTGGGATTGACCTTTTGCTCACTTGCACACCCCATTAGGCTTAGAAGTATAAAACAGATTAAGCCCCAGCCTAAAACCTGCTTTCTTGACAAATTTCCCCTTGCTGCCCTTTGATTAGGCCATTTGTCTGCTTGCAAACTCATGAAAAAGCCCCTCCTTTGCCATTAGTTCTTCAAATGTGCCTTCCTCAACTATCACGCCTCTGTCAAACACTAGAATCTTATCGCACATCTTAATAGTTGAAAGCCTGTGAGCTATCACGATCCGCGTACAGTTTAATGTCGCCAGCGATTCGGAAACAATTTTTTGCGTGATATTGTCCAGGGCAGAAGTGGCTTCATCAAAAAATAGAATCTTAGGCTTGGCCGCAATCGCTCTAGCAATCATAATACGCTGCCTCTGACCCCCAGAAATTCCTCCACTCCCCTCGGAAATCACAGTGTGCATCCCCATCGGCATGGCCAGGATATCCTCCTCAACGCCCGCCATGCGTGCTGCTTGCCATGCATCTTCCAGGGTCAGCCAGGGTGCGGTAACGATGATGTTGGAAAAAATATCTCCAGAAAATAACTTGCCGCTCTGCATCACAACACCCATGTTCTGTCGTACTGAACGAACATCGAGGCTTTCAAGACTAGAACCGTCATAATATACCGCGCCCGATTCAGGTTTCTCAAAGCCTAGTAAAATACGCATCAAAGTAGACTTTCCGCATCCCGTCTTCCCCACAATGCCCACATATTCACCCGGCTTAACTCTCAGGCTTAGATTATTTAGAATTGCCGGTCCGTTCTCAGTATAACGAAATGTTATATTATTCATTTCGATAGAGCCTGACAATCCTGTCACTATCTTCTTAGTCTCGTCAATCTCCGGTACAGTTTCTAAAATAGGTTTTACCATCTCGAGCAAAGGTTTAATATTTGCCAGGCTCATAACAATCTCAGAAAGTTGCAGGATCGCAGCACTTACTGAACCATATGCAACCGTGAAAGCGATATAATTTGAAACGGATACATTAGAGCGGGCGGCAAAATAGTAAAGTATTAAACTCCCGCCCAGAGTAAGGGCTCCTGATACAGCCCCTTGAATCTTCAAAAGAAGCGGTGGAGAATAGGTGACTTTGCCCAAATTTTTATACTTCTCAACCCATTTTGAAAAGACTCTTTTTTCAGCGCCTGCCAGCTTTACCTTCTGAATACCGTTGAATAGTTGGAAAACAAGTCCATTCATTTTTGCTGACAACTTGGTTTGCTTTGTCAATAACCTAATCTGTAATAACCCTGTGAGGATAGTAAATACCAGCATAGAAATTATAATGAGCATAGCGGGCGCAACCAAACTTGAAGCAAAGGTCTGCATCTGAATTATGTACACAAAAGAGAATAGTGCGGTCAGTCCCGATGTCATAACACTATCTGAGAGCATAGAACACAGTTGATTGATACTCATGGTCCTGCTTGACAATTCGCCTGCCGAATAATCCTTAAAAAAGGTCGCTGGCAGAGAAAAGACCCTCGCCATGGCAGCGCTTTGCACGGACATACTAATTTTGTCGCGAAACCGCAAAAGGACGATACTTCTTGTGATTCCAAAAAGCACCGAACCAAGAGTGGCACCAATTAATAAACCTGCCACCGGGAATACATCACTTTTAGTACCCGAAGGAATGACAGAATCAAAAATTTGTTTGCTCATATAAGGAGTAAACATACCAAGCAGGCTAACCAGCAAGCTGGCCCCCAAAACAAGAGCTATATCGGAATGAGAGATTGACCGTAATATATAGAATACCAAATCAGTTATACTCAACTTTTTAGCGGGAAGAGGCCGATAAAAGCAGAATCCCTCATCGTTTAGTTTATCGGCAGTTTTGGCATTCACCTTAACTTTTTTGCCGATATCGGCATCAAAATAGTCATACCCCGATGGAAAGCGGGGCATGATTGCCACTGCCTCGCCCGATATTGTACTGCCCAACAGTGGTCCAGTTCCATCCTTCCACCAACTGCCTTTAAGTTCCACCCGTCGACGCATCACGCCCGATGGGCGCAACATATACTCTAGTTGCTCATTAACATCGGTAACTCCTTCGGGCAATGAAGGTACCTTCACTCGCAAAAAGGTGAGAATTCGCTCGATTTCCCCCTTCACAGCTGGCTGCTTTTCTTTCGACTGAAGTATTTCTTCTCGTTTATTCCCTACAATAACTGCCAGCTCATAAAATGAGCCTTCCATTGCTTTTTGATCATTTTCCAAGCGTTTTTGGAGCTGCTGGTCAAAACTGCGTGTCATTCCCTCACCCCTTTACTCAGTTGTAATGAGCTTTGTGTACATACCCTCTGTTTTTATCAATTCCTCATGTCTGCCACGCTCAACAACCTGGCCTTTATCCAATACGATAATTTCTTCACAATCCCGGATGGTGGAAAGCCTGTGAGCTACAATAATACAGGTAATCCCCCTAGCCTTAATGGAATCCATAATAGTTAGCTCGGTTTTAGCATCCAAAGCGGAAGTAGCCTCGTCGAGTATAATAATGGACGGTTCCAGGGCTAATGCCCTTGCTAGCTCAAAACGCTGACGCTGACCACCGGAAAAGTTTTTGCCACCTTCTTTAATAAGGTGATCATAACCGCCTTCTCGTTGCATAATATCCTCGTGAATCTGAGCATCCTTAGCGGCATTGACAACCGCTACTTGAGAAACAGACGAATCCCACAGGGTAATATTATCTAAAATACTATCTTCAAATAGCACTATATCCTGATCAACGACCGATAAGGAACCAGTGAAGGCACCTCTGTCTATTTCCTCTCTGCGGTATCCATCAAATAGAATCTCACCCGACCATGGCTTGTAAAGCCCAGATATAAGCTTTGCCAGGGTCGACTTTCCACTGCCTGATCCGCCAATCAATGCAACTCGAGAGCCTGGCTTGAGGGTCATACAGAAATTTTCAATCAGAGACGGACTTAATCGATTATATCCAAAGGTCAAATCAGTAATCTCGATAGTCCCAGACAGCTTTTCATAGCTTAACGTCCTTTTCTCGCTTACGGCCTGGTTGTCCTCCACGTCAGTCGGGTAATTCATCACATCTTCCACTCGCTCCATAGATGAGCGCATCTCTTGGAATAGTTGCCCGACATCGACTAATTGATTGACCGGAGAAAGAAACGCTGTCAGAAAAGCCTGAAATGCGATCAAGGTTCCAATCGTAAACTCTCCATCTAAGATCAGGTATACACCAATCATCAATATAGCTGTGTTGGCGAGCTGTTGCAAAAGAGTTGGGACCATTCCTAAATACTGGTTCGTTTTGGCAAGCGCAACCTGGGAATTATTTAGCTTGGCATGATAGCCCGCCCAACGCTCAAAGAAGCCATTTTCGGCACCACTAGCTTTTATTGACTCAATCATTTCTATTCCTGACATGGTCGTTCCAACAAGTTTGCCACCGTCACGCTCCAAAACCCTGCTCATATTCACCCGCTTTTTGGATACAAACCTTAACACCAAAATATTGAGAACAGCGGCTAAAATACCGACAATTGACAGCAGTACACTGTAGCGAAGCATTACCGTCAAAAAGAATACGAGCATGACGACATTGAGAAATACTGGTGCCAGTTTCCCTATCAAGGTATAAGCAATCCGCTCATTGCTGGCCTGTCTCGAGGCAATATCCCCAACAAAACGCTGAGAAAAAAACTCAACCGGCAACCTTAAGACATGCCACATAAACATTGCATTGGCAGTCACTTCAAGCCGTCCTTGGATCTTCAATAGAAAAATTCCTTCTATAACAGCAATCACAAACTGAAAAAGAACTGCCAGCCCTATCGCTATAATAAAGGGCATCAGCCAGTCCGGGTTTTTGCCTGACAAGATATTATCCAGGAAGATCCTTGAAAACACGGGTGTAATCATACCTATACCAGTAGTTAAGATACCCGTTGCAATCACGAAAATAAAGGGTCCTTTCGTTCCCTTCAGCCTCTTTCGGGCAAAGCTCCAGACACTCTTGGGCTTACCTTCCGGTATAAAAGAATCAGTCTTTTCAAATCTAAGGACAATACCTGTAAATGACTTATCGAATTCCTCCATCGAGACCTCAACAGTCCCTTTTGCGGGATCGTTTAAAACTGCCTTGTCCTTCTTAAAACCGTTCAACACTACAAAGTGATTGAAATTCCAGTGGATAATTGCAGGAAAACTAATCGTTCGAAGAGCTATAAGATCCATACGGTACCCTGAGGCCTTAAGTCCATAAGCCCTTGCGGCTCTTAAGATATTCTTTGCACTGCTGCCATCCCTTGACACACCACAATCTAAGCGTACCTGTTCAAGCGGCAACCACTTTCCGAAATATGCCAGCACCATACTAAGGGAAGCCGCCCCACATTCTAGTGCTTCCATCTGCATTACTATCGGGACCTTTGCTATTTTAGGCATGGCGATGGTTCCTTTCTATGTATGGCTTCCTGACGAGTTTAGAAAATCAGCTCATATGGTTTTATCTTTTTAGTCACGATTAAAAGATTGCAATTCGTTCCGATGCTTAAGCTAATCCCCTCGCCCTTTTGATTGGACCATTTAATTTTGTCGGCCGAATCTGGATCGGGGGTAAGAGTAATTCGAACCTCCACACAACTCCCCTCCGGCAAAACTCCAACCGCATACTGTTCACTTCCCAAGGCTGACAGGACGTTGGCTTCTGTCACGGGATATGTCCCGATGCTAGTTATATACCCATACATATAGCCATATTCCTCGCGAGGGGCAAATGAAGGGGATGCCTGAACTTCCATGCCCTCTCTTAACTTCTTAGCAGTGGAAGAAGGTACATAGGTAATAATTTGCTTGTCGTTAGCAAATTTTTCTTGTTTTACAATACTGGCTAGGGCTTGATTAGAGGAAGCTGTTTCATGCACTCCCATAACATTAAGTACAATCCCCGAAACAGGTGCTACTATAAGAGATTTTCTTTCGTATTCTGACCTAAGGGCATTGATTTTTGAGATATCAAGATTTGCCTGAGTACCTAAATTATTAATCTCTTGAATTAAGTCTTCCTGCGGTACAACTGCTATAATTTGACCCGCCTGCACAAAATCTCCGACCTTTACTCGGACATCACTGATACGCCCTCCCGTTTCAGGAATCAATGCAGTTACCCCATTTTGTGGGAAAACAACTCCTTTTACTTGAACACTATCAGGTATACTGCCGAATACAGACCAAAACCCCACAGCGATAAGCAGGGCCATACAGCCTAGCAGCACAACCCACACTCCAGGATTCGTTATTTTTATATATTCATTTAATTGTTCAGGCGAAGATATACGATCAAGGGCTGTCTTACGAAAAATGCTATTGCTATTTTCCATCCTATTACCTCCCACATGTGCACTTTTTCTCTTAAAGCTTTATAATTAATTCATTTCTTTTAAACTAAATCATTAATTAAAGCATTTTTTAGAGAAAGCCGCAATGAAAAGAGCTTAACCCTTCGGATAAAGTTCTTATTTCAACACAAACTCTTCTTTTATGATAAATAAATGCCTAATTAATACTATAAATTGACTTTTTCAGATTACGGTCATTATATTATTATCACTATTATTATGTCAATAAAGTAGTTTTAGAGATTAAGAGAGTAATTTAAGAATTTATGAAGCGACTTTAAATAAGAAATGGTTACCGTCTATATCATAGCGGTAGCCATTCTTTTGTATATTATGTGCGTACAATATAGCCACCACTCTAAATTACTACTTTTCCATACCTTTATGTATTAAACTGCGGACACCAAACCAGTTTGTAATAGCATTAAGCATTGTCAGCAATCTAACGGCAGGTAGCGCCTGTCAAGCAATCCTTTGTCGGCCACGTCCTTTATATGAGATTTCATAAATTCAATAGGCTGTCCGAGCATTGATTTTGGTTCACCGCTGATATACCCCCATGGAAACTCCTCTCTGGGAATGTATTCGAGATATGGCTCTTCAACTGCTAAGGCCAACAATCTCTGATCAATACGAAGCAACAGCTTATTATCCAAAAGATTCTGGATCGCAGTATCGACATCTGAACTACTGAACCCTTTGTCCCGGAATATCTCGCGCACCTGTGTCTCTTTCCCTGCTTGATCGCAGGCCAGATACAACTCACGCTGTATACCGTCAAGGCAGAAACAAGGGGCAACAGCAATAGGCCGAGTATCACGCACCATAATTTCCTTATCGCTTACTTTCATGCTTAGTACTGGCGGGTTCTGACTAATAAAGGCCACACACCACTGAAAAACAGCCCTTCCAAGGTTTCGCACCCCGGGACGGTCAAACAAAATAGCCATTCTCGGGTCGTTTATAGTGGAAGCGTAAAACTCATCTTCAAATGAATAGGAAAGGTCGCTAATTGCATTTGGACTTAATGGATAAATAAGGGCGTGTAAAGGTATAGAAGTAAATTTTAAGGAATAATCAGCCGACTGGCCGAAGTAGTGACTATTCCTTTGGTACTCGACACTGAAAACCCCCGCTGGGGGATATAAATGTGTCAGGAGAGGAACTAATTCAGCCATCTCTTGGTACCAGTCATCCCGATCGTCAGGAAAGTCTTTGAGAATCGCCCAAATAGTGCGCATGCCAAACTGGCGGCACCATTTCAGGGTCTGGATGTTTTGCCAGGCCGTTACCCCTTTACTCAAGGTTTTTAATGCTTCACTGTGAAGGCTTTCTATTCCGGGCTGACACCAAACTATTCCGGCTTGACGCATCATTTCGCATTGCTTCTTCGACATATTCGAACGAATTTCATAGAATAGTTTGTAAGGAGCACCGCGACTGATAAGCTCGGGAATCAAATCGTTAAAACATCTCATGTCCAGGATGTTATCAAGAAACTCGAAGTGTTCCACCCCATAACGGCGGCTGAGCTCTTCCAACTCGGCCAGTACACTCTCGACTGGACGCGACCGGTAGGGGATCAGCGGGGCGTTAAGTCCACAAAATTTGCACTTCCCATGCCAACAACCCCGGGAGGCTTGGATTGGCAAGCTGGGACGGACAATTCTGCCTAGTGTTGGCAAAGATCTGAGCGTTTCGAAGTAGTCCTGATAGACTGGAGTTATCTGATGATCAAAGGAAGTGGCCACGGCCCTGGGTAGACCCACATTGCCATTTTGCTTAGCACTCTGGTATCCAAACTGCCGATGCAGTGGAGCAAATACACCCTCGGGCAAAGCTTCGAGAGGAACCTGGCGACCGTATTCAAATATCCGTTTAGCAAGGGGCAATATAAGATCTTCGCCCTCTCCTGAGACAACAAAATCGACCCACGGGAAATGCTGGTGAGTCGCGCGTCCCATGACTGTTTCACAGTCTGCCCCACCCATCATGGTGATAACATCGGGGTTAATTTCTCGTATCTTCCTGAGTAAGGCTAAGGATGGCACCCGCTGAGACAAACTTGAGGTACAGCCAACGATACGCGGATTAAGTTTGAGTATCTGTTCTGCCAGGCGGGCAGTAAATCTTTCTGCTATTTGACGAATGAAACGCAACTCGTCCTTGCATTCTTCCAAACTCTGCTGTCGTACTTCACCGAGTCTGGCGTGGATTTCACTGACAAAACGATTTTCATCAGGCCGGAACTCTGGAAAGGCAGTTGGAGAAAATGACCATTCGGCTAGTGGGAGGCGAGGATCTCGATGGTGATTTCGTTCATACAATTCCACGCCAATCTCCTCGCAGAAGAGGAGATTGGCGTATATGCTCCTGGCCTCGATTCCCCCTTCTATTAACACGGCCTGTAGCAACCCTAAGGCTAATGAAGGTTTCTCTGGATCACAATAGGGCATGCATACCAAGCAAACGTCCGCTGGCAATTGGGACAACTCAAAGTTTTCTCCGGCCAAATTGTTAATTGGATTGCTTACCAAACAAGCCATACTTTTTACCTCCTCGCAAGTCCTTCTTCGCTCAAACCATCATCCAGCAAACCCTGGTCAAAAAGCTTCTGAATAGAAGCCATTATCGCCAGAGCATCCTTATGCTGAACCACAAGCTCTTCAATCACCTGCCAGAAGGTCAAATTCCTGTGAGAAATTAACTGTCCAAGCTGGCTCAGATGGGGGGATCCCGTCATCTTATGCAACTGGTATTTACTTAGAAGTTGGAATCCCTCCTCCGGCAGGGGAATAAACTCCAGGTCACGGCGAAAGGCTAAGATATCGTCCGACGCAACCTGCTCAGGCATGCATTTATCCATAGTTTCGCGGATAAAATCGTCTAGTTCAGCAGCGCAGGAAAAGTTGCCTTCGGCGTAAACTTGATAGCCTAACGGCCAGCAATTTGAAGGAGGACAGGGACTTATCAACCGCACCGAACGATCCACCATGTTTACCAGGTAACCGGTGAGACAGGCGATGGTATGATCCTGAGCTGACTCCAATTGAGGATTATCAGAAGCAGCCTTGCGATTACGACCGGATTGAGCCCTTAAACTAACCGATGAAGCTGAGTGCTGCATGGCCAACACCGTTAAAGCCAACTCCTCTGCAGAAAAAGTCTCATGAATACGATGCAGGGTATTAGTCGAGAGAATGGAAAAACTATCTCTAGCCATGATATGTTCTCGTCGAAATCGCAACATTTCGCGTGTCCATTCAAGATTGCGCATAGGGGCTGCAATAGTTGTATGAGGATAAACACCTGTGGTTTTGCCAAAATCAGCCACAAACCTAAAATAATCAGGATTATCACTGGGCTCAGTGGCCCAATAACATACCCCGCTGCCAACAGTAGTGCCGAGGTGTTCTACCGCTGCGTTCAGGACATCTTGCCATAGCCGGGCATTCTCCTTGGTATACATAAACACTTCTTGCAGCGGTTCAGCTGCAACACCGCAGAAAGGACAGCCCATCGAACAGCCCTTACTCAATTCGAACGCTATTGTCGTATGTATAATAGCTTTGTTTGTCTCTTCACTCAATTGACTGTGACAACGATTTATCTGACGTTGTCGCCAAGTATTAAAAAGATTACTGGGCGTCTTTTCGTAACATTGTCGCCAAGTTATCCGGTATTGGTCAATAGCATCGGTATATCGCCGCCACAACAGCGCCTGTGGCTTACCTTCTAATTCCGCAACAGGGACTTCCTTCAACAAGAGCATATCCGGTACAAGTGCCGCTGCCTGCACCGGATCAACACCAAATATCCCCTTTGATTGTAACAGGGGGGCACATCCGGCGGCGTTCTCATGAATAGCCTCATAGAATTCAGGGTCCCCAACAGCGCATTCCATAAATCGCTTGATATGTGGGATCAACCTTTTTTCATCGATGTTAGTTTGATTGTTAAAATCCCCACATAAATGCAACTCATCCATATCAGTATCTCCTCAATATTTCCTTGTTCATCATGATAATGACCCGGGGCCTGATGCCAACCGGGTCATATACCAAACTAAACGTTGGCATTATTTAGGTTGCTTAATTTACCCTTAGCTTGGCGTTTTGCAAGATACTCCAAAATTAAAAATTCTACCAGGCCACTAAAATGCCACCATTGCCGCCAGCTACCTTATCCAGCTGTTCTTCAGATAACTCACCCTTTTTGGCGTCGACGTCTGCAACCGTAAAAGTATAGCCCTTGGAGTTAGCGTAGGCTACGATTTTCCCCATATCACTACCCATGTTCTTTATTTCTTTTTGCATTTCCTGATTATCACGAAGGTCTGTGCTGAATCTTTGGATTTCTGTACTCATTTTATTTCTCTCCTTTATTTGTTAGATTTTTTCTAAACTTTGACCCGCCAAGCCCCACATCAGTGAGACTTCAGAATATACTCCCCCTTTCACGTATTTTTCCATATTACTCTTTTAAGTTGAGTTGCCATTTTTAACGACTCAACAACATGGATGGCTTCATTTGTTGTTATCTTGTTTATAAGGGCTTAACTTCCTGTAATTAATTCGTTACCGTCGTTATTAAGCTTAAAAACATATATCTAACTATTTATACAAATAACAACAAATGGTATCACACAGTTTTTTGACCATTTCAATCTTTTTTCTCGTATTCAACCGACATTAGGTCCAAATTAACCCCAGCCGCAACCATATCCAATTCATCATCTTCCAATTCATCATACACATGGGAACTTGGAACTGCTTTTTCTAATATCTTTTTCGCTCGATCCTGGCCCTTTTGAGCATAATCTGCTTTTGCCAGCAACTGTGCGAGGAGTAACAATTCTTTGTACTCTTCATCACCATCCTGACATTCAGATGAAACGATAATTTCTCCAGAAATGATTTTTTCTATATCCAAATTAAATAACTCCAAGGAATTTTTCCCTATCATTACTACACCTCGAATCATATTCGGTTTAATAGACAACCCCTTGTTCTTTTAGAATATCCCTTAATTTTTTTAACGATCGGTACAAAATTGTTCCGACATTACTCTCCGTTAAACGCATCATCCGGGCTATCTGCCGATTTGTCAAGCAGGCACCAAATTTAAAGGCAATAATATTTCTCTGGTGCTCTTCAAGATACATAATTGCCTTGAGGAGAAGTTCTTTTAATTCCCGGTCAATAATCAGATCTTCAAGCTGGGACTTATATTCTACTTTTTCCAAGTTAATAGGTTCAGTTTTGCTACCATTCCGTTTGTGGTAATTAATTATAGTATTGCTGGCTATGGTAAACAGCCATGTGCTGAACATACCTTTTTCTGAGTTATATGTATGGTACTTTACCAATACTTTCTCAAACACTTCACTGACGAGATCTTCAGCTACGTTAGGGTCACCTACCCGATAAACAGTGTATTTATAAAGCTTGGAATAGTATTTAATATATACTTCGGAAAACGCCTCGGATCGCGCTGAACTTACAGTGATATTGTCGGCAATCAATTTACCCCTCACCATCCCTCTTTAAAGCAATCCTATTATTCCTTTCAAAATTACTGCCGAAGTCCTTGTATTCAGGCATCAAGAAATAAGGCTCCAAATCGTATTCTTGAGCCTTTTCTTTTTAGTTTGCTCTATAAATTTTGCCAAATCCGGAGTCAATGCAGGTTCCGGATCTTTAAGAAATGTTAGGCAGACAGCAGTAAATACACTTCTTTGTCTAACAGCGTCAAATATCGCTCTTTTCTTTCATTACTCCTTAGTAGTGATTTTTATGATATATCTTTCGCCATTTTATTACAATGTACTAAAGTACAGCCTCAATTAATAAAACTTTCTCTTCCAGGTTGCACAGGCCTAATAACAGTAGATTTGTACAATCTAAAAAGCCTGTAACTTCAGTTGTTTATCAACCTAAGCTACAGGCTTAAGAAATTATCCCTCTATTGCGACTTTATTTCCGTAAGTACTACAGAAACTTCCACGGTCTTATTATCTCGATAAACTGTGACTGAAACCGTATCACCCGGTTTATACTTCAATAACTGATGGGTTAATTCCAGCGAACTCTTAACTGCTATTCCATTAATCTTAGTCAAGATGTCTCCAGCACGAATTCCTGCCTTTTCAGCCGGGCCGCCAGGAGTAACTTTGGAAATATAAGCACCTTTCGGCCATCCTCGTTGACTGGCATATTCAGGAGTATAACTAGGATCAATTTGAACATTAAGTCCGGGATGACTGGCATATCCCTTCTCAATTAGTTGTTTGATTGTTGGTAAAGCATCTGTAATAGGGATAGCAAAACCCATTCCCTCAAATCCTGGTTCCTGATTCTTAGCCGAATTTATTCCAATCACTTGCCCTTGATAACTCACAAGCGGCCCGCCACTGTTCCCAGGGTTTATGGCAGCATCAGTTTGGATGAGGTTAAAACTTGCTTCTCCCGGAATATTTAAGATTCGATTTGTTGCTGAGACAACACCTGTAGTCACTGAGCGTGCAAATTCTTGTCCGCCAGGATTTCCAATCGCTACCACCGGTTCACCAACTTGAAGTTTTGAAGAATCCCCTATTTGCGCAGCAACTAAGTCTTTTGTATCTGCGATCTGAACCACTGCTAAGTCTGTACGCTCATCGCCGCCTACAAGTTTTGCATCAAGATTGCGGCCATCAGCCATACTTACGATAATCTTTTCTGCTCCAGAGATTACATGGTAGTTAGTGACAATGTAACCATGTTGTGCATCAACGATAAACCCCGAGCCACTGCCTACTTCAGTCGACCCACTTCCTCCAAATAAAGATCCTCGGGATTGAAAATTAGCAATCCCGACAACTGCCGGGCCAGTGGCTTTAGCAATCTGAGTTACTGGAAAATTTGCGCCAGCGTCTGTTGGAATGGTTGGAGTCGTTGGGCCTTCATTCAAACTAACTTGGCTCGTGGGCGTCACTTGTTTATTCCCGTACACGGATGGAACCAGCGCCACGGCGATAATTCCGCCTAATAAGGCACTGACTAAAGCAACAAAAACCGTCGAAAAAAAGCCAGGACCTCTCCGCGAATAATTATTATCCTTATAGTAGTCCATAACTTACCTCCTATTGCTATTATTCCATTAACCTAATCAATTCATGCGGGAAATGCCTTGGAGCAACATCAACAGGGAGCTTTGAATACTCTTTCGATCTTTTCGAGTCTTGAAGAATACGTAAAACAGTAGCCAAAGCGATTTCCGGAGTATTGTTTTCTTGACTTAAATGGGCCAGCACAACTCGTTGGGTGTTTTCCTTAATCCACTCTAAAAGCCCTTCCGCCAACTGTTTATTTTCCAAATGGCCATATTTTCCCCTGATTCGCCTTTTCAGATAGGCCGGATATGGCCCATTCTGTAACCGCTCATCGTCATAATTTGCCTCAACAACAAATGCATCACACCCTTGCAAATGTCGATGCATTTCCTCTGTAATCATGCCGCTGTCCGTGGCAATCCCAACTGCCAAGTCCCTCTTATTCTTCTGCTTGGGTCGTGAGACCTTTAGACCATAACTCTCTCGACTGTCATGTGATGTAGGGTAGAGCAATACATCCATACCTGCGCAAGAAAATGACTCTTGAACCTCAATTCGTTGACCCTCTTCGATCTTCCCTAAGGAATGACTCATAACATTCCAAAGTCCAGCTGTAGCATAGATTGGGATTTTTAATTTTCTGGCTAGAATACCCACTCCACGTATATGATCTACATGTTCATGCGTAACTACAATTCCTTCAATGTCTGAGCAGGAGAGGTGAATCTGGGAGAGGTTATGTAACAGACTCTTTCCACTAATTCCACAATCCACAAGTAAATGCCGATTATTCTCTCCAACAAGAATTGCGTTTCCGGAACTTCCGCTCGCCAAGGTTGTAAAATGCAATATTTGTTCCTCCGTTTTCAGCATATAAATAAACCTTTTTTGGGTGAAGTTCTTCTTAAGCAAAGGTAGTGAACCTATTAGGGGCTAATAGTCACTAATAGAAGAAAAAGATCAGTGACTCCATTCTTATTCATCAATTCCGAGACTCCCACTTCTGCAAGTGGGTGTTCCTTATTCTACGATGTTCAGCTTTAGCTGAACGAGTTCACTGCCGATTTTACTCACCGTTTTTTAAGATAGGATTTGACACTCCGTCCGTTGTCTGATTAGCATTGAGTTGGCTTTGAGCTTGACGAATCAACTCCTCGATAGTCTCTTTCTCTGAACTGTTCTGAGTCAATGGCAGGGCTTTTTGCCACTGATTGATGGCTCCAGCCCAATCCCGCTTTGCTTGAGACAGGAAAATTCCATAGTTAAACAAGGCATTAATGAAATCCGGTTTAATGACTAATGCCTCATTATAACTTTTTTCTGCTAAGTCATAATCCCCGCTATAAAACGCAGAGGTGGCCATATCTACTATGATATTAGGATCTTTATTTGTTTTTAATACTTTTTGGTAAGCCTCGACAGCCTTTTTGAAATTTTCTTGTATCTCAGTAGGAGCAACCGTTTGAGCTGACATTCCTGCATTATAATATTCATTTCCCAGAGCCGTTTGTAACGGAACATTCTCAGGGTCTTTCTTGGCCTGCTCCACCATCGCATCTATGCGCAACTTTTGAGCTTGGTATTCTGCTTTAGCATTAGCTGCACTATAGGCTCCTGTATTAGGTAAAGGGGTATCAGAATCCAAAAAATAACCGATAAAAGCTGAACCAACCATAGCAATACTTACAAGTACAGCAAGAATGCCAGCAAAAATACGTTGTGATTTTTTATTCAAACAGTTCGCCTCCTTGACCATTTAATCCCAAATACCATTGTACCATGTCTTTTTAATCCATCCAACTTTTAATCTTCAATGTGTTCTTATGCCATTTTCCTCTCTGAGAGTAAATATAATGCAGGTGTTTAAACTTTTACATTAAATCTTGTTGGATTTCTTTAACCTTTAGATAAAATGCTACTTCTAAACGCTTTTTCTGAAGCTCACACCCCAAAGTATAAACGTCTGTTAAGCTTTGAGTAAAGGAAACGTTAGCTGCATGGCATCCCCCACTGCAGGCAAAGCGAGCCCAACATTCTCTGCAAAGCGGCTTACTATATACATGAGCTGAACGAAAACTCTTCACCACTTCGTCCTTCAGTTGATGAGGGTTTTCATCGTAAAGCGACCCTAGTTTGTAGGCCTCCTGCCCAACAAACTGGTGACAAGGATAAAGATCTCCCTCCGGAGATATGGCCACGTACTCATGACCAGCGCCGCATCCTGAAAGGCGTTTAATCATGCAAGGTCCCTGATCTAAGGCAATATTAAAGTGGAAGAAATTAAAATCTCTATCTTGAGCACGGCGTAATAATAGCTCCTCACCGAGGCGATCATAGGCTTCATGTATTTTTTCAAGATCTCCCTCTTGAAAAGAGTAAGCATCCTTAGGGCTTGCTACAACAGGCTCCACAGAAATTTGTTTTATCCCTAAATCAGCCATGTGCAAAACATCCCGATCGAAATCCAGATTAAAATGGGTGTACGTGCCCCTAACATAGTAATATGTCCCCAGCGCATAAGGTGAGCTTTCTGGTCGTTTGGCAGCAAACTGTTTGATTAGAGGGGTAACTTTGGCGTAGCTCCCTCGACCATCAGCGTAGGGCCTCATTCGGTCATGGACTTCTGGTCGACCGTCTAAGCTCAAAACCACACTAATTTCCTCTTGCTCAAGAAATTGCTGGATTCTGTCATTCAGTAATACGCCATTAGTAGTCAGCGTGAATTTGATGGTTTTACCATGGTCTTTTCCAGCCTTTCTGCCGTATTCGACTAAGGACTTGATCAACCCAAAATTAAGTAATGGTTCACCGCCGAAGAAATCAACTTCACAGTGATCCCGATGTCCCGACGACTCTAGAACAAAGTCAATCCCCTTCTTACCGGTCTCCACATCCATCATCATTCGACTTCCACCAAAAGCCCCTGTCCCTGCAAAACAATATTCACAGCGTAAATTGCAGTCATGGGCCACGTGGAGGCAGATGGCCTTGACAATTGGCTTTTCCGGGTACATCGGAAGCACGTTCTCCGCCTCTGCGGAAAAAAGTGTACCTTCCTTGCGCAGTTCCTCCAGCTCATCAAGAATCTCAGAAAGTTCTTCCGCAATTACTGTTTTACCTGTTTGCCTAAGGACCTGGCAGATCCCCTCTGTGTTTACAGTTTCCAATATCTCCTGCAACTTCTCAATAGCCTTAATTACATCATAAGCTCCCTCATCAAGGACATGTAAAGAGCCAGAATTGACATCATGTGCGATGAATAAGTCTCCTTGGCGATAACTGTGTACATTCTTTTTAATAGAATACTCCTTGAAATACACTAAATTTAACATTGATATCCAAATCCTCTCTTTTCTGACCCTTGCCAACAGTTACTCTAAACAGAAACAGAACCCAACCCGGTATGCGGGGTGGGTTCTGAGATCCTATGTTTCAAATTAAGCCTGAGGGGCCTTATTTAACACACACTTGGTTACCAACCGTGCACGACGTCTTACAAGCAGATTGACAAGAGGTCTGGCACTTGCCACATCCTCCAGTTTTTGCAGTAGAACTTAAGTTTGCTTTCACAATTGTCTGAATGTGTTTTGCCATTCAAACACCCTCCTCTCGAGACTATCACGTCATTTAATTCATTCTCGATTATAACACAATAATAAGTGGAAAGGCAAAGCCTAACCTTCGTCAAACAGTCTTTTCTTAGTGTATTTTATCTCAAAATATTCTTGAATATATTTGTAAACTAAGTCAAAAGAAAATCCTTTAGAAATAGACCAGAATTTATTAAAGATTTTCATAAAATGTTGACGAATTTGCTAGATTATACATATAATGAAGTGTCACAGAAATAATCTCTGTTAGGTGAGGCTCCTGCATAAACATAGGCCACTGCCCAGAAATGTCGAGAGACGCCAATTGGGTAGAACAGGTATTGCCGACATAAGGTTTTACTTAAGGTGGCTGAGAATACTCTACGCTATGCAGTGCTAAAGCTCAACGAGTAGGGAGGTCAAACGTTTGTTGAAAGACCTTCTATTTTGCCATAGAGGTCTTTTTTATTTTACCCAATATTTTATCTTTTTTAGGTTCAGTAAGGAGGTGGATTTATGGATTCTGGCCCTTATCATTCGTATTATCCAATAATTTATTGCGTACAGAGTCGCTTTGACATTAGGCGCCAGACTCCGTCGCTGAAAGGAGGGAATTAAATGGAGGACTTGAAAGTTCTAGGAGAATTTTACTTCAGTCAATTGCTTAATAAGCCTATTCGAGATGCTAAAGGACGTCGGATTGGTCGATTACTAGACATGGCCATCCGTTGGGACAATGTCTCCCCTCATGTTACAGGGATTCGATATACCAAAGGGGTTCATGATTTAATTCCAGTCAAATTTGTCGCTTCCTTGGATCATGACGGGATGCACCTTAATACCACTTTTAATCCTCTGTTGACATGCCCTTTACACGAGGACGAAACTTTTATTGGCAAATGGCTGTTAGATAAACAAATCATCGACTTAGAAGGCTCAAGATTAGTTCGTGTCAATGACATCTCTTTGTCCTGGGTCTCTCACGAGGATCATAAATATCTCGTTTTAGTTGCAGTAGATATCGGTGTGCGAGGCTTATTTCGCCGATTAGGTGTAGAGTTTTTCTTGAGTCGGATTGAGAATAAATTTGTAGGTTGCCAGTATATTAAACCTTTAGAAAATCGAACGTCTGCCCTTCAACTCACTCGGGAAAAAGAACAACTTCGTCAACTTCATCCTGCAGATATCGCAGACCTTATTGAAGATATGGACTATAAACAACGGGCGACTTTCCTCGATGCTCTTGATTCACAACAAGCCATCGATGCATTGGCTGAGATGGAATTGGATGTCCAGGTTGAAGTGATCACTCAAATGGATGAGGAACGAGCCTCAGATATCTTAGAAGAGATGCCCCCAGATGAAGCTGCAGATATTTTAAGTGAATTGTCTTCAGAAAAATCCGAAGAACTTCTAAGCTTAATGGAATCGGACGATGCCGAAGATGTTCGAGAATTAATGCAATACGAAGAAGACACCGCCGGCTCGCTCATGACCACTGAATATATTGGATTACCGATTTGGATCACTGCTGAACAAGCTATCAACGAATTAAGACGCTTAGCTCCCGAGGCAGAAACAATTTATTATCTATATGTTGTGGATGAACAAGAAACCCTTGAAGGGGTTCTTTCCCTGCGCGAACTTATTATTGCTTCTCCCGAAACTACATTAAGAGACTTAATGCACACAAAAATTGTGAAGATCTCCCCGTATGACGATCACGAAAAGGTTGCCGATATCATCCATAAATATGGTTTACTGGCAGTGCCCGTTGTAAATGCTCAAGATCAAATCTTAGGGATCATCACGGTTGACGATGTATTAGAATTATTAATGCCTGATCGTCCACGAGTGGAAATCTACTCCACCTTGATCGCCCGCCGCCGCCAAGCGAAAGGAGGGCATAGCGAATGAACCTAAAAGCACGTCTTACACTATTCTTTGCCATCATGGGGCCAGGAATAGTCACGGCCTTTGCGGATAATGACGCCGGAGGAATTGCCACTTACGCTGCGGCAGGGGCTAAATATGGCTATTCGCTTATCTTCACTATGCTTATTAGTACGGTACTTCTGGCCATAGCCCAAGAGATCTCAGCCCGTACCGGAGCAGTAACCGGTCGGGGACTATCAGATTTAATTCGGGAAAATTATGGGGTAAAATGGGCATTCTTTGCTATGAGCGTCCTCTTGATTGCTAATTTGGGGACAACTGTTTCTGAGTTTTCCGGGATTGCCACAAGTTTTGAGATTTTTGGAATAAGTAAGTATATCTCAGTACCTGTCATGGCTTTTATCATCTGGTGGCTAGTCATAAAAACAGATTACGCTAAAATGGAGAAAATACTGCTGTTCCTTTGCTTAACCTTTTTTAGTTATGTCATCTCAGGGATTATGGTTAAACCTCCTTGGCCTCAAGTTCTTGTAGAATCCATTACTCCCACCCTCCTCGGCACCCCTGCTTTTTTACTGATGGTGATCGGAGTAATCGGAACCACAATTACCCCTTGGGGGCAATTTTATGTTCAGTCTTCAGTCGTTGATAAAGGAATAACCGCCCTGGATTATCGCTATACGCGCTGGGACGTTCTCATCGGGACCTTCTTTACAGGATTTATTGCTTTCTTTATCATAGTATCCACTGCAGCTACGCTTTTCGCCAACAATATCCCCATAGAGACTGCTAAAGATGTCGCCCTCGCGCTAAAACCGTTAGCTGGGGAATATGCCAGTTTACTGTTTGGTTTTGGATTACTTGGTGCATCTATGTTGGCTGCCTTTGTACTTCCACTAAGCACCGCATATGCTGTTTGTGAAGCGTTCGGCTTTGAACATGGGATCAGTAAATCCCATAAAGAAGCTCCCGTGTTCTTTAGTCTTTATACTGTCCTTATCGTCTTAGGGGCAGCAATTGTCTTATGGCCCGGATTATCCTTGTACCACGTCATGTTAACAACCCAAGTCGTCAATGGAGTACTATTGCCTCCTATACTCATCTTTATGGTTCTGATAGCCAGTAAGAAAAGTATTATGGGCGAGTACGTTAATTCTAAATTTTTCAATGTCATCTCTTGGACATTTACTTTTATCTTAGTATTTCTCACCCTGCTTTTGCTTATATCAACCTTATTTCCTGAATTTATTACTAGTGTTTTCAAAGTCTTGGGTTTTTAGATCCGAGAAGATTGCTATTCGTCATTCTCACCCTTTCAAGACGCAATATGACGTGTTTCAGTAATTGAATAATATTTATTGATTAAATTATCCAGTCTTTGGCTCATTTCGATAATACTAGGATCAGTAAGGCTTCGATGTTTTGCTGAAGCATTTAAATTTACTCGTGCATCTTCAATTAAGTGAATCAAGAATTCAATATCTTCTAATATCATAACTAACACCTCCTTCCTTACGATTTGACTGCATTACCATATATTATTAAGCAAAAGCTCTTAACGAAAGGCCTGTAATTTAATTACAGGGCTTTTGTTTTATGGTTCAAAAGAAGAGATAATTCCTTTACTATAGGTCTTTATGACATTTCAAGTCTACTTACGATTTGGGCCTTACCTGTATTTTTGGCTTTATACATTTCCATATCTGCATTTTCAATAAATATATGGCGATTACTCTCAGTTAAGGCAAGCAATCAGATACTCCCCGTTATGCAAACTTTATCATAGTGGTTATTTGTCATAAAGTCACTTCGTCGGGCAGCGAGTGTTTGCTCACCATATCTCTGAAAACATTATTACACATAATCAGTAAAAAACGTGTCATAAATAGTCGAGATGACTTAAATGACCCTATCTTTCTGTCGTTAATACCCATATTTTCCCTCTTATTGTAATAAAAGTTTAGGGTGATATGTCAAATCCCTGATGGTTGTTAATAAAATGTATATTCCTTGGAATAACGCTTAATCTAGCAGGAGAGACAAACGAAGGAGTGTATTTTATGGGTTTAGGACAGTTAGCATTAGAACTAATTTTAGGCTTTTTTAGTTTATTACTTTTTACTAGATTAATTGGCAAAACTCAAATCACACAGCTTACTGCATTTGACTTTATCTCGGCTCTAATTATGGGCGAGCTTCTCGGTAACGCAATCTATGATGATGACACCGGCGTTGTTGAAATTTTGTTTGCTATTTCTGTTTGGGGTCTCCTAATTTTCGCTATACAACTTGTGGGTCAAAAATCCATTACATTAAGAAAGCTTTTAGAGGGTGAACCTTCCTTAGTCATTCAAAAAGGAGTCCTTAATCGCCAAGCGCTTAAGAAAAACCGTATGAACATCAATGAACTTCAATCTTTATTAAGGGATAAGGATGTTTTTTCCGTTCGAGAAGTTGAATATGGTGTACTCGAAGCAAACGGGTCTTTAACCATTTTACGAAAACCCGAATTCGATGCCCCAACACTTAAAGATCTTAATATTACTGGAAGCCCTAAATCCCTGCCTATGCTTCTTGTAAGTGATGGGATAATTCTCAATCAAGACTTGGTGAAAATAGGCAAAGATGAATCTTGGCTCAAAACCGAACTGGAGAAACAAGGTTATTTTGAAATCAATAATATTTTTTGTGCTGAATGGAGGGAGGAGGATGGTTTATTTGTCATCGAAAAAGATCAAATAATTAATGACTGTTAACTGTTCACTATAAAAAATCCTTACCGTGGATTGAATCGGTATTCGAGCGCTCTATGTTCCAATTTAAGATCCTTAGGCTAAACAAAAATGTCTCACGCTTTTCATTCAGCTGAAAACCGTGAGACGTTTGAGATTAATGGCTTTTTACTTCTAAAAAAACACCATACTAAAATAAGTTATTGAATTAGCTCCATTGTTATATTTGATATTGCATAGAGGTGCTTGTTCAATAACCATAATCCCGAAACTCTCTGTCGCAGGAAACATACGATTCGGATATCTGCATAGTTTCTCTGGATAAGTACATTTAGGGCATAAGTTACATCCTTCAGTAGATAGAATTAGGGCCTCTCTAAATTCATCTCGAAAAATTCGAGCTACTTGCTCGGTAATTAATTCATGAACTAGACGCGTTTCTCTCCATTCGACCGTATCATACTTCTTCTTAAGTTTGGCTAATGAGGTAAACATGAAAGCATTTTCAAAATCTGTACATCTGTTTTTACACTCTTCGACACTTCCAACAGCAGGGGGACATGCCCAAGAAGTCCCATACATTCCACAGACATTTTTTTCACATAAGCCTCTTACCTCATCTGAAAAGATTACTGTATTGGATTTCATAAAAGCATATTCGTGAATGTTTAGATTAGCTTTTTCTTGAGAAATTATTTCTTTAATTTTGGACATTCGCACCCTCGTTTCATTAATAGACTATCGATAGCAGCTACGTTATATTTACCAAATAATTCCTTTCATTCCATTTCCCTAGTAATTCCTTTCATTCCAGATTACAAATCACTTTCATTTGCTTAGATACAAGATATCAAAAATGAAACGAGTAGTATATAGATTATCTCAAACTTTGAAACTTCGCTTGCAGAATTGAACTCATTCAAATTAACCTAATCACTTAACGGGTAAAGCGCTTAAACCCTTCTATTCTGAAATCTAGAAGCCTAGCGAATTCGTGCTATTAAACGAGTATTCAGTAGATGATAGTTTTATGAACAACACAACAGAAACACCAAAATCAGTTGATTATGGTGTTTCTGTTGTGTACCTTTTTTTATCAAATGAGAACGGTGACACATATGGAAATAAACTCTTAGAGACTAAGATGACTATTTAAGAATACATATTTATTCGGGTCAGGGGCCAATTATTATTAACCCCCTTCGTAAACAGGAATTGATGAAGATCGATATTACCCGAATGGAAAGAAGCGGCACATGAGTTTAGATAAAGCCGCCACATCCGAATAAAAGTTTCATCTTTGATCTTCATGGCTAATGTGAGGGAACCCTCAAAATTCTTGATCCAGTGTTCCAAGGTTCGAGTATAGTGTTCGCGAAGGCTCTCTAGGTCAATGAGATAGAATCCGTTGGCGGCCATTAGCCAAACTAGTTCTTGCACTGCAGGAATATATCCGCCAGGAAAAATGTACTTATTGAACCAGCTATTAATTGCCAATTCTTTATATCCTGTAATACAGTGTAAGAGCGATACTCCATTTTCATTCAATAGGGAGCTTACAGCTGAAAAATAACTATTAAGGTGCGCCTTACCTACATGCTCAATCATCCCTACACTTACCACCCGGTCAAAAGTTCTGCCCTCTAATTCCCGGTAGTCGATGAGCTGAACCTCAACCATATCTTGTAATCCCTCGTTTTCAATTCTTTCAACGGTCTTGTAGTATTGTTCAGAACTAAGAGTGATTCCGAGAGCTTTGGACTGATAATCTTTTGCTGCAGCAATAATAAGCTCTCCCCACCCGCAGCCTATATCGAGTAAGGTTTGACCAGGCTGTAAATTCAATTTGCGCAGAATGTGCGCTACTTTGTTACGTTGAGCCTGAAGCAAACTATCTTCTGGAGACTTAAAATACGCGCAGGAATAAGTCATAGTTTCGTCAAGCCATAATCTGTAGAAATCGTTTCCAATGTCATAGTGAAATTGAATATTCTCTTTGCTTTCTCGAATACTGTTCGAGAAAATTTCAAACAACTTTTTATAACCTTTTTTCTGATGGAGAAAGCTGCTCCGATTCTTATAGAGGGACTCAATGACCTTTTGGACACTTCCCACAATATCAATCTTCTTCAGCATATACCCTTCGCCAAAGGCCATATAAGGATCAGTAAAAACTTCTAATTTAGCAATTGGCTCGTTGAAATTAATTCGAAACTGAGGGATCCCCTCTCCATAAATAACAACTTCACCATCCCAAAATTTCACTTCACAAGGATCGACAAAAAGGTTTTTAATTACATACCGGTAAAATAATTTGTCAACATCCATTTTCCCGCCTCCATAATGGCCTACCAGTTCCTCTTAAGAGATAGTCCATAATATGCATAGCTTGGCCTATGTGGAACAATATGAATATGCTGACTCCTATTATTTGCTTTCATTTTGGTATATCCCTTACTTATGTCCCTATCTAAATATATGCAAACAATCTGTCGAGATGACAGGCGGGACAAAAGATCGGTTTTAACCCGATCTTTTCATTTAGAAGCGTCCTTTTACCCAGTTGCAAGGGCCCTCATAGAGTAGCCGGGATGCTTGTACCCCCACATAAATTGCAGATCCTAAAGCAAGCTTATAGGCTATCTTACTGGTACAGTAATGTCAGGAACTCTGGGTGTGGTTACTTTATCAAGTCTATTATTATTTAGTAAATAACATGCAGTTCTAAAAGGAAGCCTTGCGGATGCAGGCATGTGGACTATGCTATACGGTATATTGGGTACTTTAGGTGCTACCAAAGTAAACCTAGTAACACCTCAAACAGTTTTGGCGGAGTTTATAGAGCATACAATATATAGGGCTAAAGCGCTGAAATTTATAATACCTTATCCTGAGGTTGGCCTCAGCGCTTTATTTTTTCTAAAAAAGGTCTGGTTGTCGTCAAAAAGAGCTTTCAAAAAAATAATAACACCGCAATCCCTTGCGATGTCTATGTTTTCGTATGGAGCGGACGACGAGATTCGAACTCGCGATCCTCGGCTTGGGAATTCGATGTCGTTAGTCTTATCTAGTCCTAGGTATTAGTGTTTAAGCCTATCTAGTTGATTATCCGTGTAATTAATCGACCTGCTTTCCCCTCTATTTTTGCCTAATTACAGACTCGTTGTCGTCAAATTGTCGTCAATTATACAATTTAGAATGTTGTTAAAAAATATGTTTGAGCCCCAACGGTACACTGACACGGATCCACCGGAGAAATCGAGCCATCGTTCCGGGCAAAGCGTCCATCCCGCTTATTACCATTCATATTGGTTAGTTACACGAAAGCCTCACCGGTTTCAACCTGCTTAATCGAATGCACATAATAAGGGGATGGCTGACTGATTATTCTACGGATGCGAAATCCAATGCGAAGTACGCCAGGCCATTTCTCCCCATATTATATTTAAATAAGCACAAGCATTCAACCCGTTCATTCGGATCGTTTGCTTGTGCTTTTATAGTACCAATGCGTTGTAGTAATTAAGGTTTATTAATCGCCTACATTTTTGTAGTTGACATCTTGCGGCATTCATCTGCACATGTACGGCATATATCAGCACAATTCTGACAGTGTGTATCCTGGAATTTGGCACACTCACCAGCACAAGCATCGCAAATTGTGGCACACAGATTACAGAATTGCTGACCAAATTCACTATTTCTTGACATGTATTGAGATGCCATAGAACAGATATCTGCACAATCTCTTAGTACCTGGATGCAGTGTATTCTTGCCTGTACATCAGGTTCATTTAGACAAGCAGAGTAGCATTCTTCGCAAGCCTGGAGACAGGCATTACAAGCATCAATGCACGCCTGCATTGTAGGATTCATAGCAGTTGGCATGGGCATTTGATTTACTGCTGAACTCGTTCCTGTGACATTAGTAGTTTGCATTTATTTTCCCCCTATAAAATGTATTTCGATTATTATTATGTAAGATTCTATTGAGATTTATGCAGGCTATAAATTAATTTATAACAAGACAATTGCAAAAAATAAGAAAACCCTAGCCCGTAAAAGCCTGAGGACTAATGATTAACTCGTCTTCTAAAATGGAAGGTAACAGTATTTCTACCCGAACCCCTCGATCTCTCCGATTCACAGTTGAAATCCTTCCCCGGTGTTGATCAGGATACGGTGTACAACGGATAACCCTAATCCAGTCCCTTTCTCTTTCATCGTAAAAAAAGGATCATAGATATAGGGCAGGTCGTCTGGCGAAATGCAGGTCCTCCACCGTTTAAACAAATTGCCTTGTTCGATACCAGCAAAATCCACATTTCTATAAATCATTAGCGTTTATCACTCATAAAAGCTCAAACTGTCTGTAATTTATTTATGGAAAATAATGGCTCATTAAGCTTTCAATACATAAACTATCATGTGGCTCATTAGATATTCAAGATATTGGAGGTGACAAAATGTCAGTTGGAGATTATTATTCGCTATGCCAAAGATACAGAGGTAGAGCAGTTGAAATCGTAACTCATGACGGAAGAATTCACCGAGGTATTATTGGGGATGTTGACAATAACAGCGTATATTTACAACCGCTTAGTCGCACTAGAGATTTGGGTGGCTTCGGCTATGGTTGGTATGGTTATCCTGGTTGGGGTGCAGGAATTGCATTAGGTGCAATTGCTACATTGGCTTTACTTCCGTTATTGTTTATCTAATCTTATATTGGTAAACTTTTGAAGATTTTAAAAGTTGAAAAGACCGGGGGTGTGTTTTGCCCTCGGTCTTTTCATCTATCTGTACGAACGACCTTCTCATTATATGATCTGCAAATTTCTAAGTCATTTTTAAATGAGCAATCTTATCAGTTGGGGCATTAAGTAGTTCGTTAGATGTTAAGCTATTTGCTTCAAGATATTTCTTAACTAAATAGTATCCAACACAGTACCCCGCCATTTTGGGATAAGAACATAATCCATATAATATGTCTTGATGTTTAGGATCAGTTTTTAATATATTTCTGTTTGGGTGTACTAGGTTGTTCCACATTTTCTCTAGCTCATCAGTTGAGTAATAAGATGTCCAGATTGCTACAAACTCTTCACCAAATCTTTCCCGGACTGCATTCTCAGCTAAGCCTTCCAAGATAATTGTGTCCAGCAGTACATAATCCTCTTCACTTTTTTTAAATTTAAATAACCGACATACATGGTTGTATTCATGTGTAAATAATGACCTTATTTCCTTTTCCAAGATATCTCCTGAAATGAATAGAAATAATTTATCTTTAAAGCTTAGGCCTGATTTTCCGTTAAAATCCGATTTAATTTTCCGGTTGTTAGTATCTGATGGAAAGATGAAGATAGGGACGTCGGGCCCTTCCCACGTTTTTTTATGTCGTTGTTTTTCATTTTGTACAATTTCCCATACTTTATTTTCCTGTAATTTTCTCACTTGCTCTTTCCCGTTCTTGAAGGGACGATACATTCCATGTAGGGTTAGGTGATCATAGATTTCGTAAGCTTGAGCGCCATCAAAATACGTTGTTATCTTTTCACACATTTTAATGGGTTGTTCGTATAAATCTTCTAACCAATTGTCTGTTCTAATAACGCTCATATACGCACTCCTTCCTAGCTTTACATCTGGCCTAATACAATATGCAATTATTAAATACACGTTGCGAGGCCTTTTTTATCTCCTCCTCCTGTCTCGACCTAACAACTTTGAATGGGCGGAACAGATACAATTCAGCCCTTTTATCATAATATAATGTAGTTATATAGCAACAAGGATGTGACTGAAATTGAATTACACATATCTCGATTGTTTAGCATCGTTCGGAGTTGGGGGTGCTCACCCTGGAGGTCTTCAACTTACAAAAAGTATTTTATCAAGGGAATATATAGATCAAGAAAAGTCAATTCTTGACGTTGGATGTGGCACAGGTCAGACATCTGCATACATTGCAGAAAAGTACCGATGCTCTGTTACTTCCTTAGATAGTAATAATACAATGTTAGAAAAAGCTAAACAAAGGTTTTTATCCTTACACCCACCTATTAATGTTATGTATGGAAGTGTTGAGAATTTACCTTTTATCGATGGATTATTTGATTTTATCCTGTCAGAATCTGTAACATCGTTTACAGATGTGTCCTTAACAATACAGGAATTTAAAAGAGTGCTTAAACCAAATGGTGTATTACTTGCAATTGAAATGGTACTTGAAAATTCATTTTCTGAGGAAGAATTAAAAACAATAGTTGAATTTTATGGCATTTCTCAATTACTAACTGAATCAGAATGGTTAAACCTTTTTCAAAAGGCCGGATTCAAACAGATAAAAGTAGAAAAATTCAAACAGCAATTTGATGAAAATAATATTGATACTGTTACTGATTTTTCACTTTCGGAAAATATAGATGACAAATTACTAGAAATTTTTGAAAAGCACGAACACTTAACAACAACTTATAAGGATAAACTAGGTTTTTGTATATTTAGGTGTTGTGTTTAATACTACTACAGCTCTTTTCAAGTACAATCAGAGTATCAACAATGAACTGGCTACCACCAATAAAGGTGATAACCAGTTAAATAGTATTTGTTAGAAGATCACACCTAAAGCAATAAGAATCAAAATTGCAATCGCGATAATTCCCACTCCGACCCCAACACCAACGCCACCATAAGCAGCAACTGGGGCAACTGGAGCTACTGGGGGATGACAACATGCCCCGTATCCACCGTATCCGTACATTAATCATTACCTCCCTTTCAATTTAGAACACAATTCCCAATGCGATAAGAAGAAGAATAATCACGACAACTGCTGCGATTCCGGCACCAAAGCCACGTCCTGTTCCACAGCCGCAAGCTCCATCAACTTCGCCAAATGCCATTTGCATTTCCCCCTTTGCCTAAGATAGAACATAATATGTATGGAGTGGAACAGATGGAACAATATGGCAATAGACAATAGCCAATTCTCCAACGCTAGGGAAAATTGGCTATTGTCTAAAACGACGGTATTATTGTTAAACACCCGTCTTCTGAATGTAAGGTAACAGTATTTCCACCCGAACCCCTCGATCCCTTCGATTCACAGTAGAAATCCTCCCCCCGTGTTGATCTAGGATACGGTGTACAACGGATAACCCTAATCCAGTCCCCTTCTCTTTCATCGTAAAAAAAGGATCATAGATATAAGGCAGGTCGTCTGGCGAAATCCCAGGTCCTTCGTCACTGACTGCGAAGCCTACAAAGCCGTCTAGCTGAACTCCTTCTAAATAAATCACCCCGCCCTCGCCTTGAGCATCGATGGCATTAAGTAAGATATTTAAAAAGACTTGCTTAATCTGATCCGGGTCCACCTCAACCTCTTGGTCATCAACAGCATCTCGAGCTTGTTCTAACTGAATATGATTTTGCTGTAGGGCAGGCTGAATCAAGGTGACTCCTTCATCCAAAAGTTTCCCCAACCTAATTTTTCCCCGTACTGGATCTTTGGGCCGAGCAAAGCTCAAGAACTCACTTACCAAGCGATTTAACCGTTCACACTCTTCCAGTAGGACACGACAGTATTGAGTAACGACTCCATCACCATCGTCGCCTTTTTCCTGGGCCAGCATTTGGATACTCACTTTCATAATTCCCAAGGGATTACGTATTTCATGAGCCAAACCAGCACTCATATGCCCTAGGGCCGTTAATCGTTCCGTTTGCCTTATCTCGCTCTCTAATCGTTGGCGTTCCTGCCCTTCTCTCTTTATCTTCTCCACTAATTCCTTTTGAACCGTTAGGGCCAGCTTGTATTTGCGTTTCGCTTTTCGCTCCTCTTCAGACAAAAAACCTGTTAACCAGCCGATGATGTTAATTAAGCCGACTTCTACCCACTGGGTATACTTAGCAGCTGGTGTCAAAGTATCTTGAAAATGCGACATGAGCGGTAGGAAAAGTAACGTTATTACAAAACTAGATAGGATCCCTCCCGCAGGTCCGAAACGCATCGCCGCATAAATCACCGGGATATAATAGGCAAATTGCAAGAGAATGTGATAATCCACGGCGTAATGATAATTCGTATAGTGAATCGTCGTCAAAATCGCGATGACAAGCCCAATCGCAATCAGGTCAAAGAGAGTCCGGGTACGGCTTTGTTCAGGGGGTTCATGCATGTGATTTAGCAATAGACAACCTCCACCCTATCCTTGTTTCCTTGGACCAACGGCTTATTAGAATTATTTTCTAAATCCCCCAATGAGGATCGATTCCGTATTTTTCTAAACGGTATAATAAGGCATGTCTGGAAAGCCCTAACCGTTTTGCCGCTTGGCTTTGGTTCCCACCCGTTTGTTCCAGAGCTTGCTTAAGAAAGGATTTCTCTAGTTCTTCAAGGGAAACTCCCTCTGGCGGTAACTCAAAGGCCCCAATGCGGCCCTTCTCTTCTTTTTTGAGAGAGTTAAAGACGGGCAATTCATCGTTCCCAATCACTGTTCCTAAGGAAATAATCACCATACGTTCTATGACATTTTCCAGTTCGCGCACATTTCCCGGCCATTCATACGCCATGAGCTGAGTAAGGACTCCCGGACCAAGCGTCTTGCCTTGCCCATAAGTTCTAAATTTCTTCACAAAATGGTCTGCAAGGTCAGGAATATCCTCCTGACGTTCCCTTAAAGGAGGAATTGAAATAGGAAAGACACTGAGACGATAAAACAGATCCTCCCGAAATCGTCCTTCCTGAACCTCTTTCAGCAAATCCCGATTCGTTGCCGCAATAATCCGTACATCTACTTTGATGGTCTTCTCTCCCCCGACTCGCTCAAACGTTCGTTCTTGGAGTACCCGCAAAAGTTTAGCCTGGACGTTAAAGGACAACTCGCCAATCTCATCGAGAAAGAGAGTACCTCCATTGGCTAATTCGAAGCGCCCCATTTTTCGGACAAGGGCACCTGTAAATGCCCCTTTTTCGTGTCCAAAAAGTTCCGTCTCCAGTAGGGTCTCTGTCAAAGCGGCACAATTAACCCGAATAAACGGTCCTCCAACCCGAGGACTTAAGCTATGTATCGCATTGGCCACCAATTCCTTCCCCGTGCCCGATTCCCCTTGAATAAGTACCGTAGCTGGCGTGAGGGCGACTCGCTCCACTAAGTGCCTAACCTTTTGCATTGCTTCACTGTTCACAACAATTTGCCAGCCATTACTTTCGACCTCCCCTTTAAGATAGTCTACCTGCTCACGTAGTCTTTCTACTTCGAAGGCTTTCGAGACCGTGATAAGCAGTTCTTCTATATCAAAGGGTTTCATCAAATAATCATGGGCCCCAGCCTTCATGGCCTCAATCGCCGTAGCAGTGCTCCCGTGCGCGGTCATCATAATAATCATTAAATCTGGATAATGCTCTTTAAGCCTCCTCAGAACACTTAACCCATCGAGCTTCGGCATTTTTAAGTCCAATAGGACAAGATCTGGCCGTTCAGCCAATGCTCGCTCTAAGGCGAGTTGCCCGTCCTCCGCTGTCTCCACCTCATAGCCAGCTTTACTCAAGGCCCGTTCCAAAACCCAGCGCATATTCGCTTCATCATCCGCGATTAGAATTTTTCGCATGTTCACCCTCCTCAACTGTGGGATATCCCGCACCTTCGTGAGGGATATCCCACACCATTTTAACCAAAGACCTGTTTTTTAACTCTCGTTACGAGCCTAATTTTCCTTAGCCAAAATTTTAAATGATTATCTTTGATAGACTCTTACTATATTCCACTGAGTGTCCTTATGGATTACAAGCAGCTCATCAACCAAGTCACGATGCCTGTTTAGCTAAACTTGTTCACTCAAATTCCTGGTTTCTAGTTCCGAGTTACTAGTTCCTATTACCTAATTCCTAGTTCGAATCAAGAACTTTAGAGATCTACCCTCGAACTTGGCACAGCTTTTGCAATTACTCTAACCAGAATTCAATTTTAGGAGTGTGCTTCATGAAAAAGAAATTATTATCCCTTATAGGCTTAACTCTAGTGTCTCTTATGATCTTTGCCCTCCCCACGATGGCAGATACTAAACCAGCCGCACCCGACACCCACACTGAGGCTGACATGAAAGACATGTCAGATGACGAAATGTCCGGCCATTCAGAGGGTGAAGCTGCACCGGAAGTGATTGTTGCTACAGAAGGCAAATTCCAAGTGATTGTCCAGTCTGACCCAGTAAAACCGGCGCCGAAGAAACCCGTTAACATCATGATTACCGTGAAAAACGAGGCTACTGGAGAACCTGTCCTCGATGCCTCCGTTAATGTCGAAATGATGCTCATGGAGGCCGGTGCGCATGGTAGCATGGCCGGCATGGACAGTTCCCCCGAAACCCTAAAAGGACAAGCTAAACTCGACAACATGGAACCTGGAATGTACTCAGTCACCCTTACCCCTACAAAACAAGGGGAATGGACCCAAGACGTTCATATCAGTTCTCCGACTCTCGGGGAAACCACCGTCACGGTACCTCTTACCGTTACTAAGACTGGCCCGAATTGGATTCTCATTGGTAGTGTTGGCGGAGTCGTGGTACTTGCCGGCATAGTTGCTCAAATTTTAAAACGTAAGCAATCAGCTTCGAAGGAGGTTTAATAATGAGTCAACCATTACAGCCTAAATCCCCACTAAAAAAGAACTTTCTTAATTTTAAACCTCTCAAATGGTTTTTGCAAAGTTCACTTTATCCAAGCATCTTCCAGTGGGCAGCCGTGCTTGTTTTCGCGGTCATCATGGTCCAAACTTTGGCTGGACCCACCAGCGCCCATGATAACTTCGGTACTGCCGCCACTTGGGTTCTCTGGTGGCCACTCTTACCTCTCTTCTTCTTTCTATTCGGGCGGTTCTGGTGTGGCGTCTGCCCCTTTGGCTTGGTGAGTGATTTGACACAGAAGGTTTTTGGGGCCAATCGCAAGGTTCCTAACTTCCTGAGAAAATATGGACTATGGATCATTGATATCACCTTCATTTTTATCACTTGGTCCGACCACGTTTGGGGGATCGTTGAATCTCCTCGGGGATCTGGTACCCTCTTACTACTCATCTTAGGTGGCGTCATGATCACCGCAATGTTCTTTGAACGCCGTACCTGGTGCCGTTATTTATGCTTCCTCGGGAGTTTATCCGGTAACTATTCCCGAGCTGGTATGCTAGAGCTTCGTGCCGACAAAGAAATCTGCAAAACTTGTACGACTAGGGATTGCTACAAAGGCAATTCAAAAACAGCGGGCTGTCCGATGTTTGAATTTCCGATGGCTATGGAAAATAACGCTAACTGTAATCTATGTGGGAATTGCATCAAAAGCTGCCCCCATGATTCAATTCGAATAAGCCCTCGCAAACCAACCAGCGAATTTTGGTCTATGACTCGGGCACATTTCGAGGAGTCTTTCCTAGCTATTGTTATCGTCGGTATTGTCTTTGTCCAGAATATTACCATGTTGGAATTTTACCAGTCCTATCTTAAGTGGGCAGAGCTGACATTGGGTATCGCTAATAAGGATATCGCTTTTACGATTATCTTTATCATCGCGATGACGACTCCAGTGTTACTCCTTTTCGCAGCGACTGCCGTTTCCAAGCGTTATACTGGTGAAACGATACGTACAGCCTTTGCACGGTTTGGTTATGCTGTCATTCCACTTGACCTTGCATCTCACATGGCCCATAACTTGTTCCATCTTCTAGCAGAAGGAAAGTCAATTTACTACACCTTCATGGGGCTATTTGGAGTGCATATCGAAGGTCCAGCCGACTTCGTTTCTGACCCGACGATTCAAATAATGCAATACGTGCTAGTCATTGCCGGAACTCTCGGATCTCTTTACACGGCCTATAGGATTGCCAAAACGAATTATGGAGCAAAAAAAGCCCTCTCCGTCGCTATGCCGTATCTAGTCATCATCTCGATCTTCGGTGTACTGAACTTTCTAACCTTCGTGGTTAGAATGAGCATGCGGATGTAGTACCCAATAATTTATTGATCCTTTTAAATTAAGTTTTGTTTCATGGAACTTCAGGTGGAGTAAACTCCACCTGGACCCTAGTTCGAATACTCTCTATAATATTTCTTATATAATTTTTCAAGGAGGAATTTCAATTGGAGAATAACCGTGGGAATAAAAATCAAAAATTTACCCAACCACGAAAGAGTAATGCCTTGTTTTACGCAATCGCAGGTCTTGTTACAATAATGATCATGACAGGGTCATACTTCTTAGCTACCAACGACAATAGTCCTAGTTCCTCTGTCAAGGCCTCTGCAGAAACAGGAGAAAAAATAGACTATAGCCAAAACGATAAACTAGAGCAAACTAAAGTCGAAAGCAAGGTTGAAAACGGCAAGGTGATCGTTACAACCCTTAGTACAGTTAAAGAGAAGAAATTTATTTGGACAGAATATAAAGCAAACGGTAAAAGGGTTCCCCTTACCGCCTTTATCCAACCCGATGGAAAGGTCATGATGGCAGTCAGCTTTTGTGAACCCTGTAAAGGAGAAACCTTTCATATCACTAATAATCAAATAGTCTGCAACGTCTGCGGAACGGTCTGGGATCTTCAGACACTCAAAGGAATAAGTGGAGGTTGTCAAACCTATCCGCCGGAAGCACTGACTTACTCCTTAAACGGGGATAATCTAGAGATTCCTCAATCTGTCTTGGACGCATGGGTTCCTAGAGTGTAGTTCTTCAAATAGGCTGGACACTGTGAACAGTTAATCAAACGCACTCGTTTTTACGAGTGCGTTCAATCTAACCAGATTCAACGATCTTTTAGTTCTTGCAACTTAGGAGGTGTCGCTTTATGTCTTTAATAAAGGTCTGTGAAGTCACTAAAACCTACAAAGGTGGAGACGGGGTTGTCGAAGCTCTAAAGGCCATTAATTTAGAGATTGCTGAAGGGGAATTTTTAGCCTTGATGGGTCCATCCGGTTCCGGAAAAAGCACCTTACTCAGTGTTCTGGGTGGGTTAAATCCTCCCACCTCTGGTAAACTCATAATCGACGATATTGATGTTTACGCCTTAGCACCTGAACGGTTAGCCGATTTTCGGCACGAATACGTCGGCTTTGTTTTCCAACAATATCAATTGATCCCCTATCTTACGGCCCTAGAAAACGTCATGCTCCCTCTGGCAATAACTTCTCGCCCGGGAAAAGAACAACAAGAAATGGCTCACACTGTCCTCGAAAAAGTCGGCTTAGGTAGTAAAGCCCTTCGTTTACCAAATCAATTATCCGGTGGAGAACAAAATCGGGTAGCAATCGCTCGAGCTATTGTAAATAAACCCGCCATTATATTCGCTGATGAACCGACTGGAAGCCTGGACTCCAAAACTGCCACTGAACTATTGGAACTATTTCAAGTCCTTAACCGAGACGGTTTAACCATCATTATGGTGACTCATAACAAAGAAAACCTAGCTTGGGTTTCCCGAGCAGTCTATATTCGTGATGGGATTTTAGCCCCAGCTCCTCAAGAGTCCTAAGGAGGAAACTAAATGCGTTTAACAGATATTGCGTTTCAAAATTTACGCCGCCGTAAAATGCGCTCTGCCTTATTGGTGATCAGTGTTGTTATTGGTGTGGCAGCAATTATCTTCCTCTACTCGACTACCCAAGCGATGAAAGAAGATGTCGCCAACAAACTTGATCAATATGGTTCCAATATCCTCATCCTTCCAGATACCGGAGAAGCCATGACGTTTGGCGGTATAACTGTGGAGGCTCCGACTCAGGTCAAAGAACTAGACATGTCCTTACTACCACTTATGCAAACCATTAAAAATAAGGAAACCTTGGCTACTATAGCCCCTAAACTATTAGTCAACACGAACCTCAAGGGTCAAGAAGTTTTGTTGCTCGGAGTCGATTTTCCCCAAGAATTTCAATTGAAAAAGTGGTGGAAAGTCGATGGCCTTTCGAAGAATCAACTTCCGAGCTCAGGCGAAGTTATTTTAGGGAGTGACGTTGCCCTCTCCCTAAATCTTACCCTTCAGCAAAATGTATCGATCAAAGGACAAGACTTCAAGGTAGCGGGAATCATCCAACCGACAGGTTCAGCGGAAAACGATCAGGCTGTATTTATGGATTTAGCGGTCCTTCAAACGCTGGCTAATCGACCCAACGCCATAAGCCTTATCGAAACAGCTGCCTTATGTTATACCTGTCCGATCGAAGAAGTCACTCAACAGTTAAGCGACAAACTACAGGGCACCAAAGTGACGGCTCTAAAGTCAACCCTGGAATCTCGGGATACTACCGTCAATAAATTTAACTTATTTGCTAGAAGCGTCTCCTTGATTCTCTTTCTAGCCAGTAGTTTAGTGATCACCATGACAATGAAATCTTCGGTTGAAGAACGGACCCGAGAAATTGGTATCTTACGGGCAATCGGTTTCCGAAAACGCCACATCATTCAGATTGTCCTCACTGAAGCTGGCCTCTTAAGCTTATTAGGCGGGTTATTAGGATACCTTCTTGGGATGGGTGCAGCCGTTTACTTCGGATCGGCTTTGGTTAAAGCCGAAGTTCTTATCCCTTGGCAATCCGATTTGCTGGTTTATGCCTTGGGCGCCTCTCTTCTAATCGGTCTGCTAGGAAGTCTTTATCCAGCATGGAAGGCAGCGAGACTTGACCCGACTGAGTCTTTGCGCTATATGTAATAACGAGGCGTGAAGTTCGAGGCACGCTGCACGAGAAGCGGCTATGCTTTGAAGATCGATCACGAAGTTCAGATCGTGTTTCCAGACATGATCAAAGAGGGTATAAACGAAGTTCGATGGTGAAGGTTGAAGTCGAACATCGCGCTTCGAACCTCGAACTTTGATATAGGAGGGAACCATGACACTTACGGATATTGCAATTCAAAACCTCCGCCGGCGAAAAGGAAAAACAACCTTTTTAGTTCTGACCTTTGTATTAGTCATCAGCATCACGGTCGCGTTGAATACGCTGGCTAAAAGCATGCATGACGATTTACAGAAAAGTTTAACCCAATATGGTGCCAATGTCGTCATTACTCCCAAATCTGAGCATTTTACACTGAGCTATGGCGGTCTTTCCGTTCCCGGAGTTAATTATGAAGTCAAGCAATTAAACTACGATAGTTTAGCTAGAATTAAGAGTAACCCCGATCTTGCGGTCAGCGGAATTGCTCCTAAAATTATCGGTTCCGTCACCGGGGCTAAGAAACGCTATCTGATCATCGGAGTCGATTTTCCTAACGAACTTAAAATGAAACCCTGGTGGCAGATTAACGGACGACAGCCCGGTGACCAAGAAGTTATTATCGGCTCAGGTATCGCAAGTAAAGAAAATCTAGGGATTGGGAGCACGCTCGCACTGAATCATCAGAACTACCCGATTGTCGGTATTATGGAAGAAACAGGCGGTTCTGAGGATAATGGGGTTTTTACGAATTTCAGCACCTCACGCGCCCTGACAGGCATAGACTCTTGGTCCATGATTGAACTTAATACGGCTCAACCCAATAAAACTGCGGCCTACTTGAGTGAACTATTGCCAGAAGCCAAAGTAGCTGAAATATCTCAATTGGTTCAGGGAGCCAAAGAAAGTGTCGATCGCTTTTCTAACTTTTCCTTAATTACTTCTATTGTCTTAGGAGTTATCGGTGTTTTGATCGTCTTCGTAACTACGTATGGTAACATCAATGACCGGGTAGCGGAACTTGGTATCCTCCAAGCCATCGGTTTTCGTCGGCGTCATATCTATTCCATTCTAATCCGGGAAATCGTCTTGGTTAGTCTTTCAGGAGGAGTTCTTGGTTATCTATCAGGAGAACTTACCCCCATTCTACTTGGCCCAATCGCTTTTCAAAAAACAGTCAGTTTTCAGTTTAACCCCCTGATCGCGTTGACGGCGATTAGCGCCTCACTCTTAGTCGGTATCGTCTCAATATTTTTGGCTCGCCGAGCAATTTCTCTCAACCCTCTAGAAGCACTTTCTTATATCTAAGTGATAAACCCTAATTACAGGATGTCTTCAGGTTGGTACGGATGGCATGAGTTTGACCTACAGGATTGCCGGGGTTAGTCATTCCCTTGTATAATGATCTCAGATAAGTTTGTGGAATTGGAAGGAGTCTGTCGGATCATGAGGATTTTAATCGTCGATGATGAAAAAAAAATCACGACCGTACTCAAAGCCTATCTTCAACAGGAAGGCTTTCAGGTAAGTACGGCCATTAACGGCCTAATCGCTTTAACCATGTTTAAAGAAAATCCTTTTGACCTAGTTATCCTTGATTTAATGCTCCCCGGCATGTCTGGGACGGAGATATGCCGTGAAATTCGCAAGATCTCCTCCATCCCTATTATCATGCTCACCGCTAAAGTCGAAGAAGATGACCGCATCCAAGGCTTAAGTATCGGGGCGGATGATTACATTACAAAACCTTTTAGCCCACGTGAAGTGGTTGCCCGCGTTCGGGCTGTTTTACGACGGACGAATAACGAAACGGCACCCCTAGCAGACGTCATTTCCTATGATAATGGCCTCACCATCGATAACATCCAGCATGAAATCCGACTGAACGATCAGGAAATCTCGTTAACTCCAACCGAGTTTAAAATCTTAGGAGCCCTAGCCAAACATCCTGGACGGGTGTTATCTCGTGGCCAGCTCGTAGAAATTGTTCAAGGCCACGACTTCGATGGAGATGACCGTGTGATTGATGCTCATATTAAAAAGATTCGCCAAAAGCTTGAAACGACTCCTAGCGACCCACAAATTATAATGACCGTTTACGGTATTGGCTACAAGTTTAATCAAAGTGCGGGGGGATAAGATGCGCACAAAATTGTTTCTTTCCACCCTAATCATTGCGATCATTACTCTGACCTTCAGCCTGCTTTCTGTAAACTTCGTCTTCAAACAACAGTTTAGTGCTTATCTAACCCAGGCAAATGAAACAAACTTAGAACAGTTACCCTCTCGTTTGAGTGCCCTTTATCAGACTAAGGGTACATGGGACCCTACGGCTCTGAATGAAGTTACTCACTCCCTCCCAATGGGGACCGTTGTTACACTGACAGATCCAAACGGTAAACTGATAGCCACATTAAACAATACCATGGAAGGGATGATGCATGGACAAGATATGGGTATGAGTATGTCTTCCTATTCCGCTACAAGTTGGAAAACAAAAACCTTTACAGTATCAGGACCCCTCGGGACTTTAGCCACAGCAGAGGTCCGTTACCCTGCAAGCGCACAGATTCTCAATCCCCAAGATGTCGAATTCCAATCCGCAGTCTTTCGCTATCTCCTCTTTGCTGGAGGACTGGCGCTGCTATTTGGGATTATCCTCAGTTACTTCACAAGCCGCCAACTCGTCGCTCCGCTCAGACGATTAACACAAGCAGCTAATCGTATTGGGCATGGGTACCTTGACGAGCGCGTTAACGTTCGCTCCAAAGACGAGGTAGGGCAACTGGCAAACGCTTTTAATGCGATGGCCGACAATTTAAATCGCCAAGAAACCCTCCGCAAACAGTTTACTGCCGATATCGCCCACGAACTGCGTACTCCCTTAACCTCGATTAAAAGCTATATCGAAGCCTTCCAAGACGGCGTCCTCCCTGCAAATGAAGAAAACCTTTCCTCCATTCATGAGGAAATTGACCGATTAGTTGACTTGTCCAGCGATCTAAAGGACTTAAATGTCGCGGAAATTGGTGCTTTACAACTAAACCCTGAACCTGTGGACTTAAAGCCACTTCTAGAAAAAATTCTTCACAGCCTTAACCCCCTCATCCAAGAAAAAGAAATAACTCTATCTTGGCACGCCTCGCAGGAACCCGTGACTATGTCCGGAGACGAGCGCCTTCTGACCCGGCTCTTTTACAATCTGGTGCATAATGCCTATCGGTACTCTAACCAAGGCGGCCAAATAACCGTCGACCTTACCCAATCATCCGATTATTCTCAAATCAGAATTAAGAATACCGGGATGGGCATCTCTGAAGACGACCTTCCTTTAATCTTTGAGCGCTTTTACCGCGCCGACAAATCCCGTACTCGTGAGACAGGAGGAACCGGAATTGGTCTAGCGCTGGTTCGCCAGATTACAGACCTTCATCAAGGCACGATCACCGTACAGAGTAAAGTCGGACATGAAACTGAATTCATCGTCGAGCTTCCGAAAAAGCTAAAAGTGGCTGTGGATTAAAAATCCACGGCCACTTGTATTTAGTGTTTTTGGAGTTACTCGGTAGAATCAACGAGAGAAGATTACGAAGATTAATCAATCTTAAGAAGTCTTGCATTTATAGACACGATTACAGTGCTTAATGACATTAAAGCTGCACCTAAAGCTGGACTTATAACAATTCCTTGATTATACAAGATGCCTGCTGCTAACGGAAGCGCAATGATATTATAGCCTGTAGCCCAAATTAAGTTCTGGATCATTTTCCGATAAGTGGCTTTTGAAAGCTTCAAGATCGTTACTACATCGAGAGGATCACTTCTTACAAGAATCACATCAGCAGTTTCAATCGCAACATCTGTGCCGGCGCTCATCGCTATCCCTAAATCTGCTATAGCTAATGACGGGGCATCATTTACACCATCGCCTGTCATAGCAACGATCTTACCCGCTTTACGAAGCTCATCAATTTTAGATGCTTTTTCTTGAGGGAGTACTTCAGCAATGACCTGATCTAGTTTAAGTATGTCCCCAACATAAGTCGCAACTCTTTGATTATCACCTGTGAGCATAATGGATTCTACCTTCATAGCCTTTAAGGTATCGATAGCTTCTTTAGCTGTTTCTCTTATGATATCCGATAAGGCAATATAGCCTAGAAGTGTCTTTCCCTCTAATACGAAGATGACCGTTTTACCTTCTTGGGCAAGTTTTTCATAATGTTTATCATCAAAGGCGATCTTTTCAGAGCGCATATAACCAGGGCTCACAACCATGACGTCTTTACCTTCTACCGTTGCTTTCAACCCTTTTCCAGGCAGGTTTTGATAGTTTTTAACCTCCTTCATCTTAAGGCCCAAATTCTTTCCTTCTTTTACGATGCCTTTTGCTATCGGATGTTCTGAATTTGATTCCACCGAATAAGCAATGGAAAGTAGTTCGTCCCGAGATATTCCAAGTTCATGAATATCAGTGATTCCGAATTCACCTTTAGTCAACGTACCTGTTTTATCAAATACAACTGCATTCAAGTTTCGAGCGTTTTCGAATGCCGCTCTATCTCGGATTAATAGGCCTCTTTTTGCGCCTATACTCGTTGACACTGCATTAACAAGAGGTGTTGCAAGTCCTAAGGCATGCGGGCAGGATATTATTATTACAGTAACGGCTCTTTCTATAGCAAAGCTTAAATCTTTTCCAAGGAGTATCCATGAACCAAAGGTTATCGTTCCAGCTATAACAGCGATATAGAATAACCACTTGGCTGCGATATCTGCTAATCTCTGTGTACTTGACTTTGAATCTTGGGCTTCACGCACAAATCGAATAACCTGTGATAGGAACGTGTCATCTCCAACTCTTGTTACTTTAAATTTTAGAATCCCTTCTCCATTAATGGAACCACCTATTATTTCGTTGCCATTTTCTTTCGCTACAGGAACGGATTCTCCTGTTATCATTGACTCGTCAACTTCTGATCTTCCATCATATACCAATCCATCGATTGGGATTTTCTCTCCTGGTTTAACGAGCACTGTATCTCCTGTTTTTAAATGTTTTACAGGAATATCTAGGGTCTCGCCATTATCCTGAATAAGATGTGCCTCATCCGGCATGAGCTTTATTAGTTCGGCCAGAGCTTTTGAGGCTCCCATCACGGATTTCATCTCAATCCAGTGACCTAAAAGCATGATGACGATTAATGTAGCTAGCTCCCAGAAGAAATCATTCCCTTGAAGAACAAATACAGTAAGAGTACTGTAGATATAGGCTACTGTTATCGCAAGGGCTATCAGCATCATCATGGCCGGAGATTTTTTCTTCAGTTCATCTCTGGCCCCGGTAATGAATGGTTTCCCTCCATAGATGAATAGTATGGTGGATAGGGCGAACAGTATGTATGCATCACCAGTGAATCTCCAATCGACACCCATAAACATCTGGATCATCGGAGAGAGTAATAATATAGGCACCATAATGATTAATGACACGAAAAACCTTTTCTTAAAATCTTCAACCATCATGGCATGATGATCATGATGTCCCTCCTGTACTGGGCCCTTATGTGCGCTATGATCTTGAGTTTCATGGTTCTTATCGCCATTCTCAGGATGTTCACTATGTTTGTTGCTAACTTGTTCATGTCCGTGATGATTATGCTGATTGTGATTCTTGTGATCCATATAATTTCGATTCGCTCCTTTCTCAATTGGTAATTACATTAATTATAACCTATTCTATTTTATAGTCACTTTCTCCTGCTTTCTATAGAATTTTGCTTATCTATCACTCATTCTCGTGTTATGAAAAACTCTCCGGCCAGTATATTATTCCCAAAATGTCGTCAATGACCCAAGCGGCCAAGTAGGTCTGACGGTTGGCAATCCCCATGTCTTGTTGCATGGGGATTTTATGTCATGTATGACAATTTCCAGTTCACAACTTTGGTCCTAGTCTTAAGAAAGTCCACCTGTTCACTAATCCTTCTACTTCAAACAGCCTTAAAGACCGTAAGAAGTAGTTCTTCAATATCAAAGGGTTTCATTAAAAAGTCATGCACCCCAGCCTTCATGGCTTCTACAGCTGTAACAGTACTTACATGGGCGGTCATCATGATAATCGGCAAATCTGGATAATGCTCTTTAAGTCTCCTAAGGACGCTTAACCCATCCAGCTTCGGCATGTTTAAATCCACAAGAACAAGATCTGGGCGTTCGGCCAAAGCTCGATCGACGGCGACTTGCCCGTCCTCCGCTGTCTCCACGTGATATCCAGCTTTGCTCAAGGCCCGTTCAAAAACCCAGCGCATATTTACTAAGTCATCTGCAATTAAAACCTTACGCATGTCGATCCTCCTTAACTGTGGGATTTCCCGCTTCAGCGGAGAAAGAGGGATAGGTGTCTACCCTATCCCTTGGTCCAAAATATTTCATAATTGATCTTAAGCTTATCTACTCTTATGACCACCGCAGCAACCTGCATCACCTGAACTCTTATCTTGTAAATCCTTCTCAGGACTATCGTGCCCATTGCCATGTTTCTTTCCACCGCCACAACAACCCGCTCCCCCTGGTCGATGCATAAAGAGCATTATTGCGATGAACAAGAAAATCCACCAGTTTTGACTAATAAATTGCCACATTATTAATTCCCTCCCCAAGAAATTCCTCAGCCACCTTTATGATTTTCCACTCATTTACCCTCTAAATCCAGTTTTTGACTTTGATACTGCACAGAATCGATCTCGCCACGGGCATAGCGTTCACGAAGGATATCCATTGATCTATGCTTGCCTAGTCCTCCTGTATTAACGTGCGATGCATTGCGTCGAAATAGATAGATACCCAGTAAAATTATCCCAATCCAAAAGATCAGCATTCCTATCCCCATCATTCCATATCCGCCACTTCCATAACCACCATATCCCCAACCACCCATCATATTGCCCCAGTTACCCATCATATAAATTCCTCCTTAATTTGCTTACTGCTATGCTATGGTTTGACTGCTATTCTTCCATATCCATAGTGTACCGCTTAGATAAGATTAACTCATGAAAAAGTTGTGAATTTCTCATGAAGAAGGGACCCTGATTCGATAATCAAGATCCCTTCCTATACAACTCATTTTTCTAAATCCTGTTTCCGGCTCTGATACTCAGCGGAATCTATTTCGCCACGTGCATACCGTTCTCGCAAGATATCCATTCCACTATATTGACCTAGTCCTCCTGACTGAATGTGCGATGCATTGCGTCGAAATAGATAGATACCCAGTAAAATTATCCCAATCCAAAAAATAAGCATTCCTATCCCCATCATGCCATAGCCACCGCTTCCATAACCACCATATCCCCAACTACCCATCATATTACCCCAGCCACCCATCATATAAATTCCTCCTTCGAACTATTTGATAAAATACAACCTTTGAAGTCTCTCGTCATTCATAAAGTTCACGTCTATTTAGCCTTTTTTAATGGATATTTGCTGCTTTTTCCCCGACAGTTCTTGTTTCCTCTCGAGGTATTCCTCTCTCTGAATTTCACCGCGTGCATATCGTTCACTCAATATATCCAGTGAGTTGTTCGACTGAGCTTGATGACCCTCGCAGCATGACCCTCCAGCATTCGATGAACTAAACATGTAATATCCAATAAAGATTAATAGGACTAAACCAATCATCATGTAACTCTCCCCCTTTTAAGTATTTAATGACCAATGCTGTTCTTCTATATTTTTAGTATAACTCTCAGATTCGATTTAATTATGAATAAGTTATGAATTTCTCATGAAGATGCACAATATTTACCACTTAATTTGCCATATAGTTCTACCGGGAGGTTACTAAACAAAGGGCAGTTCTCCCTGTCATGTGGAGTCACTGTCCTTGTGTGCTAGGGTGGATGATGGTGGTGAAATTATTCTGAACCCATCATATACCCGCCTTTAAATAACAATTCATTTTCATACAGCCTAAAATCATAAAACCCTGCGTGCTCCAATATATCGCTTGGACCAATAGCTCTCAGAAAGACTATGGATGCCTACCCCTTCGCTGGCAGAACCGAGTGTGCGTCCTCCACCAATATATATTCTCACATCCGATGCCCCTGGTTTATAGGTGGTAAAAAACACTAGATCTCCAGGTTTGAGTTGATCACGGCTGACAGGCGTTCCCACCTTATACTGTTCAAATGATGTTCTGGGGAGAGAAACTCCTGATGCCTTAAATACATACTGTATAAAACCAGAGCAATCAAAACCGTCTCTTGTCGTACCACCCCATAGATAGGGAACTCCCTGTAAGCTCATAGCCCGGCTAATGAGCTTATCAACTTCTGCGCTCCCTCTGGATACTTGCTGCGAAACCTTTGGCTCTGTTGCAGCAACTGTTTTCTTCTCCGGAACTATAATTTTGGCGGTACTTGCCGTCGACACATCCTTTGGCTTAGTCTTCGTCTTATCCGTCTGACTATTTTCCGGTATAGCTTGGCCATCTACCTTTGTCGAGTCAGTATCCGGTTTAGGATCACTAACTGTACTATTTTTTTGATTATTCGTTTGAACCTCTGCTTGTTTTGGCAGAGTACTTTTAGCTGATACAAGGTTATAACGGTTCATCTTTTCCTGAATAATCTCTTCATTGCTCTTACTACTTATGGAACTAAAAACTTGTTCCTGAACCGCTGCTTGAGTGGAAACTGTGCTCGAAGTAAGGCCTGATGTCAGAATAATACCTGAGAGAGCTACCAGACTCCCCCATTTTCTTACGGTTGAACCCAAAATGTCATCCACCTTTCTTAGCTTACGAGGTTAGTTGACGGGTTCGGACTAAAGGTTCAAGCCCTACACGTTACAGTAAACGTGATTCACCCCAAAATATATCCCCCGTTCTGAGTGCTTAATACTCAAATTCAGCCACTTATATTATGGTCCTACAATCATATCTTTGTGAATTTCCGTTCTTTCTTTCTTTTTATTTATTAATAACATGATAGGCCAGCAATAAAAAGGGCCAACGAAAAGCTGACCCTCTTTATCACTCTTTAAAATTATACATTTTTAGATTCTACTGAGCTTCTGAGGATTATTCATTATGAGAAGTAATATATATGTATAAATAATACTATAAATTATTTGAAATAAAAAGACTGAATTTTAAAGATGTGAAGTAATAGACATGTACAAAGTTACAAATTTTATAAGAAGACTAATTCCTTAACCTATTGTCTTATGTTGCTTCCCAAGAACGGCATTAGAATGCTTTTAAGGCAACGCGAGGGAGTGACCCCGGCAAAGCTGAAGGAAAGTAGCTGGGCAGTCCTAGAATTGATTTAAACGCTCTGACAAAAGCCCAAAGACAGTCGCTTCATAAACTATATGGGACTTGGAAGGCCATGAGATAACTCCGGTTGAGTACATGCGACAACTTAATCTAAAGACGACTACCTTTTACAAGATCTTAAAGGAATACAGGGAAGCTGAATCTATATCTTAATGGTATATACTAAAAAATCGCAGTTGAAATCTGCGGTTTTTCGCATTATAGGAACATCAACGAAGTGAGACTATGTTTGTAGAGTTCTCAGAAGACTTTCTTAGTTTATGATTGAGTTTCTCGATGATTACTTCTAGTTTATTTACTTTGATATAGTTATCATCTAGTTCCTTTTGCAGAGACTTGTTTAAATGCTCTAGCTGGGTAATCTTACTTTCTAATACCTCGTTTTCCAAGAGGTGTTTCTGAGTCCTTTTTAACCATTGCTTTATTTCATCGTAATGTTCTTGCTTTTTCTTAATATTGCTTAAGGAAAACGTGTCATCGTTTTCGATTTGCTCAATCCTTAAGTCGATATATCTCTTTAATATATCCTTGTTATTATCTATATGTGCTCTGGAAATTTCGGCAGAAGAGGCTATTTTGGACGCGCTAAGCTTTGTTTCCTTTAAAGCCACTGCAATTTGTTCGCGGGCGGAGACCATTTCTTGCAAACAGCCTTCTATTTGTCGTAATTGATCCTTAAACAAAGGCTTAAGGTCATAATAGTTGCCATTATTGATTTTTAAATCTTCTACAAACTTGGCAACTAAGCTATCGGTGCTTTCGGCATCCATTTCAAACACTCCGTTTCAATCCTAGTAAAGCTATTGATTATATCCTCTAATTTAGGATAGTTTTTAACAATAAGCTCAACGCCGTTTAAATCTATCTCTTTCATTAGTAACTCTAACTCAGGGTATAGACTATTTATGCACAGCTTCTCTAGTGACGCACGTTCTAATTCATAAGAACGTTGATATAGCTGGTTCTTCGCAGTCACTTTTTCATTGTGTTCCACGAGTACCATTTTTTCTACGAATCGTTTATATGTAAAGGGCAAATTAACAATGTTAGGTATCTTAACCCGTGCTGAGTACCACTTTTCTTGTAAGGTTAAGCGTTCTTGTCTTTCACATACACGACCCAAGGCATTGAGGCAATAACCAAGCTCCATATCCCTTACAGGGGTCGAAAGAACCTTTACAATTTCTTTGAGGTCATTATGGATACTAAGTTTCTTTCTTCTTAGGAAATTGTTAATGGCTTCATAATTTTCTTTAAAGAATGGATCGTTTAGTTCCTTTTTAATTTCTGCGGAATCAACATTATCGGGATTAGTCTCCAGTAAACCATTTGAAGATGCTCTGAATTTAAACGTTTCTTCGATTATTGTTTTTTTATCATCTCGGAAATAATGCTTTGTCATTTCTTCTTCTAAGTGGTTCATATGGATCTTAATCCATTGTAATGACACCTTATCCTTTAGTTTATTGACAACCGCGACCCTGAATTGATGAAAGTTTATATAATAGAACTCATTGTCCGACTCATCATCAGGTATATACCGAGAACTATTTATATGAGCTTTCTTTACCGTTGTCTTTTTAACTTGATTCTCTAGCTCGTAATGACTTAGTGTATCAAACTTTAAATCCTCTTGATGACGATAGAAAAATGTCATGAAGGGACACTGATAGCCGCTACTGCTAAACTCCTTCCCGCGAGCACTAGGGAATAATAACGAACTGCCTGTTTTTTCTCTGATGGATCTACCTAGTTCATCTAGCTTTTCATATGCTTTAACAGCTTGCGGGGTCATTCTCGTTTGAGCCCATCTTCCATCTTTAGAACGTGTTGTCTTATAAGTCCAGAATTCCATAACATACGCTGTCTGAGCTCCGTTAAATATAGACTCGGAGCTCAGCTTGTTTGTCTCCATTTTCTTCCCCTCACCTTGACGCATTCCAATCTGGGAAAACAAAACAACCTTACCAGCTGTCATTCTTTGAGCTACATCGAGTTCTTCATCATCCAGGTCTTTAATAGCACAAGAAATTATCCTATCGAATAAATCGTTGGGAATGTTGGGAGTTTTGTCATTTTCTATTTGGTATTTAATTAGGCTGCGATTGTAATCAGATAACACTTCCTCGAATTCGTTTTCGCTCCAAGTATGTTCTACATTATCAACTTCCGTCAAGAATTTTCTAAGGTCTTTTAGTACACGTACCTTGCCCGCTTCTTTAAGGTATTTCTTTCTTTCAGACCAATGAATCTCCAAGAGACGAGAAGTAATAGCGCCAGGTGATTGAATATGATGAGATTCTAAAAACTTGATAAATTTTTTAACTGTTAAAAATCCACTTTCCACCGAGCTGTAGCTGTTTCGATCATCGAATAATGACCGCAGGACATATCGCTTAGCCAAGAAACGCAAGCCCGTACTTCTTATATCCTTAAAATTGAATTTATAAAAACTGGTATCATATAACTTACGCTTAACAGAACCAGAGAAATCCCAAAAGTTATTAGCAAAATTCACCGAAGGCGCTATTTGCATATTCAACTCAATATATTTCATCTCGGAAGGGGCATGCCCCGTACCTTCCGAAAGATTAAACAGGGTTTGCGCAACGTTTTTTGAATACCAGTCGGTTTCGTTGATGGCAAGAATTATTTGCTCTACCATTTAGTTTGCCTCCAAATTTCCGGATAATTCCATTAGATAGGCCGAATAGAGATCAATTAAATTTTGATAATATTCCTGTTCTATTCGGATTTCCGATTCCTGTTTTTTCCTAGAATAACGCTCTACCTTCTCCTCGAAAACAGGGATTCTGCTGATCGCTGTTGCAAACTGTTTGCATCTTAAACACACATGATCATCATCATCTGCGTCTAGGGTTATAAGCTTAATACACTCATTTCCAGTACAAGCACCCGCGCCATCTTCCACCTGTTGGAGCCCTTCAATTTCTTCGGGTTTTAAAATGTTGCCCTCGATATCTACATTCCCAATATGCACTTCATAAAACGCCTCAAGATAACGCTTTGTTTGGAATTTCCGGTAATTTTTAGTAGGGATCTTCTCCGATTTGTGACCCGTGGTATAATTCGCTTCTATTGCGGACATTTTACCATCTTCAACTGCTTGCCAAGTATGATCCACAAATGTATGACGGGCATTGTACGCGGTATAATCCAAATTGTTTTCTTTGCATAGAATGTTAAACCACCGAGCATAGTTACTTCCAATCAATTCTACTCGCCTATGGAAAGACGCTCGATGTATAAATATGAATTTTTTCAAGTCTTCGGAGGCGTTCGCTGTTAGGTCTTCTGTCAGGCGAATTGACTCTTCAATTAGATTGATATCCTCAATAAGAAAAGAGGACTCTATATACTCGCCATTTGACACTTTAGAGATATAGCTGATTGTTCCGGTCATGAGTTGTTCAGTCTTTGAAGTAATGCAATTCCTTTCTAAGGAAAGGATCTCGCCAACTCGGAGCTTGGTTTGTATGGATAATTGGAAAATAATAAAATTCAATTTTCCATCTAAATCAGTCGCTTTTTCTCTTAGTAGTGTCTTAATGATTTCAAAATCTTCTTTGGTAAAAGAATTTCCCTCCATATATTTATCGTAAGTTAAACCCTTCAGCTGTTTTAGGGTTAGTTGGTTGATTTTATAGCATCGTTTACTGAGGTGTTTTAGAAATTTCTTGATTGATAATAAGCATCCATTAATTGTAGAGACAGACCGAAGATGACCATCTCCGTAAATAGTTGGTCTTAACTCGACGTAAGCCCGGTAATTCAAGATAAATTGAGTTGAAAACAGTGCCTTTTCTCCGCGAAGAGGGACTACGTTGTTCTGATAGTTGTTAACCGCTGTATTTATAAAATGGGTTAATGTGATTACTTGGGTTGCTGCATAACCGTTACTTTCTTTAGATGCCCATATATAGCTTTTCAATTGGATTCTCAATTCCTCGTCCTCGACTTTAGAGAAATCTAAAGAATGCAGAGATTTACCATGTATTGCGCTGGCGTTTTTAACGTTTAAATCATCAACTAGAAGCCATTTGTCACTCAGAGGTATGGGGTCTTGCGGAGCAAGATATACAAACAGATAGTCAGATTCTAAATGCTGGATGAAGTGTCTCCCTGATATCACTGTCGAATTAAAATCAACAGTATTGAACAATGGGATTGAATTCTCTTTAAGATATTTCTCGTCAATTATTAAATAAAAACTTTTTAATAATCTTTGGAATATTTTGGTAAACTGTTCACTTTTATCTCGGTGCCTCTTGGCAATTTGTTTATAAAACTCCAATTGCTTTACAAATAAGTCCTTCGAAAAATATGTAAGACTCGTAGATTCAGGAGGTTGATCGCTTATGCTTTCATTGAAGTAATATACAAATGCTCTCATATACAATGTTAATGAACTTTCGCAGTCATATTTACGAGAGTATAGCTTGAGAAATATAGCCAACCAATTATGCACTAGCGTATTATCGGTATTTAGATTTATATTACTAAAGTATCCCTCTCTAAACCTTCCGACATCTACATAAAATGAATATATATGTTGTGGTTTTGAACCTAAAGGATAATTTGAATTAAACCCTAAATCGGCATTGCCTTTCCGATGTATATCTTCACCAATGAACAAATGGCTATAAGTAGCGACCTCATGTTGATTATATTTCTCCCCTATGAAAAGATAAAAATTTTGTAAAATTTTTTTCGGATTCACATACCTGTCCTCAAACTTGTGGTATAAAACACAGTAAATCTCCCAACTTAAGTCAGAGATACTAGCGGCGTTATCGTCAATTCCTGTAATAAACCACTCCAATGCTTTCTTGTATCTATCCTTCTTTCCATGGGCCTCGACCCCTTCAAGGCTAAATGTTTGAATATAAGACTCACCAAACTCTAGCAACGTGGATTTTAATTCGCTATCTTGAATCTTGGAATCAACCGAAGTTATATATGACCGTCGTATTTCAACTTGCCACCTATTCTCAAAACGAAACCCTTCAAAATCGTAAAATGCTTTCAGGGCTTGTGCTAAAAGTGACCTTCTTGCAAATTTTTGTAATAAAGCAGGGTATCTTTCCCACGTAAAGTTATCCTCGAATTCCTGTACAAATAACTCCAGTGCATCAATATACTTTCTTTTCTTCCTATGCAAAACTTTTCTGGATGACAGGTTGTCGAAGTTTATTGATTTTATATGGGGCTCACCAAACCTCAATAACGAGGACTTTAATTCTCTATCTTGAATCTCCGAATGGACGAATGAAACATAAGACTTATGGATCTCTTCTTGAAACTCATTCACCGAAGGATATGCCTCCTCGTTTCATTGCTTCATTCTGTTTCCTAAGGGTGACTGCTCTATCTTTAGCGTTAGGTTTATAATAACGCATCACTGTATGTGTACCGCTATGCCGAAGATCATCTGCGAGTTCTTGCTCGTTATGACCCATAACGTGAGCTCTAAACATAGCATAGCCATGTCTGAACAAGTGGCTAAGTCCTTTCTTTTTAGTCTCCACATCAGGTTCAAGGCCAACCTCTTTAAAAATCTCCTTCAAGATATCTCCCCAACCCTTACCTGATAACGGTGTGTAGAGCCCTCTATTGATGAAAATATAGTAATTTTGTCCTTGGTAATCTGTTACTCTATCGGCCTTAGCGTCCTTTTCATAATTTTCCCGTTTCTTTGGGTATTTGGAGAGAAGAAACGGGTCTCTTGACTCATCAATATAGTCTTCGATCAATAGAGACATTTCAGAGTCGATAACAACCTCTTGAAAACCGCCGCCGTTTCCTTTTGCATGGTAAGTTGGGTCGTTATAATCATCCCTGGACTTAATATTCATTACACTCTTTGCGCTTTGGTACGGTTTGTCAGTAAACCTGTTCCTTATAAATAAGAGATTACCACGGACATCCTCGAATGTTAGACCCAATGCTTCCCCCAACCTCAAGCCAAAACGATACATAAGATTAATTAGAACTTTTTCACGCAAAGTGTATTTTTCCTCGATTACTTTTATAATCATTTCATATTGTTCAAAAGTTATATACTCAGGTAACTCTTCGGTATGGAACACTTTTAAGTTTGACTCAAATCCCTCAACAGTTTTTTTGTCTGCATGTCCCAAAAAGCCACCACCAGATTCATAAGATACAACATAAGTGGCTTGAATCGTTGAATCCTTAATATAAAAGATTTTGACGTAAAAATCCCTATACACAGCGAAATATTTGTTAACTGTTTCATTGCGACGAATAGGGCCTAAATCAAAATCCCAAATGGTTCCTCTTTTTTTGCCACCTTTTAAGAAATTTGTTAAGTTGACAAGTTCTATTTCAGATAACCCTTTTTGGTAATTAGATACGTTGAATATTTTTACATAGGCGTAGAGGTGTTTAAGGGCAGTAAATGCAGACTCGCGCTTTTTATATGATTTATTCATCAGTGTAACATTAAGATATTTATTTGCATCCTTTATCCTAATGCCATTCCAATCTACTAGTATAAAGTGAGTTCTTTCCAGTTTATCCTTTATAATAAACCCCATTGCTCCAGTTTGCTGAATTAAATCCCCACTCGAACTGTATTTCTCATAAATTGTTCCCAATCGACTTTCCCTAGCAGTAATAACCCCCATATAAACACCGCCCATTCTTCTTGAGAATATGTATTAGTAGCTGTACCTAGCTCCCATCAAAAAGTTACACTTGCTTGTGAGTATATATAACTAAAACTACATAAGGGGACCAATTGGGACGATGATGACCCGGCGTACTCACTTAAGAGAACGCATTATCGGTTGCTTCTTGAAATGTTCACATGTTCTCTATACAGTTCATTTACGAAAGTAAGTCTAAGCGCACCTGCTTAACACCATAATGATTAAGCAGGTGTTGAAAAGCTCTAATACTAATCCTTTGCCTGTTGTTAAATCATCGTCCCTAGGCTCAAGTTATATAAAAAGGTACACACGCGCTCCTATTCGATAATGGAACACGTCTAGGTGTGTATGAGGGTAACTCAAAACAAGCCTAGAACCCTTACAGAAATAGTAACATCTTGTTATAATAAGCCGTCCACGGTTTATTCCGAATGAGGGTGAAAATGAGAACAAGTAACACAATCATCAATACAATTATTCGGATAATTATTACCCTTACAATTTCCTTGTAGTATTACTTTCATTTTAGTAATGGAGTGCAAATCCTCAGTTTATTCTTTTGCGACACTTGTGTATCGTAACATTGAATGGATATTGGAATGTCCCATCATAATACTGACTTGTGCCGGTGTATACCCTCGTTCCATTATGGCATTGGAAATAAAAAAATGTCGTACCTGTCTTGGAGTTATGTTAGGTAGTTTCCCAATGGAGCAATACTTCTGCCACATTCGGTTTACAGTAATTCGGTCTAGATTAGGATTTTTGTTTGAAACGAACAGGAACTCACTACCAGTGGAATATTTATATTTATTTCTTTCGTTAGCAATGTAATCATTGAGACTACTTATTACCGTATCATTAAGGAAAACCCTTCGTTGCTTATTAAACTTACTGTTCATGATTTCAAGTTCTATTGTTTCTCTGAATTGTTTGATTATAAGTACTTTTGTCTGACAGATATTATCGCAGTCTGTTAGCCTGACACCCAAGGCCTCGCTAATTCTAGCCCCTGTATAAGCAAGTAGATTAAAGAGTGCATAGTCACGTTTTATGCCGTGTTCAAGAATAACCTGCCTAAGTTGGATAATATCTTTTTGGGATATTACAGTAGGAGAGACTAAGCTTTGTCGGATTTTGATCATCATGTTGTTGGTTATTACTATATCCTTCTGGGCTCCACCCTTAACCAAGAACTCGTTATACTTTTTCAGACAGCTGAGTTTATAATTAATAGTGCTTGCAGCCTGATGCATACTTGTTTGCAAGAAGGACCTATAATCTTCCACGTTTTGCTTAATAATTCCGATTGGTTCTTTGTCGTAGGCTTCGCAGAACCAATCGAAGTAGTCTTTCACAGCTCTTTGATAACCTTTTTGGGTGTTGAGGGATTTGTTCTGGGACTTTAGGAATTCCACAAAATTAGCTAACACGGGCGACCAGCTCCCATCCTCTTATAAATAGTGTTTCATTTTTCTATGGGTATTTTACCTCAACTGGACTAATAAAACAATACTATTTAAAATTTGAGCTGAAAGTGAAAAAAATTAATAAATATAACACGCAAATTAGCCGTCAAGCAAGAGATTTGGGTTAAGATGGAGAAATGTTACTACCAAATTGAAGAAGATGACCTGCTACATGGTGTTGTCCTTATAAACTAAACGAAAATTGATAGTTATGATGAAATAATTTCATTATATAATTCATCATTTGAAAGTTCATTAAGAGATCCTTCTTCAATTATCTTCTTAAAAGTTTTCACGAAATGCCGGCACTCTTAACATCATGGAGAATATTAAATTCACTTAGAAAAATTGTTCAGTTTTAAAAATTTCCATTTCCATTCACCAATTGTAAAACAACAATGCGTGGGGTGAGAATTTCAATTTTCTCAACCACGCATTAAAAATTACTTCACAAATTCTTCAAGACGAAGCTTTCTGGACAAAAGAGCTGTACTTTCTAATAATTTTCAACCTTCATGGATATTCCGCCGCACCACAATATTCAGAAATCGGTTGTGCACAAAATGTGCATGATCGTCTCAATAAATCAAGGTAGAGTCCTACCTTACGACGATTGCGATGTCGATGAATTCATTCAAACTAGTTCTAATAGTTACAATAGACTAGACATCATCGGATATTCCTCATCATCGACTGTTCCTCCCGTACTGAAGCGAACTCCGCTATTCAAAAATGCGGATCTAAACACCGAGCCATTCCCATACCTCTGACGTATTGAATCTACTACTCGATCAACCGTTCTCTGCTTCTCGTAATCCTTCTCAAATAGTGAGATTTGCCTGAAATCATTTTGACACAGCTCAGAAACACGAACTCCCAGATGGCGAATAGGTTCACCCTTCCAAAGCTCGTCAAATAATTCGCAAGCCACTTCATGTATCGCGTTTGTACAATCAATTGGCGATAAGATCTTCCTTTGGTGTGAGCAATTATAAAACTCGTTTGTTCTTAATGAAACAGATACCAACCTAGCACAATAGCCCGATTGCCTTAACCTTGCGGCTACAGTCTCTGTCAATGATAACAAGACCAGATGTGCAGTCACCTTATCCTCCACATCGAAAGCAATTGTTGTGGAGTTTCCAATGCCTTTGATTAAAGGTCGGCGATTTTCCCTCACTGGACTGCATTCGATTCCGTTGGCATAATTCCAGACCAACATGCCGTGGCTCATCAGAAATAATTTGATTAGCTTAGGGTCATAATTAGCCAGATCACCAATCGTTGAAATAGCCCTGCTCCTCAACTTCTTCGCAGTTGCACGGCCAACCATAAACAGTTCCTCAATAGGCAGCACCCACATCTTAGATGCGATCTCGTCTGGGAAAATTGTGTGTACTTTATCAGGCTTCTTCAGTTCAGATGCCATCTTAGCTAGGATCTTGTTGGTTGAGACACCAACATTGACAGTAAAACCTAGCTCATTCTTAATCCGATCCTTAATTATGTAAGCAGCTTCCACCGGGTCTTTATATAGTCGTTCCATGTTCGAGAAATCCACAAAATACTCATCAATACTATACTGTTCAATCAAAGATGAATACTCACGGAGAATATCACCAAACGCTTTAGAGCATTGCATATATAGCGAATAATTTGGTGGGACAATAACCAGACCAGGGCATTTTGCACTAGCACTGAATATACTCTCACCTGTTTGTATGTTATATTTTTTGGCAGGGATCGACTTAGTTAATACAATGCCATGACGAGTTACCGGGTCGCCACCAACTACGGAAGGTACGGTTCTTAGGTCTAAGGGGTCGCCATGCTGAAGCCTGTGAACAGCCTCCCATGATAGATAGGCGGAGTTTACATCAATATGAAATATAATCCGTCGACTCATAACTTCACCCTTTACGCAGAACGTTTGTTTCTATTATATAAAAACAAACGTTCTCTGTAAAGGGAAAACGTTCACCAAATAATGGCACAGCGAGTGTAAAATGCTACATTAAATAAGATCCCCGCGTCTGGAGATCTTTCGTGCAATGGCCCATTTGCTTGGCCTCATAAACCATGTAGCAAATAGGAATTGTCTTTTCACACCTAATCACCATGTATACGTCAATCCTGATTCTGACCAACCAATTTACTTTACCTAACAATTTCATTTCCAACCAGCTCATCTATTGGCACGCCAAGCTCAGCGGCTAACCGTGCAAGTATACATATTTGGGGATATATCCGTCCTGCTTCGATGCAATAGAGATGGTTAGTATTCATGCCAACAGTGGCGGCAAATTTTGCTCGATAAAGCTTACGCTCTTTTCTATAATACGCTATGTTTTTACCGAGAGTTTTGTTAGGTGAGAGCATGCGTATCCTCCTTTTCCATAGTGAAGATAGGATTTTAGGAGGTCATGATTTCTAAATGCCCAATCATTTACTAGATACGACCTTACCTTGGGAATTATATAGAGCACCGGGATCACCATCATTATTCCACATGTTCGACTTTGTCCATACCAGAGCACTTGTGCCGGCAACCGCTTTCGGGCCACTCAGAACCTTTAATGTCCCACCTGGGGGAATGGTCGTACCGCCGGGAAAACTATACGCTTGATTTCCTTTTTCACTGACTATCTTCCACCCAGTTAAATCCACTGCTGAACCGCCATTATTGACCAGTGTCACTACTTCTCCGCCCAAATCTATACTGGCAATAGAAACAGAACCAGACGAAGCAGGGGGCTGGATTGCTGGGGTTGGCGATGTAGTCGGGGAAGCGGATGAAGGCATAGAGCCTTTTTTGTTAAAAGTTACCGTCTCCCCATCACAGGTAGCCACGATGGTTCCATCCTGATCCGTCCTAAACAACATAACCCCCGCCCCACCTAGTCTGGATAAGGCAGATGCAGTAGGGTGCCCATAGTCATTGCCTGCTCCCACGGAGATAATCGCATAGTCGGGTGAAACAGCCTTTAGAAATGCGTTGCTGGTAGATGTAGCACTCCCGTGATGACCCACTTTAAGCACTTCCGCTTTCAGGCTCTGACCACTCTTGAGCATCTCGCTCTCTGAAAGTTCCCCTGCATCACCCGTGAATAGAAAGGTTATTTTCCCAAAGGTTAGTCTTAAGACTGCACTATAGTCATTCAGCTCCTCATACGCGCTCCCATTAGGGGCTATGAATTGTCCAGTTAACCCAGGAACATCAAGGGTAACACCCGCTTTAGCCTGGATTCGTTTTGCACCACCCGCGGTAACAGCTGAGATAAAGTATTCAAACGTTTTTGTTGTAGATGAAGCGTTTGGCATATAGACTGCTTTAACTGGAAAGTTCTTTATCACAGTATCAAGCCCACCAATATGATCCTCATGAGGGTGAGTAGCTACCACTGCGGCTAGCACTTTAACCTGTTGTGATTTCAGATAGTTTACCACGTCAGGTCCGTCTGGATTATTGCCCCCATCGATAAGTACCGCTGTGCCATCTGAGGCTTTAATGAGAATACTATCTGCCTGACCGACATCGATAAAATGTACTTGCAAGGTTCCGTTTACCTGCGTGGACGTGGGGGGTGATTGGGTAGGCGAAGGCGTGGCAGTTGATTGGTTGCTTGGCGGTGTGTCCTTGGCTGTTTCGCTGCTGGTGGACGCCTGGCTTGGTTCGGCTAACTTCTGGGTGTTAGCTGTGCCGGTAGTGCTATCCGGGGCAGTAGGTGTCGATTTGTTTCCGCAACCACTACCCAACAAGACTATGCAAACTAATAAGACGAACGCCCATAACAATTTGGATTTCCTCAAAACCAAGATACTACCTCCTATTTGTCAAAAAAGCCCTTCATCATTTCCTCGGCTTTTTGCCTACGCTCTTTGGTAATCGATAGGTCAACAGAAATACTTATGGCAATAACGTCGCCCTCTTTAACGTCCCGAGGCAAAAGAGTGAGTGGGAGATTAAAGGTCGTTCCCTCGTATTCAATAACTGCCCAGTCCCCCTCAAAGCGATCTACGATAAGCATAAAAACCACTCCTAACTTATTGCATTAATATAAAGCCTCCGAACCTCTATGCTTTGTTCGACAACTCACACATAACTAATATACCAGAGTTTAACAATTAGATTATTATTGGGTCGTCCTTGGGTCAACTATGAGTGCAGTGGAGAGTTAATATATTACCTCAGCGCAAAATCATACTTCTGAATAAAATACGCAACCACGTTATAAATACAAATTAAACCAAATAGCAAATTCGTCGCCCACAGTACCCTAATCACACTCTGCTGGTTCTTCAAATTCCTTTTGGCCATATGAATTAGAAAAATGCATAGCAAACCTACTGAGACCAGCTTGAAATAATGGAGAGCATTATTACCGACGAAGTAATCTGCTATTGGATTACCTTCCACTGCCCCATGGCTTATTGCTAGCATGGTGGTTATGTAATCTAGGGCGTTTAACGCGCAGAAAAACAATAGGAGTTTATATACTTTTTTCAGAGTATTACCTCCCAGTCAATAGGTCTTATTCAGCTTCATTACTTCGAACGAACCGACAAAGGTTAGCATCCCATTTCCATCCTGATTGATCTTCGGAATTGCTGCTAAGTAAACTAGTCAAAACGCCATGCTCTGATTCTATCAAAGCGGTCTCGAACCACTCTTCAAGGGATATATTGAGCGATTTGCAGACAGCATCTAATCGGGCTTTGACTTTTTCATCTGCTGGGAAAGCTATGTACATTATGATCACTCCAATATGCGTTTTGATTGGTTAATTAGTTCACGCGCCTCAATGACTCCATTTCGAACAGCAGCTTTGATGATCATGTTAAACACTAGCATACTGATTAGCTTATTTCTCCTTCTCTTTTTAAAACCCTGGTCAGGTCATAAAATGCCTGTTCAATCTGGTCACCGTGGAAACCAATATACTGAAGTCCATCAACGTTTGTGAAATTTTCTATTCCCTCTTGCTTTAACAGAATAGCCTTTTTAAACCCCAGACGTCCTTGGAACAACCCTGCTTCATGAATAACATTTTGCCGGGCTCTTTTGGTACCATCCGCCGTTTCGTCTTCTGCGGTTAGGATTAAAATGGCGAAACTTGCCTGGATTAACATTCGTTCCAATACTGGGACTATTGATTCTCCAGCATGGGATTCAGATTCGTAACTTACGGTGGGTAAGCCCAATTCATCTTGAAGAAATAACCTAGCCCTCGCCCATAGTTTACTTCTCCCGTGACCCACAAATATACAAGGGCTTGTACTTTTTGTATCAGGTACTATCTGTTGGCGTCGTTGTTGGATGGGGAACAGCGCTTCAAAATCTGACTGTTCCATATTTCCCATCCGTGTAACCAACTCCTTTATTTCTTTTACGGTTGGGTCCGAGTCACTAATTTGTTGTGGTGAAAAGTACATCACCCCGGGAGTATGGGTAGGTCGCCATGATTCATAGAATTCATCTATTTTTCTCGTCAGGAGCTGAAAATCCGATTGAGCTGGTAGTACTGTAGAATTAGACAAAGTTTTTTGAAATTGTTTCACGTAATGATTAACCGCGGAAAAAAAAGCTGGATCGGAATCCACAACACTTACCAGCGCATTAACATGCAACTCTAATTCCTCAAAAGCATTCATAATAAGCCTCCCGTGTTTTCATACTTAGTTATAGTTCCTGCTCATCCTGTGAGTAATCATATTGTAAGATTCTTTGTAGTCTGCTAAAATCCTCCAATTTATTGCGATATATAAAAAAAGACGCTTATTCAGCGTCGAAAACATTGGTCAGGATAAAGTTTTTCTACTCAACTCTATTTTACAAATTCAACCCACCCAGCAAATCACTTAACTACCTCAGGGCTTCTTTACCTAGCAAAGGGACACCCTTCCCTTTATCTGGGAATGATGTGGGGCTATTTATTTGGGAATTCCAACAAGACAAAAAATAATTTCTTTCAAAGAGCTTTTTTATGAGAGCGGGATCATATATGATGTTTTATAGACCTTTTCAAGTCCTTTCGCAAAAGGCATTATTGTTCCTTCCCAATAACTTGTGCGGAAAGGTAAAAGAGGTGGTCTTAATGATAGAGCAGGCCCCGGAGTTAAACGAGGGAAGGTCGGGGTGAGTTGGGTTAATCCCTCATATTTATTTTGAGGTAGTAACCTTGTTTCATTTAATTTTAATTTGTTAGGAATCGACTCCCATACCTTGTTGTCAATAATAATGTTGAATGGTTTACTTGCCTGATTCCCCATTTTTGCAGCTAAATTTGTTGTAGAACTTGTCCATATTAAATCATTATTGTCTTCACCTCGAATGCCAACTCTCGAACATAATATATCGCCGAAGCTTATCCCTATACCTATGTCAAAATTTTCAATGTATCCTTTCTCACAAACAGACGGCGCAATAATGTTTCGTACTGCCCATATTAATTCCATAGCAGATGTAACAGCCCCTGTACAAGGAGAGTTGTTAGGATCAAATAAAGCCAGAAGACTATCCCCGTTAAAACTCCTGACTTCTCCGTTGTTTTTCTTAACAATTCTCAATGCACAATTTAGGAAAGCGTTTATCGTTTTTGAAGTTGTTTTTTGCCAATGAGTGTCAGCGTAAATCGATGAATTTCGAATATCTGTAAAAAGTACAGCTGTTCGAATCTTAGCAGCAGTTTCTCCTAAAGTTAGGTCACCTTTAGACGGTATGCGTTTTAAATTCGTTACTTGCAAATCATAGTCCAATATGCGTTTTATCTCTTCATAAAGTTCTTCCTTGAGCCCCATAATTTTACACTTTCTTTCTATGTAAGAATTATATCCATTGAATCGAGTGGGCCATCCATGAAGAAATGATTAGAAACAATAAACCGAGAGCAAATAGTCTATATGCTGAGTAGACACGGAATATTTTTTTTTCGCGGATATAGGAAACCTTGCAAAGTTCAATTATTAGACTTTTTAACAGGTCCTCCGAGATGGAGTCTTTTTTCAATTTCTCAAAGAGAATTTTTGCACTATGTTTAAGATGACTAGTTTTTCTTTCATACAAGCAGTCAATAAAAGATTGCTTTGGAACAATATTGTTGAGATAAAAAGGTATGTTAGCTGTTAAGTTGTCCTTTAAAATGTGTTTTTCCGGTGATGTCATAGGATTAATTGACTTAAATGCTATTAAAAGTGATGATATAAAGCTAAAAATACTTATTGTGCTAACGACCAACGTACATATTGCATAAATTGTTATGGGCAATTTGAAATGTACCAGGATAGCCTGACCCAATGGCACCTGATAGACAGACAATACTCCGGACGCAGCAATAAGTGCCCCTGCCTTAGAATCTGTAAAACGTATGGTTCCTTGTACATCTTCTAACGATTTATATAAGTACTCTAACTGTGTTTTTTTATCCAATATGTAGACCCACTTTCTAGACTGGTTTTAAAAGTTCGTAACCGGTTGATTCTCCAATTCCAAACGGATTAAATCGTAGTTTCCCTCCTTCAGAGGATGGCCATAAATTCTTTACACCTTTACTGACAATAACTTTATTAAACGCTTTTGATAGCTTGTTTGCATTGTTAATACAAACGCCAAACGCTTTAACATCAAAATTATTATCAGTGCCAATTTTTGTAACCACGACCGGGCCGTGATCTACACCAACTCCACAACTAAATTTCCATATCTTATCCTTGTCTAAAAGTGGGTTAATGACACTATTTACAACTTCTAAAAGGTGCAATCCACACAATCCAGCTTGTTGACTTGAATTATAATTAGATGTTTTTGACATTTTACCTCCAAACAAAGCCATAACGCCGTCGCCCATAAAATCTATCACATACCCCCCGTGCTGTTCAATAACGTTACATACACCAGGAAAAAATGCGTGCATTGATATGAAGGTATATTTTGGGTCCATATTTACAGCTCGATGCGTTGAATCACGGATATCGATAAATAACGGACTAAAGTTATCTTTTAAATAATCTCCAAAATCCATCTTATTCGCGCTGTATCCTGGAATAACGTCTGAAATAGCTTCAGCTCTCTCAGAAAAAGATTTACTAATAATACCAGACTTTTCTTTAGCCGTTGTATAGTACTGAAATACAAGTTTACGTGTTTCTTCAATATTGAAACTCATCTAATACATCTCCTCCCCTTTAAAAGTTCTATGATTTTCAGAAGTGTTCATTTCTTCATATAATTTGTGCTACTCACTTTTTTTGCTAACAGCAAGCAAACTTCTCATGTTATATGACAATTCTTGATATAATACTAAATTCCTCCAATTTATTGAGTAATTTTTTAAATCAAAAAAACGCTTAATTAATAAGCGTCAGATTGACAATAATCTTCTACTCAACTCTTCTAGAGACTCAACCCACTCAGAAATTCCCGTAACTTCTTTAGCTCCTCCGCTGTTAATGTAACACCCTTCCCCATCTTAGAATGATCAGGCGACCATTCCCGGATATCATACTTTGGGGCTGCATCATTCCAACTAACAAGGTTTAGTTCTTTCGACCAGCCTTTTGATGATTCTGATAGGACCCCGATTGTTTCTTTGATTTCGAATTTGATTTCTGCCATGGGTTTAACCCTCCTTATAACTGCCGCACGACTTCCTCATCCAGAATCTCTTTTCTCTGTTTCCAATCAGGCATGAGTGAAGTCATAAAATTATAAAATTCACCATCATGATTTCTGTACTTAAAATGGATCAATTCATGCAGCACAACATAGTCAATGCAATACTTGGGCGCTTTGATTAACTCATAGTTCAGAAGGAGGATATTCTTATCTTTAACACATGAGCCCCATCTTGCCTTCATCGTCCTTATCTGAATTTCAGGTTTTTTAATGCCATACTTTTCGATAATTGGATAGACGCGTTCTAGGCTCATTTTGAAGTTAAGACCAGCTTTTTCCCTGAACCAATCATTCATAAGCTTTTCTTTTCGATTATAATTCTTTCTGTCCTTAACGTAGAGATAGATGAACCCCTGGAAATACTTTACGTACTCATCAGAGTCCCGTTCTTCCACTTTAAGTCGATATTGCTTTCCTAAGTATTTAAAAGATTCACCACTCACAAAGTCTTTCTTTGTTGAATTCTCCGGCTGAACATCTTTAAAATAACTGACGTTTTTAAGTATCCAAGGAGCCTTCTCCTTCACAAAATTAAGAACAAACTCTAATGGTACGTTTTCATTTGCTGAAACGACAATGGTCATGTCCGGTTTAACGTTAAGATTGAGATTCTTAACATTTTTTCTTTGGAGTTCAAATTCGATCTCTTTCTCACCAAACTTTATCGTATGCTTTTCCATGATGCGTCTCCTAATACCTTCTAAGTGCAACGGTTTTAACAGCCTCAATGATCCTATCTATTTGTTTATAAGTCAACTCGGGGAAATGCTTCTTTTTCAGAAGGTAAAGTAAACCATCTATTTCCTGCGATATTCTTTTATGTACGTCAGGATTATCGTGCCAATCTACTTTGCAATGTTTTCCGATGATGAGATCCATATCGACCGCAAGTTCAGCTAGAATATCAGTTTTATCTGTGACATCAATATTCTCTGAAATAATTTCTTTTGTCACCCCATAGAATGCCTGTGCATGAAAGTTATGTTTGATCTTTTCCGGATAGGATGCCCCTGAATATCCTTTTCTATAGTCATCCTTAACTTTATGCATTCTTGCAAGGTAGTCGGCTTCAGAGATGCGTTTTTCTCTGTAATCTCTAATAATTTCCTCAATTCGCTCAGAGAATTTCTTGTAAAATATGGGGTTTTCGTCCCATTTCGAATTAATGCTCTTTGTCATTCTCGTTCTAATAGCGTCCGCTTTTGCCCTTGGGGAACCGAGTCTCATGATCTCTTCTTCAAATTCTTCTTCGTTCAGGATGTCTACAGGTGCAGTGATTTGAATGACGTCTTCTGCCGCGATATAAGTATCCATGATATTTCTCATTTTGGCTTCATACTCTTTGTGATCAATCGTGTCGGAATATCTTATTTTTACAGCAGCTCTAAGTTCTTGGTAGAATTTAAGTTCTTTTTTATAGTGGGCAAGATCTTTATCACCAATAGCATTATAGACATGCTCTGATTCTAGGGCAACACCTAAATACTTGCCAAACTGACTCAGTTCATTATAAAAATCATTTCTAATGCCTTCATCGGCAAGAATCAGTTCATACTCCTCTTTGTCATCTCTATTTTTTACATTCTTAAAGATAGCTACCATATTCGAGTATGCCTGACGCAATAAACCGACGGTGCTGATAACATCTACTAGAGCACCTGCAATATCTTCCCCATCAAAGTTTTCAAGGCCAGCGCCAGAGTATGTTTTCATTGCTGAGTCCAGTTCTTCGATAAGCCCTCGATAATCCACGATAAGACCAAAGTCTTTGCCTTCATACAGCCTATTGACTCTAGCAATAGCTTGTAGAAGTGAATGTTCTTTCATGGGCTTATCCACGTAAAGAACAGAGGCCCTTGGCGCATCAAATCCTGTTAAGAGCTTGTCCACTACGATAAGAATATCAATTTCAGTACCATCTACGAATTCGCTTTTAACGTGTTCTTCATATTTCTGTGGATCTGAGTATCCAGCCATCATTTTGTTCCAGTATTTAAGCACTCTGTCTTTTGGTTCTTCGTCTACTTCTTCATAGCCTTCCCGCTGATCGGGGGGTGATATAACAACCGCAGTATTGATATCGCCAAATTCTTCAAAGGCTTCTTGATAACGTATAGCATCAAACTTAGAACTTGTTGCCAGCATAGCCGTGTACTGGGCATTTTCAGTTTTATAAAACTTCATAAAATGAACGTAGATATCATCTGCAATGAGCCTGATTCTTTGTTCCGATGAAGCGATTGCTTCAAATTTACTCCATTTCTTTTTCAATTCTTCAGCTTGCTTTTCGTTTAAATTGCGGGTTATCATCTCAATACGTTTATCAATGGCACTACGGTTAACAGTCTGTTCAACCAGCCTGCCTTCATATAAAAGCGGCACAATTGCCCCATCCTCTACGCCATCTTTAATGGTGTATTTATGAATCATTCTACTACCAAATTTATTGAGAGTGGTTTTATCCTTTTTCATAAGTGGTGTCCCAGTAAAGCCTATATAGCATGCATTGGGAAAGACCCTTTTCATTTTGATATGAAGTTCCCCATACTGTGTTCTATGGGATTCATCGATGAGCACAAATATATTCTTTGATTTAACAGGCTCTTGGTGTTTTGACGCAGTATCGAACTTATGTACAAGGGATGTAATGATGTCCGCTCCATTGCTGTTGATCAGGTCGACCAAGTTGCGACCGCTAGAAGCTCTTTCAGCTTTTAGCCTGGAGTGATTAAAGGTTTTATGGATCTGGCTGTCGAGTTCAATACGGTCTGTAATGACGAGTACCTGAGGGTGCACCTCAGCCATCTCGGAGAGGATATAGCGCGCAAGCATGACCATAGTCAGTGACTTACCTGAACCCTGAGTATGCCAAATAACCCCTGATTGGCGGTTTCCGTTCTTGTCTGTTTCTTTGATCGTTTTGATGATTTCCTTGATTGCGAAGTACTGTTGATAGCGCGCGATCTTCTTGACGTTTTTATCAAACAGGGTGAAGAAGCGCATCATTTCTACAATTCTTCTTGGATGGAAAAGGGCGACGATGTTTTTATCCTGAATGGTTGGAATTCTTCCAACAACCACTTTTTTCAGTTCTCCTTCGAACCATTTGTATTCTTCAGATTCCTCTTTCCAGAAGGACCAGAATTTCTTAGGCGTTCCCGCAGTGGCATACTGTGTCTCATTCTTGTTCGTAGCCATAACAATTTGGACAAATTTAAAAAGCTGCGGAGCATACTCCTTGCTTTGGTTTCGCAACATTTGACTGATCCCTTGGGCAATGGATATCGAAGCTTTTTTGCATTCTATCACTCCAAAGGGAATGCCGTTAATGAACAGTACCAGATCAGGCCTTATCGTTCCCTGACCATCTTCTCTTTCCACACTGAATTCTTCGACTACATGGAAAACATTGTTCTCTGGATCCTCCCAATCAATATAATTAATATTAAAGGATCTGGTTCCATCCATTTCTGACAGTTTTTCTGGATAACTGCGGCCAAGATGTAAAGAGTCATAAATCTTCTCATTAGTTTTAATCAGACCGTCTGTTAAAGCTTCGTCGAGGTCGAGCATGGCTTGTTGAATGCTCTTCTCTGAGAATTTATAATGTTTCCCTATATATTCAAAATTGTTAATAGACTTCAATTGATCATATAAAATATCTTTTAGGATGACATTGTAGAGAGTGCTCCGCATAGTTTCTGCTTTTTCCGGTGGTAAAACAATATAGCCTAATTTACTTAGAACCTCTAAAGCTGGAATCTGGGATATATTTATTTCATCGTAGTCTTTCGCTCTGCTCAAAGATACACCTCGCTTCTATGTGTATATATGACCCTTAACTCTGTACTCTGACGATACCCGTTAATAGGAGTTTCATTAAGCCTTTTTTCTGTATCTTAAGGGTTTCAAGTTCATTTACTAGTAAAGCTATTTCTTCTGTTAGACAGTCCAATATCTGAACTATTTTATTCTGCTCATTAATATCAGAAGGGATATAAATCTTCTCTCCTAAATACAACTTTAAATTGAATGTCATCTTTTCTATATGAACGCCATAACTCGATCTAAGGGCTTTTCTGTACATCACAGGAAGATTACTTAGATAATGATAAAATCTTATGTTAAATTTTTTAGATTCCCTTGAGTTTAAAATTATATATGATCCTGAAACATAATATCCTTCAAAATCTTTTTTCACTTCGCTTAGGGCACCATGAACCACTTGCATTTTTGAAATAAGGAAATCGCCCTCTTTTATCGGCGTTAAGTTTTTTGTAGCAATCTTATATCCATATAACGAGTCTCTATGGAACAAACCTTCAGATCGTCTTCTAACACTTACGAGATCATAAAGCTTATCATCCTCCCATTTTTCTATTCTATTTACCTCTTCAACTAAATCTCCAATTCGTACTTCCTTCCACTCCCCCTCAAACCCCGGCATCCTCACTTCACTAGTTAATAGCTTCTTCATCAGCCCACTTTTTTGGTATTTCTTCTCTTCGATGAGTTGCTCTTTAAGTTCTATGGCTTTGTCCCAAGTTGAGAGGATTATCGAGATCTTTTCTTGTTCGGGGATAGGTGGTATTGCAACTTTAAATGAATGAACATCATTCCTATTTAAAGTTGGCACTCCCGTGCCCGCTGAAAATTTATTTAAATCTATAAAAGTCAGTAAGTAGTAAATGAATTTAGGAAAATTCCCTTTGAAATCCGTAACCCATAAACTAGTATTATGAGGCCAAAATTTCTCTTCGACATAAAACACCTTTCCGATCGTTCCAGACCTTCCAGTAATTACCCCAGGTCCTTTTACCTTGAACTCTGAGTGACTTCTCAATATTCCATTGGAATAACACACTGGATAATGGCCTTCGTTAACACTATCAACTGTTAAATCAAACCCTCTTTGTAAAGGACATGTATCAACTATTTTATTTAAAATCCAGTCTTCTGGGATAATAGCACTATCAATTAACTTGTATCCTTCTGGAAAACTCTTATTTTTTATCCGCTCAATTCTTTCTTTTATCTTCTCATTCAAAATTCCATCCCCCTACAACCCAAGATCCTTTAGAAACATAAACATCTTAGCTTCAACCTCAGCAAGCTCTGATTTAATACTAGTGATCTTTTCAGCTATTTTTTCCATATCCACCGTGTCTTCTTCTTCGAAAGTATCAACATACCTTGTAATGTTGAGATTATAGTTATTTTCTTTTATTTCATCTATTGTCGCAACATAAGCAAATTTCTCAACTGTTTCATGCTTTTCATATGCATCCACAATTCTTTGAAGATCCTCCTCTCTTAACTTGTTCTGATTCTTACCTTTTTCATAGAATCCATCTGCCGATGAATCGATAAAGAGTACGTCTTTTTGATCTCTATTTTGTTTAAATACTAAGACACATGCAGGTATACCCGTTCCAAAGAATAGGTTAGCTGGTAGTCCAATAACAGCATCAAGTAAATTCATATCTATGATTTGTTGTCTGATCCTACCTTCACTCGCTCCTCTAAATAGAACACCATGAGGTAGAACAACAGCCATTCTGCCACCTTCTGCTAAGGAATGAAGCATATGAAGGACAAATGCAAAATCTCCTTTTGATATTGGTGGCACTCCCCAGCTAAATCTTTTATAGGGATCAAGTGATTCTTCCATTTTGAATTCCCTGTCATCACCTTCACCTGCAAAACCCATTGCCCATTTATCTAAAGAAAATGGTGGGTTTGCTACGACTACTTGGAATTTCATCAGTTTGTCATTCTCAATGTGAAGTGGGTTAGCAATTGTGTCGCCCCAAGCAATCTTCGCGTCATCAATATCATGTAAGAACATATTCATTCTGCAAAGCGATTGCGTTTGACCGTTTCTTTCTTGACCATAAATTTGAGCTTTACCAGAAGGAATTTTATTAAATGCTCTAATAAGAAGTGACCCTGATCCACAAGTAGGATCATAGATACGATCATTTTCTTCTGGTTTAACTAGTCTGGATAATAGCTCTGATACTTCTGAGGGCGTGAAAAATTCGCCGCCCTTCTTCCCGGCATCTGATGCAAAATTAGCGATCATATATTCATAGGCATTACCGATAACGTCTTCTTCGATTAGCCTCGATGGTCTAAGATCTAGGTCTTTGAAATCTTCAAGTAAATGCTTAAGCATGGAATTACGTTCTTTCGTATTGCCAAGAATTGATTCGGAATTAAAGTCAATGTTCTTAAACACACCTCTAAGTTTTGTTTTGTTTTCTTCTTCCACATGAGCTAAAGCTTTATTGATGGTTTCTCCAATATCAGGTTGATTTCTTTTATCATAGATATAATCAAAGGTCGATATTTCATCAAGGACAAATCGATTATAGCTCATTTGTCTTTGAACCATTTCTTCATCATTGTTGTATTTATCCATAAGTTCTTCTTTATGTTCTTTATAGATGTCGCTTACATATTTAATGAACAACATTACCAGGACGTAGTCTTTATAAGTCGAAGAATCGATCTTTCCTCTGAAGGTATCGCAAGCTCTCCATAATGTTCCATTTACTTCTTCTTGTGTATATTTTTCTATCATGATTCCAAATCCTCCTATTTCGTCAGTACCAACCTTGCCATTATACCATGACCCATGGACATTTTTCCGAAGTCAATATTTGTTGATTGAGGCTTCTACTCCCTCAAATTATTCCGCTCTAACATTTCTATATTTCCGTACACACCATGACCCGATAAAAAAATATTCTATTCTACGTCCCGCCCATATCTAGTCTTTCACTCAGCCCTGATATAGCAGCACTACTACGTACTCTAATGGACTGGATTCGAACTTTCCTTAGTAGAGATACTAGCTACCTATACATATACGAACGTAACGTTTCGTGGGATAGCCACCCTCCGAGGGGCTACCCAAGATATATGCATCGAGCATGGTTTGACTGCGAGACGGGTGTGTGGAGAGCTTGCGGTACGTCTACTTACGCCGCTAAATCAGGGACCTTTCTTGGATCACAGTTCAAATTGGCAGTCTTTTAGGCCTTAAACATTAAGGCTATTTTTAATATGAAGGAACTGCAAGCATAGTATTACAGTGATAGGATGACCCTTGCAAATCAGGAAACAAAGAGAGATGGTTAACATTCATACGGTTTAATAGAGAAAGAATCTTTCTAGTATTTTTAATATCCTTATATGGAATTATAAATTTTATTAAAATCTCATAATCTTCGAAACCGGAAAACTTTTCTTCGACCCATGCTTCTACATCACTTGATACTGGTATTTTTGTAAATAGTCCACCCTGACTGACCAATCTTGGATTCCCATCAAATAAAGAATCAATCACTTTTAAGGACATTTCTTCACTTAAATCCATTTTTTCGTTTTTTTCTAAGGTACTATATTTATGCAATGCAAAAATTGCGAAACTCTTTTCATTAAACCCATTATCAATTGTATTTGGATAGATAAGTGGTACGTTATTAACAGCGAAAAATGCAGCGAAAAAAGGGGAATTTGTCCAGTCTAATAAAGGTGTGGCCAAGCCATAATGTTGACCCAATGCCCAACACTCATCCTCCAATAACTTAGAAGATGAAAATTCGCATCTTCCTCTGATGGAATATCTAAAATTATCCAAATGTTTCACTCTTAATAAAGGCCTATCTGTCCTATTGAATTTTTTAAGTAATCTATCTAAACTAGATTCGAGTAGCCAGTCGCTTTTTTCCTGCCCTCTCCATATATACTGTTTTGAGTATGTAACGAAGTGCTTATTAATGAAATTACTAAAATCTTCCCATGATTTCATGTTATATGTTACACAACCATTCACTACATCAATATCAGAATAAGGTGATCGTCTCATGACTCCTCCATTCATTGGCTTTCTAATCGCCCAAATTATTCCTCTCTAATATTTCTGCATTTTTCCCTCATATCCTTCCGCGATAGCAAAAATAATCCAATTAAATACAAAGAAGCTAGACCGTTCATAAAAAACGACCTAGCAAATATATTTCCCCGTACACCTCTAACTCCAAAAAGACTATATCCCTTCTTAAACCCGCTCATACCAGGGCTTTCATAAATCACACATATAGCACTATTATCGTCTCCACGTGCCCTGTCCGTATAAAAGAGCTATAAATCACTAAAACCCAGCTATACATATGCAAGGGTCTGAGCTTGTCATATAATTAGATCTAGAACATATCCTGTAGGGGGAGGAGTGATAGTATGTTCGTGAATATTTTTATGATTTGTCTGAGTTCATCTCTGATCGGTCTCATCATTTCATTTTTGAGAGGTAAAGGATTTATCGTCTTATTAGGTTGTTCAGTTCCTTTAATACTCTTTATTGGCGTTTGGGCATTATCTCTATTAATACCATCTTTTTTAATGTCAGCACTTACATTTACAGATACAAATTTATTGTACTATATCACAATAGTCTTGCTTTTAATTGCATTGCTTACAGGTTTTATGTACTTCAGAACGTCTAGAAACAATTCATAATTAATAACTTCTTGAACATTTCTCGCTTTCTCATCAGTCCTATTAAGAACGGATGTTCTCACAAAACCATTTAAAGATGCTCAAATGATACTCTTCCCTTCCAATTCAATTCAACTTAACATTATCGCATGGGAAGGGGCCATAATATAAATGTATTTCTATTTCAATTTAATACCTTTAGGAAAATTTATACGGCGTCTCGTAAGCTCAATCATCAAACATAATATCGCTGCCTTGGCTGCCGTCATTGCCTTTTTCGGACTTTCCGCTATGATTCCCTTGGCTCTTCTGCTTATATATGGCGCTTCATTTTTCATTCCGAATACATCAGTGCAAAATTTCTTGTCAGATATTGTTCAATCCTATGTACCCATCCTGCCAGATGCCAAATTCAACATTGTGAAAAACGTGTCAAGGTTGATCGCGGTGGGTTCGGACCAGGTAGGCATAGTTGGACTGATAGGCTTGCTGTGGAGTACTATGGGCGGATTTGTCTCATTTCAGCAGATTCTTGATATGATATGGGAAAGCCGGAACCGGCGTTCATTTGTCAGGCAATACCTAGTGGGCTTTAGTATGCTCGGAATACTATTGTCTTTGACCATCATTACATCATTAGCAGCAACGGTATCACTTGACTTAATACAAAGAATTTTCATGAGAGGCAACATAACATTTTGGCTAGCACTTTTTCATGACATCTCTCGTATGTCATTTCCGTTACTATTATTTTTGACTTGCTATTTTTGTTATCGATTTTTGCCAACGTCACATACATTCCGAAATTCCTATCTTTTGATTGGCGCCTTGGTTTCGACAATTGGAATATACCTCTCTCGGGAAGTGTTCGCTTGGTATTCGCTGAACTTAGGACATTACGCAATCATCTATGGGAGTCTGGCTTTCATTATGCTGTTTACTTTCTGGGTCTATATCGTCTGCATAATTATATTGTTTGGGGCAGAGGTGGCTGTAGCATTAAGAGCTGTTGGGGAATAATTGAAAAAATATCGATGTAACGATGTATTCTGTACCGTAGGTTACAAACACATTCATAGGCAATTTAGACCCTTCAATCACATGTGAGGTCTAAATTGCCTATGTAGATAGCCGAAATGCAACCGCGACCTACTCTTTTTATCCAGGTAGGCGGCATACTATATATTTTCATTCTGATTACCCTTGGATTGTCACGCCTACAACTCTAGGGGCATATACGTATAGAAATCCTTTTAGTAATAATGAGGCACCTAGTTTGAATATATCGCTGCGTATTATATGAAAAAACTATGCGGTATCACTAATTATGGATACATAAAGGGAGTGAATAATATGAGACTTAATAAGAGAAACCTGGGTATGCCATTGTTTTGCATCTGGCTCATCATGACAGGTCTGGTGCAATTAGTGAGCGTTCCAATACCTGCCCTTGGCACGATATTAGCCCTGCTCGCTATTGCTTCCGGTGCTTTAATCCTTCTTGATAGATAAGCTGCTCGGTTTTATCTTTCCGTTGAACGCACAACCCACTCTTCAACCCAAAAACAAAATGCGCTGGTGTGAGAATTTTGGTATGCTACCCCCAGATGAAATGACCCCAAAAAACTGTTCGTTCTGGGGGTAGCATACCAATTCTCAGCCAACGCATTAATTATTCCAATTAAAAAGATGCTGGATTTATAGAGCATTATGATATTCACTTTTATTCATTAAGCCTCTTATAAGTATACCAACTTCTTCTAGGTCAAACGGTTTAATTATAAAGTATTTAAACAGTCTTTCTTCAAGTGCTTTTTTTATCTCGATGGAATCATAGTATGCACTCATTATTACTACTATTGTTTCTGGTGCTAATTCTCTTAATTTAGCTAGTGTTTCCATACCTCCTAATCCAGGCATCCTTAGATCAAGTAACACCAGACTAGGTTTTTCCTCCATAACAAGTTGTAACGCCAATAATCCGTTAGAAGCTTCCGTTACACTAAAACCTTCTTGTTGCAAAAATACACACATAAGTCGGCGTATACCATTATGATCATCAACAACTAAAATAGTATTATTCACAATAATGATCCCCCTCCTCACAATGGAATTTACAATTCGCTATTCTTCGGCTGTTAATTGATTCACAAGCTCAGTTACGATCTTTTCCAAATTATCTACCTCGTTCAATATAACAATTGAATGATCAATTTTATTATTTATCTTATCCAGTTGTATGAATCCTTTGAGAACTGTTAGTTGGTCAATTAACTTGTCACAAATTCTTAATCTTTGATCTCTTCTCATATTGTACTCCTTCTGTGTAAAAGTCATAAACCCTCTTTTAAATAGATTGAGTTGAGATATTTGATTATATCTCCTGCAATCTACAAATTTTACACTCATCATATGACAATTACAATAGAATTTAGAACAAAATTGCATAATCACACAATATAAAGATCTTCCATTCTAATAGGAAGATCTTTGTGTGATTCTTTTTATTGCCAGAAAATAGGTTCTGCTTCTTTATTTACAACATCCTCAAAGTTATTAGGCAATGAGGATGTCGATTTTTTCTTTGCGGTATCTGCTATAACTCGACGTTCGTTAAATAGTGATTTATCTCCAAATGCAACTATGCTCCAAGAAGCCACAAGCCCAGTAACAATATGTGTTAAAGCATACGACAGATTACTATTGCTATCTTTAGGTGCAACTTTATTATGATCAAAACCACTTAATAAAGCATTTATAGTCGCTCCAAAAGCCGACGCTGAAACTACTCCTTTTACTGCCCATTTATTCAATCCGACTTTGGTAAACATCCAGACCATAAATATACCATTTAATAAATTTAATCCCATAGTCATCCAAGCGCCTAATAATTGTCCATTCCATTTCCCAGCCTGCCTACGACTATTTACCCACACACCAGCAGCTGTTGTCCAGTAAGAACGTTTAGAGATTCCATTTTTAACAGAGGCATAATCAAATATAGATTGAACTATAAAAACTAGCCCCCCAGCAAGGATACCTAACAACATACGGTCTTTTGTTTTTGGAATGTTCATAGTCTACACCTCTCCTTTGTGCTCATTGAGTATAATGCGGTGTTTCTGTTTCACGATAACTTGAAGTCTCCTCCATAAATTTCGGTGTAGGTCGCGAGGATAGGTTCGCTTTTTCTAGCATTGTAGTTTCTTCAAACATAGTAGGATCTCCTAGATTCACAATTGCATAGGACGTTACTGCTCCATATATCGCATTAGCTATCAACGATACATAAAAACTTGCAGTCCTATGCATTTTCACATGAAATAATCCTAGACTCTGACCTACATTATTTAATGTTCCCCAGATGATTGCCCCAAAGGAAAACCCCTTGATAAGATAATGATCTTTACCACTAAATTTCAGCATAAGAAAATTTAATGTACCTAACAAACCTCCAGTAAGCATGTGATAGATTTGACCAATTAAAAAGTTCTCTTTACGTTTAGTTCTGCTCCCTAGCATTAGGATTGATCCAGCTAAACTGCCATACATGAATTCTGTCTTTTTACTTTTCCAGAAAGGGAAATTAAACACGTCCATAGCAATCGTACCTATTATTCCAGAAAAGAAGGAGAGTATTACCCAATCCTTGATTCTATGTTTCAATTCCATTGCCTCCTTTGATTATTATTCTAGTATGTGTTAGTAAATAATTAATATCCACCGAAACTACTGTAAGATCTTCTGCCGTTTGTAAACAATCTGGGAAAAGATCATCGCTATTATTAGTCGTTGAATAGAGAAACCTGAAGAATATATCAAATCAAAGAGTAAATAATAGTAAGTAGATTATAATAATGGGGGTTCGATTATGAACGACTTACAACAACAATATAATCAAGGTAATACCGAGCAGGTTCCTTTTGGAGCTGTACAACACAATTTGGCAGATATTTTACCGACAGCTTCTGAGGTTGGGAACCTTTGGACGAGTTACATGGCTGAATCGATGTCTGTGTGTTTTCTCAAATATTATGTCGCTAAGTCTAAAGACCCCGATATTCACGCTGTCTTACAACGCGCAGTTGACGTCTCAACCCAACGGGTAAGCACAATGCAGGCCATCTATAATTCAATTCAACATCCTATCCCTGAAGCCTATGGTGAAAGGGATGTCGATATCAATGCTAAACAGTTGTTTTCCGAGTCGTTTACACTTAAATATACTCGACTTATGCACAAGTTCATCTTAATAAATTATAGTAAATCCTTAGCTGCGTCCTCTCGTTCTGATTTTCGCAGTTATTATTCCGGAGCCCTAGATACTTCTCAGGAGGTCCATCAAAAAGCAACGGAGGTATTAATTGCAAAAGGGTTGTTGCTAAAAGCCCCCTCCATTGTGACTCCAGACAGGGTAGATTTTGTGCATAACAAAGATTATCTAGGTAATATTTTAGGTCTTGGAAATCAACGACCTCTTAATGCCATGGAAATTGGTAATTTAGTCACAGTGATGGAAACGAAGGAGTTATTGAAAGCCTTGAATTTGGGTTATGGCCAAGTAGTTAAGTCTGAGAAGGTAAAGCGTTTTATATCCCAAGCGAAACAAACTGCTGATCAACAACTAAAGAAACTTGGTTCTTATTTAGAGGATGAAGATTTACCTCAGCCGACCATATCCTCCAATTTAGTGACCCAGTCTACGGAATCTCCACATAGTGACAAATTAATAACAGCTCACGTCACCGTAGCAATAGCGACCATTGTTGCTGAATACGGACTTTCAGCACCCTATACCGCGAGAAAAGATTTAGCATCTACCTTCGCTAAGTTATCAGCTGAGGTTCTTGTTTTAGCAAAGGACGGAGCAGAATTAATGATTGAAAGTGGATGGCTAGAGAAAATTCCAGAAACCGCTAACCGTAAAGAATTAATGAACTAGTTGAGGATTTCCTCCACCCTCATCCCGCTCTTCAATTCAAAAATAAAATGCGATGGTGTGAGAATTTCTATTTTTGGTGTGCACCCCGTCAAGAGGACAATGAAAAAATAGAACGAAGTTTGCTGAATTGCTACCCGTTTAAAAAGCGGGTAGCAATTCTTTATGCGGCCTTTACGTACTGCATATGGAACTCCATCGGTGTCATAATATACAAGCGGCGCTGTAAACGCCGATTATTATAATAGAAGATGTAATCAGCAATGGCTTGAACAAGATGCTCCCGGTTGGTGAATTTGTACCCGTAATACCTCTCGCGTTTCAGGATACCCCAAAAGCCTTCCATCGGTCCATTATCAATGCAGTGAGCCACTCTGGACATGCTTTGCTTCATTTTTGCGGCCTGCAGTTTCGAGTGAAAAATGCGGCTTGTATACTGATACCCCCTGTCCGAATGAAACAGTGGATGTGCTTCAGGATGGGCGGCTACGGCAGCATCAAAGGTATCGAAAACGAGTCTGTTATCGTTGCGATCACCAATGGCATAGGCGACAATGCGCCGATCATACAGGTCCAGGATGGCGCTCAAATATACTTTGTGGACTTCCGGCCCTACGTAGTATTTGAACTCTGTCACGTCGGTCAACCATTTCGAGTTTGGCGCGTCTGAGTGAAACTGACGTAACAGATAATTCTTCGCTATGTATTCCGGCGATGCCGCGTTCCTGGTGCAACCGTGCCTTTTGTATTTAATGGTTGATTTAATATGAAGGGCACGGTTGATCCGAAGGACACGTTTATCATTCACATGAACGTCGTGTCGCCTGTCCAGCTCATCCCGTATTCTGCGGTATCCCATATCAGGATGCTCTTTGTGGATTTTCTCAACAACGTCTGCAATTCGTTCGTTCTCCAACTCGCGGTTGCTCTTCGGATGCGTCAGCCATCGATAATAGGCTGACCGGGTAATGTGCAAAAAGGCACAGAGCTTCCATACCGCAAATGACCGATCCTCAGATAATAGTTTCACTGCTTCATAGGCCGACTGATACCTTACGAAGCTCAGTGTCGCCTCCTCTCCAATTCCTTCACTTTTTTTAACAGTGCATTCTCCATTTCTAGATCAAAGTTTTCCCGTTCAAGCTGAGCTATCCGGTCTCTCAGTTCTTCCTCAGGTGTTCGGCTCGGCAGTGTTCCGGCGCGGTGTCCTCGCCGATCTTCTAATCCCGATTCTCCCATCTCACGGTATTTCTTCGTCCACGTATAGACCTGCTGATATGAAACCTGGTACTTGAGTGCTATCCCTCCATAATCGTTTCCCTTGGATATACACTCTTTTACAATCTGTATCCGCTCTTGTCCAGTCGTATCTCGGCCTTTCGTCATTCGGCTTCCTCCTGTCTGTATTCGGAAATCCTTATGACGATTATACCCCTTCAGCCAATGCTCAAGCACCCTTTTATCTCTGACCCCGTATCTCTCACAGATCTCCCATTTCGACCCTTTTCCTGCCAGATAATCCAGAACAGCTGAGAGCTTGGTCTCTTTTGCATATCTTTTGTTGTGTTCCTTCGGCAGAAATCCTGATGGTCCATCTGTTTTGTATCGGAAAAGCCACTTCCTGAATGTTTCATCAGATACGCCTGCTTCCTGATATGCTGACGTATATCCTATTTTCCCCGAGAGATACAATTCTACTATTCGTATCATCTCTTCTACTGGTATTTTTCTTTGTTGTGGCATAACATAATTACCCCCAGACTGAACAGTTTTTTATTTCACTGTCCTGTCTGAGGGTAGCATACCATTTCTCAACCATCGCATTAAATATTTCTTCGTCAAACTCTTCAAGTAGTGAATCCCTGCTGTTTATAGCATCTAGGATTTCGTCAAACCTCTGTTTCAACCCATCTTTTGATTCAATTACCCTTTCATGCTCCAACCTTTTCTTTCGTACTTCCTCCAGATCTTCAGATATGCTTCTATACTCCTCATTATAGACCTCTGAATCAATGCTGTTATTCACCTGAAACCGGATAAGCCTCTTTAACTCATTTTTCAACTTTTCAATCCTATTATCCAAAGTTTCGGTTTCATTACCTTCTGGTCTTTGCAAAATAATCATTTCGATATTCTCAGTCAACGTTTTTATAAAACTTTGCTTGTTTTCATAAATTCCGTTGAATGTCCGTACAAATGCATCCATCAAAACACTTTCATCGACGGCTTTGGCTTTACAGGCATCCTTACCGTCCATTATGTAAGTTTTGCATTGCCATACAACCTTCTTTGATGTATTCGTGCTGTTCCATTGCCTTCTTTTAAATATATTCCCACAGTCACCGCAAAAAACTTTGGCGCTAAAAGGATATTTGTTACTATATTTATGCCTGTCCCCAACTAAATTACCCCTGAGCAAGGCTCTTCGTTCCTTCTCATCCTGAACCTTGTCGAATATCTCCTTGTCTATGATCGGCAGGTGGTTTTCATCGATCATATACTTTGGTGACTGGCCTTTATTGGGGGTGCGTTTGTGTGTGAGGAAATTAACGGTTATGGTTTTCTGCAGAAGTGCGGCTCCATGATATTTCTCATTTTCCAGCATCCCGCTTATGGTTGAATCCCACCATTTATCCTTTCCAGTGATCGTTTTAATTTTATCCTTCGTTAACCCTTTGGCGATTGCATTGTAACTTTTCCCTTCAAGGTATTCCCTGAACACCCTGCGAACCAGTTCTGCTTGTTCTTCATTTATAACCAGTTCCCCATCCTCATTTTTATCATAGCCGAGAAATCTTGTGGTATTGACGAGCACCCTCCCACTTTCAAATTGTCTAAGTATACCCCACTTTGTAACATCCGATTGATTTCTACTGCTATCTTGTGCCATCCCGCTAAGAATGGTAAGCAAAAGTTCACCACCAGAACCAAGAGTATCAATATTTTCTGTTTCGAAGTAAACGGCGATTCCTTTGTCTTTTAGCTTCCTTACAAAATGTAGGCAGTCCTCGGTATTTCGAGCAAACCTTGAGATTGATTTCGTAATTATCATGTCGATATTACCAGCCATACACTCTTTGATCATTCTTAGAAATTCAGTTCTCTTTGTTGTCGTCGTTCCTGAGATTCCATCATCCGCAAAGATATCGACCAGATCCCAATCTGTTCTTTTACCAATAGTATCAGTATAGTGCTGTACCTGTGATTCGAAGCTCGTTTCCTGCTCTTTCAAATCGGTGCTGACCCTGCAATAAGCGGCCACCCTTTTCTTTGCCCCCAAGGCGAATCCTTTAACCACCTCGACTGGTTTCACCGGAATGACCGTAACAACCTTTTTGACCGCTGCATTTGAAGCCATAAAGTCCCCTCTCATTTTCCTTTATATTCCTTTTGTGGTGACATGATATAATTGCTTGAGACACTAATCAAGTCAAAAAAGACCTTTTATTCTTATTGTCTATGGCCGTAAATTCTTCTTCGTTAATCAGATTCTTAGATTTAAGCATCTGCAATATATGCAAACTCATCAGATAATTAATCAATTGATTTCTCCTCCCAAAATAAAAAGGCTCACCTTGCGGCAAGCCCATTAACTCTAATGAACGACGTTGAACGTAACCCTGCATTTATATCGGATATAATTTCCCAGGATTGGATAATCTAATTTTTATGGAGTTTGATGGACTTACCAGTAATTTAAAGGAGGATAAGGATGAAAGACAGGACATATTATGGTTTATTTGCAGGATTTATTGCAGGTATACTTCAGGCAATATTAAATTTGATATCATATTATTTTAACTTTGCGCAAATACGCATATTAGACTGGATGGCCATAATTATATTTGGCGACAAGCCCATGGATAGCTTGCAAACGGTCATCGCTTTAGTGGCTCGAATTTTTTTTGCGGGAATGTTAGGCATCGTGTTTGCACACCTCATGAAATACTTAAATGACGAGCATTATTTGCTTAAGGGTTGGATTTACGGGATTCTCGTTATGGGACTTCTTTATGGAGTAACAAGTTTATTACAAGTTCCGCAATTAATCTATACGCACACTTATACAGTCATTTCTGACTTTGTAACTTCATCGGTGTTCGGCTTAGTATTGGCAGAATCCTTGAAACGCTTACTTCGCGAGAGGGTATAAATTTGTAGTAAGTCGAGGCGCACCTCGCGGCAAGCCTATTAAATAGACACACATTATTATAGAAGGAAAGTTAATATAACAAACTGGGAAAAGCGAACTTAAGTATCTTTCATAACCCTAATATATGATTGGATATACTATATATAGACTTTTTAAAAGGGGTGGAACCATGAAACTTAATCCAATACAAACGTTAATTTTGACTGTTCAATTGATAGGCATTGCTTTTAACTTCTATGCCATTTACGTAAAAAAAGTTGCAGATTCTGGCGGCCATATTTTTGCGATCTTCATCTTACTGACAATTATGACTCTAAGCTTTATATCCTGGAAGCAAACTAACACCCAAAAACCATAATATATGATACTTCAACAATTTAGGGTAATCCTATTACATGCGATACAAAAACCACTGACATACTGGAACGATATATTTCAGTTCAAAACTCTTCATGCAGCCATTAATCACTCCACGACAACCAAAAATTAGTTCACGACTACCTTCAGACTTTTGCTCATTACGGGTCAATATTTTATCGATATGCACCACAATTGTCTCCCCGTCTTCCATAATCCTATATCTCTCTGGACGTATTATTCCCTCTCTGGAGTGGGTTGTAATCGCCTCGATGGGCTTCATAAGTATCTTCATATTAACCGCACTTTGCCCAGTCTCCGGTAATGCATTCGGTGCATCCTCCAGATCGAATGAGTTTGTTTTGGCACACAGGACATTGGTTATGAGCAATTAACCAAGATTCACAGGGCTCCATGCAATAAGCCTGTCGGGAACATTCTTCACAAACATCTTTCATTACGCCAGCCTCCTTAGTACATATATTCTATTATTAATAGAACTAGTGTTCTTATTATAGACATTCTCTGTAAAAATATCAATGAGAATATCTACCTTAAAATGAGTATATCAGCCCTCTCGGACAAATCGGTGAGGGCTGATATACTTAAACTTTTGGTTCCCACACCTACTTTTTATTGTCCTGTTGAAACGATCGGTACTTCATCTACCACCATTTTTGATTCAGAAACGTTCAACTTACCAAGCTCGAGTTTAACCAGAGTCTTGACTATATCGAGTATGGACTCAATCGGAAGATTCTTTCCGAAAGGAGTTTTAGACAATTCCGTTTGAATAATATTGGTGAAGGACTGGGCTATATCTTCGATCGGAAATCCCTTAACTGGTTGTTGTCTGGCATCAACGTAGCCTTGTCCAAGAATGTATGACGCAGAAACGATGACCAGATAGAGCACATCCTCAGTTGGCATGCCTAACTTGGCTATGGAATTAATCAAAACCAAGATCGTGGCAGCGACGAAGGCCCACAGTTTACGAGATTTCAATTTGTCAGACATAACTTATTCCCCTTTCTAATTAGCCCAAATACTTCGCCACTGCAGCGGCTGTTTGATATTTGTCATTGCCCGAGAGTAGCACTTCATTGGGATGCTTGGTTGTGGGTCCCCCGATAACAATTAACTGCTTAGCACTCATGGCCTCTGCAGGGACTGAACCAGCTGAACGCACGAATATGGCGCAGTTTCCATTCTTTGAAGCTACATCAACACCAGCCCAGAAATCATCCTTCGTGAACAATAAAACAGCTACTTTCAACACATCATTTCCTCCTTGCAGATCCTTTAATAATCTGTCCCAAGGAAATCCGGTTCCAGGACAATTCGCCTTATTAACAGAGTCAATTCGATAGTGGCCGATTATATTATCCCTTGTCACTGGTATGCCTAACGTCCCGACTAGCCACCGATGTAAAGCTAGTGTCGCTTGGTACTGCGCCTCCGGCATTACGTCCCCGCTGTATCCCTCATGTTCGATTGAAATTGTATAGTAATTCGGGTTGACCCCAGAGATAAGAAGAGGCCAAGCCGGTTTATTAACACCGCCATTGGCCCACGCTGGGTTTTTCAGGTCTACATATTGATGAATTTTGCCGTTCTTACCTACGCCGAAGTGCGAGCTTACTTTGCTGGCAGGATTTGCGAACCAGGAGTCTGTACCCGCCAAGGTCCCCGCCATGATGTGATCCACGATGGCTATGAATTTATAACCTTTGGTGGTGCTGAAATGCGGTGACCCCTTCCAGCTAATATTGGGTTTAGTATCCATAATGGACACCCCTTTCTAGTTATTTAATGAGCATGCTCCACAAAATACCGACGATATTTGATACTGCGATCACCAAAACGATCCCCTTTATAACTTCATAATTTTTGGTTGGTTTCTCTTTTATGGTTGTGACATCCATTGTTATTTCTTTCGTTGCTGCCTTTAAATCGGCTAAAGATTCAAGGATTTTTTCTACATTACTCTCAGTTCTTATATTGGATTTTTCTATCAACAACATATTGTGAGAATGGTCTTTACCGTTAGCTTTTAAATCCGCTATATCCATTTCAATCCGATTTAGTCTTACGCCCGTGCTGCTGCATTCGTCCACCTAATGTCCTCCCTTTTGCCAATACAGCTCGTGGGACTCACCTCATTTGTTGGGCTCACCTAATAGCTACTGTAAAAAGCCACCAGTACCACCACATGGTCAAAACCCCTTCCGCTGCTACCCATGTATATCTAAAAAGGGTGGCATAAAAATAACACCCTTTACGGCGTCTGCTCGATAAGCGCTTGAACTTCTGCCCTGTATTTAGCTGGGACTTGCTCGAGGGTTCGTCTGCCATCTTTAATCAATTTGCAATACATTTCTGCCATAACTACACCGTCCCTTTCGCCAACATATCTTCATACATCGTCGCTAATACCTCCATGAGGATTAATTGATTATCGCTTATGTCTTGGATCGTTGGCTGACTGCGAGGTGGACTTATAGGGGTTGGATCATCCATAAAATGTCCATTGCCTTGCTTAATTTGTCCAACTTCCCCTAAATCTGTAATAATGTCATTCGGTTGCAAGATGTATTTCGAGCCTACGTTTTTGGCTCCGACCACAATATTTGCCGAATCTAATGTAATGACCCTCATAGTTAGCTGCCTCCTTAATTAAATTCAATGACCTGCCATCTTATAGTTAGGTTATTTGAGTTATTTTGGGCTACAGATATCGTCGTCGCATTACTCAAAGCAAAACTTGGAAATGCCCCTGCCACATATGTGCCAGTATCTGTCGTTGTAAAACTGGCAAACACGACCGATTTTAAGGGGTCCACACTACTAATGCCGATGGTGGCGGCTGTTAAATTAGTGGTATTAGACCCCCTTTGAACACTTTTAACATTGTTGAACTCGATGACTGTCCACGCAACGATGGAATAATTGAGTGCTGCGGTATTAACATAAAACGCTACATTTGTAGCTGTGGTTAATGCTCCTGCCACGACAATAACGTTAGCGTATTGATTATTCCGCCCGTGAATCGATAACATTAACACTGATTTTGTTAAGTCAATCGCTGATATACCCACATTGACGGTGGTTGCATTGACGGTGGTTGAACCCCTTTGGATACTCTTAACATTGCTCGGAAGCACGTCCACTTTTCCACTTGTAAGCGCTCCATCGTAATAACCCTGCGGAATTGCTTGAACTACTGTGCTTGGGGTGATTACGGTTGCACTACCTACTTTCGTAGGCATCGTTCCTACAATATCTCCTGCGTCCGTGCTTGCTGTTTTCCCAGAGAGAAGGTCCGGCGCAGTTGCATTACCAGAACCACCTTCACCCTGTAGTATAAAATTTGTGCCATCATACCTCAGCGTGTAAATTCCTGTTGCTTTTAGATTGGTGACATCGCTTCCATTGGGTTTTTTAAGTCCCTTAGCACCTTTTCCATTCCAGTTAAGCGTTGAGGCTCCTGTACTATCGACATTGAATTTTACGCATACCGCCATGCCTGCCGTGAGTGTGGTTATCGACGGAGCTGCTATTGCATACGTGTTCGCTGCTCCTGTTGCTGTCCCGGCGTATGGAACTTGTAGCGTGTAATCCATGAAATGCGCAGCGGCATCGTCATATAAGGCTACGCCGCCCACAGCCCCTTTTTGAGATGAAGGTATCGCATTCGTTGCCAGTGTTCCTTGCGCTGCAGTGGCATATGCGGTGGACGCTGTGTAGGCCGCTGTACCGAGTCCAAGGATTGTTTTAACCTCTGCCAGCGTTTTCTTAACGAACACTCCAGCTCCCGAAGAAATTATAAAGTCACTGACAGCCGTAGCGAGAGAGTGGGATATTCTTTTGTCGAGTTCTACTTTTAACCCGGCAGTGTGCACCGCCCTTGTGTTATCCGTTCCCGTCGTTGTCTCCGCTGCAGTCGCCAGTTCGACGTGGCCCTTGACTGTTTCTGAAGCATTTGTCGCTAGGTGTGTCGATAGATCGTCCTGCTTTGCTACCCCGCCAACAGTCCCAAGCTGCGAAGTTTGTAGTGCTGAGTCAGCCTTTGTGCCTTGTGCCGATGTTGCTGCGCCGATGTCACTTGGGTCCAAGACAACGACCCCTGTTTTACTATTAACGCTGGAGACTGGAGCAGTGAAAGTCGGTACACTTATAACTCCTACACCATCCACATTAATACCTGAACCGATCTTAACGACCCCTTTGGTTGCTGCGCTGGCCGGCCCAGTAGTGGCATCAATTTTATCCCAGTTATCGTTAAGCATGGTTTGGATGTTAAAGGTATCAAGCCCATCAGTCGCGGGGTCTTTTTTCAAGAGTCCAAGATTCGGAGTATTCGTCGCCATTACACACCTCCCGCGAATTTATTAAGCGTTGTCAACTGTAGCTCATCGATCGTCATTACTTGGTCAATGTCACGTATGAGATGAAATGAAAACAAATAATCCAACCATAAATAAGCTGGTTTGATTTGCTCTACTGCTATTCTCAAGTCCATAAGATTAGGGGGAATACCTAAGACACTGTTGAATTTTACATGAATGGTTCCGTCAAAGGTTACCTGAACATCCCCATTCGTGAAGGCATCACAGACGGTCTTTATTAGAGCCGCATCTAACTTACCACTCCCGCGCCACTTAGATTTTATGACGCTCCTCCGGTAACTCAGAAGCTTGGTATAATCCGTTGCAATCCCTAGCTCCAACTCATAAATGTCTAAAGCCCAAGTTGCGGTGTCCACATCAAATTGAGCTAAGATGTCGGCAAGTTTGACATCTAGGCTCTCTAATTCTTGGCCTTGGGCATTTAACAGGTCTGAAAACAGTTGGGTATTGCTCAGAAACGGTGGTAAATAACTCTTTAGATTACTCAATGTTAACCACCCCCAAAACCGGGGCCTCCGTTAGTTCCGCTGTATAACTTAACGGGATATTTGAAGTACCAGCATTAATGGTCAAGTCCGAATAATCGAGTATGCCAGCACTGTCCAAGATAGTGGCCCCTAGTTTAGCGTAGCTGACTGTGCCTTCCTTATAGGTGATCGATTTAAAGTGAGTGACTAGGTTCGTTCGCACATTAGTTATCCTTTGATTTTCCGTATAGTTAGCATCCTTCACCGCAATAAAACCAACGTTAATGATCTTTTCAGAGGCACCTTCTACAGTCGTGAAAGCCCCAAAAGGAGCCACGCCAAGCCCAAGGCCCGTTACGCCGGGGTCCATATAGTTCTGCGCCCCAGCTAGGAAGTCAGCACTCGGCGTCTGCTTGTTAGCGTCGATGATGACAAGTTTTACAGTGTTGTTACCAGCCCAAGTGGGGTAGACTCTAACATCGCCGACACCCTCATAATTCTTGATGAGGGCTGTAAACTGAGCAATATTTCCTCCGGTCGCTGGTTTTTGAATGTAATCATAATATCTCTGCAAGAGGGACGCATCGCTTTCGGCGTCGAAGCCATCCTGTGTCGGTTCGGAATTTGTTACACTCACCAAGCCCTGTAACGCGACAGGAAATTGAGTTAGTTGGTTAGCCGGGACCATGCCACTAGCCCCGGCAACAACTGCCTGTACGTCAATAGTTTCTGTAACATCTACGGTTTGCTGCACTAACGACTTAAACCGAATCCCACCCGACGTTTGGACTAAATCACCGACACTAATGGTTCCATTTCCAGTGATGGTGACGGTAGTCTTTGCGTAAGTTGCAGCCTTTCTTGTTAATCCAGTTCGTTGCTGGATTCTAGTAGCGAGTTCATCGCCACTCAGGTTAGATATTTCAATCTTGCTTGCCACTTCGTCAAGGTTTGCTTCTTGCTGGGCTATTTCATGACTTATAGGAGAAAGTGCGTCATAAATTAAAGAACCCTCTGACTTATCTAGTTCAGAGGAAACAGTTCCGAGCATCCTGTTTAAGATAACTGTACTTGTCTCTCTATACACTGACACTCACCTCACCATAGACGGTTGTTACTGTAAAGCTAACATCAGTCTTGCTTCCGTCGATCGTTATATCGATAGTTTTAACGCCCGTTATATAAACATTAACCAGCAACGACTCTTTCAGATAACGTTCAAGCTCGGCTTTCAAAGCCCCGGTTGAGAATCCTTGGTTAATTAACGAATCAAGCTCATGACCATACTTTGAGGTGTAGGCCCGATACCTGTATTTCTTAGTCTGTAGGGCCTTCCACACCCACACCTTGATTGCTTCCTTACCTGTTACGATGGCGTTTTTCCCATCCACGAGCAGGAAGTCATTGTTTTCAAAATCCCACGCATACTCTTTAACGAGTGGTAATTCACTGGGGGTTATTACTGTAGAGTCAATAAGGTTAGTAACGTTGATGACCTCTGACGGAAAGATACTCATACGCTCACGACCCTTGCCAGTACGATATAGGTCTGTTCATCGAGCGTCGGGATCAAGGCGACCAAATTATCTGCCATAAGCCAATCTGTACCTTGCAGTAGATGATCCGCGACCAATAGGTTATCTTTACCGATTTGCAGGTCTCTGAGCTTAATGGTTAAAGGATCCGGCGAAACAACCACTCCTACCTGAACGTAAGGGGTATTGAACTTCGCCCCTTGCGTTCTCATATGGTTGATGATCGCGCTATATGGGTTCTTCATGGCATCACCTCATTCGTTTCCAAAACTGAGACTTAAGGACATTGTATATCTGCCAGTGCCGGGTTCCCATGTGTGGGTATCCCCATCAATGGACATCAGCGCATTTTGAAGAATATCAACATAAACGATTTCGGTGTTGACTGCATACCCTGTACGGCAGTTCCAATTCCCTAAAGCCGGAATGGTCACGGATCGCTTTACGCCAGTAAGCATTCCTTTGGCAACTGCGCTACTATCCTTGTCGACTTCTTGGGTGTAGTTGTCTTGCAATAGGCCATACTCGTCCATCCAACTGGCGTTACTTACTTCCCCGGCGTAATTGTTTTTATTGTCATAGATTTTCACTTTGTTGACCATTCCTTCAAGGGAATCTCGGTAGCTGGTGCTAAGGAGGTTATTACCCGCGCCGTCAAGCCTAGATCGCAACGTATAATCCACAACGATCTGCCCCTTTTCGATCACGCACAGCTTTGTACCATCCATCACCGGAAAGTATCGTTTTCCGTTTGTTTTCGACGCTTGAGTGTACAATTCCATAATGGCTTCATAGCCTGTCTTTTGTGCTATGAGCCTATTCACCTTAAGCCCAGTACTCGCAATGGTTCCTACCTCCACCCCTAGTTCAGAACATATTTTCTTTGTGGCATCTTCCGGGGTAATGTTCACAAAGTTGTATGTCACCTTGGATTTCGTAAGATATATAAGATAATCGTACGCGACAAAGGGCAGTTCTTCGGAGGCTGAATTAATCTCCCGGTCCCAAGCTACGCCTCTAAATATCTCTTTTCCGTCCAACAGGAGCCAGACCTTAGTTCCCGGCCCGATTTGTGTCCGGGGTTGGTTCCTGTCCCAAATCGGGTAGGCGAGTGTGATGTCTAATTTCCTCGCGGCTTGGGCTTTGTCCCCTGAGCAGCTTATGCTCTTAACAACCTTGGTTATATCCCTCACGACCCCGTTGTACAAACTGTAAAGTGTAATCATAGTACTATCGTCCTGTACTCTTTAAGTGCCAAACTGAAATAGACGTCGCCTGTGCCGTCCCGCACCCCGTACTCAAAGGATTCAATTGTACATTCAGTGTTGATTGCTCCCGGTACTATATACCGGATGGGCTTACCGCTGGCCATCCACTTTTCGATTAAGGCGGTGCAAACGTTCGGCTCAGGAAAGGTTTTGTACTGGCAAAAGCTATAACTACGTTTAGGGAAAAAGGATTCTAGAGAAGGTATCTCTGCCAGCTTTGGCTTGCCAATAAAACCAATCTCGCCTAAACCTTCAACCGTAACCGTGCTGTTATTTAACGATTTCTTAATTGAATAGTTCGGTGGAGGGACCGGAAGGCGTAGTGTTTCTGATCCTTGTATTAGCCAAAATTCCATGCCGTCCCTCCTTTACATATTCGCGGCAGCCGCGTCAAGTTTTAGCATGATCGCATTTGCAATTTTATGAACGTCTGCCTCTTCTCTTATGACTGTTCCGTTCAGGTTGACCACGACGTTCTTGCTGGAGCCCCCACCGTTGTATGGGTTTTGGCTTGCTGTTTCTATTCTCTCGCCCTTATGGAGTTTGGCGATGTAACCATCGAAAGGAACATAATTCAGGCCACTAGCGTGACTCCCATCCACACCCCGTGCGGAGCGCATACCCTCCGCGCTGCTGTTCTCCGAGGTGTTAAGGCTAACCCGCGCGACAAGGGGCATATTTACGCCTGGTATTTTATTGATCGTGTCGATGAGGTCGTTGATTAGACCGATGGCCCCGTTTACACCTGTCTTGAAAGCGTTCTCGATCGTTACCCATACTTCCGACGCTTTCGATTTAACGATGTCCCAGTTTTGGTACAAGGCTATTCCAGCGCCAATTAGTAAGCCGATGCCCACAATCACAAGCCCCATCGGATTTAAATTCATGGCGAAGTTCAAGGCTAATTGGGCGGCAGTGACCGCGATGGTTACCAGTTCCGTCGCAATCATCACTGCTTTATAGGCTCCAAAAGCAATGGCAATGCCTGTAATAAAGGGACCAAGGGTGGACCAGTTTGTTTTAAAGAAGTCATAGACACTTGTGGCCTTCTCCAATACCCCACCTAAGATATCTCTAACCATGGGGAGGCCGATGTCGGTCATCCATGATATAACCGGCTTGGCTAGTTCAAAGGCATCTACGAGATACTTTTTCAGGGTCGGGAGTTTACTTACTGCAAACCCGATCCCGTCAGCGATCTTAAGCCCGAATTTGTCCATTTGTGGGCTGTATTTATCAATCAAATCTATGATGGTCGTTAAGGTCGGTTTGAGCCTTTCAAGCATGGCCCTTCCCGTGTCCTGAACCTTAGAGCCTAGATTACCGGTGATCGTGCTCATCAAACCCGACCCGCTTTGAGATAGTTTTTCCGACCCGCCTTTAAAGTAAGGGTTTAACTTTTTACTAACGAGCGTCTGGTAGGCTGTCATGGTTTCCGCATTTGACATGTCGTCGTTTTTGCCTTTGCCTACAAACCCTTTGAATTCTTCTGCGCTGATCTTAAATCCGAATTCTTTCATTCTCTCAAACTCGCCGTTCTTGGCGTCTGCTAGGGCCTCCATCGAGTCGCTAATCGTCTTACCGGGGTTAAGCGCCGCCATATCTCCAGCGAGTTTCACTAAATCCATGGCCCCTGACGTGTCCCCGCCCATGACATTGACAGCCCTTGCACCTGCTCCTATAACCTCCGATGTTGAAAACGGTGTGGCATCCGCATTTTTTCTCAAGTCCTTTATATAACTGTCGCGCATATCCGTTATATCTGCGTCGCTTTTGCCTTGATTGTTCACCCCGATGAAATGTTTCATGGCGATTTCCTGCTGTTCAAGCATTGCCCCGCTTTTTAGTGCAACAACTGCTCCAGCCCCAGCGGCTGCCCCGACAACCAGGGGTACTGCTGCGGCAGTCCTCAAGGCGGCGAGTTTACTGCTGATGCCGCTGATAGCCCGGCTCGCGGTGTCTCGGATGCTGACCAAGGGAGCAATCGCTCGTCTGCCCAGCGCGTTTATCTCGTTGCGAATCCTTTGTCTTTCCCGCGCAGCATTGTCCCGTATTGCCACTTGAGTTACGATTCTAGATCTTAAGGGTTCAATGGCCGTCCGAATCCTTGAAATCGTCCGAGTGGCAGCCGTTGCATTTAACCGAACTTCCATCTGTTGTCGTAGGGTTCTCTGGGTGGCGGCGACGTCTTGTCTAAAGGCAGACTGTTCGCGCCTTACGCCTCGCAAAGTGGCACTCATATTATCTCTAAGTGTCAGTGTGGCCCCGATAACGTGCCCCGCCATGCTCTCACCTCACTAAAAAGCAAGGTCACTTACCAAAATAGACTAAGTGACCTTGCTTCCATTCTTGGGCTTTTTCTTCAAACACTAAGTTCATGCTGGCTGCTAGAAATATCTTCTCTTGACCCGATAACTTCAAAAGGTAGTCCAGAGTGAAGCCTTTCTGCAAGTAATAGTGCAGAAAGTACAGTCCCGGACTACCTTTTATTAGTTTTTTACTGCTTCGACGACACTGACAGAGTCTTTGCCATACCCCGCAAAGTCAACGATCTCTTTCGCAATTGAATCAATCTCCCCAGAATCCAGAATTTGATCCAGTACGTCATACCCGGTAACTCCGAAAGCGGCTTGCAGCTCCGTGTCCTTAAAACTTGGCTCAGTGACGCATTCATAAACCAAGAAGGAGTTCCCCTCGCCCTCACCGATCTCATAGGAGTCCAAGACGGTGGTGCGACTTGGCTTCATGATGGTAATAGTAGCGCCTAAAGATTTCACATAGAGCTCTCTTGTTTCAGTCTTTTTTGCTTTGATCTTGTCAGCATTCGAGATCAGCTCACTAAGGGTTAGTTTTTTCTTTGCTTCCATATTACGATCAGTTTCCTTCCTATACAATGTCAATTGTGTCGATAAAGTCTGCATCACTTGCGGTGAATCCGAATTTATACTCATCCTCACCCTTTTTGGACTGTTCAAACTGAATCAGTGTTAGTTCATCAAACCATACATTCCCGATCGACACCCGTTCGCTCTGCTTTCCCACAGTGTCAGGGTCTTTGAGTTTGCCGATGAGAGTGCTTCTTGGGTCCTCACCCTTTTTCCAGGCTTCGAGAATTTTCTTTTTCCCCCGGCTAAACACCTTTTTAACTTTGAGAGTTCCTTCACCCTTCAGGCCAACGAGCTTTGAGTCCTTATCCATGCCGATCGTTACATCTTCCCGTTCGGCGGTGACCTTTGCCTCAAAGGATTCTAATTCAAAGACCAGTTCTCCGTCCCACCACACTTGCCCCCAGGTGCCATTGACTTGATTATTCCCTCTAATTTTTGCCATGCTTTAGTCCTCCTACACGATCAACATTGAAAAGTCTAAGTCTTCCATAGCGTCAAGAGGGCTTCCACTTGCCCGGACAAAGACCTTGCTCCCTGTGTTGTACTCTTTAAGTTGAGCTGTTGTTAGCTTACTGGTATCGAGTCCGGTCGATTGGAGGAATAACTCTTGTGCATCCAAGTCGATCTCGGCCAGCGCAGTGAAGTTTGGGTCTAGGACTTCATCCGCTTGCAGACCCTTGAAATAGGCGTTGACCGCTGTTAGAAAGAGAACTTTGTTGTCATAGAAGTTGTTGACCTGCCCGACATATTCAGAATCAAAAGTGTCGCGGATATCCTCGCGCATAAGATCGATCGCTTCTAGGATTTTAATCTTCTTAAACTTGGCACCTTTGGCAACAGTTGTAGAAGTTAGACTGTTCACTCCTCGACCAATCTTGATGTGCTCACCGTCGTTGATTAAAATTAGCTTCCCTGCATCGATGTCGTCATCAGGTGTGGTTGTCTCACTGATACTCTCAACTTCGGGAAGAACGAAGTACGTGGAGCTTCGTGTGAATGGCAAACCTGCTAAAATACCTGCGATTCTAGCGCAATATTCGGCGGTTGTATAGGTTTCTCCGTCCACAAGGATATTGTCTGTTGTGAAATTGATGATTCCTTCATGGTCGGACGCACTGTTCGGTAATACAGCCTTAAACGTCTTTTTATCCGTATCCCTGCGTGATTTAATCCAAGTAGAGATGGTGGCAACATCCGCTGTAAGTATGCCGGGTATGGCGAGGTAGTTCCACTTCTTGTTGATTAACCTTGCTAGGGCAGCGCTATAATCTACAGCTTCTGCATCGATTCGTTCGACGATTACTTTGGTCGGTGAGCCAAGGAACGATTTTTGAATGTAATCGAGATTCACTGCCGTCCAGTCCAAGGGGTCGATTTGGGTAACGTCGGTATAGATTTTCGTGTCAAAGGTTTCCTTGGTGGAGTCTTTTAAGATCAGCGCAACAATCCCTCTGGCACTTCGAGCGATGGCCGTTACAGCGAGTGTCTGAAACCTGATATTGATTTGGGGTAACCCCATAGTTGACTACTCCTCCTTTAAATCTAGTTCTTGCATTAACTCGACTGTTTCTTCGGAATAACCTAGACTGTCGTCAAGCTCCGTTGACATGAGCCACTCGTCGTTGACTTCCACGACGTCTATATCCGTTAAGAATTCCAATTCAAACTTAAATTGCAAAACATTGTCGATGAGTTGGTGTCGCTTGCTTTTCAGGGTAATGACCCGATCCCCTATTTTTAGGACATTAAAGAATGCCGTGTTTAGCTGGTCCAGCATTTTCAGGTTTGCTAGGTCTGTCTTTTCCTCTGAAAAGTAATGGATGTTGACCGTCAGAAGTTTTTCTTCGTAGTCTATAGAGGGTGTATCGCTAATGGGCATCAATTGCACAAAAAAAGCAGGGGGTTTAAACCCGTTTAATTCCTCAGTGGCCACAGTCTTGATCGTGCTTACCTTTGTTTTCAAGACATCGATGACTGATCGTTTTATATCAACATATCCGATCATAGGTCTAATTCCTCCAAGGCTGTCGCTATAAAGGCACTTACTTCCCTTGCGAATTCGGACTCTTTTTTTATAACTGCCTTTTCAAGCATATGGACCCCCGGATAAAATCCATACTCCCCATATTGGTTGCTTATCCGGTGCCCATGTTCGTTTAAGTGGGAGAGGGGAGCGTTGTTTGTAACAGTCGATTCAACTAATCTTACAGACGAGCGCCTCTTACCCTTGGTCGCGGTTTTCCAATGAGCTTTCGTGAATCCTGTATCGTCGGGTGTGTCACGTTTAGCTTGAGTCTTTACATCATTAACCTGTTTCCGCATGAATTTTTTAGCTTCATTCGGGAACGTCTCATTAATGACCCGCATAAGATCTCGTTCAAACTCCGTTAGCCCGTTTAGTTCAAAACTACTCATTGTAGACACCTTCTTCTATGAGGGTGCAAAATAGGTGCGTTTCAATATTTTGCTCTTGGTCATTGACCACATGATTGATGTTGTAATTATTACCTTTATACACCACTCGCATGGTCGAATCGAGATCATTCCGATATCTAATAACGATTTCGTGAACGACGCTTTCGCTGTTCTTACCAGCCTGTACTTGTTCCTTTACAAGACTGGTTTCAAATTTGGCCCACAGTTTAATGTAGGTTTGCCACTGTTTTACTTCCTCGCCAACCTCATTCGGAGTCCTAATATAGTTTTGAATTTCGATTCTATTACGTAATTCTCCAATGTTCATAGACTCCCCCCGCCTAGACCATCACTATTTTTTCCTGGCTTAACAGGGCAGCTACTGCAAAGCTTATTTCGCCAGTTCTTAGCTCACTGACCGCCATTCTATTTTCATACCAGTGGCCGATCAGTAATAACATGGCCTGTTTCACTCTAGCTGGGACGGTCTCGGAGGTATCGCCGTATCCACACATAAACCTCACCACGACTGGGTCTAAGGGGTAAAGGTGTTCGTATGGGAAAGCTTTTCCAAAGGGAGGACAAACCCGCCCCAATATTCCGCGATGACTTACGACATAGTCGATCTCAGGAATTAACGTGGTTACGATTCCGGCTGCATTTTTATAAAAAATTTGTTCGATGGTTTGTAGTCTTCCCTTCGGAATCGTGATAGTGCGTAGCGGAAAACTCGGAAGGGCCATCTCCCATGTTTGAGTGATATACGCTCTGTTTTGATAGGTTTCACAATACTCTCTCGCTGCGATAATCAACGAGTTCACATAGGCATCGTCATCGTTGGTATCGAGTCTTAGATGAGCTCGTGCAACGGGTAGGCTCACTGGCTCTGCAGCAGGGGGTGTCATTAAGGTTAAGTTATAGTCCACTTTATCACCGCCCTAAACTAAAGGAACAGGTGTTACCCTGCTCCCTGAATACGAAATATGATTAAACTAAGACCGTACTTGGTACTTCGTTTATAAATCTTCCTTTGCTCAAGATCGCAACAACGCTGCCTGCGATTGCCCCAACGATGACCTCAGTCGACTTCAGTCGCACATAGCTATACCCCGTCAGTGCGAGAGATTGTTCTCGTACAAATACCTTATAGACTTTGTTGCTCGCAGCTGCGGTCGTGAATCCCGTCGCGGGAGCTTGGGTAATCGGGCCATAGGTATCGCCTGTAACACACTCTTGGAATAGGAAAGGAATCGCTGTGGTGAGTGTGGGAGTAGCATCGCTGCAAGCCTCGACCGTTATTGTGGCCGTTCCCACTGCGCCGACACCGCACTGAACGATAAAACAAGCGCTGCCCCATTGTTTCATATTAATCACTTTGGTTGGAACTGCTCCTCCAAAGACATTCGTTGCAGGGGACAAGACGTTTACTACATGGTTTAGTTCATCAATCATACGATCTGTTTCCTCCTCATGGTTTCTTAATTACTAGCGCGCAGCTAATGTAACGAATGGACTAAGGGTATTGCTTCCTTTAAAAGGTTGGAGTGTTGACTTCCAGATCGGCTGACCATCGACTCGGTAAATGAAACGGAAAACACTCTCATCGTAAAGGAACCGCACATGAATCGAAGATGCGGCGTTGAGTCCCCCTTTGTCGATCAACAGATACTGTGAAAGGTCCACCAAGGAGATATCGCCAAGAGATCCTACAGTGTTAGCTTGCTCAACTGGAATCACCGGACGACCGAACAGAGTGCTATATTGCGCTCCGGACACTCCGCCCGCTGGCATATACACTGGGATGCCTCCGGTGCCTACCGTAATTGTCATTTGGCTGAGTTGGGGCTCGACGTCTTGGTTAATTAACCACACTGCGTTTTGGCGGGATCTTCCCCAGCAGCGCGCCCACATGTTCAAGACGTTTTGTGTCACGATCGAACCGTTAGCTTGTCCAGCTTCTTTTGCGACGGTGACAAGTGCGCCACTTTTCATATAGCCAAGAGGTTGCCCTGCTCCGAGACCATTCATGATGACATCGTCCATCCGAAAGCCAAATTCCTCTGCGAACGCTTGACCAATGATAGATTCTAGGGCGGTACTATCTTGGAGAAGTTCATCGGTCGCGTAGCAAAGCCCGGTTAGTTTCTTGAGCTTTAAGCCAACTTTATTAAACTTCGGCTTTGATCCGATCAAGGCATCGGCTTCGTTTTCCCAGTACGATTGAATTCCACCCCAGCGTGATCCGTTGGCTCGGCTTGTTTCGTCGATTCCATTCGCTTCGAGTGAGTTCGACGTTGGACTGATCGGAATTTTACGACACTTTGATGCTAAGATACCTGTTTCGTAGGTTCTCTGGAGCAGCTCCTTGGCGAAATCCTCGCCTACAAGAAACCCTCCGTCGGATGGGACTGATTCTCCCATTCCTGAAGCAGCATTTTGCATGAGCAGTCGTGGGTCTGGGGCTACGCCTTGTTTGGACGCATTAAAGACAGCTGTAAGGAATTCACTGTTGTTCTTCCATAACACTTTTGTGTGGTCCTTTGGTTGCGCCCATAGGGGCTCGTTGACTGCTTTCTTTGCTTCGGCTGCAGCCTTAAGTTCCTCTGAATCCATCACATCCACTTGTTTTTGAACGTCAATTTTGGCATTGACCGCTTGAATTTCTGCAAGTACAGCGTTGATTTCATCGGTGGTCGCCGATTCCTTTGCCGTAATGCCTTGAGCTTTGGCCTTTAAGGCAGCTTTTAGGGCCAACAATCGTTCCATTTCATTCATCCTTGTGCCTCGCTTTCTATTTTTGGGCATAAAAAAAACCTTTAGAGTTCACACTCCAAGGCTAAAATCGCTTTTGCTTTTGCAACGTCTTGTGTTGTGTCTGGTTCGACTGGGTCGATCAACGGGATAGATGCGGGTGGATCGTCCTTTACCGCAATAAATCTAGGGGTGTTTCTATACTTGGCAAGGATTTCAAAGTCTCTAACGCTGGCGGCAATTGCTTTTTCTTCTCCCACCACATCACACAGTCCAAGATCTAGGCACTCTTGGGCTGTTAACCAAGTTTCCGCGTCAAGTAACGCAACAAGATCCTTTCGTTTCATGTCCAAGGCTTTAGTTAGGTAGGTTTCTTGGATGCTCTCACATACCTTGTCCAACGTGTCGGCCATAGCCCGCATCTCATGGGCGTTTCCGTAAACTCCACTCATGGGATGATGAATCATCATCATGGCGTTCGCTGGCATATGGATTGTGTCACCCGCCATAGCGATGACTGAGGCAATGCTAGCAGCCAGACCATCGATGTGCATATTTATCTTGGCCTTATGCCTTTTTAACTGTGAATAGATCGTTTGACCTGCAAAGACATCTCCGCCAGGGGAATTCATGTAAACGTTGAGGGTTGTTATGTCGCCTAGGGCATCGAGTTCTGCCTTGAATGACGTAGGGGTTATTTCGTTCCCATCGCTAAACCAGCCACCTTGTGAATCCGCAATCTCTCCATAAATGGTTAACTCGCCTGCATTGTCAGCCACTTCTTTGAATGCCCAGAACTTCTTTTTAGCTTTCACCTTTTTTGCCACTTTCTCACCTCCTTTCAAGGGCAAAACAAAAAGCACCCAGAAGGTGCTTAAGTTAAACAATATATAGCTACCAAACCACAAACCCTAGTATTCCTAATCATGTAATACTGGGGTCAGCTCGATTTGCCAGACTAAAATAATATCTTGCATTTATGCAAGTGTCGTATATAAACAATGGGTTAAGTCATTCATTCTAAAACTACTCTCGATTGACAATTCACCCTATAAATACCTGTATTAACAACTACTAAAGGTAGCACAATATAACATTAGAATAGAAACCGATATACTTAAATTTTAAGGAGAAGTGAAATATGAATAATCTTGAGGAATCTAATCAAGGTCAGGTTCAACAAGTTTCTTTTGCACCTGTTCAGCATAATTTAGCAAACATTATGCCAACGTCGTCAGAGATTGCATCTCTTTGGGTGAGTTACTTCGCAGAAAGTCAGTCAATTTGTTTCCTCAAAAGCTTTGTCGCTAATTCCAAAGACCCTGATATTCATTCTGTCTTACAACTTGCACTCGATGTCTCAAGCCAACGGGTAAAAAATATGAAGGATATCTATAGTTCGATTAATCATCCTATTCCCGAAGCTTTTAGCGATAAAGATGTAGATGTCAATGCTAGACAGTTATTCGCCGAATCATTTACATTGTCGTACACTAGACTTATGCATAGGTTTGTTTTAATCGATTATGCCAACGCTTTAACTATTTCTTCTCGTCCCGATTTTCGTAATTATTTCTTCGAATGTATAGATAAATCTCAAGAGATAGTCCAGAAAGCCACCGATATACTTTTAGCAAAAGGTCTTTCCATAAAACACCCCCACATTGTTATTCCAGACAGAGTGGATTTTGTACATGATAAAAAATATTTTGGCACAAATATAGGTATGCTTATTGGAGATAAGAGACCTTTAAATGCATTAGAAATTAGTCATATTTTCTCGACTATGGAAACGAAGAAATTACTAAGAATTTTAAATATTGGACTCAAACAAGTTGCTAAGTCTGAAAAGGTTAAGGACTATCTTGATGAAGCTCTTAGAATAGGAGATAAGCAATTAAAAGTTCTAGGTTCTCTCTTAGCGGACGTGGATATACCCCATCCTTCAGTGGCCGATATTTTAATTACAGGTTCTAAAGAATCTCCTATTAGTGATAAGCTAATTTTAAGCCATGTATCTGTAGTTACTGCGTTTATCATTGTTGAATACGGATTTGCCCTAATACATTCAGCTCGAATTGACTTGGGTGCAATATTCGGTGATTTTATTACTGAACTACTACGCTTTGCCAAGAATGGTGCGGATTTAATGATTGAAGCAGGATGGCTCGAAAGGATTCCAGAAACGATTAATCACGAAAAAGAATCAATGCAACATTAACTAGAAAATTTAGTCAGTTTACTCTTTCAACTACCAAAAAACGAACACCAATTCCATATTTTAGGATTCGTTATAATTGGTAATAATTTTATAGATCGAATCAACTATGGCTTTGGTTTGGTCGGCCACTTGGATTTTACCTGCCTCACCCATATTTAGGGGTTGAGTGTAAATGTCACCATTCGGTATAGCCGACATATTTTCAAGTTTGCGAATGTCGTTAACACTGAGCCAACCCCACTGCCTGCCTTGCGCATAAGCAGTTGCCCTGCTCACCGCATCGCCTCGAAGTAAGGCGTCGATTTTGAACTCTATATAGTACCCTGCAGCTCTTTGCTTATCAGTAAGGAGCTGCATATTTATGTTCTCTTCCCACCGTTTGAAGATCGGGAGCATAGTGTACATGACGAATTCGAGACTTTGATGTTCGATGTTATTATTGGTCGAGTGCCCAAGAAGTTGAATTAAGTGCTGTGGGACCCGGTAGATGCGGCAGATATCCTCGGCTTGAAACGACTTACTCTCTAACAATTGGGCATCGACCGGGTTGATCGTGTGGGGGGTGAATTTCATCCCACCCTCAAGAAGCATCGGGGTTCCCGTGCGCTTTAACCCTGAATAATTGTGCTTAAGCTCAATCTTGAGTCGGTTGAACGCTTCCTCTCCAAGTTCGCCTGGGATATCAAAGGAACCGGATGGGTTTGCGCCATTTCTATAAAAATTGACACCAAATTGCTCGTACGACATACCTAGACGGATCGCTGAAGACGCATATGAAATCGGTGAAAGGCCAACGATTCCATCAAGGCTCAGGTTTGGAACATGGAATATTTGATCCCTTGTCAGCTCCTTTTTGGAAATGCCATCCCGGATAGTGTAAATGAGTTTTTTGTTACTAGGGTTCCTCGAAATATCCACAAAGGCATGTTGGTAAGGATACAACCCTACGAGTTGCCCTTTTCCGTTAACGAGCCTCTCGCAGACTGAATTACCTCCTAGGTTCAGTGAGGTCATACACGCCTCTTTGAAATTGAACGGTGACATCTCTTCGTTCGGTTTATAGTGAAGGATGTCATATATGGCGAGGTCGTTGACGGCTTCGCGCTCACCCTTTTGATCCTTTCGGTAAAGCATAGCGGGCATACAGGCGAATGTCTCTGCGAGTACCTTGTTGCAAGCAAAAACCGCCGTGTATTTTAAGGCTGTGGATGGGTCCATCAAAGCATCTCCGTAGGATGGGTTGTCTAGGTCATCTCCGGTTATAAATGCTCTTATATAATCGTCCATGTTGTTCTTGAATAATAGCTTAACTTTTTCGGTGAACTTCACCCTATCACCCCCTCCCTAGAGCAAACTTCTCATCCCGCGTTTTTGGTAGATCGATAGTTCTTCGATGACTGCCGCGCGACAGTGTGCGTTAATTATTGCGGCGATTGGGTCAATTCTGTGGGTGGATTTTGACTTATCCAACATAAACGTTTCATTAGGAGCCATCTTAGTGATTGCGTTTCCCACCGCCCATGCTAGGACTGGGTTGTTATTGTGGACTAGATTTCCCTTGTATACTTCTTCCCGGAAATTCTTAGTGGGTTCTCCAAGTGACGGCATTCCCTGTCGGATGTCAACGCATGTATAGCCTTGATTGGTCATTTCCGTACCGAACATGTTAGCGTTCCATTTATCGTAGCAAAGCTCTTTGGGTATAAAGCCATACTCTTTGGCGGTGGAGTTGATGTACTCCATCACAAAGGCGTAGTCCACAACTTCGCCAGGGGTTAGAGTGATCCAGCCTTGATCCACCCACAAATCGTAGGGGACTTTATCCGTCGCTATCTTTTCTCGAAGTTTTTCCTCCGGCATGAAGGAATGGCACAATACATAATATTTACCCTCGATTTTAAACTCATGGGCTACGCTGGTTAGGTCTAATGTAGCCGACAAGTCAACGCCAATAATACAGTTTTTACCCCGCAGAATCTCTATGTCAAAGGCTTGTCCACATCGGTTCCACTTGCTTAGGTCCATGTACCCAAACTCTCGCATTTGTACCCAGCGGTTGACGGTCTTTGTTAGAAAGTCTCGCATCTTTTCAGGTGCTTCCAACGCTAGATCAAGCCTTCGCCGAATCGACTCAACGCCCTCGGGGTAGCTGCATACAATTGGGTTGGCTTTTGCCCAGACCGCTTCGTCTTTTATATCGTCGTCAGCATCGATCTCATTAACCATGACAAAATAATTGTTGTTTACATAAGGGTTGTCCGGGTCCAGTATGTGCGAAATAAGCTTATATTCAACCGAGTAGCACGGATGGGCTAGGTCAAATCCGGCGGTGGTTATGATCATCAATAAGGGTTGAGGCCTTGCAACCATACCGCTGTCAATGATGTCATACATCTCACTGGTTTTATGTGCGTGATATTCGTCAATGACCCCGCATTGAGGGTTCAGGCCGTCTCCGGTTTTCTCATCCTCTTTGCTGAGTGCGTCCATGATGGACCCCGTCTTTAGGTGTTTGATCTGACCATAGGCTATTTTGAATTTTCCTTTCAAGTCGGGGCATCCCAGGAGCATGGCTTCGGTTTCTTCCCAGACAATCCGGGCTTGCTTTCGTTTGGTCGCTGTGCAATATACCTCGGAAGTTCCTTCCCCAAGGGCCATCAGCTCGTAGCTTCCCACGCAGGCTAAAGATTGTGATTTGGCGTTTTTACGGCCAACTTGCCAGTAAGCTTTACTGAATCGTCGGTAGCGGGTGTCTTTATGAATCCAGCCGTAGATGTTTCCAAACACAAACTTTTGAATGATGTGCGGTTCAATGTTTTGGCCTTTAAGGACCCCTTTGCGGTGCTTGAAGAGTCTCATCCAATCAAGGAATCGTTCAGCGTTTTCCTCGACAAAAACAAAAGGGAACCTTTCGGTCCCTTGGTTGGCTATATCGTTCAAGAATCTTTGACAGGCCCATTGATGCTTTTTGCAAGAGATTATTTCGCCGGATAGAACGGCCTCAGAATACTCGATGAGTTCTACCGTGAGTGACATTATACTGCACCAAATTTCCTCTCAAACTCCGTTGGTGGCTTGGCGATCTCTTTAGGAGCAGCCAATTTCAGTCTTGCCGCAGGCGTCAATCCAAACTCTGTGCAGTATCGTTTATAGACGTCACTGTATTTATTCGATAGCGCAACATATGGGTTGGGTACAATGTTTTTATTCCCGCCCTTGTTTGTGTACGTCACCAACATCCCATGTTTCTCAATTTCAAGATTCGCTTTTATATATTTAGAAAGCGCATCGCAGCAAATCGCAAGCGCACCCACGTCAACATTGGTTAATAGGTTAAGTGTTTGGAGTTCGGCGCTTAACAACGCCCAGTGTTTTTTTGCCTCTGCATCAAGCCAATCCGGACAATCGACTTTGTCCATGTTAGGGCGGTATTTATCTTCGAGTTTCTTTCGAGCTTCGATCTCTGCTTTAGTTAGGTGTTTCTTTCCATCCAATACAACCACATCGATCGGCTTTGGTGGCCTACCTGCCATTGATTTCCCTCCTTCCGTACCCCCTCGGGGTTTAATTAAGGGATATTTTTACAAGCTAAGGGGCACCTCGGTCCTGCTTTTTGATGTTGTAGAGAATTTATGCCCCCCTGGTAAGGTATGGATATTGGCCACTCTTCCTTGAGTTACAAATAAAATGAGCGAGCTGCACATTTTCTCTTTCGTGCGTCCCGCCCTTTACCAAGGGTATTATATGATCGAGTGTTGGACTCATTAGGTGTGGGTGTGGTAACATAGCGTCCACCTTCTCACCACAGATTTGGCAGCACCAATTGTCCCTCTCGAATATTTCTATACTATTAAAACTCTCTATCTTGACCCCTCTCAACCTAGCCCTACGAGTTTGGTTATCCCGTTTGTGTCTGAGTCTTGCCGATGGGGTATGCCTTTGGTTTCTCTCAGAGCATTTATCAGAACAAAACACCCTTCGGCTTGCATACAAATTTGTGGTAAATGTATCCCCACACTCCTTGCAATTCTTAGTGATGAATTCATTAACCACATCAGCCGCTTTCTTTGATGTCCAATATTCCCTATGCTTACGTCGGACTAACTCTTTCTTACAGCCTTCGGAGCAATACCTTTTGTCTGGTCTGCCTTCAAATTCTTTACCACAAACTGCACACGTTACCTTCGGTCTGACTTTTGGTTTTGCTTTTTTATCGGCATAAGAACATTCTCTTGAACAATACGTCTTTCTATCTTTAGTCTTAGGGTGATATTCCTTGCCGCAATATTTACAAGTGTAAACGGTGTTAATCAGACCCTTTGGCTCTCTTACCCTATTTTTAGATCTCCACTTTTCCTTGCATGTGTTGGAACAGTACACCTGTGTTTTTCTTTTGGACTCAAACTCCCCTTCGCAATTTTTGCAGTTCATATACTGTACCCCCAAATTTAGGTATAAGAAAAAGCACAGTGGAGTTCTGTGCTTGTCGAGAGCTATATAAAATTTACTCTCCCTTTGCTGTTCGTTTGTTATGATGAAATTTGCATAAACCCATGAGGTTATTCTTAACCAGCCGTAGCTCCGGGTGCTCTCGTATCTTCTTGATGTGGTGAACTTCTTGTGTGGGGGTTAACTTTTCCTCAAGTAGACAGTCGTGGCACAAAGGATTCTCCCAAAGAAAGACCTTTCGCAGCTTTTCCCAGGCCTTATCGTAACCGCGCTGCCTAGCCGATCCACGCTGCCTGTCATACTCACTGACAGTGTGTTTGTGTTCATCGCAGTAACCGTTAGCGTCCCTTGTTAGTTGGAGGCAGCCAAGCTGCTTGCAGGGCCTAAGTGCTCTCGCTGGCATACTTACTCACCCACATCTTGGTAGGATATCGTCTTCCCATCCCTTAATAAAAAAACACCAGCATTGCTGCCAGCGCTTTCAATATATCGTTTTACTATAACGTCTACATATTTCTCGTCTAACTCCATCGAGTGACACACTCTTTCTGTCTGCTCAGCTGCGAGAATCGTTGTCCCGGAGCCACCAAACAAGTCGAGTACTAGATCGCCTTTATGACTTGAGTTAAGGATCGACTTTGCTACCAGTGCGATTGGTTTCATGGTTGGATGCTCCTCCGATCGCTTCGGCCTTGGGATGTCCCAGACGTCGGTCTGCTTTCTATCCACGAGAGGACAAAGCCTGGAGCTACCTTCCAGCCAGCCGTACCATATCGGTTCGTACTGCGTGTGATAGTCTTTCCGAGATAAGACTAAGGAATCCTTTTTCCAAATGACTGTACTCGACCAGTGATAGCCCTCGTCGGTCAGAACATTCATTAGGCTGCCCCATTCCTGCGCACTCATGACCACGTAGGTCATGCAGCCCGGTTCGCTTACAGCTTTCATGGCACTGAAGGTTTTCTCCATGAATTCCTTGAATTGATCGGTTGGCATACTATCATTTAGGATCGAGCGTGACTTCCAACTTGGGTGATTGGTACTCGAACCATAGTCAACATTCCAAGGCGGGTCCGTGAAAACGTGCCGAGCCTTTTTGCCGTTCATAAGAACTCCCACATCTTCATGTGACGTGCTATCCCCGCACATCAGTCGGTGCTTCCCGAGGAGCCAAACGTCGCCGCGTTTACTCATTGGTGTCTTAATATCCGCCAGTGCCTTATCCGCGTCGAAGTCGTCTTCTTCAACGTCTTCACTCGTAGGGTCAGAATCAACATTCAATTCACTTAGATCAAAACCCGTGAGAGAAACATCAAAGCCGCTGTCGCTGAGGTCTTTTAACAGGTCCTCTAAAAGTGGAGCGTCCCAATCGCCGGATACCTTATTGAGCGCTATATTTAGAGCCTTTTCTTTTTGCACATCCATATCCACCAAAACACAGTCAATTTCTGTCGCGCCCTGTTCAGTTAAAATTTTGTATCGTTGATGTCCACCTACGATGTTTCCGGTTCGCTTATTCCAAATAACTGGCTCAACGTACCCAAACTCTTCAATGCTCCGACGGAGTTTCTCATACTCTGCGTCACCAGGCTTAAGGTCTTTGCGGGGATTGTATTTTGCCGCCATTAATTGTTCTGCGGGTATTTTCTGTATGTCCATTTTTTCCTCCTTAACGTAAAAAAACGCTGATTGAATCGTGTAGAAATAGTAATACTAAAGCTGTAAAGTAAACCTTGTTTCAATACCCCCATGAGTTCTCTGTGAAAATCATTTAAAAATAACCACTCGGGCGGGAGGTTAAAACTGTGGAAAATATAAGATGTGACAATATTGTAGATGAATCCAATAGCCTACAGAACCCACAAGATTCGATTTCATTTACCGAACTTTTTACAACTGAATTTATGAAACTGTATACACAGTATGAATCCATCGAAGATCTACTATCATCCGGTGGATTTGAAGTTAATTCGGAAGAGGATTACGAGGCGATCTCAGATGAAGACATTGATGCTCATGTGTCGAAGACTACCAATTTCAGTTCTTGGAGAGAAATGCTTACCGAAGCCGTAGATGCCTATACTGATTTTGAACATTAAACACTACTGTTTGCTTAGTTATTAAATTTGTCTAAAGAGGCCCTTGAACGCCTTTGTTTTCACGCATCATACGGTCATATTTTTCAAACTCCATGGTTTCCTCATAGAGTATTATTTTCTCATCCTTGCACCGGGTTCCGTTCCAACGTATGCAGTTAACACAGCTCACGAGGAACCCCACTTCGGTTGCTTTAAAACGTCGGCATTTACTCATAATTGCCCTCCTAATAGCAAAAGGTCTCAGCCATCATCTCAAAAAAGGAACGCGACCCGAAGGCCGCGCTTTATAGAAAAAGAGAGAGGAGATCGGAAATACAAAAGGCCCTCGGACGTGTTGTCCAAGAGCCTCTATTAGTTATTTCCACATCTTAATTATAGCACAGTTGATTCTTCCATGTCGGTACGATTCGGTACGAAAGAGTACACTTACCCTGTCTGTTTACTGTTGGGTATATAATTCTGGTACATCTTACCTAACTCTACTATAGCCTTTTTATAGTGCCTTCTTACAGATGTCTTAGACATATAGTACTTGGCCCCAGTCTCAACGAAATTCATCCCGCTGATAACCAAGTCCGTTACTATATTAGATTGTTCCTTTTCTAATAAGGATATGCAAAGGTCTAGTATCTCGAGCTCATATTTTTGGCCCTTATAGCGCTCCACTAATTCCGCTAAATGTTCTTCATTGTTCTCCTCAGTAACACTTTTATACTTTAGAGCGATCTTCGACGTTTTATCCGACACCCCGCTGTTTGATACGCGCTCGCCTTGAGGACTTGTGAACGTCATTTCCTCGATAGTCCTCTCTGCACTTATCCTGTACATCTCATAGTTTTCAATTTTAAATTCCAAGAGGCCGAGACTACGCTTCAATTCATGGTAATTTATGAGCAGCTTATCTACATCAATCATTTGTCTCTTCCTCCTCAAGCAAATAGGCAAAGTTACACGAGTCATGACAGTCATCACATGTGGCGTACATTGCGATCCACCTGAGACTAGTCTGTGTCTAATTCTGATTCTCTACAATGTTTCTCCTAACTCAAATCTTGCGGATTTGGCGACATCTATAGCCATCCCGACGATTGGTAAAATAATGGGATCTGGCATATACCCTATGTCTAGTATGCTTTCCCAAAAATCAGCGTAGACAACACGATCCCGATCTACCCTCGAATCCTTATCTGTCATCAATTGCAGTCTACCTTTATCCACAGCGAATATATCAACCCTCTTGTTGTCATAACACCCAGCGCCACAGTCAGTGGAATCGCGTGCAAAAAGGCAAGCCTGATTCTCCCAAGGTATCCCAACAACTAGTAGCACTGCACAATTCATATCCTCGCTGAAATCACTAAGCATGCCGTGGTATCGATCATCGGGTTGCTCGCCCTTCACCTCAACCCATAGTTTATCGTCTGGCAGCCAAAAGTCTGGTAAGTATAGATCACCGGTACTTAATTCAAATCCCTCTTTCTCGTATTCCCACCGCACACCGAGTGCGTCGAAGAATACTGCCCACCGGGCTTCGAGTCTTGTACGGAATCGGTACCCCTTATATCTTGTCTCGATTGCTTTTGTATTCTTGTGCATACGCTCACCCTTTCAAATCCTTGTAACACATAATCTCTCACACACGTGTATGTGCATAATACGCGTTCTACATAGGGTTATATATATATACCACCCTGTATAATTACTTTTATCTTTAATAGATAATTTACTGATACATCTGATACAACAGGGTCCTATCCCTTGGTATAACTAGGTTTGGGGTGTATCAGATGCACTAATTTTATCTGATACTTTGTAGATACAACTGCTACATTTTTGTATCAGATGTATCAGATAAGTATCAGTAAACATCAAGGCTATCTGATACTTTTTTCGAAGATAGTTTGTAAGCCATAACCAGGTATGCGGGCCCTGTTCTTTCGTTCTTTCCACCCCTGTATTCGACGCAGAATATTGCATATTTCTCTAGCTTCCCAGGGACGCATTGACCCTGCTCTATTGTGTAGGCATTCCGCCCATACCTGGGATGCGCACACACGATTCCGGAGTGGCCCGCCTTCCACCACTTTACCCCACACATCTTCTATGGGTGTCTCGAGCCACTCTTGAATTAATCCGGTACGAGGGTCGTCCTCCATGTGCAGCCCTTGAATACGTGCGGCCTCTTTATCGACCTCCGGTGAGAGTGTAAGTTCTTCACCACTTCTGTACGCTTGCAGAGCCTCTGCCCATATCTGTCCGATCTCGTATTCAGAAAGATCGGTAAATATACTTCTTCTACGCTTCTCTGGGTCAATCACGACTGGCCAAAAGCGGCGGTTTCCCGTCGGGTCCTTTAGAAAATCCATGTTGTTCGTTGTTCCGAAGAATACACACTTCCGTGGAAAATCCGTGATGACCCGGTCATAAGCCACCCGATATTTATCGCTGCGCTTCGTTATGAATTGCTTTATTTCGTCTACTTCGGTTTTGGTCATGCCCGCCAGCTCACCAAACTCAAAAATCCATGCCGATTGAAGATGCTCACCCGCGTCTTTAGAGTCGAAGGTTTTAAGCGAATCGCTAAACCAGCGCCGCGCTAGCATTTGGACGATCGTACTCTTGCCGGCTCCCTGCGGGCCTACCAACACAAGCATATAATCAAATTTGCAGCCTGGCTCATAAAGCCTTTTGACCGCCGCGATAAACATTTTTCTCGTTACTTCTTTAACATAACCCGAATCGTCTGCCCCTAAATAATCTATAAACAACCGTTCCATTCTTGGTATATCGTCACACTGCTGCGCCTCTAGGTACTCAATTATAGGATGAAACCTATTAGTATGCGTAACTTCCGTGAAGGCGTTTTTTATAACACCCCCGGACTTGATTTCATAAGTTTTACCAAACCAGTGCTCCATTCGTCGGTCATCCGATCCCATCCAAGGCTCATAATCCTCCTGCGGTCTTTCCCTGTTCCGCCACGGTAAAACATCACGAATAACTTCTGTATTTCCGAAGGCATCGTAGGCCAGAACACTCTTAAACGGGCCATTGCTTAAAATGATCTCTGCATTATTTGCTGTGGACAAAGGAAGTCCCGTCTTGTGGTTCGTTTTTAGTCGTTCAATCCACGCATCGGCCTCTTCATCCTCGACCCTGTCGAAGTCCTCCGCCAGCTCGGCTAATCGGTCGCGCTTTACTTTGCCATCTTGTGCGGCGAGCGTAGCCATGGCTGTATGGCTGGGTAGTCTATCAATACGAGTTTTATCACTCGCACTGTCGTCCAGGCTGCCAAACTTATGCAATCGTACTAGGTCAAAGGCGTTAACCTCTCTGCCACTGCAGGGGTCGCTCTCGTGATGGGAGTAGGCAAAGGTATCGCCGTCATAGACGACCAGTCCTCCGTAACTACTCGCGCCGACATACGTGTACCTTGTCAAGCTGTCGTCTGTCGATTCGTATGAGTCCGCTAGGAAAATCTCTATGGCTTCGCTGATAGAGTAGCAGCGACAGAACGCACCCACTACTCCTTGTTTTGATTTAGGATCTTCCATCCCCGAGCCCGTTTTCCTTTGGACTTTATCATCCACATGGCGTGGCCATTGCAAAGGGTCCCGCCAATCGCCGTACTCTGACAGAATACTATTGACACTCAGTGGAGCCCCTTCGTAAACCTCCAGAATGGGTTCTGCGTCTTTGCTACAGCTTGGTAGGTACATGAGCCGATGAACCTGAAATGTGGTCTTATCGAAATATTCCATTCCAATCTGCTCTGCCAGTTTACGGCTTATTGCTGCGTATTCGTCGGGATTCATAGCGCGATTAACTGGAATGATTAAACGGTACTTCTGCTTCTCCGGCCTGTGGCTATGCGTAGAGTAGATCGCAAAGGCTGAGCCGCCAAGGACAAGATCTGCTGAAATCATAAAGTAATCGTCGGTAACGTGATCCACATCCAGCGTGATCAAGCTACGGGTGTCTACGTTCTCCTTTTTCCGGCGCCCTCCCCGGACAAGTCCGCCGACGAATGCTGGACCGTCTTTGACGTTGCTACGTGCGGTACTGTTCATCTTGTCATACTCGGCCATTGTCTCGGGCGTGTGTCTGACCTTTTTTAGACGGGTGACGAACTCACCCCACTCCAAGTATTCAACGTTCCAATTTAAGTCTGTACGGTACTTCCCAAAGCTAATGTCTAGTTCCATAAGTATTCACCTCTCGGGGGCCTACTCCTTATTAGGCCGAGTTCTTCTTTCAGCCTATCTTGAATCAAAGACCTCGCATAAAATGTACAAATGATAGGTGTTGAAATCACCTAACTCTGGATCAGTAACTTTACCCGTTGCTATTCCGTAATCTTGGCTAAGCCTCATAGCCTTTTGCTCTAGGCGATTAACCTGACTTATATCGACCTTGATACCACGGATGCTTGCGTAGCCAGCGATCGTGAAATAATCAATAGACCTTATTTCCATTTTGGCGGTTAACATCTTGGTGTCTTCCTCGTGCTGAGCCAGTTTGAGTTTAATATCTTTCATGGATTGCAAAGAGGTAATCATAATATCCTCGATAGAGGTTGGCTTTAACTGTTTGTCCATGTTAACGGAATCCTCCATTTTGTGATGCGTTGCGATTCGTTTAATTTGAAGTTGAAAACAAGCATTAAATAAACCACTTTGTCCCACGTCAGGGACTGTACTTTTGCCACACCCTTAATCTCATCCATCACTCGATAGTAATCGTCGACCAGCGTTTCATAGGCTTTCCAGGCTCTGTCAGTGTTGAGTGATTTCGCATGAAGCCACGCTCCCGTAATGGTCTTTGTTGCGGTTGAAGTTTTTACTGATAATCGCAGTATCTGTTGCATACGCATCGGTCAATTGGGCTGTAGCCAATATTCTATTTTGATACTCGACAGGAATTAGATTACTCATCGTTACCCTCCAATTCATACTTCTTGTGGTATAATCTAAATAGTCATATTTTGTATTTGACCTGCTTGGTGTTGGAGCACCTGCGGGTCTTTTTGTTATTGATCAGGCACTTGTGTTCCCACCTACCTTACGTTCTGCTGGAAACACATCATTCAAAGTTACCCCTAGTGCCCTTGCGATCTTTTGCCCAGTCGGAATAGTCGGATAGCTGTTTTCATTAATGATTTCGTATACAAAAGACTTTGACAACTTCGTCTTTCTAACAATTTCACTAATTTTCATATTCTTTACATCCGCTATTTCCCTAATCTTGTTCATATTTCTCACCCCCATTAGAATTGTATCATTATATCTAACACTCATCAATAGTTGTAACGTTTTGTCGAACTGGTAAATTGATACACCTTGCCCTGTTTTTTCTGTTTACTTTATCGGACATAGTGATATACTAAGTATATCGTACGATATATCGAATCTTTGAATTGGAGGCGTTCTTAATGTTATTAAGACATAATATTAAAAAATTCCGCTTGGGAAAAAAGCTTTCGTTGAGAGCTTTATCTGAGAAATCAGGCATATCAAAAACGACTATAAGTGAAATGGAAAATGGAATTGTAACAAACCCAACTCTTGATACAATGGAAAAGCTATCAGAAGCGTTGGACGTTTCATTTGATTGTCTAACAGGTGAAGCACTCTTCACCATTATCGAGAATAGACTTGAAAAATTAGGGATAACTCTGCCAGAACTATCAAAAAGAGCAGATGTCTCTTTGGATTTTCTCAACAATCTTGAGCGCCTCGATCCGGATGAAGGAGACTATAATACTATGAATCAAATAGCTAAGGTTCTCAATCTGCGGCCCGGAATACTTCATGCGGCACTCGCACGTCAAGAACCACCAGCCTATGATAGTCCAATCATAGGCCACAGTCCGGAGGAAGATTTCACTGTGATAGACGACGAGGCTCCTACCGAATCTAGTTACACTCTTTCAACCCATAAATTAGATAGTTATTACGATGATTTATCCGATGATGAACAAGTAGCAGTTCGGGCTTTTATCGAGACCTACAGACAGATAAAGCGAACAAACCTGAAGGAGTAACTTTGCGTGAGGTAATAAAACACCACTGCCATCCCTTGTCGGAAATAATAGTCGTATTTAAAAATGGGCAGAAATTAGGCCCAGCAGAAATTTTATTTTGCTGGGCCTATCTTAGTAATTCTCTACGTTTCCCACTGTGGGATAGGGGAAATTCTACAAATACACCCAATCCACCAACATTCTTTCAAGGTCGCCGGGTGTGCCCCTTAGACGGGTTTATTGTTAGGGTTGGTAGTGGTGGAAAAACGAACAAATTGACAAGGCCACCTGGCTCAAACAGGCGGCCTTACTCATAAACCAATATCCAATAAGCATGAAACATCATCACAACCGAATAAACAATCAAAACAAGCCACAATGAGCAAGCAACAAACTTACGCGATCTATCCCGTATCTCCCAAAGCACAAAACCTAGCATAACTGGCAGCGATAACTTGACGGTCATAAATACAATGGGGTTTTCTTCAATTAGCCATCGCATCACAGGATTCACTTCTTCAATTACGCCTTGTCCTAGCCCCCAAAGTGTCAATGCACCATCGATAACACTGAGGGCAAATAACACGATAGAACTGACGATGATTGATCTGTCTCTTGACCAAAAGTTCAATTTACTACTCTCCATCTTCAGCCGTCGTTTCCTTATGTTTGATTTTTCGGGTGTAGTCTTTATTCGATTTATGGGGGCGTGTACCAGTATTGAAGAGAGTTCTTGTTCTTCCCTTACGGACTAGGGCTGGTTTATTTTTCATATTTTCGCTCTCCAATACCACAAACTTTCGAGCTTATTCAGTATCACTACTTTGAACAAACCGACAAAGGGTAGCATCCCACATCCACTCTGATTGATCTTCGGAATCGCTGCTCAGGAAATTAGTCAAAACGTCATGCTCTGATTCGATCAAAGCCGTCTCAAACCACTCTCCGAGCGATATATTTAGTGATTTGCAAACCGCTTCAAGTCGGGCTTTGACTTTTTCATCTGCTGGAAAGGCTATGTACATTTAAAGTCACCTCTTTATTCTTGACGTTGCTAGTGCTAAGAATTATCCCATAAATCCTTTGACACACGTAATAATTTCTTGCTGAGATAATACCTTATCAAACTTTTCACGATATAGGGCTTCTGTTTTCATGATATCAATTGATGCTTTGATGAACATTTTATAGTCCGCGTTTAACTCGAAGAGATAGTTCACAAAACCCCATTCAATGGATTCATTATAGTGGGCATCGTAAAGAACTCTCGATTCATCTGGGTTTACAAGGTCCAGTTTGATTACACCTATGCCGTATGCATTGACAAGTCGTCCTAGCTCATCAAGCAGTTCGATATCATTTTGATCTATTTCGGCACAAACTAAATATCCTTTGTTCGTCCAACGTGAGTTTGAGACCGCTTGGAAATAACTTTCCCTAAGGTTGGAGAATTCTATCTTTCGCTTTAGTTCAAATGAAAAAACGCCGATTGGTGTCTGGTTTATTTGTTTTGAAAAGGAAAGAACGCCTTTACTAAAATCTTTAATTGAGGAGACATCAAGCCCAACCATATCAGGATGAATCCATTCATTTTTACCTTTGGGACCACCCTTGGATATTTTGTCATTAATAGTTCTAGTCAATATGTTCATATAGTTATACACGAAGCAGGCTAGGATTTGATGCAGGTCCCGTTCTACCTTGAACGATCAAAAAGTATGTCGTACGAAGCTGATACTCCCTAAGAAGCGGCTTATTCTTTTAAAAATCGTTCTCCGGGTTTCCGTTTTTACAAGAGACTTCTCCGTCAGGAGAAGGCGCAGAAACTCCGGAGTAGCCTAGTTACTATCAATAATCTTTCGAAAATTGATTTTCTGCTTGGCAATTTTCTTGTATATCTTTATCTCTGATTAGACTTGACCTGGTGCCCAAATATTCAGCATATAATTAAAGAAGATTTTTATCAAAATTTCCATAGTAAGCAAATATAAATTAAAGGAATGAGCCCGATTGAATATCGAACTCATTCCTCAATACTTAAAAAATTTCTCTTCTTACTTTTTGGGGTCACTTAAATATTAGTGGCTACAAAAAGTCTTTTTTTTACAAGATTGTTGATGATTAGCTATACAATTAAACAAAATAATTTGAGAATTTAATAATCTATCCTTATATTCTTTTCCTTTAGTAAATATCAAGGAGAAATCTCTTCCAATACCCTGCCTTTGGTCTCTTCTCCAAAAATTCCTACTGCTATTGCTACTAAAATAAAGCAAGCAGCACCCATAATAAATACACCAGTGTTACCTATTTTCGGAAGAAGTACCCCGACGAGAGAAATCCCTATGAGTGAACCAACCCTTCCGATACCAGAAGCAAAGCCTGTTCCTGTTGTCCTTGCCCTTGTTGGATACAATTCAGGCGTATAGGCATATAAAGCTGACCACATTCCAAATAGGCAAAATTGCATACAAAGACCAAATATGATTAAATTCTGTAAGCTGCTTGCTGATCCATATAAGTAGACGAAGCCGGCACAGCCAATTAATTCAAAGATTAAAGCTGGTTTGCGACCAAATCTTTCTACTATATATGCTGCAAATAAGAACCCTGGTATCCCTGCCAAAGAAATTTCAATCGTATAGAAAACAGATTTTGTAACTGAGTAACCTGCCTGTTGGAGTAATGCACTTAACCAAGTTGTAAGACCATAATAACCAAAACATATACTAAACCACATAAACCATACCAATATTGTCCGCTTAGCATAACCCGGTGCCCAGAGTTGCATAAAAGAGAATCTTTTCTCCTTTTTGCGCGTATTATATTCAATATCAGGAACTGGCGGAAGCTCTTTTCCATATGCCTTTTGAACCTTTGCCTCAAAAAAACTCATGACTCTTTCAGCTTCATCATAGCGCTCAACATCATCCAGCCAGCGGGGTGATTCAGGGACAATTTTTCGGAATAAGAAAATAAAGACAGCCGGAATGGCTTGAGCAATGAAAACCCAGCGCCATCCACCTAAAGGCAGTATTAAAAAAACTTCCACCCCTGCAAGTATAAAGCCAATTGGCCACAACCCTTCTAACATTGCAATATAACGTCCGCGGTTTTTGGCTGGCATAAATTCGGAAACTAAAGCTTGCCCAATTGGGAATTCCATTCCCATACCAAAGCCCAGCATAATTCTGAACATAGCAAATTGCTCGGGTGTTTGAGCTAAGGCGCAAAATAAACTACCTAATCCCCAAATGATCATGCTTATCTGAAATATAAGCTTACGTCCCCATCGATCAGCTGCCATTCCGGAAAGTGAAGCACCAAAGGCCATTCCCAAGAAACTAGCACTTGATACCAATCCTGCTTGAGCAGTCGTTAAATTAAAAGTTTCTTTGATTGATCCTAGCACAAAAGTAAGCGATCCTAAATCGATTGCATCAAATAACCAACATGTTACGATAGCAGCAAAAATTAGCCTTTGATAAGATGTTAATGGAAGCCTTTCAAATCTCTGTGCAATCCTAAGATTAACTTGTGCTTGTGACATTTCATTTTCCCCTCCTAATTGATTTTTCTTTAAAACAGTACCTTTTAAACGCTTGATTTAATTACCTCAATAAAATCCCTCCCTTCAGAAGACGTAACTTTAAGGTTTAAGTAAATCTTTATCCGTCTACAATTACTGTTAGTTTCAATTTGGTTTGCAGCATCTTCGAAATTGTATCAACTTGTTCCTGCGAAGGAGGCAGAGTTTCTTCAAGTTCAAATATTTTGCCTAAATTTTTATATTTATTTTGTCCCAGCCTGTGGTACGGCAATAAATGTATTGTTTTTAAACCTTGTTCTTTTACAAACAAACCAATATTTAAGATACTTTTTTCGTCCATATTAAAATCAGGAATTAACGGTACTCTGACAATAATATCCTTGTGTCGTAGTGCGAGTTTCTTTAAGTTTTCAAGCGGTAATTTGTTGCCTGCTTTTGTTCCTTCCCTATGAGCAGAATCTTCAATATGCTTAAGATCATAAAGAAATACGCCTACAAAAGGAATTACTCTTTCGAAATGCTCCCATGCTACGGCACCCGCAGTCTCTATCGCCGTATGTACTCCAAGACGTGTTAACTTTTCAAGGATCTCCAACACAAAACTAGACTGGCGTAAGGGCTCCCCCCCCGAAAATGTGACCCCACCTCCTGAATTTGTAAAGAATTCTTGGTCTTTCAAAACCATTGAAACGATCTCGTCAGTCGTATAATTCTTTCCAATTATCTGTAAAGCCCCACAACAGCACTGCGTTGCACAAATGCCGCATGTATTACAGGTCTGTCTATCAATGCTTAGACCAGTGGAAGTTAATGTCAGTGATTTTTGGGAGCAACAGGAAATACACTCTCCGCATTTCAAACAATTTATTGGATTATGCATTAGTTCGGGATACTGTGATTGGGATTCCGGATTACAGCACCATTTGCACCTTAATGGACACCCTTTTAGAAAAACGACGGTTCTTAGACCGGGTCCATCATGATTACAGAAGCGTTGGATGTTGTACACTATTCCTGTTTCCATTTCTACCTTCCTCAACTCTAAAAAATATCTAAAGAATGGGGGATATAAACCCCCTTTTCATGGGGAGGGGATTACAAAGTTTGATATTCTGTCCGCATAATGATATCTTCCTGGAGCATACGGTCTATACAGTTAAACAGTACGCTGAATCCTGCAACCCGAACTACCAGTAGCGGGTATTTCTCAGGATTCTTTTGGGCATCCCTTAACATTGCGGCGTCAACAACATTAAATTGAATATGCTGGCCTTTGAGCATAAAATACGACTTGATTATCGAGGCAAAGTTTGACAACCCTTTTTCGTCTTTAAGAAAAGATGGTGCTAATTTTACATTTAACAATGCGGCACCGGAGGATTTAAACTGGTCTAAATTAGCTACGGATTTTAACATAGCGGTCACACCGTTTTTATCTCGTCCTTGTGCGCATGAAACCCCGCCATCGGCAAGAAGCATTTCTTGTTTTCTGCCATCAGGCGTTGCTCCAACTTTGTCTGCGAGGAGCACATGACAGGATATACTGTAAAGACCGAATTGGTATTTTCCCCCACGCGGATTGGAGTATTTCTGGATTTCTTTCGAAAACCTTTCTACAACCTCCCTCGCTATTGCATCGACATACGCATCGTCATTGCCATATTTGGGGGCGAGGTTTAGAAGACGCTGCCTTAACTGCTCTGCGTTATTGAAGTTATTCATTAAGGCTACCTTTAGTTCCGCCCAGGTTATTGTCTTATCTTCATAGATAAATTTTTTAATAGCTGCCAAAGAATCGGCCGTATTGGCAAGACTTACGGCATTTGGGCTGGTGAAATTATATTTTGCTCCCCCCTGAAGCGAGGTCTTCCCATTTTCTAGACAATTATGAATGAAAACCGATTCAAAGAGCGTCGGAACCAGACTTCCGTGAACAGAATCGAGAATGTTCGTACAGGCAACATGTTGTTTTAGATAGTAGGAAAGTTGCTCAAAATAAGCTTCTTTGAATTCTTCGAAAGTTTCCAAACACTCTACTTCGCCCGTTTTAAACTGGTATTGTTTGTTCATCACATGATCATGACCGTTAAAAATTGTTAACTCGATCATTTTGGTTAAGTTCAAGAAGCCACCTGGCAGCCACGTCTCGCTAACCCCCGGTACTGTTGCTTCCGCACAACCTACTACGGCATAATCTCTTGCCTCCTGAAGCGTATAACCCTGCTGCAGCATGATCGGGATAAGGATTTCGTCATTATAAAATGCCGGCATACCCGTACCAAACGATGCCACTTCACAGCACCGCGATAAAAAGGTTTCCGGAGACCCATAATACCAGCGGGCTGACAGGGAAGGTTGGGGCAAACCTACTCTTTCGGTTGCGCTGAGACACATGTACGATAATTCATTAACTGCGCATTCTCCTTCCGCAGTTTGGCCGCCAACGATTAAATTCTGAAACATTGGATAGCCGCCAAATGCGATGGAATTTACTTTATCCCGAACTTTGTTGATATCATTGAATTTAACCCAGAGACAATCGATTAATTCCTTGAAAAACTCCTGATCTTCGTCCTTTTTTTCCAGGGGGCCTTTGAGATAAGGGTATATATATTGATCAAACCTTCCGGGAGAAACGCTGTGGCCGTTGGACTCTAATTGCAAGATCAGGTGAATGAACCAGAAAGACTGGAGCGCCTCCCAAAACGTTTCAGCGGGATAGGCAGGCACCTTCTGGCAATTCTTGGCGATTGTCAACAGTTCTTTTTTACGCGTAGGGTCTTCCTCAGAATCAGCAAGGCTCTGGGCCAGATCAGCAAATCGATTGGCAAAAGCAATTGCTGCCTTACACACGATGATTACCGCTAAATAATATTCTTTTTTTGTTGCATAAGAGGGATCTTGGATGTCCAGATTTTCCATTAGTGTCTCTATTTCTTTGATAATCCCTAATAGTCCGTTATCGATGCCATATTTATAGTCAATTATCATATGTCCGACGCCGGATCTCAAAGTTGTTAAGATACAAATCAGGTCCTGGGAAGCTTCTTTGGCTTGAGAAGGAAATAGCTGATAAGCCGCATCCTTGACCGTATTACCCTGCCACTTCGGCAGTATCTGGCGCAGTATTTCTTTATTTTTTTCGCTGATAATAAATTTATCCGCTTCTCTCAGATTAAAGGTATCCAACTCATTAAGAACAAAATCTACCGCATATTCGGGATAAACCGGAGCTCCTCTTAATTTTTCCGCAAGATTGCCGACAATGAGCTCACCTTCATGAATATAGATCCCCATGTTAAGTAAAATTTTTTCAAGGGCATATGCCCGCCTGAGAATATAAGGCTGACTAAGTGTTTCCTCGTAACTTTTAGATATAAGAATTGCTCTGTCCGTACAGATTTCCGGAGTCGTATTGATTAATTCATGCCGAAGTTTTTTAACTCTTCCCGAAGTTTCCTCCATCTTTTGCCAGCGTGTAGGCCTGGTCATCAAATATTTCCCCCTTTCAATAGTTTAGGTCTTACCGGCTAGCGTCCCTGGCAGGACGGATATGGTTTTAAATACTTGTCTGTTTTGCTAGTTTTTCCTTAGCAAGATCATAGGCAACTTCAATACAGATATTTTCTTGTCCTTCGGTGCATTCTCTCTTACCAATTTCCTTAATAATATCCCTGGGATCAACTTGATATTTCTCCCCAGCCCTTTGGGCAAAAAGCAAGAAACTTGAATAACACCCTGCATAACCTAACATGATCCTATCGCTATCGATCTCCATCGCTCTAGGCATTAAAGGTCGTAAATATTGATCACCAATGTCCATGGTCTGATATAAATTAACTCCCGATTCAATTCCCATTCTTCCAAGAACGGCTACAAATATCTCTGTCGGACAGTTACCTGCTCCTGCTCCAAAACCTTTTAAGCAGCAGTCGATGTACTCCGCCCCAGCCTCCACGGCTGCTTTAGAATTAGCAACTGCCAGCTGCAAATTATTGTGACCGTGAAACCCCACGGGAACATCTATCGCCTTTTTCATTGCAGATATCCGCTCAAAAGTTTGCTCGGGTAGCTGGTATCCGCCACCATCTAACAGATATACGACTTCTGCGCCGTAAGATTCAGCCATTTGTGCATAACGTACGGTTTCTTCCACGGGTATTACAGATGCACAAGGCAATACAGAGATCGGAATAAGCCCTAACTTTTTCGCCATTTTGATATGCTGTTCTCCAATATCGACTTCAGAAATCTGGGTACATATTCTCGCATATTTAGCACCAAATTCTTTGGCCAGGTTTAACTCATGCCTAGTCCCAACCCCTGGCAGGATGATAATCGACATATTGCTATTTTTTATCACAGGAGAGACCGCTTCGATATAATCGCGGTCACTCGCTGCTGCAAAACCATATTGCAATGACGAACCTCCCAGTCCGTTGCCGTGGCCAAATTCGATTGCTTCAACACCGATCTTGTCAATCTGTCCAGCAAGAGTTGCCATTTGTTCCGGAGTATACTGATGGCTTTTGGCATGACTTCCATCCCGAAGTGTAAGATCAAATATTTTAATTTTTTTACCCACGGTTATTCCCCCTTCTTAATCTTCAAAAGCCTGTCTCTGGCAATTCTTTCAGCCATAGCAAGGGCCGCACTCGTTTCAATATCCAAATTTCCGCTATATTTCGGCAAATAATCACCTGATCCTTCCACTTCGACCATTACTGTAACTTTATTTCCATCAAATGTGGGAGGAATTTTCATCCGATATCCTGGAACGAACTCTTGTACCTCTTTTACGATATTTTCAACAGACTTCGTTATCTTTTCTTCGTCAACAGTTTCCACCAAAGCATAAATCGTATTGTTCATAATCATCGGAGGTACGGCAGGATTTAGGAGGATAATCGCTTTCCCTTTCTGGGCCTTTCCGATTTCCACTATGCCTCTTGAGGTAGTAATCGTAAATTCATCAATACTTTGCCTGGTCCCTGGACCGGCACTTTTGCTAGAGATTGTGGCAACGATTTCGGCATAGGGTATAGGGGTTACTCTGCTTATGGCATAAACGATGGGAATAGTAGCTTGACCTCCACACGTGATTAGATTAACATTAGGAGCATCAAGATGCTCATTGAGATTTACGACAGGCATAACATAAGGACCAACTGCTGCCGGAGTTAAATCAACTGCCACTATACCCGCTTCTCTTAAAAGGGGAGCGTGTTTCATATGAGCATTAGCGGTTGTAGCATCAAAAACCAGTTTAATATCATCCCGCTCTAAAATTGCATCAATACCCCTTGCACTTGTTTCTATACCTTCTTCCCTTGCTAAGCGAAGGCCCTCCGACTCCGCAAATATTCCTGTAACAAGTTTTAAGTCCAAATATTTACTTTTTTTAATAACTTTATACATTAAGTCAGTGCCTATATTTCCGGGACCGATTATAGCCACACCTATTTTTTGCATATTAATGTACTCCTTTCTAAATTTAATTTCTTTATTTTTCTAATTATATCTATTCTTAAGAATTGTTTAAACAGACAGTCTGTCTGAATATTTCCGATTTCAATTGCTATTTTTTTATGCATTTTATATACTTTAGTTAAAAATATACAAATTTTCCTCCCAGGTTTTATTATTTTTAGTGCAAAATATACAATTGAAGGTGGGATGCCTCTTATGTTAAATCAAAAATTAGCTCAAGAATTAGTTGAAAAAGCAAGCGCTATTTCTGGTTACAATACACATATTACTAATACCGAGGGAATAATAATCGGTGCATCTGATCGTACACGTATTGGACAATTTCATGAAGCAACCTCGAATATTATCAAGCAAAGGAGATATTGCGAATATACTGCTGAAGAAGCTGCAAAAATCAGGGGTACGCGTGCAGGAAGCGGAAGTCCGATATTTTTTCGTGAAAATATATTGGGCGTAGTTTCTATTAGCGGAGAACCAAATGAGATTCGCAAATATGGGGAATTAGTACGCAATCAGGTTGAGATGATGTGCGAACAAGCATTCCAATACGAATTTATGCAATTAGAGCACCGCGCGAAAGAAGCATTTGTACAAGAAATTATTCGCACCAGCGATGGTACATTTGGAGGACAATTTTTAGGTTATGACTTGACCATCCCTAGAATCGCGGTTTTATTTGAAGTAGCAAGTCGAATTGAGCCTTTTTCAATTGACCAACAACGTCTCAGAGAAGACATTATGAAGGTTGTTAAATCCTTTAGTGATAAACAGGACATTGCTTCATTTATTACATCGAACCGCTTTGTCCTTTTGATGAAATTCGACCCTACATATGATAAAGTACAATCAAATCAGATTATAAAAACGCAGGTGAATCATATTAGAGAAGCAATTAAAAGTAAATCGAATTCAGATCTTTCAATTGGAATTGGAGAATATTATTCTGGTACTCATGGTTTACCTAATTCATATAAGGATGCTTTTCTTGTACTTGAAATGCTGAAAAAATTTCATTTGAACCCCGGTATTTATCATATAAATAATCTAATTCTTGAACAAATTCTAAATAATGTCTCTTCTGATACTGTAAAAAGATTAATATCATCTCCTCGAATGGTTAACCTCTTTAATAATAAACATCAGGAAATTATAAAAACATTTAGAGTTTTTTGCAGCAATAATCTACATACCAGTAAAACCAGCAGAGCAATGTTTCTTCACCGCAATACGCTCCTTTACAGGTTGAATAAGATTAAACAGCTTACCGATCTTGATCCGAACAATTTTTCAGAAGCTATGCAACTTAATCTCTTACTTAATTTAGCTCAAATTCACGGCTTACTTAATTTAGAAAACGAAAAAATCTAAATAAACAACAGAGATCGAGTACTATCCAAATGGCCTTAATAACCTACAAAGCATGGAAATATGAAAACACCAGAAAAAAGAGTGACAGAGGGACGGGGTTATTGTCACACTACAATCTTTGGATTATTCCCCTGCTTATTCCTGTTAATCTCTCAATCATCCTAATCGACAAACCATATACTTCCTTTAGTTTTTTTATGTACGAATTTCTTTTATTTATATCAAACTTTTGGATATCAATTGCATGTCCAACTTTACAATGATTATTGATTATTTTTCTAGCATCTTCATCTGTTAACCGGCGTTTTTCAGGTAAATCCATACATTCATCATCGTTCTCATTGTTTATATATTCAATGAAACGCTTCACTGTTTTTTCTCTATCTGAATTTAAAATATCCAGAGCAAAGTTTATATCAGTCTCATCACTTGCTTCGATATAATCAATGTAATTTGTCCAGATATAGTTTTGAATTTATTTACTATTCCAGCTTTTAAAGGATTCTGAAAAATTATCGAAGTACTGTGAAAAAATATACATCATCTTCTACAGGTTCGCTTTTAAACCAATCCTGAAACAAGTACCCTACCCTGTCATACTTTTTGTTATACCATAAAACATAACTACCACATATCCTTCTCATCACTGTAAATGAAGATGATTACCCATTAACCAATAAGTATATTCATTGTATTCACAAATCTCCTTGTATTTTTGTAAGGTTTGAATAAACTTAGCGCAATCTTCCTCATCTTCAAACAGGGTTTGACGATTTATTCCCCTCATAATGATATGATATATTCCACTTTTACTTTTAATCCTTGCAGCTCTAGGCACGGTAAACACCCCCGTGGCAAATTATACCATACGGGTGTTTGTGTCAACAACCCCGTCCCCTTGTCACTCCTGAAGACATGAAAGATGTCCGCATAATGGGAAAGGCAATACAATTTAAATCGGAGGTGCGGTAAGTGGTGAGTATATTCCTCCACGATTCAATGGTGATGTTGATGCTTTTGAGGGTTTTAAAAAAGCCGTAGACGAAGATCTGCTTAACGAAACTAAGCAAAATAACCTTTTTGACGATGAACTAACAGAAGATGAACAAAGAGCTGTGCGGGCATTTCTTGTGATATACTCAAGAGTTCTAAGTTCTTTCCGAAAAATTCCAAGTTAATTAGCTAAATAAGCCTGATAATTACGTCAGGTACCCATTTTTTCAGACGTATCAGACTCCAGTTGTTGATAGGCTTGGATTTTTGATAAAGTCGCATAATAACTGAGATTGCGAAAATTCCAAGATAGCTCTTGTTGGACCACCGAACGGACGGTTTCTACTGATGGAAGCTGTGATGATCTGGTCCGGAGCCAACCTGAGAATTTTTGCCAAACTAAGGTTGGATATGTTAGCGAAATGATCGTCAAGATTCCCATAGCGATACAACTTAAAAACGTGAAAACTTCGATAGCTCTTGTAGTCGCAAGAATCCGTTCCTTATCGTTGAGTTTTTTTATCGCAGAAAGATCGGTTTTCGTTTTAAAACGTGATAGCTTTGGCAAAGCCTTCGTCCAAAAGTGATAACCAAAACTCCCGATGATATGTTTTAACATTTTGAAGGAAACTTCAATTTTAAACCGGTAACTGTAGGCCAGAATAATTTTCCCTGGATCTTGAGTAAGATCAGAACACATTAAAATCATCATTCTCTCACCGGTCTTCACTAACACGAAACGCACTTTGCGACGAACTGGTTTCCATATAAGATCCAGGCAGAGGTACTGCACCGTCTCGTTCTTTCCATAAAGATTAATATCGATTGTCGTAAACTTTTCTAGACAATTCTTGAAGACGTTTTTAAACACAATCTTTTCGCCATAGATACGAGGGCGCCCTTTGCCCCGTTTTTCAGTTTTTGGGGGTTCTTCTTCAAAGGCAACCGTATTGGATTTTGCCCTCATGATTAGGGTGATTAACTTAGAAGAATGTTTTTGATTGATCGCTTCGACCTCATTAAAGGAAGCCGCACTCGGAAAATAGGCATCTAATAGGAATATTATTTTCTCTGAGGTAGCGTTTACATAACTTCCAGCCATTTGTATCATTTTGACAATGCAAGTTTCTTTCGTTGTTTCGGAGGAAATTTGTTCAGTGGAGTCATCTTTCAAGGAGTTGACTTCATCAATACCATCGTGAAGACCTATATTTAAAGGAACACACTGAGTCGTTGATCCTTCTGCCAGAAGACCAATCATGCCAAATTGGTGACCAAAGATGTATTCTTCTTTTCCCACATTTTCCGAGTCTTGATGCATTTTTTTAACACCAGGCATGTACCGAGCTTCCTTACCAACTTTAATATGATCTCCGATCACGATAGACCGTCCATCAATCTTCACAGGTTTTATGTGTTGCTGAACAACGCATAGCCATAGATGTTTGATATCACTTAACTTAAAAGCTGACGAACGAAAAAAGTAGATCATGGATTCATAATGACAAGAATCCAGATGTAAGCAACCTACAATAGAAGAGACCCCTCGCAAATTTGTTCTCACGAGCATCCCTACAACAATGACGACAAACCAAGAATATGTTTCTTTCCGCTTGAAGCAACATTGAAATCGTTGTAAAATGGTATCGATAAGCTTGAGCATATGTCGTTGTCCCCTTTGTTTTTTTGTGTGAGAACAATAAACTATCAGGGTGACGACATTAAATCAAGCTTATTTTTATTTGGTTTAATTTGGGTTCAACTTTGAACTCTCAAGTGATATATAGAAAACAACTTAATACTGAATAAAAATTGACTCAATTCAGGGGAGTGTTGCACCCTTATGAATATTTCGGTGTGGCAGCGCCACCAGTACGCTCTGTACTATACCACTGTCTCGCTCAGAATGAGCCACCCTGTTGCTGGTTGAACCACTAGCTGTGAGAGTCAAGCAGCACAGGGGGCTCAAAGATTACTGATATACGTTATTCTTGAATCCCCTTGCGTTTACGCATGGAGTCCTCTCCATCAATGAAGATGGTGTATGAATCATGAACAATTCGATCAAGGATTGCGTCTGCCAAGGTGCCTTCACCGATCTTTCCGTGCCAGCCTGCTGGCGCAAATTGCGAACAAAAAATGGTTGAGGTCTTTTGATGCCTAGCTTCAACGATCTCTAGAAGATCACGAGCTTCGTTGTTATTTAAAGGTATGAGGAGCCACTCATCAAGGATTAACAGGCTTACTCGTTTGTACTGCTTCATGACCTTCTGGAAGATACCTTCCCCTCGAGCGACTGCAAATTCATTGAGTAGGTCAGGAAGGCGGATGTATTTGACCGTGTAAAAGTTGCGACAAGCCGCAATTCCAAAGGCGCAGCTCATGTAACTTTTGCCAGCACCAGATGCGCCAAGAATAATTAAATTGTGGTTTTCTTGAACATAATTGCAGGTTGATAGACGTGTAATTTGAGTTCTATCAAGCTTTCTGTCAGCATGGTATTCTATATCCTCGATGCAAGCATCGCTAAAATAGAGTTCTGATTTTCGAATAAGACGGCTAATTTATTGTTTTTTCTTCTAGCCCATTCAGTATCGACCATAAGGCCAAAACGTTCTTCAAAGGACAGGTCCTTGAAGGATGGATCATCTAACTGCTTGCGATAGGAGTCAGCCATAGAAGGTAGTCTGAGCTCATTCAGTTTTTGTTACTGTCGTTTCGTTCACCATTATGAGTTCCTCCCATAATAGTCTGCACCCCTTGTAAATCCGAAGTTTGCAGACGTATTATTAGGAACAGTATCTTCTTTGACAACTTTATCGTGACCCGTTTTTAGAATCGTCTGGATGCTCTTATAGCTAGGATTTGGCGTATAGGATAACGCCCTTTCACAGGCAGCTTCAAGACGGTTCACGGCGTATTTGTCGGCCAATTTGAGCAGAGCCATACATGATCGGTAGCCTTGTTGTTCTACTTTGTGCGCTGCAAGAATGGCTTGAACCGCTATGGATGTATTAGTACCAACACTTTTCGCCCAGAAGATAAACTGTTCTGAGTTCCAAGCAGCATACTGCTTATGCTCTTCAGGCATATGTTCAACAACCGCGCTGTACTGGCCTTCTCGGCCATGTAGCTTTGGATGTGAACAGACTCGGTGGTTATTGAAGAAGACTTCGATAACCCTCCTGGTGATACGAACATCAACTTTATGTTTAATGTATTCGTACGGGCAGCTGTAATACATTTTCCCCACGGCTATATGATAGTTAAACTGAACGGTTGCGATCTTCCAAGTGGCTAGCTCATAAGGAGCGTGGGGCAGTGGTAGTAGTGCACGTTGCTCTTCTTCCTCAAAGACGCTTAGCCGGCTTCCCGGTTTCTTTTGAAATAATTTGCTGTTAAAGTCCTGCAGTTTAGGAATTATAGCCTCGTTAAGCTCTCTAAGTGAGAAAAACTTCTGACGGCGTAACTCTGCGATGATCCAGGTCGATATGATCCCGACAGTGCCTTCAACTGTGGCTTTATCTTTTGGTCTTCTAACACGAGCAGGAATGACAGCGGTTCCATAATGTTCGGCCATGTCGTGATAAGTCTTATTGATGATCGGTGTGTACCATGACGTATTTTCGACACCGGTCTTAAGATTATCCGGAACTAGAATTCTGGTAACCCCTCCAAAGAACTGATAGGCGTTGACATGTGCCGCAATCCAGTTTTCCTGGTTCATTGATAAGAACGCTTCGACATAGGCATATTGGCTAGAAGATAATGCCGCGACAAAAACGTAGGCATCCATAGCTTCGCCTGTGTCACGATCGATAATTGTGGCTGTTTTGCCTGCCCAGTCGACCTCCAGTAGTTCTCCGGGCTTGCGGTCGATGTGCATGGTAGCTTTTGTAACATTAGCATACTCACGGTAGTATTTGCAGAACTGCGTGTACATGAAGGGCACTTCATGACTAAGCCGACATGTTTCACAGTACTCATTCCAAACAAGGCTTAAGGTAACCCCGTTTTTCGCCATTTCTTTATGGACGTAGTCATAGTCTGGTAGCCTTCTAGAACTTGGAACTTGACGCTCTGGGAAGAGACATTCGATTAAATCACCGTCTGACATGCCTTTTGGTAGTGGCCACGAAATCCCTTGTTCTTCTGCTCGTTTTAAGGTGTTTGACACTGTGTTTCGCGAACACTCGCAACTTGCTGAGATGCCACGCTGACTGATCCCTTGGCTACCTAGCCGAAGGATTTCGCGGTAATTGGTCATTGATATGACCTCCTTGGATTTATTTACACTACCAATGTAGTGCATAAATCCAATCTACCACTAAATATGTACGAGTGGTTCACCATGCGTGAAGGTGGTATAGTTATAGCGCGACGATGGCTCAACCTGCGCGTATCGGCTGCTCTTGCAGAGCATATTATTCACCTTATATTAAGCGCTTACAAATAACATATATTTGCTTGGTATACACCCAATCGACAACATCTGAACAGTTAAGGCCGCCTGACATCAAACAGGCGGCCTTGACTTATCTATTGAATAATTGAACTGACCCCCAAAATTTAGACAAAATAATTGAGGTAGGGCTTCGCCCTAGAGTTTATCGCTTTAGTTCTCCTCAAAGGAAATAATGAGGGACGAAACTATAATCCGTCCCTGCATTTCCCCCGGCAGAAACCAATTTGGCGCTCAGGTTGCTCTCCAGCATTGCCCTATCCTCCGATAATTGGCAAGAGCCAATCATAGTCTAACCAATGTTCGTTTGTTCCTATTCTTTTATCCATTACGCAGTTTCCTGTAATAGTCTGTATTCTATTGGACTCATATAATTAAGCTTTTTCTTAATTCTTTTGTGATTATAGTACTCTAGATACGCATGAAGTTCCTGAACAAAATGTTCCACGGACTCAAATTCCTGGTTGTATAGTAATTCAGATTTTAGGTGGCCAAAGAAGTTTTCCACTACAGCATTATCTAAACATGTAGCCTTTCGCGACATACTTTGCTGGATTCCTTTCGTCACCAAAGCCTCTTGATATGCCGCCATACGGTATTGCCATCCTTGATCCGAATGTAGCATCAGACCGGTATTGTCAGGTATCTTTTTAAAGGCCCTTTCTAACATTACCATAACCTGTGAAAATCGAGGATGATTAGAAATGTCGTAGCTGATAATTTCTCCATTATATAGATCCAATATGGGAGATAAATATATCTTTTGGCCATAGAGATGAAACTCTGTAATATCAGTAACCCACTTTTCATTGGGTTTCGCTGCTTGAAATTCGCGGTTTAACAGGTTTGGGGCAACTTTCCCTACATTACCCCGATACGAGTTGTATTTTTTTATTCGTACAAAACAATATAGGTTTGATTCTTTCATTAGTTTCATTACCGTTTTATGGTTTATGACAATACCTTGTTTCTTTAGCTCAGCAGTTATCCGACGAGAACCATAACGCCCCTTGTTTTCAGTAAATATCTGCTCCATTACAGGGCGAATCGTAGCATACTTGTCTGGTTTGCATTGGGATTTAGTGAAATAGTAATATGTGCTTCGAGGAATACCCGCTATTTTTACCAGCTCATTAACTTTATATTTACGCCTTAGCTCGTGTACTATTTGAGCTTTATCCTTGTTCGTGACTTTTCCTTTTTCCGGACTAAGGCGTTTAATTTTTTTAGATATTCATTCTCCATTCGTAACCTATTGAGCTCATTCTGAATTTCATCAGGCAATGAAGACTCGTCCACATTGGAATGCTTTAACTTCCGTGGTGTTACAAGATTTTTATGATCTTTGTTTTGTGTGAGTGGAATTACATTAATCAACTCACTTTTATGTTTTGAAGCATCGGAGTTAAAATAATTCTTACCTTTTTCGAGATACAAACGTATCCAAGTTTGGACCATCTTATGAGTTACACCATATTTTCGTGCTGTCTCCCTTAGACCCATATGATCGGTTAGCACTTCTTCAACTGCACTTAGTTTAAAGTCTCCAGAGTAGTGCTTCAGTTTCTGACCCTTGATAACCATCTTGGAACCCCTTTCATAAACAAAATGATTATATCATAATGTCCAATATTTTGAACTATACCCCCTTAAGTAGACACGAAAATGAAATGTAGTGTAGACTAAATTAAGGGGGTATAGTTCACTATAGGGTACATTTTATCACAAAGAACAATCTGGCCCAATATTTTCCCCCGTACACTCTGTCACTACAAAAAGAACATCCTACTCTAGGACCCGCTCATATCAAGGCTTTCACCCAACCCAGATATAGCACTACCACGCACTCGACGTGCCCAGTCCACGGGAACATATAGTCCTAAATAAACCTTCAATGGAGTAACACCAACGCACTCTGTGCATGGAAACTTATCTCCTGAAACGTTCGTCAAGTATAGTTTTTCTGTGCCAAAGAATCGAGCTTGTGGAGTTTCATCACTGGTCTTAATAACTTCCTCAGGCCCACTCTATCTATCTCTGTGCTGGCTGTATCTAATTCTAACCAATACGAATCTGCCAAAGTCTTTCTTAGTCCTTGACGATACCGTTTTGCGCTTGTTGTTACAACTGTCCTTCTCTGTCTTACTGCATATCCTTGTGATTAGTTACCCCAACCTGTAATCCATCTAACTATTGCCGGTAATTTGTAAGACATAATAAAACCCACTATCCGGTGGGTTTTATACTAATTATTTAAATAAAAGCTCCGTAAAGTTGTTTTGTATATAAAAGTAATATTATGGTAATAACTATATTTATGTGACTTATAGTCTACTTTTTTACCTTGTAATATTAAAAAATATTCCTAATTTTTACTCTAAGACCATTAGCAATCTTTTCAAGACTAATGATAGAGATATTTCTTCTACCATTTTCAACACTGTTAATGTACGTCCTATCAAGCCCAGATAGAAGTGCTAACTCTTCTTGTGATAAATTACGTTCTCTTCGCAATTCTTTAATTTTGTTACCAACTGAAATTCTAATATCCATTTCCATCATCACTCCGATTAAACATTAGTTTATTCGGAATGATGACTATAGTTCAACGGACTATAAGTCACGTTTCACTTCTTATGTTTAAATACTTACTTATGAGATTAACGAAAAAAGCCTATTATTAAGGGAGGGTCTATCCATTGTCAAATGTCATACAAGCAAATCTCCTTATCCGTGGCACACGCCCAATGTTAATCCATCATTTTGGCCCCGAAGCGATACCTTTGGAACGTAGAGAAAGATCAGGTGTTGCTGGTAATGATCCGGAGGAATGGAAACGCACAGTACTAATGACTGATAACCGTCAGATATTCGTACCCTGCGAATATATTTTAGCTAATTTCCGCGCCGGGTCTAAAATTGCTTTTGGTTCTCGAGGTGGTCATTCGACAAAACTAGCTGCGTGTCTCCATATAGCCGACGAAAATATTCTTTTTAACCGCTTTGTTCCAGAAAATCTACATGAATTTATTAATTGTACAGAGGCTGATGTTTATCTAGATGTTCGAGGAGTTAAACAACCAACCACTAAGGCACGAAATGTCCGTTATCGTGTTGCCTTATCACCTGGTTGGCAGTCAAGATTTTCGGTAGTATGGGACAAAACTCTAATAAGCAGAGAAGAAATGCACTCAATCGTAATTCATGCCGGACAATTTGTGGGACTAGGGGATGGTAGAACTATTGGTTTCGGCCGGTACACGGTAGAGGAATTCGATTTACAAGGTGAGGAGGCGGAAATTCGTTATGCCACGTCATCGGCCACCTAATTATGTTTGGCAGGACATCCGTCGGAAGGTCTGGCTACGGGACAGAGAAAAATGTCAACACTGTGGCCAAATAGTAGAACTTCGTACTTGTCATATTGATCATATCAGATCTGGAAAGTTGGCCGGCAACCAGCTAAGCGAACTACGAACTCTGTGCAGGAGGTGTCACGTTACTCGAATAGATTCGCGACACAGAGGGATGATTGCTTCTGCACTTAGGGATGGTATCATTCCTGTACATTGGCGCGAGCTTTTGTGGGAGGGTTGATATATATGGGGCACGGCACGGTTGGTATGGTTCGGTTCGGCAAGGCGAGGTAAGGCAAGGTCTGGACAGGTAGGGTGAGGTCACAAAAGATGGGCGTGTAGTTTATTTACACTTCCCATCTTTTGTTTTCATTACTAACCAGTATTCCGACGTTGTTGTAGATCATTCTGTTGTACCTGTTTATATCTGCATTTACTTAAGATTGAATCTCTAAATGTAACAAGCCCTCTTGATCTGCTAGCTGAATTGGAAAAGACTGATGATTGAGGTTTTAAGATATATTCCTAAACTACGGCACAAACTATACTAGTCCACATTTTACAAGCGTCTATTAGACATTTAGCCTCTTATAGATTTTAACCCCTTAAAAATATGGTGTTGTGCTTCATCAATAAACGGTGTATTAAATAATAGAACATTATCTTCCGTACTCAGGCCATTATTTAGATTCTCACTTTTTAAATTCCTAAAAAGTGAGGCATATTCGACAGAATATTGAACATCTCGTGATGAGCAGAAATCTAATAATTCTTTATATCCAGAGTTATTCTGAACTTGCCAATCTTGAGTAAGTTCTTGTGGTATTATTTTTTCATTTTGGATAAGTTTACGAACACTTGCTGTCACTCCGCCAAATCCACCCAAAAGAAAAAAAGGACGCTTCATTTCAACTGCAATGATAATTTCCTCCAATACACCCGGCATTCTGCCCTTATATGGCCTTCATTTATAGGTTCAATATCCAAAAAACAGCATATAAAATCATCTTTATAAATTTATCTCTGATGGTATTTCCTTGTTTACAATTTTACAGAATATACAGTTTACCTTTTCTATAGGCATTTGCTTCTTATTATCCTCCCGCCTGTTAATGTTTTAATAGAACTCGTAATAAACTTAATAATGATATAGTAACAAGGCCGATACCCCCATTTTTTTTCCATTTTCACTGTTCTTGCTTCTGACATAGGCATTCTTTCTTTTATCCAATCAATATATCTTTTGCTACCAGATAGAATTAATAAACTTATTCCTGAAATTAACGCAAAAAGCCATAACGATAAGTTAAACCAATCAAACACCATTTAGTCTCCTTCCACAGCTACTGATTCACTACTTCCTACATAGACGTCATATGGATAACCAGAAGTGTTGATAGACAATTTGATACGTGGAAGGCCAAGGAGAATACTGCAGTTGATTCATGAAAGCATTGAATCTGAAAATCTAAGCCTTTACAAATTGTTTAGCAATATGAAGGAAAATCAACATCTTTAGAGAGAATATATAATGGATGACTGACCTAAACGGAAGTTGGATTGCTTTGGGCGAAAGAGTAGTATTAGAATTGAATGATGGAAATTGTTTTCAGGACATACAAAGTGACTAAGGGTGACATTTTGGTTTATAGGCACAAACCACTCGATGTTTGCCCATATTACTCCAGAAAGGTTATGGAGGAATTTAAATGGATAACAATTCGAATATAATAAGTTGGTCTGAAGAGTTTATTAAAAAAGAAATTATGCACATTGGAGATTTAAAGGCTAAAGGACATACTGCAAAATATATACTTGATCTTAATGCATTTTCTTATGAAGCATTAGAGCATTGCGGATTACCTAAAAGTTATTTAGTTCCCACGGCAGAACCTCAAAAAATGAGCATCGAGGAATGGGATGCCCACACAAGCGCCGAACACAAATGGGAATATGATGGAACTCCTTTTATGGACAGGCATCAAAGAGATAGAGTAATGCTCGGCTTAATATTTAGCGCAGGACTTAAGCATTTGTTGGAAATATTGCCTTCGGAATCAATACAGGAACTGAAGAAATTACTAATACTTAAATGAAATATAAATTTGATTTGAGTTATTTGCCAAGAGTTTAAGCATTTAGCAAACTGGTTAAGCATAAGTTCTTGGAATTTATCATTCTCCAAAACTTTATGAGTAGCTGGCTTATATTTATTCATGTCCTAATTCTAGATAAAACAGCTAATTTCGCAATGATCCTCGCTTGGAGCGCCTTTTTGTATACGGTTTAGGGAACTAACTCAAGATCACCTAATCATCGCATAACTTCATTGCAAAGTAAGGGGAATCCTGTCTTTAAAATGATAAACGGATGAATTTAGGTTTTATAACACAAAAAAGGCCTCAGCAGTTGATGCCAAGGTCTACATACGTCTTCCGTTGTTCAAAATAGCTAAAATATTTTTATATCTTAGGGTCTGTCTTTTATTTTGGTTGGTTTCATAGCTTAATCATTCTTTAAATGGGAGTTTAGCAAAGTTGAGTACGGAGCCAGATCCCCCTGTAGTAGAAGGATATAGTCTGATTGTATTGTATTTTATCCTGACCCTGATGATAGTAAATTTTATCGCGGATATAGCGGTGCTTGGAGGGAAATCTAATGCCATTAGATCTAGATACCCTCGGAGCTGTAAGTCGTAAGCTTAGTGCGTATAAGGCGGAAACAACTAGTGCGTAGTAGACGGATGAGACGATATAACAAGATAAATTGGATTGATGACGCATAAGCCTATGGAAAAGGGCTTTTTTATTTTGTTCAAAAGGGGGAGGTATCTAGTGGAAGAAACTTTTGCTGTCAAACCGGTTGGAGTTAAGTATATATGTGACTCTTGTAAGAAAGGAGAAATGCTACCTACAGAAAATATAAGGATGTTCGAAAAACATCTTGAATATACACATAGATGCAATAAATGTGGATTCGAAAAAGATTTTACGGAAAAATATCCTTTAATTAGATACGCACAAACATAGACATTGACCAATTTAGTCCTTAATATGTATATATTACCTATAAATATATTATGTTAGGGGCTAATAATATTGAATTGGATTGTAGGCAATAAAGATTGGATTTTTAGTGGAATAGGTGTCGCAGTTTTGACTTTTGTCATCAGCTTAATAGGTTATTGTGTCAAGAAAATGAAACACACAAGTCAAAGTATTACTTCAGGAGATAATTCAAATAATGTTCAAGGTGGTAACGACGTAAACGTTACTATAGGTGATAAAAATGCTCGGAGATAAAAAGGAAATACAAGCGGGGGATGGTTCGACAAATATTCAGGGAGATAAAGTTACAGTAGTGGTAAATCAGGGTCTAAGTTATACTGAAGTAAGACAAGTTTCCATGGATGTATTTGAAAATAATTTCTATGATTTAGGGGAAAAGGTTAAAAAACTGGTAAATGAACGTGCAGAGGAAATACTTAATAAATATTTAAAGCGTCTAGCGGAAGAATCTCCCGAATCGATAAACAACACTGAAGATCCTGATATACGTTCATCGATTTTTGAGGTCCAAAAAAGTTATGCAAGACTTGGAGATAAAGAAATCTCTGATTTATTAGTTGAAGTTTTAATTAAAAGAACTATAAATCCGGGAGAACCCTTCATAAAATTAGTTCTTAACGAAGCACTCACTATTATCCCCAAATTAACTACAAAACAGATAAATATACTATCTTTAATTTACTTAGTAAAATACTTGAGTTTCATACCTCAATTTAATGTATCTTTTGATACGTATAGTCAATTAATACAACCATTTTTAACGAAGATAGAAATTCCAACAAATGAGATTTTTTATCAACATCTCCAATATTGTGGGTGCGTATCAATAAGCATCGGCGAAGCGAATTTTGATACTATTATGATTCATAAATTCCCCTATTTATTTAAAAACAATGAAGATTTAAATCCGGCACTTAATTTACACCCTCATTTAGTTCATATTAAAAGTATTTGGAATAGCTCTAAATTATGCAATAGTACCCTATCAAGTGTTGGGATCGCAATTGCTCTTAATAATTTAAAAGTAAAAGCGGGTTATGACTGGAATCTAAATTTGTGGATTCATGAATAGCAGGTGTCAATTGATATATTAGACCGATTATATGGCAAAAGTATATTCGTCAAAGGCCCATTTAGTCTACTAGTGCAATTGGTGCTAATAAGGGTTTACTTTGCCTTCAATATTACGCGAATTAAAGAAATACCAAACATTCCTAAACAATCGACTATAATATTCAGCTAGTGGTTCAACCAACAACAGAGTGGCTCATTCTGAGCGACAGTGGTATAGTACGGAGCGTACTGGTGGCGCTGCAACGGTTCTTCCGCAATTATGAGTAACGGGTATCAGTAGAATAATGCGAAGTAACGGTGTAAGTCAGTCGTTACGGGTATGTGGGAAAGTGAACCTGATTCTTGTTCAGCGTACCGCTTATCTATTCTTTCTTAATTCTACTTATGCAAGCTCATTAGTCTTTTTGACTGGAGATTGCGCATAACGTTTCGTGCATTACATTTCATATAGCCCAGATTTCGGGAATTCACTGTTATCCGATGCGTCAAACATTTATATTTGTTTGAGTTTCTCAAGTTTTTCTCTCTGTTGAATGTACTGTCCAAAGAAGGGATGTTCAAAATGATAATTGTTTAAAATTAAATCCTTGTTCTTAAATGGTATATTGGTTTGTGTTAAAACATAGTACGAAATAGTGGAAACTAATAAAGCTTCCGTAGCTTCCATAATAACACTGATTTGTTCAGTGTTATATTTTAGTCCTTTAATAAGATCAGAGTGAATAAATTTACTTCGGACATGCCAAATAGGTTCGTATATCTTCTTTCTTGAATAACCTAATATTTCTCGAATGAAATTTAATATTCCATCTTTACTTGCAATTGGGCTTTCAAAAATTTCAGCCCCGCAATTCTCACATATTATTTTCTGAGCTCCCTGGCAGTGTAATAGTTCAGAAATCCCCTCTAAAGCAGTCACCCATAATATTATCTTTTCTTCTTCTCTGTCTGAAATTTTCCCCTTTCTATAACAACGAAGTGGATAAACCAAATTTAAAGGGATATTATCCTTTAACCAAATTCCAAAATCATAGTTCAGAGCTGGCGAATAAGAATGGCTTTGAATTGGTGATTCTACATCCTTTGGGGCTCTATATGACATTCCTACGACTAATTTATTTTCTTCAGAAGCACTGCTATCAAGCCATTTAATAATCCTATATGGACTAAGTGAAAGGAATGTTAACCAAGAACAGAATGTCTCTACAATATTTTGAGCTATAAGCCAGGACTGTATCATATCCTCCGCATCAGTTATAACTTTAATTTCCACAAACCTTTGCTTATTAGCTTCTTCAATTAAACCGACTTCGTTAGGAGTAATGAGACCACGAATAATTATTGGATTATTTAATTTAGTAGGTTGAAAAGTCCATACATCGTCACAAAGATTAATGGTTAAGGACTGTATAGGCCCCCCAAATACATCATGTGGAAAATGTACAATACTTCTAACTGTATACCTCAAGGTCTCCCTCCTACTTTTCCATCCAAGTGTCGGATAACGTCCTAGGGATACCTGACGCGTCTAAACAGTTTCCATGGGGTTATTTAAGGCGTACACCCCTCGAATACCTCACCCTAAATAATTAACTTTAATTACATTTATAGGTAATTTAAAATTGAAATTTACATAAAATCATATTCCAAAAACCATATTTACTACTTCCCATTATTCACCATTCATTACCTATTTCCTGCAACCTGGTTGCCCTTCCCTTATTTTATCTTTGAAGGTCTATCGTCCACGGTCCACAGTCGATAGTCAAGACACCTACCACTATTCCGATCCAACATCAAGAAAGGCCCTTCCTGCTTCGTAGGATAAGGCCTTTCTTAGATGAATCTTGTAGCTATTGTCTTTAAATCAGTGCACCTTTAGTTAGCTAACTCTTAGAATTCTTCATATAGATTTCCAAATCTGGTTATTAAATCAAAATAATTTGTCAAATAAAAAGGGATTTTTATGTTTAATAAAGAATAAATAAACAGTTAGCCATATTTAGAAAAAGGCATACGGAATTAAATTTGTTAGGAGATAGATATTCAAATGACAAACACTGAACAAACACAAACCAACTTAATTAATTTGCAAACTAATATTAGTCTTTGCTTAACTTCTGGTTATAAGACATTAATAGGGGCTAAAGATGAAGTAGATTATCGAAATGCAATATGTAATATTCATAATGGTGTTGAACTGTTAATGAAATATTATTTAAAGGAGAAAAATGAATTTATCATTTATGATAAAATAGATCATGATTTATTGTTATATGGTAATACGGATCTAATTAAAGTAATAAAAAAAGTCTATCCCCCAAATACCATTAAATGGTTTGATTGTATTAACCTTTTGGGGTATTTCTCTGAACTTCCGGGCCAATATTTAAATGAATTAAAAAAGTTAAATGGCCTTTGTAATAGTCGTAAACATTTTGAGTATTATAGTAGCAACAAAGATTCAAAAAAACTATTAATCGCCTATATATACCCATTTATTAAAGATCTTCTATCTGAATTAATTCTAAACGTTAGTGATTTTATAAAAAAGGATTATGTTGTGTCTACACTTGAGAAGTATAAAACTCATATTGACAATGAGATAATGAATAAACTTATTGAAAAAATAGCCAGAGCCAAAAACCATTACTTCGAGGAATTAACAGAAGAAGAAAGAATACAAAAAACTGCAACACAAGATTATACAATAATTAAAAAAGATAAATTAATTATTTGTCCAGCCTGTAAGAAAGATGCTTTGCTTTCAAGATCATTGAGTTTAATGCAAGAAGATGCTGAAACATCTTCTGTTATCAAAAGAAAAGTTATTATATCACAATTTAGTTGCCATCATTGCGGATTAAATATAACAAACTACGATCAATTAAAATATGAATTCAAGGAAGAGGAAGAAGTTCTACCCGATGTTTTAGTTGGACAATTTTTAGAAACTTTTCAAGGTCGCCCGAATGAAGATTATGGCTGCCCAGATGACGATTGTGATTGCCCTAATGATTGCCCAGACGACGATTGTGATTGCCCTAATGATTGCCCAGATGACGATTGTGATTGTCCTAATGATTGCCCAGATGACGATTATGATTGCCCTAATGATTGCCCAGATGACGATGATTGCCCGGATGACGATTGTGATTGTCCTAGGGGTTAATTATTGAAGTCCTTCGGTAATATGTCAAGACCCTAAGTGAGCAAAATTTTTAGTAAGTTAATAACCGAGGTCAAAAAAGGCAACAAAAAACCTGCTCATCCCCAAAAGTACATGGGAATAAGTTACAAAAATGGGAGTTTGATTATCAGGTTTTATGCTTAGCTTGCATTCCCCCTATTGCCATGTGGTGTATAGATTTGGTTGCTGCGTAGCAGAGCATCAACCATACGGACGAGTTTACGTGCAGTAAGCACGAGAGCACGGCGATGATGGTGAGTCTTACTTTCCGAAAACTTACGTTGGTAGAAGGCTTTGTACTCTGGTTCCTTTTGGCGTACTAAGTTAGCAGCCTGGATGATATAACTGCGCAGGTAGGTGTTGCCGGTCCGGGTTAAGGGTGTGTCATCGGCCGTAAAATTACCTGACTGGTGAGAACGCCAGGTTAACCCAATGAACTTTGCTAAGGCTCCTTCATTCGGAAAACGACGGATGTCTCCAATTTCAGCAATAATACCCGCCGAAAGCACAGGACCAATACCGGGAATGGTAATGAGTGTATTAGGGAAATGCCTAATCTCTGCTTCAATCGCCTTATCGATTTTCTTTACCTGCTTCTCTAAAGTGTGGATGGTTTCGATGCTCGTGGCCAGGATAAGGTTAATGGGTTGCAATAGACTTCCACGTAGTCGATGGGCCTTGCGGGCGGCTTCCTTCAACTCTCTGGCTTTGGCTACCGGATCCTCGAAATGACTTCTTCCTTTCTCCATGAGGAAATCAATTAGTTCATCAAGCGGTCGAGCCGCAACCTCTTCTGGAGAAAAAAACTCAAGCGTCAAGGATTCAGAAGTAGCGCCGAACGTGTTGCTAAAAACCGCACCTTGGGCAAGAGTGCTAAACTTCAAGAACAAGTTCGTGAGAAAATAGGTCTTCTCTCTGGAGATCATCTCAATCAGATGACAACGAAAGCGAGTGAGGCGCTGTAACGGTAAGTAGCGGAAATCGATCTGAGAGCCCTCCGGGAGTCGGCCGAAGCGTAAACGCTCGGCAATGACCCAGGCATCAATCCAGTCGTTCTTGGGAAGGTCCACATAAGCCTTCTTGAAATTAGCAACGACCTTAGGGTTAAAGGAATAAATTTGGGGATGCATTGGTGCTAAGCAAGGGTCTTCCGCCAAGAACATTTGTAACGGCCAACTGTACACGGAAGTGGCCTCTAGACCAATAACCAGCCGGTCCTCTTTATCTTTAGCGCAGGCTTCAGAGAGATATCGGGCAATTTGCTCACAACCAGGCTTATCATTCAAAACCCGTAGTTTTTTAACCGGTTCATTACCCCGCTCATCTAAGATTCGCACTTTAAAATCACTGGAACTCACATCAATACCGACAAATAAACTCAATTAAAATCACCTCACTTTCTGAGTTAAAGACTTTGTAAGATTAACGTTGGGACCAGGCACCACAACAGGTCAACAACCTCGCCGAATCAGCACTTGTCTTAAAAGGACTTTGGATCCAGCCGATCTGCTACCATCGGAAGGGGTTCCCTTTAAGCTGTGCAACCTTCGAGTTAAAAGTTCAAATTGTGGGCTGGCAGTCAGACTTCAAAAGAGGTCAAAAGCCTCAAGGAGTGAAAGGCCTTACCAGAACGAACCTCACGGTACCATTTTGCCTGAAATCCCAACAAAATTGAATACTCTTTTTTGTGTCAGAAAACAATCTGAGGAATCTTTAATCAGGTATTCCTCATTCTGAGCCTGTGGACAGTGCCAGCCTATGGAAAAGCCTCTTTGGGTCAGTCTTAAAAGAGCTTTCCCACAGGCTTTGGACAAGTCGAATTTGAAGTTATCCTTAGGGGTTGACTTGTCCACACTGCCCACAGGCACGACGACTGCATAGGGTATGCGTTATTCTGCGCGCATCTTGTTGATGTTGACCAAACAAATGAATTTCCAGTTTTCTTTGGTCATATTAATACCCCACGTTCCATTAGTTTTTTGAACTCGTGGGGCAGAAACTAGATTTATTATACGAGGAGTATTGTTAATGCAGATTTATATTGTACCTACTTATGAATGTAATTTAAGTTGTCCCGGTTGTTATTCTAAGAAGAATAAAACGGATTTCAGTGATTATCTCTCATGGGTGAATTTTATAAAAATTTACAATAAGTTTAAAGATGAATGCAATAAATTCGCATTTATAGGTGGAGAGCCTGCAAAATGGAAATTTATTAATGAAGCCGTGTTGTTCTTGAAAAACAAAGGAAAGAAAGTAACTATTTTTACAAATGGTACCATACCAATTTATACAAAGCCTACTAACGTAATCGTTAATGGAACTAACCTTTTTAATTTAAATATTAGAAATACTATACTAGAACAAATTAAAGCCTATAGAAATCAAAGGGTAAAAATAGCTTTGAGGTTTAACGTAAATGATTCTTTTAGTAATGAAATGCTTAAAGAAGCTGTAGCAATTTCTAAAGAATATGCTAATTCCGTATCAGTCTCCATTATGTTCCCTGCGGAATTTACAAAAAGCCTTGGCGATTTGGTTTATTCTCTTTGTAACCAAGTAACGCTGACTGGAACAAAAGTACGTATTTCTAGGGCTACTCCCTTATGTATTTTTTCTTCTGAACAAAAAAGCTATCTCCAGACCAATTGTAGGCTTAGTGGACAATGTTCGTTACCTAATAATTCAATAGTAATTCTGCCTGATGGCGAGACAATACAACCATGTGTTGAATTAAACATATATAAAAACCTTAAAGAACTTACTTCTTCTTCCCCCAGAAATTTATTCTTCGATGAAATTAAGAATATAAAAAGTAAAGAGAATTCTGCATGTTCAGGATGCGAATTGTTTATAACAAAACAGTGTTGTGGAGGTTGTTTATCCTATAAATAGGGATCAAGCATTTAAGATAAACTCATTTGCTTATCCCTACTCCTCCTCTTACTCTCCCGCCTTGCCTCCGTACACTTCTCACAGTACAATGATTCCCTTTTCCCATACGGCTGTGCCTTCGGCATATCACTCCCGCAAACCGGACAAAGCCCTTCAGCAATCCTACGTTCTCTCAGCTTCTTCTGCCGATATCCGTTAGAATGAGCCTTACAGCAAAATCGCTGTCCATTGGCCGTAGGAACGAACGTTAGACCACATTCTAAACACTCTTTAGATTCAATTTTCTTCCCCCCCTTAGCTTGTTCCAAATGTCTTTCCTCAAAGCTTGCTTCAATCTGTTTTGGAGTAAGCTTTTTCTTTTTACCTTTACAGGTTTTTCTGCTTCCGTTTCTGTCGTGAATTCCTCCGGTTTTTGCAGGACTAATCTATTTCTGAAGAATCCTGTGAACTCTCTAACAGTATTAGTAATTTCACTGTGACTATCGGTAGCCAAACTTCACCAAAAACCAATTCGCCTCGCAAAGCCATAGATCCTTTCCATGCTGGTATGAATTATCTTTATTCAGTGCTTGAAACTAAAATTAAAACAGCTTGCATTATAAGCGGGGTTGATCCGGATTTTGATGCGGACAAGCCAAATAGAACTTCCCCAGTATTTTACAATGATCGGTCCTTGCTTTTCAATGATAGCTACGTTTGGACAAAAAATCCTGGGGGAAAGTGGCAACTCTGATACTCAGTGTATTTGTTTGGATAAGAGGCATACCCTACCCTTATTTTAGATTGAACACCATTAGAAGAAACTACTAATCAATAAATGGATTGAGATTGATTGATTGATTGATTGTGGCTATGCAAGCCAATATAGTTCCTCCCTCTTAACTGGGTCGGAGCTTTTACTGTTATGAGGGCTTGTTTTCGTAATCAACAAAGTGTTCAAATCAATTACAATGTCAGGGATAGTTGATATAGATACAATATCTGTGTCGGTATAAACATCGGGTCTACCATATCTGTTGGTTTCCTGTAAGGTGAAGGCAGTTACAAGTTCTTCATTATGATCGACTAACCAATACTCATTGGCACCTACCTGCTCGTACCTATTGTACTTATGTTTTCTATCCTTTTGTGCCGTTGAGGGGTCTATAACCTCAATAATAAGTTCTGGAACCCCTATGCACCCTTCGACATGCGTCTTTGCTCTATCACCTACTACAGCTAGGTCGGGATAGACGTAGTTGATTTCGCTGAACCACACGGTGCATGGTCAAGAAAAAAGCACTGCACTTTTGATCCTTAAAACAAGCGCGGAACTCCCGATCTATCATTTGCGACTATGGCTGAATGCTTGGCAGATGGCACGTACGGATCATCATAAATAATACCTTCAATTCGATCCCAACGATCTATTTTCACCATCTCTTTTAGCTTTTTCATGCACTCATCTAGCGATACAGCTTTATCATTTATCATTTTATTTATCAAAATGGTATTTTTAAGTTCGTCATCTGAATCTGCGATTTCATCTTCCACCCATATACCCTCTTTCGAAAAAAATGGTATCTATATTATATCATGCTGGATAGAAATGGGGCCTCTCCTTTTAGAAGAAACCCCAAACCGAAAACTCCTATAATTATAAAGACGTTCGTTCTACCTCGGATTGTAGTCCGCGCAATCGTTGATGTCTTCGCCTTCTAATTCATCCTGCTCTTCAAAACTGAGATAATTGTAGTTATTTCGTCCTCCGCCGTCTAAACACTCTTCCTCCAACATTGACACAGTTATTGTACAAATGCATTACTCTACCCACCCTTTCTAATAAATAGGTATAGTGTTGCACGGCCTAGCAGAGTGTAGACACGCCTCGTGGAATCTCTTCAAGACAAAAAAAGGTTTCTCCCGCCGAAGCAATGGTAACAAACGAGTAATTATAACTGCGCATTATAATGGATTAAAGAAGATACAGAATCTCAAGTGACTTCAAAAGCATCTAGATACTCAGATTAGCGGAAGAACCGCTGCAACACCGAAATACTCACCTAGCAAGTTTTAAGCGGCGTACTGGAGGAAAATGTATAAAGCTACTAGGAAAAATGCTCCAGGGCACTCATATAGAATCAATGATAGAGATAATGCTTAAAATGGGAAAATCCCTTGTTGTTCAAGGTCTTTTTCCATTTTTATTTAATTATTATATTAAGTACTGCTAAACATTGAGAAAACTATTCGCTAGAGAATCATCTATGATGATAACATGAGATTGCAACCGATTTTACACCTACAAATACAACCCTGGCTTAGTGAAAAGCCATAGTCGAGGTCGAGCCGCAGCCCAAAGCATCACTTGGAAAATAACCTAAAGATATAAATCGTCATACTTACCCTTAAGTTCGGGCGGAACTGGGAGTTTTCCTGATCCCTTAGGTGCTTTAGCAGGGTTTGGATTTGCGTTGAGATACTTCTCCCAGTGGATTTCCCTAAATAATGTCTCTGGACAGAGGCGGACATTCATTTCCGGACTTTCGATCCAAAGTGGGGTCATATTATCAATTATCTTTATGAATTGATCAATCGCCCTACCTTTATCCAACATCTTATCTATTGCATTTTTTGCTTCTTCTGAATCAGACCCAAAATTTTTGCCTGTCATTTGATTGAGATGCTCGATGATTTGCCTTCTAGAATCCGAGCGATCAATGCCGGATGAAACTCTCTTTGACCTACCTCGTTTCTTTGGTGTTTGTTCACTCTCGTCATGAAGCTCAGTGAAGAGGCTTACCTGTGCTTGAGACTCAGTGGGTTGCTGAGAGGTGATTGAAGACTCTGTGAGGTATCCTATTTCTAAGTTGAGTATTTCTTCTGCATCAACCAAAGCGTTCCTTTGCTCCGCAAATATAGCCCTTAATTCTCTTTCAAATTCAGAAATTTTCCTGCGAATTAACTCTTCGATTGCATCCGTTGGCTCAACGAACTTTACTTCCTCGTTAACCTTAGAGTTTACTGTATGAGCTGCCACCTTCTCTTTAAGAGGGGCGAGAGGGATAGACTTTGCTTTCATGCAAATTAATTCTATCGTCCCAGGGTCGCCGCACAGTAAATTTCGAAGGACTTGAACCTTAGTTCCAGCACCTAGACTCTTGACTAAAGCGTCGAAGCGGCGTTCTCGTTCCTCGTCCAATCTAATTGTTATGACATCAGGCACTTTTTCGTTTTTCTTATCGTTTTCCATAGCAATGTCGTAGATGTCTATGACCCGCAAGGTTTTGGCCTTGGCCTCAATATCATCAATTATAATTGGATCGAGGGACAATAAATTACGAACCAAAAATGGTCTCTTGAGCCCAAGACGTTTCACCAAGGCATCGAAACGTATTGTGTAATCCTTCCCGAGTCTAAAAGGAATCATTGCCGCCATGTAACGCCACCCCTTTGTATTACTTTATATATACACCATATACTCACCATATACTCTCAGTATAGCGTAGTCAAGGTTACCTGCAAGGGTAATGTGTAATAGAAAGAAATAAAATTGTGAACTGTTGAATAATTAGATATTAAAATAGCATGTTGGATTAATAACTAATCCAACATGCTATTTTATTTTTGCGTTATTAGACTCCTGAAGACATAAAGCCTTTATCGCCTCGATCTGTGGAGGGTAACTCATCAACTGGAATGAAATTAACCTTAGCAAAGGGGATCATAATCATTTGAGCTATTCGATCTCCAGCTTTCACACGCTTAGGCCAAAAACTCAAATTGATAGTAATGGCCTGCCAAATTCCAGTATAACCAGAGTCAACTGTTCCGGGAATGATAAAAATACCTTGCGAACTTAACCCCGAGCGACCTGTAACACGACCAAAGTAGCCTCGGGGAATAATTGCCTGTATATTAACGGGAATTTTTATTTTTTGAAAAGGCCAAAGTATTTTATCGGTTAAAGATAATAAGTCATATCCAGCATCTTGCCCTGGTCTTTTATTGAATGGGAATCCTAAAGAGCTATCCGGCAATTTTATTGGTAAGTCAATTTCCAACATAAGATGCTTACACCTCTAAATATTATTCGAGTCTCTCTAAACAATTAAAAGGGTATATCGTCCAGAAAGATCTCCCAACGACGTTTTCTATAGGGAGAAATCCCCAAGCTCGAGAGTCGTCACTATTATTGCGGTTATCTCCCATAACAAATACGGGACAGAATTCACCTTGCATCGTTTCTTGAACATAAGGTTCATAAGCCATTGACCATTGCGCTCATACTAAGAAAAACAAAGCAATTACATTAAATACAATCATATGCAAAATCGAAAAACCAATCAAGGACGAATTATGTATTGCAAAATAAAAAGACCGCTCGAACTATATATATAGTTAAAGAGTGTACCATAACATAATAATTTATCTAATTATACAGTCTTATGTGTATAAAAGGCTGTTTTTTTTATGTTCCAAAAGGATACTCATAGTAAACAATGTACCAACTAACAAATCTCAGTTTAGGGTATTTAGGCTACGGGCAGGTCATGTTACAGCAAGTGGTATCGGAAATGGTTAAGTTGTGAATTGTACAAAAAAGGCTTGTTGTTTCATAAATACATCTGCGGATTTATGAACAACAAGCCCTCTTTAACTATAACAATGTGTACAAACATAAATTACCCCCCAAAACAGCTCAAAGCCTTATCTATCAACCATTTCACAGCTTGTACATAAATGTTAGGTATCATATTCTTCCATTAGCCCTACTCTAGTGCCGCTTCAACTGTAATTGTCTCTACTACACTCACGGCCTTGTCTGATGCTTTGGCAACAATCGAAAGCTCTTCGTCTTCGACCAAGGTGACGCCTTCGTTTAATTCCAGACTAAAGTCACCTGTTCCATCAGCTACCGCTGTGCCAATTACGGTTTCTCCTCTCAAGAGGCATACCTTTGCCCCAGCATCAGTGGTGCCTGAAATCTCGGTGTCTCCAACCCTGACAGGGCCAGGTACTTCTGGTTGGGTTGTTTTGACTAGCGCTGCGACTACCGTGACTTCCGTATGGTTGCTCTCAGTCTTGTCTGGTGCAGTGGCAGTTATAATTAGTATATCTTCTTCGGATAGAGTTACTTCGCCATCTAACTCCACCATATAAGTACCTGTGGTTTCATCCGCTGTTGCTGATCCTAGTTCAATGTCACTTCTCTTGATACTTACTGTTGCCCCCTCTTCTGCAGTTCCCATAATCATGGTTTCTCCGGCACCGACCGTTCCCATGACTGTTGGTTGAGTTGTTTGGGCTTGCGCAACTGTGACACTTTCAACTTCACTTATAGCCCTTTCTACTGCTTTAGCAATAATCGAGAGCACGTCATTTTTGTTCAGGTCTACACCGTCGTTTAATGTCACCGTGAAGGTACCTGTTTCATCAGCTGTCGCTATGCCTATTACAGTTTCGTCTCTTAAAACGCATACCTTTGCCCCAGCATCAGTAGTGCCAGAAATCTCGGTGCCTCCAACCCTGACAGGCCCAGGTACTTCCGGTTGGGTTGTTTTGATTAGCGCTGCGACTACCGTGACTTCCGTAGGGTTGCTCTCAGTCTTGTCTGGTGCAGTGGCAGTTATAAATAGTATATCTTCTTCGGATAGAGTTACTTCATCATCAAATTCCACCATATAAGTACCGGTGGTTTCATCAGCTGTTGATGTGCCAAGTTCGATGTCACTTCTCTTGATACTTACGGCTGCCCCCGCTTCTGCAGTTCCCATAATCATGGTTTCTCCGGCACCGACCATTCCCATGACTGTCGGTTGTGTTGATTGGATTAACGCGGCTGCTACTGTTACAGGCGTAGCATTACTCAAGGTCTTGCCAGGTACTAAGGCAGTTATCGAAAGCACTTCGCCCTCGATTAAGGTTACTCCACCGTTTAAAGTCACCACGTAAGTGCCTATGATTTCGTCCGCTATCCCTATGCCAATTTCGGTTTCGATTCCGCTTTTCTTGACGCTTACAGTTGCTCCGGCTTCAGCAGTTCCTGAGATCGTAGTATCTCCAGCTCTGACCGTTCCCGGAACCGGAGGTTGCTCTGTTTGAATAACGTCTGTATCTCTATCTCGATCACGATCAACGGATGGGAGATCGCCTAGATCCGTAGGAGTATCCGTCGATTTTTTACCATTTACGATTCCACCACCGCTTACTTTAATATCTCCGGTGGCACTCAAGACCGTTATTTTCGCACCGCTTTCTACAACGATTTCAGATGCTCCATTTGTCTCCAATCTGTCGATTTGGCCTGATAACAAAGTAATAGATGAGTTATCCTCAATCGTTACATTAGAAAACTGCCCTGCTAACTGAATTGAATCCGGAGTCGTTGCCCCAGTCACCGTAACGGTAGGGATAACCGCACCATCTGCAGCCGTTAGTTTCACGCTCCCGTTCAGGGAAATATCGTTAGAGAATGTTCCTTGGAGTTGCACATTGATAGGTACTTTACGTTGAGGCTGAACAACCATTGGCCCGATATTCGCTCCGCTTTTTGATTCTACAGTCGCATCGGATTGAACTAGAGTAGACCCAAATATCGATCCTGTTTCTGCCACGATATGGACAACGGAGGAACTTGAGACGATTAGACTATCTGCTTTGGTTTCCTTTAAGTAAATACTGCGGTCTGCACCCGATAGAACTACAATTCGTGTGGCTTGCACACCGTCTAGAGTCGCAGAGCCGTCCTTGCCTGGATCGAGAAATAACGTACCGTTTACGACGACATTTTGCAGTGTTACGCCATTGGCAGTAATAAGAATATTGCCATTAACCGTTTTATCCCTAAACGTTTCATTGGGAGTATTTAATTGGACAGCCCCATCCAAAATATCAGACTGGCCGGGTTGGATATAGCCTAAGCTTTGAATGGCCGAATCCGACATCACTGCCGTTCCTCCGAGAATCCCAGGATTCTTAAGGGCTATGTTTGTTTGGATAAACCCTTTAGTACTATCTGGAACGGCTTCTTTATTGGACAGTACGATCGCACCACCTAATTTAGCCGTCATTGGAGCACCTGTCAACGAGTCAATAAGACTTGACTCACTCCCATTTGCGAAGAACATGGTGCCACCGATAATAAGGTTTTCAAATTTTTTGAGAACTTCTGTGTTTGTGTCAAAACGATCATATCCACCGAGTCTACTGGCGTTTGGCAATGCATCCTTTACAGTGTCAGAAACAACTGCGGTTCCACCAATGACATAAGTCTTGCTTATTCCTAATGACTTAATAAAATCCGACACAACTGTCGGAACGGAATCTTTGTCCACTAGCAGAACTGGGATACCTTTGGCTGCCGCAATCGGGGCTATCGATATTGCATCAACGTTAGCATAGCCATTTGTCACTACGATTTCATTAAACGGCTTAATCTTTTGGATTTCCTTCGCAATGTTTACAGCCGTTTCATACCGATCATAACCACCTATCCTCACAGCTTGAATGCCGACTGAGTAAAGGTCATTCACTACTTTAGCAGATATGACTTCCGTTCCACTGACTAAATAAACTTTAGTTACCCCCAGCTTTTTTAACTCTGTCATTGTACTAGTTGGTACAGAGTCTTTGTCAGCAAGAAGTATTGGTCCATCGACTGCTGTGGCAAGACTTGACGAGGCAAGCGCGTCTACCATATTCTGATCACCAGACGGTGCTAGGACTGCGGTGCTGGCCGACTGCCAGCCATGGTCTGCGATCTGAACTGCTGTGCCATACCTGTCATACCCACCAAGACGAGTAAGAGTATTGATTAAGCTCTGAGTTGACTGAACATTGTACGTTGATTTCACTTGCACCTCGCTGGCCATAGCTACTCCAGGAGTTAATCCCGCAGTTAATGAGAGTGCTGTGATAGCTAGCGATGCAACAAGCCTATTAGAATAAATGCTTGACACCTAACTAATTCCTCCTCTTTTCTTTTTCTTTTGTTTATCTAGAATATCTCCTAGATATAACAATCTTTATCTTGCCAGTGTAATGATACTTAATCATTTTGAATAAGCTACGAATTTCTTGTGAATTTCTTGTGAATTTTCAAGAAACAATCATGCCGTTTCTTTGATCCAGAATTGGAAGTATGATGAACTGCACTACAAACTGTCGCCTAAGCGTAATAAGCGCACGATTGAATAGAGGCTGAGATCTTATCCTCAGCCCCTAATCATAACAACTTGTAGTTGGATCAATGGGTTTCCTCTAAGATTTTGGCCCAGTAAGACAGAGATAATTACTTCACTTACTTTGTTCTCAGACTGTTCGATTTCAATTATCCGGACCAACTCACTGCAGTGTGAGTAAAATGCGGCAACTTGCATGTTTTTCTAATTCATATAATCCTTGCTTAAACTATTCGCTATTAACTCTTGATCATGGAGTAGGCTGATTAAGATGAGCTCATCTTTGGTCTGTGACGTTCGAGCATTGGTGAGAATACTGAGAGACCGCGAAACGGGAGCATCTTGAATTCTTAATGTCTTAAATATTTTTCGGTCGCATTCGTTACTGACAGTTAACGAAGAGATCATGGAAATTCCCAGTCCAGCTGCAACCACTTGCTTGATCGCCTGAGTACTTCCCAGCTCCATCGTTACATTCAATTGATCTGGATCAAGCCCTCTCTCTTTAAAGGCCATTTCCATCACCTTGCGAGTCCCAGAACCAGCCTCTCTTGTCACCAGCCGTTCATTTGGGAGTTCAGCTAGAGAAATACTTGTCCTTGAAGCCCAGGGGTGAGAATAGGGAACCACGACTACCAACTCATCATCCCAGAAGCTCTCTACAGTAAGGTCCTTATGCTGGGAAGTTGGCCCCTCAATCAGGCCAATATGAAAGTTATTCTCTAAAACCGCTTGACTAATTGACTCCGTATTTGCGATCTTCACTTTGAAGTCCACGCTTGGGTGGGACTTAAACAAGAGCGCCAATATATTGGGAAGAATATATTCTCCAATGGTTGAACTCGTACCGAGGCATATGACCCTTCTCTGATTTTTTGCCACAGCGCTCATCTCTTCTTTGCAACGGTCCAGAATGTTTAAGATCGTCCGAACACTTTCATAGAAAATCTTGCCCTCTTTAGTCAGAGTAACCCCTTTATTGCTACGGTCGAAAAAACAAGTGCCATACGCATATTCTAGATCCTTAATCTGCAAACTTACACTGGGTTGACTCATGTGGAGATTCTTAGCTGATAAGGTAATATTATTGGTTTCTGCTACGTCTTTGAACACAAGAAAGCGCTGCTCTATGATGTTGCATCTCCCTCCCTATATTCTTAAGGCTATCTTTAAATCTTACTACATTGTTGTAGTTAGCCCTTTCTCACACAGAAACAATTAACGCTAATCTTTTATAATCAGCTTTTTTTCCAATAGATCGCATAGTTCATTAAACAATACGCCATCTTCAATTTTGAGGTTTACTTTACGTAAATGTTTTAAAAACTCAATAGGAATGCTTTCTTTCGAGCTAACCTCATTGGCTCCTATAAATTCATTGATTGCAATTGTTATTGTTTCTATATCTTCTCTACTTACAATTTGCATGCTTTAGCCTCGGTTCTCTTTATTATAAAAACTATGATTGCACTACATAACCCGTAACTGCTCATTTCTAATCTACCAGATATTCTAAGGAATCATCCACAAAAAGTGCTGAGGACTATCCTCAGCACTTTAAATTAACTAATGAAATCAATTCCCCTTAGACTCATGGCTGGAATTTCATGAATTTAATGACTTACGTCAAATTACACCATGTCTGGATCCCCTCAAAAGAGTCGTGCTCTCCTAAACATAATCAACTTATTAATTGTTGATAACCCTGTAACCAGCCTCATCAATAGCCTTTGTAAGCGATGAACGGTCTGCGGTTCCGACTACTACTGCCTGTTTCTGAGCTAAATCCACTTCTGCATGAGTAACTCCAGGTACCTTCAATAACGCCTTCTCCACTGAACTTTTGCAATGTCCACAAGTCATTCCCTCAATTTTTAAGACAATCCCATCTTGAGGATTCAAGGTATTCCCCCCAGAATTGTCTTGCTTCGAATGTCCACAGCAACCCATTTTACATCGCTCCTTTTTATAATTAGATATGCTTAATATTTTGCCCCAATTGAGGCAGTGCTTAACCATCAAGATCTAGTGATTACTGTCTTAGAAATTCATCATGTTACTTCCCGACTTCGCTGTCCCACTACCATTCATCATTGTACTTTCAGAACTGGTAACACCACTTCCGTTGGTCATCATGTTCCCTCCAGATTGAGTCATAAATTCGTTCATTTTATCCAGATTATCTTGTCCCATTAAGGCTTTAACATTCGGATCTGAATTCATAAATTCTTGCATTGCCTTAACATCCCCTGTTTGCATAGCATCCTGCATCCCCTGTGAATTATGAAGATTTTGCATATCCTTCGAATTCATAAGCTCTTGGTGTTGCTCCGGCGAAAACGTTTGCTGCATGAAGCCTTGCATCTGACCAACCCACCCGTTCCCTGGTTGCTCGGTCGTTCCAGCCATAGCAGGTAAAGCTACAAGCCCAATTGCCAGTGTTGCAGTTCCTAAAATCGCTGTAATTTTTTTATTAAATTTCCACATTGTATATTCCCCCTAATTTTTTATTCTATGTTCTACCGCTTTGCGGATCTTCCATGTCCTTAGTTTAACCTAAGCTTTCGATTATCTCATGAAAAAGTTGTGAATTTCTCATGAACAAAGGACCCTGATTTTTACTTCAGGGTCCTTTCCTTCAGAACACGTTTGAAATCTATTTTGCAGCTAAGGCTTCCTTAACCAAGGGTTGTAACGCTGGATCTTTAAGCATAGCTGAGAATGTCGCTTTCATTTTAGGATCGGACATGATTTGTACCATAGGCTTATACATGGATGGATCAGACATAATGCCCACCATGTTAGCCTGATTTTCCCCACTCCCCATGATACCCATCATATTTTTTTGTACATTGCTATCTTTCATCATATCAACCATCACAGGCATCATTTGGGACGACCCCATGATTTTAACCATGGACTGGCGCGAATCCGGCGAACTTAATACATTCATCATTTCTGTGGGATTGCTCGTCATATATTGGGTCATGTTGCTAGAGTTCATCATATCTTTGGATTGACCACCACAACCGGCTAAACTTAACGTGGCAATAGAAATCAGAGCTACAAAAACAATCGATTTAATTTTCTTATTCATAATTTCATCTCCTACTCTTTAAATCAGTGTTAATAATAATTTCTGTTCGCAAGTGAACTCGTTCAACTAAAGTTGAACATTGAGTCTTCGGTGGGGGTACGACTCCTACTAGTAGAAATGGAAGTCTTACAATTGGATGAATCGAGCAAACTCAACCGTAGGACAAGGACTATAATATTATTACAAACCACGAAATGAGCGGCTACCAGAGGACAAGGAATACAAAGAATGTCCCAAGGTCAAATATTATAAAATTAACTCGTTTTCTATAAGCAGGCACCTCCTATAATTATGGGATAGAATTATTTCTTAACTCCAACAACGCGATTAAGGAAACTTACTTTCAGATTGACTTAAAACTCCATCTGAAAATAAGTTGAACTATCTAGGGGCAGTTTCCTTATCTGTGTCGGAAAATTTCATACTCTTCTTATATTCTTTTTAAATCACACTTTTATAGGGAATTTACTACTAAGCTTCGTTAGGAAAAAGTCCTCCTACGCCGGTAAGTATTCCTATAGGGATCACGGCTACGGCGATACTCTTCACAGGTGACTATCGTAAAGGAACATGGTAACTGGAGGTGTTTACATATCAGAAAGCTCATTATTCTGCCTAGACTAAACAATGAGCTAATACCCTTCCTTCTAAAAGACTACATATTAGCAGGAAATGGTACGATTCTTCCCGCTTTGTTTTGCTTTTAAAAGCGCTTTATCTGAAGCAACAATAAGGTCATTAATCACTAGACCATCGTCAGGATAACTCGAAACGCCCAAAGAAACAGTTATCTGCGGATATGCTTGATGATCAAGTTGACTTATTGCCGACCTAATTTTTTCGGCCATTCTTAAGGCGTTCTTTTTATCACAATCCATTAGAATAAGAGTTATTTCCTCTCCGCCATATCTATAAACACGGTCGCTCCCGCGGACACAGGCTTTAATGGTCTCTCCGACCTTTCTGAGTACATTATCCCCAATATCATGGCCAAAGCGGTTGTTAAAATCCCTAAAATTGTCAATATCAAGGAATATAAGGGAGTATAAACCACGACCGTCAACATCTTTAATTGCCTGATCAAATGCCCTTCGGTTTAGAAGTCCCGTTAAGCTATCCGTCATTAGGTTAGACTTCAACTGCTGGTTTAAGTGTTTTAGTTTCTCATTCCTTCTATAATAAAGAACAGCCACGATAAAATTCACTACTCCAAACAAAACTCCCAATAAAATACAATGCAAAAGAGTGATATTGGACTGTGACATAGGCATGAAATACAAGAGTACCGCTGCATAAATTATCCCCGTCAATATCATAGCTATTAGCAACCATAACTTACTCATACGACAAAAACTCCCTCTTCTTAAGTGATCGCCAAAAGTTTCTTTTCACAATCTAAAAAAGCATCTACTACATCCGGATCAAAATGCTGATTTTTATCCGCTACGATTCTATTCATCGCTTCTAGATGGGAGAGCTCTTCCTTATAAGATCTCTTAGATCGAATTGCATCATACGCATCACAGAGGGCGAAAATCCTTGCCTCTAGAGGAATCTCCTCACCCACAAGCCCCTCGGGGTATCCTTTTCCGTTAAATTTCTCGTGATGATATGCGCATATATTCATCCCCATTTCGAGAAATGACTCCGTTAAATGGTATTTTGCGATCGTCTCTCTGAGTACATTTTGACCAGTAAGTACGTGTTGTTTCATTTCATCAAACTCTACATCCGTCAATTTTCCATTTTTTAATAAGACTGAGTCGGGTATTGCTACTTTTCCAATATCGTGCAACGTGGCAGCGTAATAAAGATTGTCTAAAAAGTCACGAGTAATAACCTTCTTATACTTTTTATGTATACTTAATTGTCGGGCTAAGATCACGGCATAATCTCTTGATCTTTCTAAATGCTTCCCGGTCTCTGGATCACGCCCCTCTGCCAAAGTGGCCAGTGAAAAGACGATAGCCTTTTGTGTGTTAATTGTCTTTTTCAAGACTGAAAAATTCGTTAGAATGCTGTACACGACTAAGCTGAGAAATAACAGAAACAAGGCTCCGAACAGGTAGACTAGTTTCCCTAAAGTTACTTTCAATAAAGGATATTGATGATAGGCGGCAATGATAAATGGTTGTTCAGCAAAGATCTTAACCCTGGAATAATGGATCATTTCCAGATCAGTAATGGGGTACCAACCAGAGCTACCCGTTAAGGCATAACCAAGGTTTTTGATATCAAACGTTCCAACTTTCTGATCGAAGAAAATATCTGTACCTTCATCCGTTTGAATAAACAATTGGATGTTAGCGAGTATCTCAAAGACATTAATTAAATCAAGATCGATGAACGTGACTCCTTTTTTCACTGCGCTATCACTGAATAAAGGCAAGGCTAGTGTCATTAATACCCTCTTCGTTGTTTTAGACCCTTCTTTTTCTGTTGCGTAATAAATGGGAGAAAACGCTATCTGCCCTTTCTCCAAGGCAACAGCTTTTTCGAAAAGTTTTCTATGTATCTCACGATTACTTAAGGCATTTGGCCAAGAAAGTGCTCTTAACGTTTCGCTTTCGACCTTTACCATCTCTGCACCTGACAGATTTGTAATCGTCATCTGGTACGATTGTTTACCCTCTAAAAAATCCGTCAGCACTTTCTCCGCTCTACTTTTTTTTATCGGATCAAACTCTTGGGCAAAGTACGATTTTAGATCAGGTAACGCTAAGACGAAGTCTAAGTCCCGCTGAAGATCTGAAAAATAATTGCTAATAATAGTTTTCCCCGAAGTAACTTCCGCCATTGTTTTTTGACTTCTCCATTGCGCTTCCTCTTCATAGACCTGCCTCGACACTATGTATAATGATATTCCGAAACCTACTAACAAAAGGAAAATGACTATCAGATAAACCAAGTTTTGGCGTATTAACTTTCTTATTAAGAAAAAATCTCCACCTGACTGAGTAGGGAAAAGCCTCATTATTTCGTAATCCTCTCAGATTATTACACCAATGGTTTTTATAACATAGTATAACAGCTGACGCAGTTAAGTAGTGAAAATAATATTAATTTGTCAAATAAAGTGTTGAAGTTGACATCACAATTCCCTAGTAAATGATTAATGATACTACACAATTATGAATTTCCTGTGAATGTGGAACAAACCATCGACCATTTGCTGCTCAGAATAAACCATTTTGCTGATAGCTGCTTTCTTAATAAGAAATTTTCTAAACAAATGCATGCAGGATAATTGTTTTCTCTACAGAATAATACATAATTAAGAGATTTGTAGTACATAAAGGAGTGAATTGTTTGAAATTGGAGAATAGAGGGCTGGGCTTCCAGGTCACAGTCTTGATGCTGTTTATTGCTTTGGCAGCAGGAGTGGTCGGAACTATCGGAATTTACGGGATGTATCAAATGAATGCTACTTCGAATATGGTTTATGAACAAGATGTCATTCCATTAAACCATCTCTCCGAAATGCGTTTCGCTGCCCAGGTCTATCGGTCGGATGTCGCTTTAGCAGTCAGTGCGCGCACCCCCGAAGAACGGCAGGTTTACTTAGCTGATATTATCGAGAAAAGTAAGGATATAGAAGAGCAAATGAGCCAGTATGAAGTTATTTCAAAGTCTGCCCAAGATTCAGATTCTTGGAATCAGTTTAAAGTCACCTGGAATGATTATGTAAATGCATCAAAAATTTCGATCAATGCCGCCGAAGAAGGCCGTATTGAGGATGCTAAAGCCCACATGTATGAGGTCGCCGGAACTAAACATCAGTTAGCTGGGGATACCCTCCAAAAGATAGTCGACTCTAAAATGGATGAGGTAAACATGCACAGTACTATGACCACCAACGAGATCTTCAAGAAGGCAACACGCGTTTCAGTCATTCTTGTTGTGATTGATGTCTTAGTTAGCTTTGTCATTGGCTGGTTTTTGAGCCGTGCACTTAGTAAGATGATGCGTAGTTTTGTACTCAATGCTAACGAAATCGCCTCAGGGGATATTGGTCGGAGGAAGAAATCCCCTTGGAAAGCTTGGAACCGTGAAGGTGCTGAACTGCTAAAAGCCTTTGACGATATGGGGCTCTCTTTGAGAGATACCATTACTAAAGTTGTCGACATGGCAAGTCAATTGACACGAACCGCTCAGGAAATGCGCTTAGGCGCCGAACAATCGGCACATGCGGCAGAACAGGTCGCCTCCTCGGCGAGTGAAATTGCAACCGATGCTGAACTGCAAGTCCAGGAGATGACAGAGAATCATAAACGGATAAGTCTAATGATCGATGAACTAAGCCAAACAGAACAAGATGCTGAAAAAGTAAGCCTAGCATCCAGTCGTTCCGCTGATCTTTCGCGCAATGGAAATATCGCCCTCGGACAAGTGGTCAAGCAAATGGATGAAATAGAGAGTCAAGTTCATAGTCTGAGCCAGGTGATTGGAGACGTGGATGAGAAGTCCAAGGAAATCGCTAAAACGGTGCAAATCATCGACAGTATTGCGCAACAAACCAACCTCTTAGCATTAAATGCTGCGATTGAAGCTGCACGTGCTGGAGAAAACGGTCGGGGATTTGCGGTTGTCGCTGAAGAAGTCCGCAAACTTGCCGAGCAAGTTCAAACTAGCTTGGTTGATATTTCTCAGCGAGTGCAGGAAATGCAACGGGCTTCTCGAAGCGCCCATCAAGGAATGAAAACTAGTGTGGATAGTGTCAATCAAGGCAGTACTTACTTAAAAGAAATATCCAATCAATTTACTGTAATCCTCAGTTCAGTAGAAGTGAGTGCTGGATTGGCGCAGGACATTGAAACCACCGTGCAGAAAGTACAACAGGACGGTGAACAAATCAAGATTGGCATGCAAACCGTCGTAAAACAAGCTGAATCCACCTCAACGGGCACACAGACCACAGCTGCCGCTGCAGAGGAACAAAACGCCTCTGTCGAGGAATTGTTCGCCTCGGCAGAAAGCTTAAACGATTTAGCTAAGGATTTGAAGCAGTTAATGGATTATTTTAAACTCTAATACCAATCAAATTTTAAAGATTTGAATGAGAATGTAGCATAGTCTGAGAAGCCAATATCTATTTTAGGAATGTAATACCAAGGAGTTTATAAGTTAAAAGTCTTTTCAGAAAACCAATAAAAGTTGACTAAAGTTTGTAACCTTAGTCAACTTTTATTCATTAAACTTCTTATTGTTCCCTTACCGAAATTGCAATCTTATAGAGGATTGTAAGGAGCAGGATCCCAATTGCATATACACCCAGTGTCACGGATATCTCGGTGTAGGTTATTACATATTCAGTGACTCTCTCAAAGGAATTTGGAATAAATCCGCCAATCACCAGACCCATTCCTTTGTCAATCCAATTAGCTACAATAATCGCTACAAGGGCGAAGGGCAAGATCTTATCGTTCTTTCGCGTACTCGGAAAAAGCAGCAATCCACTTCCTACAAAGGCAAGAATGGTGGCTGTCCACATAAACGGAACCAGTCTTGTCTGGCCGTCGAGCCCGACGAAGAGATACTTTAGGGGAGCCATGGCTTCCGGTATATTACTATAAAAAGCTGTGAAAAACTCCAGAACGTAGAAGAAAATATTTGCGACCATAGCATAGGTAACAATCTTGACTAGAGATTGTATTGCCCCAACGCCCGGGTCTGGTTCAAATTTACTAATCTTTCTTACCAATAAACACAAAAGAATCAGAATTGCTGGACCCGCTGCAAAAGCAGATGCCAGAAATCTCGCTGCCATTATTGCAGATAACCAGAGATGCCTTCCCGGTAGACCAGCGTATAGAAACGCTGTCACCGTATGAATACTGACTGCCCAAGGGATGGAAAGGTAAATGATCGGTTTTAACCACGCCGGTGTTGGGGTTCCTTTACTCTCAGCGCCAAGTGTCGTCCAGCCAATAAGGATGTTGAGCACGAGATATCCGAATAGGACCAACATATCCCAAAACATTATGGATTGTGGGCTCGGATAACGTATCACATTAAAGATTCGCAAGGGTTGACCCAAATCGACAATAATAAAGAGCATACTCATGATTACCGAGGGGATTGCTAAAAATTCACCGAGGATGACCATCTTACCAAATTTCTTAAAGTCATGCAGATAGTAGGGTAAAACAAGCATAACAGCAGAAGCAGCGACCCCCACGAGGAACGTAAACTGAGCGATGTACAAACCCCACGATACATCCCTACTCATACCCGTTAATCCCAGGCCATAGCTGTATTGATTAATGTAAGAGTAGAAGCCTACCGAAATGACAGCAAGTAAGAATAAAACCCATGTCCAGTATCGTCGACTACCTGTCAAAGCTCTTTCAAGCAAGATCCTCACCCCCTACCAGGTAGTAGCCGCTCTTTCTTAAAAACCGCCTTCTGATTATTCTCATTTCGTGGTGTCCTTTTGCCAAATATGGCAAGTCCAACAGTTCGGATTTACAGCTGTATGAGTATGGCATGAAACACAGAATTGCTCAGACTCTTTTGAGGCCGGATCAAAATGACAGTTTACGCAGGTTTGAAGATTATTTTCGAATGACTTTCCTTGACTATTTGTATATACCGTTTTGCCATTGCGCACGGCTTCCTCTCTCCATTGGCTCAGAAGTTTCATATGATTGGCCCTCATCCATTCCACAGGCTCGACACATTCCTTAACCGCTAGTTTCTGTATAGCGGGAGTATTAAGATTTATTACAGGTCCCGGGTTGGATTTCCCCATATTATAGAAAAACGGTATGCTCAGTAAAGCAACGAAGACAACAAGCGCCGCAATTATTTTTCCTCCCTTGTACATTATCCATCACCCTTCTTTTGCGTTGTTAGGATCACCCGTATAGTCTTTAGTCAATGCCCTCTCTTTATACGCCTTTCAGGAACCTGCAACCACAACATTGTTTCCTACATATTATCTCTAAAAATACAGTCGCTTATGTGGACTAAGTTCAGGTGCGATCACTATACAAATTAAAGTCGGGAAAAAGGCAAAAATTATCATCCCACTTTCTCAAGAAAAAGATGACTCCTGTACTGTGAAGCGCGTAATCATCTCCGCAAAAAAGGAATTCCTAAATAAGAACACTTTGAGCGATCTCCAAAATACTAATGCAACGTGAATCCTCAGAGTGAGACCGAGCCAGATTAGCAGGACCGTAAGAAAAATATAAGCATAGACCGAATAAAATTATTCCATACACCCCGTACCGCCCATGTATCACATGGTGTTCGGTGCTCATAAATAACTTATCTTAATAATCCTTGGTACACGTTGCGCAGCTCTTCATATATTGTAATGAAGGGGGCGTTTGTGATGTCCGGTAATCAGCCAGGAGGGCTTTGTGGAGAATCGCTCAATATGGGGATCTCCATATTCGCACCTATTAGTTCAGTGCACGGGAGTTCCTCTCTTTTATTTGCTCAACCTCTCTTAACAGGAAGTGTTTTTGCATCAGCCGCTGTTTTAATAGGCTCAGAATTCTTTCTCTTCATTGCAAATCACCTATTCCACCTTAAAAGCATACCTGTTCTTGATGCGAGGAATGGGCAAACAGTGCAAATGTCGCTTACTGAGCTTCAAGAATTCTTGCGGTGGATGGCAAACGGTATCGGCGTGTCTCAAAATTCAAACCGAGTAACTGATGGAGGAGACGGAAATGTACTTTCAAATGAGGCTGGACGGATAGATCATAGCACTGGCTTTCTAACTGTCACGTCCCCAGAAGCCCCCCTCACCGTTGCCATATATATATCTGCAAACTATTCGAATGAGCCATTCACGCCCAGTATTTCATTTTATCTCCCCATACTGGTTTTTCCAGGCATAAGAGGAGCGTTACCACTTCTCATACTGGGGTTGCTTGCTACAATCTTTGTGAGGGCGGTTGTGCCACCTGAATCTACGGGCGCAAAGCCACTTCCTAAACCCGAACCCGAACCTGAACCTGAACCTAGGACGCGGATGAATAATCCTTTAACCTATTCAGCAAATGATCTTCTGCAATTGCTCACTAAGTTCAGAAAAAATCTCGGGACAAAATAAGTAAACTTTATAATATATATTAAAAAGGCTTTCAGTGGCTTCTGAGTCCCTGCACACCAGTTGGAAGATTGAGTTGGGTCCTACTGACACTGCACTAAACCGCCGCACGGTGGCTCTTTTAAGCTCTAACTGAGATATATAATTCATCATATTATCCTTTCTGCAAAGTTTTCAGCCAAATCTGTCTCTGTGCGACGATTGGGCTGTTTTTATTTCCTTTCCTGGGCGTACAAATAAAGTTCCCCCGCACCCTCGTGCTTCGATTATTCCAACTTAAGACCAATTTGTTTAATCCATTATTCACAAGAAATTCATAAGTACTTCATAGTAAATTCATAAAGATATGATAACTTGAGCAAGTGGGTGACAACTTGTAATAAAAAAAGGAGATGCCACATGAAAAAACTCATTAGCTTGGTGATCCTTGGTGCGCTTCTTATGCTTGCACCAGCCCAAACAGTTCAGGCTGCTATCGGAGATACTTTGTTAAAGGTAGGAACAACCGGTTCAGAGGTTGTTCAAGTTCAAACCAAACTTAACTCCTTAGGTTATAACGCTGGTAAAGTCGATGGCATCTTTGGATCAAATACTCAAGGAGCTGTAAAAGCGTTCCAATCCGCTCAATCCTTAAGCTCAGACGGCGTCGTTGGTCCAATTACGGGTAATCGGCTTAACACTCTATATGCTACCAAAGTTAGTCAAAAAAGTAATACCCAATCCCTCCAAGAGAAAGCAAATGCTATTATCTCAACTGGTAAAAAGTATATCGGTATACCCTATTTATGGGGTGGGACATCTCCTGGGACAGGTTTTGACTGTTCGGGTTATGTTCAATATGTCTTTGCCCAAAATGGAATTTCTTTACCAAGGGTTTCCCGTGATCAATACAAAGTTGGAACTTCCGTAGACTTCAATAACCTCCAGCCGGGAGACCTAGTCTTCTTTTCCTTTGCTAAAAATGGGATTATCGATCACGATGGTATTTATGTAGGAAACGGTCAGTTCATCAACTCGTCCAGCTCCAAAGGGGTTACCATTTATGATCTTGGCCCCTATTGGAAATCTGTTTATGTTGGCGCAAAAAGTGTGCTCTAATCGTTTCCAGCAAATTAACTTGATTTAAATCGTTGGGGATACCCCTAAACGATAAAAGCTCAGACCTTGATAAAATCGGTCTGAGCCTTTCTTTATACTTATCAGTGGCATCCTAGCAATGCCTAATTTAAGACGTCTTCTTCGGCTTGGAAACGACAATACCTAGTCCATCAAATAAATAGAACAGTCCAAATCCGTACCACATGGTGTAGACAAGGTAGAAGCTGAGCAGAAAGGTGAGACTTAATTTATTCTCACGAACCTGCTTTATTTCAACGCCGTAGTAATTGTATGCCGGCTCAACGGCCTTTTGCAGCACTTTAATCAAGGCAGCTCCCTCTTGAAACTGTGATTTAGCTTTTAGTGAGGAGTCAATTTTCTTTAAAGAACTGTACCAGTTGTAGGTTGCTTCACGACCATCGTAACCATATTTGGTTTCCAATGATTTGCTATCATTGTGATACATAAAGTCACTGTCAGCCACTACGGAGCCTAAGATTTTGCCAAAATCTCCATCGATAGTTACCGAAGACTCATTAACAGTCGCGCTTACACCAGCCGCAGTGTACAATTTAGCCCATTTAAAGGCGTCTTCAGATGATGAAGCTTTAACGGTGAGGTTAATGTCTTTTCCAGTTTGACTCTCAGCAACTTCCTGAGCCTCCATGATAAAATAGGCAGAACCCTTAGACAAAGAGTTAAACATATCATCGGCGTATACCAGACCATTTCTGCCGTTACCGAAGTTTGGCGACATCATCCCAATGAAGACAAGCACAAACGTTCCAAGCAGTGCAAGGCCAATAGTAAAAGTCTTCTTGTTTCGAACTGCACTCATTAGGTAACACCTCCTTTGGTTGCCTTGACATTATTCTCTTCGGCAGACTCGGCCCGAAGCTTCGGGATATTCATGATAAACGTGCCTATGATCCAGGTGGCAAAAACGGTAACTAAGCCGAAGAATAGCCATACTCCAAGCGTAGTGATAACCCACCCGCCGAGGTAGATAGGGAAATATAGCCCATTTGAGATAATTTCTCAGGCAATGCAAAGAGTCTGTTGACAAAGCCCGCCAAGATGGCCAAGGCGTAGAAGGCTTTGATCTGACTACCTGGGACCACTTTCGTGGTGATGGCTCCGATTTGGATCCCTAGTAACGAACCCAGTAGCATACCCATGGCTAGTGTATAGAACACGTAACCGTAGACGGCGTATTGTGATATGGAACCGTAACCAGCTGTAAAGATAATTTGGAAAATATCAGTACCTACAGTTGTTGCAGTAGAGATCCCCAGTCCGTACACAAACATTGGGAAGGTGACGAAACCGCCGCCAACACCGAGAATGGAAGCTAAAAAGCCCGTTATTGCTCCGCATACTGCTACAAAGACGCCGGAAATCCTTCTCCCGCCGGGGACGACGTGCTCATCAAATTTAATCATCGGAGCAAGGTTAATGGCTTGCAACTTTGCTCCCAACGCTGGCATTTTCTCTGGGCCTCCGTGAGCGTCGCCACCTCTACTTTTCCTGGTTCTAAAATAATCGCTAAAAGCAAAAACGCCCAGGAATCCCAGCAGAACCACGTAGATGGAGCTTATTACTAAATCACTTATTACAGGGTTATAGTTAAATAACGCACGATTTAACTTACCGCCCCCTGTGACCCCCAGTCCAGAACCAACTAAAAAGGCGATGGCTAGACCCACATGAACGTTACCCATTTTTTTGTGTAGTGTGGTGCCCATGATGGCCTTTGCAAAGATGTGAAACATGTCAGTCCCTACTGCTAGGATACCCTTTACTCCTAGGCTCATCAGCGCAGGGGTGATGACAAAGCCTCCGCCTGCCCCTATGGCACCTGTGATAAGACCAGCAATGACACCCACGGCTATTGAGCCGTAAAAAGTTGCAGGTGAAAAAAAAGACGGGCCGAAGGCTGATTTGCCTCCAATAAAGGCCGGCAAAGTAGATGCAGCGTGGACCATTGCCGGAATGAGTAGGGGCAGGGCCATTATGAGCAGTATCAATAATTTCTTGCGATTTTTAATAATTTCAAAAGAAGTTTCGATCTCCCACTGGGCATGCGCCCTGGAGGCATACATAAAGGAGTTGTATAAATTTCTCATTGTCGTGTTTCCCTCCTCCATTTTAGTTATTACGTGCCCTCACACGTCCTCACTTTTCAAAAGCTCTGTGATAATAACTTGTCACAAATTTTTTTGCGATAAGTTATAGGTTTGCCTTTTTTCTTGATGAGGTATCCATTTAACTTAATAGCTAAACTGATCGTAAATTCCCCAAAACTTGTGATTATAAGAACAAGGCAAGGATTCCTTTCGCCTTTTCAGCTACTAAATCTTGACATGTTCCGGTCCCTATCTATCAATTATATATAGGCTTTCGGCATTTGCCGTGGCAGTTGGGACAAGGGTTTCCTTTAAACAACTTTATAGCATTCCTCCTATATTTGTGGGAGGTTTTTTATCCTACAAAATTGAAAAGTAACGGCGGATCTTCGTCATTGCCTACAAGTGATGCGAAAATTCACAGTTACATAATTAACCCAGTTAACTTTGCGTAAAACATAAACAATAATACTTAATACCAAGGCTTAGTGTCCATAACATTGAACAATTTTAGACTAGAATAAGACAATAACAGTACTCTCTCCATACATTTATTCCTTGTGTTCAATCGGCATAAACGTGCCAAAGGGCAGTTTCTCCCTGAAGAAGTCACTGCCCTTTAGTTTATCGTTAGCTAATTCCCTTTTTACTTTGCATCAATAGTTTTAATAATGGGTCCCTGCCAGTTTTCAAGCCAAACCTGGCCTGTGTATCCATTAACGTTAAGTTCGGCGTAATCCTTGCCGTCTTTTTGAACCATGAACTCATAGTACCCAGGCGCTAGCTCCGGTTTTCCGATTGAATATCCTTGACCCATTTTAGTTACGTACTCTTGAGCGCTCTTCACAGCCTGTTCTTCACTGACCGTAACCGTCCCAGTGTTTCCCCAATTCATAGGTCCGTATTTGGTGTTCCACATAATATTGGGACCCATTTCAGTTATGATCTGTCCGCCCTTTTTGTAAACAAACACTTCATAGGCTTTAGCTCCTGTCGCTCCCTCTTTGAGCTCTACTTCAAATCCATTTGCAAATTCATGAAGTTCGCCCACGACAACATCCTGGTTAGTTTTTTGAGTATACGCCTTCGTAATGGCTACTACTTGATCCGATGTGGTGACTTCGCCGTTTGTTAGATCAATACCTAAGCTTTTTGCATCATAACCACCGCCCATCATGCCATAGCCTCCACCGGTTCCAGCAACACCCTGTCCACCCATCACGCCATAGCCTCCACCGGTTCCAGCAACACCCTGTCCACCCATCACACCATAGCCTCCACCGGTTCCAGCAACACCCTGTCCACCCATCATACCGTAACCTCCACCGGTTCCATTAGCACCCAGGCCACCCATCATACCGTAACCTCCACCGGTTCCATCAGCACCCTGTCCACCCATCATACCGTAACCTCCACCAGTTCCAGCAGCACCCTGTCCTCCCATCATACCGTAACCTGCTCTGTAGCCATTGGACTCCGGAGTAGTAACTGTATTCGATTCATTGGTCGGAGAAGACGGTGTTTTAGAATTTACCTCGCTGCTTCCCAAGGTATCATTGACAGTTCCTTGATTTTGAGTTGTAGCAACAGTTGCTACACCCAATGTTTGTCCGACGGATTGGGCGGCTACTGACCCAGAGTTTAGGGCGAAAGCCGTACCCGAAAGCGCCATCACGCCTGCAATTGATAATCCAACAATCCATTTTTTCTTATTCATCATATTTCCTCCTTAATTTTACCCAAGAATATTTTCACAACTACTCTGACTTCATGTCTCAAAGTATATCTAATCAATTCGAATAAGCTGTGAATGAGTTATGAATTTGTTATGAATTTTACGCTCGGGTTCAATAAAAGCATGAAAAGGCATGGAGGAAGTCATGACGAAGGGACCCTGATTGATATTCAGAATCCCTCTGTCCATTCACGCATTAACAGTTTCGGTTATTCTTAATTAAAGAAACGATGTGTTTAGTTCGTTAGGTAGGAGATAATGAGGCTTGGTTACTAAACATTCTGAGCATACATATCATTACAACACGATCGCCCTCTACCAGGATGAGCTCCTGTTCCACTTGATTCTGGGTAAGATATCTTTGAGCGTCGGAAAAGATCTTTCGTGCATCAATGATACTTTTGTATTTTCCTACAATGCCGTTTGACTTCTTCCCCTTCAAGATGAGCATCGATCATCGTCCTTTCGCAGGCTACCTTTCGAATTACTTCTTTTGTTCAAAGGATATGGGATCTTTAGTCCCCAGCTTTTCCTGTTGATCCTTTTTATCCTGTTGATGTCCTCCGCAGCACCCACCCGCACCTCGTCGATGCATAAAGAACATCAGTCCGAAGATAAGAAAATACCATCCATATTGGTTTAAGAACTCTAACATAACGATTCAGCCTCCTTCAATTTTATATATCATTAATCTAGTTTTTCGCAGTCCTCGTTGACAACGTCAATACAGCGGCAGAAACAAGGGCTATAACAATCATCCCCATACTACTCCATTGTGCTGAAGTCCAGTTGAATAGATAACGTGCGCCATCCCCTCGTAAAAATTCTAATCCAAACCGTCCCAGTGAATAGAGTACAATATAGCTGACAAAGAGGATACCCTTCGGCAGTTTGAGCCAACGCGGAAGGATTAAGATCAGAGCAAAAACAATCATGTCCCATTGCCCTTCCCATATCTCTGCTGGCCATAAGGGTTCGCTTCCATAAGCCTCATAAGCCGGAGTACCTGGGGGATAAACTAGGCCAAAGCCTTGGTTCGTCGGACTACCATAGGCATCCCCATTAAGAAAGCAAGCAATTCTTCCCAGCCCTTGCCCCAAGATAATCCCTGGGGCGGCAATATCAGCCATTTTCCAAAAATCAAGCTTATACTTACGAGTATAGATCCATCCCACTATGAAAGCGCCAACCAAACCTCCTTGAATAGCCATGCCTCCGTGCCATATCATGAAGCTTTCGACGAGATGGAGAGAATAGTACTCCCACTCGTAGAAAAGGACTTGCCAAACACGGGCTCCTATAATGGCTCCGATTACAGCAAAAAGAACCAAGTCGATAAGGTGCTGGCGGTATTCCTTTTCAGAAAAGGCCAAATGATAGGCTACCCCTAAGCCAATTAATATCGCTAGGGCAACCACTACACCGTAAGATCCAAGAGAAAATCCCCCAACACTGAATAAAGTTTGCAGCAAACCTCGTTTCCTCCTTCAGAACAGTTTTAAAATCAAAGTTAGTTTACTAACTATTCCTCTATCATTTGGACAGTTCTATGACCTGTTTTTGCCACTTAAACCTGGATAGATGTCATAAATAACACTGTCACTTCTTGAGCATCCACATTCTTTATCCCATGACCTTCTTCTTTATCACCGGAATGACGATCGGCATAAAGACAATCATACTCAGGATGAAAACCCAAAACATGCCGCCAATTCTGGCCACAGCAGTATAGGTAGTTCCGTTCACCCACGTGATGACCAGAAATATAAGGGTTATCGCCAGCGAAAGCGCAGTATAAACCACGAAAGACTTCCTAGCGGCTTTTGCTTCTAACTCGTTCATAGTAAAACCTCCTCCTTAGCGTGCTGTTTGTGGTTGGGGTACCGAGTGCGCACTGGTTTTTAACTGGTCCTTACGGAACGATGGTTGGTAGCGTTTTAAAAGGAGTGTGTTCATCGTTACCGATACCGAACTCATGGCCATAAAGAAGGAAGCAAGTTCCGGGCTAACTAAAAACCCTGTGAATGGATACAGGATACCCGCTGCTAAGGGGATCCCTGTGATATTGTAAACGAAAGCCCAGACCAGGTTTTGTTTAATCTTGCGCATGGTAGCTCTCCCGATTTCAATGGCTCCTACTACATCGCGGATATCACTCTTGATGAGGATAATATCGCCTGTTTCTTTGGCAACGTCTGTACCGGAACCAATGGCAATTCCCACGTCGGCCTGAGCTAAGGCTGGAGCATCGTTGATCCCATCCCCAACCATGGCTACTTTCAGACCTTTCTCCTGAAGCTTGATTACTTCGGCGGCCTTATCTTGGGGCAGCACTTCTGCAAGCACTGTCGTGATTCCCACTTGCCGGGCGATGGCTTCTGCCGTCCGACGGTTATCCCCGGTAATCATCGCGACTTGCACACCCATTTGCTGCAAGCGTTCCACGGCTTCTTTAGCATTTTCCTTGAGGATGTCCGCCACTGCGATGATCCCAGCAGCCTTACCGTCAACAGCGATCAGCATAGCAGTCTTGCCTTCTTCCTCGAACTGTTCCATTTTTTGGTTCAAGTTTCCAATATCGATCTTCTGCAGCTTCATCAATCGGCGGTTTCCCATCAAGATTGTCTGTCCTTGATAAGTTGCTCGCACACCATGTCCCGGTATCGCTTCAAAATCATCTGTATCTCCAACAGACAATCCTTTTTCCTTGGCCCCGCGTACAATCGCTTCACCTAATGGGTGCTCAGATGGCTTTTCCGTGATCGCTGCCAGCCTTAACACATCATCCTGGGCAAAGCCCGCTGTCGTAAAGACGTCAGTCACAGCAGGTTCCCCTTTGGTTAGCGTCCCGGTCTTATCGAAAATAACCGCATTCAGCTTGCTGCTGGATTCTACTGCATCGGCCCCTTTGAATAAAATACCGTTCTCCGCCCCCTTACCCGTACCGGCCATTATTGCACTGGGGGTAGCCAAACCGAGAGCGCAGGGGCAAGAAATGATCAAGGTCGTCACTGACAAGAGCAGGGCGAAACCAAAGACACCGACTTCCGCTAAGCTATAGGGCGAGAAAACAAACTGGCTTGTCGGTAAGAAATAAGCATCGTAACCAATAAAGAACCAGAAGAAGAAGACTATCAAAGCGAGGACATGTACCCCAGCAATGAAATGACCAGCTACAAAATCCGCTAGTTTTTGGATGGGGGCCTTGGTAGCTTGGGCGTCTTCCACCATTTTGATGATTTGGGCCAGAGCGGTTTCGCCACCAACTCTGGTTGCCTTGAATTTAAAAGAACCCGTCTTATTTATGGTAGCACCAGTGACCTGTGATCCGGCGCGCTTTTCCACCGGCATGCTTTCCCCGGTGATCATCGCTTCATCAACCACTGAATAACCGTCGGTAACTTCGCCGTCCACCGGTATGCTTTCCCCGGGCCGCACAAACACAATATCCCCGATCTCCACCTCATCGACGGCAATCTCTACTTCTTCACCATTGCGGATCACCCGCGCTGTTTTGGCCTGCAAGCTCATCAGATTGCGGATCGCCTCCGAAGTTTTACCCCGGGTGAGCGCTTCCAAATAGCGCCCTAAAACGATGAATGCAGTCAGCAAAGCGGCTGACTCGAAAAAAGCAGCTCCCCGCCCGCCAAATCCAGCATCGGGCCAAAAGGTATTGATGGTGGCAATAAGATAAGAGGCCCCAATCCCTGTTGCGTAGAGTAAGTTCATATCCGTGGCGCCACGTTTTAGACCGTTCCAACTGTGTTTAAAGAACTGCCAACCGGGAATAAAGGCGATCGGTGTAGTCATTGCCCAAAGAACATAAACATTGCCCAGAAACTCTGGCACAAAATAAGGGAAAATCCACATATCCCGGAACATACCAATCATCACCAAACTGGCTAATGGCCAAGCAATCCACATATTGCGAGTCTGGAACCGAAGTTCCTTTTGCCGCGCCTCTTTCTCTCGGTCTAACGCTTCCTGGCCTGTTACCTTCTCGCTAGCTTCATAACCCATAGCTTGGATCTCTTTTTTGATCCGGGTTTTATCCACGGCTCCGGGGTAAAACTTTATCTTGGCTGACTCAGCCGGTAAATTAACGACCACAGAGGTTACTCCCGGCATCCCCTTGATAGTCTTTTCGACTTTAGCGACACAAGCCGCACAACTCATACCGCGCACCGTGAGCAAGACTTCCTCCTCCGGCACCTCGTACCCGATGTCTTGAATCATCTTAACCATCTGGGGGACTCCGATTTGATTACTCTCATAAGTCACAGCCGCCTTACCCGAAAGCAAATTCACATGCACTTCTTGCACACCGGTCATGGTTTTTAAGGTTTTTTCCACTTTTGCCACACAAGCGGCACAAGTCATACCCTGTACCGGCAAACTTACCTGAGCCAAATGTTCGCTTCTTGTTGTTTCACTCATAACGTTTCCCTCCAACTAGCAATCTGTTTCAGATACCCTTTTGCTGTTTATTATTGACCGATGATTATCTCATCATGCGAAACACTGTTTTTAGTACTTCGTCTACTACCTCCGTGTCTCCAGTTTCTAAACGTTCTCTCACGCATGATTTCATGTGCTTTTCCAAAAGTAACTTCGATACCCCGTCAAGGGCAGCCTGAGCTGAGGAGATTTGATTTAAGACGTCATCACAATAATCTCGGCGCTCAATCATTCCTTTAATGCCCCGAATTTGACCCTCGATCCGGTTCATCCGTACGATGAGCTGCTGGATCGTCTTTTCGTCATGATGACTCCTGAGTTTACTGTCTTTTCCGTCATATCTTGGCAACAAGAAATCTTTTTAACCAGTCCGTTCATTGATTCACCACCATTTCAACTATAGTATAGGGGGCTACCCTATATGTTGAAGTTTAAAAAAAGCAACCACAATGGGTATACTGATAAAATTGATCCTGTACTTAGTGTGACTCAATGATACGATAAACTTATGAATAACTTGTGAATTTCTTATTAGAAAAGTTGTAATTATTTTAAAGGGCTGTAACTCCCAGCGGAGACACGACCCTTTTTCCAATTACCCAGTATTATTGAAACACTTATAATCTTTCAAAACACATTAATGCCCGTGGATATCTTTCCCTTGCTCTTGCTGTTGCTGAGACGGTGGGAAAACGTCTGAGATCGCTTGTGGCAAGGCTGTCATTACCAAGACAATTGAGATAACTGAAGATATAAGATAAACCCATGCAGCAGGACGGTCATAACTCCATTTACGTTTAGCAACACGAATAAACCACGCTGAAAACACAAGAGAAACCACTAAGAAGATAATCTTTACTGGCGGAGATAGCGATAATAGACTTGAGCTTAGAGTAGTTAGACCCAATGCGATTAAAAGAGTATGAACCCAATGGTGGGAAGAAGCAACAATTGCAAAAGAAACTGAACCTATGGCTTTAATGATACCTTTATCCTTTTTTCTGTCCTGAACCGCTTCGCACTCATTCATATGTGTTCCTCCTTAGTATGTTAAGATTTGTCACCTTGGCGATGGTACATTGAGTTAGCATCTTCTATTATTTCCTCCTTGTCACTCTTAGCTTTGACTAGCTTCTACCGGTTTATTGTAACAAGCGAATATGACTAAGTTATGAATCACCTATGAATAACTTATGAAAAATCGGAAAGGCAGACATTTTCGTTAGTATGGATACGGGAGGAACTTGAAGTCGCATTATCTGCCGATACTCAAAATGATTTGGGAGCGAAATATAACGAGAACAGACTGCATTTAAATGCTGCCTGTTCTCTTCTTACTTAACCAAAGTTAACTTAGTTTTTCACAACCAGGTTAAGCTCGATCTTCATTAGTTATTCACATTGTTATTGTAGTATGTAATATTAATATCTCTAATTGAAACAATAGATATTATCTACCTACAAAAAAGAGAATGAAGAGGCGACAAGAATGAAAAAGAAAGTCATTATAATTGCGTTTGCATTGACAGTTTTAGGTGGGGCATACTACTTCTTTTCTACTCCACAGGTAAAAGCAACGGAATTTAACTTAGATATCAAGGAAACTGCGTGGGAAATACGGGCAGGATTGACAACAAACGTTTGGAGTTATGGTGGCACTGTTCCCGGTATGCCGATAGTAGTGAAGAAAGGCGATACTGTTCGCATCTCCGGTATTAACAATCTGCCTACTTCAACAAATATCCACTGGCATGGTCTCGTGGTTCCCAATGATCAGGATGGGCCAGGAAAGACCATAGAGCCAGGCAAGCGCTTTACTTATTCGTTCAAGGTCAATGATTCTGGAACATACTGGTATCATTCTCACTACCGCCCGGTACTAGACCAAGTTGATAATGGTTTGTATGCCCCATTTATTATTAAAGCTCCCGAGGATGACTTGTATAGTGGTGATCATGTGCTCGTTTTGGATGACTGGTATCTAGATGCCAAGGGTAACCGCTTACAAGGCACCGCTAGAGGGGATATGGAGAGATTCGGTAATGTTGAGACAGTGAATGGAAAAACGGACTCGGCGATTGAGCCACTTGTACTGCGCAAAGGGGAATTGCATAAATTGCGCTTTATCAATGCCTCTACAGCAGCTGTCCATACCATCAAAATTAGCGGACATAAATTCCGTGTCACTCACACCGACGGTCATCCCTTGGCAGAACCTTATGAAACAGATACGATTACCCTGTCCCCCGCTGAACGAATTGATGCCGAAGTAGCAGCTGTGGGGGAGGAAGAGAAAAGTTATCTGATAGAAAGTGAGCGCAGCGAACTGGGAATTAAAATTCCTATTAACTATCAGGTAGGTCAGGTTTCAACGGTACTATCACCTTTTGTTCCTCCTCAGTCCATAGCTATACCAGAGATAGATAACCGTACCCCTGATTATACGCTGACCCTTAACTCTGTGATGGATATGGCGGCTAATGGGCAATCTAGTAACCTGGGGGGTGGGCATGATATGACGTCTATGCCCATGCCAGCCACTGAATCAGGCGCTATGGATAGCATGATGCGCTGGACCATTAACGGAAAGTCCTATCCCGATACTTATCCAATAGCGGTAAAGTTGGGGGAAGTTGTTAAACTTCGTTTGTGGAACAAGGATGTAAGTACCGCAGAAGAAATGGATCATCCGATTCACATCCATGGTACCGCTTTTCAGATTGTTTCTTTGAACGGTAGCAAACCTGAGCGAGAAACCTGGAAGGATACTGTTAATGTCCCTGCTGGCGAGTATGTAGATATTGCCTTTACCATGACTAATCCAGGCACGTGGATGCTGCACTGCCATATACTTGACCATGAGGATGGCGGAATGATGACAAGTATAGTGGCAAAGTAAGTATATTTAGCACGCATTGAGAAAAGGGCCAGCGATAATTGTAAGGCTGGCCCTTCGTTAATGATAATGTTTGTCTTTATAAACTTACCTGAGCTGAGAGCCGTTGATCCAACGGGTGACTCTTTCGCTCCATTAATTACTCGGGGAGAAAAGTTTCACAGTCAGTCATTTCAGTGCTCGTTGCATTTGGAGATTGAACTTCGATTTTATCTGCATAGCAATGATCCCCTGAGCCATAATAATGGCATGTGTTTACGACACATTTGATCCCACCGTTAGGTTGAGACATTTTTTTAGCGTGTCCAGTCATAGTTAGAACTCCTCCTTTGTTTTAAATTCACTAGTATTATGATCTAACCGAAATGATTATATGAATAATAAATCTCATAACTTATGCCATTAGTTAGTTATAATTCATATTAAAGCGGCTAAGGTTAAAAATCCTCAGTCGCTTTTTATTGTCTTCTGTTCATTTACCCTCTAGATCCTTTTTTCGGCTCTGATACTCTGTCGAATCTATTTCACCACGCGCATATCGTTCACGCAAGATGTCCATTCCACTATATTTACTTTGCCCTCCAGTATGATTGTGCGAATCAGTACGCCGAAAAATATAGATTCCCAGCAAAATAATCCCAATCCAGAAGATGAGGTGCATTCCAAATCCCGCCATCCCCATCATCCCATAGCCGCCACTTCCATACCCCCCATAGCCCCAACCACCCATCATATAAATAAATCCCTCCTTCAATTATATTATTAAACTCCAACATATTATCTCTGAATACATTGTCAATTATGTAGGATGCAGTTCTCTTTCAAAAAAACCATGCTCACTTGTTATGTTCATAAGTTATTCACAACTTATACATGAGTTTTTCATTTTAATTCGTTATAGTTCATTTAGAACTTGTCCCAAGAAAAAGATGGAGGTAATAATAATGAAAAAGATTTTCACAATAATTACAACTGGATTTATGATTATGGCTTTCTCCAACGTCGCTTTTGCATCAACAGCAGTTTCCCAAATGGCTACAACTAAGGGTGGTCAAGCTGTAGCACAATGTGCTCAAAAAATGGATCAAGGCGTATCTCAGTGTGCCCAGAAACCGATTTGCAATGAATTAAGCATGAATAATGATTTAATTACCAAATAAACCAATACCTACTTAAGGTCCATTGGCTGTAAACTCTATCTTATGCCTTTATTCACCCGTTAGAACGCAATAATTGCATTGAGGCAGCCCATGGGCCTTTTTCTTTTAAGTTACTTTCACAATGTTAAATTTTTGATAGTTCTCCTTGATGGCGTATACGATTAACTAATCGGGCCAAGAAGACTTCTATGAATTTACAGGCTTGAAGAAATGATTAAAGGCTCAGACCCATATTTATGGTCTGAGCCTTTAATATTCTAAGCTCGGGTATGCCACGTTCAGGGATTTATCTTCTCATAGATCCCATCATAGTCTTGTCGCTTGATTGTTGGACTGACTGCTGAGAAGATTTGGAATTGTCCTGGTGGTTCGTTTCAGCCATTTCTTGTATATGTTGGGAATCTCTCATCTGGTCATTCATTTGAGTGTTCATCGGCATAGTCTGCATCTGAGTATTTACTGACATATCTTGCATTTGAGTATTCGCTGGCAGGTTTTCCATCTGATCAGTCATGGACACGTTAGAATTCCTCATTTGATCGGAGATATCTGTTTTATCTGGAACTATTTGAGTAGGTTGAGCGGTTTCGACCTGCTCAACTTCTGTGCTTGTGACATCCTTGTTATCCATATAGGTTTGAGTATTTGGCGTCATTGGTTGCAGGTCCGTGGTATTGTTATCACTTGTTGCAGCGGTTACGACCCCAGCCACTCCCAGTACCATAGCCATTGATAATGAAACCATTAGAGCTCTCTTTTTCATAATTCATTCAATCCTTTCAAACTAAGTTTTTTAAGTGTTTGCTTTCTCCGATTCTAATACAAGTTTGAGATTATTGTCTGACTGTCACCTCCTGTGTCGCCAAAGTATTCGTACACCTGTTGCATTTTCGAGGGGTAGGTTAAGAATTTTCTTAACCTACTTTTTTCTGGTACCCCCTTAAATTCAGATAATACGAGAGTAATCTATTAAATGGAGGGTTTGAATTGCCAGAATTAATGATTGAGCAATTTTCGATACTAGCCAAAAAAAGGAAATGGACTTTCTAGAGAGAGTTTATACAAAATCACAAACCGTTAATAATACAAGGTCAGCTCCAACCTCTGTAAACGATCTCTCACCTAGGGACATGATGAGGTGCTTCTATCGTCAAGAGAGGGGTTCGCGCACTAAAAAAAGGGCTGCCCTGAAAAACATCTAAGGTAACCCCAAAAGAAAGAAAGAAAGAAAGCAAATCAAGCTACCCACTTTAGATAGGCTCTTAATGTATAATTAACAACTTAAGACACTATCCTCCGCCCGTTTTTATTATTGAGTGATAAGTAACAGAATGATTATGACTCAGTAAAATATAGTAAATTAAACGCAAGGAGTTGATTATATTGGTCAACAGATACATGGGGTATCCTGGATTTAAGCCAGGTGATAAAGTTGTATCCCTCGCAATTCATCCACCGGAGATTCAAAGCGGAACTAAAGCGACTATAGTTTCACCGAAAGTAGAGGGGCTTTATGCAGTTCAATTACCTAATGGGGAACTCCATCGGTGGTTTGCTTGGTCTGAGTTGGAGGCCGTTAATTCTAACCCTAATTGTAATGGAATCCATCAGAAGGGGGTGTTTGTCAGGATATTAAATGATCAAGGGCATCCTCATATGATTCATAAGGGTATGATTGTCAAAGTGGTTAAGGTTATTCCACAGACTCTTTTTTATGATTTAAGAATGGAGAATGGAATGTACCACAGATGGCTTGCTGATTTTGAGCTCATACCCGCAAACTTAGTTTGAGGAGGGATCAGTCAAATTAGACCAATTTTCCTAATTCTCTATTCACAAGAAATTCATAAGTTTTTCATAGGAACTTCATATATAAATGCTACCTTGAGTTAGTAGGTCAACTTGTAAAAAAGAAACGCTCTGTTATAGAAGAAAACTAATTAGCGCTAGAGGTCCTTGGAGATTAACTAGATTTTAAACTCAGCAAGACGTCTAAAGGCTTAGACCCTAATGGTCTGAGCCTTATTTTATCCTAATCAAAAAGAATAATGCCAGCTTCACTAAGATTCATCTTACCAGTCTACTCATGTCCCATCCCAGTCTAGCTGCTTGATCTAGTTTTTAAGCCTAGCTGATCAGCACTGGTTAGAAATATTATGCTTGCTTGTTCCAGCCATTTCTTAAAGTGTTAAGGATTAAGTTTTTTAGCAGCTTTTTTCACCGGGTACCCCCCAAATTTCAGTTACATATACGAAGTTAATCTATTAAGTGGAGGGGTTGAAGTGCCAGAAGTAACGATTCAGCAAACTTTACTACTTGCTAAAAAAGGAAACGAACTGTCTAGAGAAGAGTTTATACAAAATCACAAACCATTTATGATCAAGATCAGCTCCACCCTCTGTAAACGCTATCTCACCTGGGGACATGATGAGGAGCTAAGCATCGCGTTAGTTGCTTTTAATGAAGCGATCGACAGTTTTAACCCTGACGATCGGGCGTCTTTCTATGGTTTTGCTAAAACGGTGATTACGAGACGGTTGATTGACTACTTTCGCAAAGAGTCTAAACATCAAGTGCTCTCGCTTACCCCGATGGAGCCTGACAAAGATGATCTCTATGATTATGAATCAGCCGCCTCGTTTAAACACTATAAAGAGGATGAACAAAAAAGTGATTTTGCTGAAACGGTGAAAAGCTATACCACCGTACTAGCCGAGTATGGGATAATATTCGAAGACTTAGTTGAAGCTTCCCCAAAACATAAAGACAGTAAGGCAACTCTCTGGAGAGTCGCCCAAGAACTTTGTGAACACTCAAATTTATTAAAACACCTGACTAAAACAAGGCTTTTACCGCTTAAAGAGTTAGAACTCCTTACCGGCGTGAAGCGAAAGGTTCTAGAAAGGGGTAGAAAATATCTCATCGCAACCACTCTAATCCTATCAGACCCAGAATTCGAGTCTTTGAAAGGTTTTACACAGATGGACTCTATCGTCCAAGAGAGGGGTTAGCTTAATGAAAAAGACATCGGGCATTGTCATGAAGACATCAAAAAAAGTCACCATTCTTTACACTGAAAGCGGTGACTATCTAGAAATTAAAACGCCTAAGGGCGCTCCTACTCTCGGACAGGTCCTTGAAATCGAGCTACCTGAGCCTAAACCTTTAAGACATCGACTCCTCAAATTTGGTTCTGTGGCTGCTATCCTGCTACTCGCCTTGTCGCTAAGTGTTTTCAACTTTATCTCTGGGCCTAATACGGCTGTGGCTGCTGTTGTGATCGATATGGACTCTAGCATAGAATTATTAATTAACCGTGATGCTAAAGTTCTTAAGGCAATTGATGTAACGCAAAGGTCCGGAGATTCACCCGCCAATCAACAGCTTCAAGGGATGGACCTCTATACTGCTGTAGACTTGATCATCGATAGAGCGCATCAACAAGGTGTCTTTAATCAAGCTAACCCCTTGATCCTGACAAGTATTATCCCGCTGGATGACCAACCAGTCGATGTTATCGATCAGGGTAAACTCCGAGAATCCATCGAGCGCCATATGCGTAATGAAAGCATCTCTGCTAACATGATGGTTATTAAGGCAGATGAAATTACCCGTAACGCAGCTCAAAGCCTTGGTATGAGTGTCAATCATTATCAAATTTATAAGCGAATTCAGGAAAAGGGATTGATTGTCACTACGGATGGTTCTAATTCGAAGGATACCCATCATATGTTGGCCGAGGCAAATACGACCTTACTGTCACTTTTCCCTAAAGAAAGCATGATTATATCCCCTCCAAACGGGATGCATGAAGAAAATTCCAACTCAATGGGTAATTCGATGACGGGTGAAAGTACCCCCACTGATTCCTCCGAGTCTGGATCAAATCAATCCTTACCCAACAAAGCTGATGAGTCAACATCTTCCGGATACACTATGCCTGGCAGCCAACATGAGAGCGGTGAGGCTTTAGAATCTATACCAACACCCATGCAAGGTAACTTAGACAGTTCAGAAGGCTCAGGAGAACATCAAATGATGCGTTAAAGCACTGACGCCTTTGATAGAATCAACTTAAGCATGACCTCTTCTGGAGTACCAAAAATCCCATCCCCTTTCTCTCCTTTGAATATTTCGGTGCGGTAGCACCACCAATACGCTTAGTACTGAGCCACAATTATTCACTCCTTCAATCCTTACAGTAATTTGATTAGGGAGACATACGATTGATTGGTATGCAGTCTCTATCCATCCTGTGTCTGAGCAAATGGATTTTGGACAAATATCCAGATTTATTTCACACTTATTCGCCCATTATTAACCTAGACATGACTGAATATTCGACGTGACAGCCCCCCCGATACGCTCTTGGCTGAGCCACATTTGATGGCTCTCACGGAGCATATTCAATGACAATGGTATATGAATATTTGAACTGAACCCCAAATATTGGACATTATGATATAATCATTTTGTTTATGAAAGGGGTTTCAAGATGGTTATCAAGGGTCAAAAACTGAAGCACTACTCTGGAGACTTCAAACTAAGTGCAGTTGAAGAAGTGCTAACCAATCATATGGGTCAAAGAGAGACCGCACGAAAATATGGTGTAACTCATAAGATGGTTCAAACCTGGATACGTTTGTATCTCGAAAAAGGTAAGGATTATTTTAACTCCGATGTTTCAAAACATAAAAGTACGTTGATTGATGAAATTCCACCCATTCAAATCTTAGATCATAAAACCCTAGTAACACCACGGAGGTCAAAGCATCCCAAGGTGGACGAATCCTCATTACCTGATGAAATTCAAAATGAACTCAACGTGTTACGAATGGAGAATGAGTATCTAAAAAAATTAAACGCCTTAGTCCGGAAAAAGGAAAAGTCACGAACAAGGATAAAGCTCAAATAGTACACGAGCTAAGGCGTAAATATAAAGTTAATGAGCTGGTAAAAATAGCGGGTATTCCTCGAAGCACATATTACTATTACACTAAATCCCAATGCAAACTGGACAAGTATGCTGCGATTCGCCCTGTAATGAAGCAGATATTTACTGATAACAAGGGGCGTTATGGTTATCGTCGGATAACTGCTGAGCTAAAGAAAAAAGGTTTAGTCATCAATCATAAAACGGTGATGAGACTAATGAAAGAATTAAACCTGCATTGCTTTGTACGAATAAAAAAATACAACTCGTATCGGGGTGATGTAGGAAAAGTTGCCCCAAACCTGTTAAACCGCGAATTTCAAGCAGCAAAACCCAATGAAAAGTGGGTTACTGATATTACAGAGTTTCATCTCTATGGCCAGAAGATATATTTATCTCCTATATTGGATCTGTATAATGGAGAAATTATCAGCTACGACATTTCAAATCATCCTCGATTTTCACAGGTTATGGGAATGTTAGATCGGGCCTTTAAAAAGATACCTGACAATACCGGTCTGATACTACATTCAGATCAAGGATGGCAATACCGCATGGCAGCCTATCAAGAGGCTTTGGTGGGGAAAGGAATCCACCAGAGTATGTCGCGAAAGGCTACATGTTTAGATAATGCTGTAGTGGAAAACTTCTTTGGCCACCTAAAATCTGAATTACTTTATAACCAGGAATTTGAGTCCGTGGAACATTTTGTTCAGGAACTTCATGCGTACCTAGAGTATTATAATCACAAAAGAATAAAGAAAAAGCTTAACTATATGAGTCCAATAGAATACAGATTGTTACAGGAAACTGCGTAATGGATAAAAGAATGGGAACAAACGTACATTGGTTAGACTATGATTGGCTCTTGCCAATTATCGGAGGATAGGGCAATGCTGGAGAGCAACCTGAGCGCCAAATTGGTTCTGCCTGGGGAAATGCAGGGACGGATTTTAGTTTCGTCCCTCATTATTTCCTTTGAGGAGAACTAAAGCGATAAACTCTAGGGCGAAGCCCTACCTGAACTATTTTGTCTAAATTTTGGGGGTCAGTTCATATTTCGGTGTGGCAGAGCCACCAATCGGTGGCTCTCGCGGAGCATATTATTCAGTATATGGAAGAGATAAACAAAGATCATGTATCTAAAAAGAATAAAAGGAAGAAGCAACTACAAGCGGCGAAATAGAAGTTTCGAGGGGACGATCCTTAAAATATAGTAACTGAAATCAAGACACAACAAGTAGGGCAGTGTCTTCCGTTGTGGAGACACTGCCCTTGCTTTACAGTACTGGAGATAACCAGAAGAGGATGCCTCTAGTGAGATCCCATTAATTAGGCAATTCCTAAGTGGATCTTCAGTCTCTGACCGATATAGATCAGATTAGGGTTCTTTATCGAAGGATTCATGTGAACTAAATGCTGAATGGAAGTGTGGTGATGATGAGCTATCTTCCAAAGGGTTTCCCCTCGCTTTACTGTATGAAACATCATATGCATGGTCAGCACTCCTTTTACTAATTTTATCCATAATACTCTTGGCAGTATTAAGAAGTGCACGGTCATACAACATGTCTTTTAGTTTTGATTTACACTATGTAAATATACCCTCTTCACATCACCCAAATAATAACATATTTTTAGCTGGAACGAAAATACACTTCTAATGACTTAAGGACAGTCTCTCCACTGCATTCGCCTTATCCTGCTCAGACGGCTGAGTATAAATTCGCGTAGTATTTAAACTCTTGTGCCCCATAATCTCAGCGACCATTTCCAGTCCTTCACCAGTTTTCAGTAGATTCCGGGCAAACGTATGCCTCAGTGAGTGGGGGTGAAGTTCCGGTAGTTTCGCTAGATAAGCGTACTGGTCGATAACCTGCCGAATCCCGCTGGCCGTTAGACGTCCAGTTCCCATCCCCCGCTGACTTAAAAATACCGGCCCACTTGTGCGACCGTTCAAATAATCGGTCAGGACTTTCCGTGTATCGCTATTGAGGGGCACTGTGCGAAATTTACCCCCTTTCCCCTGCCGTACTTTAAGACTTCCGGAGCGATCCCCAATAATGAGATCGTCAATATCCAAAGCGGCCACTTCGCTAATACGAAGGCCAGTGTTTAGCATGAGCGTAATCAGTGCAATATCTCGTGGTATGCTTTCGCGTTCCACAGCACGAGTAAGTGAGCGTTGGTCCAACCTCTCTAGCCCTTGAGGTGCAGAGCGTACCTCTTCCACATATGATGGCATTGGTATATTCTGACCGATAAAGTCCAGCCAGTTTGCAATAGCAACGAAGGAAAGATTGACTGTCGATGGAGAACGCTTAAGGTTGATTAATAAGTAGGATTTGTATTCACGCAGGTCTGTAGGAGTAACACGCTCATGAGTAAGTGTTTCTCCATTCGTCGATTCATACCACTTAGCAAAACGCAGCACTCTCTGCCGATAGGCTCTAAGGGTGTTTTCACTTTTGTTGGCATGATGAAGATGTTCTAACCATGCGTTGAGATCTGGGACGTTGGTCGTTGGCAAAGACATCACCTCTTTTTCTTTTTGATTCGCCCTGGGATTCCTCCTATGTTTTGGGCTTAAAATCTTATCTCCTGAGTTTTTCGACACTTAACGACCATAACGGCTGCGAGCATAGTGTTTGAAACCCTCAGGCCATAAGCTTTTCTAAAAACAGTCCTATCACGGTTACTCAAGAACCCAAGAGATAATGTATATTATCTCTTATACTTATCTGCTATTTGCAGCATACATAATACGTCTTATGGGGCTCCATGACATCAGGTTTGTAAAGCGCTAGATGGTGTGTTCAGATCATCATGGCCCCACTGAGAGATCGTAGAGACATCAGATGAATGACAATTGAGTAAGGTTCACACTCATCGCCTCTTGTTTTTTCACTTCGGAACTCGTCAGTAAGTGGTAATTATTTAGGCAACCATTTCAGTTGGCTCCATCGCTTGGTGAGATTTGACATGGTGCAACCACATCATCAGTCTCCTTTATTCCTAGATACTCTGAGGTTTAATTTCTTTTGTTCCGAAAGAATCTTGGTCGGAAATTTTATAATAATAATTAATTGGTACGTTAAACATATTAGCTGCATTCTGAAGTATAGTCTTAATTGTATTTGGAGACATTTTGCCAGGGTTCTCTTTAAACATTAAATGATAAAATGATGCCCAAAAAATTGCTGCGTCACGAAATTCAATATTTTTTTTAGGACCAGCTAAAGAATAACAACCGGTACGGGGAATCATCTCTTTTGCAAGTTGTTCATTTACAGCAGAGCATGCTGAGATAAATAATCTCCTTTTCTCTAAGTTTGGTCCAACAATATGACCAAACTCGGAGAAAGAAATCTTTTCATCTAACGTGGTATAAAGAGAAGTACTATTACCATGACATGATAAATGGAGATACCTATAGTCACTTTCATAGAATTTGCCTAAAATCATTTTTAGTTCTTTTTTCGTCCGGATATAATAGTACCTTGGTTTCTTACCTGCGAATTCTAATATTTGCGACAAAAATTTTCCTTCGTATAGATTATCTTTTTCATCTTTCCAATCTAAAGACTCAATAATAAACACATCAGCCTTACTTGACATCTAATTTCCCCCGTAAAAATGATTTTTCCGGCCCTGGATGGCCGTTTAACTTTTAGGTATTCCCTCAGCGTAATAAACCACTTTCATCAATTCTAAGTTGCGGGAATGCCGAGTTACCGGATGGATACATCACCAGGAGCTCCCCCAGACTCTAATCCGAAGGCAGCCAACACTGTTTGGGTTACGGATATAACCTATGTTTACACCCTATCTAGATTTGCCTATCTGACGAGTGTGATGAATCTGTTTTCTAGGAAAATTATAGGATGGCAGGTATTGGATCGTTTATCCACAGAACATGTATTAAAGGCCTTTGAAAATGCTATAATGAATCAAAAAATTAGTCAGCCTGTAGTAATCCATAGCGACAGAGGAGTTCAGTTTGTCTCTAAAAGCTATTTAGAGGGTACTCCAGCAGCCCATTTTATTCACAGTTCCTCAAAGAAGGGAACCCCCTACAATGCATGTATAGAAGCCTTCCATGCTTTAATTAAACCCGGAATTAATGACTTATCTCAAATTCTGTTCCAAAGACTATAAATAGGAAATCTAACGAATTTTTCTTTTTCGCTTGGAGGTAACTTATCATAATGAAGTTTTGCCCCACTCGAATTTCCCAAGAGTATATATGCTGCTGTTAAAATATTATCGTTCACATTACCATTTTCTACCAATGAGTATAGTTGCTTTATTTCGTCTTCATTAAGAGGTCTATTGCGTTTAATCGTCTGCAAGTAATTTAACAACATTGCATGAATATTTTCATTATCGTTGCAGGACGCTATTAACCACTCAGAAAGCTTCTGGGCTGCTTTTAATAACTCTTTATTTTTCAAGACACTCTCATCATAAGCAAGAAGCATATCCAGAAGAAGGTGTAAAACTTGTCCATGAAATAGCTTGCTACACTTTACTATAAAAATATCATTGTAAATAGCTTCATAATCAATGTTAGAGAGCTGAAGAAAATTTTCTTTATTCATGATTGTGTATTGTGATGTATCAAACTCGCCATACTCTTCGTTTTTAACACGTAATGCTATATTGTCATTAAAGAAGTTTGAAAGAAGATACAAGTTGTTCTCTTGCTTTCTCGCAATAAGCATAATACAAAGATTAGCAATCGTCATTTTACCTATAGGCTCGATAACTTCAGAATTGCCAAACGAGACTGCCTTGTGATGAACAAAGGCTTCTATCAGTAACCTTATATTTGCCTCATCTACATCTGATAAGTTTGAACAATCCAAGTCATCCTTTACTCCAACCTCATCTAATGCTAATCGTACATTTTTAAGGTGCTCCAGATGCTCCTTTCGCTCCTCTATTCTAAACCTCTTAATCTCCACTGGATTAGCTGGTTTAAACGGCAAATTAATATCCCCAATATTAATAGAGAGACTTTCAAACATATTTATCAAAAAAGCCTCGTCGGTAATTCTTTGTCGAAGTGTTCCCTTTAAATCAAACTTTAGAGTTAGATCATTCATTAGTTTTTTAAATTTAATAATGGTGCTCTTTCCAAAATGTAATTCTCCAGAGTCTTTTTTATGGACAACTTCATAATTGTCATAGTATAGTTTGCCATTACAAAAAACCGGGTTTTCCAGAGTTGTCCCAGCAAAAACTAGGTCGCTCATTATATCTACAGGGATTTTAAGCCCCAATGGAGTAGTCGCATAAATATATACACTATGACTAAAGAGATAGTCAAATGGAGAATTTTCATTTCGAGTGCTTGTAAATCCAAAACTCATCTCTTTTAATTGCCCCATTTTTGACAATTCTTCTACAGACATTATCTCTATGTTACTGATGCTTTTTTGCAGATCTCTATCCCTTAAAAAATTAAAGAACAAATCAACCTTTTCAGTATTATCTGTAGGAAACTGCGTTAGGGAGGCTGATATTGTTTTTTGTTTCCTCGCCTTACTTAATAACTGTTTTATTTTAAACGGAAGCAAATCAGTATAATATATCCTTGTATTACCATCCTGAGAAACATAAACCACAAAGTAAATAGCTCCGTTTTCGGTTAGATACTTGCGTAAATCATCTGTTCGGATAGGATATATTATTGTATCTTTTGTCAAGTCGATACTTTCTTTACTTTTAACTTGTACAGGGACTCGACCCTTGCAAAATTCATTTGATTTGCGTTTATGAGAAAAAACATAAATGTTGCCGTCCCAGATGGGCTCTTTGTCTCGTTCGCTAATGTAAGGAGAAAGATAGTCTGTAATGGAAACACTGGTCTTTACTGCCGATGTCGCGATTACCTCTGTATCCATTGCGCCACTCCTTTTTGCCCATAATATATTAAAGCTACGAAGTATATCTACCTTAAAAACCATTTCAATTAATCCCGCCAGGAATGTGCAGTCGTTATATAAAAGACTCCCTGTTGAGTCTATCCTACTTACCCTTAAACTCCCTGCCCGCCTGATCATATGCAACAATATATTTAATCTCATCGAAGTTGATTAGACTTTGCTCCACTAGGTAATTAGTCGACTTGCCGTCTGAAAGTTCTCTCGGTCCACGAGTAAATGAATCTAAGAGCAAACCATTCTTTTCTGTTCTTTTCTTCGTGACAAAGCCCACACTATCAATAGTAACTGTTCTTTTCCCCTTGTTTCTTACAATAATGTTGATAAAATCTGTATCATCGTCATAATCGCTTGAACCATATACACGCATATTGGGCTTTACTTCTACCGTTACATTAACCCGGTCCCGTAGAAAGTTTAATACTTGGATTACTAGTAAAAACGTAGATATTATTGCTGCGTACCATGATACAGTAGTTGCAGAAATTGTAAATGAAATTGGCAAAACATTAATCCTCCTTTTCGAACAATCATTACTCCCACTAAATTGCCAGTCAATTTGTATTAATTACAATATCACGGGGGAATCTTTGTACAAACAAAAGTACAATAAACGTTCGTTTTTTTGTACTTTGATCAAAAGGGTCGCATCATTTTTGGTGTGCACCCCGTCAAGAGGACAATGAAAAAATAGAACGAAATTTGCTGAATTGCTACCCGTCTAAAAAGCGGGTAGCAATTCTTTATGCGGCCTTTACGTACTGCTTATGGAACTCCGTCGGCGTCATAATATACAAGCGGCGCTGTAAACGCCGATAATTATAATAGAAGATGTAATCAGAAATGGCTTGAACAAGATGCTCCCGGTTGGTGAATTTGTACCCGTAATACTCTCGCGTTTCAGGATACCCCAAAAGCCTTCCATCGGTCCGTTATCAATGCAGCGAGCCACACTGGACATGCTTTGCTTCATTCCTGAGGCATGCAGTTTCGAGTGAAAAATGCGGCTCGAACGCTGTCCCCCCATAATCGTTTCCATTGGATATGCACTCTTTTACAATTTGTATCCTCTCTTGTCCAGTCGTATTTCGGCCTTTCGTCATTTGGCTTCCTCCTGTCTGTATTCGGAAATCCTTATGACGATCATACCTCTTCAGCCAATGCTCAAGTTGCCTTTTATCCCTGACCCCATATCTCTCACAGATCTCCCATTTCGACCCTTTTCCTGCCAGATAATCCAGAACAGTTGACACCCCTACGCCTGAACCAAGAACTGAACGAGCATGTGAGGGTAGTCAGCCACCCCGGCGGGGTTCGCCCAGATAGCAGAACCTTCTGATCGAGGACGGGGCGGAGGCGAGGAAGGATAAACTGATTTCCGTCCAGTAATTTGTTACTCCTATTTAGCAACTGCTTGATCTATCTGATGCATCGGTTCCTGTACCCACGCGAACTCATAGGGTAACGTTTTATAAAATCGAGCCCACATGAGGTTGATCCATAAACAAGATTCCAATATGTCTCCACTGGCCCAACTGATCCATTCGATAAAAGTTCCCTCGGGGTGGGAAAAAACATCCCTAAGCACTAGTAAATAAGCGCACCTCTCCCTTTCCCAAAGCGATATCACTCCTATTTTTACAGCATGGTCAAGAAGTTGGGATTTGTTTCGAGGAAGCGGATCGCCCTTGGCTGTAACTTTTCTTGCTACTTTTCCATTGGCCCACTTCAATATTTTTTCTCGAGGCCCTGACATTATTTCTACAACTTGGACTCCTTCAATTTCTGCTGAAACCTCAACCTCCGCAGTTCCAAGCCATTCATCATACAACGCCCTCAGAGAGGCTTCTAATGCCAGTACCACATAATGAACCGAAATCGTGAAGAATTCCCATTCATGGTAAGCGTTCACATATAATAATCTTGCACGCTGCATGACTTGTTCAATGTCATCAGGACAAATCGTGAGCAATCCTGAACTTCTTTGCATGTCACTGACTAAATCTGATGCAGAAATTTTAATTACTTGACCACCAATCATTCTAGTCACAGATTTTATACGTATGTCCGGTTCTCCGCTTGGAATGCGTATCTCAATTGGTCGAAATCCAAGAGCATCCAGTACTTGACCACGCAACTGCACTAACCGATCCTGTTCGTCACTTATCATGGATTCTATGGCTTGTTTAAGCATTGAAACTGGAAAATACTTTTCGAATTGTTTACCCTTTGGTACTATCATCCAAACATCCTGATTTCTAGGATCGAAGGTCTCATCCCATTGTGCATCTGCATTCATCAACATTTTATGAAACTCACTTGGTGGAGGATTTTCTATATACTCGTATGTACCTTTGCCTAGTCTAAACCGTAGAAGATAAAATGTATCTATACAATACCACTCGACTGGACAAGGAACTACTTGTTTGACAATCCTGATCCCTGCCAGAACTCCAGGAGAGGAACTTCCATCACGTTTTACTTGATTTTCTAATTGTCTTAAAGACCAGCTTTGAGTAGCTATCAAAAAACCTCCGATTTTTATAGACCATGAATCTGGATTTTCAATGTCTAGCGTTAAACTCGGTGGCATTTGGAATCTTCTTGATTTTGACATTTAATTGCGCCCTTCTGCTTGCCCTTTTAAAGAAGAACAATCTTATATTCCCCAGTCCCCCGACATCCTTCACCCCGGCGGTGGCTACGCCACGGAGTGGATAGGCTATCTTCCCATAGTAGAGATACCAGTCACCAACCTATATACAAACGCACATGTTTCACAAGATAGCCACCCCGGCGGAATCTAGCGGGGGTAGAAATGTGGCGAGCTGGTTGTATTGAGTAGATACGTTTTCTTTCATCGACCATGTAGGATACGGGTTACCCATCGACGTTCATTTCTACTTACATGCAAACAAGATGCTCTATTATTCCGAAAAGACTTGCCAATTGCTGTCAGCGCCTAGCGAATCAGTTCAATGGCCTTTGGCCCCATCCCATGTAACTTCTGGACTTCTTCTTCACGGAGCCGAGCGAACTGCTCTAGAGCTTTGCGTTTAAATAATGAAGTATTGTTCTGACACAATTTACAGCTAATATGGCCTCAGCCTCTTCAAGTATCCTATTATTTGGATGTGCAATACTGGCTCTGTTTCTTAAAGTATTAAGGGTGTCAACTATTGTCGCTAACGCACCAAATAACCTCTTCGATTCCTCTGCCCCAGCAGTAATATTGTCAAATGAAGAATGATTTGTACGAACAGTTTTAAACAACTCCGTTAGAGATGCATGCTCTGAGAATGGGATTTTAGCCTTTACACAAATAGCACGCAAATATCCATGTAAAGCGGTATGTACTCGGTCAACAGCACTTGCGGCTCCCGATGTATATATTAGTTGTTGCGAATCTTTCAAGGCCCGTTCAACTACTTCGGTCGTTACCTCAGGTTCAGGTTGCTTAACCAATTCTACAGTTTCTGTACAAACCTCGGCAACGATAAAACGAACATATATTTCAAGCTCTTTAAAGGCTAAAGCAATTTCACGCAACGCTAAAAGAACTTGAGGGCTATTTTTCAGTTCAGCCAACTCTACATATCTTTTTACAGAAGCTGAGGTATGAAGAACAAAAAACTCGTCACCAAAACAATTGGTCCCTTCACTTAAATTAAATGGAATAGTCTCTAATAACTCAGCTGCAAAGTGCTTATTTTGAGCACGAAGCAATTGAGACACTGTGCATTTAAACTCTATCCATTTGTCAAATGACATTGAAGTAGAAAGGATTTCAAATCCTTGAGCACCCGTTCCTGAAAAGAAAACTATCAACTTTTCTCTCTCCTTTTTCCAAAATCAACAATGTCATATAACTTTTATTTACTCACTACGTCGGAATACCTACTTTCTTTTCGCAATAATTCGGATTGTACTCGGTTACTTTGAAAGAGTCTTGATATCCAGTTTGCTATTATGCACACCTGCTCAGCATTATAATTAAATACCATAAATTTGCTTCCTTTTAATAAAAGCTTGCTCGCTTCCCTCAAGAATGGTGCATGTGATTTTTCTTGTTTCAGGTGAATCAATAGAGCCTCTACCTACAATACTCGTTTTAGTATTAGTACTCCTTAAAGGGATAATGAGTTCAGCATCTCCTAAAGCAGCAATATTTGCGTTGTGGGTAACAATTATCACCTGTCTGTGTTCTTTCACTCTTCGTAAATTTCTAACTAAAGTCTTATATATAAACTCACTATCCAAATTATCTTCAGGTTGGTCAATAATCAAAGGCGTATTACTTTTTGAATACAACAATATAGTCAACAATATTGACTGCTGTTGTCCTAAAGATAACTTTGAGAAGTCCTTCGTTATTGACTTCTTTGTACCGTCTGGGGAATCAATAATTTTGGTTACTTTTATTTCGGCTCTATCCTCAAACTCACACCTTTCTAACTTGAACAAGTTTTCTCCGATAGCTAATATATCTAGAATATTTTGTGCTTCGGACGCTGTAAAAACCTTACTTCCATAACTATCTATAATATTCTCTAACAGCCTTGTGTCTTTCATCTGAATTGAATTAAGTAAGTCATAAAGACTCATCTGTGAGGAAACTAATTCTGCCTTCGTTATCTGCCTCCAGTTCATAGCTTTCTGAATTGCTTGAGACAGTTGAGGTGAATATAATCCTTCATGAAATTTAATATGCACCATGTAATCAATAACTGTATTTCTAAGATTGTTATTCATTGTTAACGCAAAAGCTTGTCTCAACTGATATATCTTCACCTTTAATACTTTCCGCTCTTTAATCAAATCTTTTCTTTCTTTATGTTTCTTCTTCAATTCCTCTTCTTTTTCTAACAATTGCGCAAGTTTCATCTTGTAGTCATTAACATCTTTAGTAACTTTTTTAATAAAAATCATATCAAGTTTTATCCCTTGAAGTTCTAGTGTTTTTCTAATCTCCTCGACCCTTTTATAAACGTCAGCTTCCTTCTTTTGCCATGCGCCTAGATATTTTATTAATTCCTCTCTTATTTTTTTTGTGACAGAGTTTAAAACCGTGGAGGTTTTGGTAATTTCTTGCGAATACCCTTCAATTATCTTTTTCACTTCCAGAAATTCAGTTTTTCCCACTACAAGCTTTGAATCATCTAAACTTAGCACATGATTGAGAACCGTTTTATTAGATAAACTATTATTAATTGAATCTGTTAATTGTTTTAAGTTATTAATGAGCTCTTCTCTAAATGATTTTTCTCTGATGAGCCCTTCCTCTAGTTCTACAATTTCTTTAGCTTTTTGGGATTTTAAAATGTTTAATTGCTGTTCTGCATTTAGCTTAGCTTTTTTTATATCAGGTATCATTTTAACGTCTAAAGACAGTCTTTCAATTTGTGTCTGGTTTTCTAATAATTTAGTACATAAATCAGTATCTTGTGATATTAGTGTCTGCATATCTATAAACTCATCAAGGAATTTTATTAAAACTCCAGGATTCTTATCACAATGTTGTATTGTATCCGCCGTTTCCCCTTGCCCATAACTTTCGATTAAAATACTTGTTATTCCATTTTCTATATCAGTTATATTAAAAACATTTCCGGCTTTAACTCTTTCAAGTATTTGCTGCCTTCCAGTTGTATCTTCATATAGAAGAGTTATTTTATCTGGCCAAACTTCACAATCAACAAGATTTCCCCTGGCATCATTTCCTGAACACGACCTTAAAGATTCTAGTATCGAAGATTTCCCTGTCCCCCTACCACCAATGATGCATGTTAGATTTTTACTGAACTTTATAAGTTGCCCATCCAAAAATCCACCTTCAAAATTAATGCCCGCAAAAAAAGGTACTTTATCGGGTACTAAATCTTCAATCCTTGTCCTTGCACCTGAATCTAACAAAGCTATTCTAAAGGAATTAAAGGAAAGTGTATCCATTTTAAACCTAGTAATCTTTTTATTACCTGAAGCATTTTTGCCTAAAGAAGACAATGCATGAGCATCAGAAAATAGAACCTTTGCAATTTCATAACCATTATCCTCAGAAAGTTTTTCTTTCCTCTTCTCAAAGAACAGTCTCCTATTAACATTAGGGTCACTGCTTGAGTACCATATCTCATTGCTTGCTTGTAATATCTCTAGGCCTAGCAAGTTTTCACATAGTAAAATTAGTTGTTTAGAGGGGTCATACTTTGGCATAGTTAACTCAAAACCCGCGTCAATGTCAATATGTGAAGCTATCCCTATCCCTTGATAATTGACAGCAATTGTTAAGATTTCCACAATTCCTGTACAACATATTTTTCTCCCTACTTTACTTGTAGGGTCATCTACTAAACTTAATTTTCCAAAAAATCCGTTAATCAAATCATAGGAGGGACAGTATACCAACAAGTGTCCATTAATTGTTGATAATTCTACCCCAGGTATTACTAAAATATCTTTCCCTTGTGCATATTCTATTGCCCTTTTTACATTACTTATAGAATCATGATCAGTAATGCTAATAACTTGAAGTCCCTCGGCAAGTGCTGTGTCAATAATATTCTCTGGTGTCATATCCGAATCTTTTACATCGTAGGAGCCTCCATAAGAGTGTATATGCAAGTCTGCTCTTCTAAACAATGCCCCACAGCTTACCTGACTAAGATTATCAGTAATATTCATTGCTGTGTCCTCCTCAATTTGCGATTACTTCAGTGTTATAGCTCCCCTATAACGACCATAGATTGATGGTGAACAATGTCCAGGAACTGACGGAAGGAATGGCCAAAGTATAATATTGTCGGTCAGTCTGTCTGTCCAACACTACTTAGAGCTATTTAAACGGCTTTTTAAGCGTCGATGGTACTAGTGCTCGTGTATTTAGGTCTGTTACGCTTTGCGGCAAGTCGGTCGTCAATGTCCGAAGATGGTAAGGAATTGGCCAAAATAGCCCATCACCACTCTTTTTGGCCCTTGAAAGCTCAAAATCAGGGACAAAAAGCCCGTCATAAAATTTATATACAACCGCATAAATGTACACTTGGCGTTTTATGTCGTCAAATCATGGACAATTTACACCGTCATTCTTTTGACTAAATAGCGTATCAGTAACACTTCAGCCCAATATTTATTCTAATTAAATTTCTGTCTTTGAACTATACATAAAGTGCATTTACAAACATGGCAAAAGTTTTTCAATATCATGTTATCTGAACAGAGTTTGCCCTTCTTATGTTTGCTTTTTTCTGTAGCCCACTCGCCCTTATATACCTTACACATATTTCCTCAATTTCCTTCCTAGATCGAAAAAATAGTCCAATAAAAAGCAAAAAAGGCCAAACCGCCCAATATAAAATGTAACCTATAAAGTTTAAAAAGACTTCTCTAAAGGTTACATTTTAAATAAACGATCTGGCAATACAAATACAGTATATTCCCGCATACACTCCGTCATTATTAAGTGTACCCCATTTCAAGGACAATTTGGGTTTTTGGTATTCCAATCAAATAGGTATTTATGCTATACTAGCGGTGCTTTACCACAAGGGAGGATAGGGCAACGCTGAGGAGCGACCCGAGCGCCCGTGTGGGTTTATAAGGGAGGCGGTGCGTATCAGCACCGCTTCTTTTTATTGCAAGCAAGTACTGCCTCCCTGGAAACCAAAGCGAAAAACCTCGGGGCGTGGGGCAGAGCCCCACCTTCATTCTTCGCCTTTTGCTTTTGGTATTGTTAAAGGGTATTCTCCTGTAACGAGATACTTGTAATACTCCCTTGGAGCTAATCTTGCCAAATCCCATTGGTATCGCTCGATGTTGTAATAATCAGTCCAGTCGCTGATCACTTGGTGAATTCCTTCAAATGTTGTGCACTGAGAAATGTCAATTTCATCTTTCATGTGACCGTAAAAGGATAAGTTGCCCGGAACTCTCCATTCTCTTTCGTAATCCAGTGAATATAATTGTTTTTATTTGAAAAATCCAAATTCACAATTTACCAATATTCAGATATTGGTAAATGCTTTTTTGCATCATCAGTTTTATTATATATTACGGCTCTACCACCATTCTTAAAAATAAAGTCTTTTGAAAATCTTAATCCAAATCTCATATATTTATAATTTTCTGCTTTCTTTTTTTTCTAAATACTGCTCATAATACTAGAAAAAATATTTCTCCACCTCCGTTGAAGGCGACGATACTAGAGATGAGTTGCCCTAACCGCAAATCTGGCCATCTACGCTTATTGTATGGCGTAACTTTAAACGTTAATTTAAAACATCAAACAAATCCTCGTCACCGTTTTGCTTCGGTTTTCATTCAATCACTATCCTGTGAATTTTCAGCCAACCCCACTTCCAGCCAAAAAAAGAAATATCATTAAGCCGTCACGAATAATTCTTCTATTCGATCCCTTGAGAAGTTCCAACTCTCAGGAATTTTATCAACCGTTCCGGCCGCATAAGCAGTTATGCCCCATTTGTGTTCCTCTGCTAAGATAGTGTCTCCTCTTCCTCCTGCGGATTTTTTTAGTGTTTCCGCAACTTCATGAGGTGTTGCAAGGTAAAGTCTTGGCAACTCATTCAATGCAGTATTCTTAAATTGAACAAAACAAAAGATAGTTTTTGATTTGTGCTTTTCAAACCATTTATCTACTGCCTGATGATAATCCAATCCTTTTTTATAGTTTTGGGTTAAACCCCATCCACCATCTTGACTTCCTTTCACGGAAATTTTTAAAATCTTTTCCCCTTTTGCAATCATCAAATCATATTCGGGCTGATTTGCTCCATATTGAACTGATACATCGTATCCGCAACGAGCAAACATGCCTGCAGCAAATGCCTCCGCTGCAACTCCGACGTGCCAGGAACTTATCTTCGACATAATTTAATACACCTCAGTTTTTACGAATAAACGTAGAAATTACTCATCACCGGGTATTAAAACCCTTTAAGAATCGCGAGGATTCTTTGGGTTACTGAAATATAAATGAAAGTTTGTATATCGGTTTAAGGAATTGGTATCTGCTTTGATAAAAGTCCAGGTTTCATCATAACTCCCTGTTACTGCAAATTCCGGTGTGTTCAAAAAATCTAGAAATTGTTTGGATGAATCACCATTACAAATCTCAAATTGTGCGTTGAAAGCGTCTGCCTTTGGGAATTTATCTTTTCCTAAAAGGTTCCTTTCCCCATGCAGAACATGATCTAAATTACAGGAAAAGAAATAAACACTATATGGAATGGTTTTCCAAATGCTTTTTAGCGTAATTAGGCGGTTTATAACTGCTTTCTTTTTACAGTTTCTTTGTTGTGTATCTACAATGTTATTTACAAATATTTGATTATCGCTATAATATAGTTTTTTTAGATCAGACGGATCAACGGGGGTCTCTGGAGTTTTTTCAACCAGTTGATTATCAGGAATAAAAGCACCATCCATATCAATTAAATGTACTATTTCACAAAAGTCACGCGCCTTAAAAATCTTACCGCTGAATTCCCTTACAACATCAACTAACTTTGTAGGAATATTGCTAGAATTCACCTCACTTTTGGTAGTAATGTCGCCATTGGTAAGTTTAAATTCTATTCTATTACTATTTATAATTTTGCTTAATACGTAACCTAGGCAGGTTTGATCTGTGATTCCCTCCACAATGAAAAGTATAATCTTTTTACTACCCATCACTTTTTACCTGCCATTCTAAGCGCTCGGCCAATAGCAAAAATATTAGTTGACTCATAGATGCACTCTTTTTGACCACCAAGAATGATATCATGGAGGTACAAATCTCTTAAATTGTTATTAGTATTCACATTCGTCAGCCTGATGTACCTATTCTCTGGATTCGTAGTGGTGAATAAAATAGAATTCTTGTGAAGCATTTCCAAAGGTCTTAAGTTGTGAGAAGTGAAAATGAGCTGCCCTTTCCCCGATTCTTTTACGACTTTCAAAATTTCACCCAGCAAATATTCAAAAATTCCCGCGTCAAGTTCATCAATTGCCAACGTCATAGAGGGATTATTGTGCATCGCAATTATCATATGGAGAATAGATATTATTTTCTTAATACCTTCTGATTCATAACGAATTGGAATTTTATGTCCTTTTCTTACCGAAGCCATTTCTACTCTGATGCCTTCCATCCCATCTTGCATCATTTGTTTTCCCATATTAAACAACTCAACTTGTAGCCCAGGTACTATTTCGCAAAGAACAGTATTCATTACCACAACAACTTCACTTGCACGACAATAACTTTTTTCCGGAATAACCGTTGGTCCATCAAACCGGATAGCAATACTCCCCAGTGAAAGTGCCGAAATAGAATTATCGTTTTCCATCATGCTTACGGGTATCGCAGCGTTTAAAGCCTCAGCATCCCTATTTTGTATAACGAACAAGTCAAAACGGCCAAAATAATTAAGTGATTGAAGAATTTTCACATATGTTGGTACTTTACACTGTAGAATCTGTTTTTGGGTTTCCCTTGAAAAAATAAAGGATGTTGATTGCTTAATAGCTATTTTTTTGCAAACTCGTAATTCCTCGACGATCTTTGAATTCTTTCCAGTGAACTCCTGTAACCTTATATTAGGTTGGAAAACTTTCTCGTCGATTAGACTACAATCTATTAGAGTACGAAAATTACTCCATTTACCGTTTTCAAAATTAGCATATCTAATTTTTTCATATGAAACATAGACAGGATTATAATTTTCCGTTTCTTCATCCCATGTGTCTTTCTCCCTTTTGCATATAATGAATTCATAGATTACTTTATAAAAATTTATAGAATCAGTGAGGCTAAATTCGTATGAAAATTTTGCATGTTTTTGATCTTTTGTAATGTGATTTATCGTTTCTTTGGGCAACACCTTTCCCGCAAGAAGTGCATCCAGTACACTTAGGGCGTGAATAAAGGTTGTTTTTCCTGAACCATTTTGGCCATAAATACCCAATAGATCAGAGGTTTCTTCAAATATGTCATTTCTAAAATTACACGCAAATCTGAAAGCTCCATGTTTTACATTCTGGAAATTAGTAATCTCTGCTTTCTGAATTCTAACAATCATTTTTTCCATTTCAATCACCCCTTTTATCTATTATACCCATCTCTAGCAGAAAGTATATAAACATTTAACAGATCCGTACAAAATGTATGGATCTGTTAAATTAATAGGTATCTTATTGTTTTATATCTAGGCTAATTTTGACGCACTTATAGTAAATCCAGTAGCCAAATTCTTCGAATGAGTGATCACTATTCTTTTATTTTGTTTGACCAAACTTGACAAGTAGTGATATACCACCTCATGAAAGTAGCCCTGCCCTAGATTGATTTTTAATCTAGGGCAGGGCTACTTTCATGCCTAAAAACATTGGGATAGTTAAAGTCCGACCTATTTACGTTAAAATCTCTTTTTAATGCGCTATTGACATTCTCCTTTCTCGACTTGAGTTCACTCGATGTACCTACTGATCGCTGTTTATCTGAATAATATGCTCTGCGGGAGCCACCAATTGGTGGCTCTGCCACACCGAAATATTCATTTATCTCAAGAAACAGCAATCGGATGACAACCAAAGCTATTCAAAATTTCGTTAAGAAATATGTTATTGCTTCTGGTCTTGACCCCAAATCCAGCAGAGCTGAAGACGAAAAGAAGATATTACAGCACATTAATAATAGGGAATTCAGAATGTTATTTGTTTTATTAGATAATAGAAAGTCGCTTTTATCAATTAGTATGAATTGACAGTATTGTTATTAAATTTTCCCTTGATACTAAAAAACATGTGTTTATGTGTATAAGTTTCTTTCTTAAGGTTCGGGCGAAACCCATTTATTGTTCATATATAGCATATAAATATCTTTATTATAATCTTTTTTAAGACATATAATATCTATCTTTTCATGAAGATACTCATATTGTTCTAACTCATATCGAACCTTTGTTATTAAATCTTCAAAGGATAGTTGTCTCGCTTCAGGTTCAAAAAACAATTCAAAACCATATTGAAAAGTTAAGCTGCATAGTAAAGTGCTGAAGATAATTCTATTATCCTTTTTAAATTTGCTATTGTTCACATTGCGAGTTTTCTCAATCGCACCCTTGATTTCTACTAGCAAAGAATCAACAGTTAATTTCATTATCATTTCGTCCATAGCTTCACTGTGGTGATACATAACCAAAAATCCCTTATTTTTATCCTCTAGACTTGCAAGTACACTTGAATAACTCTCTAAACTATCTGCGATAGGGCATACTCTTAATTCAAAATATTCATTTCTCATTTCAAAATTTGTAAGAATAACGTTATTTAGTTCAGCTTCGATCATGTTTTTTGTTTCATTATATGTCTTAGGATTCAAATATCTTAAATCCATGAAAAGACCATTTGTTTTCAATTTTGAAATTAGGTATTTATAAATTCTCTCGGTTGTATTATGGATAGGTGTATACTTATTACTTGGAAGAAAAACTCTCTTGTGTTCAACTTCAATCAAATTATGTGGATTTTTCATATCAAAATAAACATGGTCTGGCTTTTTACCTATTTCAGTTTTTTTCTTCCTCTCATCTGGTTTTTCAGAGAAAATAAATTCTGTCATAAATAGATTATTACAGAAAGGTATAACTGCTTCTATTTCACTATGTTCATAAATATCTCCCAATTTCTCCATTTCTTGTTTTGTTGGCTCGTTTTGACTTAGACAGTCTATATTCCAATAAACAAAAACTGACTTTAAACTTAAATTCAATAGTTTTGGATTACTCAAATTGGAACCTCCATAAATATATTGTTTCAAACCTACACTTGAATTTAACCACACTTCCCATTATAAGACATCGGTACCACACCGAATTAGCTATCAGTTATGTTTGTCCACCGAACACAGGAGAGGAACAGCTACACCTCTCTCTACATTGATATGTTTTCTAAGCCCATAGTAATTCACCTTTAAACCTTCCACGTCTTTCTTAGATTCCCTCCTAAGATCGCGGAAATAATCCAAGAAAATACAAAAATCCAACTTGTTCAAAAGAACCTCTTTTAGCAGTTAACCTAAATCAGCGCACATGCACCATCTGACCATCCTAATCGGTGTTTGAGGAGTATCCGGCTGATGAGTATGTGGATATTTCCCCCTGTGTTCTATGCGTAAGAAATGGTTATCGAACAATGAAGGGTTTGTTTTTATAAGTCACAAATCGCTGTGTTGTTTTCCTCCACAAAACCAGCATCTTCTGCTCTCGAAATATTGACCCGTACTTTTTTCTCCTCTCGATCTCCTTTTGTAAATTTGTCTTACTAAGGTAAATAAGATACCTTTCGAAAGAGGCATATTAATTGATCATATTCTGAGCAATGTCTAAGGCGACCTTCTCTGCATTATCTGGTTAGCACTATTGAAAATAAAGACCTTCTTGAATGAGTGTGCCCTTAGCCTCATCCAATGAGGGAGGCCTGAATATCTGCTACCAGATTCTTTTTCCTTTTAAAAAATCATCCACAGCCTGAGCTTTCTTCTTTAAGAGGGTTTTCTCCGATTACCCATACTTCATCATTACCACTTCTTGTTGAATGCTCTTTGGAGAAGGACAGAGTACCCTTTAAGGGTGATATGGCAGTATGCCCTTTTAAAATCCCGCCAGAAAATATGATTTCTGCTCCGGCGGCAACTGGGAGATTGGTATAGGTAAGAGAGTTTAAATATCCCCCAGAAAGGCTGTAAGAGGATTGGGCATACTTCCCCCTTGATGTTTGGGCTTCGATGATGCCCTCTTGACGGAGCACAGATAAGGCTTCTTTTAGGGTTCTGTAGGCTACCCCTAAACGTTCTGACCAGACTTTTTGAGTTTCAATGACAATTTTATGTTGCTGGAGATCTGCAATGATATCAGCTTCGACTTCCTGGATATGGTCCCTTCTCCGATCACGGGGCTTAGCCCATTTATACCAGCCTTTTATCTGTGCAGATAGGCCCGTTATGGATGAAAGGACACGGGGGGAGGCATGGTGGCGGCCGGCAATGACAGAGCGATAGATTTTCTCAATCTCAGCCATGGGTAGGGGCTCTTTGATGTCTTTATTCCAAGCATGAAGTTTGGTGTGGATTTCCTGTGTAGGGATTCCTGCATCCCATAGGCACAGGCCAAGACCATAAGCCCAGCGGTTTCTTTCACCTTTTTCAGCAACCGACTCTTGAATTCGTTTCCCAGCAGGAGTGGCCAGCAAAGTGCCGATATAGATAACCTTAGGCTTCATTTCCTGGGATGCTTTAATCGGTCGGCGAGCTTCATACCACATAGAGAGTTCTTCCCAGGTAGTTCTGCTATAGGTGTCTGTGTAAACAATATTGGACATGGTTGGACGGCGTACCCAACGTTCTACACCGACGGCGCAGGGATCTGCTTCCAGGGCTTCTACCATGGCTTCATGGATTTTTGAGACTTTGGCCAGAAGGATATCATGGTGGATTCTGAGTGGTTCAGATAAGATATTCCAGGCTTGATAGTGGCCAGGGGTAGCCGTGGTGATAATCAACTCCGGCATGGGGAGACCGGCAGCGTGATAGAGATCAAGAATATCTTCAGTAGTAGTACCTTGAGGCGTATCGAAATCGCAGACAAAAGCCAGGACGTGTCTTACATAGCGACGTTGGCGGCGACGGGCAAAGAAAGTGGATGCAGTGATATAGGTGTAATCTTTGGATTCGAGATCGGGTAACGTCCACAGTAAACGGGGATCTGATTTTATATTGGAGCCGAAAACCAGACCGTGATCTTTCTTTAGGTGGTTGAGTCTATATGGGCTGGTTTCAGGCAGTACGTGAGCATAAACTTCAGATAGCATTGAACCAACCTTTCAAATCAAAATCCCGAGCAAGAAAGCTCGGGATTTTGGCAATTACTTAGGTTTATTAGTCACTGCATGATAATTAGGTTAAGAATTTAATTATCTAAAGTCTTTTGTTCCCGGTCGTGTGCCGGGAATCTTTCTTTTTTATAGGGTATTAAAGGAATGATTAAGATACTCTTAGTCGTTTCTTTTTGATTTCTTCCGGTGGTTTGGCAATTAGGTAATCACTCATGATGTTTGTCCAGATCATGCGGTTAGGATTCGGGTCAAATAGATCTGGTGAGTAAGCAGTAAAGTATACTTGATGCTCCGGATGTTCACTTACGATCTGCCGGAGGGTTTGGCGGTCATTATCTGGAGTAAATGAAAAGAGAAGATTTACAGAGGCATCTTTGACCACTTCAAGCGTTTTATTCAAATCGCTTAGTTCATAAGGTTTTGATGCGGCTGTAATTATCCGAATATGACTCACCATAAAAGCGTTTAGATTTTGCTCATAGTCAAGCATTTTACCAAGATCGAAGATGTTAAAGTCATAGTCTGCTAGACTGAAGTTGACTTTCATGGTGTGAAAATGCACCCCTTTATGCTCAGCACTTTCGTCATTAACCGCGATATCGTAATACGGCAGCCAATTAAGCTGCTTGGTTGGATCGCACTCTACATAAGCCACTTTAGCTCCCAGGCTTGATAGGAAATAGGCCAGATTCAAAGCAGTTGTGGTTGTTCCAGTCTTTCCAGTGATCCCTGCAACTCCTACGGCTATCCCTTTTCTTTCTTTTTCAGTATCCAATCCTAATTTCGTAGTCTTATTGACCACTACATAGTCTACTGGCTCCTGTTCCGACCCCTTCTCTTTTTTGGCTTTCACAGACTCAGTTTGGGACTTAGCCCGTTTCACTTTAGCCCTTGGCTCTTCGATCGGTTGGATTTTGAATCGTTCTGCTTTCTTATAGCTCATTCCTTTGGGACTGATACACTCCAGGATTTCCTTCTTGATCTCCTCCGGATCTTCAACCGTGACAAAGTTTCTTACTCCAGCATCATAGAGTTTGGATAGCAGCTCATCACCTGGTTTCATTCCTTCGGCTAGATAGACTATTCTTGCGTCATACATGGCCCGAAAGCCGAGAATACCTTCAATTAACTCTTCATCAGTGTCGTTAAGGGCTTGATGATCAATTGCAACATACTTGATATGACTGAAGCTACGCATATCTCGGATGACAAACTTCTTCAGGTTAAATTCCCCGGAAAGTTTTTTAATCGGGATAGTTTCATCTTGGATAAAGTCGAATAGACCAAGATTCAAATTACTCGTTAGGTAAAGTAACATCATAATCAACTCCTTGCAGGGTGAAATCGGGATGGATTTCTATGGGCATGGGTTCTCGTTTATCCTGAATGAGCAGGATGACAGCGACAACCAGGATAAAAGTATAGATAAATAATTCAATGATTGTTTTACGTCCCTTCACTAGAATTTTCCTCCTCTTTGCTTCCTTTTGGGGTGTATAGGTAAGGTACCGGGTCCGTATGGCTCCAGGACAATCTGGAGGTTCTGATCTCAAAATGGAGATGGTGGCCAGTGCTGGTACCTGGATTTGGGTCAAGCTCCGGATCTCCTCCTTCTAAACCGATGATGTCACCGGTGAAGATCTCTTGATCGGGAAGGGCGAAGATTTTGGATAGATGGGCATAAAAAGAGTAGAAGGTTTCATCCGGATCATCGTGTTTGATCAAGATGTAATTTCCGTAATTTTTGTCGATCCCTACTTTGACAACTTGACCATCAGCAACACTCTTGATTTCGCTATGCCATTCCGGAGCAATATCAATACCCGTGTGGAAGCTCGATTTACCCGTTACAGGATGGACTCGTTGACCGTAGGGTGAGGTGATTATACCTACTACTGGCATAGGATATTTTCCGTTTAAGATAATGCCTCCCGTTTGGAGGCGGACTTTATCGCCATGCTCCGCACGGAAGGCCTGGAGGGCTGCCATTTCGTTTGGGTTCGTAAAAAAGCCCGCTATGAAAGATAGCGGGCTTGCAAGGATATAGGCAAAGATCATGAGGATTAAAAGAACTAGGGCTATAGGTACTGAAAAGAGAATTAAAAGGTTCCTTCTTCCATCTTCATCGACGGCCAAAGCAGCCAGGCGAAAAAGGACTTTACTGGTTACGGGGTCGGCCATGCGCTCACCTCACTATCTTCCTCCGGCTTTACCCATGTATTCAAATTTGTAATCGGGTATTTCAAAGTTAGCTCTCAGACGTTTTGATCCAACCATAAGAAGCGCTTGACCACGTTGTTTGCTGGCCAACAGCTCTTCCTCTGCATCTGTTAAATTGTAGAGTTCTTTAGTTTCCTTTAAATTGCTTCCATCGGTACCCATGAGGATTTTGAAGCAGGCCATTTCGAGTAAAGGTTGTCCATACATCTTAATTTTAGGATCAAGAAAATCTACTACGCTGTGAGATATAACTCCAAGTGCCCCCTCATATTTCCGAACACCTTTTGAAACATTTCTTAGAAACATAAGACTTTGGGGGACATTTGGGTCAATCATATAGTAAGCTTCATCACAAATAAGCATAACTCTTTGGGTTGGGTCTTTGACCATTTCGTCCCATGCCCATTGCAAGAGATTAAAATATTGAGCGGACTTAATATTATTTGAAGTTGCTTGCAAATCCTTGGTATCTAAACAAACACACTGGGAATCTGATTGAATCGTTGTATGCCCATTCCAAAGAAAACTATCTGAACCTATAGCGATATCCCTAAGTAATAAACCTAAATCATCGTAGTCTTTTTGATAGGGATTATTTCGTTCCTTGGCTTTCTCAGTAATTTGGCCGTGAAGATCCTTCATAATAGGAAAATCGGTATTCTTTAGCTTTTTAATTTCTGTATCCCAAAAGATATTAAACTTGTTATAAATCTCAATGATTTCGCTTTTTAAAATTGCTTTTTGCCTATCACTTAACGAAGGAATATACAGGCTAAAAAAGATTTCTAAGCTTTTGATATATAAAGCCATATCTCCCATTCCATGGCCATCATCAGCGTAGAGGTTATCAGCTTCACTTTCATCATCTTTGGCCGCCGTTCTAATTTGTAGAGGGTTAACTTTTCCTTTAGATCCACCACCGGCATTAATCCAATCGCCATTCAGGTTAAGTGTAAAGTCTCTGTATTCCCGATGGGGGTCAATAAAGATGATCTTAGTGCCCCTCATATATTCTGATAAGCCAATGTGTTTTATATCTGTCGATTTACCGACTCCAATGGTTCCAGTGATAACAAAATTAGAATTTGTTCTATCCCCTCCCCTGATCCACGGGTCCAGAATAATAAGCCCACCTGCTGCATCTTTTGCGAAGTAATAACCCGTTCCATCATTATAACCTGACGAAGCGAATGGAAAGCCTCCAATAAAGCTAGAAAGGGGTACTGGGCGTTGGGTAATGTTTTCTATTTTTTCATCCGTGCCATAAAAAGGAGAAAGCATTTTTAAACCTTCTTTTTGCAGATTAGCGAGGACTCGAACTTTGCATTTTAGTCCGGCTACAGTGCTTTCCACCTTACGGCACACCTTTACGAAAGTTTGATCATCTCTCGCTATAGGCATGACAATGACGCTCATGAGGCCTACCGATTCTCCGTCTTGGTCTATTTGGGCTAGTATCTTTTCTGCGTTATCCGCTGTTCTCACTGCCCTTTGGCGGGTTAAAGGATCTTTTGTGCTTTCTGCGGTGCCCCGATTGAGACGGATGGTTGAAGACAGGGTATCAATAAATGCCCCTGTATCTGTAGGGGTAAAGGTAATAGATACGATGGTGGATGGGATGTTGGTGATTTTCGATAACCACCCATAATCAGGATCTTGATGGTATTTGATCATACCATAGGCTTTGCCTTTGTTTTCGCCAATGGTGAGCGTGTTCCGAGTGAAGTTAAGCCCCATAGGGGTGATGACGTTCAAGAGTGCATTATTAACAGGTATAGACTCTGTTCGTTTTGCCATTTAGATCTCCTTTCGATCAGCACAAAGCAGCAAGACTAAGACTTGCTGCTTTGTGTTAATTCTTTATTCGCCAAGGGTTTCGACTTCGATTTCAAGAGGTTTGCCAGCGAATTCTGGCGATATCAATCGGGTTACAACCTTGCCTGCTTCGATGATAGTGATGGATTTTTCAGCGAGTTTACGAGATAGGGATTTTGAAAAAACAATCTTTAAGTTGTCGCCGTTGGCCTTTAAAAATTCTTTCTGTAGGTTTAGGGTTAATTCGCCTTGAGTAAGCTTCGCTCTTCTTTTCTGGATACATTTTAATCCTACATAGATGAATGTATTTCGACTGAATCGGGAAAGTACAAAGACCGTGAGCAGGCTCCCAGATAGTCCAATTCCAGCCAACAGATTTTCTGTGCTAAAGAAGTTTTCTGGAAATAGGCTTGCTAATCCGAACCATTTTCCTTTGACTTTTGAGTTCATATCCACAATAATCTCTAACTCTTTGAGTGAATCGTTCGCCGAGAGTTGAACTTGGGCTGTTTCTACAATACCTTTTTCCCCTAAAGCATTTGCTACTTGATCTCCAGTCATAGATTTGACTTGGCCACCTTCTCTAACTGTAATGGAATTCAAGAGAACCAGATCTTTAGATATGCTCTCATCGGCAAGGTAAATCCTGTGAGCTCCCATTTCTACATTAGCAAACTGAAAGAAGCCTTTATTATCAGTGTAGGTGACCCTAGGGGTAGAGTGTAGCTCAATCCTGGCATCTGCAATAGGATTGCCTTGGCGGTCTTTGACATAACCTTTGACTACCCCGATTTCCGTAGTTTTTGTCGGTATGTTTAGCAGAGAATTATCTTTCATAGTTCCTTTCACTTGGTTTCCCTTCTGGATCGCAGCTTGGCTAGTCGCATAACGCTCACTTGCGTTACTAGGCTTAGGTTTAGTGGGTGTAGTCTCGGCAGTCTTACTCTTTTCATCTATTGGTGTTTGTGGATTAGGCTCATCGGGGATATTTTCGGGAACGGTTGTCACCGGTACTGTCGGTTTTGGAGTTTCGGGCGCAGGGATAGCCGGTGGTGTAGTTGGAGTAGGATCTATTGGTTTTGAAGGTGTTGGAAGATCTGAACTCCCTGAAGGCTCAGAATTAGGGAGACTTATAACAATAATTTCTGCGGTTGCTAACTTTCCTTCAAATCCTGCTTGGATAATAGCCTTGCCTTCACTTATCCCTATAACTTTTCCTGTGCCATCTACAGATGCGATTTCAGGATTGAGGCTACTCCATGTGGCTACATTAGTTACATTTACCATCTTGTTGTCTGAATAATGAGCCATGGCCTTTAAAGAGAGGCTTTCTCCTCGCTGGAGTTGACTTTGGTCTGGTTCAAGATTCACCGTCTTAACGATAGCAGGGGTTACTTCTACTTGGACCCTTCCTATCACACCCTCTAATTCAGCTTGGACGGTTGTCTTACCTAGGCTTCTACCAATTACCGTACCGTGATTAACGACGGAAATTTCCGGATTAAGACTTAACCAAGTTGCCTGACGGGTCACATCTACCTCGGTTCCGTCAGAGTAAGTGGCCATGGCCGTGAGGGTAAACGCATTACCAAGATTGACCGTTCTTTCCGGCTGCACTTCAATAGAGGTGATGACCGGGTCGGTGACTGTAATTTCTGCTGTTGCTACCTTCCCTTCAAAATTCGCTGAGATCGTTGCATTACCTTTGGCTACTCCGATGATTTTTCCATGATTGTCTACGCTGATATTTTCTGGCGAACTGCTTGACCAGATTACTCCCTCCGTGATCGGGGAGTTGGTATTTGTGATTCCGTTGGAATAATAAGCAGTGGCCAACAATTGCATGGTTTGTCCAACAGGTATTTCTAATGTCCCTGGTTCAATTTCAACTTTAACAATTCTGGTTACAGCCACGGTCAAAGTATAGTTAAAGGGGATATCTATTTCCTCCCCTTTGCCATCTTTGATTTTTATAGAGATTAGATTGTAGCTACCATTTGGAAGATCATCTCCGGTAAACGATACAAACCAGTTATTTGCATCCGGCTCTTCAGAGGGAGTATCCGTTAATTCGAAGGTCTTTTCGCTCTCCCCTACTGTTGCTGATACGATTAATTTATCTCGGTCTAGGTCCCACGCACGTCCGGATAAAGTAAACGCTTCATGATCAGTAATCATCCTATCCCCTGACGGCTCTGTCAGGCTGCCATGATGCTGACGGTTGCTATAGAAGCTATCCTGCATCTTCAAAAATTCATTTTCAATCCTATCGCCATTCCTGGCTTTGACCCAAAGTTCATATTCTGTATCTAGGTTTAGACCATCCAGCACTCGTTCTATTTCGGCAGACCAATCTGAGGTAGCTATAACCGTTCCATCAGACTTTAATCTAACTTCTATAAGGGTTTCAGGCGGTTCTTCATTTTGTTCATTATTGGTAATGTTCAACGTGATACTTTCAGTCGTTGAAGTTGTAATCTCTACTCCGATAGGATCAAGAGCCAAGGTATACCGCTGTACCTCCTCAGAATAATCGCTCTCGTTGCCAACAGAATCTCTGGCTTTGTATTTGTAGTGATACTGCGTATTCGGGGTCAATTCCGTGTCCACAAAAGATTCAGCAGTCCAGCTTCCTACGTCCTCCCCATCACGGTTGTACAGAAACGAGGCTTCATGGAGTCCCGTTGCATCATCCGCCGCATCCGGAGTAACGGTAATCTGGTTTGTACTATCGGCTGTGGCTGTAGGCGCATTAACCGACGGGGGGGCTTTATCAATATTGTCTATGACAAGGGAAACTGTATTGGAATAATTTATGCCATCAGAACTTCTAGCATAGATCGATAAATTTTCTGGTACGATAACCGGTGATTCGTAAGGTAGCCATTCTCCATCATTGAGTTTATATTCCTTAACTGAGGAATCATCCGGATAGTAAATAGTTACCGTTACATCTTGGTTTGTCGGTTCTTCTTGATCCACGTCCCACTGAGGGGGCTCAAGCTTTAGCACATATTGAAATTCAACATCATATTCATACAGATTTTCGTACTCACCCTTATACACTGTTCCTGAATAATCTTGTTTCCAGATACGCGTATCGGAGGCTGGTTTTGTGACTGTGCCTGAATAGTTTTGTGTCCATACTCTTGTATCGGAAGCAGGCTTAGTTACTGTACCCTGATATTTATAGACACGTGTATCGACCGCTGGCTGTTGCCATGTTCCTTTATACCATAAATACAGCATCTGAGGTCCTGGAGGACTTGAGCCTCCACCGCCGTCAAGAGTCATATCATATTGGTCTAACATGATCGTGACACCGTTTTCAGTATAAGGTATTTCAAAATCTAAAGAATCTCCTGGATATAGCTCAAAGTTACCATGTGTATGATGTCCAACTACCTGTATAATTTCTTTTGGAGTTCCTGCTGGAGTATAACTTCCACTATAAACATAAGATGATAGTGTTCCTGTGTATCCTCCACTATTATAATTAGGAGATGTCTGTGCTGTTACAAACATACTGTCAGAAGCTGAGTAACTACCGCTGGAAACATAAGCACTGCCACTCGTTGATAGAGTTCCCGCATATCCATCTGAAGAGTATGAAACCGATGCAGGTAAAGAGCCGGCGCTACCGCCTACACTTGTCACCCTTGTATCCGTCGCTGTTTTACTGTCTTCTGGAATATCACTCCCACTGGCGACATAACTACTCCCGTCTTTAGTTAGAGTCCCGCTATAACCACTTTCATCAGAGTAGGCTATGCTCGATGTAAATGAGTCTGACGACGATGTTTTTTGATCTGTTTCCGTCTTTGAATATTTATTTGGGTTCCACTGAGTTCCTTTAACCTCGCCGCCGGAAAGGTTCAATGTAATTGTGTCACCGGATAGATCATAATCCACAAAACCATTATCCACCGTTAACTGAGTAATAGCTTTTATATTAGGTATATCTAGTGTTTGGATCGTTTCTGGGGTAACTGAGCCGTTAATTCTCACATTTTTTGTATATACAGGTTGTTGGTACCCTTCAATTGCTAACGCTTGATTAGGGAATAGGGCAAAACCCTGAAAGAAAATGAGAAGACTCAGAAAGACAAGCCTAATTCGTTTTTTCATACCATTTCCTCCTTTTAAAGCATTGGGAACGTTGGACTAATATCCGTATCTTCAAGATGAACATAAGCCGGATTATTAATCAGATTACATAACCGAGTGATATCCTTTTCTTTAAGAATTTCACACGGCACTTTGCTGCTCTCGAAGGCCGCTTTTACATCCTTGGTGCGGCGGGAAATATCCTGTTCACAGTCGTCTTCGTAACGTTGCCAAAGGGGTAAATAAAACTGACGTTCAACGACTTCGCCGCTGAGAGCGTAATTGCTGATAGCCGCTGTTTCCTTGCGAAGCAGCTCTTTTTGCTTTGGGTTCGATGATGTGGCTAAGAGTTCAGCGTATTCATTGATGAGAGGGCTTATATCGACCGGGCGGGATACGGCTATGAGTTTGAGGGTCTGCTGATCTCCGGAGAGTTCGGCTGTAAGCCTTCGAGTGAGGGATTCTTTTTCCCGTTGGCTGAGTAGGTCTATGCTGACGGCATCGATTTTTAGATATTGAAAAATAAGATGATCTCTTGTGTAGAGGTATTTGTCCCGAATGTCTTTGACATTTGTGAACTCCTGGGCGGTTTCTTGGTCTTTGTTTTCGGCTTTGCGTTGCTTCTTTTGTTTTTGGATCATAAAGAAATAGACCGCACCTCCGATGAGTACGGTCAATAGAAAGATGGCTATTGAAATTAAGGGATTCATGGTCGTTCTTTCACCTCGCTGTTATTTTGATTTTCACAGAAGGAAAATTAAATTATAGAGTTTAACGTTTAATAGCCCAAAAATGATGGTTATCAAACCTGCTAGAGCATAACTGATACTGACGGAAAAATACTGCCATGTTAAACTGAGGGCAAATAAATAAATCCCTATCCATCCAATCATCAAACTAATAACCAAAAGGAGTGTGAGAAGTTGTTCTATCGTTTTCAAAGGCCTTGTCGAACTATTGTGGCGTTTATCACAGGATTCCTCTTTCTTATTCTTTTTTTCCTTGCAGTTATCTTCCTGCACATTTTTCACCTCATTTCCTTATTTAATCCCTGGATCTACTACGCGACCTCTGCATTAAATCTGTTATTAACCATCAAACTTATATTCTACTTTGGTACCTACAGAGTTTCGTCTATGTTTAACTTATCAATAGAAACTAGGCAATTGACACTTTGTATGAGAATATTCCCCTTCGTTAAAATGGTTAAATCCATGAAGGGTGATACCAGAACCTCAGCGGTAAGATTCTACAAAGATTTTGTTAAGGCAGCCTCTATTGCCGCTGATCGATATCCGGTGGGCACAAAATTCTGTACTAAAACTTGGCTACTCAACTCTTCTATACTTACCCGGCTTAATCGCAAGGGCTTCGAGGTGACGCCGATCAGCCTTAGTAAACCAAGACGATTTCTAATTACAGTAACGGCCAGGCTTGCCCAAGGTAATTGGGACTTGTGGAAAAAGATTAAAGAGGCACAGTTCTATAAAGTTTCTTGGACCAAAAATGAATTAAAAAGACATCAAGCGTTACCAGTAAACTTCGCCGCTTCCCGTGGCCTTTGACTTAAGGGTTATCGGCCATGATCCAAAGGGTCCAAATCCAAAATCGAATTCATGAGATAGGCTTACAGTAAACTCATCATTAAGCTGGATACGATTTCCCGAAAGAAAATTGGCATTCCATGTAATAACGGGATCAAGGCCTGTTTCTTCTTTAAGGTTTTGGATTTTGGTATTGGCCTGCGTCCCTACTTGTCCAGTAATTTCTACCTGACGTCTTACTTCATCGGCAAAGGTATTGAGTTCATGTTTAGCGATAACAACTGGATATATCGCTAATGCTAAAGCTATAACCATCACTGAAGCTAAAACGATAACGGCCGTGTCAAGGTAACCTTCACCACGTTTTGATAAGATGATTTTTTTCATATTTCTCCTCTCCTAAAACATTTCTCCGGTAGCCGTGACTAAGTGCATCCCAATAGCAATGACAAAAACCATGATAAAGCAGCCTAGCAAAGCCAGGGAGTATTTACGCATTTGCCCAGGACGTTTTTGCGCTATCATTTTCAACTTTTGAAATTCAATCTGTTTAAACCCATGGGCCAAGCGCTGAAAATACAGCACGTTATCGTCACCCCTGATGACTCCAATCAGACCGCGCACTACCTCAGACAACATGGAGCTACCTACCCGGGCATCAAGCTTAGATAAAGCTAATTCTTGATTGCCTGTTTTCATGTCAGCCACTGTGATTTCGAGTTCCTTCTCTAGTCCCTTCCCAGCTTTTTTTCTGTGCTTATCTAGAATGGAGACTACATTCCGACTAGCTTTCAGTTCCTGTTCAACGTTGAGTACAAAACGTGGCAATTCATTTTCAATCGCTTCCCGCTTCTTTTTCAATAACCTATCCACGCGCTGAACCTCATAAAAGTAGACATAGATTGCAAGAACAATTAACCCTAGCGCAATGGGAGGAAAAATGAGCAGTGCCGGGATAGTGCCTAAGAGGCAACACCCGGCTTTAACTATAGCTTGAGCCATGTAAGTTTCAGGAGTATATTGAATTCCTGTCGATTTCAAACTGGCTTTAAGCCTTCGTTGTTTATACTCGTTCAAGCGAATCCATGGGGATAATTTGACGGCTAATTGCCAGATCATGGTCTCCGTCGCCTTGGGCTTATTAACTCCTTGCTTTTTGTAACTCAAGATCGTTTTTGTCGCAGCATGGCTAGGTAAATCCAGTTGAGCTGTCAACAAAAAATACACACCTCCTGAGATTAAGCAAGCGAAAAGAATAACTAAAGCTGACACAGTACCTCACCTCACCTCTTATACTCAACGGGCCGAGACAAGCGAATGACTCCGGCCAATGACCAGAAAATGACCAGAATTATTCCAGCCAAGGTTGCTTTCCCCGCACTGGTATACATTATATTGCTGTACCAATTTTTATTGAGGAAATAGAGTAAGGGAATACTCCCTAACACCAAAGAGACCATAGAGATAAATTCTTTAATAGGTCCATAGAGCAGATAATCCAATTCCAGGCCCACAGTTCTCATATCCGATAATTTCCCCACGATGGGATAAAGGGTGAATTTCAGACTTTTGTCCTGCTGGCAGGCGATCACCTGATCAACCCATTCTTTAAACACGTCGTTGTCAATTCTTTCCCGCAGTTTTTCTAACGCTAATTTGACATTGGATGTAATCAACTTATTTTCCTTCAAAAAGGCTTTAAAGGGTTCAACCACTGGCGGATTAAGGACTTCAATGTTTTCTTCTACGGCTAAAATGAAATCGTTACTTCGAATATACGATGTTGTGACAATGGAAAGGGCCGTTTCTAATTCAGCATTGAGCTGTTTTTTATAGGAGGTTGCTGTAAAAATGACATACCAAAAAGGCAAAAGAAAAAATCCTCCAGAGAGGACCGGTATAAGAAAATAGTTGGATGACATTAAGCCAATAAGAATACCCGTAAAGAATAGTACCACTGCTATTAAGGCTAAGATCGAAAACATGGTTGTTTTTTGTGTTACCACAAGAATATCCCATGTCTCATTGATTAGTTTCTTAAGACCCCGTTTTCTCTTTCCTTCGATAGCATCAACCATTCCTTTAAGGGTTACTTTTTCTGCTTGAAGCTTTTGAATCAGCTCTTCAGCCATTTCCACCGGCGACAGCCTTAGGAGTAAAAAGCTCCCTGCCACTAACGCCAGGAACGCAATGAGCGATAACATCATCACTAAACCCTCCTTCCAAAAATTGATCTAATATTAACTTAGGCATCCCATTTTGAATTAAACGCTTTTGCATTCTCTCCGAAATAGGGTTTACCCGCTCAAAATACCCTTTGATTATCGTTTTGCCACCAATAATCTTGTTCTCCACGACATTGTAACGCCAAAGTGTGTGTAGTTTTCGCTCTCCATTAGATAGAATTTCGCATTCTGTTATTTCCATGATTTTTCGAGAATGATCCTCTAGTTCTTTTTGAAATACCACAATGGGAAAAGCTTCAGATACCATATCATCTAAAGTTTTATCATTGAGATCGTATTTTTGCTTACAAAGGGTTCGCATCCGTGGATAAGCCGCCTCACACGAGTTGGTGTGAGTCGTCGTAACCACGGCATGGCCTGTCCGAGCTGCTTCCTGAGCCCCATAAGCTTCAGAGCTTTTCATTTCACCAATACCGATGATGTCCGGATTCGTCGTAAGTCCATATTCCAACAGCTTTTCTACATCAATCACTCGTTTGGGATTATCACTTCTTCGGGTCACTGTATGCACCACATTAGTCATAGTTTTACCCTGCTCATTTTTCTCAACAAGATCAAATTCCCGGTTCTCAACTTCAATAGTGAAAATTCGTTTGTATCGGCGTACTGATTCCAGCAGCCACGACAAGGTCGTAGTTTTCCCCGATCCAGTTGAGCCACCGATGCAAATACTAATGCCATAGCGCAAGAGCAAACTTAGTTCATCCAGCATTTCCGGCGTTGCTGTCCCTTTTTTTACGAAATCCTCCCTGCATAAATGTTGAGGATTAACAATACGAATGGATGCGGAAACACCTACCTTTGCATCCACAACCGGAGGAGCGTAAGCTGTAATCCGAATATTGTTCCGCAAATGACCGCGCACCATGGGACTTTCATCATCAAGAATAGCCCCTGATGGACGAAGTAAACGTTTAATGACATCAAGCGCGTGCTGGGGGGAATTAAAATGTTCATCAAGTGTTATCTTGCGCCCATCCGCCATGTTAAGTTTTATATCGTCCCATGAATTTATATTGATTTCTTCCATATCTTTGGATTCAAGATATTGCGTTAAAAACGATGCTTCTTTCATCTCAAAATAAAGCTTATCCACCAGTTGTTCCTTAGACAGGTTATTAACACCTAAGTTCTTGTCCTCTATAAACTTAGTGATATAGAGTTTAATCTGCTCCTTCTGACGATCATCGTCATCATCAAACGCTGTAGCATAAGTGGTTGATATATACTCTTGGACTTCATCTAACACCAGCTTATAATCACGAATATTAACATTTTGTTTAAACAGATTACTCATCAAATACCTCCAAAGCGAATCTCTTTAATTCTTTTACAAAACTCTTACCTTCTGAAGTCTTCAGAGGATCTAAGAGCCTCCCTTCTAAGCATTGTCGCTCTATTTCCTCAGCAAAAGACAAGAAGAAATCTATATTCCCATAGGCTTCAGCCACTTCCTTCTTAGGGGAATAGCTTTTAAATCCGGATAACGCTTTAAGATGCCTTTCTGTACGAAACGCTTTATTCATGGACAACACAGGTAATTGAGCATCAAAAAAGGACAGTCCCTTTAAATCAGCTGTCCCGCATCGAAGCACTTGATCTGCATCCCTCAGGGCTACAGTGGATAAATCATCTCCTGATAATTGACTTGTACAATCTACAATAACATAATCCACTTTATGGCGAAGCAATAAAAATAGGTCCGCGGCCTTCTCCACGGTATAGTCTGGATAGGATGTACTATTTTCACCTTTCTTATATCCCAATACTCCTATAAACTCTCCATCATTAGGCAATATAAGATTAGACAAGATAGCTTCCTGATTCATATCTGCCTTTGTTAAGAGTATCCCTAAGGATCTCTCTTTAGGATCTATTGTTGGAAAAAGAACAGGTAGCATCGGACAAAGAAGATCGCATAACACCAAGGCAACTGTCTTTTGCTTAGAGGCCAAAATTCTGGCCAGCTTCATGCTAACTACGGTCTTTCCGCTCCCCGGGCTTCCCCAGATTGCGATCATCTGATTACTCCCCACTCGCTGTCCCCTCCTTACCTTCTGGGCTTTGAGAAAAGATGCTTTCCTGAGCAGCCAGAAGCATTTGTTTTTTCTCCTCGTTGCCCCTACTCACTAATGTTGCATGAAGCTTGCCATTTTCCTCATATTCGGCCAGCTTTAAAGCTTGTATTGGGTTGACGCTTAAAATAACTGTCGCAGGAATATCCTGATCTTCAGTTGACTCACCTTGATTTTGCTGATTACTATCCGATCCCTTCTTTGTGGTCACCGCTAATACTTCTACATATTCAAGTTCTGGCAACCGTACAGCTTCCTTTTTTCCATTGTTACCACCTATCGCAATCAAAGAGACAATATCACCATTTTGAAGCTTTCCTGATAACCCTGACGCAAGGCTTTTCAAACTAACTGAAATGGCCACTTTCCCTTCGGGAAGATTATATAGATAAGGGTTATTGAAAAAGGGATCGGAGGATATTTTACTAGATAAAATGTAATCGCCCGGTTTTAGTCCCGCTATCGCATATTTGCCCACTACATCCTCCGCTCGTTTTGCTACATTGCCAGGAAGGTTGTATCCCCCCACTGTCACCTTCTCAATCTTATCCGCGGTTACCCTTTGACCAGCTTCGATATCTTTTTCAACCCTTACAATAACAGTCTGGGCTTTCGCAGCCTTATTGATCAGGGGTGATAGTCCAAAAACAATAAGAAAAGCGAGGATAATACAAGCAATTCCTATGGTTGTTCTGTTTTTGAATCTATTGAGGTTCAATTTTGGCTTAGGTAATGCCTTTTTGATTGGCTCGGATTTCAGGGTATCATCTTTTGTCCTTTGTACTTTCACCGTATTTCGATTTTCAGACGATGGTTTATCCGCTCTTTTTCTAAACACAATGCTTCCTCCTCAAATTACAATTCGTTGTGATACTCCGTCACGATCTAGGGCATAAATCTTAAGGTCTTGTTTTCCATTGAATTCACAGCAACAATCGGCACAATAATAGTGATTTCTACCGACAGAACCAATCGCACGGCTATGACAGACTGGGCAATGAGTAAATCGACTATGGGTTGGGTGACGGTTAGTATACTTCCCTTTCCTCTTATCCAAGTTTCTCCCACCTTCTTAAAATTTAGCGACGAAATTTGTAGCAATGACTAAATCCGCTTTCATTACATCCACCTGTACACCCATAAACCAAAGGGGTACTTCTAAGGTTATTCGAGTTGTGATTGCCAAAGTTTCAGCTCTTATTGAATGATCAGGTTTGAAGGGAGCATTAAGAACATCGACGGTTAGTCCATAAACTTCAAATTCCTTGGCATCTCCCGCCATTTTGGTATGTCGACTTCCATTGGGAGACGTTCCTAAAATTCGATCTAGCTCTGCATAAACGTCTCCCGTACTAAGCCTAGGTAGCCACACCGTTTCATTACGTTCATATCCTCCTGAATAACCACTTTTTAACCCTCCAAATGATGTTTCATAATTCGCGGTCGCTACAGTATTTACAGCGGACTGCACTGCATCTCTCACTCCATATCCAATAATTTGTAGCCGCACATACTCATAGCCTACCATCATGAGCATGAGGAGAACCAAGACGATGGCGGCCACTAAGGGGTAGCCTAATCCCTGTTTATCCCTTAGTACCTTTTTTAATATCAAACATCTCACCTCTCAATTATCGCCTCCTATCATCGCTTCATTATTTCTTCCGGATCGGCAGGAGCAATATGCCAATCATCAATGACCGAACCTTTAAGGGTTAAATAATTGGATTGTGAACCTGTCAGCATCCCTGCCGGAGTCCACATATCAAAAACAACAACTTGAGGCTCATATTCGTTATGATTTTTGGGAAACCAGATTGGCGTAAAGTGTACCCTATCCCCATCTTCAGCATAATGGGAATCCTGATTCACCTTAAACCAAAATTCAGCATTAAAACCTGCCTCCTTCAAGTCAAGTACCCGATTATAGGTGCCATAATCAAATTCGGGGAAATAAACAATAGCGTTTTGGGCTCCTGTGACCATATTAGAATTAGCAGTGAACCAACTTTGAGCAGATACATCTATATCAACTCCGTATCCGGCAGGCATTTGCCATTTATCATAATAGACCGGATCGGGCTTAGCTGTAGGGCAATGCTCATTAGGCAAGATATCCATTCTCACGTCCAATTCCGCAGAATAAGTAATCCATTCATATTCCCAATATCCTGAACCATCCTCTAGCTCTACCCACCAAGCTTTCCACTCCCCCCATGTAGCAGCAAGTTTTTCACTTCTGAGAGGCGGTGACTCTGGCAGCCAATAATCAGGCGTTCTTGCCTCACCTTCCGGATTGAGATCAAAAAGCTTTGTATCGGGTGGAGTAAGTTCCTCCAGCTCAATCACGTTAGCATTGATAGTGGCCGATGAGCTTCCGGCAATACGGGCGGAGTTGTTTCCAGATATGGATATAGATATGGTAACGTCTTGTGGTGTGGATGGAGTATGCCATTTAAACCAAGCGAGTTGAGATCCCCCAGCTGGCATGACCAGTGCATGAGTGCCACTTTGTCCCGTGCTGGTAGTAAAGTGGACATAGGCTTTAGCGTTAGGAGTAATGCGGCTACTGGCATGTACTTCAACGGCAGTAATAACGTCTGTATTCACACGGTATTCCACATCATAGGTGGATGGAGGCTCTTCCGGAGTTCCTGTGGCGTTGGCCGGAAGGAAACGCATCCCCCAACCACCCCCTAGGATGATGCGTTCATTGGCCCAATTGATACCTTCGTCAAGAGGTGATGTAACAGGGTATCCGAACCAGCTATGTTCCAAAACAATGGAATTAGGCAAGGCCCGATGAGTGAGGGCTGTGATCAACTGGCCATCTGCTCCACCACCAAAATTAAAATACCCCAGCTTTTGAGCTAGGGCATATTCTGTGGCAGTGAATGCCAGTTTTGTGGTGCCGTCCTTGAGGTAGGCGATAATGACCGGCTCGTAGACAACAAGCCAGGGAACTTCGTTGAGAAAATTACCATCCGCATCTTTGGAAGGAAGTATCCGATCAGGGGAGACAGTGCCGGTTTCTCCACGTATTGTAAACTGAAGGTCTGAGACTAAGCCTTCTCGTGATGTGCCTTTTTGGTCGGCAAAGTCGTCAATGAGCTCATTTAGAGTATTTGTATCACCAAAATATTCTTTAACTGCTTGTATATTTCCTCCGCTGACAACGGGCGGAGCTGGCGGTGGACTGCTATGAATTCTAATTAGTGGAGACGTGGATGCAGTGAAAGACATTCCGCTTAAATAATCGATTTTGCTACCATTTCCATAAAAAAGGCTGCCACTTGGCAGAGTAAAATGGCCTGGCTGAATATAAATTGGAGCATTCCCAATCATCTTAAACTTGTCCAGATTAGAATCTGATGTTTTAGCCTGATCGGACAGACCCACATACACAGAAACCTTATACAAATATTCGCCTGAGTTATAATGTGCGTATCCTGTTTCTGCTCCGCCTACGCTTCCGTCTCCTCCTTCGGCGTTATCCTCTGCCAGGGTTACTGAAGGAAAAAGCAAGCATAGGCAGAGCAGCATAATCAACATTGTTTTAAGTTTCATAATTTCCTCCTTTTTGCGCAACAAAAAAGCAGCCCAATTGGACTGCTTTTTGCTTACTTAATTCTTAGAACTTATCACCTGTACCCGAAACATACTTACTGTTGGAAGGTGTTGCCTGAGCATTAGAAGCGTTTGCAGGATTCAAAAATGGATTCTGTTCTGGAGGAACTAAGTTACTACCTCCGCTATTACTACCACCAGTATTATTATTCTGCGTTGGCTGTTGCTTTGCAGTTTCAGTAGGCTTAGGCGGTGGATTCTTAGCCGCTTCTTCCTTAGATTCATACCGGGGAGTAGGCTCAACCACAGGCTCAGGAGCCGGTTCATTTATTAACTCAACTTGCTTGCCATTAACCATCGTGGCTTGCTGCTGTTGTGATTGTTTCATCTGTTCCACCAATTTTGCCGCTTCATCTGCAATTTGTTCCGATGATTTGGTGGTTCCAGGGATTGAAGTTTTAACTAAATCCGAATCATTAGCCTGAGTTTGTTCAAACCCTGATTCGTCCCAGCCAACACTTTCTTCCGGTTGAAGTTTCCAATAGATACCGAAGCTTAATCCTACGATGATCGGAATTGCTAAGATTATAGTACCTAATTTAAATCGTTTAGCCTTATTAATTTCTTCCATACTCATTTGTCAGACCTCCTATAAAAGCAAAGTCTACCATCTTAATCCTATTATACTCTACAATGGCATGAAATATCAAGCATTTAAGAGTATATATAAGATATTAAAAGAAAAATAGCTTTAATTCATCTTTTGTTTTTCAGTATCTCTATAGATAAAGACAGCGGTTAGGCTGCCCTTGAAATGGTTAGCGTTCGTATTCGTCTTCATTCTCTTCTAATGTCAATGCAGTCAATGTTTCTATGGCTAAAAGATGATGCATCTGAAGAATTAACTCTGGAAGACTTTTTGTAATGGTTCCCCATAAAACCGCTAAATCGATATTTTCGTAGTCATGTATGATCTTGTTACGCATACCCCGGATGCTTCTCCAAGGAATTTGGGGATTCGCGTCTTGTGTCAAAGGATCCACTTCTTTAACTAGTTCGCCTATCTGACCTATACAAAAAGCACAGGCTGAAATGGTTTTTCGATCATCCATGAACTGTTCGAGATCCATACCACTTATATATTGAACAGCATCCCGGGCATAATTAATCGTTTTTTGTAAGATAATTCTATCCTTGCCGGTCATAAAGTAAGACCCCCCGGCTTTCAATTTCTTCGAAGATAGGCGAACCAGGTTTGATCTCAGAAAGCTCAATGAGATCAACTTGCTTTCCCAAGGTTTGAATTATATCCTCCAATACTCCGTAAAAGTTGATATTCAGCAACTCTCCCCGGCTGTCGATAACAATATCTACATCACTTTTATCAGTTGCCATATCCCTTGCATAGGATCCAAATAATATCGCGCGATAGACAGGAGCAGCGTCAAACACTGGGCGAAGCTTGCTTTTAATCTCATCTGCATTCATCAAAATCACTCCTTATCTTTCCCATTCATAGAGCAGGATTTCCTCTCTCCTATACTCTTTTAAGAAATTTTTACTTAAAGATTCGGTTATTAGTAAATCAATTATGCGTATCTAATTCGTCCTCAAGCTCCAGCCTGAATCTTGATAGTTTAAAGTAGTCTTCTATCTTTCCTCTATCAATCCATAAACCAATAACGCTGTCGAGTACTGCTTCTACTTTGGCATAAGAACCAAAAAGGATAACTCGTTTAACACCATAGCGTTTTACTATATCGACACAATCATTTTGATTCCATTAATCATATAGCTTTGTACCACATAATTAATCATCCTTTTATTTGATAATCGACCAGTTTCCTAAATCCATTCTATGGAAATAGTATACCACAAATTTTAAAATTATTTTCCCTCAAATCTATACCCTGTTTATCTTAACCCCTATTTTTATCTTTATTTTGGAGCAATAAGAAAGATAATCATAGCCCCTGCGGCCAAATAGGGACCAAGGGCAAACGGTTGATTCCGCTTGCCCCTTATCAGGTTAATCAGAATGGATAAACTCAATCCTATTGCACTGGCAGAAAATCCTTCCATAACTCCTAAGACGCAACCGATTCCGGCCATGAGCTTGACATCACCTCCACCAAGGCTTTCGCTTTTCTTCAAAGCCACTAACATAAACGGCATGGGAACAAGAAAGAACCCGAACAGAGAATTCCAGTCAAAGCCTATTAAGCTGATGAGAATGAGTAGAACGTGAATTGTATCGGGAATGATCTTGGTTTTAGCATCGTGGATGGCGGCAAATAATAGTACTGAAAAAAACAATAATCCTTTAATCACTATTAAGCTTTCTGCTGTCATCTGGATTTCCACTCATCTAAGGCTACATAAGGATAATTCTTTTGAGACCGGGCAAAGTGAATCATATTTTTCACTTGATCGACAGCCGATAGATTTGTTTGATCTTTAGTGGACATCATGACACTACCAGCGATGATAACAAACATTGCCAAGACGCAGACCGATATATTTTGCGTGAACAGAAAAGCTAGTAAATCCATTCCTCCACCCAGCAAACATATCAGGGTAGATTGCCTCAATTCAGTTTTACCAAATCCGTCGAAGTATTCCGGTCGAGTCTTGATTCCGACCGGAATATAGAGCGTCTTTTTTGTGTCTTCCATAGGGCCTCCTAAGCATAGTAATAGAATACGATATCTTTTAATTGCCAAATTGATTCAGCAATAATATAAAAGACACCCGCATGAATCGCTCTTTTCTTGTACATAGGACTCTCATCTTCATCTCCCATCATTCTAAGAAAACAAAAGGCTATCCTCATAAATACCCCCGCACGAACTAGCAAAATAATAGCTTTTGTAATCTCATCTACCTCCACCTCCATTCCCCCTTACTTTATTTCATAACTCCTTTGACCATCTGAACCAAACGAGTGGCATGATAGGCTTTCATCATGCCACCGCCTTGACCTCCTGAAAGAATGATAAATTCTTGTAAGAATTTAGGAGTACGTAAAGCCATGACAATGACCGCAAGCGCCCATATCAGATGTCCATTTAGGACAAGAGCCAAGCCCAACTTAAGGAGTGCGATTTGCAACATCACCGTAATCATGGCTTGGAAGAATTTTTGCATGTACGTTTTGAAAACTCCTTGGTCAGAGTCCACCAGACCCACGCAGGCTACCGGAATACCTAGGCGGAGAATCAAAATTTCAAGTCCCGTTTGTAGAAATTTGACATAGAGATAAAGGAGACATCCGAAGAAGATCACGCCGACAATGCCGGTAAGAAGCCCCTTGGAAACGATACCTGTAATAATGCTGGTAAAATCTACAACGACTCCCTGACTAATAATGTTTAACAGCTTGTCGGTTAAATTTTGAACAATGGTCGCCATCCACCCATAGAGGGTAGGAAAGGAGATGGCAACCACTAACGCTTTTACTAAATAGGTTAGATAAAGAATTGGGTCAGTATCCGCATCTCCATCAATCCAAAGGATATAGGTATCGAATCCTTTCTTAATAAACTTTAGAATGATCAGGGAAACTCCAAAAGAAAACAGAATGTTAAAAAGCTCAGATATGACATCTCTCCCTAACATCTGATCTAAAAACTGCTCGGCATAAAATGCCATAGGCACCAAATTGAGAAGCATGCTATCCATGTACTCTAATACACCGGATAAAAGTGCTTCGATTAATACCATTAAAAGAGCTTCCAAGCTTAGACCTCCCTTTCTCTAAAGATGGCTTGTAGAGATAACCCCCGCAAGCCATGAGGCAAGCTTTAGCCATTATAGTCAAACATATCTTCTACCCGGGTATTTAGGTTGGGCAGAACGATATCATGTATCAGGTAATAGAGTCCACTAAGTATTAATGCTCCTAATACTACGGAGATAAGAATCTTTACAGCAGCCCCCGTGGTATCGGACTCCCCACGCCGGTTGGATAATACTCTAATAAGTTTTCCTTTCCCGTTAAAGTAAACCGTAGTCGTTTTTTCATTAATCATACCGTAGGTTTTTTTCATAACACGCTTCCTCCTCATTCTTTACGCGTAATAGTACATAGCAACACTGATTATGACCCCTGTCAGTTCTACACCAAGAACAGATATTAATGCGACAACAATCCTTTTATTCCAGGACTTTTGATCCATCTCATCTGCAGCTCCACGCCTAAGCCAAAAATAGGCCAAAATAGGCACTCCAGCTACTGGAGCAGCAATCATTAAGGCCTTTCCCAAATCCTCAAAGAGCTTCATGGAACCGGTAAAAATCTTGCTACTAGCTATATCCTCAGCAAAAGCAGCATGCGGGAAGCTTAACAAAAAGACAGTCATAAATATGACTGCCAAGATGGTTTTTTTGTAGTTCTTGAGCATACGTTATTATTCACCTCCTTTTATTCGTTATCTTGATGACTAGTAAATCCCTCTTGATATTTTTTGTGAAAGCTCAATCCTTCTTCATCTGGAGACCGGATGGGGACTGTCGAAGATGGTTGCAGACAAGCCGCGGTATAGAATTTCCACACTCCCCATAGTGCAATGTCATTGATATTGACATTGCGCTTAGGTCTCCGGTTTTCACGTAGTTCGCGGATACTTATGTTGTGTTTTTCGTCACCTAATCCGAACATTAGGTTAAAATGAGTTTCTGACAAATCAGGAGCGTACATAATGGCCGGATGACCGCGTGAAGTTATCAAACTGTAGGGACGCAATATTAGCCGAACCTCATCAGGTGTAAGTAGGGATCGGCTCATTAGGCTCGTACTCTGACTCGTAGATGGTGTGGAATACCTTCCATTATTAGCACTTAGGGAATAGGATGAAACGGTGTAAGTTCCTAGCTTTCCTGATAGCTCTTTGAGTGTCTCTTCATCATCTGCCTGAAGGTAAATCCAGTTTTCACAGTTGCCTCGAATAATTCGCGCAATCTCTCTTCCATACTTCTCTTCAAGTTGAGCAAAAGATTGAATAAAAAGATCAAACAGAATACCACGGCTTCGGGCAACCGTCAGTTTGTTGGCAAAGTCAGGAATCTTGACAAAGTTTCCAAACTCTTCAAGGTTAAAGTGAACCCTGTTTTCTAATCGCCCTCCGCGCTGATCTGCGATCTGAACTAATTGCCCGTACAATTGTGAAACAAATAAACTGGCCAGAGAATAAAAGGTGGTCTTTTCATCCGGCAATATGATGAAAATAGCCTGTTTCTTAGATCCCACATCACCAGGGTTAAAATCACTCCGACAAGTCATGGAATAGATGGAAGGATCGGTAAACAAGCGCAGTGTCGATAAGGCAGCCGTATAGAAACTACCTCTTGTCCTCGCCGGTGCCACCTCTGAAATAGCGAGCAAGGCTTTCGCTGGATGTGAATCGGGAAGTCGCTTGACATACTCAAGGATGGGCATCTTGTTATTAATGGTCTTGCACATAAACGCGATAAAGTAGTAAACATTGGTCATGTTCTGGTATTTACGCTTATCCCCTTCCCTATTATCGTATACGACACTCATAATAGAGCTGGCAATCACGGAGGCTTCCCCATCGTTCCAAATTCGCTCCCCTTTCGCTTCCCCAACTAAAGTTGCCGTGATATCCCATGTTGCACTAATCGCTTTAGCTATATCCTCTTGATCGATGGCATCAATGACCGATTGAAGGTAATTGTAGCAATGACTTTTGAGAGGATTTCTAAAATCCAAGGCAACGACTTCATAACCTAACCGCTTAAGATAAGGAAAGGTATATTGGAATAACTCTCCTTTAGGATCAGAAAGAATCATGCTCTCTCCCGATAGCCCTATGGTTCCGATGGTCTGAAGCAGTACTGTTCTGGTTTTACCACTCCCGGTGGCACCAATACATAAGCTATGCCTATCCTTTGCGTTATAATAGAATTTTTGTCGTTTAGTATTTTGGTCTTTTTCCATTCCCAATAGGATACCACCATGATCTAACTTTGTTTTGATAGACACTCTATTGTCTTCATTACTACTCTCAATGTCGTCTAATCCTCTCTTGATCAATTCCTGAATGGTATTATCTTTAGGATTTAAACTATAGCTCTGAAAGGTGGTGTTCTTTTCTTTCTCCGTCATCCACCGTGCAGAGCCGTGCTGCTTCTGCCCTACAGCCACGGGGGTGGAGATCTCAGTCGTAATTTGCATCATGCGGCTTTGGTAGGGTTTGTTGTTACTGAAAAACAGAAAAGCCGCAAAGAGTAAGATAAACCCTTCAAAGCATAAAAAAAGCATCAGGTGAGATTTCACTGATACTAAGCTCTGGATGCAGCTGCTAAGGGTCGGAAAACCAAACTCCAGGGATTTCGTTTTCAGCAGTAAATGTAACAACGTAGAAAAATACACATTGGCCACTGTACCTATGGCAGCGGCCATTCCTGCCATAATTAACCGACGTATTTTATTCAACCCCTGATCACCCTCTTTTCACACTTCCAATTCTTCAAGCTCATGATTATTTGCCTCAGTTAAGCTTAGTCTTAGGTTTAATTCGGGTAAAATGGAGAAATTAATTTTGTTTAAAACTTGGCCGATAGCGGTTAACTCCTCAAAGGTTACTTGTGGGGGATCGATTCTAATGAGTTGCGTTAAACCAGAATAAATCACTTTCAATTCAGCTTCATTTAAAAGCTTATCCTGATCTACCAAGCCCGCTCTCATGGCAAAGTCTTCACAAGCCTTCGAATAGTCGCAGTATCTTTTATTCAAGATGTAGTGGTTAAGACTTAATACTGTCCGATAGCCTGTGGCAAATTGATAACCTTTCTCTCTAATCTTTTTTACAGCCAGAATCTGGTCATTAAAAGCCAAAAGTTTTCTATAGCCCATTTGCTGCATGCCCGAAATAATACAATTTATTGTCGGTGCCGTTTTATGGGCAAATACATATTCCGCCGTTTCTTCAGCAATTCTCTTAACGACTTTACCGCTCCAATCACCACTGAGCTCATTATCCTTATCAATTTGGCAGACCAAAGCATCTCCCGAGTAAATATTGGCATAGATTCGGTGGTTATTAATCAAATCTATCTCATACCCGTCTTCCCTGAGCCGCCTAAACAATTCGTGATACCATGCTTGAGTAAAATCGTCTTTTAATTCATCATAGTCCATCCATTGAAATCCTCCTTTCGTTTATATATAGATTCCTTGAATTGGGCTTAATTGAGAAGTGGTATTTATCTGGATTTGGTTAGGGAACATTTTCCCATTCATCTTCAATCTCGTTATCGTTAACTAACGAATGCTTATTCCAATAAGGAGCACAATAGTTATTCGGCGCTAAAGCATTAAGTTTATCATCATGTATTTGCGCCTCACCTCGCATTATGTTGACAATATTCCCCGCTAATTCTTCCGGAGATTTGTCATACCGTATACGGTCATGCTCCCATGTTCCCCGTGTATCGTTAATACCATTAAGTAACTTAATACCTCGCGCGGGCGGCTGCCATTGCTTTAAATTGTGGGTGTAATCATCTAACAGAAAATCCGTTTCCCTTATGCCGCCCGGAAGATAGTCTTTTTTGTCTGATCCACAAGGTGAAAAGATACGATGCTCTAGGTCCACTTCAGGAAGATATTGATCAAGCCATGCGTTTTTCTCATCCAAAGCATAGGGACTATCTGACAAATAGGCGGATAGTATACTGACTTCAATGTCTGAGTTATGCTTAATGATTTCTTTAACGGACTGAACGACATTGTTAATTGGCTTAAGATTAAGAAAGTATCCTTGTTCATATAATGTTTCCAGCTCGTCAACAGGAGTGAAGACGGCAAGTGTGCCGTCCATATCCACTAATAAACGTTGCTTCTCTGCCATATGGCTTCCCCCTCTCCTAAGATTCATGTTCCCAGTCACCGTCATCCGTCCGATGATCATTTTCTATATCAATTTTTTCTCCCTTAGTTTTGTTATAGTGATCAAAAAAATCGAAGGACTCTAGTGGATTTTCATTATCCGAAATGCTTATCCCAATGTCCTTGAAGTATTCCCGTGCCATTTCTTCAGCAGGAACTTCAGGCATAGCATATTTCGAAACGTCCATATTCCTTGAAAGCATGAGATTCAACAATTCCATTTGAGATTGATCAAACTCTTCTTTTGCAAAAATGCTTACATCTATACCTTTTTCTAACCCATTTTGAATGATAAACATCTGTTGCCAAGAGAAATTCGGATTAGCATAGCAAATAACATCAAGTCCTTTTATTAACCCTATCCTTATTTCGTCCATCTGGTGTCCATCGTATTCTGGCTTCGCATAAACAGAGACATCAACCCTATGTTCTAAACCTATCCGAATAATTCCCATTTGCAACGAATTAAATTCCTTCTTCGCATAGGCTTCGGTGTTCACGCCTTGTTTTTGTCCCAGATGAATTTCATGTAATTGGCTAGCATCAAATCCTTTTATTGCATAGGGTAACAAATCGATACCATTTTCAAGCCCGACTTTAATCTCATTTAATTTTTCACCGTCAATCCCAAGTTGTTTATAGTTTTCTAATGACTCACTGATCTGACTTTGTTTTAACGCTTTTTGTAAATCGTTTAATGCTGTTTCATGAATGTGCCGGTCATGATCATTAGTGTCCTCTTTGACCATCATTTCCAAGGCATTGATCTGTCTCATAATTTTCCCTTTGCTCTCCGGGATCTGAATTTCTGGTATGCTTTCTGACATTTTTTATACCTCCCTTGTAAAGTTTATCGTTCGTAACCTTGACCTTTATCCCAATTCATAATGCTGCCAAATTGAAGGTCTAGAATCTTTTCTCGCAGGGCGTGGCCTTCGAGATGTGACAAGGGATAGTTACGAGACTGGTTTTGCCTATGGTTTTGAGTTGAGAAAAACTGCATTAATACCAAAAGAAAATCAATTTCGGTTGCATTATAAGAATCCATTTTTTCTAGAAGGAGTTGAGCATATTCATTTCCTTGAGCTGCCGACAATGATAGCCAATGAGTAGCCAAGGCTTTATCTTGTTCCACTTCTTTTCCGGCCAGATAAATCTTGCCAAGTTGAAACTGGGCGAATTGGTTACCCTGTTCTGCTGAAGCCGTGAGTAGTTTTAGCCCTGCTTCCACGTCCTTTGCTACATCCTTGCCTTCTACGTACAACTTACCCAAGGTATACTGCGCAAAATTGTTTTCCTGTTCGACAGATGCGCTCAGCCATTTGACGGCTGCTTCTGCATCCTGTGGAATCTCTTCTCCAAACAGATACAGCTTTCCGAGAGCATATTGGGCAAATTGGTTTTCCTGTTCTGCAGACAACTTAAACAATGCCAGAGCTTTGACGATATCCTTTTCTACATGGTTGCCGTCGCGGTAGAGCTTACCCAAGGCATATTGAGCCTGAGCATTGCCATTTTCGGTCGCCTTTCCCAGCCATTCTAACGCTTTCTCTACGTTTTCAAGCCCACTATCTGCCTCAAGATAAATCTTGGCAAGTAAATATTGGGCATTCACATTGCCCAGCTTGGCAGATTGCTCCAAGTACTCGACAGCCCTTACTGCATCTTTTTCTGTGCCGGTGCCCATATAGAGCATTTGACCAAGGCGATACTGGAGCTTGTCATCATGGCTATCGGCCTCTAATGCAGAAAATCCGATAAAAGCACTTTTGAAATATTGATCGGCCTTCTCCGTATCTTTATTGCAGCCTAATCCATCCCGGTACATTTTGGCCAGTTCGTAAGAAGCATAAGGATTTCCTTGGGCCGCTGATTTGCCATAAAGTAAAAACGCAGTCGTATGACTCTGCTCCACACCTTGACCACGGTAGTAAAGACCGGCAAAAGAGTACTGAGCGTATTTGTGGTTTCTAGCGACGGCCATCTCATACCAATCTGCTGCTTCTTCGTAATTCTGAGGTGTTCCCAATCCAGCCGCATACATTTTGCCGATACGGTATTGAGGATAAGATCCCGACTTATCTCTTTCTACTGCCTGAAATGCGATAAGTGCCTTAGTGTACCATTCTTGGGCAGTCTCGGGATTCATCTCCACGCCAAGTCCGTCCATGTGCATCCGGCCCAGATCATGCAAGGCTAGAGCATTGCCGATTTGAGCCTCCTCTAAAAACAATCGGTAAGCTTCGGCAACATTTTGTTCCACCTCTTTGCTGCCATAGAGAAATGTACGAGCTTCTTTGTAACGATCACTCCATTCCATGATGTAGGCGATTTCTTGAAGGTCAACAATTACATTCTCTTTTGACCCATCTTCTTCAAACGCATCTCCAGCCAAAAGGTCTTGCTCTATGTGATTCTCGAATTCATTTCCTTCCGCGGTGATCAAAGCATCTTTAATTTCAATCTCGCCTTGCCCATTTCTATGTTCGTTTTCGATGGTCTGCTCGACAATCACGCCATCTTCAACAGGCATCATTTTTGCAACTTTAGTTGCCAATTCCAACTGTCCGATCTGCCTAGCCATAACCTTGGGATCACCAAATTCTTTGTTGAGGCGGAAGGCTTCCTGCAAAGACTCTTTACTAAGGGTTTTATCCAGTCTCAGGTTTCTGCATTTCCTTCCCTCAGGCGTTGTAAAAGTAATGTCCTTCCGGGTATCTGTCCAATTTACCTGATAGCCAAGTTTTTGCATGTTGGAAATAAAATCGGCTCGGCCAGTAGACGTTTGTTTACATGCGTCAACCGCCAAGCGAAGCTCATGCATCCAACTTTGTTCGCGTTTCTTAGCCCGGTGCTCCCCAGTGGACTCTCTCTGAGTTCCTTTGTGTTCAATGATGCTGAGATCGTAATTTTTACATAGCTCATCTGAAAAGTCTTTCAACTGCTGCATCTGCCAGGGACTTTGCTGCCATTTAAGGCCGGTCTCCATGTTGACAGTGTTAAAAACAAAGTGGTTGTGAAGATGTTCCCGATCCAAATGAGTTGAAACGATTATCTGAAAACCTGAGAACCGCTCAAATTCTTTTGCCAAACGAACGCCGATTTCGTGGACCTGCTGCGGCGTAACCTGCTCGGCCGGATGAAAGGATTGAACGATGTGGATAAACTGTCTGCCCTCTTGCTTGTTGTAGCCAGCTTTAACCATTAGCATCTCTTCAAATGCCGTTTCGGGCACGCAATTAACACCAGTAACGAGATCAGTTTTATTCGGATTCATAATATAGTCCAAGACAACTTTAGAACTGTCTTCATCTTTCAGAACCCTTTCGATGGCCATCATTTCAGTATCAAAATCATTAACTTTGATCTTCTCAGGGTTAGTAATATAGTCAATTGCCTTCTGAAGACTTCTTATTTCTTTGTTCGCGCGATTAATGAATTCAATGACCGCAATATGTCTTTCACCCCATTCATATTTAATTTAAGGTGCACGAGAATTTCAGGATCTTTAATTTTCCCGATGTGGCATAAATGAGTAAGCTGGTTCAGGTTGTTGGCCATTCCACTGAGCTGCCGAAGAAACTTGGGCACGTCTTCGACCACGTAGATGATTCCTCGTTCCTCCATCTGGAGTATGTAGTCAGAAAGATGGCAATTACCGGCGGCTTTCGCTTTTTCCTTAAGTACTTTCTTTTTTTCTTCTGTAACCCAAATCACAACTCGCTTTGGCTTAGCTCTCACTCATCCTCACCTCTTAATAGGTTAGATTTCCATGTCATATTCATCTTTCACTTCGACTTCTACTTCCTCACTGACTTTGCTACCCCAATTCATATTTAGCCGTTTTCTTTCCATTTCTCTTGGGGTAAGCTTCGGATCAGCATAGGAATTCACATCCACGCCATCCTCCAGGCCCCAACGGATCTCCAGCATTTGATCTACGTCATAGGAAGGATCAGCGTACTTTGAAACATCAATTCCCTTTTCCAAACCGATCTCAATTTGCTTAAGTTGCTGAGGATCAAATCTTTCCTGTTTTCTATAATCTTCAATAGTTCTTGCAAGGATGTTTTCTTGAGAGGCTTCTCTCTTGTATTCAACCTCCATGGACTGTTTAACTAAGCGCTCATAATCCTCTCGTAAATATTTGACACTTGTCATGCAATTTTTCGAATAAATATTTATGGCATCTTCCAACTCCTTCAAATTTTCAGGAGTGGCAAGCGTCGGAAAGTCCTTGCAAAAACTAATTTTGCTTGAGATCCCTGAGTACAAAAATGAAGAAACTGCGAACCAATCTTCTCTGTTTGACATATACTACCCGCCTTTCAATCCTCTGTTCAATATCCAAGAGGGGTTTGGGGACGCAGTCCCCATAAGAGGGTTTGGGAGGCACTCCCAACAAGCTACTGGGGTGCGTGAGCACCCAAGTAGGAAGCTTGCCGGGACATAAGACGCAATCTGGGGCGGTGATACTGAAAAAGAAATGCCCCCATTGCTGTCAACAATTGAAGGCATATTTGCATTATTTGGCTCATCTTCATAATGGTCTCCCCTCAAAACCCTGATTGCGTACTCAGAATTGACCAAAGCAGCACAATTTTTTACGGTCTTATTAATTAACGCTGCCCAAGAATTGGGTTTCAGAGTTCCATACCTTCTTCGCAGTCTTCTTCTAGGTCCACTGCAGAGCCTTCAGCTTCTTCAAACTCCTCTTTCTCACAATTCTCTTGGTTGTATCTATCGACTTCCTCTTTCAACTCTTCTACCGGAACAAACACAAAATCTACATTTTCTTTGTAACCTTCTGCTTCAAATGCTTCTTTTGCAATAGCTTCCTTTTCCTGAATAGTAGCTGCGTTATTTAATGGAGGATATTGATTAAAACTTTCCGCTAAATAGGCTATATTCCTTACACTTGCTGAAACAAGAACAACCTTATCATTGGATATTGCATACCTTAACGGTGAACCATCTGATTCCAAATCAGTCTTCATGGTCAGCCTCCTTTATTCGGCTAAATTATAGCCTCTTCTTCGCTTTCCAGGTCTAACGTTGCTTCTGCTTCCCTCCTTTGCTCCATCTCTTTGAAAAAAGAAACTAAATCCTCATTCCAATCTTTTCCCTTGGGGAAATGATGAGCTACTGCGTAATTCGGTTTGTACTTTTCTACCCACCGATCGAGAGCCTGGTGCCCCCATTGATCATTATCCAGGCAGAAAATAATTCGATTGATTTCTGGATGGCCTTTTAAGTAATGTTCAAGCGATACATCACCAAGACAGCCAAGTGCCAACATGTGGTCCTTATTCTCTGACCCAAACTGCTTAAGGAATGCAGTATAACTCAACGCATCAATAGGGGATTCAAAAACTCGGATGGTGTTGCTCAATCCTTTGATACTAAAAGCAAAGGCTTTATCGGAATTTGCGACGTCTCCGCGATAGCTGCTGCCGGTAGTATTCGTGCTGCGAACTGACGCATATCTGGAGATGCCTTCCTGATCATAGCCAACGAAGACACAGGATCGATGAGTGTTTTCATAAATCTTTTTCTGTTTGACCATAGAAATAACAATATCCTTGTCTATCTTTCGTGTATTAATCAGATAGGCAAAGACGTGCTTGTAGGTGCTATTTTTTTCAGGGAGAACAAACTCGCCTTTTTCCTCAGTTTCTTTTTCAATATCCCTTGAAGTCCGATAAAGAAAATTATTTTGATTTTGACTTAGACTAAGTAGCTGTTTTACTGCCTCTACCCAGCTTTTTTTCTCTGTGTACATGACAAATTGGATTGGCCCCCCGCCTGCATTAGCCGAAAAACAGTTCCATTTGCGACCAGCACCGTCAATACGTAAACCGCCAAAGCCAGGAATTTTGTATTCTTTGGGTGTGATTTTCTCAACGGAATAACCAGCCTGACGGGCGTATTCGAGAATATTGATCTGGTTAGCCTGAGCAATCTGCTCATCGGTGAAAAGCTTTCCCATGCAGATTTACCTCCTTTCAATGAATTTGCGGTATTAAAAAAAGACGCAGTATTTTGCGCCTTAAGATTATTGAGTTCAATTGTTACCAATTGTTCTTTTAAGCTTCTCCCGGCCTTTAAGGCTCCAATTCAAGTTCGTCAGCCAAAGAATCGTTATAATAAATCGGTTCATAATTTGCGATATCCTTGCTATTGAAGCAAGACGCTCCCTGTTCTCTTAGGGAATAATAACTCATCCCTCCTACAATGAAATGATCCTTAACCCCAATGCCCAACGGTTCAAAAATGTTAACCAGTCTTTGCGTTATAGCTATATCCTCTGTGCTTGGTGTTGGATCTCCGCTGGGATGATTATGTGCTAAGAAAATTGAAGAACACCTGCAATCCAACGCTCTCTTTAAAATATCTTTCGGATAAACAGCAGCCGAATCGATATCTCCTTCACTCACTACCCTCGTTTCAATTACCTTAAGCTTTGTATCTAGGAAGGTAACCATAAACACTTCCTTATCTCTCTTACCTTCCAAAAAAGATACAAAATATTTACCTACGACAGAAGAGTTACTCAATTCCAACCTTGAATCTTCTATAGTCCTCAGCACATTGTAACTTTTGATCAATTCTTTTAGCAGTTCAATTTTCGCTAACTGCTCAGGAGACGGATGGACTAGATCCGGATAATCAACAATATTAAAAATAGAATTGGATTCAGCATACTCTTTAAGCTGAGCGTAAGATAGGCCGGTAAGTCCGGCCAAGCCATTTAGAAAAAGCTCAGTCAAATACTGATCACTAAAAGAATTCACTGAAGCTCCTCCTTCCTTGCCGTTATAAGAATGCGAATAGCATCAAGTTTTTCCAGTATGGGTAAAGAGAGATCCACTAAGTAAAGATGATCGAAAAGGTTTAGCCCATATTGCTCAAGATAAAGGTTTAGAATTTCTTTTTCAGATTCGTTTGGTTCGGTAAGCTTGATGAGTAGGTCCTTGAATTGTTTAAGTTCTTGATTTTCAGTCGGCATGATTTATTCCCCTTTCTTGTTCGAAATATAAAATTAGTGCCCTCTCTATGATTCGCTCAATCTCTGCTGGTTTCTGACCAGCATTAAAAAATGTCGTTACCAATTTGGGTTTAAGTTTAATTCCGGCTGGCTTTTTCGTTTTTTGGTCATCTTCACCAGAAAGAATTGAATAGATCTTATCGCCTGTTAATTTGCCTCGCTCCGATAGGTCTTTCATTCTTTCCGCTTTAACTATGTCTAGTTTGAAATTGTTAATTGAAATAATATCTTGAATTATTTGCTGCTCGTTTTTAGATAGATAAGATAGATGGAACCCTGGAATAAATGCAATTTCGTTGTTATCCACCCGATCAAGGAGGTCTGTAATGAGCTCATTGAGTCGGATATATCGTTGGATATTAGCTCGGGACATTTTGTTATTATCTGCTACTTTCTCTACACTCCATCGCCGCTGCTCAACTTGAGCAGACCCCTCTGAATTCCTGTATTCATGCGGCTTTTGGGGCGTTTTTAGCTCATTAATTAGCTCTTGTTTTTTTCCAGTTGCCTTGGCTGCTTCAAGCTGCATTTTTAAGGATTTCGCCAACTCTGACGGCAACATATCCGAGGGTGATCGCTGTTCAAAATTGGAAATAGTAACAATTAAGGCGGCTTCATCATCACTGATATTTTCCCGTATGTCTGCTCTGATTTTGGTAAGCCCGGCTAATCGAGAGGCATTAACACGGTTATGCCCCGCTAGAATCTCAAATTTATTGTCAGCAATTAGCCTAACTACAATAGGTTGAATAACACCGTTTTCTTTAATACTCTCTACCATATTGTCTAATCGTTCGCCAGTATAAAGTTTAAATGGATGATTTTCAAAAGGGACAAGGTTGCAAATTTCTAATTCAGTGATCGCTTCCTTATTCCTTTCTATAGGTGTTTCTTCAATCGGACCACCAAACATATCTTCAAGAGATAAGAGTTTTCTTTCACTCATCCGCGTACTCCTTTACAAAGTTCTTGTAGGCTACAGCAACTTTGCCGTTAGGATCAAATTCCACAATGCTCTTGTACTTAAGAACGGCTTCGCCCACTTTGACTGACACGGGAATTTTGTTTTCGTAGATTTTGATATGGTTTCCGTAGGACTCATTGATGAGGTTGACGATTTCTTTGCTGAGTTTTGTCCTTTCAGTAAACATTGTTATGAGAATACCATCAATCTCGATACTAGGGTTGATGCGGCGTTTAACTCGAATAATATTTTTTAGGAGTAGTTCCAGTCCCTTCGCTGATAGATATTGGGGAGCTGCGGGAATCAGGACCCGGTCACAGGCAGCCAGGGCGTTAATCGTTAGCATGCCTAATGAGGGCATGCAGTCGATGATGATGTGATCATAGTAGGGTCTAAGTTGATCAAGGATGGCCTTTAAGGTAATCTCTCGGCTCATGGCAGTAACTAAATTGACCTCGACAGCTGCTAATTCGATGCTACAAGGCAGGATATCGAGGTTATTGAAGGAAAGAATGTAATCACTTCTCTGAGGTAGTTCTTTCTCTTCGATGATATCTGTCATAAGGTGATAGAGCGTTATGGGAAGCTCGTCTGGTCGGTCGATGCCAAAACTCATGGTGAGATTGGACTGGGGATCGCAGTCAACAAGTAGAACTCTTTTCCCCCTCTCGGCTAAGGAATAACCAAGATTGATGGTTGTGGTAGTTTTGCCTACGCCTCCTTTTTGGTTGGCTATAGCAATAATTTCGCATTGATTCATTTACATCTTTCCTTTCGTAAAAAGTTAGCGTTTTCGCCGGGCTTGTGACCGACTTGCCGCATTACCCGCCCTCTTGGGCGGTCACTCTGCGCTCAAAAAGCCCCACAGATCTGTATTTCTGAGAGGCTTACTTATGAACCGGTTACAATGCCTTTACACGTTCCGATATGACTTATAATGTGCTTAATATTTTTCTTTGACCCTCGGCTTTGTCCGAGGCCTTTTCTTTTTGTAGACCAGCTATTCGTAGAAGTCGTTTGCTCATAATGCTGGCTATTTCAAAATCTACGATATCATCATCAAATTCTTTTAATTTTGTACCTAATCCATAAATATGAGAATCAGTTTGTACATCTGGTTTAATTAGCGGCCTCCCCTTCCACGGTTTGTCCGCGTCGGGATATCTTGTGTCTGAAGCTATCTCTACTTCTACCGGTAACTTTTCGGCAGCCCAGGATTCAACTTGTTCGGTGTGATGTTGCATGACTTTGTTTTTTTGGTCATAGCTTGAAAGCTGCTGACTTGCATTGAGATCGGGATCGGCCCAACCCTTTCTATCGTTCATTTTCTCGTAAGCTTGTTCAACGTCATCCCGCAGCTGCTTGGCCTGGTGGGCCAGGTTATTTGTTTCTTCCCAGCTGAGCCCTATAGATTTATAGAGTTTCTTTTTGATCCTGATCAGTTCCTTAGCTTTCATCAGAAACTCCCAGGCCTCTTCCCCATTCCAGGTGTACCGAAGTGCTGTATGTAGCTGAATCTTAAGTTCGAGTTCCAGCACACGCAGGACAGATTCTCTGGTAAAGATATTGCCAGCCACCTTAACATCAAAGCATGGCATAGGGCTTGGTTGTGCCACTCCTTCCCCTACAAAAATTCCTAAAGACTCTTTGATCGTTGCTTTAATCCGACTCTCCATAAGCCGAATGGGCTGACTCAGCCAGTCTTTTTTTTGCAACTCCAACCGTGATCGGCGGGTAGCCTCTTTTGCCTTCTTTTCTTTTTCGGTATCTTTCGGGGCTTTTTTTTGCCCTGCTCTTTCGGCTAGAGCTGCTATGAGAGCTTCTTTGGGGACAACTGCAAGTTCTGGATTTTCGGTGATATTTTGGAGGGCCAGGCGAACGGTTTTAGATTTGGCATTAAGACCCACTTTATCCTGAGATAATTCCGGCCAGATGGCCTGGGCCAGCTCTGAGGATGAGGCCGTAGCCATGCCAGTGATAAGTTTTTCCGCGACCGTCTGGATGATTTCCATTCGATCAGCTCTGATGGAACTGTTTTTTCTGCCCATCGGACGCCCGATGTTTTTCTGTACAGCCTGATTTTTTGTATTTGCCTTGGACATAGCTTCGCCCACACCCTTCCGTCCGACTTTACCGAACCTCTACTGAACATATTAAATTGCGGCTAATTGGGTTCCCGCGACCTCCCGGATGGAGGTTTCGATCCGTACCCAGCGGACCCAAGGCGTATTGACGCTCATCAGGCGGGCGAGTTATGTTTGATGAAATATTCAGCATCTGCAGCTTTCTGGCGTATCATTCTAAGGTAATCTAGAGCACATTCATAATTGCCTTTTTTATAACATCTTCTGTGATCCGCTTCACCCGATCACAGAGGTATTCAGTTTCCCATACCTTTTCAAACGAACTAATATCCAATTAAACCATTCCTTTCAAACCAGTTTCAGCAGCCTCAACTGGAACCCTTGTTACTTATAGCTCCTCTCCTTTCTCTATCAGTTCTTTAATAACGTTTATGCATTCTTCTCTGGTCTGGTTTGTCTTTCCCTCATTTTCATCTATGTATCTTTCATATACATCCTCAAAATAATCCTCATCTTCGAGCATGTCCGCAATGTCTTCCAGGGTATAGTCATGGTTATAAAGGTAGTGAATAAAGTTGGTATAGTGCTCACTCATGCCAAAAGCCCTCTCATACCACTCACTGGCAAGGTCACTCTCATCAGATCCATTAGTATGCCAATCAGTTAAGTCGCCAACAAAAGATGATAAAAGCTCTCCGGCACTCTTGAATCCTGCTTTATAAGCCAGTAGCTTTAAACTGCTATGCTCTTTATCAGTAAGACTGACCTTTAAACCTTTTCTTATCCTGTCTGTCTGCAAGTCCTCATTCTGCTCCTTTGCTCTAAGTAAATAGTATTCGTTCATGCTTTTTTCTCCTTCTGAACTTATTCCCAGCAGAGCCAGCCGAGGATCTCTTTAGTACGTTCCTGTCTGATCAGGAAGCAGCCTTTAACTCTTTTATAAGGTTATCTGGTTTCACTACCGCTTCAAGCGAAATATCCTTCACCTTATTTAGTGCTTGGGTTTGATGCATCGAAGTCATCTCATGGTTTTCATCTTTTAATAAGCTGATTAACCAAAATATTAGCAATCAGGTCAATTGTTGCTTGAGGTTGAGGATGGGGATGGGGTACGGTTCTAACTAAGACCCTTAAATTCAGCTCTTTTTTCATCCTGACCCCTCCATTCTCTTTTGTGCCTCATAAAAAGATAGGAAGTATACCTGTTTGATGGTAAAATATTACTGAATATAATTAGTCTCAAAGTTGAATGTAGTTAAGGGCTAAGTATTCAACATTTTTACTTCTGATTTTCTTTAGGACTAACAAAGATTTTTAACTCAACAAGCTTTTTACACCGTTTACAGATAATGCTTAAGATTATTGAACCTTTAAGTTCATATTCTCCCAGCAGTTTGCCGCACGAGGGACATCGTATTTGATTCATCCTGCCATCCTCCATCCATCGGCTTGTGTATATCTTCACCCATCCATTGCCGTAGAGCATCACGAGATATTTTGATGATCCTTCCAAATCGTCTAGCAGGAAAATCCTTAGTTCGAGACAGATCATAAATCTGTTGGGTTCCTACATCAACTAATTCAGCTACTTGCTCCACTGAAAGAACTAAAGGCAAGCTTTCCCATCTAATCTCAAGTGTAGACTGTGTTTCGCTTTGTATTTTTTCCATGGATTCTTCACCTCTCTCTCCTTATGATTCATTTATGCTGAATTGTTATGGGTTTAATTTTATTTCTTCTTGAGAATTACCGGGGAATTTATTCACCACATTGGTTAAAAAAAATAACTCGTTAAAACTTATTTCTGGAAAAACTTTTAAAGCCCCTTCAATAAACTTCCTGCCTGGCTCTTGATTTTTGTTTAACACCTTGTATAGATGAGATCTATCAATATCCATATCTTTAGCTATATCTGATAACTTTTTTGTTGTTCGTAAGTTTCTGAGAGCTTTTACAAAAGCATCTTTATTTAACATCAATTTTGCCAAATCAAACATCTCCTTTGTTGATAACTTTCACCGCCTTATTTTATTATATCAGCGCGGTGAATAAAGTCAACACTGTCTGGTGAATATTTTACCCATATATTTTGTGCATTTTGTTGCATAAATTCAACATATGAATTACTATAAAATATAGTTAGGAGTGTGTTTTCATGGATTTTGCAGATTATTTGAGTAACCTTATTAAAAATAAAAAATATTCCTATCGCCAACTTGCAATGTTAGCAGATATTGATCATTCTTATATCTCAAAAATGATTAATGGTAAAGCAGGAATTCCTTCTCCTGACATTTTGAAAAAGCTCGCTAAACCGTTAGGGATTAGTTATGAAGAACTTATGAAAGCAGCTGGCTACTTATGTGAAAAAGGCCCTGATCAAGTTTCTCTTCACTCCTACCCTTTTGTTAGAGATACTCCTCTTAACTACAATGACCCCACCGAAAAAATTAAAGCCGCTATCACTAGCGACCCTGAGTTAGCTGAGTTTTGGGAAGAAATTTCACAGCGTGAAGACCTTCAATTAATGTTTAAACAAGCTCGTGATCTTACCCCACAATCCATAAAGAAAGTTATTCGAATTATTAAAGCAATTGAAGATGAAGAAGCTGACGAATAAGAACTGCTCTCCTATTAAAGGAAAGCAGTTCTTGTTATATACATAAATTTCGACATGAATCAACAGGAAGTGACTGAATGGGTGTATTGATTGACTTAATATATGAAAATCCTATAGAAGCTATGGCGACTCACGATATAAAGGTCCATAAACTAAATCTTTGCGCTGATATTGCTGGTTTTGTCTATAAGTCACGTAAGGATATTTATCATATTGTAATTAATTCTAATTTAAATTGGCAAACTCAAACCAAGGTTTTTCTCCATGAAGTCTCTCATATTGAAAATGACCTTCCTAAAGTTGGCTATATCGTTGGGCTTGATATGCGGCATGATCCGATGGAGATTAGGGCCGATTGGGAGGCTAAAGTAACAGCGAAATCATATGGATATTAGGGGGTTATTATACTCTAAAGCTTCAACAAACAACTTATAGTTACGATATTTTTCAATAACAGTTCTTCATCCCAATGGCTTCCAGCAGCAAAAAAGCGAGTAATTTCACTGAGACGCTTTGCTGATAACTAATGGCGAAGCATTACCTAGTTAGATTTGTTTTAGATATATTTGTTATTTAGAAAGGATGCTATTTATGCGAAATTCTTTTATTGGTACTTTCATTATTCTTATTATGAATATATTTATTATACCTTACCTCAATATAGCTAAAGATAATATGATACTACATGGAGATAGTGCTACACATGCAAATAATATTTACTTAATATACTTCGCAGTTATCAATATTACACTTGCAGGAATCGTGTTTGGAATTATTTGGTTAGGTAAGTTAATAATTCATAAGTATTTTACACAATATTAAAAAGGAAACATCGATTAATGATAGATGCTCCAAGCACTCTTATTCAATAACCTAGTTTCCTTATATATCCTATATTGTGTCTTTATTTAATAATATGTAAACCTCATTAAGGAGTTTTCAATAGAAAATCATGTAATACTAAGGAAGGTTTATACTAAAAAGTCTTGATCAATATATATTATACTTTGTAATAAATAGGAGTAGAACGTGCGTTCCGGCGAGGAAGTATGCTATAATTAAACCTGATAGGAGAAATCTGAGTCCAAAAATATAAAACAGGCCGTCTTTTAGAAGGACGGCTATGGGATGAATTTCCCCGCTCTGCTTTACAATATTATTTTGCAAAATAATTGAAATATGCCAGCGGACCTGTTGCCGAAACCGGCCTGAGACCCAGAGCATCAAAAATTTTCAGAGGGCCTAGCGCTCCGCACCTTTTCCTAAGGAAAAAGTGCGGAGTTTTTCTATATAGAGCCCCAAAGTGGAGATGTTCATATGACAGAAGAGACTGCTAAAAAGAAAAAACCGAAAAAGAAAGTAGGGAAGCGGGCCAATAATGAAGGAACAAGAATTAGTGAGCGTGCCGATGGGCGTTGGGAAACAAAGGTTACTACCGGATATCATCCTTTGACCGGTAAACCTAAGCGAAAATCCTTATATGGCAAGTCACAATCGGAAGTAGAAGAAAAACTTGTAGAGTTAAAATATAAACTAAGAACCGGTCAATATATAGAACCGGAAAAAGAAACCTTTGGCGACTGGCTTCTACAATGGCTGTATGTCTATAAGAAACCAATGCCCAATAAAATTCGTATTGAAACATATTCAGACTATGTAGATTTAGCTAAGAAGCATATAATCCCTTTACTAGGGCATCATCTCTTAACTAAAGTACAATCTATTACCTTGCAGGAGTTCTTTAATTACAAGGCCGAATCTGGGCGCCTGGACGGAAAAGAGGGCGGACTATCAACTCGGCGCTTGCATATGATGTATCAGTTGATTAACGGCGCTCTAATTAAGGCCAAAAAACTTAGAAAAATCCCGTCGAACCCTGCAGAAGATGTCGAGTTGCCCAGCATCGTATACAAAGAGTTTGATACCTACTCCCCCGAAGAAGTGGATTGTTATTTAGCAGCTCTAAAAGAAGACCGGCTCTATGCTGTTTTTCTTCTAGAATTAACGACTGGGTTAAGGAAAGGAGAACTCTTAGGGATTCCTGATCATTGTTTTGACCCCAATAAAGGGGAAGTTTATATCATCCAAACTATTAAGCGCAAAAAGTTAGAAGGGGAGGAAAAATCAAAACTTATTTTCTCTCAACCGAAGTCAAAAAAGAGCAAACGAGTTATTCCTCTATTGCCCAAAGTCATTAAAGAAATTAAGCGCTTCCAATCTTTAAAACGTCAAGAAAAAATCCTTTTGGGTCCTGACTATATAGACAGCGGTCTATTATTTACAACTGCTTATGGTACACCCATTGAGCCGCGGAATCTAAATAGAAAACATGCTGCAATTACCAAAACAGCCGGAATCAAACTCCTAAGGGTTCATGATTTGCGGCATACGGTGGCAACCTTGCTTTTAGATGATGGTGAAAACCCAGTTAATGTGAGCGACCTCCTTGGACATGCCAAAACCAGTACCACATTAGATATTTACGGTCATAGTACTCCAGAAGGCAAAATCCGGGCTGTCTCTCGATTTAGCAATTTAATAAAGGCGATAAAATAAACCGGAAAAATCCGGTTTTTCTTTTTAAAAGCTAGTTGTCGTCAAGTTGTCGTCAAAACTATTATCTACACTTCCCATACAACATAAAAAAGCACTGCAATCCCTTGCAGTGCCTACATTTCATATGGAGCGGACGACGAGATTCGAACTCGCGATCCTCGGCTTGGGAAGCCAATGCTCTACCGCTGAGCCACGTCCGCTTAATTATATAAAGGGTTATCCTTTTAGCCTCTTTAGACCATTAGACCCTTTTCCCAACAAAGAAAATTATAAGCGCTAGGACCGAATATGTCAACTCATACTATTTTATGAATTAGTACTTAAAACAATAAGCGTTATTCTCGTTATTTGTATTTCGTCTCTAAGTTCACTTTCAGTTACTCTAAATTGAGTCTGCCCAATTTGCAAGATCTCCACGAAAGTTTTTCGTCAACGTTAGAATCTTGCAATAAGGTTGACTCTTAAAGTGTTCCATATATGGGACAAAACCACTTTTAGCAACAGGGATATCAATTTGACCTGAATGGCCGATACATATTACTTTGCATGAATCATGTACTCTAGTGAATATTTTTCTTAATTCTTGAACCGTAAAATTCTGGCACTCATCAATAATTATAGTCATTTCCTTAAGATTAGTGCCTCTAAGAAATAAGGGGGTTTTAGGATAACACCAAATACTATCCATTACCCGTTTCATACTTACCTTCCTGCGAATAGCTTCATTGACCAGTGCCTCTTCATTATATACACACTGAGCAGGATTCTCATTGATTTCTAAGAGAGCATCCATCAATGGTTGATGGTAGATGCTTTCCTTCTCAGATTGGGTTCCCGGTCTGAAACCCATCGCAGATTCCTGAACTGGATTAAAAATATATGTTAGTGGTTGCTTAAAGAGTTTAGCACAAGCAACTGCAAGAGTTGTTTTTCCAGTTCCTGCTTTAGCATTGACCATCACTAATTGATAATCGAATATCGCATCAACATATTCCCGTTGTTCTGCCGTCAATCTTGGCGCGAACCCAAACAGTAAGTTATTCTCAGGTAATGGCACAGATTTCACCAACCTTATTCTATAAGTCTGATTACGGAAAATCTTAAATTAAATATTTCATTCAATAAAACTTTGTCGGCTTTCCCGCCCTTAAAGACGATCATGCTTCTAGTATTTCTCATAAAGTAAACTTAATTCAAGATTGCTATAAACTTAAGAAGCGGGGGTCACTCTGATGTAAATACTACAAACCAATGGCAAACACCTTAAAACTTCAAATTACGACAAATAAGGTTCTGTTTTTTCCAGAGGAAATTACAGAACCTTGAGAGCTATTTTTTATAGTATAAACAACTTACCTAATTTCCTTAGCTAGACATTATGGTGCCTCAGGACGGAATCGAACCGCCGACACGAGGATTTTCAGTCCTCTGCTCTACCGACTGAGCTACCGAGGCATTAAATTTTTTGGTGACCCGTACGGGATTCGAACCCGTGTAACCGCCGTGAAAGGGCGGTGTCTTAGACCGCTTGACCAACGGGCCTTATAAATGTCAGTATCTCAACACTCTAAAATACTTTTAAATCCGACTTAAAGTAAAGAAATATTTAAAGGACACTCACAAATATGAATATTACACTATGTTGCTATCTCTGTCAAGACTTTTCTATATAATTCTAACGAGCTTTATAGTGAATTTTAAAATTCCACCCTTTTTCTTGAAAAACAGAATTCCATATATCATCTACTTTTTTGTCTTTGCAATACACTGTTAAATTTCAAGAAACTGTTCAGGCATGATATAACTAGAATAGGAACGATATTAAATACCGTTCCTATCTCTTTAGGTCTTTAACATAAGTTACTTAATAATTAAATTTCTTCAAAGTTTGTTGCAGTTCCTCCGCCATATTAGCTAATACGTGACTCGAAGAGGCAATTTCTTCTACCGAGGCCGACTGTTCCTCCGTCGCAGCAGACACAGTTTGCGTCTGGCCAGTAATATCTCTACTTGTCTCATATATATCTGAAACCGATGCGACTATTCTTTCACTACCCATAGCCATTTGTTGGATCTCTTCCGATATCTCCCCAATCTGGGACGAAACCTGATTAATTAATGACGTTATTTCATTAAATGCTTGGCCTGCGGTCTCAGCTACTTGTGTTCCCAGTTTAACTTGTTGTGTGCCCTCATTAATCGATAAAACCGCCTTTTGCGTATCTTGTTGAATACCACTGATCAGCGTGGCAATCTGTTTAGACGCTTCTTGCGATTGTTCTGCTAATTTCCGGACCTCATCCGCTACTACAGCAAACCCTCTTCCTTGTTCACCTGCTCGCGCAGCTTCAATGGCTGCATTTAAAGCGAGGAGGTTTGTCTGAGCTGCTATCCCAGAAATGGTATCCACAATTTGTCCAATTTCTTTAGAACGCTCTCCTAAATTAGTAACCATATCCGCTGACCCTGTTACTGTTCTTTCAATATTGACCATTTGCTGAATCGTCTTGTCAATGGCTTGAGTTCCCTCAGAAGCAGAAAGGGCAGTTTTTTCCGAAGACTTTACGACTACTTTAGCATTCTCTAACATATGCTGAATTCCTGCCGACATTTCCTCTACGCTTGCGGATGTCTCATTGACTGCACTCAGCTGTTTTTCAGCACCCAAGGAAACTTCCGATATTGATAATGCAACTTGCTGCGAGGCTTGTGCAGATTGTTCTGCTCCTATACTCAATTGTTGGGATGAGGCAGCAACTTGCCTCGAGGAGGATGACACTTGTTCAACAAGCTGGATTAAGTTTTCAGTCATAGTTTTGAAAGCTCTTCCTAGTTGACCTAATTCGTCTTTAGAACTAATATTGAGTCCCTCTACTTTAAGATTCCCTTTGGCAATCTCCTCTGCACTAGTTGCCATCGCAACGATCTGATTGGAAATCTTTTTACTCATAATCGTCCCTAAGACGAGTGCTATTCCTAAGGCCAATAATATGGATACTAAAGTATAGATTATACTTACTCTGCCCTTTTGCTGATAATCAAGTTCCTTTGCCGCAACAAGTTTATCAATATCATCCACCCAGTTCCCAGTTCCAATCACCCAATTATAGGGTTGAAATAACAATGTATAACTTCTCTTTGGTAACGCTTCAGTTTCATTTGGCTTAGCAAATTTATAATCTGAATAACCTCCATCCACTTGAGTGCCATTCTTAATAAAGTCCTGTACGAATAGTTTACCATCACTGTCTTTGGAATCATAACGCGACTTGCCCTCAGCAGTATCTCTCCCGAGGAGAACAACATTTACCCCCTCTGTGGTATCAATCCAAAAGTAGTTGCCATTATCGAACCGTAAATTTCTTACTAAATCGGCTGCTTTCTTCTTTGCCTCTTCCTGAGTTAATTCTCCTCTTTGTTGACTGGCATAAATATCTTGAACTAAACTGTGAGCTGTCTGTACTTGAAGCTTAACATTACGATCAAATTGTTCGTACAAGGTATCTCGATATTGTTTTAAGTTAGTTTGTTCTGCTGCTATTAAATTATAAATACTGTACCCTCCGAGAATTGAACCCATAATAAGTGCTGTTGTCACTAACAAAAGAATAATGCGGTACTTTATCTTCGTCATTTCTCTCCTGTCCCCCTTTATCTAATTTGCTTTAAAATAACCTATAATGAAAATGCCCTATAATTTTTTTGACTACAAAAAAATCGCCCCCCTTAAGGCACGACAGAGTCCCGGAGTGGCAGCTCGGCTATCATCACCCTTACGTGGAAGACCCGTAGCTTTGCGTCCTCAGCTTTCGCTAAGTTTGCCTTTGTCAATAGCCTTATGTAATATCGGAAAGATCCTTTTCGATATTTTATTGTTCCTTTTATCTGACTATAGCACAAGGAAAACAATAATTCTATATATTTTTCCCAAATTTCATCAAATTCTGCTTTTTTTATAATATGGGCCCAAAAGAACGCATTTTGCACGAATAATAATTATATATTGTTTTCACTTCAGTTTATTCGATGTTGGTTTTAAGGGAAACTTAAGAAGACAGTAACTAAACACTTTATGTTTAATCACTGTCTTCCTATAATTACAAATTAGTACGCATCACTTATGCACTCCTACGTGATTGTTTAGTCTCTATCTTTTGGCTTTAACTAGATTTAATAGTTTTAAATACTAAACATTTTTAAAGTTTCCTGTAATTCTTCCGCCATATTAGCTAATACCTAACTTGAAGAGGCTATTTCCTCAACTGAGGCTGATTGTTCTTCCGTTGCTGCAGACACAGTTTGTGTCTGTCCAGTGATTTCCTTACTAGTCTCATTGATATCCGATATGGATGAGACTATTCTTTCGCTGCCTGCAGCCATCTGTCGAATCTCTTCAGAGATTTCCTCAATCTGAGACGAAACCTGATTAATCAATTCTGATATTTCGTTAAATGCTTGGCCTGCAGTTTCAGCAACCTCTGTTCCAAGTTTGACTTGATGAGTACCCTCATTAATCGATAAAACGGCCTTTTGCGTATCTTGTTGAATACCACTGATCAGCGTGGCAATCTGTTTAGACGCTTCTTGCGATTCTTCTGCTAATTTCCGGACCTCATCCGCTACTACAGCGAATCCTCTTCCCTGTTCACCTGCTCGCGCAGCTTCAATGGCTGCATTTAAGGCGAGGAGGTTTGTCTGAGCTGCTATCCCGGAAATGGTATCCACAATTTGTCCAATTTCTTTAGAACGCTCTCCTAAATTGGTAACCATATCCGCTGACCCTGTTACTGTTCTTTCAATATTGACCATTTGCTGTATCGTCTTGTCAATGGCTTGACTTCCCTCAGAAGCAGAAAGGGCAGTTTTTTCTGAGGACTTTACGACTACTTTAGCATTCTCTAACATATGCTGGATTCCTGCCGACATTTCCTCTACGCTTGCGGATGTCTCATTGACTGCACTCAGCTGTTTTTCAGCACCCAAGGAAACTTCCGTTATAGCTAATGCGACTTGATGTGAGGCTTGTGCAGATTGTTCTGCTCCTATACTCAATTGTTGAGATGAGGAAGCAACTTGCCTTGAGGACGATGACACTTGTTCAACAAGCCCAATCAAATTTTCGGTCATAGTTTTAAAAGCTCTTCCTAGTTGTCCTAATTCATCTTTGGAACTAATATTGAGACTCTTTACTTTCAAATTACCCTTTGCAATTTCATCTGCATTATTGGCAATCGCAACAATCTGATCAGATATCTTTTTACTCATGATTGTCCCTAATACGAGCGCAATTCCTAAGGCTAATAAGATGGATACTAGGGTATAAATCATACTTACTCTACTCTTTTGATGATATTCAAGTTGCTTTGCTTGAACAAGTTTATCCATATCATCCACCCAGTTTCCAGTCCCAATCACCCAATTATAGGGTTCAAATAGCAAAGAATAACACAAATATTAACTCTATATTCTGCACATAGATCCTGACAGATCTATGTGCAGAATATAGAGTTGCTTTGACTTACTCTTTATACCCAGGTTAGCCCAATGACATAATCAAAGCGTCTGCCCTAAAAAATATTGTTCGTTGAGCCCTTAATACAAATTTTAGCCATGCTGGACACAGCTTCCGATTTTATGGAATGAGATTAGAATTTCTCACTGCCGTAAATCATCTGCTATGCCAACATGGCTAAAACGGTCAATTCTGTTATGGTGGGCCATCCGCGACTCGAACGCGGGACACCCTGATTAAAAGTCAGGTGCTCTAGCCGACTGAGCTAATGGCCCAATATTTGTACCACGAATTAGAATTCTACACGAAAGTATTAGAAGTGTCAATGTTTTTCTTAACTAAAAATTTCCCCGCGTACAATTGTTTGTTCACGTCCAGGACCAATTGCTACCAAAGTAGCTGGTACACCCGACAATTCCTCAATCCTGAGGATATAATTTTGGGCTGCCTGGGGCAGGTCCTCGAAGCGGCGGACTTGTGTAATATCTTCTTTCCAACCAGGCATTTCCTCATAAACTGGTTGGCATTTCTTGAATATCTTTTGACTCTGTGGGAATTCTCGGATAATCTCATCCTCTACACGATACCCAACGCAGATCCTTAATGTCTCAAATCCCGTAAGAACATCTAGTTTTGTTATAGCAAAATCCGAAATTCCGCTCACACGAACAGCATATCTGGCAATAACCGCATCAAACCAACCGCATCGACGCGCGCGGCCGGTAGTGGTTCCAAACTCATGTCCATTCTTCCGCATTTCTTCTCCGGTCTCCTCTAATAATTCTGTAGGGAAAGGGCCTTCTCCCACACGCGTAGTATAGGCCTTAATAACCCCAATTACACGATTAATACGCGTTGGCCCAACCCCTGCTCCTATACAAGCCCCTCCGGCTATCGGATGAGATGATGTGACAAACGGGTAAGTCCCATGATCTATGTCAAGCAAGGTCCCTTGTGCCCCCTCAAAGAGGACTTTCTCTCCTGCTTGAATGCTTACATCAATGGTAAGCGAACTATCGGTCACCATCGAACGAATTCTATCCGCATAACCAAGATAGGTTTCATAAATTTCTTCAAATTTAAGTGCTGCCTTACCGTAGACTTTCACGAACAAGTTGTTTTTTTCGACTAAATTACGCCGTAGTTTCTCAGCAAACTCATCCTTATCTAAGAGATCAATAATTCTAATCCCAATCCTCGACGCCTTATCCATATAAGCCGGACCGATTCCACGTCCTGTGGTTCCAATTTTATGCTCACCGCGTGCCTCTTCTTCCAAGCCGTCAAGCACTCTGTGGTAAGGCATTATGACATGGGCATTACTGCTAATGACTAGCTTTCCCGTCTTAATACCTCGCTTGGCAAGGTAATCTAATTCCTCTAACAAGACCTTCGGATCAATCACCACTCCATTGCCAATCACGCAAGTCTTGTCTGCATAGAGAATTCCCGAAGGAATTAGATGAAGTTTAAACTCTTCTCCATTTGCAACAACCGTGTGACCTGCATTGTTCCCGCCCTGGTACCTTACAACAACATTCGCTTTTTCGGCTAGGAAATCCGTTATCTTGCCCTTTCCCTCGTCCCCCCATTGAGAACCAATTAAAACAACAGCAGCCATATAGATTTTCCTCCCATCTTCAAGCTCTAATCTTCTAATTTCAGTCGTTTAAAGATATTATCCACGTGCTGTAGATGATATCTTAAATCAAACAAGCCCTGAATTTCTTCTTTGGTCAAATAGTTTAGAACACGCGCGTCCTTGGAAACAACTTCTATGAAATCCAACCCTTGATCCCAGGCTTCAAATGCGTTCTGTTGAACCCAGGCATAGGCCTCTTCTCTCATACAACCATGTTCGACTAAGGCCAAGAGAACGCGCTGGGACGATGTCAGTCCAAAGGTTTTCTGGAGATTTCGCTTCATGTGATCTTCTCGAATCTTAAGCCCGGAAATAACTTTTGTCATCTGTCGAAGCATATGATCTAACAGAATACAACTGTCCGGAAGTATGATCCGTTCAACAGAAGAATGAGTCATATCCCGTTCATGCCAGAGCGCAATATTCTCCATAGCGGCCAACGCATTGCCTCGCAGAAGCCTCGACATTCCTGACACTTGCTCACAAATGATCGGATTCCGCTTATGCGGCATTGCAGAGGAGCCCTTCTGTCCGTCTGCAAAAGGTTCCTCTACTTCAAGAATATCTGTGCGTTGTAAATTGCGAATTTCTGTTGAGATTTTTTCGATAGAACCCCCAATTAAAGCTAAGGTTGTCACAAAATGTGCGTGTCTATCCCTTTGCAAAATTTGATTGCTCACCAAAGCAGTCTCCAGACCCAGATGTTGGCAAACAGCCTCTTCTACTTCTGGTGAGACGTTGGCATACGTTCCCACTGCTCCTGAGATCTTCCCCGCACTTACAGAAACTATAGCCTGATCAAGGCGTTCGATTTGACGATCAATCTCGGCAATCCATAGTGCCAGCTTTAAGCCAAACGTTAGTGGCTCAGCATGTATACCATGAGTCCGACCGACCATCACTGTATATTTGCTCTCCAAGGCTCGCTTAACCAACGCCTCTCGGAACTCTATTAAGTCCTTTTTCAGCAGAAGACCTGAATCCTTTAACACAAGGCTTAACGCAGTGTCTTTAACATCTGAAGAAGTCAATCCAAGGTGTAAGTACTTTCCGGATTCTCCAATCTCCTCTACAACTGCTTGCAGAAAAGCAATTAGGTCATGACGCACTACGGCCTCAATTTCTAAAATCCGCTCAGAATTCACTTTTGCCTTAACCCTAATATCTTCCATGGCCTTTTGAGGGATTTCACCACGCTTTGCCATAACTTCAGCAACAGCCAGTTCAACTTCTAGCCAGCGATCATATTCATATCCGTCCTGCCATAACTTTCCCATTTCAGGGTGAGTATATCGATCGAGCAACAAACTTCGCCCCCAGTCATTCTTTCCTCTTAAATGATAATTTTGATTATCTTCCACAAGGGAGTGTAAATATTAATTAATTTTACCCTTGGCCACAATATCTCGGGCAACAACAATCCCTGTCGCCGAAGCTTGCATTAACCCGCGTGTGATTCCCGCTCCATCCCCAATTGCATACAACCTAGGTATTGCTGTTTCAAAGTTTGATTTCACTTTTACTTTAGAAGAATAAAATTTAACCTCCACTCCGTACAATAACGTATTCTTAGAATACATACCGGGTGCGATCTTATCGAACGCCTTGAGAGTCTCAATAAGAGAAGTCAAGTACCGTTCCGGGAGCACATAACTAAGGTCTCCTGGAACAGCAGAAAGAAGCGTAGGAATAGTCGTAGATTTTCGCAAACGACTTTCCGTCGTCCGCCTGCCCTGCAGAAGATCTCCCAGTCGCTGTACCATTACTCCTCCACCTGTTAGCATGTTCGCCAGCCGGGCAATATATCGTCCATATTCAATGGGTTGATTGAAGGGTTCTGTAAAGCGAGTAGAAACCAATAAAGCAAAATTCGTGTTCTTGGTCTTCTTCTCAGGATCCGCATAACTATGCCCATTTACTACAGCAATATCTCCGTCGTAGTGTTCCTCTGATACCACTCCGCCCGGATTGACGCAGAAACTACGTGTTTTGAGGTCATACGTATCTGAATAATAAACCAGTTTAGGTTCGTAAAGTTCACGAGTTAAATTGTCAAGAATTGAGTTTGGTACTTCGACCCTTACTCCAATATCGACTTCATTGTTTTCTGTTACAACGCCTAAGCGAACAGTCTGATCCGCCAGCCAATTTGCTCCCCCTCGTCCGGGGGCAGCAATCACATAACGAGCAAACACTTCATCCAGCTCTTGTTCATCTCGACGTTGGATAGTAGCCCCTATTGCTCCTTCTGAGTCGGCCAAAATATTCTTAACTTCAGCAAGTTCCCAGAAAATCGTATTTGTTTTTTGCATGAGATGTTCATACATCCCCTTTAAGACATCATAGGCCAGCTCCGTACCCAAATGCCGTACTGGACAATGAATTAGCGCAATATTGTGACGAGATGCTTCATACTGAATTTCTTCCACCCGGCGGTTATCTAAGCCATACACTGTTTCCTGAGCACCAAACTCGCGGTAAATTGAATCAGCATAATCAATCAACTCTTGAGCTTGTTCCTCATTCATATACTCAACCAAACGACCGCCTACCGCAGGACTCAAAGACAGTTTACCATCACTGAAAGCTCCGGCACCTGACCATCCCCTAGTGATGGCACACGGATTACATCCTGCACAAACCCCAGTCGTACGAGCGGGGCACTTTCGCTTTTCTATGCTTCGACCACTATCAACAATAAGAATCTTCAGATCTTTATCGTGCTTTGTTAACTCTAAGGCCGTAAAAATTCCGGCCGGACCGGCTCCGATAATTAAGACATCTACATTATGTTTCATTGTTTTCCCTCCTAGAGCCGCTTTCTTTTCTAAATATGAAAAACCCCAGTCGCAAACAATTTTATCTTAACAATCCAGCTCCCCCTTGTCAATCTAATAACCGAACATTAATCAAAAAAATACATAAAACATTCGACATTCTCGTCTCTCTATTTCGCCAAAACAGAACTTGGCCATAACAATATAATATCTATACTTATAAAAATATCCTTCAAGTGCTGGTCAATAGATGTGTGCTAAGTGCCTGCAAGCGGCATGCGGCTCTGACTAGTGCAGAAAAACCCCTCACCGACAAATGGCAAGGGGGATTGTTAAGCACTTTGATGTTGTCGATCCAGGTTTACAAACTTGGTGAATTCTCTAAGAAACCCTAATTCAACGGTTCCTACTGGACCGTTACGGTGTTTTGCAATAATCAACTCTGCTATTCCTTTTTTTTCTGACTCGGGATGATAATAATCATCCCGATAAATGAATGAGATCACGTCTGCATCCGCTTCAATTGCTCCTGACTCCAACAAGTCTGACATCATAGGCCGTTTATCTTGGCGTTGTTCAACCCCTCGATTAAGCTGTGACAAAGCAATGACCGGCACTTTTAGTTCACGAGCAAGCCCTTTGAGAGATCTGGAGATTTGTGCAACTTCCTGTTGGCGGCTTTCAGACTTTTTCCCCACAGACAAAAGCTGCAGATAATCAATAATGATCATCCCTAAATTATGTTCTGTCTTCAATCTGCGAGCCTTCGAACGAAGTTCAGCCAAGGAGATCCCTACGGTATCATCAATAAAGATCGGGGCATCCGAGAGAGGCCCCACTGCTCGCGTCAACTTCGGCCAGTCTGCATCCAGTAAATCTCCCGTCCTTACACGCTGTTGATCAACCATCGCTTCTCCACAAAGCATTCGTTGTACCAATTGTTCTTTGGACATTTCCAAGCTAAAAACTGCAACCGGAACCTTCGCCCGAACTGCCGCATTTTGTGCCATGTTTAAAACAAGCGCCGTTTTTCCCATGGAGGGCCGAGCTGCAATAATCACTAAATCAGAAGGTTGCCAACCCGAAGTCATTCGATCTAATTCCGTAAAAAAGGTTGGAACACCCGTTAGATTTCCTTTATGAGCATAGAGATACTCTATCTTTTCAAAGGTCTCTAATAGAACGTCACGAATAATACTAAACCCATCTTTAACACGTCGGCGAGAAAGATCCAGAATTAATTTTTCTGCTTCTTCCAGAAGGCTGCGGGCCTCTTCCCCTGGCTCATATCCCCGTTCCAGGATACTGCTTGTTGCTCGAATAAGTTGACGCAACAGAGCCTTTTCCGTTACAAGTTTAGCGTAATATTCTACATTTGCGGCAGAAGGTACAGAACGGGCAATTTCAGAGATTGTCGCTATTCCGCCCACCTGTTCCAGACGCCCCTGACGACGTAAAACTTCTGCAACACTTACTAAGTCAACCGGGTCTCCCTTTTCAGAGAGATCTTGAATTGCTGAAAAAATCAAACGGTGATTATCTCTATAAAAGTCATCCGGTTGAAGTATCTCAAAGACAGAACTCCCGGCCTCCGGATCGAGCATCATTGCGCCCAAGACCGCTTGTTCGGCCTCTAAATTCTGTGGTGGAACTTTTATGAGTTCCATATCTTCTCTCCTCCGGTCATACTAACTCTAATATTCTTCATTAATATTTAAATATCAAAAACATGGCTCATAGCCTCTTCGATCGTCCTGACAGGCACCACTTCAATGCCCTGTAAACTTTGAGGTACGTCCGCCATATTTTCAAAGGGGATCAAAACCTTCCGAACTTCAACCTGCTTAGCACCAAAAATCTTTTCATAAATCCCGCCGACTGGTTTAACCTTACCTTGAATAGAGATCTCTCCAGTCACAGCAACATCCTGCCTGAGCGGTTGTTTTTTTAATGCACTGTAAATGGCCAAGGTTGTTGCCAGTCCTGCTGATGGACCGTCAATTTTTGCCCCGCCAATTATGTTAACATGCACATCGTAATTACGTAAATCTTCTCCTGTAAGATCACGAATAACAGCGGCAGCATTAAATACAGCATCTCTAGCCATACTTCCAGCAGTTTCATTAAACCGGATCGTGCCTTTTCCATCTTGTCCTGTGAAGGTAATCGCTTCAATTTCCAATACTGAGCCCAAGAATCCAGCTACCCCCAGCCCTAAAACTCGTCCGATTTCCACGTTGCTTTGGACTTTTCTAAAAATAAAAGGGGTCAGCCGAGCAGAGCGCAGGACTTCATAGACATCCTCACTTGTTACTCTAACTTCCTCTTGTTCTGGGTTGCGATACCTGGCCAGACCGTAAGCATCTGTCAGAATGCTATTAGCTTTGCGTCCCTCTATCACATATTCACTAATAATTTCTGGGACATTATCTTCCAAGCTCACGCCAAGCTTATCCCCGGCTTGACGAATAATGTGTTGAACATCTCTGGGTTCTAAAGGCACAAAGAAAACTTCTGAACAGCGAGAACGCAAGGCAGGATTAAGTTCAGCAGGATCCCGCGTGGTTGCCCCAATCAGAACAAAATCAGCGGGTGCCCCCTCATCAAAGAGTTTCTTTATCCATTGAGGAACTTGGCTGTTTCCCGGATCATAATAGGAAGAATCAAAGAATGCACGCTTATCCTCGAGAACTTTAAGCAACTTATTTAAAAGTAAGGGATCCATTTCCCCAATTTCGTCGATAAAAAGAATCCCTCCATGAGCATCGCTCACCAGACCCATTTTAGGTTCTGGTATACCCGTATCTGCCAGGTCATGCTTCGCACCTTGATAGATCGGATCATGTACCGAACCTAAGAGAGGATTGGTTACATCCCTGGGATCCCATCTTAAGGTTGTGCCATCCACCTCAATAAAGGGTGCATCCTTTGTAAATGGAGAGTGGGGCCGGTTTTTAACCGTTTCTAAAGCAACCCTGGCTGCCGAAGTTTTACCAACTCCAGGTGGACCATATATCAACATATGTTGAGGATAGGGTGTTGCTAATTTGGCCAAAAGTGCTTGTACAGCGCTTTCCTGCCCTACAATTTCTTCCACAGTTTGGGGCCGCAATACATCAAAAGCCGATCGTTTGAGTGAAACAGTATTCATCTTCTCGAGAATGGCTAACTTCTTTAGTGTTTGAGCATTTTCCGGTCCAGCAGTTTCTTTTAGCACATTCATTTTAATTTCTTTAACGTAATCCTGATGACGTTCCTGCATCTTTTCTGAAACTACCCGTTCAAGTCGATCTTCAACTGCACGTCTAGCAATAAGATCTGCTATTTGTTCCTCAATTTCATCTAATATCTGGGGTATCTCCTGGATTTTTGGTATCTGTTGATCCGTAGGATCATCAGATACGATTTTTCGTAATCCGGCGACACGTTCAACAAGTTCATCCGAGCGCATGAGCTTCAGTGCTTCCAATCGGCTGGCCTTAAGCACTAGCTTGTCAGTTCCATAATAATTTGAAAGCAGTACATAAAGTGCTTCTACTTCCCGAATCCACTCTTCCTCATCTTGTAACCGATCACCGAGATTTGCTTGATTTAACCATTTTGTCAAAATCCCTTTCATTGAGGGGACCCCTTTCACGAGAACAGATTATCGATGGTCATGTTTTGTGTTTTCTTTTAGATAGCACTTACATGTACCTGGAGCTTCGCTATCACTTCCGGATGGATCTTCACATGCACTTCATAGCTGCCAAGAGCTTTAATAGGCTCTTTAATATCCAATTTCCGTTTATCTATTTCTACACTATGCTGTTTCTTTAAGGCATCGGCGATTTCTTTACTTGTCACAGACCCAAACAAGCGACCGCCTTCACCTGTTTTTGTCTTAACTTCGATTTGAAGGGCATTAAGTTTATTACCTAATTGAATTGCATCTTCTTTTTCCTTTACTTTGCGGCGATCTTCCAGAGCTTTCTTATGTGAAATATCCTGAATATTGCCTGTAGTAGCCTCAATAGCTAATTTCTTAGGAAAAAGAAAATTTCTGGCATATCCATCTGCAACCTCTAAAATTTGTCCTTTTTTACCCGTTCCTTTGACATCTGCTTGAAGAATAACCTTCATATAAAATTCCTCCTTACGATTCTTCTGGTAAGCGCCGAAAATTCATTACTAAATCAAACAGTCCAAAAATAATTAAACTAACAAAACTAAACATGAAATATATGAAGTTAACAAGAATTAAGGCCCATTTAAGAAACCTAGGAATCCTTGGGGATTGTAAAAAATAGAGATACGCAGAAATCCCCAACACCAGGGTAAATGCAACGTAAACAACCATAAAGTTAATTCCTATTCCGCGAATAACAGGCCAAGAAAACTGATCCCCTAAGAGATAGCATCCGATTCCTAAAACCGCTCCCCAAACCGCATACCAAGGGAGGCGCCAACGGGTGAATGGAATCCATTCCATGTCCCCTTTAAACCAACGCCTCATAACATAGAAGACAAACCCAAACTCAATTATGGCGAGAATCGCGGCGATACTTGGAATGACTAAAGCATAAATGTCAATTCCTTGTTGCAACAAATCTCGGATCTGTACCTCGTTTATGCCTTGTTGTTTCATTATTTCCAACAATCCAGAAACTCGGTATTGTTGAACTGTTGTGTTAATCATGACATTTGCCGTATCAGCATCAAATCCTTGTAAAACAAACGGCAGAGTTTGTACCATTCCTAAAACCGCTGCCACGACAGCACTCCAAAAAAAGTTTACACGTATCGGCCAACCCTTTTGCCACCCAAAAACGCCCAGCAATCCCGCCAGGGGTACAAAGCCAAGGTAATTAATGGCTTCAACCTTAAAAATAACCAAGGCTGCAATATAGCCAATCGCCAAAAAGAATGCAGCTGTAAAAACTCCTTTTCGACGACCCACAATAAACACACTGAATAACAAAAATACTTCCCAAAAAAACCCCCATGTTCCCATTGCGATTCCCATCCCGGGAAAGGTCAAAAGAATCATTCTCGCTAAGTAATCTCGTGCCAATTCATCACTTATAAACATTATCTCCAACTTTCTCCTATTAAAAGTTAATCCTCAGGGGCTAGATAACTTAATAATAAGCTCAAATCTCCCCATTGCTTTTCAAGATTCATTTCGTCCGTATTTTTCAGACCTTCCAAGCGTTGCAACAACATACGATCAAGCCGAGAAAAGTCAAAGCCCAACCTTCTTGCTAATAAATAGCTCATTCCTACAAGGTCTGCCAAGCCCTGAATCATTTCATCCTCAGAACCGCTCAGAGTTCCATGTTGAACAAGCCACTGGGCCTGAATTAGATTAACCTTGAGTTCATCAATAGCTTTTAAGCCTTTAACAACATCTACTTCAATATCCAGGGATGCCCCCTCCTAATCTCCATCCACTTCAGAGACTCCCACTTCTTTTAAGTGAGACTTTTTGTTCTCTGCTACCGATGTTCAGCTTGAGCTAAACGAGTTAATTTTTTGTGCATATACTCTCTAAGAAACAAACTGCGCCTATCGAATACAGTTCGTGATAAACCTACAAATCTCCTGCACCTTTATTGAATGAAAATTTAACCAAGGACCCTTCCAGAAAGTTATATTTTCTTACGTTACCGTAATTTTATACACTTTACTATTATAAAATAGAAAAGGGAGCTCTCGCTCCCTTTTTTCTACTCTACACTATATGGCAATAAGGCAATACTGCGAGCCCGTTTGATGGCCAAGGTTACTTGGCGCTGATGCATAGCGCAGTTTCCAGAAATACGACGAGGCAATATCTTGCCGCGGTCAGTAACATACTTACGTACTTTATGAGTCTCTTTGTAATCCATTGACTCCACTTTGTCTACACAAAAACTGCATACCCGTTTACGTGGGCGACGTCCGCGTTCACGTTTCATACTAATTCTCCCCTTCCCCTGTTAGAATGGGATGTCATCATCCAAATTTACTTCATGTCCAAACGAACTATTTCCGCCTGAAGATTTTGATTCTGTGCTTCCTCCGTCTTTAGGACTCAGGAAACGAACATCTTCAGCAATAACCTCTGTAACCCAGCGTTTTTGACCATCTTGTCCTGTGTACGAACGCACTTGAATTCGTCCATCTACCGCTGCCAGTTTTCCCTTCGCTAAATAATTAGCACAGAGTTCAGCAAGCTGTCGATAGACCACACAATTAATAAAGTCTGTATCTCTTTCCCCTTGAGCATTTTTGTAATTGCGATCAATCGCTAATGTAAAATTGGCGACCGCTACACCTGTTGGCGTATAACGCAATTCGGGGTCTTTCGTCAAACGGCCAATCAAAACGACACGATTTAACATATATGCCCCACCGTCCTTTTAGTCATCTTTTCTAACGGTTAGGAAACGGATTACATCGTCAGATATTTTCATAACCCGCTCAATTTCCTGAGATGTACGGCCTTCGCCTTCAAAATTCATCAGGATATACTGGCCTTCTTTGTAATCATTGATTTCATAGGCTAACCGACGTTTACCCCACTTTTCGACGGTTAGATTTGCTCCGCCATTGCTGGCAACGAGCCCTCCTAAACGATCAACTAGTGCCGTGGTTGCCTCCTCATCTAGATCTGGCCTGATGATATAAAGTAATTCATACGCTTTCATATTTGCACCTCCCCTCGGACTAAACGGCCCCGATTTTACGGAGCAGGGATATTTAGACTACCAAGCAGAAATTATACCATTCTATCCCTTAAAAAGCAACTTTTCTGTTTCAATTTCTCTATAGGTGAAAATACTTCTTACTTTATACGTTAAAGCGGAAGTGAACAATATCTCCATCGTTCATAATATATTCCTTCCCCTCTAAACGAACCAGTCCTTTATCTCTTGCACCATTTATACCGTTGTGCTCCACGAAGTCCTTGTAAGAGACTACTTCTGCGCGAATAAATCCATGTTCAAAATCAGTATGAATTACCCCCGCAGCTTTAGGAGCCTTTGTTCCCTGGTAAATCGTCCAGGCTTTGACTTCGATAGGTCCAGCTGTAAAAAACGTCATGAGGCCTAATAAATGGAAGGCTACTCGAATTAATCGGTCTAGTCCTGATTCTTCGAGCCCCAGGTCTTCCAGAAAAGCATCCTTTTCATCTGCCTCAAGCTCTGCAATTTCCGCTTCAATCTGTGCGCAGACTACAACAACTTCGGCACCCTCTTCGGCAGCAATCGCCTTAACCTGTTGAACATAGGGATTATCAGCTGCTGTAGCTAGTCCAGTTTCACTAACATTCGCTACATAGAGCACCGGTTTTAGAGTCAAGAGCGAAAATCCCTTTAGAATATCCCGTTCCTCATCTGTAAAGGTCAATGAACGAGCCCCTTTACCCTGATTGAACACTTCCTTCAAGCGTTCTAAGAGTGCAATTTCCCCTTGAGCCTTTTTATCTCCCGTTTTCAAGAGTTTCGATGTACGCTCAGAACGCTTCTCTATACTCTCCATATCCGCTAAGACTAACTCAAGGTCAATCGTCTCAATGTCCCGCTTAGGGTTTACATTACCTTCAACGTGGATAACATTCTCATCTTCAAAACAGCGCACGACATGCACAATTGCATCGACCTCGCGAATGTGGGACAAGAACTTGTTCCCCAAGCCTTCCCCTTTACTTGCTCCCTTAACGAGTCCGGCAATATCTACAAACTCGACAGTTGCAGGAACAATCTTCTTAGGATGAACCATATCCGCGAGTTTTTGTAAACGGGAATCAGGCACTTCTACCATTCCAATATTTGGATCTATCGTGCAAAATGGGTAATTTGCGGCTTCTGCACCCGCTTGAGTAATGGCGTTAAACAACGTCGACTTACCAACATTCGGCAAGCCAACAATTCCTGCATGTAAAGTCATGACTGAACCTCCTCATAATACACTGACGAGCTATCTTAACCGATTATATGTGATGTTTTCTTACTCTGCAACCACTCTGCTCATTTTTCATCAGCATGCTGAAGAATTTCCTTTAAATTGCGTTCGAGTTTTACTCTGGGAATCCAAGCTTGATGCTGACATCCTAAACACTGGATACGAAAATCCATCCCTGTTCGCATTACTTTCCAATCTAGACTGCCACAGGGATGAGGCTTACGAAGACGAACAATATCTCCCACATTTAACGGAATCATCATTAATTCCCCTCTCTAAATCGAGGTTCGAAGTTCGAGGCACGAAGCACGGATATGAAAATCGCACATCATTTCTCACCTTCAATAAACTTAAACTTTTATAAAACAATTTTTATATGTCAGTTAAGAATATGTTTTATCACGTATTTTCTTTATCGCGTTTCAAGGGATCAGACATAAAAATATTTTGTTGTGGTGTTCGAATACCTTCTTTTAAAAAAGCGCTGTGAATTTGACGACGCAGTTCTCGCTCCAAGCTCCATTGTTCATTAGGTTGAGTAAATCCAATCACTCTCAAAACAGCATTTCGTTCTCCAAACTGGATGACACCCTGCACTGCAGGGGGATCAATAATTTTATCCCCAAACTCCGTACTGACTGTCTCGCAAACAGAATGCATCACTTTCATGGCCCGGTCTAAGTCTTCATCATAGGGAACCAGTATATCAACTAAAGCCCTCATCTTGCCACGGCTGAAATTGGTAACGGCTGTAATGCTGCCATTAGGAATAATATGAAGTTCGCCGCCCCAGTCCCTTAGATGTGTTGCCCGAATCCCAGTCTCTTCTACAACTCCCGCAAATTGTCCAGTTTGTATATAATCTCCAACGGAAAACTGATCTTCAAAAAGGATGAAAAATCCGCCAATTATATCTTTAACCAGGCTTTGCGAACCAAAACCTAATGCTACACCCAAGACACTAGCCGAGGCTAGAAGAGTCCCAGTGTCAAAATTAAATATGTGTTTAAGCGTATGTAGAATAGCAGTAAAGGTAATTAAATAAAACGACATACTTCTAAGAAGCGAGAACATTGTATTAGCCTTACGTTCATCGAGGATTTTTTTTCCTTTGTGATCCAGTAACGTTCTTCGTAATAAATAAATTATTAACCAATAAGCGACACGCGAGATAACAAGTATTATTACAATATATAATATCGAATTTAAGACAGCAGTTCCGAATTGCTGCCAATCAAAGTGGTTCAAGCTACTCTGAATCCATGCACTATTCATGTATAAGTCTTCCCTTTCAGTTAATCGGTTAGCTCTGATATTTCAGAAATGCATGATACCCGCGTATCATCATCACTAAATCAGCAATCGAGGAGATTTCCCAAGGAGCATGCATACTTAGAATTCCCACACCACAATCCAAGACTTCCATTCCGTATATGGCCATATATTGGGCAATTGTCCCACCGCCCCCTTGATCAACTTTCCCTAATTCGGCTGTTTGCCACGAGATCTTAGCATCATCGAAAATTCTGCGAACCTCAGCAACAAATTCTGGGTTGGCATCACTCGTACCATATTTCCCTCCAGAACCAGTATATTTACTGATAACCAAACCTCGTCCTAAAAAGGCTGAATTACGTTTATCCATAACATCGGCGTAATTAGGATCATATCCACCTGTGACATCCGCGGAAAGTGCTTTAGCTCGAGCCAAAGAGCGCCTAACCATTAACCCGTCGTAGTTTCCATTTTGCAATGTGATAAGTTCCGCAATAAAATTTTCTAAGAAACGAGCTTTCATACCTGTATTGGAATCGCTGCCAATCTCTTCTTTATCCGCAAAAAGAACAATCGTTGTCCACTCCGGTTGCTTTATTTCTTCAATCGCTTTCCATGCAGCAAAAGAACAGATTCGATCATCTTGTCCATATCCGGCAATAAAGCTGCGGTCCAATCCTGCATAACGAGCCTTTCCGGCAGGTACGACCTCTAACTCTGCACTTACAAAATCGTCCTCCTCGATACCATATTTGTCCTTAAGAAAGAGGAGTATCGCTGATTTAACCCGTTCATCACCCTCTCCCGGGGAAGGATTGTGTCCTAACAAAAGATTAAGTCCTTCTCCAGCTATAGCCTCGCGTAATTTCTTGTTATATTGATCCTTAGAAAGGTGTGGGAGTAAGTCCGAAATTGTGAAGATTGGATCTTCTTCATCTTCCCCAATCACAATTTCAGCCTTATGCCCATCGCGCAGGATGACAACACCATGAAGAGCCAGAGGCAAGGCCATCCATTGATATTTCTTGATCCCTCCATAGTAATGGGTTTTTAGAAAAGCTAATCCTTCTTCATAGAGAGGGCGTTGCTTAATATCTAACCTGGGAGCGTCAATATGGCTTGCAATTAAACGGAATCCTTCATTTAATGGTCGGAGCCCTGCAATAGCTAAAATGCCGGCTTTTCCCCGAACAGCCAGACGAACCCTTTGACCAAGCTTAAAATTATCCACTTTATCAAGAGGTATAAACCCGCTTTGATGAGCCCACCCTTCTATGATCTGCCAAGATTCCCTCTCCGTTTTTCCCTTACTCAAAAAGGAGAGGTATTCAATCATCGCTTGATCTTCTTGCTCCGACATCCCTAGTTCATCCCACGCTAATTTTACCTTTTTTGAGCCCACGAAAATCACCCCTACCTGAATTAACTTGGCAAGATTATGCTGCCAGATACTCTAAGTCTTCTTCTTCTCCGTTTGATTTATACGATAGTATGTCCAGCTAAACTCCGGTTACCTGAAGCAGCTTTCCTATATACGATGACTAACCGCTGCATAAATCCCGCCTCCTAAGCAGTCATTAATTGGCGCTAAAACTAAACTCCCCTACCCATTGATAGTGGTTCAAGAAGCTTTTCTCTAAGTTGAGCCGAAAACATCTGGTCTAAGGCGTTAAAAGTCCCTACCAAATAAGGGTAAAGGTATGAGTTCAGGACGAGCCCACTATAACTATGATTCACATCTATTTGTAACAGTGGTGTCAATATGCCTGCCAATACAGATAAACCAATAAGGGAGCTTAGTCCACCAAACAAAAGTCCCCCTCCGCGATTAAACGACCCACTCCAAATACCTAATGGGCGAAGGAGAATAAATACTAATAACTGCATTGCTAACACCACACAATAAAACACAAAGCCAAAGGCTATTAGGCTTAAGATACTGTCAGTAATCGTTCCAGCTAGGCTATGAGTCATTTGTTCAATAGTTTGAGGAATTTCTACACCAGGTAATTCTGCAGAAGGGAGCATACTGCGCCATTCTTCGGGTATTACGCCTATTATGTTTCCTAGGACTTTTTGTTGTAACGTTAAGGCCTTAGACTCTACAGAGGGAATCAGAGTTCGATAAATTACAGGCTCTATCCATTCCCGAAGCGGAAGGTAATGTTCTGTCCAGCGAAGAGCAGCCATGTATTGCCACGATGCCACTAAGAAGCCTGCAATCCAAATGAAAAAATTAAAAATACTTGTTATTAAGCCTCTTTGATAGCCATGCAACGCTCCTAACAAGACAAACCCTATAATAAGCACATCAATCAGATTCACATAGTCCCCCCCTAATAAATCATCCGCTTATTTTCTTATTCTTATGTCAAAAGGCAGCCTCACGCTGCCTCCAAATAAACAAATAAAACCTTACTAGATTTAGTTTCTCCAAGACTTGTCCAATAATTAGACTAAAATGTCCACTCCTAATAATTCGGACCTTGGTTAATGGCGGGGATGCGTGCGAATCGAACACACCTCGGAACGTTCTGCGTCCCGACACGCGGATTTGAAGTCCGGGAGCAGCACCAGCCACCATCCATCCCCCTGCTAACGTCAATAATATTATCACATTCGTATATATTTGGGAAGTAAATAACTCTACCGAAAGATATAGATTATTAATACGTTGTAAAATAGGGTTTAATTTTCCTGAATTTTGTGCACACTAATTATGTATAAGAAGATTTAAACTCTTTTAATGCTTAAACAAAAGGGGGTTAAAAATCATCATGAATCGATCGGATGTTTTATTTTCTAACTTAACTAGTGACCAGATTGAAGACCTTAAAGCCTTAGAAAACAAGTTCAATAGTAAACAAGGACAAGAAACCATCTTAATAGCTTATACAAGTCCAAAATAAATACATACTTTACATTAAGATAAAATTTCATACAGTGAATCAACTTCCTGCAGAATACAGTTCCTCCGCTAATTGACTAATTTAACTGCAGATTAGCAAGTCTGCTCATTAGATATGGTACTTACATTAACTCTTTGACAACATTATAAACTTGCCAAAGTATTCTAACGATTTTTAGATCCTTATCATTTCATTTTATGGATGCCTGCTCGGCTTAATAAGAAGAATTGTCTTCTAAAATTTTTTAAAAAGAGAAGCACTGAGTGAATTAACATTCACTCAGTGCTTTCTTTAGTCGTACACTAACCTCTATTTTTTGATCTGGTATCCCTTTTTTTCTAGGGACGCTTCAACTTCGGCTACTTGATCACCTTGGAGGCGTGCAAGAATTTGAATTTGATTATCTCTGAGATGATATACAGCTAAACTTCCAATATTTACATCAAACTCCTTGGTTGATAGAGCAAGATCTAGCATAACACCAACTTGATCCTTAGTTTCAATCATTACGCGCTGTCCTGGGCTACGAAATCCCATGATATCTAAAAATGCATCCATTATATCTGAGCCTGTGATAATCCCGACTACCTTGCCTTCATCTACGACAGGCAATCCTCCAATTTTGTGATCTCGCATTAGCAAAGCTGCGTCCTCAATTTGAGTGTCAGGGTGACAGGTCACAACCTTTTTAATCGCTACTTCACGAATAGGGGTTTTAGCTATGAGATAGTTGAGTTCAAAAATACTCAAAGTTGTTGCCGGGGAAGGAGAGACCTCGCGAAGATCCCCATCAGTTACTAATCCAACAAGTTTCCCCTTTTCTACGACCGGCATTCGGCTAATCTTCTTTTCTCGCATAAGAGCCATTGTATCAGCAATAGTTTTTTCCGGAGTGACTGTGAAAACTTGAGCTGTCATAAATTGACGAACATACATGTACAATTACCCCTTTCCACTTTAGATCTCGGCCTTGTTAATGTCACTCTTTGGCACCAAGCTAGTGTAGCCGGCAGATGCTTAGAAGCCGCTTTTGTCATGTCCATAAGGCCAAGTGCCCCTGTTGCCAAAACTCAACCAAGGATGGTTGAGTTTTGAGCACCGCCATGACTCGAACAAAGATGTTCGAGGTTAGTACACTGCCATGGATGGCCTAGGCGTCGCGATGGCATAGTGCCGAGATGGCTAGATGGGGCAGATCTGAAAGATCTGCTCTCAGCCTTGTCTTTATATATGCATTTAGCCTCCTAAGTAGGCCTTACGGACTTCTTCACTAGCCGCTAATTGTTTAGCATCTCCTGAAAGCACAATTTTACCTGTCTCTAATACGTAAGCCCGGTTGGCTATAGAAAGCGCCATATGAGCATTCTGCTCTACAAGTAAAATCGTTGTTCCGCTAGCATTAATTTCCTTTATGATTGAGAATATTTGTTTTACCAAGATGGGAGCTAAACCCATTGAAGGTTCATCGAGAAGAAGCAACTGGGGTTTGGACATTAGGGCTCGACCCATCGCTAGCATTTGTTGTTCTCCTCCAGATAAGGTACCCGAAAGTTGGTTTTTCCTTTCAAGCAAACGTGGAAATAACTCATATACTCGTTTCATATCTTCTTTAATACCTGACTTGTCTTTACGCAAGTATGCCCCAAGTTCCAAGTTCTCGATAACAGTCATATTGGCAAACACTCGCCGTCCTTCTGGAACCTGAGATATTCCCTGGGCAACAATAGTTTGTGGAGCTATACTGGCCAGGTCTGCACCTTTAAACATTACCTTGCCATCTTTCGGTCGCAACAATCCCGAAATAGTCTTAAGACTTGTACTTTTCCCTGCACCATTTGAGCCGATTAGGGTTACAATTTCGCCCTGATTAACCTCGAGGGAAATCCCTTTAAGGGCATGAATGGCACCATAGTAAACATTGACATCTTCAAGGACAAGCATCAGACAACCTCCTCCCCTAGATAAGCCTCAATGACTTTGGGATTGCTCTTGATTTCATCTGGTGCCCCTTGAGCTATAATCATTCCGTAATCTAAAACATAGATGCGTTCACACACACCCATAACTAAAGACATATCATGCTCGATTAACAGAATCGTAAGCTTAAACTTTTCCCGTATCCAACGAATAAGATTCATCAGGTCATGTGTTTCTTGAGGATTCATACCTGCAGCAGGCTCATCCAGCAAAAGGAGTTTAGGCTCAGTTCCCAGGGCTCGAGCAATCTCTAACCGTCGTTGTTCACCATAAGGCAAATTCTTCGCAATTTCTTCTGCCTTATGGTCAAGATTAAAGATCTTTAACAACTCCATTGCCTTTCGTTGCATCTCTTCTTCCCCGGCGTAATAGCTTGGAAGGCGAAGGAACGCACTAAAGATTCCGTATGAGCTTCGTTGATGGTAGGCAATCTTGACATTATCTATGACGCTCAAATCGCTAAATAACCGGATATTTTGAAATGTCCGTGCCATTCCTCGCTGGGTGACATGATAGGGTTTAAGCCCTCGCATATCCTTATCCTGAAACAATATTTTTCCTTCTGTTTGTTCGTATACTCCTGTGAGTAAATTAAAAGCCGTAGTTTTTCCGGCCCCGTTCGGACCTATCAATCCGATCAGTTCCCCTTCGTTAATCTCAATGTTTAGATTTGAAACTGCTTTTAATCCACCAAACGACTTAGAGAGTTTTTCAATCCTTAGAAGAGGCATTTTTCTCACCCTTCTTTCCGAGGAAACTTAAGCTAAATTCTTTAGTTCCTAATAGTCCCTTCGGCCTAAAAATCATCATTACTATCAAAAGTATTGCTGTAATCACAAGTCGCCATTCCGGCCAACCAGATAATGCGGCGGAAACAACCGTCATCACCACTGCCCCAAGAATGCTGCCCGTCAAGCTTCCTAAACCTCCAAGTACAACCATAACTAAAATATCAAAGGATTTAAGAAAACTGAACGTTAATGGTTGAATAATGTATAGATAATTGGCATAAATTCCACCCGCTAATCCAGCAAAGAAGGCCCCAATTGTAAACGCCATGATCTTATATTTAGTAGTATTAATACCCATGACATCTGCAGCGATTTCGTTCTCACGAATAGAGATGCATGCTCGACCGTGCGTAGAATAAATAAAGTTCCGAATAATGATAACACTTATAACCATGAGCCAAAAAGCCCATGTCCAAGTGATGGTTTTCGGCACTGAAAATCCTGAAGCCCCTCCGACATACTCCATATTCAAAAAGATAATTCGTACAATTTCCCCAAATCCAAGGGTAGCAATCGCTAGATAGTCTCCCTTAAGCCGTAACGTAGGCAGACCAATCAAAAAACCCGCTAATGCGGACACTAGTGCCCCGGCAAGAAGCGCCAGCATAAGCGGCCCTTGAAATTTAACAACAACAATCGCAGCCATGTATGCCCCAATAGCCATAAAACCTGCATGTCCAATTGAAAACTGACCGGTTATCCCATTAATCAAGTTTAAACTAGTCGATAGAATGATAAAGATACAAACCTGAATCAAAGTAAGCGCTACAAAAGGAGGTAAAATATCCATTAGAATACTGCCCTGAACGATGGCATAAACAAGCAGGACCCCCAGTAAGGTTACAACACTTTGACGATTAATTCGCTTACCCATGTTTGTCACCTACACTTTCTCACGGATGTTCTTACCAAAGAGCCCGCTTGGCTTAATGATGAGAACAAGAATTAGAATTAGAAATGCTACCGCATCCCGCCAAGTCGAGGCTCCCAGACCGCTGACAAAGGATTCTGTAAGCCCTAAGAAGAATCCTCCGACCATTGCACCTGGAATAATCCCGATACCCCCTAGGACTGCAGCCACAAACGCCTTAAGTCCAGGGATGATTCCCATCAAAGGATTAATGGTATTAAAGTATACCCCCATTAGTACCCCAGCTGCAGCGGCAAGTGCAGATCCGATTGCAAAAGTCGCTGAAATCGTGTTGTTTACATTGATCCCCATTAACAAGGCTGCTTCATTATCAAAAGATACCGCACGCATTGCTTTTCCTATCTTTGAATACTTTACAATGACATGTAAAAGTATCATAAGAATGATCGAGGTAAGAATCATGACGATATCGCCATATTTAATGATAATCCCACCGACATTCCAAATCGTATCGGGAAAAACAGGAGGATAAGTACGCATCTGAGGAGATACAACTAACATTCCCCCATATTCCAAGAAAAACGAAACTCCAATAGCCGTAATCAATGATGCAATCCGTGTAGCGTTGCGCAAAGGTTTATAAGCGATCCGTTCAATCAACACGCCAAGGATTGCGCTTACAACCATTGCTATAAGTAACGCTGGAATAAACGACAAATGTAATGTCGTTGTCGCAAACCATCCGGCATAGGCTCCGACCATCATTACATCGCCGTGAGCGAAGTTTATAAGCTTAATAATACCGTAGACCATGGTATAGCCTAGAGCAACTAAAGCGTAGATACTTCCTAGCGAAAGACCATTCACTATCTGTTGCAATACTTGCTCAGTTACATTTCCCATCTTTTCAACTCCCAACTCCGAATAACTATTAAAGAATATGACTTGCGCAATTAACAGATACCTGCCATGACTTGAACAAGATGTTTGAGTTTTGTAACGCCGTCATGGAAAGCGAGAAGGGACCTCTCAGAAAGTATAAACTGACTGGTACAGTCAGTTTATACTTTTCATTCATGGAAAACTCTATAATAATATAGATCTTAGTGAGAAGTTCTCCATCCGTCAGGTGTACCACATGCCGGCATGGGAGTCTGACTTTCTACAAAAAGGAGGGAGGGTTTGTCCTCCCTCCTTCTTTGTGTAACAATTGTGACTTTATCCGATGGTTAGATAAGTTTTACTAAAGTTCGGTTATTATTTTGGATTTACCTTTGTCATAAATACACTCTTGCCGTCTTTGAATTGCAAGATGGCGGCACTTTTGACTGGGTTGTGGGTCGCTGGATCTACATTCAATTCTCCACTGATGCCTTGGAAGCCCTTCATGTTTTCCAGAGCACTCCTCAACTTTTCGGATTCTGTACCCCCAGCATTCTCGATCGCCTTAATTAAGAGGTTTGCCGTATCATAGCCCAACGCCGCAAAGGTATCGGGTTCGGAACTATATTTTTCTTTGAAGTCTTTAATAAATTGGGTCATTCCTGGATCATCCATTGCTCCGTGATTGACATAATAAGTATTCTCGAGAGCTGCTGCTCCAGCAACGTCCACTAATTGAGGGGAGCCCCAACCATCTCCGCCCATGAATGTTTGCTTCATCTCCATTTCACGAGCTTGCTTAACGATTAGTCCGACTTCTTGATAATATCCAGGGACAAAGACTACATCTGGATTAGAAGCTTTGATACGTACCAAGGTGGCACGGAAATCTAAATCACTGCCAGCAACATACTGTTCTTCTTCAACAATTTTACCGCCTGATTTTTCGAAATTCTCCTTGAAAGAAGTAGCTAAACCTTTGGAGTAATCCCCCTTTTGGTCAATAAAAATGGCAGCGGTCTTTGCTTTAAGTGTATCCGTTGCAAAATTAGCGGCTACTTGACCTTGGAAAGGGTCAATAAAGCAGGCCCGGAAGATCCATGGTTTTACTTTTCCGTTTTCAAATGTAACATTGTCCGATGTTCCTGTTGGAGTTATCAAAGGAACTTTGCTATCTGTGACCACTTGGACAGCAGCTAAAGTATTTCCACTTGTCATAGGTCCAAGTATGGCAACTACTTTATTTTGTGTTGCTAGCTTAGTTGAAGCTACGGTCGATTCTCCAGGGTCAGACTTATTATCCGCGGATACGTATTCTAATTGCTTTCCAAGTACTCCGCCTTTAGCATTTTGCTGATCAAACGCTAACTTAATAGCTTTCTCAGCATATTGTCCAAAAGCAGCTGCCCCTCCACTAAGCTCTAAGTTTCCACCAACCTTAATAACTTCGGCTGACTTTTGTCCGCCAGTTGCTCCGCAACCAGTTACGAGAGCAAGACTTAATAAGGCTGCAGTCGCTATTGAAAACATTCGTCTCATCTTTATACCCCTCTCTATATAGGCCATTTATCGGCCTTTCTTTTTCGATCTTCTTTTCCGCCCTTTAAAGAATTTATCTGTATTCTTATGTTCTAATTTGATTTCTTTTCCTCAATTCACCTCCAAATTGAAATGCCCCCGCTGAATTTAACTTGTCAACTATTAATAAAACCCCAATCATATGACAACTCTATTGATCGGGGTACCCTTGAGTCAGAGGCTGTTAGATAACAAACCTCTAATTATATATTCTATATATTATAATACCATTTGACAAGCTATTACCATATAAAGTATCGCTAATTTTAATAGCTATATAATTGGTAATTATTAGGACTTGATCTGAGTGAGTTAACTAGATTCTTAAGTAAATTAAGAAAGAGTAAGCAGCCTTAATTCAAAAGCCTGTTTACTCTATATGATTTATTTCTTTATGTTCAAAATAACTAATCAATAGAGAGTTCTTTTATCTCCCTTACGTTGTGTTAAGCGTTGTTGATCAAAATACTCTAGTAAAGGGACTGTATATTTTCGAGATGTTTCCCATAACTCTCGAACCTCAGCGACTCCAACTTCCCCTTTTAGTTTTAAAACCTCTAACAAACTTAACTTAGCCTGTTGAATATCATCAATTCTAAAATAGAATCCAGTGATAGAGACCCATTCTCCTTGCTCACATAAATACCCAGCGTATTCTTGTATCTCCGCCTTGGGTATTCCACATGTTTCAGATACTGTTCCTAATTCAGGCGGCATTAGTTTGACGTTTTGCCAAATGGCTCGTAATTCATCAAGTCGTTTAATAACTTCAGGAGGAAGTTGCACTCCTTCGTTTGTTCTAACTTTGCTCCCAGAAATACGATAAAAGTTACGTGCATCTCCTTGCTCTAGAATCGTTTGCCAACGTCGGTGTGTCCAAGTTATTCCGAGGCGTGTTTTTAATTCCTCTCTGCTGATCCCTCCCCGCAAGGGGTATTCCTCTTCGTGCGCCCTTACAACCCCAATTAGTTTTGACCTCCAAGCTTCTGCAGACGCCTTTCCCCAGTAGAGACAGACGTCATCTTCCATCCAAATTTCCGATCGTTCTGATTCTTCTAGAGATTTAAGATTATCTTCTAAATCAGCTGAATTTACGTGCAAGCGAACAGCAAGATCTGCAACGCTTCTAGGTTCGTTCATCTCTCTTTCTAAAAGGTCAAGCGGATCCCCTTGGTCCTTAACCCTCATTTGGTCCAATACACTTTCTTTAAACCGTTTTGACTTAAACTCTGCTACGCTCAGAATTTTACCGCCAGCAATTGTATGAGTAGGCGAATAAAACCTTAACACAAAACGGTCGCCTGGCGCAGCAAGAACGGATTCTTCAAGCAGTATTTGGGCGAAACCCTCCTCCCCCGGGGGGATTGTTTCCTGTTCCAAAAGATGTATCCGTCCTAAAACCTCTGTTGTCCCAAGATGGAAACGAACTCGCTGTCTTTGGACTAAGGGCTTTTCTGCGGAAGGAAGATTTGTTATTTTTAAATCTAAAATCTTCCCTACTTTAAATGTCTTTGGTTTTACAAGAACTGAACCTCGATCAACTTCTGCAACATCTACTCCGGCAAGATTTACGGCTACCCTTTGTCCAGCTCCTGCAGAGCTTACTTTATTTTTATAAACTTGCAGTGAACGCACCTTAGCAATTAGGTGGCTAGGCTCAATTGCCAGCTCTTGGCCTAATTCCATAATGCCACTATGCAAGGTTCCTGTCACAACTGTACCAAAACCTTGAATGCTAAAAACCCTGTCAATTGGCATTCTCACTGGACCAGTCGATTTTTTACTTTCTACTTCAGATAATAAATCATCAATTGTTTTTCGGAGTTCATCTATACCTTCACCTGTTTGAGCAGAAACACGGCATATTTGTGCCTGGTTAAATGCGGTTTTTTTAAGTTTTTCGTGGACCTCTTCTGCCATCAGTTCAAGCCAATCTTCATCCACAAGGTCTGTTTTGTTTAGAACTACAATCCCTCGGGGTATCCCCAACAATGTTAAAATATCCAAATGTTCTTGGGTTTGGGGCATAATCCCTTCGTCAGCCGCAATGACAAGTAACACAATGTCCATGCCGCTTGCCCCTGCCAACATCTGACGAACAAAGCGTTCATGCCCAGGAACATCAATCATCCCGACTTGCCTTCCGCTTGGCAACAACATATGTGCAAAACCAAGTTCGATAGAGATACCACGTTGTTTTTCTTCTTTAAGACGGTCTGTATCCATACCGGAAAGAGCCCGAATTAACTGTGTTTTACCGTGATCCACATGCCCAGCGGTCCCTACTAAATAATGTCGTTCATCCATTTTCTTTCCCCTTATCCAGTTCATGAAACCCACTTCTATATGAGGGTATTCCATGTTTTGCTTGGGTGACATAGTCTCTATGTTTAGCTTTAGTTGAACGAGTTCACTTACGTCTCTTAGACCACAATTCTTTAAGCCAACTCGTGAAGGTTTGTTCTTTAGGATTAAGAGCCTTCTTATTTTCTAATCGTTTTGCTGTTTTTATCTCACAAATAAAATCTCCATAACGGTGGAGTTGCTTGTATACTACGCTTAAATTATTATGGGGCAGCGAATAATCAGGATTAATGTGAATCGCTTTCTGATAATATGCCACTGCTTGTTCTAAATCCCCCTCTTCCCGAGCAACATTACCCAGGTTATTTAAGGCATGTACAAGCCTAGAATCGTGATTCAATGCTTCTTTGAAGCATTGCTTTGCCTCATTACGGTGTAGCTTTTTGGCCAAAGCAACACCTAGTTTATTATAAGCCATTGCATCGGTTGGATTTTTACTAAGATATTCTTTCAGGGTTGCTTCAGCCTCATCATAGTCTCGTGCTTCCAAATGATCTAATGCTCTATCATATAAAGATTTCAATAGGCTCACCCTTTGTCATCGTGCCGTTTGGCAACAATTATATTCTATAACACAATATGTAAACAACTGATTATCATCCTGATGTACCTAATCTACTATAGCAAAAATTATACTTGTAAAGCAAATCTCTTTTTTTGTCAATTAATAACCCCTTCTCCAGAAATACAGAATTGTCGGCATAAAAACAAGACCCAAATAGCCAAACAGAGGATATACCAGTTGTACAATCTGGGAGAATTTAACCCCCGCTATCGGTAAGAGGAGAATAAATAATATGAGCGTTGCCTTACCATAGCTTAACCTTCCAAAATCAACCACCCTGCTGATAAGGCTATAACCATTACCTACTGCCGCCGTAATCATTGCTAACCATAAGACAACGACGTAGAAAAAGGCTGGCCAATCTCCTAACTTACCTGCAATTCCAACCATAGGTATTTCTAGACCTAATATATCTGGAAAACGAAGTAAAGACGCTCCTATAGAGAATGCAAATAGCCCTAGAGCTATCCCTCCTACGATTGCTCCCAAGCGTGCACCAGCCTTTTGAATCTCTCGCCCCAGCGATGCAAATACCACCATGGCTAAAGTTACATTAAATGACACGTATAAGATGGCGGAGACCACCCAATTACTCACAATGGGATTTGCGAGCATTACTATAGGTTCGCTGTCTCGCGAAGTCGTGATAAAAATCGCAGCTGTAGCAATTCCTAAGCAAAAAATAAACTTCAAGGGTATAAGGACTGAGTTTATCCATAATACTCCTTCTCCGCGATGCCATAATGCCAGTGCTATGACACAGCCTGTCAAGAGAATACCTAACCATCTAGAGAAGCCAAAATACTCGTAAAATAGAGCTCCACTTCCAGATATCATTGCCAGCATTCCTACAAATAAGAGGACACTTACGAGCATGTCTGCCCATCTACCCAAACGCGGGCCTAATAAATAGGCAAAAAATTCATTGTAGGATGTGATTTCCCAACGAATTTGCAAGTCTAACATGCCACATCCTAGTAACGAAAAAAGCACGGAACTAAGAACAACTCCTGCTAAGCCCCAATAACCAAAGCGGGCAAAAAATTGCTGAATTTCTTGTCCTGAGGCAAATCCAGCTCCCATGACTGCTCCCACATAGGTTGCAGCTACCTGAAATGTCGTTTTCCACTGCATGATTACTCCCTCCTCGCCATCATGCTTATGGCCGAAATAGGGATCTCATGCATAAAAATTATATCTTTTGGGAAATAATTTAGAGAATGCTATATTTTTAGCAATTTCAGGCAAGGAGGTAGCTTGTGAGTTTATTTTCATTATTTACTGAGACTCAGAAAATTAAGGCCCACGTAGATGATTATACTGCTAAAGCAAAACTTGAGATGCGACTTTCTGATCTATTTGTTTCCACTCAGAAACGCCCAACTGTTATTTTGTGCATCGGAACTGATCGCTCGACGGGTGACGCTTTAGGCCCATTAATTGGCACACACCTTTCACGCCTTAAATTACCTCAGCTTAATGTCTATGGTACTTTAGATGACCCTGTACATGCGACTAATCTTGAACAGAACATACTTAATATACAACACAGTTTTTCAAATCCATTCATTATTGCAGTTGATGCCTGTTTAGGACGTTTAGATTCTATCGGCTGTATTACACTTGCGGATGGACCTTTAAAACCGGGGTCAGGTGTTAATAAATCTCTTCCAGAAATAGGCGAAGCCCACATGACGGGCATTGTTAATGTGGGCGGATTCATGGAATATATGGTTTTGCAAAATACCCGTCTCAACTTAGTCTGGCGACTGTCAGAAAATATCAGCTCTCTTATAACTCGTTCTTACTTAAAAGTACGTGTTTAAGCATTAAAGATGATTTAGACTTTTTGTTGCCCTATCATCGCTTTTGATATAACCTCTTTTTCTTCATCTGAAAGCGAGTAGACAGACTGTCCTCCATTAATCGGTTTGGCATATATTCTTGCTTCCTCTCGGCTGTAAATGGAGCTAATAACTAGTCCGTTACAGTCTTGATTCAAGAACGCTACTGCAAAGCTTAAGTCGCTGCCTACATCTTCAAAGGCTCTAAAACGCAGCAATTCGGCACGATCTATGCTAGCCCTTAATTTTAGTTCAATTGGAGTAAGCCTTTCATTACATCTATTAACATTCCGCTCTATTTCAGTAACTTTATGAACATACTCATTTAGTAATTCATCCATTTGTTGTCCATTCATAAACGTCTGCAAGCTTATATATGAACCTTCAAAACGTTTCATTCGACGATATATTGCAATAGATAGTATCAACACTATAAGTAATAAAACGGCTAAGACACTTACAGCCCACCAATATAAAGGCATTATACCCTCTAGTATTGCCAATTATTTACCTGGTTTTTAAATTGAAACCATTTATGTTCCAATTTTCTCCTTGTTGACCAAACAAGTGGTAGATTGAAAGCCTCTCACTTCCTAAATTAACTACCTTAAACCAGGTTTATTCACTTCCTTTCAATTTCAACTTAACCAGCTTTCTAATAATAATATATTTATTATATACAATGCCTTTTGTACTTATTATCCTTACATGCCTAAATGTAGTCTGGTGAACAAAACAGTTAATGGAATAGCAATAAACAATCCTGGTAATAGATTGCCCACTTTAATATCTTTTATTTCTAAAATATTTAGGCCAATTCCTACAATTAGTAACCCTCCGGTAGCACCCATTTCAGTAATGACCTGTGGCGATAGAACTCCTTGTAATAGTCCAGCCGAAAGAGTTAACAACCCTTGATATATGAAGACTGGAATTGCAGAAGCTAATACTCCAATTCCCATTGATGAAGCAAATACCAATGCAGTTACTCCATCTAACATTGCCTTCGCGTAAAGTATTGTGTTATTGCCGGTAAGTCCGCTCTCAAATGCGCCCATAATAGCCATAGCGCCAACACAGTATATTAAGCTCGCTGTTACAAATGCCTTTGTGAATCCTGCTGCTTGCCCATTCTTTGATAGTTTGCGCTCAAGCATTTGTCCAAATTTTTGCAGCTGTTGTTCTATGTCTATTAATTCTCCTACTATTCCACCTAATACCAAGCTTGCGATAACTACTAAAGTGTTTTTAGTTTGCAAAGCCATACTTACCCCAATCAGCAAAACTGCAAGCCCAATTCCTTGAATCACGGTTTTTTTGATTTTATCAGGTAAGGTCTGTCCGAATAATAGTCCTAACAGACCTCCAATTAATATAGCTACTGTATTAACGACGGTACCTAACAACTATATTCCCTTCTTTCTAATAAATGCACCCAAATGTTCCACGTGGAACATTTCTATTTAACAAGCTATTTGATTATGTGAAGAATGTAATTAGTGTCAAATGTTCCACGTGGAACATTCATTGCTAGCTAGAAAGAACAACATATAGTTAAAACATACTAGAAGATTCCTTCTCGCCGTCCTTGTCCAGCGGTTCATTTTCGCCATTCACGGCACCTATGCTATCTATGGAGGTGTATGACCCTCGAACATCCTTGCTCAAATCATGGCGGCACTCTAATTTCGACCATCTTAGGTTGAGTCTTGGCTATGGGGACTTATCGGTTCATGGCCAACGGTAACTTTATGCCATAAGACACTTATAACATAAATGAGGTATACTATCCTCAAACATCCTTATTTGAATTATGTTTATAGGGATACTTGTCTATAAATACAACAGCGCATAAGGCTTCGTCCACCGCTTGTGCCTGTGTCTTGGCGATAGTCATGTTTAATTACTCAATGTTGATGTTCCATAATTCTAAAAGTCGGTTTAACTCATCTTCAGAAAAATACTGCACCTCAATACGACCGCGTTTATAATCTCCTTTAACAATAACTTTGGTCTGGAAACTGGTCCTTAATTTATCTTGAACACTATGGAGTAAAGGATACCGTTCGGGAGCAGGTTTTTCCTTTTCTACTTTTTCTGTAAGCCTATTAATAAGATTTTCGGTATCTCGAACAGACAATTGTTCTTTTGCAGCCTTTTGTGCTGTTAGTACCTGTAAGGAGGTATCTTTAACTCCGAGTAAAACCTTAGCATGGCCTAAAGAAATCAAATTACTTCTAAGTAAGTCGAGAACTGCCTCGGGTAACTGTATTACACGCAAAAGATTAGTCACAGTTGTTCGTGCTTTTCCCACACGCTGTGCAACTTGCTCTTGACTTAACCCATATTCATTAATCAATCTTTCATAGGCTAAGCCTTCTTCCACTGGAGACAAATCTGCACGTTGAATATTTTCAATCAAGGCTCGTTCAGCCATTTCTTGATCACTGCAAACTTGGACTATACATTTGATTGCAGTTAGACCAGCAATTTTGGCAGCTCTTAAACGTCGTTCACCGGCAATAACGAAATATCGTTCTCCAGCTGGCCTTACTAAAATTGGTTGTAAAAGACCATGGAGACGCAACGAGTCTGCCAGATCATTTAACGCTTGTGATTCAAATTCTGTTCTCGGTTGATCTGGATTAGGATCAATAATAGAAACAGAAATTTCCTTGATGCCTGGATCGTCACCTATTTCATCAGGAAGTAAAGCTTGAAGTCCTCGGCCTAGTCCTTTTTTAGACACGTTCTAAGACCTCCTTCGCTAAATCACGATATACTTCTGCACCTCTAGAGCGAGAATCGTAAGTATTAATTGCCTTTCCATGACTGGGAGCTTCACTAAGGCGAACATTTCGCGGCACAATATTCCGGAAGACCTTCTGCGGGAAATATTTTTTGACTTCATCAACGACCTGAATAGAAAGATTAGTACGGGCATCAAACATCGTAAGAAGGGCACCTAAAATATTTAAATTAGGGTTGAGATGCTTGCGAACTCTATCCAATGTATTCATCAAAAGAGTTAACCCTTCAAGTGCGTAGTATTCACATTGGATAGGAATAATAACATCTGTAGCTGCTGTTAAAGCATTCAAGGTAAGAAGCCCTAATGACGGTGGGCAATCAATAAGAATAAAATCAAACTCTTTCTTGACACTTTCGATAGCATTTCTCAATTTACACTCACGCGAATTCTGTGTGACTAGTTCTATTTCTGCACCTGCTAATTCAATTCGAGCAGGAACAACCTCTAAGCCCTTTTGTTCAGTTTTCATAATGACTTGATCCAGAGGGACGTCATTTATAAGAACATCATAAATGCAACGAGTTAGTTTATTTTTGGCAACTCCCATACCACTAGTAGCATTTCCCTGCGGATCCAAATCTAAAAGCAGAACGCGTTTTCCTAGTTCAGACAAACAAGCACTCAAATTTATCGCCGTTGTAGTCTTAGCGACACCACCTTTTTGATTAGCGATAGCGACAACCCTAGTTATCAATAGCCCACACTTCCTTCATCACTCATTACTAAAACCATAATAAATACTATACTCTATGATAGTATCAAACCCCCCCCAATAAAAAAAGCGTATTTAACGCTTTTTTTAAAAATACAAAAAATAATCATTTAATTATGCTCCAACAGCAATAATTTTTGGTAACGGTGAGTATCGACTCTCTTTAAGAGTCTCAGTTTTAATTACTTGTCCATTCATCTTAATAGCACGAAAAGATTTTACAATATATCCAGGCTGACCTTCCTGTTTAATAATCGATTCACCATGAGAAAGAGTCTCATCAACAAGTCGTTGTTCTTCAAAGGGAATAACAGATTCAATCGTATCCGAAATGAGTATTTCCTGTCCAGGAACTACTTTTCCGTACAATTCGATAGTAACTGCATTATTACTCATTTTAGTGCGTATGAGCAAATATCCGCCTGTGTTGTTATTAAATTTTAGATCTAAGTCTGGATAAGCCACCGTAGCATCTTGTCCGAGTGGAACATAAGAAATAGCCAAATCGTGATTACTTCTTTGAGTGACGGATAAATTTGCAAGTAATCCAGTGTTATACAAAGTGCTGGATACTTGACATATTCCTCCCGCTAATCCAGGAACAAACTTACCGTTAACGATTATATAGGCATCTTTATAACCTGCATCTACAGTTCTTTCGCCCACAATCTTATTAAAAGATAAGGTATCCCCGGGCTTGATTATTTTCTTATCCATCGCAATTGCCGCCAAACGGACATTTCCTGATCTTGCGGTTTGTGCAGGATCAAAACGCGTTGTATAACTCGCTAATAAACCGGTAATTTTTTGATCCTCTAATTGAGCCGATGTTAAGAGAGGTAATTGCTCTTTATATTTCACAGTGACTTCTGGAGCTTTAGTAAAAACGTCAATTTCTTTAATTTTAGAAACTAAACCTTCAGTATCAATAACACGTCCGACTTGTTCCTTTTTTATAACCATTGAATTTTGAGGAGAAATCTCAAAAGAAGCATCTGAAGCTGGCTTATTAAATGATTCCAAGTTCTGATTAAGCTTCTGCAATAATTTATCGTCATCCCACTCTTGACTTAAAGTTAAGTTTACTCCTTTTTTAGAAGTAGACAATTTATTGATCAACTTGTTCGCAATTGAACCATTCCTGCTAATCTCATAGGCCTCCCTCAATGCTGAATCAGCAGAAACTATAAGACCTAAATCTTCAAATCTAACATCCTGCGAATATTGATCAACTTTCAGTGTGACATTTTGTCCCATCAAACGTTCAATTTCTTTATCCATTGTCTCTTTTGCTTGATCCTGTGTCATATCACCAACATTTACATCTGAAATAGAGACACCTTCTGCTATGAGATGGTGGTCCCAAGTATAAAGCAGAGCTGAGAGAGTAGCAAGAACTAATACAGTAAGAATAAGTCCTAAAGAAATATAAAACTTCTTACTCTTTTTGAAATTTAGTCCTGTCCTAGGTCTCTTTACAATACCCCGATTTCTTCTACCAGTATCTGTTGCAGAAACTGCATTATCATTCTTTTTACCTAGCCCATGATTTTGTGATTCTTCCAAATTGCCCACCCCTATAACTCCACTAATAATGTACTATATTCATAAATTCGACGTTCTATCGTCATTTTCCTTCACTGTCCATCATAAAAAGACTATTACAGAAAAGAAAGTAGCTGGCGATAACTATAAATATCAAACAATAGGACTTTTCGAAGGAGTTCCTGCCTTACGCGGGTATTGTGAAGGGGTTTGTCCGACCTTTCGGATTAATATAACAGCTCGATGTTCTGCACTGCTTCCTAAATTAAAATGTTCAATTCCCTCTGACATGCCACCTAGAATCTTTAAAGCCTTACCTGACTCAGCCAATTCTTGATCTGCCTGCAGTCCTTTAGCAGCTAGAAAACGCCCCTTAATTTTAAGGACAGGAAGAGCATACTCTAATAGAATTGGTAAACGGGCAACAGCACGCGAACTGACTGTATCAAAATATTTCCTGTATTTTCTATCCCTTCCAAAATCTTCTGCTCTTGCATGAATCGTATTAATGTCTTGCAAATCTAACTTTTCAATAACAACATCAAGAAAATCTAATCTCTTCTTTAAAGAGTCTATTAGCACAACTTTCAGCTCTGGGCGCAAAATTTTTAAAGGAATGCCAGGAAACCCTGCTCCAGTACCCAAGTCTGCTAAATGAATACCTTGGATGAATTTCGCAAGAACCATCGAATCAATAAAGTGCTTTAAAATCACTTCTTGAGGATCAATAATCCTCGTTAAATTTAATCTTTGGTTCCACTCAAGCAAGAGATCACCAAATTGGCAAAGTTGATTGACTTGTAACTCTGTTAATTCACACCCGATGTGCCTATAGGTTAACCCTTTAATCAGGGCCGCATACTCATTGAACACCCATTACTTCTCCCTTCTGCGCCGCTGTTCTAGGGAAACAAGTAAAACGGAAATATCTGCAGGACTTACTCCGGTAATACGAGATGCTTGTCCCAGATTTAAAGGATTTACTTCCATAAGTCTCTGTCTTCCTTCCGTAGATAAGCCTCGAATTTCTTCATGATTGAAGTTTATGGGCAGTATTCGCTCTTCTAACTTAGAAAACTTTTCGATATCAGCCCATTGTTTTTCAATATAACCAGAATACTTTGCTTCAATCTCGGCCTCTTCCAACACTTCCATATCATAGCTGTCTAACTCAGGAAGGAGCTTAATTAAATGTTTAAGAGAAATCTCCGGCCTGCGAATTAAATCTTGAGCACTAATTCCTCCTCGTGTCGGAGTAGATTTTGCCTCAATCATTACTTTTTGAAGTTCTTCACTTAAAGGAGAGAAAAAGGTAGATTTTAAAAGCACTTTGATACTCTCAAAGTTAATCTTCTTTTTATTGAACCGTTGCCAACGTTCCTCATCGACCAGTCCAACTGATCTGCCTTTTTCAGTCAGCCTTAAATCAGCATTATCTTGTCTGAGAACAAGCCTGTATTCAGCTCGAGATGTTAAAAGTCGATAAGGTTCTTTGACCCCTTTCGTAACCAGATCATCCACTAGAACCCCTATATAACCATCTGAACGACGGAGGACAAAAGGATCCCTATTTAATGCACGCAGTGCGGCATTAATTCCAGCCATTAAACCTTGAGCAGCCGCCTCCTCATACCCAGAAGTTCCATTTAACTGACCAGCTGTAAATAATCCTTTTAATAGGCGAACTTCTAAGCTAAGAGAAAGTTGGTGAGGCAGAACATAATCATACTCAATTGCATACCCAGGCCGTAACATTTGGACATGTTCTAAACCAGAAATACTTTGTAATATGTTAACTTGTACCTCTTCAGGCATACTAGTTGATAGGCCCGCAACATAAAGTTCATCGCTTTGCCATCCTTCAGGCTCTAAGAATATTTGATGCGCTTCTCGTTCTGCAAAACGCACTACTTTATCCTCAATTGAAGGGCAATAACGAGGACCTATGCCCTCAATTTTACCTGAATATAAAGGGGCACGATAGAGATTATCACGTATAATGTCATGGGTTTTATTAGCTGTATATCCCAGCCAACAGGCTACTTGTTTAGAAGTATCTCCTTGCCAAAAAGTGCTAACTGTAGGCATAAAGGAAAAACGCCAAGGAGTCTCGTCACCCGGTTGTATACGAAATTTAGAATAATCAACGGACTGACGATGTATTCGGGGCGGCGTTCCTGTTTTAAATCTTCCTAATTCAACTCCAAACTCTTTGAGCGAATCAGACAGTGACATTGCAGGCATCTGACCGTTAGGTCCGCCTTGATACATAGAATCACCAATGATAATCCTTCCACGCAAATAGGTACCACTTGTTAAGACAACATTGTCAGATTCAAATCGTGCTCCTGTGTGAGTCACTACACCATTCACCGCACCATTTTCTACGACAATTCGTTCAACTAATCCTTGAATAACAGTCAATTTTGCTTGAGAAAGTAAAGAATTGCGCATATGAGTTTGATAGGCCTGCTTATCAGATTGTATTCTCAACGCATGAACAGCCGGTCCCTTTCCAGTATTCAGCATTTTGACCTGTAAGGACGTCTCATCTGCGATAATTCCCATTTGGCCGCCTAAAGCGTCTATTTCTCGAACCAAATGACCTTTGGCTGGTCCGCCAAGAGAAGGATTACAAGGCATATGTGCAACAGTGTCTAAATTTAGAGTCAACAAGAGCGTCTCACACCCAATTCGTGCGGCAGCAAGCGCAGCCTCACACCCAGCATGTCCGGCTCCAACAACTATTACGTCGTATTTTCCAGCAAAGTATTCCAAAGTAAATCCTACTTTCCTATACAAAATCGAGAGAAAATATCCTCGAGAAGAGATTCTTGAACATTATGACCCGTTATTTCTGAGACATATTGTAAGGCTTGTCGGATATCAATAGAAAGTATATCCCAAGGCATTCCCTGCTGCAAACTCTCCATAGATTGTTTTAAGGCATTGTCACAATTCATTAACGAGGAAATCTGTCGCACATTAGAGAGTAACGGATCTGTTGAGAGAACAGTCTCTCCTTGATAAACCCTATCTCGAATTGCTTCTTCTAACTCAAAAAATCCCTTATGCTCCTTTACAGAAAAAGGGATGCACAGCCCTTTTTCATAAATTGAAACAGCTTGCTGATCTTTGTGTAGTAAATCTATCTTATTTAAAAGAACAATAACTTTGTCTGAGTACGTATTTAGTATTTGATACTCTACTTCTGTAAGAGGATGATTAGCCTGTACCACCAATAATATCAAGTCTGCAGTTGTTAAAGCCTTCCTGGCTCTTTCAATTCCCAGACGTTCTACGAGATCATTACTCTCACAAATGCCAGCGGTATCCACCAATTGCAGAAGAATTCCACCCACACTGACAGATTCCCTAATTTCATCCCTTGTTGTTCCAGGAATATCGGTAACTATAGCTCTTTCCTCATTTAACAGTGCATTAAGTAAACTTGATTTACCAACATTCGGCTGACCAACAATAACTGTTAATAAGCCGTCCCTTAGTATTTTACCGGTTTTACTTCCAGCTAATAGAAGGGTTATATTCCTAAGAGTTTTATTAATAAGAGATTCCAGAGTTGTTCTATCCAAAGTTTCTACATCATCTTCTGGAAAATCAATACCTGCTTCAATAAAAGCCAGAATTTCTAAAATTTCTTCCCTCAAATTAGTAATTTGATCCGAAAGACCACCATTTAACTGAGATAAGGCTAGATTTGCGGATGTTTCAGTTCGGGAACTGATGAGATCAATAACTGCTTCTGCTTGAACTAGGTCAAGCTTGCCGTTCAAAAATGCTCGCTTAGAAAATTCCCCGGGCCCAGCTAATCGTGCGCCATTACGAATGCATGCTTGCAAAATCCTTTGAGCTACAAATGGACCTCCATGGCAATTGACTTCATAAACATCTTCGCCGGTATAGGAAAAAGGAGCCAACATTTTGCCTATCAAAACTTCATCGAGAACCATGTTTTCATCATGGAACTTACCAAGATTTAAGGTAAAGTTTTCATTGAGAGACCAACGTTCTCTATTCTGAGGAGTAAAGCATTTTTCAAGAATATATCCTGCTTTAGAACCGCTCAATCTTAAAACATGAATACTAGCTTCCCCCATGGCCGTTGCCATTGCAACGATTGTATCTTCCAAAGCATTCATCTCCATTTTTAAAAATATAACCATTATCTATCAAATTTCTAACTCAAATAAAACTTAACTTAAAGTAAGTCTCCTATATTCTTATCTGACATGTAATGTCACATACTCATTTAAAAATAAAAAAGAGGGGTTTACCCCTCTTAGCTTCTTTTAAGTGATATGACAACCCTTCGATTTGGATCATCGCCTTCACTAAAGGTTGAAATTCTAGCTTCTTCCTGCAAAGAAGTGTGTATAATCCGCCGTTCATGAGGGTTCATCGGCTCTAACACTATTCTGGTGCCTGTCCTCTTTACCTTTTCAGATAATCTCTTTGCAAGACGAACCAACGTTTCTTCACGTCTCAACCTATATCCTTCTACATCAACAATAATTCGAACTCTTTCAGACAGTTGTTTAGCAACTGCTAAATTCGTTAAATATTGAAGTGCATCCAGTGTATCTCCACGCCGTCCTATCAGAATCCCAAGTTCTGGACCAGTAATATCAATATGCCAATGTTCTCCATCTTTACTTACCTGAGTATCTGCATTGACTTTAATAGCTTGACAGACTTTCTTAATAAAATCTGCTGCCAACATACCTGGATTATCCTCGTAAGAAACACGCACCCTTGCCAGACGCGTTCCAAAGAGGCCGAAAAAACCCTTCTTGGCAGGTTCCTCCAGTACCTCTACCTTTACTCGATCACGATCTACCGCTAATTCCATAATTCCAGCATTAATAGCCTCTTCAACTGTTTTCCCAGTTTTCTCTGCAATCCTCATGAACGATCCTCCTCACGCCTTACACGTCCCTATATTGCTTTTTTAGTTTTATTAGCTAGCCTGTTATTAATATAAAGTTGTTGAAAAATCGATACAACGTTCATCGTCACCCAATATAAAGCTAACCCGGCTGGAACTGTAACGCTAATGTAAGCAAAAAACACTGGCATGATATATAACATTGTTTTTTGGGTAGGATCTGTGGTAGCATTTGGACTCGTTAATTTAGTTTGCAGATAAGTTGTAGCTGCAGCAAAGATTGGTAAAATTATATGATATGAGAGAGCAAACCCATATACAACTGTTAAGTCAAAGCCTAAAAACAAATGAGCGGAAGGATTTGTTGGGTCATAAGGAAAATGTAACAACGTACTGTATAAAGCCCAAAAAATCGGCAACTGAATGATAATAGGTAGACAGCCGCCCAAAGGATTTACTTGATGTTCTTTATACAACTCCATAACGGCTGCATTCGCTTTTTCTTTATTATTTTTATGTTTTTCTTGAAGTGCTTTAATTTTTGGTTGTAAATCTACCGTTTTTCGCATTGAAGCCATTTGTTTATAAGTTAGCGGAAAAATCAGGGTCTTAATTAACATCGTCAAAAGTATAATCGCAACACCATAATACGGTAAACCTATTGCAGCAGACATACTATAGAGTATGTTTAACAAATAAGTCATTCCTTCAACAATAGTACTCACAGAAGCCCTCCTTAAACTGGGTCGTGCCCACCTGGATGAAACGGATGACATTTTAATATCCGTTTAATTGATTTCCAACTTCCTTTAATTAGGCCGTATTTTAATAGAGCCTGAGCAGAATATTCCGAACAACTTGGATAAAAGCGACAAGTTTGTCCCTTTAGAGGAGAAATTAAAACTTGATATAAACGAATAATCCCAATTAAAATACGTCTCATTAATTTACTCACTTTTTATTAAGGTATTAGCTTTTTTTAAAATATTCATCATATTGCTTTCGACTTCAGAGTAGGAAACTCCTTTGATTCTTGCTCTTGCTATACAAATAATTTGTATATCTTTCCTGATTTCCGTCAAATGAAGCCGGATGACTTCCCTCATAAGTCTCTTTGCTCGATTTCTTTGAACAGAATTCCCTACCTTTTTAGAGGCAATAAAACCAAAACGATTAGGGCCTTTGTAAAAAACATAAATAGCAACATATTTTACAGAGTAATTTTTTCCGAGTTCGAAAATTGATTTGAAGCCCGATTTTTGACGCAAGCGAAACTTTCTTTGTAGCATAACTCCTCCAGGCTTACATACCTTCTATCATATTCTAACTCACTATGCCTTAGTTTAAACGTTTTACAAGTTAGAATGACAGCTTATAAAAATTATTTATCAGATAAACTTGGTTTCCGCCAAGCCACAGGCCTTGGCGGTCGCCATAGTTACACTTAATCGCTGGCCATGGACGACCTGAATGTCCCTGTATGACTCAACCAAGGATGGTTGAGAAAGAGCACCACCATGACTCGAACAAGGATGTTCGAGGTTAGTACACCGCTATAGATGTCATTAGGTACCGTAATGGCGAGAAGGGATCCTTACATAAAGTATGTAACGATTAGTTATACTTTCAGACTGTAAAAAAAAGGCCACATAATTGCGGCCTTAAACTGATAACTTCTTCCGACCCTTTAAACGACGGCGCTTTATTACATTTCGCCCCGTTGGCGTACTCATCCGACTTAAAAAACCGTGAACACGCTTATGACGCCGATTCTTCGGTTGATATGTTCTCTTCAATTTAACGACACCTCCTTTATTTCAAACGAAAAAACATTCGAAGACAATCAAACTTACTTAGAGATTATACTCTAAAAATTTTTAATCTGTCAAGCAAATGACTTTGACACAATGTGGATAACTTATAGTCAAAAAAGTTATCCACTGTGAATAATTTTATAAACAGACGATATTCCTGTTGATAACCCTACCGAAACTTGATATTATATTTCTACAATACCTGACGACAACAACAAATCGTGTTTTCTTTTATTCACAACACGTAATTTGTTTAAGTTATCCACAAATGTGTATAAGTTTGTGTATAACTTTTTTATTGTCATATTTCTTTCATTTTTAGACAAGGGAGGTCCATCAATGCCACCACAGTCGAACTCACTCCAATTATTGTGGCAGGAAACGCTAGAAAAACTAAAAAATGAACTTTCTAAGCCGAGCTTTGAAACTTGGTTGAGTTCTACACGACTTCTTAATATTGATGGAGATACACTTGTCATTAGTGTCCCCAATGAATTTGCAAAAGATTGGTTAGAAAGTCGTTATGCACCTATGATTAGGTCTTCTGTTCAATCCGTTTTAGGTCATTCTGTAAGTCTTCGCTTTATTTTATCTTCTTTAGGAGATACTTATAGTGACGATATATCCTCAACTGAGCCTACAGTTGCAGTTTCTAAACATAATGAACCTATTCCTAATTCACTTAATACCAAATACACCTTCGACACTTTTGTTATTGGTAATAGTAATCGTTTTGCTCATGCCGCTTCCTTAGCTGTGGCTGAATCACCGGCCAAGTCCTATAATCCCCTATTTATTTACGGTGGAGTAGGTCTGGGAAAAACCCACCTCATGCATGCAATAGGGCATCATGTCCTTCAACGATCACCTAATACTAAGGTTATTTATGTTTCTAGTGAAAAATTTACAAATGAGCTGATAGATTCCATCAGAGACGAAAACCCCGAAGAATTCCGCAATCATTACCGAAACGTTGATATCCTGCTAATTGATGATATTCAGTTTTTAGCTGGCAAAGAACGAACTCAAGAAGAGTTCTTTCATACATTCAATGCACTTCATGAAGCTAATAAACAAATTATTATTTCATCTGATCGTCCTCCAAAAGAAATACCAACGTTAGAAGACCGTTTACGATCACGTTTTGAATGGGGTTTAATAACTGATATTCAGGCACCCGATCTAGAAACACGCATAGCTATTCTTCGAAAAAAGGCAATGATGGAAAACCTCCAGGTTCCTAATGAAGTAATGGTTTACATTGCTGACAAGATTCGTTCGAATATACGTGAGCTCGAAGGCGCACTAATAAGAGTAATGGCTTTTGCCTCCCTTAGTTCAATCCCTATAACTGCAGAAGTAGCAGTAGAAGCATTAAAAGATATTATCCCAGCAAATAATACAAAGCAAATAACCATTGATATTATTCAAGAATCTGTAGCAAGATTTTTTAACTTGTCACCTACTGATTTTAAAGCTAAGAAAAGAACCCGTGCCGTTGCTTTTCCCAGACAAATCGCCATGTATCTTTCTCGTCAGCTTACAGATTTCTCTTTACCTAAAATAGGAGACGAATTTGGGGGAAGAGATCATACGACTGTAATGCATGCTCACGATAAAATTACACAAGCCCTAAGCAATGACCCGTTGCTCGAGAAAAAAGTGAATGAAATAATACAACGTATTCAATCCGATTAAAGCTTTAAAATATTGTTCTTAACCTGTGGATAAAATAGTAATAAATTTTTAAATGTGGACACGTGGATAATTTGATCCGGTTGTCCACAACTTTTTCAACATAGGTTTTATCAGTCGTTTAGACATGTCAGTCTACTTATACACATGTTGACAAGCGATACTACTACAACTACTAACTATTATCTTATTATTAATAACCCGGGTTTAGAACGAGCAAGAAATAAAAAAATCTAATTAAAATTTTCTTACTCAAAAATAACAATCACTAAAAAACTACTTCAGATTCTGAAGTCTATTTAATCTTATCCAGGGGATAAAATTTATAGGAGGATTCGATTCATATGAAAATCTTCTGCTCAAAAGATGCACTGCTTTCTGGTGTAAATGCTGTTCAACGGGCTGTTTCTAATAAAAACCCATTGCCGGTCCTTCAAGGAATTTTAATTCAGGCCGATAATCAGTCTTTACAATTTGCAGCTACTGATCTTGAAATGGGGATTCGTTGTGACGTTCCAGCCCAAGTCACTGAGGAAGGGACAATGATCGTTCCTGCTAAACTATTTACAGAAGTTGTTCGTAAATTACCAGATACTACAATCACATTAGAAGAAAAAGATCAACAAATAACAATAGGTTATTACCAATCAGAAATTATTTTGCATGGTTACGATCCAGAAGAATTCCCTTTGCTTCCAGATCTTATAGAACCCTTATCCTTTGAATTACCCACTATGATCTTTAAAAATATGATTAAACAGACCATATTCTCCTGTGCTGCAGAAGAAAATAGACCAGTTTTTAATGGGATACTCTTGCAAATTGAGGGTACAAATATTCGACTAGTGGCCACAGATACACATCGATTAGCCTATATTATTTCTGAAATAACTAATTCGGGAGAATCACGTTTTAGCGGCATTATTCCCTCTAAAACTCTTTCGGAAATTTATCGTTTGTTAAGAGATGAAGATGAGGTCTTGAACATTAGTTACAGCAGTAATCAGGTAGTTTTCCAATTTGGGTCAATTTATCTAATATCGAGGCTTATAGAGGGTCAATTTCCTAACTATAAACAAGTTATCCCTCAAACATGTGAAACAAAAGTGTATTTATCAGTTAAAGAATTTCTTGACGCAGTGGAACGGGCTTCATTGCTATCTCGCGACAAAAGTGGTGCTAATATTATAAGGATAAATGTAGAAAATAATGAGTTGAGAATTGATCAGAGTTCAGAATTAGGCAAAATATCTGAGCAAATAGGCATAGAGATGGAAGGCAAGGATGTAAGGATTGCTTTTAATGCAAAATTTTTGATTGATGCTTTAAAAGTAATAGACAGCGATCGCATTTTATTTGAATTATCTGGACCATTTAGTCCAGGAGTAATGCGACCATTAGACAATCCGAATTATATTTATCTGGTATTACCGGTAAGAACGTCTTAATAATAATTATGATGATAAATAATATGCGCTTACAGAATTTCCGTAATTATGAAAATGAAACTATCCAATTCATGCCTGGAACAAATATTTTAATTGGAGATAATGGTCAGGGTAAGACAAATATTATTGAAGGAATTTATTACTTATTGACTGGTAAATCCTATAGAGTACATCGGGAGCAAGAATTGTTACGTTGGGATCAAAGTGAATTTCATCTTTATGGGGATTTTTTAATGAATGACCGTAAAGTATCGTTGGAAAGTCATTATAAAGATAAAAGGAAAATGGTCAAAATAAACAAAGTATCTTGTCAACGTTTATCCGATTTTGTTGGGACCATAAATGTAATCTTCTTTTCTCCGGATGACCTTGTTATGATAAAAGGGGGGCCTTCGGAAAGAAGAAGATTTTTGGACTTGCATATTGCACAAATGCGCCCAGGACATGTAAGTATTCTAAACGCGTATAATAAAGTGATTCAGCAGAAAAGTGCATTATTAAAGTCTTTTACTGACAAGCATTTGAAATACTCACAATTACAGCTTTGGAATGAACAAATTATTGAATTGGGAGAAAAGATTATTCTCAATAGAGCGGATTTGACGCAACGCTTACAAGATGCAGCTGACCCCATTTATGGAAATTTGTCCTCAAAAAAAGAAAAATTGATGATACTCTACTATGCTTTAGGTAAAAGAACTGCAAATGAAGCTATATCTGAATTTCCAAAATTACTAAATGATAAATTAGATCAAGAGATAGAACGTCAAATGGTTCTTGTAGGACCTCATCGTGATGATTTACAGATACTCCTAAATAATAAGCCAGCACGACTTTATGCATCACAAGGGCAACAGCGGTCTTTAGTGTTGAGCCTAAAACTTGCTGAACTTGAGATAATACGTCAAGAAAAAGGGGAATACCCCCTTCTTTTACTTGATGACGTGTTGTCTGAATTGGACCGTTTTAGGAGAGACTATTTAATAAAGTTCATAGAGTCTTCACACATACAAACTCTTATAACTATGACGAGTGCTGATAATCATCTTGAGTTAGGAACACTTTATTTTGTGGAACAAGGGCACATAAGGAGGGAAACTTAGTTGTATTTACATCTTGGTGGAGATGTTCTGATTAAAAAAGATGAAATTGTTACAATTATAGACTTAGATATGAAAAAAATAAGTCAAACTAACCAAGTATTTTTAGATAAAATGAAGGACCATTATAAAAGTATTTACTATATTTCAGATAAAGGTAAGGAAAAAACCTTAATTGTAACGATAAATGATTTGTATTTTTCTCCAATTTCTTCGATTACATTATTTAGGCGTACTTTTACCGAAATAGGAAATGAAAGTTAAAAATTAAAGCTTTTAGTTTAAATTAGCTTTAAATTGATACATCTTAAATTTTAGTGTACAATAATAAGGTTGAAGGTATTTTTTGGTACTAGTCAAACTTTCATGCTAATAAGGCACCATTGCCATCTATGTGATGTTCTAACTTTGAACATTTCTGTTAGAGTTATGGCCTGCGCATAAGTGCGACTATGGCGACCGCCGGCGAATAAAAGTCTTGGCGCTAGTCAAGTTTTCTATAGGAGGAAACAGCTTTGCAAGAAAATAAAGAGCTACAAGTTCAAAGTACGGGTGATAATTATAATGCAGGGCAAATCGAAGTTCTTGAAGGTTTAGAGGCTGTTCGTAAACGTCCTGGTATGTATATTGGGACCACAGGTCCTCGTGGTCTCCATCATCTTGTCTATGAAATCGTTGATAACAGTATTGATGAAGCGTTAGCAGGATATTGTGATAAAATTGATGTGCTAATTCACGCAGATAACAGTATTACAGTTATCGATAATGGACGCGGAATTCCAGTAGATATACATCCTAAAACAGGTAAACCTGCTGTTGAAGTTGCTTTGACCGTATTACATGCTGGAGGAAAATTTGGTGGAAGTGAAAGTGCCTATAAAGTATCAGGGGGGCTTCATGGAGTTGGTCTAAGTGTTGTAAATGCTTTATCCAAATGGTTGGTTGTTGAGGTTTCCAAAGGAGGCCATGTATATCATCAGGAATATGCAAAAGGCAAGCCGACTACAGAGCTGGCAAACATTGGGACAACCGAGAACAATGGAACTAAGATATCATTTATCCCAGATTCAGAAATATTTGAGGAGACTGTTTACGATTTTGATATTTTAGCTCATCGACTTAGAGAACTATCGTTTTTAAATAAAAGTATTACTATTAATTTAACGGATGAGCGTACTAATGTTAAAGAAACCTTTTTACATACCGGTGGTATTCAAGATTTTGTAATGTACCTCAATAAAAGTAAGGATTGTTTGCATCCGCAACCAATATATATTGAAACAACAAAAGACAATGTTCAAGTTGAGGTTTGTATTCAGTATAACGATAGTTATGCGGAAAATTTATTTTCCTATGCTAATAATATTAATACCCAAGAAGGGGGAACCCATGAGGCGGGTTTTAAGTCGGCTCTAACGAGGGTAGTCAATGATTATGCCCGCAAAAGTAATATGTTAAAAACTGCAGATTCTAATCTTTCTGGAGATGACATCAGAGAAGGATTAACTGCTGTAATTTCGGTTAAGGTTCCTGATCCACAGTTTGAAGGACAGACGAAGACTAAATTAGGTAATAGTGAAATAAGAGGTATAGTGGACTCGGCAACAGGAGAAGGCTTAAATATTTTCCTAGAAGAGAATCCGTCTATTGCTCGAAAATTTATTGATAAATCAGTTCAAGCAGCCCGAGCACGGGACGCAGCCCGAAAAGCGAGGGAGTTAACTCGTCGAAAGAGTGCATTAGAAGGAACCTCTCTTCCCGGTAAACTGGCAGATTGCTCTTGGAAGGAACCTGATTTGTGTGAAATGTACATTGTCGAGGGAGATAGTGCAGGTGGTTCGGCAAAACAAGGCAGAGATCGTCGCTTCCAAGCCATTTTGCCCTTACGTGGAAAAATTCTTAATGTAGAGAAAGCACGGCTCGACAAAATATTAGGAAATACAGAAATTCGAGCAATGATTACTGCGATGGGAACTGGTATATCTGATGATTTTGATATTACAAAAGCACGTTATCATAAACTAATCATTATGACAGACGCTGACGTAGATGGTGCTCATATTCGGACACTATTACTAACCTTCTTTTATCGTTATATGAGACCCCTCATCGAAAATCATTATGTTTATATTGCTCAACCGCCGCTTTTTAAGATAAAGAAAGGGCGAGACATTCAATATGCTTATTCAGATGTTGAATTGGCGAATACCCTTGAAAAAATAGGTCGGGAAAAGGTAGAACTTCAGCGTTACAAAGGTTTGGGAGAAATGAATCCTGATCAGTTGTGGGAAACCACGATGGATCCTGCAAACCGAACTATCTTAAGGGTGACTATGGAAGATGCAATGAGGACTGAAGAAATGTTTACTGTATTAATGGGTGATAAGGTTGAACCTCGTCGTGACTTTATTAATCGCTATGCTAAAGATGTTCGTAATTTAGATACTTAAAGGGGTGCTCATTCATGGCGGATGAACTATTGGGAGGGAAAGTCCTTCCTATTGAAATTGCAGAAGAAATGCGAAAGTCATTTATCGATTACTCTATGAGTGTTATCGTTAGTCGTGCTTTGCCCGATGTGCGAGACGGGCTCAAACCGGTGCATCGCAGAATTCTTTATACTCTTCATGAGTTGGGTTTGACTCCGAACAAGCCTTATAGTAAGTCCGCACGACTTGTTGGGGATTGCATGGGTAAATTCCACCCCCACGGAGATTCTTCAATTTATGATGCGGTTGTTCGTTTGGCGCAAGATTTTGCAAGTCGCTATCCGCTTGTTGACGGACACGGTAACTTTGGTTCAGTTGATGGAGACTCTGCGGCAGCTATGCGTTATACTGAACTGCGAATGGCTAAACTAGCGACTTATATGTTAGCAGATATTGACAAGGATACTGTTGATTTCGGACTTAACTATGATGAAAAACAAGAAGAACCTACAGTATTGCCTTCAAAATTTCCAAATTTGCTTGTAAACGGTTCTTCAGGAATTGCCGTAGGAATGGCAACGAATATTCCACCTCATAATTTAACAGAAGTGGTCCAAGCGACAATTGCTTTGATGGAAAATCCGGAATTATCAATTGACGAACTAATTAATTATATAAAAGGTCCAGACTTCCCAACTGGTGCAACGATCATGGGTCACGAAGGAATCAGATCTGCTTATCTGACTGGAAGAGGTTCAATAAAAATAAGAGCTAAAGCACAAATTGAAAACATGGAAAAGTCGGGTAAGACCCGTATCCTTGTCACAGAAATTCCGTTTATGGTCAATAAAGCTAGAATGATTGAAAAAATTGCTGACCTTGTTCGTGATAAGAAAATTGATGGGATCACCGACCTTAGGGATGAATCGGACAGGTCAGGGATGCGTATTGTTATAGAGTTAAGACGTGATGTCAATCCGAAAGTTATTTTAAACCAACTCTATAAACATACTCAATTAGAAGATACTTTTGGCGTAAATATGCTGGCCTTAGTCAATGGACAGCCAAAAACTCTTACGCTTAAGGATATGATTCATTATTTTATTGAACATCAAAAAGATGTAATTGTTAGAAGAACTAGGTTTGAACTCAATAAAGCGGAGGCAGAAGCTCATATTATTGAGGGACTGAGAATAGCACTTGATCATATTGATGAAGTTATTGAAACCATTCGCTCTTCATCTGATGAATCAAAGGCTAGAGAAAATCTATCAATGCGATTTGGTTTAAGTGAAAAACAAGCCCAAGCCATAGTAGATATGAGATTAAAACGCCTGACTGGATTAGAACGAGAAAAATTGGAGAATCAATACAAGGAACTGATGAAGACTATTGATTATCTTAAATCAGTTCTTGCCTCAGAAGCTATGGTTATTGGAATTGTTAAAGCTGAATTGGAAGAAATAAATCATAAATTTGGGGATTCTCGACGGACACAGATAACGGTTGATGTTAGTAAAATGGATATTGAAGATCTTATTGCAGTTGAAGACGTAGTTGTCACCGTTACGCATTACGGGTATATTAAACGGTTGCCTCTAAATACATACAAGAGCCAGAACCGAGGGGGCAAAGGGGTCCATGGGATGGCTACTAAAGAACGAGATTTTGTTGAACATCTCTTTACAACGACCACACATCACTATATTCTTTTCTTTACTTCACAGGGAAAAGTGTATCGACTGAAAGCACATGAGATTCCTGAAGCAAGTCGAACTGGTAAGGGAACTGCTGTTATAAACCTCTTAAATTTAAGCCAACATGAAATGATAACAGCAGTTATGGCAATTAAAGAGTATAGTCCTGACTTCTTCTTGATCACAGCTACTAAAAACGGCATCATGAAGAAGACAGCATTACAGGAATATGATTCATCCCGAAGAGATGGGTTAATTGCTTTAACCTTAGATGAAGAGGATGAACTTATCGGGGTTAAGTTAACCCAAGGATTGGATGATATTCTTTTAGCTACTAAAAATGGAATTGCCATTCGTTTTCCAGAGTCTGATGTACGTTATATGGGACGTACAGCGCGTGGAGTCAAAGGGATAAAGCTTGAAGCAAACGATTTAGTTGTTGGAATGGATGTTATTGGTGACGAAGGTGAACTCCTAACAATGAGTGAAAACGGATTTGCTAAGCGAACTAATCTTAAGGAATTCCGTGTTCAAGGACGTGGCGGCCGAGGAGTTATTGTCATGAAATTGAATGCTAAAACTGGCACTTTAGTTGGAATCAAAGTTGTTCAAGTTGAAGATGAACTTATGGTAATCACCAATAATGGAATTATGCTTAGAATTCCTGTTTCAAGCATTTCTAATCAAGGACGATCTGCACAAGGGGTTATGGCCATGCGGACCGGTGAAAGCAGTGTAGTAGCGATTGCAAAAGTCTTGATGAAAGATGATGGAGAAATTGAGGAAGGTGATAATTCCGAGGACTCAGATGATGAAGTCTAAATTGACAAAATTTGAGCAAGGTGTTACCATGTCTGAGATTCATAGAATATGTTTATATACATAAACTATTGTTTAACAATTTATCTTGAGGAGGAACTATTATAATGACTGATATTGGCTCATTTAAAGTTAAGACTGGACTTGCAGAAATGCTTAAGGGTGGCGTTATTATGGATGTAACCACTCCTGAGCAGGCAATAATTGCAGAAGAGGCTGGAGCATGTGCTGTAATGGCTTTAGAGCGTGTTCCTTCGGATATTCGTGCAGAAGGTGGAGTTGCACGGATGGCAGATCCCTCAATTATAAAGAACATAATGGCTGTAGTGTCTATTCCAGTCATGGCTAAAGCACGTATCGGACATTTTGTCGAAGCTCGAATTTTAGAAGCTTTAGGTGCTGATTATATTGATGAGTCTGAAGTATTAACTCCTGCAGACGATTCTTATCATATTAATAAACATGATTTCAAGGTGCCTTTTGTTTGCGGGTGCCGTAATCTGGGTGAAGCATTACGGCGAATCGGAGAAGGAGCCGCCATGATCCGTACCAAAGGAGAACCTGGAACAGGTAATGTAGTTGAAGCAGTTCGGCATATGCGTACCGTGATGAGTGAAATGCGTGCTTTGACATTGATGCCGCAAGAGGAGCTTATGACTGCAGCCAAAGATATGGGTGCTCCCTATGATTTGGTTCTTTATGTGGCGGAACATGGTAAACTTCCCGTCGTTAACTTCGCAGCAGGAGGTATAGCTACGCCAGCTGATGCTGCTTTAATGATGCAACTGGGAGTGGATGGTATTTTTGTAGGCTCAGGAATCTTTAAATCGGGTGATCCAAAAGCACGTGCTAAAGCAATTGTTATGGCAACGACCCATTATAAGGATGCAAAATTGCTTGCGGAAATCTCCAAAGATTTAGGACAACCTATGTCGGGAATTGAAATATCTACCCTGACCGAATCTCAGCGTATGCAAGAACGGGGTTGGTAAGAATGAAAAAGCGTGTTGGCGTATTGGCACTGCAAGGTGCTTTTCGCGAGCACCGGCAGGTTTTAGAAAAATTGGGTTGCGATGTTACAGAAGTGCGTCGAACAAGTGATCTTGATGGAATACAGGGTCTCATTATTCCAGGTGGAGAAAGTACAACCATTGGTAAACTCCTGAGAATTGATGAGATGGGTGAAAGAATTAAGGAGCTTGGCGCTAAGGATATGCCAATTTTTGGAACTTGCGCAGGTATGATATTACTTAGTAAAACTATTGTAGACAGTGATCAGTATCGCTTGAACCTTATGGATACAGTAGTAGAACGAAATGCTTTTGGAAGGCAAGTAGCAAGTTTTGAAACGGATCTCCAAGTACCTGCCTTAGGAGTTAATCCCCTGAGAGCTGTGTTTATTAGAGCACCCTATCTTAAGGAAGTGGCCCCTAATGTAGGTATATTAGCAGAGTATAATGGTAAGATTGTCTTTGTGAGACAAGGAAATTTATTAGCCAGTGCGTTCCATCCGGAACTTACTCCAGATAATAGAGTTCATCAGTATTTTTTAAACATGATTGATGAACATTAAGTTCACTAAGGCGACCGCCAAGCGCCTGAAGGGTCCCTTCTCGCCATCCATGGCTACAGGGATACTCGGCCATCCTTGGCCAGCGCTTGGCGCTAGCCAAGTTTTCTTACAGGCATGGGAGGGTGTTAGTATGTTGGATCTCAAATTTGTTCGTAATAACCCTGAAGCAGTTAAAGAGGCATTAGAAAAGCGTCATGTTTCTATTAGTCTCGGCCACTTCTTAAAACAAGAAGAAGAAAGGCGCAAACTACTTTTTGAAATTGAGACTTTAAAGGCCCGTAGAAATTCGGTTTCTGAAGAAGTTGGGCGTCTCAAGAAAAATGGAGAAGATGCTGAAAGTCTCGTTCTAGAAATGAGAGAAGTTGGTCAAACCATTAAAGACTTAGAAGAAACATCAGCGGACATTGTACGAGAGATGGAAAGAGTACTCTATGAAATTCCAAACATACCTCACGCTTCTGTGCCAGTAGGTTTAGACGAAAGTGCCAATGTTCAAGTTCGTGCATGGGGAACCCCTCGAATTTTTGATTTTGAGCCGAAAGCCCATTATGAAGTCGGTGAAAAGTTGGATGTTTTTGATTTTGTCAGAGCTGCTAAGGTTACTGGGGCACGGTTTACCTTTTATAAAGGGTTAGGTGCTAAGCTAGAGCGTTCTCTTATTTCATTTATGCTTGATCGCCATACAACTGGGGGATATACAGAGATACTTCCTCCCTATATGGTCAATCGTGCTTCTATGATGGGGACAGGCCAACTGCCTAAGTTTGAGGATGATGCCTTTAAAATTGTTGGAACAGACTACTTTTTAATTCCTACGGCAGAAGTTCCTGTGACAAATCTTTATCGTGATGAAATATTAGATGGCAGTCAATTGCCAATTCGCCATTGCGCATACAGTTCATGTTTTCGCTCTGAAGCGGGTTCGGCAGGGCGGGATACGAGAGGGCTTATTCGCCAACACCAGTTCAACAAAGTAGAACTGGTCAAGTTCTCACTGCCTGAAAACTCTTATGAGGAGCTTGAATTGCTGACGAAGAATGCCGAAAGTATTCTTCAAGAATTAGAACTTCCTTATCGAGTTATGGCATTATCGACGGGAGATCTCGGCTTTACATCTGCTAAAACCTATGATTTAGAGGTATGGTTACCCAGTTTTAATACCTATAGGGAAATATCTTCTTGCAGTAATTTCGAAGACTTTCAAGCGCGCCGAGCAAATATTCGCTTTCGCAGAGGACCTAAGGATAAGCCTGAGTTTGTCCATACATTAAATGGCAGTGGACTGGCGATTGGACGCACAGTTGCGGCTATTATGGAGAATTATCAGGATAAAGATGGCAGAGTTCGTGTTCCTAAAGTGCTTCAGCCTTATATGGGTGTTGAATATATCGGTTGATAGTTTATCAAAAGAAAATCTTTTATCACTATATTATTTCCAATAAATACTAATTATTACTAGTTGATATTTTTGGACATATATGATATGCTTTTATTCGGTTGTTTTACTTGGAGGGGTGTTCGAGTGGTTTAAGGACCCGGTCTTGAAAACCGGTGACTTCGCAAGGGGTCCGTGGGTTCGAATCCCACCCCCTCCGCCATTAAAGTTTACCATTTGCGTTCGTAGTTCAGCTGGATAGAGCGTCAGACTTCGAATCTGAATGTCGGGGGTTCGAATCCCTCCGAACGCACCATTATTGATGTTCTTGGTTCGATATCCGAGATTCGTATATCGAACTTTTTACTCTTTTAAAACGTTCTAGACATATGATGGTTTTAATATTGCTGTTATGTTCTACTATGGCCTCGTAGCTCAGTGGATAGAGCGGGGGTTTCCTAAACCCTGTCTTGCGGAGGTTCGACTCCTCCCGGGGTCACCATAATCGAGGTAATTATGCTTCATCAAGATTGGATGCGTATGGCGCTTGAACAAGCTCAAATGGCTTTTGAACAAGGAGAAGTTCCGATTGGAGCGGTAGTTGTTCATAATGGTCAACCGATAGCCTTAGCGCATAATGAAAGAGAACAGAAAAATGACCCCACAGCGCATGCTGAGGTTTTAGTAATCCAACGGGCAGCGAAAGTATTAGGAAGTTGGCGATTAAAGGATGCAACCCTGTATGTCACGTTAGAGCCTTGTCCAATGTGCGCAGGAGCTATCATGCAGTCTCGTATAAAGCAACTTGTCTATGGAGCGATGGACCTAAAAGGTGGAGCCACAGGTTCAGTTATGAATGTCTTAGACTATACTTTATGGAACCATAGAGTCGATGTAGTTGCCGGGGTTTTAGAAGAAGAATGCGCTGACATTTTAAAATTGTTTTTCAGGAGATTGCGCTGAATTTTCAGCGGTATCTTATAGTATAGTTTTGGGTGACGCTATATACGGAGGAGTATCGAAGTGGTCATAACGAGAGCGACTCGAAATCGTTTGACGGTGTGAGCCGTCCGTGGGTTCGAATCCCACCTCCTCCGCCATTACATGAAGAATTAAGTGCCTTCGCGGGTGAACGCGAAGGCACTTTTTTGTTGTACAAGAAAGTATAAAATTTTTGATTTGTGGATAACTGATTTGAGCCGTGCGACAGCACGCTTTTTTTACCTAGCATAATTTGGAAGTAATAGGAAACGTTTAGGAAGGGAAAACTAAACTGAAATATTACACATGACAAATAAATGAGAGGTGAAACTAAGTGAAGAAAATTACAGACAGATTTTCGTTAGGTATTATCTCAGGATTAGGAGGTAATCTAGCTAAAATAGCCGTTGAGCAGGTTTCTAACAGAAAAGGATTTTCAAAGAGTAATGGCTACACTACTGCTGCTGGTATTTTTCTAAAAAAACCCGATATTTTATCTCATTATGGGAAAGCCGTAGGTATTATTGCTGACAATATGATTGCAATGGGACTTGGAGTCACCTGCGTATATTGGCTTACTCTAATGGGGAAAGACAGGAACTTTATAAAAGGGGCTGCCTTAGGCGCTGCTGAATGGGGTGTTTTATACGGAATTGCCTCTAGGCTCGGTGCAACTTCCATTTTTCCTGTCAAACCCAAAGATGCTATAGCTACCTTCATATCTCACCTTGCTTTTGGAGTAACAAAAATGACGATAGCAGTAAATTTAGGAGACGAGCGTTTGTTCAAACCTAAAAATTTCACCATGGAAATTCATGAACCACAATCACTACCAAAAATTTAAAGAATGGTGAGCTGAGTCATAAAAATGGCAAGGACTTTAAAAATACCCAGTTTTAAAGGTTCTCGCCATTTTATAGTTTATACTCTAGGTATGTTCCTCCCGTGGAATATTTCGGCCATTTCTTTGGTCAGACGCTGTTTAATTCTTTTCTTTTCGTTAGGAGAAAGTTCCTTTTTAGCCGTGCCAAATAAATAGTTATCGAGATTAAAATCTTTCAAGATCAGTTTAGTATGAAAAATATTTTCTTGATAGACATTTACATCAATCATTTGATAGAGCTCTTTTTTTTCTTTGGCTACATAATTTTGAATGGAATTAATTTTATGATCTATAAAAAACTTTCTTCCTTCAAGATCACGAGTAAATCCTCTAATTCGGTAATCGATTACAGCAATGTCGGAGGAAAAATTTGTAAGAAGATAATTTAGTGCTGTCAGAGGAGAAATCTTACCGCAAGTTGAGACATCAATATCTGCCCTGAAGGTGCTAATCCCTTTATTGGGATGGCTTTCTGGATATGTGTGAACAGTAATATGACTTTTATCAAGGTGGGCAACAACATCCGAAGGAAAGGGTTCATTGATATCTGTTGAAGATGTTGTTTTTTTAAAAATCGTGTCTTCCTGTTCTTCTGAAACAAGCATAGTAACGCTAGCCCCTTGCGGATCGTAATCTTGTTTAGCGATATTTAAAACATGTGCACCAATGATATTGGATACTTCTGTAAGAATCCTTGCCAGACGTTCTGAATTGTATTCTTCATCAATGTATTGAATATATTCCTGTCGATGCTCAGGTGATTTGGCATAGCAAATATCATACATGTTAAAACTCAGGGTTTTTGTAAGGTTATTGAATCCGTATAATTTAAGTTCTTTGAGTTGTCTAATTTCCATGTTCGCCCTCCAAACTTATTAAAATTCAGTCAAAATAAATTTGATAAGAGTAAATTACTATTAACTGAAGGTATAACTTTAGATTAATCTTAAGGAGTGAGTAATAGTCGCAATAAAACCTCTAATTTATAGAGATACACAGCATACTGTACGATATTTAGGATAAAAATATTCAGTAATCAGCAAATAGACAAGGAAATCAGGAAAATACATATATTTACAGGCCCTTAGGCATTGACGTGTCCGTCTGTTTGCGATATAATCTCTCTTGTTCACTAAATTCATCGAAACGCAATATGTTTTTATAGTTTAAGGGACATTTGGAGAGGTGGCTGAGTGGTCGAAGGCGCCCGCCTGGAAAGCGGGTACATTGGGCAACCGGTGTCGAGGGTTCAAATCCCTCTCTCTCCGCCATTTTAGAGGTTTTGAGCCAAAGTATTCGACTTAGGCTTTTTATTTTGCTATAATTGATTTAGCCGTACTAGATGGGGAGGTAGCGGTTCCCTGTAACTTGCAGCCCGCTCTAGCAAGATGGAATTCCCGCGAAAGGTCCACGCCTGTGAAGCTGTCTTTGGAAGGCAACGATGAGATTTTGGTCTCACGCAACAGAACACTCCGAACCGTGTCAGATCCTGACGGAAGCAGCACTAAGGAGAGCGTTTTGTGTGCCGTGAGGTTGCCTGAATTGAGTTTGCCGACCAAGGTAACGTTCGGAGGCGATGGTTCGATCAAGGGTGTACGGCTATTTATTTGAGACAAAGGTGGTCATGTACCATCTTTTTTGGTACTAATTACAAAGTATAAACTGATTTGTTTTAGAAATAATATATTACACTCTGTTTATCGAGGGTGAAAAAAATGGCTTATTTAGCACTTTATCGTGAATGGCGCCCAAAACTATTTAGAGACATAGTAGGACAAGAACATATTACTAAAACCTTGCTGAATGCTCTAAAACAAGAGAAAATCGCGCATGCGTATTTATTCAGCGGCCCGAGAGGTACGGGTAAAACGACCGCTGCAAAAATCTTGGCTAAGGCTATAAACTGCGAACAGCGAGAGGGTGAAGAACCCTGTAATCAATGCTCTTCCTGTATCAGTATTGACCAAGGCTCGGCCATGGAGGTTTTTGAAATTGATGCTGCTTCAAACCGAGGTATTAATGAAATCAGAGATTTGCGAGAGAATATTAAACTAAGTTCGATAAAAGGGAAACATAAGGTTTATATTATTGATGAAGTACATATGTTGACGACAGAGGCGTTCAACGCCTTACTTAAGACCTTAGAAGAACCTCCTCCACAGGTTGTTTTTATTTTAGCCACGACAGAAGTGCAAAAAATACCTTTAACAATCTTGTCACGCGTACAACGGTTTGAATTTCATCGAATTCCAGTTGAAGATATCCAAAAGCGGCTGACTGAAGTATGTACGTCTTTAAAGCGACAAGTTAATTCAAGTGCCTTGGTCGTGATTGCACAGAAGTCTGAGGGAGGACTTCGAGATGCCCTAAGTATCCTAGATCAATGTCTTCTCCAGGATGATCCGATTGGAGTGGAAGAGGTGTATCTGGTACTGGGAATGGTTGGGGAGACCTATAGTTCTCGGTTAGTTGATGAATTGGCTTCTGGCGATTATGGCAAATGTTTAAACTATTTATCTGAGGGTATCCAACAGGGACGAGATCCCCGGCAGATTATTAGAGAGCTCTTAGATTATCTGCGCCAAATGTTGTTAACTGCCTCAACAGGAGAAACTCCTTTGGTAGCACCCCATATTCAAGATTGGTTAATTAAACAAAGTAGACAAATTGGAATTTCCCAAATTCTGCGCTGGATTTCAATACTGTTACAAGGAGAAGGGCAGCTTAAATATGCGTCTAATGCTCGATTAGCTGCCGAACTCTTATTGGTCCAGACCATTCATGAAAGGCAACCCTTAACTTTTAATGGGCAGGAAGAGATTTTAAAGCGGTTGTCTGCCGTTGAACAACAGATAAAAGGGACGCCTGTAATTAGTAAAGAAAATCCAGACGTGAAACCGCTTGTCAGTTCTAAAACGGGTGGAGTGAATACACGAAACGCCGCAGTTAAAACTGTTGAATCAGGGAACTCTATAATCTCTAAGAACACTGCAACAGATAGTGCGCTTGACTTAAGTATAGAGGTTATCCAAGCGCGTTGGAATGATGTTACGGATCAAGTCAAAAGACTCAAAAAGTCTACTCAAGCCTTTTTGATGGAAGGAAAACCAGCCCAACTTAAGGGCAATACATTGATAATTCTATTCCGCGAAGGTTGTTCCTTTCACAAGGACAAAGTTAATCAAGTTGAGAATAGACAGACCATCGAGGAAGTCCTCAAACAAATATTTGGTACTGCCTTAATAATACAAAATCACATGGAAAATGAATTCGAAACTATTGAAACTCTTGAGAGCAGAGACTTAAAAAGTCAAGAACAGGCTTTAATAAACAAGGCTAAGGACATGTTCGGTCCAGATCTCGTGGTGGTTAGAGAATAAGAGTGATTAAAGTAAAGCTTAGAATAAACAAAGATAGGAAGTGTTTTTAAAATGGCAGGTTTCAAAGGAATGGGCGGCGGCGGTATGGGTGGTAATATGAGCCAGATGTTAAAACAGGCTCAAAAAATGCAAGAAGATATGGCAAAAATGCAAGAAGAACTTCAAACTAAGACAGTAGATGCTTCTTCCGGGGGAGGAATGGTTCAAGTAGTAGTGAGTGGGAAGATGGAATTGGTTGAGTTAAAGATCAAACCGGAAGCTGTCGACCCTGAGGATATAGAAATGCTGGAGGATCTTGTAAAAGCAGCCTTAAACGAAGGCTTAAGGAAAGCACAAGAAATGACTAGTAACGAAATGGGCAAATTGACCGGTGGTTTAAAAATCCCCGGATTATTCTAGGTGATCTATGGATTTCTTGAAATATCCACAGCCTTTAGCGGATCTCATAAGCAGTTTAGCCCGTTTACCTGGGATTGGACCTAAAACAGCTGGACGGTTAGCCTTTTACCTCCTTCAACAACCTCAAATTTCTGATAATTTAGCAAGAGCTATTGTAATAGCTAACCGAGATATCAGGAAATGCTCAATTTGTTCAAACTTTACGGACCAAGACCCCTGCGCGATTTGCAATAATACACAAAGAGATCAAACCGCTCTCTGCGTTGTTGAACATCCTAGAGATGTAGTTTCCTTGGAGAAAACCAGGGAATTTAAAGGAGTATACCATGTACTCCACGGTGTGCTTTCCCCAATGGATGGCATTGGGCCAGAGCAGTTGACTATAAAGCAACTTTTAAAACGTTTAGATGGCATCAAAGAAGTTGTTATGGCTATGAATCCCACCGTGGAAGGGGAAGCCACGGCATTGTACTTAGCACGCCTGCTAAAGCCTATGGGAATAAGGGTATCCCGAATAGCGCACGGTTTACCTGTGGGCGGAGATTTGGAATATGCTGATGAGATTACTATTGCGCGGGCATTAGAAGGCAGAAGAGACTTATAAGAAACTAAATGAGACTTTCAATTGTGTAACTGATCAAAGGCTTAACGCCACTAATCATCTGCTTAAAAAGCGGAAAGTTAGTGGCGTTAACTATTAAAAATATCAGTTCAGGAATAGGGGCCATTTGTGAAAAACTAAACTTGTCAGATATAGATTTTATTATTGACCCGTATAACAATAAAAGATATACTGTGTCAAAGGGAACTATTCGGGGCAAGGCCTGAATGTGTTCCCTCAGCCTATTTTTGTACCAGTTTTACAAACATTCAATCTTTTCAAGGCCTGATTTCTCTTCCTTAACTTGCTCAATGGAATTGAAAGAGGGATTGCCATAAGTAGGATTACTTAACTATGAGTCCTAAAAAATTAAATTAATCACATAATTAGGAGGAGAAAAATTATGGCTAAAATGAAGACTATGGATGGGAACGAGGCGGCCGCACACGCTTCATATGCGTTTACTGAGGTTGCTACTATCTTCCCTATCACTCCATCATCGACGATGGCCGAGTTAGTTGACGAGTGGGCTGCTCATGGACGAAAAAACGTTTTTGGACAAACAGTGAAAGTTGTAGAGATGCAATCTGAGGCAGGAGCCGCAGGTGCAGTTCATGGATCACTGCAGGCAGGGGCTTTAACAACTACATACACGGCTTCACAAGGCTTACTTTTAATGATTCCTAACATGTATAAAATTGCCGGGGAACTTTTGCCTTGTGTATTCCATGTGAGCGCTCGTGCTTTAGCAACCCATGCACTATCTATTTTTGGTGATCATCAAGATGTCATGTCCGTACGTGCTACTGGATTTGCTCAACTTTCTTCTCATAATGTGCAAGAAGCTTTAGACTTAGGTTTTATTGCTCACTTAGCGACTGTTAAATCCAGAGTTCCTTTTCTTCATTTCTTTGATGGATTCCGGACCTCTCATGAAATTCAAAAAATTGAAGTGCCAGAATATGAAGAGGTTGCTAAACTCTTAGATATGGATGCAGTTCAAGCTTTCCGCGATGCTTCTTTGAATCCTGAACGTCCTGTACTTCGTGGAACCGCTCAAAATCCTGATGTATACTTCCAAGGTCGAGAAGCTTCTAATCGTTTTTATGATGTTATTCCAGACATGGTTGAACATTATATGCAAGAATATAAGAAACTTACTGGCCGTGAATATCATCCATTCCAATATTATGGTGCAGAAGATGCAGAGTATGTTATTGTGGCCATGGGCTCGATCTGTGACACGATTGAAGAAACTATTGATTATCTCGTTGCCAGAGGAGAAAAAGTCGGCGTTGTTAAGGTTCACTTATATCGTCCGTTCTCCAGCGATTACTTCTTTAAAGTATTGCCTAAATCCGTTAAGAAAATTGCAGTTCTTGATCGTACCAAAGAACCCGGAGCTAATGGAGAACCACTTTATCTGGATGTAAAGGATATTTTCTACTCCAGCGATATGAAACCTGTGATTGTCGGCGGCCGTTATGGTTTAGGGTCTAAAGATACGACTCCTTCTCAAGTCCTGGCTGTTTACAAAAACCTTAAGGCTGAAAGCTCTAAAAATGGTTTTACCATTGGTATAGTGGATGATGTGACTAATAAATCATTGGCAGAGGACGAAGTCATTGACACTGCTCCAGAAGGGACAATTTCCTGCAAATTCTGGGGGCTGGGTGCTGATGGTACTGTCGGTGCTAATAAACAAGCGATTAAGATTATTGGAGATCACACCAAGCTTTATGCACAAGCGTATTTCCAATATGACAGTAAAAAATCCGGTGGAATTACAGTTTCCCATGTGCGCTTTGGTAAAAAGCAAATTAAATCCCCTTATTATGTGACAGGAACGAATTATATTGCATGTCATAACCAAACTTATGTCTACCAATATGATCTTTTAAAAGGGCTTAAACAAGGCGGCAATTTTGTTCTGAATTGTCAGTGGACTCCAGAAGAACTGGAAGAAAAACTCCCTGCTTCAATGAAACAGGCCTTGGCGAAAACCAAAGCTAACTTCTACATCATTGATGCTGTATCAATTGCTCGCAAAATCGGTCTTGGTTCCCGCATTAACATGGTCATGCAAGCTGCTTTCTTTAAGCTTGCCAACGTCATTCCTGTCGAAGAGGCTGTCGACTACCTAAAAGCCTCCGTTGTAAAAACCTATGGTAAAAAGGGTCAAAATATCGTTGATATGAATACAGCGGCTATTGATCTTGGAGTATCTTCCCTCGTCAAAGTTGAAGTACCTGCTGCTTGGGAAAATGGTGACAACGCACAGGCACAAGCGGCTGCAGCTGTGGAAGAGCCAGATTTCATCAAGAACATTCTTCGTCCAATGAATGCCTTAGAGGGAGACAGCCTCCCGGTAAGTACGTTCGCAGGACGTGAAGACGGAACTTTCCCAGTAGGAACTGCTAGTTTCGAAAAACGCGGTATTGCCGTTATCGTTCCAGAATGGCAGATCGAAAATTGTATCCAATGTAACCAATGTTCTTATGTATGTCCGCATGCAGCGATTCGTCCGTTCTTAATTGATGAGGCAGAAGCAAAAAATGCCCCTGAAACCTTTGTGGGTAAGAAAGCAATCGGTAAAGAAGCAGCAGGTTTGCAATTCCGTATGCAAGTGAGTACGCTGGATTGCACAGGGTGTGGAAACTGTGTTGAAGTTTGCCCAGCTAAAGAAAAGGCACTGATTATGAAATCGGCGGCAGAGCAGATGGAACAACAAACTAAGAACTGGGAGTATGCCATTACTCTTAAAAACAAGAGCAAGCTCTTCGATGTAACGACCGTAAAAGGCAGCCAGTTTGCTCAACCGTTATTAGAGTTTAACGGTTCTTGCCCAGGGTGTGGTGAGACTGCCTACGTTAAACTTATCACCCAACTATATGGTGATCGCATGATGATTTCCAATGCTACCGGCTGTAGTTCCATCTGGGGCGGCAGTGCTCCATCAGTGCCATATACCACGAACCAAGAAGGCAAAGGACCCAGCTGGGCTAACTCCTTATTTGAAGACAATGCTGAGTTTGGCTATGGTATGTACTTGGGCGTTCGCCAACAACGCGAAAAACTCCTTGATTTGATGAAGCAAGCCCTCGAGATGGAGATCAGTGCTGAGTTAAAAGAAGCATTCCAAGAGTGGATTGCGGGTTGGGACGATGCTGACGCTTCTAAAGCTGCGACAGCTAAGATCCTTGCAGGTCTCAACGGTTACGTAGGGGATAACAAAGTCCTCGCTGAAATCAATGCTAAGAAAGATCATCTCATCAAAAAATCCCAGTGGATCCTCGGTGGAGACGGTTGGGCTTATGATATCGGATTTGGTGGTTTAGACCATGTTCTAGCCTCTGGAGACGACGTGAATATCTTCGTTATGGATACCGAGGTATACTCCAATACTGGAGGACAATCCTCTAAGTCCACTCCTCGTGCAGCTGTAGCTAAATTTGCTGCTGCAGGGAAGAAGATTCGTAAGAAAGACCTTGGCATGATTGCCATGAGCTATGGATATGTTTATGTCGCGCAGATTGCTTTAGGTTCTAACATGGCTCAAACGATTAAGGTTATTAAAGAAGCGGAAGCCTATAAAGGACCTTCCTTGATCATTGCTTATGCTCCTTGTATCAATCACGGTCTGAAGGCTGGTATGACGAAGAGTGTACAAGAACAGAAGAAAGCGGTTGACGCCGGTTACTGGCACCTCTATCACTACAATCCAGATTTGATTGATCAAGGTAAGAATCCATTCAGCTTAGATTCCAAGGAGCCCAGTGCCTCATTCCGTGACTTTATCATGGGAGAAGTTCGTTACTCTTCCTTGCTGAATACCTTCCCGGAAAGTGCAGAAGAACTGTTCGTAGGCGCCGAAAAGTATGCCAAGGTGCGTTATGAATCCTACAAACGTTTAGCTGACCAAAAGTGGGACTAAGAAATAGTAAACATGTAGCATAGATCGTTACACTCGAAGAGAGCAGGCAAAACCCTGCTCTCTTTTGTTGTGACCAGAAAGAATAAATTTCAGCCAGCGGTCTCTTTTCGCCATCCTTGGTTGAATCATGTTAATTATCATACCTCGAACATTCCTATTCGGAATTTTTGCCTAGCTCATAAAGCTACTAAGGAAACATAAGGATTGGTTAGTTCTACTTTGTCCTTGCGAGCATATGATGTACTATGCTTTAGGCAAAGGAGGATTTTCATGACCTTTGTTTTTTTGGGACTATTTGTAATTTTATTGGCGTTGATTGTACGTTCTTCATTAGGACAACCTCGATTAATCCTCAAAGTCCTAATACATATTTTAGGGGGAATTGTTGGACTGTGGCTTTTTAACTTAATACTAAATGTCATTGGATTAGATATCCCGATTAATCTCTTTACAATTTTAATTGTAGGATTGCTGGGCTTTCCTGGTGTTTTAGCTCTATTAGTGTTACAGTTGCTTGGGATTTAGACGTCTTGCTTTTTTACCTAAGAATTTCATTATAAACAAGTATTTATTTACGGAAAGAATCAGAGAGTGTATGGGGGACTACTTACTGTAGTTCCCCATTTTTTTTATTAAAGTTACCAAAGGGCTAAAACTTAAGAACGAATGCAGAAGAATATATTGGTTGATCAAAACAGGGAGAAGGGGGTTAGGTTATACGTAATAAGGAAGAGAACTAAAGACTGACGAATAATCAACTCGTTGTCGGACAAAATAAGCTATCGGAGGGAGTAACATGGGCAGTTGGATGAAAATGATCAAAGAACTTACCATTCGTCCGAAGGGAAAGCGGCAGATAAGGAAATCTCCCGCGTATTCGTTTGACGAGGATCTAAAAAAGCCTTTATCAGGACAAACAGTAAAGGAGATTTTATCTAAGAGTAGCGATGTGGTCTTCCGTGAGTTTTTCCTCCAAGGGAAAGATCGTATTCCCTGTATGTTAGTAGCGGTAGATGGGTTGGTTGATAAGAATTTACTGGACGAATTTATTTTGAAACCTCTTATGGTGGACTTTGCTGGACATCCAGAATTAGCACAAATGACATTATCCAATGTTATCGATAAAACAATGGAAAGCCTACTCCCGGGTATAGAGATTAAGAAGATATCCAAAATGGGAGATGCTATCGATACAATTTTATCCGGTGATTCAGTAATTTTCTTCGGCAACTTGACGGAGGCTATCGTTATCGGTGCAAGAGGATGGGCTCATCGCGGCGTTGCTGAACCAATTACGGAATCAATTGTCAAAGGACCACGTGAGGGATTTTCGGAAACGCTTCGAATTAATACCTCACTTTTGCGGCGCAAGATTAAACACCCCTCCTTACGGATCATCTCTCTAAAACTTGGAGATATGACAAATACTGACCTTGTAGTTACCTATATTGAGAAAATAGCAAGTCCAGATATCGTCTCGGAAGTTTTCAAGAGGCTGAGCAAAATTAAGATGGATGCCATGCTAGGGAATGGATATATAGAGGAAATGATTGAGGATAATCCTTATTCTCCCTTTCCTCAAATCTCCTTCACGGAGCGTCCAGATGTTCTAGCAGGAAAGCTTTTAGAAGGGAAAGTGGGCATTATTGTCGACGGAACCCCCATAGTGCTTGTGGTACCAGCAATATTAACACAGTTTTTAAATGTAAATGAAGACTACTATCAACGGGCCATGGTTGCCATCCTTTCACGTTTTGTAAGGTATGTAGGAGCATTTGTGGCCATTGTTGCCCCTAGCGTTTATATTGCAGTGACGACGTTTCATCAGGAAATTATTCCAACAGATCTTTTCATGAGTATATCGGCAGGCCGACAAGGAGTGCCCTTTCCAGCCCTTCTTGAGGCTTTTACTATGACTGTCGTTTTAGAAATATTGCAGGAAGCAGGGCTTCGCTTACCAAAACCGATTGGGCAAACGATAGGGATTGTTGGGGCACTTATTATCGGCGATGCAGCTGTGACTGCCGGCCTAGTCAGCCCCCTGATGGTTATAATCATTGGATTGACAGCTGTAGCTAGCTATGCAATTCCAACCTTCGATTTGAGTCTTGCAGTCCGGCTCATTCGATTCCCACTTATGATTTTGGCAGGTGTTCTCGGATTTTTTGGGGTAACTGTGGGTCTTTATGTAATATTAATTCACCTGCTAGGCCTTCGTTCATTCGGAGTGCCATACACTAGTCCGATAGCCCCGTTGCGTATTCGGGCCTTGTTGCAGGATACGTTTGTTCGGGCTCCATGGTGGGCGTTAAAGCGTCGTCCTCAACTTATGGACGTAGAGGATCCCAGACCAAATGGGAAGGGGTAACAATGGAAAGGATTTCACCACATCAATTTACAACCCTAGGAGCGGCCGTACTTATGGGTACAACATTTCTCCCCGTAGCATCGATAGTGACCGGAGTTGGCGGTCGGGATGGCTGGATGAGTGTTTTACCGGGATTTGCAGTGGGGATTCCCTATTGTTTAATGATATTATCCCTTTCGGAACAGTATCCTCGCAAAAACTTATTACAAATTTCGGCGGCGGTTTTTGGGAAATGGATAGGAAATTTCATAGGTTTAATTTATATATTAATTGTCGCTTATCTAGGAGGCTTGTTGCTGGGACAAGTCGGAGATATTTATCAGGCTTCGATTATGCCCTTAACTCCTCTCTGGGTGTTCTTCCTAGGCGGGATCTTTCTTGTTTTGTTCTTGATAAAGTCTGGAATTGAAGTGTTTGCCCGTTTTTCCGAGGTAGTCTTTCCACTGATTGTATTCGCATTGCTTTTAAATGTTGGACTTTCAATACCAAGAATCGAACAAGGGGAACTTCTGCCTATTTTGAGCGAGGGATTTAAGCCACTCTTTCTGGGAGCAATAAAGGTAATACCCTTTGTGATGACCTATATGCTCTTTCTAGCAGGAGTTATTGCTTTTCTCCCCACGGGGAAGCAAGAGCTTAGTCAATTAAAAAAGGGAGTCTGGCGAATTATTTTCTTGGTAGGTATCCTAGACGCTTTAGTAGTCTTAATTCAATTGCTTGTTTTCGGACCAGCAGAGACCATTCGCTTGGTCTATGGGCTGCTTGTTTTAGGAAAATTGGTGGAAGTAAGCCGGACGGTTGCGGGAGTCGAATCTTTATTTTTGGGAGTTTGGCTTTCTGCGGCGATCATTAAAATAGGCTCTCTCTTTTTCTCAGTAATTTGGGGTTTAGAAAGTGTCTTTGGGTTGAAGGGAGTAAAATGGAGACATGCAATAGCAGTCGTATTTTTAGGAATCTCTTTCAGGTTTATAAGGGGGCCCGCCTTAATTACTGAAATTGGGCTTGTTGACGAGTATCTGACTATGCCCTTTGTAGCTCTTTGGATACCTATTCTTTGGGGAGTCTCACGCTGGAAGAGGGGAGCTGGTAATTGACGGATGGAAAGAATCTCCTCACATCAATTCGTGGTTTTAAGCTCAGCGGTACTTATGGGTACAACATTTCTTCCAATAGCCTCGATTGTGACAGAGGTCGCCAGTCGGGACGGCTGGATGAGTGTTATGCCGGGCTTCGCTGTTGGAATTCCATACAGCTTAATGGTTCTTTCGTTGCTGGAACAGCATCCGCAAAAAAACTTACTGCAGATTTCAGAAATATTGTTAGGAAAATGGATTAGTAAAATTACGGGGGTACTTTATATTTTTATCACGTGTTACTTTGGGGGGCTGTTGCTAGGGCAAGCTGGGGATATCTATCAGTCTTCTATTATGCCCTTAACCCCGATTGGAATGTTCTACCTCGGAGGAATTCTACTAGTATTTTACTTGGTTAAGTCAGGGATCGAAGTATTTTCGCGCTTCTCAGAAATACTTTTTCCTTTGATTATTATTGCATTGGTACTGAATATGGGGCTCTCTATTTCGCGAATGGAACAAGGAGAACTTCTGCCTATTTTAAGCGAGGGAATAAAGCCTGTCATTTGGGGCGGGCTCAAAGTAGCACCGTTTGCGATGGAATATATTCTCTTCTTAGCGGGAATCCTTGTATTTCTGCCTACTGGTAAACGAGAGCTTGCCCAATTGAAGAGAGGGGTTTGGCGTGGAGTTTTTTTGGTGGGATTTTTAAATATGATGGTTGTCTTAACTCAAATTTTAATTTTTGGACCTGAAGAAACTGTAAGAATAGTGTATGGCTTACTTGTCTTGGGGAAGATGGTGGAAATAAGCCGGACCGTTGCCGGAGTTGAATCTGTATTTTTAGGAGCTTGGTTGGGGGCCTTGATTATAAAGGTCGGTGCCTTTTTTTTTACGGTGACTTGGGGCTTAGAAACCGTCTTCAATTTGAAGGGATTAAAATGGAATCTTGGAGTGGGAGTCGTGTTTATGGGGATTGCATTTAAGTTTACAAGAGGACCGGACTTAGTTATGGAAATTGGACTTGTTGATAATTATTTGATTCTCCCTTTTGCATCCGTATGGATACTTACCCTTTGGGGAATCTCGCGCTGGAAGGGAGCTGGTATTTCATGAAAACCGATAGGAGAAAAGAGCACAAATTTATTCTAAGGTTGAGCATTATTGCCTGCCTTTTGTTTTTGACAGGATGCTGGGGAAAGAGAGAAGTAGAGGATTTGGCTCCTTTGTTAGGTATAGGGTTTGATCAGGGGGAAAAACCTGGTACTTTTCTAGTTACAGAACAATTTGCCCGGCCTAAAAAAGACAGTTCATCAGGTGCAGAGATTGAGGACCGGACATTTAGCGTTGAGGCTTCAAGTTCCAGGGAAGCTTTCGAGAAGTTTTCTAAAGTCGCTTATCGAACACCGTTTATGGGTTCATTAAAGGTGATAATCATTGGCGAGGATTTTGCAAAATCAGGTGATTTCAATAATGTATTGGATTTTGCACAACGTTATGCTGAATTTCGTCGATCGATGTACATAGTATTAGCTAAAGGAAAAGCTCTAGATCTTTTAAATTTAAAATTACGCTCCGGGCTGTTACCAGCCATGGCAATTAAAAGTAACATTGAAGGCGGGGATGAAATATCAGTCTTCCCAACAGTACGTTTAGGGCATTACCTTACTATTTTGGGCGAAAAAAGTACGGCACCGATTTTTCCCGTAGTTGAGAGTGTAAAGACAGGGGAGGGCGTTGAATATAAAACAGATGTTAAAGATGAGGCGGGAGAGATACGGATACAAGGTGCAGGAGTTATGCGCGGGGATTACTTGGCTGACTTTCTGACTGATGAAGAATCCAAAGGGTATATGTGGTTGGAAAATGATGTTGTACATCGTTTAATTAATACTGTGGATCTTGAAGAAAACAGCATAAAGTTTGGAGGGCAAGTGATAGAATCCAGTACAAAGTATAAAGTTAAAGCTAATAATGACAAAATGGAGTTACAATACAAAATCAAGACAAGTATTGCGATTGATGAAATTATGGGACTTAAGAAACAACTATCGGGGCCGGAGTGGGTAGAATTAGTCAAACAGGCAGAAAAAGACTTTGCCAAGGTAATTGAGAAAGAATGCAATAGTTCAATCAAAAAGGAGCGAGAGTTAGGGCTTGATTTTTTAGGAATAGGGAGGCATATTGAACAGAAAAATTCAAAGTATTGGAAAACCATAAGGGATCAATGGGAAGCAGAGATTGCAGATTTTCCAATTTCTTTAGAGGTACTAGTCACTATTCATCATTCCGGAATGTCAAGCAGCAGCGCGACTAATTCTGGGGGAGAGGGGCAAGAATAGGGGTAGAAGTAACTAGGGGGAATATATAATGATTAAGACAAGCCAGACCCGAACTCAAAGCCCTTCAGAAAACCCTGAGAAAGTTGAAAGGATCGTACCGAACGAAGGTAAGCTCCTTCCCGCGTGTTATCGTTGCACACAGGTTCCGAAAAGGGGCTTATATGACGGCTTTAGAGTACAGGGGATGTTTTTTTGTTCGGATTGCCAGGAAGAACTTTTCACAGCGGAACCGGACTCTCCGGAATACCAAGAATTCTTATTTTTAATTAAAGGTATTTTTTATTAAAATACAGGCATTAATTAAATGTTTACTGCAACAGATTACCATTTGGATGAAAATTTTTCTAATTCATGTTAAACTATAAGGAATACCATGTGTAAACTATAGGTCGTACATTAAGGGGTAAATGGAGGTTCATTGTTCAGTGGGTGATCTTGGAGAGGGATTGAGCCATTATCATAAACAAGGATTTTGCTCTTTCCATACTCCTGGCCATAAAGGTCGACAGGAGTTTTTTAATGATTTCGACTTTGTGAGTTTTGACTTAACCGAACTGCCGGGCCTTGACATGCTTCATTCTCCAAGCGGGATTATTGCTAAGGCCCTGAAAAAAGCAGCGGAGATTTTTGGAGCAGAAGAAACCTTTTTTCTTGTTAATGGTGGGACAGTTGGCAATCAAGCTATGTTTCTCGCTTTAAAAGATACTGCTGATAAACGAGTTGTTGTGGAAAGAAGTTGCCATCGTTCTGTTATGTCGGCTTTAGTTTTGAGTGGATTGAAGCCAGATTATGTGATGCCAATAGTCCATCCGGATTTTAATCTTTCGTTAGGAATTAATTTGGAGAAGCAAAAGATTTTGTGGCATGAGGTTTCTGCCTGTCATGTCACGTATCCAAGTTATTATGGAACGGCTTTTGACTTAAGCGGATTATTGACAGAAAGAATGAATTCAGGTTCTAAGTCACCGATTCTCGTTGATCAGGCACATGGGTCACATTATCTTAGCGAGCTATTTCCAACGAGTGCCTTAAAGCTTGGAGCAGATCTTGTCTTAAATAGCTGTCATAAGACATTGAGTTCCTTGACTCAGTCAGCTATGTTGCATGTTCAAGGAACAAGGATTAGTCGAACCCGTCTGAAACAAAGTCTGGAGCTCCTGCAGTCATCAAGCCCGAGTTATTTGCTTATGTCTTCATTAGAACGGGCGGGAGAATTGGCTTTGGAATTATGGCGCTGGGAAAGTCTTAAAGAAGAAGTCGATGATCTTCATAGAAAAGTAGGAACTTGTTTTCGAATTCTTAGTTCAAAGGATGTCGGAACTTTTGGCATTCACGCAGTGGATTGGTCAAAGATTCTTATTAATACACGTCCACTGGGAGTTTCAGCCCCTCGCTGTGTGGAATACCTTAGAGCAGATTTTGGAATTGAACCAGAATTATGGGATGAGGAAAACATTCTGTTTATGTTAGGCATCGGAAATACTCCTGAGGATGTCCGATTGCTTACGAAAGGGTTAGAAAGTTTAAGAGATTTCGCATCTTCTCTAGCCTTTTCCGAATCGAAAAAGCGATGGGAAAGAGTACAGGGAAAAATTCCGACCTTGCCAAATCCCGTTCTCTCTCCACGGGATGCCTTCTTTGCTCGCAAACGTAAAATCCCTCTTAAGGAGAGTTTGGGTCATATTATTGGAGAAACAATTTCGCTTTATCCTCCTGGAATTCCAGCGGTTGTAATGGGTGAAGAAATGACTTATGAGGCACTATGTATGTTGCTTGCCTCCAAAGAAGGACAATGGCAAGGGTGGGATGGCTTCGAGAGCCAAACAATATGGATAGTTGAGGGGGATTAAGAGATGAAGATGGTGATTGTTCCAACCTTATGAAACTACAGTTAGCTCTTTTAGAGAGAGCAGCGCGTGAAAACCGAGTGGCGCATCTCTTACTGTTTCACGGAGGAAGTGCACTTCATCAACGAGAGGTGGCTCTCCGCTTGGCGCAGATTTTAAACTGCCCTAACGCTGGGTCAGAGGGGCCGTGCCAAGAGTGTCCAACCTGTCGCAAGATCCTTAGCGGCAATCATCCAGATGTTTCATGGTTGAAACCGCTTAAAGCAACTATCGGAATTGAGCAAGTTCTTGCCTGGCAAGAAAAGGCGTACCTTAAGCATTATGAGGGTGAGTATAAAGTTTCTGTCATTGAACAAGCTGATACCTTGACATTGCCGGCAGCAAATTCACTGTTAAAAGTTATCGAAGAACCACCAGAGCGTACCGTAATTATATTATGTGCTGAAAATGCAGAAGGAATATTGCCTACAATTCAAAGTCGTGCTCAGCTGGTATTCTTCCCCAATCTTTCCGAAGAAAGTTGGTTAAGGGGATTAGCAGAGGTGGATGAGCAGGAAGCATCTCTCGCTTTTCGTTTAAGCGGGAGAAATCAGAATTTAGCGGCGGACATTCTTCAGCATGGCGTATTGTGGCTCCAAGAATGGGTAGGAAAATTTCGCACTGCCGTTGAAGAGGAAGACTTTCTAAAACTCTTTGCTCTTTTCCCGATTGATAAGAACCAAGCCCTTCTTTGCTTACAGGTAATGGCGGTACAAGCTCAGGAAGGGATAAAAAATGGTACGATTCGTCCGTATGAATTTTTGGCAATTGGGAAAGCGATCGATGTACTGCGACAACAAGCTAATCCGAGATTAGTGATTGAAGTGTTAGCATTAGAATTATTTCAACAAGGAGGGGCTGGCTGTGATTGAGGTCGTAGGTGTTCGCTTTAAACACGCAGGAAAAATTTATTATTTTTCTCCAGGAGACCTTACACTTGCTGTATCAGATAAGGTAATCGTTGAAACAGCAAGGGGTATCGAATTTGGGGAATTGGTTATCCCTTCTCGTCAAGTTGCAGACGAAGAAGTGGTTCTGCCTTTGAAGCAGGTTATGCGTAAGGCAACGATGGCAGATGAATTATTTGTAGAACAGAATAGAACTAAAGAAAAAGATGCTTTTCAAATCTGCCTAAAGAAAATTTCGGAACACCATTTGCCAATGAAATTGGTAGATGTTGAATATACGTTTGATGGAAATAAGATAATATTTTCCTTCACGGCAGAAGGGCGAGTAGACTTTAGAGAATTGGTTAAGGACTTAGCAGCAATTTTTAGGACGCGTATTGAGCTCCGCCAAATTGGGGTGCGTGACGAAGCTAAGATGCTCGGAGGAGTTGGTTCGTGCGGACGAATTCTTTGTTGCACTTCTTTCTTAGGAGATTTTGAACCGGTTTCAATTCGCATGGCTAAAGACCAAAAGCTCTCTTTAAATCCAACCAAAATCTCTGGAATTTGCGGGCGTCTTATGTGTTGCCTAAAGTATGAAAATGGCTGCTATAGGTCTGAGGATAAAGACCATTGTTCGCGGCAAAATCCTCAAGCTGGGCATAAAGTAATAGAAGTCACGGACGAACATAATACCCGTGCAGAAAGTGTTCTTTCTAAATCTGACGGGAAACCGCAACGTAACAGGAAAGGGGAAAAGTCCAAAGAAAAGAGTGAGAAAGTATGAGCCAATTGACACAGGCCCTTACAGAAGTGGAAGAGAAATTGCGCTCCCTGCTTGAAGAAGTAAGCCGCTTAAAACCCTATGTTCAAGCATTAGAGGATGAAAATACTAAGTTAAGGCGGGAGTGTACTCTGCCTGAAAAAGAGACCGAACGTGTTATTGCTAATGCTGAGCACATTCAAGGGGTAGGCCATGATAATCTTGTCCGTCTATATCAAGAAGGTTTCCACGTCTGTCACCTTCATTTTGGTCAACCATTAGAAGGGGATTGCCTATTCTGTATGGGCTTTCTGAGGAAGGATTAATTTAGGCATGGGAGTACCCTGAGAACTTTGAAATACAAGGAGTCGAAGGCATGTTAGCGAAAGGTACATTATATATTTGTGCGACTCCGATCGGGAATTTAGGAGATATTACCTTGAGGGTGTTGGATACGTTGCGGGAAGTAGACCTAATTGCGGCGGAGGATACACGTCATTCTCGGAAACTATTGCAACATTACCAGATTAATACTCGCATGATTAGTTATCACGAACACAATGAGAAGAAAAAATCCCTGGAACTGGTTGAAAAGCTTAAATGTGGTCAAACGATTGCACTAATTTCTGATGCAGGCTTACCAGGAATTTCTGATCCAGGAACTGAGGTTATACGTCTTTGTCTGATTGAAAATATTCCTGTCGATGTCTTACCTGGACCTAATGCCGCTCTTACAGCTTTAGTTTTATCAGGAATGCCCACCGAGCATTTTGCTTTTCACGGATTTCTTCCGTCGTCAAGCGGGGCAAAGAAACGAAGCCTGGAGCAATTGGCAAATCTTACACAGACTCAAATATTCTATGAAGCACCTCATCGATTGGTAGCAACACTGCAAGGGATGTCAGAGTACTTTGGAGATCGCCCGGCAGCTGTGGTGCGTGAGTTAACAAAGTTGCATCAGCAAGTGCATAGAGGGACTGTTTTAGAGTTGAAAGAAGAATTCGAGAAGTCTGAGCCCCGTGGAGAGTGTTGTATTATCATTGCGCCATATATCCCTATTAAACCCGTAGGAGGCCCCGAAGAATGGCGCTCAGAGGTTAATGAAAGAGTTAATCAAGGATTAAGTAAGAAAGAGGCCATGAAAGAAGTGGCAAAACGTTATGGGGTAAGAAAATCAGAGGTTTACCAAGCACTGCTGGACGGGGAAATGTAAGATGAATGTATGCAACTTTAGAAAATGGAGAGCTGGCCATAAAAAAAGAAGGCCCTTAGGCCTTCAGTAGATTCTGAATTAATAATAGTTCAGTCATCTATGTACTTAGTATGAAATTATACGGCTTTTGAACTTGATTCTGTACTGGCGGCCACATTTTCTCCCATGGCAACAGCGCATTCTCTGCAGACGTTTTTGCCGTGGAAAAGTTGGATATCACTGGCATTACCACAAAATACACAAGCAGGCTCATACTTCTTGAGAATGATTTTTTCTTGATCTACATAGATTTCCAAGGCGTCTTTCTCGTCAATACCTAAAGTGCGGCGAAGCTCTATCGGTAAAACAATACGACCAAGTTCATCTACTTTTCTGACGATTCCAGTTGATTTCATCATTATTCCCCCACTCCCTTACAACAACATTCGACACAAAACTACAGACTTATGATACCAATCGTTCCATATAAAGTCAACCCATTTTTTAAAACATTTTCGTGGTATTATTAGCCTATACAGAAATTTACTTTTGCTCACATATTAATTCTTAATCATGGGCAGACTTGACGAATATGAATTTTTATTTACAAAGATATTTGAGAGGGAGACTTAAACGTGAAATATTACATAACGACTCCAATTTTTTATCCAAATTCCAGCCCCCATATCGGAACTGCGTACACAACAGTTGCAGCAGATGTCTTAGCTCGTTATCATAGATTGCAGGGGGATCAAGTACACTTCTTAACAGGGACGGATGAAAATGCACAGAAAATTGTCCGCACCGCGGAAGCCAATAATACCGAACCTAAGATTTATGTTGATGGGGTAGTAGAACGCTTTAAAGAGTTGTGGCAAGCTTTAGATATTTCTAATGATGACTTTATTAGAACAACAGAGGAACGTCATCAAGTAGTTGTACAACGAATTTTTACTAAACTGTTTGAACAGGGGGACATCTATAAGTCTGAGTATTCAGGCTGGTATTGTACTCCTTGTGAAACCTTCTGGATGGAAAATAAATTAATTGATGGAAAATGTCCTAACGCTGATTGCGGCCGAGAAGTGGAATTGCTGAAGGAGGAAAGTTACTTCTTCCGTCTTTCAAAGTACCAAGGTGCCTTGCTAAAGTATATCGAAGAGCATCCAGCATTTATCCAACCTGTTTCTCGACGTAATGAAATGCTGCGTTTTATTGAAGGTGGTTTAGAGGATCTCTGTGTTTCACGCACCACATTTCAGTGGGGGATTAAAGTGCCGTTTGACCCAAAACATGTTGTTTATGTATGGCTTGATGCTTTGATAAATTATATTTCTGCGCTGGGTTACCCTGATGGAGAGAACTATAAACGTTTTTGGCCGGCCGATGTGCATATTATGGGGAAAGATATTGTTCGTTTTCATGCGGTCATTTGGCCGATTATTCTTATGGCTATCGATATTCCTCTCCCTAAGGTTATCTATGGTCATGGCTGGTACTTGACTAAAGATGGTGGAAAAATATCTAAATCCCGTGGAAATGTACAGGACTCTTTTGCTTTGATCCAGAGATATGGCTCTGATGCCATACGTTACTTTTTATTGCGTGAGATGCAAGCAGGAACTGATGGTACCTATTCAGAGGATAATGTGGTTGAACGTATAAATAGTGATTTGGCTAATGATTTTGGTAATTTTGTATCCCGAAGCTTAGCTATGATTGTCAAGTATCGAGATGGGATAATTCCTCGTCCAAGTCAAGATGGGGAGCTGGAGCTGGAATTGAAAGCTCTGAGTTCTGAGGTTAAAAAGGCAGTCGATGGAAGTTTAAGAAGGTGCGATCCTGCAAGTGCTCTTGAAGAAATTTGGCGTTTTGTGGCACGATGCAATAAATATGTCGATGAGACATCTCCGTGGGCATTGGCTAAACATGAGGAACAAAAAGAGCGCTTAGATACTGTTCTCTATACCTTTGCAGAATGTATTCGAATTATGGCAATTTTGACTGCTCCGTTTATGCCAGGGATACCCTCTAAAATTTGTGAGCTCCTTGGCAAAGATGAAAGGCTGATCAGATGGGAAGAGGCGGATCAATGGGGCATAGCAGAAGCAGGTATAAAGGTCCAAAAAGGTGAACCTCTCTTTCCAAGAATTGATTTAGCACAGTATTTGACAGCAGAGGAGACGGCAACGGTGGACAAAAATCTAAATGAGAGCCCAGAGAGTTTACAGGCACCGGAATTTGAATTTGAGCCAATTAAAGGAGAAATCACCATTGATGAATTTGCTAAAATAGATTTGCGTGTAGGGAAAGTTCTGAGCGCAGAAAAAGTAGAAAAGACAGATAAACTGATGAAGTTGGAAGTTGAAGTAGCTGGAGAAGTACGCACGATAGTCTCTGGTATTGCCAAACATTATTCCCCGGATGATCTCGTAAATCAATACATTGTCCTGGTGGCTAATCTAAAACCTACAAAACTAAGGGGAATTACATCACAGGGCATGATATTAGCGGCCTCACAAGGGGAAGTGTTGGAAGTTATCACCATCAACAAAAAGCTTCCCGGAGGGGCGCGGGTCAAATGATTTGGGATACGCATGCACATATAGATGACCCCAGCTATGCGGATGATTTCCAAGAAGTCGTAACTCGCATGAAATCGGCGGGGATTTCTCGGGTGACGAATGTAGGATATGACCTCCCTTCCTCCGGACGATCTGTGAAGTTAGCACTAGACTATAATTTTATCTATGCGGCGATAGGGGTACATCCACATAATGCTGAAGGGGTGACAGCGGAAACCTGGGAAAAGCTCCTAGAGTTAGCTAAGCAACCCAAAGTAGTGGCTTGGGGTGAAATTGGGCTGGATTATTATCGCGACCTGTCTCCACGCCCTGTTCAAAAAGAGGTCTTTATCCAACAGATAAAGCTAGCGAATGAAGTCGGCTTACCAATTGTTATCCATGATCGTGATGCGCATCATGATATCTTGGAAATTGTTAAGGCCCATCCTCCTCTATATGGAGGGATATTCCATTGTTATTCCGGATCTTGGGAAATGGCAGAGATACTCTTAAAACTAGGATTTTATCTCTCTTTTGCCGGACCAGTGACGTACAAAAATGCTCGACATACAGTCGAAGTAGCAAAGAAAGCCCCAATAGATCGGATTCTCGTGGAGACAGATTCCCCATATTTGACGCCAGAGCCGCGACGTGGAAAGCGCAATGAACCAACCTATGTTCGAGAAGTTGTAATGAAACTTGCAGAAATTAAAAATCTAAGCTTTGAGGATACAGCATTTCACACTATGCACAATGCGGAAAGCGTTTTTAAGCTTGTTTAAGGGACCTTCGTTGCGGAAGGTTCTTTTTTTTTAGGGAATTTCATAGGTTTTGATAAGGAGGGGTAAAATGTATTCTTTGCCGATTACTACTTATTCCGATTATTGGCGCAAAACTAAGTTATGGAGTGCGTACTTTGGAAGCTTGGCAGTTTTAGTCGCTGGTACGAGGTATTCGTCATTAAATGATCCGGATGTCGGGAGAACAATTAAGCCGTCACTGCAATTAGTTAATTCCTTAAGTATAGACAGTGTAAGAAAGGATGAACTGATAGAAGGGGCGCCTGTAAGAAAAGTGAGCAGTGAAGGTCTAGCAGTTCAAGGTTTAACTAACAAAGGACAAATTAGTCGAGGTATTGGAAGTTCGACTCAGGATTATCAAGAAGCACTAAGCGCTGAAATCGAAACAAGGGTGACAAGTAAGATCGAAATAATTGATAAAGAACTGCCTTTTGACACGCAATATGTAGAGTCGGATAAACTTCCCCCAGGTAAGAGTCAAATCCAGGTAAAAGGGGAAAAGGGCACCAGACGTGAGGTCGTAAAGACGTTCAAGGTTGGTGGACAACCCGTTGATCAGCAAGTGCAGTCCTTCTTTGAGCTCAAAGCACCAAAGAAAGAGGTAATTATTCGAAACACCCAACCTATTCCAAAGAAGAAAGTTATTATTCAAAATTCCAGTCCGGGATCTACTAAGGTTGATGTCGATTTAACGAAATTGAACATCAATAAAACTTTGAGTGTTGAAGCGACGGCTTATACGTATACCGGTAATAATACGGCTACAGGTGTCAAGCCTAGAGAGGGCTTAATAGCTGTTGACCCCAAAGTGATCGCTATGGGAAGCCAGGTCTATGTGGAGGGATATGGATATGCCATAGCCGCCGATACAGGTGGAAGTATTCGCGGGAATAGGATTGATGTGTTTTTCTCTACCTTTCGTCAATGTATTGACTGGGGACGAAAGCCAGTCAAAATTCATATCCTAGGTTCCACATAATGGAAATAAATTTTGACAACTGACTACTTATGCCTTAAAATGAAGTTGTTATCAGCATTTTGGAGGGATTTAATGTTTCAGAAGAATCCAACTCAGGTATTGACCTTAGTTCGGACATCTCGTATTGCTCAAATTGTCGTTACCGTATTCACTATTTGCTTGATTGCAATCGTAACAGTGCTATACAATGTAAAAACTATCAATGCTAACATTGATGGGGAACAAGTGCGTATAAGCACAATCTTTGGAACGGTGGGGCAGGCTCTTGAGCATTCATCGAAAATTGAGTTTTATCCAGAAGATATTGTAAGTCCTTCAAGAGATACTAAGGTTACAGATGAGTTGACAGTAGATGTAACAAGCAGCGTTCCAGTTCAGCTCTCAGTTGATGGGCAAATATTCAATACACGAACAGCTAAAGAATCTGTAGGAGAGGCTCTTAGCGAATTATCGGCACGTTATGCACTGGACATTAAAGAGGTAGATGAAGTCAATGCAGACCGTTCAGAATCAGTAACTAATGACATGGATATTAAGGTGTCTAGGGCGATCCCTATTCAAGTAAGTGCAGACGGCAAGAAGTATGATACTTATCTAGCTCCGCGGACTGTTGCTGATACGCTTAAAAAGCTGGGTATTACCTTAGGTACTAAGGATAAAGTTTCCTTAGCTCTTGACCATATGTTAGAGCCTAACGACAAGTTGAACGTGGTACGGGTTTCAAACCATATTGAAACGGTGAAAAGCGAAATTCCCTTTCAAACGGTTGCTCAGCCGGCAGATTACCCAGTTGGGTTACCAGACAGACTTGTCAGTCGTGGATCTAACGGCCTTCAAGAGCAGACGATCAGACTAACACTTGAGGATGGAAAAGAGGTTGACCGTGAGATACTCGGTCAACGAGTGGTTAAACCTCCTACTAACCAAATCGTTTCGCGTGGTGCTCAAACTACAATTTCAAGGGGCGGCAGTACCTTCAGTTTTAAGCGAGCTTATGTCATGAAAGCATCTGCTTATTGTATGCCTGGAGGAAAAACAGCCACAGGGTCATCCGTTAGTAAAGGAATTATTGCAGTCGATCCTAGAGTCATTCCTTTAGGAAAATCAGTATATGTAGAGGGTTATGGTTCTGCTCGAGCTTTAGATACCGGAGGTTCCATCAAAGGGGATCGTATCGACCTTTACATGGATTCCAAGCAAGAAGCACTGTCATGGGGAGTGCGTACCGTTACGGTTTATGTTCAGTAACTTGTTTCTGCAAGAGGCCTTCGCGTTTAAAGCGAGGGCCTCTTTTTATTCTAGAAAGTATATCTTTATTTATCAGCACATACTCTTTAATAGAATCGCGAAACGGGGGAGTGCTGAATGCGATGGCCAAAAGTGATAATAGGAACTAAGTTTGCAATTTTGCTTGTCATTGGTGTGATGTGTACACTGGTACTCTCTGTATTTTGGCAAGGTTCAACTGCTGTTGTCAGTCAATTTGAAAACCGTTATGTGGTAATGCTCGATCCGGGGCATGGAGGATACGATCCTGGAGCGGTTTCCTCTCAGGGTATTTATGAAAAATCGATAAATCTTAAAATTGCCCAAAAGGTTAAAGAGATGTTGATGCCAAGTGGAATAGAAGTATTTCTTACTCGCGAGGAAGATCTAGATTATGTTCCAAATGGGGTTAAGGGAAAAACAACAAAGAAACAAATTGACTTGAATCATCGTATTGAAATGGCTAAAGAAGAAAAAGCGGATATTTTTGTCAGCTTGCATGTTAATGCGACTTTAACGGGTCAAAATTCTGGCGCAGAAACGTTTTATCACTATAAATCTGAATCTGGAAAAAGGTTAGCAGAATTAATTCAACAAGAAATGATAAAAATAAATGGAATGAATCGCAGGATTGCAAAACCCGGAGACTTTTATATCATTAAAAACACTAGCATGCCTGCTGTTATTGTTGAGGTCGGATATCTATCTAGTGCTAAGGAACAGAAGAAATTACAACAAACTTGGTACCAAGAACAACTATCCAGAGCAATTGCCAAAGGAATTTCTAATTATTTTGAACTTCCATAATTAGCTTAAATAGGATATTAACGCTCTATTCTTAGATACATAACCTCTTTTTGAAGCGGGGAAGATAAAGTCAGTTACCGAATCTAGATTAAGGAGTTGAAGTGCGCATGAAACGGTTTCTGACTTTATTGGCGACTAGTGCCTTGGTTTTATGCCTTAGCTTGACAGGATGTACGAATGTACAACCACCGGCTGGTCCCGAAACACCACCGGAGCAAACGGCACAACTGCCAGAAGCCGAGGCAGGGGCAACACGTGAATCCGTATTGGGGCCTGAAAAGCGAGTTGTCATGGGATTTTATACTGACCAAGAGGGACCTGTACCTAGTTCAAAAGAAACTACTTTGAAAAATGGAAAGCTACTAAATGAAGTTGCGTTTTTCTGGTACTCTTTTGACGCGAACGGCAAAGTCATTCCTTCAGGAGAAATTGATCTAAAAATCAAAGATCAGGTTCAAAAAAATGGAGCCAAAGCTTATGCTTTGGTGCATAACATGAAATTAAAAGGGACGGTTGGCTTTGATGAGAATCTAGCGCATAGTGTGTTATCAAATCCGGGGAAAAGGTCAAACTTAGTAACAAACTTGGTTAATCTGACAACTAAAGATAATTGGGATGGAATTTCTATCGATATTGAGAAAACCCCTCCTGGAGACCGGGATAATTTTTCTGCTTTTGTCGCAGAGCTTAAGAAAGCGCTCCAAGCAAAAGATAAAGTCTTAAATATTTCTATCCCTGCAAAGTTTGCAGATTATCCGTCAGATCTATGGTCGGGTGCGTATGATTATGCGGCCATTGGTAAATCCGCAGATCAAATTATTCTAATGACCTATGATGAACATGGGCTGGGTACAACCCAAGGGCCGGTAGCTTCTGAGGGATGGGTTGATCGAGTAATTAAATTCGCTGTGGGAAAAATCCCTAAAGAAAAGATTGTGATGGGTCTCCCAGTATATTCATTTGACTGGGGAACAAACAAGCCAACAATGCCAGATTATCTGTCCTATGCTCAAACGGTTGAGAGAGCTAAAAAGCATGGTGTAGAAATTCATACTGACCCTAACGCTAAAGTTCCACAATTTACCTATACCGCAAATGGGATACGACACGAAGTCTACTTTGAGAACATCGCCAGCTTAAGAGCTAAGATGGACGATGCGCTTAAATACAAGTTACATGGTGTTGCTATTTGGCGTTTAGGTATGGAAGACCCTCAAATCTGGGATCAGCTAATTAAGACGTATGGAACAAATAAAGATACTCAAGAAAAGAAATAAACTTCTTAAATATTTAAAAAGATATTTAAAAGGGGCTGTTGCGAAAAAACTGTTAATTTATCAGTTTTCGCTACGGCCTCCTTTTTAATCTATAACGGCGTCAGCCAAGTTTATAACCCGTTTATTTGAGTATTTCGTCATTCTCGGTTAAGATATAGGAGTTGAAAACGGAGGAATCAAGGATGATAAAGGAACTCATAGTTGTAGAAGGGAAAAATGATGCGCATGCGGTGCGCCTTGCCCTTGGGGAAGTTGATATAATTTGGACCGATGGTTTTGGGCTGACTAAAAAGAAGTTAGAGTACATTGCAGAAATGGCTAACCGACAAGGGGTAATTGTTTTTACTGATCCGGATACAGTTGGAGAGCAGATCCGAAATCGCATTCGAGGGCATGTTCCTCAGGCCAAGCATGTTTATTTGACGAGAAAAGTTGCGACAAAAAAAGGAGATATAGGGGTCGAAAATGCAGCCTTAGAGGAAATCCGTCGCGCCTTTTCTGATATTAAACAAGATCAGGCAACTCCAGACCAGAAGTTCACTATAGAGGATTTAGTGCATACAGGGCTTGTGGGGTTTGCGCGAGCCAGCGAAAATAGGTTAGCTCTTGGGCGCAAGTTGGGAATCGGGGATTCTAATGCAAAACAATTTCTCCATCGATTGAATCGGTTTGGAATTTCCCGTGAGCAGTTTTTTCAAGCAGCAGAGGAGGTGCAACGTGGAGACTTCAGCTGAATATACTCAACGTCTCGTAAAATATGGGGCACGTGCACATAAATCAATGGGTCAGGTTTTTTTGATAAGTGATGAAGTAATTGAAAGCATTGTTTCTGCCAGTACAGTGGAACCAGATGTTCCTCTAGTAGAAATTGGGCCAGGTCTTGGAGTGTTAACTCGTGCTCTTGCTCCAAAGGTACCGAAGATGTGGGCAGTCGAGTTGGATAATCATAAGATTAGCATTCTGAAAAAGGAGCTAAAGGAACACCCCATTGAAATTGTTCATCAAGATGCGTTAAAGCTTGATTTGAAAGATTTATGGGGAGACAGAATGGGCTATTTGGTAGGAAATTTACCTTACTATATTACCAGCCCGCTGATTATGCACTTTCTAGATCAGGCAGATCAACTAAGTGGGATGACGATTATGGTTCAAAAAGAAGTGGCCGATCGGATCGCTGCGGGTCCAGGAAGTAAGACTTATGGAATTTTATCTATTGCTGTTCAGATTTCTGCCAAAGTTACTAAAGTTAGGGATGTTTCGCCAAGTTCATTCTGGCCGGTTCCAAAGGTAACATCAGCGGTAATTAGGTTAGACCTTCGCCCTTACCCAGGGTTTAATGTGAATAAGAGAGACTTCTTTCGAGTGGTTAAAGCTGCCTTTAGCCAACGGCGAAAGACCTTAGGCAATTCGTTGGCCGGCGGGCTGGGGTTAAAAAAAGAAGAAGTCATTGAACGTATGCAAGGTGCCGGAATTTCGGATGGCCGGCGAGCAGAGTCACTGAGTATTGAGGAGTTCCAAGTACTAACAAAAGCCTTCCTATAAACCGGGGATTAATTCAATGTCGCCTAAAGCTCTCCATGTGGAGGGCTTTTATATTTAACGGACAATATTTCGTCTAAAGGGCATAAAACAAGAGAAATATCCAAAACTATAACCTGGGGTTCATTAACGTATAGCCTAATTCATAGTACGAAGCAGACTGAAGAGGTTTGGTAAGATTAATGGAGGGTGAACTGAAGTTTGGGAAAAGGTGTTAAGCATAGCTCAATAAAATGGTCGAGCGTTATTGGTACGGGAGCGACGTCTGTGCTTGCCATTACGGCGCTAATTACTGTCTATTTAACGGTTGCCGCCTGGAAGGTTCAACAAGAGACAACACGTCCTTATTTTGTGTTAAAGGAGTCCCCAAAAGTAGAGCTGGGCGATGAACTTAGTTTAGAATTGAAATTCAATAATGTGGGTATACACCCGGCCATTACTCTCTCAAGTACGACTGTCGTCTTTGATGAGCAGTTATCGGCTGAGCCGATTTACTATGATGAGTCATCAATTGTTAATGAAATACCTAAGGATGCTGCCTCAAGCTTGGTTATGAACATACCTAGTGACGAGCTTTATCCTAAACAACTTAATATTAACGAGCATTACGTGGTTGTTGACTTACAGTATACAGATCCCATCTTGAATAAATCGTATAATCAAACGATTTACATGAAGTGGAGTGGAGTGCGAGAAGGAAAAATGCAACCGACCGTGCATGTGCAAGCAGAGGAAAAGGATGAAATAGTTGATTACTTTCAAAAGCATAGTATTGATCCAAAATCAAGAACTCAATGAACTCCTTATCGACCCTTAGAGGAGTTCGTAATAGGAAGAGAGGATCCTGGAATAATGATATGTTGCTCATAAAACATTCCTTGAGACTTAAGGGATTGTTCCCAATACTCCAGGAGATCAAAACGTCGTTCCGGGTGATATCCCAATAAATTGTGTTTGCCCAGTGATCGAGACGGGGGTTCATTTTGAGCCAGAGATAAGCCCATTAGGCAATCTCCAATGATGGTTTCGGCAATCAGACGGGCATGACGCCGGTGTTTTCTAGGAGAATGGAGCGCTTCGTGGGGAATGGATGCAACTACCTTAATAGTTAAGTTGCTTTTCTTAGCCCAATACAAAGTAAGCGGGGGAATTGCAACTGCTTCGAGAGGAAGACTCTGCAAGGCTCGTTCTGAAAGCGCATGAGGTCCGTGTGTGGGGGTTGCGAGGCCAAGACTTTTAAACAAGTCTAGTTCACGGTTGAGTTTGGCTCTGAATTTAAGGACGAGATTAGCGAGCTTTTGACGATGTGGAATGTAAGGATAACAATTTGTAAGAGCAACATCAATTCCTGACTCAATGGAAGCAAGGAGCTTAACCAGATTCTCATAGATATCTCCCGACATATCTCCATCGACAAATAGTACTCCTTTAACTCCTAGATGTCGCGCATAGAGTGCTCCAATGGCTCTCGGTATATCAATTCCCAGAGGGTCAGAGAAGTAGAGAATATGAATTCGAGTATCAGGGATTGAACGGATAAGTTCAAATGTCCGGTCTGTGCAACCATTGAGAACTAAAATGATGTGACTGATAGGAAGGCGGAGAATGGTGGTCAGAGTTGCCAAGATGCTCTTTTCTTCATTTTTAGCAGGAATAATGGTTGCGAACATCGTGGAGGGCCCCCTTTAACTTAACTTGCTATACTATATGCCGTTTGATTATGTTCGACATAGTATATAGCAATAAAAAGGAGAAGGAGGTCAATCTATGGTTCAGGTTGGGGATATTGTTGCGCGTCTCTCTCATCAACAAGATATCTTTTTCCATGTTGATAAGATACAGGGGAGTTTAAAAAGCAAAGGTTCGGGTTTAGTGATTCTTAAAGGTCTGAATTTAAGACTGTTAGCGGATGCTCCTATCTCCGACCTTGTACTAAAGAGTCCCGTTGAAGTTGCCAACTATGAGCGCGAAGATCATAAAATGATTTATCAGAGATTACACAAATTAACTAATCAAAGGAAGACAGTCCAAGACGATCAAAGAGAATTTTTTGAGATACCGGGCCGGGTATTACAGCTTGATGGGGACCAAGATTATTTACACCAGTGTATCAAGACCTATCGACAAATGGGAATTGAGGCTAAGGGAATTTGCAAGTCGGAAATAGAACAACCAAGGGCTATACGGAAAATTCTGCAGGAAAATCCCGCGGATATCTTGGTGTTGACAGGTCACGACGGATTGATTTCGGGAAAAAAGGATTTTCATAATATGGATAGTTATCGTAGTTCTCGCTATTTTGTGGAATCTGTCTTAGAAGCTCGACGTTTTCAGCATAATCTAGATGCGTTGGTGATTTTTGCAGGCGCCTGTCAATCTAATTATGAAGCAATTCTTTCCGCAGGAGCAAATTTTGCTTCCTCTCCGAAACGCATGCTAATCCATGCCTTTGACCCTGTTTTTATCGTTGAGAGAATTGCTTTTACCCCCACAGACCAAATTGTTTCGGTAAAAGATATCTTGACACACACGATTACAGGGACAGATGGGGTTGGCGGAGTTGAGACGAGGGGGCAGATGAGACGAGGGTATCCTCGAAGCCCTTATTAAGGTGAAAATCAGACAGACGACAGTTATCTTTTAGATGCTTAGGGTGGAGTTAGACACAAGGCAGACGCGGGAATAGTTTTATTGTCTTTTAGACAAGAGAACCGTCTCCCGCGTCAGTTTGTTTAGAATGGTTACCTTTGAATAGTTACCAGGGTTCCAATTTCGACGATTTGGTATAGGTATTCGACATCATGGTTATACATGCGGATACAGCCTTTCGAAACAGCTTGCCCAATGCTTGAAGGGTTGTTAGTACCATGAATTCCATAATGAGGGATAGAGAGTCCCAGCCAACGACTGCCAAAGGCTCCGCCGGGGTACTCCATTTTGGTGGCAATTGTGTAATGGCCCGGTGGAGTGGGGGTTGATCCTTTGCCTACTGCAACAGGATAAGAACAAATTCGTTGAGTCCCTTCATAGAGCTCAAGCAATCGACTGGCCGTGTAAATAACAATTTGGCGGTTGAGCATAGAGCAGAAGCTCCTTTCTTTCTTAATAATTTGGTTTTATCTCATGCTATGTTCGTGATTTCTGAATGTTCGTTGCATAATTGAACCTATTCTGGGTGGAGACTATAGGGAGCTTAGTTCCGATAGAGTTTTTTCCATTTGGAAGTTAGTTGAGCTTATTCAGGGATGCAAGCGATATTCGATGTTCCGTGTTCGAACCACGATTTTGGACTGGAGGGATCAGTTTGACAGAACATGTGGAAGGAAAACTACTTATTATTGGTGGAGCAGAAGATAAAAAGAACGAGTGCAAAATCCTTAAGCGTTTTGTCGAGGAATCAGGCGGCAGAGAAAGCCGTATTACGGTACTGACCGCTGCGACGGAATACCCGCTTCAAGTAGGGACAGAGTACCATGCCTTGTTTCTAGAACTAGGAGCCAAGGAAGTTCAGGTTCTCGATGTTTCAGACCGAATCCAAGCAAATAGGCAAGGCATTGAAAATGAATTTGAGAAGTCAACAGCGATTTTTTTTACAGGTGGTGATCAACTTCGGATTACGGGATTGCTGGGAGGTACCTTACTCGGTCGGAAACTGCAGCAGTTGTACCAAAACGGAATCATTATCGCAGGAACCAGCGCAGGAGCCTCAGTCATGTCGGATACAATGATTGTTGGTGGAGAAGCAGGAACGGCAAAGAAAAATACTTTGTCCATGGCCCCGGGACTTGGACTGCTTCGTTCTGTGGTGGTTGATCAACATTTTGCTCAGCGTGGGCGAATCGGCAGACTTTTATCTGCAATTTCACAAAATCCATATGTTCTTGGCGTGGGAATTGACGAGGATACCGCAATTTTAGTACAGTCTGATGCAAGATTTTCGGTCATCGGAAGCAATACAGTAACAGTGGTTGATGCATCCACTTCGACAACTACGAACGTCTCGGAAACAACTCCAGGACAATCCCTTGTACTAAGCCCAATTTTAATGCATGTTCTATCCGAGGGTTATGGTTTTGATCTAAAACAGAGGGTTTCCCTGCTTTAAGTAAAATCAAACTAATGAGGAATACCAAGAGGGAAAAAGGTTAAAACTAGTGAAGGATATTTGACCCATTGCTTTTAAGGAGGAACAAAAACAAAATGGAGATTAGAGAAATCCAAACAATCGAAGGGGCTAATGTTTACAGCCATCGCCCAATTATTCGAGCGATTGTGGATCTCCAAGAATGGACAGAACGGTTTACTAATGAACTGGAAGATTTCGGGAAGCGACTCGTCGAACATTTGCCCACATTGGATGAGCACTATTGTTCACGGGGTAAACGTGGCGGATTTCTGGAGCGGTTGCAAGAGGGAACCCTTATAGGACATGTCATTGAACATGTGACTATAGAGCTTTTAACCCAAGCAGGGCAAAGTATTAAATATGGCAAAACTATGGTTATACTAGATCAACCTGGTTGGTATGAGATCATCTTCAATTATGAAGCTAAAGCTGGCGCAATTGAGGGATTTAAACAGGGATTTTTGCTTGTGCAAACTCTTCTGAATCAAAACACTTTTGATGTGTCAAGAGCAGTAGAGCAAATTAAGGCTGTCATGGCCAAATGTGAATTGGGGGTTTCTACGCAGGTAATAGTTGATGCTTGTAAGGAACGCGGAATTCCAGTCCATCGCCTTAATGAGGGGAGCCTGTTGCAGTTGGGGTATGGTCGGAACCAAAGACGTATTCAAGCGACGATTACGGATGCAACATCTAGCATTGGGGTAGATATTGCTTGTGATAAAGAAATGACTAAAAAGATACTTAGTGAGGGCGGGGTACCTGTCCCTTGCGGACATATTGTCAGAACGGAAGAAGAAGCTGTGGAGGCTTTCCTTGATATGGGAACCACGGTAGTGATCAAGCCGTTGCATGGAAATCAAGGGAAAGGCGTAACTCTTCAGCTTACAAATGCGGCTGAAGTTAGAGCTGCGTTTAAAGTTGCGCAAACCTATGGTGAATGGGTTATCATTGAAGAATATATTGAGGGACAACATTATCGTTTGGTTGTGGTTGGAGAACGTCTAATTGCCGCTGCCAAGAGAGTTCCAGCTCATGTAACAGGGGATGGGAAATCGACAATTGAGGAATTAGTTGTTCAGACCAATGCTGACCCACTGCGTGGAGATGATCATGAGAAGGTTTTAACGAAAATTAAAATCGATTCAGTGGTGCTTTTGAACTTGACTCTCAAAAACTTGACCCTGTCTTCTGTTCCTGAAAAGGGAGAAGTGGTATATCTGCGGGACAGTGCCAATCTGAGCACGGGAGGGATTGCCGAAGATGTAACCGATCTGGTACATCCTGATAATGTGGATTTGGCAGTCTATGCCTCGAAATTGATCGGGTTGGATGTTGCAGGCATAGATTTAGTCATCGAGGATATTGAGGCATCCTATCGTGAGAGAAGCGGTCATATTATTGAAGTAAATGCAGCTCCAGGAATTCGTATGCACCATTTTCCGAGTAAGGGAAAAGCGAGAAATGTGGGTAAAGCAATCGTAGAGCAAATACTGCCTGCCGGAAATGGACGCATCCCAATTGTTGCGATCAGTGGCACAAATGGTAAAACGACAACTACTCGTATGATTGGTAAGTTGCTTGCAGATCAGCAACTTTTAGTGGGAATGGCTTCAACTGATGGGATATATATTAATAAAAAGATGTGGGTTAAAGGAGATACCACTGGTCCGGAGAGTGCTAAAGCTGTCTTAAGGCATCCCCAAGTTCAGGTCGCTGTTTTAGAAACAGCAAGGGGTGGGATTCTAAGATCAGGTTTAGGTTATGACTATGCGGATGTAGCGGTAATCACCAATGTTTCGAATGATCATCTAGGACAATATGGAATAGAGACGCTAGATGATATTGCTCATGTTAAAAGCCTGATTGCTGAGGTGGTTATGCCTCATAGTTATGTGGTCCTAAATGCGGATGATCCTTATGTAGTTCAGATGGCAAAGCGCACGCAAGGAAGAGTAATCTTCTTCAGTACGGAAAAAGATAACATTCATATTCGTAAACACTTGGGGAAAGGCGGAACGGCTGTCTTTGTACGGAGAGGTACGATTTTGCTTTGCCAAGGTTCGGAAGTTTTTCGGATTTGCTCCGTAAAACAGATTCCTGTGACGTGGGATGGCAAGGCAAAGCATAATATCCAGAATACCTTAGCAGCAATCGCGTCAGGTTGGGCACTTGGAATAGGTACAGCGACCATTAGAGATTCTCTTCAAGAATTCTCATCAGATGCGGAGCATAATCGCGGACGACTTAATCTATATGAACTCGATGGGGTCCAGGTGTTTATTGACTATGGTCATAATGCAGCAGGCATTCAAGAGATTGCTAAGACTCTTAAACAATTTAAAAAGAAATCTCTTGTAGGATGTATCACTGTGCCAGGGGATCGGCCAGATGAAACAGTTCGTGAAGTAGGGAGGATTGCAGCAAAGGGGTTCCAGCGGTTAATTATTCGCGAGGATTCTGATTTAAGAGGACGAAAACCTGGGGAGATTGCTCAATTGCTTTATGATGAGGCGATACTATGTGGAATGGATCCCAAAAAGATAAAAGTAGTACTGCCAGAAATAGAAGCTTTCTCTCAGGGACTTGACAGTTGCGTGCCAGGAGACACATTTGTGATGTTTTATGAGCACTTAGAGCCGATTGAAGAGGAGATTAGAAAAAGAATGGAATTGCAAAAGGCCTTGTCCTATATACCATCTCAGAATGATTGGGTTGTTGGTGGAGAATTCTAGGGCTTGAGACAACAAGGGAAAGTTTATTAAGTATCAAGAGTTAGGAGGGGCGAGGATTATCTTCGCCCTATTTGTTTGTACAGTCAGAAAGTATAAAACTCGTCATTATATACTTTCCAAGCATAAGTGCAACTTTGTCAGCCGTCAGCCAAGTTTTCTAAAAGATTTTACCCAGAGAAGTGCTGGAACTCCAACCTAAAAATATGTATAATGAAAGGAAATACTCTGGCAATGTTCGGAAGAGGTAATGCAAATGGAAGGATCTTTTCTTTCAACGTTCGCAAACGCGAAGATTAATCTGGCTCTAGCCATTCAAGGAATTCGAGAAGATGGGTATCATGAGCTTCAAAGTGTCATGCAATCCATTGTATTGCACGATATTGTTCGGGTTCGTCGTCATGGAGAAACGGTTGTATGTCGTTGTGGAGCATTAAGCGGCCCTAGGAATTTGGCTTATATGGCTGCGGTAGAGTTTTTAGAACTATGTGGACAATCCGAAGGAATTGAAATTGAGATCGAGAAAAATATTCCGATTCAAGCCGGATTAGCTGGAGGGAGTACGGATGCGGCGGCAACCCTGAGATTATTAAATCAGCTCTATGGAGAACCGTTGAGTAAGAAGGAGCTTCTTGCACTAGCGAGCAGGTGTGGGGCAGATGTCGCATTCTGTTTACAGGGTGGAACGATGTGGGCTACTGGACGGGGCGAGCGCCTTGAACAATTGCCCTCAGCTCCCAAAATGAATCTTGTTCTAATTAAACCAATTGATGGGGTGAATACCAGGGAAGCTTACCGTCAGTTTGACTTGGGAGGACAGGGAGGATTGTTAAGGAAAATGGATTGGGAAAAGGCTCTAAGCGGGAATTCGGTTCAGAAAATCGCCGAATTGCTATATAACGATCTTGAGCCGGCCTCGATTCAACTAGTTCCTAATATCCTCGAATATAAGCAGAGTTTACTCGACTCAGGGTGTTATGGAGCATTAATGTCTGGCAGCGGCTCGAGTGTATTTGGGATTGCTCAAGGAGAGCAACACGCCATGCAAGTAGCGGAGAAGTTGAGAAAAAAGGGTTTTAAATATGTTTGGGTGACGAATACTATTTGACAGTAATTGTTTGAAAGGGGATAGTTTGGTGGAGAAACGATTGTTACCGGTAATACTCGATGGTTATAAACCGCTGCGGGAGATTGTTTTTGAATCTATGCGGGAGGCTATTTTGAGCGGCGTTCTCCAACCGGGAGAGCGGTTAATGGAAATTCAGCTGGCTGAAGAAATGGGAGTTAGCCGAACCCCGGTCCGTGAAGCAATTCGAAAATTAGAACTTGAGAATTTTGTTGTAATGATTCCCCGCAAGGGTGCCTACGTAGCCGGCGTTTCGTCGAAAGATGTTGCTGATGTTTTTGAAATCCGATCTGCTCTTGAAGGATTGGCTGCAGGACTCGCAGCCGAACGTATTACGGAGGACGAATTGGAACAAATGGAAAGGGTCTTGTTTTATAAAGCCGGCGAGGGAGAACTGGACTTAGAACAGATTGTAAAGTCTGACACAGATTTTCATGCCTTAGTCTATAGCGCGAGTCGCAATGAACGTTTGATTCAAATTTTAGCGAACTTAAGAGAACAGATTCAACGTTTTCGCGCCACTTCTTTAGCTGTTCCAGGACGAAATAAACTTGCTATTGAGGAGCATCGAATGATTGTTGAGGCTTTAAGAAATCATAATAGCGAGGAAGCTCAATCTTTAGCGATGGCACATATTGTTACTGCAGAGAATGTTATGTTCGATGTACTCAGTATAAAGAATGATCCGGACAAGGTGGATTAAAAAACGTGGAAAAGATGAAAAGAGCGGAACGGATGGTAGCCATCACTCAAGTGTTGATGTTAAAACCGAATGTCCTGACTCCGTTAACTTTATTTGCAGAACAGTTTCGAACGGCTAAGTCTACAATTAGTGAGGATTTGATGGCTGTCAAGGGGAGCTTACTCCATTCAGGGCACGGTCATCTCGAAACCATTTCAGGGGCAGCCGGAGGAGTGCGTTACATTCCAGAGATCTCTAGAAAAGAAGCAACACAAGTCCTTAGTTCACTGGCTGAACGACTGAACGATAAGGAGCGAATTCTTGCCGGGGGCTTCCTGTATATGACCGACTTATTGTTCGATCCCTCAATTTTGCGGCCGTTAGGTTTAATTTTTGCTGGTGCTTTTCGAGATAAGAAGCCTGATGTAGTAGTTACTATCGAAACAAAGGGGATCCCTTTGGCCCTTGTTACAGCTGAGGCATTAGGACTTCCTATGGTAGTCATTCGCAGTGGCAACAAAGTTACGGAAGGTTCTTCAGTCAGTATTAATTATGTTTCTGGATCATCTCGGCGTATTCAAACTATGTCGCTTTCTCGAAGGGCCTTAGAACCTCAGCAACGTGTTCTGATTATTGACGATTTCATGAAAGCTGGCGGGACGGCGTTGGGAATTAAAAACTTGATGGAAGAATTTGAAGCAGACGTTGTCGGAATTGGGATTTTGGTAGAAGCTCAAATAACGGCAGAGCCTAAGCTCGTTGAAGGGTATTTGTCTTTGTTGCAACTCAAGGAACTAAATCCATATTCAGGAAAGACAACGGTTGTTTCTGTTTTTTAGTTTATACAAATGAAATAAGATATTTTTATTATTAATAGAAATTTTCCTAAAATTGAAGCAGGATTTTTTTACCATACAGAGAATATTATTATGAATAGCCCCGGAAAGTGGAAGGGTGGTGAATTCATAATGAATATTACCGATGTGCGGGTTCGGAAGATTAATACAGAAGGAAAGATGAAAGCGGTGGTCTCGGTAACCTTTGATAATGCTTTTGTCGTCCATGATGTCAAAGTCGTTGAGGGTATGAATGGTATTTTTGTAGCGATGCCTAGCCGTAAAACTCCTGAAGGGGAATTTCGTGATATCGCCCATCCCATTTCAGCTGTTGCACGAGAAGTAATTCAAACTGCTGTTTTGAAAGCTTATCAAGAAGCTATTTGAAGAGCTTATTTAGATATTTTAGGCGTGCTAAAGGGGACCTTGCAGTTAGGTCTCTTTTAGCACGCCTAAAAACTTAGGTTAAAGGAAATTTTTGATAAAGCATCTTTAATACTTTCTGCCTAATAAAAAAGGATTCTTTCCTAATTTGGCGAATAAACAATTTTTAGGTATAAAAACGGCTAATGAAATCTTAGTTGCGCTTATGCCATCCGAAAGTTATACTTTACGGGTATATAAAATAAGTAGAGGTTAAACTAGAGCTGGAGGCGAATTAGATTATGTCTAATTTGGTAGCGGTGATCATGGCGGCAGGAAAAGGCACAAGAATGAAATCTAAGTTGCCGAAAGTCATGCATTCATTGGCTGGAAAAACTCTCATTGAACATGTCTTAGATATAGTGGGCCGAGCTGGAGTTGACCGCTCCCTAGTTATCGTAGGGCATGGTCGAGAGGGTGTTGAAGCCCTTATAGAGAATCGAGCGGAGATTGTCGTTCAGACAGAACAGCTTGGTACTGGGCATGCTGTTCTGCAAGCTATGCCTTATTTAGAGGGTGAACAGACCGTTCTTGTCTTAAGCGGGGATCAACCGTTGCTCAAATCTGAGACTCTAAATGAACTTGTTAAGTTGCATCAAGCGCAAGGGGCTAGCGCAACAGTCTTAACATCCTATATGGAACAACCCTTTGGTTACGGTAGGATTATTAAAAAGGGTGAGAAACTCGTTAGAATTGTCGAGGAAAAGGATGCTGCGCCAGATGAACGGGAAATTAAGGAGATTAACACTGGAACATATTGTTTCAAGGGGTCTGCACTTAGAGATGCTCTGACAAAAATTACTACTCAGAACGCACAAGGGGAATACTATTTAACGGAAGTTTTTGATGTTTTACTAAAGCATGAAAAAAAAGTATTGACGTATCGTACTGTGAACTCCCAAGAAGCATTAGGAATTAATAGTCGAGGTCAATTAGCTGAAGCTGAAGGAATTGTTCGGAAAAACATTCTGGAGCATTGGATGTCTGAAGGAGTTACGATTGTAGATCCCGCCTCAACCTTTATCGATGCAGAAGTAATATTGGCTCAAGACGTTACGATTCTGCCATTTACAAGGTTAGTGGGGAAAACAAAGATCGAAGAGGATTCAGTGATCGGTCCCCAGACAAATATAGAGAATTGTACGGTTGGACGCGGTTCTGAAGTAACCTTCTCTGTTGCCAGAGATGCGGTGATCGGAGAATGTTGTCATATTGGTCCTTTTAGCTATTTAAGACCAGGCACAAAACTGGATGCAAGAGTAAAAGTAGGGGACTTCGTTGAAATCAAAAACAGTTGGGTTGAAATGGGGGCAAAAATTCCCCATTTGAGTTATATTGGAGACACACATGTTGGGAAATCCGCGAATATTGGAGCGGGCACAATTACCTGTAACTATGACGGGGTTAACAAACATCACACTAAAATTGGAGATCATGCTTTCATCGGCAGTAATACAAATTTAGTTGCTCCACTTGAAGTGGGGGAATATGCCGTTACGGGTGCTGGATCTACTATTACAAAGAATGTTCCAGCAAAGGCCTTGGTCGTTGAACGGAGTCAACAAGTGGTCAAGGAAAATTGGCATCGCGAAAAGATAAAATAGGGGGCAGAAAGAGGCATGGCAGCAAAAGAATTTAAAATTTTTTGTGGGAATGCTAATCGTCCATTGGCACAAGAAATTGTAGACTATTTGGGAGTACCGCTAGGTGAAGCAAAGATTAAACGTTTCCAAGACGGAGAGACTTGTCTTGCCATAGATGAAAGCGTTCGGGGGGCGGATATTTATGTTGTTCAACCTACCTGCCATCCCACGAATGATAACATCATGGAATTATTAATTATGATTGATGCTATTCGCAGGGCTTCAGCGCGTCGTATTACTGCAGTGATGCCATATTACGGTTATGCTCGTCAAGAGCGCAAGACCAGAGCTCGTGATCCCATTACGGCAAAGCTGATGGCAAATCTAATTACAACCGCGGGAGCGGATCGTGTGGTAACAATGGACTTACACGCTCCAGCAATCCAAGGATTTTTTGATATCCCGCTTGATCACTTGCCTGGTGTCCCAATTCTGGCAGAATATTTTAGAGAAAAAGGCCTGGAAAACATTTGTGTTGTTTCTCCTGATTTAGGTGGAGTTACACGCGCCAGAGACCTGGCTGAACGAATTGGCGCTACGCTTGCTATTATTGATAAGCGGAGACCGGAAGCCAATGTTTCCGAAATAATGCATGTCATTGGCGAGCTGAAGGGCAAAACCGTGATTATGATTGACGACATAATCGATACGGCAGGAACTATTACCCAAGGGGCCCAAGCTCTTGTTGATCGAGGCGCGAAGGAAGTATATGCCTGTTGTACTCACCCGGTATTATCCGGACCTGCTGTCGAACGTTTAGCTAATTCTGTTATTCGGGAGCTCGTTGTGACGAATACGATTCCCTTAACCCAAGAGAAAGTAATTCCTCAGATTAAAGTATTATCCGTTGCTCCACTCTTAGGTGAGGCTATTGTTCGCATTCATGAGGATCTTTCGGTGAGCAAACTTTTCAGCTAAAGAGAACTTGCTGGCCTCAAGCCCATTGGATGGTCGAGTGTCCTTGCGGCCAAGGACTTATGCTTCCAGAGAGTTACGTTTCTGATTAGTGTAAAAAAGGCCCCCGGGGTGTTACCCCAGGGGGTCTTTAGTTGTAGGTATTTTAGAAACAGTCTGTTCAGTGGGTGAGATACCTTCGGTTTCAGGAAAGATGATGGCAGCCTTCTCTGGAGCAGGTTGAGGTTTAACTCTTTCTTTCTTAAAGTAATTACTGATGGTGTGAGTTGTTTCTGAGGCCAGGTTAGATGTTGTGTGAATCAGATTTTTAAATGAATCACTGAGTCCTTTGTCAGACACGGTTAGTGCATTTTCGCTTCCTTTTTGGATTACAATAACATCATGGCCGATCGTAGTAATGTATTCTGCTGAAATCCATGCCTTACCATTTAGAAATCCTTCGAGTTTACCACCTGAGATTTCGATTTGAGTTATTTTTCCGGTACTTGGATCGACGTAGTATTCGTCGGCAGTTCCAAGGGTTTTTCCTGTTTCCGTGACCATTTTTGTTCCGATAATGGTCAGTTTTTCTTTGACCAAATCTAACAATTCAGGTAAGCTGGAGGACTTTTCAACGTGAGATTCCTTGTCAATGGTAATTGCGTCATCGCCTACGCTGACAACTTTAGAATAGGGGATAATGCGCTGATCCTTAAAAAAGCCTTTAGGGTCTACGACGATTGCAGCAAGGGACTTTGTACCAGCATTTAGAATTAGGCTTTTTACATACCCTAGTTGTTGCCCTTCCTGAAGGGAAATGATAGGTAATGACAAGAATTTACGGCTGGGTTTCATAGTTCACCCCCTTTATTTAGTCTTGATCCGTTTTCTATTCTTAAAAGAATGTATTCACTGCATCGAATGAATATGCTTTGGAGGTGATTAGAATGAAGGTTATTGTTGGTCTTGGGAACCCCGGCTCTCAATATGAAGAGACGCGCCATAATATTGGTTTCTTGCTGGTTGATCTGCTGGCAGAAGTTCATAAGTTGCAATTTCGTGCAAAGTTTCAGGGATTATTGGCAGAGGGGAATATTGAGGGGGAACGGCTATTTCTTTTAAAGCCTCAAACATTTATGAATTTGAGCGGCCGTTCGGTGAGTGAGCTTATTCATTTTTACAAAATTGCTCAAGAGGATGTATTAATAGTTCAAGATGATATGGATTTGCCGCTTGGCAAAATCCGTCTGCGTGATCAGGGAAGTGCAGGTGGACATAACGGAATCAAATCCATTCAAGCGGAATTAGGATCGGAAAAATTATGGCGGCTGAAGTTGGGGATAGGTCGTCCGCCAAAAGAGTGGGACCCGGCACGCTACGTGCTCGCTCCCTTCGTGGAAGATGAATTTGCTTTGTTAGATGATGTATTAGGGCGTGCGGAAAAGGCGAGCTATTTATGGATTAAAGGGGAATTTGAGCGGGCTATGAACTTATACCATCGTTAGGTTGAGTATAACCTCCTGTGCTAGGGGTAATTCTACTAGCAAAGGGAGGTGATTACAGGATGAAAATATTTAAAGTCTGCCATGCTTGTGATCGAATTATCGGAGAGATTGAGTTAGATGACTTGACCAGCAATAACACGGATCCTATAATGGATATCATTGGAAACGTGGCATACGCGCTTTGTACAGATTGTCTTAATGACATGAAAACAGAGCCTTGTAACGTATATCATTAATGGAAGGCTTGGCATTGGTCTTTAAAATGGCAAGCAATGACTAGACCGGGATCAATATCGATGAACGCCGCCGTGACCCTTATTTTGGCTTTAGGGGCAGGCGAATGGGGGGCCATACGGACGTTCATCTTTTTAATTACCCGAAAGGATGGACATTTTGAATACTATTCACAGTTATCTTCGTCGGGGGCTCGATATTAAGGAGATTAATCAGTCCTTAAGCCATGGAGAGTGGCCCCAAATGATTTATGATTTAACGGGAAGCCAAAAGGCAGCCTTTGTCGCTCAGCTTTTCCAAAAGTCTAAACCAGGGTTGATTTTAACTTATTCGGAGGAGCAGGCTCAAAAGTGGGCCAATGATTTGCGTACTTGGTGTAATGATCAAACCATTCTGCATCTGCCGACAACGGAATGGCTTCCATTTGAAATATTGGGCAAAAGCAGAGAAACAACCGCAGAAAGAATTCGTGTTTTAAATCAGCTGGCTCACGATCGGAAGTGTACTGTGGTTGCCTCTGTTCTCGCTGTAGAACGACGGTTATTTTCAGTCGATAGATGGAAAAAATTTACACTCGCCTTTGAAATAGGGCAAAAATATAACTTGTCTGAAGTGCTGTCTTTATTAACTACTGGAGGGTACGAACGGATCGAGACGGTTGAAGGGCAAGGTCAGTTTGCCTTAAGAGGAGGGATCTTGGACATTGCCCCCTTGGATGGGGAAGCGGTGCGGATTGAGTTTTTCGATGATGAAGTTGATTCCATTCGAACCTTTGATTTGGGAACGCAGAAATCAACCAGTTCCCAGAATAAGGTCTTGATATCTCCAGCTATGGAATATATCGTAACTAAGGAAGAACTTGGAGAAATGCGCTTTGCAATTCGGGCGGAAGCTCGTAAAACAACAGGTCGTCTTCAACGTTCGGGGAGAAAAGTAGCTGCTGAACGATTACAAAATAAAGTTGATTTATTAGTGGAACGACTTGAACAGGGTATTTTAGACGAAAATGTTTATCCCTTCTTAAGCTTAGTAAATACTCCGCTCGTTCCATTTTTCTCATATCTTACTGACGACCATTTTGTGGTTTTAGATGAGCCGCTTCGTTTAAAGGAACAATTAGAGTTTCAGGCCAATGAACGCTTACTTGAATTTACGCAGCAATTGGAAAACGGTGAGGGAGTTGTTCATCCCGAGTCGCAATTTATTGTCTACGAGGAGTTATTAAAGCATGGTGAACATCACCCCTTGATTGGGCTTTCAACTCTGTTGAGGCAGGCTCCTGGGCTTTCTCCGAAGAGGATATTTAACCTTAACGCTCGACCGTTAACGGGTTTCATGGGAAAGACAAGTAAATTGGTTGATGAGATTGTACATCGTAAGGATGCCGGCAATGTGGTAGCATTATTTGTCGGGGATGAAGATCATGTTGAACGATTAATTCAGGGCTTAAAGGATCGTGGAGTGACAGCATCTCGTAAGGAACTTCTGGATCCGATTGAGGAAGGAAATGTTTATATCTATCCATTTTCGCTTGATCAAGGATTTGAGTTGCCGCTCGGCAAACTAGTTATTCTTACCGAGACAGAAATCTATAAACGAGAGAGTAAGGCGATTGGCAAGAAGCCTAGTGCTCCTGCCCAAAAGAATATATTTATTGCGGACCTTAAACCCGGGGACTTTGTGGTGCATGTCCATCATGGAATCGGTCAATTTACTGGCATAGAGCGGCTGGAAGTGGGCGGTATAGCTAAAGACTATTTTGGAATTCGCTATGCCGGGGAAGACCGACTCTATGTTCCTTTAGATCAGTTGCATCTCCTGCAGAAGTATTTAGGGAGTGCTGGTGAAACCCTGCCTAAGCTTTATAAACTCGGGGGATCTGAGTGGTATAAAGTTAAGCGGAAAACGCGAAGTGCTGTCAAGGAAATGGCTATTGATTTGGTAAAGTTATATGCTCAAAGGGAGGCCGTCCAAGGTTTTGCTTTTTCTCAAGATAATGTCTGGCAAACTGAATTTGAGGAGAAGTTTCCTTATGTTGAAACCCCGGATCAAATTCAGAGTATTGAAGATGTGAAAAAAGATATGATGCGCTCACGTCCCATGGATCGGTTACTCTGTGGAGATGTGGGGTACGGTAAAACCGAAGTTGCCCTTCGGGCAGCCTTTAAAGCTGTGATGGACAGCAAGCAAGTGGCGGTACTTGTTCCTACAACTATTTTGGCTCAGCAACATTTTAATACTTTCAAAGAACGTTTTATCGGGTATCCGATTACCATCGAAATGCTGAGTCGTTTCCGTTCTCAGAAAGAGCAAAAGGAAATAATTCAGGGCCTAAAGGAAGGGCGAATTGATGTTATTGTTGGGACGCATCGCATTCTCTCAGAAGTAGTTAAATTTAGTGATTTAGGCTTATTGGTAATCGACGAGGAGCAACGTTTTGGGGTTGCGCACAAGGAAAAGTTAAAAACGTTAAAGGGGAATGTGGATGTATTGACATTGTCTGCAACTCCGATCCCGAGAACTTTACATATGTCGCTCGTGGGCGTTAGAGATATGAGTGTCATTGAGACCCCGCCCGAAGGTCGTTATCCTGTGCAAACGTACGTTACTGAATTTAGAGCCGATGTGGTACGCGAGGCAATACGGCGTGAGATCCAACGCGGAGGGCAAGTGTTTTATGTTCATAATCGAGTTGAGGATATGGACAAGGTTACTAATTTCTTGAGTCAATTAGTTCCTGAAGCGAGGTTCGGGGTTGCCCACGGACAAATGCGTGAGAGAGAATTGGAACGGGTTATGCTAGATTTTTTAGAACACGAGATGGATGTTTTAGTCTCCACCACTATTATCGAAACAGGCCTTGATATGCCCAACGCGAATACTCTGATTATCGATGAAGCTGATCGTTTCGGGTTGTCTCAACTCTATCAACTGCGAGGGCGCGTCGGGCGTTCCAATCGTAAAGCGTATACGTATCTTTTATATAAACCTCAAAAGGTTCTCACGGAAATTGCAGAAAAACGTCTGGCGGCAATACGAGAATTTACAGAGTTTGGAGCGGGATTCAAAATCGCCATGCGTGATTTAGAGATTCGTGGTGCAGGGAACTTAATTGGCGCTCAGCAGCATGGGCATTTATCTGCAGTAGGATTTGAAATGTATAGTCAGATGCTCAAGGAAGCGGTCCAGGAACTCCGTGGAGAAAAGCTCGAAGAGATTGTCGAGCCGAGCATTGAGCTTCAAGTTGATGCCTTCTTGCCGGATGCCTACGTTGCGGATAATCAAACCAAGGCATCATTATACCAAAGGCTGGCTATGGTGCGAAATGAGGATCAACTCAGTGAGATGGTGGATGAACTGTTGGATCGTTTTGGAACCCCTCCACGTGAAGTCGAGCATCTGATTGAAATTATTCGAATAAAATTACTGGCAAGTTCGTTGAAAATCGAACAAATCCAACAAGCCAAACAAAATGTCAGCCTTCGTTTCTTGGCAAATATCAATTTCCTAACGGGAGAACATTTGATGTCTGCAGCTTCAGCTTCCCCCTATCCATTGTCGTTTAGAACTATGCAAAATGGAAATCTAGAGTGCAAGGTTCGTATCCGTACGCTTGACCAAGAAGTGGCTATTAAGGCTGTCCACAGGGTACTTTCGACATTTTGCGACATTGCTTCAAGGACAACTCCTTGATATACTATTCCCATGTCTAATTGAAAGGGTGTGTCTATATTGAAAAAGTCCCGCGTGGGGTTAATTTATGGAGTCCTGGCGTTGATGTTTGTGACCACGGGGTGCTCTTCGCTGGTTGGCGGTAAATGGGCTGTTAAAGTTAACGAAAGTTCGATTTTAGTAAAAGATTATGATGCCCGCGTTACTGAAGCACAAAAAATTTATGAAAAACAAGGTATGAAATTTGACACTGATCAAGGAAAGCAAGCATTGCCTCAAATCAAAAACCAATTATTAGATCGTATGATAGAAGGGGAACTGATTGCTCAAGAGGTTAAGAAGCTTGGACTTGATCCGGAGGATGCCAAAGTAAAAGAGCAAGAAGATATTATTAAAAAGAATATGGGCGATGAAACAACATTTCAAGATACACTGGTACAGCAGGGTATGACAGAACCTCAATTAAGGAATTTTTTGGCAGTATATGAGAAGGTCACTAGTGAGGTGAAGGTGAGCGATGATGATATAAAGAATTTTTATGATCAAAATATTTCGTATTACAGTCAGCCCGAAAGTGTAAAAGCACGGCATGTTTTGGTTAAAACCGAAGATGAAGCTAAGGCAATTATAGCGCAACTTAGCACGGGAGTTAATTTCGAACAACTTGCGAAAGAAAAGTCCATTGAGCCCGGGGCAAACGAGTCTGGCGGTGATCTGGGAACGTTTACTAAAGGGAAAATGGTTCCTGAATTTGAAGCTGCAGCCTTTGCTCAAGAAGTGGGTACCTTTTCGACAGCTCCTGTAAAAACAGAATTTGGTTATCATGTTATCAAGGTTGAAGCTCACACACAGGCGTCATCACCAGACTTCGCGAAGGTGAAAGATCAAGTGGGGCAAGACGCATTAAATCAGGCAAAAGACACCAAGTTTCAGACGTATTTTGACGACCTTCGTAAAAATGCAAAAATAGAGTATTCTCAAGGATATAAGCCAGAAAGTTAATAAAACGAACGTAAGAGGGCATTTAGAAAATGCCTTCTTATATTTTACCTTGGAAAATAATGAATAATTGGCAAAGTCTAGATATATACTATCATTGAATTTAGCTCGCAAAAGGACAAGACGAAATATGTTTTCGGGAACGACAAAAGGAGGAATGTACGTCTATGAAAGCAACAGGTATAGTAAGAAGAATTGATGACCTCGGTCGTGTCGTTATTCCAAAAGAAATTCGTCGGACTCTTCGTATTCGAGAAGGAGATCCGTTAGAGATTTTTGTGGATCGGGAAGGGGAAGTAATATTAAAGAAATATTCTCCTATCCGTGAATTGGGAGAGTTTGCAAAGGAATATGCTGATTCTTTATTCGAAGCTACTGGGCATATTACTTGTATCGCAGACAGAGATACGATCATTGCAGTCGCGGGTGCGTCAAAGAAAGAGTATCTAAATAAAGCGATAGGACCAGCTATTGAACAAGCTATGGAAGAAAGAAAAACTATTCAAATAGGCGTTGCAGGAGAACATACCTCCTGTAAAAGTTGCCCTGAAAATGAGGATGAAGATTGTAAGGTTACCAGTGAAGTTGTTGCACCGATTATTTCACAAGGAGATCCAATAGGTGCAGTGATCCTAATGTCCAAAGATTTAAATATGAAGATGGGTGAATTGGAGGTCAAGTTAGTTGAAACTGCCGCAGGTTTCTTAGCAAAGCAGATGGAACAATAAACATTAGCAAAGCAATACATAATAAAGCGGTCCTGCCGCTTTATTTTTTATACTCGACAGTTGGGGCGCCTTGCCGTCCACGGTGGTACTCTAATTTCGAATGTCCCAGCCACTCTTCCTTTCTATACCCGTTAGGCAGTTTGTGGTAAACTATTTTAGGAGGTGATACCTAAATGTCTGCGTGTCTTCATGTAATTGGGTTAGGTCCTGCCGGCCTAGACCAGCTAACCCTTGGAAACTATCGGCGTATATGCAGTGCAAAGAAAATCTTTGCGCGTACAGCCCAGCATCCTTGCGTTCAAGAATTAATGGCTGAGGGTGTAAGTGTCGAATCATTTGATGAAATCTATGCTGCAGAAACTTCCTTTGAGGCGGTATATGAAAAGATCACAGAGCAATTACGTAACGAATTAAAAAAGAGGGCTGAGGTCATCTATACAGTACCGGGTCATCCCATGGTTGCAGAAAGGACCGTACAACTTATTGCGGAAAGACTTGCTCCAGAATATAACGTTGTGATTCATCCGGCGATGAGCTTTGTGGATGAGATTTTCAGAGTCTTGAAGTTCGACCCTATCGATGGAGTGTCAATACGAAACTATGATGCCCTCAAAGATGTTGAACTAACAGGGCGGGAATGGCTTGTTATTCCTCAAGTTTATAATAAGTTAATCGCCTCAGAGGTCAAATTAGATCTTATGAATGCCTATCCAGATGATGCATGGGTATATGTAGTCCAGGCTTTGGGAACTAAATTAGAACACGTGGACAAGCTTCCGCTTTACGAGATGGACCATGGAGACTTCGATCATTTAACGACGATTGTTTTGCCTCCCAACTCAGAGGTTATCTCTTTTTATAAGTTGGTGAAAGTTATGAGGACTTTGCGTGCAGAAGGAGGGTGTGCATGGGATAGAGAACAAACACATGATACGTTAAAGCAATATCTGATTGAAGAAAGCTATGAAGTTCTTGAAGCAATCGAAAAAAAAGATATGTATAATTTGTGTGAAGAGTTGGGAGACTTATTATTGCAAGTAGTTTTTCATGCTCAGATCGCTACTGAGGCCAGTATTTTTGAACTTCAAGATGTATTGCGCGGGGTTATTCAAAAAATGATTCGCAGGCATCCCCATGTTTTCGGCGAAGAGCAGGCTGAAACTGCAGATGATGTCATCCTTACTTGGGATAGAATTAAGCTGAAAGAGAAGGAGAGCGATAAGAGAAGAGACTTCTTTAATGATCCCAAGGGGTTGCCGTCACTTATGTGGGCCGCGTCAACTCAACGCAGAGTTGCCAAGACAGGGTTTGACTGGTCAGATATCGAGGGGCCTTGGGGTAAGGTTAAAGAGGAATTACAAGAGCTGGAGGGTGCTTTAACTGATGGGATTGGGATCCGTGAAGAACTAGGTGATTTATTGTTCTCCATCGTTAATCTCGCTAGATTTTTAAAGCTTGATACTGAAGAGGTTTTAAGGGACACTATACATAAGTTTCAGAAACGTTTCCTAAAAATGGTTGAATTAAGCGAGAAAAATGATGTGGATTTTGGGCAACTTTCCCTTGATGAAATGGATATTTTTTGGGAAAAAGCAAAATCCCAAGAAAAAAGTGGCAATAAGGTGTAATATAATCTAAAAAAAGCAGGAGATTGGTTATTTATCGCGAAATATAATTTACGTAGTAGATCAGTTATTTAGGAGGGACTCATTTTGAATAAGGCTGAATTAGTTAGCGCAGTTGCGGAGAAGGCCGACATGTCCAAGAAGGATGCTGAAAAAGCAGTAAAAGCTGTTTTTGAAGTGATCGAGGAATCGTTGGCACAAAGTGAAAAAGTCCAACTAGTTGGTTTTGGGACATTCGAAGTTAAAGATCGTGCAGCACGGACTGGAAGAAACCCACAAACGAAGGAAGAAATCCAAATTCCTGCGGCTAAGGTACCCGGCTTTAAGGCAGGTAAAGCTCTCAAGGACGCGGTACAAAAATGAGTCTTCGGACTGGTGATAAAGTCAGGTTCCATTCTGGAACCTGACTTTGTATATCTGTGAAAGTTTAACTATTTGAGATTTTAAGGCGGGGTTGGTATGCGAATTGATAAATATTTAAAAGTATCTCGACTCATTAAGCGTCGAACGGTTGCTAAAGATGTTTGTGTGGGAGAAAAAATTTCAATTAACGGAAAAGTCGCTAAACCCTCGGCAGATGTCAAGCCAGGGGACCGTATCACTCTGGAGTTTGCAAATCGTGTGATTGAAGTCCAAGTGTTATCGACTCCGAACAGTATAAAAGCTAACGAAGCGCAGACACTCTACGAATTGATTCGAGATGAACGAAAGGCAGAGTCTTAAGTAAAAGACTCTGTTTTTTTATATACCTGGGTTTCACCAAAATTAAGTTGAGGGTCGTGCACATTTTCTGGATTGCTTTTCACTAGACGTACACTCCAGCCCAGTATCATTGCGTAAGAGGCGCAAACAATGCCTCAGTGACCTTAACTCACGAACTGTTAAGGATTACTGTCCGGAGGGAGGAACTAAGCTTAGAGAGCGGGTTTTGACTGAAATCGGTAGGTACTCTAAGTACGCTCTAAGAAACTAACTCCCAAGATGTCTAAAGTACAGGCCAGCTGAATAGGGTTATATGAAGAAAAAGAGTTAGGGGGATGGGGCATGGTCGATAAAGTTGCCAAGGGACATCGCCTTGTCATGCAGAATCGGGAACTTATTGAATTGACAGGGATACTAAAAGTTCAGTCCTTTGACCCCAAGGAAATTGTTCTGGAAACAGAACTTGGGATATTGAGTGTCAAAGGAGATCAGTTAGGCATTAAATTGCTCAATCTTGAGGAAGGTTTAGTGGATCTTCAAGGGTCAGTTGGTGCTTTGATTTATCACCGAAGTTCTAGCAATGCTGCGCGTCGAGGATTTTTGAACCGTGTGTTTCGTTGAAAAGCGAACGATTCCTCCATAGCTTGAAGAGTTAAGAAAGAGAGGAGGAAGAACAATCTCAGAATTCGAGACTTTCTTTTGGGTAATCCTCGCTGGAGCAACCGTCGGTTTGGTTTTTGACTTATATCGCTCTTTTCGTCGCTGGCAAGACTTTGGACAAATTTTAACCTTTATAGGGGATGTGATTTTTTCTTTAATTTCTATAGTAATTCTTTTTTACTTTTTTGAAAGAGCTAACGCGCTAGACTTCCGCTTTTACATTATTTGGGGAAGCCTGCTGGGCTTAGGGCTGTATCTGAAAATATTTAGTGTTTTTACGTTACGTGCTTGTTTCGGATTCTACAGACTGATATCCTATCTTGCAAAACTTATTCACAGAAGCATCAAGATTCCGATTAGGGGTTTGGTAATCATAATGAGACCCCCTTATGCGATATTGCACTGGTTGAGTTTGCTTCTTTATAGAATTGGAGAAGTTATTCTTCTTAAGCGAGCCAGACGTGTTAAAAGAAGGCTCAGAAATTGGTGGAAGGGGCTTCTACCACCAAGAACGAATGGTTAAAATTTTCCAGAGGTCTTGATTCCTTAATACTGAGTGCTATAATGGAATTACCCGTTGGTTTGTAAACGGTTTGTAGACAGATTGTAGGTGATATGTCCACAATCTATCCACAATTTGTGGATAACTTTTAAGCAAGGGCGTGCCACAGTGCAACTAGAAATTCGAGGCTTGGAAAAACTTAGTTTTCGGGAACGCCAAGCAGTGATTCTCAAAGAAAGTGGAAAGTCGCTGGAAGACATCGCAAAACGACTTCATCTCAGTCAGAGTTCGGTCGCGACTCTATTAACCCGCGCAAGAAGTAAAGGGTATGAAATTGTCTGTATCATTCCGGGCGGGGAACTTGGTATAGGAGGAGAGGAATTGGATGAAGAGGGCTCGTCTGAAGAGTAACCCAAAAAATCGCCAAAGGGTCCGAATTCGTCGCAGTTCTATTCTTGTTTTGGTGGTGCTCATGGCGATAGTTGGGAGCTCAGCTTGGCAGATATGGAAACTCCGAACTCGGGTTGAGGATCAACTAGCTCAATTGAATCAAGAAAAGACCAAATTACTTCAACAGGAAAAGATTCTTAATGATGAGATTACTCGGTTGAATACACCAAGTTACATCGAACAGTTAGCCCGAGAACAGCTAGGTCTTGTTAAACAAGGCGAAATTCTCATTTCTCCCAAGAATTAGTACGCCACATTAGTCTACTTAACCTTGACAGGCATGAAATGTACTGCATATAATATAGAGTAAGTATAGATAGATCATCACAAGGAGGAGTTTGCTTCGTATGGCCATTGACGTTGGCAGTATTGTTGAAGGTGTCGTAACAGGGATCACGAACTTTGGGGCATTTATTGAATTACCGGATAGAATCACCGGACTTGTACATATCTCGGAAGTCGCTGATGCCTATGTCAAGGACGTTCGAGATTACTTAAAGGAACAAGATCATGTAAAAGTTAAGGTCATTCACGTTGATGAAAAGGGAAAAATCGGACTCTCAATTAAACAAGCAAATCCCCCTGTTCGCAATGTGAGTCGTGAACGCCGTCTTCCGCCAACAGTGTCCTTTGAGGATAAATTGGCTAAGTTTATAAAAGACAGTGATGAACGTCAGACTGAATTCCGTCGGGCCACAGACTCTAAACGTGGAGGCAGAGGATCAAGCAGATACTAGAACATAACCGCCGGAAAGGCGGTTTTTTTATTGTACTTGTACAGGAAAGTATAAAATTATTAATTTGTGGATAACTGATTTGAGCGCGTGCGACAGCACGCATTTTTATTTCAAAAAATAAAAATGCTGGCATATTTATCAGGCCCATAGTGTTATAGCGAGATTTTAGTGAGATTTACTGTGAACAACGTCGAAAGTTGCTGTGCTTTATTGACTTTACTAGACAAGCTTTGCCAATAATTTGCGTTATAATGTTTCCAATAAATGGTTAAGAGGTGACGTTATGGCAGAATGGGCAACATTAAAACTGGATCAAGGTCTGCGAAGCAGGATTTCAATTGAAAGTGCGTTTCTTCCTTTAATACTAGGGGGAGTGTTGGCGCGAGGAAGCATATTTGGGTTACATCCCTTTGGGGTAGCGTTCGGAGCAGCCTTGATACTGAGAGGAGAAAAAGGGTTTCCTTTTGGTTTGCTGGGTATTCTATTGGGTATGATTTCATTGAACGACATATCTTTCACTTTACAGGGTGTGGCTATGTTAGCCGCTTTAATGGTGATTGTGCCTTCTTTGCGTAAAAAGAAGCATCAGGGGATTTTTTTAGTTGCCATAACGACTTTGATGACAGCACTAGTCCCTTCTCTTTCTATTAGCTTCGCAAATCCTGATCTATATGCATTTCTTATAGTTGCACTTCAGGGGATAATTTCTGGAGGTTGCTCAATTATTTTTTGGTTTGCTTTATGTCATCAAGAGCCCATTTGGAGTGGGGAGTTCCAGAATGAACAAGGAATTGCTTGGCTTTTCATTCTTATTGGTGTAATTAGCGGTCTTCAAGGGGTTCAGGTTATGGGAATCAATTTCCCAATCGTCCTATTGAGTTTCTTTACGTTATTTGTATCGGAACGTTACGGAGCAGGGACGGCTGCGGGTGTAGGAGCATTACTTGGTTTTATGCCTCAATTATCGGTAAATACTCAGAATCTCATAGATGCTGGAATATACGGATTAGCCGGTTTTTGCACGGGGGCTTTTCGGCGGTTAGGTAAACTGGGAATCGGGACCGCTTTTATTTCGGTGATGCTGATACTTACCGTCTTTTTACGGCAGGAGGCAATATATTCGCAGCTCATTTCCTCTACAGTGGGTCTTTTCCTCTTTTTAATATGGCCAGGAGCAACCCCGGAAAAAGATTTCTTAAAACCTAAGGTAATTCCAGAGGTCGAGACCACGGTTTCCAAAGTCAAAGCATTGTCAGAGATTTTCGATCAAATAGCCTTAAGTTATCAAGCGGCAGAGGTAGAATCATTTGAGATACGTCCAGAAGTTCCAGAATTAATGAATGTTCTGGTTGAGCGTGTATGTCATTCTTGCCCAACAATGGATGTATGTTGGAACCGAGAGTTTTATAAAACATACCATATTTTCTTTGAACTTTTTGGATTGGTCGAAAAGCAAACAGACGTAAAGTTACAGGCCTTACCCATCGAATGGAAACGTCATTGCGGGAGATTAAAAGAGATGCTATTGGGAGTGCAGTTTATCATTGAGCAAGAGAAGAACCAAGAAACATGGCGTCGCCGCTTGCTTCTTAATCAAGAAGCATTGTCTCGCCAATTTCTAAATGTTTCGCAGGTCATAGGAAACCTGGCTAAGGAACTTCATACACAGCATAACTGGGAAGTAGTAAAACCATCGAATTTAGCCCGTCGTCGCCGCTTTTTTCTTGATGTGGGGATAACAACATTTACGAAAACCGGAAATGGAATGAGCGGGGATAATTATGCTTCTATTGCTTATTCCACAAAGGAACATGCCTTTGTTTTAAGTGATGGTATGGGTGTTGGGGAAAATGCAGCCAAAATGAGCGCGACGGCATTAACCCTCCTTGAGCAACTCCTGACAACAGGGTTCAAACCTGAAGGTGCGATCCAAGCCCTGAATTCGATTTTGGTATTGCGTTCTCCCGAAGAAAGTTTCGTTACAATTGATATGGCAATTCTTGATTTAGAGTCCACTAACTTAAAGTTAATTAAAGTGGGGGCCTCGCCCTCCTATTTAATCGGTCAAGATGGAGTAAAAGTTATTGAATCTTCAAGCCTTCCTGCGGGAATTTTAAACCAGATTGACACTCCTGTTATTGAATTGGAAATGCAGAGCGGGGAAGCCTTGGTTTTATTGACGGATGGGGTTCAAGATGTCTTGAAGGAAGGAACGGATTGGATCAAAGACTATTTAGAGAAAACGCCCTTAGATAAATCTCAAGAAATTGCAGATCTAATTGGACAGGAAGCCCGCCGTTTGAGCGGAGGGACTTTAGATGATGATGGAATAGTTTTGGTCATTAGAAAAAACTTTTGGAATCAATAATTGCGGAAAAATTTAAGATGTGAGAAACTTGCCTTAAAAGATTAGGTTTAAAGAAGGATATCAGAAATGCGTGTCGAATCAAACTATTGTAATCAAATCTGAAAATGCCCAGCACCGGGAGTTTGTTAAACCGAAAATTCCAAAAAGTTAAGTTTAGGAAATATAACCTCGGAGGTATTTTTATATTAAAAATACGTTTGTGGATATACTAATCACGTTTGATTAGTAATATTGAAGTATAGACCTACGCTTTAATAATAGTTTAACTAATGGTGCGGGTAAGCTTTCCTTTTCTAAGTTACGGGAAAGTAGAAATTTAATTAAGGGAGCGGATTTAAAAATGGCTTGGGATGCAACCAAACTTAAGGACTGGCAAATCGCCGAAGAGGCCGAAAAAAACATGCCTACTGTGGAACAATTAATCGAAACGTTGTCACTCAGAAAAGAAGAAATAATCCCATACGGAAAAACACCAAAAGTAGACTTTCTAAAAATGATGGAGCGCCTTGGAGATAAACCCGATGGTAAATATATTGAAGTAACAGCTATTACTCCAACGCCGCTCGGTGAAGGAAAAACTACGACGACTCTGGGTCTCATCGAAGGACTTGCTAAGAGAGGCAAGAACGTTGGTGGCGCAGTTCGGCAACCGTCTGGCGGCCCAACGATGAATATTAAGGGTACCGCTGCTGGTGGCGGGAATGCTCTCTTGATTCCTATGACTGAGTTTTCCCTAGGACTCACTGGTGATATAAATGATATCATGAATGCCCATAATCTCTGCATGGTTGCCCTTAATGCTCGGATGCAGCATGAAGCAAACTATACAGATGAAGAGCTTGCTAAGCGTGGCTTGAAACGCTTGGACATCGATCCTAAGAATGTTGAAATGGGCTGGGTAATCGATTATGCAGCTCAAGGCCTGAGAAATATTATCATTGGTATTGGCGGTAAAAAAGATGGCTTCCAAATGACATCTAAATTCGGGATTGCTGTTGGATCTGAGTTAATGGCAATTTTGGCTGTCGCTAAAGATCTTCCGGATCTCAGAGAGCGGATTGGCAAAATTATCGTTGCTTATAGTAAAACCGGTCAACCTGTTACCTCTAAGGACTTAGAAGTCGATGGCGCTATGACTGCTTGGATGCGTAACACGATTAATCCAACAATTTGTTACACAGCTGAAGGTCAACCTGTCATGGTTCATGCTGGTCCGTTTGCTAATATTGCTATTGGGCAATCATCCATTATTGCGGATCGGGTTGGTCTCAAAATGTTTGATTATCATGTTACGGAAAGCGGATTCGCAGCAGATATCGGATTTGAGAAATTCTGGAATGTTAAAGCTCGTTTGGGCGGTTTAAAACCGGATGTTTCCGTTCTCGTAGCAACTATCCGTGCTCTAAAAATGCATGGCGGCGGACCTGCAGTCGTACCGGGTCGTCCATTACCTGAAGAGTACACCCAAGAAAATCTTGAACTGGTTGAAAAGGGTTGCGCTAACCTGCTTCACCACCTTGGAATTATTAAAAAGTCTGGAATTGTTCCAGTTGTCTGCATTAACGGTTTCTACACAGACACCCAAGCAGAGATTGACTTAATTAAGAAAATTGTCAGGGATGCAGGAGCTCGTTGTGCTCATTCTGATCACTGGCTCAGCGGTGGAGATGGCGCTTTAGAATTAGCAGATACTGTTATGGATGCTTGCTCAGAAGAATCTCAATTCAAATGCCTCTATCCATTGGAAATGCCGTTGCGTGAACGCGTTGAGCTTATCGCTAAAGAAGTTTATGGGGCAGACGGCGTAGATTGGTCACCTGAGGCAGAAGCTAAAGCTAAGAGATTTGAATCAGATCCATATTATGCTGATTTCTCCACCATGATGGTTAAAACCCATTTGAGTTTGTCCCATGATCCCACTCTGAAAGGTGTGCCAACAGGCTGGAGATTGCCGATTCGTGATATCTTAGTATATGGCGGAGCGAAATTCCTTTGCCCAATGGCCGGAACAATCAGTTTGATGCCTGGTACAAGTTCAGACCCCGCTTACAGAAGAATTGACGTTGATACCAAGACGGGTAAAGTAAGCGGATTGTTCTAAAATGATTGGAAACTAGATTACGGAATATAAGGTTTAGGCCCTGAGCAATCAGGGCCTTTTCAATTCTGCCAAATGAAACCAGAAAAAAGGCGTGTTTGTTTTTGGATAAAGTGATAAACTAGTTGAGTTGGCAGGTTTGAAACGAGTTCTTTCAGTGGAAGATATAACTATTGACACATAATGTATGCATTGGCATGCTCTAATCTAGAACATCTTTGTTTGAGTCATAGCCAGCCATCAGTGTACAAAGGACACCGCCTGCAACCGATCTGAAAGGGGGCGCAAGATGTACGAGAAATTGCGCAAATTCATACTGCCCCAATTAATTCCTTCTGAAGCTAGAGTTATGGTTGCAGTATCCGGAGGGCCCGACTCAATGGCATTAAGTCATATTCTTTGGAGGTATGTACAAGAGGAAAGCTGCAGAGGGATTTCGCTAGTATTAACCCATGTCCATCACGGGGTTCGAAAAGAGTCGGATGAAGAAGCGGACTTAGTTCGACAGATGGCAAAGAAGTGGAATGTGCCTTGTCTAATACATCGTTTTGATGCTAAACAATACGCTAAGACTATGGGTCAATCCTTCCAAGAAGCTGCGCGGGAATGGCGCTACTCTCGCTGGAAAGAGGATATGGCAAAGGAAGGGTGCTTGCTTCTAGCCACTGCTCATCACCTAGGAGACCAAGCAGAAACCATTCTTTTCAGGTTGCTGAGAGGAAGCGGAACAGCGGGTTTAGCGGGAATGTATCCTAGTAAAGGCTCAATTATTCGCCCTTTGTTAACCTTTACAAAAGCAGATATCCTGAATTATTGTGAGAGTGAAGCAGTTCCATATGCCCTTGATCGCTCGAATGAAGAACTGGTTTATGTACGCAATCGAATTCGCTTAGATTTGCTACCAGAATTAGAGAGGAGCTACAATTCTCGTATTCAGGAAGCCTTGGGACGAACAGGAGAACTTTTGCGTTGGGATGAAGAATATTTTGACCAGCAGGTGGAGGCCGCCTGGAAACGGTATCATTATAAAAACTCTGAGGGAACTATCTGCTTAAGCCTAGACGTTTTCGAGGAGCCCGCTGCTATTCTTTCCCGTCTGTTGCGTAAGGCGGCTATGCAGGTCACCCAAGAACCCCGTGGACTTGGTTTTGCCTATGTTGCAAAGATTATGTCCTCTCAGGGTAAGCTCGGTTGGGTTCAGGATTTGCCAGGTTTGAGGGTTAAGATCTCAGAAGTGGGTTTGCAGTTTAGCCCTTCGCATATCAATAGCAGACAAAATGACGGGTTAATGGATGCTTTAAGCGAACAGCGGGGATTAAACTTAGATATACCTTTAGTCGTGGGGCAATGGACTGAAATTTCTGGCTTAAAAATGGCTATTGGCTTATTTAAAGAATGGAATCGTTCTACGCCAAATTATAGTGATAGATGTGAGAACAAGATAGCGGTTTTTAGTCGTGGCCTATTGACTCGCACTTCTGAGCAATCCTTGGTATGTCGTGTAAGGCGGGAAGGGGACAGAATGTGGTTTAAGGGTGTAGGACATAAGCCTCTTAAAAAGGTTTTTCAGGAAGCAAAAATAGCCGATAAAGAGAGAAACTGCGTGCCTTTGATCGCCATAGGGACAGAAGTTCTATGGATTCCCGGGGTTCGCCAAAGCGGACTGTATAATGGCGATTATGATGACGAAAAAATGTATTGTATTCTCACATCACTGAGCGGGTGTTCTAATTTGAATTCATTGTAAAACGCAATACCCCATGGTATAATATGAAGAATTGCTTCTCGGTGAAGCAGCTTCCTAACTAGAGAGGAGGACCATATTTGAAGGTCTTTAAGAATGCGGCAATTTATATACTAATAATTCTCATGGCGATAATGCTAATAAAGTGGTCGACCCCTCCCGTTAGTAAAGAGATTGGTTTAGATTATAACGCTTTTAAAAAGGCAGTAGTAGCGGATCAGGTTAAAAGTGTTGTTGCTGTTGTTGAAAACAATTCAACTAAATATTCCGTCACAATGAAGGATGATGAAAAACACGAGGTGATTGGACTTGCCTCAGACCCACAACTTACCACAGATTTATCCGCGCACGTTCCGTCTTTTGTCATAGAAGAGCCTCCAAAGACACCGTGGTGGGTAGGACTGCTAACCACAATGTTGCCTATTATTGTCATCGTTGGTTTGTTCTTCTTTATGATGCAGCAAAGCCAGGGTGGTGGAAACCGAGTCATGCAATTCGGAAAAAGCAAAGCACGCCTGGTTGGGGAAGATAAGAAAAAAGTGACATTTGCAGATGTTGCAGGTGCTGATGAGGTTAAAGAGGAGCTTCAAGAAGTAGTTGAATTCTTGAAGATGCCGAAGAAGTTTCATGAATTAGGGGCTAAGATCCCTACTGGTGTACTGCTGTTCGGACCTCCTGGAACAGGCAAGACTTTGCTTGCACGCGCTGTCTCTGGAGAAGCAGGTGTACCATTCTTTAGCATCAGCGGCTCAGATTTTGTGGAAATGTTCGTAGGGGTTGGGGCTTCTCGAGTTCGGGATTTGTTTGAACAGGCCAAGAAAAATGCTCCTTGCATTGTATTTATTGACGAGATTGATGCTGTGGGACGGCAACGGGGAGCAGGCTTAGGCGGCGGACATGATGAGCGGGAACAGACTCTTAACCAGCTTCTTGTAGAAATGGATGGATTTAATGGCAATGATGGGGTTATCATCATTGCGGCAACCAATAGAGCGGATGTACTTGATCCGGCACTCTTGCGTCCGGGTCGTTTTGACCGGCAAGTAATTGTCGATGTTCCGGATGTCAGAGGACGTGAAGAAATCCTTAAAGTTCATGCTAAAGGTAAGCCGATGAAGGAAGATGTTGACCTTCAGGTTATTGCTCGTCAAACATCAGGCTTCACTGGGGCAGACTTAGCAAATCTGTTAAATGAAGCGGCACTTCTTTCTGCTCGTCGCAGCGAAACCCAAATTAAGCAGCAGTCGGTGGAAGATTCGATAGAACGAGTTATTGCAGGGCCCGAGAAGAAGAGTCGTGTAATAAGTCCATTTGAGAGAAAACTGGTTTCCTATCATGAAGCAGGGCACGCTTTGTTAGGAGAGCTCCTCACTCATACGGACCCCTTACACAAGGTTTCCATTATCCCGCGTGGACGGGCAGGGGGTTATACCCTTCTTCTTCCGAAAGAAGACCGTAATTATATGACTAAATCCCAACTGCTGGACCAAGTAGTTATGTTACTTGGTGGACGCGTCTCTGAAGCGGTGGTACTTCATGAAATTAGTACTGGTGCATCTAATGACTTAGAGCGGGCCACGGGGATTATTCGAAAAATGATTACTGAATTGGGCATGTCCGAGGAATTAGGTCCACTAACCTTTGGGCACAAAGAAGAGCAAGTCTTCCTAGGCAGAGATATTTCGCGAGATCGCAGTTACAGTGATGCTGTGGCATATTCGATTGATAAAGAGGCTCGACGCATTATCGATGGTTGCTATCAGAAGGCTCAAGATCTGATTGAGCAAAATATCGAAAAACTCCATGCCATAGCTGAAGCATTAATGGAGAAAGAAACCCTTGATGTCAAAGATTTCGCAGCACTGATGGCTAAATTTGATCCTAATCCTGAGGCAGGCAAACAAGCCGAAGGCACGGTAACTCTGGAAAAGGCTGTTGAAGGTCCATTAGATAGTACAGAAACTAAAACTAAGCAAGATACTGAGTTGCCTGGCCAAATAATGGAAAAAGAGTTAGATAAAATTCAATAGTTAGAAAGAGTTTCGATTGTAGAGGAGAGAAGGAAGAATGGAACGTACATTTATTATGCTCAAGCCGGATGCAGTTCAGAGGGGATTAGTCGGAGAGGTAATTAATCGTTTTGAGAAAAAGGGCTTCAAACTTGCGGGTATGAAGTTAATTCAAGTAGATCGTGCCTTGGCGGAAGAGCATTATGCTGAACATAGGGGCAAAGGGTTCTTTGAGCCGACGGTTGGCTACATTATGTCTTCTCCGGTCGTAGCAATGGTCTGGGAAGGTAAAAACGTAGTAGCTTTGGCTCGTGAGTTAATGGGCGCAACAAATCCTGCAAATTCAAACCCGGGATCTATTCGAGGGATGTATGGGATGGATATTAGCAGAAATGTTATTCACGGATCAGACTCGGTTGCCAGTGCTGACCGCGAAATTGCCCTTTACTTTAAACCCGAAGAACTTGTTGACTATCGTAAAGCTGGCGATGAATGGCTGAGTGAATAAATAAGAAATTTAATAAGGGACGCCCGCAGGGGTGTCCTTTTTTCAAATACTAGTCAGATAGTATAACTTATGGTCATCTAGGGCCTGCTAAGTTTTCTAAAGTTGGTATTATGGAGGTGTATCAAATGCATCTGGATAGAAAAGAACGGTCTCTGCTGGGTTTTTCTGCAATTTTGCTAGGATTTCTCTTTGTCCTGCTGATTAAAGCGCAGGGTGTTGCGGGCAGTCAGGTGACACAACAGGAAACTGCTATCCCTAGTTTGATTAAAACGGAACAGGAGAATCAACAGCTTTCCGTAGAAAATGATAAAATAGAGCAAGAATTAATTAAATATGCCCAGGGTCAAAGCGCCTCCTCATTGCTAAATGAGCAAGTAAAAGAAGCCATGATGAATGCGGGCTTAATTGAGCTCACGGGTCCAGGTGTGCAAATCACTTTGGATGACTCCACTCGCGTAGCCACTGGAGAAGAAAACTTAAATAATTTTGTAATTCATGAACAATACATTCAAGAAATTTTGAATGCTCTATGGAATGGTGGAGCGGAAGCTATTGCGGTCAATGGTCAGCGCGTGATGACATATACAGAAGTGTTTTGTGGTGGATCGTTTATCCAGATCAATGGCACTCGTCAAATGCCCCCTTATGTGATTGGGGCTATCGGTGATTCATATAATTTATCTGCTGCCCTTAATTTTTATGGATGGGATAGACTCGGGGAGTATCAGGAACAGTATGGAATAACTCGCAAACTTGAGGTTTTAGACGATATAAAGACTCCGGCTGGCAGATTGAGAGATTATCATTATGCGGAACCCATTAAGGAGGGAACGTAATGCAACGTTGGAAAAGAACCCTAGCTTTACCAGTCACTATGGTAGCGATTGCCCTAGGTTTTTTAATTGCCCTTCAGGCTCAAACTCAAAAGAATGTATCTGCTGCCGAACAAATTAGTGAACAACGTATGTCTCAAATGAAAGCCGTGCTGGTGAATTCTCAGGAGCAAAATGCTCTGCTTCAGGAAAGACATAAGGACCTGTCTGAAAAGCTGGACTTAGCACGTAACCAAGTAGGGACGGATCCTCAACTGCTTGTACATCTCAAACAATTGAAAATGCTTGATGGTACACAAGAAGTAGAAGGACCAGGAATTTTGGTAAGCATCGACGACCGTAATAAAAAGGTAACATTTCCGCTTTATACGGATGAAATTTTAAGAATGATCAATACCTTAAAACTGGCTGGTGCTGAAGCAATCAGCATCAATGGTCAACGGATTGTTGGTTCTACAGATATTGTTTTGAGCGGAAGTTCGACCATCCTAGTAAACAAAGTGCCTATAAATCGTACAGAGGGAAACCCTTATGAATTTAGTGCCATCGGGGATCAGGAAACGCTTCTCGACTATGTTTCCCAACTGGATGGAAAAACTCTTAAAGATAGAGGTATGACTGTAAGTATAGCAAGGAAAACTCTGCGTATCCCATCCTACAAAGGGTCATATTCGTTTAAGGAAGCGAGATCCTTAGCTGACTCAGGGGCTTAAGTTTTGGGGGAAATGAGATGAAATCTTGGGAGTGTGGCTATATGTTACATTCAATGGCTCGCGTCAACCAGCTATTGGACCATGAAGATTATATTTGCTATATAGAGAAAATTGATAATTTAGAAAAGGAACGACGATTTTGTAAACATGGCTTTGCACATGGGTTAAGTGTTGCACGCATCTCCTATGCTTACCTGCTGGAAAAAGGGGATGTAAGTCTGTCTAAAGAAGCAATCTACGCTGCTGCATTACTGCATGATATCGGACGATGGGTAGAATACCAAACGGGTGAAGATCACGCTGAGGCAAGTGCCCGCTTAGCACTCCCCTTGCTTGAAGCGTGTAATTTTTGCCCGGAAGATATAGGGATAATCCTGGGAGGAATCCGTGAACATCGTCGGCATCATGATGACAATCTGACATTACTTGGCGAGGTATTAGCTAATGCGGATGATTGGTCTAGAGATTGTCGATATTGTTCCGCTCAAACTTTATGTCACAAGTTTAAGCCCGCAATGAAACAAGTTGTGTACTAAGGAGGGACCGCAATGCAAATATATGGAATGCGTTGGGTTACGATTGATAACTCGTCAGAAGCTAAGATGGCGTTGACTCAGATTGGATCTGACCCGGCAGGAGTCGCAAACATGGCAGGTAAAGGAATTGGCCGTGCGATAAAATTAGAGCAGGTTCCGTTACGTGTAGCCCATATTCTTAAGCAAGAGATGCTCTCTGTTGGTGGAGATGCTGCAGTTCATCGGGATGTAATCACAAATAGCATAGATGCAACAGATGTTATGTTACTGGGTACAGTTCGGCAACTAGAGCACCTTGCGAAAAAGGTGTCAGCTCAACCATTTGGACTGAAGAAGATCGGCCAGGCCCTCAAGCAGTTACTTATTGCCTTGGAGCCATCGATGACCCGCAGTCTAAATTGTCGAGGAAAAGAACTCATACTGGGAGAGCGCACCCTTGTCATGGGGATTCTAAATGTAACCCCAGATTCATTCTCCGATGGGGGCAGATACGCTAGTATTGAAGACGCTATTTCACAAGCACAACGTTTGATTGACGAAGGCGCAGATATTTTAGATATTGGCGGAGAGTCTACTCGGCCGAATTATGCGGGTGTAAGTGCTGAAGAAGAATGGAAACGCTTAGAGCCCATACTGAAGGCGCTTTTAGAGCGAGTAGCCGTCCCTGTCTCAATAGATACCTATAAGGCGAGCGTCGCGGCTAAAGCGCTTGAAGCAGGTGCTCATATGATTAATGATGTATGGGGATTGCAAAGAGATCCGGATATGGCTAGAGTGGTTGGGGATTACCGAGTGCCCGTAGTTGTAATGCATAATCAGGATGGAACTGTCTACCATCATCTTATGGGGGACATTTTTGCTTTTTTGCAAAAGAGCATCGAATTGGCTGAAACTCAGGGATTGTCAGGAGACCAGATTATTCTGGATCCAGGAATCGGGTTTGGGAAAACAACAGAGCAGAATCTTGAGGTAATGGCCCGTTTAGCAGAATTCAAGACGCTGGGACACCCTGTATTATTAGGGGCTTCTCGCAAATCAATGATTGGAAATACTTTAAACCTAGGGGTGAATGAGCGCTTAGAGGGGACACTGGCAACCAGCGTTCTGGGTGTTGTTTCTGGGGCAGATATTATACGTGTTCACGATGTTAAGGCAAATAGCAGGGCGATACATATGGCAGATGCCATTGTAAGGGGGCAGAGAGGAGTCCATTATGTCGGAGCTTGATGTGATTCACCTTCGTGGACTGGAATTCTATTCTTACCATGGGGTATTACCCGAAGAAAATGTTTTAGGACAGAGATTTTTAATAGATATGGATCTTTTCCACAACTTGAGCCAGGCAGGTTTTTCTGATCGAGTTGAGGATACGATTCATTATGGAGAGGTATACCAAGTTATAAAAGCGTGCGTGACTGAGGGCAGGTATCTATTAATAGAACGCCTGGCTGAAGAAATTGCCCAAAGGGTACTGGGGCAGTTTGCCTGTGAATCAGTGCGAGTAGAGGTACACAAGCCACAGGCACCAATCCCAGGAATTATTAGAGATGTTTCGGCGGAGATTTGGCGAGGCAGGTGAAAGCGATGAAAGTGTATCTAGGGTTGGGAAGTAATATGGGGGACCGAGCTTTTTACCTTAGAGAGGCGATTTCGGCTTTGAGAGGCCGATCAATTAGAATAATGGCGATGTCCCGCATATATGAAACAGAACCCTGGGGGGGGATAGATCAACCTTTATTTTGGAATCTGGTTATAGAGATTGAGACAACCCTGGAGCCTTTGGACCTGCTTCATGTTTGCCAAGAAATTGAACTGAGCCTTGGGAGAGAGCGCAAGGTACATTGGGGTTCAAGAACCATTGACATAGACCTTTTAATTTACGATAATAGAGTAAGTGAGACAGAAGAATTAAGGTTACCTCATCCATACTTGGAAGAACGTGCTTTTGTGATTGCTCCATTAAGGGAAATTGCACCAAAACTCATTCTGCCCTCGGGCAGATCCATAAATGAAGCAGTGGGAGATGGTAAGGTTTATCCCCTTACCTGTTTAACGGAAATCTAATATCAGACAATATCATTCTTGAATTGTACTGATTTAGATTAATTATTTTTTATAAAAATATATCTGAATAGACGGATAAATATTTATTTTCATAAAATTTTAATAATAAACCGCTTAGATCTTGATGACTGAGACGGAGGAGAGAGAAAATATCCTTCACGCTCGTGAAGGTTTTTTTTATACCGATCTGACTTCATGTCGAAATGTGGCACACTGAGAATGGATAATCTATTTTCTTACTGTGAACACCATGGCATGATCAAACTGCGTTTGAAAGGAGGCACGAAATGAAATTTGGAATAATTGGAGCTGGAATAGTAGGTACCGCATTAGCAGTGCAATTAACAGAGGCAGGTCATGAATGTTTAGGGGTTCATACCCGAAGTCGACTCTCATATGAACGGTTTCGAAGTTATCTCAATATTGATCATCTTCTTTTAGAGGAGCTTGTGCCTGCAGTTGATTTTTTGCTCATTACGACACAGGATGGCATGATTCGATCGATTGCAGAGAATCTAGTTGAAAAAGATCTAATTATTCCGGAGCAAATATGGATTCACTGTTCAGGTTCGCTTCCTTCGACCATTCTGCGTGTTCAGGAAGACTTACCTGTGCGTTGCTTGTCGTTACACCCTCTACAGTCCTTTGCAAGTGTGGATAATGCACTGACAATTCTTTCTGGAACGCACTTTGGAGTAGAAGGAGAGGAAGAGGTACTGGGAGAGGAGATAGTGAAAGATCTCGGTGGAATTCCGCATAGAATTTTAGCTGATGAGAAGACACTGTATCATGCTGGCGCTGTTGTTGCCTCGAATTATTTGGCAGTACTTGCTTCATTAGCTGTAGAGCTTTTTGCAGCAGCAGGAATTCAAGGAGAGGAAGCCTTGGCTTCTTTATTACCATTGATGAAAGGGACACTTTCTAATTTAGAGCAAGTAGGGTTGCCACAAGCATTAACCGGACCAATTGCTCGTGGAGATGTACAAGTTATTAAAGGGCATTTAGATCAGTTGCCGTCTAAACTCACGGAGATTTATAAAAGCTTGGGAGTAAAGGCTTTAGAGTTAGGAGAAAACAAGAGGGCTATACAAGGCTTAAGCTACCCTTTAGAGGAGCTAAACACTTTGAAATTGTTGCTTGGCGGACAAAATTTAGACGTTGAATTTCGATAAGAAAGGTGGAGTGAGATGTGAAAAGAACTTCACATATCCAGGAACTGCGTAAGATGATAGCTGAGGAAAAAAAACGGGGACGAAAAATTAATTTTGTGCCTACGATGGGTTTCTTACATCGTGGACATTTATCATTAATTGCGCAAGCCCAACAAAAGGATGCTTTCTTGATAGTGAGCATTTTTGTTAATCCGTTGCAATTTGGCCCCAATGAAGATTTATCACGTTACCCCAGAGACTTAGAACGTGATGTCCGGCTCTTGGAAGAGGCCGGGGTTGATGCCCTTTTTCATCCGACGGTTGAAGAAATGTATCCCAATCCGATGGTTACATTTGTTGAGGTAGGCCAATTAGATGCGATGCTTTGTGGGGCAACTCGGCCTGGACATTTTCGTGGAGTCACTACTGTTGTAAACAAGTTGTTCAATATTGTCCAACCTGACAAGGCATTTTTTGGGCAGAAAGATTATCAGCAGTATCTGATTATTGAACGTATGGTGAGAGATCTTAATCTGCCAATTCAAATTTGCCCTGTCCCTATTGTTCGGGAAGAAGATGGGTTAGCTATGAGTTCCCGCAATATTTTTTTAACCTCTGAACAACGGCAAAAAGCCCAAATCTTGTCCAAGAGTCTTGCTGCCGCAGAGTTAAGCATACAAACGGGGCAACGATCAGCTCGGGAAATTGAAAGGCAACTGCGAGAAAGGATTACTTTTGAGAGTCAGGGTATTATTGACTATGCAGAGGTAAGAGATGCTGGTGACTTGTCTGAAGTAACAGAAATAAAGCGGCCGGTGCTATTAGCTTTAGCAGTTAAATTTGGGACAACCCGTTTAATTGATAATAAAGTAGTGGAGGTTAAGCCGAATGTATAGAACGATGATGAAATCAAAAATTCATAAGGCGGTCGTAACAGAAGCGAATCTTCAATATGTAGGCAGTATTACCATTGATGTCGCTTTGATGGAGGCCGCGGATTTATTGATTAATGAAAAGGTTCAGGTCGTTAACAATAATAACGGAGCAAGGCTTGAAACCTACGTTATTCCCGGAGAGAGAAATTCTGGAGTGATATGCTTAAATGGCGCGGCAGCTCGTCAGGTGCAAGTTGGCGATCAAGTAATTATTATTTCTTATGCGGTGTTAACTGATGAAGAGGCTCATCAGTATACCCCTAAAGTCGTTTTTGTCGATGAAAAAAACCATGAAACTAAGATTGCTTCAGAAGAAGTTCATGGACGGGAATATTGACAAATTTAGTCGAAAGACCTAATCTTCAAAAAAGATTTTGTTACTCAAGGGAGGGCATAATATTTTATGAATTATACCATTAGCCAAGACTTATTTGAGACTTTAGCTGCGGAGATTGAAGTGCTTAAAAAAGAACGCAAAGCAGTTATTTTAGCCCACTATTATCAAAGACCCGAGGTTCAGGATATTGCAGATTTCGTTGGAGATTCTTTGCAACTAAGTCAACAAGCTGCAAATACAGACGCGGAGATCATTGTCTTTTGCGGTGTCCACTTTATGGCAGAAAGTGCAGCTATTCTATCCCCGAACAAAGTTGTAATACTGCCCGATCAAAAGGCGGGTTGCCCAATGGCAGACATGGTTGATGCTGAAGGCTTGCGAGCTTATAAAAAGAGGGTTCCCGAAGTTCAGGTGGTATGTTATGTTAATTCCTCTGCAGAAGTCAAAGCGGAGAGCGATATCTGCTGTACTTCCTCTAATGCGGTGAAAGTAGTGCAGTCTTTACAAGGAGATAACGTCCTATTTATTCCGGACGAAAATCTTGGCCGCTACGCTGCCAAAATTCTTGGGCGTTCCCTTCAGTTCTGGCCTGGTTACTGTAAAACTCATGACCGATTATCGAAGGAAGACATTCAACAAGCGAAGAATGAGCATCCCTCCGCCAAAGTCATAGTTCACCCAGAATGCCGAGAAGACATTTGCGAAGCAGCGGATTATGTTGGCTCTACAGCAGGATTGATAAAGTACGCTCAAAACTCTGAAAACCAAGAATTTATTGTGGGGACGGAGTCAGGAATCTTACATCGACTCCACCAAGTTTGTCCAGAGAAAAAATTCTATCTCGCTTCAGAACGTTTAGTTTGTCCAAATATGAAATTGACAAGCTTAGAAAAGGTAAGAGATGCACTTAAAAACCTCTCTCCACGTGTTACAGTGAAAGAGGAAATACGAGTTAAAGCCAAAGCGGCATTAGAGCGAATGCTGGCCTTATAAGCAGCAGAAGAGCAGGGGATGGGCGTGTTGAGACGATATTTATACCCTTGGTCTAAAACAGGGGTAAAGGTCTTTGATTCGGACGTACTTGTATTGGGAAGCGGAATCGCTGGTTTATACACAGCAATCAAAGCAAGTGAACAATTTAAGGTTACTGTTCTTACTAAGAAAACAATTGAAGAAAGCAATACAGAGCATGCCCAAGGTGGGATCGCGGTAGCCATTGATGAAGCTGACTCTCCAACGTTGCACTTAAATGACACTCTTAAAGCTGGAGCAGGGCTCTGTGACCCTTTGACAGTAAGGATACTAGTGGAAGAGGGGCTTATTTGCGTTGAAGAATTAATGGGCATGGGTGCTCAGTTCGATTACCACGATGGGGAGCTTGCTCTCACCCGTGAAGGTGCACATAGTCAGAGGAGAATACTGCATGCTCTGGGTGATGCTACGGGGTGGGAAATAGAACGTGCTTTGGTTGCCAAGGTAAAGTCATGCCAGAATGTCTCCACATTTGAAGAACGTTTTGTGATTGATCTTTTAGAAAATGATCGAGGGCATATTGTTGGGGCCTTAGTTCTTAATGGAGAAACAGGGGAGCTGGAAAGTCACTTAGCAAATGCAGTAGTTCTGGCAACCGGAGGGTTGGGGCAGGTCTACAGCTTTACAACAAATCCTAGTGTTGCAACGGGTGACGGAATGGCAGTTGCCATGCGTGCAGGCGCAGATTTGATGGACATGGAATTTGTTCAATTTCATCCTACGGCCTTGTTAATCCCTAATGCGCCCCGCTTCCTCATTTCGGAGGCAGTGCGTGGTGAGGGTGCACATTTAATTAACGCGTCTGGGATACGCTTTATGGAAAACATTATTGGGAAAGAACTTGCAGCACGGGATGTTGTTGCTCGAGCAATTTGGGAAGAAATGAATCATGGTTCAGTCTATTTGGATTTTCGACCTATCGGAGAAAAGAGGATCCTTGAGAGATTCCCTACCATATACCAAACGTGTTTGAAGTATGGGATGGATGTATTAACTATGCCTTTACCAGTTGCACCGGCAGCTCATTATATGATGGGCGGAATCGCAACAAACTCCTATGGAGAATCAAGCCTGCCTCATCTTTATGCGGCTGGAGAATGCGCGTGTAATGGGGTCCACGGCGCTAATCGGCTAGCAAGTAACTCATTGTTGGATGGACTGGTTTTTGGAGCGCGTATCGTAGAAAAGATAGGAGATAAGGGTCCTGGTAAACCTCCTTCATGGGAGGACGTACTTAGTCCTGAGGGAAGTCTTAATGGAACGGGAATATATCGATCACAGAAAGCCATAGATGGTCAAAGCTTGAGGACTCATATTCAAGACTTAATGTGGGACAAGGTGGGTATTTTGAGAAATGAAACGGGGCTTAGAGAGGCCGTTGGGTTACTGCTGGGTTGGGAGCGAGAAGTTTTGTCAGCAGGTTCTGTGCATGAACTTGAAACAGTAAACATGTTGACGGTCGGAGTAGCTATTGCCAAAGCCGCTTTAGATCGTAAAGAAAGTCGAGGCGGGCATTTTCGTTCAGATTATCCCGTGCGGCTTGATGAATCCTGGCAAAAGCACTCTCTGCAACATAAGGAGGATAATGATGTACGCTACGTTCCAGTTTCAAGAGCTGATTGATCAGGCATTGATGGAAGATATCGGGACGGGGGATCTGAGCACTAGGATTTTTCCGGAGGATTTAACCAGTTTGGCAAAGCTATATGCTAAACAGGATGGGATAGTCGCTGGTCTGGCACTTGTTGAGCAGGTCTTTCAGCGTGTAGACCAACGGATACAGGTCCATAAATTAGTGAGAGATGGAGATGAAGTCAAGGTAGGAGAGGTTGTAATCGAGCTGGACGGCCCTTTAAGCACTATTTTGCAGGGAGAGCGAACAGCTTTAAATTTTTTACAACACCTCTCAGGAATCGCTACGGCAACAAAGCGTGCCGTTGACCAGGTCACTGGACTTTCGACCTGTATTGTGGATACACGAAAAACTCTCCCAGGATGGCGAGCTTTACAGAAATATGCGGTAAGAGTCGGAGGCGGGCATAACCACCGATTTGGACTCTATGATGCAGTGATGTTAAAAGATAATCATCTTGCTGCAGTGGGTGGATTAACAGAAGCGGTTCAAAGGGTAAGGGACGTGATCGGGCACATGGTTAAGATAGAAGTTGAGTGTGAAACGATCAAACAGGTGGAAGACGCCGTAGCTTGCGGTGTGGATGTGATTATGCTGGATAATATGGGAATCGAGGAAATGCGGGAAGCAGTTCTTTATATTGACCACCGGGCAATCGTTGAAGCTTCAGGGGGGATTCAGGAAGATCAACTTCGTCAAGTTGCTGAGACTGGGGTCGATTTGATTTCAATTGGTGCTTTGACCCATTCGGTTAAGGCCTTGGACTTTAGTCTTGACCTGGGCGAGATTAAAGCCACGACGAGAGCAAACTGGGAAAGAGGACTTTAAATGGGCCAAAAGGAGCGTTATTATGATTCTATTATTTGATGTGGGTAATACAAATATTGTGTTGGGGGTCTACGATGAGAGAACATTAACTCATCATTGGAGGGTGTCAACAGATAAATCACGTACTATGGACGAGTATGCGGTGGTTATTAAAAATTTATTCGATTTAAGCGGCTTGACCTTTCAAGAAATTAGTGCGGTTGTAATTTCTTCGGTAGTCCCACCGGTGATGCCTACGTTAGAATCTCTCGCTCGAAAGTATTTTGGAGTAGAACCTCTTGTCGTGGGGCCTGGCGTTAAAACAGGGATGCCGATTATTTATGATAATCCCAGAGAGGTTGGGGCTGATCGCATTGTGAATGCAGTAGCTGCATATACTAAATATGGAGGACCGCTTGTTATTGTCGATTTTGGAACTGCAACGACATTTTGCGTAGTATCAAAACGCGGAGAATACTTAGGTGGGGCGATTGCTCCAGGAATAGGGATCTCGACAGAAGCCCTCTTTCAAAGGGCCTCAAAATTACCTCGCATTGAAATGGTTAAGCCCACTTCAGTTATCGCAAAAAATACGGTGGCTGGAATGCAATCCGGGATATATTATGGATTCACTGGACAGGTGGATGGAATAGTTAAACGTATGAAAGGGGAATTAGGACCAGAGACCAAAGTAATTGCCACAGGTGGATTAGCCAAAATGATCTCTCAAGAATCGGAAATGATTGAAACTGTCGATCCCTTCTTAACCCTTGAGGGACTTTTATTAATCTACGAACGTAACAGGAAATAGTAATTAAGAGGAATAAGAATATGAAGTTAGGACATTATGAACTTGGAGTCCCGGTATTTCTGGCACCTTTGGCTGGGGTGACAGATAAAGCATTTCGAGAAACAGTCTGTGCAGTGGGCGGAGAGTATGTTTGGACGGAAATGATAAGTGATAAAGCATTAACTTATCAAAACTCGAGAACCTTGAAGATGCTGGATTTGAGTGGAGAAGGGGAACCGAGAATTGTACAGTTGTTTGGTACAGATCCAGAGACAATGGCCCGAGCAGCCCTGTTGGCCGTGAAATCCAGCGCCAATGTTATTGATATTAACATGGGATGCCCAGCACAGAAAATTGTTAAGAATGGTGAAGGATCGGCACTGCTAAAGGATCTCCCCCGTGCGCAAGCTATTGCCTCAGCTGTCGTACAAGCCGTTAATGTACCAGTAACCGTAAAAATTCGTCTTGGTTGGAACGATCAAGAAATTGTGGCCCTTGAACTGGCTAAAGGTCTAGAATCGGTAGGTGTCCAGATGCTAACAGTTCACGCAAGAACCCGTGAGCAATTTTATTCAGGTCATGCTGACTGGGGATGGATTCGGAGGGTAAAGCAAGCAGTAAGTATTCCGGTTATCGGTAATGGGGATGTTTCTAAGCCTGAAGACGCCGGTAGATTAATCGAGCAAACGGAATGTGATGGGGTAATGATCGGACGTGGTGCCTTGGGCAATCCATGGCTTATTCCGCGTACCCAATCTTTTTTAAAAGATGGTATCGTATTGCCTGAACCCTCAATTGAAGAACGGATACAGGTAGCATTACAGCATTTCGAGCGTGTGTTGCGTTATAAGGGTGAAAGAATTGGTCTTAATGAAATGAGAAAACATGCGGTGTGGTATATTAAAGGGATTAGGAAGGCAGCCCAAGTCCGGGATGAAATTATGCAAACGAGATCACCGGGAGAAATGCGAGCTGTCTTAACCCGAATAACAGGATGAAGTGTTATTTTTTGCAGAAAAAACGAATAATTTGATGACATATCTCGTTATAGATAACAGCCGCATCCTTGACAATATTTTGCAAGGTCCTTATAATAACGAGTAATGTAAATGAGGAATCTTTCAAGGAGTTCCTAGATTTAAAAGGAATTACGCATATAACTTTTTAAAAGTGCGCGTTACGAAAAGTATAGAAGCACGATGCGTAGGATGAGAAAAGGGAGCGAGGAAAATATGGCTGAAAAAGAAGTTATTCTAACATTAGAAGGCCTCAAAAAACTTGAGGAAGAGTTGGAGCTATCTAAAACTGTGAAGCGGCGGGAAGTCGCCGGGCGCATTAAGCAGGCCATTGACTTTGGAGATATTAGTGAGAATTCAGAGTATGATGATGCTAAGAATGATCAGGCCTTTATCGAAGGTCGGATTATTACTCTGGAGAAAATGCTTAGAAATGCGCGAATTATTGATGAACTAGAGGGAACAGATGTCGTGGCAGTAGGCACAAAGGTGCTCCTGAAAGACTTGGACTTTGGTGAGGAAGAAGAGTACTTTATTGTCGGATCAGCTGAGGCTGATCCAGGTACCAACAAAATCTCCAATGAATCCCCTGTCGGAAAAGCAGTTTTAGGCCAAACTAAAGGATCTGTAGTTGAAGTAAATGTACCAGCAGGTATTTTACACTATCAAATTCTTGATATTAAGTAGGATCAAGTAAGAGTGTACACTCAAATTTGAGAAAACATTAGAACTAAGTATTTGTAAGTGCAGTGTTTCTGTGACTGGTTTGGCCACGTACAGATGCTGCACTTTATTTATTGAAATTGATTTTTCTTGTTTATTGAAGTCTAAGTTTGGTAAAATTGATAATTAGAGAATAATTTATGGAGGAATAAAGATGGAGAATACCAACGACCTCTGGCGAATTCGCTTAGAAAAACTTGAGATGCTTCGCCAAGCAGATATTGAACCCTATGCTGATCGCTATATTCGAACCCATAAAACTGCTGACATTTTAGAGCATTTTGAAGAATTAGAAGGCCAAGAAGTAAGTATTGCTGGTCGAATTATGAGCAAGCGTGATCAGGGGAAAGTTATCTTTGCACATGTTCAAGACCTTAATGGCCGTATTCAGAGTTATATCCGAATGGACGAATTGGGTCAGACTATGTTTGATTTAATTACAAAATTTGACGTTGGAGATATTGTTGGGGTAAAAGGGAAGGTTTTCCGGACTAAGCGAGGGGAAATATCTATTCATGCGCGTGAGGTTTTACTGCTATCCAAGGCAATGCGCCCGCTCCCAGAGAAGTTCCATGGCCTAACCAATGTAGAAACACGTTATCGCAAGCGCTATTTAGACTTAGTTATGAATCCCGATGTTCGCCAAGTATTTATAACACGAAGTAAAATCATTCGGTTTATGAGAGAGTTTCTAGAAAAACGGGAATTCCTTGAAGTAGAGACGCCCACGTTACATACAATTCCTGGTGGAGCGGCAGCACGTCCATTTAGCACGCATCACAACGCGCTTGACATAGATCTTTATTTGAGGATTGCTCTTGAACTCCCATTGAAACGTTTAATTGTTGGTGGGTTTGAAAAAGTATTCGAGATTGGCCGTACTTTCAGGAATGAAGGAATTTCAATCAAGCACAATCCAGAGTTTACTATGATGGAGCTCTATCAAGCGTTCGCTAATTACGAAGATATAATGGAATTGACCGAAGAGATGATTGCCCATATTGTTCAAAAGATACACGGTACCTTGGAAATTACTTATCAGGGACAACCTATCCAATTCGAGACTCCATGGCGGCGACTTTCAATGCTTGATGGAATTTTGGAGTACTCTGGAGTAGATTTCAGAGAAATAATAACGGATGAACAAGCTCGTCTTGTAGCTCAAGAAAAAGGTTTGCATGTCGAGTCGGATTCATCTCGCGGGAAGATTATCAATGAGTTTTTTGAAGAGTTCGTGGAACCAAAATTGATACAACCGACATTCATAATCGGACATCCCGTAGAAATATCCCCGCTAGCTAAACGTAATGCTGAGCACCCCGAATATACGGATCGGTTTGAAGCCTTCATATATGGACGTGAACTTGCCAATGCTTTTTCCGAATTAAATGATCCTATTGATCAGCGACAACGTTTTGAAGCGCAGGCTGCTGAGCGGGCTAAAGGGGATGATGAGGCTCATATCATGGATGAAGACTTTGTCCAAGCTCTAGAGTACGGGCTTCCGCCTACTGGTGGACTGGGAATTGGAATAGATCGTTTGGTAATGTTATTAACGGATTCTGCGTCAATTCGTGACGTCATCCTATTCCCAACGATGCGGCCAAGAGATGAAAATATTCAAGACGAAGATGTTGAGTAACCTATTAGTATTTAAAGCTACCCGATTTAAGAATTGGGTAGCTTTTGTCAATAAGGGATTATGTTGAAACCCGCTAAGAAATATTGTAACGAAAAATATATTATCCAGATAAACGGAGCATCAGGAAGAATATGCATAGTTTTGGGATATAATAATGATATTATGGATTCAAATCATATTTGAGGAGGGGTATACAGTTATGGTATAGTACTATTTGTTCGCTCGACAAAATACTTGCGAAGAGCGAAGCAAACAAGTACACCTTTAAGAATTTAAGTTTGGAATAAATTAGTATTGACAATGCAAGTTAGAAATGCTAAGATATAACTCGGTCCTAAAGGGACGTAAAATGACATGATGGTCTTTGAAAACTAAACAACAAGGACAGCCAATGAGAGAAACTCGAAAGAGTTTCAAAAGAAATCATGAGCGAATCATCTTCTTCATTGAAGTGAAATAACTTTTTTTGGAGAGTTTGATCCTGGCTCAGGACGAACGCTGGCGGCGTGCCTAACACATGCAAGTCGAACGGAGAATTTCAATAAGTTTACTTAGAGAAGTTTTTAGTGGCGGACGGGTGAGTAACGCGTGGGTAACCTACCCATAAAGCCGGGACAACCCTTGGAAACGAGGGCTAATACCGGATAATCTTA
>NZ_FQXJ01000016.1 GCF_900129935.1 Desulfosporosinus lacus DSM 15449 | reverse complement strand
ATGTTTGATCAGCTGTCAGCTCGGCAAGACCTCTACAGTCCGGCATTCCAAAAGGTTGCCTTTGCCTTGATGATCGTGGGTTTTGGATCCCTCATTTCCATGTTCCCCTTCCACTCCTGGTCTCCTGACGGTTATGCCGGTGCGCCGACCGCCGTGAGTATGATTCACGCCGGAGTCTTAAAGAAAATTGGGGGCTATGGATTAATCCGTTTAGGTGTTTATGTCCTCCCGGTAGGAGCGAGTTTTTGGGCACCGTACATTGCGACCCTCGCTGTGATTAGCGTACTCTATGCGGCCTTTATCGCTCTGGCCCAAAAGGATCTGAAATATGTCGTCGGATATTCCTCCGTCAGCCATATGGGATATGTTATTATCGCCATCGCTGCCTTGAACCCAACAGCGGCAACAGGTGCTGTGGCGATGATGTTTGCGCATGGGGTGATGGCAGCGCTCTTCTTCTCCATGATCGGTTTTATCTACGAGAAGACTCACACTCGCAACATTGCTGATCTGGGCGGACTGGCTCATCAAATGCCACGCTTGGCCATTGGTTTTATGATTGCAGGTATGGCCTCGCTGGGATTGCCTGGGACGGTTAATTTCATTGCAGAGTTCACCATTTTCATGGGTGCCATTAAAGCGTTGCCCGTACAAACGGTTCTGGGTATAGCCGGGATTATCTTTACAGCCGTTTATATCTTACGGACGATAGCCAACGTACTGTTCGGACCGCGCCGTTCGGAATGGGATCATCTCACCGATATTCGAGGACCTGAACTCGTTCCGCTCGTCTTATTCGGGTTTGTGATCTTTGTGGGAGGAATTTTCCCGAATATTTTACTGGGAATGATCGATACCGGAGTTACCTCCTCAGGCCTGGCCAAGGTACTTGAGATGGTGAGTCAGGCGAAGATGGGAGGGTTGTTCTAATGTTCAATATCGCTACAGTGCTCACGCCTGAAATTGCGCTGGCCGCGCTGGCCTTGATTCTGTTGGCCATTGGACTCCTGATTCCAGCTGGCGCTCGAAAAGGGATGATGCCACTCACTGTTTTCTCGTTATTAGGGGTTCTCAGTTATACTCTGTATGACTTTTTCTACGGACAGGAAGCGGCGTTCTTGGACGGACTCTATATGCATGATCAGTTCGCAGTCTATTTCAAAGTGCTCTTCCTGGCGGCTGCCCTGCTGGTTGTCCTCTCTTCAGGGGGATATGTGCAGAAATTACCGAAACATCGCGGAGAGTTCTATTCGTTACTGTTACTGGCAACGTTGGGTATGATGCTTATGGCTGGAGCAGGCGAACTGATTACGATGTATGTTGGTCTTGAGCTAATGACCATTTCCTTCTACATTCTGGTGGCCTATTTGGCAGATGATGCTCGTTCCTCGGAAGCTGGAATCAAGTACCTCGTGCTTGGTGCCACTTCATCGGCCATCTTACTCTACGGAATCAGCCTTATTTACGGCTTAACAGGATCGACTGAGCTGGCACAAATCGCCAGTACGCTGGGTGGAAACCTCACGCCGGCCTCGCTCTTGGCGACGGTTTTCATCTTGGCTGGATTGGGCTTTAAGATTTCGCTGGTGCCGTTTCACCTTTGGGCACCGGATATCTACGAAGGTGCGCCAACCCCTGTCACAGCGTTCTTGGCGATTGCCTCGAAAGCCGCAGCTTTTGCTGTGCTGATTCGTGTTTACCTCTTAACCATGAACAGCCAAGCCTTTTCAGCAACGGGACAAACCCTGTTGTTCGTTATGGCAGCGATTACGATGATTGTGGGTAACTTGATTGCCATACCCCAAACGAACCTAAAACGATTGTTAGCATTTTCCAGCATTGCCCAAGCAGGCTATTTGATGGTGGGTATTATTGCTGAATCCACAGCGGGAATCAAAGGTGTCCTCTTCTATGCGATGATTTACGTCTTCGCTAATATGGGAGCCTTTTCGGTAGCAACGCTTGTGGCAGAGAAGCAAGGCAGCAGCGAGATCAAGGACTTAGCTGGATTCTGGCGCCGTTCCCCGTTAGCAACGGTGGTCATGACAGCATCCCTGTTATCTCTAGCTGGAATACCACCCCTTGCAGGCTTCGTAGGGAAATTCTATCTCTTCTCTGCGGCGATGGATCAAGGGTATGTAGCGATTGCCTATATCGGGTTCGTCATGAGTATGATTTCCGTATACTATTATCTCTCAGTGATTAAGGTCATGTTCCTCGCCGAAGGAGAGGGCTTACCGGATGTTCCTGTCCATGGAGCGATGAAGTTTACGATGGTCTTTACCATGCTCATAACCATTGCAATCGGTCTTTACCCAACTCCTCTTGCTCAAATGGCGATTGCGGCAGCCCAGAGTTTATTTTGAGTTAGGTGTCGTCTGCGACTATTGTCCCTTTGACTCACTTATGGTATGGTATATATAGGAAAATGTTGTAATGGAGGACAGACTATGGACATAACTCCATACGTCGAAGGGCATAAATCGAGAATTAAAGATGAGGAACAAAGGCGCTTAACTTACTATAAGAAAGCATATGAAAGAGCGGAGAAAATCGCTGAGGCTCTCAGAGAAGAATTTCCCAATATTGAAGTATATCTTATCGGTTCACTGACGACGAATGCATTTGACCTGGATTCCGATATTGACATCGCGGTGAAACAACTGGCGGAAGAGGATTATTTTAAGGCATATCGAATTGCCGAAGATATTGCAGAACCTTTTCCTCTGGATTTCATACAATTTGAATTTGCTCAAGAATCCATGAAAGAGCGTATTCTTAGGGATGGGGTGAGGGTATGACGGGGAAAGAGAAGAAACGAGTTCAGTACAAAAGGCTTATTGTAGATATTAAAGACGATTTAAAATCGATTGGAAAAATAACAGATGACATTATAGGGATGACTCAAGTCTTGGAAAGTGAGAAAGGGATAGTACGGGGATCTGATTTGATGGCCTGTGCGGGGTATTTACATCATTACTATACTGGTATCGAATCAATTTTTGAGCGTATTTCCAGAGTTTTTGATGGAGGCTTGACATCAGGCGGAGACTATCATCGGGAGTTATTACGCTCTATGACTATTGAGATTCCGGATGTACGACCGAGTATAATCTCACGTGATTTAGCAGAGGAATTAGATGAATATCGACGTTTTCGTCATATGTTTAGGCATTCCTATGGCTCAGAGCTTCGTTGGCGTAAAATGGAACCCTTAGCGAAGGGGATAGATTCATTGACAAAGGTTCTAGTTGAAAGGATGTCCGAGTTTATGCAGTTTGTAGACAAATTGAGTAATTCCATCTAATAACTCAAGGTCGCCTTTCTAAATTCGATATTCCTCCTGTGGGGCTTCTCGTTTTGATGACGTGAAGTCCTTATTTTTTTGGGGGCGTGATGCTCCTTTAAACGAGTAGTCTTGGTTTGGTTGTTATGATTTAGTAGAGTATGAACTTAGAGATTAATTGGAAAAATCAAGATATACTTAAATATTCCGTAGGAAAATATCAAACTGATTAGATTATGACAGGGGATAATCTAAAAGTAGAGAATTCTTTAGAGATAAGGTATAGTTTAGTATAATTAACAGCACTTTCATCTATCTATTTTTCAAGGAGGTCAAGTCATGAAAAGTTTTCTAAGTTCCATTGAGGAAAAGGTTTTATTATATGATGGTTCTAAAGGGGTTATGCTTCAAAAAAAAGGTTTAAAAGGTAACGAAGCTTCAGAATCATGGAATTTATCAAAACCGGATGAGGTTAAAAATCTATATAGTTTATACAAAAATGCAGGGTCTGACGTAATTCAAACCAATACTTTTCCCGGCAATAGAATTACCTTAGATAAGCATAGTTTAGGGGATAAAACTTATCAACTAAATTTCGAGGGCGTTAAATTAGCTAAAGAAGTTGCAGGGGATAATACTTATGTCGCCGCTTCAGTTGGTCCTACGGGTATGATATTAGAACCCGCGGGGGATTTGAGTTTTGATAAAGCCTACAGTATTTTTAAAGAGCAATTAAGGGCAATAGAAGATGCAGGTGCAGATGTCGTTAATTTTGAAACTTTTACTGATTTAAATGAATTAAGGGCTGCTATATTAGCGGCTAAAGAAACTACAAGTCTGCCAATTATTGCCTCAGCAACATTTAATGACAACAGTAGAACCCTATCTGGTAATTCGGCAGAGGTATGTGCTCTAGTATGTGAATCATTAGGAGTGGCAGTAGTGGGTGCTAATTGCTCAGGCGGTCCTGATAGTTTGCTTGAACCCATTAAAAAAATGCATTTGGTTGCATCAATTCCTCTTTCAGTAAAGGCAAATGCCGGGATGCCTGTATTATTGAATGGAGAGGCAGTCTATAAACAAGAACCAGACCAATTTAGTTCATATACAAAAGAATTTGTAGAGAATGGAGTAAGACTTATTGGAGGATGTTGTGGAACGACTCCGGAATTTATAAGTGCCATAAAGAAAGAACTTGATGGGATCAAAGCACCGAATTTAGATATGAAATCTGGTTCAACGATTACTTCTGCCTTTAATTATCTGGTGCTTTCGAAAGACAAGGAATATGCGGTTGAAGAACTTTCATTTAAAGAAAATACTACTGTAAATTTGTTGAAAAACGGTGATTTTTATAACTTGTTACAAGGTTATAAAACAGCAAATATGGACTATCTTTTAATCGATTTTAGTAATATGAATGAATCCTTTGATGTAGGGGGATTTATCAGCACTATTAGCTTTTTAATAAAAAAACCATTAATCATTAAATGTGAATCAATTGAAATCCTCGATAAATTTCTGAGATATTATCCTGGAAAGGTCGGAGTAGTTCTGTCAGATAATACAAAAATTCCTCTTTCTCAACTAAAACACTACGGTGCTTTGATTCTTAATGATGAATTAGAACCTATAACCATTTGATACCTCTAGGACATAAGAACACCGAAATCAGGCCTGATTTCGGTGTTCTTATATGCTTTGCATCAACCGGTGAAGGGTTTTCTTTAGTATTAGAACAGGGTATATTATACAAAGAGAATAATAATAACGAGTAAAAGGAATGAACGGTAACCAGAATGTTACGATTTTCCGCCTTAATATCCAACCCAGACTTTGGGCAATCCGACAAGGGTGGATTGGCGCTATAGCCCTCACGCTTGTCTGGGGCTCGGCATATCCTATAGCGGGATCTGAAAAGACATTCCATAAGGGATTGGCAGCCGGTATGAGGAGGGAAATTTCCAACAGGACGCCTGAGCAAATCCCGTCCGAGGTTAACTTTGTCAAGGAACAAAGCAGCAAAATGCTGCTTAGAACGCCGTTGGGATCGGACGGGGTTTGACGGAACCAAAGAGCTGGTACCCCATGGGGAGTGGCTCAAATGGCTGACTGAATCAGTGAGTTACTCCCCCCGTCGGGGAAGAGAGGCCAAATGGTGCATCGATGCACCATTTGATTTTAACTCTATGTACACGGTTTTTGACGCCAAAGGCTGTTTTTTCATGCACATATTATTATTTATCAATTCCGAGACTCCCACTTCTTAAGTGGGTGTTCCGATTTCCACTTCGGTGGGGGGTAGAATCCCCTACCGAAGCCCCGATGTTCAGCTTTAGCTGAACGAGTTCACTAAGAAACTACCCGTAAACCCTTGCAAAGTCTTGACTTTTCGATAAATTAGCAAGCCCTAAGTAGTAATATTTATAGAGTAGACTATTAGAGAAGGTATTTTCAACATAATTTGCGAATTAATTAATAAATAAATATTCTAAAACTTTTATAAATAGTTTTAGAATACCTACTCTATTGAGTTTTGGAAAAAAGGTATTAAGTCGACGAAAGAGGTGATTAGGTGCGTTCGCTTAAACATCAAATCCTAATATTATTGCTGGGCTCGCTCTTTTTGCTGGCAGTTTGCTTCCTCGCAGTTCTTGGCTGGTATATGAAAGACCGCGTTGTGGCGGCCACTATAATAAAAGCACAAACAGATTTAACAACCTGTGGAGAAATTATTGATAAGACATATCCTGGCTCATGGTCAGTGCAAGAGGGGAACCTTTATAAAGGAACTACTAAGATCAACCTTAATAATGACTTAGTCGATTATTTGTCTCGCCTGACGGGGGACACGGTGACCATATTTTTGGGAGATACAAGGGTAGCGACCACTGTACTCGGTTCAAACGGCGAACGTGTGATTGGGACCAAGGTTTCTGCTAATGTAGCCCAGACAGTACTGCAGAATGGTCAGACTTATATAGGAGAAGCTAATGTTGTTGGCCAGTGGCACCAATCGGGTTATGCTCCATTACGAGCGGAAAACGGAAACATTATTGGGATTTTTTATGTAGGAATCTCTCATGCCTATGAACAGGAAATAATCACTCGATCTTTGATTACAATGGCGGTACTGGGATTAGCCTTAACAATCTTGATAGCACTTCTCACCTGGTTTTTCATTCAGAGAGTTATCATCAATCCCTTGCATAATATCATGTTAGGAACTCGGGATGTTGCAACCGGACACATAACTCAAAAGGTCAAAGTTTCCGGTGCCAAAGAAATTGAGGAACTGGAGGATGCCTTTAACCAAATGGTGGAGCAGTTCCAGTCATTTACAGGGGAAATTAATCGGGCGACCAGCAGTAATCGTGAAAGTGAACCAATTGAAATTGATACTGGTACGGTTACAGAGTCGACCCAAGGTAGTGAGGGTGTAATCCAAACTGCCGCCGTCACTGCTGAGCACGAGCAAAAATCCGAACTCGATACTGCCTGGTTTATTGCAGAAGAGGAGTTGCCAAAGGGCTTGAATCAAACAACTCTTGTTCAGATAACACGATTTTTACAAGCAAATCGCCGGCCTCTCTCTTCGGAGGACGTCGCTGAAGGGGTAAAGCTGACTAGGGTCACAGTACGTCGCTATCTCGAATTTTTAGAAGAACGTGGAGTATTAATATCTAAACTCAAATATGGTATCGGCAGACCTGTAAAGCTATTTATACCTTCATAAAAGGTTCCCTTTACAGACGGTCTGTCAAAAAGACCTATAAAAAATTAACTTAAGTAAGCGGCATGAGTTCGGTTTTAAACCGGGCTCATGCCGCTTTATGACTGGGTGAAGAGATTATTACCCAGGACTTGATAAGCAAACATTCACTATATCTTCAATTTACAAAACTTTCGAAATATATTAATTATCCACATAACGTTTTATTTAAGTTAATATGCGTGACAGTCTTTGAGGTGAAAGATAAAGTAAATTACAGGCACCTGGTTTGCTCAGATATAATCTTAAATTGCTGGTGCGCTCGTCAACACTTTGATTGAGAAAGGAGCAATCAAAATAATCAAAAATCTGTCTTAATCCTCGAGTAAAGTTCCTACTGAGAAAATCTTGAACTGTTGGGAAGTTTGTTAAAGTTAGGAGTGATAAAATTTGGAGACAAAAGGTTATTTGCCACCATCTGAAATAACTCATGCCACTATACAGACAGGAATAAAAAAAGTAAGTATGAAATATTCAAATCAGTTTATTTTGGGGATTCTAGCCGGGGCTTTTATAGCTTTTGCTGCCGAAGGCTCAAATATGGCAGCCTTCAATCTATTTGCAAAGCCAGAAACTTATGGTCTGGGGAAAGTTCTGGCAGGTGCTATCTTTGGAACAGGACTTATGTTAGTTGTATTAGCAGGAGGAGAATTGTTCACTGGAAATACAATGATTTTAGGCGGAGTCTTAGATGGAAAAGTTAAATTAAATGATATGCTTAAAAATTGGTTTTTCGTTTATAGCGGTAATTTTGTTGGTGCCATACTTCTTGCCTATATGATGGTTCATTCCGGATTATATGACAGCGGTGCAAATGTTCTGGGTGGAGTAACTATTAAAATAGCAGCCTATAAAGTAGGATTGCCATTTCTGTCTGCTTTTTATTTAGGAATTATGTGTAATATGTTAGTTTGTCTGGCAGTTTGGATGGCATATGGAGCAAAAGACATGGTAGGCAAAATACTTGCAATTTTCTTCCCAATATGGCTGTTTATCACATCCGGCTTTGAACACAGCATAGCAAATATGTATTACATTCCGGCTGGAATATTAGCAAAGGTAAATCCAAGTTGGGTAGCTGAATCTCATCTTACTCCTCAAGTGCTGGCAAACTTAAACTGGGGGACTTTTATAACCAATAACTTGATTCCGGTAACTCTTGGAAACATTGTTGGAGGATCGATTTTTGTGGCTGGAGTTTATTGGTTTGTTTATATTAAAAATGACGTAAAACAAGAACGTGTATTGCTAAATCAGTCAAGGTCAAATGCCGCTAAGTAAAATAGCTTCATAAAGCAAAATTCCTCCCGCTAAAAGAGGGAGGAATGCTAATCAAAAAAGTTTAAAGTATATTGAGTAGTCTATTGAACAAGGTTTTTATAGCATATACTTGTGAAGACTTCTTATTCTTACGAAAAACGGTAAGTCCAGAAAGATTCACGCTCGAGCATATGGCTATATGAGTTTTTTGATGATGGATTCTTGAATTGTCCATTCCCGAGACGCGGGAGAATTACTTGGGATTGTGACCTGTGTGACCGAATCGCAGCCAACTTCATCTCTGACACTGCACTAATATCGTTGATAATATCCGGCGCGCCGAGCATATCCTGACAATCGCGAGCAAAAGCATGAGCGTAGACAATCGGGCGTTCCTGTACGGAAAGACGAGAGACGGCACGGATCGTCACTTCACCTAGAGCATTGTGATCCGGATGCACTGCATGTCCCGGATAATGAGTTATGACCAGGGAGGGCCGGACCTCTTTGAGGATCTGCTCAATTCTATCGGTCAATTGTTCTGGGTCTTCAAACTCAATTGTTTTGTCTCGCAACCCAAGCTTAATCAGGTGTTGAATGCCGATAGCCTGACAAGCTTTCTCCAACTCTGCTTCCCGAATACTCGGCAACGATTCTCGGTTGGCAAAGAATGGCCTTCCCATATTGCGCCCCATTTGGCCCATAGTACCACAGACGTAAGTGACAGGAACACCCGATTTAGTGAATTGTGCTATGGTTCCGCCACAGCCAAACGTTTCATCGTCTGGGTGTGGGAAAACTACAAGAACGTGTTGTTTCAAGAAATTATTCCTCCCACATTAATTATAATTTTACAATTCAAAAGGGGATAAACTGAGTTCTAAAGCTACAGCCAGGCGCCCATCTTGATCATGACCGGCGAGCAAGAGCCGACCTTCCTGGTCTGTCTCAAAATCCGTTAGACCTTCGGCGTAAACCCAGCCGAGTTCTATCTTAAGCCCCACGCGGTATGGACCGTCCCCCGTGATGATCCCACGTCCAAAGCAGATACGACCATTGCGAATATAGGCTCCCACAGTCATATTGCTTTCTTTCCTATGGACGGCATAAGCTCCATTGGTCGTCTCTAAATGGAGGTAAACGTCGCGGTTAAGAAAACCGTTTAGCGCAGATTGTACAATCGATTTATTAATTGGATCCATGAAATTATCCCCACCTCACCATTGATTTCCAACTCATTATATACCACTTTTCGGTTATTTTCACTGGGTGTATGGGTGCAATGGAGTTGACCACATGGATAAGGGCAATACTACATGTTGTTAATTCTTTTTTTAAACATATTGACCTAAGAAGGAAAAACTGGTAAGATACCACCAACATAACCAATATTTTTAATTGTGATGACGGGGTAAAGTAAACGGAACGGTCTTTTCAGGGAGGGAGCGTCATAGACTGAAAGCGCTGCTAAAGTATCAACCGTTGAAGGTTCACTCCTGAGCTGCCAGACTGAAACCCTAGGGAAAGTAGGTTTGGTCGGAGACTTCCACCGTTAAAAGGAAGGGGGTATAAGAAATAGATATTTAATTATATTTTATTTCCGTACTTACAATGAGGAGGGGTCTTTTACAGACCCAATCTGGGTGGTACCGCGAAAAAACACTTTTCGTCCCTTGAGGGATGAGATGTGTTTATTTTTTTGTTTTTTATTCTTTAAACACGGAGGTGAAAGGCTCAACAGATGGGATGATCTAGTGAACTCGTTCAACTGAAGTAGAACTTCAAGACTTCGGTAGGGGAGTCTACCTCCTTCGCGCCAAGTGTTCCTATGGGGAAAGGCGCACTGGGCGATACTCTCACTGGAGACTATCGTCACCGAAGCAGAGTACGTGGCCCCACTCCCACTTAAAAGAAGTTGGAGTCTTAACGATTGGATAAACTCTCGTTTAAAAAATGTAAGGAGTGATCTACATGAAAAAGATAACAATGAGGTTAAGAAGTAAACTATGGCTTGTACTTCTGTTGGTATTAAGCCTGCTGATCAGTGCCTGCAGCCCGACCAAAGAAGCGGATGTAAAGAGTGCTGGCGGCAATGAACCGTACAAAATCGGAGCAGTGTTAGATATCAGCGGAAATTCATCTTCTTTGGGAGTCCCTGAACGGGATACCTTGCTAATGATGGTTGAAAAGCTAAACGCTAATGGTGGGGTTAAAGGACATCCTATCGACTTGACCATCATGGATAACAAAAGTGACGAAACGGAAAGCGTTTTGGCAGTTAAAACGCTGATTGAGAAAGGCGCGCTTGCTATTCTAGGGGCCAGTTCCAGTGGAACCTCCATGGCCATGATTAAGACAGTTGAAAGTGAAAAGGTTCCCATGATATCCTTAGCGGCTGCCAGCAGCATCGTTGAGCCAACCAGTGAGCGGCAATGGGTCTATAAAACTGCCCAAAGCGATATTGTGATGATCAATAAGATTATTAGTTATCTAAAGAAAAACAACCTGAATAAAATAGCCTTTTTGTATATGAATAATTCCTACGGCGACAATGGGAAGAAGGCCATCTCCGCTGCTGTTAAGGATAGCGGGATCGATATTGTTGCTGAAGAAAAATTTGATGCTAATGACAAAGACATGACGCCTCAGTTAACTAAAGTTAAGGCGAGCGGGGCGCAAGTTGCGATAGTTTGGGCGATCCCACCCTCGGCTTCTATTCTGACCAAGAATTTCAAAGACATTGGCCTTTCTATTCCTCTGATTCACAGTCATGGAGTAGGAAACCAAAAATTCATTGAGCTGGCTCAAGGCGCAGCAGATGGTGTTATCTTACCCATCGGTAAACTATCTGTGACCCAACAAATCTCAGATAATGATTCCCAGAAAAAAGTTCTGGAAAGTTATATTGCTGATTATTCGAAGAAGTACAATGCTGAGCCCAATTCCTTTGGAGGATATGCTTGGGATGCCTTCAATCTGTTAGTAAACGCTTTAGAGAAGGCTGGTCCAGATCGTGTGACAATCCGGGATGAGTTGGAGAAAACCCAAGGATTTGTGGGCATTTCAGGAGTGTTCAACATGACCCCTCAGGATCACAATGGTCTGAAGGAAGATTCCGCAGTTTTAGTGCAGGTAGACCAAGGGAAATGGAAGCTTATAGAATAACGGGGTGTTTTATTGATGGGTGAACAATTATTACAACTTTTATTTACCGGACTGACTTTGGGAAGCATATACTCTATCATTGCGTTAACCCTGGTTACGACCTTTAATGTCACGGGTATATTGAACTTGGCACAGGGCGAGTTTGTCGTGATCGGGGCCCTGTTGGCTGTCAGTTTGCAGGGAACAGGAATGCCTATGATTGCTGTATTTATTGTATCAGTAATCTTAGTCGCAATCTTGGGTGGATTGCTGGAACGTCTGACAATCTACAGAGCACGAGGTGCCAGTAACCTTAGCATGCTGATAATTACCATCGGTCTCTCGATTTCTTTGCGAGGATTAGCCCTCCTTATCTGGGGAACAGAGACCTATTCTCTGCCCGCCTTTTCTGAAGGCGGGTCCATAATCGTGGGGGGAGCTGCCTTAAATCCTCAGAGTATCTGGATTTTTGCTTTGGTCGCAGTTACCCTGACTGGGTTATATGGCTTTTTTGGGCATACCTTTTGGGGCAAAGCAGTCAAAGCTTCGGTTTATAACCAAACAGGAGCAAGGCTTCAGGGCATAAACTTGAATACCATCTCCTTTTTAGCCTTTGTGGCTGCAGGCGGTCTAGGGGCAGCGGCTGGGGTGAGCATCGGTCCAATTACCATGGTGACGTATGATATGGGGTTCATGTTGGGTGTGAAGGGTTTTGTGGCCGCCGCTATCGGGGGTTTGAGCAATGTCGGCGGTGCAGTAATAGGGGGTATTCTCTTGGGTATTTTGGAGTCCTTCAGCTCTGGACTCATATCTTCCGGGTTAAAAGATGCCATTTCCATGATTATTTTACTGGGTGTTCTCCTGTTTCGGCCTGAGGGAATTATTGGGGCTATAAGAGAGAGAAAAATATGATTACAAACCCTAGCTTGAAGAGAGGATGAGTTGAAGGAAAGGCATGGTTATAAAATGAAACTAAAAAATCATCGAGGATTTATCCTCCTGTTGTTGCTGCTTATAATTCCTCTGGTGGCAGATAGCAATTACTTGTACAGCACTTTAGTCATCATCGGTCTTTATGCGATCATCGTACAGGGCTTAGGGATCTTGATGGGATATGCAGGTCAGATCTCCTTTGGGCATGCCGCTTTCTTCGGCTTGGGCGGATACACAGCAGCAATACTAACGACGCGGTTTCAGTGGCCCACACTTCTGGCGCTCTTGGCTTCTGCAATACTTCCGGGAATCATTGCAGGACTCATCGGCCGACAAACCCTCAAGCTGCGTGAACTTTATCTAGCCTTAGCGACGCTCAGTTTTGGAATTTTAGTTCATATTATCTTCAATGAGGGTAGGGAACTGACAGGTGGACCGTCAGGAATGAGCGGAATCCCCAATCTTTCCATCGGAAGTTTTCAGTTCGACAGTGATCAGAAATTCTATATGCTTGTTTGGCTTATTTTGTTGATGTTGTTAATAGGAATCTATAATCTGGTCCATTCACGGACCGGCAGAGCACTCTGCTCGATTCGAGAAAGTGAATATGCAGCAGAAAATGCAGGTATTGACTGTGCTCGGCTTAAGTTGCATGCGTTTATCTTCAGTGCTTTGCTGGCTGGACTTGCCGGGGGATTATACGCTTTTTATGTTACTTTCATCAGTCCATCTCCGTTCAGTTTTCATACTTCAGTCCAATTTGTCTTAATGGCGGTGATCGGAGGTCTGGGCACTTTTTGGGGACCGGTAATAGGAGCGGTCGTGGTGGTTGCCTTAAATGAATTACTGCGTGAGATTGTACCTTTATTAATACCCGGGGCAGGCGGCGAATATCAGATTATCATTTATGGAGTTATTCTGGTGGGCCTTATGATTTTTCAACCTAAAGGGTTAAGCGGGATCGGTCAATACTTCAGAATACCTCTCAAAAAGCAACTAAAGACTGACGTTAAAATAAGAGGCTAAAAGGGGGATTATAATGCTTCTTGAGTTAAGCGGGGTAACAAAACATTTTGGTGGTATTGCTGCGGTTAAGGATATTGGGTTTAGCGTAGCTGAAGGAAGCATCGTTGCTCTGATTGGTCCTAACGGTGCAGGAAAAACTACACTTTTTAATATTATTACAGGGACGCTGCCACCGGAGAAGGGTTCGATCGTCATAAAAGGCAGGGATATAGTGGGTCTAAAACCGTTTGAGATTGCTTCTGCCGGTATCACTAGGACGTTTCAAAATCTTCAACTTTTCAGCAACATGACCGTGCTGGAAAACGTTATGGCTGGAGCACATCTTAGAAGCAAAAAAGGATTTATTCGTTCATTTTTCACCTTTCCTGGAAATTGCCGTGAAGAAAGAAAGATCAGGGAGGAATCCCTGGCTTTACTCGAAGACATTGGGCTGGTGGAGACTGCCGGACTTTTTGCCTCCGAGTTACCCTTCGGAAAACAAAGACTCTTGGAGATAGCCAGAGCGTTAGCTTCTCATCCAGGGTTAGTACTGCTTGATGAACCAGCTGCTGGCTTAAACCCCGCAGAAACAGAGATCCTGACAGTGTATCTAAAGGAACTTAAGACGAAAGGAACCGCTCTGATCCTGATTGAACACGACATGCAAACCGTGATGGAAGCTGCCGACAGGATCGTTGTCTTAAATTTTGGTCAAATGATCGCGGAAGGTACGCCTGCGGAAATTCAGGCAAATACAGAGGTCATTAAAGCATATCTTGGAGAGGATGAAAAGATTGCTTAGAATTAAGAACCTGGGTGTTTATCACGGCTATGTACAGGCCATCAGAGAGCTGTCCCTAGAGGTCAAAGAAGGAGAACTGCTGGCTGTTTTGGGAGCGAATGGGGCAGGAAAAAGTACTTTGTTAGGGACTGTAGCCGGGCTATACAAGCCGACTGCAGGAGAAATTATTTTTAAAGGTAAACCAATTACCGGCCAAAAACCGGAACAGGTTGTCAGGCAAGGCATAAGCCTTGTTCCGGAAAAAAGAGAAATCTTCAGCGCGTTGAGTGTCCTTGATAACCTCATGTTGGGGGCTTTCCATCGTTATCGAAAAAATAAGCCAGTATTAATGAACGATATTCAAGAAATACTAGAGCTTTTTCCGGCTTTAAAAGGCAGAGAGAGTGATCAGGCAGGCAGTTTAAGCGGTGGTTTGCAGCAGATGTTGGCAATTGGCAGGGGCTTAATGTCTCGGCCTGCCCTCCTAATGCTCGATGAACCCTCGATTGGTCTAGCTCCATTGGTAGTTCGGGAGATAATGTCTATTCTGGTCAAGTTAAAAAAGACCGGAGTCACTATAATCCTTGTAGAACAGAATACCAAATCAGCCCTAAAAGTGGCGGACAGCGTCTTAGTGATGGAAAGAGGCGGGATTACCCATAGCGGCAATTCAGTGGATATCATTGCTGACTCATCTATTCAAGAGGCTTACCTGGGGCGGGCTCGTTAGTTCATTGATTGCTTTAATAAAAGAAACGGCTATAAAGTACTGTGACAGTATAGGGGGCCCTCCTGTTACCGAAATTCACGGTAAGGGAGGGCTCTGGGAGGTGCGTTAAAAAATTCTGACTCTAAGCCATAATGGCTCTGATGATAAAGATAGGAGGGCGATGCTAGGAAAAATGTCTTATTAAAGAAAAATATTAACTAGATTTTTACAGAGAAGTATGGTATTTTAATGTAGAATACATAGTAGTAGTGTGAGTGTCTTTTGAGTAGATTGATTTTCTGTAGGTATGTGTAGGATAGTAGTAACGGTAGGTAACGGTTGTTTCAAAATGAGTGTAGGATGTTGTAGGATGGTAGAATTATGGATGTGGTTTATTCCCCTGTATCCGTTTATTTTTGTTGCGGATTTAGGGCGATTCACAGTTTTTCTAACTCCTAGTGGGAGTTTTTTTTATTGTCTAAAACATATTAAGAGGAGAGATGATTGTGAAAAAAAGGTTATGCAAATCAATTAAGTTAAGATCAATCGGGAAAGGAATTTTACTGGGAGTACTGGCACTGAGTTTGCTCTTTGTTTCAGGATGTGGACAGACTGCATCTGCTCCGGCCGAAACGAAATCTCAAACAGTCGAGCTAAAATTAGCCCATTTCTTTCCAGCTACACACCCGGCTGAGAAAGAGTTAGTTCAGCCTTGGGCCAAGGCGATCGACACTGCAACTGAAGGCAGAGTCAAAATTACCAGCTACCCTGGACAGACACTTTTGCAGGCAGACGCAGTTTATGATGGAGTTGTCAATGGAATCGCTGATGTGGGTCTTTCTTGTTTTTCTTATACACGGGGCAGTTTTCCTGTATCGGAGGTTTTTGAACTGCCAGGTATTAAATACGCCAATTCCAAGGCTGCCAGTAAAGTTGCTTGGGAAGGGATCAAAGAGCTAAATCCCAAGGAAGTTCAGGATACAAAGTTAATGATGGTGTTTACAACAGGCCCTGGGGATTTATATACTAAAGAACCAGTACGTGCTCTGAAGGATTTAAAAGGATTAGAAATTAGAGCTACAGGTCTTAGCGCTAAAAGTCTTGCGGCTCTTGGAGCCATGCCGGTTGCTATGGCCCAATCTGAAGCCTATGAAGCATTGTCGAAGGGCGTTGTAAAGGGAAATTTAGGTCCGGTTGAAGTTCTTCAGGGCTGGAAACAGGCGGAAGTAACCAAGTATGTAACTTTTTCCCCTTTTCTATACAATAATTTGTTCTATGTTACCATGAACCTGGACAAATGGAACTCCCTGGATCCTAAAGATCAGAAAGCAATTGAAATGGTAAATCAGAAGTTCTTTGAAGAAGTCGCCATGGGTTTATGGGATAAACAAAACGAATCAGCTTTAAAATATGCTGCTGAAAAGGGGATGGAAGTTATTACCCTTTCTCAAGAAGAACAGAATCAATGGATTAGTTTGATTAAACCCATTCAGGACGATTTTGTAACCCAAATGAATCAAAAGGGAGAATCAGGACAAGAAATCTTAGATAAAGTAAAAAATCTTGCCGATCAGTATAATAAGGAGTATCAGTAATCCTGAGGGGGAATCTGGAGTTGAAGCAATTATCTCACCTAGTAAAAAAAGTAAGCAGTATCTTAGATAGATTAGCCGGACTATGTTTCTTTTCGGTAATGCTGTTGATTGTAGCAAATATTGTTTTACGGACCGTTTTCAACCAACCTATTTTAGGAACTTATGAGCTGGTAGGATTTTTAACAGGAATGGGGGTAGCCTTAGCTCTGGCACACTGTGCTTTTCAAGATGGTCATATTGCTGTGAGCTTTATCATGGAACGTCTGCCTCGAAAGACACAATCCATTGCAGCAGTTTTAGTTAATACCGCTTCTTCAATATTGTGGGCTGCCGCGGCCTGGTCCCTTGGAAAATTCGGTCAAACGATGAAGATAAAAGGGCTTGTTTCACCGTCTGCCGAGATACCTGTCTACCCTTTCATTTATTTAGTTGCTTTCGGTTTGGTGGGGCTGTGTTTGGTGTTGTTGTTTAAGTCTCTGGTTTCTTTCAGAGAAGTACTCGGTATCGATACAGCTAAGAAGGTGACGAGATGAGTATATTTTTAGTTGGGCTAATTGGGATCGCAATTTTCTTTGGCTTGGTAATCGTGCGGATGCCGATTGCCTATTCCATGGCACTCGTTGGTTTTGTCGGCTTCAGTTACCTCACTTCAGTACCGGCATCTTTGGACATGGTAGCCAAAGAACTGTACAATACGTTTACCTCTTATTCCCTGAGTGTTATTGCCATGTTTGTTTGGATGGGGTTTCTGGCTTATTATTCAGGAATTGGCACGAGTCTCTATGTTTTTGCTTATAAGATGATCGGACATCTGCCGGGTGGGCTGGCAATTGCTACCCAAGCAGCTTGTGCTGTTTTCGGAGCAATTTGCGGATCTAATACTGCAACAGCGGCAACAATGGCGGCTATTGCACTGCCTGAGATGGATAAATATAATTACGACAAATCATTATCCACAGCCAGTATTGCAGCAGGAGGCGTTTTAGGGATAATGATTCCCCCGAGTGTTATTTTTATTTTGTATGGCACGGCCACTGAACAGTCTGTGGGAACCCTATTTATGGCAGGGATCGTGCCTGGGATTCTTCTGACATTCTTAAACATGGGCATGATTTACTTGCTTACTTTGCGTAATCCGAGTCTTGGACCTGCAGGTGACAAATCAAGCTGGAGAGAAAGAATTCAATCTCTGCGGGGAGGACTGGGGGAAGCCTTGGCTATATTTATTCTTTCTGTAGGAGGCCTCTTTGCCGGATGGTTTACGCCTACAGAGGCAGGTGCAGTAGGCGCCGGGGGCATACTAATTATTAGTCTTTTAGAAAAGAGGATTAGCTGGGAAAACCTGAAAAAGTCCTTATTTGATACTACTCGAACCAGCGCTATGATTATGCTTATGCTTGCAGGTGCTGTTATGTTTGGCCGGTTTATGGCTATTAGCAGAGTGCCCTCTGAATTGGCAAATTGGGTCGGCTCTCTTCCCTTGCCACCGTTTGCTATTATGGGCATGATTCTCTTCATCTACCTCATACTAGGTTGCTTTATTGATGCATTAGCACTAATTTTACTCACTGTCCCAATATTTTTCCCAGTGGTAGTAAATACACTTGGATATGACCCGATTTGGTTTGGGGTCGTTGTAGTATTGGTGGTAGGCATGGGTGTAATTACCCCTCCGGTTGGGATGAATGTTTATATTATTAAAGGAATCGCTCCGGAGATCCCCTTAGAAACAATTTTTAAGGGTGTATGGCCATTCCTGTTTACAATACTCATATGTTTAATCTTGCTGATGATTTTCCCCGGGATTGCAACCTATTTACCAGAACTGCTGAAGGGTTCGTAAAATAAAGCAATGCTGAAGGAAAAGAATCGTTTAATGCTTTTGAAGACGCGGTAATAAAGATGAAAAGTCTTCCGAAAAAGAATAAAATATCAGGCACTCTTCAAAATTATGAAGAGTGCCTGACTATTTTATCTAAAATCTTTTTAAGAAATCGTTCCATATGTGGAATAATTATTTTGCTCCTGGACAGAGAATTCCAATGGTCGATCATGAATCGCTTGCTGTTAGGAGTACAATGGAAATTCTAGTGCCGATATCCTGCCTGCTCAAGACCTCCATGTGTCCGCCATGCCGTTCTGTGATCCACTTTGCGATGGATAAGCCCAGTCCGGTTCCACCCGTAGCTCTGGCACGGGATTCGTCGGCGCGAAAAAACCGGTCAAAAATCTGAGGAACCGCATCGGGAGCTATACCAATACCTTCATCTTGTACGGTCAACCTGGCATAGCTGTCTGCTCCCGAAACAGAAATAGTGATTCGTTTACCTGTGGGAGTGTATTTTATAGCATTGTCGATCAGTATCCGAGCCGCCTGTTTGATAAGCCCTTTATCCGCGTTAATGAAAACGGAGGTAACACTCGAACTGTATTCGTGCCCACTGTCTATCATTTGGGTTTCCCGCAGTACTTCTTCCGCAAGGGCAGACAGCTCAAATCGCTCTATTTGCAAAGCCATGGTGTTGTTGTCGCCTCGTGCCAGAAACAAGAGTTGTTCCACCAAGCCTTTCATATTCGCTGTTTCATCTTTGATTGCATCGATAGATTCCTGCAACGTCTTTTCATCATTCTTTCCCCAGCGATCCAGCAGATTTGCATACCCCTGGATTACAGAAATCGGTGTCCTGAGCTCATGGGACGCATCTGACACAAAGCGCACTTGAGAGCGGTAGGAATCATTAATTCGGTCTAACATCCCGTTAATGGCAGAGGCCAGAGTTTTAAGTTCGCTTTGAGTATCGCCCACTGAAATTCTTGTATCTAGCCTTGTAGCATTGATGTCGTCCAACTTACCTGCCAGAACTTCCAGTTGTTCTGGAGTAAAGACCCCGTCAGTATTCAAATTCTGCGCAGCTTTAGCTAATTCTTCAATGGGGCGGAGGGTTTTTCGGATGCTTCTAGCGCCTGAGAAGATGCTGCTGAATAGCATTAAAAGCTCCAACATTAATAGAATAGCAAATATCCCTGCAAATATGAGCAGGGTCTCCTGAAGACGGATGGAAATAAGATAAGAACCTTCGCTATCATCGATGATGGCATTATAAGTAATATCCTCTGAATCTTCCCAAAAGGGCAAGCCTTTCGAATCCGGCAGGTCGATACTCCTCACACCGGATGCACTGTGTTTGGAAATCAGGGTCTGCAAACTTTCGGGCAGTTTAAACCCTTCCGGTTCTCCTGTCTGAAGAACAACGCTGTATCCGGTAAGCTCAAGCCAGTTTTCCGCATCCGTGGCAGGCAGTCCTGTTTGCTTCAGCATTTGGGCTGTCGAAGCCACAGTCTGTTCGGCGTGTACTATCAGCCCTGCTGTGGATACCAGACACATAACCACATCCAGGGTCAAAAACATCACCAGCAAACGAAAAAATAGTCTGAAGTTGAGCTTCCATACAAGAGAAAACCGTATTTTATCGCCAATACGGTTAGTGGGATTGTTTACCGGCTCATTTTCCATCCTTAATCACATACCCCACTCCCCTTACGGTATGAATCAATTTGACATCGAACACCTCGTCGATTTTTCCACGCAGAAAACGCACGTAAACATCGACGGCGTTGGTTTCTCCCTGAAAATCAAAACCCCATACATTTTCGAGCAGAGCTTCCCGTGAAATGACCAATCCTTTATTTTTTAGCAGATAGTGAAGTAGGTCAAATTCACGTTTGGTCAGTTCAATAGGTGTTCCCATCATGGTAACCGTATGGCGACTGGCATCCAACACCAGACCGGAGGCGGACAACACTGCGTCTTCCTGCACGGTTTTCCTGAGTGCGGTGCGAATCCGGGCCAGAAGCTCCTCAATGGCAAAGGGTTTAGTGATATAATCGCTTGCCCCGCTGTCAAGGCCGGAAACCTTATCCACCACACTGTCCCGCGCCGTCAGCATGATGACAGGAACCGAGGAGGTTCTGCGAATTCTGCGCAGCACTTCCATGCCGCTCAACTTAGGCAACATAACATCCAGCAAAACGAGGTCGAACTCGCCTGTTTCAGCGAGTTCAAGCCCTGTTCTGCCATCAAAAGCCTTTGTTGTGGTATAGCCCTCATAGCCAAGCTCAAGCTCGACAAATCGGGCAATTTTTTCCTCATCCTCAATAATCAGTATTTTAGAACTCATTGAATGCCCCGCCATTTCAAATGGTTTTTTTATTTTTCCATGGACTTTTTAAGGTTTACGGCTGCATCCGCCGCGCTATTCATCGCGTCATTGACGGTGTTGTCTTTGAAATCTGGACCGTTGAAACGATAGCGAAAACCAAAGAATAGTCCAATGATAATCAGTGGAATAGTAATCCAGGGGGCGAAGATCAACAGCAAGGCAAAGCCAGTGACAGGAGTAGAAGCTTTGCTTTCCTCACCTTTGAGCACTTCAAAGGAATTTGCGTTGCCCTTGCGAATTAACTTCATGCAAAATGCTCCGAATTTTTTTATTAGAGAAGTAAAGCTTGTTCCAGCGTCGCAGTTCTTTGCTTGCTTTTCCCAGCATGCTTCTTTGTAGGCTCCTGTGCTTGTGTCCGCAGTTTTTTGGCTGCTGTAATAACCGCCTCCGCTTGGTGAGTTTACCTTACCCTGTTTCTCCAGGTAGATAATGGCTTCTAGCAAATCTCCGTTTGCGGCATCTAAAGCGACCTTTGCCTCGTCATAGGTTACATTTGCCATGGCACGCAGTTTTTCCACTTGCTCTAGGGTTGTCATAAAATTTCCTCCTTGGTGTTTTGTGATGTAATTGAGTATGTTTGTATTCTAACCCAAAAGACTTCAAGGAGAATTTGTTAAAAATTAAAATTGGATTAAAAAAATTCTATCTCATAATCACGGGCTTTTCAAGACACTCTTATTTTAACTTGTCCGTCCGGAGGCCTTAATACTCCGGATCCTATTGTTTCTGCTTTCAGAAGGTTTGTTATTTGGCAGTAGCTACAATATTTTACTACTATATTTAATTACTATATTAAGATACTATTTCATAATTAAGATGCCGTTTCTAAGCTAAGTTTAAGAATGCTCAATAAAGAAATAGTCCCTCGAGATTTGATTGTAGCTGGATAAATCTTACCTCCATATAGACAGTTATCTATGTAAGAAGTATAATATGGTTATGATATAGATATTTATCTATATTCCCGAGCCTGCCATCAATTATATCCTAAATCTTTTGAAGAGGTGTCGCTAATATGGAAATTTCCAGTAGCAGAGAATTGAAAATCATCCAGACTTCAGCTGAATTAACGTTTAATGATAAATTGGGGACCTGGAAGGCTCGTTGGGGAATTAACAGAATGAACTTTAAAGTGGAACCCGGACTCTATAGTGTGGGAAAACCAGATAGCAATTCTCCAGTCCTTGTTTCCGCTAATTACAAAATGAGCTTCGATAGCTTAAGAAAAGAATTGATGGAGGTCAATGCTTGGATTTTAGTGCTGGATACCAAGGGGGTCAATGTATGGTGTGCTGCCGGAAAAGGAACTTTTGGTACCCAAGAGCTGCTAAACCGAATGGCTATTGTACAACTTGAGAAGGTTGTCTCTCACAGAACGGTTATTGTACCACAGTTGGGGGCACCGGGTATAAGTGCACACGAAGTCACCAAGTTTTCTGGTTTCAAAGTGGTTTATGGCCCAGTGAGGGCCAAGGATCTCCAAGAATTTCTCAAGTCAGGAATGAAAGCAACGTCAGAAATGCGCAGGGTCAAGTTCACTGCGTATGACCGACTTGTACTGACTCCGATAGAACTTGTTGGGACTTCAAAAGTTTCCTTGATGATTTTTGGGGTACTCTTTCTTTTGAATCTACTTGGCTTAGGACCTTTTGGAATCGTTGATTTTTACGCTTATATAGGAGCAGTCATCATAGGATGCGTTTTAACTCCGGTCTTACTACCATGGATTCCAGGCAGTCCTTTCGCGTGGAAAGGCTGGTTGTTGGGATTTATCTGGGCTGTCACCGTTAACATTCTTAATGGATGGACCGCTGTTCCTCAGTATAGTATTTTGAGAGCTCTGGGGTATATTTTTATTCTGCCCCCTGTATCAGCTTATTTAGCAATGAACTTTACAGGTTCTTCGACATTCACTTCTTTTTCCGGGGTCTTGAAAGAGATGAGAAAAGCAGTTCCAGCGATAATCATCTCAATCGTCTTGGGAATCCTTCTGATTTTAGTTGATAGCTTTATTAAACTCTAAGGAGGTTTTTGTTAGATATGAAAAATCGATATTTAAAAAATGTTGCTACTTTGAAACTGAACTCAGATCAATGCAAGGGTTGCGGCAGGTGCCTTGAGGTTTGCCCCCATAATGTATTTGTAATAGAAGACAGGAAAGCGGTCATTCTCGATAAGGATCGCTGTATGGAATGCGGTGCTTGCGTTAAAAACTGTCCCTTTAATGCCATTGAAGTTAAGCCGGGTGTGGGGTGTGCTTACGCTATTATTATGGGTTGGCTGACTGGAACAGAACCGAGTTGCGATTGTTCGGGGGGGAGTGGAGACAATTGTTGTTAATGCCCCTATTTTCCGCTTAGATGAGCTCGGATTCTTCGAAATTGAGCTTTATATTTTTGTTTAGAAGCACCCTTTTCCAGCTTATATAGATTTGGAATGTACTTATAGCCTGCCCAATAAGCTAACCCTACAAAAAAGGCGCCACCAACAATATTGCCGAGAGTAACAGGTATTATATTCAATAGAATATGGACAAGATTGATATTTGCAATTTGATCCCCTATATGCGCGGCCTCAACAAATGTGCTGTTTAGCTTGGCAAGGGCCGCTATTGTAAAATAATACATGTTAGCAACACTGTGCTCAAAGCCAGATACGATAAACGTCATTACAGGAAACCAAATGATTAATATCTTGCCAAATACATCACTTGCAGTGTATGATCCCCAAACTGCAAGACATACCAAGAGATTACAGAGTATTCCGCTGGAAAATGCCTGAATGAAAGTGAGCCCTCCCTTGTAGGAGGCAACCTTGAGGGCATAGCCTCCAAGCATTCCATCATTGGTTGAAAGTAATCCTGAATTAAATACTAAAAACGCAATAAGCAGTGTCCCGATAAAATTTCCAGTATAGACAATAATCCAGTTTCTAAGCATTTGTCTGGCAGTTATCTTTTTTTCGATGAAAGCTAGGATAAGGAGGGTATTACCTGTAAAAAGCTCTCCTCCACAAATTACAATTAATATAAGTCCCACAGGGAAAATTGTTCCGGCAACAAGCTTAGCAAGCCCGATGTTTTCCATGCCATGAGAGGCCATAGCCGCTGCGAATGCCCCAAGTGCTATAAATGTACCCGCAAGGATTCCCGCTATGAGTGTTTGAAAGGTATGGGTTTTAGCCGCCTTATTCTCACCAACTTTAATGGTTTCTTCTACTGCTTCAACGGTATTCATAGGTCTTTGTTCCAAACAATATCGCCTCGTCTCTCTAAACATCTGAGTATTATTCTGTAGAATAAGCTTTAAAATATACTAAACCAGTACGTTTGGCGACAACATATAAGCGCAGAAATCAGGCTCCATGCCTGATTTCTGCGCTTTAAAGGTTGATGTAAGAGTAACAGACTCCTAATCAAAGTAAATTTTATCGCAAAAAGGAACGGTTTTCTATTGATATTCGTACAGAATATCGCTATAATAAGAACATAGGTTCGCATAAATTACAAATACCTGTACTGAGAGGCGAATATAATGAACGATGCATGCGTAGATTGCAACCGAAAGACCTATTGCCTGGAGCCCTGTGAACAGTGGCTAATCCACAACGGCAAGTGCCCAGTGTGTCGGAACAGACTGATACATGTAGGAGGATGTACCGAATGCATTACTGGAGATTGGGCAATGTGTGGTTAATAAGGAAGAAGTACTTATAAAGAAAGGGCAATGGGTCCTTGGTTGTTAATTTCGAAGATCAAAATATCGTCTGGATTAATTGGAGGGTGTAATATGCCAAATGTAACTGTAATTTGTTATCTTTCCTCTTTATTGTTCTATGGAATGGGTTATTCAAAAGTCTTGCTCATTAAGGACGTAATTACTGCACAAGCAAATACTTATGACTATACAATTTATATATCTCTAGCAACAACCTACTTTGTGTTAGCAATCTTTTTTGCTGTTATCGGTTCCCTTATCTTTTACGTTAAGATTCATAGAAAACAGGAAACTATTACAATGAATGGCTTGGAATTTAGCAGGAGATCAGACGAAAGAAGACGAGCGAGCATTCTTAAAGTGAAAGCCCAATTATCACAGCCTGAGTACGGTCTGGAGTTGGAGAGAAGGATGTCTTCCTAGGAGGAATAAAGCCCTAAATCCCGGTTTAGTCGTAAAATGTCGACTGCAAAAATGCCGCAATCAGACCCTTGGCCTGATTGCGGCATTTTTGCAGGTATCTAGTTTTCTGAGTTAATCCCCCTCTTCTTATATAAGATTTCCCAGAGCTTTTAGTACATAATTATTAATCTATCAAGTACCCTGCAGCGAGTATCTTTGCCACAGATAAAAAGGACTTTGACTACTTTTAGCGAAGTCTTTAAGCGTATACCTAAAATAAACGTTAGTAATGGGGCATGGAGTACTGAATATAAACTGGTGCAAGGAAAGGAATAAAATATGAAAAATGCAAAAGGGAACATCATTACAGCAATCATATGGATAGCACTTATCTTAATTTCGTATTACTTTTTACTAGTACCTATTAACATCCAATCAATAGGCTTTTGGACCTACTTATCCATAATGCTTCTTTTAGGTTCAGGGTTATTTCTGTTGCCTCAGTTTGCAATAGTAAATAATAAGATCATCTTAAATAAGCAAGTATCCACATCATCTTATCTGCTCATTGCGTCAGTGCTGATATTAGTCGTCGCCGGAGTAGTTGCAATTTACTCTATGCCACTATTTCATGCCCAACAATACGCAACTCTAATTGAAAAGCAGGAAGGTAATTTTGCTGAGGATGTTACAGAGATAGCGTTTGATCAAGTCCCAACAGTTGATAGAGATACAGCTCAAAGACTAGGGGATAGAAAAATGGGTGAGATTGTTGAATTGGTCTCCCAATTTAGCGTAGCTTCGGATTATACGCAAATCAACTACCAAGGAAAACCAATTAGAGTCTCTCCCTTGGAATACGCTGGGTTCTTTAAATGGCTCAATAATAAGGAAGCTGGAATTCCAAATATTATTATGGTCGATATGATTAATGGAGAAGTAACTTTAGAAAAACCAAAACAGAATATTATGTATTCTGAAAGTGAACGGTTTGGCAGTAATCTAAAAAGATTCTTAAGATTTAATTATATGACCGATATTTTAGGAGACTTCAGCTTTGAAGTAGACGAAGAAGGAACGCCTTATTGGATTGTAGCTGTCCATGAAAAGAAAATCGGTCTGTTTGGTGGGACTGATGTTAAAAACGTAATTATGCTAAATGCTTCAACAGGAGAGCATCAAAAAATAAGTATAGAAGATGTTCCAACATGGGTTGATAGAGTCTTTGAGTCCGAACTAGTGTTAGAACAAGTTAATTATAATGGAAAATATCAAGGCGGGTTTTTGAATTCGATAGTCGGACAGCGAGGGGTTTTGGCGACAACAGAGGGATACAATTATCTGGCGATTAATGATGACGTGTATTTGTATACGGGAATAACATCTGTGGTGCGTGATGAATCAAATATCGGTTTTATCTTAGTCAATCTACGGACAAAAGAAACGACATTTTACAGTATACCGTCAGCCGAAGAATATTCCGCTATGGATAGTGCCCAAGGTGCAGTACAAGAGAAAGGTTATAACTCAACTTTCCCTCTGCTTTTAAATATCAACGGAAAACCAACCTATTTCATTTCATTGAAAGACAATGCAGGGCTTATTAAGATGTATGCTTTAGTAGATGCAGGGGATTATCAAAAAGTAATAACAGGTGTTACTGTAGAAGAAACGTACGAAAAGTTTACAGTTGGAGGCGCTGGAACAATAGGAAAAGATGCACAAGTTCCAAAAGAGGAATTTGAAGTATCAGCTAAGATTACGGATATCCAAAATGTCGTTATCGAAGGGAATACTTATTACTATATTCTATTAGAAGGACAGGCGGATGTCTTTACAGCGAATATCTCCAAATCAGAAAGATTACCCTTCCTGAAAATAGGTGAAACGATTAGCGTTAAATATGTACAAGACAAAGAAACGGTAAATAGTATTGTAACCGTACATTAAAGTAAGGCATTAAACAAGGGGGCAGGTTCAATATTTTGGATTATCGAAACCAAAATAACAAACTTGTTCCCTTATCTATTTTCAAACAGTTGCAAGCCGCATTGCATGATGTTGGAATGAGTGATATTCAGGCCGGGAACGTGTTATAATATGGAAAAGTGAGGAGGTGTCTAAATGTCGCCTACTTCTAAAGTGTTGACAGCCTATTACAGCTACGCGGACTATTTGACTTGGCCGGAAGACGAGCGGTGGGAACTGATTGATGGTGTTTCCTATAATATGACTCCCTCGCCTACACCAAAACATCAAGAAATTTTAGGAGAATTGTTTCGCATATTGGCAAATTGGCTCACGGGAAATAGATGTCGAGTCTATATGGCTCCCTTCGATGTCCGGCTAGGCGAATCAGAGCAGCCCGATTCAGTAATTGATAAGGTTGTTCAACCAGATATTTCGGTGGTGTGTGATCCGCGAAAAATTGATGAGCGCGGATGTTTGGGTACACCGGACATGATTATAGAGATACTGTCACCTTCAACGTTTAAAAAAGACTTAGGAATAAAACTAGGACTTTATGAAAATTCGGGGGTAAAAGAGTATTGGGTCGTTCACCCCTTGGATGAAACAGTCCTGGTATTTCGACTTCAAAACGGTCAGTATGGAAAACCCACGGTCTACTCTGCACCTGATGAGGTTCCGGTAGAGTTATTTGAGGATTTTATCATACCATTAGAATCCGTTTTTCGACGAATTTAAGTACGAGAAGCAGCGAACCTGACATGAGGATTAGATAGTTCATTGCTTTAATGATTTTCACCGATTTGAACAGGGAACGCAAAGGATATAGGGATTTTTAAGCGAATTTTGTATAAGCAGTAAAGCCATCACCTGACCTAAGTCTGGCTAAGATGATGGCTTTAGAGCTGCCTTAGGAGTATGCCTCTTTCTTTTAGCAGATATTAAGCAGCTTATTAAGGCTATTCCGCTACAGATAAATGGTAAAGCGAAAAAACCCCATTTTGTAATAACCAAACTGCCTGTCATAGAGCCAAGAGTGATACCGATATATAATGCTGTATTGTTTAAGGCAAGTGCCATTCCTCGAGTTTCTGGAAATTCTTCTGCCAAACGTGCTTGGTATGAAGTAAAGGAGGCATATCCGGTAAGTGCCCATAAGAATAACAAAAGATAAACTAAAGTTCTTGCTGAGAAGAAAAGGCCTAATAGGGCAAGTACGCCGATAAGTATGGCTGTACTGAAAATCGATACCATTCTTGTACCAATTTTATCTGTCACTCTCCCACTGCATAAACTGCCTAGTACAGCCCCTATACCAAAAACGGTAATTGAAGCTGCAAGCTCATTGGAGGAAAAATGATTATAGAGAACCAATCCTGTGCCAAGAAAGACATAAAGAGCATACATGGCAATTGCCCAAAAAGCAGTTACACTTACTGCGGAAATAATTCTTAACACACTGCCTTTTGTCGGTGCCTCTATGGAATCTACTTTTTGTATTGATGCCCAAACTCTAAAGTTTAAAATTGACAGTAAAGCAGCAATTATAGCTAAACCTATAAAAATAGCACGCCACCCGAGAACTTGTTCTAACATAGTTCCGATAGGTGCACCTGCCCATAATGCCATAAGATGTCCAGATACTACCACAGAAAGCCATACCCCTCTGTGTTCAGGTAAGGCTGCGTCGCCAATAATTGCATAAACTAAAGGGGTTATAGCTGCCACAGATAAACCAGCAAAAATGCGACTGATTATTAACGTAGTAAATGAAGGGGAAATGGCTGTTGAAAAATTCGACAGGCAAAAAGCTAATAAACCGAATACAATAAAAAGGCGGCGACCTTTGCGGTCTGAAAGCCACCCGAACAGCGGAGCACTAAGGGCATACATAAGCGAAAATACGGTAACTATCCACCCTGCAACAGCGGGCGTTATTCCATATTCTTTAGCGATCAACGGCAATAATGGGGATATAACAAACAAATCAGTGCCAATAATAAATAAGGTGAGCCATCCGGTAAGAAGATAAATGGTTTCTCTTAAGGTCAGACGCAATTAAATCACCCATAATCAATATATCGGTAATGAGTTTGTTTATGATTAAGCCGCACAAGATTGAGATATTCTTTAAATTGGGGTAAATCTAAAGCAGGGAGAGTCAATAGAAATGAGCATTAAATCGGCAGTTATTATTGAGACAAAAGAGCACCTCGAACAGTTGATGGCAGAAGAGAAACAGGTAATTCTTTATTTTAGCTCCGTAGATTGTAATGTTTGCCAGGCCGTTTTCCCGAAACTTATGAGTCTAGCAGAAGGCTATCCAATTAAAGTAATCAAAATATCTGTCGCTGAACAGACAGAAATAGCAGGGCAATCCTCAGTATTTACAGTACCGACTATTTTAATATTTTACGAAGGCAGAGAAATTTTGAGAGAAAGCCGATTTATTGATTTTCTAAAAGTCGAAAGGACATTAAATTTCATAAAATCAGTGCAAACAGGGCAATCTGAAGAGTAGAAACTATGACAAATATTAAAATTTGATTGACATTTATTTAAACATTGTTGCATAATTAAACAACTCAATAATTTTGATAGAGGCGCGGTTATTAAGAGTAAGTACACTAAGCGATCCAGCGATGAGGTGTGCCGAAAGGAATAATTGCCGAAGTAAAAGCTGCGGTATAAGGACTTTTACTGGTTATGTATTTAATAGGTACATGACTGTCACCCAGACGTTGGGTGGAGCACTATCTCTTAAAGATTGGCTTAGATATTTAAGCAGTTTAGGAGTGCGCTCTTTAAACTGTTTTCTTATTATTTAGAGTATAAATTAAGTAAGGGGAGAACATTAGTGGCAGAAAAAACATTACCTTTTGACAAGCAACAGCTGGAGACATTGATCGACCGATACGGTTCACCTTTTCATATTTATGATGAAGCAGCTATCCGAAAAAATGCCCGGAAATTGATTGAGGCATTCAGTTGGGCACCGGAGTTTAAAGAGTACTTTGCAGTCAAAGCAACACCTAACCCATATATCCTTAAAATCTTGCGTGAAGAAGGATTCGGAGCGGATTGCAGTTCAATGGCTGAACTGATTTTAGCGGAAAAGGCTCGGATTTTTGACGAAAATATTATGTTCACTTCCAATAATACCCCTGTTCACGAATATAAAAAGGCCAAAGAATTAGGCGCAATTATTAATCTGGATGACATTACTCATATCGATTTTTTAGAGAAAAATATCGGAATGCCTGAAATTATATCATTTCGCTATAATCCGGGCCGCTTACGCGACGGAGGGAACGCGATTATTGGCAAACCGGCTGACGCTAAATACGGTTTAACAAAGTCGCAAATTTTTGAAGCCTATCAAATTGCCCGAGAAAAAGGAGTAGAACGCTTCGGGATTCACACAATGATTATATCTAATGAACTTGATTCTAAGTATTTTATAGAGACTGCCACTATGATGTTTAAGCTTATCGGAGAGATAAACGAGAAATTAGGGATCAGAATTGAATTTGTAAATTTGGGCGGAGGCATTGGTATTCCTTATCGACCGGATCAAGAACCCGTTAGCCTGGATGCTATAGGCAAAGGGATAAAGAAGGCTTACGACGAATTGATTGCGGCTAAGGGGCTGGACCCATTGAAGATCGCCCTGGAGAGCGGACGGATGATCATGGGCCCCTATGGTTATTTAGTAACCAAGGTGTTGCATAAGAAAGAAATATATAAAAATTATGTAGGGTTAGATGCCTGTATGGCTAACTTAATGCGTCCAGGTCTCTATGGGGCTTATCACCACATCACAGTGATGGGCAAAGAGGATTGGCCAGCTGATTACATTTATGATGTAACAGGGGGGTTGTGTGAGAACAACGACAAATTTGCTATAGATAGGGCGTTACCCAGAATGGATATTGGGGATATTGCTGTTATCCATGACACTGGAGCACATGGCCATGCTATGGGATTTAACTATAATGGCAAATTACGCTCGGCAGAATTGCTCCTCAAAGTGGACGGAAGTGTGGAAGTTATCCGCAGAGAAGAGACGATTGAGGACCTTTTTGCTACTTTAGATTTTTCGGGGCTGGAGGATTAATTTACAAAAGGGGGCGTGGCGAAATAAACTTTTAATTTCGATACGGCCCCTTCTTTATTTTGTAATTTCTTCTACTAGCCAATATATAGATTTTAAAGTTGTTTCATCAATATCACAGTGCTCTGTGCGGCTTGCCCTTTGAGCCTAAAGGAGTCCACTTGCCAAAGATCATGGCTGCGAGGGAGATGTAACTTCGTTCACCGCAGAGACAGCAATTAGAAATTTAAATACATTAATTGAAGTAAAAAGCTTATTTGTTTTATTCAATAGTAACAACCTCCATTCGATTCACAAAGAACACCGTATTTTATCAAGAATACAGTGCTCTTTGTGCTGAAAAAATGCTATCTGACATCGACATGGGTTATTTGTGCCTATGACGGATCACCAAGGAAAAACGCTATGCTGTCGCTATTGATTCCTGTAGTAATTTGATTTAGAGTTATTTGGTCAATGTATTTATCAGCCCCTTCTTTAATGAATGATGTTCCATTTTTATTTTCGACCAAAAAATTATTTTCTATCATATTAATACTCTTGTTTGTAGCAACTTGTATAACTTAGTATAAATCCGTTCTAGAATATCGGCATCTGTATAAACTATAGGCTTGAAAAATAAATTCCTAGGTATTTTCCTAGGTAATTTCTCAGATATGATAAGCCTAATCTAGGTATCTAGGTATCATCCAAGAGTTTCCTCGATATTAACTCGATAGACATAGGTTATCGGTGATGTATCATAAGTCTTTTTGGGGCTAAATAGTTCTATTCTTGCGAATTTCTTCGATAATGTAGCATAAACAACAAGGCTAGAGGGGTTATAGATGCCCTCTAGCCTTGTTGTTATAGTAAAAGTATTACTGGTTTAATTACTTAAAAGCTGGTGGTTTTTCTTTAAAGAACTTAGTTTTATAGGCTGTGTAGACAAAGCCTATGGCAAGCCAACTGAAACCAACAATTTTGGCTTGAGGCTGGAGACTCATCCAGACATAGAAGATGATAATGAACCCTATGGCTGGCAGGAGGAGGTATTTGAACAAAGAGGTCAGATCTGTTTGCTTGCCCCTGATCACGTAGTGGGATACCACGGAAGCGTGCAGAAACATGAAACCGGTCAGTGCTCCGAAGTTGACCATAGAGGTCAGGAGGTCCATGCTAAGAAGTGCACCAATGGCAATTGCGATAAAAGCCACAAACAGAGTGCTCATATAAGGAGTTTGATACTTGGGATGAATTTTACCCAGGAAAGCGGGCATCATCTTGTCACGGGACATGCTGTAGAGCAGACGGGAGATTGCGGCTTGAGCCACGAGCCCGTCACCGATCCCCCAAGCCACGGCTGTCCCCAGAGCGACAAGAATTCTAAGCCAGTTTCCTCCGGCTACTTGAGCGACCGCGTAGAATGCGGTGTCAGGGTTTTGGAAGGTGGTGTGATCTGGCCAGAGCAGTCCGGCCAGGTACGTTTGAAGAACAAAGAGTCCGCCGACGAGAATTAAGGCCGTTACCGTAGCTCTGCCAACAATCTTCTGAGGTTCTTTGGCTTCTTCAGCCAGAGTACTGATAGCGTCAAAGCCTAAAAAACTTAAAACCGCCAGGGAAGTGGCAGCCATGACCATATCCATGTTGAAACCTTCAGGTTTCCAAATGGGGTCTAAGGTGAAAGCACCTTGGCCGGCCCCTTTCAAAACTGCCACAAAGGCCATGACCACAAAGATTACAAGAACAAACAGTTCAAAAATCAGCAGTCCGATATTAGTTTTAGCAGTGAGCTCAATCCCGCGGAAATTTACCACCGTGTTGATAATAACAAAGAGAGCGATCCAGCCCCAATAAGGAAGGATGGGTAAGATCTCCTGCAGAGCATAACCTGCAACAAGGTAAACCAAGGCAGGGGTGAGAATGTAGTCTAAAAGTAAGGACCAACCCGCAAAAAAACCTACATAGGGATTGATTCCCCGAGAAGCGTATGAGTAGACGGAACCGGCCATCGGAAAGGCTTTCGACATTCTGGCGTAGCTCAATGCTGTGAAAATCATAGCAATAATTCCAATGATATATGCCATAGGAGCCATCCCGTTAGAGACATCGGTAACATATCCGTAAATGCCCATTGGAGCGATAGGAACCATGAAAACCATTCCATAGAAGAGCAGGTCCTTAAAACTGAGAGCTCTTTTAAGCTCTTGCTTATATCCAAATTCCTCTAGGCTTGAACTGTTCGGGGGATTCTCGATATTTGGCATAAATAAAAACCTTCCTTTCTAAAAAGAATTTTAAAGAATTTTGAGTTGATTAAGAACACTGAGAGGCATAGAAAATCTGGCAGTCTTTAAAGGATCTACGATTTGACAGATCTGAGCGTTACCACAGGCACTCATTAACATGCCGGCTTCGTTGAGACTGAGAGAACTTCTCTGAGTCAGGAATTGAGCCATCTCGATAGTCGCTGTTTCGATCGCTTGATCGAGGGTTAGAGCCGAAGCAATGAAAGCCAGTTCTTTTTCAGTCTGTACGACGGGATTGCTGATTTCCCAGTTATCGACCTTGCGGATGATTACATCCACCTCGCCGGAAACTTCGACGCCTGAAACCATGATTTCCCCATCCCCCATGACGGCATGCAAATCTCCAAGTGCGAACAGGCCGCCATCTACCTGAACGGGCAGATAGAGGGTAGATCCCGGTTTGATCAGGGTGCAATCCATGTTGCCGCCGTGACTTCCAGGAGTTCCGCAGGGTACTCCTGCTCCTTCCGGGGCAATCCCAATGACTCCGATCATTGGAGTTAAGGGTAATTGTAAATTTTTAAAGCAAGCAGTGTCCCCTTCGATGGGGATAATCAGGGTTTCTGATTTTTTAATCAGGCTGCCCAGAATACCTGCATCAGGGGCAGCAACCATTTTACCCGGTGATTTGACCCGAATCGCCTGAATCGTGACTGAGATGACATCCCCGGCCTTTATTCCGTTTAGAAAAACTGGACCTGTAGCGGGATTGACGCGCTCAAAGTCGAGAATTTCAAGAGTATCCTGAGAGGAATTGATTTGCTCACTAAAGCAGTCCAAGGTTTCCAAGGTCAGCTCACAGGGTAAATCAACTTGAGCAACGGATAAGTTGTTTTTATCCAAGGCAAAGAAATGCGTATCCTTAGAGATGAACATACCGAAACTCCTCCTTCTTAATTTTAGGCAGACGATTTGTCCTTAATGTAACCCCTTAATACTCCTCAGATTTAAAACCTTCCTTACCTAAAAGCTTCATACCGATCATGTAAACCAGGCCAATACTTATCCAGACAAAACCCAGTTCTTTAGCCAAGAATCCCAGGCTCATCCAGACATAGCCGATAATCAAGAGACCGATGACGGGAAGCAGAAGATGGTTCAGATAATCCCGACTCTTCTTCCGGATGATAAAATGATTAATAACAGTAATATGAAGGATAAGGAAGGCGGATAATGCACCAAAGTTGATCAGGGATGCCAAGTCATCGATTCCAATGCCAGCCATAATGATCACCAGGGTAATTAAGGCTACGAGGATCGTACTGATATAGGGCGTCTTATACTTGGGATGGATTAGAGCAAGTATCGCAGGCAATTTATGGTCACGAGCCATACTAAAGAGTATCCTAGAGATTGCAGCTTGAGCAACTAAGGCATTGGCAATACCCCAAGCCAAGGCTGTAGCTACACTGCTTAGCCCTCTTAGCCAGTCTCCTCCCGCGATTTGGGCAACTTCATAGAAGGCTCCGCTCAAATCCTGAAATGACGTATAGTCAGATACGATTAGTGAAGCCACCCAAGTCTGAAGGATAAACAGACTCCCGATGATTGGAATGGTTAGGATAATAGCCTTTCCTACAAGTTTGCCGGCAACGGTTCGATCCCCTTTTACTTCCTCTGTAAGAGTGGAGATGGAGTCAAATCCGAGGAAGCTAAGTACTGCGATGGAGGCAGCACTCATCAGCAGAGGCAGATTGAATTCTTCCCTGTTAATGAAGGGCTTAAGAGAAAAATGGGCCGCATTTATATGAACATATACTGCAGTAATGCCAACCAAAAGGAAAATTAAAAGAACGATGATTTCCAAAGCGACAATCACTTTATTAGCTTTTGCCGTAATCTCAATGCCTAAAATATTGATGACGGTATTGATAAAGACGAAGACGATTACCCAAGCCGCCCTGGGTAGAAACGGAATCATGGTATGTAGAGCGGTAGCACTCACTAAATAAAGCAGAGGAGGTATCAGGATATAGTCAAGCAGAATAAGCCAACCGGCTACAAAGCCAATATGCTCGTTAATTCCCCGCTGGGCGTATGAGTAAACGGACCCGGCAACAGGGAAGACTTCTGCCAGACGTGCATAGCTTAAAGCTGTGAAAAGCATGCCAGTCATCCCAATTAGGTAAACCAGAGGAACCATGCCTTTGGAACTGCTGGCAACATAGCCGAAAATCCCAAAGGGTGCAATGGGAACCATAAAGATGATTCCGTAGATTAATAAATCTCCAAGTGTTAACGAACGCTTAAGCTCTTCTTGATACCCTGAATGCGGCATTGTACTTTCACCTCAAGAGAATTATAAAATTATTACATAACGATACAATGCTACTTAATCTGTATTATATCAGGAGACGCAGCGCGGCTTTTGCAAAAATTTACCCAGTTTTTATAATTTCCTGCATTTTTTCAAGGAAACTAAGGCAAGCCTGTAGAGCAATACTTAAGCTTAAACAGAGGATGGGCGTGTAAAAGAAACCAAACCTCATATGAAGATAAACCCCCAAGATTAAGGGAATCAGGCCGCTATAAGCAAAAAATCTCTGAGAGTAAGTGGTCCGGAAAAGGGTAATCAGATAAGGGATGATCAGGGAGGCATACAAAATGCCTAAGCCAGAGATTACCTCGATTAGAGAACTGTAAAGCAGGAAGAGAAAAAAGGTGCCGACGAGCAGGTTTATAAAGAGTGAAAAAATATACCCGCGTTTAATTGGGTTCGACTCTTTGACGGGGTGATCAATCTCTCGGAACTTATAATAGAGTAAGACGGAACTGAAAAGATTGAGAGCGTAGGAAGAAAAGACGGCAATGAAGACTGTGATGATATATAGATTAAGCAAAACAATCGAGTTGTTTTGCTCCAAGACTTGAAGGATGATATTCCCGGTGAGTATTGTTTCAGACATCCCGTAAATCGTGATGGCCGAGTAGCCCATGGATATGGCAAAGACACAGAATATGGTGATCAAAAGGATGGAATACTGCCGTTGCGGCTTAAGCCGGTATACGCTGTGCCAGAGGGAATGATCGAGGAGGTACTGGGAGGTCAGGATGATAATTCCGGTCAGTACAAGAATAGTCCATTCCGAGAAACTGAGCGGGTTAAGAGGGATGATGACAAGATCTTGGTAGGTGGCATAGACGCCTTTTTCTAAGAAGACGGAAACAGTGATCAAAGCTGTGGTGAAAAAGACAAGGATCATTTGAGGTTTGGCTCCCTTGTTCAGGGCTTCAAACCCTCCAAGTCCTGCATAAATAAAGGAAAAGACAACCATAAAGAACACAATCCTATAACTGGATTGGAGAAAATAGGGACCTAGTAAATACTTTAAGGCTGCCAACTGCAGGAGCATGTTCCCTATATTTATCCCGAACAAGACCATCAAATGATATCTGTAGCTATTGGTATCGGATTGTGTTCTTAATAAGTCATGGATACTCTGAATCCCCTTCTTTTTACGGAGTTTGTAAAGGATTAGGACATAAATAAGGAGACTGGCCAAGACTGTGAAGGCAAAGGCTATACCACCTAGAACACCAAACAGAAGTACATAGATTATGGCGAAGGCCAGGAGATCCCCGGAAATCAGACGCGACAGTAAGAGGTTGGTACCTGTACTCAGCCCACCAAATCCGGATCGTCCTTCGGTGTAGACTTGCAGATTGGGAAATGATCCGATATGCGGGAACAGAAAAAGGATTAGGATAACCCCAAGATATAAGGGGATATACCAGTTAATCATAACGACCACTCTTCAGTTCTTTATACTTACTGGGGGTTAACCCCTCGTATTTTTTGAAAATGCTGTTAAAATAGTTTTGACTATGAAAACCAACGACATCGGCTATCAAAGCCATGCTGTAATCTGGATGTTTGAGGAGTAGAGACTTAGCCTTTTCAATTCGGTATTTCATTATATAAGAAGGAATGCTGAGTTCCATTTCATCCGAAAATTTCTTGCTCAAATAGGTCGGGCTGACGTGTACAGCTTCAGCTAGGCTTTCTAGGCTAATTTTTTGACTAAAATCACTGCTGATGATATCTAAGACTTGCTCAACGACGACGGTTTTAGACGGGGAATACCCACTGCGTTCAATGAACTTCTCAATCGCTTCGTCCAATTCGCCGGCAATGATAGGCTTAACTAAATAATCGACAACGCCTAACTTGATGGATTTTTGAGCATAGGCAAAGTCCTGATAGGCGGTTGTGATGATAAAACTCAGATCGGGATTGTCTCCCTTCAGAGTTTCAATAAGCTCTAAGCCTGAGATGCCGGGTAGATGGATATCAATAAAAGCCAGCACAAACTTATAATCCCGGGATAGTTTAAGAGCTTGAGAGGTTTCTTCGGCACAATAGATCTCCCATACTGGCCATTTCTGTTTTATCATGTGAGTGAGTTGTTCTAGTTCCAAGGGTTCATCATCAACCAATAATAGCTTCATAGTTTAACCTCCGGAGTGTAGGGCCAGACGATACTGGCCTCTGTCATTTCTTCTTTCCTTTGAATTTTTAATTCCGTCCTCATATCAAAGGTCATTTCCAAGCGCTTACGCAGGTTTTTTAAGCCGATACCGCTAGAAAGGAAGGCCTCCTCAATTCTAAGCTCCGGTCCGTTGTCTGTAACAATTAAGGAGGCCCAGTTGCCCTGACGATACAGGGATATTTTGAGAAACTTCTGGCCTGTCTTTTTATCCAATCCGTGTTTAAAGGCGTTTTCAACCAAGGTTTGCAGGGTGTAGGGAGGTAGGAGAGTATCTCTGGCCTTGGAGTCGATTTCAATCACGGTTTGTAGTTTTTCCCCAAATCTAGTCTTTTGAATACAAAGATAGTTTTCCGTATGTTTTAACTCTTTTTCAAAGGTCACAAGCGGTTCTTTTTCCATATAGTTGTATCTTAGAAAAAGAGACAGATTTTCCACGGCTTTGACCGAGTCCTCTAGGCGTCCTAATCGTCCCAGACTGGTAATGGCATTTAACGTATTAAACAAAAAATGAGGCTGGATCTGCTGGTTGAGTTGCATGAATTGGCTTTGCTGTAAGTCATGCTCAAGACAAACTCTTCTGTTTTCAATTTCCAAAATATTAACTTCCTTCTCGAAGAAGGATAAAAGAATAATAATTACAAAACCGGCTACCGGCAGGAGCGTGCTCACCATTAAGGACAGAGAAAAGACATTATAAGAAATCATGGCATTCACCTAATCCTAACAGCTTTTGGAGACTTATATCAATCTGATGCACTCTTCTTTTATTATTCTGCATAGGCCCCCCTCGAATACACTGTTGTTGCTGTTAGTATTCAATACTAGTTTTTGAAGTCCTGCTTCCTTGCAATTGTTTTAGGATAGATTGACAAAGTGATGGAGGAAACTTGTAATCGGGTCATGGAGATGCAGGCAAGACCGTGGAATAGGGGGAGGTTGTGGAGATTATTCCAGTGATCTGAAACATCGGGTGTGTTCAAGCGCGGCGGACTGCAAAGATTAATACCCTCCTGCGCAAATTTTAACGCAGGAGGGTATTTCCACTTAGACGTGCTGGCTGAGATCGACTTTCAGACAATGCCTAGCTTCGTCCAGTTATAGGGGAGGGTCTATTATCGGTGCCCCCAAAATGGTTTACGGCAGCATGATCCATCTTCTTGTCTTCGCTTGATGCTTGATCATGCCGCATCTTAGCAATGTGTTTCATTTCTAAATAAATCAGGATAGCGGTTAATAGTGTTGCTAATCCATCTGCAATAGGGGCTGTTCTCCAGATGCCGTCGATTCCCCAGAATTTCGGCAAGAATATTAAGAGAGGGATAAACAGTAAAACCTGTCGGGATAGACTGAGTATAATGGAGGGGATTGCTTTTCCCACTGCTTGAAAGTAACTGGAACCAATAATTTGAAAACCAATCAAAGGGCACAACGCAAAATATACAAGCATGGCATCAGCCGTCATTTTCGTAAGTGCCACATCGTTGTTGCTAAACAGTCCCACAATTTGTGTTGGCCATAGATATATAGCTAAAAAGCCAATGATAGAGATCCCTGTACCTGCGATGGCTGCCTTCTGTAAAGTCTCTTTTACTCGGGCATATTGCTTCGCTCCATAATTATAACCAATAATGGGTTGAGCTCCCTGACTAACGCCTACGACAGGCATCAATAGTAACATAGAGACGCTCATAATAATTCCTACGGCAGACAAAGCTAAATCTCCGCCATAGGCGAACAGACTTTTGTTGAGTATTAGATTTTGAAGACTGTTAGCAAGCTGCATAGCAAAAGGTGCGAATCCTATGGCAACGATACTGGTTAGTATTGCGATCTGAGGTTTCATATTTCTCAACCTAATTTTCACTATGCTTCGTCCTGAAAAGAAATAGCTTAATACCAAGAGCGTCGTAACCATCTGACCTGATATTGTTGCTAAAGCTGATCCCTTAATGCCTAAGCCCATTTTAAAGATAAAAATATAGTTTAGCACCACATTGATAAACGTGCCCGTCAGTTGTGTAATCATGGCCAATCTGGGATTGCCTTCTGCTCTTATGAAGTTGTTCATGCCCATACCGAGTGAGCCTAAAACGGAACCCAACATGATGATGTGCGTGAAATCTCTGGCATATGGTAAGACTTCCGGACTGGCACCAAATAGAATCAGAATGGGATCAGAAAAAAGGAGATAGATGATCGATATAATTAGGGGTAAGATAATTAACATCGTTAAGGCGTTGCCGATGATTTTTTCCGCTTCTTCCTTTTTCCGTTCTCCCAGACGTATCGAGATTAACGCAGTAGCCCCAATTCCTATCAGCATCGAAAAGGCCATCATAATAAGCATGATTGGAAAGGCCACAGTAGTCGCCGCAATGGCCAGTGATCCAATTCCGCGGCCAACAAATATTCTGTCAATAATATTATAAAGTGCGTTCACCAGCATACCGACGATGGCTGGCAGAGAGAATTTCCAAAGCAAACTGCCAATGTTCTGTTTTCCCATAGCTAATTCATTACTCATAAATAATCCACCTTCTATAATTTGTTCATAAATTTCACGACGTTCTTTAGGTTGTCTGCAAATTGCTCCATTTCATTGGAATCTACATCGTGAAATAGTTCGTCCATACTTTGGATGTGATTTGCAATAATAATCTCCATCTGTGCTTTTCCGGAATCAGTCAGCAAAACTAAGGACTTTCGACGGTCATTAGCAACATTGCAACGAACAACAAAACCAGACTCTGTCAATTGGTCTATTAATGTGGTTACGCTGCCTTTCTCCATATATAACATCCTAGCAATTTCTGTGGAGGTCAGACTTTTAAACCGATATAACATCATGATGATTTTGGCGTGATTTTTCTTCATTCCAGTTTTACTTTCATTATTTTTTCGAAAGGAATAAAGGAATTTTTCGTGAAACATATCCATAAAGCTAAATAGTAGATCATGTAATTCCCTAGTCTCTGAATAATTCAATCTCTACACCACCTATCTAGTTAGAAATCTAACTGTAAGAATACCAACTGTAAGAATACTAACATAGTTTACTCCGATCATTTAACATCGTCAAGTATAAAATAAAAGTAATTCGGTGTAAAAAAAACAACCCGTGCTAAATTAATTATCAGCTGCGGGAAGGTTTTTAGTTTTATGCAGTTTGAAATTATATTGTTTAAGATTTCAAATATAATGACAAAGGTAAAACCCTAGTTATCATTCAGGAGGTAAATATTGACAACCGCAAAACTTGCGAAGTGCTTGATTGAAGAGGCGGATATGTACTTTTTCATCCAAAATAATTCGCTGAAGTATTGCTTGTATCTGTGAATCTGCAATATAGCAAATATGTTTTTGGTATTCTGAGATTGCTTTATACTCAGCATCAATGTCTGCCTTTAATTGTTCACAAAGATTAGTTCCGTAATAAATGAACTTTCCTGACCAGAAATTGCGATGTGTACTGTTGGAACCCCTAATTAATGGATTTCCCCCAAGCTTTGTTATTGTGTCTGCCAAGATATTCATGTGGTGCATTTCAGTTATTGATACATTTTCTAGTAACTCTCCAAGCTCTTTATCAATTTGCTTAAATAAGAAATAGTGATAAAGGTACTGACTAATGGCAGTGAACTCACTGACTACACCCGCATAGTCATCCATTAGTATTTCAGCATAATTGAGATTAGGACTAAGGACTTTCACCTCGGGATAGGGAGATGGGTCAGAGTATTGCCCTCTTTTATGACTTTTACAATTGATTTCAGTCATTGCATCAACCTCCAGAAACAGAGTTCTTTTTTGTTATATATTCTGAAGGGATTAAAAAATGTCTGTAAGCTTAGAACGGCTTTTAAAAGAAAAGGGCCAGGATTATTTCAATCCTGACCGAGTTCATAATAAAATGTAATACGCAAAAGGCTATCAGTCTGCCTTATTCCAAATTCAGTCGTTTGCTTAAAATAAAATTAGTCACTGCAAAGTAGGCTGCACATAGAAGACCGGTGTAAATGATTCCCAAAGCCATCGCCCATTGAATTGCATGCTGCATGCCGATGAAATCATTGGAAGAGATATGGATATTGGCAAAATAGTCCATTCCAGGGACCAAACTGATAAACTTGAAAAGGATCTGGGAAAGAGTACTGAGGACAATAAATGCTCCGAAGGAGGCTAGCATTTTGTGCTTGCTGAATAAGTGTCCAAGGGCAATTGAGGCGTATAAAATCAAGATGCCTGAAGCTAGGGTTATTAAAAGACCTATAATAATCTCAAACGAGAAAAGGTACATCGAAGCGCCCAAATGTGCAAAAGCTTGGTCATAAAAACTTGCTAATCCCACAGCGATTTTGGTGATGTCTCCTTTTTCGAGAGTTATAATGAAGATCGACATCAAGGCGACGATCACACTGGTCAGCATCCACAGCATAGAAACCAGAAGCTTACTGAAAATATGCTTCCAGGGCTTTACGGGCAGAGTAAGCATCAAATAGCCTTCATCGGAAAGCAGATTTTTATAGAAGCGTTGAATCATCATAATAAAGGTCATGACGAACATCCCTACCATAATGATAATATAGATAGCCATGCTGATGCTTGCGGGGGTGTCCCATTTCTCCGGACCTATTGAATAGATAAATCGTGTGATTCCGGCAAACGTCAGCAAAGCGAGGAATAGTGGCAGAAATATCCTTCCGGTAGCTTTAATTTCGTACTTTAAAAGCTTGCTTAACATTTGAACACCTCCCTGAATAAAGCATCGACAGATTTACCTTTCTCGTCTCGGATATTATCGACAGAAGAGGTCAAAACCACTTGGCCCTGATTGATAAAAACTACGTAATCCAAGATATTCTCTATATCTGAAATCAGGTGGGTCGAGATAATCACCGTTGCATTTTCATTGTAATTGCGGAGAATAGTTTGAAGAATATAATCCCTGGCAGCTGGGTCCACGCCGCCAATAGGTTCATCCAAAAGATAAAGTTCTGCTTCCCGGCTCATAACAAGAATTAACTGCACTTTTTCCTTCGTTCCTTTGGACATAGTTTTCAGCCTGTCATCAGGGTTGATATTGAGAGTTTTAAGCATATCGTAAGCCTTTTCCGGTTTGAAATCATCATAGAAATCGGAGAACAGCTCAATAATTTGGTGTACCCGCATCCAATCATTCAAATAAGTTTTTTCCGGGAGGTAGGATACGATTTTCTTGGTCTCGGTACCTGGTTTCTTACCCCCAATAAGAATATTCCCACTGGTGGGGGTCAAGAGTTCGTTGGCAAGTTTAATGATGGTGCTTTTGCCGCTGCCGTTAGGCCCCAGAAGTCCTACAATTTGCCCGCGCTCTATCTTTAGATTAACGGCAGATACGGCTGTTTTGCTTCCGAATTTTTTGGTGAGGTCGTTACATTCTAAGATAGTGCTCATTTTTTCATCCCCTTTACCATGTTATCAATAATGGTTAAGATCTCCTTTTGCTCAAAGCCCATCAACTGCATTTTTTCAAGGAATTCTGAGATTTGCTCCTGAGCCAACTTAGTTTTTGCCATTTCAACCATTCGTGCATCCTCCGTAATCGACCGACCGCTTGTGCGGTGCGTAATTATCAGGCCATCTTCCTCCAACTTCACCAGAGCCTTCTGCATGGTATTGGGATTTACCGCGGCCTCTTGGGCCATATCCCGTACCGAAGGGAGTTTTGACCCCAAGGGATAAACACCGGAAAATATCATCAGCTCAATTTGTTCAATTAGCTGGGTGTAAATAGGTCTGTCAGATTTTAATTCCCATGGCATTTGTATCACCCCTTGTATTATTGTATTAATAACTTAATACAATAATACACCCTTTGAAGATATTGTCAAGAGCATTAGCAATTATAAAAGCAGTCGGCATGACCCGACTGCTTTTGCTTGAGAAGATTGGTTCACTAATTTGAACATCGTCCAAAAATTCCGCTTCACAAGGATTGCAAAAGCTGAATACAAGAAAAAATCTATTGACCAAAGACCTTCGATAGGTTTTCTTATGCTGTTTTACCAGCTTAGTTATTGTCAATGATATATAAAAAAAGGTATATTTAGATAAGCTTAATAATAGTCAAGTCTTCAATGAAGAATGGACACTTCCAAACGCTGAGTTTTTAATATTCTAGGTATTGCATCACATCATCGATTGCGAAATTATTGGAGGTTAATGTGGATTTAAATTGTAATTGGAATAGGAAATACACTACCATCGCGATGTACAGCTTCATTGTCATTGCTTCCAGTATCCTGTTCTTTCTTGTCATGTCGGGACTGGACAATTTCACCCGAGTATTGGCGGGTTATTTTTCCGCTCTCTACCCATTTATCTACGGGTTCGTTATCGCCTATCTCGTGAACTTCCTTTTAAACTTCTTTAAAAAGCAGCTAGGAAAGATTCCATCTCTGAAAAAAATTAAGGAATCGTGGTTCCATATTTTGTCCCTTTTCCTAGCGTATCTGGTTTCGAGTTTTTTTGTGTATCTTTTCCTGGCCTTTATTTTCCCCCAGCTCGTCGCGAGCATCACCGGGCTTGTCCGGAACATCCCGGAATATGTGCGCTCCACGACGGAATACATCAAGTATCTGTCTGACGATATTCTGCTTCCATCGGAGGTTGTCGATTTCATCAATAAACGCTTGGACGAGCTGGCGATCTTCATTAGTAACGTTGCAGAGGACCTGGTTCCCATAGCGCTTTCCTTCCTTCGAAACACTGCCCTCTCCCTTTGGAACGTATTTCTCGGTATCATCATCTCTATCTACATGTTGGCAGAAAAAGAGCAGTTCATCAGTTTGGCGAAGAAACTCAACTATAGTGTTTTCAACGTGAAGAATGCAGATAAAGTCCTTGAGATTTTGAGACGCACCCAAATAATCTTCAGCAGATTTCTTGGCGGCAAAATCCTCGACTCCTTGATTATCGGATTATTAGCCTTTATCATCCTCACCATCGTGGATATGCCTTACACCTTGCTGGTTACTTTCATCATTACGGTTACTAACATCATCCCTTTCTTCGGTCCCTTCATCGGAGCTGTTCCTTCAGTGATCATCATCTTCTTTGAATCGCCGATCATGGCCTTTTGGTTCCTTATCATCATCTTTATCTTGCAGCAACTGGACGGGAATGTCATCGGACCGAAAATCCTTGGAGACTCCTTGGGCATCTCTTCTTTTTGGATTCTCTTTGCAATCCTAATAGGGGGTAAATTCTTCGGATTCATCGGACTGATTATCGGTGTGCCGCTCTTTGTGCTTATCTATTCCATCATCAAAGAGATTGTGGAAGCGCGCTTGAAAGCCAAGGGACTACCGGTGGAAACGAAAGACTATCTGGACAAATAGAAGTACTTTAGTTCTCAGCTTAGAAAGTTCTCTAAGCAGTGAACTCGTTCAGTAAAACTGCAGATCGAGACTTCAGTGACGTAAGTCTCCAGTACGATGATCCCCACTGGAGATTATCGTCACCGAAGTAGAATAAGGAACACCCACTTGAAGAAGTGGGTGTCTCGGAATTGATAAAGAAATAATTAAACCAGCAAAGGCTGTTGCTTGGGGTCCTGATCGATTGCAGGATCTAAGCAACAGCCTTTGTTTTTTATACGGATTCACCTAGCACGGTCAACTCCTAGGCACAATACTCTTCATTCCATCTGACAACAGTATTTTTCGATGCTTTAGCTCGATACATTGCTTTGTCGGCTAGGTTAACGAAGAGGTCTAACGGATTTAACTCATTGGTTTTCGTTTGCATAACTTTGGACAAATTTATGTAGGACACCACACCAGAACTGAAAGTTATCTGCCTTGAGTTAATTTGTGGACCGAAATCATAGGATTCAATAATGGTTCTGATTCTTTCCAGTAGTGCATATGCCCCTTGCATACTAGTGTGCGGCATTACGATAGCAAACTCCTCACCGCCCCACCTGACTACAGAATCTGTTCCTCGAGTATTTTGTTTTAATATTTCAGCCAGTTTCTTTAAAACAGTATCTCCAGCAATGTGACCAAAGGTATCATTTATTTGCTTGAAGTTGTCTAGGTCCAGCATCGCTAGACATAAGTCTTTGCTTCGTGTACGGGTCATTTCATTTTTGAGGGTGTTATAAAACATATTTTTATTTCCTAATCCGGTGAGAGTATCCCTGTATCCGTTGATGAATAATCTGCGAATTATTAACCCCAAAAGCCATCCGTTGACAACAAGGATGACAGTGATCATAACAAATAAATTTAAGTGTAATGCTGTTGGAAGAAATGTATATATCAAACATATCAAAACTCCTATACAACCGCCAAGTACAGCCAAAATTGTATGCGGGGAATTTTGTAAAACATTTATAGTTTTAGCCATCGCAAGAATGCACCTTCCTTTAAATGGGCTATTTTGCCTTTATCGCAGATATATGCTAGATGATGACGAATAATGACGTTTCCTTTCACTTAAGAATACGGAAACTGTTAGAATTTTATGGGGGTGCACCCTATATTTCTGGGGGCTTTTCAGGATTTATAGTACCGGGATTAACCGAGCAAGGATATTTTGCTCCAATTAGTCAGGCTATTAAAGAAGTTGTGTCCATCCCGGTTATTTTAACTGGCGGTATAACAGAACCAGAGGCGGCCGAACGGCTTTTAGCTGAGAAAAAGGCAGATTTAATCGGGGTAGGAAGTGCCATATTAGCCGATTCACTTTGGGCTAAGAGGGCCATGGAACTTTGATAAATGAATAAATATAAAAAATAAATTAAGGGGTCTGTTCATACGAAATGAACAGACCCCTTAATCAATTCCGAGACTCCCACTTCTTTAAGTGGGTGTTCCGATTTCTACTTCGGTGGGGGTAGAATCCCCTACCGAAGTCCCGATGTTCAGCTTTAGCTGAACGAGTTCACTTGCTTGCTCAAAGAACCTTAGTCAAATATATTGCGTAAGTCAATTGCTAAGTCATCAAATATCCCAGCTATTATTGTTTCGTCTTTCCCGTACACTTCTGGTTCAGTAAATACATTCTTAGAAAATTTATAAACTTCCACGATCTTATTAAATGGATCGACTATCCAGTATTCGCGTACTCCTGACAATCGATAGCGTCTTAATTTGACTCGCTTGTCTTTTAACGCTGTTGACGGACTCAATACCTCAACCACAAGGTCTGGAACCCCGACACAGCCTTTTTGATGTATCTTTGATTGATCACATACCATAGTTATATCAGGTTCAACGTAGTTGTCATTTTCATCATCCAACCATACCCCAAAAGGGGCAGGAAAGGCCTTGCACTGTTTACCTTTTAGATATGTATAAAATTCACCATATAAATTCCCTACAATAGCTTGGTGTTGGGATGAGGGAGGTGGTGTCATATCGTAAATTACACTATCAATACGTTCCCATCGTTTGAACTCGAATTCCAATGGTATTTCTTCCAAATAAAACACTTCCTTTGTAAAATTATACCATGGTTCAATTTCTTTTAAAAGGCGATGAGAAAGTGACTAAGCAAAGTTGCCGTTTCTAAAGATGGGAATTGAGTTGCCGTCTGAAGTCATCCCTGAGATTTCCAGATCGCTTGTTCCGATCATAAAGTCTACATGCACCAGAGATTCGTTGATTCCCAGTTTCGGAAAGTCTTCTGGGGTTAAATCCGCGCTATTTTTCATACATACGGGATAGGCCTTTCCTAATGCTAAATGGCAGGAGGCATTTTCATCGAAGAGAGTATTGAAAAACAAGATATTGGAATTTGAGATGGGAGAATCATAGGGTACCAAAGCGACCTCACCGAGAAAATGGGAGCCTTCATCGGTCTCAATAATTGTCTTTAGCGTCTCACACCCTTTTTCTGCACTAAAATCGACAATCTTACCGTCTTTAAATGTCATAGAAAAATTCTCAATAAGGTTTCCATTGTAGTTTAGAGGCAACGAACTGACGACTTTGCCATTCACGCCTGTTTTCTTAGGTAACGTAAATACCTCTTCTGTAGGCATGTTAGCAATAAACTCAATACCATCAGGAGTAAATTCTGAACCGCCCAGCCAGATGTGATTTTCAGGAAGCTCAATTATTAAATCAGTTCCTAAGGAATTTTTGTAATGAAGAGACGTTAAGGCAAGCGAATTCAAAAAATCCATTCTTGTTTTAAGATTAGCTTTATGTTTTTCCCAAGAATCGATAGGATTCTCGGTGTCGGCACGTACCGTTTTTAGGATGACATCCCAGAGCTTTTCAATTGACTCTTCCTCAGAAAGGTGTGGAAAGACTTTCTTGGACCAAGATGCTGTCGGTATCGAGACAACACACCAGGTATTTTTGTTGCTCATGAGCCGATCCCGATAATCTTTGAGGGCGGTATTGCTTGCTTTTTGGGACTTGGTGATTCTTTCCGGACTGACATCTTTCATTAGCTCAGGGTCTGAAGCAGCTATGCTTAAGAAAGCAGCTCCTTGATGTACGTAGGAAAGGTAAAATTCCTTTTGCCACTCTGGAAATTCTTCAAAAATCTCTTCTGGAGCATGGAGATAGCGGATCTTTGAGAATAATTCATCCCTCCACTGAATCACAACATCCCTTGCGCCTTCTTGATAAGCTTTTTGAGCGACCAAGCGCGTAAATGATGCGCATTCGATAGGAGCAGAAATAACAAGCGTTTGATTGTCTTGGAGGTTTATACCTGTTTTTACAATGAGATGGGCATATTTTTCCAGTAAATTGTTATTCATATAGACTCCTTTAATTAGCTTTAATTGAAACCTAAATTTGGAAAAAATTATATCATAAAGTTTCAGGTAAATACAAACAGTCATTACTGCAGTGATTTCGTGAGAACGAAGATATTAACCGCTGATTATGATATAATTTCTCTAAATTTATTATAAAGGAGCAAGAATATGATAAAACATTCAAAGGATTTAAGGACAGATAGAGTCTCTAACTTCCGTGGAGGGAAAGGTGAAATTCAAATGACACACTTTCTTGAAACAGAAAAGAATGAATTTAATGCTAAAGGTCGGTTATTTGCTAAAAATGTCTTAAAACCTGGGACCTCCATTGGTTATCATGAACATGTAGGAGATACTGAAACCTATGTCATTCTAAGTGGAGAAGGCCTAATCAATGATAACGGAGATCAAAAACCGGTTAAACCCGGAGATGTAATCATTACTAAAAATGGAGAAAGCCATTCGCTTGAAAATACAGGGACAGTTGATTTAGAGGTTATGGCCTTAATCCTATTCGACTGAACAATCTTCGTGGGTTATACATGATTGGGGCGTTTGAGAAGCATTGAAAGATATTTTGTATACATCTGAGTAATCTATTGACACTTGTACAAGCCGCGAATACAATTGAGTAAAAATTACAGCTTTGAAGAGCAACGGGGCTCAAGACTTAAACTTTACAGTTTTTTTCTTGGGCCTCGTTTTTTAATAAAGAAATTAACTTTGAGAAACTCCTAAAGGTATAAGTATGAGAATTTTCTTCACTCTCATTAAAAAAAATTTAACGGTATTTAATCTTGATGAGGTTTTAATTAGGTAGTTTTATAGAGGGGGTGAGCAGCTTTATCTTTATATCAACTTAGGGAACATATTTGATTAATATTTAGAAGGAGGAGAGAAAAATGAGAAGAGTATTGGTTCTAATTATTAGTATCCTAGTCCTGACTAGTTTAGCAGGGTGTGCAAAGTCAGCTAATGCACCTCAAGAGTCTTCAACCACCCAGGATAAAAGCTTGGTGATAGCGACTGCAGCCGATTTGGGAACGATTGATCCGGCTGTGGCTATGGACAATTCAGCCTGGAAAATTAGTTATCCGGCTTACGAGCGCCTTGTTAACTTCAAAGGAAGCAGTACTGAGGTCGAGCCTGGTTTAGCGAAGTCCTGGAGTATTTCTCCGGACGGGTTAACTTGGACATTTATTTTACAAGAAAATCATAAATTTGCAGATGGTACTTCTCTGGATGCTGCAGCCGTCAAATATTCTTTTGATAGGTTAATGAAAATAAAAAAAGGACCCTCTGACGCATTTCCCAGTTTAGAAAGCGTGACAGTGGTTGATCCACATACTGTTGTATTTAAACTGAAAACAGTCTTTCCAGCCTTTCTTTCGACCTTGGCAACAAATGGTGGAGGCATAGTAAACCCTGCTGTTATGAAGGAAGAGAAAGACGGTGACTTGGGACAAAGCTGGTTAGCTAATCACACTGCTGGCAGTGGCCCCTATGTTTTGTCAGAGTGGATTCCTGAACAGTCGCTTAAACTAACAGCCAATCCCAATTACTCAGGGGAGAAACCAAATTTGGCTACAATTAATGTAAAGATTATCAAAGATCCCTCTTCCCAGCGCATGGCCTTGGAAAAAGGGGATGTTGATATTGCAGAAAATATTCCAGTGGATCAGCTTAAAGAGTTAAAGAGTAATCAAGATTTAGTTGTCTTTAATACCCCGAGCCTGATGGTTGATTATGTGTACTTAAATACGCAAAAACCTGGCCTTAATAACCCTAAAGTCCGACAAGCAATTTCTTATGCTATAGACTATCAAGGCATCATTTCAAGTGTTTGGCAGGGAAATGCCACTCAAATGCGTGGCCCTGTTCCGCAGGGGCTGTGGGGTTATCAGTTTGACCTGTTCCAATATACCAAAAACGTTGAAAAGGCTAAGTCTTTATTGCAGGAAGCCGGTGTTAAAGACTTGACACTTAATTTTATGTATTCCGATAACAAAGCTTGGTGGGAGCAAGAGGCCCAAATTATCCAAAATAATCTTTCTGAGATCGGGATTAAAGTCAATTTGCAAAAAATCGCTTATGCTGCTCAACGGGAAAAAATTGATGCAGGGGATTTCGATCTGACACTGGGTGTCTGGAGTCCTGATTATGCGGATCCTTATATGTTTATGAATTATTGGTTTGACTCTGACAATTTCGGCTTAGCTGGCAATCGTGCCTTCTACAAAAATGACCAAGTCGATCAACTTGTCCGTAAAGCAGCCAGTGTCAATGATCAAGCGCAGAGAACCGACTTATATAAACAGGCTCAGGAGCTTATTGTGCAGGATGCGCCTTATGTTTTCTTAGTTCAGAAAAACTATCAATTACCTATGCGAAAATCCGTACAAGGTTTTGTCTTCAATCCTATGCTTCAGGATATGTATAATTTCGAAATGATGAACAAGTAAATGGGGTAATAAAATGAGTGGCCTTAAATCAGCAGTCAAACGAATGAGCCAACTCCTTATTGTTCTTCTAGGGGTTTCACTTGTAACTTTTCTTGTTTCGCATGTCGTGCCGGGTGATCCGGCACGCATGCTGCTTGGACAAAGAGCAGACGCCCAAACCTTGGAAAACCTGCGACATGTTATGGGGCTTGATAAACCAGTTTGGCTCCAATACTTTGACTATTTGGGAGGGTTATTACAAGGGGATTTAGGAATCTCTATCCGTAGCCAACGACCTGTTCTAAGCGAACTTTTGACCTATTTTCCCGCAACCATTGAATTAACACTCTTTGCCATGGGATTTGCAGTGATTAGTGGAGTAGGACTCGGCTTGCTATCTGCAGCCTACCGAGATACTCCCATTGATCATGGCACCCGAGTTCTGGCGATTTTAGGGGTCTCGACACCGTTGTTTTGGCTGGGTTTGATGGTCTTGCTGTTATTTTACAAGCATCTGGGTTGGCTGCCCGGGTCCGGCAGACTGGACTCTTTTATTAATCCGCCTACCCAAATAACCGGGCTTTACGTGTTAGACAGTATCCTGACGGGAGACTGGGTTGCCCTCAAAAGCAGTATCTTGCATTTGGTTTTACCAACCATTTGTTTAGGTTATATTCAACTGGCTACAATTGCTCGCTTAGTGAGGGCCAGTATGATCGAGGTGCTTGAGCAAGACTACATTAAGACAGCACTTGCCAATGGGATTCCTCGTTATCGAATTATTTATCGGCATGCTTTGCGAAATGCTTTAATACCCACGGTGACCTTGATCGGTTTAACCTTTGGTGAGCTCTTGGGGGGAGCTATTTTAACGGAAACAATTTTTACTTGGCCCGGTATGGGTAAATATGTGGTAGATTCTATTTCCTTTCTTGATTTTCCAGCTATTATGGGTTTCACAATTTTAGTAGCTACCATTTACGTCATAATTAATATGGTAGTTGACCTGCTGTATCCTATCCTAGATCCGCAGATTAAGGGGTGAACTAACGTTGGCTCAGTTTAGATATCTTAGGTATTTTACAAAGCGTTACCCCTTGACCGTAACAGGCGCAGTCATTATTTTTTTGGTAGTAATGGTTTCTCTGGCAGCTCCGTTAGTTTCACCGCATAACCCCTATACATTGAACTTGACAGACCGTTTGAAACCTCCGGGCAGCATTTATCTTTTGGGGACGGATGAGCTGGGGCGTGACATACTGAGTCGGATAATTTATGGGGCAAGGCTTTCTCTATTAGCTGGTGTAGGGATTGTTGGTATTGCAGGGCTGTTTGGTATAGTCATAGGGAGTGTTTCAGGATTACTAGGGGGTAAAGTTGATCAAGCAGTTATGCGTCTTATGGATATCATGTTAGCCTTTCCAAGCTTGGTCTTGGCTCTAGCCTTATCTGCTGCCTTAGGAGCTAATTTTCGCAATAGTATTCTGGCCATTGCGATTGTAAAAATCCCGGTTTATGTTCGTTTGGTCCGTGGACAGGCTCTGTCCATCAAAGAAAGGCAATTTGTTAAGGCAGCTCAAACCTTTGGCGCGCCTAAAGTTTGGATCATAAGTCGTCATATTATACCTAATTGTTTAGCTCCGGTTGTTGTGCAAGCAACACTAGGGATTGGGGAAGCTATCTTGATTGCTGCGACGCTGTCCTTTATTGGTTTGGGGGCTCAACCACCGGCAGCGGAGTGGGGAGCCATGGTGAGTATGGGTAGAATCTACTTGCTTGATCAATGGTGGTATGCGTCTTTCCCAGGCATCGCTATATTCATTACGGTCATAGGGTTTAATCTATTTGGAGATGGGGTTCGAGATATGCTTGATCCGCGTTTCCGTAATTAGGGGGAAAGTCATGGAACCTCTTCTGAAAATTAGTGATCTTCATGTTGGCTTTCTCAATTATGCTGGAGTAGCCCGAGTCCTAAATGGGATTGATTTAGAGCTTTTTCCCGGAGAGTTTTTAGGATTAGTGGGTGAGTCGGGTTCAGGGAAATCTCTTACAGCCAACGCTGTGCTTGGATTACTGCCTGCAAGGAGCGCTGTGATCTCTAAGGGTTCAATTATGTTCGAAGGGAAGGAATTGATTGGGAGATCGGAGAAAGAGTTCCAAGGCCTAAGAGGCAAAAAGATTTCCATGGTTTTTCAGGAGCCCATGAATGCCTTGAATCCTTCCTATAAAATTGGTAAACAAATGGTGGAAATCCTCAAATTGCATAAAGGGTTATCTAATAAGGAAGCGAAGGCGGAAGCGGTTCGCTGGTTAACACAGGTTCATATACAAAATCCAGAGAAAGTTGTAAAGGAGTATCCCTACGAGTTAAGCGGCGGCATGAGGCAAAGAGTCCTTTTAGCCATGGCGCTTAGCTGCGGCTCACAACTTTTGCTGGCAGACGAGCCTACAACCGCACTTGATGTTACCATCCAAGCCCAGATTTTAAGGCTCATGAAGGAGACTGCTGATCAACTTGGGACCTCGGTGCTTTTAATAACTCACGACTTAGCTGTGGTGGCGCAAACCTGTCAGCGAGTTGCGGTAATGTACTGTGGTAATATTGTAGAGATTGGCCCAGTGACCAAAGTTTTACACGAACCGTGTCATCCTTATACGAAAGCTCTCTTAAAAGCCTTACCTAATCCCGATCACTCTGAAACAGAGCTGCAATCTATCCCGGGGAGCGTACCAAACTTATTAACTCCCCCAGCCGGATGTCGATTCCACCCACGGTGTGATTTAGTTGAAAAGACCTGCATGGAGCTTCGGCCACAGTTGACAACAGTTTCTGAAAATCATTATGTAGCCTGCTGGAGGGAGGAAGATCATGTTTAAGCCGCTTCTTTCCTTACAAAGGGTGGGAAAGGAGTTTCCTGCTCGCGGATCTGGAAAAGGGTTATCTTATAAAGCCGTCAATGAAGTATCCTTGGATATCTATCCCGGTGAGACGGTGGGTTTAGTGGGTGAATCCGGTTGTGGAAAAAGCACCTTAGGATATTTGGTGCTTAATCTCTTAGATTTAACCAGTGGAGAGATCCTGTTTGAGGGTCAAAGTTTAGCAAATCTCAACAAGGCCCAGCAGCGAGCTTTAAAATCACAAATTCAAATTGTCTTTCAAGATCCGCAATCTTCGCTGAACCCGAGATTTAAAATCGAACAGATTGTCGAAGAACCTTTACGCTTAAATGGATGGCGGGATAAACAAAAGAGGAAGGAAAGGGTAAGGCAACTTCTAGATAAAGTAGGATTAGGGGAGGAATACTTAGGCAGGTTTCCCCATGAACTGAGTGGAGGTCAGCGCCAACGTGTGGCTATCGCCCGGGCGATCTCTCTAAATCCAAAACTTATCGTCCTTGATGAACCCACCTCAGCCTTAGATGTATCAGTGCAAGCCCAAATTCTCAACTTGCTTAAAGAATTGCAAAGAGATTTAAATTTAGCATTTTTATTTATTTCGCACAATCTGGCCGTTGTCAGGCATTTAAGCAATAAAGTTGCAGTTATGTATTATGGCAGAATTATTGAGTTAGCTGACACAAATGAGTTATTTAATAATCCTCTCCATCCTTATACTAAAGTTCTTCTGCAATCTATACCCAATATTAATCCGGAAAAACCCCTTCTTGTTGAACTTGAGGGTGAAATGCCGACTCCGCATAAGTCTCCCTTAGGATGCAGTTTCCATTCTCGGTGCAGCTATGCTAATGATCTGTGTCGTGAAGCAGGTTCGGAATTGCAACTTATTAAAGAGGGGCACTGGGTTTCTTGCACTAGACAGAAAGTATAATTTTTGTTACATACTTTCTGAAGCATAAGTGCAACTAAGGCTGCCGCCTGCGCCTGTGGCTTGGTGCCAGCCAAGTTTTCTTTACAATGCAATGAGTCGGGGAGAAAAGAATAAAGGGGATGTATAGGTTGCCAAAAGTTGGACAACGTATCTTGGAATCATTGGCTAAAAAACAACCAATCGAAAATTTGTTGCTGCTAACCGATAATCTAAGGTTTGGATATAAACTTAAAGAATTACTTAATATCACCTGTCCAATCTTATCCGTTCCCTTAAATATTTCTGTAATATATTTAGCCTCATCTCCAGAGATCTGTCGAGCTACCCATATCATTGAATTATACAGTCCGACTTTAGAAAACTCTATTTACTTAAAGGAATTGCGACAAGAGCTATTTGATCAGGGAAAACTTGTTTTGGCACTTTGGAACTGGGATGAACGGTATTTGGAAGATGACTTCTGGGGAGATTTGGAGTATCCGGTAATTTCCACTGCGACAGAGTCCTTAAAGAAGAAACTGTCTTCCGTTAAAAAAGTGAAGATTACTTCGGAATTGGGAACGGATATTAGCTTTTCAATCGAAGGACGGCGCTGGATTACAGCAGACGGATATTGTGAGCCAGGCAAATTAGCCCAACTGCCGGATGGAGAAATCTATACCTGTCCAATCGAAGAGACATTTTCAGGTCAAATTGTTGTCGATGGCACCGTATCACGGCTTTGGCTGCCAAGCGAACCCTTGAAGTTAGAGTTTGAGGCAGGGGTGTTAGTCGCTGGAAGTCATGAATTCATTAACCGAATTAGACTTTATGCCGGTGGGGTCTGTAATATCGGCGAATTTGCAATTGGGATGAATCCAACTATAAATAAACCCTACAACAATATTTCGACAGATGAAAAGGAAGGCGGCAGCGTCCATTTTGCTATTGGGGACAGTTACAATCTGGGCTTAACAAAGTCCATCTATCATGTGGATTTTGTTATTCGAAAACCCAAAATATATTTGGATGATCACCTTTTGCAACACTATCTTCCGGGAGCGTAGAGAATATGAATGATTTATCAAACTTGCCTGAGGGAATTCCCATCAAAGATATGGGAAGAAAAATTCGCAATTTCCGTCATGAAAAAGAACTGACAGTTGAGGCTTTGGCCAACAAATGTAACCTAAGCCCCAGTTTGATCAGTCAGATAGAGCGCGGTCTTTCCACTCCTTCCTTAGATTCACTTTGGAAGATTACCCACGCTTTAGGGATATCTCTGATTGAATTATTTGAAGAAAGTTCAAATGAGCGGGTTATTGTGATTCCACGTGAAGAGCAAAAAGTTATGATATTGCCTAAATCCAATGTGACCTATCGTCTTCTTTCGCCGGTTAATAATCAGACTAAGTTAGAGTTCCTTTCAATTGTCTTAGAGCCGGGGACTTCAACCTATAGAGATTTAGTGGCACACAAAGGAGAAGAATGCGGAGTTGTTGTTCATGGGGAGATGACGGTAGTGGCTGGAAGCAAGGAATATTTGTTGAGGGAAGGGGACAGTATTTACTTAGACAGCACAATTCCCCATCGCTTTTTTAATCACGGAGATCAGGTTGCCATAGGAATCTGGGCCATGACTCCGGCTTCTTTTTAGTATGGATAAGAGCGTATATAAAAACCACTGACGCAGATGTCAGTGGTTTTTATGTTTCTGTCTAGGCAAAGACTTCTGAAAGTTCTATTGTCAGATCTTCGAATATACCAACCTTAATTGAATCTTGCTCGGTGTACACTTCCGGTCTGCTGTATTTACCCTCCTGGGTAAGATGAAATACAGATAGGGTATTTTCCTCCGGGTAAACAATCCAGTACTCACGAACGCCTACTTTTTCGTACAAAATAAATTTTTTCTTCAGGTCCTTTTGAAAAGTGGAGGGAGAAGTAATCTCCACAACCAGGTCCGGACTGCCCTTGCAGCCTCGATGGTCTAATTTGCTCGTATCACATACTATCACTAAATCCGGTTGAACCACAGTTGAAGTTTGTTCGTCGCTCTCTTGCAGCTGGGGTAAGCGGACATCGAAAGGGGCTGCATAAACTCGGCAAGTTTTACCTTTTAAATAGTTATTAAATAGAGTAAGTAACTGTCCGGAAATTTCCTGATGCTTGCGCGAAGGGGCTGGAGTCATATTGTAAGCCCGTCCATTAAGCAATTCCCAGCGCTCACTTTCCGGCCAAGTAAGGTAATCCTGGTACGTGTACAATTGTTCAGAGCGCTGAGCAGTATCACTCAAGGATTAAACCTCCTTCTGATTCCAGTTATTCCCTGTCAATATGGTAACACATCGTTCTTGTTGGGACAAGGACTATTTATACTTGAGATCCTATCGCTCCGGTCATATGATTTGATCAATCCGTCTAAATACAGGTTATTGCCTCAGGACTGCAAAGTTAAACATGGTCTTAAGGGTTGAAAGAGTCTCGAATGACCTCGTAAGGAGTATAGTGATGAACTGCCGCGATTAAAGGTCTGATTTTTTTGATTATTCCTATTGATTCTGGCAGGAGATCAAGGGAAGATATGGAAAGTTTAAACAAATGAAGTTTTACAAATGAAGTTATCAAATTGCATCCGAAATAAGGAGGGAAAATTTATGACGAAATTATTAAACAAAGTGGCGGTTGTAACAGGAGCGGCCCAAGGTATTGGTGCTGCCATTGTAGCGCGGCTATTGGAAGACGGTGCTTCTTCAGTAGTGGCTTTGGACATTAACCAGGAACAACTGGACCAAACAGTTAAGGAATTGGACACTGGGGGAAAAAGAGTTATACCTATGAAATGTAACATCGCAGATAGAAGCGAAGTAAATGAAGTATTCAGCAAAATCTATGAGACACTTGGCAAAGTAGATATACTTGTCAACAATGCAGGAATCACCAGAGATGCTATGTTTCATAAAATGACAGAAGATCAATGGGATTCGGTTATATCTGTAAACCTTACTAGCGTGTACAATTGTTGTCAGGCAGTAGTTGCCAAAATGCGTCAGCAGAAATATGGGAAAATAGTCAACCTTTCCTCAACATCTGCTTGGGGTAATGCAGGACAAGTAAACTACAGCGCCTCTAAAGCGGGTATGATTGGTTTAACCAAGTCTCTTGCCAAAGAGCTGGGAAATAAAAATATCACCATTAATGCGATAGCCCCAGGACTAATAGATACAGAGATGACAAGGGTCATGCCTGAACCCATGAAGTCCATGGCAATTATGTTATGTCCTGCGGCCAGAGCCGGAAATCCGTCAGAAGTTGCCTCAGTGGTATCATTTTTGGCTTCAGATGACTCTAGTTTTGTTAATGGTGAATGTATCAAAGTCTGTGGAGGATTCTTGATGTAATGACAAGCTGCTTTGCCGGGGGGTGTTATTAAGGATAAACAAGAAGTATGCTCCACGTTGAATAGGCGCGGGCATGCTTCTTTTGTACGATTGCATTATTGGATTCAGACACGTCACAAGGCCTTTAAAAAACTTCTTAAAGGCACTTGACAGGAACCGGATTTCAGCTATAATAAAGGCATAAAGAGTCAATCATAAGATTCAGATTTGCAAAATAACTTATTGGTCGCGTGCTAGGTAAAGTTTCGATTCATCGAAGGTTTAGGCATCGCAATTAATTAAGTCGATGCTGAATTTCGAAGAATTGGAGCCGCCTAGAAGGGTGGTTTTTGTTGTTATAATGAGAGATTTCCCGCAAAGTTCCTCTCACTATTTAGAAGTCAGTAGTAGTTTGGTCTTTGGGAAAAGCGTGTTGGAAAGTCGTTGTTGAGTCCGCATGTCAATGAGCTCGGTAAGTCTAGTCCGAAGATTATCCTAATTGTTGTATGGTTTTTCAAGTTACCTGTTGAGTGATCTGAAATCTAAAACTTCTCCTTAGTGACTGTTTTTCGATTGTTCCTGGTTAGAACCTAAAGTAATTGAAGAAATAGTGGAGGATTTGTCCAGATTAGTTTCATTACCTTAAAAGCTTAGTTTTTGACTGGTTTGCGTTTAGTTAGGTCAAAGTATTGAGATTCCCTTACTAGTTGGTTTACAGAGTGACATTTATCTTGTTTTGTTTTCGTAGTTGTAAGGAGCTTTTGCTACAACCCTATTTACTCCGGTGAAAAACGTATAGGTTCAGTTTGATTGACGATTAATCTAGAGCCGTGTATCCATTAATTCTGGAGGAACTTTGCGGGATTTAATTTTGAAGGCTACTCAATGAGTGGCCTTTTTTCTATGAGCACACTTCCTACCCGAATTAATGGCGAATCAGCTTTCTGGTCCAATTGCCAATGGAGCAAGCACATTAAAGCAGGGTTTAGCTGAAAAACGCAGAATAAGGTCATTGGTAGACTTTTATACAGAAAAGATTTGATTGGCATACTCAAAGGATTGGGAAAACAGGAGGAAATTTTAATGAGGGCCGTGTGTATAGATTTTGAAACAGCAAATAATTTTATCGGAAGTGCATGCTCAGTGGGGATTGCAGTTATCGAAGAGGGTAAGATAATCGATACCAAGTATTGGCTTATAAAACCACATCTGGAGTATTGCTACTTTGATCCTTACAATGTCATGATCCATGGAATTAAAGAGGAAGATGTTAAGAACGCTCCGGAATTCGATGTGATTTATGCGGAACTCAAACCGCTCTTTAAAAATGCTTATGTTATTGCGCACAATGCGTCTTTTGATATGTCAGTATTGCGCCATGTATTGGACTTATATGAAATCCCATATCCAGAAGTAGAATATTTATGTACATATAAAACGGCGCTAAAGACCTGGAGCGGTTTAGACAACTACAAACTTGATACAGTTTGCAAATTTATAAATCATGATTTTGAGCATCATAACGCCTTAGAAGATGCTGCTGCTTGTGGAAATGTTTTATTGTCAGCATTATCTGAAAGGGGAGTGTCCTCTATAGACGAACTCGCTTCTCTTGTAGGAATGAGGCTCGGAAAACTGTACGCCGGGGGATATAAGCCTTGCAGCATAGCGAAGAAAACAAGTAAAAGGGCATAGGCGTAAACAGTAAGAGCAGAAGGTGCTTACGAAAATGAACTAATGGCAGGGGAATGGAAGTTCTATAGGGAAACGGGTCAGTTATGGCAAATTGGAAGTTTTGAGAATGGCAAGAAAAATGGGAGTTGGGTAAGGTACGATAAGAATAAACAATTAGAATATGAAGAAGAGTTTGTGAATGATAAGAAGATAAAATAGGGTCTTACGGCGAAAGCCCCAGCATTGCTGGGGCTTTTGAAATTCATTGAACGAGTTTACTTTTAACGGCACAGCTGCATAATTTACAAATTTGCTTGCGAACGCTGTTTCAAGGTCTGTCTTCCTTTGTCAATTTGTTTACGGATATTCAGACAAATATCAATGAAAGCAGCTTTATCGAGTTCTGCAGATTTATCAGGTAATGAATAAGTTGGTAACGCCTTATCATTCTTGATATCAAAAACAAAAATTTTATTTTGATCTGAGACATATTCAAACTCGATTTTGTTATTTACAAAAACTAAAGAGACGGACATAGTTCTACCTTCTTTCGTGATTTTAATTAATTATATATCTTTTGGCAGACTTATGAAATGAAATTAGGGATTAAGAATCATTTAAATTCTAAGTATTATGTATTGAATGTGATGGGCTGTTATTGGCCTACTGCAAAAGATCTCAATGATCAAGCTATGACACTTGAACACTTATTGCCTGAGCCAAGTTATAATCTGCTGAAAAACTTTTCTTTATATTAAAGGAATCTTTCCAATTGAAGTAAGTTACTTTAAAGTTAATACTTATTAGATGAATATAATTATAATGATCAAATGTGTAGATTGGAGATAAAATATACTTAGTTTTTGTCGGTTTGTCAGACGGTCTGTAATACAACACAGTAATGTATAAATTAACTGAAGTATACTAAGAATATGTAATGAAAAAATGTGACGTAACCATACATTGGGGATATCCGCTTGTAATTTTCAATTATCAAATAATTAAATAGAAATTATAGTTTTATTAGCAAATGAAGTATTGCGCATACAATTTTATGGTGTCACTATTAAAAAAGTGACGGTATATTGTATTCTGAAATCAGAAAGTAAAAAAGGGGAGAAAAAAATGAAGAAATTCAAAAGGATCGCTGCTCTTGTTCTGTCAGTAGCTCTCGTCGGGATTTCCTTGACCGGCTGCGGAGGGCCTAAGGCAAGCAGTGACACAGCACCAAAGGCAAGTGATACCCTGATCTATGCTCAGGGCGCAGAGCCAAGAGGGCTGGACCCGGCAATGGTCGACGACGGTGAGTCGGCTAAAGTAATGATCAATATCTATGATGGGCTTCTAAAGTACAGCAAAGATTCCACAAAGGTTGAGCCTTCTCTTGCTAAAAGTTGGGATGTGAGTCCGGACGGCCTTACATATACGTTCCATCTGCAAGAGGGCGTAAAATTCCATGACGGCACTGATTTTGATGCCGATGCTGTGAAGTTTAACATCGATCGCCAGTTGCCTCCCCAGGTGACTGCGGACATGGCTTACGCATCGTTTGTTTACGGTTCCGTGAAAGATGTTCAGGTTGTGGACAAGAACACAGTCAAAGTCAATCTGACAGCTCCCAGCACGCCTTTCCTCGCCAATCTGGCCATGGTTATGAGTGCACCGATTATCAGCCCCAAGGCTTTAAAAGACAATAACAACAATGTGAACCAGGCACCGGTTGGTACAGGTCCTTACAAGTTTGTAAATTGGGCAAAGGACGAAAACATTGTTTTAGTTCGCAATGACGAATACTGGGGAACCAAGGCCCTTACCAAGAATGTTATTTTCAAATTTATTAAAGACAACTCAGCACGCGTAGTTGCTTTAAACAATGGCGAGGCTGATATGATTGATGGTATTGATGCCACTGTGGTTAAACAGATCACTGACGCAGGCAATAAAATCTTCCAAGCCCCGGGTATGAATATCAATTACATGGCTTTCAACACATCCAAAAAACCATTTAACGATCCTAAGCTTCGGGCTGCTATTTCTCAGTCTATCAATGTCCCAGAAATGGTGAAGAGCCTCTATCAAGGTTACTCCGAACCTGCAACTTCCGTTCTGCCCACCTTTATGGAAGGGTACGACAAGAGCATCGCTCAAGTACCATACGATGTCGAGGCTGCTGCCAAAGCGATTAAAGCATCAGGCTTAACTTCCGTAAAATTGATGACTTACACCAACCCCAGACCCTATAATTCAGCAACAGGACAAGCGTTGGCTGAAGCGGTTCAAGGGTATCTTTCCAAAGTAGGCGTCACCTGCACTATCGATTCTTATGACTGGACAACTTATAAGGAAAAATTAAAAGCAGGCAATTATGATATCTGCTTCTATGGTTGGATCGGAGATAACGGGGACCCAGATAACTTTATGTATCTGTTAGCTCACGAAGACCCCACCATGAACGTTGCACTCTACAAAAATCCTGAATTTAATAAGTTAATTGTCAAGGGTGTGGAAACTCCTGCCGGTGCAGATCGCATTGCGATTTATACCCAACTGGAAAAAATGGCTGCTGCAGACGCTGCTTGGCTTCCAATTTCCCACGCTGAAACACTTTGTGCCTACAGACCGAATATTAGTGATTTCTACTTCCATATGACCGGTGTTACACCGTTTGTTGGCGTATCGAAGAAATAACTCTGTTTTCGTATTGTGAATTTAGGCTGCCGAGAACCGGTCTTCAAACCGGTTCCCGGTTTTGTTTTTTGCTGAAAGGTTGTTGTAAATGCTCAAATATATCTTTAAACGAATCTTGATGTTAATTCCCGTATTGATTGGGGTTTCCATTATTGTGTTTCTCATCATGCGCGTCTTTTCACCGGATCCCGCTCCGATTGTTTTGGGCCAGCACGCAACGCAGGAAGCTGTCGAGGTGTGGCGACAGGCAAATGGACTGAATGATCCGATTTACCTGCAGTATTTTCATTATATTACAGGTGCTCTAACCGGCGATCTAGGTACTTCTTACTATACCAAGATGCCCGTCACTAAAGAGATTTTTGCCCGTTTTCCGGCCACAATCGAGTTGGCTTTAGTTGCTATAATGCTTGCTTCTTTTTTCGGTATCCTTATTGGTGTGATTTCTGCGGTGAAAAAGAACTCAATTTTCGATAATGCCGGTATGTTTATTGCTCTCATCGGCGTTTCAATGCCGATTTTCTGGCTTGGTATTTTGCTGATTATTTTCTTTTCAGGCACCTTGCATTGGCTTCCCTCGAGCGGAAGAATTGACCCTTTGTTGCAGCCGTTAGATATTACGGGTTTTTATTTAATTGACAGTCTGATGACAAACAATATGGACGGCTTTAAGGATGCTTTTCGGCATTTGGTGCTGCCGGCAAGTGCCCTGGCAATGTATTCCATGGCCATCATTGCCAGAATGACCCGCTCTAGTATGCTGGAAACCTTGCAGCAGGATTTTATTCGCACTGCCAGAGCCAAAGGAATTTCAGAAGGCAGAGTGATTATCAGGCATGCTCTTCGCAATGGCTTGATTCCCATCGTCACGGTTATTGGACTGCAACTTGGCAGTCTTCTCGGCGGTGCTGTGCTAACGGAAACAGTGTTCTCCTGGCCCGGGATCGGTGCCTACACCGTGGCCTGCATCCTAAAATCGGATTTTCCTGTGGTGCAGGGGGTTGTCTTGCTCATTGCTTCAATTTTCGTGCTTGTAAACTTGATTGTTGATGTGTTCTATGCATTCCTTGATCCACGTATTAAATATTCTAAAAAAGAGGTGTAGCTTGTGGCTAAAGATAATAGTGCGAATTCAGCTGAGAATTTGATACAGGCTGCAGAATATGTGGAGAAACCGGAATCGCAGCTGAAAGAAATGTGGGAAACCCTTAAGCAGAATAAGGCCGCAGTTGTTGGTCTGGTTATCATCGCTTTGCTGGCCCTGATTGCCATTACTGTATGGATAAGTGAGCTAATAGGAATACAGATATTGCCCTATGATCCCAATTATTCCGATATGACTAAAAGCTTTATCTGGCCAAATGCCGAGCACTGGTTTGGCACGGATCAACTGGGCAGAGACGTGTTCAGCAGAATTATTGACGGCACAAAGATCTCACTGTTTGTGGGAGTTACGGCCGTTGCGATTTCTCTTTCCATCGGAGTTCTGTTAGGATCCATTGCGGGGTACCGCGGGGGCAAGACGGATGCTCTCATTATGAGGACAATGGATGTAATGCTGGCTATTCCGTCTATTTTGCTGGCCATCGCCTTTATGGCGGCGCTGGGCAAAGGATTGGACAAGGCAGTCATTGCCATCGGTCTAGTTTCCATTCCGGAATATGCCCGAATAGTTCGAGGAAGTATTCTCTCAGTCAAAGAAAATGACTATGTCCAAGCTGCAAGGGTCATTGGCAATGGAGACAGTCGTATTATTTTCAAGCATATTTTGCCGAATATTATTTCCCTAATTGTCGTCCGGGCCACCCTGGGTATATCCAGTGCTGTGCTAGACACTGCGGCACTTGGCTTTTTAGGTTTGGGTGTTCAGCCACCGTTTGCCGAGTGGGGCGATATGCTGGGCAGAGCAAGGGGTTTTATTTTCACTGCACCCTATACACTGATTTTCCCCGGTATTGCTATCACCATTACTGTACTGGCGTTTAACCTCTTTGGCGACGGACTTCGAGATGCCCTAGATCCGAAATCCAGAATAAAATAAGGGTGGTGAATAGGATGTTACTGGAAGTTAAAAATTTAAGAACGGAATTCAAACTGAAACGTGGCACTGTAAGGGCCGTCGATGATGTCAGTTTTACTATAGATAAAGGCGAGATTCTGGCCATTGTTGGCGAATCCGGCTCAGGAAAAAGCGTGACATCCCTTTCCCTTATGGGACTAATCCAGAAACCGGGCGGAGTTGCCGGCGGAGAAATCTTATTTAAATCTCAGGATTTGACTAAGTTGAGCCAAAAAGAACTGCAAGAAATCCGTGGCAATAAGATCTCAATGATATTCCAAGAACCGATGACCTCTTTAAATCCGGTTTGGCGTATCAAGGATCAGATCATGGAAAACATTATGACTCATATGAAAATGTCCAAAAAAGAAGCCCTGGCACGTACTGTTGAAATGCTGGATACAGTGGGCATACCTTCCCCGGCCGAACGTGCCAACGACTATCCCCATCAAATGAGTGGTGGAATGCGCCAGAGAGTCATGACCGCTATGGCACTTTCCTGCGAACCGGATCTTTTGATTGCCGACGAACCCACTACGGCACTGGACGTAACAATTCAGGCTCAAATTCTGGAGCTGCTTTATCAAATGAGGGAAAAGTTTAATATGGCTGTTCTGCTCATTACCCATGATTTAGGCGTTGTTTACGAAGCAGCCGATCGGGTTATCGTAATGTACTGCGGTAAAATTGTGGAGGAAGCCGACGTAAAGACCCTTTTTGAGCACCCTCAACATCCTTACACCGTGGGTTTGCTGCAATCTATTCCTCAAATCGATAATGAGAGTGATGAACATTTATTCATGATCAAAGGTATGGTGCCTAACCCCTTGCATATGCCGCCAGGATGTTCCTTTTCCGACCGTTGCGACCGTTGCATGGAACGTTGCACTAAAGAAATGCCGGAGTTGCAAGAGATAAATGGGCACAAGGTACGTTGCTTTTTATATGACAAAGCCGAGGAAGGGGAATTGAGCGCAAAATGAACGAAGTATTAATGAAAGTTCAAGACCTTTCCAAGTATTTTACCATTGATACTGATTGGCGCGGCAAGCCCGTTTCCGTTTTGAAAGCAGTTGATGAAGTGTCCTTAACCATTAACAAAGGGGAGGCCTTCGGCTTAGTTGGTGAATCGGGTTGCGGGAAAACAACCCTGGGTAAAATACTGGTCAATCTCTACAGTCCTACAAGCGGAAAGATATTTTTTGAGGGCAAGGAACTGTCTGCTCTAAATAAGAAACAGCGCCGTTCCTATTGTAAGGATATCCAGATGATTTTCCAGGATCCGTACGCTTCTTTGAATCCCAGAATGACAGTTGGGGATATCATCGCCGAACCGATCATCATCAACAAGCTGCTTCCGATGAGTGAAGTGGAAGAGCGGGTCATCTTTCTCTTAAACTGTGTGGGTCTGGCAAGACACCAGCGCAACCGCTTTCCGCATGAGTTCTCCGGCGGTCAGAGGCAGCGGGTGGGGATTGCCCGTGCCCTGGCTGTGGAGCCCAAGCTAATCGTCTGTGATGAGCCGGTTTCCGCCCTGGACGTTTCCATCCAAGCCCAGGTCTTAAATCTGCTAGATGATTTAAAGGAAGAGTTTAAGCTTACTTATCTGTTTATTGCTCATGGCTTAGGGGTAGTCAAACACATCAGCGACAGGGTAGGGGTAATGTACTTGGGGAAACTGGTTGAAATCGCTCCGAAAAAAGAGCTTTACGCCAACCCACTGAACCCTTACACTCAGGCTTTGCTTTCGGCTATTCCCGTCATTAATTCGGAGAAAAAAGAACGCATTATCTTAAAGGGCGACGTGCCCAGTCCGATTAACCCGCCCGCCGGCTGCCGCTTCAGTTCCCGCTGTTTTAAGGAGTTTGGACCTTGTAAACTAAATGCACCGAAACTGAAAGAAGTTTCTCCCGGCCATTGGGTCGCCTGTCATTTGTTTTAAATAATCGAATTGTCTTGAGTGACGGATATCGCGATAGTAAAATTTTTCCATATGCCTTTTTTGTTCACATATGCCATGCTATAATGGGACAAGGGGGGACATATCTATGCGAAAGGTACCCGTGGAGCTGCAATCATGGAAAGAATTTTTTCGGGCCCGAGTTGAGATAGCTGCTGTTTATTTATTTGGATCACTTGGGACAGAGTTTGAGCATCCACAGAGTGACATTGATTTGGGGGTAGTTTTTACTCGCCCAGTTACATTATCGGAAGAGTTGGAGCTGGATGGAGCCTTAAGCCTTCATATTGGTCATGATCGAATAGATTTGGTAAATCTTAATCGCTCACCTATCGCTTTACAATTTCGTGCACTCCGGGAAGGCATGCTTCTTTACGAGGGAGATTATGTAAAACATAGCGATTTTATTGAATGTGTGATAAAGGCTTATCCTGACTATGCAGTTAAGTATGCAGTATTCGCTCGAGATTACGAGTTGGCTCTTAAGGAGGAATACAGTCATGGTGGTAGTAGCAAGAGAGCGGTGGGGAATCCCCAATACATCTGCAGAAGCTGTTAAGCTATTAATAAAACATGGGATATTGGATAAAGATAAAGAACACTCGCTAGTGCAAATGGTGAAGTTCCGCAATCGAATTGTGAACCTGTACCAAGAGGTTGATGACGCTGAGATTTATCGGATTTTACAAGAAAACCTTAAGGATATAAAAGGGTTTATCCAGGCAGTGATAAACAGATTTTTTTAACTCAGCAAATCTATGAGTATCAGCTATCCCGCTTAGAGAAGCCAGGCCTTAGGAGCGCAAACTCCTAAGGCCTTTTTGGGCTGTTCCGAGAACTGCGGGATTCAGAGGGGATTTCAAGAAGATAAGCATAAATTTGCTTAAATATGAATTTGCATTATAATTTAGTTTGGATTATTTAAACTGTGTTTAGTAATCTTATACTTTGAAAGCCAGTATCAGGAAACGCATAATGAAAGAGAGACCTCTAAATGAACAAGGGTAATTTTAACGACTATCAATTAAGTAGTGAGTTATTAAAAGCAATTAGCTTATTGAATTTCACCAGTCCCACTAAAGTCCAGGAGCAGGTGATCCCGGCTGTCTTGGCCCAAAAGGATATCATCGTCAAGTCCCAGACCGGAAGCGGAAAGACGGCGGCCTTTGCCATTCCTATTTGTGAATTAGTGGATTGGGAGCAGAATAAACCCCAGGCATTAGTGCTTACCCCCACCAGAGAACTTGCAGTTCAGGTCAAAGAAGATCTGTTTCATATCGGCAGATTTAGAAGAATAAAAGTAGCAGCAATTTTTGGGAAGTACCCTTTTCATGTTCAGGAAAAAGAACTTAAACAAAAAACCCATGTTGTGGTTGGAACCCCGGGTCGCTTGATCGATCATATCGAAAGAGGGACCTTGGATATATCAAATATAAAATACCTGGTCATCGATGAAGCAGATGAGATGCTGAATATGGGTTTTATCGAGCAAATCGAAACGATCATTGCCAACTTGTCTCAAGAGCGGGTGACCATTTTATTGTCAGCGACAATGCCCCAAGACATCAATGTTTTATGCAGTAAGATTATGAAAAATCCCATCCGCGTGGAAATCGAAGAACAGAATCCGGCGGCAGATCGGATCACTCAGGAAAGATATCTTGTCGATCAGACAGACAAGATGAAACTTTTGAGAGATCTGACGATTATTGAAAACCCGGACAGCTGCATGATATTTTGCAATACTAAACAAACGGTTGATGAAGTTTACACTGAACTCGTGAAGCTGGACTATGCTTGTGAGAAGATTCATGGCGGAATGGAACAACGAGATCGATTGAATGTTATGAAGGATTTTAAACAAGGGTATTTTAGATATCTATGTGCGACAGATGTTGCCTCGAGAGGTCTGGATATAGAGGACATTACCTTGGTCATCAATTATGACATCCCATACGACCGAGAAAGCTATGTTCATCGGATCGGAAGAACAGGCCGAGTCAACAAACTGGGTAAAGCCATAACCTTTGTTACCAAAAATGAAGATAAGTTTTTAAAGGAAATCCACGACTACATCGGCAAAGAGATTCTTTTAAAGGAAAGACCGGAAGAAGAAACGGTACATAAGTCGAAACCAGATTTTATGGAGAAAAACAATGCGTTGCCAGAAATCAAGGAAACAAAAGGCGTGCAGCTGAGCACCGAAATCATGAAGATCCATGTGAATGCCGGGAAGAAAACAAAGATGAGGCCCGTCGATATTGTGGGCACGCTTTGCAGTATTGAGGGCATAACTGCGGCAGATATCGGGATCATCAATATCCTGGATGTATCAACCTTTGTCGAAATCTTAAACAATAAAGGGGAGTTGGTGTTGCAGAATCTGCAAAACACTCCGATTAAGGGCCGGCTTCGGAAGGTAAGCAAAGCGGACAGGTAAAAGGAGCCCTGATTTAGATCTCAACTCTCGGTAAAGTGCCGAACACTCAAAAACAAGGTGTTTCGTTGTTTAGCGGAACACCTTGTTTAATATTGAACACCAATCAAGAAAAAGCAATTTTCCATAACAACCTATTTCATAGTAAATTCGGTTGCTATCGCGTTCGTTAGCATTTCTTTCCAAGAATTAAATTTGGTAGTTTTTACTACATGAGCATCTATGTCTTCATCTGAGATAGCCTCATAATCTTCTTCAGAATTTACTTCAAATCCACCAGATGACAGCAACTCGTCAATGGAATCAAACTGTGTGTACTGTTGCATAAATTGAGACGAAAAAAGATCGGTAAATGGAATTGAACCTTCTGCGGCATTAGCTGCATTTTGCTGTTGATCGGACTCAGCTTCAATATTATTGAAATCCTCCCTCAAAATGGTCACCTCTCCCTTGATTTTCTTTACACTTTAGTATTGTCCATAGGGGTTGACCACGATACCATAATTCGCATTTCTCGGTAACTGGACAAATGTTTTTAAAGGCATTATCGACAGTACTTAGAAATTCTTCAACACTTTTAATTCGAGTGCTGCATTGGGTTACTGGACCAGGGACGGAATTCACTCCATTCATTCCTACACCTCCACGATAGTTTATGAGTGGGGGTGTTAGGATGTGAGATTTTGTCCTGAAATGTTGAAAATCTAGGATTTCACATTAAACGAATGATCGTTTATTTGAGTGGTTAAAAGAAGTGGATAGTCTGGCCCTTGCCAATGCCCAACTCCAAAAAGAGCATTTGGAGCGGACAAGATGCGTTAGATGTCTCTTTTTTATAAAAAGATATTAGAAAATTCTATTCTTAATAAACGGCCATAATCCTTGAAAATTCAGTTAAGTGATGTAGAATGTAGATAAGAAAATAAAAGAAAAGAAAAGAAAAGAAAAGAAAAGAAAGATGCAGGGTATAGCTGTCATTAATATGATTGTAGCCCTGCTTACGTATAAGGATAGGGGATTTATTTAAATAATTCGGGAGGTATTTCACCCAAGTATTTAATTAATTCAGATAAAAAGCGAGGTGAAAATATATTCAAAATCTAGACAGAGCCTGGGAAGAGGTTGTTATAAAGGGAAATACAAATAGTAAGACAGACCAGCTGAATCCAATAATCATGTCCTCATGGCAACGTTGCCTGGCGAAAAATCTGGACCCGGAAGTGGTTCAAACCTCACGAGCATCCGAAAATGAGATAGAGATTCGAAGAAAATCTAATCGAAAGCTTATTGAAGTGGCCAAACCTTTTTTGGAGAGACTTTATCAGTTGGTAAAAGGTTCGGGCTTCGTTGTTCTTTTACTTGACCATGAGGCCTGTATACTTGAACTTTTGGGGGACCAAGATATCATAGGAGAAAACTGTACTTTTAGAATTGGCGAATTCTGGAATGAGGAGAACAAAGGCACAAATGCTATGGGCCTAGTGAAAATAGAGAAAAAGCCACTTCAAGTTTTTGCGGCAGAGCATTTTTTCCGAAAGAACCATGGGATTACATGTTCAGGGGCGCCTATCAGGGGAGAAAACGGTGAAATGATAGGGATTCTCGATGTTTCTGGGGATTATCATAATGCTCACGCTCATACATTAGGGATGGTCGTCGCAGCAGCCGAAGCAATTGAGAACTTACTGCGCCTGGAATCGGCTAATAGGGAAATCATTCGCGCTTATAATAATGTTAATGCTATTTTGCAGTATATGTCAGAAGGGCTTATCTCTTTTGATGAAGCCGGAAGAGTTACTAAGTTGAATCCGGTTGCCCAAAAAATTTTGCATATTAACTCTGAGAGCTACAAAGGTCAATTGATTGGTGATCTTCTCAAAAACTCAAAGATTTCCACTGTCATGCTGACTGAAGGGCGCAGGATTAACGACCGCGAGATGACTCTCGATACAGGGTCAGGGCAGGTGCGCTTTCTATTTTCAGGTCAACCTATTATTGACAAAAACCAAGAAGTCTGTGGTGGCGTGGCAATCCTTCGGGAAGTGAAAAATATCCACCGCTTAGTTAATAAAATAGTTGGAGCAAGAGCACATTTTACCTTCGAAGATATTATTGGACAAAGTTCCTCACTGCAAAAAAGTATCCAAGTGGCTAAAGATGTGGCAGACAGTATGTCCTCGATTTACTTACAGGGGGAAAGCGGCACGGGTAAAGAAATGTTTGCCCAAGCTTTACACAATGCCAGCCCGGTCTGTCACGGTCCATTTGTGGCCATTAACTGCGCTGCCATCCCGCGTGAGCTTATGCAGAGTGAGCTTTTCGGATATGAAGAAGGTGCATTTACCGGGGCTAAGCGGGGGGGACGGCCAGGCAAATTTGAGTTGGCCAACGAAGGCACCATTTTTTTGGATGAAGTTGGGGACATGCCCTTGGAGACGCAAGTATCGTTACTGCGAGTACTTCAAGAGAAACAAGTTGTTCGTGTTGGGGGATTTAAGCCAATTGCGGTTACCATTAGAGTGATTGCGGCAACCAATAGGAATTTGAAGGAAGAAGTTCGGAGGGGTAATTTTCGGGCAGATCTGTACTATCGCTTAAACGTTATTAATATTTCTGTGCCTCCTTTACGACATCGAAAAGGAGACACCCTGCTCTTGGTAGATTATTATATCAATAAGTTTTCGCAACTGCTCCAGTTACCATTATGTGAACTTGACAGAAAAGCTGCTGAAGCGTTAGAAAGCTATTCCTGGCCAGGAAATGTGCGCGAACTTTCTAATGCCATTGAACATGCTGTGATCTTAGCAAAGGGACGAATCATTACGACGGAGCTTTTACCGGAGTCCTTACAAAGTTTAAGTGAACCTCCTGAAAAAGCCAAAATAAATGTTTCCTCGATGGAGGATCTGGAGAAGACGCTAATTATTGAGGCACTGGAAATGGCTGGTTGGAATATTACCCATTGTGCTTCAGCGTTAGGCATCGCCCGTAATACACTTTATCGAAAAATAAAAACGTATCACATTTCCATTCCAAGAGATTTAAACGGGTTTAAGTAAGGATGAAATTTAGTATTTAGTAATTAAAAATAACGTTTCGCTCAAAAGGGCTCTTTCGAAATTTATCGAAGGGTCTTTTGTTTTTTTTGTACTTGGCACTAGCCAAGTTTTCTTTGTAAGAAAACGGAACGTTACAATTTTGAACAGCGTACCACTTTTGAGCAATGTTTTTTATATTATCTAGTACTCAGATGGCTTACAGATGCGTTAATTTACAACTAATTTGGCTCAATTGCAAAAATTAAGTCAAATTAGTTGTGTTTAAAGGGAATTTTAGGCTTGGCCTCTTATTTGCTATATAGGTAGATGGATGCTTACAAAGGTATCCAAATAAAAAATGGGGGGTTTTAACTTCATGTCAAAAGAACTGTATGCCAAAATGATTGAGGAAGCCTTAGCAGCCCAAAAAGCGGATTTGAGCGTGATTAAGGCGAAAAGAGGTGGAGAATTTAAAATTACTGATGCCAAACCCTATGTCGATGCCGTCAACGCCATGACCGTTGGAGAAGGGCAAAGTCCTGAAGTAATTCGTCTTCATGTTGATTCAGTGAATGCTCATTATGAAACCTTGCTGCAACTCACAGATACGGTTCGCCCTGAAGATGATCCCTTCGTTGAGCATTACCAAACTCCAGCTATCCTTGAAGTTCTTTACGAATTAGATCCGGCTTTCAGGAGCGCAGTCGAACAGTTCATGGCAGCAATTGCTACCAACGAGGCTTTAATCGGCAGAGAATCCTTACGGCGCTATGGTGGGTTCTATGGGCCTACAGCTGTGGTCGATTTTGCTTTCGTTCCGGGGTCCACCAGTAACGTTGTGAACACTATTTTAAGCGGCATGAATATAGAGAAAAAATATAAGCAAGCAATCTTGTCTTCGAAATCTTGGGGGATGAATACCTCGTATGGAATCGGCTCCGCTTTCGCAAATGCAATCAATGCCGGAGCGACAACTGCAAAGGCAGTCGAAGAAGAAATTGCCATGCTTCAACTCGTCTATGATCGACCGATTGAAGCTCAAACAAAGTTGATGACAGATTCGGGGCATTCCTCGTTTGACGTCAAGAAATACATGGAAATCTATCGAGAAAGAATGCGCCCGGCGATTAAAGCTGCAGTTGATGCAGGAGTCCATTACAGCAACATTGTTACAGTACCGGCGTATTGCGTTGGGGATGTAGCCCATCACATTTCCCAATCTATGTATAACATGACCAAAGATGACATGACCATGGCAATTATTGAAGCGACTTCCGATGTTATGGAGCAAACTTTAAAGCTAGGTTTAGATCAAGGCTACAAAGGTGTTTATGATATCTTGAGTGTTGCCACAGGATCTACGGCTGCAGCTGTCACTTACATCCTGGAGAAAGACGCTTTCACAGTCCCGATGGTTGTTGATCTTCTTACTAAACGTTATACAAACTTTGTCCAAAAATACCCGGATCGCGGGCCTGCGGCTGAGCTTCACAATGTAGACTTTATGGACATGATTCACCGTGGCGCTAAAATCCTGGCCAGCGGAAAAGTAAAAGGGGTTCCGGTTCAAATAAGCGCAATTGATGCCAATGAAGTGATCGTTAATCCACAACGCTATACTTATCCGGCGTGCGGAATAACTGTCCATTTCTCTTCCCTAATGCGTCTGGCGGATTTCCCATGTCTTTTGACCAGTGAACCTGTGACGGCAACCTTAATGACCAATATTATTGCGTTAGATCCGACAAGCCCGGGTTCACCGGCCAGAGTCTGTAAAGACTGTGCTGTCACCAGTTTAATAAAACGATGTGCTTATTGTAACTGGAGCAGTGCTGTTTAACAGCATATCCAAGCAGTTGGAGTAAGCAAGAAGGGGAGTTGGAGGTGATGCCAAAGCAGCCTCCTCTCGTCCTCAAATATTCCTCTCTCGATTGATCATATTTGAAAGAGGTGTGTTGGAATGGGTTCATTGACTAAGAAATTCTTTGCTGAATTAATTGGAATATGGATGCTCGTTATTGTTGGTACTGGCAGCGCAGCAGTTACTTTAATGCTGGCAGAAGGGGAACAGAAGGCCTCTGCTTTTAACATTGGCATTGGTGCTTTGGGGGGATTGGGTGATTGGCTGGCAATCGGTATGTGCTTCGGAATTGTGATTGCCACTGCTATTTATCTTTTTGGGCCGGTATCGGGTTGTCATATTAATCCATCAGTGACGATTGCTCTTTGGATAACCAAACGTATCCCGACTAAAGATGCCATTGTCTATATAATCGCCCAATTTATTGGCGCTACCCTAGGCTCTTTTACTCTTCTTGGCATGTTAGGGAGCAAGGGTGCTACGGTTGGTGGGTTAGGAGCGCCGGGGGTATTCCCTGGAATGAGCTTAGGGCAAGTGTTTTTAGCTGAATTAGTGGGCACTTTCTTGCTCATGTTAGGTATCATGGCTTATGCCGTTGACAAAAGAGCTCCCAAAGGCTTGGCTGGTTTAGGAATAGGACTAAATATAGCGTTGATTATTACCGCATTTGGAAACATTTCCGGACAAGGAATCAATCCGGCCCGTTCTTTTGGTCCGATTTTAGTGGACAGTTTAGCGGGCGGACCCAATGGATGGCCTACCTTCTGGATCTTTTTGGTGGCCCCAATTATCGGTGCGATCTTAGCGGCTTTTGTGTATGAAGTAGTGGTGAATGAAAAAGAAGCTGAAACAGCTACTGGTGTAGCCTCGCGAGATTTCGGGAGCTGAAACGGGGAGAGTCTCCAAAAAGTGTCCCAACTTCCTCGGCGAATGCCGAGAGTCTATTGATGAGTAAAAAGGCCTAACTATTCTTTTAAAGGAAGGCTTCGTTGCGGAGTCTTCCTGTTGAAGAAAGTGGATGCCTCAAACGACACACAGTAAACTGCGCCTGCAAATGTTTTCCGACTTTGCGATGGAAAGGTGATGAATGTATGCCGAAGGCCTGGGTTAGAGTTGGCGCCCGTTTGCACCTCGGTCAGTTAGATTTGAATGGCTCGTTAGGCCGTCTTTACGGAGGGTTAGGTTTAGCGATCGATCAACCTCAGTTAGAATTGACATCGGAGCAGGGAAGTAAGTTGCAGATTGAAGGTCCGGAATCTGAAATAAAAAGGGCGGAACGCATTGCCTTGCAATATCTCCAACACTATTCATTACCGGGCGTAAAAATCAAACTTATGCAGTCATTACCCAGCCATAGCGGCCTGGGTTCGGGAACGCAACTCGCCTTAGCTTTAGGTTTTGCTATCACTCGCGTTTACGGACTGCGTCCCCCTTTGCTGGAATTAGCCGGTTTGACGGATCGCGAGGGAAGTCGTTCCGGAATAGGGGTAGCAGCCTTTAAAAAAGGTGGATTTTTAGTGGATGGAGGAAAACCCGCCAGTGAAACGATCAGCGGTACTAAAACTAACTACCATGTACCTCCGGTTATAACAAGATTTTCATTTCCTAAAGAGTGGGCCATCGTGATTGCCATCCCCAAGAAAGGTGAGGAAATGTTCGGCAGTAAGGAAGAAAAGGCGTTTAAATCTCTGTTGCCGATGGAAGAGCATATATCCGGGAGGATTAGCAGGCTCCTGCTTATGAAGCTGTTACCGGCTTTGGCAGAAAAGGATTTACAACGTTTTGGACAGGGTGTGACAGAAATCCAAGAACATTTAGGAGACTATTTTAGTCCGGTTCAAGGTGGTCGATTTGCAACAACTGATGGAGCGCGCGTGGCAGAATATATGTTGTCCCAAGGAGCAGCAGGAGTTGGACAAAGTTCGTGGGGCCCAACGGTATACGGGTTTACCGATAGGAAGAAATTGGCCTCCTTAGCAGAGAACATCCGGAATTTAATGGGTGACCGCGGTCAAGTTTGGGTGGCCGGGGGCGTAAACCATGGAGCAGAATGGAGTATAAGTTAAAACCCTAAAAGTGAGAGGGTGGTAATGGGGATGCCTGAAGTTGTGGAAAGCATGCATCCGAGAATAGCATGGGGAATAACCGGAGCAGGGCATTTCTTGGAGCCATGTCTGAATATCTTGCTTGAGTTAGATCAGGTGGATATTTTCATCTCCAATGCGGCCAAAGAAGTGCTGGCTAACTATGGACTGCTTAAACGATTAGAACAATCCGGCCGGCACTTATTTTGGGATACCGGTTTCAGTTCCAGACCAGTAACAAAACTGTATAGGGGATATTATCAGGCGGCAGTCATTGCTCCGGTAACCTCAAATACTATCGCCAAGATGGTGAACGGCATCTCCGATAATTTGGTAACGAATTTATTTGCGCACGCTGGTAAATGTCAGATCCCTACCCTAATATTGCCCTGTGATATTAAGCCGGAAATGAATTCGTTAACCCCCCTCGGAGAGTCTGTGCAAGTTCACGTACGCAAAGTCGATCTGGACAATATAGATTGTTTAGCGAGCTGGACAGGAGTGGAAGTAGCTCGTGATCCGGAAGACTTGAAACTACAACTGCGCACTTTCAGTCATGATCGCAAATATGAGTTGTAAAAACGCTCTTTAATACTTCCGTATAAATTAACCCAAAGTGTGGGGGATAAGTGATGACTTCTTTACAGAAATACTTATTGATTACCGGAACCATTGCGAATCGAGCCCTTGCCTCTGTGGTGAAAACCATAAACTGTGACCTGTTCTGTGAAGTAAAATCTCTCCGGTGCAGTGTGGCTGCCCTGATGACGACAGACTTTATTGCCCGGAAATTGGAGGAGTACGCTTCTTTAAGCGGAGCTGAAACCATCATCATCCCCGGTTTATGTCAGGGTTCACTTGAATCCATCAAACAGAGAACCGGCTGTCAAGTGTTACGGGGTCCTAAGGATTTAAAGGATTTGCCTGCCTTTCTCACAGGCGGTATTTACCTTGAGGAGTCTCTCCCTGATATCAGCGAAGGCAGTGCAGCTTCACCCATGCAGATTTTAGCGGAAATCGTCGATGCACCTCGTTTGAGCCTTGCTGAGATCATAGCAAAGGCGCATTACTATCAACAAAGCGGTGCAGACATCATCGATCTTGGAGGGGATGTGCACGGCCCTTTTCCAGGTTTGCGAGAGGTCATACGCTCTCTGAAAGCTGAAGGGTTTAAAGTCAGTATTGACAGCCATCAACGCGAAGACATCCTGACAGCCAATCAGGAAGGGGTCGATCTCGTTCTTAGTTTGAATTCCCAGAACATTGACCTAGGGCAAATCCTTGACTGTCCGGCGGTGCTGATTCCAGATGATGGGGAAGATTTGCCTTCTTTGTACCGGACCCTCGAATTAATGGAAAAATGGCATAAACCTTACATCCTTGACCCAATTCTTCCCCCGTTAACCATGGGCTTGGCTGAGGGGATCAGCCGGTACAGAACTCTTCGGCGGGAATTACCGGGCTGCAATCTGTTAATGGGTTTAGGGAATGTCACAGAACTGGTCGATGCGGATAGCACAGGGATTAATGCTCTCATGATGGGGATTGCTACAGAGCTAAACGTAAATTACATCCTGACCACCGAAGTAAGTCATAGGGCCCGGGGCGCAGTTTCGGAAGCAAGCAGGGCGCGTCATTTGATGTACCGAGCTTCAATAGAGGGGCGTTTGCCCAAACATTTGGATTATGGTTTGTTAACGATTAAAGACCCTTATGGCAATCGGTTTAATCATAGTGAATTAAAAGAGATGCAGTCGGTTATAAAAGATAAAAACTTTCGTATTTTTGTTGCTGACAAATCTATTTATATCTTTAATGCCAATATGTTCTTACAAGGTACTTCAGCTCAAGGACTCTTTACTCAATTAGGAATTTGCGATGTGAACCATGCCTTTTATCTGGGTCGTGAACTAAGTAAGGCAGAGCTGGCTTTAAGACTCGGAAAAAAATATGTTCAGGATGACCCTTTACGCTGGGGGTATATAAATGAGAGCGAAGTTGAATAGTCTAAGGCAGGTTAATCACTATGATTCTTGAAGCCATCGTTTCATCACTCAGCCCGGAGGGGAATGTCAACTTTGCCCCGATGGGAGTTCATATTTTGGAGTCGGACCATAAACCTGAGCCGGTAAACTCGTTTGTTTTACGTCTCTTTTCAAATTCCCAAACCTATGAGAATTTACGCTCCACAGGGCAAGGGGTGATCAATTTCACTCAGGATGTCGCTGTTTTTGTTGAGACCGCTCTGTATTCTAAATGTTTGCCCTATGTGCCGTCCCAAAGGGTTTGTCCCCCAAGCTTAGCTGATGTGCAGACCCTATGGGAATTCAAGGTTATCCGCTTTGATGATTCCATCGAACCTGCGTTTGTCGAGGGGCAAGTGGAGCATCGGGTGGAGCGGGCCGGGTATGGCGGATTCTGCAGAGCCCAATCGGCTGTATTGGAAGCGACTATCGCAGCAACCCGTTGGCAATGGTTGCCGAAGTTGAATATTACAGACCCATGGCCTATGTGGTCGGACATAGTTCGAAAAACAGGAGGGAAAAGGGAACGCCAGGCCTTTAACCGAGTAAGCCTCTTTTTGATGGAACGAGGAATTCAGGTAGCGGGTGTTCCTGAGTCTTAAACGAAAATCCGAGTTTCAGACTAAGCTGATTTAATTTGTAACCCATAAAATCGAGATACTAGGAGGAGCGGCTGATGAAGAATATTTTACTCCAACTTGAACCGGATGTGCAGGTCAGTGTCTTCGACCAGATTACGGCCTATGATGCCGGGGTAGATCATGTTCTCCCTTACGGGGGAGTTCAAGCCTACGATGTTGCGAATCTTGTCTATGGTACTATCTTTACTCGCGGTGGTGAAGAATTGCGCCATACCGCTATTTTTATTGGGGGTACGCAAGTCCCTGCGTCGGAGGAGCTGATGAAGCAAGTCTTAGGAACGTTCTTTGCTCAATTTAAAGTGTCCGTAATGTTCGATGCCAACGGATGCAACACGACTGCGGCCGCCTTAGTGCATAAAGTCGCCAAGGGCCGTGACTTGGCGGGTAAGAAAGTGCTTGTCTTGGCTGGTACAGGTCCCGTAGGGATTCGAGTGGCGACATTGCTCGCTCGGGAGGGCTGTCAGGTAGTTCTTTCCTCACGCCAGCTTTCACGCGCAGTGGAAGTATGCCAGCGTATGGAGAAGAATATTGGCAGAAAGATACAGCCTCTTCAGGCGGCTAATCAGGAAGAGGTGAAAAGGGCTTTAGCTGAAGGAACAAATATCGTGGCCTGTTGTGGTTCTCCGGGAGTGCGTTTGCTCGACCATGAGACTTGGACTTCTGCCCCGTCCTTGGAGGTTATCGCTGACATTAATGCGGTAGAACCGTCAGGGGTAGAGGGTATGAAGGTGACAGACAATGGCAAAGAACGGGAGGGGAAAATTCTCTATGGGGCGATTGCTATCGGTAATTTTAAAATGAAAGTGCACCGCGCCACAGTGGCTGCCTTGTTTAAGCGGAATGACCAAGTATTCGACTATGAGTCCATTTATGCGTTAGCTAAGGAGATGGAAGGATAAAATGTTCCTGCTCGCAGGGGTTAGCATTCGGGCTATGATGGAATCGGCAGTCGAAGCCGGGTTTTCAGTGATGGGGATCGATTTCTTTGGGGATGTAGACAGCCGGTGGTGTGGAAAAACCTTAAGCTTAGTAAACGATTTTAAGTCAGCTCCCACCGTAAGAAATTTGCTGCAAGCGGCGAAGACTATTTCCTGTGAGGGAATGACCTATGCCTCTGGTCCGGAAAACCAACCTGACCCGCTGGTCTTCTGGGCAGAGCGGGGGTTGTTGATGGGGAATGGAATTTCGACATTAAAGCAAGTTCGAGATCCCTGGAGACTTAAGGCAACCCTTTTGGAAATAGGAGTATCGATGCCTTTATTTTATAGCGTTGAGCAATGGAGACCGGAGGGAACAGAAAAAAAGTGGCTCTTAAAAGCTGTCAACAGAGGCGGAGGGCACGGAATCCTCGAACTGCCTCAGAACAAGGCTGTTGCCTTAGAACTCATAGCGGACTTAGGAGATCCAGCACAGTATATTATTGAGGAATACCTCTCCGGAATCCCTGCCTCGGTGACCTTTCTGGCGGATGGCAGAGAGGCGGTTGTGTTAGGAACCAGCCGACAATTGGTCGGTTTACAGGGGCCGAGTGGAAAGCCGTATATCTACGCGGGAAATATCGTACCCCTCGATACTGCTTTCCTATCCGGTCTAAGCTCCTTCGAAGCAGACATGATCAGGATAAGTCAGCACCTAACGATCACCTTTGGCCTGCGGGGACTCAATACCTTAGATTTTATGATTAACTCAAGAGGGATATGGATCCTCGAACTGAATCCCCGCTGGTCGGCCTCAGTAGAACTCATCGAAAAATGGAGAGGAAAACGCTTTTTTTCTGATCATATTACCGCCTGCGGAGGCCGGGGACTGAGGGATACCCACTCAGTTGAGCTTAGCCTTCGGAGGGGAAAGAAGAATGACTTTCAGGGTTTTTGGGGAAAGCGTATCGTCTATGCCCAAACATCGTTCAATGTAAAGGAGCAACTGGGTCGTAATCTGGATTTTCTTTACGAGCAAGGGGTTCGAGATATTCCTTTCCCAGGAACACAGATTGAGTGTGGGCAACCTATCTGCACGGTTATTGCAAAGGCTGAGAGTGACATGACCTGTTGGGAAGAGCTCCAGGTGAAGGGTGAATGGGTAGCTCGGGTCTTTGGCGACCTGAGCTCGTCGGTGGTTCGACAGGCCGAATCACATTAAGAGTTAAAACGTTAGGTTATAGATTGGCAGAGGAGGGGTTATAAATGGGTACCATATCCGGTTTATTAATTACTGTTCGTACCGGCCGGCAAGGCGCCACGATGGAAAACGGAAAGTTAACCCCGGAATACCTTGAAGAAACATCCATGTTGGCTATTAATCCGGAGGATTTAGCGGCACTCGAAATGGCTCCGGGCCAACCGGCGCGGTTAAAAAGTCCGGATGGTGAGGTCATCGTCACTTGTCGGCCCACGACGGGTCCGAGAGGATTATTCTTTCTGCCATTGGGGCCGACAGCCAGTCAGTTAATCAGTGGAGAAACACATGGAACGGGAGTCCCGGATTTTAAGGGATTGCCCGTTACCCTAGAACCGGAACTGAAATTTTCTCAGCAGACTGATCTGGGAGGGCATGTCGATGAGTAGTCATCAGGATGTAGTATGTACTTTTTGCGGATGTCTTTGCGACGATCTTGAAGTCGAAGTGGCGGACAATCAAATTACCAAGGTAAAAAGGGCTTGCACGATTGGTCGAAACAAACTAATGCATGCCCAATCTGATTTGGCTTCGGTTCGGATTAACGGTCAAGCCGCTACCCTTGAGGAAGCCTTGAATGAGGCGGCAGGCATATTAGGGAAAGCCAAAGCCCCCCTTGTCTACGGTTTATGCAGTACGACAACCGAGGCCCAGCGTGAGGCTGTTGCCTTGACCGAGCTGATCGGGGGAATTGTGGATAACCCTTCTTCCTATTGACACGGTCCGGGCGTTGTCGCCCGCCAGTCCGTTGGGCTGGCTTCATGTACCCTAGGGGAAGTAAAGAATCGGGCAGACCTCTTAATATATTGGGGCTGCAACCCTATGGAATCCCATATGCGTCATCTCAGCCGCTATTCTGCCTTAGCCAAAGGGCTCTTTGTTGCGGAAGGCCGCAAAGGCAGGAAGGTCGTGGTAATTGATGTACGACCGACTGCAACTTCAAAACAGGCTGATGAATTTTTAGAGATTACTCCCGGACAGGACTTCGAGATTGCCACAGTCTTGCGTGCTATAATCAAAGGTTTACCTTTACCGGAGCTTCCTGAAGACAGTACCGTCGGGGGTGTGCCTTTGTCCAAGTGGCGGGAATTGGTTAGTTTAATGAAGGCTTGCCATTATGGGGTTGTGATGTTCGGAATTGGGGTGACGGAGAGTCGGGGAAAAGATTTAAACTTGGAGCAGATCATTAAACTGGTCGGGGAAATGAACGAGTTCACTCGCTTCTATGCCATACCGATGCGGGGGCACGGGAATGTCAATGGCAGCAATCAGGTTTTGACCTGGCAAACCGGCTATCCCTTTGCCGTAAATTTGAGCCGTGGTTATCCGCGTTACAATCCGGGAGAATTCAGTGTTATGGATCTGTTAATTCGCCGAGAGGTGGATGCCGCCCTGATCATTGCGACTGACCCGGGGGCTCATCTGCCTAAAGTTGCGGTTGAGCATCTTAAAAACATTCCCACCATCGTCTTGGAACCTCACGAAAATTTGACAACCTCATGGGCCAATGTAGTGATTCCGGTAGCACCAGCAGGGGTGGGGGTATCAGGCACATTTTATCGGATGGATAACGTGGCTTTGCAGGTTAAGAAGTTGGCGGATTTCCCGTTTCCTTCCGATCTTGAGGTGGTGAAATCCATAAAGGAGAGAATAGCGGATGTTAAAGATTATCAACGGGCAAGTTTATGATCCGGCAAACGGGGTTAGCGGAGAGCTGAAAGACGTCTATATTGAGGACGGTAAAATCATAGCAGAGCCTGGATTTCCTCAAAACAACGCTGTTCCGGACCTGATCGATGCCGCTGGCTGTGTCGTTATGCCGGGTGGGGTCGAGATTCACAGCCACTTGGCGGGCCCGAAGGTAAATACCGCACGCATGATGTGTCCGGAAGATCACTATGACCATTTTCATACCAAGACGTCAGTGTCGCGCTCAGGAACGGGATTGACCATTCCAAGTACATTTTTAACGGGCCAGTTATACTCGAGGCTCGGTTATACGACCGTCTTTGAAGCGGCGGTTCCTGCCTTGCTGGCCCGTCATGTACACGAAGAACTGCAGGATACGCCCCTGCTTGACGCTGGATTTTATACCCTCATGGGCAATAACTACATGATGATGAAAGTCCTGGGTGAGCCTGATTCTAAGAAACGAAAAGAGCGACTAAGGGATCTGGTGGCTTGGCTTTTACGCAGCAGTAAAGGGTACGCTGTGAAAGTGGTCAACCCGGGTGGCGTGGAAAGCTGGAAATGGAGTCAGGGTTCGGTCAATCTCGATACCCCTGTTCCACCCTTCGGTGTGACACCACGACGGATGCTCCTGGAATTGGTGGATGTGGTAGAGGAGTTGCATTTGCCACACTCGCTGCACCTGCATTCCAACCACCTCGGCGAAGCCGGAAATGTGCAAACCACCTTGGAAACTATGCGTACGTTGGAAGGGCACCGCTTACATTTGACCCATATGCAGTTTCACTCCTATGGTGCAACAAAAAGTGGGGGCATATCGTCAGAAGCGCCCCGGATAGCCGAGTATTTAAACCAACACCCTGAGTTTACCTGTGACGCGGGGCAGATTGTTTTCGGCCCCGTGACCACGATGACCGCGGATTCTCCCATGCAATTTCATCTGCATCAGTTAACCGGCAACAAGTGGGCGAATGCAGACGTTGAGATGGAGACGGGGGCAGGCATCGTTCCCTTAATCTACCGCCCGAGCAATCTGGTCAATGCCATCCAATGGTCGATTGGTTTAGAACTTCTCCTGTTGGTCAAGAATCCGTGGCAGATTTTCCTAACCACGGATCATCCCAATGCCGGGCCGTTTACAGCCTATCCACAAATCATTCGTTTACTTATGGATGCCGACTATCGCAGGGCACGGCTGGCAGAACTGAACCCGAAAGCAGTTCGTTATACTTGCTTGGCAGAATTAGACAGAGAATACACCCTCGATGAAATCGCCATCATTACCCGTGCCGGTCCGGCCAAAGCTCTGAGACTTTCCAATAAAGGCCACTTGGGAGTTGGGGCTGATGCGGACGTTGCCATTTATCCCCTTCAACAGGATAAGGAAGCGATGTTTTCCCGACCGGCGTATGTCTTAAAAGATGGGCAGGTTATTGTTCGCGACGGACAAGTGATTAAGAATGTTATGGGCCGGACATTGTTTGTTCAACCTGAGGGCGCACAGAAATTGCCTCCGGATCTGGCGGATGATTTTGCCAGATTCTACTCGATTGCACTCTCCAATTTTGCCGTCCAAGAAGAGTATGTAGAGCGTCAGGAGGTGATCCCTTGTATTTAAATGGGGTAGAAATCGAAGAAACCTTCGCCGAGGCGTTTACCATGCGGGGCACAAGATTAACAGTCACCGCGGTCAATGAACGATGGGCTCGCCACGCCGCCCTGGCGGCCACCGGCTTTGCCACCTCAGTTATCGGGTGTGGAGTTGAAGCTGGGATTGAGGGACCTGCAGTGAGTACGCCGGATGGCCGGTTCGGCTTGGATTGCTTATTTTTTGCCTTCTCTAAAGAAGACATGGAAAAACACTTGATCAAACGTATCGGACAGGCGATTATGACCGCCCCTACTTCAGCTTGTTTCGACGGGGAATTGCCAGAGTTTCAGGGGCAAGATGACGCTGTAAGCAAACTCAATATCGGAGGGAAACTGCGTTTTTTCGGGGATGGATATCAAGCGAGCAAGGTCATTGGGAATGTTCGCTATTGGCGGATTCCGGTTATGGAAGGAGAATTTCTGATTCAAGAAGATTTCTCGGTGGTCAAAGGGATTGGCGGTGGGAATTTTCTTATCTTGGCTGAAAGCGCAGGGGCCGCCCTTTTGGCCTCGGAAGCCGCAGTAGAAGCTATGCGTGCTGTTCGCGGTGTTATTCTTCCCTTTCCGGGCGGGGTGGTTCGCAGTGGGAGTCAGGTTGGGTCAAACTATAAATTTCTTTCTGCCTCGACGAATACAGCTTATTGTCCAACGATTCGGGGACGTCTGGACAGCCTGCTTCCCGCAGGAGTCAATTCTGTGCTGGAGATTGTGATCGATGGTCTGACCTTCGAGAGTGTGAGTCGGGCGATGCAGGTGGGGATCATTGCTGCATCCCAAGTGCAGGGCGTAAAGAGGATAACTGCAGGAAATTACGGAGGACGTTTGGGTAAACACCATTTTCATCTCCAAGAGATTTTAAGGTAGGGAATAAAGAAGAGGGATAGGGGGTTAGGCATGAAAACACAGGTTACACTGGTTCTGAAAGAAATCCCCTCTTTGCCGGTTGAAGCAGAACTTATTAACCCCGAGAATGTCACCGAAAAAGGAATTCCGGAGATCAAGAGTATGCTCCTTTGGTGTGGAAACCGCCAAGAAAGGGTTGGCGACTACTTTGAGGTCGAGATTACATCATTGGAAGAGTCTAAAAACGGAGTTGCTGATCCTGTGCTGAATTCAGTAAACAAAGGGGAAGGGAATTTGGCGAGGCTGGTATTACAGGGAGACCTTTCCAAGTTTAAGCGCCTTGGGCAGGGCATGGCCGCGGGGGAAATGCTGATTCAGGGGTCAGCAGGGTTTCACGCCGGAGCGCTTATGCGTGGGGGAACCCTTTTAATAGAAGAGAATGCCGGTGATTGGCTGGGTGCCCATATGGAAGGCGGGCAGATCCTAGTTAAGGGTTCAGCGGGTCATTTTGTGGGCTCTGCTTATCGGGGTAAAACTAAAGGAATGACGGGCGGCAGGATTTTGATTGGGGGGGATGCCGGGCAAATGCTCGGAGCGCGGATGGGCCGAGGGCTGATCGCGGTCGAAGGAGATTGCGGAGACGTGCCAGGCTTTGGTATGATGGCAGGCACGATTCTGATTCAAGGGACCTCGGGGATTCGGGTCGGAGCGAACATGCGCCGCGGCACCGTGATTCTTCTGCAGTCAAAAAAACTGCTTCCCACGTTTTATTATAATTGTACTTATGAGTTGCCCTTTTGGAGATTATTGTACAACCAACTTATTCAGGCTGGCTTCTCGTTGCCTGCTTCATATCAAGACGTGTCCTTTCGTCGCTACAGCGGTGACGCCAACGAAGGAGGAAAGGGGGAAATTCTAATATGTCATTGCCCTTAATAACAAAGCCAGAACTTAGCCCTAATCAACAAGCGCTCCCTATCGTTCGTGACCTCATCGCTCGCCGTGAACAGCTTCAAGTGGCTGTCCATAGGGTCAGGGGGGCCACGGTGATTGATTGTGGTATAGAAGTTCCCGGAGGGTGGGAAGCAGGGCTGGCCTTTGCTTCGATCTGTCTAGGGGGTCTGGCTCAGGTTAAGCTGCAGTGGGCTGACTTCGGCGGGTTACGCTGGCCTGGGATTGAAGTAGTCACTGATCATCCCATTCGTGCTTGCCTGGCATCCCAATATGCCGGCTGGTTTATTAAAAAAGACAAGTTCTCGGCAATGGGATCAGGGCCTGGGCGTGCTCTGGTTCAGACAGAGGAGCTGTTCACCAAGCTAGGCTATAGGGATTCTTCCCCCGTCGCCATTTTTTGCTTAGAAAGCCGCAAACTCCCTACTGAAGCTGCCGTGGATATGATCGTTGAGAAATGCAGGTGTGAACCGTCCGATCTCTATATTTTAGTGGCCCCCACAGCATCGGCGGCCGGCTCGGTGCAAATTGCGGCTCGGGCTGTGGAAACCGGTTTGCATAAGCTCATGGAGCTGGGATACGATTTGGGAACGATTGAAAGCGGCTGGGGTATTTGCCCGATTCCGCCGGTGGCGGCGGATGATCTTAGTGCCATAGGTCGAACCAATGATGCAGTACTCTATGGCGCTACCGTTCATTATAATCTGCGAGATGACGATGATAAGCTAAGCTCTTTAGTGGGACAGATTCCGTCAATGGCTTCGCGCGATTATGGTGACCTGTTTGGAAAATTATTTAAACAGTATGGCAATTTCTATGACATTGATCCCCTCTTATTCAGTCCGGCGGAAGTGTGGCTCAGCAATATACAGAGCGGTTCTTCCTTCCATGCCGGGTCTCTCCGCCCTGATCTGCTAACCTCATCCTTCGGACTTGAATATCGATAACCTCAAGAATACTAGCAATAGGAGATAACAATATGCGTCAAAGGTTTCGGATTGGAATTATGGGAACAGCAAAAGGCCCCCATATACAGGCCTTAGCTAAAGCTCTGCAAAACACAGGCGCGGAGGTTATCTTAGTCCCCCCTCAACGGCTGACATCGTTCATCCCGGAGCCGGCAACCATCATCACGGGTTCGGATGGGTATCGAGAGAACCTCAGGGAGTTGGATGCTCTGCTTGTTCGTTCGCTGCCTGGCGGATCCTTGGAACAAGTCATTTATCGGGTCGATGTCCTGCACCGCTTAGAAAAACTTGGTTTGAAAGTGATTAATCGGGCTGTGGTCTTAGAAAAAACAGTTGATAAATTCTATACCTCAGCTTTGCTGGGCGACGCGGGCTTGCCGGTACCCAGAACCGTCGTGACCGAAAGCTTCGAGCAGGCGATGGAGGGTGTGAAGAAGATGGGGAGGGTGGTTGTGAAACCTCTGTTTGGCTCCCTCGGAACCGGCATGGTCTTGGTTGAGGATCAGGAAGTGGCTTACCGTGTTTTTCGAGCCCTGGAATTGGGGCGGTATGTGTATTATTTACAGGAATTTCTTCCGCATAATAATGAAGATTACCGGCTTTTTGTTGTCGGTGGGGAAGTAATCAGTACGATGCGTCGCCGCGGAGAAACTTGGAAGACCAACATCGCCTGCGGTGCAGTCGCGGAATACGTGGAACCTGATCCCGTCCTGAGCCGGCTAGCCCTTAAAACGGCGGAGCTCTTAGGAGCAGACTACCTTGGCGTGGATATTCTGATCAGCAACGGACAGCCCTATATTATTGAAGCCAATGGGATTCCGGGCTGGACCGGTCTGCAATCCGTGACTCCCGTCAAGATTGCCGACGTCTTGGCAGACTATACGGTTCGTCAGCTGCAATCGGGGATCAATAAAGATTAGAGGGTGAGAGAAAGAATGCCCTATGAAGATTTTCGTTGGGATATTGCAGGGGCGGCCCAAGCGGCCTGCATTCTGGAAGCCAATGCGCCTAAAGTGGGAAATGTAAACCGCTTAAATGACTTTGAGGACTGTACTCTTGAAGATTTCCATTTGAGTGCAGTGGCTATTGCGGAACCGTTAGGCCGGGTCAGAACGCTTGGGGTAGGAAAAACTATCCGAGCGGCGATCCAAGCAACCCGCCAGGCGGTTCCGACGAATACGAATTTAGGGATGGTTTTACTCTTGGTTCCTTTGGCAATGGCCTGGAGCCGGATGGAACAAAGTTGCTGCCAGGAAAAGGTGGGCGATGAGGAAAAAAAAGAGTCCCAACGTGCAGGATGGGCAAGGGAGATAGCCCATGTCCTCACAGGACTTACGGCAGAAGATACTCGCCACGTCTATGAGGCTATTCGTCTCGCCAATCCTTCGGGCATGGGGCACACGGGAGAGCATGATATTTACAAGGAAAATCCCCCGAATATCACTTTATTAGAAGCGATGAGTTTAGCCGCTAACCGGGACATGGTAGCCCTGGAATATGCGAACCAGTTTCAGACGGTCTTCAAGGTCGGGCTTCCAGCCTTGGAACAGGCGCTGAAGGTAGGTCTGTCTTTACCCGATGCCACCGCAGGTACACACCTCTTCCTTTTAAGCCAATTTCCGGATACGCTGATTGCCCGCAAAGGAGGGGAAAGTTTGAGCAGACAAGTTCAAGCGAGAGCTCAAAGGGTTTGGGAAGCGGGAGGGTTCCGGACAGATGCCGGACGGACACAAGCCGCAGAGTTTGATGCCTGGTTAAGAGAAGATGGGCATCACTTAAACCCCGGCTCGACGGCAGACCTGATAGCGGTGATCCTTTTTGTTTTGTTTCTGGAAAATGGGCTGGGGTTTTGGGGGAAAAACCGCCGGGACAGAGGGACTATGTAAACGAGAAAGTGAAATCCCTACTTATAGGAGCAGGTTATCAAGGAACCTTCGGGTTGGTTTCGAGAAGAGGGAATCTTAGAATTGAATAAATCATAAGGAGTGGGTTTCCATGGGCAGATTATCATCCTCCCCCTTTTTTGCTTCGGCCCCTGCGCTCTTGGTCAGTGTGGTTAATCTGGCAGAGGCGAATGCCGCCTTCGAGGGAGGCACGGATTTCATTGATATTAAGAACCCCGCAGAAGGGGCTTTAGGGGCTCCACGCCCCGGGGTCATTGCGGATATATGCCGGGAATACAAAGGCAAAAAGCCAATCAGTGTGGCTCTGGGCGAATTTCCGAGAAAACCCAGTGCTGCGGCCTTAGTCGCTATGGGAGCCGCCCAGTTCCAACCGGATTACCTGAAAATAGCATTTTTCTCAGGGGCAACGCGGGCAGAGATCGTCTCAACCCTTCAGGAAATAAGGCAAGGGATCACCTATGTTCAGCGGGAAAGGATACCTGTGGTTGCCGTGGCTTATGCAGACACCCTGTCTTCTGAGTCTTGGACCTTAGAAGAATTTACCGCTTTCGCTCAGGAAGGCGGTGCTCAGGGATGCCTTATAGATACGTTTGTGAAAAACGGGACTTCTCTGCCAAATGTTTTATCCAGGCAGCAAATCGCAGAATTCATAGTCAGCTGTCATAATCGTCAGCTTTTTAGCGGTTTAGCCGGATCCTTGAAGCATGAAGAAATAGAATCTCTGCTGACTTTTGGCGCCGATATTATTGGGGTCCGTTCGGCCGCCTGTGGAGGGGATCGCTTGCGGGGGGAAGTGACTCCTCAGCGGGTCAATGTTCTAAAGTCTCTTTTCAGCCAAAAAAGGCAGACCTCTTCGGACCCAGATGGACGCCCTGGGTGTAACCGCTCTCTAAAAGTTCGGCCAGTCGTTGGGGATGAAGACCATTGAGAAACCAAACCGGTAGATTTGGTGAAAGAGCTTCATGAAAATAGGCATCAACGTCCGGTTCTTTGACCGCCGGATCAATATCAACGCTCTTTAACAAGACAAGGAGGGAAGCATCCAGCTGTTTGGCCAGATAGGCTGAGATCGAATCTGAAGTGACGTCCCATGAGCGAGGCAGGTCTTCCGGTGGAACAAGGCTTAGGTAATGAGAGCACAGTAGGATCTGGGGACTCGAGGGAATACTTGCCTGCTGAAAAGATAATGGGTCAGTCAGGTAAGTTAATCTGCTGCCGGGAATAAAGGACTGAAGGACATAAGCAAACTGATCCATGGCTAACAAAGCCATAAAGTGACAGGTCGGGTCACTGAGGTTTAAGCGTTCTCCATAGTCGCGGACACTGTCGGCAAAGGGTCCTCCGCCGGGTATAATAACCAGAGAATGTTGGGCGGACAAACTTTGCAGGATGTTTCCAAGTTCCTGGAGCGCTTGGCCCCCTTCGTTATAAATCAAACTGCCACCCAGTTTGATGATGATGGGTTTTTGCATTACAATCAGCCCTTGCCATTTTATTTAAAAATGCAGTCATTTAAACTAAGGCGGCCCCCCTTTGGCGCCGGCCATGGTTTCTTTAGACTTGATTCACTCAATCTTTCTTCTAATCTTATTGTAAAGGAATTCGTGTGATTTGCCAAAGCTTATGCCAAAGCTAAAAGGTTTAAGGAGGCAGGGATTTTTGCGAGTTTTAATCTATGAGTTTTTTTCTGCCGGCGGAATGGACGATAACGGAGATTTATCCGTTTTGGGATTTTCTATGCTCAACGCAGTTCTGAGTGATTTTATGGAGATCCCGGGCTTGGAAATTTCTACGATCCTTCATCCTCGAGTTAAGGATCTCATGGTCCAAGTCCCATATGCCGAAGGGGTACATATTGCTTGGAGTGAGGAGGGGACCGGAACCTGGCTTGAGCAATATGAGGCAAGGTTGGAAGAGTGTGACACTGTCTTAGTGATCGCGCCTGAAACGGACGGGCTTTCTGCCAGGCTGATCGGCGCAGCCGAAGGGAAAGGAAAGCAGGTCTTGGGTTCATCGGCCAAAGCGGTGGCGCTGGTCGGTGATAAAGCGGAAACTATTAAGTTATTGGCAAGCCAGGGCTTACCTGTTCCCTCCACTGCAACGTTGACACATCCTTTACCTCCTCACTGGCAGACCAGGATTATCGAAGGTTTTCCCATGCCGATGGTGCTTAAGCCAGTGTCTGGGGCCGGAGGGCAGGGGGTTATGGTTATCAAAGATTCTGCCCGCCTAGACCTTGCAGTGAAACAATTTAAAGGTGTTTCAGGCCCCGCACCTTTTCTGGTACAAGAGTATATCTCAGGAGAAGCTGTGAGCGTCAGTTGCTTTGTCACGGCCGGCCAGGTGTTAACATTAAGTTTGAATCGTCAACACATAGCTGAGGATGAAGAACTCTATTTCCAGGGGATTACGATTCCTTATCAGCATCCACAGGCCCAGGAAGCTCTTGATATTGCCAAGGGTGCCTGCCAGGCGGTGGATGGACTTTCAGGATTTGTGGGGGTTGATCTGGTCCTCGGCCAAACCGGGCCCGTGATCATGGAGATCAATTCTCGAGTTTCAGTGGCCTATGTCGCGTTGAGAGAAGTCGTTAAACGAAATCTAGCACAGGATCTTTGGCTTACCTGTATGGAGCAGCGCTTACCGGCGCCCCTTGAGATAAGCGGAACTTATACCTATCGAGTGGGTTAATAAGGCAAAACAACCTGCGCAAATCCGAAAACCCATTGTGAAGGAGAGGGGTAAAGAATGTCTGTTTTTATGGGTTTGGACATTGGCGGAGCTAATACCAAGGTGTGTTGGGTGGAGATGCAAAATGGCCGGGTTGTGCGAGCCGAAGGGGAATCTGTATATCATGAGGTGTGGAGAGATCCTGAAGGATTGCAAGGGGTATTAGAAACCTTCAAGTACAACCGGGAAATGGGGGATGACCAGACTCTTCAAGGGGTTGCTCTGACTATGACGGCCGAACTGTGTGACATTTTCAAGTCCAAATCCGAAGGAGTTAGGGCAATTCTGGATTTGGTTGAGCAGGTTTTTAGGGATATTCCCCTCTATGTTTGGACAACCCGCGGGGTTTTTGTTAGTCCGTCTCAAACGAGAGAGAAACCACTGGATGCGGCGGCAGCGAATTGGTTAGCCAGTGCAACCGCCTTGGCCCGCAGTCCGCTGGTCAATCATGATGAGGCGGCGTTTCTTGTAGATATGGGCAGCACCACAACAGATATTTTGCCCCTCTTTCAAGGGGAGGTTGTGGTCAAAGGGCGTACGGATCTAGAGCGTTTATTATATGGAGAACTGGTCTACACAGGGGTTCTGCGAACCCAAGTGCAAGCGATTGTCGATTATGTTCATATAAAGGGCCTGCCCTGCAAGGTGACGAGTGAATACTTTTCGATCACCGCTGATGTTTACCGGCTGTTGAACTTGATAAGGGAAGAGGATTATGATGTCGCTACCCCTGATGGAGCGGGGCGGGATATCGCGGCATGTGTTCAACGGCTGGCGCGTGTGGTTGCTTCTGACCCCGAGGAATTCGGTCAGAATGGGGTTTATGCACTTGCTCGATTCATCCAAGAAAAGCAACTTCAGCAAGTTCTCGATGCGGTTTGGCAACTCCTTTCACGGTTGGAGCAACCATGGCCAAAACGGCTGATCATGGCCAGTCAGGGTTCATTTCTTCTCAGAGAAGTGGCCAGACGTTTAGAATGGGAAGCAATCCCGTGGTGGGAGTGCATTCCGGGCGCCAAGGAAGGCTATGCCTTAACAGCCTATGCGGTGGCTTGGCTATTAGCCGGCCAATTGGAGGTTAATTAAAAGAAGGGGCGGAGGGTTATGAATAAAAAATTATTCCGAGTCATTCCCGCTTTGGACCTCAAGAATGGAGTGGTTGTTCACGGGATTCGAGGCGAGCGGGAAAAATACCAACCTATCGAAAGTATTTTAAGCATGTCGCCAGAGTTATCTCCCCTTGTGGACGGATTCGTTCAGCAGTTGGGGTTGCGCGAGTTTTATGTCGCAGATCTTGACGCCATCATGTCTTCCATGAAAAAGGATCATTTGAATTTCGTGGCACAGAAAAATGCGGAAAGAGTAAATAACCATAAACCCCTTTCGTTTATGATTGATGCGGGAGTTTATGACGTTGATGGCGTTGGGAAAGTATTGGCAGCCGGAGCAGACCAGGTCATTATTGGTACGGAGACTTTGCCTTCACTAGCAATGTTACAAGAGATCATAAACCACTATGGAAGGGAGCGGCTTGTGGTTAGCCTTGATATTAAGGATGGTAAAATTATGAGTGCTGCTGTGGAACTTACCCGTCTTACCCCTCCACAAGCTATGAGAGAACTAATGAAATTAGGGATTCAACAGTTTATTTTGTTGGAACTAAGCAGGGTGGGTACAGGTGCAGGCCTGAATAAAACTCTAATCAAAGAATGCTTAGCCGTTTTGGGTGTACAGCCAAAGAAAACGAAAATGACAGGTTCTTTAATTTTAGGCGGAGGAGTCTCCGGATATGAGGACTTGCGTTGGCTGATGCTGGAGGGCGTTTCGGGAGCAATTGTGGCGAGCGCTCTGCATGACGGCCGGCTAACAAAAGAAAAACTATGCCAATTAAAAGAGCTTCAGAAATATAAATGATGAATGACATTGGAGGTGTTACATCTTGTTTCGATTAGTTTGTCTTGATGTTGACGGCACATTAGTTGATACAAATATGCTGATTCCTCCTCAGGTTGTTGAAGCATTAAGACGTCTTCAAGCGCGAGGAACTCTAATAACCCTTGCTTCAGGAAGACATATTCCTTCTCTGCAAGAATATGCTCGTCTCATTGGGACAAAAGCGCCGCTCATCGCCTTCAATGGAGCCTGGATCCAATGTTATAAGCAAGACGGACAAAAGAATGGGCGATTCTGGCCACTCAAATGGGATCATATTCGATCGATTATTGAATGTGCAGAACAAAAAGGAATGGAGATAACTCTCTACTACGCCAACTGCATAGTCATTAAAAAGAATCTTAAAAATAAAGAACAAAACCTATGGGCAGAGTTCCTCAGACGGATGGAAAAGGTTCCTGTTCAGGCGGTGAAATCTTGGTCAGTGATTTCTTCCAGCTCCGGCAGCGAGACCGGCGGGCTGGGACTTCTCATGAAAATACTTATAGCGGGTCAGCCAGAAAGTATTGGTGAGTTATTGGGATACTATAAAGAGAACTTTTCACATTATTATCAATTTGTTCTGAGTGGAGAAGGGTTTCTTGAAGTCGTCGACAAGCATGCCACTAAGGGACTGGCCTTGAAAGCTGTTGCTCAGCATCTTGGAATTTCAAGGAGCGAAATTATGGCGGTTGGTGACCATTATAATGATGTGTCTATGCTAGAGTATGCAGGCTTTGGGGTTGCTATGGGCAATGCACCGGAACCTGTTCAGCAGAAGGCCGATTGGGTTACGGCTAAGAACACCGAGATGGGCGTACTTAAAGCATTGGCTTTTGCCTTTGGTCAGCTCTGAAGCATAACTTTACATCCCGCGTAACATTGACAATATAGAAGAGAAAGCTTTTTCACTGATTTACAGACATGGACGGTAAGAAAAAATAGTCATGGTGGCATCGGTTGAACAAATCGATGCCTTATTTTTTTGTTGTTGTAACATGCAAAGCTGAGGAATACAAAAACTTTTTGATTTCATAATTAAAAAAGCGTTATAATAGGGTCTATATTATAGGACCTAGGTCAGACATTTGAGGGTGAGGTTTTTTTAAAAAATTTCAATAAATTTTGATGATGAACTGATTGCTTATTGTAGGATATGTGCTAAACAAGATAGAAATTGGCACAACAAAGACGACAGGAGGGTATGCAGATGAGCAAAATCTTACGAGTTAATATGTCAACTTTAAGCGTCGTGACTGAGGAGCCCAAAGAAGAGTATCGCCTGCTGAGCGGTCGCGCGTTTATCGCTAAATATATGTTGACCGAAGTGAAGGCAACCTGTGAGCCTTTAGGGCGGCATAATTCGTTAATTTTTACCCCAGGGTTGCTTGGCGGCAGTAAAGTTTTCAGTTCCGGGCGAATTTCAATTGGCGGTAAAAGTCCATTAACAGGCGGGATTAAAGAGAGTAACGGAGGAGGGGTTGTCGGCATAAAGCTGGCACGGCTCGGCTATCAAGCGGTGATTATCGAGGGCCTTCCTAAGGATGCTCAAAAATACATCTTAAAGATTACGGCAACCGGGGCCGAACTCCTTTCCGCCGAGGGTTACTGGGGCTGTGGGGTGTATGAGACCGCGGCCCGTTTGAGACAAGATTTTGGCGAAAAGGTCGCCGTTTCTTGTATAGGACCGGCCGGTGAAAATCGCCTGCTGGCTGCGGGAATTGCCAATACGGACACGGAAGGAGTACCAAGCAGGTACAGTGGTCGCGGTGGTCTTGGGGCGGTTATGGGCTCCAAAGGGCTAAAGGCTTTGGTCATTGATGATACAGGCCTGGGAAGCATCGAGCCCAAACGACCTGAGGCTTTTAAACGTGTGATTCAAGAATATGCACAGCTGCTTAAAACATCTCCCGTGATTAAGAATTATACGGACTTTGGGACAGCAGCTTTAGTCAATCTGACCAACGCCATCGGGGGCCTGCCAACGCGCAACTTTTCGACGGGGCGATTTTCAGGAGCGGACAAAATTAGTGGGGAAACCCTGCGTGAAACAATCCTCGTCCGCAAAGGAAAGCCCGAGCATGCTTGCATGCCGGGCTGTTTGATCAAGTGTTCGAATGTTTATGTGGACGAGCAAGGGAAAGACCTAGTGGCCCCTTTAGAATATGAGACCATTGCTCTTATGGGGTCAAATCTGGAAATTGAGGATCTCGATGTCATCGCTCGCCTTAATTATTTGTGTAACGACTATGGACTGGATACCATCGAAACAGGCGCGGCGCTTGGTGTGGCTATGGCAGGCGGACTTCTTCCTTTTGGGGACCAGGAGGGGGCCATCCGCATGGTGGAAGAAATCGGCAAGGCAACCTTGACAGGAAGAGTTTTGGGTAATGGGGCAATGCTGGCAGGCAAGGTTTTAGGGGTGCTTGAAGTCCCAGTCGTCAAAGGGCAGGCGATGGCCGCGTATGAGCCGCGGGCCATTAAAGGGACAGGAGTGACCTATGCCACCTCCCCAATGGGTGCCGATCATACTGCCGGAAATTCCATCCGAGCGGGTTTAAAACATAACTCCCGTGAGGGACAGGCAGCATTTTCTCAGAAGGCGCAGCATACTGTGCCAATTTATGACGATTTAGGGTTGTGCTTATTTTCCATGGGGGTCTTAGGAGCTCATCCGGAAATCCTCTGTCAATTGGTTAACGCTCAATTAGGCACGGACTATGTGTTTGAGGATCTGCAGGCAATTGCCAGGAACACAATCCAGTGGGAACGAGGGTTTAATCAAGCTGCTGGCTTTACAAAGGTTAATGACCGTTTGCCGGAACACTTTACCGAGACCCCTAACCCCGCGGCTGAGAATGCCGTGTTTGACGTGCCTGGGGAAGAGCTCGATAATGTTCATCCGGATCTAGAATTGCAGAAGAGCCAAAAGGATTGTATGGACTCTGCATGTTGAAGTTACTTAAAGGATGGAGATAATCACTATGCCAACAGGAAAGAAGCTAATTTATCTGACATTGGTGTTAGTTGTCATGTCGTGGGGTTTGAATGTTGTAATGATTAAGTTCCTAACACAGCAGATGTCGCCAATATTGGTAGCCGCAATAAGAATGCCCCTTGCGGGAATTATTTTGTTAGCTTTCGTTTTTAAAAAATATGGGGTGTATAATCCAACTAAACAACAGTGGGGATTGCTTTTATGGATTGGATTAATCTCTGTTTGCATACATCAGTTGCTGTTGGGCTATGGAGTTTCTGTAACGTCATCCACAAATGCTTCCCTTATTCTTGGCTTAAATCCTCTGACGACTGCGCTTCTGGCATCCATATTTGTTGGCGAAAAATTTACAAGGAATTTAGGACTCGGAATTCTCTTAGGATTTGCAGGGGTTGTTTTAGTAGTATTCTCGAAATCCCCAAATGGCTCTTTCGAATTTTCGTTAATCGGAGATGTCATTATGTTGTTAGCCATGTTGACCTATGTCATTGGGGGTTTGCTGATCAAAAAATTGTTGGAAACGACGATTCCAACCTTAGTAGTAACCGCCTATTCTACCTTAATAGGAGGAGTATTATTAAATATTGGAACGCTGGCTTCCGTGGGGCCTTCGGTTTATGGACAGATTCATTTATCCTCAACGGCTATACTTATCTTATTATTATCAGCCTGGGGAGCTACAGCATTAGGTACATTGGGCTGGAATGATGGTATTAAACATTTGGGTGCCAACAGAACGGCTATGTTTTTAAACGGTCTGCCTTTTGCGGGTATGATCGGTGGTGTCGTCTTTTTAAATGAGACAATTGGTTGGATACATATTCTGGCCCTTATTTTCACCACCTTGGGAATTGTCATCGGGAGTATGAAGCAAAATAAGGTCATTCTGGAATCGTGTGAATTGTAACCCTCGATCATGACACTATTATTAATTTATCTTGGATTTTCGGTCATGCTTCTGTTTTCTGTTTGAATCATATAATTTATCCAAGATAACCACAGATAGGTACATCCCAAAAATATTTGCTGTAGAAACTGGCAGAAACCAGCCTTCCTTAATCCAAATCAGATTTAGTTTGTAACCAATATAATATAGTATGTAAAGCGCTATTATTACCAATGATTTCCAAATGAAATTAAATCTTAAAAAATATATAAGCATTATTGGAATAGATAACAGATGAAAATGTACCAAGAATAACAGGAATCGGCTAGTAACTGGATTGGGGAATAATGTTGCATTGAAATCCTGATGTCTGGTCAATATAAAAAACATATGTGTTAGGGTAGCACTACTAAGGAGAAATAACCCCAAATAAATATATCCATAGTAAAATAACGGCTTTATACCTCTGATGATTTTCTCATACATTTTTTTTGCTACCCAGAAATATATAGGCAACGAAACGACAGTCATCCAGGTTTGATACCAATTATGACTATAGATGCCTAAAGACAAAAACAATTCTTCGATAATACCATACATTACGTATTATCCTATGATAATCAAAAACCCACCAATGCCAATTGATGATATGCTTATGGGAAATCTTTTTTCTCAGACTTCCGTATCAGCGACAGCACTTTTGGTTGCAGTTCTTAATTTAAAGTATTATTGGTATATTATATTTGCGGCATACGCATCCATAAAAATAAAGATTATCGTTTCAAAATTAAGAAACAATACCCAATAAAGTCAGGTAAAAGGCAATCGTTAGCTTGCGGTTTTCCACTCTAACCATAACAAAAATTAATTCGATTAAAGTCAAAATACCTAATAAAACATACCATATTGTGTTAGTCCAAAAGTAGTTCATATATTTAGGCGATACCTCATTCCATTACTAGTGCTAAATATACCTTCATGCTCTACTCTCAGGGTCTCACATGCTGTTTCAAACGCATTACATATAAATTGTGGGCCGTTATCAGTTAGAATGGGTTGGCGAGCTTCCTGTTCAAATAGTTGGCACCAATGTCCTTTGGCTAGCTGAGCTGATATGCCGAGAGAGGAAGAAACGCACTAATTTGTAGGTTCTCTCTTGGTATAGAAAATATACGTAACAGACCCTAAAAAGGTAAATTATTTATTGCTGGACCTAGGGCAATTTCTAAGCTTAATAAGCGTGTTGAGGAAAGACTTCATAATATTTATTCCATGCAAATGAACGTTATTGTTGGTGATGCGGCCGGTGTTGATAAGGCGGTACAAGAATATTTCTTTCGTAAGGGATATCAGAATGTATCTGTATATGCAAGTCAAGGCAAAGCAAGATGTAATAGAGGAAGCTGGAAAGTTATAAATGTAGAAGTCGAAAAGAAGCTTAAGGGGTTTGACTTTTATGCTGCTAAAGATATAAGAATGGCAGAAGACGATGCCTATTCTAAAATGGACGGCGAAGTCCAATTTGGAATAGGCATTTTATATGAGGTTTATCCCCTTTATGAGTCTGGACACATATTCTATAAATAAAGGAACAAAGGGATAGATAGTTACAGTGTCTGCAAGAAGGGCTAATTCGTGCGAAGACAGTGTCTTCGTGTGTGTGTGGGGGCATCCAAGTTATCTAATTGTCAGGGATAATCTCAGCAAGGCGGTTTTTAATTCCTAACTCCTGATCAAATCAATGACTGCATCACAGTATAAGTACTTATTAGAAAACCACGAATTAATAAAGATATTTGTATTAACTACAATCCTAATCTTCTTTTTCATACCTCTTTATTCCAATCAGATTTCGTTCCTTCGGTTGGGAAATAATTACCTAAAGGATGTAATTAAATTAAAAACGAACTATTAATTACGCTGTATAGGTAAAACTGCTAAAAACCAGGAGGAACATCATGAAATTAATTCGTCTGTCAACTTTGGTATTAAGTTTAATGATGGTTAACTTACTCTTAATCCCCAGTGGCGTGCTATTAGCTGCAAATGATAATGCACCGAGTGTTTCATCCGTTTATTTGGTGGATAATGTTAACACATATAAGAGACTTTTTAATGGTTCAACGATTCCAACAAAAGACGCAAAAATCAATTTGTCTATGTACAATGTCGATTTATCCTCAGTAAATAATCAAACCGTTACTTTATATGATAATGAAGGACACCCAGTAGATGGTATAACATTTCCATCAACGTATGGGGTTAGTTCCTTATTGACCCTGCCCGAATTGATCCCAGGCATGACTTATTCACTACGTGCAGGTAATCTTAAGTTCAAAGAGTGGGGAGATTATGCAGACTCCTTATACTATTACTCTTCTGGCAGTTCAGTCTAAACCTATTGGAGCCCAAGCTGGAACTCTCAATTATTTTAGTGCCGGCGCCTTTCATTCCCTCTGGGTCAATAGTAATGGCCAAGTGGCTGCATGGGGAGACAATTCTCATGGACAACTCGGCAATGGCACCACAGATATGAGTCCGGTATCCGTATTTCCCTTGATGACCAATTATCCTTTAGCGGTATCTGCAGGTGGAGGGCATAGTCTGGCTCTCACCGGAAGCCAAAATGTATTAGCATGGGGGGGGAATGAGTCCGGTCAACTAGGTATTGCAAATAATTTGGATAGTCTAACCCCAATCCAAATTCCGGGAATTCAAGATGCAGTTGCAATTGCAGCAGGTTACAACTTTAGTCTGGTTCTTAAAAATGATGGAACGGTTTGGTCTTTTGGTGATAACGATAAATGGCAATTGGGTGATGGATCTACCGAAAACCAAAATGTTCCTGTTCAGGTTAAAGGCCTAAGTGGAATTGTGGCGATTGCCGCAGGCGGCCAACATGCTCTTGCCCTCAAGGCGGATCATACAATCTGGGCCTGGGGAAATAATAATCGAGGTCAATTAGGGGATGGCACAACCACCGGTCACCTTGTTCCGGTTCAAGTGGCTCAACTGAATAATGTAACTGAAATTGCTGCCGGATGGGAACACAGTCTCGCTTTGACCTCGGACGGGAGTGTCTTTTCATGGGGAAATAATGATCATGGTCAGCTTGGCAACGGTCAGACTACGGGATATACCCCATTCCCTCAACCGGCTAAGGGGATGCAGGGTGCATGGCAAATTACCGCAGGTTATAATCAAAGTTTTGCGGGCATTAAAAATGCCACTTATGGATGGGGAGATAATTCATTTAAACAAATTAATGACAGTCCCGCTCAGTTTATTGCAACTCCTACTGTGCTGAATATTTACGCTATGAAAATTTCGGCAGGAGTCGGACATACCTTAGTGAGTGGTGTATATAAAGATGTAATTCACGCATACGGATGGGGGTACAATGAATTTGGACAGGTTGGCAACGGCCTGACTTCTCACGTATTTGAACCAACATCGTTGATGCACGAACCGTATTTTTATCGTTTGGCAGGACAGACCAAACTGGATACAGCAGTTGCGATTTCTGAGGAAGGATGGAATTTTGGCGCCTTGTCGGCAGTCATTGTCAATGAAAACGCCTATGCAGATGCTTTACCGGGAAGTGTGCTGGCTGCCGCATTTAATGCTCCTATTCTCCTCACTGAGGTTAATACTTTGCCCTCTTCAACAAATAATGAACTGAAAAGACTTAACCCTAAGACAATCTATATTCTGGGCGGTACGGGAGTAGTGTCGTCTAAGGTTGAGCAACAATTAAGGGATAAATATGAGAATGTTATTCGGATCGGGGGGTATGATCAATATGAGACAGCCGCTGAAATAGCCGGTTATTTATCGGAAAACAACCTGGTATCACCAGGTAAGGCAGTCATTGCCTATGGCGAAAATTTTCCGGATGCACTGTCTGTTTCACCGCTTGCTGCCAACCAGCATATACCAATTTTATTGACCAGAACTCACAATCTTCCTATTTATACCCAGAATGCGCTCAATGATTTGCAAGTGAAGGAAACAACGATTGTGGGTGGTTCCGCTGTAATCGGTCCGGAAGTCGAAGAACAACTTCCGGGGGTAAGACGTTTTTATGGGGACACTAAGTATGATACTGCGATTGAAGTAGCCAGAGGGATGAATGCCAATATAGCCACTGTTTTTGTAGCAACCGGAGAAAACTTTTCTGATGCATTAGCGGGGTCTGTGCTGGCGGCCCGTACAAATAGCCCAATTTTATTGGTGAATCAAGATTTATCGTTTTCAACAAACGACCTTTTGCTTACAAACCAACGTAAAATAGGTGGGGTTATGGCACTTGGCGGACAGGCGGTAGTTTCAGACTCGGTGCTAAGTATTATGTATGAAATTTTAGCGAGATTCAGATGAATGGGGAAGCCAAATGCTCAGAGTCACTATTTCGGTATTGCATATGCAACAACTCATTGTTGAGATAAGAAAGAGAAATAACAGCCCATGGCAAGGTTAACCTCCCCCAAACATATCTCATCCATCATTTCCTCTAAAGTCCAACATCCATCATTTTGTCAAACGATTAGCCCGGAGATTAAAATCTCCGGGCCAAAACTACTAAACATTGTCCCATTCTTTGTGAAGATATTTGATATTTCCGTTGCCCCGCTGACAATACTACTTGCCTTCCCTGACAGTTACGATAATCCAAATTCGTCACCGGTGACGAATTTGACCGACACCCAGCATACGATGGCTTGCTGAAATATTTGGTGATCTGTAGAAGGAAAAGCGAGAAATTTGGCGAAAAAGGGGAACATTATTCTTTGCTATATAGAATTATTGTATGCATAAAGATATAGGTAATTGCACCGGAGCCCAGAATAATCACAAGGTCGACGGGGGAGAAAGGAATTGTCTCTAAGGATTCATAGAAGAACCCCTGGCCATAAATAAAGAGAACCCCATCCATCAATACCAGCTCTCCCATATACATGAGGAGTGTTGTCAAGGAAGCAGATAAGGCAGGTATGGTCTTGGAAAACAGCGGGCTTTTTCCATAAAACAGCGAGCGGTATAAATACCGACGGTAATGCCGAACACTGTAAAGAATCCAGACATTAGCAGGGCAGATAAAGAAGAAATATGGAGGGTGCCGTTTCTGTAAAAGGCGGTAAAACAGGCGAAAATGCAAAGACTAATGAACAACAGAGCGGAAATCAACCCAGAAGCTTTTAACCCCCTTCCCCTTATAGGAAAAATAGACATGAAAGGCAGTTGACAGATCCATTTGCTTAGCAGTTCTTTCAAAGCTGAGAGAGTTGAAGTGACTAAGGAAGTTATCGACGATCCTTTGATCCGCTCCAAACATTACATAACTGGAAAAACCATACCTAGGGTAACATTGTCTGCCTTAAGCCTGTTGTGGCTGTTCGGCGTTGTACAACCCGTCAGCAGCAAGAAAAGAATCAGCATGATTAAGAAAACTCGTTTCACAGCAGCACCTCCTAGACAGTGGCGTTGGTGATCATGATGACAGCAAGGGAGATTAGCAAGGCAGCAAGGCAGAGCGAAGAAAAGAGAGTAAGCTTTTTATAGGAAAGAATAGTTTCAAGGCGCAGCTTTGTTTTGGTTCCGCCAAATTCCGAGGCGAAGAAAGCCTTGCCGGAAGCGCAGGTGAGTAGGGCGAGGGCATACTCCTTGGTCTGGTGTTCATCGAGGTTTTTGATAACCTTGGCATCACAGGCCAGTTCCATATCGGCAAAAAAGTATTTTAGGAATACCCAGGATAGGGGATTGAACCAATGAACGCAGGCCGTCAGCAAGGCTATGACCCGCAAGAGATTGTCTCGGCGTGCAATATGCACCTGTTCATGGAGCAGGATATAGTCCAGATCCCCGGCAGCTATTTGGGCAGGGATCATGATTTTGGGCTGAATAATACCATAGACAGCGGGAGCGGTAATTCTGTCCGATTGATAGATCTTGCCGCTTATCAGCTGCGCCGTCTTCAACTCTGATTTGGTCAAGAAGTAGAGCAGCACCAAGCTCAGCATGACAGCACAGGAAACGATAATCCAAATCAGCGATGCCACATTAAGCAGGTTTTTAAGCAGGTCGGTTTTGTATTCCAGAGGGAAATAGTTTTTGGCTGCCATTATACTGTTGGTGGTTGTGATCTGAGGCAGTTCCTGGCGGATAAGCACTGTTTTGGTGGTGAATTTAGAAATCAAGTTTAGCAGGCTGTATTGATTAGCAATGCCAAAAGGCAGCCAGAACCTGATCAGAGGAAGAAGCCATAAGACATAGACAGCAAAACGCGGCAGAATTTTGAGTTTGCGCAAGGACAAAACAAGCAATCCGGCAACACTGCCGAGGATACTCATATTAAGTACCCAGTAAAACAGTTCAGCGAGCATGGACTACCTCTTTTCTATCATTTTTTTCAACATCTCCAGCTCATCCTCAGTAAGGTCATTTTCTATGAAGGAGGCGAAAAAGGCTTTTTTCGAGCCGTTATATAACTTGTCGATAAGGCTTTGGGTCTCAGCCTTGCGCACCTCTGCTTTTGGGACCAGGGAAGTACAGATAAAATTTGGTTCAGTCCGTTGAAGGGCATGTTTATCCATCAGTTTTTTAATAATCGTATAGGTTGTATTCTTATTCCAGCCGATTGTTTCGGCAGCGATAAGAGAAATTTCCTTGGCCGATACGGGCTCCTTATCCCACACAATGTCCATGATTTTGAGTTCGCTGTCAAAAAGTTTTAGAGATGCCAAAATTAAAACCCCCAGACTATTCTAATAGTATAAATACATACTACTAGAATAGTCTGGAGTTGTAAAGACTACTTTGTGAAAAGAATTTTGGCAGAGCCCTTCAACCCATGTTAGTGGTTTTTCTTAAGGAGGAAAAACTTTCTAAGACGAAATTGAAGAACTAAAACGGATCATTGAGGAAAGGAAAATGCGAAGCAGGCCCATGGGGAGGGCTTGTTTCTTTTTGTGACTAAAAGTCTATTTATATTCTGTCAAACAGGCCTCCGGTTCAGCTCGCTTGATCCGTCATCCGGCTGAAGGAAATCGGTTGCAGCCGGGGGATGTTATGGTAGCGCCTGTGTGGGCGCAGCCAAGTTATCTAATTGTCCGGGATAATCTCAGCAAGGCGGGTTTTAATTCCTAACTCCAGGAAATAGAAGCCCATGCCTCGGGAAAGCTCCGCATTAGCCCCCCTTGTCTGCAGATAAGCGGTTCCCAGTTTCCATAAATCTTGGGAGCTATGTTTGGCCAAAAAAGAATAGCGCTTACGGACATATTCATAGCCAATCTCAAAATCACTGAGGTCTTGTCTGGACATCGTCTTCCTCCCGCTGTTCAGGGGATTGTTCTCCGATCAGTTCGGCAATACTAACACCGAGAGCGGCAGCGAGTTTCTTCAGGATAGGATAGGTAGGCTGTTTTCTGTTGGCTTCCAGTTCAGAAATATAGGTTTGGGAAACACTCGAACGTCTGGAAAGCTCAGACTGAGACAATTTTTGTTTGGTTCGAAGATAGTTTAGATTTTGCATACACCATACTTCCTTTTATCAACAATTATAATTGCTTTTGCGATATACTTCAACCGCTTTAGCGTGCTATGGAGTGGCTTTTTTATTTGTTATAATTGCTTTAGCGATAGGAGTGAAATAATGGGAATCGATTATGGCTCTAAATTTTTGGAATTAAGAAAAAAGAATAAGTTAAGTCAAAAAGATTTGGCCAATATTGCGGAGATTGGGCAAACTACAATTAGCGACATAGAAGCTGGGAAAAAATCACCAAACGCTATCACGATTGAAAAGATATGTTTGGCTCTCAATATTACGCTTACAGAATTTTTTGCCGAGGAACGCCCGCAGCTTGAGCCGGAACTTCGCCGTCTGGTGGATACAGCACGAAAGCTTTCGCCGGAACAAATAGAATATCTACAGAAGTTGCTGAAATCCATGAGTAAGGATTAATTTTTAATATCACGATTGAACATAGAAAAATGAAGTAACGCGAGACAGCTTTTGTTATCTCGCGTTAGCCTTTTTATAATCGCTATAAAACTCAAAAACTCTAAAAGACCCCTTGGTAGAGGCCTTTCCCTTCAAATACCTGATTATTTTACTAATCCTTCATAACAGATACAAAATCTTCAGCAGAAAAGTATAAACTTGCGTTATATACTTTCTAAGCATAAGTGCAACCAACGGTTTCGCTCGCGCTGAGGCTGCAAGATGGTTAACTCGTGCGAAGACAGTGTCTTTGGGCGGAAGCCGGGTTTTTTATATGTGCTTACGCTGCTTATTGGTTCTTCAATCATAAGGGGAAGGTTTTTGGCGATGATCAGGATGGGTTCATTACCATTCCAATAATTGACGAGAATGAAGTCCGTGACGGCAAATCAGAGAGGATAAAAGTCTACAATAAACTAATTCGCGATAAAATACTTACCCTTACACCTGTAATAGATGCGTTTTTCAGAACTGAAGGCGTGTATAATTAAAATAAATGAAGAAGAGGATGATGCAAAAAGCATCCTCTTCTTAACAATACCATAAGTAGGGGGGTCACTGTGTTGAAAATACGCATTGCTATTCTTATAGTAACGGCTATTCCTCTAAATTGGATGACAGATTATCTGAATATAACTCTCATAATCACAGCAGTACAGTGTATCATATATTTCATGTATGAACTGTTTCAAAACAATAAGACGGTACCCTCTTATGTACCATTTGTATTTGGTCTTATATCCTCAGTTCATGTAGGTGGAAAATTTATTGCATGGCTAACATTGTTATTATTGCCCAAGGATATGCATGGAGATTATGAGCTAGTCATTGATGTTTGGATATACATTTTAATAGGTATTATTTTTTTTAATTTGTTCGTTAAGATCATCGCTAAAGTTTTAAAACATTATGAGAAAAGAAAAACAAACTGAATCAACTCGACGGGGCCGTTGTGTGCTGTTAAGGAGAAGCACCGAAGGATTGAGTCAATAAAACCAAAATCTATTAAGCCTACTCGGTTATACTGAGAAAGAATACACCAAGGCTTAAAAATAAAAAAGGGCGCCAATCAGATTTTAGACTGACTGGCGCTCTATGCATAGTTTTTGAAAGATTTGGCGATTGGTGGAAGGAAAAACGAGAAGTTCGGCGAAAAAGGAATGTATAAGTCTAACGTTGACTAATTCGAATTCGGTTCAATGAAGATCTGTAGGATATCTTGTGATATAAGATGGATTTAAAGCCAAGGGCTTTTGGAGGTTAATCAATGCACTATATCGGAATCGACTTAGCATGGACCTATGCCAATGAATCGGGAATTTGTGTGATCGCTGACAATGGGGAAATCGTCTATTGTGAGTCCCAAGTTTTCAGCGACGAAATGATTGCTGCCATCGTTGCAGAGCATGCTCAAGAAGGAGCTATCGTGGGGATTGATGCTCCCTTAATCGTGAATAACGAAACAGGTTCCAGATACTGTGACGGAGCTATTATGAGAGAGAAAATTCATGGTAAAAATCTGTCTGTTTTCAATTGTAGTAAAAGCTTTATGCTAAACCACTACGGAGTAGTTAGAGGAGAAGAGGTCGTAAAAGCTATTAAAAAGCGGATGCCGGCTTTTTCTCTCTCGGGTCACTTAACCAATAAAAAGCACGTGATTATCGAAACCTTTCCCACGGGAATAACTTTAGGTCTTTTTCCCGATGCTTTTCCTGTTAAATATAAAATCAAACATAAGATCAAATTTGAAACAACTAAAACGGAGATGGGTCGGATGGTTAACCTTTTAAAGAGGTTGAGTGATTTCAATCCCCCCGTCCATAATATAGAAGATTTTTTCAGTGATTCATTAGGCATTCAGGCTATGTCAAAGAAGGGGTATAAGAACCTTGAAGACAAGCTGGATGCTTTTTTATGTGCTTACGCCTCGTATTGGCTCGCCAATCATAAGGGGAAGGTTTTCGGTGATGATCAGGATGGGTTCATTACCATTCCAGTAAAAGACGAGAATGAAGTCCGTGACGGCAAATCAGAGAAGGTAAAAGTATACAATAAACTGATTCGCGACAAGATACCCCAGATCATCGAAGACAGCGGTAAGAAAGCTATTATTGAAAAGGTTTCAGGCCCAGAATACCTGGATTTATTAAACGCCAAGTTAGGGGAAGAGCTTCAGGAATATCTGGACACCCAAAGGGTTGAAGAACTGGCGGATTTAGTTGAAGTCGTTTACGCCATCTTGGATTATAAAGGGGTCTCTCGACAGGAATTCGAGGATGTCAGAAAGCAAAAGGTCGAGGAAAGAGGTGCTTTCCGGGATAAGCTCCTGCTTAAAGAAGTAATCGACGATTGAGGGGTTGAATTCAAATTGACAGAAAAGATCAAGCAGAAGGGAAGCCTGGGTAGTGTCGCCGAAGATCTCTTTGTCGAGCTGTTCTGTGATACCTTTGGTCCGGATCAAGCGGAGTATCTATTTCTTCAGTATCCCGTCACAGATATTTATGGACATAGACGCTCCATTGACTTTGCGCTGGAAAGTGAAGACTTAAAAATAGCCATCGAGATCGATGGTGAAACCTATCATAATCCCAATAAGGTTTCTTCCAATAAATATTATGATGACCTTACCAAGCAAAACAGCCTGATCTATCATAACTGGAAGGTTTACCGCTGGGTATACAACCAACTGAAGCACCATCCTGAGAAGGTCAAGGACGAGCTGCGGATTTTTGTCGGGGAAATACCCTCCTTTAGAATGCTGGAGGATTATCTGCCTAAGCAAAAGGGCAAGGTCATTGAACTGCGTGAGCATCAACAAGCTGCTTTAGACAGCCTAGAGACCATGCGTGAGCAAGGGGAGAGTATCGCTCTGCTTTATCATGCCACGGGAACCGGAAAAACTGTGACTGCAGTCAGTGATGCCAAACGTCTGGGAAAAAGAACCCTGTTTTTGGCTCATACCAAAGAACTAATAACCCAGGCTAAAGGCACATTTGAAGAACTTTGGGATCAGGTGGAGACAGGCCTTTATGTAGCTGAAGAAAAGCTAAAGACGCTTATGTTGTTTGCAGTAGCATTCAGAGTGTTGCCAGAAATCTTGAACTGTTTAAGCCGGAAGACTTTGGGTATATCATTGTCGATGAATGCCATCATGGAACGGCAGATACTTATAGGAAGGTTTTGAGTTATTTTAAACCTGAGTTCACTCTGGGGCTTACGGCTACCCCGGACAGAGCAGATGGGGAGAGTATTCTTGAGGACTTTAAGAATGTGGCCCATAAACTTGATTTGCAGCAAGCCGTGGAATTAGGGGAACTTGTTCCTATTAGGTGTATCCGGGTCAAGACCAATGTTGATCTTTCTACGGTGAGGATCAATGGCATTAAATATTACGCTCAGGACTTAGAAAGCAAACTCTTTGTGCCGGAGAGAAATAAGCTCATTGCAGAAACCTATCTGAACTATGTAAGTGATAAAAAAACCGTGGTATTCTGCGCTTCCGTACACCACGCTCAGGAGATTTCTGCCTTGTTTAAACAGCAGGGAATCAATTGTGAGGTGTAGTATCCGGTTCAATGAAGTCAGCGGAAATGTCACAAATTTTAGATCTTTATGAAAATGGGGATATCCAGGTCTCAGACGATGACAACCCAATCAAACAGCTATATCAATATGTTCAGAAAACTGGAAAAGCGAAGGACACCATCGCCTTATCAGAGCAGGTGAAACTACAAAATTTTATATATACGCGATCTGTGATAAAACCCCAACACTTGAGTATTTTCTAGATCAGCGAAGTTTAACCCAATTCCCGGAATGTGTATTATAAAAATATTGAGAATATTGTAAAGCTAATGATAAAAGATCTAAGGAGCCTTTATTTAAGGCATAGGGGAGAAACAAATGAATATCTCATTTCGAAAGAAAAATTCACAATTAATATTAGATTATACTCCAGACTACGGATTTGAGGGCCTTCGATCCAAATTAGATAAAGATGGGGATATGCTAATTAAGCATAGCTTTTGGGTGAAGAAAGCAAATGAAGTCACAGAAAGATCTGACAAACATGAGGAAGATGACGATTATTCTGATGAAATGTTTTCTTTTATCATTGGTTCAGAGAGCGGCAGTTACTATATGCTTGATAAGCAAATCATTAACACAGAACATACATTTTATATTGCTAAAGATATAACAATTAGCCCTCAAATGTTTGTGGCGCACCGTAATATTTCTATTCTTAACAAAATTGATAAATTGATCTCAAGAGATATATACATCGGTGGCGACGAAAGCCAAGAAGGATTCTTTCCGCTTGAAGCATTCGAGCGTTTATTAAGTCAGTTCCCTAATTCAACTGAACTAAATAAGTATGCACATGCACGCGTTGCACAAGTTTTACGCAACTATTTTGATGAGGTAGGGAATGTAGACTATGATTTTCAACGCTATCTAAATAAAAAGACAATACTACAAGCACCACATCTTTATAGAGATATTGTTCCAATTAACCTTGCTATATATAAATCCTCTCTAGAACTTATGGTAGAAATGTTAAATAGTTCAGAAGCATACGCTGAAAAACAATGGCAAGTGATGGTTTGCGACATTGTTCGGCTAATTTACCCCAAATATATTTTAGCCAAAAGAGAAGTGACCATAAGAGGGGTTGGAAATCATGATAAACGTCCCGACTTTACTCTAATAGATGCAGGAGGATTTGTAGATATATTGGAAATTAAAAAACCTGATAAACAACGTGTCATAACCACTGGGCAGTATCGAAATAACTATGTGCCAGATCGTGATTTATCCGGAGCGATTGTACAAATCGAAAAATATGTCTATTGTTTGAGCCATTGGGGAGATGCAGGAGAAAAAACGCTAACCATAAAATTTGAAAAAGATTTACCAAAAGGCGTAGGCATACACATTGTAAATCCTCAAGGTATGCTTATATTGGGGCGAAGTAGCAATTTAACAAAAAAACAAAAGTATGATTTTGAAATAGTAAAGAGGCAATATAAAAACATTGTTGATATTATGACATATGACGACCTTTTAGAACGATTAAATAATATCGTTTCTCAGCTTGTACGCAATCGATAAATATCAAAAGATCCTTGCTGTTTTTCTGGTTGTATCTTTTTAAAAAGCAAATATAGTTATAGAGAATTTAGGTTATCTGTATTTTGATACTTCCACAGGTTTCCATGATTGTACTGATGCAGACATGTAAATAATCAAGGAATCATGGAAGGGTATAGCAATAAAGAAGAAATTAACACATAATAAATAGTTTCATAAATGAAAGAAGGTATGGATTTGTCCGAGATTATTGTAGAACAAGGAAATGAATTCAGAATTTACAACTACACAATATTACCAAAAGATATTTTCATAAAAGCTTATCATCAAGCAGCACAAATTGTAGAAGAAATTGTTATTGCTTCACTTCAAGCAGACAAAGAAGACAAAGCAGGGGTTGTGGATTATTTAAACAACATTATTGCATTTACTGGTGAACGTGGACAGGGAAAAAGCAGTGCGATGGTCTCCTTTACAAACACTTTGACTAATCCCGATAAAGTATCCGATTATTTTAAATTTCATTCAAAAACTAGAAAATGCGTTTTTAAACAGATTGGACAAATTGACCCCTCGTCATTTGACTCAATAAGCAACATTCTGGAAGTCATTGTTGCACGCTTATTTAAAGAATTTGAAATACTGTGCAAATTTAGCGATAGCAATGTAACAATTGAAGATAAAAACCAAATGTTCCAGCTGTTTGGTCGGGTTTACCAGAACCTATGTCTAAGCCGAAACATCGAAATGCGTCGTAATATTGAGCAGGACTACGAGAGCAACTTACAAGAACTCTCTTGTATGAGTGATGGAACCAGTCTTCGTGATAATATGCTGGAGTTGATTAAACATTACTTGAATCTTTGTAAAAAGACAACTAAAAGCGAAAAAGATTATTTAAATGAGTACTTCCTAGTCGTGCCCATTGACGATTTGGATATTAATATTGACCATGCCTTCCAGATGGCGGAGCAAATTCGTAAATACTTAATGATTCCTCATGTCATTATCATTATGGCTATGCGGATTGAACAGCTAAAAATGTGTGTGGAAAAAAAATATTGGAGTGACTTAAGTGAAATGCGCGGATCTGACCGGCTTAATCCGACAGAAACGGCAACGATGGCTGCAAAGTACGTGGACAAACTCATTCCGGACGGTAGAAAAATAGCACTTCCGAATGTACAGATAATGGAAGAAAATTTCGTGGATCCTGTGTTACTTATTTACGGCCCTAAGAAAGATGGTACAATACATAACATTCTGCAGAAATATGCTGGCAAAGGAATACAGGAAACTATTCTTAGGTTTATATATGATCAAACAGGAATTGCTTTTATTCCTCCCCAGAAAGGTAGAGGCCTTCATCCCATAATTCCTCAGACTTTGCGCGAGCTAGTTAGCCTGCTATGCGTATTGGGTAAAATGAAGGATTTGACTAGCCAAGAAGACCCAAATGCACGACTTGACAATCTCAATACATTTGAGACGTTCCTTATTAATACTTGGGTGCCAAATTATTTAGATTATGGAAATAGTAAAATTATTCTTGAGCTTTACCAAGAAAATACTTTTCGTAAACACTTATATATTACTAATCGGATTATGGATATTATAGAGAATACCGATTCCAAAACCATGTATACGTTGGACCCTCGTTCGCCGTTAATGCCTACAAAGGATACAATAGAAGTTTGGAAAGACACCTTGTCAAGAAAAAAAGTTAATCCACTCAGCCATAGTGTCGGAGATATTTTGTCATTATTAAATGTACTCTCACACCGCTTTGTCAACGAGCAGGCAGTAAAGTTGGTTTTTGCGATTAAGACGAGCTACACTCTTATCATGCATAAACTATTGCTAACTCAAGATACAAACGCACTATCGCTTGAATCCAATAAAATTCATAAATTCGTGGGAGATAGTCTCTGGGGTTATAAAACTGCATCCACTTTGAGGGATGACCGAGGTGCTTTTTCCTTTTCCATTGATAAATCCTACAATACAGATGATATAATCCTGATGGCTGCTATGTGTGATTTCCCTAATAAAGATTCAAAAGCAGGGGATATCATTTACGAACAACCATTAAATCCAAGAAACAATCAGAAAAAAGAAAGTGCATATTTTCATATTGATAACCTATTAATTACGTGTATCGATACGGATTATCTACCTCAGAAAATTGATGCTACTCACTTAAGTGGGAAATACTTGGATGCATGCAACAGGATCAAGCAATCTTTTAATCGCAAAATGGCTGAGCATATTATCATAAATTTCGAGGTAATGGAGTACATCCAGTCTGTATGTGCTCAAGGAAAGGATATTAAGTCTGAGGTAAAAAGTGCTTCGGAATACATGCGTACAAATCTTGATATATTGGACAGTTGTTTTTCCAAACTACCTTATTATTCTAATGGCTCAGAAATCCAACACCTTATAATAGATGGAGATATTAGAGAACAAATTTGCTCGAAATTTGAAGAATTTGATGCGAAAAAAGGTGATCTAGAATCACAAAAGTTAGATGTATCTAAGAGGAAATATATAAATAAAATTAATAGCATATTGGAAAATCCATATACCGGAAAATTACAAGATATAAGAGTTATCACCAAAGAATGTACCGTACTTTATCTGAGAAACCACGATTTAAACCTAGCAAGAAATATTGCGTTCCATGAACAATCAAAAACTTCACCAATTCAATTCTCCAGTAGTATTAAGATAGAGGTTCAGGATCTCTACGTAGAAAGTGCACTTATGGTTATGGAGAAAGGAAATAGCGAGATCATTAGTTCTGCAATGTTAGGTAGATATAACGGTTGTGCAAGAGAAATACTTAATACTATTGACAATAGTAGGAAATAAAGGGAAGTATGCAATGGATATTGAAAGAAGTTGCCTCAAACTTTTATTTACAAAAGTTAACCCCGAGCAAATAATAGAGACTGCTTGTCGAGAGCCTCAACCATCAGAACAGTCAATTTTCGATAGTTATAAGACTATAAGTGATGAAACATTCATAGGAAATGCAAATGAAGTATTCCATAACTATACACAAAATGAATGGGATAACATTTGTATACAACTTCGTGATAAATTGTATAATCCTCATGGGGTTTTTGGGATAATTTACAAAATATCAAAACAATGGCTAGTTATAAACAAAGGAGAAATACTTTGCCAATTCAAGGAACTATTACGGTGGAGGGACTTATCTTTTCATTTGGGACAGGATTTACTTACTACAGCTTTTCTTGCTAGGTGGGATTATAAAAAAGGTATAGAAAGAACAAATTTCAGTTGGCCAGCTATTATTAAAACCGATAATCATGAATTACACGAGATCCTGGCTAGAGGAATAGCGGAAAATCACTTTCATTTGAACGGTTCCACACAAATTTTCACTTTGAATTGGATCTCTCTAATGAATCATATCTTCGGTCGCTCAAAACAGTTCAAGGCGCTCAATTGCCAGGACGTTCATCTATATCGTTGTAAATATGCTGCCCTACTGCGGTATTATTTCTTTTTAAGAATACAAGATCGAAAGTTAAGCCAAGAACTAGGTGAGTTCTTTGGTCTGGGCAAGCCAGGTATTCCAGATTTAGATGCCGCCTCTAACTTGAATGAATTACAAAACCGTATAAACGCGGGCATTGGTCTTTTCGGGCATAAATCTCAAAATGGTGTGCTGGATTATGCATATACAACAGATTCAATTGCACACCATAATGATGGAAATAACCGGGTATTAGCCGGAGAGCGTAAGCTACTGTATGACTGTTATACTTGCGCATTTAACGGAAGTTTCTCCGAATGTGAGAAAAATCTCTTCTACGCATATTTGTTGCTGCGCACTCGGTTCCGAAGTGTACTTGTCCAAGTTAATGGGCAAAGAGGGTTTAAAAATTTTGATAATTATCAAAAGAGGAAAGAGATTTTTCTTGAATCGCCTAAATATGAATATGAACTTGTCCGTCTCGCCGTAAACGCCACTCTTGATTATCAGAAAATTATATCACTGGAAGCGCGTATCTGCCCTAAGAAAACCGGAGCCGATAATTGCAAAGTAATTCAAAGTATAGATAATTATGCTTCTATTAAAGCAAAAGAAGGGATTCAAGATATATGGAGCAAACAATCGCCTCCAAAGCCCACCCCTCCAAAAGAACTTTTCTATGTGCTTCATTTTCCAAAAGCCGCCGTAGGATTAGAGAAAAAATTTAATTTTCCTAGTGTACGTGGTAGGGATATTCGTAGTGATGTATATATAAGAACGAAGGGGATTATGGATTTGATGCTAAGAGATCACTTTTGCCGTGATCGCGTCAAGGGTATTGATGCTTGTGCTAATGAAATTGACTGCAGACCTGAAGTGTTTGCTGAAAGTTTTCGAAGGCTTACAGACCTTCATTGTAATTACGAATATGCTTTCCCAACACTTCAGGCTCCTCCCCCTCGTAAATTGCACACCACCTATCATGTTGGCGAGGATTTTCTTGACATTGTTGACGGACTTCGAGCGATTGATGAAGTTATGTTATTCTGTGGTCTTGGAAAAGGAAGCCGACTCGGGCATGCACTTGCACTTGGTGTCAATCCGCAAAGATATTATTATTTAAAAAACGGGAAACTTATTTTAAAAAGGCAAGATCTGTTGGATAATATTTGTTGGCTATTAGAAAAGGCAAAGTCATATAAGATTCATATTGCGTCCAAATTACGCATTGAATTAGAGAAACTTTTTAAGGAAATTTATCAAATAATTTACTGCAATAAGGATCAGAAAAAGGTTAAAATTTGCGATTATTATAATAGTTGGCAACTTCGAGGGGATCGCCCTGAAATTTATTTACTGAGCAATAAGGAATTTGAAGACGATTTGTTAAGAGGGAATTCCTTTCTTCCGAAGGATCAATATCGTTTAAACCAGCATATAGATAAAACGCTTCGGGATAATGAGCTATATCGATCTCTAAATTATCTGTACTATTATAATTATGATGTACGGCAAAAAGGAAACGAACTGGAAATCTTTCATGTTCCACAACAGTACGATGACCTGGTAAGTCATGTGCAGAATAAGATGATGGAAGAAATTGCAGCAAAAGGCATTGCTATAGAAGCCAATCCCTCATCTAATTATTTGATTGGCACTATCGATCGATACGAGGAGCATCCTATTTTCAAATTTAATCCACCACCTGGAAATAGCGTATCGCTTAGTGTATCCATTAACACTGATGACCAAGGTGTCTTTGACACCTTGTTAGAAAATGAATATGCACTAATAGCACTAGCATATAAAAAAGGACAAAGCAAAAATAAGCAAGCAAAAAAGGCTTTGGAGTATTTAGATTATATCGAATTTCTTCGTCAACAGGGTGAACAACAGATATTTAAATAACAAGATATTTATTTAGGTAAACAAAAGTCTTGTTATGGCAGACCGCCGCTTTCCAAGACACTTTATGTTCAGCAACTGGGTTGAGGGATACGCATTGTGCAGGTAAGGATTACCTAATGGTCTATGATTTTATTGATAATGCTGGTTTGTTTAACATGCCTTACTCTCTGAACAGGATGTTTAACCTGAAGGATTATAGAGCGGAAGAGTACGTAGTTGCTTCTCAGAAACAGTTTGAGCTGGACAGTGATTTAATCGCCAGAGGGGAAAAACCGTCTGTTTATCTGGATTTTCCAGTGAATGCTGCGGATTATGAGCTGATTGATCCATTCAATTGGCAGGATGAAGTGAAAGGGGGATGATATCTCAGCTTGAGTTCGTGAGAAATGGCCGATGTGCAATCGGAAACCATTGAACGGTATCTGCGTGAAGGTAAGATAACGCCAGATTTAGAGATGCCCTTGGGGGATAGAAGGAGCTTTAAATATTTTAAGGAAGCAACCGCAGAGAGCTATGCTAAACAGTACGGCTGGGAGATGATCAATCCTGCCAATATGAAAGATAAGTTCATCCGATGGCTAAGCGCCAACTAAACCTCTCGCAGCTATCCCTTTAAGCGGTTTAAGGATATGCATTTATGAATCGGCAGGGATATTGAGCATGTTGAGCTTAATCGGCATGTTTGGAAGAGGATGACGCAGGAAGAGAAGGATTGGATTGTTGGGTCGTGTGATCAGAGGTTGGAGGAGTACTTTAGGAAGAGGTTAATTAAAGTTAATTAATTGTATAAATGAGAATTCAAGAGTGACAGTCTGCTGCTGAACACAATTGAGACAAAGTAATACTCCGAAAATCTGAACGTGATATGAGGATCCCGTATCTCTTGAACCACGCACGTTGAGAGTGTTGTCTTGATGTCACGTGAAGAAAATAAATAGGATAGAAAAGCCTTTAATCAAGGTGTTTCTGAGTATTTGAGATATGTTGCCAGTTTGAAATCGGTGACTACCATGCTGGGGGATCCCTGTTTTTTATGTCAAGGAAACATATCAACAATACCAAGAGTAGGCAGGGTTGAGTTGACAGAATAGATAACGGCTGTATCCGCTATCGTCGGGCTTTTCAGCGTTATAGAGGTAATATAGCATCGTTTTGTACGGTGCTTTTTTTGTTTTTGGCAGCCTATCGTTAAGAGATACACCCCCCTTGAGTACAAACCCAACCTTTAGTTAAAAAGTATAGGCATCGTTAAAGGTTCGATTATAGACATATAATACTAATTTGCCTATAAACGATGATATTATTTGAGACGTATTATCAAGCAAATGACCTTACCGCGGTTTTATGGACACATTGAACGTGTGATAAAATAAAATCACGGGGGTGTTCATAATGAAGAATACGTTAGATAAGGACTATAAGTTAATGGCTGTCAATCGAGTGAAGGAAAGCGGAAAGACTGTTACTGAGGTAGCCCGCGAATTGGATTTAAGTTCTAATACGTTGCATGGGTGGATAAACAAGTTCGGTAAGCATGGTAGTGACGCATTTCCTGGCAGCGGTCACCTGTATGAAGCCGATGATGAGCTTCGCAAGTTACGTAAGGAAATCATGGATTTGAGAGAAGAAAATGCTATCTTAAAAAAGGCGGCAGCCTACTTCGCAAAAAACCAGAAATAGAACGCTTTAAATTTATGGAAGCACACCGCTCGAAATTTCGGGTTGTGAAGATGGCAGAAGTTCTCGATGTGTCCAAGAGCGGATTTTATGCCTACTTAAACAGACCTAAAAGCAATCGAGCAATAGCTAATGAACAGCTTCTAGAAAAGATTAAATCAATATTTAAGCGAAGTCATTGAATTTATGGATATCCTCGCATAACTTCTAGAGATTTATGAGGGTCATAGAAAGAGAAAAAGCTATTAATTAAAATCAATAGCTAAAAGGAAAGTAATAATTCAATAGAGAAAATAGACCCTTATGAATCTCCTGTTGTACTGAACCGTCTGCAGATCGACAGTCTGTGTACCTATGGGGATTCAATGTTTTCTAACTGGGCAAAAAATCTCCAGGTATAGATGTCACAAGAAAGAATTTCCATCCCATGTTGAAAAACAGCAACGTAAAGCCCCAAAAAAGGGTATACTTTCCCCCTCCCCGTACTAGGTCGATTTCTAGAACGATTCAGTTTTAACACTATTAGGGACTTGCCTTCGAACAAATAGGTAAAAATTGTATAAGACAAGGACTGCCACAGCTAGGGCAGGTTTTAGTATTTTTGGGAGCAATCGTGGATGGAGGGGGCAAATTGTTCCCAGTAAGCCTAAAGCATCTAAAAAGCTTTGTCTTAATATTTCGGCTGGAAAGAAGACCATAATGTCTGATCTTAATGAAACGATTAGGCAGAACATGAAGAAGAAACCGTCTGCAAAACTCAGCAGCATCAAGAGTCATAACTTTGGACTTATTACCATCCTTATAATCTCTCCAAGCAAAACTTACAGATTGACCATCTAAGGCTTGAATCCTAGAATTGCTAATCGCAACTTTGTGAGTATAGCGGCCAAGATAGCGAACAACATGCACCGGGGATTTAAATGGTTTTTTACAAAAGACAACCCAATTCATGCCATATAAATTGTCGACAAGGGATAGGAAGTTGCTTCTTAACGCAAGTTTGGTAGCCTCGTTAAAGAAAGCAAGTTCCCCCTGGTTATAGGCCTGTTTAAGAAGGTTGAGGAACTTACCTTTGAACTTCTTTGAAATAACCTTAACAGGAATAAAAAACTTCTTACGAGAACGGACGAAGCGAAGTCCGTCATTGGAAAGTCCCCCGCCAGGGACGATACAATGAACATGGGGATGAAACGAGAGGTTTTGTCCGCATGTATGAAGGACTGATGTAGCGCCGATCGTAGCTCCGAGAAATTTAGGGTCTTTAGAAAGTTCCATCAAGGTATGGCCTGCCGATTTAATTAAGAGGGAATAAAGAAGCCTCTGATTTTGTAAGACAAGGGTGTTAAGTTCCTGAGGAATCGTAAACACGACGTGGAAGTAACCGACCGGTAAAAGCTTGGACATCTGAGCCTCAACCCATTCCTGTTGGACAGAATGTTGGCATTTAGGGCAATGTCTGTTACGACAGGAATTAAAAGAGACCTCCTTAACACCACATTCCGTGCAAACCTGGGCGTGGGAACCAAGGGTGGAGGTTCGACAAAGTCGAATCATATGAAACGCTTTGGCCTGAGTCGGAGAAAGACGCTTAAGTTGAATGTGTTTAAAAATATCCTGAAGTTCAGGCATCCGAATCACGTCCGTCGAGAGGACTTCTTACAGAGGAAATATGCTGGAGTTGATAGGTGGATATAGTTAGAAGTCGTAGAAATATCGCTATGTCCCATAAGAACTTGAATTGTCCGAAGATCAGCATTATCTTCAAGGAGATGGGTTGCGAAGCTGTGACGAAGCGTATGGACGGTAGCAGGTTTGGTAATGCCAACCTTATCTTTAGCCACTTGAAAGACGTGTTGAATATTTCTGGCAACGATAGGTTTGCCTTCAACAAGACCGGGAAAAAGAAGATCAGCGGGTCTGTAATGGTGCCAGTAGAGCCTGAGCAGTTTAAGGTTTTCATGCGATAGAACCGTTAAACGATCCTTGTTGCCTTTACCATGATTAACCCGGAGCAACATGTTCTTAGAATCAATATCTGAGATGCGGAGATTAAGCGTCTCGCTAATCCGTAGGCCAGACGAATACGTCGTCAGTAGAATTGTTTTGTGTTTAAGATTAACCACCTGATCGATAATAGAGAGAATTTCGTCTTTGGAAAGTACATGAGGAAGCTTTTTAGGACGTTTAGGACGGATAATAACATCGTCGGACCAGTTGTAATTGAGCACTTTGTTAAAAAAGAGTTTAAACGCATTACAAGAAATGTTGGTATTACTGTAGCTGATGCCGGACTTAATACGGTAATGAAGAAAAATTTTGAGTTCGTCAGGAGAGACTTGGAGGGCAGCTTGTTGGTATGCTTTTCAAGTTGCCTTAAATGACAGAGATAATGTCTTTGGGTCTGTGGTGAATAGCCTCGAAGTTCCATTTCAATCTTCATCTTTTGGAGATGAGAGGAAAGTGGTTGAGCAGTCTGAGACATGAAAAATCATCCTTTCAAATTTAATAGAATTAAACAGAAAAGATGATATCATGAAACTAATTAGAGCGTCCAAAAGCCACCGCGCAGCGGTTTAGTACAACAAAAGCTTTTAGAACAGATGGTTCACCTAGCAAGAATCGGGTCTATAGGCTTATGAGGGAAAACGGAATCCGATCCAAAACGGTTAAAAAATATAAAGCTACTACGAATTCAAATCATAATCTTCCTGTTGCTGAGAATTTATTAAACCGTAACTTTTCCGCAGATAAACCTAACCAGAAGTGGGTAAGCGACATTACCTATATCTCTACTGATGAAGGATGGCTGTATCTAGCAGGTGTCATGGATTTATGTGGCAGGGCCATTGTTGGTTTTTCTATGGCAGAACATATGAGAAAATCCCTCGTCATAACTGGGTCCAAAGAAGGACTTTTAGTTCATTCAGATCGCGGCGGTTCAATACGCTAGTCATGAATATCAATCGATACTACAAAAGAACCAATTTATTTGCAGTATGAGTCGTAAAGGAAACTGTTACGACAATGCCCCTATGGAATCGTTTTGGGGCAAGTTAAAACAAGAATGGCTCTATGGACGAAGATTTAAAACTCGTGCCGAGGCCAAAGATGCAGTATTTGAGTACATCGAGGTATTTTATAATCGACAGCGCTCGCATTCGAGCAATGAATATGAAGTACCAATGGAAGTAATTAAGGCAGCATGATGGATCAATGTTATTCCACCGCCAGTGAGTGTACTTCCTATTTACCTAATAATCAAGGGTACGCTTCGCCAAGCCCTTGACAATCAGGTAAATAGGAAGTGAGATAGACCTGGGTGGAAAAACAATAAAACATTAAGCAAGAATACGAAAGAGCTAGCTATTGTGCGTTTAATATGTCTATTGAATCGGGTTAAACCCATTTCTTAGATCTGTAAGGTTGAATGGAGAATTATCTATAGGTAAAGCAGCTATTGTATAGATAAGGTGAACAATTATGAACAAAGGAACACTTAAAGATTTTGAGAAGTGATGCAATTTTTTGTCTAATGCATCTGTTATTCTAATCTTAGAAGATTATAGAATAGAGGAAGAATCTATTTTTCTATCAATATTTTTTAGAATTAAAAAAGTAAGGGATGGAAAATTAATCACATTATTTGTAAAAAAAGAGGTCTGTGTTATTAAATGTCGAATACTTATGGGAAGTTAAATTCAGTATCCTACTGAAAAAGTAGATACATTTGCAATCTTATGAGAAATTTATTTAAATCGGAGTAGATGGAGAATGGGAGATTGTTAAAATAATTAAAGGAACTTTGTGAATTCTCTAAGGGACGTTAGTTATACGTTAGAAATTGCATTAGCTGACATATGGGACAATAGTATTTGCGCAAATGCCTCAAGTATCCAGAACTTTAGCCTCAATCATAGTCAATCCGTTGATAATAGCTGTATTTCATCCGATTTCAAAAGTGTATCAAATTCGGAGTTTTTAATCTTCAATCAGTCCTCTCCTTCCGCTAAAATAAGTATGGGAGAGAGGTTGAAATGAGAAAAACTACTTTGCAAAATTAGTTAAGTACATGAAGGATGCCTACAGTATTAATCGTGGTTTGTGCAGACAAACTGACCAAAGAGTAAACCCAACGTACAGAACGGGTCAAGTTATTTTGCCTGTGTTATTTGGGTTTTTACTTAGGATAAGAAGTTTTAATAAACTGAATGTTATGATCAAGAATCATGAATTTAGTCAAGTTGTTCCAGAGGAACGAAGTTGCCTAAAGTTGATGCCTTCAGAGATACACTCAAAGTCATTGATCTCGACGGACTTAAACAAGTCAATCGACAAATTATCAAAAAGGCAGTGGAGAACAAGGTTTTGATCACGGAACCATTGATGGATATACTGTGGTTGCGATCGATGGAACCAAATTCTTCGGAAGCCATAAGAAAAGCTGTTCAGAATGTTTGAAAAACACCAAAGGTAAAATGACTCATTCTTTCCATAGTGGAGCTGTCATGTCCACGATTGGGTTGGGTCCCAAATTGGTAATCGACTTTGAAATGTACAAGCCAGAACAAGATTCTGCTTCAAAGGACGAAGGAGAGTTAAACATCGGGAAGAGGCTGATTTCTGGCGTAGGGAAGAGTCATAAGACCTTAATCGATGTTGTCGTTTATGATGCTCTGGCCTGTAATTCCGTATGGATTAACCACTGCATAACTCATGGACTAGATGTTGTGGTCCGAGCTAAAAACAATAATAATAAGAGTTTGCGATTGGCAAAAACAAAGGTGAATAAGTTAGAGGTAGTTGAGGTTTGGGAAGATGAATTTGAGAAAGTTCATGTTTACCAGTCAACATTCACGATGGACAATGTGGAGAGCAGTAAGTCAGTTTTGTTAGACAGGCTATATTCTAAAATTAGACGGTACTGCTGCAAAAACATCATCACAAAAATTAAGTGTGTCCGATGAAAATGTGAGAAGGTGGATGGATGGCAATCCGAGTTCCTTGGGATGAACATGAAACAGCACTCTTAATTGAATCCTGTCAAAAATACGACTCCGGTGTTATCACTAAAAAAGAAGTCATCCGAGGCTTATCAACCACCCTTAGAAATCGGGCTGCTCAAAAAGGCATTGAGATTGATGATGTTTTCCGAAATGAAAATGGCATCGCAATGCAGTTTTCTATAATTAGTAGCTTAATACATCACCAAAAAAGCGGTTTGCATGGGGCTTCAAAACTTTTTAAAGATATGGCTGAACTTTATAATAACGACAGACTCGCATTTGATAAAATACTTATGGAGGCAAAAAATATGGCTGACAATGAAAGCTCAATGCAAAATCAATATATTTCATGGTTATCAACTCAGGTGTCTCCAGATCAAATGTCAGAACTATATTTTACCTATTCGGAGGTTGAATCTTTCTGTCGGCATATAAAAGTACTTAAAAAGCCATTATTTGAAACTACTGATATTAAGACTGTAGCAGCAGTAAAACAAACTATTGAATCAAACATGGTTTTCCGCTTTAAGCACAAAAGCCAGCTGCAAAAAATGTCTTCTGCAATGAAGTATTACTATAGCTGGATTAAAGATAATCAGAATCCGCTTAGTGAAGAAGCCGTAACATCCACGCTTCCAGATGACACTGAAATTATTGTACCTATCCAGAATAGGCAGGAGAATATCTCTGATAAAAATGATCCTTTGAAATCGACAAACGTCGAATATTTGTTATTTGTTGATTTTAGAAAGCCCACATCTTATGCTTTCACCAGCACTGAATACTTTCAATACTTCGGCGAAAGATATGATGAAATAAATAACTGGACGCATCTTTATATCCAGCTACTACAATGTCTTTTAAAAAATTACTCAAACATTATATATGATTTGAAAGGGTGTAGCCTTAGCGAGCGTGGCCGTGTAGATATTTCTGGATCCGCTGGTATATGCCGAATGGCTGCGCCAAAACAGTTTGCTGATGGCTTGTACGTTGAGACAAATCTTAGTGCATCAAATATTGTTGATAAAATCAGACTGATTTTAGATAAATGCAATGTTGATTATGATAACATCGTAATTGCATACACTGCTAAAAAAGATTCTGCTCAAAAAGACGAATCAGTTGTTCCAACTCGCCGACGGGCAAATTCAGCAGACGGTGCAGATTTCTTTGATTGGCTGACAACTGTGCAAGGGATGTCCAAGAATACCGGACATAACTATGTATCTGCTGTAGCTGGTTGTGAAAAATATGCAAAAGAGCATCACATTGAACCTTGGCAACTATATAAAACGGATGACGCAGAAGTGGTTAAAACTGTTGTTAGCACCTTGATGGGTGACGATGATTTTTGCTCGTATAATGCGCAACAACACAATCGGTTTAGCGCTGCATTGAGAAGATTTTTAGAGTATCACACTGGAGAACCATTGGTCACTGCACAAACAAATTCTTATTCAAAAGGGATTATCCATTGTAGAAGAAATAATTCAGCGAGCAACGAATTCTATACTTGGCTGACGCAAGTACAAGGGATGGCGACTACCACTGCCCGTAGCTACTGCTCTGCAATTAACAACTGTGAGAGCTTCTCAAAAGAACACAATCTGGACGTTGGGCAATTCTATGGAGCTAATGATTTCAGAGTGGTAAAAGAAGCGTCAGAGGTTTTAATGAGTAATGCGGCTTTTCGAGACTATAACGATCAGCAACGCAATCGTTTCCGCGCTGCTATGAAAAAATATGTGGAATTCATATCGGGTGACAAAGACACCATTTGCACTGCGAAAGATGAACCCCAAGTCGACTTGACTCAGTATGAAGAACTGCTTTTTGAAAAATACCAGAAGGGCTTTCGTATTGAGTCCAGTCTTGAAATGCGGCGTTTCAGAAACTTTTGGGAGATTAAATACAGCGCACCGCTGGAAGAAACTGATGAGACTATGCGCAAATACATCAGGCGGCTAACCATTCAACACAAAGACTTTGTTTACCTTCCAGAAGCAATGGTTGACGCTGAAACACAACAGCGCTTACTTGCCTATATTGAACATTGTTTCTCCAATGGAAAAAACGCTATTTATTATGACGCCCTGTACAAAGAGTTTGAAATCGAATTTCAAAGGCAGCGTGTTAACAACGCTGATATGCTGAAAACATACCTGGATTATACCAACGAAGGTAACTATGTAATCAACAGAGGTTACCTTGCTACTGACCGTAGTGTGGAAGTTGATCCCACTGATGAAGTTCGTGACTATGTTATCACTTATGGGGCACCTATGCAGACGGACGATTTGTTGAAAGCCCTCTCGCAGATTCCGAGAGATAAAATCATCTGGGCAGTTGCAGGTAGCAACAGCGCCGAATTTGTACGAAATCAGAAGGGGGAGTATTTTCACGCCGATATTGTTGATTTGACTACAGCAGAGCTTGACAATATCACTGATCTGATTCAGAACGCCATAAATGAAAAAGATTTTATAGGCGGCAATGAACTAATTGAGACAATCTCTGCCAAGTATCCGTCTATTTTGGAGCGCTATCCGTATCTCACACAACTTGGTATGAGAGATGTAATTGGCTATAAATTGCGGGACGTCTTTTCCTTTAAGGGAAAAATCATCAGCGCTCTTGGTGAAGATTTGTCGATGTCCGATGTGTTCGCAGATTACGCAAAATCGCATGCGCATTTCACCATCACACAGCTTAATGCGTTGAAAACAGAATTGGATACTCCCATTTACTTTGATTCTGTCTATCGCAATTCTCTGCGTATTGACAAAGAGAATTTCGTATCTAAAGAGCAAGCAAATTTTGACAGCATTGCAACCGACGCTGCAATTGACCGTTTTTGCGTAGGCGATTATATAACCATTAGTGAAATTAGGCTCTTCGGTTCTTTTCCATACGCTTGCTTTCCATGGAATGGATTTTTATTGGAACACTATGTATCAGATTACAGTAAAACCTATAAACTTTTGCATGCCGGCTTTAACGCTGGAACGCCTGTAGGAGCGATTGTCAAACGCACCTCGAAATTTGAGAACTTCGATGAACTTATCACAAGTGCATTGGCGGACAGTACGATTTCTCTCAATAAGCAGGATGCTTTGCAATATCTTTGCGACAATGGATTTTTGGTACGAAGAAGCTACGCAGCCATCGAGCAAATCCTTGTTAATGCTAACGCGCAAAGATCACAGAAAGGATAACTCACCATGTACTCATATGAATTTGATGAATCAACGGGCGGACTTTTGCTGAACAGCTCACCGCTTGGATTCAGTAAGGAGCCTCGCCCCGTCTACTATAAGGAACTCGATATTCTGGGCCTTGACCAGTATTGGAACTACGAAAAAAATGATACTTTCCCCTATATGTGGGCAGAAGCAAACAGCTACTATTATAGGGGACGAAAAGTGGCACAAACCAAAGGCGGATCACTTTATACTGCCCCGAAAATTGTGATTTTGGAAGAACCTGAACCAAATGGAGAACCGCTTAGCTTTGTGGATATACAAGGTATGGTGGAAAAGAATAAGACTATATTAGAAGGACTTGTTCAGGAAACCATCAAGAAGGTTTACAACACATACATTGATTACCAGAACAAAGTTGATGTGTTCTATGTCGCATTCAGTGGTGGCAAAGACAGCGTCGTTACATTGGATATTGTCCAGCGGGCTTTGCCGCACAATGTATTCAAGGTGCTGTTTGGCGATACAGGCATGGAATTTCCAGACACATATACAGTTGTCGACTCCACGGAGAAAAATTGTAGTTCGTGCGGAATAGATTTTATTAGAGCAAAATCAGATTTTACGCCGGAGTACACATGGAGACAGTTTGGCCCGCCAGCAAAGGTCACAAGATGGTGTTGCAGCGTTCATAAGACAGCACCACAGATTCTTGCACTTAGAGAGAAAACGGGTAAGACTAATTTTACCGGAATGGCTTTTATCGGAGTTCGCGCAAGCGAGAGTGCCTCTCGCGGCGAATACGACTATGTCAGTTTAGGCGAAAAGCATAAAGGACAGTACGGTTGTAATCCAATCTTAGAATGGAATTCAGCCGAATTATATCTTTACGTTTATTCCGAAAATTTGATTTTAAACGAGGCATACAAAAAGGGGAATAACAGAGCAGGTTGCTTAGTTTGCCCCAATGTGTCCGAAAAGAACGCTTTTTTTAGAAGAGCTTGCTACACCAAAGATGTTGACGTATACATGGACATGATTTCATCAATGTATGAAGAGAGCATCCAATCACCTGAAAGATTAAAAGAGTTTTTATCAAACACGGGATGGAAAGCAAGGATGAATGGACGCGATGTATCTTTAAATATTGGATGTAAAGAAACAACTGATGGAAATAATCAAATATTAAAAGTACGCAATCCTAAAACAGATTGGAAAGAATGGATGAAAACTGTAGGTGTTTTACTGAATGATGAATCACCTTATAAAATGGTTTTCAAGGATAAGGAGTATTCATTTGCTGTGGTCGATGTTCAAAATGGATATGATGTTTACATTGAGGGCCACCTTGCAAAATCAGATCCGCTTTTTGTAAAGTTGCTGAAGAATGTTTTTCATAAATCATCATGCTGCATTGGTTGCCGTGAGTGTGAGGTTGACTGCCAGAATGGCTGCATCAGCATGAAAAATGGAATACTTCACATCAGTGATAAATGTGTACATTGCTCACAGTGCCACAAAGTTGATAAAGGTTGCCTTATTTATAAATCCTTGGAAATGCCTAAAGGAGGTTCTAAAATGGAAAGTAAAAGTTTAAATCGTTACTCAACTCATGCACCGAAGCTCGAATGGATTAACCAATATTTTGAATTGAAAAATGATTTTGTTATTAACAACTCTCTTGGTTCCCAAATGTTCAGCTTTTTTAAGAAATTTTTAAGGGATGCTGAATTGATAAACGGTGAAACATTTACACCTACTGCACAAATCATAGAAAACATCGGATTAGATAATTCATCAAGCTGGGCTATCATTCTTACCAACCTTACGTATTCTCCTCAAATCAACTGGTTTGTTAAAAATTTGAGCATGAATGAAGTTCTTAAAAAAGAATATATAGCATCACTATTGATTGAAAGTGGCACGAATGAGAGAGCTGCTGTAGATATTTTCAGATCGTTCTCAAGATTTGTTGAACTTCCATTCGGTGAAGTAGGAATGGGCTTTTCGACGAAAGAGAAAAATCGCGTTGTTTCAATAACCCGTACCCCATGGCAGAATCCAGACCCTCGCGTTGTTCTCTATGCCCTCTTCAAATTTGCAGAGGCTTGCGGTGACTATTATCAATTCACATTGAGTAGATTACTCAATCACGAAATTGACGGTGATGGTGTCAGCCCAAGCGAGATTTTTGGCTTGGACAGAGAGCAGATGGAAAAGATTCTGAATGGCCTGAGCATCAACTACCCGGAATTCATCAATGCATCCTTTACACTTGATCTTGATAATATAACACTCCGCAGCGACAAATCGTCGCAGGATGTGTTAAGTCTGTTTTAGGAGGAAGAGAAATGTTAGATAAATATCGTGACTATTTTGACATTAACCCAGAATATTTTCCCCAGGTTAATGAAGCAATCATAAATGATAAGCCTGACCTTTGGAAAACATTCTATCCTCATGAGACATTCATTAAGCTTGTGAAGGATACAGTAAGTGTTATATCCAGAAAGCAGCGTGTTTCCATTTGGGTGGAAGGTGCATACGGAACAGGCAAATCCCATGCAGTGCTTACCTTGAAGAAGCTGCTGGATGCATCCGAAGCGGATACTCGTGAGTATTTTGATAAGTACAAGGATCAGTTGAGCAACGATCTTTTTAATCAGTTTCAGCAGATTAAGAGCGGTGAGCAGAGAATTCTAACAGTGCATCGCTACGGTTCTTCCAGCATTCGTGGGGACGGAAATCTGGTTTCTGCTATGCAGGACAGTATTATTCATGCATTAAAAGAGGCGGGCATTAAAAGCAATGCACAGGCCACATTGAAGAATGCTTCTATTAAGTGGCTGTCCGAACCTTGGGCAATGAATGCCTTTGATGCGCTGATCACTACTGAATATGCCGAGCTATTCTCTGGAGATGACGTTGACGCCATTATCAAAAAACTGAATACATACACTGGAGACAGCTTGCAGGAACTCATGGGCAAGATTATGAAGGTTGGTGATGAAAAGCAGTTCAAAGCACTGACGCTTGATATAGATGGCCTTGTGGAATGGATTAAGGCAGTCATAAAAGAAAACAACCTGAAAGCAATTGTGTTTATTTGGGATGAATTCACTGAATACTTCAGAAACAACATGAGAGCCTTGACGGGCTTCCAAAAGATTGCAGACCTCAGCGGCAGCGACCCATTTTATCTAATTGTGGTAACACACAATGTTACGCATATCTTCCCTGAAACCGACAATGATTGGAAGAAAATCCTTGGTCGTTTTATTAGCCCTATCTGTAATATTGAATTGCCTGAAAATATGGCGTTTCAACTGATGGGTGCAGCAATGGAAAAAAACGAGGATACACAGGTACAGGCAGACTGGATTGAAACTGCTGACGAGTTGTATGAAAGAACACATGACTCCCGGCAGCTTGTAAAAGATAAGGCTCACATATCTGACGATGAACTGAAAAAAATTCTTCCGATTCATCCATACACCGCCCTGCTTTTGAAACACATTTCATCTGCGTTTGATTCCAACCAACGCAGTATGTTTGACTTCATCAAAAACGATCGTGGCGATGAAATCAAGGGATTCCAGTGGTTCATTGACAACTGCGGGCCTTTTGACACCAATCCTCTGCTAACTATTGATATGTTGTGGGATTTCTTCTACGAAAAAGGCAAGGAGTATCTGTCTCACGACATTCGTTCGATTTTGGATTGTTTCTCATTTGCATTCACAAAGAATCTTGGTCGAGATGAACAGCGAGTTCTTAAAACCGTATTGCTTTTGCAGGCGATTTCGCAAAAAACAGGCGATACCGTTGAACTGTTTATCCCTAATGAGAAAAATGTGAATAACGCCTTTGAAGGCTCTGACTTGGAAAATGACGAGGCTGCCCGCATTGCGGACAGCCTGATTCCTGATGTCCTTTTTAGAAAACAGATGAGCGGTGGCAAGTTCCAGTATTCAGCATTGATAAATGCCGGAAACGCTGTGGAATTGGACAAAGAAAAAGAAAACCAACGCAAGAAGTCAATATCTGCGCTTATCAACGAGGGCGATATTGCTTCTGCGATTTCCCTCGGTGGCGCACTGCGTTCACGTTATTTCATAAAATATGTTGCAGCAAGCGATTTTAAGTCTACTATCAATTTATTGCGAAACCAGGAAGGTACTCTGGGAAATAGAATTGCGGCTGTGGTTACGTTTGCAAAGGATGAGGCAGAAAGCGCCATTATAGGAAAGCAAATCAAAGAAGCAATTGCAGATGGCAGTTACCATATGGTGTTTATTGATGCCTCTATCACGCCTCTGGGCGGAGATCTTATGGAGCAGTATGTTGAGGCAATGGCCAATGCTGTTATTAACCTGAAGCAGGATAGAGGACTGGCAGCACAGTATGAAGCCAATGCCAAAGAAGTTCTGAAAAAGTGGAAAAACAAAATTACCGGTGGAGAGTTTGTCGTTTACACAGAAGATAAGCCCGTTGGTGAAAGAGCAACTACGCTTGATTTGCTTTACAGTGAACTGTCTGCAATAAACAAGAAACTGTATCCAAATGGCTTGGAGACCGGCAAAGCTGTAACGGAAACAATGTGGCAGGCAACTTCTCTCCCTGCAGGTGTTGATTGCGGTGCTAATCAGACCACCTCTGGTCAGTATCGCTCCGGCAACCCGCAAACAAAATTGGAGAGCTATATCGGTGATGAGGCTTGGCAGAAAGAAAATTACTGGACTGACAAGCCTTATTTACCAATCTCAAGAATTAAACAATATGTAGAGGACATTATTGCAACGGCATTCAAGATGGATCGTAAAATCTCAATTGCGCAGATTTACGATGCACTTAAGGAAGAGCCGTATGGCTTTATGCCTTGTAACCTCACGGCTTTTGTGATGGGATTTGTTTTGAAGGAATACACGAATGGTTCTTTTAGCTGGAGTGACGGAATTACGAATGATGCGCTTTCTGTTCACAAACTAAAAGAAATGATAGTTGAAGTCATTAAGCATAATGGTACGCCAATTCCGCGATACAAGGACAAATACATTGTCACCATGACTGCCAATGAAAAGGCTTTTAATGAGTCGTCATCTAAAATATTTGATATCTCGCTTAATCTTTGCAGCTCTGTTGAGCAAACAAGAGAGCGGATTCGTCAGAAGATGAAGGAACTGTCATTCCCAATTTGGTGCTTGAAATCCATTGTGGATACCACAACTTTAAAAACGGACAAGCAGAAAGTTGTAGAGCTGATTGACAATTTCACCGCTATCGCAAACAACAGCAGTGCGTCAAAGTCAGACAGTGACATCGCTCTGGATATTGGCAGACTCTGCATTGAAAATGTCAATCTTGTTGAGGACGCAACTACTCTGATTTCCAAGGAAAAATGCACGGAAGGCATGGACTCATATTTGCATACTTACGCCGAAGGTATTCTTATTTCGTTGGCGAGTGAAATTGGTGATGGTGGTCAGTATATAAATCGGTTAAAAAAGAAATTTGATGCCGATGCAGCAAACTGGGTATGGAACACCGATACTGCAAATCAAAAGATTGCTGAAGTGATTTTGGAATACCAGATAATTGTTGCCAGCAATAAGGTGCTGCCTAAAAATATATCTTTTGACGCAACCATACACGAATGGTGCGACCGTTGCAATCTCATTCGTATCTCGTATATGTATGCGAAGAATAACTGGGATGAATTGTCTGAATTCATGGAACTCTTATACAACATGAAAAAGTCAGGGCAACTCTTGGATGCTCAAAGACAAAGATTTCTGGAACAGGTTTCGGTAAATGGCTCTGCATTTAACGCATTTTATAATAACCAAACTGAAACATTTAAGAAAGCGTGTGCTTTCTTTGTTGGCCAGTTTACAGATGAAGAAGTTAAAGACATTTTCATGCTGTTGCCATCCGGTATGTTTACGGCAGAAAAGGCTGCATATCAAAACACTGTGCAAACAACCGTTGAAAAATTTGTTAGTGAACAGGGATCAGCTAAATTGAAGAAGTTCTGGAAAGAAAAGACCGGAACAGAGAACCCTCGTGATTGGTCTGATAAATACCTTACTCCTATTCTCTGTATGGTTCCTGATAAAGATGTCCAGGCTGCAAGACTGGCCTTTGGAACAGTCAGCAAAAAGCAGCCGGATAAAGCCTCTATCGAGAAAACGATGGAGTTTTTTGAACACGCAGATTTCTTTGACAGATTAAGCAGCAAAGAAGAGCGAGACAAAGCATTCTGTGCTACTATCATTAAATCGTACAATGTGATGCTGGATGCTGTTGATGAAGTCAGAAAATATTTAAGTGATGTTATGACACCAAGGTCATACGATTGGTTCGGATTGCCGGAAGTTGATAAACAATTGTGCCAGATGGCTGAATTTAAATATAACCAGAATGGCTGTGAAAAAGCGTTAGAGAAGATTGATGGCATGGATGTTGCTGATGTAAAGCGTTACTTGAAGGAGCTTATCCGCGATAACATGATTGTAGGTATGGAGATTATCAAAGGTAACTAAGGAGGTGCGGAATGAAAATCGAAGAATGTATAAAAAGAATCGATAGATATTTGCGTTCTACCGACACTCAGCCTCGTTTTGTAAATGTACAAAACGCTAGTGACCTTGACCGAATTAAGCAGCATTTTCATGTGGGAAATAATGCTTTTATTCAGATGGAGGATTACGCCAAAAAGGATGAAAATCCGAGTGTGGATTCCCTTCTCAACGACCTTCGTAACAGACAGGGCATAGTGTTTCTTGCTGGATTCACATCTCACCTAAGGTTGCTTGGTGAAGTCGAGTTGAGAAAACAGCTTTCACAGCTGATCCACTCTACGACAACCACCTGTCATATTGTTATTCTTTGCTATCAGTGTGAAAAACAGCTTGTCACTTCCGATATTCGTCTTGACAGAATTATTTATATGGTAGACGGCGAAAAGACGCCTATACCCAAATTGGTTTTCTTTCCGCCTGAAATGCCATCGCCAACGAATGGAAGCATGATTGATGGAGTTCATCATGTATCGACGGCCATTGAAACGGTCACAGTAGATGTGTTATATGTTAGAACCCGTAAGCGTAAATCCGCATACCCATTGTCTCTATATCATCTTACAGAGCAAAATAGTGCATTTGAAGTGCTTTGCAAGATAGATCCCGCCACAAACCAATTAAGTGCTGCCTTTGGAACAGATGATCAGTGGGCCGCTGCATTAAGAGAAGTGACAAAATGCACTTCTTGGACTGCATATTTCACACGTATTTTTGGAATCTGCTCAAATCTGGAATTGGCGGCAAGCAACTGGCATATTTTTGATGACAGCAAAAAATGGTTGTACTTTATCGCTTTAAAACTATACGGCGCTCCCAATAGTTGGTGCCTAAATACCTCTGTGAAAGAAGCAAAATCCGTAGTGGGACTGGTCAGATGCTTGTTCAGAAGCATATTAACTGTCGAATGGAATGACACTGATTTTTGGAGTAAATACAGAGAACGTAAAGTCCTCCTTCGGTCATTTGGTAATCCTGCGGCAGAAGTCCTTGACTACTGTACGATGGTAAAAAGCAAAGATAAATATGCAATCTATTACCTTACTGACAGCACATTAGCGGAACGGGCATTGATTTTTGAAAATTTGGATATCTTTGCGCTTGAATTCGAAAAAGATGAAATTGTAAGCATATTAAAGAATGTCTATCCTGACATCTATGCTTATTTGCTTCCATTTCGTTTCAAAAGCGAATTGCTAATTGATTATTTTCAGACATACAAGTATGAGAAAGTAATAAACAAGATTTTCCCAGAATTCGAAGCCCTTGTTGAAGAACAGGCGGAAAAGCGAGAATTCAACCTGCTACTGCCGTCCCGAACTGAAAAGACTGAAGCTATTGATAAGACCGATACACACTTGTATTTTATGGATGCAATGGGTGTTGAGTATCTTGGCTTTATTATGGAAAAATGCCGTCAAAGAGGACTGCTGGCATTTGTTACGGTTTGCAGATGTGAATTGCCGTCCATAACATCCTGCAACAAAGAATTTATTGAAGTGTTTGAAAGTGCTGGAGCAACTCTTGTTCCTGACAAAAACGGTATCAAATCCTTGGACGATATTAAGCACCACGGACAAGACGATTTCGATTACCGTGTTAGTCCGTTGCCATTACATTTGGCACGAGAACTCGAAATTATAGATGAGGTCTTGGCAAAGATTCAAACAAAACTCATCACTGGTAAATGCTCGAAGGCTGTTATGATTTCAGACCATGGGGCAAGCCGACTTTCAGTGATTAGTAATCGTGAAAACAAGTGGGAAATGGCGACAAAGGGTAAGCATTCCGGCAGATGTTGCCCGAAAAACGAAATTAACGAATGTCCGACTTGCGCAACAGAAGAAAATGGCTACTGGGTTCTTGCTAATTATGACCGCTTTAGGGGAAGTAGAAAAGCCAATGTTGAGGTTCACGGAGGAGCAACATTGGAGGAAGTCGCGGTTCCGATTATTGAAATCACTTATAGTGCTGTCGAAATTGAAGTTCAATTGCGTACTCCTTCTATCGAATTCAGCACAATGAAAAAGAATGCACTGATCCGATTGTTTTCAAAAAGCAAACTGGGTCATATTACAGTTTCCGTTAGCGGAAAAGATTACAAGAAAGATTATGATGTTGAAACTTCTGACGGACAGACATTCATTGTCAAATTGCCAGATCTAAGAAAAATTGGTGATTATACTGTTGATGTATACTCAAACAACAATAAGGTTGCATCAAACTTGAAGTTTACTGCCAATAAAGAAGGCTTCAAGGAAAATAAGATATTGTAAGGAGGTTGAGTCATGATAGAAAAGCTTAGAGAATACTTTGATGAAATGGTCGTGTATAAAGATTTAAAAAAGAGCAATTTCTTTTCTGCCCTCAGTCTTCCTTCTTTTTTGAGAGACTGGCTTTTGAAAAAATTTGAAAATGAAGATGGAAAATTTGACATAGAAGAAGTATCCAGCTTTATTCACGAGTATTTGCCAAAAAAGGATGAGTGGATCAGCATCAAAAATCGGATCATTGTTGAAAATGAACGTGTGAAGTTTCTTACGAAAATTTCGGTTGATATTAATATTAAAAATCAAGAGATAACATTTGCACTTCCAGATTTTGGGCTGACAAATAGAGAAACAATCATCGAATCTGATGTATGGTACCAATGTAAGGATGAGTTGGTAAAGGGAAAAGAGACATGGGGCGTAGTTGAACTTGGATATCGCCTGCCGGATGAGGAATTAAAAATACCGGGGCGTATCAAATTGGTTAGCTTTACCGATTTCTGCCCATACAGTGTAGACCTTGATTATTACAAAGAGACCCGTGCACAGTTTAATATCAAAGAGTGGATTGACATAATCCTCGGAGCAATAGACTACAATGCCGATGGTTATGCTGATGAGCATGAAAAGCTTACTATGCTCACTCGTCTGTTGCCGTTTGTTGAAAAACGCTTAAACTTGATTGAGCTTGCGCCGAAAGGCACGGGCAAGTCGTATTTGTTTGGGCGAGTTAGTAAATTTGGTTGGCTCTCTTCTGGCGGTGTCATGTCACGAGCCAAAATGTTTTATGATATAAGCAAGAGAACACCTGGACTTGTGTGTGGAAATGACTTTATCGCACTTGATGAGGTTCAGACCATTTCTTTTACAGATGTTGATGAAATGCGAGCGGCTCTAAAGGGATATATGGAATCCGGAGTATTTACCGTAGGGAACTACGAGGGTACAGCTGATTCTGGAATCATTCTGCTTGGAAATATCAGTAAAGGCAACATGGATGAATACAAGAGTATGTTTTCAGAACTTCCAAGCGCTTTTCACGAAAGTGCCTTGATTGACCGTTTCCATGGTTTCATCAAGGGCTGGGATATTCCTCGTATGCACGATGACTTGAAGATTTCCGGGTGGGCATTGAATTCAGAATACTTTTGTACAATTATGCATCTGCTTCGCGAGGATGCCAGTTATCGCGCAATTGTTGATCAGCTGATAGTTGTTCCGGATCATGCTGACACCAGAGACACGGAGGCTGTAAAACGAATTACAACCTCATACCTAAAGCTTCTTTTCCCCCAAGTTCGCTCTGCCGAAGATGTCGATATTAGAGAGTTTCAAATGTACTGCCTTCGTCCTGCTGCCAAAATGCGTCAGATTATTAAGAAGCAGTTGGGAATTTTAGATATAGAATTCAAAGGCAAGGACGTTCCTGTATTCTCCGTAAGGAAGACAAGCAATGAAGATTGAATGCGTATCTTGCGGAAAGAAAGACTTGGATAAGAACACAATTGGAATAAACAAAAAAATGCTTGGCACAGAGGTTACTACCTTCTACTGCATGGATTGCCTTGCCGGTTATCTGGATGCAACAATTGAAGAACTTTTAGAAAAAATCGAGGAATTCATAGAAGAAGGATGTGCTTTGTTTAAATAAGAACCGAGGTAAAAATAAATGATTTATGCTGATAATGCTGCGACAACAAAACTTGACATAGATGCCTTTGAAGCAATGAAACCTTTTTTGCTCGAAGAATTTGGAAATGCGTCTCAGCCATATTCCTTTTCGCGCACGGTAAAGAAGGCACTGAAACTATCTCGTTCAATAATCGCTGATTGCATCGGCGCTTATCCAGAAGAAATATACTTTACCTCAGGTGGAACTGAAAGCAATAATTGGGCAATTAAAGGGACTATGTTGGTGTATGGAGATACGCGAGCAACTATTACCTCTACAATTGAACACCATGCCGTCCTCAATGCTTGCGCAGCAATTGAACGCATGGGTTACCCAGTAGTATATCTCCCTGTTGACAAAAAAGGTATCGTCCATGCGAAATCGTTGCAAAAATATATTTGTGATAATACAAAATTAGTGACCATAATGTTTGCTAATAACGAAATAGGAACAGTCCAACCTATCAAAGAACTTGCAATGGTTGCTCATAAGTCTGGGGCTCTATTCCATACAGATGCTGTTCAGGCCGTTGGGCACATTCCAATTAATGTGCGGGAACTTGACATAGATATGCTTTCAGCATCAGCCCATAAATTTAACGGACCTAAAGGAATTGGATTTCTTTATGTTAGAAAGGGTACAGCAATTCATCCATATGCAGACGGGGGTTCTCAAGAGTTTGGAATGCGAGCGGGCACCGAGAATATAGCAGCAATTGTAGCTATGGCTACGGCCTTGAAGAAAAACGTCGAAAACATCTCAATATTTACAGAAAAACTGTTACACATGGAAAATCTTCTGATCAATATGCTCTCAGCTGCTAATATAGACTACATCAGAAATGGTAGCGAAGAAAGGCTTCATGGAAACATCAATCTTTCTTTTAAGAATGTAGAAGGTGAAGCAATGCTACATCGTCTTGATTTAATGGGAATTTGCGTGTCAATGGGGTCTGCGTGTGATTCGGTTAAAACGCAAAAATCACATGTTATCCAAGCTATTGATGTTCCCGATGAATATGCAAAAGGGACTATCCGTATTTCCCTTGGTGCTTCCAATACAGAGGATGAAGTTATGAAAATAGCAAAGGCACTAATCAAAATAATCAACACGTTCTAATAGTGCCATATAGTTTGAAGTATTTGAACTGCATTAAACTTTATGCGGAGGAGTATTGGTAAGGTGAAAGTTGAGTCTCTATATGTCGGTTTGGAGGCTACCGGTGCCTGACAGTGCGGATGTGCCAGGTCGTAAAATATAGTGGGTGGGAATCCCATCGGGTAAGGTAGACCAACCGCCCGTAATTAGCCTTGGAGGAAGTGGGGTAACTCACTTCTTTAAGCGTAGGCAAACGAGATAGTAGGCTGAAAGCCGAAAGGTTGAAGCGATTGAGCTCCGAAATACTGGAAAACGGGAAGGCTGATGTAGTTGTCAGAACAGAAAGCAATACTGCGGTTAACGTTATGGTAAGAAAACCGCAGCTTCCCCGGGGTCGTAGAACTCAGCATGCTATACATTGATATTTTACGGCAACACATGAGATCCTAGTTGCTCCTCAGAGTCTATCTGAGGTACGCGTAACAAGCGATAATAAAGTGAGGAAGCGGATGGCTCTAGGAAGTCGGATTATAGAATAGTACCTGTGAAGCGGGGTAATTCCTGTGGAGGGAAGGCTATAACATACTATAGCCCTTGAAACTGAAACATTACCTGCACAAGAGGTGGATAAGTTAACTCCTTCTGGAATGGGTGGTATTAATCGATAAATTTGAAGTGATAATGGGAGGCCACACTTCCACATGCTTAGCCAGGTTTTGAAGCATGGTATGCAATTTCTCTCGGTAATTTTCCTTTATCTCAGGATCTATTCTGTTTAAAGCGGAAAGTATTTGTGAAAGCTCTTTGTAAGCATTGAGAATGATATCGCGGTGAATGGTGAATTGTGCATCAGCCTTCGAGATGGAGGATTGGCTTTTCTCAGCTTGGAGCTTGTTTTCCAGTTCGGCGATTTCTTTAGCGGAGGGGGCCTCTTCCTTGGCGGTTTCCAGTTCCTTTAGTTTTAACGTGACTTTTTCCTGCTCAGTCAAGTATTTGGCTTGGCAGTCGTTCACCTGTTCTTCGAGACTTTTGGCCTGAGCGCTTAATTGGGTGATTTCGCTGCTTTTCACGTCCAGGTCCTTTTGGAGGTCTTTCTTTTCCTGAATGACTTGATCCCTGTCCTTGACAGCCTGCTGCAGTTCCGATTTGGTCATGCTCTCGACATCATGTTTCTCGATAAATTCCTCCCGCTCCTCTTCCGGGATTCCGAGGAGGATGAGTGCCTGAGTGTAGGTCAAAATCGACACCAGTGTCGATTTTGGATTGCTGCCACTGTCAGG
>NZ_FQXJ01000008.1 GCF_900129935.1 Desulfosporosinus lacus DSM 15449 | reverse complement strand
ATCAGTGGCTAGGCAAGTTTTAATGAATTCCATCACCTCATCGGTTACCACATACCTCTGACGACCACTTATTCCTTGCCGTTCCCATGGGACCAGTGATCCCTCACAGTATTTCTTAACCGTATTGCGAGATATCCCAAGCAATTTTGCTATATCCCTCTGTGACTTGCCTTCATGCTCATGTAGATAGCGTATCTTTTTATAAACATCCACTTCTATTGACACCCTTTCACCCCTGTACGTCAGCTTCTTACTGATCTAAACTATACAGGTTTTTTATAAGAAGTGGCTCACTTTTTTCCTGGCGTTACTCTTATTTTTGGCTCACTTTTATTTTAGCGTTTATAACTCAAGGTTATCCGTCCCAAGGATATTCCCCCCAGGGATATAATCAAGATTATAGAGGACAAATGCCTTTACAATCTGCATGGGAAGAACCCAAAAAAGGCGGACTAAAAGGTTTTATAAGCAATCTTATGGCAAAACGAAAGAGGTAATTCAGATCACCTCTCTACTTCTGTTATTATTCATTTCGAGGATTGAGAGCATCGTTGCAAACGGGGAGCTACTACTCCCCGTTTTCTCATATGAGTATTTATTCTAAGAACAAAGAAAGGTGTAGACGCTTATCAGAAAAAATCAAACCTTCCACATCAAGTGTAGAAGGTTTCAGCTTATCACACAAAGCACATCCACTCATATCTTGTCCATATTATGAGTTAGATTTGATTTACCCTGCGAAAGGCTATGCATACTTCGAAAAGTTGATTTCCTCACTCTTTTTTTGGGATACCTCTCTATAGATCTCTAATACTGCTTTATTAATAACTGCTCCAAAATAGGCAGTAAGAACTACTCCAACGACAATGCCATTCTGACCCATTCCGGCCAAAATAATAATCACTATACCTATAAGGGAAAACAAAAAGCCAAAAACAAAGGCCATTTTGATTGTTAATCCTAAGTTTTCAAACAAAAAACTAATTCCGAGCTTAAAATTATCCTTGAGGCTTACTTTATCTACTACTATTGAGTATTGGACATAAACAAGGATGATAAATATGAAATTTAAATAAAATAAATTTACCGATATAAATACCCCAAGTGAAGGAATAATCCCTAAGAGGGTTAGGACAAAGAACTTAAACCATAATTGATTACCATCACGAAGAAAGTCCTTGAATGTTACTCCTTTGTGTCCAGCTTGACTTATAACGGATAAATAACCACTGTGTAAAAAACTTGTGATAAGAACAAACGACAAAAGGAGCAAAATATTAGTCGGGTTTATTTGATTTATAAGACCTCGAAAACCGCTTGAATTATACTGAAAGAAGACAGAAGGAAAATCCTCCAAAGTGTATCTTATACTAGGTGGAGATGAAATAAACCCTAACTTAAATACAAATTTTGATAAAGGCTGATACTCCGTCTTGAAAATCCTTTCAAAAAGATTAAGTTCTCCAATATCGATTATTAGAGGCAGCAAAATGATCCAAATAACCTTATGAATTGATTGAAACTGTTTATTCAACATATCTGTTATAGACATTTTTTACTCCTTTTAGCCCATTAAATTGTGGTATAATAGTTAATTATACCATATTATGGAGGGAGTATTGGGTTAGTCTATGAAAAAATACATTATGCTCTTATTTACACTTGTGGTGATGATAGCTACTGTTATTACTCAAATATCAGAATACAAAACGCATCCAAAACCTGAGTTCAGGGAGCCTTTTCTGGACATTAAATCTACAAAGTTCGGCCAAATTAAAAATATTGTTTGGTTAGATAACTTTGTATTAAGTGAAAATGCGGTCTTAGTCTTAGCCACAAATCATAAGAATAATATTGACTACTCTTCTTTATCATATTTAGATATAGCTAATGGTGAGAGTAAACTCTTAGCGGAATTTCCATCTCACCAATTCCTTGACAACATTATATTGTTTGATAATCGCCTCTCTCAAAATAATGGTATAATAACAGCTTTCAATGAAGGAGTTGTTAAAATTACTCTCAATCGGGATGACAACCACATTTTATTCTCCGAACAAGAATTCCTGCCTATAGAAGGCTTTGAGGAAGCTAGCAGTATAGATTTAAAAGGTGATCTCTATTACTCTAAACCAAATGATCATTTATTATATGTGAAGCATTTTGACCAACCATCTTTCTCTTTTTTCATGAATGATAACGAAGTTGTTAAGGATATGACCTACTTACGAAAGCCCTATCAAATAGTCAATGCTAATATCTTAGACCGTAAACTAACCTATACCTCTCTCACTGCTAATGGGATCGACCTCTATGCCATGGATTTTGATGGTACTCCCATGGCTAACTTTAATAGGCCCATTATGAAAAACGTCATTAACGCTCAAGGTATCGAGGATAGTTTTGGTTTTATTGGAATGAATTTAAGTAAGGATTCCTCTGTTTCCTCTGTTGAGCAACCTTTAAATGTTTTTATGGCTCGAAGATATAAAGCTAATTACGATAGAATACTTGTCTTGGATACTATTCCCTTTAACACTGACCCTCTAGGTTCAGCACCGGCCTTGGATTCGACTACCTTTAATGACGACTATTCTGTTGTCTATACCAGCTATGATGAAAGCCACAAAGGCAAGCTCACAATATGTAATTATCAGCAAGAACCCAAAGTTATTCTTGAAGATGAGAACCTCTTTGGACCAGTTAGTATTGATAGAAAAAGTATTCTTGATCCTACTGATCCTTTGGTTAAAAGTGATATCAAAAACGCATACATTCTCTATTTCACCTTAGAAAATGACAAGGTTAGAGTGAATATCTGTGATCAGAATGGAAAACCTGTGAAGGATATTACAAATATAATCATGAACTAATAAAAGATCAAAATCCCTCTTATTGAACGTGTCAATGAAGAGGGATTTGTGTTTGTGAGTTTTGCATCTCTAATCGAAGGCAACCCCCAGATACCCTAAATCTTCTGGCATTATCACCGTATCTATGCCACTCTGGACCCTAATCATTCCGAAAGGACGAATGGAGCCTCCTAATTGCTGACCTATGTGGGGTGAGGTGCGCAGCACATATTCTTTTGCAGTAAGTTGTTGCACAATTTGTTTGACAGCTGTGTTAAGGAGATCATCCGGAAGTAAGATTTCTTTGATTAGCACCTTGTCAGAAGTAATTCTTTCAACTGCTAAACACCCCTGCATGTCTTCAATATCTACGGCGTAGATATCTGCCCCAGAGAGCTGGGACAGTTTTTTCTGGTAGGAAATGTTCTCATCAGGATACGAAATATAAAAACGGCCGTTAAGTTGGCTATTCCTTCTGCGATTATAATCCTCAGAGGTTATTGGTAAAATCGTACAAGGGAACGGCTTAGAGACAGGCAAGCTATCTGCTCCCTCTCGACTAAATAGAGTCTCCCTAATATATAATCCGTCCTGGTAGCCTTGTTTTCGATAATACTCAAAAAGCTGAGTGTTAGCTGGAACAAGAACAGCAAGTTCCTCCTTTCTAGCCCTGAGAAACTGGTTGCTATAGTCCATTAATTGAGTAGCAAAACCTCTGTTCTGATATTTCGGGTGGGTTGCGATAGCGTAGAACATGGCTGTATTAAGGCTTCGGTCATTTGGAAACACTGTTCTGACAGGTATCATCGTAAGCATAGATGCAATCTCTCCATCATGAAGCAATACAACTGTTTCATCCTCTTTATATCGATTGGTAAAATAGAGATCGATATAACTGTCGGGATCTCCAAAGCAAAGTTTCCATATTTCTTTTTGCTGAGCCGTCTCACCTTTTCGGGCCAGTCTGATCTCGCACATTAAATATAATCTCCATCTGCCTTAAACGGCTAATTCTTTAAGTTCAAAATAAGTAGCCCAGTATTTCTCCTCCATTTTATCTGGATGGTAAGATAACTTGGCTTTTCTTAATCCCTCAAAACCCATATCCTCCTCACGGTTGACATATAGGAGTTGAGGGTAGTTCTTTTGGATAACCGCAGCAAACTCACGGTTGATCATTTGATAGGCACCCGCTATCTCGCCAAAGGCTTTTTCAATATGGATGACATAAGTATCTGAATTTAGTTTTTCTCCCAATGTGAAAGCAATTACTTTCCCCTCTGCACGAATAAGCCCACCTTCTAAGCCAAGTTCGGTGAAATTATCAAAGCAACGCTTTACAGCGCATGTTTCATTGGCGATCTCATGCTCATTCTCATTATGAATATTGAGCTTACACCATTGCAGGTTCATTTCCCAGCATTCGGCCAGGTTTGCTAATGATATCGGTTCAAAACTCCAATCAGAATTCACCTTAATAAATCGGTTGATATAATTGCGCTTAGAGTGAAGCTTATTCCCCTTCAATGTGACTAGCTTGTCCAGAAGATAAACATAATCAAAGTTATCACGCATTACTTTATACTCGAAGTTATCGGGAAAAATTTCTTTCATTGTTGCGATATTTTCGGGTGATATTCCAGCTACTACAAATTCTTGCCCATTGGAAACTGCGTCTTGTTGCAAAGCCTCAAAGACAGTTTTGATATCGCCCGTACCAGCAGGGAAAAAATAATAGGGAGAATCATTCATAACTCCTTTGACCACAAGGAAATCATTTACTTGTGCAACCCGATACTTATAGACTTTCGACCATGCAAATATGTTTGTAAAGTTTTGATGACAACCACGCATATCAGCAGTGACAAGAAGGGGGTCTATCCACTTCTTGTCGGTTATTTCTATTTCTTTAAAGTTAATCATTTTATCCTCCAAATTAGTATCCTGTTTTTACTCTTACTATATAATTTGCTACTTATAAAATCGGTATTCAACTCTGGCGAGTTCACATTTTAATTACTCCCGCTGCAGAGTCAATATTAGGCGTATTACAGATTGAGCTTAGATGATGAAAATAAGTCGACACCTTTTTGGTAATAATTACTCATTTCTGATTGCGGCACCATGTTGCCGCCGGTTGCCCAGATAATATGAGATGCATTCTGGATTTTGTCTGGTAAACCTTGGTCTATTACATATTTGTTTCCTGCATTCGTCATGAATAAATTGAACATACCGGGAGCACCTGCCAACGCTGAGGGTTCAACGAATATTTTTTCTGTATCAGCCATAACACTCAACATTCTATACAACATATTATCCTTTACAGTGTAAATGCCGCTTAACAGATTTATCATTGTTTTTCCGATAAATCTTGAAGGTCTGCCTACAGCTAATCCGTCTGCATCCGTGATGTTATCAATTCCAAAGTCCTGTACGCATACTTTATCATGTTCACCTGTCATGCATCCTATTAACATGCTAGGTGAATGAGTAGGCTCCGCAAAGAAGCAATGCACATAATCTTTAAAAATTAGCTTTAAGCCAAATGCTACTCCGCCGGGTCCTCCTCCAACACCACAAGGAAGGTATACAAATAATGGATGGTCTTTATTCACAACAACCTTTAGATCTTTAAGTTGTTCTTTTAGCCTTAGTGCTGCAACAGCATACCCTAGGAATAGATTCATTGAATTCTCATCATCAATAAAATAGTTTTTCGGATCGTTATCCGCCTGTCTTCTACCCTCTTCGACAGCTTTGCTGTAATCCGATTGATATTCAATCACGGTAACCCTTTTGCTTCTGAGAAGGTCCTTCTTCCATTGCTTTGCATCGGCAGACATATGAACAGTTACATTAAATCCTAATTTAGCACTCATTATGCCGATACTTAATCCCAAATTTCCTGTAGAGCCAACAACAATAGAATAGTGGGAAAAGAAATTTCTAAATATATCATTATCTAAAACCGAATAATCGTCTTCCCTAGAAAGCATTCCAAATTCAAACGCTAAATCTTCTGCATGCTTAAGTACCTCATAAATTCCGCCTCTTGCTTTGATTGACCCAGAAATAGGGAGATGGCTGTCACATTTGAGCAACAAGTTTTCACAAATCACTTCCTGGTTAAATATTTCCTCCATTTGTTTTTTCATGCGAGGAATTCTGATAATAGGTGACTCTATAATACCACCTTGTTCTTTTGTCTCCGGAAAGACTTTGGCGATATATGGAGCAAATTTTTTCAGTCGTTCGTCAGCAGCTTTTACGTCTGCTTCAGTGAGGGAAATCTTTAAAATGGCGTCGTTATACGCTTGATATTGTGGATTTATCCAGAATACTTCGTTAGTATTGATTATTTCAGTAAGCAATGGATATTCTTGTTGCCAACGCTCAATACTTTTTCCTAAAATCATATTAATCCCCTCAAAATTTCAGATAGCTTCTAACTTAGTATGTGATAGCCAATTCTTTCGTTCAGCAACCTTGTTGCTGATTGTTTAATCTTGAAGTTCAGTAAACGAACTTGGTTTAGGCCTTTCCAGAGTATTCACGGTGTCTGTTTTTCGTTGGATCAAGATTTTAGAACAGTATTCAATGATTTCTCGACGACGTACAATTCCGATAAAAATCTGCTGATCATCCACGACAGGCACAAAATTCTGCACTACCGCTCTGGAAATCAAATCCTCTATTTGGGCTTCGATGGTTACCGGCAAATTCTGAACATGTTGTTTTACTTCGCTTAGGAAAATATCCTCCGTGTTTTCAAAGGACAAACCGGGCGTATTTTTTAACTTCCAGAGTAAATCTCCTTCTGTTATCGTTCCTGCATATTTTCCTTCGTCATTAATGAGAGGGACCGCCGAATAGCTATGATACTCCATTCTTTCCAAGGCTTGACGCATCGTTGCATTTTCTTTTAAAAAAACGATGTTCTTTTTAGGTATAAGAAAAAATGCTACATTCATTATATTTACTCCATTTCGGCTATCTATTATAAAACTAAGATTAATTATATACCATAGTTAGAAATACTGAAATGAAACTTTGGTTTTTTGAGTTACATAATTATAGCACCGACCTTCTATTTTTAGAACATCAGTGCTATGTTCATTCATTACCCTAGAACTCAAACTTGGAGCCTGTAAATTGTTGATCTAAAATTCACCTATTCCAGCCTCTTTTACCGTAGTCCATAGTTGTTGATTAATAGCGTGTACTAAATAGAAATCTATGGAATCTGTCTGAAAAAGGTTTGATTTGGCATTTAATCGCTCCACTTAGCAAAGTATAACCACGTGTTCATTTTGTGATTATATGAGTACATAGTCACAATGTCAAGCTTGTTAATAAACCATGATCTTGAATGACCATGGTTTATTAAGATCTATTTGTTAGTACTGTGCTGCTTACTGGGTAACTTCTTAGCTGGATTTTCATTATCTTGATGTTTCTTGTTTTTTTCAGCTTTTGCTTGAGCATCCTGTATTTTAGCCAATTCATCCATTGATTTACCCTCCCTTGATTACTGAACCTTTTCTTACTTTAACCATACGCCCATAAAAACATGCCCGAAAATATATAAAATTAATCAATCCTATTCCCTCGTGTCCTCTAACTGGCATACCTCTACAATATAGTAAAAAACAGTTATGTATTCAGTAATGAGGATATAATATTGGGGTTATTGTTTGATTTTTGGTAAGATAAACAAATACTGTTGTTTTTTTCAGCAATCTATAGTATAATAAAAAAGCGAATAAATCAATTCATAAATTATTTGAATTCAAAGCAACCTGACTGGCGGGACTAGGAGCAGAATCCATCCCAATGGTTGTTGCTTGTTTTTTATTTGGGTGTCACTTTGAAAGGAGTCAAGTAATGAGCGATAACATTTCTATGAAAACTGAGCTCTCAAGGTCAATTATTGAGAGGTATTTAGAAAGAAAATTGAAAGATACTGAAATTCTTCACCATCTTAACGAAGTCAATGATGACGACAGAACTGCAAACCTTGCAGTGTTCATTGATAGCGCTCATCATGCGAAATTCCACAAAGCCAAAAGGAAATCTCTCTATATCCCTGAAGTCGGACGCACCAGAAAAGAGATCGAATCTAAAATGTTAGAGAAGTATGGAATAGTTTTTTATGGACCGTTATACAATAGTGACAGAGAAAAAATGCTTAAAAAGCTGGCAGAACGAACTAAAAGAGAACTAGGATTAATCAGCTAGCATATAACAGCTTACTCAACTATTTCTCATAATTTATTGGTACACTGAAGTTTATTCACTATTCCCCAAGGCGACTATAAAAATGTTCGCCTTGGGGAATATCATTTTTAGGCACTTCGCATACCAATGACTGAGAAATAGATAGCAAGGAATTCCTGTTCTACACTGGCAAAATCCCTTTGAGAGAAGTCGGGTTCTGTCGCCTTGTCTGGTGGAATCTCGAATATCTGAAATTTCATTAACGTTTCAAACTCATAGTGAAGAAGGGTATCATCAACAGCTTCGATATGCTGTCGCTCTTCGGTCGATAAATCACTCAGACCGAATCTGTCATAGATAACACTTTGTAATTTCTCCTCAATAGCAAAATACTCAGGCATGTTACGTTTAACAGGTCGTGTTAAATCAGATATATAGCTTTCACTGGCATCATGTAGAAGGCAACCAAGTTGTTCTCGTTTGGAATATCCTCGACTTTTTGCCTCTTGAAAGCAATGAATTGAGTGCTGTGCAACTGAGTAAAAATGGCTGCAATGACCATTAGCTCTAGTCATTAACGATAACGAGTGAGCTATATCCTCTATCTTAATGTCTTCTTGTACAGGTTCCAGTGGAAAAAACTTTATTTTTGAGTATGTCAATATATAGTCGGACATTATGCTTCTCCATTTCAAAATTAGATTTTTGGAATGGACTTAATTATACCATCTCCTTGGATAAATTGTGTAAGAAGAGTGAAATGTAGTTTAAAGTAACAATAGCATAGATCAGCAATATTATAAAACCCGCGGGCATTGAAAAACATTCAATATTTTTTTATTTTGCAGGTACCATGGGTGAGAAGCTAAATTTGTCTCAACCACTTAACGGAAGTATAATACATTATAATAATGCTGATTACAGGAGGAAGCCACTATGTTTTTAGTTGACAAAGAGGCCTTGGAATATATCAATTCCAAGGCAAATTCTATAGTTATTGACTTGAAGCCAAATCCGTCTTCAGGCGGATGATGTCCCAGTCCAAACGTAACAGGTCGTTACGTTCCAAAAATCTCTATCAGAGAACCACATTCAAATAGACAGCTCGAATATAATGTTCTCGACCAAGATGGAATTAAAATCTACTATTCAACAAAACTTAAAGTAAGAGACGGCTATTCGGAAATTAAAATTAAACTGAGAAAGTTGTTATTTTTCAAATGGTTGGAAATAGAAGGAGCAAGTATAAAGAAGTAAGAGATATTTAGAAACATCTCCAAGACTTCCAGGCGATGGACATGACTCAAACAGGACGTTGGAAGCTTAGGGTATCGCCAAGGTTGGCACAATTTCATAGTTCTCAGTAGTTCGTATTTGAAAGCCCCAATGAATACAGTCCGGAGTTGTTACGGTCTCTCCCATAAGCAGCTTAATAGCAAGATCTAGGAAATTCACCCCTGTAAAACAAGATTTATGAATCCCTGCTGACATACGGGTGTTTATTTCTATAAGATAGGCCTTGCCTCTGTGATACTTAACTTGAATATTGTACAGATAACTCAAGGAGAATTCCTTAGTTAGTTTTTGAGCTAGAGCAATCAAATCTTCTCGATATTCAATGTTCTGGCGATACAGGTCTAGCTTCCTCCTAGGAATAGCTACGATAAGTTCGCCCTTATTCCCTAAACAATCAATGCTAAACTCATCTCCTTCCAAGTATTCCATTACCATAAAAGGGTTTATATCAATAGAGTTCTGTAATACCCGCACTATCCTATCCATGGCGATTGTCGGACCTGTTGTTTTATAAAGCTCATCTACTTCTTTCATATCCTCTAAGATTTGTTTGAAGCCATCTCCGCCAATTCCTGAGATAGGCTTCAAACAAGAACTGCTTTTATTTTTCGTGATATCATCATGTGCTTTTTCAAAGTCCACATAGTTTCTTATACAAAATGTTTTTGGGATAGCGACAATATCAGTATCTTTTAAAGCTTCGTACGTTTTAAATTTATCGTCAAGAAGTTGGTAAGTTGCACTGTTCCCGATAAACATCACCTTAACTCCCAGTTGTTCAAACTGTTCCTTAAAATTGATTAAAGTGGTTACATTATATCTTGGTACAAACAAGTTGATATGGTGTTTGAAACAAAAATCCAAACAATACTTAACATAGTCGCTTCCATCAAGAGACGGCTCCACTTCGAAATAATCTGCAACCTCTTCTAGATAGCTGTTTGCACAAACGTGAGAAATATAGATCTTAAACTTATAAGAATTATTATTGCTTAAAAAGCTTTCTATAATTTTGTAAGTTGAGGAAAAACAACGATTAAAATAAATATTTGTTGTCACTTGTTCAAGGCAGTTTTCTTTAGTTTTGTTATACATAATTAATTTGCTTCCTCCTATAGGTCCACTCATAGGATTAGCAAAATTGTAAAATACATACATTGCATACGAGCATTGTTATGCTTTTCTTCGAAATAAAACTTGCCAAACCCAATCCTTGAATCCCAATTTCTTGAGAGTGGGTTTGCGACCATAAATAAGGCCAAATCCAAAGTAGCTGCGATTCTTCTTCATGAAGCCGGCATTCTTTTGTAATCTGGGCAATAAATTAGGCTGTCTTTTGATTTTAGTGGTAAGGTCTTTTATCAGTAACCAATCCTTTTTGAGTTCATTCATAACAACATTGCCATTATCTTTTAATGCTTGAGTATTTTTAATTTCAACATCCTGAAATCCAGCTTGCTCTAAAGCATTATGCCACTCTTCGAAGGACAATGGATTAGTGCCAAAACCGAAGCACTGTTCCATCTGATGTCGAAGATTAGCAGGCAATTCTTTTAGCAATGCCATTTCTAGGTCAGCTACTCTCCCCTCAGGCTTTAATATTCGAAAGAATTCCAGATAAACTTTGACTTTATCTAAAAAAACGGTAATAGATTCAGCAATTACTAAGTCAAAGTGGTTATCGTTAAACGGCAGATCATAAACATCTGAAACACAAAATTCAACCAAATGAGATACTCCTTCTTTTTCAGCCCTCAGTCTTGCTTTTTCAATCATTTGAGGACTAATATCTACGCCTGCAATTTTGCATCCCACTGTTTTTGCTAAATGACAAGCTGTTAAACCACTTCCGCATCCTGCGTCTAGCACATATTCCTCAGGTGTGACTTGTATTGCATCTAAATTGAGTTTGGTAGCAGGAAAGCCTCCCGGATGGGAACTTCCTATTCCAAGCCAAGCAATCAGTTCAAAATAGTTCATTTCCTCCACTCGTTTGTTTTCATATACCATGTATGACCCTCCTTCCGAAGGTATATGGTATTATATTCCATGGTCGAGCTTGCTTGAAACTTGTTCATTCTTCATAATAAGAAAACTAATTTGAGTACTGTAGTACATATCCATAAGAAGACCATATAGGCGAGAAAGCAAATTATTGAATCCTCATGTTTATTTGCAATAAGATCAGAACAGAAAATTATGCCTATTACTGTTAAAATTAGATCGACTAGAACAGATATTGTGTAATTGGCTATTGAATCACCACTGTAATGTGCAACCAGTAGATCTAGCGCTGAAAGGACAGATACAGAGATTAGAAACGTATTAGCTAATAATGTCAATTTAGATTTTGTTCTAGATTCAGTTTTTTCATTAAAACCCAATAGACTTGCTTTTGAGACGGACATTGTATTCCCTTCTTTCATTAAACTATTTAATGATTTAACTATAGCACCGTGTACAGACAAACAAATGTTGCGGCAAGTCAGGTCAAGAAGTGAGCTTAGACAGAACAATAATCCTGGTAAAAACAAAAGACAGATAAGTTACCGCCCAAAAAGCGGTAGCTTATCTGTCTGAACATTTCTATATTCTTTTGTATCTTCAAATCCTAGAAAAACTATAACCTAGGTAAAGAATAGGCTATGAGTTATCTTATTTTTTTCACATCAATCGTATCATGAATCACTTCAGATTTTATATCGATGATTTCCCCAAAAGTATAGACTTGCGACCTTGAATTAGGGTGTTTAGGTAATTTCTTTTTCGGAAAGTAATGTCGATAAATTCCATATAGACTTAGCGTTGCTGCACCAACTAAAATAATCCCAAAGGAAAAAATCACAGTGGTAATAACAATAAATAGAATCGCAAGGGACCATAGAATTCTATTAAGTTTTGGCAATGCGAAAACCTCCTTTATCTTAACCCTCTTACCATCCTCTTACATTGTATCACAAGTCCTTACAGTTTTAAAATCAATCGACCACTTCAACTAATTCTCCATCCTCAAAATTGATATAGAAACTGGCTTGACGTGTACAACCTTGCACACCACATGTGCCGCTTCAAACATTTTCCAGCATGCTACGTTTAATCTTATATTTCCCTGCGCAGATTCTGCATATTTGGCTCCATGCTTTTGTTCCGTCAGCATGCTTGGGATTAGCGTTTTTAAATATTATTCCATTGTATTCGTACATCATGATTACCTATTACCTCTTTCTGTGCAGTTAGTTAACTTCGATTGGAGTATCATTCACCCTATATTATATCATTCTCTCATAGCATTTTCTGTATAATAAGCAATTGCAATTGCACCTGGACCTACATGTAACCCGATGACCGGTCCAATATCCATGACATCTATATCAACTTTCAAATTTTCCTTGATTATTTTAGCTAGTTCTATCGCTTCATCGAAACAATTAATATGCAAAACGACAATTTCTCCTAAACCATACAAACTTACATCCAGCATCATTCTATCAACCATAGCCTTAACAGCGTTATTCTTCGTTCGAACTTTCGTTAAAACCGTTGTCTTACCGTCTTCTACAGTTAAAATCGGAATAATTTTGAATAAATTTCCGATTAACGCACTAGCGCCACCAATTCTGCCGCCTTTTTTCAAGTACTCCAAATTTTCAGGAATAAATAAGAACCTGCTTCGTTTGATATTTTCTAAGGCCGCTTCTTTAACCTGCTCCAGGGTTTTGCCCGCCTTAGCAGCTCTGGCTGCTAAAACAACAGCAAATCCAAGTTGCATGCAGTTTGATCTAGAATCAACTATCTCTATTTGGGCATTTTCATATTTCTCTAAAACCATGGCTTTTACTATTTGACCAGTTGATACCGTACCACTCATATCTGAAGACAAGAAGATGCAGCAAAGGCTATCCCCCATCTCAATCGCACTTATCATTTCTTGATACATTTCCCCAACTGAAGGTTGTGAAGAGGTTGGAATCCCTTTTGCATCCATCATTGTGTAAAACGTCTTGTTATCTATGTCAATTTCCCTCATACTATCATTTCCAAACGAAAGATTTAACGATACCATTCTTATATTTAATTCTTTTCTAGTATCTTCTGGCAAGTAGCTTGTGCTATCTGTCAAAATCTGTACAGCCATCCTTTTAGCTCTCTTTCATTACATGCTAATATGCTGAAATGCGCATGTATTAATTATATCTATATTATAACCTTTATTAACTCACTGTGTAATTTGTTTAAGAATTTAACTATAGACTTCCGATAGTGTGGTGATATCTTCTTGTCTAAGTGATACAGGTTCTGGAGGATCTACTCGGACAATGATGAAAGTTCCCTCAATATCTGATCTTCTGAGGGGCTTTTTGAGAAGAGGTTTGTTGCCATTGTATATTATTGAGCACCCAGGACGCACACTCTCTGCTATCTCAAGATAACCTCCGATTGTCAGTTCAAACGCTTTAAGGTTATTGGGCATTTCTCGAATATCCGGAGATTTTCCAGGCTCCACTACAAGAACCCTTATCCATTTAACCATTTTTCCTCCTCCAGCCTCCTTCAATAAAACAAAGTGAAGGATTATGAATTGATAAGACATTCTATCAGATTCTGAACTATACGGGAAGCAAAAAAAGCCCCGTACGCGCGGTTATTTTTCCGCCGACGGGGCTTTCTGATTCACTTTAAAATAAAGCAAATACTATTTTGGCTAATGCCACGGTTCAAGACATTCAGCAAGGACAACCAGACTGGTCTACTCTGCGGCAGGACTCTCCGGTACATCATCAGGTACTAATGCATTTTCAATGAGAGTACTGAGATGGTGCATTTTCATTTTAAGCTTATAGAACTTATTCATGTCATTAAACTGGTCAATACAGTTGTGACAGGGAATACAGCCAATTTTTGCCCCGGTAGCCAATAATTGATCAACTTTAGGTTTTGCTTTAATCATACGCTGCTGTTTGGTGGCAGCTACGGCTAAAGCGCCACCGCCGGCTCCACAACAAATGTTATACTTGCCATCAGGATTCATTTCGCGATAATCCTCCACAACATGTTTAATAACATAGCGTTGCGGTTCATAGACTCCTTCTTTACGAACTGTATTACAAGGATCGTGCATGGTCACTGGGAGAGGATTTTTGCTCTTATCCAGTTTTAGTCTGCCTTCTTTAATCCAATCAGCGTAAATTTCAACAATGTGGCGGACAGGGAATTTTTTTCCCTTCCAGAAAGTACGCTCAAACATTTTACTGGAGCGGAAAGCGTGACCACATTCTGTGACGATGAGTTCTTTAGCATTTAAGCGCTCTACTTCTTCAAAGAGCGGACGAGAAATTTCTTGGAATTCATCATTCTTTCCTGTGAACAGACAGATATTCGTTGCGTCCCAACGTTTACTGCTCAGGGTATAATTTGCTTTCGCAGCGTAAAAGACATGTAAAATAGTCTGCAGTTCGTGAGGATAATGCTTGACCTCTCTGGCATTAAAGCCAAACATAAAATCTGCATCAGGCTTGTCGATAGGTATTTTATAATTTGGATCGTTCAGTTCTTTCTGAAGTTCCTCCTCAAGCCATTCCAGGGTTTCGTCATAATCTAGTTGCTCTACAGCCATTTGGTTACCTGTACGGATATGGTCATCGGCAATAATTTGTAAATGACCGGGAGGTACCGGAGTTTTTCCTCGGAAAGCTCTTGTTATAGCTGCAATATTTACACCCATCGGGCATTCTACAGTACATCGTTCACACATATTGCAATTCCAAACAAAAGGATCGTTAACTAATTCTTCTCGCATGCCAAGGGCTACCTTGCGAATGAATTTACGTGGGTCTTGATCCTCAATTAAATCACTATACTTACATCCAGCCAGACACATACCACAAGAAAGGCAATTGGAAAAATCATAGCCCTTTAATAATCCAGCCAGTTCATCACGCAGAGTAGGATCTAAGTCTTTAACTCTAATGGGTTCAGCCATTCTTACTATCACCTCCGACTTGATTAATATTCATTCGGTAATTCTTTTAATTGAGCCATGGAGAAGACCGGACCATCTTTACATACATATTCTGTACCAATATTACAACGTCCACAGATTCCCAATCCGCACTTCATGCGCATTTCTAAGGAGGTGTAAATACTCTCAGGAGTAAAGTTTAATTTTTCAAGGACCGGTAAGGTAAATTTAATCATGGCCGGTGGTCCGCAAACGACAGCATAGGTATCAACGGAAGAAGGAGCAATTTGTTCCGTGATGCTGGGAATAAAGCCTACGTGTTTAGTCCAGCCTTCTGCCGGTCGGTCAATGGTGGTTATCAGGTTAATATTTGGATTGTTTTCCCACTCGGCTAATTCTTCTTTATAGAGTAATAAGCCGGGGTTTCTGGCACCGTAAATAACTGTAATATCACCATAGTCACCACGATGTTTGTCATCCAACATATATTTCGCCAGTGAACGTAGAGTTGTAAAAGCAAAACCTCCACCAATAATAACAACGTTTTTCCCTTTAAACTTTTCTAGGGGATAGTAATTACCCATCGGTCCTCGGACCCCTACCATAGTTCCTTCTTCCATGAGATGTAAGGCATTGGATACGCATCCTACTTTAGCAACCGAAAACTTTAGAATTCCAGGCTCAGTCGGAGAGGTTGCAATTCCAAAGGGCGCTTCGCCATGACCATAGGCACTTAGTTCTGCAAACTGCCCCGGCATATATTTAAAGTTTTCTTCATCTTGTTTATTGAGAAACTCCAGTGTAAAGGTATTGATCAGCTTATCTTCGGTTTCTACTAAATTTTTAACGAGTTTCATGGTTATTGGGATATATGGATTCAGTTGCATCATTCCACCACCAATTCTGCTTTGTTAGCCCCATCAATGACTTGTCGGATATCCATATTAACTGGGCAACCTTTTATGCAGCGACCACAGCCTACGCACGACATAGACCCATTGTTATGGACAAAATAGTTAAACTTGTGCATCATCCGTTGACGCCAACGAGCCTTTTTATTATCCCGCGGGTTATGACCAGATCCATGAAGTGTAAAGAGCGGGGCCATACAAGCATCCCAAGTTCGAACTCTCGTGCCTTCATTCTTGCGCACTTCCTCGGAAATATCGAAGCAATGGCAGGTAGGACATGAGAACGAACAAACATTACATCCAATGCACTTTTCTTGGAGAGTATCCCAGTAAGGATTATTAAACATCTTGTCCAGCTTACTGGTGGTGGTTGAGACATCGACCTTGCTCGAGGTCTCTGCATCCTTAATTTTGTCAACTAATGCTTGTTCATCTGCAGAAAGTTCAGAGAGCTCTTCGAAACGAGCAGCTACGGCTTTCCCTTTCTCAGTGATCACTTCTACGTCGTAGGAATCTCCAAGATCTATTAAAAAGATATCGGACCCTTCACTGCCAGCCGGAGAAAGACCAAATGAGGAGCAAAAGCAAGTAGGAGCAATTTTGTTACACGCTACCCCGATTATGACAGATTTATCTCGGCGTTCAAAATAATAGGGGTCTGTATACTGATCATTTTTGAAGACCATATCTAAGAGTTGCATCCCTTTAGCATCGCACGGTCTGATTCCAAAAAGAACGGTATTATCTACCTTAAGCTCGCTCTTAACGGTTACATCTTTACCCTCTTTTTTATAAGACATGAGTTTTTCATGTTGAGGAAAAAAGAAGGCTTTGGGAGGAAGTTTAGAATTTAGATAATCTTGCTTAACTTCTGAGAAGCTTTTGACTCCTTTGAAAGCAATTCCGTTAGCATCACTAACCGGAGCAATTATTTGGTACTCAGCGACTAAAGCATCAAATGCCTGGCCAAATTTTTCTTTACTTATCTTCATTATCTTCACCTCACTCCTTTACCAAGAACTGTTCTGGATCATTTGCGCTGTATTCATTAAGAGCAGGTTTACCCTCTTCACTGATACCGGATTCATGGTTATACATGACGTAAACATCTTTCGTCATTTTACGGTTCAAGGCGCGGATGTCGACACCTTGTGGACATGCACGACTACATGCACCGCAATCAACACATCGGCCAGCTAAGTGCATAACACGTCCAGCTTGGAAAAGGAGATTTTCGGCACGATTTACTCCGCCAGTGAGCCATCTTGGAGAATTGCAGTCCACAAAGCATTCCTGACAATAGCATAAAGGACAAGCATTACGGCAGGCATAACAGCGAATGCACTTGCTCATTTGCTCTTTGAAATATTCTTGGCGCTCGCTGTCAGATTTGCTTTCCAAGGCTTCTACGTCTGCAAAAGCGGCAGCCTCTTGAGATACTTCAATCGTATCGCCAATATGAAGGTCCTCCATGACAGGGTTAGGGTAACGGCAGGTTTGACAGGTAGCATCCTTTACTTCCGTAAAGAGATACTCTTTATCCCCTTCCATTCCTTTTACGGATATTTTACCGTCGCTGATACTAGCTTCGAGAATTTCCCCCACTTCAGCTCCGATTTTTCTTTGATCAATGACACCGTGACAGGAAACTCCGATGATGTATAAGTCATCTCTGACAAGTTGATTTTCTTGTAACAAGACTGCTAAAGCGCGACTGTCACACCCTTTGGCGACAATGGCTTTTTTTCCAGGAGTCTTAGCTACATACGTGGCTAAATTATTCTCGCAAGTTTCATCCCATATCAAGGAGTCGACCCCTTCTGAAGAATGAATAAAGCAAGGAGTCGCTTTTAGTGGTAAGGAACCTTTTTCGTAACCGATAACAACGTCTACTTTGCCTTCAGCCAGTAATTGGCGGGCCGTTTCTCGGATATCGTTAATGATTTTATTCATCCGCTGCACCCCCGTCGACTACTTTAAAGATTCCGTTATTGGGACCAAGAGCACTGACGCGCTCGGTAACCCCTTTAACAACTTCAGCAAAGCGGCCGCCTTCTGCTGCTGATACCCAAGAAAAACTGATTCGATCCTCTTCTAAACCAACATGGTTTAGTAAGGATTTAATAAGCGCAAATTTTCTTCTTGCTACGTAATTGCCGCTAATATAATGGCAATCTCCTGGGTGACAGCCGGAAACTAAGACTCCGTCTGCCCCATTAGCCATTGCTTTCAAGACATATAGGGGATTAATTCGACCGGAACATGGGACTCTGATTGTTCTAATAGTTGCAGGATATTGAATTCTACCGACACCCGCTAGATCTGCTCCAGCATAACTGCACCAGTTACACAAGAATGCCGCAATTTTTGGTTCGTACTTTTTATTTTCAGTTTCTACCTGAATTTCTCCCATAATCATCTACCTTTCCCAATAGTTATTAGGTGCCCAAAATTTATAGGGAGTTTAACATCTCCACAATTTGCTCGTTTGTACACCCTCTGAGGCTTATAGCTCCGCAACGACAACTCGAAGCGCATGCTCCACAGCCTTTACATAGAGCATCGTTCACAACTGCAACGCGGTTAACCATATCAACGGTGACAGCTTTGGCTGAACAAACTGCTTCACAAGTTCCACAGGCAGTACATTTGCGTTTGTTGACAAAAGCGTTTAGACCGGCAGATTCAACTTGATCTTTAGACAAGGCAACACCGGCGCGTCCAGCGGCTGCTTTAGCTTGCGCTATAACTTCTTCCATATTTTTAGGACTGTGAGCGATACCTGCCATAAAGACTCCATCAGTACTAAAATCAACAGGCCGTAATTTCATATGAGCTTCTAAGAAGAATCCTTCGGCATTTAAGGGGATCTTGAACCATTTGGAGAGTTTCTTGCCGTCAGCAGGCGCTTTTATGGCAGCAGCTAAGCAAACTAGATCTGCTTCAATCTCTATAGGTCGGTCTAAGACATGATCTGTGACTGTTACCACAAGGGTGTCACCTTCCTTGCTTACGACCGGTTTGGCATTCTCACTATAGCGGACAAAGATGATCCCAATTCGTCTTGCTTCCTCATAGTCCTCTTCGTAGTAGCCATAAGTTCTCATATCTCTGTATAGAACGAATACATTAGCCCCTGGATTTTTCTTTTTGACCTTAAGAGCTAATTTAACGGATTTAGTACAGCAAGTACGGCTACAATATGGGTTTTCATCAGAACGAGAACCCACGCATTGAATAAAGACAAAATTCTTAGCATCATCCACTTTAGGGTCATGGTTATAGAGTGCCTCATCCATTTCGATTTGGGTCATGACGCGGTCATCTTGACCATATAAGTATTCCTTAGGCTTGTATTCTTGCCCGCCAATGGTCAGGAGAGCTACACCATGTGCCAGTTGTTCTCCATTTTCTAAAGTGGTGGTAAAGTTACCCAAGAAACCTCCAACGTCTTTAATTCCCACACCTACGTGAAGTTTAATGTTTGGATGGTTGCTTACTTGATCGATAAGCCCAGCAACAAAGGCTTTCATGTCTTCTCCTCTGAAACCGGTAGAGAATCTTCTGGCAACTCCACCTAAAGCATTATCTTTTTCGACCAAATGAACTTCATAGCCTTGATCAGCTAAAGATACGGCACTTGTCATCCCAGCTACTCCGCCGCCGATCACCAAGGCAGTATGATTCATTGACATGAAGATAGGTTGGACAGCTTGTTGCATGGAAGCACGAACGATTGCTAACTTTGTGAGATCTTTCGCTTTCTCGGTCGCTTTTTCAGGCTCGTGCATATGAACCCAGGAACATTGGTCACGGATGTTAGCCATGTCAAACAGGTGGGCATTCAAACCTGCTTCCTTCAATGTCTCTTGGAATAAAGGTTCATGAGTTCGCGGACTACAGGAAGAAACAACAATTCTATTCAGTTTCTGTTCACTAATCAATGCTTTGATCGAAGCCTGAGCATCTTGAGAACAAGCATAGATTTTGTCTGTAGCATAGGCTACAGTAGGCAGAGTTTTGGCATATTCTACAACACTGGGTACATCTACAACCCCGCCGATATTGACACCACAGTGACAAATAAAGACACCGGTTCGTATAACATCTCCGACAACATCTAATTCAGGTGGATATTCTTTTTCACTAACCAGGGTTCCACGCTCATCGGATAATAAAGCGGAGGCAGCACCAGCAGCGGCACTGGCTTGCATAACAGTTTCAGGAATATCTCTCGGGCCACTAAAGGCTCCTGCAGCAAAAACACCTGCTTTGGAGGTATTTACCCCACTTAGCGGTTCAAGCTCAGCAAATCCAAATTTGTTGACTTTGAGATCTAACATTTGGGCTAATTCTTTGGAACTGTCGCCTGGCTCAAGACCCACTGACAGAACGACTAAATCAAATTGGTCTTCACAAATTTTTCCATCTTCTGTGGAGTATCTTATGCAAGCATCTCCGGAATCATCTTTGGCTTCGGTAACTTCATATACACGAGAACGAATGAAGTTAACCCCTTGATTATTCTTAGCGTTGTTATAATATTTTTCGAAATCCTTACCAGGGGTTCTCATATCCATATAGAAAATGGTTGTATCCACTGGAATATGGCTATGTTCTTTAGCAATAACGGCTTCTTTGATAGCGTACATACAGCAAACACCAGAACAGTAATTATTATTGATTTTGGCGTTTCTGGAACCGACACATTGGATCCAAGCGATCTTTTGTGGCTCTTTTTGATCAAAAGGTCTTACTAAATGTCCGTCAAAGGGACCAGAAGCGCTGAGAAGACGCTCAAATTCAAGGCTTGTTATAACGCTTTTGATTTTTCCATAACCGTAGTAATCAAGCCTGGAGGCGTCAAATATTTTGAAGCCGGGATTAAGAATCATTGACCCCACTTCGACTTCAAATTCTTTGTCTTCCATCTGATGGTCGATTGCGCCAGCTTGACATGCTTTAACACATTTCAGGCAAATGTCTTTCCCTTTGGCTTTACCGCGAGTTTGATACAAGCAATTCTTTTCGTCAATTCCATAGGCATTTGGGAAGGCTTGCGAATACTGTTTAAACGCAGCTTTTCGTTTCCCTAAGCCCTGATTAAATTCATCATCGACTTTTACCGGACAAGCTTCAGCACAGGCTCCACACCCCGTACATTTTTCAAGATCAATGTAACGTGCCTTTTGCTTAATAGTGACTTTAAAATTTCCGGCTTCTCCTTCTGTTTTAACAACTTGTGAATTGGTGTAGGTTCTGACGTTAAGATGGCGTCCGCATTCAACTAGTTTTGGGGACAAAATACACATCGAGCAATCATTGGTTGGGAAGGTCTTATCCAACATTGGCATAGTTCCGCCAATTGCTGACGATTCTTCTACCAAATGCACTAAGTATCCCGACTCTGCTAAATCCAGTGCAGCTTGAATCCCGGCAATTCCTGCGCCAACAATCAAAACAGAACCTATTTTATTTTGACTCATTACAACCCCTCTTTCATCCTTACTCCTTATTAAAGATAGTTACAACAATCACAAGGAACAGTAATTAACTTCGCCATTTAATTGAAAAATCCTTTTTAGAAATGACGAAATATTATGGAATTAAATAATTTTATAGCAATCTACCCTTATTAAATCATTTAATGACATATGTTCAAAACATTGAACACGAATAAGGATAGAAAAGCTCAAATATTAAACTATTTTAAATAAAATTAGGATTTACGATTACTAAAGATAATTGTAAATCAATGGATTTGGTATGACTTAGAGAAATGGAAAACCAGGTTCTAAAATGCTTTTGCGTAGCTCCTCGGAAATAGTAATTTCGCGGCCAAGGGTAAAGGAATAGAGCGTACAACTCGTGACCTCTATTTTAATTAAGCGTTCAATAGCTTGGGCGTAGAGTGACAGTTGCAGGGTATACCGCTCTCTTAAAATCTGCTCTGGATCAGTTTCACTGTCTGTTCGAAATGAATCTGTCTTATAGTCAAGAATCTCTGCTGTAATATTACCGTACTCGTCCTTGTACATAATAACCACATCAATAACCCCTTGGACCAAGATTTTTGTCTGGTCCTCGGACGGAAACGTTAGTGTAAATGGTACTTCTCGAAGAATTTGTTCTGCTTTAAAAAGTCGCTGACTTAAGGGGGTGCCCAAGAAATGTACAACCTGTTCTTGTTGAATGACACTACGTTGCTCCAAACTAAGTATTTCTTGATGTTCTAATTGATTCAGAAATTCGTTAATTTCATTAATTTCTTCCTTCAGAGACAGGCTTGGCCAATGGTTTGCCCATTCTTTAAAGGGAAGATGCTGCATAACTGTATGCAAAGCGGTTCCTCGTTCGGCAGCAGTTAATTGTTTTGTTGCTTGAAGGAATTTTGGCCTTTTTATGGTATCCGATTGATTCCAAAGTGTGGATATTGAGGACGCCTCATCATTTACATGCCAGGTTTGTTGACGTTTTAGTTCACTAACACTCGTTTTAGCAACCTGCCGAACAGACTTTGGATGTGGGTACTGCCAGCTTAGACGTCGACTGACCTCAGAATACCATTCTTCAAAGGTCTTAATATTAGAAGAGTTCTCTGTATTGCTTTGCTCGGTATCGGTATCCGTTTCCTTCTTTGGTGCTTCTTCGACGCTTTCGTCAAGTTCCTGAGATTCTTCCCTGTTTACCTCTTTAACTGATGTTAAACTGCAGTGCCGATGAAGTTCCCATTTGGAACTTATATCTGGCATAGTTAATGTTAAAGGAGAATTTTCCTCACCAAAAAGTCGGTCTGGATGTCGTGCTAAGGCAGGACCGATCCAATCCAGAAAGCACTTGGCACTCCGGAGTTGACCTGATGGCAAGGGGATATCTTGCCAATCTAAAGTACGATACCATTTATTGAGTGTATTATCGAAATTGTCCAAGGAGCCATAAAGTAATAGACGTTCCTTAGCTCTTGTAAGAGCTACATAAAGAATCCTCAACTCTTCAGCCAAAGATTCTTGAGCCAAGCGTTGTTTGACAGCGTATTGAATTAACGAGGGATAGCGCACATTGTTTTCTACATCGATGATTGGCATACCAATTCCTAATTTGGAGTGTAGAAGCATCTTACCTCTGAGGCTTTGGGTATTGAAAGTTCGACCTAGCCCAACCACAAAAACAACAGGGAATTCCAGTCCTTTGCTGGCGTGTACCGTAATTAACCGAACGACATCTTCATTTTCTCCTAACGCTCGAGCACTTCCCATGTCTTTACCTTGTCCTTGGAAGCGATCCAGAAAGCGCAGGAAACGGAACAAGCCACGGTACCGAGTTGCTTCAAAGCGACGGGCACGGTCATAGAGCACACGCAGATTTGCTTGACGCTGTACGCCTGCCGGTAAGGTTCCAACATAAGCCAAGTACCCCGTTTCTACATAAAGAGACCAAAGCAAATCTGCCAAGGAAGTACGTCGGGATCGTGTTCGCCATGATTGCAGGTTAAGCCAAAAAGCTGAGATTTTCTCCTTTAACATGGGAGCGGCGGATAGAATTAGACTAGCATTGTTAAGTTTTTCTGGTAAGGATTCCTCATATAGCCCTAAGATGATTTTAAACTCATCGACTTGCTCTGAGGCAGAATTTCCCTCGTTAAGCCCGGCCCATACTGCAATGGTAAGCGCTTCAAAGAAATCCCCCTCGGGGAGCATCATGCGAATTTGGCCTAACTCTCTCCCATTTAGACCTACCAACGGGGAGCGCAGGACTGCTGCCAAAGGAATATCCAGATGCGGATTATCAATGATTTTAAGAAGTGACAAAATTGTTTCCACTTCACTGGCTCCGAAGTAACCGCTGGTTGTTTCGGCATAAACAGGAATGCCAGTGTTCTGGAATTCTTCTATATAGATTGGCGCCACCGCTGAATAAGAACGCATCAAGATGACAATATCAGAATATCGTACTGGTCGAAATTCTGTGTTGTTTTTGTCATAGATTTGAAATTCCGCTCCTTGGACAATACCCTGGATCCTCTGGCTGACAAGGCGTGCTTCGATTCGAGCTTTATCCATATCTTCTGATGATAAAGTGTCTCCCAAGTCCTCAGCGTCATTTTCTGCAGGGTTGACGCTTTCTGCTCTGTCACTTTCTGATTGTCCTTCGCTCAAAGTCGCAACATCTTTTATCCCTTCATCAGAATATGAACTCAGCTCGTCTTTTATACTCTTTGAGTCAATAAGGTGAACTTCAATTGGGCCTTCTGCTGTTCGGATTTGATTTTTCCCAGAAACAAAGGATGCTCCATATTGTAAAGCTGCCTGGTCATCATAGGCGATTTCCCCGGCGCTCAAGGTCATGATCTGACGAAAGAGAAAATTAACCCCCTCTACCACCTCAAGCCGACTGCGAAAGTTACGGTTTAGATCAATTACCATTGTCCTAGTATCGTTTGTCATGTCTGATTGCCAATGTGGAAGCAGGTTGTATTTTGCAATAAATAAATTGGGGTCTGCCATGCGAAAACGATAAATGCTTTGCTTGACATCACCCACCATAAACAGATTAGGGGACTCCCCTTGTCTGGATACCTGATGTAAAATGCGTTCTTGAACAGGGTTAATGTCCTGATATTCATCCACTAATACTTCAGCAAAAAACTCCTTTAATCCTTGGGCAATCAAAGAAGCCTCACCCTCTTCTTCAAGTAATCGGAGGGCAAAATGCTCCAGGTCAGTAAAGTCTAAAATGTTGCGTTGTCCCTTGGCAATCGCATAAACTTGAGAAAACTCGATTACTAAGTCACTTAGTGTTTGAGCCATAGTTCCCATCTCTCGCAAGCCAGGCAACTGTTCATTGAGAGGATAAGCGAAGACCGCTTCTTTTAAAGAATTCAGTTTCTTTTTAGCGTCGTCCCTTAATTTTTTACTTTCTTCCTGTAACCCCTTTTGCATAGATTCATCGTATTCGGCTTGTTCAGCAAGCAGAGCAGACTTCTGCTTCGATTTGGATCTTATCGCCGGCAACTTTGAAAAATTGACCGCAGAGTAAAACTCCGCTTCAACCTCAGCCCAATCCCCTTCTTGTAAAGCTCGGTTAAGTAAACCAACGCGGTTTAGATCATCTTGCAAGGTTGCTGAGTAAAGCATTGGTCCCCCAGGACATCGGGTAATTTGTTCGGCCCTTGCGAGTAAGTTTAAACCTTCACTCACAAGATCGAGTAGTCCTTGGCGAAGGGCTTGCCCCCATTCGCTTTGCATTAGGGATTTAATATCATCCCAAGAATAGGCCATTTTAAGCGAACTTAACCAGGACTTAGGTTGGGGTTGACTATAGGCGAATGAATAGAGATTAAGAACATGCTCTATTAAGGGGTGATCATCACGATCTGTGCCAAAGGCTTCGACAAGCCTCAAAAACTCATCGTCTTCTTTAGCATACCTAGTCTCAAAGATTTCTTCAATGACATCCTGACGCAGCAATTCTGCCTCGGCTTGATCCGCCACTCGAAAGGCAGGATCAAGCTCAAGTTGGTAAAAGTACTTTCGGATTAACTCCAGACAGAATGAATGAAGTGTCGTAATACTAGCCTGATGAAGAAGGGTGCGTTGGCTAAGAATGCGCTCGATTTCCTTAGGCTCTTGTTCCTGAAACAGAGCGTCGTCTAAGGCTTTGCCGATACGCTCTCGCATTTCATTGGCTGCTGCTTTTGTAAAGGTTACAACCAAAAAACGGTCAACATCGACAGGGTCTTCAGCATTCTTAATGCGGCGGATTAATCGTTCCACAAGTACAGCTGTTTTGCCTGAACCAGCTGCGGCGGCAACTAAGAGTTCTCCTTGCAACATGATGGCGGCATTCTGTTCCTCTGTCCATTTGGGTTTACTCACTCAGATTACCGCCTTTCAACTTACGAGTCTGGATCTTTCGAACCTTCTTCGGCTCATTCTCTTCACCAAGCCAGTTTAAGGTTAAAGCGTTGGAATCCTTTGTTTCGGGCAAAGAGTCACAAGGAGTATCTTCTTTTGATATATCCAGTCGTTCCCAAACCTCCTCTGGTTTTAGAGCAGACAGGTCTCGGTATTGATTTTCCGGTAGGTAGGGGTCAAAGTGACACACGGGCTTATATGCACAATACTGGCATCCCGTACTCTTTCCTCTGCGGAAAGGAGACAGGGAAATGTCACCGTCTAGTATTTCTTCCCCTTTCTCTCGAAACCACTGATGAAGATAGTCACTAAGCAAAGAAAATTGACCCTCAGTAAGGACATTGGTCCCTTTTTTAAAGGTGCCATCTTTTTTTAATTTAAGTCCCAATAATTCGGATTGTCCTGTCGTAAACGTTGAATCCATGGCTTCTAACACTTTAGGATTTGCTAATAAATAACCACTAACTTTGACTGCTCTGACTCGATGTTGCTCCAACTCTTCCGTACTAAGAGGAAGTTTCTCTTCGAGCTGAGGTTCCAGTACGGGGAAATAAAGAAATCCCGCAGGAATCTTCTGTAGAAATGGGTTATCTCTCCCTGCAGCAATCTCACTCATGGTGCTTTCTGTACTTAATTCCGTTTCCTCTGACGAAGGCAAAGCTAGCGTAGTATTTAACAAGACTTCCGCTCCCTGTAGAGCGACGTTTAAATAGGTAAGCAGTTGGAGATTTAAGCCGTAATAAATAGAATCCAACGATAAGGATAACTCACGGGACTTATAATCAAGGATACGCAGAAAGACTTGTCCATCTAAGAAAGCAGCATCCACTCGGTCAATTTGTCCGCAGAGCAACAGCGAATCGTCTTCAGTTAACGGGATCTCCACTCCAGGAAGCTTCTCTTGCGGGCCAAAACCTACTTCGAGTTGGATCGGAATAAATATCCCTTTTCGGGCATGCTCGCCTAACACTCGAACTGCATGATGAACTGTGCGCTTCAGTTTATGGGTTAAATAGCGGTAGCGAGCGCTGCTTAGAAGGATTTCATGCTGTAGACTAGGTGCTATTTTATCTGCCAGACCACTAATAAGTGCCCAAGATTCTTCCTTCGTCAATTTGCCCCAATCTAAGCCGCGTGACTGTAGTTCGATTGCAAAATCATGCAAAAGAGTATGAAAGAATTCCCCCATATTGGGGCTGGATAATTGATAAGCAGATCTCTCACGCAACTTCAGTCCATAGCGGGCATAATGACCAAAAGGACACTTGGCGAATTGTTCCAGACGAGAGACACTAGCCATCAAGCGTTTACCATATAAGCGTCGAGCTAGCGGACGCTGCAGTTTCCCCTCCTGATTCTGGGTCGTGAGGCTGGCCTGTAATCTCTTGGTTTGATTATGGCGAAGCGGATCCTCGATAAGCCACTTTTCGGTTGCCTGCCAAAGAGTTGAAAGCGGTTCTCCTTGGCGCAGAGTGCGTAGTTGTTCAGCATAGATTTGAAGAGTAGAATCCGGTTGACTAATCTGATGTATATCTTCTTGGTTTCCCAGGAAATTATCATTCAGGGTTGGGAAAAGGTGGCAGATCCGTGTGACAACAGGAGAAACTGTTAGTCCTTTCCCCTCTTCATCAGTCAAAGGATAAGAAACCACAAGTTTTTCTACAGCGCGAGTGAGTGCCATATATATGAAAAACTGTTCTTCATAAGTCTGAGACTTCCCTTTTGGAGCAAGGACAACCCCTGCTTTCTCTAACTGTACCCTTTCCTCAGCGTCGAGTACTCCGTCAGAAACTGGTCGTGCAGGAAGTATGCCTTCGTTAGCCCCTACGAGAAAAAGAACTCGTGCTTCAGGATTTCGTGATCGATCTAATGAACCCACTAAAATTTGGTCAAGTCCAGGGGGAATCAGACCTAGTTCAATCCCTTCTATCCCGGAAGAAAGTATTAAGGCATAGTCCTCAAGCTCCAGGCTTTCTTCCCCCAAACCAACCACAATTTCATCCAGGACTTGAACGACGGATTCCCAGATTTGTTCATGCAATCGAGCCTCGCTCAGATCTCCTTCTTCTTGGGCTTTTTGCGACCACCTTTTTAAGGTTGAAGGAATATTTAAAGTTTCCAGAAAAACATATAATGCTTCAGTGACTGTCCGCACATTTGAAGTTTTAGATTCACCTTTCAATAAGAATCCATGCATCAATGGAGCAATGAGGTCGTAAACAGTCTGTCTGGAGGAGTTTAGTTCCGCTTGAAACATAAGCTCCGTAACTCGTTGTTCCTCATTTTTTCCTAAAGTCCATTGACGGTGATATCGCCAATCAACATTTCTCGTCCAGCCCTCGCCATGTATCCCATGTTCTAACACATAGTTTTCCAAGCGATCGACGGCATCCCTTTGAAGCGGAAAAAAATCTGTTTTTAAACAGCGAAATAGGGGTTCATACCCCCAATTGCTCTGAGCAACTTCCAAGATGGATTGAAGCAGTTCAATTAGCGGATGGTGGAGAACAGAACGTTTATAATCTAAGAAATGAGGGACTTCGTAGGACGTGAAAACTTGAGCAATCAGTTCGGCATAACCTGTGAGGTCACGAGTCGTGACCGCCATCTCATTCCAGCAAAAACCCTCATCCCTAGCCAAGCGCCTTAGTTCTCGTGCTACTCCCTCTACTTCAGCCCTCCGATTAACTGCTGATAAAACCTGAATGCCTTCAGTTGCAGTGTCAACAGTGATAGGCGCTTCATCCATAGAATTGCATGAATCGAAGGACTGATTAGTTCCATAAGATACAGTTGGATACGCAGCATAATATTTCTCTAAATGCCAAAGCCAAGGATGTTTAAATCGTATTGAGGCCTTAAGCAAGGTAGGAGGGTGTATATGGGTACCCGTTTCCAGAGCAATGCGTTGCAGGTCCTGGTATGTTTTCCAAGGTCCTGCAAACAGCTCCTCACCCGCTCTAAATATCCCCGTTCCGAGATGGTGCTCCTCTGAAAGGTAACTCGGATCAAGAGAGGACGTAATGACAACTTCCTGAGCAGTTGACATGATAATCTTCAAGACTTCTAATTCTTGAGGGGTAAATCCGGTAAACCCGTCAACCCATACTTTTGCCCCTTGGATCAGAGGGGCATAAGGAATTTTTTCTGCCAAAACTGTCAGTTCCTCATCTGGATCTCGAATTCCTTGCCCAAGTGTTGCCTGAAACTCTTCATAAATGAGGGCTAAGTCATCAAGCTTATCTAATAAAATACTGCTCGCAGTTTTAGCCTTTCGCAAATCATTTGGGACAACTCGATAAGTCTTAAATTCTCCGATGGCTTGAGCAAGCAGTTCAGCCATGCCAGGTCTAGTAGCTGAGCGTGCGAAGGCCTTTAATTTGAGACGGTGCTTTAAAAGAATTTTGCGAATCAGCATCCGTTTGCCTATGGTGCCGATCAGAACTTTTTGTCCGCCTCCAGTCTCTGAAAATACCCGCCAGCCCAAGCGTCGAAAACTTAAAACCTGAGCTTGCAAGCTGCCTGCAAGATCCGGCGTATTAGCTAAAGCAACCTCCAACTGATAGGTAGCCTGTTCAGGAACGAGGAGGATTAATGGTGACCCTCCCGGTTCATTGCGGAGCTCACTTCGGATTTCTTCTAAACATAGGGTACTCTTGCCACTGCCGGCTCGACCAAAAACGAAACGGAAACCCATATAACTCCCTCCCTTCCACAAGACTTTCATCAGCATACAAAATTATTTTCATGTTTTAAAATTGTTTAGAGCGCAGAATGCATGTAACCCATTGTTCATCCATAGGTATATAGAAGCGACTTGGGGGTGATTGACAGTGCGTATTTATGTTTTATCTCGGCAAAAACTGCTCTTAGGATTATTGTTTCTGTTCACTGTGGGGGGGATTCTAGCTATAACTCAATTTACGCTGACAACCCCCTCTTTGGTTCGGACTCCAGGTACTTACTATATGGCAAATACCCCGGAAAAGGTTGTAGCGCTTACCTTTGATGATGGACCGGATCCAATCGATACTCCCGATATACTGGATATCCTAAAAGAAAAGGAGGTGCGGGCCACATTCTTTGTTTTGGGGAAGGCGGCACAATCGAACCCTGACTTATTAAAGCGCTTAGTAAAAGAAGGACATGAAATTGGAAATCATGGTTTTAACCATGATTATCAACAACGCCATTTAGTTAAAGAAATGAATCAAACAGATCAAGCAGTTTATGCTGCAACAGGCTACCACACATATTTTTATCGTCCTCCCGGCGGGTTCGTATCAAAAACTCAACTGGAAACCACTAACCGAAATGGCCATGTCGTAGCGCTGTGGAGCGTGGACAGCAAAGATTGGAGAAATCCAGGAGTAAAACAAATTGTGGACAATGTTGTTAAAAATGTTTTCCCGGGCTCAATTATCCTCATGCATGACGGAGGTTATCAACGCAGTCAAACAGTAAAATCACTAGGTCCGATTATTGATGCTTTGAGAGCTCGTGGTTATCGCTTAGCTACTTTGAGTGAACTTAAAACCTTGGATTCAGAAACGAAGTAAAAATGCTTTAACTCACTCATTAGAAATAAAGCCGCTTCCGAAAACTTCTCCGGCATTTTGAATAATTATAAAGGCTTGAGGATCTATTTCCCGCACAGCTCGTTTTAGGCGGCCCATTTCAGGCAGACTTACGACACAAATAACAATGTCTTTCGGCTCACAAGAGTAAGCACCTCTGCCATGTAAAAACGTAGCCCCCCGTCCTAAATCAACCATAATTCGGGCGACGAGTTCCTCGGATCGATCTGAAATGATGGTAATTGACTTTGCTGGAACGCCGCTCTCAATTAGATCAAGTACACGGCCATATACGAACAGCATTACCAAAGTATAGAGTGCTGCTTTCGGGCCAAGTACTGCCCAAGATATCAAGATAATGACTCCGTTGATAGCTAGGGCTGAGGTGCCCATAGGTACTCCATACTTGCGTTGAATGACTTTCGAGACGATATCGGTGCCCCCCAGACTGCCACCAAAGCGAAAGACAATAGCTGAGGAAACTCCTGAGATGACCCCGCCATACAGAGCCCCTAAAAAAATGTCATTGAAATCGAAAGGTTGAATGCCGTTAAATAAATCCAGAAAAATAGAGAAAATCGCTAATCCCCATATGGTTTTAAAAACGAACTGTTTATCAACTTCTTTCCATCCTAAAACAAATAACGGTACATTTAGAATAAATGTCACGATCCCAATCGGAAGATTAAACGTATAGTAGAGAAGCAGGGCAATTCCACCGACGCCGCCTCCACTTAAACCGGAATAGACAATAAAGCCTTGAATTCCATAAGCGGCAAGGATGGCCCCGACAGCAATCCCTATAATCCCTCCAATAGACTTTGATCGTTTTGTTAGTTTCAAATAAATGCCCCCTACTTTTTGGTTAAAGATTACATTTCATTATACAGACATATATATTATACGTAAAGTCGAGTCACAATACAGCAACTTACTGGCACCAAGACTTAAGGTGCCGAGCCGACTCGATACAAGGAGGGCTTAGTCATGCATTTATCTGCAGATCTAAGCCCTCCTTGTGGTTGCCCAATAATTACTGTGATTTACTCTTTTGCCATACTCGATAAAGGATCCAACTCAAGGCACCGATTAAAAGGTAAGGGGAGGCATACCCTATCCCGACTACCAGATAATTAAGTCCATTCCAGGTACTGCTCAAAGTTTTCAATACAGCATCCCCTGCCGCTTTCCAGGTTTCACTCCAAGAAATCGGCTGCCACGGGTTTGTGACATTGAGATTTGGACTTTGGCGAGTAACAATTTGAAGGGTTACCGTGGAATAGTCTACCTGATGGTTCCAAAGTTTTAACTGACCCTTTAATTGTTCAATTTGTTGACGAACGTTGCTCAGCGAGTTTTCCACTTTAAGCACGTCTTCAATAGTTGTAGACTTGTCAAGGATTTCGAGGTAACGTTTCTCTTCAGCCTCTAGAATTTGCAAACGTGCCTGGGAATCATAGTATTGGTTAGTTATATCATTGGCCTGCAAGCGTTGTTCGAGCACCTTACCCCAAGCAGAAAAGGTATCCTGCAACCCAGCAAGCTTGTCGGCCGGAACCTTAACCGTCAACTGCGCGGATGAATGATAATCTGATTCGCTTTGTTGAGATGTGACCACATATCCGCCTAGTTGTTTTACCTCTTCGCTGATTTGCGTCACCGTATCCTTGATGGTTGCTACCTCAAGCGTTAACTCTAAATCATGAATGATTTTCCGAGAAACCCCTGTATCTGCGGGAGGAACGCTTGGTTGATCTGGCGAAACAGGAGAAATTTCAAGATTTTTACGCATATCTGAAGAGCTATTTGTACTGTATAGCGAATCTGTCTGAGGGGATTGTGCTTCTACAATTTCGTCATTTGCTATTAAGGTGTCATTAACCCCTTTTGTTTTAGCATTACTATCAGCGCCCGTTTCCATTGAACCTTTTAAATCCGCAGCCTGCGGGGGGCTTCCTGCCGATTGGGCTAACTTCTGAGTGCTCCCCATGCGAGGGAAAAGGTTCAATGAACCATTCATAGCCTCCTGCCCGATGATCACGAGGAGGGCTAGCGCAACCACAGAAAAACTCAGTTTCCAATGACCAAAATTACTCATAGTGAGCAGTCTTGAACGTAATCGTTGAGCTAGACTTTCCTTTTCGTTAATATTCACATCAACATGAAACTCTTTTGAATCTTCAATGATGGCCATTTTTTCAAGAGCCTTTTGCTTTACACTCTGCTTAATTTGCTCATTACCCTCTATATCTCCCTCAATCGTTTGGAAGAAAGCTTTCATACGTTGCAAATCACCATCCTCTTCCCAGAGTGCGGTGAGATCCGTTTTATAAAAAAATCTTTTCATCGGACTCTGCCTCCTCTGTCCAGGTTCCCCTGGTAGATTTTTCGGAACCCTTTCTTAGCCCGGTATAGAAGGCTGTCCACTGCCTGCTGTGTTGTTCCTAAGATTTCTGCCGCTTCTCCTGCACTGAATCCCTCAATTAATCGGAGTTGGATAACGTTAACCTGTTGAGGAGAGAGCTTAGCTAAGGTTTCTTTAACACTTAACAGGGTTGCCCAGGTTTCACTTTGATCGGATTGTTGCGTCATAGGTAACGGCGTATCTTCGAGGGTCATCACGGGGGTACGTTTATGACTTCGGTAATAATCTGCAATTTGATGGGTCGCAATTTTTAGGGCCCAAGACTTAAGGGCGGTCTTTTTTTCCATATTTGGCAGACCGCGCCACACTTTCACGATTATTTCAGCGGTTACATCTTCCACATCTGGCTTAGGTATTCGAATCGAAACAAATCGGTAGATCAATGGGAATAAAAGTTCATAGGTCTCATCAAAGGTCGAATTGGCCTCCACCTCGTCGTCAGCCTCCTGCCTTCTCTCTTTAATACGTTATTATCTATCTGAGTTACACAAGCTATCATACCATAGGATTTCGGAAGCATATAGGAGTTAATACCATGACTGATTTACATTTAAATAGACGTACGCTCACTGCCTCATCTGACACCCTAATCATAATTTTTTTCTAAAAACAAAAAAATACACCTTGTCGTTTCAAACTAAGATGCATCCTTTTGTTAAAAATTGAAAATCTGCTATAAAAGCGGTGAAAACACTCGGGCACTCGATTCCTTAAATCGTTTTATGACTGAACGTTTTTGAAACTCTTCAAGAATGACTTCCCTGCTCACTTTCAAATCGATCTCAAAATTTTCCAATAAACCTCCGGCAATTGTTGAGTCATAGATAAAAGCACTGATCTCAAAATCTAGGAGAAAACTTCGCAAATCCATATTTGCTGATCCTACAGAAGTAAGCTGATTATCTATAATTAAGATCTTGGCATGAAGAGTTCCTTTCATGTATTCAAAAATTCTTACCCCCGCCTGAAGTAAGTCCTCAAAATATGAATTCATAGCAAGAAACGTCAGTTTATGTTCTGGGATTCCTTGGACAAGGAGCCGCACGTCTAAACCGCTGAGGGCAGCGGTTTTTAAGGCCATGATTAAGCTTGCATCAGGGATAAAGTATGGGGTTTCTATATAGATACAATGATTCGCCATTGTGATGGTGCTAAAAAAACTCTGTAGAACTGATGTCCATCTTGAATCTGGTCCACTCCCTAATATTTGAATTGGGAGATGCTGTTTAATTTTCGTTTCGGGGAAATATCGTTCCCCTTTAACCTCCTGATGAGTCACAAAATACCAATCATTCAGGAAAATAGCTTGGAGGGTATAGACAGCTTCCCCTTCTAGTTTTAAATGTGTGTCACGCCAGAAACCTAGTTTGGAGTCGCGAGATAAGTATTCATCGCCAATATTAAGTCCTCCCATGAAACCGGTACTGCCATCCACGACAACGATTTTGCGATGATAACGCAGGTTTAATTGAGAAGTAATATAGGGAAAGCGAATTGGGAAAAACCATTCTGCCAAAATTCCTGCCTCACGCATACTTTTTATAAAACCGCCTGAAATGGAAAGGCTTCCCATTCCATCCAGCAGGACACGAACTTCTACACCCTCAGTAACTTTACGACTTAAGATCTTCAAGACATCTGCACCAATTTCATCGTCTTTAAAAATATAATAGCTAAGGTGTATGTGATGGCTTGCACTTTCTAAGGAATTGAATAATTCTTGAAATTTCTTCCCACCGTTCAAAAGGATTTCCACTTGATTATGAACCGTTAACGGAGCATAGCCTGAGTTTAAGTGAAGCTTGACCAATTTTAACTCATAATTAGTATTTGGATCTAAATCTCCGTTCTTAATATTTGTTTGCTGCTCACTAATCCAACGATTATATGAATTATCTTGGATATGTTTAGCATGAAACAAAGGTCCTCGAGTTTTTTCCCCAAATACTATGTAAAGGATGAACCCAAGTATAGGAAGGAGACCAAGAATGAAAAGCCAGGTTATTGTATTTCCAGGAGTTCGATTTTCTAAGAGTATTGCCGTCCAAAGGAAGATAACCTGAAGAAGGTTTATAAGCAATAAAAAGCACCATATCATTGTATCACCGACCCTCTTAGTTTATCAGTGTTCAAATGTTAATTCTTACATTCAGACTTTTTCACAGAGTCTAGTTATCTCCAGAATTAATCATTAATAGTCTTAATCAAAACCATTTTATGTTGCCCCCTACTTAGAATTTATAATTAATCATCTTTAGCTTGATTAAATGCTTGGTTGGAGTTCCAAAAAGTTAGTTGTGCTATTTCTTACCAATAATTTTTTAATTTAGGAAGGTTTAATTACATAATTCCTAGAATTAGTATCTTAAGGAGGGGTTAAAATTGTCATTGTATGGCAGTAACTTGGACGTATTTGAAATTCTTGTCAAGCAAAATTACGAAAAAGTCTATCACACTGTTTATTTCTATACTAAAGATAAATTCATCTCAGAGGACGCGGTTCAGCAGGCATTTATAATAGCCTATAATAAACTATATCAATTAAAATCTAAGGATAAATTTGCTTCCTGGGTTATTTCTATTGCCCTAAATGAAGCTAAACATATGCTAAAGGATAACAATAATGAACGAATTACCCCAATAACTAATTATCACTTAAATACACTGTCCTATGGCGAGGAAAATGATATAGATCTTAGGGAGGATATTGACAATGCCCTAAATAAGTTAAAGCATAAAGAAACCGAGATCTTAGTTCTTAAGTATTATGCTGACTTAACATTGCAACAGATTTCCGACTTATTAGGCATTAACCTCGCAAATGCGAAAGTACGATTACATAGGGCGAAAGATAAATTCAGAAAAATGATAGATAGTGAAATTAAGCAAAAAACGGGAGGTTGAACTTCAATGGCCTTATCAGAAATAGAACTTAACAGGACAATTAAAGATCACTTCTCAAAGGAGTTAGCCGAAACTATTGAAGTTCCCAATATAGATAATCAATGGGAGAAGATTAAGCAACAGATATTAGAAACAGAAACCATTCCGCCAACCCAAAGATCCATCTTAAAACAAAAAAGAATTGTTTTGGCCATCACAATTCTCTTATCAATCGGTTCAGTACCCTTTTTACGCCCAAATAATGCAAATGCTTTTGGGGGAACCATCGCCAAATTCTTTAACTACATGGTTGGAAAAACTACAAATAATATAACCGAAACCTATCAGCAGGGTGATGAGTCAGGAATACCAAAGGTACAGGATTTAGGAGATATTACTGAAAAAGAAGTTAGCCTGGATGAAGTCCATAATATGATTCCTTTTATGTTGGCGGCGCCAAGTTACCTCCCTCTTGAAGCTAATACAAGAAGAATTGTCCTTACATCTCATGGTGCTGATGTTTATCAGATTACCTTTGAATATAATCTTAAGGATAAAGTAATAGTCTTTAGCCAACAAAATAATGCTAGCGGAACTTCACGCGGTTCACTGTATGACAGTGAAGATACTGTTATAAAAGATCTAATGATCAATGCTGACCCTGCAATTTTATTTATGCATAAGAACGGCATAAGTACCTTGAATTGGCAATCAAGGAGTCTCTTACTACAACTTAAAGGACAACTATCGGAAGAAGAAATTATAAAAATCGCTCAATCTATTAAATAAGAAATACCACGGTTTAAGCCGTGGTATTTCTTATTTTAACAAATTAAAATCACTCAGACTGACCAACGCCCCTCAACTTTGTCATTTTTAACATTCCCTTGGACAATAATTCAATTAATTATCAGTTTCAAAGCTAAATCAACAGCTTTAAAAACATCAACAGCATAACCATCCGCATTAATTGCATTGGCAAAATCTTGTGTCGCAGGATTTCCTCCAATAATTATTTTGACACCGTCACGCAGTTTAAGACGTTCTAGTTCTCTAATTGTTTCAGACATCATAGCTAAGGTAGTCGTGAGCATTGCAGACATTGCTAAAATATCTGGCTGGTGTTCGTTAACTGCTTCCACAAAATCCTCAGTCTGAACATCTATGCCAAGATCAATTACTTCTAACCCAGAACCGCGAAACATCATGACGATTAAATTCTTGCCAATATCATGTAAATCCCCGGCTACAGTACCGATTACAACTTTACCTAGTGAAGAGTGCTGAGGATCTGACAAGATAGGTTTTAGGACGTGTAAACCCGCATGCATAGCCCTTGAAGCTATTAGTACATCTGAAATATAAATTGTATTATCTCTAAATTGTCTGCCAATAACTTGCATACCAGGTAGTAGTGCGTTTTGAAAAACCCTTTGTGGCGTGACACCATTTTCAATTGCTAACGTTGTAAGTGTCTTAACACGGTTGGCTTGCCCTTTGATCAGCGCTCTCGTTATTGACTCTAATTCTAATTCTGAAGTTACCAATCCTATCTCACTCCCCTCGGTACTTTTCGTTATAAGGCATATTGTTTAAACCGGCTTGGAGTTACTCCCTCAAGCTTCTTGAAAACTCTAGTAAAGTAGCCGGGGTCCTCGAAACCGCTTTCTTCAGCAACTTGCATTACGTTATATTTCGGATTTTTCAGCATTGTTTTAGCTTCTTCCACCCGTACCTGTGTGAGGTATTCCATTAAAGTACAACCCAGACCCTGCTTAAAGATTCTACTAACATAGCACGGACTAAGATAAACTGCTTGGGCAATATCATCTATTGACAGCTTATTCCGATAATTCTTTCGAATATATTCCGCAGCCTTCTGAATTGCCAGCAGATTTTTCTGGTTTTTATTCGTTTCCAAATAGTTCATAAATGTTTCTAACATATTTTTTGCCCACAGGCAGAGCTCATCAGGAGAAGTGATTTCTAGCAATTCCTGATGAAACAAGGCATTTAGCTTTAAAATTTCAGTTAACTCTGCGCCTCCATCCACGGCTGCCCTTGAGATAATTACAACGAGCTCCATTATTCTAGTTTTTAATGTACCAATATGATTAGAATTTTTGGCGATAATATCAACTAATAATTTATCTAAAAGTTGTGCAGTTGCTTCTTTCTCCCCATTTCGCACCATAGACTTAAGCTCTTGTTCTTTGTCTAAGGAATTACTGCTGATGATTCTCGACTCAATCGTACCCATGGCGATTTCCACACGTTTGCGAGCTTGGATTTCTTCAGCCAATCTAGCCTGTTGGGCAGTTATTTCCCTTCTTTGCGCTAAGACAGTCATACCGCTTTGCATGATTTGATTTGCCACGACAAACAACAGGTCTGCTGCTGCTTGCACTCTATCGCTTGACATAATCTCTAACTGAGCAGCTGACCATTTGACTGCAGCTACGTCTATATTAAGTCCCATCACCATTTCCTCAATTTCTTCTAGAAAATAGTCTTCGGGCTCCCACATAAGTACTTGACCGCAAATAATTGAGCCAACATACTCATCTAATAAAATAGGTGCGGCCCACATTATTAAGCCGGCATGACAGCGGAAAATATAAGGTTCACCATATTTAGATGCCTCTGTGCAAGCACGCGCATATGAACGCTGACATTTTTTTGCACCATTACTATCCGATTTTATCATGTCACAAAAGTTACAGTCCTTGATGGCATGGTCAGTAGAAATTAGTGTATTTCCTTTGTTATCGACGAGAATTGCTTTTAATCCAGTAGATTTTGAAAATGAACAAAGCATTTTATCCAAAAGATTTCGACCCACTAATTTTTCGAGCCACTGTAATTTCTTATCTTGATACTGGTCTCCTTGATTCACATTACCACCTCCAAAGCAAGTTCACACTTTAAAGTGTGCAAATACTTATTTCACTCCTGAACACAAGTTTATGGAAGCAAATGCGGATTAGGCTGGATATCAATTTAATAATATTATTATAACACATGGAAATATTTTCTTTAAACTATTGTAAACTTATAAATAAAAAATTCAAAGGGGCACTCTAGCCTCCGGCCGGATTTAATACCTAACCAGCTAGAGGCAAGGGTGCCAAAGATTATTTTAAAAGAAATATTTGAATTAATTCTGCTTACTTGGCAACAACATCAAAGTTAAAATCATACTTTGCAGGATCAAATTTATCTAAAGTACTGTTTTTGATCATGAATTGTGTAAACTCAGCTTCATCATTAGGAATTAACTTTAACTGTTTTTCAAAAATATCAAGATACTTTAATTCCTTAGTATCTAGTTGTAGTAAGCCGTCTTGGAAAGCGCTTCGTAATTCCTTAATTGTAGCAGAAGCGGCGATTTTCGTTCGCTCAAAGTGAGTCTTACCTTTTACAATCTCTTGACTGATTTTTATAACTACGCCAGGGTCTAAGATATATGCTTGAGGGTCATACATTCGATCAGATTCCGACAAAATATCTCTCATCTCAAGAGCAAATCCACGTGCTGAGGCCACGTTCATTATTCGGCAATCGTAGATAAGATGTTCAGTATAGACAGTAGGAGCCATTCCGCCCAACAATCTTACGTTTTCCACAGACTCGTTACTCCAGCAGTCTGCCAAACACGCGGCTATGTTTCCAACTGAACTCGAATGAGCACAGGCAGCAGTTCTTCCTTCCATAGAAATGGGTATACCAGTAATTGCTTTAAGATAAACTCCTTCATAGCCGCAATCTTTATCTGGTCCTAAAGCACCTCGTTCTACTGCGACTAATGTTCTCACTGCACACATAACTCTGTCAATTGCAGCAAAAACTTTCGGAATAAAATTTTTGTGAGCCATGACCATTGAGGTGTTGGCAAAGCCGCATGCGGTGTCCCCTGAAGGGATACAGTTCGTCTCAGTCGAAATTTTTACAATTTCATCCCATAAAGCAACCATATCTCGACAGCCGACAACCCCTAAAGAAAACAATGCTCTAGGTAGGTCACAGTTCATTACTGCTTCATCGTGGAGATGCTTGCCGCCTATCGATTCAATTGCCAAAAAGTCAGCACCAGCTTCAGCACACCCTCTAAATGTTTTAATAACATTGTCCCAATGTTCACCTTTGTACATATGAGTAAGGGTCTTACCTTCACGAATATCGACAACTGTCATTCTTAAGAGACTCTTTAACCCGAATTTTGAATAGTATTCGTTCATTACTCCCTTTACAACTTTGGTGACATCAATTCCCCATTGAGGATTGAAGGTACACGGAGGAAGCAGTTCAATTTCTATGATAATTCCAGGTGATAGAAGTTCGTGAGCTTTTGAACAAATACCATGAATCATTTCTTCATACTGGGATAGTACTTTCGGCATAGTTTCTGTATTTATTAACATAGTTGGAAGTGTTAAGTTTACTTCTGGATAAACTGTTCCTCCGCCAATGACCATTCCATTGCTACAAACTACTGGTTTCTTGGCATGACCGTATATAAATTCATCTAAATTTGTATAGGCAAGCTCATTAAATTGAAGACTAGCCACAATAGTCCCTCCTATTCATTATTTCATTATTATTGCAATAATTTAGCAACTAGTTCCACCGCTGCTGCAGCATCCCCAGCATAACCATCTGCACCGATTTGATCCGAGAATTCCTGTGAAATTGGTGCACCACCAATGATGACCTTAATATCGTTTCGCATACCTTGTTCTACACACTCTTCAATTGTTGATTTCATGGAGAGCATCGTGGTCGTAAGTAAGGCTGAAAGGGCTAGGATTTTTCCATCGTTCTCCTTGATTGCAGCGATGAATTCTTCAGGTGAGACATCTACACCCAGATCAATAACTTTGAAGCCTGAACATTCAAGCATCATACCTACTAAGCTCTTTCCAATATCATGTAGATCTCCTTTGACAGTTCCTATAATGACGGTGCCTCTATTGGTCATTTCGCCACCGGCTAGTAAAGGCTTCACCAGCTCGATACCTGCATTCATGGAGCGTGCTGACATCAGCACTTCCGGTACAAACATATCATTAACTTTGAAACGTTGTCCAACTACATTCATACCCCCGATAAGTCCTTGATTAATGATAGCGAGTGGATCCACGTTTGCACTAATAGCTTCTTTGACTTTTGCTTGCACTTGGTCATTGTCGCCTTCTATTACGGCATTACTTAATCCTGTAAAATCAAACATGATTATCCTCCTAAAATTTAAAATTTGAATTATAATAAGTATTTTCATTAGGGTCATTATGAGGATTGCTTATTCTAAGAAACGCTTCCCATTTTCTCTCCTCTCTTACATAGTCATCTATAGATCTATGTTTATTGTTAATTGAATGTTCTAAATGTTTTGACTAGTGTTATTGGTAATATTGTAGTCTTTTGGAGGCTCTCTTTACCATGGACTATCTTGTTTTATCTTGATAAATCCTAACTAGTATATTTATCAATTCAAAGCAGTCACCCACTTCTTGTAAGTGGTGATCAGTTATAGCTGAACGAGTTCACTGCGCAACTATAACTGTAAAGGTTACTTGTTCTTCATTGTCTAATATAGAGAGCTCAAAGTTATTTGCTTTATAAATTTTTATTTCTGTTCATCTGTTGAATTAAGATTATTCAGTAAAACTAATTGAAAAATCCCCAAAAACACAGAATAATCCATGGTATACTTGCTCAATTATCATTAAGCTTACTTAGATGAGCAAGGTATTGAGGATTCAAAGGAGGATGAGATTTATGATCAAATTTGATATTGTTTCTGGATTTTTAGGTGCAGGTAAAACAACCTTAGTTAAGAGAATCTTGCATTCACTGGACACTTGTGAAAAAATCGTCTTGATTGAAAACGATTTTGGCGAAGCTAATGTTGATCGCGAAATCTTAGAAATTGAAGGTTTTGAGGTTTATGAATTATCAAATGGATGTATCTGCTGTAAACTAAAGGGAGATTTTCTTCTTACTCTTAAACACTTATTGAGTCAAGAAATCGATCGAATCATTTTTGAACCCTCCGGCATTTTTGTTTTGGGTGAAATCTTAGATATATTTAAGGACATTGAAATCTCCAGCAAATGTTTTATTAACTCAATAACTACGGTTGTGGATGCTCAGAATTTTACAAAGCATATACAGGGTTACTCAGGTTTCTACAAAAGCCAAATCCTGCATGCCTCATCTTTGGTTATAAGTAAAGCTCAGTTCTTAGATGATAATGAAATTCTCCTAATAGAACAAGGGTTAAAAACTTTAAACGAGACTGCCCATATTATCTCAAAGGATTGGGCCAAATTATCTAATCAGGATATCAAAATTTTAATCAATGGAAAATCGAATTGCATTTTACAGGCTTCCAAAGAGGTCTTTGACCATGACTTTGATTCGTTGGGACTTAGTACTTCTAGAATCGTAAGTTTAGAACAATTAAAACGGATTCTCGCAACGTGTAAAACAGGTGGATTCGGAGATGTGATTCGAGGTAAAGGGATCCTTTGTTCGGGCACTCATTACCTTGAATTTAATTATGTAGATGGGCAGTATTCCATAATGGAATCACCAGATGTTGAGATTGGTATTGTAAGCTTTATAGGCAACAATTTACGAAAAGAAGAACTAACTGCCGCCTTTAAATAACAACCATAACCATTACTTCTTTTGCAGTTGGGAGTACTTTTAGATCTCAATCTGCAACCTCTTTACGTTACTACTTGGTATTGGATCTTTGGGATTACTTTAATGGGATGACAAAAAGAGAAGTTTAACTTTTGCTATCTATAATAGCAATAATTCTTTAGTTAAATCAAAAACGTATACACCGAAAATAGGCTGTAACAATATCAGCTTGTTACAGCCTGTTTTATACTGTCATAAATTACTCTAAGAAATCAAATTGCTTATTTCGGAAAGCCTTAAGGTATTTGACACAGTAGTTGTCACGTCCTGCCAGCGCCTCAGCTGTAATTAAACTTGCCATCATCATCTTGTCCAACGGATTAATGATTAGACCATCTAACCCTTTTCCAATGGCCATAATTGCAAAAGCATGGTTCATGAATTTACGAACCGGTAAGCCATAGGATACGTTCGACAATCCGCACATTGTATGAACTCCTTTAAACCGCGTCATAATCGCTTCTACAGAATTAATAAATTCCACAGCAAAAGTATTGTTGGTAGAGATTGGCTGAACTAATGGGTCCACATAAATATTATTTAAGGGCACATTGTTTTTGACAAGTCCATCAATCAGTTTTTCCGCAATTTTCAACCGAGCATCCATGGTTTCAGGCATCCCATCGTCACTCATACATAGTGCCACAACTTTAAGGTCCGTCCCAGCAACAACAGGGATTAAGGCATTATAACGTTCCTTTTCCAGAGAGATTGAATTTATCATAGCAATTCCTTTGTGCACAGAAAGGGCAGCATCAATAGCCTTAGGATCAGGACTGTCGAGACAACAAGGAGCATCCACAACCCCCTGAACCGTTTTCACGAGCCATTGCAGGTATTCAGGTTCCTTACCGACAAAGATTCCAGCGTTGACATCTATATAATCTGCTCCGGCTTCGAACTCATCTTTTGCTACCTTCTGAATGTATTCCGCGTCTTGAGCTTTGATCGCTTCTCCTATCGCTTTACGACTCGCATTAATTAATTCGCCAACAACTAGCATGTTTTAGTTCCTCCTCTATTTGTTGAGATTTTTCTGACCCATAAACTCAGGAATTTGTTTTACCATTAACTTGTGGAGCGGAATGGTTTACACTCTTTTGAATATTCTTCTCATTTTTAATTTTAGTCCTAAATTAGCTAGTATCATAGGGATTTTTTTGCTTTAAATTGATGTATCTTAACAATAAAATAGGGTTCAGTTATTATTCTTTATTGCATTTCCAACTTAATTAGGGTTTGCAAATTATCGAAAAGTCAAGATTTTACAAGGATTTACGGGTAGTTTTGCCTAATATATGTGCATAAAAAAACAGCCTTTGGCATCAAAAGCCATGCACATGGAGTTAAAAAACGATGTATCATAAACCAAATAGTTAACGTCAGACCCGGCCGGGCTTGTCCCACAAATCGACAACGCTGTCGATTTGTGGGACAAGCCAAAGAGAAGGCTCCCACCCTGTCGGGATTGCCCAAATTCTTATTTGAATATTGAGGCGAAAAAAATAGTAAGATTCTGGTCCCTAAAAAAAGGGGGTTGGTAGCAAGCCCTAATTAAAATTAGGCCTCGGATCCGATAAGGATTCAATACCCATTGACGACAAGCCATTAGAAAGTACGGCTTAAATTGAACTTATTTTTATATATACAAAAAGACACCTCCATACAGAAGTGCCTAAAAAAATACTTTTATATTAATAGATTAATTATTTTTCGGATTAATTTAAAAGGCTCTTAAATCTCCTAAGATTATCATCGATTCGTGGATCCGCTCCAGCCTTTCAAACCCTCAATTAACCGTTGCATGACAAAGATATCCTTGATCGCGACACGAATAAAATTCCCAGGCAGACCAGCAAAACTGGCACAATTCCGTACAAGAATTCCTGAACGGCCTAAATGCTCAATCAATTCATCGGGTGCTTGATTTAAAATTTCAATTAAGGCGAAGTTTACGGAAGTCGGCCAAAGTTTCAGCTTCGAAAACTTGCCTAAGTCAAATTCTCGATAAAAATACGCTCTGCTCTCCCTTAATTTCTCTCGCACTTCATCCGGATACCTTAAATCCTCCAGTGCTGTTATTCCAGCATGTTGTGCAAGAACATTTACAGACCAGGGATCACGGTATTGCTCAAAATTAGAAATTAAGCTTTGATGTGCAAATACAGTGCCTAGACGCAAACCCGGTATACTATAAAACTTGGTTAAGGAGTATAAAACAATTAGGTGCTGATTATCACCCAAATAGCTTCGAGTGGACTGGCGGTACTCGTCCGGTAAAAAATCAAGGAAAGATTCATCAAAGAGAATTCTACATCCAATTGCCTTGGTTAACCTTAAAATTCGTTCAAACGTATCTTTCTCAAGGACACTGCCGGTCGGATTATGGGGGGAACAAAGGAAGAGTAAATCACATCCATTAAGGAGTTCAATCCAAATCTGATCATTGTAACTCTCTTCGTCAGAACTATTGCTTTCTTCATCCATACGATTAAACGTTGCCCAGCCCCTGGGGCCAAGCGGGATATAGTTTATTTCAGCCCCAACCGATCGTGCAGCTCGTTCGTATTCACTAAATGTCGGAATAGGAATCGCAACTTTTTTGGGTTTCAAGGCTTGTACGATGGTGAATATCAATTCACCTGCACCGTTACCAACCATGATTGTTTCATTTGGCTGTTCCAGGTGGCTGGAGAGTGTCCTTCTTAAGGCAAGGCTTTCAGGATCTGGATAGTTTACGATATCCGCCATGCCTTTTTGCAAGGAAGCCCAAACTCCATCGGGAGGTCCAAATGGATTAATATTTGCCGAGAGATCGATAAAAGACTCCAAGCCATACAATTCCTTGGCTCTGCGGAGATTCCCACCGTGCATAGCATCACCCCGTATTTTCAGTAATTTCCATCTTAGTGGCAACAATTCCACCCGAGTGACTATTAAAGAGATCGATGTAGGCAGGTTTAAACAGTTGTTGGGCTTCAATACGCAAGTTCCCGCCCAGGTCATAATTGAATAATCCGTTTTGCGGAAAGACTCCCGCTAATAGTGTTCCGCTGTGGGCAGTTACCACACCAAGTCCACCCTTTTGACGCACCCATGATAAGAAGGGCTCAAAGAAGGATTTGGGATTTATCTCCAGATTGCATTTTGCACTGATCGTTCCTGCACTGGCCAGTTTTTCTAAATCCCCTTGAGCTATCCCTTCACAGGCTAATTTGTGTGCTCTCTTGATTTCGCTTTCGTAACGTCGATAGTGTTCTGCTAACCCTGGGCGTGCGTTAAACATCCCTGTATCAATCGTCCCCCCCCAATCCAAGGCCAAAAACAGGGCAGGTACTGAGGACCCCAGCAAGCGGTGGTTATGACCCTGAACATGTTCTATTTCTGTAATTCCAGGAAACATCACACTGTCGCTCGGTTCAATTCTTAAAGCTAAACCAGCCAAGCGTTCTGGTGCAACATCTTCTCCAAGGGCAATCAAAGCCGCTGCAGCCACGGCGGTAATGTCGGCGGTAGAGCTTGCCATTCCTTTCCCTTCCGGAAGTTGATGGGAAAACTTCACCTTACCACCAAGCATAGGCAGACCTAAGTTCTCTTTGAGTAACTCCAGTACTTGAAGTGCTTTAATTTTATTCAGAGGAAGATCCCAGCCAGAATCATGCATGTTCAATGCCACCCTAGCCTCAGAAAATCGATCAATGGGACAATCTATAAGAAAAGGAACTCCTCTCCGAGCCCCTTGTACCCATTCTCCACATGTTCCCGGACACCGGGCCAACCCGACTGCGAAATCCATTAATATTCAATCCCCCTACGACTTTTAACCCCTTTAGAGAAAGGATGTTTTAGCATGTTTAGATCCCACCAATTGTCTGCTAATGTTTCTAAGGCAGCGGGCATCCCCCGACCGGTAAGAATCCAGTGCAGGTGCCGGGAGGACTCAGTCGACAAGAGTTCTCTTAATTGATTCAAGTCTAGAAAACCTCGATTTAACGCATGGCTTATTTCATCTAAGATGATAACCTGATAAATGTTTGCCTCAATTTCCTCTGCCACAAAATTAATGGCTTGTTGAACTAGGTCTAAAGCGATTTCCGGATTGCGGTTTTGACGAAAACATTCACCACATCCTGTACAGTGTTTCATGCCAGTACGAATCATTCCTGACCAGCGACAACCTACCCCAAATTGTATGAGAGGAATTCCTAAGCGATTAAGTCCTGTAAGTTCGCCGCTGTAGGTACTCCCCTTTAGAAATTGGACCATTAAAACTCGTTTCCCCTCGGAATAGGCAAGCACTGCTTCTCCGATGGCTGAAGTGGTCTTTCCTTTGCCCAGACCAGTATAGACTGTTATCATACTCCGATTCTCCCAGAACGAGAAGCAAACCAATGCTCGAGTAATTCTTGATGTCCTGAGAAATGAAGGTGCAGATAGGAAGCTACAATATTATCCCGGGCATATCCTTCCAATCGGTCCGCTTGATTTCCTCTAAATAGTTCGTAAGCAGGAGGATAGTCCTTATCATAGACCACACGTGAATAATGAAATTCATGCCCTTGAACTGCAGTCCCTCGAGGACCGAGAAAATTATCCTCACGAAAGACACCTTTTCGATATCCTATACCCTGTAACCGTTTTGTCATTTCGGCCTTCATAGGAATTAGGCCAGCCATAGGCAACTCGTTTCCTTCAAAATCCTTAATGGACTTACCAAGATACATGTACCCTCCACATTCAGCGTAGATTGGCTTGCCACTCGCAGCATATTCGCGCAAAGAATCTAAAAATGAGATGTTTGCACTTAAGCGGTTAAGATGCAGTTCTGGAAACCCCCCGCCCAACATAATGCCATCCAAGTCTTCAGGGATAGAGTGATCATGCAAAGGGCTGAACGGTATGATTATAGCATTCAAGTGTTCTGCCAGGTCTAAAGCGTCTTGGTAGTAAAAAAGGAACGCTTCATCCCAAGCTAAGCCTAGCCTGAATTTTTCAAAATTACCATCAGAATTTGGGGCTGTACACGTGATAGTTTTCTTAGTTTCTTTAGCTAAAGCAGGTTCCTTAAATTCAGGAGCACCGAGCATTATGTTTTCGACTTGATCCAAGTCAACGTGGTTGGTTATTAACTCTGAAAGAGTCTCGATAAAGCCTTCTAAGAGTCCGCCTTCCCCTACCGGAACTAATCCTAAATGGCGTTCAGGAAGCTGAAGCGACAATTCTTTGGGAAGGACTCCGAGAACTGGAATCTTGATCTCACTAAGGGCTTCTCTCAGGATTTTTTCCTGTGCGGAAGATTTTACGCGGTTAAGGATAACTCCTTGCAGCTTAACTTGCGGGTCATATGAGCTAAATCCATGCACAAGTGCCGCGACACTGCGAGACATTGAAGATGCATCAACAATGAGGATGATCGGAGCGTCGAGAAGTTTTGCCACATCGGCGGTGCTCCCAAAACCTGCGGTACCGCTCATTCCATCGAACATGCCCATGACACCCTCGATCACTGCCCAATGGTCTCTAGAGCTTTGAGCAAAAACGGAAGGAAGATTATCGCCCAACAGCCAGCGGTCAAGATTGCGGGAAGCCCTTCCCGTCGCTGCCGCATGATAACTGGGGTCAATGTAATCCGGTCCAACCTTGTACCCTTGGATTGGACGCTCGCGTTTTTTCAAAGCTGCCATTAAACCTGTAGCTAGGGTTGTTTTTCCTACTCCGCTATGCGTTCCTGCCAGGACAATCCGTGGAATTTTCATGCACTATCCCCCTAATTCGATGTTCGATATTCGTGGTTCGTGGTTCGAAGTCCTAGGCTTAAGTACACTCGGCACCACGGGGCTTTCCGTCCATTTTTTATTCCCTTCGTGCATCGAACCTCGAGCTTGTTAAATACTAATCATATCATATTGCCATATAAGTAGTTGCTATATAAGCTACAATTAGAGTAGGTATAAGGGACAACCAGGTCGCTGTTTTAATAAGCTGACGGCAACGAACAATGTCAGTGGCATTGACTGGATGGAGTGCATCTCCCATCTCTGCTCGGTGATGAGGCTTTCCATGATAGATGTTGATTCCACCTAAGCGAATGCCCAGCAACCCTGCAACCACACTTTCCGGATTACCGCCGTTGGGGCTGGGATGACCAGAAGCATCTCGCTTCCACATCTGATAGGCATGATTGACAGACATTCCTCTTAACCTTCCAGCCAGGAGTAAAATCGGTACAGATAAGCGTGCTGGAAGATAATTTGCCCAATCATCCGTCCGTGCAGAGAACCAGCCAAACTCTTCATAACGGTCATTCCTGTAGCCGACCATGGAATCTAAGGTACTGACCGCCTTAAAGGCCATCGCTAAGGGCGCACCGCCAAGAGCCGCGTAAAAAAGGGGAGATAAAATCCCATCCACAAAATTTTCCGCCATCGTCTCAACCGTTCCTCGGACAATCTCTCCCTCGGAAAGATTCGTCGTATCACGGCTGACCAGCCAAGAAAGCTGGGTTCGAGCCTCACTCAAATCCCCTTTTAACAGAGGGATAAGGACATTTTGCCCAGCATCTAAAAGAGATTTACCAGCTAAGGTTGTAAAAATTAAATAAGCGCTGAAGAGAAACCCCAGTATGGGATGAACTATGTTAGCTAAGGATATCGCACCCCAGGTAAATAGATAACTTCCACCCACGATCAATATAGTTAGCAAGACACCGTTACGGCGACGGATCTCCGGGGGACCTAGATTAAGTTTGCTCTCTAAAATGCTAATCCCCTTGCCAATTCCTACGACTGGATGTGGCCAGCTGCGTGGATCTCCAATAAGCTGATCGAGTATAAACCCTATGAAAACAGTAATCGGAAGAACCGCCCAAATTGAAGAAAGCGTTTCTATCATATTTAATTACCCGGTCTTTCCCTAAGAATCTGCCCTTATGCCCATAATGGCTCGAATCCGTTCTAGATCCACATTTTGACGGACTAAATCCGCCAATTCGTTAAACGCTGATTCACGGAGCGCCGCCTGAGAGAGTGACGCCTCAACAGGTCTCTTAGACCCTCTGCGCTCCCAGAGCCAATTTAAAAGTGAGGCCCGCAGGCTGTCATTATCGAAAATCCCATGCAAATAGGATCCATAAGAATTCCCGGCCTGTAAACCATCAAGATTTGATTCTCCGTTTGAAGTTAAATTGAACAGAGGTAAATGCCCTTCATCTAATGTGGATCGCCCCATGTGAATTTCATAGCCCACCACAGTTTCTCCAGTGCAAGCTTTAAAGAATCCTCGATCCGTCAAGATGGTCCCCTTGCTCTGAACAGTATGTTTTTGAGGATAAAATTCCGTCACCATCGGCAGAATACCAAGTCCCGCTACTTCTTCAAGCTCGGACTCTGTATGCAACGGATCCTTTACTAAGCGACCCATCATTTGGTAGCCGCCACAAATCCCTATGACAGGAATCTCTTCCGTACAAAGTGTAAGAATGTTATTTCCTATACCGCTTTCATGAAGAAAGCGTAAATCAGCAAGAGTATTTTTACTGCCGGGAATAATCACCAGGTCTGGTTTCCCCAGATTTGCTGGATCTGTGACATAGCGTACAGAAACATCCGGTTCATCTTGAAGTGCATCAAAATCTGTAAAGTTTGAAATATAGGGTAAGCGAATCACTGCAATGTCCAGCTGTTCCGTTAAGGAAACCGTGGGTCTTTCGTCTGCTTCGCTCAATGCAACTGAGTCTTCATCTGGGATACGAATCTTAAAATAGGGAACAACTCCAACTACCGGGATTCCTGTTTTTTTCTCTATGAAATCTAAAGCAGGTTGAAGAAGCTTAATTTCCCCGCGAAACTTGTTAAAAATAATTCCTTTAATCATGGCTCTCTCTTCAGGTTCCACTAATTCTAAGGTCCCTACGACGGAAGCTAAAGCCCCGCCACGATCAATATCTGCCACGAGTAAGACTGGTGAAGCAGCCTCCATAGCCACTCTCATATTTACAATATCGTTTGACTTAAGATTGACTTCAGCCGGACTTCCCGCCCCTTCAATAACTACGATTTCATACTCATTGAGCAATCCGTGAAGAGCCTCAGTTACATACGGCCAGGTCATACGTTGATACTCACCATGGTAACGCAACGCTGTCACATTACCCTGGGACTTGCCCATAATGACAACTTGAGAACCCGTTGGTCCACTTGGCTTCAGTAAAATTGGGTTCATGCGCACCTCAGGTTCTACTCCGGCTGCTTGGGCCTGAACGACTTGAGCTCTGCCCATCTCTCCACCTGCCGCTGTCACAAATGAGTTGAGGGCCATATTCTGTGCTTTAAACGGACTTACATGGTATCCTTCTTGGTAAAAGATTCGGCAAAAAGCAGCAGCCAAGACACTCTTCCCAACGCTTGAAGAGGTTCCTTGGATCATGAGTTTGGCCGTCAATTTATTGTTTGAAGACATCATTTTTCACCCTCTTTTCTTAAGCTGGTGCTTTTTAACGCAATAACTTTCGTATTTTCACGAATCACTTCAATAAGCGGCAGTTTATGTGAGCTAAATTGAAGTTTCTATTGTCACCTTGAGTGAAGTAACTTATTTAGGTTGTTTTAAGACCGTATAAATCAGCGCATTAACCACGGTTGCGGCGATTGGGCTTCCTCCCCGAGTTCCGAGTACAGTAATCGAGGGGAACTCTTGGTGTTCCCATAATAAATCCTTAGACTCTTTCGCTCCAATAAAACCAACAGGAATTCCCACGATCAATGCAGGTCGAGTCTCTGGGTTTTCAGCTAAGCGTAAGACCTCGATTAAAGCCGTTGGCGCGTTGCCGATTGCCACTATTGAACCCCGCAGACGATTTGCATTCATACGAAAAGCGGTCATCGAGCGTGTGATTCCCCAAGCTTTGGCTTGTTCGGAAACTCCAGTAGAGTTCAGGAAGCATTCCACACTCCCACCCAACGACTTGAGTTTCTCCTTAGAAATTCCTGCCCGTACCATCTCTACGTCAGTAATGACGTTAGCGCCCTCTTTCAGAGCCTGGAGACCGCAAGCAATTGCTTCAGGATGAATCGCAATCGAAGACTCTAATGAAGGATCTCCGGTTGTATGAATGATGCGTTCGACCACTGGGTAGTCCGCTTCCAGCCAGGGACGGGTTAATCCAGCCCGGATAATACGCATACTTTCAGTTTCAATTTGGCCCGGGTCTAAAATGAAGTCTGCTGTCATTCGCCCAAAGCCTCCTTAATGCGAAGGCTGGCCAAGCTTGCAATCCCGTCATCAGCTCCCAGTTCTCTGGTAAAGATGATCTCAACTTCAGGATGCTGTTCTCGAATTTCACGCAATTCCTCATGAATATCTACCGTTACGTGCATTCCGCGAAAAAGAAAGAGTGGCATTATTACAATATGAGCCGCACCGCTTTGAATCTTTGCTTCCACTGCTTCAGGCAGACTCGGGTGATCATGAGCCATGTATGCCGGGGTTACCGTCTGTCCCATTAACTGACTCACTTTTTCGGCAACCACTAAAAGTCCTTGGTTTGCTTCTGCACGACGGCTGCCGTGGCCTAAGATAATAATTTCTGATTTCATATCAATTCCTCCATATGTTTAATAAATTGAGTAAGTGTTTGACTATCTGAAGCCATTTCGGGTACTGGTCGTTTTAAAAGAACCAAGGGCAGGTTTAGGTTAAGGCAAGCTTGTATCTTTTCATGGGTTCCGCCAACTTTTCCACTTTCTTTAGCCACTACGACATCGATCTTTAGTTGTTTAAACATCGCTTCATCCCACTCTTGAGAAAACGGACCTTGAGCCGCTACGATTTGATTGGGTTTAAAGCCTAATGATTCACAACGGGCTAATACCTGAGAAGTGGGTAACACGCGGACATATAGGAATTTATCCTTCAGCAAAGGATGAGATACCCAATCAGGCAAGCCGTTACTTCCAGTCGTGAGCAGAATATTTTTTCCTAGTTTCGATGCAATTTCAACGGCAGCGGGTATATCCTCCGCCCAATGAATAAGAGGATGATCGTCTACCTCCAATGCAGAGCGTTCCCAACGCAAGTATGGCAACCCTAAATCTGTGCAAACTTTTTTAGCCATTTCTTTAACCTGTACGGCATAGGGATGAGTTGCATCCACTAAAGCCGCAAAGGAATTAGCTTTTAGAAGATCTGTAAGACTTTCGGCATCCATCGCTCCCGAACGAACCTGCAAGCCGTGTTCCTGTACTAATTCTGCCCCATAGGCAGTTAGGGTAGAGACTAATATCTCATGACCGCGCTGTTTTAGAGCATCTGCCAAGCCACGCCCATCCTCAGTCCCTGCTAAAACTAGAAGTTTCACAGTTTATACCCGCGAGGAGTCACCATATAAGGGCCAACAATCCGGGTTTGAGAGTTTCCAATTATGACGGTCGTGAGCATATCAATGGGATGATTCGTGAAATCATCCAGTGTGGTAATTTCTACGCTCGACTCCTCACCTCGTAAGGCTTCTCGAACCAATCCAACCGGGGTATCAGGGCGACGATAACGTAAAACAATTTCCCGAACAGTCTCAATGTGATGGGGACGGCCATTACTTTTCGGGTTATAAAGTGCGAAGATGAAATCTCCCTCGGCTGCTAAGCGAACTCGCTTCTCGATAACTTCCCAAGGAGTCAGCAGATCACTTAAGCTAACCACAGCAAAATCATGCATTAAGGGAGCTCCTAACATGGAAGCTGCCGCAGAGGCTGCCGTCACTCCAGGAATGATTTCCAAGGGCAGATCCAGCAGGTTCTCTTGTTCCAAACATTCAATAATAATCCCTGCCATGCCGTATACACCAGCATCACCACTGCTTACGACAGCTACTCGATGTCCCTCAGCAGCTAAACGAATTGCTTCTCGACAGCGGTCTATTTCTTGACGCATCCCCGTTGCAACAATTTGTTGATGGGTTATAAACGAACGAATAAGGTCTATGTAAGTTTTATATCCCACGATGTATTCAACTTCATTTAATACTGACTGAACCCTAGCTGTCATATGATCCTGGTCTCCAGGTCCGAGACCTACGACATAGAGTTTTCTATGCTGATTGCCACTGTTACCCCCTGCCCCTTGGTCTTTGGCAGTACTAACCGACCCCTTTTGGCTCCCAGTAAACTCGCTGCTTCGCATACACCGTCCACTCCTATCTTTTCGCTTACAAAGTTTGATCGACTTAACTGTTCTTGAAGATTAACTGACTGCAGCTCATCTGCTCGAAAGGTTCGAAACGGAACCCGCAGGTATTTGGCAACTTCAATCAGTCCCACTTCATTGGATTTAAGGTCAATACTATAGATTCCTGAGATAGCCTTAAGGGACGCTCCGAGCTGTTCTATTGCCAGCTTGATTCTCTCTAGAATGACATCGCTGGCAACCCCTCGGCGGCACCCCACTCCTATACTTAAAATTGGTGGCACTAAATACAGACAATCCGCCTTAATATTTGAGTTTGGAAAAGCATCAATAATGACATTCGCTTGATCCTTTTCCTTTTCGGATAAAAAGCAATAATGGGTATCCTTAACCCATGTTTCATGCTCGGGCTTCAACGGATAACTTGCCCAGACATTGAGCCGTTTTTGCTCTAAAAGTAAGCGGTTGACCGCCGGTAAATGATCGACAGGTTCAACTTTCCATCCATACCTGCGGGCATATTCGTCCGGTGCCACCATACCCCTGACATCCGTGGCTGTCGTAATTACTGGTACAGCCCCAATTTGCTCAGAGATCTGATGGGCCCAAGCATTTGCGCCGCCTAAATGTCCGGAAAGCAAAGGAATTACGAATTTTCCTTCCTCATCTAAAACTAGAACTGCTGGATCTCGGTCTTTCCCTTCTATTAATAAAGCAATTTGACGTACGACGATTCCTGAAGCCATAACAAAGATAAGAACAGAAAACTCTTGCCACAGGCTGGGAATGATATCGCTCAAACGAGAAAAGGATTTAATTTTAAAACCTTGGGAGGATTGTGATTCTCCATGATAGTTGCTTTGATTAAGCACCTTCTCATGAAGATAATATTCTCTTCCAATGGCATTCGGAAGACCCTCTCCAATACGCAGGATTGTATCTAACCCACGGTCAGTTAAAGTCACAAGAGCTGCTTTAGTTTTTGTGTTTACGTCTGCGTCCGTGTCCATGTCAAGATTCCTGTTCACTTATCTGTCCCTTGCCGATATTCGTGTGTAAAGGTCGGGTCATAGAGCTTTGAACGCGTGTATCCGTTAGCTGGATCTAAAAAATCACCCACCAGGATTTGAGCCTGTTTTCGAATTCCTGCTGTTTTAACCTTTTCCACGATGGTTTCCAAGGTTCCCAAGAGAATCTCTTCATCTGGCCAACTAGCTTTTGCAACCACAGCAATGGGCGTCGAGATAGGATAACCGCCTTCCTGCAAAGCCTGGACTACAGATCCCATGTCCTGAACACTTAGGAAAATTGACATACTGGCTTGATGTTGTGCTAACTTGGCCAGTGCTTCACGCTCTGGAACGGGAGTGCGCCCAGCTATACGGGTAAGAATTAGGGTTTGGCTGATATCAGGCAGGGTAAATTCACGTTTAACCGCTGCTGCGGCGGCAAATACTGAACTAACCCCAGGAATGACGGAATAGGGTATTTCTTGCTTATCTAAATGCTCAAATTGTTCCTTAATTGCTCCATACATACTGGGATCACCAGTATGGAGCCGAACAATCGTTTCTCCATTTTTGCTTCCCTCAAACATAAGAGCAATCACCTCTTCAAGGGTGAGATGGGCACTGTCATGACAAGGGGTTCCAGGACGACACAATCCCAGCAATTCTGGATTGACTAAGGACCCGGCATAAATCACGCGGTCCGCTCTCTCAAGGGCGCGAGATCCTTTAACCGTAATTAGTTCAGGATCCCCTGGACCAGCTCCGACGAAGATTACTTCACCTTCACCGCTAGTTTTTTTCTGGCTCACTGTTTTCCCTCCCCAACAAATCTTTTTTGACGAGCAATAAACTGAGATAATCAATTTTATCAGCTGTAAAATCTTCTGGTTTAGGTTCCCAGCGAATTTTCTCACCAGATTGTCCGAGACGAGTCAATAAGACTGCTTTTCTGTCGCGCTCTTCAAGCAGGGTCAAAATTTCAGGAAGTCTGCGGGAGACTTTCATTAACACTAAATTGGGGAAATTAAGGAACTCCCCAACATCTTCCGTACTTGGCAAGATAAGCAGAGGCTCATCTCCTGTGGCCAGGGGCAGGTTAATCTTAGCGGCGGCTGCAGCCATAGCCGTAATTCCAGGTACTGTTACAATATATTCCTGAGGAAGTTCCTCCTGGAGAATGTTAAGTAAATAACTATAAGTACTGTAAAGTGAAGGATCACCCAATGTGATAAAGGCGACAGATTTACCCTGTTTCAATTCAGCCAGGATGGTTTGTGCTCCATCTTGCCAAGCCTTAGTTAAAACCTGCGGATCTGAAGTCATGGGCATTTCAAGTTCGACAAGCCGAGCATTAGATGGACAATGAATTTTGGCAATATCCCAGGCAACACTTTCTCGATCCAGCTTGGATTTTGGGATGGCTACCAGATCGACTGAATGAAGGACATCAACGGCTTGCAAAGTCAAGAGCTGAGGATCACCGGGACCAACCCCTACTCCATAGAATTTTCCCCATGTTGTATTCATGATGCTTCCCCTTTTCTTGCTGATATTATAAAGATTGGATTCAAAGCTTGAGCCATATGCAGAGTTTGTACTGCTTTCCACCGAACTGCTTGAATTGAAACGGTGTCAATATCTTGATAGTTATTGTCTGTAAGAAGTTTCAGACCTTGAGCCACTGTTTCGATCGTCACTGCTGTGATCACGATTCTTCCCCCTTCAATAAGAGGAACAGTTTTTAATATTTCAGCTAAACGCCCATTACTCCCGCCAATAATGCAAACATCGACAGGGGGAAGCTCTCCGAAGACATCGGGTGCAACTCCAGGAATCAAGCAAAGATTTGAAACGTTAAACTTATGTTGATTAGTAAGAATGAGTTCTTGCGCCTCTGGATTATGTTCAATTGCGTATACAACCCCTTCAGAAGCGAGCCCTGCGGCTTCAATACTAATGCTCCCTGTACCAGCGCCAATATCCACGACATTATCGAATTTAGAAATTTGGGCTTTGGCGAGTACTTGAACTCGAATTTCCGCCTTTGTCATCGGAACCTTGCCCCGCAGAAACTCCTCGTCTGGAATTCCAAGCCTGGACCCGCTGCCCTTCATAGTGGAATACCGATGGGAATGTGGATGGAGAATAACAATAGCGTTCTTTAAAAAGGTCTTTTCCTGAGCTAACTGTTCTGCATCCATTGTTGCCCAAAATTCCTCTGGATAAGCAAGGGCATTCCCAACGGAAATTTTAGGATTATGGCCGCGTTCCAAATAAAATTGAGCGATTTTCTGAGGAGTATTTTCCCCACCGGTTAACACCGCTGTCGGACGAGTTATCACTTGAGGCAATACGGATAATTCTCGGCCATGGACACTGGCAAAAATCGCCTCTTGCCAAGGAAGCTCGGCTCTGGCAAACGCAAATTGAAGAGAACTGATCCCAGGATGAACGTCGATATTCTCCTCGGGGAATTCCTTCTTTAGTCTGGGTAAAAAACTAAAAAAACCAGGGTCGCCAGAAACGAGAACCCCCACAACCTTCTTTTCCTGAAGTGCATTTCTGATCACATCAACACTGCTGGACAAGTTGCCGGATAGGACATATTGATGTCCTGTGAAATCCGGAAAGAGTTTAAGAGCCCTGGACCCTCCGATTAAAATTTCGCAATTTTTCACAAGTTCAATAATCGCAGGGGGCAACCATTCCGGCCTTCCAGGGCCGATACCGATCACCTGTAACATGCTTTACCCCTCTTCCATAATGTCGTTTAACTAAATTTCTAAAGACACATTAGCGAATACAAATAAAAAACGAGCCTGAGCGGCTCGTATGGTTTACCTTGAATAAACACACACATCTCCTATCGCTCGTAGGTTTGTGATGTTACTTAAGGCAGGTTTCCTGGCTTCAAGTCATCATTCTCATGTTCAACCATCTTGTGTTTCAAAATGGATTTACAAAGAGAACTCCTTGTTTACAGTGGCGGGACCGCGCCGGAGTTTCACCGACTTCCCCTTTTAGATCCTTTAAATTAAAGGAACCTTAAGTATAACGCTATTTAATTCACTAGGCGTGTGTTCGACGGATACAGTGTTATTCTATAAGTATATACTAAATTCCTCTTTTTCAAAATAATTTATCAAAAGCATTTGCTGAACAATAGCCATTTCTTTCACCATCCAGTTATCAAAAATGCAATTATTAGTACTTTAAGCCCTTTGTCAAAGAGTTGCACGAAGGTACGTTGTTTCATTTCTGAAATAACGTACCTTCAGCTTTATTTACCTTATTGGTTTCTTCGCATATTTTTTCTTCAGATTGACCTGTTGCTTTCGTTAACTTTGAAATCTCAATTCCTGGCAATCATCATCGTACTAAAAACATTCTCCAAATTGCCTACGACTCAATCGACCAAGTCCATCCCTGTTCCTCCACTATCTTAAAGGCTTGAATATCCCAACTAATCGGTTTTCCGTCTAATAATGTCATGATCGTTCCAATGCTTAGCCGTCCAAAGGTGAACGCTTGGGCTCTTTCACTAGCCAAGTGTGCCAGATGATGAAGCAGCTCTTGTTCTCCAAGGAGTAAAAGTTCAGCGGTTGCCCCTTCGGTGGTTGGGAATTCTGCTAAATGTTTTAAGGTGTCTATACTAAGTCCTGCTAATGCGGCATGGGCCAGCAGGACTTCCATTCGAGCATCAGCGACACGATTATGGGTATGGAAAATTCCGCCCGAGACTTTAATGAGTTTTCCAATATGCCCTAAGAGAATTACCTGTTCAATCCCCCTATAGGCTGCTTCTTCCAACATATAGCCTACAAAATTACTCATCTGTATTACGGCTTCGGGCGGCACTTTAAAGCGTTCAGTTGCCACTCGATACCCATAGTGCCCAGGAGTAAGTACAATAGTTTTATGTCCATAAGCCACTGCTTGGTCCAGCTCAGGCAGGATGGAGGTTTTGAATGCCTCCTCAGACATAGGACGAACTATCCCACTCGTCCCGAGGATTGAAATTCCTCCCATTACCCCCAGTCTGGGATTAAGAGTACGCAAGGCAGTATCTTCTCCGGCTGGAACTTCGATAATAATTTCGATTTCTTCAGCGGGAAAAACCTCTCGGACTGCTTCACGGATCATTCTTCTAGGTACCGGGTTAATGGCACTTTCCCCAACTGAGATCGCCAAGCCTTTTTTCGTGACGGTCCCAACTCCCTTGCCTCCGCGAATATGAACTTCTCCTTGATGAGAAATGAAACGTGCCATCGCACGAATCTCGAGGCCATGAGTAATATCCGCATCATCCCCACCGTCTTTAAGAATACTGGCCCAAGCTTGAGGGTATCCGGATTCTCCGCTGTGAATGGGCATCATTAAGCGCGCCGAATTCGGCAGTGGAATCTCTGCCTGCTCCGCTAAACTGTTCCCTTTAAGCAACTGACAGGCGGCTTTTGCCGCACCCGCAGCACAACTCCCTGTAGTATATCCTTCACGCCAAGTATGTCGATCTTTATCTCGTGCCATAGTTTCTCTCCCACATTAAATTTAATCGAAAGTACAATCGTTATTATTATAGCCCTGAACTGATTCATCGACCTTTGATACCAAGAAAATGCAAGTCATGAAGAGCCACATTTTTTGATGAACCTATAATACTCCCAGATGCAGTCTGAATCGGACAAAGAAACTCAATGTTATCAACAGAACTATAAATGACATTACCCAATAATCCCTTGGAGCAAAGGCTATTTCGCGCATAGATGTCCAAGTTCGCGTCAAACCGTACCCTCTGTTAAGCATTGCCATCGATAATGAATTAGCCATCATTATTGAATTAATAAACAAGGGAACCATAATCGGTATATAGGACCGGATGGAACCGATGATCCCTTTCTCGTTGAATTTAGTCCCACGAGCTCTTTGGGCCTCTAAGATTTGCCGGCGTTTTTTATCTAGGGTTGGAATAAATCGAATCGCTGTTGTCAGCATCATGGAAACTTCAACTGGCATCTTCATCTTTTGAAAGAACTGAGTGAAATCATCCATTGATGTGGTTAAAATCAAAACCGACGAAGCGATCATCATACCAAAAAGACGAAAGATAAAGGTACTTCCCATCATAAATCCCCCTACAGTAGCCCCCAATTTTTCTCCTGGAAGGGCATAAAAGAGGATCGTTTGACTGGAAACATGATCAAAGCGCTCAGGTGCAAATGTAAATCCTGTGATTAGAATAATCGATATGATGATAGGAATCAAGGGAATCAACATTCCCCGGATCTTTTGCAAGGGAATTTTTATCCAAAAGGCTAAAAGCCCAGTAAGCGAGACAATCAAAAGCTGATATTTTGGATCCTGAAATAGAAAGGAAATTATAATAAACCCGAAGAACCCGAGCATTTTTGTCCGGACATCCAGACGATGGAGCAAGGTCTCTCCCGGTAAATACTCTATAAACATCCTGACTGCTCCCTGCTTTCGAACATCGCCGTAAACTCACTTGATTCGATGAAGGGTTCACGACCTAAAATATCCTCTAATTGGAATGAGAGCCTGCATAATTGGGGTGGAACGATGGCAGAGTCAATAAGAATTTGTTCGTTGGAAAAAACACTCTTTGGCGTGCCATCTAACAAAACACCGCCTTCTTTTAAGACAATAACCCTCTTTGCATATTGAGCAACTAAGTCCATATCATGACTAATCATTATAATTGTCGTCCCTGCAGTGTGGAGTTTACGGATCAAAGCCATCATGGTCTGAACTCCTGTCCAGTCTGAGCCCGTGGTTGGTTCATCTATGATCAGGACTTTAGGTTTTAAGACAAGGATTGAAGCCACAGCAATCATTTGCCGTTCTCCTTTGCCCAAACTAAACGGATGAACGTTGCGGTATCTTTCTAAACCCGTATACTGGAGAACCTGTTCAACACGTTCCTTGATTTCCTCACCTTTAAATCCCGCGTTCTTGAGCCCAAATTCTAACTCTTTCTCGACGGTAGCAGAGAAAATTTGATGATCCGGATTTTGAAAGACATAGCCGACGGTTTTTGACAAATCGGAGGTATCATACTTTAGAGTATTCATGCCCTCAATGATAACCTCACCACTGGTTGGTTTCAAAAGTCCGTTAAAATGTTTGGCTAAAGTCGTTTTTCCTGCTCCGTTTTGTCCGATTAAAGCCACGAAATCCCCTGCTTCAATCATCAGATTAATCCCTCTCAATGCGGTCTGATCTGAGTTATATTGATAATTTAGATCCTTGATTTGAACTGCAATTTCTTTCTTAGACAAGTCCAGTTCTTGCTGAAACAAGCCATCCTTTCTCTGTCCTGCCCCAAACCCTTGACCTGGTACTTGCACTTGTCTTTGTGCTTGACCTTGTAAATGCCCCTGCCAACGTCCGTATTTGGGTAAAAGCTCTCTAATCAAACCTTCTGCAGATGGGATATCTAAGGGGATTTCAGCAAGGGTAATCCAACCCTTTTCGTAGAAATCCCATCCGATCTGACTGACCGGAAGCGGCTTAATCCCCCACTGACGCAAAAGGGGCAGATTGCGAAAGAGTTCTGAAGGAACTCCTCTCCAAACTAATTCTCCCTGGTTAAGTACCACGACTTCATCTGCCCTATAAATCAGTTCTTCGCTGGAGTGTTCAACTAATATAATGGTTAAATCCTTTTTCCGCCGCAAATCCGCTAAGGTTGCGTAGATTTCTGAGCGTCCTACCGGATCAAGTTCTGAAGTCGGTTCGTCCAGCACAAGGATTTCAGGTTCCATCACCAGGACACCCGCAATCGCCAGGCGTTGTTTTTCACCCCCCGACAGCTCCTCAGATAAACGATCGTTATACCCTTGGAGGCGAACCTTTTCTAAGGTTTGATTTACTCTCTGTTTAATCTCCTCTAATGGCACTAAAAAATTTCGAGGACCAAATGAGGTGTCTTCCTCAACCGTTCGGCCAATAATTTGTGTCTCTGGGTCCTGGAGAACAAGTCCCAGAACTTTAGACAAGGACTGTACTGCGGTTTTTCCGACATCCTTTCCAGCTACACTTACCCATCCTGTTAGTTTTCCCTCCAGAAGCTGAGGAATCAGACCGTTCAGACATAAACTCAAAGTCGTTTTCCCTGCCCCAGTGGACCCCATTATGAGAAAGAATTTTCCTTTTTCCACGTCTAAGTTAATGTTTTTCAAGCTTGGTTCCACTGCATTTGGATAACGATAAGAGAGATTTTTAAGGCAGATTGCCCTTGCTTGGGATTTTTCATTTTCCAAGGTCTCCACGATTTTCACCCCATTAATTAAATGAGCCGGCTTCCCTTAATTGCTTTGTAGGCTACTGCAGAAATAATAACATTAAGAGTTGCTCCAACCACTAGGAAAGGCAAAAGCGCTAGAACTCCGCCCATACCCATCATTGGAAGCATGGCAAAAGCTGAGACTACCCCATTAAGCACAATTCCAACGATGACTGCCGGAATCAAACCAAGCTTCTCATTGACCCAACGATAGGCTACAGCCCATAAAGCCATTTGCAATGCAACATACAGATGGACCGGAATTGTCAAAGGGAATCCGACAACCGCCGCTGTCAACAAGTGTCCAAAAGCAATAACTATCGCACCGGTTAGCCCGCCAAAGGCTAAGGCACTAAAAAATCCGGGCGCAGAATCCATGCCAATCGTTCCGACAGGACTTGGGATTTTAATGAGCGCTCCTACGGCACTTAAAGCAATGAAGATGGCCATAATTGATAATCTTTTAACATTCCAAGCGGAAAGTTGTAATTCCTGTTGTTCTATTCCTAGATTCTTCATACAAATATTCCTCCCTAATTTAAATTATTTAGTATAATTCACCTATTATCGTTAAGGGCAAATTTAAAGAACTTAATAATCTTTGATCTAATGCCCCGGATGTCGAAAAAATAAGACATGTAGACGGACCCGCTGATTTATCTAAATCAAGAGTACAGGCAGGAGCAAATTTAAATCGAGTATTGACCGAAGAGGCCAATTGTTCTGCTTCTAGTCGTATCCCTCTTGATCCTATTGGAATTATGTCATGTATACTTGAACTTTCTAAGAGGGTTTGAACCGATTTTACTTTTATAATTTCCGGGTCCTCCGGATTGCTAAGTTCAGCTCCGACCTTAGGGAATCCTAAACAATAGACGGCGTCTCCAAGTTGTGCTGTTCCAATACGCAGCTTATTTTTCTCAGCTAGTCCGATTACGCTGACTCCAAGGCCAGTTTGAATTGTGGACATATTTTTCTCAGTGCTTATCGCAACAGGGAGACTTTCTAATCCTGCGGATTCCAGTTCATCCTTCACCCCCTTTAATAATTCATCGCCAGTCGGGCACGGTTCATTTGAAATTGCCACGGTCAGCATCTGTGGTATACCTCCTGTAGAAAGGACCTCCAACAGCGCAACCCTTGTGGTCAATTTTCCTGTTATAAACCACGAAATTTTGTACACATCAAATTCCTTCATACCAATTGCTCCACAGGAATCACAAGAAACGACCAAAGATTGTGTTTCGTTTATCGAAACAACTTCAACATCCCGACCGAGAAATCCCAAACCTTTTCACCTCTCATATAAATTAACAAAACAAAAAAATTCACAGTCTAATTTTCATTTTCAACTAGTTTGAAAATGAAAACCGACCATGAACTTTACCTTTGTTCATGACTTTAAGTTACAGGCAGGTCTCCTGACTTAGAATCATCAACTTTATGCGCCTTCCCGGTTTCCCAGTGGCTATGCATAAGTCTCCTCTTTACAGTGGTGGGTCCGTCCGGGATTCTCACCCAGTTCCCTATTCTCCCTTTGCAGGGCACCAGTAACAAACGAATGATTAAGTTATATGTATTTTAATGCAAACTGCGTTAGATTACAAGAGTGAAATTCCAGACATTTCTTTCGGCTTTTACTCAATTAATCGTACAACCCTTTACGATGAGCGGTCAAATACTGCACACAGAATGAATCTTGTCCCAATAAAGCTTGAGAGGCGTAAACAAAGCCCATCATTGCTTTGTCAAGAGGATCTAATATATAGGCATCCATACCTGCATCCATTGTTTGAATCATGAAGGCTTGATTTAAAATTTTTCGGTTAGGGAGTCCATAAGAAACGTTACTTAAACCACAAGCTGCGTGAACGAGAGGAAATTCTTTGCGAATGAAACGAACTGTATCGAGAACATCGTTACCACAATTATCCCCTGTACTAATTGGAGTAACAAGCGGATCCAGGTAAATATCATCTTCAGGAACTCCTGCGGCTGTAAGATCACCCACTAATTTTTTGACAATGGTGATACGTTGCTCTGCAGATGTTGGAACACCCGTATCATCCATACACAAGGCTATAACTTTTGCCTTGTATTTCAGAACCAGAGGCAGTACCGCAACATAGCGTTCTTTTTCCGCAGTTATTGAATTAACCATTGGTTGACCATTTTTTACAGCTGCCAGTCCTGCTTCCATAGCCTCTGTCCTGGGCGTATCAATACAAAGAGGAGCCGATACTGCTTCCTGAATAGTGCGAACAAGCCATTCCATCGTCTCTACTTCATCGTGTACCATAGTACCACAGTTGACATCAACGTAATGAGCTCCAGATTCAACTTGTTTTTTCGCCAGTTCCTGAATAAAGACTGCGTCTCTTTGCTCTACAGCAGGTTTAACAACCTTTCTGCTGGTGTTTATAAGTTCGCCAATAATTAACATTTGTCGCCTCCTAACTTAACTTTCGCAGATCCGCTTAATAACTACATCCATATATAAAATTTTTGTACTTTTTCTAATTCATCCTTTAAATCTCCGGCTAATTTACTATGTTTGTTCCTGAAATGAATGCAATCCCCACAGTAAATTCCGCAGTACGCTGTTAAGTTTTTTCTATGTACTTAACGTACTTAACGTACTTAACACTTATCAACATTTTTCTACTTAAGCGTTCTCCTGAATTACAGAAAGTTACGTTGCACAACCATCCTTTCTAAATCTATCCTGGATGGAAGTATCTTTTGAATTTCATCAGCCAAGGTGTAACAAGCAAATACTTTGGCCTTCATTCTCAAACCTCCCAGCTGGGGTGACCTATGGCCGTGACCTCAATCCGCGTCTCAAGAAACACGACATCATTTCCTCCCGCCGTATGACTGAGTACTTCTTCTTTTTCGACCAACAACTCAGGATTGACTACACCCGCCCGCTGTGCTCTCTCTAGAGCTACTTCCTTTGCTTTTTTCAAGGCATTCTTTTCAGCCTCTTCCAGATACAAAAAAGCTTCCCGTTTCCAAGGAGCATGCACTACATACCCCCCTGCTACCCCGGGTTTAATCAAGATACGAATTTGTTCCGCGACCTGACCGGAGGCAGCTCCGACCGCGTTTGCCACTTCAGCATGCGTGGGTATTAAAACCGGGGTATTCAAGGTGCTTCCTACAGCTGGAAGATAGCCGGATACGGGAGCCCCTAAAGCAACAATCGGATATTCAAGAGTAATTTCGGACTTGAATCCTCGCTTATGATCTCCATTAAGCAGGGAGCTTAATAGAAATGAGACACTGGCCTCACTACTAAGCTTAATACGTAAACCCTCTCGGTAAGCAAAGCTTTGTAAAATAGTCATACATAGAGCGGCTTGGATCTCACTCAAGACTTTAGCTGCAAATTTATCCGGTTCTAAGCGCATTCTCTGCGCTAGAATCCGAGCTCCTTCTTGAGCAGCTGCGACATTATAGTCTGTAAAGGTATTTAGGACATGCAGCAAATCCGTGGGGGTAAAGGAAATCCTGCCTATTACCTGAGCCTGCTCTAAGTCTTTTAATGGCAATAAATTCGGATCTCGTCCAACCTTTTCTGCGAGAGCAAAAATATTGTGAGCACTTTCTTCCAGAGCGCTGATTATACTCCATTCAGTTTGATTCCACTGATCTTTACGGACCGGTTTCTTGACCAACATAAAACAATCAATTGGCTGGGAATCTATTATCTGCCTATTGGGATCCACTTTTTTTAGTTCTTCAATGAGAATAGGGTATTTGCTAGCTGTCACCGACAGTGGCCAGACCCTCTTTGGGCCGATTATTAACTTTTGATCCTTAGAAACTTGAATATAACTGTCTCCGCCCAGGCCAAAAGTACTGATTTCGGCAGCCTCAACACGGGTTTTCCACCCTCCAACGGTTGCTCCCTCACGGTTCATTCGGGGCCGGCCATTTTCTAATATAGCTATATCTGTGGTCGTCCCCCCCATATCTAAAGCAAGTGCAGACTCGGTCCCCGTTAGAAATACTGCTCCGACAATACTGGCCGCAGGCCCTGAAAGGATCGTTTCAATAGGCTTTTCCCGGGTCATAGTTTCACTCATCAGTGAGCCATCCCCTTTGACGATCATCAAAGGAGCAGAAATTCTCTTCTCTTTAAGGACGGCTTTTACCGCGGTAAGAAGTTCGGCAATAATGGGTAATAGTCTGGCATTTAGACAGGCAGTCACTGTCCGCTCATGAAAACCTAGAGCAGTCGTCAGTTGGTGTGCGCATACAATAGGCACATCCCATAGCTCACGGATTATTTTTTGAGCATTCTGTTCATGCTCCGGATTTCGAACGCTAAGATAGCCGGAAATGGCAATTGTATCAACCTGACCACGCATTTCTGTCACCGCTTTTAGGATAGCCTCCAGATCGAGTTCCGCAACAGGTATCCCCTTAATATCATGCCCGCCTCTAACTACAAATGCTTGCTGGGCTGGGAGGTCGCCAGTCGACTCATGACCGATGAGAATTAAGCCAACCCGGCAACCGCGACCCTCCACAATAGCGTTAGTAGCTAATGTCGTAGACAGAGATACGAGCTGAACTTGACGTGGGTCTAAATCACCCATATTTTCGATACAGTTTCGAATACCTATGGATAAATCTTCACGTGTCGTAAACGCCTTGGCCTTTCCCTTTACTTCCTTTGTTTCTAAATTAAGAAGCACTCCGTCTGTAAAAGTTCCGCCTGTATCAATCCCTAATATTAAGGGCATATTCTGTCACTCCATTTCTAATCCCTTATGACTTAACGACTTTCTGTTCAGACCGTTCTACAATCGCCCTAATTTTTTGTTGGACGTCCTTGGGAAGTGGATCTGGCTCATAATTTTCAATAATATCTTTAACTTTTTCATTGGCCCGTTCGAACAGAGTTTTCGAGCCACTCTCCAGCCAAGACTCATAACGCTGACGATCAATCAGACTTGGATAATACGTCTCAGTTTTAAAGTGTTTCATAGTGTGATCCTCGGATAGGAAATGTCCTCCAGGACCAATTTTATGGATGATATCTAAGGCAAGAGTCTCATCATTAACTTTGATACCGCGAACTAAACGGCGAGCCATCCCTATAACGTCATTGTTTATAGCCAGAAATTCTAAGGATGACGTGGAACCATATTCAATATACCCGACATCATGATTTAGATTTGGACCAGAAAGAGCCGTCATAGCAATGGACAAAGCCGCTTCAATTCCCGCTTGTTCATCCACTAAGTTAGAGTCAGAACACCCTGCAGTGCCAAACATCGGTAATTTCAGATAATGGGCTAAATCCGCTAACGAAGACATTAAAAGGTTGAATTCCGGTGAGCCATAGCTAAAAATGGTGCTCGACATGTCCATAATTGTAAAGACGCCACCCATAATAAAGGGGGAACCTTCTCTCGTCGATTGGTTGATCACTAACCCACTCAACGATTCAGCTAACCCTTGTGTAAGCACACCGGCCATTGTAGCCGGTACTGTTCCGCCAGCCATCACGCACGGAGTATAAACGACGGGCAGTCCTTTTCTGGCAGCCAAAATTAATTTAGATGCCGCTTCCCAGGCATGTTGCAGTGGTGATATTGGCTCAGCGTAAAGGGTCATAAAGGGATTGCGCCGTAACTCCTCAACACCGCCGGCCATTATTTCACACATCTCAATAATATCGGCGAAGCCATAAATATCATGAGCAGTTGTAACGATTGGTTTACTCGTATTAAGAACTTGAGCCTCAAACTGATGCCGATCAGAAATAAGAAGGGGGACATCTTGAACGATACCCAACGACATCACAAAATCGAGATTTGGCAAAGCGTCAATGACCTTGCAAGCGTTGCTGACCGACTTTTTGGTAGAACGTTGACGCTTTCCGGTGTAGGGATCAATTGTAAACGGAGTATCTGAACCTGTGCCAAAATAGGCGTTATATCCTTCCAGATGCACATCCCTGGATCCGGTTCGGTTATTACAAAGAGTAACCCGTTTAGGAACAGATCTTAACGCCCTGTCCACAACCGCTGAAGGGATGCGAACCAGGATACCGTCTACCCAGCAACCTGCTTTCTTTAGGATATCACGTGCTTCCTCATCGTGTACAGTCACACCCGTACGTTCAAGCACCTCTTGAGCCGCTAGCAGTATTTCTTCACATTGGCTTGGGGAAAGGATACTGAACATAGGGCTAGTATTTTCTACGTAATTACTTTTTACTGGCATAACCATCCTCCTTCCTTTAATTGATATTAAGCTAATAGTTTTTTGCAAAGGTCAGTAGCTGAACCAGCATCGGGAGCAAACCCGTCTGCACCAATTTCATCTGCAAAATCCTGAGATATTGGAGCCCCGCCTATAATCACCAAGACTTTATCCCGCAGTCCCTCTTCTTTTAAGAGTTCAATGGTATCTTTCATAGAAAGCATCGTTGTTGTTAGTAGGGCTGACATGGCGATGATATTTGGCTTATGTTCCTTAACCGCTTGTAAAAACTTTTCCGGACCAGCATCTACTCCAACATTGATGGTCGTATATCCAGCACTTTCTAACATCATGCTCACTAAGTTTTTCCCAATATCATGCAGGTCACCTTTTACCGTTCCGATCACTACTTTGCCAGCTGATGGGATATCTTCACTTAAAATGAGTGGCTTGACCATGTCCATTCCTGCTGTCATGGATCTAGCGGACATCAGCACTTCTGGCACAAACATTTGGCCAGACTTAAATCGTGCTCCGACGACACTCATTCCGAGGATCAAACCTTGATTAATTATTTCAACAGGATCAATCCCAGCGTCGATGGCCTGCTGAGTCAGCTGTTTTACTCGGTCTAGTTGACCTGAAATGACGCTTTGAGAAATCTCTTCATAATAATTTGACATTTTTTATCTGCCTCCTATCTTTTATTTGCTTCCCGCGCTTCTGCTCTATCGACAATTGCTTGAATTTCTTTCAATACACTTTCTGATTTTTGTTCAGGTTTGTGATTATTGATAATGTCTTGGGTTTTTTCTTTAACTCGTTGGGCCATGGTCTTCGAGCCTTCTGCTTTCCATCCGTCAAATCTCAGTCTATTGATCAAAGTTGGGGCCCAGAATTCGCGGAAATGGTCCATCGTATGATCGTCAGCTAAGTAGTGTCCACCCGGGCCGACTTTATCAATGACATCAAGGGCTAAGTGTTCATCGTCAACCAGAACACCGCCAAGAATTTTCTTTACCATGCCAATGATTTCATCATCCATAGTCATTAAGTCTAAGGATGATGTCGCTCCATATTCCATATAACTACAGTCATGAATTAGATTTGCTCCGCTTAAGCCTGCGATCAAGATTGAAAAAGCAGCTTCAATTCCCATCTGAGTATCAATTACCTTAGAATCTGAACAACCACCAGTACTGAACATCGGTATTTTCATGTAGCGGGCGACAGCCGTTAATCCAGCCGAAAGCAAGCTTAATTCTGCTGCACCGTAGGACAGAATAGTACTAGACATATCCATCGTTGAAATTAACCCACCCATTACAAAGCCAGAACCTTTACGGACTAATTGACCAGCTACTAGCCCCACCAAGGAATCTGCAACTGCAATTACAAGAGTTGCTGCCATTGTCGCAGGAGCTACACCTCCTGAGAAAGTACAAGGAGTATAAACGATGGGAATATTGTTTTTGGCTGCAAAAATTGCTTTATCAATGGCTTCCACTGAATGTCTTAATGGAGGGCTAGACTCCGAGTAAAGGAGAATAAATGGATCGCGTTGCAGGGCTTCTAACCCACCTGCTACAGCTGCAGCCATATCGATGATATCCTGATACTGATCTATACCAAAACCCCAGTGGATAATGGGTTTATTTGTGTTTTCTAACATAGCCTGAAAAGCATGAACATCTGATAAAGTAGGAGTGACATCCATAACTGTTCCGCAATCCATAGCAAAGGATATATTAGGCAAAGCATCGATTACTTTTGCCGCCCGCACAGTATCGGACTTCTTAGCACGGCGTCGTTCTCCAGTGAAAGGATCGATGGTGTAAGTATTCGTGGGACCTGGGCCATAATAAACGTTTTGTCCTTCCAAGAACATGGTGCGTTCACCTTTTTGATTAGAAATTACAATTCGTGAGGGTGCACTGCGAATCGCCCACTCTACCAGGTGGGACGGGAAACACACCATGTTGCCATCAACCCAACATCCTCCTTTTCTGAAAATTTCTAAAGCCTCTTCACTGTGTATCTCTGCTCCTGTTCGCTCTAGCACCTCTAGGGCACCATTCAAGACATTTTCACATTGGTCATCGCTTAACATCTTTAATTGTGGTGTTGCATTAACTTGATAGTTGGCCCTAACGTATTGGCTTCTTGACAAATCACACACGCTCCTTCCTTAATTTAGCTACTTTAGAAGGCTCCTGCTTCTTAATTGAGAGTTCCATACTGTTCTTCAGTTACGATAGCCACCAATGGATGGTTTCGCCGAGCCGCCTTCCCAATAGAAAACGGATTAAATTAGGCTAGAAGTTTCTTACACAGATCTGCGGCAGAACCCGCATCAGGGGCAAACCCATCTGCACCGATTTCATCTGCGAAGTCCTGAGATATCGGAGCTCCGCCGATCATCACTTTAACCTTGTCGCGCAAGCCCTCTTCTTTTAAGAGTTCGATAGTATCTTTCATGGCCAGCATGGTTGTCGTCAAAAGCGCAGACATTCCAATGACACCAGGCTGATGCTCCTTTATCGATTGCAAAAATTTCTCAGGACCCGCATCTACCCCAACATTAATGACAGTAAATCCAGCACTCTCCAGCATCATTCCAACTAAATTCTTTCCGATATCGTGAAGGTCTCCTTTTACTGTGCCAATCACCACTTTACCTGCTGAAGGGATATCTTTAGTCAAAATTAGCGGTTTGACGAGATCCATTCCTGCATTCATAGCGCGTGCTGACATTAATACTTCTGGTACATACATTTGACCAGCCTTAAACCGTGCTCCGACTACACTCATACCGGGTATTAATCCTTGATTGATAATTTCAACGGGATTGTTCCCTGCTCCAATGGCCTGTTGAGTCAGCTGTTTTACGCGGTCAAGTTGACCTGTAATGACGTTTTGAGAAATTTCTTCATAATAATTTGGCATTCTCTCTTCTACCTCCCTGCTGAAATGCATTGCTTTACTTATTAGGCAAATTATTGCAAATATTGTGCCAATTTTAAAACCACCAATTAATCCAAATTTTAGCCTTTTACTTTTCCCACCCGATTAAAAATATCTCATTTTGAGATGCAATAAAGTTAAATTCCCCATGAACGGTTATTGACTGATTTGCAATAATCCCATTCTAGGATTTGATAATCCATTTTTAGGATTTTACGTCAACACATTCGCCAAACCATTCTCAATGGGAGAAAAAATAAAGACCCAACACAGTTATTTTAAAATGTGGGTCTTTCTATAAGGACATTACCGAAGTCTAGATGTTCAGCTATAGCTGAACGAGTTCACTCACTGGGTTAAAACTCAAGCTCATATTAGAAAGATATTATGAGCTGAATCCTAGACCGGCTTACTGGGTTGTGTTGTGGTTGGATTGTAATTATTAACTTGCGGTTTAACGCTTGCGACATTGATTTCTTGTTTGAAAGCCTTTATTAAGGATACACACATTGCAAACATGACGAGCATAAATGGAAAGGCTGCAGCAATCGATGCAGTCTGTAGCGCACCAAGTCCCCCAGCAACCATCAAGGCGATAGCAACAGCACCTTCAATCAAACCCCAAGTAATCTTTAGTCCGGCGCTTGGGTTTAATTCTCCACCTGAAGTGAACATTGCCATAACAAAGGTTGCAGAGTCTGCCGAAGTAATAAAGAAGACCGCTATAATTAAGGTCGTCACCAAGGTAATAAAGCCAGTAAGCGGGAAGTACTGGTACATGGCGAAAACGGCAGTACTAATGTCTTTTGCCACTTGAGCAGCAATCCCGCCTTTTTGAACCACATCAATAAACAGTGCGCTGTTGCCCATTATTGACAACCACACAAAACTCATTATAGTTGGCGCAAAGACCACTCCCAGGATAAATTCTTTTATCGAACGGCCCTTGGATATACGGGCAATGAAAGCACCAACGAATGGACCCCAAGCAACCCACCAAGCCCAGTAGAAAATGGTCCAACCGCCTACCCAGCCATCATTTGTTTTGAAGGTATCTGTCCAAAAACTCATTTGTACAATATTCTGGAGGTAAGACCCCAAAGTTTCGGAAAAGCCATTAAGAATATATCGAGTTGGTCCAACGATAAGCATAAAAACTACAATGATGCCTATTAAAAGCATATTTGTGTTGCTAAGGAACCTAATCCCTTTTTCAATTCCAGTTACTGCAGATGTAATAAACAATCCAGTAATAACGACGATGACAGTGACAGTTGTCGTCATACCAGTGGGAAGACCATAGGCATAATTTAACCCGGAAGCAATCTGTGTAGCACCTAATCCCAGAGAGGTAGCAACCCCAAAAATCGTTGCAAATACGGCTAATATATCGACAAGTTTACCAATCCAACCGTTAATCCCTTTTTCTCCAAGGATCGGATAAAGGGAGGAACTGACTAAGGCTGGTAAACCTTTACGAAACTGAAAATACGCCATTGACAAGCCTACAATGGCAAAAATAGCCCAAGGATGCAATCCCCAATGGAAAAATACATATCGCATTGCGATTTGAGCTGATTCGACACTTGATTTTTCACCGTAAGGAGGTGAAGAATAGTGATACATTGGTTCAGCTACTCCCCAGAAAACAAGGCCAATTCCCATACCAGCTGCAAAGAGCATAGCAAACCAGCTCCAAGTGCTGTGTTCAGGTTTCTCTCCATCTTTACCCAGCGTAATCTTCCCAAACTTACTAAACGCTAAATACAAGGCAAAAACCAAGAAAAATGTGACTCCAATCAAATAACTCCAACCGAAGTTATCCGTAATGAATTTCTGTACCCCATTGAATGTTGCACCAGCTGCTTTAGGTTGAAGCAGTGTCCACGCGACAAAAATAACCATTATAATCGCAGAAATTGTAAAAATAGGACGATCAACTTTGCCAAGGAAACTCTTTTTTTCACTCATGCTTCGTTCCTCCTTTAATTCTTCCGCTTGTTTTGACCGTCAGGATTCGCTTGAATAAAAGGCATTCCTCCTCCATTTTAATAAATGCAGCCGTAATATTAACATACTGCAATTTAATTAATCTCCTTTTTCTGAATATTGCAATAATCATGCCACTAAATTATATATATAGGTAACCGATTAGTCTCCGGGCATTTTTCTTGTCCTGCATGCAATATCACTAACTATCCCTTGCAAAAAGCTTGAATTAATCATAGTTTCATTGACATGTCCCATAGCCTTCATAGGCCGAAGTTTATATACTAATTCAAAATATTTTAAACTAAAAAGAAAAGCCTTTCAGACAGACTGAGAAGTCACATCCAAAAAGCTATTCAAGAAATATGTTGTCTCAATATAAGAACGAAAATCGTAATACTATCTCTGAAATCCCCTAGGGAAAGTCCTTTTTATTAATCTCAATTTAGGATAATTTATTTATATTTGGGAATTTAGTATCTAGTCCCAATTCTTTTATCTTTCTGTAGAAAGTAGATCTGCTCATACCCAAGCTATCGGCAGCTTTTTCTTTAGCTTGGCCGGTACTGCCAAATCTTTTCAGCGCGGCTGCAATTGCAGTTTTCTCCAATTCAGCTAACGTTGGTTGATCACCCGATGCTAAACTGGCATTCTGTTCGAAATAGTCATTGACTCGAGAGGATAAATAAGTGCTGTCAATGATATCATTTGTGGCAATATTTACTGCATACTCAACCGCATTTTCCAGTTCCCTTACATTCCCCTGCCAAGGATAGGTAAGCATTTTTCTCTGAACTTCTTGAGTAAAACCGGTTATTTGTTTACCTAAAATAAGATTATACTTATCCAAAAAGTGATGGAGAAGAAGCATCAAGTCCTCTTTCCTTTCACGTAACGGAGGAATATAGAATGGAATAACACTTAACCTATAAAAGAGATCACTTCTAAATAGTTTTTCTTTGATCATTTCTTCGAGATTGCGATTTGTGGCTGCGATAATCCGGACATCAATCCATACCGGCTTTACTCCACCAATTCGTTCAATTTTAACCTCTTGCAACACTCGCAATAACTTCACCTGAAGATGCATCGGCATATCTCCAATTTCGTCCAGAAAGATTGTCCCATTGTTTGCAAGCTCAAATTTCCCTGGTTTACCTCCACGACTAGCCCCGGTAAAAGCACCTTCTTCATAACCAAAAAGTTCACTTTCTAAGAGCATTTCTGGAATAGCCCCGCAGTTTATAGCGATAAATGGCCCATTTTTGCGATGGCTTTCTTCATGAATGGCCCTCGCAAATAACTCTTTACCGGTTCCACTTTCGCCAGTAATCAAAATTGTCGAGTCGGTTGCCGCGACAAGTTGCATTTTTTGTTTAAGGATGGTCATAGTTTTGCTTGTTCCTAGTATTCCGTCCAGAGTATATTTGCGATCTTCCCTAATCAAACGACCCGCTAACTTCCGCAATTCGCGGATACTTCGAAATGAAATAACCAAACCGATAATTTCCTGATTCGTTTTTATGGGTGTAATGGTACTGATAAATAGACATACCTCTCCCTTGTTGATATACTGGATTTCTTGTTCAACATATGGTTGTCCGAGTTTTAACACTTTAGGAACTGAGAACCCTTGGAAAATATCGTTTATGTGTCTCCCGCAAACTTGCTGTGTAGAAATATTCAATAACTTTTCAGCAGACTTGTTAATATGGGTTATAAAACCTGAATGGTCAATAGTTACGAGCCCCTCGACAATGGAATTTATAACTGCACTGAATTGGTTGGCCATTAATGAAAGGCGTCCATGCATTTCATTCTCGCCAATTTTGCTGCTTATCAAGGCTGATATTTTCATTAAAAAATCAAGCAGTTTATCACGGTTAGAAAGCAACTCATTTTTTTCCCTGTCATCAAAAGCAAAAATTGAAATTGTGCCAATTACATCCCCGGTCCATATTATTGGGGAAAGTATTCCTGCCTTGAGTTTACAAATAATTTTTTGATTGCAGTCTTTGCAGATATTGTGATTAAGCGGTTCGTCATCTAAGACAAAGTTGCTGCCGCTGTTAATTATCTGTCCAGTGATTGATCCTTTCCCGTATACAAAACCAATTTCACTTTGGTATTTTCCCGTCCCAGCAATTACTTCTAAGTTATTATCAATAATAGCAACCTCAAATTCTATTACTGCTGCGATCACTTCTGCTATTTGTTGGACATAGGATTTGTTAAGCTTTAATTCAGATGTTAGTGACAATAATTTAGATACTGCAGACATCTTCCACCCCTCACCCACATCCTAAATCTAATTACTATTTTTGACATAACTGTTAATTTCAATTCTACAACCAATCCCCGCTCAAGTACAGATATAATCTTCGGAATTTTTCAAATATTTTATTCCTCTGGACAGTCATCCCCCTAAACTGTGTTATTTAGGATTAGTCACAATAGTCTCCACCCGGTGACTATTACTTTCTTTAAACGAGAAGTGTTCATGTTGTTGGGGTTAAACAAAAACAGTTATTCTAATGAAAGAAGGTAAGCAGAAGTTAATTTTTACTTCTGCTTACCTTGTAGAGTGTAGTATACTCTCAAAAACTATTGTTGCAGCATCAAAATTTCGTGGAAAACACTCTTAAGAAGATGCTTCAGATACAGATGAGCTAGTTGAATCTGCTTCGACTTGCTTTTTCCAGAGCTTATATCGTTCAAGGTCAACGCTCACTTGGGATATAACAAAGCCAGCTACTGCCGCGTCATCAATTAATCCTGCAAAAGGAATATAATCGAAGATCCCGTCTATGGGAGATACAAAATAGACGATTCCCAGGACTATCATGAGAAGCGAACGCATGGGCATTTCCTTATAGTTGCCGTTAATCCAATCTTTAAATACGCCAAATAAGAGCTGAAATTTCTCCCAGGTTTCGCCAAGCGCACCTCTTTTAGCGTTAGCTTTTTTCATGGCATTATTGAGAAGATCTAATGATTTTTTCTTGTCCGAAATATACTTGGCCGCCTTCTTTTGATAGGGTTTTAATCTTTTATTATTGAGTTTGTCTGTGGTCATGTTAATCTCAGCTCCCTTACCAGACTATTAATGTATTGCTTAATTGAATATCAATTCTTATTAATCTAATTAGCTTGTCCCTGATTGCGGCTTCATATTTTGCGATTTTCAATATCCTAACGTTTTGAAATATTTTCTGTTTGTTGTCCATTCCAGTTCCAACTTGCTTATATAATTTTGTCAATATAATCATAAATTAATAGACATAAAAAACAAATTAACTGGAGATATTAAACTTTGAATTCACTTAAAGGAGGAATACTAATATGCCAGCTAAAAAAATGCCTCAACCTAACGGCGGAATAAAATGCGTTGTTAACACTTGCCATTACTATGGTTCAGGTGATCATTGTCATGCTGACAAGATCGAAGTCCAATCTCCTAACGCTAGTACCACTGAAATGACTGACTGTGCAACTTTTCTTCCAGAGTAATTAGTTCTCCAGTTAACTATAACAAAGAAATTTTAAGGCATGTCTAATCAGGCATGCCTTAAAATTTTTCGAATCATTTATAAATCTATTTACCGGCTTCATCTTAAAAGACATCGTCACCAACAGTCAAACAATATCAGTAAGATCATTTAAAATGTTCTCTCAGCTAAAACCTTATTATACCAAGAATACAAAGTCACATCGTTTCGCCTAGATCGTCTTTTTACTTAAGAGTCCCGCAGAAGCAATAAATTTCAAGGCCTCTTCAGAGGAGACTTCGAGAAGTTGAACTTGATCTTGCGGTACGACAATTAAATTCCCTGCCCATTGCATTGACTGCATTAGATAGACTGCCACATAGCCTTTGGGAATAAAAGCGCTTTCTTCATCATTAGTAAGGAATCCCAAAAGTTTAAGTTCACTGGACATATTAACCATGACTAATCGGGAAAAGCCTTTTTTATTAGCAGAGAAAGAATTTACAGTGTCTTTGATAATTCCGTAAATGTTGCCAAGTATCGGAATTTTAGTTAAGAGCTTTTCCATGTAATTTAGTAATCCGTTCGTCAGCCAATTTGATGCTAATAAACCTACCAGAAAAATCACTGCCAGGGTTACGATCACTCCAAATCCCGGAAAGTATAAGCCAAACCTCTCTAGCATTCCTTTAAATAAACCATCAGTTACTAAAAACATTTTATAGAGAATGTAGAAGGTAAGCACTAAAGGAGTCAGTATTAATAACCCTTTTAGAAAAATACCGATAAATTTCTTCAATTCCTTATCCCCAATTTTCAAAGATTTAAAATAGATTAATTCAATCAATTAGTAAGAATATCCAATAAATCTATTACGCCTATTATTCTATTTAATACTTCAAATGTCAAATCTGCAATCTTTTTGCTTTTTCGGCTTGGGTAAGAAGCCAATCTTTTATTTCATCCAGATCAACATTTTTATCGAGTTGCCACTTCCAATTTCCATGCACCGTCCCTGGGACATTCATACGAGCTTCGTCGCCCAACCCTAAGATATCTTGCATCGGTAAAATAACCCAAACCGCTTGACTCAAATACAACTCTTCAATCAACTGACGACAGTCTTCACGGACTTCTTGACTTATGGCCTGTTGAGATGAAGTAATGCTGACTTGGCCTTCCTCTTCCGCCAAGTAATTCCTCTCACACCAACCGATCAAGGTATTATTATCATGTGTTCCCGTGTAATAAACAAAATTAGTTTCCGGACCCATTACATCCGGTAACAACTCTTTTGGCGGCGTAAATTGAAGCACCTTAATTCCAGGAAAGCTAAACATCTGCTTTAAAATATTTACTTCAGTAGTGATAATTCCCAAGTCTTCAACGATAAAAGGGCATTTTCCAAACTCCTCAAACATGCTTTCAAAGAATCGTTTCCCCGGCCCTTTTATCCATCGCCCTCTTTCAGCAGTCTCCTCCTCAGCATCCACTTCCCAAAAGGCTTCAAATCCTCGAAAGTGATCTAAGCGAATATAGTTAAACTGATCTAAGGCAAAGTAAATCCGCATTTTCCACCAAGAATACTGAGAAGTGGCATGAGCCTTCCAGTCATAAACCGGATTCCCCCATAATTGACCGGTTTTGCTAAAATAATCGGGAGGGACTCCTGCTGTTTTTGAAGGTCTGCCTTTTTCATCAAGAATAAACAAGCTGCGGTTTACCCATACATCGCAACTGTCGGCCGCTACATAATGGGGCAAATCCCCCATTATTTTAATCCCTTTACCCTCGGCGTAAGTTTTTAGTTTATTCCATTCATAGAAGAAAGTGTATTGTAGAAATTCATTAAAATCTCTTTCTTTTTGGAGAAGCAATGAATAATTGAATAACGCCTCTGTTTCACGAGAAGCAATTTTAGATTCCCATTCGAACCATGGAGCACCCCCGAAGTGAACTTTTAAGGCACGAAAGAGAACGTAGTCCTGAAGCCAATCTTTATGTTTCGCTTGAAATTTTACATAGTTTTCTTGAGATAGATATTCTGAGTATTTATAAGACAGATATTCAGAGCTTAAGGATATTGAAGAGTTAGCCCTGCTTGATTCAAGACGCTCAGTAAATTTTTGATAGGCCTCATAGAGTAAATTTTGCTTAAGTTCTTTTAGCGCTTGGTTTAGTAAACTTTCCCTAAGTCCAATATCTATAAGCTGTTCATGTTTTCTACGAGTCTCTTTCAGATCTAAAAGGCCCTCATTAATCAAATGATCAAGACTGATAAACACTGAATTTCCAGCAAATACGGAATCACTTTGGTAAGGACAATCTCCTGCCCCAGCAGGATTCAAGGGTAAGACCTGCCATATCGATTGTCCGGATTCAGCTAAAAAATCCACAAAATCATAGGCTTCCTGCCCTAGATCTCCCAACCCCCAAGAAGATGGCAACGAGCTAATATGTAATAATACCCCGCAGGAACGCTGAAGTTGCAAATCGTTAGGAGGATTTTTTTTAATAAGCAGAGCCCTTCCGCTTAGAGCATTGATTGGCACAGCACTGAGCATTTCTGAACTAAGTCTTTCTCCATTGATTAAATCAATTATAAATGGAGCAGACGAAAGTTTTGGACTAAGATCGACTAGTTTCAGTTCATCTCGGTGTCGATTGATAAGGATAACTATTTCTTCCTCATTCCCTGCTCGAGAGAAACCATAAACATCCGGCTCGAAATAAAACGGCTCAAATTGACCCGTTTGAAGCACTTCAAATTCAGCTCGCATTCGCAGGATTCGTCCATACCAATCAATGATTTCTCTGTCTTCCCTGCCCCATGGATATGTTCCCCGGTTATAAGGATCAGAATAACCTTCCACACCGGCTTCATCCCCATAATAAATACAAGGAACTCCGGGAAATGTCATTTGAACCAAACTCAATAGTTTGAGTCTTTGTACTGCTAATCGCCGTGCGGGCGGTGAAAGCCGAAAAGTTCTCCGCTCTGTATTCGTCAAACTCTTTTCTGGTGGAGCATTTCCTAAAAGAGTCAAAACTCGAATCGTATCGTGACTCCCAATTAAGTTCATGGCGGCGTAAAAATTCTCTCGAGGATAATTTTCATACAGACTCATTATTTGTTGATAGACATCCTTCGCATCACTTTGCCCAAGCATAAAGCTAAGTAAACTATTTCTGAAAGGATAGTTCATGGCGGCATCGAGTTCATCCCCCCAAAAATATTGACGTGGACTGTCATAGCTGATTTTATTCGAAGCATCTTCCCACACTTCCCCGATTAATACAGCGTTAGGGTTAATGGATTTAATCGCTTGGCGCAGTTCCTGAATAAACTCATCCGGAAGTTCATCAGCAACATCCAGCCTCCAGCCAGCCACACCAACCTTTAGCCATTTTTGAACAACACTGTTTTCGGAGCCGTAAACAAACTGTCTGTAGGAGGAGTTCATTTCATTTACTTCAGGAAGGGAATCAACCCCCCACCAAGATTCATACTCTTGGCGATCTTTTTTAAACTTATACCAACTATAATAGAGTGAATCTACGGATTGGTAAGCACCGACTTCTGGGTAATTCCCATATTTATTGAAGTAGATGCTGTCACTTCCGGTATGGCTAAAGACACCGTCAAGAATAATCGAAATTCCGCAGTGTCTTGCTGTATCAATCAATCGTTTAAAAACCAGATCATCCCCATACATGGGATCGATTTTATGATAATCCGCAGTATCATATTTATGATTGCTTGATGCTTCAAATATTGGGTTGAAGTATAGAATACTAATCCCTAATTCTTGAAAGTAAGGCAAGTTTTCAATGACCCCTTGCAGGGTTCCACCAAAAAAATCCCAATCCGTCACTCTACCCTGCTCATCCTTAATATAGACAGGCTGATCTGACCAATCTGCGTGCAACAGAGTGTTTTTCCGCGGATCACAGATGAACCCTTTTTCGTGAGGATTAAAGAACCGATCAATAAATATTTGGTACATAACTCCTCGCTTATACCACTCAGGGATTGCTGTTTGCTTATGAACCGTAATTTGATAGGCCGGCGGTTCTTGTTCCCAGAGACTGCCTATTCCCCCTAACCTTTTATTATTATTTCCATAGTAGTAGATATGAGAGCCTGCATAAATCACGAAATAGTACCAAATTAGTCCGGGAGTATTTGGTACTGCATATTCTGCCTCATATGATTCTCCCTTCTCAGCAACCTCAAAGGATCTCTGTTCTGAAGACGCAGCATTTTGACTTCTCTTCTTAGTAGTTTGGTGCATCAAATTAGTAATTTCTCTGTCTGTTTCCCATAAACGAAGAATACAAGCGTCAATAGGAACTGGCGAAAGTGCACTAATACGAAAGGTTATCTTTTGACCACAGTTGACTGAGCCAAAGGGATCACGATAATAAAAGTCATGCGAATTATGATACGCCATAAATTCCATACTTATCACCTATACCCTTGTCGTTTTTTATTGATCCAATCGCAGAAACCAAACTCGCAAATAGTGTGATACGTGTACTTGTACAAGCTAACCCATTTGAGCAAATTTTTAGAGTAATGCCTATATAAATCTTAGGATATTTGTAATAATGACTTATATAGTTCGATGTACGCATTTGCAGATCTGCTCCAACTAAAGTCACTTTCCAAACCCCTTAGTCGTATATTATTCCAAACAAGCTTATTTTCATAATATATACTTAAGGCTCGTTTCACAGTAAATAAAAATTCATGAGCATTATAGTTTACAAAGCTAAATCCATTGCCTGTTCCCATAATATCATTATAAGGAATGACCGTATCCTTTAATCCTCCGGTTTCGCGGACAATGGGAACGGTTCCATAGCGCATAGCAATCATTTGAGCAATACCACAGGGCTCAAACCGTGAGGGCATTAGCAACATGTCCGCTCCGGCATAAATCTGATGCGCTCTTTCATTAGAAAATTCTAATCGTATGGTTAGTTTCTCAGGATATTTAGAAGCAAAATATTGCAGCCTTTCTTCATATTTTTTCTCTCCTGTACCGAGGATAACCATCTGAATATCCAGTTCCAGAATCTCTTCGATAACATGGGCCAAAAGATCAAAGCCTTTCTGATCGACGATTCTGCTTACCATCCCCAAGATAGCACACTCTTCTCTAACTGGCAGTCCGATTGTTTTTTGCAGGTGCTTTTTGTTTTCCGTTTTAGCCAAAGATACATCATGAAAAGACATTGCCAGATAGGGGTCGTTAAAGGGGTCATACACCTCATAGTCAATGCCATTGAGAATGCCCGTCAGAATATCTCTTCTTTTTCTTAACAAGCCATCAAGATTTTCCCCATAAAAAGGATTTTGGATTTCCTCTGCATAGGTTGGACTCACTGTCGTGATCTGATCTGCATAAAGTAAAGCACTCTTCATGAAATTAATCGCTCCGTGAAATTCTAAGCCATTTTCCTTAAAAAACTCCATCCCCAGACCCACAATATCACAGAGAACTTCCTTAGGAAAAATCCCCTGATATTTTAGGTTATGAATTGTAAAGAGAGTTTTAATTGGGTAGTATAGAGGCTCACGGTTATAAAACTCTTTGAGCATAAGCGGGATTAATGCGGTATGCCAATCGTGACAATGTATGATATCAGGTTTAAACCCCGGTATATGGATCAGACTTTCAAGAGCAGCCCGGGAAAAGAAAGCAAATCTCTCTGCATCATCGTATTCCCCATAAACATTTGGACGTGTAAAATAGTACTCATTGTCAATAAAGTAATAAGGTATCCCCTGATAAACCGTTTCTTCCAAGCCGCAATATTGTTTACGCCAAGCAACTGGGACGTCGAAATGGGACAAATGCTTAAACTCTCTCTGGAATTCTTTAGGGATACTGCTGTACTTAGGCATAATAATCCTGACATCAATCCCTTGTTTATGCAAGAAGGCTGGTAACGAACCCGCCACTTCCCCTAAACCGCCAGTTTTAGCAAAAGGATCGGCTTCTGCAGTCACAAAGACCAGTTTCATACTCTCCCACCTTTCCTAGATGACCGTTTTTTTGAGAACAACCAAAGGGTGACTCTCACTTCCTTTAAGGACATTTTCTCCGTGAACAATGACAGATTTATCAAGAATTGTATAGTTCGTTTGGGCATTGCTATGAATATGACATTTTGGCAAAATGATGCTATTTTGAATTCTGCACCCTTGTTCTAGAATCACTCCACGAAATACAATTGAGTTTGTTACTTCCCCCGCAATAGAGCACCCACTGGCTATTAACGAATTGCTGACTTTAGCCTGAGCTGTATATTTGGTGGGGGGATTGTCCACAATTTTTGTATGTGTGCGATCCACCCCCAACCATAATTGATCTCGAACTTTAAAGTCTAGAAGATCCATACTTCGATCAAAATAATCGTTGATAGTGTGAATCGTTCCAATTGATGAATTCGTTGGGCTGCCCAAGATTCTAAGAACTTCTATATTCGAAGCGAGGATTTCCATTAAACCAATACAACCATAGGAACCATACTTCTCAATAATATCCAACAAGAGCTCGCGACGAATTATTATAATATTCACAAAGTTGAGGGGGGCCAGCTCTTCTCTTTCCAGACTGTGCTTGTTATGGATTTTTGACACTTTCTGATCCCCATCAACCTCAAGCAGTATTTGATCCTGCGAGTCATCGTCACTTGGATTTACTGCTTTATATATCAAGGTAACATCTGCATGCTTGTCCTTGTGAAATTCTAGAGTATCTCTGAAATTTATATTAAAGATTTGATCACCGCTGCTTATAAGCACATTTTCTACATAATCCTTCTGTAAATACTCCAAATTATTCTGTAAATCTTTAATACAAAAGGTATCTTTACTCCCTGCCAAACTATGCATGACACCGGGTAAGATAAATAGCCCTCCGTCTTTACGTTCTAAAAACCAGTCTTTTCCCGCCCCCAAGTGATCTAGCAACGGTCTGTATTGGTGAGGCGTAACTAATCCAATGGTCCTTATCCCTGAATTGACCATGCTGGATAACGCAAAATCCAAAATGCGATATCTGCCTCCGAAAGGAACAGCAGCTATTGGCCTTTCCTGGGCAAGCCCTTGTAAGTTATCAGAACCGCTATTAGCAAAAATAATACCTATAGCGTTGGACATTATTTTCCTCCTTTCACATTGCCCGGCTTCTATAGACATGCTTGCCGGATTCAATAACAGTTCCTTCAGTGATCAAATGATAATCCTCAATTACTGTTATTCCTTCATACGCAGGGGCGAATTCTCCCCTTGCGCCTATGCTACAATTCCCCATAACTTCTGCATTTTCACCTATAATCGTCCGATAAACACTAGACCCTTTGTGCAATTTTACATAAGGTAAGATAATTGAATCCTTAATTTCTACTCCTTCGCCAACATAAACCCCTGCTCCTAGGATTGAATTGCTTACCTTACCGTGAACAGTACACCCATTACAAATTAAGCTATTCTCGATTTCTGCTGCAGACCCCACAAAATGGGGAGGAAAGATATCTTCGTTGGAAAAGATCCTAAACTTCGGATCGAAAATATTAAGAAAGTGTCCATCCTTTAATGACTCCATATTGGCTTGATAATAGCTTTCAATAGTACCGACATCTCGCCAATACCCTTGAAACTTATAGGCAAAAACTCGTTTTCCTGTACTTAACTGATTTGGAATAATATTTTTTCCAAAGTCATTTTGAGACAGATAATCTGCTTTATCAGTAATTAATGCTTGCTTTAGGGTGGGTCCGTTAAAAATATAGACCCCCATTGAAACCAGATCACTCTCCGGATTAGCTGGTTTTTCTGTGAATTTGGTGACCCGATCTTCCGAATCAATGGTTAGGATTCCAAATCGAGAAGCTTCCTCCCGAGGCACTTGGATCGCAGCCAGAGTTATCTCTGCATTCTTCTCTTTGTGAAACTTCAGCATAAGAGAATAGTCCATCTTATAGACATGGTCTCCTGAGAGGATAATCACATATTCAGGATCGTAATAATCAATGAACTCGTAGTTTTGGTACACTGCATTTGCTGTACCGTTGTACCAACTTCCTTCGGTTTCTCCAAGGAATGGGGGAAGAATATGAACCCCGCCAAAAGGATTATCTAAGTCCCAAGCAGAACCCAGACCAATATATGAATTAAGTAGAAATGGCTTATATTGGATGAGAACACCAACGGTATTAATATTTGAATTTGTGCAGTTACTCAAAGTAAAGTCGATTATTCGATACTTACCACAGAAAGAAACTGCTGGTTTTGCACGATTTCGAGTTAATCCACCTAATCTGCTTCCTTGTCCACCAGCCAATAGCATCGCAACACATTCCTGCCTTTTCATACTTGTCCCCTTTCTCTTAGATTAATCAGCCGTACAGATATAAGATTAATTTGAAGAGATACAATTCACGGTACGATATCGAATCTTCCATATCCAATCTGCATATTCTCTAATTGTCCTATCACTTGAAAAAATCCCCGAATTTGCAATATTGAGCAGGGAAATTTTGTTCCAATCCTTAGGAGTATGATAAAGTGCTTGCAGTCTTTCATGCATTTTAAGATATGACGGGAAATCTTTTAAAATGTAGAATTCATCATTATAGATCATGAGAGAATCGTATAGTGTCCTAAATTCCTCACCCATATTATCAAAAAAGTCACTGTTTAATTGATCCACGCAGGTTCTAATATCTGGATTAGCATGGTATTCATCCCATGGCTTATACCCTCCGGAACGACTATAATCCAGCACTTGTTCAGCAGTAAGGCCAAAAATAAAAATATTCTCCTCCCCCACAGCCTCTTTTATTTCGACATTTGCTCCATCCAGGGTGCCTAAAGTTAAGGCTCCATTCATCATGAATTTCATGTTTCCAGTTCCTGAAGCTTCCTTACTAGCAGTTGATATTTGTTCGCTAATGTCTGCTGCAGGATAAATCAATTCTCCTTGTGACACATTGAAATTTTCTAAGAAAACAATCTTAAGCTTTCCCTTTACTTTGGGATCCTGCTCTATTTTTTTGCTCAAAACGTTAATAAGCTTGATCACAGTTTTAGCATAATGATACCCTGGGGCAGCTTTTCCTCCAAAAATAAAGGTTTGTGGACAAGACAAGGAGTCGGGTTCATTGATACATTTATTGTACAAGTGCATAATCTTAAGCACATTAAGCAGTTGCCGTTTATAGGCATGTATCCTCTTCACTTGAATATCAAAAATGGAACTCGGGTCTAGGATGAGTCCATATTTAAGTTTAGCCTTCTCGGCCAGTCGACATTTGTTCTCGAATTTTACGTTGGCGAGTTGCTCCAAAAAACTTTGATCGTTCTTTAAGACATGAAGTTTTTTAAGTTCTCCGGCATCTTCCTTCCAGTTTGGACCGATTGCCTCTGTAATCAGATGAGACAATTTAGGGTTTGCTGCTAATAGAAATCTTCTATGATTAACCCCATTTGTTTTATTGTTAAATTTATAGCCAAAAACTCGATAGTAGTCTTTAAAAACCTCATTTTTAAGAATTGTGGTATGTAATTGGGCAACACCATTAACTGAGGAGCTTCCGACAATTGCTAAATTTGCCATCCAGATATACCCATCTTTAAAGATATGAGTATTTTGCTTGACTTGATCATTGTCCATGAAACGTGCCTTTAAATCCTCCTTGAATCTTCGATCGATTTCCTCAATAATCATATAGATCCTAGGCAAGAGGTTTTGGACCATATCTATGGACCATTTTTCCATCGCTTCAGGCATAATGGTATGATTGGTAAAGGACATGGTGTTGACAGTGATATTCCAAGCCTCATCCCATCCCATTCCTTCTTCATCAATTAATATACGCATCAGCTCAGGGATACATAAAACTGGATGAGTATCATTAATATGGACTGAGACACGTCTGGAGAAGTCATGCAAAGAATTTAAACCGTTCTTTTTCTTGTAACTCCGAACAATGGTTCCTAAGCCTGCAGCTACAAAGAAGTATTCTTGTTTAAGCCTTAGCTCTCTTCCTGCACGGCTGCTGTCATCCGGATAAAGAATATATGAAATGGCCTCTACTTCCGATCTGAAGCTTGTGGCCTGATTAAAATCCCCTCGATTGAAACAAGCCAAATCTAGTTCGCTGCATATTGTTTCAGCGCTCCATAACCTTAAGTTGTTGATATACCTGGGATTATCATAGCTCATAATCGGAACATCGTAAGGTACAGCTAAAACAGGTTCATAGTTCTCATGATAAAAGATTGCTTGCCCATCTTTGAATTCGGTTCTGACAGTCCCTCTGTATTTCACGATCACAGCCTTATCAGATTTTCTTGTTTCCCAAGGGTAGCCGTTTTTAAGCCAGTTATCTGCTACCTCAACTTGATTGCCAGATACAATCTTTTGTTCAAATAACCCATATTTATAGCGAATTCCATTACCATGTCCATCAATTCCTAAGAAAGCCATCGAATCGAGGAAACAGGCAGCTAATCTACCTAATCCGCCATTGCCCAAGCCCGGATCTGCTTCTTGCTCCAGTAGATCATCAAGATTAATATCTAACTCTAACAAAGCTTCTCTTACGAGATCCTCAATTTTAAAATTGACTAAATAATTATGGAGGAGTTTTCCAATTAGAAACTCCATTGAAAAATAGTAAATTTGTTTCCCTTGTGATATTGAGTTTTTGTTTACGGCCCGATAATAGCTCATTTTTTCTTTTAGCAACATGACTAAGGCTACAAATTTATCCCAAGAGGTTGCTTCTTCTGTAGTAATGCCTTCCCCCTCAATCAGTTTCATTAGATAGGCCTGTTTAAAGCTCTCTTTATCCGTAAACATGCGTTTTGTTCCTCCAATACTTAAGTATTCATGATTGGTTTTAATATAACTATTGCTAAAGGAGCAACATTGATTGTTATTGAAAATTTTTGACCATGCCATGCAACCTTTTCCGCTCTAACTAAGGAAGAATTAATGTGATTGCTGCCCCCATATATACTCAAGTCAGAATTGAAAATTTCCTGATAAAACCCTTTCTTTGGTACTCCGAGTCGAAAATTGACGTAACTGTTTGGTTGAAAATTAATTAATATGATAAGGAAATTATCCGTTTCCAATGCTTTCCGACAAAATATTAAAATACACTGCTGATGATTATGGACATCAATCCATTCAAACCCTGCCCAGTCTTGTTCATTTTCCCAGAGTGCTCTTTCTTGGCAATAGAGTTTATTTAAATCCCGGACATAATTTCGGAGCTTTTGATGCATCTCATATTCCAATAGGAACCAATCCAGCTCTGCTTCCTCATTCCACTCGATAAACTGGGCAAACTCCCCACCCATAAATAATAGTTTTTTACCCGGATGGCACATCCAATATCCGTATAGACTTCTTAGTCCCGAGAATTTCTGGGAATATTCGCCCGGCATCCTGCCAATTAAGGACTTTTTGCCATGAACAACCTCATCATGAGACAAGGGTAAAATATAATTTTCTGAAAAGGCATAAGTCATGGAGAAAGTTAACAATTGATGATTATCTTTGCGCAAGGGAAAATCGAGACCCATATATCGCAAAGTGTCATTCATCCAACCCATATTCCATTTAAAATTATAGCCAAGTCCATTTTCATCTGTTGGGCAGGTGACCAGAGGCCATTCCGTAGATTCTTCAGCAATCATCAGTACATCCGGGAAATTTTGAAGGACTGCTTCATTTAATCGTTTCATGAAAGCAACAGCCCGAAGATTTTCTCTGCCTCCATTAATGTTAAGTTTCCAAGAATGCTTCGGCTTCTCATAGTCTGGATAGAGCATACTGCTTACTCCGTCCACTCGTAAGCCATCAACATGGAATCTATCAAGCCAAAATATTGCGTTTGAAATGAGATAACTCCAAACCTCTGTTTTCTCAAAATTAAAGTTATACGTACCCCATTGTTCATTTTCGTCATTTTCATAAATTGGTGATCCGTTAAAACGACCCAATCCATGAGCATCTTTACAAAAATGACCAGGCACCCAGTCTAGAATAACTCCTATGCCCTCCAGGTGACATTGATTAACAAAATACATAAAATCTTGGGGATTGCCGAATCGACTTGTACAGGAGTAAAATCCCGTTAATTGATATCCCCACGAACCATCGAAAGGGTGTTCCATAATCGGCATCAATTCAATATGGGTATATCCCAGGCTAATTACATAACCCAATAACTCGACTGCTAATGTGCGCCAATTATAATATGTTCCATCCTCTTTTCTTCTCCATGAACCAAGATGAACTTCATATATTAAAAGAGGCATTTCCTGAACATTTACCCCTCTTTGCTTCATCCAGACTTGATCTTGCCAACTAAATCCCTCAAGTTGCCATACGATAGAAGCTGTTGCAGGTCTAAATTCCGAATAAAAAGCAAAGGGATCGGATTTCAGAAATACTTTTCCATTCTTCGTATGAACTTCATATTTATATAACTTTCCATGAAGAACTTTCGGTATAAATATAGACCAAACTCCACTGGTCCCAATCTCGGTCATTGAACTATCAGTGGAAGACCAATTATTAAACTCTCCTACGAGACAGACTTTGAGTGCTTCAGGTACCCATACCGCAAAATTCGTCCCGTGTAATGAGTTACATTCAATTATATGAGCCCCCATCTTTAAGTAGCTATGGTATAATTCTCCACAATTAAAAAGATATATTTCATCCGGTTCAAGATAGTTTGTGTTCATAAATTGTCACTGCCTTCTTCACTCTGGTCCCCACTCCTTGTAGTTTTAGTATTCTCTCATCAAATGGCATTTCCTTTCATTTTGTGGGAAATATTTACTGACAGGTTTCGTCATCTTTTCTTAAGATTTCAGATTTCCCATTGCGTAGCGTGTATTGACAGCATATGCGATAAACGAATCAATGGGTCCAGAAATTCTATTATCTGACCTTAATGGCAAAGAGAGTTCCTACCTCAGTTGGTAAGAACTCTCTTTGCTAAATTTATACGTAGCTTTATAATATTAAGACATTCTCTACTTTCAGACTTTACGAAAGGCGAGCTCGGGTTGATGATAGATATTTTTGTAAGTGTGTAACATTTGATTCCCCTCTTACGTATTAAGAGTGTAATGGTGAAACAGTCAGCCAAGAAGGATAAAAAAACAGGCAGAAAACGATTGCAGAGGAGGAAAAATTATGTCAAAGCGCTTGTACCGATCTAGCCTTGATAAGCAACTAGGGGGAGTCTGCGGAGGATTGGCAAAGTACTTGGAACTTGACCCCAGTCTTGTCCGGATTGCAGCTATTATTCTTATGTTTGTAGGCGGCACAGGATTTTTAGCCTATCTTGTCGCCTGGTTCGTGATCCCCAGTGATATTTAGACGTTTTTTACTTATGCATCTTTTGACACCAGAAAAGCTACAGCGCAGAATTTACAATTTCCGCAATGTCCATGCTTTGCATATCTCCATTATGGCCGCTAATCGCTCCACTCAATGTGGTTAAACATAATGAACATGCGCTGGCTAAAATATCAGCTTCAGTTTTCATGGCTTTCCTGACCAAGATGCCATGAACCGATTTCTTCCCGTAATCTCCCAGCCATACTCGTCCACCGCCGGCTCCACAGCAAAAAGCATATGTTCGATTATTTCTCATCTCAATCATTTCTAAGCCTGGAACCGAGTTCAAAACCTCTCTTGGGGCATCGTAAATAGAATTATATCTTCCCAAATAACAAGGGTCATGTAACGTAACTTTGCTATTAACAGACCCCTTTAGGGTGATTTTCTCTGACTTAATAAGCTCTAATAGATACTCTGAATGGTGCATCACATGATAATGCCCCCCAAACTGAGGATAATCGTTTTTTAGTGTGTTATAGCAATGAGGACAATGAGTTAAAATCGTCTTGAATTTGTAACGGTTTAAGGTTTCAACATTTTTAAAGGCTAAGTTTTGAAATAGCTTTTCGTTACCGAGACGCCTAACGGAATCTCCGCAACAGTTTTCTTCTTCTCCTAAAATTGCATAGTTAACTCCGGCCTTTTCTAATATATTGAACATTGCTTGGGAAACCTTTTGATTACGTGATTCATACGAGCCAAAACAGCCCACCCAATATAGGATATCTGTCTCTTTTTCTTCACTTAGTACTGGAACCGGTGAGTTTTCAGAAGAATAAAATACCATGCTTTCTTTGGGTTTTCCCCAAGGATTGCCTGATTCAGAGATATTATTAAATATCTTCTGAACCTCTGGGGGTAAGCCCTGGTCATAAGCAGCCAGACTTCTTCGCATATCAACAATTCTTTTGACGTGCTCTATATAGATTGGACATTTGATTTCGCAAAGACCACACGTCGTACAAGACCAAAGTGTCTCTCTGGAAATCACCCTATCTATGATAGGGTCCTTATTTTTTTTGCCGGCATGCTTTTTTAAATCTTGTATCACGTCTCTGGGCGTTAAAGGTGCTCCGCTCATATTCGCGGGACAGCCCTTCTGGCATCTTAGACAGGAAATACAAGCATCTAATTCAAGAAGTTGTTTCTTACTAAACTCTTTAAGATGACCAGCGCCAATATTATTAAACTCAGTAAGCGGAAAATCGACTGGGGTTAGTGCCCCAATCTGTGAATATGATCTTAAAAAGATGCTCAAAGGAGAAGACAACATGTGGAATAGCTTTGAGTAAGGGATATAGGCGATCAGCCCAAAGGTCAGAAACATATGAAGATACCATAGAGAGGCATGAACAACTGATGCTGAACGAGCTGATAAACCAATTACTTGAGTAATTTTAGAGAAAAGCAGCCCAACTGGTGACCACCATGCCCAGGGGTCGTCCGTCGAGTAAATTCTTAAACCCTCTAAAACAAAACCTGAAAAAAGAATTGAAAACACCAGAATTAAGACTACAGCATCATCATAAGTGTCATTTTCAGAGTCTCGTATATGTATATATCGTTTATAGGCAGCCATTACTATGCCAATCATGGCCATTAGCCCAAATAAATCCAGCAAAAGGCTAAGTACTAAATATTTCTTCCCATAGAACACTGGAATTCCAAAGTGATCTTGGATTGCAATAACTACTGTTCCAAACGTTAATATAATAAACCCATAAAAGATCCCTAAATGCATAAACCGGCGATAAGGCGCCCTAAAAACATCTTCGTCATGTTTAAAGACAGCAGAAAAGAATGTCTTAAATCTTAAAAGTAGATTATCGTACCTAATAGGTCGTCCTTGCTGCCAATTCCTAACCTTTTTGATGATTCCTATGATAAATATAAGGAAGGCTATCAGTGCAAAAATATACATTGTAGACTTTTCGTCGATATTCCAATATAGCTGCCTGGTCGCCTCCATATAACACCTCAATAAATTATTATAGTGAACTCGTGATAATTGCCGAAAGCGCAGTTCTTACGAATTCGCGCTGAAGGATTAGTTACGCTTGGGAGGAGCGATTAGTCTCCACTAGAGACTTGAAGTTCTAACCAGTTGATAATGAAGGCAATGATCTCTTCCTTCTCGAGTTCATTATGAAGCTCATGATATAAGTCTTGCCATATTTTTAGAGTACAATCTTTCTGAACACAGGCAGCAAATCCCATAGAGGCTTCAGGAGATGTGATTCGGTCCCCTCCACCGTGCATCAGCAGTAAGGGTAAATTGAACTGAACAGCATTTTTCATCGCCCAACGCCCAGCTTGGTCCATAGCAGTAAATAGACGGACAGAAATTTTATTATGAACCAGTGGATCAAGTTCATAGGCCTTGACCACACTAGGATCATGTGAAAGCGCATTTAATTCCAGTCCGTTGGAAAGTGAAAATGTAGGCCAAAGCTTACTAAGAAATCTTACGAACGCTCTAATCAATGCAGGTAATTGAACCGTTAACTTAAGCCATGGGCCTGTAACAATCACTCCAGAAAACTCCGGTCGTCGACGTATAACATAATTGAGCACTAAGTTGCCACCCATGCTATGACCGTACAGAAAGGCAGGTAAATCCGGAAAACGCTTTAAAGTTTGTCGTCTAAAGCAGTCAATATCATCCAATAAGATCTCATAGGAGGGTGTATGACCGCGCCTGCCCGGTGAATTGCCGTGACCGCGTTGATCAAAGGTTGATAAAATATACCCTGCCTGAGTTAATTTAAGGGCCATATTAGCATATCGCCCACTGTGTTCACCTAATCCGTGCAAAAGAATAATGACGCCCCGAAGCTGAATATCTTCTGGTTGCCATTCTCGTGCGAAAAATTCTGCTCCATCATTTGTCCTGAATTCAAATTCGGTGTACTTCAACGTCATCCACCCTTCCGAGATTGAACAAAAAAGCTTCTTTAAAAGGATATCATACAATTGAATACTTGAACAAATCTTAGTGAACCAAACAATCAATAAAGGAGCTCGCCGTAAAGGAAAAGCTCCATAGATTTTGATCTAAACACTCAATTTAGATTCTCAAACTTAATTGTTTAGATCAAAGAGTTATTTCGCCTTTAAAAGCTATTAATTCGGGTCACAACCTGATGTGAAGCATGCAAAAACCTGTCCCTTATTTAAAAGTAACGCTTGAATTGTTCAAATATAGGGGCGATATATCTCCTTCTAATGCCCTCTTAATATTAGTTTGGGTCACAGTATGATGTGAAGCATGCCATAAAACCTGCCCCTTATTTAAAAGTAAAGCTTGTGGTGATTGATGCTTGATCCCTAAACTCTCAGTCGCTAGATTAGAAACCGGTCGAGACTCAATCACTTTGATCATAACCACTAGGACTTCATCCGAACTTTCCTGAATAAAATCCTGCACTTCCTGCCATGCTCGTGCACTGATTGGACAGGTTGTACTATGTTTAAAGATTATGATTTTTCGTTGATGAGACTCCTCCATAATACCTTCGAATTCTTGGATACTATTGATTTCTTTGAACTCTGCCATCGTTTTCACTCCTTATATGCTGGATGTTTCCCTCATTCCAGTTACCATCACTGTTATAGTTACTTTTATATCCGAGAAATATCCTGGATAATAATTATAACTTTAGTGTTTAATGTTTCAAAGTTTAAAGCCTAGTTACCTTTTAAATGTTGCCAGCGACATAGTATATTGTCGAAGAAGTCTACGACAATAAAGAGTCCTACCCCAAGTAAAGCCATCATAATAATTCCAGCAAACATCTCATCTGGTGCAGCGCGGCTCCAAGAATCCATAATAAAATATCCTAACCCTTCAGTAGTAGCGAAGGACTCGGCAAAGAACAAAACAGCAATGGCTGTGCCCATACTTAAGCGAAGAGATGTCAAGACATCCGGTAAACTTGCTGGCAAGAGTACGTAGCGATAAACTTGGGCCCTGTTTCCACCTAAAGAACGCAACGAGGAAATTGTTTCGGACTGTACCCTGCGAACAGCATCCCGCGTTGTGACTAATATTTGAAAAAAGACGATAAAGGTAATGAGGAAAATCTTTGAAGCGTCTCCTAAGCCTAGAAACAAGAGTATTAAAGGCAGAAATACTATCTTGGGGATAGGATAAGTAATATAAACTAAAGGGGCCAAGAATCGGTCTATGCTTCGTTCAAAGCCCATAATCAATCCTAGAGGAAGCCCCACTAGTAACGCGGTCAGCGTGGACAAGACAACCCGGTAAGTACTGACCCAAAAGTGTCTTCCAAGATCTGCTTCAAATAATCTTGCAGTGGCGAGGATTGCTGCCTTCGGTGTTGGCAAAAGGGGATTTTTAAGAGTCCATGCTGCATAATGCCAGAGTACGACTAAGAATAATGCTGCTCCTAAGTATCCCCAGAACTTTCCCCTTAATATTCTACTTCGCAGATTCATCGAGTCCACCCCTTTCTAGAAGTGAACGAACATAGCTGGTTTTCTGGAAGAATTCCTCAGTCTGGCGATATCCTCTTTGCCCAACTAGAGGGTTGAGAATTTCCCCCACTACCTGAGTGGGCCTGCCATCCAGCAATACTAATATACGGCTGCCCAGAAAGACTGCTTCTTCAATACTGTGGGTTACTAAAACAGTTGTTAATTTCTGTTCCTGCCAAATTTCTAATAGCAGTGTCTGAAGTCTTTCACGAGTCAAGGCATCTAAGGCCGACAAAGGTTCATCCATTAACAGTAAATCAGGTTGTAATGTTAAAGCGCGAGCCAATGCTACTCTCTGTCTTTGACCTCCACTCAACTGACTGGGAAAGTTGTGTTTTACCTCTCCTAAGCCCATTTTCTGAATCATGTCCTCAACGAGCAACTTATATTTGCCCTTGGTCATATGCCTAACCCGTAAACCTAAACTAACATTTTGTTCTACATTTAGCCATGGAAATAACCCATATTCTTGTAGAATAAAAGCTGTTTTCTGACGGGTACCCTTCACTGGCTCACCCCAAATCTGGATCTCGCCTCCTGTGGGAGGCATCAAACCAGACAGAAGGTAAAGAAGGGTACTTTTCCCACAGCCTGAAGGACCTATGAGAACCAGGCTCTCTCCTTGTTCTATTTTTAAATTAAAATTGTCGTAGACCTTTACCTGTGACTTTGCTTGATTATATCTTAGATCACAATGAGAAACTTCGATCACAGGTTGTTCGCTCCTTTATACAGTGGTCAGAGGGCAGAAGCCGGAGGCCGGATTCGAAGTGCGAAGTTCGTAGTTCAAAACGTGAAGCTTCACATATCTGGACAAATCCCACGGTCTATGATGCCGACTTTCAAATGGGGAAGTTCGTTTCTGCTAGTTCGGCAGTAGACTGGGATCCACTAGCTCTTGATAGTCATACGCTTGGGGAATGAGGTCTTTTTCAACCATCCATTTCATAACACTCTCGACTTCTTCCTCTGTTGGAAGCTGGAGCTTTGAGAAGGTTGGCGTTTTATAGCTATCCTTTAAATCTTGAGGAATTTGTGCTTTTTCCAAGAAAAGATCTCGATATTGATCAGGATTATTCGTCAGTGCTTGTCCAGCTGAGCCATAAGCTCGAACGACAGCTTTAATTCCCTCTGGGTTCTCTTGAATACTCTTAGTGCGGAATAAGAAAACAGTTTGGGAAATATTCTTGTATGTATCATCCACAAGCACATGAGCTCCTTTTGCTTGCGCAAGGGAAGCCAAGGGATCAGGAAGACAAGCTGTATTGATCTGGTCCGAAAGCAACATATCTAAACGCACTGGCATCTTAGGAATCGACATCTTCTTTACGTCATCGAGCTTAACTCCTTTATCGAGAAGCATTTGATCACTGACGTAATCGATGATTGAGTTCTGGGATATCCCCAGTGTCGCTCCGTTTAAGCCTGCCAAATCTTTAATACCCGAGTTAGGTGAGGATAAAATTGCAAAACGGCCCTCCTTTGGAGTTGCCCCCAGGCCGATAGCAGCAATTTTTACATCTGTGCCAATTTTCTTTAATAAAGCTACAGCTAACAAATCTGCAACTTGTCCATCGATTTGCCCTGCTTGCATTGCCGCATCTCGTTCCATAGCACTCGCAAAACTGACTAGTTCTACTTGAACCCCTTCTTTAGGGTAGATTCCATCCTTTTCAGCAACATAGAACGGCAGGTTATCTTCAATCGGCAAAACCCCGATCTTGACTATTTTACTCACACTTTTCTTTGGTTGATTCTCCGCTTTTTGTGCACTGCAACCAAAAACAAAGATTGCTAAACTAAGAACAATCAAAACCATCCCAAACCTAGAATATCGTTTTCTCATTTGAATTCGCCACTCCTATCTTCAATACCCTAAAACTACTTATTTTTGACACAATTTTAATTATTCGACATAGGATTTGTTATACCTTTTTCTGAAAATGTTCATCTGTTCTTATCTTTATCTTTATCTTTGTCTTTTCCTTTACTTTTAGCTCCATTCCCAAACTGATCTTTGTCACTTTCTAAGGGTGGAAAATTTTCTTGAAACCACTTGTATACTTTGTTGGAAAGTTCATTCTGTTCAATGTATTCCTCTGGGATTTCAAAGGGGACGACCGGTGTGGCTATTAAGGCTCGAGACAGGATCTCGTGGAAAACTACGGCAGGCTCAGAGCCGCCTGAAGTAGTTAGGTAGTGATTACGATCAGTGTTATCATAACCCATCCATACTGCAGCCGTGAGTTCAGGAGTGTAACCAACAAACCAAACATCTTTAACTCCTTTGCTGATTCCTGAAAATTCTTGAGTGTGGGGAAGTTCGACAGAACCAGTTTTACCCGCTGTTGGTCGATCAAGATAAGCATTTTCTCCTGTTCCATTCTTGACAACCTCTTGTAACATGAGAGTCATCATGTAGGCTACGCTAGGAGTAGTCACTTGAACCACCTCTGGTTGGACTTGGAATAAAACTGTACCTTCTTTCGTGGTAATCTTACTAATGGCATGAGCTTTATGCATATTCCCAAGATTGGCGAATACTCCATAGGCTTGCGCCATTTGAAGGGGTGTAACCCCTTTAGAAAGGCCCCCCAAGGCTAAGCTGAGGGTGTGATCCTCTTTTTCTAGAGGAATTTCACAACGTTTAGCGAAATCAACACCGCTTTCTATCCCTATTTCATTAAGTAACCAAACTGCGGGGATATTCCAAGAATTACGAACAGCTTCTTGCATTGTGATGTAACCGCGATTCTGGTTGTCATAATCTTTGGGCGAGTACCCATTAATATTTAAGGGGTGGTCGCTAACCATGGTATTAGGAGTATAGCCCTTTTCCAAGGCTGGAGCATAAACCGATAAAGGCTTCAAGGCAGAACCCGGTTGGCGCTCAAGTTGGGTCGAATGGTTTAACCCTCGGTATACTCTTTCACCTCTGTATCCTACTAATCCTCTGATGCCTCCAGTCTTATGATCTAAGATAACCACTCCGCTTTGGACAATTTGGTCGTCTTTTCCTTCAGGAAAATAATGGCTTTCTTCATAGACATTTTCGGCCGCCTCTTGAACCGCTGGATCCATTTGAGTATATATTTGCAGGCCTCCGTTTAAGATTTGTTCTTCTGTAAAACCAATGCGATTAATTGCTTCTTCAATGACATAATCTACATAGGGAGCATATTGTCCGGAAAGGTCGCTTAATGATCCCTTTTTTAAGACAATAGGTTGAACTATTGCCTTCTCGTATTCTGCTAATGTGATATAATTTTGTTCCTTCATCAATGAAAGAACCAGATTTCTTCTTTCCAAAGACTTTTGCTTGTTATTTAGCGGGGAATAAATAGTAGGGGCTTTAAGCAGCCCAGCGAGCAAAGCAGATTCTTCCAGAGTCAGCTCATCAGCATCTTTTGCGAAATATAGTTGGGTAGCATTTTGAAGGCCCCAACGCCCTTCACCAAAGTATATCTGATTAAGATAGGCCTCTAGAATTTCCTCTTTATCAAGTACAGCCTCGATTTTTAGGGCATAAGCAGCTTCCTTTAGTTTCCTGGCCAAGGTTTTATCCGAAGCTAAAAAAAGATTTTTAGCTAATTGCTGGGTGATGGTGCTTCCCCCTTCAGAAAAGTCACCTGTTATCACATCTCTATAAAGAGCACGTGAGATAGAACGAAGATCGACTCCTTTATGCTCATAGTAGCGACGGTCTTCAACCGCAATAATCGCGTTTTTCATAATAAGAGGAATTTGCTGCCCAGTAACAGGTTCGATCCGTGAGGATGAAAGTTGGGAAATCCGGTTGCCTTTTTGGTCGTAAAGATAAGAGGGTTGAGCTAGAGGAGTCTGTAATTTGCTAATATCTAATGAGGAAATATAAATGGTAATTCCCCCGCTGATAACAGTAGTAAACAATAATAGGATAATGCCTAATCTGCTCCAAAACTTTGGATTTTTCCATGGTTTGAAGTTTTTCAGAAAGTGGTTAATTTTAGATAAAAGCACACCCACTTTCGATTTTTCGAGCTCTAGTGTACTTGTTTTTTCCAAATAGGATACCTTCTTTCAATACGGCCTTAGCTAAGGAAAAACATATTATTATTGTACCACAATGAAAAGCATAAACAGAATAAAAGGCCCGTTGCATAACATTTAAAAACAAGAGCCTTTCACTCCCCTCAATATTGATGAGAATGAAAAGCTTCAAGTACAAATTCGTATTTATTTGGTCCCCCAAGGACCTTCTTTCAATCTTTAGTACCAGAAAGGATTCTTTAGTGTACTGAAGAATCTACCTGTTTAATCAATTTCGGCGCAGGAGATAAAACCGCTAAAATTCCTCCCACGACAACGAAAATCCCCCCGACTGCTTGCAAAGGTGTAAGGTATTCATTAAATATAATTACAGCTAGAATTACCGTCATTACAGGTTCACTTGTACTGATTATTGAGGCTGATGTTGCACCAATACGTTTTATCCCTTCAAAAAAAGTTAGCATACCAATAATGGTCGAGATAATAATTCCACAGATCCCCATCCAGGTGCCCCAGGAAAGATTCCAAGTCGTCCCACCGATTGGTAAGCCGATTATTCCATAAGTAACCGCAGCGGAAGTAGAAATTATTGTAGTACTTATCAAAGGGGTCGTAGTCTTTAACATTTTATTTCCTATCACGATATAAATTGCATAAACTAAGGCAGCTCCCAGCGCAAGAATAACTCCAAGATAATTAATTCCTTGCAATGCTAACCCTAAGACTAAAACTAAACCAAAGGTTGCTAAAAGCAATCCTGCAAGCTTATAGCTAGAGAATTCTTCTTGCTCGGTCAAAACCGCAATGACAGTAACAATAATGGGATAAGCATAAAGAAGTAAGGCTGCTAAGGAAGCTGGAATAAACAGTACTGAAGATATGTATAGACCGGCCATCATGGAATAGCAAATCCCCCCCATACCCCATAAAATAAGCCATGTCCTGAGGGACAGCCGAGGGAATCCTTCCAGCCAAATAGTAATCGCCCAGAAAAAAAGTGCTGCAACACTAAATCTAAAAAACAAAACCGTAGAGAGACCCGCACCTCCCGCAAAGACTACTTTTCCTAAGATTGGGTAAACGCTGAAAGCCAAGGTCGAAATCAGAATTAATAATACAGCTAATCCGCTAGAATCTTTTTGCTTACCACTCATCTTTATTCTCCCTTAACCTTCGTGCAACAATAACTGTTAAACGATTCATCATTTTGATTGACTCCTTTTGGGATGATTTCTCTATTATCAAGGATACATTAAATTCTGTCAATTGATTCTTGTACATTTCCAAGGGATGGCTGGTCTTTCTTTTTACTCACCTGATGATGCGAAGCGTCATGAGTCTGACTAGCATGGAAAAGGGACCAAGCTTAATGCTTAATCCCTAATCCTAAATCCTCAATTACTTGTTTTTTATCCCTATTTAATATTCTTTACCGCGTTTTCTCCAAATTGTTTTGTAACTACTTTTTCATAAGGTGCAATTTTGTTTAGCTCTCCTGCATCCTTAATAATTTGTTGCAAAAGATAAAAGTCATTTTCTAAGAGGACAGGATCCAATTTCCAAGAATTTTGCTCTTTATAATTTTTAACCGCGCTCACGAGTATTTGATCGTTTTCATCGGGGAATTGAAGTTTTATAGCCATAGCGATTTCCTCAGGAGTATGACTTGCTACCCAAAGCTGGCCTTTATAGATTGCATTAGTGAACTTTTGAATAAGCTCTGGATTTTTCTCAATTGTACTTTTTTTGGTAAAATATGCTGTATAGGGAACCTCACCGCTCTCTTTGCCTAAAGAAGCCACGATATAAGCTTTACCTTCTTTCTCCATGCTTGATGCAGTAGGCTCAAAAATAATGACATAATCCCCTTGACCTCCTATAAAGGCACCCGGCATCGCTGCAAATTGCATCGTGGTATCAATGGAGACGTCTTTTCCTACAGTCAAACCATTTTTGCTTAAAACATACTGGAGGACAATAGCGGGCATTCCTCCCTTACGTCCGCCTATTACATTCTTTCCTTTGAGGTCACTCCATTTAAAGTCTGGATCCGGTGTTCTGCCCATGAGGAACGTACCGTCTCCGTTAGTAAGTTGGGCAAATACGACACTATTATCCTCTTTGCCTTCGTTATATACATAGACACTTGCCTCAGGACCTGCAAAACCAATATCCACTTGGCCAGACAACACAGCCGTCATAACCTTATCTGCCCCTTGACCATTTGAAAGTTCGACTTCAAGTCCTTCTTCTAAAAAGAACCCTTTACTCATGGCCACGTACTGAGGAGCATAGAAAACAGAATGGGTGACCTCTGAGAGCTTAACCTTAGTTAGCGGAGTTTGATTGTTACAGCCTGACAGCACTAGTGATACGCCTAGAATTACTGCAATAAGTACGAACATAAATCTTTTTTTCATCGCTAGGATCCTCCTTTATTTGATTAGAAATACTTGCTTAAATATAGAGAAACCACTTGCTCAAGTCTTATTTTTTACAAGCATTTTTTCAAGGTATACCACCCCCTGATACATTACTGTAGCTGCCACACCTAAGATGATGACACTAGTCATCACTAGATCTAATTTGAAAACTTGACCTCCGTAAACTATGAGATACCCTAATCCGGCTTTAGATACTAAGAACTCTCCAACAATAACTCCCACCCAGGATAATCCGACATTAATCTTGAGAGCATTTATAAAGGTTGGGTATGAGGCGGGAAGCAGAACCTTTGTAAGAACTTGGAATTTTGTGCCGCCGAAGGTCTGAACAAGCTTAATCTTTTCTTGATCAATGGTTAAGAATCCATTCAATACTTCTAAAACTGTGACAATAAGAGAAATTGCCAAGGTCATAACAATAATCGCCGCAGGGCCTGCACCAATCCAAACAATGAAGACAGGACCTAGTGCGATTTTAGGCAAACTGTTCAGAACTACTAAATAAGGTTCTAAGACTTTACACAAAAATTCAGACCACCATAACATAATGGCAATTAACGTACCTAACACTGTCCCTAAGACAAAACCAACAATAGCTTCCAGACAGGTTATTCCAATGTGCTGAAAAAGCACACCATCTACATATAACCTAATCACAGTTTTTAAAACCCTTGATGGCTGACTTGTGATAAACGGATCTACAATTTTGGCATTAGCACATATTTCCCAAAGCAACAAGGCAGTACAAAAAATTAATAACTGTATAACACGAACAAATATTTTTTCCATCCTAACTCGATGGAGATAGTCTTTATGTTCGGGAGAAATGCCAGAGAGCTGAGCCCTATAGGAAACACTGTCTTTCTTCATATTAAACATGGACATCAAGCCCCTTCCATATCTCTTGAAAATAATGCCTAAACTCTGGTGTTTCTCGAGACGATAAGGGGGTCCTGTTATCACAGTTCAGATTGATTTCATAGATATTTTTCACTGTTCCAGGTCGCTTCGATAATAGGACTACTCGGTCCGCCATGCTGATACTCTCGGAAATGTCATGGGTGACCAGCAGTGCAGTTTTATTCTCCTTTTTGATAATGTCATAGATATCATCATTGACCACCAGCCTGGTTTGATAGTCCAATGCAGAGAAAGCTTCATCTAATAACAGAATTTGAGGATCAGTCACAAGCGTTCTTATAAGAGCCACTCTTTGTCTCATTCCTCCCGAAAGCTGGTTAGGATATTTATCCTTAAATTCGTAAAGACCGTATGTTCTTAGGAGTTTTATGGCATGCTCCTTCGTTGAAGGTGTAACATTTTTTCTTATTTCGAGTCCGAGCATGACATTTTGGTAAATGGTTCTCCAGTTAAAAAGATGATCCTTTTGTAACATATACCCTATTTTCGGAGACGTCCCCATGACCTTTTCCCCAGAAAGGAAAACCGTACCAGAGGTTGAAAAAATAAGTCCCGAAATAATCGATAATAAGGTGGATTTCCCACAACCGCTTGGGCCGACAATACTAACGAACTCTCCATCGTTCACTGAAAAATTGATATTATCCAAGGCTGTTATTTCTCCATTGAGGGATTGATATTTCATTCCTACGTTATGAACTTCGACGACTGGTTTCAACGGCATTCCCCCCTTAACACATCTCTGTTTTTATTAGTTTATTGGGAAGTATATTCATCGGTGAACAATTCGTAAATTTACCAAATAACAATTAGAGACTCTAATCAATAATCACATTGTAAAAACCAGTAATAACAACTCCTAATCTTAAAAAAGCTAAACGAATTTAATTCAAAAGAGCTTTAGAAAACTCCTAAAATAAGTTCTCTAAAGCTCTTTTGGGTCACTATTAAATTCGCTGATGCGTTAGTTCAGCATCTTTTAGCCCAATCCATCAATTGCGACTCTGATACGTTCAAAACCTTCTTCAAGTATGGAACGGGAGCAGCCGATATTAAGCCGTGCAAAACCGTCTCCACCAGGACCAAACTGAAAGCCGGGATTTAGCCCCACCCCAGCCTTGTGCACCAAAAACTTTTGCAATTCTTTAGGTTCCATTCCTAATTCCCTAAAATCTAACCACATCAGGTAGGTGCCCTCAGGTCTAACTGTCTGAATCTGTGGGACAGTGTCAAGGGACGACATAATGAATTCTACATTTCCTTGCAAATAAACCATAAGCTGATTCAACCAATCCCCGCCATGCCTGTAAGCCGCTTCCAAAGCTGTTATTCCAAAAACATTGGGATTATGAATCCCTGTCAAGTCTCGTGTCTCTTGAAATGCTTGTCTATATTCGGGATTTGGAATAATCAAATTTGAAGTTTGTAAACCTGCCAGGTTAAATGTCTTGCTAGGTGCTGTACAAACAATCGATTTGAGAGCCAATTCTGGTGAAAGAGCAGCAAAGGGGATATGGCGATGTCCCTGGTAGATAAGATCCCCATGTATTTCATCAGAGATAACAAGGACATCATGAGCAAGGCAAAGCTGACCTAAGCGATCTAGTTCCTCTCTCTCCCAAACGCGCCCCACTGGATTATGAGGGTTGCATAAAATCATCATCTTAACTCCGCTGGAAAACTTCTTTTCTAAGTCCTCAAAATCCATGGTATAACGACCTTGAATAAATCTTAATTGGCTGTTTACAAGCTCTCGGCCATTGTTTTTTACTGCCTTAAAGAAGGGCGGATATACTGGGGATTGAAGGAGAATTTTATCCCCTGGTTTGGTTAGACTTCGTACCAATTGATATAAAGCAAAAACTATTCCCGGGCTAAAGGAGACCCAGTCTCGTTGGATCTCCCAACCATGGTGCTCATGCATCCATGTACTCAGGGATTCATAATAACCGTCCATTCCATCAGAATAACCAAATATCCCATGCTTCGCACGATTAACCAACGCTTCAATAACAGCTTCTGGAGCTTGAAAGTCCATGTCTGCTACCCACAATGGCAGAATATCCTCACACCCAAAAATTTTCTGATTGAAATCCCATTTCACTGAGCATGTCTGGCGACGATCAATAATTCGGTCAAAATCGCAGTTCATAAATAAAGTCTCCTTTATCCAATTTCAAGTCTCCAACTTTTGATCCCCAACAGCGACCTCTTGAATCGCCTGCACTATTTTGTTGTATCCGGTACATCTGCATAAATTGCCGGCAATTGCCGTTTTAATCTCTTTTGCTGAAGGGTGAGAATTTACCATTAAGAGTGCCTTGGCCGACATCAGCATTCCTGGTGTACAGTAGCCACACTGAACTGCACTATTATTAATAAAGGATTGTTGTATTTTACTCAATTGTCCATCCTGTTCTAGGGCTTCTATTGTGAAAATCTCCTGACCTCGAATTTGAGGTGCAAGAACTAAGCAGGAATTTACAGCCTTGCCGTTCATGATTACAGTGCAGGATCCACACTCTCCTTCACCACATCCCTCTTTGGTTCCTGTTAACCCCAATTCTTCTCTCAATAAATCTATCAACCTTATGGTTGGCTGAACATTCATATTATGTTCTTTTCCGTTGACCTTAAACTCAATTTGCATGTTTTTTCACCCCCAAGGCATTCAAGATCTTTTCTGGTGTGAGAGGCATATTGGAGATAGAGGTTCCAAGTGCATTATTAACGGCATTAACTACCGCTGCTGCAACAGGAACAAAGGCAATTTCCCCGATACTCTTTGCACCATAAGGGCCTTCATCTCCACCTTGTTCTATCAGTAGAATGTTCACCTCGGGCATGTCCGGCGCATTAAGAACATGATAATTTTTCAGACTGCTGTTCAGAATACTTCCATCCTTACCTACCCTAATTTCTTCATATAAAGCATAGCCTATCCCCATTTGAACGCCACCTTGAATCTGCCCTTCGACCATCCCAGGATTAATGGCTTTCCCAATATCATGTGCTGCTAGATAATCTGTAACCCGAACCCTGCCTGTCGCTGTGTCAACCTCGACTTCGGCAAAATGAACTGCATAAGCCCCTGGATTAGACGTCCCATGATAGGTATGGGTAATAACAATGTCGGTATTATGCTTTATTTTTGCTGTTGTTGCGATATCACGATAACTTATTGAGTGTTGTTCATCCCCGCTTACCCAGACTCTTCCATCTTTGTCCTCTAAATACTGGATAGGCTTTTGTAAAATTTGTGAAGCACATTCCAATATTCTCTTTTTTATAAGCTGTGCAACCTCGTAGGCACAAGCACCACATATATAGGTCACTCTGCTTCCATAAGAGCCAAAATCATAAGGACCGCATTCTGTATCTGCCTCTAATGTACTAATATATTTGGGGTCAATATCTAAAACCTCTGCCGCAATTTGTGTAATGGAGGTAATTGTTCCACATCCTAGTTCATGAAGACCTGTATTAAGAATGAAAGAGCCGTCCTCGTTCATTTTAAGGGTCATTGTACTGTGTTCAGGAAATCCACCATACATTCCATTTTTATGAGCAGCGCAGGCCAATCCTGCCCCTCTGCGAAATCTGCCTTGGTCCGTCTCCCTCTTGAATCTTTTACCCCAACCAAAGGCTTCGGCACCTTTCTCCAGGCAGTCTATCACACGAGCATTGCCCAAAGATATTTGAGATGTTTTATCTAGGTCATACGGATGGACAAGATTCTTGAGCCTAAATTCTATCAAATCCATGCCTAACCTTTTTGCCACCTCATCCATATGAATTTCAATGGCAGTCATTATTTCCGGCGCTCCCCACCCTCGCGCTCCACCAGCAACAGGCGTATTCGTATAGACGGTTTTGCCCGAATGTTCATAGTAAGGTATTCTATACAATTTGCAAATCTTTTTAGACATTACATAAGTATTGTCAATTGAGCTGGTCGCATACGCCCCGGCATCCAAAACTGTATCCACACTGCATTCCGCGAGAAAGCCTTCCTTTGTTACTTTAGTTCGTATCCTGGAGGTTGTCGCCGGTCTGGTCATGGTAGAGATAATCGTTTCTTCCCTCGTCAAGCTTAATTTGACAGGACGCCTAAGTTCCTTAGCCAAAAAAGCCGTCAGCGGCTCTAAGATGGTTTCTTGTCTTCCGCCGAATGACCCTCCCATGGGTACTTTAATGACTCTGACTTTGTTATAACTCAATTCCAGTAAATCAGCGACAATGGTTCTAACGCCAAAAACTCCTTGACAAGCCGCCCAGAGAGTCAACTTCTCCGAACTATCAAAATCCGCAAGACAAACATGAGTTTCCATTGCTGCATGATGGACTTTCTGAGTATTAGTTACAGTTTCAACAACTACACAGTCCTCAGTAAGTGGAAGCTGTTCCCCTAGCTTGTATTCATATTCGTGAAGCAAATTCCCCTCGGGATGAATTCGAGTCACCTGTTCTTGCAAGGCTTTCTCAGGAGTACTTAGTACTGGCAAAGCCTTATATTCCACTTGAATTAGTTCAATGGCCTGCTTGGCAATTTCTTTGCTGTCTGCCACCACTACTGCAACCCGATCTCCTGCGAACCTCACCTTGTCTGTTAATAAACGCTCATCCTCTAGGCAAAATTCTTGGTTAGGTACAATTCGATAGCGACTGTATGTTTTGCTTGGAGTATTCAAATGAGTGAAAACTCCCATAACCCCTGGTAAAGCTTCTGCTTTGCTTGTATCAATTCTGGTAATAAGTGCATGGGCAATTGGACTTAAAAGCAGTTTCGCATATAACATATCAGGCAGTTTTATATCACTTAGATATCCTAAACTTCCTCTCACTTTTTGCGGTGCATCATGAATTGGAAAAGTGTGTCCAACGTATTTAAAATCCTTGTCCAATACTCTCACTCCTCAGATTATTGATACTTACGAATACCCATTTACTACCTCTAATTAGCAAATTAAACATCGCTTCTATATATAAGCAATGTGTTCTGTTTCATTGTACTGACAGTCCTTTTGTTATATATTTAACCTATCTATATGAATAGACAAAAGCAGTAACAATTCAAGGAGGTTTATAATCATGTTTAAGTTTTATGTAGAGGAAGAACTAAGCTGTAAAATAGAAGGTACTGGTAAGTTTATTGCAAAGAAGGGAGCAATGGTTGCCTTTAAAGGGAACTTCAAGTTTGACAAGATGTTGCTGGGGCCAGACAATGGTGGAGGAGTTATGGGCTCTCTCTTAGGTATGGCAAAAAGAAAACTAACCGGGGAAAATATTGAACTAATGACTGTCGAAGGCTCAGGCGTCATTTATTTAGCTAAAAACGCTTATCATGTTTCAGTTTTTGAACTGGAGCCTGGGGATTGCTTATCGGTTGAGAGTGAAAATCTGCTAGCTTTTCCCACAGACCTCAAATACGATATACGTTTTATCGGAAGTGGAGTATTATCTCAAAAAGGATTAGCGACAACTGTCCTTAGCAACTTCTCAAACCTGCCCCAACAAGTTGCCGTAATAACCGATGGTAATCCGCTCATGCTTGAAGCACCCTGTGTTGTTGATCCTGATGCTGTAGTAGCATGGACAAGTGAAGCAAACGGCGGCGGAGATCCAAGTGTGTCAATGAACAACTTCAGCTGGAAAACAGCGATTGGACAAACCTCCGGAGAATCCTATCAGTTTCAGTTTAATCAAACTAACCAAATGGTTCTCGTTCAACCGTCTGAGCGATTATCTGGATTAAAGGTTAGTGTAGATTAGCCTGAGACACGGTTTACCAAAATAGTGGCTTTTAAGAGCTAAATGTTCATTAGAGTAGGCAATACGACCGCCAGTACGAACACATTGAATCGCTATTCTTTAGGTAGATGTGAGCTAGCCCCTGCTTTATAATGTTTAAGAAATAGATTGAAGTATTTATCGATAATTTCCTGTTGCCCTGTCTCACCAGTAATTCTTAGAATTTCCATTGCCGCTTCAATAGTGCAAAGAGTACCTTCAACTCTACCTTTTCGCAAAATAAATTTGGATTCATATTCTGGCTTTATTGAGACAAGCGGGAGATTCTGTAAATAATAACTCTTTCTAATTATCTTTCTGGCTTCCTTCCATGTTCCATCAATTAAAATAAATGCGTTCTCTCCATCTTGAAGATAGTCTGCAGTTTTATTAACCAAATCCTCACCTTCAGATGGAAATAGTAAAAACGTTCTACCATTATAGGCAGTTATATTCTCTAACAGTTTTAAAGAAGGTGCAGTACGTTCCCATAGAAATACTTCGGTGGAGTTAGGGTTTATTAACTTAAGCAATCTTCCCGTATTCGAAGGTCTATAAAATTCACTTTTACTTGCTAAAACCCAAAACTTTGCTTTTGTATTTATCGGAGTAACAAGATTACATATGCAAGTCAAAGTTGGCAAACCACATTGATTACAACTTTCATACAACCGTGTAATCTGCTTAACCTTAAAATTATTATTATCCATTTCTTGCATACTCCTTAAAAGTGCTTTAGTACAACCTAATCTTTCTCACAGATTTATCCATATTCCTTTTTCAGTTTTGACCCGGAGCAATTTAATATTACCAATTTAATATTACCAATTTAATAACTGCCCCGAATAGCAAAATATAATAGTGCCTGAAATTATAGCAGACATATATCTTGCTTTTGAACCGAAGTTATCTTTATAATTTAGTCCGATAAAAAATGATGGAATAAAAAATGCTAACGAGTAAAAAACCGTATAATGAATACCGGAGTCACCATTAGACCATGACTTCAGCCCAATTCCATTTAATAGATAATCACCAATACAAATATTTCTAAACGAAATCCCAAACAAGACACCAACTATGAATAATACTAATGATATTGTTCCAATTCCTAACTCTTTATTTCTAATTTTCATTATTTATCCCACTCCTTTTGGACATAGTACTCATCCCCACAGACAAGCGTAATTAGAGTAATCAGGCTTTCCCGTCTTCAAACAAACGATTGCTTTCTCTAAGTCGCTTGTTCTCCTTGCCTTACTCAATAACTGCAACAATTCTGTTTAACTTCTCCAGTGCACTAGGGTTAACAATTAAAGTTCGTGTTGCCTTTCCCGAACCTCCGTATATATTAGAGTATTTAAATAATCGTTTATCAAGAACACAAGGTAAATCAAGTCCCACTAAGGGGATACTTCCTACCACAAAACCGGTTACCTCCTCTACCTCTTGCGCCCCGGCAAGCTTTACCTTTTTGCATCCAATAATATTTGCTACTTCCTCGAAATCTATATAGCCCCTATCCCCCGACACAATTAATGAGAAGAACCCTTTGTCTGTCTTTAGTATTAGTGTCGGTGCAGTTTGACCAACGTTAATTCCGAAATATGTTGCACCTTCCTGGGCTGTTCGGATTGCAATATCATGATCGATTAATTCATATGGAATGTTGTTATCTTTAAGGAGTGACTGCAAATCTCCCACCCGGTCATTCCCTCCTTTGTTTTTGTAAACCTCTCTCTTATATCTTCTTGAATCCGGTAAACTTAGAAATTATCTATGATTATTTCTAAAGAAGTATGGACCACGCTGTTTTTCTCATGCGTAACAACATACGTCCAATCAAAATCTAAGTCAATGAGATATATGTCATCCTCCATATCAATTTCATTGTCTTTTAATAATACTGCATTGTCATATATAAATACATCTTTATTATGCTGAAAGAAGCCAATCACTTCTTTTTTCAGTACTTTATAAGGCTTCACGTGCCTCACGATTTTTTAACGGTAACTCTTTTTCATAGCTGAAGGCTAACACCCTAGTTGATCTTTTCTAAAGACTTTCCGAACCATTGAATTAATCCACACTTAGTACACACTAGAATCTTTGCCGATTTATTTAGCCAATCTAGGTTCAATAAACTAGCACCTGCTGTATTCAATTGAGCAGATCCCTCGTCAAAAATGTCATTCTGACAATGGGGACAGATGACCTTGATATTCGCAGCTTCATATCGACTAGGACCTAAAGCCCTTTTAAAAGCTTTTGCGCCTCTCTTTAAACCTTCTACGAAATCAGACATTTCCTTGCCTCCTATCAAAGCATTCCAGATCATACTTTCCTTTTAGTATCTCGAACTTCAAATAGAAATCTACTTACTCAGCGCCTGAAAGAATACCCAGATTAATCAAGGGAAAAGTTTACCGCACCTATTGCATGAATCAAGGTCGTATCATATAACGGCACAGTCGAATCTTCTGATTTAACTAATAAGCCAATTTCCGTACATCCAAGGATGATTCCCTCTGCACCTTGCTTTATTAAATCTTCAATAATTCTTTTATAACTGACTCTAGATGAGTCAATGATTTGTCCCAGGCATAGTTCTTTATAAATTACAGTGTTGACTATCTCTCTATCTGTTTCCTTAGGAATTAAAACCTTTATACTTCGATTCTCTAGGCGTGATTTGTAAAAATCCTGTTCCATTGTGTATCTGGTTCCAAGCAGTCCGACTGTTTTTATTCCATTCAGTAGAACTTGTTCTGCAGTGATATCCGCAATGTGAAGTAATGGAATACTAATACCTGCCTGAATATCATCAGCAACTTTGTGCATAGTATTTGTGCAAATAACAATAAAGTCTGCCCCTGCTTTCTCAAGACTGCGTGCAGCATTAGCTAGAATCTGCGCAGCTTTTCCCCATTCACCATTCCTTTGACAGATCTCTATTTCCTCGAAGTCCACGCTGTATAGAACGCATTTTGCCGAATGCAAACCTCCAAGGCGGTTCTTAACTTCTTCATTAATAATTCGATAATATTCGGATGACGATTCCCAACTCATCCCTCCAATTAATCCAATTGTCTTCATCGATTTCCCCTCCAGTTTATTTAAATTTAAGCCTACAATCTAATGATCAGATGTTCCCGCAGTGTCCCAGTCATATGTATCGTCCTCTAAGTGCCGGGAATTCTCTCTTGTGAAGCAACCGGCTTAGTTCTTCACAATATAATAGAAATAATCCTTAAATCCTCGGCCCTCATGTGTTATTTCATTCAACTTGTACATTCCATATAGTGAGATAAAATAACCTCTAATAGGCAACTCTTCATTACCTACTGCTAGAACATCTCCATTGTTGTCAAGAATGTATTTATCATGATTTGGAATATCGTAACTCAATACCCCTTGGCTGGACATGGTATACCAACCATAATCCCCTTTTGGTTTGAGCTTATTGATGTCTAAGCTTTCAACTGCTTCAAAAAACCTTTGAGCAGTTATTTCTTGATCGTATTGTAACCAACGGTCAATCTTTGACCGACGTATTACATATGCCTGATGTTGCTTTTCCAGATTAACATTGTAATGAACGATACCTCCATCTTTCTGGCTAATTAGTTTATAACTCAGTTCCCTAATGCTGCCGTCAGATTCAAATCCTGAGTAAAAATCCACTAATCTAACATCTTCTGTAAGTTGAAGTTGTTGTTGCAATGATTGCCAGTCATTTGGAAAGTTAATATCATACAAGTTAACTGATTCTGATTTAACCTCTATTGGAAGTTGATAAAGATAGTTTTCAACTGTTGGCTGGGCTAAGCCGACAATTAAAAATACTAATCCCAAACCTGCAGCCTGTCGTTTACTTCTTGCGTTTTGATTGGGATGTAGAAATAGCAAATAAACAAGAAATCCAAAGGGGATAGCAATTTTGTTGAAGTTAAATCTAAAACTACCCAATAAATAATACCCCAATAGTTTCAATAAAAGTAAGTCCTCTGATCTATCACTTCGTTTGTACAGATAAACGAGTCCTAAAATAAGAACTATAGTAAATACAATCTGGACAATACCCAAACTCTCTCACCCCTATATATAAAAATCTTCAGGATTATAGGTAAAAATCCCTATAATCCACAAGCTATAAAAATGGTAATTATTCTTCTTCATTTTATGATATATAGAGTATGAGCAAAATCGAAACTTTCATCCCACAAATAACATTCAAGCTTTTTTCGACTTAGGTTGCTCGACGGTATTACCTCAAAAAATGTATTCTTATATTACGGCATTAGAGCCATCAACTGGGTCAACCTCTCTGGACAACAGAAGTGTAGCCAAATGTAATACTACGCCAATAAACAAAAGCCAGATAATTTTCAAAATGTCCACTCATTTCCCTTCCTTACTTCCACGCACCATAACCGCTTTCATCTTGGTTAATTTCGCGAATACTTATACGATGTATAGCGCCTAGTGATTTAGAGGCTGCCATTCACGGAAGCCCCTTATGATTTAGATTGACTTTAATAAAACCTGAATTTTTCTTGGCAAAGTTTCTCAAACCCTTTGATATATAGGGTTGCGCCCTCAGATGCTCGCCAGGGCAATAAAACCAAATATCAATATTATTATTCCTGAGACCTTATTTACCCACCCCAACTTCTTAGTGTCAAATCTCTTTCCGAGTACATGAACAGTTGAACTTAAAGTCAACCACCATAAACCTGATCCAACAAAGACTCCCATAACTAATATCAACGACGAAAAATAATCAGTTTGAATTGTCCCTATCCCCAATCCAGCAAAGACTGCGGCAAAAGAAATGATCGTCATTGGGTTTACAATTGTAAGGAAAAATGCAGAAATATAACTCCCTATTAGTCCATGTCGTTTAGACGATACCTCTTCATCTGAAGGTTTCGTTATAAACATTTTAATTCCTAAATATAAAAGAAAAATTCCTCCAATAATCCTCAGCCAAATTTGTTGCCCTATCAAGAAGTTTGATATGCTTGCTAGGCCAAAACCAGCCATCATTCCATAGGAAGCATCAGCCGTGGCAGCACCTAATCCTGATAAAAAGCCAGATAATCTCCCCTCTGTCAATGTCCGCCTTATACAAAGAACTCCAATCGGTCCGACCGGTGCAGCAATTGAGAACCCAATAATTATACCCTTAATTAAAAAATCAAAATCCACATCCTCAAATCCATTCTTTCATTCGTAATTTAACGTTTTAGTCATTCACGGAGCGTCAAAACTACCTGAGTAGCTATTCCTTCGGACAATACCAAGGATAATGCTCATAATCTCACTAGCGCGGCCTTTGCAAGCTAGAATGGCTGTGTTATTCCCCTAATACTTATTTATTTAACTCGCCCTTCTCGAAAGCTCGTCGGGTAGAATTTCCTAATTTTGCATCGAAACCTTTAGGAAGATATTCTTTATCACAATTATTTCTTCATAGTTTATGTCGCTGAAATAATCACAAAAAGTAATTTCTACATAAATCAATCTATTATTGTCTTTGTCAGCCAAAGCCGCTCCTGGTCAAACTTTTTTTCTTTCTGCAATATCTATTAGCGAAGTGTCAGGCTCGTGATACCTACGATATAAGTGGGTAAAGGTTGTGTAGGTACACAGCTTATTAAGAAAGGGATTTTTAATAAGTACAGAAAGAATAAGGTACGCAACAAAAAAAGAAATCAATATGTAAATATAATTAAGCACAACGTTATATAAGAAAAGATAATGTTCTATCGGTATAATTTTTCCTAATTCATTTAATACATAAAAAGATACTGGTAATGTGGCAATGAAATATAAAATGATTGCAAATGAATGGCTTGCTTCAACCGCTTTGTTAGGGCAATAGCCCATACATCTCATACAACTTTCACAAGCAAATGTCCAATAAGGACGCGGTTTATTACTTCCTACCATTCTTATTGCCTGAACTGGGCAACTATTAGCACATAAACCGCAACCTGAACAATTTCCCGAAGCAAAAAACAATTTTGATAGAAAAAATCGGCCTATGACTAAATAACCTAGCGAAATAGAACTCAGAATCAATCCTAAAAATAAACATATAAATCCCCTGTACACTCTTTTTCCTTCTAAAATACTTTTCATAAAAAGATCGGTTTTTACCCTTGCTCTACGAATGATAAATCTCGAGTTTTCGAGATTTAAACCCCAATGCAGAGACATCCAGTTAGATGGCATATCAAGCCCCATGACACCACGAACGGCGTAACCCTTTAAAAAAAGTATGAGTGCAATGAGATAACCTGCGGTACCTTCGAATCCTGGGAACGGAATTGACGCAATTCTAGTCCCAGCTCTTGTTGCTATGACATAAGCATGTTTTCTATTTCCACGTGGCAGGCGCAAAGCATGTCTAATCACTTGCCAAGGTGCTGTAAACCCATGCGTTGGAAAAACTACTCCTAACAAGTCTACTTCTTCTAAATCTAATTTTTCACAGGATTTTGAGATCTGATCTAGTTTTGAGGTTACGCCTTTTTTGTTAGCTGCTTCTTCTATCCATGTAGAGGCTCGGTAAGAGTTTCCTGTTCCGCTCATGAAATATATTACCATTGAACTATACTGCATACTCTAACCCCCTCTCCCGATTGGGTAATGATTCGCAATTCTGGCCATTGGCATTAGGAAATAATGCTTATTATTTGTTAATAGTGACTTTAAAAGCATAGTCTATGTGATGGGAATCGTCCCAATAACCCGTCAGCACATAAATGTATTGCCCACCTTCTCCATGAACAATAAATGAATTCCCATCCAATGGTTGTTCAATCATTCCAAATTCAAGAGGTTCTTTTTCATTTGGAACGATTAAGTAAACGGTGTTACGTTTAGGTGGTTTGGAGGTCTTGAATTCAAAGTAAACTCTTTCACCATTTTTCACTATACCTGTTTGCAGTTCTTTAACGAGATTTTCTGGTATATCTCCAAAAGCGGTATTTCCGCCTTTATCCTCGTCAAACCAATTATAATATCCAAGGACAGTTTCAATATCTTGATTACCAGTCATCACAACAGTTTCAGGTATCTTTGAGGGAACATCAGATTTGAATAGAATGAAAACTAAAACTAGCAGACAACCTATTCCCCCTATAACCAAACTTTTTTTCATACCAATCCTCCTGCTGGGAATACGCCATTATACGCAGCTGGTCTTCTAGAGGCATTGGGGAAGTTATTTTTTTGTGCCAATAAATACAAATTGCACATCATTTCCGAGGAGTGAATAATACTCCATCAACTCCAGTGTTCTCTCGCGGATTCTTCCATTGATTGCTTGATGCATCTGAACTCTCCCCTGGCTACCAAAGACTGGGCCTAATTCTCGCAAATTAAACACTTGGTTAACGAATTCCGATTCTTTCATATGATGCTGTAGCCAACCCTTTTGTGACTGAATTAATAGTTCTTTCTCTTTTGGATTCAACTTCGAGAGTAGTTTATTATATATAGCATTCAACTCTGTATCCCACAATTTAGTATACTTTGACTCAAGTTCAACCTGAGCTGATGTTGAAAAGATTTCGGATTGATTCAACTCCTTGAATTCAACTTCATAATTGACATCAATCGGATTGTTATTTAGTTTATCTAGAAGCTCACCCTTCATATCATATACTCCGTAATTACCACTTACTTGATCTCGCACTACAGCGGCTACTTGTTGTTCTACCTCTAGCGAGGAGCTACCGTTTTGGGATTGCTCAGTACTAACTGCTACTTTCCCGCAGGATGCGAGTAAAAAACTAATTGCAATCAGAATGCAGAATCTAATAATTATCTTCATAAATAAAACTCTCCAATAAAAATATTTTTCAGGCGCCATTTATCTTGGCAAACTATCCCAACCTTTTTTGAATTTTCAAATTGGAAACTTGTATAATGAAACCGTTCTCCCTTTGATATTTGACGGAACTTCCTCAATAAATTGGGCACCTATTCTGTTATAGAAGCCTTTTGCATTAGGGTCTGAAAGAATATGTAAGCAACTAATATTATTTTCTTCACATAATTTCTTAGCAAAAAGTATAAGTTCCGAACCAACTCTGTTTCCAATAAACGATGGATGGACAAAAATATGATCCAACCAAAAACCCTTTCTAATCATTAAATCTCCCACCTGAAAATCACTCTTAACTTCGACTATTGAAATAAATCCAACTGCATTTCCCTCAACTGTTGCGACATGAACCTCATTCTTATTTATGTAATCAGGAGTAATCGTCAACTCGTCCATCCACACACTGAAATACTCTTCGGGATATTTCCAATATCGTTTTGCCTTGAATGCAATTAGTGTTAGAATCTCATTTTCTTTATCCTCAGCACGCCTAATCATTATATTCATTGCAAGTCTTCCACTCCTTTCTGTGAATAACTACACAAAGTATGATTTAGCCTAGCCCTTCTCCTCGTCAGTTATATTCGCCTCCTTGTAACTTTCACCAATTGACCTTAAAAAACCTGCTTTCAGGCATCTTTATTTGACATTTTCAGGTCCATCAAATGGCAAATGCTGAATAAGTAAATAACAGGAGCAGAACATCTCCATTAGTTGGCGGCGTTAATTATGGCAAATCGTTCAATCGCTTGCTTTTCATTATTTAAAAAGAAGATATGCTTTCCCTTGTTACATTCATCAATGAAATCATTTAGACTCTTGCTTTTATAGGAAGAAAAATCACCTAAGATTGCAATCTTCATATGGTAGTTAACAAACTTTTGTAAAATATCTCCGGCCATCTTAGTGCTTAGGTCAAAAAATTCTTCACATATTGCTGTCTTATTTAAAATCATGAAGTCACACCCTGTTTCGTACCCAACCGTTGCTATAAGGTCAAGCGCTGACTGAACGTCTTTTAACAAGATCACGTCACTTGTTACCAACGCAACTTCTAGTTTATTTTCCTTCAAAATTTTAACTCTCACAATTATCCTCCAATAATTTCATTATAGCTTTTAGCCTCAGATGCTACCTTAACAATTTATCCAAAACTATATAGAGTTATAGAATAATTTCCAGTATCGTAATGCTCGAATTTCCTAACAATCATTTACTGATCTCCTTAAAAGACTCATTAAACCCTCTTGCCAGCCATTTTACACTGCCCCCTTATTCAGAGTCCGCATGAACGACGGACCCTCAAACATCCTTTCACTATAGCCACTATTTACACAAGTCCAGTATAAATTAATCGTGGAATTATACGTCCTTTTTTCAGAAGAGATTCTACTTCTCCAAAGGGTATTGCCCCCATTTTTAGATAAAATTCTTTAGCTTGAGGGCTTGTAACTATAACAAATTCTTCAATTCTTAAAGATTTGCATGTATTGACCAAATGAATCCATAATAATTTTCCATATCCTCTACCTATACTTTTGGGTTCAATAAAGAGGTATTCTAAAAATACTTCCTTGTCATCTATCAAAATACCGTAAAATCCCACAATATTATCATCTTCTATAACAAAAGTTGGATTATGGCATATAAACTCTTCAGTTACCTTGTATACTGACTTAAATTTATCCATATAATCAGAATTATTTCCCCAATAAGCCTCGGATTTAATTGCAATATCGGTTAATATTTGATGTTCATATGGTTTAGCACGACGTATATCTAACATTTTTTGCTCCTTTATCAACAATTGTTTACCCAAAATTATCAGTAGAGTATCAACAATGACAACAACACTGAAAATAAAACCAAGGAAAGTAAGTTATATCTGAGTCTGTAAAATGCAAGTATTCCCGGAACATGTGATTTGTATTTACTTAAGACATTGACCACTCTTTCCAATTCTTTGTTTTTTAGGCTTTGTGTATTTATTTCCAGATGCTATTAAAGCTTTCTTAGCCCACTCAGCTAACAGTTCAATATTTTCTAAGATATCAACTGGAACTTCGTAATATGGCATTACCATGGGCTTTTCAGCAAATGGTTGAAAAGGTTCCATTCCCGTTCGTTCATAGTCCGCCCTATTGGAGTCATCCACTTTGAAGTATAGGACGTCATCCGCAAGTAATCCAAAAATTAAACTGTCATAGTAAATACCTGCACCGCCAAACATCTTTTTAACAGTAACGCGACCTAACACTCTAAGTTGGTCTACTACATATTCTTGATAACTCTCGCTAATTGCCATAAATGTTCCTCCCACGTTTATCTACAACCATCCAGATGTCCTATATCGTTTAGGGATTCCCGACGCCATATTACATTCATTTTGGCTAAGTGTCAGGAATCCCCCGTTATAAAAAGTGGTCTCTTTGAGCCACCCAAATATTTGGTTATTTCTACAATTAAACAGAAATTCCTTTTCTTCCTTTTCGCCCTGTGTGTTTATCTTAACGAATACCCAAAGTAACCCAATAAGGCATATTTTCCAGAGTCCCCCATGCTCTAATTTAGAGGCCGCAGGACGCCGGCCCCTTGAGCTACGTAATTTTGTACTCTATATACGTAAATTGCGAATTAAAACCATTCCTTTATCACCGCAAAATCTGTCTCATCATCTACAATCGGCATTTCGTTTATTACCACATCACGAACAGATGCTCTCTTCAATGTTTTTAAATATTTAATCAGGAAAATAATCATCTCATTTTCTCCCTGTACTTCAGCCTCAACATTTTTATCGTTTCTATTTTTAACCCAACCAGTTAAATTCAGCCGGTTCGCTAATTCATATACTTCTAATCTAAACCCTACCTTCTGCACTCTTCCAGAAAATATCAACTTTTTTCTAACAGTTGGCGATGGTTTAAATAAAGGTAACTCAACATGCTTCACTTGATTAATTACATAGCCATCTCTCAATTTTTTTAGATAATAAATGAACCTCAAACCGAAACCTCCCTAATTATGTATAAGCCTATTCAACACCCAGATTTAATTTCCAATTTCTTGTCCAATCTGTATCCATTCTGACTAACCGTTTTTTTCTCAAGTTTTCCTTCATCGTCCACCTAATATCTTTATCCTCATTTACAAACCATTTTTCCATTAGCTTTTTTCCATTCTCAGGATCAGATACCACTGCAACACTCCAACCATACCCTAATGTTTTTCGTAGTACTTTAAAGTCCTTATCTTTTCTATTTTCGGTGTTTAACATGTCTTGTGTAATTTTATCAAGAATTTGTAATACACTTAGAATTTCTTTAGGTTGCTTAAGTAGTTTTGGTTCGCACAAAGCCGCAACTACTGCCCTCTTTTCCAACAGAGTTCCTTTAGCCCACTCTTGCATCTCATCTAACAGCCCCTCCATATTCGATTCGCCAAACCTTTGCAAGGCTAACGCTACCCCTTCTCTGATCCTCCATCTAATATCTGAAGCAGACGCACGCAAGAGACCACAATGTTTCATGTTTCCTTGAGATATCAGACTTCCTAAACCAACAACACCACAAATAGGCAAAAATTCAGTTGCCGAACCAAATGGAGCTTTCTCTGCATCGAAAGATAAGTACCGCATAAATCTTTCCTCAGTTCCTTCTTCTGCAACTGCCTCAATCAATTCAAGGTTCGCTCTAGGTCCAGGAAGACAAGACTCGTTTAAAAGGTATTGGTCCCAATCTTCTCTCTCTTTAAGAACCTGCCTGTATAAATCAATTTTCATAAAGTCTATAACCCCTCACTTCAACCTAAAACGCTTGAAAACCACTTAATTTATCGAGTAATCCCTGCATTTCTACATGTTCCAATACTCGCCGAAAACCTACATTATCTATCATTTCGATCTTTTCTCTCCCGATAGCTTTGATCTCAACAGGCTGTTTCCCTTGGATCACCTCAACAACAATTTTCCCTTCCCCATAAGAACCATCCTCTATCTCATCTACAAGCTTAACGCTCCTGATCCATTTACGAATATTACGCTCTTCCTCCAGTGTCGCAAGCCGACCTTCTATGGGAAGAGCAACGCCGTATAACTTAATACAAGAGATATTGTCATGGTCTTCTATACTACCAGTCTTCAATTTGTTACCTCTTTCAGTTTCATTCTAACCTGAAAAGCCTCTGCTTTTCCAAATAAGGACCTAGCGGTTTCGGATAAAGTTCTGAGAATTCTCGACGCGCCACAACCATATTTATCTATATTTCCATTTTTAGGTGATACTCTGTTAGGCGACGGCCCGGTAAAACAAAGCATAAATTGTACTATTATGCTTATCCACAGTTATATTTGTGGTGTAGTTAGGATGCAATTTATAGGTTTTCCTTTGTATATTGCGTCAACGCACTTATTACATGAAATACATTTTAGTTTCTTGTGTTCATTTGTTTCCCAATCGTTTACAAGACCTGGTTCACATATGAAAGGACGGCACAATGATACACAATCTGCTTCTTTATTTTGAACAATCTCTTCCATAAGAGACAGGGTTCTTAAACCACCGACTATCATGATCGGTACATCTAATTGGCTCTTAATTTCTCGACACCACTCACGATAATATGCCTCTTTGTTAAGGCTATCAATATGGGCTTTGTATTCAGTCTCTACATATCGTTTACCTCTTAAACCCTGGCTAATTTCTAAAGAGTCAAATCCTAATTTTGCAAGTAATTTGGCGGACTCTTTTCCCTCATCTAACTGAAGACCACCAATAAAACCATCCTGAACCCCAATCTTAATAAATACTGGGTAATCCTCACCAACTTTTTTCCTAATGTTTTTGTATATTTCGTAATGCAGACGAAGGCGATTTTGAAGACTTCCGCCCCATTGATCCTGTCTTCGGTTTGTAAAAGGTGAAAGAAATTGACTTAAAAGGTAAGCATGGGCACCGTGAACCTGTACAGCATCAAACCCTGCAGCTTTTGCTCTTATTGCTCCATCTCCAAATGCATTAATCACCTCCCAAATTTCGCTATCTGTAATTTCTCGATATTCACCTGAGTAATAAGGGTCATTGTCAACAATTGATGGGGCTAAAGGAAGAATATTTTTTGTCTTCAGATACTTAGCTTCTTTTCCGCCATGAAAAAGTTGTATAGCAATTTTAGCGCCACGCTCATGAACTGCTTTTGTGACTTTTTCAAATCCTGAGACAAATTCATCCCCCGCAATGGAGTTCTGATGTGGTGATATCTGGCCGGTATAATGAACGTAAGCTATACCTGCTATGATTAGACCCGCACCGCCATCAGCTAAATCTGAGAAAAGCTTTATTTGGGCATCGGAAACATGACCATTTTCATTAGCAAAACCGTCGTATGTAGCTGACCTGACAAACCGATTTCTTATCTCTAGGTTTCTTATTGTGAAAGGATCAAACAAAATACTCATAGTTACCTCCTTTGTTAATCAAATCTTGCAACGCTGAAGTGAGATCTGAGCGGTTTAAACCTCGGGGACAGGGCAGAGCCCCAGTGAGGCCGTCAGGCCACGGATATTTTTTTGAGAACGAGCCTTCACCTTCTTAAGCCCGGCCACATATTGTATAAATAAAGTTACAAAAAAGGACGGGTAAACAGCATGAATACTCTGATCACTGAACGCACGCCGCTCGATATCGCGGCTGAAATCAATACAATTAAACAACAGACTTGTAAAATCCTGCTTACCAATGCCGTCGAGATCGGCCGTCGACTGAAGGAAGCCAAGGATCTCCTCAAGCATGGGGAATGGGGCAAGTGGTTGAAGGAATCGGTCAGTTACTCCCAGCGAACGGCCGAAAGACTAATGCAGATCTTTGAAGAGTATGGAACGAAACTGCTTGACTCCTCCGACAGTGATGGCAACCCAAATTCGTCACTAGTGACGAATTTGACCTACACCCAGGCGCTCATCCTTCTTGGAATCCCGGAAGAGGAGCGGGATGAGTTTATCGCGGAGCATGATGTCGAGAACATGACCAAATTGGAATTGCAGCAAGCTGTCAAGGACAGAGACCAGGCCATTCAAGAGAAAAAAGACCTCCAAAAAGACGTGGACTTGAAAAGCAGCGAAATCACCCAATTATCTACTCAGGCCAAAGACCTGGAGATACAGGTGAAGGAATACAAGTCAAAATACTCGGCCGAGCAAGAAAAAGTTACGTTAAAGCAAAGGGAGCTGGAGGCGGCCAAAGAAGAGATCCCATCCGCCAGGAAAATTGCAGAGCTGGAAAATAAACTCAAAATCGCGGAAACCAAATCCTCAGTCATGACGGCCGACACACAATTTAACATTCACCGCGATAACATGCTTAATGCCTACAATGAGCTGCTGAAAATGCTCACAGCATTAAACAGAACGGATCCGGAGATGAAGGAAAAATACAGAGAGACTGCGAGTATGATTGTTGAAAACATGGCGAAGAGGCTCAAAGTATGGCCCCCCGTTATCAAGACGAATCTATCAATTAATACGACCCATTCCGAGAGGGGTTAAATTCAGCGGCCACTTGGTACTAATCCTCCCTACGGAACAGAAGAGATCACTGTGTTTTTAGGTGATACGGTAGAAGCATCAGAGTTCAGAGGCCGCCAAGGACGGCGGTCCCCTGAGCCTCCGTATCATTTAAGTACGTAATATACGAATTTTTAACAAATGTGGGCAAATAGCTCGCCCCCTTCTCTCGCGGAGCTGATATATTATGATTTCTACATATATTTTGCATTCCCTTCCTGCGCTGTAAACAATGACTTAATTATCCTTATAATGTTTCTTTAATCCATATAGGCAATTTTTAAAGAGAACCATTCCTTTTCCATAATAGGCGTTCACTTGAGTGTGTTACCGTGACTAATGCCAGAATTATGAGGTTTTAATAATCTTACTCAGTTAGACCCCAAACATCGATTAGTTATCCAAAAACTTCATGGTTTTAAATTTTCTAAGATATCTTTAATTAAATATCTCCAATACAAATAGTCTAGCCCCCTTGTTGGGGGGGCTAGACTATTTCTTAACGGTTATTTATATATTAGTGATCAGACACAGTATACAAGTAAATTATTCGCTATTCGCTATTCGCAATTCACAAGTTGCAATTGCAAATACTAATTATGCCAACCTAAAGCCCTGAAGAGAGCAGTGGCAGCTTCGGCACGGCTTACCGTTTCACGTGGGGCCAACACTTGACCCTCTACTTTGATAATCCCCGTACTGCTGGCTATGGCGACATAGCCTAGAGCATCTGAGCTGATTTGATCAGAATCTTGGAAACTAACTTGATAAATATCCTTGAGTTCTGCCAGTTTATTCAGCTGAATGTAGCGCATTAAAACTTTGGCAAGAAGTTCACGATTCACTGGATCACTAGGCTTAAGATCTTCCGTTAACCATCCTAGCTCTTTCGCTTTATTCATAACTTCTTTCTCTGAAAGGCCCATATTTCCCCATAACCCAAATCGGCTAAGGTACATCGCACGCAACATTGAGGCAACACTCATCTTCTCTTGAGGTTTAAAGCTATTTTCATAATCGCCAAATAACCCTGCTTGGCCAAGTACTGTTATCTCTGCTGCTCCTGTAACTTCGGCTAGATCCGTAAAACTGTATGGCTTTGGCCCCTTTTCTACTGGCTGACCCTGGTAATCAAGTAATTCCCCACTTTTTGCATCCAAGATGTTAGAGATTGGAATACTGCGGTCCTTGGCAATTGGAAGATAAACTAGGCGTAAATCCCCCGGTATACCATTGGAATAGATACGAACATAGGTGAGGGTTAAAGGTCGTGCCTTGAGAAAGGATTCCACAGCTTTATCTTTGCTGAGAATTCCTGAGAGTCCAGGCAAATCATATTCCGACCAGTTAAGTTCAAAATTTGTAACTATGCCGGCCACAGGATCGACATTGATACTCATTCCGTTTTCAGGAAAATCAACCCCGTTGACCACTCTTCCATATGAGAAAGCTTGATTATTCCATGGTTCCAGACTCATTTTAGATATTAGATCCGTTTCAGAGTCTAACACAACTTGATTAAATCGCTCAGGCTGAACCTTTTTCAGGAACTCTTCAGCCAGTTTTTGGGCTGCTGCCCGGTCTAGTTTAACTTCAGTCTTGTCGTTTTGTTGTGTAGAGATAGCAAAACCAAGCAACTCACCAGTTGTGGCGCTAACCCTCGCGTTAATATATTTTGAGTTTCCTTCCTTTGTATCGGTCTCAATAATGCTCCACTCGAAGCTCCAGATACGTTTGTCATCGTTGCGCCAGTCTTTACTTAAATTTGCACTGCGTAACGTCAGGTTATCCGGAATCTCAACCCAGCGCTTCACAGCAGCAATCGCCTCATCTTGTTTGAGAAGCTTTGCAGTACGTTCCACTTCTTGTTGTTCCTGAGGGGTCAGAACTTGAGCTCCATCAGAAACTGAATTGGCTCCTTTCGACTTAGCGCTTCCCATTCCCCCAACACCGCTCTGATCTGTTGCCAGCCACTCCCCTGGTTTTAATTGAAGTGGTAAGCCTGTTAAAGCATCAATTGCGCCTCCATTGTTATCCCCTCTTAATTGATACACAAGTTTAGCTTCCTGCTTTTTCCCTGCAAGCAGAGGTCTGTAGGATGCCGGAATCCAGTACTGGAGTTTAAAGAATGGTGCCGCAACAAACGCCTGTTGCGCTTGATCAACACTGATCACACCTTTTACTTCAGGCGCTTTTACATCGTTCCAGTTGAGATTATAAGAAGTGATGTGCCCATCTGTACTTGATACTTGCACATTGGCTTCATTGCTAAGAAAGGGGACACCGTTAATTAGTCGTTGATATTGGAGAGAATAATTGAAGGGACCGTAGTTTAGTGGTACTATCTCTAATTCACTTGGAATTAAGCTTAATTCCTCGGTTCGCTTGCCTAATAAACGGCTAAGTAATTTGCTGCTGATTTCTTGAGCTTCAGCCTTAGTAATGGTAGGGACTGACGGACTATTGGCCAATTGATCTTCATTCTTCCAATAGTTCATACTTACAATATCTCCGTTTATGGCATTAACCTCTGCAGCGAACTCTCCTGGTCGTTCTGCTGTACCATTCCAACGCAAAGCCCATACTTGACGTCCATCATAGGTGTTGTAAGAAGAACTGAAATCCGTATATTGAGTTGGGACGTCGAAGTTGGTTTTTACAATCTGAATAGCTTTTTCCAGGCTCACTTCTGGCATAGCCAGAGACTCAACAGTTGGAGATGATACACTGCTTTCTCCTGCTAAAGCTATAGGCGCAAAAATCGTTGGAACTAGTAATATGGCTACTACAATCACGCTCAGGAAAGAACGCCAATTATTCTTCATTGTATTATCTACCTTCCTTTCTTACTCGGGGTTCGATATTCGTAGTTTGAACTCTTTTTTTAAATAAGAGTGAACTCGTTCAGCCAAGGCTGAACATCGTGACTGATGTTCTCTCTCTCCAGTTTCCCTCCTTCAACTGCGATTATTTTTGTTTCCTAGCACTTAGACCCAATTGCTGCGCTTTCAAGTCTGTTACCTATTAGTTATAGACGTAGTTTAGCCGTGTTTCTGACAAAGAAATTTTCGACATTATCTAATAAATTACGCAGACATGGAGGTAAATCACCTGTAAAGCGATCTCCGTTCGAAAACTTGGCTAGCTCTAAACCACTGACCCCAGTCTGACACGAACATGGAAGGCTGAGATTTAAGCATCTATGAATGGCCAAAATGCGCTGATGTCGAGGGCGAGAATGGACCGCTGGCCATGGGATGGCCAACTGTCACAGTAAGCAAAGATGGCGAGATGGGCCTTCCAGAAGGGTATATAACGATAAGTTATACCTTCTGCCAGAAAAATAGGTTTCTATTGTCGGTGATGTTGTGTTGCGGCAAGCAGGTTGACCGATATAATGAAATAGGCCATCTGCTTAGGAAAAAGGCAAATGACCTATACCGTTATAATTACAAAAGTCTAGCCCTTGTAATGCTTTTCTCGCCATATTTCTCTTTTACAGAATCAAGAACCTTCGTGAGATTTTCTTTTTCCAGCTGGGGTTCTTCGAACAAAGACAGCTGATTTTGAATCTGATCGGTCAGATTAGATAAGGTAACCCCAATTAATCGAAGTGGTTGTTTAAGGGATAACTCTCTTAATAAGCTACAGGCTTCCTGATAAATCACGTCGTCAAGATCCGTAGCCCGCAATAGTGTTCGAGAACGGGTTAGGGTACGGAAATCAGCGTACCTGACTTTCAAGGTCACCGTTTTACCTCTGAGTGCTTCTTTGCGCAGACTCCGACCCACATGAACGGCAAGCTTTAGTAAAGTTGTCTCCAGTACATCAGGATCAGCAATATCAGTTTCAAAGGTAGTCTCGCGACCGATGGATTTAACCACCCGGTCGCTTTCCACGGGTCGATCGTCAATTCCTTGGGCCAACTGATAAAGCTGGCTACCCAAAGATCCAAAGAGCTTCGTCAAGAACTTTAATTCCAGGCTGCGTAAGTCCCTAACTGTTTTAACATTATGATTGTGCAATTGTTTCGCTGTTTTTTCTCCTACTCCCCAAATCCTTTCCACAGTCAATGGGTCAAGAAACTCTTGAATTCTATTGGGATGCACAACTACGAATCCATCAGGTTTTTTCAGATCTGAGGCAAGCTTGGCTAAAAACTTATTGCATGCTAAGCCAACAGACGCCGTTAAGTTTAATTCCTGCTGGATGCGCTGTTTTATTGTTAAAGCTATTAAATCTGCAGGCCCAAATAAACTCGTAGAACCTGTAACATCTAAAAAAGCCTCATCCAAAGATAGTGGCTCTACCATAGGAGTATAAGTCAAAAATATTTGTCTAATTTGCCAGGATACTTCACGATATTTCTGCCCATTTACGGGCAAAAAAACAGCAGAAGGACAGCGCCGAGCAGCTTCTGCAACAGGCATAGCTGAGCGTATTCCATATTTACGCGCTTCATAAGACGCCGCAGAAACTACACCCCTGCTATTGGGTCTGCCTCCAACCACTACCGGTTTGCCCATTAAGGACGGATCGTCGCGCTGCTCGACAGAGGCATAGAAAGCATCCATATCTACATGTAGTATTTTTCGATAGTTCGCCCAAACGTCCATGTCTTCCTCAATAAAATCTTATGATTCTTCTGCTTCTTCTTTCATCGGACAAGAATTTGTTAAGTCAATTTCTGCAGATACTTCTTTCCAAGGTGCTTCTTTAATGTTTACATTCTCCAGAAGAAGAATAAGGTCTGATCTGCCGAAATAGGCAGGATTTCCTTGGGGATCTATAGTCATAAGAACAATAGGCATCCCTTTAAAAACAGGGAGCAACCCTTTGATTACCATCGATGCGTTAAAGGAATTTTGGAATACAGTCGGTTGGACGGAAACAACAGCAATGGTTTTTCCTTGTTCTGTCACAACAGCACTTTCAAATTGAGTGTTCAAAAATTTCATCTCCTATTGTTGTAATGATTAACTGTTATTAGTGAATTCGACAAACATATTAAAAACCCTGCAACTTAAGTTGACCTCTGTTGGCAAGTGACGTGCGTTAAAGGTCTATCCTCTAAAATAGTTAACGCCGCCGGCAAAAATCGGTTGATATTTATTACCCGGAACGTTCTTCGCTATTTCCAGACCGGTCCTTTCGGAATGGGCCATCTTACCCAGAATACGTCCATCTGGGCTGGTGATTCCTTCAATCGCTTCAAAAGAACCATTGGGAGTATAGATAACATCATTGCTAGGGTTCCCGTCAAGATCCACATATTGAGTAGCAACCTGTCCATTATCTATTAACGTTTGAATTATTTCGTGATCTGCGACAAACCGACCTTCTCCATGGGAGATAGGCACGGAGTGAATGTCTCCCAAATTCACCCCGCTAAACCATGGGGATAAAACGGAAACGACTTTGGTTTGGACCATGCCGGAAACGTGACGCCCGATTTTGTTATACGTTAGGGTAGGCGATTCTTCCATCAAATCGATTATTTCTCCATAGGGAACAAGACCCAGTTTGATCAATGCTTGAAACCCATTACAAATACCAAGCATCAAACCATCCCTTTGATCCATAAGTTCCTCAATCGCCTCACTAATCCAAGGGTTTCTGAACATAGTAGCAATGAATTTACCCGAACCGTCTGGTTCGTCTCCCGCACTAAAGCCCCCTGGGAGCATGACGATTTGAGCCTTCTGTATCTTTTTAACCATCTCTTGGATAGATTGCTCCACATCAGTTGCCGTCAGATTTCTAATCACTAAGGTTTCAACGATCCCTCCGGCTTTCTCAAAAGCTTTGGCTGAATCGTACTCACAATTGGTACCCGGGAAAACCGGAATAAAGATTCTTGGTTTAGCCACTTTAGTTGATGGTGTTTGATTATTTCTCAGGTTGAAGCTCACTTTTTGTGGCTCGGCGACTTTTTCCGTTTGAGTTGGAAAGATTTTTTCCAGTGGCTTTTCCCAGGCTTGTAAAGCGGTTTTTAGCTCAATATTCACGTCATTAATCGTGATGATCGGGTTTTCCTGAGTTACACCGAGCAATTGGAAGTCTACCCCGCTGAAGGCTTTTGCCAGATCAATTGTTTTTTCAATTTCTAAGATTATTGAACCATAATCAGCAGTAAACAGACTATTAATATCTATTGAACTGTCTAAGGTCATCCCAACCTGATTACCGAAGGACATTTTGCTGAGTGCCGCCGCCAGTCCTCCCATCCTGACAGTATGAGATGCCAAGACGCTTCCGGAATGAATCAACTCGTTAATTTTGGAGTAGTTTTTGCTTAGTTGTTCAAAATCAGGGACTTCATGCTCATCCCGAGTAGCTTTCACTAAAACAACCTTACTGCCAGACTTTTTGAACTCTTGGGAGACAACTTTATCAGCCTCGACCACATTGACTGCAAAAGCAACCAATGTGGGAGGAACGTGCAAATCCATGAAGGTTCCGGACATGCTGTCTTTTCCACCGATCGCCGGAATTCCAAGTTTTTTCTGAGCATAAAAAGCTCCTAACAAAGCGCTGAAAGGTTTCCCCCATTTTTCGGGATCTGTTCCTAATCGTTCGAAATACTCCTGCAGGGTAAGTCGAACTTTGTGATAATCCCCGCCCAGGGCCACAGTCTTAGTTACCGCATCTACCACGGCATATAAGGCACCGTGAAAAGGACTCCACTTTGCCAATTGCGGATTATAGCCATAGGTCATTATGGTAGCCGTATTTGTTTCCCCCGCTAAGACGGGAATCTTAGCCACCATACCTTCAGCCGGAGTAGCCTGATACTTGCCACCCAAAGGCATCAAGACCGACGACATTCCGATGGTACTGTCAAACCTCTCCACCAACCCCTTTTGGCTGCAGACGTTTAAATCACTCAAATTAGCAAGCCAGGCCTCTTTTAAGATTGCGCCCGGGTTCGGAACATTATGAGCAGCTAATTTTTCTTCGATTGCTTCTGACAACTTGTTAAAGTAGTTGTGATTCCCTTCCGGAAGAGTGACCTGAACCTTCGTCGTTTGCTTAACTCCATTGGTATTGAGAAATTCTCGGCTGAGATCGACAATCGCCTGCCCGCGCCAAACCATTATAAGTCTGGGGTCAGCACTAACCTTAGCAACTAAGGTTGCTTCTAAGTTTTCCTCATGAGCGTAGTTGGCAAAGGCTTCAAAATCTTGAGCGCGAATAACGACTGCCATTCGTTCTTGAGATTCAGAGATCGCAAGTTCTGTCCCATCAAGACCTTCATATTTTTTCGGAACTGCATCTAAGTTAATCTCTAAGCCATCAGTTAATTCTCCGATAGCAACCGATACCCCGCCTGCTCCAAAATCGTTGCAGCGCTTGATTAGTTTACTAACCTTGGCATTACGGAAAAGTCTCTGAATTTTTCGTTCTGTGGGAGGATTACCTTTTTGTACTTCCGCCCCGCAAGTCAGTAGAGACTCCGTGGTGTGCTCTTTAGAAGATCCAGTTGCACCGCCACACCCGTCTCTGCCAGTTCTTCCGCCGACAAGTACGACAACATCCCCAGCTTCAGGGGCTTCACGCACTACATTTTCCCGGGGAGCGGCCGCAATGACTGCCCCAATTTCCATCCGTTTGGCCACAAAGCCTTCATCATAGACTTCCGTTACTTGACCAGTCGCCAGTCCGATTTGATTTCCATAAGAACTATAACCTGCAGCCGCACCCCTTGTTATCTTTCTCTGGGGCAGTTTGCCGGGCAGAGTATCTTCAAGCTTTGCCCTTGGATCTGCGCTTCCTGTCACACGCATGGCTTGGTACACATAGGTACGGCCAGACAGGGGATCTCGAATTGCCCCTCCCAGACAGGTAGCCGCCCCGCCGAATGGTTCGATTTCCGTCGGATGGTTATGGGTCTCGTTTTTAAACATCACCAGCCACTCTTCATTTTGACCGTTGATATCGACATTTGCCACTATACTGCAGGCATTGATTTCATCTGATAGGTCAAGATCAGGTAAGAGCCCTTTTTTCTTCAACTCTTTCATACCCAAAACAGCGATGTCCATGAGACAAACATCTCGATCAGCAGGATTTTTCCCATAGACATAATCCCTTGACGTGAGATACTCATGATAAGCTTTGGTTAATGGGTGAGCAAAATCCCCTTTCGGAAAAGCAACCTCTTCGATCTTTGTATTAAAGGTCGTATGCCGACAATGATCCGACCAGTAAGTGTCTATCACTCGAATCTCAGTAATCGTTGGATTTCTTTTTTCAGTATCTCGGAAGTATGCTTGACAAAATGCTAAATCTTGATAGCTCATGGCTAAGCCCGTTTTATTAAAGAACGCTTTCAGTTCTTCAGACGACTTCTCAATAAAACCATCAAGAATTTCGACATTTGGCGGAGTTACAGCTTCAAATTCTAAGCTTTCAGGCTTCTCTAAAGCAGCTTCTCGAGATTCGACTGGATTAATGCAGTAATCTTTAATTTTCTGGAAATCCATCTCGGAAAGCTGACCCTTTAATACTATAACTTTAGCTGAAGCAATCGTTGGCCGCTCTTTTTGGGTCAGAATCTGTACACATTGAGCAGCAGAATCCGCCCGCTGGTCATACTGACCGGGCAGATATTCCATAGCAAAAACTTGGTCCTGTGGGGAAATTTCAATATTTTCGTCGTACACCAAATCCAATGGAGGCTCAGCAAAGATAATCGGACGGGCCTTTGCATACTCCTCGTCCGTAATTCCAGAAATATCATAACGGTTAATCACTCTTAACCCTTGCAAACCTAGTATCCCTAAATTTTCCAGAAGATCATTGTGCAGACCCTGGGCTTCAATATCATAGCCAGGCCTTTTTTCCACATAAATACGTTTTACAGCTTGAAATCCCATATCATCCTGGTTTCTAAATACTGAACATTACTACACAAACCTATATAATTCAGCATTTTCACTTTGTCGACTAAACAAAGCGGTAGCATCACAGGATTCAGCTACTTAGGTCAATACTCTCGTATTAAACATCCATATCGCCTTAATTAAGCGCATCAATTAAGTACAACAGATGTGCGACGGTTAGTCAGCCCCTAAAACAACTCCGCACAAGCCTTTCAACTAAGTGTACAAGTGCAGTGGTTTATTCTAACGTTAATCTTTAAGCGATCCCTAGCAGTTCTTTCCTACGGACTAACCATAAACCAGGCGTATTCACTTCCTTCCGTTTCTTGAATAATTTAGTAATTTGACGAGTGATTTCGCTCCATTTACTCCATTCGTTCATTTTCTTAAAGGCGATCAGTTTTTTCTTAGGCACTAATATCTCTTCAAGCAATTTCGGTACCGTTTCTTTGAACTCATAACTTCTTCTCGCAATGACTAAAGCTGCGCCGTTATGAACATCCAGTCCATATTGGTGACAATATTTATAGAGTCCGATTTTGCTGGTATATTGGGGCTTTACCTTGACGAATTCAACCCCGTTACGCAGACAACTACGTTCCAACATCATCAATAGCGCCCTGTATACAAACGGGCTACTCACCCTAGCTAACTTGCTTGACACATCGCGGTCGTCCTTAAACTTCAAATCCTCCGCAGCAACTCCACATTGTCTGACCAAGGCATAGTCTACTGCCTGAGCCACAAGCTCACCACATAAATTCGTCCGCCGATTGCTCCGACAGAAGGTTAATTCATGTTGTTTCAAATAGGTGTGACCTCTGTAGTTACCGAACGTATCGATTTTGGTTAACGCAAACCCATCCGGATTTGTATCTATACCGATCATGTTGACGTGCCCCGTGTAACTAACCTTCGCTTCAAGCTCTTCAAACGTAATATGCGCATAATACTCATCGTCTCGTTTGATTAACTCCACTTGGTAGGCCTCACCTCGTTCTAGCGAATCCATAAACATCTTCCTGTATGGAATACCATTGACGTTTCCTGTCTTTTTTGAGATTTTTTCTGGCAAGTAAATCGGTATTAAGACCTTAACGGCTCTGTTCTTCACCGTTTTCTCAAGCGTCGAGATTTCTAAAAAACTTACTCCATCCTTAAAGACAACTCTTAGATTTGGATTACCACCCTTTGACTTATCGCCACGACTATAAATTCGGTTATTCCGGCAATCGTTCCATTCCTGCTTCGTAATTAATCCTTTACACCGTCTTAGAAACATTTCCTTCGTGCCAAAGATCACTGGCGGGAAGGTCTTACTCGTCAAAAACGCTGTCCAATAGTCTAGCCTACGCTGACGTTTCTCCAGTTTTGCGGTTAATGATTTTACCGTGCGTTCAGACAACCTAGGGTTTTTAAGCTTCTTAACAAGCGCCTCAACCTTCTTACGATAGTTTTCGTGATAGAGCTTAACGAGTTCATGCTATGAGGCAATCGTCTGCCTTGCCGATTCCGCAGCGTCTTTCGCTTGCCGGATATTCAAGTTGTATTTATGCGCCACAACCTTTTCTATGTCTCCGATAAATTGCCCTTCGAGCAGTCTCTTAAACGAGTAGCGAATGGCCGTACAAAAGACGAGCATCAGGTTATTTAAGATTGCCTTTTGTTCATCCGATAGATTTACCAGAATCGCTTTCATGGTTGTTTTCATCAGACTCACCTCGTTCCTGTTCTAAGACTTCTAAGGTTTGCACAAGCGTCTGCTTAATCTTTCTGCCCCCTCTTGCACCATACAGCCTTGCGCTAAAACAAGTAACGATACTGACCAAGTCGTTGACCATTTCTTCATTGGGTTCAGCTTTCCAACGTTTTCAACTGCTTCTATCGCGACGTTGAAGGACACCGCAAATTCCTTAAGATAAGAGTAGCCAAACCGGGCCAGCCGATCCTCATACTCAACCACAATTATATCAACTTCACCTCTACCACATTGTAACAGATTTAGTGTGATAATGAACAATAGCATTGTACAGTAATATTGATATTTATATAGTTATTCGGAAACTGTTGTTACTTCCATTAGTTAGTTTTTAGATACGTTAAGTAAATTAACCCTTATCTATGATCCTTAAAATATGTTTAAGGCCATAGCACTTTGTCTATGGCCTTGTCGCGCAAAATAGTAGACGCAGAATTCTCTTAGTTTGCATAATACCATGATTTTGATCAAAATTAAAGAGTAGCTATGAAAGAATCGTGATTTGACTACCATTTTTAACGTTTGTTGTTTAAGGTATAGAGCGGCCTTCGGAATACCATCAAACTCCATATATTTCCGCCTCGGTAAATTCGTCAACCTTAGTCAATTTCCATTTCCCTTTAACTTTATCTAAATAGAATACAGAGTTAAACTCCGCACCTGAATAGTCATTGCTTCTCAATACTTTTTCTAAACCAATTAAGTCTACTATTGCCTTACCTTTAGATATTGAAATAAGAGGTTCCTCAAAAGAAACTTTATAGTCTCCCACTCCCAGACGACTTTCCAAATGATTCTGCCAATCATTTACCCCATCCCCTTCTTTTTCCGTTGGCTTGAGGTAGCCGAATTTTTGCTTAAAAACAATGACATCATTGTTTTTAACCGCCCAACTAAAGGTATCGAAGTAATCACTGACAACAGCCATAATTTCCGTTTCATCCTGATGTTCTACAGAATTCCTGAGATTATTAAGGTCTATATCGACCACCGCATCCTCCTGTCTTATCCCCAATTGAGTTATTTTAATGACTATACCTTCTGTGAGACTGTCATCATTTTTGGGATACTGCCAGTTAGGGAATATCAGTCTCGGTTCCTCGCTTTCCGGGTCTTGGAACTTTTCGAAACCTAGGAGAAACTTATAATTGTCGATTTTAGAATATAAGTTTGCTTGAATGGCAGCGTCTACATTGTTTCCTTCAGAATCTAGGACACTATAGTCCAGAATCCATGTTTCCTTGTCATTTTCTCTGGCGAAAGACTTCATCTGAACGATGTAGTTATTAACAGGAAAATTTTTGTTGATGTCGAGTCTATCTTTGACCCCTTCAATAGGAATTGTCTCGTTCATATTGTAATAGCCGTAAATATTGGTTAGTTCAACTTGTAGATTATCTGTTTCAGCTCCGTCAAAATTAGCCATGCCCACAATTGTCTTTTTATCTTGAGATAATCTGTAATAGGGACCCAGGCAGTTGAACTTAGAGAGATGAGTTCCTAACTTCCGTCCACTGTCATACATAGACAGAATTTCTCCCTCTGGGGAATAATTGTTATTCCAATCATATAGCCACCCGTGTTTTATTCCATCATAGTCCTCTAATGCAGCCAACTTATAATGTAAGCTGGTTTCGCTTATGCCTCTTTCGAGGGACTTAACTACCAGCCTGTAACCCTTTTTCTCCATAGTCTCAGTCATCTTGTATTCTTTGGTATATTTCTCGCCTACTGTCTTAAACTTAATATCTTTCAGAGTCAAAATTACAGGATCTCCATATCCAACTGGTCCACCGAAGAATTCCATTCGTAATTCTTTAGGAACTTGCTGGACAGCCTCGAAGGTTAGCAACGTTTTACCATCGGAGAGTTTTTGTAAGAATGAACTCCTACCCAGTTCCTGGTCCTGTCCATCGAAAAGGTCCACCGTAAGATAATCCATCCGTCCCTTGATATCTCCGTCAACAGTGACAATCATAAAGGTATGGTTCTTATCCATTAGCACTTTCTCGATCGTAACCTTGGTTCCCTTACAATCCACCGACTTGCCCACTGTTATAAACTGTTCGTATTGCTCCGCCCGAGCAAACCTGTCTAGAGTTACAATGCCGCTGGAGTCGGCAACAGGTTGAACTGAACAGCCAGAAGTTAAAAGAGTCATAAAAATAAGTGTTAAAACAAAAAGCTTTCTTCTAAAACCTACTTTTCTGCCTATGTCCGCTATTGAGTGCATCCTAACTTCGAACACCTTTGGTTTGCTCATGAAAACATACTCCTTACACTTCGTCCAAAGCTCCTTTTTACTTTACCTTTAAAATTCCATCCTCTTTCATAGCCAAGCATGAAGCTAAGATCGAAGGAAAGGCTTCAATATCCCGCTGATCATACTCTCCCATTAAGCAAACTTGAAGCCAATTTCGCTCAAGTAAATAGGAGCTTCGATAACTAAGATAATAGCCCTCATTTTCCAGCCTCGCCCCTATCGTTTCTGAACTGAGATCCCCGGGAAGTTCAAAGCTTATAACATTGGGAGACGCGTATTCCTCCGCTGCTACAACTTTTATACCAAGTGCTCTTAACTGTCTTCTTAATCCCTCGGCGAACTTTGCATTAATAGAAAAGTCCCTAGATAACGTTAAATTTAACGCATTTTGCAAAGCATAAATAAAATTTGATGAATGGGTAAAGGGTACTCCTTCTGACTTACTATATAATTCTAGATCCATATAACGAGGCAGACCTTGTCCACTTAAAGCATGATTATAGAAAACAAAACTTAACCCCGGATATGAACATAGAGCTTTGCCACTTACGCCCGACGCGAGAAAAACTCCTTTTAGATCAATGGGCAAAGCCCCGATAGAGCTGACACAATCTAGGCAGAGTATAATATTTCGCTTCTTACAGATGTTTTTCAACTTTGACAAATCATTAAGAACCCCTGTTGATGTCTCTAGATGTACTGCCCATACCCACCTAATGGAGGGTTCTTGATCAAGAATAATTTCTAGCTCATCATAGTAAATAGCCTTCCCCCAAGTATTCTTAAACTCTTTGAAATCAAGCCTAGCCCTTTGGGCATGGTCAACTAACCGTTCACAAAATTCGCCATTACTGACAACTATGCCCTTCCCTTTATTTGAAAGATTGGCAGCTACGACATCGTTAGCGAGGGTGCCTGACCCCAGTAAGATCTGAACGCTTTTCGAATTAACCAATTGAGAGAGCTTATGTTGGATTTGGGCAATATCTTTCAGAAATCTATCCGAGCGATGAGAAACCGGAGTTTTAATAAAAGCCTCCTTAACGGCTTCACAAATCCTTACAGGTCCGGGAAGGAAGTTGACACTATCTTTCACAGCAGGCTTTAGCCTGGGTTGCTGTTCTAGAAAACTATTCAGATTCCGGACGATAGTTTCTCGTGCAAGGTACATGGGTTGGAACATAGCTTCGGGTTTGCCGACAAGTGGCCCGAAAGGTACGAAGCCAAGATGCTGATACAACTTCAACTGTCTTACCGTTCCCGATATTACAGCTAAGTCGTATCCCTGCTCGTTACAATATTCCATAAGCATGTTCATCAATCCGACAAGGATTCGACCGCCCCTAACCTCTTTTTCTACGGAAAGGAGACGAATCTCGCACAATGCGTTGTGTGGAGGTAAGTATGCAGCTAAATCGGCCAGTTTTAAGTCTAATGAAAACGGACGTTTACTTCGACACGCCAGCATTCCTAAGAGCCTCCTATCGCGAAGGCAAATGCAATATGAATTTTCCTCATGAAACTTATCTACTAACTTTTTCTCTTTATTAACACCATGCTGGGGGATTTCTTGCACAAATGTTTTGTAGTTAAGAGCGTGAATTTGCTCAAACTCCCAGTCCTCAGTAGCAATTTTAAAAGATAAACCACAACTCATGCTATTACCTCCTTGAAACCTCTTTCAGTATCATCGCAATATTTCCTCTATGAGCAATAAGTAAGATAATCGCTAGGATCAAAATCCCAATAACCTGATTTGCCGACGGTGACATTAAGAATGCTATGATTGGCGATGCCAGAATAATTAAAAGACCGCTTAAGGTAAATTTCCTGGTCAGTGCAAATAGCCCTATTGTGATTGCAAACAACACCAGGGCTAGTGAGGGATTAATCACAACTATTCCCCCAAAGGCAGTAACTACTCCCTTTCCTCCTCTAAAACCAAGTTGCAGCGGCCATATGTGCCCCGCTACAACGGCAATCACGCTCAGGACAACAGTTAAGTCTGAGAGTTTTAGGTAAATAGCTATAGCAGGAATTAGAAAGCCTTTGAAAACATCTCCAAGAAACGTTAACAAAAAACCTTTGGTGCCTAAAATCCTGCCAACATTAGTAGCACCGGTAGCACCAGAACCATAATTTCTAACATCATGACGGCAAAGCAACAGAACAAGGTAGTACCCAGTTGAGATTCCGCCAAGAAGGTAACCTATGACGATAATCAGAATATCAATCAACAAGCACCTCTCGTTTCTTTATACGTTTATACGTTTAAGCAACTCTACGATTTTATTGAACTCCTTCAGCTAAAGCTTAACATCTAGACTTCGGTGGCATAAGTCTCAAGTACGATAGTAGAATAAGGAACACCCTCTTGAAGTGGGAGTCTCGGAATTGATTAATATTATACAATCTTAACATATTTTTGTTATTTTAGATAAATATCGAATTTGCTTTTTTGAGCTCCTTAAACGCAAAAAAAAGAGAGTATATCTCTATAACTCTCTTTAGTATTCACTGGTTAAATTATTAGCTGCATTTGGAGTTTTTCCTAGTGAATGGAGCTTTATTTTATCGCTTTATACCTAAAGCCTCCTTCTTTTGCTATCGCCATAAATTTATCTTTTGAGCAATCGACTATGATCTTAAAGTAAGATAACTCTCTAAAGTGGGTATCTGTGCACTCCTTAATGTCCACTAACCAATGGATTCCTTCCTTCTTGCAAAAGGTCAGCAGCTTAGCCAAGTATTCCAGACTGACATTAACAAGACCTAACGGGGTTACACACTCATCGTTACAGGTATATATCTTATTTATTACTTGAATATCAGAACTCCCGGGGACTTCTCCACCAGTCTCTATGAGTTTTGTGATAAGTGTATCATAGACTAATTTATACTCCTCAACTTCTGTTTCACTGAGTTTCTTTATACCACTATCCTGACCCGTTAAGGTAAATCTTTGAATATACTCGTCACACTTTTTCATGGCTTACCTCCTTTATTAAAGGGCATCTAGCCAGTTGATTGGTTTGTACTTCTTTTCACCAGTAATCTATTCACCGCCTTTATGCTTTGATTACTTAAGTCAAGATTATCATCTTATTACGCGAGGGGTCTATAGTATATCGTTATCTTAATAATCAATTAATCATATGAAGATGTATTCATTACAGTTTGGTTCTAAAAATCCGTGAGATTTAATCTATTCCAGGAGTCCACCGGGGTAGGTTTATAAAGTCAAAAATAAAAAGGCGATTGGTTAAACCAATCGCCGCTAATTATTTATAAAATTCTGCCTTTAATACTAAAAGGCGAGGTTTTTTTTGCTCGTTTAATAAAAGAATATTATATCTATTGTTTAGTTTTGCCTGTTATTGATCCAATCTTTTACAGCATCTTTTCTAAAAACGTTTTAATCCGGGGATGGCGAGGACTATCAAAAAAGTCGATTGGGTTACTATCCTCCAGAATTTTACCATCATCCATAAAAATCACTCGGTCGGAGATTTCTTTGGCAAATCCCATTTCATGAGTAACGATCAACATGGTCATATGCTCCTGGGCCAAATTTTTAATTACACTTAAGACTTCTCCTATCAGTTCAGGGTCTAAGGCTGATGTCGGTTCATCAAAAAGCATAATATCAGGGTTCATAGCTAATGCTCTTGCGATTGCTACCCGCTGTTTTTGTCCCCCGGATAACTTAGAGGGAAAGGCATCTTTTTTTTCCAGTAAACCCACCTTCGCCAACTGCTTCTCGGCAATTTTTAAAGCATCGTCTTTAGATGCCTTGTTGACAAGCATAGGCGCTTCTATCACATTACCCAGTGCTGTCATATGGGGGAAAAGGTTAAAGCTTTGAAACACCATACCCATTTTCCGGTAGGCCTTCTTAACTTCCTGAGGAGTAGCAACAATCTTTGCTTCTTTATCTCCTGCAGCCTCGACGACAATCCCTTCTATCTCGACAATACCCTGGTCTATCTTTTCTAATTGATTCATACAGCGGAGCAAGGTGCTTTTTCCTGAGCCACTGGGGCCAATAATTGAAATAATTTCCCCTTTATTGACTTCTAAGGATACGCCTTTAAGAACCTGCAGCTTCCCAAAATATTTATGAATATTACTCATCCGTATCATCGTCATTCTCTCTACTCTCCTATTCATAAATCGAATATTTCTTCTCTAATGTGCTAAATAATCTAACAAGAACAGAAGAGATAATTAGGTACAGAACAAAAGCCACGATAAATGGCGTGATATTAAAATCCCTGGTGAAGATCTGGGTAGCAATCCGTAATAGATCAGGCATTCCTATAACTGCAAGCAGTGCCGTTTCCTTTACCAAGTTAACAGCCTCACTGCAGGTAGGGGGTAAAACTCTTCTTACAGTTTGGGGAATAATGATCCGGCGCATCGTTTGGGAATAAGTCATTCCTAAAGCTTTAGCGGCTTCATATTGACCTTTGTCTATGGATTCTATACCTCCTCTGAAAATTTCCGTTAGATAAGCCCCAGAATTCAGGGTATAGGTAATAGTTGCCGCAGCAAAAGGTGACAGTCTAATCCCGATGATTGGCAATCCATAAAACATGAAGAATAATTGCAAAAGCAAAGGCGTGCCTCTCCAGATCCATGTATATAAGTATAGAATCTTAGTGATTATCTTTGGACCTCTCACTTTGCCAATAGCTGCTAAAAGTCCTACAGGCAATGCGAATATTAAGGTAGCAACATAAATCTTAGCAGTTAACTTCAATCCTGATGCAATAAACGGAAGTATACTTAGAACATATTCCATATGATCCATTATCGTCTCTTATCCCTTCGTTGCCTTAAATAAGACCGTTTAATAATTTATATTATAGCCCCATACAGTAATGGCTTATTATTCGTAAATAGAATATTTCTTTTCTAATTTGCTAAAGACTTGGAGTAAAATAGAAGAGATAATCAGGTAAAAACCAAAAGCAACAAAAAAAGCGGTAATTTTAAAATCGGATGTCACCACTTCCTTGGCTGAGCGCAATAAATCGCCCATACCAATCGCGGCAACAAGCGCAGTATCTTTAAAGGTAAGGATTGCCTCATTACAGGTAGCAGGTAGCACTCGTCTAATCGTCTGGGGAATAATAATCCGCCGCATCGTCTGAAAATAGGTCAGTCCTAAAGCCTTAGCTGCTTCATACTGCCCCTTGTCAATAGATTCAATACCTGCCCGGATAATTTCTGTTTCATAAGCGGCTACATTTAAAACAAATGCAATGATTACTGCAACAAGTGGCGGTAAATTAATACCAAAGTAAGGTAAGCCAAAATAAATAAAAAATAATTGGAGCAACAAGGGGGTGCCTCGCCATATCCAGGTATATAAGTATAAGATCTTTTTAAGAATTGGGGGGCCTGATACTTTACCGATCGCAGCCAAAATAGCTAGAGGAAAGATCAAAATAATTACAATTCCATAAATCGTTAGGGATAGCTTTAAACCCTTTAAAAGAACGGGTAATATTGTTAGAACATAATCCATCGTTTTCTCTAATCCCCTTATGAATGTCTTTAATACCCCTTAAACGAAGGCTTAGGGAAATACTCTTTTAAAAAACTTGTCCAGTGCTAAGGCATTCTGCGTAAAACAAGGAATAGGAAGAGATTTGTTAACTTCCTATTCCTTTTAATCCAATCCCAGACTCCCTCACCGAGTTTCGAAGTAAGTTTAGTTGATTGGTGAGTTCAATCTTACTTAATGATATTTGAACCAAACCATTGATTACTGATTTTGGCAGCAGTCCCGTCAGCCTTCATTTCGTTGAGAACTCGATTTAGTTCAGCAAGGAAGGCTTTATCTTCCATGCGTACACCTACACCATAAGGCTCTTTGTCAAAATCGCCTTCTTCTGCTGTGAGAATATAATATTTGTCTGCAGTTTTTTCTGTAGTAATCAGATAACGGGCGTTCATTTCATTCGTTACTACAGCGTCAATGCGACCAGCCTCTAAATCCATTAAGGCAACAGTCGGACTTTCGAACTTTCTGATTTCCTTAAGTTTAGAAGAAATCGGATCTTTAGCAACAGCTTCTTCCGCAGTGCTGCCTAATTGAAGTCCAATAGTTTTTCCATCTAAATTCGCCTTGGACTTGATTGGTGAACCGGACTTTACTACGATAATATTCCGATCCTCCATATAACTATCCGTAAACCCGATTTCCAGCTGTCTTTCAGGAGTAATGCCCAGAGCGTTCCAGATGAGATCTATTTCCCCACTTTTTAAATTCAAGAGAACCCCATCCCATTGGACTGGTTTGAATACAGCTTTAACTCCTAAACGCTTGGCAGCTTCTTTAGCTAAATCAATATCAACGCCAACCAGCTCTCCTGCTTTATCACGAAAGCCTGCTGGCGGGTAATTGTCATCCAGACCAACGACGAATTCCCCTTTTTCCTTAATTTTATTCCAGGATTGATCACCCGTTTGGTTCTTGTCTGTAGACTTCTGACCGCAGCCTGCTACTAAAAGAGCAACTGTACAGATAGCCACAAATAGTGTTAACCATCTTCTTTTCATCTTTACTATCCTTCCCTTCACTAATACATATAGTCATTAAAGAACCCATTTTTTTAAAAATTATGTTTCTGTAACCTTCAATAAATAAGTGCAATTTTAACACAATACTTATATCAATGGCATCCCTCCTACCATTACTACTATACACGAATACACACCATTTTGGCTAGGTCTTAGACGTCTGTGCCTGATTAGATTCTGCAATCCGTAGTCTGTGATACATATAAATATGAATCCGCCTTACTTCAGTTAGCGTGGGTAGATTGGTTAAATTTACCAAGTATAAAATAAGACCCCAAAAGCCATAATATGATCATAAGGGTACGTAATGGTTGAGCCAAGATTTATATATGCTCTTTACCGGGTGTATATGGGTCGGCCAAAGATTATCTTCAGGTGGTAAAACGCTTGTATATAGTCGGAGGGAAGATCTTTTAGTGGTGGGGAAAAGCTTTAGGGCAGTCTCTTAGATTGTTTTAGGGTTCTAACTTATCCTAAAGGGTCGAGCTAAGATTTTGCCGGGTGTTGAGTTTCTTACGCAACCATATGTCTCATGATATATGCATGTGTAAGAAGTTCGGTTATATGCAGCCGTGAGGTTGTATATAGCTGGGTAGATATCTTGTAAGGTCGAACGAATCATTATTATGGGTGGTAACTTGCTTGATTATGGTCGGAAGATCCTAGTTAGGTAATCAGCGATCTATACTGGTGTTAGGTAGATCATTACGTGCTCTTATACAATAGAAATGTTAAGCCACTGGTCAGCAGTGGCTTTTTGTGTGTAATATTTTATTTTAGAGTTCGTTGTGTTAATCTAACGCCCATATCAAAGGCTTTCTTACAATCATTTGGAAACTCTTCTTCTCTTCTCTTTGCTTTTGCTTTGGGATCAAACGCTGTGGCAACATATTTGGAATAATCATCAAACTGATAAGTATCGGTCACAGACAGGTATTCTGACATTCCAAAAATCCTCTCCAGAAACATGTCTGTAAGCTTAAAATGCTGATCATATCCCCGTTCTTTCAATCCGTCCATATTTAAACCCATTGTATAAATGAAACCCGTTGGAATCTTCTTTTTGAAAAGAGTGGAATGACTCTCATCATACACCAGGTACGGGAATATCAACCTTTCCAGGAATGATCTCATCTCACCTGTAGTCGTTCCCAAATATATAGGGGAACCCAAGATGATCGCATCAGCTTCTTCTACTTTCTTTAGTATTGGCATCAGATCGTCCTTCATAGCGCACTTACCATAACTTTTACTGTCTTTCCTCTTACAGGAAAAACAACTGATGCAGCCTTTGTAATTAAGGGTATAAAGATGAATGAGTTCAGTCTCAGCCCCCTGAGTCGCCGCACCTTCAAGGGCCTTACTTAATAAAATCTCTGTATTCCAACCTTTTCTTGGACTTCCGTTAAAAGCTATCACTTTCATACTCTGCTACCTCCTTCTATAAAAATCTCTTCAATAAATTATCTGTTCTACTTAAGTCTCAAAGACAACCATGTGCCTCTCCGATCTTAATAAAGACTATTTTCTTCCATATAGAACTACGAAATTAAAATATTTGTAAACACAATCCACATCTGTGAAACCAATACCCTTCAACCAGTTTATCTGGTCATCTAATGTAGACATTTTATCTAATTTTACCCGCTCATAAGCCGAAAGGATTTCTTCTTTTGATAATCCGCTGTTCTCAACTTTATTTCCAATCTTTTTTGTACAAGGATTCAATAAAGGGAGTTTCCCCTAACACCTGGTCTGCATTGATAAAAACACCTTTTTCATTTAAGCACGAATAAATATTGCGATATAACTGTTTCTTCTCGTCCCCTGTTAAATGGTGAATTGAAAGTGAGGAAATTATAACATCATATTTTTCATTGAATTTATAGTTGGTATAATCATCATTTATGTAAGTAACATTATGGTTACCCTTAAACCTAACTTTAGCTACTCCTAACATTTTCTCAGATATATCTATCAAGGTTAGATTAGCGTTTGGAAACTTCTCCAAGATTAGAAAAGATAATAAACCGGTTCCGGCACCAATGTCTAATATATTAGGGTTATTATTAGCTTCGGCAAGAGAAATTGCTATTGAATAGAAATCATCAAAGCAAGGGATGAGTTTTTTCCTTTGTCCATCGTACTGACCGGAGTTTTCATCAAATTTTTCCTTTACATCACTGCGTTCAAAATCCATAGAGCACCTTCTTCACTTTTTTTGCTAATATAACACTTTATAAACCTTTTTGGGTATTCGTTAGTACGAGCTACTCTGGAATAGGTTGTCTTGAGACCCCCTGATTAAGTAGATTAGCTGTAAAAATAAGCAATTACACGAGCTGCGGGTAAAAACAGTACCTGTCCTAACAAAGTACCAACAACCTTTGAAGAAATAAGCAGCACTACTAGGGCCTTGACATCACCATAAGGTCGCTTCCCTCTTAAGGCTTGATCAGTAATCATGGCTGCTTTTGGATCAATGAGAAGCGTTAGTAAAAGTGCCGCAATCCCATTAATCATCCCCGATGACGCAATAACCTCAAGTCTATCTTCCCCCGAAACCAATGTTGCCGCATAACTTGCTGAAAGAACCCCGATTGTATATATTCCTGTGACTAAAATATTTAAAATAATCAATCGCTTGGGAATTTCTCGATACCTTAATTTTTCCAGCATTGTCTTGGAGGGTTTAGTGACATTTTTTACGATCCGTTTAATATTGTTTATCTGTAAGGCTTCAACTACAAGGGAAGGGACAGACCCCGTTACTTCCAGGCGGTTTACAGCTTTCTCAAAAATCCTTAGGAATGATGGAATTAAAATCACCCCCGCAAGAGTTCCGAATGTTGCAGCAAGAATTACTTTACGCATATCCATTATTGGATCTAATCCTAGTTTAATACTTAAGGCAATGATACCTGCAATTAATGGGGCCAGAAAGGTATTTGCAGTACGCGACACAAGTGCGATGAGATTAAATAGAGAAAAGGATAACGCAACTTGCCCACTCTTAACAGAGTTCAACCTTACCGAATAGGCCAGGGTATCCACCAGGTGAATAATAGAGGTTAGTATAATCAATATAACCAACGTTCTTTCCACTACCCCACCATCCTTTCTCCAACCTGACGGTTTCATCTTACTCAGTAAACTAGAACTTCTAGCGACTCTTTGACACCCATAATATTATACTAATATCTCTCTAACTCCAACACCTGTCTTAACTTAAACATCACCTCGACTATGGGTTCTATTTTCATGTCAGTCTCTCTGACAATTCTATTCAGTTTGTCCAGTTCATTATCGTTAAGAAATTAACTTCAAAAACAACTAGAAGGTCAAGCTTCAATAACTTGACGTTCTAGTTGTTTTTTCCTACACTTTTAAAAACCTAACATTAAAATCCTTCCTTATGCCTGAACATCCTCTTGAAAGTCTACTTAAACAGAACGGATCAGTTAACCTTCACTGACTGGGTCATTCATTAAAAATCAGGACATACTAATATTATTGTATGTCTTTTTGGAGGTTAGAATGGATAGACCAAAATTAAATTCGCCGGTCAGACGTTACAAGGCATATGTCGGTATACTTGGTACAACGCAATTATATTTAAGAAATCCTTTCATGGTCGCTTTTGCGTCTCTTGCTTTCCCAGGCATAGGCCATTTTATGTTAGACAAATACCTAAGAGGATATCTTTTGTTTGTTTGGGAACTATATGTAAACTTTAATGCACATATTAACCTTGCAATTCTATATTCCTTTACCGGCGAATTCCAAATGGCGAAGGACGTTCTCAATATAAATTGGGTACTGCTATATTTACCGACCCTTATTTTCTCCATTTGGGATTCCTATCGATCTACAGTCGACCTCAATCATCAATATATCTTAGCAGCCAGAGAAGATGCTGAAATAAGAGTATTTAACATAGACTCAATAGAAATTAATTATTTAGATAAAAGAACTCCATGGAATGCAGCCATATGGTCGGCACTGATGCCAGGGCTTGGACAACTCTTAATACATCGGATCCCGGCTGCTTTCTTTGTCATAGTCATGTTTATATTCATTGCCCAGATGGCCAAATTGCTTCCCGGTATCCATTATACTTTACTGGGACAGTTTGACTACGCTAAATCCATTATTAACCCACAGTGGTTTTTAAATCTCCCCAGTATCTACCTTTTTTCAATCTATGGCGCCTACATTAGCACGGTAGCACATAATAACCTGTTTGACTGGGAACAATCTAAGTTTTTGAAAAAGAATTATCAACATCATAATTTCAATATGCCCTTTAAAAAAGCGAATGAAAGCGGTGAACGTATGTATGTTGTCTCAACATTTGATCATTCAAATTATCTGGAATTGGCGATTACGGCAATCCAAATGAAAGGAATTGCAAAAGAAAATATTCTAGGAGTATCAATGGATAAAAGAGGGGAAGACAGAAAACTATTTGATACTATACACTCTTCAGATGGTTTTAGTTTGTTAGATTTACCATTTGTCTTCGCCACTTTATTTTGTCTCTTTGGAAGTGTCTACGGCTTTATTCTGACATGGGGACCGGTTCTATGGGGAATTATCGGTTTGTTCGTTGGCCTTGGTTTAGGCCTCATCATCAAGTTGATAACCACTAAGAAATACACTAATAGAGAAAATAAATTAAAGGCTACAGAGGTTGTGCTAATCATTGAGTGTAAAGAAACACAGGCAGAGATTGTAATGAACTTACTTTGGGAAAATCATGCTCTCGGTGTTAGAAAATTAGATTTAAATATTGCTTAAAAAACAGGATATCGTCAAACCTTTCTTCAAGTCTATCCTTAAAAGTCATTTTTACCAATATTTCCAACCCTTTTCTTTCCTGCCTTACTTCACCCTCTCCAACCTATCATATAAATCCGTTCGCCGCCCCCGCTCCCAAGAACTATAGATCTGCTCCGAAAGCTCCGGGGTCAGGGGAAGGGAATTCAAGCTATTCTCTTGATAAAGCCTATGAATCTCTTGCGAGCAATTTTCGCACAAATAACACTCCCCACCCCAAGGGAAACAATTACGCATTTTTTGATAGATATCTTCAAATCTATCTATCATGATATTACCAAAGGAAATATTCAGAAATTCACAGGGTTGCAGGTCTCCCTTGGCATTGATATAGAATCTGTCTGTTCCTCCGGCAGTACAGCCAAAAACAGACTCATCTTCTTCTATTATCTGAGCCGATATGGCTGGATATTCTGCAAACTCTTCTTGTAAATTGTATCGGTTTACCTTAGCTTTGATAAATTCAATGTCCTGGGGAGTAAATTCGAGGTCTTCTTTCTCTAGCCACCCTCCCGCAGGTTTGGGCTTTATAATTTGGATCAGACAAGCCTTAAAGTCCTTGGCGACCTCCATGATTTGTTCAAAAGTACCATTGTAAAAATCATCTCGCATCAGGCATGTGTTAAAGGCAACCGCCAAATCCGCATCCTGGCACATCTTAACCCCTGCCTCCATAGTATTCCAAGCAGATTCCTTACCTAAAAAGCCATTGAAAGAGTCTGCATCGGGGCTGTGCAGAGAAAACATGACTGCGGTCACATTTAGTTCTTTAAGTTCCCCAAGCCTCTCGTCTGTCATACCGGCTCCCGTAGAATTTATCCAGATTTCCGATCTGGAATCAATAGCTGAGCAAATCCTCTTTAGCCGTCCATAAGCAAAGAAGGGTTCTCCTCCTTCGATATTGAAGAAGGCAATCCCCATCTCCTGCAACCTCCTGACGATCCCGATCAGAGTTTCGATATCAACATCTTTGCCCCTGTCAAGCTTTTGATAACAGTGCTTGCAATGATAAGGACATGAGGATGTAATCGATAACAAAACCGTGGTACAGGGCATTCTTTCTTTAAATTGACTGAATTTCTGGCAGGCAGTGTAAAAAGCTGGAGATGGAAAACCGGGGATATACAAGCCTAAGCGAGTCTTATCCCCTATTTTTACAAATTTATTATGTCTCATCCTAGATACAAAAAGCAGAAGCCTTTTCATTAAAGCAAAAAACCTTTTAAGGGAAAGTTCCCCTTTCCAGAGCGCTGGGAGAAAGTAAAAAAAAATGCTCATTTTTAATTTCAGATTAAAGATTATTTTTTCCAGACCTGTAACATTGCTAACTGTTATCACAGGTTATCCCCCCATCTCAAGACTGACTTATTAAATCAGCTCTTGCTGTTTATACCATGAAACCGTTCTTTTGACCCCTTCCTCTAGACTTATAGAGTTTCTAAAACCTAGGATTTGTCTGGCCTTTTCCACGGAAAACTCAATATTGTCGTAGAACATATTCACTCTTCCTCTGGTTAAGAGCGGAGGCCTGGAAGATTTGAATAGACTGAATAGAAGTTCCATGAGGAAAGCAAGAGGGTAGATCAACCCCTTGGGAAGATTTCTAGGCTTTTTGAGCCCCGCCTCAGAACAGAACAACTCATAAATCTTGTCCATGTTTTCAGGATGTTCATTGCCGACTAGAATACAGTGTATGCCAGTCAGCTCTTTTGTATAAGCCAAGTAATAAGCTCTAGCTAAGTCTCCGGCATAGATGACATGAAATTTGTTCTGCTTTGCTCCTGGGACAAAGGGAATTCCTTCTTTGGCTGTTTTTAGGTATTCGTAAAAACCTGTGTTGAATTCCCTCTCTCCATAAACCCAAACAGGCTCTAGAATAGTCAGGTTCAGATCATGACTTGCGGCAAAGGCTAAGGCCTCTTTCTTAGCCAGGGTTTTGGTATCACGATAGTAATTTAACTTGCAAGGAAAAAGACTATCTCCAAAGTACTGGTAATGGGCATTATATGGAGATTGTTCATCCTTGATGATAAAGCAGTTTTCTTCTCCATAAACGGAATTGGACCCTGTCATGAGGACGTTTTTTATCCCTGCGCGAACACAGGCGGTTAAGACATTGACTGTACCTACTGCATTTGTCTGATAAAATTCCTCATAATCCCCCCAGTCAGCTACTTTAGCTGCATTATGAATAACCCAATCATAGCCGCTGAAAGCTCGTGTCAATTCCTCAACATTCCTGATATCCCCAGTCTTCAACTCTACGGACAGCCCCTCAAGGTTAGTCAGGTTGCTGTCATTTCGGATCAGACAACCAACTCTGACCTGATTATTACAAAACTCCCTAGTAAGGTGACTGCCAATAAATCCTGTCGCTCCCGTGATTATGACTCCATTCTTATTCATCTTCCAGGTACCTCTTGAAAAGAATTAAGGCATTATGTCCTCCAAAGCCGTAGGAAGCGGACAGTGCATATTCAATGGGAGTCTTAAGTGTCTCCATGGGGAGATTTAAATTCCCCATAGGTTCAAAGGTCAAATTACCATGGATTCTGGATTCTTTAATAGATAGAGCTGTTACCGCCGCCTCCAAAGCTCCACTGGCCCCGATGCTGTGCCCTAAGATTCCTTTGGTAGAATTAATAAATGGCTGGGTGCTTTTATCCCCAAAGATTCTTTGAATCACTCTGCTTTCTATGTCGTCATTTGTTGGAGTCGCTGTTCCATGAGCATTCAGATAGTCAACTTTGATCCCTCGGCAAATCTTTTCAAAAAGACTGGCGATATTATCCCCACTTGGATCCATTTGGACAATGTTATAGTTGTCACTACCCGCTTCATATCCAACAACCTCAGCATAAATTTCCGCCCCCCTGCTTAGAGCTCGTTCTAGCTCCTCTAAGACGAGAACACAGCCTGCCCCTTCGTTAAATAAAAATCCACTTCTTTGGTGAGAGAAAGGTTGGGGCCTCCCATCCTCTGCCTTCGTGAGCGTGGAAAGCATATCAAAGCCCCTCATTATTGCCCCGTTCCTTTCAGCCAAGGCCTCAACACCGCCCGTTAGACTCATATCACATCTGCCATCAGAAATAGTTCTGTAAGCCTCACCAAGAGCATAACTTCCTGAAGCGCAGGAGGCATTGAGAGTATAACTGAACCCTTTAAGTCCGAAGAGGATGGATATCCAGGCTGCAGGGGAATTTGTCATCAACATGGGAATAACCATTCTATTGAATCTGGGTTTATTCGGGTTTGAGTTCGTATTCAGACTTGGGTTAGGTTCAGAGTTAAGAGTAGACTCTAAAGTTGAGCGAGGCTCAGATGCCGACACCCTCGAATCGGCGATATGAGCAGTATAAGAATCGAAGGCTGTCTGCAGGCTGCTCATTCCAATACCCATAATGGTGCCACAGTTTTGCAGACCCTCAACTTGCATATATTTATCTCCGTTGCTTATCTTAAACCCAGCATCCTGCAAAGCAAGCATAGTACATAATACCGAAAGTCTGGAGACCTCTTCCATCATCCCTTCCACCGATTTATGGAATCCTAAATCGGTGAGAGAGAATTTTGGTTTAGGTACGAAGTAACGAGATTTAAACGTATAGTTTTGTTCATAGCTATTGGGGATCTCTGCCAGGCATGTTTTCAGACCGAATATGCCTGCTGAGAAATCCTTTTTGCCAATCCCTATGGCTGTGGCCGGACCAATCCCTGTAACAACAACTCTTCGTTTCACTTAAGCCGCCTCCCAAAAATCGAAGTACGTGGTTCGATGTACTTGGTTCGAGTGCAAGTTTTATTTACCGAATCAAAGGCATTGTAAGCTTATTTTCATCCTCAGGTATGCCCTAAAGCGAAAATTAGGGTCTAGTAAGGAACTTTACAACGTTCCGCAAATAGTCTTTAGTATCCTTATAGTCCCTCGCTCGCAAAGCGTAAGTCCTTAAATTGATCTCTCGTTCCTTTTTCCAGAGTGATTTAATACCCTGGTCTTTTACTTCTCCGATTTTATAAAAGGTCAGCTTCTTCTTCCGTACTTCTTCTAAAAAATCCTCTTCAACTTCTTTACCAAGGGTAAAGAGTAATTCATACTCTCCGCATTCTCCCAAAAAGAGCATTTCTTTAGGAAGGTTAAGAGTTTTTGCCAATAATAATCCGCTCTTTACATAGGGCAGGCTGCCAACGACAAAACCTGTTCCACTCATCTCAGAAATTGAGCCTAAAGCATTAAAAACCCCATCGCTAGTATCAATACAACAACGGCTGTAGCGCTTAATGACCTCGGCCTCTTTGCTTCTCAAGCGGAAGGAATTTTTCCATCGCCCCGCTAAATGTTTGACTAATAAGTTTTGCTCATACAGTTTGAGCGCAGCTTCCACATTCCCTCTGCCAATTGGCCCGGTAAGAAAAATCCCGTCCCCAACCTTGGCCCCACTCCTTAACATGGCCTGTCCCTCCAGATCCCCTATGACCGAACCGGTATATCTCCAGGTATTAGAGATTCCAAAATCTCCACCGATAAAGGTTGCCCCCACTTTCTTCAGGACCTGGGCAACTCCAAGAGATAGTTTTTCAACATAGTCCTTCGTCCAAGAGTCTCGGATAACCATGCTATGGGCATAGAACTTTGGGCTGCCCCCTGAAGCCAGAATGTCACTAATACTGCCTGTTGCCATATTCCAACCCAGCATATAAGGGTCATCTTCTCTCAACAAATCCTCTTCAGAAAATTCGTCGATATTATAAAGAAGACTCTTACCATGAAAAGCAAGGATTTCCGAGTCTGATTCAAAGAGATTATTAACTTGGCTGGTACTCCTGGGCATATGTCTATTAATTACTTCGATTATTTCTTGTTCTCTATTCATCATCAACCTTCTTACATATTTTATCTTATTACGTCTAAAGGGTCCTGAGCTGGCTCAATCACGCAAGGCAAAAATCCTCTTGGATCACCGTCAAACTCCAATTCATTATTTCTGTTGCTTCCGTATACTTCGATTTTCCGAGCATATTGCAAGAACATTGTGTTGTTATTTGCAAACTCCTTTGCACGGTACAACTTTCTCAATACGCTGAGCCAATTAACATAACCAATGTTTTTAATGGTTAGGGCATAAAATTGATGCTCTCTTAAAGTTAGCTTGTTTTTCACCTTAATCCCCGAAGCTATATAGGTGGTTTTTCCCACAAATATATTGTAAACCTTCTTATAGACTAGGTTTTTCCCGTCAATACAGAGCGCATAGTTGACAGGCCGATAACTAAACAAAGTCTTGATCAGGGTTACCAACGTCCCTGCAAAATCCCCGATTGAGTCTCTGATCCCACTATTTGCTCCCCTAGCCACCGAGGCTCCGATTCCGATATTAGCACAGCAGGCAAAATAACCGGTTTGCAGATTTCCATGAGTCATGCCAAGGGGACAATCATCCAACCTCTTGTCATACTCACCAACATAAGAAATCTTACCTATCGGTATCTTAATACTCTTCCCCTTAAGAACCGCGCTAAGAGCTTGATCGATTTCCTGCGGCAAATCGTAACTCTTGCAAAAATCCGGACTGGTGCCAGTATGAATAACTGCCAACTTAGAATTAGAAATTCTTTTGCCCATAGAATCATAAAACCCATTGATTACCCTGTTAATCGTTCCGTCTCCTCCCACGGCGACAATGACATCATAGCCATTTTTATTTCCTTCTATAGAAAAGGTGTATGCATCTTCAAGGGTCTTGGTCAACTTATAGTCAAACTTCACCTGATTATTATGTAGAAAATCAAAAATCTCTTCAAACTTTACTTTACTTTTCCCACCCTTGGAACCCGGGTTTAATATGAACAAATATCTCATGAATGGCCTATTCTTTTGATGATCGCGACGGCTTCATCTACAGTATCTTGGGAAAGGCTTACACTGGCAATCAACCTAACTCGTCCTTCATTGATAGGAACAGCAGGTTCAATGAAGGGTGTGGAGAGAATCCCCTTTTCATACAGCTTTCGGTTAAGAATAAATGTCGCTTCTTTACTCCCGGTTTGAATAGAATTGATGGGTGCCTCACTGGATACTACCTTAAATCCGCCTTCAAGAAGAGCTTTATAAATTTGTCGTTGCTTGTTAATCAGCTTTTCCTTAATTTCGCTGAACTCAGAATGAATAATATCCAGAACTTCACTAATACCTGCCAGGACTGCCGGGGTAAGGGCTGTAGAGTAAACCAGGTGGGAGCAATAGTATTTGAGATAGTTTATCAGCTTTTTTTCCCCACTGATCATTCCACCGGAATTTGCAATTGCTTTTCCCAAGGAGGCGGTATAAATCCCTCTGTACCCTGCTATCCTCTGTTCTTCAAGTATACCTCGACCTGATTTCCCCAACACCCCTATACCATGTGAATCATCGATTATTGGCATGGCCTCGTATTTTTCACACAGCTGAACGATCTCTTTAAAGGGGGCAATACTGCCCTCTGTGGAAAAAACAGACTCTGTCACAACGAAGACCTGCCTATAACCAATTGATCGCTGCAAGATCCCTTCTAAGTGCTCTAAATTATTATGCAGAAAGGGTCTGATTTTACTTCCTGTGGATTTAATTCCTTCAATCAAAGACGAATGAACTAACCGATCGACGATAATCAGGTCCTTGGGACCGGCAATACAGTTAAATAGCCCATTGTTAGCTTGGTAACACGAAGGTAAAATAATGGTCTCTTCCAGCCCAACAAAGTGCGACAACTTTTTCTCCAGTCGTTGGAATAAATCGATATATCCAGTCGCGATGGGAGTACCGCAAAGGGAAACTCCATATTTTTTAATGGCTTCCATCGCAGCCTGCTTCACCCTATTGTCAGCAGCCAGGCCCAAATAGTTATTCGAAGCCAGGTCAATCATTTCATGTCCGTTTACCAAAATTCTAGCATTCAGACCCGAGTCTATCTTCTGGTAATAAGGGTTATACCCCATGACTTCGGCAAGGCTCTCATCCACACTTAACCTGCTGTAAAAATCTCTCAGATCCATGTTTCCTCCTTATGAACGAATTCTTGATCCAAATCGTGAAACTTCCACTTCAAATGGGAGCGGTACCCCCGGCGAAAAACCCTCTACCTTTAAGTTTCATTACAATATCCTTAATGGTAACCACATCAGCAAAATCGTCTTCGGAAATAGTTATGGCAAATTCATCCTCCAAAGCCGAAAGAATCATCAGTTTGTCTAAAGAATCTACCCTTAGATCTTCTAGCAAATGACTGTCTAAAGTGATTACGGGACGTTTATCTAAAACGCTTTGGATAGTCATAATAATCCTGTCTTCCATTTTCATCTCAAATCTCCCTTCCTTCCCTAAACTAAAACCTAAATCTGATAGTTACAGTATAAAATTATCTCTTATAACACCTTGTTGGCTGATCTGAATCACACATGACAGCACAAATATTGCAATTGACGCATTTGGAAGTATAACTCTCATCTCGCTGGAGTTTATCAACCAAATCCGGTTCACAAATTAACGGCCTGCACAAACTGATGAAATCTGCAAAGCCATTCTCCAGGCAGTGCCGCATATCTGCTCCCTTTCGAAAACCGCCAACACTAATAATAGGAATGTCTGTCAATGCTTTGGCAATTTTAGCATACTCAAGATTATAAGCCGACGTAAAGGGCTTAAGTTTTACCCTCATCAGGCAGTAAATAAGGCCATTATAAAGTAATCTACGGATACTATTATTATTGTCACTGCTTTTAAAGACAGGGTTGTGCTTTAGGATCACTTTAAGAGGGATATCTCCGCGAAAGATATTTAGCGCATTATCCATTGTCCCATAACTAATCTCTATACCATCCACTTTTTGTTCATCTAGGAAGCCTATGAGGCTGGCAAACTGCTCGGTCGTAAACTTAGTAAAATAATCATCGCTGCCGCTTACCTTAATCAATAGAGCAAAATCTTCACCGCACTTATTTCTGATTTCTTCAAGAACCAGCCCTAGGAATCTTGTGCCTATCTTACTATTATTACAAATTCCAAACTCATCAGCTCTATTATTAATCGAGGGCAATATAAACTGGTGGATCAGGTAGCCATGGGCCGCGTGGATTTGTACTCCGTCGAATCCAGCAGCTTTGGCGTAGCCAGCTGCTTCTCCAAATTGCTTAACCAGTAAATATACTTGTTCTGTGCTTAATTCCCGAGGAGTTTCTCCAAAGTATAAAGACCTTTTATTGGATACCCCCCAGACATCTTGACTAGTTTCTTTTTTCCTGGTCTGCCTGCCGGTGTGAGCCAGTTGCATAAAAATCTTACAACCGTATTCATGAACTCCCTTTGTAACAGGCCAAAAGTACTTAATCATTCCCTCACAGTCAATTCCGGCCTGGCCTGGTTGCATTGCTTTTCCTTCAGGAGAAATATAAGCAAACCCTGTAATGATCCCGCCCACGCCGCCTGAAGCCAACTGTTTATATAGATGTTCATATGCTTGTAGGGGATAGCCATGGAAATCACACATTCCTTCGAAAGTTGCCGACCGTATGATCCTGTTTTTTAAACTGCAGGGCCCAATTCTCGCTGGTTCGAACAGTTTCATTTAAAACCTCCATTTGCTTCGCAACCTTTTATCATTTCAGGATTGCTACTTCAATGAGCTGCATTTCTATGCGCTACTTCAGTGGGAGTATAAGTACTCTTAGCTTCGAAACACTCTTAAAGAAGTGGGCTTCGGCGAAACATCGGCTTGAGCATCCTAGGATTTAGGATCTGTGTGCAGGTCAAATAAGAAGCCTACAAACATATAGGATACTAAAAATAGGAGCATAGCCAGTTCGGTATTGAATAACGCAATAAGAGTTGCCTGACCGCAGATGCAAGCCCGGAAATTAGCCACCAGTGAGTAATAGGTTCTCTCTCCTTGAGGATTCTTAAAATATAGATATCCCGTCCACAATTCCAGAAAAAATGTTAATCCAGCTAGAATCAGAAACATATTGTTAACCCTAGCTTCGATAAAATTATTCATATAGAGGAGTAAAAAGATTCCTGCAGGAAGCAGAGCAGAAATAGCAGCCAGATATCTGGACTTGTCAACCCCTAAGCGCACGATTATTGTCCGTTTGCCTGCAGCCTTATCCCCTTCGTAATCTTTAAAATAAGTATAAAAGGTCATTAATCCGTTCATGACAGCCACTAGAATTAGTACTGAAACACGACTATCTGTAAAATAAGGAGAGTTTGTCGGACCGGCTGCCAGAAACCCATAGGCGGTGCAGGTAGAAATCATCAGACCAAAGACAATGTTCCCAAAAATCCCATGGGCTTTAGCGTATTCGTAGACAATATTTAATAAAATTCCTATGATTGCAGGAAAAAGGGCAATTGGTTCCAGATAGATATATGTAGTCAGTAAAGAGCTAATCAGCAGTATCCCTGTTAAGATCAGCGCTTTTTGCGGATTCAGTTGACCATTAACCATGGGGCGATGGGGTGCATTCACACGATCTTCTTTCAAACCTAAGTAGTCGTTAATAATCTGGTTTATGCCCCAGCTGAGAAAAAGCACGACCAACACAAGGGCTTTCTTTTCAGTCACTGGAACTATCTCTACGGTCTGAAATGAAGATTTGGCGATGTATTCATAAAAGGCCATGCCTATCCAACCTGCAATCCCTGTTACAAATGCGTAGTATAGCCTCATTGATTTAATATAAGCCCTAATAAAATTCAACACTTTATATTAAACCTCCGCTTTCTTCAAGAGCTCTCGAAATCTTTTTCGAATATAGGCATCATCAAAGGAAGAGCAAATCCTTCGGTCTAGACCATCGAGAATCCTGTAATGTCTGGAGATAATATTCTGTTGGATTCTAAATTGATCCTCCCCCTCTATATCAGTCCACCATATTTTCCCGCCCATGGTTTTTTCGTTACTTTCATAATCAGTAAAGGCTAACGAAAGGATAATATCTTGAGGATCTCCTCCAAAGGTCATCTCCAGGACTTCACTGTCTCTAAAAATTGTACATAAGGCCACTGCACCAGACCACCCCAGGAGGGACCGACCTTTCTCAATCTGAACTAAGGTCTTTTTGGATATACCTATTATATCGGCCATCTTATCCTGGGTATAATCCCTTTCAAGGCGGATTAACTTTAGTTTCACTGAGACTTTATTAATAAATTCTATTCTCGTCATTGAAAATACACCCTTTCAGTGTAATTTTACACTATTTTATCGTGTTTTGAAATCCAAATCTAGATGAGAAAGAAAAAATAATAAAATAACTACCACATATTGGTTAAAGCAAAAAGCCCAACTTAATCACAAACTGTGAATATGCTGGGCTTTAAAAAACAAATTCTTTTAAAGAGCTAATATTTATATTACGCCTATCTTCGTCTTTTACTTTGAAGATACGGAACAATTGTTGGCAACAAAGAAACAAAGATTATCGCAAAAATTACATAGGTAAAATTGTTCTTAACCTCATCTATGTTGCCAATGAAATACCCGGCAAACATAAACAGACAGACCCAAGAAACACCGCCGATAACGTTATATACACTATATCTTGTAAAGCTCATTTTCCCTAATCCTGCAACAAAGGGAGCAAAAGTACGGATTATCGGTACAAATCGAGACAGTATTATGGCTTTGCCGCCATGTTTCTGATAAAAGGCATGAGTCTTGTTTAGATACTCCTTCTTAATAATGCGAGAGTTTCTCATGGCTAGTATTTTATGTCCAATTGTTTTACCAATAAAGTAATTTAATGTGTTACCACCAACCGCAGCAAGGATGAGAAGTACAAGTGCTGACTTAAAGTCTAACGCACCTTTTGCCCCTAAGGCCCCAATCGCAAAAAGTAATGAGTCTCCTGGAAGGAAGGGTGTAACCACAAATCCGGTCTCACTGAAAATAATAAGGAAAAGAATTAAATAAGTCCAAGTCCCGTAGTTCTGAATTATTTCAACTAAGTGTTTATCGATATGGAGAATAAAATCAATTAGTAAGGCTATAAATTCCATAAAAGCTCCTTTAAAATCCTATTTTTTAGATGGTCACAACTATTTGTTATTCGACAGAACTCCATTAAAGTCCTTCTTAAGTATATACCTTATTTTTCCACACCCTGTTTGACTTAGGTTACAACCTGCCAAAGGCTCCCCTGGCATTAGTTATGGGGGAGCCATTTAATACATTTAGACCTCTTCAGATTATTATGTTTTAATATTTTAGATTTCTCTCAGGGCTTAAAATTAGTTGTTTGACCTAACTAACATAAAAGAATGACTACTTACTTAATTGCTTCACTTACTAATCAATCAACTTCAGTACACCCTCATCAAGATCATACATAATCCCTAAAACACTTACTTGGTTTGCTTTCAAACGTTCTTCAATAATCGGACTCTTTAAGATATCTATTTTAGCATTCTGAACATTTAACTCTGCACTCTTTGCAATCAGTTCGCTCTTACTGGCGCCCATAGCCGTAGCTCTGTCCACTGCAGGCTTTATTTTATCTAGAATGGCTGTGATACTGCCATGTGTTTCCCCATTCTGCACAGCAGCAGTTACCGCACCACATTCTTCATGACCGAGAACTACGACTAAAGGAGTATTCAGATGCTCAACAGCATACTCTACACTTCCTAATTCAACTGGGGTAACCACATTTCCAGCGATTCGGATAACGAATAAATCACCCAAGGCTTGGTCAAAAAGAAGTTCGGGAGGAACCCTCGAATCTGAACAACTTAAAATAACCGCAAATGGATGCTGACCGTTCTTCATCAATTCACTTCGTCTTGCAAAACTTAGATCCTTACTCAAAGGCTTACCTGCAGTAAAGCGCTCATTTCCATCAAGCAGAAGTTGTTTTGCTTCATTTGGCGACGAAATAATTTCTGTTCGTTTGTAGACTGGCGCAGCCGCCAGTACTTCCTTAGCGGCAGTGCTCTCCACCTCTGCAGGTTGTTCCACGGCTGTAGGTGAGATCTCACTGCCACAGCCGTTAAGTATAAGAGCTAGCATAAACAAAAAGCAACTAAGAAGGGTTAATTGTTTTCTCACAAAATCTCTCCTTACTATTTCTAATCATAAAACAATACATTTCCATTTTACCATAATAAGGAGTATCCTAATCATCATTTCTAAGATTCTTTCCTTGTATCATCAACTTGCGAACTAAGTTCAATTTCTGCCAAGGTATTTTGAGAAATCAATTTATGTCAAATTTATCGAAGGACTGTTGCAATTCCTTTGCAAGTTCGGACATTCCTTGGCTAGCATTCGCTATTTCTGTCATAGATGCAGCTTGCTCTTCAGAAGTAGCCGATACCTGTTCAGTGCTGGCTGCATTGGTTTCAGCAATACTGGCAAGATTTTTTAGAATCTCAATAATTTGAACCTTTTTCTTCTCCATCTCCTGACCTGAAAGATTTAGAGTATTCATTATTGCTTTTGTCTTTTCAATTGCAACAGCTATTCCCTTAAATCTTTCAATAGTGATCAAAATGCTATCTTCTTGTTTTTGAGCAATTGCTGAACTTTTAGCAATTACATCTACAGCATTTTGGGAATTTGATTGTAATTCTTGAACGATTAGCTCAATATCTCTTGTCGATTGGGTTGATTGTTCTGCCAACTTTCTAATTTCTTCGGATACAACCGCAAAACCTCTTCCCGCTTCGCCTGCTCGCGCTGCCTCAATCGCGGCGTTCAAGGCTAATAAATTGGTTTGGTCAGCAATCGCTTGGATCATTTGACTAGCTGTATGAATTTTTTCGGCACTTTGATTAGTTTCGTTAATTCTTTCTCTGATTCGTTCAGTATAGCGCTCTCTCTCTTCCGTCCTCACAGTTAAATCCTTAATGGCTATACTGCCTTCAGTCTTCATAGTCTCAACAAACTCGATAGAATCGTTTACATCCTGCAAATTCTGCTGGTTCTTAAAAATAATTTCTCCTAATTGTGTCATTTGCTGAACACCATTTTCTGTATCTCTAACTTGATCCGTTGCACTCCCAGCAATTTGTTCAATTGTTTTGGCCACCTCTTCAACTGCAATAGCTGACTGTTGAGAAATAGTCGTTAGTTCTTGAGCAGTAGTAGCGACTTGATGTGATGTTACAGATAAGTGCTTTAAAATCTCTCTTTGGTTAATATTAGCAGCACAGATAACTTGGGCAAGAATTCCAAACTCATCTTTTCGTTGCTGAACATCTTCCATGATACTGTGAAAATTAAGCGTTCTATAGGGATTATCATAAAATACTACATCTTTTTTAATTTCTTTAACCTCTTTTAATTGAATATCCGTACCGATAGCACCTAGGAATTTCCCCTTAATAATAATCGGAAGCATAATACTGGTCATTAAAATTGACTTCCCGTTTAACTCATATTCATAAGGGTCTAGGATTGCAATCTTACGAGTCTGTTTAGGCAGGGAATACCATTTTTCATCATATACATTTTTGAGAGGGGTTACCTCAATACCCCCATTTTCCCAATATATGTAGGAGGTAAAACGACCTTTGTCATAGTACTCATCATTTCGAAATTGATCATCTTTTCCATCAAAAGCATCCGGTTCCCAAAATGAACTTAAAGCTAAAATCTGTTTATTCTGGCTTAAAAGTTCTTTTTGTATTTTAATAACTGCCATCCTGTCGGTATTCCCACTTTGTTTAATTCGGATCAACTCATCTGAGAGCATTCTAATTGCACGGACACCTTTTTCCAAAATCAGATAATCTCCCAATGATCCACATTTCAATGTTTCAATAGATAAAGCTAGCAGTTTCGATGTCTGATGGGTTTGAAAGTGGATAATAGCAATTAAACCAACAATACTTACGATTAATATGGTGAATAAATAACCAGTATCTTTAAATACGAGACCGATCAATACCATTATTACTGCAAAAATCAATGGAGTCCAATTTTGTCTAATACCTAAATTCAACGACATACACCTCTCTACATTTTTTCATATATACCAGTGTTATGTTATGCAATTTTCACGCCACAAGATTTATATCTATTTATTTATTGCCTAAACTCATTCATTCTGAATATTTCTAAAACCATCAATTTTATTTCAAGTTATAAATGACTCATTAAAGTTAAAACCAACTTAATACATTCGCGACGTAGGATGGAGTCTACCTCCTTCGCGCCAAGTGTTCCTATTGGGAAAGGCGCTCAGCGATACTCTATCCTACGCCGGTAGGCATTCCTATTGGGACCACGGCTTCAGCGATACTCTCCACCGGAGACTATCGTACTGGAGACTATCGTCACGGAAGTAAAATAAGGAACACCCACTTGAAGAAGTGGGTGTCCTCGGAATTGATTAATACATGTCAATTATGATAAAAAAAATTTATTTGTACATACTATTTTTCATGTATTAAAGGAGGAACTCTTATGTGGAAGAAGGCTATTTTGGGAAGTCTTATAGCAATCATAGGTTCATATTTCCTATTTCAAATAGCTTATGTTGCGACCTCCGGGCCTTCTTTTTGTGCCAAGTGCCATGAGGTTAAAGAATACGTTACATCTTGGCAGCAATCCCCTCATTACAACCTTAACTGTTTAGAATGCCATCAACCTAGAGGTGAATTGGGGAAATTCCACGCTAAGGCCCGAGGATTAAACTATGTATTTCAACACTATAGCGGTGACTTTACCGTTCCTACTCGCGCTGTTCTCTCTGATCTAAATTGTCTCACCTGTCATTTAGGGGACAGCGAGAGCTATCCGGATACGATACACCTAAAAAATACAGCTAAGGTAAACCACTACGAAACTATCAAGAAATCGCAATCTTGTTTAGAGTGTCATCGAGACACTGCACATGCACTGGATATTTACTTGACCCCTGACCTAAAGGGCGCTAAACCTCAGCGTAATTAATCTAGAATGCAGAAGATACCCCTATATGATTAATGGATTGGAAAATTACTGCCCCACCTAGAAATATAATCAAACAAGAAGAAACCAATGCTAAACGATTAACCACCTGCCATTTTTCCAGTTTCTTCATTGTATGACTGGCTCGAACAACAAATAGTGCAATGGCTACCATCGTAATAGCACCTCCGATTGAGAAAGCTCCAACCAATCCTAAGCCTAAAGGGATTTTATCCGCTGAAACTGCGGCAAGAAGAATCGCCAGGGCACTTGGACAGGGAACAATTCCAGTAAAAAAACCAGTCAGGAATAAATCCAATCGGCTGGAAGGATTAGTCTTCAACTTAACATGATTATGATTACAATGACTATCGCAATTATGACTGTGCAGGGTGTTGTGAAATTTTTGCTTTTTCTCATAATTATTAAAGAGTCGTTGAGTAATTATATTAAGCCCTATATAAATAACGACAATTCCAGAGACAAGTTGGAGCCAATGGATTAAATTTTCTGGCACAAATACTTTTACCGCAGTCGAAGCCGAAACAGCTAAAAGGACAATTGAGAGTGTATGGGCCAATGCCGAAATTAACCCAATCATAATAGCTTCTTTCATTTTAGCACCGGAAGAAATTAAATAAGCAGTAATCACTCCTTTTCCATGCCCCGGTTCTAAAGAATGCAGGGCCCCTAAGCCAATAACCGCTGGGAAAGTATACATTAATTCCAAAGTAGATTCCTCCCAAATAAAGCTTACTATTTTTTATATGCAAGCCTGTCTCATTACTTTCCACCCATACCCTATTAATTAAAAGAGAATTTTAGAATATACACAATTATCTTGGGAGACGTGACTAGAATTGCCAATTAAGCAGGAACATGTTATATAATCTAGTAAAGGTCTATAAGGAAAGAGGTGGAAACGTTGGGGACTGGATTAGTTGCTACTTTATTTGTTATCGGTATCGTACTCCTCATCTTGGAGATTTTTGTTCCCGGAGGCATTCTCGGTCTATTTGGTATCATTACTCTGAGTATAGCGATTATGCAATCGGTTGATTCTTTTGCTCTAGGCTTCTTTCTTATATGTTTATTACTGCTTTCTTTCGCAGGACTATTCGCCTTGAGTTTCCGCCTGCCTCAAACTCGTTTTATTTGGGATAGATTTTCTCTGAAAACTTGCCAAACCCAAGAAGAAGGCTACACAGCGCCCCTGCGAAGCTACGAAATCTTCTTGGGCAAACACGGAATTGCACTCTGTCAATTACGCCCAGCAGGGACAGCTGATTTCAGTGGTGAACGACTTGACGTTGTTACAGAGGGAGTGTTTGTAACCAGTGGATCAAGGGTCAAAGTAATAGCTGTTGAAGGTACACGTGTTGTTGTCCGTCAAGTTTAATTTTAATTTCTTACAAATCATCAAAACTGAGTAGATTCTCAAAACTTTCTATGCTTTATAAACGTCAATTAGTTAAAAAAGTAACGATCTAGGTTAACTCATGATATAATTATAACAACACCCATACCATAATATGTAATTAACGTAAGGAGAGGATGAGAATATGAAAAAGATTCTAAGAACTGATAAAAGCCCTTCTCTAAGCACGATCGCGGTTGCAGCACTTGTTGGAGGCTTAGTAGGCTCCGTTGTCGGCCTAATGTTTGCCCCTAAAAGCGGCAAAGCTTTACGTCAAGGTATTCAAGAAAAAACCGATACTGTTTTAGAACGCGTCGGGGACATCACTCTTCATCATGCTGGCACCTTAAAACATCAGGGAACTGATCTCGCGACAAAAGGAAAAAAGTTAGCAGATGATCTTCAATCCTTTATTCAAGAATCTCTAAAGACTAAAAAAGCGGACATCATAGTCAGTCAAAGCGATGAACTGCACCACCCTAAAGTGGAGGTCGTTTCTGCAGAACCTGAATCACAACTTCAAGAAAACTAGAGAAAATGACTACATAATAAGAGCAAGCAATTATCTTTCAATAAAGATAATTGCTTGCTCTTATTATTGCTGGTACTGTTACAATGTAAGATCTCTTAAGCTATAGTAGGCCAAGAAAAATCAGCATCAACTAATCCCTTTTCTTGAATGAACTCCATCAGCAACTTAGCCGTTCCTCCAGTAAGTTTTAAACATCCGCGCAAATGCTCTTGTGAGTCAAACTCATGGAGATTTAAGGCCCTGCAACAAGTAGCTCCGTATTCTTTAAGGAATCGATCGTGAAAGTCGTGAGCTAAGTTATAAGCAGGCTCTCTAGCTTCTTCGGGTTCAAAGCGACCCTTAAAAAGTCCTAGTACCATGACGGAGCCTGTTAAGGCACCACACATACACCCGGCATGCCCTAATCCTCCTCCAAAACCAGTAGCCATTTTTAAAGCCTCTGAACTTACTGGATTGTTGAGCATCTCATTAAAAGTATGCACGATTGACTCAGAACAGTTTAGACCATTTCTGAATTTATTACCTGCACGCGAACGAGCTTCCAATGCTAAGTCATTCATTAAATCTCCACCCTCTTAAGTAATTATAATCTAGTTATTCTACATCAACGACCAGATTCCTACTATTCTGAATAATAATATTCCTTAGAGGTGGAGTTTATTTCATGTTTCTCAAAATAGTTCTTCAGCGTCTGGAATCTTCACAGCGAAATAAGCGCCCTCGAGAATCCTGGCCAAGACACTAAGCGGAGTGGTCGCCACCTCTCTATACATTCGGTGGGTGTATAAGTGCCGAACGTTAGGAAATTCTTGTTTAAATAACCGCCTGGCTTTATCACCTGCATCATCTGCATCCAGGAGCACGCAAACTTCATCATCACTGTAATTCGCTATCAACTCTTCCAATTTATCCAAACCTAAGGTTCCATATGTGCAAACTATCTCGACTGGTTCATCCAATATCTGGAGCAAACGCTGTTTATCGGTTTTCCCTTCAACAATAATGACTCTCATATTCCACCCATTCTTTCTATAACCAGTTTCTTATCATTTTACTTCTCGTAGCTCATCTCAGCTCGAGCTAACTAAATACTACTCACTTCATTTTTCAATCCCATTTTAACTAGACTCTACTCTTTACTAAGCAAATATACCTAGTTTTACTTAATCAATTCCGAGACACCCACTTCTTCAAATGGGTGTTCCTTATTCTACTTCGGTGACAATAGTCTCCAGTACGATAGTCTCCGGTGGAGAATATCGCCGAAGCCGTGGTCCCACTAGGAATGCCTACCGGCGTAGGATAGCGTATCGCCGAGCACCTTTCCCAATAGGAACACTTGGCGCGAAGGAGGTAGACTCCATCCTACGGCGCGAATGTAGTCTGTGGATATGCCCCTTCGGCATAAGTCTATCCTCAGTGCAATTGTATTCGCTATAAATGAATTTAAATTCATTTATTTGCTTCATCAGCCCAAATAGCATAGATTTTCCAGTTAAAATATATTACAGTACAAGTAGACAAGAATGCAATAGAAATGGGGGAATAAAAAAAATGAGCTATGGAAAACATCTTGCTTTTAATAGGGATGGCAAAATCGGAATAATAACTCTTGATAATGCCAAAGGATTCAATTTAGTTGGTTCGGATTTTCTTTATGAATTAGAGGAAATCCAAAAGGAAATCCTAAATGACCATAACCTGGCAGGAATCATAATAAACGCGAATGGTGAAAACTTCTCTGCTGGAATTGACCTTAAATTCTTACAGAGTGTCAGTTCCCAGTTTATAATGGATAACCTTGTATGGCTGCAAAATTTGTACTCTTTTTGGCAGGAGCTTCCTATCCCGGTTATTGCAGCGATAAACGGCCTGTGCTATGGTTCTGCTACTGAACTAATTCTCGGTTGCGATATTAGAATAGCCGCTGAGAATGCTAAGTTTTCTCTTCCTGAAGTACGATTTGGTTTATCTCCCGATATGGGAGGAACTACCCGCTTAACCCATCTGGTGGGTATAGGACAGGCAAAGCGACTGATTATGGGCTGTGAAGAAATTGATGCAGAAGAAGCATTGCGAATTGGCTTGGTTGAAATTTTAGTTAAAAAAGAAGCACTTAATGAACGAGCGATGAAGCTTGCCCATAAAATGGCGGACTTCCCTCCAGCAGGGATTCGTTTTGCTAAGAAAGGGATTAATTTAGCTAATGAAAGCAGCGTCCAGACTGGATTACTCTTCGAACAGTCTCAATCTACATTTTGTTGCGGTACGGAAGATTTACGCGAAGCGGTTACAGCCTTTCTCGAAAAAAGAAAACCTGTCTTCACGGGCAGATAATCTCTGAAACATCTCCACAATATCAAAAGAACTCCTCACGACTATTTGTGAGGAGTTCTTCCTTTGTGTTAATCCGGCTACAAGGACTGATTCTTATAATTATCATGTCTCGAATCGACCGCGCGAATATGAGTTTCTGATACATCGAGATGAGATTCATTGATTTCTCCATCGCGAAGGAGTCTTTCATACCAAAGACTATGACGATGTTTGACATACTCCCGGTTAATTGACCCCGTGAACATCCCCGGAAGAAGCGGGCGGTTTTCTCTAAGCAAAAATGCTGCTAAGTGCCCAATTATGCCAAAGATAATTAAGCCCGTACCCAGGTTATGCAAAGCAGTATTCCAATACAAGAAAGAATGTGAAAGTTCTATACCTGGAACATTCTTAAAAGTCTTAATCAAACCCGTAACAATCAATAAGAGAAGACTTACCCCGATAAACAAATAAGCTACACGTTGTTCGGCTAGGTATTTATCCGAAGCGGGCTCTTTACCTTTGGTCAGCATTGCTTTGATAATCAGATAAGATTCTTTCATATCACCCTTACGCGGGAAAATATCAAACTCTCGGCGGGCAAATGCATATACAAGATGGAAAAATACCGCAAACAATAGCCCAAGCGCCCCTAGATAATGCAAGTTAATGGTAATAAAATAATCTCCAAGCCATTCCGCTCCCGGCAATTTAGTGACATTGTACCGAGTATACAAGGGAAGTTGCCCTAAGCCCGTGATAATAAGCAACAGGACTGAGAGAGCAGTTGTCCAATGGACAAACCGATTGGCAAGGCTTTGTCGTAATATTTTACTTTGCTTTGTATTAGATATTTTCTTCGCCATCGTTATTCTCCCCTCCTTGTTTGGTCGAGTTATGCTGTATTCGTTTTGCTTTATCCCCTTTTATGGTTCGATAAGCAGTTAAACCGGCAACCGCCGCCCCTGCGAATGGAGCCATTACCGCACTTATAAACATTCCTTTTCCTGTAGAAAGATAATTTTCAACATTAACAGGCATACCAGGGCGGCCTGGGGCAGTGTCCTTTTTGGTCGCTTTGTCCGCTTTAATCGCATCATCAATCATCTCAAACGGAACTGCAGAAACATAAAGAGTTGCGGTTCCCCCATTTTCTTTATCCCCATAGACATAACCATTAATTTCTTTAGCCTTTTCGTAAGCAAGGTTTCTCATGTCATCTCTCGGACCAATGGAGATGGCCCCTGTGGGGCAGGCACTTACGCAAGCGGGTTTTTTACCTTCTGCCAAAAGATCAACGCACATATCGCACTTATACATGACTCCACCACCAGCTAAGTCCGGTGCAATATCTAAATAAATTCCAACTCCAGCTTGACGTTGTGGAATACCCCATGGACATACGTCACGACATTTTGCCCCTCCAAAGCATATTTCATCATCAATGGATACAGCCCCGGTGGTATCTTTAGTGATCGCGCTAAAAGGACATAACTTTGAGCAGGTCGGATTATCACAATGCATACATCGTCTTGGAACATAAATTTCTTGCTCGGCCCCGTTATGCTTAACTTTAACATGATCGACAAACGTCCAATTATAAGGAGTCAAACGGCTTTTGAGATCTCGCTTATTAGACCAGTCTTCAACTTTATCTTGTGGCCAGTATTTCTTTAAAGGCTTTTGAGGTTCTGGGAATCGTTCCTGGTTATGCTTACCACATGCTTCGACACAAAGTGGTGTGCCATAACTTTTACACCCGTCACACTTTGATAGATCAATCAGAGTACCCAACTTTCCATTACTCAAACCTGCGGCCTGAACAGGCTTGTTAAGACCCGTTGCTGCTAATGCTCCAAGTAAACCGGCCGCAGTAGTTCTCTTAAAAAATGTTCTGCGAGAAATAAAATCATCCTTCTTCATCCCCCATACCCCCCATGCGTATTATACTATATATGTATCATAAATCGGGGCAATTGACAATAGGAATTTTCAACATACCAATAGGGGGTTATATACTTCAATAGTTAATAACTGTCGAAATTAGTAAAAACGCGTACATTTTTTCAGGACTTAAAAATTAAAAAGCGAGCCAAATGGCCCGCTTTTAAGCAATTTATTTTAATGCCGATTAAATCGACTTAAAAATGTTTGTAATCGTTCGCTTTCAGGATTATTAAATATCTTCTTCGGCGGCCCTTGTTCAATAATCCTCCCTTGGTCAAAGAACAAAATTCGATCTGCTACGTCTTTTGCAAAGTCCATTTCATGGGTGATCAAAAGCATAGCCATTTCTCCTTCTGAAGCGATCGCTTTTATCACTTCCAATACTTCACCGACTAACTCCGGATCGAGTGCCGAAGTGGGCTCATCAAAAAGCATCACTTTCGGGCGCATAACTAGAGCACGAGCAATTGCTACACGTTGTTTCTGTCCTCCGGAAAGCTGTGCAGGGTAGGCATCAATTTTGCTCGAAAGCCCTACTTGTTCAAGCATCTTCACAGCCCGTTCTTTAGCTTCCTCCTTACTTAGTCCCAGCACATTTCGGGGGGCTTCCATGACGTTTCGTAAAATTGTCATATGTGGAAAGAGGTTAAAGTGCTGAAAGACCATACCGATGTTACCCCGTACTTGATGAAGGTGTTTTTCGTTGGCCTTAATCAGTTTGTCGTTTACTCTCTGATGCCAGAGCATTTCCCCTTCAACTTCAATTGTACCGGAAGTTGGTTCTTCCAAGGTCATAAGCAGACGGGCTAAAGTCGTTTTACCCGATCCACTGGGTCCAATTAAAGCTACCTTTTCACCTGGCGCAATCTCAAGGTCGATATTCTTGAGAACTTGAAGATCACCATATGACTTACTGATATTGTTATAAGTGACAATCGGACGTACTATATTTTTACGAACTTCGCAGTCAATATTTTTGGTTGGGTCCTCATTATAGATTAATTTCAATGGTACACTCATACGATCAACCTCCTTCGAAAATTTTCTCACTTAGGGCTATCTGAGATTTAGTCGAACTTCCAAGCGCCTCACCATAAGCGAGGATGAATAACTCAATACCAGGAACAACACTCCCACTATTGTAAAAGCTTCCAGATAGCGGAATGAGTGAGAACCAAGCATCTTAGCCGTTTGCATTATCTCTACTAGGGTAATCGCTGAGAGTATGGGAGTTTCTTTAAACATAGTTATTAGATAGTTCCCCATTACCGGTATTACAGGCGGAATGGATTGGGGCAAAATAATTTTCTTCCATGTATTAAGGGTGGAAAAATTAAGTGCTTTAGCCGCTTCCCATTGTCCAGGAGGAATTGACTCAATTCCTCCTCTATATACCTCGGCAAGATAGGTGCTGTAGTGAAGTCCTAAACCAATAACCCCAGCAACAAATGGAGTAAGGGACAGTCCATACTCAGGCAGGACATAGAAGATAAAATATAGTTGCACTAAAAGAGGAGTACTTCTGACAAACCCCACAAACCCACCCGCAAATAAGGAGAGCGGTTTAAAATTGGATCTGCGGGCAAGAGTCAGCATCAGACCCACAACTAAAGCAACAGCAAAAGCGACAAAAGTGGCAGAAACAGTTATTTTCAATGCCGTTAAAATCTCTGGTAAGATCTTGAAAGCATATTCCCAGTTCCACATACTTAATACCTCCCCGCAGATAACCTGTGTTCAATCCACTGAATCCCTTTAGTGAAGGGCAGGGAGATGACAAAATAGATGATTAACAAGACTGAAAATATTTCGGTTGGTCGCATAATTGAGGAATTGAGAACTGTAGCAACAAATGTTAAGTCTGAAAGGGTTATCAGGGACACAAGTGCAGTGCCTTTAAGCAATTCGATTATTAGATTGCCGAAGGCTGGAAGCATCATTACTAAAGCTTGTGGCAATATAACCAACCGGGTTCTTTGCCAAGGGGTCATATTAAGGGCAATAGCTGCTTCCGTTTGTCCTTTAGGCACAGAAATAATAGTACTGCGCACAATCTCAGACCCATAGGCGCCTGCATTAAGGGAGAGCGCCAATACACCGGCGACCATTTTTGGTAACATAATTCCGAACAACGGCAAAGCAAAGTATATCCAGAAGAGTTGAACAAACAAGGATGTTCCTCTAAAAATCTCGACATAGGTTGCAGCTAGCAAGCGGACTGCTCTGAATTTTGAAAGCCGGCCAAATCCTGCCGCAAAAGCGAGAAAAAAGGCAATGACAGCGGAGAATAGCGTTAGTTCAATTGTTATTTTTGTTCCCTCCCAGAAAGAAGGGAGAATATCAAACCACATAGGTTTACACCGACCCCTTTCGGAAAGGTTTTAGCAAGCACTTTTCAGTATTCTTAGAAGTTTATTCACTGGCGCAATTGACTAGGAATTAACTAGCTTGCGGCTTTGCTTAACTCTTCAGCCGTTTTATCACCAGGCAACTCTTGTTCGGTAAATCCGAAGGGAGAAATGATCTTCAGTAATTCACCGGATTTATTGAGCTTTTCAAGTTCACTGTTAAAAGCCTCACGGAAATCCTTATCTTCTTTGCGGAAGGCTGTAGCACCATAACCTAGGACTTCTTTGCCGTCAATAATCGGTTGCTTAAAGTCCATGACTCTTTCTAAATCTGGATTGTTTGCAGTTTCAAGCGTTGCTTGGACAGATGGTCCAGTGGCAGTAAGGGCATCGGCACGTCCGGATTGGAGAGCGGATAAGGCAGCTGGCATATCCGGAACAGTCATAATTTGCTTCAGTGGAACTCCAGATTTTAGGAGATAATCATACTCAATCGCTCCTCCAGGAACGGCTATTTTTGCTTTGGGATTAGCTGCGATATCTTCGTAACTGTGAATATTAAGCGGATTTCCTTTTTTAACGGCAATCCCCTCTCCAATACTGTACTCAGGATTAGCAAAATCTACTTCTTTTGCTCTTTCCGGATTAATGAACATACCAGCAGTAATCATGTCAAAGCGCTTGGCATTAAGTCCGGGGATCAGAGAAGCAAATTCAGTTAATTCTCCTCTCATTTCATTAATACCCATATTTTTGAGAGCTGTCCTGGCAACTTCAACAGCTTCTCCAGTAAGCTTTCCGTCTGGTGTTTGATATGCATAAGGCTTTTCATTGGCAAATCCAACAACCACATATCCTCTTTCCTTTGCGGTTTCTAAGGCAGATTTAGCATTACTCTCAGTCCCCGATGCTCCACAACCTGCTAATCCAAAAAGGGACAAAGCTAACGTAACAGCGAGAAGTCTTTTAAATTGTTTCATTTTTCAATCTCCTTCCAAATTATACTAAATTAAAGTTTCAGATTCCCCGCTCTTTGCCATAAACAAAGTATGGCAAGCAAAGGCAAAATTAAAGAGAACCCTTTTCGGTTCCCAAAGGAAAAAAACGCATTAAAATGATACAAACCGCTTACGAAGTTGATTGGCTCAGGGGTCTAAGCATTAAATACCCAACTTTTGGGCGCCTAACCCTAAAAGCGGTTCCCTCGTTTTCCTTTTGGGAAATTCAGCCTTAAAGGCAAACATTATTTTACTGACAACCCAATGATAACAGATAAGTTGTCGGAGTGTCAAGGTTAAACTTCCACAATGCATTGTCCAGACTCGAACAGGACATTCAAAATTAGTGCTTGCTAAGAATAGAGGGTGACATGATTTCAAGTTGGGCGATAACACAAAAAAAGTCTTAGGCACTACTTTAAAATGTGCCTAAGACTCTTATATTCCTTGTTAAAATGCTAACGCAAAGAATTAAGTGGATTAACTGTGTCTCCATTGACAATTACTTCAAAATGGAGATGTGAGCCAGTTGAGCGGCCAGTTGATCCCACTAAACCAATCGTCTGCCCTTTAGATACGCTCTGTCCTGAGGAAACTAAAAGTTTGGTAGAATGGGCATAGCGTGTCATAACACCATTGCCATGATCAATGGTAATGGTGTAACCATAATTGCCACTGTATCCAGCACTTACAACCTTACCAGCACCTGCAGATGTATACGGATCGCCTTGATCACCATCAATATCAATGCCTGTATGGTATTCAGAATGACGATATCCGAAGTAAGAAGTTATCGGTCCTCTTAGCGGCCATGACAGCCCGGAAACAATGCTCCCACTACCTCGAGAAGAGGCAACAGTAACACGTTGCGGCCCTTTCTCAATTATTTGGGAAACAGCTTCTTTGAGTACTTTTTCATCTTTAACGGTTTGGGTAACCACCTGACCATTTTTTTGGACGTAAGCATATTGAACTTCCTTTTGTCCATCACTTCCGGCTTGCTTAACTTTCGTTTCTCCGCTCGGCAAACTTGTGTCAGTTTCAGTGACTACATCAAAAGGTATCGTTTCAGTATCCGTGCGGACTCCTTCACTTACGACTGTTATGTAAGGCGAAATCTTGTCCAACATGATCTTTTCCCCAGGTTTAAGAATGGTATCTTCATTTGTCCCTGGATTACTGGCTAAAACTTCTTTTGTCTTCATATCGTTTTTCCGTGCTATGAGCCACCAAGAATCCTTTTCCTGAACAGTATATTCCACTTTTTGCAAATTGCCTTGTTTAAGCTTTTCTAGGGCTTGCTCGTAGGAGACAATTTGTTCCAAGGGAGCCTCTACCGGTTGTGTTTCTACTTCATCTTCAAAAGAGACAGATGATACTTGATTTTTATCACTCGGCTTTGTGTAGTACTCTTGAAAATCTTTAAGCAATTTCTCTCCGTCTTCAGCATTGGCCAGAACAAAGATTGGTTCTTTATTGACCTTTAACATAACTCCATCAACATAATAAGAAATGTCTTCTGCTAAGTCTGACTTAGATAGAGATCTAAACTCTGCATTCTTTATTCGAACTGAAGAGTAAGTAATACTATCATGAGTTTTAGCTGCAATGCCGAATGGTTCTCCTTTTTCAGTGAGAATCTGATTGATCATTTCTCCAGCTTGATCTTGATCAGCGACAAGGCCAATCTTTTCTTCATTTACAACAATAAAGACAGCTGAAGTGGTTGAATTCAGATAAACTATTCCACTCCCCATAAGGAGCAAAAGAGCAAGAGATCCGCCTATAACTCTTGGAGATTTCCAAGGTATATTCTTTATTGTGAAAATCTTAGCTTTTAGATTTTCTAAGTATTGCTTTACAGGTAAATCGCCAACTTTTTTCATAGAACCCCCTTAAATTATATTTGGGTAAATTTGATTTAGAATATCAATCATTCTTAATTGACTTAATCCCCTATTATTTTCTATTATTCTGCCTTGATTGTCAACTTAATCTGGAAAATACTAAACTATTTATATTTGAACCAAGAACAAAATATTAATTATTAATTTCCTCTTACAAAAAAAAGAGGGCTGAGTTCTCTATTCTAACCCACCCACCCTCATTGTAATCTCAGTGTTTTGCTTCAATATATTGGTTCAAGCTCCAAAGCACAGAGGGTGCCAACCTTTACTTGAAAGTTTTTCAACCTGATTAGGATCCGTGGTACTAATTACCACTTGTCTGGAAAATGACAAATTATAAAGATATCGTATTACATCTTCCCAAAAAATCGGATCCTCATTAGTTATTTTTTCAACTGAGAATAATAAGGGTATTTCGGTATTAGGCGTAAGCGCTAATTGTGCAACCGCCATACGGTAAGAAAAATAGTTCCTTTTCGCTGCACTCTCCCCTTCTATTTTAAAGGGGACTGAAGGGAAACTGTGATCAAAAATCCACTGTTTTTCTTCACTCAGTGTCTTTTCGTATTTAGTTTGCCATTCTTGCCAAGATAATTCCAACAAGGTCTGCGCATCGTCTAAAGCATGGCGTAAGTCTTCATACCCTGTCCACTGACTTTTCCTGAGTTCTATGTTCTTCTCAAGAACAGACAAAGAAGTTATTTTCCGGCGCATGCCCTGAAGCCGTTGATTGAGATCTTCTATTTCTTGGCGCATTTCCACTCGCCTTTTGTCCCAAGAAGTCAGTTCCATCTGCCTTTCTTCATTAGAAAGGAGATTTTCACGTTCCAATTCCGCTAAAGGTTCCAAGATATCTGAAATCTTCTCCATATCTCGATCACCTAGCCTTCTTTCAAAACGCTCCGATAAAAAAGCAATTTCCAGCTTAACTTCATCTCTCTCTTGAAGCTGTCTAGCCACTTTGAATACTGCTTCAAGCACTTCCTCTCGATCAGTCGTCGGAATTCCCCAATTCTTTAAATTTTCAATCATACGTTCCGAGTATTCCTCTAAATTTTTTTCTAGAATTAACTTCTGTTCTGCTGCTAGATTCATCTGGTTAAGTTCTAACGACAGTTGCTTTTTCTTCTGCTGATAGTCTGCCCAACCTAGCAACCATTCTGAAAAATCAGCAACATTAACCGCAGTAAAAGCTTGTTTTAAGCTTTCATTACGGGAATTTACAATTTTGAGTAATTTACTTTCTTGATCAACTTTTTCTTGCAATTTTTCCATCTGTCTTTGGACTATTTGAAACCGTTTTTGTTGATTATGAAATTTTTTGAGTTTATTCGTGAATTCCTGATAGTCTGACACAAGATACCTTTGGTAATAATTAAGAAGATAAGATGATAAGATTTCATCATACCTTTTCATCCCTAAACGCTTCCGTAAAAGCCGATCTAAAGTGCCCAAAACCTTAGACCCCCGCCACTGTTCTAGTTTCTTTTCTTTTTTCGCGATTCTGCTAATATCAGCCTCTGTGACGTCAGACATTATGGCCAAATCAGCAAAAAGAGTGTTTTCCTCCAAGGCTGTAATTTCAAGTTTTTCGAGCTCTTGTTTTATGGGAATAAGCTTATTCAGCTTATCTTGTGCAACATTCCGTTCCTCTCTTACCAGCTTTAGTTGCAAATCCTCGTCTTCCTTAAATCGCTGATAGCCGGATGTAAGCAGAAGATTTTGGGTCTCATCAATTAGTTTTGAGCGCAACTGTACCTCATCAGCTAAGCTTTCTGCTTCTTTTTGAATACAAGCCCACTTCATGCATTCTTCACGAAAGGTTTCGATTATCTGATCCGTTGATGACTCACCAGAAATAGACTTCAATTCAGCCTCTAAACATTGCCGGCGATCTTCTAACTGCTTTATCTCATCTCGAAGTTGACGTAATTCACGATAATCAGGGTTTTGCCTAAGCAACTCTATGCGCATTTGAATTTTTGTAGTCGCGGCGATACTCTCGATTAAAATTGCTTCCTTTTCTTGAAGATTTTTAATTTCTATTTGGAGTAACCGTTCATCCTCTTGCTGTCGATGTATGGTCTCCCATTCAAGCCTGAGGTCATCATATTCAGCCTTTATAAGTTCCATACTTTCTCTTTGCTCTTTCACTCTTTTTTGAGCTCCGGCAAGAGAAGCCCTCATTTTCCTCAACGAAAGCCTCTCATCTCCACCCTGGCTCAAGTTGCTAATGAGTGAAATAAGCTCATCCTGGTGGTCCCTTTCTGGCCATTGCACAATTCCGCCTTGTAAAAAAGCCTGTAATTGCGCATTAAATAAATATTCCCCCAGGGTCATATTTTCCGGCAGGCAAACTGTCTGTCCGGTTTCATCAAATACTTTCGAATATCTCTTCAATTCATTTTCCTGTTTGAGATATTCAACCCGAATATTATAGCGAGCACTTTCTCCAGACATCCACACTTCGATCAATGAGTCAGGTCCTTGACCTAATAATTGTGATTCCTTCTGATCATAAAATAAGGTCAGCAGAAGATCACGAAATAACTTCTGATGGCTTAGATCTTGAAATGTAATTAATACTGGACCTAGCGGAAATATCCAGTCACCATCCCGCAGACTAGCATAATTCTTAATCCGAATTCTTTCAATCCTCATCAACTGTCCGTCCCTGCCCCAACGCTGTTATTCCGATTTTTTGTACTATCTCCCAGTAATTACTGATTTTCGATTCATCGGTATTAATCAAGCGTGCTTGTAGTTTATTAGCGAATACTTTCTCAAGAGTAGGGAAGCCCTCCATACTCTTCTCTCTAGAAAGCACCGAAAATTCTAATTGAGACTGAGTTCTCTCTTCTAAAGGGAGAACTGTAACAAAGCGAAACTGAGTCATGAGAAGATTTTGCAAAGGTTGAACCAACTCTTCAACGTCTAATAAGTTTCCTGATAACTTGATCCTGTAGAGATTCTTTTGCCGTTCTTCTAAGCTCGTCTCTGCTATTATTTTCTCCGCAATTCCTTCAATAGAAGATTGAGACTGGATTGTGAAATTCTTTTCAATATACCAACGTTGGCCCAGTTCTCGAAATTCAAATCGAGAAGAATCTTTCTGAATCTCCCCAAGAAGCACGCCATGCGGACCGTTATCCTGAAAACTTCTGGCTTCAAGTGATCCACAATCTGCCCAGTTTGTTTTTCCAGCTTGTTGAACTCCACTCCAAACTTCAAGGGAACCTAAGGCTAAGTAATCCAAACCACTGGAAGAAACCTGTTCATGTCGAATCGGAATAAAGCCTTCATTATTCCGATTTGAATCTACCATTGCATGAAGAAGCATAAGCTGAAGCGTGCCGTCATTAACCGGTTGAAAACTATCAAGGAAAGGTCTTTCCTGATGATAAGCCGTCCATCCCGCTCCGTAAACAGTAACATTATGAGAGGGGATTCTGACACTTGTAACTCCGCTTGAAAATATATGGACATTGCTGGGCCAGACCGTTAGTCGATAGGCAGACGAAATAATCAGTGGGTCCCTTCTGCCTGGGGTTATGAAAACTCTCGTCCCCTCTAATTTAGCCAGCGATCTGGCTACCCGCTCGACAGTTTCCTTACGAACATATTCCTGTTCAAATAAATCGCCGGTCAGAAAGAGAAACTCTATTTTTTCTGATTGGCAAAGTTCAAGAACCGCTTGAAAGGACTGCCATAAATCTTGATTTCGAAATGTCGTCCAACTCTCAGGCCCATCCCAGAAAGGACTGTCAAAACGAAAACCCGCACACTGTAAGAAACGCAGACATGAAGTCATAACTTCTTCACCTCACCCAGCAAAAGGAATCGTTCAACGAAGTTCTACTGTATTATTTAAATCTACAGAAAAGAACTCACCTTTGTCCATGATATAATGTCCAGATGCATATGGACTGCCTTCGACAGTTAAATAAACTTTGTCAACCCCGTAATAGTTTCCGATTGTATTTGTGACACTTTGTAAAATCATGCTTTCATAACTGGAACCGGCGTTCATTTCACTTGTAAATTCCTTTGTGAAATCAATATAGGCAACGTTGTCCTTATTTAGGTATAAACTTTTAATCTTAGCATTGGGACCTAAAACCTTAGATATATCCCCATTAGGTAATTCTTTAAACGCCTTTTCCAAAACACTTTTTGTTAGATCATTCGTCTTAAAAGAAAGTTTCTTATTTACAGAATAGATCTTATCTTCATTTACATTTGGATAAAAGAATTTAACGTTTTGAGTCAGTGGTACATTACTTTCCAGTTTGCTTAATGAAGAAGAGACTTCGAATCCATCGGATGATGTAAATAGAGATTTTACGAGACCAATATTTGGGGCATAATAGTCTTGAGTTTTATCATCCTTGCCTTCAGTCGTAACTTCCAACGTTTTATACGTACCTAAAGGTGTGGTTATCTCTGCCTCCAAATTTGTTATTGACCGTTTTCTGCCATCCGCCAAAATCCAAGAGGTTCCCACAACTAATGGTTCTTTCAACAGAACGTCTTCTGTATTGCCAGGACTTTTGATTAGATTTTCTCGGTAATAACTTTCCCCTCTCGCAAACAAAACCGTCAGTTTGCCATCATTTATCTCAAGTACTTTAACCGTCTCTGTTCCACCATTGTTAGACCTTATCTGGACACGGTTTCCTTCGATATAATCAACCATAACATTGTAAGAGGCATATTCAATTCCTTTGCCCTCATACACATAATTCGTATTTTCTTTAATGGGATAATAATCCTGGACAGTAAGTGGTTGACTATTCTCTTGCGGTTTAACATCCTCAGTAATTGGCTTAGTATCGTTCTTATTTGCGCAACCGTTTAAAACAACAAGCGTAAATAATAAGCTCATGACGAGAATTATCTTTTTCATTGTTATGCCTCCTTGGTTATTTGATGTAAGTATAGCACGAAGCTATCCTAAAAGTAACACTTCAGAAGCAAGGATGAACGATAGAGTGGATAAAGTTGAATTCTGTAAAATAACTGCAGGAATCTGGATGATAGCAGTCGAATAAATCATAACAAGAGGAGGTTAACAGATGTTTGTACTCATCTTGTCCCTTATTTGTTCATTACTTATTGCGGTTTTTGCTGTCCAAAATGCTAACTTAGTAACGATTCAGCTATTATGGGTTACTAAAGATGTTCCTTTAGTCCTGGTAATCTTGGGTTCGGCATTTGCGGGAGCTTTAATAATGCTCCTCTTAGCTATCTGGCGCGAACTGAGACTAAAGCTTAAGCCGAAACACCACCCGAAGGATCAGAGTCTGAATAACGACCTTCCTGTCCTGCAAGAGAATTCAACCTTGAAATCAACTGATGCTAAGGATAAAAACGAAGTCTAATCTCGATGTCGAAAAAAAGGGGCGGAAAATGGATGGCAAGTGTGGCACTAAGCCATCAATGGCTGTCGAATTATCCGGGAGGTCATGACATTCAAACGAGACAGATACCCTAAAGGTTTCTGTCTCGTTTGTTGTCGTTGTCGGTTACTCAAACTTCTATTGAAAAGGCGGCTGATGGATTGTCTCATTGTTCAGTTTTAGCTGAACGAGTTCACTTTACAGGAACTTAAGAAATCCTACCTTTGACAGTGAGGACAAAAAAATGCATTTCTTCCCCCGACTTCAGATTTCCGGATAGTTTCTCCACATACTAAACATGATTTTCCCGCCCGATCATAGGCTTTGAAATATGCATTATACCCTCCAATAAAATCGTCCCAGGAAGCAAATGGTTCCTCCATGTCCCCACCAAGGCGGATAGACTCTCTGATACAGTTAACTAAGGAATTAAACAGATTTACTTTTTCAAGATGACTTATTGTTGAAATCAACCGTGTGGGCAAAATGCCAGCGCTAAACAATGCTTCATTAGAATAGGCATTGCCTACTCCAGATATATTTTTAGGATTCATTAACCACGGCTTGATCATCCCCCTCTTCCCCTCTAGTAATTGAGCGAAATTTTGGGCACTGAAGTTTGGATCTAACGGATCCTTACCTAATTCGCGTAATTTTGTCTCAAGTTGCTCCTGTCCAAGGTAGTGCAAGTAGCCCAAAGTAAGATTGCAAAAAAAGAGCACCGACCCATCTGATAAACCGAATACCACACTTGCTTTTCCCGGCAAATCCTTGAATCTTTGTTTTAAATCCTCGGCATCGCTTTGCAATATTTCAGATTGTAAAGCAATGGCTTTGCTTACCCCATTTTCTTGCGGAGTTTCAGATTCAATTGTCATGAGAAAGAGTCTTCCATCCAGCATCATGTGAGTGAGAAGAAAATGACCATCATCAAGCTGAAATATAAGATACTTACCTTGACGTAAAATGCCCTTAATTTGTTTCCCTATAACTGTCGTGCAAAATTCCTTACTTTCCAGGTTAACGCTTTTAGCTCGATAAACATTAGCGCAATTGATTTTCTTGTCTTTAACCCACTGGTTCAAGTAGTTCTTATATATCTCCATTTCAGGAACTTCAGGCATAAAGTCCTCAATCCCCTTTCACCTTTCCTGCTCTTATAATTCCACCGGTCGCCTGGATTAATGCATTCTGCGCCGTGTTTAGTAAAAGACGTTCTGCCCCAAGCGCCTTCCACTCTTCAGGTACTTCTTCCGCAACAAATAAATCATTTTCAACTATTTCAGCCATGAACTTATAACCTTCAAGACTCGGATGGACTTCATCTACAAAAAGCTTCGATTCCTCGCCTGCCTCTAAGCGCTTGAGAAAAGGAGCATAAAAGTTAATCAGTGGGAGATTATTCATTTTTGCGCAGTCTATCAACCAATTTCGATACTGTTGGAGAAAAAACTCGTCGTCTGCCGCTAAGGAAGGAATTGGTAAGCCTATGATGGGGATAATTCCATGTTCCCGGCTCATTTTTATCATTGCTGTAAAATGTGGACTTACAATTTCTAAAGGGTATTTGGCATAGGCATCATTTGTCCCTCCGAGGATAATAACGTGGGTCGGGTTAAACGCAAGAACGTCTCGTCCGAAACGATCATGAATGTTCTGGGTCAAATCTCCATTTATGCCTTTATTGATTATCTCACAATGAAGTTCTTGGCCTAAGAAGGTCACCCAAGACTCTTCTCGGGTATAAGGAAAACCTTCCGTGATTGAATCCCCTATGGCAATAATTTTCATAGCTTGTTCTAATGCTCCTTCATCTTTTCTAACTAATATGGATATCGTTGATACAATTAATTAATTTAGTAAATCACTACTTAAGTCGGCAGCGGTATCAATCAAACCTGTTACCGGATCTTATTATCTAAAAGACCCATTTATCCTATTGCGCATTCTGACTATAGAGTTCTTGAGTAAAGATCCAAGTCCCCTCTTTCAGATTTCTTCCTTTAATAACGACACGATTACCATTGACAACAACATATAGGCCATTAATAAATGGTTCTCTCGTTCTGGTTTGGTCTTGAACGTTTCTTACAATGGTATAGTGTACTGCACCTGTATGTACTTTAGTAAATGGTTGATTAAGTACAATACCCTTCTCCGTTAAATCAGCATGGGTATGTGATGAAAATAGTATGACCTCAGGATACTGGGATAATATTTTCTTAAGTTCATCACTTTGATCAGATCCAACCCATCCGCTGTTAGGATTACTGTTTAAAGGTTGATGAAGAAAAACAAACATTGGCCTACCCTTTTCATAGTTTTCAGCCAGTTTATCGGTCAGCCACTTTCGTTGTTCATTAGAAATGTAAGCTCTTATAGAGTCGAGGGTTTCAGAATTGCCGTCTTCTGACCCCAAGGATATAAAATGATAACCTTCAACCCAAGTGTCATGATATACTTTTTCTTCACCAGAGAATTCGAGGTATCGATTTATAAAGGTCTTTACATCTTGTGGACTGTTTACTTCTATGTCATAGTTGAAAAATTCATGGTTTCCTATATTTTTAATAATAGTTTTAGGCAACATAGAATTAGTTTTAAACAAAGTTCGCTTTATCTCATCATATTGCTTTTTAATCCCTTGATCTACCGTATCTCCATTAAGTATGAGAACGTCCAACCCAGGATTTATACTGTAAAGATCTCTAATCGCTCTATGAAGGCTGTCATTATTGCCATGAACATCTCCTAAAACAGCAAACGTCAGATCATCTTCGTATTGCTGTGAATTAGCAACTTTGTCTGGCGGTATGAATTGTTTATTATTAAATAGCGTTAGTCCAGATAAAATTATAAAACATAGTATAAGCAGTATTTTCTTCATACTGTATCCATCCTTTAACGAAAGTGATTATAATAAAGTCTGCTATAACGTAACATACCGGTTAAGATGTAAATACATTCCTTAACCGGTATAATGATTTTCGAAATATCCAATTCACATAACTAGTCTATGTTTACTGCTGTCCCTGAGGCACTGACCATTAGCATACTGCCGCTTTGACCAATCACTTCATAATCTAAGTCTATACCGACTACTGCGTTGGCACCTAACCTTACAGCACGTTCCTCTAACTCCTTAAGAGCAATATGTCTCGCTTCTTGCAGTTTTTCTTCATAAGCCCCGGAGCGCCCTCCGATGATATCCGTAATGCTGGCAAAAATATCGCGCATGATGTTAGCACCCATAATAGCTTCCCCGGTAATCACTCCGAAATAGGCAGTAATTTTATGGCCTTCAATTGACGGTGTGGTTGTTAGAATCATGTACTGAACCCCCTTATGTTTTCTAATACATTATAATTATAGACGATAATCCATGTATTAACAATTTATTGGATTATCTATTAATCCGAAAAATTATTGAAATAAGTACAATTAACTATAAAGCACCTAGAATATTGTAGTATACTTGAATTATAAGAGCTTTATCCCATCATGTGACTTCCACTTCTATAAATGGAGGTTATCCTTTACTTTAAACCTGAACTATACTGGAGGCTGACAATGAAAGTATTAAGGGCAATTGAAATGAACCGCTGTATCGGCTGTTTTTCATGCATGATAACCTGTGCCGCGGTCAATCAGCAAGACCATTCCATCATGAAAAGTGCCATTCGAATTAAAACAAGCGGAGGACTTACGGGAAAGTTTATTGCGATAGTCTGTCAAGCGTGCAAAGATGATGTGCCCTGCGCAGAAGCATGTCCGACCGGAGCACTTGTAAAACGTCAAGCAGGAGGAGTTTTGTTAGATAAAGAAAAATGTGTTGGATGCGAACGTTGCGTTGCTGCCTGCACGGTTGATGCAATTTATTTTGACCTCGACACAAAGCGGCCCATTGTCTGTAAACATTGCGGTGTTTGTGCACGCTTTTGCCCGCATGGATGTTTACGGTTATTAGAGGAGGGTCAGTAATGTTATACGAAAAAGCCACTAAGGTTTTATACATAGACCTAGCTACAGGTAAAATCGAGATCAAGCAGCGTACAGATTTGGCCATTTATCTAGGTGGAGTCGGACTAGCATCTAAATTGCTCGCTGAAACTATGCGCCCGGAACTCCCTCCCCTGGCCCCTGAACAACCTATGGTTCTTGCAATTGGCGCAATCTCTGGCATCTACCCACTTATAACTAAGACAGTGGCCATGTTCATTTCCCCTCTGACAGGGGAATTAGGGGAAAGCTACGCGGGGGGCAGACTGGCCTTAGCTTTATCAATGGCCGGATATGATGCAGTTGTGATTCGCGGTAAAGCGTCCCGCCCTTCTTACATCGCCATTGACGGAGGGAACGTTGAAATTAAAGATGCCCGTCCAATCTGGGGAATGGATTCGGATGTTGTTGGCCAGTTCCTTCGAGATTCCGAAGAAGGAAGCGGCAAGCGCAGCATTTTGCGGATCGGACCAGCCGGTGAAAAGATGGTCAAATTCGCAAGCGTTTGTGTTGATACCTATCGACATTTTGGACGACTTGGCCTTGGTGCCTTAATGGGAAGCAAGCTCGTCAAAGCAATTACTGTTACTGGGGATAAGACAACAAAAATCAAAGACTTTAAAGAATATTTTCGTGCCTACCAAACAATTTTCAAATCAGTTACTGAAACTGACTTGATGGCAAAATATCATGACTTGGGCACATCGATCAATGTAGAGTCAATCAGCGCCTTAGGTGCTTTGCCCACAAAGAATTTGACAGATAATCATTTTGATGATGCTGAGCAGATAAGCGGGGAAGCCTTTGCGGAAGAAAACCTCGTCCGGAAGTTGGCTTGTACCGGTTGCCCGGTTGGATGTATCCACATTGGTCAATTCCGGAGAAAATTCGACGACGGCTATGATTATGAATCCGTGAGCGTTGCCTACGACTATGAACTGATTTATTCTCTGGGCGCCTTACTTGGGATAAGCAAAACTGATGAGGTATTACAGCTTATCGAAGCGGTCGAAAAAACAGGCATGGATGCCATTTCCGCAGGTGTGGCTTTGGCATGGGCAACTGAGAGCTTAATTCAGGGGATCGTAACCGAAGCAGAAACCCTACTTCCTCTCACTTATGGAAATACGGAAAACTATTATCAGGCCATCCTATATTTATCGGCTCGAAAAAATGCCTTTTACCAAGCTCTGGGGGAAGGAACCCGATTTGCCGGGGCAAAGTTAGGCGGCGAAGGGTTTGCCCTCCAGGTTGCAGGGAATGAAATCCCTGGGTACCACACCGGATATGCCAACTTAGTCGGTCTTACCGTAGGGGCTCGGCACTCACATTTATGCAATGCGGGTTACGCAGTTGACCAATCCCTGAAAACTTTCGACGAAAACAAAGCCGTCAACACCCTTTTTGACGAAGAGCTTGAACGATGTCTATTAAATTCACTCGTTATCTGCCTTTTCGCTAGAAAATTGTATACCCGGGAAACCGTACTGAAAGCTCTCAATGCTACAGGCTATCTTCTTACAGATGACGAACTGACAACGATTGCCAAACGGATTTACTCAATGAAGTTGCGCCTCAAAGAAAAATTAGGGTTCGATCCACGGCAAGTTAAATTACCTCAAAGATTCTTTAAAACTCCAAGCATGAATGGTCTCTTGGAATCATCTATTGTTGAAAGAATGATTAATCGGTATGCCGAGAAATGTTCAGAGTTACTTGCCGAAAAAATCTAAACCATATCATAATAAAGAAACGGGTGCCCAGAGAGGACACCCGTTTCTTTATACATCCGATGTCTAGTGAACTAGAAACGGCCTTACATCATCGAGAGCTTTCCTTAAACCTTCAATAGCTTCCTCACTCATTCTCCCAGAGTTGCGCATCCTTTCTAGCAGTTCATCAGGTCCTATCCCCTGGGTTTTCATCGTTGTAATAATCTCTTTCTCATCTCTTGTCAGTTCTTCCCATTTGCGCACAAGCAAACACCTCCATATACTTTAAAAACAGTTATCTGTTTAGTCCATAGCTTTTGAGTTAAACTATTTTTCTATGTATAAGTAAGTACTCAAATTAATACTTTTCTATCTTGTACAAAGGCTAATCAAAAAAACCTAGGATTTCTAAACTTGGATTCCCAGGTTTTTTTAATGGATTCATGGTCCGGGACTGTATATTGATAACTCCTAATTGATAACTAGCGGCATTTGTCCTGACATAGCGAGGGTCAATCTTTTTTCTACTGCAGCCCAGTTAACAATTTGCCACCAAGACCTGACATAGTCCTTGCGTTTCGATAGGTAATCCAGATAATACGCATGCTCCCATACATCTATTACAAGCAAGGGGATACTCCCTGCCTGATAGAAGTCCTGATGTTTCTCGATTGTTAGGATTTCTAAACGTCCCCAACCAGGTTGCCATACTAACGATGTCCAACCAGACCCTTCCACACTTATGGCGCCTTCACTGAACTGCTCCTGAAAAGCAATGAGGCTTCCGAAATAATCAATGATTAATTTATGGGTTTGGGCTCCCGGAGTTTCCCATCTTCTCCCAGCAGGAGCCATTGATGTCCAATAAATGCTATGCAAAATATGACCTGATCCATGAAATGCGATTTCTCGTTCCCAGTGTTTAACTAGGCTGTAATCTCTCTTTTGGCGCGCTTCGGCAAGCTTTAATTCAGCTTTATTCAAACCTTCAACATAAGCTTTATGATGTTGACTATGATGAATTTCTAGTACTCTAGTGCTAATCACGGGTTCAAGCGCATTATATGAATAAGGTAATTTTGGTAACCTGTGCTGCCCAAGGGGTACCGTTAAGTACTCCATCTCTCCAATCCCTTCCTCTCCAAGTCCCTTAAAATCCAAGTTCCTTTAAACAAAATATTTATATTTTTCATTATGTTCGAGTTCGTAAAGAAATACCTACATCGAGCGCTTTTGAGGCAGAAAGTTATACATTTTTAGTGCTGCCGTTACAACAAAGAGCACCAAGCCAAATGGTAAAAGTGTAACACCATACTCGACTAAGGTTGGCGTGTAGGCCCAAGAACTTACAAACACCGGCATACCTTCTTGCAGCTGACCAAGGGCCACAGGATAGGCCCAACTTTCAATTCCCGCCCCTGGAATAGACAAAGAGAGCGGAATAGCATTAAAGGCGGGAAACATCAACATTAGACGATGAGCAAAAACTCCAATAAAGAGCAACACACTTCCGATCATCAGAACCCTGTAACTCCTTTTACCCTTTTCTGTAAAGAAGAGCACCATGGTGAAGGCAGGGAACAAAAGCTCTGTCGCATAGAGATATCTATAATGACCGAAAATAAGAGAAAGAATTTCCTTTGCTTCCGTGCTCCCCCACCAGCCGTGGATAATCAAGTCCACTGATACGAAGAAAAAATGCACAACCAAAGAACCTGCAACAATTAGCGCCATTATTTGAAATGCGCCCTTATGCTGATCAAACTGTTCTTTTCCCACTGCGAGAAGGGCGATTACAAGGACCAGAGCGGTTCCAGAGGCAACTGCCACAGAGACAAAGTCCGGAGGTAAAACCGCCGTGTTCCACCACCCTCGGGAAGCTTGAGTGGCAAAGATCAAGGCTGTCACCGTATGAATTAAAATGGCCACAGGTAAGCCAACCAGCGCAATGCGTTTAGACCATTTTTTCGAGAATGCCTCAACCTCTTCTTGAGAATGCGCTTTTGTCCATCCGTTAAGGAACCTGCTTCCTTCCTTTTTCCGATCTGGTAAAAGTTGAACATAGACGCTTAAGAACGTGATCAGCAGGTAGGCCGAGATGACGATAACATCCCAAACCAAGGGAGATCTGAAATTTGGATAAACAAAGATGTTCCAGATCCGATCCACCCGGCCCATATCCGGCAAAATCATGGCCCCAGCACCTAAAATACTGGCAAATGCTGAAAGAGATGCAATGCGAGTAAATGGTTTTAGTTTTTCAATATTAAAAAGGTAGACGGTAGAGGAAACAATCAATCCTCCGGCTGCAACCCCTACAAAAAATGCGAAGGTTGCAATATATAAGCCCCAGCTAAACGAATTTCGCATATTTGTCACGATTAACCCATTATATATTTGGTACCCCCAAGCGACTAAACTAATCAGGATTAAACTACCTGCCAAGCCTAAGAGAATATTACTTTTTTTCACGTTAATCCACCTCCTTAGCGTATCGGCTTCGTGGCTGCCAGATAGAAAACTTTGGGTGAAGTACCCAATTCTTCTTTTAGACGAACCGTCTGCCGTTTCCGAACCAGTTTACTAACCTCTGAGCTTGGATCATCGAGGTCTCCAAAAATTCGGACCTTTCCAGGACAACCCTTAACGCACGCAGGTTGTTCTCCACTAGAGGTGTATTGCGCACAGAATGTACATTTTTCTACGACACCAACTGGTCGATTAGGCGTGTAAACTAACCTGCCATCCTTATCTCGACAATCGGCAGGATATCCATACTCATACCCTTTTTCATACCCTGCCCGCTCCTTAGCTTTTTTCGAATCTTCCCAGTTATATTGACGAACTCCATAAGGACAGGCAGCAATACAGTACCGACAACCAATACAGCGTTCATAATCTATCAAAACCACGCCCCGCTCATCCGTATAAGTGGCCCCGGAAGGACATACTTTCTGGCAAGCCGGATTATCGCACATTTGACAGGATACGGGCAGATATTCCATTTGCAAGTCCCCATCTTTACCCACAGCAGCTTGATGAAAGGAAGCTCCAGGGGTAAATACTCTATTCCACCACGTTCCAGGCGGCTGCGCATTGTGAGATTTACAGGCTACCGCACAAGAACGGCAACCAATACAACGATCCAGGTCAATCACCATCCCAAGTCTCATAAACCCTCACCAACCTTTCTTACATCACAAAGGCATTCATTCCAAGCAGTATTTGGAGACCACATTCCCGGAACAAAGTATAATTCATGGGTTGGTTTTATAAAGGGATAAGTTAAGGAATTATAGGATGCTCCTTTTAAATATCTGCTCCACCACCCTTGCTCAAAAACTGCCTGTTTTCGACCAACTCCCGGATCGATAATCGCATATGCCTTAAGCGTCCCCCGATCATTAAAGATCTCGACTTCGTCCCCTTCTTTGATCCCCTTTGCTTTGCCATCCTCAGGACTAAGCCAAACTCTCGGCTTTCCATCTTGAAGTTCATTCATCCAAACATTGTTCGAATGGGTAGAGTGTACTCTGTAAATGGCATTACGGGTAACGTAGCAAAACTGATACTTTTCTTTAGCAAGCGGATTTAAGGCGTACTCGCTTTCCTCAAAAGGAGGCTTATGTATTGGGAGCGCCTCCCCCGCCTGAAGCATGAGATCTTCATCTTTGTAAAATTCTATCCGTCCACTCTTCACAAACTGAGCAGTTTGCTCAAGTTTAGCAGGCAGGCTGACCGGCGGAAACGGCTTTTTATGTTGGACTTGTTCATAAAACGGTATTTGACGCCCTCCGGGAACTTCTGACTTTAAGCGCACTGGGCCTTTTTTAAGTTGTTCCAGAGTGATATCAGCGACCTCAGGCCCTCCGGTTTTGAGTAAAAGCTCGATGACCTTTTCCGCTGCCTGATTCGGTTCGAGGTCAGGATAAAAATACTTTTCAAAATCCGGATTCAGCCGTTTAGCCAGTTCTCGCACAATCCAAAACTCTGGCTTCCCTTCATATAGCGGATCAACAGCCGGCTGTTGCAGTTGAAGATAGGGATGCACCGGCGTAGCCACAAGATCCGTTTTTTCGTACCAGGACACCGCAGGAAGAACAGCATGGCTGTACTGGCATGTGGTTGTCATTTGAAAATCTGTGGTTACGACAAATTCCAATTTCTCTTTTTCCACCATTTCACGAAGTTTATTTGACATGTTATGCTGGTCAAAGGGATTTCCCCAACCCACTACAAGTGCTTTAATCCCATTTTTGGGCCATTTAGCTTTCATTGTTTTGGTCGGACCATGCAAGACATAAAGAAAAGGCAGCCAGTTTTGCTTCTTACCTTCCGGAACCCACCATTCTGCGACTTTAAAACGAATTCGATACTGACCTGCATAAGTAGAAATTCCCGCACCGGATTTACCAATATTCCCGGTGAGAACCGGCAATAAGGCTAAGGCTCGACCCTTGAGGTCTCCATGATACCACTGATAATTACCGGCTCCATAGATGACGTGAAGCGGTTTGTTACCTGCCATTTCCCGGGCGATCCTCACCAGATCGTCCTTAGGCATTTCTGTGAGTTTCTCAATCTCTTCCGGTGTGTATTGATTAAGGCTTTCTTTGAGGAGTTGAAAGGCGGGTTTAACTTTGACGATTTGGCCTGTTTTTAAAGTTACATCCACTTCACCTTCGATCATTACATCTAAAGGAAGATCGAGTTTTTCAGGGTGTACAGCGATAAACTGGCCATTATAGGCCACATAGGCTTCTCGATAGGCTGGAACATCAGACAATTTTTCCAGCCCATTGACATCCTCCGCTTTTAGTCGTTTGCCATTATCGACGCGAACGAGGAGCGGGAGGTCTGTAAAGGTTTTGATGAAGTCAGAGTCATACAGCGTTTCTTCGATCAACACTCGGGCTAAGCCTAATGCAACTGCTGCATCACTGCTTGCTTTTATCGGGATCCATTCATCTGCTTTAGCTGCAGTAGGGCTGAAATTAGGGTCAAATGCCAAGATCTTAGCACCACGATTTCTTGCTTCAAGAAGAAAGTGAGCATCGGGAATCCGAGTTGCCAAAATATTAGAACCAAAAATCATAATATAACGTGAATTATTCCATTCCCGTGGCTCGAGTTCTTCACTTTGAACCCCGAAGGTCATGGGCCAAAACATCGGTAAGTCTCCGTTTTGATCATAAGCGTGATGCATAGTCCAGCCTGCTAAAGTAGCTAAGCGGCTCACTGCACCTTTTTGAACGTATCCGGTTCCCCCTACTTGGAAGAGTACTCCAATAGATTCCGGTCCGTATTTATCAGCTATTTCTTTTAATCGTCCGGCAGTATAATCCAACGTCTCATTCCAAGAAGCCTCTTTAAAATCGCCTGAGCCTGGCTTTCCGTTTAAAATGAGGGGTTTCTGCAAACGATCAGGACCGTAGATCAGGTTAGTCATGGAAAGCCCTTTCAGACAACCGCGAGGATTATACTCAGCTTCCGGATAATCTGCAGCTTGGATGATTGACTTGATTTGGCCATCCTCTACCAGGGCCTTCATCCCGCATGCCCCAGTGCAGTTTGGAGAACATGTCGTACGTACATAGTTTATATTAGTGTCAACTTGTTTAGGCGCGGCAACAGTTTGTCGAATAAATGATGCTGTACTGACTGTCCCTGCCAAGATTCCTGTAGCCGCTGTTACTTTAAGAAATTGCCTGCGAGAAAGCTTTAGATTCTTTTTTTCCATTAAGGGCACCTCCACTTGATATTTCCCTTCTTAACTATTCATCATTTGCTCTAATAGAAAATCCAGGAATTTGTTATGTGAAACTTTTCTCCAGAAGCAGTATAAGAAACCTACATGTTAGTAAAATGACTGCCTTCACGGTGGAAGGCAGTCCCGTATACTTGCTTTACCTAAAATGTGTCCTCTTGGCGCTAGCCAAGTTTTCTTTATGCCATGAACATTTTGACATCATCTTCAACAGTGGAGATGCCTGCAATGCCGAAATTCTCAATTAAGACTTTGACCACATTTGGGGACAAGAAACCCGGAAGGGTTGGTCCTAAGTGAATATTCTTTACACCTAAGTGGAGCAAGGCCAGTAACACGATAACTGCCTTTTGCTCGTACCAGGCAATGTTATAGGAGATAGGCAGTTGGTTAATATCATCGAGCCCGAAGACTTCTTTTAGTTTTAAGGCAATTACGGCTAAGGAATAGGAATCATTACATTGTCCTGCATCGAGCACTCTTGGAATACCGCCGATGTCCCCTAGGTTTAGTTTATTGTATTTATATTTAGCACATCCTGCCGTTAGGATCACAGTGTCCTGAGGCAGAGCTTTGGCAAAATCGGTATAATAGTCCCGGCTCTTCATGCGGCCGTCACAGCCTGCCATAACGAAGAAACGCTTAATCGCTCCTGATTTGACTGCATCTACAACTTTATCAGCCAGTGCCATGACTTGATTGTGGGCAAATCCTCCAACGATTTCGCCAGTTTCAATTTCCGTTGGGGCTGGACAGCTCTTGGCATGGGCAATCAAGGCAGAGAAATCTTTGGCCTTTCCGTCTGCGCGGTCAGGGATATGCTTTACCCCTTCAAAGCCAACTACCCCAGTTGTGTAGATGCGATCTTTGTAGGATTCTTTCGGAGGAACGAGGCAGTTGGTGGTTAGGAAAACCGGGCCGTTAAAGGAGTCGAATTCTTTGTCTTGTTTATACCAGGCATTGCCGTAGTTACCGACAAAATTGTCATACTTCTTGAAGGCCGGGTAGTAATGGGCTGGGAGCATTTCTCCATGAGTATAGACATCTACGCCTGTTCCTTGGGTTTGAGCGAGCAATTCCTCCAGGTCTTTCAGGTCATGGCCGCTGATCAGAATAGCCGGATTGTTTCTGACTCCGATGTTGACTTTGGTGAGTTCTGGGTTTCCGTAAGTCCTAGTGTTGGCTTTATCTAAAAGGGCCATGACATCCACACCGTACTTCCCTGCTTCTAAGACAAGCGCTACCAGATCACCGGCTTCCAGTGTATCATCCAGGGTCGCGACCAAAGCCTTTTCGATGAAGGCAAAAATACCGCTTTCTTGATGCTCAAGAGTATAAGCATGCTCAGCATAGGCTGCCATCCCTTTTAGACCATAGATGAGCAACTCTCTGAGAGAACGGACATCTTCATTTTCCGTGCTTAAGATTCCCACGAACGATGCCTTCTTTTCGAACTCCTCAGCAGGAGCCATCCAAGTGGCTGCATCGTGTAAGTCAGCTGGAATTGTCCCGCCCACTCTGACAACAGCTTGCTTAAGATCTTCGCGAAGCTTCAGCCCTGCTTGAATCCGCTCTACAAAACGGCTTCTATCAAAGTTAGCGTTGGTAATTGTGCTAAAAAGGCTTTCCATAATGAATTTTTCAACATCTTTGCGAACAAGATAACGTTCCCGAGCTTGAACCGCATAGATGGCAATTCCTTTTAAAGTGTAGATTAAAAGGTCTTGCAAATTAGAGACATCTTCGGTTTTTCCGCATACCCCTTTTATGGTGCAACCGGTTCCTTTTGCTGTTTCCTGACATTGATAACAAAACATCATTTACTCATCCTTTCTTTCCCATAAAATATAATCTTTACCAACATACCGCCGACGTCTGCGGTTCGTTCGTTCTTTGTTATGTTTGTATCCTATCATCATAAGCTGCGCCTATGTGTGATTTGGGTCACATTTCCAACGTGATAAATTGGCAAAGAAAAAAGACGACTTTCGTCGCCTAATTGTTCTGACGTCTTAGGCGGCGTCATAGCGCCCCTTGTGAAGTCCTACGGGTTGCCGGAATTCCTTCGTTCCTTTTCGTCAATAGAGTTTTCTATCAATATGATTAATGACTTACCTTCTTCTTAGTTGGTTATTCTTCGTTGGTTCTTTGGGACGGTAATGGCGAAGAAGGCAAAGGCAACGACGAAGAAGGTTTTGACGATAAAAGTTATCGAAATTAATCAACCAAGCACGGCGGCTTGTGCGGCGTTCAATAAACGTATTAACGAAATTGCGGCTAAGTATTTCTCGACGCCTAAACAAGCGACTACAAAGCATCTTAGCAACAAGAGAGTAATCCAATTATAAACGAAGACCCCAACGTCAGTTGAGGGGTCTTTTGTTCGTCTATATTGTAAACGGCGGAAACCCGCATTATTGAAAGGCTTGTCGGTAAGCGATTACCATTTTATGTATTATTAATCGTTTGCTTGTTTTTGAAAACAATATATAACAACTCCTTCATTTATATTTGACGCCTTGGATATTTCCCTGCGCCTTGGTTCGTTTGATTTGTTGTGTTCATACTAATAACTTTCGACTTGCCTCGTTGAACGTCCAAACTTCTACCTTCGCTCCTATGCCCCGAACAATCTTGGAATAACTTAACATCTAAAGTATAAAAGGATACATTTCTTAGTAACAGTGGCTGAGAAATGTGGCTAAAAAACTTCATATAGAAAAAATAGTGGACTTTGCTGTGTAAATGAGTAACTTAGAAGGAGTATCCTTGGAAATTTTAAATCTGGAGATGATTAAATGAAAAAAACTATACAGATCTTAATGTTATCATTTATTATGCTAATAGGCATATTAGGTAGTAATGTCTATGCTGGCCCACACACTGGTGCTACAAGTAATGTAGGGGCGACAGCCTGGAACGCACAAGCTACTATTAATACTCCCTTTTATCCGATTACCTATTGGCCTTTCTATGGTCAAACCCTAAATGGAACTTATTACTTTTTCCAATATAATGACCCATCTCTCGCTCAACCTTACACCGTTTTCAGTGCTGTTGGCCCTGCAGTTGGTTCATCTCACACATATAATAAGCTCTTAGATGAAACAAACACCTACTATGGAACTGTAGACAATACTACGATTGCCAGTTATCCTGCAGGTTTTTGGGGTTCAATTACCGAATACTCAGGTGAAGTATCGAATGTTGACTTGGCACGATTTGCCGGTTCTACCAGCAATGGATTATATATGTGGAATATTTATTCTGCATATAAAAATGGTGATACAAAAGTTTGGACTCTTAGCCCAGTCCTAAATTGGGCAGAACAATCCTCATTTGGTGTTCTATATAAAGGTAGTTATATTGTTGGCAATCCAAATGCATCGTTTAATTATTGGGATACCCGAAACTAATTTAAGGAGGTTTTAAATGTGATAAAATTCATTAAAGTTAGTATTGTTATCGTGATTACCCTATCCCTAGTGGGTACTATTAGTTTAATTAAACCAAGAAATAGCAGTGCCAATACCACTTATTTACTTGGCGTTAAACCAGTAACAAGCCAAAATCTAGCTTCTTTAAGTAAAATAGGTTATGAATTTAATGTGCCTGCCCTACCGGCGGTAATATCGCCCGATGTGGCTATAAGAAACGCAAGCGTAACTTATCCAGGGTTAAAAGGCAAAACTGATTACACTGTAGAATATCAAGTGTTAACAGTCCCTAAGTTTAACGCATTTTCTCAGGAAGCTCTGGAGAAGAATCCGGTTTTAAATGCAAAAAAATTGATTGACCATTTACCCGTTTACATTATTTCTTACGAAAATATGCTAATCCCTGTTCATAGTCCCATTGGTACAAAGTCATCTGAAACACAAGATAGTTCTGTACCCGCAGGATATCAAAAAGGTGAATATAATGTAGTAGTTGACGCTACATCGGGAGTACCGTTATTGGTATTTTCATACCGATAGGATTTTAGGATTGCTAGTTTGTTTACATCCTAAAAAAGAGGAAATTAACAAAATTAAAACTAACAATAGACGAAGACCCCGCGACTTGTATAGTGGGGTCTTTTTTATGTTGATATATAAACGGCGGGAAGCCGCATTATTATAGGGTTTATTGGTTTACTGTTTACCATTTTTTACATGAGTAAACATATGCTTTACATTGATAACAAAACATACTCATTTTTGTTCCCCCTAATTTTTATTTAAATGTTTGTGTAACTCGTGTTGACTAAGGTTAGTTTTTTAAAGCAATTTTTTATGTCGTACCGTGATTCGTAAGATTGTTTTGGTGTGATATACTTCAACACTCTGACCCTTTTTATCTGCCTCTCTAGAGATTTCGATATTGCACAATATCATCTAAAAATTGATGTAATTGCCTGCATCTTGGCAATTACATTTAGCTATTGTAAACATTATTTCTTTTATAAATTGACAAACGCTCTTTATCGGGATATTCTGAATATAGTGTTATAAATATCAGAATTATCACACTACATTCGGTTGTAAGGAGGATTAAATATGCGTGCAGTAAGGTTTTTTTGGGGATTCTTGGTTTTCTTTGGTACTTGGCTTTGGCCTTATGAAGAACAAAGATTAACGGACGCTAAATAACGTCCGTCTTTTGTTATCATGGCAGAACCACGTTTTACAAATTATCATTTAAGTATCCTAAGAGTTCGATGAAAGAAGTTCGAGTCGTCTCTGGAGCAAGTAGGATATCAAAATAGATAATTTGGTCCGATTTATTAATATCAGATGTTACCTTCTCAATAATGCCCTTGCGAAAAAGCAAAGATTCTTTAAGCTTCGAAATCGTCAGTTGAGCTTCCTTCTCTAAATAAGAGATAATATTACTGTTTTGGCCTAGGTTAAAGTCGCGATAAAATTTCACCTTATTTAAAGACGCGAACGTCACCTGGTACGGAACTAGGCAAAATTCTCTCGTTTCTTCAAAGTCACTCATCATGGCTACATTTGCATTACCCGATAATAAACCTTTCACAATTTTCTCCCCCCGCACTATGCTACCAATGCGTATGTATTTGGGCTCATTTCACAGTCCCATTTTAATATATTAATACGAACTCAAGTTCTTTTTTAAGGGGGTGTGAGCCTATAAAATATTTAAAATACGAGGAGTTCATTATACCCACCCCATTAATCGAATAATAGTCAAGGTGGTTAGCATTACCCCAGAGGCAATTAAGACATATAATCCGTTCCAACGGGGTCCTACATAAATAGGCGACTGACCTGTCAGTCCTGACAATGCAATAACAGTAGCAGAAGAAGGCGAAATCGAAATTCCCATCGCCCAACTAATGGCCAAAATTAGGGCTAGATAAGTCGGAGTCACACCATAGGCAGCGGCTTTGACCGTCCCTCCAATAATAGTCACCGGTATGATAGGGTGAATACCTAAAGCAGACAGCATAAGAATAGCAATAATAATTACAATAGCCAGCAATAAAGCGTTTTGACCGACGAATTTGGATAAAATAACTGAAATATAATTTCCTAAGTGGGAGTAATTAATGCTAGTAGCAAATAGTCCGGCACCTACAAAGAGAATAATTTCATTTTGCAGTTTTGGCAGACTTTCATTAAAATAGCATTTGAAGTCCCTCATTAGAATCCTCAAACGCCCTATTATTCCCAGCCAAATAACAGGGTATATTAAGGCCGCCAAAGAAACAACAATGACTGTATGCATCCCAGTTAGCAGTGATACAACGGCAATAGCAGAAATCAAAATTATGCTAAAAATACTTAATTCAACAATCTTTCCCACGTCAAATTCCAGATCAGGCTCCTCGACAATGGAAGCAAACGGTTTACCGGCTCTTTTTTCTTCATACATCGTCATAAAATAACCAACTAAACCGGACATAACACCAAATAAAATGGCGTAAGGAAAAAACAAAATCCAACTTGCTCCGCTTAATTGTACAATCAGAGCAATCGCCGCTGTCGTAGGCGCCCATATAGTGCACGTCGCAAATCCACGCAGGATAGCTGAGCTTAACAGCTTTTTATTAGAACTTATACTGCTGGCCTCACTTATCTGAAGCACGAGTGGAACCACCGCCAAATTAACTAAAACACCTACAAAAGCAGAAACAAAGCTTACTAGCAAATAAAAACGACTGCTACTATAAACATAACGTCGAAATACCCCTTGTAATGCCTCAAAATACCCTCCATGCCTAATAGGAATGCCTAATAGCGGCACTAAAGTGAACATCACAACCAAGTATATATTTTCTTGCAATGCTTGTTGCCATACGCTTAAAGGAGCATGATAGAAGAGAAAAAGAATTATGCTCAATCCAAACAACAAACCGCCAATAATCAAAGTAGTACCCGAAACTACTATAAAACTCAGCCCAACCACAATAAGCATCAGAATGAGATTACAATCATTAATCAAATTCGATTTAATAAAAAGATTAACCAGAAAAATAATCGCTATGCCCAGAGTGAGTACGCTGCGAATACGATTAAACAGACCCTTCATAACCAAACCCCTTGCTTCTACCTAAGGATATTTCTCAACTATATCCTATTATAGCATATTCTTCACAAAGACTTATCAGCATGAGTATAAAGGAAACAAACAAGGGGGGCCAGTGTTAACGCCTCTGAAACGTACACCGGCCTCCCTTGTTTCCACTTGGTTTTGTTTATAGACAGATTACCTTTGTTTTCGATACTGAAGCCACGAAAATAGGATTGGCTCAATTGACGCAATTAGTATCACAGTAAAATAAACAACAGCACTTCCAATACCCGGCAGAAATGCCAGGACACTCATAATGAACCCTGCAACAAACCACACAAAACCCCCATGACGGTGTGTTTTTGCCCATACGGCCTCATTGTTAAGCGTCCAAGGCGTTTTTATGCCCACAAAATAATTCTGCTTAAACTTTGGCATTAAATTACCGAGGACTATGAAAAGAATACCTATCATGAGTTTGATGATTGTATCTACTTTAATAAAAGCAGCACCCATACTGATGGATATGATAACCATTTGTAAGACTGCAAAAAACGCAACTAGAATTAATCGAATAATAAAGTATTGCCGCTTGAATCTATCGTAGTTTTCTTTCTTAGGATCAATTTTAGGCAACACAGTGGCCAGAATTGTGATCACTATGCCAATAACCGGGGGCATAAAGGCCCAGGGGAATTTTGGATACCATGCATCAATCTCGCCATGAATGTTCCAATGCATAGGAATCTCGGGTGGCAACCCACTAAAAACGAATAACGTAATAAGCACAGGCAACAAGGCAATCGCCCACATTAATTTCATAAGGACTTTTTCATTTTTCATTTTTATCGACTCCTTTCAGCTCTATCAACCACGCCATAATCTCTTCAATGACTGAAGTGTTTAACTCGTAGAAAATGTATTTACCGTCCCGGCGATCCGTTACTAGTCCCCCGCCCTTTAAGACCGAAAGATGGTGCGACACGGTTGCCTGGGTCATAGAAAAATGAGCAGCAATATCCCCTGCAGTCATATCCCCATCCTTAAGCAAATTTAATATTTCTCGTCGAGTCTTATCTGACATTGCCTTTAAGGATTCTTGAAACCCCATGTCGATCCCCCCTTCATTTAGATGTCTATCTAAATGTAATTTTACTCTATTAACACAAAAAAAACAAGATACATTTAGATGGATTTCTAAATGTATCTTGTTTGCGATATACCCGTTATCTTTATATGTTACAATTTGTCACAATTAGCGATTATATTAGTTCGTTATCGTCTAGATAAAATTTCATATTCATGATCTAATGGCATTCTTCATATCTCCGATAAAAGTTAAAACCGCATCTTCACTTGTGGCCCAAGAGGTTACGAGGCGGATCGCTGAGTGATCGTCATCAATTCCTGCCCAAACATAAAATGAATAATTTTCCTGAAGCTTTGAGATCAACCAATTAGGCAAGATCGGGAAAATCTGATTGGACGTTGAGTGAGTCAAAAACTTGCAACCTGCTCGACTAAACTCATTTTTTAGCAACCGGGCCATTTCATTAGCGTGTTTCGCCAGATCGAAATAAAGGTCATCTCTGAAAAGCTCTAAAAACTGTATACCAAGAACTCTGCCTTTGGCAAGCAGTCCCCCTCTTTGCTTAATATAAAACCGAAAATCTTCTTTTAGTGACTCTCGGCAGATCACGAGTGCCTCGCCCATCAGGGCACCATTTTTGGTTCCACCAATGTAAAAAGCATCGACCAATGTGCCCAAATCATAAAGATTTAGATCATTCTCTTCTGAACATAACGCTGAGCCTAAGCGCGCACCATCCAGATATAAAAACAGGTTATTGCTCGTACAAAACTGGCTTAACTGTTCTAGTTCAGCTTTCGTGTAAATTGAACCGATTTCAGTGGGATTGGAGATATAAACCAATTTTGGTTTCACCATATGTTCGTCAGTGTGGGTATTCAAGACGGATTTTATACAAGCAGGGTCAAGCTTCCCGTCACTAACTTCGCAAGAGAGGATTTTGTGCCCCGTGGCTTCGATGGCTCCAGTCTCATGAACAAGGATATGACCAGTATTAGCTGCAATAACCGCCTCATGCGGCCTTAAAAAGGCCGCAATAACAGTTAGGTTTGTTTGGGTTCCTCCGGAGAAAAGATGGATATCAATGTCGTTATGCTTGATCCTTTTTTTCATCAAATCAATTGCTTGTCTAGTATAATCATCCTCTCCATACCCTTTCATCTGCAAGAGGTTTGTTTCTATTAAAGCATTCAATATCCTTGGGTGTGCGCCTTCACTATAATCGTCCTTAAAACTATACATTATTTTGCAAATTCTCCTTTTATCATTTGTTGCTAAGTACCAGCTATGACTCAATACTGTGTTCTTCAAAAAGTCTGCCTGCTATTTGGGGTCACCTTGAAAACTCCTAATTTTCTTGACTTGCAAAGATTTGTTTACTTCTTAACTGTCCGCAAGCTGCATCGATATCTCTGCCGTGTTCAAGACGAATACTGCAGTTGATGCCGTGTTTTTTCAAAACATCATAAAAAGCCAACATCGTTTCATGGTTGCTTCTTTGATATTGATGGTGTTCATCCACTGGATTATAAGGAATTAAATTTATATTAATGAGATGTCGCATATTTTCTATTAAGAATGCAAGTGCTAGGGCTTGCTCTCGATGGTCATTCAAATCCTTAATTAGAATATATTCCAAAGTAATTCTGCGCTTCGTCTTTTTTAGATAGTATTCAACCGCCTGAATTACTTTTTCGATGGGAAAGACACGATTGATTTTCATGATCTGTGTCCGCAATTCGTTTGTTGGTGCGTGTAACGAAATCGCAAGGTTTACCTTCAAATCGCTATCGGCAAAATCATATATCTTGTCTGCCAAGCCGCTGGTCGATACTGTGATATGTCTGCCCGGAACAGCTAATCCTTTGTGATCTATAATAATACGTATAGCGTCAACTAGATTTACATAATTATCAAAAGGCTCGCCAATCCCCATCACCACAACGTGACTCACCGTTCCGCCTTTATTAACACTATCCAAATATTGTTGAACTTTCATAATTTGTTCGACGATTTCACCACTGGATAAATCCCGTTGTTTCATCAATAAACCACTTGCACAAAAACTGCATCCAATGTTACACCCTACCTGAGTTGTGACACAAACGGATAAACCAAATTTATGTCTCATTAAAACTGTTTCAATCAGATTATCATCCTCTAATTTAAACAAAAACTTAATCGTTCCATCCATTGATTCTTGTTTTACATGTTCACTTAATGATCTAAAGACAAAATGATCAGCTAATAATTGCAGGCACTCTTGATTGATATCTGTCATCGCAGAAAAATTGGTTACCCGCTTCCTATAAAGCCAATCCCAGACTTTTAAAGCGCGAGACTTCTTATGACCATATTCCTTAAGCCATTCAATCAGTTGTTCTAATGTCAATCCATAAATGGATTCAATTTTCATTGTTAACCTCTCTTAAACCTTGTATAACAATGCCAGAGCCTTTAACATTTTGATCAAGTCTCTGGCATTTAATTTTTTGGAATTTGTCTACGAGCGTATCATATCGTAAATTATATCATATCTACTAAATCACAGCTACAATTGTAAGAATTTAGGATCGGTTTTGATTCAATGTCTGATACGATAACCCATTAACAAAATAGAAGGATAGCTCTGCTACCCTTCTATTTTCACAATCCCATGTCTCTATGTCTCTATAATATACTCACGGAACCCTCATACATTAAGCCTGTCAGGGCATCAACCGTTAAAGACTGGCCATCAAATACCTTGGAGAAAGCATCTACCGCACCAACAATCGTTGGAATACCGAACTGTACTGCTACTATCGCTGCATGTGATGTCAAACCGCCTTCTTCTACGACTAATGCTCCAGCGCGAGCAATTAAGGGTACAAAACTAGCATCGGTTGACTCTGCGATAAGAATATCACCATCGTTAAAAGAATCCTTGCCCGGCATTTGGACTCTTCGCGCGAAGCCTGAATAGGACTTGCGCCCAATTCCGATACCCTTAGATAAAATATTTCCCATAATTTGAACTTTGATCATATTCGTGGAGCCAACCTTACCAATTGGAACACCTGCTGTAATGACCACTACATCACCAGACTTAATGTAGCTTTTATTTAAAGATGTATTCACGGCCACTGAAACCATCTCATCCGTCCCTGAACTCTGAGGGACAACGATAGGCAGGACACCCCATTGCAAAGCTAATTTTCTTGCGGTTGCAGGAAATGGAGTAGCTGCCACAATCAAGGAAATGGGGCGATACTTCGAAATCATGCGTGCTGTTAATCCTGAATGGGTCGGTGTAAGAATGGCAGTAGCTTGTAAGTCTTTTGCTATGGTAAAACTTGCAAAACTAATAGCCTCAGCTACGTTGACTTGGGGATGGCGAGAGGCTTGATTGTCCAAACAAGTCAGTTCAGTGCGCTTAGATATTCTGTCCATCATTTGAACTGATTCTATGGGATATAGACCCGCTGCTGTTTCGCCAGATAACATAATGGCATCCGTACCATCCAGGATGGCATTGGCAACATCACTGGCCTCTGCTCGTGTGGGTCTTGGCTGGCGTATCATTGAATCTAACATCTGAGTTGCCACAATGACAGGCTTCCCCAATAGATTGCACTTAAGAATCATTTCCTTTTGCCTAATAGGGACTTCCTCTACAGGGATTTCCACCCCAAGGTCGCCGCGTGCTACCATGAGACCATCAGCAACTTCAAGAATTGAGTCCAAGTTATCCAGCCCTTCTCGGCTTTCAATCTTGGCTATAATATGTACATCCGCACCCATTTCTTCCACAACTCTGCGCACATCTAAAACATTCAAGGCCTTACGTGTAAACGATGCGGCAATAAAATCAATTCCTTGGGAGATACCAAAGCGAATATCTTCTATATCTCTTTCTGTGACAGCTGGTAAATCAATTAGCGCGCTTGGAATATTTACCCCTTTTTGAGACTTTAGAATTCCACCATTGAGAATAATAGTATTAATAATTTCCTTATTCACAGCAGTAACTTCTAACTCAATTTGACCATCATCAATGAGAATACGACTGCCTGGGTTAACTTTACGCCACAAGTCAAGATAAGTTATTCCAACTCGTTGCTGATTACCAAGTCTGCCTAGATCTGTATCCAGAATAAACTCTGACCCATTCTCAAGAATTACACCGTCCTCAGGAACCTTTCCCGTACGTATTTCTGGTCCTTTGGTATCAAGCAGAATACCCAAATGTTTTCCTGCTTTTACAGCTTCCTCTTTAAGAATTGCTATTCTGTGGCCATGTTCTTCGTGGGTTCCGTGTGAAAAATTGAGACGCGCAACGTCCATGCCTGCAGCTAGAAGAGCTTGAACCTTTTCCCTGGACTCACTTGCCGGACCGATAGTACAGACAATTTTTGTCCTTCTCATGGTACGTTTCCTCCTAACTTACACCCCTGCTGTAGCAATAAGCTTCACTAAATCGACAATACGACAGGAGTAGCCCCATTCATTGTCGTACCAAGCCAACACTTTAACCATGCGATCTCCCAGCATCATAGTTGATAAACCATCTACGATTGAGCTGGCCTGATTACCGTTAAAGTCATGTGAAACAAGGGGTAATTCTGTGTATTCGAGATATCCATTCATCGAACCGTTTGCCGCATCGCGCAAAGCATTATTGACTTCTTCTTTGGTGGCAGGGTTTGTTAAAGTGGCCACGAAATCGACTAAGGACACATTCGGAGTAGGAACTCGAACCGAAAGTCCATTCATTTTCCCTGTTAATTCCGGTATAACAAGAGTAACTGCTTTGGCAGCTCCCGTGGTTGTCGGAATCATAGATTGATAAGCGGCCCTGGACCGGCGCCAATCTTTATGCTTTACGTCCACAGTCCGTTGATCATTGGTAACTGAATGGATTGTAGTCATCATTCCTAGTTCAATCCCAAACGAATCAACTAGGACTTTAGCAACAGGTGCCAGACAGTTGGTTGTACAGGACCCATTTGAAATTACATGGTGCTTTAAGGGATCATATTTATTATCATTAACCCCCATGACAATCGTAATATCTTCGTCTTTGGCCGGAGAGGAGATAAGAACCTTTTTAGCTCCAGCGGTAATATGTTGGGCTGCGTCATCACGTTTCTTGAATTTACCGGTACACTCAATCACGATGTCTACTCCGAGTTTACTCCAAGGTAAATTCAGAGGATTTCTGTCAGCAACAATCTCAATTCGCTTTCCATCAATAACCAGTGCACTTCCATCAACTTCCACTTTATTCGGAAGAGTTCCGTGAACTGAATCATACTTGAGCAAATGGGCTAACATATCGGGACTTCCCATATCATTAATTGCCACCACTTCGAAGGGCAGAGACTGGTTTAGGGCGGCACGAAGTGTAAGTCGACCAATTCGACCAAAACCTGTAATTGCTACGCGGAAACTCATGGTTAACCTCCTCTAAATATGCAAGTATACAACATTATATAATTCTGTACAGACAGACAAATTCCTGCTTTAAAAACGGAATTTTTGCTTTTTAAAGGACCATTTTTTACTGGTCCGAAGTATGCTTAATCTCTTTGTCTCTTCTCGCAATACTTTTAAAGCCTTGGCCCCGGCAATTTTCCTTTATAAGCAGATTCCACGGAACCTATTAGACAAAAATTCAGACTGTGCCTGAACACAGCCTGAACCTAGAAAAGAACGCAGTCAACTAAAGCTAATAATTGCTGATGAAACTATGATGGCATTAAACTATGAATGAAGAATCTGATTAACCGATTTCAACTTGATTTCCTTGTCACGAATATTTTCTAGTTAAATTAATTCGTTGGATATGACTTCTGAAAGAATTTCTCGACTTTGCGAATATATTTATCCATTCTTCCGAGGAAAATAAAGTTGTTATACTGGTTCGGCCTTCTAACATTAAAGAATATCTTTCTGGATAATCCGTCTCAATTACATCTAAAATCCCTTCTGGAAAATCCTGCCCATATTTCTTTTTAATACTTGTCCTTTTATAATCAGCTAATTCATTCATACAATACCTCACCAGCAGGTTGAATATTATAGCAACCTATTCCTTAGGAAAGACGGGTTTTAAAATCTTCATAGCCAAATTGTCTAATGACTTTAATGCCTTCTTCTTTGTTAAAAAGTGCAATAGACGGGAGATTCACTCCATTGAACATATTATTCTTCACCATAGTATAGTGGGCCATGTCACAAAATACAAGCCTGTCACCTGGTTTTAAAGGCTCTCTGAAGGAATAATCACCAATAATATCTCCAGCAAGACAAGTAAGCCCCCCAAGCCTATAGGTGTGAGCATACTCACCTGCCTTGCCGCTCTCGATGATATTAGGCCTGTAAGGCATTTCAAGTACATCGGGCATATGACAAGCTGCGGAAGTATCCAAAATGGCAATTTTCATAGCATTATCCACTATATCTAGGACTTTAGCCACTAAATATCCGGTATTTAAAGCAACAGCTTCACCTGGTTCCAAGTAGATATCCACCCCATATTTGTCCTGAAAATACTTTATTGAACGCACTAAGGTTTCAATATCGTAATCGGGTCTGGTGATATGATGCCCTCCACCAAAATTAAGCCATTTCATTTTTTTAATATATTCTCCGAACTTTTCATCGACCACACGAATTGTGCGTTCAAGGGTATCTGAGTTCTGCTCACACATTGTATGGAAATGAAGTCCTTCGACCCCTTCCAATTCTTCGGGTCGGAAATTTGCTAAAGTCACACCAAGCCTTGAATACTGATAGCAAGGGTCATAAATAGGGGTAGCTATCTCTGAATATTCTGGGTTGATGCGAATCCCACAGCTAATTGTCTTAGATTTAATACTTTTAACCTTCTCTTTAAATCTATTCCATTGATCAAAAGAATTAAAGGTAATATGATCACAATAGTTGAGAATTTTATCGAATTCTTCTTCAATATAGGCTGGCGCATAAATATGAACTTCTTTCCCCATCTCTTCATAACCCAGTCTAGCCTCAAATAAGGAGCTAGCGGTTACACCTTTAAGATATTTGCTTACAAGAGGAAATATCGAATACATCGAAAATCCTTTTAAGGCAAGAAGAACCTTGCATCCCGTACGTTGTTGGATAGAATTCAGTATTTCTAGATTCTTTAAAAAAAGTCTCTCATCCACAAGATAACACGGTGTCGGTAACTCAGTGATGTCAATGTCCAATTAATCCACCTCAATCTAGCAGAGTTGGCGAGAAATTTTCCTGCCACGGCAGACCGCACTTATTTAACGCTTCCATAAATGGATCGGGATCAAATTCTTCGACATTGAATACACCAGGTTTCTTCCATATGCCTTTGAGCATTAACATTGCTCCAATCATGGCCGGAACCCCTGTTGTATACGAAATGGCCTGGGATCCAACCTCAGCATAACACTCTTGATGATCACAAACATTATAAACGTAATAAGTTCTAGGTTTGCCATCTTTAATCCCTTGTATAATGCAACCGATATTAGTTTTCCCCTTAGTTCTAGGACCGAGGGATGCTGGATCTGGAAGAACAGCCTTTAAAAACTGTAAAGGAATAATCTGTTGCCCCTCAAAATCGATGGGCTCAATTGAGGTCATTCCAACATTTTCTAGGACACGTAAATGGTTGAGATAATTGTCCGAAAAAGTCATCCAAAATCTTATCCGCTTAATTCCCTTTATATTAAGAGCTAAGGACTCTAATTCTTCATGATACATTAGATAAATGCTCTTTGGCCCAATCTCTGGGAGATCATAAACCTTCTTCATAGAAAGAGGGTCAGTTTCAACCCATGAACCATTTTCATAGTACCTTCCGTTGGCAGTTATTTCTCGAATATTAATTTCAGGGTTAAAATTTGTAGCGAAGGGATATCCATGATCCCCTGCGTTGGCATCAACAATATCAATGGAATGGATTTCATCAAAATAATGCTTTTGGGCATAGGCGCAGAAGATGCCGGTAACCCCAGGGTCAAATCCGCTTCCCAGCAAAGCAGTTACCCCTGCTTGAGCAAATTTTTCACGATAAGCCCACTGCCATTTGTATTCAAACTTAGCGATATCAGGCGGCTCATAATTCGCCGTATCTAGATAATCCACACCTGTAGCCAAGCAAGCATCCATAATTGTCAAATCCTGATAGGGGAGCGCAAGGTTCATGACAATATCAGGTTTAAAACTCTTAATCAAATCTATGACCATATCCGTACTATCCGCATCGAGCTGAGCTGTATGTATTATTGTGCGGCTTCCTGCCAATTTGTTTTTGATCGCTTCACATTTTTCGACAGTTCTGCTGGCGATGCAAATCTCTTCAAAAACATCCGGATTCTGGCAACATTTATGAATAGCAACACTGGCAACTCCTCCAGCACCGATAATTAAAGCTTTTCCCATTTTTCAGCACCCTCCAATCACTTTTACAACAATGCAAATTATACATAAACCTCTCTAAATAATCAATTAAAACCAACAAAATGAGTTGTAACTTTTTTATATCCCAAAAATCGCAGGCATCTATAACCTGGGGTCCACTGGTTCAGCCTCTAAGGCTAATGTTGCTAAAACGCATTCATGTATTCGGGCTGCCGACTCTGTTCTGACAAAACGCTTGACCCCTTCAATTCCCAAGGCAAATTCCATTAAGGCATGGCGTTGCTTGCGGCTAACATTACGGTTTTTTAAACGGGTCAGATTCTCAGGTTCCAAGTAATCCATACCATAAATAATATGGAGGTATTTTCTCCCTCTGACCTTAATGGCAGGTTGAATTATTCGACCTTTGTTATTTCTAGTAATATAAGTCTCAGGCTTAACCACAAATCCTTCATGGCCATCTTCTGTAATTTCCTGCCACCAACGAATAGCCTCTTGCTCAGAGGCCTCATCCGTAACAACTTTAAACTCCGTTTCTATGAATAAATCAGACAGCCTGGCGAGTTCTCTGGTCTCTTCCATATGCCAAATATGAGATTGGTCAAAAAACGTTTGTTCACTTTGGGCGAGAATATGAAACGGCGCAATTTTTATTCCTTCAATCCCCTGAGTATCCCAACAGTACTTTTGAAACACTTCTCTAAAAACTTTAGCATTTCCCAATTTAAGCTTAAATTCTTCTATCCACGAACCTACATCCCAACCTTTTTCTTGAGCTTGCTCCAGTTTTTCCAAGATTTTTCTGCGATCCATTAACGCAACTTCAGATACATGAGCGTACTGAGCACTGATTAGTTCTTTAGCCTTTAAATTCCAAGGCAAAACTTCCGCATCGAGCAAAATAAAATCTGTTTTATGCTTAGCAAAGTACTCAGCGCTTGTTAAATCATCGTTAAGTTGCCTCACAATCATCCGGGTCATAGCCTGATCAAAAAATGGTCTGCCAGTCCTTGTATAGATGGTTCCAAGAGTAGGACTTCCCACATAATTCACTGCAGATTCTTCATCCTTAAATAGGAGAAGGATTGCCCGACTTCCCATATGCTTCTTCTCTACGATCATTTTGGTTACATTTTGATTTCGGTAATACTCAAAAGCTTCTTTAGGATGTTCCAGATAATCCTCAAGCGGTGAAGGTTCTGGTGCCGGGCTCATGGTCGGGGGAATATAGACTAGTTCTTCTATCGGTACTGTATAGTGGGATACTTCTTCAATCGAGGATTTAACATATTCTTCCTTAATTCTTATTTCTCCATAGTCCTCAGTGTTAACGGAGTATCCGCTGAGAAAACTCTGGATATTCGGAGGACTAAAGCGTTCTTTTTTCCATTTCTGCAAAAGACTCTCCGGGTCTTCTGCGTAATCCTTGTGTGCATCTACCCACACAAATGCCTTTTTCGGATAGCGATAGGCGGTTAATCTGCCGCCAAAAACGACACCTTGATCAATATTGATCGTGTTATTAACAACCAGCGGTTGAGGGTTTGGATCATGCCCCCAAATAATTATCTCTCCTGATTGATGTTCAGCAAACCAGTCCTTACGAATCGGCTTGCCATCCTCATGCACCCCATCAGTATCTCCATAGCGGCAAAAATCACTAATTGCATTTGATTGCTTTCCGATATATGTATCCCTAATCCCAGCATGGGTGGCTACAATCCCCTCGACTCCATTTTTGCTAAACACGAGATTGGAGGGGGCAGCGAGGAGGAAATTCTTGACCTGTTCTTTGAAACGATCTGTTGCCTCTTTTCCCTGATTATGTTCATACTGTTCAAATTCCGCTGCGACCTTTTCGTCCCCATGAGTCAGTTCGACCTTACGACCCGAAAGCCAACGTGCAATCTTCCAACCATGATTGCTATCCACCATGTAAGCAAGATCCTGCTCCACATGATTCCGAAAAAAATTTATACAATCAATACTCTTCGGTCCTCGTCCTAAAACATCTCCTACAGAAACAAGTTTACGACCTTCGGGATGAACATACATACCCTCTTCATTTTGGTTATAGCCGAGCTTATCCAGCAACTCCAAAAACTCATCATAACAACCGTGAATGTCTCCAATAAAATCAAGACCCGCTCCTGCCTCTTTTACTAAAGGGTTTGAGAGGCGTATAAAAGTACTTTGTTCAAGTTGGCGCTCATTTAAAATATTTACGGTTGAGAAGCCCTCCGTTTTTAAGGAACGAAGGTTATTTTTAAAATTCCGGACCTGCTGTTTAATCCGATTTCGTCCTCTGGGGAGCTCTCGCTGATCATCCCGGTCCAAGAGTATCTTTTCCGGTAAATCTAAGACAATAGCCATAGCCGATACGTGATTCTTAGAGGCTAAAATAATATAGTTTTTTCGATCTTCAGGCCAGAGATGAGTAGCATCAACCACTGTTAGTTTACCTAAGGCACAGCGAGTATTGATAAGCGCACTCATTGCTTCAAAGGCACTCTGAGAAATCTGTTGATACTTTGCATAAAGTACTTCCTGTTCATCCTTAGAATGTTTTTTTAAATCTATATAATCCGTGTCTGAAACTAAAACCCGGAACTGATCCGAGCTCACTATTTCCGACCGCAATAATACTTCTCGTTCTACGAGTTGATTTAGCAATGTTGTTTTCCCGCTATTTGACGGTCCCACCAGCAAGACAATTCCTGCATGGGGAAGTGCAATCTGTTGACTCATTTTTCTAACCCCACCTGTCTAGTGAAAATAGCGATCTGAGTTGGATGACCCACTCCCTCGACTTCTAGCCCAATTCCATCAATGTCAACCATATAATAGTATTGGCTTGCCCACTTGTTACTCCACTGTGCAAATTCAGCCCGGGTCCATTCAAATCGATGATCTTTATGGCGCACCTCTTCTTGCATTTCGTAAATTCGGTTATATTCAACATTAGGAGTCGTCATAATCAGAGTCTTAGGCTGATAACTTCCAAAAATCGTTTCCATGACCCTGGGTAACCGATACTCGTCTATATGTTCGATTACCTCCCCCAGAATCATGACATCTTTATTCCGCATTCTCTCATCATAATAATAAAAGGAACCCCAGAGCGGGATGGGAGAAACATAACCATCCTGGAGACTTGCTTGAGCAAAACGCTTAATGGCTCTGAGCAGTAATTTTTCCGTTGGCTCCACTGCCAGAATTTCCTGAACCTGCGGAATATTACCCAAACGCACGGATAATTTTCCTTCTCCCGCACCGAAATCAACGATTGTCTCTTTCGAAGGTAATCTTTCAATAATCTTTACTATAGCTTGGTAACGCTGTTCGTTCAGAGTTACTACAGGTTTTGCATCATTTATTTGGGGCTCCTCTGGTTTCCATGATATTTCCGGATTTTGTTCTTCCCTCTGTGGTTCTTGTTCTTGTTCTTGTAATGATTCTACAGATTCATTGGAACCCTGTGCTAGGGTTTCATATATAGTGTCTGAGTTAAAATACTCAGAAGTTTTGCTCTTTAATTCAGGAGGCACTTTATCAATGAGTTCTCTAAACCTCAACGAACGCTTGATAATCACTTCGTTGAGCGGATGTTCCGCCAACCACCCTTCTCCATAGCGTTGAAGTTTCTCTATTTCCCGTTCATCCATGAAATAATGCTTATAATTGTCCAGTGCCGGAATAAGTACATACAAATGCTTTAAAGCATTTTGAAGAGTGACTTCACCCTGAAGGTTAAGAAATCTCGCAGAACTTTTATCTTTCAGTTTAAATTGATAACCCGTTTGTCCATATTCAATATTGACATCGTAAGCTAACGGCTCGAAAAGCCTTCTTACGACGGAATCCGACATATCTGAAGCAAGCGGTCCAAAACATAAATTAAGTTTAAAAGGATGGTTTACCCAAGGGAGATATTCCTCTAAAGTCCGTCCATTAAGGGCTGTCCCTAAAGCCGAACGGACATACGAACAAAACAAACTGCTCACAACAAATTCCCGGTCGTTTATATATTGCGTGATCTTGAAAGCGTCCGGACTGTTTTTAACCAGTTCAACCGGATCAGGTGTAACAAACAAGACCACTTCCACTTCTGTTGCCGCGAAAACCGTATAGGTTAAACGAACACGATAGCCTTTTTCAGTCCTATCATATAAATTCTGTGGGTTCTTTGCCAGGAGAAACGATAAGGCTTTGGCCCCTTCCCCTGAAGCCTTAATTGCTAACTGCATGTAAAAAAACTCCTTATCAACTTAGCCGAATTTGTCTAGTTATGCCCAAATGAGCGCACAAAACTTCAAAAGGGATAAAATTAATGTCATTTCTCTCAACTAATCCTCAATGTCTAATCCCAATTTAATTTATCCAAGACAGATCATCGTCATCCCATGAGCCCCCAAATTAACGAGAGCGTCTCACTTAGAAGTACAACACACCTCAGTTCCTTATTAGTGAAGACAGACACTTACCTCTATTTAAAATCCAACGTACTGCCTGCCATGGCCCATTTGAAAGCGCTAGGAAATTCTGTCACCAGCTTACTTAAAACGCCTAATCCTGTACAGTGATTAGGCGCTAAACACTCTAAATCAAGTCCTCGAAGATAGTCTATCGTTTTTAGCTGTTGATCGAGAGAAGCCCGGCCAAGATGAGTCCCGCCGATAATTGCTCTTACTTTGTTCTCATTAGTTACCCTCTTCGCATGTTCTACGATATTTACTAATCCAGAGTGAGCACAACCGAGCAGTATGATTAACCCTCTGTCTGTTACATAAAAAAGACTTAGATCATCCTTAATTCTATCATGAACTGCATTCTCTCCCTTTATCTCAATCAACTGATCCTCTATATGTTCGAAGGGTGTTTCTCGCGGGATTTCCCCACTTAGCCAAAGTCCCGGCCTCAATTCAAACGGTTTTCTGTGCCAGTGAAACTCGGCTCCTGCACTCTCTAGCAGTTTAAGACAGTGGGGTACACCAATATATCTATTTGCTTGCCCTTCCCCTCCCTTGCCAAAGTGTCCTGCAAACAAATCCGGATGAGCATAGACTGGGATTGCCCCTCTATATTGCAGGAGTTTAAAAAGTCCGCCCGTGTGATCATAATGTCCATGGCTTAGGATTATGCGCTCAATATGTCGCAGATCATATCCCAGAATCTGGGCGTTATTGATAAGATTGCCTTGCTCCCCGGCATCGAATAAAATCTTCTCATCCCCAAAATCCAAGAGCATAGACAACCCCCACTCGGCTAAGATCCCCACCGAAACTCCCACTGTGTTTTCTACCAAGATTGTTACTTGTAACTTTCTCACTGGCAGAAACCTCCTTTTGTTAATGATTTTTTTAAAATCTAACTAATTTTAAGTTCTATAACAAATTCCGTATCTGCAACCCTTATCCTGCTTAAAATCATTGGATAACCATTTTAATTTTCAGTAACTCCAATGAGATGCAATGTTACATACATTGTGGGCTTACCGGAAACCCACATCCTTCCGCGATGGCAGTGTTATCTTTACTCACGAAGTGTAAGGGGAGTAGTTCACTTGAGAGCTATTTCCTGCTATAATTAGGGTTGTCTTTAAAATTCATAAACGGAGGATTAGTTATATGAAATTTTTAACTCAATTAAAAGGCGAAGATACTTGGGAAGAAATATCCTTAGAAGAGTGCCTATTCAAAACAGAAAAAGCTGGTTTCTATACTCCCGGAACTGTTCAAAAAATGTTGGAAGATGGTAAAGCCGTTGATACACCTTGGTCGATTTTTAAAAAGGCCGAGTAGTAATTGATCATTTATTTAAAAAAACCCGTCAATACAGTTAATCCCCTTGCAGCAGACTCAAAAAAGAACCACATATTGGTTCATTTTCTGTGTCTTATGTAAGGGGGTTTTTCTAGTCAGTGCTTTAACAAATGGGATTTAGTAATTTCCTAGACAATTTTCATAGATCAAGCTCACATTCCAATTTTCATGTATCATCTGATGGACTTAACTATACTGAAAGTGATTATTCTGCAGGTGATTACGGCGGGTGTGATTCCGGAAGCAGAGATGGAAATTAAAAACCCTGTCTTAAATAATAGCGAAAGGGTCTGTTAAGATGTTTGATACAGTCATCAAAGGCGGTTTGGTTGTTGATGGAACTGGCGCCCCTCCTCGTCTAAGCAATATTGGTATTATTGATGCAAGGATTGTGGAAATAGCACCGGAACTGTCCGAAGAAGCCAATATTGTTATAGATGCAACTAACAAAATGGTAACTCCAGGGTTTATCGATGTCCATAGCCATTGCGACTTACTCCCATTCATGTCCGGTTCAGTACGAGAAAGCAGGATTAGACAAGGCGTAACCACAGAAATTATTGGACAGTGCGGTTTGGGTTCAGCTCCACATCTCGAAAGGATGTCAGATTGGCGCAGTTATCTGACCCCTATCTTAGGCTCAGGGCCATTGACTTGGAATTGGCCAGATTTTTCTATGTTTTTACGTGAACTGGATCGAGCAGAAAAACCTAACAACACAGCAGCTTTGATCGGTCATGGAGCAGTTCGAGCACAAGTTTTAGGTTTGAACAATGTCTTACCTACAGAAAATGAAATCTCTGGTATGAGCAAAATTGTTGAGGATGCTATGTCTCATGGAGCTTTAGGGATATCCTATGGACTAGCATATTTACCAGGGATGTTTGCATCTAAACAAGAACTTATTGCCCTTAGTTCTGTCGTCGCAGCCTATCAAGGCATCATGATGATTCATATACGCAGCCACTCTCGCCAAGTTCGTGAAGGAATGGCAGAAGCTCTGACTGTAGCGAAGGAATCTGGAGTGAAGTTGCAGATTTCCCATATGCGTTCTTACGCAAATCGAGATTATGGTATAACTGCTGAAGAATTAATTACGATGATCGAAAATTCGAGAAGCGAAGGGGTTGATGTAACCTTTGATGAACACCCCTATACAGCTGGCAGTACACTCTTGTCTCAGATTCTTCCCCCTTGGGCCAAAGAAGGCGGCAGTAGTGAAATCGTACGCAGATTAAAGGACCCGCAACTTCGTGCTAAACTAAAAAAAGACCTCAGCGATCAGGGACCGGATTATCCGGGATGGGATAACTTTGTGGGCATGGTGGGATGGCCAAATATCATGATTAGCTCTGTCAGTAACCCCAAAAATAAATGGGCGGAAGGTCAAACCGCACCTCAAATAGTTTCAAAAACCGGCTTGGAACATTCCAGGCTTGTCAGCGAAATCATTGATTCAATTGCCGATCTCTTAATTAGCGAGGACTGTCGTTGTTCAATGGTGTTACAGAATCTTTTTGCTGAAGAAGATATTATCGCTTTGCTCAAACACCCACTATGTCAAATCGGCTCTGATGGTATTCCGACTGGTAAACCGCATCCCCGTTTATTCGGCACATACCCTAAGTTTTTGGGAGAATACGTTCGCGATAAGAATACAATGACTTGGGAAGAAGGAGTTAAGAGAATTACAGGGGATCCAGCGCAAAGGTTAAACTTAAGAAACAGAGGCTTTATAAAAACTGGGTATATAGCGGATTTAGTAATTTTTGACCCCGAAATAATTAATGCCCCAGAAAACTATAATAAACCATCCCTGGATCCCTTAGGGATTAACTATACATTAATCAACGGGCAAATCGTACTCGCCAATGGTAAAGTTCTTAAAACAAATGCCGGTAAACTTACAAATATGTAAGAAGTGAGCTTCTTTGTCCATCCACCCTTAAAAGATGTTTTACTGGGGTTTCCTGGCTGTCAAAATTTCGAAGGACTACAAGATTAATAGTCATCCATTAAGAGACGATAATGACATCTTGTCTCACAATTTGAACTTGATGAGCCACAATCGTAACTAACGATTTCCCCCTCTTGAAGGACGGTACTTTCTATTACCCTGCGGTAAATCTTCAACTTTACAATTTTACTTACAATTGAACATGATTCTTCTCTTTCTTCAACCTTTAGTTTCAAACACTCCGCCCTCCATCAAATACTTCCAGGGATTCTTCATTCCTGCGGTACCTATTTATAAAAGTTTTCATATAATACACAAGACTTTTATTGACCTGCTTAAAGGGACTTTCATCCAATCGTGAGGCTCTCTGCAAAGTAGGAGTGTTGCCCTACTCTGTTCCGGTCAAATTTGTTTTAGGAAGGATGCAAAAACATGTACAAAGAAGAACTTCTAGAAACACTCAATGAAGCACTGACAAATGATAGCACAATTGAGAAAATCATCGTGTTCTATCAGAATGGTGAAAAACTTCAAATTGGATCCTCTGGAAAAGAAAATGAGCTTAGCGAAGTTGAATTACTTGAAGAAACTACTAGCAATGATCAAGGAACCAATACTTTCGATGGCTGCGATTCAGATAACAATAAATTGGAAGCATTAGACAACGCTATCCCCAATGCTGCTATTTCACAGATGATTTATCTTCCAACAGGTCGTAAGATTAATGTCATTAACTAATGTTTCGAAGTCTTCTCACTCTCTTAAACTGATTATGCTTAGGGATACCCACCTTAATATACCTTTATATATTAACTTTAGAACTATATTTACTTATATTGATACTTAAAATACAAGCAAAGTCACTAGAAGCTGTCTCACATAACATGAGAAAGCTTCTAGTGACTTTTACGTCCGTTAGCTATAATCTGATTCTCCTACATCAAGTATATCCAGCATAAATAGAAACAGTGGTATTCCAAACAAAAGTCCCCATACCCCCAGAAAATGCTCAGCTAGTAATAATACTACGAAGGTAAAAAAAACAGGTAGTTTCGTTTTGATGGACATAAGTTTGGGATTTAGAAAATAAGCTTCGATACCATGCAATACAACAATCATCCCCAGCACATAAAGTATCTTAATTATTCCACCCAGCTTAAAAGCAATGATTGACAATGGAATTAATGAGATCAAAACACCGGCAACGGGTATTAGCCCGAGAATGAAGATCATAAATCCTAATCCTATTACTTGATGAAATCCCATGATACTCAATGCGACCGCTGATAAAATAGAATTTATAAAGGATATTACAATTTGCGTTTCCATAACCTTAGCAAAGGAATTCACAAAATTCTTACCTAATTTTTTATAATACTTATATACAAAGCTGGCTTTACTGTGCTCAAACCTATTCAAGAATCTTATGGTCTTATCCTTTTCCAAGATAAGAAATAAACTCAGGATCAAGGCAATGAAAATATTCAAGCTAAATTCCCAAATATTCGTTACTGAATGAATTAAATATGTCCCACCTTCAACGACATAAGACTGGATACTTGTGCTGATAGCTTCCCTTATTTGTGGATTAATAGCATCCTCATAATTATTGATATCAAAGTTACTAAGCTGTATACCTATAAACATTAACTGCTTTGTTAAAATTGGAATATATCTATAGATTATAAAGACAATTGATGAAGCTACTAAGGAAAAAACTACGACCGTTACACCGGTCCTGTTTATAGGGATTAATTTAACAATCTTCAAGAAAATGTAATTCTGGATACCATACAGTATAAAAGAAAACATAAAGGTTAGCAGCAGTAAGTTCATCATAGGTCTAATGCCTATTATTATTCCTAATAACAGCAGTAACGATAGTCCCTTCTTAAACAAACTGCTTTCAAAGAATTTCTCTAATTTCATTATGAGTTTTTTGCCTCCTGCTTCATCATCTCTAAAATAATTACTTTTTATTCTATTATCTTACATAATACCACGTTACCCCTCCAGTATAAAGGGTGTTCTAAACCCTTACTATAACCACGCAGGGTCATAGATAGTTTAATTCCTAATTATTAAAATTTCACAATAAAAAGGCCACTCAAATGAGTGGCCCAAATCTAAATGATCCCGCAAAGTTCCTCCACAACTAATGGATACACGGCTCAAGATTAATCTTCAACTAAACTTTACCAATATTTATTAACCAGACTATAGGCCTACACAAACACACTTTACAACTAGCCAACATAATTCTTCCGGAATTTCATCTAGTAAGGGGTAGCGACATTGTCTACTTGAAAACAAACCAACCAATATACATTTTTTGGTAACGTAGGGGAAACTAATCTGGACAAATCTTCCACTATCTGTTAACTTTGATCTAACTGCGGTCAATCTTCTAACACCTATTCACCTGAGACAAACTTAAGCTTTCAATCACCCAAATTCTTTCACAGTTTCCTAGTTCGTTTGATAGAGCACCGAAAACAATTTTACTCTGACCGACTGGCTGACTGGGAGGAACTTTGCGGGAAATCTTTCTTTAATAGAAACTCAAAAACCACCTCTCTAGGTGGTTCCAATTCTCGAAATTCAGCATTACTAACTTTGAACTGATTGCAATGCCTACTTTCGATGAATCGAAAACTTTGCCTAGCACGCGACCAACAACTTTTGATGAACTGAATTATTTTTTATTGACTTCTTATGATTAAATTATATCTAAATTTGCTATATTGTCAAGAGTAAAATTTAGATATAACAAAAAATATCCCGAGGACCCCCCACTTGCAAAAGTGGGGGGTTGGGAAAATTAAATGAAGTTCCCCCCGTCGACAACGATCGTTTGCCCAGTCACAAAACTTGCATGAGCAATCAATGAATAGACTACTTCGGCTATATCCTCCGGACCAGCAATTCGGCCAAGCGGTGTACCGGCAGCAAGATGGGCGATATGATCTTCTTTTCCCTCTACCCAACGAGTTTGTACAATTCCTGGGGCTACAGAATTAACTCTTACCTCGGGAGCCAAAACTCGAGCCAGCGATTTTGTAACACTTATGGCTGCAGCTTTAGAAGCTGAATATGCTATAGAACTGCCTAATCCAGTTAATCCTGCTATCGATGTAATATTTATTATGCACCCTTTGCTTTTCTTAAGTTCATCGGCTGCTGCCCGACAGCAGAAGAACATACCCTTAACATTGACGCCCAAAATATCATCCCAATACTCTTCTTTCATGCCCTCAAGATCAGAGTGATCTACGAAATGAGTTATTCCCGCATTGTTAACAAGAATATCTAAAGTTCCAAAATCAGCCACTACTTGATTAACCATTGACCTAACCTCAGCATCCCGAGATACATCTGCTTGATAGGCTAAACTGCGAACTCCAAGGCTCTCTATCTCTTGACAAGTCTTTAAGGCATCCTCTTTCGAACGAGAATAGTTCAAAGCTATATTAACTCCCGACTTGGCTAATAACAAGGCGATGGCCCTTCCAATTCCTGTGCCGCCCCCAGTAATCAGTGCAGTTTTATTTTTCAATTCTTCTGCTCCTCCCTCACATAGGATTATAATTAGTCCTAATGCTATCTAGTATAACTCACAGGCCAATCTGGGACAAGGATATTTAGTGTGAACAATATCCTTGAAAATTGCACCTGCTTAGAATAAGATAAGCATTCTTACATTTCCCTTCTGTTCTTTAGCAATAATTCCTGATATTTATCCAATACTTCGTCTAATGCTTGACTTGCCGCTACTACTTCCGGATCTGTATAAGATCTGCCTTCTTTAATCTTAATCAAATTTAATCGTAATTCTTCGATTTGCTTTATTAGATGATTGATCGTCTGAGACACTTTTCTCCTCCATTTGTTTGTTTTGCACTAATTTAACATTATATACTAATTATTATTCGCTTTTCTAGACCAAGCTAAATAGAACTATTCAGCTCAAGCTGAATAGTTCTATTTATTAATAAACAGTTAGAAATTATTGTATTGCTGTTTTTAGAATAGGTATACCTTTTTAGAAGATCTACCGTAGCTAATTTAACCAATAATTGCTTTTAATTGCTTTGCAGCCATAAAAATATCTTCTTGAACTAAAATAGCCGATACAACTGAGATGCCATCGATACCTGTTGCCTTAACTTGTTGTATGTTCCCATAATTGATTCCCCCTATTGCTACAACGGGTATCGAGACTGATTTCTTTATATATTCCAGTTGCTCAAGACTTACTTCCTTAGCATCAGACTTAGTCGATGTTCTAAAGACCGCCCCTACTCCCAAATAGTCAGCACCTTGCTTTTCGGCAAGAAGCGCTTCCTCCAAGGTTCTGGCAGAGACTCCAATAATCTTATCGGGACCCAAAAGTTCCCTCGCTTTTAGCATAGGCAGATCATCCTGTCCGACATGTAATCCTTCGGCATCAACTGCAAGGGCAATGTCAAGACGGTCATTAATAATCAGGGGAATTTCATACTTAGATGTTATCTCTTTCACTCTCAAAGCTAAATTCAGAAACTCTTTGGTAGAAATTGATTTTTCCCGAAGCTGAACCAAGGAAACTCCGCCCTGTATGGCTAGCTCAATGCTCGGAGCTAAATCCCGCTCTCCGAGAAGTTTTCGATCTGTTACTAAATAAAGACTATAGTCAATCTTGACTTTACTCATAATTAAGCTTACCTTCTTTAGCTAGAATTTCAGGAGTGAGATTATAGATACTATCGAATAACCTGGCTCTAAACGTTCCTATTCCCTCTCCATGACGCAACGAAGCGTGAGCAATCTCTCCCGCGAGACCCATGCTTATTATTCCAGCCACCGCAGCCGTATAGTAATCTTTAGTCGCACCACAAAAAGTACCCACAAGGGAGGTCGTCATACACCCTGTGCCCGTGACATCCCCTAAAATTCGATGTCCGTTATCAATCAGACACACTTGACTTCCATCGGAAACAACATCTGTTTTTCCGGTAATGGCAATAATTGAACCTAGTTCAATGGCAAGCTTTTTAGCAACCACAGAACTGCCATGTTCATCTGCGAGAGAATCCACTCCCTTTATGGCTGCTTCCAGGCCAGCCAGGACTTTGATTTCAGACATATTACCCCGAATAACTTCAGGTTTTAGTTCCCTAATAAGTTTATCTGCGGTATCCGTTCTTAATTTTGTGGCTCCTACACCTACAGGGTCAAGAATTACAGGGACACCTAACTCCTTAGCCTTTAACCCGGCTATCAGCATGCTTTCAATTGTTCTGGTATTAAGAGTGCCAATATTAAGAACTAAAGCCGAAGCAAAGCCAACCATTTCTGTTACTTCTGCCGAGTCATCCGCCATTACAGGGGAACCTCCGATAGCTAGTACTATATTAGCACAATCATTGACAGTAACATAATTAGTTATATGGTGAATCAACGGACTCTTTTCTTTAATTAGTTTTAAGCCTGTACAGATTTTTTCACGTATTTCCATTTGCCTATTAACCTCCATGTTATAGAATGTAAGATGCTAATTATCAGCATCACAGGAATCGTGGAACCCATCACAAAATCAAACTTTATAAACTGATAGTATAATGCTGTACCCAATGCACAGAGAAGAAGCGTACCCCAATTAACTAAAAGCTCTGGATGGATTTTCTTTCTTTTTAATAGGAAGTAATCCGTTAACAGGATGGCAAACAAAGGCGCAAAAACTGATCCAATGGCATAGAGGAAAACTTCATATTGCTCAATATTCACAACGATTGCAAGTCCTGTTCCTATACCAGTCATAACTAGGACAACCGTTTTTTCTTTTAATTTAGGAAATATATTTAAAAATGAGACCCCCGCCGAATAAGCATCTAGAAAGGTAGTTGTTACCGTTGCCAGGACGATAATTCCCAAGGCGACAATTCCAAGATTAGCAGCTAATAGCATAGCGGACGGATCAGCATCTGATGCAATGATCGCTGCTCCTAGGCCAATAATATACATCCAGCTGCTGCCAATGAAATATCCAAGCCAGCTGCCCCATGCACTGCCTCGCTTTGTCTTAGCAAATCGTGTATAGTCCGAGATCAGCGGCAACCATGATAACGGCATAACCACTGCAAATTCTATCGCATTCCCAAAGGAAATACCTCCTGTACCCTCCCGAGTAAACAGCTCATGATTGCCAAAAATGATAATACTCAAAATAATAGTCAAAAAGAACAACAGTACAACGGCAATGTTGTTTGCCTTCTTCCAGCCGCTATCCTTACCAAGCCATAACCAAAACATTATTAAGATACCAATCAATAGGCTCCAAACTGTTAGATTGTCAAAAGTCCATAAAGTTTTAGTGATATGGTTTACGGACCGAGCTCCAACAATTATCATCACAGCTGTCCACCCCAGCAGCTGCAAAACATTCAAAATGGAGAAGAGGTACGAACCGTATTGTCCAAAGGAAATACGAGTTGACACTAGAGCAGGAATTCTCTCCTCCGTCCCGATGATTCCTCCCAGTACTAAAATAGTTGTTCCAGCCAAGTGTCCAAGAATAATAGCCAAAACCCCCATTTTAAATCCCAAGGAGGCTAACATACCACCAGTTAATATTTCTGCAACCGAAATAGAAGCGCCAAACCAGAGAGTGGCAAAATTAAACATACTCAAATTATTTTTTGTTGAATTCACTAAATTAATCCTGCCTTTTTGTAAAGTGTATAAAAGTGATGCGTCGGGCCTACACCTTTTCCAATTGATAAAGAATTCTGAATAGCAATTGTGATATACTCCTTAGCCAGTGAAACAGCTTTATTAAGGGTGTACCCCAAAGCCAGGTTTGCGGTGATGGCAGACGAAAGTGTACATCCCGTTCCATGCGTATTCTTAGTTGCAATTCTAGATGAGGAAAAATAACTAAACTCCTGACCGTCAAAAAGAATATCGATAGAATCTTCCTCTAAATGCCCCCCTTTGAGCAGTACATTCTTAGCCCCCATCTGATATATAGCCTTGGCAGCCTCTTCCATTTGTTTAAGCGTTTGGATGGAACTATTTGTCATAACCTCAGCCTCTGGAATATTAGGGGTAACGATCATCGCCATTGGCAACAATTCCTTAATCAAAGTTGCTTCCGCCTCTGGATTTAACAAGTGGTAACCGCTTTTAGACACCATAACCGGGTCTAGAACAATGATCTGAGGTGCATAGTTACTCAACTGTTCTGCGATAACTTCGATCGTCTGAACTTGGGAAACCATACCAATTTTCACTCCGTCGACTTCAATATCGTCAAAAATCGCCTCTATTTGTTTCCCGATAACGTCTCTGGTGATATCTTGTACAGCAAACACTCCTTGGGTATTTTGAGCTGTAACTGCCGTTATTACGCTCATTCCAAATACCCCATGGGCAGAGAAGGTTTTAAGATCGGCTTGAATCCCCGCTCCTCCACTGCAATCTGAACCGGCTACGGTAAGTACCTTTTTCATATCATACCTCCTGCATTTCGTTATAAATCTCTTTGATATAGAAAACTTGGCTAACGCCAAGCATTCAGGCGATGGTGACGGTTCGGTACCCCTTATTAGGGTATTCTTTCTGGCAGTACAAAAAAAGAGCACAAATCTCCAGAATAAGATTTGTGCTCTTTCATTTTCACAAAAGAGTAAACTGCTTACCTACGCTGGCATTATCCAGATCAGGTTAAAAGGGTCTTAGACTTTTTAGGGTCTAAATCTCAGCCGGCCTTTCCAGCTCCCCTGCCCATAACATAATTTATTTGATATAAAACTAACATGGAAGAAGTATAAAGTCAATGGTCAGACCCTATTTTTTAGTTAACGTTCATGTTCCGTACAGATGATAATTAGTTCCCATAATAACTCGAATAAATATTGGTACAAGAGTGGGATCAAACTGAATTCCCTTTTTGTCGTTTAATTCTTGAAAAGCTTGCTTTTGGGTCATAGCTTTCCGATAAGGGCGATTGTTTGTCATAGCATCATAAGCATCTGCTATTGCCAAAATACGACACTCTAAGGGAATCTCCTCTTCTTTGAGCCCCAAAGGATAACCCTGACCATTCCACCATTCGTGATGTCTCAATATGAAGTCAGCGATGGGCAACAGGTCGGGAGCCGATTGCGCAATTCGATGTCCGATATCACTATGCCGTTGCATTTCCTTGAACTCCTCCTCAGTCAGACGTCCTGGCTTGAAAAGAATGCGATCAGGAATACCTACTTTCCCGATGTCATGGAATTTTGCCAAGAGGCGTAAATCTGCGAGAGTTCGTTGGGATAAAGACATTGCTCCTCCCAGTGAAACCACAAGATTTTGCAAACGATCTGCATGTCCTTCCGTGATAAAATCTCTAGCCTCAAGCGCTTTCATCATCGCATATACTATTGCACTGCGGGCACTCTTGCTGCGATGCAGTTTTTGGCGGTACATGCCATCGTCCGCTTCTTTAAACACCTCGTCAAGATTGACATTCGTTTTTTCACTCACCGCAAAACCCATAGACAAGCTTAGAGGAAATTCCTCGTTTTCTAAATTATACCTTTCGACTGATTTTCGAATTCTATTACAGGCATGTTCGACCACAAGTAATTCGCTTTTAGGTAAGATTATGGCAAACTCATCTCCGCCAATTCTAAATATAAGGTCTTCTTCTCTAAAACTCTTTTTGATAAGGCTGGCTGTGAGTCTAAGGAGTTTATCGCCAGCACAATGTCCAAGGGAATCATTGACTAGTTTTAGCCCATTAACATCACAAACAATTATCCCAACCGGGGTACTGTCTCCTCTTTCGAGAAGACGCATTTTTTCTTCAAAATAAGTTCGATTATACAGGTCGGTTAAAGAGTCATGAAAGCTCATATGTTCGAGCTTCTCTTGAAATATCTTAAACTCTGTAATATCTTTTCCAATACTGGCAACACCCGTGACATTCCCCTCAGAATCATATAGGAGGGTATGATTCCAAGCAACATATCGTATTTCTCCGTTTTTAGTTTGTATCGGTTCATAATCTTTGACAGTAATTAGTTTGTTATTTAAGCACTCTTTAAACCACCTGATCGCATTACCTCTTAGCGCATCAGGAATAAAAATATTAATAAAACTTTGTCCGATGACCTCTTCTTTCTCATACCCCATTAACCCTAAGGCAAAATCGTTAACAAAAATCAAACGGCCACTTTTATCTAAAATACCGGTAACAAGTTTAACGTTTTCAAGTAAGGAACGAAATCGACGTTCCGATTCTATCAACGATTTTTCCTTTGATTGAAGTTTTTCGAAATTGCACCTCAGTTCTTCCTCCGATGCCCAAAGTTCTTCATAACTTTTCTTTAAATCTTCTTGAATCATAGTTTTTTCTTTAATTTCGTTCTTTAGGTTGGACTTCGAATTTTCTATTTCTTCAAATGTTTCTTGAAGAGCAACAACCATCTTCCGAAAGTTAGTTTCTAAAGATTTTACTTCAATTACCGGGCTGTTAAGTTGATAATAATCCGCTTTTTTGTACAAATTGGCATTAAGTTCTGTAGAATACTTTTCTAGCTCAGTTAGGGGCTTGACCAACCAACGATTTAAGAAAAATGCTAAAATGAAACCAAAAAATACAGTTACTGCAATAAAACTGATCGGCAGGTAACGAAGTTGATTGGTAACATAAGTTGCCGGAACCGTTACCCCCATAGACCATTGGACACCGGGCACAGGGACATAAGCTAAATATTGAGCTTCATTATTAACGGAAAATCTGGTGAATCCCGTTTCCCCTTGAGTCATTTTTCGAACTGCTATTTTTAAGTCCGGTGCTGCATCGTTATCATTAAGTGGATTGTAGGTCAGCATTAATTTAGGATTTGGATGAGTAATTATTAATCCGTCTTGCTGAACTAAATGGGCGTTGCCTATCTCTCCGACAATTTTTGACGTAACAATTCTGTTAAGATCCATCAGCCTAATATTTCCACCTACCAGACCAATCACCTTATTATCTTTGATAATTGGAGCAGCGATTACAATAATCGGGTTGTTGCTTCCCCTGGAAATCATGGGATCGGATATTATTGACTGACCAGTTGACATGACCTTCTTAAAATAATCTCGGTCAGCAGCACTTACACTCTGATTTTCATCCGAAAAAGCTTCTCCAATACTGTTCGCAACAAAAAATTGTTCATAGTCTTTAGTACGCTCTTTTTCTTTGTTTATATAGGAAATAATAACTTCTCTGTCCCCACTTTTAATAAGTGGGGTATTCGCCATAACTTCCAATTCCTTTTTGTGAGCAAATAACCACAGGCCAACTTCTGCACTAGAAGATAGAGTCAGCGAAGATATTTGGGTTTCTAAATTAGTATTTAGAACATCTCTTGTTCTGATGTAAATTAAAAAGGATAAGCCGCCTAAGCCAAAGATCAAAGCCGCAATAATAAGACGAGTGACATTTATCTTTAAATTTTTCATTCTTACCCCCATAATTATCCAGCAAGAAATATATTAAGGTAATCTATTTCTTCAAACTTAACTAATTAGTTCTAGCTATAATTTATATTATCCTGCAAAAAAATACTTTTGTCTACAATATAATTTATATTCTTGTTTATTTATACAAACTTCGATCTATTTCCTCAAAATTGGAAATAGATCCTAATTCAAAGAACCTTTATTTTATCAAGCTAATATCTATTGAAAAACACCAGTTTGTCTCCCAGTTATGATAAAGTATTAAGCGAAATACAATACATAACAACAGGAGGCCGCTATGCCAGAACAGTTACTGATAGGATTAATCATCCTTGTCCTCATCACCATTATTTTACTTATAATCTTAATTATCCGTTCGACACGGAATCCCTATGGAAAACTCGAGAATCAATTTAATTCTCTAGAGAAAAATCTCGAACGTAACGAACGACTTGTCAATGGAGAAATATCCAAGAATCGTGAAGAATCTAATAATAACGCAAGACAGGTCCGCGAGGAATTAAATCAATCCGTCCGTTCGTTTAATGATTCCGTACTGGCCCGTATGGCGGAAATCGCTAACCTTCAACGCAACCAATTAGATATTTTCGCCACTCAATTAGGCTCGCTTACGAAAACTAATGATCTTAAATTAGAACAAATGCGCAAAACCGTGGAAGAACGTCTTCTCCTACTCCAGCAAGATAATGGCCAAAGATTAGACCAGATGCGCGCAACCGTGGATGAAAAACTCAGCGCCACCCTTGAGCAACGCTTAGGGGAATCCTTCAAATTAGTCAGTGAGCGATTAGAAGCAGTACACAAAGGACTTGGAGAAATGCAGACCCTGGCTTCTGGCGTTGGTGACTTGAAAAAAGTCTTGACCAATGTTAAAACACGAGGGATTTGGGGGGAAATACAGCTGGGCAATTTGTTGGAGCAGATCCTTACTCCGGAACAATATGCCTCCAATATAACTACTAAAGTTGGGAGTAACGATCGAGTAGAATTTGCAATTAAGCTGCCTGCCCGAGACGGACAGGACAATATTATTTGGCTTCCTATCGATGCCAAATTTCCTATTGAGGATTACGAACGGTTAATCGAAGCACAAGATCAAGCCAATCTACCGCGCATCGAAGAGCTCGGCAAATCTCTTGAAAACCGTATTAAGCTAGAGGGGAAAACGATCAGAGATAAATACATCGATCCGCCCAACACCACCGATTTTGGCATTCTCTTCTTACCTGTTGAAGGGTTATATGCTGAAGTACTGCGTCGGCCTGGTCTTTGTGAACTTCTCCAACGAGAGTATAGGGTTATCATAACAGGACCAACCACACTGGCAGCCCTCCTCAATAGCCTGCAAATGGGTTTCAAGACGTTGGCTATTGAGAAACGTTCCAGTGAAGTTTGGAATTTACTTAGCGCCGTTAAAACTGAATTCGGGAAATTTGTTGAGATCCTGGAAAAAACTCAGAAGAAACTTCAGGAAGCCAGCAATACCATTGATACTGCAACCAGAAAGAGCCGTACAATTGCTCGCAAGCTTAAGGATGTCCAGACTCTTCCTGCCACTGAAGCAGAATTAATGCTGGACAATGGGACAGAGCACGAAGAGTAACTTATTCTTTAGAGTGAAAAAGTTGCTGTAGATACCCTTACTAAAGGAGATTTACAGCAACTTCTGTCTCATTTGTTCTATACTATACTATATATTTGACGGTGTTACTTCTCTTCTATCCCACAGCTTACGATAATAGCCTTTCTTTTGAAGAAGCTCACAGTGTCTACCACGCTCGACAACTTGACCTTGGTCAAGAACCAGGATCTCATCCATTCTCTCTAACCCAGATATGTGATGTGTTATTACTAGAGTGGTACGTCCGTCCATAAGTTTGTACACCTCCTCCAAAACATCGCGTTCTGTAATCGGATCAAGGCCTTCCATAGCTTCATCCAGGATTAAAATCGGAGCGTTTTTTAGTAAGACTCGGGCGATTGCTAACCGCTGCCTCTGTCCCCCAGAAAGTTTAAAACCGCCTTCTCCGACCAAGCTGTCATATCCTTTAGGCAATGATCGGACAAAATCATGAAGCTTCGCTCTCTGTGATGCTAGGATTAGTTCCTCTTCACTTGCCCCAGGTTTTGCTAAAAGAAGATTTTCCCGAATTGTTGCATTGAAGATGTGGGTTCGTTGCGTCACAACCCCTACAAAATCTCGAACCTCTTCTTGGGTATACTGCTGAAGAGAATGCCCTCCCAATTCGATGCGACCCTCATTGTATTCCCAAAAACGCAGGAGAAGATTTACTATACTAGTCTTACCTGCCCCGCTCGCTCCAACAATTGCTACTTTGCCCTTCTCGGCAATTTGCAATGATAATTGCTTCAAAGCCCAAGGTTCTCTTTCCCCATACTTAAAACTTACCTCATGGAAGGTGAGACTCATTTCTTGAGGTTTAGCAAACACTGCTTCATGATCTTTAATGGCAGGTTCAGCCTCAATCAACTCAAGCAAGCGGTCCGCCGCAGCACGGTTTTGTTCCAAATGATGGGGAACAAGCGCTAAGGGAAAGAGCGCTTCAAAGCTGCTCAAAGTTCCAAGGGCTAACATTCCTAGGTTAACCCCACTCAATTTTCCTTTTTCTACGAGGATTATTCCCAGAACGAGGATCATCCACATGCTAAGATTAGCGAGCATCCCTGTTAAAGCTAAGGAAAAGGCTGACAGCCAAGCGACTCGTCGTTGATGATTGGTCAATTTCTGGTTAGTATTTCGAATTTTCTCTAAGTGCGATTGGACTTGACCGTAAGCTGCTAATTCAGTAATTCCTAAAAGGCTGTCGCCAACCTGCGAATTCAACTCTGCTCTTAACGTAACTAAGTGATGCCCTGCCTTTTTACTCAGACTTTTAATTAGCCATGGAATCACAAGCCCTGCCATAAGAAAACTAGCCGCCAAAATAACGGTAAACCTCATATCATAACGAGCGAGAAAAAAACCATATCCACAGAGAACCAGTACGGCTACAATAGGCGGTGACAAAACCTTTAGAAATAGATTTTGTTGAGTTTCAACATCTGCAACAATCCGTCTAAGAAGGTCTGCACTGCGAAAATTTAACAATAGGGCCGGAGCCAATGGTTCTAGTCCTTGATAAAACTTCACTCGTATTCGGCTTAACACTCGGAATGTCACATCATGAGAAACATAACGTTCTAAATAGCGAAAGACCGCGCGGGAGAGCCCAAAGAAACGAACACCGACAATGGTTACCATTAAATCAAGAACTGGCGGATGAAGAGCAGCACGGGCTAAAAGATAGGCAGACGTTGCCATTAAGCCAATATGACTCGTAATTGTCAGGGCACTCAATATTAAAGCAAGCAGGATTCGCCGCCAATAAGGTAATATCAAATGAATTAGCCAGGTTGTGCTCTTCATGGTAATTCACCTCGATATTCTTTCACCATGCGAAAATAAAGCCCCTGCACTTCCATCAATTCCTCATGAGTACCCTCTTCTATGATCTGCCCCTGATCCATTACCAGGATGCGACTTGCTTGGAAAACCGTATCCAGCCGGTGGGCAATGATTAAGGCAGTCCTTCCTCTTAATAAGCGTTGCAAGGCCTCCTGAACAAAGTACTCACTCTCTAAGTCCAAGTTTGAAGTTGCTTCATCCAAAATAAGAAGCGGGGCATCTTTTAAAAATGCCCTGGCAAGTGCAATCCTTTGGGCCTGTCCTCCGCTTAAGCGAGTGCCTCCTTCTCCCAGGTGAGTTTGGTATCCATCCGGAAGATTCATAATAAATTCATTGGCTGAGGCCTCCTGAGCTGCTCTGACAACCTCTTCCAAGGTTGCAGAAGACCTGCCAAAGCGAATATTTTCCGCTATGCTGCCCGCAAATAAATGTGGATTTTGGGGAACATAAGCGATCTGATCCCGCCATTTTTCCACGGAAATTGTATCGAGCAAAGTTTCATTGACGAAAACTTGTCCTGAAGCAGGGGGAATAAAACGAAGCAGCAGTTGAGCAATGGATGTTTTACCTGCTCCGCTTGGACCGACGAGAGCTATCTTTTCTCCAGAATTTATGGAAAAATTGATCCCTTTTAGAGTGGGAGTCTCTCCGGCTTGATAAGTTAAGCCAACTTGTTTAAAAGAAATATTAAAATTCGATAGTAACACCTGATCTTGACGCTTTGCAACGAAATCATCATTGACTGTTTGCTGTTTGATCTCATTCATTAAAGGGAGATCTAATATTTCAAAGATACGAACAGCAGCGTTTATCCCAGATAAGCCAGCATGAAAATTTAAGCCGAGGTTTCTTAGCGGGGTATAGAATTCAGGAGCAAGCAGTAAGAGAAACAACCCCGATGAGTAAGAGAGGGTTCCATTGACCAACCTCAATCCTATAGTAACTGCAACCAAGGCTGTGCTAATTGTGGCTAGAAACTCTAGGACCAGCGCAGATAAGAAAGCTACTCTCAAGACACTGAGTGTTGTTTTTCGAAAAGAATCACTAACTCTTTCGATTACATGTATCTGATCTTTTGCGCGGCCAAAAGCTTTAAGTGTCGTTAAACCCTGTAATACATCTAAAAAATGAGCACTCATCCAACTTAAGCTTTGCCACTGCTGAAGTGACTTTTTTTCTGCCATTTTTCCAATCAACATCATAAAGATTGGAATGAGCGGACCCGTCAAAAGTAGAATTAAGCCGGACTTCCAATCCAGGGGGAACACAAATATTAGAATTAAGAGCGGTATCCCTGCCGCCAGAACCATTTGAGGCAGGGATTTGGAGAAATAATCCTCAAGTGCTTCTATTCCATCCACCACAGTTGTGATTAACTCTCCTGATCGTTCTCCTCGAGCATACATTGGTCCTAAGGACATGATATGGTTCAGCAAACGTTCCCGTAAACTTATCCTGATACGGGAGGATGCTTCAAAAGCACATATCTCGCTGCACCATTGAAAAACTGCTCTTATACCAAAGATTCCGAGAATCATTATCAGAGAATTCCAGACTGCTTTAAGAGACGCCCCCTCCAAGAAGACCCTTGCAACAATGCTGGAGAAAAACCAAGCCTGAAGGACTGCGAGTAATGCAATCCCTATATTGAGGCCAACCGTGAGCGACAGAAATCCCCAAACAGACTTCCCCTCCCGGATTAACCGTTTATTAAACATATTGTCATCTCCTAGCACAAGTTGGGGCTTTGAAGGCAAGGGGGCATTGCACGTTCACACCGTTCCCATTCACTCTCTTGTTGGATGCTGAAGTTATTGAAAGTGTTCAATTTGCAATTGCCCCTTAAATCCTGGTCAGCTGGGCTTAGTATGGGTAGGATATGAAGACGGTTCTTGAGCTATTTTGAGGTCTTTAAAAATAAGGGGCAAGATATATCTTGCCCCTTATTCTATATGAAAACCTTCTTAATAGTGAAGGTTTTTTTCTGTGACGCGATTGCGGAAGACCCAATAAGTCCATCCTTGATACAGAAGCACAATGGGTACCATAACCAAAGCTATGATCGTCATTATTTTCAGTGTGTATGGGCTTGACGATGCATTATAAATGGTTAGACTCCACTGCATGTTGAGACTAGAAACCATCACGCGAGGGAAAAGCCCCCAGAATAAGGATACGGTGAACAACAGAATGGTTAGACCATTCAGGATAAACGCCCAGCCTGCTTTACGAGAACGTATCAAAATTAAGGCTAAGATAAGGGCTGCTCCGGAACCAATTAAGGTAATACTCGCACCTAAACTTGCAAAGAGATCCGTCTGGAAATAGCTTAGACCAGCCAACAGTATAACTACCGGAATTGCTGCTATTGCAATACTTTGGGCCGCTTTCATAGCCCGCTCAGCCATCTCACCAGTGGTCTTTAGGCTCAGGAACAAGGCACCATGAAACATGAAAACGAGCAGCGTGGTTAAACCGCCAACTATAGCATACGGAGAGAGAAGATCAAAGAAGGTTCCAACATATTGCATTTTCGCATCAATCGGTACTCCTCTAACCAGATTTGTCATTGCAACGCCCCAAAGAAGAGCTGACAAGAAGCTTCCTGTGAAAATCATCCAGTCCCACGTACTTCGCCAAAGCGGATTGGAATCACTGCTGCGAAATTCGAAGGCAACACCACGAACTATTAAGGAAACTAACACTAGAAACAAGGCGAGAAAGAAGCCACTAAACAAGGTGGAGTACCAATTTGGAAATGCTGCAAACATGGCTCCACCGGCCGTAATCAACCAAACTTCATTTCCATCCCAGTGCGGTCCGATGGTATTAATGAGGACTCGACGCTCTTGATCGTTTTTACCCAGGAAAGGAAGTAAAATTCCTACTCCAAAATCAAACCCTTCCAGAAAAAAGAAGCCTGCAAACAGAACGGTAATGAGTATGAACCAGAGGATATTTAAGTCCATAATGACGCCCCCTTAACTTCACTATTCAGGTGTTCATCCACATTAGCCTCTTCCGGACCTTTCTTAATAAACTTAACCATCAGGTAAAGATCCGCTGCCGCCAAGGCTGCATATACCAGCATAAAGCCCACAAAGGCAATCAACATGGAAAACATTGAAACTGAGGTTGACACACCATGTTCAACTCTTTGTAGCCCATAAACAATCCAAGGTTGACGTCCGACTTCTGCTAAAAACCACCCCGCAATATTAGCTATATAGGGAACTGGGATCGTCCAGAGCAAAAGTTTCAAGAACAAAGTATTTTGTTCATAGACTTTCGTTTTATAGAAATAAAGTCCTAGCAAAGCCATCAACACTAACCACATACCTGCGGTCAACATAATTCGGAAACTCCAGAATAAAGACGCTACCGGCGGAACATAATTTCCTGGCCCATATTCTTGAACTGCGGAGTTCTGAAGTTCATGAATTCCCTTAACCTCGCCTGTAAAACTGTTATACGAAAGGAAGCTTAACATCCCGGGAATCTTGATTTCAAAGTTATTCTTCTGTCCTTGCTCATCGATTGAGGCATATAACGATAAACCTGCAGGATTTTCTGTTTCCCAATGTGCCTCAGCAGCAGCCATCTTCATAGGTTGTGATTCAACAAGGTGCATTCCTTGTATATGCCCTACTCCGGCAACTCCCAAGGTACTGATAAAGGCAAAGATCACAGCCATATGAAACGAACGCCGAAAAACATCAAGATGACTCCTTTTCAAAAGGTGGTATGCACTAACGCCCATGACAAAGAACCCAGCCGTGACAAATCCGCTAAGTACGGTATGAGGAAATTGATATATCACGTGAGGATTTGTAATCACAGCCAGAAAATCGGTCATCTCGGCGCGCCCATTACGTAAAATATAGCCAACCGGTTCTTGCATAAACGAATTAGCAACTAGAATAAAGAACGCCGATATGTTTGAAGAAATTGCCACAATCCAGATAGTTATTAAATGAACCTTCTTAGATAATTTATCCCAGCCAAAAACCCATAATCCTAAAAAGGTAGACTCCAGAAAAAACGCAACTAAAGCCTCAATGGCTAAAGGCGCACCAAAAATATCCCCAACAAAACGTGAATATTCCGACCAGTTCATACCAAATTGGAACTCTTGAACTATGCCAGTAACGACACCCATGGCAAAATTGATTAAGAATAATTTCCCCCAGAACTTGGTCATTTTTTTATAGGTTTCATTTCCTGTTTTAACATACCAAGTCTCCATCATAGCAACGAGGACCCCTAGTCCTAATGTCAACGGCACGAACAAGAAATGATATGACGTAATTACCGCAAATTGTAATCTGGATAAAATAAGTTCAGTCATCGTTACACCTCCAATTCATCAGCATTTAGGGTTTGGCGTTTATGTTGTGATTTTGATCATTCTCCTCCCTTCTGTCTCTTTTGTCTCTTTTGTCCTTGCTTTGAATATCACTAAATCTATGTTCCTAAAATATATGTATTTAAACCTTTTAGTGTTATTTAATATTATACTAATTATTATTTAAGTGGTCAACTAATTATTACCTAATTGTAACATAAAATTATTTTCTAACCATGGAACTAAATATATTCAACACGCCTTGCTACCATGAGCCTTTAAATAAAAAAACTGTCTGTCGGCATAAAAAACTCTTCCTTTTCAGGAAGAGTAATTATAGCCCTAGATTATCTTAATGTCCTTAATCGCAAAGATCTGCCCAGTTCGCAGGATAGGTTGCATAGAATATTTTACAAAACGTCGGAGAAGAAAAGACCACTTGACTTCCTTTTGGAATATAAAGCACATCGCCCGCTTTAGCGTGGAAGACTTGCCCCTCAACTTCTAGAACGAACTCTCCCTCTATGACATAATCAACCTCATCATAGTTTAGAAGCCATGGCAACTTAGAATGATCAAAGGTCATGAAACCCGAAGCCAGATTTCCTACCCGTGAGTCAATCACGTCGACGAGTCCCACCTTTTGCCCCGGAGGAGCTTCCAGGAAGGGCTGGATTACCACGGTTTCCCCTTTGACATGAGTCGCTGTCGGGTTCTCACAAGCAGGTTTGAGAACCTCACCCAGGATTTTTTGTACTGCTTTTTTTAGGTCATGCCTTTGGTTTTCTGCGTCTGTGACGGTTCCAGAGGAAACTGGGACTTCTTTAACACTAGATTGTAAATTCACTAGTTGTCCGACCGATTGCCCTACAACAGTATGACTGATGATTTCTTGTCTCCCTTTGCTTATCGTAATCCCTAACTCTTTGGCTAAATCTTTAGCGGAGGGAGTCAGTACACTATCCTCTTCCAAAACAATATTTTTGTCTAATTTGGCCATATCTCGTAAAACGTTAGCCGAGATAAATCGTCCCATAGTACACCTCCTAAAATTAGATGTCAGAAGTCAGAAGCCGGAGATCAGACTTTGGACACTGAACATCGAGCTTCGCTCTATGCTTATAATAAGCTTTCAATTAATTGCTTCGCGGGGCGTGGTATGACAACCTGGCGGATAAGCAAACCTTTCTCACTCGCTAAAGCGCTTCCTTCTTCGACGGCTGCTTTGACGGAGGCTACTTCTCCAGTAAGCAGGGTATAGCTCTTGCCGCCGATTCCAAAGGCCAGATGGATAAGTAAAGGCTCAACGTCCCCTGCTTTTACGGCTGCATCTGCAGCTTCAATTAAGGATGCCACACTATAGGTTTCGATAATCCCTAAGGCTTTGATATCCTTAAGTGTGTTGGCGCGCCCAATGGCTGGCAATATGGAGGGATGGACATTGGGGATGACGAAGGAATCCACCACTGTTTCCGCTCCTAAGTCAATGCCGGCGTTCACGGACTGCTGAACTCCCGATACATCTCCGCTGACCAAAACGATATATTTTCCCGGACAGATAGTTTTAGCTGCCAAAATGGTCACGTCGGCTGTTTTGACCATGATATCGGCACATTCAATGCCTTGTGCTATGCTTGTTAATTCGACCAGCCCTATGGCATGGATCATTTGGTAGCACCACCTTTCCGTATCGTAATGGCTTGGGGGGTGATTTGCGTCACGGTCCCGTCTATACTGGCGTGGACTTTTGCTCCTAGGGCACCTGCTGGAATTTCTCCGATGAGTTGTCCACTTCGAACAACGTCTCCGACTTTGACAACAGAGACTGCGGGTGCGCCAATGTGCTGTTGAAGTTTTAGGTTAACTTCATCAGGTTCATACCCCTCTAACGATAAAGGGGCTTCTTTATACCAGGGCCGAAGTCTCAAGCGATCCATTAAACGTGAGGATGGGATTAAGCGATGTTTGGCCATCGGATCTTCTTTCCCGAGTTCTCCCTGATATTTAATACCCTGGGCTCTAAGCTCTGCTTTTAAAGCGACATTCACTCTAAGCGGTGAGATTCCCACGGGACAAGCATAGGCTTCACACACACCACACTCGGAACAAGTTAAGGCACTGGTTATCAACAACGGATCTCCGATGCTTTTGTAGTTCACCGCTCGGATGAGTTTATGGGGAGAGAGTTCGTGTCCGATCATGTGTCTGGGGCAAAGCTCGGTACAGAAATTGCACTGCTCGCAGACGGTCTTGGCGATCCGTAAGACGGCTTCTACGCTCATGGTTTTTCGTTTGATGAGCGGATGGTCTTTGGGCAGACCGATCAATCCGCCCGTGGTTTTTGTGACAGGTGCCGAAAGATCAGGAATCAGGGTCCCCATCATAGGGCCGCCGTTAATATATGTAAGTTCCTTATCAACACCGCCTGCCAGTTCGAGTACATCGCGCAAGGAGGTCCCTATCGGAACAGTGACTGTGATCGGCTTTTTAACCGCCCCAGTTAGCGTGAGGGTCCGAGTGGTGACAGGTTTTCCTTCTACTGCATAAGCCACATTAATTAGGGTTTGAACATTATTTACAACGACTCCGATATTTAATGGTATGCCCCCAGGAGGCACTCGACGTCCAGTTGTTAGCCAGATAGTGATGACTTCATCTCCAGCAGGATAAATATCCGGCATGATCGATAATTGCATGTTAGCGCTTAGGTGGGGCTCTAAGGCTGCTATCGCTTCATGATATTTTGCTTTTAAAGCGATAATTCCTTGTTGGGCTCCGGTTGCTTTCATGGCTATACTTAGACCTTTAACGACTTGCTCTGGATAGCGCGCGGCAAGTTGCTGGTCAGTTTTGAGCAGGGGCTCACATTCAGCAGCGTTTACAATGACGATCTCAGCCTTAGCTGATAATTTGACATGAGTCGGAAAGCCAGCCCCCCCAGCTCCGACTACGCCAGCATTCCTTACGTGCAGGCTAAGCTGATCTGCGCTTATCTCGTTTATACTTAAGCCATTAAAACTGACGTTCTTGATTTCTTCTATCATATCTCTTTCTTTCACCTACTCTAGCTCACGCTCCAAAGGTTTCTTTGTCAATAATTCCTACGATGGTTGCATCAACAGGGATATTATGATTGCTTAACCCTTGCCGGGCCGAGGAGCCGCTGGCAACCATGACTATCTCATCTTCTCCTGCTCCAATTTGGTCCGCGGCTACGAGGGAATTTCCAAATTCCATAAGCTTGGGTAATCCCGCTTCATCGTAAGTGAGAGTAACGGGTTGAACGACAAGAAACTTCAGACCGCGTAAAGATTCTTCTTTACGGGTTGACCATACATTCCCTATGACACGGGCTAAAATCATTGTCGCCCTGCCTCCTTCTCTATACACAACTCAATTCGGCGAAGCTTTAGAGTATCTCGGGCCAGTGGTGAAATGACGGTTCCCTGTTTCACGAAGATCTTTGAGTCTTCAGGAAACGAATAGGCCTGTTTATCACCCAAGAATTTTTTCTCGAAGCAGATCCCTCTCTGCGTGGAAATACTCTCTGCATATGAGGCCGTTTGCTTCTGCTCACAACTCCATGATGTCTGCTCAGGATGAATTATTTGTTGTTGGACTGTTCTTCCTACGCTTGTGCTTTGTGAGGCAGGAACTGTCCTATTATCTGAAGCGAAAGTGTAATCTTCCTCTAGGGTCTCCCTGAGAATGAAACCGTAAGTCTGTACTTTTTTGAGATATCCTTCATAAAGGTCTCTGTAGGCTTGAGGAGTTTCTGCCGTTAAGCCAAGATACTCCGTCACAAGCTCGATGGCACATCCTTTACTTATCCCTCGCCCAATCATCTCACAGATAGGGTTATCTCGTATCCCTAAGGCGGCTTTAGCCAAGGTATTTGGGGAACAGGTTGGCAGGATTAGTTTTTGCCAGTCGGACTTGCCCAGAGCGTCTTGAACCGTGGTCCAGGTCATGCCTGCAGGCAGTACCGGCTTAGCTGTGAAAACCTGGTCACTTGGAAAGATGCTAAGCTTATAGTTGGCTCCCCACTGTCGTTGAACTGCAGTTAAGACCCGCGGAAAATCCGAGACATAGTTCAAGAGGACTAAGGCTTCGGATCTAACGGTCTGATTCCCTTCCTGGCCACCCTTTCCTTGGAGTAACCCTTGCAAGGAAGGCTCTGACAGGATACGGCGCACGATTTGGTTGATCAATTCTTCATTCATGGTCATACCCCCATGAGTTTGCCCTGGCTCGTTGCGTTGATAAGCGCCGCATTGGCTTCATCCAGATCCAGGTGCATTTCTTTACGGTATTGGTCACTTACCCGAATCAACACATCTTCATAGACCATGGGACGCTGACTCTCGACTTTTACACACACACGGTCTCCATCCTTTAGGGACCACTCTTTAGCATCGTTGCTGTGCAGGTGGATGTGTCTGCTTGCTACCATGACCCCTGCTTTAAGGTCGACCTTACCGACTGGACCTGCGATCTGAAGCCCGGGAGTTCCTTCATGTTGCCCCGAATCTCGGATGACTGGCTTGATGCCTAATTTAAAACAATCCGTGACGCTGATTTCCACTTGCGTGTTTTTTCTCACAGGTCCTAAGACACGGACCTTCTCTAAACTTCCTTTAGGTCCAACTATGGTTACAGTTTCT
>NZ_FQXJ01000017.1 GCF_900129935.1 Desulfosporosinus lacus DSM 15449 | reverse complement strand
GTCCGCCACTATCTAATACTTAACACTCAATATTCAGCTTCCCATCGGTATTGTTGGCACTTATTGAATGCGTGGAGCGCTCATTCTTCGCGCTCTCGCTGTCCCCTACCTTACTGAACACTCAGTGTTAAGCATTAGACCGTTCGACTTGCATGTGTTAGGCACGCCGCCAGCGTTCGTCCTGAGCCAGGATCAAACTCTCCAAAAAAAGTTATCTCACTTCAATGAAGAAGATGATTCGCTCATGATTTCTTTTGAAACTCTTTCGAGTTTCTCTCATTGGCTGTCCTTGTTGTTTAGTTTTCAAAGACCATCATTTTCCATAGCCCGTTTGGGCCAGATAAACACACTAGCATTTTCAACTTACGTTGTCAATACCTAAGTTGTCATTACTTTGGCTGATAAGTCTAAGCATTCAATCTTCTACTTGTTAACCGCTCCCCATCTTCGTGGCGCTCAGTTATAATACCATTTTCATTGTTTGCTGTCAACTATTTTTGATCAATTATTTGGCAACAATAATATTTCTCCGATTATAGTTATGAGGTTGCAAGTCTGACAGCGGTTGACTAGTGATCCAAATAGTTATCTGTGTTTTGGAACGCTGATTTAAAGTTGTCATCATGGATTATTTGCTCGATCATAGCTAGTTTTTCATCTTTTGTGTACTCGTAAAAGATTGGATTAAGATCCCATTCGTTTTCTGAAGGATAATAACGCAGATTTGCCCTCACTGTTTTTTCTGTCATATTATTCTTAAAGACTAGAGTTAATGCGTAATTGTCAAAGTTATATTCCTTATCAAATCCAGACCCGTCAACTATAACTTCAGTAATCTCCATTTTTATATACCTCCCACTTAAGCTCTCTTTAATCATATTATGTTGTTTCATTCACTTCATTATTCAATCATAATTTAATGGAGCTTTCTGCAGGAGGTAAAATTGATTATCTGCTCTATATTATTCCGACTGTGTAATCACTCAGTAAAACAGGGATCCATTGCGTTCCGGCTTTTACCCGGGACTCTGTTTTAACGTTTTTCATCTCAAGTTTAGTTACGATTCCGCTGAGTTGTATAACGTTTAAAATGTCATCATCTTTAACTTGCATGACGCCAATAATAAAACCCGTACCAACAGGGTCAACCTTGCCAATGGCGATCCCCTTTCCTGCACGGCCTTGGGGTTTATATTCTTCTAAGTATGTCCGTTTTAAGAATCCTCGTTGAGTAACCGTCACTAAATCTCCGAGAGGATCTTCTTCCGAATTACTTAAAATCAACGCGTCAACAATCCAATCTTCATTCCCTAAAGCCATTCCTTTAACACCGCGTGATTTTCGGCCCATGGTATTGATTTCCGTTTCTTGGAAACGAATCGCTTGGCCTTTATATGTGGCCAAGAATAATTCCCCCTGGCCATCGCTGAGGAACACTTTAACAATAACATCTTCATCTTTAAGCCCCATGGCTTCTGAAGAGCGAGCATTTATAAAATCACTCACCGGACTCCTCATAACCTGTCCATCCTTGGTAACAAAAACAAAGCATAACTCTTCTGATGCATCTTTAAGGGGAAGGGTAGAAACTACATTTTCTCCTATTGGCAATGTGAATAGGTTAGTCAGCGGTCCCCCTTTGTCTTTATTCTTTGCTTCAGGGACTGTTTTTGCATTAATAGTGTAAAACTTACCTGTTTGGGTGAAAAAATATAAAATATCCTTGTTAGTACAGGTTATCCTCTCTTTTAAGATATCTCCATCCTTAAACGAACAAACAAGGGAGTTATCTTTCTTGTTTCTAGTTTGGAGTGGAATCCGTTTAATAAATCCATTGGTTGTAAGCATGACTTGAAACAAACTTTCAGGTTCTTCAAAAGAACTTAGATCCATCTGATCCCTCATTTCCTCTGGCAAAATGAGAGTGCGTCGATCATCTCCGTATTTATCAGCAATGTCTTTAAGTTCTTTTTTAATAATCTCATATACTTTGTTAACATCCGCTAAGATACTTTCTAAATATGCAATAAGTTTTAAAGCCTCTGCATGTTCTTTAATAATTCCATCTAATTCAAAGTTCGTCAAATGTTGAAGCTTCATGTCTAAAATGGCTTGAGCTTGAATCTCAGACAGTTCGAAACGGGTAATAAGTGAAGCCTTAGCTAATGAAGGGGTTTTACTGGCACGAATAAGGGCAATCACTTCGTCCAGGTTATTGATAGCAATAACTAAGCCCTCTAGGATGTGAGCTTTTAAACGAGCCTTCTCCAAATCATATTCTGTACGTTTTGTAACAACGATTGTTCGATGTTTAATAAAAGCCCCATTAATCTCTTTTAAACCCAGAACCTTCGGAGTGCCTTCTGCTGTAATAACTAAGTTAATGATTCCAAATGTATCTTCCAGTTGAGTGTGTTTATAAAGAAGTCGTAAGATTTTCAGTGGATCGGCCTCTTTGCGGCATTCGACAACAAGCCGAATTCCCTCTCGGTCCGACTCATCCCTGACCTCACTAATTCCCTCTATCTTACCTATATCTGCCAGCGTTTCAATCTTGGCAGCCAATGTTGATTTATTAACTTGATATGGAATCTCGGTAATTAGGATTGAGCTTTTTCCGTTTTTACTTTGCTCAATCATTGCTTTACCACGCATCGTCACTTTTCCGCGACCTGTTTTATAGGCATTAACAATGCCCTCAGTGCCAATAATCAGTCCACCAGTTGGGAAATCCGGACCACTTACCTTTTCCATGAGTTCATCGACCGTGACTTGCGGATTATCTATTTGATGTATCACGCCTGCAATGACTTCTCGCAAATTATGGGGAGGTATATTAGACATCATACCAACAGCAATCCCTGATCCGCCGTTTACTAAAAGGTTAGGAAAAGGGCTTGGCAATACAACAGGTTCTTTGAGTCTTTGATCATAATTTTCTTTAAAAAGAACCGTGTTTTTCTCTATATCTTGAGTCATGAGCTGGGATAGATGCGTCATTCTCATTTCCGTGTAACGCATAGCAGCTGCATTGTCCCCATCAATTGAACCAAAATTACCCTGACCATCTACCATAGGGTATCGGGTTGCCCAAGGTTGTGCCATGCGAACTGCAGATTCATAAATTGACGAGTCCCCATGAGGGTGGTATTTCCCCATACAGTCCCCCACTAGTCGGGCTGACTTGCTATAGGGTTTGTCTGTGTGCATTCCAATTTCGTCCATGGAAAATAGGATTCTGCGATGAACCGGTTTGAGCCCATCCCTGACATCAGGAACAGCCCGCTGTAAAATAACGTGTTTGGAATAGCCTAAAAAGGCCTCCGGTAAGACGTCCTCGAGCGGACGCTGAATGATATTGTCTTCTGTTATACTCATTGGGTACTCCCCCTAAAACTCTACATATCATCGTCGGTAAAAACGATATTTTCCATCATGAATTCACGCCTTGGTTCAACTTGCTCACTCATCAGAATTCTAAGCTTACGCTCCGCTTCTAGAGTATCGTCTATCGTCACCTGAATCATGCGCCTATTAACTGGATTCAGGGTTGTTTCCCAAAGCTGTTCAGGATTCATTTCACCAAGTCCTTTATAACGTGATATCTTCGCTGTTTTCCCCAGTTCCTTCAGTTCTTTTTTTAATTCATTGTCATCAAAAGCATAACGGATAATCTTGCCTCGTTCCTTCTCCACTTTATATAAGGGAGATTGGGCGATAAAGACCCTTCCGCCCAGAATAAGCGGTTTCATATATCTATAGAAGAAAGTCAACAACAGGCAACGAATATGCGCACCATCGATGTCAGCATCAGTCATAATACATACACGTGCATAATTGCCCTTCTCTAAATCAAATTCTTTGCCGATTCCCGCGCCAACCGCGGTGATGATGCTTCTGATTTCTTCGTTTTCTAAAACCTTGTCTATCTTAGCACGATAAGTGTTAATGACTTTTCCTCTGAGAGGAAGAATGGCTTGAAACCGTCGATCACGTCCCATTTTAGCCGACCCGCCGGCACTGTCTCCCTCGACTAGGAAAAGTTCATTACGGGTTTTGTCCTTCCCGCTGCAGGCCGCAAGTTTACCACTTAGTGCCTTAACCTCAGCATCTCGAGCTTTCTTCTTAAGTTCCTTAGCTTTCTTCGCCGCCAGTCTTATAAGGCAGGTTGTTAAAGTTCGATTGATAACGTCTTTAGCTATTGAAGAGTTATTCTCAAAGAACTGGCTGATCCCCTCATTGGTTAACGACTGCACAATCCCCTCAATTTCCATGTTAGAAAGTTTGGTCTTGGTCTGTCCCTCAAATTGAGGGTCTTTAACTTTGAGGGACAGTACACAAGTTAAACCATCTTTCAGGTCATCCCCAATGAGATTTTCATCTTTCTTAAAGAGATTGTTTTTACGTGCGTAATTATTAAAAACTTTAGTTAACGCCGTTCGGAAGCCTGACTCATGAGTTCCTCCCTCATCGGTAGGGATATTGTTAACATAAGAATGGAGAGATTCATCATCCCCGTCATTATATTGGATAGCACATTCCACAATTACATCGTCTTTTTCTCCATTAAAATAGATGGCCTTCTTATGTACTGGGGAGAAGCTTGATTCTTTGATTAAATGTTCCACAAAGCCAATGACTCCATTTTTAGAAGAAAAGGTTTCTGATCTTGTTTCTCCGCGTTGATCATTCAGAATAATAGTTAGTCCGCTGTTAAGAAAAGAGAGCTCCATTAAACGACTTCTTAGCGTGTCATATTTGAAAACAGTTGTTTCTTTGAAAATAAGTGGATCAGGCTTAAACGTAACAGTTGTTCCAGTGCCTTGGGTATTTTTCCCCACTTTATGTAAATCCGACTTCAATTGACCCCCATTAACATACTCAACACGATATAGTTTTCCATTCCGTTTTATGTCTACGGTGACATAAATACACAGGGCATTGACCACGCTTGCTCCGACGCCATGTAATCCTCCGGAAGTTTTGTAGGTTTCTCCATTAAATTTCCCTCCGGCATGCAGGGTTTCAAAAGCCAACCGCACAGCCGCAATTTTCTTATCAGGATGTATGTCAACCGGAATTCCGCGTCCATTATCCTCGATGGTTATTGATCCATCTATATTAATAGTAACGGCGATACGATCACAAAAACCTGCCCCAGCCTCATCAATTGCGTTGTCAATGATTTCATAGGCCAGATGGTGAAGCCCTCTGCTTCCCGTGGAACCGATATACATGCCAGGTCGTTTTCGGACTGCCTCCAGTCCTTCTAAGACCTGGATAGATTCTGCATTATATTGCTTTGCTGACAAGAACGGTTCACATCCTTAAAGATATTAATTCGATACTGTAATAGCTGCTAAATTTGTAACATCCATCTGTGAATGATTAATATACGATTTAGCAATAAATTAAGTACTATCAGGGATAGTATAAATGATTATCCGCCAACAAGTACATTACCACTTGCTTGTCCTTCTTGTCTAGATATAGTTTATTTTAAACTAAAAGCCATCCCTTTCGAGATGACATATGTTGAATAGTTTTTTCATTCTCTCCCTACTTTAATTGCCTTTTCTCTAATATCCCTTCATTCATTATACCATAAGTATTTTATTTAGGAATTTGCACACACGCAAATGTAAAATCATATACTTACCACTAGATTTGAAACACTACTTTACAATCATAACCGGACATTCCGCTTTGCTTAATATTCGTTGGCTAACGCTCCCCAGCATAGATCCTGCAATCGGTCCGTATCCGCGGTTTCCCATAACAACGAGGTCAATCTGTTCGCTCTTGACCTCTTCCAGAATAGCGTTTGCTGTATGCCCAGGTCTTTGCTTCTTCTCAAGCTTAACTATTCCAATATCAATTCCGGCAAGAGTTGCCGCTAAAGCCTCATTCCCATAAATACTGATTTCTTCTTGGGGTACTGGAATTCCGTTTGAAAGTGTATACCCCAAGGCCTCTGGTGTATACACCACATGAAGGAGAAGAATACGAGAATCAAACTTCTTAGCTAAATCTAAGGCTAATATTAAAGCACGTTTTGCAGCTTCGGAAGCATCAGTTGGCACTAAAATATTTTTAAACATATATTATCCTCCGTTCAATAGTCCTTTAATATTTAAAGCTTCAGCGTTCGCCTGAGCTCCCAAATCGGACTCTAAATTCAGTGCATTCCACTCTCGAGCTATTAATCTCGAGTTAGTACCAATACCTGGGGTAGTGCCTATTGGGAGACAAGTTATTGACAAGAAGTCCGATTATTACCAGTATTACGGCGCCAGCCATAATCGGCGTCAAAATATAGCTCGGTTGTGCTTGACTCAAGATGGCAAATAATGCCGTTGCCCCCCCTGGTGGATGAGTTGTCTTTGTGATAAGCATGATGAGCAATGCCAGTGCTGTGCCTAAGGCAGGTGTCCACCATGTTAAACCAAACATCATAACAGTTGCAACAGCCGCAGCAGCTGAAAGCGTGTGTCCAAAAATAACATTGCGGGGTTGGGCCATAGGAGCATCAGGAGCACCAAAAACTAACACTGCAGAAGCGCCAAAGGATGCTACGATAGACATCTCAAATTTGTACGATAATAGAACGATGAGTGTTATCCCTATTATTGTTCCAAGCATTGTGAGCATTATGTCTAAGGGCACAGGTGCGACTAGAGGAGTTGTCCTTTTGAAACCCTTCATTTTTGTTATGTAACTAATCAGCGGCGATGGTACCTGCATTATCGAATCACTCCCAGTCAAGATGTAATAATTAATTATACTCGTATTTTGGCTGAGAAGCTGTGAATTGTGTCACACTTCTTTTAACGATACTGCGATGAAAAACAAGCCTGTTTCCGAGAGTTGGAAACCCAGGCTTGTTTAACGCAACTTCAATTTTCACTTTAATAATATCATAAGCTCTTCGTTTTATCGGCCTTTCTCTAAAGCCATTCTTTTAAATTTTTCCCTGATGTTTTCCGGGGGTACTGACAACACTGCTCGGCGAGACATGGTCAGCGATTGGCTTGGACAAGCAGCTGAACACGCTCCACAACCAATACAGACCTCACTATTCAAAACCGGTATTTCACCTCCACCTTTTCTGTCTGACATAGTAATTGCATGGATTTGGCACTTTTCAGCGCAAATACCACAGCCGATGCAACTGTCTAATTCTAGGAGAGGCATGAAATTACTAGGATGAGTGGCAAAGACTTGTTGTTCATTGATGCCGCGGAGAACTTTGCAACAACAACCACAACAGTTACAAATGTAGGTCGGTTTATTCAGCACGTTATCACACAGATGAACCAAACCGAGTTCCTGCGTTTGCTTAAGTACCTTCAACAGGTCATCGACAGATGCTGGCTTGCCTAGACCTTTGCGTATTATCCATTCGGCTGCACCTCCAAGAGACATACAGACTTCTGTTGGTGCATCACAGGCTGTACCGAGATGAGATGCCTCATGTCGACAAGCGCATATGCTGATAGCACCACCGCCGGATTGCCGGATAATTTCTGTAGCCTTCTCATAGTCTAAAACTTCAGTCTCTACTGCCAAAGGTATGACATTTTCATAAATCAGGGTTCTCATGACTTTGGTATCCACACCGGCAATTTCTTTCATCACACCTGGGCTGTGAAAGTAGGTTTCGAATAACTCTGCCAGCTCTTTTAAGTTAACATTATCCCCCGTCCTCATAAAAGTGTATTCAAAGAAACCAACTAACATCGGGGCTAACATATAATAGAAGGTATCCTTACGTGGAATGTCCAATACCAACCCTTTATCTGACATTCCATCTAGTATTACTTTCAATTCTGATTCCTCAATGCCTGAAAGAGACGAGATCTTACTCAAAGGCATCGGTATGGACGAGAATTTGCTGCCCACTAAAGCTTCGTTTTCCGTATAAAGACGATGGAGAATTTCCATGAGATGTTCGTTTATTGGTGCTCCTTCCGGAGTCTTACTTAAGCGTTCGGCTAGTGCAAAGTATATCTCTTCTTTAGCATTAATAATATGGCCCAAGCTTTATATTCCCCTCCTTTTAACTACTTGATCCCCTCAGCATAAGCCTCATGGATAGCATCGAGGACTTTACGCGGTTTTGCCGCATCTCCGATAATGCTTAAATTCTCTAACTTACCTTGCAGATTATTGTAGAGTTCATTCTGAGAACAGGAACCTATCGCTAAAACGACGGTGTCCGCCGGAATTACTTTTTGAGTACTGTCACCGGTGCTCTCCACTAAAACTCCATCCGCACGTATTTCGAGCACAGTATGATTGTCCAAACAACTGACCTTGTGGCGTTTTAAATCTGCCAACATAGACCAGCGGGTACTTGCACCGATATCTCGTCCAATTCCTTTTACCATCTCTAAAACTGTAATCTTTTTACTTCCTTGTGTCAATAAGCGATAGAGTTCTTGATCTGTTTCTGCGTGCTGCAACATGAGAAAACGTAAAGTTTCACTATTCAGTGTGCCAGCTTCTGCCAGAAGCAGAGCAGTATCCACCCCAACAGCTCCACCGCCAACAATAATAACGTTCTGCCCCGTTTTTTCACGACCTAATAATACATCCCAAGCCTGAAGCACCCTTACTCCTTCTTCTATTTTGATAGACGGCATAATGGGTCGGGCTCCGGTAGCAATTACTACCCTATTATACCCTTCCTTCTGTACAGCGGTCAGAATCATATCTGAGGTAGCCTTGACATTGTACTGAATTGCTACTCCAAGTTTCTGGCAAGCACTGGCTAAGTAATTTGCTAAGTACCCGAAGTCTTGTCGGTCCGGAGGAGCTGCGGCTAGGGCTAATTGTCCTCCCGGCTGCCCACTCTCTTCCCAAATAGTTACCTTATGACCCCTAAGAGTTGCGACACGTGCAAACTCCATTCCTGCGCATCCAGCCCCAATGACTAGAACTTTCTGAGTTTGAGCAGATTGAGGGATTGGACCTAGTTCAAACTCTCGTCCGACTTCAGCATTTACTAAACAGCTGACTGGTTTCAGGCGAAATATATTGTCTAAGCACCCTTGATTACACCCTATACAAGGACGAATGCTATCTGTCTCTCCATTCATGGCTTTATTTGGCAGTTCGGGATCCGCTAGCAACGGTCGGGCCATACCGATAAAATCTGCCAGTCCCTCTTCTAAAATGTTCTCAGCCAATTCAGGCGTCTTTATCCTATTACACGCTATTACAGGAATAGAAACCACCTGTTTAATGCCATGAGCGAGGTAAGCATAAGCTCCAGGGGGAACATTCATGGTAATTTGAGGAACTTGAGTTTCATGCCATCCCCCAGTTACATTGATTGCATTAACTCCAACCTTTTCGAGAGCTTGGCAAAAGGCACGTGATTCTGTATTCGTGTTGCTGCCTGGAACAAAGTCATTCCCAGCAACCCTAACAATGATAGGAAAGTCAGGTCCGACCGCTTTACGAATTGCCTCTGCTACCTCAAGTCCAAAGGTCATCCGAGCTTCAAGGTCTCCACCATAACGATCTGTACGTTGATTAGTAACAGGAGAAAGAAATTGGGATATAAGATAGCCGGCACTCGCTAAAATCTCCACACCGTCAAATCCTGCTGTTTGGGCTCTTTTTGCAGCGTTGCTAAATGAATCTATCACTTCTTTAATCTTTTCCTCGGTAAGCTCTTCAGGGGTCTGCCCAGTTAATTTAGAAGGGATTGGAGAAGGAGCCACGGATGGCTTACCTGTAAGGGCAGAATGTGTATATCGCCCGGCTTGATAAAGCTGGGGCACAATTTTTGCACCCTCAGCGTGTACCGCATCAACTAATTGACGCAATCCAGGAATGTAACGGTCATCATCAATTTGAGTCATTCCAAATGCATTTCCAATCCTGTCGATGCCGCACCCGCCAACTATAATTAAACCAACCCCGCCTCGAGCTCGCGCTCGATAAAACTCGATTAGCTGGTCATTAACCTCTCCTTTAGGACTATATCCTAAATGCATAGGTGTCATCACCAGACGGTTGCGAAGTTGGAGTGTGCCTATCTTAGCGGGAGAAAAAAGAATTGACATTATAAAACCTCCTCTTAATTAATATCTCTTTAACAAAAATTAAATTATGCCTAAATAAATAGTTGAATATTCTAACAGTTAATATTAAAAAAAATTATTCCTGGGATAGTTTTTCAAGTACTCTTTCAAACGTCGCGTACTCTTCTTCCGAAAAACGTTCTTTGATTTCTTGATTAAGCTTTTCCGCCAGACAGGTTATCTCGACAATACTCTGTTTAGCCTTTTTAGTTAGAAAGACCAAGAGTGAACGCCTGTCTTCTGGGTCGTCTCTCCTCTCGAGTAAATCCTGCCGTTCTAACCTGTCAAGAATGGAGGTAAGAGTCGAGCCATCCATCTCTAGGCTTTTAGCAAGGTCTTTAAACTTGACTCCATCATTTTCCCACACTGCGCTAAGTACATAGAATTGAGCAGGAGTAATACCGTATTGTGAAAAGCTGCTTTCGTAATAACGATGGACCTTTCTCATCACCCTGCTGAGTTTGTAGCAGACATACTTTGACGGCCTGCTGCTGTTAGTCTTAATCTCGTTCACTAATTTACACCTCAATATTGTTGGTAAGACATTTATTTGTATATCATTAATTGTATACAAATAATTATGAGTAAATTATATCTCATTTTCTTTTTTTTGGCAATATGAATTCGTATTCATTCCTTAGATATTTTGACTGTATAAAAAAAGATGCTGTCTCTTACCCTGACAGCATCTTTTTTTAGAATAATGGACTAATTGGTTGCAACTATATTTTTACACTGCATCATTAACTAGATCCGCTCCAGTGAACTGACTGTTGTAAAGATCTGCATAGAAACCGTTCTTTGCAAGAAGTTCAACATGATTACCCATTTCAATAATACTTCCTTTGTTCATAACCAAGATCAATTCTGCCTCTCTAATCGTCGAAAGTCTATGGGCAATTACAAAACTGGTTCTTCCTTGCATTAGTTCCGTCATCGCTCTTTGAATATAAACCTCAGTTCGCGAATCAACACTGCTTGTCGCTTCATCCAGAATTAAGATTGCAGGATCTGCCAGGATTGCCCGAGCAATTGTGAGAAGTTGTTTTTGACCCTGAGAAATATTAGACGCTTCCTCATTCAAGATCGTGTTATAGCCATCAGGCAGTGTTTTAATAAAGTGATGAGCATGAGCAGCTCTGGTTGCTTGCATAACCTCTTCTTCTGTAGCACCTTCACGACCGTAGGCTATATTTTCCATAATTGTACCGTTAAAGAGCCAAGTATCTTGAAGCACCATGCCAAACATACTGCGTAAAGCTCCACGCTTAATATCTCGGATATCAACTCCATCGATCGTGATTTTACCGGCATCTAGTTCATAGAACCGCATTAATAGATTTACTAGAGTCGTTTTGCCGGCACCCGTTGGTCCAACGATAGCGATTGTATTTCCCTGTTTGACATCAATATTCACGTTCTTGATCAGTGGTTCTTCCTCTTTATAGCTGAAATCTACATTTTCGAATCTCACTTCTCCCTTAGGCAAAGCAATAACTTTAGCATTAGCACTATCCGGTAATTCTTCAACCTCATCAAGAAGTTCGAATACACGCTCAGCCGATGCCACAGTCGATTGAATAATATTAGCTATATTGGCAGTCTGAACGATTGGCATCGTGAATTGTCTTGAATATTGAATAAAGGCTAGAATATCACCAATAGTAATCGAACCATTAATGGCAAAAAGAGCGCCTACAACACTGACAATCACATACCCCAAATTGCTGACTAATCTCATTAAAGGCATTATTATTCCTGATATAAACTGCGCTTTATAACCAGCAGTATATAGTCTGTCATTAATAGCATTAAAGGTTTCGATGGAATCACCTTCTCGTCCGAATGCCTTAACAATTCTATGCCCAGTGTACATTTCTTCAACATGCCCATTAAGTTCTCCCAGTGACTTTTGCTGAGCCGAGAATTGTTTCTGAGAGTGTTTGGCAATATTCATAGTCACTACAACATAGAGTGGAAGAGTTAAAATAACAATAAGTGTTAATATAGGGCTTATTGAAAGCATCATAACAACTACACCAATAATAGTTGCGATAGAAGTTATCAGTTGGGTAAGACTTTGCTGCAAGGTAGTTGAAATATTGTCAAAGTCATTAGTTACCCGGCTCAAAATTTCGCCATGTGTTCTGGCATCAAAGAACTTAAGCGGTAAACGGGAGAGTTTCTCATCAACTTCTTTACGCATATTATAGACGGTTTTTTGGGAAACTCCCGCCATAATATATTGTTGCAAATAACTGAATGCTGCACTAATAAGATATAATCCTAAAAGAATTAACACGATCTGACCTATATACGTAAAATCCATAGGTGGAACAGGCTGATTCATCTTTAGGGCCATCATTTTACCCGCAAAACCTTCACCTATTTTTGTGATCGCCTTACCCATTACTTTGGGTCCCACAATACTGAAAATTGAGCTCAGGAGGGCAAAGATAAACACTGCAATGAATTTGGTTCTCTGAGGTTTTAAATATCTGAGCAACCTGAAAAGTGTCCCTTTAAAATTCTTTGCTTTTTCTACCGGTTTTCCTAGAGATCCTGCCGGGCCCCCTGCTTTTCCACCAAACCCTTGAGATTTATCTGCTTTACGTTCTTCGCTCACGCTAATTCCTCCTCTGACAGCTGGGAAGCCACAATCTCTCGATATACCTTACAGGTATTTAGCAGTTCTTTATGCGTTCCAATGCCAGAGATCTCCCCCTCATCTAAGACGATAATTCGATCAGCATCCCGAACTGTTGAGACACTTTGAGCAATAATAAAAACCGTAGAGTTTGCAATTTCAGGTTTAAGCGCCGCCCGCAACTTGGCATCAGTTTTAAAATCCAGGGCGGAAAAACTGTCATCAAAAATATAGATCTCAGCTTTTCTGATTAAAGCACGGGCAATTGAAATCCGTTGCTTCTGTCCACCCGAAACATTAGTACCTCCCTGGGCAATAGGATGATCAAAGCCTGCTTCCAACCCAGAGACGAACTCCGTTGCTTGGGCAACCTGCGCCGCATGTTCAATCTCTTCCTTAGTAGCATTTTGTTTTCCGTATTTTATATTTTCAGCAATGGTACCCGAAAACAGCACGGTTTTTTGAGGAACGAACCCGATCTTGGCACGAAGCGCTTTCTGACTCATTTCCCGAACATCGACTCCATCGACCAAAACACTGCCGCTTTCAACATCGTAGAAACGTGTCATTAAATTAATCAATGTGGATTTACCTGAACCGGTACCTCCAATGATCGCTGTCAGCTCACCCGGCTTGGCACTAAAGGTTATATTGTTAAGAGCTGGTTGGTCTGCACCAGGATATCTAAAGGAAACCTCCTTAAATTCAACAAAACCTCTTTCATCGTTCACTTGTTTTGATTTTTCAGGATCAATGATGTCTAGATCCGTATCAAGGACTTCATTGATTCTTACTGCTGAAACCTGAGCACGAGGTACCATAATAAATAACATTACCAGCATGAGCAAGGAGAATAAGATTTGAGCAGCATATTGAATAAAAGCTAAAAGTGACCCAATTTGCATTGATCCCTCGTCGATTCTAAGAGCACCGAACCAAACGAGTGCTACAGTGGTTAAGTTCATAATTAGCATCATAGCAGGCATTAAGACAGCCATGATTAAATTGACCTTGATTGCGTTGTCCATGAGGTCTGCGTTGGCCTCATCAAATCGAACTCTTTCTTTTTCGATGCGATTAAAAGCACGTATGACTCTAATTCCGGTAAGCTTTTCCCGTAGAACAAGATTTAATCGATCAATCTTTTCCTGCATTACCTTAAACAAAGGCAACCCTCTCTTCAAGGTTAGACCGATAATAGCGAAAAGTATGGGAATTGCAACCACAAGTACCCAAGCTAAGGACGTATCCTGTTGCAAAGCCATAATAACTCCGCCAATACAGGTTAAAGGCGCAGTAATCATCATACTAAGGATCAAAACAGATACTTGTTGAATTTGAGTTACATCATTTGTCGTTCTTGTAATCAGTGTAGCAGTTCCTAATTTATCGAACTCATGCAAAGAGAAACTTTCAACTTTGGTGAAAATCTTTTCACGCAAAATCTTGCCAAAACCGACGGCAGTTTTTGAGGAGAGATAGGTCGCTATAATCGCGCATATAGTTCCTCCGGCTGCAATGAACAGCATGAAACCACCAATTTTAATGATATAATTAACATCTTTGTTAGCTAACCCTATATCAACAATATCAGCCATTAGGGTAGGTAAATAGAGATCTGAAAGCACTTGTACAAAAAGAAGTACAATCACAACTGCTATCTCTAAGGTATATTGTTTTAATAATTTAAACAGTTTAATCATATCTGTCTCCTCGTCTTTTAATGTTATTGATTGTTTTTCCCAGTGTCACTCAAAAGATTTTTCAGGGTATTAAGACCCTGAAAAATCTCATTGAGATCTTCTTGGGTTCCTTGTTTCAAGACTTTTTCAATATTAGACTTCAAATTTTTATGCATTTCTTGATGAACGTCCTTGAAGTGGGGAGAAATACTCACATAGACGACTCTCCGGTCCTCTAGACTTCGTTCTCTGACTACCATTTCTTGTTTTTCAAGGCGATCCAGAATTCCTGATAAAGTACTATTAGGCAAGCTAAGTTTACTGCTGAGTTCGGTTATCTTGACCTTTTTTTCCATACTTATAATTCGAAGCACCATACTCTGCAACGCTGTAATTCCTGAATCCTCAAAAACTTTACTCATACTCTGCTTAAAAAGGACCATCACTTCCTGAAAAAGGTTTGCTACTTTGGTGCTTTCATTAAAATTGTCCATTTCTTCTCACTCCTCAAACAATTCGCACACATACATTTCCATCTCGAATATTTCGTCAACGTTTATTTCGCACATGAAGTATATTACTCTCAAAATTATCTATAGTCAACAAAGAAACCCTTTCATCCTTTAGGATATTGAATAATTTTACAGATACTATATTTGTCCCTCAAAAAATACTGCTTCATTCCAACAATCGGAAATTAGTGCATGTTTTCTGATTACCAATTATTTCAACTTATAGCTTTTTCTATCACCAAGCCACAGGCGGGGGATTGACCTTAGTTGTCGTTTATGGCGCTGGCCATGACTCGAACAGGACTTCGAGATTATATATGGACTATTACAACAATGACCGTTACCAATGAAACCTATCAAAACGGTACCTAATCAATATGCCACTTAATTGAAAAGTAGTGAGTATCCAATAAAAATACAGAAGAATACCCTCACATCATTATTTGACATGAGGGTATTCTTATTTTAGCCTTTTTTAAATTTTCCTTGACACATGGTCCATTTTATAAATATTGTGATTACCACGTTTTTTTTACTTGTCAGACCCCGCGTAACTGCACTATCTTACAATCCCGCGATTAACAAAGTCTTGTTTTAGCACCTCTAATCTTTTTGTTCCATCCAGACGTTTTTGTCTCATTTCTTCTTGGATCGCTTTTGTTTCCTCGATGCCATTAACAATGGTCTGCCATGATTTTTCAAGGGTTTCAATACTTACAGAACTTCCTGTAGCCAGCTTGGCAACCATCTTTGATTGCAACGCAGTATTTTCAGCATTTCGAAGTAAAAGCTCATTGGTCTTCTCATCTAAGGCACTCATCGCTTTTGCTTGAACGGATTGGCGTTTTAACATGATAGCTTGTACTAAGCATTGCTTAAAGATTGGCATTGTGATCACAAAAGCAGAATTGATCTTGCGTACTAAGTTATAATTACCATATTCAATGGCCTTAATGGTAGGCATACTTTGGACGGCTACATTTTCCGCAAGTTGCAGATCGTAAATTCGTTGTTCCATAATCTCTTGTACCTGCATGAGGTTATTAACCGCAATTTGGTCCAGCCTCTCCCCAGTCTGATCAGCTTTGGCTTGGGCAGTAGGGATAATATTATTCTTAAGCTCAGCCAGAACGACTTGACCAGCATATATGTATTGCCCTAATTGCTCGTAATACTCGCTATTTTTGTTGAACATATCTTCCAAATGTTTGTTAGCAACGCCAATTTCCGCTTCGTATTTTTTCAGGGTGACAAAAACCTTATCAACTTCATCACCCATTGAGTTGTATTTCTTAAAGAGCGCATCCACTGAATTCTTAGCTTTAGAAAATATCTTTTCTAAAAAGCCGGGAGGTTTATCCTTAAAATCTTTAATGTCAAACTTTTCCATGATCTTATTGAGTTGAATTAACAGTTCTCCTGAGTCCTCGACTTTTGTAGACTGCATGGAATGAAGAATAGCATCTGAAAACCTCGAAACCTCTTCTGCGGTGTTTTTACCAAAGGTCATAATAGAATTTACATCTTCTATATTAATTTGGCGTACAATACTGCGAACCTCAGGGCTTTCCATAACTTTAGCCATAACTTCGTTTTTCTTCTTTTCAAGATCAAATTCTGGAATGAGTGCCGGAACTAAGCTTTTATCCTCAGTTAGTTTCGTTGTAAAACCTTGAATCTCCATTTACGCTCCCCCTTTAATTAAATTGCTGTCATCTTGCTAAGTCTAATGGCTGAAAGATTCGCACAAAGCGTTGAAATTAAGCAATGGTCTGTCCAAAATCCTGCCTATTAATAATATTGCGGCAGTATTGATCAACGAAGTTTGAAAAACCGAGATAAAAGCCCGGGTTTCTGGCTGAGAGCCGCCGGAATGTTGTTTAAGACCGGAAGTACTAAGTCGTATTTTACTTGTGGAAGCTGATATAGATCGAAAAGACTCGGCTTAATGAAATGCTCAATGGTCCTGTAATTAGTTGGCGTAAAGATGAGAATATCAAGGCCGATAAGATTAAAATAGGCAAGCAGAATGGAATCGTTTTCAGTGAAAGATTCTTTTTTATTGTCATAGATAATGATTTTGGGTATTTCTTGAGGATAATCAAATACTTCAATGAGTTTGAGCATTTCATCATCCAAGGTTAAAATTGTCATGATAATCTTAAGTTTAAATTTTTCATCTACCGGTGTTAAAAATATTCCTGAACAAAATAATTCGTTGATTTTCATAATTAGAAAATGCTGTAGCGGTGCTTTAAGATAGCCAAACTTGTAATGACTGCTCTTTACTGCCTTGAGCTCATCCAAAAGACCCTGTTCGTCCAATAAATAATTTGAGTGATATAGTTCTGGTTTGGTGTAATTGATCTTCGTAAACGGAACATTTTCCATGAGCCTGGTATTAGGAGCTGTGGAAAGCTCTTTTAGGTCTTGCCAATAAGCAGTTAGCTCCTCGCTAACACCATTGATTTTTGCAAATAAATTAGGTACATACACTTTTTTATTCTGAATTTTAAACTCTGGACGAAGTTTAGATGGTTCTCTCCAAAGTATTTTGAGTTCGTCATAGGTGGTTTTAAGGGTAATAGGCTGTGTCACGTAACTTTCAAACTGCCACGGTTTAAAAAGACCCACCTCTTCACTATAAATCACTTCCTCAATCTCTTTAGAAGCATTATAGGCAATTGTGCTTTTGCGTATCAATCTCTCCCCTTTTGGAAAGGGTTCCAACGGCAAATTATGCTTATTTCTAATAAGATGGGTCAACGTATTCTCCTCATCAAAGATTTGAAACGGCCTATCTCCATCTTCATCAGAATGCATAAAAAGCACATCGCATCCTAACCTGTGAAAAGCGGTTAGCAGAAAGATTTCATGAGCTTTAATATTTCCATAGAACAAGATTTTGGGGTTATGTTCGTAATTAAAGGCCTCGATCCCAGCGTTATTGTTTAGATTCCCTTTTGGAAATAGTTGGGGAAGATATCGATTGAACCAGCTAATTATTTTCAACGAGAAATTTAAAACTATAGAAATGTTAACATTTTTGCTCTTCTCTGCAAAAAGATTAACTATCTCAACAAAGGTATTTCTGATTGTATTATCCAAAAGCTCATCGTGCATTTGAGGAAGTATCTTATCCATAAGAATTTGTTCAATAATCTCAAATCGATTTTGGAATCGATAACCTATAAGCCTATTGGGAATCATATCGCTTTCCTCTGCACTCGGAGCAGCAATGCCTTCCATGAATTTAAGATAAAAGCCCGACATCTGCAATGATCTGTCCAAATTATAAAGACTATTGTAGTATTCCGCCTCCCAATCATCTGAAGAGCCGGGTACCCCAATATAACGAACAAAATATGCCGGAAGTATGGGATATGGTTTACCGATATAGCCGCTTCGTTTGTTTAAGGGAACAAGTATATCCTCTAAAATCGTCTCAGTTCTCTTAAGTTTTACCACTGCTGCCGGATCACTCAAGAAGCTATTATCCAGTTCATTTTGTTGGGTTGATTCAGTTTTCTTCTTCTCCGATTTAGGCTGGGCAGTCATAATCTTCATTTTTTCTAGAGTGTTCTGTGCTGCGGGAAAGGCTCCAATGGGAAGTTCATTGGGATATTTTATAATCATGGAAAATTCATTGTATTTATCTATATTATCGAACTTATCTCTTAGAGATGTATTAAGTACAAGAACATCACACCCTATGAGGGACATTAGGATAAGGAAATAAATTTCATGTTTCTTGGGACTTCCCCAGTAAACCACCTTAGGATTAAAGGGTGATTTCTTGCTAATTTGTTTACCGTAATCTCCAAACCAGAGCAAGATTTTAGTACCAAAGTTTACAGCAATACTTAAATTAATCACTTTCTCATTTGTTATAAAAAGATTAAGAATTATGCCAAATGCATTTTTTATCCTTCGATTAACTTGGCTATCTGAGCTTAATGAAAAATAGCCCTTTGAATCTAACAGATTTAAAAGTGCTCCATTGCTAAAATCCTTAAGCGGGACTGGCTCAAACAACTTTCTTGCACGGTCGATTATTTTAGAATCAGTACTGACAGGAATTGATTTTTCAAACAAAATGTAGTTGCCCGTTATTTTTAGTTCTTCAACTAAACTAAATATCTTAGAGAGGTACTCTCTCTCGTCATTACATCCAACAATACGATAGAAATAAACATAGGGTTGTGAACCCCTTTCTTTCAAAGGAGACAGTATATCTTTAAAAATATCATTGGATTGTTTTAAGACAGTTCTAGTTTCCTTACTTGTCTCCGTATCTTCTCACTCCTTTATTCTTGCCACGACTCCCAAATACTCGGTACGTAACCTACTGTCGCTTGTTTTCCATTGCGTACGATAGGAGTATTATAAAGACTGGGATTATTCAAGATCATTTCCTCCCTGCCAGACTCCGAAATGATGTGATCCATATTTAACCTTTTGTAATCTTTAGCGTTAAAATTAATCAAATTCTTTAATCCAACAGCAGTTTTGACACTTTGTAGTTCTCCTTTACTCAAGCCTTTCATTGTCAAATCAACAAATTGATATTTTATCTTTCTCTCTTTAAAATAACGTTCAGCTTTTTTAGTGTCAAAACATTTCTTGACTCCAAATATTTGAATATTCATTCTTAGTTCGTCTAACTCCTCAATTCAACTTCTCTAATTAGATTATGGCAATATTCATTCTAAGTAATACTTCATCTCTCTAATTATTCTACAGTAATATATCTAATTCCTTTATATATGTGAGAAAATAAGGTTTTACTGGATAAAATAGCATTAAAATGCCCCTAACCCTTATGGCGGCCAGAGGCATTTTTTGCTATTAAGCTCAATTGTCTATTTTAGGTTAATTATTCAATGCTAATGGTTGCCTATTTACTCCCATGACAGGCCTAGTACCTACAACCCGTTGCAGACCAAAATCGCGGTATCACCTAACTTTTGCACCTTCTGTCTAGAAGCCGAATTGCAAGGAAACCTAAAATATGAACTCCCTAGGGTCTAAGTGAACCTCGTAGCAAATCTCTTCCACAGTTTTCTTTTCTACCGGGGCAAATTCCCCGTCGGCAAAACCAATTGCACAACACAACCGAACCACCAAACGTGCCGCTTCAGGTTTACTAGCTAATTTCCCGATCGCTCTCAATGCTTCAGCCTTACCTAACATACGATCACTCTGAATTCGTTGTACATAGTAATTAAAACGAGAATCTACTTCAGTAATATTAATCCCACGCATTTCCTGACTAGTACGGAAATAATCAATGAGCTTTTCCCTTTCAGAAGGTTCGAGAACCCCGTCCGCTACGGCCACCAATGCGCTGCCGGCAACCAAGGCTTCTGTGAGATCTTTCCCCATATATTTGTTCACAATGCTTTTAGCATTTTCAGTTTGCTTTTGCAACCACTCAGCGGTATTTGTATTACTGCCCGAATTCCAGCGTTCCTTGCAGCTTAAACAGACAAATTCCACATTTTTGCTTCCAATAAACCCAGCCAACAACCCTACTGGACCTAACAAAACACCGCCAATTGCAGCCTTGCCAAGACCAAACCCTTTCTTACCCGCAGTTACCTGATTCGAATGGCAACGCGGACAGGCCATTCCACCTTGATGGCCGGCATTCTGAGCTTGTCCATAGGATTGTGAATTATTCTGGCTAAAGGACTGAGAGTTATTCTGGCTAAAGGACTGAGAGTTATTCTGGCTATATGATTGAGGACTGTTTTGTCCATGAGAATTATATTGGTTGTTTTGGGGACCGCCGTAAGGCACAGCAGAGCTGCCTGTTCCCTGATTTCCAAAGTTAGCATTTCCAGTATTTCCATAACCAGAGTTAACTGAAGGATTAGCAGCTGCAGAGGATTTTTGTTCTTCTTCAACTTCCAACCCAAAATTATGGCAAAGAGCAGCTAACCCCCCTTGAAATCCACTTCCAATAGCATTGAATTTCCACTCCCCGGCATGGCGGTAAATTTCAGCGGCAACAATAGCCGTTTCCACGGAGAATTCCTCGCCAAGTTCATATTTGAGCAATAATTCGTTCGTGCTGGCATTTAGAATCCTTACATAAGCATTCTTGATATCTCCAAAACTTTGCCGTTTCATTTGGGCGTCATTAATAGTAATAGTAAAAGAAATTCTCTCGATATACGCAGGTACTCCTGACAGATTGATGCGAATCTGCTCGTCATCCCCCTCCCCGGAACCCTTCTTATGATCTCCGCTGTGATTTACGGAACCTTGACCGCCAGATGGATTATTATAGAAGACAAAGTCACTTTCATCCTTTACCTTACCATTAGATCCAATTAAAAAAGCCGATGCATCTAAATCAAAATTATAACTGCTTGCTGACGAATTTGAAGCCCAACCTAACCCGACAATTATTTCCTTTAAGTTAGGATTGCTTTTTGTAAGGTCTACTTTTTGCCCTTTGCTAAGTCTTACTGCCATTGCTCTTCCACCTTTCTATTCATACCAGTAGTGCTTCAACTTGCACAATAAATATCCGTCTATAAAAATTAAAGATAAAATAAACCCTTCTAACAAATGCATTTTACCATATTAAGCCAAGCACAAGCAAACTTCGAAGCAAAGACATCTCAGTGCCTGAATTTACATCTTCATATTTCCTTCACAAATTTATTGTTTGTGTATTTATATCATATAATATTAACGGGCTTGGTATTAGGAATGGGCTCTTGAAATTCCAGAAAATATCTTGACGTAATCAAATAAGCCCCGAAGAGATGCAATATCTCTCCTGGGCTTATTGACACATAATATAAAAGTCATCTAATACTACTATTAGAATATATATTATTTAAGATTAGCAACATTCGTTACTCATCGTCGACAGAGCAATAATTATCAATAAATTCTTGAGGGAGCTTCTTAATCAATAAGACCGGTATATCCGACTTGTTAAGCACACTGTGAGCCAAACTTCCATAAATCAGACCTTTTAAACTATTAAGTCCTCGCGTTCCCATTATTATTAACTCAAAGTTCTTTTTTGTTGCGTAGCTAAGAATTGCCTCAGTGATGTCCGGTATATTGTAATTTGAATAAATCACCTGACGATTGACATTTTGTCCTTGTTTAGAAAAAATATTATTGGTTTTTGCAAGAATTTCAGAGTACTCCCTTCCCTGATCCGAATCTTCATCTATTAAGTGTTCTACCCAATCTGTGTTAGGGTTAGAAGACCAAGTTTCCAACAAATTATAATCTCCTTCAATAGACCCTTGAGCACTTTCATGTATATGCAATATTGTTAATTGCATATTGGATAAACTAGAAAACAAACTGGCAGCGTATACAGTTGCCGAAAAAGAATGCGGTGAACCATCCGCGTAAAGAAGTACCTTAAGAGATTTCGAGTCAATCATGACAATTCCACCTTTAAAACGATTTAATCTTAATTATATCATAATTTAGTATATGATATAATAGCAAATTAATGATAAATGCTTGTCATAAATCAAGAATAGAACTAAAAAACACAAGCCTTTGGATTTCCATAGGACATGTGTTTTTTAAATTCTGCTTTACGCTGGGTGATTGAAGACAACTGCTAGTACTTCATAAAGCTCTGGGGAAGCTTCTTAACTAACATCATTGGTATAGGAGAACTATTAACTAAACACCCGAAAAGCAAAACTTTCAAAGTGTTAAGTCCCCGTGTACCCATAATAATCAAATTATAAGAATTTTTTGCTGCATAATCATAAAGTGCCTCTAAGGTATCTGAAATACCCGGATTGCAATATATCACAACATGACTGACATCCTCTGCTCTTTCCGTAAACACTTCGTTAGTTTTGGAAAGAATCTCATTATATTTGTTTTGAATCGAAGAACTGGATCTTCCAAAAACACGATTTATCCAATCAGAGGTTGAGCTTATTGGCCATTGATATTCAGTCCCCTTAACATTACCTCTTGCCAGGGCCCATGTTACTAGATCCTTTGTATCGATCCAACTATATTCCGTAATCTTTGAATCTTCACACCCTTCTCGTGCCTGGACAACGGTCAAATGCATATTGGGCATATTTCTCAAAAGCGTTGCCGTATGAACTACCGCGTAAAAAGCTTGCTGTGAGTCATCAAAATAGAGGAGCACATTAAACTTTGGATGATTCAAATCAGTCACCTCCTCCCTAAAGATGGCAATATGGCATAATGCAGGTGGCATTAATTGAAACTGACGTTATTAATCCAAATATTAAGTCGGTCCTTGTTCTCAATAATCTTTTCAGCCAATTTTGTACCAACATAATGATAGTAATTCTCGCCGTCTTTCCTGCAGAAATAATTGTAAGTGTCAATAAAGTTAGCACTTGCTCCAACTCGGTGAAGTAAGGGAATTATATTGGTTTTCTTAATGTCAAAGTTCTCGATGGCTCTTTCAAATTCCTCTCCTAAGTTAGCGGTACTCCATGCCTTTGGTCCCTTTTCAGGCTTGATCTCATAGACACGCCTTAAAAATTCATAGGCAAAAGCACCTAAAGATATTAGGATTTTCGGTTTATAATCAAAGGAAATATCCCGGAATAACTCAATTTCTTTATCTACTTCAGGTCCCCACCAATTTAGGGTATTAGGAACTATTCTACTATCGCAAACAGCATTTCTAAAATAAATATTCGCAGTTTCAATTCTTGTATTCATTTCTCTATATACTTTGTCCTGAATTTCATCTAATACAGGTGTCCAATTGTCGTGGCTTATAGGGTGTTTGGGATTAATTAATACCCAAATGGGATAACTTCTTTCCCCCGAATCTCTCTTCATCATTTCTCAATCCCCTCATCAACAGAGTAAGGCTATCAAAAACAACGGGATATGAAATGCCTTTTATGCTAGAAAAGTAAAACCTTTTGCTGCAACTAACAAGTCTCTAATTGTGCCACTAATCGCAGCAAAAGGTTAAGTCTCATTGTATTGACTAAACTGGGCTTAAGACATCTGGTCCGCAATCACCTTAGAACGACAATTCATCCTCTGGTAATGCATGATTTTATGCAGTTTTCTTCTTCGGTTTGGCTACGACAATACCAAGACCATCAAAGAGATAATAGAGGCCAAAGCCATACCACACGGTATATATAAGGTAGAAGCTGAGCAAAAAGGCGAGACTGAATTTATTCTCACTAACCTTCTTAATTTCTACTCCGTAATAGTTGTAGGCAGGCTCAAGGGCCTTTTGTTGTACTTTAACCAAGTCAAATTCTTCCTGAAATTGTGATTTGGCTTTTAGGGCTGCGTCAATTTTCTTAAGAGAGCTGTTCCAATTGTAGGTCGCTTCGCGACCGTCGTACCCATATTTTTTTTCCAATGGTTGACTATCATTGTGATACATGAAATCGCTGTCAGTCACGACGGCGCCTAGAATTTTACCATAATCCCCATTGATGGTCAGCGAAGATTCATTAATTGTCACATCGGCGCCTGCAACAGTGTACAACTCACCCCATTTTACAGCCTCTTCAGGCGATGAAGCTTTAATTGCCAGGTTAATGTTTTTTCCGATTTGACCATCAGCAACTTTTTGAGACTCATCGATAAAATAGGCTGAGCCCTTAGACAAAGAGTTAAACATATCATCCGCGTATTGCAGGCCATTCCTGCCGTTACCAAAGTTTGGAGACATCATTCCCACATAGCATAGTACAAAAGTTAGAAGCATTGAAACACCGATCACAAAAGTTTTTTTGTTTCGAACAACACTCATTGAGAAACACCTCCCTTGGTGACGTTAGTATCATACTCTTCAGCAGCCTCAGCCCGGAGCTTAGGAATATTTCTGATAAATGTGCTAATAATCCAGAAAGCAAAGATCGAAACTAGGCCGAAGAATAACCACACTCCAATCTTGGTAATCAAAGCACCAGAGGCAGCGGACAGGGTGATATACCCCATCTGAGTTAATTTTTCCGGCAGTGCGAAAAGTCTGTTGACAAAGCCCGCCAATATAGCTAATGCATAGAAGGCCTTGATCTGTGTGCCAGGGACTACTTTAGTAGTAATTGCCCCAATTTGGATGCCGAATAACGAACCTAACAACATCCCCATTGCTAAGGTATAGAATACATATCCATAGATGGCGTACTGTGCAATAGAGCCATAACCAGCTGTGAAAATTATTTGAAATATATCTGTCCCAACTGTGGTTGCGGTGGAGATCCCCAGTCCGTATACAAACATAGGAAACGTTACAAAACCGCCGCCAACACCCAGTATTGAAGCTAAAAAGCCAGTAACAGCTCCGCATGCTGCTACAAAGAAACCAGAAATCCTTCTCCCGCCTGGGACTACGTGGTCATCAAACTTAATCATGGGAGCTAGGTTAATAGCTTGGAGCTTTGCTCCAAGGGCCGTTATTTTTTCCGGGCCGCCATGTGCATCTCCGCCGTCTTTAGGTGCATTTTTTCTCATACTCAGATATTCGCTCATCGCAAAGATGCCTAGGAATCCCAATAGAACCACGTAGATAGAACTTATTACAAAGTCGCTCATTATAGGGTTGAAATTATATAATGCACGATTTATCTTACCTCCGCCTGTGACCCCTAAACCAGAACCAATCAGAAAGGCGATGGCTAGACCAGCGTGGACGTTACCCATTTTCTTATGCAGGGTTGTTCCCATGATAGCTTTCGCAAAAATGTGAAACATATCAGTCCCTACAGCCAATATACCCTTTACTCCCAAACTCATCAGTGCCGGAGTAATGACAAAGCCACCGCCTGCTCCTATACACCCGGTAATAAGTCCTGCAATAACGCCCACGGCTATGGAGCCATAAAACGTAGCGGGTGAAAAATAGGACGGACCGAAAGCTGCTTTCCCTCCGATAAAGGCGGGCAGTGTTGCTGCCGCATGAGCCATCGCCGGAATGAGTAAGGGCAGAGCCATTACGAACAATATCAATAGCTTCTTCCGATTTTTTATAATGTTAAATGAAGTCTCAATCTCCCACTGGGCATGACCCCTAGCTGCGTACATTAAAGAGTTGTACAAATCTTTCATAGTCATCTTTCCCTCCTCCAATGATCTCCACTTTACAATTTGGAGCGTATATTTTTGTTCTTTGACAACCTCACTTTTTAAAAGATTTGTGATATAATTACTAGTGATTAAATTCTTTTGCGGCCTTTTATATAGGCTGCTTTTTTTCTTGAAGAGGTACCGATTTACTTCGAAGACTAACTATCGAATAGTCTCTCATTTAAATTTGTGATATTTAGAACAATTCTAGGAGTGACTTTTAGATAATCCGCTACTAAGATAGCAAATGTTATTCGATCCTCCTCAATTATATTGACCACCATGAAACCAAATAGTTGTTTACTTTCCTCTCCTTTCTTTGGAATTAGATTCACAAGTAAAGAGTAGCACTGCATTAGAAATGTGTCTATAGCGTATCCGTATTCTGATAATCAGGGATTCCTATAGTCAATTTACATGATTCGTTTATCGATGCCCATATCCAATATTTTTTGTTATATATACAAGCCCAGTTACTTGTTTTGAGATATTTTGATCATTCGGACTCAAAACTAATTTCTTTCAGAGTTAATGATTCTTGTATATCAAAATTTTATCAGTTTTAAGTGCTTGATGTCTCAAAGTCTTGGATAAATCAGCAAGACAACGTACACTGGATTATTGTTTTTCTTTCTGATGGAAGGATCAATAAGCAAGTACTCTTTGGAGAAGAGTACTTCATACTTCAGTTTATTAAATACAAAAAATAATTCATGGTAATTTAAATTCTCAATGCAAAACTTGTACAATTCGAAATTTTATTTTAAAAACTGAACGAGGGTACTTTGGTTCCCTAAAATCCGAAACTTAGTTTTCCTTCTAAAACATATAAAGAAGTGTAACAGTGTTACACTTCAAGAAATATCAGATATTCATATTAATTCAGGCTATCTTTCATAGTAGTCATTTTTGAACAATCTTAGGGTTGGTTTTGATCTGTAATTATCAAGATAATCCTCTGGAAAATTCTTAACCAACAAGACCGGTATAGAAGACCTTAATTGTAAGTTATGCGCTAGGCTACCGAAAATTAAATTCTTTATAGTTCTACATTCTCCAGTACCCATAACTATTAGCTGGATTGACTTCTTTCTTGAAAACTCAATAAGGGCGTCTACCGTATCAGGAATATTCGGATTACAATAGATAACCTGATGACGAACGTCCACTGACCTAATTTTAAATATATCCGTAACGTCTTGCATCTCGTCCGAGTTTAGATTGATTGACCCCGAATTAAGCCAGTTATCTTCACTTTCCCTTAAGCCATTGCTGCTTTCTTTTAGCTTCACAACAGTTAAATGCATGTTGGGCATATTCATCATTAGCATAGCTGAGTATATAACTGCGTAATAAGCAGGCTCAGAATCATCCAAATATAGCAGTACATTAAACCTGGATTCAGCCATCTCTAATACCCTGAAGACATCGCTAAAGCGTTGCTGGAGAAAATATTATAGCAATTTAGATTCATTACTCCACTCATCCACAATTCTGAGATTACATTATCATTCTCCTCTTCTGAATTATTTCGAATCGGGCAAGTTATTTTTATAATAAATTCTTCCTCTGAGGGGTTACCTCCTAACTCCCGAAACATTAGCAAGGCGATGTCCGTTGGTAAATCGCTCAATTCCTCTTGGCTAAATGGCACATCTGGTCTGATTTCCAAAGTAGCATTAAAAGATCGTTTAAACATACCTTCTCGGATAACTGTACCCGCGCTGGTAATAAGCGTTGCTACAGGTCGTTTAGCCCGTACCCGATTATTATAGAGTTCAAACTTAAAATCACGATCAGCCTTAGATTGATACACTGGTACAACATTTAAAAACTTGCCCCTAGTGAACCTTACCCCATAATCAAGAGATTCCTCTCCCATAATTAAAACCCTCCTTCAACATGGAGTGAAATATTAGTGTAATGAAAGCAATTAAATTTCTTAGCGGCCTTTAGACAGCTTTTTATAGTTTGTTTTGAAATTAAAAACAAAATAAACTGGTTAAACTTTCTTATGAGACTGTTCAAGTTTGGAATCCAGCCTCCTTTAGTGATCATTCTTTACAATAATAGATTATCATCCCATTTAAATCAGGTATATAGCAAAACCAAATCTTCATAATTATTTAATGTAATGGCGATAATTTAGGGGAAACAGGTATATCTTAGACACATCTTGGACCGGAGGGAACAATCAATGAAAAACGCAAGTACATCCTTAGAACCGCTTTTAGAATTTGAAAAGAAGTATTGCTGCTCATCAAAGTTAGCTAACTCTCAAATGATGTATTGGTATTACAAAATTTTAGGAGATAATTCATGGAAAAAGGTTATTCCAGAAATCGACAATTGGGTTTATCACTATGAGCAATTCTTAAATGATGGTGGAGATCCGTACCAGTTGAAACAAGCAGGTACTTTTCTGGGACAGTACTTTTAGTTAAATATGACAAATAGAATTTCATTTAATCCATATCTCTAAACTGTCCTTGTTCTGAATAATCCTTTCAGATATGTTTGTCCCTGCATATTGAAAGTATTGCTCGGTGCCATCATTGGGAATTATGCGACGAAGCAAAGGAATAATATTGGTATGGTCCACATCGAAATTATTAATTGATCTATCAAATTCATTCTTTAAAATAGAAGGGCTCCAGTACTTAGGTCCTTTTTTAGGTTTAATTTCAAAGACACGTCTCAAAAATTCATATGGAAACCCGCCAAAGGAAATGAGTAATTTCGGGTTATATTCAAGAATAATTTTCCTTAACAACTTTATTTCTGATGCAACCTCGTTACCCCACCAATTTAATGAACTTGGGACTATTCCACAATCACTGACTGCACTCCTAATGTAGATATTACTAGTATCAATTCTAGAGTGTATTTCCCTATAAACTTTATCTTGCATTTCATCTAAGACATGTCTCCAAATGTCATCGACAACGGTAGGATATTTTGGATTAATTAATAGCCAGATCGGATAGTTTATATCTCCTGAATCCCTTTCGACTAAAGGTATATATTTATCACGTGCTAAGCCGACAACAAATCTCTCCTTTCTTATTTTTGATTAACATTCCAAAGTCTCAAAAACATCTTTACCTCTGGGATCTGGAATTTGGCCTCTCCTTTATTGAATTGAAATAAATGCTGATACTGACCAGTGATTAAATTTCTTCCTATGTCAGATAGAAGAAATACAGATAAACCGAGGAAATGAGAATTGAAACAATCATTAACGGAAATGCCACTTTCATAAAACCTATGAAAGTAAATTTGTTGCCTCTTTTCTCTGCCATGCCTACTACCACAACATTGGCAGACGCTCCAATAATTGTACCGTTACCTCCAAGGCAAGCGCCGAGGGATAATGACCACCAGAGAGGATTGAGGTCTGTAATACCGCCTAATCTGCCCATATCCTCAATTAAGGGGATCATTGTGGCCACAAAGGGGATATTGTCCACAAAAGCCGAAGCTATAGCAGAGAGCCAAAGGATTAACATTCCGGTAGGCAAGATTTCTCCACCCGTAAATTTCAACGACTCCATTGCAATCCATTCAATAACGCCCACATGTTCCAAGGCTCCAACCAGCATAAATAGTCCTGCAAAGAAGAATATCACGGGCCATTCCACTGCACCTAACGCATGCTCTGGGTCATCACGAGTTATTAACAATAGTAACGCTGCTCCAGTCAGAGCAATAGTAGCTGATTCAAGGTGAACATACTTGTGAATGAAAAATCCAAAAACTGTAAGCGAAATTACAAATAGTGACTTTTTTAATAAGGTCGAATCTTTTATTTCGCTGGTAGGATCCATCATCATAATGTTGTTCTTCAATTCTTCACGAGTAACCATTTGTTTATGATAAATCAATTTTAGTAATAATACAGTCACAATCATGATTACAATGACAACTGGTGCAAGGTTAATAACAAAGTCCATAAAGCCCAAGCCTGTCGCAGAACCAATCATAATATTAGGAGGATCACCGATTAAAGTTGAAGTACCGCCAATATTAGACGCAAAGATTTCCGAAAATAAAATTGGCATTGGGTTGATCTCCAGGGCCTTAGCAATTGAAAAGGTAATAGGGACGATTAACAATACCGTTGTAACATTATCTAAGAGCGCAGAAAGGATTGCTGTGATAATTGTAAGTGAGACCATAATCTTCAAAGGATCTCCCTTACTTTGTTTGGCAGACCATACTGCCAGGTATTCAAAAAGCCCTGAGTTTCTGGCTATTCCCACAATGACCATCATTCCCACTAATAGCCCAATGGTATTGAAGTCAATAGCCTCAATCGCTTGTTCTTGGCTTATAACCCCGCCTATGATGACAAGCATTCCCCCAAATAAGGCGACAACTGTCCTGTGAATCTTTTCGGAGATAATAATTGCATAGGAAATTAAAAATACCGCAGTAGCATATATTATTTGGCTGTTACCTTCCACCGACATCCCCTCAATTCTAATTCAAAATATTAATCAAATTTAAAGTTGATACACCTAGATCAAAACCCAGGTGTATCAGTTCATAATTACTTCTACTAACCTACTTTAGAAGTGGTGACAGCCCTACAATTGGCCAGTAGGTAAAAGTCATGAGTACCAGGACCCCCATGATAAGCGCACTTGCAGGGATACCACTTACAAAAAATTCACCCGTGGTAAACTGCTTAGACTCATAGGCCATTGCGTTAGGAGCAGCTCCAATCAGGAGTAAGAAGGGCATACCAGCCATTGCAGTGGCACCATACAGGATAAGTTCCGGGTTAACTCCGAGATACTGAGCCATGACAAGAGCTACAGGCAGGGTAATGGCAATAGCCGCTACATTCATAATAAAGTTTGTCATAATCAGTACAAGGAAACAAACCGCTAACACAAAGACCAACCAGTGTGCACCAGCAAGCATTCCCAACCACTTGATGGCGATCCACTGAGCTGCACCTGTCTGCCATAGGCAGAAACCTATGCTCATGGCACCGGAGAACAGTAAAACGATGTTCCAAGGGATTTTTTTCTCCAGATCCTCAACAGTCAATACATTAGCAAGGAAGAACAGTACACCAGCGAGCAACAACGGAACCGAACGATCCATTGTCTTTAATGCCGGAATAACGGCTTGTAACACAAGCATAGCCAGTGCAAAAACAACAACGACGCCTACGAATATTTCATTCTTTTTAATTGGGCCAAGTTTTGCATACTCTGATCTAGCCTTCTCACGCAACCCAGGGATCTTAGTTTTTTCCGGCTTATAAATAACCATTAACAAAGCCCAAATAAGAAATACAGTTGCCCAACCAAAAGGTGCCAAGTGGAGCGAAAAGTCAACAAAAGAAACCTCGACGCCTGTAAACTCTGTATAAAAACCAACCGCAGCGGGGTTACGAGCACCGCCCAATAAAGTGCAAATACTTCCAGCACCTGCTGTGTAGGCCATCCCTATGAACAAAGCCTTACCAAATTTTGAAGGCTTGCCATCGGAATTATCTCCATTATACAAGGCCAGAATTGTCACTAAAATTGGAAACATTGTAGCCGCCACGGCCGTATGGGCCATGATATGGGTTAATAATGCCGTAATAACAAATACCCCTAATAAAATCTTTCTGGTATCTTCACCCACAATGTCCAACATCTTATAGGCAATTCTTTTGGTTATTCCAGCCTTGGTGAAAGCCAGACCTATAAGCAGTGATCCTAAAATAAACAATACCGTAGGGTCCATAAAATCTCTAAACGCATCTTTTGCGGGACGTATTAGAAATAAAGCCTGCACAACCCCAATCATAATACTGGTAACACCAATGGGAGTCACCTCAAATACCCACCAAATACTGGCCAGAAAGAATAAACCAATCGCCGCTTTACCTTGTTGGCTTAACTCGAAGGATTTCCCAGAAGGATCTACCGCCGCTCCAAACTGTGGAGCATAAAAGAATACCAAAAATAATGCTACTCCAAGCAAAATAAAGAAAGTTCGCTTTGCATTATTACCACTCATTTTTAACACACCCCTCTATCATTTTTTAGGTGCTGCTTGTACAGTACTATGGTCATTAACCCAATTACCTAAACAAATAATTGCAAACATGGTCTCACACTTTTCTGCATTTTTGTGTTATAATACAATTACGATTAAATTTCTTAGCGGCCTTACGAGGCTGCTTTTTTTATTTATTTAGAACGTTTAATATCACTTCCCTCCTTTATTTGTTCATGCACCCCTCCAATCACTCAAAGCCTATACTTCCTTAAAAGGTTAGAATGTTTTTTCATGCCTTTTTAGTTGTTATTTTCAATCTCCCTTCTATTTGTTATGTGACTATACTCACAAGTAAAGAGTATCATTGTGCTCGCAATGCGTCTATAGCAAATCAAAATGCTCATAATCGCTTTACACTATTGCTAAATCGATGGTTAACCAGATAATTCAGCAGTAATCATCTGAACTTATTAACGTTGCTGTTCCATCCCCCCTTTTCCACGTAAAAAATAGGCTATTAGAGATGTGTCCCCTTCCTAAATCGTCTCCATTGCAATGAATATGGGCTATAACTATATCAGTCCAAAACTTTCTTAATTAATTAGATCTATTATCACAAAAAACTCCGAGAGAAATGTTTCTCTTCGGAGTATTTTTGTGCGAAAAAGGAGGTCTGTGCTATTTCTTTATTATTTCATAGCCCTTTATTGATATCATCTTTAATCAGATTATTGTGTTACGAATCATCATTCGTTTGTAAGCAGGTTTGATTTAGGAATACTCACAGCCATAGCAGTCCCTTTTGGGGAAGTTTCAAAAACCCAGATTTTCCCCATGTGCATGTGGATAATTTGATAACTGATAGACAATCCTAACCCAGCCCCATCATCCCTAGTCGTGTAAAACGGATCAAAAACACGTGAAAGATCGTTAGGCTCGATCCCTGTACCCGAATCGGTGAAAATTACTTCAATTGTTTCTTCCTTGACGATCGATTCAATGATCAGTTTACCTCCCCCCTCCATCGCTTGAATAGCATTAATAATTAAATTGACAAAAACCTGTTTCATCCTATCCATATCGATGTTTACTAAAGGAAGGTTAGGTTCAAACCTTTTCTCCAACTCAATATTATTTTGCCGTAGCATTGGGAAGGTAAAGATAAGAACGGATTCCAGTAAACGGTTCAACTCGGTTGGACTAACGATTGGTTTACAAGGACGACCAAAGTCCAGCAACTCTTTAATAACAAGATTTCCTCGATCAACTTGATCACAAATCACCTTCGTATATTCCCTCAACCCTTGTTGTGTTTTGAACTCTCCCTCCATAACTTGGACAGTGGCTTTAACAATCGCCAAAGGATTTCTCAACTCATGTGCTACCCCTGTAACAAGTCGACCCAATGCTACCAGTCTTTCCGACCGCCTCAATTCTTCTTCTAGTCGTTTCTTTTCCTTTAAGTTATCAGCCATGTTGTTAATGGCTTGGACAACTTCCCCGATTTCCCCAGGCATCGCAGGCAGTCTTTTTTCACTGTCTTCCTGCATACTCAAAATTCCGTTTTTAATCACTTGTACCTCAGCGGCCAAGTTGTGAATGACATAAAGAGCAGTTCCTAGGCCAAATATCAGTCCTAAAAGCGTCATGTATCGAGTGATCAGACTGAATTGCCTGCTCTGTGCAAAGACCGGATGAACCTGTTCGTCTGCCCAAGCTATAGCGATCAGTTTTCCTTGTTGCATCACGGGCATTAAATATTCAAAAGCTTGGTTTCCTTGAGAACCTGCGATACGGGAAAGCGGCTCTTTAGTCGCATTAACAGCTACTAGCCCTGAGGAAGCTTCGTCTAAAATTCGATACTCTCTTGCCTTTATTTCCTCGGGCGTTTGAGGCCGATATTGATGTAGAAAACCATAGACGAACAGATCATTAGTTTCTGGAATGTACAAACCCAAGCGTACTCCCGGGTTCCCGTCTGACAATGGTTTGGCAATTATTTCAAAGGCATTGGCGACTATATTTATATCCTTTTTAGAGAGCGGGGTATTGTACTCTAGATTCGAACGGTCCAAAACTTCAGTTAAACTCTGAACTGTGGCATTAACCATAGTCCCTAATCGCTCTTCCTTGGTTTTTAATAGCATTTCATCTTTGGCACTGGAAAAAAAGATATCATACGTCATCACGAGTATGGGGATCAGCAAAATGGCTGAAACAGTGAACATTATTTGAGAAGCGAAGGATTTATTTTTTAGTCTTAACAAGTAAACGCCCCCTTAGCGTGAATTCAGACAATTCACTTGTGACTGTTTAAAAACAAACAAAAGGAGAATGCCTGGTAATAAAGAGCACGATAAGAAGTATTTAGAAGTTCTTTAGGTGCATTCAAACTCTAAGTGTTTGCTCTACTGTAGATGCATATGTCTGAAAACATACAAAACTCATCTGGAAAACGAGTAAAATGGCTGGCACTATAATTGCATGAGTAATTACTAAGTTGCACTCAGAAAAATGAAATGAAAGGTAAGTATGTATTGTATTTATGCAGGTATACCGACCAATGCTTCGCGGGGCTTTTTAATATATTTCATTTTAGGAGGTAATTGTCATGACTACAAATCAATTCACAGTATGGGTTCAAGAATTGTTTGATACTTGCAATATTCATAATGAGATTGAAACGAGCAAGCTTATTGTGGAAGTGATGCGGAAATTCCGGACTCTAAATCAGGACAAAATTCAAGAGCGAGTAACAACAGATCAATTATGCGTTAGAAATTAGCTTATTAAAGACAACCTCTCTCCCACATAATCAAAGCATAACATATGAGATTATTGAGTCTATAGCAAACCAAAATATTCATAATCAATATACTCTATGCAAAACATTAGATTTCAATATAATTCACTGAAAGGCGGGATTCGTTTGCCCAGCTTATTACTCGATAATTATTCAATTTCTGTTGATAGCATGATGAAAGAATCCGGAGATAGATCTTTTCCGATTTGGCTCTTAGTTAATCCCAAATACCCCACTGACGTTCTTAATATTTGGAATCCAATAATGTATGAGATTCAGGACAAAGTATATCGCAAACTTCATGCAAGAATTAACAGTAGAAATATTTATATTAAGAATGCAGTAAGCAATATTGGAAGAGTTTCTAATACCTCCAATGAGTCGGAAGCAAATAATAACATTGCAATGTTAAAGAAAAGTGTCTCAGAATATCAACCTAAACTTATAATTACTTTTGGAACCATTACAACTGAGTTTGTGAGGCGTGTCTTGGATACAAGACTTGAAAAAGAACCTAATTATTGGAGTACTAGTAACTTAGGAGATGAATTTGAGCGATCTATTGCAAACTTTGACATAACCCAAACAAATTGGATTCCTTTAAATCGTCGAACAATGAGGGCTACTACTAGCATTAAGGATTGGGAAGAAGGCAAAGGTCACTATCATGACGTTGCAACAAAGATTGCCGATCTGTTCATTGAAAACAAAGACAGTCTGAAAATATGGATTTGATAAGCGACACTTATCAGAGGACCAAATGGTCATGAAGAAGGAAAGGAGGATAAATATGGATGCTTTGAAATTTATTTGGGGTTTTTTGGCTTTCTTCGGTGATTGGCTCTGGCATGATGATCAAACATTAGACAAATGCTGATTTAACTAGGATCTATATCAAAGAAGACGATTCGAATTTTTTTCTAAATTTGAGTCGTCTTCTTTGATAAAATACCACAGCCTGAATTCAGGCAATCCAATTGCAACTGTTTAAAAACAAACAGATAATGAATTCCTGTTGTAAAGAGCAATAATTCGGGAGAAAACAGGTTCCTCGGTTCTTTTGAACCCTAGATATTGACTCGCCAACAGATTTATATGTCTAAAATAACACAAACATCTGGATGAATTGAAGTAATATTGCTGGCATGATAATTGCATCAATAACTAATTGAGTGCACTTAGATAAATGGAAGGTAGTTCTTGGACGTCAGAGAATCGCCTTAAAACGCACCATGTTTCACAATTTACTTTGTTGGGGGGCAATAATTATGAACATTGTCAAATTTATCCCGATTCTAGATACCTTAATCAATTATGATAAAAGAAATTTCAGATTTGATTTGATTGCTGCGCTAACAGTTGCCGTAGTTGCTTTACCACAAACTATGGCGTATGCAATGATCGCAGGTGTACACCCGGCTTACGGCCTCTACTCCGGTATTGTGCTAACAATCATCGCATCCTCCTTTGGCAGTTCCAATCAGTTAGCCACGGGACCTACTAACGCCATCTGTCTCTTAATAGCGTCCTACATGATACCCTTTGTCGGGAGTGAAAATTTTTTTGGCAACTTATTTCTTCTAACATTTTTAGTGGGAACCATTCAGCTTACAATGGGTGTTCTGAGACTGGGCTCTCTAGTCAACTATGTTTCCCACGCAGTAATAGTTGGCTTTACCGCCGGAGCAGGTATTATCATCGCTATGGGACAACTTAATAATTTAATGGGTATTACGTTGACAAGTGGACACCTTTCGAGTATAGGCAAGGTTATTGCATGTTTTCAAAGTATTGATAAAATTAATTATCACGCCTTTAGTATTGGAATCTTTACTATGGCAGTAATAATATTCCTTAAAAGAATTAATAAAAATTTGCCCGGAGCTTTATTAGGGGTTATTTTCTCAGTACTTTTAGTAATGATTTTAGGCTTAGAAAAATATGGAGTTAAGGTTGTAGGGCAAATACCTCAAGCCATCCCGCCTTTAAGTATACCTAATTTCACTCTCTCGGCTATCGGTGATTTGGGAACAGGGGCAGTTGTCATAGCTATTATTGGTTTGGTTGAAGCAGTATCAATCTCCAAGGCCATCGCCTCTAAAACACATCAAAAAATAGATCCAAATCAGGAATTTATAGGCCAGGGAATGGCAAATTTAGGAGGTTCTTTTTTTAGCAGTATAGCAGGTTCCGGTTCCTTTACTCGTTCGGCTATTACTTATCAAAATGGGGGTAAAACAAGAGTAACCGGCGTACTGGTAGGCCTGATAATACTCATGGTTTTGGTTTTTTTCGCACCCTTTGCGAGGTATATCCCAAATGCGAGTTTGGCTGGGGTTATCATGCTGGTTGCCTACTCCATGATTGATAAAAAAGCTTTAGCAAAAGTATTAACAACCAACCGCAATGATGCCGCAGTATTGCTCGTAACCATGTTGACTACCGTCTTCGCACCTCATTTAGAACAAGCTATTTATGCTGGAGTTGCAATCTCATTATTGCTCTATCTCAAAGATTCCGGTGTAGCAACTGTCAAAACTCTTGAACCGGTCAGAGGGAATGATGGGCAATTTGTGGAGCAAATCGGCAATGGACAAGACACATCTATCTCAATTCTTCAACTAGAAGGAAATTTATATTTTGGTTCCTCGGCCGATTTGGACAAGAAGTTGAGTGACTCTTACTCCAACTCTAAGGTTTTCCTTATTCGTTTCAAAAGTGTATTAATAATCGATATTACTGCTTTGGAAGTTATCGAGGGATTTATTAACCGTGCATTAGCGGAAGAAAAGAGAGTTATTCTATCTGGAGTCACTCCTAAAATATTACGTATGTTAGATAAAATGCACATTATTCAACATGTTGGAATAGAGAATATCTTCATGGAAGACGATGAGGTATTTGCCACATCCGGGAAGGCTCTGGACGAAGCAAGTTCGTTTGTCCGAAACGTGAGTTATAAAACCGAAAAGATATCTGCTCAAGCATATTTAACTAGGTGATGTAATCAAACATAACCCCCTCAAAGATAGTTTATCCTTAAGGGGGAGTTTGAGATATCGAATGATTAATAATACTCTCCTCGCTTCGAACATAATTGACGGGCATGGAAACGAAACAAAGAACGCATTATACAGCAGCAGTTGCCATAGTTCTCCTAAATGTGAATAAACGCCTACGTTCTTCAGACGACTCATGACGGCATTTATAATATTCGCATCGGGTTGGGATTATCGAAATGTCTGTAAAGATCATATAGTCTATCTCTTTGGGTGACGATTGTTGTATATCTGCTTCCGATTTTTTAATGACTTCCTGAATTATCCTGTTAAGATTAGAGCGAATATGGCATAACTCCATATTAATACATCGGCTACACTTAGAGGTTTCGTTCATGATATATATCCCTCCCTAAGATATAACTCGTTAACGTTTAATTCTCCTACAAAGCAGCTTTGAATTACTTTTAGAATACCGTGATTCGTTACAACCTTACTTGGTACTTTTGAGCCCTGTATAGAAGCGCCGACCGAGTAAGGCCTAGAAGTTGAGCCGCTTTAGTTTGATTTCCCCTGCTTTTCTCAAGAGCCTTCAGAATCAGCTCTCTTTCAACCTCATCAAAGGATATCCCCTTGTCTGGGAAATTTAGAATCAAACCTCTATCTAACTCGTTTTTTCTTAAATCAGCTTTTTGAATTTCCTTTGGTAAATGTTGCACCTTAATCTCATTACCCTGAGAGAGGATAACCGACCTTTCAATGACGTTTTGTAACTCTCGGATGTTCCCAGGCCACTCATAGTTCATTAATAATCCCATCGCATCTGAAGAGATCATTTGTTCCTGAGCAGGGTTAAATTTTTGAAGAAAGTGCATAGTCAATAGGGATATATCTTCTGATCTTTGTCTTAAGGGCGGAATGTGAATCGGCAATACATTTAATCGGTAGTACAGATCCTCCCGAAAAGTGCCTCGTTTAACACACTCTAAAGGGTCACGATTAGTTGCTGCAATAACTCTTACATCTATTTTTATACTTTCTGTGCCTCCAACCCTTTCAAACTGTCTTTCCTGAAGAACTCTTAGCAATTTCACTTGCATAGACAGAGGCATTTCAGTAACCTCATCTAAGAACAGCGTTCCTTTATCAGCCAGTTCAAAACGGCCTAATTTTCTGACCACTGCACCTGTAAAGGCACCCTTTTCATGTCCAAATAGTTCACTTTCCAGTAAAGACTCTGGCAGTGCAGCACAGTTAATAGGCACATAAGATTTTTCGCGGCGATAGCTTAGGTTGTGAATCGAAAGCGCAGTTACCTCTTTGCCAGTCCCGCTCTCTCCTGTAATAAATACTGTAGCATTACTGTCGGCGACCCTTTCTACAAGAGTGTTAACTTCTTGAATCGCTGGACTGTTGCCTAAAATCCGTGCATGTTTTTTGTTCAGTTCAGAGCGTAAAAAAACAACTTCCTCCCGCAAATGGCTTACCATTAAGGCCTTTTTCACGACTATCTTGAGTTCGTCTAGGTCAAATGGTTTGGCAATATAGTCTATTGCTCCCAACTTCATAGCTTCGATAGCAGTGTCTATTGAGCCGTGAGCAGTTATCATAATTACCGGAAGCTTTGGGATGAGGTCTTTGGCCTTAACCAATACCTCTAACCCATCCATTTCAGGCATTTTGAGATCAAGAATGACCAAGGAAGGTGTTTCATTCTGAATTAGTTCCAGGCCTTCTTTCCCTCGCGTGGAAGTCATCACTTGATATCCTTCCTGACGGAGGCCTTTCTCGAGAGCCCAACATAGATGCTCTTCATCATCAATGATAAGGATCTTATTCAATAAAAACACCTCCTTCAATTAACTTAAAATGAGTTACAAATCCGGACTGGCCCTTTAACGTCCACACATTGATTCCGGTCGTTGAAGTTTACTTAATCCAAATATCAAGATAATCCTTGTTCGCAATTATCTTTTCAGCGATTTTTGAACCAACGTGTTGGAAGTAAGTCTCCCTGTCTGTCTGAGATAAACAATTGCTAGTTTCTATGAACTTATCAGTAGCAATGACTCTGCGCAGTAAAGGAATCCTGTTAGTTTGATTTATATCAAAATTATCCATTGAATTTTCAAATTCATCTTTTAAAATAGATGAGCTCCAAGCCTTAGGGCCTTTTTCCGGTTTGACTTCGTAGACGCGCCTCGCAAACTCAAAAGGAAATGCACCAAAAGAAATCAGCATTTTTGGCTTGTGAATATGAGCAATCTCTCTGTAAAACTCGATCTCTTTTGCTACTTCCTTGCCCCACCAATTTAGGGTATTAGGAACTATTCCTCCGTCGCTTACAGCACTCCTGATATAAATGTTCGAGGTATCTATTCTTGTATGCAATTCCCTAAATACTCTGTCCTGTATCTCATCTAATACAGGTCTCCAGATATCATGGCGAACTGCAGGGTATTTTGGATTAATTAACAGCCATATGGGATAAGCTCTTTCCCCTAATTCTCTTTTCATATTCTCACCATCAGACTGAGAGTCATTTAAAGTTAAGCAGGACAAATCAACCCCCACCTTTCATTTTCTGTACTGCCACAGCCAGCGAAAGAATTCGCTCCCTGTTTAGTCAGGATTACTGAGAACGGTCGTAAATTTTCACTGTTTAGATTTTAATACTACGATCAAATTTCTTAGCGGCCTTTCAAGGCGGCTTTATAATTATATCGTAAGAGGTAACCTTGATGAGCTATTCAGTACTAAGATTATCTAACTCCTTTCTCTTATTGTGTCTTTTCTCACAATTAGAGATTATCATTATGACACAATTGTGTCTAGTGGAAAACAATATGCTCATAATTAATATACTTAATATCAAGCATATATTTATTGATCATTCAACCTTGTTCTATAAAAAAATTGGACAACAAGTATAAATACCCTGAAAGTATATATGCCCTGAAGCATTAGCGAATCTTTCAAAACCAACATATTTCCTGAAAAATATCTCTTTAACTCCCTCTGACCATAGTTAGATTGTAAATATTTACAATGTATATTTATAAATCTCCTTGTCCGGTAATTACAAATAATCATTATGTCCGTTTTATCCACTTCAAAACCATTTCTTCATAATCCACTTATATTATTATGATTATAAGGTATTTACGAGAAATTTAAAAAGCCCCGACGATATACTTATTATTCGGAGCTAAAGTTTCATTGAATTTTAAATCAAGACTCTATAGGCTTAGTCCATCCATATTTTAAGACTTTCTTTATTCTCGATAATCTTATCCGCTATCTTTGTTCCAACATAATGAAAGTAATTCTCGGAATAACTGGGATCTTCTATAAACTTATCACTTGAAACTACTCTACGTAGCAATGGAACTATATTAGTTTTATTTATATCAAAGTTTTCCATTGATTTTCCAAATTCATCCCCTAAGTTAGTTGTTCCCCAAGACTTAGGACCTTTTTCGGGTTTTATCTCGTAAACACGTCTTACAAATTCAAATGGAAAGGCCCCAAAGGAAATAAGAACCTTTGGTTCATACTCAAGAGCAATATCTCTAAACTGTTGTATCTCTGCAGCTACTTTGGTATCCCACCAATTTAGAGTATTGGGAACTATTCTACTATCATTAACAGCACTCCTAATATATATTTTTGAGGCATCTATCCTTGTACGCAGTTCCCTATATACTCTGTCCTGTATTTCTGCTAATACGGGCGTCCAAATATAGTGGCGAACAGCCGGATGTTTCGGATTAAATAATAGCCAAATTGGATAGGTTCTTTCACCTGACTCCCTCTTCATCTTATCAACCGAAGGCATATCTTCATTAAGTGTTATACCGGACAACCCGATCCCACCTTTCTGTTTGAAGGATTACTACAACATACGAAACGGCTCGATGAATGTATAGCTAAAATTGAATATGTGAATGATATAATTTAAGATGGAATAAGCAGATTTGTTTATAAGACATTAAAAGCCCCGCAGAGAGACAATTTCTCTGCGGGGCCAATTGTTCTGCGGACAGACGAATCACAAGACGAATTTGCACACACAAAGCTAACTCTTATAATTCATAAATACTCTTCAGAATGCAAAATCAGGTGTCTGAGCAATAGCTGTCAATAAAGTCTTGAGGTAACTTCTTAATCAATAACACAGGTATGGGAGATCTGTTAAGGACGTTGTGTGCAATACAACCAAAAATCAATCCTTTTAACGTAGTAAGTCCTCGTGTACCCATAATGATTAATTTAAAATGTTTCTTCTCTGCATACTCGAGAAGAGCGTCTACAGTATCTGTAATACTCGGATTACAGTATATTACATGGTGATTGACATCCTTGACTCTTTCCGTAAATATTCCATTGGTTGTAGTGAGTATATCATTATACAAACTTCTGACATTCGTATCAGATTCAATGACGCGTTTCATCCATTCCGAGGTAGGACTGACCGGCCAAGTATCAATCCAACTATACTCAACCCCCATCGAACCTTCATCACTTTCTTGAACCTGTACGATCGTTAATTGCATGTTCGGCATTTTTCTTAGTAGGTTGGCAGAATAAACAGCCGCAGAAAAAGCCTGCTGAGACCCATCAGAATAAAGAAGTACATTAAACTTTGAATCACTCATGCCAAAAACCTCCTTCACATTTACACTGCTTTCTTGTTCATAAGGAAGCGGTGTTCTTATTTATAACACTTGGGCCCGTATTAGCAGCAGTTTCAGATTCTAGCAGAGTGCACGCTGCTGATTTTTCTTTATCTGCACTAACTTCACAACTTAAAACAGTTCTGGCCCTCTCTAAGGCATTAGTTGAAGAGGCGAAAATTTCATTTTCTGACATAAAGATGTTGTCTTCTCCTATATCTGAAGTAACATTCGAATTCGTCAGTAATGAATTGAATTCCGATTTTACACCACTAAAGATAACAATTCCACCTGATTCTCTGACGGTCCTAATAAATACCTTCAAAGCACCTAAGGCCGTCAAATCTATTGTTGCAACATACTTCATCCTCAGGATAAACACCTTAGATTTATCAACTAAGTCATCCAGCTTGGTCTGAAGATCTTCCGCAGAGCCAAAGAAGAGATTTCCTTCCGGCTGAATAATTACAATATCTGCTTTATCCTTTAACGCTCTTACTTCTTTTTCAATAACATGCCCATTTTTTTCTTGCGATGGAACGAGGATTTTCAACGGGGCTTTGTTAGTATCTTTAAGGTACAAAGCTATGGAAAGTGCTATGCCCGTATAGATTGCAACGTCAAGATGAGGCATCAGAATTGTTGCGATACAGGTTGCCCACATTGCAAGCGAATCAGATTTGAATCTGCCTACTTTGACTATATGCTTTATTTCCTTTTTATCCACCATGTTATAGGCGATAACTAAAATCACTCCTGCGAGACATGGATTCGGAATAAACTGGGCAAATCGAGCAAAAAACACAAGGACTATGGCTACTATCACACCTGACAGCATTCCGGCGATTCTGGTAACTGCACCACTTTGGTAATTGATCGCAGAACGTGTGAATGAACCCGAACCAGCAAAGCACTGAAAGAATGAAGCACCGGCGTTTGCTAAACCTTGTGCTATAAATTCTTGGTTGGCATCGATTTTTTGTCGTGAGGTAGTCGCTATGGATTTAGCAATTGCTATGGCTTCAACTAATCCGATAATAGCTATTGCTATTGCCCCACCGAAAAGATTCTGCATAGCAGTAATGTCGAATTGTATCATTTTGAATGGTGGCAATGAAGATGGAATAACGCCAGTTAGTTTTACGCCCTTCTGATCTAAAGAAAAAATAACAATAAAAATAATTGGGATTACAATTCCGATTAAAGCACCAGGGAGTTTCTTATTGATCTTTTTACAAATTATAATAATCGCCATGGTCATAACACCAAGTCCAAGGGCATATAAATTGGTTTCACTTAGGTGAGTCATAACATAATAAAATTTTTGAATGGTTGACATATGAGCTGAATCTTTAATGGATATACTTAACAGTGTGCTCAGTTGGCCGAGTCCAATTAATACACCCGCACCAGCAGTAAAACCAATAACTACAGAATGAGACACAAAATTGATTACTTTACCCAGTTTAATAACACCAAAAAGTATCTGTAAGATACCCACCATAAAAGTCATCAAAAAAAGCATTTGATAGACATTTTCTTGTCCCATATAGCTACCAAGGGTGCCTGCCACGAGCAGCGCAATTGCATTAGTCGGTCCGGCAATGATGTGATTAGAGCTTCCAAAAGCTGAAGCAATAATAGTCGATACGATAGCCGTATACAGACCGTAAACCGGATTAACACCCGCAATCAATGCATAGGCCATAGACTGTGGAATAACTACTACAGCTACTGTCAAAGCAGCAACTAAATCCTTACTAAAATATTCCTTTTTGTAGTTTCCAATCGTTCCAATTAAAGGAATATATTTAAATCGTGTTAAGTACAAGTGAATTCCACCTTTCAGTATGAATATTTTCCACCTGATCTACATAACTTTTGGATACTTTCATCATCCATATATCGTTTGATTATCATTTGAATTCCTAATACCAAAGATTTTTTAGGGGATAAAAAATACCCTCCATCCTCTTTTGAAAGGGTGTATCTAATTTAATCAACCATGTTTTTAATGAAGATATCATAAGAGCAACAAACATTTTGCAGAAATGATCGAAGATTTATTAGATAATTGTAAAAGATTTTTTTCACTAATTATTAAATAATTCTACTTTTTTCTTAAAATAACTCATCCCACCTTGATTATATAGACCTCTCTGCGTTCCCGGGAAGTCCTTGTGGGAGTAAGTCCTTACACTCCACCTCCAGTGCAAAGATTCATATATTACATACCTATTTTAATACCTGTATGGATGAATATAGAATAAACGTAATATTTTGCACAAGCTATTCTGCTATTGACTCATAAATATCTATCAAGAGTAGATTAGCATTGATATTATATCAAGTCAATATTACAGCAATCAGTATATCCTATTGCAATCCATATATTAATTATTAACTTTATAACGCCAAAAAATGGCAAACATGTAACGCAAGAGACTTATGTCACCGCGTTTATGTGTTGCCATTTTTGTTTAAGAATGATATTTATTTTTCACCAGGTTTTACCCTTGGATGGATTCAAAGTACACCGAAAAACCAAATATCTCATTTATCAATTAAGGTTTCTAGTGTGCCCCTCCAACATTGGCTCATCCGGTGTTATATTCACGGACTTTAATTCCCTCTATGATCATCGCTCTATCTAACCAAAATGGGGGTTGGTATGCTGGGAATGAATTATCTTTATCGTCATTTATTTATCGACGCTTTTAATCCCATTTTTTATATTGCTGGATATCTGCTCCATAAACTCCTGGAACCTTGTGTTAGCCTCGTTCGAAGACAACACTTGACGATTGCGTATACATGTTTGTTCTAATTCTTTTAGTTCTTCCTGTTCTGCTTCAGTTAACACAATACCGGCCATCATCTTACCACGATGTTCTTGCTTCATTTTTTGCAGATCTTCTACTAACTTTCGTGCTTCTCCATTTTGAAAAAGATCATACTCAGCCTTCTTAAATTCCTTGTACACATCTGTTTGAGCAATAGCTTTACCTAGTTCAATGCTCTTTTGCATAAGTTCTTCTACTTGATCCATATCATATTTCCTCCTTTAAATTAGTTCAACAAAGTAAGTTCTTAGCTTATAAATTATAACTGATTAACACAAAATCTTAAAGGAAGAATTAAGATTTGTACTAAATAAATGGAGGATGAATACAAATTCCGAGATATTACGAAAATTTGCACCCATCCCCTCTTGTAATCAGTTTTGAAATAGATCATAATTTGAGATCTGATCTATTATACCAACTGACCTAATCTAGTCTTACTCAACGCCAAACATATCGATAACTGGCTTTTTGAAGACTGACCATTCGTTTGTATTAGGATCCCACTTCATGTTAACAAAGCAGTGCCAGTTCTCTTCGTCAAGGGTTGGCTTGTCTGTTCTGAAGTAGTATCCAGGCCAACGAGTTTCTTCACGGAAGGTTACGGCGCGAAGGTGAGATTCAGCTTGCCATAATCTGTGTTTATTTTCCCAAGCTCTCAACAGTTCATAAAGATCTCTAGCGGCTAGTTTTTGGGAGTCCTCTTTAAGGAACTCGAATAATTCAGATGCGCGAGTCAGAGAAGCTGCGTTCATGTTGAAGAATACGTTAGCTCCGCCAACATACTCGTCCATGAGCTTTTGTAAGCGATACATGAACTGCTTAGGCATAATGTAGTTAGGGTTAACTTCAGGATCTGTGCTGAAGCCACTGTGTGCTTCGAAGATTTCGAGAGGTTTAACGATCTCTGCTTTAACTGCTTCAATAACTGCAGGATCTGCTTCAGTCAGAGTATTATTCTCTAAGATATATTTAATAGCTGATTTAGCAGCAATACGGCCTTCAGCATGAGTTCCTGAGGAGAACTTGTGCGGGCAAGCTCCGGTAGCGTCTCCGGCAGCGAAGAGTGCAGGTACTGTGGTCATTTGAGCATAACCCCAGAAATAGTCTGTTCCAGCGGAAAGGTCTTCTGGTCCAGATACCCAAGCTCCTGATGATCCAGAGTGAGAACTGATGAAGTATGGCTCTGTAGCAGCGATTTCAGAAGATCTAACTTCTGGCTCGACATTGGTAGCAGCCCATAGTAAAGCTTGAGCAATTGTCATATCGAGGAAATCTTCCCATGCTTCATTCTCGAGCTCTTTCATCTTTTTCTTGAAGGCTTTTGCATCGTCTTCATATTTTTTGGCAAGGTTAGCGATAGCTTCCTCTGTACGCATGTAGAGAGGTCCTTTACCTTCTTTGATGTCTAACAAGCCAAGGTGGTTACGCAGATTGGCTGGGATTGGCTTAGCTGATCCGTATTTACCCCAGTTTTTCAGTTCATCTGCACGGGTTTCCATATAGTTTTCGCCCAATGCATTGGTTGCGCGAGATTTAAAGAGTAAGAACCAAGCTCCAACCGGACCATAAGCATCTTTAAAACGGATTGGCACGAAACGAACTTCTTGACAGGTCATTTCTGCTCCGGCCTTCATGGTGAAGTATGCGGAAGAACCTGTGGAGAACGGAGGGTACCAAGAGCGGCCTGCGCCTTCACCAGTGGATTTAGGTTTGAATACTCCAACAGTACCACCCATAGCACATAAAGTAGCTTTAGCTTTGAAGACATAGATTTTGTTCTCACGAACACTGAATCCTACAGCTCCTACGCATTTGCCATCTTTCAACAGTGGCTCAGTGATGAAAACTCTCTCATAGATATTCTCTTCACCCAAAGCGTTCTTTGCTGCTTCAGCAACGATGACTTTATAAGATTCACCGCTGATCATAAGTTGCCATTTACCCTCGTGTACATATCCGCCATTTTCATCTTTCCATAAAGGAAGACCCCATTTTTCAAACATATGAACGGAGCTGTCAACGTGACGGGCAATGTTAGCGACTAAGTCATCACGGGCTACCCCCATCATGTCAGTTTTTACGTATCTGACATAGTCTTGAACAGTGTTATTGCCTTCAGCAAGTCCCACATATAAGTTAATAGCGGACAATCCCATTCCAACTGCACCGGAACGTGGCATTGATGCTTTGTCAACTAAGGTTACTTTAAGTCCATGTTTTTTGCCCCAATAGGCTGCTTCAACAGCTGCACCACAGGACCCCATTCCGCCTCCAATGATGAGAAGGTCGGTTGTTACTTCTACTGTTTCAAAGTTCATTGGCATTGATTTAAACCTCCCTATTTATTCCCTTATTAATAAGAGCTTACTTTTTATAAGTCCATACTGGCATATGCATTGAAGCTGGTTCGGTATACAGTTCGTGGCTGTTGATGTCAGTGGTAATTTCATAACCGGCATCTGGAACAGCTGATCCTTCTTCGGTTGTACGAATAGGGAATTTGAAGCGTTTGGTCATGCCATTACGGAATTTAACAGTCCACATGATGCTGTCTGAACTACGAAGAGGTGTAACTGAAGCACCTAGTGGAACAAAGTCAGCATAGCCGCGGACGTCCATTGCTTGTTGAGGACAAGCCTTAACACAGCAGAGACACTCCCAGCATTGGCTAGGATCCAGGTTTGTAGCCTTCATTACATCTTTGTTTAACATCATCAGGTCATTTGGGCATGCATACATGCAAGCTGTTTTGTCTTGCCCTTTACATCCGTCACATTTTTCTGCAATTACAAAACTTGGCATTCGTTTAACCTCCATCATTCATATATTTTTTGAAACTAAACAAGAGAATTTATACTCTTGTTTAGTTTTCAACCAAGGGTTACTTCTTTGAAGCGTAGTATTTGAGTAGAATTTTTAAGACTTCCGGACGACTGAAATTGCCTGGTGGAAGCTCTCCAGCTGCTAGCATTGCTCTCAACTTTGTTCCACTGATTTTGAGATGATCTTCTTTACCGTGGGGGCAAGTTTTTTCTGTAGTCATACCATCGCATTTTGTGCAATACATAGCTGCAGTAACTTTGATAGGCTGACAAAGAAGTTCACCCGGTTTGAATAAGTCAAAGATTTCTTGGGCCTGATAAGCGGAATAATAGTCGCCTACACCTGCGTGGTCACGACCCACTAAAATGTGACTGCAACCAAAGTTTTGGCGGAAGATGGAGTGAAGAATAGCTTCGCTAGGTCCAGCATAACGCATTTCCATAGGATAAACTTTCATCACAGCATTCTTTTCATTGAAATAATTCTTCAAGAGAACTTCATAGCATTCCAGACGTGTCTCAGCCGGAATATCGCCCTCTTTGAGTTTTCCGACGATTGGGTGAATAAACAGTCCATCACAAATTTCATTTCCCATTTTGCAGAGGAATTCATGGGAGCGATGTAGCGGATTCCGTGTTTGGAAAGCAGCAACAGTTGCCCAGCCCTTTTCATCGAATAATGCTCTGGTTTGCGCTGGTGTAGCATAGTAATCACCATATTTGGAAGCGTAGCCAAGTTGGCTGAATGTTACTAACTCACCGCCGACATTGATACTTCCTTGAGCCATAACTTTTACAACACCGTCGTGTGCAGCGTCATCTGTGAAGAAAACTGCCTTGCACTCTTTGACTTTGTCATACTCATATTTATCGCTAACCGTAAGAATACCGCAATAGGTATCGGTTTCATCATCTACTAAAGCGACTTCCATACCCACTTTGAGAGTTTCAGCCTGTTCAGGAGTAACGGACAAAGTGATCGGAAGAGGCCATGCTAAGCCATTAGTTAAGTGTTTGGTTTCAACAACACTCTCATAATTAGCTTTGTCCATGAACCCTGTTAATGGGCTGAATGCACCCATTCCAATCATTAATAGGTCCGAGGTTTCTCTGGAAGACATGCGAATCACTGGTAATGTTTTAGCTTTTGCTAAAGCATCTGCTCTTTGTGATTCAGGGAGTAATACCGGTGTTAACTTTCCACCATGTGGTGGTACTAGTTTCGACATCGTCTTATCCTCCTTTAATTAATTTTATAATGAATGTGAGTCTACTGCAGAAACAAGTGTTTAAGATGCCCACAGTCATAAGTAATTCAGTCTGAAGAGGCACCGTTAAAACAGAGTTTCTGGCATCCCCCCTTTCACTTATAGTTTGTAACCTTTTTCACCATATCAGTTAGCTAACCTCATAACTCCGTATCAAAATATTGATTATGAGGTTAGCTGAACATCTAAATAGCCGGTAACTGTGTCAAGGTCTATTTCTCAAGGGATTCACAAAGGAATTCGGACATTTCCATGACTTTCAATACATCGCCCTTTTCTAACCCTGCACAAGCGTCATCAAGCATTGTTATGCAGTAAGGACAAGCAGTGACTAAAACATCCGCATTTTGCTTAACAGCATCGTTGATTCGCAATTCACCAAAGCGCTCCCCAAAAGGTACTTCAGCCCAAATCCGTCCGCCTCCGCCTGAGCAACAAAGGCTCTTATTCTTAGCGCGATCCAATTCAACGAATTCTGCCCCCGGAACAGCTTGGAGAAGTTCTCTTGGTGCATCATAAACTAAATTGTGTCGTCCTAAATAGCAAGGATCATGGAATGTGACTTTTTTAGCTTGTTCCCCTGGTAAAGAAAGCTTGCCCTCTTTCAAAAGATTACCAAGAAGTTCCGAATAATGCATCACTTCATACTCTCCACCCAGTTCTGGGTAGTCTGTTTTGAAGGCATACAAGCAATGGGGTGAGGTTGTAATAATTTTCTTGACACCTTTTCCGTTGAACAGCTTAATATTTGATTCTGCCAGTTTTGTGAAGAGATCCTCATCCCCGATTTTACGAATCGTCTCACCACAGCAGTTCTCTTCAGCCGTTAAGACTCCAAAACTAACTCCAGCTTGTTGTAAGAGTTTCACAACGCTTTTGGCAATCTTTTGACTGCGAGTGTCATAACACGAAGTACAGCAGACATAGAGCAGATATTCCATATCTTCGGTATAAGCCGGAACATTTAAGCCTTCTAACCAATCGGCTCTCTTCTCTTGAGGTCCAGTCCATGGGTTGCCATTAGCATGAAGACTTCCTGCAACAGGCCGTAAATGTCCAGGCAAGATGCCGGCTCCAACTATAGTATTACGCATAGAACGTACATTCTTTATAATTTCTACACTTCTTGGACAGTTTGATTGACACATACCACAGGTAACACAGGCAAAAAGAACTTCTTCATCATCGAATCCTTCTAAGCCTAGTTGCCCTTGACGTTGCATTTTTCGAATGTTAAATACTTCGCTCAGCTCGCCAGGTACCTGTCGGTAAGGACATAGATTGGTGCAGAGACCGCACTGCATACACCAGTTGAGCGTATCGGCGCCTGAAGAAATAATATATTCTCTCATCTCCAGAGATACTTCTTTTATTTCATCCATAATAATGCTCCTTTGCTATCTAATGGGGACATACCTCCTGCCCGGAGCCTAACTCATCACTAGGAGGTGACCTTAGATCACTTAGAACCCTTTGTAGGGGTTAGGGCCCAGTTCATCCAGTCTCTTGGCAAAGTCATCCAATAGAGCCGGTATCTTGTCATAATCCGTAATGGAGACTTGATCCATTCGCACTCGATCAGAGTCCAGATCCAGCCTGTCTAAGGTTTCCGACACTTTTGATAGCCTGATTTCGGCCAACTCACTTCCTTTGATGAAGTGGCACTGATAATCATCGCCATGTTTACATCCTAAGAGGAAGATTCCATCGATTCCGGCTGACATTGAATCGGCAATCCAAACTAAGCTCAATGAACCCAGACATCTTAGAGGGATAACACGAACCCAAGCATTATATTTGAGTCGATTAATACCCGCCATATCCAAAGCAGGGTAAGCATCATTTTCACAAGCGAAGACGAGGATTCTTGGTTTTTCTTCATCTTCATCAGGAACTTCTATAGATTTAATAAGGTTTCCAATCATCGGGACCGAGTAGTTCTTAAATGTAATAATCCGTTCAGGACAAGCGCCCATGCAAATTCCACATCTGCGACAACGTGTAGGATTTGGCAACGGATTGAATTTATCATCTTCGTTAATAGCACCGAAGGGACATTCCACTGTACACCGTTTACATTGTGTACATCTCGACATTGCAAAGTCTGGGAAAGACATATCCCCGACACGAGGATGTACAGCAACGCCTTGCGCGCTTGATTCCATGCATTGGATAGCCTTTAAGGCTGCTCCGGCAGCATCTTCAACCGAAGATAACTCATCCATCGGAGCTCTAACGCTACCAGCGGCATAAATACCAGTTCGGCGAGTTTCGTAAGGGAAGCAGATAAAATGGGAATCTGCATAACCGTATTTTAACGTAGGCATCTCTGGACCTTGGCGATAGGCTAAGTTTAAAAGATTCGACTTGCGAATAATTTCCGGCTTAGGACCAGCATCTTCTTTACAGTCTTCTTCAGTATCAGCCTTGGCTGCGATATCCTCTCCTAAGGCTGTGGTGGGCACCATACCATTTGCCAAAACCACCATATCTACGCCTTCAGTAGTAATCGTTGCCCCTGATAGAACATCTGTTGCTTCAATAAGCAGATTCTTTTCGCCATCTTCAGTGATACCATTGATTTCTCCTCTGACGAAAATACCTCCATCTTTTTGTACTTGTTGATAAAGACGTTCATACTGACCGGATGCTCTCATGTCTTTGTAGAAAATAAAGACGTTTGCTTCCGGATTTTGTTCTTTTAGATAAGTCGCTTGTTTCAAAGATTCTACACAGCATGTTGCAGAGCAATAAGGCAGGTGTTCCTGATCGCGAGATCCAGCGCATTGAATAAAGGCAATACTCTGTACTTCTTTGCCATCTGGGCGTAGAATTTTACCCTTGGAAGCTAATTCTTCCATTTTTTGACTAGTAATTACATTTTCATATTTACCATAACCAAGATAGTCTAACTTAGCAGGATCATAGGGCACGGCCCCAGTAGCAAGAACTACCGAACCGACTCTTTCCTTAACAGTCGAACCATTTTGATTAATAGAAGCATCGAACATGCCAGGTGCACCGGCAATTTCTAAGATTTCAGCACCAGTGTATACTGTAACATCAGGGTTGGCTTCGACTTGACTCACAAGCTCTGCGATATCAACTGCTTCAGGTGTTGTAAAAGGCGCCTTGCGAGGAGCTTGTTTAAATAAGCCATTCATCCATCCGCCCAGTACCGGGCTTTTCTCTACTAAAACAGCCTTGTATCCAGCTTTGGCAGCTTCTAACGCCGCTGTCATTCCTGTCAAGCCACCGCCTACTACCAGTAAGGTTTTAACCATATTTTCACCTTGATAAGGCTCCGGCAGATCGATATGCTTCACTTTGGCAAGACCCATTCTCAGATAATCCTCAGCCATCATCTGGGTATCCTCATCGTTGGCTGGTTGACTCCAGATGACCTGTTCTCTAATGTTTACTCTCTCCATGATGCATGAGGAGTCAAATTCAAAAACATCATAATTGACACGTGGTGAGCAAGCAGCAATCAGAAGTGTATTAACGCCCTCAGTCTCAATGTCATTCTTGATTAGTGCCACCCCTTCAGGTCCACAGAGAAAGGGGTGTGTTTTACAAACCGGAACCTTGCCCTCCTTGGTGGCAACCTTGGACAGGCTCTCTATTTCCAGAGAATCTCCGATACTACATCCAGTGCAGATATAAACACCTGTTTTTTTATCCATTGGGCTACCTCCTCACCGTAGATTGAATGGCCTTAAGAGCAGCAGAAGTAGAATCTTTAACCGATGAGGAAACATCCAAAGGCTTCTTAACGCATCCTGCGCCATAAATCCCTAATTGTTGTGGATTGGAAACAACGAAACCATCCTCATCATAGGCAATTGCATCCGGTACATTCGAAGTAGCCGGTACCATACCTGTCGCCAGTACAACCATGTCAACAGTTTCCTTCATGATCTCCCCGGTCAACTGATTCTCTACTTGAACGATCAAATCTTTGGTCACGGGATCTTCTGAAATCTCTCCAACTTTTCCTTTGATCATGGTGATATCATCTTGAACTTTGGTGTAAAAATCTTCATGTTTACCCATCGCCCTGACATCTATATAAAACATATAAACCTTAGAATCTGAATTCATTGCTTTAACGTATGTGGCTTGTTTTAATGAAGCCATACAGCAAACTCCAGAACAATAGGGCAGATGATTTTCGTCTCGAGAACCAGCACACTGGACAAAAGCAACCGATTTAACTTCTTTGCCGTCTGAAGGACGAACAATTTTTCCGGCTGTAGGGCCATTTGAGGCCGCTAATCGTTCCATTATGACGTTGGTAATAACATTTTCATGCTTTCCATAACCATAATAATCAACTTTCTTGGCATCATAGGGCTGCCAACCTGTAGCCCAAACAATAGCTCCAACATTCAAATTGAAGCTTTTTGCCGACATGTCCAATTCGATAGCGCCATACTGACAAGCTGCAACGCACTTTCCGCATTCAGCCCCCAGACAAGCTTGATCGTCGATCACATACTTCATAGGGAAAGCAAACTCATGAGCTTTATAGATAGCCTGAGTTTTATCCATTCCATAATTAAATTCGTTTGACCTCTGCGCAGGACATACTTCAGAGCACTTACCACACGCTGTGCAGTTCTGATTTACATAACGGGGATTTGACTTAACAGTTACTGTATAATCTCCTTCTACACCGTCGATTTTTTCAATTTCGGCCAAAGTGAAGAATTTGATCCGGGGATTTTGCTTAATCCTTTTAAAATTAATCTCCAACCCGCAGTTCGGGGGGCATAACTTTGGAAAATACTGGTTCATCTGGGCAACTCTGCCACCTAGATAGGATTTCTGTTCAACCAGATAGACCTCGCTTCCTGCTTCGGAAGCTTCAATAGCGGCTGTAAGTCCGCTTACTCCCCCTCCGACTACTAAAATACTCTTATGCGCCATCCTTCTACCTCCCTTATATGTCAATAAACTCTCAGCTTCCGCCGAGGCGGTTGGAACAAAGATATCCTTGAAACCAACCTTATAGCATTCCTCCTATTTTAATAGGAGATATTTGCTTTCTATAGTACTTTTGGGATAAATATAGAGACTCTGGCTAGTCATAGTATAAATCGAGTTTTTAGCCTTCAACTAAACTCTCTAAGTAACAATAGGGAATATGATTTCTTTCACATATAATATAAGGAACTTGCCTCATAGCAATGAATCCAAGTTAAACGTAACAAAATGCACAATCTATTTTAAAAAAATTTGTATTTGCAAATTAAGACTAGCACTGTGGTCGTAATTAGTCAATATGGCGATAATTAAGAAATCCTATGGTAAAATTGTAATTATCATACATTTATGGTTCTGGTCGAACAATAAATGTAAAATAATCCTGCCATTTCGACTTTAGTTACGAGCTATTCACGTGCTTAATCCCCTATTACAACATACTATCTGAAAGTTCTTTTTAGTTTATCAATCTCTAGCAAAAATGAATCAGCTTAAATATTCATATTAATTCCAATTCAGAGCATTTATTCCTTGTATCTTTCACCTCTTCCACATTCACCCTTAGAATTCCTTCTATTGGTAAATAATTTGTCCCTAGAGAAAAAGCTGGCAATAGAAAAACTTCATATGAATCTATTCTAAATAACAGGGGGAGAGTGGTGCAGTTGCTTCACTCTCCCCCTGTTATTTAGTTTATGATTAGCTCTTGCATTCTTGATAAAGTTTATATAACGCCTGAGTTCCACTGTTTTCTTCTCCTTGATCTGCTAACTTCTCATATAGTGTTTTAGCTAACGCCAAACCCGGGGTAAGCAGACCCATTTGTTGTGCGGAATCCAAAGCAATCGTCATATCCTTAATAAAATGTTTAACATAGAAGCCTGGGGCAAAATTATTGGCTAGCATACGTGGAGCCAAGTTACTCAAGGAAAAACTGGCAGCTGCCCCTGTTTCGATGCTTTTCAAAACATTTTCCGGATTCAATCCGGCTTTTTGCGCATAGGCCATTGCTTCGCAAACCCCAATCATGTTGGAAGCGATGGCAATTTGGTTACACATTTTCGTATATTGCCCGGAACCGGCACTTCCTTGTAAAACAATATTCTTTCCTAGGCAATTGAAAATAGGAAGCATTGCTTTATACGCCTCTTCTTCTCCGCCAACCATTATAGCCAAACGAGCTTCTTTTGCACCTACATCCCCACCGGATACAGGAGCATCGAGGGCATACATTCCCAAGTCCAGAGCTTCTTTATAAATATTCTTCGCCAAGTCTGGGGCTGAGGTTGTCATATCTATTAAATGACTCCCCGCCTTAGCATGCTTTATAATTCCATCTGCTCCTAAGTAAACTTCTTCAACATCCTTCGGATAACCCACCATGGTGATAACAACATTACTTCGTTCAGCTAATTCAGCAATTGTATCTTGCCAAACCGCCCCCATTTTAATTAAATCTTCAGCACTTGCCTTCGTTCGATTGTAAACAAGCACCTGATAACCTGCCTTCAATAAATGTCCAGCCATACTCTTACCCATAACACCCGTGCCAACAAAGCCAATGATAATATCCTCTTTAGTATGTGTCATTGATCCATTTCCCCCTTCAATTAACCCATCAGAAAATACTATAGAATATCGAGAAAAGAGTGTCAAGCAACTCCTTTCCATATGACAGGAATCCAGTTGCGAAGTTCTTGAATCCGTAAGTGCTTCGCAAGACGTACAAATAATCTTGCATAGTTCTATAGAATCAAATTTCTCCAAATGAATCCTCTAAAAGACTTTTTCAGGACAGAGATAGGCAGGATAAAATCCTGCCTATCTCTGTATTTTCTAATAAATTATTTACCTGCCTTCCAAAGACCGTGAATATTGCAATATTCTCTAACTTCGACAACGTCGTCCGCCGAGACTAGGAAAGATGCTTCAGGGGCTTGGCCTGGTTCAAGTTCTGCTCTATGAACCTGATCCTTAGTAAGAACTTCGATAAATCGGATTGAATGCTTTTCCTCCATGGGGTGTGGGACACTGCCCACTTTAACTTTGATTCCCCCGTTTATCTCTTCAATAACAGGTACATGTTTTTCTAGACTGGCATCTTTAGTGCCTGCCTCTAATTTCTCCATTGGTTTGTTACAGCAGACCAATGAAGACGCTCCCGAATTAACTACCTCAATAACATTTCCACAAATACTACATACATATAGTTCTCTTAGATTTGTCATGACCAAGCCTCCACTTCTTTTTTTACCAATGTTATTAGTATTCTCCAGAAAAAGCTGTTTTCCTCCTTGTAAACATTACTTTTTTATAATAATCATTAAATGCGCAATCTATTATTAATCACGCATTGAATCCCGATTCATGAATAAAATTCTTCTAACCGAATTTTCTGTCTAATCTAAATATTTTAATTAATTCCTTTGCCTAGGTTAATTTCACCTTAAAGTGAAAAAGGAGGGCAAGTAATGAACAACAACTCGACCAGTGAAAAAATCCTTCCTTGGACCAAACATTACGATCTTGAAGTCCCCACTACACTCAATTATCCGAACGTCACGCTGGATGAATTATTTCGTCGAAGTGTCAAAGACCACTCGGAGGCTATCGCCTTAATTTTTTTCGGTCGAGAGATATGTTACAGGCAATTGGGTCACTGGGTAAACAGCTTGGCTGGTGCGATGCAAAAAATCGGCATACAACAAGGAGACCGAATCGCGCTTCTGCTCCCTAATTGTCCTCAATATGTGATGTCTTATTATGCCATTTTAAGTATTGGAGCAGTGGTCGTCCCGGTTAATCCCCTCAGCACGGAATCTGAACTCCTGCATATTTTTCGAGATGGCCGGGTCCGGGTTGTCATCAGCTTAGATCTCTTAACTGGACGGTTAGAAAATGTTCGAGATACTTGTCAAAGTACCGGAGAACACCATATCCTAGAACACACTTTTTATACTTCTTTAAACGAATTTATGCCTCTCCCAATTAAGCTTTTATACCCATTGTCTCGGAAATTCTCCGCCGAAACTAAAGCTCGTCTACCTCAATGCAAGTGGTTAAAACCCCTGCTTCAACAAGAATATCAGCCAATCATTCCAATAGATATTGATCTCACTCAAGACATTGCGCTCCTAATTTATACAGGAGGAACAACTGGCAAACCCAAAGGAGTCATGCTCTCGCATAAAGCTCTAGTTGCCAACGCCGCCCAAGGAGCCTCTTGGGTCCAAATGCGAGAGGACGACCGTTTATTAGCGGTTCTCCCAATATTTCATGGCTTTGGCATGTCAGTTTGTATGAATGCACCTCTGATTTCAGGATCTTCTTGTGTTCTTATTCCACGCTTCAATGGAGATGACATTCTCAAAGGAATTCACCGCTTCCACCCTACTCTCTTTGCTGGAGTACCCACCATGTATATAGGTCTCATTAACCATCCTCGTTTAGCACGCTATAACCTTTCCTCTTTGCGCGGATGTTTTGTCGGAGCCGCGCCTTTAGCCCCAGAAGTTAAGCGCCAGTTTGAAGAACTCACCCAAAGCAGACTGATGGAAGGCTATGGTCTTACTGAAGCTGTCACAGCACTCTGTGCCAATCCCTATAACGGCGTAAATAAAACAGGCAGTATTGGTATACCCTTTGCTGATGTCATTATGCAAGTCAGAGATATTGAGACCGGGGAAAAACTCCTTCAGCCCCTAGAAATTGGAGAAATCGTGCTTACTGGTCCGGAGATCATGCTCGGATACTATAATCAGCCTCAAGAAACTGGTTCGGCAATCCGAGAAGGTTGGCTCCATACCGGAGATATTGGCTACATGGATGAAGAGGGCTATTTCTATATTGTAGACCGCAAGAAAGATATGATTATTACTGGCGGGTTCAATGTTTATCCACGGGAAGTAGAAGATGTCCTCTATCAGCACCCAGCTGTGAAAGAGGCATGCGTTATAGGCATCCCTGACGATTATAAGGGGGAACGTGTAAAGGCATTTATCACCTTAAAAACAGATGTGATGGTCGAAGAGCAAGAGATTATCACCTTCTGCCGACAGCATCTCTTGCCTTATAAAGCCCCCCAACTCATTGAGATTCGCCCCGACCTCCCTATGACAGCTATAGGTAAAATTCTAAAACGCACTCTTCGGGAGCCATCCTCCCCTGCTCCAACAGAAACTCAGTGAACTCGTTCAGCTAAAGCTGAACATCGAGACTTACGGTGACGATAGTCTCCGGTGGAGATTATCGCCGAAAGCGCACGGCCCGCAACGAATTCATTTGCGCTGAGGATTGGAACACCGCTACCCGATTAATTATTAAACGCCTAAGGAGATGAACTACCCAAATGGTTGAAACTATTAACCCGACAGATTCTAAGGAAGCATTGGAACTGCTTATTGAAGAGGCTTCTCTCAAAGGCAGTGATCGTCTAAGCCGGTACCCCAAGCACAGGTTTTTTGGTTATTTCTGTTCCTATTTTCCCGAAGAACTAATTATAGCGGCAGGTTTACACCCCTTGCGCCTCTTACCGGATTCAGAGAACTCAACTCCAGTTGAACTCCCGGCCTATTGTTGTTCTTTAGCCAGGGGAACTCTAGACATGGAAGTAAGAGAGAAGTGGCGCGACCTTGTCGGCATCGGGTTTGCTCATACCTGTGACACTATGCAGTGTCTAAGCGGAGTCTGGGCATCCAGCGGTCAGAGCAAAACTGTTGACATTGTTCCCCCCGTTATGTTAAAAGCCCCGGGAGCTTCACGCTATTATCATGCTGAACTGCATACTCTCTTGAGTAAACTGACAGGCCTGACTAAACAAGAAATCAAAGCCAAGGCCATCAGAAATGCCCTAATCTTATGTGCAAATGCGCGAAAATTAGCTGCTGAACTTGATGTCCTTCGTCCTAACCTTCCTTCCCCTTTGATTTCCTCCCTGCTCAGAGCTGGACAGCTAATGCCGCGTTCTGAGTATACCCAAGCCCTTGTAAACAGCCTTCCGGCGTTAAAAGCAATGGCCGAAGAACCTCATGACAAAGCAAAGGTTCTTGTCAGCAGCGCCGTGCTGGAAAATGACAGCCTTTTCGAAATGATCGAAGAATTGGGAGGCAGAGTCGTTGCCGATGATACATGCACCGGATTTCGACACTTCTCAGGAGTCACAGTGGGCGAATCGGAAGACCCACTTTTGGATATCGTCCAAAGGTACTCTGAAATGCCCCCCTGCCCCTGTAAAAACCGCAGTCTTAACGAACGAATTTCTTATTTAACCACTCTAGCTAAACAACGGCATGCTCAAGGCGCCATTATTATCATCCGAAAATATTGCGAACCCCATGCTTGGGATGCCGCTACACTCTCCGAGAGGTTGCGCAAGAACGGCATTCGCACTCTGACGCTTGAACTGGAAGGGGCAAATGCAGGAGGACAAGAAAGAACTCGACTTCAGGCCTTTCTAGAGAGTTTGCCAGACTATGAATTATAAAGGAGAAAGATTAAGATGCATACAACAAAAGAGAAACGCCCCAGTTACCGGCCTCTAGTCAGCAACAAAGTACTCCAACAAACTATGGGCCGCTACTATGCTTTGACAAGCTGGCATCGTTACTGGGGCAAATTCTTACGACGTCCTTTGGCCTGGGTCACCAGCGGTGCCCCCGTCGAACTCCTCCGCGCTTTTAATATTCATTGCGCTTATCCGGAACAATATGCGGCTATATACAGTGCGCGCAAAGCCACTGTTGCCCTTTGCGAAGTGGCTGAAGCGGCTGGTTATTCCCAAGACCTCTGTTCCTATGCCCGGTCAAATATCGGTGGAGTCCTTAGGCCAGACCTGGCCCCTTTGGGAGGGATGCCGAAACCCGACCTCTTGGTAGCCTGCAATAATATTTGCGGAACAGTGTTAAAGTGGTATGAAGTTTTAGCGCGTCATTTTAATGTACCACTATTAGTTCTAGATACACCATTTATGACTGACCAACTAACTCCGCAGGCCAAAGACTTCGTCATTGAACAATTATCTGCTATGGCAGCAGATTTGGCAGAAATCACCGGTCGGCGCTTCAATGAAAAAAAATTAGCTGAACAAATGAACTTGAGTCGCAAAATCACCTCTCTCTGGATAGAAACCCGACAATATTGTCAAGCCAGTCCCTCTCCCCTCAACGCTCCCGATCTCTTCATCAACATGGCACCTATTGTAGTCTTAAGAGGCTCACAGAAAGGAATTAATTTTTACAGCAAACTCAAAGACGAAATCAAAGAACGAGTTGAACTTGCTCAGGGAGCAATCGAAAACGAGAGAATTCGCTTAGTCTGGGACAACATCGCCATCTGGCCACAATTGTTTAGTTTTTACAAAATGTTTTCTGAAAAAGGGGCATGTTTTGTGACTGACACCTATAGTGGGGGTTGGGCTGTCGAGCAAGCTCCCGGTACTCCGATAGAAAGCATGGCGACGACTTACACTGAAGTTTTTCTCAACCGTTCCCCTAAGTTCCGTGCCAATCAATTAATTAATCTAATCAAGGAGTACAGAGCCGATGGTTTCGTAATGCATTCAAATCGTTCCTGCAAACCTTATTCCTTAGTTCAAGAAGTGATTCGCAGAGAAGTAATGCGTGAAACAGGGGTGCCTGGGTTAATGATCGAAGCGGACATGGCAGATCCCAGAGCCTATGCAGAAGAACCCGTCCGCAATCGAGTCCAAGCTTTCTTAGAAACATTTGATGATCTAAAATAATCGAGACCGAAGCACGAGGTTCGAGGTTCAAAGTTCGAAATAATTACTCACAAAAAATAGGACAACAATTTGTGCTCTAAGTTTAGTCTCTCGTACCGTGAATCGAATAAGGAGGACAGCTCATGTCAAACTACTATGTAGGAGTAGATATTGGATCTCTTACTGTAAAAGTGGTTCTAATAAACAATGATTTAGAAATTCTCGGCCAGGCAAAAATCCGCGCAGGCTATCATGGGCGTGAAGTCGCCATACGCCTTGAAGAACAACTTCTCGCTGATTTCGGTCTAACTATTAATCAGGTCACTGCCACGGTTGCAACCGGTTATGGCCGAGTCACCTTCCCCTCTGATCGGGAACTGTCTGAAATCACCTGTCAAGCCAAAGGAATTAGTCATCTTTTTCCAAGTTCTCGAACCATTATCGATATAGGGGGGCAAGATAGCAAAGTAATTAAATTATTACCAAATGGCAAAGTCGCAGACTTTACAATGAATGACAAATGCGCTGCAGGTACAGGTCGGTTCTTAGAAGTGATGGCCACAGCTCTGGAAATAGAATGGCATGAGATTGGGGAATTGGTTTCATCCTCGGAAAACCCCACAAAGATTTCCTCCTTTTGTACTGTTTTCGCTGAATCCGAAATTATTTCCCAGGTATCCGCAGGAGCATTGAAATCAGATATTTTAGCGGGGGTTTGTGATTCGGTAGCCAGCCGAGTAGCCTCTATGACTCGACGAACCGGATTGGAAACGGATATTGTGTTTACGGGCGGAGTGGCCCTCAATCGAGGCGTGGTTAACGCCCTAACCAAGCAGCTGGGCTATCCCCTTCTCGTATTTCAAGAACCTGTTATTACAGCCGCGTTGGGCGCAGCTTTACTGGCCAGGGAGATCCGTAAATAGTAAACTTGTTCGGCAAAAGAGAAACGCCCAAATTTTATACATACATACCCATTAAAAATATCCCAATTACCTTGCCCCATATCTCCCAAAACTGAGATATGGGCAGAGGATTAATTCCGTGACCACATTCGACTGTAAAGCCGGGGCGTCTCCATTCTTGAATAAACCAATCCTTATACCCTGCGTCACTTTCCACATACCGTACTGCTTCGTATCCGCTAACTTCTATGAACCGATTCACGATCTGTTGTGATTCATTGGGTTCTAACCCCCTGTACCCCCAATAGATCTCCTCTCCCTGAGTATGAAAAGCACTTACTAAACGAAAGTTATGGGACCTTGTAAACTCTGCCATCGCTCTAGCTTCCGGCTCGGAGAGAGGTGCTGTCCCTGTATAATCCCGGGGAGACGGGCCAGAAGATGCTCGTCTGGACACTTCAGTCTCCCAGTTGGCCGGAAACTGATCATTTAAATCTACCCCTCGAATGTTAGCCTTCCAACCACTGAAATCTCGTGATCCACCATTGATCCGCAGCGCGTTGGCAAAGGTTGAAGTATTCGTATCGATTTTCTCCTGAACCAGTTGCACTCCATCAGGATTGACCATAGGAACAACCCACAAGGAAACACTGTCAAATAGGCTTTTAATATTAAAGGTTCCAATTTTTTTCCCTGAAACGTAAGCTTTAGCATAGACTTCAATAAACTTCATCAATAACAAAGTTGTGATCCACTCATTGGCATGAAAAGAACCATTATAATGGACTTCTTTTTTTCCTTGCCCTATCCTTACCACTGGAATTGAACGACCCATAACCGTAGTTCCAATGGAATCCACCTTAATGAAAGGATAGCTTTCTCTAAGCATCTCAAGGTCATTAACCATTTCACTATAACCGTAGCTCTCTCTGGGAATAACGATGGTTCTCTGGGGTGCTGCCTTTGGGACATTTACCACTTGCCCAGGTCTAATCAAGGAAGGGTTTTTAATATTTGGGTTGGCAGCGAGAAGCGAGCTAAGGCTTATTCCATACTTCTGAGCAATAATAAAAAGTGTTTCCCCTTGTTTTACTGTATGTTTTATCACTGGCTCATTGACACCTCCTGAATAATCACCCTGTATGTAACCATGGCAAAGTATTTATTTTTGACTTATAAGCAGTATATACCCGACCCCGCAACTTCGTGTCAGCACACTGACTTGCAGCATTAAATTTAGCTCATTTATACCCACTTCTCCATGATGAGGATCCGTCCATAGATGTTTCCCTATATGCACTGCGCTCTGATCACGGACGCATGTAAAGTAAATAAGCCAGTCGCTTCACATTAAAGCAACTGGCTTATACCTTTATAACTTTTTTACTTTATAACTTTTTAATTTTGTAACTCTTATCTAAATCAAGATCTAAAAATCTAACAATTGATATCCGGTAGATCTTGAGCAACTCTCTTAGAAAACATCCTTAACAATTCTCTGTAAATCGCTGGCCGTTCGGCACCGATAGACCTTTGAGCAATTATTTTGATATACTTTCATAACATTATCAGGCTCAGACCATTCCATCTCCTCTAAAGGGTTCAACCAAAACACCTTACGTACCTTTTCAGAAATCCGGGCAAAATATTCCGGCTGAGCTGGGCGATAGTTGTTTTTACCATCTCCCAGTACGATAAGAATAGCTCGTGATGACACTTCTCTAAGTATGTTCTCAGCGAGTTCTTTAAATACCGCTCCATAATCTGAAAACCCCGAACTTGCTTTATGCCCCCAGCTTTTAATCTCTTGTTTCACTCCGCTAAGATCATCATCCCAAACAAACTCACTGACATCCCAGACTGAATCGATAAAAAAGAATACCCGTATTTTTCGAAAACGAGCCCTAAGACACGTCACCAGATGAATTAAAAATTCTACAAATGAGGCCATGGAATTCGAGACATCGCAGAGCACTACCAGTTCTGGAGCACGGGGAATTCTACGCCGGTAGCATAAATGAAAAAGTCCCCCCTCCCACTGAACGCTTTGCTGTACAATTTTCCCTATATCAATTGTTCCTTTGTTATAAGATTTCCAACGAGAACCTGGTCGCAAGGCTAATTTTCGAGCCCATTTTCGAATACTAGTCCTCACAAGCTCTTTTTCTTCTTCAGATAGCGAACTTAGCGGTTTGAATAACCAGTGTTGCCGAACAAGGGGTTTCCAGCTGTTTTCAAGTGTGACTTGGCTCATCAATACCTGTTGCTGAATCTCACGCAGGATAAAAGCCCGATTGTTTTGATGGGTATACCATTCGTCTTCAGAAAGAGTACCTCGCTGATAAGCTAGATCGAAGGAATTAATCCACGTATAATAGTCAATATCTGCCAAAACGGTTTTAACAACCTCTTCATACTCTGCCCCACTGCTTGCTAACTCTTCAAGCCGTGAAAATGGAATCAATTTAGAAATGTGACAATGATCGAGAATATCTCCAATTGCAGTCAGGCTGATTCCTCCTGATCCACGCCCTGCTCCTTGGCCTCCAATTCCTTGACTGTCCCTGTTTTCTTCTTTATCTTTGAGGGTTGCATCCAGGGAATCCTTCAGTTCAGTGGATTCTCTGTTCTCAACTGCGATTTTCCAAACCGTCTCAAATATGCCCGCATCTTGGGGGCGATGAATTAAAAGCGATTTCAATATCTGTTTACATGGTATGTCAGGATATCGAACCAGACAAGTTTGAGCATCAAGAATATCCTGCGAGGAAATCGGTAAAGAAACCTGCCTGAGAGCGTGAACCAACCTGATAAAAACCCATCCGTCCATAGTCTCCATCCCTTACTATTCCATTATGCCAGGGCTAAAACCTGATTACTCTCGGGATCGCAGTGCTTCAGTTTCCCATTTTTTAAGACGCTCTTCCAGCTTAGCAACATCCTTTGGATATTTCAGCAACACGCTGAGTGTTCCCATCAGGTCTCCATAGTTCAATTCTACTTTTTGGAGGGCATCCAGCGCACGCGCAAAATCGATGGTTTCAGAAACACTCGGAAGCTTCTGCAAAGGCAACTTTCTTATCTTGGCAACGAACTCACAAACGTCCTTAGTTAATCCCCTAGAAAGCTCGGGAGCATGCGAGCTTAGAATAGATATTTCTCGCTCTAAGGAAGGGTAAGTCAGATAGATATGGATACAACGCCGTCTGAGAGCATCACTAAAGTCTCGAGAATTGTTGCTGGTTAAGATGACAATAGGTTTGGTTTTTGAAGTAAGAGTTCCCAGCTCTGGAATTGAAACCTGTTGTTCAGCAAGTAACTCCAAGAGAAAACTTTCAAACTCCTCGTCACTCTTGTCTAATTCATCAATCAGCAGCAGAACCGGTTCGGGCGAAAGAATTGCTTCCAAGAGAGGCCTGGAAAGCAAAAATTCTTCCGAGTAAAGATCGAACTTTATCTCATCCCAATCTTCTGTCTTGGCAAGTTGCAAGCGCAATAGCTGTTTGGCATAATTCCAATCATATAATGCCTTACTTATGTCCAGTCCTTCATAACACTGCAACCTTATCAGTCTTCGTTTTTCCGCTCGGGCAAGTGCTAAAGCCAACTGTGTCTTGCCAACCCCCGCCGGACCTTCAATAAGACATGGTTTTTCCAAGGCCAAAGCAAGGAATAAGGTAGTCGCTGCTTCTTGACCGATAAGATAGCCTTCTTTTTTAAGTTCATGCGCTAAGTCCAAGGGCGATGTCTTCATAATCTCAAATCTCCCTCCATGTCTCCCCAAGGCACTTTACCAAGTCGGTCTCTTACGTCCTGGTACCTTTATCTTCAATAAGCGAACGGACCAAGTTGTAAGAAGAAAATTCTCCGAGACTGAAATAGGCAATAGCAGGCGTTTGTGGAAAGATTCTCTTGACGATTGCTTTAATATCCAGCCCCTTATGAGAAAGGTTCAAAATTTCCTCCTGCAATTCTTCAAGGTAAGCCAGCTTTTGCTCAACTAAGCGATATCCTTGTTTAATCTCTCCTCCATGAGAACAGTATACTGTTTTAAAACTTTCCTTCAACAATGTGCGCAAGGATTCCATGAGTAGGGGTATGTTTTCTTTTCTCCGTACAACTCGAGTCTTTTGGTGAAGAAAAAGGTCTCCGCTAAACAACCTGCCTTCCTCTCTATCCAAAAAAACAACATGATCTGTCGTATGCCCAGGAGTTTGAATCACTTCAAAACGAGAATGTTCATTTTCAATATAATCAGGCAATGGCTCTGCTTGGAAGCCCATTCTATGCCCCCAAAAAGCTAAACGATAGAAAGGTATATCCCCTTTCTGACGGCAAATACCTAAAGATTCCGGATGGACATAAGCGGGAACTTGGAGTTTTTTTACCAGATATGCTGTATTTCCCGTATGGTCTTCGTGAAAATGGGTGTGAACAATTTTATCAGGTTGATTTTGTAGACAAAAATCTAGAATTCCCCTTCGGAGTTTATGGGGTCCACTATCAATGAGCATACCATCAACTATGTAAGCATAAACATTGAGCGTGGTACCCAACATGCGTACTATACTGTTAAATATTCTTACTTCTTGTTTATCCTGTCCTATGTGACGGGTCAGTATATGGACTGCCATACAAGAAAACTCCATTTCCTTGGATTTCCTCCAGGTTTTACTTAATTATACTATCAGTGAAAAAAAGAGCAATATGAGATTTCCCCCTTACCCTTTCTTCTGTAATTTTTTCCTTACATCAACAATTTTCCCTTGGACCATTTCTTTAGGACTGAACTTAATCTCAAAGGAATTTTCCAGTCTTCGCAAGTATGAAACTTCTTTTGCGTTGGCAATGGAAATAGCAATCCCCCTATTACCTGCTCTGCCCGTTCTACCGACCCGATGCAGATAAAGCTGAGGATCTTCCGGCAAGTCAAGGTTAAAGACATGGGTAATCCCCTTGATGTCCAATCCTCTCGAAGCTAGATCCGAAGCCACCAGCAAGGTGCTTTTTCCACTTCTAAAATCATCCATCGCCTTTTTTCGCTCGATCTTATTTGCTCCTCCGTATATTCCTTCTGCATCTAAACCATGAAATTTAAGTTTTTCCACCATTTTTTCGATCTCTTCACTTTTATTAATGAAAATTAAAGCTCGAGTCGGAATAATAATCCGAATTAGCTTCCTGAGAACTTCAATTTTATCTCTCTGTTCTGCTAAGAAGAAGATATGCTCAACAGTGGGCGCGATCATTATTTTATCTGTTACCCTAATGACCTCAGGAGTCTTTAATAATTCGGAAGCCCGTTGATAAGTCGTTGGGGGTAATGTCGCTGAAAATAACAAGAGCTGAGTTCTGCTTAAGGTTGTTTTGATCACCGACTTAACATGATGGGCATTATTTTCATCAAGTAAACGATCAGCCTCATCGAGCACTATTGTTTTAATAGTTTGAGCAACAATTTTTTTCTTCTGGATTAACTCTAAAATTCTACCACTGGAACCCACAATAATGTGTGGTTTTTGTTTTAACTTTTCTATCTGGCGCGCTATATTCACGTTTCCGATGATAGCAGTTGACGTGATATCCAGATTAGAGTTTTTTGACAAAGTTTCCATTTCACGTTGAATCTGAATAGCCAGCTCATGAGTCGGCGTGAGAATCATCGCTTGAGTTTCTCGCTTTAAAATATCTATTTTCTGAAAAATCGGGAGCAGATAAGCCAACGTCTTACCCGTGCCTGTTTCTGACTGACCCAATACATCTTTTCCAGTTAAAATAAAGGGTATCGCTTGTTCTTGGATCGCAGTTGGTTCAACAATTCCTTGCAGTTTAAGGGCATTTACCAAAGATTCGTCGAGCCCAAGCTGATTAAAGGTATTCATGATAATCCATCCTATCTAATCTAAATTAAAGTATAAATCCATTATATCCTTTTTCTTGGCATATCAGAAATAAAACGTCATAATAAATTCATTTCTGCTAACATATTCGAAAGGTTATAAAATTCAAAGGAACCCATCCCACAAGATAGGTTCCTTTGATTTTCTATATCAACCATTAAAAGTAATATGCTCTTCTAATGTTTTACTAATAATGATTTGTCTTATCTTAATTGGGCCTTAAGTTTTTCTTTCTCCATCGAATAGTCCAATCGCTTGATCTCTTGCCCTCTGTCCAATACAACAACTGAAGGCACGATTTTGACATCATACTTTTGGGCAAGATTTTTCTTAGTAGCCGTATCGACTTTCACCACTTTGTAGGGTTCCGAGAGTTCTTGATTTGCCTCTTCTAATAAAGTGCTAAACTCCAAGCTTTCATTATTTAAGGCATTGAAGAAAAGCAAGAGCACTTTTTTGTCACTTTTCAGTACACTCGTACTAAAGGCATTCAGTTCCTCAATATAGCGCTCGGCAGCGACTGCGGCCGTTGCCCCATCCCCTGCAGCTGAAACCACTTGCCTTAAATATTTAACCCGATTGTCTCCCACCGCATATACCCCTTCGAGATCCGTTTCCATCAAGTCATTAACGGGAATGTATCCTCTTCTGTCCATCCCAATGCCACTTTCCTGAATAAAATGAGTCGAAGGAATCATCCCAACAAAGAAAAATACGCCCTGGCAAGGAAGTTCAGTTGAACGGCCTGTTTTTAAGTTCTTGATTTTAACCCCCTCGACATTAGACTCACCCAGTACTTCTTCAAGCGTGGAGTTCCATACAAACTCCATCTTTTCATTTTGGAAGGCCCTTTCCGCACTCACTTTATTACAATCGAGAACGCCTTCATCATGGAGTACAATCACGGTGACTTTACGAGCGAACTTGGTAATGTACATGCCTTCTTCAATGGCTTGATCCCCGCTGCCAACGACAACAACGTCTTCCCCTTCAAAAAACTCGGCATCACAGGTTGCACAATACGCAACCCCACTGCCCTGAAGCCGCTTTTCACCAGGAATATTTAATAGTCTCGGCTCACTGCCACAAGCAACGATAACCGCCTTGGCAGTGTATTCTTTATCTTTTTTCGTACAGATGATTTTATCTTCTTGAGCAAAATTAACACTCACAACTTCATCTCGTGAAAATTCTGCGCCAAAGGAATCGGCATGCTTTTTAAAGTCTTTCATAAGATCAGATCCACTGATTTGACCATAGCCCGGATAATTGACAATTTCTCGTGTCGTATTGACCAAACCGCCAACCGTCCCTTTATTGATAACCAAAGTTCTCAGCTTCGCTCTTCCCCCATAAATAGCTGCCGTGAGCCCTGCGGGGCCCCCGCCGATAATGATTAAATCGTAGGTCACATCTCCCATTTTCTTAAATTACTCCCTCTCTTTAGAATGTTTTAGTGATTACGATTCCAGAACCTCCGCAATTTTATCAATGACTTTGTCTTCGTCAACAGCCCCTGCCAGCTTTGCTTGATATTCGCCATCCTTAAAGAAAAGAATCTGAGGAACTCCTTTTAAGGAGAATCTTTGGGACAAGTTTTTATCTTCTTCTACATCCACGTAATAGAATCCAACCCTATCTCGGTATTGCAGTTGAAGTTCCTCCAAAACAGGAACGACCTCTTTACAAACGTGACAAGATTTTCTTGAGAAAATAACGAGACAGGATTCCTCATTATCATAGATGATTTTTTCGAAACTATTTGCATTTAATTGTTCTAAGGACATATTTTCCACTCCTTTAAAATAGTCCATATTGACAAAAATTAAGGAATTTCAAATAATCATTCAGAAGTTCCTTTACTGGAAACTTATTGGTTTTATGCTGTTAGGGAGCTTATCCGCAAATCAACTCAAAACCTATCGTTACTTTTCAACAAATTCATCCAAAAGTAAAAATCATTGTCCAAGAAGTCTTAAAAGAATTTCCGTTTCATGAATAAAAGAATAAAAGGCAGGCTATTCCACGAAGTCAAGGATAATTAGCCTGCCTTTTTATACTACCAGAAAGTATAACCTTGCGTTATATACTTTCTAAGCATAAGTGCAACTAGGGCTGCCGCCTTCGCCGGAGGCTCGGCGCCAGCCAAGTTTTCTTTATATTAGACTTCTTCGGTTAAAATCTGATAGATTGGTCCACCTTCACACTGGGCAGGCATTCTTACACCTACTAATGTTGCAATAGTCGGTGCAATATCAACTTGTCTAATGGTTCTAACGGTTGTAAAGTTTTCTTTAATTCCTGTCCCTGCAGCTAGAAAAATTGGGGAAACAGAAGTATCGAAAGCACCCTCTACAGTGGATAACCCATCACCATGTAAACGGCTATACCCCTCATCTACAGTGAAGAAGATATCACCACACTGCGGACCGTTTGTTCCTAATACGACAGCGTCTTTATTCCGCATTGCCAGCCCTATAACACGCTGTCCTTTATATCTATAAGAGTACAGGTCAGACATAATTTTTCTTTCCAGTTCATATTTGTCCGCCGGGTCAACAATGCCATGGGCATCACGACCCTTTAAGTTGATATATATATAGTTACTTCGAGTCTGAACAGCTGTTGTCTTTTCCCAATCTACTTCTTTCAAAGTTTTACCGTTTGCATCCTTTTTCATTACGGTATAACCGAGTTCCTCCATCACCTGTACATTCATGCCGCCATATTCACCAATTTGTGGTGGGAATTCTTCCCCGACCAGTAAACCATGGTCAGCTACAATCATGATTGTCCATCCTTCATCTAATAGATGTAAGAATTCACCTAAATATTTGTCTGTCTGAATGTAAAACTTCCGGATAAAGTTCTGATTAACTTCAGGGTCAGTATAACTCCAGCGCTCCAGGTTTTTCGCTAAGTGCCAAAACATATGACCTGCACAGTCAATATTATGCAAATGTGTGAACACTACCTGGTAATCCCGGTTTTTAATTAAATGATTTAAAGCCTTTGCTTGCCATTGACAATACGAATCCCAGGCTGGTTCATAAACCTTCTCAACAAGGTATGCATCTTCTCCCCCAACCAAGCTAACAGGCTGAACCGGTCCAACATGTTCTACGACATCTTTTAACAATTCTTTCGGATGCCATAATTTATCCTGGGCAATATCCAAGGCATTACTGATCCACAGTTTCACCGATGTACCATCGGTCGAAAGTTCCAGGAGTTTCATAGAACGACAGGCGGGTTTTAATACACCCTCTTTATTAATGTCATCTACAATACCGGAAACCATTTTCCCGAGTTCTAAAACTACGATTGGCTTCTCTGCCTTCTTATTTTTATAAATTGCAATGCGGTCATAGATGCCATCAGCATTCTTTAAAATCAGGGTGGGTCGTCTTACAATACCATCAGACGTTAAAATAGTAAATTCCTTGGCGTCTTCCGGTGCAGCTGCCCATCCTGCTGCATTTTTCAAAGGGGAATTGACTACATCATAATGAGGAATAGATTCAATGACCATTTCCATATTATCTGGTCCCATGATATATTCACGGATTTCACTGCCTGACATGGCAGCTTCACCATACCATAATTCCATCATATCGGTAGCTGGTTCTTCTTCAGTAATTGCACTCAGATCGGAAATCATGCAGCCGGTACCGGCAGGACGTTCAAGTTTTGGAGCATATATTAATTCTGTAATTTCCTCATTAGCAGCGATAATTTTTTCCCAATCAAGTTGTGCCACACCCATGTTAACAGAACCCGGCTGTGTTCCATCAACAACGTTTAAATTTGGGTTGTCACTGGTGGGAGGCCAAGCGGAACCGGGCCAATGCCATACTAAGGTTTTAAGACCGGCTTCAGAAGTTACATTCCATAACTGCTCAGCTTCACAGTTTCTGGAATCCATATTATAGACAACCGCGTCCAAACTCTTTGGTGACTGTCGCCAAAAGCAGGTAATACCGTGTGTTCCAGGATAAGCACCTGTTGCTAAGGTCGTCCAGCATGCAGGTGTAATCGTTGGCAGGGCACCTAAGTGGGATAAATCTTCTCTAGCCGCACCTTTTTCAATGAACTTTTGTAAGTTAGGCATTATTCCTTCAGCCAAGAACTTCCGGGTTACTTTGGGATCCATCCCGTCGACCCCTAATACCAATAATTTCTGGGTTAACGCTTCTCTTTTCATTATTAAAATCACAACTCCTCAAAGAGTTTCGAAATTGTCGACCTTCCCGGTTTACTCATTTCGAGGCTCAATCACTTTCAGGCCTACAATCTGACTGTCTACGCTTAACAACTAGAATTACTTCTTAACCCCATCCAAGACTCGCTATTGGTGGTGGCTTGAGTATACCAAGTGGGTTGGAATTCCTTAAGTAACTTTATTTAGTAATGAGAAGAACTAAAGTAGTTAGCTCGTTCTCCTCATTACTATCATTAATATTTAGTTATTCGGTCATTAACTTAACTATTGACACCATACTCTTTTTCAGTTTCTTCCACTATAGCACGTAATTCTGCTTGAATATTTTCCGGCAGATGCTCTGGCTTATAGTCTTCGAGTATGGATCTTGCTACTTCGTAGGCTCTTTCTGAAAAGTCCTTACCCCCATCAGCCAGCCAGACATCTCTCATACGGCGGTCAATAACATTACTTTTAGATTGAGAACGCATGTGTTTGAAGGTATGCTCTTGACCAATAAAGTTACCAGCGGTACCTACCTCTTTAATAACATCTATTGCCAGAGTTTCATCAGACACACTTATCCCACAGACAGCTTTTTTAATCATCCTAGCCATCTCATTATCCATCACCATTTGTGCATAGTCATAGGTGATGCCGAGTTCCAACATACCTGCGCCATAGATCAGGTTGGACCCTGCCAACGCTGTCAGCATAGCGGTAATTGTGAACTCATGAGATGCTTGGGCATCCGGGAGTTTGCTGTCTACCTAGCCACCGGCTACCCAGCTTGGCAGTAAGTAAAACTGGGCAAGTTTCGCCACACCTGCATTGATCATTCCGAGTTCCGGAGATCCAACCGGTGCCGTAGCAAAACGCAGATCCATGATTGTCGTTGAACTGCCATAGATAACCGGTGCTCCCTTGCGGGTTAGCTGGCTTAAGACGATGCCACTTAAAACTTCAGCATTGTGTGTTACAAGACTGCCTGCTAACGTAATTGGAGAGGTAGCTCCAGCCATAGCCATCGATAGTACGTTTACTGCTATACCAGCCCGGGCACCTTCAATAATTACTTCAGTACAGTGGCCTACTAATTGTAACGGGCTTGTCGGGCAAACATTGCAAGAGAAGATTGGTCTTTCCCGCAGCTTTTCTTCTCCACCGACTATGGCAGCAGCCATCTTCAGAACCTTTTTGAAGTTTTTTCCACCTTCAGTACCGATAAATACATGCTTGGAAGTATTATTGAAGATAACCTCGGCATTATGAACGACAGCAGCCACTGGCGGAACATCCTGAGGTGCTACCGGTCGTAAAACTGCATCCATTTCACTCATTGCATCACAGAAGCGCGAAATATTAGCTACATCCTGCTTAGTAGTCTTCCGATACTCTTTGGTATAGGGGTCGATGATTGAGACCCCTTCGCCAAAATTAATAAAGTGAACTCTTTTACCACCCAGTATAATATCATGTTTAGGATTTCTACCTGCTAAAAGAATCGTATTAGGGGCTGAGCGAATAGCATCCTCTACAATATGAGGAGGAATTTTAACGACTCGCGTTTCGAAATTTACACTAGCTCCTCCGGCAGCGAAAATTTCTAAGGCTTCTTTAGACTCAACTTTAATCCCTGTTTTTTCTAACACTTCAAGAGTTCCACTGTGGATATCATAAAGTTCATTGTCAGAAAATATATTAAGTCCGAAACCCTCAAATTTTGAAACTCCTGCTTGAACTTCACTTCTCAATTCTTCCACCTCCACAACTTCTGCAACATTTAATATGTCCTAATATCTTTTCCAAGAAAACTAGTTTAAGAAAGCGGTAGCCATCTCTTTAGCAGCCATAGCGTCGGCACAATAACCATCAGCCCCGACTTCATCGGCAAAGCTTTGGGAAACAGGAGCCCCACCAACAAGAATCTTAACTTGATCCCGTAATCCTTCTTTGGCGATATGGTCTATCGTGACTTTCATATTTAGCATTGTTGTGGTTAAGAGAGCAGATAAACCAACTATTTTTGCGTCGTGCTCTTTAATAGCTGCTACAAATTTTTCCGGAGATACATCAACACCTAAATCAACCACATTAAAGCCGCCGCTTTCCATAATCATGACCACTAAATTCTTACCGATATCATGTAGGTCTCCGGCAACTGTCCCAATAATAATTGTTTTACTGACTGCAATATCCGCCCCAGTAAGCAAAGGCTTAACAATATTCATACCCTCTGATAAAGCTCTTGCCGCCATCATTACCTCAGGAACATACATCTCGCCGGCTTTAAATTTAGGAGTCACAATATCCATCCCAATTAGTAAACCTTTAGAGATGATTTCCATTGGATCGCCGCCGGCATTTACCAGCTTTTGAGTGAGCTCTTTTACTGCAGCGGCATTTCCTTTAAACACATAATCGGCTAATTGATCGAAATCGCTCATTTTATTAATCCTCCTTCAAGATGCAATAACTTGTGCAAATTATAAACTAGTAACATTTCCCAACTAGATCATATTATAATTACATTACGTTGCATAATTCCGTCTTTTTATGCCGGGTATAAATCTCAACAGCATTGAAAAATTATGATTGATGAGCTCTAGCTTTCTCGATAAACTCTAACAATGCCTTATCCGTCTCTGAATCGAGTAAAGTCTCGGGTGCATTTTGCAGAATATGTTGATACTTACGGTTTGCCTTGATAACAACATCTTCCGAACCGGCGTTCTTCCAATCGCTATAATTTCCCCAATCTGAAATAGTAGGCGTCCACAGTGATCTGAATTTCTCGAAGGTACTTATATGCGACAAATAGGTTCCCGTGTGTCCTATCTCTTGAATAACGTCAACAGCTAATGCTTCATCCGAGGTATCGATCCCTTGAGAAATCCGCCTTACTCTTCTAATCAATTCTTCATCAATGATAAACTTTTCGTAGGAAGTCGTCATAATAGCGTCTAAAACACCCAAGCTTTGAACTGACATTTGGGCGCCGCTCAACATTCCCATTAACAAGCTTTGCATGGTTTCATACCCTGCTTGACAATCAACTGTCTTAGAATGTGTGATCCCCGACATTGTTCTAACGGGTAAGTGATAGTAATCTAAACCCATTTGCAAGCTGGCAGTATTTATTAACATAGCCTCGGGAGAACCTGCTGCATAAGTTGCTTCTTTCATATAACCTGAAGTTGAAGCGGTAGCATATACTAGCGGAGTCCCCGGATTCACTAATTGAACCAGAACCAGTCCTGCTATGGTTTCAGTGTTTTGCAAAACCGCCGTTCCTAAAAGTGATATTGGGCCACTTACTCCAGCCATAATGCACGGCGCAAGTAGGATAACTTGATTTCGTTTTGCATATTCAATCATAGTTTCCAGAGTATCAGGAGCATAGGCTAATGGACTTAATGAATTTACTAGTACCGCTGTACAATGGTTCTCCAATAAAAATCCAGGTGTACCCATAGTCATCTCAACCATATCCAATTGTTGGCGGACCTGTTGTGTATTAGCACAGAATCCTATCACTGGTTTCTCAGTGTTTTTTAACGCTTCGTACATCATAAGTAAATACTTATCACTGCTCTTCACATCACTGGGATCAACCGGGATTGTGCCAACTAAATCAACGACATCGCTAGCCTGACAGAGTTTTTGGATATTAGCATAATCCTCAAGAGTTGCCTCCCGACGTCCCTTAACTAAGTCTTGAATATAAACCGGGCCAACATTTGGCTGTATCAAGAAACCTTCTCCGACGGTAACAGAGTATTTATCATTACGAGCCCGCATGCGGAAGGTACGTGGAGCTGTAGCCAGGGCTTGATCTACCAGTTCGCGAGTAATGAAAACTGTTTTGTTTTCTACTCTTGCACCATGTTTCTTGAAGACTTCAATAGCTTCCTCATTGTGAAATACTACTCCGGTCTCCCGAAGAATCTTCAGGGTGGCTTCATGAACCCTCACTAAATCATCCTTCGTTAAGACTTCCAGCCGTGATTTTAAAGCCATTATTACACCCTCTCCTATCGTACTTGCGCGAACTTCAGGTAGCTAATTAGCTTTAACCCTTAAAGTCACTTTGAGTCAAATAGACTTAGGTAGAGTCTATTTGACTTGAATTAGAATTCGAACAATCTTGAATTAAAGACCAATAGATTCAGAACTCTAGGCATTCCTCAATTTTTTAAGTATAACCGCTCTTCACCCCCCCCAAATCTCCCTGCTGGCCGATAAACTACTACCACTTGTCGGTATATTGATAGATTAGCGGTAGTCAAGCCTTCCCAAAAATGTGTTCAATTCGACTTGGATGATATGTCAAAATATAATGCAATTTTCATGCCGTTCTAAGTATTAAGCCAAATCTGTTTTCTACAATGGGAAAAACTTATTATCAATTACTTCTACATGTGATGGGCTGCCAAATTAAGCTTAAAATAGAGTCAAATTCACTCTATCATCGCTATAACGCCTTATGCCCAAAGGTCGTTGCTTGCTTTCTGTATGGGTTCATTTCAAGCCTCGACATAAAATGATAGAATATTTAAGTCATATTGACTTAAATATTCCAACGTTGCAGGATTTTATGTTTGTCTTACCGAATAAAATAAATAAATAATTTAATATTTTCAAAACAAAATCTTTTGTATGACATTAGATTTTAAATATATACCGATTTTTGCTGATACTCAATCAATTTTGCTGTGAACATTGCAAAAAGGGAGTTGTCGAAATTGCTAGATATAAACGAACAAAGTTTGAACAGAGAAGATTTTAAAATGATCCTGGACAATTCGTTTGATGAGATCTTTGTCGTTGATAGCAAGGGAATTGTAACCTATGTCAATAAAGTATGTAAGAAGCATTATGGCTTAGATCCTTCTGAGATAATCGGAAAGAATGTAAGCTATTTATTGAGTGAAGGTTATTATTCACCAGCCTTAGCTCCCATAGTCTTTCAAAACAAGCAAACTGTTACCGTTGAACAGCAGACTAAAACCGGAATTAAACTTGTTGTCACTGCCACTCCTGTGATTAACAAGGATGGTGAAGTTGATTTCATCGTTATGAATAGTCGTGATATCACACAGCTTGAAGAGTTAAAACAAGATTTAGACAAGACTAAGAAACTTGTTAAGCATTACAAAAACAAAGTCGATGAATTAAGTCAACAAGTCAGCTACTTTAAGGGATACTCCTTTCGAGATGAAAAAATGAAGTTATGCCTTGAAATAGTTAAGAGGGTTGCCTTAGTGAATTCTACAGTTCTTATCCTAGGTGAATCCGGAACCGGGAAAAATGTACTGGCCATGGATATTCATAAAATGAGTGAGCGCAAAGATGGCCCCTTCATCTGTATTAATGGGGCCACTATCCCAGAGCACCTCTTAGAGTCAGAGCTCTTCGGATATTGTCGCGGTGCTTTTACCGGTGCAGACAAGTTTGGGAAAGTAGGATTAGTTGAACTAGCCCATGGTGGCACATTGTTTCTTGATGAAATAGGAGAAATTCCTTTAGGAATTCAAGCAAAATTATTAGAGCTTATTCAAGAGCGCAGATTTATTCCGGTTGGCGGAAAAGAGCATAAGAAAATTGATGTAAGAATTGTTGCTGCGACCAATAGGAACCTTGTTCAATTAATCGAAGAAGGAAAGTTCCGCGAGGACTTATACTATAGATTAAGCGTCATCGAAATTGATACTCCTCCTTTAAGAGAAAGAACCAATGATATTATTCCTTTATTAGAGTTTTTTTTGAACAAATATGACTTGATGTATAAATACTCTCACAAGTTTGATGAACAAAGTCTTGCTGTTCTAAAAAGTTACAACTGGCCCGGAAATATTAGGGAGATGGAGCATTTAGCCGAACGGATAGTGGTCACTGTTCCGGAGGGATATATTCTACCCGAACATTTACCCAGTAAAATGTTTAAAATACCCTCTACTCATGCACACTCAAACATTGTGGAAGAAGAACTATCCAACTGGAAAAATCTCAAAAAAACGAGTGATGAAGAGGCTATCATAATCAGATTGTATAATATGTTGGGGAGTTCCTACAAAGTCGCAAACACCTTAAATATTAGCCAAAGCAAAGTTACACGTATATTACGCAACTATAAACAGCGGTCTACCCCGATCAATCCCAGTTAGACCCGAAAGGTAGCTTCTCGCACAGGAGTGAACGAATGGTGCGGAGATGTGTACGGAACAGAGTTTTTTGGGCAGCGGAGGTATTAGATTATGAGATTAGAACAATTATTTCTTTTAATTGAAGTCGCCAAATACAACTCAATTTCATTGGCAGCAGAGCACGCCTTTATTACCCAACCCGCTGTAAGTTCATCAATTAGTAAACTTGAAGATGAGCTCGGAACACAACTTTTCAGGCGAACTCCTCAGGGTGCTTATCCAACTTCAATCGGGGAAATCGTCATTGAAAAGGCCCGACTTATTCTTGATACTGTTGAAGAAATTAAACAAATTTCTAATACCTCTGCATTAACGGGCAACCTCTCCGTTGGGATAATACCCAGTATGGGTGATAAGATAATCCCCAATGTTTTATACTACTTAAAGGACAAACATCCAAATATCAACATTTCTTTGACCGTTGCTGAATCAATTAACATTCTGCAAAATATTCAATCCGGCAAAAACGACATTGGTATTGTATTGCTAACTGAAGAAATAACCGGTAAAGAACTTAGTTGTGAAGAGTTATTTTCAGATGAATTTTTAATATATGCTTCTAAAGACTCCCCTCTTGCTCAAAAGGAATCGGTTTCTCTAAAAGAAGCACTTGGATATCCCTTTGTTGCTTATAATGACGAATTCACGAAGAATAATGGTGGTATCACAAGTATTCTTAAAAAACATGGCGAACCTAATGTAGTCTTTAGATTTTGTAATTTCGAATTGATTAAAAGAGTCGTATCCCAGGGAATCGCCATCTCCTTCTTCCCCAGATTCATGTCGATAGACGATATTTATTTACAATCCGGAGAGATAATCCCTATACCTATCAGTGACGTTAGTTTAGGTATTACCGTCGGTCTCATAAGATCAACCCGCCATGCAGTCTCTCTCATTGAAAAGGAATTTGTGGAAGCCCTGAAATCCATGTGTAAAACTGCCGCACCCATTTCAAATAGCAACTAGAACGTAAGAGGTCTCTTATCTGTAGAAAGAGCAATCCCAAAGAGGATGGCCGTGATTAGCCATCCTCTTTGGGATACTTTTACTTATTCAAACCTCATTATTTATTTGACGGCAAAGGGGCCGTAACGAAACTTGAGATTTTTTCAAGCTGGTGGTGTGTTATCCCAAAATAGAGGACTGTACACCTTTGAAGTGGTGAACAGTCCTCTGATATATAAGGGGATTACAAATAGAATGGGGATGTAATAAACCGGAAAACAAGTTTCGTTACATCCCTTTTGCTATCTTCCGGGCTGGTCTTACTGCGACAGCCCTGTTATGATTAGTCTTCTTCCGGATAATCAACAACTTGAATTTCTTTTTCTCTGCCGAAATCCTCCTTGAGCCACTTGAGTAGGGACATTGATAAGATGATGATAATAAATATAATGGGTACACTGGTGGCAACCGATGAAAGTTGAACTACCGGTAATCCGCCCACCACCATGATAGCTATCCCGATCACAGCCAGGAGTGCACACCAGAAAAGTCTTGTCCATTGGGGAGATTCCTGACCATTCTTAACCTCTTTGCAAGAAATACTGGAAATAATATAGGCATTGGTATCAATGGTAGTAGCTTGGAAAATAAGCATGACAAATAAGAAATAGGGAACAACTATTACAGCTAAGGGTAAGGTATGCAAGAGTTGGGAAATCATTGCCCCGGCACCGGCGTCCTTCATAGTCATATCAAGTGCTACCCCTAGATTAAGCTGAAGATTTACAGCATAGCCGCCGAACACTAAGAAGAACAGCGAACAGCCGATTGACGTTACAACCATCATATTTAGAACCACGTTTTTGATCGTTCTCCCCTTGGAGATCCTGGCAACAAACAAGCCGAAATACATAGCCCATGCTGCCCACCAGGCCCAGTAAAATACTGTCCAGTCTTGAGGAAAACCGGATTTGCTAATCGGATCTGTATATAAACTCATACGGAAAAAGTTAGTAATCAAAACCCCTAAGTTGTCAACATAAAAGGAAAACAAAAACAAGGTGGGGCCAACGATCGCAACAAACGCTAATAATCCCATACATAACCAACTATTTAATTCCGACAATTTTTTAATTCCGCTATTTATACCGGAGACAGCACTATAGGTAAATGTTGCTGCAATCACCAGGGTGGTCACGACTTTAACCGTCATAGTATCCGGAATACCCAGATAACCGGCTGCAACAGCCGACATCATAGGAATAACTGTTCCTAAGGTTGTTCCTAATCCGCCGACCAGACCAAGCACAACAAAGATATCGATCGCTCTGCCAAGCCATCCGTCTACCCGATCACCCAATACTCCCCGGCAAGCATAGCTTGGGGAAAAGTAGGGTTTTTTTCTTACGTAAAGCATGTAGGCAAAGGCGATGGCCCCTGGAACAAAGATAGCCCAGGCCGAAATACCCCAGTGAAACATTCCATAGGCAATAGCGAATTGCGAAGCTTGCCCAGAAAATGCCTCATTCCAGTAAGGAGGAAACTTTAGATAATACAAAGGCTCGGCCATGGACCAATAAACTAAACCTGCTCCAACACCGCCAGTGAACATCATTGATAACCAGCTGAAGTCTGAGAATTCAGGTTTATCATCTGTTCCACCCAATTTTACATTGCCATATTTGCCAAAAGCCAACCAAAATGAAAATATTACACATCCCAAAGTAAATAATAACCATAACCAGTCCATTCTATAGGTTATGGCTTTTAATATGACTGCAACATAGGGTTGCAGTTCTGTACCATAAATAAGCATTGGGGCATATAACAAAACGCATAAAATAGCACTGCCCCAGAAAACAACAGGATTAATACGAGCATATATCCCTTTAGACTTCTCTTGTGACAAGTTATTCACCCTTTCTTGAGATTTAATCTGAGAACCGGGTTTAAGAAAATAAGTCAGATGATAAATTCCACGTGTCTATCTATTGTATTTCATTGCCCTGAAATGACCATCAAAACCTCCTTTTTATAAAATGTTTAACTTCTGTCCACAACTTTAATTGCAAGTTCTTTGCCAATTATCACATAAATTAATATGTTATCTCAGAAAGTTTAATAGCAGTGGACTATGTACGTATTTCAAGGACTTATGCCAAACTTTCAGGCCCTATTTATCAAACACTTGAAAATCCTTAACTCAGAGTAATTTAAGGATTAGAACTTTTCCATCACAAATTATTAAGTCTCAGCGACTCATTTAAGTCACCAAGACTTAAATGAGTCACCAAGACTTAATTTTCGGAGTATTGCTATAAGTCACAACAATTCCTTGTTGTTTGAGAGCATTAGCCAAAGATCCGTCGAGCCCAAGCTGATTGAATGAGAATGCTTAGATAGCACTACATCCTTTTTTTCTCTGAAGAGGCAACTTCTAGGTTTTTATGTCGGCTCTGTACGACTAAAAGACGCCCTAATAAACCAATAGCACTCACAGCTAATCCCAGAACTAAACCAATCCAATAACCCGTTGCCCCGAGCGAAGTATTATTAGCCATATAGTACCCTGCCGGTAATCCAATAACCCAATAGGATATGCAAGCCGTGAGGAACGTTACATTCACATCCTTATAGCCTCGAAGCGTTCCCTGGATCGGAGCAGCAATGGCATCTGATAATTGGAAGAATACAGCATATATTAGGAAATGTTGGGCCATTTGAATCACAGCAACTTCCCGAGAATATAAGGCAGCCACTTGCTCCCTAAAGAGTAACAGGATTGCAGCACAAATACTGGCCATTCCAATTGACATTACCATACCAAGATAGCTGTAGTGACGAGCATCCTTATCCCTTTTAGCACCAACCTCAAACCCCACTAAAATAGTTAAGGCAGAGGAAATGCTTAATGGCACCATATAGAGCATAGTAGCAAAGTTCATTGCCGCCTGATGAGCTGCGATAGTCACAGTATCAAATGTACTCATAAGTAAAGCAACTACTGCAAAGATACTGGTCTCGATGAAAATAGCAAATCCAATTGGCAAGCCAGTCTTTAATTGTTCTTTCCATTCTTTAAGTGATATTCCGTAAAAATGTTTAAACACCTGAAATGAAGCGAAGGATTTTTGACTGTTAATAATCGTGTATGTTATAAGAGCTAAAAACCAATAAGTAAGTGCAGATGCTACACCAGCCCCAACACCCCCTAAGGCTGGAAAACCAATTTTCCCAAAAATAAGAACATAATTCAGGGACACGTTAATTGGTAATGACAATAGGGCAATCATCATAGATACTCTGGTTTTCCCCAACGCATCGATAAATGCCCGTAAAACTTGATATACAAAGAGTGCCGGAATTCCACAGGCAAGTGCCAACAAGTAACTGCGTGAAATTCGAAGTACGTTATCCTCCAACCCCATGAGCGAAAGAATTGGATCTAAAGCAAAGGCTCCTCCCACTATAACTAGAATTGAAATCAACAATGCTAAATAAATCCCCTGCATTACTTGGAAAGCTATATCTTCTTTATGCCTCGCCCCTATTAATTGAGCAACAATTGGAGTTACGGCTACGAAAATTCCGCCTATACCAGCACCTATGGGCACCCATACGCTGGAACCGATTGCGACTCCCGCCAAATCTGGAGTGCTTGCTTGTCCAGACATGACAGTATCAAAAAAACTCATGGAAAACATTGTAACTTGTGCAACCAGGATAGGCCATAAAATTGCGAACAATTGTCTAATCTTTTGCAGGAGCGTAAATGTCTGTTTCATGAGGTCTCAATTTCGAACTTCAACTTAGCTTCAGACTGATCTTCCCAGATCAAATAGGCCGAGAAAGACTTTCCCGATTTCGATTTAAAACCTTTAATCAACGGAGTCTTCCCCTTCTTCAATAAGCTTTTAACCTGATTTGGAGTAAGCACCTTACCACAGATCGGAGTTTTCCAGAGGACAAAATGACATCCTTGTCGCCAATTCGAACACCCAAACCCCTTTTGGCCTTCGATCACCTCTGCACCACACTTAGGACAGTTCCCTAATGCCAGTACTTGACTCTTGTTTGTTACTTTATTGTCATCAACCTTCTTCGCGGACTCTCGAACCTTATTTTCTTTCTTACGAGCAGTTCTTGCTCTTGGCTCCTCTTTTCCTTTACCCTTTGTTGAAGGGTGTGCCGTCGGTGCAAGAGCCAGAGGGGTTTTACCGTGTCGTTGTTCGAAGGAACGCAGTTCCTTAATAATTCGTCTGATTGCATCTTCTACTTCTGTCATATACTGTTCGATGCTTAGTTCCCCTTTTTCCACTTTAGAAAGATCAAACTCCATTTGTCCGGTCATTTCCGCACTAATAAGGAGCTGAGCCTGAGGAAGTTTTTCCTTAATCAGTCGAATAAGTTCGACCCCTTTTTCTGTGGGTTTCAAAGCCTTATGATCCTGCAGTATGTATCCCCGGTCAATTAAGTTTTCCATAATAGCCGGACGAGTCGCCACAGTACCTAACCCTTTCCCTTTCAATTGCTGACGGAGCACCTCATCATCAATCTGCTTGCCTGCACCTTCCATGGCTTTGAGAAGGTCTCCTTGGGTAAAGCGTTTTGGCGGTTTTGTGCTCTTTTCTTCGCTGAAAACACGTTTTGTCTGCACCTCTTCCCCCTTACTCAAAGGAGGCAGAGTTGCGTTCTCATCCTCTGTCTGCTCCCGCTTGTCCTTCTTCTTGCCCTTTTTGACACCCTCATCCTCTAAATCATCTGGGTCGTAAATTTTCTTCCATCCCAGGCTTAATAATACCTTGCCTTTGGTTCGAAAAGATTCACCCTCGATCATTGTTACTACATCCGTCTGATGATATTGAGCAGGGGGAAACCAAACAGCCAGAAAACGTCGAACGACTAAATCATAGAGGTTCTGTTCTTCACGATTGAGCTTGTGAATGGCGACTTTTTCAGTCGTCGGAATGATGGCATGATGGGCAGTGATCGTATTGATTACGCGTTTACCTTTCGGCACACCTAATAGACTGGCTTCATCTGCCAAACTCGAATAGGGCTCTTGGTGTACAGCTTTAAGATGATCCGGCAACTTTGGAACAATGTCTTCTGAGAGATAAGCACAATCAGTTCGTGGGTAAGTAATAGCTTTTTTCTCATAGAGTGACTGGGCTAATTGGAGAACCTTTTCCGCACTAAACCCATATTTTTTGGAAGCAGCAATCGTCAGCGAGGTCAGATCAAAGAGCAGGGGCGCAGGCTCCTGTACGTTTTTTTGTTCTATTTTAGTAATTCTTCCTGGTTTTCCTTGAGTTCTGGCTACGATCTTCTCGGCAACTTGAGGATCTGTAATCCGTTTTGAGTCCTCGCTTGGATCAAACCATTTACCGAGATACTCCCCATTTGCACTCGAAAATTCAGCCCTGACTTCAAAGAATGGCTGAGCAACAAAGCCTTCAATTTCCCATTCTCGCTCGACAATCAACGCAAGTGTCGGGGTCTGTACTCTCCCTATAGAAATAACATTGGGTTTTTTCCTTACAGCATCGAAGCTCCCAAATAAGGCGGTGAACCCTTCCGTCAGATTCATTCCGAAATCCCAATCTGCAAGGGCACGGCCATTTCCGGCAGCCGCCAATCCTGCTACCGACTCTGCGGAACGAAGGCTTTTCAATCCTTCTTGTATAGCCGCAGTTGTCAGCGAGGAAATCCACAGCCTTGACAAGGGCTTATTACACTTAGCGGCATCCCATACTTCCTGAAAAAGCAACTGCCCTTCCCTGTCAGCATCCGTTCCACAAATAATCTCTCCAATGTCCGAAGACCTTAACCAATTTTGGATTACTTCATATTGTTTAGCAGCTCCGGATTTAACCACCCGACGAAAGGCCTGCAAACTGGGTAACACCGGTAAACGATTTAAACTCCAGCGTTTCCCTACTCGATCCAAATCCATATATGCTTCAGGACGCTCCAGCTCTAAAAGGTGTCCATAGCACCATGTAATCACATACTTTTCATTTTCCAGGTATCCGTCGCCTCTTCCTCTTACTCCCAGGGCTGCAGCATATTCACGAGCTTGTGAAGGCTTTTCTGCGACTATAAGCGTTCTTTCCATTCCTAAGCCTCTCTTTATACATTAACTATCTAAACTTGTCAGGATATAACATGATGAAGTCTAAATATACTTAACAATGTGTTTAATAGATATTTTGATCTCAACTATTATATCTTAACACATAGATATTTTATAGGATATGGGGGCAACTTTTATCTCTGAAACAATTACTCTGTCCTTTCTTGGAAAGGCGAATATATAAAAAAAGGTGCTGATCATATCTCTACGGTCAGGCACCTTCTGAATAAAACTTGGAAATTGCCATTGTATATTTAAACTTTTATTCTATATTCCTTATTTCACGCTTCTGAACTCCAAGACCCCAGATAAGCTTCCTGCTCTTCGGTTAATTTATCAATTGATAAACCTAGAGATTGAAGTTTCAGCATCGCTACTTTTTCGTCTATTTCTGTATTGACTTGATAGACTTTAGGCTCTAACTTCTCATGATTCAAAGCAATATATTCTAAAGACAGAGCTTGTAAAGCAAATGTCATATCCATAACTTCTGCCGGATGCCCATCTCCGGCAGCCAGATTAACTAATCGGCCTTCGGCCAGTACATATAGGTTTTGACCGTTAGGAAGGGTGTACTCAGTAATATTTGTTCGAGCTGTTCTTTCGGAGACAGAGATTTCTTTTAATTGGGCTACGTTAACTTCAATATCGAAATGTCCTGCATTACACATAATTGCACCGGATTTCATGACAATAAAGTGCTCCTTATTGATTACATTCATATTGCCGGTAACCGTTATAAAGAAATCCCCGTGCTTTGCTGCTTCAACCATAGGCATTACTTCGAATCCATCCATCAAGGCCTCGTTTGCTTTGATAGGGTTAATCTCGCAAATGATTACTCGCGCTCCTAATCCTTTAGCCCGCAGAGCAACTCCTTTACCACACCAGCCATACCCAGCAACAACAGCTGTTTTACCAGCCACTACCAAGTTCGTCGTGCGCATGATTCCATCCCAAACGGATTGTCCGGTACCATATCTGTTATCAAACAAATACTTGCATTGGGCGTCATTGACAGCTACCATCGGAAACTTCAGGACCCCATCACGGGCCATTGAATGCAAACGTAAAACACCAGTTGTCGTCTCTTCGGCTCCGCCCTTAACTTTCTTCAGAAGTTCAGGACGAGTTGTGTGGATGGTTGAAACTAAGTCTCCCCCATCATCGATAATAAAATCGGGTTCGGTATCGAGTGCCAACTGCAGATGAGAATTATACTCTTCCTCTGTCGCATTGTACCAAGCATGTGCCCCGATCCCACTTTGAACAAGAGCAGCCACAACATCATCTTGAGTAGAGAGAGGATTGCTGGCAACTACAGTCACCTCTGCCCCTCCAGCTTTAATCACCTGTGCGAGATAAGCAGTCTTAGCTTCTAGGTGCAAACAAATTACAACTTTCTTTCCTGCAAAAGGCAATTGTTTTTCAAATTCCTTACGTATACTGTTAAGCACTTGCATTCGAGGAATGATCCAATCAATTTTCCGCTGTCCTTCTGATGCTAATGATAAATCTCGAATAGTAAATTTTAAATCCATTTTATGATTACCTTCTTTCTTGCTTCTCGTTAAGGAACTAGAATTAAAGTGTGTTCGACATTAACTCAATGTTAATTCAAACTAAAATACGGTCTGGTAAGTATCTATTATATGCAATTCGAGCAATTATGTGTTGTCCTTACTAATTATACTCTAAAATCGTGAATTTCTTCAACAATCTTTAGATCGCCCTATTATATACGGTTTATCACAAATAAACAAAGTGGGAGTCTTCGTTGAATTAATCAATGACTCCTTTGTCACTTCTGACCATAACCTTTTAGGTAGAAATTACGCATTCCGTCAATATCCCCTTGGGATAACTCAATTGCTCCACCCATCATTTGCGCTAGAAGAACGATTTGTGCTGATTTTTCAACAACTTGACATACTTTCAATGCTTCATCTAAATCGCGCCCTACCCCCAACATACCATGGTTAGCTAACAAAACTGCATTTCGGCCTTCAAGTGCTTTAACTGTATTAATGCCCAGTTGCTCCGTTCCGGGTAATGCGTATTCATTGACCCTTACATTACCGCCTGCGATCTGGACTAAGTCTTCAATTGCTCCCGGAATTTCTTTTCGTGCGACAGCCATAGCAGTTGCATAAGCACTATGAGTATGTACAATAGCCTTGGCATCCTCTCGTGCTTTATAAATCGATAAATGTAAAGGAACTTCAATAGAAGGCTTTCGAATACCATTAATTATATTTCCTTCTAAGTCCATTATTACGATATCTTCAGGCTCCAAGTCATCGTAATTCATTCCGGTAGGAGTGATCGCTATGTAATTCTCTCCAGAAATCCGACAACTGATATTCCCCCATGTCCCAACCGTTAGGTTCGTTGCAAGTATTTCTATCCCCTTTTCGATCACTTTTTTGCGAGCAGTCAATAGTTGATTCATCTCTTAACCTCCTTTGGAATACCTTAAAAAAGCTCTCCAATCTTTCATTAGAAAGGAGAGTCTTTTCTTGAAGAAAACTTGGTTAGTGCTAGCTGTAGACAGTTTAAAATTTAGATTCACTATATCCTAAACCGATACCCCGCACCCCAAACCGTTTCTACATATTGAGGATTAGATACGTCACTCTCAATTTTTTCGCGTATTCGAGCGATATGAACTGTGACTGTGGCAGAGTCACCTAAAGCATCTAAACCCCAAACACGTTCAAATAACTCCTCACGCCCAAAAACCCTGTTTGGATTTTGAGCTAAATACAAGAGTAAGGCATATTCTTTCTGAGCCAGATTCACTTCCTTGCCGAGAGCAAAAACTCTGCGTGAATCCTTGTCGATTTTAAGTCCCCGAATCGTCAAAATGTTTGACTTCTTAGCCCCTTCGCTAAACCGAAGTTTGAGCCTCTCGTAATTTTCCAAATGGGCTTTTACCCTCGCCACCAGTTCCCCTGGACTAAAGGGTTTCGTTATGTAATCATCAGCCCCTAAACTTAGCCCTTTGATCTTGTCAATTTCTTCTTTTTTAGCGGATACTAAAATAACAGGTACATCTTTATCTTCTTTCAAACTGCGTAAAATCTCTAAACCATCCATTCCCGGCAACATAATATCCAGAATGAGCAGATCAACCTCATGCTCTTGGAACGCTCTTAATCCTTCAATTCCATTGTCATAGACACTAACCTCGAAACCTGCAACTTCCAGATAGTCCTTTTGTAACTCTGCAATACTTGAGTCATCTTCAATGATTAATATCTTCTTGTTCATTGCTTTCCCCCATCATCATGACTTACTGAGCGAGATCATGATACTGGTCCCTTCTTTTCCATGGCTGACAGCCCATACCCTTCCATTATGCCCTTCAATGATCTGCTTTGCAATGGCCAGTCCTAACCCGCTGCCTTTGGTTCGAGCCGCATCCGCCCGATAGAATCGATCAAAAATATGAGGTAAATCTCCTTCGTTGATCCCGGAACCATTATCACGAAGCTCGACGATGATACTGGCAACAGTTTCTCGAAGAAAGATGTTAATTTCACCTTGATCATTGCACATGTACTTACGAGAATTATCCAGAATGTTCATAATGACTCGTTTCATTCTTTCTCGATCTAACAGGACATTTCGCTTATGATTCAGCTCATTGTGAAAGGAAATCACAATCTTATTACTTTCTAACTCCGGTTCATTTTCCAGTATACAATGCTGGAAATACTCTGCGATGTCTACTCTCTCAAAATCAAAAGGAATCTGGTTTAAATCCAGTTTGGCATAAAGTAAAAGATCGTCAATCATTTGATCTATTTGGTGAGCCTTTAAGGCTATAGTCTTTAAATAGCGTTCCATTTTATCCGGATTACTGGCTATCCCATCCAAAATACCTTCTACGTAGCCTTTGATGGAGGTTACAGGGGTCTTTAAATCATGAGAGATACTAGAAATGAGCAACTTTCGATTATCCTCATACTTCAATTGAGTGTGTACTGACTCTTTTAGCTTAATGCGCATAAGTTCCAAATCACGACACAACTCTTGAATTTCCCGATCCCCTTCCTCAACAATCGAGTAGTCGAGATTCCCTTTAGCTATTTCTGCAGCAGCACTTTGCAAGGTATATAGAGGATTGATAATACTTCGTGAAAATTGATAGGAGATAATAATATTCGTTATCGCAAAGGTAATTATGAACGTAATAGAAACTAGTGCGATTAAACCTGTAAAACTTGTCTCCCACCGATCTACAGGCACAAGTAACAGCAAACTCCCCTTAGAGCCTTCTTTATACATAAGATCCGTAACAAAGACAGTATAGGAAACATCATTGATAACAACAGGTTCGTTCCTTCCCTTTATATTCCCTGACGCTAAACTTTTGGCCACTTCAATTTTAGAAAACTTCTTGGAGGAAAATTCCACTTCATCATCCTTGATCAACATAAGCTCCCCATGAATCTCAGCAAGCTGTTCAAGGAGATACTTCTGATAACTCTCTTCTTCCAAAACCTCGGGTGTCTGTTTCCAGGTGCTGGTTTCATTGATGAGCTTAACCTTGATCATTGACTGTTTTTGTTGATGTTCATAAGAAATCCCACTTCCGAATAACTTGTCGAAGACAAAAAAAGCAACCAATGCAACTAGAACAGTAATGATCGTAGGAATGATTACTGTCGAAGCATTGGCTAAAATCATACGTGTTTTGAGTTTCATACCGTCACCTTAAAATTCCTTTTTATCAAAGATATAGAACCCTGCCGTAAACAACATGATCCCAGACCCGAGCATAATTAAAAACTGACGCAAAATCTTTAACATTGGAAAAGAATTTACCAGAAATAGATTATACCAGTCAAGTTGAGTCGTCAAGAACAAACTTGAATACTGAGAAAAAAGTACACCAAGCACTTTTAAGGCAAGGAATGTTAAAATGGAGACAAAAAAGACAGCTATTCCGCTCTTGAAGATATTTGCCAACAGGGCAATGGCTAAAGCCAAAACAGTCAAGGGAAGCAAGCTCACGAAGTAAGAAAACACAGTTCTGCTCAATGAATCAAGTGTCGCCGAATTGGTATTAAAGATAAATCCAGCCAGCAGAGAAAAAACAAGGAGCAGAAGAAGAGCTCCCAAGATAAATAAGACAATGGCTGTAATTTTTGCTGTATAGATCTTAAATCGACTGACAGGTCGAGTCAGAGTGATGCGCATACTGTTTTGAGTAAACTCACCTGAGAAACTGTCAATTGCAACTAAGGCTGTAAAAAGTGGCAAAATGGTATTGACCACAACCGATAGTACAAGCATTGGGAATTCTACACTTCCCGTTCCTCTAAGTCCGAATCCGCTTCTTACTCCAACAATCACCAATTGCCCAATAACAATTACTGCAAGAGACAGCAAAATGGCAACTAAGACTTTTTTCTTTTTATAGAGCTTCTCCAGTTCATTAAGAAGCGCTGCTTGAAACACGGCCATTTCTCTCTACCTCACTTACAAAGTAATTCTCAAGTGTCGCATAGTTTTTCAAAATCGTTTGAGTGTTTTCGACATTTAATATTTTTCCATTGTAGATTACCCCGATGCGATTACAGGTTAACTCTACATCATGGATCAAATGACTGGAAATGAAAAACGTAGTCTGTTCCTTTTCCGCTAAATGCTGGATCATCTTGCGAATATCAATCATACCCTCGACATCAAGCCCATTTAAGGGTTCATCAAGAATGACGACCTGAGGTCTGGACAATACGGCTGCTGCAAGTCCTAAGCGCTGTTTCATGCCAAGAGAAAACTTTTTCGACTTTTCATGCTTAAATTTAAGCATTCCCGTCAGTTCAAGAACCTCATCAATTCGTTTATGATCAACACCAGGATAATAGCGTGCTAGTTGTCTTAGATTATCAAAGGCACTCAGATAATGATAAGACTCTGCAATTTCAATCAGACATCCTACCTTTGCCATGGCCTTCTCATACTCTTCCGTTACACTGTGTCCTAAAATTCTAACATCACCTTGTTCAGGTCGGATAAGCCCTGTCATAATCTTCATAGCCGTCGTTTTTCCTGCCCCGTTCGGTCCAAGAAAACCAAAGATATCCCCTTTATAGATATCCAAATTCAGATCGTAAATTCCGCGACCATTTCCATAAGATTTGGTCAGATTCATGATCTCAATAACTTTTTCCATGCTCAACCTCCATCGTGAGAAACTAAGGCGACTGCCGGGATATATCCCGGCAGTCATCACCTCTTCGTTGTGACTTGCGCTCTTAATCTAAAACAGGACTAAAGGATGAATTAAACATCAAACCACTTCCGAAAGATCCATTGAAATTATCAATATTAAAGTTTACTTGGCCTTCATATTCACTCAGATAGATATGACCTCGTACTTTATCTCCAGAATCGTTTGTGCCTTCAAAATTCGCACTCGTTTTTTGATCTTGTTCAAATTTGGCTTCAAATTTGAAATCACTTAAACTTGCAGCATATTCTTCAAATTCGGGCTTAAACTCTGAGTAATATCTACCCGTGACACTCTTTCCGTCTATTTGAGTGATATCCACAAACCGCTCACCGACTTTGATAAATTTGTTGTCTTTCTCAATTATGATGTCGTTTTTAAATTTGCCTACGAACTTTTCAGGATTAGACATCTCAGCGTCTCCATATCTGGCAATGTCCTTAACAACTTTCTTCCCCGTAAGATCAGGCTTTGTGACCGTTGTGGTGTTAATGTCCATCACTTTAACTAAAGCCTCAAGGGATATTTCATGGACAGTCCCTTGCTCATCTTTCCCCGACAACACTGCAGTTCCCAGGATACTTTCCATCACGCCATCTGCGTTTACTTTTGCTGAACCTTTTACCTCTTTGACAAAGACATCCTTGGTCAGACGAGGCATCTTGCTGTTATTTTGGTTATTATTTTGATTATTGAACTCCTGCTTTAACTGAAACGAAGCAACAGCATTGACTAAAGACGGGATTTGAACCTCTGTTAGAGAACCTGTGATTGCTTTGCTTCCATCAGGATTTTCTGTAACTACCACATGATCTTTAAGACTTCCTACAACAGCATCAACTATTTTTTCAATATCAGCGGCTTCTTCTTCCTTGAAAGGATTATTAAAAGCCTCATCTTTTCTTTCCTTGGTAAATTCAGTCACATAGTAAGTCGGGTCACTCTCACTCACCCGAATCATGGTCGTCTTGTCAGAATAACTCTGAGAAGATCTTTTATCCCCGTTTGCGCTTAAACCTGAAGATATGTTTTCAGAAGCATCCTTTGTTCTATCCACCTTTAGAGTTTCGTTACTAGACTCTAAGGTCTTTCCATTATCCTTCAAAGCCATAGAATAATCCAGGGTGAAACTGTCAAACTTTTCGCTGGCTTGTTCAGTTGTTAGCTTAATCGCACCCTTAAGTTCATCATACCCGCTTTTACTTGCAATGTCAGCTAGAGCTGTTGTTGCTAACAACAGTGTTCCAACCGTGAAACTTACAAGCATCACTGATTTCTTTTTGAATTTCATCTTGTCAACTCCCTATTTATTTTTAAGATCCTATATATATTCTAACCTAGGGGTCTTGATTTTCCCTAAACAGTATATAAACAAATTATAAACTATTCCCATCCCTCTTAGACATACATTTCAACTGCGGCAAATTAAATTGTTATAGAAAGAAGGCTTCCAAGTCATCAAAGTGAGGGGTTCGCTTGGAAGCCTTCCTGATTTCGAAATAATAATTCTTACTCGCAACTGCCTAAAATAATCTAACTGCAGTACAGCATATTACACCTTGTTCCACGAGTCCGAGAAGAATACAAAAAATCCCGATTAGTAACTAATTAAAGAAGCCATTAAGATCCCGGTTGCTAAGCTTAAACAAAAAGAGAAGAATCCTACAGCAATATTTCCATTCGGAATTTCATGGCGAACTTTGAGCATAGGAGTTAATACCTCAAAGAGCCAGTAAACGATTATAAGGGAGATCGTCCCTGTCAAAGTCCAAGCAATCATGTCCCAGATGCCTATAGAGTGATAAATAGCGGATGCAAGCAAAATGGCTGTTCCTAAGACCTTGCCCCCTAAATCAAAGGCCACAGCTTTTGCTGCAGAAACTTTGCGAGGATTGTCCAGATCATCTCCATCAGCTAGAATTTTAAACTCTTTATAAGGTGTTGTGAAGGTAAAAAGCATCACAGAGAAAACCATTAAGGGAATTGTAACTCCTAAATAGATTAAAAAGTTTATTAAATACATAAACCCAATTCCACCTCACTCTACTTTTATTCCCGTTGGTAAGAAACACGCCAGATTACCAGTTATTCTCTCCCCGATTCGTGCGCTGATGGCTGAGGCTTTACCCCCAACCAAGAAAGATCCCCAAAGTAACCGGCCTGTGAACTGCCCAATTTCTGTATTGCATTCAACCTCTTCCATTTCAACTCGTTTCTGATAAACCATAGGTTGATCCCAATAATCATTGTCTTTGTCCCGTTCTACCAGTGTACCATCTGCTTCATGCAAACAAACAGCACCACCTTCTCGACCAAAGATGGGCTTTGTTACATAAGGATACTTATTTTTAAACTGATTTTCCATGTAAGTAGGCAGCATATACTTCTCAATCATCTGGTGTTCCTCAGTGGTATAGAACTCTCCGACTTCATGCAGATTCCAGATAAGGCTAAGGAGTGCTTTCGATTGAGCTACGAAGGCTGATGGAGGATTAATGATTGCCAGCTTACCTCTAGCCACGAGATCAAGTACATGGGCACCCGTAGGATATTGATCTTGTTCATCACGTTCCACCGCCAGTTTCTCAAGGGCATGAAGACGATACCAGACGTCAATAGGTACAAGCTGTTCGTCAATTGACGCGCACAAACGATCGCCCGAAATACGCAGATCTTCAAGGGCAACAAATGTTGCCGGCAAACCGGATTGATCCAACAAATACCTCACTGTATCCCTATCCTCATTGTGCCAGCCTAAAGCACTAAATACTATAGAGTCAGTAGCATAACCTAGCTCCTTGTATGATTCAAGAATTTTCTTAAAGGCTTCTTTGATATGTACTTCCATACCATCATTTATGCTTCTTGCGCCAAAATAGGAGCAGGCTTTATGGTTAGCATAGAAGGCTTCAACAACACTCGTTGGTGTGTCTGAGTTGAACTCAATCATCTTGAGTCCCTCAACCGTATTAATAAAATCAAATCGGCCTATTACCGTGACCATTTCAGGTTTTACAATAATACGAGCCGTAGTGAGCACCTCATTAGGTATTCCCAATGCATGTAATAGTGTGTCATCAGCAGTTTGTACCGCATAGACAGTTTTGGCAAAAATCTTGCCCAAGGCTTCTGTAGCGAAGGCAATTTCTCCGCGAAATTCTTGGGTAATATAATGAATCCCAGCCAGCCCATATTCTACACCATCCAAGCGATCCCAAGAAAAAACAGAACGCAGCGGTCCATAAAGTCGTTCTCTGATTTCCCCATAGGACGGCTCAGCTTGCACTTGAGCCACCTCCTCCGATCCCGCCATGTGTGCCGCTTGAAATTCCAGTTGAACTCTTTGTACTGCTCCCAGATGAAATACCGGCATTACTATTCGTCGAACCGGGATTATTGGTCGAACCTGAACTGTCTGTGTTTGGATAACTGGACCCGCCGCTAGTAACCCCTGATGGCTGTACAGGACGTATTCCACTGGAAGAATGCTTCCTGGAAAAACCGAAGGGGGCTAAAAACATACCAAAAAAGCCGTCGTCATCGTCATCTTCTTCAACCGTGATCGGATTACCTTCTTGATCATAGACTTGCTGCTGTTGTTGCGGAGCACATGCAACGGTTCCAAACACTAACGCAGTTGAAAGAAATAAACTCACCATCTTAGAACTCTTGTTCACCTAGTTTCCCCTTTCAAAATTAATTCACTTAACGTGTTTTGATTGCATAAAGAACATATCTCTGTCGGTCCTCATCGACCTCAAAAGAAGTCTTTTCCCACTCTACACCACCTAATGTCAAGTAATTGCATTGTGCGAGAAGAGCCAGGTCTGATAATGAAGTGAATTCTAAATTTGTTATGACCGGATATTCAGATGCATACTCAATAAATTCTCTTATTTCTAAGACAATATAACCCGTTGCAACTTTCGATAATCGATTATTTAGCAAAGGTTTTTCATCTTCTGAAAGTTTAACATAGATAATATAAAGTGGGACCTCAATTGCATTCGAAGTTTTTTCGTAAACGACACCATCCTTGACCAAGTAATCCGCTAAGAAGCGAACCATAACTTCCTCTTTATCGATAGATTTGAAGTGATAAAGCGCCGGAAAATTCTTTTGCTCGTCGAAGAGCCGATACTCCAGTTGTTCCATATCATTATCCTTTCCGAAACGAGACTATTTTCCTATATATTCTACATCATACCTGGAAGTCCTGCCCCTCGGCTACTTTTGGTAATATCATAAATTCATTTTAAGAAATTTTAATTAAAATCTTCACCCTTAAACCTCATCTTAAAAATATTAATACTATCGATTATCATCTAAAAAAAGAGCCAATCACAAGTGTGATGGCTCTTTTGGAGTGGACTGTAATCGAATAAACAAAACCTAGAGGCTTATACGCAACCGGTTGGTTTAGGAAGTCCAGCAATTTTACAAGCACCTTTTCCTGGGCCAGCTGGGAATAATTCGTAGATTTTCTTTTGGTCATAACCAGTGTCTTTAACCATTTTACGAACCATTGGTGCAACACCAAACTGCTCATAATAGTCACGGAGATAGTTGATCATTTTCCAATGATCTTCAGTAAGTTCTTCTACTTCCTCAGTAGCAGCAAGAGCATGAGCTACATCTTCATTCCATGCTGAATGATCCTCAAGAAAACCGTCTTCGTCCAGTTCAACAGTTAAATCGCCGACTTGTAATTGAGCCATAATTCAAATTCCTCCTTATGTGTGTTTATAAAATTGATACTGTTTGAGATTAAGTTACAGGACTTAGTACTGTCTATCCACTTACGTGATTTTACAGTTTCAATTCGTGCTGGGACAGCACATTCTGAATGATAATCCCTCACCCCCCAAACAAGCATCAAAGACCATCAATACCTAACTCTAGCTTGCTTTCTCTTCTCTAACTGATATTGCAACTTTATAGAGTATTGTGATTAGCAACGCTCCAATAGCATAGACACCTAACGTCACTAATATCTCATTAAGAGTCGGTGCATATTCAATGACTCTTTCAAAGGAATTTGGGACAAAACCTGCAACAATTAGGATCATACCTTTATCAATCCAGTTAGCAATAATGATTGACAATAGGCCGATAGTTAAGGTCGCTCCATTTTTCCGGGTTGGGAAAACGAGCAATGCAATTCCTAAAAAGGCTAAGGCAGTAGCTGTCCACATAATGGGAACCAGACTCGTATGACCATCTAAGCCAAAGAAGATATATCTTAAAGGTGCACTGTATTCTGGGATATTACTATAGAATGCAGTGAATAACTCTAAAATATAGAAGAATACATTGGCAATCATGGCATATCGAACAATTTTAACAAGGGACTGAATTGCTCCCACACCAGGATCCGGATCAAACTTACTGACCTTTTTAACGATAAAGCATAAAAGAATCAGGATTGCCGGACCAGCTGCGAAGGCAGATGCCAGGAAGCGCGCTGCCATAATAGCAGATAACCAGAGATGCCTACCGGGTAAACCGGCGTATAAGAAGGCTGTAACTGTATGAATACTAACAGCCCAAGGGATTGATAGATAAATGATTGGTTTAACCCATTTTGGTGATGGTGCTCCCTTACGTTCAGCACCGAGAGTCGTCCAGCCAACGACTAAGTTTATGAGAAGATATCCGCATAAGACAATCATATCATAAAACATGACTGATCGTGGACTTGGATGGAGGATTACGTTCATAATCCGCATCGGTTGCCCTAAGTCTACGAAGATAAATAAGATACACATTATCACAGCCGGGATTGCTAAAAACTCTCCCAGGATAACCATCTTGCCGAATTTCTTAAAGTCATGCAGATAATATGGCAAAACAAGCATAACAGCAGAAGCAGCGACACCCACAAGGAAAGTAAATTGGGCAATATATAATCCCCATGATACATCCCGGCTCATGCCTGTAACACCTAAACCATTGTTAAACTGATTCATATAAGCAAATAAGCCAACAGCGATAACAGCTAATAACAGTGTAACCCAAATCCAATACCTTTTACTGCCCGACAGTGCTTTCTCAAGCATCTTCGCCACCCCCTACCAGGTAGTAAACACTTGGCTGAGTGCCCAATTCCGGTTTGCGTCGAATAGTAAATTTCGTACTGACAATTTTCCGCACTTCTGAATTAGGATCATCTAAATCTCCAAATATTAATCCACCGTTAGATTTTTCCACACAAGCTGGCATGAGACCGTCTGCCAGACGTTCGTAACAAAAATTACATTTTTCTACGACACCTGGAGTTCTTGTTGGATAATCCGGAGAAATTTCTCCTTCAATAAAGGGCCTTGGATCTCTAAAGTTAAAGCTTCTCGCTCCGAAGGGACAGGCACCCATACAGAATCTGCATCCTATACAGCGATGAAAGTCCATTGCGACTATACCATCCGGTCTCTGGAACGTAGCCTGAGTAGGACATGCCTTCACGCAAGGAGGATTCTCACAATGATTACATAATACCATAAAAGGACTGTGCAATACATGATCATCCAAATATTCGTTATGCCCACCTGCAAAGGTATGATGATAATCATCTTTCCATATCCATTTAATCTCATCTTTTGTGTTTGGGAATTTAGGAACATTATGAAGCTTATGACAAGCTTCAATAACCCCATTAATATCAGCGTCGGTTTTGAATTTACTCATATCGACAACCATAGCCCAACGTTTAGCCGGTAAATCTTTTGGAGCCTTGGCAAATCCAGCTGCTTCAGCAACCTCTTTTTTACGGAAACCGCTAATTATAAAGGAACTCCCTAGTCCCAAAGCAGTGATCATACCAGCTCTTCTCAGAAATTGTCGTCTATTGATGCTCATTTAGTTGCCTCCTTTGGCTCAAAATGGCAACTCCAACATAACGGCTTCACAGCTGAATAATCGTGGCAGGAGGCACAAAATTCAGGTGACTCGTTTAAAGCCGGATTACTCACTCCTGCTGTAGTCGATACTGGATTGTTCAGAACTGCCGGTTTCGAAGCCGACTCAGTTGCATGACATTTCAGGCACGTATCTTGAAGACTAATTTCGAATTCTTTTCCTTGACTATTAACATAGACAGTCTGACCATTTCGAACTGCTTCTTCTCTCCATTGATTGAGAAGTTGCATGTGATTGGCTCTCATAAATTCCGGTGACTCAACACATTGTTGCTCAGATGCCGGCAACTGTTGGATAGCGGCAGTATTTAGCGCTACATCCGGTCCAGCATTGACTTTCCCCATATTATAGAAGAACGGTATAGTGAAAAGCGCTGCAAAGATAATGAGTGAAGCAAATATTTTTCCGCCTTTATACATTACTCATTACCCCCTTTTCCCGGCAAGTCTTCAAAGCGAAGGTTAGTGGTTCTCTCTTTCTCGCCTTTCATCACTAACGCATTTGCTAGTAATTCAGTCACACCGGTGACCCCTACACCTGGATTCCAGTAGTCCATTAGAGCCGGGAAATGGGCCCGGTCAACTGCACAAATGTTAGCTAACATGTTAACTCCATGTTTTTCTTGCACATACTTAACGGCATTAGCTCGAGGGAATCCACCTCTCATACGCTGTTCCATATTTTCAGAGGCATTAAGCCCTGATCCGGCTCCGCAACAGAATGTCTTTTCTCGGATCGTGTTCTCTGGCATCTCATAGAAATTATTACAAACAGCCTTAATAATTTCTCTCGGTTCATCGAGAAGTCCCATGCCCCTAGAAGGATTACACGAGTCATGAAAGGTTACCTTCAGATGATCATTGCGAGTTGGGTCTAGGTTTAATTTGTTGTGTTTAATTAAGTCAGCCGTGAATTCGGAAATATGAATCATTTTAGTGGATCTAGCATTTTCAAAGACTGTGCCTGTTATTGGCGATACCGGAACCTCCAGGAAGTCTGCAGGACCATGCCAAGTATCCATATATTGATTCAGGACCCTCCACATATGGCCGCATTCCCCACCAATAATATATTTTACCCCTAGTCGTTTTGCTTCTGCATAAATCTTGTAATTGAGTCTCTTCGCCATGTCATTCGATGTAAAGAAACCGAAGTTTCCACCCTCGGAAGCATAGGTGCTCCAAGTATAGTCAAGACCAAGTTCATGGAAAAGCATGAGATATCCCATACAAGTTTGAATCCCAGGTTCACCTAAAAGGTCTCCTGAAGGAGTGATAAACAATATCTCGGCACCTTTTCTGTTAAAGGTTGGATTAACCCTAATACCCGTTATATCCTCAATATCGTCTACCATGGATTCAATATTTCCGGCAATCGCATGAGGCTCCAGCCCAAGGTGATTTCCCTTCATGTAGCAATTCGCAACCGGTCCCGAAATCCAATCAATGTTCAAACCGACTAGATTCAGAAGTTCTCTGCCAATGATCGTGACCTCCGCTTGGTCGATACCATATGGACAGAAAACGGAACATCTACGACATTCAGTACATTGGAAAAAGTAAGACCACCATTCCTTTAAGACGTCCATATCCAGTTCTCTTGCCCCAGCCAAACGTCCAAGGAACTTCCCTGATTTTGTGAAATACTTTTTGTAGACAGATCTTATCAGCTCTGCCCTTAGAACCGGCATATTTTTGGGGTCACCAGTGGCGATATAAAAATGACATTTATCAGCACAGGCACCGCATCTGACGCAAATGTCCATGAAAATCTTGAAAGAACGATACTTACTGAGTCTTTCAGCCATTCCTTCCAAGATGGTAGTTTCCCAACCCTCCGGTACCTTCCAGTCTTCGTCGGCTGGCGACCACTGTCTTGGGTTAGGTAAACCTAACGTGAGCAGATCTTTTTCTTTTGATCCCCAGCAAAAAGTACCCGGTTTGAATTCAACTGGTGTATCCATCCAATCCGTTGCCGGTGTCTTAAATTCTATCTTAGCTAATTCTCCCGGTTTCGGAAGTTTAACTTTCGGCGCCATCCACGATCACTCCTTTTCTACCGGTATACCAGCTTTTTTCATTTTTTCCCTGTACTCGTCTTCATACTGTTCATAAGTATGAACTTCTACTTCGTGATTCCAGGGATTAATGTGTCTGACCATACGATTGTTACTAATCATGTTGCGCGTTGGGCTCATGAAAATCCCGCCCATGTGCATTAACTTACTCATTGGGAAATAGGCAAAGAGAATACTGACTAAGAAGATATGAATGAAAAACATAGGCCCGATTCCTGTTGGAAGCACCGGTTGAAAAGTAGCTAATCCAATTGCTAATTGCTTAACAGCAACAAGATCTACTTTATAGAAGTAACGCATCAAGACCCCTGAGATTGCTATGCTCATAATCATAAACAGCGGAAAGAAATCTGCAGGAAGTGAGATGTATTTCACCTGTGGAACAATAATTCTTCTGAGGAACAGATAGGTAACTGCGACTAAAATAAAAACATCTGTTAGATAAATGGCGGGCAACCCGATTTGTAACATTCCGTCAACACTCTCAAGAATTTGCACCGCAAACGGAATAGGTTCTAAGAAAAATCTAAGATGCCTGATAATGATTATGAGGAACGACCAGTGAAAGAACAAACTGCCTAACCAAAGCCATTTTGCCGAACCGTAGGATAGTTCAGGGCCATTCTGCCCTTCCCTTAATTCAGTCTTAGTATTACGGAACAGCGAGCGAAAAAAGAGGACTTCCATAGCCATTCTGACAATAACACCAAAGGCACTTGTGGGGTTCTCAATCTTATTTTGCTTAATCCAAGGAAGAGATTTTTGCTGACCAATGGTTGTAGGAATACGAAACGGTACTGGAGACCGACCCCATTTAACAACTCGGTAAATAAATCCACCTACAAACATGGCAAAGGCTAAATACGGGATAATAATACCAAAGACATAATGCAAATTTGTAATAAACGCTCCCATGGTGGCGACTAGAATGAGTAAAATGACTGCGAGGAAAGAAAACAAGACTTTCACTCTACGACCTCCTTCCTTTATTTTTGGTCTTTGTGTTCAAATTCTTGATCTGGAATCTCGGACATTAAATTCGCTTTCTTTAACAGTGAAAAGGTCATTCGTTTTAGCTCATCTGTCCTCAGTTCATAGATCTGTTCTCGGTATTTCACATATATATCAAAGGCAGTTAGCGCCAGATCGTCAATCTTTGATTCAAAATCCAATAACGCATCATAGATCTGGTTCTGCCTTATTTCCTTTCCAAGTTCTTCTCGAACTATTGTTTTGAGCTGGAAGACAAAAGCCATTGCCTTTGCGGGTGTAAAATCCTGAATTGCCCTGACCTTAATAATATCCTCGAGGAATGATACGCTTTCCGAAAAGTCTTCTCCTTTAACGAGTACCTCAATGATGCCTTCAATCCCTATTGTAAATGTGTAACCAACCGGGTTTGCAAACCTGTCCTTTTGATTCATCAAAAACCCTGAGTTGTCATTGGGATAGGATGCTATCATTGCATCTAACCACCGACTCGAAATGGCGGATTTTTTCTCATTGAATATTCCAATAAACTTTACGTCCAATTTTGACCACTCCTTGTAGTTTAAATAGCAAAATCCATTCTGTCTTTTCTACCAGGAACGTTCAAATCCACCATTTAATACGCCTTTGTAACACAATTCAGTCGATGTTGAATGAAGCTCTGTTCAACATCGACCTATCCTGAGAACGTTTTCACATAAATGGTGTCCTATCTCTCCTTTTAACTATGGCTACCCTCTACTCATAAATATGAGCGCATCCTCCTTTATCGTTAAATTCTTTAACAAAGGGGTCAGTAAACCAAAGTCTGAGAAAGGCATTTGTTCTTATTATCACTATCAGTCTAAGTAATTTTACTTAGCTTGTAAAATTCTTATTTCTTATAGATCAATTAGATAATCGTATTGCGATCATTAATAAGAAAGAGCTACGGAATTATGTAGCTCTTTCTTATTAACTCGCCGTCCTTGGACAGCGTTTATCTTATCCTAAGGCACGTTCCAGGATCTCATTGAGACGATTTACCATCCCTCTGGGATCAACGATAAGTCCTGCGGCGATTTGAGCATTTTCGAATATCTGCTCTGCTGCAATTTTAGCAAAAGCGTCTTCATTTTTACGAGCAGTATCTAAGCGCTTAATCATGGCATGTGCTGCATTGATTTCTAAGACACTGGGGCCTACATTATTAAGATCCTTATTCATCATTTGCATCATCCGTTGCATACTGTTTGTGCCATACGGGCTGAGCACTACTGCCGGACTGTCAACTAAGCGCTTCGACTCTCGCACATCAGTTACCTTACTCCCTAATACTTCTTTGAGCCAACTGGTAAGGTTCGAGACTTCTTCTTTCGAAAGAGCTTCTTCACTTCTATCCTGCTCTTCGGTATCACCTAAATTCAAATCTGCTTCATCTGCAGAAATAAGTCTTTTACCCTCAAATTCTCTGATTGCTCCAAAGATATAGTCGTCAATAGCTGCATACGTATATATGACTTCAATCCCTTTGTTCCGGAATACTTCCAGATAGGGGCCAGACTCAATAACTTCACGTGATGGACCATTGACATAGTAGATTGCTGATTGATCTTCTTTCATCCGGCCTGTGTAATCAGCCAGAGATACTAGTTCCCCAGCCTGTGTGTTGGAAGACTCAAAGCGTAATAGTTTAACCAGATCTTTTTGATGAGTATAATCATTGGCAGCCCCTTCTTTAATGAAGAAGTTGAATTTCTCCCAAAATTCTTTGAACTTCTCCGGCTCTGACGTCGATTGCCCGTCCAGAAATTTAAGGAAGCGACTTGTAACGACTTTGTTCAGCTTACTGATCAAGGCACTGTCTTGCATTGTTTCTCTTGAAATATTAAGGGGCAATTCTTCACTGTCTATTACCCCTCTTAAAAAACGCAACCATTCAGGCAAAACCAGTGGGGACTTTTCTTGAATGAGAACTTTTTTGCAATAGAGGCTTACCCCAGGCTCCGTTCGTCCAAAACCAAATTGTTCGAGATTCTCCTTCGGAACGAATAATAAGGTATTTATATTTAAAGGAGCATCTGAAGAAAAATGCAATCGAAGGAGTGGTTCGTCATGGGCATTAGCAATGAACTTATAGAATTCATTGTAGTCATTGTCTAAAATCTCACTTTTATTTTTGGTCCAAAGGGCGTCAACCGTATTTACCTTCTGCTCATTGACCATGATCGGATAAGGTACAAAACTGGAGTATTGCTTAATGACTCGTTTAATAGTTTCTTCCTTGGCAAAGTCATAGGCATCCTCCTTCAGGTGGAGAACCATCTTGGTTCCTCTGACGCGCTCCTCCCCTTCAGTAATTGTATAACTTCCGACACCGTCAGATTCCCAGGTAAAGCTTTCACCCTCTTGATGATATGAGCGTGTGTAAATCGTCACTTTATCTGCCACCATAAAGGCTGAATAAAAACCAACTCCGAATTGCCCAATGAGGTTAAGATCCTTTTGATCCCCTTTAGCACTTAAATGTTTAATAAATTCCTTTGACCCCGAATGAGCAATAGTTCCTAAATTCTCAACTAACTCTTCTCTGGTCATTCCAATTCCTGTATCCGTTATGGTTAATGTATGAGAGTTATCATCCGTATCGATATGGATTTCTAACACTGCGTCTTTATCCTTAACCTCAGGTCCTGTTAACTGCGTGTAACGAAGCTTCTCCATAGCATCGGCAGCATTGGAAATAAGCTCTCTTAAGAAAATCTCGCGATCAGTATAAAGAGAATGAATAACAATGTCCAATAATTGTCTGATTTCTGTTTGGAATTCCTTTGTTTCTACTGCGGTACTCATTGTTTACCTCCATCGTTGTTTAAATATACAGGGGCACCGACGAGTCGAGCCTCTATCCATAGTTTAATCAAATTTTACCAAAAGTGCAAAGTCTTTTGCAACATTCTAGAGTTAAAGTTCTTGCCCATCGCCAGTAAAGCTTGATTTAAGTACTGCCAGCAGACAGCTTTCAAATTGCAGATCATTTTCAGGCATTCTTTTTTTGGGACCTTTCGTTCTGCCCCCGCTTCTGCGGAATTTCGCTTTGGCCTCTCGTTCCTCCAGTAAAAACTCAATAGTAGAAGGGTTAAACTCTCTTCCTATAGGATTTAAACACTTTACCCCTTTCCCCAATAACATGGCTGCCAGACCCCAATCCTGAGTAACTGCTACATCTCCCTTTTGCGCAATATTTATAACCCGAATGTCTGCCTCTTGTGAAGAGTTACCTACAACAATATGGTTGTCAGATACAATGTTATGGTTAAAACTGGCTACGGTCCAGACAGGGATAGCATAATCACCGGCCAACCTCTGGCAAATCTGTAATACTGCCTTCGGGCAAGCATCAGCATCGACGATAATTTTCATAATCTCAACTTCTCTCAACCGATATGTATGAAACACCTCTCGAAACAGACCCTATTCTCCTATCGGTTAGGTAATTTTTTCAGACCATCTTCTGTCTGGATCACTTTGTTCTCCTTGAGAAGTTTACCTAAAGCTCTTTTGAAGGCTGCCTTACTCATGTTAAGACGACTTTGGATTTCGATGGGACTGCTTTTATCATTAAGTGCTAAAAATCCATCGTGATCTTTAATTCCTTGCAGGATCTTCACGGTATCTGATCCCATCTGGATATGGGAAAGTTCTCTCGGAGACAGGTCAAGCTTGCCATCCTCTCGAACTCGGATCACTCGAGCCTCTACTTGATCTCCTTCTTTTAGTTCTGCGAAGTACTCATTAAGAGGGATAAGTCCCATGTACTTATTATCTACAGCAACAAAAGCCCCAATTTCGGGATTTACGGAGTAGACCGTACCAACAACTTTATCGTCCTTTTGATAAGGCGTACTTGCACTGAGATACTCATAAATTTCCGTCGTAGCACTTAGTCTCTGACTCTTATCTAAATAAACTTTTACTAAATAACTTTTTCCTACTTCAATGGGATATTTCTGTTCCTTAAAAGGCAGAAACAATCCTCTCTCTAAACCCCAATCTAAAAAGGCTCCGATTTTTGTCTTGGCGTTGACCTTAAGGTAGGCTAAATCCCCTAATTTGGCCAGCGGTTTTCTAGTCGTGGCGATTAATCGTTCTTCAGAATCCCGATACATGAAAACCTCTAATTCATCTCCCTCTTTAGCACCCTCCGGTAATTGTTTAATCGGCAACAAGATATTATCGTGCCTCACGCCTGTACCCGCATCTAAATAGGCACCGAAGGATGTAAAGTTTGCAATCTTAAGTTTATAAAATTTCCCAATTTCAATCATTGTTAGTTTCCTTTCCCTCATGCAATATACCATTCTAATTCTTAGGCATTTAAAGACACACCATGTATTCCCATTCATTATAGCGAAAGGGGGCTCATGGTGCAAAATAATTCAGCTGCCAAAGGTAGTATGTCTTATTTACATATCATTATAATCGTATAAGTGTTACATTTGCCTGAAAACAGGTTATAAGGCAAAAAGGATTAGCCTAGAGGCTAATCCCAAGTATTTGTATCTATAAAAACATTCTTTTCTGGATCTGAATGACTAATGCTTATGAAAATCCATTATCAAAAGTAATTTGATCTATCAGGCTGCTCGTGACAATTTGGACGACAATATTGACACCCATTGGCGCAACATGGGCCAAATAAACTTAGATTATCTTGTTGGACATTGCGCTCTTCATCACTGAATGACATTCTTGACCATGCTTCTGCGGAACTCAAATCATTTTGATTAGCAAAGGGTTCTTCTGGCAGAGTTTTCATAGACTCAAAATCTCCTTTTCAATAATCTAGCATTTAACTTAGAATTGATCGAAGCTATCCATTTTATACTACTAGTATATTAAGTAGGTAAATTAAAATTCTGAATTTTACTAAAAATATTACTATATTCTTAAAATATCACTTTCTTAACCATTGATCAAGAGCAAATTTATTAGTTTCACGATTTAAGTCTGCCAAGCTGGTTGTCAGGGGTATCTCCTTTGGACAGGCACGTACACAGTTTTGCGAATTGCCGCAATCGGCGATTCCACCTTCATCCAGCAAAGCCGCCAATCTTTCATGTTTATTCATTTCACCCGTAGGATGGGTATTAAATAAACGAACTTGAGAAATAGCAGACGGACCTATAAACTTAGAACGTGAGTTGACTTGTGGACAGGCTTCCATACAGCAACCGCAGGTCATACACTTGGATAATTCATAGGCCCACTGTCGCTTGACTTCTGGCATCCTAGGGCCTGAGCCCAAATTATAGGTCCCATCAATGGGTATCCAAGCATGAACTGTTTTCAAGTGATCGAACATGATCTGCCTGTCAACCATTAGATCGCGTACTAAGGGAAATTTGGTTAACGGTTCAAGCACAATCGGCTGGTCAAGTTGGTCTACCAACGCAGAACACGCCTGCTTGCCCTGTCCGTTAATATTCATGGTACACGCTCCGCAAACTTCCTCCAGACAGTTACATTCCCAAACCACCGGGGTCGTCTTTTTACCCGATGCGGTAACCGGGTTTTTCTGAATCTCCATTAAACAAGAAATTACATTCGACTTTTCACGATAGGCTATTTCGAACTCTTCCCAATGGAAGGGTTTATTCGGGCCGTCCTGGCGGCGGATTTTCAAACGAATAGTTTTTTGCTCAGCCATCTTAAACCCCTCCTATTTATCAATATCGTAACGACGGGCACGCAACGGAATCAATGAGACATCAACCGGTTCATAACTTAGTTCCGGGCCGCTCGTTGTCCACGTAGCAATGGTTGTTTTCAACCAGTTTTTATCATCTCTTTCCGGATAATCCGGCTTATAGTGAGCCCCTCTGCTCTCATTACGGTTTAAAGCTCCTAAGGTTATGACTCTGGCTAATTCCAGCATGTTCCAAAGTTGGCGAATAAACGTTCCTTCCTGGGTTCCCCATTCGATGTTGTCACTTCTTCCGATATTATGCCAACGTTTCATGAGACTCTGCAGGACAGCGTCTGTTTCAGCTAATTTTTCGTTATAACGTACGACAGTCACGTTCAGAGTCATAATATCTCCGAGTTCTTTATGAAGAAGATAAGGGTTTTCCGGGCCCTTCATAACCTGTATCTTAGCCCATTGATCAACTTGACGTTTCTTTTCTTTCTGAAACGCCGGCTCATGAATGCTGGGAGTCTGTTTTTTATTATTGTTCTTAATATATTCCATCACCTTCGGACCGGCTACCATACCTCCGTAGATAGCGGAAAGTAACGAGTTAGCCCCAAGACGGTTTGCACCATGATATTGGTATTCACATTCCCCAGCAGCAAAAAGTCCCGGAATATTTGTCATCTGGTCATAATCCACCCAAAGACCGCCCATAGAGTAGTGAACTGCCGGAAAAATACGCATAGGCACTTTCTTCGGATCATCCCCAACAAACTTCTCATAGATTTCCAGGATACCACCCAACTTAAGTTGCAGACGGTGGGGATCAATGTGGGACAGATCCAGATAAACCATATTTTCGCCATTAATACCAAGCCCCTTGTCGAAGACCACTTCGTAAATCGCACGTGTCGCAATATCCCTTGGAACCAAATTTCCGTAAGCCGGAAACATTTCCTCAAGGAAATACCATGGTTTCCCGTCTTTATAAGTCCATACCCGTCCACCTTCTCCGCGAGCAGATTCAGACATTAGCCTAAGCTTGTCATCACCCGGTATAGCAGTGGGGTGAATTTGGATAAACTCACCGTTCGCGTACTTCACTCCTTGTTGATATAATGCTGAAACTGCACTTCCGGTACAAATTGTGGAATTTGTGCTTTTGCCAAAGACCGCTCCCGGGCCTCCGGTAGCAATGATCACGGCGTCAGACGCAAATGATTCAATGCCCATATCTCGCAGATTTTGAGCAACGATCCCTTTGCAATCCCCTTCATCAAGCACAACCGAGAGTAATTCCCAGTGTTCGTATTTTTGAACCAATCCTTCAACCTCATAACGTCGAACTTGCTCATCGAGGGCATAGAGAAGCTGCTGACCAGTTGTAGCCCCGGCAAAGGCTGTCCGACAAAACTTTGTTCCACCAAAACGTCGAAAATCAAGAAGCCCCTCAGACGTTCGACTAAACATCACTCCCATTCTGTCCATCAAATGGATAATTCCTGGCGCTTCATCGCACATGGCTTTTACGGGCGGTTGATTAGCGAGAAAGTCACCTCCATAAATTGAGTCATCAAAGTGATTCCATGTAGAGTCTCCCTCACCTTTGGTATTGACTGCTCCGTTAATTCCCCCTTGGGCACAAACGGAATGCGACCGTTTGACAGGCACTAAAGAAAATAAGTCGACGTGCGTACCAGCCTCGGCCATCTTAATCGTGGCCATAAGTCCTGCTAAGCCGCCTCCCACTACGATGACTTTACTCATCCCCTGACCCTCCACTCTTTCATGTCAATTTTGTGCAGATGATATTGATACCGGTGTCTAAGCAATTTGCTATTATTTTAGAAAAGCAAAGATATCCGACATTCCGATTGCAGACAGGAGAACGAAAACAACTCCTAAGGTATATAACCAAACTTTCTGTGAATGCGGTCCAATGGTCAACCCCCATGTAATCGCAAAAGCCCATAAACCGTTAGTGAAATGAAAGATTGAGAACAATACGCCAAGAACGTAAAAGAGCAATCCCAGAGGCTGACTCAAAAATTGTGACAACGCTGAAAAATTTGCTTCTCCGAAACGCAAAAGATAAACATGAATAATTACAAAGACAAAAGTGTAAAGGCCAGAAATTCTCTGGATAATATAGAACCAATTTCGGGCGTATTTATAGCTTAAAATATTGACCTGCCCGGTATAGACCACCCATGTTCCATAGATCGCATGCACGGCGATAGGTATAAATATGACGACAAGTTCAATAATGAAAATCCCCGAGAAACTTTGCATGGTACTTATAATCAGGTCATACTGTTTCGCCCCCCCAAGGGCTGTTAAATTAAGAATCAAGTGAAAGGTCAGAAAGAATCCTATTGGCACCAAACCTAAAATAGAGTGAACTCTTCGAATTAAAAAGTGGTAAGGACTTTGTGTCGTACTCATATTCTCAATCCTCTCTTCCGAAGTCATTTGCCGAGTAATTCTAGTATTTTTTCTGTAGAGTGAACATCTTTGTCTAATCCTCCATTTATGTTTTTGCTTCTATATCTATAGATAGCAATCTCTGTGCCAAATAGATAGAATTTAGTAACTTTTCTGATTTTTATTAGTAAAAATTTTTTCATCCTTTTGTTTAGCTGATTCCAGCTGTACTTTAAAGTAGTATAATTTTGATGCAAACCAAATCTGCAACTTTAAATGGAGCAAATTGCGATTAGTTGCAGCAATTACGCGAACATCCACTTTGATCGTTTGTGACCCACCTACCCTTTCTAACTCCATCTTTCCCAGTTTTGTTTTTAACGCCCCTGTAAATGCACCCTTTTCATGTCCAAAAAACTCGCTCTCGAGCAGTATTTCCGGAATAGCAGCACAGTTGACCTTGATAAATGGTTTGTCAAGACGCAAACTTGTGCCATGAATTGCGTGAGCAAACAACTCTTTTCCAGTACCGGATTCTCCTGTAATAAGAATTGTTGTATTGCCTGACGGCCTAACGAAAGCTTCAAATAAGGCATCTATGCGAATAACAATTAATCCATTAATATACGTGGGATATAGAGTGACAGCTCGGGGAAAATAACAAACAGGATCATCGCGGCAATCATCAGAACTATAAAAGGAATGACTCCTCTAACAACTTCTCCCAAAGGTTCCCTAGCCATTGAACTGACAACAAATAGATTTAAGCCTACAGGCGGAGTGATCATCGCTAATTCCATATTCACAGTCATGACAATAGCAAAATGAATCGGATCAATGCCTAATTGCTTAATAATCGGCAATAAGATTGGCAAAGTAATTAAGATAACCGATACTGCTTCTAAGAAAGTGCCCATTATAAAGAAAACCAGTTGAGTGACCAAAAAAAACATCAAAATATTTAGATTTGCATCACTTATCCAATCAGCGACTTTATTAGGTATTTGATTATTTGTTAAATAGAGTGCAAAGACTAAAGCTGCGGCGATGATCAGAAAGATCATCGAAGATGTATTAATTGTTTCCCTTAAAATTCCACGAATGTCTTTAAAGTGAAGTTCTCGGTAAATGAAGATGGAAACAACCAGAGTGTAGAAGACGGCAACCACCGCTGCTTCTGTCGGGGTACAAATTCCCGAGTATATACTTCCTAAAATAACCACAGGTAACAGGGCCGCAGGTATGGCCTTTAGAGAGGCCTTCCACCGTTCAGACCAAGTGTATTTTCGACCGTGACCATAGTTATGCTTCTTGGCATAGATTATGGCGGAAACTACCAGAATACTACCTAAAATCAAGCCGGGTACTACTCCAGCCATAAACAGCTTTCCGATTGATTCATCAGCTGTAACACCATAAACAATTAAAGGAATGCTGGGAGGAATCAAAATACCGAGTGTCCCGGCGGCTGCAATCAGTCCCATTGCATAGCGTTTTGGATAACCGCCTGCCACCATAGCCGGAAGCATTATAGCCCCGATGGCCGCCGCAGTCGCAGGACTCGATCCGGATATCGCTGCAAAAATCATACATGCTAAAATAGTAACTACGGATAAACCTCCGGGTAAATGCCCAATCCAAGACCGCAAACTCTCAATCAAGTATTTTGAGACTCCCCCGCGAGACATTAAAACTCCTGCTAGAATGTAGCCTGGTATCGCCATTAATGTCGCCGAATTCAGTCCAGCGAACATCCGTTGAGGAATCATCATTAGATTAAAGGTTTCCGTAGTGACAATAAGCGCAATTGTGGACATTGCCAAGCTTATGGCAATAGGAACGTTCAATAAAAAGAAAACAACGAAAAGTATAAACAATAACGCTACTAACATTTTATTACATCCTTTCCGCCACTTTACCGGCCCCGCCGGTATTACGTGCAGCTTCATATAGTTTGATTACAAAGCGAAACGTTAAAAGCGCTCCAGTCAGCGGAAGAATGCTGTAAACCATATACAGAGGAATTCCTACGTCCGTAGATACTTGCCCTGTATTGTGGGTGAACGAGACCAATTTAAAGCCATAAAACCAAAGGAAAAGACTAAAGGTGATTCCAACCGTATGCGCAAACAAAGTTACATAGTACTGCACCCTTTTCGACAAGACATTAAATAGCATATCTACCTTAATGTGATGATCATTGCGCAAAGCTACACTGGTTCCAATTAAGGTCCCCCAGATAATCGTGTATTGAGAAATCTCATCAACCCAAGAACGCGCATCATTAAACACATAGCGCATGATAACCCCGTAGAAAATCATCGTAACACCAACCGAAAGCAGGCCCCCAGAAACGATGTCCTCCAGGAATTCAAAGACTCGCCAAAACTTTCTCATATTCATTCACCTCAATCTATGCAATTATACTCGTACTTCTTTTGATATAATGAGGGTTCTTGCAAGAAGAACCCTCATTATCCCTTTAATTTGGAAGAGACTTGACTTATTTCTGTCCGGCTTTAATGGCAGCGTCGATTAACTCTTTGCTGAGGACACTTTCAAATTGGGCATAAACTGGTTTCATAGTTTCTTGGAAAACTCCCAGTTGAGCAGGTGTTAGCTCTGTGAACTGCATTTTTCCACTATTTTTTAGGTTATCCATACTTTTTTTATCAAGAAGTTCTGCTTGTTCAACTGCATATTTAGTTGCTTCAGCCATGGAATCATCTAATGCTTTGCGGATATCCGGCTCTAGTCCTGACCAAAAACTCTTATTGACAATGATCATATAATCGAGCCGACCATGATTTGTGACGGTAAGATACTTTTGAGTTTCTTGGTATTTCTGAGTATCAATGTTATTAAAGGTATTCTCTTGTCCGTCCACCGTGCCTTGTTGCAGGGCAGCATAGGTTTCCCCAAAAGCAATGGTTGCAGAACCTGCTCCTAAGGATTTAAACTGAGCTTCCAAAACTTTTCCCGCTTGAGTTCTGAACTTTAAACCTTTAAAATCTTCCGGGCTTACTAATGGACGCTTATTATTGGTAAATTGCTTGAAGCCATTTGGCCAGACAGCTAACCCTTGCAGATTGTATTTATCTAAGGAATTCATGAGTCCTTTCATTTGATCTGAAGCAAAGAATTTATAAACAGCTTCATTATTTGGGAATAAGAACGGAAGATCAGTATATTGGAATTTGGGGTTCAACCCGACTAATTTTGTAACTGATGGTGCAATGATTTGCACATTACCTGACTGAGCTGCCTCCAATTCCTCCTTATCTCCATAGAGCTGAGATGAAGGATATACTTCGACTATTACTTTTCCATTGGTTTTTTGTTCTGCTAACTCCTTAAACTTTAAAGCTGCCTGCCCCTTTGGGGTGTCAGGAGTCACAACATGAGCAAATTTAACGATGATCGGCTTTACTTCTTTATCCCCACCGGTAGCTGCGGGTTTTCCTCCACATCCAACTAAAGAAAGTGTTAAGACTAGGACAGTGCTTAACGCTAAAGCGATTGGTTTTTTTCTAAACATTTTCTCTCCCCCTCTTATTTTATTCATACAGCCATTACCTGAATTTCCATGTTCCGTTCTCAGCCTCACCTCCCAATCTCATTTTGAAAATATTCTCTTTCGGCTCACTCCATTTCTTTACTTAATTTCTTTACTTCGGTAAGAAATTCCGACCCATTTTCCTTTTCAAATTTGGTATAAACAGAGGAGAAGTCTTTTCTCCAAATCATTTTCTCCCGAGGGGTTAAAGAGTAAATATTGAGCCCTTTCATTTTTTTAATTTCTTCTAATTGTTCTTCGTCTAATTCTTTCGCTGTCTCTCTTTCCCAAAGTGTTACTTCTGACATAGTTTTTTCTATAACTTCACGTGCTTGAGTTGGCAGTTGATCCCAAAAATCCGCATTCACGATTACGGCGTATCCCATAAAACCATGTTGACTGAGGGTTAAATATTTCTGAACTTCGCTGAATTTTTTTGTGTAAATATTGGATATAGTATTTTCTTGACCTTCCACGCTGCCTTCTCTTAAGGCCTCATAAACATCATTAAAGGGAAGAATAATAGCACTTGCTCCAAAATTAAAAAATTGTTCCTGCAAAATCCCCGGAGACATAACTCTAAACCTTAAGCCTTTAAAATCACTGAGTTTGATAATTGGATGAATGTTATTAGTCAGATGTTTAAAGCCGTTATCCCACATGGCCAGTCCACGCATATTTTTCTCTTCTAACTGCTCAAGTAAGGTTTTTCCCAGGGGACCGTCCATTATTTGATGAACACTTTCAAGATCAGAAAACAAATACGGAAGATCCCATATCTGCCACTGAGGAAATAGTTGGGACATCTTAGAGGTGGCAGGAGCAATCATTTGTACATCTCCCCTACTTAAAGCCTCAAATTCTTCGCCATCTTTAAATAATTGGGAGTTCGGAAAAACTTGAACTTCAATGGAGCACCCTGACCGTTCCTTAATGAGCTGAGCAAAGCGTATGGCGGCCAGTCCCTTAGGCGTATTTTCCTCAACAACATGTGAGAACTTAATGACTATTTTTTCTTCCTTATTGACTTGCTGCCCATCTACAATCCTATTACTGCAACCTGATAATCCCAGAAAAAGGATCATCATTAAGCAAATCCAGCTCTTTCTAGCCATATGGTACGATCCCTTCACGCTTATTAGTTTGAATGTTTTTAGTTTATTTTATATTCTGATAATTCACAATACTTTAGGTCCTTTTGATATTTATGGTCTTATTGGTCAAAATAATAAAATTGTACCTAAAGTACAATTTTATATTTGTTGATAGGCCTGCCTACCGATCCATATTGAGTTTCCAGTATAACTCTCTCATTCTTTTCCAGATACTCTAGATACCTGCGTGCTGTAACTCGCGCCAACCCAACCCCTTCAGCCACCCCCTCCGCCGACAGCCCTACACGGCTCTCTTTAAGAAAGTTATAAACTTGTTGAAGGGTAATTTCTCTCAATCCCTTAGGTAATTCCTCCCTGATCCGATTAGATGGATTTTCCTGACTAGGGAGAATTTTAATCAACCTGTCCAGATCCTCTTGATTCATTTCTCCCCGATTTCTAAATTGCTCCGAGTAAGTTCGATAATTGTTTAAGGCTGTATTGATCCGTTCAAATTTAAAGGGTTTTATGATATAGTCCACAACTCCAAAACGCAAACCTGCTTGAACTGTTGCAACATCTTGAGCTGCAGTGATTAGGATAATATCTGTGGGAATTCCTTGACGCCGTACCTCTCGAAGAATCTGAATTCCATTGAAGTCAGGCAGGTAAATATCTAAAATGACTAAGCGAGGCCGCAGCTCTTGAATAATTTCCAGTGCTCGCTTCCCTGTTTTTGCTTTACCACAAATTCGAAATCCACCGATTCTTTTAATAAATCCTTCATTGACCTCCATTACCATAGGATCATCTTCAACTAAGACTAAGTCAATAGGATTCATTTTTGTCCCCCTCCTAACGAACTTCAAATTAAGTGTTCCTACCGTCACTAAAACTTTGGAGAATAATTAAGAGGGATCTTCACTCCAAAGCGCGTACCCCAGCTTCCTGACTCCAAATCCAGGGTACCTCCAAGCCTTTCGATGGTCTGTTTAACTAAAGGCAGACCAATTCCTCGATTTCCGGTTCCCTTTGTTGAAAACCCCCACTGAAATATCTTAGCTTGGTTCTCTGGAGTTATCCCTCCCCCCGTATCCTCGATGCTAAGAATCAATTCTGTCTCCTCCTGTTTGATACGACAGTGCACTTCACATAAGGCCTTTCCCACCACCGCTTCCATGGCATTTTCCAGTAAGTTCCCTAAGATAATTGTTAGCGAGTTAGCATCCAAGGTCTCAGGCAACTCCCCTAAGCAGGAATCCTGCTCAAAGAAAACGTCAACTTTAAGTTCTTTACCACGGTTATATTTTCCTAAAAGTAAGCCCGCCACACTTGGATGTTTCACCTTATGGCTTAAGAATCTCGTAACTTCTTGTTGTTCCTCAGTCACTTTGTAAACGTAATCCATAGCTTCTTGAGCCTTATTTAGCTGAATCAGCCCTGAAATAGTGTGCAATTTATTTAATGACTCATGATTTTGGACTCTTAAGGCTTCTATAAAGGTCTTAACTCCCGTTAATTCCTCAGCCATTTTACGCACTTCTGTTTTGTCTTTAATTGTAATGACATGCCCTACGATCTGATCGTTAACCTTCACCTTGAGAAAATTAATAAGAACCCAGGTTTGATTAAGGAGCAGTTCCGTGGTTTCCGAAGAACCGTTTGCTTCCAGAAGGTCAGCAAGAACACAAAGTACTTCCAAATCATCTAAACGAACTCCCAGAACCTTTCTATTTATACCGGCTATTCGATAAGCTTTATCATTAATCACCGTAATGCGGTTTTCGATATCTAATGCTACGACCCCTTCATCCATGGCTTGGAAAATAGCCACACGTTCCTCTAGTATCCTGGCAATCTCATTAGGTTCAAGGGAAAACATATTCTTTTTTATGTTTCTCGCTAAATAAAATGAGCCTATGATTCCAAGGGCTAATCCTACTAACAACGAAGAATAAAGTTGGATTCTTAATGTACCCACTATATCTCTAATTGTCGGCACGAGAATTCCCACCGCTACTACTCCAACCTGTCGGGTTCCTTCATCCGTCAGAACCGGTACAAACGCACGTATTGATGGGCCCATTACCCCAACCGCCTGAGAAAGATATTCCTTTCTTTCTAAGGATGGTCCCTCATCTCCATCATTAAAAACAGTTCCTATCCGATCTAAATACGGATGAGAATAACGCATTCTTTCCATATTAAAGATCACAATATATTCAACTCCGGTTGCAATGCGTATTCGCTCAGCAAGTGGTTGAATCCACTTAGAGCCCTCTTGCTTATTTAGATTTTCTTGAACTTCCTGTAATTGAGCCACAGTACGAGAGATTGCCATAGCCCTATGTCCAATCTCTTGTTCCATCTTACTTGAAATACGGTTGACTATAACCACTCCGGCTAATACCACAGACAGTAAAACCAGAATAAAGGAGAGGATCGCAATTTTCGTTCCCAATTTTAAATGAGGTACTTTCAAGAACCGCTCTCCTTTCTTTAATATTTCTGAATATACATATTAATTCGTTAATTCAGTCAAAATACCTTCTGTTTATGCCCTGTAATCTCTTCAAATTTTATACTGTATACATATAAAATTTTCTCTTGTCAACGGTTCAATAAAATGTTAAGTTTATATCATATTCAAATAGAGCAATGACGCTCTTTGAAGATTTATTGTATAATCTTTGAGGGGAGCGTTTTTTTGTTTTTTACAAAAAAGCTAAAACTAAAAGGAGGCAATGATCAATGGATATTTTTGGGGAAAACGTCTTTAATGACGCAATAATGAGAGAGCGTTTACCAAAAGCTACTTACAAATCTTTACGCAATACAATTGAAGAGGGGCTCCCTCTAGACCCTGATGTAGCTGAAGTTGTGGCCAACAGTATGAAAGATTGGGCCATTGAAAAGGGAGCAACCCATTTTACCCATTGGTTTCAACCTATGACCGGAATCACTGCGGAAAAGCATGATTCTTTCATCTCTCCTACCCAAGATGGCCGCGTGGTTATGGAGTTTTCCGGTAAAGAATTAATAAAGGGTGAGCCGGATGCATCGTCCTTCCCAAGTGGCGGGATTCGCGCTACGTTTGAAGCAAGAGGTTATACTGCTTGGGACTGTACATCTCCAGCCTTTCTTAAAGAAGATGGCGGTGTTTTAACCTTATGTATTCCAACAGCCTTCTGTTCATACACCGGTGAAGCTCTCGACAAAAAAACCCCTCTCTTGCGCTCTATGCAAACCCTCTCTACACAAGCTTTGCGTTTATTACGACTCTTTGGCAATACCACCTCTACCCGTGTCACCAGCACAGTCGGTGCAGAGCAAGAGTATTTTCTCGTTGACAAGAAATTCTTCGACCAACGTATGGACCTTATGCTCACAGGCCGGACTCTTTTCGGAGCGATGTCAGCAAAGGGGCAAGAACTTGAAGATCATTACTTCGGTAGTTTAAAAGCTCGGGTAGCTGCCTTTATGCATGACTTAAATATTGATTTATGGAAGCTGGGCGTTCTTGCCAAAACTCAACATAACGAGGTGGCTCCGGGACAATTTGAGTTGGCTCCTATATTTGGAACAACAAATATTGCCACTGACCACAACCAAATTGTCATGGATACCATGAAAAAAGTTGCCCTGCGTCATGACATGGTTTGCTTGCTTCATGAAAAACCCTTTGCTGGAGTCAATGGGTCCGGCAAACACAACAACTGGTCAATGTCCACCAACGATGGACTTAACCTCTTGGATCCCGGTAAGACTCCCCATGAAAACTTGCAATTCCTAACGATTTTATGTGCTATCATTAAAGCTGTTGATGATTATGCAGAATTACTGAGATTTTCAGCAGCCACTCCTGGGAATGACCACAGACTTGGTGCAAACGAAGCCCCTCCAGCCATCATCTCTGTTTTCCTAGGCGAACAACTCTCAGATATCTTTAAGCAGTTGCAAAATGGGGAAGTCACTCGTTCCCTTCAAGGGGAGAGATTAGCCAGCGGTGTAATCACCCTGCCCGCCTTCCGTAAAGACTCTACAGACCGCAATCGCACTTCCCCCTTCGCTTTTACCGGCAACAAATTTGAATTCAGAATGGTAGCATCTTCTCAATCCATCTCAGGTCCAAACGTAGTACTCAATACTATATTTGCTGAAGTCTTCTCCCAATTTGCAGATCGCCTCGAAAAAGCAACAGACTTCGATCAAGCCCTCCTGGAGTTGCTTAAGGAAACAGCTACTAAGCATCATCGAATCCTCTTTGATGGTAACGGCTATTCTGAAGAATGGGTTGAAGAAGCAACAAAACGCGGACTTCCCAATATCACTTCAACTGTTGATTCCGCACGAGTTCTGCTACGGGAGTCCACCATTGAACTCTATGAAAAACATCAAGTTCTGAATAAAATAGAATTAGAATCCCGCTATGAAATCAGCTTAGAGCAATATTCTAAACAAATTAACATTGAGGCTTTAACCATGATTGACATGGCTAAGCATAAAATTATTCCTGCCGCCGTCAAATATTCCACTGAATTAGCTAGTTCAATCAATGCCATAAAATCCGCTTCAAGTGCTGTCGATGTATCTGTCCAAGAAGGCCTCTTGATCGACCTCTGCGCAACTTTGGTTTCCCTTAAAACAAATTTAACCACCCTTGAAACCGTTACTCAGGAAGCTGCGTCTCTGACAGATGCCTATGAGCAAGCCGTTAATTACCGAGATGTAGTCTTTAAAGCCATGGGAGCTCTCAGGATTGACGGAGATAAACTTGAGACGATTATTGATTCAGAACTCTGGCCGCTTCCTACGTATGCAGAAATGTTATTTATGCTTTAATATTGAGCAAGCCATGAAATTAGTTCTCACCTAACTGCAAATGTTCTCATATGAATTATGGGGCTGAAACAACTTGATCATGTTGTTTCAGCCCCATTTTATTTATCTCTTGCGAATGACTTTTTCAGCTAAAACTGAACTTCAGCGCAGAAGCCATGGGAGACCATTCCCCGCTTTATGAATAATATGCTAAAAGGAATATAATAACTTTCTTATGAACTAACTAAAGACAATTACTTTTAAAAAAACTACTCTAGTCTAACAATTTTTACTTCACGCTTATTATTTAGAATTTCAAAGATATTAGAAATAGCCAACTTTTCTGGAGATTTCTTATTATTATAGTCATTCCTTAATGAACTACAAATTCTAATTATGTTACCTTCATTTATAAAACTTTTAGAGTATTCATAGAACTTTTGATCTTCATTAAGGTAAAAGTAGTCATCATTTAAGTTAAAAGTTGTTTTAAAATCAGAGAGCATATCTGCCATGATTGTACCATAATCTTTATCATATTTAACCAGTAAGAGCCATACATAAGCAGATTTATATGTAGTATATGTAAGTCCAAAACATTCATAATTACGAATAATTGTTTTAATTAATAACGGCCAACAATAAGTTTCAACTAACTCTTTGGGAAATGCCGTTTGTTTTTCAATATATTCAGAAAGTAAATCCTTGCTTGCGTTTAGAATGTTGGATGATATACCTTTTTGCAATTCCTTTATGTTTAATAATAAAATATCAGCTCGTTTAATAATATTCCACATTACTCTAATATCATCTTTTCCAGGCGTTGAATAAGCTTTCTGCCACCTACCTCTTTCGTTGCTTGCCCATAAATAGTTATTACTATAACCATATTCAAAAATTTGGTCTATTTGTTTCTGGACTAAATTTCTATTTTCTTGAAGTGAAATTGAGTAGATTTCACTAGAGGTTACAGCTTCGGATCCCAAGTCTTTTAGACCTTTCTTTCTTTCCTCATGAATTACTTTTAATTTATTTAAAACCCATTTCGTTTGTTGAATAATTTCATTTTCAGTTAATCTTGTTAAAATACTATCATCTGGAATTAAATGCTGTTGGAATTGAATTACCGGATAGTTATTTACTGAATAAGTTCCATAACAAGATTGAGAATTTACTGAAATTTTATTTTGCTCTAGTTTAAAACAAATACTTCCTTCCTTAGATTTACATTTATAAAAGTCAAAACAAGAGTTATTACCAGAAGAAGCTAATGAACCATCAATGTTAAAATATTCATTGCATCGATTTTGGGTACAGAATACGTTTGTAGACCATCTAATTAATGAATTACGTGTTTTTATCCTTGGTAATTTATGTTTCCCATTAGCACTAACAACTGTAATATTGGGTCTAATTGTTTGAATTACTTCATCGTATGCTTCATCATTACCTACGTATGCTTTACTACCATGGTGACTAGCCTTATAAAAATCAGATTTAAGTATATTTGAATGTTTAGCAATTAAATATAACCAATTTTCTAAATCACCAGGGAATAACATGCTAAACCACTTTTTTTCTATAAAACAATCTATTTTAAAAACAAGGCTTGTATCATTTAACACATTATTCCCAAAAAATTCAGGTTCAACCTTCATTTTATTGCAAATTAATTGTTTATCTATATCTATTTTGCCTAAATTTATTTGTGTACTATCATTATTAATTTCTTTATTTTCTTCAACTAAATTTCTTCTAATCATTCCTTTGAAAAGTCTAGAATACATACTTTGTACAAGCAACCTTTGATCTTGCTCTAAGTCTATATCATTATTATCAATAACTAGATCACCTAAAAAAGTTGGATATTGTCCAAATAAACTTTCTATGTCTTTTTCTTCTAATAATTTTTCAAAAATTTTAATTGGAGGTGAAAGAACAGTAATCTTTAGACCATCCGTTGGAGATAACATACAACCTTCAACAGGAGATTCGATAAGGGCATTTTGTTTTAATAATTTTTCTTCAATAGATTTAGCTCTTTTTATGGCATTGATACCTCTCTGCCCAAATAACCATAAATATTTTTCAAAAGCAGGTGTATAAGGTGACCAATATCTCAAAACCTTAACTTTATCTATAATATTAGAAAAGCCTCCTATATGGTCCGAATCAAAGTGTGTCAAAATCGCTAAATCAAACTTTTTAATTTTTCTTTTTATAATTATTTTATCTATAGATGTGTTTGCAGTAGTAGATCCATCACCTGAATCAATAATGCAGTGCCAATTTTCTTGATTAAAATTATTTCTCCATGTAATTATTATACAGTCCCCATGTCCTACGTTTACAATATCGATTTGCAACTTTGATTTAGTCGTTGAATTCATAAGAACCTCTCCCCTTATAAGGTATAAAACTACATTCAATGGAAACATCATCTTGATCTATTTTAGAATCCACTTTTTCTCTTGATTCTCCTAAACTATTCTACATTTCCCCTTTTATCTCCTCTTTACTAAAAACCTTCAAAGCAAGGCTTTGTTAAATGTATGTGTTTAATAATTAACCCTGTCATATCAAGGGATGCAGATCTAAACTTTGACTGTGCCGGGGTCGAGAAGGTAATTTGAACCAACAGGGAGCTAAGTGTTTTTAGAATTAATTTCTCTGATGAAATTCCCCTCTACTTTTAATCCACTATTTACTCCACACTCATCCCATTCAAAAACTAAGTGCGTTTGGTGTGAACTCTATCTTCTCAACCAATACATTAAATATTTCTTCATTAAATTCTTCAAGGAATAAATCCCTACTGTTTATAAGGAGTTTATAAACGGGCATACACATCCTTCTCTTAATATACAATCCTATGGGGGGTATGCTCAGGTTGGCAACTAGCCACTCCACAAGGACTAGACGAGACCCGAATAGGAAAACCCGAAACAAACGCCATAGTAAATCAACGTGAGCGAGAGGAAAACGGACTTTGGGCTTTCGAACAAAAACACTCTGCGAGAGCCAAAAAACTCGAATATGAAAACAGGTAAATTAACTCTCAAAGATGAATTTGAACGAAAATGGAGAATAATGTTTGGATGGACTTTACGAAATGCTGGTTATAGGACTCAAAGGGAACCAAAGTAGAACTAGAAATCATTTAGTCTTTAAGTAGCGAATTTAACAAATCAGTTGGTGGATATAGAAAGGTAGCGGGGACCATTTGTTTTAATGCGATTTAAGTTGACCACAAACTAATTGTGGTATCTTGCAGTATGATATTCGGTGTAAAAATATTTTGATTATAGTATAGTAATTTGTATTAGAGAAGGTTAGCAAAGGAGACTGGTTCATGCCTCTTTTTAATCTTACCAAATAATTTTAGAAAACAATGAAATTCATGTAACCTTTTGACAAGGTCACCCCCTCTATATATTGAAGGGGGGAAATCAAACAAGCAAAGTAGGGAGGAATGCTATATACAGACAATTTAGCGTAAATAATAAATATTTTTCCCCAGCCATTTGGATATAATCCTATTAAAACGTTGGAGGTGGGTCTTTCCAAATATTTACAAAAGAGTGTTAGATTAATTAACTAAATGAAAGGCGGTTCACAAATGAATAAAAAGAAATATTTCTTAACTATAATTGGGGGAGTATTAGCTTTAACAATTACATTATTGGTCACATTTAATACTAGTGCTTTTTCTAATGATATAGTCAAAAAAGGCAGCAAATTAATCGAAGTAGAGACAAACGTGAAAGACTTGGCAATAGAAACCTTTGATATTAATACAAATAATGTAAAGGTTCTTTATGATAGCGATGTGTTTAATGATAAAATTGCAAAAGAGAGTGCCGATGTAAGATCCAAACTATTAATTGCTCTTGGTATATTGACAGATAATAAGACTTTCGTACCCGGTGATAAAATTCCAATATATTTTCTCGAAGGAAACAATATAGCTTCAATAGCGATAAAGCATGCTGATGGGACTATCTCTCTAACAAAATTTGATATATCAAAAAAGGAACCAGTGAAAATTGATCATATAGTTAAGGAGACAAAATAATGAAAAAAAAGGGTTAGTTATTACATTAACGCTAGCATTTGTATTATTATGTTCATCAGCCGCCTATGCTTGGAACATAATTTCTTATTATTGTGTCATTAATCATACTAGTTCTCAAATACAGGGTTATGTCGTTACGGGTTGTGATGTGAAGGCTGATTCAATTACAGAACGTGGCTGGTTATATATGGATGGCACCCTTATAAACAATAATAGTAATGGTGACTTTAGCACTACTTATTCACAATGTCCGGTATTTGCTACGAATCCATCGGGGGGACAAAACTGGGACTTGAGTGGGAGTCATACTGCAACTTATGGAGGTAGTACAATAGGACCATGGCCTTCAAGTAGTAGTATCTATGGAATATAGCTATTTTGTATAAATTTCCATTTATACATGGATTAAAATTTGGCTAACTATAGGTAGCTCTTATTGCTTCTGACGCATAAAGGGGTATGGCAACGATTCGTTCTTTTTGGGGCCACTAATAAATGAGCCCTTTTATACACGGTAATAACTATTATAAATATATTTGCAGACCCACGAGCATTGGCTGTTTCACTTGTTTTAGGCCACCACACGCGGTTTTATATGCTCAACTACTTTATAAAATTCAAACCAGCCAGCAAATCCCTCAACTTCTTCATTTCCTCCTTGGTGAGCGTTACGCCCTTCCCCATCTTCGTATGGTCAGGTGACCATTCTCGGATGTCATACTTTGGAGCATTATCATTCCAACTAACAAGGTTTAGTTCTTTCGACCAGCCTTTTGCAGATTCCGATAGGACTCCGATTGTTTCTTTGATTTCGTATTTTATTTCTGCCATGGTAAATCCTCTTTTCTCATGTCAATTTTGCCCAGTGTTGCCTGTATACTTATAATTGTTGTCATTAATTAATTATGCGTCGTACTCATCAGGATAGTCGTTATAAGTTAGTTCTGCTGAACGCTCGTAGCATTCGTTCAATTTTCTCTCAATAAACGTAGCATGGGCCTTACTATTTTCTCGTTGAGGATAATTTTTCCCACCTGGCATTGAGCGAGAAATATACGGAATGGATGTGTTTGTGTCATGCAAAAATATATTCTTCTTTTCAACCGACAACCGTTACGCCTCCTTTCCAGAATATAACGTTAATCTCTCTTTAACTAGGTTCAGCATCTTGGATTGTGTTATTTTATGATCATCCAAGATAGAATCCTTAATAGCATCTTCACATACTCTGATTATTTCAGCATGACTTAATACAAGGGATTCTTCAATTAATTGAGTAGATGGTACAAAGTCACTTTGATAAGTTGCAAGCTTATATTGATACAGCCGTTTTACTTCCCTCTGCTGTAGCCATACAAAACACCTCCTTGCATATAGTTATAGATAGTATACTATATCCTTTATGCAATAAAAATTTAGTTGATATGCGTATCAGCATTTTTGTGAGAATCTTTGAGGCTGCCTCGAAAGCAGGCCAGACTCTGGCTTAGGCTTTCCTTCCGATGAGCCCCAAAGAGTAGTAATGTAAGAATTTAAGTCGCTACATCTCTTTTCATAAAAACATACCAAGAGATGAGATTGAAGACTATAAAATAGACCGCCAGTACCATCAAAGAGAAGGTCATCGTCATCCCTTTAACGACGGGAGTTCCATCTGTGTAGACTGTCAAATTTATATTGGCAAAGAGGATATATTTCACCCAGCTATATTTGCTAAGCAAACTTACCAGTATAGTACCCGTAAACATCAAAAACAAGGAAATCCCTACTGCTAAGGTATTGTTACGGAAAACCGCGGAAATCATAAATGCGAAAGTAACCATCATCAGCAAATTAACGCATGCATAGGCATAGTTTATGAAAATATGCCACAGCATATTTACTTCAGTCACATTTCCATTCTTATAGCCAAGATAAGGTTGATTTAAGCCACTAAAGCTGTGAAATATTCCACCTACTACAAATGTCGCAACGAAAAGAAGGATCAGCGCAACGAAAGCAAACAATAAAACGGCTATGTATTTCGATAACAAAACCTTCCATCGTTTTATTGGTCTGATCAACAATAGTTTTATGGTTCCAGTATTAAATTCTCCAGCGACGATCCCTGCGGCAATAATAATTACGAACAAGGAGACTAACTCTACTAAAACGGAAAACTCCGTTACAAACCCCCATACTCCATACTCCGGAGGCAAATTATGCTCAAGGCGGTAATTGTTAGTTTCAATAATTTTCTCAATTTGGGCACTACTTTCTTCTGCTACAATACCCTGCGACTGTTGCAAAGATGCTTGAAGATTAGTGTTCTCCTCAGTAAGCTTTGTTCGCCAATCTGAGTTTGTTGTAGCTTGTTGTCCTGGTCCACCATTTGTGGAAATAAAACCGCCGGCAATAACCACTACGATCAATAGACCCAACATAATGTAGGTACTCATCTGGTGATAGATCTTCATGTTCTCATTTTGAATTAAATTAAGCATTCTACGCAATTCCAGACCCTCCTGTTATCTTAAGAAATTTATCTTCGAGGGTTTG
>NZ_FQXJ01000051.1 GCF_900129935.1 Desulfosporosinus lacus DSM 15449 | reverse complement strand
AGATCAGTAAGAAGCTGACGTACAGGGGTGAAAGGGTGTCAATAGAAGTGGATGTTTATAAAAAGATACGCTATCTACATGAGCATGAAGGCAAGTCACAGAGGGATATAGCAAAATTGCTTGGGATATCTCGCAATACGGTTAAGAAATACTGTGAGGGATCACTGGTCCCATGGGAACGGCAAGGAATAAGTGGTCGTCAGAGGTATGTGGTAACCGATGAGGTGATGGAATTCATTAAAACTTGCCTAGCCACTGATGAGGCCGAGAATATTAAAAAACAAAAGCATACCGCAAAGCGGATATATGACCGTCTTGTAGATGAAGCAGACTTTATGGGTGGTGAATCGACCATTCGTGAAATTGTTGCCAACCTTAAAGACAAACAAGCAAAGGTATTTGTTCCATTATCTTATGATCCTGGTGAAGCGATCCAGATTGACTGGGGCGAGGCAACCGCCTACATCAGCGGTAAAAAAGTGAAGCTAAACCTGTTTTGTATGCGGGAGTGTTATAGCGCAGATATGTTCTGTAAAGCATTCTATCGCCAGAACGAAGAAAGTTTTCTCGAAGCCCAGATTACCGGATTCGACTATTTCGAGGGTGCTCCAAAACGAATGATATTCGATAACGCCAAAGTTGCGGTAAAGGAGGGTTTTGGCATTCACGCCAAAGTTCAAGATAGATACCAGGCGTTGGCCGCACACTATGCCTTTCAATGCGACTTCTGCAACATAGCAGCAGGGCATGAAAAAGGCCTGGTTGAGGGACTTGTTGGCTGGGTAAGGCGCAATATTTTGGTGCCCATACCCAGAGTGGAAACCCTTGACGAGCTAAACGCAGAGATACTGCGTAGATGCTTAAAATACCGTGGCCATAAGATAACTGGCCGTGATCAAACTGTCGGTGAGATGGCGCTGACTACAAGAGTGAGGCTGACAATGCTTCCACGCTACAGATTCGACCCAAGCAAGAGTATAACGCAAAGAGTGAGTGATTTCTCGACGGTAAGGTTTGATTACAACCACTATTCCGTGCCGGTTAAGTATGCCGACAAAGAAATTAGCGTCAAAGGATATGGCAACGAGGTAGTGATGATATACCGAAATACTGAGATTGCTAGGTATCCCCGCTGTTACGAAAGAGGACAAACCAAATACCGGCTAGAGCACTACATTGACCTAATTGAAAAACGACCCCGCAGTGTTTTCAACGCCAAACCAGTGAAAAGCAACCTATCCACACAACTGCTGGAGGCCGGTAGACGACTGTCTGGCCCACGGGAAATGGTCAAGCTATTGAGACTTTGTGTTGACTATGGAGAGAACAAGGTTCTGACGGCTATAGGCTCCCTTAATAATCCTGAACTATCGGTCGAGCTGATTCGAGCCGTTCTAACACCGGTCGATACACCGGAAAGGCTACCTTCAAAACTAGATATTAAAGTGCTAACGCCTCAGATTGACAAGTATAATGCCCTTATGAACAGGGGCGCTGCGGTATGAGTGGGACACATACCAACGAAATCAACCCCACTAAAGAGACCATCAAGCTTTATGCAAAGCAACTCAGAACACCAGCATTTGTGGGCTATGAAAACGTTGTCCGGCAGCTCTCCCCCGGTGATGGATATGACAAATTCCTTTGTGAGACTATGAAACTAGAGGTGTCGCAGAGGCAGATTGCTGGGCAGAGGCGCAGGATTAAAAAGGCCGGCTTCCCTGTTATGAAGACTCTTGATGAATTTAAGTTTGAAAGACTTGAACATATATCGGACTCCTACATATGGGAGCTTGCCTCTTGCGA
>NZ_FQXJ01000052.1 GCF_900129935.1 Desulfosporosinus lacus DSM 15449 | reverse complement strand
CCTAAATTTTTACAAGTCCTTGAATGCTGGCCCTTGATATCAGCGTCTAATCAAAATGGGTTATTATTTTCGGAAAGTGAGTTACAAACATCTCTTTTGATTTAGGGAATGCTTAGGAGCTTTACGCCCCATATTACGGGGTTTACTTCTACCGGGACGAATAGGCACCATGTTTTTCGGGATTTGTTCCATTATACGATTAAGCATTGCACTGCGTTTTTCTGAATTGTCTTCTAATAGCATGAGTACCAACGAGTCTTTTAATTTACCGATAAGTATGCTTGTATTAACCTTGTATTCATACTTCAAATCTTTATCCTGATTATTGTGTGCAATTTTCTCGTTCGCTTCATTTTTTGCTAGTGCCACCATATTCGATAAATACATGGACGCATAAAAATCTTGTTCAACGGCAATTTTTGTATCGCCCGTAAAGTTTTGAAGTTGAAGCTTGTTTTTTAGTTCATCATATTTTACTTCAATTCCCCAACGTCTAAAATAAAGCGCTTTAAACTGTTGAATACTAAAGCTTTCATCCAATAAATTGGTGACTAGGACTTCTTCAACCCCCGAATCTAGCATGAATCGAACAACACGCACCTTGATCGTTTCTTTACCGACGTTGATCTGTACGATCTGATCGGGTTCCATCGCCTCATTGACTTCCTTCATGGATTGATTTTTTACCCGCATGAGATAGTTTACTTCACTACCTTCTAAGTAAGCGAAAAACTGTCTTGAAGGGTATCCTCTGTCAAAAAGTATCAGATCATTTTTCAATCCCATCTGTTTTAATTTCTCAATCAGATCGATGGCAATCTCTCTTTCACCCGTAAAATAGCTTGCAATTTTGGAGGTGATGACCATATCATTTTCGAGGTCATAAATACAGGAGGCCTTGGCACGTGCGAGTTTTACATTCTTAGATTCAGAATAACCAAAAGCATTTCTCAATCGTTCCGAATTGTTAAGTTCCAAGAGTGAGGCATCAATGGCAGAAAGTCTATAACCGTTGAACGTTTTATAGTCGTCATCGCCATAATACCAAGCCATTATAGCGTCAGCCATTTTAATAAAGGCCGTAGGTAATA